>NZ_NNBJ01000002.1:641182-779040 GCF_002803085.1 Streptomyces sp. CB01201 | reverse complement strand
CGCTTCCTTTGTACTCACCCTCTCGGGCTTTCCTCCGGGCGCTTCCCTTCGGTATTTCGTGTTTCCAGCTTAGCAGACTCAATTTCTTGTTTCTGCCACCCGCTGGAGCGGGCTACCGAATTGATATTCGCTTTCGCGTTTCCCTTTTCGGTGATCCCGACTCTATCAGAAGCATTTCGGCCGACCGAATCGGCTTCGTGGCTTCGAATGGTGAAGTCGGAATGGCTCATCGCTCAGAAATTCAATTTCCAGCGAGAGCGAGCTAGATATTAGCCAGTGCTCTCAGGCTTGTCCAGCCCCAAGGCAACCGTTCAAATCTACCTCCCCACTCGAACCGTGTCAACGATTTTTGTGGGCGAAGGGGACAGTACCAGGTCAGAGGGGCCGTACGCACATCACGCGGCCGTCGGAAGCTCGGCGCTGCGGGCGGCAGACTCGACGTCGCCCACATCTCCCGCCCGCGCGGCTCTGCCGCCCAGGACGTAGACGTACACCAGGAACGTAACTTCGGCGGCGACGCCCAGGGCGATACGGCCCCAAGTGGGCAGGCCGGAAGGGGTTACGAAGCCTTCGATCATTCCCGAGACGAACAGCACCAGAGCGAGTCCGATCGCCATCCCGACGGCCGCGCGGCCTTGTTCCGCCAGGGCTGTCCGGCGGGATCGGGGGCCCGGGTCCACGACGGTCCAGCCGAGACGCAGGCCCGTGCCGGCCGCGACGAACACGGCGGTCAGTTCCAGGAGACCGTGCGGCAGCACCAGGCCGAGGAACGTGTCGAGGCGGCCGGCCGAGGACATGAGGCCGATGCCGACGCCGAGGTTGAGCATGTTCAGCAGCAGGATCCACAGGACGGGGATGCCGAGGAAGGCACCCAGCACCAGGCACATCGCGGTGGCCTGTGCGTTGTTCGTCCAGACCTGGGCCGCGAAGGAGGCGGCCGGGTGGCTTGAGTAGTAGGTCTCGTACTCGCCGCCCGGTTGTGTCATCTGGCGAAGGGCGTCGGGGGCTGCGATCGCGGACTGGACCTCGGGGTGGGTGCCGATCCACCAACCGATGATCGCGGAGACGGCTATGGAGACCAGGGCTGTCGGGATCCACCACCGGCGGGAGCGGTAGACGGCCGCCGGAAAGCCCGCGGTGAGGAAGCGGGCCGCGTCGCGCCAGGTCGCGCGGCGAGTCCCGGTGACGGTGGAGCGCGCGCGGGCCACGAGCTGGGTCAGTCGGGCCGTGAGCAGGGGGTCCGGGGCCGTGGACTGTATGAGGGAGAGATGCGTGGACGTGCGCTGATAGAGGGTCACCAGCTCGTCCACCTCGGCGCCCGTGAGGCGGCGGCCGCGGTGCAGGAGGTGTTCGAGGCGGTCCCACTCCGCATGGTGGGCGGTCACGAAGACATCGAGGTCCATGTTCTGCTGCTGCTCCAGGCACTGGGTGCGTACGGTCTGTACTACTGCGGCGCGCTGCGGGCCAGCTTGGCAGACTGTGAGGTCCAAGGGGTGTGGAAGGCCGTCGTCTGCGAAGGGTGGGGTATCGGGTGAGCGCGCTGGTCACGGGGGATGCGGTCGTATTGGGGCTGCGGCCTGCACGGCTGCCGAGTCGGGCGCTGGCGCTGGTGATTGACCTCGCCGTTGTGTGGGCGGCGTACATATTGGTCTCACTGGTGATGTTGTTCGCCACCGCTTCGCTCGACGGCGCCGCCCAGGCCGCCATAGGTGTGGCGCTGTTCGTGCTCGTGCTGGTCGGCGGTCCCATCGCGGTCGAGACGCTGTCGCACGGGCGGTCGTTGGGGAAGCTGGCCTGCGGGTTGCGCGTGGTGCGGGACGACGGCGGGCCGATCCGGTTCCGGCACGCGCTGGTGCGCGGAGCGATGGGGGTCATCGAAATCCTGGTGACGTTCGGCGTCGTTGCCTGCGTCGCGTCACTCGTCTCCGAGCGCGGGCGGCGGATCGGGGACGTGTTCGCGGGCACCCTGGTCGTGCGCGAGCGGGTGTCGTCGGGGTGGGCGGCAGCCGTGCCGCCGCCTCCGCCGTGGCTGGTGGGGCGGTTCGCCGGGCTGGATCTCTCGCGTGTGCCGGACGGGCTCTGGCTGGCGGTGCGCCAGTACCTGACGCGAATGGGGCAGCTCGATCCGCAGGTGAGCTGGACGATGTCGGTCCGCCTGGCCGAGGACATGGTGGCCTGTACGGGGGCGCCGCTTCCGGAGGGCGTGCCCCCTGGCGCTTACCTGGCCGCAGTGGTGAATGAACGTCAGGCCCGCGATGCGCGGCGGGCGTTCGGGCAGTTGCACGCGGCGACCGGCATGGCGCCCTGGGGCCCCGGTCAGGGGCAGGCGGCGGCTCCTTGGGCGGGGAACGCGCAGAGCCCCGTGCCTGTTCCCGGCGCTGCTGTCGGTCCGGTGCCCGGAGCTGTTCATGGTCCGGTTCCTGTCCCCGTTAACAGTCCGGTTCCTGTCCCCGTTCACGGCCCGGTTCCTGGACTCGCTCACGGTCCCGTTTCTGAATCCGCTCCTGAATCCGCTCCTGAATCCGTACCTGGATCCGTTCACGGCCCTGCTCAGCGTCCGGTGCACGAGGTCGCTCACGCGCCGCTTCATGGTGCGGCTGCCGTTCCGCCTGGCGGGGCGGTGGCTCCGGGTGCCGGGCGTTCGACGGGGTTCGCGCCGCCTGCGTAGTGCTCTGCCCGGCCGGGCGGCCGGGTCTACGGCGCGGGGAACGTCGAGGGCGGGGATTCCAGGGATTCCAGCTCGATCCCGGGTGCCGCGAGGATCACGTCGCCGGCGATGTGGACGGTGTGCTGTTCGCCCGTGTCCAGGGCGCTGACCTGGTACTCGTCCACCGTCAGGGGGCCATTGTCAGTGGCGTGCGCTTCACTTTTCAGCAGGGCCCAGGACTGGTCGGTCGTGCGGGGGGCGAGGACCGGATCCGTGAAGGTGACGAGGCGGACGCGCGTCGTCGGGGACTGGGGGGTGAGGCGCAGCAAACGGGAGGTGGCGACGAGAAAAGCGGGGGAACTGCCGGCGAAGGCGTGGGCGCGCACATTGCCTTCGGTGGCGTGGGTCCCGGAAGGGTCCGTACGGACCCAGGTGACGCCGTCGATCGCGGCGCCCCGCACCTGCCAGGCGGCGGCGTGGAGTTCGAGGCGGATCGGGCGGCCGAGTTCGTCCAGTGCGAGGTCTACGGAGCCCGCGTGGTCTCCGGAGGGGGTGGTGAGCTGGGAGACATAGCGCCAGCCGGAAGGGCCCGGCGCACAGTGGAAGTGTTCTTCGCCGAGAGGGGTGTGGTCGTGCGGATCGTGAAGCGAATATCGGCCGCGGGGCATGGGATCTCGGGGTCCTTGGGAGTCAGACGCTGACTCGGTGCGGAGCGGTAGGGGCAGGCCCCCGTCACGGGGGTGCGGGGGCCTGCCTCAGTACCGATGACGTGCCGGGCGCGGATGTCGGGAGCCGATGCCCCGTTCAGCCGACGCCCCGTGTCAGTGGTGTTGCCGGGTGCCGGTGACGTCCCAACGCTCAGTGCCTGGAACCCGGTGGCCGGCGCCCGGTACCCCGGGCGGATGGAGCCCGGGCTGCGCGGCGGCTCCGGCGGAGGCTGGGCGCGGTCGGTGCCGCGCCTGCGCCGTATCGCCGGCCAGCTGACCGATTGGCTGGCTGGGTTGATCGTCAACTCCGGGACCACAGGGGCCAGTTGGGGCTGACGGCCCGCCGCCCGGCGCCCTGTGGTCCTCGGGGTCGTGACTCAGTAGCGGTAGTGGTCCGGCTTGTACGGGCCGTCGACCTCGACGCCGATGTACGCGGCCTGCTCCGGACGGAGCTCGGTGAGCTTCACGCCGAGCGAGTCCAGGTGCAGGCGGGCGACCTTCTCATCGAGGTGCTTGGGCAGCACGTAGACGTCGGTCGGGTACTCGGACGGCTTGGTGAACAGCTCGATCTGGGCCAGGGTCTGGTCCGCGAAGGAGTTGGACATCACGAAGGACGGGTGGCCGGTCGCGTTGCCCAGGTTCAGCAGGCGGCCCTCGGAGAGGACGATCAGCACCTTGCCGTCGGGGAACGTCCAGGTGTGCACCTGGGGCTTGACCTCGTCCTTGACGACGCCGGGGATCTTGGCCAGGCCGGCCATGTCGATCTCGTTGTCGAAGTGGCCGATGTTCCCGACGATGGCCTGGTGCTTCATCTTGGCCATGTCGGCGGCCATGATGATGTCCTTGTTGCCGGTCGTGGTGACGAAGATGTCCGCCTTGTCGACGACGTCGTCCAGGGTCGTGACCTGGTAGCCGTCCATAGCTGCCTGGAGCGCGCAGATCGGGTCGATCTCGGTGATGATCACGCGGGCGCCCTGGCCGCGCAGGGACTCGGCGCAGCCCTTGCCGACGTCGCCGTAGCCGCACACGACCGCCGTCTTGCCGCCGATGAGGACGTCGGTGGCGCGGTTGATGCCGTCGATCAGGGAGTGGCGGCAGCCGTACTTGTTGTCGAACTTCGACTTGGTCACGGCGTCGTTCACGTTGATCGCCGGGAAGAGGAGGTCGCCGTCGCGCATCATCTCGTAGAGGCGGTGGACACCGGTGGTGGTCTCCTCCGTCACGCCACGGATCTCGGAGGCCAGCTGCGTCCACTTCTGGGGGTTCTCGCCCAGGGTGCGGTTCAGCAGGGTGAGGATGTGGGCGTACTCCTCGGAGTCGGCCGTGGCCGGGTCCGGGGCAGCGCCGGCCTTCTCGAACTCGACGCCCTTGTGCACCAGGAGGGTGGCGTCGCCGCCGTCGTCCAGGATCATGTTCGGGCCGCCGGTGGGGGTGTTCGGCCAGGTCAGCGCCTGCTCCGTGCACCACCAGTACTCCGCGAGGGTCTCGCCCTTCCAGGCGAAGACCGGGACGCCGGCGGGGGCGTCCGGGGTGCCGTTCGGGCCGACCGCGATCGCGGCGGCGGCATGGTCCTGGGTGGAGAAGATGTTGCAGGAGGCCCAGCGGACCTCGGCGCCGAGGGCGACCAGGGTCTCGATCAGCACGGCGGTCTGCACGGTCATGTGCAGCGAGCCGGTGATGCGGGCACCGGCCAGCGGCTGCGTGGCGGCGTACTCCTTGCGGATCGACATCAGACCGGGCATCTCGTGCTCGGCGAGGTTGATCTCCTTGCGCCCGAAGGCGGCGAGGGAGAGGTCGGCGACCTTGAAGTCCTGGCCGGCGCCGGTGGCGACAGTCGTCATGGTGAGCTGCTCCTCGTTGATGGGTGTCGAGGGTGGGTACGGCTGGTCTGCGGGCGCGGCGATGGGCATGGGAGTGCCCGAACGCGCTCGCAGCGCAGTCCGTCGGAGGCCCTCTCTCCCTCGGCCGGGTCCGCGCGGGACCGACCGACCGCCATCAGCAGCGACGTCTGGCTCTGGTCACGAATCTACACCGATCGGCCGAGTGAACCCATGGGGGCTTGGTGAAAGGCGCCGCTCGAACGGGCCCCGGAGTCGGGACCACAGTCCGGACCAAACGGGGCCTAAGGGACTTTTGATGTGGGTCTTATCTGATGGAAGATGCTTGGGTCGGCCGGGCTCGGGAAACGAGCCGACCGTACGCACCAACCGCGTGACGAGGCGCGAACGAGGCGCGAAGCGTTAGGAGACCCCCACGTGACCAGTCCGGCTAGCGACGGGCAGCGGAAGTTGAAGCTGCTCGCGGTGACCGCCTGTCCGACCGGCATCGCCCACACCTATATGGCCGCCGAGAAGCTGGCCCAGGCAGCGGCGGCGCTCGGCATCGAGATGAAGGTGGAGACGCAGGGTTCCATCGGGGCCGAAAATGTGCTCGATGACAACGATGTCAAGGAGGCCGACGGGATCATCATCGCGGCCGACAAGGACGTCGCGCTCGATCGGTTCGCCGGCAAGAAGGTGCTGAGCGTGCCGGTAGCCGATGGCATCCACCGGCCCGAGCAGCTCATCGAGCAGGTGCGGAGCGCGCCGGTGCACGCGGGTGGCCAGTCGGCCACGGCGGGCGGTGGGGCCGCCGGGAGCGGGAGCGGCGGGGGTGGCAAGGAGCGCAGCGCCGCGTACAAGGCGCTGATGAACGGCGTCTCGCACATGATCCCGTTCGTGGTGGTCGGCGGTCTGCTGCTCGCGGTCTCGATCGCGCTGGGCGGGCACACGACGCCGAAGGGGATCGAGTTCGACAAGGACTCGTTCTGGTTCTACGTCAACGCGCTCGGCGGGCTCGGCTTCAAGTTGATGCTGCCGATCTTCTCCGGCTACATCGCCTTCGCTCTCGGCGACCGGCCCGCGCTGGTTCCGGGCATGATCGGCGGGTTCCTCGCGTACGACGGCATGACGATCTACGGTGCCGACGCGAACGCGGGGTTCCTCGGGGCCATCGCGACGGGCTTCCTCGCCGGATATCTGGTGGTGTGGATCCGCAAGGTCAAGGTGCCGAAGTTCGTCCAGCCGATCATGCCGATCATCGTGATCCCGATCGTTTCGACGCTGGCGCTCGGGCTGTTCTACATCTACGTGATCGGGCAGCCGATCTCCTGGCTGTTCACCCATCTGACCAGCTGGCTGAACGGGATGACGGGGTCGAGTGCGATCGTGCTCGGCGCGCTGATCGGTCTGATGATCGCGTTCGACATGGGCGGGCCCGTCAACAAGACGGCGTTCCTCGTTGCGGTGGGCCTGATCGGCACGAACAACGCGGTGATGGGTATGGCGGCCGCGGCCATTCCGGTCATGCCACTCGGACAGGGGCTTGCCACGCTGCTGCGGCGCAAGCTGTACAGCGACCAGGAACGGGAGACCGGTATCGCGGCCTTGTTCATGGGCTTCTTCGGTATCTCGGAGGGCGCGATCCCCTTCGCTGCGGCACGGCCCGCTCAGGTCATCCCCGCGAACATGCTGGGCGGGGCGGTGGCCGGTGCGATCGCGGGCGTGGCCGGGGTCACGGATTCCGTTCCGCACGGTGGGCCCATCGTTTCGCTGTTCGGCGCGGTGGGAGGAGCGGCGATGTTCTTCGTGGCCATCGCCGCGGGTACGGCTGTCACCGCGTTGACCACCAATGCGCTGATCGACCTCAAGGGGCGCAAGGCCGCCCGGCGCGGTGATGTCGGCGTCGGTGTTGAGGCCGCCGCCGGTACGGGTGCCGCCGGCGCGGGTGCCGCTGGTGCAGGTGCCGCTGGTGCGGGTTCGTTGGTTGCCGAGCCCGTCCTGACGGGTGTCGGTTCCGGTTCCGGGGCCCGGGTCGATGCGGGGGCCGTTGGCGGGGCCGGTGTCGGCTCTGGTGGTGGCTCTGGGGTCGCATCTGGTGGCGGGTCCCCCGCGCCTGTCGCGGCCCCGTCGGGGGACGGGGCCGGGGCGGACGGTGCTGCCGGTGCCGCCGGTGCCGCCGGTGCTACTGATGTGGCTGGTGCCGGGCCGGAGGTGCTGTCCGGGTATCTGACCGCTCGGACCGTCAAGGTCCAGCTGGCCTCGCAGGACAAGGAGGCCGCGATTCGGGAGATGGCCGAGATGCTGGCCTCGACCGGGAACGTACGGGACGTGGACGAGCTGGTACGGGTCGCGCTCGCGCGGGAGGCCCAGGGGACGACCGGGCTCGGCGAGGAGATCGCCATTCCGCATGCCAAGACGGATGCGGTGTCGTCGCCGACGGTGGGATTCGCGCGGTCTGCCGAGGGCATCGAGTGGGGTTCGCTCGACGGGACTCGGGCCAAGCTCATCTTCATGATCTCCGTACCGGAGGCCGCGGCGGGGGACGAACATCTGCGGATTCTGGCGCTGCTGTCGCGGAAGTTGATGGATCCCGGGTTCCGGGGGCGGCTGGTGGAGGCTCCAGATACGGGGGCGGTTCTGGAGGTGCTGGGGGAGATTCGGTAGGGCGGTCGTTGGAGCGCTGGGATGGGGTGGGGCCGGGTGGGGTGGGGATTTCTCCCCGCCCCGCCCCTTCCCCAGACCCTCCGGGGGTGGGGAGTCGGGCTCGGGCCGGTGGGCGAGCCGATAGCGCGGACCGGTAAGGGCCGCCCGATAACGCGGGCGGGTAAGCGCGGACCAGTAAGCGCGGACCGGTAAGGGCCGCCCGATAACGCGGGCGGGTAAGCGCGGACCGGTAGAGCCGCCCGGTAGCGCAGGCCGGTAAGCACGGACCAGTCATGGCACCCAGTGGCACGTACCGGTAAGAGCGCCCGGAAGCGCAGGCTTGCAGGCGCGGACCGGTAGAGCCGCCCGGTAGCGCAGGCCGGTAAGCACGGACCAGTCATGGCACCCAGTGGCGCGTACCGGTAAGGGCGCCCGGAAGCGCAGGCTTGCAGGCGTTGCGCAGTTACGACCCGGAACCCCCAGCCCGAGCATCCCCGAGCGCCAGCCGGGAGATTGCCGGAAGGGACCGCGCTTTCCGAACGTCAACGCACCCCCCTACCCCCGGCCCTGGCGACGGCCTTGCAGAGGAGGGGGCGCTCCTCCGGGGCGGTGGGCCGGGCGGGGAGGTCGGGGGCGTGAGGGGGTCAGTGGCCGCCCGGGGTTGCCTTGGGGTCGGGGCCCGCGGCTGCTTCTTCCGCGCTGTAGATGTCCGGCTCCAGATAGATGACGCGGGCGATCGGGACCGCCTCGCGGATGCGGGACTCCGCCGCGTTGATGGCTGTCGCCACTTCCTGGGCCGTGTCGTCGTGCTGGACGGCGATCTTGGCGGCGACCAGGAGTTCCTCGGGGCCGAGGTGCAGGGTGCGCATGTGGATGACCGAGGTCACCGTGTCGCCGTCCACGATGGCCGACTTGATCTTCTCGACCTCGTCCGTGCCGGCCGACTCACCGAGCAGCAGCGACTTGGTCTCCGACGCGAGGATGAGGGCGATCAGGATCAGCAGGATGCCGATGCACAGGGTGCCGATGCCGTCCCAGACGCCGTCGCCGGTGGCCAGGGCGATGCCCACGCCGAGGAGGGCCAGGACCAGGCCGACCAGGGCGCCGAAGTCCTCAAGGAGGACGACGGGGAGCTCGGGGGCCTTGGCGCGGCGGATGAACTCCTTCCAGGAGAGCTTGCCCCGGGTGACGTTCGATTCCTTGATCGCCGTACGGAAGGAGTACCCCTCCGCGATGATCGCGAAGACCAGCACGCCGACCGGCCAGTACCAGGCCTCGATCGCGTGCGGGTGCTTGATCTTCTCGTAGCCCTCGTAGACCGCGAACATGCCGCCGACCGAGAAGAGCACGATCGAGACCAGGAACGCGTAGATGTACCGCTCGCGGCCGTAGCCGAAGGGGTGTTGGGGGGTCGCCTCGCGCTGGGCCTTCTTGCCGCCGAGCAGCAGCAGCCCCTGGTTGCCCGAGTCGGCGAGCGAGTGGACGCTCTCCGCGAGCATCGACGACGATCCGCTGAACAGGAACGCCACGAACTTCGCCACCGCGATGGCGAGGTTGGCGCTCAGCGCCGCCACGATGGCCTTGGTTCCGCCTGACGCGCTCATGGAGTTGCCGTCTTCCCTTCGTCGGTTGCCCTCTGCGGGGACCGGCCCTGCCGGACCCCGCGGCGGCACATTGTTACATCAGGCAACCACGGTGGCGCGGAACACCGTTCCCGTACCGGACAGTTCGGACTTCTCTTCCGCGGGTACGAATACGGCCGCGCCCGGGGTCAGCGTCAATCCCCCGACCGAGGGACTGCCCGCCGTGCAGAGGACGATCTGCGGGGTCGCCGCGGTCAGTTCGGTGGGGGCCGCGCCCTCCGCCCGTACGAAGCGGGACAGGCGGAACTCGTCGATCGGCGTCTCGTAGAGCTCCTCCCCCGACGGCGAGGCCTCGGGTCGCAGCACGCCCGGGTCGGTCGGCTCGAAGCGCACGACGCGCAGCAGTTCGGGGACGTCGACGTGCTTGGGGGTCAGGCCGCAGCGCAGCACGTTGTCGGAGTTGGCCATGATCTCCACGCCCATGCCGCTGAGGTAGGCGTGTGGGACTCCGGCGCCGAGGAACAGGGCTTCGCCGGGCTGGAGTTGGACGTAGTTGAGCAGCATCGCCGCCAGGACGCCCGGGTCGCCGGGGTAGTGGTGCGCGAGGGAGGCGTACGCGGTGTACTGGGCCCCGCCGAGGCGTTCGCAGGCGGCGGCCGTCTCGGTCACCGTCGCCGCCATCTCCTCGCGGTCCGCGGTCAGTACGGCCGTCAGGACCTCGCGCAGGGCCGCCTCGGCGGGGTGGGCGCGCAGCAGGTCGACGTACGGCTTGAGCGAGTCGACCTCCAGGGCGGCCAGCGTGCGCGCGGCCTCCTCGGGGGTGCGGAAGCCGCACAGGCCCTCGAAGGGGGTGAGCGCGCAGATGAGTTCGGGCTTGTGGTTGGCGTCCTTGTAGTTGCGGTGCGGGGCGTCGAGCGGGATCCCGGCGCGCTCCTCGGCGTCGAAGCCCTCCTTGGCCTGCACGAGGTCGGGGTGGACCTGGAGGGAGAGGGGCGCGCCCGCGGCGAGGAGCTTGAGGAGGAAGGGCAGCCGGGGGCCGAACCGGGCCACCGCGGCGCGGCCGAGTTCGCCCGCCGGGTCCGCCGCGATCACGTCCGACAACGATGTCGCTCCGGCTCCGCGATCGAGTTGGGAAGGGGCTCCGGGGTGGGCTCCCATCCACATCTCGGCCTGCGGCTCGCCGGTGGGCTCGGTGCCGAGGAGCTCCGGGATGAGGGTGGCGGAGCCCCAGGCGTAGGGACGGATGGTGTTGGTGAGACGGTCCATGGGTCGTCCTGTGTTCGCTTTCGGTTACCAGTCCGGTCCGATCCGCTTCGATCCACTTCGCTTCGGATCGGATCAGACTGGGTTGATTCGATTCGATTCGGGGCGATTCGGTTCGGCCGGGAGATGTTCCGCCTCCCGGCTTCCCGGGGGACGGCTGGGTGATGGCAGGCGCGCCCTGTCCCTGGGCAGACCCCGCCGGGTTCGCGCGGCGGGGTCAGGTCGACGCGATGGTCAGGTAGACCGTCGCGAAGTCGGCGATGGCGAGGAGTTCGGCGAGGCATTCGAGCTCGGTGCCCTCCTCGGGTTCGAGCTCGCTGATCGGGGTGTCGTGGCTCAGCGCGAGTTCGCGGGCGGCCGGAGCCGCGGAGAGGCCGCCGGCCGGGCGGTCGCGCAGCAGGACGACCCGGGCGTGCAGGCGCTCCGGCTCGTCGACGCGGTCGCGGAAGAAGTCGTCCGGGTCGGCCCCGGCCGCGAGCGAGCCCGCGAGCAGCACCCCGTGCGCGGGCAGCGCCTCGGGCAGGGCGGCGGCGAACGCGGGATGGCCGGACAGTTCGCTCAGCACGGCGGCGAACCGGCGCCCGGCCGGGGCCGCGCCCACGCCCTCGGTCCAGATCAGCGGAAGCGACTCGGCGAGCTCGAAGGCGAGCATCTTCGCGGGGTTTCCGTACAGGGCGATCGCCGGGCCGCAGCGTTCCGCGGTCCGGTCCAGACGTGCGGCGATCTTCTCGACGGTCTCGGGGGGCGCGCTCAGCAGGCCGACCCGGTCGAGCAGCGCGAGCAGAGGGGTGAACAGCGACCACAGCGCGCCCGGGCTCGCCGCCGACATCTCCGCCTCGTCGGGCTCGAAGGGGGCCGAGGCCATCGGTACGACCAGGCCGTGCACCCCGTCCACGGCCTCCGCGAGCGGGGAGCGCTGAGGGGCGACGGCGACCACGTTGCAGCCCCGGCGGTAGGCCTGCTCGGCGAGGAGGGCGAGGCCGGGTTCGCTGCCGTCGGTGGTGGTGATGAGCAGCAGGTCCACGGAGCCGGCCCAGCCCGGCAGCGTCCAGCGCAGGGCGCCTGCGGCGGGCGCGACACCGGTGGATTCGAGGCGGGTGACCGGGGCCGAGGCGCCGGCGAGCGCCGTCACCAGGTCGGCGACGCCGGCCGCGGCGGTGCCGGGTCCGGCGATCAGTACCGACCGGGGGCGGCCCTCCGGCTTCAGCTCGGCGATCCCGGCCTCGGCCGCGTGCCGGGCCGCGGTACGGACGCGGGCGCCCGCCTCGGCCGCGCCGCGGAGCAGCCCGCGGCGGTCGGCCCTGGCGAGGGCTTCCGGATCGTCAAGCAGCGACTCGTCGAGCATGGGGGTCGGCCTCCGGCTCTGCTGGGGTGTACCGGGACTGCGCGGGCGGGCTCGTCGCCGGCTCAGGCGGGGCGGCGGGCCTCGTCCACCAGGAGGACCGGGATGCCGTCGCGCACGGGGTAGGCGAGGCCGCAGTCCTTGCCGGTGCAGATCAGCTCGGGCTCGTCCGCCGCGGTCGCGTCGCTGAGCGGCGCGTGACAGGCCGGGCAGGCGAGGATCTCAAGGAGGCCGGCTTCGAGCGGCATGGGGTTCCCTTCGGCGGTACTTCGTTCCGTGGTCGCGCGGGGCGTACGCGTACGCGACGCGCGCGGGGTCGGGCCAGGTCAGCCTACCGCCGGGCCCGGCGGGTTGCGTGCCCCTGGAGGGGGTGGCTCCCGGGACCGGGCGACGGCCCGGGCAGCCCCGTCGGCGTGCGGGGCGGCAGGGCGGGGGCAGCGGGCGCGGGCAGCGGGCGCGGGCAGCGGGCAGCGGGCAGCGGGCAACCCGGCCGCCCGGCGCCCGCTGCCCGCTTCCGGGCCGGCTCTCCTGGGGCGGCCCTCCTGGGCCGGCCCCTCCCGGGTCAGCCCCGGACGAGCGCGAGGACCTCGTCCCGGACCTTCGCCATCGTCGCCGCGTCCCGCGCCTCGACGTTGAGGCGGAGCAGCGGCTCGGTGTTGGAGGCGCGGAGGTTGAACCACCAGTCCTGGGCGGTGACGGTCAGGCCGTCGAGCTCGTCCAGGGTGAGGCCGTCCTGGCCCTCGTAGGCGGCGCGGACGGCGGCCGCGCGGGCCGTCTGGTCGTCGACCGTGGAGTTGATCTCGCCGGAGCCGGCGTAGCGGTCGTACTGGGCGACCAGGGCGGAGAGCGTGCCCTGCTGGCCGCCGAGCGCGGCCAGGACGTGGAGCGCGGCCAGCATGCCGGTGTCCGCGTTCCAGAAGTCGGCGAAGTAGTAGTGCGCGGAGTGCTCGCCGCCGAAGATCGCCCCGGTGGCGGCCATCTCCTGCTTGATGAAGGAGTGCCCGACGCGGGTGCGGACCGGCGTGCCGCCGTTCTCCCGGACGACCTCGGGGACCGACCAGGACGTGATCAGGTTGTGGATCACGGTGCCGCCGGGGTGGCGGGCCAGTTCGCGGGCCGCGACCAGGGCGGTGATCGCGGAGGGCGAGACCGGCTCGCCGCGCTCGTCCACGACGAAGCAGCGGTCGGCATCGCCGTCGAAGGCCAGGCCGAGGTCGGCGCCCTCGGCGATGACGCGGGCCTGGAGGTCCACGATGTTGGCCGGGTCGAGCGGGTTGGCCTCGTGGTTGGGGAACGTGCCGTCCAGCTCGAAGTACATCGGGACCAGGTCGAGGGGCAGGCCTTCGAACACGGTGGGCACGGTGTGCCCGCCCATGCCGTTGCCCGCGTCGACCACGACCTTCAGGGGGCGGATGGCGGTGAGGTCGACGAGGGCCTTGAGATGGGCCGCGTAGTCCGTCAACGTCTCGCGCTCGACGATCGTGCCCGCCTTCGGCGCGACGGCCGGGGCGCCCTGCTCCGACCACCGCTCGACCAGCTCGCGGATCTCCGCGAGACCGGTGTCCTGGCCGACCGGGGCCGCGCCCTTGCGGCACATCTTGATGCCGTTGTACTGGGCCGGGTTGTGCGAGGCGGTGAACATCGCGCCCGGCAGATCGAGCGCGCCGGAGGCGTAGTACAGCTGGTCGGTGGAGCAGAGCCCGATGAGGGTGACGTCCGCGCCGAGGGCGGCCGCGCCGCGCGCGAAGGCCGCCGAGAGGCCGGGCGACGAGGGCCGCATGTCGTGGCCGACGACGATGGCGTCGGCCTGCGCCACGGTGACGAAAGCGGCACCGAACAGCTCGGCAAGCGACTCGTCCCACTGATCCGGCACCACTCCGCGGACGTCGTACGCCTTCACGATCTGCGACAGATCAGCAGCCACGGCAACCTTCCCTGATGTCGTCGCCGACGCCCTCCGCGGAGCACCGGCCGGGCTCCCAAAGTACCCGGCGCCGACCGGGCGCAGGCCATGGCTCCGGTGGATCCGCGGCCGACTGTGCCAACTCGGCCGCGATACCTGCGGGGTTGGCGGTGGCTGGGGCCGCGGGGTCAGGATTCGGGCGAGCGCAGGACGCGCAGATGGCCTCGGCGGCCGACCTCGACGGGGTCAGCCGCGCGCGCTCCGCCGGCCTCGGCGGCGCGCTCCTGGGGGCGGGCGGCTTCCCGGACGGCGTTGGCAAGCGCTTCCAGGTCGTCGCCGCTGGGGCGGGCCGGGGCGGAGGCGTCGGTCAGGCGGACGACCTCCCAGCCGCGGGGCGCGGTCAGGCGCTCGCTGTGCTCGGCGCACAGGTCGTAACAGTGGGGCTCGGCGTAGGTGGCGAGCGGACCGAGAACTGCGGTCGAGTCCGCGTAGACGTACGTCAGTGTCGCGACGGCAGGGCGGCCGCACGCGGTGCGCGAACAGCGACGTACAGGGCTCACGACGTTGGACGGTACCGCACTCTTGACCGGGCCGCGACGACTCTCCACCAGCTCACTCCCCCGTGTCGCGGTGTGACCTCGGGCACAGGAGGTGTCGGAGCAACTGCGCTGACCTGCACGGGAACAGAGAGCAACGGGGGGTTACCGGCCTTCTGGCGAGCGCCACTTGGGAACGATTCGGTCAAACCACGCGAAATCCTAGGGCCTGGACGGGCCGGTAACCGCTCTCACGCGTGGCCGAAACGGTCATCCGGCGACATGCCTCCGATGTGCCCCCGACGTGCCCGCCGACATGCGCCCGGCGTGGCCCCCGACCCCGGCTCGACACGGGCTCGGCATCGGCCCCGGCCCGGGCTCGACATGGACCCCGCGGAGTCGTCGGCGCGATCGTCGCCGGGCCCGGAGGGCTACGCTGCGTCAGTGATGGACAGCTCCAGCTCAGCCGAAGGAACTGGCCCCCGTACAGGGCCCCGGCGCCGTGACCGGCACGGCCGCGGCATGCGCGGGCCCGTGGCTCCGCCCCAGGTGCCGCTGTCGGCCAGCAGGGCCGAGACCTTCCGCGATCTCGTGCTCGACTCCGTGGAGCGCCTGGAGCGGCGCTGGCCGCAGCTCGCGGAGGTGGAGTTCCTGGTCACGGACGTACCGTTCAAGGAAGCCCCCGGCGGCGCGGACGACGACGCAGACACGCCCTGGAGCGACGAGGCGGTGCCGCTGGGGCGCGCCCTCGCGGCCGGCAAGGACCACCCGGCGCGGATCCTGGTCTACCGCAGGCCGGTCGAGATCCGCACCAAGAACCGGGACGAGCGTGCCCTGCTCGTCCACGAGGTCGTGGTCGAGCAGGTCGCCGAACTCCTGGGCCTGGCACCGGAGTCCGTCGACCCGCGGTACGGCCAGGACTGAGCCCCGCGGGCCGGTCCCGGGGCCCGGCTCCCGGGCCCCGGGTCCCGCCCGCGTTCGGACCGCGACCTTTCGGACCGCGCCCGCTACTTGCCGAGGACCGTGAGGTCCTGGGCGGCGGCCGGGACCGCGACCGTGCCCTTGTCGTCGGACAGCGTCTGCACCGTGAACAGCGGGACCCCGTCCTGAGTGACCGCCAGGGTGCGGGCGGCGTACACGGGGCCGCCGGCCGGGTCGGGCTCGACGGTCAGCGCGTACGAACCCTTGAGGCCGGCCGGGACCTGCGGGTCGACGGCCAGGGTGGTGCCGGCCTTCACCGTGTACGTCTTGGACTGCGGCTCGCCGCCCTCGGTGCCGGCCGACGAGGTGACCTTCACGGAGGCGTCCTTGGTGCCCGGTGCGGTGAGCGCGAGCGTGGCCGCCTTGTCGCGGTTGTCGGTGACCGTGGCGCGGGCGCCGACCGGGGCCGCCGCCGGAATGAAGGCGGTCTCCTGCTTGTCTCCGGTGCCGCGGACCACGCGCAGCGCGGCGACGACCGGAGTGCCGCCGTCCGCATTCGGGGTGAGGGACAGGGAACCCGACTCGCCCCGTGTGACGTTCTTCAGATCGAAGGACGCCGTCATCCCCGCCTTCACGTGGACGGTGTCGAGGCCCGCCGGTGTGAAGCTGCCCCCCTTGCCCGCCAGCTTCACCTTGAGGTCCGCGTCGTCCGCGCCCGGGGCGTGCACGATCAGGCGGACGTCGGTGGCGTCGCCCGGGATGCCCGGAAGCACCTGAGAGGCGGCCGGCTCCGCCGACGCGGGCAGCCAGTCCGCGCCGGCCTTCGCGTCAGTGGCCTGCACTGCCGCGCCCACCCGGCCGGCCCGGGTGGTGACATGCACCGTCAGATCGTCGGCCACCGTGCCGGTGAGTGTGGAGAGGAGGACGGGAACGCTGGACCTGGCGGGGATCGTGATGCCCTCGCCGGTGTCGGTCTTGATGGCACCGTCCTTGCCGAACAGCTCGATGTCCGCGACGGCCGCGGTGTCGTCCGGGTTGGTCAGGTGGACGTAGTCCTGACGGTCCTTGGCCGTGGAGGCGCCGGGGAACCAGAAGTCGGCGTCCGGCGCGGTGCAGTTGGTGCCGAGCAGCGCGCGGCCGACGCCGCCGGTGATCTGGGTGGTCAGCTGGGCGGCCCAGCCCGGGGCGAGCAGTCCGTCGGCCGAGCCGGTCAGGGCCGGGGCGTCGGAGCCGTTCGCGGTGGCGGCGGCCGGCTTGCCCGGCTCCTTGAGGGAGATGACGGGCTTGTCGGACGCCGGCTTGTCGGCGGCCTTCTTGCCCTTGCCGTCCTTGCCCTTGTCGGTGGCGGGCGCGCCGGAGTCGGCGGGTGGCGGCACCGCCGGCGTCAGCGTCGCCATGCCCGGCTTGCCCGCCGAGCCGCCCGTCGCCGTGCCCTTGGGCGTGAACGCCGTGTACGTGGTCTGGGCGAGGTCGGAGTTGCTGGGTGCCGGGCAGAGCAGGCTGGTGCGTTCGACGGGCAGCCGGGCCGGGGCCTTGGCGCCGGTGTCGGCCGAGCCGGCGGGCGCGGTGAGCGAGGCGAAGCCGGTCAGGGCGGCGAGCGCGACGGCCCCCGCGGCGAGGGAGAGGGTGGTGCGCTTCACTGCTGGCTCCCGTCGGGGCGGTGCGGCGGCTGCTGATCGGGGTGCTCGGGCGGCGGATAGCCGTAGCCGTAGGGGTCGTACTGGCCCTCGGGCGGCAACTCCTCGGCCCCCGGCTGCCGGTAGGGGTCATAGCCCTGCCGGGGCTGCCCGTCGGCGTACTGCCCCTGCCCGAACTGACCTTCCGCGCCCGGCACTTGGGGGTAGCCGGAATCGGGGTAGGCCTGCTGCTCGGGATAGGGGGCCGGGGCGTACTGGCCGTCGGAGTACTGCCCTTCGGGGTACTGGCCCTCCGGATACTGCCCGTTGGGAGCCTGTCCTTCGGGTGCCTGGACGTACTGCCCGTCGGGGTGCCGCCCGTCGGTGTACTGGGCTTCGGTGTACTGGGCTTCGGGGTACTGGCCTTCGGGGTACTGCTGATAGCCCGGGTACTGCTGCTGGTAGGGGTCGTAACCCTGCTGCGCCTGCTGGTCGTGCTCGGCGGCTCCGGCCGGGGACGTGGTGGCGTACTGCGCCGCGTCCCACTCCCCGTACGCGGGCTGCGCGGGCAACTCGGCTCCCTGGGCGGCCTGTTCGCCGTCCGGGGGCTCGACGGCCTCGGCCTCGGCCTGGGCGCGGAGCCTGCGGGCCCGGCGGCCCTCGCCCGGGACGGGCTGCGTCGGGACGGCCGCGATGAGCTCCTCCGCCTCGGGCAGGTCGTCGTCGATCCGGCGGCGGCGGCCGGGCAGGGCGAGGACGAAGAGGACGAGGGCGAGCGCGACCTGGGCCCAGATCCACAGGGTGTGGGTGAGCGGAGCGTCGTAGGTGACGTCCAACTTGCCCGCATCGGCGGGCAGTTCGAAGCCCTGGGCCCAGCCGTCGACGGTGGACTTCTTGAGCGCCTTGCCGTCGAGCGTGGCGGTCCAGCCGGGGGCGGCCTTGTCGGCGATGCGCAGGACGCGGCCCGCCTCGCCGGCCGGGACCTTGGTGTGGATGTCGACCGGGTCCGCTGCGACCGGGAGGCTCTCGCCGCCCTTCGCCGGGACGATCACGGCGCGGGCGACCTGGCGGTCCACCCGCCACAGCGCGCTGCCGTCGAGCTGGCTGAGCCGGCTGAGGCCGGGCGTGGCGTCCAGGGTGCGGCCGAACTCGCGGGGGGCGCCGTCGCGGACCAGCACGTAGCGCACGGCGTATCCGCTGAGCTGGCTCGACTGGTCGGCGCCGGAGCCCGCGACCAGGTTGGAGACCACCTTGCCCAGCCCTGCGTCTCCGCCGCCGGACGCGGCGAGTTCGGCGTCGCCGAGCTGCCCGCCCGAGCCGCGCACCAGGGTGTAGGCGACCTTGGCGGGCGAGGTGCCGCCGAGGACGAGGGTGCGGGCCTGGTCGCGGGTGCCGCTCTCCTCGGCGACGAACGCCGGGACCTGTACCGGGTCGCGCCGCTTCAGCGGGCCGTCGGCGCCGCCGATCATCCAGTTCGCGGCGGAGTAGACGGGGCCGAGCGCGGCCGCGAGCGCGATGAGCGCGGCGACCGGCTGGCGCCAGCCGAAGCCGTGCCCGGCGACCCGGGTCCGGCCGTTCTCGGCGCCGACCGCACCCGCGGCGAGCAGCGCGAGCCCGTACACGAGGGTCGCGGGGCCCGCCCAGGCGCTGCGGTTGGACAGGATCGCGAAGAGGAAGCCGGTGAGCGCGACCACCCAGGCGGCGCGGATCGCGAAGGTGCGCTCCGAGCGGAGCAGCGCCGCGAGCGCCGCTCCGACGAGCCCGATGAGCACGAGCCCGCCGACCGTCTTGGCCCCGCCGGGGCTGGCCCCGAGCAGGTCGAGCGCGCCGGCCGAGCCGTCGCCGTACTCCAGTCCCGCTTCCCGCAGGAAGCCGGACGGGCCGGTGAGCAGGGTGAGCGACCAGGGCGCGAGCATCAGGACCGGCGTGCCGACGGCGGCCAGGAAGCGCAGCCCGTACGCGGTGATGTCGGCGCGGCGCAGCGCGAGCACGCCGAGGCCGAGCAGCACCGCGACCGGCCACACCACGGGGGTGAACGCCATGGCGATGGTCAGGAGCAGGGCGTACGTCCAGGTCGCGCGCCAGCTGCCGCGCGCCCCCTCGGCGCGGAGCCCGGCGGCGCTCACCCCGGCCCGGGCGATCAGCGGCAGCAGGACGGCGAGCACGGCGGTGCCGAGGCGGCCCGCGGCGAGCGCGCCGGTGGCGGCGGGCAGGAAGGCGTAGGCGATGGCCGCCCAGGCGCGCAGCTGGCGCGAGGCGACCAGCGGGCGGGAGGCGAAGTACGCGGTGAGGCCGGCCAGCGGGACCGAGCAGACGAGCAGCAGGGTCAGGGCGAAGCCGGTCGAGCCGAAGCACAGTGCGGAGAGCACGGCGATGATCGCGAGGTAGGGCGGCGCGGACTGGGTGCCGCCGGCGCCGATGGGGTGCCAGGCGTCGGCGTAGCGGCCCCACAGGCTGCCGACGTGGTCGGGCGCGGGCAGCAGGGCGCCGCCCATGAGGCTGCCGCCGCCGAGCAGATTGCGGCAGGCGACCAGGGACACGATCAGCAGGAGCGCGAAGAGGACCGGCGCGGGTTTGCGGGCGATCTTCTTCAGACGGGCGAACTGCTCGATCTCCAGGAAGTCGGCGTCGTCGCCGCCGGGGCCCGACTCGACGGCGCCGTGCCGGGAGCCGCCGGTGTCCTCGGCGCCCGCGCCGAGGCTGCCCGCCACCGATTCGACGGTGGCCCGGATGGTGGCACCGGGCGGCGGGAACAGCGGGCGCAGTTCGCTCGCCTCTACGCCGCTCTTGCCGCGCCGCTTGCGTGCGGCGAGGATCCGGCCGGGCCGCAGCAGGGTGCCGAACAGGCCCATGACCTCGTCGACGGCCTGGCCCGGCACCTTGCCCACGAGGTAGGCGACGGTGCGCAGGAGCGTGCCGACCACGATGCGGAGCACCACGTAGGGGAGCAGCGCGGGACGGGAGTTGACGAGCATCGTGTAGACGGCGCCGGCCTTGTCGACCCGGTGCGGGTTGACGACCGAGCGGCCCGCGCAGTCGACGGTGCGCCGTTCGCGGGCGGCGGCCTCGGCGTGCCGGACCGCGGCGTCGGGGGCGACCAGGACGGTGTGCCCCGCGGCGTGCGCGCGCCAGCACAGGTCGACGTCGTCGCGCATCAGGGGCAGTCCCCGGTCGAAGCCGCCGAGTTCCTCCCACACATCGCGGCGGATCAGCATGCCCGCGGAGGACACCGACAGGACGGGGCGCACCTGGTCGTGCTGGCCCTGGTCCTGTTCGCGCCGGTCCAGGCCGGTCCAGCGGCGCCCGCTGTGGGCGATGGAGACGCCCACTTCGAGGAGTTGCTTGCGGTCGTACCAGCCGCGCAGCTTGGGGCCGACGATCACGGCGTGCTCGTTGGAGTCGACGACGCGCAGCAGTTCGGCGAGCGCGTCGGGCTCGGGCGCGCAGTCGTCGTGCAGCAGCCAGAGCCACTGCACGGGCTCGCCGTGCGGGAGTTCGGGCAGGTCGTAGCTGTCGTCGCGCCAGGTGCGCGAGACGGGGTCCCAGCCGCTGGGGCGCTTGAGGTAGGGCAGTTCCTCGGGGCCGAGCACGGGTGCGGTGCGGGCGGCCTCCTCGACGGCGGCGCCGAAGCCGGTGCGGCGGGCGAGGTGCAGGACGCGTTCGGCGCCGAGCGCCTCGGTGACCAGACGGGCGGAGTCGTCGGCGCTGCCGGTGTCGGCGGCGTAGGCGTTCTGTACGGGGCGTTCCTGGCCGAGGAGCCCCGCCAGGACGTCGGGGAGCCAGCGCGCCCCGTCGTGCGAGACGACGACGGCGGTGACGACATGTCGGGGGAACTCGGGAGTCGCGGCCGTCTCGTACGAGGCCGTCGACTGACTGTGCACGGACATCGAGGTACGGGCCCCTCCGCCCCAAAAGGCTGCTGTGCTGACTGCGGTCGGCGCGGCCGGTGTTGCGAGACGGGCTCTGACGTGAACCGGAGTGCCGTGGACAGCGCCCCACACTAACGGCTGCCACACAAACGGTCCGCCGCCTGCGGACGGGGCGCAGGGGGCGGACCGTTGGTTGTGTACGGAGTTGGGCGGTTTGGTCGCCCGGGGGGAGCTCGCCGGGGGTCAGGCGGCGGAACTCGCGGAGGTGGGGCGGACTCAGACCGCGGCCTTCTTCAGACGGCGGCGCTCGCGCTCGGACAGGCCGCCCCAGATGCCGAACCGCTCGTCGTTGGCGAGTGCGTACTCAAGGCATTCCGAGCGGACTTCGCAGGCGAGGCAGACCTTCTTGGCCTCCCTGGTGGAGCCGCCCTTTTCGGGGAAGAAGGATTCGGGGTCGGTCTGGGCGCAGAGGGCCCGCTCCTGCCAGCCCAGCTCCTCTTCGGCCTCGTCGACCAGCAGTTCCTGAAACAGCTCGGTCATGTGCGCCCCTCGTCTGTCTTTGCTGCCCCGTGATGTTGCCGTTACCGAATCCGGCCGAACGACACGAGTGAAATTACAAGTGTGTGGATCCGGGCCAGTCAAGCCGAGATCTGCTATTGGGCCCCGTATTCACTCTGCGGAACCAAGGCTATGCGGAAAGTGTTCAAATCGGCAAAAAGGTGACACATGCCACGGGCCCACGCCACCGTCGCTTCCTGCCGATCCACCCGACTCCCGCTCGGCTGTGACTACAGATGAGGACGAGACGAGTGTGGATCTTGTTGCGCCAGTACCCAGAAAGCGGCCCGGATCACATTCGGATCACGAGAAGGCAATGGCGTTTAATACGCGGTTGCTGCGCCACATCTCCCGCCCCGCGACTGCACAAACCTTTCTCCGGGCCCAGTAACCGGATGAGGTGAATCAATGCCGCCAAATCGGTCATTGGGTTGACAACGCCCCCACCGACCCGGTCTCCTGGATCGCATGTCAGCCACCGCAGCGCACCGAGCGACCCACATCCGTGGGTTCCGCAGCGCTGTCCAGGCTCGCTGTTGCTGTTCCAGCTGTTGATCGCGCGCCGTCTCCTCCACTCGCGCTCCAGCTCCTCCCCCGCCTCCCCGGGACGCCCCGCGTCCGGACGGCCGCCGTCTCCTCGTTCTCCGAGACACCTCATCTGCGACACCCCAGCACTTCTGCCGAGGAACCCCCGCACCATGAACAGCAGCCACAGCGACCTCCAGATCGCCGGCGACATCCTGGAGGTCCAGCACCTCCTCCAGCCCGCCCGCGAGCACCCCGCCACGGTCGCCGAATTCGCCGGCCTTGCCCGTGCCATCGCCGCCGACCGCTCCCAGTGGGCCCACCTGGTCCAGTACGACGCGGTCTCGCGCTGGTACCACCGCCTTCGCACGGGGCCCGGCTACGAGGTCTGGCTCCTGTCCTGGGTGCCCGGACAGGGCAGCGGCGCCCACGACCACGGCGCGTCCTCGGGCGTACTGACCGTTCTGGACGGAGAGTTGGCCGAGCGCACCGACCGGGGCGTACGGCGTCTCGCCGGGGGGACCCAGCGGGTGTTCGCGCCGGGCTACGTCCACGAGGTCGTCAACGACTCCCTGGAGCCGGCCGTCAGCCTGCACGTGTACTACCCGGGTCTGACCGATATGGCGATGCACGCCGGCCAGGCCTCCCCGGCGGCCCAGGATGTCGTACCCGCCTGACACACTCTGTGCATGCGCATTGTGGTTCTGGCAGGCGGCATCGGTGGTGCCCGCTTCCTCCGTGGTCTCAAGTCCGCCGCCCCCGACGCGGACATCACCGTCATCGGCAACACCGGTGACGACATCCATCTGTTCGGCCTCAAGGTCTGCCCCGACCTCGACACCGTGATGTACACGCTGGGCGGCGGCATCAACGAGGAGCAGGGCTGGGGGCGTACGGACGAGTCCTTCACGGTCAAGGAGGAACTCGCCGCCTACGGCGTGGGCCCCGAGTGGTTCGGCCTCGGCGACCGCGACTTCGCGACCCACATCGTCCGTACGCAGATGCTCGGCGCGGGCTACCCGCTCAGCTCCGTCACCGAGGCGCTGTGCGCCCGCTGGCAGCCCGGGGTCCGGCTCATCCCGATGTCCGACGACCGCGTCGAGACGCATGTGGCCATCGACGTGGACGGCGAGCGCAAGGCCGTCCACTTCCAGGAGTACTGGGTGAAGCTGCGGGCCTCCGTGGAGGCGCAGGCCGTGGTGCCGGTCGGCGCCGAGCAGGCCAAGCCGGCGCCCGGTGTCCTCGAAGCCATCGCCACGGCCGATGTCATCGTCTTCCCGCCGTCCAACCCGGTCGTCTCGGTCGGCACCATCCTGGCCGTGCCCGGCATCCGCGAGGCGATCGCCGAGGCGGGCGTGCCGGTGGTCGGCCTCTCCCCCATCGTGGGCGACGCCCCGGTGCGCGGCATGGCCGACAAGGTGCTCGCGGCGGTCGGCGTGGAGTCCACGGCGGCGGCGGTCGCCGAGCACTACGGCTCGGGGCTGCTCGACGGCTGGCTCGTCGACACCGTGGACGCCGGATCGGTGGCCCGGATCGAGGAGGCGGGCATCCGCTGCCGGGCCGTGCCGCTGATGATGACGGACCTCGACGCGACGGCCGCGATGGCCCGCGAGGCCCTCACGCTGGCGGAGGAGGTGCGCGCGTGAGCCCCGCCTCCTTCCGGGTCTGGGCGCTGCCGGGCCTGCCCGAGGTACGGGCCGGGGACGACCTCGCCAAGCTGATCGCGGCGAGCGAACCGGGCCTCGTCGACGGCGACATCCTGCTCGTCACCTCGAAGATCGTGTCCAAGGCGGAGGGCCGGATCACCGAGGCCGCCGACCGCGAGGCCGCCATCGACGCCGAGACGGTACGGGTGGTCGCGCGGCGCGGCACCCTGCGCATCGTCGAGAACCGGCAGGGCCTGGTGATGGCCGCGGCCGGCGTGGACGCCTCCAACACCCCTGCCGGGACGGTCCTGTTGCTGCCCGAGGACCCGGACGCCTCGGCGGCCGCGATCCGCGCCGGGCTGCGCGACACCCTCGGCGTCGAGGTCGGCGTGATCGTCACGGACACCTTCGGGCGGCCCTGGCGCAGCGGTCTCACCGACGTGGCGATCGGCGCCAGCGGCGTACGCGTCCTGGACGATCTGCGCGGCGGCACGGACGCGCACGGCAATCCGCTGAGCGCGACGATCATCGCGCTCGCCGACGAACTGGCCGCCGCCGGTGACCTGGTGAAGGGCAAGGCCGGCGGCCTGCCGGTCGCCGTGGTCCGCGGGCTCGGACACCTCGCGGGCGAGGGCGCGGCCCGCGAGCTGGTCCGCTCGGCCGCCGACGACATGTTCCGTCTGGGCACCTCCGAGGCGGTACGGGAGGCGGTCACCCAGCGGCGCACGGTACGGGCGTTCACGGACGAGCCCGTCGACCCCGGCGCGGTACGGCGCGCGGTGGCCGCCGCGGTGACCGCGCCGGCCCCGCACCACACGACGCCCTGGCGGTTCGTGCTGCTCGAATCCGAGGAGTCCCGCACCCGGCTGCTCGACGCGATGCGGGACGCCTGGATCGCGGACCTGCGCCGCGACGGGAAGTCCGAGGAGTCGATCGCCAAGCGGGTCGCCCGGGGTGAAGTCCTGCGCGCCGCACCGTACTTGGTGGTTCCCTGCCTGGTGATGGACGGCTCGCACAGCTACGGCGACGCCCGCCGCGACAGCGCCGAGCGCGAGATGTTCGTGGTCGCCATGGGCGCCGGCGTGCAGAACTTCCTGGTGGCCCTCGCGGGCGAGCGGCTCGGCTCGGCGTGGGTGTCCTCGACGATGTTCTGCCGCGCGGTCGTACGGGACGCGCTCGGCCTGCCCGAGGGCTGGGACCCGATGGGCGCGGTGGCGGTGGGGCATGCGGCCGAGCCGCCGCGGGAACGCCCGGCGCGGGAGGCTTCGGCGTTCATCGAGGTGCGCTGAGCGCGCCCCTTTTCCCCCAACTCCCTTACAGAACCGCGATGTTGTTGGGCTGAAGGCGCGGGGCACGGCGCGCCGGGGTGCGTCCGCTGAGCAGGATCAGCCGGGCGGCCCGGTGGCGCTGGCCCGCGTACGGTTCGAGCAGGGCCAGCATCTCGTCGTCGTCGGCGTGCCGGTTGCCGCCGAGGGCGTGGCCGATGATGCCGGGCAGGTGGAAATCGCCGACGGTCACCAAGTCGGCTGCGCCGATGGCCCGTTGGAGGGTTTCGGCGGCGGTCCAGGGGCCGATCCCGGGGATCAGCCGGAGCCGTTCGGCGGCCTTGTACTGGTCCATCGCCGCGGCCTCCTCCATGCGGCGGGCCACCCGGACCGCGCGCATGACGGTGTCGGACCTCTTGGAGTCGACGCCGGCCCGGTGCCACTCCCAGGACGGGATCAGCGCCCAGGCCCGGGCGTCCGGCATGACGTACATGCCCTCGGGAGCGCCGGGGGCCGGCTCGCCGAACCCGCGCACCAGCAGGCGCCAGGCCCGGTAGGCCTCGGTGGTGGTGACCTTCTGCTCCAGGACCGAGGGGATCAGGGACTCCATGACGAGTCCGGTACGGGTCAGGCGCAGGCCCGGTCGGTTGCGGTGGGTCTCCGCGAGGAAGCGGTGCCGGGGGGTGAAGGCATCGGGGTCGTCCAACTCGCCGAGCAGGGCGGGGAGTTGATCGAGGATCCACTCCGCGCCCTCGCCCCACGCCTCGGCGTGGGCCGTGCCCCGGGCCGCGGTGACCCTCAGGGTGGCGGGGCCGGCGGGGGTCCTCGACGTGCGCCAGTACGCGCCGTCGGGGGTGGTGCGGAAGGTGGGGTCGCCCTGGCCGCGCCTGAGGGGGCCCAGCGTGAGGGCAAGGTCGAGCGGGCCGCGGCGCGGGGCCCAGGTCCGGGTCCTCGTCCTCCCCGCGGGGCGGGGGGTGGGGATGCGGCTGCCGGTGCGGCTGGCGGTGCCGGTGCGGGGGGTGAATCGTCCTGCCACGCTTCCGAGCGTACGGGGTCCCTCCCGGGGGCGGGAATCCCGCAGCGGGCCAGCACCCCGGGCTGGGGCTCCGCCCCGGGCCCCTGAGCCCCTTTGCCCACCCTCCCGCCCGTGACCCGGCACTGTTTGCTTCCGGCCCCCGGGGGCTCCGCCCCCGGACCCCCGTTCGCGCCTGAAGGGCGCTCGTCCTCAATCGCCGGACGGGCTGAAGATGCCCCCGAACCGGCGCCGCCAAGGGACGCGAGGAACTGCGCGACCAGCCACGCACGGTCCACAGCCGAAAGCGGGTGGGGGCGCGAGGAACTGCGCAACAAGCCACACACGGTCCACACCCGAAAGCGGGTGGGGGCGCGAGGAACTGCGCAACAAGCCACACACGGTCCACACCCGAAAGCGGGTGGGGGCGCGAGGAACTGCGCAACAAGCCACACACGGTCCGCACCCGAAAGCGGGTGGGGGCGCGGGGAACTGCGCGACAAGCGGGCACGGTCCGCAGGCGGACCAGGGGGCCTGGGGCGCAGCCCCCGGAAGCCCCCCACCCCATTCCACCCCCGGAGGGTCTGGGGAAGGGGCGGGGAGGGGCAAAACCCGGGGTCCGGGGCGGAGCCCCGAGAGCCACAGCCCAGGAGGGCAGCCCAGAGCCGGAGGGGGCCGGGCCCCGCGAGGATGGCGCGGCGGAGCCCGGGATCAGGGCAGACCCCACGGAAGCTGGCGCCGCAGGGCCCAGGACCAGGGCAGACCCCAGGGAAGCTGGCGCCGCAGGGCACAGGACCAGGGCAGCGGCCGGTGAAGATGGTGCGGCAGGGCGCAGGAAAGTGGGCCAGGGGCGGGCAAAACCCGGGGCGTTGGTGCGGCGGGGCCCAGGGGTGGGGCTACTGGTCCGAGGAGAAGCGGAGGGAGGCCGCGGGGAGGAGCGCGTCGCACCACACCCGCACCCCCTCGCGGAGCTCATTGTCGGCGCCCACCCGCGCGCCGTCCCCCACGACCGCCCCGGACAGCACCGTGCGCGCCCCGATCCGCGCCCCGGCCCCGACGAGCGAGTCCGTGATCACCGCGCCGGGCTCGACGACCGCGTCGGCCAGGATCGTGCTGCCCACGATGCGCGCACCCGCGCCCACCACCGCCCCGTGGCCCACGACCGTCCCGCCCGTCAGCTTCGCGTCGGGGGCGACCTGCGCGGTCGGCAGGACCAGCCGGTCGCCGCAGCGGCCCGGTACCGCGGGGGAAGGGGCGCGGCCGAGCACCAGGTCGGCCGAGCCGCGGACGAAGGCCTGGGGGGTGCCGAGGTCAAGCCAGTACGTCGAGTCGACCATCCCCTGGAGGTGGGCGCCGCGTGCGAGCAGCCCGGGGAAGGTCTCCCGCTCGACGGAGACCGGCCGGCCCGCCGGGATCTCGTCGATGACCGAGCGCCGGAACACGTACGCCCCCGCGTTGATCTGGTCCGTGACGATCTCCTCCGGCGTTTGCGGCTTCTCCAGGAACGCCGTGACCCGGCCGGTCGGGTCGGTGGGGACCAGGCCGAACGCCCTCGGGTCGTCGACCCGGGTCAGATGCAGGGAGACGTCCGCGCCGGAGGAGCGGTGGGTGTCCACCAGGGCCCTGATGTCCAGGCCGGTCAGAATGTCGCCGTTGAAGATCAGGACCGGCTCGTCGGGCCCGGAGCGGAGCCGGGAGGCCACGTTGCGGATCGCCCCGCCCGTACCGAGCGGCTCGTCCTCCGTGACGTACTCGATGGAGAGGCCGAGCGAGGATCCGTCCCCGAAGTACGGCTCGAACACCTCGGCCAGGTACGACGTCGCCAGGACGATGTGGTCGACGCCCGCCGCACGGGCCCGGGCCAGCTGATGGGTGAGGAAGGGCACGCCCGCCGCCGGGACCATCGGCTTGGGCGTGTTCACGGTGAGCGGGCGCAGCCTGGTGCCCTTGCCGCCGACCAGGAGGATCGCTTCTGTCACCTGTCGTCTCTGCTTCCTGCTGGGGCCGGCCTCGGCGTTCCGTCGGGTTTTCCGCGCAACGCCCGGCCGGCCAGTGTATGCAGACCGCTCAGCTGCTCACACCGGGTCAGCGCCGGCCCTGGAAGTGGGCCGCCGTGGTACGGGCGCTGCCGAGCCTGCCGTACAGGCGCGCCCCCGGGCAGTCGGTGGCGAAGCCGTCGCGGTGGCCGGCGATGGCGTTGAACCTGACGCTGCGCCCCTTCTTGTAGCGGTTGCCGCCGCCGGAGACGAGGGTGCTCTTGCCCGCCGGGTTCACCCCGTACAGACCCAGTTTCCAGGCCGCGAGTTGCTCGACGGCCTTGAGTGCGGCGGCCGAGGGGCTGGTGTTCGAGTACGTGCCGAGGACCGCGATGCCGGTGCTGTTGGTGTTGAACCCCAGCGTGTGCGCGCCCATCACCGCCTTGGTCACACCCCCGGCCCGGCCCTCGTAGATGTTTCCGCACTTGTCGACCGCGAAGTTGTAGCCGATGTCCCGCCAGCCGCTGCTCTTCACGTGGTAGCGGTAAATGCTGCGCAGCACGGAGGGTGCCTGGGCGCAGCTGTATCCGTTGCCCGACGCCGTGTGGTGGACGAAGGCGACCTTGACGCTGTTGGTGTAGACGAAGCCGCGCTCGCGCAGCCGCTCGTCGGCGCCCCAGCCCCTGCGCGTGATGATGCGCGGCCGCGCCCCGACGTACGGCCGCGCGGCCTCGGCGCCGCTCGCCCCGGCCGCCTCGCCCGCCTCGACCGCCCTGCTCGTCCCCGCCGCCTCGGCCCGGCTCGCGGCGCCGTCGAGTGCGGGCAGCACATCGGGCTCCCGCAGCGCCCGGCCGCTGTCGCCCGCTTCGCCCTCGGCGGGGTCGGCGCCCGGGTCGACCAGGTCGAGCCGGAGCCCCCTGGGCAGCGGCTCGCCCTCGGCGTCCTCGGCCCGTACGCGTGCCTCGACCGCGTCCGAGTCGCCCACCCACAGCGGCGCGGTGGAGCCGTGCAGCGGACCGGCGGCCTCGGCGGTGCCGGGGTCGGCGCCGTGGTCGTGGTTGTGGGTCTCCAGGTCCTGCCAGGCCGACCAGGTGCCGGCGGCGCGGGCCCGGGTGCGCACCTGGACGCTGCCGTGCAGTTCGTCCTCGGCGTTGTCCCAGACCACCCCGACCAGGGAGAACGGCCGCACCTCCCGCTGGGCCAGGCCCTCCTGGGAGGCGTCGCCCGCCGCGCGCCCCAGGCCGGGCAGCGGCGCCATCGGCAGCGACTGGGTGGAACCGGCGAGTTCCGCCGTGGCCGGCGGCGCGGCGGTGGGCGCGGCCGCGACGGGCGCCGTGGCCGCCAGGGGGAGGGCGAGGGCCGCTACGGCGGCCACTCCGATCGAAGACGCAAGGAAGCTACGCATGCTGACGATCGTGTACATATGTCAATAAATCTGTCCATGGGTGATCTGACGCCCCGTCGGCCAACCGGTGTACGCGCCGGGGCCACCTCCGCCGGTGCCGCACGGGCGCGCCACGTAGCCTTGCCCGCGTGAACGCCAGCGACCGCACCCATGCCGACCTGCTGCGATCCGCGCTCGCCGCGGACCCGGGCCGCCCCCTCATCACGTTCTACGACGACGCCACGGGCGAGCGCGTGGAACTGTCCGTCGCCACCTTCGCCAATTGGGTGGCCAAGACCGCGAATCTGCTCCAGGGCGATCTCGCCGCCGAGCCCGGCGACCGGCTCGCGCTGCTGCTCCCCGCGCACTGGCAGAGCGCCGTGTGGCTGATGGCCTGCCACTCGGTGGGCGTGACCGTGGAGATCGGCGGCGACCCGGCCGCGGCCGACCTGGTCGTCAGCGGCCCCGACACCCTGGAGCAGGCCCGCGCTTGTAGTGGTGAGCGGGTGGCGCTCGCGCTGCGCCCGCTCGGCGGCCGCTTCCCGCAGCCGCCCGCCGGGTTCGCCGACTACGCCGTCGAGGTGCCGAGCCAGGGCGACCGTTTCGCGCCGTTCTCACCCGTCGACCCGGACGGCCCCGCGCTCGCCGTGGACGGCGAGGAGCTGAGCGCCGCCGAGCTCGTGGCCCGGGCCCGCGCCGAGGCCGCGGAGCTCGGACTCGGCTCCGGTTCACGGCTCCTTTCGGCCCTCGGGTACGACGGCTGGGCGGGTCTGGCGAACGGTCTGTACGCCCCGCTCGCTTCCGGCGGCTCGGTGGTCCTGTGCCGCAACCTGGCCCAACTGGCCGATGGCGGGCTGGAGAAGCGGGCCGAGAGCGAGCGGGTCACCCACCGCGCGCTGTGATCGCGGGGCCCGTGATTCCGCACGGCCCCCGCACCGATCTCCACCCTTGTGGCCCCACCCCGGGCCCGGCCCCCGGGCTCCGGCGGCACCCGCGGTAGATGATCGACCGTACGCACAACCATGCGTGCGATTCGGCCGTCTACCGGGGTGCCCGGCGGCGCGATGCGCCCGCCGACTCCCGTGATGGCCCGTGAGGATGGACGCCGACGTGACCGACAGTGCTGGCACGCCCCCCGAACCGGAGGAGCCGGCCGGGGCCGAGCAGCCACCGCCGGCCGACGGAGCCGCGACCGGGCAGACCGAGGCGGCGGGCGAGCCCGGCCCGGCCGACGTGACCGGCGGGACCAGCGAGAGCGGCGAGAGCGGCGAGAGCGGCGAGAGCGGCGAGAGCGGCGAGAGCGGCGAGAGTACAGAGCGCGCAGAGCGCACGGAGCGTACGGAGAACGCCGGGACCAGCACCGCCGACGGGACCGGCGCCCCCGGCGAGGACGCCGGCTCCCCCGCCGCTGACGCCAAGGGCCGTCGCCACTGGCTGCGTTGGACCGCGCTGGGCGTCTCCGTCGTCGTCCTCGCGGCGGCCGGGACCGGCTGGTGGTTCTACCGGAAGCTCGACGGCAACATCCAGACGGACACCACGGCCGCGCACGAGCTGGACAAGTACGAGCACGACCGGCCCGCCGCCGTCGTGCACGACGCGCAGAACCTGCTGCTCATCGGCTCGGACTCGCGCGCGGGCAACAACTCCGCCTACGGCAGGGACGACGGCGGCAGCCAGCGCTCGGACACCACGATCCTGCTGCACCTCGCGGCCGACCGGCGCAGTGCCACCGCCGTCTCGCTGCCGCGCGACCTCATGGCGGACATCCCCGCCTGCGGCCGGCCGGACGGCGGCAGCACCAAGGCCCAATTCGCCCAGTTCAACTCGGCGTTCGAGATCGGTGGCGCCGCCTGCACGATCCGTACGGTCGAGAAGATGACCGGGGTGCGCATCGACCACCACATCGTCGTCGACTTCAACGGGTTCAAGGACATGGTCGACGCGGTGGACGGCGTCGAGGTCTGTCTGAAGGACCCGGTCGACGACCGCCAGGCCCACCTGAAGCTCCCGGCCGGACGCCAGACCCTGCACGGCGAGCAGGCGCTCGGCTTCGTACGCTCCCGGCACGGCTTCGGGGACGGCAGCGACACCCAACGCATGGACCGGCAGCAGCAGTTCCTCGGTTCGCTGATGAAGAAGGTGCAGAGCAACGGGGTGTTGCTCAACCCGGCCCGCCTCTATCCGGTTCTGGACGCGGCGACCAAGTCGCTGACCACCGACCCCGGGCTCAACACCCTCGGGGACCTGTACGACCTGGTGCGCTCGATGCGTGATATTCCGACCGAGAACATCCGCTTTTTGACCGTTCCGCGACAGCCTTATGCCTACGACGGCAACCGCGACGAGCTCGTACAGCCGGACGCGGACCGGCTCTTCAAGCAGGTGCGCGACGACCAGCCGATCAAGGTGGCGGCCGCGACCGACGTGGAGAAGGCCAAGGAGAAGGCGAAGGAAGGGACGAAGAAGGGAGACGGCCAGGACGACAAGCCGGACGATCCGGACCCCTCGTCCAGCCCCTCGGCTCCCCCCGTCTACTCGGGTACGGATGCCGCCTCGGGCATGTGCGGCTAGGCGGCGCGCAGGTGGGAGACCTGTGAATTCCGCGTGCCCGTCAACGAATTGGTGCCAAATGCCCGGTTATAAAGGGCGTGCAATTTGTCACGGCCGTCGCTCACGGCCGAACTGGCCAGATAGTGTGACGCGATCCGGTGCTACCGGCCGACGGGCCGTGCACTGCAGGAGCGAACGATTGAGCGCTTTGGGGGAAGCGACTCGGCACCGACGGAGGACAGAAGCAACCGTGGATGCGCAGAGCCGTGGGCGGGCCGATGATGTCGACCCAGCAGACCAGTGGGTCCTCAACCCGGAAACCGGCACTTACGAATTGCGACTGAATCCTTCCGGAACGCAGTCGAATTCCGGTCCCGGCCGGTCGTCCTCGGGTCGGACTTCGACCAGAAAGACCGAGCAGTCGGAACCTTCCGGACGCCGCGAGGTGCCCGGGCAGCGCAACCGCCGGGCCGGCAAGGCCCCCGCCGGGGAGTCCCCCGACGCCCAGGGCCGCCGCAAGCGCAAGCCGAAGGCGGCCCGCAAGAAGAAGGTGCTGCTGTGGACGGGCGGCGTGATGGGCTTCGTCCTCGTCGTCGGCGCGGGGGGCGCGTACTGGCTCTACCAGCACTTCAACGGCAACATCAACACCGTCGACGTCGGTGACGCGGGCAGCAAGAGCTCGGTGCCCGACGGAGCGTTCAACATCCTGGTCATCGGCACCGACAAGCGCACCGGCGCGGGCAACGAGGGCTACGGCGACGCGGGCAGCGAAGGCCACGCCGACACCAACATCCTCTTCCATGTCTCGGCGGACCGGACCAACGCGACCGCGATGTCCATCCCCCGCGACATGATCACCGACATCCCGGCCTGCCCGACCAAGCAGAAGGACGGCACCACCAAGACGGTGCCGGGCGAGAAGAACGTACGGTTCAACACCAGCCTGGGCCAGGAGGGCCGTGACCCGGGCTGCACGATGCGTACCGTCAAGCAGCTCACCGGGCTCACCGTCGACCACTTCATGATGGCCGACTTCAACGCCGTCAAGCAGCTGTCCTCCGCCGTCGGCGGCGTCAAGGTCTGCCTGGAGAAGCCGGTCAACGACCCCAAGTCGCATCTGAAGCTGCCGGCCGGTCAGAGCGTCGTGAAGGGCGAGCAGGCGCTGGCGTTCGTCAGGACCCGGCACAGCTTCGGCAACGAGAGCGACCTCGACCGGATCAAGCAGCAGCAGCAGTTCATCGGCTCGATGATCCGGCAGATGAAGTCGGACGACACGCTGGGCAGCCCGACCAAGATGTACGGGCTCGCGGACGCGGCGACCAAGGCGCTCACGGTCGACTCGGGGATAGGCAGTATCAAGAAGCTGACCGACCTCGCCCAGGTCCTCGGCAAGATCGACGCCAAGAACATCACCTTCGCCACGCTGCCGGTCATCGACAACCCGGCCGAGGGCAAGCACCACGTCACGGTCGTGCCCGACCCGACGAAGTCCGAGGCGCTGTTCGCGATGATGCGCGCCGACACCTCGCTCACCGAGGTGAAGAAGAAGGAGGCGGCGTCCAAGAGCGCGGCCGACGCCGAGCAGGCCGCCCGCCTCAACGGCCCCCGCGCGAAGGCCTCGGACGTACGGGTCACCGTGCTCAACGGCGGCGCCGCGGCGGGCTCCGCGGGCCTCATGGTCACCTGGCTCCAGAACCAGCAGGGCGTGCTCAAGTCGAGCAACGGCTCCAACGCGCCGCAGAAGGTGCCCGACACGGTCCTGGCGTACGCGCCGAACCAGGCCGACCAGGCCCGCAAGCTCGCGGATCTGCTCGGCCTGCCCGCCTCGGCCCTGAAGCCGGGCACGAAGGACGCGGTGGGCAAGGAGGCGATGGTGCTGACCCTCGGGCCCGACTTCAAGCAGGTGGGAACACCCATCGGCGCTCCGGCCAAGGCCCCGGAAGGCATCCAGAAGGTCGAAGCCGACAAGTCGGTGTGCGCCAAATAGCAGACTCACGGCCCGACCGGGCCTCAGGGGGAGTCTGAACAACAGGGGGGTATCGGGGTGGGCGGAAACAGCGTGCGCGGGGAGGGGACGCACGGACGCGTGGAACGCGCGGGCGAACTCGGCTGGGACGAGAGCCTGTACGGGGACGACGCGTCCGGCAGCGCAGAGGGGGGCGGCGGCCCCGCCGTGCCCGGGCAGCCGGCCGCGCCGGGCGGCTCCGGCACGCCCCGGGGCTCGGCGGATCCCGGCGGGCCGGGCTCCGGTGACGCGGGTCCCGGTGACGCGGGTCCCGGTGACGCGGGTTCCGGCGGCGCGGCTTCCGGGGAGCAGGGTTCCGGCGGGCGCCGCCGGGGCGGGTCGCGCAGACGCGGCAAGAACCGCAAGCACCGGATACTCAAGTGGACCGCGGTCGCACTCGCGTTCCTCATACTCGGGACGGCCGGCGCCGGATACCTCTACTACCAGCACCTCAACGCCAACATCCGCAAGGGCGACCGCAGTGCGGGCGGCAGCGACGCCAAGAAGGCCGCGCCCAACGCCCAGGGCCAGACCCCGCTGAACATCCTCCTGATCGGCTCCGACAGCCGGAACTCCGACGAGAACGTCGCGCTCGGCGGCGCCAAGCAGGACCGCGGCGGCGATCCGCACGCGGACGTGCAGATGCTGCTGCACGTCTCCGCCGACCGCAAGAACGCCTCGGTCGTGAGCATCCCGCGCGACACCCGGGTGGACGTGCCCGAGTGCAAGGACACCACGAAGAACAAGGTCAATCCGCCCACCAACGCCATCATCAACGAGGCGCTCGGGCGCGGCGGCGCGGGCTGCGTCCTGGACACCTGGGAGAAGCTGACCGGCATCTACATCGACCACTGGATGATGGTCGACTTCGCCGGTGTCGTGGCCATCTCGGACGCGGTGGGCGGCGCGGACGTCTGTGTGAAGCAGAACATCGACGACCACCCCACCAGGGCCCAGCCCGGCGGCTCGCATCTGCACCTCACCGCGGGCAACCACACGGTGAAGGGCGAGCAGGCCCTGCAATGGCTGCGCACCCGGCACGCCTTCGGCAGTGACATCGGCCGCTCCGAGGCCCAGCACATGTACATGAACTCGGTGATCCGCAACCTCAAGGACCAGAACGCGTTCACCGACACGGGCCGGCTGATGGACATCGCCGAGACGGCGACCAAGTCGCTCCAGGTCTCCTCGGAACTCGGCACCGTCAAGAAGCTGTTCGACCTGGGCATGGAACTCAAGGACATCCCCATGGACCGCATCAACATGCTGACCATGCCGAGGCTGCCCGACCCCAAGGACCCGGATGCCCATGTGATCCCGGACAAGGCCAAGGCCGACGCGCTGTGGGCGCTGCTGCGCGACGACAAGCCGCTGGACGGCAAGGACGACGGCAAGCCCGCCGCCCCGCCCGCCAAGGGCCCGGCCGCCGCGGCCCCCGGCTCGCTCGCGGTGAGCGTGGTCAACGGCACCGGCACCGACGGCCGCGCGGCGGTCAGGGGCCGGGCCACCGAGGTCGTCGACGCCCTCAAGGCCAAGGGCTTCACGAAGGCCGCGACGGGCACCAGCGACCCGGCTTCGACCAGCGAGGTCGACTATCCCAAGGGCGCCGGCGCCCAGGGCAAGTCGGACGCGGAGTCGGTCGCGACCGCGCTCGGCCTGCCCGCGAGCGCGGTCAAGGCCTCCGACGTCAAGGGCCTGACCCTGGTGGTCGGCGGCGACTGGCGCACCGGGACCAGCTACCCCAAGCAGGACCCGAAGGCCGCCGACCCGCTCAAGGGCACCGAGGCGGTCAACGGCGCCGACAAGGGCGCCTGCATGGAGGTCTACGCGCCCTACCGCTTCTGACCGGCCGCCGGGCCCGCCCGCGGGCCCGCACACACAACGGGGCGCCCGGTGCTTTCAAGCACCGGGCGCCCCTTTGTCCGCTCGTTCGTACGGGTTGTTCCTACGGATCAGACGGACGTGGTCCGCACGGCCGGGCGGCGGCTCGCGATGACCTTGCGGGCCAGCGCCTTCGGGCTGGTGAGGAAGCCGAAGCCCCACGACATGTGCATGGTGGCCAGGGCCACCGGGATCTGTGCGCGGGCCTTGAGCGAGAGCCCCTTGCCGGCCGGCAGCGAGCCCGCGGCGATCGCGGCCAGGTATCCGGCCGGAACCACGAACCCCCACGGCGTGAGCAGCGCGCCCACCACGATGCCCGCGGCGATCGCGCAGACGGCGGTCGGCGGCGCCAGATAGCGCAGGTTGATGGAGCCCTCGTGATAGCGGGCCACCACATGGCGCCAACGCCCGTAGTCCTTGTACTGCTTGGCGAGCGCCTTCACCGAAGGGCGCGGCCGGTACTGGACCTTGAGCTCGGGCGAGAACCAGATGAGGCCGCCGGCCTCCCTGATCCGGAAGTTCAGCTCCCAGTCCTGGGCACGGATGAACTCCACGTTGTAGCCGCCCTGTTGCTCCAGGGCCTCGCGGCGGAAGACACCCAGATACACGGTTTCGGCGGGTCCGGCGGCGCCTCCGGTGTGGAAAGCCGCGTTGCCGACGCCGATCTTCGAGGTCATCGCGGCGGCGACCGCGTCCTCCCAGGCGTTCTCGCCCTCGGCGTGCATGATGCCGCCGACGTTCATCGCCCCGGTCTCCTCCAGGAGGCGCACGGCGGTGGCGATGTAGTTCTGCGACAGCATCCCGTGGCCGTCGACGCGCACCACGATCGGGTGGCGGGAGGCCGCGATGGCTGCGTTCAGGGCCGCGGGCGTGCGCCCGGTGGGGTTGGGCACGGTGTGGACGCGGGGGTCTTCGCGCACCAGCTCGGCGGCGATCTCGTCGGTGCGGTCCGTGGACGGGCCGAGCGCGATCACCACCTCCATCTCGCCCTCGTACTCCTGCTCCAGGATGTGACGGACCGAGTTGCGCAGATGCCGCTCCTCATTGAGAACCGGCATGATCACGGAAACAGCAGGCGTGGCGTTCATCGGTGGTCACGTTACCGCGAACGGGGGACAAGGTCGCGCGGCGGCCGGGCGGTGCACGGGGTAGCTGATCGTATGGGCCTACGGTGCTCAAGATCCCCCTGTCGCACCCGCGGAGGTCCCCGTGCCCACGCCGCCCCGCCCGCGCCCCGTACGACCCGGAAAGCCCCGCAGCAGACAGCAGGACGAGCGCCCCCGCTGGGGCATGCGGCTCGCGACCACCCTGTCCGTCCTGGTGCTCGGCGCGGGCGGGGTCGGCCATGCGGTGGTGACCAGCCTGGACGGCGGGATCGGCCGGGTGGACCCGTTCCGGGACATGAAGAACCGGCCGCAGGGCAGCCGCGGCACCAACATCCTGCTGGTCGGCACCGACGGGCGGGACAAGATCACGCCCGAGGAGAAGCAGAAGTACCGGCTCGGCGGGGCCCCCTGCCACTGCACCGACACGATCATGATGGTGCACGTGTCGGCGGACCGGGACCGGGTCAGTGTGGTGAGCCTGCCGCGCGACTCCTACGCCGAGGTCCCCGAGCACACCGACGCGGCCACCGGCCAGCACCACCCCCAGCACCCGGTGAAGCTGAACGCGGCCTACGCCGAGGGCGGGCCCTCGCTCACCGTGCGCACCGTCGAGAACATGACGGGCCTGAAGATCGACCACTATCTGGAGGTCGACTTCACCAGTTTCATGAAGACGGTCGACGTGGTCGGCGGCGTACAGATCTGCACGGCACGCCCCATGAAGGACTCCTACACCGGCCTCGACCTGACGGCCGGCACCCACCAGCTGGGCGGCGGCGAGGCGCTCCAGTACGTCCGCTCCCGGCACACCGACGGCTCCGCCGACCTCGGCAGGATGCAGCGCCAGCAGCGCTTCCTCGCCGCGCTCCTGGCGAAGGCGACGAGCAACGGGGTGCTCCTGAACCCGGTGAAGTTCCGCGAGGTCGCCCAGTCCCTGCTCTCCTCGGTACGGGCCGACGAGGGATTCGGGGTCGAGGAGATGCTGAGCTTCACCGCCGCGATGAAGGGCTTCACGCCCTCGTCGTCGGACTTCACCACGGTGCCGCTCGGGCAGCTCGGCGTGCAGATCAAGGGCATCGGCTCGACCGTGAAGTGGGACGAGGCGAAGTCCAAGAAGCTGTTCCAGCTGCTCCACGACGACCAGCCGCTGGCCCCGCACACCCCGCCGAAGCCCGCCCCGAAACCGGCCGCCAAGGACGCGAAGCCGCCGGAGCCGCAGAAGGCGCCGGGCTCGATCGTCGAGGTCGCCCCGGACCAGATCAAGGTGCAGGTCTTCAACGGGACCCGCACCGACGGGCTCGGCCGCCGGGTGGACGACGCGCTGCACGCCACCGGCTTCAAGACCACCGGCGCGCCCCGGGCAAGCGCCAACCTCGACATGCGCCGCACCCTGATCGAGTACGACCCGCGCTGGGACCGCTCGGCGAAGTCCCTCGCGCTCGCCCTGCCGGGCAGCGAGCTGCGCGCGGTCAAGGGGCTCGGCGCCACGATGAAGGTGACGGCGGGCGCCGACTTCAAGGACGTCGTGCCGGTACGCGCCGAGGAGCAGCCGCAGGGCGACTTCGGCACGGTCACCGGCGACCGGGTGGTCTGCCCCTGACCTGCGGGTACGGGCAGATCAAGGGCAGGCCGATGCCCCCCCCGGCTCCGGGCGGGTCAGTCGTCCAGGCCCTCCGCGGCGCGCTTCTCGCGCAGGTCCATGATCGCGCGGCGCCGGGCGAGCCGGTGGGTCCGGCGGATCTGGGCCTCCTGGTAGCGGCGCTCGTCGCGCTCGGTCTCCGGGATCACCGGCGGCACCGGGCGGGGCTTGCCGTCGGCGTCGACGGCCGCGAAGACGAGGTAGGCGGAGCCCACCTGCTGGGCCGGGGTGGACTCGTTCCAGCGCTCGGCCAGGACCCGTACGCCGACCTCCATGGAGGACCGGCCGGTCCAGTTGACCTGGGCCTTCACATGCACCAGGTCCCCGACCCTGACCGGCATGAGGAACGCCATCTCGTCCATCGACGCGGTGACCGCCGGACCACCCGAGTGCCGTCCGGCGACCGCGCCCGCCGCGTCGTCCACCAGCTTCATGATCACGCCGCCGTGCACCGTGCCCAGGAGGTTGGTGTCGTGGCCGGTCATGATGTGGCTCAGGGTGGTTCGGGAGGCCGAGGTCGGCTTGCCCGGAAGATCAGTCATGCGTTCTACTTTAGGCGCCGTACGATTTCCGGCTCATTGCATCAGCTGTGCAACAGCCCTGCTCCGAAATACCCCCTGCCCTGTCGGGCGCCGGGGGCCGCCGTGCATGCTGGTCCGCATGAACGAATGGCCCGACGCCCGCAATGGCAACGCCCGCGGAAACGGTGAGGACGCCTACGGCCGCGGCAGCTCCGCCGCGCAGCCCGAGGGCGCCCGCCGGATGCGGCACGTGCAGCGGCCCGTCCCCCAGCAGCAGCCCGCGTACGACGACGGCTACGGACAGCAGCCCGGCTACGCCCCGGGCGTGCCCGGCCAGGGCTCGTACGACAGCGGCTACAGCGAGGGCCATGTCTACGGCAGCCCCGCCGGCCGCGGCCCGGCCGGACCCGGCGGCCCGGGTGGCCCCCAGGGCCCGCGGCGCGGCGCCCGGCGGCCCGGCGCGGCGCCGAACTGGCGCAAGCGCATCACCGTCGGGGCGCTGGCCCTGGTCGCCGTGCTCCTGGTCACCTCGGTCGCCACGTACTTCTGGGCGGACGGCAAGGTGCGCCGCGAGGTCGACCTGTCCAAGGTCATCGACCGGCCGGACACGGGCAAGGGCACCAACTACCTCATCGTCGGCTCCGACTCCCGGGACGGCATGTCCGCCGACGAGAAGAAGAAGCTGCACACCGGCTCGGCCGACGGCAAGCGCACGGACTCGATGATCCTGCTGCACGTCGGCGACAACGGGAACACGATGGTCTCGCTGCCACGCGACTCGTGGGTGACGATCCCCAGCTTCAAGGGCTCCCAGTCCGGCAAGGCGTTCCCGTCCCCGGGCAAGAACAAGCTGAACGCGGCCTTCTCCATCGACGGCCCCGAGCTGCTCGTGCGCACCATCGAGGCCAACACCGGCCTGCACATCGACCACTACGCGGAGATCGGCTTCGCCGGGTTCGCCAACATCGTGGACGCGGTCGGCGGGGTCGAGCTCGACATCCCGCAGGACATCAAGGACAAGGACTCCGGCGCGGACTTCAAGAAGGGCAAGCAGACCCTCGACGGCCAGCAGGCCCTGGCCTTCGTCCGCAACCGGCACGGATATGCCGCCGGTGACCTGGAGCGCACGAAGAACCAGCAGAAGTTCCTTTCCGCGCTCGCCAGCCAGACCGCGACCCCGACGACGATCCTCAACCCGTTCAAGCTGTACCCGGTGATGGGCGCCGGCCTGGACACCTTGATCGTCGACAAGGACATGAGCCTGTTCGACCTGGGCTCGATGTTCTGGGCGATGAAGGGCATCACCGGCGGCGACGGCCTCTCGATGAACATGCCGGTCGCGGGCGACGGCCCCCAGACCTCACTGCTGTGGGACAAGCCGAAGGTCACGCAGCTGGTGAACGAGCTGAAGAACGACGACAAGGTGACGGTGAAGTAGCGGCGGCTTCCGTCACCGCCGCGCGAAAGGGCCCGCCCCCGGTTCACCCGGGGGCGGGCCCTTTCAACTGCCTTGCCGCTACGGCAGGTTGCGGGACATCACGATCCGCTGGACCTGGTTCGTGCCCTCGTAGATCTGGGTGATCTTGGCGTCGCGCATCATGCGCTCGACCGGGTAGTCGCGGGTGTAGCCGTAGCCGCCGAGGAGCTGGACGGCGTCGGTGGTGATCTCCATGGCGACGTCGGAGGCGAAGCACTTGGCGGCGGCGCCGAAGAACGTCAGGTCGGAGTCGAGGCGCTCGGACTTGGCGGCGGCCGAGTAGGTGAGCTGGCGGGCGGCCTCCAGCTTCATGGCCATGTCGGCCAGCATGAACTGGATGCCCTGGAAGTCGGCGATCGCCTTGCCGAACTGCTTGCGCTCCTGGACGTAGCCCTTGGCGTAGTCGAGGGCGCCCTGCGCGATGCCGAGGGCCTGGGCCGCGATGGTGATGCGGGTGTGGTCCAGGGTCTTCATGGCGGTCGCGAAGCCGGTGCCCTCCTCGCCGATCATGCGGTCGGCGGGGATGCGGACGTTGTCGAGGTAGACCTCGCGGGTCGGGGAGCCCTTGATGCCGAGCTTCTTCTCGGGGGCGCCGAAGGAGACGCCCTCGTCCGACTTCTCCACGACGAAGGCGCTGATGCCCTTCGAGCGCTTCTCGGGGTCGGTCACGGCCATGACCGTGTAGTACTCGCTCTCACCGGCGTTGGTGATCCAGCGCTTCACGCCGTTGAGGACCCAGAAGTCCCCGTCCCGGACGGCCTTCGTCTTCATCCCGGCCGCGTCCGAACCGGCGTCCGGCTCGGAGAGGCAGTACGAGAACATGCCCTCGCCCTTGGCGAGCGGGCCCAGGTACTTCTTCTTCAGCTCCTCGGAGCCGGAGAGGATCACCGGCAGCGAGCCCAGCTTGTTGACGGCCGGGATGAGGGAGGAGGAGGCGCAGACCCGCGCCACCTCCTCGATCACGATGACGGTCGCGAGCGCGTCGGCGCCGGCGCCGCCGTACTCCTCCGGCACGTGCACGGCGTGCAGGTCGTTGGCGACCAGCGCGTCGAGCGCCTCCCGGGGGAAGCGGGCCTGCTCGTCGACCTCGGCCGCGTACGGGCCGATCTTGGCCTCGGAGAGCGAGCGGATGGCGTCGCGGAGCATGTCGTGCTCCTCGGACGGGCGGTACAGGTCGAACCCTGCGTTTCCTGCGTTTCCAGCCGTTCCGGCCAAGGTCTCTCACTCCCCAAGGGACGCTAACTACCGTTAAGTAACCTAATTTTAGGGGCCAATACGGCCGCAGGCATACGTGAGCTTGGCGACAGCCCGAAAAAGGGGCCCCGCCCGGGCCCGACTATGCTCGGGCAGCGCGTTTGTCGCCCGTATGCCCGAGCCCCGCCTCCCGAGCCCGCCTCCCGAGCCCGTACTTCCAGGAGCACCGCATGGCCCTCAAGATCACCGTGATCGGCACCGGATACCTCGGAGCCACCCATGCCGCGGCGATGGCGGAGCTGGGATTCGAGGTGCTCGGCCTGGACGTGGTCCCGGAGAAGATCGAGATGCTGGGCCAGGGCCGCGTGCCGATGTACGAGCCCGGCCTGGAGGAGCTGCTCCGCAAGCACGTCCAGGGCATCGAGGGCGCGAGCGGGCGGTTGCGCTTCACCACCTCCTGGGAGGAGGTCGGCGCGTTCGGCGACATCCACTTCGTGTGTGTGAACACCCCGCAGAAGCACGGCGAGTACGCCTGTGACATGAGCTACGTCGACGCCGCCTTCGGCTCGCTCGCCCCGCATCTGCGCGAGGGCGCGCTGGTCGTCGGCAAGTCCACCGTGCCGGTCGGCTCGGCGGCCCGGCTCGCCGAGATCCTGCCCGAGGGCGTGGAGCTGGCGTGGAACCCGGAGTTCCTGCGCGAGGGCTTCGCCGTCGATGACACCCTGCACCCGGACCGGCTCGTGGTCGGCGTGGAGAGCGAGCGGGCCGAGAAGCTGCTGCGCGAGGTGTACGCGGGCCCCATCGGCGAGGGCTCGCCGTTCGTGGTGACCGACTTCCCGACGGCCGAACTGGTCAAGACCGCCGCCAACTCCTTCCTCGCCACCAAGATCTCGTTCATCAACGCCATGGCCGAGGTGTGCGAGGCCGCCGACGGCGACGTGGTGAAGCTGGCCGAGGCCATCGGCCACGACGAGCGGATCGGCAAGAAGTTCCTGCGGGCCGGCATCGGCTTCGGCGGCGGCTGCCTGCCCAAGGACATCCGGGCGTTCATGGCCCGGGCCGGCGAACTCGGCGCCGACCAGGCGCTGACGTTCCTGCGCGAGGTCGACTCGGTCAACATGCGCCGCCGCGGCCACATGGTGGAGCTGGCCCGCGAGGCGGTGGGCGGCGAGACCTTCCTCGGCAAGCGGGTCGCGGTGCTCGGCGCCACCTTCAAGCCCGACTCCGACGACGTACGGGACTCCCCCGCGCTGAACGTCGCCGGGCAGATCCACCTCCAGGGCGGCCAGGTCACGGTGTACGACCCGAAGGGCATGGACAACGCCCGCCGCCTCTTCCCCACGCTCGGCTACGCGCCGACCGCCCTCGACGCGGTACGCGGCGCCGACGTCGTGCTGCACCTCACCGAGTGGCGCGAGTTCCGCGAGCTCGACCCGGCCGAGCTGGCCGGGGCCGCTGCCACCCGGATCATCCTGGACGGGCGCAACGCGCTCGACCCGGCCAAGTGGCGGGACGCGGGCTGGACCTACCGCGCGATGGGCCGCCCGCGCGCCTGAGGCCCGCGCCTACACCCCGTCGAGGTCCTCGATGGTCGCGCTCGACGCGGCCCTGCGAGGGGCGGTCGCCCGGGCCGTGAACTCCACGTCCCGGATCACCCGGGCGAGGTTCTCCCAGGTCAGCGCGGCGACCTCGGAATCGGTCCAGCCCCGGTCGAGGAGCTCGGCGATCAGGGTGGGATAGCAGGAGGCGTCCTCCAGGCCGGTGGTCCGCGGCGCACCGGTGATCAGCCCGTACGTCCCCGAGAGCCCCACGTGGGTCGGCCCGGCCACCTCGCGCACCCGCTCGATGTGGTCCGCCACATCGCGTACGGAGACGCCCGTGCCGCCCCGCTCGATCTGCTCCGGGGCGAAGCTCACCAGACAGACCCCGCCCTGCCGGCCCAGCGCCTTCAACAGGTCGTCGGAGGCGTTCAGGGGGTGCTGGGTGAGTGAGGCCGCCGCCGAACGCGACAGCAGCGCGGGCGCCTTCGAGGCGTCCAGCGTGCGGCGCCAGGTGGCGGGGGCGGCGCCGGAGAGGTCGAGCAGTATCCCCAGCCGGTTCGACTCGCGCACCACCTCCAGGCCGAAGCGGCTCAGGCCCGGCTCGGTCCAGGGAGTGCCCGGGGTCAGGGCCAGGGCCCGCACGCCCAGGACGTGGTACGCCCGCAGGGTGCCGAGGGAGTTGCCGAGGGCGTGGGCCGCGACGGGGCCGAGGAACGAGGCGATGCGGCCGCAGTTGCGGGCGTCGGCCAGGTCTCCGGCGGTCAGCGCGAGGCGCAGCCACTCGGGGGAGGCGGCGACCAGGGTACGGATCCGGTCGAGCCGTTCCAGGGTGGCGCCGGCCGGGTCGGGGCAGCCGGGGTCGGAGGTCAGCGCCCAGAACTGCGCGCCGACACCGCCGGCCCGGAGCCGGGGCAGGTCGGTGTCGAGCGAGCTCTCCCCGACCTCCAGGTCGTGCCAGGGAGCCTGCGCGAGGGCCTTCGCCAGGGTGTTGTGCCCGTCCGCCACGGGGTGCGCGGCGAGCAGGTCGCGGGCGCGGTCGAGGCGGTCGTCGCCGGTGTCCGGGGCGGTGTCCGGGGCGTCGTCCGGGTCCTGGGGCGCGGAGGGGGGCGGGTCGAGTTCGCCGACCGCCGAGGTGTTCTGGGGGTCGTCCTGCAGATCTGCCATGACGGGCTCCCGGTTTCGGCGGTGACGGCAGTACGGCCACGGTGTCACGGCGGGGCGGGCGGGTCACGGCGGACGGCGCGTTCGGGGGACCCCGGGGGCTCCGCCCCCAAACCCTGCCGGCCCCTCACCTCGCAGCCCCTGGGGCTCCGCCCCAGACCCCGGGAGATTCCCCACCCCGCCCCTTCCCTAGACCCTCCGGGGGTTGAAGTGACCCTGGGGCTCCGCCCCAGACCCCGTTCGCGCCTGAACGGCGCTCGTCCTCAATCGCCGGACGGGCTGAAGATGCCTCTGCCGGCCAGCACCGAGGCTTTTGGGGCGCGGGGAACTGCGCGACCAGCCACACACGGTCCGAGGCCGAAAAGGGGGTTGGGGGCGCGGGGAACTGCGCAATCGCCTCGGCGGAACGGGCCCGCACCTCACCGCACCCCGGCGGAGCCGGCCCGCACCTCACCGCACCCCCGGCGAAGCCGACCCGCGCCGCAAGGCACGGCACGGCACGGCACCCGAGGGCTAGCCGTCCAGGTCCCCCAGGGTCGCGTTGGAGGGGCCGCGGCGGGCGGACAGGTCCGCCGCGACCGACTCCGCGTCGCGCAGGACCCGTACCGCGTTGGACCACGTCAGCTTCGCCAGGTCCGCGGGGGACCAGCGACGGGAGAGGAGCTCGGCCACCAGGTTCGGGTAGCCCGAGACGTCGTCCAGGCCGGCCGGGGTGAAGGCCGTGCCGTCGAAGTCGCCGCCGATTCCGATGTGGTCGACGCCCGCGACCTCCCGCATGTGGTCGAGGTGGTCCGCCACGGTCGCGGCCGTGGCGATCGGCCGCGGATTCGCCGCCTCGAACGCCTCGTGCAGCTTCATCGCCTCGGGCGAGGTGTCCAGGTGGTGCAGCCCGTGCGCCCGCAGGTTCTCGTCCGCCGACTGCGTCCACGCCACCGCCGCCGGCAGGATGAACTTCGGCACGAAGGTCGCCATCGCCACGCCGCCGTTCCCGGGCAGCTGGGCCAGCACGTCGTCCGGGATGTTGCGCGGATGGTCGCAGATCGCCCGCGCGGAGGAGTGGGAGAAGATCACCGGGGCCACCGACGTCGACAGAGCGTCCCGCATCGTCGTCGCCGCCACGTGCGAGAGGTCCACCAGCATGCCCACGCGGTTCATCTCGCGCACGACCTCGTGCCCGAACGGCGAGAGCCCGCCCACGTTCGGCTCGTCCGTCGCCGAGTCCGCCCAGGCGAGGTTGTCGTTGTGGGTCAGGGTCATGTACCGCACGCCGAGCGCGTGCAGCGCGCGCAGCGTGGCGAGGGAGTTGTTGATCGAGTGGCCGCCCTCGGCGCCCTTGAGCGAGGCGATGCGGCCCTCGGCGCGGGCCTTCTCCATGTCGTCCGCCGTCCGTGCGGGCGCCAGGTCGCCGGGGTAGCGCGCCAGCATCTGGTCGACGCAGTCGATCTGCTCCAGGGTCGCGCTGACCGCCTCGTCGCCCGCCAGATCGGTCCGCACGTAGACGGACCAGAACTGCGCCCCGACCCCGCCGGCCCGCAGCCGCTTGAGGTCGGTGTGGGTGCGGCCGGTCAGGTCGGTCGCCAGGTCGCAGCGGTCCAGGTCGTAGCGGGCCTTGGCGCGCAGGGCCCAGGGCAGGTCGTTGTGGCCGTCGACCACGGGGTGCGCGGCGAGCAGCGCGCGGGCTTCGTCGAGGTGGGGCGCGGCAGGTGTCTTCGGTGTCATGGGACTCACTTTCCGAATCCGAAGGCGCCCGAACCCTCGACCTTCGCCCGCAGCCGCTTGCCCTTCTCGGTGGCCTGGTCGTTCAGCTCCTGCTGGAACTCCCGCATCCGGGCGAGGAGTTCGGGATCCTGGGTGGCCAGGATGCGGGCCGCGAGGAGCCCCGCGTTGCGCGCCCCGCCGACCGAGACGGTCGCGACCGGCACGCCCGCCGGCATCTGCACGATGGAGAGCAGCGAGTCCATGCCGTCCAGGTACTTGAGCGGGACGGGGACGCCGATGACCGGGAGCGGGGTCACGGAGGCGAGCATGCCGGGCAGGTGGGCGGCGCCGCCCGCGCCCGCGATGATCGCCTTCAGACCGCGGCCCGCGGCCTCCTCGCCGTACGCGATCATCTCGCGCGGCATCCGGTGCGCGGAGACGACGTCGACCTCGTAGCGGATCTCGAACTCGTCCAGCGCCTTGGCCGCGGCCTCCATGACCGGCCAGTCGGAGTCCGAGCCCATGACGATGCCGACGACCGGACCGGCGTTGCTGGTGGTGCTCATTCGGTGATCGTTCCCCTGAGGTAGTCGGCTGCGTGGCGGGCCCGCTCGCGGACCTCCGCGAGATCGTCGCCGTAGGTGTTGACGTGTCCCACCTTGCGGCCCGGCTTCACGTCCTTGCCGTACATGTGGATCTTGAGCTGCGGGTCGCGGGCCATGCAGTGCAGATACGCGTAGTACATGTCCGGGTAGTCGCCGCCGAGCACGTTGCACATCACGGTCCACTTCGACCGCGGGCGCGGGTCGCCCAGGGGGAGGTCGAGGACGGCGCGGACGTGGTTGGCGAACTGCGAGGTGATCGCGCCGTCCTGGGTCCAGTGGCCGGAGTTGTGCGGGCGCATCGCCAGCTCGTTGACGAGGATGCCCGGCACGCCGTCGGCGTCGCGGACCTCGAACAGCTCGACCGCTAGGTGGCCGACGACACCGAGCTCGGACGCGATGCGCAGGGCGAGCTGCTGTGCCTCGCCCGCCAGCTCGTCGTCGAGGTCGGGCGCGGGCGCGATCACCGTGTCGCAGACCCCGTCGACCTGGAGGGACTCGACGACCGGGTAGGCCACGGCCTGGTCGCTGGGGGACCGCACGACGTTGGCCGCCAGCTCCCGTACGAAGTCCACCTTCTCCTCGGCGAGGACGTCGACGCCCGCCTTGAAGGCGTCGGCCGCGTCCGCCTCGGAGCGTACGAACCACACGCCCTTGCCGTCGTAGCCGCCGACCACCGTCTTGAGGATGACGGGATAGCCGTCGCCCTCCGCGGCGAACGCGCTCACGTCCGCGGGGTCGGCCACGATGCGGTGGCGGGGGCAGGGCGCGCCGATCGCACTGAGCCGGGCGCGCATCACCCCCTTGTCGTGGGCGTGCACCAACGCGTCGGGCCCCGGTCGGACGGCGACGCCGTCCGCTTCCAGGGCCCGCAGGTGCTCGGTCGGCACGTGTTCGTGATCGAAGGTGATCACGTCACAGCCGCGCGCGAAGTCACGCAGCGTGTCCAGGTCGCGATAGTCGCCGACGACGACCTCGCTCACCACCTGGGCCGCCGAGTCCTGCGGGGTGTCACTGAGGAGCTTGAATCTGATGCCGAGGGGGATACCCGCCTCGTGGGTCATGCGGGCGAGCTGACCGCCGCCGACCATGCCGACTACCGGGAACGTCACGCCTCCAGGGTATCCGCCACCCCCGCGGGCCCTCCAGGGCCGGGTTCCGGTGCGCGGAATCCGGGTGCCCACGGGCAATGCACAGGGGGGGTGGTTAGCATGGGCGGGTTGACTGGCACGAAAAGCACACCGACTCGGACGGGGCTGGGCGATCACCATGAGTGCACAGGGCGCGTCGCCATCGCGACTGCGACTGCTCGTCCGCGAGGTCGCCAAATTCGGCGCCGTGGGCGGTCTCGGGGTGCTCGTGAACATGGGCGCCTTCAACCTGCTGCGGCACGCCACCGACCTCCAGGTGGTGCGGGCCAGCCTGCTGGCCACCGCGATCGCGATCGCGTTCAACTACGTGGGCTTCCGCTACTTCGCCTACCGGGACCGCGAGAAGAGCGGCCGGGCCCGTGAACTCACGCTGTTCCTGCTGTTCAGCGTGGTCGGCGCGGTGATCGAGAACGGCATCCTGTACGTGGCCACGTACGGCTTCGAGTGGAACAGCCCGTGGCAGAACAACTTCTTCAAGTTCCTCGGCATCGGGCTGGGCACGCTGTTCCGGTTCTGGTCCTACCGCACCTGGGTGTTCCGCGCCCTCCCGGCCCGGGAGGCAGTACAGACGGCCGAATCGTTTCTCGACGATCCCCGGCCCGCCGTCCCCGCCAAGCACTGACCGGCCCCCGCACTGACTGATCTGCGGCCCGCCCCGCTGACCGCACGCGCCGAGCGGGCCCCTCAGCCGCGCCCGGGGCCCGGCCGGCCGCTTCCGCTTCTCAGCGGATCGTCGTCGTACGCTCCGGCTCCCGGTGCCCGCGCGCCTCGCGGCTGAGGAAGAGCGCGAACACGGCCGGCTGCTGCTGGAGCATCTCAAGGCGGCCCCCGTCGGCCTCCGCCAGGTCACGGGCGACCGCGAGGCCGATGCCCGTGGAGTTGCGGCCGCTGATGGTCCGCTCGAAGATCCGCGCACCCAGGTCGGGCCGCACTCCGGGGCCCTCGTCGGTGACCTCGACCACGGCCTGGTTGCCGGTGACGCGGGTGCGCACCGCGACCGTGCCGCCGCCGTGCATCAGGGAGTTCTCGATCAGCGCGGCGAGCACCTGGGCGACCGCGCCGGGGGTGCCGACCGCCTTGAGGCCGGTCTTGCCGGAGCGCACGATCGCGCGGCCCTCGCCGCGGTAGGCCGGGCGCCACTCCTCCAACTGCTGCTTGACGACCTCGTCGAGCGAGAAGACCACGGCCGAACCGGTGCGCGGATCACGGTTGTTGGTGAGGAGCCGCTCCACCACGTCGGTGAGCCGCTCGACCTGGGTGAGCGCGATCGTGGCCTCGTCCTTGACCGTGTCGAGGTCGTCGGTGAGGGCGATCTCCTCCAGGCGCATGGACAGTGCGGTCAGCGGCGTACGCAACTGGTGCGAGGCGTCCGCCGCGAGGCGCCGCTCCGCCGTGAGCATCCGGCCGATCCGGTCGGCCGAGGAGTCGAGCACATCGGCGACCCGGTCCAGCTCGGGCACCCCGTACCGCTTGTGCCGCGGGCGCGGGTCGCCCGAGCCGAGCCGCTCGGCGGTCTCGGCGAGGTCGGTGAGCGGGGAGGCCAGCCTGTTGGCCTGGCGTACGGCGAGGAGTACCGCGGACACGATGGCGAGCAGGGCGACCGCGCCGATGATCAGCAGCGTGCGCCCGACCTCCTTGGTGACCGTGGAGCGGGACTCCTCGACCAGGACGGACTCGCCGCGCTCGCCCACGGCGGTGCCCTTGATGACCGTGCCCTCGGGCTTCTGCCCGATCTCCATCACCGGGCGGCCGGGGATGGCGATGCGGGCGTAGCGCTTGGGGTCGATCTGTTCGTTCAGGACCTGCGTGTTGATCGTCTCGTTCGCCAGGGTGCGGCTGTCGACGACGGACACCAGCCGCAGCGCCTCAGAGTTGACGCTCTCCTGGGCACTGCTGCTGATGGTCCGGGTCTCGACGATGACGAGGGAGACGCCGAAGACCGCGATCACCACGAGAACGACCGCGAGTGTGGAGTTGATCAGCCGACGGCGCATGTGCGGAGGTGCTCTAACTCTTCTCGAAGCGGAAGCCGACTCCGCGGACGGTGGCGATGTAGCGCGGGTTGGCCGCGTCGTCGCCGAGCTTCTTGCGCAGCCACGAGATGTGCATGTCGAGCGTCTTGGTCGAGGACCACCAGGTGGTGTCCCAGACCTCGCGCATCAGCTGATCGCGGGTCACCACCCGGCCCGCGTCCCGGACCAGGACCCGCAGCAGGTCGAACTCCTTGGCGGTGAGCTGGAGCTCCTCGTCGCCCATCCAGGCGCGGTGCGACTCGACGTCGATCCGCACGCCGTGGGTGGCGGGCTGGGGCGCCGGCTCGGTGGCCCCGCGCCGCAGCAGCGCCCGGACCCTCGCGAGGAGTTCGGCCAGCCGGAAGGGCTTGGTCACGTAGTCGTCGGCACCGGCGTCGAGGCCGACCACGGTGTCCACTTCATCGGCGCGGGCGGTGAGCACGAGGATGGGGACGGTGTGTCCCTCGGAGCGCAGCCTCCGGGCGACTTCGAGGCCGTCCATGCCGGGGAGCCCCAGGTCGAGCACGACCAGGTCGGCGCCCCCCTGCAGTCCGGCGTCGAGGGCGGTCGGGCCGTCCTCGCGCACCTCGACCTCGTAACCCTCCCTGCGCAGGGCGCGGGCCAGTGGCTCCGAGATGGACGCGTCGTCCTCGGCGAGCAGTACACGGGTCATGGGGGTGATGGTAGTCCGCGGCGGCGACAATGCGTCAGGTGATCCACCCGCCCTGCGGGTCTGTGGAGCGATCTTGTTTAACACCTTGGAATATGGGTGAGCGGTTCCAGGGATGCCTGTGATCCATGTCTCAAGTCCTTCCATATCCCGCAGTGTGGTGACGTATGGTGTCCCGACGCCTATAGCACTACTCAGGGACCTTTGGCCTGCTTGGCGCGCCAAGGGTCTCTTTTCTGCACAAGACCGGCTGAGCCAGTCTTGAGATCAGTGAATGACCTACGGGCCGGGCCCCAGCGCGACGAAGCGACGGGGTGTGGATCCCGGTGTGGTCCGTCCGTTCCGCGCTCCCCCACGGGGCCGGACCCCGAAGGCGTCGGGGGGGCGGCTGCCATGCCGGTGCCGGCCCTCCCCCACCGGGCGCGACTCAACGCTCACGAAGCGCGCGTCCCGAGCAAGCAAGGATCGACCATGGCGTCCAGCCTGACGAAGGACTCCGCCAGTACCACTGGCAGCGAGAAGACCTTCTTCGGCCACCCCCGCGGCCTGGCCACTCTGTTCATGACCGAGATGTGGGAGCGGTACAGCTTCTACGGCATGAAGGCCCTGCTCCCGCTGTACTTGATCGCGCCCGGTGGCCTTCACATGAATCCCACCACCGCCACCGCGATCTACTCCGTCTACATGGCGATGGTCTACCTGCTCGCCATGCCGGGCGGCTGGATCGCGGACCGCTTCTGGGGCCCGCGCAAGACGGTCGCGATCGGCGCCGGCATCGTCATCCTCGGCCACATCACGCTGGCGGTGCCCTCGACGCCCTCGTTCTTCGCGGGTCTCGTGCTGGTCGCGCTCGGCTCCGGCCTTCTGAAGGCCAACATCTCGACGATGGTCGGTCACCTCTACAAGGGTCCCGAGGACCCGCGTCGTGACGGTGGCTTCACGCTCTTCTACATCGGCATCAACATGGGTGCCTTCCTCGCCCCGCTGTCCATCGGCACCATCGGCGAGAAGGTCAACTGGCACTTCGGCTTCACCCTCGCCGCGATCGGCATGGCGCTGGGCCTCGCCCAGTTCCTGCTCGGCTCGCGCCACCTGAGCTCGGAGAGCGACATCGTCGCTCAGCCCGTGACGCAGGAGGAGAAGCGGTCCGTGCTCCGCAAGGGCCTGATCTGGCTGATCGTCGCCGCGGCCCTCTACATCGGCCTCGCCGTGACGGGGAACTTCGCCGACTGGGCGATGATGCCGGTCACCATCGCCGGTCTGGTCATCCCGATCGCCGTACTGGCCCGCATGAAGCGCGACAAGGACCTCAGCGAGGTCGAGCAGTCCAAGCTCTCGGGTTACGTCTGGTTCTTCGTCGTCGCCGCCGTCTTCTGGATGATCTACGACCAGAACGGCTCGACGCTGTCGATCTTCGGCAAGAACTCGACCACCAACGACCTGCTCGGCTTCCACTTCCCGACGTCCTGGTACCAGTCGCTGAACCCGGTGTTCATCATGGCGCTGGCCCCGCTCGTGGCCTCGGGCTGGCTGTGGCTGAACAAGCGCGGCAAGGAGCCGAGCACGGCGGTGAAGTTCGCCTCCAGCCTCGCGCTGATCGGCATCTCCTTCGTCGTCTTCCTCATCCCGCTGATCGACACCGCGAACAACGGCGGCCGGGTCAGCCCGATGTGGCTGGTGGCCATCTACTTCGTCCAGACCGTGGGTGAGCTGTGCCTGTCCCCGGTCGGCCTCTCCGTCACCACGAAGATGGCCCCGGCGAAGTACAGCTCGCAGATGATGGGCGTCTGGTTCCTCGCGGTCACCGCCGGTGACTCCCTGGCCGGTCTGCTCACCTCGCCGCAGCTCAACGTCAACCTGAACACCGTCGGCGCGGTCAGCGTCGAGGCGATCGTGGCGGTCGTGGCGGGTATCGGCATCTGGATGTACCGCAAGAAGGTCAAGCAGCTGATGGGCAGCGTCAACTGACGCGCTCCGCAAGCAGGTGAAGGGCCGCCGCACCGAAAGGTGCGGCGGCCCTTCGCGTTGCCGGGGGCGTCAGCGCGTGCCGCGCAGCCGCTTCCACGGGGTGAAGGTGAAGATCGCGCCGCCGAGCAGCAGGACCGTGCCCGCGACCAGGCCGAGCGCGCGCAGGGCGCCGTTGTCGCTCGCGCCGGTCTGGGCGAGGCCGCCGGAGCCGGCCGTGGAGGCGCTGGAGCCGCCCGTGGCCGCCGTGCCGCCCGTCGAGCCGCCCGCCGAGCCGCTGCCGCCCGCCGCGCCGCCGGGCTGGGCCGCCGTGTCCAGTTCCAGGGAGACCGGCGCCGAGCCGGAGACCTTGCACGGGATGTGGATCGGGGAGCCGCCGAGCGTCACATCGATGGACAGGTCGCCCGGGCTCAGCGTCGACTTGCCGGAGGCGCCCGGCTTGTAGCTGCCCGTCATGTCGGTGAGGCTGACCGGGGCGCCCGACTTGATCGGGTCGGGGTTGGCGGGGCCCGTGACGGCCACCGTGCCCTTGTCGGCGCCGCCGACGACGACCTGCATGGACGGCTTGAGCGCGCCCGCCGGAAGGTCGGCCGGGCTGTTCATGACGCCCTTGGCCGTCTTGACGGTCAGGTCGTAACTCCCGCCGTTCTTCTTGGCGTTGATGGTCACCTTGCCCTGGATGGCGGCCGGGCCGGGCGAGGTGCAGGCGAAGTTGACGCCGACCTCCTTGCCGGGGAAGTCGGTCTGGCCCCCGCTGCCGCCGGTGGTCCCGCCGGAGGTGGACCCGCCGGTCGTGGTCCCGCCGCTTCTCGACCCGCCGGATGTGGTGCCGCCCGTGGTGCCGCCGGACGTCGTCGTGCCGCCCGAGGTGGTGGACCCGGTGGTGCCGCCCGAGGTGGTCGAGCCCGTGGTGCCCCCGGACGTCGTCGCGCCGCCGGTCGTCGAGCCGCCCGTGGTGCCGCCCGCGTCCGTCACCTTGATCGTCGCGGAGACGCCGACCGTCGCCTTGGGCGTGCACTTGGTGTCCGTCGACATGATCTGGTTGACGTTGATGTTGTAGGCGTCCGGCGTCAGCGTGACGTCACCGGCCTTGGTCAGCTTCAGCTTGGCCGTCATGTCCGAGAGGACCATCGGGCTGTTCTTGGGGATGGGCGGGTTCTGCCGCGGGCCCTTCATGGCGATGTCCGCGGTCTGCGCGCCCGCCGCCTTGAGGGTGCCGGTGGGCTGGACGACGTCCTTGTTGAGGTCGAGGACGTTGGGGTTGTTCGAGGCGGCCTGGGTGAACTTCCAGACGACGTCGACCTCGTCGCCCACCTTGGCCGTGGCGGGCGCGGTGATCTGCACCTTCGTCGTGCCTTCGACCGGCGGCAGACCGGAGATGGACGGCGGTATGCACTCGGTGGCGTACGAGACTTCGGCTGCTTGTGCGGGACCTGCGGCCAGCATGATCCCCGCGCCGCCGAGCATCAGCGCGAGACCGGCCGCGCTCATCCTCCGTTGCGTGGTCACGGATTTCCCTTCGTCGTGGAACGTTACGGACGGTTGGGGTGGTTCTCGGACGGTGCGGAGTCGGGGGTGAACCACGGCAGCGCGGCCGTGGTTCCGTGCGGGGCGGCGCCCGGGTCCGGGGCGGGCGCGGCGGGCGGCGGGCCTTCGGCGGGCGTCCGGCGCACCTTCGGCAGCCGTACGGTCACGTCGGGCAGCCGTACGCCCCGGTGGCGGGCCTGGTCGGAGCGCCGGGGGACGCGGGGGCGCAGCCGGTCGACGACGACCATGCCGATGCGGAAGACGGCGGCGGGCACCACGAGGCAGAGCAGGATCCAGAAGAGCGTGACGCCCCAGGGCCGGTCCACGCCCCACGGCTCGGTGGCGAGCAGCTTCTTCGCGTACTGGAGCGAGATCTGGTAGTCGCCGTGGGCGCCGGGCGACAGCTCGAAGTCGAGTCTGATCTCGGCCTTCTGGCCGGCCTGGATGGTGCCCTTCCACTGCCGGTCCTCCCACTGCGGCGCGAACACGCCGTGGGCGGTGCCGAGTTGGAAGACGGGGTCCTTCACGGGGCCCGAGCCCAGATTGCCGACGGTGAAGACCAGGGTGCGGGCGGGCGGCGCGCCGAACCAGGTCAGCAGCGAGCCGCTGCCGTCCAGGCGGGGCTCGGTGAGCACCGCGAGCTTGCCCGGGCCGGAAGCGGGCAGCGGTTCCTCGGGATGGCCCGTGATCTTCAACTCGGTGTCCACGACGGCCTGTTCGCCCTGCACGGTCGCCACATGGACGACGCACGGGCAGGGCTTGGGCGGCGGAGCAGCCACCAGGACCTTGCTGAAGGAGCCCTTGTCGTCGGTGGTGACGGCCTGGCCGTCGGCGTTGGCGCAGGAGTTGGTGCCGCCGATGACGCCGAGCTCGGGGTTGGACTCCCCGCACACGAGGAGCATGAGCAGCGCTCCGGGCCGCCACCCCTTGCCGGTGACGGTGATGTCCGCCCCCTTGGCGACCTCGCTCCGGGAGAGCGCGACACTGTGCCCGGGCACCATCGGGGCCGCGTCCGAGGGGCCGGCCGACAACAGGGCGAGCAGGCAGGACAGCAGACCGGCCAGCAGACCGGCCGGCAGCGGGGCGAGGGCCGCGCCCCCGGGACGTGACTTCACTGAGGGGCTCCTGTCTGCGCCAACTCGCGTTCCGCTACCGGCACTTCGACCGACTCCTCGGCAGAGCGCCGACGACGGCGCCGGACCAGCCGAAGGGCGGCTGCCCCGCCGCCGAGGGCCACCAGGCCCGCCCCGGCGACCGCGCCCCACGGCACGAAGACGGCGCTCGCCCCGGCCGAGGCGTGGGCTCCGCCGTCCGCGGTCACGTCGAGCCGTACGGTGACCCGGTCGAGGGCGGGCGGGTGCGGCCAGGGTTCGCTCAGCTCGACGCGCTGGCCGGGCAGGAGCTCGACGGGCAGCGCCTTGGCCGGACGGTTCAGGGCACGCCCGAACACGCCGTCGGCGCGCAGTGCGAGGCGCGGGGCCAGGTCGGTGTTGCCGCGGTTGACCATGGCGTACCGGATCAGCCCGTGGGCCTTGTCGACGCGCACGGACTCCACGGTGAGCGCGCTCAACGTCGGCCCCGATACGCGGAGTTGGAGACGCACGCCCACCTGGCGTCCGTCCGCTTCGGCCAGCAGGGCGGCGGGGTGGTCCCCGGGCTGCGCGCCGGACGGGACGGTGACGGCGAACGGTACGTCGGCGCGGGTGTGCGGCGGGATCCTGACCTCGGGTGCGGCGAGGGCGATCCAGGGGTCGGGGGTCGGGCGCACGGCGAAGTCCCCGTTGGTGGCGTTGTAGGCGGCGGCGCCGCGCAGCCGCACGGCGAGCGGGGCGCCGGAGGGGTTGCTCAGCGAGACGGTGTCCTCAAGGACCGCGCCGGGCGGTCCCTCCAGATAGAAGTAGGGCCGCCCGTCGGCGCTGGGGCGGGTCCCGCCGCCGGATGCGGGCGCGGCGGTCCAGTCCCCGCTCGCTGTCGGTGCGGCCGCGGCGGCGGGCGCCGCGAGGACGCACAGCAGCAGGGCCGTGGCCGGCAGGGCCAGGCGGATCGGACGCATCGGCGGCTCCTCGGGCGCGAGGCGGGTTCCTTGCGGGCGTGCCGTGTCGGTTCGCTTGCCGGCATGCCGTGTTGGTGCGCTTGCGGGCACGCCGTGTTGGTGCGCTTGCGGGGCTTGGCTGTGGACGCTCAGGCCCGCTGGTTGCGCCGGGTCAGCCAGAGCACTCCGGCCGCGCCGACCAGGACGACCGTGCCGCCGAGCGTGCCGAGCGCCACGGCCGAGTCGAGCGGGCCGGTCTTGGGCAGGGCCGCCGGAGCCCCACCGGTACTGCCACTGGTACTGCCACTGGTACTGCCGCCGCTGCCCCCGGTGCTGCTGCTGCCGCCGCTGCTGCTGCCGCCCGAGCCGGCGGCTCCGGTGACGTCCAACTCCAGTGACGGACCGGGGCTGTTGCTGGCCGTGCAGGTCGTGGTGGTGCCGAGCGCCTTAATGGTGAGGACACCGGCCGTGAAGGTGACCTTGCCGTTGGCCTTGGGTACGTAGGTTCCCGACAAGTCGCTGATCTTGATGGGAGAGTTGGCGGGGATCTCCGCGGTGTTCGCGGGACCCTTGACCGCGAGCGTTCCCTTGTCGGCGCCGCCCAGGTTGATCAGGGCGCTGGGGTTCATCGCGCCGGCGCCGAGCGCGACCGGGCTGGAGGAGACGCCCTTCTGGAAGGTCATGGTCACGTTGTAGGAACTGCCGCTCTTGACCGCCTTGATGTCGATGGGCGAGACGGCGCTCTTCGCCCCGATCGGGGTCTGGCAGTTGTAGTTCACGTCCACGACGGACGCCTGGGCCGCGGGGGCGGTGATCAGCACCACCGAGCCCGCCACCGCCGTCGCCAGCGCGAGAGCTGTCCTCTTCTGGTACGACACCTCTGGTTCCCCTTATGCCGGTTGAGCCGGAGGCCGCCAAGTTACTGACGGCACATCAGATTGGGCGCTCAAGGTACGCCGGGGAGGTTGTCGAGGGAAGACAAAGAACGGGCCGGATCGAGCCCCGGGCACGCCCGCGCCCCGGCGGCCCGGACCACGGGCGACCGCGAACAGGAGTTACCCGGGTGCCCCGCGTTGCGCCGGACACGGACCGCGCGAGCGCACCGGCCGGGAGGCCGCGCCCGTCGAAATGGGCAGCCGTCGAGAGGCGGGACGCCGGCCGGTGACAGCGGCGGGAGTCCGTAGACGGGCACACCGAACGCGAGGGCGCCGTCCATGGACCGGCAACCCGAACACGAGGGCAACGCCCCCAAACCGGCACGCCAAGCACGAGGGCCGACGCCCATAGACCCGCAACCCGAACACGAGGACCCGCGTCCATGGACCGGCAACCCGAACACGAGGGCGGCGCCCCCAAACCGGCACGCCAAGCGCGAGGGACGGCGTCCATGGATCGACGCATCAAACGCAAAGGGGCTCGGCAGACGTCCGAGCCCCGCGCGTCGAAGGCGAGAGGAAAGGCGGAAGCGACCCGCCACCGCCGCAGCCCGCGCCCGAAGGCGGAGGCGAGCGGCTTACGCCGGGGCCGCCAGCTCTGCCCAGACCGTCTTGCCGGCCACGCCCGGTGTGCGCACCACGCCCCAGTCGAGGCAGAGGCGCTGCACGATGAACATGCCGTGTCCGCCGGGGCGCCCCGCGCGGTGCGGGGTGCGGGGTGCGGGCTGGCCCGAGCCGAGGTCGCTGACCTCCAGGCGCAGCACTTTCGCGGTGTGCGAGACGCGCAGCCGCTCGGGCCCCTCGGCGTGCAGGCACGCGTTGGTCACCAGCTCGGAGACGACGAGCAGCACGTCCTCGCAGGCGGCGCGGCCCTCCGCCGTCGCCGCCGGGAGCCAGCCCCAGTCGTAGAGGGCCTGCCTGGTGAAGTCGCGGGCCATCGGAACGATGCCGCTCGCCCCCGACAGCTCCAGGACGCGTGCGGATACTACGGGGGCCGGGCTGTCGTCCTGCGACAGCCCGGTGTCGGGCCCGGCACCTTGGGATTCGGGCCCACGGTCGCCCGGAGCCTGCTCCCGGGTGGTGCTCATCAGCGCTTCACCTCACCGATTCGCCAATGTCTTCAGTCTGGTCTCCTGCCCGGACGAATCCGGGTCAGTCACTCAGAGCGGTATCGAGCGAATCATGCACGGTGAAGACTGCCTCGGCCCCCGTGATCTCGAATACCCGAGCCACCACGGGCTGCATGGCCACCAGATGCACCGCGCCGCCCAGCTCCTCCGCCTTGAGGCGGGCGCCGAGCAGCACGTTCAACCCGGTGGAGTCGCAGAACTCCAGCTGCGAACAGTCCACGACGAGCCGAATGCGCCCCTGGTCGAGGGCTTCCTCCAGCGGCTCCCTGAGCAGATCCGCGGTGTGGTGATCCAGCTCACCCGCGGGCGTCAGAACCTCGCTGTGACCAACGGTGCGGACTCCGACCCGGAGCCGGCCCCGATTCGTGCTGCCGACCGTGCCGCGGTCCATGCCGTCCCTCTTCGCCGATTCGTCGTAACTTCCCAGGAACACTACGCCTTCCCTACGCCTTCCGGAACCCGAACATCACACCAAAACGGACATATATCAACAAAGAAGCCTTGCGAGAGCCTACTTAAAGCGGGTAGGGGTAGTAGGGACAGCTATTCAACACGACCGGCCACGGAGGCGCCGCACACCGCGGACAACACGTATGGGCATCGGCAGCCATATGCCGAGAACGATGGAGGAGACCCATGTCACCCCGGCTCGACGAATCGCTTGCAGATACGTCGATCAAGCAGGAACCGCAGGACATCCGCCCCCCACATGCACGATCGCACGAAACCGAGGGACTTGAGGGACTTCCCGAGATCCCGCCCTACACCGAGGTCGGCCCCGTCGACGCCCGGGCGCTGTCGAAGACGCTCTTCGCGCGCCTGCACGCACTCGAAGAGGGCACTCCTGAGCACGCCTACGTGCGCAACACCCTGGTCGAACTGAACCTCGCCCTGGTCAAGTTCGCCGCATCGCGCTTCCGCACCCGCAGCGAGCCGATGGAGGACATCGTCCAGGTCGGCACGATCGGCCTGATCAAGGCGATCGACCGGTTCGAGTTCGACCGCGGGGTGGAATTCCCCACCTTCGCGATGCCGACCATCGTCGGCGAGATCAAGCGCTTCTTCCGCGACACCTCCTGGTCGGTGCGGGTCCCGCGCAGGCTCCAGGAGCTCCGTCTGGACCTCGCCAAGGCGGGCGACGAACTCGCCCAGCAGCTTGACCGCTCGGCCACGGTGGGCGAGCTCGCCGAACGCCTGGGCATCACCAAGGAAGAAGTCGTCGAAGGCATGGCGGCGAGCAACGCGTACACCGCGAGCTCGCTGGACGCGCAGCCCGAGGAGGACGACTCCGAAGGCGCGCTGAGCGACCGCATCGGCTACGAGGACCACGACCTCGAAGGCGTCGAGTACATCGAGTCGCTGAAGCCCTTGATCGCCGAACTGCCCGCGCGGGACCGGAAGATCCTGTCGCTGCGCTTCGTCGCCAACATGACGCAGTCCGAGATCGGCGAGGAGCTCGGCATCTCCCAGATGCACGTCTCCCGGCTGCTCGCGCGCACCCTGCGCAAGCTCCGCAAGGGGCTGACGGTCGAAGAGTGAGCACGGCTGTCGGAAGGGCCCGCACCGTCAAGGTGCGGGCCCTTCCGCGTTGTTGACGCGGTGGTGTGCGCTGGGCCACATTGAGCGCTGGACGTGCGGGGGTCTGGGGGGACTTCATGGCGTACGAAGAGCTTGAGGCGCCGATGCGCGAGCGGCTGGGGCGCGAGTGTCTCTACGTGCCGTCCGGCCGGCTCGGGCTCTATCTGGCGCTCAGGCACTGGTGCCCGCCCGGCGGCCGGGTCCTGATGTCCCCGGTCAACGACGACGTGATCTTCTTCGTGGTCCTCGCGGCCGGCCTGCGGCCCGTCCAGGCGCCGCTCGACCCCCTGGACGGATCCCTCGACGCGGCGGCCGTACCGGACGCGCTCTGGTCCGGACTCTCCGCCGTCCTCACCACCAACCTGTACGGCAACCCCGACCCCGCGCCCGAACTGGCCGCCCGCTGCGCGCGGTCGGGCATCGCGCTCATCGAGGACGCGGCGCACGCCATCGGCAGCGAGACGGCCGGACGCAAGGTCGGCACGTTCGGCGAGGCCGCCGTCTTCAGCCTCTCCAAGCACACCGCGGCCAAGGCGGGCGGCTTCCTCGCGCTCGCCGACCCGGGCCTGCGCGAGGCGCTCGCCAAGTCCCGCGACGCACTGCTCGCCCCGCGCCGGACCGGCGCCGAACTCGCCTACTGGGCCCGCCCGTACGCCGAGTCGGCCGTACGCGGGCTGCGCCTGGCCCCGGCCGCCCGGGCAGTTCTCGGAATGCTCGGGCAGCAGGAACGCGAGGACATCCGGATGCCGCTGCGTCCCGAGGAGCTGACCCGCGCCGCCGAGGCCGCCCCCGGCCTCGCCGCCTTCCACTCCTGGGCCCGGGTCGACATGCACGACTACCGGGCGACTCCCGGAGGGGCCCGACTCGCCCGCATCCGGGCGAAGTTGGGCAAGCTCGATGCCGTACTGGACGCACACCGCGCCGGCGCCGAGCGGCTGCTCGCCACCGAGTGGGCGCGGCCGAAGCCGGGGCCCGGTCAGCCGCTGTTCCGCGTTCCCCTGCTGGTGGAGGACCGCGACGCGGCCCGCGCGGCGCTCGCCCGGGAGCGGATCACGGTGGGCTATCTGTACGACCCGCCGCTCGACGACTACGCGGGCGAGGCGTTCACCGATCCCTCTCCCGCCCCGGAGGCCGCCCGCTGGTTCGCCCAACACGCCCTGCCCGTCGACCCGTTGAAGGCCAACCGCACCATCGAGGTGCTGCGCGCGGCCGGCGTGCGGCCCGCGCGGGGCGGCCCGGCCGGTGTCTGACACGGCCCGGACGGAGATCGAGGACCTCGCCGCCGGGCCGTCGGACCGGGCCGCGACGGACGGCGGCGAGCCCACCGGCAGCGGCGACTCGATGTTCCGCAACGCCTACGCCCTCATGCTGTCCACCGCCGTCTCGGCGGCCCTCGGCCTCGGCTTCTGGCTGGTCGCGGCCCGCTACTACAGCGAGGAGTCGGTCGGACAGGGCTCGGCGGCCATCGCGGCGATGAAGCTGCTCGCCTCGATCACCGCCACCACCATGATCGGCGCGGTGGTCCGCTACGTACCGCGTGCCGGGCGCTCCACCGCGACGCTGGTGCGCCGCGCCTACGTCGCCAGCACCTGCGTGGTGGCGGTGGCCTGCGTCGGCTTCCTCTTCTCGCTGCCGCTGTGGGGGCCCTCGTACGCGCCGCTGTCCGGGCTCACCGCCGGGGCCGTCTTCACCCTGTCGTCGGTGGCCTGGGCGATCCTGACGCTCCAGGACGGCGTCCTCACGGGGCTGCGCAAGGCGATCTGGGTCCCGGTCGGCAACGCGGTGTTCTCGCTCGGCAAGCTGCTCCTGCTCGCCGTCTTCTCGGCGCTCACCCTCGGCGTCTTCGTGTCGTGGGCCGCGTCGATGGCCCTGTCCGTCCTGCCGCTCGGCTGGCTGGTCTTCCGCCGGCTGATCCCCGCGCAGGCCGCCGCCGACCGGGACCGGCCGGTCCCCGAACTCCGCGAGATCGGCCGCTTCCTGGCCGGCGACTCGGTCGGGGCGCTGTTCTCGCTCGCGATGATCAACCTGCTGCCGGTGATGGTCGCGGTGCGCTTCCCGGCCGCGCAGAACGGCTTCTTCTTCATCGCCTACACGGTCGGCGGAACCATGGAGTTCATGGCCGTCAACATGGCCTCCTCGCTGACCGCGCACTCCTCGCACAGCCCCGACAAGCTGGCCGACGGAGTGCGGGGCGCCCTGCGCCGCATGGCGCTGCTGCTCATCCCGGTGGTCCTCTTCCTGGTCCTGTTCGCCCGCCGGATCCTCGCGCCCTTCGGTGACGACTACGCCCAACACGGCACGCTGGTGCTCCAGTTGCTGGCCGCCGCCGCGATCCCCCGGGTCGCCGTCGAGCTGTACATCGGGGTGCTGCGCGTCCAGGGCCGCACCGGCATGCTGGCGATCCTCCAGTGCGCGATGTGCACCCTGGTCCTCGGCAGCGCCTCGGTGCTGCTCGGCGTGTTCGGCATCTCCGGGGCGGGCTGGGCGCAGCTGTGCGCGATGACCGTGATGGCCCTGTGCTGCGTACCCGGACTGCGCGGCGCGCTCGCGGGCCGCGCCGCCATCCGCACCCCGAGCGCAGCCAAGTCGCCCGAATTCGGCACCAGTTGGGCCCGTAGGGCGCAGGCCGCCAGGACCGAGGAGGCACGGGAGTACGGGACGCGCTGGGCCACCCAGACCGCGTATCTGCGCGGCGGCATGGACACGGCGACGCCGGCCCTCGGGATCCCGGTGTACGTTCCCGGGGCGCACCCGGAGCAGGGCTCCGCGACGACCCTGCACCTGCGCCTGCCGCCCGACCCTGCGGCCCGCGAGAGCGACGAATCGCGCCTCACCACCGCGCTGTGGCTGCTGCTCGGCCTCGCCGCTGGACTCTTCTGGGTCCCGCTCTCACGGGCCGGGGGCCCGGCGGGGCCGCGGCTCAACGGCACCGGTCTGCTGCACGCGCTGCCGCCGGTGAGCCTGACCGCGGGGGTGCTGCTCATCGTGGTGTGCAGCGCGGCGGTGTCCCTCCACCGGCCGCGCCCCGGGCTCCTGGTGGCCGGCCTGTGGGTGACGGTGGCGGCCCTGCACACCGCCCCGGTGATCCTCGGCGTACCGCCCGAGCGGCTGTCCGGCCCCTGGCACACCCCGCTCGCCCGCTTCCTCTCCGAGACGGCGGGCCTGGCCGGACCCTCGGGGGTGGAACTCTGGCTGCCCGTGATCCTGCAACTGCTCTGCCTGGCCCTGGCCACGGTGGCGCTGCTGGCCCTTCGGGTGCACTGGCGGATCACGGCGGCCCTGGTGTGGGTGCTGGCGGTCGCGGGCTGGGCGGCGCAGCGGCCCTTCGCCGGGGTGGCGCTGCCGCTCTTCGCCGGGCTGTGCGCGGCGACGGCGGCGGCACTGGTGCACCGCCGCCTCAGCCCTCCTCGCGCCTGACCCGCTTCGTCCGCTCCACGGCCCCCCGGGTCGCGGCCGGCAGCGGCAGCCCCGGGAACGCGCAGGCGACGGTGGAGAACGCGGCGAGTGCGACGAGGAAGGCGGTGGCCGAGAAGCCGTGCACGAGGAAGAGGCAGGTGGACACGAGCGCGCCGAACGAGAGGCTGAGCGGGGCGGCGAGTGCGAGCGCCTCCAGTCTCGCTCCGGGCCGCAGTGCCGGCGGCTGCGGGTAGAGCAGGGCGAGGCCCGGGCCGAGGCTCACGTACAGCAGTACGGGGATCCAGCGGGCCGGGGTTGCGGCGGGTAGCGCGGTCGCGGCGAGTGCGGCCCAGCCGGACAGGGCGAGGATGGCTCTGATCTGGTTCTGCCTGAGCGTCATGACGACCTCCGAGTCGTGACTGGCTGGGCTCGTGCTCTCCCCCACCCCGCCCCTTCCCCAGACCCTCCGGGGGAGAGTTGATCGACTGCGGACCGCGGGGGCCGTTCGCGCAGTTCCCCGCGCCCCCAACCTCCTTTCGGCTGCGGATCGTGCGTGGCCGTTCGCGCAGTTCCCCGCGGCCCCTTGAGGCACGAACAGAGGTCCGGGGGCGGAGCCCAAGGGGGCTAGGTCGGGCTCGGGGGGACGTACTGGAGGATCTCGCCGTAGGGGGTCCGCTCAAGGACCCGGAACCTCGGCGAAGCCTCAAGCTTGGAGCGCAGCTCCGCGAAACCTCCCGCCGGAAGCAACCCCTCCCCCGCCGTGTAGACGTCCTGCGTCCGCGTGAGGACGAAGTACACCGGCCGCCCGTCCCGCGGCAGCTGCGGTTCCAGATACCCCACAGGATCCCGCAGCATGATCGCGTTCTGCGGCTCCTCCTGCTCGGCCACGTACCAGTGCTCCAACTGGTCGTAGCGGTGCAGCGCCTGCGGGAAGGACCCGGTGACCGCGAGGATCATCGAGCCCTTGGGCGCGCTGTCCAGGAGCCGGGTCACCATCGCCGTCTCGGCGGGCGGCGTGTAGTACATCCGCTCCTTGCCGTAGTACGCCGGGATGAACCCGGCCACCAGCAGCGCGAGCACCACCGGCAGCGCGACCGCCGCCACGCGCCGGCGGACGACGGGGCGGATCCGCCCGCCTCCCTGCCCCGCCGCCGCCGGCACCAGCGCCGCCGCCGCGAAGAACGCCGCCCCGGGCAGTCCGAACAGGTAGACCCGGAACAGCATTTCACCGCCGTAGTCGTTGACGGCGAACAGCGGGACCGGGGCCACCGACACCAGGAGCAGCGGCAGCGCGCTCTTGACCAGCTTGCGCCGCAGGACCACCGCGATCGCCGCGAGCACCGCGACCACCAGGACCATCACGATGTCGGCCCGGCCCTGCAACACCGGTCCGGGGCCGGTGAGTTCACCCGCGTAACCGGCCCGTGAGTTGTTCAGGAGGTTGCCGACGGACTCCTTCAGCGAGGACAGCGTCTCCACGAACAGCGGACGACCCATCGTGACGTCCCAGATCAGCATGATCACGGCCGTGACGGCGAGCAGCCCGGGGTTGCGGTAGCGCCGGGTCAGGTTGAGCGCGAACAGGGCGACGCACAGCATCACCGGGGTGAGCTGGTGGGTGAAGTTGATGGCGGCGATCAGCGGGGCCAGGATCGCGACGCAGACCGCGCGCTGACGCCCGGTGGTGGGCGGCGGGACGCTCGCCGCCGCCGGGTCGAGGTTGGCCCGCGAGCGCAGTTCGCCCGCGGCGCCGGGACGCACGAAGTGGCGGAACACCACGGCCAGTACGGCCAGGTCCAGGATCAGCGCCATGCCCTGGGGCGAGAAGTAGTCCTGGCCGACCCAGTTGGCGACCTCGAAGATCCATACACCGGTCCACACCAGGCGCCAGTCCTCGGCGAAGGTGCGGTAGATCAGGACGAGCACCGGGATGAGGACGACGCCGTAGAACAGCGGAGCCCAGTTGAGGTACGACGCCGCGGTGTCCACGCCGAAGGCACGTACCAGGCCCGCGTTGAGCGTGAAGAAGCCCGGCCACTGGTCGTACGCCGCCATGTTCCCGGAGAGCGGTACGCCGGGCCGCAACTCCTGGTTGGCCAGGAGGTGGTTGACCACCGCGTCGTGCTTGGACGCCCATGGGTAGCGCACCGAGTCGTACAGGATCGAGGTGGGCGCCTTGAGGGCGAACAGCAGGGCCACGCTGTAGAGGCCGGGCCACCAGGGCGCGGTGCCGGCCCTCCGCAGACTGACGACGAAGCCGCCGGTCAGGACGGCGAGCGAGAGGTAGAACGCGGCGGGCAGCCGGTCGATCAGGCCCCAGTCGTCCATGTGCCGGAAGTCGATGCCCGGGAGCGAGTACACCCACAGGGCGGTGGCTGTCGCCAACGGCAGCCAGGTGAACAGGATCTGAGGTCTCATCAGGTCCGGTACGGAGCGGCGCCGGGCGCCTGCCGCCGGGCCGTCCGCCCGCTCGTCGGCCGCCTCACCGGGGGGTTGCTGCGCGCTCCCCCGGGCCGGTGCGGGCACACGGTGCTGCACAGTGCGACTCCCCCCACGCATGTGGTCACGGCCGTCACGCCGCGGTCCCCTGGCTGTCCCCTTCGAGCGAGTATAGGAACACTCCGCGCGCCCGTGTGGCTACACCGCGAACGGCCGCAGGCCCGCTCAGCCCGCGAACACGGGCCCCCTCACCGCGGCTCTGGTCCGGCGGTACAGGCGCCAACTCATGGTCAGCGGCGAGTCGTTGTACGGGGCGGCCCGGGCTCCCCGCCCGCACATCCACGCCGTCACATCGGCGAGCGTGTGACTCCGGCGCACGATGAGCCGGGCGATCCGGTACGCCTCGTCGCGCTCCGAGCTGAGCGCGTGCCGTACCGCGACGGCCGTCTCGTAGCCGGCGGCGCGCGCGGCCCGGCGCACGGCGGGGCTGTTGTAGCCGTGCGGGTAGGCGAGGTGGCAGATGCGGTGGCCGAGGGTGTCCTCCAACTCGGCTCTGGCGTCCGCCAGTTCGATTTGCAGTGCGCGCCGCCCCAGGGTGTCGAGCTGGGGGTGCGAGACGGTGTGGGCGCCGATCTCCATTCCGTACTCCTCCAGGAGCCGGGCCTGGCCGAGGGTCATCATCGGCGCGGGCGGCAGCAGACAGCGCCGGCCGCGGGTGATCGCGCCGGTGGTGAGGTAGGCGGTGGCGGGCACGCCCCGCTCGGCGAGCGCCTCGGCGGTGCGCCGGGGCAGGTCGGCGAAGCCGTCGTCGAAGGTGAGCACGACCGGCCGGGGCGGCAGCGGGGCCCCCTGCGCGAAGTGGGCGGCGAGCGTCCCGATGGTCACGGGTGTGCGCCCGCTGTCCCGGATGGCGTCCAGCTGGGCCTCGAACTGCCGCGGCGGGACGGTGAATTCGCCGATCCAGGCGGGCGGGTCGTCCATCACCGCGTGGTACAGGAGGACGGGTATGCAGGCCGTCCCCGCGCTCACCGGGCCACCTCCCACGGCAGCCGGTGGCCGCGCACCCGGCGCCGGGCGCGGAGGTAGCCGAGCGGCCCGTACAGCATGCCCCGGCGCTCCAGGCGGGACAGCGACCGCGGCCAGGGGTGGCTGTGCGCGCCGTGCTCGCCGGGCACGGCCTGCTCCCCCGCGTCGCGGTGGGCGCTGATGGCGAGCGCGTGCGCGAGTCCGCGCGGCACCCGGGCGAGCAAGCCGGGCAGCAGGGACGGGCGGCGGGCGACGATCGCGGTCAGATAGGCGGTGAGTCCGGCGCCGTAGCCGTACGCCTGGTTCTCCAGGTCCTGCCAGGTCTCGCGGTGGTGGTGCCAGACCAGGGCCTCGGGCGTGTAGCTGAGCCGGTGTCCGGCGACGACGACCCGGGCGAAGGCGTAGAGGTCGTCACCGCCCCTGGCCGGTGTGCCGGTGCCGGTGGCCGGGTCGAAGCCGCCGACCGCTCGGATGACGTCGGCGCGGAAGGCCATGTTGGCGCCGGAGCCGAACCGGCCGGCCGTGAACGGGAACAAGGGCTCGTCGGGCGGGGGTCTGCGCGGGTCGAAGTGGCGGGGCGCGAAGCCCTTGGTGAACCCGCCGTGGCTCTCCAGGAGGATCTGGGCGGGTGTGGTGAGGCGGGCGGGCAGGATCAGCCCGGTCGCACAGCCGAGCCTGGGGTCCGCCGCGAAGGGCGCGGCGAGCGAGGACAGCCAGCGCGGGTCGGCGATCACGTCGTCGTCCGTGAACGCGAGGATCTCGCCGTGCGCGGCGGCGACGCCCCGGTTGTGGGCGGCGGCGAGCCCCGGCACGGGCTCGACGGTGTAGCGGACGCCGAGCGGGGCGTAGCGGCGCTCGATCAGCTCGCGGGTCCGGTCGGTCGCGGGGTTGTTGTCGACGACGAGGATCTCGTGGTCGGGATGGTCCTGCGCGAGCAACGAGTCCAGGGCGCGGGCGAGTTGGGCGGACCGTTCCCGGGTCGCGACGACGACACTGGCGCGGGCCGGCCTCGGCGCGGGCGCGGGCCGCTCCTCGGGCACGAACCCGGCGAGCTGCTTGCGGGCCGACGCCGCCAGCACCCCGGCCGGGTCCTCGCCGCGGTGCACCCGCCCGAGGACCGTCCCGACCGGCCGCCCCCGCAGCCGGACCAGGACGTACACCTCGCCGGGGCCGATGGGCGGCCCGCCGGGCGCGGGTCTCAGGGACAGCACGTCCCCGTCGAGCCCGTCCAGGTCCAGCTCACCGACGCCGATCCCCTGCCCGGCGTCGCGCTGTCTCTCCAGGTCCTGGGCCCGTGGCCCCTGTGGTGCCTGCGACGGCCTGTCCGACACTGTGCTCCCCCCCGTGCTCCGGGTCCTCCGATGGCCTCGACGGCCGCGCCCCGACGGGGGCTACCTTCCGGCGCCGCGCAACCGCGCGGCCCGCTTGAGACCGCGCTGCGCGAACCCGGCGAGTCCCGGCCGTTGCCGTACGAACCCGTGGGCCCGGCGGGAGGGCTCCCGGCCGATCCAGTGCAGCACCGCGCCCGCGCCCGGCCGGGTGGCGGCCCCTTCGTACACCGGTATCTCACCGGTCTTCAGCGCGTCCTTGTACTCGGCGGCCCCCCGGCCGAGGTCCAGCATCCCGATGCCCTCGCCGGCCGCGGCCTCAGCCATCCGCAGATGGAGCACCAGGCCCGGCGAGTACTTCGCGTACCGCGGGTCGTACGAGGGGAACCAGCAGGCCAGAACCGTGCGCGAGCGCAGCCCGAAGTGTGCGGCGATCGGCGCGTCCCCCGCGTACAGCACCGAGAGCACCCCCGAGCAGCCGGGCGCGCGGGTGTGGGCGAGCTGTCGCACCAGGGTGCTGATCCACTCCTGGGCGAACCGGTCGCGCCGCCCGGTGCGGCGGTACTGCGCGGACTTCCACTCCATGAGCCGGGCGAGCGCCGCCGGGTCCCGCTCGTCGAAGACGAACCGGACCTCGCCCACCTGCCTGCCGAGTCTGCGCTCCTTGGCGGTGGTGGTCCGGAAGAACTTCGGCGACCGCTCCCGCAGGATCGCCTCGTACGCCGCGTAGCCGGACCCGACGTCGATCACGTAGGAGGGGTACGCGTCGGCGGCGTCCGGTACGAACAGGGACTGGCCGTCCTCCAGGTTGTCGAACTCCCAGGAGGACAGGCCGCAGGCACGCAGCAACTCGCTTTGCGTAGCCGCCCGTTGAGGTCGTCCGATGATCCCCTGGGAGTCCGATACGCCGAACCCGATGGCACGCCCCTGTCCCAACTTCCCTTTCTCGTAGGGGAAGAAGGCCGCGGGCTCGCCGCCCTCGTACACGACGGCCACCCGCGCCGAGGAGCGCACCCGGCCGACGGCCAGGGTGAACTCCGGCTCCATGAAGGGATTCTCCGGCGCCTGCGACTTGGCCCGCAGTTCCCGCCAGACCTCCAGCTCCGCGGCGCTCAGATCGCCGGGTCTGGCCACGCGCACGCGCCCCCCGGCACCCTCGCTGCCGCCGCTCCCGCGCAGACTGCCCACCTCGACCCCCCGGTCCTTCCCGCGCCACGCTGCCCTGGACGGTACCGGTCGATTTCACCCGACGGTAGGTACCCTTCCGCAGTTTGTGACCATACGGAGACACTTGGTGCGCCGACGCCGATTTGGCCCCTTCATGACCTGTGCGAGCAGTCGGTACGGGAGGGGCCGGGCGTACGGGTGGGGTGCCCGGCGTGAGCTAATGCACGGTATGAGCTACTTCATGACCGACCTCTCGGGCGCCTCCGTCGAAGAGCCCGACGAGGCCACGATGCGCACGATCCTCGACGGCCTGGCCGGCGCCGACGACGAGCACCCCGATGTCTCCCTGACCCATGAGAACGGCTGGTCCCTGAGCGCCTTCCCCAGCGGCGAGCTGCTCTGGCTCCTCTGGGAGAACCTGGACGAGCCGGACGCCCAGCCGCGCCAGATCCCGGCGGTGGCCAAGGACGAGGTGCTGCGGCTCTTCGGGCTGCTCGCGAAGGGCGAGACGGCGGAGATCGACCGTCTGACCGCGTCCTGAGGCGCGGAGGCGGCCCCTGAGCGCCGGAGGCTGCCCGAGCCCCAGGGGCGTGCGGCGCATATTCGCCGGGCAATCACGCTCCCGTGCGCCGTCCCGGCCGGGGAACCGGCACCCCGGGTTCCGGCCGTCTTCCCTGGTGTAACCGGAGGCGCAGCGGTCCGGGGAGGGCCGCGCGGACGAAGGAGGCACAGCCGCTGGAGCAAGGGCTGTGCCGGCGGAGTTCATGCGGGGCGGTGGATCCGGCGGCGGTGCCGCCGCCCGCCGCCCGGGAGCCGGATCCGGCGGTTCCCGAACGCAGGGTGACCGGGGCGGCGACGGCCGCCGCGGTCGGCTCCGCCCCTTCTCCGTCCACGCCGGGGCCCGGCCCTTCCACGCCACTGGCCGGGCCCCAACCTCCCCCGCGCGCTCAGACCCGGCGGCCCGCCCGCCAGACCTCGTCGACCAGGGGCACGCCCGGCCGGTAGGCGAGGTGCACGTGCGAGGGCGCGTCCAGGAACGCCAGATCGGCGCGGGCGCCGGGGGCCAGACGCCCGATGTCGGTACGGCGCAGCGCGGCGGCGCCGCCCGCGGTCGCCGACCAGATCGCCTCGTCCGGCGTCATTTTCATGTCGCGTACGGCGAGCGCGATGCAGAACGGCATCGAGGACGTGAAGGACGAGCCCGGATTGCAGTCGGTGGACAGCGCGACGGTGGCGCCGGCGTCCAACAGCCGCCGCGCGTCCGGCCATGGGGCCCGGGTGGAGAACTCGGCGCCGGGCAGCAGGGTCGCGACCGTCGCGCTGTTGGCGAGCGCGTCGACGTCCGCGTCCGTGAGGTGGGTGCAGTGGTCGGCGGAGGCGGCGTCCAGCTCCACGGCGAGCCGGACGCCCGGCCCGTACGTCAGCTGGTTGGCGTGGACGCGTGCCAGCAGTCCCTTGGCCTGGCCCGCGGTGAGGATGGCCCGCGCCTGGTCCCCGTCGAAGGCGCCCTTCTCGCAGAACACGTCGACCCAACGGGCGTACGGGGCACAGGCGTCCAGCATCGCGCCGGTGACCAGATCGACGTAGGCCGCCGGGTCGTCGGCGTACTCGGGGGCCACGATGTGCGCGCCGAGATAGGTGACCTCGTCGGTGTGCTCGGCCGCGATGCGCAGGGCGCGGGCCTCGTCCTCGACGGTGAGCCCGTACCCGGACTTGGTCTCCTGGGTGGTGGTGCCCTGCCGCAGCGCCTCCGCGAGATAGCGGGCGACATTGGCGCCCAGCGCCTCGTCGCTCGCGCCGCGGGTGGCGGTGACGGTGGTGCGGATGCCGCCGGCCTGGTAGGGCCGGCCGCTCATACGGGCGTTGAACTCCTGGGTCCGGTCGCCCGCGAAGACGAGGTGGGAGTGGGAGTCGACGAAGCCGGGGACGACGGCCCGGCCCTTCGCGTCGACCACGTCGTCGGCGGCGGGGGCGTCGGCCGTGCGGCCGGCCCAGGCGATCCGCTCGCCCTCGATGACGAGGGCGGCGTCCTCGACGAGCCCGAGGGGCCCGTCCTCCCGCTCGGGGTCGTTGGTGACGAGGCTGGCGATGTTCCGCACGAGGGTGGTGCGCATGGGTTCCTTTTCTCGTTCGACTCCGGGTCGGCCGCCGGGGCTCCGCCCCAGACGCCGGACGGGCAGAGGTTGCCTGTGCGAGCCGGCATCGAGGCTTTTGGGGGCGCGGGGAACTGCGCGAACGGCCCCGCGGTCCGCACCCGACGAACTTCCCCCGGAGGGTTGCGGGAAGGGGCGGGTGGGGAATCCTCCGGGGTCTGGGGCGGAGCCCCCAGGGAGCTATCTCAGGGCGGCGACGGCCGTGGACAGGGCCGAGGCCACATCCGGTATCAGGGCGTGGACCCCGTCCCGCACCACGGCGCGCCCCCCGACCACCACGTGCCGCACATCGGACGCGGTCGCCGCGAACACCGCCGTCTCCGCGGCGAGCCGAGGCACCGCCCCGGCCGTCCGGACGGAGCCCAGGGCGATCGTGGCGAGGTCGGCCGGGGCGCCGGCCTCGATGCGGCCGGCCTCCGGCCAGCCGAGCGCCGCGTGGCCGTCGGCCGTCGCCGCGCGCAGCAGCGCCGCCGCCGTCCAGTGCCCCCGCCGCCGCGTACGGAGGCGCTCGTCGAGCTCCATCGCGCGCGCCTCCTCGAAGAGGTCGATCACGGCGTGGCTGTCGCTGCCCAGCGAGAGCGGGGAGCCCGCACGCTGGAGGGCGACCGCGGGCCCGATGCCGTCGGCGAGGTCGCGCTCCGTCGTGGGACACATGCAGGTGCCCGTCGCGGTGGACCCGATGAGCGCGATGTCCCCGTCCGTGAGGTGGGTGTTGTGGACGCCCGTGGTGCGGTCGCCGAGGACGCCGTGCTCGGCGAGCAGTTGCGTGGGCGTCATGCCGTACGCCTCCAGGCAGCCCTCGTTCTCGGCGGTCTGCTCGGAGAGGTGGACGTGGAGCGGGGCCCGCCGGGCCTCGGCCCATGCGGCGACCGTGCCCAACTCCCTTGCGGGGACGGCCCGTACGGAGTGCACGGCCGCGCCGATCCGCGCGTGCCCCCGCTCCTTGAGCGCCGAGCAGCGCTCGGCCCACGCCTCGGCGGTGCCGTCCGAGAAGCGCAGCTGGTGGCGGTCGGGGGCGGCCCCGAAGCCGGAGGAGAGGTAGGCGGTGTCGAGCAGGGTGATGCGGATGCCCGCCTCGGCGGCCGCGGCGATCAGGGCCTCGCCCATCGCGTTGGGGTCGTCGTAGGGGGTGCCGTCCGGCGCGTGGTGCAGATAGTGGAACTCGCCGACGGCGGTGATCCCGGCGAGCGCCATCTCCGCGTACACCGCGCGGGCGAGCGCGTGGTAGGAGTCCGGGGTGAGCCGGGACGCGACCTGGTACATGGTCTCGCGCCAGGTCCAGAACGTCCCCGAGCCGACCTGCACGGTGGCGCGCAGGGCCCGGTGGAAGGCGTGCGAGTGGGCGTTGGCGAGGCCGGGCACGGTGAATCCGCGCAGCACCACCGCGCCGGGCGGCGGGGCCTCGACCCCCGTGCGGACGGCGGAGATCCGGCCGTCGCCGGCCACCTCCACGGCCACGCCCGGCTCGACCACGGGGTCGAGCCAGGCGTGTTCGAGCCAGTACGTCACCTGCACGCCAGGCCCTCCAGTACATCGGCGAGTGCGAGCACCCCGGCGACGCAGTCGTCCTCACCGGCGAACTCGGCCGGGGAGTGCGAGACGCCCGTGGGGTTGCGTACGAACAGCATGGCGGTCGGGATCGAGCCGGACAGGATTCCGGCGTCGTGTCCCGCGCCGGTGCCGAGCACCGGGGTGTGACCGCCGAGGATCTTGGCGATCTCGTCCCGCAGGGCGTGCTCGAACTCCACGACGGGCGTGAACGACTCGCGTACGACGCTGAGGTCCACGCCGTCGCGCTCGGCACGCTCCTTGGCGGCCCGCTCGATCGCGGCGACGACGGTGTCCAGGGTGGACTGGTCGGCGGCCCGCGAGTCGAGCCAGCCGCGCACCATCGAGGGGATGGCGTTGACGCCGTTGGGCTCGCAGGAGATCTTGCCGAACGTGGCGACCGCGCCCGCGAGTTCGGCCTCGCGGCGGGCGGCCAGGACCGTCTCGGCGTACGTCAGCATCGGGTCGCGCCGGTCGACCAGGCGGGTGGTGCCGGCGTGGTTGGCCTCGCCCGCGAAGTCGAACCGCCAGCGGCCGTGCGGCCAGATGGCGGAGGCGATGCCGACGGCGTCGCCGCTCAGGTCGAGCGCCCGGCCCTGTTCGACGTGCAGCTCCACGAACGCGCCGATGCGGGCGAGGCGTTCGGGGTCGGGGCCGATGGCGTCCGGGTCGTACCCGGCCCGTTCCATGGCCTGCGGGAGACTGATCCCGTCCTGGTCGCGCAGGCGGTGCGCGGCCTCGGCGGTGAGCTGTCCGGCGGTGAGCCGGGAGCCGACGCAGGCGAGGCCGAAGCGGGCGCCCTCCTCGTCGCCGAAGTTGGTGATGGCGAGGGGGCGGGTCAACTCCGTTCCCCTGCGCCGCAGTTCGTCGAGCGCGGCGAAGGACGAGACGACGCCGAGGGGGCCGTCGAAGGCGCCGCCGTCCGGGACGGAGTCCAGGTGCGAGCCGGTGACGACGGCGTCGCCGGCCGTCGGGTCACCGTCCCAGGCCCACTGGTTGCCGTTCCGGTCCAGCTCGTAGGTGAGCCCGCGGGACTCGGCCTGCGCCCGGAACCACGCGCGGCAGTCGGCGTCGGCACCGGTCCAGGCGTGGCGGCGGTAGCCGCGGGTTGCGCTGTCGCGGCCGATGGGGGCGAGGGTGGCCCACATCTCATGAAAGCCGGTGCCTCCGGCGGGGTTGGGGGTTTCCTGTCCGGCTGCGGGCCGTGCGTGGCTGGGCGCGCAGTTCCCCGCGCCCCTGGCGGGGTTGGGGGCGGGCGCACCCGTGGCCCCGGCGGGGTTGGGGGCGTTGCCTTCGACTGCCGGCCGTGCGTGGCTGGGCGCGCAGTTCCCCGCGCCCCTGGCGGGGCTGGGGGCGGGCGTACCCGTGGCCCCGGCGGGGTTGGGGGCGGGCGTGCCCGTGGCCCCGGCGGGGTTGGGGGCGGGCGTCCCCGTGGCCCCGGTGAGGTTGGGGGCGTTGCCTTCGACTGCGGGCCGTGCGTGGCTGGGCGCGCAGTTCCCCGCGCCCCTGGCGGGGCTGGGGGCGGGCGTGCCCGTGGCCCCGGCGGGGTTGGGGGCGGGCATCCCGGTGGCCCCGGCGGGGTTGGGGGCGGGCGTCCCCGTGGCCTCGGGCGGAGCGGGGGGCGCGCCCTCGGGGGCGCCGGGCACGGGCATGTTCAGCCCGTCCGGCGTTTGAGGACGAGCGCCCTCAAGGCGCGAACGGGGGTCTGGGGGCGGAGCACCCAGCGTCGGGTCGAGGGTCACTCGCTCTCGCCCTCCCGCATGGGAACGCGCACGCCCTTCTCGTCCGCCACCCGCTCCGCGATGTCGTACCCGGCATCGACATGCCGGATGACACCCATCCCGGGGTCGTTCGTGAGGACGCGCCGGATCTTCTCGCCCGCCAGAGCCGTGCCGTCCGCCACCGAGACCTGACCCGCGTGGATGGAGCGGCCCATGCCGACACCGCCCCCGTGGTGGATGGACACCCAGGACGCACCGGAGGCCACGTTGACCATGGCGTTCAGGAGCGGCCAGTCGGCGATCGCGTCGGAACCGTCGAGCATCGCCTCGGTCTCGCGGTACGGGGAGGCCACCGAACCGCAGTCGAGGTGGTCGCGGCCGATCGCGAGCGGGGCGGCGAGCGTGCCGTTGCCGACCATGTCGTTGAACATGTCGCCCGCCTTGTCGCGCTCGCCCTGGCCGAGCCAGCAGATCCGCGCGGGCAGACCCTGGAAGTGGACCCGCTCGCCCGCCATCTTGATCCAGCGGTGCAGCGACTCGTTCTCCGGGAACAGGTCCAGGAGCGCCTTGTCCGTCTTGTGGATGTCGGACGCCTCGCCCGACAGGGCCGCCCAGCGGAAGGGGCCCTTGCCCTCGCAGAACAGCGGGCGGATGTAGGCCGGCACGAAGCCGGGGAAGTCGAACGCCCGCGCATAGCCCGCCAGTTGGGCCTCGCCGCGGATCGAGTTGCCGTAGTCGAAGACCTCGGCGCCGGCGTCCATGAAGCCGACCATCGCCTCGACGTGCTTCGCCATGGACTCGCGAGCGCGGGTGGTGAAGCCCGCCGGGTCCTTCGCCGCGTACGTCGCCATGTCGTCGAAGTCGACGCCGACGGGCAGGTAGGCGAGCGGGTCGTGGGCCGAGGTCTGGTCGGTCACGATGTCGATGGGGGCGCCTTCGGCGAGCATCCGCGGCAGCAGGTCCGCCGCGTTGCCGAGCAGGCCGATGGAGAGCGGACGGCGGGCGTCGCGCGCCTCGACCGCCAACTGGAGCGCGTGCTCCAGGGATTCGGCCCTCACATCCAGGTAGCGGTGCTCGATGCGGCGCTCGATGGCGCGCGGGTCGACGTCGATGCAGATCGCGACGCCGTCGTTCATCGTCACGGCGAGCGGCTGGGCGCCGCCCATGCCGCCGAGCCCGGCGGTCAGGGTGATCGTCCCCGCCAGCGTGCCGCCAAACTTCTTCGCGGCGACCGCGGCGAACGTCTCGTACGTGCCCTGGAGGATGCCCTGTGTGCCGATGTAGATCCAGGAGCCGGCCGTCATCTGGCCGTACATGGTGAGGCCGAGGGCCTCCAGACGGCGGAACTCCTCCCAGTTCGCCCAGTCGCCGACCAGGTTGGAGTTGGCGATCAGGACCCGCGGCGCCCACTCGTGCGTCTGCATGACGCCGACCGGCCGGCCCGACTGGACCAGCATCGTCTCGTCCTGCTTGAGGGTGCGCAGCGTACGCACCATCGCGTCGAAGGAGCGCCAGTCACGGGCGGCCTTGCCGGTACCGCCGTAGACGACGAGCTTGTCGGGGTGTTCGGCGACCTCGGGGTCGAGGTTGTTCTGGAGCATGCGCAGCGCGGCTTCCTGCTGCCATCCCAGGGCGCTCAGTTCCGTACCGCGCGGTGCCCGTACGGGGCGGGGTCCTGACATGGCGATGCCTCCTCGTGACCTGATCCAGTTATTCACATCCTGGGATACTGAATAGAACTAGTCAATAGCGGCGTAGGCTCTGCGCGCGGCCCGACCCGGTGATTGGCTGGATCACATGAGTTCCCAGGCAGCGTCCCCCACGGCCGGGTCCGCCGCGGCCGAGCGCCGCGATCAGGCCGTACGGGCCGCGGTGGAGCAGGGTCTGGCCGGGCCGGACGCCCCCATCGCCGCCCTCCTCGACATCACCGGCATCCGCGCGGGCGCCGCCGCCCTGCGGGACGCCTTCGCGGCCGTCACCGACGCACCCGTGCTGCACGCCTTCGCCGTGAAGGCCTGCCCGCTGGTGCCGGTGCTCCGGCTGCTGCGCGCGGAGGGGATCGGCGCCGAGGTCGCGAGCCCGGGCGAGCTGGCGCTGGCCCGCGCCGCGGGAACGGCCGCCGCCGACACCGTGCTCGACTCCCCCGCCAAGACCCCCGCCGAGCTGCGCGAGGCACTCGCCCTGGGCATTGCCGTGAACGCGGACAACCCGCAGGAGCTGGCCCGCCTCGACGCGCTCGTGGCGTCGACGCCCACCACCTCGGCGATCGGCCTGCGGGTCAACCCCCAGCTCGGCGCCGGATCCATCGACGCGCTGTCCACGGCGACGGCCACGTCCAAGTTCGGCGTCGCGCTGCTCGACGACGGCGCGCGGGACTGGGTCGTACGGGCCTACCGCGAGCGCCCCTGGCTGACCCGGCTGCACACGCACTCCGGCTCGCAGGGCGTGGCGCTCCCCCTCATGGCGCGGGGCGTACGGGTGGCCTACGAGCTGGCCGAGGAGATCAACGCGGCGGTAGGACGCCGGCAGGTCGACACCGTCGACATCGGCGGAGGACTTCCGGTCAACTTCGGCTCCGACGAGGAGACACCGACGTACGCCGCATACGCCCGACTCCTCAAGGACGAGGTGCCGGGTCTGTTCGACGGGCGGTACGGCCTGGTGACCGAATTCGGCCGCTCGCTGCTCGCCAAGCACGGCACGGTCCTCGCCCGGGTCGAGTACGCGAAGAGCTCGGGCGGCCGCCCCATCGCGGTCACCCACGCCGGGGTGCAGATCGCCGCCCGCACCGTGTACGCGCCCGCCTCCTGGCCGCTGCGGATCGCGGCGTACGACGCGAAGGGCCGGCCCAGGACGGGGCCGGCCGTCGCGCAGGACATCGCGGGTCCGGCCTGCTTCGCGGGCGATCTGCTCGCCGAGAACCGTCCGCTGCCCCTGCTCGAACAGGGCGACTACACAGGGGTTTTGGACACGGGCGCCTACTATTTCGCCCATCATTACTCCTACAACTCCCTGGCCCGGCCCGGAATTTACGGCTTCACGGCCACCGCCGAGGGTGTCCGGTTCGCGACCGTGCGCGATCCCCAGTCCATCGAGGACCTGGTCGCGGAGGCGGGCGGCGGCCATGCCGACGGGCTCCTGTGAGCCGTCGGGCGTAGCCCCGCTCACCCCGAACTGCCGCGCCCCCGGCAGGAGTTCCGTTTCTGCCCAAAGGGCCGCACCCTAGCCAAGCGTGGCAATCGCCGCTGGAAAATGCCAGAACTCCCACCAGCGGTTGCAACGGTGCGTAACGTCTTGGTCGCTGCCGCACGCTCGTTCCGGCGGCCCTTTGTGACATCCATGCGCCGCGCCGGGAGGGGGTTCCGCGTGCCCGGAATCGACGAGTGCCTGCTTGAGGCGATGCTGCTCCCCGGAGCACTCGGGGCGGGTGTGGCCGACTGGACGAGCGGGCTCGCGCTCGGTGCCATCGGCCAGTCGCCCGGCGGGGACCACGAGGCGACCGCCGCCGAGACCGCCGAGCTGGCCCGTACGGCCGCCGAGCACCCGGGGTTCGGCGCCCCCACGGACGGCACCGGCGACCTCGCGGCCGTGGGGCCGCCCGTCGAGGACCTGATCATCACCACCCGTACCGCCTATCACGTGCTCTGTTTCGTCGAGACGGCCTTCGACAGCAGCGTCTTCCTGCATCTGTGGCTGGACCGCCAGGACGGCAATCTCGCGCTCGCCCGGCTGCGCCTTCGCGATCTGGCCGAACGGCTGGTGCTGTGATGAGCACCGCGATACAGAAGCCGCCCCAGGAGGCCCGGCACGGCGTCTCGCCCATGCTGGTCCGGCTCGTCACCGAGCGGGCCACCGGCGCCCTGCTGCGCGACCGCGGCACCCTCTACCTCTGCGACGGCCAGGTGGTGCACGCGGAGAGCCCCGCGGCCCCCGGCATCGACGTGCTGCTCACCGCCGCCGGGCGGCTGCGCCCCGAGGGCTGGCAGGAGGCCGTGGACCGGGCGGGGCCGCGCGGCCGGGTCGGCCGGTTCCTGGTGGAGAGCGGCCAGGTCGGCGACGGCGAGCTGGAGATATGCCACCTCGGCGCGCTGCACGACGCGGCGTTCTTCGCACTCGCCCCGAGCAGCGGCCCCACCCGCTTCCGGTACGGCGTCGCCCACTGGATGGGCCCGGTCCGACCGGTGCCGGCCGAGGCGGTGGAGCGGGAGGCGGCCCGCCGCCGGGAGCTCCTGGAGGCGATCTGGCCCTGCCCCGATCTGGACACCGCCCCCGTCGTGCGCAGCACGCGCCCGCCGGACGCGCCCCTCACCCCGCGCCAGCGGGCGGTGCTCGCCCTGGCCGACGGGGCGCGCACGCCGCTGGACATCGCGCGGCTGCTCGGCCGGCCCGCCTTCCACACGCTGGTCGACATGCGCAGGCTGGCGGCCGTCGGGGCCGTCGAGTCCCCGCGCGCGCCCGCGCCACCGCCGGACACCCACGCCTGGGCCGCCCGGATGGCCGCCGAGACGACCGCCCCCGATGTGGCGCTGCTGCGGCGGCTGCGCGACGCACTGGAGGCCACGCTGTGATCCGCGCACTGCGGCAGCGGGCCGAGAGGAGACAGCTCATGGCGGCCGAGACGGAAGTCGCCGAAGTCCTCGAAGAACTCAGGCGGTTGAGGGCCCGGCTGCCCCAGCTCACCGGCGCGCTCGCGGCGAGCGCCGACGGTTTCGTGCTCGCCCAGGACGGCGCGGCCGATGCCGTCGAAGGGGTCGCGGCGCTCACCGCGGCGGCCCTCGGCGTCGCCCAGCGGCTGACCGAGACGACCGGGCAGGGCGGCTTCCGCGAACTCCTCGTGCGCGGCGAGACGGGTTACGTCGCCACGTACGCGGCGGGCTGCAACGCCGTGCTCACGCTCCTTGCGGAGCCCCGCGTCAACGTCGGCCGGCTGCACCTCGAAGCCCGCCGCTCCAGCACCCGCGTCGGCGAGCTGATCGACGGCGCCCTCGACCGGCAGGAGACCCCATGACCGGCACCGGCACACCGAGCCGGAACAGCCCCCGAAGGAAAGGAACGACGACACCCATGAGCAACACCGAAACCACGCTCAAGGAAGCGATGACCTCGATCGAGGGCGCCCTCGGCGCGGCCCTGGTCGACTACAGCAGCGGCATGGCACTGGGCACGCTGGGCGGCGGCAAGGAACTCGACCTGTCGGTCGCCGCGGCGGGCAACACCGATGTGGTGCGCGCCAAACTGCGGACCATGGAGATGCTCGGCCTCAAGGACGAGATCGAGGACATCCTGATCACGCTCGGCACCCAGTACCACCTCATCCGGCTCCTCAAGGGCCGCGGCAACAACGGCCTGTTCCTCTACCTCGCCCTGGACAACAAGCGGGCCAACCTCGCCATGGCCCGCCACCAGCTGAAGAAAATCGAGGACGCGCTGGAGGTGTGAACTCCGGTCCGCCAAGGGGCCGTTCAGTGACGCCGCGCCCCGCCGGGCGCGGCGTCGCCCGCGCCGAGCCCGGTCGTCCGGAAGCCCCGTACCGCCTTGCCGACCGGGGCCCCGCGCGGCACCCAGTCGGTGCGCACCCACAGGAGCGCGTCGGCGGCGCGCTCGACCCGGCCGAGCCAGGCCGCCTTGAGCCGGAGCCCGACGCCCGCGCCCGCCATCAGCAGGCCGCCCGCGCCGGGCAGTGCGAACGAGGATCCCGCCGCGGCCACGAACGCGAGCAGCAGCCACCAGCGCCGTGCCCGCCGCCAGGTGCGTACGGTCACGGCCCGGTCCTGGAGGAAGTCCGCCTTGGCGGCGCGGGAGGCGGCCTCGGCGAAGTGCGCGTAGCGCCGGCGCCGGGCCCCGAACACGACGGCCGCCGTGACGATGAACAGGGCCGCGCCCGCGAGCAGTCCGATCCGGCGGCCGGTCAGGCTCACCGGCAGCGCCGCCCCGAGGCCCCCGGCCACCAGGCCCAGCCACCACAGCGGGCCCGCCCCGGCCCGTACGACCACCGCCACGCGCGCCAGCGCGACGCCTCCGCGACCCATGTTCCAGCACCTCCATGCCTCGCCTTGCTGGATGCCTCGCCTTGCTGGCGCGGAGGTTAGCCCGGCAATCTGAGCGGTTCGTGAGAGGCCACGCCGCTTGGCCCCCTGCCCTCCCCTGCACCCCACCCCCTGCGAAGCTACTCGCGCCGCCCCCGCACCCCTGCCCCCTCGGCCTCGCACCGTGCGTGGCTCGCCGCGCAGTTCCCCGCGCCGCCAAAACCCGTTCTCGTCCGCCCGCCGTGCGTGGTTGCTCGCGCAGTTCCCCGCGCCCCTAAAACCGTTCTCGACCGCGGACCGTGCTCGCTTCTCGCGCGGTTCCCCGCGCCCCCGAAACCCGATCGCGGCCTCGTACCGTGCCCGCTTCTCGCGCCCCTGGCAGTACCGGCGCTGGGGCATCTTCAGCCCGTCCGGCGTTTGAGGACGAGCGCCCTTTAGGCGCGAACGGGGTCTGGGGCGGAGCCCCAGGGTCACTTCAACCCCCGGAGGGTTTAGGGAAGGGGCGGGGTGGGGGCGATCCCGGGGTCTGGGGCGGAGCCCCAGGGAGCCGGAGCCGAACCCTGGCCATGCCTGGCCATGCCGGGCCATGCCGGGGCGGGCCAGGCGCTAGGACGGCTACTCCACGAACAGCCCCCGCGCAGCGGCCCGCGCGTCGAACTCCTCCAGGCGGGCCTGCGCATCCGGCAGGCCATCGCACATGGCCTCCAGAAGCACCCGCCCCAGCAGCATCGGCGCACACGCCGTGTCGAAGGCGAGCCCGGTGCCGACCGCCGCCGGAATCAGCAGATCGCTGTACTTGGCGACCGGCGCGAACGCCGAGTCGGCGACGGTCACCACGGTGAGCCCCGCGGACTGCGCGTACGCGAGCGCCTCCACGACCTCCTTGGGATGGCGCGGCAGCGCGAAGCACAGCAGCGCCGAAGCCCCCGCCCGCAGCGCCGCGTCGATCCGGTCGGCCAGCATGGTGCCGCCCTCGTCGAGCAGCCGCACGTCCGGGTGGACCTTGGCCGCGAAGTAGGCGAAGCCACGGGCCTGCGAGGAGGCCGCGCGCAGGCCCAGCACGGGCAGCGGGCGCGAGGCGGCGAGGAGGCGGCCCGCGCTCTCGACCGGGCCCGGGTCGGCGAGCAGCCCGGCCAGGTGCTGGAGGTTCTCGATCTCGGCCCGCACCGCCTGCTGGTACTCGTTGTAGGAGGTCTCGACGGCGGCCTCGGCCCGGGCGGGAGCCACCTCGCGCAGGTGGCGGCGTAGCGCCGGGTAGCCGTCGAAGCCGAGGGCGACCGCGAACCGGGTCACCGACGGCTGGCTGACCCCGGCGAGTTCGGCGAGCTCGACACTGGACAGGAACGGCACGTCGGCGGCGCGGCGCACCATGCAGTGCGCGATGCGCCGCTGGGTCGGGGTCAGCCGGTGCCCCTCGAAGAGCTGTTGCAGCCGTGCGGCAGGGCCCTCGCTCATGCCGTCCCCCTTCATGCGTGACTGTCCTTCATGCGTGACTGTCCTTCATGCGTGGCTGTCCTTGAATCGGTCGAGCAGTGCGGCCGCCCGGTCGACGTCGTCGGTCAGCGGCCGGTCGGTGACATCCTCGTCGAGCACCGCGTCCGCGAGCGCGTACGCCCGCCCGACCGGCAGCTCCGGGTCGGGGCGCAGCCCGCGCTGGCGCAACGCCCTTACCGCCGCGACGAGTTCGCACCCCACCACGAGCCGCAGCGCCCCGCCGAGCCGCAGTGTCTGGCGGGCCGCGAGCGAGGCGAAGCTGGCCTGCTCCTCGACGCCCCGAGAGAGTACAGCGTGGCCGAGCGAGGCCGGGGCGGCGAAGGCCCGCAGATCACCGAGGGCGGCGCCGGCCGCGTACTCCAGGATCATCACGCCCGACGAGGCGGCCTCGCCGTCGGCGAGGAAGGGCTTGAGCCGGGTGTAGGCGGGCTCGTTGAGTGCGGACAGGCGCGAGGTGGACAGCCGCGCGACCTGGGTGACCGAGAGCCTGAAGTGGTCCAGCGCCAGGGCGAGTTGGGCCAGGTAGAAACCGCCGTGATGGTAGGCGGCGAGGTCGTCGGACGAGATCAGCGGGTTCTCGGCGGCCGCGTTGATCTCGATCGCCAGCACGCGTTCCAGGGCGTCGGCCGCATCGCGCGCGGGCCCGTGGATCTGCGGCAGACAGCGGAAGCCGTACGGGTCCTGGATGCGGCCGAGCGGCGGCGTGGGCCGCTCGGGGGCGCCGAGCAGCGCGCGCATGCGGGCGGCGGTGGCGTACGAGCCGGGGTGCGGGCGGGCTGCGTGCACCGGCTCGGCGTACGCCTCGTAGGAGCCGTCGACGGCGAGCAGCGAGAAGGCGCCGACGATCTCGGTGGCCGCGATCAACCCGCGCAGTTCGTCGAGGGCGAGCGCGGCCTGGCCGAGGGTGAGCGCGTTGGAGCTGATCAGGGCGAGGGCGTCGTTGTTGTCGAGGGGCTGCGCCTCGGGTTCGGGCCCGCCCTGCCAGGGGTGCTCCCCGGCGAGCGCGAGGCCGACCTGGGAGAGGGCGGCGATGTCCCCGGTGCCGACCGAGCCGAACTCGTTGACCACCGGGTGCGCCCCGGCCTCCAGGGCCTCGCACAGCGCGCCGACGACGCTGGGGCGCAGGCCCGCGCCGCCGGCCAGCAGCTGGTTGGCCCGCACCGCGAGCATCGCGCGGACCTCCCGGGCGGGCAGCGGGGCGCCGATGGCCCCGGCGTGGCTGCGCAGCAGGCGGAGCCCGTGCCCGGCCGCGGCCTCGGTCGGCACGGCCTCGCTGCGGTTGGCGCCGACGCCGGTCGAGCGGCCGTACACCCGCCCGGAGGCGGCGAGTTCGCGGGCGGTGTGCCAGGCGTGCTCGACGCGGCGCAGCGCCTCGGCGCCGGGCACCGGGCGGGCGGCGCCGTCGGCGAGCCGGACGACGTCGGCGACGGGCAGGGTCTCGCCGTCGAGGACGACGATCCCGGCCGTCGCATCCTGCGAGGCGTCCACGACGTGGGACGACAACATGCGCGAACACCACCATTTCCGGACGCGGCGACAACGGCCCGGGTGCGAGCCATTGACAAGTTATTCAGACACCCAGAACTCTGCATGAGGATATACAGCCGGGCAAGCCTTCACGCCTCCTCGTCCCGAAGGAGCACACCCTCCGCATGGCCGAACCAGTCGAATCCCCAGGCCGGACCGCCTCCCTTGTCGAGCGCCGCTCCATCGACGTCGTCCCCGACGCCGAGCGGCACGGCACCGCCTTCAGCCAGTTCACCCTGTGGCTCGGCGCCAACCTCCAGATCACCGCCGTCGTGACCGGCGCCCTCGCCGTGGTGTTCGGCGGTGGCGCGTTCTGGTCCCTCGTCGGCCTGGTCGTCGGCAACCTGCTCGGCGGCGCCGTCATGGCGCTGCACTCCGCGCAGGGCCCGCGCCTCGGGCTGCCCCAGATGATCTCCTCGCGGGCCCAGTTCGGGGTGCGCGGGGCGGTGGTGCCGCTGCTCCTGGTGATCGTGATGTACGTCGGCTTCTTCGCCAGCGGCAGCGTGCTCGCGGGCCAGGCGGTCGGCGAACTCACCCACCTCGGCGAGACCCCCGGCATCGTCATCTTCGCCCTGATCACCGCGGTGACGGCGACGATCGGCTACCGGATCATCCATGCCCTCGGCCGGGTGGCGAGCGTGATCTGCGCCCTCGCCTTCGTCTACCTCGGCGTCCGCCTCCTGGACCGCGTGGATCTCACGGCGGTCCTGCACGACCGCGCGTTCCACCTGCCGATGTTCCTGCTCGCCATCTCGCTGTCCGCGTCCTGGCAGCTCGCGTTCGGCCCGTACGTCGCCGACTACTCCCGCTATCTGCCCCGCACGACCAGCGCCCGCGCCACCTTCTGGTGGACGCTCGCGGGCTCCGCGCTCGGCTCCCAGTGGTCGATGACCTTCGGCGTCCTGGTGGCCGCGACCGCGGGCGACGCCTTCCTCGACAACCAGGTCGGCTATGTCGTCGGCCTCGGCGGGACCGGTCTGATCGCCTCGTTCCTGTACTTCACGATCGCGCTCGGCAAGCTCACCATCAACGTCCTGAACACCTACGGCGGCTTCATGTCGATGGTGACCAGCGTCAGCGGGTTCCGCGACCAGAAGACCATCGGGCCGCGCACCCGGGCGCTCTACATCGGCGGCATCATGGTGGCCGGCACGGCGGTGGCGCTCGCGGGCAAGGACTCGTTCCTGACGTCGTTCAAGGACTTCCTGCTGTTCCTGCTGACCTTCTTCACGCCGTGGTCGGCGATCAACCTGGTCGACTACTACCTGATCTCGCGCGAGCGCTACGACATCCCGGCCCTGTTCGACCCCCGGGGCCGCTACGGCGCCTGGCGCTGGGACGCGCTCGCGGTCTACGTCATCGGCGTACTCGCCCAACTCCCGTTCCTGGCAACGAGCTTCTACACCGGCCCGCTCGTCGCCCCGCTCGACGGCGCCGACATCTCCTGGCTCGTGGGACTCGCGGTCCCGGCGGCGCTCTTCTTCGTGCTGGCCCGAGGGCGGAATACGGGGGCCGGCCCGACCGGCGACGAGGTCGACGCTCCGCCCCGCGCCACGAGCGGCAGATAGCGGGTCGCGCCCAGACCCGACGCCAGCTCGGGCTCCGCCTCGCCCCGAGCCCTCCCCCGGGCCGCTATCCCGCCCAACCGGCGGGAGCGACCAGGGCAGGACTGATCTGGGAAACCAGCACGCACGGCCCCTCTTCACTTACGGGCTCCTCAATGGACACCGAGAACTCTCGATCCACAAACGAGGCCGCCAATTTCGCCGACCAGGTTTCCACCAGAGTCTCAGCAAGCAGAAATTCCGCTTGACTCAACACCTCAGGAAAACCAGGCCAAGCACGAAATAGATGCCTTACTTCGAACCGATTGAAGCTCTCGACGAAAGCGCCCCAATCCATATTTCTGACAGCGGAGCACTCGCGGGCGGATATCCGATTTTCCACTTGCCGGGCATCCCCATCGTGCAGAATGACGAATACCGCACCCCCGACCGTCTCCAGGTCGGGCCAGAAAAGCCGACCGAGGGCCAGCGCCGCATAAATGTTCGAACTCGCCTCGAAATCAGCCGAGCCCGATCGATCCGCCCCGGCAGAGACGAGATCGAGAACGCCATCAATTCTTTGGTTGAGCGTCACTGCACATCCTCAGTAGCCGCGCGGAAAATCTCCCCCTGAAGCCGGTCACCCCGAGCCCCCGCCTGTCGGGTAGTAGACGGGTGGCTCAACATCAGAGTGGGGCATGCCCGTCCCCCGAAAGCCCCTCCATCTGCTTCTTCACCGGCGAGCGTGCGTTTTGCGTTCCGCTGGTGTCCGCGGTTGTGCGGGGAAATTCGTGGTTCTAGCCGTCTCTCCTGCCGTCAGACAGTTCAGCCCAAGTACGGCTTTTCGCGCTGTTCGAGGAAGTGCTGGAGCCTGAGTCGTTGGGTGTGGTGCATCGGCAGCTGCTCGATCTCTTCCGGCGGCACGAACCGGAGTTCGGTGGACTCGTCGGAGATAGCAAGCCGGCCGCCGGTGATGCGGGCGGTGAAGCAGATGTTGAACTGGCGGCGGACCTCGCCGTCGGTGTAGGCGATGATGTGTTTCGGGTCGGTGTAGGTGCCGACCAGACCCGTGATCTCGACGTCCAGGCCGGTCTCCTCTTTGACCTCGCGGACGGCTGTGCCGGGCAGGGATTCGGTGAGGTCCATGCCGCCGCCGGGCAGGGCCCACAGGTCGTTGTCACGGCGGCGCTGGAGGAGGATGCGCCCGTGGTCGTCGGTGACGACGGCGGAGGCAGCGACGACCATGCTGTTCGACTTGGGCGCGTTGGGGTCGTCGTAGTACTCGGTGCGGGCCACGGTCAGTCTTCCTCTCGTACGGGGGTTGCGGTCGCCCACACGGCGTCGAAGCTCTCGGCGTAGGTGTCGAACATGCCGCCCGCCTCGTGTCGGCGAAGATGCCATACGGGGGCGGCGTAGGCGTTGACGCCCCAGACATGGGCGTTGACGAGTTGCTGGTCGTCGGCGCGGTAGAGGGAGTTGTAGAGCGTGGTTTCGTGGGTGCGGACTCCGATGCCCGGGGTGCTGGCGAGCGGTCTGTAGTGCATGAGGGCGAGACGGCAGCGGGACTCGATGCCGTGACCGAACCGCTCCTCTCGGCCGCGGGCTTGGACGGTGTTGCTGTCGACGTCCCCGATCGCGATGCGGACCGTGCAGCCGTCGGCGGCGCGTTCGGTGAGGAGTTCGTTCAACCGCGGGTACGCCTCGTGGAGGAAGACGGCCGCGTAGACGAGGATGTCGATCCGTTCGCGGGCCTGGGCCATCAGGTCGGTGAACGTCGAGACGGGGAGGTCGGCCCGCTGCTGGTAGAGCGCCACCAGTTCGGGGCTGATGGCGCGGGCGGGGCGGGCCTGGCGGAGCGCCGGCCAGAGTGCGTGCACGTCTTCTCCCAGGGCCTTGGCCGTCTGGAGGGCGGTGGCACGACGTGGGATTCGCCCGAGGTTCACCCAGCGCTCGACCGACTTGGGATCGACCTCGACCTGCTGAGCGAGTGCGGCGTACGTCCAGCCTCCCGCCGCCATGACGGCTCGCAGTCTCTCGTTCGGCACGAGTCTCCCCCTTCGTCCCAGGACGGTACTAGGGACGTTCTACACGGTGTAGGACGTCCCGAAGTGGGGTTTGGTGGAGGTTCCTTCGTCCCGGTGACCGGCGTGAGGATCGGTGCCGACCCTGCGGCACCCACGGGCCCAGGGCCACGTATCAACGCCGCTGAGGAGCGTCACCGTGCGAATGAGCGCCACCCACTGTGTTCCCGCCCTGCGACTGGACGCCCGGTCGCGCGCCGCATCGCTGGGGCGGTCATGATGACGGCCCCCACCCCTGATGCCGACGGGCACACCGTCTCGCCCGATGCCGGCGCCCTGGTGGTCGACCGACGGAACGGCAAGGTGGGCGTGGTGATGGGGCACGTGGGGACGTATGTGCAACTTCGGCCGCCGTGCGGTGGCCTGGAGTGGGACGTGCCGCCCGAGGACGTACGCATGCCGAATCCGACGGAGGAGTTGAGCGCGAAGGTGGCCGTGGCCAACCGGAGGTGGGGACGGTGACCCCTCGCTCGGTCCTGCGCTACGAGACCTGGATGCTCCAAGCCGACCGCGAGCCGGACGCGGAGCCAGTGCTGTATTCGATGCGGTGCGCCGTGGACGGAGAGACCTCGCCGACAAGCGAAGGCTTCGCGGAACCGCAGGACTGGGTGCTACGGCACTGCGGCCAGAACCCGTCCCACCACACCTACCGGGAGATCATCACCCGCCCGTGGCGGACTTGGCGTCAGATGTGACTCGCCTCGCTCCTCGCTCGCCCAGGCGCCGCACCGCGCCGACCCAACTCCCGTCCCTGCCGGGCGCGGCTGATCCAGGCTCCCCCGTTCTCGCCGGCCCCGGCAGGGACGGGCCTTCACGTGTGTGCGGTAAATAGTGGCCTTCAGCGGCGGATCAAGTGACTTACGCGCTTCCTCAACCTTGGCGACGCAAACATCTCCGGTCCGGCCGCTTGAGTGCCACGTGCGCCCGGCCTGCGATGCCCACGCCCCGAGCCAGGCGGGCTGGTGCTGGCCCGAGGGCGGAATACGGGGGCTAGCCCCACTGTGGATGCGGGCGCCGCTGCGTACCTTGAAAACCATGGACGCCCGTGACGCCGAGCCCCGGCCCAGTCTGCTGAAGGACGCCGAGCTGAAGAAGGAGCTCGACGCCACCCTGCACGCCCGCAGGGAGCTCGGCCCCGATTTCGAGCCCGCCCTCATCGAGTCCTTCCTGGAGAAGGTGGAGCAGCGCGTCGACGCCTCCGTGGACCGGCGGGTGCGGCGGCAGCTGGCGGAGCAGCAGGTGGTCGTGGCCCGTGGCGGCCGTCCGGCCCGCAGCGGTTCGGAGAGCCACTTCGGCGAACGCTTCGGCTTCGCCCTGATCTCGCTGGTCCTCGCGGTGCCGCTGTCCGCGATCGGCGGGGTCAACGGCGGCTTCGACGGCCTCGTCGTGACCTGGCTCGGCATCGTCGGCGTCAACGCGGTGCACGCGGCCCATCGCTGGCCCTGGCTGAAGAACCGGCGGCCCGGCGAGGCGGACTGAGCCCCAACCGCCTTACGCGCAGGCCTTGTTGGCGACCCCGCGCACGAGTGATCGCGGGGACCGCCGCACCCCCGGGTTGCCCGAGGGGCGGGACGACGGCGGTCCCCGCGAGGGACACGGGTCCGGGTCAGAACCGGTCCGCGTCCTGGGCGTCCTGGGAGATCCGGGAGCCGCTCCGGAGGTTCCTGACGCCGCTGGTGTGCCGGCCGGGGCCCCCTGCCCGGGTTCCCCCGCCGACATCCACCACTGTGCACGAGCCGTGTTAAGCCGGTGCTGCGCGCACGTGTCGCGCTCGTACCGTTTGCGCGACATCACCGGCGGCGCCGGCCACGCCACCTGAACGGGCATCGACCAACCCCGGCCTCCGGCAAGGAAGTTGCCGGAGGCCGGGACAGTACGGGTGTTACGGCAGCTGCTGCGGCGTGCGGGCGAGGAACGCCAGCAGGTCCTGGCGGCTGACCACACCGGTCGGCTTGCCCTCGACCAGCACGATCGCCGCGTCCGCCTTGCCGAGCACGGACATCAGGTCGCCGACCGGCTCGCCCGAGCCGACCTGCGGCAGCGGCGCGCTCATGTGCTTCTCCAGCGGGTCGTCGAGCAGGGCCCGCTGGGTGAACAGGGCGTCGAGCAGCTCGCGCTCGACGACCGAGCCGATGACCTCGGCGGCCATCACGTCGGGGTGCCCCGCGCCCGGCTTCACGATCGGCATCTGCGAGACGCCGTACTCGCGCAGCACCTCGATGGCCTGGCCGACCGTCTCCTCGGGGTGCATGTGCACCAGCGAGGGCAGGTGGCCGGCCTCCTTGAATCCGAGCACGTCGGAGACGCGCGCCGAGGGACCGGCCTCCTCCAGGAAGCCGTAGTCCGCCATCCACTCGTCGTTGAAGATCTTCGAGAGGTAGCCGCGGCCGGAGTCGGGGAGCAGCACGACGACCACGTCGTCGGGGCCGAGGCCCTCGGCGACCTTCAGGGCCGCCACCACGGCCATGCCGCAGGAACCGCCGACCAGGAGGCCCTCCTCCTTGGCGAGGCGGCGGGTCATCTGGAAGGAGTCCTTGTCGGACACCGCGACGATCTCGTCGGTGACGTTCCGGTCGTAGGCGGTCGGCCAGAAGTCCTCGCCGACGCCCTCCACCAGGTACGGCCGGCCGGAGCCGCCGCTGTAGACGGAGCCCTCCGGGTCCGCGCCGACGACGCGCACCTTCCCGTCGCTGGCCTCCTTGAGGTAGCGGCCGGTGCCGGTGATGGTGCCGCCGGTGCCGACGCCCGCGACGAAGTGGGTGATCTTCCCCTCGGTCTGCTCCCACAGCTCGGGACCGGTGGTCTCGTAGTGCGAACGGGGGTTGTTCGGGTTGCTGTACTGGTCCGGCTTCCAGGCCCCGGGCGTCTCGCGGACCAGGCGGTCGGAGACGTTGTAGTACGAGTCCGGGTGCTCGGGGTCGACGGCGGTCGGGCAGACCACGACCTCGGCGCCGTACGCGCGCAGCACGTTGATCTTGTCCGTGGAGACCTTGTCAGGGCAGACGAAGATGCACTTGTAGCCCTTCTGCTGGGCCACGATGGCCAGGCCCACACCCGTGTTGCCGCTGGTGGGCTCGACGATGGTGCCACCGGGCTTGAGCGCGCCGGACTGCTCGGCGGCCTCGATCATGCGGACGGCGATACGGTCCTTCACCGAGCCGCCCGGGTTGAAGTACTCGACCTTGGCCAGGACCGTCGCCTGAATGCCCTGGGTCACACTGTTGAGCCTCACCAGCGGGGTGTTGCCTACGAGGCTGATCATCGAGTCGTGGAATCGCACCGTTGTCTCCGGGTCTCCGATTAGGTCCCGCCAGCGTATGCGGACCAGGACGGGGCGTTCACCTTTGCACGGGATTGAGCGACACCCGCTACCGGGCAGTTAGCTGTTGTACGACTGCAAGCTCCATGGAGGTGGCGGTGGCGGGGACCGGTTCGAGGGCGAGGGTGGCACGGCGGATCGCGACGGGCGCGGCGTTCGGCGGCGGCGGGATCGGCCTGATCGCGGGCGCCGCGGTGGGCGTCGTGCTGGCCGAGGTGGCCCTCGCGAAACGCTCGGTGGGCGGCGGCTCCCCACAGGCCCCGAACGCCGACGGGCTGTACGGGACCGCCTACGCGGACGGTACGCAGCCGCTCAGGCTCGGCATGCTGGGCGACTCCACGGCGGCCGGGCAGGGGGTGCGCCGGGCGGGCCAGACCCCGGCCGCGCTGCTCGCCTCCGGGCTCGCGGCGGTCGCCGAGCGCATGGTGACGCTGCGGAACGTGGCGCTGCCCGGGGCCCGCTCGGACGACCTCGAACGCCAGGTGTCGCTGCTGCTCGCCGACCCGGCCCGCACCCCCGACGTCTGCGTGATCATGATCGGCGCGAACGACGTCACCACCCGGATGGCACCGACCGCCTCGGTGCGCTACCTCTCCACCGCCGTACGCCGGCTGCGGACCGCCGGGGCCGAGGTGGTGGTGGGCACCTGCCCCGATCTCGGCACCATCGAGCCCGTCTACCAGCCGCTGCGCTGGCTGGCCCGGCGGGTCTCGCGGCAGCTGGCGGCGGCGCAGACGATCGTGGTGGTGGAGCAGGGCGGGCGCACGGTGTCGCTGGGCCATCTGCTGGGCCCGGAGTTCGAGCAGAACCCCCGGGAGCTGTTCGGGCCCGACAACTACCACCCCTCGGCCGAGGGCTACGCGACCGCGGCGATGGCGGTGCTGCCCACGCTGTGCGCCTCGCTGGGCCTGTGGCCCGAGTCCGACCACCCGGACGCCTCGCGCAACGAGGACATCCTGCCGGTGGCGAAGGCGGCCTCGGCCGCGGCGGCCCAGGCGGGCACCGAGGTCACCGGGGCGCGGGCGCCCTGGGCGCTGCTCAAGTACCGCCGCCGCAGGCGGCTGCCCGCCCCGGTGGAGCCGGCCCCCAACGGCTCGCACACGGGGCGGTGACGGGGGCGGCCCGGCGGCCCACCGGGGGCCGCGCAGGCCGCCCTGAGCAACCGCTTAGAAAAGAGTCCGGCATCACACGCCACCCCGGATGACCAATCCACTACGTGCGGGTAACTTCCCAGGGAGTCCTGCCTTCCCATCCCCTGGAGCCGTGATGCCCGAAGCCGTGATCGTCTCGACCGCCCGCTCCCCCATCGGCCGCGCCTTCAAGGGCTCGCTCAAGGACCTCCGCCCCGACGACCTCACGGCCACGATCATCCAGGCCGCGCTCGCCAAGGTGCCCGGCCTCGACCCGCGCGACATCGACGACCTGATGCTCGGCTGCGGCCTGCCCGGCGGCGAGCAGGGCCACAACCTGGGCCGCATCGTGGCCGTGCAGATGGGCATGGACCACCTGCCGGGCTGCACGATCACCCGGTACTGCTCGTCCTCGCTCCAGACCTCCCGCATGGCCCTGCACGCCATCAAGGCGGGCGAGGGCGACGTGTTCATCTCGGCCGGCGTCGAGATGGTCTCCCGCTCCATCAAGGGCAGCAGCGACGGCCTGCCCGACACCCACAACCCGCTCTTCGCCGACGCCGAGGCGCGCACCGCCGCCGTCGCGCAGTCCGAGGGCGCGTCCTGGCACGACCCGCGCGAGGACGGCCTGATCCCGGACGCGTACATCGCGATGGGGCAGACCGCCGAGAACCTGGCCCGGCTCAAGGGCATCTCGCGCCAGGAGATGGACGAGTTCGGCGTGCGCTCGCAGAACCTCGCCGAGGAAGCCATCAAGAACGGCTTCTGGGAGCGCGAGATCACCCCCGTCACGACCCCGGACGGCACCGTGGTCGGCAAGGACGACGGCCCCCGCGCGGGCGTCACCGTCGAGGGCGTGTCGGGCCTCAAGCCCGTCTTCCGCCCCGACGGGCTGGTCACGGCCGGCAACTGCTGTCCGCTGAACGACGGCGCCGCCGCCCTGGTGATCATGAGCGACACCAAGGCGCGCGAGCTGGGCCTGACCCCGCTGGCCCGCATCGTCTCCACCGGCGTCACGGGCCTGTCGCCCGAGATCATGGGCCTCGGCCCGGTCGAGGCGTCCCGTCAGGCGCTCAAGCGCGCGGGGCTCACGGTGGACGACATCGACCTCTTCGAGATCAACGAGGCCTTCGCCGCCCAGGTGATCCCGTCCTACCAGGACCTCGGCATCCCGCTGGACAAGCTGAACGTGAACGGCGGCGCCATCGCCGTCGGCCACCCCTTCGGCATGACCGGCGCCCGCATCACCGGCACGCTGATCAACAGCCTCCAGTTCCACGACAAGCAGTTCGGCCTGGAGACCATGTGCGTCGGCGGCGGCCAGGGCATGGCGATGGTCGTCGAGCGCCTGAGCTGATGACTCAACCGGGCGGCCGGAGCGCTGTGTTGACCACCGGTCGACGCAGGGTTGACGCCCCGGCCGCCACAGGTCGACCGCGGAGGGCGACGCCGGGGCCTCTGACCAGGGCACTCCCTTCCCACAGGACGCTCACAGCCAATCGTTCCGCGTCCTAACCGTGACCGAATCTCCCCCAGGATGTGACGTATCTCCTGCGGGCACAGCATTTCCGCAGGTCAGCGTGGGTGCGGGGTTAAACCCCGGGCCCAAAGACCTGTCCATTTCGTGACGTAATGCACTGACACCGGGAGCGGGCTCACGACAAGCTGATGTAGGAAGTCGGGGAATCGTTTGAATCCGGGAGTAAGTCAGTGAGCGCCATGCCTCTTGCCCTGCTGCTGACCACGGCCGCTGCCACGGCCGTGGGCGCCGCTGCCCTGCACGCCGCCCACGGGCTGCGCAAGCAGGTGGTGGCTCTGCGCGAAGACCTGGCAGCCGCCCGTGCCGAACACCGCACCGACCACGTGACCCTGCCCCAGCAGGCCCGCTCCGCCGGGACCCCGGCCGCCGAGATACGGGCCGCCGTCGCCGAGGCGCTCGCCGAGGAGCGGGAGCGCGAGCTGGCCGAGGCGCGCGCCTTCTGGGCCGCCCAGGAGGCCAGGGACGCCGCCGACGCGCCCTCCCCGATGCTGGGCGGGCTCGCGGGCCTCGGTGAGGACGCCGCGTTCTTCCTGCCCCGCCAGGCGGACTTCGCGGGCCTGGAGGCCGAGGCCCTGGAGATGGCCGAGGCGCTGGAGACCGCGGAGGAGTTCCCCGAGGACTCCCCCGAGCTCGCCGCGGCCCGCCGCCGCCACCCCTCGCACCCCGACTTCGTGCCGGTCCAGACGCCCGTCGTCGCCGACCACGAGGCCACGGTCTCGCGCCTGGAGGAACTCGCCGAGTCCCGCACCGCGCTCGCCGACGTGCGCCCGGGCCCGCTCGGCACGCTCGACGTGTACGTCTTCGCGGACGGCACCACGCTCTGCATGACCCCGGGCCACCGCGAGACCGCCGAGCGCCTCTCGGACGCCCTGCGCGACGGCGAGGCGCCGGTGCTGCTCGGCGGCTCCGGAGTGTCCGGCGCGTACGCGCTGACCTTCTCCTACGGCGAGGAGAGCGTCTACATCCTCGCGGACCGGGTCATCGCCTCGCTCTGACGGCGACAGCGGGCGGCCAAGACCGGCGCCGCCCGATGCCGCCCGATGCCGCCCGATGCCGACCGGCTCGGCCGCGGCGACCGAGGCCGCCCCCGCGTCCTAACCGAAGGCGCGTTCCTGCGCGGCTTGCACCAGCTCCACGGCCCCGTCCGGCTCCCCGTCGGGCGGGGTCTTCGCCGTCTGGAGCGCCCCGGCCAAATCCCGTCCGGCGACGACGACTTGGTCGGCGACCGCGAACAGACCGGCCTCCGGCATGATCAGGGGCTCGCGGTCCGGGAACTCGACGCGCTGCGCCAGAACCGCCAACTCCCTTGCGAGCGCGAGTCCTTCGGCGGCGGCGCCACGGCGAAGACGGCTCTCGGGAGCGGCGCGCAGCCGGTCGGCGAAGCGGTCCACGGCCAAGATCAGGGGGTTCACATCGAGCACGCCGTGACCCTACGCGCCTCTCCCGCACTGTTGCCAATGCGCGAACACTCAGGCACGGTGCAGTGAAGGACCAGTAAGCGCAACGCCTCCGGAGGCGCCGATGTCCCAAGTCTTCTCCGAAGAGACCCATCGCAACCTGCTCTCCCGCATCCCCCACTGCACCGGTCGTGAAGTGTCCGACTGGCTCCGCACCGTCGAGGAAGGCCCCTCCCTCTTCCGTTTCGAGGAGAAGGTCAGCTGGCTCCGGAGCGAGCACGATCTCGCCTATGGGCACGCCAAGGCGATCATCCATGAGTACGACCTGAGGCGAGCCGCGCGCCGACTGCTCTAGTCCCCGTTCCCAGATCCGGGAGGAACCACTTCGCGTCACCCCGCTTCCCGCACCCCCGCGAGAAGCGCACCACCATCGCCGCCCCCTTCGCCCCGCCGACGACCCGTCGGCGGGGCGAAGCACTGCGCCGTGCCGCGCCGGCCCCGCCGACCGGGCAGAGGCCGGGCGCCGCGCCGCGCCGCCCGCCGGGCCGAACCGCCTTCGGCCCTATGCGTTCAGCCTTCAGTACGTGAACTCCCCTTCCCCGCAAGGGCTTTCACGGTTTTATCTCTTGACGCTCTCGACGACGGAGAGCACAGTGACCGCGCAGCCCGTCGTTGAGAGCGCTCTCAGAGCGCTCTCTTTCCGAGAGAGGCCCCCCACATGCGCCCCACACCCCCCAGACGCGGCCCGGCCCGGCGAGCCCTGATCGCCCTGCTCTCCACCCTCGGCCTCGCGGCCGCCTCCGCCGCCCTCGTCGCCCTGCCCGCCTCCGCGTCCGCCCCGCCGCCCCCCGCGGGCTGGACCACGGTGTTCAGCGACGACTTCAACGGCCCGGCCGGCTCCGGCGTGGACACCGCCAACTGGCAGTACACGACCGGCACCAGCTACCCCGGCGGCCCCGCCAACTTCGGCACCGGCGAGGTCGAGACGATGACCTCGTCCACCAGCAACGTCTCCCTCGACGGCGCCGGGAACCTGCGCATCACCCCGCAGCGCGACGCCGCCGGCAACTGGACGTCGGGCCGGATCGAGACCAGGCGCTCCGACTTCCAGCCCCCGGCCGGCGGCAAGCTCCGCATCGAGGCGCGCCTCCAGATGCCCGATGTGACGGGCGCCGCCGCCAAGGGCTACTGGCCGGCGTTCTGGGCGCTCGGCGCGCCCTTCCGCGGCAACTGGTGGAACTGGCCCGGCATCGGCGAGCTCGACATCATGGAGAACGTCCAGGGCCTCAACAACAACTGGTCCACCATGCACTGCGGCACCAGCCCCGGCGGCCCCTGCAACGAGACCACGGGCATCGGCGGCCAGAAGGCCTGCGACGGCGCCACCTGCCAGGCCGGTTTCCACACCTACGCCGTCGAGTGGGACCGCTCGGGCCCGACCGAGCAGATGCGCTTCTACCTGGACGGCGTCAACTTCCACACGGTGAGCCAGAACCAGGTCGACGCGACGACCTGGACCAACGCCACCAACCACGGCTACTTCGTCATCCTGAACGTCGCCATGGGCGGCGGCTTCCCCGGCGCCTACGGCGGCGGCCCCGACGCGGGCACCCAGCCGGGGCACCCGCTGGTCGTCGACTACGTCACCGTGCAGCAGACGGGCTCCGGCACCACCACCCCGCCCACCACCCCGCCCCCGGGCAGCCGTGACGCCTACGGCACCATCCAGGCCGAGTCGTACGACCAGCAGTCCGGCGTGGTGAAGGAGACCACCACCGACAGCGGGGGCGGCCAGGACCTCGGCTCCCTCGCCAACGGCGACTGGGCGCTCTACCAGGGGGTGAACTTCGGTACGACGGCGGCCAGGCAGTTCTCCGCCCGGGTGGCGAGCGGCGCGGCCGGCGGGGTCAGCGGTCTGGTGGAGGTGCGCCTGGACAGCCGGAGCAGCGCGCCCATCGGCAGTTTCGCCGTGGCCAACACCGGCGGCTGGCAGAGCTGGCGCACCGTCCCGGCGAACATCAGCGGCGTCACCGGCACCCACGACGTGTACCTGACCTTCACCAGCGGCCAGGGCACGGACTTCGTGAACGTCAACTGGTTCGGATTCGGCCACTGATGAGAGGTGCGAGCATGAGGACCGTACGGCTCCTCCTGGCCGCCGCGACCACGAGCGCCCTGCTCTTCCTCGGCGCGGGCGGCGGCACGGCGACGGCCGCCGCCCCCACCGCCGACGCCCCGCGCGCCGCCGCGGCGGCCGGCTTCCCGATCGTGTTCCGGAACAACACCCACGGCGCGTACGCCGACGCGCAGATCTACGTCACCGTGCTCGGCCAGATCACCCCCGGCCAGTGGTCCTACCTCAAGCCCGACGGCAGCACGGCCCACATCAACCACCTCGACGCCAACGCGCCGGGCCACCTCACCAAGCACGGCGTGAACTACCCCAACATGTCGTTCACGCTGACCCAGGCCGGCGGCCGGGTGCCGTCCCCGTCCTCGATCCGCGGCGGCCGGATCTACCTCTCGCTCGGCTCGCCGCTCTACCTCCCCGTCTCGCCCGACGACCAGGGCTGGGGCGGCCCCGACCCGAACAACCCGTCCGACCCCAACAACGACGTGTACTACGACTGGTACGAGTACACCTTCGTCAACGGACAGGCGGCGTACGGCGGGAACACCACCCAGGTCGACCAGTTCGGCTTCCCCATGACGTCCCGGCTGCGCCAGACCTCCAGCGGCTACGACACCACCCGCGGCATCTCCCAGACCCGCGCCCAGGTGATGTCGGCGTACGCGGGGGCCGTCGGCGCGGCCTTCAAGCCGTTGCAGTCCAGCTACCGGATCATCGCGCCGCGCTCGGCGGCCGGCTTCCCCGCGGACCATCTGACCTCGACCGTCGACCAGACCTGGAGCTACTACGCCTCCCACCCCTTCACCCTGAGCCTGCCGGGCGAGACGTTCTCCGGGCGGGTCGCGGGCGACACCCTGAGCTTCACCAGGAACGGCGCCGGACCCTTCACCCTGCACAAGCCGACCTCGCGGGAGGTCATGGCCTGCTCGGGATCGCTCGCCTCCGGCAGCGACGAGGAGAAGCGGCTCGGCGCCGGGTTCTGCGCCGCGTTCAACCGGGGCGTGGCCCAGAACACCTCGCTCTGGCACACCCCGTCCGCGTACTACCGGGGCACGGGCCCCAAGAACGACTACGCGGCCTTCTTCCACACGGTCGGCCTGGACGGGCGCGCCTACGGGTTCCCGTACGACGACGTCGACGACCAGTCCTCCGTGCAGATCCTGGGCAACGCGAACCCGCCGACGGATCTGACGCTGTCCATCGGCTGGTAGCCCCGCACACGGCGAGGGGCCCCGCCCGGCAGTGCGCCGGGCGGGGCCCCTCGTGACGTTCACCGTCCGTGGTGTCAGTCGTTGCCTTGCAGGATGGAGATCAGCCGCAGCGCCTCCAGGTAGATCCACACCAGGGTCATGGTGAGGCCGAAGGCGGCCAGCCAGGACTCCTCGCGCGGAGCGCCGTAGGTGATCCCGTCCTCGACCTGCTTGAAGTCCATGGCCAGGAAGCAGGCGCCGAGCACGATGCCGATGATTCCGAACAGGATGCCGAGGCCACCGCTGCGGAAGCCGAGGCCGTCACCGCCGCCGATCGCCGAGAACAGCAGATTGACCAGCATCAGCAGCATGAAGCCGATGGCCGCGGCCATGACGAAGCCGGTGAAGCGGCGGTTGACCCGGATCAGACGGGTCTTGTAGGCGATGAGCACGCCGGCGAAGACCGCCATCGTGCCGAGCACCGCCTGCGGTACGGCGCCCGCCGACACATGCGTCGTGACGGCCGAGCTGATCACGCCGAGGAAGACGCCCTCGAAGGCGGCGTACCCGAGGATCAGCGCCGGCGTCGGCTTGCGCTTGAAGGACTGGACCATGGCGAGGACGAACGCGATCAGCGCGGCGCCGATGGCGATGCCGTACGACTTGCTGATGTTCGCCGCGTCGACCGGCAGCGCCAGCCACGCGACGACCGCACCCGCGACGACCGTGCCGAGCGTGATCGCGGTGCGCGACACCACGTCGTCGATCGTCATCACGCCGGAGCGGGCGGGTGCCTGCGGGGCGCCCTGCTGCGTGTCCTGCTGCGCGTACGGGTTCGTGGCGTACGGGTTCGTGGGCGCCTGCGCGTACGGGTTGCCCCCGGCCTGCGGCTGCTGCGCGGTGTTGAAACCGGCGTAGCCGTTGTCGCGGCTGAACCCCCGTCGCGAGAAGACCGGGTTGCTGCTCCTCATCTCACTCCTCCATGGCCACCGTGCGCGGCCTTGTCGTCAAGGGTAATGGGCACGCAAAGAAACCGGCGTACTGCCTAAGGAGGATCTTCACCCTGAGGGGAGGGGTATGCAAGGGTGACCGCGCGTAAGCGCGTCGATGATCGGGGCACTGATCAGGTCAGCGATCCCCCGTGAAGTCCGACCGCCGCGCGAGTCGGTTCCCACCCCCGGAGCCTCGGGCCCCGGGGGCTTCGGACCTGATGTTCTCGGCGACGGACGTGCGAGCCCGGCAGACCCGGACCGCCGGTCCGCACCCCCCGACGCCCGAGCCTGCCCGACCCGGGTCAGACGGCCGCGGGCTCCGCCTCCTTCGCCCGGAAGGTTCCGGACGCGGTGAAGACGAGCGCGGCGATCACGAGGGCCGCCACGGTGAATCCGGAGACCCCGTAGAAGCCGTCGAACTTGGAGAGCAGGATGCCGCCCGCGAAGCCGCCGATCGTGGTGCCGACGTACAGCGCCGTCGTCGCGAGCGAGGAGACCGTGCCGCGTGCGGCGGTGGTCTGGGAGAGCAGCATCGCCATGAAGATGGGGTAGTTGAGGCCGAGCACCGCCGAGCCGAGGGCCAGGAGGGTGATCGCGGCGGCCAGGTTCGGGGCGAAGGGGACCGCGCCGTAGATGACGATCAGCGCCACGAACGCCCAGGCGAGCGTGCGCTGTTCACCCAGCCGCTCGATGACGTGGCTGCCGAAGATCGAGGTGGTCGCCATGCCGACGCCCAGGGCCATCATGGCGGCGCCGATCGCGCTGACCCCGAGTCCGAAGTCCTTGGAGAGCCAGGACCCGATGAACGAGATCGTCTCGAACACCCCGGTCTGGTAGGCGAGATAGCCCACCAGGTACCAGGTGAACGTGCGGGAGCGGAACAGTCCCGCGTACACCGAGAAGAAGCCGCCGCTGGCCGACGGGTAAGCGGGCACCGACGGGAAGACCCGGAACAGCAGGAACCACACGACGGCCGAGAGCCCGGCCACCGCGAAGAACGGCACGTGCCAGGAGCTGGCCGCCAGCCACCCGCCGATCGGAACGCCGACCACCTGCGAGATGGACATGCCGGCGCCCGCCAGACCCATGGTCTTCACGATGGCGTCGCCCGGCACCAGGACCGGGATGGACGCCCACAGCTGCGGGGTGACCAGGGCGGCCGACATGCCGGCCAGCACCCGGAAGACGATCATGCCCCAGAAGCCGGGCGCGACGCCGCACAGAGCGGTCGCGATCGTGAATCCGGCAAAGCCGAGGAGGAGCACGCTGCGCCGGTTGCGGCCGTCCGAGAGAGGACCGGCCACCAGCGCGAAGAGGGCGAAGCCGAGGGCGTACGCGCTGACCATCCACCCCGACATGCTCGTGGAGACATCGAAACTGCGGGAAAGCGTGGGCAGCATCGGGGCGACGAGGAAGGTGTCGGTTCCGATCACGAACATGGTCGTGAACGAAAGCCAGGCAATGGCCGAGGCCGATGCCTTCTTCACCGCGGGGGCCGCGGAGGCCGCCGTGCCGGTTTGTGAGGGTGATTGTGTCGAGCTCATGAAAGGAACACCACCGTCGAAGGGCTGGATGGGGAAAATTTGATCGGCGTCGGCCGCGCCGGATCGCCGGCGGGCCGCTGGGGAAGTGCGAAGGGGACGGCCCGGACGGGACCGGAGGATCAGGCGGGCTTTCGGCCCCACGCGGAATAGCGGAATAGACGAAGGTCGAGAGGTCGGGCGCCGGATCGCCTCGATCAGCCGCGGGACGCTCTGCACCAGCCGGATGCTCAGGGGCTGGGCCTGTACCTGTGCCCAGCCCGGGCCCTACACCGCTCGGATCCTGTCGATCTTTCCGTCCTCGACATGAATCCAGTTCGCCACCGGAGAGGGCAGCGCGATTGTGGTGTGCAGGGCGAAACAGGAATCCAGGGATTTCCGGAGCGCGGCCGCGCCGTCTGGGCGGGCCAGTGGTGCGAGATATTCGGATGCGTCTGCAAGCAGCGGCCTCAGGGTGTCGAACTCCTCGCCGTGCCAGATCGTGATGCGGGCGGCCGCAATCTCTCGGGATTTCCCCGCTGTTGCGTCCGAGGTTTCCTCAAGCTTTTCGCTCACGGGTTGAACTCTGCTCGGGTGGCCCGCGACTGGCGACGGTCCGCATGGCACTATGTCAAGTCGCTCCGGCGGGCTCGGTGGGGAGCCCGCTGACGCGTTCGGCATCGCGAAGTCCCGTGCCATGCGCTCGGCGGCCGCACGAAGTTCGGCCCGGGACAGCGACAAGCCGTGCCGTTTGTTCAAGCCCAACGGCGTGAGCAGGTCGACCGCCAGGTGGCCCGGAGTCCGTCAAGTCACGCCGCGTCCACGGCATTTGGCGAGATCCCGCCCATGCCGGCCAGAGCCGTCACGGTGTAGGCGGCGGAGGCGAGGGTCATGTGCCGGTGCCAGCCGCGGAAGGACCGGCCCTCGAAGTCCTTGAGCCCCACGTCCGCGCCCGCGGCGGTGAGGTCCTGGCAGGCCCGGCCGCCCAGCCGGGTCAGCCGCAGCAGCGCCCCGGCGGGCACCGACGTCATGTTGGTGACCCACACGGCCGAGGGCGGCCCCTGCGGGTCCTGCCACTCCCCCACCAGGAGGAGGTCGCCGGGGCCGTCGGCCGCACCGGCCCTGGGGTGACGCGGCAGCTCCCCCACCCGCGCGACCCGGACCGCCACGGCCAGCGTGCCGCCGGGTCCGGCGAGCCGGTCGGGGTGCCCCTCGGCTCCGACGGGCCTGCGCAGCCCGCGCACGCCCGCGAGGATCCGCTGGGCCTCCAGCGGTCCTCCGTCGTATCCGGGCAACGCCGGGTCGCCCATCAGGAGTTGGGCCGTGCCGCGGATCCTGGCGATCACGGGGACCCCGGCGGCGCTGAAGCGGTCGACGGTGTCGCCGATCCGGTTGATGTGGGTGTTGAGGACCACCGGGCGGGCGGGCACCCGCCAGGAACCGAGCATCTCCAGCACGGCCGCCGCCGCACACTGCTCCAGGCTCTCGGGACCCACCGCGTCGGGGATCTCGGCCTGGCGCCGCCGCTCCGCGTCGCCGACCCAGAGGCCCGGCAGGAACAGGCGCCAGCTGACCGGGGTGTTGAGCGTCTCGCCGGCGTACCAGACGCCGAAGGCCCGCTGCCCCCGGAAGACACCGGTGCAGGGGTCCACTCCGTAGTCCACGCCCACCGACTGGTCGCCCGCCTTGGGGATCGGCATCGGGTGCACCACCCAGGCCTGCGGCGCGGCGAGCCGTGCGAGGTATCCGGCGAGGGCCTCGCGCACCGGCATCCAGTCCCAGGTGGAACTGCTGATGAAGTGGTGCAGGCTCTGCTCGGTGGCCGGGCCGCCCACCTGCGCGGCGATGTTCCGGATGGACTTGCGGCCCTCGGTCCCCAGCAGTCCGCGCAGGTACTGCTCTCCCTTGCGGCGCTGGTCCCGGCGCGCGAACGACGCGAACAGCACGTCGCTCAGCCCCCGGGTCACCGCTTCCCGCGCGTCCGACAGCCCGGCGGACCCGGACGGAACGGCGGACCCGGACGGAATGGCCGACCGGGACGGAACGGCGGACCGGGACCGCTCGTGCGCCACCCTCGTTCTGCTGACAGAGACAACCACGGGATCTCCCCCTCTGATGCTGTGATCTCTCGACCGTTCCTCAAGCCTCGCTCCGCCCGGCCGGTCCGGACCAGGTGTGGAGGTGCCCCCGCCGAGGCGGCCGGTGGTGGTCCCGCCACCCCCAGGCAGCCCCGGTACCGTCTCCAGCCCGGTGATGTTGCAATTGTCGGCCAAAAGGCGCGCGAGTTCTTTTCTCAATTTCTCCATTCGATAAGGACATTCCATCTCTGCATCGCGCGGTTCAATCGCCGAACCGATCTCCAGAGGAATGCGCTACACGCCGGCAGTGGTCCACTGGCGCACTGTTCCCACCCCTTGACGATCGTCGCCGGGTCGGCGGGCCGGACAAAAGGTGGCCCCGCAACACCGCATCGCCGCCGCGTGATGTTGCAACCACATGGCAAACGTAAACTTCCAGGTCAGCGCCTTGACTCGCCCTACGGCTCCCCATACGCTCAACCGGCTCACACATTTGAGATCTTGAGGGAGAGGCAGGGTGAAGAGCGAGGAATCCAACGGTGTCCCGACACTTGCCGTACTGGAACTCCTCGCCCGGGATTCGCCGCCCGACCGGTTCCACGAACTGCTCCAGCGCGCTCAGCGCCAACAGCTCCCCGCGGAGCGGCTCGCCGAGCTTCAGCAGGCCACGCACCTGGCACTCGACGTCCAGGCCTCGGTCAGCCAGCGCCGGCGCCGCGAGACCTTCATGACGGGACTCGTGGACACCGTCCACGACATGGCCGCGCCGGCCGGCCCCGACACCCTGCTCAGGGTGGTCACGAGCCGCGCCCGCAGGCTCCTCGACTTCGACATGGCGTACGTCAGCCTGCGCGACGCCGACGACACCTTCTACATCCACAACTCGGACGGGGACACGACGGCCCTCAACACCGGCCTCGTGGTGCGCAAGCAGCGCGGGCTGAGCGAACTGGTCACCGCCACGGGCGCACCGTTCTGGACCACGGACTACCTCAACGACGACCGCATCCCGCACTGGGAAGAGGTCGACGAGGTGGTGCGTGCCGAGGGCCTCTCCGCCATCGTCTCGGTGCCGATCATCCGGGGGAACGCACCCATCGGCGTGCTCTACGGGGCGAACCGCTGGGTGCGGCACTTCACGCCGGACGAGATCAGCGTGATGCGCTCGCTGGCCGACTTCGCCTCCGTCGCCCTGGAGAAGGCCGAACTCCTGGACCGTACGCAGACGGAGATCTCCGCGCTGGAGGCCGAGGTCGCGCGCGCACAGGCCGCCATCGCCCGCACGACGGACCTCGGGGACTCCCAGTCCCGGCTGGCCTGCCTCGTCCTCGACGGGAGCGATCTGCATCAGCTCGCCGGCGCGGTGGCCCAGGCACTGGACGGCGCGACGGTGGTGTGCGACGCCTACGGCAGGGTCCTGACCTCGTCCGGCGAGACCTCCGGCATCACCGACGCGTTGACGGACCGCGCCGTTCTGGAGGTGCACGCCGCGCGCGGGCCCATCGCTCTCGCGCCGGACCTCTGGGCGACCCCGGTCAGTGCGGGTGCCGAGAACCTCGGCATCGTGCTGCTCCGCCCGGCCGGCCAACTCGACTCCGCCGCCCGGCGGTTCCTCCGTTTCGCCGGGCAGGCCGTGGCCATGCTGCTCGTCGTCCAGCGCAGCACGGCGGTCGCGGCCGGTCCGGTCCGTGACGAGTTCTTCGACGAGCTGCTCGCCGTGCCCCTGCGCGCCCCCCACCGGCTCGCCGCGCGCGCCCAGCGGCTCCAGGTCGGCCTCGACGAGCCCTATGTCGTCGTGGTGATCCGGCCCGAGGGCAGCGAGCAGGGCGAAGCCGTCATGTGGGCGTCGTTCTACAGCCACCGCCACCACGGGCTCAAGACCGTGCGGGACGGCCGCATCGTGCTCCTGCTGCCCGGCTCCGACCCCTCGGCCGCCGCACGCGCGGTGTCCGACGAGCTTTCGCCCGTCCTGCTCCAGCCCGTCACCGTCGGCGCCGCCGGACCCGCCACCGGATTCGCCTCGGTGGCCCGGGTCTACCAGGAGGCGCAGCGCTGCCTGGACGCACTGGCCATCCTGGGCAAGGCCGGCAGCGCCGCCTCCATGGCCGACCTCGGCTTCCTCGGGCTGCTGCTCTCCGACGACCGTGACGTCGACGGCTTCGTCTCCTCGGCCATCGGGCCGCTCCTCGACCACTCCGCGGAACGCGGTGTCGACCTCGTCGGGACCGTGGAGGCGTACTTCGCCTCGGGCCAGAGCCCCACCCGCGCAGCGGAGTCCCTGTACATCCACGCCAACACCGTGGCCCGCCGCCTCGACCGGATCACCGAACTGCTCGGCGCCGGCTGGCAGAAGGGCGAGCAGGCCGTGGAGGTCCAGCTCGCCCTGCGCCTGGTACGGGCCCGCGAGGTGCTGAGCCGGCAACGGCCGACGGCCCCCGGCGCCCGGCCCGGCACAGCCCCGGAGGCATAGCCGGGCATCCGCCGCAGGGCGGCGCCGACGCCCCGCGCGGTGCTGGTCACCGGCCGTGCCGGGGTCCGCCGGCCGACGCGGCGTGCGACCGCCGGGCACTTGACGGAATCCGGTCCGTCCCCTTTTGGTTCCCCGCGCCATGGGCCAGGGTCAGTCTGTGCACGTGATCCCCCGCGCCGCCCGGGCCACCCTCCGGCTCCCGGCCGCGTTCCCCGGCCCCGGTCTCTTCCGGGACCCGGTGGGAGCCGGCACCCGGCGTCCCCGCACCTGTTGTCCGACCCAGCCGTAGTCCGAAGGAGCCCTGACCGCACGGTGACCGCACAACCCGACCCCACCTCCCGGGCCGGCGCCCGGAACACGCGCCACCACCGCGTCACCGCTTGCGGGCACACCGGATGACCGCGCAACGGCTGCGCCAGCTCTCCGACGCGGGGATCCTCTTCTGGCTCGACGGCGTCAGCCGCTTCCTCCTGCGCAGCGGCGCCCTGGCCGCCCTGGTCCGGGACTGGGGTGTTTCGGGTGTGACGACGAACCCGGCGCTGTTCCTCCACGCGGTGGGCACCGGCTCCTCCTACGCGGAACAGCTGCGCGGGCTCGCGGCCCGTGACGTCTCCGCCGACCAGGCCATCCGGGAACTGGCGGGCCACGACTTCCGAGCCGCCTGCGACGTACTGATGCCGGTCCACCTGGCACGGCGCGGCACGACCGGTCTCGTATCGGTCGACATCGACCCCCGGCTCGCCGACGACAGCGCGGCGACCGTGGACGCGGCCCGGCGGCTGTGGCGGGAGGTCGACCGGCCCAACCTGCTGATCAAGATCCCGGCCACCGACTCGGGCCTGGAGTCCATCACCGCGTGTGTCGCCGAGGGCATCGGGGTCAACGCCACGCCCGTCTTCTCCGCCGAGCGCTACCAGCAGGTCGCCGAGGCGCATCTGGCCGGCCTGGAGCTGGCCGCGCGGGCGGGCCGGCCGCTCGCCCGCATCCACTCCGTGGTGTCGTTCCACGTCGGCCCGATCGCCCGCGCGGTGGATCCACGGCTCGACGCCCTCGCCACCGGCCCGGCACAGGAGCTGCGCGGCAAGGCGGCCCTGGCCGTCGCCCGGCTCGTCCTCGCGCGCCACCGGGCGACGTACGAGAGCGACGCCTGGCAGTCCTACGCACGGCTCGGGGCCCGGCGCCAGCGGCTGCTGTGGGCGGGGACGACGGTGCACGACGCCGCGTACCGCGACACCCACTACGCGGACGGCCTGTTCGCTCCGGGCACCGTCGCCGCCATGCCCGAGCAGCTCCTGTGGGCGGTCGCCGACCACGGCCGTACCCAGAGCATCCAGCGGGACGGCGCGATCGGGCCGGAGGTCCGGCAGACGCTCGACTCCCTGGCGGCTCTCGGCATCGCGCTGGACGACCTGGCGCGCGGGCTCGAAGCGGCCGACCACGAGGAGGCGTTGGCCTCGTGGCAGCGTCTGCTCGACGTCGTCACCGCGTCCCTTGAGAAGTCCCGGGCCTGACCCGCGGGCCCGTCCGGCCCGGCCGGACGGCGACGCGGCGGACGCGGCCGGCGCCGGTGCGGAACACCGCGCCGGAACGCCGGCCACGACGGGTGTGCTCCGTGCGCGAGGAGCTCGTTCAGCGCAAAAGGTGAGTGCCCGGAGCCGGACTCGAACCGGCACGGCCCGAAGGCCAGCGAGGTTTAAGCTCGCCGTGTCTGCGTTCCACCATCCGGGCAAGGGCGCGCGGCTCCGCGTTTCGCGGGACGAGCCTAGCCCGACGCATCCCCCGAACAGCGGAACAACCACCCGATGTTGTCTTATTTTATTGACGCCTGAGGGTGTGTCAGCACAGCTCAAAGCGGTGTTGGCACATGCCGGAGGCGGTTGGCAGGGCGTCCGGGGTATCCCGATATACGAACGCGGAATGACGGAAAGTCGATGCCCCGTACCGCCTTCGCACAGATGCTGACAGGCCCCGCCGGAGCCGGCCCGGAGCGTGGGTGGAGTACGCCTCGGATCCGGCCGCGCCTCAGGGGTGCCGTCATACCTCAGGAGGAGTGCGGGGGTACTTCCGTCCGACTCAAGAGGGCCAGTGAACGGGTACAGGGGCTGACGATCGGGCGCCGGGCGGCAGGAAGGATGGAGAAGTCCCCGAAAGCCGCATCGACAGGAGTTCCTCCGTGACCACCACCCCCACCGCACACCGCGCCACCGCGGTGGCCGCCCGCGCCGTCGAGCTGTCGAAGGTCTACGGCACGGGCGAGACCCAGGTGGTCGCGCTCGACCAGGTCACGGTCGACTTCCGGCAGGGCGAGTTCACCGCGATCATGGGCCCCTCCGGCTCCGGCAAGTCCACCCTGATGCACTGCGTCGCGGGTCTGGACTCCTTCAGCTCCGGCTCGGTCCGCATCGGTGAGACCGAGCTCGGCTCGCTCAAGGACAAGCAGCTCACGCAGCTGCGCCGGGACAAGATCGGCTTCATCTTCCAGGCGTTCAACCTGCTGCCCACGCTGACCGCCCTGGAGAACATCACGCTCCCCATGGACATCGCGGGCCGCAAGCCGAACAAGGAGTGGCTCGACCAGGTCATCGCCATGGTCGGCCTGTCCGACCGGCTCGGCCACCGGCCCACCCAGCTCTCCGGTGGCCAGCAGCAGCGTGTCGCCGTGGCCCGCGCGCTCGCCTCCCAGCCGGAGATCATCTTCGGCGACGAGCCGACCGGAAACCTCGACTCGCGCTCCGGCGCCGAGGTCCTCGGCTTCCTGCGCAACTCGGTGCGCGAGCTCGGGCAGACCGTGGTGATGGTCACCCACGACCCGGTCGCCGCGTCGTACGCGGACCGGGTCATATTCCTGGCCGACGGGCGGATCGTCGACGAGATGCTGCGGCCCAGCGCGGACGGGGTGCTCGACCGGATGAAGGCGTTCGACGCAAAGGGCCGCACCAGCTGACCCCGAGCCGCCGGGGGCCTTGCCCCCGCACCCCCCTGGCTCCTCGCGCCCGCGTGCGGCAACCCGGCGGGGGCTCCGGCCCCCGCACCCCGGCCGGTTGTCGTCTGGCCCCGCACCCGGTACCCGGTACCCGGTACCGCGGGAGGCTCCTCCCCCTGCACCCCCTCGGGACGCCGCCCCGGACCCGGGATCGCGCCTGAACGGCGCTCGTCCTCCATCGCCGGACGGGCTGAAACGCCCCATGCCGGCCCGCGTCCACCAGCCGCACGGCCTGAGGATTCCCGCGCGGGCCCCGCGACAAGGCGTTGAAGGGCGCGGGGAACCGCGCGACCAGCCACCCACGGCCCGCACCCGTCCAGCACCTCCTCCCCCGGAGGGGCCGGCCCCAGAAACTCTCCAGGACTGAGAAACCCCATGTTCAAAACCGCCCTGCGCAACGTGCTCGCGCACAAGGCCCGGCTGTTGATGACGGTGCTCGCCGTCATGCTCGGCGTCGCCTTCGTGTCCGGCACGCTCGTGTTCACCGACACCCTCGGCAGCGCCTTCCGCAACCAGTCGTCCAAGAGCTACGACAAGGTGGCCGTCGCCGTCAGCACGTACACCAGCCGTGACGACACCGAACGGGAGCCCGGTGTCAGCAAGCAGACCCTGCAGAAGATCGAGAAGCTCGACGGGGTCGCGTCGGCCATCGGCCGGGTGGACGGCTTCGCCGGTGTGGCCGACACCGGCGGCAAGCTGATCGGGCAGGGCTGGGCCAACAAGGGCGGCAACTACGCCCCCGGCAAGGACGGCAAGGACCCGTCGTACACCTTCACCCAGGGCTCGGGCCCGGTGAAGGACGACCAGATCGCGCTGGACAAGGACACCGCCCGCAAGGGCGAGTACGCCGTCGGCGACACCGTGCGGGTGGCCACCAACGGCCCGGTCAAGCAGTACAAGCTCGCCGGCATCTTCACCACCGAGGACGGCCAGGTCAACGCGGGCGGCAGCCTCGTCCTGTTCGACACCGCCGTCGCCCAGCAGCTCTACCTCAAGCCGGGCTACTTCCAGAACGTGAGCGTGGCCGGCGCCCCCGGTGCCGACGCCCAGCGGATTCTCGACGAGGTCAAGCCGCTGCTGCCGAAGGACGCCGAGGCCAAGACCGGCCAGGCGCTCGCCGACCAGGAGGCCAAGGACATCGAGAAGGGCCTCAGCGGCCTCAACCAGACACTGCTCGTCTTCGCCCTCATCGCGCTGTTCGTCGGCATCTTCCTGATCTCCAACACCTTCACCATGCTGGTCGCCCAGCGCACGCGTGAGCTCGCCCTGATGCGTGCCGTCGGCGCCTCGCGCGGCCAGGTCCGCCGCTCGGTGCTCGCCGAGGCGCTGGTGGTCGGCACGGTCGCCTCCGTGATCGGCTACGCGCTCGGCCTCGGCCTCGCCACCGGGCTGCGGTCCGCCATGGGCGCCTTCGGCGCCAAGCTGCCCGACGGCCCGCTCATCATCTCGGCCACGCCGGTCGTCGCCGCGCTCGCCGTGGGCGTCCTCGTCACCGTGATCGCGGCCCTGCTGCCGGCCTGGCGTGCCGCGAAGATCCCGCCGGTCGCCGCGATGAACAGCGTGCACGGCGTGGCCACCACCAAGTCCCTGGTGGTGCGGAACTCGATCGGCGGTGTCATCACCCTCGCCGGTGCGGCCGCCATCGTGGCCGGTGCCGCCGCCGGCAAGGAAGGCAAGATGATCATCGGCCTCGGCGCCTTCCTCGCCCTGGTCGGCATCATCATCCTGATCCCGCTGCTGTCCCGCCCGGTCATCGCCCTCGTACGCCCCGCCCTGAGCAAGGTGTTCGGCGTCTCCGGCAAGCTCGCCAGCCAGAACGCGGTGCGCAACCCGCGCCGCACCGGCGCCACCGCCTCCGCGCTCGCCATCGGCCTGACCCTGGTCACCGGCCTCTCGGTGCTCGGCGTCACGCTGGGCACGGCCATCGACAAGATGACCACGGACAACATCAAGGCCGACTACATGGTCCAGATGGCGGCCGGCGGCTCCGGGCTCGACAAGGACGTCCTGACCGCGCTGCGCAAGGCGCCCGGCGTCGCGGCGGTCTCCCCCAAGCAGTCCTCCTACATCAAGCTCGGCGGCATCGACGAGTCGGTGGCCGGGGTGACGCCGGGCGACATCGAGAAGGTCATCAACGTCGAGCCGGTGGCCGGCTCGCTCGCCGGCCTCGGCCAGGGCCGGATAGCCGTCGACGACAAGACCGCCGCCAAGCACGGCTGGAAGCCCGGCTCCGAGCTCCCGGTCGAGTTCAGCGACAAGAAGAAGGGCCGGCTGACGATCGGCGCGACCTTCAAGGAGAACGAGTTCCTGGACACCGTGCTCGTGCCGACCACGGTGCTCGCCCCGCACGACCCCCAGCCGTACATCCCGCAGGTCTTCGTCAAGACGGACGGCGGCGCCACGAGCGCCAATGAGAAGGCCCTGGTCAGCGCGCTCGGTGACAACCCGGCGATCAGCATCATGGACCAGCAGGACATCCGCAACGAGTTCGGCGGCATGATCAACACGCTGCTCAACATCATGTACGGCCTGCTCGCCATGGCCCTGATCATCGCGGTCCTCGGTGTCATCAACACCCTGGCGATGTCGGTGTTCGAACGCCAGCAGGAGATCGGCATGCTGCGGGCGATCGGCCTGGACCGCCGCCGGGTCAAGACCATGATCCGTCTGGAGGCCGTCGTCATCTCGCTGTTCGGCGCGGTGATCGGCGTCGGGCTCGGCTCCTTCCTCGCCTGGGCCATCGGCCAGACGATCAAGAGCTCCATCCCGAACTACGCTCTCGTCATCCCGTGGGACCGGATCGGCATCTTCCTGCTGCTCGCCGCCCTGGTGGGTGTGCTGGCCGCCATGTGGCCGGCCCGGAGCGCGGCGCGGCTCAACATGCTCACCGCCATCAAGACCGAGTAGCAGACACCGCCAACACCCGCCCGATCAAGGGCAGTTGAAGGGCCCCGGGAGCTCGCCTCCCGGGGCCCTTCGGCGTCGCCGTGCGGCCGGGCTCAGTTCCAGCTGCGGGCCCGCAGCGGCATGCCGGAGGCGCCGCCCTCCGGGGTCTTCACCGCCAGGATCTGGTTGACCCCGATCCGGTTGCGCTCGAAGGAGAGCGCCGAGGCCGCCATGTAGAGCCGCCAGATCCGGGCCCGCCCGGGGCTGGTGAGGCCCACCGCGCGCCGCCAGTCCGCCTCCAGGTTGGCCACCCACTGACGCAGCGTCAGAGCGTAGTGCTCCCGGATCGGTTCGACGTCACGGGCCTCGAACCCGGCCTCCTCCAGGGCGGCAAGCGTATGGCCGAGCGGGGCCAACTCGCCGTCGGGGAAGACGTACTTGTCGATGAACTCGTCTATCTCGTAAGCCGATTCGTCCCGCTCGGGACGCCGCGCGATCTGGTGGTTGAGCAGCCGCCCGCCGTCCTTGAGCAGGCCGTGCAGGATGTCCGCGTACTCCGCGTACCGCACCGAGCCGACGTGCTCGGCCATGCCGATGGAGGAGATCGCGTCGAACGGGCCGTCCTTGACGTCCCGGTAGTCCTGCACCCGGATCTCGATCCGGTCGGTGAGGCCCTCCTCGGCGATGCGCTTGCGGGCGTACGCGGCCTGCTCGCGCGACAGCGTGATGCCGACGACCCGGGCGCCGTACTCGCGGGCGGCGTGGATGGCCATCGAGCCCCAGCCGCAGCCGACGTCGAGCAGCCGGTCGCCCTCCTGGAGGCCCAGCTTGCGGCAGACCAGGTCGAGCTTGTCGCGCTGGGCGTCCTCCAGGGTGGCGTCGGGGCTCTCCCAGTAGGCGCAGGAGTAGACCATCGAGGGGCCGAGCACCAGCTCATAGAAGTCGTTGCCGACGTCGTAGTGGTGGCTGATCGCCTCCTTGTCCCGGCGCCGGGTGTGCAGCCGGCCGGTGCGGCGGCGCATCTCCTCGGCGGGCGGGGCCGGCGGGGGCAGGGCGCCGCCCAGTCTCACCAGTTCCTTGGCGGCGGCGCGGAGTCTGGGGTCGAGCACCGGGTGCACGGAGTCCTTCGGCTCGCCGCCGCGCTCCCAGATGAGCCCGGCCAGCCGGCCGAGCGCCCCGTACAGATCGCCCTCGACGTCGATCTCGCCGGCCACCCAGGCGCGGGCCAGGCCGAGTTCGCCCGGCTTCCACAGCAGTCGTCGCAGCGCGCGCCGGTGGCGTACGACGAGAACCGGAGCGCCGGGCGGGCCCGCCTCGCTGCCGTCCCAGGCCCGGATCCGCACCGGGAGGGCCTCCCCCAGCAATGCCTCGGCAAGAGCGGTCAGCCGCAGCGCCGCTTGGGCCATCGCGCACACCTCCGTATCTCGCAGAAATGTCTCAGCACCCTGCACAACAGTGCCCGGGCGCGCGGCAATCCCGCTACCGCGCAAGGGAGTGACAGGATGGCTGTATATGCCATCTTCTTGGCCGGAAAACGCCTCTGTCCGGATCCCCCCGCCGCTTCGGCGCGGGCATGCCGAAGCGAGCGCCCGCGCCCCGGCCGCCCACCGCATCCCCGGGCACGCCGAAGGGGCCGCCCGCACCACGGATGGCGGACGGCCCCTTCGGGGTAGAGCTGGTGACGCAGGTGGAGCTAGGAGGCCTTGGCCTTCTCGGGCTTGTCCTCGACCTTGGCCGCGGGAGCCGGAGCGGGCTTGGCCGCCTCGTAGAACTCCTCGCGCGGGGTCTCCATCGCACCGAGGGAGACGACCTCGCGCTTGAGGAACATCGCGAGCGTCCAGTCGGCGAGGACCCGGATCTTGCGGTTCCAGGTCGGCACGGCCAGACCGTGGTAGCCACGGTGCATGTACCAGGCGAGACGGCCCTTGAGCTTGATCTTCATCTTGCCCATGACGATCATCGCGACGCCCTTGTGGAGGCCGAGACCGGCCACCGCACCCTTGTTGGAGTGCGCGTACTCCTTCTGCGGGAAGCCCCGCATGCCGGAGACCACGTTGTCGCCGAGGACCTTGGCCTGGCGCAGCGCGTGCTGGGCGTTCGGCGGGCACCAGGCGTTCTCCACGCCGGCCTTGCGCGAGGCGAGGTCGGGGACCTGGGCGTTGTCGCCGGCGGCCCAGATGTAGTCGGTGCCGGTGACCTGGAGCGTCGGCTGGGCGTCCACGTGGCCGCGCGGGCCGAGCGGGAGGCCGAAGCGGGACAGCGCCGGGTTGGGCTTGACGCCGGCCGTCCACACGATCGTGTTGGAGTCGACCTCAAGGCCGTTCTTCAGCACCACGTGGCCGTCCACGCAGGAGTCCATGGAGGTCGAGAGGTAGATCTCGATGCCACGGCCCTCAAGGTGCTCCTTGCCCCAGCGGCCCAGCTCCGGGCCGACCTCGGGAAGGATCTTGTCGGCGGCGTCGACCAGGATGAAGCGCATGTCCTCGCGCTTGACGTTGGTGTAGTACTTGGCCGCGTCGCGGGCCATGTCCTCCACCTCGCCGATGGTCTCCGCGCCGGCGAAGCCGCCGCCCACGAAGACGAAGGTCAGCGCCTTGCGGCGGACGTCCTCGTCCGTGGTGGAGTCGGCCTTGTCGAGCTGCTCCAGAACGTGGTTGCGCAGGCCGATGGCCTCTTCCACGCCCTTCATGCCGATGCCCTGCTCGGCCAGACCGGGGATCGGGAAGGTGCGGGAGACCGCACCCATCGCGATGACCAGGTAGTCGAAGGGCAGCTCGTAGGCCTCGCCGACGAGCGGCGCGACCGTGGCGACCTTGCGGTCCTGGTCAATGCTGGTGACCCGCCCGGTGAGCACCTCGGCTCCACGCACGACGCGTCGCAGCGGGACGACGACGTGACGCGGCGAGATGCTGCCTGCGGCGGCTTCGGGGAGGAAGGGCTGGTACGTCATGTACGAGCGCGGGTCGACGACCGTGACGGTCGCTTCCGCGTAACGCATCTTCTTGAGAATGCGTCGCGCTGCGTACAGGCCTACGTACCCGCCACCTACTACGAGGATCCTGGGACGCTCCGTGGTGCTCATGCCATCGAGTATCCACCCGCCGATGACCCCCTGCTCGTGCGCCCCTTCACAAGGATCGCAGGGGGCTCTGCTACACTGCGCGGCCCACGTGACCGAGGTCATGGCGCCGGAAGGGAACCACGGTGTAGGGGCGAGCGTTGTACACCCCTTCTGAACTGGCCTCCCGGCCTTCCCGCCCGGTGGACCACTGCCGTGGGAAACGTAGGCGTAACACGGTCATCACCGTGTGGATGCCCCACGGAACGGGCCCTTGGACCTCGGAAAGCGGTACTCGGACCACATTCTTCGACCCAAGGGCCCGAATTCCTTGTGAAGAACTTCACGAACTTTCTCGCCGGGCCCGGCCGAAAGTCCCGGTGTGGGCCCCGAACGGCCCTGCCACGGACCGCGATCAGGCGATCGACCAGGCGATTCCGTCCAGAATGTCGTGCTCGCTGACCACGACCTCACGGGCGCCGGTGCGCTCCATGATGGCCAGCAGGACGAGCGCTCCGGCCCCGATCACATCGATCCGGCCGGGGTGCAGCACGGGGATGGCGGCGCGCTCGGCGTGGGTGGCCGCGAGCAGGCGTCCGGTGACCGCGGCGACCTCCTCGTAGGAGATGCGCGCGTGGTGCAGGGCGGCCGAGTCGTACGCGCTCAGGCCGAGCGAGATCGCGGCGACGGTGGTGACCGAACCCGCCAGGCCCACCAGCGTGCGCGGCCCGCGCAGCGGCACGGTCCGCTCGGCGAGGTCCAGGGCCGCCTCGATGTCGGCGCGGATCGCGCCGATCTGCTCGGGCGTCGCCGGGTCCCCGGGGTGGTGGCGCTCGGTCATCCGCACACAGCCGATGTCGACCGAGCGGGCCGCCTCGACGCCCGCGGAGCCGACCACGAACTCGGTGGAGCCGCCGCCGATGTCGACGACCAAGTACTCGTCGTCGCCGTCGAGTTCCTTGGTGGCGCCCACGAAGGAGAACTCCGCCTCCTGGTCGCCCGAGATCACCTCGGGCTCGACGCCCAGGATGTCGAGGACGCCCCGTACGAAGTCGTCCCGGTTCTCGGCGTCGCGCGAGGCGGAGGTGGCCACGAACCGCAGCCGCTCGGCGCCCAGGTCCTTGATGATCGCCGCGTACTCGCGGCACGCCGCGAACGTGCGCTCCAGGGCCTCGGGGGCGAGCCGCCCGGTGCGGTCCACGCCCTGGCCGAGCCGGACGATGGTCATCCGCCGGTCCAGGTCGGTGATCTCGCCGGTCGCCGGGTCCGCGTCCGCGACGAGCAGGCGGATCGAGTTCGTACCGCAGTCGATGGCGGCGACGCGCGTCACTGGCCGTCCCCCTCGCCGCACGGCGTCACGCACGGGCCCTTCGCCCACCACTCGGGCAGCATCGCGATCGCCTCGTCGCCCAGCGGGTTCACACCCGGGCCCGCCGCCAGCGAGTGGCCGACCAGCACGTGCAGGCACTTGACCCGGTCCGGCATGCCGCCGGCGCTCGGGAAGCCCTCCAGGACCTCGATGGCGTCGCGGCGCGCGATGTAGTCCTCGTGGGCGGCGCGGTAGGCGGCGGCCAGTTCGGGGTCGCTCGATAGCCGCTCCGTCATCTCCTTCATGACGCCGTTGGCCTCAAGGGTGCCGATCGCGGACGCGGCACGCGGACACGTCAGGTAGTACGTCGTCGGGAAGGGCGTGCCGTCCTCCAGGCGCGGGGCCGTCTCGACGACGTCCGGGTTGCCGCAGGGGCAGCGGTGCGCGATCGCGCGCAGACCGCGCGGCGGGCGGCCCAACTGCTGCTTGAAGGCGGCGATGTCCGCGTCGGTGGGCTCGGTGCGGTCGGTCTGGGGCGGGGGCGTTTCCATGACTGGGTCGGTCTCTATCGCTAGCGGTGGTCAGTTGGCGGGACGGTCGGCCTTGTCGACGCCGTCCCAGAGGTTGGAGTGCCAGGCGCGGCTGGTCGCGCCCTTGTCCTCGCGGTGCTTGTTCGCCGCGTCCGGGTCGACGACGGTGAAGCCGGTCTCGCCCGGGAACTGCATGTGCAGGTGCTCGCGGGCCAGTTTCTCGATGTACGCGTCGTCCTGGAGCCGCGCCTTCTCGTCCCGCAGCCGCTCGACCGCCTGCTGCGCGTCGGCGGCCTTGCGCTGCTGGTCGGAGATGTCGGCACGCTGCGACACGTACTGCCGCATCGGGTAGGCGAGGGCCACGATCAGCGAGCACAGCACGAGCGCGAGCAGCGCGGCCCGGCCGGTGAGCCGGGACCGTCGGGCCTGGCGCTTGTTCTGCGAGCGGTAGACGCGCGCCGCGGTCTGCTCGCCGAGCACCTTGAGCCGGGCCGCGGTGGAGAACCGGTCGCGGTCCCTGACCTTGGCGTCGTTGCCCATCGCTCTCGCGCCTCCCCGTTACACACGTACGTCCCCGGACACGGTACGGGACCGCGGCCGGGGACGTACGTACGACTGGCTAGGGCGTCAGCCCTTCAGCCTGCTCAGCCGATGGGGCCTGCTCAGCCCTTGAAGCGCGGGAAGGCGCTGCGGCCGGCGTACACCGCGGCGTCGTCGAGGATCTCCTCGATGCGCAGCAGCTGGTTGTACTTGGCGACGCGGTCCGAGCGGGCCGGGGCGCCGGTCTTGATCTGGCCGCAGTTCACCGCGACGGCGAGGTCGGCGATGGTGACGTCCTCGGTCTCGCCGGAGCGGTGGGACATCATGCACTTGAAGCCGTTGCGCTGGGCCATCTCGACGGCGTCCAGGGTCTCGGTCAGCGAACCGATCTGGTTGACCTTGACGAGCAGGGCGTTGGCCGAGCCCTCCTCGATGCCGCGGGCGAGGCGCTCGGGGTTGGTCACGAACAGGTCGTCACCGACGATCTGGACCTTGGAGCCCAGGCGCGAGGTGATGGTGTTCCAGCCGGCCCAGTCGTCCTCGAACAGCGGGTCCTCGATGGAGACCAGCGGGTACGCGGAGACGAGCTCCTCGTAGTACTCGGTCATCTCGGCGGCCGAGCGGGACTTGCCCTCGAACTCGTACTTGCCGTCCTTGTAGAACTCGGACGCGGCGACGTCGAGCGCGAGCGCGATGTCCTTGCCCGGGGCGTAGCCGGCTTCCTTGATGGCCTCGACGATGAGGTCCAGGGCGGCGCGGTTGGACTCCAGGTTCGGCGCGAAGCCGCCCTCGTCGCCGAGGCCGGTCGACAGGCCCTTGCGCTTCAGGACGCCCTTGAGCGTGTGGTAGACCTCGGCACCCCAGCGAAGGGCCTCGGAGAAGGACTCCGCGCCGATCGGGGCGATCATGAACTCCTGGATGTCGACGTTGGAGTCGGCGTGCGACCCACCGTTGAGGATGTTCATCATCGGGACGGGCAGCAGGTGCGCGTTGGGGCCGCCCAGGTAGCGGAACAGCGGCAGGTCGCTGGCCTCGGAGGCGGCGTGCGCGACGGCGAGCGAGACGCCGAGGATGGCGTTGGCGCCGAGCGAGCCCTTGTTGTCCGTGGCGTCCAGGTCGAACATGGCCTGGTCGATCAGGCGCTGCTCGGTGGCGTCGTAGCCGACGAGCTCCGGGCCGATCTGCTCGATGACGGCGAGGACGGCCTTCTCGACACCCTTGCCGCCGTAGCGGTTGGGGTCACCGTCGCGAAGCTCGATGGCCTCGAAGGCACCGGTGGAGGCGCCGGACGGGACGGCAGCACGACCGGTGCTGCCGTCGTCGAGGCCGACCTCGACCTCGACCGTGGGGTTGCCTCGGGAGTCCAGGATTTCCCGGGCTACGACGACGTCGATGGACGGCACGAGCATCTCCTTCTGGGATGTGACGCTAGATGTGACGCAAGGTGCAGGGCCACGCGGGTCGCTTCGCCTTGCGACAAGAGCCTAACCGGCTCCGGGGCTCCGGCCAGCCGAGTGCCCGCCCCATGGGACGAAAAAGGGCCCAAGGACCCTGATTCCCGGGCAAAGGGCCACAACCCTACTGCCCGGTAGCAGCCCCGGGCCATGGCGGTGACAGCGAAAACCCCGGCCCGGCGCGTACGGGGGAATGCGCGCCGGACCGGGGCGATCAGGGGGTGGTGCGGACTCAGCTCAGGTGCAGCTTCTGACCCGGGAAGATCAGGTTCGCGTCCTTCACGATCTCCTTGTTCAGGTCGAACACCTTCTGCCAGCCGCCCTTGACTCCATTGGCGGTGGCGATGTTGCCGAGGGTGTCGCCGGACTTGACGGTGTACTCGCCGTCGCCCTGCTGGACCGGCTGGCTGCGCTGCTCGCCGCGGCTGGCCGGCGCGGACTCGGTGCGCTCGGACTTCTGCGACCTCTGCTGCGGCTGGGCCTGCTGCTTCGGCTTCGAGGGCTTCGCGGAGTGCGAAGAGGAAGAGGAGGAGCCGGAGGTGTCGACGTCGGCCTTGGAGCCGCCGGACGTCAGGTTGCCGGCGCCGGCGCAGGACCAGGCACCCGGACCCTGGATCGCGAGCAGCTTCTCGGCCGCGGCTATCTGCTGGCCCTTGGTGGCGAGGTCGGCACGCGCGGCGTACTGGGTGCCGCCGGCGGCGGCCCAGGAGGAGTTCGAGAACTGGAGGCCACCGTAGTAACCGTTGCCGGTGTTGATGGACCAGTTGCCGCCGGACTCGCACTGGGCGACGGCGTCCCAGGTCGACACGGAGGCGGCGGAGGCATTGCCGGCCGCCATCAGCGGGGCGGCGACAGCGGCACCGGTGACACCGGCCAGCGTGGCGACACGGACGGCCTTGGACGGGCGGCGGTGCTTGCCCTTGCCGGAAAGCAGCATGGAAGTTCTCCTCACCGACGCCTGCGAGGTGAGCTGTCGGGTTCGGGCGTGAGCTGCCCGGCCGGGCGCCGAAGCGCCCGTCTTCACCCCAAGCCGGTACGGCAGTTGCGTGAACTGCCGGGCCCGGCACTTACCTTGGGTCCCCCGCTCCTGCCTACGGCGCATAAGCGTCGACTGTTCCCATCGGCCGACGGCAGGATTCGGCGTGCTCGGTCGACGGGGCCCGCGGTGACGAGCGAGTCCGACGAAAACACACGCCCCGCCAATGTTCAAAGACGCACATCGGGGAGAAATCCCCCCTACTTGCCGTCACAGAAGGGATGTTTCCGCAGGTGAGGGGCGGGGCGGACGGACCGGGCAGACAGGACACGCCAGTTGGGGCGAAGAGACCCATGTCTCACTTGCACCAAACGGACATAGCCCCGCGAACTAACCCTGCTTCGATGCCGAGTTCAGGGTCGTCGCGGCGCCCGCCGGATTCTTCAACTCCAGGCTCTGGCCAGGCAGGATGAGGTTCGGGTCGGTGCCGATCAGCTGCTCGTTGGCGCGGTAGAGGGCGGGCCAGCCGCCCTGGACCTTGTTCGCCTCGGCGATGACCGACAGATTGTCGCCGGGCCGGACGGTGTAGCCGCCGTTCGCCGCAGGGGTGTTGCCGACCTCACGTGAGGCACCGTCACCCCGCGACGCGTGCCGCCCGGAATCCCGGGTATCGGACGAGTTGCCCGAATTGCTCGAACCACTCGTCCCGGCGGGCCCCGTCGGGTCGGTCCGCCCGGCCGGGCTGTCCGTGCCGGTGCCCGCCGGGGTGTCCTTGTCGGTCGCGTCCGGCGTCGTACCGGTGCTCCCCTCCGGCGCGGGCGCCCCGCGGTGCTTGCCCGGGCTCGCCGGGGTGGACGCGGACGGCGCCGGGGACTTGGCGGTGCCGCCCGGCTCGCCGGCACCCGGGGTGGGCGTGCCCGCGGCCGGGGTGCTCGGCGTCGAGTCGGCGCCGGGCGTCTTGGTGGCCGGGGCGCTCGGGACGGGCGCGGGGGTGTTGTCGGTGGTGTCGGGCACGCCCGGGTCCACGTCCGCCGAGCCGCCGCCCTTGGTGAGCCCCGCGCCGCTGCCGCAGTTCGCGAAGGCCTGGGGCCCCTTGGCCGCGAGCACCTTCTCGGCCACGGCTATCTGCTGGGCGCGGCTGGCGAGGTCGGCGCGCTGGGCGTACTCGTTGCCGCCGTACGCCTCCCAGGTGGCCTGGGAGAACTGGAGCCCGCCGTACAGGCCGTTGCCGAAGTCGGCACTCCACATCCCGCCGGACTCGCAGGCGGCGACCTGGTTCCAGGTGTTCGCGTCCGCGGCGTTCGCACCGGTCGCGGCGAGCAGCGGAAGCGCGATGGCCGATCCCGTCACTCCTGCCGCGACGACGAGGGCGGGTGCCTGGCGGGGTCGACGATGCCGTCCATTCCCGGAGCGCATGCGAAAGACCTTCCGTGTGACTGCTGAGCCGAATGAACGGTGAACGTAGCCGTACTCGAACGTCCGTCACAAGTCGATGCACTGGAGATCACATAAAAGTCACAGTCCTGACGGTCCGTCAGCTCGCGCTTGCGTACGCCCCTTTACCCCGGCGGCGTGAACTCGACCGGCAGGGTGCGCAGTCCACGCATGATGAGCCCGCCGCGCCAGCGCAAATCGCCAGGTTCCACCGCGAGGCGCAGGTCAGGAAGGCGCCGCAGCAGGGTCGCGAGCGCGGTCTGCCCTTCGAGCCGGGCGAGCGGTGCGCCGAGGCAGTAATGGATCCCGTGCCCGTACCCGAGGTGCTGGTTGTCCCGGCGGCCGAGGTCGAGCGTGTCCGGCTCGGTGAAGCGCTCGGGGTCGCGGTCGGCGGCGGCGAGCACGACGAGTACGGGGTCGCCGGCGGCGATGTCCTGCCCGCCGAGCGTCAGCGGTTCGGTGGCGAACCGCCAGGTCGCCATCTCCACGGGCCCGTCGTACCGGAGGAGCTCCTCGATGCCGGTTTCGAGCAGCCCGGTCTCCCCGGCGTCGAGCGAGGCCTGGAGCCGTTCGCGCTGCTCCGGGTTGCACAGCAGGGCGTACACCCCGTTGCCGATCAGATTGACGGTCGTCTCGAACCCGGCGAAGAGCAGGATGAAGGCCATGGCGGCGGCCTCGTTCTCCGTCAGGTGCTCGCCGTGGTCGCTGGCCTCGATGAGCCGGGAGATGAGGTCGTCGCCCGGGTTCTCGCGCTTCTTGTGGATGAGCTCGGCGAGGTAGTTGCGCATCTTCTTCACCGAGCGCGCGACGCCGCCGCGGGGGCCGCCACCGTGGCCCGGTTTGAAATGTCGCAGCATCATGCCGGCCCAGTCCCGGAAGTCGTCCTGGTCCTCGCGCGGGACGCCGAGCAGGTCACAGATGGCGTAGATGGGCAGCGGGAAGGCGAACTCGTGGATGAGGTCGGCCTCGCCCTTCGCCGCGAACGCGTCGATGAGCTGGTCGGTCAACTCCTGCACCCGGGGCGCGAATTGGGCGACGGTGCGGGGCGTGAACGCCTTCGACACGAGGCGGCGGAGCCGGGTGTGGTCCGGCGGGTCGATGTTGAGCAGGTGCGTCATCAGCTCGGCCTTGCGCTCACCCGGGATGCCCGTCTTGCCCTTGGCGTGGGCGGGCTCGTCGTGATGGGCCGGGTTCTTGGAGAGCCGCTGGTCGGCGAGCGCCTGTTTGGCATCCCCGTACCGCGTCACGAGCCATGCCTCGACCCCGCTGGGCAGCCGGGTCCGGTGCACGGGCGCGTGCTCGCGGAGCCAGGCGTAGGCGGGGTACGGGTCGGTGGCGAACTCCCAGGTGAAGAGTTCGGGGGCGGCGGGCGTTCCGGCGGCGCCGGGGGTGCCGGGGGCGTCGGGGGTGGGCGGCTGGTCGTGCATGGGTCCGACAGTATCCGGGCCCCTATTCCGGGCCCCTATATAGAGGGGGCGCGCGGCTGGTGGCCGTCCGGCCCCTCCCCCGGCTCCCGCTTCACGCGGGGCCCCGGCCTGCGGAACGCTCCGCCACCCGGCGCCGCTCCCGGACGCCGGCGACGTCCACGGCGTTGAGGGTGGCCACCACGGTGTGGAAGATGACGTGGCCGGTGTCGAGGGCGTGATCCTCCAGAGCCCGGTGGACCGCGCCCCGGTCCGCGGTGATGCCGTGCGACCAGCCGCAGTCCAGCGCCACACAGTCGGAGCTGAAACCGGCACCGCGGCCGTCGGGGCACTCGGCGATGCGCGCCAGCGCGGCCTGGAGGAGGGGGTGACGGGTCAATTCCGGTTCCTTGAACATGGGTTGCGGAAGCGGCGCACGCGATTCGACGGCGGTACGGGCCGGCCGCCTCGGCGGTGGGAGGGGGCCGTCCTGGAGCGGTCGCGGGGTGAAGGGCGGGATGGCCCACATCAGCGCGACACCACGGGCGTGGAGAGGATGAGCGCCCGTTCCAGCTCGCTCGGGGTCGGGTCCCGCAGCGCGTCCGGCGGGACGGCCCACTCCCGGCCGCCGCCGGGCGGCCGGAGGCAGACGCTCCCCGGGTGGGTGCCGACCACCTCCCCGATCCTGCCGGATGCGTCCACCTTGTAGTGGGTGCCGTGTGCAGGTTCGTCCTGGACCATGGCTTGCCGTCCCCTCAGCCGTACTTCGTCCGTGTACTAGTTCAGTCTCGGACTGGCCGAAGCACTCCCGCAACGGATCGCGGCACACTAGTGTGCCGGGCGTAGGGTCAGCTCAACTCCCTTGAGAGGAACGGCAGATGCCCAGCGAGAAGACGTTCACGAAGATCGCCGATGACTTTCGGCAACGCATCTTGTCGGGCGAGCTGGAGACCGGCTCCCGATTGCCGACCAACAGGGAGATCGCGGGTAGCTGGCAGGTGGCGGCGGCCACCGTGTCCCGCGCGCTCCAGTCGCTTCAGGTCGAGGGCTACATCCGGACGACGCCGCGTGGCACGTACGTCGCGGACAACCCGGTGTGGACCCTCTCGGGCCGAGACCGGCTCGACCGGGTCCAGAGGGTGAAGACGTTCCTCGCCGACGGCGAGACGTCGCGGGTGACGGCCGCGGAACTGGTCAGGCCGCCCCTGCACGTGGCGGAGATCTTCGATCTGAGCACCGGTGATCAGATCGTCCGGCGCGAGTGGCTAGCCGGTCGGGGGAAGGCTCGGACAGTCTTCGCGGTGACGTGGTACCCCGCTCACTTCGCGGCCCTGGTGCCCGACTTGCTGAACATCGCTCCCGGCCGGAATCACGGCCTGTCGGCCCGGGTCCTGGAGGCCACGAGGCGGACGATCACGCACGCGCGCGACGACATGCACGCGCGGCAGGCGGATGCACGCGAGGCGAGCGCGCTCGGCCTGCCGGTCGGTTCCCCGGTCCTGGCCGGCGTCCACCGCTGGTCGGACTCGGAGGGTGTCATCGAGTACGGCGAGTGGTGCCTTCCGCCCCGGTTCACCATCGGGTACGAGTACCAGCCCTAGAGGGCCGAAGCCCTCCGCCGCACAGACGGTCCCCATCGTGCCGAAGGACGGATGCTGCCCCATGCAGTCGAACCCCTCTCCACATACTCAGCAGGCCTGTGAGGCCTTGGCGGGCCGCCTGCGGGACATCCGCAAGGACGCGGGGATCAGCGGCCGGGAGCTGGCTGCCAGGTGCGGCTGGTCGGAGTCGAAGTCCTCCCGGATCGAGAACGCCAGAACCCCTCCCTCCGACGCCGACATCAAGGCGTGGTGCCGTGCTTGCGACGCCGACGACCAGGTCCCCGACCTGATCGCGGCGAACCGGCAGTCGGCGGAAGCCCACGTCGAGTGGCGGCGGCTCCAGCGCGGCGGCCTCCCCCACCTTCAGGCGTCCACGGGTGACCTGTACCAGCGCACCACCGTCTTCCGGGTCTACGTGTCCGACGTCATTCCCGGGTTCCTCCAGACCCCTGGTTACGCCACCGCTCTCCTGGGTTCCATCGCCGAATTCCGCGGCACCCCCGACGACGTGAGCGACGCAGTGAACGCCCGCATGAAACGCAACGCGGTCCTGGGGAACGGTGCCCTACGGTTCCGGTTCGTCCTGGAGGAATCCGTCCTGCGGCACCGGCTGTGCGGCGCCGACACCATGGCCGCCCAGCTCGGACACCTCCTGATGACCATGGACCTGCCCCATGTCGTCCTGGGCATCATCCCGTTCGCCCGGCAACGCACGGTGTGGCCGATGCCCACGTTCACCATCTTCGACGACCACCGCGTGCACGCGGACACCCTGGATTCGGCCTCCACCCTCACCCAGCCCAGCCAGATCGAGCTGTACGAGAGGGCCTTCGACCGGCTCACCCGGAATGCGGCACAGGGCTCAGCGGCCCGCGCCTTGGTGGCGGAGGCACTGGCGTCCCTTGGATGACCCAGCGAGGCCGCCCCAGGGGTACGCCACGCGAAGCGCCCCACCCCCGGCGCCCGGACAAGGGCGACAGAGGCGGGGCCGGGACTACACGGTCAACTTGGTCGTCAGAAAAGGCCGTTGTAGATGGACCAGTCCGAGCCGACCTTGGTGCGCGGGGCGTAGGGGGCCAGGGCCTGGCCCGTACCCGCGTACAGCCACAGCGCGCCCGCCGCATCGCGGCCGAGGATGTCGGCCCGGCCGTCGCCGGTCAGGTCGCCGGGGACGAGGAGCGCGTTGTAGAGGGACCAGTTCGTCCCGACCTTGGCACGCGGCGCGTACGGGGCCGAGGCCTTGCCCGTGCCCTCGTACAGCCACAGAACGCCCGAGGCATCGCGCGCCAGCAGGTCCGGGCGCCCGTCACCGGTCAAGTCGCCCTTGCCCGGAAGGGAGTTGTACGCATCCCACCCGGCGCCGATCTTCACCCGGGCGGCGAAGGGAGCCGTGGTGCTCGTGGTGCCCTGGTACAGCCACAGGACGCCCGAGGTGTCGCGGGCCAGCAGGTCGGCCCGGCCGTCCCCGGTCAGGTCGCCCGCCCCCACCAGCGAGTTGTACGTGTTCCAGCCGGCGCCGACCTTCACGGGAGCCGCGAACGGGGCGGCGTCGCCACCGCCGCGGTAGTACCAGAGCACTCCGGCGGCATCGCGGGCGACCACGTCACCCGAGCCGTGCACCGTCAGGCCCGACAGCGCGGTGAGGGCGGTGTACCCCTGCCATCCGCCGCTGACCGCCACGCGGCCGCGGTAGGGCGCGGCCGCGTTCCCCGTGCCGTCGTAACGCCACAGCGTCCCCTGCGCGTCACGTCCGAGGAAACGGGTTCCGGTGGGAACGGGGTACGGGCTGTTGACCACGAAGCCGCCCGTCGCCTTCGGGCTGAAGGCGCCCTCGTCCGAGGCCTCGAAGCGGAGGTCGGTCTCCACCTGCCAGGCGTCGAGGTACGCGCCGGCCGCCAGGGTGTAGGTGATGGTGTGATCGCCGGCCGGCAGGGTGCACGACACCGCCGGGGCCGCGGCGTTGACCGGGCCCGACGCGCGACCGCAGGCCCCCGCGGGGCCGCCGCTCACCGACGTGACCTTGAGGTCCACCGCGCTCGTGTTCCAGTCGGGCTGCCCGTACTCGGGACGGAACGCGACCGTGAGCCGGCCCGCGCTCTCCGCGTGGACGCGCACGGTGTGGGTGGCCGTCGAGGACACGGCGAGGTCGGCGGTCGTCAGGTCGAGGGAGGTCTGGGTCTGCTCGATCAGGCCAAGCCCGGTGGCGCTGTCGGAGGGCCTCTTCGCCGGCACCATGTACCCGCCGACCGCCAGGAGACGGCTGCCGGAGGCGCCGTCGACGGGGGCGATGTCGTTCAACTCGTAGGAATTGGCGGTGGGTTCCGGCGCGGTGGCACCGGCCCGCTTGGTCCATGCGGTTCCGTCGTAGTGCCAGAAGACCGGCGGCCGGTCCAGCGACGAGTCGTCGCTGCCCACCGCCCACAGCCCGCCGCGTCCGTCCGGCCGGATGGCGTGCACGATGAACTGGGCGAGCCCGCCCGTGACATCGTGCCAAGCGGACCCGTCCCAGTGCTCGACCCGGTTGTGGACCGGCTGCGCCGAGGACTGCCCCCAGCCGGCCACGTACACGCTCGTGGCGGACTCCACCGCGATCTGAGCCATGGTGGTGTCGTCGGGCGCGGACAGCTGGGGCATGAGCGTCCAGGTCGTGCCGTCCCAGTGGTACGTCACCGGGTGGCCGCCGTGCTCGGGGAACTGCATGCCCGTCGCGTAGGCGTCGTTCGCGGACAGGGCGTCGATGCCCTGGATGTCCACACCGTCGGGCAGCGCGAAGGTCCCCCAGGTGCCGCCGCTGTAGGTGTAGAGGGCGTCGCCGCCCTTGAAGAGCCTGCCCGGGACCGCCTTGATCGGCACCTCGGGCCAGGACCGGTCGAGGGCGCCGGCGGCGGGTACGACCGTCCACTTCGCACCGTCGAAGTGGACCAGGAACTGCTCGGTGCCGGTCATCCCGTAGGCCCACACGTCGTCGGCGGATGCCGCGCTGACGCCCGACCACTCCATCACCTTCGGCAGTGCGGGGTCCGTGATCGGTGACCAGGTCTTGCCGTCCCAGCGCAGGAGCACGCCCCCCATGCCGTTCGTGCCGCTCTTCCAGCCGGCCGCCCAGGCGTGGTCGGCGTCCACCGAGGACACCGACTGGAGCTTGTCCGCGGCGGAGCCGTCGCCCGGGGCCAGTGCCCAGTCGGGCGTCGTGACGTGGTGCGGCGACGTGGGCGGCGGCGTGTCCGCGGCGGCCGTTCCCCCGGATCCCACAAGTGCGGTGACCAGGGCGAGAGTTGCCGTGCTCACCGCGGCGAGGTGTCCGGACCGTCTGAGCCCGCGTCTTGTCTTCATGCTGCTTTCCCCTCCCGAAGGGCGGTTGCCCTGTTCCGCATGGTCGGGTCGGGTGTTGCGCAGACACACAGCCTGCGCACAGTCCACGCACAGATAGGGCGTGCTCGTCGCTGGTGTCGCTGGTAGCGGCGTGCTGCCTGAAACGTGCGGGTGTTGCCCCCCTGACCGCTCCCCTGCGGTTAGGGGGGCAGTGTGCCATATGGGGTTGAGGGTGCGTCCAGTGACTTTGCCCTGGCCGGGCGGTGGGTCGCGGGTACTTCCGGGGCACTGCCCCGGCCCCCGGGAGGCCACCCCGTCGACCGCGGGCCGAGCCGGCTGGGTCGCGCAGTTCCCCGCGCCCCCGAACCCGCCCTCACCTGAGGACCGCGGTCGCTTCTCGCGCAGTTCCCCGCGCCCCTGAACGCGTTTCGGTCTGCGGGCCGTGGTCGCTTCTCGCGCAGTTCCTCGCGCCCCTGTAGGTGGCCCCGAATGGCTCGGTACGGGCCAGCGCAGGCATCCTCAGCCCGTCCGGCGATTGAGGACGAGCGCCCTTAAGGCGCGAACGGGGTCTGGGGCGGAGCCCCAGGGGGACCCGGAACCAACCAACCCCGGGTAACGGGCGGGAGGGTGGGCAACCCCCCTAAAGGCCCCCGCGGCCTACTCCGCCGCGCGAATCGCAACCCGGTACGCCCGCGCAGCACCCCGCAGGGCCGCCTCGGGGTCGACCCCGGCCGCCTCCGCCGCCACGGCCAGGGCGAGCAGGCGGTAGCCGACCCCCTCCCCGGAGGGGAGCGGTACGGACAGGCCGGCCGTGCGGGCACGGGAGGCCAGCTTGGCCGCCAGGGCCAGGGCCGGCTGGCCGAGCGGCACGCCGTCCGTGACGGAGGCCCGCTGCTTCTCGACCGCCTTCATGCGGAGCCAGTGCTCCTTGACCTCCTCCGGCGTATCGGCCCGCTCCGAGCCGAACACATGCGGATGCCGGTGGATCAGCTTCTCCACGATCCCGCCCGCGACGTCGTCGATGGAGAACGGTTCCTCCCCGTCCTCCTCGGCGATCCGCGCGTGGAAGACGACCTGGAGCAGCACATCGCCGAGCTCCTCGCGAAGCTCGTCCCGGTCCCCCTCCTCCACCGCCTCGACGAGTTCGTACGCCTCCTCAAGGGCGTACTTGGCGAGCCCCTGGTGGGTCTGCTGCGAGGACCAGGGGCACTCGCGCCGGATGCGGTCCATGACCTGGACGAGGTCGAGCAGACGGGCGCCCGGCAGGTCGTAGGAGCCGGGGAGCAGCTCCAGGTCCGGCATCCGGACCCGGCCGGACCCGGCGAGCCGGGCGAGGCCGTCGGTCAGGCGGCTGTCGCCCTCGCCGGAGGGCAGCACGACCACGGTGCGCCCGCCCGCGCAGGCCTCGACGAGTTCCTGCGCGTCCGGCGCCGAGATCTCCACCGGCACACCGGCCTCGCGCAGGTACGGCAGTTGCGGGTGCCCGGGGTCGGGGCACAGCACGAGGTCGGCGGCGCGCAGCGTCTCCCACGCGGGCCAGGACAGCAGGCCGGGGGCCACCCGGTGGCTCGCGGTGAGCAGAACGATGCGGCCGGGCAGGTCGGGCACGTCGGGCGGGCCGGGCTCTTCAACAGCAGTCACCCCACGAACCTACCCGGCGGCCCAGCCGGCCGACGCGCAGTCCCCCGGGCCGTCCCGGCCGCGCCCGCGCCGGGTGCGCCCGTCCCGGCCACCCCACGCCCACGCCTCAGCCGGTGGACGCGGAGTCCCCCGGATCGACCTGCTGGTCCTCGGGCGCGCCCGAGGAGGGCGCACCCGGCGCGGGCGCGGCCGGCTTGGGCTTGGCGAGCCAGGGCGCCTGGTAGTCCGCCAGCTGGATCTGGCTCGCGTTCCAGCTGCCGTAACGCGGGTTCACATCCACGCCGAGGTCCTTGGACGCCTTGACCAGGACGGGCAGCAGGTCCTGCTGCGTACGCGCGCCGATCGCGCCGGCCAGCTTCTGCTCGGTGACCTGCCGCTGGACGTACGTGTCGATCTGGTCCGGGGCGAGCCCGCCGTTGGTGAGGGCCTGCTCGCGCAGCTGGGCCTCGCCGCCGGCCTGCTGGACCATCGCGGCCCGCGCGTCCTGGACGTCCTTGGGGGTCACGCTCACCCCGGCCTGTTCGGCGGCGCGCGCGAGCACCCGGTCGAAGATCATGTTGCTGAGCTTCACCTTGCCGAGCTGGCCGGAGTCCTTGATCAGCTGGGCGGACTGCGGGGAGTTCTGCTGGGCCGTCCGTACGTCCTTGACCTCGGCCTGGAGTGCGGAGACCTCGATCCGCTGCCCTCCGACGACGGCCGCGGCCCCCGGATGGGCCGTACTGCCGCAGGCCGCGAGCAGTGGGCCCGCGGCGAGCAGGGCGACGGAGACGGAGAGCGCGGTACGACGGCGGCGGTGCAAAGGAGCCTCCCGGCGGAGCAGATACGTGCGGCGTGGCGACGAACCTTGCTAAGACCTTGCGGTGATCGATGTTAGGCAGTCGGCGTGGCCGGGGCCACTGATTCGACCAACGATTCGCGACCCGCATCGGTCGCGGGGATGAAGCCGGGTGAAGCCGCGCCGTCCATTGCGTGAACTGACGTGCGGGCCCGCTGCGTTGCCCCGGCGGGTCCGGCATATTCGACGGCAGCGCACAGCAAAGGACCTCGATGCCGACCCTCGAAGCCGCCCCCGCCCCACCGGTGGCCCCGGCACGCGCCCCGGCCGCCCGCCGCCCCCGTGCCCGGGCCGCCGCCCTCTCCGCACTGATCACCCTGATCTCGGTGTGCGGCGCGGACGCGGTCGCCGGGGTGATCCCGCTCGGCCCGCTCCAGCGGCACACCCGCAGCATCAACGACCTGGGCAACCAGTTCGTGCCCTTCCACGAGCACCTGTGGGACCTGCTGCACGGCCGGGCCGAGGGCGGCCTCCTCCTCAACTGGCAGTCCGGGTACGGGACTTCGTTCCTGCCCGATCTCGGCACCTACCTCAGCAGCCCGTTCGCGCTGCTCGTCGGGCTCTTCCCGCGCGACCGGATCGACCTCGCGGTGTATGTGATCACCGTCCTGAAGATGGCCGCGGCGGCCGTCGCCATGACGGTGCTGCTGCTCGCCCTGCGCCCGGCCGTCCGGCACCGCTGGGTGGCCGGGGTGCTCGGCGCCTCGTACGCGCTGTGCGGCTGGTCGGTCCTGGAGTCGATCTACAACCCGATGTGGCTGGACGGCCTGATCGCCTTCCCGCTGCTGTGCCTGGTCGGACACTGGGCCAGGGCCGGACGGCGGCCGGTGCTCGGCCCGCTGGTGGTGGCGCTCGCCTGGATCGCCAACTTCTACACCGCGTACATGGCGACGATCGGGGCCGGACTCGTCCTGCTCCTCCTCGTCTCCGTGGACCGCGGCACGGACGCGCGCGGGCGGGTACGGGCGGTGCTCGTCGCGGGCCGCTCGGTCGCGATCGGCATCGGGCTCTCGGCGCCCGTCCTGTTCACCGTCTACCTCGGCACCAAGCACGCCCATCCGGGCTGGGTGCGGGAGTTCGCGCCGGTGTCCTGGCCGGACTATCTCGCCCGCACCCTGCCCGGCACGTACTCCTTCTCCTCCCCCGCCGTCTTCCTCGGCACCGGCGCGCTGCTGCTCGCCTGCGCCCTCGGTTTCCACCGCGCGGTCCCGCGCCGCGAGCGGTACGCGTGGAGCGGGCTCGCGCTCGCCGTCGCGCTCTCCTTCCAGTGGAAGCCGACACATCTGGCCTGGCACGCCTTCGTCACCCCCAACGGCAGCCCCTACCGCCAGACGTTCGTGCTGTGCGGGATCCTCGTCATCGCCGCCTGGGTCTGCCTTTCGTACGGGATCCCCGGGCGCCGCGCGCTGCTCGGCGGGGGCGGTGTGCTCGCGCTCATCGCGCTCGGCGCGGCCTTCAGCGAGCTGGTCTCGGCGTGGACCTATCCGCTGCTCGCCCTCGGGGGCGCGGCGGTCGTCGGCGGGCTGCTCCTGGCACGGCTCGGCCGGCGCGGGCTCAGCCTGCTCGCCCTCGCCCTGATCGCCGGGGCGCAGATCGCGCAGGCCGGCGTGACGGTGGCGTACGGGGACAAGGAGCGGGCCGCCCGGATGGACGGCTATCCCGCCTGGGGCGACGAACACGCGGCGCGGGCCGCCCTGGAGGCGTCCGCCTCCGGCTGGCCCGGCTACCGCACCGACCCCGGACAGCGTCAGATCACCAACAACGACCCGCTGCTGCTCGGCGGCGAGGGCGGGGCGTACTACTCCAGCCTCACCCCGGAGGTCCTGAACCGTACGATGACCGCGCTCGGCGGCGGCTGGACCTCGCGGGGGCGGGCGCTCCAGAGCCTGGACAATCCGGTGACCGACGCGATCTTCTCCGTGGGGGCGCGGGTGCGGGTCGCCCAGAAGGGCGGCTCGCCCGAGCTGCTCCGGGCCGGTGCGACTCCGCCGCTCGTCACGCTGCGGCCGCCCGGGCCGGAACCGGTGTACGGCAGCAACCCTTTCCGCAACCAGGAGTTGCTGCTCGGCGCGCGGGTCTACACGACCCGCACCCTCGCGCAGGGGTGTCCCGCCGGGACCGACATCTTCCTGTGGGCGCCCGAGCACTTCGGCACGGCTCGTCTCGGCGACGGGCCCGTGGTCGAGATGCGCGGCGGCGCGCCCAGTCGGCGGGCGCCGCTGATCCCCTTCGGCCCCTCGGCCGGGCCGGGCCGGGCCTCCCGGATCGTCCTGTCTCCCGCGGACCGCGCCACGGAGCTGGGCTGCCTGGACCGGGCCGCCCTCGCCCGCGCGGTCACCGGCCTCCGGGCCACGGGTGCGACCCGGGTCACCGTCTCGGACAGCGCCGTGCACGCGGAGCTGCCCGCCGGGGCTTCGGGGACGGCGGTGTTCGCGATGCCCCGGATCGCGGGGTGGTCGTGCGGGGTGAACGGCTCGGCCCCGGCCCCGGCGGCCGACCACCTGGGCCTGGTCGCGGTCCACCTGCCCGCCTCCGGAGCCCGCTCGGTGGACTGCGCCTTCCGCCCGCCGGGCCTGCGTTCGGGGATGTGGGCGGGAGGGGCGGCCCTGCTCGCCCTCGCCCTCGTGGGGGTGGCGGGGCGGGTGCGGCGCCGCTTCTCCTTGCGGGGGGATTAGCCCCCACCCCACCCCTTCCCTAAACCCTCCGGGGGTGTGAGTGTGCGAGCTGGTCTCCTGGGGCTCCGCCCCAGACCCCGTTCGCGCCTAAAGGGCGCTCGTCCTCAAACGCCGGACGGGCTGAAGATGCCCATGCCAGCCAGCACCGAGGCCTTCAGGGGCGCGGGGAACGGCGCGACCAGCGGGCACGGTCCGCAGACGGCAACGGGTTTCAGGGGCGCGGGGAACTGCGCGAGCAACCCCGCACGGCGGGCGGACGAGAACGGGTTCAGGGGCGCGGGGAACTGCGCGACCAGCCACGACGGCCCGCAGTCGACAGCGGGGTTGGGGGCGCGAGGAACTGCGCGACCAGCCACGACGGCCCGCAGTCGACAGCGGGGTTGGGGGCGCGGGGAACTGCGCGAGCAACCCCGCACGGCGGGCGGACGAGAACGGGTTCAGGGGCGCGGGGAACGGCGCGGCCAGCCACCCCCGGCGGGCGGCCGAACGCACCCCGGGGCGCGGGGAACGCGCCATCGGGAACCCGGTCGGCTCAGCCCGTCGGGAGCTTCTGGTCGCGGCACCCGTCAAGCACCGTCTTCATCGCCGACTTCTCCGCATCGGTCAACCACACCCCGTACTTCTTCTTCACCGCCACCTGATCCGCCACATACGTGCAGCGGTACGCCTTGTACGGGGGCAGCCAGGTCGCCGCATCGCCGTCGCTCTTGCGGCGGTTGGCGCTCGCGTCGACGGCGATCAGGTTGAGCGGGTCGTTGGCGAACGCGGCCCGCTTCTCCTTGTCCCACTGCTGGGCGCCCTTCTGCCAGGCGTCCGAGAGTGCCACCACATGATCGATGTCGATCTTGCTGGCGCCGCGTTTGAACGTGATGGACTCCCCGGTGTACGGGTCGTGCACCAGCGTCCCCGACGCCACGTCGCACTTGTCCTTGAGCTTCACGTCCTTCAAGTCCCGCTTGAGTATGTCCTCGCGGGTCTGGCAGCCGTTGTGGTCGGTGTCGGTCCAGCCCTTGCCGAACTGGTCGCGGGTGTAGCCGGTCTTCGGCGCGCGTCCCTTGACGGGCAGCGTGTCCACCGCGGCGAGCGCGGAACCCGCCGCGCCCTTGGGGCCCGGGGCACCGCTCTTGCCGGTGCCCACCTCACCCCCGCAGCCGGTGAGGACGAGGGAGGCCGTGAGCGCGGTCACGGGCAGGGCAATTCGGTACATACGCATCAAGGCGGGCCGTCCTGGCAGCAGTTGGCGGAACCTCGCAATCGTAGGTACTCCTACCCGGCCGGCCCCGGGTCAACGGTCCCGAAAGGGACAGCCCTCCGTCCTTGATCGTCCCGGCTCGACCGGCGCACGGGCCCGGGCGCGGGCCACCGCCGACGGGCGCCGGGAGCGCCCGGACGCCTGCGGCCCAGGACCCGGGATGACGCCTGCGGCTCAGGACCCCAGGATCGTGGCGAGGAACTCGCCGGTCCAGGCGAGCAGTTCACGGCCGACGACCGGCTTGCCGCCGATCTTTCCGGCGGTCGGGCGCGGCACCAGGATCTGCCGGGCCGGCGCCTTGATGACCGTACGGGGGTAGAGCCGCTTGAGGCGCAGCTCCTGCGACTCCCGCAACTCCACCGGTGCGAAGCGGATGTTGGGACCCTGGAGCACGATCTCGCCGACCCCGCAGGCGCGGGCCAGCATGCGCAGACCGGCCACCAGGAGCAGGTTCTCGACCGGCTCGGGCAGCTTGCCGTACCGGTCGGTGAGCTCCTCGCGGACCGCCTTGACGTCCTCCTCGGAGTTGGCCGAGGCGATCGCCCGGTAGGCCTGGAGGCGCAGCCGCTCGCCCGGCGCGTAGTCGTGCGGGACGTGCGCGTCGACCGGCAGCTCGATCTTGACCTCCAGCGGCGCCTCCTCCTGCTCGCCGCCCTCCATCTGGGCCCGGTAGTCGGCGACGGCCTCGCCGACCATGCGTACGTACAGGTCGAAGCCGACGCCCGCGATGTGCCCGGACTGCTCGCCGCCGAGCAGATTGCCCGCGCCGCGGATCTCCAGGTCCTTCATCGCCACGTACATGCCCGCGCCCATCTCGGTGTGCTGGGCGATGGTGGCGAGCCGCTCGTGCGCGGTCTCCGTCAGCGGCTTCTCCGGCGGGTACAGGAAGTAGGCGTAGCCGCGGTCGCGGCCACGGCCGACCCGGCCGCGCAGCTGGTGCAGCTGGGAGAGGCCGAAGTTGTCGCCGCGCTCCACGATGAGGGTGTTCGCGTTGGAGATGTCGATGCCGGACTCGACGATCGTCGTAGAGACCAGCACGTCGAACTTCTTCTCCCAGAAGTCGACCACGACCTGCTCCAGCTGGCTCTCGCCCATCTGGCCGTGCGCGATCTGGATGCGCGCCTCCGGCACGATCTCGCGAAGGCGGGCCGCCGCCCGGTCGATGGACTCGACCCGGTTGTGGATGTAGAAGACCTGGCCCTCACGCAGCAGTTCACGCCGGATGGCCGCGCCGATCTGCTTCTCCTCGTACGGCCCGACGAAGGTGAGAACCGGGTGGCGCTCCTCGGGGGGCGTGGTGATCGTCGACATCTCGCGGATGCCGGTGACGGCCATTTCGAGCGTACGGGGGATCGGGGTCGCGGACATCGTCAGGACGTCCACGTTGGCGCGGAGCTTCTTCAGCTGCTCCTTGTGCTCGACGCCGAAGCGCTGCTCCTCGTCCACGATGACCAGGCCCAGGTCCTTGAACTTGGTCTCGGAGGAGAAGAGGCGGTGCGTGCCGATGACGAGGTCGACCGAACCCTCCTTGAGGCCCTCAAGGGTCGCCTTCGCCTCGGTGTCGGTCTGGAACCGGCTCAACGCCCTGACGTTGACCGGGAATTGGGCGTACCGCTCGGTGAACGTGCCGAAGTGCTGCTGCACCAGGAGCGTGGTGGGCACGAGGACGGCGACCTGCTTGCCGTCCTGGACGGCCTTGAACGCGGCGCGCACCGCGATCTCGGTCTTGCCGTAGCCGACGTCGCCGCAGATCAGCCGGTCCATCGGGACCGTCTTCTCCATGTCCTCCTTGACCTCGGCGATCGTGGACAGCTGGTCGGGCGTCTCCGCGTACGGGAACGCGTCCTCCAGCTCGCGCTGCCAGGGGGTGTCCGAGCCGAAGGCGTGGCCGGGCGCGGCCATGCGCGCGCTGTAGAGGCGGATCAGGTCGGCGGCGATCTCCTTGACGGCCTTCTTGGCGCGCGCCTTGGTCTTGGTCCAGTCGGCGCCGCCGAGCCGGTGCAGCGTCGGGGCCTCGCCGCCGACGTACTTGGTGACCTGCTCCAGCTGGTCGGTGGGGATGTAGAGCCGGTCGCCGGGCTGGCCGCGCTTGGCGGGCGCGTACTCGACGAGCAGGTACTCCCGGGTCGCGTTCTGCACGGTCCGCTGGACCATCTCGATGTAGCGGCCCACGCCGTGCTGCTCGTGCACGATGTAGTCGCCGACCTCAAGGGTGAGCGGGTCGATGGTCTTGCGGCGGCGGGCCGGCATCCGGCCCAGGTCCTTGGTGGCGGAGCGCTGGCCGGTGAGGTCGGTCTCGGTCAGGACGGCCAGCTTGAGCGCGGGGTCGATGAAACCGAAGTCGATGGCACCGCACGTCACATGGACGACGGAGGGGACCAGCTCGTCCAGTTCCGCGTCGAGCCGGGCCGCGATGCCCTCCCCGCCGAGCACCTCGACGGTACGGGAGGCCGGGCCGTGCCCCGCCGTCACGTACACGGCACGCCAGCCGTCGGCGAGCCACTGCTTGGTGTCGGCGAGCGCGCGCTGGGTGTCGCCCCGGTACGTCTCGGGCGCGTGCATGCCGAGCTTGAGGGTTTCGTCGTCGAAATCGGCCTCGTCGGCGGCGAACGGGGACACCGACCACCACATCATGCCGAGTTCTCGGGCCCGGTCGCGGACGTCGGCGATGCCCCACAGCGAGGCGGCGTCCACGTCGATGGGCGCCTGGCCTCCGTCCGCGCTGGCCGCCCAGGACGCCTGGAGGAACTCCTGACTGGTGGCGACCAGGTCCGCGGCCCTGGTCCGCACCCGCTCGGGGTCGCAGACCACGGCCATCGAGCCATGGGGCAGCACGTCGATGAGGAGTTCCATCTCGTCGACGAGGACGGGGGCGAGGGACTCCATGCCCTCCACCGCGATGCCCTCGGCGATCTTCCCGAGCAGCTCGCCGAGCTCGGGGTGCTGCTCGGCGAGGGCGGCGGCGCGGGTGCGCACGTCGTCGGTGAGCAGCAGTTCGCGGCAGGGCGGCGCCCACAGGCCGTGCTCGGCGACTTCGAGGGAGCGCTGGTCGGCGACCTTGAAGTAGCGGATCTCCTCGACGTCGTCGCCCCAGAACTCGATGCGCAGAGGGTGTTCCTCGGTCGGCGGGAACACGTCCAGGATGCCGCCGCGGACGGCGAACTCCCCGCGCTTCTCGACGAGTTCGACCCGGGAGTACGCGGCGGCGGCGAGCCCCTCGACGACCTCGCCCAGGTCCGCGGTCTGCCCGGTGCGCAGCGCCACGGGGACGAGGTCCCCGAGCCCCTTGACCTGCGGCTGGAGTACGGAACGGATCGGCGCGACGACGATGCTGACCGGCCCGGCCGAGGGGTCGTCCTTGCTGGGGTGGGTCAGGCGGCGCAGCACGGCGAGGCGGCGGCCCACGGTGTCGCTGCGCGGCGAGAGGCGCTCGTGCGGCAGCGTCTCCCACGAGGGGTACTCGGCGATCTCCTCGGCGGGCAGCATCGCGCGCAGGGCGGCGGCCAGGTCCTCGGCCTCGCGGCCGGTGGCGGTCACCGCGAGCACGGGGCGGCCGGCCTCACGGGCGAGGGCGGCGATCGCGAAGGGCCGGGCGGCCGGGGGGCCGACCAGGTCGACGTGCATCCGGTGGCCGTCGGTGGCGGCCTTCACCGCTTCGGCGAGCGCGGGGTCTCGTACGACGGCGTTCAGCAGACCGTGCAGGCTCATGAAGGGCTTCCATCCCGGGGAGTGGGCAACGCGAACCGCCCGACACGTCGTACGGGCCGGGGTCTCCCAGCGTACGACGCCCCGACCCCGCTCGCCCCCGGGATACCCCGGGCCCCCCGGGCCCCGCCGCCCCTGCACCCCCGCCCGGTGAGGCCCGTTTTGCGCAGTTCCCCGCGCCCCTGGGTCTGCTTTCGACCGCGGACCGTGGGGGCCGTTCGCGCCCACCGCGGCGGAGCCGCGCAATGTCACAGCCCCGCGCCCCCAACCCCTTTTTCGTCCGTCCACCGTGCGTGGTTGCTCGCGCAGTTCCCCGCGCCCCTGTAGGTGACCCGGCATCCCCGGTCGCGCCCACCGCGGCGGCGCCGCGCAATGTCACAGCCCCGCGCACCTAAATGCCTTGGTGCTGGCCAGCACCGGGGCATTTCAGCCTGTCCGGCGTTTGAGGACGAGCGCCCTTAAGGCGCGAACGGGGGTCTGGGGGCGGAGCCCCCAGGCGGGTGCTGGGGTCTGGGGGCGGAGCCCCCGGGGGAGGCCGGTGGCGGGTGCTGGGAGAAAGTTGGGGGGAGGTGTCAACCGAGCGCGGCACCGGGGGCGTATACCCCGTGAGACCTATCCAGCCACAGGAGCCGCATTGACCGACGCCGAGTTCGAGGAGTTCTACGCGCACTCCGTGAAACCGCTGGTCGGCCAGGTGTACCTGATGACCGGCGACCTCCACGAGGCCCAGGACGTGGTCCAGGAGGCCTTCGTCCGGGCCTGGGGCCGCCGAGCCCGCCTGGACACGGGCGCCGGCCCCGAGGCCTGGGTCCGCACGGTCGCCTGGCGCCTCGCCGTGAGCCGCTGGCGCAGGGGCCGCCGCGCCGCCGAGGCCTGGCGGCGGCACAGCCACGCACACACCGCCGAGGCCCCCGCCCCCGACCCCGGCACGGTCGCCCTCGTCGACGCCCTGCGCGAACTCTCCGACCGCCAGCGCCGCGTCGCCGTACTGCACTACGTGTGCGACCTGAGCGTCGACCAGGTCGCACACGAGACCGGCATCTCCGCCGGCACCGTCAAGACACACCTCTCACGCGCCCGCGCCGCCCTCGCGCCCCGTCTCCAGGAGGAGGAACACGGTGTCTGACCCCGACGGCGTACGGCGGGGCGACGAGCCCCTCGCCCACGCCCTGAAGCGGGCCGCCGACGCGGCCGGCCGCGCCGCCCTGCCCGCGCCCGCGGCCCTCGTGGCCGCCCGCGGGCTGCGGCGCCGGCGCCGCAACCTGGCCGCGGCCGCCGCCTGCGCGGTGTGTCTGCTCGCCGGGTCCGGCGCCGCGCTGGGCCTGCGGCTCCAGCAGGGCGAGCCGGTGCCGCCCGCCTCCGTCCCCACCCAGGGCTCGCCCTCCCCCGCGTACAGCACGGACACCCCGACCCCCAGCGCGACCCCGTCCGGCTCCCCCGCAGGCTCCGTGTCCTC
>NZ_NNBJ01000002.1:433589-641022 GCF_002803085.1 Streptomyces sp. CB01201 | reverse complement strand
ACCACCCCCGCCCGCTGACCCAAGGAGCACCACCCGTGACCGGAGTCCTCCTCTCCCTGCCCGAGACCACCACCGGGGAGGCGACGGCGTCGAAAAGCCCGAGGAAGAACGGGCCGCCCCGGCCGCGAATACGCTCGCGGCCGGCCGCCGATCCCTATCTGCTGGCCGCCGCGCTCTTCGCCGCGTACACCGCGCTCAGCGTCCTGCGCTACCGGCGCATGGAGACCCTGTCCTGGGATCTGGGGATCTTCGAGCAGGTCGTCCGCGCCTACGCGCACTTCCAGGCGCCGGTCGCCGACCTCAAGGGACCCGGCGCGAACATCCTCGGGGACCACTTCAGCCCGGTGACCGCCCTGCTCGCCCCCGCCTACCGGCTGTTCCCCACACCCGTCACCCTGCTCGTCGCCCAGTCCGCACTGTTCGCGCTGGCCGCGATTCCCGTGGTGCGCGGCTCGGCCCGGCTGCTCGGGCGGGGGCCCGGCCTCGCGATCGGGGTCGCGTTCGGGCTCTCCTGGGGGATCCAGCGGGCCGTCGACTTCGACTTCCACGAGATCTGCTTCGCCGTCCCGCTGATCGCGTTCAGCCTGGAGGCGGTGCTGCGCGGCCGGTGGCGCGCGGCCCTTCTGTACGCGCTGCCCCTCGTCCTGGTGAAGGAGGACCTCGGCCTGACCGCGTCCGCGCTCGCCGTCGTCGTCGCCGTACGCGCCCGCCGCACCTCGCCGCGCGCGGTGCGCTGGGCGCTGGTGGTGGCCGCGTTCGGGGCGGTGGCCGTCCTGGTCACGCTCACCCTGGTCATCCCGGCGTTCAACTCCACGGACAGCTACGACTACTGGAGCAAGATGCACGGCGGCGCGGGCCCGTTCGCCGCCTGGGACGTCAAGCTCCCCACCCTGCTGTGGACGCTGCTCCCCACCACGGGCCTCCTCGCGCTGCGCTCCCCGCTGCTGCTCGCCGCGCTGCCCACGCTGGGCTGGCGCTTCGTGTCCTCGGAGGACCACTACTGGTCGACCGACTGGCACTACAGCGCGGTCCTGATGCCGGTCCTGGCGCTCGCCCTGGCCGACGCGGTGGCCACCGCCCGCACCAGCCCGCGCCCCTGGCTGCGTACGTACGCCCGCAACCTGCCCGCCTGCACGGCCGCCGCGGCCCTCGCGCTGACGCCCTCGCTGCCGCTCGCGGCCCTGACCGCTTCGGCCACGTACCGCAAGAGCCCCCAAGTGAGCGCCGTGGAGCGGCTGTTGGAACGGATCCCGGACGGGGCGACCGTCGAGGCGGACATCGGGCCCATCGCCCGGCTCACCTCGCGCTGCCGGGTCTTCTGGGTGGGCGCGGCCCGCCCGGTGGTCCCGCGCTACATCGCGATCGACAACTCCGACGGCTGGGCGGGCAATCCCGTCCAGTACGCGACGACCCTGCACCCCGGTGCCGAGTACTCGATCACCGGGGTGGCAGGGGGCTACGTACTGCTCAAACTCCAGCCGCGGCAGTCCGGTCCGCAGCCCTAGCCATCGGCGGCGATCGCGTTCAGGACGTTCATCCGGCCCGCCCGGAAGGCGGGTATCAGGGCGGCGAACAGGCCCACGAACGCGGAGCCCACGAACACGGTGAGGATGGTCGGCCAGGGGATCTCCAGGACGCCCATGCCCTCCAGGGCCAGCAGCTTCTGCGCCGTGGTGCCCCAGCCCATGCCGAGCCCGAGGCCGAGCAGCGCGCCGAACAGGGCGATCACCACCGACTCCAGGCGGATCATCCGGCGCAGCTGGCGGCGCGAGAGGCCGATCGCCCGCAGCAGGCCGATCTCCCGGGTCCGCTCGACCACCGACAGGGCCAGGGTGTTCACCACACCGAGCACCGCCACGATGATCGCGAGGGCGAGCAGCCCGTACACGATGTTCAGGAGCTGGCCGATCTGGTCCTTCAGGTCCTTCTTGAAGTCCGTCTGGTTCTGCACCTTGTACTGCGGATAGGCCTTCAGGGACTCCTTCAGGGAGGCGTAGGCGTCCTTGGCCTTCCCGTCGTCGGCCTTGGCGAACATCAGCAGGTTCTTCGGCATCCTGTCGGCCGGCAGATACTGCTCGACGGTCGTGATGTTGGTGTACATCGCGCCCTTGTCGACGTTGGTGTCGTCCGAGGTGATCGCCGCGACCTTCAGCTTGGCGGTGGTGCCGCCCTTGAAGGCGACGGTCATCGTGTCGCCGACCTCGACCCCGTGTTCCTTGGCGTAGGCGTCGCCGACCGACATCGCGCCCCTGCCGTAGGCCGCCGACAGGTCACCGGCGACGGTCTTGCGCCGCAGGTCGTCCTGGTAGGTGGGGTCGGCGGCGGTGACCTGGCCGTTCTGCGCCTTGCCGTCGGGGGCGGTCAGTTTGGCGTCCACCGGCTTGTAGTTGGTGACGTGCTCGATGCCCGGGGTCTTCCTGATCGCGTCGGCGGCCTGCGGCACGATCGGCTGGCCGGTGCCGGAGGAGACGATGAAGTCCGCGCCGACCGACCTGTCGAGTTCACTGGTGGCCGAGGCGACCATCGAGGAACCGACCACCGACAGACAGGCCACCAGGGCGAGCCCGATCATCAGGGCGGCGCCCGTCGCCCCCGTACGCCGCGGATTGCGCAGTGCGTTGCGCTCGGCCATCCGCCCCACGGGCCCGAACATCCGCAGCACCAGCGCGCTGATCACCCGCACCACGATGCCCGCGAGCAGCGGCCCGACGACGACGAAGCCGATCAGGGTGAGCACGACGCCGAGGCCGAGCAGGCCCGAACCGGACGCCGCCTTCGAGGAGTTGGCGGCGGCGAACAGGGCCGCGGTGCCGGCGCCGGTCAGGACCAGGCCGATGGCGGCCCGGATCGCTCCGGCCTTGCCGTCGGCGGGGGTGCCGGCGTCGCGCAGGGCGGCCATCGGCGAGATCTTCCCCGCGCGGCGGGCCGGGACGTAGGCGGCGACGACGGTCACCACGACACCGAGGATCAGGCCGATGACGGGGGTCGTCCACTGGACGGTGAGGTCACCGGTCGACAGGTCCATGCCGATGGAGCCCATCAGCTTCATCAGGCCGACCGCGAGGCCCACTCCCGCGCCGACCCCGAGGACCGAGCCGAACACGCCGAGCAGCAGGGCCTCCACGAGCACCGAGCGGTTGACCTGCTTGCGACTGGAGCCGATGGCGCGCATCAGGCCGATCTCGCGGGTGCGCTGGGCGACCAGCATCGAGAACGTGTTGATGATGAGGAAGATGCCGACGACGAAGGCGATCCCGGCGAAGCCGAGCATCGCGTACTTCATCACGTCGAGGAAGGAGCCGACACTGGCGCGGCCCGCGTCCGCCGCCTCCTTCGCCGTCTGGAGCTTGTAGGAACCCGAACCGAGCGCGGCCGCCACGTCCTGCTTGAGCCGGGCGTCGCTGACGCCGTTCGCTGCGGTGACGTCGATCTGGGTGAACAGGCCGCTCGCGCCCAGGAGTTCACGCTGGGCGGTCGGGGTGTCGAAGTAGACGACGGCCGCGCCCGGGTTGGTCACCTTGAAGGTGGCGATGCCGGTGATCCTCGCGGTGAAGTCGCCGGTGACGGCGATGGTGCGCAGCTCGTCACCGAGCTTGAGGTGGTGCTTGCCGGCGGTGTCGGCGTCGACCATCATCTCGGTCGGCCCGCGCGGGGCACGGCCGGAGGTGATCTCCATCGCCTTGAGGCTGTTCTCCGTCCAGTTGCCGGCGATGGTCGGGGCCCCGGTGCTGGAGCCCATGTTCTCGTTCTTGGCGTTGACGACCGTGACGCCGGTGCTGCCGATCGCGCCCGCGGCCGTGCGCACGCCGGGCACCTTGGCGACCTGGTCGACGAGCGAGGCGGGCAGCGCCTCGGGCTTGCCGGTCCGGGAGGTGGTGCCGTCGTCGGAGGCCGACTTGGGGCTGACCGTCACATCCGCCGAGGTCGCCGCGAACAGCTTGTCGAAGGTGGTGTTCATGGTGTCGGTGAAGACGAGCGTGCCGCACACGAACGCCACCGACAGCAGGACCGCGACGGCCGAGAGCGCCATCCGCCCCTTGTGCGCGAGGAAGTTGCGCATCGAGGTCTTGAGCACGCTCATGACGTACGCCCCTGCGCGTCGGAATCGGGGGTCTGGGGGCGTCCCCCAGAAAAGCGCAGCATGCGGTCGAGGACGGCGTCGGCGGTCGGGCGGAACATCTCGTCCACGATGCGGCCGTCGGCCAGGTAGAGCACCCGGTCCGCATAGGAGGCCGCCACCGGGTCGTGGGTGACCATCACGATGGTCTGGCCCAGCTCGTCCACGGACTGGCGCAGGAAGCCGAGCACCTCCGCGCCCGCCCGCGAGTCCAGGTTTCCGGTCGGCTCGTCACCGAAGATGATCTCCGGCCGGGCCGCCAACGCCCTTGCCACGGCCACCCGTTGCTGCTGGCCGCCGGAGAGCTGGGTCGGGCGGTGCTTGAGCCGGCCGGCCAGGCCCACCGTCTCCACCACGCGCTCCAGCCACTGCGCGTCCGGCCTGCGGCCCGCGATGTCCATCGGCAGCGTGATGTTCTCCAGGGCGTTCAGCGTCGGCAGCAGGTTGAACGCCTGGAAGATGAACCCGATCCGGTCCCGGCGCAGCTGCGTCAGCTTCTTGTCCTTGAGCCCCGTGATCTCGGTCTCGTCCAGATAGATCTGGCCGCTCGTCACCGTGTCGAGCCCGGCCAGGCAGTGCATCAGCGTGGACTTGCCGGAACCCGACGGGCCCATGATCGCGGTGAACTGCCCCCGGTCGATGTCGACGTCGACCTGGTCGAGGGCCACCACCCGGGTCTCCCCCGACCCGTACGCCTTCACAACCTGGCGCGCCCGTGCCGCGACCGCCGCACGCCCTCCTCCAGTGCCCCCGTGTCGAGGAATGGTCACAGCCGTAGTCACGGTGGTTCTCCTAGGTCTCATGCGGCCGGTCGCCCGCCAGTGCGGGCGCCCCCTTCGGCCTCCGACCAACGTAGGGAACGGACCCCTCCGGCCACCTCCTCCGCCGGAACGAACGGGCCCTCCCCCGAAGTAGGGCCCACCCCCTAGGGGACTCCACCCCAAGGACCACTACGTGTCAGGGCCCCTCCACCCCTGCCGCCGTTCCGGCCGCCAGTGAGAAGGTGGGGCCCCCAGATGCATGCACAGTGAAGGGATCTCGGTGAGCGTCTCCGACGGAACACCCCACACCGAAGCGATACCCGGCGCGGCACCCGCCGCCGTCGCCCCGCGCGGGCGCGGCCCGGTCGTCGCGGCCCTCATGATGGGCATGGCCCTGGCCGCCCTCGACGGCACCATCGTCTCGACGGCCGTCCCCCAGATCGTCGGCGACCTCGGCGGATTCGCCGTCTTCTCCTGGCTGTTCAGCGGCTATCTGCTCGCCGTGACCGTCACCCTGCCCGTGTACGGCAAACTCTCCGACACCTTCGGGCGCAAGCCCGTCCTCGTCGTCGGCGTCATCGTCTTCCTCGCCGGCTCCGTCCTGTGCGCGTTCGCCTGGAACATGGCCGCGCTCATCGCGTTCCGCGTCGTCCAGGGCCTCGGCGGCGGCGCCCTCCAGGGCACCGTCCAGACGATCGCCGCCGACCTGTACCCGCTGAAGGAACGTCCCAAGATCCAGGCCAAGTTGTCCACCGTGTGGGCGACCTCGGCCGTGGCGGGACCCGCGCTCGGCGGGCTCCTCGCCTCCTACGCGGACTGGCGCTGGATCTTCCTCATCAACGTGCCCGTCGGCGCCGTCGCCCTCCACCTGGTCATCCGGTACTTCGTCGAACCCGCCCGCCGGGCGCCCGCCGCCCGGCCCCGCGTCGACTGGGCCGGCGCCCTGTGCATCTTCGCCACCGGCGCCCTGCTGCTCACCGCGCTCGTGCAGGGCGGCGTCGCCTGGCCCTGGCTCTCGACGCCCTCGCTCGCCCTGCTCGCGGGCAGCGCCGCGTGCGCCGCCCTCACCGTGTTCGTGGAACGCCGGGCCGCCGAACCCGTCATCCCCGGCTGGGTGTGGCGCCGGCGCACCATCGCCGCCGTCAATCTGGCACTCGGCGGGCTCGGCCTCCTCATGGTCGCCCCCACCGTGTTCCTGCCCACCTACGCCCAGTCGGTGCTCGGCCTCAACCCGACCGCCGCCGGGTTCGTGCTGTCCGTGATGACACTCAGCTGGCCGGTGTCGGCCGCCCTCTCCAGCCGCGTCTACACCCGCATCGGATTCCGCAACTGTGCGATCACCGGCATCGCGCTCGCCGCACTGATCCTGGCCGTCTTCCCCCTGCTGCCCTTCCCCGGCCGCGCCTGGCAGCCCGCCCTGCTGATGCTGCTGCTCGGCGGCGCGCTCGGCCTCTTCCAGCTCCCGCTGATCGTCGGCGTCCAGTCGACCGTGGGCTGGGCCGAGCGCGGCACCACCACCGCGTCCGTCCTGTTCTGCCGCCAGGTCGGGCAGTCGGTCGGCGCGGCCCTGTTCGGTGCCATCGCCAACGCCACCCTCGCCGCCCGCCTGACCCACGCCCCGATGCCCGGCCTGCCCGGCGACCTCGACTCCGTCTCGCGCGCCCTGCACCACCCGGCGTCCCTGACCACGGACGCCGCCGACTACCTGCGCCGGGCGGTCGCGAGCGCGGTCGACCACGTCTACGTCGGCGCCGCGATCGCGGCCGTCCTGCCCCTGCTCGTCCTGGTGTTCCTCGCCCCGCGCCGCTTCCCCGTCCTCACGGAACCCGGAAAGGACTGACGTCCCTATCAACTCCCCTGCCAGCAGGGCGAGTTGACCGTCAGCTCTCGTGCTCGGCGGAGCGACCGGTGAGGGTGGCCAGACTGTTGCGCACATGCGTCATGTGCGCCTGCGCCTCCTCTCGGGCCGCCGTGTGCTCGCGCAGCACCCGGTCCGTCTCGGCCGCGATCCGGTCGTCCTGCGCCCGCGCCCCCGCCACCAGCTCGGCGGCCCGCGCCTCCGCGTCCTCCTGACCGCGGTGCGCGCTCTCCTCCACCTCGGCGAACACGCGCCGAGCCTCGTCGAGACCCGCCTGCGCGACCGCCGTCAGCTCGGCGATCCGCGCGTCCAACTCCGCCTCGCGCGCGGCCCGTTCACGCTCGTCCGCGGCCAGCGCGTCGGCCCGCTCCTGATCCTGCCCGGCCAGATACCCCTCGCAGCGCCTGCGCATCGCGTCCAGATCGCCGGCCGCCTCCTCGCGGCGCTCCTTGGCCTCGGTACGGGCCGCCAGACGCAGCTCGTCCGCCGCGGTGCGGGCCGCGAGCAGCGTCTGGCGCACCCGCTCCTCGGCCTCCGCGAGCAGCGCCTCACTCCGCGTCCGCGCCGCCTCCCGCAGCGCCCGGCCCGCCTCCTCGGCGGCCAGGACGTCCCCGGCGGCCGCCTCCTCGGCACCGGCCCGCACCGCGTCGGCCTCCTCGACCGTCAGCGCGAACAGCGAGGAGGCCCGGCCGCCGAGCACCTCGTACGTCTGCGGGGCGAGCGCGCCGACCTGCTCGGCGAGGGCCGCCGCCTGGGCGCCCATCTGCTTGGCGAGGACGGTGAGCCGGGCCGCCCGCTCCCACGCCGCGTCCCGCTCCTGCGACAGCCGGGCCAGGGTGCGGTCGACCTGATCCGTACGGTAGCCGCGGCCCCGGCCCACGCCGAACGGCTGCGCCGCCGGCGGCAACGATGCTGCGCTCATCCCTGAAGCCTCTCTCCCGCACCCACTGGCGCCCGGTACGCGTTCTGGCTGCCCGGCGCTCATCCTGGCCGATCGAAGCGAAATGGTCATAACGCGACACTCCGCCCACACGGCACGGTCAAGGATGCGTCAATCGGCGCCAGAACCCGGAATCACCCAGGTGCCACGCCCCACCACACGCCGAAGGCGCCCACCGCGACCCGCACGGTGAGCGCCTTCAGCTCGGCTCGGCGAAGACGGCCCGGAGGCCGGGCAGCCCGAGGCCGGGCAGCCCGAGGCAAGGCCGCCCGAGGCCGGGCTGCCTCAAGCAGGGCTGCCTCAAGAAGGGCTCAGAGCAGCCCGTCCCACATCTGCTCAAGGAGCACCGACCACCAGCTCTCCGGCGACGCCAGCGCCGCCGGGTCGAGGGCCGCGAGCTGGGCCTGGAAGTCGACCGTCCAGCGGCCCGCCTGCTCCGGGTTGAGCCCGAACCGCAGCCGCCACATCCGGCCGAGCAGCGCGAGCGAGCGGGCGAACTCGGGCAGCCCTGAGTTCACGAACTGCGGCGGCACCGACTGCCCGCCGGGGCCCGCCTCCACCGGCACCGCCACGATGTTCGCGGTCCCGTACTGGACACAGATCGCCCGCCCGAAGTCGGAGCCCATCACCAGATACGAACCCGCGTCCGCCGCCGGCTGCACCCCGCGCTGCTGCGCGAGCTCCGCCAGCGTCGGCACCGGCTGCCCCGGCACGGCCTGCGCCCAGAAGAACGGCCCGAAGTCCAGCGGCAGCCCCGCCCACACCAGCGTCACCGCCACGACCTCCGGCACACCCTGCCGCGACACCGCCCGCTGATCGAAGCGGAACACGCCCTGCGGACCGAACGCGCCCGCCAGTTCGTGGGCCACGCCCTCCGGCGGCAGCGGAGGCACCGGCTGCACCGCCGGGATCGGCGCCCGCACCGGCTGGGGCCTGGCCGGACCGTCCGCGACCTGAGCCAACTCGCCCTGGTGGGTGAGCAGATGCCGAACGCCCTGGCGACGCGAGCCGTGGTCCTTGCCGTACGGGGCGACGTGCGTGATCCGCACCTGCGGCCACTGCTCGCGGATCATCCGCGCACAGTAGCCACCCGGCAGCTCGCACGACTCCAGCTCGGTGTGCAGTTCGAGCACATGGTCGGCGGGCACGTTCATCGCCCGCAGCTCATGGAAGATCTGCCACTCCGGGTGCGCGGTACCGGGCGCCGACCGACGGATGAGCTGCTGCTCGGAGCCGTCGGGCGCGCGGTAACGCAGCACCGCCTGATAGCCCGGCCCCACGGTCGGCAGCCCCGCCGGGGGCTGCTGCGGATACCCGTAGGCCGGCGGCGCCTGCGGAGCGGGACCACCGGGCGGCATGCCCGGGGGCATACCGGGGGGACCCGGCGGCACGGGCGCGCCGGGACCGCCGGGACCGCCGGGACCGCCGGGACCGCCGGGACCGCCTGGACCCGTCTGGCCGGGCCCCATCTGCGCGGGCCCCGCCAGCATCGTCGCGGCCTGGTGCACCCCGCCGGGGGGCGTACCACCGGGCGCACCCGGAGGGCCGGGCGGCAGCGGGGCACCCGGAGCACCGGGTGGACCGGGCGGCAGCGGCACACCAGGGCCGCCCTGGCCGCCAGGGCCCCCGGGACCGCCGGGACCTCCCGGAGGACCGGGAGGCAGCGGCGCACCCGGAGCACCCGGAGCACCGGGCGGACCCGGCGGCACCGGAGCACCCGGACCGCCCTGAACCGGCGCGCCCGGCTGACCCGACGGACCCGACGGACCCATGTGATGCGGCTCCGCGAACATCGTCGGGGCCTGGTGCACCCCGCCCTGCGCGGGCGGCGGCGACGCCGGGGCCGCAGGACCCTGGCCCTCGGGGCCGAGCTGCGAGACCAGCTGCGTCGGCAGGTAACCACCCGCCTGGACACCCGGCGGCGGAGTCGAACCCGGCGGCGGAGTCGAACCCGGAGCCGGAGGGGGCACCGGCGCATCCGGGCGGGCACCCGGAGTGCCGGGTGCGCCCGGCGGCGGAACCGTAGAGCCCCCGCCTCGCGCGGCGCGCGCACCCGGGGGCGGCCCAACCGCCTTGCTGGTGGCGGCATCCGCGATGTCCCCGACACCCCCGACGCCTTCCGGCCCCGAAGGCCCTGTCGGCGCGACCGGCGCCACCGGCGGCGGAGTCGCACCCGGCGGCGGCGCGGCCTGCGGGTCGTACGCGGGCGCGAGCGCGGTCGGCGGAAGCTGGCTGCCGCCCGCCATCAACGCCGTCTTCGCCTCGGGCAACGCCCTCGGCGGCGCCTCGTCCTCGCCGTCCGCACCGGAGAGCGGGGGCGCGAACACCGTCGCCGGAAGCGGCACCGAACCGTCGTCGGACCCCGCGTTGGTGTCCGTCCCGGCCCACGGCGTGGCCCCGGCCGGAGCGCTGGAACCCGAGGCCGAGCCGAGGCCGACACCCGAGCCCGAGTCGGCACCCGAACCGGAGTCCGAGCCCGAGCCCGAGTCGGCACCCGAACCGGAGTCCGAGCCCGAGCCGGAGCCGGCACCCGAACCGGAGGCCGAGGCCGAGCCGGAGCCCGACGTGGAACCACTCTCGCCCCGCCGGTCCGGGATGCCGAGCTTGTCCGCCGCCTCCTGGAGCCACTCCGGCGGACTCAGCAGGAACGACGTCTGGTTCAGGTCGATCCGGGCCGGCGGCTCCGGCGCGGGCGGCGCGTCCTCCAGAACCCCGTACTCCTCCTCGTACCGCCGGATCACCTCACCCACCGGCAGCCCCGGCCACAGCGTCGCCTCGCCGCTGTCCCGGGCGATGACCAGGCGCTGCGCACCGCCGCCGCCCGAAGGCCCGTTCTCCCGGTCCTCCGCCCACACCACGAAACCCAGCTCGAACTCCCGCACCCGCACCTCACGGTGCTGATACGCGGGCACATCACCATTGATCCACTCTTCGGCACGCTCCTGCGCCTGAGCGAAAGTCACCATCGGCCGGCTCACTCCCCTACCGAGGTCGTCTCGACGGCACGCGCGAAGCCACCGTCCACCATCAGGTTCGCCACGGTCTCCAGCTCCGGCGGATTGCCCGCGAGCCGCCCGAGGAACGCGTCGAAATCCTCACCGCAGGGCAGCAGCAGACGCTCCACCCGCTCGTTCACGCTCAGCCCGTCCCGATCCCGCGCATCGTCGTACGCGCAGAACCACACCGAACCGACCGCCGAACCCTTCACCTTCACCGCGAGGATCCCGCCCTGCACGAAGGCGACGCCCAGATAGTCCTTGGTGAGGTGGTCCCGCAAACACTTGTTGACATAGACGAGGTCGTTGACCGCAGCCTCGTCCCGCACCGTGAAGAACGGCTGGTCCACCAGAAGACCCAGCTCCGCGTCGAGCGCCGCACCCACCGGGGCGCAGCCCCCCGCCGCCTTCAGGAACGAACGGTAGGCACCCGGAAGGCGATACCCCAAGTCCTCCTCCACGCCCAGGAGTTGGGACTCCGTCACCGACACCGAGCCCTTGGGCAGCCCGAAGTGCGCCGGCCGCGTCTCCTGCAACGGCCGCGTACCACGCTTGTCGTGCTCGACCTGTGCCGTCGCCAGACCGCCGTAATGCCGCAGCAGGGCCTTCACCTCGACCGGCACCAGTTCGAGACGGCGTCCGCCGGGCACGTGGTGCCACGTCCAGCCGTGCGGCGTCGCCACCGGCGCCACCGTGTCCCACAACTCGTGCCCCGCAGCGGCCAGCGCCGCGTTCGCCGACACGTAGTCGGTCAGCCGTAGCTCGTCCACCCCGAACCCCTCGGGCGGCTCCGCGATCTCCGCCGCCGCACGCGCGTACGCCGAGAAGACCGGGAAACCGTTCTCGTCCACCCGCACCCCCCTGGGATGCCGGGAGGCGCGGACCGGATCCGGGAAGTGCACGACCTGCCCGGCATAGGCCGCGTTCGGTGGCGCGGCATGCTGCCCGAGCCGACCTGTCGTCATGGCGGTTGCCCCCTGCTGCGTGCTCCTGCGTCTGGCTGGTGGGACCAGACTATGCGGTGCCGCAATACCGGGGACCGGCCCCGCAATTCGGTCACCAACCGTCACCCGCATATCACCCTGCGCCCGCGACGCGCGGCTTATCACGCCCCAGCTTCCGTATCAGCGCCCCCATTTGGCAGGCTGTCCCCGCAACTCGGGGGCGCTGACACGTGCGGCGAAAGCCGCCGCCAGTGGGAGGAACACAGCACCATGCACACCGCACCAGGCGAAACATCCGCAACTAGCGCGATAAACACCGCAAAAGAGACACCCGGCGATCCGCGCCTTCACTGGAGCGCCACCCCCGGCACCGCCGCGCCCTTACTGAGACACCGCCGCGACGGCATCCTCCCCGCCATCGCCGCCGCCCTCTCGGTCCGCGGCGAAACCCTCACCTGCACCGCGGGCAAGGGCGAGCAGCCGCCCGCCCTGCACACCCTGGTCCAGGACTATCTGGACACCCTCACCAGCGGCCAGCGCGAACGCTTCACCGGCCGCTGCCCCGAAGCGATCCTGCTCTCCCGACACCTGACCGCCGTCGAGAGCGCACGCTCCAAACGCGCGCAGCGCAAACCCCTCACCCACGGCGAAGCCCGCCGCGCCCTCAAACACGCCAAACTCACCGCCCGGCGCATACGCGAGGACGGCGACCCCCTGCACGGCAGCTACGCCCCGCCCTGCCGCTCCTGCGCCGCGCTGCTCGACCACTTCGGCGTCCGCAGCGTCGAACCCTGAGCCCGGCCCTGAGCCACCCCACCGCGGGGGACTCACCGCCCTGAGCCACCCCACCCCGCCGAACTCACGGAAAGGCCGCGGCCGATGCCGGACGTCTCCACCACCCGCTTCCCCGTCCCCGTCGACGCCGCCCTGCGCACCGCCGGCTGGCAGCCGGGACGCTGGGACATCCGCCAGGCCGAAGCCTGGGCCGACGTCCTGCGCGCCCACACCTCACCCGCCGGCCACCGCCACAGCGTCTTCCCCGCCGCCGTCGAAGCCTGGGCCGAATTCGGCGGCCTGCGCCTCACCGCCCCCGGACCCGGCCGCCGCAACGCGCCCGCCGCCCTGCGCTTCGACCCCCTCGCCGGACTCCACCTCGCCCGCACGCTCGCCGACCTCGGCCGCGCCCTCGAAACCGATATCGCGCCGCTCGGCGAAGAAGGCGACCAGCAGGCCGTACTGGCCATCGACGCCGTAGGCCGCGTGTACTCCCTCGACCACACCGGCGACTGGTACCTCGGCCCCGACATCGACCACGCCCTCAACACCCTGGTCACCGGCACCCAGCCGATCCGCCTCACCTCGGGCTGACCGCGGCCGGCCTCCCGCCCGCGGGGCCAGGCCCCCCGCCCCCGTCCGTTCCCGGGCGGCCCGCGCCCCTGAAACCCGCCTTCGCCTGCGGACCGCGCAAGCCGTTCGCGCAGTTCCCCGCGCCCCTGAACCCGCTGTCGTCCGTCCACCGTGCGTGGCCGTTCACGCAGTTCCCCGCGCCCCTGACAGCGCCGGTACAGCGGCATCCTCACCCGTCATGGAATCCCCCTGGCCCCTCAAGCGGGGGCGGAGCCCCAGGGGCTACGAGGCCACCGGGGCCCGGTCGGGAAGCACCGCCGACACCCGGAACCCGCCCGCATCCGTCGTACCCGACACGAAAACGCCACCCAGCGCCTTCACCCGCTCCCGCATCCCCACCAGCCCATTGCCCCCACTGGGCAACCCCGCATCCGCCGTGACACCGTCCGCCGGACCGTTCTCCACCTGCATCGCCACCTCGGCCTCCCGCCGGGCGAGACGCACCATCACCTTCGCGCCCGCCGCATGCTTGTGGACGTTGGTCAACGCCTCCTGCACCACCCGGTACGCGGTCTGCTCCACCAGCGCGTCATAGTCCCGCACCTCGCCCTGCACCATCAGCTCCACCACCATCCCGGCCTCCCGGGACTGCCCCACCAGCGCCTCGATGTCCGCGAGGCAGGGCCCCTCCTCCGCGGCCGCCGCCGCAGCGGCCGCAGCCGCACCCACCGCGGCCAGCGGCACCGGATCCACCCGCACCGCCACCGGCTGCTGATCCGCCGACCGCAGCACCCCGAGCATCTCCCGCAGCTCCGTCAACGCCTGCCGGCCCATGTCACCGACCAACGCGGCGTTCTTCACCGCCTTCTCCGGATCCTTGCGCGCCACCGCCTGCAACGCCGCCGCGTGCACCACCATCAACGACACCCGGTGCGCCACCACGTCATGCATCTCCCGGGCGATCCGCGTCCGCTCCTCCGTACGCGCCCACTCCGCCCGCTCCTCGGCCCGGTCCGCGAGCAGCGACAACTCCCGCTCCAGCGAATCCGCCCGCTCCCGCAACGACTCCATCAACCGCCGCCGCGCCCCTATATACAGCCCGTACAGCAGCGGCGGACCCGTGATCCCCAGCGACATCACCGCCGACATCAGCGGCACGTACCAGTACCCCGGGTCGTAATCGCCGCGCGCCACGCTCTGGTGCAGCCGTACGAACGTGACGATGAACGTCCCCGCCACCGACATCCCCGCCAGCGCCGCCGTGATCCGGCGCGGCACCTCCGACGCGGCCAGCGTGTAGAGCCCCACCACGCTCAGCAGGAACCCCATGCTGGCCGGCGTCACCGCGATCGAGACGAGCACCACCGCGATCGGCCACCGCCGCCGCAGCGCCAGCGAAGCCCCCGCCACCAGACCGAGCAGCACCCCCGCCGGCACGGGCAGCCCCGAGTCCCCCGCGAAACCCACACCCTCCAGCGCGCACTCCAGCGCGGAGAACACCCCGAGCGAGACATCCAGCACCGCGCTGCGCCTGCGCTCCCACCACCACCAGCCACGGGAGGTCAACCCCGTGGCTTCCTGGTCAGCCCCCGTTGCGGTCATGGCTCCCAGACTACGGGCGGGCGCGAACGATTTTCCTATGGCTTTCGTCCCGCGCGTGCTGCACAGAATCCTCCCCAACACGCCGTGAAGCGGTATGAATCCTACGATCCGGTGAATCAACCGGATATTCGAGCGCGCATCCGGACGCCGGACGAACGTGTCCGTATGACATCAGCCACACCCGGCAAATACGCCGACTTCGAGGGCCTGCGGCGGCAGGCGATGGCGCTGCGGCGCGAGGGGCTCAGCCTGCGGCAGATCCGCGACCGTCTGCGCATCCACAACAACGACCTCCTCCACCGCCTGGTGAAGGGCGAGCCCGCGCCGGAATGGACGAAGCGGCCGAACGCCAAGGACGACCTGCGCGACCGGGCGAGGACACTCCGCGCAGAGGGCATGACGTACGACCAGATCCAAGCCGAGCTCGGCTGCTCGAAGAGCTCGATATCGCTTTGGGTCCGCGACCTCCCGAAGCCTGAACCTCGCTACACCGACGACGAACGACATGCCCTGATGAACGAGGGTCTCGCGCGCCTGCGCGCAGCCCGGGACGAGGAGCGCCAGGAGACCAAGAGAGCTGCGCGTGACGAGATCGGACGGCTGTCGGACCGGGAGCTGTTCATGGTGGGTGTCGCGCTGTACTGGGCCGAGGGAGCCAAGGACAAGACCTACCGCCGCACCGAGCAGCTGCAATTCATCAACAGCGATCCCAACGTGATCAAGGTGTACCTGCGATGGCTGGAGCTGCTGGGAGTCTCGCGCGAGCGGATGCGCTTCCGCGTCAGCATTCACGAGTCCGGTGACGCGGCCGGGGCCGAGGAGTTCTGGGCCGAACTGGCGGGCGTCGATGTCCCCGTCTTCCAGCGAGCCACCCTCAAGAAGCACAACCCGCGCACCAAGCGGAAGAACACCGCAGAGGCATACCGGGGGTGTTTGGTGGTCTACGTGACGAAAGGTGCTCATCTATACCGTCGCATGGAAGGCGCTTGGTACGGCATAGTGTTGGGTGCCCATCCGGCAACCTGACCGAATGTCCGGTTTAGCCGGTTTCCATCCCCCGTGGTGTAATTGGCAGCACTGGGGCTTTTGGTGCCCTATGTCCGGGTTCGAGTCCTGGCGGGGGAGCATCGCGATCACGGGTCCTGACTGACACCAGTCAGGACCCGCCGCATTTCCCCAGCCCCCACCCCGATTTCATCCGCGAAGCCCCCCGGTATCCTTCGGGTGTCCACCCCCCGAAGCCGAAGGGCACCTCCGTGAGCGCAACCCGCCCGGCCGCCGTCGTCGTCCTCGCCGCGGGTGAGGGCACCCGCATGAAGTCGGCCACTCCCAAGGTTCTGCACGAGATCTGCGGGCGCTCGCTCGTCGGGCACGTCGTGGCAGCCTCCCGTGAGCTGGATCCCGAGCACCTCGTCGTGGTCGTCGGCCATGCCCGCGAGCAGGTCTCCGCCCACCTGGGCGCGATCGACGCCGGAGTGCGCACGGCGGTGCAGTACGAGCAGAACGGCACCGGGCACGCGGTGCGGATGGCGCTGGAGGAGCTGGGCCAGTCCATCGAGGGCACGGTCGTCGTGGTGTGCGGCGACACCCCGCTGCTGACCGGCGCGACGCTGGCGGAGCTGACCCGTACGCACGAGAACGACCGCAACGCGGTGACCGTGCTGACCGCCGAGGTCGCCGACTCGACCGGCTACGGCCGCATCGTGCGCGACGACGTGTCGGGTGCGGTGACCGCGATCGTCGAGCACAAGGACGCCTCCGAGGCGCAGCGCGCGATCCGTGAGATCAACTCGGGTGTGTTCGCGTTCGACGGTGCGCTGCTCGCGGACGCGTTGGGCAAGGTGCGTACGGACAACAGTCAGGGCGAGGAGTACCTGACGGACGTGCTGGGGATCCTGCGGGAGGCGGGGCACCGGGTGGGTGCGTCGCTGGCGGGGGACTTCCGGGAGATCCTGGGGATCAACAACCGGGTGCAGTTGTCCGAGGCGCGCCGTCTGTTGAACGACCGGCTGCTGGAGCGGGCGATGCTCGCGGGTGTGACGGTGGTGGATCCGGCCACGACGTTCGTGGATGTGCAGGTGACGTTCGAGCAGGACGCGGTGGTGCTTCCGGGGACGCAGTTGCTGGGGTCGACGCATCTGGCGTCCGGTGCCGAGGTGGGTCCCAATTCGCGTCTGACGAACACGGTGGTGGGCCGGGGCGCGCGGGTCGACAACGCGGTGTCGTTCGACTCCGAGGTGGGCGAGGGTGCGACGGTCGGTCCGTTCGCCTATCTGCGGCCGGGGACGCGGCTCGGGGCGAAGGCCAAGATCGGTACGTACGTGGAGACGAAGAACGCGTCGATCGGTGAGGGGACGAAGGTTCCGCATCTGTCGTACGTGGGTGACGCGACGATCGGTGAGTACACGAACATCGGCGCGGCCAGTGTGTTCGTGAACTACGACGGTGAGGCGAAGCATCACACGACGATCGGCTCACACTGCAAGACGGGTTCGGACAACATGTTTGTTGCTCCCGTCACAGTGGGGGACGGTGCCTACACCGCCGCGGGTTCGGTCATCACGAAGGATGTGCCGCCCGGTTCGCTGGCCGTCGCCCGGGGCCAGCAGCGGAATATCGAGGGTTGGGTGGAGCGTAAGCGTCCGGGAAGTGCTGCCGCGCAGGCTGCTCAGGCTGCGGCCGAGCAGTCGGGCGGGGAGAACTGACCGGATTCGGGTGCGCCTTTCTCGGGCTACCGTGATAGGTGCACATATTCGGCTGGCTCGCCGCGAAAGGGACCGCGCGGGTGCAGCAGCATCGAACACGTCTGAGGAGACTGTGCTGTGACCGGGATCAAGACGACCGGCGAGAAGAAGCTGATGCTCTTCTCCGGCCGCGCCCACCCCGAGCTGGCCGAGGAGGTTGCGCACCAGTTGGGTGTGGGCCTCGTGCCGACGAAGGCCTTCGACTTCGCGAACGGTGAGATCTACGTTCGTTTCCAGGAGTCGGCGCGTGGTGCGGACTGCTTCCTGATCCAGAGCCACACGGCTCCGATCAACAAGTGGATCATGGAGCAGCTGATCATGATCGACGCCCTGAAGCGGGCGTCGGCGCGATCCATCACCGTGATCGTTCCGTCGTACGGCTATGCCCGTCAGGACAAGAAGCACAAGGGCCGTGAGCCGATCTCGGCGCGGCTGGTGGCCGATCTGCTGAAGACCGCGGGTGCGGACCGCATCCTCACGGTCGATCTGCACACGGACCAGATCCAGGGCTTCTTCGACGGTCCGGTGGATCATCTGACGGCGCTGCCGGTCCTCGCGGACTACGTGGGCGCGAAGGTCGACCGCTCGAAGCTGACGATCGTGTCTCCGGACGCGGGCCGGGTGCGGGTCGCGGACCGCTGGTGCGACCGCCTGGACGCGCCGCTGGCGATCGTGCACAAGCGCCGTGACAAGGAAGTCGCGAACACGGTGACGGTGCACGAGGTCGTCGGTGATGTGAAGGGCCGTGTCTGCGTCCTGGTGGACGACATGATCGACACGGGCGGCACGATCTGCGCCGCCGCGGACGCGTTGTTCGCGCACGGTGCGGAGGACGTCATCGTGACGGCCACGCACGGCATCCTGTCGGGTCCGGCCGCGGACCGTCTGAAGAACTCCAAGGTGAGCGAGTTCGTGTTCACGAACACGCTGCCGGATCCCTCGGATCTGGAGCTCGACAAGATCACGGTGCTGTCGATCGCTCCGTCGATCGCCCGCGCGGTGCGCGAGGTGTTCGAGGACGGCTCGGTGACGAGCCTCTTCGAGGAGAACTAGCCTTAATCTGCTGGGAGTTGGGGCCGCGTCCGGTTTCGGACGCGGCCCTTCTTCATACCCGCGCGTGCCTTCTTCAGGCCCGCTCCCGGCCGTTGCGCAGCGCGTCCACCGCGACCCGCGCGGCGCGCCCGATGGCGGCGTCGGCGGCGGGCAGGGTGGCCGCGGTGGAGGCGGCGCGGGTGAACACGGCGACGGCGTAGCGGCCGCCGTCGGGGTATTCGACGACGCCGGCCTCGTGGCGCTGGGTGGGCAGGGTGCCGGTCTTGCCGCTGACGCGTACGTCGTCGAAGGGGAAGCCGGAGGCGAGCCGGTGGCTCCAGGCCTGGACGCCGAGGACGGCCCGGAGTTCCTCGCCCCAGGCCCCCGCGCAGACTTCGTCGCGCCAGATGGCGGTGAGCAGGGCGGCGATCTCGCGGGGTGTGGAGCGGTTGGTGCGGGCGGGGTCGAGGACGCTGAGGCGGGCGACGGCGGCGGGGTCGACGAGGGCGGCGGGGCCGCCGTCGCCGGTGTCGGCGACCATCGTGGCGTAGAGGCCGGCCTGGTTGTGGACGGCGACGGTTCGGGTCAGGCCGAGGGCGTTCATGGTGGCGTTGACGGTGTCGAGGCCGAGGTGGTCCCAGAGGACGTCGGCGGCGGCGTTGTCGCTGACGGCGACGGCGAGCGAGGCGAGGTCGCGCAGGCTGAGCCGGGCGGCGTCGCGCATGACGGCGAGTCCGGTGGGCCCGGGTGCGCGGGCGCCGGCGGGGATGTCGACGGGGGTGGTGGGGTCGAGGCGTCCGGCGGCGGCTTCGCGGTAGAGGGTGGCGACGAGGCACAGCTTGTGGACGCTGGCGGTGGAGACGGGGGTGTCGGCGGCCAGGGCGACGGTGGCGCCGGTGTCGATGTCGGTGGCGCAGAGTGCTCCGCCGAGGCCGGCGTCGGTGAGGGCGGCGGTGATGCGGCCGCGTACGGGGGTGTTCACAGCGGGAACTCCGATGCGGGGCGGGGGAACAGGCGCCGCGGGGTGGCGGTGGGGAGGAGCCCGGCGTGTTCGCGCAGGACGTCGTGGGCGGCCTCGGTGAACAGGTGCACGGCGGGTCCGTCGCGGCCGGCGGGCCAGGCGGTGGAGGTGCGCCAGGTGACGGGGTTGCCGCGCAACGGGCGCCAGGTGGTGCCGGGTTCGGGGGCGGGCCGGGGCACGAGGGCGGCGACGTGGGTGCCGGACAGGATGAGGGCGCGGGTGAATTCGATGCCGGCGACTTCGCGTACGGCGCCGGGGGTGCAGCCGTGGCGGGCGCAGGCGGTGAGGGTTTCGTCGTGCAGGGCGGGGGCGGTGGGGCGGGGGAAGAGGACGAGTTCGCGGCCGTCGAGGTCGGCAACGTCGATCTCGGGGTGTGCGGCGAGGGGGTCCTGGTCGGCGAGGAGGGCGCCGAGGGGCTGGTGGAGCTGGGGGCCAAAGCCGAGGCCGGTGGCGGGGCAGGGGTGGCGGACGATGCCGGCGTCGAGGGTGCCCGCGGCGAGTTCGGCGGTCAGTTCGGCGGTGGTGAGTTCGCGCAGGTCGAGTTCGCCGCCGGGGCTGCGTTCGCGGTAGGCGGTGAGCAGGGCGGCGACGGTGGCGCCGCCGAGCTGGGGCGGGACGGCGGCGCGCAGGGTGCCGGCGGCGCCGCCCTGGACGCGGCCGACGAGGGTGCGCAGCCGGTCGGCGGCGTCGAGCAGGGCGTCGGTTTCGGCCAGGACGAGGCGGCCGGCGGGGGTGAGGGTGGCGCCGGTGCGGCCGCGGTCCAGGAGGCGGACGCCGAGTTCGCGCTCCAGGCGCTGGATGCGCTGGGACAGGGAGGGCTGGGCGACGCGCAGGCGTTCGGCGGCGCGGCCGAAGTGCTGTTCCTCGGCGACGGTGCGGAAGTACCTGAGGTGCAGCAGCAGGTCCATGAACAGCAAGAATAGGCGAACGCCTATGGAGTCGTCTTCGATAAGCCCGTTCCGCCCCGGGCCCGGGGTTGATCCAATTGGGCGGCCGGGGGGTGGCCGGGTACTCTGGGTCAGTTGCTCGGCGAGGGAGGCCGTACCTGGGGTACGGCGGTCCGTTATCGACGCGCTCTTCGTAGCAGGCCAGTCGTGGCCGGGTGACCACTTTTTCTGGATCACTTTTACGAGGAGTGCACATGTCCGAGGTCAAGCTTTCCGCTGAGGTCCGTACCAGCTTCGGCAAGGGTGCCGCGCGCACCATCCGCCGCGAGAACAAGGTTCCCGGCGTCATCTACGGTCACGGCACCGAGCCGGTCCACGTCACCCTGCCGGGCCACGACCTGCTGCTCGCGCTGCGTACCGCGAACGTCCTGCTGTCCCTGGACATCGACGGCAAGACCGAGCTCGCGATCCCGAAGGCCGTCCAGCGTGACGCCATCAAGGGCTTCCTGGTCCACGTCGACCTGCTGCTCGTCAAGAAGGGCGAGAAGGTCACGGTCGAGATCGCGGTCGAGACCGAGGGCGACCTGGCCCCGGGCAGCTTCCTCGTCGAGAACGTGCTGAACACGATCTCCGTCGAGGCCGAGGCCACCCACATCCCGACCTCCGTCTCCGTCTCCATCGAGGGCCTTGAGGCCGGCGCGGCCATCCACGCCAAGGACATCAAGCTGCCGGCCGGCACCACCCTGGTCACCGACCCCGAGGCCGTCGTCATCCAGATCCTGGCCGCGCAGGCCGAGGAGCCGGCTGCCGAGACCGAGGACGCCGAGGGCGCCGAGGCCTGAGCCGCACGCTCTGCCTGAGATCCGTGCCGGGCACGGACTCCGACGGGGCGGCGGGCCGCACTTGGCCCGCCGCCCCGTTTTTCTGTGTACGTGTTGTTCCTGCTGTACGTGTTGTTCCCGCTGTACGTGACCGAGGAGACGCAGCCCCCATGACGACCGACGACGCGAACGCACCCTGGCTGATCGTGGGCCTGGGCAATCCGGGTCCGGAGTACACCGCGAACCGGCACAACGTCGGGTTCATGGTGGCGGACCTGCTCGCCGAGCGGATCGGCGGCCGGTTCAAGGCGCACAAGGCGCGGGCGCAGGTGGTGGAGGGGCGGATCGGTCCGCCGGGCCCGCTGAACCGCCGGGTGGTCCTTGCGAAGCCGATGTCGTACATGAACCTGTCGGGCGGGCCGGTGACCGCGCTGCGCGACTTCTACAAGGTGCCGGTCGCCAACATCGTTGCGATTCATGACGAGTTGGACATCGACTACGGAGTGCTGCGGCTGAAGCTGGGCGGCGGGGACAACGGGCACAACGGTCTGAAGTCGATCACCAAGTCGCTGGGCGCGGACTATCACCGGGTACGGTTCGGCATCGGGCGCCCGCCGGGGCGGATGCAGGTGGCGGACTTCGTCCTGAAGGACTTCTCCTCCACGGAGCGCAAGGAACTGGGGTACTTCGTGGACCGGGCGGCGGATGCGGCCGAGGCGCTGGTGATCGAGGGCCTGGAGCGGGCCCAGTCGACGTACAACTCCTGACCTGATAACTCCCGACAACGGCTCCCAAAGGGGCCGTCGGCTCCGGCCAGGGTTTGACCGTGCGCGGTCATTGCCGCCAGGATCCGGCCCCATGACGAAGCGGAGCCGTACGTTCTTGCTGGTCGTGGTGCGGGCCGCGGCGGGCCTGGTCGCCGTGGTGCTCGTGGTGGCCGGGTTCTGGTCGTCGTGGGGCACGGCTCAGCACGTGATGCTGTCGAAGGGGCGCGATCACGGGCGGCTGACGGTGACGTCCTGCGCGGACGACGTGTGCACCGGGCGGTACGCGCCCTCGCCCGGGTCCGCCGCGCACGCCCGTGTGACGATCACGGAGTCGGTGGCGGCTCGGCGGGGCGACGATCTGCCGGTGGTCCTGAAGCCGGGCACGACCCAGGCGGTACGCAGCGGCCTCGCTGGCCTGCTGTACGCCTGGCTCCCCCTGGCCGGAGCGCTGCTCCTGGCCTCGCTGCTGGTCGCGGGGGGTTTGCGGATGCCGCGGACGGCGTGGGCGGTGGGGCTCCTCGGCGCCGCCGCGATGGCCTCGGCGTTCATCGCCCTGTAGCCCTCTGCTCCTCACGCCCCGGAGCGGCGCCCGCCCCCTCGCACCCCGCGCGGTCCCACCGGTTCGCGCAGTTCCCCGCGCCCCGCGACCCCCTCCCGCCTGCGGACCGTGCGGCCTGTTTGCGCAGTTCCCCGCGCCCCTGAAACCCGCCTTCTTGCGCGGGCCGTGCGTGGTTGCTCGCGCAGTTCCTCGCGCCCCTGTAGGGGAACCAGGGCCCACCGATCGCGCCCACCGCGGCGGAGCCGCGCAGACGTCACAGCCCCGCGCCCCTGTAGGTGAACCGGGGTCCACCGATCGCGCCCACCGCGGCGGAGCCGCGCACTGTCACAGCCCCGCGCCCCTGTAGGTGCGAGCGCCGTTCAGGCGCGAACGGGTCCGGGGCGGAGCCCCGGGAACGGGCCCCGCCCCTCCCTACATCCCCCGGAGGGTTGCGGGAAGGGGCGGGGTGGGGCGAAAACCCGGGCCGGGGTCAGCCCGTGTTGCGGAGGCCCGCTGCCACGCCGTTCACCGTGAGGAGCAGCGCACGGGACAGCAGCGGGTCCGGGGCCTCGCCCCGGTCGGCCGCCGCGCGCTGGCGTGCGAGGAGCGCGACCTGGAGGTAGGAGATCGGGTCCAGATACGCGTCCCGGATCGCGAACGTCTGCTGCAACACCGGGCTCGCGCCCAGCAGTTCGTCCCGCCCGGTGATCCGCAGAACTTCCCGGACCGTCAGCTCGTGCTCCGCCTCGATCGCCGAGAACACGTGCTTCAGCTCGTCCGGCACGAGCGTGTCGACGTAGTGCCGGGCGATCCGCAGGTCCGTCTTCGCGAGCGTCATCTCCACGTTGGAGAGGAAGTTGCGGAAGAAGTGCCAGCGCTCGCTCATCTCGTCGAGGACCGTGTCGAGCCCGGCCTCGCGCAGCGCCTTGAGCCCGGAGCCGACGCCGAACCAGCCGGGCACGATCTGCCGGGACTGGGTCCAGCCGAACACCCACGGGATGGCCCGCAGCCCGTCGAGGCCCGCGCCGGAGTCGGGGCGGCGCGAGGGACGCGAGCCCAGGTGCAGCTCGGCGAGCTGGTCGACGGGGGTGGACGCGAAGAAGTACGCGGGCAGGTCCGGGTCCTCGACCAGCTTGCGGTACGCCGAGTGCGCGGCGTCGGACACCGTGTCCATGGCCGCGTCCCAGCGCGCGAGCGCCTCGTCGGACTGGCGGGGCGCGGTGTGCAGGGCGGAGGCCTGGAGCGTGGCCGCGACGGTCAGCTCCAGGTTCTCCCTGGCGAGGGACGGGATGAGGTACTTGTCGGAGATGACCTCGCCCTGTTCGGTGACCTTGATCTCGCCTTCGAGGGTGCCCCAGGGCTGGGCGAGGATCGCGTCGTGCGAGGGGCCGCCGCCGCGGCCGACGGTGCCGCCGCGGCCGTGGAAGAGCCGCAGCCGTACGCCGTAGCGGTGGGCGACGTCGCGCAGCCGGCGCTGGGCGCGGTGGATCTCCCACTGGGAGGTGGTGATGCCGCCGAACTTGGAGGAGTCCGAGTAGCCGAGCATGACCTCTTGGACGTCGCCGCGCAGCGAGACGAGGCGCCGGTAGGAGGGGTCGGCCAGCATCTCGTCGAGGATGACGTCGGCGGCGCGCAGCTCGTCGGTGGTCTCCAGGAGCGGCACGATGCCGATCTTGGCCCAGCCGCCGTGCAGGTCGATCAGGCCGGCCTCGCGGGCGAGGACGGCCGCCGCGAACACGTCGTCGGCGCCCTGGCACATCGAGATGATGTACGACTCGATGACCTCGGGCCCGAACCGCTCGAAGGCCTCCTTGATGGTGCCGAACACGCCGAGCGTCTTCTCGCCTGCCGCGTCCAGCGGGGCCGGGGTGGGGGCGAGCGGGCGGCGCGAGCGGAGCTCCTTGGCGAGGAGCTTCTGCCGGTAGTCGCGCGGCATGTCGGCGTAGCGCCAGGACTCCTCGCCGAGCCGGTCGAAGAGCTGGCCGAGCGCGTGGTGGTGGGCGTCGGCGTGTTCGCGTACGTCCATGGTGGCGAGCTGGAGGCCGAACGCCGCGAGGGTGCGGATCGTGCGGTCCATGCGGCCGTCGGCGAACAGGGCGCCGCGGTGGGCGCGCAGCGAGGTCTGGATGAGGGTGAGGTCGGCGATCAGGTCGGCGGTGCCGAGGTAGTCGCGGCCGGGCTGGTGGGTGGTGCCCTTGGCGAGCCGCTCCTTGGTGTGGACGAGCTTCTGCCGGATGGCGGTGGCCTTGAGCCGGTAGGGCTCCTCGGCGTTGAGCCGCTTGTAGCGGGGACTGATCTCGGGGAGGGCTTCGAGGTCGGCCTGGAGCGAGCTGAGCAGCTCTTCGGTGGCGCCCGCGTAGCGGATGGAGTTGGAGAGCAGTCCGCGCAGGAAGTCGATCGTGTCGAGCGCGTCGTTGATGCCGTGCTCGTGCTGGAGGATCAGTACGTCCCAGGTGACCTTGGGGGTCACGTTGGGGTTGCCGTCGCGGTCGCCGCCGATCCAGGTGCCGAAGGTGAGCGGGCGGGTGCCGGGCGGCAGCTCGACGCCGACGCGCTCCAGTTCGGCCGCCAGGTCCTCCAGGACGTCCCCGACGGCGCCGGCGTGCAGCTCGTCGAGGTAGTAGATGGCGTTGCGGGCCTCGTCGGCCGGTTCGGGGCGTACGACACGCAGCTCGTCGGTCTGCCAGATCAGGTCGATGTTCTCGGCCAGGCGCAGGTCGTGCCGGCGCCGGTCGGACTCGACGACCGGGGTTTCCAGGAGCTCGGCGATGCGGCGCAGCTTGTTCAGGACGGAGCGGCGGGCGGCCTCGGTGGGGTGGGCGGTGAAGACCGGCCGGACGTTGAGGTTCTTGACGCTCTGGCGGACGTGCTCGGGGTCGCCGTCCTTGAGCATGTCGGCGGTGCGGGCGAGCAGGCTGCCCTCGGCTGCGCGGTGGGCGCGCAGTTCGCGCCCGCGGTGGACCTGCTCGGTGACGTTCGCGAGGTGGAAGTAGGTGGAGAACGCGCGCACCAGCTTGGCGGCGGTCTCGACTTCGGTGCCGCCGAGGAGTTCGGCGGCGGCTTCGCCGTCGCTCCGGGTCAGCGCGCGGACCCGCTCGACGAGCTCCAGGAGCTCGGGTCCCTCCTGTCGGACGAGGGTCTCGCCCAGGAGGTCACCCAGTCGGCGGATGTCGGCGCGCAGCTCGTGGCTGGCGGCGGGAGTCTGGTCGGCACTGCTCACAGGTGCGGCTCCTTGCAGTGTTTGAGCACGTCTGGAGGGTTCTGGAGGCTTGCGGACCGCGCTGTCCGACGACACCCAGGATAGGTGTCCCGTTCCGCCCCGCCGTCACGGGCTCTTGTCCCCAGCCGTGGCGCTGCCATACTTACGTTGCCGTAGGTTACGCACCCGTAGCCAGGCCTTCCGCTCGTTTTCCTCACCCTGCCGGGGGTACTCCCCATGACCACCAGTCCCGATCTGCTTCCGTCGTCGGACAAGAATCCACTGCCGTCCGCGACCTTGGGCGGCGAGAAAAAGCGCAGCATCGAGCAGATCGCCCTGCTCCTCTTCATCACCGTCCCCTTCGTGGCCCTCGTCCTGGCGGTGCCGCTCGCCTGGGGCTGGGGAGGGGTGAGCTGGCTCGATCTGGGCCTGCTCGTCTTCATGTACTACCTGGGCTGTCACGGTGTGACGATCGGTTTCCATCGTTATTTCACGCACGGCTCGTTCAAGGCGAAGCGCCCGCTGCGGATCGCGCTGGCGGTCGCGGGTTCGATGGCGGTGGAGGGGCCGCTGGTGCGCTGGGTGGCCGACCACCGCAGGCACCACAAGTTCTCGGACGCGGAGGGCGACCCGCATTCGCCGTGGCGTTTCGGCGAGACGCTGCCCGCGCTGATGAAGGGCCTGTGGTGGGCGCACATCGCGTGGATGTTCGACGAGGAGCAGACTTCGCAGGAGAAGTACGCGCCGGATCTCCTCGCCGACCCGGCGATCCGCCGCATCTCGCGCGACTTCGTGTGGTGGACGATCCTGTCGCTCGCGATCCCGCCGCTGGTGGGGGGTCTGGTGACGATGTCGTGGTGGGGCGCGTTCACGGCGTTCTTCTGGGGCTCGCTGGTGCGGGTGGCGCTGCTGCACCACGTGACGTGGTCGATCAACTCGATCTGCCACGCGGTGGGCAAGCGTCCGTTCAAGTCGCGTGACCGCAGCGGCAACGTGTGGTGGCTTGCGGTGCTCTCGTGCGGCGAGTCGTGGCACAACCTGCACCACGCGGACCCGACGTCGGCCCGGCACGGGGTGATGCGGGGGCAGATCGACTCCAGTGCCCGGATCATCCGCTGGTGCGAGCAGTCGGGCCTGGCGTACGACGTGCGCTGGCCGAGCGCGGCACGTATCGACTCCAAGCGGAACGAAGGCGACCGGTCCCGGCGCAAGGAGAAGGCCGCCGAGGCGGCATGATGGAGGACGTGGCGACCGACTCCAGCACCACCCGTACCACCAGCACCACTGGTTCCTCCCGCACCACTGGTTCCTCCCGCTCCGCCGGGGCGTCCGGCTCGGCCGAGAAGCCCCGACGCACCCGCCGGACCCGGATGACCGGGGCCGAGCGCCGGGAGCAACTGCTGGACATCGGTCGCACGCTCTTCGCCGAAAAGGGCTTCGAGGGCACCTCGGTCGAGGAGATCGCCGCGAAGGCGGGCGTCTCCAAGCCGGTGGTGTACGAGCATTTCGGCGGCAAGGAGGGCCTGTACGCGGTCGTCGTGGACCGCGAAATGCGCTCGCTGCTCGACGGGGTGACGGGCGCCCTGACCGCGGGCCATCCGCGTGAACTCCTGGAACAGGCCGCATTCGCACTGCTCGACTACATCGAGACGTATACGGACGGATTCCGCATTCTGGTGCGCGACTCCCCGGTCGCCCAGTCGACCGGAACCTTCGCCTCACTCATCTCCGACATCGCCACCCAGGTCGAGGACATTCTGGGCCTGGAGTTCAAGGCGCGGGGCTTCGACGCGAAACTGGCACCGCTGTACGCGCAGGCGCTGGTCGGCATGGTGGCGCTGACCGGACAGTGGTGGCTGGACGTGCGCAAACCCAAGAAGGCGGAAGTCGCGGCGCACCTGGTGAATCTGGCGTGGCACGGTTTGGACGGTCTTGAACCGAAACCGCGACTCATAGGGCACCGGAAGAGTTGATTCAGCCCACCCCGGTCAAGATCAATCAACACCTGCCCCAATTTTCACTTCAACTACACAAGAATCGGCGGTAGTCTTCACCCACAATCCCGGGGGGGATTCCCGCCATTCCTCGCGTGCCATCACCCATGACGGCCGTCCGTGCCGTCGAGGTGCACGAGCCGCGCACCTTTCCGCGCGCCCATGCGACGACGAATACGCAGCGACGCGATTCTCCCCGGGTCTACCCGCTTATTCCCATGGGGGGAATTTTGTCCTCTGTGCGCACCAAGCGCGCGAGCCGCCTCGCGGCCTGCACCGCCATCGTCCTGTCGGCGGGCATGCTGCTCGCCGGCACGGCCTCGGCAGACTCCAACCCGGCCGGCCCGCACGCCGCCGTGAAGACGCCCAAGCCGGCCGTTGCCCCGAACATCACGCTGCCTCACCCCAAGGCCCCGCTCAAGGCGCCCAACAAGGCCAAGCGCTCGTTGGTCGCGGGCGCTGACGCGGCCGGGGTCGCGAAGCCCCGCTTCGACGTGAACGTCGACGGATACAGCGACCTGCTCGCCCGTGAGCTCAACGACAAGCTGTACCTGGAGGACGGGACCAGCGCGCAGAACCCCGAGTTCTTCGGTCCCCAGAACGCCTACAAGGACCTCATCCTGCCCGGTGACCTGGGTGGCGGCAGCGCTCCCGAGGCCCTCGACCTGTCTCCGAACGGCGTCCTGACGCTGCACCCGGACGTCAGCGCCACCGGCATGTACTCCAGCGGCTGGTCCGGCTCCGGCTGGAACATGTTCAACAAGGTCGTGTCGGTCGCCGATGTCACCGGCGACGGCCACAACGACCTGATGGCCCGCACCCCCGGCGGCGACCTCTACCTGTACGCCGGCACGGGCAACCTGAGCGCGCCGTTCGCGGCGGGCAAGAAGGTCGGCAGCAGCTGGAACATCTTCGACCAGATCGTCGGCGCCAACGACGTGAACGGCGACGGCCTGGGCGATGTCTACGGCCGCACCCCGAACGGCGACCTGTACTTCTACGCGGGCACCGGCAACGCCGCGAACCCGCTGAAGGCGGGCGTCAAGGTCGGCTACGGCTGGGACGCCTACAACCAGATCGTCGCCGTCGACGACCAGAGCGGTGACGACCGCGGCGACCTGGTCGGCCGCGACCTCTCGGGCACGCTGTGGATCTACAACTCGCTGCCCGACGGCCGGCTCCAGGCACGCAAGCAGCTCGGCACGGGCTGGCGGGGCTCCCAGCTCTTCCCGTCCGGCAGCAACCCGGCCTACGGCAAGCAGGACCTGTTCGGCCTCGACGGCGCGGGCACCCTGTCCTACTACTACGGCCAGGGCGACGGCTACCTGTCGGCCGCACACCCCGGCGACAAGGGCGGCTGGGCCGGAGCGAACTACCTCTCCAGCCCCTCCTCGCTCAACAACGCCAAGCGCTGGGCCGACGTCCTGGAGATCGCCTCCTGGGGCAACCTGTACGTCAACGGGGCCGACCTCGGCGGCGGCTGGGGCATCTACAACACCGTCATCGGTGTGGGCGACCTCACCGGTGAGGGCAACGGCGACCTGCTCGCCCGTCAGGGCGGCAACGGCCACCTGTACCTGTACCCGGGCAACGGCCAGGGCACCGGCGTCTACTCGCGCATCGACGTGGGCGCGGGCTGGAACGCGTACGACAAGCTCTTCGGCGCCGGCGACATCAACGGCGACGGCCTGCCGGACCTGCTGGCCCGCACCCCGGGCGGCGAGCTCTACCTGTACGCGGGCACCGGCAACGCCAAGGCCCCGTTCAAGGGCCGGGTCAAGATCGGCACGGGCTGGAACATGTACAGCGGGAAGATGCTCGCGGCCCCCGGCGACCTGACCGGCGACGGCCGCTCGGACATCCTCGCGGTGGACTCGGCGGGCAACCTGTGGCGCTACGACGCCGACGGTTCCGGCGGGCTCAAGGGCCGGGTGAAGATCGGCTACGGCTGGAACACCTACAAGTACGGCATCTACTAGGCCGACCCCAGCGGTACCGAGCGCCCTGCCCCCCTCCGTACGGAGGGGGGCAGGGCGCTCCCGTTGTGGGCGAGTGGCCGGGCGGCTCGGGCGAGCGGTTCAGGCGAGCGGCTCCAGGAACTCCAGGCGGTTGCCGACCGGATCCTCGGAGTAGAACCTGCGGTGCCCCGGCAGGCCCTCGTCCCACACGACCGGTGCGCCGTGTTCCGCGAGCCGGCGGGCGTACGCCGCGATCGAGGTGACCCGCAGCCCGGGGTGGGCCTTCTTCGCGGGCCGGAAGTCCTCCTCGATGCCCAGGTGGAGCTGGACGCCCCCGTACCCGAACCAGCAGCCGCCGCGGGCGGCGAGGGGCGGGGGCTTGGGGATCTCGGTCATGCCGAGGACGTCGCGGTAGTACGTCCTCAGCCGCGGCTCGCTGCCGGGCGGGGCGGCGAGCTGGACGTGGTCGACGGCGGCGAGCATCTCCGTCCCCCTACTTCTTCCTGGCGACCGCGAAGATGCGGCGGAAGGGGAAGACCGTGCCGTGCGGGCCCGGCGGGTAGGCCTCGCGCAGGCGGTCGCGGTATTCGGCGAGCAGGGCGTCGATGGCCTCCTGGTCGCCGTCGAGGGCGGTCAGGACGGGGCGCAGGGCGGTGCCCTTGACCCAGTCGAGGACGGGGTCGGGGCCGGTCAGCAACTGGCAGTAGACGGTTTCCCAGACATCGGTCTCGCAGCCGAGGTCGGCGAGGCGGGTCAGGTAGTCGGCGGGCTCCAGAATGTGGACGTAGCGGCGGCCGTGGTCGTCGAGGCGGCTGCGCCAGCGCGGGGACTCGCAGAGTTCGGCGAGGATCGCGTGGCTGGGCGAGGTGAAATTGCCCGGAACCTGGAAGGCGAAGGTGCCGCCGGGGGTGAGCCCGTCGATCCAGGCCGGGAACGACTCGGGGTGGTTGGGGACCCACTGCAGAGCGGCGTTGGAGACGATCAGGTCGTAGGGCTCGCCGGGCGTCCAGTGCGCGGCGTCGGCGACCTGGAAGTCCAGCCAGCCGCCGCCCGCGGTGGTGCCGGCGAAGTCCTTGTCGGCCTGGGCCAGCATCTGCGGGGAGAGGTCGAAGCCGGTGATGCGGGCGTCGGGCCAGCGGTCGGCGAGGCGGACGGTGACGTTGCCCGGGCCGCAGCCCAGGTCGGCTATCCGGGGCGAGGGGCCGCCGGTCGCGGGCAGGTCGGGTATGCGGGTCAGCAGGTCGAGGAACGGCCGTGTGCGGTGCCCGGCGTGGCGCAGATACTGCTGCGGGTCCCAGACCGGCGGCCCGGGTGGTGTGGTCGACGATGAATCGGAATACATGTTCGAGCCCCCTTGCAGGTACGGCTGGGCGAAGCGGAACAGGGTCCCGGCCCCTCCATGCCCAATGGTGGCTCGATATATATCTTGACGTCAAGAGACTTCACATCGAGGGACCCTCTACACTGATCGACATGGAGGATGAGGTCGACCGACTGGTCGCTGCATGGCGCCGCGAGCGCCCGGACCTCGACGTGGAACCACTTGAGGTGCTCAGCCGGGTGAGCAGGCTGGCCCGCCATCTCGACCGGGCCCGCAGGCTCGCGTTCGCGGAGCACAGCCTGGAGCCCTGGGAGTTCGACGTCCTGACGTCGCTGCGCCGGGCCGGCGCGCCCTACCAGCTCTCCCCCGGCCAGCTTCTGACCCAGACGCTCGTCACCTCGGGCACGATGACCAACCGGATCGACCGGCTCGCCAAGAAGGGCCTGGTCGAGCGGCTGCCCGACCCCAGCGACCGGCGCGGGGTCCTGGTGCGGCTCACCCCCGAGGGGCGCGACCGCGCCGACCAGGCGCTCGCGGGCCTGCTCGAACAGGAGCGGGCCATCCTCGGCGAGCTCAGCCGCAAGGAGCGGGGCGAACTGGCCGCGCTGCTACGCCAGTTGACCGCCCCGTTCGACAACATCCCCGGCTAGGTCGACCGGGCCCACACCGGCCCGGCGGGCCAGCGCGACGGCCGCGAGCGTGGAGTGCACGCCCAGCTTGCCGAGCACGTTCTGCATATGGGTCCGCACCGTGTGCGGGGACAGGAACAGCCGCTCGGCGACCGCCTTGCGCCCGAGCCCGGCCACCATGCAGCGCAGCACCTCGCGCTCGCGCGGGGTGAGCGACTCCACCAGACGCTCGGACTCGGTGCGGTGCTTGCGCGCGGCCGTCAGCTCCCGCAGCACGCCGGTGAGCAGCGCGGGCGGCAGATGCGTCTCGTCCCGCAGTACGCCCCGGATCACGGCGAGCAGCCGTTGCAGGGAGCAGTCCTTGGCGACCCAGCCGCAGGCGCCGGCCTGGAGGGCGAGGGCGGCCCGGCGCGGGTCGTCCTTCTCGGCGAGCACGACGGTACGCACCGCGGGCTGGCCCACGCGGACGCCCGCGACCAGCGAGATGCCGTCCACCAGGCCGTCCGCACCACCGCCGTCGGGCACCACACGGGCGACCGGGACCGCGGCCGATGCGCCCAAGTCCGCGTCGACGAGCATCACATCGAATCTGCGGCCCTCGGCCGCGCCCCGCTCCAGGCAGCGCAGCGCCGCGGGGCCGCTGCCGGCCGCGGCGACGTCCACGTCGGGCTCCGCGGCCAGGGCCGCGGCGAGCGACTCGGCGAAGATGCGATGGTCGTCCACCACGAGAACTCGGATACGTACCAAGTGACACCCCCAGGGTCCGGTGGCGGACCGGTACGGGTACGACGCCCGGAGCCGGCGACCGCAGTCGCACGGCCGCCGCCGTGCACTGAGTTCTACCCCGCCCCGGGCGACGTACCCGACTGTCTCGCCCCCTGATCGACACCGGCCCCCACCGGTGCTGTGCATCAGCGTAGGGCCGTGAGCTGTGAGCGGAAGGCACTTTGCCGAACTGAGGGAACCCGTCCGGCTACTTGGCGTGTGCGCATGTTTAGGGTGAGTGCCATGTTTCGTCTTGAGACAGAAGTGGACAAGGCCCGGCAGGTGCAGCTGGGGCAGCGCCTGCGGGACACCAACACCGAGCGGTCTCCGGCGCTGCGAGCCCTGCGGGGGACGCCGGCCGAGAAGGAAGTGCCGCTCCACGTCTGGGGGTTGAACGAGGAGGGCCTGCTGGCCGGGGGTCTGACCGGGCGGACCTGGGCGGGCTGGCTCCACGTCGACCTCCTGTGGGTGGACCCGGGGCTGCGGTCCGCAGGTCTCGGCACCCAACTCCTCAGCCATGCCGAGGAGTTGGCGCGCTCCGAGCGGGGGTGCGGGTTTGCCCGGGTGGAGACGTGGGACTTCCAGGCGCCGGGGTTCTACCGGGGCCGGGGGTACGAGGTCGTGGCGGTGATCCCCGACTATCCTCCGGGGGTCACGGAGTACACCCTGACCAAGCGGCTTCCCTGACCGGGGGTGCGGCGGGAATCGCCGGGCCTCAGGCCAGGCGCCGGGCCCCCGGCGACGGCACCGCCTCGAATATCCTCGGGGCCGTCAGGGACGCCTGCTCGAAAGCCGCAGCCACGGCCTTCGCGACCGCGTCCAGTGCCGCCTCCTCGGCCAGGACGATCGCCGAGCCCCCGAAGCCCCCGCCCGTCATCCGCGCCCCGAGCGCCCCGGCGGCCACCGCCGTGTCCACCACCAGGTCCAGCTCCGCGCAGGACACCCGCAGATCGTCCCGGAGGGAGGCGTGCCCCTCGGTCAGCACCGGGCCCACCCCGCGGACATCGCCCGCCGCGAGCAGCCCCGCCACCCGCGTCACTCGCTCGTTGTCGCTCACCACGTGCCGCACATAGGCGCGGACCGTCCCGGAGGACAGCTCCCCCAGCGCGTCGGGGAGTCGCGCGTAGGGGAGTTCGCGCAGGGTGCGTACACCCAGCTCCCGCGCGCCCTGCTCGCAGCCGGCGCGCCGCTCCGCGTACGCGCCGTCCCCCAGCGCGTGTTTCACGCGGGTGTCCACCACCAGGAGCCGCAGCCCCTGGGCGGGGAGGTCGAAGGGGATGTGGCGAGTCGTCAGGTCGCGTGCGTCCAGGTGCAGGACATGGCCCGCCACGCAGCACGCCGACGCCGTCTGGTCCATGATCCCGCACGGCACGCCGACGAACGCGTTCTCGGCCCGCTGCGCCAGCGCGGCCAACTCCGGTAGCGAGAGCGGGAGTTCGTACAGGTCGCGCAGGGCGAGGGCGGTGACCACCTCAAGGGCGGCCGAGGAGGACAGGCCCGCCCCCGTCGGCACCGTCGACGTCAGGTGGATGTCCGCGCCCGGCACCGCGTGGCCCGCCTCGCGCAGTGCCCACAGCACGCCCGCCGGGTAGGCCGCCCAGCCCGCGCCGGACAGCGGTGCCAACTCGTCGGCGCGCAGCTCCACCACGGGTCCCGCGATGTCGGCCGAGTGGATCCGCACGGCCCCGTCGGTGCGCCGGGCCACCGCCGCCACCGCCGTGTGCGGCAGGGCGAGCGGCATGACGAAGCCCTCGTTGAAGTCGGTGTACTCGCCGATGAGGTTCACCCGGCCGGGTGCGGCCCACACCCCTTCGGGCTCGTATCCGTACAACGCGCGGAAGGCGGCGGCCACGTCACGTGCCGGAGCACCCCGTTCACTCACCGGCGGGCTCCGTCCGGCGGGCGAACGCCCAGGCGTCCGCGACGATTCCGGCGAGGTCGGCGCGCGAGGGCTGCCAGCCGAGGCGCTCGTGGGCGCGGGCGGCGGAGGCCACCAGGACCGCCGGGTCGCCGCCGCGCCGGCCCGCGACGACCTCGGGGATCTCGTGGCCGGTCACCTTGCGCACGGTCTCGACGACCTCGCGGACCGAGAACCCGTTGCCGTTGCCGAGGTTGCAGACGAGGTGCTCGCCGGCGGTCGCGGCGTCCAGGGCGAGCAGGTGCGCCTCGGCGAGGTCCGCCACGTGGATGTAGTCGCGGACGCAGGTCCCGTCGGGGGTGGGGTAGTCGTCGCCGTAGACGGAGATGAACTCCCGCTCGCCCAGGGCCACTTGGAGCACCAGCGGGATCAGGTGGGATTCGGGGGCGTGGCGCTCCCCGCACCTTCCGTACGCGCCCGCCACGTTGAAGTAGCGCAGGGACACCGCGGCCAGGCCGTGGGCCGCGCACTCGCCGGCGATCATGTGGTCCACCGCCAGCTTGGAGGCGCCGTAGGGGCTGGTGGGGGCGGTGGGGGCGGTCTCGGTGATCGGGGTCGAGACGGGCTCGCCGTAGGTGGCCGCGGTGGAGGAGAACACCAGCGTGCGCACGTCCGCGTCGCGCATCGCGGCGAGCAGCGCCATCGTGCCGCCGACGTTGTTGCTCCAGTACTTCTCGGGGACCGCCACCGACTCGCCGACCTGGGAGAACGCCGCGAAGTGGAGGACGGCGTCGAAGGACGGGTCGAGCCACCGGGCGGCGTCCTGGATGCGGCCCTCGATGAAGGCGGCTCCGGCGGGGACGGCTTCGCGAAAGCCCGTGGAGAGGTCGTCGAGGACGGTCACGGCGTGGCCGGCCTCGACGAGGTGGGCCGCCACCACGCTGCCCACATATCCCGCACCGCCCGTCACCAGGTACTTGCTCACTTGCTGGCCACCTCTCGCAGTCGCTCGGCCGCGGCCTCCGGCGGCACGTCGTTGATGAACACGCTCATGCCGGACTCGGAACCCGCGAGGTACTTCAGCTTGCCGGAAGTGCGGCGGATGGTGAAAAGCTCAAGATGGAGCCCGAACTCGCCCCGCTCGGCGGCGCCCTCGCCCCGGAACGGCGCCTGGTGCCAGGCGGCGATGTAGGGGGTGGGCGGCTCGTCGGGGCCGAAGATCCGGTCGAAGCGGCGCAGGAGTTCCAGGTAGATCCGGGGGAACTCGGCGCGGGCGTCGTCGTCGAGGGCGCGCAGGTCGGGGACGCGGCGCTTGGGGTGGAGGTGTACCTCGTAGGGCCAGTGGGCGGCGTACGGCACGAAGGCCACCCAGTGCTCGCCCTCCAGGACCACCCGGTCGCCTTCGGTGAGCTCGCGCCGGACCACGTCGTCGAAGAGGTTGCGGCCGCCGGTGCGCTCGCGGTGTTCGGCGAGCGAGCGGAGCATGAGGGCGGTGCGCGGGGTGGTGAAGGGGTAGCCGTAGATCTGGCCGTGCGGGTGGCCGAGGGTGACGCCGATCTCGGCGCCCCGGTTCTCGAAGCAGAACACCTGCTGGACCTGCGGGAGTTCGGCGAGTTCGGCGGTGCGGTCGGTCCAGGCCTCCAGGACGAGGGCGGCCTGGTCCTCGGTGAGGTCGGCGAAGGACGCGTCGTGGTCGGGGGTGAAGCAGACGACCTCGCAGCGGCCGGAGTCGCCGGCGAGCGAGGGGAAGCGGTTCTCGAAGACGACGACGTCGTAGTCGGCGGCCGGGATCTCGCTGTCGCGGCCCGCACGCGAGGGGCACAGGGGGCAGGCGTCGGCGGGCGGCAGATAGGTGCGGCCCTGGCGGTGCGAGGCGACGACCACCGTGTCGCCGAGCAGCGGGTCGTGGCGCAGCTCGGACGCGGTGGAGACCGGGTCGAGGGGGCGGTGGTCGGTCTCGTCCCGGACGAGGTCGTCCCGCGCGTCGTAGTAGAGCAGCTCACGTCCGTCGGCGAGCCGGGTCGACGTCTTCTTCACCTGCAACCTCCACCATCCAACAGAATCGCACACAACAAACCACAAGCCAACAGCGTCCGTCAATGGGCGCGCAAGCGCTTGCCGCGCCCTGAACGATCACCGCCAGCGGCGATGCCGAAACGCACCCTCGATCACAATCAAACAAACAATCTCATCAAAACTGTTCAGTTTCTGAACACGGAGGCGTAGGTTCCCGTCCGGATCAGTAAGCGCGACGAAGCGAGTACGCATGCAATATCTGGCCGCGGGGCTCCGGCTCCCCACCAACGGGCTCGACTACACGATTCTGGCGATCTACTTCATCGTCGTCCTGGGCATCGGCTTCGCCGCCCGCGCCAGTGTGAAGACCAGCCTCGACTTCTTCCTGTCGGGCCGCTCACTGCCGGCCTGGGTCACCGGCCTCGCCTTCGTCGCGGCCAACCTCGGCGCCACCGAGATCCTCGGCATGTCCGCGACCAGCGCCCAGTACGGCGTGGCGGTCGTGCACTGGTACTGGATCGGCGCCATCCCGGCGATGGTCTTCCTCGGGCTCGTGATGATGCCCTTCTACTACGGCTCGAAGGTCCGCTCCGTACCGGAGTTCCTGCTCCAGCGCTTCGACAAGTCGGCGCATCTGCTCTCCTCGGCGCTGTTCGCGTTCGCCGCCGTGCTGATCGCGGGCGTCAACCTCTACGCCCTCTCGATCGTCGTGGAGGCCCTGCTCGGCTGGCCGCAGTGGGTGGCGATCGTGGTCGCCGGTCTCTTCGTGCTGGCCTACATCACCATCGGCGGCCTCTCCTCGGCGATCTACAACGAGGTGCTCCAGTTCTTCGTGATCCTGGCCGCGCTCATACCGCTGACCATCCTCGGCCTCAAGCGGGTCGGCGGCTGGGACGGCCTGACCAGCTCGCTCAAGAGCAGCCACGGCCACAACTTCCTGTCCGCGTGGGGCGGCACCGGCATCGGCCAGTCCAACCCGCTCGGCGCCAACTGGCTGACCATCGTGCTCGGCCTCGGCTTCGTGCTGTCCTTCGGCTACTGGACGACCAACTTCGCCGAGGTGCAGCGGGCACTGTCCGCGAAGAACCTCAGCGCGGCCCGGCGCACCCCGCTGATCGCGGCGTTCCCGAAGATGTTCATCGTGTTCCTGGTGATGATCCCGGGCCTGGTCGCGGCCGTCCTGGTGCCGAAGATCGGCACCCCCGGCTCGTCCCTCACCTACAACGACGCGATCCCGCTGCTCATGCAGGACCTGCTGCCCAACGGCGTGCTCGGCATCGCGGTGACCGGTCTGCTCGCCGCGTTCATGGCCGGCATGGCGGCCAACGTGTCGTCCTTCAACACCGTGTTCACGTACGACATCTGGGCCAAGTACGTGAAGAAGGACCAGCCCGACGGCTACTACCTGCGCTTCGGGCGGCTGATCACCGCGATCGGCGTGCTCGCCTCGATCGGCACGGCGTTCATCGCGTCCTCGTTCTCCAACATCATGGGCTACCTCCAGACCCTGTTCTCCTTCTTCAACGTGCCGATGTTCGTGGTGTTCGTGATCGGCATGTTCTGGAAGCGGGCCTCGGTGAAGTCGGGCGTGTGGGGCCTGCTCGCGGGCACCACGGCCGCGATGGTCAACTACTTCTGGATCTACAAGCAGGGCGTCATCTCGATCCCGACCGACCAGGGCGCCAACTTCGTCTCGGCGATCGTCGGCTTCGTGGCCGGCGCGGTGGTCATGGTGGCCGTCACCCTGTTCACGGCGCCCAAGCCCGCCGCCGAACTGGCCGGCCTGGTGTACGGGACGAAGTCGCCCGGCGTCGAGGAGCCGCCCGCCGAGGGCGACAGCGCCTGGTACCGCAAGCCCGCCCTGCTCGGCTGGGGCGCGATCGTGCTCGCCGCGCTCTGCTACGTCCCCTACTCGTTCTGACCGGAGGCCAAGACATGTCCGAACTGCACCGTGAAGTCTCCGAGTTGGAACAGAAGTCGGCGTCGGCCGCGCGGCTCTTCGACATCCGCCGGATCATCGGCGGCCTGTTCACCCTGTACGGGGTGATCGTCGGCGCGGCGGGGGTCTTCGCCTCCGACGCGGATCTGAAGAAGGCACAGGGCATCAACATCAACCTGTGGACCGGGCTCGGCATGCTGGTCCTCGGGGTGTTCTTCCTCGTCTGGCTGAAGCTGCGGCCCACCGCGCCCCCGGTCCCGGAGGAGGGCTGACGCAGCGGAGGCCGGCCGGGCGAGGGCGGGGCGCCGCGGCCGGGGCCCGAAGGGAGCCCGGCTAGGGCGCCTTGGCGTGGGCGGCCCGGTCGAGCAGGCCCGTCCGCGCGGCGAGGGCCGCCGCCTCAAGGCGGGAGCCCACCCCCAGCTTCATCAGGACCCGCTGGACGTGGGTGCGGGCGGTGGACGGCGCTATGCCCATGCCGGCCGCGATCAGCCGGGTGTCCTCGCCGTCCGCGACCCGCACCAGGACCTCCACCTCGCGCGGGGTCAGCAGATGCAGCAGCCGCTGGCCCTCGTCGTCGGGCTGGGCGGCGGGGTTGAGCAGTTCGGCGAAGGCGCCCTGGAGGAGCTGCGGGGCGACCGCCGCCTCCCCCGCCCTGGCCTTGACCATGGCCCGTTCGACACCCTCGATGCGCTCGTCGTGACGCACATAGCCGGACGCCCCGGCCGCGAACGCCGCCGCGATCCCGCGCGGGCTCGGCACCGGGCCGAGCACCACCACGGCGACCTGCGGCCGCTCCCGCTTGATCCGTACGATCGGGTCGAACACCCCGGGTTCGGCGGGCGCCGCCGTGCCGAGCAGGCACACCTCCGGCGCCCGGCTCACCACCAGATCGGCGGCCCCGGCGACCGGAGCCGTCGCGGCGAGCACCCGGTGGCCCCGCAGTTTCAGCGCCGAGGCGAGTGCCTCGGCGAGCAGCCGGTGGTCGTCGACCACCATGAGCCGCACGCCCATCGAGCTACCCCCATCCCCCCGGCCCCTCTTGCCCCGGCAAGCTACACGCTTGTTCGACGCCGCGCGCCGCTTACCTGTAAGAAGCCCCCAGAATGCCGAATTCTCCTGCACTCAGGCGTGGTTGAGGAAGTACGAGGGACGGCGAAACGACAATCTCGGCCGTTTTCCGGCCCGCCCCGCAGGCCCCCACCTGCGGCGCAGGACACCGGGAGGAGCCGTACGGAAGGGGCCGGAAAGGCGAAGGCCCCGGCGGCGGAGCGCGAACTCCGTCGGCGGGGCCTTCGTCGGGCGGCGGCTCAGTTCGTGCCGGTCGCCATGAACAGGAACTTCTTCGCGGCGTCGTTCGCCGAGTACGGCTTGCTCAGGAGCTGCGCGCCCAGGTAGAGGCGGCCGTTGCCGTACAGGATGTCGGCGTACTTCCCGGAGAACGACGTGATCGCGTCGCGGACCGTCCGGTCGGCCGGGTTCTCCAGGAGCAGCGTCGACTTGAGGCTGCCGCCGTCGATGCTGACGACCTGCGTGCCCTTGTCGTACGGGGCGTCCTTGTAGGCGATGACGTTGTTGCCGTCCATGCGCAGCGGGAACATCGTGTAGCCGTCGCCCGCGTCCGCCCTGCCGGGGACGGGCCGGCCGGTGGCCAGGTCGAAGGCGAGGATCTCGTTGGTGCGGCCGAGCGAACCGGTGGAGCCGCTCGCCGCGTTGTCGTGCTCCTCGGTCGGCACATACAGCTTGCCGCCCCCGGCCACGACCATCGTGCACTTCTCCACGGAGGTGCTGTCGCAGCTGGCCGAGTACTTGTCGCCGGGGGCCGGGATGCGCGCGAGGAGCTTGCCGGTCTTGTCGTCGACGGAGAAGAAGTCGGAGATGCCGCTGCCGTCGCCCGCGCTGTCGCCGACATCGGCGGCGAGCACCAGCGGCTTGGAGGAGACGATGTGGAGGTAGTCGATGCCGGGCAGCACCTTGTACGTGGAGAGCGGCTGGCCGCTCTTGGGGTCGAGGGGCTGCACGGTGATGGTGGGCTTGTCGTAGTCGCCGCACTTGCGGACGGCCACCAGCGCGTCACCGCCGCCGTAGCCGACGTCCTTGCACTGGTCGGCGGTGGTGGTCGGCTTCCACAGTTCCTTGCCGGTGTTCAGGTCCCAGGCCGCGCCGCCGTCGAGCCCGCCGGCCGCGACCGTGCCCGCGCCGACGGTGATCTCGTCGAACCGGGTCTTGCGGTCGCCGGTGGCGCCCTTGATGTCGGCCTGCCACAACAGCTTGCCGGTGTTGAGGTCGAGGCCCGCGGCCTCGGTGCAGGAGGCGTACTTGGAGCCGCCGTCCTGGCTCTCGAAGGCGAACGCGGTCTTGCCGTCGGCCGAAACGTGCGGGCTCGCCTCGCACACGTTGCCGGTCAGCGGGAGCTTCCAGACCTCGGTCCCCTTGGCGGGGTCGTAGCCGACGATCTCCTTGACACCGGCCTTGACGTACACCTTGTCGGTGAGCCAGGAGCCGTGCACCGAGGTGAGGTCGGTGACCTTGGGCTGGGGGGTCTGGAAGAGCACCCTGGCCGCGGTGTTGGCGGGCTTCTTCTCCTTGCCGCCGCCCCCGGTCGTGCTGCCGCCGTCGCCCTTGGCTCCGCCGGTGTCGCCCTGGGCGCTGTTCGTGCCGTCGTCCTTGCCGGAGGCGTACCAGATGCCGCCGCCGACGATCAGGGCCACCGCGACGACCGCCGCGATGATGATCGACAGCTGGGTGCTGGGCCTCTTGCCACCGGGCTGCCCACCGGGGCCGGGCGCGCCCGGCATCCCGTACTGCGGCTGCATCGGCTGGGTCGGCGGCTGCCCGGGATAGCCGTAGCCGGGCTGCGCGGGCTGGGTCGGGGGCTGGCCCGGGTAGCCGTAGCCCGGCTGCTGGGGCGGGGTCGCCGGGTAGCCGTAACCGGGCTGCTGGGGCGGGGTCGCCGGGTAGCCGTAACCGGGCTGCTGCGGAGGGGTCTGGGGGTAGCCGTAGGCCGGGGGCCCGGCCGGCGGCGGGGTGCCCGGCGGGCCGGCGGGCGGCGGCGGGGTGGGTGCGCCGAAGCCGCCGGCGGGCGGCTCCTGGGGCGTGCCGAACCCGGGGGCCGGGGGCTCCTGGGGCGCGCCGAAACCCGGGGGCGTGTCCTCGGGGCGTGGGGGCTGCTGGGGCTGCTGGGGTGGCTGGCTCATACCGGGGGGACCTCTGACTGGAAGGCGGGGAGGGGGAGTTGGGGCGTCACTTGCCGAAGGACAGGAGTGCGTGGTCCTTCTTGTCGCCCTTGGGGCTGTTCACCCGCCCGTTGAGGACGAACACGCGCCCGCCCGCCCAGGTGATGTGAGGGCTGTAGAAGTTCTGCTCGGTATCGACGGCGGCCGACGGGCTCTGGAGCGTGATCTGCGGCGTGCCTCCGCCGGTGGGCACGGTCGCGATCGCGGCCGCCTGCTCGTCGATGCCGGGCTCGACGTACAGCACGACCTTGCCGCCCTCGACGGCGATCGGCTCCATGGTGCGGCCCTTGGGCGCGGACGCGTGCCACTTCTCCTTGCCGGTGCCGAGGTCGATGGCGACCACGTCGTTGGTGCGGCCCACCCCGAGCTCGCCGCTGTCCTTGCCTTCGGTGGAGATGTAGAGGGTGTCGGCGTCCGCCGCGGTGCCCGAGCAGTCCTGGAGCTGCCGGTCGACGATGCCGAACCCGCTGCATTTCGCGGTCAGTTGGGACTTGGAGTCGACCTGTGAACGGATCTTGCCGTCAGCGGTGAACGTGGCGATGTTCCACGTCTTCTTGTCCTTGTTGGTGGCGTAGACGACGAGCGGGTCCATCGAGTAGATGCGCCGGATCGACCAGCCCTTCTCGTACTGGTAGTTCCACTTGGACTTGCCGGTGGCCGGGTCGAGCTCCTGGAGGAGTTCCGACTGGGGGGCGTCCGCGCCGCTGTTGTTCGGGTCGGTGCAGGTGCCCACCGAGATGAGCTTGGGGCCGCCCGCGAACGCGTCCGAGCGGCAGTTGCCGGTCTTCGGGGTCCCGTACAGCTTCTTGCCGTCGGTGACGGAGAACCCGCTCGCGCCGCCCATGCGGGCGAGCGCCACGGTGTTGCCGCTGATCGCCATGTCGAAGCTGACCATGATGTCGAAGGCGTTCTCGGACGGCACCGGCGCCTTCCAGCCCGCCTTGGCCGCGGCCAGGTCGACCATCTGGAGCTGATTGCACTTCGCGTTCTTGTCGTTGCTCTCCTCGACACCGAAGACGATCTTTCCGTCCGCCGTGGTGTCGTGCGGCGCGCCGCAGATGGGGGTGTCCAGGGGCACCTTCCACTTCTGCTTCCCGTCGGCGGCGCCGTAGCCGACGACCTCTTTGTACATGGCCTTCACGACGACGTCGCCGAGGCGCCAGGGGCCGTACTGCTCGGCGCCGTTCTGGGTCAGGGGCGTCTCGTTCTCCAGCAGCCAGACCGGTGCCTCGCCGGGCTTGATACCGCTGTTGATCCCGCCGTCGGACCCGGCGCGGCCGGTGCCCTTGCCGTCACCCTGGTCGACGGAGGGGGAGCCGGAGGGAGCCGCGCTGTGGCTCTTGTCGGCGACGGGCTTCTTGTCGTCACCGCCGCCGCTCGTCGCCAAGTACACGCCCCCGCCGATGACCAGGAGGCCCGCGACCGCCGCGGCCACGATCATCGCGGGCCTGCCCTTGAACGGGTTCTTGCCACCGCCCTGCGGGGGCGTCGGAGCACCGGGGTACTGCGCCTGACCGGGGTACGGCGGCTGACCGGGGTGGCCGTAGCCGGGCTGCGGGGTCCCCGCGTACGGGTTGGGCTGCGTGGGCGGCTGACCGGGATAGCCGTAGCCGGGCTGCGGGGGCGGGGCCGCGGGATAGCCGTAGCCGGGCTGCTGCCCGGGCGCCTGCGGATAGCCGTAGCCGGGCTGCCCGGCCGGCGGGGCCGGGGGTGCCTGCGGCGGCCGGGCCGGCGGGGTGGGCGGAGCGGCCGGCATCTGCGGCGGCTGCGCCGGCGGCCCGGGCGGCTGCGCGGGCGGTTGCTGGGGCTTGTCCTGCGGTGCTCCGAAGCCACCCTGCGGTGGCTGCGAACTGGGCGGCTGAGTCACAGCGAGATACCCCCGAATTTGCGTCTGTGCGTCTTTACGCCAGTCGAACGGAGCTACTTTCTATCACTCGGGGCAGAACAGGCCACGGGCCGGTCATCCCTGTTCCCAAGGGAGAACCGGCCCGTAATGCCGCCGTTACTGAGTTCCCACGCCGTCTCTACGCGAGCGCCGCAACACGCCCCCGGAGGTATGCGTCAGGCGTCCTCGGCCAGTTCGAGCCAGCGCATTTCCAACTCGTCGCGTTCGACGATCAGTTCGCGCAGTTCGGCATCCAGTTTCGCCACCTTCTCGAAGTCCGTGGCGTTATCGGCGATTTGCGCATGCAGATGCGTCTCACGCTCATTGATCTTGTTGAGCTGCCGCTCGACCTTCTGGAGTTCCTTCTTCGCGGCGCGGGCGTCCTGGGCCGAAACGGCGCTCGCGGGCCGGGCGGCGGGGGCCGCGCTCGGCGCGGGCGCGGACTCGATCATCCGCTGCCTGCGCTCCAGATACTCGTCGATGCCGCGCGGCAGCATCCGCAGCGCGGCGTCGCCGAGCAGCGCCCAGACGTGGTCGGTGGTGCGCTCGATGAAGAACCGGTCGTGCGAGATGACGACCATGGAGCCCGGCCAGCCGTCGAGGAGGTCTTCGAGCTGGGTCAGCGTCTCGATGTCGAGGTCGTTGGTGGGCTCGTCGAGGAAGAGGACGTTGGGCTCGTCCATGAGGAGCCGCAGCAGCTGGAGCCGCCTGCGCTCGCCGCCGGAGAGGTCACCGACCGGCGTCCACTGCTTCTCCTTCGAGAAGCCGAACTGCTCGCAGAGCTGACCGGCCGTCATCTCGCGGCCCTTGCCGAGGTCGACGCGGTCGCGGATCTGCTGGACGGCCTCCAACACCCGCAGCGCGGGCGGGAGTTCGGCCACGTCCTGGGAGAGGTAGGCGAGCCTGACGGTCTTGCCGACGACGACCTTGCCGGCGGCCGGCTGCGCCTCGCCCGCGGTGCGCCAGGCCTCGGTGAGCGTACGCAGCAGCGAGGTCTTGCCCGCGCCGTTCACGCCGACCAGGCCGATGCGGTCGCCGGGGCCGAGCTGCCAGGTGAGGTGCTTGAGCAGCAGCTTCTCGCCGGCCTGTACGGTCACGTCCTCCAGGTCGAAGACGGTCTTGCCGAGCCGGGCGTTGGCGAACTTCATCAGCTCGCTGGTGTCGCGCGGCGGCGGCACGTCCGCGATGAGCTCGTTGGCGGCCTCGATGCGGTAGCGCGGCTTGGAGGTGCGGGCCGGGGCGCCGCGGCGCAGCCAGGCCAGCTCCTTGCGCATCAGGTTCTGCCGCTTGACCTCTTCGGTGGCGGCGATGCGCTCGCGCTCGGCGCGGGCGAAGACGTAGTCGGAGTAGCCGCCCTCGTACTCGAAGACCGAGCCGCGCTGGACGTCCCACATCCGGGTGCAGACCTGGTCGAGGAACCAGCGGTCGTGGGTGACGCAGACGAGGGCCGAGCGCCGGGCCTGGAGGTGCCGGGCGAGCCAGGAGATGCCCTCGACGTCGAGGTGGTTGGTGGGCTCGTCGAGCACGATCAGGTCGGGCTCGCCGATGAGCAGCTTGGCGAGCGCGATGCGGCGGCGCTCGCCGCCGGACAGCGGCGCGATGACGGTGTCCAGGCCCTGCGCGAACCCGGGCAGGTCGAGCCCGCCGAACAGGCCGGTGAGCACATCGCGGATCTTGGCGTTGCCGGCCCACTCGTGGTCGGCGAGGTCGCCGATGACCTCGTGCCGCACGGTGGCCTGCGGGTCGAGCGAGTCGTGCTGGGTGAGCACGCCGAGCCGCAGCCCGCCCACGTGGGTGACGCGGCCGGTGTCCGGCTCCTCCAGCTGCGCGAGCATCCGGATCAGGGTGGTCTTGCCGTCGCCGTTGCGCCCGACGACACCGATCCGGTCCCCTTCGGAGACGCCGAGGGAGACTCCGTCGAGCAGGGCACGGGTCCCGTACACCTTGCTGACTGCCTCGACATTGACCAGGTTGACGGCCATTTCACTCCTGAGCAGGGGGATGGATCGTCGTCCAGAGTAGTCGCCGCGGCGGGGTGGCGGCGGGCGGCAACGATCAAGGGGGCGTCCGCGGGGTCATACGATGGTCAAATCCTCGAATTACGAGGTTTATGGGGCGGACGATGCATATAAGGGGCGGGATCTTGAAGCGGTATGTGGCGCGGGGCGCGGTCGCGGCGGCACTGGCGGGGGCGGCCCTGGTCGGGTGCGGCGAGCAGCAGGAGTCGGCGTCGCGGAACCCGTCCCCCGCCGCGGGCTCCACGAGCGGGACTTCGACGGCCGGGACCTCGCCCGCACCTGGCCGGACCGCGGTGACCAAGGACGGCAGGGTGGGCGCCCCGGGAACGGTCTGCGTCATGCCGGTCTCCTTCGAGCCGGCGCCGGACTGGAAGCCGAAGCCGGTGCCACGGTTGGCCGCCGACTCCCCGCTCGCCTCGTGGACCAAGCACGGCCCGTTCGATCTGGCCTGCGAGATCGACGCGAAGCCCGCGGGGCACCTCGGCTATCTGCGGGCCTGGGTCCAGAACTCCTCAACGGGCATGCCCCGTGCGGCACTTGAGTCCTTCGTCGGCGCCGACCGGACGGCGAGCAGGGCGACGTACCGGGAGACCAAGGCGGGTTCGCTGCCCGCGGCGGAGGTAGTCTACGAGACGTACAGCAAGCTGCTGGACGAGTCGAAGCAGGAACACGCCCTGGCGGTCGTCACCCCCAGGGGCACGCTGGTACTGCACCTGGGCGGCCTGGACACCCAGGAGCACCAGGACATGCTTCCGGCGTACGAGCTGGCCAAGCGGAGCATGCGGCTCGCGTCGTAGCGGGCGGGCGGCGCCCGGACACCGCTCGGGCGAGCCCCTCCCGAACACGCCATCCCCTCGTCACCCTTCGTAGTGACGAGATCGGAAAGCGGCGGCTACCGTGGACGGGCAGGCCCGAGAATCCCGTCCATGGGAGGAACCATGACCGCCGCCAAGTCCGTGGAGCACCGCCAGTCGTGGCCTGTGCCGCCCCTGGACGGCTACACCGTGGACGACCTGTTCACGCTGCCCGATCTCCCGTCTCACACCGAGTTGATCGACGGGAGCCTGATCATTGTGAGCCCGCAGCGATACTTCCACTTCCTCGTGATGGAGCTACTGATGAAGGGCATTCGCCAAGCCCTGCCGCCGGAGCTGAAGGTCGTACGGGAGATGGCCGTGGTGCTCGACCGGCAGAACGTTCCCGAGCCGGACATCAGTGTGGTCCATGCCTCCTCGATCAGCGGGCCGGATCTGACCCGCTTCGAGGCGGAGGACGTCCTGCTGGCCGTCGAGGTCGTGTCACCGGAATCCGAGTCCCGGGACCGCACGACCAAGCCGATGAAGTACGCCGCCGCCGGCATCCCGAACTACTGGCGGGTGGAGCGGGGCGGTGCGGACGACATTCGGCCGGTGGTTCACGTCTACGAGCTCGACCCGATGACGCACGCGTACGTCCACATGGGCTTGCAGCGCGAGCAGCTCAAGGTGGGTAAGCCGTACGCCATCGAGGTCGACCTCACCGCGATCGACGAGCTCTGACTCAGTCCGTCAGCACCGTCGCCCCCGGGGCCGGGGACGTGGTCGCGCGGGCGGTGCGGCAGGTGCCGGAGTCGGTGAGGGCGGCGGCCACCTGGTGGGCCGCTTCGGCGTCCGCGCACAGGAAGGCCGTGGTCGGGCCCGAGCCCGAGACCAGGGCGGCGAGCGCGCCCGCCGCCGTGCCCGCCGCGAGGGTGTCCGCGAGCGAGGGGCGCAGCGAGAGCGCGGCGGCCTGGAGGTCGTTGGCGAGGGTGGCCGCGAGAGCCTTGGCGTCGCCGGTGCGCAGCGCGTCGAGCAGGGCCGGGGCGGCGGCGGGTTCGGGGGCGTCCGGGGTGAGGCGGTCGAACTCGCGGTAGACGGCCGGGGTGGAGAGCCCGCCGTCGGCGACCGCGAACACCCAGTGGAAGGTGCCGCCGACCTCCAGCGCGGTGAGCTTCTCGCCGCGCCCGGTGCCGAGCGCCGCGCCGCCGACCAGGCCGAAGGGGACGTCGCTGCCCAACTCGGCGCAGATGTCGAGGAGTTGGCCCTGGCTCGCTCCCGTACCCCACAGCGTGTCGCAGGCCAGGAGCGCGCCCGCGGCGTCCGCGCTGCCGCCGGCCATGCCGCCCGCGACGGGGATGTCCTTGTCGATGTGGATGTGCACATGGGGCTGGATGCCGTGGCGTGCGGCGAGCAGTTCCGCGGCGCGGGCGGCCAGGTTCGTACGGTCCAGGGGGACCTGGGCGGCGTCCGGTCCTGTGCAGGTGATGCGGAGTTCGTCGGCGGGGGTGACCGTGACGGTGTCGTGGAGGGCGACCGCCAGGAAGACGTTGGCGAGGTCGTGGAAGCCGTCCGGGCGGGCGGGGCCCACGCTCAGCTGCGTGTTGACCTTGGCGGGGACGCGGACGGTGACGGTGCGGGGGCTCACGGGGGGCGGGGCTCCTTCGGCTGGGGCGCCCCCATTTTCCCCCACCCCGGGGGGTTGAACTGCCCTCGGCTCCGCCCCGGACCCCGTTCGCGCCTCAAGGGCGCTCGTCCTCGAACTCCCCCAAGGCCTCCAGGGACAGGGGGGACCCCCATGACGGGCTGAAATGCCCGGTGCGGGCCCGCACCGGGCATTCAGGGGCGCGGGGAACTGCGCGACCAGCCACGCACGGCCCGCAGCCGAACTGAAGGGGGCCCAGGCGACCGTCAGCTCGGCCGGTGCTCAGCGATCGCCGCGAACTCCTCCACCGTCAGCGCCTCGCCCCGCGCCTGGGGCGACACCCCGGCCGCGACCAGGGCCGCCTCGGCCGCCGCGGGCGAGCCCGCCCACCCGGACAGCGCGGCCCGCAGGGTCTTGCGGCGCTGCGCGAACGCCGCGTCGACCACCGCGAACACCTCCGCCTTGGCGGCGGTCGTCTCCACCGGGGCCGCGCGGCGGACCAGCGAGACGAGCCCGGAGTCGACGTTCGGCGCGGGCCAGAACACGTTCCGCCCGATCGATCCGGCCCGCTTGACGTCGGCGTACCAGTTCGCCTTGACCGACGGCACCCCGTACACCTTGTTGCCCGGCTTCGCCGCGAGCCGGTCGGCGACCTCCGCCTGGACCATGACCAGGGTGCGCTCGATGCTCGGGAAGCGGTCCAGCATGTGGAGGAGGACCGGGACGGCCACGTTGTACGGGAGGTTCGCGACCAGGGCCGTGGGGGCCGGGCCCGGCAGGTCCTGGACGAGCATCGCGTCGGAGTGGACCAGCGCGAAGCGGTCGGCCCGCGCGGGCATCCGCGCCTCGATCGTCGCGGGCAGCGCCGCCGCGAGCACGTCGTCGATCTCGACGGCCACCACCCGGTCCGCCGCCTCCAGGAGCGCGAGCGTCAGCGAGCCCAGACCCGGTCCCACCTCGACCGCGACGTCGTCGGGGCGGACCTCGGCGGTCCGCACGATCCGGCGGACCGTGTTGGCGTCGATGACGAAGTTCTGGCCGCGCTGCTTGGTGGGGCGTACGCCAAGCGCTGCGGCCAGTTCGCGGACATCGGCGGGGGTAAGGAGTGCGTCGGGCTCAGTGGTGCTCACCGATACAGCCTACGGCCGCAGTGCGGCCACGGGCTCGCCCCCCGGCTCACGAAGAGCTTCTTCGCCCGGAACGTCTGCTCGGCGGCCGGTGCCTGCTCGGCCCGCCCGCTGCCGCCGAGCGCGTGCCAGGTGCCGGGGTCGAACTGGTAGAGCCCGCCGTAGGTGCCCGACGGGTCGAGGGCGGCGGGCCGGCCGCCGGACTCGCAGTGGGCCAGGCCGCTCCAGTTGAGGTGCTCGGCGCCGCCCACCGAGGACGGCAGTGCCTTGGTGCCGATCCTGATCTGCTGGGTGACCGGCGCGCGGACGACCTCCTCGGCGATCTTCTTCGGCTTCTGCTTGACGCCGTTGACGGTCCGCAGCGCGTACGTGACCTTGCGGGCGCCCTTCTCGCCCTGCCGGACCACGACCTGGGTGCCCGCGAAGAGCGTCGCGTCCTTGGTCTTCTCGACCTTGAACGGGATGGGCTCCTCGCGCACCTCCTTGGTGCCGCTGATCCGCATCACGGTGACCGTCTGCCCGTCGCGCGGGAAGGAGGCGCCGGGCACGGACGTGGTGTCCTGGCCCTGGAGGGAGATCCCGGCCTCCTGGAGCGCCTCGGCGACGGTGGCCGCGTTGGTGCGCAGGGTGCGTTCGCGGCCGTCCGCGAGGAAGGTCACCGAGCGTTCGGTGCGTACGTCCAGGGCGAGGCCCGCGCGGCCGATCTCCGAGGAGCGGGACGCCGACAGATAGGCGCCCTCGGCGCGCACCCCGAGCTGGCGCAGGGCGCCCTCGACGGTGCGGGCCGTCGTCCACACCTGGCGGCGCTGTCCGTCGAGGGTGAGCTGGACCGGGCGGCCGTAGCGGACCACGACCTCGTCGCCGCCGGCCAGTGCGGCGTCGGGGCCGGGCGCCACGATGTCGTGCGTGCCGACCGGTACGTGTTCGTCGGCGAGGAGCTCCTCGACACTGCCGGCGAAGGTGTGCATGGTGCGGGGCACGCCGTCGACGGTGAGTTTGACCGCCTTGTCGGTGACCAGGAACGCGGAGGTGCCGCCGGCCAGGAACGCGACGACCAGGGCCTGCGGGATGAGCCGGCGCAGCTTGTCGGGGCCGCCCGACGACTTGCGGCGCCGCGCCGCCCGGCGCGCCCCGGCCCGCCCGCCGCCGTCCGCGTCCGGAGGGGGTGCCGGCTGGAACGCTTCGGGGCCACGCGGCTCGGGGACGGGGGCCACGGGCGCGGTCCGGGTCTCGTGGTCGGCGTACGCGGTGGCGTAGGGAGGCGGCGCCGTGACGGTGGCGGCGCGGTGGCCGCCGCGTGCGGCACGGTGACTGCCCTGCGAATTGCTCACGACGCTCCAGGGTCCGGTCCGGTGGTGCGGGCCGGGACATTAGCGGAGGGACGGTCACTCTCCAAAGCGACTCGACTACGCAGTGTCGTGGCATTACCCTGCGCGCCACCGCCGAACGGCGCCGAAGGGCCGGATTCGTTATCGCTCAGTAATCAAACGCCCGCGCGGTGTTGTCGGCGATCGCCGCGGCCAGCACGTCTTCGTGCACGCCCTTGACGGCGGCCATGGCGCGTACCGTGACCGGAATGAGATACGGCGCATTGGGCCGTCCGCGGTACGGCGCCGGCGTGAGGAACGGCGCATCCGTCTCGACGAGAACGAGTTCTTGCGGGGCGACCGCGAGAGCGTCCCGCAGCGGCTGGGCGTTCTTGAAGGTCACGTTTCCCGCGAAGGACATGAAGTACCCGTATTCGGCGCAGAGTTCGGCCATTTCCGCGTCGCCGGAATAACAGTGGAAGACGGTCCGTTCGGGGGCGCCTTCCTCGCGCAGAATACGCAGCACATCGGCGTGCGCCTCGCGATCGTGGATGACGAGCGCCTTGTTGTGGCGCTTGGCGATCTCGATGTGCGCCCGGAACGACCGCTCCTGGGCGCCCTTGCCCTCGGGCCCGGTCCGGAAGTGGTCGAGGCCGGTCTCGCCGACGGCCTTGACCCACGGCAGCGCGGCGAGGCGCTCGATCTCGGCGAGGGCCTCGTCCAGGGCCCCTTCGCCGCCGGGGCCGCGCGCGCCCTGGCGCGACCATCCGTCCGGATCCCCGTGGACGATCCGGGGCGCATCGTTGGGGTGCAGGGCGACGGCCGCGTGGACGGCCGCGTACGCCTCGGCGGTGTCCGCGGCCCATTGGGAGCCCTTCACGTCGCAGCCCACCTGGACCACAGTGGTGACGCCGACGGCCGCGGCCTTTTCCAGGGCCTGTTCGACCGTGCCGTCCTGCATGTCCAGGTGGGTGTGCGAATCGGCCACCGCCACGCCGAGGGGTTCGGGCAGCGGGGGCGGGGCGTCCTTCTTGGCGGCACTCATGCCGCCGATCCTACGAAAGGGCACGTGCCCCCTGCGCCCTGGTGCCTACTTGCGGTGGAAGGGGTGCAGGAGGTCGGACAGGTGCCAGTGGTGCTCCGGCTTCACGGTGGCGTCGGCCGCGTCCTGGGGTCCGGGCTGGGCCGGGGCGGACGCGCGGTGCTGGACCTGCTGCGCGGAGGACACCCGCCCGGCGCGCATGATGCGCACCACGTGTCCGCCGCAGTTGAGGCAGGTCGGGGCGGACAGCGGGGAAGGCACCCGGTCGCCGTTGGCCTTGTATATGACGAATGCCTGGCCGGAGGCGTCTACGTGGTGCTCTATTTCGTACGCCTGTTCCCAGCCGTATCCGCACCGCATGCACGCGAAGGCGTACGCCTCGTGTGCCGTGGTCTCAGCGATCTCACTCATGTGCCGGCTCCTCTTGTCCGCTGGACAAGCTCTTGCGAGCGCTCTTACGAGCGGGGGCGAAAGGTCCCCCGATCCAGGAGACGCCTTTCGCTGCCAAAACGCATCAGGTGCTGTCGAGAGTTGGCGCGGTCTTGGCCTTTCCTAGGGCTGCGTGCATTTCCCTGCCCCGGTGCGCGGCCTGCGTTTTACTTTTTACGATAGTCCTTTACCGTCCGCGGGGCTCTGACGTGCCGCGTTCTTTGCCGCGACCACCGCGTCGAAGACGTCCCGCTTGGGTAGACCGGTCTCGACGGCGACGGCCGCGATGGCCTCCTTGCGCCGCTCCCCCGCCTCCTCCCGCACCTGCACGCGCCGCACCAGCTCGGCCGCGTCCAGGTCGGCGGGCCCGCTGTCGGGCGCGCCCTCGACCACGACGGTGATCTCGCCGCGCACCCCCTCGGCCGCCCACACCGCGAGGTCCTTCAGGGGGCCGCGCTTGACCTCCTCGTACGTCTTGGTCAGCTCCCGGCACACCGCGGCGCGCCGCTCGGCGCCGAACACCTCGGCCATCGCGGCGAGGGTGTCGTCGAGGCGGTGCGGGGCCTCGAAGTAGACGAGGGTGCGCCGCTCCCCGGCGACCTCGCGCAGCCGCCCGAGGCGTTCGCCGGCCTTGCGCGGCAGGAAGCCCTCGAAGCAGAAGCGGTCCACCGGCAGCCCGGACAGGGCCAGCGCGGTGAGCACGGCGGAGGGGCCCGGCACCGCCGTGACCTTGATGTCCTTCTCGACACAGGCCGCGACCAGGCGGTAGCCGGGATCGGAGACCGAGGGCATGCCCGCGTCGGTGACGAGCAGCACCCGGGCGCCGCCTTCGAGCGCCTCGACCAGCTCGGGGGTGCGCGCCGACTCGTTGCCCTCGAAGTAGGACACGACCCGGCCCGTGGTGTGCACGCCGAGCGCCTGGGTGAGGCGGCGCAGACGCCTGGTGTCCTCGGCGGCGACGACGTCGGCCCGCTCCAGTTCGGCGGCGAGCCGGGGCGGGGCGTCCGCGGTGTCGCCGATGGGGGTGCCTGCGAGTACGAGTGTTCCGGTCACGCCGACCATCCTCGCAGCCCGCCGGGGCGGAGGCCGCCGGGCCCGGCCACGGGACTCCCATAGGCGAGTTCCCTACGATGGCGCGGTGACCAGTACTGCGCCACCGACCCTTCCGGGCCACGAAGCCGGGGACGAGCCGCCCTCCTGGGCGCACCGCATGCGCCGGTTCGGCCATGTCGTGCGGCCGAGAAGCGGGCTGCGCGAGCGCCTGGTGCCGCCCTTCGCCAAGCCCGCCGGGCAGCTGTGGACGGTGCTGGGCATCGGACCGGAGGCGGCGGCGCGCATCGTGCGCTGGTCGGCGTGGGTCGGGCCGCTCCTGGTGACCCTGGTCGCGGGCCTGATGCGGTTCTGGCACCTGGGCTCCCCGCACGCGGTGATATTCGACGAGACGTACTACGCCAAGGACGCCTGGGCGCTCATCAACCACGGCTACGAGGGCGACTGGCCGAAGGACATCGACAAGTCGATCCTCGCCAACCCGGACCTCATCTCGGTGCCCACCGCACCGGGTTACGTGGTGCATCCGCCGGTCGGCAAGTACCTGATCGGCATCGGCGAGAAGATGTTCGGCTTCACGCCGTTCGGCTGGCGCTTCATGGTCGCCGTGCTCGGCACCCTGTCGGTGCTGCTGATCTGCCGGATCGGGCGGCGCCTGTTCCGCTCGACGTTCCTGGGCTGCCTGGCGGGCGCGCTGCTCGCGGTCGACGGGCTGCACTTCGTGATGAGCCGCACCGCGCTGCTCGACACGGTCGTCATGTTCTTCGTCGTGGCCGCCTTCGGCTGCCTCCTGGTCGACCGCGACCGTACGAGAGCCAGGCTCGCGGCCGCGCTGCCCGAGGGCGAGGACGGGCAGCTGCGCCCGGACGCCGGGATCGCGGCGAGTCTGCGGTTCGGCTGGCGGCCCTGGCGGATCGGCGCCGGGATCATGCTGGGCCTGGCCTGCGGCACCAAGTGGAACGGCCTGTACATCCTGGTCTTCTTCTGTGTGATGGCCGTCCTGTGGGACGTGGGCGCGCGGCGCACGGCGGGCGCGGTCAGCCCCTACCGGGCGGTGCTCCGCCGGGACGCGTTCTGGGCGTTCGTGTCCACGGTGCCGGTGGCGATCGCCACGTACATGGTGTCGTGGACGGGCTGGTTCGCCACCGACAAGGGGTACGGGCGGCACTGGGCGGACGGCCGCGCGGGCCTGTCCCCCGACCACATCAAGCTCCCGGTCATCGGCACGATCAACCATCTGCCGCAGTTCGACCTGAGCTGGGTGCCGGCCTCGCTGCGCAGCTTCTGGCACTACGAGACCGAGGTCTACAGCTTCCATGTCGGCCTCACCGAGGGCCACACCTACCAGTCGAACCCGTGGAGCTGGCTGGTCCTCGGCCGGCCGGTCTCGTACTACTACGAGAGCCCCGGCCCCGGCACCGACGGCTGCCCCTCGGACGCGGGCGGCAAGTGCGCCGCCGAGGTCCTGGCGCTCGGCACTCCGCTCCTGTGGTGGGCCGCCTGCTTCGCCCTCCTGTACGTCCTGTGGCGCTGGATCTTCCGGCGCGACTGGCGGGCGGGCGCGATCGCCTGCGGCATCGCGGCCGGATACCTGCCCTGGTTCCTGTACCAGGAGCGGACGATCTTCTTCTTCTACGCGGTCGTCTTCGTGCCGTTCCTGTGTCTCGCGGTGGCGATGATGGTCGGCGCGATCATCGGGCCACCGGGCTCCGGGGAACGGCGGCGCGCGGTCGGGTCGATCGGGGCCGGCGTGCTCGTGCTGCTCATCATCTGGAACTTCGTGTACTTCTGGCCCATCTACACCGGTACGCCCATCCCGCTGGACTCCTGGCGCAGCCGGATGTGGCTGGACAGCTGGGTGTGAGGCCGGTCGCGTTCCGGTAACCGTTCGGACAACTGCGAGACCCGCTGTCACTCCTGTCCCGTAGAGTCGCTCCCAATCAACTCCTTGAACATGTTCAAGGAATTCGGGGGACTCCTGGGGAGGGGAACTGCGGGATGCGCAGCGGAGCGAAGGTCGCCATCGTGGGCGGGGTGTTCGTGGTGGTCGCCGGAGGTGTGGCGTACGGGGGGTACGCGCTGGTCGGCGGCAGCGACGACAAGGGCCCCGGCGGTACGCACACCCAGGGCGCTCCCGCCCGCACCGGGCCGCCGGGAGCGGACGAGATCAAGGAGACGTCGACCGCGTTCCTCCAGGCCTGGGCGAAGGGCGACGCGGCGGGGGCCGCCGCCCTCACCAACAACCAGGCGGACGCCTCGGCGGCCCTGTCCGGATTCAGCGAGCAGGCGCACATCACGAACGTGACGGTCACGCCGGGCGCGCCGAACGGCGCGGTCGTCCCGTACACGGTGAAGGCCGACGTCTCGTTCGGCGGAAAGACGGCTCCGCTGGCCTACGCCTCCCAACTCACCGTCGTACGCGGCCAGTCCACGCACAAGCCGCTGGTCGACTGGCAGCCCGCGGTGCTCCACCCGCAGCTGAAGAAGGGTGAGCGCCTGGTGACCGAACCGGCGCAGAACCCGGAGATCCAGGCGGTCGACTACAAGGACCGTCCGCTGACCAAGGAGAAGTACCCCTCGCTCGGGGCGATCCTGGACGGGCTGCGCGAGAAGTACGGCGCGAAGGTGAACGGCACGCCGGGCGTCGAGCTCCAGATCCAGGGCAACGGCACCCCGGCGCGCACTCTGATCACCCTCCAGAAGGGCACGCCGGGCAAGCTGAAGACGACCCTCGACGCGGATGTGCAGGCCGCCGCCGAGCAGGCCGTGAAGCGCTTCGGGGAGTCCTCGGTGGTCGCCGTCAAGCCGAGCACCGGCGAGATCCGGGCGGTCGCGGACAACCGGAACGACAAGTTCCCGGCCTCCCTCCAGGGCCGGGTGGCCCCCGGCTCCACGATGAAGATCGTCACGGCGACGATGCTGATCGAGAAGGGCAAGGTGTCCGCGGACAAGCCGGCCGTGTGCCCCGCGGACGTGCAGTGGGAGGGCGTCACCTTCCACAACCTGGACAACTTCTCGCTCCCCAGCAGCGAGCCCTTCTCGAAGAGCTTCGCCAAGTCCTGCAACACCGCCTTCATCAAGCACATCCACGAGGTGAACGACGACGGAGCGCTGGGCCGGGTCGCCGCCAACTACTTCGGCATCGGCCAGGACTGGAAGGTCGGCGTGCCGACCTTCGACGGCAGCGTGCCCGCGTCGGCCGGCGCCGAGACGGCCGCCGCCTACATCGGGCAGGGCAAGGTCCAGATGAGCCCGCTCGACATGGCGTCGGTCGCGGCGACCGCGAAGTCGGGCCGGTTCCGCCAGCCGGTGATCGTGCCGCAGTCCCTCGACGGCCGCGAGCTGGCCCAGGCCGACCCGCTGCCGTCGAACATCGCCGCCCAGCTGCGCGCGATGATGCACATCACCGCGACCGCCTCGTACGGAACCGCGACGGAGGCCATGGCGAGCGTCGGCGGGGAGAAGGGCGCGAAGACCGGCTCGGCGGAGAAGGACGGCCAGAACAAGTCCGACAGCTGGTTCACCGGCTACAGCGACGACCTCGCGGCCGCCGCGCTCGTGCAGTCCGGCGGCCACGGCGGGACGGCGGCGGGGCCCATCGTCGCGCAGGTCCTGCGGGCGGGCTGAGACCGGCTCGCGGGGGCGTCCCCGGCCGCGGCCGCCGGGGGCCTCACACGTCGTCGTCCGTGCGCCGGAAGCCGGTGTTGACGGCGAGGATGCCGCCGTCCACGCGCAGGGTGGTGCCGGTGATCCAGGACGCGTCGGACGAGGCCAGGAAGGCGACGGCCGCCGCGATGTCCTCGGGCCGGCCGACGCGGCCCAGCGGGTACAGCGCCGACAGCCGCTCCAACTGGGCCTCGCGGCCCTCCCACGCGGGGGTGCGGATGGTGCCGGGGTGCACGAGGTTGACCCGTACCCCGCGCGGCGCGGCGTGCCCGGCGAGCGTACGGGTCAGGGAGGCGAGGCCCGCCTTGGCGGCGCTGTAGGCGTGGTTGCCGAAGTCCTGCTCGCCGTTGACCGAACCGATGCTCACGATCGCGCCCCGGCCGGAGGCCGCCAGGTGCGGGAGGGCGGCGCGGGCGCAGCGGAAGGCGCCGGTGAGGGTGACGTCCAGATCGCGGGCCCACTCCTCGTCGTCCTCGTCCTCGAAGCGGTCGGCGTCCGGGGAGCAGGAGTACGCGTTGTTCACCAGGACGTCGAGCCGGCCGAACTCCTCGACGGCGAAGGCGACCGCGGCCTCCACCGAGGCGCGGTCGGAGACGTCGCAGTGCCGGGCGACGGCGCCCTTCAGCCCGGCGGCCGTCGCCTCCGCACTCGCCAAGTCGATGTCGGCGAGGAGGACTTGGGCGCCCTCGTCGGTCAGTCTGCGCGCGACGGCGGCACCGATGCCGCGTCCCGCGCCGGTGATCAGCACGGTGTGGCCCTCGAAACGTGCGGTGCGCGAAGGGAATTGAGGATGCGTCATACGGTCGAACGTAGCGCCCTCACCAGGGCCTGGGCACGGGGGTCCGCGGTGACGCCCTTCTGGAGCCCGTTGGTCACATAGCCGAACGCGAGGCCCGACTCCGGGTCGGCGAAGCCCAGCGAACCGCCGCGCCCGGGGTGCCCGAAGGAACCCGGGGCGAGCAGCGGGGCGGCGGGGCCGTGCAGCATGTAGCCGAGCCCGAAGCGGGTGTTCACGACCAGCACCCGGTCGGGCCCCGCGCTCTCCTCGGTGCGGGCCAGGGTGAGCGTGGCGGGCGCGAACAGGCGCCGCCCGCCGTCGACTTGACCGATGGTGGCGGCGTAGAAGCGGGCCAGCGCGCGGGCCGTGGAGATGCCGGCGGAGGCGGGCAGCTCGGCCGCGCGGTAGGCGGGGTCGTTCTCGTCGGGCATCGGGTCGATCGCGCCGAACGCGCGGCGGGTCGGCGAGTCGGGGTCCGCGTAGGCCTCGCTGACGTTCCGCTTGGGCCGCAGCCGCAGGCCGCCCTCGCCCTCGGGCGCCTCGACGGGGCCGATGCGGCCCACCCGGTGCGCCTCGGTGTCCGGTACGCCGAGCCAGAAGTCCAGGCCGAGCGGTCCCGCTATCTCCTCGGCGAGCCAGCGGCCGATGGTGCGCCCGGTGACCCGCCGGACCAGCTCGCCGAGCAGCCAGCTGTACGTCTGGGCGTGGTAGCCGTGTGCGGTACCGGGCTGCCAGAGCGGGGCCTGGGCGGCGACGGCCGCGGGGCCGCTCTCGCCGTCGGCGGCCTCGGCGGGGGTGAGCGGGCGGTCCAGCGCGGGCACGCCCGCCCGGTGCGCGAGCAGATGGCGTACGAGCGTGCGCTCCTTGCCGGCGGTCTTGAACTCCGGCCAGTACGTCGACACCGGGGCGTCCAGGTCGAGGCGGCCGCGCTGGTGCAGGAGCAGGGGGACGGCGGCGGCCACGCCCTTGGTGGCCGAGCGCACGATCTGGGCGGTGTCCAGCGCCCAGGGGGCGGGGCCGTCCACGTCCTTGGTGCCGGCCCACAGGTCGACGACCTTCTGGCCGTCGCGGTACACGGCTACGGCTGCGCCCCGGTCGCCGCGGTGCGTGAAGTTCCGCACGAACGCGTCCCTCACCGGTTCGTAGCCCGGTGTTACGGCGCCCTGTACGTCGACCACGATCCGCTCCCCACGCTGCCGGGCGCCCCACCGACCCCCACCCTCCCATGGTGCCCGACCCCCGACTCCCCCTGGGGCTCCGCCCCAGACCCCTGCGGGGGCTCCGCCCCCTGCACCCCCGTTCGCGCCTGAACGGCGCTCGTCCTCAATCGCCGGACGGGCTGGGTATGCCTGTACGGACCAGCACCGAGCCATTCGGGGCCACCTACAGGGGCGCGAGGAACTGCGCGAGAAGCAACCACGGCCCGCGCACGCAGACGGGGTTAGGGGCGCGAGGAACTGCGCGAAAAGCGACCACGGCCCGCAGACCAAAACGGGGTTAGGGGCGCGAGGAACTGCGCGAGAAGCGACCACGACCCGCAGACCGAAACGGGGTTAGGAGCGCGAGGAACTGCGCGAGGAGCGACCGCGGCCCGCAGGCGAACCGGGCGGGGCCCGGGGGCGCAGCCCCGGGAGCGCGCCCACCCACGCTCCGCCCCCGGAGGGTTTGGGGAAGGGGCGGGGAGGGGCGAAACCCCGGGGCCCGGGGCGGAGCCCCGGTGGGCCCCGTTACGCGCTCGCACCCCCCAGCGGAGCAACCGTCGACGACGGATCGAAACCGAACGGCAGCTCCAGGCGATGCGCACGCATCAGCGCCCCGTCCGACAGGACATCCACCGTGGCCCCGTCCGCCGCGATGACCCCGTCACTCAGGATCACCGACCGCCCGCACAACTCCAGCGCATAGGGAAGGTCATGGGTCACCATGAGCACCGTGACGTCCAACCCCCGCAGAACGTCCGCCAGTTCACGCCGCGACGCCGGATCGAGGTTGGACGACGGCTCGTCCAGGACCAGGATCTCCGGGGACATCGAAAGCACCGTCGCGACGGCGACCCGGCGCCGCTGCCCGAAGGACAGGTGGTGCGGCGGCCGGTCGGCGTACTCGGCCATCCCGACCTGGGCCAGCGCCCCCATCACCCGCTCCTCCAGCTCCGCACCCCGCATCCCGGAAGCGGCAGGGCCGAAGGCGACGTCCTCGCGCACGGTGGGCATGAAGAGCTGGTCGTCGGGGTCCTGGAAGACGATGCCGACCCGGCGCCGGATCTCGGCGAGGTTCTTCTTGGCGACGGGCAGCCCGGCCACCTGCACCGATCCGGCGCCCCCTTCGAGGATGCCGTTGAGGTGCAGGACGAGGGTGGTCTTGCCGGCGCCGTTGGGGCCGAGCAGCGCGACCCGCTCGCCGCGGGCCACCGTGAGGTCGACGCCGAAGAGCGCCTGGTGGCCGTCGGGGTAGGCGAAGGCGAGCCCGGACACTTCGAGGGAGGGAACGTTCATGGTGGCCTCAGGAGTAGGCGTGGGGGCAGGCACAGGAGCAGGCGAGGGAGCAGGCACGGAGGCAGGCGTGGGAGCCACCGGGTGCGGGGAGGTGCCGGGCGTCGTCACAGCGTCCAGCCGAGCAGGCAGACGGCCAGCGCCGCCACCGGCAGCGCGGCGGCCCGCGTCCACTGGGCGCGGGTGGCCGTCACCTCGTCGATCACCGGCATGGACCCGGCGTACCCGCGGCTGACCATCGCGAGGTGGACGCGTTCGCCGCGTTCGTAGGAGCGGATGAAGAGCGCGCCCGCCGATTTGGCGAGGACGCCCCAGGAGCGCACCCCGCGCGCTTCGAAGCCGCGCGAACGGCGGGCGATGGACATGCGCCGCATCTCGTCGGTGATGACGTCCCCGTACCGGATCATGAACGACGCGATCTGGACCAGCAGCGGCGGCAGCTTGAGGCGCTGGAGGCCGAGCAGCAGGGCACGCAGTTCGGTGGTGGAGGCGAGGATCACGGACGCGGCGACGCCGAGCGTGCCCTTGGCCAGGACGTTCCACGCGCCCCACAGCCCGTTCACGCTGAGCGGGAGGCCGAGGACGTGCACCTGCTCGCCGGGCACGACGAACGGCATGAGCACCGCGAACGCGACGAACGGGATCTCGATGAGCAGCCTCTTGAGGAGGTAGCCCGCCGGGATGCGGGCCGCTCCCGCCACCAGGGCGAGCAGCACGGCGTACAGCGCGAAGGCCCACATCGCCTCGCGCGGTGTGGACACCACCACGACCACGAAGAGGAACACCGCCGCGAGCTTGCAGTGCGGGGGCAGTTCGTGGACCGGCGAGTGCCCGTGCCGGTAGAGCCGGTGGGAGTGGCCCGCTCCCATGTCAGACCGTTTCCGGGGTGCGCTCGGGGGCGCTGTTGGTGCGGCGCCGGCGCACGGCCCAGAACACTCCGCTGCCCACGGCGACGGTGGCACCGACGCCGATCACCCCGGCGAGGCCGCCGGCCAGCCGGGCGTCGCCGACGTCCTTGACCGAGTAGTCGGCGAGCGGCGAGTCGGAGGACGCGTGCTGAGTGGTCTTGGTGTCGATGCCCTTGTCGTGGGCGACCTTCTCCAGGCCGTCGGGGCTGGCGGAGGCGTAGAACGAGACGAACCCGGCGAGCAGCAGGGCGGTGACGATGCCGAAGCCCCACACCTTGCGGGTGGACCCGGCGCGGGCGGCGGCCGGGGCGGCGGCGGGCGCGTCCACGAGTTCGCCGCCGACGCGCAGCTTGAGCGGCGCGGTCAGGCCGCGGGCGCCGTGCACCAGGTCGGGGCGCACCGCGATGACGGCGCCGACCGTGAGCGCGGTGATGGCGGCCTCGCCGATGCCGATGAGGATGTGCACGCCGACCATGGCGGTGAGCACCTTGCCGATCGGCACGTCGGTGGTGCCGCCGAGCGCGTAGATCGCGGTGAAGACGAGGGCGGCGGCCGGCACCGAGACGAGTGCGGCCACGAAGGAGGCGGCGGTCACCGAGCGGCGGGTGCGGGGCAGCACCTTGACCAGGGCGCGGAACAGGACGTAGGCGACGACCGTGGTCGTGATCGCCATGTCGGTGATGTTGACGCCGAGCGCGGTGAGGCCGCCGTCGGCGAAGAGGATGCCCTGCATGAGCAGGACCACGGAGACGCACAGCACGCCCGTATAGGGCCCGACGAGTATCGCGGCGAGCGCGCCGCCCAGGAGATGGCCGCTGGTGCCGGCCGCGACGGGGAAGTTCAGCATCTGCACGGCGAAGATGAACGCGGCGACCAGGCCGGCGAGCGGCGCCGTCTTTTCGTCCAATTCCCGCCGCGCCCCGCGCAGGCTGACGGCGATGGCGCCTGCGGCGACCACGCCTGTGACCGCCGATACAGGTGCGTTGATGAATCCGTCGGGTACATGCATGGGTGGACTCCGATTTCCCGTTGGCGCCCTCTTCCCTGCGCGGCATGCGCAGAACCGTTTGATGATAGTGCCCTGTTGCGAACCTCTTGCAAGAGCGGCCGAGTGACACATGCCAAGCCGACTCACCGAGGGCTTACCGAGAAATTATGGGACATTGGATAACAAATAACGCGTACTGATAGCCGCCAGCAGCACCCAGCGTGAGGAGCGATCGATGTCCCCCGCAGTCGAGGGCCACGCCGAGGACCACGCCGCCGCCGATCGGCCCTCCGCAGGGCCCTCCGTGCGCCCCTCCGTGGAGGATCACGCCCGCGCCAGAATCGTCACGGACGCCCCGCTCTCCAACCCGGTCCCGGTGGCGCTGCGCTACGACGCGGCCGGCTCGCCCGGCGCGGTCTGCTTCGCCTTCCCCGGCGGCAACGAGTGGATCTTCCCGCGCGACCTCCTGGAATCGGGCCTGCGCGCCCCGGCCCGCAAGGGCGATGTGAGCGTCTGGCCGTGCGGCCGGGCCCAGACGGTGCTCGAATTCCACTCGCCGGACGGGGTGGCGGTGGTCCAGTTCGACAGCTCGCCCCTGGTCCGCTTCCTGCGCCACACCTACGCCACCGACACCTCCGCCGCCCCCGCCCCGGCCGGCCCCCGGCGCTGAGCGCCGGTCACCCGAACGGCCCCATGCGAAGGCCCCCCGTGCGCATCGCGCACGGGGGGCCTTCGCGGCACTGGCGGTCCCGTCCCCACAGGCCGCCCGCACCGGCCGGGACCCACGGCCGCTCGGTTCGTGGGGCCCGGCGTTCAGGGGGCGGGGGTCAGACCCGCGCCAGCTCGCGGTCGCCGTCGGCGTCGCCGGACTCCTGGTGCTTGCGCAGCCCCTCGCCCTCGACATCGACGTTGGGCAGCACCCGGTCCAGCCAGCGCGGCAGCCACCAGGCCTTCGCGCCGAGCAGCGCGAGCACCGCCGGCACGATCGCCATCCGGACGATGAACGCGTCGAAGAAGACCGCGATCGCCAGGCCGAAGCCGATCATCTTGATCATTTGCTCGCTGGAGCCGATGAAGCCGGAGAAGACCGCGATCATGATCACGGCCGCCGCCGTCACCACCCGGGCGCCGTGCTTGAACCCGGTGACGATCGCCTGTCCGGGCCGCTCGCCGTGGACGTACGCCTCGCGCATCCGCGTGACCAGGAAGACCTCGTAGTCCATCGCGAGGCCGAAGACCACGCCCACCATGAAGATCGGCATCATCGACATGATCGGGCCGGTCTGCTGCACCCCGAACACCGAGCCGAGCCAGCCCCACTGGAACACCGCGACGACCGCGCCGAGGGCGGCGACCACCGAGAGCAGGAAGCCGAGGGCCGCCTTCAGCGGGACCAGGACCGAGCGGAAGACCACCATCAGGAGCAGGAAGGCGAGGCCGACGACGAGTGCCAGATAGGGCAGCAGGGCGTCGTTCATCTTCTGCGAGAAGTCGATGTTCATCGCGGTCGAACCGGTCACCAGGAGCTTGGCCCCGGTGTCGGCCTTGAGGGAGGCGCCGGTGTCCCGGATCGAGTGGACGAGGTCCTCGGTCTCGGTGGAGGACGGCTTGGACTTCGGGATGACCGTGATGGTCGCCGTGTCGTCGCCGGTGTCCTTGTTGTACGCGGGCGGCAGCACCGGACCCGCGTCCGGGAGCTTCTTGATCGCGGCAACCGTGGCGTCGGCCGCGCCCCGCACTCCGCTAGCGGCGCCCTTGCCGTCGACGACGACCATGAGCGGCCCGTTGAAGCCGGGCCCGAAGCCCTCGGAGAGGTTGTCGTAGGCGCGGCGCTGGGTGGTGGAGGTCGGCTGCGAGCCGTCGTCCGGCAGACCCATCTGGAGCGAGCTCGCCGGCAGCGCGATCGCGCCGAGGCCGATGACGCCGACGAGCAGCACCCACACCGGCTTGCGCAGGACGAAGCTCGCCCAGCGGGTGCCCATGTTGGGCTTGCCCTCGGCGGCCTTCTCGCCCTGCACATGCGCCTTGCGCGCCTTGCGGCCGAGCACCCGCTTGCCGGCGAAGCCGAGCAGGGCGGGAATCAGGGTGAGCGCGATGAGCACGGCGATGACGACGGTGCCGGCGGCGGCCGCGCCCATCTTGGTGAGCATCGGGATGTTGACGACGGCGAGGCCGACGAGCGCGATGACCACGGTCAGACCGGCGAAGACGACCGCGGATCCGGCCGTGCCCACGGCCCGCCCGGCGGCCTCCTCGCGCTCCCGTCCCTCGGCGAGTTCGGCCCGGTAGCGGGAGACGATGAACAGGGCGTAGTCGATGCCGACCGCGAGCCCGATCATCATCGCGAGCGTGGACGTGGTCGAGCCGAGGTCGAGCACATTGGCGAGGGCCGTGATGGTGGAGACACCGATGCCGACGCCGATCAGGGCGGTGAGCAGCGGAAGCCCCGCGGCCACCAGCGAGCCGAAGGTGATCACCAGGACGAGGCCCGCGAGGACCACACCGACGATCTCGCCGGAGCCGGTCTCCGGCATGGCCTGGAGCGCGTCACCGCCGATCTCGACCGTGAGCCCGGACTTCTTCGCCTCGTCGCCGCTCTTCTTGAGCGCGTCGCGGGTGCTGTCGGTCAGCTCCATCGCGTTGGTCTTGTACGAGACCTGGATGTACGCGATGGAACCCTTGCCGTTCCCGGAGACGGCGTTGGCCTTGAAGGGGTCCGTGACCGAGCCGACCTGGTTGGAGCCCGTCTCAAGGCTCTTGACGGTCTTCTCGACCGCGGCCTTGTTGGCGGGGTCGGCCATCTTCTGGCCGTCGGGCGCCTTGAAGACGATCCGGGCGGTGGCGCCGTCGGCGGCCTGGTTCGGGAACCGCTCCTTGAGCAGGTCGAAGGCGCGCTGCGCCTCGGTGCCCGGGATCGAGAAGGAGGAGGAGGTGGCGGTGGTGGCGGAGGCCGCGCCGAACCCGGCGAGGGCGAGCAGCGCCACCCACACCAGGGCGACATAGCGGCGGCGCCGGAAGGCGAACCTGCCTAGGCGGTAGAGGAACGTGGCCACGAGGGCGTACTCCCGGTCAAGTCGTATGGAACCAGCAGGGCATGGGGAACCAGCCCGACGACGAGAGCGGCGTGCGTCAGGTGGAGCGGGTACTGCGCGGGGAGCCGGGCGGGGTGGGTGCCTAGCGGGGGTCGCCGAGGGCGGGGAGGACCACGGCGTCGAAGTAGTCGGCGAGGAAGGCCTGGTCGACCGGGCGGTCCTCGATGAACTGCCGGGCGGCGAAGGCGCCGACCATCATGTGTACGACATAGGGGAGGGCGCGATTGTCCGCGGCGACCTCACCGCGTTCCACCGCGCGCCGCAGCACTGTGCCGAGACCGGTGATCTCCGGCTCGATCAGTACCTCGCGCAGCGCCTTGTGGAGCTCGGGATTGTCATGGACGGCCCGCATCAGACCCCGCATCAGCGCGGAGTCCTTCTCCATCTGGCAGTCGTCCTCGCGGGCGACCATCGCCTGGAAGTCGCCGCGCAGCGAACCGGTGTCGATCTCGGCGAGACTGACCGGCTTGTTGTGCCGCAGCGCCCGTGCGACCAGCTCGGGCTTGCTCCCCCACTGGCGGTAGAGGGTGGCCTTGCTGGAGCGGGTGCGGGTGGCGACGGCGTCCATGGTGAGGGCGTCGTAACCGACCTCGCGCAGCAGGTCGAGCACGGCTTCGTAGAGCTCCGCCTCGCGTTCCGGGGTGAGCCTGCCCGCCATGATCGACCTCCTCTCCTTCTTCGTACCGTACGAAGGTAACTCCGCCCCGAAGCGAAACGGAACCGTTTCGCTTGTGTCGTCGACCACAGGTGTCGGAACGGGATAAGTACGCGTCAAACGCGTGCCCGGGAAGCGCGCACCGGAGCGCGCGGAAAGCGACAGGAACAGAATCGGGAGCGGAATAAACCCCTCCCACAAGTTGCCGCGCCCCCTCCCCGCGGAAAGCATTGGGGGGTGAGTGACGACGCCGCGTACCTCCGGTTCCCGCATCTGCACGACGACTTGCTCTGCTTCGCCGCCGAGGACGACCTGTGGGTCGCCCCGCTGGTGCCGGCCGGGCACAGCCCCTCGCGCGCCTGGCGGGTCACGGTCGACCGCACCAAGGTCGGCCATCCCCGCTTCTCGCCCGACGGCAGCCGCATCGCGTACACGACCTGGCGCAGCCTCGACCCGGAGATCCATCTGGCCCCGGTGGCCGGCGGTCCTGCCCGCCGGCTCACCTACTGGGGGTCCTCCGACGCCCGGGTGTGCGGCTGGACGCCCGACGGCGACATCCTCGCGGTGTCCTCGCACGGCCAGCCGTTCTCGTACTTCTCCTGGGCCTACAGCGTGCCCACCGACGGCTCCCCCGGCGGAAAGCTGCCCTGGGGCCCGGTCTCCGACATCGCCGTCACCGATGTCGAGGGCGAGCGGCGCACTCTGCTGCTCACCGGAAAACCCCCGCACGAGCCGGCCGCCTGGAAGCGCTACCGCGGCGGCGCGACCGGGCGCCTGTGGCTGCACGGCGAGCGGCTGCTCCCCGACATCGGCGGCCACCTCGACTCACCGATGTTCGTCGGCGGCCGCATCGCCTTCCTCTCCGACCACGAGGGCGTCGGCAACCTGTACTCCTGCCTGCCCGACGGCGGCGACCTGACCCGGCACACCGACCACGACGCCTTCTACGCCCGGCACGCCTCCAGCGACGGCCGCCGGGTGGTCTACCAGTGCGCGGGCGACCTGTGGATCGTGGACGCGCTCACCCCGGACTCGGTGCCGCGCAGGCTGGACGTACGGCTCGGCGGGCCGCGCGCCGGGCGGCGCAGCTACCAGGTGCCGGCCGCCAACCACGTCGACGCGCTGTCCGTGGACACCACCGGCCGGGCCAGTGCCGTCGTGGTGCGCGGCAGCCTGTACTGGCTCACCCACCGCGACGGCCCGGCCCGCACCATCGCCGACACCCCGGGGGTGCGGGTGCGGCTGCCGGAGATGCTGGGCGGCAACGGCCAGGTCGCCTACGTCACGGACGCGGACGGCGAGGACGCGGTCGAGATCGCCTTCCTGCCGCGCGCCAGCGGCGAGCGCGAGCCGCGGCGCCTGGCGGCGGGCGAGCTCGGCCGGGTGCAGGAGATGGTGTCCGACCCGGAGGGCGAGCGCCTGGCGATCGCCGCGAACGACGGCCGGCTGCTGCTCATCGATGTGACGGAGGAGTCCACCGGCGAGGTCACCGAGCTGATCCGCTCGGTCAACGGACCCGTCCGCGACCTCGCCTTCTCGCCCGACGGGGCCTGGCTGACCTGGTCGCACCCGGGCATCGGGCGCTCGCTGCGCCAGATCAAGATGGCCCGGATCGCGGGGCCCGGCGGCCGCACGGTCGTGGACGTCACCAACGGCCGCTTCGAGGACGAGAACCCGGTGTTCACCAGCGACGGCCGCTATCTGGCGTTCCTGTCCTGGCGCGGCTTCGACCCGGTCTACGACGTGCACACCGGCGACCTGTCCTTCCCGCTCGGCTGCCGCCCCTATCTGGTGCCGCTCTCCTCGGCGACGCCCTCACCGTTCGCGCTCTCACCGGACGGCCGGCCGGCGGCGGGCGGTATGGACCCGCTGGACGACTCGGGCGACGGCACGGTCACGGTGGAGGTGGAGGGCCTGGAGAGCCGGGTCACCCCGTTCCCGGTCTCCGCCTCCAAGTACTCGGCCCTCTGCCCGGTCTCGGGCGGCGGCCTGGTCTGGCTGCGCTGGCCCATCTCGGGCGCGCTCGGCGAGACCTTCGCCAACCCGGCCGACACCTCGGGCCGCCCCACCCTGGAGCACTTCAACATCGCCAAGGCCCGCAGGACCGAACTCGTCGACCACCTCGACTACTTCGCGGTCAGCGGAGACGGCAGCCGGCTGGTCGTGGTGGACGAGGGCGAGCTGCGCGCGGTGCCCTCCACCGAATCCGGTGACGGCGACTCGACGGTCTACCTGGACCTGCGCCGCATCCTGCACGACGTCGACCCGGCCCTGGAGTGGCGCCAGGCCTTCGACGAGGCGGGCCGCGTCATCCGCGCGTACTTCTGGGAACCCCAGATGTGCGGCATCGACTGGCCGGCCGTCCTCGACCAGTACCGGCCGCTGGTCCAACGGGTCACCTCCCCCGACGAGTTCGCGGACCTGCTGCGCGAAGTACTGGGCGAACTGGGCACCTCGCACGCGTACGTCACCGCCGCCCGCCGCAACGAGGGCCCCCCGCACTACCAGCGCGCCCAGGGGCTTCTCGGAGCCAACCTGGTCTGCCGGGACGGGAGTTGGCAGATCCGCCGCATCCTGCCGGGCGACTCGTCCGACTCCAAGGCCCGCTCCCCGCTGGCGGGCGCCGGCATCCGCGAGGGCGCGGTCCTGACCCATGTGGACGGCCGCCCGGTCGACCCGGTCGCCGGCCCCTTCCCGCTGCTCGCGGGCGCGGGCGGCACGACGGTCGAGCTGACCTTCCGCCCCAGCGAGGGCGAGGGCCGCTCGCGCCGGGTGGCGGTGGTCCCCCTCGTGGACGAACGCCCGCTGCGCTACCAGGACTGGGTGGCCAAACGGCGAGAGGTGGTAAGGGAGTTGAGCGGCGGAAAGTGCGGCTATCTGCACATCCCCGACATGGGCGGCTCGGGCTGGGCCCAGTTCAACCGCGATCTGCGCCTGGAGGTCAGCCGCCCCGCCCTGATCGTGGACGTACGCGGCAACGCGGGCGGCCACATCAGCGAGCTGGTGGTGGAGAAGCTGACCCGCCGCATCCTCGGCTGGGACCTGACGCGCAACGCGGCGCCGGTCTCGTACGCGTCAAGTGCCCCACGGGGGCCGGTGGTTGCCCTCGCCGACGAGGCGACGTCGTCGGACGGCGACATGATCACGGCGGCGTTCCGGCTCCTGAAGCTCGGCCCCGTGGTGGGCCAGCGCACGTGGGGCGGGGTGGTCGGCATGACGGGCCGTCATGTCCTCGGCGACGGCACGGTCATCACCGTCCCGATGAACGCGGCGTGGTTCGACGAGTACGGGTGGGGGGTGGAGAACCACGGGGTGGAGCCGGATCTGGAGATCCTGCGCACCCCCCTGGACTGGGCGGAGGGCCGGCACGCCCAGCTGGACGACGCGGTCCAACTGGCCCTGGACCTGCTGGCCCTGCACCCCGCGTCGACCCCACCCGGCTACACCACAACCCCCAACCGCCAACGCCCCAAACTCCCCCCGAGAGCCTTCTGACCCGGGGCCACCCCGGTTCCCCTTTCCCGCCGGCGGCGGGGCGGGACCCTTGGCAGCGCCGCGTTCGGGTGCGGGCCCCCGGGGCGTCCGCGCAGTTCCCCGCGCCCCCTGAAACCCGTTCTCGCCTGCGGACCGTGCTCGCTTCTCGCGCAGTTCCCCGCGCCCCTAGCGGTACTGGTGCCGGCCCGCACCGGGCATTTCAGCCCGTCATGGGGGTCCCCCCTGGCCCTTGAGGCCTTGGGGGAGTTTGAGGACGAGCGCCGTTCAGGCGCGAACGGGGGTCTGGGGGCGGAGCCCCCAAGGGCCCGGAACCAACCAACCCCGGGCAAGGGGCGGGCGGGTGGGCAAATCCCCCGGGGTCGGGGAGCTCAGGGCCGCGCCGGGCGGGTGGCCCGGGACTGTTCGTCGGCGGAGCCCCCCGCCCCGACAAGACCCCGCGACACCGACCCGAGCCGCGGCTCGAACCGCCGCATCTCCCGCTGCCCCACCGCCCCGATCACCCCCGGCAAATACCCCCGCACGGACTGCATCCCGCGCAACCACCACTGCGCGTACACGTGCGAGGACCGCCGCTCGATCCCCGCCACGATGCGGTCGACCGCGGGCCCGAGCGGATACGTCCGGTTCGAGGGCCACGGCAGCCGCGAGCGCAGCTCGCGCATCACCTCGTCCTGGTCCGCCCCCCGCACCATGTCCGTGTCGGTCCACGACAGATACCCGACCCCGACCCGCACCCCCTTGTAGCCGACCTCCGCGCGCAGGCTGTGCGCGAACGCCTCGACCCCGGACTTGGACGCGCAGTACGCCGTCATCATCGGCGCCGGCGTGATCGCCGCGAGCGAGGCGATCTGGAGGAAGTAGCCGCGGGACTCCATCAGGACCGGCAGGAACGCCCGCGCGGTGACCGCGCCGCCGATGAGGTTGACCTCGATGACCCGGCGCCAGGCCTCGGGGTCGGAGTCGACGAACGGCCCCCCGGAGGCGACCCCCGCGTTGGCGACGACGATGTCGACCTTCCCGAACCGCTCCTTCACCTCGACCGCGACCCGCGCCATCGCCTCGTGGTCGGTGACGTCCGCATACCAGGACTCGGCCTCGCTGTGCAGCCGCGCCGCGACCCGCTTCAGCTCGTCCGGTTCGAGGCCGACGAGCGCGACCTTGGCGCCGCGCGCCGACAGCTTGCGCGCGAGGAGTTCCCCGACACCACGGGCCGCGCCCGTGACGACCGCGACCTGTCCCTCAAGACTGACCCTGCTCATACGGCACGCTCCTCGGCGTCGACGGCGGCCGGGGCGGCGAGATGCTCGGCCACCAGCGCGCGGATCTTCTCGGTGATGAATGCGGGTGCCTCGATGGGCGTCATGTGCCCGACGCCGGTGAGCACGTCGAGCGAGCGGCAGTCGGGCAGCACGGCCGCGAGCCGGCGCGCGTGCACGGGCGGCGTGAGCCGGTCCGCACTGCCGCACACCACAGCCGTCGGCATTGCCAACTCCCTCACCCTTACGCCCAGTTCGAGCTCGGCCAGGACATGGGACCAGGCCTGGCGGACATCGCGCGGGCAGGCGTGCACGATGCGGGCGCACGCCTCGACCTTGTCCGGGGCGGCCCCGGGCCCCATCGTCGCGTACCGCAGGACCTTCTTGGCGAGTGGCGTGACCGGCCCGAGCGGCGCGCCGGATCCCAGGACCCGCCGGGTGAGCCCGGTCCGCAGCCGCCCGGCCCGTATCGGCACCACCCGCGAGTCGGCGACGAGCTGGGACGCGCCGGTGCTGCACAGCAGGACGGCCGCCGCGTGCTCACGCAGGCCCGGGCGTCCGGCGGCCGCCATGAGGGTCATGCCGCCCATGGAGTGTCCGGCGAGCACGGCCCGCTCCCCGGGCGCCAGCGTCGCGGCGAGCACCGCTTCGAGGTCGTCGGCGAGCGCGTCGGTGGAACAGACCTCGGCCGCGGCCGTACGCCCGTGGCCGCGCTGGTCGTAGGCGATGACCCGGCACTCCCCGGCAAGGGCCCGGATCTGCGCGGCCCAGAACGCGGTCGAGCAGGTCCAGCCGTGCGCGAGGACGACGGCGGGCGCGTCGGTGGGCCCGTGCACCTCGACGTGCAGGGGGCTGCCGTCGGCGGAGCGCGCGGTCAGGACCCGGTCGGGCGCGGGCGGCGCGTACACGCCGTGCCGCACGGCCCCGGCCCCGGCCCGGCTCACGCGGACACCGCCGCTTCCTCGGCCGCGGCGCCGAGCGCGGACGCCGCCTCGGCCGCCCGGGCCCGTACGACCTCGTACTCCCCCAGGTCCACCTCGCGCGTCAGCCGGCGGAACTCGCCGGTGGTGCCCGGCCAGGCGGTGGTGTTGCGGCCGTTGGCGTCGAGGTACCAGCTGGTGCAGCCGCCGGTGTTCCACACGGTCCGCTTCATGCGCTCCTGCACCTGCCGGTTCCAGGCGCCGACGGCGGACGGGCGGGGGGCGAGCGCGGTGCGCCCGCCGAGCACGTTCAACTGCCGCAGGTAGTCGGCCATGTAGTTGAGCTGGGACTCGATCATCAGGATCATCGAGGAGTTCCCGAGGCCCGTGTTGGGGCCGATGATGGTCATCCAGTTGGGGAACCCGGCGGCGGTCGCGCCGCGCAGCGACTGCATGCCGTCCTTCCACGACTCGGCGAGCGTGTGCCCCTCGGCGCCGACGACCCGGTCGGCGATCGGCATGTCCGTGACGTGGAACCCGGTGCCGAAGATGATCGCGTCGACCTCGGTCTCGGTGCCGTCGGCGGCGACGACGGTCGAGCCGCGCGCCTCGGCGAGCCCGGAGGCGACGACGTCCACGTTGCTCTTGGCGAGCGCCGGATAGTACGTGCTGGACAGCAGGATCCGCTTGCAGCCGATGCGGTAGTCCGGGGTCAGCTTCGCCCGCAGCGCCGGATCCTTGATGGCACGGGCCATGTTGGACTTGGCAAGGGACTCGACGAGACCTAGCTCGTTCGGCCGCTTGGTGAACGCGCTGACCTGCAACTCCCTGATGCCCCACAGGAGTCCGCGGCGGGCGGCGCCGGTGAAGGGCAGCTGGCGGTGCAGCCAGCGTTCAACTCCCGTGATTCCACGGTCCATTCGGGGCATGACCCACGGCGGCGTGCGCTGGAGGAGGGTGAGCTTCGCGACCTCGGGCTGGATGGCGGGCACGATCTGGATGGCCGAGGCGCCGGTGCCGACCATCGCGACGCGCTTGCCGCGCAGGTCGTAGTCGTGGTCCCAGCGCGCGGAGTGGAAGACCTTGCCGGGGAAGGTGTCGAGCCCGGGGATCTGCGGCATCTTGGGGTCGGAGAGCGGCCCGGTGGCGGAGACGACGACATCGGCGGTCAGCGTCCTGCCGCCCGCGATCTCGATCTCCCACCACAGCTGCTCGGTGTCCCAGCGCATCATCAGCACCTCGTGGTCGAGGCGGATGTGCGGGCGCAGCCGGAAGGTGTCGGTGACGTGTTCGAGGTAGGCGCGGATGTGCTCCTGGCCGGAGAAGGTGCGCGGCCAGTCGGGGTTCGGCGCGAAGGAGAAGGAGTACAGGTGCGAGGGCACGTCGCAGGCGCACCCCGGGTAGCTGTTGTCGCGCCAGGTGCCGCCGACCGAGCCGGCCCGCTCCAGGACGACGAAGTCGGTGATCCCCTCGCGGCGCAGCCGCACCGCCGCGCCGAGGCCGCCGAACCCCGAGCCGATCACCGCCACACGTACATGCTCGTGCTTGGCCATGCCACCGCCTCCACGGTCGGTCCCGCAATGTTGCCAGCAATCACTGGCACTGTTGGGAGCGTAGAGCAGTCGCATACCGAGCGGTAGGGGTGCGGACGGGGAAAGTTACCGCCGGTACAAGCCCTCGGGCACCGCATAGGCTGAGGCCCGTGGCAGCAGACCAGGCAGGTAACGGCGATCCGGGCGTCCGCGAGTACCGCATGGCGGAGCTGGCCCGGGAGGCCGGCATCACCGAACGCACCCTGCGCTTCTACCGCGAGCGCGGACTGATCCCGCCGCCGCGCCGCCAGGGCCGGATCGCCTGGTACGACGACCACCACCTGGCCCGGCTCCGGACGATCTCGGCGCTGCTTGAGCGCGGCCACACCCTGTCCGGCATCGCCGACCTGACCTCCGCCTTCGAGTCGGGCCGCGACGCCGGCGAAGAGCTCGGCCTGGTCGAGCCCACCGAGGAGACCCCGGTGCGCCTGACCCCGCAGGCGCTCGCGGACCACTTCGCGGGCGAGGTCACCCCGGAGAATCTGGCGGCGGCCCTCGACCTCGGCTATCTCGCCGTGTCGGGCGAGGAGATCGTCCACATCAGCCGCCGCCTCCTGGACGTCTCGGCCTCACTGGTCCGCGCGGGGGTGCCGCTGGCGGCGGTGCTCGCGGCGGCACGCGAGGTCCGCGAGCACGCGGACGCCCTGGCCGCCCTGTTCACCGACCTGCTGCACACGCACACCTCGGAGAAGGACGCCGAACGCATGCGCCCGCTGGCCAAGGCCGTGGTGGACGCGGAACTGTCCCTGGCCCTGGACCGCCGCCTGTCCCAGGAGCCCTGAGCCCTGGTCCTGGACCCTAAGCCCTGGCCCTGGCCCTGACCCTGACCCTGGCCCTGGCCCTGACCCTGGCCCTGGCCCTGGCCCGAACGCTCGCGGGGCTAGAGCTCGTAGACCACCGTGACCGGCGCGTGGTCGCTCCACCGCTCGCCGTGCGTCGCGGCCCGCTCTACGAACCCCTTCACCGCCCGCCCGGCCAGCCCCGCAGTGGCGACCTGGTAGTCGATCCGCCAGCCCGCGTCGTTGTCGAAGGCACGGCCGCGGTAGGACCACCACGAGTACGGCCCCTCCACGTCCGGGTGCAGCGCGCGCATCACGTCGACGTAGCCGCCGTCCGCCGCGTCGAAGACCCGGGTCATCCACTCCCGCTCCTCGGGCAGGAAGCCGGAGTTCTTCTTGTTGCCCTTCCAGTTCTTAAGGTCCGCCTCCTGGTGGGCGATGTTCCAGTCGCCGCAGACCACGACCTCGCGCCCGTCGGCGGCGGCCCGCACCCTCAGCTCCTTGAGGTACTCCAGGAACTCCGCCATGAAGCGGATCTTCTCGTCCTGCCGCTCGGTGCCGACCTCGCCGGAGGGCAGATAGAGGGAGGCCACGGTCACGCCGGGCAGATCCGCCTCGACATAGCGCCCGCTGCCGTCGAACTCCGCGCTCCCGAATCCGGTCCGCACCCGGTCCGGCTCGCGCCGGGTGAGCAGGGACACCCCGGCCCGGCCCTTGGCGGCGGCCGGCGCGTGCACGGCGAACCAGCCCTCGGGGGCGCCGGCCTCGGCGGGCAGCTGGTGCGGCTCGGCCCGTACTTCCTGGAGGCAGATCACATCCGCCCCGGTCTCCGCGAGCCACTCCACGAAGCCCTTCTTGGCGGCGGCGCGCAGCCCGTTTACATTCACAGAGGTCACAGTGAGCATCCCGGCACCCTACCGACCGGGCATCACCCACCGCCCGCATAGAAGTACGCTATATCGCATGATTATCCAGCAACGCGGCTACGACCATCCCGATGCCGTCACCCTCAACGACCAGGTCCAGCTCGAATACGCCGAGCGCTACGGGGACGAGGGCGACATCACACCCCTGGACGCCGCGATGTTCGCACCCCCGCGCGGCCTGTACCTGATCGCCTACGACCCCGCCGGCCGCCCCGTGGCGACCGGCGGCTGGCGCAGCCAGGACGCCAACGAGGAGAACTACCGCGACGGCGACGCCGAACTGAAGCGGATGTACGTCGTCCCCGACGCCAGAGGCCGGGGCCTCGCCCGCCGCATCCTGGCCGCCCTGGAAGCCGACGCCCGCGCGGCCGGCCGCACCCGCATGGTCCTGGAGACGGGCATCAAACAGCCCGAGGCCATCACCCTGTACGCCTCGACGGGCTACGAACCCTGCGAGAAGTTCGGCCACTACCGCACCTACGACACGAGCCGCTGCTTCGCGAAGCGGCTCGCCCACTCCTGAAACGACGAAGATCCCGCCCGATCGTGATGATCGGACGGGATCTCGTTGTTGTTGTGGACCTGAGGGGATTCGAACCCCTGACCCCCTCGATGCGAACGAGGTGCGCTACCGGACTGCGCCACAGGCCCTTGCAACGAGTGAAACCTTAGCACCCGGAAGAGGGTGCTCGGAAATCGGTTCCTCGCTGGTCAGTGAGAGGGGGTCATTCGTTGGCCGCGCGGGGCCGGTCGTCGTCCGCGTACTGGTCGAAGAGCGGCGTACGACGGCTACTTGGGCCCGAGCGCTGTCTGGGCGGCGGCTCCGCGGTGGGCGGGGCCGGGGTGGGCTCCGCCGTCGAGGAGCGCGCCGAGGACCAGGTGTCCGGGGCGCCAAGGTCGATGCTGCCGGTGGCACGCGGGGCGACCGGCGCGGTGACGTACGTCGGCAGCGGGACCGGCACCGGCTCCCAGCTCGCGCCGCGTTCGGGACCGCGCTCGCGCTGCTGGTCCACCCACTCCTGGTGGTCGGTCTGCTCGACGAGCGCGCGCCGCCCGGCCTCCTGCGGGGACAGTGCGGGAGCCGGTACGGGTTCGGGCACGGGGGCCGGGTGGTGGGCGTCGGGTTCGTCGTCGGCCTCGACGCCCGGCGCGGTGGCCCGGGCGCGCGGCCGGCTCTCGCGCAGCCGCTGGGCGGCGGCCTCCGCGCGGCGGCGGTCCATGGTGAAGGCGAAGCGCCGCCGCTCCTGGACGCGCAGATGCACGATGTACGCGCTGAGCAGGGCGGCCGGCACGGCCGGTGCCCACAGGAAGCCGAGCCCGCCGACCGCCGCGACGACCGCGCCGAGCGTGAAGGCGAGGAAGAGCACGACGGTGGTGCGCCGGCGCCGGGCGAGCACCGCGCTGCGCTGGGCGCGCCGGGCGCGCTCCGCGGAGGCCGCGTTCGTGGGGCGCGGGCGCTCCTGGCGCTCGGCCGGCTGCTCGGGGTGCGGCTCCGGGCGCGCGGGGCGCTGGGAGCGGGCCGGGGGCACGACGGAGTGCCGGGCGCCGGTGGACTCCCCCGGGGTGTCGAGGGGTTCGGTCAAGGCGTCCGGAGGGGTCCCGGGTCCCGCCTCGGCGGATGCCTCCTCGGTGGCCCGCTGGCGCAGCTCCTTGGCGTACCGGCGCTCCATGGCCGACCGTCCGGACAGGAGCCGGATGGCGGTGCTGAAGCGTTCCGTCGGACGCGCCTCGTTGAGCTCGTCCTGCCTGCGGAGCCACATCGGCACCAAGTAGGCGGCCCAGGCCCCGACGATGACTGCGTAAATGAGGCCGCTGCTGCTCACACACCACACCGTAGAGGGATGGGCGCGCGGGGATACGCCAATTGAGCCGGTGTGTCGCACGATCTGGCTGATATCACCGGCTTTTTTTGTGATTTCTCAGATCGTTCGATGGTCGTTCGACGTCCTGTCGTCGATAGACGGCGAGCCAATCGCGATCAAATTCGAACGTTTATTTTATTTTCCGTGATGGGACTGCCGGGCCCGCCGCCACCGGGCGAGCAGCCCGTCGGGGACTTCCTCCGCGGTGAGCGCGTACACCAGGTGATCGCGCCAGGCACCGTCGATGTGGAGATAGCGCGGGCGCAGCCCTTCCTCGCGGAAACCGAGCTTTTCCACCACCCGCCGGCTCGGCCCGTTCTCCGGGCGAATGCACACCTCCATGCGGTGCATACCGACCGCGCGGAAGCAGTGGTCGACGGCGAGCGCGACGGCGGTCGGCATCACCCCGCGGCCCGCCACCTCGCGGTCCACCCAGTACCCGACGTGGCCCGAGCACATCGAGCCCCAGGTGATCCCGGCGACCGTCAACTGGCCCACCAGCTGCCCCTGGTACTCGATGACGAACGGCAGCATGCGGCCCGCGTTGGCCTCGCCGCGCAGATGGCGGACCATCTGCCGGTAGGTGGGGCGCTGTGCGAAGGGCGCGCCGGGCGCGGGCGGCGGGATGGTCGCCTCCCAGGGCCGCAGCCAGTCGCGGTTGCGCCGGTTGACCTCGCGCCAGGCCCGTTGGTCGCGCAGCTTTATGGGGCGGAGGACCACATCGCCCTCCGCCAGCTCGACCGGCCAGGAAGGAACGTTCAGCTCGGGCTCCCCGCGGGTCTGGGGTGGTCGCCGCCGCGGATCTGGTCCACGGCGTGCCGCAGGATCCGCTCCAGGACGGCGATTCCGTCGCGTACGCCGCCGGTGGATCCCGGCAGGTTGACGATCAGGGTGCGGCCGGCCACTCCGGCCAGGCCCCGGGAGAGGGCGGCGGTGGGGACCTTGGCGAGGCCCTCGGCACGGATGGCCTCGGGGATGCCGGGGACCTCGTAGTCGATGACGGACCGGGTCGCGTCGGGCGTGCGGTCGGTGGGCGAAAGGCCCGTGCCGCCGGTGGTGACGATCACGTCGTATCCGGCTGCCGTCCCGGCCCGCAGCGCCTGCTCCACGGGAGCGCCGTCCGGCACCACGAGCGGCCCGTCCACGGCGAAGCCGATCGAGGCGAGGCCGCCCGCGAGCAGCGGCCCGCCGGTGTCGGCGTACACCCCGGCCGAGGCCCGGTTGGAGGCGGTCACGACGAGCGCCGCGTACGGCGCGCGCAGTGCGTCGCCGAGCGCTTCGCCGCCCGGCGGGAACGGCACCGCGGCCTGCGGTCCGGGCCGCGGCGGGGTCGCGGCGGGCTGAGGGGGCGTCATGCTCCGGCCGCCTCGGGCCGGTTGCGGTCGCCGGACTCGCCGCCGGCCGCCCCCTCGGGCCGGTTCCAGTCGCCGGACTTGCCGCCGGTCTTCTCCTCGACCCGGATGTCGGTGATGACGGCGGCCTTGTCGACGGCCTTGACCATGTCGACGACGGTGAGCGCCGCCACCGACACCGCGGTCAGGGCCTCCATCTCGACGCCCGTGCGGTCGGTGGTCCTCACCGTCGCGAGGATCTCCACCGCGTCGTCGGCGACCGCCAGGTCGAGCTTCACTCCGGACACGGCGAGGGGGTGGCAGAGCGGGATGAGGTCGGGCGTGCGCTTGGCTCCCATGATCCCGGCGATCCGGGCGGTGGCCAGCGCGTCGCCCTTCGGTACGCCCTCGCCGCGCAGGAGTTCCACCACGCGCGGCGAGACGAGGACGCGTCCGCTCGCGCGGGCGGTGCGTGCGGTGACGTCCTTCTCGGAGACGTCGACCATGCGGGCCGCACCCGCCTCGTCGATGTGCGTGAGCCTGCCTTGCGTCGAACTCATTCGGTGGCGCTCCCGGTACGGCTTCTGTGGGCAGACACCGTACCCCCACCGGCCGCCGGTCAGCCGAGCAGGACCACTTCCACCTCGCTGTCGGGCTCCGCGGAGGTGGCTTCCTCGGGGATCACGATGAGACAGTCGGCCAGCGCGAGCGCCGCGATCAGATGCGATCCGGAGCCGCCCACGGGGCTGACGGTGCCTGCCTCCGCGTCGTAGCTGCCGCGCAGGAACTGGCGCCGGTCGGCGGGCGAGGACAGCGCCTTGTCGGCCTTCAGGACGGCGCGCGCGGTGGGCCGGTTGACGTCGGGCAGGCCCATCAGGGTGCGGATCGCGGGGCGTACGAACAGCTCGAAGGAGACGTAGGAGGACACCGGGTTGCCGGGCAGGGCGAGCAGCGGGGTGTGGTCGGGGCCGATCGAGCCGAAGCCCTGGGGCTTGCCGGGCTGCATCTTCAGCTTGCGGAAGTCGATGCCGCTGCCCGGCACGTCCGCGTCGCCCACCGAGGACAGCGCCTCCTTGACGACGTCGTACGCCCCGACGCTGACCCCACCGGTGGTGACCAGGAGGTCGGCGCGGATCAGCTGATCCTCGATGGTGTCGCGCAGCACCGCCGCGTCGTCGGTGACCGCGCCGACCCGGTAGGCGATGGCACCCGCGTCCTTGGCGGCGGCCGCCAGGGCGAAGCTGTTGGAGTCGTAGATCTGGCCCTGGCCCAACTGCTCGCCGGGCTGCACCAGTTCGCTTCCGGTGGAGAGCACCACCACGCGCGGGCGCGGCCGTACGGTCACGGTGCCGCGGCCGATCGCGGCGAGCAGCCCGATCTGGGGCGGTCCGAGCACGGTGCCGGCCCGCAACGCGAGGTCGCCCGCCCGGACGTCGCTGCCGCGCGCCCGGACATGGGCGCGGGACTCGGCGCCCCGGTGCACCCGCACCTCGCCGCTGGCCCCCTCGGGGGCCTGGCCCGCCGGACGCATGCCGGTGGCGGCGCCCCGGCCGGTCCCGCCGTCGGTCCACTCGACCGGGACGACGGCCTCGGCGCCGGGCGGCAGCGGGGCACCCGTCATGATCCGGGCGGCCTGGCCGGGGCCCACGGTGGGCAGCTCTTCGGTGCCCGCCGCCACATCACCGATCACGGTGAGCACGGCGGGGAACTCCTCGCTGGCCCCCGCGACATCGGCGACGCGCACCGCGTACCCGTCCATCGAGCTGTTGTCGAAGGGCGGCAGGGCGACCGGCACCGTGACGTCCTCGACCAGGACGCAGCCCTGGGCGTCGGGCAGTTGCAGCTCGATGGGATCGAGCGGCCGGACCGCGGCGAGGATGTCGTCCAGGTGCTCGTCCACCGACCAGATCGTGTTGCTCACGGGGGGCCTACATCTCCTCGGTGACGTACCGGCGAAGCCAGGCCTTGAAGTCGGGGCCCAGGTCTTCACGTTCGCACGCCAGTCTGACAATGGCTCGGAGATAGTCTCCGCGATCGCCGGTGTCATAGCGACGGCCCTTGAAGACGACGCCGTGCACGGGGCCGCCGATCGACTCGTCCGCGGCCATCTGCTGGAGCGCGTCGGTCAGCTGGATCTCGCCGCCGCGGCCGGGCGCGGTGGTGCGCAGCACGTCGAAGACGGCCGGGTCCAGGACGTAACGGCCGATCACGGCGAGGTGGGAGGGCGCCTCGGACGCCTCGGGCTTCTCGACGAGCCCGGTGACCCGTACGACATCGCTCTCGGCGGTGGTTTCGACGGCCGCGCAGCCGTAGAGGTGGATCTGCTCGGGGTCGACCTCCATGAGCGCGATCACGCTGCCACCCTCGTGCTCCTGGATCTCCACCATCCGCGAGAGCAGCTGGTCGCGGGCGTCGATCAGGTCGTCGCCGAGGAGCACCGCGAAGGGCTGGCTGCCCACGTGCGGGGCCGCGCACAGGACCGCGTGCCCGAGGCCCTTGGGGTCGCCCTGGCGCACGTAGTGCATGGTCGCGAGGTCGCTGGACTCCTGCACCTTGGCGAGCCGGTCCGCGTCGCCCTTGCGGGTCAGCGCCGACTCCAGCTCGTAGTTGCGGTCGAAGTGGTCCTCCAGGGGACGCTTGTTGCGCCCGGTGACCATCAGGACGTCCGACAGGCCCGCCGCCACCGCCTCCTCCACCACGTACTGAATGGCCGGCTTGTCCACCACCGGCAGCATCTCCTTCGGGGTGGCCTTCGTGGCCGGAAGGAACCGGGTGCCGAGCCCGGCGGCGGGGATGACAGCCTTGGTGATCCGTGGGGGCGACTGAGTCATGCGGGCACCCTATCCGCTGCGTATGTGCGGGAGATTGTCCTCCGGTGAATTCGTTCTCTTTCGCACACATTTGAGGGGTCGGCAGAAGTACGGTGAGTGATCACATGTCCGAAAAGGCGGTCTTGCGGCGGACCCTGCTCGACGCCAGGAAGCGGCTGACCGCCGACGAGCTCCTGACCGCGTCGCTCGCGCTGGCCGACCGCGCCCTGGCCCTGCCCGAACTCGCCGCCGCCGGCACGGTGGCCGCCTATGTCTCGGTGGGCAGCGAACCCGGCACCCGCGCCCTGGTGCACGCCCTGCACGCCCGGGGCGTCCGCGTGCTGCTCCCCGTGCTGCTCCCGGACAACGACCTGGACTGGGCCCCCTACGCCGGCCCCGAACACCTGCGTCCGGCCGGGCGCGGGCTGCTCGAACCGGACGGCGAACGCCTGGGCCCGGACGCCGTGACGGCCGCGGACGCGGTGCTCCTGCCCGGCCTCGCCGTGGACGCGCGCGGTATGCGCCTGGGCCGGGGCGGCGGCTCCTACGACCGGGTCCTGGCCCGCGTCGAGGCGTCGGGGCGCGCACCATCGCTCGTGGTGCTCCTGTACGCGAACGAGGTGGTCGCGCGGGTCCCGGAGGAACCGCACGACCACCCCGTACAGGCTGTCGTCACCCCCTACGGGGTGACGCGCCTTCCCGCGTGAGCGGCTGTCCTACGGCGTGAGCCCCGCTCGGCTACGGCGTGAGCTTCAGCGTGTCGACGGTCGAGCCGTCGACCGCCTTGCCGGTGAACGACCAGTCGAGCAGCTCGCCCTTGGCCCACTTCTCGGTCTGGTCCGAGTAGTGCGCGCTGTAGGCGTGGCCCGAGGCGCCGGTGAGGTTGATCCACTTGGACTTGTCGAAGTCCTTGAGGTTGACGACCATCCGCATCGAGGGCACCCAGGTGACGCCGTAGTCGCCGCTCGCCGCGTTCCAGCCGGTCGCGTCCACCGCCGCCTCGCCGCCGCCCAGGTTCCACGGGCCCCGGTTGAGCATGTACTGGAGCACGCCCGGACCCTCCTTGCCGAGGGTCTGGTTCTTCAGCATCAGCTGGTGCAGCCGGCCCCACGACCAGGTCGTGGTGTCCTTGCCGAGCTTGGCGGTCAGCTCCCAGCGGGCGTCCTTCATGGCTCGTGCGAGCAGCTGGTCACGCGTCGTGGTGGCCTTGTCGAGCCGGGTGGCGGGCGCCTTCCACCAGCTGTTGTTCTGGTCGTTGAAGATCTTGCGCACGACCTCGAACCACCGGTCGCCGCCGTCGGGCTGCGCCGAGTCGCCGTCGCGCTCGCCGCACTCCCAGACCTTCTTGTCGGGGTCGTCGACCGGGCCGGTGCCGGCCGGCGGCGTCACGTACAGGCACTCGCCCTTGGGACGCAGTTCCTTGGGCAGCTTGTTGCCGAACGCCAGCTTCAGGACGTTGCGCCACACCGAGTTGAAGTAGGCGGCGGCCGCCGAGTCGTTCTCCTGGGTGTAGTCCCAGCCTTCGAGCAGCTTCTGCGCCTCGCGCACCGAGGGGTCGGACACGTCGATCTTCAGCAGCGCGGGCGTCAGCAGCGCGGCGATCTCGCTGCTGTTGTCCATCTGCATCTTCTGCATGTCCTCGGTGGAGATCTTCCCGCCGCCCTTGATCTTCGACTCGATGAGGTCGTTGATCCGCTGGCTGCGGGTGCCGTAGCCCCAGTCCTTGGTGAGCAGGTACGGGTACTTCTTCTCGTCGATCACGGCCTGGTTGGCGGTGACGATGAAGCCCCGCTTGGGGTTGTACTCGTAGGGCAGCGCCTCGAACGGGACGTAGTTCTTCTTCCAGGTGTACTTCGGGTCCCAGCCCGGGGCCGGCATGGTGCCGTCGACGCCGTCCGCGCGCACCGGGATCCTGCCCGGCGCCTGGTAGCCGATGTTGCCCTTGGTGTCGGCGTAGATCAGGTTCTGCGAGGGCACCTCGAAGTCCTTGGCGGCGGCCCGGAAGGACTTGAAGTCGCTTGCCCGGTTGAGCTCGAAGACGGCGTCCATGGACTTGCCGGGCTCCAGGGCCGTCCACTTCAGGGCGACCGCGTAGCCGGTGCCCCGGTCGGGGGCCGCCGAGTTGACGGGCGCCTTCTGGCCGACCTTGCCCAGTTCGTCGTCCCGGTCGGAGACGAGCGGGCCGTTGTTGGTCTCGCGGATGGTGATGGTCTTGCTGGCCCCGCCGGCCACCTTGATGACCTCCTCGCGCGTCGCGAGGGGCTTCTCCTGGTTGTCGTAGAGGTAGTTGGAGCCGGAGATCTTCTCCAGGTACAGGTCGGTCACGTCGGCGCCGAGGTTGGTGAAGCCCCAGGAGACGTCCTGGTTGTGGCCGATGACCACGCCGGGCATGCCGGAGAAGGTGTAACCCGCCACGTCGTAGGTGCACTTGCTGGAGACCGTCCGGCAGTGCAGGCCCATCTGGTACCAGAGCGAGGGCATCATCGGCGCGAGGTGGGGGTCGTTGGCGAGCAGCGGCATGCCGGTCGTCGTGTACTGGCCCGACACCACCCAGGAGTTGGAGCCGATGCCGCTGCCGTTGGGGCCGAGCAGCGAGGGGATCTTGTCGAGGGTGTCGGACAGCGCGCCGAGCTGGCTCTGCATGCCCTGCAGCGCGCCCTGCGCGGTGTTCGAGGTCCCGTCGGAGGCGCTGGCGGCCCGGTTGGGGTCGAACTTCCCCGACGCCTTGCTGTACGAGCCCTCGTCGACGATGGGGCGGTGGGTGGCCGTCGGGTAGGCCGGATACAGGTCCTTGATCTGCTGCGGGCTGAGCCGGCTCGTCATCAGGGAGCGGTCGATCTCGTCCTGCATGTTGCCGCGCAGGTCCCAGGCCATCGCCTTGAGCCAGGCCACCGAGTCGACCGGCGACCAGGCCTCGGGCTTGTAGTCGTTGGTGAGGTTGAGGGCCGCGTACTCGACGGAGATGTCCTTGCCGTCCTTGCCCTTGAGGTACGCGTTCACCCCCGCCGAGTAGGCCTGGAGGTACTTCTTCGTCGCCGGCGACAGCTTGGTGTCGTACTCCTGCTGCGCCACCTTGCGCCAGCCGAGCGTGCGCAGGAAGGCGTCGGTGTCGACCTGGCCGCTGCCGAACATCTCCGAGAGCCGGCCCGAGGTCATGTGCCGGCGGACGTCCATCTCGTAGAACCGGTCCTGCGCCTGGACGTAGCCCTGGGCCATGAAGAGGTCGGCGTCGCTGTCGGCGTAGATCTGCGGGACGCCGTAGTCGTCGCGCTTGACCTCGACCTGACCGGTGAGGCCGGGGACCTTGAGGGTGCCGGTGGTCTGCGGGAAGGAGGCGCGCACGGTACTGACTCCCCAGTACGCGCCGTAGGCGACGCCCGCGACCAGCGCCAGCACCAGGACGAGGACGAACAGCCTCAGGCGGCGTCCCCTCTTCCTGCTCGTCTTGCCGGCCGTCGTACCGGCGGAAGGGGCGGTTGTGGTGGCGGGCATCGCTGTCCTTCGAGGGGCAGGGTGGTCCAGGAGTGCTGGGAGCAACCATAGGCGCAGCCGCTGAGAGCCCCTGACGCGGTGTCTGCGTTCACGTACCGGGACGGTGTTCAGAGGAGCCTTCGCGTAAAGAAAGCGTCAAAGATTAGGTAAGGTAACGAAGTACCTTGGGGTGCCGGAACGTTTCATTCGTGGTGCCCCGGGAGTCCCCGGATGCGCACCAGGCGCTTGGGGATGCACGATTTTCAGGGGGTGCCTGGCGGCACCTGAGGGGAAGGATCGGCCACTGACTGTCCACCAGCTCAACGAACTCCTGCTCATCTGCTCGCTCGTCCTGCTCATCGCCGTCGCGGCGGTGCGCATCTCCTCCCGCAGCGGGCTCCCCAGCCTGCTCCTGTATCTCGGCATCGGGATCGCCATCGGGCAGGACGGCATCTTCAACGTCACGTTCAACGACGCCGAACTGACGCAGGTGATCGGCTATGCCGCACTCGTGGTGATCCTGGCCGAGGGCGGCCTGGGCACGAAGTGGAAGGAGATCAAACCGGCGTTGCCGGCGGCCGTGGTGCTGTCGCTCGCCGGCGTCGCGGTGAGCGTGGGCGTCACGGCGGCGGGGGCCCATTACCTGGTGGGCCTGGAGTGGCGGCAGGCGCTGATCATCGGCGCGGTGGTGTCGTCCACCGATGCCGCGGCCGTCTTCTCGGTCCTGCGCAAGGTGCCGCTGCCCTCGCGCATCACCGGCGTGCTGGAGGCCGAGTCCGGCTTCAACGACGCCCCCGTGGTGATCCTGGTCGTCGCCTTCTCGACGCCGGGGCCGGTCGACTCCTGGTACATGCTGGTCGGGAAGATAGCCCTGGAGCTGGCCATCGGCGCGTCCATCGGGCTCGCGGTGGGCTGGCTCGGCTCGTACGGACTGCGCCACGTGGCGCTGCCCGCCTCCGGCCTCTACCCGATCGCGGTGATGGCGATCGCCGTGTCCGCCTACGCGGCCGGCGCGATGGCCCACGGCTCCGGATTCCTCGCGGTCTACCTCGCCTCCATGGTGCTCGGCAACGCCAAGCTGCCGCACTGGCCGGCCACCCGCGGCTTCGCGGACGGACTCGGCTGGCTCGCCCAGATCGGCATGTTCGTCCTGCTCGGCCTGCTGGTCACCCCGCACAACCTGGCCGCCGACTTCTGGCCGGCCGTCATCATCGGACTCGTCCTGACCATGGTGGCGCGGCCGCTGGAAGTACTGCTGAGCCTGCTGCCGTTCCGCATCCCGTGGCAGGAGAAGGCCCTGATGTCCTGGGCGGGCCTGCGCGGCGCCGTGCCCATCATTCTCGCCACCATCCCCATGGTCTCCGGGGTCGACGGCAGCGAGAAGGTCTTCAACATCGTCTTCATCCTGGTCGTCGTCTACACCCTGATCCAGGGCCCGACGCTGCCGTGGCTGGCCCGCAAGCTCCAGCTCTCGGACTCCGACGAGGCCGCCGACCTCGGCGTCGAATCGGCGCCCCTGGAGCGGCTGCGCGGCCATCTGCTGTCGGTGGCGATCCCGCCGAAGTCGCGGATGCACGGCGTCGAGGTGCACGAGCTGCGGCTGCCGCCCGGCGCGGCCGTCACCCTGGTCGTACGGGACGGCAAGAGCTTCGTCCCCGGGCCCACCACGGTGCTGCGCCAGGGCGACGAACTCCTGGTGGTCGCCACCGATCCGGTACGGGACGCGGCCGAGGCCCGGCTCCGCGCGGTCGGCCAGGGCGGCAAGCTCGCGGGCTGGCTGGGCACCGGCGGCACGCGGGAGCCGGCCAAGAACGGGACCGGGAACGCCGGCAAGAAGGCGAAGCCCGGAAGAACGGCGCATTAAGCCGCGTTGCACGGCGTTAAACCGTATGTCGGCCGCATAAACACAGGCTGAAAGTTGGCACTCCGTGCGGAATCGTAGGCACGGAGTGCCAGGACTCTGTATCATGAAGGCACACCACTGATCGACCAACTCTGCCTGACGCAGAGCTGGCGCGACCGTATGGCGGTCGGGGGCTCCCCGCAGCACCCCGGCATCTACCGCAGATCCGCGCAAGAGGACAGCTCTCGGCAACGCCCGCACCCACAGATCTGTGCATGGGGCGCGCTACCAGGCGGCAGAAAGGCAAGGGGCCGTGGCATCCACGGTCACTTCTGACAAGCGGCCCGGTTACGGCCGGCTGCTGCGCACACCCGGCGCACTGTCCTTCCTCCTGCCCGGCTTCGCCGCCCGGCAGCCCTTCGCGATGCTCACCATCGGCATCCTGCTCCTGGTCCAGCACACGACCGGCTCGTACGGCGGCGCCGGTGCGGTGGCCGCCTTCACGGGCGTGTCCATGGCGCTGTTCGCCCCGCAGAGCGGCAAGCTCGCCGACCGCTTCGGCCAGCGCGCCGTCCTGGTGCCCGGCGTCCTGGTCCACGCGGCCTCGGTCTCGACGCTGACCGCGCTGGCCCTGGCCGGCGCGCCCCTGTGGGCACTGTTCATCGCCGCCGTGCCCACCGGCGCCTCGGTCCCGCAGGTCGGGCCCATGGTGCGGGCCCGCTGGGCGAACAAGCTCGACGGCTCGCCCCTGATGGCGACCGCCGCCGCCTTCGAGTCCGTGACGGACGAGTTCACCTTCGTCATCGGCCCGGTCCTCGCCACCGCCCTGTGCACCGGCGTGCACCCGGCGGCCGGCCTGATCGCCGAGGCCTCGCTCACCCTGGTCGGCGGCCTGCTGTTCGCGGCCCGCCGCGCCACCCAGCCGCCGGTGCGCAGCGCCGCCGAGTTGGAGCAGGCCGAACACACCTCCGCGCTGTCCATCCCGGGCGTACGCGTCCTGGCGATGGCCTTCCTCGGCATCGGCGCGGTCTTCGGCGGCATGCAGGTCTCGCTCACCGCGTTCGCCGAGGAGATCGGCAACCCGGGCATCAACGGCGTCCTCTACGGCATCTTCGCCGCCGGCAACATGCTGGCGGGCATCGCCTGCGGAGCCATCGCCTGGAAGTCCGCTCCCCGCACCCGGCTGATCGCCGGTTACGCGGCGCTGACCATCGCGGCCTCCGGCCTGTGGGCGGCGCAGTCCGCGCTGCTGCTCGGCGGCCTCGGCCTGATCGTCGGCCTGTGCATCGCCCCGGCGCTGATCACCGGCTACACGCTGGTCGAGTCGCTGGTCCCGTCGACCTCGCGCACCGAGGCGTTCACCTGGCTGACGGGCGCCGTCGCGCTCGGCCAGGCCGCCGCGGTCACGGTGGCCGGCCGGCTGACCGACGCCCATGGCTCGACGGCCGGATTCCTGGTGCCGATGGCGGGCACCGCGCTGGCCCTGGTGACGCTCCTCGCCCTGCGCTCGCGGCTCACTCCGCGCCCGGCGGCACGTACCGTGGCGCGTGGCGTCGGTCACCGTGTTCCCGTCACGGTGGACTGATCCCGGGGAATACGTCACTATGGACCGTCGTTAGCACTCATCGAGTGAGAGTGCCAGGAGGAAGACAAGTGCCGACCTACCAGTACCAGTGCACCGCGTGCGGCGAGGGCCTTGAGGCGGTGCAGAAGTTCACCGATGACGCCCTGACCGTGTGCCCGAACTGCGAGGGACGCCTGAAGAAGGTGTTCTCGGCGGTCGGCATCGTCTTCAAGGGCTCCGGCTTCTACCGCAACGACAGTCGCGGCGCGTCGTCGAGCAGCTCGCCCGCCTCGTCGTCGGCGTCGAAGACCTCGACGTCGTCCGGCTCGGACGCCAAGCCCGCGGCCTCCTCCTCGTCGTCGGGCTCCGGCTCGTCCTCGTCGAGCGCCAGCCCGGCCGCCTGACCCAGCCTTCCCGTGAGGACCCCGCCGCACCACGGCGGGGTCCTCGCGTTTTCGACCCCCGCCCCACACCGGCGGGGGTTCGCGCGTTTTCGACCCCGTTAGTGTGACCGCCATGGTTAACGCAGAGATCGGCGTCATCGGCGGCTCGGGGTTCTACTCCTTCCTTGAGGACGTCACCGAGGTCCAGGTCGACACCCCCTACGGCTCCCCCAGCGACTCGCTCTTCGTCGGCGAGATCGCCGGCCGGCGCGTGGCCTTCCTGCCCCGCCACGGCCGCGGCCACCACCTGCCCCCGCACCGCATCAACTACCGCGCCAACCTGTGGGCGCTCCGCTCGGTCGGGGTGCGCCAGGTGCTCGGCCCGTGCGCGGTCGGCGGGCTGCGCCCCGAGTACGGGCCGGGCACGCTGCTCGTACCGGACCAGCTGGTGGACCGCACGAAGGCGCGCGTACAGACCTTTTTCGACGGGCTGCCGCTGCCGGACGGCTCCGTCCCCAACGTCGTGCACACCACGTTCGCCGACCCTTACTGCCCCAGCGGCCGCCAGGCGGCCCTGACCGCCGCGGACGGGCGGGGCTGGCAGGCCGTGGACGGCGGGACGATGGTCGTCATCGAGGGCCCTCGCTTCTCGACCCGCGCCGAGTCCACGTGGCACGCGGCGATGGGCTGGTCGGTGGTCGGCATGACCGGGCACCCCGAGGCCGTCCTGGCCCGCGAACTCGGGCTCTGCTACACCTCGTTGAGCCTGGTCACCGATCTGGACGCGGGCGCCGAGACCGGCGAGGGCGTCTCGCACGCCGAGGTCCTGAAGGTGTTCGGCGAGAACGTGGCCCGCCTGCGCGAGGTCCTCTTCGACGCGGTCGGCGCACTGCCGGCCACCGAGGACCGGGACTGCCTGTGCACCCACGCGCACGACGGCTGGGAGCTCGGCATCGAACTGCCGTGACCTGACGGGGGGACGGTGAGCTCACCGCCTGGCCGGGGACTGCGAACCCACCGCCTGGCGGGACGGTGAACTCCCCATCCGGGTGAGCGAGTTGTCCACAAGCGGGGCGCCGTCCACAGGCCCCGGCGAGATCCCGCGGGGCAGGGGATCGTGAGGAGCGACCGAGCAGCACAGGCTCTCCACGATCGGCAGTGATCACCATGTCCGCAGACCTCGCAGGCCCCGCGAACTCCGTAGGCCAGGCAGGCCCCGCGAACCCTGTAGGCCAGACAGGCCCCGCAGGCCACGTCCCCGCGGCAACCTCCTCGCCCGCTCCCCGCCCCCGCCCCTTCCTGCCTCCCGCGCCCGCGCCCGAGCCCTGCGGGGTGCCGTTCTTCCCGCCGCTTCGGGTGCGCGGCGGGCAGCACGCCCTGCGGCGCGCGATGCGCAGGCGCCGCCGTGCGGTGGCCGCGGGCCTCGCCGTCACGGCGGCCGCCCTCGCGGTGTCCAGCCCGCAGGCGGCCGAGCGTACGCATCCGCCCGCGGCCCCGGCACCACGGGAACGCGGACCGGCGCGGGAGGCCCGGGAGGCCCGGGTGGTGTCCGCTCCGGTACGGATCGCGGACGCGGAGACCGTACGGCTGCTGAGGCCCGGCGATCTCGTCGATGTGATCGCCGCCGCCGACCCGCCCTCGCCGAGCGGCGGGGAGGCCCGGGTGCTGGCAACGGGCGCCCGGGTCGAGCGAGTCCCGGGAGCGGGTACCGGCACGCCGGAGGCCGGAGCGCTGATCGTGCTCGCCGTGCCGCGCGAGACCGCCCGGGTGCTGGTGGGCACCGGCCCCTCGTCCCGCCTGGCGGTGACACTGTGCTGATTCGCACGGGCGAACGGTCAAGTCACCAGTACGCGTGCATGGATTGGACAGCGCGACGCTGCGCTGTCCAAGGTGGCGCAGGAGTTTGCCCCACCCCCTGCACATGCGAAGAAAGGCTCATTGGTGAGCGAGGAGAAGACAGGCGTACTGGCCGGCTTCAAGGCCTTCCTGATGCGCGGGAACGTGATCGACCTGGCCGTCGCCGTGGTGATCGGCGCCGCGTTCACCAACATCGTGAACTCGATCGTGAAGGGCGTGATCAACCCTCTGGTCGGCGCGCTCGGCACCAAGGACCTGGACCACTACAGCTCCTGCTTCAAGGCCCCCTGCACCGGCGACTCGGGCATTCAGATCCTCTGGGGCGGAGTGCTCAGCGCCCTGCTGAGCTTCCTCGTCACCGCCGCGGTCGTGTACTTCCTGATGGTGCTGCCGATGGCCAAGTACCTGGCCCGGCGGGCCCAGCAGCAGGGAGTGAAGGAGACGATGGAGGTCAGCGAGCTGGAGGTGCTCAAGGAGATCCGCGACGCCCTGATCTCCCAGCGCGGCCCCGGTACGGGCCCCGGCACGGGTGCCGGTCCCGGCACCGGTCCGGGAGCGGGCCCCGGATCCGGCCCGGGCGTGGAGTTCTAGAACCGGTACCGGCTTCGACCGCTCAGATGTGGTGGGGCGGCTTCTCGTCGAGGAAGCGTGCCAGGTCGGCTGCGCTGCCCGCGGACGCCGGTCGTTCGCCCCACCCGCGGTCGGTGTCGTCCGCCGACTGCTGGTCCAGCGGATCGTCGAAGACCAGCCGCGGCTTGGGCTTCGGCCGCTCCTTGGGCGCTGAATCCGGCGCTGAAGTCGGCGCTGAAGTCGGCGCTGGTGTGGACGCTGCTTCCGGGTCGCGCGGTCCGGGGGTGGGGGCGGTGCTCATGGCTCCAGGGTACGGCGGGTTGCGCGAGCGCCCGCGGCCCGGCCGCCGGGCCGGAGCCCAGGGGCCCCGCGACCGACAGGGCTCGCACCCACGTTCCCGGGGCCACGGCGGGGGCCCGGTCCGGGCCAGGGTCCGGGCCACGATCCGAGCCAGGGTCCGTCCGGGCCCGGGTCAGCGGTCCTTCGGGTCGAGGGCCCAGATGCCCAGGACCACCAGGAACGAAAGGCAGAGGAAACCCGCGCCCCACCAGGCGGTGCCGGTGTTGCCCCGCATCCATTCGTTGACCACCACGGTGAGCCCCCACAGCTGGCCGATGACCACGGTGATCGCGAGCGTGAGACGGGCCGTCAGCTTGGCGGAGCGCTCCGGCTCCTGCTCGGTGCCCGCACCCGGTCCGGGCCCGGTGTGCCGGGTCCGGGGGTCGCCGTAGCCGCTGGTCGCGCGGATCTGCGGGTAGCGCTCGCGGACCGGCCGGTTGAGCCGCCGCTGCGCGGAGCCGGGGGTGTACGCGGGCCGCGGGGGAACGTCGGGGCCATCGCCCGGCCGGGAGCCTCCGGCGGGACCGGAGTGCCCGCCGGGTGCTGGCAGGCCGTCGGGGCCCGGCGCACCGCCGAAGCCGCCGTGCCCGCCGGAGCTGGGGGAGCTGCCGTGCGGGCCGGGCCGCCCGTCGAAGCCGGGGGTCGGGTTGCCGTCGGGGATCCCGGGGCGATCGGGGTGATCGGGGCGATCGGTGGGACCGGTGGAATCGGCGGGTCCGGGGGTCATGTCCGCTCGCTCCTCTCGGCCGGCTCGGATTTGGCGGCGGGGCAGCCGAGGCGGGCTGCCAGGTCGGGCCGCTTGTCGGCGAACTGCCGGCACATGGCGGCTTCCTCGCTCTCGCCGGAGCGTGCCGTGGCCACCGCCCACACGGCCCCGTCGGCCTCCTCGACGAGCAGCACCTTGGGCAGCGGACGCGGCGGCGGCCCCGCGGTGACCTCGCCGGTACGGGCGTCGAAGACGCCCTCGTGGCAGGGGCAGTACAGCTCGCCCTCGGTGCCGCGGTCCTCGCGCCACAGCACCCCGCAGGCCAGATGCGTACAGACGGCGGAGTAGCCCACGAGGGTTCCGTCCTTGAGCCGGACGGCGACCGCGCGGTCGTCCTCGCCGGGGAAGCGGAAGGCCACGGACTCACCGGGAGCGAGCACCTGCGCGACGCGCTTGGCGTCGGGCGGGCTGTCGCCGTCGCCGTGCCGGTGCAGCACTCCCCCGGCCACGGCGAGGCCGCCGACCGCGAGACCGCCCGAGACGGTGGCGACGATGCGGAGGTAGTCGCGGCGGGTGGTGAGGGAGTCCGCGGCGATGCGGTCGTGGAGGGCGGCCTGGGCCGGGTCGGCGCCCGGGTCGGGAGCGACGGGGGACTGGTCGGTGACGCTCATCGGGTCACGTCCTTCCCGTTGACCTCCACGATCGGGAGCCCGCCGGGCACCGGCCACTGGACCTTGTCGGCGGGCACGACCATGGCCACTCCGGTGGAGACGACGACATCGCCGAACGTGAAGGAGTCGGCGACCTGGACCCCGGGGCGCTCGGCGCGCAGCTCCTCGACGGTCCCGTAGAACAGCGCACCGGTCGGGCAGACCGTGGCGCACATGGGAGCCAGACCGTAGGCGGTGCGGTCGTAGCAGAGGTTGCACTTCATCTGCAGCTTCGCCTGGAGGTCGATCTTCGGTACGCCGAAGGGGCAGGCGTTGACGCAGTTCGCGCAGCCGATGCAGCGGGTGGTGTCGGCCTGCTGCACCACACCGTCCGCGGTCACCAGGATCGCGTCGGCGGGACACACCTCGGCGCACGGGGCGACCGGGTCCTCGCAGTGCATACAGACGGTCGGAAGGGAGGCGACGGAATGACCCTCGTCGGGATAGTCGAGATGGATCATGGACTTGCCGCGGTGCGAGTCGCACTCGCGGCAGGCGGACACACAGGCCTGGCAGCCGATGCAGCGCCCCGGGTCGATGAAGATCGTTCTGCCCATCATGGGACGTCAGCTCCTCTCCGCGGTGCCACGGCCCTGCGGGGACGTGGGCGGCAGGGGGTCGGTGCGCGAGACCTGCGCCGCCGGATACGCCACCTGCCCCGGCGCGGTCGGCGGCGCCGGCACCTCGTCGATCCGCTCGGCGGCCTCGATGCGGCAGGCGCACACCTTGTACTCGGGGATCTTGGAACGCGGGTCGAGGGCGTCGATGGTGAGCGCGTTGGCGGCCGTCGGAACGGGCCAGTGGTACGGGATGAACACGGTGTCGGGCCGGATGGCCTCGGTCACCAGCGCCGGGAAGACCTCGCTGCCGCGCCGGGTCACCACCCGCACCGGGTCACCGTTGCGGAAGCCGTGCGAGGGATGGACCTCCACCCACGGGCGCGGCGTCTGCTCGACGAGCGCGCCGAGCCGGCGGGTCTGGTTGCCGGACAGGAAGTGCGCCACGGTACGGCCCGTGGTCAGCGACATCGGGTGCTCTTCGTCGTACGGGTCCATCGGCGGGTGCCACTCGACGACCTGCATATGGATCTTGCCGTCCGGGTGCGAGGTCCTGCCGCCCTCGAAGAGGCGGGGCGTGCCCGGATGGTCGGTGGAGGGGCAGGGCCAGGCGATACCGCCGGTCTCCTCCAGGCGTTCGTAGGTGATGCCGTAGTAGTCGTTGACCGTCCCGGCCGACGCGATGCGCAGCTCCTCGAACACTTCGCGGGAGCCCGGATAGTCGAACTTGTCGCCCACCCCCAGGCGCCCGGCCAGCTGGCACATCACCCAGGTGTCGGTGCGCACCCCGGGCGGGGGCTCCTGCGCCTTGTTGTGCTTGACCACCCTCGCCTCGGCGTTGGCCATCACGCCCTCGTCCTCGGCCCAGGTGGTGACGGGGAAGACGACGTGCGCGTTGGCCGCGGTCTCGGAAAGGAAGAAGTCGAATTGAGCGTGGAACTCCAGGGTGTCGTACCCGTTCTTGACCGTCGCGTAGTTGGGCAGCGAGACGAACGGGTTGTTGCAGATGCCGATCAGGCCGCGGATCTCCTGGCGCTGCATCTGCCAGACCATTTCCATCATCGAGGTTCCCGCGGGCGGGAGTTCGCTCTCCTCGATGCCCCAGATCTCGCAGATCTGCCGACGGTGTTCCGGGTTCGAGATGGAACGCCCGCCGGGCAGCAGATCGGACTTCTGGCCGTGCTCGCGTCCGCCCTGCCCGTTGCCCTGGCCGGTGATGGTGCCGTAACCGGCGCCGGGCTTGCCGAGGTGGCCGGTGGCGGTGCACAGATTGATGACGGTCAGACAGTTCTCGACGCCCTGCGAATGGTGCTCGATCCCCCGGGCGTGCCAGGCCATCGCCCGCTTGGCGCCCGCGAAGGCCCGGGCCACCTGGACGACCTGCGACGCGGGGATTCCGCAGATGTCGGCGGCCGTCTCGGGCGTGCAGTCGGCGACGGCGGCACGCACCTCGTCCCAGCCGGTGGTGTGCTCGGCGACGAACTCCTTGTCGACGAGGTTCTCCTCGATGACGACGTGGAGTACGGCGTTGAAGAAGGCCGCGTCGGTGCCGGGGCGAAGGGCGACGTGGATGTCGGCGGTCCGGGCGATGGCCGTCTCGCGCGGGTCGACCACGATGAGACTGGCCCCGCGGTCCCGCGCGCCCCACAGGTACTGGGTCATGACGGGGAAGCACTCCCCCACGTTCGACCCGGCGATCAGCAGGCAGTCGGTGAGCAGGATGTCGGAGAACGGATTGCCCGCCCGGTCGATGCCGAAGGCCAGCTTGTTGGCGCCGGCCGCGGACACCATGCACAGCCGGCCGTTGTAGTCGACGTGCCGTGTCTTGAGCGCGACCCGGCCGAACTTGCCGACCAGGTACGTCTTCTCGGAGAACAGGCTCGCCCCGCCGAGCAGCCCGAACGCGTCATTGCCGTACGCGCCCTGGATGCGGCGGATCTCGGCGACCGTGAAATCCAGCGCCTCCTCCCAGGATGCCTCCCGGAACGGCTCGTCTCGGGAGCGGCGCATCAGCGGCGCGGTCAGCCGGTCGGGGTGGTTGACCTGCTGGTAGGCGTTGATGCCCTTGGGGCACAGGCGCATCCGGTTGATGTCGTGATTGCGGGGCTCGACGCCGAACACCTTGCCCGCGCGGTCGACCCGCAGATACATGCCGCACTGCACCCCGCAGAAGCAGCAGTGGGTGGGCACCAGGGTTTCGCCGTTCTGGTCGGCGTGCCACTGGTCGGCGGGGATTCCGCCCGCGTCCCGGAAGTTGCGGGTGCCGGGCGGCGCGATCGAAGGGTCCAGCGGAATGGGGCTGCTCACTTGAAGCCCTTCTTGACGTGGCTGAGGTAGGCGGTGCCGCGCAGCACCCGCTTGCAGCGCGGGCAGTACTGGGCCCATGCGTCGAAGTCGAGCTTCAGATCGCGCATGGTGCCGCGCAGGTTCTCGACGTAGGGCGCGGTGTCGATCGGCTCACCGCAGCGCTTGCACGGGAAGACCTGCTCGTCCTGGCGGGTCGTGTACTTGAAGAGCTGCATGCCGACCGCGGCCGGCCGCTGCACGATGTGGAAGAACTTCCCGAACGGGATGTAGATGAGCGTGAACACCACCGACACCATGTGCAGGATCGCCAGGAACTCGTAGCCGCCACCGTGCAGGAAGATCGACGAGAAGGTGAGGAGGAGCCCCGTCACGGAGATGACGATCAGCGCGATCAGCGGGACGAGGTCGTAGCCGAAGCGCTGCCCGGTGATGGCGCCGCGGTCCTTCATCCGCCGCCACAGGAAATACGAGGCGCCGGGGATCACCAGGACGGCGGCGATGTCCAGACCGTGGAACATCAGCCAGCCGACCACGCTCAGCGCGTCGAACCCGAGGATCTTGAACCCCCAGATCCGCATCTCGTACCCGGGGCCCGCACCTGACCCCGAGGTGAAGGTGAACCAGCCCCAGGTCAGCGGGAACGTGATCGCGGCGGCCAGGATGCAGCCCCAGAAGATGAGCTGGTGGGCGGCCCAGCGGGCGTGCGAGCGGGCGCCGAGGAACTTCTGGAAGCCGAGATAGGTGGCGATCATCTTCGGCAGGGCGGTGGGGGCCTTGCGGAAGTTGGCGACCGAGAACAGGCTGCGCCATCCCTGCTTGAACAGGCGGCGCGCGCCGGGAGAGGAGATCCACACGGTGTAGCGGTAGGCGACACCGAAGGCCAGGAAGACCGTGGCGACCGCGTACGGAAGGAGGGCGGAGTCGAAGTCCTTGAGCAGCCGGCTGCCGAAGACGATGGCCAGGATCAGCAGCAGGGACACGGCCACACCGGCCAGGGTCGCGCGCAGCGCCACGGAACGCGGGGCACGCGCGACGGCAACGGCCACCACCGGTGGCGGCGGCCCGCCCGGGGAGGACGCGTCCGGGGGTGCGGCGGGAGGCGCGGGGGGCTCGGTCACGTCCTCACGGTAGAGACAGGAAGGGGTGAATCACCTGTTTTAGGGATCAACAGGGTGAGTCGTCGGCCCCGGCGAGAACTCAGACCGCGTTCAGACCGTGCGAGGTGAAGATCTCGCGGGCCGCCGTCAGCGCGGCCGGGGCCGGTGACGGGGTGTCGTGCAGGGTGAAGTTCATGTCGAGGGCCTGCCACTTGCTCTCGCCCAGCTTGTGGAAGGGCAGGACGTCGACGCGGGACACATTGCCGAGGGAGGCGGCGAAGGAGGCGACGCCGTCGATGTTGGCGGGGTCGTCGGTCAGCCCCGGCACCAGAACGAAGCGGACGTGGACTTCCTTGCCGAGGTCCGCCAGGCGGTGGGCGAAGTCCAGAGTCGGCTGCAACGGGCGCCCGGTCACCTTCTGGTACGTCTCCCCGTCCCAGGACTTGATGTCGAGCAGCACCAGGTCGACGTCGCGCAGCAGCGCGTCGGTCGCCCGGGTGCCGAGGAAACCGGAGGTGTCCAGGGCGGTGTGCAGGCCCAGGTCGTGCTTGTAGCGGTGCAGCAGTTCGCCGGTGAAGACGGGCTGGAGCAGCGGTTCGCCACCGCTGACGGTGGCGCCGCCGCCCGCCGCCCGGATGAACGTCGTGTACTTGGCGGCCTCGGCGACCACGTCGTCCGCGCTGGTGCGCTTGCCGTTGCGCATCCGCCAGGTGTCGGGGTTGTGGCAGTACAGGCAGGTCAGCGGGCAGCCCGAAAGGAAGGTGACGAAGCGCGTGCCCGGGCCGTCGACGCCGGTCGACAGGTCCCAGGAGTGGACCGAGCCCACGATCGGCCGGCGGGTGGCCGCCCCGGCGGGCGTGGTCGCGTCCTCGTCGCAGCCGAAACGGGCCGGCCGGCCGACGGGGATCTCCGGGCTGAGCAGAACGGCCATGGCAGGACCTTCCTGGACGAGGGCTGAACGGGGGTGCGGGTGGGGTGGGTGGGCGAGGGGGGTGGGGGGGGAGGGGGACCCCCTCCCCCGCCGGCCCGACCTCTCAAAGCCCCCCGTGGAACGTCCGGTTGATGACGTCCAGCTGCTGTTCCCGGGTGAGGCGGACGAAGTTGACCGCGTAGCCGGAGACCCGGATGGTGAGCTGGGGGTAGTTCTCCGGGTGCTGCATGGCGTCTTCGAGGGTGGCCTTGTCGAGGACGTTGACGTTCATGTGGAAGCCGTTGCTGGCCATGAAGCCGTCCAGGACGCCGGACAGGTTGTCGATGCGCTCGCGCGGGGTGCGGCCGAGGGCGTCGGGAGTGATGGTGTTGGTGAGTGAGATGCCGTCCTCGGCGTCGTCGTAGGGCAGCTTGGCGACGGACAGCGCGGAGGCGATGTAGCCGTGCTGGTCGCGGCCGTTCATCGGGTTGGCGCCGGGCGCGAACGGGGTGCCGGCGCGGCGGCCGTCGGGGGTGTTGCCGGTCTTCTTGCCGTAGACGACGTTGGAGGTGATGGTCAGCACGGACTGGGTGTGGACGGCGTCGCGGTAGGTGGGGTGCTTGCGCACCTTCTCCATGAAGTCGTGCACGATCTTGGTGGCGATCTCGTCGGCGCGGTCGTCGTTGTTGCCGTAGGCCGGGTAGTCGCCCTCGATCTCGTAGTCGACGGCGAGGCCGGTCTCGTCGCGGACGACCTTGACCTTGGCGTGCTTGATGGCGGACAGCGAGTCGGCGGCGACCGAGAGCCCGGCGATGCCGCAGGCCATGGTGCGCAGGATCTGCTGGTCGTGCAGCGCCATCTCGATGCGCTCGTAGGCGTACTTGTCGTGCATGTAGTGGATGACGTTGAGCGCGTGGACGTACGTCTTGGCCAGCCAGTCCAGCATCGCGTCGTACTGGGCGGCGACGGTCCCGTGGTCGAGGTACTCGCCCTCGATGGGGGTGAAGCCCTCGACGACGAGCTTGCCGCTCTTCTCGTCGCGGCCGCCGTTGATCGCGTAGAGCAGGGCCTTGGCGACGTTGACCCGGGCACCGAAGAACTGCATCTGCTTGCCGACGGCCATGGCCGAGACACAGCAGGCGATGGCGGTGTCGTCGCCGTACTTGGGACGCATCAGCGCGTCGGACTCGAACTGGATGGCCGAGGTGTCGATGGCGACCTTGGACGCGAAGTCCTTGAATCCGAGCGGGAGTTCACTGTCCCAGAAGACGGTGAGGTTGGGCTCGGGGGCGGGGCCGAGGTTGTAGAGGGTCTGGAGGGCGCGGAAGGTGGTGCGGGAGACGAGCGGGCGGCCGTCCTCGCCGATGCCGGCCATGGACCAGGTGACCCAGGTGGGGTCGCCGGAGTACAGCTCGTTGTATTCGGGGGTGCGCAGGAAGCGGACGATGCGGAGCTTGATGACGAAGTCGTCGATGAACTCCTGGGCCTGCTCCTCGGTGATGAGGCCGGCCTCGATGTCGCGCTGGAGGTAGATGTCGAGGAAGTTGTCGATGCGGCCGATCGACATGGCCGCGCCGTTCTGCTCCTTCACGGCGGCGAGGTAGGCGAAGTACAGCCACTGGACGGCTTCGCGGCCGGTGGTGGCGGGGCCGGAGATGTCGTAGCCGTAGGAGAGGGCCATGGCCTTGAGCTCGCCGAGCGCCTTGATCTGCTCGGAGATTTCCTCGCGGTCGCGGATGACGGTCTCCGTCGCCCAGGCCTCGCCGAGGCGCGCCTTGTCGGCCTCCTTGGCGGCGATGAGGCGGTCGACGCCGTAGAGGGCGACGCGGCGGTAGTCGCCGATGATGCGGCCGCGCCCGTAGGCGTCGGGCAGGCCGGTGATGATGCCGGAGGAGCGGCAGGCGCGGATCTCGGGGGTGTAGGCGTCGAACACGCCCTCGTTGTGGGTCTTGCGCAGGTGGGTGTAGACGTCGCGGATCTCGGGGTCGGCCTCGTAGCCGTAGGCGTTGAGGGCGCCTTCGACCATGCGCCAGCCGCCATTGGGCATGATGGCGCGCTTGAGGGCGCCGTCGGTCTGGAGGCCGACGATGAGGTCGTTGTGGTCGGCCGGGGTGCCGTCGATGTAGCCGGGCTTGAAGGCGTCGATGCGGGACGGGGTCTTCACGTCCACGTCGTAGATGCCCTGCTCGATCTCCTGCGGGAACATCGACAGGAGCTTGTTCCAGACGGCGGTGGTGCGTTCGGTGGGGCCGGCCAGGAAGTCGGCGTCGCCCTCGTAGGGCGTGTAGTTCTGCTGGACGAAGTCGCGGACGTCGATGGCGTCGCGCCACAGTCCGCCCTTGAAGCCGTCCCAGGCTGCGCCGTTCTTCGTTGCCTCTGCGGGGGTCGCGGTCATGGCGGGCACCCTTCCGAATCGCCGTTGACGTGTCCTTCTCCGTCGTTGAGCGGTAGCTCTTCGACTGCTTCCATTCCACTCCTTTTGATCGATCAATTGCGGCGGCAGAGGTCACCAAATCCGGGCCGAAAGCCCCCTCCCTCCCCTCCCTCATTTCTTGACACGGACGCTGACCTGCACATTTAGTCAGGACTTTGGGCCCTAGTTCGCTTGTGAACACATTCACAAGAATTTTCCCGATGAACCCGAGGGGCGACGGAGATGCGCACCGGAAGAAACGCGAAGGGGCCCGCACGGAAGGTGCGGGCCCCTTCGCCGTCGACCGAGAAGTCGACCGAGAATCTGCGGCCTAGCTGGGCGCCTCCGCGCCCTTGCGGGCGTAGAACCACCAGGCGACCACGATGCAGCTGACGTAGAAGGCCACGAAGCCCCACATCGCGCTGGTGACCGCGAAGTTGGCGAACATCGCCGGGATGAAGAAGAAGCCGTAGGCGGCGATCGCGGAGGTGAAGCCGGTGACCGCGCCCGCCTCCATCTCGGACTGCTTGAGCGCCTTGGCGTACTCGGGGGTGCCCTCGGTCAGGCCCTTGAGGTGCTGGTTGCGGAAGATCACCGGGATCTGCCGGAAGGTCGAGCCGTTGCCCACGCCGGAGAAGAAGAACGCGGCGAGGAAGCAGGCGAAGAAGCCGTAGAAGTTGCCCGAATCGCCGCCCGCCGGAAGGAAGTTGATGACGCCGATGATCGCGAGCGCCATGCCGACGAAGGAGATGATGGTGACCTTCGCGCCGCCGAGCTTGTCGGCGATCCAGCCGCCGGCCCAGCGGGCCAGTGCGCCGAGCGCCGGACCCATCCAGGCGTAGGTGGCGACGGAGTAGGCCGGGAACGTCGTCTTGATCAGCAACGGCAGGGCGGCGGCGAAGCCGATGAAGGAGCCGAAGGTGCCGACGTACAGCCAGGTCATCAGCCAGTTGTGCTTGCGCTTGAAGATGACCTTCTGGCGGCTGAAGGGGGTGGAGGCGACCTTCAGGTCGTTCTGGCCGAACCAGGCGATCAGGGCGAGGACGATCAGGACCGGCACCCACAGGAACGCGGCGTTCTGGAGGTAGACCGGGGTGCCGTCCTTCTTGTGCTGGGCGGAGCCGATCGCGATGGTCGAGAAGGTGATGACGATCGGCGTGAGCAGCTGGACGACGGAGACGCCGAGGTTGCCGAGGCCGCCGTTGATGCCGGTGGCGTTGCCCTTCTCCTTCTTCGGGAAGAAGAAGCCGATGTTGGCGAGCGAGGAGGCGAAGTTGGCGCCGCCGATGCCGCAGAGCGCGGCGATGATCACCATGACGCCGTACGGGGTCGAGGTGTTCTGGATGGCGATACCGAGCCAGATCAGCGGCACGATCAGCACCACCGTCGACAGCGCGGTGAAGCGGCGCTGGCCGATCATCGGGCCGAGGAAGGTGTAGAGGATGCGGGCGGTGCCGCCGGTCAGGCCCGGTATGGCGGTGAGCCAGAACAGCTGGGAGGTGGAGAAGGTGAAGCCGACGTCCTTGAGGTTGGTCGCGGTGACGGACCAGACCTGCCAGACCACGAAGGCGACGAGCAGGGCGGGGACGGCGATCCACAGGTTCCGGGTGGCCACCTTGCGCCCGACCGAGCGCCAGAAGACCTCGTTCTCCGGCTCCCATTCGGTGATGGTGCGTCCGGGACGATAGTCCGCCGGGTCGTACGAGCCTGTGGCGTCGGGGCCGGCGTCGTGCCGGGTGGATGGCTGGAGCGCGGAACTCATGGTGCTTCCCAGGGGGTTGAGACGAGTCCTGACATATCCAGACTGCGCCTCGCGCGCCGCCCGGGTGAGAGGCGAATGCCATCAGTGCGGGCGGCCCTAGGTCCCCGCCGGCGCCGCCGTACGGCCCGGCCGGTCGCCGCGGGCCGGGGACCTTACGGCCCGGCCGGTCGCGCCCGTACGAACCCGGCCGGTCGCCGCAGGCCGCGCGCGTACCACCCGGCCGGTGCCCCGGGCCGCGCTAGAACCGGGTCGCGGGGACGTCGGCGAGGTCGACGACGGGGAGGCGGACGTCCGGGTCGTCCAGGCACTGGCCGGTGCGCAGGTCGAACTCCTGCTTGTGCATGGGCGAGGCGACGACGGGAACGCCGTCGCGGCTGCCCATGATGCCGCCCGCGATGACGTCGGCGCCGGAGAACGGGTCGCGGTTGGAGACCGCGTACACCTGGCCCGTGGGGGACTTGAACAGGGCCGCCTCGCCGCCGTCGGGGAGCCTGGCGGGACGGCCCCGGCCGGGTTCGAGGTCCTCGTGGGCGCCGAAGTCGACATGGCCGAAGCGGTCGAGGGCGGCGGGGTCGGCGAGGACGGCGGCCCATTCGTCGCGGTACGCGGCGACATGGCGGTCCATCTGGGCTTCGAGCTCGTCGCAGATGCCGAGGGAGTCGGCGAGCAGGACGTCCTTGAGGTGGTCGAGCCCGCCGTCGATGCGCTCGATCCAGGCGGCGGTGCGCTCCAGGCGTTCGGCGGTGCGCACGTAGTACATGAGGAACCGGTCGATCGTCCTGAAGAGGTCGGCGGTGGACAGGTCGGAGGCGAGCAGATCGGCGTGGCGGGGCTGGGCGCCGCCGTTGCCGCAGACGTACAGGTTCCAGCCGCCGGCGGTGGCGATGACGCCGATGTCCTTGCCGCGTGCCTCGGCGCATTCGCGCAGGCAGCCGGAGACGCCGCCCTTGAACTTGTGCGGGGTGCGCAGGCCCCGGTAGCGGTTCTCCAGGTCGATGGCGAGCTGGATCGAGTCGCCCTGCCCGAAGCGGCAGAACCGGGCGCCCACACAGGACTTGACGGCCCGCAGCGACTTTCCGTACGCCTGCCCGGACTCGAAGCCGGCCGTGCCGAGGCGGCGCCAGATGTCGGGGAGCTGGTCGGCGCGGGCGCCGAAGAGGCCGATCCGCTGGGCGCCGGTGATCTTGGTGTAGAGGCCGTAGTCGCGGGCGACCTCGCCGAGCGCGATGACCTGCTCGGGGGTGACCTCGCCGCCGGGGACGCGCGGGATGACGGAGTAGGTGCCGTCCTTCTGGAGGTTGGCGAGGAAGAGGTCGTTGGAGTCCTGGAGGGTGGCCTGCTCGCCGTCGAGGACGTGGCCGATGCCGAGTTCGGGGGCGAGGGTGCCCAGCACGTTGCCGACGACGGGCTTGCAGACGGTGCAGCCGTCCCCTCCCCTGCCGTGACGCTCCATCAACTCGCTGAAGGAGCGGATGTGTTCGTCCTTCACGACGGCGTAGATCTCGGAGCGGGACAGCTCGAAGTGTTCGCACAGGCCGCGCGCCTTCACGACGCCGGCGGCGGCGAGTTCGGCGTCGAGGACGGCCTGGAGCGAGCCGAGGCAGCCGCCGCAGCCGGTCCCGGCCTTGGTGCACCGCTTGATGCCGCCGATGTCGGTGAGCCCGTGTTCGGCGACGGCGTCGCGCACCCGGCCCTTGGTGACGTTGTGGCAGGAGCAGACGACGGCGTCGTCGGGCAGCGCGTCGGCGCCGGGCGCCTCACCGCCGGCCGGGGCGATGAACGCCGAAGCGGGTCCCGGGAGTTGGCGTCCGGTGTGCGGCTGGAGCGAGCCGTACGCGGCGGCGTCGCCGACCAGGATGCCGCCGAGGAGACGGCCGTCCGGACCGAGCAGCAGCTTCTTGTAGACGCCCTCGCGCCCGTCGGAGAAGAGCACCTCCACGGCGCCGCTCCCGGAGGTGGCGAAGGGGTCGCCGAACGAGGCGACGTCGGCGCCCATCAGCTTGAGCTTGGTGGAGGTGTCGGCGCCGGTGAAGGTGAGGTCCCCGCCGCCCGCGAGGCGCTCGGCGACCGTCTCGGCCATCTGGTAGCCGGGCGCGACCAGACCGTACACACGGCCGTCGACGGTCTGGGCGCACTCGCCGATGGCGTAGATGTACGGGTCGGTGGTGCGGCAGTGCGCGTCGACGGCCACGCCGCCCCGGTCGCCGACGGCGAGCCCGCACTCGCGGGCGAGGCGGTCGCGGGGGCGCACCCCCGCGGAGAAGACCACGACGTCGGCGCCGATGCGGCGGCCGTCGCTGAGCCGCAGCTCGCGCACCCGGCCGGTGTCGTCGACCTCGACCTCGTGGGCGCCGACGCCGGTGTGCACGGCGACGCCCATGGACTCGATGGTGGTGCGCAGGGCTGCGGCGCCGCCGTCGTCGACCTGGAGCGGCATGAGCCGGGGCGCGAATTCGACGACGTGCGTGCTCAGGCCGAGGGTGCGCAGCGCACCGGCGGCCTCCAGGCCGAGCAGCCCGCCGCCGATGACGACGCCGGTGCGGGCACCGCCGCCGGCGTACTGGGTGAGCTGTTCCACGTCGTAGAGGGTGCGGTAGGTGAAGCAGCCGGTGGCGTCCGCGCCGGGGATGGGCGGCACGAAGGGGTAGGAGCCGGTGGCCAGGACGAGCGCGTCGTAGGGGACGACGGTGCCGGAGGTGGTGGTGACCGTGCGGGCCGCCGGGTCGACGGCCTCGGCCGGGTCGCCGAGCCGCAGGTCGATGCCGTGCTGTTCCATGAACTCGCCCCCGGACAGGGCGAGTTGCTCGGAGTCGGCGCCGGTGAAGGCGGACGACAGATGGACGCGGTCGTAGGCGGGAACGTCCTCCTCGGCGAGGACGGTGACGTGCCAGCCGGGGGCGCCGGGCCGGGCCAGGGCCCCGCGCTCGGCGAGGGCCTCCAGGAGGCGGTGGCCGACCATGCCGTGGCCGATCAGCACGAGATTCTGCGCGGGCTGCGACATGGCTTCGCTCCGGGGGCTCGGGCCCTGCCCCTTCGGCGGTGCTGGTGATCCGCACGCCGGGGACCGGGTGGTCTACCCCTTCGAGGGTGCGGAGGTCCACTCGACGGGGACTGGCGGTCTACCCCTTCGACGCTAGACCGCCCGCGCCCGCCCGAGCCCCGGAAAAAGCCCTCGCCACCAGGGCCTTGTGGCCCCCCGGGGCGGGCGGTTGGACCCGCCGTGGGGGACGCGCTAGGCGGGCGGGTTGAGCTTGCGGAAGTAGGTCCAGCTGGTCTCGTTGGGCTCGCTCCACTTCTCCGGGGCGTTGGCGTACTCGGGGTGGTGCGCGGCGATGTACGCACGGGTGCGCTCGGGCACCTCCTCGTACGAGCCGAGCTTGCGGCCCCGGCAGTGGTAGGTGAGCCCGCCGGGCCGCTGGCCGCGCGCCATCCAGGGCAGCCACGGCGACATCCGGGTCCAGGACATGGTGGCCGGGACGCTGTCCGCGTCGCCCGCGAGGTCGGCTCGGTCGGCGAAGAACTGGAACAGCTCCAGCGCCTTGTAGGTGTCGCCGGCCGAGTGCAGCGGGTACTGGGCGACGGGCAGCGGCGAGGGGTAGGCGAGCGGGATCTCCAGACTGAAGCAGACCTGCCCGCCGAGCTCGGTGGTCGGCACCGGGAAGGGGCGCCAGCGCTGGTTGGCCGGGTCGTTCCAGATGTGCACGACGGGCAGGTCCTGCCAGCTCTCCAGGATGTCCCGGCTGACCGGGTCGAGGTAGAACGCGGCCTCACGGGTGAGCAGTTGATACGCGTCCGGGCCTGCCTCCTCGTCCCGGACGAGGCGGGCGACGTTGACCCCCTCGAACCCGAAGAGCCGCGTGTACGGCTCGTCCGGGGCCCAGGAGTACACGTCCCCCGACCACCAGTAGGTGACCTCCTCACCGCCGAGGGAGGCGCGGGTGCGGGCGAGGTCGCGGAGCTGCTGCACGGGTGTGGTCATACCCCCACTCTGCGCGGCTTCCCCACCCCCGGGGAACCCCCGGCCCCTTCCGGCTACGGACCGGCAGCTGCCGGGGCTCCGCCCCAGACCCCGTTTCGCGCAGTTCCCCGCGCCCCTGAACCCCGTTTTCGTCCGTCCGTCGCACGTGGCCGTTCGCGCAGTTCCCCGCGCCCCTGGCAGCGCCGGGTGCTGGGGCATCCTCAGCCCGTCATGGGGGTCCCCCCCCTGGCCCTTAAGGCCTTGGGGGAGTTTGAGGACGAGCGCCCTTAAGGCGCGAACGGGGGTCTGGGGGCGGAGCCCCCAGGGTCCTTCAACCCCCGGAGGGTTGCGGGAAGGGGCGGGGTGGGGCGACTCCCGGGGTCTGGGGCGGAGCCCCAGGGAGCCGAGCCCCAGGGCGCCGAGCCCAAAGGCCCCCCACCAGGGGACTTTGGCGGGCCCCGCCCAACCCCGCCCCGCGCTAGCGTGGAGACGCCGGGGTGCCACGACACCACCCCGGCACCCCACCACCCACCCCCCGGGAGGCCCGCGATGCTCGTGATCGCCGTACACGGCAGCTCCGCCCCGGGCGCGGGCGCCACCATCGCCCGTCTGGTGAGGGCACTGGACCGGCCCGCCCTGATCGCACACCTGGACGTGCAGCGCCCCAGCCTCGCCGACGTCCTCGCGAAGAACCCCGGCGCCGTGGTCGTGCCGCTCCTCCTCGGCGAGGGCTACCACCGCCGCGTGGACGTCCCCGCCGTCGCCCGCCGCTTCCACTGCACCGTCACCGCCGGACTCGCGGGCGAGCCCGACGTGGCCCGAGCCGTGCACGACCGGCTGCTCGCGGCCGGCGGCCCCGGCGACGCGATCGTCGTCGCGGGCGCGGGCTCGACCCGCCCGCACGGAAACGACGGAACCCGGGCCGTGACACGGGAGTTGAGCGCGGCCCACCCCGACATCCCGGTACTCGACGCGTACTGCTCCGCCGCACATCCCAGCGTCCGCGACCGCGTCGAACAGCTGCACCGCGCCGGGTTCCGGCGGATCACGATCGCCACCCACCTCCTGGCCCCGGGCCGCTTCACCCACGCGCTCGACGCGATCCGCGAGACGACCCCCGGCGTGCACGCCGTATCGACCCCGATCGCCGATCACCCGCTGCTCGCGCGCCTTGTGCTGAACCGGTACGAATCCGTACGCCCGGAAGTGTTGGCCGCCTAGCGCACCCGCCCGTCTGCTGTGCTGTGCGCATGCCCCGCATGACCGCACGCAGCCGCCACGAGGACCACCGCGCCTCGACCCCGCTGGAACTGTTCTTCGACCTGTGTTTCGTCGTCGCCGTCGCCCAGGCCGGTGCCCGCCTCGTCCACTCCCTGGCCGAGGGCCACGTGGGAGCGGGCCTGGCCGGGTACGCCGCCGTGTTCTTCGCGATCTGGTGGGCCTGGATGAACTTCTCGTGGTTCGCCTCCGCCTACGACACCGACGACGCCCTGTACCGCGTGGTGACCCTGATCCAGATCACCGGCGTCCTGATCCTCGCGGCGGGCGTACCGCGCGCGTTCGACGACGGCGACTTCACGATCGGCGTCATCGGCTACATCGTGATGCGGCTCGCGCTGACCAGCCAGTGGCTGCGGGCCGCGTACAGCTGCGGGGACCCGGCCGAGCGCCGGGTGTGCCTGCGGTACGCGGCCGGGCTCGTGGTGTGCCAAGTCGGCTGGGTCGTCATGCTGTTCGTGCCGGACTCGTCCCGCGCGTGGCTGTTCCCGCTGCTCGCCCTCGCCGAGCTGAGCGTGCCGCTCTTCGCCGAGCGCGACCACTCCACGAGCTGGCATCCGCACCACATCGCCGAGCGGTACGGCCTGTTCACCCTGATCGTGCTCGGCGAGACGGTGTCGGCGGCCACCATCGCCGTACAGGAGGCGCTGGACGAGCACGACGAACTCGGCGACCTGCTGCCGCTCGCGGCGGGCGGCCTGCTCATCGTGTTCGCGGCCTGGTGGATCTACTTCGCGGTCCCCATCCACAACCACCTCACCTCCAACCGGCAGGCGTTCGCGTGGGGTTACGGCCACTTCGCGGTCCTCGCGTCGGCGGCGGCGATCGGCGCGGGCATGGAGGTCGCGATCGAGCAGACGGTCGGCAAGGCCCACATCTCGGCGAACGCGGGCGCGGCCGCCGTGACGGTCCCGGCGGCCCTGTTCCTGCTGACGGTGTGGCTCCTGCACTCCCGCCACTTCAAGCGCGGCACGTCCCAGCAACTAGTGCTGCCCATCTCGGCGTTGGCGATCCTGGCGTGCACGTTCGCGGGCCACACGGCGGTCCCCCTGGCGGGGGCGGTGGCCGCCCTGACGGTCGCGGTCGGCTGGACCCTGAACCGCGCCCGCCCCGAGATCCCAGGGCCCGCCACCGCCCGGCCGTGAAACCGGCCGACGTCAAACGGGCGGCCGGGCGGAGGGCCTCCTGCGCGCAGGCAGGTTCTGGGACCAGCCCAGCCGCCTGAGCTCCGCCATGAACGCATACGGGCCCACCGTCATCGCCGTGTCGGGGACATGTGCCCCGTGCTCCTCCGCGATGGCCAGCGCCAGGCGGTACAGCGCGGCCGCCGACTCCTCCTGCGACAGGAATCCGGCGGCGCTCACCTCTCCCCCGCGCGGCTCGGCCCCGCCGGGTGGTCCGGGTGCGCCCGCACATCCCGAGATGCCTCGTACCGCCCCGTCTGATCGCCCGCCCTCTCCGCCCCGGCGAGCCGCCGCATGGCCCGCGCGCAGCCGTCGCACCCCGCCACGGGGTCGGCCTGGTACAGCCACGCGTCCAGACTCGCCGAGGGCTGCACGGCCCACATCAGCGCTCACCCCCGACCGGGGTGCCGTAGATCTCGGCCCGCCGACGTTCGGGCTCGGTGAGCGGCCGAAGCCGGTCCGGGGCCACGGCCCATTCCCTGCCGCCGCCGGGTGGCCGCAGCAACACGGATCCGGCGTGCCGGCTGACGATTTCCCCGACCCTGCCCGTGTCCATGTCGACCGCGTACCGTCCCTGCTTCATGTCGCCCGCCTTCCCGCGCGCTCAACTTCCCTTCCATGCAGCAGAGTCACACCGTCGCCGCTACCATCTGAAGCGTTCCAGCGCCCGACCAGGCATTTGGTCGCGAGGGCATATGCCTGCACAACTGACCTGTGTTGAGGCGATGTTGACGGCGGCGCCCATGACCATGGGAACGGGGACGGGATGACTGCTGAGCACGAGTCGGAAAGCCAAGATGCGCGTCGGTGTTTTGCCGAGGAACTGAAGAGCGCTCGGGAGCTGTACTCGGACAGCGCGCTCACGCAGACGGAAGTCGGCCGGCTCACCCGCACTTCCAAGAGCACCATCAGCCGAGTCGAGTCAGGAACAGGGCGCATTCCCGACGAGCTTCCGGCCGCCCTTGACCGGCTGTTCGGAACCGACGGACGGTTCAAGCGCCTGTACGAGGAGGCAATGGCCTCCACCTTCCCCGTCCTGTATCAGCGCCGCATGGCGATCGAGCGGACCGCCATCGAAGTGCGGGAGTGGTCCCAGACGGTCGTTCCAGGACTGCTTCAGACCGCCGGGTACGCGCGCGCCATCCTGCGCAAGGGTGACCCGAGGGCAAGCGACACCGAGATCGCCAAGTCCGTCCATCTGCGCATGGCCCGGCAGGAAGTACTGAACGGAGCCGCGCCGCCGGTACTGCGTGTGGTGCTGTGCGAATCGGTGCTCCGACGACGACTGGCCCCTCGGGAGGTCATGAGGGCCCAGTTCGCGGCTCTCCTGGCTCAGGCCGCTCGGCCCACCACCAGCGTGCGCGTGTTGCCCCTGGACGCCGAGGCCCATCTGCTGCTGGAAGGCTCGGCCAGCTTTCTGACGACCCCAAACCATGTGACCTTGGTCTGTGTCGAGGCATACCGTACGGCGGGAATCATCGACGATCCGGAACATGTCCGAAGGGCTGAGCACGCCTACGACGAGATCACGGGTGAAGCCCTCAGCAGACGGCAGAGCATGCAACTCATCCAGGCGCAGATGGAGAAGCTGACGTGAACAACCACACCCCCACCAAGTGGGTCAGGTCCAGCCACAGCGGCCCCGAGGGCGGCAACTGCCTGGAATGGGAGCCCACTTACGCGGCAGCGACCGGCATCGTCCCCATACGCGACAGCAAGCACGGCCCGCAGGGCGGCCCCACCATGACCACCACCCCCGCCGCCTGGGCGACCTTCGTAACCGGGCTCAAGGCATAGCCCGGCCCCGCACCGCCGGCATCGGGGGTCGCGGCGGGGTAGGGATGGCCCCATGACGAACCCCGCACCCACGAACAACTCCCTCACGGACGTGCCCGGCTTTCGCGTCGGCCACGCCGCCGTCGCCGGGCCCGGCGCGCTGAGCGGTACGACCGTCGTGCTCGCCCCGCCCGGCGGCGCGGTCGCCGCCGTCGACGTGCGCGGGGGCGGCCCCGGCACCCGTGAGACCGACGCGCTCGATCCGCGGAACGTCGTCGAGCGGATCGACGCCGTGGTCCTCACGGGCGGCAGCGCGTTCGGGCTGGACGCGGCAACCGGCGTCATGGCCTGGCTGGAGGAGCAGGGCCGCGGCGTACGCGTGGGGCCCGAGCCGCACCACGTCGTGCCCGTCGTGCCCGCGGCCTGCGTGTTCGACCTGGGGCGCGGCGGCGACTGGCGGCCCAGGCCCGACGCGGACGTCGGCCGGGCCGCGGCGGAGGCGGCCGGGGCCGCCGGGACCGAGGTCGCCGAGGGCAATGTCGGGGCCGGGACGGGCGCGGTGGTCGGCGGCGTCAAGGGCGGCGTCGGCACGGCGAGCGTCCGGCTCGCCTCGGGGGCGACGGTCGCGGCGCTGGCCGTCGTCAACGCCCTCGGCTCGGCGATCGACCCGCACACCGGGGTGCTGTACGGGGAGTACGGAGAGAGTGGCCTCCAACTCCCGCCCACGGACGTGCACTTGGCCGCCCAGGAGCAGATCGCCCGGTCCCGCGGGCGGATGGGGATCCCTCCCCTCAACACCACCCTCGCCGTCGTGGCCACCGACGCCCCGCTCAGCCGGCCGCAGGCGCAGAAGCTCGCCGGGACCTCGCACGACGGCCTGGCCCGCGCCCTGCGCCCCGTCCATCTGATGCACGACGGGGACACCGTGTTCGCCCTGGCGACCGGGGCGCACGGCGACCCCGCGGACGGCCCGCTCGGCGCCCTGGAGTTGAACCACGTCCTGGCCGCCGGGGCGGACGTCGTCGCGCGGGCGATCGCGAGGGGCGTGCGGGCGGCCGAGAGCATCGACGGGCCCGGGGGGACATTCCCTTCTTATCAGGATCTGTACGGGAGTTGAGCCCCCGAAACCCTTCATTGTGACGGCCGTCACATTTGAATCTCGCAACCGGTTGGCCCATTTGGGTTCTCTATGCCCGTACTGGATTCAATTCGCAGTACATAACGCAGACATGGAGCAGCCCGTGACACCGCCGGCGTCGGACAACGCAGCGCAGCCTCAGCAGTTCAGCACCCCGCGCACCGCGCGTCCGCTCGCCCGGCGTCGTGTCCGCCTCGTCGCGGCAGCGGCCGGCCTGCTGGTCGGCGCGCTCGCGCTGACCGCCTGCGGCGGCGACGCCAAGGCCAACGACGACGGCAAGAGCGGCCAGAGCGGCAAGGGCGCCGACGCCTCGGCCGCCAAGGACGCCTCCACGCTGAAGATCACCATCTCGGCGAAGGACGGCTCCACCAACGCCTCCATCAACGACGTCACCGTCAAGGCCGAGGGCGGCAAGCTCTCCGACGTGACGATGACCGAGGCGCAGGGCGGCAAGGTCGTGCCCGGCACGCTCGCCGCCGACGGCCTGTCCTGGAAGCCGACCGGCAAGGTCGAGCGCGGCACCCAGTACAAGATCGCCGCGAACGGCAAGGACGACAAGGGCCGGGCCGCGACGGAGAACTCGCAGTTCACCACCGTCTCCGCCAAGGACAGCTTCATCGGCACCTACACCCCCGACGACGGCTCCACGGTCGGCGTCGGCATGCCGGTGTCGTTCACCTTCAACAAGGCGATCACCAACAAGAAGGACGTCCTCTCCCACATCACGGTGACCAGCAGCAGCGGGCAGCAGGTCGTCGGGCACTGGTTCAACTCCCAGCGCCTGGACTTCCGCCCGGAGCAGTACTGGAAGGCCGGGTCCAAGGTGACGATGAAGATCGACCTGGACAAGGTCGAGGGCGCCAAGGGCGTCTACGGCGTGCAGAAGAAGAACGTCACCTTCACCATCGGCCGCAACCAGGTCTCCACCGTCGACGTGAAGACGCAGGAGATGACCGTCCAGCAGGACGGCAAGACCATCAAGACGATCCCGGTCTCCACCGGAAGCGCCGAACACCCCACGTACAACGGGCAGATGGTGATCTCCGAGAAGTTCACGCAGACCCGCATGAACGGCGACAGCGTGGGCTTCGGCGGCGAGTACGACATCAAGGACGTGCCGCACGCGATGCGCCTGTCCACCTCGGGCACCTTCATCCACGGCAACTACTGGGGCGACCCGTCGGTGTTCGGCAACGAGGGCACCAGCCACGGCTGCGTCGGCATGCGGGACGTGAAGGGTGCCGCGGGTGACACCTCGGCCAAGTGGATGTTCGACCACAGCATGATCGGCGACGTCGTCGTCGTGAAGGGCTCGCCCGACAAGACCATCGCCCCGGACAACGGCCTCAACGGCTGGAACCTGCCGTGGGCTCAGTGGACGGCGGACAGCACCTCCTGACCAACTCCCCTTCTTTTGAAGGAACTTCACCGGCCGGTAACCCATATGTGGGCTGCCGGCCGGAAAAGTTTCGGCCATGCCCGCTGCGCGGAACGCCCTCAGGGGCTACGTTGAGCACCTTCTACGTGACCAACAGCGACGGCCAGGAGAAGCCTTGGTGCTCCATGTGCCCCACCCGCTCGACGGCGAGCGCGGCCCCCACGAGGAATCGGCCCAGGATCAGCTGGCCGCACTTCTGGGGCGGGCCCTGAACTCCTTCGATCTGCCGGACGAACTCGTCGAGCGCCTCGACCTGGCGATGGCCCACACCACCTCGCTCCACTCCTCGCTGCACACCTCGGCGGCGGGGGCGGGCGGCCACCGGCTGAGCCGCGAGACGTGGCGGCACTGTTATCTGCTCCTGGACGGCAGCACCGTCACCCTGTGGGAGCTGACCCACCACGACGGCCGGGTGTACACGCACGAGGTGTACGCGAACGAGGACGAGGCCCGTCTGGCCGCCGCCCGGCTGCGCCGCAAGGCGCTCCCGGCGACCGGCGCGGACGACGAACTGGAGGCCCTGGTCACCGAGCTGAACGGCATCGGGCTCGGCATCGGGGGCCCCTGCGAGCCCCGACAGGACGTCGAGGGCTTAGCCGGCGGCTGGGAGGCCGGGCTCGGCCCCGACGCCGTCATCGGCCGGGACCACGCCGCTCCGCCCTCCGGCCGCGCCCCGTACGCCCACGACGACTCTGCGGACCACGCGCGCCGGCTGCTGCGCCGCGCCGAGAACCCGGACCGGCCCGGCGAGCGCGTCGCGCTGCGGCTGCGGTCCGCGCACGGGCACCGCATCACCCAGGCCTTCGGCCGGCACTGCCGCACGGGCGGCCGCGACGCCGCGTTCACGCTGTACGAGCACGCGTTCCGGCTGCTGGACGGCGGCGAGCTGAGCCTGTGGGAGGTCGAGCACACGGCGACGCCGGACGGCCGCCACATGTGCGAGGTGTACGCCACCGAGCAGGCGGCCCGAGCCGCCATGAAGCGCCGCGCACACGTGGGTTGAGCCCCGCGCGGGGTCTGGGCGCAGGGCCGGGGAAGCGGGTGCGGGACGGTTCAGGAACTGCGCGGGTCGAGCTGGCGGATCAGGCCCGCGAAGGCGTCCCGCTCGGCCTCGGTGAGGGCCACCGCCTCCCGGGCGGGCGGCCCGGCCTGGCGGCCCACCGCGCGCAGTCCGCGCAGCGCATGCCATTCGGCCCGGTCGGCGCGCTCCCGGCGCAGTATGCGGACAAGACCGACGACCCAGGCGACACTCGCCGCAGCGAGGACGGAAAGGCCTATCTGCTGAATGATCGTGATGTTCTGAGCCACGCGCCCCAGTAGACAACACCGCCCGGGACTTGCGGCAGGGCCTGAAGGGACTTTGGTCCTCAAGTGGTACATGTCACGTCATGACAGCCGAAGACGCCCGGCCCCCTGAGGGCCGGGCGTCCCGTGCGGGAGGGCGTGCGGGGCAGCGTCTCAGGCGACCACCGCCACCTCCCGCTTCTCGGCGGAGCCGATCGCCGCGTCCTCCGGCTCCGGCCGCTGCTTGCGCAGGCCCTTGAGCAGGACGACCAGGGCCGCGCTGACCACCGTGCCGGCCGCGATGGCGACCAGGTACAGCAGGGCGTTGCCGATCAGCGGGACCACGAAGATTCCGCCGTGCGGGGCCCGCAGCGTGCAGCCGAAGGCCATCGACAGGGCGCCGGTGACCGCGCCGCCCGCCATCGCGGAGGGGATGACCCGCAGCGGGTCGACCGCGGCGAACGGGATCGCGCCCTCGGTGACGAAGGAGGCCCCGAGCACCCAGGCCGCCTTGCCGTTCTCGCGCTCGGTGCGGGTGAACAGGCGGCCCCGCACGGTCGTGGCCAGGGCCATCGACAGCGGCGGGATCATGCCCGCGGCCATCACGGCCGCCATCACCTTGAAGCTGCCCGCGGTGCCGTCCGCGAGCCCGCCGATCGCGAAGGTGTAGGCCACCTTGTTGAGCGGGCCGCCCAGGTCGAAGCACATCATGAGGCCGAGGATCACACCGAGGACGATCACGTTGGCGCCGTTGAGCCCGTTGAGCCAACTGGTCAGCGCGGACTGGAGTTTGGAGATCGGCTCGCCGATGACGAGGAACATCAGGAAGCCGACCACCGCCGAGGAGATCAGCGGGATCACCACGACCGGCATGATGCCGCGCAGCGAGACGGGGATCTTCACCTTCTGGATCGCCATCACCACGGCGCCCGCGATCAGACCGGCCGCGAGGCCGCCGAGGAAGCCGGCCTTGATGTCGAGGGCGATCGCGCCGCCGACGAAGCCCGGCACCAGACCCGGCCGGTCGGCCATTCCGTACGCGATGTACCCGGCCAGGACCGGGACGAGGAACTTGAAGGCGACGCCGCCGACCTGGAAGAGCAGCGCGCCCCAGCTGCTCGTGTCCGTCCACAGGAAGTGGTCCATGACCGAGGGCGCGTCGCTGACCTTGTAGCCGCCGAGGGCGAAGCCGAGCGCGATGAGCAGTCCGCCCGCCGCGACGAACGGAACCATGTAACTGACGCCGGACATCAGCCACTTGCGCAGCTTGGTGCCGTATCCCTCGCCGGGCTCGCCGGCCGCCTCCACGGGAGACGGCTTGGCGCCCGACTCGGTGATCTCGCCGCGGGCGGCCTTGTCGCGGACCTCGGCGATCAGCTCGGCGGGCCGGTTGACCCCGGCCTTGACGCCGACGTCGACCGTGGCCTTCCCGGCGAAGCGCTCCTTGTCGCGTACGGGTACGTCGTGCGCGAAGATCACGCCGTCGGCCGCCGCGATGACGTCCGGGTCGAGCCGGGTGAACCCGGACGAGCCCTGCGTCTCGACGCTGACCTCGACACCCTCGGCGCGCCCGGCCCGCTCCAGGGACTCGGCCGCCATGTAGGTGTGGGCGATGCCGGTCGGACAGGAGGTGACGGCCACGATCCGGAAGGGCCGGTCCGCGGCTGCGGGCGCGGGGGCCTGCGGGGCGGCCTCCTGCGGTGCCTGCGGTGCCGTGTCCGGGGTGGACGTGTCCGGGGTGGCCGCCTCCTCGCCGCCGATCAGGGCCGCCGCCTCGCCGGCCGTCTTCGCGGCGCGCAGTGCCGCGGTGAAGTCGCCGTCCATCAGCTGGCGGGCCAGGTTGGACAGGATGGAGAGGTGGGCGTCGTCCGCGCCCGCCGGCGCCGCGATGAGGAAGATGAGGTCGGCCGGCCCGTCCGGCGCCCCGAAGTCGATCCCGGCGGCGCTGCGCCCGAAGGCCAGCGTCGGCTCGGTGACATGGGCGCTGCGGCAGTGCGGGATGCCGATGCCGCCGTCGAGGCCGGTGGGCATCTGGGCCTCGCGGGCCGCCACGTCGGCGAGGAAGCCGTCGAGGTCGGTGACGCGGCCGAGCGCGACCATCCGCTCGGCGAGCGAACGGGCGGCGGCTGCCTTGGAGTCGGCGGCCCGGTCGAGTTCGAGGTCGACCAGTTCCGCGCTGATCATCTGGCTCATCGCGGGCTCCTTTGCGGGCGGTGAGGGCGGGCGGGGGTCATGGCGCCGGTTCGCGACGGCTCCGTCGGGCGGCGGTCCGGCGAGGCCGGGGTCATGGCGCCGGCTCCGTCAGGGGACGGTCCAGCGGTACGGCGTCGGTGACGGTCACGGATGCCGGGTCGAGGTCACCGGGGGTGGGCATCACACTGCCGGGCAGCTGGACGGCGGCGGCGCCGTGCGCGACGGCCGCGGCGAGCGCGCCGGGCCCTTCGCCGCCCGCCGCGAGGAACCCGGCGAGCGAGGCGTCACCGGCTCCCACGTTGCTGCGTACGGTCGCCACGGGGGCCGAGGCGAAGTAGGTGCCGGCGGCGGTGACCAGGAGCTGGCCGTCGGCGCCGAGGCTGGCGAGCACGGCGCCCGCCCCCAACTCCCGTACTTCTTCAGCTGCCTTGACCGCGTCTCCGATGGTGGCGAGGGGGCGGCCGACGGCCTGGGCGAGCTCCTCGGCGTTGGGCTTGACCACGTCGGGGCGTTCGCGCAGCGCGGCGATGAGGGAGGGCCCGGAGGTGTCGAGGGCGACCTTGGCACCCGCGGCGTGCGCGCGGGCCACGAGATCGGCGTACCACTGGGGTGCGAGGCCGCGCGGGAGGCTGCCGCAGCAGGCGATCCAGTCGACCCGGCCGGAGTGCTCGCGCACGGTGTCGAGCAGCAACTCGCTTTCGGCGGCGCTCAGTTCGGGCCCCGGCGCGTTGATCTTCGTGAGGGTGCCGTCGGGTTCGGCGACGGAGATGTTGGAGCGGGTGTGCCCGGCGACCGGCACGGGCGCGACCTCGATGCCCTCGGCGCCGAGCAGTTCGGCCACCAGGGCGCCGGGTGCGCCGCCGAGCGGCATGACGGCGACCGTGCGGTGTCCGGCCGCGGCGACGGCGCGCGAGACGTTGACGCCCTTGCCGCCCGGGTCCATGCGTTCGCCGGTGGCCCGCAGCACCTCGCCGCGAGCGAGCCCGGGGACCTCGTAGGTGCGGTCCAGGCTGGGGTTGGGGGTGACGGTGAGGATGTTCATACGGTGATCACGTCCGTGCCGGCGGCCTCGATGGCGGCGATGTCGTCGGGCGCGAGCCCGCTGTCGGTGATGAGGAGGTCCACGTCGGCCATGTCCGCGAAGCGGGCGAAGTGTTCCTGGCCGTGCTTGGCGGAGTCGGCGAGCAGCACCACGCGCCGGGCGGCCCCGATCGCGGCCCGCTTGACGGCGGCCTCGGCGAGGTCGGGGGTGGTGAGGCCGTGGGCGGCGGAGAACCCGTTGGTGCCGAGGAACACGACGTCGGCGCGGATCTCGCCGTAGGCGCGCAGCGCCCAGGCGTCGACCGCGGCCCGGGTGCGGTGGCGGATCCGGCCGCCGACGAGGTGCAGGTCGATGGAGGGGTGGTCGGCCAGCCGCGCGGCGACGGGCAGCGCGTGCGTGACCAGGGTCAGCCCGCTCTCCAGCGGGAGCTCGGCGGCCAGGCGCGCGATGGTCGACCCGGCGTCGAGGACGACGCTGCCCTCGGCGGGGAGTTCGGCGAGCGCGGCGTGGACGATGCGGTCCTTCTCGTCGGCGGCGGTGGACTCCCGCTCGGCGAGGTCGGGCTCGAAGTCGAGCCGCCCGGCCGGGATGGCCCCGCCGTGCACCCGGCGGACCAGACCGGCCCGGTCGAGGGCCTTCAGGTCGCGCCGTACGGTCTCGGCGGTGACCTGGAACGTCTCGGCGAGCGAGAGCACGTCGACGCGGCCGCTCTCCCGCGCGATCCGCAGCATTTCCTGCTGGCGCTCCGGTGCATACATGTCTGGTTACGTCCGTTTCCCTGCCCGAACCGGTGGTTACATGGCCAGAGTACGACCGCCCTGGAGCCATGTAAACCAATTCGGGCACCACCCGGACACAAACGGGCTTTGGTCCCGCCCCCGGGGAGCCCCCCGACCCGGGCCCGACGACCCGGCCCCCTCGGGGCTCCGCCCCGAACCCCGTTCGCGCCTGAAGGGCGCTCGTCCTCAATCTCCCCCAAGGCCTTAAGGGCCAGGGGGGACCCCCATGACGGGCTGAAGATGCCCATGCGGGCCGGCACCGAGTCTTCAGGGGCGCGAGGAACTGCGCGAGAAGCGACCACGGCCCGCAGACCGAGACGGGTTTAGGGGCGCGGGGAACTGCGCGACCAGCCCCGCACGGCCCGAGGCCGAGAACGGGTTTTGGGGGCGCGGGGAACTGCGCGAAAAGCCACACACGACCCGCACCCAAAAGGGGGTTAGGGGCGCGGGGAACTGCGCAACCAGCCACGCACCGCCGCACCCGACGGACCGGGGTCCGGGGCGCAGCCCCCGGGCACAGCAGGGTCCGGGGCCCATGCCACCCAGGCACACCGGGGTCCCGGGCAGCCCCGGCCGGGGTGGGGTGCCCTCAGCTCGCAAGGGGCCGGGCACGCCTCGCCAGGGCCCGGGCAAACCGATGGCCCCGCACCTCGGAAGGTACGGGGCCATCACACACGAGGGATCAGACCGGCTGAGCCGACTTCGTGAGGTCGAGCAGCTCGGCCTCGTCCACCCCGCCCTCGACATGCTGCCGAGGCCGCGCCGGCAGCGCGAACATCACCACGAAGATCACCGCAAGCACCCCCGCCACGTACCAGAGCGAGTGCTCGAAGCCGTCCACGAACGCCTGGTTCAACTGCGGCGGCACCAGGCCGTCGCCGATCGAGCCGAAGAAGACCACCGACACCAGCCCGAGCCCGAGCGCGTTGCCCATCTGCTGCACGGTGTTGATCAGGCCGGAGGCCGAACCCGAGTGCTCCTTGGGGACCTCGGAGAGCACCGCGTCGGTGAGCGGGGCGACGATGAGGCCCATGCCGAGGCCCATCACGACCAGCGGGAGCGCCATCTGCCAGGAGGCGATGGCCATGCCGTAGTGGTCGGCCTCCCAGATGTAGATCAGGAGTCCGGCGACCATCGTCAGGGCGCCCGCCTGGAGGACCTTGCGCCCGAAGCGCGGGACGAGCTTCTGCACCGACAGACCGGCCGCCACCGACACCGCGATCGAGAAGGGCACGCCGGTCAGGCCCGCGCGCAGGGCGCTCCAGCCGAGGCCTATCTGCATGTAGAGCGTCCACACCAGGAAGAAGATGCCGAGCCCGATGCCGAACGTGGCCTGCACGGCGATGCCCGCGGCGAAGCTCTTCACCTTGAACAGCGACAGCTCGATGAGCGGGGAGCCGTCCCGCCGCGCCTTCATCCGCTCGTACGCGATCAGACCGGCGAAGACCACGACACTGCCGGCCATCGAGAGGTAGCCCCACAGCGGCCAGCCGAGCTCGCGGCCACGGGTCAGCGGGTAGAGGAGCATGAGCAGGCCGAGCGTCACCAGGACCACGCCCGCGATGTCGAGCCTGAGGGCCCGGGGTGCCTTGGACTCGCTGATGAACTTGGTGCCGAGGATCAGGCCCGCGATGCCGACCGGCAGGTTGATCAGGAAGATCGGGCGCCATTCCAGACCGAACAGGTTCCACTCGGTGAGCAGTGCGCCGAGCAGCGGCCCGGACACCGCGCCGAGGCCGACGACCGCGCCGAACAGGCCGAACACCTTGCCGCGCTCGTGCGCGGGGAAGGTGGCGTGCACGATCGAGAGGACCTGCGGCACCATCATCGCCGCCATCGCGCCCTGGAGGATGCGGGAGGCGACGAGCATCTCGGGGTTGGCGGCGAAGCCGCACAGCGCCGAGGCGAGCGTGAAGCCGCCGATGCCGAGCAGGAAGAGCTTCTTGCGGCCGTGGATGTCGCCGAGGCGCCCGCCGGTGATCAGGCCCGCGGCGAACGCGAGCGCGTAGCCGGCGGTTATCCACTGGATCGAGGAGAAGCTCGCCCCGGTGTCCTTCTGGATGGAGGGGATGGCGATGTTGACGATGGTGACGTCGACCAGGTCCATGAAGGCCGCGGTCATGACGATGGCCAGGGCGAACCACCGGCGGCGGTCTGCTGCGGCGCTCGCCGCGGTCTCTGGGGTGGTGCTGCTGGTCGGTGTGGAGGTCATGGGAAGAAAGTTAGGCCCCCTATAGGACAGACCGTGTCCTCTTTGGCCGGGCATCCTGGATGGCATGACCGACACCCCGGCACGGCTGCTGCAACTGCTCTCCCTGCTCCAGACCCCGCGCGAGTGGCCCGGCGGCGAGCTCGCCGACCGGCTCGGGGTCTCGCGGCGCACGGTGCGGCGCGACATCGACCGGCTGCGCGAGCTCGGCTATCCCGTCCAGGCGGCCCGCGGCGCCGACGGCGGCTACCGGCTCGTCGCGGGCAAGGCGATGCCGCCGCTGGTCCTGGACGACGAGGAGGCGGTGGCCATCGCGGTGGGGCTGCGCGCGGGCGCGGGCCACGCCGTGGACGGCGTGGACGAGGCCTCGGTGCGGGCGCTCGCCAAGCTGGAGCAGGTCCTGCCCTCGCGCCTGCGCCACCGCGTGGCCAGCCTCCAGGCGGCCACGATGCCGCTGGCCGGGCCCTGGCGCGGGGACGGCGCCACGGTGGACCCGCGCACCCTGACCACGCTCGCCTCCGCCGTCACCGGCGAGGAGCGGCTGCGCTTCGGCTATGTCTCGGGCGACGGCACCGCCACCAAGCGCCTGGTCGAGCCGTACCGCCTGGTGTCGACGGGGCGCCGGTGGTACCTGGTGGCGTACGACGTGGAACGCGGGGACTGGCGTACGTTCCGGGTCGACCGGGTCGCCGAGCCGTTCGCGACCGGCGCCCGCTTCGCGCCGCGCGAGCTGCCCGAGGCGAACGCGGCGGAGTTCGTGCGCACCTCCATGAACCGGCTCCAGCCCGTCCTGGACGTGGACGTCACCTTCGAGGCGCCGGCCGACTTCGTGACCGCCCGCCTGCCCTCGACGCTCGGCGCGCCCGAGCCCCTGGACGCAGGGCGCTGCCGCCTGCGCACCTCGTGCACCGACTCGCTGGAGTGGGTGGCGCTGCGGCTCGCCCTGGTCGACTGCGAGTTCACCGTCAACGGGCCGCCCGCCATGACGGGCTATCTGCACGAGCTGGGCGAGCGCCTCACCCGGGCCACCGCGGGCGCCGGCGAGGAGTGAGCGGCGCGGGACCGGAATGCCGGAGGGGCCGGACCGGAAAAGAGAGGGGCCCCGACACCAGGGGGGAAGGTGCCGGGGCCGGGAGCCCCAGCACCAGGGGGGGGAGGGTGCCGGAGCTCGTCTTGGGGGCGGAGGCCTAGGCCGCCGCGTCGAAGCCCGTGTCGCGGGCCATCTTCTTCAGTTCGAGCAAGGCGTGCTTCTCGATCTGACGAATCCTCTCGCGGGTCAGACCGTGTTCCTTGCCCACCTCTGTCAGCGTACGCTCCCGACCGTCGTCGATGCCGTAACGCATCTTGATGATCGAGGCGGTGCGCTGGTCGAGCTTGCCGATCAGGTCGTCCAGCTCCTCGCTGCGCAGCAGCGTCAGCACGGACTGCTCGGGCGAGACGGCGGAGGTGTCCTCCAGGAGGTCGCCGAACTGGGTCTCGCCCTGGTCGTCGACCGGCATGTTGAGCGAGACCGGGTCACGCGCCCAGTCCAGCACGTCACCGACGCGCTCGGGCGTGGAGCCCAGCTCGGCGGCGATCTCCGTGTGCTCGGGGTCGCGCCCGTTCTCCCGGTTGAACTCGCGCTGGACCCGGCGGATGCGGCCCAGCTCCTCCACCAGGTGCACGGGCAGCCGGATGGTGCGGGACTGATCGGCGATGGAGCGGGTGATGGCCTGGCGGATCCACCAGGTGGCGTACGTGGAGAACTTGAAGCCCTTGGCGTAGTCGAACTTCTCGACCGCGCGCACCAGGCCCGCGTTGCCCTCCTGGATGAGGTCGAGGAGCGGCAGACCGGCCCTCGGGTACCGCCGGGCGACGGCTACGACCAGGCGGAGGTTGGATCGGATGAACAGGTCCTTGGCGCGCTCACCGGCGGCGTACAGCGCCTCCAGCTCCTCGCGCGAGGCTCCTGCCGCCTTGCTCTCCCCCGCCGCGCAAGCGGCTGACGTCACAGTGCCGTCGAGGATCTGACGTGCGTACACACCGGCCTCGATGGTCTGGGAGAGCTCGACCTCCTTGGCGGCATCGAGCAGCGGCGTACGCGCGATTTCGTCGAGGTACATACCGACCAGGTCGCGGTCGGCGATCTCACCGCTGACTGCGCGGACCCTGCTTCCCGATTCTGAACCGCCGGTGGCGGACTGTCGGCGGGCGACGGCGCGGGTTGCCATGCGTGCTCCCTTACTGAGTGGTCGCGACACCCTCCCGGGTGCCCTGCATCCGATGGAAACAACGGCTGGAATCCGGACAGAATTCCCGACCCGCCCATCGATTTTCGTGATCATGCAGTACCCTGTGCCGCCACGGGAGGGGGTCAGGTGCCGCAGGAACGTACAGAGGTGCAGGTCAGAGCGGGTGTGGAGGACGACCTGGGGGCTCTCACGGACCTTTACAACCACTTCATCCGTGAGACCGCCATCACATTCGACACGGTCGCCTTCACCGCCGAACAGCGCCGTCCGTGGCTGCACTCCCATCCTGAAGACGGCCCGCACCGCCTTCTGGTTGCTCGCGATGACCGATTTGTCGGACCGCGGGGCATCCTGGGCTACGCGACCAGCAGCCCGTTCCGGGCGAAGCCCGCGTACGCGACCTCCGTGGAGGTGAGCGTGTACTGCGCGCCGGAGGCGACCGGCCGGGGCGTGGGCAGTCTCCTCTACCGCTCGCTCTTCCAAGCCCTGGCCGCCGAGGACGTGCACCGCGCCTACGCGGGGATCGCGCTGCCGAACGAGGCCTCGGTCCGGCTGCACGAGCGCTTCGGCTTCGCGCACGTGGGCACCTACCGCGAGGTGGGCCGCAAGTTCGGCCGCTACTGGGACGTGGCCTGGTACGAGAAGGAGCTGGGGCAGCACTAGGTGCTGCCCGGGGGCCCATCAGGGACGCGCCCGCCGGGCCCGCGCCGCCGACCCGCACCCAGGAGCCGCACCCCGGCCCCGCATCCCCGGACGCGCGCGAGGGGCGCAACCGCCTTGGTCCGCGCCCCCGTTCACCCCGGCCCGCCCTCAGCCGTACTGCACCGACCGCTTGGCGAGCCCCATCCAGAACCCGTCGATGACGCTGCGCGCCCCGCCCGGCTCACCCTCGCCCGCGCCCATCGTCACGAACAGCGGGGCGAAGTGCTCGGTACGGGGGTGGGCGAGGCGCCCGGCCGGCGCCTTGTGCTCGAAGTCGAGCAGCGCGTCCACATCGGCCGCGGCCAGCGCCCGCGCCCCCCAGTCGTCGAACTCGGCCGACCAGCTGGGCACTTGGCCGCCGGTCTGGCGCAGCGCGGCCAGGTTGTGGGTGAAGAAACCGCTGCCGATGATCAGCACGCCCTCGTCGCGCAGGGGCGCCAACGTGCGGCCGATCTCGTAGAGCCGTCGCGGGTCGAGCGTCGGCAGGGAGATCTGGAGCACCGGAATGTCGGCGTCGGGGAACATCTCGACGAGCGGGACATAGGCGCCGTGGTCGAGCCCGCGGTCCGGGATGTCCTGCACGGGCATACCGGGCGCGCGCAGCAACTTGCGTACGGAGTCGGCGAGTTGGGGCGCGCCGGGTGCGGCGTACCGCACCTGGTAATAGTGCTCGGGGAAGCCCCAGAAGTCGTACACGAGGGGCACGGTCCCGGTGGCGCCGAGCGCCAGCGGGGCCTCCTCCCAGTGCGCGGAGACCATCAGGACGGCCGTCGGCCGGGGCAGGTCCGCCGACCAGGCCGCCAGCTCGGCGGGCCACAGCGGGTCGTCGGCGAGCGGCGGGGCGCCGTGCGAGAGGTACAGGGCGGGCATGCGCTCGGGGCGGGCGACGGTCATGGCGGACTCTCCGGCTCACTCACGGGCCGGCCGGCAGATCCGACGGCCGACTCTTGCTTGAAGTCTCAAGCTTCAGACCTCAGGGTAACTCCAGCTAGTTCAACTTTCAAGAAAGGTTTGTAGAGTGGATGCATGACCTCGGCACCTAATTGGCTCAGCGACGAGGAGCAGCGCACCTGGCGCGCCTATCTCCACGCGACCCGGCTCCTCGAAGACCACCTCGACCGCCAGCTCCAGCGCGACGCCGGGATGCCGCACGTCTATTACGGGCTGCTCGTGCAGCTCTCGCAGGCCCCGCGCCGCCGTATGCGGATGACCGAGCTGGCCAAGAACTCCAAGATCACCCGGTCCCGGCTCTCGCACGCCGTGACGCGCCTGGAGAAGAACGGGTGGATCCGGCGCGAGGACTGTCCCTCGGACAAGCGGGGCCAGCTCGCGATCCTCACCGACGCGGGCTACGAGGTCCTGGAGCGGACCGCGCCCGGGCATGTGGCCGCCGTGCGGCAGGCGATGTTCGACCGGCTCTCGCCGGCCCAGGTGGACCAGCTCGGCGAGATCATGCGCGTGATGGCCCAGGGCCTCCAGCCGACCGACGTCAAAGCGGACCTGCCCTGGCTCCGCTGAGAACAGCGGGGCCAGGGCAGGTCGTTGCGTCCGGGGTGCTACCGCGGGGTCAGTGCGCGATCACCGGGATGCGCACCTCGTCCTCGGCGTCCTCGCCGGTGCCCGATCCGGCGACCGGACTCCCGCCGGGGCGACCGGTGTTGATGAGCGTGACGGCGATGACGGCGGCGGCCGCCAGGATGCCGACGGCCCACCAGATGGCGGCCGTGAAGCCGTGCACCATCGCCTGGAGCTTGAGCAGCTCCGGGTTGGTGGCGCCGAGGGCCATGTGTCCGGTGACGTAGGCCGTGGTCGCCGAGGCGGCGATGGTGTTGAGCAGGGCCGTGCCGATGGCGCCGCCGACCTGCTGCGAGGTGTTGACCATCGCGGAGGCCACACCCGCGTCACGCGGCTCGACACCGATGGTGGCGAGCGACATGGCGGGCATGAAGGCGGTGCCCATGCCGAGGCCGAGCAGGATCTGCGCGGGCAGGATCACACCGGCGTACGACGTGTGGATGTCCAGCTGGGTGAGCAGCAGCATGCCGACCGCGGCGGTCAGGAAGCCGGGGCCCATGAGCAGCCGCGGCGGCACACGGGTCATCAGGCGGGCACCGATCTGGGTGGACCCGGTGATCATGCCCGCGATCATGGGCAGGAACGCGAAGCCCGTCTTGACCGGCGAGAAGCCCTGCACGACCTGGAGGTAGTAGGTGAGGAAGAGGAACAGGCCGAACATCGCGATGATCGCGAGGCCGAGCGAGAGGTAGACGCCACCGCGGTTGCGGTTGGTGATGACGCGCAGCGGCAGCAGCGGGTGGCGCACCTTGGACTCGACGGCGACGAAGGTCGCGAGCAGCACCGCGGAGGCGATGAACATGGAGATGGTCAGCGCGTCCGACCAGCCGGCCGACTCGGCGCGGGTGAAGCCGTAGACGAGGGCGACGAGGCCGGTGGTCGACAGGATCACGCCGGGGACGTCGAGCGGCGAGCGGTTGCGGGTGCCGGCCGGCTCGCGGATGACGAGGTAGGCGCCGACGGCCGCGACGATCGCGAACGGGATGTTGACGAAGAAGGTCCAGCGCCAGTTCAGGTACTCGGTGAGGAAGCCGCCGAGGATCAGGCCCACGGCGCCGCCGCCACCGGCGATCGCACCGTAGATGCCGAACGCCTTGGCGCGCTCCTTGGCGTCGGTGAACATCACCGCGAGCAGCGAGAGGGCGGCCGGCGCGAGCAGTGCGCCGAAGGCGCCCTGGAGCGCGCGCGAGCCGAGCAGCATCGCCTCACCGGTGGCGGCGCCACCGAGCGCGGAGGCCGCGGCGAAGCCGAGCAGGCCGACGACGAAGGTGCGCTTGCGGCCCCACAGGTCGGCGATGCGCCCGCCGAACAGCAGGAGGCCGCCGAAGGCGAGCGCGTAGGCCGTGATGACCCACTGCTTGTTGGCGTCACTGATGTGCAGCGCGTGCTGCGCGGAGGGCAGCGCGATGTTCACGATGGTCGCGTCGAGGACGACCATCAGCTGGGCCAGGGCTATGAAGGCGAGCGCCTTCCAGCGACTGGGATCCGGGGCGAGGGAGAACTGGTCCGGCTTGTCCAGACCGACTGTTTTTGACATGGGGGTAGCCACCTTGGGACGCGGATTACCGACAAAAGTGTTCTAACGGGACTGCAACTACGGTGCGTTAACGGCGCGTTGAGCGCAGTTGAGGAATGAGGGCGATCAACACTTCCGGAGATCTTCGAGGGTCGCCGCACTGCCCGGCAGCTCGGACCGCGCCGGGGCCTGAAGCCCGTCGAGGAACAGCTGGAGATGACGGTGGACGAACTGGTCGATGTTCGGGCACGGGGTGCCCGGCAGCGGCCTGGTCAGCTGGGAGAGGGCGACCATGAGGTCGCCGACGGCCACATCGGTGCGGAGCCGGCCCGCCGCGCGGGCCCGCGCCATCAGCCCCTCGACATCGCGTTCGAGGCGCTCGCGGGCCGCGTTCAGTTCGGTGTGGTCCTGGTTGAAGGTGTCGGAGAGCATCGGGCAGAGCGCCCCGATCCGCTCGTCGGCCGCCGCGTGCACGAAGCGGCGCAGCGCGTCGAAGGGGTCGGCCTCCTCGGCCGCGGCGGCCTCGGCCTGCGCCGAGACCCGGTCCATGACGGAGAGCACCACGCTGGTGACGAGCTCCGTGCGATCGGTGAAGTGCCGGTAGATCGTGGCGTTGCCGACACCGGCCCGGCGCGCGATCTCGTCCAGCGGGCGCTCGGCGCCGTACTCGACGAACATCTCGCGCGCGGCGGCGATGATCCGCTCCCGGTTGCGCAGGGCGTCGGCCCGCGGACGCGGGGCGCGGCGGGGCTCTGCGGCGACGGAGGCGGCGGCACTCTGCACGGCTCTGCTCCTTCTTGTACGTGATCAAGCTTGGGTGGGACGGATCGTGTGCGCAATCGGTTTTTACGTGACCGGTTCGCCGCCCGGGACCTGACCCAAGCGGGGAAGCTCTCCCCGTTTAGCGGCGACGAAGGTGCAAACGGGGAAACCTTCCCCGGTTATTTCCCGCCCGGTGTGTGACCTGAGCCACATCGCCACCCCTGCGTTGGATGTCCCGAAAAACGCACATTTGGTCCACTCAGCGAGCGCACGCGACACGCCCGACACAGGGTGATCAGACGAGCGCAGCCAGGAACCGGCCTGCTGTCGCGTCCCCGAAGGCGAGCGCGTGCGCATGCAGGACGTCAGCCAGTCCCGCCCGGCTCGGGCACCAGGACGCCGGATACGCGGTCGGCGCCGGAACAGCTTCCTCGGCGCCGCCCTCGCGTCGATCGCCCTCGCGGCGCTGACCACCGGTTCCACCACCCTGTCCATAGCCAGCCGCGCCTCCGCGGGCCCGGTGGCCGCCCCCGGCGAGAACGCGCTGGGCCCCTGCCGGATCCCGGCCGGCCTCGGCGTCCAGATGTCGGAGGGCCTGCCGACCGCACCCGGGTACGCGCACTCCACCGGCACGGTCCGCGCGCTCACCCTCATGATCGACTTCCCGGACGCCGTCGGCTCGGGCTCGGCGCTCAGCCGGTACAAGGAGTTCTTCCCGCAGACCAGCAACTGGTTCCGCAACGCCTCCTACGGCCGGCTCGACTACCGTGCCGAGGCCCCGATCCCGAACTGGCTGCGGATGCCGAAGTCGTTCGCGGCGTACGGGATCGAGCGGGGCTCTCCCTACGAGCCCGGCTATCACCGCCTGGTCCAGGACATGATCGCGGCGGCCGGGACGCGGGTGAACTTCTCGCAGTACGACCTGGTGAACGTCCTGGTCACCCCGAACGCGGGCCCCTCCGCGCTGGACACGGTCCTGTCGGTGACGTTCTCCGGCAACGAGGACGCGCCCTACGCCGACGGGGTCCCGCTCTCCAACACCTCGTTCGTCTACAGCCGCCAGGACGACGGCTCGGGCTCCTACGGGGAGACCGGCTACCGCGTACTGCCGCACGAGAACGGCCACGTCTTCGGGCTGCCCGACCTCTACACCGCGCAGGGCGGCGGGGCCGTCGGGCACTGGGACATCATGTCCGAGGACTGGGGCGCCAACAACGACATGCTGGGCTGGCACAAGTGGAAGCTGGGCTGGCTCGACAACAGCCAGGTGTCCTGTGCGACGGGAAGCGGGCCCGAGAGTTACGTCCTGAGCCCGCTGGCCACGGAGGGCGGCCCGAAGCTGGTCTTCGTGCCGGTGTCGAAGGACAGCGGTTACGCGATCGAGGTCCGCACCCGGGCCGGCAACGACGAGGCGGTCTGCAAGCCGGGCGTGCTGATCTACCGGGTGGACGCGACGGTCGACACCGGCCGCGGCCCGGTCAACGTCTCCGACAGCACCCCCAACACGGGCGGCTGCACCCGCCGCCCCAACGTCAACGCCGAACTCTCGGACGCCCCCTACGCGACGGGCGAGACGTTCGTGGACCGGGCGAGCGGGGTGCGGGTCGCGGTGACGGGGGTGGACGGGATGGGCAACTACCACGTACGCGTGAGCAAGTCCTGACGCCCCGTCAGGGCTCAGGGCCGGAGGGGCCCGCCGGGCTGGTCGCGCAGTTCCCCGCGCCCCTGAAACCCGATTCCACCTGCGGACCGTGCGTGGCCGTTCGCGCAGTTCCCCGCGCCCCTGTAGGCGGCCCGGCGCCCCCCGGTCGCGCCCACCGCGGCGAAGCCGCGCACATGTCACAGCCCCGCGCCCCCAAATGCCTTGGTGCGGGCCCGCACCGGCATCCTCCCGTCATGGGCGTCCCCCCTGGCCCTCAAGGCCTTGGGGGAGTTTGAGGACGAGCGCCCTCAAGGCGCGAACGGGGTCTGGGGCGGAGCCCCAGGGGGCCCGGAACCAACCAACCCGGGGTCACGGGCGGGAAGGCGGGAAAACATCCCGGAGCTCTCGCTTCAGCACCTTCCCCGTCGCGTTCCGCGGCAGAGCCACCTCCCGCACAACCACCCGCGCCGGCACCTTGAACCCCGCGAGCACCGCACGCACGTGGTCCCGGAGCTCCTCCGGGGACACCGCGGCCCCCGGCCGCACCTGGACCACCGCCGCCACCTCCTCCCCGAGCACCGGATGCGGAACCCCGAGCACCGCCGCGTCGAGCACCGCGGGGTGGTCGTGGAGGACCCCCTCCACCTCCACGCAGTACACGTTCTCGCCGCCCCGGATCACCATGTCCTTGATCCGGTCGACGATCCCGACCCGCCCCGCGTCGTCCCGCACCGCGAGGTCCCCCGTCCTGAACCATCCGTCCTGGAAGGCGAGTTGCGTACCGGCCCGATCGTTCCAGTACCCCCGCACCAGGGACTGGCCGCGCAGCCACAGCTCGCCCACCTCGCCGTCGGCGAGCGGCGCTCCGCCCGGACCGGCGATGCGCACCTCCGTCACCGGCGTGGGCCGCCCGACGCTCTCCGGCCAACTCCGGTACTCCGCACCGTAGTTGGCCAGCACTCCCCCGCTCGTCTCGGTCAGCCCGTACCCGTTGCGCGGTTCGATGCGCGAGCCGTGGCGCGCGGTGAGGCCCCCGACGAGTCCGGGCGGCGCCGCCGCGCCACCCGTGTTGAGCGCGGCCAGGCTTTCCAGTGCGTCCCCCGACTCCTCGGCCGCGTCCAGGAGTTGGAGGGCCGTCGAGGGCACCCCGGCATAGTGCGTGACCCCGTGCTCGCGGATCAGCGCGAGCGCCCGCCCCGCGTCCCATTTGCGCATCAGGACGAGCGTGCCGCCCGCCCCCATCGCCGCGTACACCGAGGTGAACGCCGCGACATGGAAGAACGGGAAGGTCATGAGGGTGACGGGGGCGGGGCCCTGCCCCGGAATCACACCGCGCCCCAGCATCGAGGCGGCCGCCTGGAAGCGGGGGTTCATGGCCGCCCCGGCCTGCGCGAGCTGAGTGGCGACGGCGCCCTTGGGGCGGCCGGTGGTGCCGGAGGTGTAGATGACGGTGGCGTCCGCGCCGGGGGCGACCTCCACGTCGGGCGGGCCGGCCGCCGGATCGGGCGAGGTCAGCTCGTCGAGGTCGGCGAACCGCTCGAACCCCTCGGGCAGCCCGCCCTCCCGCCGAGGGCCCTCGTGGAAGACCATGCCCCGCACCCCGTGCGCTCCGGCCCACCCGGCCACCCGCTCAAGACGCTCACCGTCCACGAGCAGCACCCGCGGAGTGCAGTCGTCGAGGGCGTACGCGAACTCCTCCGCCGTCCACCAAGCGTTCAGCGGTACCGCGACAAGCCCCGCCAACTGGGCTGCCCAGAAGGCGACTTGCCACTCCGGATGGTTGCGCATGGCGATGGCGGCGCGGTCGCCCGGACGCAGCCCGTAGACGTCGACGAGGCGCCGGGCCAGCGCGCAGGACGCGGCGAGGAACTCCCCGTAGGAGTAGCCGCCGCTCTCGGCCACCAGGAACGGCCGCTCCCCGAAGGCCCACACCGTCTCGACGAACTCGCGCAGGGTGCGCGGCCCGGTCGCGTACTCCAGGACGCCCGCCTCACCGCGTACGACGGCGAACGGCGCACCCGGTGCGGTGAGCAGCGCCTCGGCACGGCCGGGATCGACACCCGGTCCGCCCGACGGCGGACGCCCGCCCGGCACCGGCCCACCCGGCGTCCGGCCCAGCCGCTCCCCGCTCGGCACCGGCCCACCCGATCGCGGCCCGCCCGACCGCGCCGCCGCACCGCCCTGCGCCCCTGTCGTCGCCACGGGTAGCCCTCCTAAGCGTTCGCTCAGTCCAGTGCTCCCCGACGCTATGCCGCGACCCCTCCCCGGTCAAGGTCGATGTAGAACGCAACCGCTCCCTGGGTCAGCCGGGCTGCACGATCCGGCCGATTCCGTTCGGCCCCGACGCCGTACCGGTCAGCGCGTCGTCCGGCACCGCCCGGTCCGCCTTGAGCGCCGCCCAGAGCTTCGCCCCCTTGGCCTCGTCCGGCACCAGGCGGTCCTCGTCGCCCTGCTCCAGCTGCGCCGGCAGCGTGACCATCTGCACGCTCCCGGCGCCGATCCCCTTCAGCGAGTACGCGAGCGAGGCGAGGCTGTCGACGCGGGCCAGGGAGGAGTCCGTGGTCAGGGACTTCGTCGCGGCGTCGGCGGCCGTGAACAGCCTGGCCGGATCGGTGAGCACGTTCTGGCCCGACACCTTGCTGATCAGCGCGGTGAGGAACTGGTGCTGGAGCTGGATCCTGCCGAGGTCGCTGCCGTTGCCCACGCCGTGCCGGGTGCGGACGAGGTCGAGCGCCTGCTGGCCGTTCAAGTGGTGCTTCCCGGCTGCCAGATGGATCCCGCTCTGCTTGTCGTCGATCGGCTTGACCAGGGTGATGTCGGTGCCGCCGACCGCGTCCATCAGCTCGGCGAAGCCGTCGAAGCCGACCTCGACGTAGTGGTTGACGCGCAGTCCGCCGCTCAGCGACTCGACCGCGGCCACCGTGCAGCGGGCACCGCCCGTCTCGTACACGGAGTTGAACATGACCCCCTCGCGGGCCGTCACCTTCTGGCCGGAAGCGGTCGCACAGGCCGGGCGGTTCACGATGGTGTCGCGCGGAATGCTGACGAGCGCCGCCTTCTTGCGGCCGCCGTACACATGGAGCAGCAGGGTGGTGTCGGAGCGCCCGGTGTCGTCACCGCCGCCCGCGCGCGAGGCGTTCTTCCCGGCCCGCGAGTCCGAGCCCACGACCAGGATGTTGAGGTCGGAGGTGGCGGAGGCCGCCGGGGTGAGCAGCGAGCCGAGCTCGACGCTGCTGATGTTGTGGTTGAGGCGGTGCCAGGTGTACGCGGCGCCGCCGCCGGCGAGCAGCAGAACCCCGAGGAGCGAGCAGACCAGGATCCTGGCCCTGCGCGATATCCGGTACGTCCGGAACATCCGGGATCTCCGCGACGCCCGCGGCACCCGGGACGTCCGCGACGCCCGCGATATCCGCCCCCGGCGGGGTCCGTACGTCATCCTTCGACTCCGTCCGTCGGCGGTCATCGGCGACCCAGAACTCCGCATGCGTACAAACAGGGCGTTACCGCACACTACAAGAAAGGTGCATAACCCCGCATAACGGGCACCCAGGTCGACAGGCCGCCAGAGGGGAGACCTCCAGGTGAGGACCACGTCCACAGTCAAGGGCCGCACGGGCCCGAAGGGCGCCCGCCGCCCCCGCGCCACCCCGCTCCTCGCCCTGTGCGCGTCCGCCGCGCTGGCACTGGCCGGCTGCTCGTCGGGCGGCGGCGGCAAGGACGCGCCGAGCCCGAGCCCGACGGTCTCGAAGGCGCAGATCACCACCCGGCCCCAGGACGGCGCGGATCACGTCGGCATCGGCGTGAAGGACGTCGGGGCGAGCGTCACCCGGGGCACCTTCACCTCCGTCACCCTGACGGCCCAAGGCGGGCAGGCGATACCCGGCGACCTCGACGCGGCCCGCCGCACCTGGCGCCCCGCGGCGAACCTGACCCGCGGCACGGCGTACGTCCTGACGGCCCAGGCGAAGGACGCGGACGGCCGGAGCGCCACCCGGATCGCGCACTTCACGACGGTCTCCCCGAGCAACTCGGCGGTCGCCTTCTACACCCCCGAGGACGCCTCCACGGTCGGCGTCGGCATGGAGGTGTCGTTCAAGTTCGACAAGCCCGTCACCGACCGCGGGGCCGCCGAGTCCGCCGTGCGGATCACCTCCACCGGCGGGCAGCAGGCGGTCGGCCACTGGTTCGGCGCTCAGCGCCTCGACTTCCGCCCCCAGGAATTCTGGCGGCCCGGCTCCCGGGTGACCGTGTCCTTCGACTTCGACGGGATCGAACTGGCCAAGGGAATATACGGAGTTCAGGACAAGTCCTTCTCCTTCACGGTGGGCCGCGAGCAGATCTCCACGGTGGACGCGGCCACCCAGGAGATGACCGTCCAGCAGAACGGCGCCGTCCTCAGGAAGCTGCCCGTCTCCACCGGCCAGCCGCAGTACGCCACGTACAACGGCACGATGGTCATCAGCGAGCAGGACCGGCAGACGAAGATGAACAGCACCACAGTGGGCCTCGGCGACGAGTACAACATCCCCGACGTGCCGCACGCCCAACGCCTCACCAACTCCGGCACGTTCATCCACGGCAACTACTGGGCCTCGCCGTCCACCTTCGGCGGCGCGGCCACCAGCCACGGCTGCATCGGCCTCCAGGACACCCAGGGCGGCGGCGACCCGCAGTCCCCCGCCGCCTGGTTCTACGCCAACTCCCTCCTCGGCGACGTGGTGATCGTGCGGAACTCCACGGGCGGCGGCACGGTCGCCCCCGACAACGGCCTCAACGGCTGGAACCTGCCGTGGCCGGCCTGGACGGCCGGGTGAAGCCCGGCCCCGCGCCGGAGGTCGCTCGCGAGGCCGCCGGCCCGAGGCCACTGATCCGAAACCGCTAGTCCGAGGCCGGAGTCCAGGCCGCGACAAGGTCGAGGAGGCCGGGAAAGCGCGTGTTGAGGTCGTCGACGCGCACGTGGCTGCGCCGTTCGAGGCCGTACTGGCGCTGCCTGGTGATCCCCGCCTCGCGCAGGGCCTTGAAGTGGTGGGTGAGCGAGGACTTGGGCCGGTCCAGGCCGAACCAGCCGCAAGAGTGGTCGAAGTCCTCCGACTCCAGGAGGAGTTTGCGCACGATCCCCAGCCGCAGGGGGTCGCTCAGCGCCCCGAGCACCGTCTCCAACCGCAGCTCCTCGATGGCCGGTTCGGCCAGGGGCGCCGGCAGCCCGGCAGGTTTCGGCTGCGCCTTGATGGCGGTCACTGATCGCGTCGTCGCCGGCATAGGCCACTCCTCATAACCCGAATCCTATGTACGAGTTTTATCGTACAGCCTGCTAAGTTCGACTCAACTCGTACTGATCGCGACGGAGGGAACGGACATGCCGGAAAGTCGAACGGTGCCCGCGCACGCTGCTGGAGTGCGGCAGCCGGCGGCGCAGGACTCGGGGCCGGTGGTCGCGACCGCACCCCTGGCACCCACCTGGTGGGTCTGGCTGGCCGCCTGGCCGGTCACCGCCGTGTTCATTCTGTCCAATGCGGCGACCCCGCTGTATGTGCTGTGGCAGCGGGACATCGGCTTCTCCAAGGGCACGCTGACCGTGATCTTCGCGTTCTACATCGTGGGGCTGCTCGGATCCCTGCTCGTCTCGGGCGTGGTCTCCGACCGGATCGGCCGCAAGCCCGTGCTCCTGCCCGCACTCGGCCTCGCCGTCGCGGCCTGCGTGATCTTCGCGACCGCTTCGTCGGTGCCCGCACTGATCGTGGCCCGCCTGTTCACCGGCATCGCCGTGGGCGCGGTCGTCTCCGCCGGCATGGCCGCCGTCACCGATGTGGCCGGGCAGGCCCGCAAGCGACTCGCCGCCCTGCTGGCCTCGTGCGCGATGGTGTTCGGCGCGGGCCTGGGCCCGCTGCTCGCGGGAGTTCTGTCCGAGACGCTCCCCGGCCCCACCGTGACCGTCTTCGTCGTGGAGACCGTGCTGCTCGCCACCGCGATCCTCGCCGTGCTCCGCATGCCGGTGCGGCGACCCGTCGCACCCCCCAAGGGCGCCTGGGTGCGCGTTCCCGGGGTGCCGCGGGGCAACGGCATTCAACTCGCCCTGGGCATCGCGGTGTTCGCTCCCGGAATCACCGCCACCTCGTTCGTCCTCTCGCTCGGCCCCTCGCTCCTGTCCGGACTGCTCGGCACCACCAGCCGGGTGGTGGCCGGGGCCATGGCCTTCGCCATGTTCCTCGCGGCCACCGGCGTGCAGTTCGCCGTCCAGAAGCTGCGCCGTCGCGTCATCCTGATCACTGGGGCGGTCAGCACCACCCTGAGCATGGCCACCCTCGCCATCGCCGTGCACACCTCATCGGTCACCGTCCTCATCGCCTCCGCGCTGCTGGCCGGCGCCGGGCAGGGCATGGGCCAGCTGGGCGGCCTGTCCCTGCTCAACTCCACGGTCCCCCCGCAGCGGCTTGCCGAGGCGAACGCGGCGCTCAACGTGGGCGGTTACATCCTCGCCGGCATCCTTCCGGTGTCCGCTGGCTATCTCAGCGACGCCGTGGGCCTGACGAACGGGGCGACCATCTTCGCCGGCGTCCTCATGGCCCTGGCGATCATCGGCGCCCTCGTGGTCATCACCACCCGCCGCCGGGCCCCCGAGCCCGCCTGAGGAAGGCGGCGTTTCGCGACGCCGACAGCGCTACGACGGTGCACCGCAGCCCGGCTGCGGTGCACCGTCGTAGCGCTGTGCCGTGCTGTGGCGCCGGTCCGGCGCGGTGCCCGAGGGCGTCGAAAAGGCCGGACCCCGACCGGCGGAGCAAACCGCCATCGGAAGGATCCAGCCCTTTCGGCGTGGCGCCGTCGGCCCGCGCTTTCCGCCTCGGGCTCGTAACACCCAACAGAACCCGGCTCCTCATTCCCTCATGGGCAATGGGTTTCTCCCATACCCACAGACCCGGTCCTCATTGAGCGGGACACCGCTCCTGCGAACGAGGCTTGATCCCATGAAGGGTGATCGCGCAGACCGCGTTCAACTCCGTCCGCAAGTCCCTTTCCCCATCCTGATCCTGCGACCAGCGGTAGAGCGTCCCCAGATAGGCGTCCCGCAGCAGCAGACCGACGCGCAACGAGTCGACCCCCTCGGGAATCTCCCCGCGCTTCTGCGCCAGGCCGATCATGTTCGCGAATATCTCGCTGGCGAACGGTTCCTCCTGAAGCGGACGTCCGGCCTTCACCCATGCCATCAGCATGGCCCGAGTCACGTCCCGCTCCTCCTCGTTGATCTCGCAAAGGACGTCCACACATCGCTCCAGCATGGATTGCAGACACTCTGGCGGGTCGGCCTCCGTGGTCTCCAGACCGTGCTTGAGGCGCACTCGACGACGCGCCCCCCACATCGTGATGAGATCCTCCTTCCGCTGAAAATGGTTGAAGAAGGTCCCACGAGCCACATCGGCCTCTTCGGCGATTTCGTCGACGGAGGTGTGCTCATACCCCTTCACCGTGATCAATTTGATCGCAGACGCGTAGAGGTGATTCCTGACCCTCTGCTTATTTCGCTCGCGCCGTCCGGGTAGGGCCTGGGAAGAGGTGAGTGAGTCGGTCATTATTTCCCTGCTTACTGAAAAGACACGAGCCTCGAAACCGCGCAGTGCGGTGCGCGGAGGCACGGCGGAACTCGACACATTGAGCCCACCCGAACTACGTGTACCACGATCCATGTTTGGTTACCAGTACACGAATAGGGTTCGTGGCGAGAAGCCGACTTCGGCCGGGCAAGGCCCCCTCAGGCGGCGTCGTCCGGGTCCTCACGAGCCTGGGCGAGGAGTGCCGCCGTCAGATGCGCGGCACTCTCCTTCCCGAGCAACCGGTCGACCGGCAGGTCCACGCCGTACTCCTTCCACAGTTGCACCTTCAGGCGCGTGGCCATGAGGGAGTCGAGACCATAGGAGCTCAACGGCCGTCGTCTGTCGATCCGTTCGGGCGAGGTGCCCAAAATTCTCGCCGCGTTCCGGACGAGCACGTCGCTCATGTCGGGTAGCCGCGAGACCCGTTCCTCGCTCCTGGAGGCCGCGGATTCGTAGCGCTCCGCGGCGGGAGCCACGAGGTGCATCGGCGTCGCCTCATCCGCCGCGGTCAGGGATCGCAGCGCGTCGTTCATGGCGGAGGCGATCCAACGGGGCAGTCGGCTGCCGTCCTTCACCAAGCGAACCGCCAACTCGGGCGCCTTCAGGGCGAGTCGGAGCGGGTCCGCCACCGAACGCTGCCGTGCCACCCGACGCATACGGACGCCGCGGAACTCGACGAGAAGCTGCCCCTCGTCGTCGAAGGCGACCACGTCGGCACGCACCGTGCCGTCCTGCGTCCCCGGGACGTGACGCGCGTGGACCCAGAAGGTCTCCGGCAGCTCGGCCCGGAACCGGACCAGGTCGTAGCCGACCGGAAGGTATGTGTCCGTCGCGGGCAGCGCGGCCAGCAGGGGGTGTAGACACACTTCCCAGCTCGCCTGGTGGAAGCCGTCCGGGCGCCGCAGCCTGGCGACCGCCTCGCCGCTCCGGGACCAGATGTGGCGTACGGCCCGGAACAGGGGATCGATCTCATAGCCGCGCGAGGCGAGTTCGGCGATGAACTCGGACTCCGAGTGATGGTCGCGGCACTGGGCAAGGGCGGCGTCCAACGCCTCACGCAGCAAGGCGGGTTCGTCCTGGGAGAGGCTGCGGACGGAAGCCGTCATGCACGGCTCGGCCTCTTGGTGCGAATCGTCGGGCAGGGCGTGCACGGAGGCGGGCCGCACCTCTCCGACCGCCTCCCCCAGGACCGCCCGGAACGTGATCGTCCGGTCACGGCGGGCCGTGATGTCCACGAACACCTCGGCGATGCGAGCGTCCTCGACGACCACGTCCTCCAGACCGGCCGAGACGGCCGCGTCATGCAGGATGCGCAGGTGAGCGGCGGGCGGTACGGGGGCAAGGCCGTGCAGCCTGACGCCCGCCGCACTGGCATCGAGCACGACCTGCTCGCTGTGGCGGCTCGGGGCGGATCCCACCAGGCCGCCCGAGGCCCGGCGCAGATGCTCGTCGTCCCAGGCATAGGTGGGCAACACGACGGCCGGAGTCTCCCCGCGGAACCAGCGGCTCCAGCGCACCTGCCCTCCGTGGGCGAAGTACCGGCCGAGCGACTGCGCGAGACTCAGGCCTTCGTCCTGGTGGCGCCGGGTCGACGCCACCACAGCCGCCTCGCTTCCCACACCGATGAGGGTCTCGCGCAAGGGGCTCTCCAGTACGGGGTGCGGGCTCACTTCGACGAAGACGCAGGACCCGCTCCCGGTCACCCGCTCGACGGTCTGGCGGAACCGCACGGGTTCGCGCAGGTTGTCCATCCAATACGCGGCGTCGAGTTCCGCCCCCTCGACCGGCGCGGAGCGCACGGTGGAGTACATCGTGGTGTGGGGCGTCGCCGGCACGAGGTCAGCCAGCGCGTCCAGCAGATCGGCCCGGATCTCCTCCATTGCGGGCGAATGGGAGGCGACGTTCACCTGCACCGACCTGTTGAACACGCCTTCCCGGTCCAGCAGTTGGCCGATACTCTTCAGAGCCCCGACCTCACCGGCGAGTACCGTCGAAGCGGGGCCGTTCTCGACCGCGACACAGACCGCTCCCCCGGTGGACTCGGCGGCCCGGCGGGCCAGTTCGCCCGAGAGTTCGGTAGCCAGCATGGCGCCCCGGCCCGCCAGCCCCTGCATCAGTCGGCTCCGCCTGCTGATCACGGCCGCCGCATCCCGCAGCGTCAGCGCTCCTGACATCCACGCCGCCGCGGTCTCCCCCATGCTGTGGCCGAGGCAGACGTCGGGCTCGACCCCCATGTCCTGCCAGTGGGCGGCCAGCGCCACCTCCATGGCCCACAACACCGGCTGGACCTTCTCCACCTCGACCGGCACCTCCTGGTGGAGTGAGGTGAGCAGACCGATCACCGACCAGCCGGACTCGTCCGCGATCGCGGCGTCACACCGCCGCAGGGCGTCGCGGAACGCGGACGAGGTCTCCATGAGCCCCCGCCCCATGCCCGCCCACTGGGATCCCTGCCCCGGAAAGACGAAGGCGGTACGGGGCGGTGGGCCGAACCCGGCGTCACCGATGCCGCCGCGGTCGGTCTCCCGGCCGTCGGCGAGTGCACGGAGCGCGGTGGTGAGTTCCTGATGGTCCGCGCCGGTCACCCACAGCCGGTACGGGTGGTGCTCGCGCCGCAGCACGGCCGAGGCGCAGACGTCCCACAGGGGTTGGCCGCGGCCCGCCCCGCCCGGGCCCAGGAAATCGGCGTACGCGCCCGCGAGTCCGCGCAGGGACCTCTCCGAGCGGGCGCTCAGGACGAGCAGGTGAGTGGGGCGCTCCGGTGGAAGCTCGGTCGCTCCATGGGGCGTGCCGGGCGCGTCCGGAACGTACTCGGCGACGACCACATGGGCGTTGGTGCCGGACAGACCGAACGAGCTGACCCCGACGACCGCCCGCTCGCCGGCCTTGACGAGCGGAGCGTTGCGGGTCACGAGCTCGACCGGGCAGTCGGCCTCGGCGAGGAGCGGATTCGGCGTGGTGACGTGGAGCGAAGCCGGGACGACGCCCTCACGGACGACGAGGACCGACTTGATCAGCCCCGCGATGCCCGCGGCGGCTTCGGCGTGACCGATGTTGCTCTTGACCGACCCGGTCCTCGTACGCCGCCTTCTTCCAGGGCCACTGCGCCGCAAGGCCTGGGCCAGGGAGCGCAGTTCCACGCCGTCCCCCACCACCGTGCCCGTGCCGTGGGCCTCCACGTAGTCGAGGTCGGCCGGGCTCAGACCGGCGCTCCGGCAGGCGTCCTCGATCATCTGCACCTGCCCGGCCACGGCCGGCTGGAGGAGCAGTCCGCTGGCCCGGCCGTCATTGGTGACGGCGCTTCCCGGCAGGAGTGCCTGGACCCGTTCTCCGTCGCGAACGTCGTCGAGCCGCTTCAGCACGACCACGCCCACGCCTTCGCTGCGTACGAATCCGTTCGCCTTGGCGTCGCCGAACTTGCAGCGCCCCTCCGGCGAGAGCATCCCGGCCTGCGAGTAGGCAATGGCGTCCTGTGGCGACAGGATCACGTTCACTCCCCCGGCGATGACCACATCGCTCTCTCCGGTGAGCAGGCTCTGCCGGGCCGCGTGGACCGCGACCAGGGAGGAGGAACAGGCCGTGTCCACGGTGAGGCTCGGGCCGCGCAGGTCGAGCGCGTAGGAGATGCGTCCGGCGGCCATGGCCCGCAGATGGCTTCCCGTCGTCTCCCTCAGGGAGGGTTCGGGAACGTCCTCGCGGGCGTAGTCGGAGGTCGCCTGGCCGATGAAAACGCCGCACCTGCTGCCCGCGAGGGACGACGCGGTGATGCCCGCGTCTTCGAGGGCTTCCCAGACCACGGGCAGCAGCAGGCGGTGCTGTGGATCCATCGACGCCGCTTCCGCGGGAGATATGCCGAAGAACGCCGCGTCGAAGGCGAACGGATCGTCCAGGAAGCCACCGTGGCGCGAGACGGTCCGCCCGGGCACCCCCGGCGTGGGGGAGTGCAGTGGTTCGACGTCGAATCGTGCGGCCGGCACGGGGACGACGGAGTCCGTGTTCGCAAGGAGGTTCTGCCAGAACCCGCCGACGTCGGCGGCCTGCGGGAACCGACATCCTAGGCCGACAACGGCGACCGATGTGTCCAAATTCAAGGCATTCATAAAAACCACACCTTCAGGATGAAGTAGGCAAAAGCACTGCGGCATGGATGAGGGTTCAACGAGATCGGATTCTGATCCAAGATTGGACTCTGGGTCAATATTTATATTCGGCCGCCCGCCCGATCGGGGCCGGTACACATCACCCCAAACCGTCCGGCCGGTGTGGCATACGTCATAGACCATGGATCAAAAATGGTTGCTGGTATAACTTTGGCCCAGCGTGGACACAGGGGGGTGGCCACCTCGTTTCGGGAGCGATCCGACGGCGTGCGTGAGGGCACGGCCGCCGGATGCGGAGCGAGGAGGCGGCGTCCACGCCCACGCCTAGGGCCCCCTGGCACCACCACAGCCAGCGCATCCCCAGAAGACTCCTCCGAAAGGGCGTGTGAAGCCGATGAGCATGCTGGACGAAGGAATCGCCCCGCTCCCGCTGAAACACTCGGCGGCCGGAGCAGACCCGGAGTATGACGGATTCATTCAGGCCGTCACGCACGCCGAGGACATAGACGACTTCGATATGCGTCACCTCCGGTATTTCTTGACCGTGGTACGGGCAGGTACCGTTTCCGCTGCCGCCCAGGATCTCCGCATATCCCAGCCGAGCCTCAGTCAGCAGATCAGGCGACTTGAGCGGAGGATTGGGGCTTCCCTTTTCATAAGGAGCTCTCGCGGGGTCGAATTGACGGCCGGCGGACGGGCGTTCCTACGAGAAATACAGAGCATCCCGGGACAGTTGCGGTCCGCCATCGCGGCCGCCGCCCCGGCCCCGCGGACCTGGCCCGTCGGCGTGTGCGGCGGAGTGCCGGCGGAGGTGCTCGCCCAAGTGCAAAACGGTCTGGTCGGAACCGCCCAGGGGCGCCAGGACCCGGCCCAGCCTCGGCTGCGCATGCGCTCCGTCAGCACCGTGGACCAGCTCGAACTCCTGCAGCACGGCGAGATCGAGTTCGGCATCGTTCGACTGCCCTGCCCGGCACCCCGTCTGGTCCGCGCCGTGGTCTGGGACGAACCACTGGGCATCGTGGTGCGCCCGGACCACCCCCTGGCCTCCCGACCCAGGATGACCTGGGAGGACCTCGCCACGCAACGACTGCTCTGGTATGAGCGCGGATGTGCACCGGGCTACGCGGAGACGGTGCCCGCGCAGCTCGCCGCGCTGGGCTGGAACGCCCAGCTGCACCCGATCGACCACGACCAGCAGGCCCTGTTCGTGCATGCCCTGCAAACCACCGGCGACCTCGTGGCCCTGCGCCCCAGACTGGCGGTCCAGGGTGACCCGCAGCTGGCTTGGCGCCCCCTGCCGGCCGGCGTCGCGCCACGCGAGCGACTGGCCGTGACGGCCCTTGCGGGCAGCCGCGCCGCCCACATCCTCAGCCGGGTCGCCACCCGGCACGACTGGCCCTACCTCCCCTGACACCAGGCGGATTCCCCCGCCCGCGGATGGCCCGGAACTTCACGGTTCCGGGCCATCCGCTTTTCTGCTGCCCGGCGGTCACCCACCTCTTTCTGTCGCCCGACGGCACGGAACCTCTCTCCTCGGTTCGGTAGATCCGGAAGCATAGGTTCCACACTATGACGGCCACGCCCTTTCCGTCTTGGACGCCAATGGGCTCCGCTCCTTAGGCTCTGACATGTGAAAGCGACCCGGTTTTGCCGCACGACAGGAAAAGCAAACCTCGTGTGAATGCGGCGTTAATTCGGGACGCAATCGAGCGTCCAGCTCCGATCGCCACATCGGAGAGACCGAAAGGAATCAGGGGACAAAGTGATTTCGACCAAGCTGACAGAACTCCTGGGCATCGACCATCCGGTCGTGTCCGCACCGATGGGTTCCGTCTCCGGCGGAGGCCTCGCGGCGGCCGTCACACAGGCCGGCGGGCTCGGCCTCGTGGGCGTCAGCTACGGAGACGCGGCCTTCATCGACGAGCACGTCGGGTACGCCGCCGAGCGGGGCGGCGTCTGGGGCGTCGGCTGCGTCATGTTCACCTTCGACGAGCGGCCCGGTCTGTGGGACAAGGTCCTCGGCTACGCACCCCCGGTGATCGCCCTCTCCTTCGGCGACGCGTCCCAGGTGCGGCGCTACGTCGAATCCGCAGTGCACAGCGGGGCCCAGGTGGTGGTGCAGGTCCACGACACCGAGCAGGCGGCCGTGGCCGCCCGGGCCGGCGCCTCCGTCCTGGTGGCCCAGGGGGCCGAGGCCGGGGGTCACCACAAGACGCAGTCGACGCTGCCGCTCATTCCCGCCGTCCTCGACGTCACCCAGGGCGCCGTCCCCCTGGTCGCCGCCGGCGGATTCGCGGACGGCCGGGGCCTGGCGGCTGCGCTGGCGCTCGGCGCCGACGGAGTGATGATGGGCACCCGGTTCGCCGCCACCGAAGAGTCCCTGGCCACCGCGGGCTTCAAGGCCACGCTGGTCTCGGCGGCCACCACCGACACCGTCAACACGCGCTCGTTCGACGTGGTCCGGGGCATCCCCTGGGACACCGCGTACACAGCCCGGTCGGTGGGCAACTCCTTCACCCGCACCTGGAGCGGGCGGGACGCCGAACTCGCCGCCGCCCGGGCGGAGGTCGAGCCCGAGTGGGTCGCAGCGGTCGCGCGCGACGACACCAGCCAGCGCGCGATGTTCGCGGGCGAAGTCCTCGACCTGGTCCACGACATCCGGTCGGCCGCGGACGTGGTGCGCTCCACCGTCACCGAGGCCGAGACGGCGCTCGCGCGCCTCGGCCCGCTCCTGCACACCTCCTGAACAGACCCCGAGCACAGAGCATTTGGCCCCACTTCTCCTCAACCACCTGCGGAGTCCCGATGATTCACGTCCTGACCCTCACCTACCTCGCCGCGCCGGATGTCGTCGCCTCCCACCTGCCCGCACACCAGGCATGGGTGCGCGAACACGCAGACGGCGGTCGCATCCTGCTGGCCGGCCCCCGCCCGGAGGGCGGCGCCGTCGTCGTGACGGCCGACCTCGACGACGCCCAGGCGCAGCAACTCATCGAAAGCGACCCGTGGCACGTCCAGGGCCTCGTGTCGTACGAGCGGAACTCGTTCGAGACGCGTCGGACCAGCCCCGGCATCGTGACGGCACCCGAGCCGGACGCCGGCGTACTGCTCATCAATGTGGCCACCACGAACGACGCGGCCAAGTCGGTCGACTCGCTCGCCTCCGCCGTCGAGCACGTCGCCGCCACCGCCGAAGGCTTCCTCGGCTCCCGCCTGCTGACCAGCGTCGATGGTGACGCCGTGGTCAACATCGCGGCCTGGTCGGACGAGGAGCGGTTCGCCGCCATCTTCGACGACTCCGAGTTCAGCAGCCGCTACAAGACCTTCGCCGAGACGACGACCGGCGCCAAGTTCCGCCTGTACCGCACCAGCCGGGTCATCACCCCCGCCCGCTGAGCGTCGCCGTACCGGCGCCCTCGCCCCTGCACCACCTCACCCGCCACTTACCCAGGAGCAATCTTGTCCACTTCAGCCACCCCCGACACCTACGACCTCGTCGTCGTCGGATTCGGTGCCGCCGGTCTCTCCGCCGCCCTGTCCTTCGCCGAGGCCACGGAGAGCCACGAGGTCCCCACCCGGATCGCCGTCCTCGAACGTGCCACCAGGGAGGAGCGCGGCGGCGCCACCCGCTGGACCGGTGCCTTCCTGCGTATCACGCAGGACCGGCGCCTGGACACCGACTGGCCGGAGCACATGGACCGGGTCTCGGGCGGCCTCGCCGACATCGAGTACTGCCGCACCGTCGAGCGGGAAACGCCGCAGACCCTGAGCTTCGTGGAGAAGCACGGCGTCGAGATCGCCTTCGAGGACTTCCCGCTGCCGCACACGTTCGACGGCGGCACCCCGTCGATGGTCCCGCCCGCCAGCCCCCGAGGAGGCGGCGCCTCGATCGTCGAGCACCTGGGCTCGGCCCTGGAGAACGACGCACGCGTCGAGATTCGTTACGAGACGGAGGCGCTGCGCCTGACCACCACCGAGGACGGCACCGTCGACGGCGTCGTGGTGCGCGACGCCGAGGGCCGCACCCAGCGGCTGCGGGCCCGCTCGGTGATCCTGGCCTGCGGTGGCTTCCAGGGCAATACCGAGATGCTCACCCGGTACGTGGGCGACCGCGCCTGCGACCTGCCGCTGATCGCACCCGGCATCGCGAACAACCGCGGTGACGCCCTGCGCATGGCCCTTGAGCTCGGCGCCGACACCGCCGGCCAGTTCGACGGCATCCACGCCGAGCCGGTCGACCGCCGCACCCAGCAGGCCGACGCCGTGCTCTACGGCTTCAGCACCGGCATCTTCGTCAACAGCCGTTTGCAGCGCTTCTTCGACGAGGGCCGTGACACCTGGGACAACACGTTCGAGCACGTCGGATACGAGATCTGGCGGAACCAGGACCAGGAGGCGTACTGGATCGCCGACGGCAAGACCCTGGCCATCCCCGGCATCATGAACTCGCTGCTCAGCGATCTGCCGCCGGAGCAGGCGGACACCCTGGAGGGCCTCGCCGAGAAGCTGGGCATCGATGCGGAGGGTCTGGAGAAGACCGTCGCGGAGTTCAATGGCGCCGTCGGCCCCGGGGAGTTCGACCCGACCCGTCTCGACGGGAAGGCCACCGTCGGCATCGAGCCGCAGAAGTCCAACTGGGCCACGGCGCTGGACACCCCGCCGTTCATCGGCGTCCCGGTGACCGCTGCCATCTGCTTCACCTACGGCGGAGTCCGCACCGACCTCGACGGCCGCGTCGTCACCCCGTCGGGTGCCGCCATCCCCGGCTTGTACGCCGCCGGTGAAGCCACCGGGCTCTTCTACCACGCCTACCCGCCGGCCACGTCCGTGCTGCGCTCGCTCATCTTCGGCCGGCTCGCGGCCGCACACGCCGCCGCCCGGCTCTCCAGCTGACCCGAACTCCCGCCCGTTCTCCGGAGGTTCCATGCGTACCGTCAACATTGATGTCACCCTGCGCGACGGGGGATATCGCAACGGCTTCGACTTCCCGCTCGCCTATGCCCTCCAGCACGCGAAGCTGAGCGTGGAAGCAGGCTTCGACTGGATCGAAATCGCCTACCGCAAGGGCTCGCTCCTGCCGATACCGAACCTGGGGCTCACGGGCCGCGGCGACGACGACTACATCGCGGCGATGGCGCGGGAGGTCGGCCCCGAGCACATCGCGATGATCCTCCACCCGAGGAACATCACCCACGAGGACTTGCCCGCGATGTACGCGGCCGGCGCCCGTCTCGTACGGATCATCCTGCCGGCCGAGGGGTACGAGGCCGGTCTGGGCCATGTCCGCCAGGCTAAGGACCTCGGTTTCACGGTGGGCGTCAACTTCGCCCGGATCAGCCAGTGGTCGGGCCGGGACGTGGTCGAGGTGGCCACCGCCGCCACGGACGCGGGCGCCGAGTTCGTCTACCTCGCCGACTCCAACGGCAGCCTCTCGCCCGTCGACACCGTGGACCTCACCACCTTGACCAAATCGGTCACCGGTCGGCCAGTGGGACTGCACGCCCACAACAATCTGGGGCTCGCCCTGGCCAACGCCATCAGCGCCGTCGCCGCAGGCGCGACCTGGATGGACTCCTCGATCCAGGGCATGGGCAAGGGGCCCGGCAACCTGATCGCCGAACAGTGGCTGGCCCATCTCGACAGAACCGAGCCCGAAGCCGCAGCCCGGCTCCACCTCGGGCCCGTGCTGGAGCTGGCGGACCTGCTGCTCGCCACGATCCCTGAAGGCACGCCTTCGCTCCCGCTGCCCGATCTCGTGCTCGGCCGCTACGACCTGTCCGTGGAACACCGCAAGACCCTGCTCGGCTGCCACCGGGAGGGCGTCGCCACCGCGCGCACCCTCGCCGCCGTCCAGTGACGCACACCGCACCCCCCGCAGCGACGGCGGCCTTCGGACCGCGTGCCGCCGTCGCTGTGGGGCATGCCCTCGTCCTGTCGCCGGTCACGCCCCGCTGGGACGAAGGCGCGTTCTTCACCCCCGTCATCGAGGCGCTGACCGGGAACGGGCTCCGGGTGACCGTGGTGGACACCCTCTCCCTGTGGGACGAGGAGGTGGACTCGATGGCCGCCTTCACCGCCCGCTGGCGCGAACTGCTGCCGCACTTCGGCCCCGTCGACCTGCTCTGCGGGAACGCGCTCGGCGGCGCGGTGGCGCAGGCCCTGCTCCCCGGCGTCGATCCGGCCACCGCCGTCCTGCTCGTCTCCGGGCCCAGCCGCACGGACGCACTGCTGGAGGCCAGGCTCGGGGAGATCGCCGACCTGGCCACGGCCGGCCGGCCGGGCGAGGCCCTGACCCTGCTCAACCGGCGGGTGCTGCCGCACGGGGCGGTCGCGGCGCAGGAGAGCGTTCCGCCGGCGGACGCTGATGCGAGCGCCGGCCGTCGTCTGGCAGCAGGAATGCGCCTGCTGTGCGGCATCGATCTCTCGCCCCAAGTACTGGCCCATCCGGGCCCGTTGCTCCACATCGTCGGAAGCGACTCCCAACTCGTCGCACGGCGGCACACCGCGACCGCTGCCCACCATGACGTGCAGGTCGTCGCCGGGTCCGGCATGCGCCCCCATTTCGAAAACACCGCACACGTGTCCGGCCTGATCGACGCGTTCCTGCGGCAGAAGGGACTCCAATGAAGAGCGTCGCCGTCCTTCCGGGCGACGGGATCGGCCCCGAGGTCGTCTCCGCCGCCCTCGACACCGTCGAACGGCTCGGCCTCCCGCTCGACTTCCGCTTCGGCGAGATCGGCTGGGAGTGCTGGCGCCAGGAGGGCGACCCGGTGCCGGAGCGCACCTGGAAGCTCCTCGAAGAGACCGACACCTGCCTGCTCGGCGCCATCACGAGCAAGCCGCTGCGCGAGGCGGAGGCCGAACTCGCTCCGCCGCTGCAGGGCACGGGGTTGACCTTCGTCTCGCCGGTCCTCCAACTGCGCCAGCGCCTCGGGCTCTACGCCAACATCCGCCCCGTCACCGACCTCGACCACGGCCGCTTCGACTTCACCGTCATCCGTGAGAACACCGAGGGGCTCTACGCCGGCCTCGACTTCCACGGTCTGGACACGGAACTGTGGAACGCGGTGCGCGAACATCCCAACGCACAGGCGTCCGGAGCCGAGGACACCAGCGTCACGCTGCGTCTGCAGACCCGGGTCGGCATCGATCGCCTGCTGCGGTTCGGCTTCGAGTACGCCCAGGCACACGGGCACCGCCTGTTGACCCTGGTGGACAAGCCCAACGTCCTGCGCAACAGCAGCGACCATCTGCGCAGGCGCCTGGAGACCATCGCACCGCAGTACCCCGGGATCGAGACCGAGATCCTCAACGTCGACGCCGTCGCCCTGTGGATGGTCCGTCGGCCCGAGCGGTTCGGCGTTCTGGTCGCCGAGAACATGTTCGGCGACATCCTCTCCGATCTCGGCGCGGGCGTCATGGGCGGGCTCGGCCTCGCGCCGAGCGGCAACATCGGCGACCAGGGCAGCTACTTCGAGCCGGTGCACGGTAGCGCGCCCGGCATGGCCGGCCAGGGCCGCGCCAATCCGATGGCCATGTTGCTGACCATCTCCCAGATGCTCGACCATCTGGGTATGCCCGTACCGGGAGAGGAACTGCGCAGCGCGGTACGGGCCGTCGCCCGCGCCCGTACCACCGTCACCTACGACCTGGGCGGCAGCGCGAAAACGCGCCAGGTCGCGGGCGCCATTGGCGACCAACTGGCCTACAGCACAACGCAGTTGAGCCAGGGCGACGATCCGTCCGCGGGTCCTGATCCGGTCGTCGACCGACTGGCCGGCCTGGACACCGCGTCGATCTCGGACGCCCTGGACAGCCTCGGCGTCGGCGGCGTCCTCGCCGGTATCGCTCCCCGGGTGCCCGGACAGAAGGCGGCGGGACGTGCCTTCACCGTCACCTACCAGCCCGTGGACCAGACCGCGGAGCCGGGCTTTCGCAACGCGGCCAACTACCTCGACGACGTGCCCGCGGGATCGTTCGTCGTCGTCGACAACGCGGGCAGCACCACCTGCACCAACTGGGGCTCCCTGCTGACGACGCTCGCCCAGCGGCGGGGTGTGCGCGGCACCGCGCTGCACGGCTCGGCGCGTGACATCGGCGAGATCCGGGCAGCCGGTTACCCCCTGTTCAGCACGGGCGCGACCATGGTGAGCGGCAAGAACCGGGTGGAGCTGGCCGCGACCGGCCGCGAGGTCCCCATCGGCGCCGTCACCGTACGGCCCGGCGACATCGTCGTCGCTGACGACAACGGCGTGCTGGTCGTGCCCGCCGACCATGCCGAGGAGGTCGCGAACCGGGCCGAGAACGTCGAACGGACCGAAACGGCGATCGCCGACGCCGTCAACGGCGGGCTGCGCCTCGACGAGGCCCGTCGGCGGTTCGGCTACGCCAAACCGTGGGGCGACGGCCACCAGCCCTCCCCGTCCCGTGCGTGATCTCGCGGGCCGGCGTTTCGTGGACGTCCACTACCACGCCGGGCCCGACCTCTACGGACGACGTCTCACGTCCGCGGCCGCCGGACGGGCGTACGCACGGGCCGACGGCTGGGTCGTCCTCAAGAGCCACCTCGGCTCTACGGCGGCCCGCGCCTGGGAAGCGCGCCAGGAAGGGCTTCCCGTCTCCGGCTCAGTCGTGCTCAACGACCTGGCCGGGGGCGTGCGGCCACGCGTCGTGGAACAGGCCGTCTACGCCCACGGCCCGGACGGCCCCGCCCGGCTGGTGGTCCACCTCCCCACACTGGTCGGCCCGCCGCACCGCTCGCCGCTGCGGAGGACCTCCTTCCATCCCCGTCTCGATCCCGACCAGTGGCGGGGCGAACCGGTGGTGAACGCCGACGGACGCCTCAGCCGCGAGGCGCGCGAGGTCCTGCGCGCGTCCCGCGACCTGCCGGTCGTCGTAGCGACCGGCCACTGCGACCGGACGGCGGCCCTGCGGGTGATCGACGAAGCGGTACGCATCGGCACACCACGCCTGCTGCTGACCCACGCGACGCACCCCATGTCGGGCTTCACCCCCGCCGACCTGGCGGAACTGGCCGCCGTTCCCGGCCTCTACGCCGAACTCACCGCGCTGACACTCCTGTTGGGCCACCGCGATGCCCAGCACCTCGGCGAGGTGGTGCGTGCCCACCCGCGCCTGGTGTTCAGTTCGGACCTCGGCCAGCCGGATCAGCCGGACGTGACGGGCTGGCTGGCGGCGAGCGAGGGATGGTTCACTGCCGCCGGCCTGACCGATCAGGAGGTCGCAGCCATCACCCGGGACCGCCCCGCGGACCTGCTGGCTCCGTAGCCGGAGCTGAGGCACCACACCCGAAACCCGTAGCCGGACGTCCGGCATCGCGCCCGCGCGCACCGACACAGCGCACCCAGGTCGAAGTCGACCACCGCCGACCGTTGTTGTCGGCGCCCCGCCCCCCGCAGCAACCCTGGAGTTTCCCCGTGACCGAAGACCCGGCCCACCTGCCCCCCGTCGGCCGCTCGCGCCGAGCATGGCTGCGCACCACGCTCGCCACCACGGCGGCCGTGGCGATGCCCTGGTCCGGTGTCGCCTCGGGTGTCGCACAGGCCGCGGCGGACCGGCGCCCCGGTGGTGTGGAACACCCGCACGGGGAGCGGAAATCGGTCCGCCGTTCGCGATGGCTCGGGGAGCTGCGGGACCAATCGGCCGTGCGCACGCTCACCATCGGGGACACCCGGCTCACCTATGTCGTCGACGCGGCCATGGAACTGGACCCCGTCGGCTTCTTCCCCGCCGTCCCGGACTCCTACTGGAGGGACCGCCCCGAGGCGCTGACCCGCTCCGGCCGCGTCGCCGCCTCGGCGGGCGGTGTCCTGGTCGAGCGTGGCGGGCGGCGGCTGCTGATCGACGTCGGCCTCGGCAGCAACGTTCTGTCCGCGCCCCTCGGTGTCTCCCGGGGCGGCGCCCTGCTGCGCACCCTCCGGGCGCTGCGGGTCCCGCCGGAGTCCATCGACACCGTGGCCTTCACCCACCTGCACACCGACCACACCGGCCTCGGCTTCATCAGGGACCGCCACCCCGTGCCGCGCAAGGCGTTCCCGCGCGCCGACTACCTCGTCGCCGGTGCCGAATGGGCACCCTTCTGGCGGGGCGACGTACTTGTGGGAGCACCGTCGTGGGATGACTTCATGGTGCCGATGTCCCGTGTGCTGCGGCGCTTCGACGACCACGCCGAGGTATGGCCCGGCGTCACCGCGCTGATCACTCCGGGCCACAGCCCCGGGCACACCACGTACGTCGTCTCCGCCTCCGACGGCCGACGGATCGTGGTGTTCGGCGACGCCTTCCACACCCCGGCCCAGCTGACCCGTCCCGACTGGCCCTCCGGCCCGGACGTGGACACCACCGGCGTGATCGAGGCCCGCACCACCCTCCTCGCACAGCTGCGCGCGCCCCGCACCTACGGCTTCGGGTTCCATTTCGGGGACCAGGCCTTCGGCCGTCTGGTCCGTGACCACACCGGCGACGGCGAACAGTGGCAGCCGGTGCCCGCCCGCAAGCTCCTGCCCACCCCCATCCGTCTGCCCTGACCACGCCCGGTACCCCAGTCGCTCCCCCGGCAACACACGACCGTCCTCCCACCGCGCCGCCTCCATCCGCTAACCTGTCCAGGTCTGCCCTTGGCAGCACGCCTCCGTAGCTCAGGGGATAGAGCACCGCTCTCCTAAAGCGGGTGTCGCAGGTTCGAATCCTGCCGGGGGCACCGAGAAAGCAGCAGGTCGCAAGCCCTGTCGTCCCAACGGACGGCAGGGCTTGCGTCGTGTTTGCACAGCTCACGGGCGCTAAATCCCCCCGACCTCCCCGTTGTTAGCATTTAAAGTGATCACCTACGGGGGGAGGGGCGCAGGTTCCGTCGGTTGTGGGGGGGGTCCCGCCCCGGCCGCTCTCCGATGCACACGTATCGCGCATCGCCTGGAGGGCACATGCACCACTCCGCCGTACCGAGCCGGTCCCGCACGTCCCGTACGCCGCGGCCGTCCGGACGCTCCCGTCGGCTTGTCACCGCGGCGACCGTACTGGTCCTGGCCGTGACGGCCGGCCCGCTCGCCGCTCCTGCCCTGGCCGCGTCGCCCGCGAAGCCTGCCGCTCCGGGCGCCCCCGAGGCCCCGGCCGCTCCGGCGCTGAAGATCGCCGCCGACGCGGAGGTCCTCAGCGCGGGCAGGACCGGCTTCCTGTCGATCGCCGGGGCGGGCAGCGCACGCAGCGTGCAGTGGACGCGCTACGCGGACGGCGGCACGACGGTGCTGGCGCAGGAGGAATCCAAGTACGGCCCCATGGAGATGGCCTATGGCGGCGCGTCGGACGTCGTCGCGCTGAACGGCGCCTCGGGAGTGGACGGCTACGCGAAGATCACCCTGCGCGACATGGCCACCGGCTCGTCGAGCGTCGTCGACCTCGGCACGTACGGCTACCGCTACCTGGGCACCCTCGGATCGCGCATCGTCGCGTACAAGGACACCGGCAAGGACGTGGAGGTCCACGTCCTTGAGGCAGGGGACCAATCCGGGGACCAGGCCGGGGAGCAGAAGGTGACCGACCGGGTCGTCACCGGCCTGCCCGCCGGCGCACAGGACGTGAAGCTGGAGTCCGGCGCCGGCGACCTGGCCGTGCTGCGGTACAGCCGCACGCCGGGGAGCCTGGACTTCTGGTACTACACGGCGATCGACCTCTCCGCCGCCAAGGTGGTCACCGGCAACGGCATGCTGGGCGACTACGTGGCCCGGGCCGCCGTGTCGCCGACCCACCTGGCGGTCGTCGGCGGATTGATCATGGCGGACACCTCGGCGTCGGTGCGCACCAAGGAGCTCGGCGGCGAACAGAAGCAGTGGTCGCGCGAGATCGGCCGCCACGGCGGGGCCGACCTGGTGGGCCTGGTCGGCGGCTGGGCCGTGTACGGCGTCCAGGGCAGGCTCAACGAGGGTGACCCCTACGCGAGTTCGGCCTTGCGGGCCACGCCGATCGGCGGCGGCGCCGAGCGCAAGGTCATGGACCACGCCAGCTCCGTCGCCCCCGCCCCGGACGGCAGTCTCCTGGTGATGGGCGGCACCCTCGCCGACGGCGAGGGCCTCTACCGGGTCTCCGCCGGAGCCGACGGCGCACCGGTCGCCGCCCTCGTCGCGACCGCCGGCCACCCCACGAGGCTCGCCCTGGAGGAGTCCCAGGTCCCGCCGGTGGCCGAGCTCGACAAGGGCGCCTGGCAGCCGAAGTGGCGGCTGACCCACAACAACGCCGATGTGACCGTCACCCTGCGCCACACCGCCTCCGGCGCCCAGCGGGAGGTGGAGCTGCGCAACGAGCGCGGCTCGGAGTCCACCGAGCCCGCCTGGCAGGAGCTGAAGTGGGACGGCCTGGTCGGGCCCTCGTACTCCCCGGACCGGTCGGCCCCCAACGGCAGCTACACCTGGACGCTGACGGCCAAGCCCCGCAACGGCATCGGCCCCGACCTGGTCGAGACCGGCACCTTCAAGGTGTCCCGCAAGGCCGCCCCGCACGACTACACGGACAACGGCTCCCCCGACCTGCTGCGCCGCACCAGCTGGGGCGACCTGACGCTCGACGACACCTACCGCGAGCCGGAGAAGGGGCTCCTGAAGAGCGGCTCGGCGAAGTCCATCGGCACGAACTGGAACATCTACGACCAGGTCACGGCGGTCGGTGACGTGGCCGGCGCCTCCGCCGGCGACGTCGTGGGGCGGGACAAGGACGGCGTCCTGTGGCTCTACCTCGGCAAGGGCGACGGCACGCTGGACTCCCGCGTGAAGATCGGCGCCGGCTGGGGTCAGTACGACCGGATCACCGCCGGAGGTGACGTCACCGGCGACGGTCGCGGCGACCTGCTCGCCCGGGACGGCGCCGGAGTGCTGTGGCTGTACAAGGGCACGGGCAACTGGCGGGCCCCCTTCGCCCCCCGGGTGCGGGTCGGCGGCGGCTGGGACGCCTACAACGAGATCACCTCGGTCGGTGACGTGGCCGGTGGCCCCGGCGGCGACGTCGTGGCGCGGGACAAGGACGGCGTCCTGTGGCTCTACCTCGGCAAGGGTGACGGCACCTTCGACTCCCGCGTGAAGATCGGCGCCGGCTGGGGCGAGTACCCGCAGATGGTCGGCATCGGCGACTCGGACTCCGACGGCAAGGCCGACCTGTTCGTCACCACGGGCCGGGGCGACTCGTACGTCTACCGCGGTACGGGCAACTGGCGGGCCCCCTTCGCCCCCCGCGAGCTGACCGGTCTGTCCAGTACGTGGTCCAGCGACACCTACAGCTAGGCCCTCGGTCCTTATCGAGGGCCTCTCCCGAGGGCCGCTCCCGAGGGCTCCTTCCGGCGGCCCCTTCCGGCGGCCCCTTCCGAGGGCGTCACCCCGACCGTCGGCGTTCATCCAACCCCGTTGCCTCCCAAGGGAGTTCGCGGTCACCCGGCCGCCCCGCCGCGACCCTGCGGCGGACGGCCGGGCCACCCCGCCCCGACCCCGCCTCACACCCCCCGCCCCCACCCCGTGCGCCCCCCGTAACCCCCCGCCCGCCCGGCCCGTGACGGCGGGGAAATCCGGGGTTTCTAGGCTGCTCGTACGTGGGGTCGGGCGAGGCGGACGGAAGCGGGGACGTGGTGGACGGAGGTGGGGTGCGTACGGTCTGTTCGTACTGCGGGGTCGGGTGCGGGATCGTGCTCGACGGGCCGGCCACGCGCCGGGACGCCGAAGCGCGGCCCGGTGCCGACCCGGCGCCCCGGGCCGACGGGGCACCCGGGGGTGCCCCCCGCCGGAGCCTCACGGTCGCCGGCGACAAGACCCACCCCGCCAACCACGGCCGCCTCTGCACCAAGGGGGCGACCAGTGCCGACATGATGAGCGCGGCCGGGCGGCTCACGCGGGCCCTGGTGCGTGATGAGCGCGGCGGGCAGGCGGTCGGGGCCGATGTCCACGAGGCCGTCGCGGGCGTCGCCGCCCGGCTGCGGGCCATCCTCGACGCGCACGGCCCCGACGCCCTGTCCTTCTACGTCTCCGGCCAGATGTCCCTGGAGGCCCAGTACTTGGCGAACAAGCTGGCCAAGGGGTTCGTGCGGACACGGCACATCGAGTCCAACTCCCGTCTGTGCATGGCCTCCGCGGCCTCCGGCTACAAGCTGTCGCTCGGGGCGGACGGGCCGCCCGGCTCGTACCAGGACTTCGACCGCGCGGACGTGTTCCTCGTCATCGGCGCCAACATGGCCGACTGCCACCCCATCCTCTTCCTGCGCATGATGGACCGGGTGCGGTCCGCCGGGGCGAAGCTCATCGTCGTCGACCCCCGGCGCACCGCCACCGCCGACAAGGCCGACCTCTTCCTCCGGATACGGCCCGGCACGGACCTCGCCCTGCTCAACGGCCTGCTGCATCTCCTCGTCGCGAACGGGCACACCGACGACGCGTTCATCGCCGAGTTCACCGACGGCTGGGACGAGCTGCCGGGCTTCCTCGCGGACTATCCGCCGGACAGGGTCGCCGACATCACCGGCCTCGCCGAGGACGACATCCGGCGGGCGGCGCGCTGGATCGGCGAGGCCGGCGCGTGGATGAGCTGCTGGACGATGGGGCTCAACCAGTCCACCCACGGCACCTGGAACACCAACGCCCTGGTCAACCTGCACCTCGCCACCGGCGCCATCTGCCGCCCCGGGGCCGGCCCCCTCTCGCTCACCGGCCAGCCGAACGCCATGGGCGGACGCGAGATGGGCTACATGGGGCCGGGTCTGCCCGGTCAGCGCTCGGTGCTCGTCGACGCCGAGCGCGCCTTCGTCGAGGAGCTGTGGAACATACCCGGGGGCACCCTGCGCACGGACGTCGGGAGCGGCACCGTCGAGATGTTCGAGCGACTGGCCGCCGGGGACATCAAGGCGTGCTGGATCATCTGCACCAACCCGGTCGCCTCCGTCGCCAACCGCAGCACCGTCGTGGCGGGCCTCGAAGCGGCCGAACTCGTCGTCACCCAGGACGTGTTCGCCGGCACCGAGACCAACGCCTACGCCGATGTCGTCCTGCCCGCGACGCTCTGGGCCGAGTCCGACGGTGTCATGGTCAATTCCGAGCGCAATCTGACGCTCAGTCAGCGGTGCGTGGATCCGCCTCAACAGGCACTGCCCGACTGGGAGTTGATCGCTCGGGTCGCCTGCGCCATGGGCTTCGCCGACGGCTTCACCTACGCCTCCTCCGAGGAGGTGTTCGAAGAGCTCAAGCAGGCCTGGAACCCCAGGACCGGCTGGGACCTGCGCGGCGTGACCTACGAGCGGTTGCGCGCCACCCCCGTCCAGTGGCCGGCGCCGAGCCTCGACGGGCCGGACCGCAATCCGATCCGGTACGTCAACGACGGGGTCAGCCAGGATCTCCTGGAACGCCCGGACGGGACCCGGCCCCGGCTCGCCTTCCCCACCGCGAGCGGACGTGCGCGGTTCTTCGCGCGACCGCACCTGCCGCCGGCCGAACTCCCCGACGGCGCCTACCCGTTCACCCTCAACACCGGCCGTCTCCAGCATCAGTGGCACACCCTGACCAAGACGGGGAAGGTCGCCAAGCTCAACCGGCTCGACCCCGGCCCGTTCGTCGAGGTCCACCCCGAGGACGCCGCCGCCCTCGGGATCGGGGAGGGCGACCACCTGGAAGTCGCCTCGCGGCGCGGACGGGCCGTCCTGCCCGCCGTGCTCACCGACCGGGTCCGACAGGGCGAATGCTTCGCGCCGTTCCACTGGAACGACTTGTTCGGCGAGTACCTCAGCGTCAACGCCGTCACCAACGACGCGGTCGACCCCCTCTCCCTCCAGCCGGAGTTCAAGGTGTGCGCCGTCGCCCTCGCCCCGATCGACACACCCCGTCCCGCCGCACCGCAAGCACGCCAGGCACCTGACGCAGAGGAAGGCCCGGGAGGGGAAGGAGTCCGGGGTCAACTCGCTCTGCTGGCAGGGCTGTTCGGGGTATCCGGTGCTGCCGCCGCCCCCACCCCGCTCACCGAACCCGAGCGGCGCTATCTGTCCGGCTTCCTCTCCGGGCTCGCCCTCGCCCCGCCCGACGGGCGCGTCCCCGTACTGCCGCCCGGCGCGCCCATCGCCCCGGACCGTGCGCCGTGGGTCGACGGCGTCCTGGCCGGCATGTTCTCGCGGGCCGACGCGGGAACCACCACGGGAGCCGCCACAGGAGCCGCCATGGGAGCCGGAACCAGGGCCGCCACCGGGGCCACCGCAGGGGCCACCGCAGAGGCCACCGCAGGGGCCACCGCCCAAGCCCCGGCGAAGGCCGGCACGGCGGCCACCGCCCCCTCGCCCCCGTCCCGGCGGCTGCTCGTCCTGTGGGCCTCGCAGACCGGCAACGCGGAGGACTTCGCCACCACCGTCGCCGCGCGCCTCGCGGAGCCGGGCCGTGAGCCCGAACTCCTTCCCATGGCGGAGGCGAGCCCCGCCCACCTCGCCGCCGCGCCCGCCCCGGACGTGCTCGTCGTCACCAGTACGTTCGGGGACGGCGAAGCCCCCGACAACGGGGCCGCGTTCTGGCAGGCGCTCGCCGCCCCGCAGGCGTCCCGGCTCGACGGGGTCCGGTACGCGGTGCTCGCGCTCGGCGACTCCTCCTACGCCGAGTTCTGCGGCCACGGCCGCCGCCTCGACCAGCGCCTCGGCGAACTCGGCGCCGCCCGCCTGCTCCCCCGCACCGACTGCGAGCCCGACTACGCGGAGGCCGCCGAGCGCTGGCTGGGCGAGGTCGGGGCCGCACTCGCGAAGGCCCCGCCCGCCGCGGCGGCGCCGGTCCCGCAGCGGGCCGCGTACACCAGGGCCTCGCCGTTCGCCACGCTCCTGGTCGGCAACAGGCTGCTGAGCCGCCCCGGTTCGCAGAAGGAGGTGCGGCAGTTCGCCCTGGACACCCGGGACGGCGAGCTGACGTACGAGGCCGGGGACGCGCTCGGCGTCTGGCCGGTCAACAGCCCGGCCCTGGTCGCGGAGTGGCTCGCCCTCACCGGTCTCGACCCCGGGGAACCGGTGGAGGCCGGGGATGCGGGCGACAGCCTTCGCCTTCCGCTCGAAGAGGCGCTGCGCACCCGCCTCGACCTCACCGGGATATCCACCGGCCTGCTGCGCTTCGTCGTCGACCGCACCGGCGCCCACGACCTGAAGCGGCTGCTCCGGCCGGACAACAAGGACGCGCTGGCGCAGTGGAGTTGGGGCCGGCAGGCGGCGGACGTGGTCGGGGCGTACCCGGTACGCGCGTCCGCGGCGGACTGGGCCGGGGTCCTCAGGCGGCTGCAACCGCGGCTGTACTCGATCGCGTCCAGCCCGCTGGCGCACCCGGGCGAGGTCCGGCTGACCGTGTCCGTCGTGCGCTACAGCAACGGCCTCGGCCGCGACCGCAAGGGTGTCTGCTCGACCTATCTCGCCGACTGCGCGGACGACGGCCCGGTGCAGGTCTTCGTGCGGCGCTCCGCACACTTCCGCCCGCCCGCCGACCCGGCCACGCCCATGATCATGGTCGGCCCGGGCACCGGCGTCGCCCCCTTCATCGGCTTCCTCGAAGACCGCGCGGCCCGCGGCCACACCGGCCCCAACTGGCTCTTCTTCGGCGAGCAGCGCGCGGCTACGGACTTCTACCACCGCGAGGAGCTGGAGGCGTACGTCTCCCGTGGGCATCTCACCCGGCTCGACCTGGCCTTCTCGCGGGACCAGCGCACCAAGGTCTACGTCCAGGACCGGATGCGCGAACACGGGCCGCGCCTGTGGCAGTGGCTCCGGGACGGCGCCCACTTCTACGTCTGCGGCGACGCGTCCCGCATGGCCAAGGACGTCGACCGGGCCCTCAGGGACATCGTGGCCATGCACGGCGGCATGCCCGAGGACGAGGCGGCGGCGTATGTACGGCGGCTCGCCACGGACAAGCGCTACGTCCGGGACGTGTACTGAGCGGACCCCCACCGCCTGCCGAGCGCCCCGCGCGGGCGGCTCAGGGCGCCGCCAGCTCCGGCGGGCACCCCGTTCCGCGGGGAATGCTGTACGGGGCGGCCACGCGGTACGTGCCCGGCTTCGGCGCGAGGAGTTCGGTCCACTCGTCGTCGGCATCCGTCGGCCGGGCCTTGCGCAGACAGCCGTTCGGGTTGGTGTACTCCTTCGGGCCGTGGCCCCGGAGCTTGGACTCCGGAGTCTCCTGCGGCGGCACCACGCCGTCGCCCTTGTCGTCGACCAGCTTCAGCCACGGCGAGTACGGGACGCGGATCAGGATCGTGCCCGGCGTGCGCACGTCGACCGTGACCTCGCCCTCGCCGAAGTGCTTGACCGTGGCGGGCGGGTCCACGAGCGGGGTCGGCTTCTCGACCGCGAACAGCCGCCAGTGCTCGTCCGACCACACCTGCTTCAGATACGGCAGGCCCTGCTCGATCAGCTTGCCCTCCTGCACCGCGCCGTTGCGGTCGGCCGGACCGAGCGGCAGCACCACGTACCGGACCGCCCAGCGGTTCAGCCAGGTGTGATAGTTCTCCGCGTTCAGGGTGTCGTCGTAGAACAGCGGGTTGCGCTGCATGTCCGCCTGCCGGTTCCAGCCGCGGGCGAGGTTCACGTACGGGGTGAACGCGGAGGCCTCGCGATGGCTGGAGGCGGGGACCACCTCGACCCGCCCGATCGCGGCGTCGCGCCCCTGCAACTGGTCGACCAGGGGCGCCAGATCGCGTGCCCAGGTCGCCGCGGGGGCGGTGTGCACGATGTCGTCCACCGACTTGAAGCCGATCCACACGTTGAGCCCGACGAAGGCGAGCACCAGCGCGTACCACTTGCGGGACTTCGGCACCGTGTACGGCAGCGCGGCCAGGAGCAGCACTCCGGCGAACAGCATCGCCAGCCGGGTGATGTTGGAGCCGATCTGCGAGTTGATCGCGAAGCAGAGCAGCACCCCGATCCCGTAGACCAGGGCGGCCGTGCGGACCGTCCGCCAGTCCTTCGGGACGAGGAAGAGGATGAGGACCGCGAACAGGAACGGGCCGGAGGTGGTCGCGAGCGACATCGGCTGGGTGCCCGAGAACGGGAACAGCCACGCCGACAGGGCCACCACGGCGACCGGCGGCAGGCCGATCGCGTACGCGCCCGGGCGGCGCTTGTTGAGGAACAGGGCGGCCGCGACGATGCCGAGGAACAGTCCGGCGACCGGGCTGCTCGCGGTGGCGAGCGCGGCACAGGGCGCGGCCACGGCCGCCTTCGGCCAGCGGTTCTCGCGCTTGTTGTGCGGCCAGCAGAACACGGCGGCCACCGCGCCGAGCGCGAACATCGTGCCGAGCCCGAAGGTCACCCGGCCCGACATGGCGTTGCACAGGAAGGCGAACAGCGCGGCGAAGGAGCAGGCCAGCGGATTGCGGACGGCCTTCACGCGGACCAGGATCAGCGCGGTGAGCCCGGCCGACACGGTCCCGGCGATCATCATCGTCGTACGGACGCCGAGCACCGACATCAGATACGGCGACACCACGCTGTAGGAGACCGGGTGCATCCCGCCGTACCAGGCCAGGTTGTACGCGGACTCCGGGTTGCGGCCGACGAACTCGGTCCAGGCGTCCTGCGCCGCGAGGTCGCCGCCGCTGTTGGCGAAGAGGAAGAACCAGAGGATGTGGGTGACGGCCGCGACGGCCGTCACGAAGGCGACGGGGTGCCGCTTGGGCCAGGAGTCGGGGCCGAGCCGTATTCGCGAGAACCGGGACGTGCCGGACGAGCCCGAACCGGAATCGGGTACGGGGGTGCCGGATCCCGAGGCGCCGGCGCTGCCCGGCCCGGTGCCGGATCCCGAGGTGCCGGCGCCATCCGGCCCGGCCCCGGTGGGGTTCGTGCGCGTACGCGCGCTCGCCGCGCTCGTCGCGCTCGTCGTGCTCGTACTGGCGGTGCTGTCGGCGCGGGTGGGCGTCGGCTCAGCGGTGGTCACTGCGGCTCTCCCGGCTCACGCTGTCTCACCTGGCAAGGCGCGACCGTGTGCGGCTGCACACGGTCCGCGGGGGCCGTCCGGCCGGCCCTTGCTTCTGGATTGCTGGGTCCGGAAGTCTCTCCGGAAATTCTGCCCCGATTCCAAGGACGCCGTCCCCGCGTCCCCAGTTGCCCGAAGCTAGCACGGGGGCGCCCCGCAGGTCGGGGCGCCCTCGACGCGCTCGGGGCGGTCAGCCCAGTCGGGTGAGCTTGTCGCCCACGCCCGGCTCGGCCAGCGCGGTCTTCAGCTGGACCGGCGCGGTCAGCTTGCCGTTGCCGCTGCCGATGGACAGCTCGCCGACGACGTCACCCGCCTTCGCGGAGTGCGGGACGGGCTTGCCGCCGCCGCCCAGGGTGACGTCGACCTTCAGGCCCGGCCAGCCGACCGCCTTGAGGTCCTTGGCGGCCACCAGCGGGGTCTTCCCGCCGAGCCCGTCGTCCACGTACCCGACGACATCGCCCTTCTTGACGACGGTCGCCGACGTCACGGCGTTCTGCACGGACTTGATCAGGGTGTAGCTGTTGTTGATCGCGGCCTTCAGCTTGGCGTCCAGGGTGGTACCGGTGCGCTGGCCCATGACCACGCCGTAGATCCGCTGGTTCTTGCCGTCGACGATCGTGTCGGCCGCCCACAGCAGGTTGCCGCCGGCCGGTGTCGAAGAGCCGGTCTTGATGCCGCTGACGCCCGGCTTGAGCAGGATCGTGTTGTTGTTGTAGATCATCGAGTCGATGCCCGGGATCTTGATCTGGGGCGTGTTGACGATGCCCCGGAACACGTCGTTCTGCATGACCGCCTGGGCCAGCTTGAGCTGGTCGGTCGGCGTGGAGACCGTGGTCTCCTTCAGACCGCTCGGGTCGGTGTACGTCGTGTTGGTCATGCCGAGCGACTTGGCGGCGTCGTTCATCTTCGCGATGAACGCCTCCTCGCTGCCCGCGTCCCAACGGGCCAGCAGCCGGGCCGCGTTGTTGCCGGACGGGATCATCAGCAGTTCGAGCATCTGCTTCTCGGTGAACTGCTGGTTCTTGCGGATCGGCGCCGTCGACTCGTCGGGCTTCTTCGCGTCGTCCTCGGCCTGCTGGTCGACCGTGATCTTGTCGCCCTCCTGCTTCCCGCTGATCGGGTGGCCCTTGAGGATCACGTACGCCGTCATCGTCTTGGCCACGCTCGCCAGCGGCGCGGGCTTCTGCTCGCCGTGCGTGCCGATGGTGCCCACGCCGTCCACGGCGACCGCCGACTGGCCCTCGGCGGGCCACGGCAGGTCGAGCGTGCCGCCGTCGAAGGAGAACGTCGCCGACGAGGTGAGGGTCAGCTTCGGGTCGGGCAGCGGACGCATGATCTGTACGACCGCGAGGACGACCAGGAGCAGCAGGACCAGCGGGGTCCAGATCTTGAAGCGCCGGACCGTGGAGCGGACCGCGGTCTGCGCCGGGGGCGGGGTGTTCGTCAGCTCGGCAAGCAGGTCGAGCGGGGGCTTCGGCGGCAGCGGCTGCTGCCGGGTCCGCTCGGCCCGGTCGGGTACGGGCCCGGTGGTGCCCGGGGCGGAAGCCGCGCCGAAGCCGACGGACGGCGGCGGGGTCACCTTCGGCGCCTCGGGCCGTCTGATGGGAGCCGCGGGCTTCTTCGTGCCCGTCCCCGCGTCGTCGGAGCGCAGCGGCACGAACTGGCTGGTCCGCTCGGCGGCCCGCTCAGGGGCCGGCTCGCCGGTGCGCTCGGCCTCGGGCTCCCGCTGCGGCGCGGGCAGCTTGAGCATGGCCGTGGGCTGGTCGACGGCCGGGGGCTTGGGGGCCTTGAAGACGGCGGTGGGGTGGTCGACGCCGTCGCCCGCCTTGGGCTTGTCCGCCCCTTCGACCGCGCCGGCCTCACCCGACTTGCGGCCCTCAGCTGCCTCCCGGGACTCATCTCCCTTGGGGGCCTTGGACTCCTTACGGGCCTCGGATGCCTCGCGGGCCCCAGCTGCCTCGCGGACCTCGGACGCCTTACGGGCCCCAGCTGCCTCGCGGACCTCGGACGCCTTACGGGCCTCGGACGCCTCGCGGACCTCAGATGCCTTGCGGGCCCCAGCTGCCTCGCGGGCCTCGGATGCCTTGGCAGCGGGCACCTTGTCCGTCTCGGGCTTATCCACCTCGGGCTTGCGCGCCTCGGCATCTTCGGCCTTGGCGGCTGCCTCCGGCTCGGCGGGGCTCGGCTTTGCAGCCGCGACGGCTGCGTCCGGCTCGGCGCCCTCGGTTCCCTTGGTCGCGGCGGCCTTGGGCGCGGCAGCCTTGTTCTCTGCGGCTTCGGTCTCGGCGGCCGAGGACGACTCCTCGGACTTGGCGGAGGTGTCCGCGGCATCACCCTCGGACGCGGGCTCGGCAGGCGACGCGTCGGCCTCGCCCTTGCCCTTGCCCGGCTCGACGGACTGGTCCCCGGCGGCCCGCACCGGCTTCGCGGCGCCCTCGGCCTCGCCGACGGCGTCGTCCGCCTCCTGGTCGACCCAGGCGGCGACCGCCGCGCGGAGCCGGGAGTCGCCGTCCTCCTGGCGCGGGGCCCGGAAGACCGCGGTCGCCTGATCCACGGAACCCGCGACCGAGCCCGAGCCCGTACCCGAATCGGCCCCGGAACCATTCACCGCCCGAGCGGCGTCCTTCCCCGTGCCGGACGGGGACCCGGAAGGGGACCCGGAAGGGGACGGGGAGTGGGAGCCCGCGATGCCCGGATCGCGTTCGCTCGTAGTCGTCTCCCCCGACGACTGCTGCTGCTCCGACTTGTCGGGGGACTCGCCCGCCACCGATGCCTCCTCCAGACGCCGGGTGGCGTCATTCGAAACTGTCCGAACCATGTACCAGTGTCCCGTGTGCCGGGTAGGACCCCCCGGCTAGACGAGAACGACATACCTGTCGGTTCCCGTACGAACCGCCCAGGCGCTCTCGACAGATGAATGTGAGAGGGGTCACCCTGTCATTCATCCACGCGGGGAGGCATGGATGGGCAGGAGCCGCAGAACTATTCCGGAAGAGTTGTTGCTGCTCGCTCTGGACCCGGCCACGGGTACCACAGCGCAGCCGCAGTCGCTCGACCTCGGCCTCGCCGGAGCCCAGCTAGTGGAGCTGGCTCTGGCAGGACGGATAGCCCCAGACGGGGATCGTATCGCCGTGGTGATGGCACGGCCGACAGGAGATCCGACCTTGGACTCCGCACTGGAACTGCTGCGCAGGCGCGGCAGCCCGGTACGGGCCGTCCACTGGATCGGCGGACCCCGCCTCGGGCTCCGCCAGATTTACCTCGCGCATCTGGAGCGCTGCGGCATGGTCCATGCCGTGTCGGGCCAGATGTGCGGAGTGCTGCCGACGACGCGCTACCAAGCGACGGAGACGGCGATCAGCCGGGACATCAGGGCCCGTCTGGACAGTGCGATCCGCACCGGCGTACCGCCGGACCCGCGGACCGCGGCGCTTGCCGCGCTGGCCCACGCAGTCGGGCTCGGCAAGCACTTGTACCCCGGCAACGAGGGGCGGTCATCGCGCTCCCGTCTCCGGGACCTGATCAGGCACGATCCCATGGGCGGTCTCGTCGCGCACGCCGTGATGGACGTCCAGAACGGTGTGGCCGCTCAGCCACGCCGCAACGGCCAGGCCGGCACTGCCGCGCCGGACCCCGGAAGCCGTCACGCGGCGGCGGCCGGCGTCCCGATGCAGACGCATCCGCAGACGCATCACGGGGTGATGGCCAGGGCCGTGGCTCACCACTAGCAGCACCGGCACCAGGCATCACCGGTGCCAGCAGTCGTACCACCGCCGCACCGACGTCCCCATGACCCGGTTCGGGAGCCGCATTCAGGAACGCGCGGGGCTGTCCCAACAGCCCCGCGCGTTCGCGTAGTCGCTGTGTGTGGCCGTTTTCCAGCGCGTGCCGGGATGTTGGTGGCAGTCTGCTGAGCAGAAGAACAGAAGAGCCGTGAGCCGGAGGTGCGTTACCCGTGGCGTCCAACGTCAATCCCACCGTCAGGCGGCGCCGACTGGGCCAGGAGCTGCGCAGACTCCGCGAGCTGAAGGGCATGACGGCCGAAGAGGTCGCCGAGCGCCTGCTGGTGTCCCAGTCGAAGATCAGCCGTCTGGAGAACGGCCGCCGCTCGATCAGCCAGCGCGATGTGCGCGATCTGTGCGGGGTCTACGAGGTCGAGGATCACCGGATCGTCGACTCGCTGATGCAAATGGCCAAGGACTCGCGCCAGCAGGGCTGGTGGCACGCCTTCGGCGACATCCCGTACAGCGTCTACATCGGTCTGGAGACGGACGCGGCGAGTCTGCGCGTCTACGATCCGCAGGTCGTGCCCGGTCTTCTGCAGACCCGGCAGTACGCGGAGGCCCTGATCGCCGGGGCGCTTCCGGAGACCGCCCCGACCGACGTCGAGAAGCGGGTCAACGTCCGCCTGCGTCGGCAGGAGCGGGTGAAGGCGACGGAGAACCCGCTGCGCCTGTGGGTGGTCATCGACGAGGCGGCGCTGCGCCGCAGGGTAGGCGACAAGCAGCTGATGATCGACCAGCTGGAATTCCTCATCGACCAGTCCCAACTCCCGCACGTCACCGTGCAGGTGCTGCCGTTCAGCATGGGCGCGCATCCGGGAATCAACGGCCAGTACGCGATTCTGGAATTTCCGGATGCCTCGGACTCCAGCGTCGTCTACATCGAGGGCGTCACCAGCGACCTCTACCTGGAAAAGGCCAATGATGTCCAGAAATACAGCGTGATGTACGAGCATCTGCGGGCGCAGGCGCTGAATGTGGACCAGACTCGGGAATTCATTACGAAAGTCGCCAAGGAATACGCCGCCGGCACAGCCGGCTGACCGGGGCGCGGCACGGTACACCCCACGCGTACCGGGATGGAAGACCCAACCGGAATATGCCATCCGGTCGAGTGAATGGCCGCCGCACACTACGGAACCTGCGAGTAGCGTCGATCACGTCAACGAAGACCGTTGGACGAGAACGACCAACTGGCAAGAACCGGAGCGATCATGGCCATTCTTCAGGGCGCCACGGACACTTGGACCAAGTCCTCGTACTCCACCGGAAACGGCGCATGTGTCGAAGTCAAGTCTCCCGAGACGCACGCCATCGCCGTGCGGGACTCCAAAGTCACCGCGGGCCCCTCGATCTCCTTCGCCCCCGGCGCGTGGAACGCGTTCGTGGCCGAGGTGACCCGGGACTCCCTCAGCTGACGACCGCCGCAGTCATCGTGATACCCGCCTTACCGACAAGAGCCCTCTCGACTGGTCCGCCGTCCCGGCCGAGAGGGCTCGGCCATGTCCCCGGCACCGGCTCCGCTAGCGGAGTTCGTCCACGTAGCGGTCGGTGCCCGGCACGGTGGGGATGAACGGCGCCGCCAACTCCAGCCTCCCCAGGCCCGTTTCGGCCACGGCGGCGTCGAGGCCGCCGAAGTGGTCCGCCCAGACCTCGCGCGGGTCCCGCTCCAGGAACCAGAGCAGCGTGAGCCGGGTGCCGACGCCCTCGACCTGCTTCACATAGGTCATGCGGTCTCCCGGCAGCGGCGTCGGCCGGAACACCGTCACCATCGCGGCGGGGCCCCCGGAAAGGCGCCGGGGCAGCTCGCGCGAGCGCAGCCACTCCAGCAACTCCGGCCGGGCATCGGGACTTTCGGCGTCGATGACCTGGAGGACCAGGCCCGCATAGGGGTGGTCCAGGGCGTGGTAGTCACGCGGTCCCGCCGCGCCGTCCCGGTAGACGGTCGCCTCGTGGTCCTGGAACGCGGTGAAGACATGGGTGCGGTCCTGATACACCCGGCCGTCGCGGTTGAGGCGCTTGTTGATGCCGACGGTCCACTTCATGTGCTCGTCGTAGCGCCCGTCGGTGATCCAGTACGTCGACAGGTAGCAGCCCGCGCCGACCGGCTGGGCGATCGCCGACTTCTCCGGGTAGCGCAGCTCCTGGAGCTCGCGGGTGGCGACCCAGCGGCGCCCCGCGTACATCCAGGGCATGGCCATCGCGCCGGCGTAGTAGTGGTCGTCCTCGTACCAGCGGTTGTACGCGTACTCGTGCCCCGGATGCGGCTCCACCATGGTGATCAGCGCGTGCCCCGGGCGCACCCCGTAGGGCCCCACCGACGCCAGCTCCGCGTACGCCCCGGGCCGTGTGTCCTCCGTCATGCCGCATCCCTTCCCTCCACCACCGGACGAACTTACTCTGACGCCCCGTCAGAAGTTGCGCCAGAGCCGGGAGGCGACCGGATGTTGCTGAGTGGGAAGACCGTCATCGTGTCCGGGGTCGGGGCCGGGCTCGGGCACCAGGTCGCCGCCGCCGTCGTGCGCGACGGGGGCAACGCGGTACTCGGCGCGCGCACCGCGGCCAACCTCGCGAAGTCCGCGGCCGAGATCGACCCGGAGGGCGCCCGCACCGCGCACCTGCCGACCGACATCACCGACGAGTCCCAGTGCGAGGCGCTCGCCGCGCTCGCCGTGGAGCGCTTCGGCGGAATCGACGCGGTCGTCCATGTCGCCGCGTGGGACAGCTACTTCGGCGGATTGCAGGACGCGGACTTCGCCACCTGGCAGCAGGTCATCGACGTGAACCTGCTCGGCACCCTGCGCATGACCCGGGCCTGTCTGCCCGCGCTCAAGGCGCGCGGCGGCTCGGTGGTCGTCATCGGCACGCAGTCCTCGGTGGCGGCGCCCTCGCAGGTGTGGCAGGCGGCGTACGCGGCGTCCAAGGGGGCGCTCACCTCCGCGATGTACTCCATGGCGCGCGAGCTGGGCCCCGACCGGATCCGGGTCAACACGGTGCTGCCGGGCTGGATGTGGGGTCCGCCGGTGCAGGCGTACGTCCAGTTCACCGCGCACACCGAGGGCGTACCCGAGGAGGAGGTGCTCGGGCGGCTCACCGAACGCATGGCACTGCCGGAGCTGGCCACGGACGGCGACGTGGCCGACGCCGCGGTCTTCCTGGCGTCGGACCGGGCCCGCGCGATCACCGGCCAGTCGCTCCTGGTGAACGCCGGGGAGCTGATGCGGTGACGTCCACGCACCTCAACTGACTGTCATCTGTGGGCAGTTGGTCACCTGGCTCTCTCTCGACCGCACGGGACCCGCATCCCGTGCGGTCGTTCACGTCTGTACGCGCCGGGGTGGGCGGAGCCTGACGAAGCGCCCGCCCATCGTGTGGCCGCCGTCACGTGCACGACAACACCCCCATAGGTAAAGGCGATGCAAAATCGTTCTGCTTCATGACTCTCGTTCATATCCATGACCGGCAGATGTCTTGACCACTCCTCCGACGACGGGGTTCAATCCCCCCAAGTCCCCGCTCCCGCACGGGGTGCCGCTGACCCGGATCACTGACGAACGCATCCGAGTTCCTCGACGTCGTCCAGCGACGTTCACAAGGCGGACCCCTGGGAGGGGGCACATGAACAGTCTCGACTGGGCCGTGCTCATCGGTTACTTCGGCGTGATGGTCGCGATCGGCATCTGGTCCCACAAGCGGGTCGAGAACGTCTCCGACTTCTTCACCGCCGGCGGCAGGATGCCGTGGTGGCTGTCCGGCATCTCGCACCACATGTCGGGCTACAGCGCGGTGATGTTCACCGGCTATGCCGGCATCGCCTACCAGTACGGCGTCACATCCTTCGTGACCTGGTCCTTCCCCATAGCCGTCGGCATCGGCATCGGGGCCAAGCTCTTCGCGCCCCGGCTCAACCGGCTGCGCTCCAGGCTCCTGGTGGCCTCCCCGCTCGAATACCTCAAGAACCGCTACAACGTCTCCACCCAGCAGGCGCTCGCCTGGTCCGGGCTGCTTCTGAAGATCGTCGACGTGGGCGCCAAGTGGGCGGCGATCGCCACGCTCCTGTCGGTGTTCACCGGCATCTCGATCACCCAGGGCATCTTCATCACGGGCTGCATCACCGCCGTGTACTGCACGGTCGGCGGCCTGTGGGCGGACGCGCTCACCGAACTCGGCCAGTTCATCATCCAGTTGTTCGCCGGGCTCGCGATGCTGATCGCCGTCATGGGCAAGCTCGACGGCGTCTCCACGCTGTGGACGGTATGGGACAAGCTGCCCAGCGGCCACGGCCATGCCACCGCCGGCCCGTACACGGTCACGTTCTTGATGGCGTTCCTGTTCATCAAGACCTTCGAGTACAACGGCGGCATGTGGAACCAGGCCCAGCGCTACATGGCCACCGACTCGGCGCGCTCCGCGACCCGTTCGGCCCGGCTGTCCGCGATCCTGTGGGCGGTGTGGCCGACCGTGCTCTTCTTCCCGATGTGGTGCGCGCCGCTGCTCGTGCACGCCAAGAAGCCCGACGGGTCCGACAGTTACGCCCTGATGACCGAGACACTGCTGCCGCACGGCATGCTCGGCCTGGTCGTCGTCGGCTTCTTCTCGCACACGATGGCCATGTGCTCGTCGGACGCCAACGCCATCTCGGCGGTCTTCACCCGGGACATCATGCCCGTCCTGTCGAAGTCGGCCCGGGCCTGGAACCCGCGCGCGGGGCTGGTCGCCGCGCGGCTGTCGACGCTCGTCTTCCTCGGCCTGTCGATGACGGTCGCCACGCAGGTCGACTCGCCCGCGTTCAAGGACATCATCACCGTGGTGATCAAGTGGGTGGCCGGGCTCATGGGGCCGATCGCGATCCCGTTCATGCTCGGCATGCTCAGGTCGTTCCGCAGGTCCGGTCCGACGGCGGCGCTCACCAGCTGGGCGGCCGGGCTGCTCGCGTTCTTCTTCGTCAACTACGACCTGGACGGATCGCAGAAGACCGGTGTCGCGCTCCAGTGGCAGGTGTCGGTGCCGCTGGCGATCTCACTCGTCCTGTACATCGTGGTCGGCCTGCTCAAGCCGGAGGACACCCCGGAGCGGGACGCGCTGCTCGCGCGCATCAACTCCGATGGGGGCGGCCCGGGTTCGGGTCAGCCGACGATGTCGGGCTCGTCGTCCGCAGAAGCCGAACCCGATCCCGAACTCGATCCCGAGCCGGAGCCGGAGCCCGATCCCGGGCCGGGGGCCGCGCCGGAGCCTTCGTCCTCGCCGCGCGCCGGGTAGGCCGCGTCGCGGTGCGGACCCCAGCGGTCCCACTCGCCCTGCTCCTCGTCGTCGCGCTGCGGCGGGCAGTGCTGGCCGTCGGTGTCGTCGCGCTCGTCCATCACCATGTCGTCGACGGCCTGCTGGGCGTCCCGGGCGTCGTACGGGGGAAGTTCGTCGCCGCGCGCCGAGGGCTCGGCGAGGGCGGGCTCGTCCCCGGCCTGGACGTACTGCGACTGTTCGGCGTCGTCGGAGGGGGCCGCGTGCGAGGATCCGGCGCCGGTGCCGAGCAGCGCGAGCGCGACCAGCGGAGCCGTGAACCAGCGGGCCGCCCGGGGGCGGCGGCCGCACGCGGTGCGGGCGGGGGGAAACGGGGTCATGACGACGACACTGGCGAACCCCGTCGCGTGCGCGCGAGGGACACGCGGCATTTGCGCCAATCCTTCGTCCTTACGAGTGGTTTCAGCCCCTCGGGTAGCGCAGCAGCCAGCCCGCCGTGTTGACGGCGGGACCGTGCAGCGCGGGCCCCTGCGTCATCTCCATCGCGAAGTCGTCGGCGAGTTCGAGCAGCGTGGAGCGGCCTTCGAGCTGGGCGAGCCAGGCGGGCGGCAGCGCGGTCTCGCCGTGCATCGCCCCGAGCAGGCTGCCGCAGACGGTGCCGGTGGCGTCGGACGGGCCGTCGTGGTTGACCGAGAGCAGCAGGCCGTGCCGGATGTCCTCGCCGACGAGCGCGCAGTACACGCCGATCGCGAGGGCCTCGGGCGCGCTGTGGCCGGTGCCGAGCGTCGCGACAAGGGCGGGGCTCGGCATGCCCTGGCGTACGGCGCCGAGCGCGTGCTTGAGCGCCTCGGTGACCCGCTGGTGCCCGGGGCGCACGGCGAGCTGGGCCAGGGTGCGCTGGACGGCGCCGTCCATGGACTCGCCCCGGGCGAGCCCGTGCACGATGACGGCGAGGGCGCCCGCCGCCAGGTAGGCCGCCGGGTCGCCGTGGGTCTGGGCCGCGCACTCCACGGCGAGCTGGAGGACCAGCTGCGGCTCCCAGCCCACCAGGAGCCCGAAGGGTGCGGAGCGGGTGAGGGCCGCGGGGTCGTCCGCGTTCGGGTTCTTGGGCTGGTCCAGGGTGCCCATGATGGCGTCGCCGAGCCCCACCAGACAGGCCTTGGCCGGGTCGCGCCGGGCATAGAGCCACTCCTCGCGGGCCAGCCAGCCGTTGTCCTCGCGGCGCTCGTCGGGTCCCCAGTCGCGCTGGGTGGCGGCCCACCGCAGATGCGCCCGGTGCACATCGGTGGGCGGGTGCCAGGCGCCGGTGTCGCGGCGCACCTGGGCGCGTATGAGGCCGTCGACGGTGAACAGGGTGAGCTGGGTGGCCGCGCTCACCCCGCCCGGTCTGCCGTACACGGGGACCAGGTCGCCGAGCGCGTCCGGGCCGTACCGCTCGCGGATCTCGCTCAGGGCGAGGCCGGCGACGCCCGCGCCCAGCGTGTCCCCGATCGCCCCGCCCAGCAGAGTGCCCCGTACCCGGCTACGGAAGTCCTGCTGTTCGGCGCGACCCCAGACGGGTGCGGTGGCTCCGGCTGCTGCGCTCATGCCGCAGCACGGTACCTGAACGGATGCGCCCGTTTAAGAGGGCCAATTGACCGGCCCGGTACGAAGCCCGATCACGGCCGGGGCGTGGGGCCGGGCGCGGGCCGGCCGGCCGGATAGGCGGGGTCGCCCTCGTCGGCGGGCAGCGGGCCGCGCGGGATGCCTCGGGCGATGTCCGCCTGCGCGGCGCGCGCCAGGTCGGCGAGCGCGTCCCGCTCCCGGCCCTCGGCCCGGTGCAGCCGGGCCCGCTGCTCGTACGCCCACCGGTAGCCCGGCACCAGTGCCACCGCCCGGTCCAGGTCGGCGAGCGCCTCGGCGCGACGGCCCAGCTCGGCGAGCGCCACCGCCCGGCTGCCGTACGCCCACGCGTACCCGGGGTCGAGCGCGAGGGCCCGGCCGTAGGCGGCGACGGCCTCCTCGTAGCGGGCCGCGAACCGGTAGACGTCGCCGCGCTCCCCCAGCACCCACGCCCACGACGGCGACAGCCGCTCGGCCCGGTCCAGGTCGGCGAGCGCGCCCTCGGTGTCCCCCAGCTGCCCCCGCACATGGGCCCGGCGCACCAGCGCCCAGCCGTAGTCGGGGTCGAGCGCGAGGGCCCGGTCGAAGTCCTCCAACGCCGGTACCGGGCGGCCTAGTTGGGCATGGGCCTGGCCCCGGCTGCCGAGCGTGAGGGCGTCGGCGGGGTCGAGCACGAGGGCCCGGCACAGCTCGGCGACGGCGTCCTCGTAGTGGCCCGCGCGCCGGTGCGTCTCGCCGCGCTCGCGGGGCGCGCGGGCGCGGCCGGGCTCCAAATCTTCGAGCCGGTCGAGGTCGGCGAGGGCCGCCGCCCAGTCGCCGACGGCCCGGTGTGCCACGGCCCGGCCGTGGTGCGCGTCGGCGCTGGACGCGTCCAGGGTGAGGGCCCGGCGGTAGTCGGCCAGGGACTGCTCGTACGCCTCGGTCCTGAAGTGGCCCCAGGCGCGGGCGATGTACACGGCGACCCGGTCCGCGTCGGTGAGTTCGGGGCGGGCCAGCATCATGCCGAGCACGTCGATGCCGTGCCTGCGCTCGGCGGCGAGCGCGGCGAGGCAGGCGGCGCCCCACTTGCGCAGTGCCTCCCGGTTGCCGTCCTCGCCGGCCTCGGCGATCGCCCGGGCCCAGCGGCGCGCGGTGACCGTGCCCTGGCGGCAGGCCTCGATGCCGTCGCGCAGTGCGTCCGCGAACGCGCCGGCCGGTTCGGCGCACAGCCGGTGGTAGAGCTCCTCCAGGCGCGGCTCGCGCCAGGCCTCGTCCCGCCAGCGCCCGCAGGACGGCCCTTCGGCGGCGGCCCGCTCGCGCCCGTACCAGTCGGCCAGCCGCTCGTGCCCGGCCCGCCAGCGCTGCGGCGACGAGGTGCGCTGGAGGCGCTGCATCGGGGCGCGGACCACGTCGTGGTACTTGATGCGGCCGCCCTGGTCCCGTACGAACGGCAGGGAGCGCAGCCAGTCGAAGAGACCGGCCGCGTCCCCGGTGACGGCCGCCCGGAAGACGTCCTCGTCGAGCCGGCGCGGCAGCGCCCCTTCGAGCGCGGCGGAGCGGCGCACCGGGTCGGGCTCCCACTTCAGGAACCGCTCCACCGCCGTGGCGCTCGGGTCCCCGATGTCGCCCGGGGTCGCCGGGCTGCTCCCGGCGAGGGTACTGACGAGTACCGGGAGGCGCCCGGAGAGGCGCAGCACATCGCGGACGACCTCCTCCTCCAACACCCCTTTCGTGGCCAGCAGTTGACGGGCCTCGTCCTCCGTGAAGGGTTCGAGCGGGAGGTCGGTGGCGTAGTCCGTGGCGGCGGGCCAGCCCAGGGGGTCGGGGCGGCCCTGGCCGGACAGGGTGAGGACGGTGTTGGCCGGCAGACCGCCGTAGCGGTCGGTGGTGACCAGATCGCGCAGCCAGCCGTCGAGGTAGGCGCCGGTGCGCTCGTAGGTGTCGAAGAACAGGGCGATCCACGGCACCTGCGCGGCCACCCGGCCCAGCTCCTCGACGAACACCGGCGTGAGCACGCGCAGCGGGTCGAGGACGAGCTGGACGTCCTCCTGGCGCCCCAGACGCGCGCTGAGCGCCGCCCTCAACCGCTCGGCGCCCTCCGCGAGTTGAGCCGGATCGACGGTGCTCGCGAGCACCCCGACGCCGGGCACGAGCCCGATCCCGGCGAGGCTCGCCTGCGCCGCGACGACCGCCCCCGCCGAGGGCCCCGAACCCGATCCGCCCCCGCCGCCCGCACCCGCCGCCTCGGCCTCGTAGCGGCGTTGGCGGTAGGTGGCCAGAATGCGATCGAGCGCCTTGAGCGGCGAGCCCTGGCGGGCGAACCGGGCACTGATCGCGCCCATGGCCTCGGGGACGCCGTCCACGCCCTCGTCGGTGTAGGCGGTCAGCGCCCCGCGTTCGACGGCCGCCTGCTCCAGCTCCCGGACCAGGAACGTCTTGCCGACCCCGGCGTTGCCGTGCACCCGGAACACGAACCGGTGCCGCTCGTCGTCGACGGGAATGTCGAAGTTCCGCCTGAACAGGGCGAGTTCATCCCTCCGCCCGACGAATCCGGCGCGCTTGCGCCGCCGAATGAGCTCCTGCATCGAAGGCCGCACGCCCCCCACCTCTCCCCCCACTCCCCACCGGCCGAGGCCGGGTCGCTCCCCACCTCGACCCTATCGGGCGGCGCCGGACCGCACCTGTCCGAAACCGGCCTGGTGCGCGCCGCCCGACGGGGCAGCTCAGTCCCCCAGCACCGGCAGCAGCTCCGGCAGATGGCCGTCCGAGGCGTGTGCGGCCGTCATCCGCTCCGGCGGGACCTCGCCGTACAGCGTGGTGCGCGGGCGGGAGGGCCGGCCCGCGGCGTCCGCGATGGCGACCAGGTCCTGGATGGAGCGGTACGAGCCGTAACTGGAGCCCGCCATCCGGGAGATGGTCTCCTCCATCAGCGTGCCGCCCAGGTCGTTGGCGCCCGAGCGCAGCATCTCGGCCGCGCCCTCCTGGCCCAGCTTCACCCAGCTGGTCTGGATGTTGGGGATGTGGGGGTGCAGCAGCAGCCGCGCCATGGCGGTCACCGCCCGGTTGTCGCGGGCCGTGGGGCCCGGCCGTGCGATGCCGGCCAGATACACCGGGGCGTTGGTGTGGATGAACGGCAGCGTCACGAACTCGGTGAAGCCGCCGGTCTCCTCCTGGATGCGGGCCAGTGTGCGGAAGTGGCCCAGCCAGTGGCGGGGCTGGTCGACATGGCCGTACATCATCGTGGAGGAGGAGCGGATGCCCAGCTCGTGGGCGGTCTTCACGACCTCGATCCAGGTGGCGGTGGGCAGCTTGCCCTTGGTGAGGATCCAGCGGACCTCGTCGTCCAGGATCTCGGCCGCCGTGCCCGGAATCGAGTCCAGACCGGCCGCCTTCGCCTCGGTCAGCCACTCGCGGATCGACATCCCGGTGCGGGTCGCGCCGTTGACGACCTCCATCGGCGAGAAGGCGTGGACGTGCATGCCGGGCACCCGCTCCTTGACCGCCCTCGCGATGTCGAAGTAGGCGGTGCCGGGCAGGTCGGGGTGGATGCCGCCCTGCATGCAGACCTCGACCGCCCCGACGTCCCAGGCCTGTTCGGCCCGGTCGGCGACCTGCGAGAGCGAGAGCGTGTACGCGTCCGCGTCCGTGCGGCGCTGCGCGAAGGCGCAGAAGCGGCAGCCGGTGTAGCAGACGTTGGTGAAGTTGATGTTCCGCGTGACGATGTACGTCACCTCGTCGCCCACCACCGACCTGCGGACGTCGTCCGCGACCTGGCAGAGCGCGTCGAGGGCTTCGCCATCGGCGTGCAGCAGCGCGAGCGCCTCGGCGTCGCTCAGCTTCGTCGGGTCGTCGGCGGCCACCGACAGGGCCTGGCGCACGTCCGCGTCGATGCGGGACGGCACCATGCCCGGGGCCGCCGCCTCGCGCAGCGCCCCCCAGTCCCCGTAGACGGAGTCGAAGTCCTCGCGGCGGTCGCCGGTGCGGCCCTCGGTGTCGATGGTGCGGTGCAGATCGGTGCGGCCACTGGCGCTGAAGCCCTCGTCGGGCTCCTGCCAGGGCAGCCCGCGCACCTCGGCATCCTCGTTCGCCAGGCCGGTCTCCGGGTCGGCGAGCGCGCGCACGTGCGGCAGCAGCCGGGGGTCCAGCCACGGCTCGCCGCGCTGGACGAACTCCGGGTAGATGCACAGGCGTTCACGCAGCGAGAACCCGGCCGCGCCGGACTTCTCGGCCAGCTCGTCGATGCGCGGCCAGGGCCGCTCGGGGTTGACGTGGTCGATGGTGACCGGCGAGACCCCGCCCCAGTCGTCGATGCCCGCCCCGATCAGCCGGCCGTACTCGCCCGCGACCAGGTTCGGCGGCGCCTGGAGGCAGGCCGACGGGCCCATGATGTGGCGGGCCACGGCCACCGTGGCGACCAGGTCGTCGAGTTCGGCGTCGGGCATGCCGCGCATCGCCGTGTCCGGCTTGGCGCGGAAGTTCTGGATGATCAGTTCCTGGATGCCGTGGTACGAGCGCGCGATGCGGCGCAGCGCGAACAGCGAGTCCGCGCGCTCCTCGTACGTCTCGCCGATGCCGATGAGCAGCCCGCTGGTGAACGGCACCGACGAGCGGCCCGCGTCCTCCAACACCCGCAGCCGCACGGCCGGTTCCTTGTCCGGTGAGCCGTGGTGCGGGCCGCCCGGCTCGGACCACAGCCGGGTCGCGGTGGTCTCCAGCATCATGCCCATGGAGGGCGCGACGGGCTTGAGCCGCTGGAAGTCGGTCCACGAGAGCACCCCGGGGTTGAGGTGCGGCAGCAGGCCCGTCTCCTCCAGGATGCGGATCGCCATGGCGCGTACATAGGCGATCGTGTCGTCGTAGCCGTGCGCGTCCAGCCACTCGCGCGCCTCGGGCCAGCGGTCCTCGGGCTTGTCGCCGAGCGTGATCAGGGCTTCCTTGCAGCCGAGTTCGGCGCCCTTGCGCGCGATGTCGAGCACCTCGTCGGGGGACATGAACATGCCGTGGCCGGCCCGGCGCAGCTTGCCGGGCACGGTGACGAAGGTGCAGTAGTGGCACTTGTCCCGGCACAGCCGGGTGAGCGGGATGAAGACGCTCTTGGAGTACGTGATGACGCCCGGCCGGCCGGCCGCTTCGAGTCCCGCGTCCCGCACGCGCGCGGCGGAGGCGGCGAGGTCGTCGAGGTCGGCGCCGCGCGCCTGGAGCAGCACGGCCGCCTCGGCGACATCGAGCGCCACCCCGTCCCTGGCGCGTTTCAGCGCGCGCCGCATCGAGTTGGCGGTCGGTGCGGCGGAGGGCCGGTGGGCCGCGTCCGGTCCTTCTGCCTGCGGGGGCTGCGCGCTGGAAGTCATCCTCCGAGGATACGAGCGCGCCTTCGCGGCGGGGCCCCCGGCGTCCCGCCCGGCCCTCCGCCCCCACCCGGGGAGCGTTTCCGGCCGATCCCTGCGAAAAGCCCGCAATACGCTGCGCGTTCACCCGGATACCGGGTGTCGCGCTCCGGGCCCGGGCGGCGACACCCGTGCAAGTCGGCGAACTGGACGGGGACTCGACGTCGTGGCGTGCCTCTTCGACGTCAACGCGTTCGGGATCGCCCGCATCATCACGCACGCCCCGTACACCGTCCTCAGCGACGCCCCCGAGGAGCCGGCCGCCGTCGACATCGCGCTCCAGGTCACGGGGTACGACGTGAGGGCCGGGCACCGGCTGATGCTGGTCCTGGACTCGGTGGACCCGTTCTACGGCCCCGCCGCCGAGACCCCCGGCACGATCGCGGTCAGCTCGCCCGACGAGGACCCGTCGTACCTGGAGATCCCGCTGGGCTGAGCGCGGACCGGGGGCGGTCCCGCGTTTCGGGGCCGCCCCCGCCCCGCCCCGGACACCCGGGCCGCCTACAGGTACCGGGCGTACTCGTCGAGCACCTTGAGCACCGAGGTCTCGTCGGCGGACGGCAGCTGGAGCACGACCTCCTCGATGCCGAGGTCCGCGTAGTGCGCCAGCTTGCCGGCCTCCGGCAGAACCGCGTACGGGACGACCTGGAGGTCGCCCTCCGCGCGCCCGGCGTCCGCCCACACCTGCCGCAGCACGGGCAGCGACTCGCTCAGGCCGCGCCCGCCGATGGGCAGCCAGCCGTCCGCGTACTCGGCGATGCCCGCGAACAGCTTCGGCCCCGCGGCCCCGCCGACCAGGGTGCGCGGCGCGCCGCCGCGGTGCGGCTTGGGGTAGGCGTACGAGGCCCTGACCGACCCGAACTCACCTTCGTACGCGGTCGGTTCATCGGCCCACAGGGCGCGCATGAGGGCCATCCGGTCCCGGACGAGGTCGCGCCGGGTCGTCCACTCGACGCCGTGGTCGGCGGCCTCCTCCTTGTTCCAGCCGTAGCCGAGCCCGAGCGTGAAGCGCCCGCCGGACAGCTGGTCGAGCGTGGCGATCTGCTTGGCGAGGTCGATCGGGTCGTGCTGGGCGACCAGGGTGATCCCGGTGCCGAGGTGCAGGTCTTCGGTGACCGCGGAGGCCTGGCCGAGTGCCACGAACGGATCGAGGGTGCGCCCGTACTCCGCCGGCAGCTCGCCGCCCGCCGGGTAGGGGGTGGCCCGCTCCACCGGGATGTGGGTGTGCTCGGGCAGGTAGAGCCCGGCGAAGCCGCGCTGCTCCAGCTCACGGGCGAGGCGGACGGGGGTGACGGTCTGGTCGGTGAGGAAGATCGTGACGGCGATGCGCATCGGCATACCTTCCGGTCGGTCTGCGGTGGGGATCACTTCCTATCCCCAGCGCCGCGAGGCCGCAAGGGATGCCCGCCGGCCGCGTCCGCGTCGCCGCGTGAATCGGACACGGTCCCTCAACTCCCGGACTCCTCGCGTTCACACGCGGGTACGACAGTGGGCAGGCATCCGGCAGGGGGCGACCCCCCTCCCACCCTCTCGACCCGTTGGGAGCTCAGCTCATGACCGAGAACGGATCCGGATCCATCGGCAGACGCGGTCTCATCGTGACGGGCGCGGCCACCGCCCTTACCTTGGGAAGCGTGAGCTTCGCGAACGCCGCGCCGGGCGGCGGGGCCGGCGGCGGCCGCCCCGACGAGACCAAGGTGGTGCGCGGCACCCTGCCGACCGGCTCGCCCGACTTCGTCTACCTGCCGGTGGAAGTGCCGCGCGGAGTACGGGAGTTGGCGGTCTCGTACACGTACGAGAAGACGCCGGTACCGGCCGGCACCCAGGGCAACGCGCTCGACATCGGCATCTTCGACGAGCGGGGCACCGCCCTGGGCGGAGCCGGGTTCCGGGGCTGGTCGGGCGGGGCGCGCAGCTCGTTCTTCATCCGCGCCGACGACGCGACCCCGGGGTATCTGCGCGGCCCGGTGCGCGCCGGGACCTGGCACATCGCCCTCGGCCCCTACACGGTGGCCCCGCAGGGCCTGCCGTACACGGTGACGGTCACCCTGAAGTACGGCGAGCCCGGCACCACCCCCGCCCCGGTCTATCCGCCGGTCCGGGCCAAGGGCCGGGGCCGGGCCTGGTACCGGGGCGACTGCCATCTGCACTCGGTGCACTCGGACGGCGGGCGCACCCCGGCCGAGATCGCGGCGCTCGCGCGCGCGGCGGGCCTGGACTTCATCAACACCTCGGAGCACAACACGACGTCGGGCCACCGGGCCTGGCAGGGCCTGTGGGGCGACGACCTGCTGATCATGACGGGCGAGGAGATCACCACCCGCAACGGCCATGTGGTCGCCCTCGGCACCGAGCCCGGCCACTTCATCGACTGGCGCTACCGGGCCCGGGACAATCGCTTCGGCCGCTTCGCGCGCGAGGCCCGCGCGGCGGGCGGCCTGGTGGTCCCGGCCCACCCGCACGCCACCTGCGTCGGCTGCGGCTGGAAGTTCGGCTTCGGCGACGCGGACGCGGTGGAGGTGTGGAACGGCCCCTACACCCCCGACGACGAGGTCACCCTCCAGGAGTGGGACAACTCCCTTGTCGCAGCGGCTCGTTCGGGCCGACCGTGGCTCCCGGCGATGGGCAACAGCGACGCCCACCGCGACCCGGACCGCGTCGGCGGCCCGCAGACGGTGGTGCTGGCCGACGACCTCTCCCGCGCGGCGATCCAGGCGGGCCTGAAGGCGGGCCACTCGTACGTGGCGGAGTCGGCCGCGGTGTCGCTCTCGTTCTCGGTCTCCGGCGGCCACGGCCAGCACGCGGGCATCGGCGAACGTCTGCGGGCCGGCGCGGACGAGCCGGTCACGGCCCGCCTGGAGGTGACCGGCGCCCCCGGCTGCTCGGCATCCTTCGTCACGGACCAGGGCACCCTGTACACGACCCGGCTGCCCGCCTCCGGCACCGGCACGGCCGAGTGGGGGACCACCCCCTCGTACGCGACCTACATCCGCGCCGAGGTCCGCCACGCCCCCGTGACCCCGGGCCTGCCGGGCCCCCTGACGGCGTTCACCAACCCGGTGTTCCTGACGGGCTGATACGGCGGCCCCGACGCGACGGCCCTGAGGGCGGGGGCCGGCACATCCGTCTGTAACCCCGTCACCGTGCGTATCGTTGTACCGCGCGGCCGCCTGTAACCACGCACGCGGCGGGGAGGAGTGCCACGGTGACTGCTGTCGACGACAGGATCAAGATGGCCAACCAGAGCGACGAGCTCACACTCGACATGATGTTCGAGTTCGTTGAGCACATGGGCGTCCCCGAGGGATACAAGGTCGAGGTCGTCAAGGGGGCCATCCACGTGTCGCCGCAACGCGATGCCCACTGGGACATCACGTCCAACATCCTCAGTCAGCTCGGGGCCAGGTACCCACGGCAACGCCTCAAGTCCGACGTCCGCATCGACTTTCCCGGGCGGCTCAACGGTTTCGCCGCGGACGTGACGGCCCTGGCCGCAGGCGCGGAGAAGAACGAGAAGGGACTCTGGCGGTACCAGGACATCGAGTGTGTCGCCGAGGTGATCTCCGAGAGCACCGCGGCCAACGACTACGGCACGAAGAAGGAGACGTACGCCTCGGCCGGCGTCCCCGTTTACCTGATCGTGGACCCCTACACCGGCGAGTGGCACCTCCACACACTGCCCAGGGACGGCAAGTACCGCAGCGAACTCACCCTTGACTTCGGCACCCCCATCGACCTCGAAGGAACCGTCGTCGGCCTGATCCTCCAGAGCGACGACTTCGCCCGCGACTGACCAGTCGGTCCCGGGCCACCCAGCCGACGTCCGGTATGGCCGGTTTCGCGGGGACCGGGTAGGCCTGGCACAGTGAAGGACATGATCTTCATCGCTGTCCGTTTCACCGTCCGCCCCGAGCATGCCGACAACTGGCTCACCATCGTCGACGACTTCACCCGCGCCACCCGCGCCGAGCCGGGCAACCTGTTCTACGACTGGTCGCGGAGCGTGGACGACCCCCAGCAGTACACCCTGCTCGAAGCCTTCGCCGACGACGCCGCGGGGGCGGCGCACGTCGACTCCGAGCATTTCCGGGCCGGGATGGAGGCGATGGCCGGTGCCATCGCCGTCACCCCGGACATCATCAACGTCCAGGTGCCCGGCCAGACCTGGAACAAGATGGCCGAGCTCCAGCCCAAGTAGCGCCCGCGCAGCGCGAGGATCCCGGGGAGCCCGCGCAGCCCGGGGAGCGGTCAGCCGGGCCAGACGATCGACTGGATCTCGCTGTACGCGTGCAGCGCGTACGAGCCGACGTCCCGGCCGACCCCGCTCTTCTTGAAGCCGCCGAAGGGCGCCTCCATGTTGCGCCCGATCGTGTTCACGCCGACCCCGCCCGCGCGCAGCCGGCGCGCGACGCGGAAGGCGCGGGCCACGTCCCCGGACCACACATAGTCGAGCAGGCCGTAGTCGCTGTCGTTGGCCAGCGCGATGCCCTCCTCCTCGTCGTCGAAGGGGATCACCACGACGACGGGGCCGAAGATCTCCTCGCGGGCCACCCGCATGTCGTTGGTGCAGTCCGCGAGGAGGGTGGGGGCCACATAGAAACCCCGGTCCAGTGGTGGGCGCTCGCCGCCCGCGACCACCGTGGCCCCTTCCTTGCGGCCCAGTTCCACATAGGACTCCACCCGGTCGCGGTGTGCGGCCGAGATCACCGGGCCGACCACCGTGTCCCTGGCGGTCGGATCTCCGACCTTCAGATACCCGGCGTACCCCGCGAGCTTCTCGACCAGCCGGTCGTGCACGCCGCGCTGCACCAGGACCCGGGTCGGGGCGGTGCAGATCTGGCCGCTGTAGAAGGAGAAGGTGGTGCCGATGCCCTGGACCGCCGAGTCGAGGTCGGCGTCGTCGAAGACGAGGGCCGCGCCCTTGCCGCCCAACTCCATCAGCTGCCGTTTCATGTGGCGCCCGCACACCTCGGCGATGCGCTGCCCGACGGCCGTGGAGCCGGTGAAGGACACCATGTCGACGTCCGGCGAGTCGACCGCGGCCTCCCCCACGGCGGGCGCGGACCCGGTGACCACGTTCACCACCCCCCGCGGCACCCCCGCCTCCGCCAGCGCCTCGGCCATCCTGAACACCGACAGCGGATCCTGCGGGGCCGGCTTCACCACGACCGTGTTGCCCATGGCGAGCGCGGGCGCGACCTTGCCCGCCGGATTGGCCCACGGGTTGTTGTACGAGGTGACACAGGTGACCACACCCACCGGCTGCCGCACGGCGAGCGCCCCGAACACCCCGGCCCTGCCCATCGGCCCGGCCTCGTTGATCTGCGGCACGAGCGGCTGCTCCACCGGCTCCAGGGCGCCCCGCGCATACCGCCGGAACCGCGAAACGCCCACGGCCACCTGCATGCCGCGCGCGGTGGCGGTGGTGGCGCCGGTCTCGGCACGGGCGAGCTCGGCGTTGGCGGCGAAGTCGCGCTGCATGAGTTCGGCGGCGCGGTCCAGGATCGCGGCCCGCTCCTCGGGTCGCGTACGCGACCACGGCCCGAAGGCCTCCCGCGCGGCGGCCGCCGCCTGGTGGACCTGCTCCCGGCTCGCCTCGGGCGCCGGCCCGACGACGTCCCCGGTGGCCGGGTCGAGGACGGGATAGTGCCCCCCGGCCGGCGCGACCCACTCACCCCCGATGAACAACTTGCCTTCGTTGGTCGTCACTTGGTGCTCACCGTCCTGGTGTCGCGGCCCGAACGCAGCACCGTGCCCGGCACGGCCCCCGTCACCCGGTCGTCCCGGAGGGTCTCGACGCCGTTGACGCGGACCGAGACGACACCGATGGCCTTGGAGTCGAGCCGGGGGCTGTCGCCCGGCAGGTCGTGCACGAGGGTCGCGGGGCCCGCCTCGATGCGCTCGGGGTCGAACAGGACGAGGTCGGCGTGGAAACCCTCTTCGATGCGGCCCCGTTCCCGCAGCCCGAAGAGCCGGGCCGGGTCGTCGGTGAGCATCTGCACGGCCCGCTCCAGCGGGACGAGCCTGCGCCCGCGCAGACAGTCCCCGAGGAAGCGCGTGGTGTACGGGGCGCCGCACATCCGGTCCAGGTGCGCCCCCGCGTCGGACCCGCCGAGCAGCACGTCCTCGTGCTCCCAGGTCTCGCGCCGCAGCGCCCAGGTGGCGGGGTCGTTGTCGGTCGGCATGGGCCAAAGCACCGTCCGCAGGCGGTCGTTGGCACAGATCTCGACGAGGCAGCGGAAGGGGTCGATCCCGCGCTCGGCGGCGATGTCCTGGACCACGCGACCGGACAGCCCCTCGTTCTCGGGACTGTAGGTGTCACCGATGACGTACCGGCCGAAGTTCGCCAGGCGGCGGAAGATCCCGGCCTCCTTGCTGTCGGCGCGGCGCAGCATCTCGGCCCGCACGTCCGCGTCGAGCAGCCGGGCGATGCGCTCGGGGACGGGCAGGGCGAGGATCTCGCCCCAGCCGGGGATGAGGTTGAGGGCGCAGAAGGTGCCGAGCGACATGTTCATGGGCGTCAGGATCGGCATCGTGAGCGCGACGATGCGTCCACCGGCCTTGCGGGCGCGCTCACTGGGGACGAGCTGGCGCGGTACCCGCTCGGGTACGGCGGCGTCGATGGTGAGGACGTTCCAGTTGAGCGGGCGCCCCGCGGCGGCGCTCATCTCGACGAGCAGGTCGATCTCGTCGTCCGCGAACTGGTCGAGGCAGCCGGCGACGATGGCTTCGAGCTGGGTTCCCTCGTGTTCGCCCACTGCCCGGCTGAGGGCGAGGAGTTCGGCGGGCTCGGCGTGCCGTGAGGCGACGGGCTTCCCGTCGCCGTCGGAGTGCGTGGAGGACTGGGTGGTGGACAGCCCCCAGGCCCCGGCGGCCATGGCGTCGTGGAGGAGCGCGAGCATGGCGTCCAGCTGCTCGGGGGTGGGCTGCCCGCCGACCGCGTCCGGGCCCATGACGTGCCGGCGCAGCGCGCAGTGGCCGACCATGAACCCGGCGTTGACGGCGATCCGCCCGTCGAGCGACCGCAGGTACTCGTCGAAGGTGGACCACCCCCAACTGACGCCGTCCTCAAGGGCCTTGAGGGACATCCCCTCGACCTTGGACATCATGCGGCGGGTGTAGTCGGCGTCCTCGGGACGTCCGGGGTTGAGCGGGGCGAGGGTGAATCCGCAGTTGCCGCCGGCGACGGTCGTGACGCCGTGGTTCATGGACGGGGTGGCGTACGGGTCCCAGAAGAGCTGGGCGTCGTAGTGGGTGTGCGGGTCGACGAACCCGGGGGCGAGGACGAGACCGGTGGCGTCTTCGCTGCTCGTGGCCTCCTCGGTGACGGTGCCGGGCGCCGCGATGACCGCGATCCGGCCGCCGCGGATCCCGACGTCGGCCCGGCGGGCCGGGGCGCCGGTCCCGTCCACGAGGGTGGCGCCCTTGATCAGGTGGTCGAGCATGGGTTCCCTTTCTAGACGGTTCTGGCCTGCTCCGTGCGTGCGGGCATGGGTTTCGCCCCCGGCCGGGGGCCGCCGCGAATGGCCTCCGGCCGGGGGCGGTGACGAGGCGGCGGTCCGGGAAGACACCGCCCCGCGCCTTACACGGGCCCACCCCCCGGGCTCCGCCCCGGGCCCCCTCTTCGGCTGCGAACCGCACGCGGCTGATCGCGCAGTTCCCCGCGCCCCCAACCCCGCTCTCATCCGCCCACCGTGGGTGGCTGATCGCGCAGTTCCCCGCGCCCCTAAAGGCCTCGGTGCGGGCCCACATCGGGCACTTCAGCCCGTCCGGCGATTGAGGACGAGCGCCGTTCAGGCGCGACGGGGGTGCAGGGGGCGGAGCCCCCGCAGGGGTCTGGGGCGGAGCCCCCGCAGGGGTCTGGGGCGGAGCCCCCGCAGGGGTCTGGGGCGGAGCCCCAGGGGGCTATGCGGAGGCGCGGAAGCGGGACGTGCGGTGGACCGGATCCGTGTCGATCCGCGGAATCACATGCTCCCCGATCAACCGAATCGTCTGCATCGTGTCCTCGAACGGCACCCCGATCGGCAACCCGAACGACAGCTGATCGGCCCCCGCCTGCTCCCACCGCTTGCACTGCGCGGTGACCTCGTCAGGATCGCCGCAGATCATCAGCTCCTCCGCGATGAGCAGCTCGATGATCTCCGCGTTGTACTCCGGCAGCAGCTCCGGCCACTCCGGAATCCCCTCCGGCCGCGGGAACGTGTCGTGGTAGCGGAACACCAGCGACTGGAGCCGGTTGAGGCCGCCCTCGACGGCGATCCGCACCGCCTCGTCGTGCGTCGGCGCGCAGATCGCCGTGGAGGTCACCATCACGTTGTCGTTGACGAAGTCCCCGATCGGCTCGGCCTCCTGGATCGCCGTCTTGTACTGCTCCAGGACCCACTCCATGTCGGAGACCTTCTGCACGGAGAACCCGAGCACCCCGAGCCCCTTGCGCGCCGCCATGGCGTACGAGGGCGGGGACCCGGCCGCGTACCACATGGCCGGGTGCGACTTCCCGTACGGCTTGGGGAAGATCTTGCGGGGCGGGAGCGACCAGTGCTTGCCCTGGAACCCCGGGTACTCCTCCTGGAGCCACATCTTGGGGAACTCGGCGATGGTCTCTTCCCAGATCTCCTTGGTGTAGTTCATATCGGTGACGCCCGGTATGAACCCGAGGATCTCGTGGGAGCCGGCGCCCCGGCCGCTGCCGAACTCGAAGCGGCCCTCGGAGAGGTGGTCCAGCATGGCCACCTTCTCGGCGACCTTGACCGGGTGGTTGACCTGGGCCAGCGGGTTGAAGATGCCCGAGCCGAGGTGGATGCGTTCGGTGGCGTGGGCGAGGTAGCCGAGGAAGACCTCGTTGGCCGAGAGGTGCGAGTACTCCTCCAGGAAGTGGTGCTCGGAGGCCCAGGCGTACTTGAAGCCGGACTTGTCGGCCTGGATGACGTACTTCGTCTCCTCCATCAGCGCCTTGTGCTCCGCCATGGGGTCGACCGCGGACCGTGCTGCCGGCACGTATCCCTGCACAAAGAGTCCGAATTCCAAGGGACTTCTCCTTCATGGGAATCACTTGTTTCTGACGCATCGTCAGATTGTGACGAGCTCGACTGTTCCACCGGCCGCGAGGACCGTCAATACCTGACGCACAGTCAGATAGCGCCTCGGAACCGGCTCGTACCGCCTCAGAACAGGGAGACCCCGGCCAGCCAGCCCCCGTCGATCACGAACGGCTGCCCGGTGACGTACGAGGAGTCCGCACCGGACAGGAACAGGGCGAGCGCCGCCACCTCCTCGGGCCTGCCCACCCGCCCGAGCGGCACCAGCTTGCGGTACAGCTCGTCCAGGGCGGCCGAGGTCTCCGAGGCGTCCGCCGTCGGGTCCAGCTGGGCCGGGTTGGACATCGCCGTGTCGATGGCCCCCGGGCACACCGCGTTGACCCGGATCCCCAGATGCGCGAGCTCCATCGCGGCGACCCGGGTGAGTCCGAGGATGGCGTGCTTGGTGGCGGCGTACGTGCCCACCGCGCTCATGCCGGTCATCGCCGTGTAGGAGGCGGTGTTGACGATCGTGCCGCCGCCCGCCGCGCCGATCTCCGGCGCCACCGTCTTGATGCCGAGGAAGCAGCCGACCTGGTTGACCTGGACCACCTGCATGAACTCGTCGAGCGGGGTGTCGACGAGCGCGTTGAACCGCAGGATCCCGGCGTTGTTGACCAGACCGTCGATCTTCCCGAACGCGTCCTTCGCGGTGGCCACGGCGGCCGCCCACTCCTCCTCCCGGCTCACGTCGAGGTGGACGAAGAGCGCGTTCCGCTCCCCCAGCTCCTTGGCCAGCGCCTCGCCCTGCCCGTCGAGCACATCGGCGACGACGACCCTGGCCCCTTCGGCCACGAAGAGCCGCGCCTCCTGCTCGCCCTGGCCGCGCGCGGCACCGGTGATGAAGACGACCCGCCCATCGAGCTTGCCCATGCGGTCCTCCTGTTCCTCGGGGTGTACTGGACGTGCGTGACGTGCGTGACGTGCGGGACCGGCATGCTCAGTCGTTGAGGTGCGGGGCGATCTCGGCCCCGAACGCGCCCATCTGGTCGATGAGTTCGGTACGCGAACGGGACCGGAAGCGCACCTGGATCTGGTCCACGCCCATCGCGCGGTAGGCGCGCAGCGACTCGGCGAGGGCCTCCGGCTTGCCCGTGAGGGCGCGGCGCCCGGTGTCCCAGCCGGGTTCACCGACGTACAGCGCCTCGGTGATCGCGCCGACGGTGATCGGGTCGGCGACTCCGGCCTCCTCGCGCAGTCTCCTCAACTTGGCTATCTGGGAGGGCAGTTCCTCGCGCGGGTCGCCCTGCGGAAGCCAGCCGTCACCGCGCAGCGCGGCCCGGCGGACGGCGGCCGGGGACGAGCCGCCCACCCAGATCGGCACCTGCCGCTGGGCGGGCCGGGGCCGCTGCCCGAGCCCCTCGAAGGCGAAGCGCTCGCCCTGGAAGGAGGGGTACTCCTCGGGCCCGAGCGCGGCCCGCAGCGCGTCGATCGTCTCGTCGAGAACGGGTCCCCGTCGCTCGAAGTCCGCCCCGACGGCGTCGAACTCCTCCCGCACGTGCCCGGCCCCGACCCCCAGGATCAGCCGGCCCCCGCTGAGGTGGTCCAAGGTCGCGTACTGCTTCGCGGTGACGAGCGGATGGCGCAGCCCGACGACCGCGACATGGCTCATCAGCAGGACCCGGTCGGTGATGCCCGCGAGGAAGGAGAGCGTGGCGACCGGGTCGTACCAGATGGTGCTCATCGGCCCCGCGAGCCGTCGCGGGACGCCGACGTGGTCGCAGCTCGCGAGGTAGGCGAAGCCGGACCGGTCGGCGGCCCCGGCGATCTCGGCCAGGTCCTCGGGACCGGCCCCGGCCTCCCAGCCCTCCGCGTAGATGGTGCTCTGCGACTGGACCGGGAGCTGCATCCCGTACACCAGTCGCCCGTTCGGCAGTATCGGCACCGCGCGCCCGCCTCCAGCCTGATCTGACGATCCGTCACATGAGTTGGTGGGCTCATCGTCGTAGCTGACGGACCGTCAGGCAAGGGGTGTGCGGGCACTGGCGCACCGCGGGAGCCGGAGCCCGGAGGCCGCTCCGGCAAGCAGCGGCGCCGTGCGGCCCGGCGTCCGGATCGTTACGCTCCCGTCCAGAGCCCCTCGGGGCTGAGCCCCAGCAGCTCGATCGCGTTGCCCCGCACGATCCGCTCCACCACCTCCGGCGACAGATGGCCCATCTGCGCCTCCCCCACCTCCTTCGACTTGGGCCAGGTCGAGTCGGAGTGCGGGTAGTCGGTCTCGTACAGGACGTTGCCGACGCCCACCGCGTCCAGGTTCTTCAGGCCGAACGCGTCGTCGAAGAAGCAGCCGTACACATGCTCCGCGAAGAGTTCGGACGGCGGCCGGTGGACCTTGTCGGCCACCCCGCCCCAGCCGCGGTTCTCCTCCCAGACCACGTCCGCGCGTTCCAGGATGTACGGGATCCAGCCGATCTGGCCCTCGGCGTACATGATCTTCAGCCGGGGGAAGCGTTCGAACTTGCCGCTCATCAGCCAGTCGACCATCGAGAAGCAGCAGTTGGCGAAGGTGATGGTGGAGCCGACCGCCGGCGGGGCGTCCGGCGAGGTGGAGGGCATGCGGCTGGAGGAGCCGATGTGCATGGCGATGACCGTGCCGGTCTCGTCGCAGGCGGCGAGGAAGGGGTCCCAGTCGTCGGTGTGGATGGAGGGCAGGCCGAGGTGCGGGGGTATCTCGGAGAAGGCCACCGCGCGCACTCCGCGCGCGGCGTTGCGGCGGACCTCCGCGGCCGCCAACTCGGCGTCCCACAACGGGATGAGCGTGAGCGGGACGAGGCGGCCGTGCGCCTCGGGGCCGCACCACTCGTCCACCATCCAGTCGTTGTAGGCCCGCACCGAGAGCAGCCCGAGTTCGCGGTCGGGGGCTTCGGTGAAGGTCTGGCCGCAGAACCGGGGGAAGGTCGGGAAGCACAGGGCCGACTGGACGTGGTTGACGTCCATGTCGGCGAGCCGGGCCGGGACGTCGTACGAGCCCGGGCGCATCTGCTCGTACGTGATGACCTCCAGCTTTATCTCGTCCCTCGCGTAGCCCACCGCCGTGTCCAGGCGGGTCAGCGGGCGGTGCAGGTCCTCGTACACCCACCAGTCGCCGATCGGTCCGTCGTCGCCCTTGGCGCCCATGACCGGTGCGAACTTGCCGCCCAGGAAGGTCATTTCCTTCAGGGGGGCCCGCACGATGCGCGGTCCGATGTCGCGGTACTTCGACGGGAGGCGGTCCCGCCAGACGTTGGGGGGCTCCACCGTGTGGTCGTCCACCGAGATGATCTTCGGGAAGGTCTCCATGCCGTTTACGGTAGACCCGATCTGACGATCCGTCAGCTAGTTGGGCCGCCCCTCCTGCCCCGCCCCGGCCGCCAAGTCCGCCGACGGGGGCCTGCGATGAGTGTGCAGACCATGTGTCTAGGCCTTGTGCAGAGCGTCACCCGTTGCTGACGCGGCCCCTCCGGACAGGGCAGACTGGCGGGGAGCAATCCAGGAGTACGGGGGTACAGGGGGCAGCTATGGACCGTGACGGCGAGCCGCGCGTACCGGAGCAACGCGCTCCGGTGCCGCCGCCGCAGCACGCGACGGGGCAGCCCGGCGAGCGGACACCCGGGCCGGCCCCGCAGGCCGCCGGGGCCGGGCTCCGCTTCGGTGTCCTCGGACCGGTACGGGCCTGGCGCGGCGATGAGGCGCTGCCGTCCGGCTCCCCGCAGCAGCGCGCCCTGCTCGCCGCCCTGCTGCTGCGGGACGGCCGCACCGCCACCGCCGCCGAACTCATCGACGCCATCTGGGGCGAGGACCCGCCCTCGCAGGCGCTGGCCGCGATCCGTACCTACGCCTCGCGGCTGCGCAAGGTCCTCGACCCGGACGTGCTGGTCAGCGAGTCCGGCGGGTACGCGATCCGGCCCGCGGCCGCCACCCTCGACCTCACCGCGGCCCAGGAGCTGGCGACGGCCGCCGAGAAGGCGCGGGCCGGCGGCGAGAAGGGCCGCGCCCGCGATCTGCTGAACGCCGCGCTCGCGCACTGGGACGGCGAGCCGCTGGCCGGGGTGCCGGGACCGTACGCCGAGAACCAGCGCACCCGGCTCGCCGAGTGGCGTCTCCAGCTCATCGAGGCGCGCCTGGACCTCGACCTGGAGGCGGGCTGCCATGCCGAGGCCGTCTCCGAGCTGACCGCCCTGACCGCGGCACAGCCGCTGCGCGAGCGGCTGCGCGAACTGCTGATGCTGGCCCTGTACCGCAGCGGCCGCCAGGCCGAGGCCCTCGCCGTCTACGCGGACACCCGCCGGCTGCTCGCCGACGAGCTGGGCGTCGACCCGCGGCCCGAGCTGGCCCACCTCCAGCAGCGCATCCTGCGGGCCGACCAGGATCTCGCGCGCCCGCCCGTCGACGCACCCGCGGCCGCCGCACCCGCACCGGTCCGCCCGGCCCAACTGCCCGCTTCCGTACCGGACTTCACCGGCCGGGCCGCGTTCGTGCGGGAGCTCACCTCGCGGCTCGCGGACGCCGGGACGACGGTGATGGCGGTGTCCGCGCTCGCCGGGATCGGGGGCGTCGGCAAGACCACCCTCGCCGTGCACGTGGCGCACGCGGCCCGCCCCCACTTCCCCGACGGCCAGCTCTACGTCGACCTCCAGGGCGCGGGCCAGCACTTCGCCGAGCCGGACACCGTGCTCGGCGCGTTCCTGCGCGCCCTCGGCACCCCGGACTCGGCGATCCCCGAGTCGATGGAGGAGCGGGCCGCCCTGTTCCGCTCCACGCTCGACGGCCGCCGGGTCCTGGTGCTGCTCGACAACGCCCGGGACGCGGCGCAGATCCGGCCGCTCCTGCCGGGCACGGCGGGCTGCGCCGCACTGGTCACCAGCCGCATCCGGATGGTCGGCCTGGCCGGCGCGCACCTCGTCGACCTGGACGTGATGTCCCCCGAGGAGGCGCTCCAGCTGTTCACCAGGATCGTCGGCGAGGAGCGGGTGTCCGCCGAGCGCGAGGCCTCCCTGGACGTGGTGGGCGCCTGCGGCTTCCTGCCGCTCGCCATCCGCATCGCCGCCTCCCGGCTCGCCGCGCGCCGCACCTGGACCGTCTCCGTGCTGGCCGCGAAGCTCGCGGACGAGCGCCGCCGGCTGGACGAACTCCAGGCCGGCGACCTCGCGGTCAAGGCGACCTTCGAGCTCGGCTACGGCCAGCTGGAACCCGCCCAGTCCCGCGCCTTCCGGCTGCTCGGGCTGCCCGACGGGCCCGACATCTCGCTGGCCGCGGCGGCCGCCGTCCTCGACCTCCCCGAGCAGGAGACCGAGGACATCCTGGAGTCGCTCGTCGACACGTCCCTGGTGGAGTCGGCCGCGCCCGGCCGCTACCGCTACCACGACCTCGTCCGCCTCTATGCGCGCTCCTGCGCCGAGCGCGACGACCTGCCCCCGGCGGAACGCGAGTCGGCCCTCTCCCGCCTGCTCGACTTCTACCTCGCGACGGCGTCCGGGGTGTACGCCCTGGAGCGCCCGGGCGACCGCCTGGTAGACCATCTGGAGCCCACCACCTACCGGGGTCTGTCCTTCGGCGACCGCCACCGCGCGCAGGACTGGCTGTACGCGGAGGCCGACCCGCTGCTCGCCTGCGTACGCCAGCTGTCGGGGCCCGGCACGCTGCGCCGGGCCGTCGACCTGCTGTACGCGGCGCTCGACCTGGGCGAGTCCGGCGCCAACTCGCGGCAGTACGAGGCGACCGCCGAGGCCGTGCGCGAGGCCGCCCGCACCCGGGGCGACACCCAGGCCGAGGGGCGGGCGGTGATGACCCTGGCCAATGTGCACCAGCTGGCCGGCCGGTTCGAGCACGCCGACCACGAGGCACAGGAGGCCATGCGCCTGGCCGGTCCCACACACGATCCGCTGCCGCTGTGCTGGGCCTCCAACGCACGCGGCATCATCGCGCTCTACCAGAACCGGCCCACCGACGGCGAAGGTCATCTCACGCGCGCCATCGAGGCGTTCCGGGCCGACGCCAACCGGCCCGGCGAGGCCAGCGCGCTGTGTAACCTGTCCCGTATCCACCTGGCGATGGGCCGCACCGCGAGCGCGGTCACCCTCGCCCAGGAGGGCATCGACATCTACGACGCGATGGGGCACGAGCTGCGCGGCGCCAACGGCCGTTACGCGCTGGGGCTCGCGCTCACCAAGAGCGGTCAGCTGCGCGCGGCGGCGGACCGGCTCAACGAGGCGCTGGCCGTCTTCCGGGACAGCCGGCAACGGCTGTGGGAGGGCATGACGCTGTTCCGGCTCGCGGAGGTGGACCTCGCGGGCAGGCGGCCCGCGCAGGCGGCGGCCAACGCCGAGATGGCGCTCACGGTGCTGCGCGGCATCGGCGGGGAGTGGCGGCGGGGCAATGTGCTCACCGTGCTCGGCCAGGCCCTGGCCGGCATAGGGCACGCGGGCCGGGCGCAGGTCTGCTGGCGCGACGCACTGGCCATCTTCGAGGAGCTGGGCTCGCCGGAGGCGGACCAGGTACGCGCTCTGCTCAGCCCCGTGGCGGCCGCATAACGCCCCCAGTCAGCGCGTTCATTGAACGTTTATCGGGGTCCGGCATTGTCTTACGTGTCGGCCCGCCGCGTCGGGGGGCGCGCGAGCCGACCGGAAGGCCGGACTCCACCTGTCGGCCTGGCAAGCCCGTCCGGCCACCCTCGGGGGAGTGGCCGGACGGTTTCGCCTCTTCCATCAGGCAGCGTCATCAACGGGAGATGAGAAACATGGGCGACGTGAAGAAGAACGAGCCGCCGATCGTCACGCCGCAGGACCAGCACGCCACGGACGAACCCGCCATCGCCACGCTCGACCAGCATGCGACCGGATCCCCGATCACCACGTTCGACCAGCACGCCACGGACGAACCGGCGATCACCACCATGGACCAGCACGCCACCTCGGAGCCCTTCAGGGCATCGGCCCAGTAGGACCGTCCGAGCGGGACCGGCCGCGGCGGCACGGAGGGGAGCCGCCACGGCCGGGTTATTCGGGGGATACGGGGGCCCGGGGGATACGGGGGACGGGGGACGCCCGGGGGATACGGGGGATACGGGGGAACAACTACGCGGTGCGGGTCCGCTGGGGGGCGGGTCCGTACGGCTTCACGACGCGGTGCGGGCCCGCTGGGGGTGGGTCCGCACCGCGGCACGTCCGGACGGCCTGCGCCTCACACTGCCCAGGTTTTGAGAACGGCCGCCACGCTGTGGGCGGTGCAGGTGTCCTTCTTCAGCTCGGCAGCAAGGGCGGAGACCCGCCGCTGGTCGAGTTTGGCGGGGACACCCGAGGCGATCAGGTAGGCGTGGGCCACCGCCACCGCCACCCGCAGGTTGGACCGCTCCAGCCACCGCATCCGGCCGAGGGTGTGCGCAAGCGCCGCGGCCCGGGCGTAGACACCCTGGTACACGTCCTGGCCCACCAGCACTGCCCGGTGCCGCTCGACGGCCGCGATGGGCACGCCGTAGTCGTCGATGGCGGGATCGTCCTGACCGGCGCGCTGGGCCACCTCCAGGATCCACGCCAGGTCGATGGTGACGTTCACTCGCCAGGAGCCCCTTCGATCTCATCGATCAAGTCGCCGTAGTGGTCGAGGACTTCCTGGGCGGCGGCCATGAAAACGGCACGGAGCTGCTCGTTGTCGTTCCGGATCAGCTGCTCGACGTACTCGTTGACCGCTATGCGTCGGGTGGCTGCCGCCTGTCGGGCCATCTCGGCAGTCTCGTCATCCATACGAATGTTGATCTGAGTCTTGGCCATGAGGCCAAGGTACCACCTGATACCAGGATCGACTATCCCCTGGCACCAGAGGATCGCAACTCCCCCTTCACCACCTTCCCGCTCGCGTTCCGCGGGAGTTCCGGCACGAACTCGACCTCCCTCGGCACCTTGTAGTTGGCCATCTCGCGGCGGGACCAGGCGATCAGGTCGTCGGCGGTCAGGGGCGAGCCGGGGCGGCGGACGACGTAGGCGCGGCCCACTTCGCCCAGGCGCGGGTCGGGGACGCCGATCACCGCCACGTCCGCCACCTCCGGGTGCAGGCCCAGGAGTTGCTCTATCTCCGCCGGGTAGGCGTTGAAGCCGCCGACGATGAACATGTCCTTGATCCGGTCGGTGATGCGCAGGTTGCCGGCCTCGTCCAGGACGCCGATGTCCCCCGTGTGCAGCCAGCCGTCCGGGTCGATCGCCCGGGCCGTCTCCGCCGGGTCCTCGAAGTAGCCCCGCATGACGTTGAAGCCGCGTACCAGGATCTCGCCGGGCTCCCCCGGCCCGGCCAGGACGCGGACCTCGGTGCCGGGTATCGCGCGGCCGGAGGTGGCGGCGATGACGCCGGCCGGGTCGCCGCGGCGGCACATCGTGACGATGCCGCTCGCCTCGGACAGGCCGTACGCGGTCAGGACGGTGTCCACGCCCAGCTCGCCGCGCAGCCGCTCGACCAGGCGCAGCGGCACCACCGCCGCCCCGGTCACCACCAGGCGCAGGGCGCTGAGGTCGTGCTGGTCGCGGGTGGGGTGGTCCAGGAGGGACTGGTGGAGGGTGGGCGGTCCGGGCAGTACGGAGATGCGTTCGGCGGCGATGTTGGCGAGGGCGGTGTCGATGTTGAACACGGGCTGCGGCACCATCGTCGCGCCGCGCATCAGACAGGCGATGATGCCCGCCTTGTAGCCGAAGGTGTGGAAGAACGGGTTCACGATCAGATACCGGTCGCCCTCGCGCAGCCCCGCCAGCTCCGACCAGATCGCATAGCCGCGCAGCGTCTGCGCGTGGGTGATCACCGCGCCCTTGGGGCGGCCCGTGGTGCCGGAGGTGTAGACGATGTCGGAGGGCGCGTCCGGGGCGATGGCGTCGGCGCGGGCCGCGACCTCCGCGCCCGGGACCCCCTCCCCGCCCGCCAGGAAGTCTTTCCACGTACGGAAGTTGTCGGGGGCGTCGTCCGAGAGGACGACCACCTGCTCCAGGTGCGGGAGCGAGGGCAGCGGGCCGGGCCCGGGCCCCTCGGCGGTCGCGCGGCGCAGCGAGGCCACGTAGGAGGTGCCGAGGAAGGTGCCCGTCACGAACAGCAGCTTGGCTCGACTGCTGTCGAGGACGTACGCCGCCTCCGCGCCCTTGAACCGGGTGTTCAGCGGCACCAGGACCGCCCCCGCCGTGACCGCGCCGAGCGCCGAGACGATCCAGTCGGCGGTGTTGGGCGCCCAGATGGCGACCCGGTCGCCGGGCTCGACACCGGCCGCGATACAGGCCGCCGCCGCGCGCTCCACCCGCTCCCCCAGCTCCGCGTACGAGAGGCGGCCACGGCCCTCGACCACCGCCTCGCGCTCGCCGTAGCGGACGGCAGCGCCGCGCACCAGCTTCGCGATCGTGCCCCACTCCAGGTCGCCGCGCATCAGAAGCCCCCTCCGTACTGGTAGCTGACTAACCGTCAGATTAGCTGTAGCCTCCTCCGCTGTCAGTACTGGTGACGCTCGTGGAGGTGGGGCCATGGCCACCCTGAAGGACGCGACAGCCATAGTCGGGATCGGGCAGACGCCGTTCGCCAAGCAACTGCCCGAGTCCGAGAAGACGTTGGCGTGCCGGGCGATCCTCGCCGCGCTCGACGACGCCGGCATCAGCCCGGCCGAGGTGGACGCGTTCGCCTCGTACACGATGGAGGAGACCGACGAGGTCGAGGTCGCCAAGGCCATCGGCGCGGGCGATGTGACCTTCTTCAGCAAGATCGGTTTCGGCGGGGGCGGCTCCTGCGCGACCGTCGGCCATCTCGCCTCCGCGATCGCCACCGGCCAGGCGAGCGTGGGCGTCGCCTGGCGCTCGCGCAAGCGCGGCAGTGGGCCGAGGCCCTGGAAGAACACGGCGGTGCAGCTGCCGACCCCGGGCCAGTGGACCCGCCCCTTCGGCCTGCTGCGGCCCGCCGACGAGATCGGCATGCTGGCCCGCCGCTACCTGCACGAGCACGGCGCCACCCGCGACCACCTCTTCAACGTCGCCCTCGCCTGCCGCAACCGCGCCAATCAGAATCCGGCCGCGATGATGTACGAGCGCCCGCTGACCCGCGAGATGTACATGACCTCGCGGTGGATCAGCGACCCGCTCTGCCTCTTCGACAACTGCCTGGAGACGGACGGGGCACTGGCGTGCGTCGTCGTCTCCGCCGAGCGGGCCCGCGACTGCCGGCAGAAGCCCGTCTACGTGCACTCCGCCGCCCAGGGCCTGCCCTCCCAGCACCACGGCATGGTCAACTACTGGAACGACGACCCGCTGACGGGACCGGCGTGGACCGCGGCCCGACACCTGTGGAAACAGGCCGACTTCGGGCCCGACGACGTCGATGTGGCCCAGATCTACGACGCGTTCACCCCGCTCATCCCGCTCTCCCTGGAGGGCTACGGCTTCTGCGGGCGCGGCGAGGGCGCCGCGTTCACCGAGGGCGGCGCGCTGGAGATCGGCGGGCGACTGCCCATCAACACCGGGGGCGGCGGCCTGAGCGAGGCCTATGTGCACGGGTTCAACCTCATCAACGAGGGCGTGAAGCAGCTGCGCGGCGTCAGCACCGCCCAGGTCCCGAACGCCGCCACCTGCCTGGTCACCGCGGGCGAAGGAGTCCCCACCTCCGCCATTCTGCTGAGGAGTTGAGAGATGCTGTCACCCGTTGTGGACGACGACGGCGCCCCCTTCTGGGAGTACGCGGCCCGCGGCGAACTCCGCGTCCAGGCCTGCGCCGCCCCCGACTGCGGCCGGCTGCGCTTCCCGCCCCGCCCCTGCTGCCCGCACTGCCAGTCCTTCGACAGCGAGTGGCGCCGGGTCTCGGGCCGCGGCCGCATCTGGTCGTACGTCTTCCCGCACCCCCCGCTGCTGCCCGACTACGCGGACCAGGCCCCCTACAACGCGGTCGTCGTCGAGCTGGCCGAGGACCCCCTGATCCGCCTGGTCGGCAACGTGGTCGCCGAACCGGACGCGCCGCTCGACTCCGTCGACCCGTCCCGGCTGAAGATCGGCGCCCGCGTGCAGGTCGCGTTCACCGAGGTCGACGGGGTGACCGTGCCGCGCTGGCTCCTGGAGCGCGCGTGAGCGTCCTGGTGACCCGCGACCCGGAGACCGGGGTCGCGATCGTCACCCTGAACCGGCCCGAGCGCCTGAACGCGATCGATCTGGAGACGGCGGCTCAACTCGCCTTCACCTGGCGGGAGTTGCGAAGCGACGACACGGTACGGGCCGTCGTCCTGACCGGCGCCGGCGAGCGGGCGTTCTGCACCGGGATCGACCGCTCGGCCGAGGTGCCGCAGCCCTCGTCCCCGTACTCCACGGACGACCCGCTGCTCGCGATCGGCCCGAAGGCGAACGACCTGTGGAAGCCGGTCGTCGCGGCCGTCCGCGGGATGGCCTGCGGCGGGGCCTTCTACCTCCTGGGCGAGGCCGAGTTCGTGATCGCCGCCGAGGACGCCGCGTTCTTCGACCCGCACACCACCTACGGGATGGTCAGCGCGTACGAGTCCATATACCTGGCGCTGCGGATGCCGTACGGCGAGGCGGCCCGGCTCGCCCTGATGGGCACGGCCGAGCGGATGTCGGCGCGGCGCGCCCACGAGATCGGCTTCGTGAGCGAAGTGACGGCTCCAGGAGGGGAGTTGGCCGCCGCCGTGCGGTGCGCCGGGACGATCGCCTCGTTCCCGACCGAGGCGGTGCAGGGAACGGTGCGCTCGCTGTGGGCGACGAGGGAGGCCACCCTCGCCCAGGCCCACTCCCGCGCCCCGGCCTTCGTCGCCCTCGGCAACCTGCCGCCGGAACGGCAGGCGGAGCTGTTCACCGCGCGCCGCTCGAAGGACTTCCGGATGCGGTGACCGGGGAGGCGCCAGGACCGCGTGTCCCGGACAAGATCCGCCGGACCGGCCCTAGGCCGTCGCCCGGGCGGCGCAGCGGCTCACCCGGGCGGCGAGTGCGGGCCTGCCCATCCGCACGTCGAGGCTCCGGGCGGCGTCCGGGCCGAGGGTCACCGAGGTGGTGGCCTGGTCGACGGTGGTGCCGGCGGCGTCGGTGAAGGTGACCGTGACCCCGTAGCTGTGGCTGCCGCTGCCCGAGCCGGTACTCACCCGCACCGTGGCAACGCCCCTCGTGTCGACCGAGGCGCAGGTCGTGACGGACGCGGAGGCGCCGGCCGTGGAGCCGGACGAGCCCCTGCCGGACGAACCGGTCGTGCTGCCCGTGGTGCTGTTGTAGCCGGAACCGGAGCCATAGCCGTAGCGGTTGCCGCTGTAGCCGCCGCCGGTGCTCGTACTGGTACCGGTGCTGGCGCCGCTGCCGCTCGCATCGCTGCCATCCGTACTGCCATCGCTGCCACTACTGCTAGAGCCGCTGCTGCTGCTCGAACTGCCGTTGCTCTTGTGCGAGTTGGAGCAGCCTCCGCCTGAACTGTGACTCGATCCGTGACCGTGACCGCCATGGCTGGAGAACCCGGTCAGCGCGAGCCCCAGACCTGCCGCCATGGCGGCGCACTTCATGCCGCGACGTATCACCGTCGCACCCCCTCCGAAGACCGGCCGACACTTTAACAGCGCCTGACCAACCGATCCGGGCGGTCAAGCATCAGGCCCCGGACCGGAGTTCGGCGATGCGCGGGGCCCGGGCCCTGGGCGAATCCAGGCTGAATCCCCGCGCATCGCCCAGCTCGTCACGGACGAACGCGGTGACCCGGTCGACTTCCGCACGCAGGGCCGCATCCGCCTTCCCGAACGCCTGCCACACGATCTCCGCGCCCTCCACGTCGTACTCCCACAATCCGACGATCCGCCCCCGGTCCACGATCGCGTGGGCCGGCAGATCGGGGCGCGCGTTCAGCGCCTTCTTCTGGAAGACCCGCTCACCGTCCGCCGGGTCGAGCAGCCGGGGCAGGTCGCGGTGGAGCAGATGGATGCCGTCGATCCCGGCGAGCAGGGCGTACGCCGGCGCCGTCGGCCGTTCGTACCCGGCGAACTCCTCGCGCAGCGCAGCGGGCAGCAGCAGTCCGCCTCCGTCGGCCACCGGCTCCAGGCCGAGACCGGCGACGGCCGCCTTCGCGGCGGCGGCGGTGAACCCGCTGAACCACCGGAAGTGCTGGAGGGACGCGGGGGCGGCCCAGTCGAAATAGCGCCGGGCCAGCTCGGCCGCGGCCCGCTCGGGCGTCCACTCCCCCGTGTCGAGACCCCAGCGCACATAGCCGTAACGCTGCTGGTCGAGGCGGCCGTTGACCGGCACCCGCCGGATCGCGCCGCTCGCCTGCAACCGGCCGAGGGCGAGCGGCAGGGGCGTGGCGAGGCTGCGCCTGCGGCCCGCGTCCCCGAGGTCCCGCACGGTGCCGCCCAGAGCGGCCTTGATCGCGGCCGGGTCCAGCGGGGTGTCACCGAGCACGGCGACGACGGCCGCGCACAGCTCGTCGACCTCCTGTCCGGTCACCCCGAGGTGCTTGGCGGCGGCCCGGATCTCGGCCTCCGGGGGTCCGGCCGCCAGGGCGAGGCCGAGCGCGAAGTCCTGGCTGGGCAGCACATACGTACAGCCGCGGGCGGAGGGCAGCTCGTGCACGTCCAGCCGGGCGACCGCCTCGTCCACGGCCGCCCGGCTCGCGCCGCAGCGGGCGTACAGGCCGAGGTAGGGAGCCGAGCCGCCCACCGAGCGGGCCCAGCCGGTGCGCGCGAGCACCTCGGCGGAGGGCCGCCCGGACAGCGCCCCGTCGAGCCCCTGCCGATGCGCCCACCAGGCACGCAGCCGCGCGCGCTCCGCCGTCGTCCCGTCCCGCGTCGCCTTCGTCATGGCGTCAGTGTCACGCGCGGGACTGACAACGGGCGAGCGCGGGACCGGCCGCCGGGACCGGCCGCCGGGTAGCGGGGCGGGCACGCCGGGCGTAGCGTCGGCAGCGAGAGCCGCTCTAGTTAGGAGGGCCGGAGATGGCCCGCAACGTCCTCGGCTCGATCCTCGCTCTCATCGGAGCGACGGCCGCCGTCTGGAGCCCCTTCCGTGCCTGGTACGACGGCCGTCACGGCAGTACCTACCGCATCGACGACCTGTTCTCGGGCGTCTCGGCCGACAAGGCCGCGGTGGCCGGCTCGGTACTGCTCCCCCTCGCCTTCGCGGCGCTGGTGGCCCTGGTGGGCCTGGCGCTGCGCTCCCGTGTGCTGGTCGCCGTGGCCGGGCTCGTCGTGCTCGGCTTCACCATCCTGTGGATGGTGCGTCAGGGGCAGGCCGCCGGCAGCCTCACGGTCGACTCATCCGGCAAGGGCCTCGGCCAGGGCGTCGCGATGGCCCTGGGCGGCGGCGTGCTGCTGCTCCTGGCGGCGGCCCTGATGTCGGGGCGGCGCCGGACCGTACGGGAGCCCGCCGGCTACGGGGTGCCGAGCGCGGACGCGCCGCGGTACGGCGCCCCCGCCGAGCGCCCGCCGGAGCCGCCCGCCGCAGCGGATCCCGCTTACGGGACCCCGGGTTACGGTGGCCCTGCTCACGGTGGCGCTGGTTACGGGGACCCCGGCGGTTACGGGAGCGCCGCTCACGATGGCCCTGGTTACGGGGGCGCGCAGGCACCGGGCCACGGCGGTCACCAGGAGCCGCCCGCGTCCGGGGACCCCGACGCGGGCACGCGTGAGTTCCCGCGGTACGGGGCCACGGACGAAGCTCCTCCCCACGGGGGCCCGCGCGAAAATCCGCGCCCCGGCACAGCGCAGGGTCCTTACGAGGGCCCGCCCCGCCGAGGCCCCTACGAGGGCCCGCACGGCCCCCCGCCGCGCGACTGACCTGACCGGTGGCCGGGCGCCGAAGGGCCGGCCACCCGCCCGAAGGGCTGGGCACCCGACGGCCCGGGCGGCGCCGCTACCGGCGCACGCCGGTCACCACGTTCGCGTACAGCTCTTCCGAGGTGACCAGGCCGGCTCGCAGGCCGCCCGCGGCCATCGCGGCGAGGGCGCCGGGCACTTGGCGCTCGCTGGTCTCGGTGAGCAGAATCCCGCCGGGGGCGAGCCAGTCGGGGGCGGCGAGGGCGACCCTGCGCATGATGTCGAGCCCGTCCGAGCCGCCGTCGAGGGCGACGAGCGGCTCGTGTTCCCGGGCCTCCGCGGGGAGCAGGCCGACCTCGTCCGAGGGGACGTAGGGGACGTTCGCGGTGAGGATGTCGATACGGCCGCGCGGCTCGGCCGGGAGCGCGTCGAAGAGGTCGCCCTCGTAGACACGGCCGCCGTACGGGGCCACATTGCGGCGGGCGCAGCGCACGGCGGCCGGTTCGATGTCGGCGGCGTACAGCTCGGTGCCGGGCAGCGCCGCCGCGAGTGCCGCGCCGAGTGCGCCCGAACCGCAGCACAGGTCCACGACGACGAGCGGCCGGGAGGCGTCGGCGAGCGACCGGGAGGCGGCGAGCGCCCGGTGCACCAGGAACTCGGTGCGGCGCCGCGGCACGAAGACACCGGGGTCCACGGCCACCCGCAGGCCGTGGAACTCGGCCCAGCCCAGGACGTGTTCGAGCGGCAGCCCCGACGCCCTGCGCTCCACCATCGAGGCGACCTGGTCGGGCCCGTCGGCGGTACCGAGTATCAACTCGGCCTCGTCCTCGGCGAATACGCACCCGGCGGCACGCAGCCGGGACACGACCTCCGACGCGATGATGGGCTCAACTGCCATAGGGGAAAGGCCCTTTCGGCCACGGCACGGACAGGCGAACGGACAGCCGGCGCGACGGCGCGCCGACAGACAGGCCTCTCTAGCGGGATCCGGAAGTGGCCGTCCCCTTCACCGCGTCCAGCGCGTACACGCACCGGTCCTTGCTGCACGCGTAGACGACCCCGGCACGCACCACGGGCGACCCCGTGATCTCACCCCCGGTGGCGAGCTTCCAGCGCAGCTGGCCCCCCGCCGCGTCCAGCGTGTAGAGGCAGTGGTCGGCCGAGCCGAAGTGGATGCGGCCGTCGGCGACGACGGGCGTGCCCACGACCTCCCCGCCCGCGGCGAAGCGCCACTTGGGGGTCGAGGTGACCGCGTCCAGGGTGTAGAGCGCGTTACCGCTGCCCACATGGACGTTGCCGTCGGCGACCAGGACCGGCTCCACGGAGTTGCGCGACTCGGTGGCGATGCGCCAGCGGTCCTTGCCGGTGGAGGCGTCCAGGGCGTACACCGTGCCGAGGTAGTCGGCGAGGTACACCCCGCCGCCCGCCACCGCGGGACCGGGCGCGAACGTGGGCGGACACAGGAAGACCGCGGGGGCCTCGAAGTGCCAGCGGACGTGCCCGGAGGCGCTGTCCACGGCGAGCACCCGGGTGCCGGCCGAGACGTACACATAGCCGTCCTGCGCGGGCGCGACCCGGACCGGGACGCCGCCGCAGGAGGCCGCGTCGCCGACCGGGTAGGACCAGCGCTCGGCGCCGGTGCGGGCGTCGAGCGCGCGCAGCCGGGCGTCCTGCCAGACGTAGACCGTGCCGTCGTGGATGGCCGGACCGGCCTCGGGGGTCTCGAAGTCGCTCTGGGCGCCGGAGAGCTCCCACAGCTTCTCGCCGTTCGCCGCCTCCCAGGCCTGGACGCCGCCGCCACGGGTGCCGGTGACGACCGTGCCCCGGTCGGCCTTCAGGGAGTACACCCAGGCGTCCGCGGACAGCCGCCACAGCTCGCCGCCGTCGCTCGCGTCCAGCGCGTACAGGCTGGGCCCGTCGGAGGCGTGGATGCGGCCGGCCTCCACGGCCATCGCCCACGCGACGTCCCGCGTCTTGAACTGGCGGCGGCCGGTACCCACGTCCAGCGCGTGCACCTCGAAGGAGGTCACGTACAGCAGGTCGCCGGCCACGGCGGGGGTGCCCCACACATCGTTCGACATACGGAAGCGCCAGGGGCGCCAGCGGCCCGGGGCTTCGGGCGGATGGGCCGGCGGCGGCACGGGCGCGGTCTGGGTGCTGACGGCCGCGGGCGCTCCGGGCCTGCGCACCCAGCCGGTCGCGGAACCGGCCTCCACGGAGACGCGGGAGGCGTCCGAGGCCCGGGGGCCCGGTCCGATGGGCACCTTCGCGCCGGGCAACCGCACCGGCTCGTCGGCGTGGACGGGCGGATAGGTGACGGCGGAACCGGCGTGCCGGGCCGCGTACGGGGGCTCCGCGGGGCGCGGCGGGGCGGGGTGGCCCGTGCGGCCGGAGCGCGGTGCCGGGTTCGGCGCGGGCTCGGCGGGCGGCAGGACGTGCATGCGGCCGCCGCCCCGGCGCTGCTCGATCATGGCCACCGAGCGGGGTGGCAGCCAGGCCGAGGCGGTCCCGCTGTCGTCCGAGCCGGAGGCGAAGAGATGGGGTGCGAGCTGGGCCTGGAGGTCCTCGGGCGAGGGGCGGTTGGGGTGCTCCATCTGCATGCAGGCCTCGATGAGCGGGCGCAGCTCGTCCGGCAGGCCGGTGATGTCGGGGCCCTCGCGCAGCAGCATGAACACGGTCTCGACGGGGTTGGCGCCGTGGAAGGGCGCGTGTCCGGTCGCGGCGAACACGAGGGTCGAGCCGAGTGAGAACACGTCGGAGGCGCCGGTGACGCTGCGCGAGTCCTTGGCCTGCTCGGGCGACATGTAGGCCGGGGTGCCCACCGCCACGTTCGTCATGGTCAGGCGGGTGTTGGAGACCCCGGACGCGATGCCGAAGTCGATCACGCGCGGCCCGTCCTCGACGACGAGGACGTTCGACGGCTTCAGGTCGCGGTGGACCAGGCCCGCACCGTGGATGGACTGGAGGGCCTCGGCGATACCGGCCGCGAGCCAGCGCACGGCCTGGGCCGGCAGCGGCCCGCACTCATTCACTATTTCTTCGAGGGAGGGCGCCGGTACGTAGGCGGTGGCGAGCCACGGCACGGGGGCGCGGGGGTCGGCGTCGACGACGGCGGCGGTGTAGAAGCCGCTGACCGCGCGGGCCGCCTCCACCTCGCGCGTGAAGCGGACCCGGAAGAGCTGGTCCTCGGCGAGTTCGGTGCGCACCGTCTTGATGGCGACGCGACGGCCCGACGCCGAGCGCGCCAGATAGACGAGGCCCATGCCGCCGGCCCCGAGCCGGCCAAGGACCTCGAAGGGGCCGATCCGCCTCGGGTCGTGCTGCGTCAGCTGCTCCACTTGCCTGCGACCTCCCCGTACGGGCCGTGCCTGAATGCGGCCCCATGCAGCGTCTCACGCGGCACCCCGATTCTCCCTGCCGGAGGTGGCCGGTGGCCAACCCGGGTCGAGACCGGGATGTTCCCGATCGATCCGGGACACCTCGGACAGCCCGGGGGCTGCACGCGTCGGTTCCGCCCGTCAGTCTTACGCGTGCCGACCCTGAGGAACTACGTGTCCCGACCCTGGAGGACGGCGAACTGGGCGCCCTGGTTGTCGGTGAGGACGGCCATCCGCCCGTACGGGATGTCGAACGGCGGCGCGGTGACCCGGCCGCCGAGCCGGACGCAGGTGGCGGAGGCGGCGTCGCAGTCGGTGACGCTGAAGTAGACGAGGAAGTGGTCGGGCAGCGCCGCGGGGAAGGCGTCCGACATCAGGCTGCGGCCGCCGATCGCGCCTTCGGGCCCCGGTTCGGTGCCGGGCAGCGACCAGGTGCGGAAGTCGGCGCCGATCTCGTCGGGGGCGCCCGGGTCGCCCCCGAGATAGCCGAAGACGGACTCGTAGAACGCGTCGGCCTGGTCCTTGTCCCGGGTGTAGACCTCGGTCCAGCAGTACGCGCCGGGCACCCGGGTCAGCTCGAAGCCGGCATGGCCCTCGCCCTGCCACAGGCCGAACACCGCGCCGCCGGGGTCCGCGGCGACCGCCAGGGTGCCGTGCGGCGGCACCGGCAGCGGGTCGGTGATCAGCCGGCCACCGGCCTCGCGGATGCGGGCGGCGAGCGCCCGCGCGTCCGGAGTGGCGAGGTAGACGGTCCAGGAGGTGGGCATCCGGCCGTCCCGCTTGGGCTGGAGGGCCGCGACACTCCTGCCGTCCTTGTAGGCGCGGGTGTAGCGCCCGTGCCGCTCCGCGGTGTCCTCGTCAAAGGTCCAGCCGAACAGCTCGCCGTAGAACCGCTTGCCAGCCGCCAGGTCGGCCAGCGAGACGTCGGCCCAGCACGGCGCGCCTTCCGGATATCCGCCCATGCGCCTGTTTCCTTCCTGAGGTGCCCCGCGGTGGGACCGTCGTGGGACCGCGTCGGGGCCAAGCTAACGAGCCATCACGTGCGACGCGGACGCATAATTCGAACATATGGCCAGATTGGGGCGTACGGCGGGTCATTCGGTCAAGTCCCGCACGGGTTGTCCACCAAAGTTGTCCACAGGGTGTTGATAACACCATTCGAGTGGCAGGCCCGGTCGTTCACGGGCGGCACGGCCTTCGCACGCCGACGGGGCGGCCCGCTGACGGCCGGAGGCCGGCCGACGGGCAGCCGGGCGGACAGCCGGCAGTCATCGGACGGACTTCAGACGTCAGACGGACATCGGACGGACGTCAGACGGCTCCTGGACGGTCACGCGGGGCGACCGGTTTCCCGCGCCCATCGGTACATACCGCCCCTGGGCCCCCATTTGCACTCGGCCGAATCGCGCTCCGATCACCCCTCGGTAAGCTGACGGCATGACAGGACAAGTACGCACCGTCGACGGCCGCGTGGCCGGCCGACGCGGGCAGGCGACACGGCAGAAGCTGCTCGACTGCCTCAGTGAAATGCTCAGCTCGTCGCCGTACCGGGACGTCAAGGTCATCGACGTGGCCCGGAAGGCGGGCACTTCACCCGCGACGTTCTACCAGTACTTCCCCGATGTCGAAGGGGCCGTCCTGGAGATCGCGGAGGAAATGGCCAAGGAGGGCGCCGGGTTGACCGCTCTGGTCGAGGGCCGCTCCTGGGTCGGGCGCGCGGGCTGGCAGACGGCGGAAGAACTCGTGGAGGGGTTCCTCGACTTCTGGCGCAAGAACGACGCCATCCTCAGGGTCGTCGATCTGGGCGCCGCGGAGGGCGACAAACGCTTCTACAAGATCCGCATGAAGATCCTGAACTCGGTCACCAACTCCCTTACGGACGCGGTCACCGAACTCCAGGCCAAGAACAAGGTCGACAAGGACGTCAGCCCCGCGGCGATGGCGGGCTCGCTCGTCGCGATGCTGGCCTCGGTGGCCTCGCACCAGAAGGGCTTCCAGACCTGGGGCGTCAAGCAGGCCGAACTGAAGCCGAACCTGGCGCTGTTGGTCCACCTGGGCATCACGGGCAAGAAGCCGACGAAGTAGCCACGGGCACGTCGGTCGATACCCAAGTCCTGTCGCGCCGACGGCGGTTCACCCCTAGGGGGGCAACCGCCGTCGGCGTTCCCGTCCCGGGCCCCCTGCGCGCCAAGGCCCGATTCCCCGCAGGCCCCGAACCCGCGCCAGGGCCCGAACCCCGTCAGGCCTCGCGCCGCTCCAGCCGGAACAGGCGTATCTCCCGCTCGATCCGGGACTGGTAAGTGGCGTACGGGGGCCAGAACTTGAGGGCAGCCTCCCACACCGCGGCCCGCTCCTCGCCCTCCAGCAGCCGGGCCCGCACCGGTATGTCCCGGCCCTTCCAGCTGATCTCGGCGTCCGGATGGGCGAGCAGGTTCGCGGTCCACGCCGGATGGCCCGGCCGCCCGAAATTGGACCCGATGAGCACCCACGAGGCCCGGCCCTCCTCGGGCATGCAGGCCAGCGGGGTGGCGCGCGGCAGGCCCGACTTGGCCCCGTACGCGGTCAGCACGGCACCGGGCAGCATCTGTGCGCTGAGGATGACCCGGCCCCGGGTGAGGCGGTGCACCGCCCGGTCCATCGCGGGCACGAAGTGCGGCGCGACCCTGGCGAACGCCCGCGTCGACGACACCTTCCGCATCAGCCGCACCCCGGGCGCGGGTCTGTCGGTCCCGGCGCTCACGCCCGCACCTCGGAGGCGGCCGGATCGAAGAGGCCGGCCTGTTCGGCGGCCCGGCCGCGCAGCCGGTCCACCGGCCCGAAGAGCAGCTCGTCGGACGCGGCCCGCTTGAAGTAGAGATGCGCCTCGTGCTCCCAGGTGAAGCCGATGCCGCCGTGCAGCTGGACCGCCTCCGACGCGGCGGACCGCAGCGCGTCGAGCCCCTGGGCGAGCGCGAGCGCCCCCGCTGCGGGGTCCCAGGCCGCGTAGTACGCCGCCGATCTGGCGGCCTGCACCTGGACGTACAGGTCCGCGAGGCGGTGCTTGACCGCCTGGAAGGAGCCGATCGCCCGCCCGAACTGCTCCCGTTCCTTGACGTACGCCACCGTCCGCTCCAGCGCCTCGCCCGCGGCCCCGACGGCCTCGGCGGCGAGACAGGCGGCGGCGGTACGCCCGGTGGCGGCGAGCGCGGCATGGATGTCGGCGGAGTCGTCGGCGCCGAGCAACTCGGCTTCCACGTCCCGCAGTTGTACGCGGGCCTGGGTGCGGGTCTCATCGAGGGTGGTGCGCCGGGTGCGCCGCAGCCCGGCCGTCCCGCCGTGCACCACGAACAGCAGGGCGCGGCTGCGGGCGAAGCCTCCGGTGTGGGCGGCGACGAGCAGCAGCTGGGCACTGTGCCCGTCGAGCACCTGGTCGGCCTCGCCGTACAGCCGCCAGGCCCCTTCGGGCGAGCGTCTGGCCTGCACTCCGCCGGCCCGGCCGCCACCGGCCCACTCGGCGTCCGTGTTCGCGCCGGTGAGCCCGAGCGCGCGGGCGAGGCCGGTGCCGGGAACGGCGAGGGTCGCGGTCCGCTCGCCACGGGCGACGAGCGGGAGCAGGGCGCGCTTCTGGGCGTCGGTGCCGAGCGCGGTGATGAGCGGGGCCGCGAGGACGGCGGTGGCGAGCAGCGGGGAGGGCAGCAGGGCGCGCCCGATCTCCTCGCAGGCCAGGGCGAGTTCGGCGGTGGTGCAGCCCACGCCCCCGTACTCCTCGGGCAGGGCGAGCCCCGGAAGCCCGAGCTCGGCGGCGAGCCGCCCCCAGAGCGCGGCGTCGTGGCCGACGGGGGTGCGCACCGCGCTCTTCACGTCCGGTGGGCCGCAGTGCTTGGCGAGCAGTTCGTGCAGGGTGCGGCGGATCTCGTCCTGTTCCGCGGTGAAGGCGGCGTCCATCCGGCGGTCTCCTCCCCCAGAGGCGAGGCCTCTGAACTGACGGGGCGTCATGTTAGGTCCGGGCCCGCCAAATGCACAGACCGGGGGAGGACCTGTCGCGACCGGGGGCGCCGCGAGCCGGGCAGCGTGCGGCAGGCGGCATTCGGCGCCGTACCGCACCCGATCTGATGTACCGTCAGATTCATGCCATCACCCTCAACGCGCCGCCCCCGCAAGGTCGCTGTGGTCGGGGTCGCGCTCTCCGACACGGGCCGGGTGGACGACGCCACCCCCTACGCCCTGCACGCCCAGGCCGCCCGGCGCGCGCTCGCGGACTCCGGGCTCGACCGCTCGGTCGTCGACGGGTTCGGCTCCGCGGGGCTCGGCACGCTCGCGCCGGTGGAGGTGGCGGAGTACCTCGGGCTCCGCCCGACCTGGGTCGACTCCACCACGGTCGGGGGCGCCACCTGGGAGGCCATGGCCGCGCACGCCGCCGACGCGATCGCGGCCGGGCACGCCAACGCGGTCCTGCTGGTGTACGGCTCGACCGCGCGCGCGGACATCAAGGCGGGGCGGCGCACCTCCAACCTGTCCTTCGGCGCGCGGGGACCGCTCCAGTTCGAGGTGCCGTACGGGCACACCCTGATCTCCAAGTACGCGATGGCCGCGCGGCGCCACATGCATCAATTCGGCACCACCGTGGAGCAGTTGGCGGAGGTGGCGGTGCAGGCGCGGGCGAACGCGGCGGCCAACCCGGACGCGATGTTCCGCGATCCGATCACCGTCGACGACGTACTGTCCGGCCCGATGATCGCGGACCCGTTCACCAAACTGCACTGCTGCATCCGCTCCGACGGGGGCTGCGCGGTGCTGCTCGCGGCCGAGGAGTATGTGCCGGACACCGCCAAGTCACCGGTGTGGGTGCTGGGTTCGGGCATGTCGGTGTCGCACACGACGATGTCGGAGTGGGAGGACTTCACGGTGTCCCCGGCGGCGGTCTCCGGCCGCCTCGCCTTCGAACGGGCCGGGGTGGGTCCGGCGGACGTGGACCTGGCGGAGATCTACGACGCGTTCACGTACATGACCCTGGTGACCCTGGAGGACCTCGGCTTCTGCGGGAAGGGCGAGGGCGGCGCGTTCGTGGAGAAGGGGCGGCTGCTGCGCACGGGTGACCTCCCGGTCAACACCGACGGGGGCGGGCTGTCGGCCTGCCATCCCGGGATGCGGGGCCTCTTCCTCCTGGTGGAGGCGGTACGGCAGCTTCGGGGGGAGGCGGGGGCGGGGCAGGTGCGTAAGGCCGGGGGGCGGCTTCCGGAGCTGGCGGTTGCGTCGGGGACGGGGGGTTGGTTCTGTTCCTCCGGAACGGTGGTGTTGGGGCGGGGCTGAGGGGGGGGGTTGGCC
>NZ_NNBJ01000002.1:251560-433525 GCF_002803085.1 Streptomyces sp. CB01201 | reverse complement strand
GGGGGGGGGTTGCCCACCCGCCCGCCCGTGGCCCGGGGTTGATCGGTTCCGGGTCCCCCTGGGGCTCCGCCCCAGACCCCGGGGGGTTCGCCCACCCACCCACCCGTGCGGCAGGGTCGATGGGTCCGGCCCCTGGGGCTCCGCCCCAGACCCCTGCGGGGGCTCCGCCCCCTGCACCCCCGTTCGCGCCTGAACGGCGCTCGTCCTCAAACGCCGGACGGGCTGGGTATGCCTGTACGGGCCAGCACCGAACCATTTGGGGCCACCTACAGGGGCGCGAGGAACTGCGCGAGAAGCGACCACGACCCGCACACGAAATCGGGGTAGAGGGGCGCGGGGAACTGCGCGAACGACCCCCACGATCCGCGGACGGAAACGGGTTTCAGGGGCGCGGGGAACTGCGCAAACAGCCCCCACGATCCGCGGACGGAAACGGGTTTCAGGGGCGCGGGGAACTGCGCAAACAGCCCCCACGGCCCGCGGACGGAAACGGGATTGAGGGGCGCGGGGAACTGCGCGAAACGGACGGACTGCGGGGCACTCCGGGGCCGCAGAATGAGCGGCATGGAATTCCAGGACTTTCTCCACACCCTCAGCGTCTGGGACGCAGAGCTCCCCCACTTCGACCCACCCACCGCCCCCGACACCCCCCTCCCCCTCTTCCAGGAGTGGCTGACGCACGCCGCCCGCGCAGGCCAGCCCGAGCCGCACACGATGTCGCTCGCGACGGTCGACGACGAGGGCCGCCCAGACGTCCGCACCCTCATGCTGCACGACGCCGACGCCACCGGCTGGCACTTCGCCTCGCACTCCACCAGCACGAAGGGCCGGCAACTGGCCGCCCACCCCGTCGCCGCACTCGGCTTCTACTGGCCCGCGGTGGGCCGCCAGGTCCGGCTGCGCGGACACGTCACCCCGGCGTCCCCGGCCGCCTCGCAAGCCGACCTGCACGCCCGCTCCACGGGTGCACTCGCGGCGGCCCTGGTCGGCCGGATGAGTGAAGTACTGGACGATTACGCCGAGTTGGAGGCGGCCTCCGCGACGGCTTGGGAGCGGGCGCAAGCAGACCCCCGACTCCCGGTCCCCACCTGGACCCGGTACGTACTGGACCCCGTGGAGGTCGAGTTCTTCCAGGGCGACGCCCGCCGCCGCCACGTACGCCTGCGCTACCGCCGCGAGGCGCATGAGGCCGACGGGGCCACCACCGTCTGGAGCCGCGAACTCCTCTGGCCGTAAGCCGAAACGGCGACGGCGACGGGGACAGGGACAGGGACAGGGACAGGGACGGGGACGGGGACGGTGGGCAGCTTCGGGGCTTGGTGGGGCCTGCGCCCTCCGGGCGCTATCCGGGTGCGGGTCCGAGCCCGAAGACCGGCACGGTCACGCCCCCCTCCGAGCCGGATCCGGCACGGAACGTCACGTAAAGCTCCATCCCGATCCTCAGATTCGCCTCGGGGCAGCCGATGACCTCCGTCATCATCCGGGGGCCCTCGGCCAGGTCCACGACGGCGGCGACATACGGAACGCGGTCACCGAACGGCGGCAGGTCGTTGCGGTGCACGACGGACCAGGTGTAGAGCGTGGCCCGGCCGCTCGCGGGGCGCCAGTGCACGTCCTCGCTCCAGCAGTACGGGCAGAACTCGCGCGGGTAGTGGTGCGGGCGGTCGCAGGCCGCGCAGTGCCGGATGAGGAGGCGGCCCTCGGCGGCCGCGTCCCAGTACGGGCGGGTGAAGGCGTCGGCCTCCGGGGTGGCTGCGGTCATCGGAACAGTCCCATCGCGTCGTCCAGGGACCAGGTCTGCCACGACATCGCGCCGAGGGCGACCAGCGAGATGAGCGCCATCATCGCGTTCTGGCCCTGCTCGGCCCAGTCATGGATCATCAGAACCAGGTACAGGAGGTTGAGGAGCAGCCCGCCGACGAGTGCGACCGGCGTCAGGAATCCGGCCATCAGGCCGATCCCCAGGGCTAGTTCGGCGTAGACGACGACGTACGCCATCGCCTTCGGGCGGGGTTTGACCACGGCGTCGAAGCCGCCGCGGACGGCGTTCCACCGGTGCTTGGCCGCGATGTCGGACGCCCAGGCGATGCCCGTACCACGCTCGAACCAGCCCTTCTTGTCCTTGTGCCGCCAGCTCTCCAGCCACCACAGGCCGAGGCCGATACGCAGCACGGCGAGCCACTCGGCGCCGCTGAGCCAGATCGAGTCCACGCGGCCCTCCCTCCCGGAGCTCTTCCTTGCGCCGCACGCCAGCTACTTTCTGACGGTACGTCAGTTCAGCGGAAGCGGGCCGCGCGCGCAAGGGGTGGCGCGAACGCGGGGCGGGCGGGGAGGCGGGCACGCAGGCACGCAGGCACGCAAGCGGTCGGCCGGTCGGGCACGCGTGATCAGATCGCAACCGATTCCGGTCTTGACCGAGACCCATCAAGTATTCACGCCGTTACGCTCAGCGTTCATGGCCGACACCACCACCCCCGCCAGCCCCGTCTATGTGATCGGGGCCGGCCCCGGCGGACTCGCCGTCGCCGCCGAGCTGCGGGCGCGGGGCGTGCGGGCCGTCGTACTGGAGAAGTCCGACGCGGTCGCCGCGTCCTGGCGCCGCCACTACGACCGGCTGCACCTGCACACCACGCGCCGCCTGTCCGCGCTGCCCGGGCTGCGGATGCCGCGCCGGTTCGGGCGGTGGGTGTCGCGCGACGACGTGGTGCGCTACCTGGAGAAGTACGCCGACGTCCACGAGTTGGAGATCGTCACCGGGGTCGAGGTCGACCGGGTCGAGCGCGGGCCCGGCGGCGAGGGGTGGGTGCTGTACGCGACCGGTGGCCGACGGCTCTCCACGCAGGCGGTGGTGGTGGCCACGGGGTTCAACCACACGCCGTACGTTCCCGCGTGGCCCGGCGCGGAGTCGTACGAGGGCGAGCTGCTGCACGCCGGCCAGTACCGCAACCCTGCCCCCTTCGCCGGGCGGGACGTGCTCGTCGTCGGGGCCGGCAACACCGGGGCGGAGATCGCGGCCGACCTCGCGGAGGGCGGGGCGGGGCGGGTGCGGCTCGCGGTGCGGACGCCGCCGCACATCGTGCGCCGGTCCACCGCGGGGTGGCCCGCGCAGGCCACCGGCATCCTGGTGCGCCGGCTTCCGGTACGCCTGGTGGACGCGGCGGCGTCGCTGACCGCACGGCTCTCCGTGCCGGACCTCTCCGCCCACGGTCTGCCCCGGCCGGCCAAGGGCCTGTACTCACGGGCCCGGGAGGGTGCGATTCCGGTGCAGGACGTCGGGTTGATCGAAGCGGTGCGGGGCGGGCGGGTCGAGCCGGTCGCGGCGGTCGAGTCCTTCGACGGCGCGAAGGTCGTTCTCGCGGACGGTACGCGGGTGTCGCCGGAGGTGGTCATCGCGGCGACGGGCTACCGCCGGGGCCTGGAGGGCCTCGTGGGCCACCTCGGGGTCCTGGACGCCCGGGGGCGGCCCCGGGTGCGGGGTGCGCGTACGGTGCCGGGGGTTGCGGGGCTGTACTTCACGGGGTTCACGAATCCGATCAGCGGGATGCTGCGGGAGCTCCGCCTGGACGCCACCCGAATCGCCCGCACCCTAACCCCCTGACCTCCCGCCGGCCCCCTGCGGCCCCGCGCCCCAGACCCCGCGGCTTGCCCCCTATCGCCCCTTCCCGCGGTGCCATCTGCGGCTCCCCGGCGTGGCCTCCCCCGGGGAGGCGGGCGGACTTCCAGGGCGGGCTGCGCCCCCGGCCCCTGGTTCGTCCGCGGGCCGTACGTGGCCGTTCGCGCCGTTCCCCGCGCCCCCACAAAACCCGTTTCAGTCCGCGGACCGTGCGTAGCTGGTCGCGCCCCCACAAAAAACGCGTTCTCGTCTGCGGGCCGTGGTCGCTTCTCGCGCAGTTCCCCGCGCCCCTAAAGGCCTCGGTGCTGGCCCGCTCCGGGCACTTCAGCCCGTCCGGCGATTGAGGACGAGCGCCGTTCAGGCGCGAACGGGGGTGCAGGGGGCGGAGCCCCAGGGGCCGGACCCATCGACCCTGCCGCACGGGTGGGTGGGTGGGCGAACCCCCCGGGGTCTGGGGCGGAGCCCCAGGGGGACCCGGAACCGATCAACCCCGGGCCACGGGCGGGCGGGCGGGCAAACCCCCCGGCGGGCCGACCGGAATGCGCCAGGGTTCCACCGAACGGGTTTGGGAGGGGCAGGGAACGGGGGAGGCCCAGCGAACACCCCCCGACCCCCGCCCGCCCCGCAGGGTTCAGGCTTTGCCCGCAGAGCCATTCCTGACAGACCGTCAGGTCTGTAATCTGACTGTGCGTCAGTTAACACCGCGCACGTCTCAGTCAGGCAGGCCAACGACCAGGAGCGGGCGGAACGATGCTTGGATCGACTCACGGCACCCTCACCACCGACTTCCGCGCGCGCGTGGTCGCCTGCGGCGAGCAACCCGCCCCCGGCGCCGTCCACGGCAGAGCCGCGGGGGAGGGCGACCTGGACGTCAGCGGGCGCCCGCTGTACGCCGACGTACCCGACCTGGACCGCTTCTTCCGGCCCGAGTCCGTCGCCGTCATCGGCGCCTCCGACGCCGAGGGCCGCCCCAACACCGGCATCACCCGCCAGCTCCTGGACTGGGCCGAGCGCGTCGGCGCCCGCCTCCACCCCGTACACCCCACCCGGGACACCGTCTTCGGGCTGCCCTGCGTCGCCTCCGTCGCGGAGCTGCCCGAACAGGTCGACCTGGCCGTGCTCCTGGTCGGCGACCCGATCCCCGTCATCGAGGAACTCGCCGAATCCAAGGTGAAGTTCGCCGTCGCCTTCGCCTCCGGCTTCGCCGAGACCGGCGAGCAGGGCGCCGCCGCACAGGAGCGGCTCGCCGCCGCCGTCAAGCGCTCCGGGCTGCGGCTGCTCGGCCCCAACACCAACCTCAACGCCTTCGAGCGCTTCCGCGACGACCTCGAAGGTCCCGCCATCGCGCTCATCACCCAGTCCGGCCACCAGGGCCGGCCCGTGTTCACGCTCCAGGAGCTGGGCGTGCGGCTCTCGCACTGGGCGCCCACCGGCAACGAGGCGGACCTGGAGACCTCCGACTTCATCTCGTACTTCGCCGAGCGCCCCGAGGTCGGCGCCATCGCCTGCTACGTGGAGGGCCTCAAGGACGGCCGTGCCTTCCTGCTCGCCGCCGACCGCGCGGCCCGCGCCGGCGTCCCCGTGGTGGCCGTCAAGGTCGGCCGCACCGAGGCGGGCGCGCGCATGGCCGCCTCACACACCGGCAAGCTGACCGGCGCGGACGACGTCGTGGACGCCGCCATGCGCCAGTACGGCGTCATCCGCGTCGACGGGCTCGACCAACTCCAGGACACCGCAGCCCTGTTGGCCCGTGCGCGCAGGCCGCAGGCGGACGGCGTCGTCGTGTATTCGATCTCCGGCGGCACCGGTGCGCACTTCTCGGACCTGGCCACCGCCGCCGGGCTGCGCCTGCCGCCCCTGTCCGCCGCCAAGCAGGCCGAGCTCCACGAGTGGATACCGCCGTACCTCAACGTCGCCAACCCCGTCGACAACGGCGGCCACCCCGTCGGCGACTGGCGCGGGCGCAAGATCATCGACGCGATCCTCGCCGACCCGTCCGTCGGCGTCCTCATCTGTCCGATCACCGGCCCCTTCCCGCCCATGAGCGACAAGCTGGCGCAGGACCTGGTGGACGCGGCGGAACAGACAGACAAGCTGGTGTGCGTGGTGTGGGGCTCCCCGCTCGGCACCGAGGCCGCCTATCGCGAGACCCTGCTCGGCTCGGACCGCGTCGCCACGTTCCGTACGTTCGGCAACTGCATCGGCGCCGTCAAGGCCTATCTCTCCCACCACCGGTTCACCACCGGCTACCGCTCCCCCTTCGACGAGGCGCCCCGCGTCCCCTCCCCGTCCTTCCGCAAGGCGCAGGCCCTGATGCGCCCGGGCCAGCAGCTCAGCGAGCACGCGGCGAAGCAGCTCCTGCGGGCGTACGGGATCCGGGTGCCGCGCGAGCAGCTCGTGACCAGCGCGGCGGCCGCGGTGCGGGCGGCGGGACTCGTCGGCTACCCCGTCGTCATGAAGGCCTCCGGCGCCCGCCTCGCCCACAAGACCGAACTCGGCCTGGTCAAGGTCGGGTTGACCTCGGCCAGCCAGATCCGGGACGCCTATCGCGAGCTCACCGACATCGCCCGGTACGAGGGTGTCGACCTCGACGGCATCCTGGTCTGCCAGATGGTCGAGCGGGGCGTCGAGATGGTGGTCGGCGTCGGCCACGACTCGCTGTTCGGGCCGACCGTGACCGTCGGGCTCGGCGGTGTCCTGGTCGAGGTGCTCGGCGACGCGGCCGTCCGCGTGCCCCCCTTCGGCGAGGCCCAGGCCCGGGACATGCTGGGCGAGCTCCGGGGGCGGGCGCTCCTCGACGGCGTACGCGGCGGACCCCCGCTGGACGTGGACGCCCTCGTCGAAGTGGTCCTGCGCGTCCAGCGCATGGCCCTCGAACTGGGCGACGAGCTCTCCGAGTTGGACATCAACCCGATCATGGTGCTGCCGCGCGGCCAGGGCGCCGTCGCGCTCGACGCGCTCGCCATCTGCCGCTGAGCCCCATCGCCGCCACCACCGCCACCGCCCCCTCCGGCCCATCCCTCCCCCCATCCCTCCCATCCGCCCCATCCGCCCCATCTGCCCCATCCTCCGCACGCTCCCCCGCCGCCGTTCTGGAGCCCCGCATGGACCCCCTGGATTCACTGGACCCCCTCGACTCATTGGTACTGCACGCCACTGACAACGGCGTCTCCTGGATCACGCTCAACCGCCCCGACGCCATGAACGCGGTCACCTGGGACCAGCGGGAGCGGATCATCGCGCTGCTCGCCGAAGCCTCCGCCGACCCCGGCGTCCGAGCCGTGGTGATCACCGCCACCGGCCGGGGATTCTGCGCGGGCGCCGACCTGCGCGGCGCCCCGACGGGAGCCGCCCCCGGGGGTGAGCGCGTCGCGGGCGACATCGCCCGCACCATCCGTCAGGGCGCCCAGCGGCTCATCACCGCCGTACTCGACTGCGAGAAGCCGGTGATCGCGGCGGTCAACGGCACCGCAGCCGGCCTCGGCGCCCATCTCGCGCTCGCCTGCGACCTGGTGCTGGCGGCGGAGTCGGCCCGGTTCATCGAGGTGTTCGTCCGCCGGGGCCTGGTGCCCGACGGCGGGGGCGCCTATCTGCTGCCCCGTCTGGTGGGGCCGCAGCGCGCGAAGGAGCTGATGTTCTTCGGGGACGCGCTCGCGGCGGCCGATGCCGAGCGCATGGGCCTGGTCAACCGGGTCGTCGCGGACGGCGAACTCGCCGCCACCGCGAAGGAGTGGGCCGAGCGCCTCGCGGCCGGGCCGACCCGTGCGCTCGCCCTCACCAAACACCTGGTGAACGCCTCCCTCGACGCGGACCGCACCTCCGCCCTCGCCGCCGAGGCATGGGCCCAGGAGATCAACATGAGCACCCGGGACGCGAATGAGGGAGTGGCCAGCTTCGTCGAGCGCCGCACCCCCAAATATCGTGGTCTTTAGGGTGGTTGGGGGAGCGCACCGTCAGCTCTGGACAGCCATCGACAGCCTTCGACGGTCTTCGACCCTTCCTATCTGACAGACCGTCAGGTTCAATGTGTTACGTGATGGGACACGCAGGGATGGCGGCCACCGTCGTCCGATACCTCAGGTCCGTCGGCGCCGCCACGGCTGCCGAGCCCGTCGACTTCCTGCCCCGGCCGGACCTTCGGGCCGTACGGGACGACGAGCGGGCGCCGGTCGATCCGGGCGAGTTCCGGCGGGTGCTCGGAACCTTCGCGAGCGGGGTCACCGTCATCACCGCCGAGGACGCGTCCGGGCCCACCGGGTTCGCCTGCCAGTCCTTCGCCTCGCTCTCCCTCGACCCGCCCCTGGTCGCCTTCATGGTGGCCCGCACATCGACGACCTGGCCGCGCATCGCGCGCGCCGGGGTGTTCTGCGTGAACGTCCTCGGCGCCGAACAGGGGCCGCTGTGCCGGGGGTTCGCGGTCAGCGGGGCCGACAAGTTCGCCGGGGTCGACCACGACGCGGCACCCGCGACCGGCTCGCCCCGGCTGGACGGCGTACCGGCGTGGATCGACTGCCGCATCCATGCCGTGCACACCGGCGGGGACCACCTCATCGTGGTCGGCCGGGTCGAGGCCCTGGGCGCCACCGACGACGCGGCTCCGCTCCTCTTCCACCGGGGCAGGTTCGGCCGCTTCGGCGAGTGACGCTGCCGCGACGGAGCCGTACGCCCTGAACCTGAGCCGTACGCCCTGAACCCGAGCCGTACGCCCCGGAACGGACCGGACCGGGCCGTATGACGCCGGCCCCGGACCGTGCGGCCCGGACCAGGCGCCCCGAACCGTGGGCCCGAAACCGTGCGCCCGGGTCACCACGACCCGTCGACGACCAGGCCCCCACTGCGGGTCTCCACGCGCAGGGTGCCCCGGTCGTCGTACGCCGCACGCCGCCAGTCGGTGAAGACCTCGGCGACCCGGCGGCCCTGCCAGTCGCTCCCGCCGGGCGGCACCGCGAAGTTGACCGTCACCACGGCCCGTTCGGCCCCGCCGTGCCGCTCCTTGCGCATGCGTACCCCCACGATGGACGGCCACATCCCGTCGTCGGCCTTGGTGAGGTGCCGGGAGTAGTAGTCGACGAAGTCCCGCGTCAGGTCGAACCACCCGGCGGGTAGGCAGGGCATCGCGGTTCCGTCGGTGGGCGGACCGGGCGTCCCGGGATCGGCGTCGGTGGGCGGGCCCGGCGTACCCGGATCGGCGTCGGTGGGCGGACCCGGCGTACCCGGATCGGCGTCGGTGGGCGGACCCGGCACACCCGGATCGGCATCCGTAGGCGGACCCGGCACACCCGGATCGGCATCCGTAGGCGGACCCGGCACACCCGGATCGGCATCCGTAGGCGGACCCGGCACACCCGGATCGGCATCCGTAGGCGGACCCGGCACACCCGGATCGGCATCCGTAAGCGGGCCCGGCACACCCGGATCGGCATCCGTAAGCGGGCCCGGGTTGCCGGGGCCGCTCTCCGTGGCCGTGCCGTCCGCTTCGGTCGTATCGCCGCCGCACGCCCGCCCCGCCGTCGCGGACGGCTTCGCCGCCGGGGCCGCGGCTGCCGGGTCGCCCGGTCGGGCCGTGCCGCAGCCGGTCACCGCGGCGCACAGCAGAGCCGCGACCAGCGCGGCACGCGGCACCGCACTCCGTACGCCCCTCGCCCCGATGGCGTTCATGGCACTCCCCCTCGCCCCTGGGCGGAACCCAGGGCCCGTACGGGCCCCGTACCGGCCCTCACCCGCACAGGAGAAGAGGGCATCAGGCGAGCAGCGGTTCCCCCGCGGGCTCCCGGCGCCGGATGACCAGGGCCATCAGCGCCGCCGCCGCGCACATCGCGCCCGAGGCGTACCAGACGACGTCGTAGCTGCCGAAGACATCGCGGGCCACCCCGCCGAGGAAGGCGATGACGGCCGCGCCGACCTGGTGCGAGGCGAGCACCCAGCCGAAGACGATCGCGCTGTCCTCGCCGTAGTGCTGGCGGCACAGGGCGATGGTCGGCGGCACGGTGGCCACCCAGTCGAGCCCGTAGAAGACGATGAAGAAGATCATCGGTGGATGGACGGCGGGCGCGAGCAGCATCGGCAGGAAGAGCAGCGAGATGCCGCGCAGCGCGTAGTACGTGGCCAGCAGCCGGCGCGACTCGAAGCGGTCGGTGAGCCAGCCGGAGAAGACCGTGCCGACGACGTCGAAGACGCCGACCACCGCGAGCAGCCCGGCCGCCGCCGTGACCGGCATGCCGTGGTCGTGCGCGGCCGGCACGAAGTGCGTCTGGACCAGGCCGTTGGTGGAGGCGCCGCAGATCGCGAAGGTGCCCGCGAGCAGCCAGAACGGCCCGGTGCGGGCGGCCTTGGCGAGGACGGTGAGGGTGCGGCGGGCCGCGCCGGCGACCGGGGGCGGCTTGGGGACGTGCGTGGTCGAACCGTACGGCGTGAGGCCCACGTCCGCCGGGTGGTCGCGCAGCAGCAGCCACACGAACGGGACGACGGCGAGCGCGGCGAGGGCCACGGTGATGGCGGCGGGACGCCAGCCGTGCCCCTCGACCATCCAGGAGAGCAGCGGCAGGAAGATCAGCTGGCCGGAGGCGGACGCCGCGGTCAGGACGCCGGTGACCAGGCCGCGGCGCTCGGTGAACCAGCGGTTGGTGACGGTCGCGGCGAACGCGAGAGCCATCGAGCCACTGCCCATGCCCACCAACAGGCCCCAGTAGAGCATGAGTTGCCAGGCCGAATGCATGAAGACGGTGAGCCCGGAGCCCACCGCGATCACGGTCAGGGCGACCGCGACGACCTTGCGGATGCCGAAGCGGTCCATCAGGGCGGCGGCGAAGGGCGCGGTGAGGCCGTAGAGCGCGAGGTTCACCGAGACCGCGGCTCCGATCGTGCCGCGCGACCAGTGGAACTCGTTGTGCAACGGGTCGATCAGGAGCCCGGGCAGCGAGCGGAAGGCCGCCGCGCCGATGATCGTGACGAAGGCGACGGCCGCCACGTACCAGGCTCGGTGGATCCGGGGCGCGGCCTCGCGCCGCCGCGACGCGGGCCCGGCCTCGGGCCTGTTGGTTGTCTGGGTCACGTCATCAAGACTGGCCGGGCGCCATCTCCCGTACGAGTGGCCGGGAGGTCACCCTTCGCAGGGATCGGGCCACGGCCCGGGCCGGATCCGGCGCAGCCGGCTGATCGCGGGGACCGCGAGCAGGACGGCCACCGCGCCGACATTGAGCCCGGCCCCCACGAGCAGCACCTTCTCCGGGCCGATCGCCTCGGCGACCGGCCCGGCGAGCGCCCGTCCGGCGGCGAGCATCAGCAGGGATCCGGCCACGTCGTAGGCGTGCAGGCGGTTCAGGGCCTCCGGCGGAATGTGGGTCTGGACGGTGGTGGACCACATGACGAGCCAGAAGGCGAAGGCCGCGCCGGTCGCGAACTGGCCGATCCCCAGGGCGAACACGGGCAGTCCGAGGCCGAGGGAGAGCAGCGCGACCGAGACGCCGAGCAGGGCGAGCGCGCCCGTCGCGAGCGGCCGGGCGGGGCGCAGCCGCAGGGCGAGCAGTCCGCCCGCGACACTGCCCGCGCCGTTCACCGCCATGAGCGCGCCGTAGGTTCCGGCGCCGTGCTCCTCGGTCACCAGGACGGCGGTGAGCGGGGTGGCGGGGCCGAGCACGGTGAGGCCGTACACCGTCCAGATGGAGATCACGCCCCACAGCCAGCTGCGTGCCCTGAACTCCCGCCAGCCACCGGCAAGTTCGGTGAAGAGTCCACCCCTTCGCACCTCGCTCACGGCGCTGCCGCGCGGCTTGAGCAGGAAGAGGCACACACCGCTGACGCCGAAGGTCGAGGCGTTCACGGCGAAGACCGCGCCCGCGCCCCAGAACCCGGCGACGACCCCGGCGAAGGCGGGGCCCGCCATGCCCATGAGCGCCTCGGCGACGCCGAGCACGGCGTTGGCGCGCTGCACGTCGGCGCAGATGCGCGGCACGGTCGAGGCGACCCCGGGCTGGAAGAGCGCCGCGCCGACACCGGACACCGCGCTCAGGGCGTACACCTCCCACAGCGGCGGCCCGCCGTGGAACACCAGGAACGACACGGCGAGCACGCTCGCGCCGACCAGCCGCAGGCCGTCCGCGATCACCATCATGCGCCGGGGTGTGAAGCGGTCGGCAAGCACGCCCCCGAACAGGACGAACGCGGCGAACGGCCCCATCCAGGCACCCAGCGCGTAGCCCACCGAGGAGGCGGACCGGCCGGCCCCGAGCAGCCCGGCGGCGAGCGCGACCGGAACCATGCCGTCGCCGAACAGGGCGACCGTGCGGGCGGCGAAGAAGAGCCGGAAGTCGTGGTTCCAGAGGGATCCCCCGGCGGGGGCCTTCTGCGGCGGAACCTGCGTGCCGAGAACGGCCGGAGGGAGGATCTCGTGGGCGGCTTCGGGAATGCCCTGACCGATCGGGGACTTGTCCATCACAAGACGGAAGGTCTATCAGCTCCACGGCCAGTGGTCTATACCACCAGCCCTTCGTCGGGGAGGGACGAGATGAACCGGGACCGCGGACGTGACGGCACCCGGCCCCACCGGGTCGTCGTGCTCGCGCTCGACGGGCTGCTCCCGTTCGAACTCGGCATCCCCCAGCGCATCTTCGGCCGCGCCGCCGACCCCGTGCGCGGGCCGCTCTACGAGGTGGTGACGTGCTCGGTACGCCCGCCCGGCCCGGTGCGCACCGACGCGGACTTCGCGATCCTGGTCGAGAACGGCCCCGAGGCGCTGGCCACCGCCGACACGGTCGTCGTCCCGGCCTCGTACGAGCTCGGGCCGGTCTTCGAGGAGGGCGTACTCACTCCCGAACTCGCCACCGCGCTCGCCCTCGTACGCCCCGGGACGCGCATGGTGTCCATCTGTACCGGCGGCTACGTCCTGGCGGCGGCCGGCTATCTGGACGGCCGCCCGGCCGCCACGCACTGGGCCTCCGCCGAGCACTTCCAGCGGCTCTTCCCCGCCGTCGCGGTGGACCCGGAGGTCCTGTTCATCGACGACGGGGACGTACTGACCTCGGCCGGGGTGGCCGCCGGCATCGACCTGTGCCTGCACATCGTGCGCCGCGACCACGGAACGGCCGTCGCCAACGACGTGGCCCGCCGCACCGTCGTGCCGCCGCACCGCCCCGGCGGCCAGGCCCAGTTCATCCAACGTCCGGTCCCGGAACCGCAGTTGGCGACCACCACGGCCGCGCGCGCCTGGGCCCTCGGCCGGCTGCACGAGCCGATCCAGCTGCGCGACCTGGCCGAGCGGGAGGCAATGTCGGTCCGCACCTTCACCCGCCGCTTCCGCGAGGAGGTCGGCCTGAGCCCCGGCCAGTGGCTGACCCAGCAACGCGTCGAGCACGCGCGCCAGTTGCTCGAATCCAGCGATCTCTCGGTGGACGCGATAGCCCGCGCGGCCGGCTTCGGCACGGCGACCTCCCTGCGCCAGCACCTCCAGTCCGCCCTCGGCGTCCCACCGACCGCCTACCGGCGCGCGTTCCGGGCGGGGGCGTCGCGCTGAAGCCAGGCACGGCAACGGCAACGGCAACGGGCGGTCCTTGCGCGACGCGACACCACCCCCGGGCATTCGCACAAAAGTTCGGCATTGGTTCGGCGACTCTGGAAGGATCTTCGACAGAGAGTTTCCGGACCGGTCCCGCACAGGGCCGAACAGCAGCAGGGAACGACACCTTGAGACCTTTACGCCCCGCACGCCACTCCGCCGGACGGCCCGCCGTCGCGCTGTCCGCCGTCGCCCTCTCGCTCGGCGCGGGCCTGCTCGCCGCGCCTCCGGCGGCCGCGGCCTCCACCGCCCGTCCCGTCGTAACGGCGCCGCGCACCGGGCCCACCCCGGGCTCCGCCCTGACCGGGACGTACAAAGACTGCTTCACCACGGCGACAAGCCCCGGCTGGATCGGCGCGAACACCGGCGTCACGCTGACGGTGGCCACCGACTCGCCCGCCCACCGGCGCCTTGCCACGGCGTTCCGGCTCCGGGACGAGGACAGCCACAAGACCGAGTGGCACCAAACTGGTTGGAGCGGCGCCCACGGTGACGCGACGGTGCGGGTCGGACCGCTGACCGACGGCCACCAGTACCGGTGGAGTGCCGTCACCACGGACACCGCTCTGGCGAGCGGGACCTCCACCCCCTGTTCCTTCCGCGTCGACCGCACGCCCCCCACCTCCCAGATCACCTCGACGGACTTCCCCGCCGCGGGCAGCGTGGGCGTGACGCCGAAGAAGCACGCCGGCGAGGAGGGAGTGTTCAGCCTGCTCGGATCCGACCCGGCCCCGGCGGGAGGCCGCGCATCGGGCGTGGCGTGCGCACGGTGGACGACGAACGTGACGGAGGCGGAGGACACCGGCTGGCGCTGCGCGGACGGCGCCACCGACAACCGGATCGTCCGGCTGACGGACGGCAGGGCCGACATCAAGGTCACCCCGGCGAGCCAGGGCACCAACACCCTCTATCTGCGGACCCAGGACGACGCGGGCAACCTGTCGCAGCTGAGCGTCTACCAGTACTACGCCCCGGCCAAGCCTGCCGCTCCCACGCCGGTCTTCGGTGACATCGACGGGGACGCCAAGCCCGATGTCCTGCTGCCGGACGGCGCGGGCAACCTCGGCCAAGCCGGTCCGGGCGCGGACCCGGCCGCGCCGCGGAGCGCGGGGGCCGCGTCGGCACCGGGCGGCAACGGCTGGGCCGAAGTGCAGTACACCCATCGGGGCAGCCTCGGCTACTCCAACGTCGACGACCTGATCGCCCACGCGACCGGCGACCGGGCGCTCTACGTCCTGCGCAACGACGGCGGCGTCTTCGACGGGCAGTCCCCCAGCGTCGTGAACAAGCCGTCCGCGTGCGCCCGGCCCGACGGCACCGAACTCGCTTGCGGCGATGTCGGGTTGGGCGCCGACTGGTCCGGCGTCACCCAGGTCGTCGCCTTCGGCTCACCGACCGGCGACAGCGGACAGACCATGGGCACCGGCATCTACGCCCTGCCGAGGACTTCGCTGGTGTTCGTCGAGAACGGGCGGCTCTGGCTGGCTCTCGCCGGGACCACGAACCAGGTCGACAATCCCGCCATCCTGCTGTCCGACAGCACACAGTGGGGCGACTACGACCTGATAGCCCCGGGCCGCGCGAAGGGCACCGACTTCCCCACCCTGTGGGCACGGTCCCGGCACGACGGCACCCTGCACGCGTTCGGCATCGGGGGCAGCGCGGAGGCCCCGGACTTCAGCGCCTTCGCCGACCCCTCCCAGGGGCTGCTCTCCGGCACCGTCGACCCTGCGGTGTACGCACACGTGGGCTCCGACGGGGACCTCACCGGTGACGGCATCCCCGATCTGTGGGCGGTCGACGCACAGCGGCGGCTCGTCGTGTGGAAGGGCACCGGCACGGCGCCCGACCCGGCGTCGGGTGTCCTGCACCCGACGGTCACCGGGGTGGTCCCCTCCTCCTGACGCCATCCGGCCGGCCACCTCGCATCGCGGGTGGCCGGCTGTGGACCGTCACTCCCTACGGGGACTGGAAGGTCAGCACCCCCCGGGCCACCCGCCCGTGGTGCAGATCGTCGACCGCCTTGTCGAAGTCCTCGACCGGGTAGGTCCGGGTGACCAGTTCGTCGAGGAGCAGGGCACCCTTGCGGTACAGCTCGGCGTAGCGCGGGATGTCGCGCTGGGGGCGTGAACTCCCGTACCGGCAGCCCAGGATGGACTTGTCCAGGAACAGCGCCGCGGGCAGGAACGACGCCTCCACGGTCGGGGCGGTCATGCCGAGCAGGATCGCTTGGCCGTGCCGGTCCAGGAGGTCGATGGCCGCGCGGACCAGGGCGGGGTGGCCCACGCACTCGAAGGCGTGGTCGGCGCCGGACGGCAGGATCTCGCGGACGCCCTCGGCCGAGGGCAGGAAGTGCGTCGCGCCGAACCGGCGGGCCAGCGGTTCCTTCGCCGGGTTGTTGTCCACGGCGACGATCACCGAGGCACCCGCGATGCGCGCCCCCTGGATGACGTTGAGGCCGATGCCGCCGGTGCCGATGACCACGACCGTGTCGCCGATGTCCACCCTCGCCCGGTTGAGCACCGCGCCCACGCCGGTCAGCACCCCGCACCCGATCAGCGCCGCCGAGGTCAGCGGTACGTCCTGGGGGATCTTCACCGCCTGCACGGCCTTGACCAGGGTGCGTTCCGCGAACGCCGAGTTCGAGGCGAACTGGTACAGCGGGGCGCCGTCCCGCGAGAACGGGCGGCCCGGCATCCCGATCGCCTTGCGGCACATCGTGGGCCGGCCCCGGTCGCACTCCGCGCACGCCCCGCAGTTGGCCAGCGTGGACAGTGCGACGTGGTCACCCGGCACCACATGGCCGACGCCCGCCCCCACCGCCTCCACCACGCCCGCGCCCTCGTGACCGAGGACCACCGGCACCGGGAACGGGATCGTCCCGTCGATGACGGACAGGTCGGAGTGGCACAGGCCCGCCGCCGCGACGGCCACGAGCACCTCCCCCGGGCCGGGGTCACGTATCTCCAGATCGTCCACGACCTGGCTCATCTCTCCGTCGAACAGGACACCTCTCACGGAACGCGGACCTCCCTCGGCAGGCCGAGCACGCGCTCGGCGATGATGGTGCGCTGGATCTCGTCCGAGCCGCCGTAGATCGTGTCGGCCCTGGTGAACAGGAACAGGTGCTGGAGCGGGTCGAGTTCGTACGGTGCCGAACCGCCGTCCCAGTCGTACGGTCCGACGGTGGCGGCGGCGCCGCGCACGGCCATCGCCAGCTCGCCGAGCCGGCGGTGCCAGCCGCCCCACAGCAGCTTGGCCACGCTGGGCGCGCCCGCGTCCCCCGAACTCCCCAGCGTGCGCAGGGCGTTCCAGCGCATGACCTTCAGCTCGGCCCACTGGGCGACGAGGCGGGCGCGGAGGGCGGGGTCGAGAGCGCCGCCCCCGGACACGGCGATGGCGAGGACCTGCTCCAACTCGGCTGCGAATCCCACCTGTTGGGCGAGCGTGGACACCCCGCGCTCCAGAGCGAGCAGACTCATCGCCACCTGCCAGCCGTTGCCCTCGCCGCCGACGACGTGCTCGGCGCGGGCCTCGGCGCCGTCGAAGAACACCTCGTTGAACTCGCTGGTCCCCGTCATCTGCCGGATCGGGCGGACCTCGATCCTGCCGGGCTGGTCCATCGGAACGAGCAGGAACGAGAGCCCGTGGTGGCGCCTGGACCCCTCCTCGGTACGGGCGAGCACGAAGCACCAGTGGGCCTCGTGGGCCAGTGAGGTCCAGATCTTCTGGCCCGTGACGCGGTACGTGTCGCCGTCGCGGCGGGCCACCGTACGGATGCCGGCCAGGTCGGAGCCCGCGCCGGGTTCGCTGTAGCCCTGGCACCACAACTCCTCACCACGGGCTATCGGGGGGAGGAAGCGCTGCTTCTGGGCGGGGGTGCCGTGGGCGATGAGGGTGGGCGCGAGGAGGTTCTCACCGATGTGGCCGGTGCGGGGCGGGGCCTTCGCACGGGCGTACTCCTCGGCCCAGACGACCTGCTGGGTGAGGTCGGCGGTGCGGTTCCCGTACGCCGCCTCCCCCCATCCGATGCCGATCCATCCGTCCCGCCCCAACTCCCGCTCCCAGTCGCCTGGTTGCCCGCGCCTCGGTACGTGCTGGGCGAGCCAGGCGCGGGCGTCCTCGCGGAACGCGTCGTCCTCTGGACCGAACCGGAACTCCACGGTGTCCCTCCGGGGGGGGGTGGGGAGATGCTGGGGGCGGTGCCGGGTGCGGTGCGGGTGCGGTGCGGGTGCGGTGCCGGGTGTCCGCCTTCAACCGCGGGCCGGTGGGGGCCGTTCGCGCAGTTCCCCGCGCCCCTGTAGGTGGACCGGAGCCCGTTGGTCGCGCCCACCGCGGCGGAGCCGCGCAAATGTCACAGCCCCGCGCCCCTGTAGGTGGACCGGAGCCCGTTGGTCGCGCCCACCGCGGCGGAGCCGCGCAAATGTCACAGCCCCGCGCCCCTGTAGGTGGACCCGAGCCCGTTGATCGCGCCCACCGCGGCGGAGCCGCGCAAATGTCACAGCCCCGCGCCCCTGACAGCACCGGGTGCGGGAGGCATCCTCAGCCTGTCCGGCAATTGAGGACGAGCGCCGTTCAGGCGCGAACGGGGGTCCGGGGGCGGAGCCCCCAGGGTCCTAGGCGTTCGGGCGGGCGGCGTCGGCGGCTGCCGCCGCCATCGCCTCCAGCTGGGCCAGGAGCGGCATGGGGTCCACCCCAACCGTCCCGGGCAGGAAGTCCGCGATCCGCTCCGGCGTCCACGCCCCCTCCGCATACCCCGCGCGAAGCTCCCGCGGCTGCGCCCACACCGCGATCTTCGGCCCGGCGATCGTGTACACCTGGCCGGTGATGCCCTCCTCCCGGGCCCGCGCGGACAGCAGGTAGACCACCAGCGCCGCGACGTCCTCCGGCGAGCCGATCTCCTTCAGCTCCATGGGCACGTTCGCCGACATCCGCGTACGGGCGACCGGCGCGACCGCGTTCGCCGTGACCCCGTACTTGTGCAGGCCGAGCGCCGCGCTGCGCACCAGCGAGATGATCCCGCCCTTCGCCGCGCTGTAGTTGGCCTGCGCCACGCTCCCCTGGTGGTTGCCGCTGGTGAAGCCGATCAGCGTGCCGGAGCCCTGCTTGCGCATCACCGCCGAGGCCGCCCGGAACACGGTGAACGTGCCCTTCAGATGCGTGGCGACCACCGGGTCCCACTCCTCCTCGGACATGTTGAACAGCATCCGTTCGCGCAGGATCCCCGCGACGCACACCACCCCGTCGATCCGCCCGTACTGGGCGAGGGCCGTGTCGACGATGCGCTGGCCGCCCGCCATCGTCGAGATGTCGTCGGCGACGGCCACCGCCTCGCCGCCGGCCGCGACGATCTCCTTGACCACCGCGTCGGCGATCTCGCTGCTCGGCTCGCCGCCCTCGATCGAGACGCCGTAGTCGTTGACGACGACCTTCGCTCCCTCGGCGGCCGCCGCGAGCGCGACGGCCCGGCCGATGCCTCGGCCCGCCCCCGTCACGGCGATGACCCTGCCTGCCAAGAAGTTCCCCACGTCCGGCCCCTTCCCGCGGTTTCTGACGGACCGTTAGATTCTATGACCCGTCGGATGCTTCACCACAAGCCCCCGGGAGGGACGGGTATGTCACTGCCGCCCGAGTTCCATGAAATCGCCAAACGCGTGAACAACTGGGGGCGTTGGGGGGCCGGCGACGAACGCGGCACGCTCAACCACATCAGCGACGAGGTGGTGCGGGAAGCGGCCGGTGCGATCCGGTCGGGGCTGCGCGTCCCGCTCGCGCTGCCGCTCCAGCAGGACGGCGTGCAGACCGGGGTCATACCCGGGCGGGTCAATCCGCTGCACACCATGGTCCAGATCAACCAGGAGATCTTCGGCCCCGGCACCATCGCGTGCAGCGACGACGCGGTGACCTTCGGCCTCCAGGCCGCCACCCACTGGGACGCCCTGACCCACGTCTCGCACTCCGGGAAGATCTACAACGGCCGCCCGGCCGCCACCATCACCGCGCACGGCGGCGCCGAGTTCAGCGGCATCGACAAGCCCGGCCACATCGTCTCGCGCGGGGTCCTGCTGGATGTGGCCCGCGCCAAGGGCCTCGACCGCCTCGCGGGCGGCCACGCGGTCACCCCGGAGGACCTGGCGGAGGCCGAGGAGTTCGCGGGAGTCACCGTGCGCGCCGGTGACATCGTCGTCGTCCGCACCGGCCAGATGCAGGTGTACCTGGCCGGGGACAAGCACGGCTACGGCTATCCGTCGCCGGGCCTGTCCGTGCGGACGCCCGAGTGGTTCCACGCGCGGGACGTCGCGGCGGTCGCCAACGACACCCTGACCTTCGAGATCTTCCCGCCCGAGATCGAGGACCTGTGGCTGCCCGTGCACGCCCTGGACCTGGTGGAGATGGGCATGCTCCAGGGCCAGAACTGGAATCTGGAGGCCCTGTCCGCGGCCTGCGCCGAGGCGTCCCGGTACGCGTTCCTGCTGAGCGCCATGCCGGAGCCGTTCGTCGGCGGCACCGGCACCCCCGTCGCCCCGGTGGCCGTCCTCTGACCGGACCCGGAACGCGACCCCGACGCAGTACGCAACCCGGACCCGGAACGCGACCCCGACGCGGAACGCAAGCCGGACGCGGAACGCAACCCGGCCCCGGGGCCCACCCGGCCCGGAACCCAGGGGTGGCGGCCACGCAGACGCGCCCCGAGCGCGGCACCGTCGCCGCCACCCCGGCACCGGCGTACCGGCGCTGCTCCTCGGGTGCCCTGAGAGGAGCAGCGCCCTGCTGCTGCTGACGCCGTGCCACGATCCGCACTCGCCGAGGCGTGCAGTTCCTCGGCGTCCCCTCGCGACGAATCGCTCATCCCAGGGTGATCAGGCGGCCACCACGCGTCAACACCGCGTTAATCCTTCGCGCCTTATGCCGTATTTGTGACAGCGCGTGGGGGCTCATACGCCCCGTTCCCGTACGCCCCGCCCGTGCGCCCCTGACGCTCCTTGAGCCCCGAGTGATCCGAACGCTCCGGTGCGCAGGGCGCCGCGGGCGCGTCGCGGTCCACCTCGCACCAGATGGACTTGCCGGCGCCCTCGGCCCGCCAGCCCCAGCGATCCGCGAGGCCGTCGACGAGTTCGAGGCCGCGCCCGTTGGTGTCGTCCCCCTGCGCGTGCCGGGGTTTGGGGGGACAACAGCTGCGGTCGGCCACCTCGACCCGTACGGTGCCGCCCTCGGCCGGGCCGAGCAGCATCCGCAGCACCGCCGGACAGCCCGTGTGCACCACGGCGTTGGTGACCAGCTCCGAGATCAACAGGATCAATGTCTCGGCGAGTGGCTCATCGAGCCCTATGCCGCAGCCGACCAGCCGCGAGCGTGCCCACTTCCGGGCCCGGCCCACCTCGGCGGGATCCGGCCCGACCTCCAACTGAACCTGAAGCACCTGCACCGTTCACACCATCCGAACCGGCGGACACATCGCCTCGCGCCTCACAGGGACCCTCATCGGGGTCACGGAACGTGATTCCCGTGCGAGACAGCATGGTTGACGTACAGTCACCGCAACAAGCGCTTCGGGCATATTCCAGCGCGAAGGAGTATGCGTGGTGCATACTGTGCGGCTCACCTTGCGAGAAACCGAACGGGAGCGCGTACGACGCCTCCGTGCGGCGCGAGCGGCATACGGCCCAGGACCCGGAGCCACCGCACTGGCAACACCGGGAGAGCCGCTCCACACCACCACTCGCATCCCACGGAGAGTACCCGAGAGCGCCCCCCGCTCCGGCTCGTGGCGAGTACGCCGGGCCGCCGATATCGACGCATAGTGACCGGCTCGCGGCCCAACTCCCCCGTGCCACCCGGGGAGCCGCGCCGGGGGAACGCCTACAGCGCCGCCGCCAGGAGTTCGCACGCCCGCTCCGCCGACTGCCACTGCTCGGCCCGCACCCAGGCCCGCTTGAGGTGCAGATGCACATCGGCCTCCCAGGTGAACCCCATCCCGCCGTGCACCTGGAGGCAGTCCCGCGCGCCGCGCACGGCCGCCTCGTCGGCGAGCAGTTTGGCCCCGGCGATCTCGCGCGCGTCCCCCGTCACGGCCGCCGCGTACACCGCGACCCGCGCCACTTCGGTCCGTACCAGCATGTCGGCGCAGAGGTGCTTGACCGCCTGGAAGGAGCCCACCGGTTGTCCGAACTGCGTGCGCTCCCGGGCGTGTTGGACCGCCATCTGCGTGGTGCGGGCCGCACTGCCGAGCTGTTCCGCCGCCGTCAGGAGGACGGCTTCGGGGGGTTCGGCCGTACGGGTTCCAGGGATGCGGTGGAGGGGCGTCAGCGGGTCCACCGAGCGCAGCGGCGTCGCGCCGGCAGCGTCTCCCTGTACGTGGTCGGCCTCCGCCAGCCAGCTGACGAGGCCGCCGTCGACCCGGGTCACGACCGTCTCGCCGCTCGCCGCGCCCTTCACCGCGCCGGCCGCCAGATGGGTGGCCACCAGCGGCCCCGGCAGCAGCGCCCGGCCCGCCTCCTCGAAGAGCAGCACCGCCTCGGGCAGTCCGAGCCCGACGCCGCCCTCGTCCTCGGGCAGCCGCAGCGCGAAGAACCCGGCCTCCCCCAGGGCCCGCCACAGCGCCCGGTCGAGGCCGGGCCGCTCGACCGCCGCCCGCAGCGCCTCACGGTCGAACCGCGCCGCCAGCAGCTCGCGCATGCCCGCCTGCAACGCCCTCTGTTCGGAGGTGAGTTGGAAGTCCATCAGCGCCCCTTGGGCAGGCCGAGGATGCGCTCGGCGACGATGTTCCGCTGGATCTGCGAGGTGCCGGCGGCGATGGTGTACGAGAGCGACGAGAGCCGGTCCAGGGTCAGGTCCCGGTCGAGGTCGAGCGCGTCGGGGCCGAGGACCCGGGCGGCGGTGTCGAACAGCTCCTGACGTGCGTGCGAATAGCGCAGCTTGAAGACGGATCCGCCGACGCCGGGCACCCCGCCGCCGCGCTGCGCCTCACTCACGTTCCACTGGGTGAGCCGCCACAGCGCGGTGAACTCCGCGTTCAGCAGGCCGAGTTGGCGACGCACCGCGCTGTCGTCCCAGCTCCCGTTCGCCTTGGCGGTCTTCGCGAGTGCGGCGAGAGTGCGACGGCAGGCCACCACTTCTCCCACGAAAGCGGTACCCCGTTCGAAGGACAGCGTCACCATGGTGACCCGCCAGCCGTCGTTCTCCGCGCCGACCCGGTTGGCGACCGGCACCCGCACCTCGTCCAGGAACACCTCCGCGAACTCGGCGGACCCGGCCAGGGTGCGCAGCGGCCGGACGGTGATGCCGGGCGCGTCCATCGGCAGGGCCAGCCAGGTGATGCCCCGGTGCTTGGGCGCGTCGGGGTCGGTGCGTACCAACAGCTCGCACCAGTCGGCGACTTCGGCGTGCGAGGTCCAGATCTTCGAGCCGGTCACGACGTAGTCGTCGCCGTCCCGGACCGCCCGGGTGCGCAGGGCCGCGAGGTCGGAGCCGGCGTCCGGTTCGCTGAAGCCCTGGCACCAGATCTCGTCGCCGCGCAGCACCGGGGGCAGCCAGCGGGCCCGCTGTCCGGGGGTGCCTTCGGCGGCGATGGTCGGGCCCGCGTGCAGCAGCCCGACGAAGTTGGCGCCCACGTAGGGCGCGCCCGCCTTCTCGGTCTCCTCCAGGTAGATGAGGTGCTGGGTGGGCGTGGCGCCCCGGCCGCCGGCCGCCTCGGGCCAGTGCAGGCCCGCGTACCCGGCGTCGTACAGCATCCGCTGCCAGGCGGTGTCGTAGGCGCGTCGCCCCGGCCAGTCCAACGGGTCCGGTTTGGGAGGCAGTTGTGGAAGAGCGCGGCTCAGCCAGGCGCGCAGCCCGGCCCGGAAGGCCTCCTCCTCCTCGGTGTACGTCAGGTCCATCGGCGCTCCCCGGGATGCGCGGCCCCCCTCGGCGGGCCCGGCCGGGGCCGAGCCCTCGGGCGGCGCCGCCCGGCGATCCGCGGCTGTTCGGCCATGGCCCCTCCCCTGTATCTGATGCTCCGTCAGATCGCAGGCTAGCCCCCGCGCCTCTGGACCAGCAAGGAGCGGGGGCCTACGCTCTCCGCCATATCTGACTGCCCGTCAGTTACGGAGCGGCAGGACCCCGGGGGGCTCGGCATGACCGATACCGCACACGCACTGGACTCCTCGGGCACGCTCTGGGAGCTGATCGAGCGCCGCGCCGGCCTCACCCCGGACCGCCCGGTCCTGCTCCAGGGCGACCGCTCCCTCGCCTTCGGCGCCCTGCGCGAGCGCTGCGAGCGGGTGGCGGCAGGCCTGTACGGGATGGGGGTGCGGCCCGGGACCGTGGTCGCCTGGCAGCTGCCGACCCGCATCGAGACGGCCGTCCTGTCCTTCGCCCTGGCCCGGCTCGGCGCCGTCCAGTCGCCGGTGATCCCGTTCTACCGGGACCGCGAGGTGGGCTTCGCGCTGCGCGAGTCGAAGGCGGAGTTCTTCGCCGTGCCGGGCGTGTGGCGGGGCTTCGACCACACCGCCATGGCCCGGCGCCTCGGCGCGCGCGGCATCTTCGAGGCGTACGGCGAACTGCCCTACGGTGAACCGGACGTGCTGCCGCCACCGCCGTCCGACGGCACTTCCGTGCGCTGGATCTACTGGACGTCGGGCACCACCTCCGACCCCAAGGGCGTGCTGCACACCGACCGTTCACTGATCGCCGGCGGCTCGTGCCTGGCGCACGCCCTGCGCCTCTCGGACGCCGACGTCGGCTCGATGGCCTTCCCGTTCGCCCACATAGCCGGACCCGACTACACGGTGATGCTGCTGCTCTACGGCTTCCCCGCCGTGATGTTCGAGCACTTCGCGCTGCCGGACGCGCTGGCGGAGTACCGGCGCCACGGCGTGACGGTGGCCGGCGGCTCGACCGCGTTCTACTCGATGTTCCTGGCCGAGCAGCGCAAGCGGCCCGGCGAGAAGGTCATCCCCACCCTGCGGCTGCTCGCGGGCGGCGGAGCGCCCAAGCCGCCCGAGGTCTACCACGCGGTCGTGCGGGAGATGGGCGTCCAGCTCACCCACGGGTACGGCATGACCGAGGTCCCGATGATCACGATGGGCGCCCCCGACGACACCGCCGAACACCTGGCCACCACCGAGGGCTGCCCCCCGCCCGGCATGGAGATCCGCATCACCGACGAGTCGGGCGCGCCGCTGCCGTACGGGGTGGACGGCGAGGTGCGGCTGCGCGGCGAGGCGGTGTGCCAGGGGTATCTCGACCCGGCCCAGTCGAAGGGCGTCTTCGACGCGGACGGGTTCCTGATCACCGGCGACGTGGGACACGTGCGGGAGACCGGGCACCTCGTTCTCACCGGGCGGATCAAGGACATCATCATCCGCAAGGGCGAGAACATCTCCGCCAAGGAGATCGAGGACCTGCTCCACACCCATCCGGCGGTGGGCGACGCGGCCGTGGTCGGCCTGCCCGACCCCGAGCGCGGCGAACTGGTCTGCGCGGTCGTCGAACAGCCGCCGGGAGCAGCCGGGTTGACCTTGCCGGAGCTGACCTCGTACCTGCGCTCCCAGGGGCTCTCGGTGCACAAGCTGCCCGAGCGGCTTGAGGTGGTGGAGGCGCTGCCGAGGAACGAGGCGCTGCGGAAGGTCCTGAAATACAAGTTGCGCGAGCGGTTCGGCGGGGCATGACCTCTGCGCCCCGCCACTCCCCCACGAGGACGTGACCGATGGAACTCTCCCGCCGCCGCCTCATACTCGGCGCCGCCGCCCTGTCCACCACGGCGCTGCTCCCGGCGACCGCCCACGCGGCCGTGCTGCCGCGGGCGGGCGCGGACCCCGCGAACTGGATGGCCGCACTGCCCGACAGCCGCTCCCTGCTGCGCATGACGATCCCCGGAACGCACGACTCCTGCTGTACGAACCCGAACAACGGCACCGAGTGGTCGCACACCCAGAACTGGGGACTGACCCAGCAGTTGCAGCAGGGCATCCGCTTCTTCGACATCCGCGCCAACGGGCTCGAAGGCCATCTGAACGACGCGTTCGGGATCTACCACGCCGCCTTCTACCAGGGCATGACGTTCGGCGACGTGCTCACCCAGAGCGCGGCCTTCCTCGACGGCCATCCCGGCGAAGTCCTGCTGATGCGGCTGAAGAAGGAGAACGGCACGAGCAACGACGTCGGCGCGAACTTCAAGAACGTGCTCAACGTGTACCTCGACCAGAAGGGCTGGCGCTCGCGCTTCCTGCTGACCGACCGGGTGCCCACCCTCGGCGAGGCGCGCGGCAAAATCGTGCTCCTCGCCCAGTTCGACAACGACTGGCCGGTGCTCCAATGGCCCGGCGGCGACAACGACTTCCTGTCCAACCAGTACATCCGGCTCCAGGACGTCTACCAGGGCCTCTCCTGGCCGTCCAAGAAGACGGCCAAGGTGACCCAGCAGTTCGACAACGCCTTCTACGACCAGGACTCGGCCCAGCTCTACATCAATTTCACCAGCTACGCGGGCGGCGGCTGGCCGAAGGTGAACGCGGACGCGATCATGCCGGGCGTCCAGAGCTATCTGAACGCACGCCTGGGCGAGCGGACGCATCTGGGCGTGGTGCCCATGGACTTCCCGGACTTCCACGCGGACACCCTGCGCACCTTGATCGACTGGAACTGGCACTGAGCGCCGGGCGCCGGGCGGCCTAGGGCATCGTCGTGAAGTAGGCGGCGAAGGCGGCGACCGCGTCCGGTTCCGTGATGCGGCCGTCGCCGTCCCGGTCCAGGGCCACGGCCGCCTCGGCGGCGGCCCGGGGCGAGACGCCGAGGGCCCGCAGCGCGCGCTCGCAGTCGGGCACGGCCACCGTGCCGACGCCGGCCGTGTCGGCCACCGCGAACGCGGCGTGCAGGAACGGGCGGGCGATCTCGGTGAACCCGGTGGTGCGGTCCCGCAGCCGTTTGAGGGCACCGCCCACGAACTCCTGCCGGGTCACCCGCTGGTCCCCGTCCACATCCGCGATGCCGGCGAGGCCCTGCCACATCGCCTCCGCGCCGCCGTACAGCGCCTGCCCCCGGTCGCAGCGGGCGGTGGTGCCGAACTCGGCGAGCAACGCCTTGGCCGCCGTCGAGAAGTCCTCGCGGTCGATCCAGCCGTTGCCGTCCTGGTCGAAGGAGGCGAACCTCGCGGCCACCCGGCGTTCGTATTCCGCACTCTCGGGACTGTCCATACTGTCCATGTCGGGAGCGTACGACTCGTGGCGCCCGGACGAGGGGGTTACCACCAGGCGTGCCACGCGGAGCGCGGGCTATGCCGAGATCGGTTCGGCCAGGTCGTCGGCGGCCGAACCCACATCCCCGTACACCTCGAAGAGGCGGCGCACGCCGAGCGCGGCGAGCACCTTGTTCACATGGCTGCCGTCCAGGGCCCCGCGCGCGGGCAGTATGAGCCGCAGCCGGCCCTGGCAGGAGCGCATCAGGCGGCGGGACGCGATCAGCACGCCCACCCCGATGGAGTCGCAGAACAGCACCCCGGACAGGTCGAGGACCAGATCGCGGCGGCCGTCGGCGACCACGGCGTGCACCTGGCGGCGCAGGCCCGGCGAGGTCACCAGGTCCAGCTCGCCACTGACCCGCAGCACCGTCCACGTGCCCTGTACGGACTCGTCCACTCTCAGCGTCACGCCACCGGTCCCTCTCTGTGCTGCCGTGCCCCCATCCTGCGCGGCTGCCCATGCCCACCCTCGCGAAACACCGCCTTTATCACCTGGCGGCGCAGTGAGGGCGTACTTGGTGCAAACCTCCGTGCATTGTCAGCCCGTCGCATTACATTCGTAGGTACGCAGAGACGGGCGCACAGGGGCACACACGGGGAACGACAGGGTTGGGGAGCCTATGCCGAAGGACGCACCACCTCGGTGGGACCGCCGGATGCAGCAGCGACTCGCGCGCGGCGAGGCCGCCGCCCTCGGCGAGCTGTACGACCGGTTCGCCTCCCTGGTGCACAGCCTCGCGCACCGCGTGCTCAGCGACGAGGGCGCGGCGGACGCGATCACCCGCGAGGTCTTCGGCTACGTCTGGGAGAACCCGGACGCCTACGACCCCAAGCAGGGCTCGATGCGCTCCTGGGTCGCCAAGCTGACCCAGCGCCAGGCCGTGCAGCGGCTGCGCCAGGACGAGACGTCCTCGTACGAGGAGAGCGGCCTGGGCTCCACCGAGGAGCTGGAGCAGAAGGTGCGCCGGGCCTCGGCGGCCGCCCGCGCCGACTACATCGTGACGTCGATGCCCGCCCCGCTGCGCGCTGCCCTGGAGCTGGCCTACTTCCAGCGCCGGGACTACCGGCAGGCCGCCGCCGACCTCAGCATCACCGAGGACGAGGCGCGCCGGCGTCTGCGGCTCGGCCTGCAACTGCTCTCCTCGGCCAACATCCGGCCGCCGGAGGGAGCCGCACCGCCCGGATACGGGCGGGCCTGGTGACCGGGCCCATGGAGCAGGGCGAGCCGGCGCCCGACGACGAGAACACCCCGCGCATACCCTCGCCGCGCGCCGCGGGCGACGACCTGGCGGGCGACGACCTGGCGGGCGGCCGGTCCGGCTCCGGCAGGTTCGTGCCCGCGCCGCGCGAGGGCGGCCGTGGCGCCCCGGCGAGCCCCGACCGCCGGGCCGGCCCGAACCCCGAGCCGGAGACCCCGCCCCCGCCGGACCCCGAACCGTCATCGACATCGACATCGCCGTCGTCGGCAGAGCCGGAAGCCTCGGTGCCCGAACCCGTTCCACCAGACCTCGCGCCCGGCGCGGAGCCGCCCTCGCACACCGTGCTGAAGTCGCTGCTCGGCGCCTGGGCGCTCGCCGCGTGCTCCACCGAGGAGACCGACGCCGTCGAGGCGCACCTCACCGAGTGCGCGCCCTGTGCCGACGAGGCGCTGCGGCTGCGGGACGCGGTGGGCCTGCTGCACACCGAGCGCAGCCTCGACCTGGACCCGATGCTGCGCACCCGCGTCCTGGAGAACTGCCTCGGCCGCCGCCCGGCCCGCATCCCGGTGCCCGGGTGGGCGGCGCCGTACGACGCGGAGGCCGCCCGGCTCGACGCCCTGCTCAATGACTTCGGGGACGCCGAGTGGCACGCGCCGGTGCGCCTCAAGTGGTTCGAGGAGGAGCGGCGGGCCAGTCGCCGCACCACGGTCGCCGGGGTGATCGGGCATCTGATGGCCGTCGACGCACTGGTGGCGACCGCGCTCGGCCTGGACGAGCCGGTGCCGCTCGACCCCGAGGAGGCGGCGGGCGGCCCCACCGCACGCACCGAGGCCCTGTGGCGGGCCGGGCGCTATCCGCTGACGCGCACGGTCCGCGAGCCGTGGCGCGAGCAGTCCCACACCCTGATCCGCACGGTGTCGTTCGCGGGCCGCGGCGCGGCCGAACTGGCCGTTTCCTACGGGGAGTTCGCGCTGTCGTTGCAGGACGCGATGCTCGACCGCGCCTTCGAGTGCTGGATCCACGCGGGCGACATCGCCGAGGCGGTGGACTACCCGTACGACCCGCCGTCCGGGACACACCTGCACGGCATGATCGACTTGGCCGCCCGCATCCTGCCCGCCACTCTGGCCGGCCGCCGCCGGGCGGGGCTCGCCTCGCCGCCGCGCGGTCTGGTCACGGCGGGCTCACCGGGCCGCTCGCTGCGGCTGGAGATCGAGGGCGTGGGCGGCGGGAACTGGCTGATCGCGCTCGACTCACCGGCCGCCCTCGCCTCGGCCGACCACGAGGTGGCCCATGTGGCCCTGGACGGCGTGGAGTTCTGCAAGCTGGCCGCGGGCCATGTCTCACCCCAGGAGGCGGCCGTCGGCCAGCTCGGCGACCGCGAGGCCATCAGCGATGTGCTGTTCGCGGCCGCGTCCCTGAGCAGGCTGTGACGCCGAAGGGCGCGGGGACTAGGCGAACACGACCGTGCGGCGCCCGTTGAGCAGGATGCGGTGCTCCGCGTGCCACTTCACGGCGCGCGCCAGCGCCTGGCATTCGACGTCCCGGCCGATCGCGACGAGCTGGGCCGGAGTGACGTCGTGGCCGACGCGCTCCACCTCCTGCTCGATGATCGGCCCCTCGTCGAGGTCGGCCGTCACATAGTGGGCGGTCGCGCCGATCAGCTTCACGCCGCGCGCGTGCGCCTGGTGGTAGGGCTTGGCGCCCTTGAAGCTCGGCAGGAACGAGTGGTGGATGTTGATGATCCGCCCGCTGAGCTCCTTGCACAGGTCGTCCGAGAGCACCTGCATGTACCGGGCGAGCACCACCAGTTCGACGCGCTCCGCGCGCACCAGCTCCAGCAGGCGCGCCTCGGCCTCGGCCTTGGTGTCCTGGGTGACCGGGATGTGGTGGAAGGGCACGTCGTAGGAGGCGACCAGCTCGGCGAAGTCGGTGTGGTTGGAGACGACCGCCGCGATCTCCACCGGCAGCGCGCCGGACTTGGAGCGGAACAGGAGGTCGTTCAGGCAGTGGCCGAACTTCGACACCAGCAGGACGATCCGCATCCGCTCCTCGGGGCGGTGGATCTGCCAGTCCATCTGGAAGGAGTCGCCGACGGCCGCGAAGCTGGCGCGCAGCTTGTCGACGGTCACCGGGGCCTCGGCCGAGAAGTGCACCCGCATGAAGAAGAGGCCGGTGTCGCGGTCGCCGAACTGCTGACTGTCCTCGATGTTGCAGCCCGTGATGAACAGATAGCTCGACACGGCATGCACGATGCCCTGTTTGTCCGGGCAGGAGAGCGTGAGGACGTACTGGTCGGTCATCCAGGCAGGATGCCACAACCGGGCACCCCCGGCGGCCCCCGGCCCAGGATCCGGACCTCAGGCCGAGCGGGTCAGGATGCTCAGCACCTCCAGGGAGCGCGGCGGCGCGTCCGGGTCCTCGCCGTCACTCTGCGCGAGCCGCACATGTGCTTCGCGCGCCGCTCGCACCGCCTCGGGCCAGGCGTGGTGGGCGAGGTAGGCGGAGACGGGGGCGTCGGCGCCGACCTGGTGCATGATGCGCAGCACCCGCAGCACCGCGAGGTCGACCAGGGCCGCCTCGCCGGAGTCCCGGAAGATCGTGCCGACGTACTTCTCGGCCGACCAGTTGTCCAGCCAGGTGTCCTCGACCAGGCGGTACACGGCGTCGGTGACGTCCCCGTACCCCTCGCGCCCGGCCGCCCAGGTCTCCTCGTGGAAGACGGGGTCGGAGAGCATGTGCAGCGCGGACCGTACGTTCGTACGCCAGCGCCACCACGGCATGTCATTCAACGGCATGCCGCCCATGGTGGAGGAGCGACGGCCGCGACGGGAAGGGCTTGCTGAACCTTGCTGCACGTTTTCGATCGTACGTTCCCCACCGCGGCCGCCCGACCGGCCCCCGCAATTCACTTGGGCGTCACCCTCGGTTGAAGCGCGCTCACTTCGCCGTTACCCGTGAGGCGGAAGTGTGTGGGCACATGACCGGTTACGGAGGGCAGCGTCCCCGGGGCTCGACCCGGCTCCGCCGCTCGATCAGTTCGATCAGCACGACGGCCACCGTGTTCGCCGCGTGTTCGGCGGTCGGAGCGGGCCTGTTGACCGGCTGCGGTGTGCTCCCTGGGGTCGCGGGGGGCTCCAGGGAGCCCATCACCGTCATGACCTGGGCACCCGACGGCACCTCCGCGACCAACGTGCCCGGCATGCCCGCCATGGCCAAGGCGTTCGCCCGCTGGGTCAACGCGAGCGGCGGCATCGACGGCCATGAGCTGAACGTCCTGACCTGCAACGAGCACAACACCCCGGCCGGCGCCTCGGACTGCGCGCGGCGGGCGGTGAAGGAGAAGGCGGTCGCCGTCGTCGGCTCCTACAGCCAGTACGGCAGCGCCTTCCTGCCCCCGCTCGAAGTGGCCGGCATCCCCTACCTCGGCGGATACGGCATATCCGACCAGGAGTTCACCAGCGCCCTGTCCTACCCGGTCAACGGCGGCCAGGCCGCCCTGATCGCGGGCAGCGGCCGGCAGCTGGCCCAGGACTGCGAACAGGTCTCCCTGGTGCGGCCCGACACCATCGCGGGCGACGTGCTGCCGACCGTCCTGAACGCCGGACTGCTCGCCGCGCACCGCGGGCCCGTCGCCGACATCCGTACGACCGAGGACGCCGGCGACTACACGGCCGAGGCCCGGCGCGCGCTCGCGCAGGCCGGGGCCGATCCCGCGCTCGTCGGCCGGATCGGGCCCAGGGCCGCGGCGCAGAAGGCCGGCAAGGGCTGTGTGACGGCCGTGCTCGGCGACCGCACCGAGACGTTCTTCGACTCCTTCCGGCGGGTCGAGAGCGACGGGCAGAAGGTGCGGGTCGCCTCCGTGATCGGCTCGATCGGCCAGCCGCTGATCGACCGCACCGGCGGCAAGGACGGCCCCTTCGAGGGCGCCTACGTCACCGGCTGGTACCCGGAGGGCGACGATCCGCGCTGGGACCCGATGAAGAAGGTCATCCGCGAGCAGGCCTTCGGGGACAACGACATCGACGCGGCCGACCCGGCCGTCCAGACCGCATGGATCGCGTACACGGTCCTGAAGAAGCTCATCGAGTCGATCGGGCAGGACTCGGTCCGCGCGGTGGACGTGGTGCGCACCCTCAACAAGGGCGTGATCGTCGACACCGGCGGGCTGACGCCCGAGCTGCGCTGGCGCTTCGAGGACATGCTGGCGGCGCCGGACTTCCCGCGCATCGTGAACCGCCAGGTCACCTTCCAGGTGGTGCGCGAGGGCCGCCTGGTCTCCCTCAAGAAGGGCTTCACGGACGTCGGTTCGACCCTGGAGACGTCCGCGGCCAACGGCTGACCCGGCCGCCCCCGGGGGCGGCTCCTCAGAGCTGGGTGGCCGCCCGCTTGGTCAGGCCGTACTTCGTCGCGATGGCGTTCCACAGGCCGGACGCCTCCTGCTTGGACTTGGTCGCCTCGCCGCTGGCCTTGTCGCCGGCGCCCGCGTCCTTGGTCCGCTTGGCGTGCCCGTCCTTGCAGTTCTTGCCCTTGTCCCCGGCCAGCGCGTCCGACCAGGCCGCGTAGTGGCTGTCGGCCGAGGCCGAGGACTGCCAGGCCTTGGTGAGGGCACTGGCGAGCCGGTCGTGCTCGGGCAGCTTGTCGAGACCGAGGCCGCCGAGCCGGGTCACCAGGTCGGCGCGCTGCTTGGCGGCGCCGCGCAGGGACGCGGAGGCCTGGTCGAGCTTGTCGCAGCGGCGTATGTCGGCGACCGCGCCGATCACCGTGTCCCGGCTGCTGCCGCTGTCGGCGAGCAGCTTGTCGAGCGCGTCGGCCTGCGCCTTGGCGGGGTCCGCCGCGGCGTCCTTCTTGTCGCCGCCGTCGCCGGTGGCGGGCGAACTGGCCGCCGCGGGCTGTTTGTCGTCCTTCTTGTCGTCACCGCCGCCGCTGAGCAGCGCGCCCGCGCCGAGCCCGATCACCGCGCAGCCCACCACCACGGCCGCGATGAGCCCGACCGGCGACTTGCGCCGCCGCGGCTGCTCCGGCTCGTACCCGGACTGCTGCGCGGGCGGCTCCTGGTAGGGCGGCGGCGCCTGGAACTGCCCGGCCGTGCCCTGTCCCGCCTGCGTCGGCTGGTACGGCTGCTGCTGGGAGCGGTTCAGCGGTACCGAGGGCTGGAACCGGGGCAACTGCGCGCTGCCGGTGGCCTGTTGGGGCGCACCGTCGGCACGGAAGAGGCTGTCGAACTCGGCGGGCGGCGGCCGGTCCCCCGGCGCTCCCGGGCGTATCCCGTACGGGGCGTCCTGCGGGGCCGGGGGCACCGGCGGCAGCACCTGGGTGGGGTCGGCGTTCTGACCGGGGGCCTGCGCCCCGGCGAAGCGGGTCGGACCATCGGTGTGCTCGGGCGGCAGCGCGCCGGGGCCGCCGGTCACGGGCGCGATGTACTGCGTGGCCTCGCTACCGGAGTTGCCCGCGCCGCCCGGCACCGGCGCGATGTACTGCGTGGCCTCGCTGCCGGAGTTCCCGGCGCCGCCCGGCACCGGGGCGATGTATTGCGTGGCCTCGCTCCCGAAGCCCCCCGCGCCACCGGGCGCGATGTACTGGGTCGCCTCGCTGCCGGAGTTGCCCGCGCCGCCCGGCACCGGGGCGATGTACTGGGTCGCGTCGGAGTCCCCGTTGCCGGGCGGTACGGGGGCCAGGTACTGGGTGGCCTCGCTGCCCGCGTGGCCCGGCACGGGCGCGATGTACTGGGTCGCCTCCGCGTCCCGGCCGTTGCTCTCGGGCGGCAGCGGCTGACCGAAGGTGGCCGGGCCCTGCGGCGGCGCGGCCTGACCCTGCGGGCCCCAGGGCTGCCCCCACGGCTGGGCTCCGGGCGGCGCCGGCAGCGGCTCCCCGGCGCGGGGGCCGCTTCCGTCGGCGGGCAGCACGACGCCCTCGTGCGCGGGCCGTACAGCCGGAAGCTGCGGCTCGTCACCCTGTCGGCTCTGCTGCGTCACCGGAACTCCTGTACGTGGACCTACGGAATCGTCGGTTCACGCTACCGGGTACCCCCACGCCCTTGCCAAGCCCTCCCTCAACCCTCCACGTTCGGCCCGCTCAGGCCGCCTGGACCTCCAGACGCTCGCCGAACTCGCGGACCGCGGGCTCGTCCCCGTACGGCTCCAGGCGCACCTGGAGGTCCTCCAGGTAGTCCGCGCCCCGGTTGGAACGCAGGGTGGCCAGGAGCTCGACCGCGCGGGTGCCGGTCGCGCACGCCTCCTCGACCTCGCGCTGCTGGACCTGTGCGGTGGCGAGCAGGACGAGCCCGATGGCGCGGCGCCTGGCCCGGGTCTCGGGGTGCCCGGCCAGCGACTCCTCGGCCCGCCTGGCCGCCGCCTCGGACTGGCCCAAGTCCCGGTGGCAGTGGGCGAGTTCGTCCGCGAGGTAGGCGTGGTCGAAGTGCGCGATCCAGCTCGGGTCGTCGCCGGACTCGGGGTCCGCGGCCTCCAGGGCGGTCAGCGCGCGGCCCGCGACCGCCTGGCAGGTCCGGGCGTCGCCGAGCAGGGCGTGGCCGCGCGCCTCGGCCGCGTAGAACATCGCCTCGGCGCGCGGGGTGACCCGGCCGCGGGCGCCTTCCTGTGCGGCGCGCGCCAGTTGGGCGATCTCGCGCGGGTTGCCGAGCTGGGCGGCCAGGTGGCTCATGGACGCGGCGAGCACATAGCCGCCGTATCCCCGGTCGTCGGCGGCCTGGGCGAGCCGCAGCGCCTGGATGTAGTAGCGCTGGGCCAGGCCCGGCTGGCCGGTGTCGACCGCCATGTATCCGGCGAGCTCGGTGAGCCGGGCCACCGCCGCGAACAACTGCCGCCCCACGGACTCCCGGTAGGAGCCGGCGAGCAGCCCGGATACCACGCTGTTCAGATAGTGCACGACGACGGGCCGCACATGGCCCGCCCCGAACTGGTGGTCCAGCCGCACCAGGGCGTCCGTCATCGCCTTGACGGCCTCGACGTCGGCGGCGCCGACCCGCTGCCCGGCGTTGCGCGCGACCTGCGCGTCGGCCCCCGTGATCAACCAGTCCCGGCTGGGCTCGACGAGCGCGGAGGCGGCCACGGTGGAACCGGTGAGGAAGTCACGGCGGCCCACATCGCTGCGCCACAACTCACAGACCTGCTCGATCGCGCCGAGCACGGTGGGCGAGAACTGAAGGCCCACGCCCGACGCCAGGTTCTTGCCGTTGGCCATCCCGATCTCGTCGATCGTGACCGTGCGGCCCAGTTTTCGGCCGAGCGCCTCCGCGATGATCCCGGGTGCCCGCCCCCTCGGCTGCTGGCCGCGCAGCCAGCGGGCGACGGACGTCTTGTCGTAACGGAGGTCGAGGCCGCGCTCCGCGCCGACCATGTTCACTCGACGGGCGAGACCGGCGTTGGAACACCCGGCTTCCTGGATGAGCGCCTGGAGCCTTTCATTGGGCTGGCGGGCGACGAGCGGCCTGGCTGCCATGTGAACCCCCTGGAGCGGCAGTGATCAGCACCCTGATCATTGCCCCGCGAATATGCAGAGAAACGAGCGTTATCCGGAATATGGCGTCATTGCCAGCATTCCTGTGTGCTTCCCCCGCATATGGCTACCCTGCCGCCGCAGCACGGCCGCACGCGCGCCCCCGCCCATGCACCCATGCGCCCCATGTGCGGGACCGGTACCGCTGATCCCACGGACGCCGCGCCCGTAACCGTCGGTGGTGGGCACAGTTGAGAGCGTCGTGGAAGAAACCATCACAGGCACGGGCACGGACACGGAATCCGCACAGATCCCCCAGCAGCGCGGCGAACAACTCCTGGACAGCGCCGTCCGGTACGCGGAGGAGCGGCACTGGGACGTCTTCCCGGGCACGTCCCTGGAGGCCGACGAGGGGGTCGAGCGCTGCTCGTGCGGTGACACGGCGTGCCCGAAACCGGGTGCGCACCCCGCCCGGCCGGACTGGGCGACCCAGGCCACCGGCAGCGCGGTCGCGGCCCGCCGGCTGTGGTCCAAGAGTCCCCGGGCCTCGATCCTGCTTCCCACCGGGCGCACCTTCGACGCCATCGACGTACCCGAGTCGGCCGGATTCCTGGCCCTTGCCCGCATGGAGCGGATGGAGCTGACGCTCGGCCCGGTCACCTGCACCCCCGACCGCCGGATGCTGTTCTTCGTGCTGCCGGGCGCGGGGGCCAAAGTCCCGGATCTGGTACGGAAGTTGGGATGGGTGCCCGCCTCGGTGGACCTGATCACCCGGGGCGAGGGCGACTATGTGGCGGCCCCGCCGACCCGGATCGGCGGCTCGGGCGCGGTGCAGTGGGCCCGCCGCCCCACCCCCGCCAACCGCTGGCTGCCCGACGCGGAGGAACTGATCAGCCCCCTCGCCTACGCCTGCGGCCGCGAAGCCGCCGACGCGAGGGCCCGCCGCCCCTAGGTCCTGTCCGGGCCCTGGGTTCTGTCCGGGCCCTGGGTTCTGTCCGGGCCCCTGGGTTCTGTCCCGCGGAGCGGGCCCGGGGCGCACGGCCCTGGCGCGGCGCCCGCCCCCGGCTCCTATGGTGTCCCCGTAGGCACCATCACGGGGATGAGAGGCACGGCCATGCCGGACCAGGCATTCGAAGGAACCGCGGACACGGCGGGCGGAGCGCGTACGGCGCCGCCCGCCGTCCGCGTGCAGGGACTGTGGAAGCGGTTCGGTGAGCAGATCGCCGTCGCCGGGATCGATCTGGAGCTGCCCGCGGGCAAGTTCATCGGTCTGGTCGGCCCGAACGGGGCGGGCAAGACCACGACCCTGTCCATGGTCACCGGGCTGCTCAGGCCCGACCAGGGCACGGTCGAGGTCGCCGGGCACGACGTGTGGCAGGACCCGGTCGCGGTGAAGTCCCGCATCGGCGTACTCCCGGAGGGGCTGCGCCTGTTCGAGCGCCTGTCGGGGCGCGAGCTGCTCGGCTACTCGGGCCGGCTGCGCGGGCTGCCCGGCGCCGAGGTCGACAAGCGGGCGTCCCAACTCCTGGACGTACTGGACCTCGCGGGCTCCCAGCACAAGCTGGTCGTCGACTACTCGACCGGCATGCGCAAGAAGATCGGGCTCGCCGCGGCCCTGCTCCACAACCCCGAAGTCCTCTTCCTGGACGAGCCGTTCGAGGGTGTCGACCCGGTGTCCGCCCAGACGATCCGGGGCGTCCTGGAGCGCTACACCGCCTCCGGCGCCACCGTCGTCTTCTCCAGCCACGTCATGGAACTCGTCGAGTCGCTGTGCGACTGGGTCGCCGTGATGGCGGCGGGCCGCATCCGTGCCCAGGGCACCCTGGCCGAGGTGCGCGGCGACGCGCCCTCGCTCCAGAACGCCTTCCTCGAACTCGTCGGCGCCGGCGGGCGCAGCACCGGGGACTCCCTGGACTGGCTCGGCGGCGGTACCCGGTGACCTCGACTTCCCGGAGCGTCCCGGCGGCCTCTCCGAGCGCCTCCGCCCTGACACCCGTCTTCGTACGCCTCAAGCTGTCGCTGCTCAGGAACGGACTGCGGCAGTCCGGTGGGCGCCGGGCCGCCTACATCACCTCGGCGGTACTCGTCCTGCTCTTCGCGGCGCTGCAACTGATCGGCCTGATCGCGCTGCGCGGCAACGCACACGCCGGGACCGTGGCGGTCCTCGTCGTGGCGCTGATGGCGATCGGCTGGACCGTGATGCCGCTGTTCTTCCCCAGTGGCGACGAGACGCTCGACCCGACCCGGCTGGTCATGCTGCCGCTGCGGCCCCGGCCCCTGGTCGGCGCGCTGCTCGTGGCGTCGCTCGTGGGCATCGGTCCGCTGTTCACGCTCTGCCTGGTACTCGGCGCGGCGATCACCTCGGCGCACGGGACGGGCGCGGCCCTGGTCGCCGTGGTCGCCGTGCCGCTCGCGCTGCTCGTGTGCCTGGCGCTGGCCCGCGCGGTGGCCGCCGCCAACACCCGCCTGCTGACCTCCCGCAAGGGCCGCGACCTCGCGGTCCTGAGCGGCCTGGTCATCGCGGTCGGCATGCAGTTCGTGAACTTCGGCGCCCAGCGGCTCGGCGACTCCGGCGGTCTGTCCGCGCTCGACCCGGTGGCGCGCGTGGTGCGCTGGCTGCCGCCGGCCTCCGCGATCGGCGCGGTGGACTCGGCGGGCGAGGGCGCGTACGGCCGCGCGATCGCCCAACTCCTGCTCAGCATCGGGGCGTTGGGGCTGCTCCTGTACGCGTGGCAGCGCTCCCTCGTGAAGCTGATGACCACGCCGGACGGCTCCACGCTCGCCGCGTCCGACGCCTCCCGCAAGGAGTCCACCGGCAAGGGCCTCACCGCACTGCTCCCCGAGGGCCGTACCGGCACGGTGATGCTGCGCACGCTGCGTTACGCCTGGCGGGACCCCAAGACCAAGGCGGCGTGGGTGACTTCGCTGGCGGTCGGCCTGATCGTGCCGGTCTTCAACGCCCTCCAGGGCAACGGCACCGTCTACTTCGCCTGCTTCGCCACCGGCATGCTCGGCGTGCAGATGTACAACCAGTTCGGGCAGGACACCTCGGCGTTCTGGATGGTGCTCCAGACGATCTCCTCCACCCGGGACGCCTATCTGGAGCTGCGCGCCCGGGCGTTGGCGCTGCTGCTCGTGACGCTTCCGTACACGCTGCTCGTGGCCGCGGTGACGGCCGGCATGCTCGGCGACTGGGCGAAGCTGCCCGAGGTCATCGGGCTCGCCCTTTCGCTGCTCGGCGCGATGCTGGCGACGGGTTCGGTGGCGTCGGCGACGCTGGCGTACTCGATCCCGCAGGACAGCCGCAAGAACGTGGCGCCGGGGCAGGGCGGCATCGCGGCCCTGTCCATCTTCGGCGGGATGCTGTCGGGTGCGGTGCTCTGCGCGCCGATGATCGCGCTGGCGATCTGGCTGCATGTGTCCGGCAGCCACGCGAGCCTGTGGCTGCTGTTGCCGCTGGGGGCGGTGTACGGGGCGCTCCTGTGCTGGGCGGGCCTGAAGGTGGCCGCACCGCGCACGGCTGCCCGCCTGCCGGAAATCCTCTCGGCGGTCAGCTCGGGGTGACCCCGCCCCCTGGGGCTCCGCCCTGGACCCCGTTCGCGCCTTGAGGGCGCTCGTCCTCGATCTTCCCCAAGGCCTCAAGGGCCAGGGGACCCCCATGACGGCTGAAAGGCTCGACGCTGCCCCACACCAGGCCTTTAGGGGCGCGGGGAACTGTGCGAACGGGCCCCACGGCCCGCGGACGCAATCGGGTTTAGGGGGCGCGGGGAACTACGCGACCAGCCGCGCACGGCCCCCACCGACCATCCGGCGGAGCCGAGGCAGGAGGCGCCCGCACGGGCCGGGGTCACGGGGTGAGGACCCCGTCGAGGAAGGGCTCGATCGCGGTGCGCCAGCCCTCGGGCTGGTCGTAGTGGACGAGGTGGCCCGCATCGGCCACCTCCGCGTACTGCCCGCGCGGCAGCACCCGCACCATCTCCTGGGCCTCCGCGCGGCCGAGCTCGCCGTCCAGACCCCGCACCACCAGCGCGGGGCAGTCGACCAGCGCCAGCTCCTCCCAGTGCGCGTCGTACACCCACGTCTCGCGGGAGGTCAGCATCTGGCGGCGGGAGAACACCGGGCGCCAGCCGTCGGCCCGCTCGGCCATGACCTCGGCGAAGAACTCGCCCCGTGCGGGGCTGGGCCGCTCGACCCAGGGGTCGTCCTCGCCGAACCACCTGCGTACGTCGGCGAGCGTGGCGAAGGGCAGCGGCCAGGCCTTGAACCAGTCCTGCCATTCGCGCTGGGAGGCCGCGCCGAGCGGGGAGGCCCGCATGTCGCAGATGACGAGCGCCCGGACCAGGTCGGGCCGCTTCGCGGCGAGCTGCCAGGCGGTGAGGGCGCCCATGGAGTGGCCGATGAGGGTGACGGGGGCCAGACCCAGCTGCTCCACGGCCGCCTCGGCGTCCGCCACATATGCCTCGCGGGTGAACGGGCCGTCCGCCGGCTTGTCGCTGCGGCCGTGGCCGCGCTGGTCCAGCGCGACCGCCCGGTGCTTCTCGGTGAGCCAGCGGGCGGTCGGGGCCCAGTGCGAGGCCCGGCCCATCAGCCCGTGCAGGAGTAAGACCCCCGGGGCCGGTTCGACCTCCGCGCGGGCCTTGGGCGGCTCCGCGAACTCCCAGGCGGCGAGGCGAACCCCGCCGGTCCCCGTCACATCGATGCGTCGCACCATGCGCCCTGGCACCCCCTTCAGCCCCCGAGTGGTCGGTTCACCGCAGAGTATCGAACCTCTATTCGAAAACTCGCGTCTCTCGCGCAACACCCCTCGTTCGAGTGACCACGCTCAAGGATTGACGGAACGTGCCGAGGGGAGATCTTCTCCGGGAGGCGGGCCGCTCGGGGAAGACGGTCCGCGGGGGTCGACCCTGGGAGCTCGGGGCTCCGGGTCGACACCGGGGAGGACAGGCCCCGGCGCCGCGAGGCGCCGGGGCCCTGGTCTTTCCCGGGCCGTCGCCGAAGCTCTTGCCGGAAGGCTTGCCGCAGTGCCCCCGGGAGCGGGGGCCGGGGACGGGCGCGAAGGCCCGGACAGGCCGGGGTGCCGACGGTGGTGCGAGTGGTTCGAACGGCATCATGCTGCCGCCCCCTCCCGTGCCGCGGGCCTCTGCGGTCATATGCCTCAAGCCACAGCCTCGCACGCGATCCGCCCGGCCGCTGCTGTTCCGCCCGGAAACCGCCCTTCCCCGCCGGCTTCCCGCCCCTTCGCGAAGGGGGCCCAACTACCTTACGGACGAAGGGCGATGACGTTCCGTCATCGCCCTTCCTCGTCGGCTCCACGCGCCCGGCCCGGCACTCGTACCCGTACTCGCCCCGGCGCTCGCTCCAGCCCCTGGCTCAGCGCTTGGCGACGAAGACGTGCGAGGCGACGTCCGCGCCGAGCTCGGCGGCCTCGCCGCTGCTGCCCACCAGGACCCCGCCCGGCGACTGCGTCACGCTCACCACGGAGCCGGGCTGCACGCCCGCCCGTCGCAGCGTGTACATCAGCTGGGCGTCGGTCTGGATCGGCTCGCCGATCCGGCGCACGATCACCGTCTTGCCCTCGGGGCCCGGGTCGAGCTCACCCAGACTGATGATGCCGTCCTCCAGGAAGGCATCCGCCTCGGCCTTCTCGCCGAGCTCTTCGAGACCCGGGATCGGGTTGCCGTACGGGGACTCGGTCGGGTGCCGCAGGAGCTCAAGGACGCGGCGCTCCACCGCCTCGCTCATGACGTGCTCCCACCGGCAGGCCTCCGCGTGCACCTGCTCCCACTCCAGCCCGATCACGTCGACCAGCAGGCACTCGGCGAGCCGGTGCTTGCGCATGACGCGCGTCGCCAGGCGGCGGCCCTCGTCGGTCAGCTCCAGGTGGCGGTCCCCCGCCACCTGGACCAGGCCGTCGCGCTCCATGCGCGCGACCGTCTGGCTCACCGTCGGGCCGCTCTGGTCCAGGCGCTCGGCGATGCGGGCCCGCATGGGGACCACACCCTCCTCTTCGAGTTCGAGGATGGTGCGGAGATACATCTCCGTGGTGTCGATCAGTCCGGACATACGTGCCCCTCGATGCTGTGACATAAAACGTCGTACCGCTGGCCCTGCGTCCAATTCTGACGCATAGCGCTGACAACCGTGCCTCGGCGGCCGTTCCCCATCTTGACCGAATGCCCGCGCGCCCCGTATTGACAGGGGAAAGGTCCAGACCGCACCGTGATCGGCGCACGGTCGTTACCCCACCCCGGAAAGGGTCCTCGGCGATGAGCGAGAGCAAGCTGGCCGGTCAGTTCTTCGACGCCGCGATCGGACTTCTGGGGCGGGTGCGGGACGAGGAGTCGCTGAACGTCGCGGCCGCCGGATCACTGATCGCCGACACGGTGGAGGCGGGCGGCCGGCTCTTCGCCTTCGGCGCCGGGCACTCCTCGCTCGCCGCCCAGGACGTGGTCTACCGGGCGGGCGGGTTCGCCCTGATGAACCTGCTCGCGGTGCCCGGGGTGGTCGGCGTCGACGTCATGCCCGCCACGCTCGGCTCCGCCCTTGAGCGGGTCGACGGCCTCGCGGGCGCGGTGCTCGACTCCAGCCCCGCCAAGGCCGGGGACGTCCTCGTGATCATCTCCCTGTCCGGGCGCAACGCGCTGCCGGTGGAGATGGCGATGAACGCGCGGGCCCTCGGGCTCAAGGTCATCGGGGTCACGTCGGTGGCGTACGCCGAGGAAACCAGGTCCCGGCACGTGTCGGGGACGTTCCTGCGCGACCACTGCGACATCGTGCTCGACAGCAAGATCGCGGTGGGGGACGCGGAGCTGACCCATGACGGGATCGAGGCGCCCTTCGCGCCGGCGTCCACCGTGGTCACCAGTGCGTTGATGCAGGCCACGATGGCGGCGGCCGCCGAGGCGCTGGTCGCCCGGGGCATCGAGCCGCCGCTGCTTCGTTCGGGGAACGTGGATGGGGGCCACGAGTGGAACGGGCGGGTCATGGCGGAGTACGGCGACCGCATCTTCTTCCGGCACTGAGCCCCGGGTCCCCCTGGGGCTCCGCCCCAGACCCCGGGATTCCGCCCCGCCCCTTCCCGCAACCCTCCGGGGGTTGAAGTGCCCCTGGGGGCTCCGCCCCCAGACCCCCGTTCGCGCCTCAAGGGCGCTCGTCCTCGAACGCCGGACGGGCTGAGGATGCCTGCGCGGGCCGGCAGCGAGGCCCTCAGGGGCGCGGGGAACTGGGCGAGCGGCCCCTACGGTCCGCAGCCGAAGAACTCTCCCCCGGAGGGTCTCGGGAAGGGGCGGGGTGGGGAGAACTGCGCGACCAGCCGCACGGCCCCGCACCCCCACCCCGGCGGAGCCGGGGACGGTCAGGTGCCCAGGGTCTGCGCGAGGTCGGCCGCCGCCGCCACCCGCACCGCCACACTCTCCGCGTACACCGCGTCCGGCCGCTCGAAGGCGGGACGGGACGGGCCGCGCAGGAAGGTGAGCACGCCCAGGGTGCGGCCGCGGCTGCGCAGCACCGCGCACAGGGCGTGGGCCGCGTCCGAAGGCCACTGGCGCTCGGCCGCCCACTGTTCGGCCCCGGCGCCCGCGCTGGCCCGTACCGAGCCGATCCGGTCCACCGCCTGGAGCGCGGGGTGGCCCGCCGGATAGCGGACCGGGATGCCACCGCCCGCCACCGCCGCGGCCGGGCCCGGAGCGCCGGCCGGGGTGGCCGTGACCCGTACGAGCCGCTCACCCACCGCCAGGTCGACCAGGGCGTGGTCGGCGAATCCGGCCAGCGCGAAGTCCAGGTGGGACGCCACCGCCTCCATCGGGTCCTCGCACTCGGCGGCGATCCGCGAGGCGCGGTGCAGCTGGTTGGAGCGGAAGCGGAGCCGGTCGGCGTCCTGTTCGGCGAGCCGGGCGTCCGTCACGTCCTGGAAGAGCCAGCCGACTCCGAGCGGCACGGGTTCCTCCGCCAGCGGTGACGCGAGCCTGAGGAAGCCGCTGCGCCAGCAGCGCCGGCGCTCGCCCTCCGCCGTGCGCAGCGTCACCCACACCTCGGTGGGCGCGGTCGGGGCACCCTCGGCCAGGACGTGCTGGAGCGCGCCCTCCAGCTCCTCGACGCCCCGCACGATGAGCTCGCCGAGCGGGCGGCCGAGCAGGGTCGCGCGCCCGGTGCCGAGGGCGCGGGCGGCGTAGGCGTTGACGACGGTGGGCCGCAGGTCGACGTCGACCAGGACGACTCCCCAGCTCCCGTCCTCCGACAGGGCCTCGCTCAGCGCGATGGCACGCTCCAGGTCGATCTGCGCGTGCACTTCGCTGAACGCGCAGTACACCCCGGCCGGGCTGCCGTCCGCGCCCCGCACCCCCGCCGACTGCGTACGCACCAGGACGCGGCTGCCGTCCTTGCGCAGCAGGGCGAACTCGTGCACCTGGCGGCCCGGCGCGTCCATGACGGCCATGATCCGGCCACGTACCTCGTCGGCGTCGGCGGCCCGCACGGCCCAGCCCGCGAATCCGTGCCGCCCGACGGCCTCCTCGGCCGGCCAGCCGAGGATCCGCTCGGCCTCGCGGTTCCAGTGGGTGACCACGCCGCCCGCGTCGAACGCGCAGAGCGCCGCGTCCATCCCGTCGAGCAGCGCGGCGAGGAGGTCCCCGCCGGGCTCCGGTGCGGCCCTGCCTGCGGGCCCGCCGCCCGGTACGCCGCCGGGTCCGTCCGGAACCGGAGCACTGGTGGTCTCACTCCGGGACGTACTCATCCTGGCACCCCCTGCAGGACGTGGTCGCCGCATGCGTCGCGGCTGACGCGCGGGACTGACGCACGTCGGATCATTCAACTCGAACGTGACGCATCCCACACCGACTTCGGGGAAATCCCATCCGGCCGACGTCGGTTACCGGCCGCACCTGGACGCCACCACCCGGCGTCCGCATAGTGGCGGCCATGACTTCTCTCGTACGCCATGTGACCTTCGACTGCTCCGACGCACACAAGCTCGCCTCCTTCTGGGCCGAGGCGCTCGGCGGCACCCTGAGCGACGACGACTTCCCCGGCGACCCCGAGGCCCTGGTCACCGCCGACGGCATCGGGCTCCTGTTCGTCGCGGTGCCGGAGCCGAAGTCGGTCAAGAACCGTGTCCATCTCGACCTCCAGCCCCAGGACCGCACCCGCGACGAGGAGGCCGACCGGCTCGTCGCCCTGGGCGCCACGCTGGTCGCCGACCACCGCCGCCCGGACGGCACCGGATGGCTCCTGCTGGCGGACATCGAGGGCAATGAATTCTGTGTGGAGCGCAGCGCCGGGGAGCGGGCCCGCACCGAGAAATAAATGGGTTGAGGGGGGCCGGGAGCCTGCCTAATGTGTGGTGCACACGAGAAGGGAGGTGGTTTGACAGATGTATGCAAACCGGACGCGTGAGGTGACTGCGGGCTGACGCCTGCCAGTCGCACTCTTTGTGCGGTGCCGGCATGACGCCGGCCGAATTCCCAAGCAGTCACCGACCCGCGGGCTCGCCGGTACGTCCGGCCGGCTCCTCTCCGGAGGAACCCGAGCCCGCGGGTTTCTGCATGCCCGGGCCCGCCCGCGTCAGGGCGCGAGCCGCTCCACGCGCCAGCCGTCGCCCTGAGCCGCGTACCGCAGCCGGTCGTGCAGCCGGTTCTCGTGGCCCTGCCAGAACTCGACGGCCTCGGGCACGACCCGGAACCCGCCCCAGCCCTCGGGCACCGGAACCTCGCTGCCCTCCGGGTAGCGGGCGGCCAACTCCTCGTAGCGCACGGTCAGTTCGTCCCGGGAGGCGATCACCGAGGACTGCGCGCTGGCCCAGGCGCCCAGCTGCGAGCCGTGCGGGCGGCTGCGGAAGTAGCGCTCGGTCTCGGCGCGCGGGACGCGGGACGCGGTGCCCGTGACGATGACCTGGCGGGCCAGCTGGTGCCAGGGGAAGAGCAGCGAGGCGTACGGGTTCGCGGTCAGCTCGGCGGCCTTGCGCGAGGCGTAGTTGGTGAAGAAGACGAAGCCGTGCTCGTCGTAGGACTTCAGGAGCACGGTGCGGGTGGAGGGGCGGCCGTCGGGGGTGGCGGTGGCGACGACCATCGCGTTGGGCTCGTGCAGGCCGCCGGCCACGGCCGCCTTGAACCAGCGGGCGAACTGCCCCATGGGCGTGGGGGCCAGCTCCTCCTCGGCGAGGAGGGTGGTGCGGTACTGCTCGCGCATCGCGGCGGGGTCCAGGTCGGTCACCCGGCCCATCCTGCCGCACCGGGCCCGGGGTCAGGGGCCGGGCGGCGGCGCAGTTTGCCCGCGACGGCGGGGCGTTAACCCTGCGTCGCCGAATTGGGGCAGTGTGCCGGATGTCACGCTTCCCCGCATCGGCGGAACCCGCCAAACTCTCGGCTGGGCCACTGTGGCCTCCATACACGCGTTGAGACCCCCGGCGGGATTCCTGACCGCCGTACGGGGCATGACCGAGGGACCCGGGGCGGCACGGCCCGCCCGCAGCCCGCCGTACACATCCTGAGGAGCCGCCAGATGTCCGACTTCGTACCCGGACTTGAGGGAGTCGTCGCGTTCGAGACGGAGATCGCCGAGCCGGACAAGGAGGGCGGCGCCCTTCGCTACCGGGGCGTCGACATCGAGGACCTGGTCGGGCACGTCTCGTTCGGGAACGTGTGGGGCCTCCTGGTGGACGGGGCGTTCAACCCCGGCCTGCCGCCCGCCGAGCCGTTCCCGATCCCGGTCCACTCCGGAGACATCCGGGTGGACGTGCAGTCCGCGCTCGCCATGCTGGCGCCGGTGTGGGGCCTCAAGCCACTGCTCGACATCGACGAGGCCACCGCCCGCGACAACCTGGCGCGGGCCGCGGTCATGGCGCTCTCCTACGTCGCCCAGTCGGCGCGCGGGCAGGGCCTGCCGATGGTGCCGCAGGGGGAGATCGACAAGGCGGAGTCCGTCGTCGAGCGCTTCATGATCCGCTGGCGCGGCGAGCCGGACCCCAGGCACGTCAAGGCGGTGGACGCGTACTGGACGAGCGCCGCCGAGCACGGCATGAACGCCTCGACGTTCACCGCCCGGGTGATCGCCTCGACCGGCGCCGACGTCGCGGCCGCGCTGTCCGGCGCGGTCGGCGCGATGTCGGGCCCGCTGCACGGCGGAGCGCCCTCGCGGGTGCTCGGCATGATCGAGGAGATCGAGCGGACCGGGGACGCGACGGCGTATGTGAAGCAGGCGCTCGACAAGGGCGAGCGCCTGATGGGCTTCGGCCACCGCGTCTACCGCGCCGAGGACCCGCGCGCCCGGGTGCTGCGCCGCACCGCCAAGGAGCTGGCCGCGCCGCGCTTCGAGGTGGCCGAGGCGCTGGAGAAGGCCGCCCTTGAGGAGCTGCACGCGCGGCGGCCCGACCGGGTGCTCGCGACGAACGTGGAGTTCTGGGCGGCGATCGTTCTGGACTTCGCGGAGGTTCCGGCGCACATGTTCACGTCGATGTTCACCTGCGCGCGCACCGCGGGCTGGTCGGCGCACATCCTGGAGCAGAAGCGGACGGGCCGTCTGGTGCGGCCCTCCGCCCGCTATGTGGGCCCCGGTTCGCGCGAGCCGCAGGCCATCGAGGGGTACGCGGACATCAGCGACCTCGGGAAGTGACCGGCGGGCGGCGAGCCGGGGGCATCCTCGCGTGGAGTAGCCGGACGGTCACTCGGCGCGACAGGGTGCGGCGGCCGACCTAGCGTTCGGGGTGTCAGGTTTGTCCACCGACTGTGGAGTTCACCGTGAGCATCATCCGCCGCGCCGCCGTTGTGGCCGCGCTTTCCGCCGCCGTCATAGTTCCCGCAGCCGCGACCGCCCAGGCCGCCCCGCAGGCGACCCCGCGCGTCGCGGCGCACGACCGTGACGACGACGGTGGCCGCGAGCATCACCACCACCATCACCACTGGCACGACCACAGCCTGCTCGGCCTCGGTCTGCATCTGCTCTGACCGGAGCCCAGCCGCACGGGCACGCGCCCGGAACACCTCGTTCCGGGCGCGTGCCCGTGTCGCGTCGGGTCCGGCGGCCCGCGGTCACTCCGCCGAGGGTCACTCCACCGAGGGCACGAGGCCCATCAGCGGGGCGAGCGGGTCGGTGAGCTGGGAGAGCTGGCCCAGGTCGTTGAGGTGGCTGAGCCCGGCCAGCTGGTTCTTGACCTTGGGCAGCTGGGCCGCGTACGGGGCCGGGATGTTGCTGGTCGCGATGGTGTCGAGCTCGCTGACCGGGTTGATCGGCTTGACCAGGGTGTCGAGGGGGCCCGCGGCGCTCGCGGTCGTCGCGGCGATGCCCGAGACACCGGCGGCGACGGCAAGGACTGTGGCGATTCGTCGTGTTGAGATCACGCCTGCACAACGGGGAGCGCCGACACCGGACACGGCCGACCCCCGCTCTCACCCGACAGGCCTACCTACTCGAACGGGCCCTCCGGACGGGCGGGCCCGAGGCAGCGGCTCCCGCCCGGGGGGAGTAGGGCCCCGGGCAGGAGCCGCCGGCGCACCGTCCGCGCCGCGACACGGATCCTGTTCCGCGCGGCCCCGGCGGCGAACCGTGCGGGCAAGCGTTCTGCGGGGCGGCCGCCGCCCGTCGGCGCCGGCCGCCCGAGCCGTACTACAGGCCGTTCGACCAGGCGTAGCTCTTGGGGACCGGGTGCTTGTCCCCGTCCCGGGCGAAGACCAGGGCGATCTCGTCGTGCTCGCGCAGCACGAGCGCGGCCGGGTTCCCGGCGGCCCGGCGCCCGTTGACGTACGCCGAGAGGTGCCGGCCGCCGCCCGCGTGCAGGCCGCCGATGCGCTTCGCGTCGAGCGGGACCCGCCATTCCGCCATGAACTGACCGAGGGTGAACGTGGCCAGCCGGGGCGACTCGACGTGGATCACGCCGCTGGTGTCGTGGGTGTGCAGCGGGCTGATCCGGCGGCGCGGCTCGTCGATGCCGATGGCGGCGGGGACGGTGACGGGCCGGCCGTCGACGAGGACGTCCAGATGGGTGTGGGTGTGCTGCACCACGCCCTCGGCGGGGAGCATCTCAAGGCCGGCCGCCGCGACCGCGGCCGACGCGTCCGCAGGCGCCGGCCACGGCGGCAGCGCGTCCCGGCCCGCGTCCACGCCGTGCGGGTCGGGTCGTACGGACGCGGCCTTGGCGCCGCCGGCCGCGAGGGCCGTGACGGCGGCCACGGCGAGCAGCGCGGTGAGCGCGCGGCCGAGCGGGGCTACGGCGAGGACGTTCCTGGGCGGGCGGGGCATTGCCAACTCCTGGGCGTGAGGGGCGGATCGGGGCCGACCGGGGCTCAGAACGTCGCGGTGGCGGCGGGCGCGCCCTGGACGGCGGGGGCGGTCACACCGGCTGCCGGCAGCACGATCGCGGGCAGCCCGAACAGGGCGGTGCGCGGCTCGCTGAGCGGGGCGCCGAGGTCCGCGCCCGGGGTGATGGTGTGCAGCTCGGTGCCGGGGCTGACCAGCGCGGGCGTGCCGAGGTTGCGGTCGCTCATCGGGTCGGGGAGCGGCGTGTCGATCTGGGTGTTCGGCAGCGCGGACTCGACGGGGATCGCGGGGACCATGTTGTGCGGCAGCAGGTTGCCCTTCACGTAGCGCGGCCCGTCCGGGGCGCCGGGGACGGGCAGCGGCATGCCGGTGTGCAGGGTGGGCGCGTCGAACGGCAGGACCGTGTTCAGGGTGCCGAGGGGGACGGTGACCGGAACGGCGGGGGCCGCGGCGGCCGGTGCCACGGCGGCCGCGGTCGCCATGCATGCCATGATGCCCGCCAGGCCCGCGCGCGAAGTGATTCCCATGGGTGTTCTCTTCCTTCCCTGGTGGCCTACTCGGCCGTGTCTTTCAGCAAGAACGATCCCGGTGGCGGTATCACTGCAAAGTTCCCCTGCTTGCAGCAACGCGGCCCCCGTGCGCGGCGCATGGCGGCACGGGGCGTGCCCTCCGCCCGGCTCGTGCGTTGTAGGCGGCATGAACGTACGTCGATACCTCGCGGCCGCCGCGGCCGGAACCGCCCTCGCCGCCGTCATCGCCCCCTCCGCGCACGCCTTCGACCTCGGCGGCACCCTCAGCGGTGCGGCGCGCACCACCAGCGCCGCCGGTGCCCAGCTCAAGCCCGCCGCGAACAGCGTCGTCGGGGACAAGGTGGGCCAGAAGGTGACCGCCGTGAAGGACGGCGTCAAGGCCGGCGGCGAGGCGGTCAAGGCCGCCAACGACGCCGTCAAGGCCGGTCACGCACTGGTCGGCTGACGGCTCGTCAGCACTCCGACTCCGTTGCCCGACAGTGTTGTTCGACAGCCGCACGGCGGCCAAGGCGGTGCGAGCGTGACCCACCCCCGGACGGTACCGGCCCCCCGCGGCGCCGCAACCGATCTCGCCGACCCGGCGTTCTGGAAGCAGCCCGGGGCCCAACGCCTGGCGCGCTTCGCCGAGTTGAGGCAGGAGCCGCGCCCGGCCTTCTTCACCGAACGCCGGGCCGGACGGCGCCGCCCCGAGCAGGGCTTCTACGCCCTGGTCCGGCACGCCGACGTGCTGAAGGCGAGCCGCCTTCCGCGGGTGTTCGCGAGCGCGCCGGGGGTCACATCGCCGGAGCCGGCCCGCTGGGTGCGGGCCGTGTTCGGCGACTCGATGGTCAACCTCGACGGCGCCGACCACACACGCCTGCGGCGCATCGTGCAGCAGGCGTTCACCCCGCGCCTGCTCGCCGCCACCGAGGTCAGCATCCGCGAGCTCGCCGTGCGCATCGTGGACGACATGGTCGCCGAGCGGCCCGACGAGTTCGTCTCGGCGGTCGCCTCCCGGATGTCGTTCGAGGTCATCTGCGCGATGCTCGGCGTGCCCGAGGCCTACCGCCGCCGGATCGCCCGCCAGATCGACCGGGCCTCCGAGCACGCCGGGGTGCGGCGCGGCATCGGCGCCCGCCTCCTGAGCCCCGGCAAGGGCCTGCGGGCGCTGGCCCGGATGCAGCTGACGGTGGCCCGCCTCGGGCGCGAGCGGCGCCGCCACCCGACCGGCGACCTCATCTCGGCGCTGGTGTGCGCCGATGTGGACGGACAGCGCCTCACGTACCGCCAACTGGGCTCGTTCTTCTCCCTGTTGCTGGTCGCGGGCGTCGAGACCACCCGCAACGCCATCGCCCACGCCCTGTCCCTGCTGACCGACCACCCCGAGCAACTGGCGCTGTTGCGGGACGACTTCGAGCGGTATGCGGACGGCGCGGCCGACGAGATCGTCCGGCACTCCACGCCCATCATCCAGTTCCGCCGGACCGTCACCTCGCGCTACGTCCTGTCCGGCCACACCTTCCTGCCCGGCGACAAGGTGATGCTCCTGTACGCGTCGGCCAACCGGGACGCCGATGTCTTCACCGACCCCGACGCCTTCGACATCACCCGCGACCCCAACCCGCACCTCGGCTACGGCGGCGGCGGCCCGCACTACTGCCTGGGCGCGCATCTGGCCCGCCTGGAGATCAAGGCCGTCCTGCGCGAACTGCTGACCCGGCCGCTGGCCGTACGCACCCTCGGCGAACCGGAGTTGGGCACATCCAACTTCGACCACCGGGTGCGCAGGCAACCCTTCGCCTTCGACCTGCCCACGACGTGACCGCCCGCCCGCCGCGCACCCTCACCGGGCGCGCGGCGTTGTACCGGGCATGAACACTCACCACCGCCTCAAAGCCGCCACCGTCGCCGCATCCCTCCTGCTCCTGGCCGCTCCCGGCATCGCCGCCGCCGACAACGGGGTCGCCGGGCAGGGCAGCGTCAGCGAGTTCGGGCAGCCCAAGGTCCTCGGCGGCCGCGGCAAGATCGGCGAGACACTGACCTCCGGTGTCGCCTCGCTGAGCGGGGCGCTCCAGCGCGGCGGCTCCCCGTCCGCGGGCCACTGACGCCCAGGACCCGCCGCACCCCCGCCGCCCAAGGCTCCGCGCACCCGTCCCCCGCCCCCCGCAGGGCGTGGAAGCCCGCGCTGTGCGTGCTGGCGCTGCTGCTCGCGGCCCTCGTGCCGCTCGCCTCCGGCAGCGGGCGGCAGGGCCCGGTGCCTCCCCCGTCCGGCAACGCGGCGAGCATCTTCACGGGCTCGGACGGCGACGGCACCGGCAGGCTGGCGGCGGCCGAGAGGTGGCGCGGCCGGGGGCCGCTGCGCGTGGCCCACACCTATCTGCCCGGCGGCACCTGGAGCGACATCGAGGGCTCCCCCGCCCTGCTCGCCCCCTGGGCCCGCTGGCGCCATCAGCGCGCGGACCGCACCCTCGTCCTCAACGTGCCGATGCTCGACCACAACGAGGACGGCGTGCCCGACGCGCGGGTCGCGGCCCTGCTCGGGCAGGGCGCGCGGGGCGCCTTCGACGCCCACTTCCGGGCCCTGGCCGAACGCCTGAGGGACCTTCGACTCACCGACACCATCGTGGTGTTGGGCTGGGAGATGAACGGGATCACCTATACGCACCGGTGCGCTCCCGATCCCGCCGCGTGGCGGACGTACTGGCGGCGCGTCGTGACGGCGATGCGGTCGGTTCCCGGGCAGCGCTTCCGCTTCGACTTCGCGCCGAGCCGGGGGCGGGACGCGGTGCCGTGGACGGACTGCTATCCGGGAGACGCCCATGTGGACATCCTCGGCATGGACGCCTACGACCAGCCCGCCGGCATGCCGTTCGCCCAGCAGGTCGAGGAGCCGTACGGGCTGCGGGCCCAGGTGGACTTCGCCGCCCGCCACCACAAGCCGGTCTCGTACCCGGAGTGGGGTCTGTTCCGCAACGGGGACGATCCCGCGTACGTGCGCGGGATGGCCGCCTGGTTCCGCCGGTACCGGCCCGTCTACCAGACCCTGACCGACTACTGCCCGCACGGCCTGTGGGAGTGCGCCATGAATCCGCGGGCGGCCCGGGCCTATCTCGGCACCGGCTGAGTCGGGCGGCCCGGGCCCGTCTCGGCACGGAGCGGGGCGGCCCGCCCGGCCGACGGGCGGGCGCTGGGCCGTGCGGGGGCCGGGGGCTGCGCCGGACGGGTTGTCCGTCCGGCGCCGCGCGCGTGGCCGGGAGACCGGGGCGGGGCGGATACGACCCAATGCATTACGCGTATCAGCATCTGATTCCCCTCCCCCTCCTTTTCCTCCTCCCCCGTCTTCCTTTTCCTTGCGAAGGGTCGCAGGCATGTACAAGTTCTCTGGTCCCGTGGCGCGGGGCGCCCTCGTCGCGGCTCTGGTCTCCGTGCTCGGCACGGGGTACGCGGCGCACGCCGCCGGCCACCGAGCCCCGGCCCCGGCGCAGCTCGCCCACGCCGGTGCCGACTCGCGGGCCTCGCTGCTCGGCGCCCTGAGCGCGAGCGCGGTCGTCACGGGCACGGCCGTGGTCGCACTCTCCCGGCGCGCCTCACGCGGCCGGTACGGCAAGTAGCGGCAGGGCCGTGCTCCGATCGGCCGTGCAGAACCGATTTGGGCGCAGGTGTCCGTTACTTATGCCCGTTCGGCACGTTGAAGTGAAATGACGACTGCGTGTCTGCGGTCGCGTGTCCATATCAAGGAGAACTTTGATGTCTCGTATCGCGAAGACGGCCGCCGTCGTCGCCGGAGCAGGCGCCATGGCGCTGGCCGGCGCGGGTATCGCCTCGGCCGACGCCGGCGCCGAGGCCGTCGCTGCGAACTCCCCCGGCGTCCTGTCCGGCAACCTGCTCCAGGTTCCGGTGCACGTCCCGGTCAACCTCTGCGGCAACTCGGTCAACGTCATCGGGCTGCTGAACCCCGCGTTCGGCAACACCTGCGTCAACGCCGACAGCCACCACGAGGGCGGCTACGGGGAGTAAGTACCCCCCGCTTCGGCCGGGCGCCCTCGCGGCGGCCCGGCCGGTCATGGCTCACAGCAGTACGGCGGCCTCCCGGACTTCTCCCCCCGGGAGGCCGTCGCCATGTCAGGCGTACCGGTAGATCCCGGTGTGGTCGAGCAGCGCGGCCGGCGCCACGTTCCACGGCGGCATCGGCTCGTGGAGCGCCGCGATCCGGCCGTGCTGGGGGTCGCCGTCCGGGGGCGGCGTGCCCGGCAGATAGCGCGCGGACCTGGGGTGCGCGGCCTGCCAGCGGTCCCACAGGCTGTCGATGTAGGCGTGGTGCAGCCAGAACACCGGATCGTTGACGGAGGCCCCGCCCAGCATCACGCCGCCGACCCAGCGGTGCACCCGGTTGTGCATGCGGAAGCGGGCGCTGCCCGACAGGCCCGTCGTCCAGCCCTCAAGGCGGTTGCGGAACCCCGACCTGCTCGTGGAGTCCCAGGGCGCGGTGTCGTACACCGGGTCGGCGAGGGCCCGGGAGACATCGGCGGCCGTGGGCAGCGCGATGGGTTCCTTGGGGCGGCCCAGGTCCCGGGTCAGGAACCGGGCTTCGGTGACGTCGACCGCGAGGTTCCACCGGCCGTGGGCGTACGCGAAGGGCCCGGTCGTGACCTGGAGGTCGCCGCGCCGGCCGTTGCCGCCCATGAAGTCGTCGGACCAGAGCGAGGACGCCGGCGAGCTGTCCCGCGTCCAGTCCCAATAGGGCACTGTCACACGGGAGTTGACCTTTTGCAGGGCCCGCTCGAACTCCAGCAGGAACTGACGGTGCCAGGGCAGGAACGACGGGGTCATGTGCGCGACCCGCAGCCCGTCGTCGCCGTCCGGAACGTAGAACTCGATGTGGGTGCGCACGAACTCGTCGTAGGCACCGCTGCGTTTGAGTTCGAGCACCGCGTTCACGAAGGCCTTGCGCTCGGCGCTCGTCAGGTCCCGCTGGTTCTTACGCGTGTACGCCACGGCCCGCTCCCTCCTGGTGGCTGCCGTGCACCGGTACGGCGGCGAGGCGGGCGGCGCCCAGCTCGGCCGCGGCCGCACGGGCCGCCTCGCGGGCGGTGGCGTACGACTCGTAGTGGTCGACGGAGCTGAGGTAGCTGCCGTCCGCCCGCCGCATCACGTCCAGCTGCCGGCCGTCCACGAACACGGCGACCTCGGCGCGGCCCGCCCGCAGCGGCAGGCCCTGGATGCGGTGCCCGGCGTGCATCTCGTCGAAGGTGGCGCCCTCGTCGGGCTCCGGGCCCGGGGCGCCCGCGGGCTCGCCGTACGGGGTGGCGCCCGGGATGCGGGCGAGGGCGGCCGCGGTGAAGGCGACGGTCGCCGAGACGAACGCGGCCCGCAGCAGGCCGCGCCGGGCCAGGTGCCAGGCGGTACGGGGCGGGGGCCCGACGGATTCGGGGGCGCGGCCCCGGGGACGGGCGCGCGCCGCCCGGTAGGTGCGCCACCAGCGCGTCGCGTCGTTCATCGGCGTCTCCCTCGTGCTCGCCGGGGCGGACGCGTCCGGCACACACGTGGGCCCCGGAAACCGTGCTGGTTCCGGGGCCCGTCCAAACGTCCGCTCCTTGTCCGATGCCGGGTTCAACGAGGCCCGGAGTCGCAGGAAACGGCCGCCGCCGTCGGCGCGCGGCAGCCGGCGCCCCCCGGGCCGGTACTGGATGCACGGCCCGGGGAGGCTTCAACCATGCGACTGGTCGGTGGGTCAACGCCGCCGGGCGGCCGCCGTGGCGGCGGCAGCGGGCGATTCACGCGGTCGGACCAAGGTTTCCGCAGGGGCTCAAGCGGTCCAGAAGTCCCACCAGCGGGTGAGGATCAGCATCCCGATGACCCCGATGTGCAGCACCGGCACCGCCCAGCCGAACTCGGCGAACAGACTGCGGGCCCAACTCGGAGCGGGCAGTGCCCCCTTGACGATGTTGAGGCCCGTCACGGCCCAGAACAGCGCGATGGTCCCCACCCACGCCAGGCAGCACCACAGGCAGAGCGCGTTGATCCGGTAGAGCGACTCGAATTGCAGCCAGCTGACGAAGCCGACCCCCGCGAGGGCCCCCGCGTTGAGGGTGCGCCAGTACCAGCGCCCGTACCGCCCGCCCCCGAGCAGGCTCATGCCCACGCAGCCGACGATCCCGTACGCGACCAGGCCGAGCATCGGGTTGGGGAAGCCGAAGACGGAGGCCTGGGCGCTCTTCATGATGTTGCCGCAGGAGATCACCGGGTTGAGGCTGCATCCGGGGACGAAGTCCGGGTTCCGCAGCAGCTCGAACTCGTCGAGGGTGATGACCCAGGAGGCGAGCAGCCCGGCCGCGCCGGCGAGCACGACCAGCCAGGCGAAGGCCCGCCCGGCGCCGAACGCGGTGGTGGGCGCGGGCGGGGAGCCGGACGAGTCGGCGGCAGCCTGCTGCGGGATCGTCTCGGGGAGGGCCATGGCGGGTGTCTCCGTTCTCGTCCGGCGGTGGGGTGCGGTCAGCCGCGCAGACGGCGGACGGGGAGCACGCAGTGGCCCGCGGTGGTGATGGTGTCCTCGTCGCCCGCGAACGCCTTCAACTGCTCGTCGGTCACGGCGACTCCGGGCACGCCCTCGGGCCAGGACCGGGTCGCGAACATGAACTGGACGGTGCCGCGTGCCTCGGCGGCGGCCAGCCACTCGGGCGGCACCGGGCACTGCGCGTTGAGCGTCGGCATGGTGAGGACGGCCTGGCCGCCCTGGACGATGAGGGTCACCGGGAACGAGCCGCCCTGCGACTGGTCGACGACACTGCCGGCCGGCATGCCGATCTCGTCGAGCAGCGAGCGCGCCGCGGACTCCGCGCCCTCGGGGCCCTCGGCCCCGTCACCGAGGGAGTACGCCAGGAGGAAGGGCACATCGCCGGATCCGTCGGGGGATTCACCGCTCCACGCGATGACGATGAGCGAGCCCAACAGGGCTGCCCTGGAAGGCTGTACGGCACTGGTGGCTGAAGTCATGCCGGGGACTCTAGGACATTCCGGGCCGAGCCCCTCGCAGCTGTCACCCATCTGGATGAAACGCCCTCCACGGGGTCTTCGGTCCCGTGCGCGACCCTTCGCGCATCTGTGCGCGGGCCTTCGGACACCTGCCCGCCACAGGGGCGTTCGGACACAGCGAAGCGGCTCCGGGATCCCCAACTCCACGAAGCCGCTCGCCCTGCACCGAACCGGAACCGGCCTCAACCGGCCCTCGATCAGTCCGAGTTGACGCAGGTGTTGCCGAAGGCCGGGTTCAGACCACCGATGACGTCGACCGTGTTGCCGCAGAGGTTCACCGGGACGTGGACGGGGACCTGCGCCATGTTGCCGGACAGGACGCCGGGCGAGTGCGCGGCCACGCCCTGCGCGCCCGCGTCGGCGAAGGCGGCGCCGGAGGCGGCGCCCGTGGCGAGACCGGCGGCGGCGAGGGCGAGAGCCGTCTTCTTCGCAGTGTTCATGATGGAACCTTCCATTCGGGGGTTGCCTCAGCGTAGGCAAATGGCCGCGAGCCGCCGGAAGCGAACACGCCGGGTTTATTTTCTTTCCCTCGTACAGCGCACGGGGGCGCGGTACGGCCCATCAATTCGGGGTGCGGAAAGACCCGTTCGCGCGCCGGCTAACCGCCCAGCGGCATTCCGCCGAGAAGCTGGCCCGGGTTGGGCGCCCCATTGGTCTTGTTCAGGTCGTGCGCGGTGCTGCCCAGCGTGTGGAGCAGCGAGTCCTTCGACTTGGGGTCGAGCAGGTTGGTGCGCACCGGCGAGGCGTCGACCATGTTCGGAGCGGACGACAGGTTCTGGGCGATCGTGTCGAGGCCGCCGTTGAGGCTCATGGGCGGCAGATCGCCGGCCGCGAAGGCCGGCGCCGCCGCACCCACGACCGCGAGGGATCCGGCGAGTGCCGCGGCAACCTTCATCGACTTCATCATCAATCCTTCCGCGGCGAGTTCCGTCGCCGAACGTACGTGTCCCTGAATGCATTGGGCTGCTTCGCCCTGGATAACGACTCGCTGACGCCCGGGAAACTCTCCGGCCCCGGATTCATGTCCGGATTCATGGGCCGCCACCCAATTGCGGGCCCCGCCGATACGCGTATGGGATTTCATGAACGGCCCCGGACGGTAAGCACGTTGGCGCCCCGGACGGCCGAGAGCGCCGGTCCCGTCGGTGACGGTCCGGCGCTCTTCGGGTGCGGCTCAGGCGGGCAGCTTCGGCACGGCGTCGGTGGGCACCTTGGGCAGGCCCGGCAGGTCGGGGACCGGCAGGCCGCCGCCGGTCACGGTGGTCAGGACGAGGCCGACCAGGCCGGTGACCACCGAGGTCGCCGCGGGAAGGACGCCCCCGACGTTCAGGCTGGTGACCGCCTTGACGAGGTCGTCGATGCCCTTCTTGACCGTCGCGACGGCATCGTCCCGGGCGGCCGCGAGCACGGCGTCCTGCTCGGGGCCGCCCAACGGCACGGCCGCGGGACCCGCGGCGGCGGGCGGGGTGGCCGGCGCGGCCGGGGGCGTGACGGGGGCCGCCGGGGCCGCCTGCCGCACCGCGTCCAGGGCAGCGGTGGCCTTGCCGGCCAGCGCCGCGGTGTCGGCCGGCGACGCGCCCTTGAGCACGCCGGTCAGCAGATCGGTGACCGGCGTGAGGACGCCTCCGAGACCGTTCAGCCGCTGGGCCTGGCCGAGCAGGGAGTCGGCGCCCGGGACCGGCGCTTCGGCGCGGGCCGCACGCGGCGGCGGGGAGCCGGCGGCCATCGCGGTCCCGGCGGACCCGATGACGATCGCGGTGGAGAGGGCCACTGCGGCCAGGCGCCGCGGTGTTCGTGCACGCATGAAACGGTTCTCCTTCGATGGGGCGAGCGAGTTGCCCTCACCGTGCGCCCGCCCTTAACCCCTCGCAACCGCTTCGTCATCCTGAGCGATCATCGGATGTACGCCACGCCGTGCCGAGCTGCCACAACCCCGCGCCCGAACACCCCTGCGACCTTCCGCCGTCCGGGGCAAGGCGAAAGCCCCGGCCGGCTCCCTGGAGAGGAGCGGCCGGGGCTTCGGCGGGGAACTACTTGTTGATGCAGGTGTTGCCGAACGCGGGGTTCAGCAGACCGATGACGTTCACGGTGTTGCCGCAGACGTTGACCGGGATGTGAACGGGGACCTGCGCCATGTTGCCGGACAGGACGCCGGGCGAGTTGGTGGCCGCGCCGTGCGCACCGGCGTCGGCGGCGGCGATGCCGGCCCCACCGGCGATGGCGGCAACGGCAGCGGTGGACAGGACCAGGGCCTTCGCGGTACGCGACATGGAGAAGCACTCCTAGATTGAGAAAGTCATTGACCGGGTGTTTGTCACTCGACCTACACCTCAACGCGGACCCGGCCCCCCGGTTTTGCCCCTAACGGGTGAACCAGGGTTTTGGGGGCCGCGAAAATGGCCAGGGGCCCGTCCGGACCGAAACCGCGAGCCGCGGTACCGGTCCGGCGACGTCACCCCTGGGGACTACTTGTTGATGCAGGTGTTGCCGAAGTTCGGGTTCAGCAGACCGATGACGTTCACGGTCAGGCCGCAGGCGTTGACCGGGACGTGCACGGGGACCTGGAGCAGGTTGCCCGACAGGACACCGGGGGAGTTGGCGGCGGCGCCGTGCGCCCCCGCGTCGGCGCTGGCCATGCCCGCACCGAGCATCACGACAGCGGCGCCGGCGCCCGCCGACACGACGGACTTCGCAATTCGATTCATGGCTTTTTCCTTTCGGATGGAGATGGGGCCACCGATACAACGACCGTGTCGTCAAGGGGATACGCACGATCGCTCGAAGGGGACACTCCGTCTCCACATTCATGACCGGACCGGGTTGTAAATACGGTTACAGTTGCCCCCCGCCGGGCCGCGCCACGTACGGGATCTTCGGCGGCCGCAGCGCCGCCCCGGCGGAATTCGAGGGCGGCAGCACCGCGGGGAGAGAACTCCGCAGCATTGTTCAGCAGCAGCTTTGTTCAGCTTTCTTTTCGAGCGCCAGGACCGGAGTGACCGCGCATGCCGACGAGAGCGAACACCCCCGGCGGACCCGAGGGGCCGGGGTCCGCCGGGCAGTTGAGTGTCCTGCACCTGGTTCAGCCCGTTGATGGGGGCGTAGCCCGAGTCGTCACGGACTTGGTGCGGGACCAGCTGCGCAGTGGATTCCGGGTCACCGTGGCATGCCCCGAGGGAGGCCCGTTGAGCACCGAACTGACCCGTCTGGGCGCCCGGGTGCACCCCTGGCGCGCCACCCGCTCGCCCGGCCCCGCACTGCTCGGCGAGACCCTGCGGGCGGGCCGCCTCATCCGGCGGGTGCGTCCCGATGTGATCCACGCCCACAGCGCCAAGGCCGGGGTCGCCGCCCGGCTCGCGGCGCGCGGCAGGGTGCCCACCGTCTTCCAGCCGCACGCCTGGTCGTTCGAGGCCGTCGGCGGCGTCACCGCCCTGCTCTCCCGGGGCTGGGAGCGCGCCGCGGTGCGCTGGACCTCGCGCATCGTGTGCGTCAGCGAGGGCGAGCGGGCCACCGGGGTACGGGCCAAAGTGGTCGCACCCTGCTCGGTGATCCCCAACGGGGTCGACCTCGACCACTACGCGGCGGCCGACGGGACCCCGCCCGACCAGGGCGCGCCGCTGGTCGTGTGCGTGGGACGGCTGTGCCGGCAAAAGGGCCAGGACGTGCTGCTCGCCGCCTGGCAGCAGGTGCGCGAGGCCGTACCCGACGCCCACCTCGTCCTGGTCGGCGACGGCCCGGACCTCGCGGCGCTGCGCGCGGCGGCGCCCGGCTCGGTCTCCTTCGTCGGCTCGGTCGGCGACACCGCCTTCTGGTACCGGGCCGCCGACCTGGTCGTGCTGCCCTCCCGCTGGGAGGGGATGGCGCTCGCGCCCCTGGAGGCGATGGCGTGCGGCCGCCCGGTGGTGGTCACCGATGTCGGGGGCTCCGCCGAGAGCCTCCCGCCCGGGCAGGCCCCGCTCTGTCTCGTACCGCCGGACGCACCCGGGGAGTTGGCGCACGCGATGACGCGGCTGCTCGCCGACCCGGCGCTGCGCTGCGATCTGGCCCGCCAGGGCCACGCCCACGTAACCACCACCCATGACGTGCGGCAGACGGCCCGAAGCATCGCGGAGGTGTACCGCGACGTGGCCGCTCTGCCGCGCTCCGAGCACAGGGAACCCATCAGCCAGTGACCGCGGAAAGCATCGTCCCTGCCGCCGGGGGGCCGCCCCACGGGACCGGGATGTCATCGGGAACCGTTTCGGTGGTCACGCCCCGCGAGGCGCCGGACCACTTCTCCTTCGTAGCCGGACGGGCGCGCACTGTGCAGCCGTTCGTCGCCGTGCTGCTCGCGACGGACTGCGCGGCCGGGCTGCTCGGCCTGCTCGCGCTGCCGTACACCGGCCTCCCGCCGGGCCCCGCCGGGCTGCTCGTGGCCGCCGTGCTCGCGCTCAACGCCCAGGCCGGGCTCTACCGGCCGACGATGGCGCGCGGGGTGCTCGCCGATGTGCCCGCCCTGTTCGCACGCACCCTGCTCGCCTGGTGTCTGCTCGCCACCGTCCTCACCCACGAGGGCGCCCTGGTCCGCGAGCCGAACGCCGCGCCCCTCACGGTCGCGGCGGTGGCGACGGGCTGCGCCCTGCACACCCTGGCGAGCTGCGCCGGGCGCGGCACGGCGCTGTGGCTGCGCCGCCGCCAGGGCGTCCGCAGGCCCCGGCCCGCCCTGGTGGTGGGCCCGGCGGCCAGCGCCGTACGCGTCACGGCGGCGCTCGCGCGCCGCTCGGGCGGCGGCATCCGTCCGGTCGGGGTGGTCGTGCCGCCGGCCGAGCCCTCCGTCGAGGCCGGGGTCCCGGTGCTGCGCAGCCTGGAGGAGGTCCAGCGCGCCGTCATCCAGAACGGGGTGCAGGACTGCCTGTTCACCTACGCCCCCGAGACCACAACTCCCGTGCCCCCGGCCTTCCTTGAGGGCATGGGCTGCACGCTGTGGCAGCTGGACACGCGCGCCCCCGGGCAGACCGTGCCCCGCCGGCAGGCGGACGAGCTGGCCGCCTTCCCCTGCGAGCCGCTGACCAGCGCCCCTGCCTCGGTCCCCGGCCTGTTCTTCAAGCGGGTCGCCGACCTCGCCCTCACCCTGCCCGCGCTGCTCCTCGCCGCCCCCGTCCTCGCGGTGTGCGCGCTGGTCCTTCGCCGCAGCGACGGGCCCGGGGTGCTGTTCCGGCAGGAGCGGATCGGGGCCGGCGGGCGGGCGTTCACCCTGCTCAAGTTCCGCACCCTGCGCCCCGACACCGCGCACGAGGCCGCGACCCGCTGGAACATCGCCGACGACACCCGGATGAGCCGGGCCGGGAACTTCATGCGGCGCACCTCCCTGGACGAGCTGCCCCAGCTGTGGAACGTGATCCGGGGCGACATGAGCCTGGTCGGTCCGCGCCCCGAACGGCCTTTCTTCGTCGCCCAGTTCAGCCAGGCCCACCCCGGCTATGCGGCCCGGCACCGGATGCCCGTCGGGCTCACCGGCCTCGCCCAGGTGCAGGGGCTGCGCGGGGACACCTCGATCGAGGACCGGGCGCGCTACGACAACTACTACATCGACCACTGGTCGCTCTGGCAGGACCTGTGCATCCTGCTGCGCACCGCCGTCTGCCTCGTCCGCCCGACGGGGAGCTGAGCGTGCACGCCGTCGCGGCCGCGCCGCCGCTGCCGGTCCCCGCACCGCCCCGCCGGGCCCTGCGCCTGCTGCCGCTGCTCGCCGTGATCGCCCTGCTCGCCACGCCCCCGCTGGGCGGCGACGGCTCGGCCACCGCCGCGGACGCCGCCTGCGGAGTGCTCGTGGTGTGGGCGTTCCTGCGGGTGCTGCGCTCGGGCGAACGGCCGCTGAGCCGGCGCGCCGCGATCGTCATGGGGCTTCCGGTGACCGGGATCTGCGTGGCCTCGATGGGCGCCGCCGACCCCGGCACCGCGATCGCCGGACTCGGCCGCTACCTCCAGATCTTCGTGCTCGTGCCGCTCGCCGTGCTGCTCCTGCTGCGCGAGCGCGACGACTTCCGGCTCGCGGCCTGGGCCGTGGTGGCGCTCGCCCTGTTCGAGGGCGGCGTCGGCGTCCAGCAGTATCTGACCGCCACCGGCGCCTCGTACATGGGCGAGGACATCCGGGCCGTCGGCACCTTCGGCGCCTCCGACATCATGGGCATGGCCACCGTGGTCTCCTGCGGACTGCTGTGCGCGCTCGGCCTCGCCCTCGACCCGACGCCCGGTGCGAGCCGCACCCGCCGCCGGGCCGCGCTCGGCTGCGCGGCCCTGCTGCTGCTGCCGCTCGCCGTGTCGTTCAGCCGGGGCGCCTGGATCGCGACCGCCGTCGCCGGCATCGCGCTGCTCGTGCTCTCCGGGGTGCGCCGCGCGCTGGCCGTCCTCGCGGTGACCGCCGCCGCCACCGTCGTCCTGGTCGGCGTGAGCGGCTCCGGCACCCAGATGCTCCAGGAACGGCTCGCCAGCATCACCCAGGTCGAGAGCGCCCCCGACCAGTCCGTGACCGACCGGTACACCATGTGGGCGGCGGCGGAACTGATGTGGCGTCACAGTCCGCTCACCGGAGTCGGGTTGAAGGGTTTCCCCGACCACCGCGACTCGAACTCCTCGCTCGCGCTGTCCTCCGGCAGTGACACCGCGGGCGCGGGCGCCGCCTTCAAGCGCCAGCCGCTGCTCTCGCCGCACAACATGTATCTCCTCGTCCTGAGCGAGCAGGGCCTCATCGGCGTGGTCACCCTCGTCGGCGGCTGGGCCGCCCTCCTGGTCACCGGGGTCCGCCGACTGCACCGGGCCCGGAAGGCGCGTACCGCGATGGACTGCGGTCTGATCGCCACCGGCCTGCTGACCTGGCTGCTCGTCGACTTCTTCTACGGCGACATCGGCGGCCCCTCCACCGCCCTGACCGCACTGGTCCTGGGCCTCGCCGCCTGGTGGGGCCTGGCACGAGGGGCGGCCCGCCCGTGACGGAGACCGCCCCGCCGCTGCTCCCCGCCCCCACCGCGCCCCCCGAACCCGCCACCTCCGGGCGGCTGTTGGCGCGGGCCGCGTTCCTCACCGCCGTCCTCACGCTCGCGGGCGCCCTGCTCGGGCTGCTGCGCGACCAGGCCTTCGCGCACGTCTTCGGCGCCGACACCGACACCGATGCCTTCCTGGTCGCCTGGACGGTCCCGGAGGTCGCCGCGACCCTCCTGATCGAGGACGGCCTGGCCTTCGTGCTCGTGCCCGCGTTCAGCCTCGCCCTGGTCGCCCGGGGCCGGCGGCCCGGCCCCGATCCGGTACGCGCCCTGGTCGCGGCCACCCTGCCCCGGCTGATGCTCGCGCTCGCCGCGGGCGCCGCCGTACTGATCGCGGCGGCCCCGGCCGTGGTCGCCGTCCTCGCACCGGGGCTGCCCGCCACCGGCCTGGCCGTCGACTGCACCCGGCTCACCGCGACCTGCGTGTTCAGCTTCGGGCTCACCGGCTATTGCAGCGCCGCCCTGCGCGGACACGGCCGCTTCCTCGCACCCGCCTCCATCTACGTGGCCTACAACGTGGGCATCATCGGCCTGCTCCTGCTGCTCGGCCGGGCATGGGGAGTGCGGGCCGCGGCCGCCGGGGTCGCGCTCGGCGGGGTGCTGATGGTGCTGGTCCAGCTGCCCGCGCTGTGGCGCAGCTGGCGGCAGCGGGAGGCGGCCGTCGCGCTGCCCGAGCCGCGCGCCTCCGCACACCGGGCACCGCGGGCGCTGCGGCTCGCGCTGGTCGCCCCGGTGGTGGTGTTCGCGCTCAGCCGCCAGACACAGGTCCTCATCGAACGCTTCCTGGCCGCGCCGCTGCCGGCCGGGGCCATCTCGCATCTGAACTACGCCCAGAAGGTGGCGCAGATGCCGATGGTGCTCTCCCTCATGCTGTGCACGGTCACCTTCCCCGTCATCGCGCGCGCCCTCGCGGCGGGCGACACCGAGCGGGCCAGGCGCCGGGTGGAGAGCGACCTGATCGTGGCCGGCACCATCGTGCTGCTCGGCGCCTCCGTGGTGGTGGCCTGCGCACCCGAGATCATCCAAGTCCTCTTCCAGCGGGGCGCGTTCACCCTCCACGACACCGACGCGACCGCCGACGTCATGCGGGTGTACGCGCTCGGACTGCTCGGCCAGACCCTCGTCGGGGTGCTCGCCCGCTCGTACTTCTCCGAGGCCCGCCCCCTGTGGTACCCGGCCTGCGCCATGCTGGCCGGCCTCGCCGCGACCGCCGTCGCGGGCGCGCTCGCCGTGCCGGTGTGGGGCGCGCCCGGCATCGCCGCCGCCAACGCGCTCGGCATCACGCTGACCGCGCTGGCCCTGCTCTGGGGCAGCGGCCGGCGCCGCACCGCCCTGTCCGTGCGCTGGGTGGGCGGCCAGCTCGCCCGGCTCGTCGCGGCGGGTCTCGTCGCCACCGGCGCCTGCCGGTGGGGGGCATCGCTCGCCCCAAGTCCGCTGTCCGCACTGATTATTGGGTCCCTCATCGCCGCCGTGGCGTTCACCGTCACGGCCGGGCTGCTGCGGGTCCGGGAGTTCTGTCTGCTGTTCCGTCCCGTCACACGAAAGCTCTGGCATGCCCGTTGACACGGCAGTCGGCGACCCGAGGGGTCCACTGACTGGTTCGAGACCGCGCCCCGCCGCACCGCTGTGGGTGGCCATGTACCACTCGGTGACCCACACCACGGACGATCCGTACCACATCACCGTCTCGCCGCCCCGCCTCGAACGCCAGCTGCGCTGGCTGCGCGGACACGGCCTGAGGGGGGTGAGCATGGGCGAACTCCTGCGCGCCCGCGCGGCCGGCACCGCCCGCGGCCTGGTCGGCCTCACCTTCGACGACGGCTACGCCGACTTCACCGCCGAGGCGCTGCCGCTGCTGCGCCGCCACGAGTGCACGGCCACCGTGTTCGTCCTGCCGGGCCGGCTCGGCGGCACCAACGACTGGGACCCGCTGGGCCCGCGCAAGCCCCTGCTCGACGAGCGCGGCATCCAGCAGGCCGCCACCTGGGGCATGGAGGTCGCCTCGCACGGCCTGCGCCACCTCGATCTGACCCACATCGACGAGGACACCCTGCACCGCGAGGTGCACGAGAGCCGCACGCTGCTCCACGACCTGACCGGGCACGAGGTGGCCGGCTTCTGCTACCCGTACGGGGCCGTCGACGTACGGGCCGTGGACGCGGTCCGCGCGGCCGGCTACGCCTACGCCTGCGCGATCGACCCGGGCCCGCTGACCGGCCGCTACGCGCTGCCCCGCGTCCACGTCGGCGAGCGCGACAACGGCTGGCGGCTGCATCTCAAGCGCAGCCTGCACCGCTGGCGCCGCGACGAGCCGGCCGACCTCCCGGAGGGCACGTGAAGGTCCTGCACATCATCACCGGCCTCGGCGTGGGCGGCGCCGAGCAGCAACTGCGGCTGCTGCTACGGCACTTGCCGTACGAGGCCGACGTGGTGACCCTCACCAACCCCGGCACCGTGGCCCGCGCGATCGTCCGCGAGGGCGGCCGGGTGCGCAACCTCGACATGGCGGGCAACCGCGACCTGGCCGCGCTGCCCCGGCTCACCAAGCTGATCGCGCGCGGCCGCTACGACGTCGTCCACACCCATCTGTACCGGGCCTGTCTGTACGGCCGCCTCGCGGCGAAGCTCGCCCGGGTCCGCACCATCGTGGCCACCGAGCACTCCCTGGGCGAGGCCCGCATGGAGGGGCGCCCGCTCGGCCCCGGGGTACGCGGCCTCTACCTCGCCAGCGAGCGGCTCGGCACCACCACCGTCGCCGTGTCCCCCACCATCGCGCACCGCCTGGCCCGCTGGGGCGTGCCCGAGCAGCGCATCCAGGTGGTGCCGAACGGCGTCGACGCGGCGCAGTTCGCCTTCAGCGCCGGCGCCCGTATCGCCGTACGCCGTCAACTCGGCCTGCCCGATGGCGCGTTCGTGGTCGGCGCGGTCGGACGCCTCGCCGCGGGCAAGCGGTTCCACACCCTCATCGACGCGATCGCCGAACTCCCCGACGCCTGGCTGGTGTTCGCGGGGGGCGGCGAGCAGGAGCAGCCGCTACGGGCCCGCGCCGAACGGCTCGGGGTGGGCGCCCGGGTGGTGTTCGCGGGCGAATGCGTCCAGGACAACACCACCCCGGCGGGCCACCGCCCCAGCCTCGCCGGGGTGCTCTCGGCCGTGGACTGCCTGGCCTCGCCGTCCGGCGAGGAGGCCTTCGGCCTGGCCGTCGTGGAGGGCCTGGCCGCCGGGCTCCCGGTGGCGTACGTGACGTGCCCGGCGATCGACGACCTGCCGGCCGGCTCGGCGCCCGGCGCGCTCCGCACCGGCCGCACGGCCGCCGCGTTCGCCGCCACCCTCGGCGAACTCCGGCGCGCGGCCCGCCCCCGCCTCCCCGTCCCCGACGCGGTGCGCCGCTACTGCGTGACCGCGACCTCGGCCCAGCTGGTCCGGGTGTACGAGGCGGCCGCGGCCCGGGCGCCGCAGCCGCACCCCGCGTACGACCCGGGACCCGGCCCGGGGGCGACCGCCCCGGCGGGGCCCGCGCCGGACGGCCCGCCGGCCGTGCCGACGCACACCTCCCCGAAGAACTCCGCGACGACCTCCCCCATGACCTCCCCGATGACCTCCTCGGAGAAAGAAGAGTCCAGATGAGCAGATTCTCCGGCCCGCGGCAGCGCCAGAGCGCCCGCGGCCCGCGCACCCGGTCGCTGCCGCGCTGGTGGCCGCTGCCCGTGTGCGCACTGCTCGGCGCGACGGCCGGCGGCGTGTACGGCGCGGTCAAGACACCGGAGTACAGCGCGACCAGCTATGTGGTGGTCACCCCCGGCGAGAAGTCGGACCCGTCGGTCGCCCTCGGCTTCGCCCAGGCCTACGGCCGGGTCGCGACCGAGGTCGCCGTCATCGGGGACGCGCAGATCTGGGCGGGGGTGAGCGCGACCACGCTCCGCAGCAGTGTGCAGACGGCGACCTCGCCGGACGCCCCGATGATCGCCATCACCGCCACCTCGGGCCGGGCCGCCGACGCGGCCGGCATGGCCAACGCGGTGGCCCGCGCGCTGACTTTGAACGGCACCCACACCCAGGCCGACACCGGGGTGCGCGTCGTGCAGTTCTCGCGCGCGGTCAAGCCGCTCGCCCCCTCCTCCCCATCGGCGGGCCTGACCGCCCTGGTCGGCGGCTGCGCGGGCGGTCTGCTCGGCGGCCTCGGCCTGCTCGCCCGGCCGCGCCGCCGCCCCGAGGACGCCCCCGAGGGCGCGCCGGAGACCGAGCGCGCGGCCTCGGTGCCGAGCCCGGCCGGCGCGGCGTCCGTGCCGCAGGAGGTCGGCTAGTGTCCGGCCTCCGCGTGGAGCTGTGCACCGACGACCTGCGCTTCGCGGACCTCGCCGCCAACTGGCTCCAGCTGCACCGCAGTTGCAGCGCGGCAACCCCCTTCCAGAGCCACGCCTGGCTGCACTCGTGGTGGCTCTCGTACGGGGTCCGGGGACGGCTGCGGGTCCATCTCGCTTACCGGGACGGCCGGTTGGTGGGCGCGGCCCCGCTGATGCGGGTACTGCGCCCGCTCCCGGCGCTCGTGCCGCTCGGCGGCCCGATCTCCGACTTCGCGGACGTCCTGCTGGCCGACGACTGCGCCGAGGAGGCCGCCACCGCCCTCACCGGCGCGCTGATGCGCTCGGCCCGGGGCGCCTTGATCGACCTCGGCGAGGTGCGCCCGGGCGCCGGAGCCGAACGCATCCACGCCAACTGGGCAGCGCCCAAACACCAGTTGACGGACTCGCGGTGCCTGGAGCTGCCCGTCGCGGACATGGACACCCTGCTGTCCCGGCTGCCCAACAACCGTGCGCAGCGCGCCCGCGCCAAGCTCCGCAAGATCGACGCACTGGGCATCGAGCAGCGCGACGTACCGCCCGACGAGGTGCCGGGTGCCCTGCGCACGCTGCTCGAACTGCACGGGCTCCAGTGGCAGGGGCGCGGGGTGACGCGCGAGCACCTGCGCCCCCGGTTCGAACAGCATCTGGCGCGCGCGGTGGGCGAGATGACCCGGCAGGGCGACGCGGTGGTCACGGAGTTCCGCCTCGACGGCGAGGTCGTCGCGGCCGACCTGACCCTGCTCTCACCGGCCCTGGCCGGCGGCTATCTGTACGGGGCCCACCCGGGCCTGCGCGGCCGCAAGGTGGACGTGGCCACGATGCTGCTGCGCGCCTGCGCCCAGCGGATCGACGGCAGCGGCCGGGGCACGCTGAGCATGCTGCGCGGCAATGAACCGTACAAGCAGCACTGGCGGCCCGAGGTGCGGGTCAACCAGCGCTTCCTGCTGGCCCGGCGCCGGACCCTGCCGCTGCTGCGGGCCGCCGTCCTGCACGCGCGGCTGCGGCGCCGGGCGGGCGCCGCGCTGCGGGCACTGCGGCAGTGGCGGGACGACCGGAACCGGCCCGCCACGGAGGCCGCGGGGGCGTCAGCTCCGGCGTGAGAACCAGTCGAGGCGCATGCAGAGCTTGCCGCCCATCCAGTACTCGACCCAGGGGCCGAAGTCGAGCGGCGAGCACTTGCCGTTCAACGCCGGGACGACCGGGGTGGCCGGGACGACCGGTGTGGTCGGGGCGGTCGGCGTGGCCGGCTTCGGGCTCGGTGCCGTCGGCGTCGTCGTCGGGGTCGAGGGCTGGGGGCTGGTCGTCGGGGCCGGGGACGTCGACGGGGTGGGGGACGTGGACGGCTGCGGGGTGGGGGACGTGGACGGCTGCGGGGTGGGCTCGGTGCGGCCGTACAGGAGCGTGCGGTAGAGCTCCGAGGCGCGCGGATTGTCCGAGCACCCCCACACCCCGTGCGGGCAGTAGTCGGTGATGGTGTTGTAGACCGGCTTGTGCGCGTCCATCCAGGACAGCATGCGGCGCATGTACTCGGGGTTGTCCCCGTTGCGGAAGAGCCCCCACTCCGGGTACGAGATCGGCTTCTTGTGGGCGGCCGCGAAGTCGATGTGCTGCTGGAGCCCGTACGGCTCCTTGATCTGCTGGTCGAAGTCCACTCCGCGCGGCTGGTCGTAGGAGTCCATGCCGATGATGTCGACGAGGTCGTCACCCGGGTAGCACTCGGTCCACGGCACCGCGTCGCGCCCGCGGCTCGGCGTGAAGTCGAAGCGGAACTTCTGCCCCGGCACCGAACGCATCGCGGTGACCGCGTTCTTCCAGTACTTCTTCCACGACTGCGGGTCCGGCCCGCAGCGGTGGGTGTACGTGGTGCCGTTCATCTCCCAGCCGAGCACGATCACGGTGTCCGGGATCTTGAGGTCGACCAGACGCTCGGCCAGCCGCTTGAAGTGCGCGTCGAAATCGCCCTCGGCGCCCCTCGCCAGCAGCTGGCGCACCCGGGCGTCGGGGATGCCGGCCTCGTTGAGCGCCTGCATCGGCACGTTGAGGACGAGGGTGCGGTCGGCACGCTCCCTGCGCCAGGTGGCCCAGTCCGCCAGGAACCCGGCCCGGCCCTCGATGTCCGACCAGGTGTTCCCGGGCAGATAGGTGTGCCCGACCTTGATGTCGGTCCCGCCGAGCCACTTCTGCAACGCCGCGATGCGCCGCACGCCGAGGGTGCCGGAGTCCAGAAAGGCGCCGAAGTCCGCGGCGGCGGGGTGGGCGGGGGCGGGGGCGGGCCTCGCGAGAGCAGTGTCGGCAGGGCTGGCAGGGACCGGGCCGGTGGGGGTTGGGCTGGCAGAGGTTGCGCTGGCGGCGGGGCTGGCGGGGGGAGGGTCGGCGCCGCTCCCCGGTCGCTGTACGCCGGCACCGGGGGCCAGTGCCAGACTGCACAGGGCACCCGCCGCCAGAACACTCGTGGTGAAGGTGGCCGCTCGATGACGTCGCCGACGCATGTGCGCTCCCTTGGTTCTGAGGACCTCCCCGGATTCCCGGTTGGAAAATATTCTTATTGCGCCGATAGGGAAGATAAGCAGCGAACGCGATAAGCCGCCCGAAAGGGTGTATGCCGGATTCCCGCCCGCCCCAGGGCCCTCTGAGGCCCCCTCAGATCCGGCTCGGGCGGGCGGAACACACCACCGTTCGGGGTGCGGCAGGTACGCCGAAGGGCCCGGCTCCTCCGCAGGAGCCGGGCCCTTCACAACAAGCGGGATACGCCCGCGCCATCTACGATCAATCCCTCAACAGCACTGCCCTACATGGCAGTTGAACTGTCCCCGCCCGGCCCCCACCCCGAGCCCTCGGCCGTCACTTGCCGCGGGTGGGGGTCCTGGCGGACGCCTCGAAGTCAGGCCCGGGCCATCGCCCTACCGCGCCGGTAGAGCACCCCTCCCCCCAACACGAGCCCAGCGGCCCCCGCCCCGGCCGCCATCAGCCCGGCGCCGTCCCCGGCCCCGGTAGCGGCCAGCTCCGGCCCACCCGCCCTGTGCGCGGCAGCAGGCGGCGCGACAACACGAGCCGCGAAGTGCTCGCCGACCGGAGCGGGCTGCACTTGCTGCACGGGGTGCTGGTGGTGGGCGGGGGGTGCGTGGTGGATGGGGGGTGCCTCGTCGACCGGGGGTGCGTGGTGCACGGGCGGGGCCGCGTGGACCGGGGGTGCGTGGTGGACCGGCGGGGCCTCGTGGACCGGCGGCGCGTGGTCCACGGGCGGGGCCTCGTGGACCGGGGGTGCGTGATGCACCGGCGGCGCTTCGTGAACCGGAGGCGCATGGTGCACCGGCGGGGCCGCGTGAACCGGAGGCGCGTGATGCACCGGCGGCGCCTCGTGAACCGGCGGCGCGTGATGCACCGGCGGCGCCTCGTGAACCGGCGGCGCGTGATGCACCGGTGGAGCCGCATGCACCGGGGGTGCGTGGTGGACCGGCGGCGCCTCGTGAACCGGCGGCGCGTGGTGCACCGGCGGGGCCGCGTGAACCGGCGGCGCGTGGTGCACCGGCGGGGCGTGACGGACCGGCGGGGCCGCATGCGCCGGAGGCGCGTGCTTCACCGGCGGCGCGTGATGGACCGGCGGGGCCGCCTGCGCAGGTGGAGCCTGTTCCACCGGCGGGGCGTGATGCACGGGCGGAGCCTGCTTCACCGGCGGCGCGTGATGCACCGGCGGAGCCGCATGAACCGGAGGTACGTGACGGACTGGCGGAGCCGCATGCACCGGGGGCGCGTGATGCACCGGCGGCGCCTCGCGGACCGGGGCCGCATGACGGACCGGCGGCGCCTCGTGGACCGGGGCCGCATGGCGGGGCGGCGGCGCCTGATGCACGGCCGGAGTGTGGTGGGCCGACGGATTGTGGTGGGCCGGCGGAGCCTGGGGGCCCCGCGGAACCTGGTGGGGCCGCGGTGCGTGGTGGGCGCGGGCCGGGGGCTGGGGCGCGGCGGGGCCGGAGTGGCAGCGGCCGCCCATCGCCGGGTTCAGCAGACCCGCGCCGGTCGCCGTGTCCCCGCAGGCCTGGACCGGCGCATCGACCGGCGCCCCCGCGGAGTTCCCCGTCAGCACGCCCGGCGAGCCGCTCGTCACGGAACTCGCCTGACTGGCGGCCCCCTGCCCGTAGCCGCGCCCGTACCCGTACTCGCCTCCTTCTCCGTACCCGGACCCGGACCCGTACTCCGCTCCGTGCGAGCCGCCGTCCGGAGCCGGGCCGCCGTACGAGCCCCCGTACGGACCGCCGTAGCCGCCCCCGTCCTCGCCCGCGCGGTCGGCCACCGCGTCCGCGGCGCGTTCCGCCGGGCTCTCCACGGCCGGCGACACCGTCTCGCAGTGGTTGCCGAAGGACGGGTTGAGCGCTCCCACGGGATCGACGGAGTTCCCGCACGCCTGGACCGGGACTTCCACCGGCGCCGAGATCGAGTTTCCCGACAGCAGGCCCGGCGAGCCCGTGGTCTCGCCCTCCGTGGTGGCGGCCTGGGCGTAACCGCCGCTCATGGAAAGGACACTCGTGGCTGCCACGGCAGTGAACAGGGTCTTGCTGATGACCTGGCGCAATGGGCTGTCTTCCGTGTCGCAGGGAAAAGCTGAGGGAAAACGGAGAAAACCGATTTTGGGGCGTGCGGAGGGCACGCCCCAAAATCGGAGTGGAGAGTCCTGGTGCTACATCACTTGTTGATGCAGGTGTTGCCGAACGCCGGGTTCAGCAGCGCAATCACGTTGACGGTGTTGCCGCACAGGTTGATCGGCACGTGGACGGGGACCTGGAGCAGGTTGCCCGACAGGACACCGGGGCTGCCGACGGCCGCACCCTCGGCGCCGGCGTCCGCGAACGCCGGGGCGGCCGCGCCACCCGCGGCGATGACCAGACCGGTCAGAACCGTCGCAGCCTTCATGTACTTCACGTGGGTTTCCTTCCCTCAGTCAAAAAGTCGCGCAACCAGTCGTTGCTCACGGCGCGTTGCCAGAGCTTTCGCCCAAGGAGCCGCTGACAACGTGGTAACGACTGATCCAGTCAAAGGAAACCGAAGGGGAAGTGCCCTGCCGGGTTACTCACCCAAATGGCAGGAGGTAACGCCTTGCACTGAGGCAACGCCTTGCACGCTTACGCGCTTTCCCCGATTCGGGGATTCGCCGAAACGTGCGGGGCACAAAAAACTCGGGCCACCCCGGCCCCCCGAAAGGGACCGCGGCAGCCCGAGCGGCTACGTACGAGCTCAGCCGTTCGCGGCACCGTTGCCGGACAGGACCGGGATCTGGTCCAGGATGTGCGACAGCGGCTCGTCGCCCTTGGCCTGCGTCGAGTTCTCGGTGCACTGCTGGTTCTGCGGGGCCGAGAGGACCGGCACGTCCTGGAGCACGGTGACCGGCACCAGGCCGACGAGGGACGCGAGGTTGGCCTTGACCGGAACACCGAGGCAGGGCTTGTTCAGCGTGCCCTGGACCAGGGACAGCTGGGGGCTCATGTCGCCGTCGGTCTTCGAGTTGCCGAAGGCCTGCTTCGCGCCGTTGCCGCTGAGCGAGGTCGTGCCGCCGTGGTCGCCGATGGCCATGGCCGGGGCGGCCAGCATGGCGGAGGCGCCGACGAGCGAAACGGTGGCAGCGGACGCGGCCATAACCTTCTTGAGCATGGTCTTCCCTTTTCTTGGTGGAGAGCACGTGCAGTACCGCGCTCTTATTCCACTGCGCCGTACTACTGCCTGGTCAACTTCGCCGCACTGGTTTGGTTCCGGCGCTTCACCCGAACGGTTCCCCAAGAGGCGTCAGGATGCCGAACAATGCCCCGAACGCCATCCCGAACACAACGCCGTAAAGTTGCGGTCGGTTCTCCATATAATCCCAGCCCGGAATCGCCACAGGAACCCGGAAGGTCGCATTTTCGTACGGCCGAAAGAGTGAACGGCAGAAACCAAAACACCATGGGACCGGTTGGGCAGGTGGCTCCGTACGGGGCATCCACCAGAAAGGGACCACCGTGATCAAGAAGGCTATGGCGGCAGCAGCCGTCGGCGTGTCCGTCGTCGGCGCAACCGCGGCGATGGCGCCGCAGGCGATGGCGATCGGAAATGACGGCGGCACCAGTTCTGTCAGCGGCAACGGCGCGATGCAGGCGTACGGGAACTCCTCCACGTACGGCAACATGAGCCCGCAGATCGGTCTGATCCAGGGCTCGTTCAACAAGCCCTGCATCGCCCTGCCGGCCAAGGCGAACCTGGCCTCCCTCGTGGGTCTCGTGCCGGTCACCGTGCTCCAGGACGTGCCGATCCTCTCCGCGCCGCAGACCCAGCAGTGCACCGAGAACTCGACCCAGGCCAAGGGCGACGAGCCGCTCTCGCACATCCTGGACAACATCCCGGTGCTCTCCGGCAACGGCGCCGCGAACCACTGAGACCAGGGTTCCCAGGACAGCCGGACCGCTGTCAATCCCTTCGGTGGTCCGGCACCCTGATTTCCAACGGCCGGATCGCCGGTGAATTCCGGCGATCCGGCCTTTTGCCTTGCTTGGACTTGCTTGGCATTACCTGACTCCGGGCGGCAGGCCGAACAATTCGGCCCTGATTTCACGCCGGCCAGCAGGAACCGTTGACCAGTTCGTTCCATTCCCAGTCGGGACGGCCGGGCACCGTACGCCCTTGTGCGGCCCAGGAACGCACCAGTTCCGCGTAGAGGGGTTCGGCCGCCGCCTCGCTCTCGAATCGTCGACGGGTGATCGGGATGAAAGTCTGCCGGCGCCAGGCACCCTGCGTCTCAGTCATGTTTCCTCACCATCGGTCGTGGTGACTGCCTAATACCACGGCCGAGCGGATTTGAATTCCGCAATGCTCTGTCCGGGGGACAGGGCGCAACTTAAAGAGATTCTTTCCGTTTCTCTTCACAGATCCCCGTCAGTGGAATCAGACCAACAGGAGTAGACATGCAGAAGTTGTGGTCGGCCGCAGCCGTCGCCGCAGCCGTTTCCGGTGTCGCGATGATGGCCGCGCCGCAGGCGATGGCGATCGGGGACGACGCCGGTACGACGTCGCTCAGCGGCAACGGCAGCGAGCAGGCCTTCGGCAACGCGAAGACCGAGGGCGACATGAGCCCCCAGATGACCCTGGTCTCGGGTTCCCTGAACAAGCTCTGCGCCGGCGTCCCGGTCAAGGCCAACCTGGCCTCCCTCGTCGGCCTGGTGCCGGTCACCGTTCTCCAGGACGTGCCGATCCTCTCGGCCCCGCAGAACCAGCAGTGCACCGAGAACTCGACCCAGGCCAAGGGCGACGAGCCGCTGTCGCACATCCTGGACAGCATCCCGGTCCTCTCCGGCAACGGTGTGGGCAACGGCTGAGCACCACCAGCCTGAACGACGGCCGGTCCCGGGTCACCCGGGGCCGGCCGTTCGCCGTGTCGGACCGGCGCCTCGTCGAGCAGCACCGCGGTATCAGGCCAGCGCCTCGTCCAGCAGCACCGCCCACTGGGCCACCACCCGCTCCCGGCGGGCCGCGTCGTCGGTGAGCAGATTCGCGAGGCCGAGGCCCCGGGCCATGTCGAGGAAGCCCTGCACCGTCTCGCGTACGCCCGGCACCGACTCGTCGGCGCCCAGGAGTTCCACGGCGATGCGGTGCGATTCGCGGCCCACCTTCGCCTCCAGGTCGGTCACCCGCGCGTGCAGCTGCGGCTCGTTGGCGGCCGCCACCCACAGGTGCAGCGCGGCCCGGAACAGCGGGCCCGTGTACAGGCCGACGAGCCCGGCCACGACCTCCCGCCGGTCGCTCCGGTCCAACGCCCGCAGCGCGAAGGAGCGTTGCTCGGCGACGTATTCGACCGCCGCCGTGAACAGGTCCTCCCGGGTCGGGAAGTGGTGCTGGGCCGCGCCCCGCGAGACCCCGGCCCGCTCGGCGACCACGGACACCGTCGAGCCCGCCCAGCCGTGCTCGGCCAGACACGACACCGCGGCTTCCAGCAGGCGCTGCCGGGTGGCCCGGCTGCGGTCCTGCTTCGGGGTCTTCGGTGGGGTCACAACACCCATGCGGGGTCCCGTCGTTCGAGGAAGGCCGTCACTCCCTCCCGCGCCTCTGCGGAGGCGAAGAGGGACGCCGAGCGCGCGGTCAGCTCCTTCGACCAGCGGTCGAAGGTCTCCGACACGGTAGCCGCGACCAGAGCCTTCGACGCGGCCAGGCCCTCGGGCGAGGACCGGCGCAGCCCGTCGAGGACCGGTTCGAGGGCCGCGTCCACGTCGTCGGCGGCCAGGGTCACCAGCCCGGTGCGGGCCGCCTCCGCCGCGTCGAACCGCTCACCCGTGAGGTAGTAGCGGCTCGCCGCGCGCGGGTCCATGCGGGGCAGCACCGGCATCGAGATCACCGCCGGGGCGAGGCCGAGCCGCGCCTCGGTGAACGCGTACGAGGAGCCGGGCCCGGCGACCGCGATGTCGCAGGCCGCGAGCAGGCCGAGGCCGCCCGCGCGGACATGTCCCGTCACCCGCGCCACGACCGGTTTGCGCAGCTCCACCACCGTACGCATCAGGGCGACGAAGGCTTCCGGGTCCGGCGGGGCCTTCAGGTCGGCGCCCGCGCAGAAGGTGTTGCCGGTGTGGGTGAGCAGCACGGCCCGTACGCCCGGATCGCCCGCGCAGCGCGCGAGGGCCGTGCCGAGCTCGGCCACCAGGGCCGCCGACAGGGCGTTGCGGTTGGCGGGAGAGTCCAGGGTGAGGGTGGCGATCCCCCGCTCGTGGGCCTCCCTGATGAGTGTCGGCCCCGTCATGCCCGCCCCTCCCGCCGGCCCACGTCCGGTGCGCTCCGTGGCTCCACGTCCGCCTCCACCTGTCCGTTCATGCTCTCCAATCCTGCCCGGTCCTTCTCGCGCTGCCGCAGTTCCCGCCGCAGGATCTTGCCGGACGCGGCCCGGGGCACGGTCGCGACGAACTCCACCCGGCGGATCTTCTTGTACGGGGCGACGCGTTCGGCGACGTACGCCGTCACCTCGTCCGCGTCCAGGTCGGGCGCCCCCGCCTGGCGGACGACGAAGGCCTTGGGCACCTCGTTGCCGTCCGCGTCGTACACGCCGATGACGGCCGCGTCCGCTATGGCGGGGTGGGTGAGCAGGAGCGCCTCCAGGTCGGCGGGGGCCACTTGGAAGCCCTTGTACTTGATGAGTTCCTTGACCCGGTCGACGACGTACAGCCAGCCGTCCTCGTCCACGCGGCCGACATCGCCGGTGTGCACCCAGCCGTCCGCGTCGATCATGCCGGCGGTCTCCCCGGGCCGGCCGAGGTAGCCCTTCATGACCTGGGGGCCGCGGATCGCGACCTCGCCCTCCTCGCCGGGCCCGGCGTCGCGGGCCGGGTCGTCCAGGCGCAGGATGCGCATCTCGGTGGACGGCAGGAGCTTGCCGACCGCGCCGGGCGGGGGGTTGCGGGCGGCCAGCGGGACGGTGTGGGTGCCGGGCGACAGCTCGGTCATGCCGTAGGCCTGGCGCACCGGCGGCAGCCCCAGCCGGGCCGAACAGGCCGCCGCAAGGCGGGAGTCGAGCGGGGCCGCGGCGCTGACGATGTACTCCAGGGACGACAGGTCGTACTGCGCGACCGCCGGATGCTTGGCCAGGGCGAGCACCACGGGCGGGGCGACGTACAGGCCGGTGATGCGGTGCTTCTCGATGGCGCCGAGGAACTGGTCGAGGTCGAAGCGGGGCAGCACCACGACGGTGGCGCCGCAGCGCAGCGGCGCGTTCATGAGCGCGGTCATGCCGTAGATGTGGAAGAACGGCAGGACCGCCAGGATGCGGTCGCCCGGCACCATCGGGACCAGCGGGTGGAGCTGGGCGAGGTTGGTGGCGATGTTGCGGTGGGTCAGCATGACGCCCTTGGGGACGCCGGTGGTGCCCGACGAGTACGGCAGCACGGCGATGTCCTCGGCCGGGTCGAAGGCGACGGCCGGCTCGGCGGCGTCGGTGTTCAGCAGGTCGTGGACGACGGAGCGGTGGCCCTCGGCGCGGTCGCAGACGAATATCTCCCGTATGCCGCCGACGAGTTCGGCTGCGCGGCGGGCGGTCTCCAGGAGCGGGGAGACGGTCACGATCCAGCGCGCCGAACAGTCGCCGAGCTGCTTGGCGAACTCCTCGGGCGTGCTGAGCGGATGGACGGTGGTGACGGCGGCCCCGGCCCGGGTCGCCCCGTAGAACACCACCGGATAGAGGACCGAGTTGGGGCTGTGCAGGGCGAGGACATCGCCCTTGCGTAGCCCGGACGCCACAAGGGCGCCCGCCAACCCGCGGTGCCAGACGTCGAGTTGGCCATAGGTGACGGTGGTCGCGCCGCTCGGGTCCGCCGCGTCGACGAGGGCGGCGGTGTCGGCGTGGGCGGCGGTCGAGCGGGTGAGGACCGCTTCGTGGATGGGCTCGTCGACGACGGCGACATCGGCGTACTCGCTGCGGAAGACGCGGGGCGCGCTGGGCGCGGGAACGGCAGGGGAGTCCATGGAGGGGTCTCCTAGTACGGCTGGGCGGACTTGTCGAGACTCGGGGACGGCACGCACCCCGCAGGTGGCTAGTACGACTTGGGCAGACCCAGGGACTGGTGGGAGACGTAGTTGAGGATCATTTCGCGGCTGACCGGCGCGATCCTGGCCACCCGGGCGGCCGTGATGAGCGAGGCGAGCCCGTACTCGCGGGTCAGGCCGTTGCCGCCGAGGGTGTGGACGGCCTGGTCGACGGCCTTCACACAGGCCTCGGCGGCCGCGTACTTGGCCATGTTGGCGGCCTCTCCGGCCCCGATGTCGTCGCCCGCGTCGTACAGCGCGGCCGCCTTCTGCATCATCAGACGGGCCAGCTCCAGCTCGATGTGCGCCTGGGCGAGCGGGTGGGCGATGGCCTGGTGGCCGCCGATGGGCAGCTTCCACACCTGCCGGGTCGTGGCGTAGTCGACGGCCTTGGCCAGCGCGTAGCGGCCCATGCCGATCGCGAACGCGGCCGTCATGATCCGCTCGGGGTTGAGTCCCGCGAACAGCTGGAGCAGGCCCGCGTCCTCGTCGCCGACGAGGGACTCGGCGGGCAGCCGCACATCGTCGAGGACCAGCTCGAACTGCTTCTCCGCCGCGTGGAGTTCCATGTCGATCCGTGAGCGCTGGAAGCCCGGGGTGTCGCGCGGGACGATGAAGAGACAGGGCTTGAGGCTGCCGGTGCGTGCGTCTTCGGTGCGGCCGACGATGAGGGTCGCGTCCGCTATGTCGACGCCGGAGATGAAGACCTTGCGGCCGTTCAGGATCCAGCCGTCGCCGTCGCGCCGGGCGGTGGTGGTGATGCGGTGCGAGTTGGAGCCGGCGTCGGGCTCGGTGATGCCGAACGCCATGGTGAGCGTGCCGTCGGCGAGGCCCGGCAGCCAGGCCCGCTTCTGCTCCTCGGTGCCGAAGCGGGCGATGACCGTGCCGCAGATGGCGGGCGAGACCACCATCATCAGGAGCGGACAGCCGGCCGAGCCCAACTCTTCGAGCACGATGGACAGTTCGGCCATGCCGCCGCCCCCGCCGCCGTACGCCTCGGGCAGGTTGACGCCGAGGTAGCCGAGCTTGGCGGCCTCCGACCACAGGGCCGCGCGGTCGAAGCCGCGCCCGTGCCGGGCGCCGAGCGCGGCGACGGCCGCCCGCAGGTCCTTGTTCTCCTGGCTTTCGATGACACCGCTCATGCTTCTTCGTCCTCCGATGCGACAACGGCGAGCAGGGCACCGACCTCGACCTGGCGGCCGGGTGCGGCGTGGAGCGCGGTGAGCGTGCCGGAGGCCGGAGCGACGACGCGGTGCTCCATCTTCATGGCCTCCAGCCAGAGCAGCGGCTGTCCCGCGTGGACGCGGCAGCCCTCCTCGACCCCGTCGGCGACCCGCACGACGACCCCCGGCATGGGGGCGAGCAGCGAGCCGGGGGCGACCAGGTCGCTGGGGTCGGTGAAACGCGGGTGGGCTGTGAGGGTGTGGCATCCCGACGCGGTGTCGACGTAGACCGTGTCGCCGTACCTCGATACGGCGAACTCCCGTGTCACGCCGTTGATTTCGAGGCGTACGCGGTCGGGTGCGGCCGCGTCGAGGCGGACCCGCGGATGGGCGTCGGCTTCGAGGCCGCGGCGGGTGAGGCGGTAGCGGACCTCATGGTCGCCGTACCGTTTGACCTGCGGCTGCGACGGCACATTGCGCCAGCCGCCACCGAACCGGCCGCCCCGCGCCGCCGCGTCCGCCAGCGCCGCGGCGAGGGCCGCGTACGGCGCACCGGGCAGCGGGGCGGTGAGCCCGGGAAGGTTGCGGTCGTAGAAGCCGGTGTCCAGGCGGGCCGCGTCGAGACCGGCACCGCCGGGCCGGCCTGCGGGGTCCGCGGAGCCGGGGTGGCCCGCGAGGTCCGCGAAGTCGGAGTGGCGCAGGGAGCGTACGAGCAGGTCGCGGTTGGTGACCGGACCGTGGATGCGGGCACGTTCCAGGGCGCGGGCCAGCTTCCGGGCGGCTTCGGCGCGGGTGGGGGCGTGGACGACCGCCTTGGCGAGCATGGGGTCGTAGTGCACGCCGACGGTGTCCCCGGCCGCATATCCCTGGTCCAACCGGGCTCCGTCGACAGCCAGTTGATGGATGGTGCCGGTCTGGGGCGCCCAGTCGGCGGCCGGATCCTCGGCGTACAGGCGGGCCTCGATGGCGTGGCCGTGCGGGGCGGGCGGGGTGGCCGCGAGGGCGGCGCCCTCGGCGACGCGGAGCTGGAGGGCGACCAGATCGACGCCGAACACGGCCTCCGTGACGGGGTGTTCGACCTGGAGGCGGGTGTTCATCTCCAGGAAGTGGGCCCTGCCGTCCGCGACCAGGAACTCCACGGTCCCGGCCCCCCGGTACTCGGTGGCCTTCGCGGCCCGTACGGCCAGGGCGTACAGCTCGTCGGTCAGTTCCGGGCCGAGCCCGGGCGCCGGAGCCTCCTCGATGACCTTCTGGTGGCGGCGCTGGAGGGAGCAGTCGCGGGTGCCGAGGACCCAGATCGTGCCGTGGGCGTCGGCGAGGATCTGCACCTCGACATGGCGCCCGCCCTCGATGTACGGCTCGACGAACACGTCCCCGTCGCCGAACGCACCGAGCGCCTCGGCCCGGGCGGCCGTCAACTCGCCTTCCAGTTCCGTCAGTTGGCGCACCACGCGCATGCCGCGGCCGCCGCCGCCCGCCGTGGCCTTGATGAGCAGCGGGAGGTCGGCCTCGGTGACGTCGGCGAGGTCCAGGGGCGGCAGACCCATGAGTTCCTTGGCGCGGGTCTTGGACGCCATCGCCTCGATGGCCTCGGGCGGCGGCCCGATCCAGACGAGCCCGGCGCCGATGACCGCCCGCGCGAAGTCGGCGTTCTCGGAGAGGAAGCCGTACCCCGGGTGCACCGCGTCGGCGCCGGCGGCGAGTGCGGCCTTCACGATGAGGTCGCCGCGCAGATAGGTCTCGGCGGGCGCGGCCCCCGGCAGCCGTACGGCCGTGTCCGCCTCCCGTACGTGCAGGGCGCCCGCGTCGGCGTCCGAGAAGACGGCGACGGTCGCCATGCCCAGGTCACGGCAGGTGCGGAAGACGCGGCAGGCTATCTCGCCCCGGTTGGCGACGAGTACTGACTCGATCATGGTCCGCGACGGATCGGTCACGGCCCCGGACTTCTCGCTCATGGCCCTCACATCCGGAAGATGCCGAAGCCGCCGCGGGCGCCTTCGACGGGAGCGGTGTGGATCGCGGACAGGCACAGGCCCAGCACGGTCCTGGTGTCACGGGGATCGATGACCCCGTCGTCGTACAGCCGCCCGGACAGGAACATCGGCAGCGACTCGGCCTCGATCTGCTGCTCCACCATCGCGCGCAGAGCGGCGTCCGCCTCGTCGTCGTACGGCTGCCCCTTGGCCTGCGCGGAGGCCCGCGCCACGATCGACAGGACGCCCGCGAGCTGCTGGGGCCCCATCACGGCGGACTTGGCGCTGGGCCAGGCGAACAGGAAGCGCGGCTCGTAGGCCCGCCCGCACATCCCGTAGTGGCCGGCCCCGTACGAGGCGCCGATCAGCACGGACAGATGCGGCACCTTGGAGTTGGACACCGCGTTGATCATCATCGCGCCGTGCTTGATGATGCCGCCCTGCTCGTACTCCCTGCCGACCATGTAGCCGGTGGTGTTGTGCAGGAACAGGAGCGGGATGTCACGCTGGTTGGCGAGCTGGATGAACTGGGCGGCCTTCTGCGACTCGGCGGAGAACAGCACGCCCTGCGCGTTGGCGAGGATGCCGACGGGATAGCCGTGCAGCTCGGCCCAGCCGGTCACCAGGCTCGTCCCGTACAAGGGCTTGAACTCGTCGAAGTCCGAACCGTCCACGATGCGGGCGATGACCTCGCGCGGGTCGAAGGGGGTCTTCAGGTCCTCGGGAACGATCCCGAGCAGCTCCTCCTCGTCGTACTCGGGCGGCTCGGCGAGCCCGGCCGGATCCGGGTGCGCCTTGCGGTGGTTGAGGCGGGCGACGATACGACGGGCCTGGCGGATCGCGTCGTGCTCGTCGACGGCGAAGTGGTCGGCGAGCCCGGAGGTACGGGCGTGCATCTCGGCGCCGCCGAGCGACTCGTCGTCGCTCTCCTCACCGGTCGCCATCTTGACCAGCGGCGGCCCGCCGAGGAACACCTTGCTCCGCTCGCGGATCATCACGGTGTGGTCGGACATGCCGGGGATGTACGCCCCGCCGGCCGTGGAATTGCCGAAGACGACGGCGATGGTCGGGATGCCGGCGGCGGACAGCCGGGTGATGTCCCGGAAGATCGCACCACCCGGGATGAAGATCTCCTTCTGCGAGGGGAGGTCGGCGCCGCCGGACTCGACGAGGCTGATGCACGGCAGGCGGTTGGTGTACGCGATCTCGTTGGCGCGCAGGGCCTTCTTGAGCGTCCAGGGGTTGGAGGCGCCGCCGCGGACGGTCGGGTCGTTCGCGGTGATCAGGCACTCGACGCCGGCCACGGTGCCGATGCCGGTGACCATCGAGGCGCCCACGGGATAGTCGCTGCCCCAGGCCGCGAGCGGGGACAGCTCCAGGAAGGGGGTGTCCTCGTCGAGCAGCAGCTCGATGCGCTCGCGGGGCAGCAGCTTGCCGCGCCGCCGGTGCCGCTCGGTGTACTTCTCACCGCCCCCCGCGAGGGCCTTGGCATGCTCCCCCTCCAATTCGGCGAGCTTGCCGCGCATGGCGACGGCGGCCTGCCGGAATTCGGGGGCGGCGGGGTCGAGGGTGGTGGGGAGGGTGGGCATGGGGCTCCTTGGGGGTGGGTTTGCGAGGTGCGGGGTGCGGGGTGCGGGTGGGATGAGAGGTGTGGGTGGGGCGCCTGCGGCGGGCGGATTCCCCACCGGCTGCGGACCGTGCGTGGCTGGTCGCGCAGTTCCCCGCGCCCCTTGGCAGGACCGGTGCGGGGGCATCTTCAGCCCGTCATGCGGGCCCCCCTGGCCCTCAAGGCCTTGGGGGACATTGAGGACGAGCGCCCTTGAGGCGCGAACGGGGTCTGGGACGGAGCCCCAGGGTCCTTTCCACCCCCGGAGGGTCTCGGGAAGGGGCGGGGTGGGGTGGAGGGCTCTCACCCCAGCAAATCCACCGGCACCTCAACCACCCGCGCCCGCAACCACTCCCCCACCCCCTTCCCCTGAGGATCGAACCGCGCCTGCGAAGCGACCCCCTCCCCCAACAACCCCTCCACCACGAAGTTCAACGCCCGCAGGTTCGGCAGCACATGCCGGGTGACCGCCAAGTCCCGCACCTCGGGCAGTAGTTCACGCACGGCATCGACGGTGAGCGCATGGGCCAGCCACGCCCACGCGGCATCCGACCGCGCCCACACCCCCACGTTCACGTCCCCGCCCTTGTCCCCGCTCCGAGCCCCCGCCACCGCCCCCAACGGCACCCGCCGCGTGGGCCCCGAGGCGTCGAACGGGGGAAGGGCCGGCTCCGGGACGGGGCCGAGCGGGGCGGTACGAGACGCCGGTGGCACCAACTCCCGCACTCCGTCCGGGAGTACGGCCACATGCCCGACCGCCCCCGCGTCCACGTACTCGGCCTCGAAGACCCCGTACGGCGCCCCCTTCGACGGCGGGGCCGTCACATGGAACCCGGGGTAGCTGCCCAGCGCCAGCTCGATCGCGGCGCCGCTCACCACCCGGCCCACCGCCTCGGGATCCGCGTCCCGCACGACGAGCCGCAGCAGCGCACTCGCGCCCTCCTCGCTCGGAGCGTCGGGGCGATCGGTACGGGACAGTTCCCAACGCACCGTCCCGGGACGGGACTTGGCGCGCTCGAAGGCATCCTCGACCTGCGCCCGCACCAGTTCGGCCTTCGCCTCGATGTCGAGCCCGGTGAGTACGAACACGACCTCGTTGCGCCAGCCGCCGATGCGGCTGATGCCCGCCTTGAGGGTGGGCGGCGGCGCCTCGCCCCGCACCCCGCTGATGCGCACCCGGTCGGGCCCGTCCTGGTCGAGCCGTACCGTGTCGAGCCGCGTGGTGACGTCCGGCCCGGCGTACCGCGCCCCGGACGTCTCGTAGAGGAGTTGGGCCGTGACCGTCCCGGTGTCGATGAAGCCACCCGTGCCGGGATGCTTGGTGATGACGGACGTGCCGTCGGCGTGGATCTCGGCGAGGGGGAAGCCGGGACGGGTCAGATCGCGGCGGGGCGCCTCGGCGAAGAAGGCGTAGTTGCCGCCGGTGGCCTGCGTACCGCACTCCAGGACGTGCCCGGCGACGACCGCGCCCGCGAGCGCGTCGTACTCCTCGGGCCCCCAGTCGAACCACCACGCGGCGGGCCCGGTGACCAGCGCCGCGTCCGTGACCCGCCCGGTGACGACGACCTCGGCCCCGCCGCGCAGACAGGCCGCGATCCCGCCCCCGCCGAGGTAGGCGTTGGCGGTCAGCGCCCCCTCGGGCAGCGGCAGCGCGTCCCCCTCCACGTGCGCGACCCGTACCGGCACGCCCACGCGCTCGCCCAACTCCCGCACCGCGTCGGCCAGTCCGGACGGATTGAGCCCGCCGGCGTTGGTGACGATCCGCACCCCGCGCTCACGGGCGAGCCCGAGGCACTCCTCCAGCTGCCGCAGGAACGTCTTGGCGTAGCCGAGCCGCGGGTCGCGCAGGCGGTCGCGGCCGAGGATGAGCAGGGTGAGTTCGGCGAGATAGTCACCGGTCAGGACGTCGAGGGGGCCGCCGGTCAGCATGTCGCGCAGGGCGTCGAACCGGTCCCCGTAGAACCCGGAGCCGTTGCCGATCCGCAGTATTCGCCCGCCGGGCGCGCCCCCGGTCATCGGGCGCCCCGGGCCGACCGGGGCGGCCGGCCGGGTCCGGCGGGTCCCGCGAAGGCCTGGGCGATGTCGAGCCACCGGTCGGCGTCCGGACCCTCGGCGCGTACGGAGGTGTCGTCGCGGTGCAGCCGCTGGGTGACGAGGAGGCAGAACTCCAACGCATCTCCACGGACGCCCTGTTGGGCGTTCGGCGGTCCGTACGTCCACAGTCCTTCGCCGTCCGGCGCGGTGAGTTCGATCCGGAACTCCTCGGCCGGCGGCGTCAACCCCCGTACGGAGAAGGCGTAGTCGCGGGCGCGGATGCCGATGCGGGCGACGTGGCGGAGCCGCTCGGTGGGGCGGCGGGCGCGACCGAGGGCGTCGAAGACGTCCTCGCCGTGCGCCCAGGTCTCCATCAGGCGTCCGGTCGCCATCGACGCGGTCGACATCGGCGGCCCGTACCAGGGAAACCGCGCCCCCGCGGGAGCCGCCCGCAGCGCGTCCTGGAGCTGTACGCGACTGTCCCGCCACCAGGAGAGCAGTTCGGCGGGCGGCAGCAGGGCGCCCGCCTCGGCCCCGTCGTCGACGAAGGTGTCCGGCGAGGCGACGGCCTTCTCGACCTCGTCGGCGAAGGCGTCGGGATCGGTGACGGAGAGCAGGGCGGCGGTGTCGGTCCACGCGAGGTGGGCGATCTGATGGGCGAGGGTCCAGCCCGGCGCGGCGGTGGGCGTGGTCCACTGCGCAGGGCTCAACTCGCCGACGAGGGCGTCGAGTTCGCCCCCCTCGGCCCGCAGGTCGTCAAGTACGGCTAGCACGGCGTCGGTTGGACCGGCCGGTTCGGACACGGTGCGCTCCCCTCCGGGACAGCGGACAGCGGACAGCGGACAGCGGCTGTGTCCCGGAGCATGGCAGCCGGTCAGGAAACAAGCAAGCGTGCTTGCATGTATTTTCAGCCGCGGACGGGACGGTCCGCCCATCGTCAAGATCGGCCGGGTTACGGCTCTGTCCCAGCCGCCCCGGACGCGGAGTTGGCGGCTCGGGCGGGCGGAAACCAGCGCCCCACCCGGGCCGCGGCGGGGCCGCGCAGCGGCGACCAGCAGGGGGAACGGTGCCTGTGCGACGCCTGTGCGTGTAACAGGAATGTCTTAGGCGGCGGTCGGGAGGAACGGTTCGCCGGACCGTGTGGTCCTGTTGAGCACAAGCGCTCGCTGGTACTGACCCGGCCCGAGCGGCCCGTACAGCCAACCGATACTGAGGAAGAACCGATGCGCGTTCGCAAGCTCACCTTCGCCGCCCTGGCCGTTGCCGCGGGCCTCTCGCTCACGGCCTGCCAGAGCGACGACGGCTCCCCCGCGCCGAGCGACTCCGCAGCCTCCAACGCGGCCTCCTCGGGCGGCGGTTCGAGCTCGGCGGGCGCGAACGCGAGCACCGGTTCGGGTACGGGCTCGGACCAGGGCAGCGGCAAGGGCACGGGCGGTACGGGCGGCAAGGGCACGTCGGCCGGAACCGGCTCCAGCGGGTCCGGCGGGAGCGCCAAGGGGGCGGCCAAGTGCCGTACCAACGACCTGAACATCACGGCCTCGGACTCCACGATCGATGGCGACGAGAATCGCAGCGTGGCCGTGGGGTTCAAGAACACCAGCGGCCACGACTGCATGGTGTCCGGATTCGCGGGCGTCGACCTGAAGACCAACTACGGCAACATCTCCGCCAAGCGGACGGGCGAACCGGCCACTCCCTACACGCTCAAGACCGGCAAGTCGGTCTACTTCACCCTCAGCTACCCCGCCAACAACACGGGCGGCTCCGGCATCCGCGTCACGGGCCTGCTCGTGACCCCGCCCGGCGAGACGAAGTCGGCCAGCCTGCCCTGGCCGGGCGCGGCCTCGCTCCCCATCACCGAGAACGGCGCCACCCCGGTCAAGGTCGGCCCCATCGGCAGCGCGGGCCAGGGCGGCGCGAGCTGACCCCCGAAAACCGCCCGAACGGCCCCGGCCCGCGCCGAGCCGCGCACCCGGGGCCAGGCGGGGGCTGAGCCACAGGGGGGCGCAGCCCCCGCCCTTTTGTTGGGGGGCGGGGCTCGGGGCGGAGCCCCGAACCGGGGTGCAGGAGGCGGAGCCCCTACCCGGGGGGGGCCGAGGGGCGCAGGCCCGAACCGGGGTGCAGGAGGCGGAGCCCCTACCCGGGGGGGCCGAGGGGCGCAGGCCCGAACCGGGGTGCAGGAGGCGGAGCCCCCTGCGGGGGTCCGAGGGGCGCAGCCCCTCAAGGGGGTCTGGGGCACAGCCCCAGGGGCCAGCTGATCCAACCCGCCGCACGGGATGGGGGCCCCTGCTCATTAAGAGCTTGGGGGAGGGTGGGCAAGATGCCCGGGGTCTGGGGCGGAGCCCCAGGGGGACCCGGAACCCATGGGCAAAACACCCGGGGCCGAGCCCACGCACCCCACCACGGAGAACCCCCTCCGGCAAGGGAGCCACCCCGCCGCACCCCGAGCTAACCCGAAACCACCCGAATCTGAGTCCGCACCGCCCCCATGCTCGCCCCGATCACCAGCCCGATCGCCAGCGCCTGCGGCCAGGACAGCGCCTGGCTCAGGATGAGGAAGCCCGCCGTCGCCGCGATCGCCGGCTCCAGGCTCATCAGGATCGCGAAGGTCGACGCGGGCAGGCGCCGCAGGGCCAGGAGTTCCAGGGTGTAGGGCAGCACCGAGGACAGGATCGCCACGGCCGCGCCCAGCGCCATCGTGGAGGGCACCAGCAGCTTGCCCCCGGCCTGCGCGATGCCGATCGGCAGGAACAGGACCGCCGCCACCGCCATGGCGAGGGCGAGCCCGTCGGCCTGCGGGAACCTCCGGCCCGTACGCGCGCTGAACAGGATGTACACCGCCCAGCACGCCCCCGCCCCGAGCGCGTACGCCGCCCCCACCGCGTCCAGGCTCTGGAAGCCGCCTCCGCCGAGCAGCACCACGCCCGCCAGCGCGAGCGCGGCCCACAGGACGTTCACCAGGCGCCTGGACGCGAACACCGACAACGCCAGCGGGCCGAGCACCTCAAGGGTGACCGCGACGCCGAGCGGGATCCGGTCGACGGCCTGGTAGAAGAGCCCGTTCATGCCCGCCATCGCCACCCCGAACGCGACGACCGTGCCCCAGTCCGCCCGCGAATGCCCGCGCAGCTTCGGACGGCACACCAGCATCAGCACGACCGCCGCCGCGACGAGCCGCAATGTGACGACCCCGGCCGCCCCCGCCCGCGGCATCAGCGTCACGGCCACGGCGGCGCCGAACTGTACGGAGATGCCGCCCGCGACCACCAGCGCCACCGGCCCGAACGCCGCCCGGCGCCCGCCCCGGCCCGGACCCTTCAGCGCACCGGCAGCCTCCGGTAGGGCAACGGCGGCCGCCGCGACCGGCTCCGCCGCACCCGCACCCTGGACCGGATTCACCGGCACTCACCTCAATCAGCCCACAGAGGGCTAGTTCATTGGACTGGACTCTGCGATTCAGTATTCTGCACCCACGCCTCCCGCCGCAACCACCTTTTCGACGGCGAGCGGAACGACTCCCTCCATCCAATGTAAGCGCGCCGCGTAAGCGGCACCCCCGCCCCGTACCCCTCACCCCTCGGCGTCCGGGCCGGTCCCGAGCCCCTCCGCGAGCACCTCCGCCAGATGCCTCGCCCGACGGCCCGCCAGCTGGGCCAGCTGCGTACGGCAGGAGTAGCCGTCGGCCAGGATCTCCGTGCCGGGGGCGGCGGCCCGTACCGCGGGGAGCAGCTGGTCCTCCGCACAGGCCAGTGACACCTCCCAGTGCCCCCGCTCGAACCCGAAGTTCCCGGCGAGCCCGCAGCACCCGCCGCTCAGCTCGCCGTCCAGGCCGGCCTTCTCGCGCAGCCGGCGATCGGCGGCATCCCCCAGAACCGCGTGCTGGTGGCAGTGCGCCTGCCCGCCCACGGGCCGGTCCAGGCGCGGCGGACTCCAATGGGGCGCGCACTCCTCCAGCGCCTCGGCGAAGGTGCGTACGGACGCGGCGAGGCGGGCCGCCCGGGGGTCGTCGGGGAGCAGCTCCGGCAGGTCCGTGCGCAGGGCGGCCGCACAGCTCGGCTCCAGTACGAGCACGGGACGGCCCGCCCCGCCCCCCGCGCCCACATACGGCTCCATCGCGTCCAGGGTGTGGCGCAGCACCACCTTCGCGCGGTCCAGCTGTCCGGTGGACACATAGGTGAGACCGCAGCAGACCCGTCCCGCCGGAAGCTCCGCCCCGATCCCCGCGTCCGCCAGTACGCGTAGCGCCGCCCGCCCCACCTCCGGGGAAAGGTGGTTGGTGAACGTGTCCGGCCACAGGATCACCGCCGCCCGGCCCGGAGCCGAACGCCACCCACCCAGCCCGCGCAGCCCGCGCAGCCCGCGCAGCCCGCGCAGCCCGCGCAGCCCGCGCAGAAACGTACGCGGCGCCAAAGGCGGAATCGTCCGCTCCGGAGCGATGCCCGCAACCCGCTTCGCCAGCGCCGCGAGCGGACGGACCCGGGCCGCCGCGTTGAGCGGACCGGCCAGGGGCGCGGCGAGCCGCAGCCACTCGGGGAGCCGGCCCAAGGCGTAGTGCGCGGCCGGACGCCGGCGGCCCGCGTAGTGGTGGTGCAGGAACTCCGCCTTGTACGTGGCCATGTCCACGCCCACCGGACAGTCGCTCCGGCAGCCCTTGCAGGACAGGCACAGATCGAGCGCGTCCCGCACCTCGCGCGAGCGCCAGCCGTCCGTGACCACCTCGCCCGCCAGCATCTCGTGCAGCAACCGCGCCCGCCCCCGCGTCGAATGCTCCTCCTCCCCGGTCGCCCGGAAGGACGGGCACATCACGTCCTGTGAACTGCCGCCCGCTGTACGGCATTTGGCGACCCCGACACATCGGCGCACCGCCGCCGAGAAGTCGCCGCCGTCGTCCGGGTAGCCGAACTCCACGTCCACCGGGCGCCTCGGCAGCACCTCGAAGCGCAGGTTCTCGTCGAGCCGCGCGGGGCGGGCCAGGATGCCGGGGTTCAGGATTCCGTCCGGGTCCCAGAGATCCTTGAACTCACCGAAGAGGCGCACCAGTTCGGCTCCGTACATCTTGGGCAGCAGCTCCGCCCGCGCCATCCCGTCGCCGTGCTCGCCGCTCAGCGACCCGCCGTGGGCGACCACCAGGTCGGCCAGGTCCTCGGAGAACGCGCGGAAGCGTCCGATCCCGGCGGGGGTGAGCAGGTCGAAGTCGATGCGGACGTGGATGCAGCCGTCGCCGAAGTGCCCGTACGGGGTGCCGTGCAGACCGTAGGAGGTCAGGAGCGCCCGGAACTCCCGCAGGTACGGCCCCAGTTGGGCGGGCGGCACCGCGCAGTCCTCCCAGCCGGGCCACGCCTCGGTGCCGTCGGGCAGCCGGGTCGCGGTGCCCGCCGCGTCCTCGCGGATCCGCCACAGTGCACGCATCCCGGCCGGGTCGCCCACTACGAGGGAGTCGAGCGGGCCGCCCGCACGGGCCAACTCCCGCGCCCGCGCGCGGGCTTCGGCCCCGGTCGACCCACCGGCCTCGACGAACAGCCACGCCCCGCCACGCGGCAGCTCCGCCCCGCCTCGCCCTCGCTCCCGCGCCCGTACGAGATCGGCGGCCATGCCCTCCACGGTCAGCGGGCCGTACGGCAGCAGGGCGGGGGCCGCTTCGGCGGCCGCGCTCTCATCGGCGTAGCCGAGCACGGCCAGGGCGCGGGCGGGCGGAGCTTCCACCAGGCGTACGGTCGCCTCGGTGACCACGCCGAGCGTGCCCTCACTGCCGCAGAACGCCCTGGCCAGGTCCGAACCGCGCTCGGGCAGCAGGGTGTCCATCGCGTAGCCGGAGATGCGGCGCGGCAGGTCCTGGGGGTAGCCGGTGCGCAGGGCTGACAGCTGACGGATGACAAAATCGCGCAGTCCAACAGGCGCTGTCGATCGCTGCCAGCCCTGCGTCAGCCAGTGACGCTCGCCCCCGGCGCCGACGACCGCCAGATCGCGGACGTTGTCCGCCGTCGTCCCCCACGCCACCGAATGCGCCCCGCACGCGTTGTTGCCGATCATCCCGCCGAGCGTGCAGCGGCTGTGCGTCGAGGGGTCGGGTCCGAAGGTGAGGCCGTGCGGTGCGACCGCGTCCCGCAGGACGTCCAGCACAACTCCCGGTTGCACCACGGCTGTTCGGGCCTCGGCGTCGACCGAGACGAGCGAGCGCATGTGGCGTGTGAAGTCGAGCACGATCCCGGCTCCGGTGGCCTGGCCCGCGATCGAGGTGCCACCGCCGCGCGGCACCACCGGCACCCCGTACGTCCGGCAGACGCCGAGGACCGCCGCCACGTCGTCGGCGTCGCGCGGGGCGACCACGCCGAGCGGCACCCTGCGGTAATTGGAGGCGTCCATCGTCGTGAGGGCGCGGGCGGTGACGCCGAGGTCCACCCGGCCCCGCACCACCCGCGACAGCTCCCGCTCCAGCTCCCGCGACAACTCCCCTTCCGGCTCCCGTTCCGGCCCTCGTGCAGGCCCCCGCTCCAGCTCCCGCGCAAGCCCCCGCCCGGGTTCGCGCGCAAGCCCCCGCCCGCGTTCGTCCCGCGGCTTCGGACCCTGGCCCCTCGCGGTGTTCGCAGCATCTGCCATGGGGCCCAGGATGCCCTTGTCCGCACCTGTTGCGAGGGTGCCGCCACACCACCGAGCACATGTCCTGAAACAGCCATGTTGACCTGAATGCGACTGGCCAACGGTCCCAATGTGCGGGAATGTTCACCAAGAACTATCCAAATCGATCACCAACTCTCCTATAGTTGCCCCTCGTTCCCTGTGAGACAGGAACAGCCCCTTCCCTTTCGCCCGCCATAAGCGCTGTAAGGCATTGATCGATGACGGCGTCGCCCTCCCCCGTTCGCCCCTCCGCGCTGGCCCTGTTGATCACCGCGGTGGTCACCGGCGCGTTCTGCACAGTGGCGGTGGTCACGGCCGAGCCGGGCTCCCGTGCCGTACTCGGCTGGAGCCTCGGCATCGCCGCGGCCCTGCTGAGCGCCGGCGCGTACGCCGTGACGCACAGCGTGCTGCGCAACCGCGTCCTGCGTGAACGTCTGGCCGCGCTGAACACCCAGATCAGCGCACAGGAGGCCAACGCCGCCCGGCGCAGCGCCGACGCGGTGCGCCTGGACGCCGCCCACGCCGCCGACCGCAAGGCACTGATCGCCGCCCACACCGCCGAGCTGCGCCGCGCCGAGTCCGCACGTGCCGCCGCCCTCGCGGCCACCGCGAACGCGGCCGGCCGCATGCAGGCGCTGGCCACCGGCATGCTCGCCGACCTGCGCGACATGGAGCACCGGCACGCCGACGAGGAGGTGCTCGGCGACCTGCTGCACCTGGACCACCGCACCGCACAGGCGGGGCGCCTCGCGGACTCCATCGCCGTGCTGACCGGGGCGCGTTCGGGCCGCCGCTGGGCCCGGCCGATCGTCATGGAGTCCATTCTGCGCGGCGCCATGGGCCGCATCGGCGGCTACCAGCGGGTGCGCCTGCACTCCACCAGCGACGCGGCCGTCGCCGGGCACGCCGCCGAGGGCGTCATGCACGCGCTCGCCGAACTCCTCGACAACGCGGCCAACTTCTCGCCGCCGACCGCCGAGGTCCACGTGTACGTGGAGGAAGTGCCGGCCGGGGTCATCATCACCGTCGAGGACAGCGGTCTGGTGATGAGCGACGTGCAGCTGCGCCGGGCCGAACAGGCCGTCTCCGGACGGCTTTCGGACCTGGCCGGGCTCTCCGGCACCCGGCTCGGTCTCGCGGTCGTCGGCCGGCTGGCCCGTAAGCACGGCCTGACCGTGTCGTTCCGGCCCTCCGCGCGCGGCGGCACCGGCGCCCTGATGCTGCTCCCGCACGAGCTGGTCACCCATGTCGCCGCCACGCCCGCGGCGGCCCCGCTCGCGCCCGCCCTCGACGGACCGCAGGACCTGTTGCCTCCGGAGCCCGCCACGGCGGAGTCCGGGACCCCGGCCGCGTCGGCGACCCGGGCACCCGCCCGGGGCGGCGAGCCGGAGACCGCCCACGAACCGGCCGCCGAGCCCGCGTCCGGCACCGCCCGCCCCGCCACCGCCACCGCCGGATCCGCCTCCGGGTCCACCGCCGGGTCGGCCTCCGGATCCGCCACCGGATCCGCCACCGGCAGTGAAACCAGCGGGGAATTCCCGCAGTTCGGCGAGAGCGGGCTGCCCAAGCGCAAGCGCGGCCGAGCGCTCGCCGCAGCCCACCCCGAGGGCCCCGACGCCCCGGCGGCCCCGGCCCGCGCCACGACCGCGGCCTCGGACGCGGCCGCCCGCTTCAGCAGCTTCCGCCAGGCCGTACGCGCGAACTCCCCCACCCCGGAAGGCAACTCCGAATGACCGGCACCACCACCGACGAGAAGCTCAACTGGCTCCTGGAGAACCTGCTCCAGCGCACTCCCGGGGCCCGCCACGCGCTCGTCCTGTCCCGTGACGGCCTCAAGCTGTGCCGCACGCCGGAGCTCTCCGTCGACCAGGCCGACCAGCTCGCCGCGATCGCCGCGGGCATCCAGAGCCTGTCGCACGGGGCGTCCATGGAGTTCGGCGACGGCAGCGGCGGGGTGCGCTCCGCGATGGCCGAGTTCTACGGCGGCATCCTGTTCATCGTCGAGGCCGGCGAGGGCGCGCACCTCGCGGTGGTCGCCGCCGAGGACGCGGACGCCGGGCTCGTCGGGCACAACATGTCCGAGCTGGTGGAACAGCTCGGCGAGTACCTCAGCGCCGAGCCGCGGGCATGAGCCGGCCGGGCCGGGACGACTCGCCGGACCGGCTCTACACCCTCACCGGCGGACGCAGCCGCTCCGGCTCGGACGCCTTCGACCTGGTCACCCTGGTGGTCACCGAGTCGGAACCGGCTCCGGGCATGCAGTCCGAGCACGCGGCGATCCTGCGCATGTGCCGCTTCCCGACCGCCGTCGTGGAGATCGCCGCCGAGCTGGGCCTGCCCGTCACGGTGGTCCGCATCCTGCTCGCCGACCTGCACGACACGGGCCGCATCAGCGCCCGCCACCCGCGCTCGGCCCATCGCCTTCCCGACCCCGACATCCTGGAGCAGGTGCTCGTTGGCCTCCGAAATCTCTGAACGGCCCGCCCTCGCGGGGACCGCCGACAACGGCCTGAAAATCGTGGTCGTCGGTGGTTTCGGCGTCGGAAAGACGACCATGGTGCGCTCGGTCAGCGAGATACGTCCGCTGAACACCGAGGAGACCATGACCAAGGCGGGCGAGGCCGTGGACGATCTCGCCGGCGTCGGCACGAAGACGGCCACCACCGTCGCCTTCGACTTCGGCCGCATCACCCTGGACGCGCACAACGTCCTGTACCTGTTCGGCGCGCCCGGCCAGGAGCGGTTCTGGTTCCTGTGGGACCGGCTGTTCGCGGGCACGCTCGGCGCGGTCGTCCTGGTCGACACGCGGCGCCTCGCGGACTCCTGGTACGCCATCGACCGCCTGGAGCACCACGGCACGCCGTTCGTCGTGGCGTGCAACGACTTCGGCGGCCCCGCGCACACCGAGGAGCAGGTGCGCGAGGCGCTCGACCTGCCGGCCGAGGTGCCGCTGCTGCGCTGCGACGCGCGCGCCCGTGAGTCCAGCAAGACCGTCCTGATCGCCCTCGTGGAACACCTCGCACGCCTGCGACAAGCACCGGAGCTCATACCGTGACGTGCCCCATACCCGCCCCCGTCCCGCTGAGCGGCCCCCGGTTCCAGACCGAGCCGAACGAGCTGTACCGCGACATGCGGCGCGACCACGGTGCCGTGGCGCCCGTCGTCCTGGACGGCGACGCGCCGGCCTGGCTGGTGCTCGGCTATCGCGAACTGCACCAGGTCACCAGCGACCCCGCGCTGTTCTCGCGCGACTCCGACCTGTGGAACCAGTGGGACCGCATCCCGGCCGACTGGCCGCTGCTGCCGATGATCGGCCGCAAGCAGCCGTCGATCCTCTACACGGTCGGCGAGCGCCACCGCGAGCGGGCCGCGATGGTCTCCGACGCCCTGGAGGCCGTCGACCCCTTCGAACTGCGCGCGCACGCCGAGCGGTTCGCGGACGAGCTGATCGACGCGCTGTGCGGTACGGGCGGCGGCGACATCGTCGGCCAGTACGCGATGCTCCTGCCGGTACGGGTCCTGGCCCGGCTCTACGGGTTCGCCGACGAGCAGGGACCGGGCCTGGTCACCGCGATGAACGACATGATCAACGGCCGGGAGGGCGCGCTGGAGGGCCAGCGCCACCTCGCCGAGTCGATGTACGCGCTGCTGACCGCCAAGCAGGTCGATCCGGGCGAGGACGTGGCGTCCCGGATGCTCGCCAACCCCTACGGCTTCACCGTCGAGGAGGTCGGCCAGGACCTGATGGTGATGATGGCGGCCGGCCACCAGCCCACCGCGGACTGGATCGGCAACTCGCTGCGCCTCATGCTCACCGACGACCGGTTCGCGGCCTCGCTCGCGGGCGGCCGGCACAGCGTCGGCGAGGCGATGAACGAGGTGTTGTGGGAGGACACGCCGACGCAGAACGTGGCGGGCCGCTGGGCCGCCCGCGACACCCGTCTGGGCGGTCGGCACATCCGGGCCGGCGATCTGCTCCTGCTCGGCCTCGCCGCGGCCAACGGCGATCCCCAAGTACGCACCGAAGCAGGTGCGTTGACGGGTGGCAACAGCGCGTTCTTCTCCTTCGGGCACGGCGAGCACCGCTGCCCCTTCCCCGCGCAGGAGGTCGCCGAGGTCATCGCGCGGACCGGGATCGAGGTGCTGCTCGACCGGCTGCCGGACGTCGATCTCGCCTCGCCCGCCGCGGAGTTGACCCGCCGCCCGTCCCCGTGGCTGCGGGGCCTCACCGAGCTTCCCGTGTCGTTCACACCCACTCCTGCCCTTGGAGCAGTCAGATGAGCAGCCAGCCGAGCAGCCGGACGAGCAGACCCACCAGCGGTCCGTCGCAGTGCCCCGTGGACCACAGCGGTGCCATCGCCCTCGACCCGTTCGTCGCCGACCTCGACGCCGAGAGCGCGGCGCTGCGCGCGGCCGGTCCGCTGGTACGGGTCGTGCTGCCGGGCGGGGTGGCCTGCTACTCGGTGACGCACCACGCGGAGGCCCGCAAGCTCCTGACCGACCCGCGCCTGGTCAAGGACATCGATGTGTGGGGCGCCTGGCAGCGCGGCGAGATCCCGCTGGACTGGCCGCTGATCGGGCTCGCCAACCCGGGGCGCTCGATGCTCACCGTGGACGGCGAGGAGCACCGCCGCCTGCGTGCGCTGGTCGCGCAGGCGCTGACGGTGCGGCGGGTGGAGCGGCTGCGGGCCGGGATCGAGGCGCTGACGACGTCGATGCTGGACCGCCTCGCGGCCCTTCCCGAGGGTGAAGTGGTCGACCTGAAGGCGGAGTTCGCCTACCCGCTGCCCATGAACGTGGTCAGCGAACTGATGGGTGTGGACGCGGCCGACCATCCCCGCCTGAAGTCCCTCTTCGAGAAGTTCTTCTCCACGCAGACGCCGCCGGAGGAGGTGCCGCAGATGATGGCGGACCTCGGGGAGCTGTTCGCGGGGATCGTCGAGTCCAAGCGGCGGGCGCCGGGCGACGACCTGACGAGCGCGCTGCTCGCCGCGTCCGAGGACGGCGACCACCTCAGCACGGAGGAGATCACCAACACCCTCCAGCTGATGATCGCGGCGGGCCACGAGACCACGATCAGTCTCATCGTGAACGCGGTGGTGGCCCTGGAGGCGCATCCCGAGCAGCGCAAGCTGGTGCTCGACGGGGCGGTGCCGTGGGAGAACGTCATCGAGGAGACCCTGCGGTGGTCGACGCCGACCTCGCACGTCCTGTTCCGCTTCGCGACGGAGGACGTCGTGGTCGGGGACGGGGTGCTGCCGGCGGGTGAGGCGCTGATCGTCTCCTTCGGGGCGATCGGCCGGGACGAGGGGCAGCACGGCGCGACGGCGGGGGACTTCGACGTGACCCGCACGCCGAACCGGCACATCGCCTTCGGCCACGGCCCGCACGTCTGCCCCGGCGCGGCGCTGTCCCGCCTGGAGGCGGGGGTGGCGCTGCCGGCCCTGTACGCACGGTTCCCCTCCCTGACCCTGGCGGTCCCGCGATCCGCCCTCCGCAACAAGCCGATAGTCACCCAGAACGACCTCTTCGACCTCCCGGTCCGCCTGCGCTGACCCCCCTCCGGGCTCCCGGCCCACGCGACCTGCCCCGGGGGCTCCGCCCCCTTACCCGGCTGCGGACCCCGGGGCCGTTCGCGCAGTTCCCCGCGCCCCTGCCCCCGCTCCGGTCCGCGCACCGTGCCCGCTTCTCGCGCGGTTCCCCGCGGCCCCAACACCCCGTTTCCGTCTGCGGGCCGCGGGGGCCGTTCGCGCAGTTCCCCGCGCCCCTAACCCCCCGGTCGGCCTCGCACCGTGCGTGGCTGATCGCGCAGTTCCCCGCGCCCCCAAACCCGATTTCGTCCTCGCACCGTGCGTTGTTGATCGCGCAGTTCCTCGCGCCCCTAACCCCGTCTCGGTCCGCGCACCGTGCGCGCTTCTCGCGCAGTTCCCCGCGACCCCGACCACGATCTCGTCCTCGCACCGTGTGTGACTGGTCGCGCAGTTCCCCGCGCCCTAACCCCCTGTCGGCCTCGCGCCGTTCCCCGCGCACCTAAGGGCCTCGGTGCTGGACCGCACCGGCATCCCCAGCCCGTCCGGCGATTGAGGACGAGCGCCGTTCAGGCGCGATACGGGGTCCGGGGCGGAGCCCCGAAGCGGGGTGCAGGGGGCGGAGCCCCCTGCGGGGGGTCTGGGGCGCAGCCCCAGGGGCCGAGCCCTTCAATCCCGCCGCACGGGTGGGCGGGTGGGCAACCCCCCCCCAGGGGGCCAGGGGCCGGGGCCGTCTCACCGGGCGGACCCGGGGGACCGGGCGGGCCAGAACCGGATACGCTCCGCCACGTGGCTGAGATCCAGATTCCCGCTGACATGAAGCCCGCCGACGGCCGTTTCGGCGCGGGCCCCTCCAAGGTGCGTACGGAGGCGCTGGACGCCCTGGCCGCCACCGGCACCTCCCTCCTCGGCACCTCCCACCGCCAGGCCCCGGTCAAGAACCTGGTCGGCGAGGTGCGCCAGGGCATCCGCGACCTCTTCTCCCTCCCCGAGGGATACGAGGTGATCCTGGGCAACGGTGGCTCCACCGCGTTCTGGGACGTCGCGACGCACGGCCTGATCGAGAACAAGTCCCAGCACCTGAACTTCGGCGAGTTCTCCTCGAAGTTCGCCAAGGCGGCCAAGCTCGCCCCGTGGCTGGCCGAGCCGACCGTGATCAGCAGTGACCCGGGCACCCACCCGGACCCGAAGGCCGAGGCCGGCGTGGACGTGTACGCGTTCACGCACAACGAGACCTCGACCGGCGTCGCCGCCCCGATCAAGCGCGTGGCCGGCGCCGACGAGGGCGCCCTGGTCCTCGTGGACGCCACCTCCGGCGCCGGCGGCCTGCCCGTCGACATCACCGAGACGGACGTCTACTACTTCGCCCCGCAGAAGTCGTTCGCCTCCGACGGCGGCCTGTGGCTCGCCGCGTTCTCGCCCGCCGCCCTGGAGCGCGCCCAGCGCATCCACGCGAGCGGCCGCCACGTGCCCGAGTTCTTCTCGCTGCCGACCGCGATCGACAACTCGCTGAAGAACCAGACGTACAACACCCCGGCCCTCTCCACCCTGTTCCTGCTCAACGAGCAGCTGAAGTGGATCAACGGCCAGGGCGGTCTCGACTGGGCGACGGCCCGTACCGCCGCGTCCTCGGGCGCCCTGTACGGCTGGGCCGAGGAGTCCAAGCACGCCTCTCCCTTCGTCACGGACCCGGCGAAGCGCTCGCAGGTCATCGGCACGATCGACTTCGCGGACGACATCGACGCCGCCGCGATCGCCAAGGTGCTGCGCGCCAACGGCATCGTCGACACCGAGCCGTACCGCAAGCTCGGCCGCAACCAGCTGCGCATCGCCATGTTCCCGGCGATCGACCCGGCGGACGTCGAGGCCCTGACGGCCTGCGTCGACTACGTCATCGAGCAGCTCTGAGCATCCCGCGACCGGCACGGCACGTCGGGTAGCACGAAGCCAGGTAGCCCGGAAGTCCGGAAGCCCGGAAGTCCGGAAGCGTACGCAGGAGGGCCCGGCACCATCTCGGTGCCGGGCCCTCCTGCGTGTCCGGCGCCCCAGCACCCAGGTGCCCGCATACCGGGATCCGCGCCAGGACCTACGTCCCAAAAATGTGAGTAAAGCGGGTGTATGGGGCAGGTCATGGGCGCAGGGGCCCGGCCGTTTCCCGGGCCGGGACCTTCGGCGGGGCCGTCCCGCCACCCACGTACCGGCGAAACCAAAACGCGCACAGTCACCTCCTTATCGGTGCATCCGGTGAACAGCCGGACAAACAGGGAGATTTGATTATGCGCAAGGCATTCACCGCTTCCGCCGTCGCCATAGCCTCGGCGCTCGCGCTCGCCGCTCCGGCCACCGCGTTCGCCGCCGGGTCCGCGTCGGCGCCCCCGAACAACTCCGCCTCCCCGAACAACTCCGCCTCCCCGACCGACTCCGCCTCCCCCTCCGGCTCAGCCTCCCCGAACTCCGCGGCCTCGGCCTCGGCCTCGCCCTCGGGTTCCCCGACGCCCACCCCCGCCACGCCGAGCGTGGCGCTGTCCTCGGACACCGGCCGCCCCGGCGACAAGATCACCGTCACCATCCGCCAGAGCGGCCACAAGGGCACCGCGTACGTCGTGTCCAAGGCCTTCGGCGGCCGGGTGAACCTCGCCCCGGACGCGAAGACGACCGGGGTGTGGCACGGCACGGCGACCGTCGCCAACTACCCGCGCGACTACTTCGGCGTCCAGGCGTTCGTCGACGGCAAGCTCTTCGACACGGTCAAGTTCACCGTGGGCGAGCCGAAGGACGACCACAAGGACGGGCACAAGGACGACCAGCACGGCAAGGGAGACCACGACAGGACGCCCCCGCCCGGCCCGCACCACGACACGACGACCCCGCGCCACCACACCACCCCCAAGGGCGGCGTGAACACCGGCGTGGCACCCGCACCCGAGGACCACACCGCGACGAACTCGGCGCTCGCCCTCGGCATCACCGGCCTCGGCGCGACCGCCCTCGGCGGCGCGGGGCTGCTCAGCCGGCGCGGCAGGAAGCAGGACTGAGCGCATGACCGCCCGCATCCCCTGCTCCCGCCGGGCGGCCCGCTCCCGCCGGGCGGCCCGCTCCCCCCGGCCCCGCCGGGGCACCCGCGCCGCCGCCCTGGCGGGGGCCGCCGCCCTCGCGGCGACCCTGGCCGCGACCGGCTGCTCGAAGGGCCACGGCGGTGCGGCGGGCTCGCGCGCAGCCGCGGACGCCACCCCCGTGTCGGTGCTCGGCGCCTCCGCCCCGGACCGCGTCGCCATCCCGGACATCCACGTGGACGCCCCGCTGGGCGAGGTCGGCCTGGCGGCGGACGGAACCATGCAGACCCCGCCGTTCGACCGGCCCGAGGAGGCCGACTGGTACAAGGAGGGCCCCACGCCGGGCGAGCGCGGACCGGCCGCGATCGTGGGCCACATGGATACGCCCGAGACGCCCGAGGCGGTCTTCCACGACCTGGGCCGGCTCAGGAAGGGCGAGCGGATCGAGGTGCACCGCAAGGACGGCGGCACCGCCGTGTTCGCGGTCGACTCGGTGGACACCTTCAAGAAGGACGCGTTCCCCACCCAGAAGGTCTACGGCGCCACCGAACGGCCCGAGCTGCGCCTGATCACCTGCGGCGGATCGCTCACCAAGGACCGGCACTGGGACTCCAACGTGGTCGTCTTCGCCCACCTGACCGGCAAGGCCTGACGGCCACGGCATGGCGGTCCCGCGGGCGCCGGGGCATGGCGGTCCCGCAGGCGCCACGGCACGGCGGTCCCGCAGGCGCCACGGCACGGCGGTCCCGCAGGCGCCACGGCACGGCGGTCCCGCGAGCGCCACGGCACGGCGGTCCCGCAGGCGCCGGGGCGCGGGCGGCGCGCCCGGCGCCCCGCGGACGTGCCCACACGCCCGCACACCCACGGCCGATAACTGCCCTGTTCCGCAAGGGAGTTGGTCCCTACCATCCAAAGCGGTCCGGCACGCACCGCACCACGGCCGGACCGGCCCGAAGGTTTGACATGTCCATGCCTCAACTATGTCTCTTCGAAGGCGCCCCCGAAGCGCTTCGACGGCATCGCGGGCATGGGCGCTCGGCTGGACTCCCCACATCCACGCAAGGCCACCGACAACCGATCGGAGCATCATGCCCGGTGCACTTCTCGCAGGCGGCGCGACGGCGGCGTTCCTCGCCTCCACGCTCTTCACCCAGGCGGCCCCGGCCGCACCCTCCTCCATCGTCGCGCCGCCCGACAAGATCGTGATCGAGGTCGCGACGGTCAACGGCTCCGGCTGTCCCATCAACACCGCCGCGGTCGCCGTCGCCCCGGACAACACCGCCTTCACCGTCACGTACAGCCAGTACCTGGCACAGGTGGGGGCCGGCGCCAAGCCGACCGACTTCCGCAAGAACTGCCAGCTCAACCTGATCGTGCACGTCCCCTCCGGCTTCACCTACGCCGTCGCGAGCGCCGACTACCGCGGCTTCGCCCACCTGGAGAAGGGCGCGAGCGCCACCCAGAAGGCCTCGTACTACTTCCAGGGTTCGCCCGACACGGCGAGCAGAACGCACCCGTTCAGCGGCCCCTACGACGACGACTGGCAGGCCACCGACTCCACCGACTGGGGCCAGCTGGTGTGGGCCCCGTGCGGCGTACAGCGCAACTTCAACATCAACACCGAACTGCGTGCGAGCCTCGGCAGCGCCGACCCGAAGACCAACAGCTTCATCGCCATGGACTCCACCGACGGTGACATCCAGACCATCTACCACCTGGCCTGGAAGGAGTGCCCGCAGCAGCGCTGAGCCGCCGCTCCCGGGCCCGTACCGCCACCCCTCGCGGTGCGGGCCCCCGGCGGCCCTGCGCGGGTTCCCTGCCCCGCACGCCCTCCGCGACGCACTCCGGCCCTCGGCCCCCTCACCCGGCCCGTCGCCGCAGCATCCGCCGGGCACCCAGGCAGAGCGCGGTGGCGCCCGCCAGAACCATCGCGCCGAGCAGAAAGTTCCCCTCTCCCGCGCCACCACTCGAACGGGTGGAACTGCCGCCCGCCGAGGGCGACTTGGCGCCTGCCTCCTTGAGGGGGACACGCACCACCCCGCTGCCGGCCCCCTCGGAGCCGACCATCAGGGCCCTGCCGTCGAGGGTGTACGTCACCGATTCCGACTGCTGCTGCACGGGCGTGCCCGGCACCGCGTGCCAGTCGCCGAGCGGGTCTCCCGCGCCGCCCTTCCAGGCGTATTCGGCCAGCGCGAAGTAGCCGCGCAGCGCCAGCTTCGTACCGTCGGGGGAGAACGCGCCGTCGGTCACCCAGGGCACCTCGCCGACCCGGCGGAAGACGTTCGTGCCGGTGGCGGACAGTTTCGCCGGTCCCTCGTAGAGGCCGCCGCCGCTCTCGCGCTTGGAGGCGATGTAGACCCGGCCGGTCTTCGGGTGGACCATCAGCGCCTCGGCGTTGCGCGGCCCGTCGGCGTACTGGACGGTGTACTGCGTCGCCCTGACCGTCTGGTCCCTCAACTGGGCGGGCTCATGGAAGCGGTAGATCCAGACGTGGCTCCAGGAGCCGTCGAGGTTGTCGCCGATGTCGCCGACGTACAGGTCACCGTCGGGACCGATCGAGATCGCCTCCACATCGCGCGGGCGGCCGACGCCCTCCAGCGTGATCCGCGCGACGGTCTGCCCGGTCCGCGCATCGACGGCGTAGGCGTACGGGCCGTCGCCACTGTCGTTGTGCGTCCAGTAGACGCCGGGGTGGGCGCGGCTCGCGGCGAGGCCGCTGGACTCCGCGATCCGGGGGTCCTTGATGGTGAACCCGCCGTCGTCGGCCACGGCCGGCCCCGCCGCCCACACCAGAACGAGCCCGGCCACCCCGCACACCCTCCACAGCGAACGCATGCCCCCAGTGTCCACGGCCGCCTCCGGCCACCGCCGGGGTGTCCACCGTCACGTCGCCGCACGACGTACCGATCGGTAATGATGACCCCCATGCGTTTTCTCTTCGTCGGCGACTCCATGACCATCGGATGCCCCGGCGACTTCACCTGGCGCTACCGCATGTGGCGCCACCTTCGGGCGTCCTTCGACGGCCCCTTCGAGATCGTCGGCCCGCGCACCGCGCTGTACGACCCGGCGGCCGGGGCGGCCGTCTCGCACGACTACGCCGCCCCCGAGTTCCCGCCGGCCGCCCGCCGCCACCTGGCGGGCTGGGGCGAGGGCTGGCTGCACATGGCGCCGGTGATCGGCCCGGCCGTCGCCGAGAGCCGGGCCGACGTGCTACTCGTCTCGCTCGGCCTGATAGACCTCGGCTTCTACACGGACGCCGTCCAGACCGCCGCCAACGTGCGCGCGTTCACCGAGGGCGCCCGCGAGGCCAACCCGCGGATCCGGATCGTGGCACTGCCCGTCATCCCGAACATCCGGGCCGAACAGGACGCGCCGTTCGCCGCCGAGGTGGACCGGTTCAACGTGCTGCTCGCCAAGGCCGTCGCCGACCTCGACACGGCCACCTCGCCGCTGCTCCTCGCCACGGTCCCGGACACCTACGACATCCACCGGGACACCTACGACGGTACGCATCCGGGCCCCGGCGGCGAGCACAAACTGGCGGGCGCGTTCGCGGAGGCCCTGCACGGCGCGTGGGAGCTGGCCGGGCGCTACACGCCGTAGGCGGCCCAGTTCCGGACCGCGAACGTCCCTGCCTCGCGCCGGACTTCGAAGGCGCCGGGCCCGCCGAAGTGGGCCGGGACGACCAGTTCGCGCTCGTCGGCGGCCCGGCCCAGGATGCGGTGGCGGGTGGCGGCGGCCCCGGCGCCGTCCTCGCAGAAGCAGCTGTTGTGGGACGGGTGGGCGATCTGCACCGGGCTGTGCAGCAGATCGCCGACGAACACGGCCCGCTCGCCGCGGGACGCGAGCCGCAGTACGGACGAACCGGGGGTGTGTCCGGGCGCCGCCTCCAGGACGAGGTTCTCGTCGATGCGGTGCTCGCCCTCCCACAGCACGGCCTGCCCGGCCGCCACCACCGGCGCCACACTGTCCTCGAACAGGGCCACGTCGTCCGGCCGCAGGGCCCGCCCGTTCGCCGGGTCGAAGTGGGCGTGGTCGGCGGCCGGCATCAGGTAGGTGGCGTTCGGGAACGCGGGGACCCAGGTGCCGGGCCCCTGCCCCACCGTGTTCCAGCCGACGTGATCGGCGTGCAGATGGGTGTTGACGACGACGTCGACATCCTCCGGCCGCACCCCGGCGGCCGCCAACTGCCCCAGGAAATCGGTGTTCCGGTGGTGGAACATCGGCATGCTGGGGCGCTCGCGGCCGTTGCCGACGTTGGTGTCCACCAGGACGGTCCGCCCGCCGCTGCGCAGTACCCAGGTCTGGAGCGCCCCGATCCACTGGTCGCCCTCGGGCTCCCAGAAGTGCGGCGCGAGCAGTTCCTCGTCCGCCTGCCACGTCTCGATCCCGGCCTCGGGCACGATCCGGCGGGCGGGCCCGAAGGCACCCTCCCACTCCACGACCCTGATGATCTCGACCTCGCCCAGGGTGATGCTGCTCCCCGCACCTGCGCTCCGGCCCCCGCTCGTGCCAGTGCCAGTGCTCGTGCTCGCGCTCGTGCCAGTGCTCGCGCTCGTGCTCGTGCTCGCGCTCGTGCCCTGGTCCGCGGCCGTGCCCATCCGCGTGCCCGTGTCCATCCGCGTGCCCATTCCCATGCCCATGTCCGTGCCCGTTTCCGTGCTCATGCCCCCGCCGTCCTCACTCGTACGCGTGCGTCCGGCTCGACTCTAGGCAGCCCGGAGTGAGCCTCTCAATGCTTCCCCGGCTCACTTGAATACGCGAACGCCTCATCGGCCCGGTGGATGGGGCGGCTAGGCTCGCGGCATGGACCTGGTGAGCGACGCGATCTCGGCGGTACGGGTGGGGCGCCCCTCCTCCACGAGGCTGCGCGTGGGCGGGAGTTGGTGCGCGCGGCTCGACGCCTACGAGGGCGCGGGCTTCCACGTCGTCCTGGAGGGAAGCTGCTGGATGCTGACCGACGGGGGCACGGCCCTCGCCCTCGACACCGGCGACGCCGTACTGCTCCCGCACGGCAGCGGGCACGTCATCGCCGACCGTCCGGCCTCCCCCGCCACCCTCGCCCGAGCCGTCGACTTCACCGCCTGGGCCGGCACGGCCACGGACTCCAACTCCCCCACGGGCAAGGGCACTACGGAACTCCTGTGCGGCAAGTACCGGCTCGACCGGAACCACACCCACCCGCTCATGGCCGACCTCCCGGACGTCGTGCACCTCTCGGGCCGGGACGCCCGCCACGACGAACTGCGCGCCGCCATCGCCCTGTTGGGGCACGAGGTGGACTCCACGCACCCCGGCTCGGCCATCGCCCTGCCGAGCCTGCTCGACCTGCTCCTCGTCTATCTCGTACGGGCCTGGATGGCGGACAGCACCACCTCGCGCTGGCCGGCCGCCCTGCACGACCCGGTGGTCGCCACGGCCCTGCACGCCCTGCACGAGGACCCGGCGGCGGCCTGGAGCAACCAGCGACTCGCGGCCCGAGTCGGCGTGTCCCGCGCCACGTTGGCGCGCCGCTTCACCGCCCTGGTCGGCCGCGCCCCGATGGCGTACCTCACCTGGTGGCGCCTCACCCGTGCCGCGGTGCTCCTTCGCACCACGCCGGACGCGCTCGGCGCCATCGCCGCACGGGTCGGCTACAGCACCCCGTACGCCCTGTCGCACGCCTTCAGCAGGCAGTACGGCACGACGCCGGGGCGCTACCGGGCCGGGCTCACGGCGTGAGGACCAGCTTGCCCCGGACGTGACCGCCCTCGCTCAGCTCCAGGGCCTTGGGGGCCTGCGCCAGCGGGAACGTCTCGGCGTGCCGGACGCGCAGCCCGCCCTCGACGGCGAGCCGGGCATGGGCCTCGTACACCGGCACGGGGTCCGCCATCGCCTCACCGCTGAACGGGACGCCGTGCTCGGCGGCGTTCGCGTCGGCGATGGTGACGATGCGGGTGGTGGTGCCGCCGCGCAGTTCGATGGAGTCGGGCAGCGCGTCCTTGCCGGCCGCGTCGTAGACCGCGTCGATGCCCTGCGGCGCCAGTTCGCGCACCCGCTCCACCAGACCGGGACCGTACGCGAGCGGAATCGCGCCCAGCTCGCGCAGGAAGGCGTGGTTGTCCGCGGACGCCGTTCCGATCACGGTCGCACCCCGCGCCACCGCGAGCTGCACCCCGACCGAGCCGACGACACCGGCCGCGCCGTGCACCAACAGGGTCTCCCCCGCCGCCAGTTCGAGCTGGTCCAGGACCCGCTCGGAGGTCTCGCCGGCGATGGGAAGCGCGACGGCCTGCTCCCAGCTCAGCCCGGCCGGCTTGGCCACCACGTGGCTGGCCAGGGCGTACTCGGCGTAGGCGCCGGTGTCGGAGTGCCCGAACACCTCGTCCCCGACCGCGAACTCCGTTACTCCTGAGCCCAGTTCGTCCACGAACCCCGCCAGCTCAAAGCCGGGAATCACCGGGAAGGTCACCGGGAAGGCATGCTGCATCCAGCCGTTGCGGATGCGGTAGTCGATCGGGTTGACGCCCGCCGCGACCACCTTCACCCGGATCTGACCGGGGCCGGGCCGGGGCTTGTCGGCCCGGCCCAGGGCCAGCACTTCGACGCCGCCGAACCGCTCGTACACGATCGCTTCCATCACAGCACTCCTCGTATCGCTCCCCACGTCGTGGCCGCCGTGGTGACTCCAGCCTCCGGCGCCTCCGGCCCCGACCCGGCCCGCCTTACGGCCGGTTCGACCTGGCCACAAGGCGAGGCACCGGAGAGGGCGGCGGCCGTACGCTGGGGCGATGGAGCCCCGCACGATCCGCACCCCGTCCCCCGGGACACCCCCGGCCGCCCCCGGCACACCCGCCCCTGGCACACCCATGCCGCCGGCCACCCCTCGCACGCCCACGCTCGCGGACATCCCGGCCGCGACGGATGTGCGGCGCTCGGGGCCCGGCATCCCGGGCGCGGCGTCGAGTGGCACGGGCGCGGCATCGGGCAGTGCGGGCGCGGCATCGGGCAGTGCGGGCGCGGCATCGGGCAGTGCGGGCGCGGCATCGGGCAGTGCGGCCGTGCCGCCCAGCATCACGGGCACGGCGTCCGCCGCGGGGATGGCGGCCGGCGCCGGCACGGCGGCGTCCGGCGCCTCCGTTCTCGCGCGGGCCGCGGAGCTGGTGCGCGGGCCGCTCAACGAGATCCTGCCGACCCTCTCCGCAGCCCTCGCCCCGCTCGCCGCGCACACGGTGGCCGTCGAACTGTCGGGCCAGTGCGCGCACTCCCCGTTCAAGGTCCACACGGCGCACGGCGACACGGCAACGGCCCCGCGGATCACCGTCGCCGACCTCCAGACGCTCGGTCCCCACGTCACCCCCGGACACCCCTGGCAGGGCACGGCCGTGTTCGGCGGTGAGGAGCGGGCCGTGCTGGCGCTCGCGAGCGAGGCCGCGCCGATGGCCGGGCGGCCGCCGCTGCTCGTCCTCGTCCGCAAGTCGCCCGGCGGCCTGGTCACGGACGCGGACGCGGCGCTCGCACAGCAGCTGTGGGACCTGGCGACCGGGCACCGCGCCCGCCTCACGTCCGAGGCGGTGCCGGGCGCCCTCGTGCAGTCCCGGTCCACCGCCGCCGAGCGGGCCCGGGTGATCGCCGAGCTGGGCGAGGCCCACGAGACCGCGCTCACCTCGCTGCTCGGCGTGCTGCGCAGCAGGAGCCTGGACGACCGGGAGGCCCGCGCACGCGCCGTCGACCTCGCGGTGTCCGCCCTGGTCGCGGTGCGCGCCGAGGCCGACCGCAACCAGGAACTCACCGAGGAACCGGCCGCCGAGGCCTTCGCCCAGCTCGCCGACTCCCTGAAACCGCTGCTCCGGCACAGCGAGGTGGGACTCGAATTCACGCCCCCGGAGGCGGAGACCGCCGAGACGTCCCTCGCGGCGGACGTCGCCCACCTCGCCCGGGCCGCCGTGCGCGCCGTCGTCCTGGCCATGGCCGGGCAGGACGGGGTGCGGCGGATCCACGTCCGCTGGCGGCTCGCCGACTGCCAACTGACCGCGTCCGTGCGGGACGACGGGCCCGGGGAGCTGCCGCGCGCGGCCCTCGAAACGCATCGCGTGGCCCAGCGCCTCGGCGCACTGGGCGGCACCCTCGCCGTGGACGCGCTGCCCGGCTGGGGCACCACGGTCACCGCGACCCTGCCCCTCGGCACGGCACCCGGGCCGCGCCTGGACCCGCTGTCCGAGCTGCACCCGCGCGAGGCGGAGGTGCTCGGCCATCTCGCCCAGGGCCACCGCAACCGGACCATCGCCCAGGAGCTGCACATCAGCGAGTCGACGGTGAAGTTCCACGTCGCGAACATCCTGGCCAAGCTGGGTGTGAGCTCGCGCGGGGAGGCGGCGGCGATGCTGCACGCGGTGGCCTGAGCCGCGGCCCTTGAGCGACCGCGGACCACCACCGGCCGCCCGGCCCGACCCGGACTCGCCGGCCGGGCCGATGTCAGTGGCGGGTACGACCGGCCGACCGTGGTGACGCGACATGGCGAGCGCCGGCTGCGAACGGCCGCGCCGGGCGGCTGCGGGCCGATGTCAGTGGCGGGTACGACCGGCCGACCGTGGTGACGCGACATGGCGAGCGCCGGTTGCGGACGGCCGCGCGGGGCGGCTGCGGGCCGATGTCAGTGGCGGGTGCCAGACTCGATCGCGTGAACGAACGGTGGGCCGTCGAGGCGACCGAGGGCGGCGGGGCACGGCTCGTCCCCCTCGGGGACGACGGGCTGCCCGTGGGCGCGGTGCGCGAGGAGGCGGACCTGGTCGCGGCCGTCCGGGACCGCCCCGAGGTCGGCCGCTGGGTGTGGCGCTCCACCGCCGGGATCTACCCCCGGCTGCTCGCCGCCGGCGTCCGCGTCGAGCGGTGCTACGACATCGAGGACGCCGAGCTGCTGCTGCTCGGCCACGAGGGCCGGTCCGGCGAGCCCCGCTCGGCGGCGGCCGCCTGGGCCCGCCTGCACGACAGACCCGTCCCGGCCGACCCGCCCCCGAGAGCGGCCGAACCGGGCTCGCAGTCCTCGCTCTTCGAGCCCCAGCACAGCACCGGCCTGCCCTTCGGAGCACTGCTGGAGGTCTACGCGGACCAGCAGCGCCGCCACGACCGCACCGAGCACCCCGGCAGGATGCGGCTGCTCACCGCGTCCGAGTCGGCGGGGATGCTGGTCGCCGCCGAGATGAACCGGGCGGGCCTGCCGTGGCGCGCCGATGTCCACCGCGCCCTGCTCCAGGGCCTGCTCGGCGAGCGCTATGCGAGCGGCTCCCCGCGCACCGGGGGCGGCGGCGAGCCGCGCCGCCTCGCCGAGCTCGCCGACCAGGTGTCGGCGGCGTTCGGCCGCCGGGTCAGACCGGACCTGCCCGCCGACGTGGTGAAGGCGTTCGGCGAGGCCGGCATCCGCCTCAGATCGACGCGGCGCTGGGAGCTGGCCGAGCTCGACCACCCCGCCGTGGAGCCCTTGATCGAGTACAAGAAGCTGTACCGGATCTGGACCGCGCACGGCTGGAGCTGGCTCCAGGACTGGGTGCGCGAGGGACGCTTCCGCCCCGAATACACCCCGGGCGGCACGGTCAGCGGCCGCTGGACGACCAACGGCGGCGGGGCCCTCCAGATCCCCAAGGTGATACGGCAGGCCGTCGTCGCCGACGAGGGCTGGCGCCTGGTGGTCGCCGACGCCGACCAGATGGAACCGAGGGTGCTCGCCGCGATCTCCCGCGACCCCGGCCTGATGGAAGTGGCCGGACACGACGGCGACTTGTACACCTCACTGTCCGACCGGGCGTTCTCCGGCGACCGCGAGCACGCCAAGCTCGCCCTGCTCGGCGCGATCTACGGCCAGACCTCGGGCGACGGCCTGAAGAACCTGGCCGCCCTGCGCCGGCGTTTCCCGCTCGCCGTGGCGTACGTGGACGACGCGGCGAAGGCCGGCGAGGAGGGCCGCCTCGTCCGCACCTGGCTCGGCCGGACCAGCCCGCCCGCAGCGGGCGCCGCCGAGGCCGACGAGGCGGGTATCCCCCAGGAACAGGAGCCCCAACCAGGCTCGCCCGTAGGGGAGTTCACCCCGGGCTACGCCTCCAGCGACGCCCGGGCACGCGGCCGCTTCACCCGCAACTTCGTGGTGCAGGGCAGCGCCGCCGACTGGGCCCTGCTGCTGCTCGCCGCCCTGCGCCAGGCGATCACCACGGCCGGGCTCCGGGCCGAGCTGGTCTTCTTCCAGCACGACGAGGTGATCGTGCACTGCCCCGCCGAGGAGGCCGACACCGTGACGAAGGCGATCCGCGAGGCCGGCGAACTGGCCGGCCGCATCGCCTTCGGCACCACACCGGTGCGCTTCCCCTTCACCACGGCGGTGGTGGAGCGCTACTCCGACGCGAAGTGACCGCGCAGGGCCGGTCGCCGCCCCCGGGCTCACACGGCGTACGCGCCGAACTCGTCCGCGTACTGCTTCGGGAACCCGGTCCACTTCAACTCGGCCGGAAGATGCGCCATGTCGTTGAGGAGCAGTACGGACGCGGGCCGCTCCGGGGCGTATCGGATGACGGTCAGGGCGGCGTTGCCGGGGTTGAGCCCGATCCAGCGCCAGTCGGGCGCGTCGAGCGCGGCGCGCACCAGCCAGCCGATCAGGAAGCTGTGGGTGATGACCAGTTCATGGCGCGGGTCGGGCCCGTCGACGGGACCGGTGCAATGAACCGCAGCCTCACGCGCGAGCCGGGGCCCGGCTTCCCGTTCCTCCGGCTCCGGGTCGCCGAGGAAGCCGAGCATGCCGTCGGCCTGGGCGGCGGGGAGTTCGGCACGCTCCGGCCAGTAGGGCACGTAGTCCCCGGCCCACTCCGCCTCCCGCGGCACCACACCGTCCAGCTCGGCGGCGACAAGACGCGCGGTCTCGGCGGCCCGCCCCAGCGGCCCGTGATACACGACGTCCCACGGCACCCCGGCGAGCCGCCTCCCCAACAACCCGGCCTGCCGCCGCCCGGCGTCGCTGAGCACAGACCCCTCGTGCCCGGCGTCACCGTGCCGGGCGAGGTAGAGGTAGCGGGTGGCGGTGGTGGGTGGCGGCGTGGGTATGGGGGCGGCCGAGGTGGCGGGGTGGGACACGGCGCTGCTCCTAGGGGGTTGGAACGTGGATATCTGACGTCTGACGTCTGACGTCTGAAAGGTGACGCCGCCCAGCCGTCACCGGTTCCGCCCGGCCCCACCTCCCCGCTCCCCCCTCCCCCCTGGCCTCCCCACCCCGGCACTTCGACCCAACCAAACATGAAAGTTGTTCACTTTCCATTGACAGCGCCCACCCCGGGGCCCAAAAGTTCCCCCATGACGCCGCCGCCCCTGCCGCCGCTGCCCCTCTTCCCCCGCGACTTCCTGTGGGGGGTCTCCGCATCCGCTTTCCAGATCGAGGGCGCGGTGGAAGCCGAAGGGCGGGGACCGTCCGTCTGGGACGCGTTCACCCGCGAGCCCGGCCGGATCAAGGACGGCTCGCACGCGAATGTCACCACCGATCACTATCACCGCTATCGCGAAGACGTCGCGCTGATGGCCCAACTCGGCGTCGGGGCCTACCGGTTCTCCATCGCCTGGTCCCGGGTGCAGCCGTCCGGCAAGGGCCCGGTCAATCAGCGGGGGCTCGACTTCTACGACCGGCTGGTCGACGAACTGTGCGCCGCCGGGATCGCCCCCGTCCCCACGCTGTTCCACTGGGACACCCCGCTCGCCCTGGAGGAGGGCGGCGGCTGGCTCGACCGGGACACGGCGTACCGGTTCGCCTCGTACGCCTCGATCGTCGCCGAGCGGCTCGGGGACCGGGTGCCGCGCTGGATCACCCTCAACGAGCCCGCCGAGATCACGCTGCTCGGTTACGGGATCGGCGAGCACGCCCCGGGCAAGCGGCTGATCTTCGACGCGCTGCCCGTGGCGCACCACCAACTGCTGGCACACGGACTGGGAGTCGAGGCGCTGCGTGCCGCCGGTGCGCGCGAGATCGGTATCGCCGCCTCGCACAGCCCGGTGTGGAGGGCGGGGGACACCGACGAGGACCGTGCGGCGGCCGAGCTGTACGACACGCTGATGAACCGGCTCTTCGCCGACCCCATCCTCACCGGCAACTACCCCGAGGGATGGGGTGAGTTGATGCCGGGACCGGTCGCCGACGACCTGAGGATCATCTCGGCACCGCTGGACTGGTACGGGATCAACTACTACAACCCGGCCCTGGTCGGCGCGCCGAAGCCGGACGCCGTCACCAGCCTCGCCGGGATCGACCTCCCGCCGGACCTGCCGTTCGGCCTGCACGAGATCGAGGGCCACGAACGCACCGACTTCGGCTGGCCGGTGGTCCCCGACGGCCTCCATGAACTGCTGAGCAACTTCCGCACTCGTTACGGCAGTTCACTTCCCCCGCTCATCATCACCGAGAACGGGTGCTCTTACGGGGACGCCCCCGACCCAACGGACGGCGGCCGGGTGGCCGACGCCCGGCGGGTCGCGTACCACGACGGTCATCTGCGGGCCCTGCACCGGGCGATGGCCGAGGGTGTCGACGTGCGCGGTTACTTCATCTGGTCGATCCTGGACAACTTCGAGTGGGCGGAGGGGTATCGGCAGCGCTTCGGCCTGGTCCACGTCGACTACGAGACGCTGGCGCGCACGCCGAAGGACTCCTACGCCTGGTACCAGGACGTCATCCGGCACAACCGCAGCCGTACAGACCCGGCGGACCCGGCGGACCCGGCAGCGGGCGTCCGGTGACGGCGGAGCCCGGCGCCGAGGCCCTGGGCGGACCGGCCGTGGACACGGCGGCGCCGGGCGCGGCGGGGGATCCCGGCAGGCGCTGGGTGGGGGCGCTCTCGCTGGCCAATCTCGGAGTGTGGGTGGGCTGGTTCGGTCCGCTGCAACTGCTCCTGGCCCGCCAGGCCGAACACTTCACCCCAGAACACAAGGCCTCAACCCTCGCCCTGGTGACGGGACTTGGGGCCGCCGTCTCGATGGTGGCGAACCCGGTGTTCGGCGCGCTGTCCGACCGTACGACAGCACGGGTCGGGCGGCGCATTCCGTGGGTCGTGGCGGGCGGCGTGGGCGGGGTCGCTGGGCTGCTGGTCCTGGCGTGGGCCCCGGACGTGGCGGTGATGGCGGCGGGCTGGTGCCTGGTGCAGCTGGCCCTGAACGCCTCGTTCGCCGCGTTGACGGCCGCCGTGCCGGACCAGGTCCCGCACCGCCGCCGCGGCCTGGTCGGCGGCTGGCTCGGTGTGTCCCAGGTGGCCGGCATCCTGGTGGGTACGGCGCTGGCGACGGCGGCCGGCGGTATCGCCGCCGGCTATGGGGCGTGCGCGGCCTTCTCGCTCCTGGCGGTCGTCCCGTATGTGCTGATGCGCAGGGACGCCCCGCTGCGAGCCGGCAGCCAACCACCCTTCCGCTGCCGGGAGTTCGTGCGGGGCTTCTGGATTGACCCCCGTCGCTTCCCGGACTTCGGGTGGGCGTGGCTGACGCGCTTCCTGATGAACCTGTCGTACTCCATCAGCACGATGTACCTGCTGTACTACCTGACCGACGCGGTGCACTACGCGGGCGACGCGGACACGGGCGTGCTGATCCTGACCGCCCTGGACGCGGTGACGCTGCTCGGCACGGTGGTGATCAGCGGCATCTGGTCGGACCGTACGGGCCGGCGCAAGGTGTTCGTCGTGTGGTCCGGGCTCGTCATCTCGGCGGCGACGCTGCTGCTCGCCGTGTGGCAGACGTGGACCGGCGCGGTGGTGGCGTCGCTGGTGCTCGGGGTCGGGTACGGGGTGTACACCTCGGTGGACTTCGCGCTGCTCACCGATGTGCTGCCGAGCGCCGCCGACCGGGGCCGGGACCTGGGCGTCATCAACGTGGCCAATGCCCTGCCCCAGGTCCTGGCCCCGGCCGTCGCGGCCCCGGTCGTCAGCCACCTCGGCGGGTACGGGGTCCTGTACGCGCTGGCGGGGGCTATCGGGGTGGCCGGGTCGGTGCTGGTGGGGCGGATCCGCTCGGTGCGGTGAGGGGGACGGCCGGGTGGCCCCCGCCAACAGCGCGGGCCCGGGCCGCATTCGTACGGTGCCTGGTCGTGCTTGCTCGGCCGGCCTCAGCGCCAGGCGTGGCGGATCTTCAGCCGGCCCATCCCCATGGTCCCGGTGATGCGGATCTTCGGGCCGACGGGGCGGGCGCGCCGCGGGGTCTTGTAGAGCGTGTCCTTCCACCCGGTGTTCAGATCCTCGACGTCGACGATCGCGTCACGAGGGACCGTGATCTTCGCCCTGCCCGTTCCGAGCTGCAACTCGATGTCGACCACCGGGTGTTCGATGATCGCCCGGGACAGGTCAAGGCGCACCCTTGCGAGTGCGGACTCGACCTTGAGGAGCCGAGGCACCCGCCATGCGCCGCGCCGTTGGATCCGTCCACTGGCGGCGGCAATCGTCGACGTGGTGCCCGGCGGCTCCGCCGGGAGTGAGGACAGGGCCGACGCCAGCTCGCTGTGTGCCTTGGCGGTGAGCACCAGGTGCAGGCGTTCGTCCAGTTCCTCGTGCGAGATGCTCCCTCTGCTGTACGCATCCTGCAGGCGCTGCACCGCGGCACTTCGGTCTTCTTCGCCGATCAGCGACGGCAGATCTTCTGGTAAGGGGGTCACCGCTTCACCCTACTGCCGGGCCTGCGGTGCGAAAGAGAAAACGGGGAAGGGCCCGCGGGATCGGCGGAGACCCCACACCGGGTCCGCACATCACTCACCCACCAGCCGAGAACTCCCGGACCCGGTCACGCTTCGGTCGAGCCCTGCGCCTCGACCATCGCATCCAAGACCGTTGGATCCAGCCGCTGTTGGCCGAGCCGACACTTTCTGGCGTCGGTCGACCACGTAGCATGGCGCTTGCTCCGCCCGCACCTGCCCGCCCATGCCCGGACGCGGAGGCCGGTGTCCCGTCAGCAGGACCAGCGCCAGCCACCTCCGGCCTTCCCGGACCGCCCGACACGTTACGGAGACACCCGATGACCGCACCGGACGAGCCGGCCCGGCCCGCCACGCCGACGCATCCGACCACCGCCCTCCTGGAGCGTCTGACCGCCGAGCTCGGCAACCGGGCCTCGACGGTCGTGTACGGCGAGCCCTTCACCACCGCGGGCGTCACCGTCATCCCGGTCGTCGAGGTCGGCCTCGGCTTCGGCGGTAGCGCGGATCCCGAAGCCGCGGCCGACGAGAGCCCGGCCTGCGGAGGCGTCCGGGCCCGACCCCGCGGTTTCATCGAGATCAAGGACGGCACGGCCACGTACAAGCCGCTCCGCAATCCCTGGCTGGACGTCGCCGTACCGCTCGCCGCGGTCCTTGTCGGCGCCGCCCTGCCGCCCCTCGCACGCCGTCTCGCCGCACGCCGTGCTCGGACCGGCTGACCGGCTCCCTACCCGGGCGTCGCCGGAGCGAAGTGGTCGGCGCCGTCCGGGAACGTCTCCGGCCAGCGCGGCAGCATGCCCTTCGCGCGGGCGTGCTCCAGGCTGGGCGCCCGTGCATCCTTCTCCGAGAGCAGGGGAGGCTCGGTGAATCCCCACGGCAGGTCCAGGTCCGGATCGAGCGGGTCTATCTCGAACTGGGTGCCCGGCACATGGACGGTCGACAGGGCGTAGCTGATGCAGGTGTCGTCCGTCAGCGCGAGGAAGCCGTGGCCGAGGCCTTCGGTGATGTGAACGGCCACGCCGTTCTCCGCCGTCAAGAGATTGGACGTGTACCTTCCGAACGTCGGTGAGCCGACGCGCAAGTCGACGGCGATGTCGCGGAACGCCCCCCGCACACAGGTGACGTACTTGGCCTGGCCCGGAGGGATGAGCACGCCGTGCAGGCCGCGCAGCGTGTTCCGTTTCGACACCGAGTAGTTGACCTGGCGGACCGTGAAGGGACGCCCGACCGCCTCGCTGATCAGGTCGGTGCGGAGCGATTCGAAGAAGTCTCCGCGGGGATCGGGATGTTTGTGCGGGGTGATGACGTAGGCGCCGGGAACGGCGGCTGTCTCCTGGATCTCCATCGGCGTCCTCACGCCTCCCTGCATCTCGGTGGCCGGCGGACCACGCCGACTGTCGACAACAAACCCTGCCTGAGCGTGAGTTGACGAGCTCCGGCGTGACCGGGCGCCGTCCGGGCCCGCATCAGCGGGCGGGTAAAGGTACGTCGTACTCCACGACCGGACCCTCGGCCCGCTCGGCTGGCCGCGGACGGCGTCGCGGTGAGGACGGCCGGATCATTGCTGGGCGCTCCTGTTCATCCGGCGCAGTCGCGGCTGGTTCGCCGCGGGCGCGTTCCTCACCGTGTGCGCCAGTTCGGCGATGTCACGGGCCTCGTACACCGCTCGGATCAGCACGCGCGCCCCGAGCGTCTTGCCGATTCTGCTGGTGAGCCGGGTCGCGAGAAGGGAGTCGCCCCCCAGGTCGAAGAAGTTGTCGCCCATGCCCACCCGGTCGATGCGGAGCACCTGCGCGATCAGGTCGCACAGCTGTCGCTCCTGCGGGGTGCGCGGCGCGGCATAGGCGCGGCCCTGGGACACGGGCTCGGGCAGCGCCTTCTGGTCGAGCTTGCCGTTCTGGGTCAGCGGCAGCTCTTCGAGCAGGACGTGGGCGGTCGGCAGCATGTACTCGGGCAGCGTCTTGCGCAGCGACTCCCGTACGTCGGTGAGCAGCGCGGATCGGCCCGCCCAGCGCTGCGGGGCCGTGGTGTCGGCGCTCCCGGGAACCCGGCCGCTCGGGCCGTCGGCGCGGCGGGCGTAGATGTTGTAGAGCGTCGTGTTCCGCAGCAGGCGGTTGTCCTGTTCGCACACGAGGTCGTACCCGAGGGTCTTGAGGAGCGTCGAGACCTTCTCCAACTGGCCGTCGACGTCGTGCAGTTCGACGACGAGCTGTCGGATCATCGACCAGTGATGCGGCTGGATTCCCTTGAGCACCTCGTACTCGGCATTCTCCACGTCGATCTTCAGCAGGTCGATCCGGTCGATCGACTCCGCCGTGATGATCTCCGAGAGGGTCCGCAAACGGCAGGTGAACTGTTCGCTGTCCAGGCGGGCGTCGACGAGTTCGTCGACGAGGCCGTCCTCGGCCGCCGCGCCACCGCCGGCGAGTTCCTCCTGGTTGCGCAGATAGGAGCGCACGAGGTCATGGGCCTGCTCGGTGGTCGTGACGCTGGAGGAGATGACGGTGTTGTGACGGTAGAAGGTGAAGGTCTCCTCGCCCGCCTCCGCCGCGAGACCGCAGTCGAATACCTTGGCGTTCAGCCCGTGCAGGTCGACGTTGCGGCGCAGCGAGTCGAAGACGGGCGGGATCGGCTCGAAGGCGTAGATCCGTGCGCCTGGGGCGCGGGTGCCCGCGAACAGCGTGAACAGGCCGATGTTGGCGCCGACGTCGACGACGGTGTCGCCGTCGTCGATGGTGATGCCGTTCCGCAGGTACTCCAGGTGCGTGAAGATCTCGTCGTAGAGGAATTCGGTTTCGCTCTTGTTCTGCTGAAACACCGTCAGGCCGTTGGGCAGTTCGTAGGTGCGTTCAAGGAGTTGGGGCTCGGTGCGCTCCAGGCGCAGCAGTTCCCGCACGGCCGGGGCGCGGTCCGCGGCCGGTACGAGGTAGGCGACCAGGCGCCGGTCCTGTTCGCCGTCGTACGTGCGCACCAGGACGCGGGCGTCCTGGACGGCGGGGTGTTCGGCGAGGCGGGCCTCGATCTCGCCGAGCTCGATACGGAATCCCCGGATCTTCACCTGATCGTCGTTGCGGCCGAGGTATTCCAGGGAGCCTTCCGGCAGCAGCCGGGCCAGATCTCCCGAGCGGTACATCCGCGCACCGCTCTCCTCGCGGAACGGGTCGTCCAGGAAGCGTTCCGCGGTCAGCTCCGGCCGGTTGAGATAGCCGCGGGCCACTCCGGCGCCGCCGATGTACAGCTCTCCCACGGCTCCGACGGGTGCGGGGCGGCCGTGCCGGTCGAGCACGTACACGCACAGGTCCGGGATGCGCCGTCCGATCGGGCTGACGGGCCGGTCGGCGTCGGCCTCGGTCAGCGGGTGCCAGGTGACGTGGACCGTGGTTTCGGTGATCCCGTACATGTTCACCAGCTGGGTGTTCTTGTTGACCGAGCGCCGCAGCCACGGCTTGAGCGAGGCGACGTCGAGGGCCTCGCCGCCGAACACCACCGTCCGCACGGCGTGCGGCTCGGCGTCCTCGGCCTGGGCCGCGACCAGTTGGCGGAACGCCGTGGGCGTCTGGTTGAGCACCGTCACGCCCGACGCGCACAGCAGCCGGTAGAAGTCGTGCGGGTTGCGGGTGACTGCCTGGGGGACCACCACGAGCCGGCCGCCGTGCAGCAGCGCGCCCCAGATCTCCCACACGGAGAAGTCGAACGCGAAGGAGTGGAAGAGGGTCCAGACATCCCGCTCGTCGAAGCGGAACCAGTCGTCGGTCGAGGTGAACAGCCGGACGACGTTGCGGTGCTCGACCATGACCCCCTTGGGCACACCGGTCGAGCCCGACGTGTAGATGACGTAGGCCAGGTCCGATGGGCCGCACCCGGTGCCGGTCACGTCGTCCGCGGCGAGCGCGGCCCACCGGTCGGCGTCCGCGGTCACGTCCACCACGGGGACCGACGGCACGGCGAGTCCGTCGGGCAGCGCCCCGTCCGTGACGAGGAGGCGCGGTGCGCTGTCGGTCAGGATGTGCGCGACGCGGTCCGCTGGGGACGCCGGGTCCACGGGCACGTACGCTCCGCCCGCCTTCAGCACCGCGAGCACGGCCACGACCAGGTGCTCACTGCGCGAAAGGCACAGCGGCACCAGGACGCCCGGGCCCACTCCCAGCCCGCGCAGGTGCCGCGCCAAACGGTTCGCCCGGGCGTTCAGCTCCCCGTACGACAGGCGACGGTCCTCGAACTCCACCGCCACCGCGTCGGGTGTCGCGGCCGCCGTCTCCTCGAACCACGCGTGGACGGTCCGCTCCACCGGTGCGGCGGACGGCGTGTGGTTCCACTCCGTCAGGACCTCCCGGCGCATGGTGTCGCTCAGGACGGACAGTTCCCGTGCCGGGAGCTGTTCCGCGCTCCGGTCGGTGAGGGCGTCGAGCAGGCGCGTCAGGGCTGTTTCCAGATAGCCGATGACGAGTCCGGGGTCCTGTGACCGATCGGTCCGCGCGTCGAGGGTGAAGGAGTGCCGCAGGTCATCGACCACCATCGTGACGGGGTGGGCGACGGTGTCGTCGACGCAGTCGCCGGACTCCGGATCCGGATACCGGTAGTCGAGGACCGCGTTGTACAGCGGGGTCTGCGGCGGCACGGCACTGTGGCCGTGGTCGACGGCCGACGGGGTCCGCCTGCGGTGGGCCAGGTCGCGCAGGTTCCGGTCCGTGGTGCGCAGCAGATCGCGTACGCCGACGCCGGCCAGGTCGACCCGTAGGGGGAGGATGTCGGCGACCGCGCGCTCGGTGTCGTACGGCGCACATGCGCCGGGCACAACGGTGCCGAAGACCACGTCGTCGCGTCCGCTGCACGCCGACACGACCAGGGACCAGCCCGCGTGGAAGAGAGCGGCCGGGCTGCTCCCCAGGTCCGTCGCGACGGACCGGACGCGGTCGCCGAGCTCCGCGTCGAGCGTGCGGCGCACGCTTCGGTGACCGTCGCCGGGGGCGGGCCGGAGCCCGAACATCAGGGTCGGCTCGGACACATCGCCGAGGTGGGCGCGGAGAAAACCCGCCGGGTGGAGTTCCTGGGTGTCCCCGGCGGCGGGCGCCGCGGTCCTGTCGGGGTCCGCCGGGTGGGGCCGCTGCTCCACGGCGCGCTCGCGGGCCATCTCGCCCAGCCGGACCCGCGGGTCACCAGCGATCTCCTTGAGCACGCGCCCGTACAGCTCGGCCATCTCGTGCGCCTGCTCACGGCTGAACAGGTGCTGCCGGTACTGGAGGTTCAGGCGCAGGTGGTCCCCGTCGGGGTAGACGAACACGGTCACCGGGAAGTGGCTCAAGGTGAACAGGTCGATGCCGGTGACGGCGATGCCGGCCGCCTCGCTCGCCTCCGCGATGGCCTCGCGGTCCAGCGGGAACGACTCGAAGCCGATGAGGCTGTCGGACAGGGCGGGGAGTCCGGCGGCCCGCTGGATCTCGGCGAGCCCGAAGTGGTGGTGGCCGAGCAGGGCGCCCTGCCGCTCCTGCAAGTCCGTCATCATCTGGGCGAAGGTGCCGTCGGGAGCGTAGGGGACGCGCACCGGGACGGTGTTGATGAACGTGCCGACGATGGACTCCGCACCGGGCAGCGCGGCGGGCCGGCCGGCCACCGCGGCGGCCAGCACCACGTCCTGACGGCCGCTCAGGCGGTTGAGGACGACGGCCCAGGCGCCCTGCACCAGCGTGTTCAGGGTGACACCCACCTCGGCGGCGCGGTGCGGCAGTTCACGGGCCGCGCCGGCGGGGAGCGGGACGCCGACCCAGCCGACGTCCGCGCTGTCCGCGCCGGGGTCGGCCTCGGGTGCGATCAGGGTCGGCTCCTCGACGCCCGCCAGCTCCGCCGCCCACACGCGCGCCGACTCCTGCGGATCCTGCTGGGCCAGCCAGACCAGGTACTCGCGGTAGCTGCGCGCCGGGGGCAGCGCCGAGGCGTCGCCTTCGGCGGCGTACAGCTGGAGCAGGTCCCTGACCAGCAGTGGCAGGCACCAGCCGTCGACATTGGCGTGATGGGCGGTCAGGAGCAGGTCGTGGCGGCCCTCGGACAGGGTGATCAGCGCCATGCGCAGCATCGGCGGGGTGTCCAGGTCGAAGTGCACCTTGAGGTCGCCCGCGAGGAACTGCCGGTACGTCGAGTCGCGCATGGCCTCGGCGAGTCCGCTCAGGTCCAGGCATTGCCAGGGCAGGTCGACGCCGTCGACGACCAGTTGCACGAGGTCGCCGTCCGGGCCCGGGGCATAGGCGGTGCGCAGCACCGGGTGCCGGTCGAGGAGGGCCTGTGCCGCGGTGCGCAGGCGGGCGGGGTCCACCGGCCCGGACAGCCGCAGCGTGTACTGGACTTGGTAGGTGTCGAGCTCGGCCCCGGCCTCGCGCGCCATCATCGAGTGCACCAGCAGGCCAGCCGGCAGGGGCGGCACGGGCCAGATGTCGGACAGACCCGGGTAGCGCTGCCGCCAGTCGTCGATGTCGTCCTGCGTGACGGCCACCAGTGGTACGTCCGACGGGCTCGGGCCGCCCGCGCCGGGCTCGGCGGTGTGCCGGGCGAGCGCCGCGAGAGCCTGGCGCCAGAGGTCCGCGAGTTCGCGTACGTCACAGGCCGGCAGAACGCCCTGCGGGGCGGTGAACAGGGCTCCCAGACGCGGGCCTTCGGCGGTGTGCGTGACGCTCGCGTCAATGGCGAGCGCGGGCCGGGCCGCGCCCCGCTCCCCCGGCCCGGGCACTGCGGCAAGGGGGACGAAGCCGAGGCCGGGCGCCTGGGCCGGCGCAGCGGTGGCCTCGGTGCGGTCCACGAAGCGGAAGGAAATCTGCCCGGTGCCGAGGCGCGCCAGGACGGCGGCGGTCTCGGGGTTGAGGTGGCGCAGGAGGCCGTAGCCGATGCCTTGGTCGGGCAGGGCTCGCAGCTGTTCCTTGACGGCCTTGACGATGCTGCCCGCGGCCGTTCCGCCCGCGAACGCCTCTTCCAGGTCGGCTCCGGCCAGGTCGAGGCGGACGGGGGTGGGGCAGGTGAGCGGGCCCACGGTGCGGGACAGGTCGGCCCCGGGCACGGCGCCTTCCGTACGGCCGGATTCCCGGCTGACCAGCGTGGACGACGCCTGCACGCCGCGGTCGGCCCGCCAGCGCGTCACGGCCATCGCGAGGGCGGCGAGCAGGACGTCGTCGGCTTCGCAGCGGAAGGCGGACCGAAGAGTGGTCAGGAGGGTTTCGGTGGCCTCGACCGAGAGGTCTACGCGGGTCTCGGTGAACGTGGCGTCCACCTCCGCGGCCGGGTCGAGGACGCGGGCGCCGAGGTCCGGGTCGGGGCTCGCGACGATGGAGCGCCACAGGTCGAGCTCGGCGACGCGCTCGGGGCGTTGCGCCTCGTCGGCCAAGGCGTGGGCCCAGCGGCGCACCGACGTACCCACCGGTGCGAGTTCGGGGGTTCTGCCGTCGTGGATCCGCCGCCAGGCCGAGGCCAGGTCGGCCACGAGGATGCGCCAGGATTCGGCGTCCACGACGAGCTCGTGCAGCAGCACCAGGAGCCGCCCGGGCCGTGCGGTGCCCGCGTCGAACCAGACGAACTGTGCCATCACGCCGGCCGCCGGGTCGAGCCGGCTCGTGGCGGTGCCGATCTCCGAACGGAGGAGCGTGTGCCAGGGTTCGGCTCCCTCGCCCGTCGCGTCGAGGTCCCACGGGCCGTCCTGGGTGACCCGTCGGATCAGCGCGTCCGCGCTCACCGAGCCGGGCGCGCCCACGAGGAGACCGCCCCCGTCCGTCTCCACCACGCGGGCGCGCAGCACGTCGTGGTGGTCGATCACGGCGCCCAGGGTGGCGACGAGCCCGGCCCGGTCCATGCCCTCGGGGAGTTCCAGGATCATCACCTGCGCGGACCGTGCGGAACCCGGTCCGCGGGTGTGGAGGAACCGGGTCGCAGGCAGGTGGGGCAGCCATCCCGCTCCGCCGCCGTCCAGTTCCGCGAGCACCGCCCGGGGAGCCGCCCGGTGTGCGGTGACGGCCTCGGCGAGCGCGGACACCGTGCGGAACTCGAAGATCTGCCGGGAGCTGACCTCCAGTCCCCGGCTCCGTGCGCGGGAGGCGATCTGCAGGGACTGGATGCTGTCGCCGCCGAGCGTGAAGAAGTCGTCGTCCACGCCGACCTGGCTCACCGAGAGCACCTCGGCGAAGATGCCGGCGAGCACCTTCTCGGTGTCCGAGCCCGGGGCCCGGTAGTCGGCCCCGCGGAACTCGGGCCGGGGCAGGGCCGCCTTGTCCGCCTTGCCGTTCGGCGTCAGCGGCACCTCGTCGATGACCATCACCACCCCGGGCACCATGCCGTCCGGCAACCGCTTCGCGAGGAACGCACGCAGCTCCGCCGGGCCGAGCCCCAGTTCGAGCGCGAGGTGTCCGGTCCCGCTGCCGCGCCCGGAGCCGGGCGACTCCTCCTCGGGCACCGGCACCACGTATCCGACCAGTTGCCTGCCCCGGCCGGCCCCGCCGTCCTGGGCGACGACGACCGCCTGACGGACCCGGGGGTGCGTGGCGAGTACGGCCTCCACCTCGCCCGTCTCGATCCGCTGGCCCCTTACCTTGACCTGGCCGTCGCTGCGGCCGAGGTACACCAGCTGTCCGTCGGCGTCCCGTCGCGCCACGTCCCCCGTGCGGTACATCCGCGAGCCCTTCGGGCCGAGCGGATTCGCCACGAACCGCGACGCGGTCAGTGCCCGGTGTCCCAGGTATCCGCGCGCGAGGCTCGGACCCGCCAGATACAGCTCGCCGGCCTGCCCGTCGGCGACCGGCGCAAGGTGCTCGTCGAGCAGGTGCACCCCCGTGTCCGTCATCGCCGCGCCGATGGGCACCGCGCCCTCGCTCAGCGGCCCGCTGAACGTGGCCCACACGGTGGCCTCCGTCGGCCCGTACGCGTTGATGAAGCGGCGTCCCGGGCCCCACTCGGTCACCAGTCCCGGTGTGCACGCCTCGCCGCCGATCACCAGGACACGCAGCCGGTCGAGCGAACGCGAGGTGCCCGGGGGCAGCGTGGCCAGCACGCTGGGCGGCAGGGTCGCATGCGTCACGCCCCGCGCCGCCATGAACGCGGCCAGGTCCTCCCCCACCAGGCGCTCCTGCGCGGGCACCACGAGCGCGGCTCCGGTGGTCAGCCCCGACACCAGGTCCCACACCGACATGTCGAAGCTCAGCGACGCGAACTGCAGCACGCGCGCGTCCGTCCCCACGGCGAGGTCGCCGAGGCGCACGGCCTCGGCACGCAGTGCGGCGAGCCCGGAGTGCGTCACCGTCACGCCCTTGGGACGGCCGGTGGAACCCGAGGTGTAGATGACGTACGCGGCGTGCGCCGCGCTCAGCGGCGCGACGCGCTCGGCGTCCACCGGGTCCGACTGCCGCACTTCGTCCCAGGCCACGGCCGCCGGATCGTCCAACGCCACCACATCGGTGCCCGGAACATCGGGCAGCCGCGCGGACGCGAGCCGCGTGGTCAGCACTACCGCGGGCGTGGAGTCGGCGGCCATGTGGGCGAGCCGTTCCAACGGGTAGCTCAGGTCCCAGGGCAGGTACGCCGCTCCCGCCTTCATGATGCCGAGCAGTACGGCGATCTGCTCGGCCGAGCGCGGCATGGCCACCGCCACCACCCGCTCCGGGCCGATCCCCCGGCCGATGAGCCAGTGCGCGATCCGGTTCGCCCGCGCGTTCAGTTCCGCGTAGGTCCAGGAGTGGTCGACCGCTTCGACGGCGGGCTCGCCCGGCGTCTCCCGGACGCGCGCCTCGAACATTTCAGGAAAGGTGGCCAGGGCAAGGGTCGCGCCGGCGGACGACTCGGCAGCAGACGATCCTTGTAGGTCCTTCACGGATTCTCCTGAGGTTCAAGACGGTGAGCGGATCGAGGGAACGTCGGTGCGCCGGGCCGGGCCGGCGCAGGGCAGCCGGGCGGAGAGAACCGCTACCGGGCCGGACGCAGGGTGACCGGCAGACTGCTGTAGCCGTGCAGGAAGTTGGAGTGGATGGGCTTGGCCGGGCCGTTCGGCGAGGCCTCGGCGACGTGGGTGCGCAGCGCGGTGAGCATGGCAGCGATCTCGGCCCGGCCCAGGTGGGCCCCGAGGCAGAAGTGCGGCCCGTACCCGAACGACACGTGCTTGTTGGGCGTGCGGCCCAGGTCGAAGGTGGCCGGGTCGGCGAAGACGGTTTCGTCGTAGTTGGCCGAGCTGTTCCAGAGTGTGACGACATCTCCGGCGTGCACGGTACGGCCGCCGATCTCGACGTCCTGGAGAGCGCGGCGCCCGAAGTGCATGGCGGGACTGACCCAGCGCAGCACCTCTTCGACGGCGCTGTCCACGGAGACCTCACCGGACTTGAGCCGCCGCCATTGCTCCGGGTGCTCGATCAGCTCGCGCATGCCGCAGATCATGGAGAGCCTGCTCGTCTCGTCGCCGCCGATGATGACGCTGTAGCAGTTGAAGATGATCTCCTGCTCGGTGAGCGGCTCGCCGTCGATCGTGCTGGTGGCGAGGACGCTGACCACGTCGTCGTGCGGCTCCTCGCGTCGCTCGGCGGCCAACTCGGAGAAGTAGAAGAGCAGTTCGTTGCGCGCGACCAGCGCCTCGTCCGCGGACTGCCCCTCCTCCTCCGTGCTGAGCGCCTCCTTGGTCAGGGTCAACAGATAGTCCCGGTCGCTCGGGGGCACCCCGAGGAGGTCCGCGATGGTGGCCATCGGTATGTGTTCGGCGACGTCCTGGGCGAAGTCGCAGTCGCCGCTCTCGACGGCGTGCCGCACCAGTTGGTCGGCGCGCTCCCGCACCCCGGCCACCACGGGCTCCAGCACCCGGGGCGAGAACGCCTTCAGCAGCAGATTGCGCAGTTCGCGATGGCGGCGGCCGTCCGTGACGGCCAGCATCTTGCCCGCGGCCGAGTCGCCGCCCTCCAGGAGGGTGGTCAGGACGTTGCCCCGTTCGGAGGTGAACCGCTTGTTGTCCCGGTAGACCTGCATGACGTCGTCGTAGCGCGACAGCACCCAGAATCCAGGGACGGCACGGTCGGACACCTCGTGCCAGTGGACGGGGGATTCCTCCCTGAACCGTCGCCACATGTCGACCAGTTCGGCGCCGGAGGCCAGAAAGACCCCCGGGTCGGTGAGGTCGATGCCGTTCACGGTCGAAGTGGTCATGGTCAGTGCCTCGCCTTTCGCCAGGTCGGAGTGCCCAGCACTGGCAGATCCCCGGCGAAGGGTCGCTGGCCGCGCGGGGTCGGAATGCTGTCGAAACGGAATCCGGCGTTCACCAGTGACGCCGAGAGCGGGAGAGTAAGACGGACCAACGTTTGCCGAGTGCGTTCACAGTTCTGATGCGGTCGGCCGCCCTGCACTCCTCCCATTCGCTTTCCGGTCTCGATTGACTGCGCGGAACCGTAACGCAAGCAAGCCGACCCCGTTCACGTCAAGGTTCGGCAAGGGCAGCGCGCGAAAGCTCTGCCAAGGCAGGAGCCCGCTCTTCCCATCAGATGACCAAAGACCGTCTCACCGGTCTGAAATCACCGGTCAGAACAGTATCGACCCCGTCGCACCGCGCCCCGCCGACTCCCTGGATCGCGGGCCGCGGTGTCCCGTCGCCGGGACGCGGGCACTGGCCGCCATCCGGTTCACCAATTACCGATCGCCGGGTATGTTCGGGCGAAGCCGGGTGTGGCACGGCAACGCGACCCGATAGGAATCGCGAACAATTCCGACCCGTCGATACCGGCAGGGTGATCGAGTTCACACGGCGCCGTCGGCGGCTTGATTGGATTCCACCTTTCTAGTTCCGCACGTTTTGTCGGAACACTATTTCTGCGAATTCTCCGGAGCCGACCGCCCACCCGGACGCGAGCTCGCCATTCCGGCAGACCAACCATCAGGAGGAGGGGAGCATGGCGGATTCCAGGACCCATCAGCCATACATCTCGTCGAGAGCCGCGGCACTCGAAGGCAATAGTCTGGGCGAGCTCTTCCTGCTGGCGCGTGAGCGCGGCGCCATCGACCTGGCGCTCGGCACGCCCGGATATCCCGAGCCCGCTCCCGACATCATCGACGCGGCCTACGAGGCCATGCGCGGCGGGCGCAACCAGTACGACCACCCCTCGGGCGACGTGCTGCTCCGGGAGCGGATCGCCGACACCCTCAGCACGCCGACCGACCCGCTGACCGAACTGACCGTCACCGTCGGCGCCACCGAGGCACTCTGCGTGGCTCTGCTCACTGTCGTGGAACCCGGCGACGAGGTCGTCCTGCTCGACCCGGGCTACGAGCAGTTCAAGGCGGCCATCGCGCTGGCCGGCGCCGTGCCGCGGTTCGTTCCGCTGCACGCGCCCGACTGGCGCTTCGACCCGGACGAACTGGCCGCCGCCTTCACCCCTCGCACCCGCGCCGTTCTCCTGAATTCGCCGGGCAACCCCACCGGCCGGGTACTGGACCGCCAAGAGCTGCACCAGATAGCCGAGTTGTGCGAGCAGTGGGACGTCACCGTCATCTGCGACGAGGTGTACAGCAACTTCGTCTTCGACGGCCGGGTCCAGACGTCGATCACCGAAGTGCCCGGGCTCGCCGAGCGCGGCATCGTCGTCGGCTCGCTCTCCAAGAGCTACGCGATCAGCGGCTGGCGGCTCGGATTCCTGCGCGCGGACCCCGTCCGCACCCAGGCGCTGCGTCGCGTGCACGAGCTCACGACGAACGGCGCCGCGACCCCCTTGCAGGTGGCCGTCGGACTGGCCGCCGTCTCGGCGGACCTGAAGACCGCCGCCCAGGAGATGGGCCGCCGCCGCGACCTGGCCCTGGAGATCTTCACAGGAATGGGCATGAAGATCGCCCCCGCCGAAGGCGGCTGCTTCCTCTTCGCGGACGTGAGCCCCCTCACCGGGGGCGAGAAGGACAGCAGGGCCTTCGTCCTCGAACTCCTCGACACCGCAGGGGTCCTGGTCGTGCCCGGTGGCCCCTCGTTCGCCGATCCGGCCCGGGGCGAGCAGTACGTACGCATCGCGTTCAACCGACAGGCCGAGCTGCTGCGCGAGGTCGAGCGCCGGATCCGTGCCGCCCGGCCCGCCGACAAGTAGAGAGGTTTCCCGGATGAGGCAGTCCACGGCCGACCAGTTGGGTCCGCTGCCCGACTTCATGCAGCCCGGTGCCGAAGACGTCGTCCGCATCGTCACGCCGACCGGCGACGACATGTGGCTGGTGCGCAACTACGCGCTGGGCCGCTCGGTCCTGACCGACAAGAGGTTCAGCCGGGTCGCGGCGCTCGCACCCAAGGCGCCGAGGTTCAACGACGCCCAACCGGCGGCGGACTCCATGATGAGCATGGACGGTAGCCCGCACGCCCGGCTGAGGCGGCTGGTCAGCGGCGGGTTCTCCACGGGCCGCATGGCGCGGATGAGCACCTTCGTGGAGGATCTCACCGACCGGCACCTCGACGCGGTCGTCGAACTGGGCCACGGCGCCGATCTGATCGAGAACCTCGCGAGGCCGCTGCCGCTCTCGGTGCTGTGCTCCATGCTCGGCGTTCCCGAGGAGGACAGCCCCCGCTTCAGCGGCTGGGTCGAGGTGCTCTTCGACATCAACGCGAGCAGCCCCCGCGAGAAGGTTCGCTACCGCATCGAACTCATCGAGTACATAAGCGAGTTGCTGGAGCGCAAGCGCCGCGATCCGCAGGAGGACATGCTCAGCGACCTGATCGCCGCGCACGACCAGGGCGAGCTGTCCATGAACGAGCTCCTCACCCTGGGGCTCACCCTGCTGATGGCCGGCTACGAGACCACCGGCGGCCAGATCGGCCTTGCGACGCTCTCGCTGCTGACCGACCGCAAGGTGTACGAGGAGCTGAGCGAGCACCCCGACCGGCTCGGTAACGCGGTGGAGGAACTGATCCGGCTGAGCCCCGCCACGCCGCTCGCCTTCCCCCGCGTCGCGACCGAACCGGTGCAGGTCGGCGATGTCCTGGTGCAGCCGGGCGAGGGCGTGATGGTCGCCCTGGTGCACGGCAACCGTGACGCCGCCGTGTTCGCGGACGCAGAGTCGATGAACATCGTCACCGGACACGACGCCTCGCACCTCACGTTCGGTCACGGTGTGCACCGCTGCCTGGGCGCACCGCTGGCGAGGCTCCAGGTGCGCATCGTCCTCGAACGCCTCCTGCACCGCTTCCCGACGCTGCGGCTCGCCGACGGCGACTCCCCGTTCGTCTGGAAGGACGGGCTGGCCACCCGCGGGCTCGCCCGGCTCTGCGTCGCCTGGTAGCCCAACCCTCCGCCGGAAGCGCCCGTCGCTGTCCCACGCCCGCCGCCCGCCGCCCGCCGCGTGGCAACTCCTAGATCTGGAGCGAGAACACGTGTCTGCCGACCGCATGAGCACCGATACCGGGTCCCACGGAGTGGCCCTCGCTGTCATCGGCATGTCCTGCCGCCTTCCGGGCGCACCGAACCCGCAGGGGCCCGGGGACCTGCCGGTGGGGCGCGGGCGGGTGCTGCTCGCACTCGGCCGGGAGGCGCTGAAGGCCGCGGGCGTCGCACCGGGTGAGCTGCGGGGCGGCGAGCAGGCTCTGTTCCTCGGTGTCCCGGACGGGGACCGCGCCGTAGGCCTGCGCGGGCTCGCCCCGACCGTCACCACCGGCCCCGCCTCCACGCTGCGAGCCGTGCTCCTGGCCTCGCGGAGCCTGGCCGGTGGCCACACCGACGTGGCGCTCGCGGCCGGGGCCGAGCACCCCGACGACGCCGTCGGCATCGTCCTGGTGCTCAAGACGCTCACCCGGGCCAGAGCCGACGGCGACCGCGTACGAGCGGTGCTGCACGTCGATGGCGCCGACTCTGCGGACGGACCGGACGGACCGGACGGTGCGCAGGACGGCACGGGTCCGGCGTCCGGCGTAGCCGACCTGCACCGGGCCGTGGTGTCCGCCGGGCGCGGCCGGCCCGCGCCGAGCCTGACCGGTGCGGGGTGCCGCATCAGCGTGGAGGGGGCGGTCGCGGGCTCCGCGGAAGCGGACCGCGCCACCCGCCTGCCCGGCTTCCGCACCGCTACGGTCCCCGTGCTCGTCTCCGGGACCGCCCAGGACGACGTACGGGCACGGGCGCGGCACCTGATCGCCCACCACCGGGAGAACCGGCCCGCCCTGCGCGACTTCGCCCTCTCCCTCGCCGCCTCGCACGCCTCCTGCGACCCCGCCTTCGCGCGGCACCGGACCGTCGTATGGGCCGACAGCGACCGGCAACTCGTCGATGAACTGGGCGCGTTCGCCCGCGGCGACCGTGGCGCCGACCGGGTCACCGGCAGCGCCGGGGTGCGGGACCGGGCCGTCTTCGTCTTCCCCGGCCAGGGCTCCCAGTGGATCGGTATGGCGGCCGGGCTCCTCGACGACTCCGACGTGTTCCGGGAGTCCATCGACGAGAGCGCCCGAGCGCTCGCCCCCTACATCGACTGGTCCCTGGAGGACGTGCTGCGCGGCGCACCCGGCGCCGCGTCCCTCGACCGTGACGACGTCGTCCAACCCGCCCTGTTCGCGGTGATGGTCGCCCTGGCCGCGTTGTGGAAGTCCTTCGGGGTGCGGCCCGCCGCCGTGCTCGGGCACAGCAACGGCGAGATCTCCGCGGCCGTCGTGGCCGGTGGCCTGTCCCTGGCGGACGGGGCCAGGGTGGTGTCCCTGTGGAGCAAGGCGCAGGCCCGGCTCGCGGGCCGGGGCGGGATGATCTCCGTATCGGCGCCGTTGGAGTCCCTGGAGGCGAGGCTAGCCCCGTGGGGGGAGCGGATCGCCGTCGCCGCGGTCAACGGGCCGCGGTCGGTGGTCCTCTCCGGTGACCGCGACGTCATCGACCGCCTGCTCGAAGAGCTCCCCGCCGAGGGCGTGACGGCCAAGCGGATTCCCGTGGACCTCGCTGCCCACTCCCCGCACATCGAGGAACTGCGCGAGGAAATGCTCACCGGGCTCGCGCCGATCCGGCCCCGCACGTCGAGCGTGCCGTTCCACTCGACCGTCACCGGCGACTTCCTCGACACCACCGCCCTGGATGCCTCCTACTGGTTCTCCAACCTGCGCGGCACGGTGCGGTTCGAGGCCTCCGTGCGCGCGCTCGAATCCGATCACCAGGCCTTCATCGAGGTCAGCCCGCACCCCGTCATGACCATGGCGCTCCAGCAGACCCTGGACGACCTGGAGTCGGACGCGGTCGTCGTGGAGTCGCTGCGCCGCAACAAGCCCGGAACCGTCCGGTTCCTCACCTCCCTGGCGCGCCTGCACACCAGCGGCGCCACGGTGGACTGGCGGCCCGCGTTCGGTCCGGACGCCTCGCTCACCGAACTGCCGGCACACCGGCCTCCGGCGCACGAACCCCGGACGGGCGGCGAGGCAACGGCCGGGGTCCCACCAGAGATGGCCGGCGATGGCGGGGCGGCGGACGCGGACCTCCTCCTGGACCTGGTCCGTGCCGAGACCGCCGCGGTCATGGGACTCGACGCGGACGCCGAACTCGACGGCACGGGAGCGTTCCGGGACCTCGGCCTCGACTCCGTGCGCGCCGTCGAGCTGCGCAACCGTCTGGTCGACACCACCGGTCTGCGGCTCCCATTGACGCTGCTCTTCGACCACCCCTCCCCGGAGCGGCTCGCCCGGCACCTCGCCGCGCAGCTCAACGGCACCGCCACCACGACGACGACCGCGACACGGCGGCGCGGCGATGCGGACGAGCCCATCGCCATCGTCTCCATGGCCTGCCGCTTCCCGGGCGATGTGACCTCACCGGAGGAGCTGTTCCAGCTCGTCCTCGACGAGAAGGACGCGATCTCCGGCTTCCCCGCCAACCGGGGCTGGTCCCTCGACTCGCTCTTCGACGGCGACCCGGACCGCGCCGGTCACTCCTACACCCGTCAGGGCGGATTCCTGCACGACGCGGACGAGTTCGACGCCGAGTTCTTCGGCATCAGCCCGCGCGAGGCCCTCGGCATGGACCCGCAGCAGCGTCTGGTCCTGGAGTCCGTGTGGGAGGCCCTGGAGCGGGCCGGGGTCGATCCGGCCGCACTGCGCGACAGCACCACCGGGGTCTACCTCGGCGCGCTCGCGCAGGACTACGGGCCGCGGCTGCACGAGGCGGACGACAAGGCCGGCGGATACGTGCTCACCGGCAACTTCAGCAGCGTCCTCTCGGGCCGCGTCGCGTACACCTTCGGCCTGCGCGGCCCCGCCGTCACCGTGGACACCGCCTGCTCGTCCTCCCTGGTGTCCCTGCATCTGGCCGCGCAGGCCCTGCGCGCGGGTGACTGCGAACTCGCCGTGGCGGGCGGCGTGACGGTGATGTCGAGTCCCGGCATGTTCATCGAGTTCAGCCGTCAGCGCGGCCTCGCCGCGGACGGCCGCTGCAAGGCGTTCTCCGACTCCGCGGACGGCACGGGCTGGGCCGAGGGCGTGGGCGTGCTGCTCCTGGAACGGCTCTCCGACGCACGCCGCAACGGCCACGAGGTCCTGGCGGTCATCCGCGGCTCGGCGATCAACCAGGACGGCGCCAGCAACGGGCTCGCCGCGCCCAGCGGTCCGGCTCAGGAACGGGTCATCCTCGACGCCCTGGCACACGCCGGGCTCTCCCCCGCGGACGTCGACGCCGTCGAAGCACACGGCACCGGCACCCGCCTCGGCGACCCCATCGAGGCCCAGGCCATCCTCGCCACCTACGGGCAGGACCGCGATGCCGAACAACCGCTGTACCTCGGCTCGTTGAAGTCCAACATCGGACACTCCCAGGCCGCGGCCGGGGTCGGCGGCATCATCAAGATGGTGCTCGCCATGCGGCACGGCACCCTGCCGCGCACCCTGCACCTGGACAAGCCCACCTCACATGTCGACTGGAGCGACGGCGCGGTCCACCTGCTGACCGAGGCGCGGCCCTGGCCCGATACCGGCCGCCCGCGCCGGGCCGGGGTGTCCTCGTTCGGGATCAGCGGCACCAACGCCCATGTCGTCCTGGAGCAGGCGCCGCAGGAGCCCGCCACCGATCCGGCACCCGCCGGGGACGGCACGCCGAGGCCGTGGCTGCTCTCCGGCCGCACTGAGGAGGCGCTGCGCGGGCAGGCCGAGCGTCTGCGCGCCTTCGTCAACGCGGATCCGCGGCTTCCGGCGGCCGATATCGGCCTGACGCTCGCGAGCGCGCCCGCGCGCTTCGCCCACACCGCTGCCCTGGTCGCCCGGGACCGCGAGGGCTTCCTCGACGGCCTGGCCGCGCTCGCCGACGGCACGCCCTCCGCCGCCGTGACGCGGGGCCCGCAGGCCGCGCCGGGGAAGCGCCGTACCGCGTTCCTGTTCACCGGTCAGGGCAGCCAGCGGCCCGGCATGGGCCGTGAACTGTACGAGAGCGAGCCCGCGTTCGCCGCCGCGTTCGACGAGATCTGCACCCACTTCGACCAACACCTGCCCACCCCCCTCAAAGACATCGTCTTCGCGCCGGACCCGGACAGCCCACAAGCCGCACTGCTCAACGAGACCCAATACACCCAACCCGCCCTGTTCGCCGTGGAAATCGCCCTCTTCCGACTCCTCGAACACCACGGCATCACCCCCGACCAACTCCTCGGCCACTCCATCGGCGAAATCGCCGCCGCCCACGCAGCAGGCATCCTCAACCTCACCGACGCCTGCACCCTCGTCGCCCACCGCGGCCGCCTCATGCAAACCGCCCCCACCACCGGCACCATGACCGCCATCGAAGCAACCGAAGAAGAAATCCGCCACACCCTCACCCCCTACACCGGACGCCTCGACCTCGCCGCCATCAACGGACCCACCAACACCGTCATCACCGGCGACACCGACGCCACCACCGAACTCGCCACCACCTGGAAAAACAAAGGCCGCAAAACCACCAACCTCAACGTCAGCCACGCCTTCCACTCCCACCACATGGACGGCATCCTCAACGACTTCCGCACCATCGCCAACACCCTCACCTACACACCCCCACGCATACCCCTCATCTCCAACATCACCGGACACACCGCCACCACCGAACAACTCACCGACCCCGAATACTGGGTCCAACAACTCCGCACCACCGTCCGCTTCGCCGACGGACTCCACACCCTCCAACAAGACGGCATCACCACGTACGTGGAGCTGGGCCCGGCTCCCGTCCTCACGGCCATGGCCCGGGACTGCCTGGGCGAGGACGGACCGCAGCCGATCGCCGTCCTACGACCCGACCGGTCCGAGGCGCACACCTTCACCACGGCCCTCGCGCAGCTCGCACTGCACGGCTTCACCCTGGACCCGGAGTTGCTGTTCCCCGGGGCCCGGCGGACCGTACTTCCCACCTACGCCTTCCAGCGGCGACGCTACTGGCTGGACACCCCCGTCCCGGCGGGGGACGCCGCGGGCCTCGGTCTCACGCCCGCGGGCCACCCGCTGCTCGGCAGCCTGACAAGCCTTGCCGCGGGCTACGGGCTGTTGCTCGCCGGGCGGCTCTCGCCGCACACGCATCCCTGGCTCGCCCAGCACGTGATCGGAGGGTCCGCTCTGCTGCCCGGAGCGGCCGTCGTGGAGCTGGCCGTCGCCGCGGGCGACCGCGCCGGGCTCGGTGGGCTGCGTGAACTGGTCCTGGAAGAACCCTTGTTGCTGCCGGACGAGGGCATCCGGATCCAGATCACCGTGGGCGCCGCCGACGCGGCGGGGGAATGCTCCGTCGCCGTGCACTCGCGCCGCCAGGCCCCGACGTCCCACGAGGCCCGCGACGAGGGCGAGTGGACTCGGCACGCCTCCGGCGTCCTCGTCCCGACCGGCGCCCGGGCGGCCGCCGACCAGGGGGCCTGGCCCCCGCCAGGCGCCTCCCCGCTCAAGCACGAGGACCTGTACGAGGGTCTGGCCGATCTCGGCTATGCCTACGGCCTGGCCTTCCAAGGGCTGCGAGCCGTCTGGCAGTCGGGCACGGACCTGTACGCGGAGGTGGCACTGCCCGAGGAACTGCACGGGGAGGCCGCCGAGTACGGCATCCATCCCGCGCTCCTGGACGCGGCACAGCACGCGCTCCTGATCGGACTGCTGCCCCCGGGCGACGAGGACGCCACCGACCTGCGCCTCCCGTTCTCGTACGACGGCGTCACCCTGCACGCCTCGGGGGCCACCCGGCTGCGGGTGCGCCTGGCCCGCGGCGAGGGAGACGGTGTCGCCCTGACCGCCACCGACCCGGCCGGGCAGCCCGTGCTGTCCGTCGGCTCCCTGACACTGCGCAGGGTGCCGGCCGACCGGATCGTCACGGGCAGCGGGGCCCCCGACGGGCTGCACCGCCTGGCCTGGCAGCCGGTGCGAGCCGCGGAGCCCGCCGCCGACGCCCGCCGCACCGGCCCCTGGGCCGTACTCGGCGCGCCCGTCGCGGGGCTCACCGCCGTTCCGTATCAGGACCTCGATGTCCTGGACAAGGCACTCTCCGCCGGTGAACCGGTCCCCGATGTCCTGGTGCTGCCCTGCCACACCCCGGACGAACGCCGCCATGACGTGTCGGCGACCCGCGCCGCCGTCCGCGAGATGCTCGCCGTCGTGCGACGCTGCCTCGCCGACGTGCGTCTGCAGTCGACGACCTTCCTGCTCCTCACCCGGTCGGCGGTCGCCGCCGTGGACGGCGAGGACGTCCACGATCTGCCCGCCGCCGCCGTCCACGGGCTGCTGCGCACGGCAGCGAGCGAGCACCCGGGCCGCTTCGCGCTCCTGGACACGGACGGCGACGGTCTCGCCCATGTGGCCACGGCGGCCGCCTACGCCGCCACGGGCGCCCGCCAACTGGTCCTGCGCAACGGCGTCTTGTCGGAGCCTCGACTCACCCGCATCCCGGGCCGGCAGCACCCCGTGGCCGCGCTCGACCCGGAGGGCACCGTCCTGATCACCGGCGGCACCGGCGGTCTGGGTGGCCTCATGGCCCGGCACCTGGCCGGCCGGCACGGCGTACGGCACCTGCTGCTGTGCAGCCGTAGCGGCCGGGCGCCCGAACTGGTCGCACAACTGTCAGAGTTGGGCGCCACGACCACGGTCGTGGCCTGTGATGTCACCGACCGCGAACGCCTTGCCGAGGTGCTGGCCGCCGTACCGCCGGCGCACCCGCTGACCGCGGTGGTGCACACCGCGGGCGTTCTGGCCGACGCCACCCTGGACAATCTCGGCCCCGACGCCGTCGACCGGGCGCTCGGCGCCAAGGCGGACGGCGCCCGACACCTGCACGAGCTCACCGCGGGCCTGCCGTTGGCCGCGTTCGTGGTGTTCTCCTCGATCGCGGGACTCCTCGGCAACCCCGGCCAGGGCGCCTACGCCGCAGCCAACGCCCATGTCGACGCACTGGCCCAGCACCGCAGGGCCCACGGGCTTCCCGCGACGTCGCTCGCCTGGGGACTGTGGGACCCCGCGGCGGGCGGCATGGCCGCGGAACTCTCCGACGCGGACGTCGCCCGGTGGGGCCGCAACGGCATCCTGCCGCTGACCGCGGAGCGCGGCACAGCGCTGTTCGACGCGGCTCTGGCCACGGGCGAACCGCTGCTCGTCCCGGTCGAACTGGACCCGGCCGCGCTGCGTGCCCCTGCCGCGACCATGCCCACGCTGCTGCGCTCGCTCGCCTCCCCCGCCCGGCGCCGAGCCCTCGCCACGACCGCCGCGGGCGGCACCGACTCCTGGGCGGCGCGAACTTCCGGGCTTCCGGAGGCCGAACGCCGGCGGGCTGTGGCGGAGTTGATCCGCATGACGGTGTCCACCGTCCTCGCGCTGCCGGACGCCTCGGGCCTCGCCGCCGACACGGCCTTCCGCGACCTCGGCCTCGACTCCCTGACCGGCCTGGAACTGCGCGGCCGTCTCGGCGCGGCCACGGGACTGAAGCTGTCCGCCACGGTGGTCTTCGACCACCCCACCCCGGCGGCCCTCACCGATCACCTCATGGCGCAGCTCGGCCCGGTGGCCGCCGCCGAGCAGCACGCGCCTCGGGGAGCGGCGGCACTCACCCCCGCGCTGGTGGACGACCCCGTCGTGATCGTGGGAATGGCCTGCCGCTACCCGGGCGACGTGCGTACCCCGGACGACCTGTGGCGGCTCGTCGCCGACGGCACCGACGCCATCGGCCCCTTCCCGGAGAACCGCGGCTGGGACGTCGAGAACCTCTACGACCCGGACCCCGACAAGCCGGGGAAGTCGTACACACGGCACGGCGGATTCCTCTACGACGCGGACCGCTTCGACGCCGGGTTCTTCGGCATCAGCCCCCGCGAGGCCGCGGGAATGGACCCGCAGCAACGGCTCCTGCTGGAGACCAGCTGGGAGGCCGTGGAAAGCGCGGGCATCGCGCCCACGGCCCTGCACGGCAGCCGCACCGGCGTGTTCTGCGGCGTCATGTACAGCGACTACGCCTCGCGGCTTCCCGCCACCCCGCAGAGCGTGGAGGCGTACGGATTCACGGGCAACTCACCGAGCGTGGTCTCCGGCCGCGTCTCGTACACGCTGGGCCTCAAGGGCCCCGCGATCACGGTGGACACGGCGTGCTCCTCGTCCCTCGTGGCCACTCATCTGGCCGCACAGGCGCTGCGCAACGGTGAGTGCGAGCTGGCTCTGGCCGGCGGCGTCACGGTCATGTCGGCGCCCAACACGTTCATCGAGTTCAGCCGCCAGCGCGGCCTCGCCGCGGACGGCCGCTGCAAGGCGTTCTCCGACTCCGCGGACGGCACGGGCTGGGCCGAGGGCGTGGGCGTGCTGCTCCTGGAACGGCTCTCCGACGCACGCCGCAACGGCCACGAGGTCCTGGCGGTCATCCGCGGCTCGGCGATCAACCAGGACGGCGCCAGCAACGGGCTCACGGCGCCCAGCGGTCCGGCTCAGGAACGGGTCATCCTCGACGCCCTGGCACACGCCGGGCTCTCCCCCGCGGACGTCGACGCCGTCGAAGCACACGGCACCGGCACCCGCCTCGGCGACCCCATCGAGGCCCAGGCCATCCTCGCCACCTACGGGCAGGACCGCGATGCCGAACAACCGCTGTACCTGGGCTCGTTGAAGTCCAACATCGGACACTCCCAGGCCGCGGCCGGGGTCGGCGGCATCATCAAGATGGTGCTCGCCATGCGGCACGGCACCCTGCCGCGCACCCTGCACCTGGACAAGCCCACCTCACATGTCGACTGGGACGAGGGTGCGGTGGAGCTCCTGACGGAGGCCAGGCCCTGGCCTTCGGGCGACAGGCCGCGGCGTGGGGGTGTGTCGTCGTTCGGTGTCAGCGGCACCAACGCCCATGTCGTCCTGGAGCAGGCGCCGGAGCTTCCGGCCGCTCCCGAAGAGAGCGGTCTCCCCGGCCTGCTGCCTTGGGTGATCTCCGCGCGCGGCCCGCAGGCGCTGCGTGCCCAGGCCGCGCAGTTGCGTCCCCTTGCTGCCGGCCCGGACGGGTCCGGTGACGCCACCGCCCTCGGCCGGCCGGACCTCGACATCGGCCGCTCCCTGGCCGCATCCCGCTCCGCCCTCCCGGACCGGGCCGTGGTCCTCGCAGCGGACCGCTCCGAACTGCTCGCCGGACTGGACGCACTGCGGCGCGACGAGCACGCGCCGCACGTGGTGACCGGCAGCGCGGCGGCACCGGGCCGTACCGCGTTCCTGTTCACCGGTCAGGGCAGCCAGCGGCACGGCATGGGCCGTGAACTGTACGAGAGCGAGCCCGCGTTCGCCGCCGCGTTCGACGAGATCTGCACCCACTTCGACCAACACCTGCCCACCCCCCTCAAAGACATCGTCTTCGCGCCGGACCCGGACAGCCCACAAGCCGCACTGCTCAACGAGACCCAATACACCCAACCCGCCCTGTTCGCCGTGGAAATCGCCCTCTTCCGACTCCTCGAACACCACGGCATCACCCCCGACCAACTCCTCGGCCACTCCATCGGCGAAATCGCCGCCGCCCACGCAGCAGGCATCCTCAACCTCACCGACGCCTGCACCCTCGTCGCCCACCGCGGCCGCCTCATGCAAACCGCCCCCACCACCGGCACCATGACCGCCATCGAAGCAACCGAAGAAGAAATCCGCCACACCCTCACCCCCTACACCGGACGCCTCGACCTCGCCGCCATCAACGGACCCACCAACACCGTCATCACCGGCGACACCGACGCCACCACCGAACTCGCCACCACCTGGAAAAACAAAGGCCGCAAAACCACCAACCTCAACGTCAGCCACGCCTTCCACTCCCACCACATGGACGGCATCCTCAACGACTTCCGCACCATCGCCAACACCCTCACCTACACACCCCCACGCATACCCCTCATCTCCAACATCACCGGACACACCGCCACCACCGAACAACTCACCAACCCCGAATACTGGGTCCAACAACTCCGCACCACCGTCCGCTTCGCCGACGGACTCCACACCCTCCAACAAGACGGCATCACCCGCTTCGTCGAACTCGGCCCGGACGCCGCCCTCAGCGCCCTCGTGCCGGCCGCCGAGGGCGACGGCATCACCGTGACGCCACTGCTGCGCCGGGGCCGCGACGAAGTGCGCACCTTCATGACCGCGCTGGCGCGGAGCTACGCGGACGGCGTCGAGGTCGACTGGAGCGGCTTCTTCCGCGGCGGCCGCACCGTGCCCCTGCCCACCTACCCCTACCAGCGCGAGCGGTACTGGCTGAGCACGTCGGCCACACCCGCGGCCCACGTAGCCGAACGCACCCACCCGGTGCTCGACGAAGGTGTCGAACTGGCAGGCGGACGCGGCTTGTTGTTCACCGGGTCCCTCGACGTACAGGCCCAGCCCTGGCTCCTGGACCACGCCGTCGCCGGTGCCGTGACGCTGCCCGGCGCAGGCGTCGCGGAGCTCGCGCTGCACGCCGCGCGGCGCACCAGTGCGGGCCACGTGGCCGACCTCGTCCTGGAACAGCCCCTGACGCTGGAACAGACCTGCGCGGTCCAGCTCATGGTCGACGCCCCGGCCGGCGACGGCAGCCGCTCCCTCACGCTCTACTCCCGTCCCGGCACCGGGCCGACCGGCGAGTGGACCCGGCACGCGACCGGCACTCTGGGGGCCGCGATCGCCGCCGAACCGGCGCACCTCTCCTCGTGGCCGCCCAAGGAGGCGTCCCCGGTCCCGCTCGACGGCCTGTACTCCCGCCTGGCGGAGCGGGGTTACCGCTACGGGACCGCCTTCCAGGGACTGCGCGCCCTGTGGCGCCACGGAGCGGATCTGTACGCGGAGGTCCTGCCGCCCGAGGAGGCGAGCGGCGAAGGTTTTCTGCCGCACCCGGCCGCCCTGGACGCCGCCCTGCACGCCCTGCTCGGTGGCGCCGGGGACGACCCGCGACTCCTCGTGCCCTTCGCGTGGAGCGGCCTGACGCTGCACGGCGGCGCCGCCGTCAGCGGACCGCTGCGCGTGCGCCTACGGCGAGGCGAAGGCGACACCTACGCCCTGCTCGTCACCGACGGGAGCGGGGTGCCGCTGCTGGGTTGCGACGAGCTCGCACTGCGCGAGCTGACCCCGTCCACGGGAGGCCCGGCCGACGCCGCCTCGCTGTTCGCCCTGCACTGGTCCGGCCGAACGCTCGACACCGCCGCCCCGACGGCTCCGTGGGCCGTGGTCGGCCCCGACGGCGACGAGCTTCGCGACGCCGTCCGGGTGGGCGGGGTGACCGTGCGCGCCCACGCGCGTCTCGACGAGTTGAGCCGCTCCCTCGACGACGGCGGGGAAGTCCCCGCGGTCGTCGTCCTCACACTCGGTGGGTCCGCCGCACACAGCGGACCCGCTGCGACCGGCGCGCCCGCCGCCTTTGGCGGTACGGGCGGAGCCACTGGGCCTGCGGCACCCCGCACGGCCCTCTCCCCCGGTGGGCCCACCGAACCCGGTGGGCCCACCGGGACGAACACCCAGGACGTCCTCGGTGTCGTGCAGCGCTGGCTGGCCGACGAGCGGTTCTCCGCGAGCCGGCTCGCCGTGCTCACCCGGGACGCGGTCGTCACGGCCGAGGGCGAGCACCCGGACCCGGCACGCGCCGCGGTGTGGGGCCTGGTCCGTGCCGCCCAGTCGGAGCACCCGGGGCGATTCGCCCTGATCGACACCGACGGCCGGCCGGAGTCCGTCCGCGGCCTCGTAGCCGCCGCGGCGTCGGACGAACCTCAACTCGCCATCCGCAAGGGCACGTTCCTGGTGCCACGCCTTGGCGCACACACGCCGCATCCCACCGGCGCCATCCCCTTCGACCGGCACAGCCGCGTCCTGATCACCGGCGGTCTCGGCTCTCTGGGCCGCTTGACGGCCCGGCATCTGACCGAGCGGTACGGCGTCCGGCAGCTGGTGCTCACCGGGCGGCGCGGAACGGGCACCCCCGGCGCTGCGGAGTTCGTCGGCCGCCTTGAGTCGAAGGGCGTCCGGGTCACCGTCGCCGCCTGCGACGCCGCCGACCGTGACGCGTTGGCCACCGTTCTGGACGGGCTCGCGCAGCCGCCCACCGCGGTGGTGCACGCGGCGGGCGTACTCGACGACACCGTCGTCGAGCAACTCACCCCCGAGCGCCTGGACGCGGTCCTGCGGCCCAAGGCCGACGGCGCCGTCCACCTCCACGAACTGACCCGGCATCTGAACCTGTCCGCCTTCGTTCTGTTCTCCTCCCTCGCGGGGCTGCTCGGCACCGCGGGCCAGGGCAACTACGCGGCGGGCAACGCCTTCCTCGACGCCTTGGCCCACCGGCGCCGCGCCGAAGGGCTGCCCGCCGTGTCGCTGGCATGGGGACTGTGGGCCGACGAGGCCGAGGGGGCCGAGGCGGCCTCCGGGGGCGGTCTGGGCAGCGACCTCGGCGCCGCGGACCTGCGGCGCCTGGCGCGCTCCGGTGTGGCCGCGTTGCCCGTCGACGAGGGTTTCGCCCTGTTCGACGCCGCCATCGCGGACGCCGCACCCGTCCTGGTGCCCGCCCGGCTCGACCTGAGCGGACTCGACGCGGAGTCGGCTCCGCCCGTCCTGCGGGCCCTCGCCCCGGCCGCCCCGCGGACGGCAGCGAGTGCGCAGTTCGCCGCGGACCCGGCGGCCGCGCTGCGCGGCCGCCTGGCCGAAGCCGCTCCCCACGAACGGCGCCACATCGTCCTCGAAGCCGTACGGGCCGAGGTGGCGGCCGTTCTCGGCCATGCCACCCAGGACCGGGTCGCGGCGAGCAGCCGCTTCCAGGACCTGGGCTTCGACTCCCTGACCTCCCTCGAACTGCGCAACCGCCTCGGCTCGGTGACGGGTGTACGGCTGCCGCCGACAATCGTCTTCGACCACCCCAGCCCCGGCGCCCTCGCCGACCGCCTCATCCATGCTCTGACCGACGAGGCGGACGCCGCCGAGGACACCGGTGCCGATGACTCGGGCGGCGCCGAAGGGCCGGGCGAGGACAACGTCCTGGACACGATGACCACCGATGAACTGGTCCGCCTGGCACTGGGCACAGGCCTCATTGATCAGGCCCGGCACGGAAGCGATGGAGAGACACGATGACGGCCACGTCCCACGAGCAAGTCGTCGACGCGCTGCGGACCGCGTTGAAGGACAACGAGCAACTGCGGGCGTCGGCCGCGCGGCAGGCCGAGCGCGAGCACGGGCCGATCGCCATCGTCGGCATGGCCTGCCGCTACCCCGGCGGTGTCTCGTCCCCGCAGGACCTGTGGCACCTGGTCAACGACGAGGTCGACGCCATCGGCCCGTTCCCCACCGACCGTGGCTGGGACCTCTCCGCCCTGTACGACCCGGACCCGGAGCAGCCCGGGACGTCGTACGTCAAGGAGGGGGGATTCCTTCACGACGCGGGCGAGTTCGACGCCGAGCTCTTCGGGATCTCGCCGCGTGAGGCACACGCGATGGACCCGCAGCAGCGGCTGCTCCTCGAAACGGCGTGGGAGGCCTTCGAGACCGCCGGACTCGACCCGGCGGCGCTGCGCGGCAGCCGCACCGGCGTCTTCGTGGGCACCATGTACGACGACTACGCCTCCCGCCTCTCGCCCGCACCGGCCGAGTACGAGGGCTATCTGGGCCTCGGCAGCGCGGGCAGTGTGGCCTCCGGGCGGCTCTCCTACAGCTTCGGGTTCGCGGGGCCCGCGCTGACCGTGGACACGGCCTGCTCGTCGTCCCTGGTGGCGCTGCACCTGGCGAGCGCCGCGCTGCGCCGGGGCGAGTGCACCCTGGCCCTGGCCGGGGGCGCCACGGTCATGGCGACGCCCATGCCGTACGTGGAGTTCAGCCGCCAGCGCGCGCTGTCCTCCGACGGGCGCTGCAGGTCGTTCGCCGCCGCCGCGGACGGCACCGGCTGGTCGGAGGGCGCCGGACTGCTCCTGCTGGAGCGGCTGGAGGACGCCCGTCGCCTGGGCCACCCCGTGCTGGCCGTGATCAGGGGCTCCGCGATGAACCAGAGCGGCGACAGCAACGGCCTGACCGCGCCCAGCGGGCACGCTCAGGAACTCGTCATCCAGCAGGCCCTCGCCGCCGCCGGCATCTCCCCCGCCGAGGTCGACGCCGTCGAGGCGCACGGCACCGGCACCGCGCTCGGCGATCCCATCGAGGCGAGCGCGCTCCTCGCCGCCTACGGCACGGACCGCCCGGCGGACCGCCCTCTGTACCTCGGCTCCCTCAAGTCCAACATCGGCCACACCCAGAGCGCCGCCGGGGTCGGCGGCGTCATCAAGATGACGATGGCACTGCAGAACGGCCTGCTGCCCAAGACCTTGCACGCGGATGAGGCCACGCCCCATGTGGACTGGTCCCGGGGGACGTTGGAGCTGCTGACCGAGGCCAAGCAGTGGCCCACGTACGGGCGTCCGCGGCGAGCGGCGGTGTCCTCGTTCGGCATCAGCGGCAGCAACGCCCACGTCATTCTGGAGCAGGCCCCCGAGCCCGCCGCCGAAGCGGCGACGGCGCCGTCCGCCGAAGCGGCGACGGCGCCGCTGCCCGTCGTACCGGTCGCCCTGTCGGCACGCGGCTCAGCCGCACTTCGCGCCCAGGCGGCCCGCGTGCTCGACCTGCTGACCGCGGAGCCCGCCACTTCGGTGGGCGTCCTCGACCTGGGCTTCTCCCTCGCCACCACCCGCGGTCACCTCACCCACCGCGCGGTCCTCCTCCCGGAGGGGCGCGAGAGCCTGCTCGACGGTCTGCGCAGCATCGCGGAGGACTCCGGCACCACCGCAGCCGTACGGGGGATCGCCGCCGAGGGACGCCATGCCTTCCTCTTCGCCGGCCAGGGCGCCCAGCGTTCCGGCATGGGCCAGGAGCTGTATCGCACCTTCCCGGCGTTCGCGGCCGCCTTCGATGCGGCCTGCCTCGAACTCGACCGGCGTCTCGATCGCCCGTTGCGCGAGGTCGTCTTCGCCGCCGAAGGTTCCGTCGAGGCCGCACTGCTGCACCGCACCGAATACACCCAGCCCGCGCTCTTCGCCTACGAAGTCGCCCTGTTCCGTCTCTTCGAGTCCTGGGGGATTACGCCCGACGCCGTGATCGGGCACTCCGTCGGGGCGCTCGCCGCGGTGCACGCCGCGGGCGTGCTCTCCCTCGCGGACGCGGCCGAGCTGGCTGTGGTCCGTGGGCGGATCATGCAGCGCCTTCCGGAGGGCGGCGCCATGGTGGCGCTGCGTACGGACGAGGACACGGCCACCGCCCTGATAGCCGGCCGCACGGACCGGATCTCGCTCGCCGCCGTGAACGGTCCTGCAGCCACGGTCCTCTCGGGCGACCGGGACGAACTCAGTGTCCTGATAGCCGAGTTCGAGAGCTCCGGCGGCAAGGCCACGTGGCTGAAGGTCAGCCACGCCTTCCACTCCCCCCTCATGAAGCCGGCTCTCGATGAGCTGCGCTCGGCCGTCAAGGGCCTGACCTTCCGGCGGCCGAAGCTCACGGTGGTCTCGGACCTGACGGGGCAGCCGGCGCAGCCGGACGCGTTCGCGGATCCGGAGTACTGGGTGCGGCACGCCGCCGAAACGGTCCGCTTCCAGGACGGCGTCCAGGCGCTCGCCGGACTCGGGTGCGACCGGTTCCTGGAGGTGGGCCCGGCGGGCGACCTCACCGCGATGGCCGCGGACTGCCTCACCGACGGGCCCGCGCCGGAGCTGATCCCGGCCCAGCGCCGCCAACAGCCGGAAGCCAGCGCCGCGCTGACCGCGGTGGCCCGGCTGCACGCCGTGGGCGCCGACGTCGACTGGGCCGCCGTGTTCGAGGGCCGGGGCGCCCGCCGCGTGGCGCTGCCGACGTACCCCTTCCAGCGCCGCCGCTACTGGCTCGATCTGCCCGAACGGACCGGTGACGTGCGCGCTGCCGGACTGACCCCGTTCGACCACCCGGTGCTCACCGCCGTGGCCGACGTCCCGGAGCCCGAAGGCGTCCTGTTCACCGGACGGATCTCGCACACCGCACTCCCCTGGCTATCCGACCACCAGGTCGCGGGCCGGGTGCTGCTGCCCGGCGCCGCCCTGCTCGACCTGGTGGTGAGCGCCGCCCGTGCCGTGGGCTGCGACCTGGTCGAGGAACTCGCCCTGGAAGCGCCCCTGGCCGTACCGGAGGGCGCGGAGGTCGAACTGCGGGTGTTCCTCACCGGGCCCGACACCGAAGGCAGCCGGGCCGTCACCGTGCACGCCCGCCGCTCGGACGTCGCCGGCCCCTCCGCATGGACCCGCCACGCCCACGGCTCCGTCTCCCGGCAAGAGCCGGGCGCGCACACCGGCTCGCGGGGCGGCCTGCCCGAGGACGCCGTCCCGGTGGACGCACGGACCGAGGACCTCTACGCCGCCCTGGCGGCCGGGGGACTGCGCTACGGGCCGGCCTTCCGCGGCGTCCGGGCGGTGTGGCGGCACGGCACGGAGCGGTACGCCGATGTGGCGCTGCCCGACGGGATCGAGCCCGGCACGCACTCGCTGCATCCCGCGCTCCTGGACGCCGTGCTGCATCCGCTGGCGGCCGACGGCTCCGAGGGATCCGAGGGATCCGAGGGATCCGAGGGATCCGAGGGCATGCTCCCCTCCGTCTGGGCCGACGTGCGCGTCCATGCCGTCGGCGTCGGCCGGGCCCGGGTCCGTCTGACCCCCATCGGGGCAGACACGGTGTCCGTCACCCTCACCGGCCCCGACGGCAGGCAGGTGGCCTCGATCGGCTCGCTCGCGCTGCGGCCGGTTCCGGCGGCGGATGCCGGACCCGGCGACGAGGACGCCTCCGACGGCCTGTTCCTCCCGCACTGGACGCCACTCCCCGAGCTGCCCGCCACCGCACCTGCCGAGCGCTGGGTGGAGTTCGGGCCGGACGACAGCCAGTACGGCCGTGGCTCCCTCGCCGCGACTCTCGCTGCGGGAGCACCCGCTCCCCGGACGATCCTGATGTCCTGCCCGGCTCCCACGGGCGACCCGGCGGAAGCCGTGAGGGCGGTGCTCAACGAAGTCCTGAGCACGGTCCACTTCGTGCTGGAGAGCGAACAGTTGACGGGCACCCGCCTCGTGGTCACCACGCGCGGAGCCGTCGCCGTCGACGGTGAGCACCAGCCCGCCCCGCAGCCCGCGCACCGCGCCGTATGGGGCCTGCTGCGCTCCGCCCAGGCCGAGCACCCGGACCGCTTCGTGCTGCTCGACGAGGACGGCACCACCGCATCGCGCGAGTCCCTCGCCGCGGCCCTGGCCACCGGCGAGCCGGAGCTCGCGCTGCGCGGCGGCGTCACGTACCGGCCCGCCCTCGATGCCCGGCTCACCGGCAAGGCAGACTTCGCTCTGCCAGCCTCCGCCACGGCCTGGGACACCACGCGGGCGGTGCTGATCACCGGTGGTCTCGGCTGGCTCGGCCGGATCACCGCCCGGCACCTGGTGGAGCGGCACGGCGTGCGGCAGTTGGTGCTCATGGGCCGCGGCGCCCCCGGACCCGACGCGGAACGGGCCATCACGGAGATGCGCGACCTGGGCGCCGATATCCGCACGGTGGCCTGCGACGCCGCCGATCGCGACGCGCTGGCCGCCGCACTCAACGCACTCGCCCGTGAGGGCGTGCGGATCGGCGGCCTCGTCCACGCAGCGGGGGTGCTCGAAGGCGGAATCCTGACCGATCTGACCGCCGACGGCTTCGAACTGACGTTGCGCCCGAAGGTCGACGCGGCGCTCAACCTGCACGAACTGACCGCGGACCTGGACCTGTCCGCCTTCGTCGTCTTCTCCTCCGTGGCAAGCACGTTGAACTCCGCCGGGCAGGGCGCCTACGCCGCCGCGAACGCGTTCTTGGAAGGGCTGATGGAGCAACGGCACGCCATGGGCAGGCTCGGCGTGTCCATCGTGTGGAGCCAGTGGGACGTGGCGGGCGGCATGGGCAGCACCCTCACCGACGCCCAAGTCGCCCGGATGGCCCGGCTCGGCATCCTGCTGATGTCCGTCGACCAGGGCCTGGCCTTCTTCGACGCGGCGGTCCGCCGCAACCGGCCGGTGGCCGTGGCCGGGCGCTGGGACGTCGACGCCCTGGCCGCCCGGCATCGCGACGGCACCCTGCCGCCACTCCTGGAATCCCTGTTGCCCAGTGGACCGGAGCGGTCCGCCAAGAACCCGGACGATTACGCGACGCCCTACGCACAGGACACCGAGTCCTCGGGTAGCGACGAGGACGTGCTCCTCGGGCGGCTGGTCGAAGAACTCGCAGCGGTGCTCGGCCACGCGTCCGCCGCCGCCCTCGACCCGGACGTCGCCTTCGACCACATGGGCGTGGACTCGCTGGCCACGGTGGAGTTTCGCAACCGGCTCACGGCCGCCACCGGCCTCCGGTTGCCGGCGACGTTCATCTTCGACTGGCCGACCCCGCGCGAACTCGCCGAGTACATGGCCGAGGAACTGACGCCACCCCAGGACTCCGGCGCTCCGTCGCCACTGCTGCAAGGTCTCGCCGGCTTCGAGGCCGCGTTCACCGAACGGACCCTCGTGGGTGCCGAGCGCGACGACGTACGGGAGCGTCTGGGCCGTCTGCTCGACCGGCTGACCACCATGACCGAGAACGGAACCTCCACCTCATGACCGAGCGCAACGCCACCTCGTCGTCCGCCCCGGCAGGGGGCGACGAGGAGCGCTGGATACGGGTCTTCCACCGCAAGCGGCACAGCTCCGCCCGTCTGGTGTGCTTCCCGCACGGGGCCGGCACGGCGCACGCCTTCACCGGCCTGTCGGGTGCGCTGCCCGAGGACGTGGAGCTGCTCGCCGTGCAGTATCCCGGCCGGGAGGACCGCGGGTCCGAACCCTTCGCCGCCGACATCGCCGCGCTGGCTGCGGGAGTGGCAGATGCCCTTGCCCCGTACGGTGACCGCCCGTTGTTCCTCCTCGGGCACAGCATGGGCGCTCTCGCGGCCTTCGAGACGGCTCGCCTCCTGGAACAACGCGGCACCGTGGCGAGGCTGTTCGTCTCCGCAGCCCGACCGCCGTCGCAGGACTGGGAAGAGATCGACCTCGACGCGAGCGGTGACGAGGTGCTCGTGCACGGCCTTCGCACGCTGGGCGGTGTGCCCGAAATCCTGCTCCAGGAAAGAGACTTCCTCGACGAGATCCTGCGCATGCTGCGCGCGGACCATCGTCTGCTGCGCCACTACCGGTGCTCCGAGGACACCACCCTCACGACCCCTCTGACCGTGCTGCTCGCCTCCGAGGACCCGAAGAACAACCTCGAACAGGTACGGGGCTGGACCCGCCACACCACGGCCGGGCCCTCCGTGGAGATCCACTCCGGAGGCCACTTCGCACTGACGGAACGCGTCGACGAGGTGGCGAAGCTGCTCACCCGGTACATCCACGACGACCTGGCGGCACACACCGCGGGCGTCCCGGCCGACCTGGTGCGCGAGATCTACCTGGCGGGCCCCGACGCGCGCGCGGATCAACTCACCACCAGTCTGCTGGGGTTGGAAGAGGAAGCCCGCAAGGCACTGTCGCCGGCCGCGTACGGGTACGTGGCCGGCAACGCCGGAACCGGGGCGACCGGGCGCGCCAACCGCGAGGCCTTCGACCGGTGGCGACTGGTGCCGAGAGTGCTGCGCGGCGTCACACGCCGCGACCTCTCGGTTCCCCTCCTGGGCCGGCGACTGCCCGCCCCCGTCCTGCTGGCGCCGGTCTCAGCCCAGACCGTCGTCCACCCCGAGGGCGAACTCGCCGCCGTGCGCGGCGCGGCCGACGCGGGCCTGCCCTTCGTCCTGTCGTCCTTCTCCTCGCACAGTCTGGAGGAGGTCGCGGCCGCCGCGGGCCCGGGGCCTCGCTGGTTCCAGCTCTACTGGCCCTCGGACGACGTCCTGGCCACGTCCCTGGTCCGCCGGGCCGAGGCGAGCGGCTACTCGGCGCTGGTCCTCACCGTCGACAATCCCGCCTTCGGCTTCCGGCCGGCGGACCTCGACCACGGGTTTCTGCCGTTCGTGAACGGCACGGGCCTGGCCAACTTCACCAGCGACCCCGTGTTCCGGGCGGCACTGCCCCCCGGTGCCGGCACCGCGGAGGTCGTCGGACACTGGGCCAGCATCTCGGGCAACCCGTCCCTCACCTGGGAGCGGCTCCCCTGGCTGCGCGAACTGACCGATCTGCCCATCCTCGTCAAGGGCATCCTGCACCCGGACGACGCCCGCTTCGCACTGGCCCACGGCGCGGACGGGATCATCGTCTCCAACCACGGCGGACGTCAGCTCGACGGCACGACGGCCGCCCTCGACTGCCTGCCCGCGGTGCGAGCCGCCGTCGGGGACGCCGTCCCCGTGCTGATGGACTCCGGCGTGCGCACCGGCAGCGACGTCGTCAAGGCACTGGCCCTCGGCGCCGACGCCGTCCTGTACGGCAGGCCCTACCAGTACGGCCTGGCGCTCGGCGGGCGCCGCGGCGTGCACCACGTACTGCGTTGCCTGCTGGCCGAGTTCGACCTGGCGCTGACGCTGACCGGGCGGGGCAGCGCCAAGGCCGTCTCGCCGGATCTGATCGCTCCGGCGGGCCCCCTCGCCGTGCCGGTGACGTCCGAAGGGACTTCGGCACATCGCGGGTGACCGGAGCAGGCCGACCGGAGGGCGTTGACCGGAGCAGGCACGAGCACACGGCGACCGGCCGCCTCCGAAGGCGGCCGGTCGTCCGGCTCTTGGTTACGGGCTATCGGCTGCGGCACCGGTCCGCGAGCAGCTCCAGCTCCCGGACCACTTCGGCGGGTGTCGGCTGGGCGAGCAGCTCGTCGCGCAGCCGCCCGGCACCCTCGCGGAACGCCGGATCGTCCAGGAGCCGCACGAGGTGCTCCCGGATGCGCGCGCCGCTCGTCTCCTCCTGCTCGTCCGCCGGGATCCACACCCCGGCCCCGGCCTTGTGCAGACGCGGGCCGCGCTCGCCGACGTCGGGGACGACGCGGCTGATCATCAGCTGTGGCACCCCGTGGGCGATCGAGACGAGGAAGGCGGGCACCCCGCCGTGATGGATGACCGCCGAGCACGACGGAATGACGGAGTGCAGTGCGACGAACTCCACCATTCTCGTGTGGTCGGGGACGCGCTCCAGTTCCTTCTGCAGGTGCGCGGGGAGCGTGAGCACCAGCTCGATGTCGAGGTCGGCTACGGAGTCCAGCATTCCCTGCAACTGCTCGATGGACAGGGCCTGTCCCGCCGCGTCCTTCTCCTGGGTCACTCCGAAGGTGGCCAGGACGCGTGGCTTCGACGGATCACGTCGGGCCCAGCCCGGCACGGCGGACGGCCCGTTGTACGGGAGGTAGCGGACGGGGACATGGGGGACGTCCGATTCCACCCGCATCGAACCCAGCATCTGCTCGATGGTGAACTGCCCGGTCGCCATCTCCTCGGAGAACGTCTTGCCGTACTTCTGCGCCCAGTTGCCGAGCCACTCCCCCAGGGCGTCCTCGCGGTCCTGCGGGGCCTGCTCCTCGCGGACCCGCAGGAAGTGCCGCCGCATCCGGACCTCCACGTCGAGCTCGATGGGCATGCGCGCGTGGGCGGCCCCCACCGCGGTGGCGGCGATCGAGCCGGCGTGGCTGAGGGAGTCCCAGACGATCAGGTCGGGCTTCCACCAGCGGCAGTACTCCACCAGTTCCCCGACCATCGAGTCGTTCATGGCCTTGAAGGTCCCGGTGAGGTAGCGGTACAGCCAGCGCAGGCGTTCCCAGGTGAGCTCCTCCTCCCGGTTCTCGGACACATCGCTCAGCAGGTCGTCCGCCGCCCCGTGCTCCTCGGCGATCCGCTGGAACATCTCGGCCTGCGACCGCTCCAGCTTCGCGAGGACGGGCTCGTCCGAGCCGACAGGGACCGCTGTCAGGCCCGATCCGGTGATGACCTCGGTGAGTTCCGGACCACTGGCGACCCGCACCTCGTGGCCGGCCGTTTGCAGGGCCCAGGCCAATGGCACAGAGGCCTGGAAGTGGGTCCGCCAGGGGAACGTGACAAACAGGACACGCATCGTGGTTGTCTCCTCCATGGGCCGCGCCCTCGAAAGCTCTCGCCGCCCCGTCTTGAACCGACCTTGAATCGCCCTTGGCCGCCCCTCGTCCGCGGGGCGGCCGCCGTCACACCCGGGAGGCCATGCCCCGGCCCACGATCAACCGCATGATCTCGTTCGTGCCTTCAAGGATCTGATGGACGCGCAGGTCACGGACGATCTTCTCCAGCCCGTAGTCGGACAGGTAGCCGTATCCGCCGTGGAGTTGGAGCGCCTGATTGGCGATCGCGAAACCCGCGTCCGTGCAGAAGCCCTTGGCCATGGCACACAGGTCGACGGCGTTCGCGGCCCCCTGATCCAGCGCGGTCGCGCTGCGCTGGAGCAACGCCCTCGATGCTTCGAGGGACGTGGCCATCTCGGCCAGTTGGGACTGGATCGTCGGCATGTCCAGCAGCCGGCTGCCGAACGCCTCCCTCGCCGCGAGGTGGGAGAGCGTGCGCTCCAGGGCGCTGCGCGCACCCCCCAGGGAGCAGGCGGCGATGTTGATCCGTCCTGCGTTGAGGGCTTTCATGGCGATCTTGAACCCCTCGCCCTCGGCGCCGATCCGGTTCCCCTCGGGAACCACGACCCTGTCCATGATCACCTGCCGGGTCGGCTGGGCCTTCCAGCCCATCTTGCGTTCCTCGGCGCCGAAGGAGAGCCCGTCCGCGTCCCTGTCCACGATGAAGGCGGTGATGCCGCGAGCTCCGCTGTCGCTGGTGCGGGCCATCACGAGGTACGTCTGTGACGTTCCCGCTCCGGAGATGAACTGCTTCGTGCCGTCGAGTACGTACGCGTCGCCCGCGCGCTCCGCCCGGGTCCGGATGGCTGCCGCGTCCGAACCGGCGCCGGGCTCGGTCAGGCAGTAGCTCGCCAGATCGTCCATGCGACACAGCCGACCCACCCAGCGATCGCGCTGTCGGCGGTCACCGTGCGTGTCGATCACCGTGGCGACCATGTTGTGGATGGACAGGTACGCGGAGATCGACGGGCACCCGCCCGCGAGCGCCTCGAAGACGAGGACCGCGTCGCTTCGGGAAAGTCCCGAACCGCCCGACTCCTCCCGGACGTTGATGCCGCCCATGCCGAGCTCGGCGGCCTTGCGCAGCACGTCGACGGGGAAGTGGCTCTCCCGGTCCCATTCCACGGCGCCCGGTTCGAGGTACTCCGCGGCGAAGGCCGTCGCGGTCTCCCGTATGGCCTCCTGTTCGGCCGTCATGACAAAGATGGTGATCAGCTCCGTTCGGCTTCTGGGGCGTGCTCGTTCTGGGCGGCCCGGTCGAGTGCGGCGCGCAGGACCGGTCCGAGCTGTGCCAGGGCGTGCGGACGCATCAGGTTCTGGTGCTCGCCGACGATCGGGTGCGTGGTGATCGTGCCGGTCACGTAGGGCTTCCAGAGCTCCGGCGTGACGTCCATGCCGGTGTCGGACGGCGACGCGGTGAACAGCAGCACGTCGGCGTCGAGCCGCCCGGGCGTGAACCTGTGCTGGAGACCGATGTTGTGGCTGTAGGTCTCGACCATCGCGGTCAGCGCGTTGTCCTCAAGGATCTCCGGCGGCAGGAGGTTGCTGCGGCGCAGCAGGTCCACCACCAGGTCGCGGTTGAGTTCCTGCCCCGCCACGTCCTCCGGGCGGTATCCGGCGGCGTCCAGCAGGAGCCCGAAGATCTGCTGCTCACCGGCCTCGGGGGCTTCCTCAGGGGATCCCTCGCCACGGACGTACGTGTCGAGCAGCACCAGGAGGCCGACCTCCTCGCCCTCCTCGCGCAGCCGGGTGGCCATGGCGTGGGCCACCATGCCGCCGAAGGACCAGCCGAGCAGGTGGTAGGGACCGTGCGGCTGGACCGTGCGCATCTCCCGTACGTAGTCGGCGGCCAGCTCCTCCATCGTCCCCGGCATGAAGTCCGGCTCGGTCAGACTGCGCGCCTGCACCCCGTACAGCGGACGGTCCGGGCCGAGGTGGCTCAGGAGTCCGGCATAGGGCCAGCTGAGTCCACCGGCCGGGTGCGTGCAGAACAGCGGTGGACGGCTGCCGCGAGACCGCAACGGCAGCAGGACGTCCAGGGCTGGGCGCGCCACCTCGCTCTGGTTCAGGGCCAGGGCGAGCTCCGCCGGCGTGGGCGACTTGAAGAGGGTGCGGATCTGGATCTCGGCTCCCAGAGTGGTCCGGATCCGCGAGATCAGCCGGGTGGCGAGGAGGGAGTGGCCGCCCAGGTCGAAGAAGTCGTCCTCGGCGCCGACGACTTGCACACCCAGCACCTGGGCGTACAGGTCGCACAACACCTGCTCGACCGGCGTGAGCGGGGGCCGGGAGGTGCCCGCGGTGGGATCGGGCGCGGGCAGGGCCCGCCGGTCGAGCTTCCCGTTGGCGGTCACCGGCAGCTCCGGAAGGACCACGACCGCCGACGGGACCATGTGCTGAGGCAGCCGCTCACCGGCGAAGTCGCGGGTCACGGCGCCCAGGGCGGTGATCTGGTGCGACGCGGCGGGGTGGTTGGTGAGGGGCCCGACGACGCCGGGCGCCGCCGCACGGTACGCCTCGGCCGAGACGTCGTCGGCCGGGGCTTCGGAGATGACGAACAGGGCGTCGAACCGGCCCTCGCCCGTCGGTGACCAGGTGGCGATGGTCCGGTAGCCGTGCTGTTCGCCGAGCTCGTGCAGTGCCTCGGGGTCGATCGCCGAGGCGTCGGGGTGGGTGAGGAGGCGCTGGGCGTCCGCCACCGGACGTCCGGTGCCGACCGCGCGCAGTGCGGCCGTCTCACCCGTGACCCGCAGGTTGGGGATGCCCGACACGTATAGGCGGGCCGGGCGGCGGCGCAGCAGGTCGTCCAGGTCCGCGGTCCCGTTCACCTGCCGGTCCCAGGTCAGGTGGGACGCCTCCGCCGGGTCCGGGGCAGCACCCCGGACCGGGCCGGCGGGCCGCTTGTGGAGGACCGCGTCGTAGCGGTGCCGGGTGAGTTCGTTGTGGTGGCGGCCCCGCTTGAGGCGGACGTCCACTCCGGCGATGGCGGGCATCCGGGTCGGCAGGGCCGTGAAGTACTCCGGCGCGACCAGCAGCTCCTTCTCCAGCAGCAGGTCGTGCTCGACAGCCCGGCGCACGTCCGCCGGCTGGGCTCCGGCGGAGGCGCGGTGCAGCTGGACCGCGGTGCGAAGGCTGCGGACGAGACGCAGATCGCGCACGTCGCCGAGGAAGATCCGGCCACCGGGGACGAGGAGTTCCATGGCCGAGCGGAGAACCTGGGCGAGGTAGTCGGCGTGCGGGAAGTACTGGACTACCGAGTTCACGACGATCGTGTCGAAGTGTCCGGAGGGCAGACCGGTGAAGTCGTCGGCCGCACGGCAGCGCAGTTCGATCCGGTCGGCCAGGCCGGGCTCGGAGGCGATCTGCCGGCGGAGTCGGTCGATCACCGGCGCGGATATGTCGGTGCCCCAGTACGACTCCACGTGCGGCGCCAGGTGCGCGAGGAGCAGCCCGCTGCCCGCGCCGATCTCCAGGACGCGCCGCGGTCCTAGCTCGCGGATGCGCTCGACGGTGGCCCGTCGCCATTCCCGCATCTGCTCCAGCGGGATGGGCTCGCCGTCGTAGCTGCTGTTCCATCCGGCGAAGTCCTCGCCCATGGCTTCGACGGCAGGGTCCTGCTCGTAGATCGCGTCGTAGATGTCCCGCCACTCGTCGATGTGCTCGCCCGTCTCCGGGCCGTCGGTCCCAGCCTCCGGCGGCGCGGGGACCACGTACCCGACCAGGCGCTTGTTGCCGGGCTGGTCCTCGCGCACCACCACCGCGGCGTGTGCGACGCCGGGGTGGGCCGCCAGTGCGGACTCGACCTCGCCGAGTTCGATGCGGAAGCCGCGGATCTTGACCTGGTCGTCAGCACGGCCGAGGAAGTCCAACTGCCCGTCGGCACGCCGTCGCACCACATCGCCGGTGCGGTACATCCGCACGCCGGGCGCGCCGAACGGGTCGGGCACGAAGCGCTGGGCGGTCAGTCCGGGGCGGCCCAGGTAGCCGCGGGCCAGCCCCGGTCCGGTCACGTACAGCTCGCCCGGCACACCGGGCGGCACCGGCTGCAGGCTCTCGTCCAGGACGTACACGCGCGCGTTGGCGTTCGGGTAGCCGATCGCCGGGGCGCTGCCGTCGGGGGTGAGGGGGTCGGTCATCGTCGCGCTCACCGTGGCCTCGGTGGGGCCGTATCCGTTGATCATCCTGCGGCCGGGCGCCCAGGCCTCGACGAGACCGGCCGTGCACGCCTCACCGGCCACGATCAGAGTGATGTCGCGCGGCAGGCTGTCCGGCGCCATCGCCGCCAACGAGGTCGGCGGCAGGGTGAGATGGGTGATTCCGTACGTGGCGCAGGTGGCGGCGAGCGGATCACCGGGCAGCAGTCGGTCGCTCGGGGCGACGACCAGGGTCGCGCCGGACAGCAGCGCGAAGCACAGCTCCCAGACGGCGGAGTCGAAACTGGTGGAGGCGAATTGCAGCACCCGGCTGCCCGGCCCGGCCCCGAAGCGTTCCGTCTGCAGCGCCGTCACGTGGGGCAGCCCGGAGTGGGTGACCACGACGCCCTTGGGCATCCCGGTCGAGCCGGAGGTGTAGATGATGTACGCGGGGTGCGTCGGCAGCAGGGGCACCGGCCTCTCCGCGTCGGTCAGCGCCGTGTCCGGGAGACCGTCGAGGGTCTTGACCGTGACGGGGTCGTTGAGGATCAGGTGCCGTACCGAGGTCTCCGGCGGCCCGTCCACCAGTTCGCTGGTGGTGATCAGCAGCGCGGGTGCGGCGTCCTCCAGCATGAATCCGAGCCGGTCGGCGGGGTAGTCGGGGTCGAGCGGCAGATAGGCCGCGCCGGCCTTCAGTACGGCCAGGATCGCCACGACGAGCTGGGCCGAGCGCGGGAAGGCCAGCGCCACCACCTGCTCGGGTCCCACCCCCCCGTCCACGAGCAGCCGGGCGAGCCGGTTCGCCGCGGCATCCAACTCCCGGTAGGTCAGGCCCTGTTCGCCGGAGATCAGGGCGACGGCCTGCGGATCGCGTGCGACCTGGGCCTCGAAGAGTTCCGGGAACGCCGCGGGCCGCACTTCCCGGACCGCGCCGGTGCCGGCCGTCAGCGCCTCCCGCCGCTCCCGCGCGGTCAGCAGGTCGATGCCGTCGACGGTCCGGTCGGCGTCGGCCACGGCCGCTTCGAGCAGCAGCCGCAGGCGGATCCCCAGCGCCTCGGCAGTGCCGGAGTCGAAGATGTCGGTGCTGTATTCGAGGAGGCCCGCGATACCCGCAGGTGCCTGGTCGGCCGTGTGCCGTTCGGTCAGGTGGAAGGACAGGTCGACCTTCGACGTGCCGGTGTCCACGGTCTCCACCGTGGCCTCCAGGCCGGGGATGTCCAGATGTCCCTGCGGTGTGTTCTGCCAGGCGAGGGCGACCTGGAACAGCGGTTGGTGGGAGAGCGTGCGCGTGGGGTTGAGGATGTCGACCAGGCTCTCGAAGGGGAGGTCCTGGTGCGCGTAGGCCTGAAGGCTCTTGTCCCGTACACGGTGCACCAGCTGCCGGAAGGTGAGCCGTCCGGAGGTGTCCGCGCGCAGGACCAGGGTGTTCACGAAAAAGCCGACGAGGTTCTCGGTCGCCTGGTCGGTGCGGCCCGCGATGCCTATGCCCACGGGCACGTCGGCGCCGGCGCCCATGCGGGAGAGCAGAGCGGTCAGTGCGGCGTGTACGACCATGAAGGGGCTGGCCTGGCACGAGCGCGCCAACTCGACTATGCCCGCGTGGAGTTCGGCGTCCCACCTGAACGGCTGGATCCGGCCCCGGTGCGAGGCCTGCTCCGGGTGCGGCCGGTCGGTCGGCAGCTCGATCCGTTCGGGCAGGTCGGCCAGCGTCCGCTTCCAGTAGTCGACCTGCTCCGCCCAGAGGCTGTCCGGGTCCTGGGCGTCTCCCAGGACCCGGTGCTGCCACAGGGTGTAGTCGGCGTACTGCACCGGCAGCGGGGCCCAGTCCGGGGCGCGACCGTCGCGTCGGGCGGCGTAGGCGGTGGAGAAGTCACGCCACAGCGGCTGCATCGACCAGCCGTCTGCCGCGATGTGATGGACCACCAGCACCAGGACGTGCTCCGCGGGTCCCGCCGCGAAGAGCCACGCACGCACCGGTATGTCGCGGGTGAGGTCGAAGACATGGCCCGCCGCCGCGGTCACCGCGCCGTCGAGCTCCCCGGCCGGCGGCTCCGCCACGGCAAGGAGCCGGGCGGCATCGTGGCCGTCGAGGACCTGCTGGTGGGGCACACCGTCGACCTCGGTGAAGACGGTTCGCAGCGCCTCGTGACGGGTCACCACATCCGCCAGCGCCGCACGCACCGCGTCGGTGTCCAGCTCGCCGGTCAGGCGCACGGCCAGCGGGATGTTGTAGGTCGCCGAAGGACCCTGCAGCCGGTTCAGGAACCACAGCCGCTGCTGCGCGAACGACAGGGGCAGCCGCCGCGGCCGCTCCTGTGGCGCCAGCGGCGGACGCACCGCCCCGGCCCGGCCCAGTGCCCGCGCGACCTCGGCCGGCGTACGTGCCCGGAAGAGCGTGCGCAGCTGGAGTTCGGCCCCCAGGGCGGTGCGGATCCGGGAGATCAGGCTGGTGGCCAGCAGAGAGTGTCCGCCCAGCTCGAAGAAGTCGTCCTCGGCCCCCACCTCCTCGGCGCCGAGGACCTGGGCGTACAGGTCGCACAGGATCCGCTCGACCGGAGTGCGCGGCGGGCGTGAGGTGCTGATGGTGGTCCCAGGGGCGGGCAGCGCACGCCGGTCGAGCTTGCCGTGCGCGGTCACCGGCAGTTCGGGCAGCTCCACGACGGCGTCCGGAACCATGTGCCGGGGCATCCGCTCACCGGCGAAGGCGCGCACCGAGGAGGCGAGACCCTCGTCCGCGGTGGGTGCGGGAACGACGTATCCGACCAGGCGGCGGTTCCCGGGCCGGTCCTCGCGCACCAGCACCGCGGCCTGCGCCACGTCGGGGTGGCCGGCGAGGACGGACTCCACCTCGGCGGGTTCGATGCGGAAGCCGCGGATCTTGACCTGGTCGTCAGCACGGCCGAGGAAGTCCAACTGCCCGTCGGCACGCCGTCGCACCACATCGCCGGTGCGGTACATCCGCTCGCCGGGGCGGCCGAACGGATCGGCCACGAAGCGCTGCGCGCTCAGTCCGGGCCGGTTCAGATAGCCGCGTGCCAGCCCCTGGCCGGCGACATACAGCTCGCCGGTAACCCCGGCCGCCACCGGCTGGAGGCTGGAGTCCAGCACGTACGACCACGCGTTGTCGATCGGATGTCCGATCGGAGGCGATCCCGCGTCCTCGGCGAGCGCGCCGGTCATCGTGGCACACACCGTGGATTCCGTGGGCCCGTAGGCATTGATCATTCTGCAACCGGGGGCCCAGGCGGCCACCAGCTCGGCCGAGCACCGTTCGCCGGCGACGGTCAGGGTGACGACGGACCGCAGGCTGCCGGGCGGCATCACCGCCAGGGCGGTCGGCGGCAGGGTGAGGTGGGTGATGCCGTACTCGGCGACGGTAGCGGCCAGGGCCTCGCCCGGCAGCAGGCGCTCCCCGGGGGCCAGTACGAGCGTCGCGCCGGACAGCAGCGCCATGCACAGCTCCGACACGGCGGCGTCGAAGCTGGTGGACGCGAACTGCAGCACCCGGCTGCCCGGTTCGACCCCGAAGCGCTCGATCTGTGCCGCGGCCAGCCGGGGCAGCCCGGCATGGGTGACCACCACGCCCTTGGGCGTGCCGGTCGAACCGGAGGTGTAGATGACATAGGCCGGGTGGAGCGCCAGCAGCGGCGTCGTCCGGTCCTCGTCGGTCAGTGCCGCACAGGACAGGTCCTCAAGCGTCCCGGCCGTGCCCGGATCATCCAGCAGCACCCGCTGAACGGCCGTTTCAGGCAACGAGCCCGCCCAGTCCCGGCCGGTCAGCAGCAGGGCGGGCGCGGCGTCGTCGACCATGAACGCGATCCGGTCGGCGGGGTAGTCCGCGTCCAGCGGCAGATAGGCGGCGCCGGCCTTCAGCACCGCCAGGATCGCGACCACCAGCTGGGGCGAGCGAGGCAGCGCGATGGCCACCTTCTGCTCCGGCCCCACTCCACGCCCGGTCAGCAGGCGCGCCAGACGATTCGATGCCGCGTCCACCTCGGCATACGACCAGGAGTCCTCGCCGCACATCACGGCCGTGGCGCGGCCGTCCCGTACGGCCTGCGCCGCGAACAGATCCGGCAGCAGACCCCGCGGCACCTCACGGGCCGCTCCGGCTCCTGCCGTCAGCGCACCCTGCCGCTCTTCGGCGGTCAGCAGCTCGATGTCGCCGACGGACTGCTCGGCGTCGGCGGTGAAGGACTCGATCAGCCGGATCAAGCGGCCCGAATGTGCGGCCAGTTCGTCCTCTCCGTAGAGATCGGCGTTGCCTTCGAGGTTGATCCGCACCCCCGCTCCGTCGGAGCGGTCGTACGCCATGATGAAGAGGTCCTCGACCGGACCGGAGTACAGCGGGTGGGCGGTGGCGCGGGCCTCGCCGAAGCTGAGGTCGTAGTCGAAGAACATGATGTTGACCTGCGGGCCGGTCAGGTCGTTCATCCCGCCGGGCAGGCCGAGGTCGCGGACCAGGTCCTCCACCCGGTAGCGCTGGTGCCGCAGTACTTGGCCCACCTCCTGGGACACCTGCCGCACGAGTTCCAGGACTGTGGTGTGCGCGTGCACCTCCACGCGCAGCGGCAGCGCGTTGACGACCATGCCGGGGATGCTGCGCAGGGTGGCATCGGTTCGGGTGGAGAGCGGCAGGCCCAGCACGACCTGGTCCGCTCCGGTCATGCGGTGCATGTACGCGGCGGTGGCGGCGATCAGCACGGCGGACGGGCGCACCCCGGCCGCGGCGGCCGTGTCCTGCAGCCGGGCCTCGACCTCCTGGGGCAGGCCCGCCTTGTGCCAGAGCCGCGTGGTCGGGGGCTTGTGGGGGCGGCCGGCGAGGCGGGGCGGCTCCGGGAGGTCGGCCAGCCGGTCCATCCAGTAGCGCCGGTCCTCGGCATGCGCCTCGGAAGTGCGGTAGTCGGCGTCCCGGTCGAGGAGCAGGTGCAGCGGACCGAAGGGGGACTCCTCGGTGGGCGTGCCGGTGGCGAGGGCCGTGTAGAGCGCGGCCACTCTCCGGGCGAAGAGCGCCCAGGTGAACGCGTCCACCACGATGTGGTGGTAGCCCTGGTACCAGATGAAGCGGTCCGGCCCGAGCTTCAGCAGGGCGAACGAGAACAGGGTGTCGCGGGCCGGGTCCATCGGGCGGGCGGTCTCGGCGTGCATCCACGCCTCGGCTGCTTCCCGTGGATCTGCTGCGCCGCTGAGGTCGACCAGGGGGAAGTCCCAGTCCGTACGCGGCTCGACGACCTGCCAGGGCACTCCGTCGTCCTCGAAGAACCGCAGATGCAGGGCGGATGCCTCCGCGACAGCGCGACGCAGCGCCGTCGCGAAGACGGCCACGTCCACCGCACCGGCGATGTCCAGGAACTCGGAGATCCGGTACTGCCGGCTGTTCGGTGCCAACTGTTGGGCCAGCCACACCTCACGTTGGGCCGCCGTCAGGGGCAGGCGCGCAGCGTTCATGTCGGGCAGTGACATAGGTGGAGGCCCTTTCGGATGATCTCGCGAAGGTTCCGCGCCGGAGAAGGCTCCGCGTCGGGGAAGGTTCCGCGTGGTGAAGGAGAACGATGGGCAGGTCGGCGAGGTCCGCCGCCGGGGCATGGCGAAGTCGCCCCGACCGAGAGGCCGTTCGGGCGTTGCTCGCGGCCGGTCCGCCCGCACCGAGGGGAAATCAGAAGGTCGTCAGGACGGGTCGAGCGACAGTGCGTGCCGGAAGACGTTCCTGGGGTCGTACGTGTCCTTCACCCGCTGCAGCCTGGGGTGATTGCCCTTCCAGAGGATCTCGTACCACGGCACGCCGGTCCGGTTCTGGCGCGGATCGCGCAGGTCCACGTCGGCGTAGTTGATGTACCCACCGTCCTGCTGCCCGTTGGGCACCGGGAATCCACCGGACGCCGCGTGGACGTTCCCGCGCAGGGTGCGCAGCCACTCGACCTCGGCGTCGTCGTGTGCCGGGTCGACCCACACGGACGTGTACCAGAACTTCATGATGGAGTCGCGCTGGGGGATCGCCCTGGCGGCGGGCTCGACGGTGTTGATCGCGCAGCCGTAGGCGGCCAGGTACACCAGGCCGACGTTGAGGTGGTTCGGATCGGTCAGGGACCGGTACATCGCGGCTATCTGGCCCTGGGTGAAAGCCTCGCGCATGTGTCCGCCCGTGGACTTCTGCCGTGTGTAGCCCGGTTGGACGACGGTCGGTTCGAGGGTGATATCCAGCCAGGTGCCCTCGGTGACGTCGACCCTCGGCTCGACGCCGACGCCCTCGGAGACCGCGGCTATGTAGTCGTCGTGCAGCCGGCCCGTCGCGGCGAGGGTGGCATCCATGCGGATCTCCAGCTGCACCCAGGCGGCGTTCTTGGAGTACAGGTTGAGCGAGCTGTGCAGCACGGAGTATGGCGAGCCGGGGGCGCTGTGCGCCGCGTGCCAGGCGTTGTGGTTGGTCACCAGGCGGGTGAAGCCCGCCTGGGTCAGCCCGGACCAGGGCCAGGACACGACGGTGTTCCGCATCCGTGCGGGCGGCGTGGGCAGCAGCGAGGACGGGCCGCCGGTGGCCCGGGGGGTGCGGAACCAGAACTTCGTGACGATGCCGAAGGCGCCGCCGCCTCCGCCGGTGTGGGCCCACCACAGGTCGCGGTGCGGATCGTCCGGCTCCCGCGTGGCGATGACGGTGCGTGCGGTGCGGCCCCGGCCCGCCACAACGACCTCGACGGCGTACAGGTGGTCCACGATGAGGCCGTGGCGGCGCGACAGCGGGCCGTACCCGCCTCCGCTCACATGACCGCCCACGCCCACCTCGGGGCAGACGCCACCCGGCACGGTGACTCCCCAGCCCTCGTGGAGCGCGCGGTAGACGTCGCCGAGCCGGGCGCCGGCCTCGACGGCGAAGGCGTTCATCCGGGGGTCGAAGGTGACGCCGGTCATCTCCGAGACGTCGACCAGGAGACGGAACTGCGGGTCGTCCACCAGGCGTTCGAAGCTGTGGCCTCCGCTGCGGACCGTGATGCGCCGGTCGAGGGCGATGGCCTTGTTCACCGCCTGCTCCACCTGGTCGGCGGAGTTCACTAGCCAGATCTCGTCCGGTGTGGCGACGAAGCGGGTGTTGCAGCCCCGTCCGGCGAGCTCGGTGTAGCGGGGGTCGCCGGGCCGCACGATCACACTGCTCCGGCCCTGGCCGGCGGCCTGCGCGGTCGTCGGAGGAGACGCGGGCAGGAAGCCCGCGACGGCGCCGGCGGCGGCCACCGTGGAGCCCAGGAGTCTGCGTCGCGAAACCATGCTGATCCAATCTGTGCTGAGTTCGGGGCCTTCACGACAAGAAGGCATGCGGGGTCCGGCCCGGCTGCCCGGCTGCCCGGCTGCCCGGCTGCCCGGCTGCCCGGCTGCCCGGCTGCCCGGCCAGTCTCGCCACTCGACCTTGAACGGTTCTTGCGTTGCCCTTGGCGGTCCGCGGGCCGGGCCGGCCCGCCGTGGCAGCGGCGGCGATGTCCGGCGCGGCCTGCGCTCAGGTCCGCGCCGGGACACCTCTCGCCGCCTTCCCCCCCCCGGCTGTCAGGTGGTGAGCATCGGCAGCTTCGAAACGCCCAGCACGTCTTCGAGATCCATGAACTCCGGCGAACCGTCCGGGTCCACGCGCAGCTTCGGGAACCGCTCCAGGAGGACGTTCACGCCGACGCGCCCCTCCAGCCGGGCCAGCGGTGCGCCGATGCAGAAGTGGATCCCGCGGCCGAATCCCAGCTGCGGGTTGGGGTCGCGATCCGGGTCGAACACGTGGGGCCGGGCGAACTGGCGCTCGTCCCGGTTGGCCGCGCCGAGCCAGAGCCTGACGAGGCTGCGCGCGGGCACCTTGACCCCGGCCAGCTCCGTGTCGGCGACCGTCGCGCGGACCGAGCCCGCGAGCGGGCTCAGGAACCGCAGGGTCTCCTCGACCACCCCCGGAGCGAGGCCGGGATCGGCCCGCAGCCGCTCCATCTGCCGCGGGTGCGCGTCCAGGCACAGCAGCATGTTGCCGATCGTCGCGCTGGTGGTGAGGTGTCCGGCGACGAGGAGTTCCCTGGCGAAGTTGACGATGGCACTCTCGCTCAGGTGCTCGCCCTCGATCTCCGCCTCGACGAGCTTGGTGAGCAGGTCGTCCTGTGGCTTCCTGCGGCGCTCGACGACGTGCTGGCGCAGGTAGTCCATCAGCTCGGGCACCTGCCCCATGGCTGCCGCGACGTCGGCATCGTCCCGCTGCACGCCCGCGGTCTCGACGGTCACCTCGCCGGCCGCGGTGACGATCTGGTCCACCCAGCGCTTGAACAGGTACCGGTCGCTCGGCGGCACCCCGAGCATGTCGGCGATCACGATCACCGGCATCGGGTAGGCCAGGTCCTCGACCAGCTCCAGGCCGCCCTTGCCCTCCGCCGCGTCGAGGAGCTCATGGGTGATCTTGATGATCTGCGGTTCGAGATCGGCCACCATCTTGGGCGTGAACGCGCGGCTGACGATCTTGCGCATCTTTGTGTGCTTGGGCGGGTCCGCCGCGCTCAGAGCACCGTCGCTCAACGCCTCGCCCTCGTCCGCCTCGCCGAGCAACAGCGCTTCCACATTGGACGAGTACGTCTGCGGGTCGCCGTAGACCTGAACGCACTCGGCGTGCCCGTACACGTGGACCACGCCGCTGTCGTCGATCTTGACGGGCTGGTCCGGCCACCTGTCCCACATCCAGAAATACGCCGGGTTCACTCCCCAGCGGTCAGCGAGTTGCGTCACGCTCTCGTTCCTCTCCTTCTCTTCGGATCCGCAAAGGGTCTCGGGTGGGACACGGGGGGCGGGACTAGGCGGTCATGGCTTCGCGCAGGCTCCTGGGCCGCAGGTCGGTCCACTTCTCCTCGATGTGGGTGAGGCAAGCGGCGCGCTCATCGGCCCCGAAGACGATCCGCCAGCCGTCGGGGACCGTGGCGAACGACGGCCACAGGGAATGCTGTTCCTCGTCGTTGACCAGGACGTAGAACGTGCCGGTCTCGTCGTCGAACGGGTTCGTGCTCATGGTGGCTCCCTTAGTGGTGGAGGTGGTGGTTGATGAGGGTGCAGATCTCGGCCGCCGGCTTCGGTGCGGTCAGCCCGAAATGGGTGGAGTCGATGTCGTACGTGTGCAGTTCGCCCTCGACGTACGGGGCCCAGAGTTCCGGCTGCGCCTCGGGGCTCTGCGTCGCGCTGAAGAACAGCACGGTGCCGCGGTGGACGGGCTGGGTGAACTCCTTCACCATGCGGGTGTGTTCGACCATGACGGTCGCACCGTTTTCGACGACGGTCCGGCGGCTCTCGTCGTCCGCGTCACCCGGCAGGTAGCCCTCCAGGAAGTCGCGCGATTCGGACCGGTCGAGGTGCGCCTCGGACTGCTGGGCGAACCAGCTGCCCGGTACGGCGTCCAGGAGCACTACCAAGGGCACCTCGTGCCCGCGGCTCTGGAGTTCGGCGCCGACGGCCTGGGCGAGGGCTCCGCCCAGGGAGTGCCCGGCCAGCTGGAAGGGCCCCTCCTGCTGCACGGAGAGGATCTGCTCCGTGTAGTCGACCACCATGGCCGCGAAGCTCTCGGGCAGCGGTGATCCGTCGAAGCCGCGAGCCTGAATGCCGTACACCGGCCGGTCGCCGAGCTGAACGGCCATGCCCAGGTAGGACCAGCAGAGGCCGAAGCCGGGGTGGATGAACCACAGCGGCGCCCCGCTCCCGCCGGTCCGCAGCGGCAGCACCGCACCGAACGGGTCGCTCTCGCCCGTGAATCCGGAGCTGCCGGTCAACTGCGCGGCCAGTTCCGCGACGGTGGGCGCCTGGAACACCAGACGGATCGGCACCTCCACGCCCAGCACCGTGCGGATGCGGCTGATGAGCTTGGTGGCGAGCAGCGAGTGGCCGCCGAGGTCGAAGAAGCTGTCGTCGATGCCGACGCGTCCGACGCCCAGAATCTGGGCAAACACGGCGGTCAGGAGCTCCTCCTGAGGAGTGCGCGGGGCGCGGTAGGCGGCGTCACTGGTGATCTCGGGGAGGGGCAGCGCCTTGCGGTCCACCTTGCCGGTGGCGGCCAGCGGGAGCCTGTCCATGATCACGAACGCGGACGGCACCATGTGCTCCGGCAGCCGCCGCGCGGTGTGGGCCCGCAGCTCGTCGGCGTCCGGCCCGTCCCCCGCGGCCAAGGTCACGTAGGCGAGCAGGCGCATACCGGTGCTCCGGTAGTCCCGGGCGATGACGACGGCCTGGGCGACACCCGGGTGTGTGGCCAGCTCGGCCTCGACCTCGCCGGGTTCGATGCGGAAGCCCCGGATCTTGACCTGGTTGTCGGCGCGGCCGTGGAAGACCAGGCGGCCCTCCTCGGTCCAGCTCACCACGTCACCCGTGCGGTACATGCGCTCGCCGGGCCCTCCGAAGGGGCAGGCCACGAAACGTTCCGCAGTCAGGTCGTAGCGGCCCAGATAGCCGCGGGCCAGGCGTTCGCCCGCGACGTAGAGCTCGCCGGGAACGCCCAGCGGCACCGGCCGCAGGGCCGGGTCGAGTACGTACAGGCGCGTGTTGTCCATCGGATGCCCGATCGGCACCACATCGCCCAGCTCCGCCGCGTCGTCCATGGCGTGCATGGAGGTGGCCGCGGTGGTCTCGGTCGGCCCGTAGCCGTTGACGACGGACAGGCCGTCGCACGCGTCCAGCACCCTTCTCAGGGCGGCCGGTGTGACCACGTCACCGACGGTCCACACCTGGCGCGCCCCCGCGAACGCCTCGGGCATCTCCTCCGCGATGGCCATGAACAGTCCCGCCGTCATGGCCAGACCGGTCACTCCGTACTCGGCGATCATGTGCATCAGACCGGCCGGGTCCAGGCGCCCGGGGGCCGGGATGACGATGGCGCCGCCGCGCAGCAGGGGGACCCACAGCTCATAGGTCGAGGTGTCGAAGGCCTGCGTGTTGTGCATCAGGACCCGCTGGTGACGCCCCTGGCCGAAGCACCGGTCCGCCACGAGTACGGTCACCGACCGGTGCGTGATGCCGACCCCCTTGGGCCGGCCCGTGGACCCCGAGGTGTACATCACGTAGGCGAGCTGATCCGCCCGCCCGGCCGCGGCGGCCTCCGGCGGCTGTGCCGAGGCCGCGGCGATCTCCTCGGCGACGTCGGGTTCGTCGATCACCAGGTGTGCGCAACCGCTCCGCGGCAACCCCGCCGAGATCTTCTCGTCGGTCACCAGGACGGTGGGTGCCGCGTCGCTCAGCATGAAGCTCAGCCGCTCGGCGGGGTACTCCGGGTCGAGGGGCAGATACGTGCCTCCCGCCTTCGCCACCGCGAGTACGGCCACGATGTGCTCCTGCGAGCGCGGCAGCGCCAGCCCGACGACGGACTCCTGGCCCACGCCGCGCGCCGCCAGGACCCGCGCGAGCCGGTTGGCCCGGGCGTCCAGCTCCTCGTACGTGAGCGTGATGTCGCCGAAGACCACCGCGACCGCGTCGGGGGTGGCCGCGGCCTGCCGCGCGAAGAGCTCGGCGATCGTCGCCTCCGGGACGTCCGTCGCCGAGTCGTTGAAGTCGGTCAACAGCCGTGCGCGCTCCGCCGGTTCGACCACGTCGATCAGGCCCACCAAAGTTCCGGGGTCTGCCGCGATGTGCTGGAGGATCCGCGCCAGGCGGTCCGCGAGGCGCCGCGCGGTACGGGAGTCGAGGGCGTGGTCCTGGTAGCCGAGCGTCAGCCGCAGGTCCGGGTCCGCCTCGGCGAGCAGGCCCAGCGGGTAGTGCACGGTCGCTTCGCCGTCGATGCCCGCGATGCTGATCCCGGCCGCGCTCTGCATTTGGCCCAGTCCGTCCACGTCGGCCGGGTAGGACTCGTAGACGACCACCGAGTCGAAGAGGGTCCCGAGCCCGGTGGCCCGATGGATCTCGGCCAGCCCGAAGTGGTGATGGTCCATCAGGGCGGCCTGCCGGTCCTGGAGATCGCGCAGCAGCTCGCCCAGGGTCTGCCCGGGGGTCGGGCTCAGGCGCACCGGCAGGGTGTTGATGAACAGCCCCACCATCTCGTCCACGCCCGCCACCTGGGGCGGACGCCCGGAGACCGTGGCGCCGAACACCACGTCCTGAGAACCGGTCCGGCCTGCCAGGAGCAGGCCCCAGGCGCCCTGCACGAGGGTGTTGAGGGTGATCCCGAGATCCGTCGCGCGGCGCGCCAACAGGCGCGCCGTGTCCTCGTCCAGGTCGACACGCACGTGCCGGTGGTTGCCGCTCGTCTCCTGCCGGGTCCCCGGCGCCGCGAGCGTGGGCTCGTCCACCCCGGCCAGCTCTGACGTCCAGGCACGGGCCGCGACCTCGTGATCCTGGCCCGACAGCCAGTCGAGGTAGTCGCGATAGGGACGCACCCGGCCCAGTTGCTCGGCGTCGCCGTGGGTGCTGTACAGGTGCAGCAGGTCCCGCAGCACCAAGGGGCCCGACCAGCCGTCGTACACGATGTGGTGGACGGTGAGGATCAGCTCGTGCCGCTCGGCCGTCCGCTTCACCAGGGTCAGGCGCAGCATCGGCGGGGCGCTCAGGTCGAAGTGCGTGGCCTGGTCCCGGGCGAGGAGTTCCCGATAGGCCGCGTCCTGTTCCGCCTCGGACAGGTCACTCCAGTCGAGGGCCTGCCAGGGCAGTTCGACCCGCCCCAGCAACACCTGCACCTGCTCGCCGGCGTCGGTGGCCACGAACGCGGTGCGCAGGCTGTCGTAGCGGTCGAGCACCGCCTGACCTGCGGCACGCATGCGCTCGGGCTCCACCCGGCCGGTCAGGTGGAAGGCCAGCTGCACCTGGTAGGCGTCGAACCCGGCGCCGGCCAGCCTGCTCTGGAACAGCAGGCCGGACTGCATCGAGGTGAGCGGCCATACGTCGGCCACGTCCGGGTAGCTCTGCTCCCACACTTCCAGGTCCCGCTGCCGCAGCCGGACCAGCGGTACGTCCGACGGCGTCAGTCCGCCCGCACCGGGCTCGGTGGCGTGCCGGGCCAGACCTTCCAGGGCCGTGCACCACAGGTCCGCGAACTCCTGCGCCTCGTCCCGTCCGAGCAGCCCGGTGGGGAAGGAGATACCGGCGCTCAACTGCGGGCCCTGCTCCGTCTCGACGGCGTAGGCGGTGATGTCGACGACGGTCAGGGCGGGCGTGGTCAGTTCGGGGGCGAGCTCGTCCAGGTCGGCGGACATCGTCCAGCCCGCGCCGCCGGCCTGCGGCGCCTGACTGCCCGAGGCGAACCGGCCCAGGTAGTTGAAGGAGACCTGCCCCTCGTCGAGGTCCTTGAGCGCCTCGGCGGTCTTCGGGTTGAGATGGCGCAGCAGACCGTAGCCGATGCCCTTGTCCGGAATCGCGTGGAGCTGCTCCTTGACCGCCTTGATGGCGTTGCCCGCGGGCCGGCCGCCCGCGATGGCCTCGTCTAGGTCGAGGCCGCCGACGTCGAGGCGGACGGGGTAGACGCTGGTGAACCAGCCCACCGTGCGCGTGATGTCGGTGCCGGGCACGGCGGCCTCCTCGCGGCCGTGTCCTTCGAGACGGATCAGAGCCGATGACTCCCCGTCGCCCCGCGTCCTGCGCCACTTGGTCATGGCCAGAGCGAGGGCGGTGAGCAGACCGTCGTTGACCCCGCTGTGGAAGGCGGCGGGCAGCGTCGTCAGCAGTGCTTCGGTGACCTGCGGGGTCAGCTTGACCTGGACGGTCTCCATGGTGGCGCGCACGTCGACGGCCGGGTCGAGGGCGCGGGAGCCCAGGAGCGGGTCGGGTCCGTCGAGGACCTTCTTCCACAGGGCGAGTTCGGCCACCCGCTTGGTGGAGGCGGCCGCCTCCACCAAGCCGTACGACCAACGGCGCATCGTGGTGGACACCGCGGCCGGCCGGGGGGTGCGCCCCTGGCGCACGTGGTCCCAGGCCTGGGCGAGGTCGGGCAGGAGGATGCGCCAGGAGACACCGTCGACCACCAGGTGGTTCAGGACGATGATCAGCCGCCCGGAGGTGTCCGGGCCCGCGTCGCACCAGATGAAGCGGGCCATCTGGCCGGACTTCGAGTCCAGTTCGCCGACGGCGGCGTCCACCGCGGCCTTGGTCTCCCGCCGCCAGGCCGGGTCGTGCCAGTCACCCGCGCAGGGCCTGCGGCTGATGAGCGCGGCCACGTCGACGGTGCCGGGCTTGCCCGCGTCCAGCCCGGCCTCTCCGGCGCGGACGCGGAAGCGGGAGCGGAGGATGTCGTGGTGATCGACGACCGCGGAAAGGGTGGCGACCAGTCCGCTCTCGTCGATGCCCGTCGGCAGGTCCACCACCATCGACATGGCGAATCCGTCATAGCTTCCGACGTGTTCACTCATCTGGCGGGCCACGGGCAGCAGCGGCATCCAGCCGATGCCGCCGTCCACGGGCTCACGGCGGGCGGGCCGCCCGCTCTGGTCGCCGGCCGCGGCGGCCTCGGCGAGCGCGGCCACCGTACGGTGCTTGAACATCAGCCGCGGCGTGACCTTGATGCCCTGGGCGCGGGCCCGGGAGACGACCTGGATGGAACGGATGCTGTCGCCGCCGAGGGCGAAGAAGTCGTCATCGATGCCGACCCGGTCCCGTTCGAGGATCTCGGCGTAGATGGCGGCGAGCGCCTTCTCCGCGTCGGTGCGGGGCGCCTGATAGGCGCCGCCGGTGACCTCCGGCTCGGGCAGCGCGGCCTTGTCGAGCTTGCCGTTGGGTGTCAACGGCAGGCCGTCGAGCAGCATGAACAGCGAGGGCACCATGAACTCCGGCAGCCGCTCGGAGAGGAACGCGCGCAGGGCGTCGGCGTCGAGGCCCTTGCCCCGGTCCCCCGGCGCCGGAACCGCGTAGCCGACCAGGCGCCGTTCGCCCTCCTTGTTCTCGCGCACGATCACGACGGCCTGGGCGACGCCCGGGTGGTGCCCGAGGGTCGCGGCAATCTCGCCCGGCTCGATGCGCAGGCCGTTGATCTTGACCTGGTCGTCGCTGCGACCCAGGTAGTCGAGCTGTCCGTCGGCACCCTGGCGGACGATGTCGCCGGTGCGGTACATGCGGGTGCCGGCCGGTCCGTAGGGGTCGGCGACGAACCGCTCGGCAGTGAGCGCGGAGCGGTTCAGATAGCCGCGGGCGAGGCTGGGGCCTGCGATGTAGAGCTCGCCGGGGGTGCCCGGTGCGACCGGTGCGAGCCGCTCGTCCAGCACCCGCACCCGGTTGTCGGCCACGGCGGTGCCGATGGGCGTGTGATCCGTGGTGAGGGGGGCGCTGATGGCGCCGCAGACCGTGGTTTCGGTGGGCCCGTAGGCGTTGACGAAGCGGCGGCCCGGTGCCCAGGCGGCAACCAGGGCGGGCGGGCAGGCCTCGCCGCCGACAGTGACGGTGCGCAGCTCCGTCAGAGCGTGGGAGGTGACGGCCGGGAGCGCGGCGAGCACGCTGGGCGGCAGCATCACGTGGGTGATGCTGCGGTCGGCCAGCGTACGGGCCAGGTCGTCGCCGACAACCCGCTGCTCCGCCGGGACGACGAGGGTGGCGCCACTGGTGAGCGCCTGCACCAGCTCCCAGAAGGCGGCGTCGAAGCTGGGGGCCGCGACCTGGAGGACACGCGCGTCCGGGGTCAGCGCGAGGCGGTCCTGCGTGGTGCGGCTGAGGGCCGCGATGCCCGCGTGGGTGACGGTGACGCCCTTGGGCAGGCCGGTCGAGCCGGAGGTGAAGATGATGTACGCCGGGTGGGCGGGGGTCAGGGCGGTCTCGGGGTCGGTGACCGGACTGTCCTGCCAGGCCGCCCGGACCTCGGGGGTGTCGATGGGGAGCGCCTCTGTGGTCAGCCCGTCGGGCAGCTCGTCGAGGGCGGCCCGGGTGGTGAGCAGAACGCCGGGGGCGGCGTCGTCGAGCATGAAGAGGATGCGGTCGGCCGGGTAGTCGAGGTTGACGGGCAGATAGGCGGCGCCCGCCTTGAGGACGGCGAGGGCGACGGCGACCTGGTCCGCGCTGCGCGGCATGGCCACGCCGACCGACTGCTCGGGCCCGATGCCCCGGGCGATCAGCCAGTGCGCGATCCGGTTCGCCTGTGCGTTCAGCTCCTCGTACGACCACGCCTGGTCGGCCGACTCCACCGCCAGTGCCTGCGGCGACTGCCGCGACCGCTCCCGGAAGAGCTCCGGGAAGGTGGCCTCCGGCACGGTCCGCTCGGCGTGCCGTTCGGCCAGCAGCAGCGCGCGGCGCTCCTCGGAGGCGAGCAGTACCGCGTCGCCGATGCGCTGCGAGGGGTCGGCGACCGCGGCGGCCAGGAGCCGTTCCCAGCGGGCGATCAGCGCTTCGATCGTCGAGGCGTCGAACAGTTCGGTGGAGTACTCGGCGGCGATGTGGATGCCCGCTGGCGCGGTGCGGTTCTCGAACGTCTCGCTGAGGCTCAGGGTGAGGTCGTAGCGGGACGTCCCGGTGCCCACCCCCTCGCTGACCACCCGCAGGCCGGGCAGCTCGAAGTCCTTGTCCTCGGTGTTCTGGAGGATCAAGGCGATCTGGAAGAGCGGGTTGACCGAGGCCGAGCGCTCCGGGTTGAGCTTTTCCACCAGAGCTTCGAAGGGAATGTCCTGGTGGGTGTAGGCGGCCAGGCTCGTCCGGCGGGCCTGGCCGAGCAGTTCGGTGAAGGTCGGGTCGCCGGACGTGTCGGTGCGCATCACCTGCACGTTGACGAAGAGGCCGATCAGGTCGTTGAGGTTCTCGTCGACGCGGCCCGCGATGCCGCTGCCGAGCGCGATGTCGGTGCCCACGCCGAGCCGGGTGAGCAGGGCGGCCATGGTCGCCTGCAGCACCATGAAGGGGGTGGTGCCGGTGGCCCGGGCGAGGCCGGCGACGCCCTCGTGCAGCGCGCCGTCCATCGTGAACTCCAGCACATCGCCGCTGCGGTCGAGTTCCGCGGGGCGGGGCCGGTCGCTGGGGATGGTGACCGTCTCGGGCAACCGGGCCAGCTGCTGGGACCAGTAGCGGTACTGCTTGCTGAACAGGCTGTCCGGGTCGTCGTCGTCGCCCAGGAGCTCCTGCTGCCACAGCGCGTAGTCCGCGTACTGCAGCGGCAGCGGAGTCCACTGGGGGGCCGCGCCCCGGGCGCGGGCCTCGTAGGCCGTGGCCAGGTCCTTCGCGAGGGGCGTCGCGGACCAGCCGTCGGCCGCGATGTGGTGGATCACGAGGACCAGGACGTGCTCGTCCGGGCCGACGCCGAGCAGAACAGCCTTCAGCGGAATCTCGGCGGCGATGTCGAAGGGGTGCCGGGCCGCTGCGGTGATGGCCTCGGCCAGCCCGTCGTCGCCCGCAACCTGCCGCAGGGGCAGACCGATGCGGGCCTTCTCCGCCCCCAGGACGTGCTGGTACGGCTTGCCTTCGACCTCGCGGTAGACGGTGCGCAGGATCTCGTGCCGGGTGACGATGTCGTTGACCGTCTCCTCCAGGGCCCGCACGTTCAGGTCACCGCTGAGTCGCAGGATGAGCGGCATGTTGTACGTCGCCGCGTGGCCCTCGAACTTGTGCAGGAACCAGAGGCGCTGCTGGGAGAAGGACAGCGGGAGCCGCTCGGGCCGCTTCGCGGCGGGAGCCAGCGGCGCCCGGGTGCCCGTGGCGCCGTCCAGGTGCGGGACGAGTCCGGCCACGGTGGGGTGGGCGAAGAGGGTCCGCAGCTCCACCTCCGTGCGGAGCGAGACGCGGATGCGGTTGACGAGCTTGGTGGCCATGATCGAGTGGCCGCCGAGGTCGAAGAAGTTGTCGTCGATGCCGACCCGCTCCACGTGCAGCACCTCGGCGAACAGCTCACACAGCAGCTCTTCCTGCGCGGTGCGCGGACCTCGGCCCGCGGCCGCTCCGGCGAAGTCCGGCGCGGGCAGCGCCTTGCGGTCCAGCTTCCCGTTGGCGACCAGCGGCACGGAGTCGATGGCGACGACGGCGGCGGGCACCAGGTGCGCGGGCAGGTGGTCCTGAAGATAGCCGCGCAACGAGCCGACGAGAGCCTCGGTCCCCTCGTCCTGCTGCGGACGGCCGCCGCCGACCGGGGCGGGCACCACGTAGGCGACGAGTTGCTTGTCCCCCGTGCCCTCGGCGCTCCGGGCGACGACCACGGACTGGGCGACGCCCGGGTGTGTGGCCAGGGCTCGCTCGACCTCGGCGGGCTCGACGCGGACACCGCGGATCTTGACCTGGTCGTCGTCACGGCCGACGTAGAGGAGCTGCCCGTGGGCGGTCCAGCGGGCCAGGTCGCCCGTGCGGTACATGCGTGCGCCGGGCGGACCGTAGGGGTCGGCGACGAAGCGCTCGGCGGTCAGAGCGGCGAGGCCGAGGTAGCCGCGGCTGATGTTCCCCGCGACGTACAGCTCCCCCACCACCCCGGGAGGTACGGGCGCGAAGCCCGGGCCGAGGACGTAGGTGCGCATATTCCCGAGCGGCGTGCCGATCGGGGTCTGGCCGGCGTCCTGGCGGGTCTGCCCCGCCTCGACGTCGTACGTGGTGGCGTAGAACGACTCGGTCTGTCCGTAGGCGTTGACGATGCGCACCTCGGGCAGGGACTCGCGGATGTGGCGCACCAGCGTGTCGGACAGCGCCTCACCGGCGAAGACCACGGTCTTCAGGCCGGAGATGGCGGCCATGCGGTCGCCCAATTCGGCGAAGACCGACGGCACCGTGCTGATCACGCTCGCCGACACCGTCTCGCGTTCGGCGAGCACGAGGGCGTCCCTGACCACCTCGACGGTGCCGCCCTGGGCCAGCGTCGTGACGATCTCGAAGACGGACACGTCGAAGTTGACGGACGAGCCCGCGAACATCCGGGTGTCGGCGTCCACCCCCACCCGCTCGGCGAGCCGCGTCACACCGTTGACCACGTTGGCGTGGCTGACCACCACGCCCTTGGGTGTGCCGGTGGAGCCGGAGGTGTACATCACGTACGCCGCGTGCTGCGGCCGCGCCTTCGACTCCACGGACGGGTCGCCGCTCTCAAGGTCGACGTCACCGAGGAGGAGCGTCGGGACGTCCGTCCCGGGGAGCACCCCGACCGTGTCCGCGTCGGTGAGGACCAGCTGCGGCCGGGCACTGCCCAGGATGTGGTCGAGCCGAGCGCTCGGGTACGCGGGGTCGATCGGCAGGTATGCGCCGCCCGCCTTCAGGATGCCGAGGAATCCGGTGATCAGGTCGGCCGAGCGCGGCAGCGCCAGACCGACGACGGTCTCCGGGCCGACCCCGCGCTCGGTCAGCGCGCGCGCCAGCCGGTTGGCGCGGGCGTCGATCTCCGCGTAGCTGTAGGTGGTCCCCCCGCAGATCACGGCAGTCCTGTCAGGCGTCCCGGCCGCCTGCCGCTCGAACAGACCGGGAATGGTCAGCTCGGGAGTGACGGCGACGGTGTCGTTGACGTCGGTCAGGATCCGTGCGCGCTCCGCGGGCTCCAGCAGATCCACCTCGCTGAGCGAAGACCACGGGTCGAGCGCCAGCCGGGCGAGGACGCGCCCGAAGCGGCGGGCGATGGTGGCCGTCTGCTCGGCGTCGAGGAGGTGGTGCTGGTACTGCAGGGCGACCCTCAGATGCGGCTCGGCGAAGGCCGTCACGATCAGCGGGTAGTGGGTGCTGCTGAGCGGGCTGAGCCCGGTCACGGAGATCCCGGCGGCCGAGTACGCCTCGCTCAGGGCCGCACTGTCGATGGGGTACGACTCGAAGACCACCATCGTGTCGAACAGGGTCCGCAGGCCGGTGGCCCGATGGATCTCCAGCAGGCTGTGGTGATGGTGATCGAGGAGTGCGCTCTGCCGCTCCTGGAGGTGGCCGAGGAGGGTGCCGAGCGACTCGCCGGGGGCGCAGTCCATCCGGACCGGCAGGGTGTTGATGAACATGCCGACCATCTCGTCCACGCCCGCCACCTGCGGCGGCCGCCCGGAGACGGTGGCTCCGAACACCACGTCGCGACGCCCGGTGAGCCCCGCGAGCAGGATGCCCCACGCGCCCTGGACCAGCGTGTTGAGCGTCAGCCCCAGTTCGCTCGCCCGGCGGGAGAGCTCCCGGGACTGCTCCGGGGTGAGCGGTACGTCCACCTGTCCGACCCCGGAGGGCTCGCCGCCCTCGGCGGGACCCTCCAGCAGCAGCGTCGGCTCCGCCACGCCGTCCAGTTCCCGCGCCCACGCCCGCGCGGTGGCCTCGTGGTCCTGGCCGTCGAGCCACACGAGGAAGTCCCGGTAGTCGCGCGGCCTGCCCAGCGCGGAGGCGTCACCGGCCGAGCCGTACAGGCGCAGCAGGTCCTGCATCACCAGCGGCACCGACCAGCCGTCGAACAGGACGTGGTGGGCGGTGAGCACCAGTTCCCAGCGGTCCGCGGTCAGCTTGACCAGCGAGATCCGCAGCAGCGGCGCCAGGGCCGGATCGAAGCAGGCGCTGTGCTCCTGCTTCAGGAACCGCTTGAGCCGCGCTTCCCGCTCCGCCGCCGGCAGGTCACTGAAGTCTCGCTCGTTCCACGGCAGTTCGACGCCGTCTTGGATGATCTGGACCCTGTCCCCCGCGCCGTCGGCGACGAACGCGGCCCGCAGGTTGGGGTAGCGGTCGAGCAGCGCCTGCCCGGCCGCCCGCATCCGCTGCGGCTCCACCTCGCCGGCGAGGTGGAAGACGAGCTGCATCTGGTAGGCGTCGAAATCGGCGCCCGCCAGCTCGGTGTGGAAGAGCAGACCGTTCTGCATCGCGGTCAGCGGCCACACGCTGCTCAGGCCGGCATACGTCTCCTGCCAGCCGTCCAGCTCGCTCTGGCTCACGGCGACCAGCGGTACGTCCGAGGGCGTGAGGCCCCCCGCGTCCGGCCCGGCGGCGTACCGCGCGAGGCCTTCCAGGGCCGCGCGCCACAGGTCCGCGAGCTCCTGGACCTCGTCGGCGCTCAGCAGCCCGGCGGGGAAGTCCATACGGGCGTCCAGGCGCGGGCCCTGCTCGGTGTCGGTGACGTACGCGCCGATCCCCAGGGTGGCGAGGGCGGGCATGGCGCCGTCCAACCGGGGCACCAGCATGGTCGTGTCCTCGACCTGGGTGAAGCCGAGGCCGCGCAGATCCTCGGGCATGTTGGACGCACCGGTGTAGCGGCCGAGGTAGTTGAACGTGATCTGCCCGGACGGGCATGCCCGCAGGACCGCCGCGGTCCCGGCGTTGAGGTGGCGCAGCAGGCCGTAGCCGATGCCCTTGTCGGGCACGGCGAGCAGTTGCTCCTTGACGGCCTTGACCGCGGCTCCCGCGGCCGGGCCGCCCGCGATGGCCTCGTCCAGGTCGGCTCCGGCGATGTCGAGACGGACCGGGTACATGCTGGTGAACCAGCCCATGGTGCGCGAGAGGTCGGCGCCGGGGGCGACGGCCTCCTCGCGGCCGTGGCCTTCCAGCCGGATCAGCGCGGACGTCTCGTCGATGCCGCGGCCCTTGCGCCACTTGGCGAGGGCGAGCGCCAGCGCCGTGAGCAGACCGTCGTTGACGCCGCCGCGGAAGGCGGCGGGCAGCGTGGTCAGGAGGGCCTGGGTGACGCCGGTCGGCAGTTCCAGGGAGACATGGCCGACGGTGGACATGGTGTCGACGGCCGGGTCGAAGGGGCGTGCGCCCAGCTGCGGGTCGGGACCGGACACGATCTCCCGCCACAGGGGAAGCTCATCGGCCCGCTCGGCGGAGGCGACCTCGTTCAGGGCATGCGCCCAGCGGCGTACGGAGGTTCCGACCTCGGGCAGCCGCGGGGGACGCCCGTCACGGACCTGCCGCCAGGCAGCGGCGAGATCGGGCAGCAGGATGCGCCACGACACACCGTCCACGGCGAAGTGGTGCAACAGGATGCTCAGACGTCCGGTGGCACCGGGGCCAGCGTCGAACCACACGAACTGCGCCATCACGCCGTTCGCCGAGTCCAAGCGGGCTGCGGCGCGGTCGAGTTCGTCGGCCGCCTGCTCCCGCCAGGCCCCGCCCCAGCTGTCGTCGCCCGCGACGCGGTGGATGAGCGGCGCCACGTCGACGGTGCCGGGCGCGGTGACCTCCAGACCCGTCCGCTCGCCGGTGACCGTCCTGGAGCGCAGGATGTCATGACGGTCGAAGACCGCGGAGAGCGTCGCCTCAAGACCGTCCCGGTCGATCCCGGCCGGCAGCTCGACGGTCATCACCATGGTGAACCGGTCGATGTCGTCGTGCAGTTCGGCCAGGTAGTGACCGATGGGCAGCAGGGGCATGAAGCCGACGCCACCGCCCTCCAGCTCCGCCAGGGCCGGACCGGCCTGACCGGCGTGCCGGGCCGCCCGGGCCAGCTCGCCCACGGTGCGGCACTCGAAGATCTGCCGCGGGGTGACCTCGACTCCCCGGGCCCTGGCCCGGGTGACGACCTGGATGGAGCGGATGCTGTCGCCGCCGACGGCGAAGAAGTCGTCGTCGAGCCCGACCCGGTCCAGGCCGACCACCTCGGCGTAGACGGAGGCGAGCACCTCTTCGGCCAGGGTGCTCGGGGCACGGTAGGCAGAACCGGTGAACTCCGGCTCGGGCAGGGCCTTGTGGTCCAGCTTGCCGTTGGGGGCCAGCGGCATCCGGTCCAGCATCACGAACAGGGACGGCACCATGAACTCCGGCAGCCTGCCGGAGACGAACCGGCGCAGTTCGCGGGCGGAGACGGCAGCCGTCAGGTCGAAGTCCAGGTCTCCCAGACTGTCCACGGCTCCGAGTCCTGAGTCCTCCATGCCCGCCGGCACCACGTAGCCGACGAGCTGGGTCCGGCCCTGAATCCGGCGCGTCGCCACGACGGCCTGTGCCACGCCCGGGTGTGCGGTGAGTGCCGCCTCCACTTCGCCCGGCTCGATGCGGAAGCCGCGCACCTTCACCTGGGCGTCGTCACGGCCGACGTATTCCAGCCAGCCGTCGGCTCTCCATCGGGCCAGGTCGCCGGTGCGGTACATCCGCGCTCCGGCCGGACCGTAGGGATCGGCGACGAAGCGCTCGGCGGTCAGCGACGCCTTGCCGAGATAGCCGCGCGCCACGTTGCCCGCCACGTACAGCTCGCCCACCACACCCGGCGCGACCGGCAGCAGACCGGGGCCCAGCACGTAGGCGCGCATGTTGCCCAGGGGGGCACCGATGGGCGCACCGGCCGTGCCGGTCCAGCCCTCCTCCGCGGCGAAGACGGTCGCGTAGAACGACTCCGTCTGGCCGTAGGCGTTGATCACCCGTGCGCCGGGGATCACGTCACGGACGCGCTCCACCAGTGCCGTCGGCAGCGCCTCACCGGCGAAGACGACCGCATCGGCGCGGATCTTCCCGCCCACCTGGTCAAGGAGTTCGGCGAAGACCGAAGGGACCGTACTGATGACGCCCCCGGACCAGCCGCCCCGCTCTCCGATGACGAGGACGTCGCGGACGACCTCCAGGGTGCCGCCCGCGGCCAGCGTCGTCACGGTCTCGAAGACGGAGACGTCGAAGTTGACCGACGTGCCCGCCAGGACACGCGTCCCTTCGCCGATACCGACCGTGTCGGCCAGCCGGAGCACGCCGTTGACCACGTCCCGGTGGGTGATCGTCACGCCCTTCGGCGTGCCGGTGGAGCCCGAGGTGTACATCACGTACGCGGCGTTCGCCGACCGCGCCACGGCCCGCCGTGTGTCCGGACCCTCGGCGTCGAAGTCCTCGGTGTCGAAGTCGATGTCCTCGACGAACAGGCTGGGCACGTCGGACACCGGGAGCACATCGGCCGTGTTCGCGCTGGTCAGCACGAGGTGTGGGCGCGCGTCGGACAGGATGTGGTCCAGACGGGTGCTGGGGTACTTGGGGTCGATCGGCAGATAGGCGGCGCCCGCCCGCCAGATGCCGAGCATTCCCACGATCAGGTCCGCCGAGCGCGGCAGGGCCAGGCCCACCAGCGATTCCGCGCCCACTCCCCGTAGGGTCAGCTCCGCCGCGAGGCGTCCCACGCGGGCGTCCAACTCGGCGTACGTCAGCGTCACGTCGTCGTGGACCAGGGCCGTCGCATCCGGGGTTGCGGCGGTCTGACGCTCCACCAGGCCGGTGATGCTCAGCTCGGGCGTCTCGGCGGCCGTGTCGTTGAGCGTGCGCAGAACCAGCTCACGCTCGCCGGACGTCAGCACGTCCGAGAGCGCGACGGCGCGGGACGGAGCGTCGACCAGCTGCTCGACCAGCCGCACGAGGCGGTCCACGAAGGCCTGCGCCGTGGAACGATCGAACAGGTCGGTCGCGTACTCCAGGTAGATCGCGAGCCCCGGTTCGTCGGGCTCGTTGAAGAAGCTGAACTCCAGGTCGAACTTGGCCATCGACGTCCAGAGCGGAGCGATGCGGGCCCGTAGACCGCCCGGCAGGCCGAAGTCCAGCCGGGCGCTGGTCGACCAGGTGAACATCACCTGGAACAAGGGGTGGTAGGCGGTGGAGCGCTCGGGGTTGAGCATCTCCACGAGGCGCTCGAAGGGGGCGTCCTGGTTGTCGTACGCGGCCAGCGCCTTGTGCTGCACCTGTTCCAGGACCTGCTCGAAGGAGGGGGTGCCCGACATATCGGTGCGCAGAACCCAGGTGTTGACGAAGAAGCCCACCAGATCTGCCAGGTCGGCGTCCCGCCGGCCCGCGATGGTGGAGCCGATCGCGATGTCCTGGCCCGCACCGAGCTGTTGCAGCAGGACCGAGAGGGCGGCCTGGAACACCATCGGCGCCGACACCCCCGTGCGCCTGGCGAGTTCCTCGACCTTGTGGAGCAGGCTCTCGTCGACACCGCCGTCGACGACGTCGCCCCGGTGGCTGACCACTGGCGGGCGCGGCCGGTCCGTGAGCAGACGCAGGGGCTGGGGCACACCGGACAGCTCGTCGCGCCAGTAGTCGAGCTGAGTGGCCAGAACACTTCCGGGGTCACGTTCGTCGCCGAGCAGTTCGCGCTGCCACAGCGTGTAGTCGGCGTACTGGACCGGGAGTTCGGGCCAGTCGGGGACCTCGCCGTGGACCCGTGCGGTGTAGGCAGCGTCCAGATCGCGTGCGAGCGGGACGATGGACTCGCCGTCGCTGGCGATGTGGTGGATCAGGAGCAGGAGCTGGTGCTCCTGCTCGCCCGTACGGAACAAGGTCGCACGGACGGGTATCTCCACCGACAGCGTGATCGTGCGGCTGGCGGCCCGCCGTACGGCCTCGTCCAGCTCTTCGGGGCCGACCTCGACGAGCGGGATGTCAAGGACGGCGTCCTCGACCGGCACCACCTGCTGGGCCGGGATCCCTTCGGCGTTCTCCACTATCAGGGTGCGCAGGCTCTCGTGACGGGCCACCACGTCGCGGACCGCCGCCGTGAGCGCCTCGGTGTTCAGCTCCCCGGTGAGTTGTACGAGGAAGGGCACGTTGTAAGTCGCGGAGGGACCCTCGAACTTGTCGATGAACCACAGGCGTCGCTGCGCGAAAGACAGTGGGATCATTACTGGGAACTCCTGTTCATTCTGCGCGGACGCGGCGATTCGCCGATGGTGCGTCCTTCACCGTGTGCGCCGATTCGGCGACGCCATGGGCCTCGTACACACCGCCCGGTCCAGCACGCCGCCCCGGCGTCCTGCCGTTCCTGCCGCCGGGGGTTCGCCGGCCGAGAATCGCAACCGGAATGCCGACGGCCGGCGAAAAGCAGGGGAACCGGGGAGACCGGGGAGACCTGGGAGAGCGGACAGCTTTTCGTCGAGAATCTTCCGCTTACTCCTGTGGCACAACAGTCTCCGGGACTCCGAGATGCATTCCGGCACTCGACCGGTGTCACCGGCGACCGCCCGGCGCGGAGCCATCAGGTAAGCACGTCGACCCGGCAGCCTGTCAATGCTCGACCGGGACCCCTGAATCGACTTCAATCCCGTCGGACAGACTGTCCCGTCAACGGGACGTCGAGCGCCCACTATGACCGGCCCGCCATGGCCGACCTGAGGTATGTTCGGCCCCAGCCGGAGTGATGTCCGACCATGGTTCACCGATCTTCAAGTCTTTCGGGCCAACGGGCACTGAACTCCTTGATCGAAGTTCGCGTGATGCCGTCATGGCTTTGATTCATCTGCCGAATTGCGCACGATCACACCGCAGACATTCCGGAAGCAGAAGAATTGCCATTCCGAATACACCGGCTTCGGCGTGAATTCTCTGCCGTGCAGACGACGCCGCTCTCTCGGGCAGCGGCGTCGCCCGGCCCGGACGAACGTCTTTCCAGAAATTGGGAGTGCACAGCGTGCGATACGAGATTCTGGGGCAGCTCCGTGTCATCGACGGGCCGAGCACGAAGACCGTCAAGGCGCAGAAGGTGGAGATCCTTCTCGCCGCGCTGGTCGCCCGCTCCGGCCAGGTCGTCAGCACCGACCAGCTCATTAGGGAGATCTGGGGGGACGACCCGCCGCGCAGCGCCACCGCGGGCCTGTACGTGTACATCTCGCAGATCCGCAAAATGCTCGGCCGACCCGGGGAAGAGACGAGTCCCGTCCTCACCAAACCCCCGGGGTACATGCTGCTGACGCCGGACTCCGACGAGATCGACCTCCTCGACTTCAAGCACCTGATGAGGGAGGGCAGGGCCCATCTCAGGAGCGGCGCGTACGAGGCCGCGATGAGCGGCTTCGAGGCCGCGCTGGCCCTGTGCCGGGGCCCCTTCCTCGCGGAAGGGGTACCGGGGCCGATCCTCAAGGGGCTGCACACCTGGCTCAACGAGGCCCAGCTGGAGTGCATGGAGAGCCTGATCGAAGCGCGCATGGCCCTCGGCTACCACCGCGAACTCGTCAGCGACCTCTATCTCCTCAGTACCGAGCACCCCTTGCGGGAGGCCTTTCACCGGCAGCTCATGATGGCGTTGCACCGCAGCGAGTGCCGGGGTGACGCCCTGCGCGTGTACCAGCGGGCGCGCCGCACCCTCCGGGACGAGCTGGGCGTCGAGCCCGGCCCGGCACTCCAGGACGTCCAACGGGCGATCCTGATGGACGAGGGACACTAGCGGGTGCGGAAGCGGTCGGTGAGCAGCTCCAGTTCCCGGACCGCCTCGCCGGGCGTCGGCTGGGCGGCCAGCTCCTGGCGCAGCCGCGCGGCGCCCTCCCGGAACGCCGGCTCCTCCAGGAGACGCACCAGGTGTTCCCTGATCCGCGCCCCGCTCAGCTCTTCCGG
>NZ_NNBJ01000002.1:0-251526 GCF_002803085.1 Streptomyces sp. CB01201 | reverse complement strand
GTCCCCCGAAACCCACAGGCCGGCCCCGGCCTTCTCCAGTCGCGGACCTCGCTCACCGATGTCCGGCAACACCCGGCTGACCATCAGCTGGGGCACCTCGTGGGCGATGGAGTCCAGGAAGGGGCCGATGCCACCGTGGTGGAGCACGGCCGAGCACGACGGAATGATGACGTGCAACGGCACGAACTCCACCATCCTCGTGTTGTCGGGAACGCGCTCCAGTTCCTTTTGCAGTTGCGCGGGCAGCGTGAGCACCAGCTCGACGTCGAGGTCGGCTACGGAGTCCAGCATCCCCTGCAACTGCTCGATGGACAGGGCCTGATGCCGCTCCGCCTTCTCCAGGCTCACCCCGAACGTGGCCAGAACGCGCGGCCTGGACGGGGCGCTGCGAGTCCAGTCCGGCACGACGGAGCGACCGTTGTACGGGACGTAGCCGATGGGCAGGTGAGGAACGTCCGATGTCAGCACCATCGACCCCACCATCTGGTCAATGGTGAACTGCCCGGTCGCCATCTCTTCGGAGAACGACTTTCCGTACTTCTGCGCCCACTCTCCCAGCCAGTCCCCCAGCGGGTCCTCGCGGTGCTCCGGCGCCTGCTGCTCGCGCACCCTCAGGTAGTTCGCGCGCATCTGGGCCTCGACGTTCAGGCCGATCGGCATGCGCGCGTGGGCCGCCCCCACCGCAGTGGCCGCGATCGAGCCCGCATAGCTCAGCCAGTCCCAGACGACCAGGTCGGGCTTCCACCAGCGGCAGTACTCCACCAGGTCCTCGACCATCGAGTCGTTCATGGCCGCATGGGTCCTCCGGTACATCCGGTACGCCCATCGCAGACGCTCCCAGGTGAGCTCCTCCTCGCGGTTCTCCGACATGTCGACCAGGAGGTCGCCACGCTCCGCGAGTTCCTCGACCTTCTTCAGGTCCTCCGCGTCCAGCAGCCCTTCCAGCTTCCCCATGATGGGCGCGTCCGAGCCGACCGGCACCGCGGTCAGACCCGAGCTGGTGATGGCCTCGGTCAGCTCGGGGCCACTGGCCACCCGCACCTCGTGCCCGGCGGTCTGCAGGGCCCAGCCCGTCGACACGACGAGATGGAGATGGCTTCGCCAGGGGATGGTGACGAACAGGACGCGCACAGCGGTCAACTCCTCAGTAGACACAGCACCATCGGGCCCCACTTGTCCGCCGATGCGCCGAGACCCCGGCGGACACCTGACGGTGACGGGCTCAGCGGGAACGCAGGCGCTCCACCATCGCCTCAAGTTCCCGGACCGCTTCGGCGGGTGTCGGCTGGGTGAACCGCTCCTCCCGCAGCCGCGCGGCGCCCTCGCGGAACGCCGGCTCGTCCAGGAGCCGCACCAGGCTCTCCCTGATCCGCGCCCCGCTCAGCTCGGCGGGCGGGATGCTCAGACCGGCCCCGGCCTGCTCCATGCGCTCACCGCGCTCTTCGACGTCCGGGACGACACGGCCGACGAACAGTTGGGGCACCTCATGGGCGATCGAGTCCAGGAAGGCGGGGACACCCCCGTGATGGATCACGGCCGAACACGACGGAATGATGGTGTGCAGCGGCACGAACTCCACCAGTCGCGTGTTGTCGGGAACGCGCTCCAGTTCCTTCTGGAGCTGCTCGGGCAGGGTCACCACGAGCTCGATGTCGAGATCGGCCAGCGAGTCCAGCATGTCCTGCAACTGCTCGATGGAGAAGGCCTGGTAGTCGCCGCCCTTCTCCTGGCTCACTCCGAACGTCGCCAGCACGCGGCGCTTGGCGGGGTCCTGACGGATCCAGTCCGGCACGACGGAGGTCCCGTTGTACGGCACGTATTGGACGGCGACGTGCGGCACGTTCGTCTCCAGGTGGAACGAACCGAGCATGTGGTCGATGGTGAACTGTCCGGACACCATGTCCTCGGAGAACGACTTTCCGTACTTCTCCACCCAGCCGCCGAGCCAGTCGGCCATCGCGTCCTCGCGGGCCTCCGGGGACTGCTCATCGCGCACCCTCACGAAGTTGCGCCGGAACCGGGCGTCCACATCGATCTCGGCATGGATGCGCGCGTGGGCCGCACCGACCGCGGTGGCCGCGATCGAGCCGGCGTAGCTCAGCCAGTCCCAGATCACCAGGTCGGGCTTCCACCAGCGGCTGTACTCCACCAGGTCCTCGACCATCGAGTCGTTCATGCCCTTCAGGATCTCGGCGAGGTAGCGCGTCAGCCACCGCATCCGGTCCCAGGTGAGCATCTCCTCGCGGTTGTCGGCGAATTCGAAGAGGAGGTCGTCCCGCGGGCCGAGCTTCTCCAGAGTGTCGACGATCTCCTGGTGCTCCGGGCTGAAGGTCTCGCTCAGCTTCTGCAGAACCGGCACGTCGGAGCCCACCGGCACCGCCGTGAGGCCGGACTTGGTGATGACGTCCGTCAGTTCCGGACCACTGGCGACACGCACCTCGTGCCCCGCCGTCTGCAGCGCCCAGGCCAGCGGCACGGTGGGCTGAAAGTGGGTCTGCCAAGGCCATGTCACGAACAGGACGCGCACAGTCAACTCCTCCATAGAATCCGGTAGGTCGAACCGTCGCCGACCCGGCTTAAGCGGACCTTGAACTGTTCTAGGCCCGCCGTGAACCGAACCGGGGACCGTCGCGATCCCCCTCCGCCCAACGCGAAAGACCGGGCCTAGATCCGCTTTAGCCGCGCGCGCCAGACTCGCCGCACCGGTTCGTGTGGAGCACTTACAGAGTGGGAGGGCCGGATGGCAGGGAGCTTTCAGACTCAGTTGACCAAGGTTCAATGCGTCCGGATCGACGCCATGGCCACCGCGCTCACTACGGGCACGGCCTACGACAAGGACAGTGCCCGCCCGTGAGCCGAGTACTGACCGGCCAATCGGTCCTCGTACTGGGCGCGACCGGCTACCTGGGCCAGCACATCTGCACCGCGTTCGCCGCGGCGGGCGCCCGGGTGATCCGGGTCAGCCGGGGTGCCCGCCGTGACGGTGTGAACGGACCGGGCGGCGAGCCTCGGGCCGGGGCCCGGGATGTCGTGCCCGACACCGTGCATCTCGACCTCGCCACCGCCGGCTCCGCCGAGCTCACGCGCCTGTGCGTCGACTCCGGGGCGCAGGTCGTGGTGAACGCCGTGGGCGCGGTCTGGGAGGGCACCGAGGACGAGATGACCGAGCTCAACGCGCACCTGGTCGAGCGGCTGACGCACGCCGTCGCCGCCCTGCCGCACCGGCCCCGTCTCATCCAGCTCGGCAGCACCCACGAGTACGGGCCCGCCGGTCCCGACGACTTCATCGACGAGGACTGGACGCCCGCGCCGGCGACCGCCTACGGCCGCACCAAACTGGCGGGCACCCGCACCGTCGTCCGCGCCGTCCAGGCCCGGGAGGTCAACGGGCTCGTGCTGCGCGTCTCCGTCACGTGCGGGCCGGGCGCCCCGCCGGGCAGCCTGCCCGGGACCGTGGCCGCCAACCTGGCGGCGGGGCACGACGTGCTGCGGCTCGCCCCGCTGCTCGCCCACCGCGACGTGGTGGATGTGCGGGACGTGGCCGAGGCCGTCGTCGCCGCGGCCCGGATCCCGGCGGCCGCGATCGCCGACGCGGGGGCCGTCGTCAACATCGGGCGGGGCGAAACCGTTCCGATCCGCAAGCTCGTCGACCTGATGATCACGTGCAGTGGCCGCTCCGTCCTCGTACAGGAGGAACAGGCCGCGCAGGCGAGCCGCTCGGACACCCTGTGGCAGCGCCTTGACATCTCACGGGCACGTCGACTGCTCGGCTGGGCACCGCGCCGCATCCTGACGGACTCCGTCCGCGATCTGCTCGCGGCCACGGGAGTGCCCGGCTCCGAGGCCCCACAAGGACCCAACTCCGCGACGGCCAACGGCCGAGGGAAGGACAGTAATGAGTGATCGGGCCGCGCACATCCTCGATGAGGTCCGCAAGTACCATCTGGACGTCCAGAACGACCGGGCCTTCGTTCCCGGCGTCACGGAGATCTGGCCCTCCGGCGCGGTGCTCGACGAGAACGACCGGGCAGCGCTCGTCGAGGCCGCCCTGGACATGCGCATCGCGGCGGGCAAGTCGTCCCGCAAGTTCGAGACGTCGTTCGCCCGCAGGATGAAGAGGCGCAAGGCGCACCTGACCAACTCAGGCTCCTCGGCGAACCTCCTGGCCATCACCGCCCTGACGTCTCCGCAGCTCGGGGACCGCAGGCTGAGGCCCGGCGACGAAGTGATCACGGTGGCTGCGGGCTTCCCCACCACTGTGAACCCGATCCTGCAGAACGGTCTCGTCCCCGTCTTCGTGGACATCGACCTGCACACGTACAACACCACGGCCGAGCGCATCGAGAAGGCGATCGGTCCCCGTACCCGGGCCATCATCGTCGCGCACGCCCTCGGCAACCCCTTCGAGGTCGCGGAGGTGGCACAGCTCGCCGAGGAGCACGGCCTCCTGCTGATCGAGGACTCCTGCGACGCGGTCGGCACCACCTACAAGGGGCAGCTCGTCGGCACGTTCGGCGACCTCACGACCGTCAGCTTCTATCCGGCCCACCACCTCACCATGGGAGAGGGCGGCTGCGTGCTCACCTCGAACCTGGCGCTGGCCCGGATCGTGGAGTCACTGCGGGACTGGGGCCGGGACTGCTGGTGCGAGCCGGGCGAGAGCGACACCTGCCGCAAGCGGTTCGGCTACCAGATGGGGACGCTGCCAGCCGGCTACGACCACAAGTACATCTTCTCCCACGTGGGTTACAACCTCAAGGCGACCGACCTCCAAGCCGCGCTCGGTCTGACCCAGCTGGAGAAGCTCGACGACTTCTGCGCGGCGCGGCGGCGCAACTGGCGCCGGCTGCGGGAGGGCCTCGCGGACGTGCCGTGGCTACTGCTGCCGGAGCCCACTGCGGGCAGCGACCCGAGCTGGTTCGGCTTCGTCATCACCGTCGACCCCGACGCACCCTTCCACCGGTCGGAGCTGGTGAACTTCCTGGAGAGCCGGAAGATCGGCACGCGCAGGCTGTTCGCTGGGAACCTGACGCGCCACCCGGCCTATGCCGACCGCGAGTTCAGGGTCTCCGGCACGCTCACCAACAGCGACATCGTGACCGACCACACCTTCTGGGTAGGCGTCTATCCCGGCCTCACCGACGAGATGCTCGACTACGTCATCTCCTCCGTGTCCGAGTTCGTGGGAAGCCACCGATGACCGCCCCGCAGGACACGTCGCCGCGACCGGCGCTCAGGGCCCGACAGGACGCCACGCTGCCCGGCCGCGTCGCGCGGTCCGCCGCCACGCTGACGGGCGAGTCCGCGGACGAGATCCGCGGCTGGCTCCGCCGGCGCCGCGAGGAAGTCCGCTTCACGGTGGACCGCATCCCCTTCGGCTCTCTCGACGGCTGGTCGTTCGCCCCGGAGACCGGGAATCTCGTGCACCGCAGCGGCCGCTTCTTCACCGTGGAAGGGCTGCGCGCCGGTGTCGGTGAGGAACCCGATCGCGTCCAGTGGCACCAGCCCATCATCGTCCAGCCCGAGGTCGGCATCCTGGGCATTCTGGCCCGGGAGTTCGACGGGGTCCTGCACTTCCTGATGCAGGCCAAAATGGAGCCCGGCAACCCCGAGTTGCTGCAACTGTCGCCCACAGTGCAGGCGACGTACAGCAACTACACCCAGGTCCACAAGGGCTCGGCCGTCCGTCATCTGGAGTACTTCACCGACCCGTCCCGGGGCCGCGTCCTGTCAGACGTGCTCCAGTCGGAGCACGGTTCCTGGTTCCACCGCAAGCGCAACCGCAACATGGTCGTCGAGGCGATCGGTCCGGTGCCGGAGCACGAGGACTTCCGCTGGCTCACCCTGGGCCAGATCCATGAACTCCTCGGCCACGACAACACGGTGAACATGGACGCCCGATCGGCCCTGGCCGGCCTGCCCGGCCCGAGCGCGTCCCATGCCCTGCACTCCGACACGGAGCTGCTCTCCTGGCTCTCCGCCGTACGCTCCGTGACCCCGATCCGCGGGGAACGCGTCCCGCTGTCCGGCCTGCCGGGCTGGACGACCGGCACCCACACGGTCGACCACGAGGACGACCGGTACTTCCGTGTCGTGGCCGTGTCCGTGGAAGCGGGCAACCGCGAGGTCAGCCGCTGGACCCAGCCCCTGTTCGAACCCCGTGGACAAGGCATCGTCGCCTTTCTGACCCGCTCCATCGAGGGCGTGCCGCACGTGCTCGTGCGCGCCTGCGCTGAGGGTGGCTTCCTGGACGCGGAGCTCGGCCCCACCGTCCAGTGCACGCCCGGCAACTACGCGCATCTGTCCGCCGGGGACAGGCCGCCCTTCCTGGACCTGGTGACGGCGCCCGACCCGTCCCGGGTCCGCTACTCGGCGCTGCACTCCGAAGAGGGCGGACGCTTCCTCGACGCGGTGAGCCGCTACCTCGTCGTGGAGGCCGACGAGAGCGAGGCGCCGCTCGACGCCCCGCCCGGGTTCCGCTGGGTCTCGCGCGACCAGCTGGCCGCCCTCGCCCAGTACAGCCACTACGTCAGCGTCCAGGCGCGGACGCTCCTGATCTGTCTGAACACGCTGAAGGCCTGAAGCCCGTCGCCGAGGCTACGGGACCTCGATCCGCATCGCCGTCCGCTCGGCATCCCGGACGAGCTGGGCCTGGCGCAGGCTCGCCGCCGTGCGGTCGGCCGTGCCGGCCTCCATCCGGACCGCCGCGGCGAAGTACCGGACGACGTTGGCGAACTGGTCGTCGGCGCGGAGCGTGATCTCCTCGTGGTGGTCCTGCCGGTCGATGCGCACGACCGGTTGGAACGTCGGCTGCGGCGTGAACGCACGGTCGAGCCACAGCCGCCCGCGGGTTCCCGCGAACTCGCAGCTCGACCGGTACGAGTGCTCCATTCCGAAGACCAAGTCGGCCGTCACCCCGCCGGGCGTGCACGCGAGGATCCGGCCGGACACCACTGCGCCGGTCCGGGCGCCCACCCGCAGCACGGCATGGACCACCTCGATGTCTGATCCGAGGTGGTGGAGGGCTGCGTGGATCGGGTAGATCCCCATGTCCAGCAGGGCGCCACCGCCGACGTCCGGCTGGTGGCGGATGTCGTCCTCGGGCAGTGGCGGAATCGTGAACACGCTCGTGAAGTCCCGTACGTCACCGATGACTCCGTCGGCGATCAGCTTCGCCACCCGGGCATGTTGTGCGTGGTGCGGGAAGGCGACGTTCTCCAGGAGCACGAGACCCAGCGAGTCGGCGAGTCGCAGCAGTTGTCCGGCACTCTCCGCGTCCCCGGTCAGCGGCTTCTCGGCCAGGACGTGCTTCCCGGCGCGCAGCGCCTTCTCGACCCACTCCGCGTGCAGCATCGCCGGAAGCGGTACGTAGACGGCGTCGATGCCGGAGGACGCGAGGAGCGCCTCGTACCCCGACACCGACGCACACCCGAACGCGGCGGCGAAGCGGTCCGCCTTGCCCGGGTCCCGGCTGGCGACGGCGGCCACCTCGATGTCGGGCGCCGCGGCCATCGCCGGGAGGGTACGGCGCCACGCGATGTCAGCGCAGCCCAGGACGCCGATGCGCAGCGGGCGTGGTGGTGCCACAGATCCTCCTGAGGAATACGGGTTCGGTGAAGTGGGCCCCGGCGGGGCCGAGGGGACTGCTCGGTCAGGATGTGGCGCCGCGGCCGAGCGGCTCCCACCAGGCGCGGTTGTCCCGGTACCAGGCGACCGTCTCGGCGAGACCGGCCTCGAAGTCCCGCTGAGGGCGGTAGCCGAGCTGGGTGCGGGCCTTGTCGTCGTCGACCGAGTAGCGCCGGTCGTGGCCCTTGCGGTCCGCCACGTGGCGCACCTGGTCCCAGCTGCTGCCGCATGCCTTGAGCAGCAGTTCGGTCAGCTCCACGTTGGTCAACTCGGTTCCGCCGCTGATGTTGTAGATCTCGCCGGCGGTTCCGCCGGTGCGCACCAGGTCCACGCCACGGCAGTGGTCCTCGACGTGCAGCCAGTCGCGAACGTTCTCGCCGTCGCCGTACAGCGGCACCTCGCCGCCGTCGAGCAGGCGCGTGACGAACAGCGGAATGACCTTCTCGGGGAACTGCCGCGGGCCGTAGTTGTTGCAGCAGCGGGTGACCCGGACATCCAGGCCGTGCGTGCGGTGGTAGGAGAGGGCGATGAGGTCGGAGGATGCCTTGGACGCCGCATACGGCGAGTTGGGGCCCAGGGTGTCCGTCTCGGTGAAGGAGCCGGTCGCGATGGATCCGTAGACCTCGTCGGTGGACACGTGCACGAAGCGGCCCACGGCGTGGCGCAGTGCGGCATCAAGGAGCGTCTGGGTGCCGCTCACGTTGGTGCGTACGAACGCGTCCGCCCCGGCGATGGAACGGTCGACATGCGATTCCGCGGCGAAGTGCACCACCTGGTCGGCCCGGGCCATGACCCGGTCGACGACCTCAGGGTCGCAGATGTCGCCCTGGACGAACGTCAGCCGAGGGTCGGTGAGGTCGAGGTTGTCGCGCCGGCCGGCGTAGGTGAGCTTGTCCAGCACGGTGACATGGGAGACGTCCGCCGCCGTCTCCTCGCGGTCGGGCGCGAGCAGCATGCGTGCGTACTGGGACCCGATGAAACCGGCGGCGCCGGTGACCAGGAGATGCATCAGTCCTCCAGGAAGTTGGCGAATGCCGGGTTCCGGCGGTACTCGCGGGCGGTTGCCATGACGTACTGGCCGTAGGGCGACGTGTCCATCGCGGCGCCGAGCTCGTAGCACTCCTCCGCGCTGATGAAGTCCATGAGCATCGCGATCTCTTCGACACAGCCGATGCTCGTTCCCTGGTGGTGCTGCATGTCCCGCACGAACCGCCCCGCGTCCAGCAGGGATTCGTGGGTCCCGGTGTCCAGCCAGGTGACGCCCCTGCCCAGCCAGACCAGGTCGGCGCGGCCCTCCGCCAGATACGCCGTCAGGACGTCCGTGATCTCCAGCTCGCCGCGTGCGGAGGGCCGCAGGTTCCGCGCGATGTCGGTCACGGTGTGGTCGAAGAAGTACAGCCCCGGAATCGCGAGGTTGGAGCGCGGGTGCTCCGGCTTCTCCTCGATGGAGACGAGCCGGCCCTTCTCGTCGATCTCGGCGACGCCGAAGTGCTGGGGCTCGGCGACCTGGTGGCCGAAGAGCAGACAGCCCCGCAGGTCCCTTGCCGCCCTCCGCAACATGGCGGGCAGCTTCGCGCCGTGGAAGAGGTTGTCGCCCAGGATGAGGGCGCACTCCTCGCCCTTGATGTGGTCGGCCCCGACCCGGAAGGCGTCGGCGATGCCCCGCGGCTGGTCCTGGGCCGCATAGTCGATGCACATGCCCAGCCTGCTGCCGTTTCCGAACAGCTTCCGGAACAGATCGATTTCTGTGGGGCGCGCGATGATGAGGACGTCGTCGATGCCCGCGAGCATGAGCATGGACAACGGGTAATAGATCATGGGCTTGTCGTAGACCGGGGCGAGCTGTTTGGAGCCCACGAGGGTGAGGGGCTGCAGTCGTGTCCCGTTCCCCCCCGCCAGAACTATGCCCTTCACCGGATCGGCACCGAACGATAGAGGCATGCGGCCGTTCGGCGCACCGCCCGGAACATCGGGTGGACCACGTCTCCTCCAATTGTCATGGACCACTGGGATCAGCCAATCCTGGGCCGCCCGTCCAAAGCTGGTCTTGAGTGAGTCAAAACCGGATCACTTCCAGCGGGAAACAGCGGTCGGCAGTGCGATTCCGCAATCCCGAGCGCCGACCGGGTGCGGTGAAACGCACACGGGAAGCGCCCCCTTGTGGACAAGGGGGCGCTCCACTTCTCGGGAGGATCGGCGCTCGGCTAAGGCGTCGTCACCCATTCGCTCCGGGCCCGCCCCTCGACGATGGAGTCGGCTATCTCACCGCTGCGCACCGCGATGTTCGAGAGCAGCGACGAGCTGAGTCCGTGGGTGTGCTCGGTGCCGCCCTGGAGATAGATGCCGCAGGGCAGTTCCGGCGTGGTGACGAGTCGGTAGTCGCGCTCCACGCGGTGCCGGCCGGCCGCATCGCGCAGGCAGTACCGGTCGAGGTCGCCCAGGAGCCCGCTCGGCTCCATGGCGTCGTAGCCGCTCGCGAAGACGAGCGCGTCCACGTCGAGCTCCTGCGAACCATTGTCCAGCAGCGACTCCATCAGGACGCGTGTCTCGTGGCCGACCCGCTTGACCTCGTTGACCCTGGTCAGGTTCAGGAAGTGGAGGCGCTTGACGCCGCTCACCTCCTCGTCGTACGACCGTCGGTGCAGGTCCCTGATGACCTCGTCGTCGACCACGGAGTAGTTCGTGTTCTTGTGGTAGTGCCAGAAGGCTTCGCGCGTGCGGGCCGTGCCGAAGTAGTAGTCGTCGACGGCACTGGCGTCGAACACCTGGTTGGCGAAGGGAGTGTCGTCGGCGACGGAGTATCCGTAGGACGGAATGATCGCGGAAACCTGTGCGTGCGGGAGGCTGTCGTACAGGAACCTAGTGATCTCGGCCGCGCTCTGGCCGGCGCCGACGACCGCCACCCTCTTCAGCTCGTCGGGAGCCATCCGCCGGAACTTCTCCAGGAACTCCGAGCTGTGCCACACGCGTTCATCGCATTGCACGCCTTCCGGCAGCCTCGGCACGAGCCCTGTCGAGATGGCCACGTTGCGCGCCTTGACCAGACGGGTGCCTGAACCGTCCCCGTTCCTCACTTCCACCTGTAGGTACGGGGACGCCCCGGAAAATCCCTCGGGCGGCAGTCCGATCCGCGTGACCGACGCGTTGTACGTGACGCGGTCCGCAAGGCTCGATTCCGCCCATTCGAGGTACTGATGGAATTGGTGCCGTGTCGGGAAGAACGTCTGGGTGTTGACGAAGTTCGCCAGCCGACCGGTGGCGTGCAGGTACGAGACGAAACTGAACCGGGAAACCGGATTGCGGAAAGTGGCCAGGTCCTTCAGGAAGGACACCTGCATCGTCGTCGACGGCAGCAGCATGTTGCGGTGCCAGCCGAACGCGGGCTGCCGCTCGAAGAACTCGGCAGTGACCGGGTGCGCCGGGGAGTTGGCCCGGTGCTCCTCCAGAGCGATGGCGAGTGACAGGTTGGACGGGCCGAAGCCGATGCCGACCACGTCGCATATCTGTTGTGCACTTGTACCCATAGGATCTTTTCTCCCGCTAGCCTCGCGCGACAGGGACTTCCACATCTTCGATGGGCCGATTGCGGTAACCCAGGAAACCCTGACCGGAATCTGTCGCTCGCGTCGAGATCACTTCTGATCAGTTCTCGAATGCCCGCGGAATATCGCGACCGGCGACCCGAGAGTCACCCATTCAGTGTTGCACTGGAGACCATCGCGAGGTCAACATAGATGCCCGGGGAAATCCATTGCAAGAGGGCTCGCCATAATGCCTTCCGCGCACCGGCTGTCCTGTCGACAGGACAGGAACGGGCTTTGACACCATGTCCGCCGCACGTAATCTGCCGGTAGTCCTCGGTGACTTGGATCCGTGTCATGACCACTAAACCAATGAGGGGTGTGATTTCCAAGTGTTCGTACCCAGCCACTATCGTGAGCAGGACAGCTCGTGGATGGCCGACCTGGTCCGCGACAATCCGCTGGCGCTTGCGATGACCAACGGCAGTGCCGATGACGGGCCATACGCCACACACCTCCCCGTCATCCCGGATCCACAGGCGGCCGGCGAATGGCCGGCCGACTTGACGGGGGCCACTCTGTTCGGGCACATGAACAGAGCCAATCCCCATTGGCGGGCCCTGGAGAGCAAAGACGTCATTCTGCTTGCTTTCACGGGACCGCACGCATATGTCTCGCCGGCGGTCTATGAGGTGACGCCGGCTGCGCCGACGTGGAACTTCACATCGGTACACGTGCGCGGCGTGGTGGAGAAGATCGATTCGGTCGAGGAAACGCTCGACGTCGTACGGGCCACCGCGCTGAGCTTCGAGGCTCAATTCGGGGAGGGCTGGGACCAGTCGGAGTCGGTCGACTATTTTCGCAAGATCCTCCCGGCCGTGGGCGCGTTCCGGGTGACGGTGACCGGAGCCGACGGCATGTTCAAGCTCAGCCAGGAGCAGCCCGCCGAGGTCCGCGACCGCGTACAGAAGTCGTTCAGCGGACGCGAGTGCACTCGGCACCGCCAGACCGCGGAGTTCATGAGTCGGCTACCGCTCACCGGCGTCTGAGCTTCCCGCCCATTCCAGGCCCGGCTATGACCCGAGGCGCTTCGAGCGCCGGCTCATCGACGGTATGCGAGTGAACGGGTGGCGGACGCGAGGAGCGAAACCCCGCCGGCGTCTGGTCGAGAGAACCGCGGGGCCCGGACGGGCCCCGCGGTTCTGCGCTACTCAGACCGATCAGGCACTGACGCTGGCCTGCTCCTGCAGTTCTTCCAGGACCTGTTCAGCCGCGTTGTCGAGCGTGGCGAGAACCCACTGATCAAGCTCGACTCCGGACTGCGTCGCCGCCTTGTGCCACCACTGGAGATGGTTGTCGGGCACGGCGAGCCGCCGGGTCAGCTCGGCCTGAAGCGTCTCCCGCTCCGCTTCGCCGCGCGCGACGCGCATCGCCCGGCGCAGCTGTTTGGTGCTCCACCCCTGCTGCTCGGCCTGATCGAGCCACCGCTCCTGCTCCTCAACGGGGCGGGAAGCCAGCTCGGCGTGGTGCTGGAAACTCAGCGCGGCTCGGCGCCGCTCCATGGGGAACCGACGGGACACCCAGGCGTAGTTCCGCAGCGTCTGGTACTGAAGGCCGGCCGCGCGAACGCCTCGCTCGTACCGGTCGCTGTAGTGGTCTTTCCCGTACACCAGCCAGTCACCGAGCCACCAGGACGTCGAGTTGACGATTCCGGAGAGCTGACGTCCCGCCAATTCCCAGTTTTCGAAGGTGAGTCCCGCGGGTAACTGCAGACCCACTTTCGTCGTAAGAACCTGAGCGGGCTGTCCGGCTTCATGCACGCCACCGCCCTGTCTAGGGACGGATTCCGGTCTCCTTCGAAACAGCACAGACTTCGTTGCGTCGGTTTTCGACATGACGAATTATCCCCCGTTCGCCTTCACCTCGACTCCGCGAGTACGCAGGCTGCCGATACGCCACTCCACGTTGACGAGCAACTTCACGTTGACGAGCGACATGCGTGCGACCGCCGGAGCGGACAGACCTGAGTAAAACTCAAGGTATTGGCAAGATCAAGCGCATAGCTCTGACCGCACATACTTGTTGAAGTTGACACTGACGTGGCCCCTACATCGAGAAATAACACCGAACCGTCACAGCACACGACAAGCTTGCCCATTCCGAGATTCCCCACTCAACCGTCAATTCGAACTAAACGGACATTCGACTTCCATGGCGCGGCGGGCTTGTTGCGCACCCCGATAGGCCACAGCACCCGGTCGAGGTGTAAATATCGCGTAAGAATTCACAAGAAGCTCATGGGAGTTACACCCATCGCGTCCGCGTGCTCGGTGAGCCGGGCCCGGACAGGTTTCGAGCGGTGGGCCGGGAGCCCCGGTGCGAGCGGATCCCGGCCCGGTTGCCGAACGCGATCTCGCCGTTCTCGGCCCTTCGCCCGGACTCGGGTCGGCGGTCGGCGGCCGGCTCCCCGAGTATGGCTTGAAGGTCATTCAGCCTGTCTGCACCAGCATCCACGGCTGATCGGAGAGCCCCCGGCCCGGAGGGGGCGTGATCGCGGACGCCCCGACCGCACCCCGACCGCACCCCTCCCGCACGTCCGAAGGCCAGGTCTGTCCGCCTCCCGCCAGATCGCAGTCACACACGGTCGATGGGCCTGCGCCCAAGCGTTCCGGGGCAATGGGGGGGTGCGGTTCCGCATCGGAGGTGGCAGGATTTCACTGGCTTCGAGGAAGGGCCGTCAGATCCGAGAGCCCTTGGCTGATTCCCGCCCCCACAGCCTCAGCGCCGAGGCAACCCGCTCGACGCGATGCATTTCAGCCAAATCTTGCTTGTCGGTTGCGTCGCATCGTGATTCGCTCGTCGACTCTGATGACCGCGCACCGATTGGCCGTAGGGGGAATTGCACCATGACCAGGCCCGGCGCAGCCGCGAGTGAGCAGCGAACCCTTGCCGACCTCGACTCAGAATTGGCCGCCTTTTCCGACGAAATCTTCAGCGGCATAAGACGGGCCGACCAACGACGTTGGGCACAGGCCTACCTGTCGGGGCTGCTCATCACGCCGGGGAAGAAGTCCGTACGGCGCCTGGCCCACTGCGTGTCCACCTCACCCACCGCCGCCCAGTCGCTTCGCCAGTTCGTTTCCACCAGTCCGTGGAACTGGGATGCGGTCATGCGCAACCTCACCCGCTGGGTCGAGGCGTGCAGACCCGCCTCCGCGTGGACTGTCCAACGCGTGGTCATACCCAAGTCGGGTGCGCAGTCGGTCGGCGTGCACCGCTACTTCGACCCGAACTCGGGCCGCACCCTCAACTGCCAGGTGGGAATCGGCGCGTTCCTCTCCATAGGCTCGGTGCAGGTACCCGTCGAGTGGCGGTTGCATCTGCCCGCGGTGTGGACGAAGGACGAGCACCTTCGGCGGCGCGCACGCGTCCCGGAAGCAGTGGAATACCGCCCGCTGGAAGCCCAGATGCTCAACCTCATCGACACCTTGGCCGACCGCGCTTCCTGCCCTTCCGTCCCTCTCGTGGCCGACATGAGCGGCGCTCCCGACGCAGACTCCTTCGTGCGCGGGCTCAGCCGTCGGGGTCGCGGTTTCATCGTCACGCTGCCCCCGCACACGAGGGCCCATCCCACTGGCGAGAGTGCTCCGCGCAGCCGAGGACTCCTCAGTGCCGCCGAGTGCCTGGCCGCCGCCTCCACCGCCCACGACGTGGTGTTCACCTCGGAGGGCGAGCAGCAGCGGCGCACGCAGGTCCGGTCCGCGCTGGTCCGCCTGCCCGGTGGCCGAACGGCCGGAGCCGACGTCCCCTTTCGCCTTCTGGCCGAGGTGACCCAGGACCGCCGCTCCGGCCCCGTCTGGATCACCAACCTCACCGACCGGCCCCTCGACGAGGTCATGTCCCTGTCCACGCTGCGAACGAGTGTCACCACCTCGATCGGCACCATGAAGCGCGACTTCGGCCTCGGTGACTTCGAGGGCCGCTCGTTTCCCGGCTGGCACCGCCACATGGCCCTCGTCTCCTCCGCTTACGCGTTCCGCCACCTCGATGCCTCTTTCAGCTCGGCGCCGAACAGCCCGCGGGATCCGTGCGCCGGGGTACCCCTGCCATGGGTGCTGCCCTGACCCGGCGGGGGAACGCGGGCCAGGGCAGCGGTATGGAGGCCGGCTCCCGTACCGGCGCCGGGTGCGACACGGACGTCGCACACACGGGCGGCCGGCTGAGCGCGGGCGGGTGTCCCAGCAGCTCTGCTACGAAGTGGAGTTCCGGTACTTGCGCACGGCGAGGGTGCGGCAGACGACGATGATGATGACCGAGTAGATCAGCGAGGCGAGCACCGAGTGTTCCATCGGCCAGGCGCCCGACGTCCGGACACCCGGGTTGCCGAAGAGTTCCCGGCCGGCCTGCACGGTGGCGCTGAAGGGGTTCCAGTCGGCCACGTGCCGCAGCCAGGGTGTCATCTGACCGGGGTCCACGAAAGCGTTGGAGATGAACGTGACCGGAAGGATCCAGAGCATCGGTGCGGAGGACGCCGCCTCGGGGCTACGGACCGACACACCGATCAGCGCGCCGACCCAGGTGAGCGCGTACCCGAGCAGAAGCACCAGGCCGAAGGCCCCCAGCGCCTTGAGGACGCCTTCGTGGAAGCGCCAGCCGACCAACGCCCCAACGATCGCCAGCACGATCACGGTGAACGTCATCAGCACCAGGTCGGCGAACGTCCGGCCGCTGAGCACCGCGCCGCGGGCCATCGGCAACGACCGGAAGCGGTCGATGAGTCCCTTGCTCATGTCGTGGGCGATGGCGCCGCTGGACGTCACGGTGGCGAAGACGACGGTCTGGGCGAAGATCCCGACCATCAGGAACTCGCGATAGACGCCGGGGTCGGCGGTCCCGCCGACGTTCATGGAGCCGCCGAACACGTACGAGAACATCACGACGAAGATGACCGGCTGGATCATCGAGAAGATGACGACCTCGGGGACCCTCGTCAGGCGGAGCAGGTTGGTCTTGCCGATGACGATCGAGTCACGGACGGACTGTCCGATACCGACCCTGGCATGCGGCGGTGCGGACGCCGAAGCGGTCTGGGTGGTCGAGACGGTGGGGGCGGTCACTTCGCCATCTCCTTCGTGGGCAGGTTCTCGGTCTGGACGTTCTCCTCCGACTCGGCGGGCTCGGCAGCCTCGGCGGTGTGGCCGGTGAGTGCGATGAACACGTCGTCCAGGGTCGGGCGGCGCAACCCGATGTCGTCGATCGTGATGTCCTGCTCGTCCAGGCTGCGGATGATGTCGGCAAGCAGTCGGGCACCGCCGGTGACCGGCACGGTGAGCTTGCGCGTGTGCTCCTCGACCGTGACCTCGCCATGGCCCTGGGCCGCGAGGACCGTACTGGCGGCCACGATGTCTTCCCGCCCGTGCACGACGACCTCAACCCGCTCGTGGCCGCTCCGCGCCTTCAGCTGGTCGGCAGTGCCGCGGGCGATCACGACCCCGTTGTTCACGACACAGATGTCATGCGCGAGGTGGTCGGCCTCCTCCAGGTACTGCGTGGTCAGCAGCAGCGTCGTACCGCCCTTGACCAGCTCCTGGATGACGTCCCACAGTGCCTGCCGATTGCGCGGGTCCAGCCCCGTGGTCGGCTCGTCCATGACCATCACGCTCGGCTGGACGATCAGCGCCGCGGCGAGGTCGAGCCGGCGCCGCATGCCGCCCGAGTACGTCTTGGCGGTGCGGTCGGCGGCGGCGCCGAGGTTGAACCGCTCCAGGAGCACTCCGGCCCGGGCCTTCGCGTCGCGCTTGCTCAACTGGTAGAGCTGGCCCACCATCTGCAGGTTCTCACGGCCGGTCAGGTAGTCGTCGACTGCGGCGAACTGTCCCGACAGACCCATGTTCCGCCGCACGTCGTTCGGATTCTTGACCACATCGAACCCCGCCACCGTCGCATGCCCGGCATCGGGCTTCAGCAGGGTGGTCAGCATCCGCACGACCGTGGTCTTGCCGGCGCCGTTGGGGCCCAGCAGACCGAGCACGGACCCACTGGGGACAGCGAGATCGACACCGTCCACAGCCCGCACGTCGCCAAAGTGCTTCACCAGGCCTTCGGCGTAGATGGCATCTGGCATGAAGGATCTCCCCAGGTACGAGTGGTTTCGGGCACGAGTGGCCGCAAGAATCGCCAACACCCTTACGCAGAAGGGCTGTTAGCGGCAACGCGAGATTGCGGTTGAGCAGCAATGCGAGATTAGGAAGACGCGATACATCGCGTCAAGTCGCGAGCGGCGGGTTCCGGCCAGTGCCCCGCGTTACGGCCGGAACCCACCGCCTGCCCTGCAACTCCTCGGCGTCCCGGGCACGGAACGCCGACGGCCCTCCCGCCGAGCCGACCGCTCGTCTCACGCGCCGCGCTGCCCGGCCGCGGAAAGCGGTTCCTCGCCGCGGTATGCGAGGGAGAAGGCCGCCAGGTCCCGCGAGATGGTCCGGGCCACCTCCGGCACCTGTGACTGCAGATAGAAGTGACCGCCGTCGAAGAACCTGGTCGTGCACTGCGCGGTGGTGTGCTCGCGCCACTTGAGGAACCCGTCGCGCGGCACGCTCGGATCCTGCTCCCCGCAGTAACTACTGATGGGGCAACCGACCTTGCTGCCCGAGAGCCCCTGGTACGTCTCCACTGCCCTGAAGTCGGCGCGCAGGGGCGGGATGACCGTCGCCAGGAGCTCCTTGTCGGCCAGCAGGGCCGGCGGCGTCCCGGCGAGTTCCACCATGTGCTCGGTAATGCCTTCGTCGTCCAGCCGGTGGAGGCCGCGGTCCTGGCGGACGGACGGCGCCCCACGGCCCGAGACAATCAGACCCAACAGGTCGCGGCCCGGCCGCCGTTCCATCCGTAGCGCAACCTCGTAAGCCAGGGCGGACCCCATGCTGTGCCCGAAGAGGGCCAACAGCCCGCCGCGCCAGGGTTCCAGAGCCTCGGTGGCACGGTCCGCCATCTCCAGCAAATCCTCCAAAGGGGATTCGGCGAGACGGTCCTGCCTGCCGGGATACTGCACGATCAGCACATCGGCCGTGGCGGCCAGGGCCGCCGACAGGGAGAAGTAGGCCGACGCGGATCCTCCGGCGTGCGGAAAGCAGACCACCGTCGGGCGACCGTCACCTCGCGGCTCGTGGAACTGGCGTATCCAGCTACTGCCCACGGCGTCATGGCGGCGCATGCTACTCATCGCTTCTTCCTCCTTCGTGTTCTGGGGCACGATCGCGGAGGGCTCTGCGCGTATTACTTGCCGCTGCGCTCGACAGGCTGCCGAAATCGCCAACCATATTGGCTTCGGAGGAGCCTTCCGAGTCGACTGAGCGACCCGGAAGACACTCCTGGAATAGAACGACCGGTCATCGGCCGATATATTCGACCGATTTCCCAGGGTCGACCATATCCCTGGCCGGCAAACACGTGCCGCACATGCTCCCGCATTTCCGGTTTCTGATTCCGGCTGCGCCCGAATATACCCTCGGACGGGTGGCAGGTGAACGGGAAAGCACTTTGTGCACGATCGGCCGGACCGGCCAGCGGGGCCGTCCCGTCAACGGGACAACCGGACGGCTCGGCCACGTTCGCCCGGCGCCCGGAACATGCCTAGCCCCGCAGTTCGAGCGTGCAGCACTTGACGCTGCCGCCCGCCTTCAGGAGCTCGGTCAGATCGGCTCCGATGGGGTGGTAGCCGCGCTCGCGCAGCTGCGCCGCGAGGCCCACGGCCTGCTGCGGCAGTATCACGTTCCGCCCGTCCGACAGAGCGTTCAGGCCGAAGGTCGCCGCGTCGGCCTGGTCGGCCAGGATCGCGTCGGGGAAGCGCTCGGCCAGCACCGACCGGCTCTCGGGCGAGAACGCCGCCGGGTTGTACATGATCTCCCCGTCCGCGAGCACCGACAGCGCCGTGTCGAGGTGGTAGAACCGCGGATCGACCAACGTCAGGGTCACCACGGGGCGGCTGAAGAACTCGCTCACCTCGTCGTGCGACCGCAGGTCGGAGCGGAACCCGCTGCCGGCGAGGATCTCCCCGCCCGCGTAGAGGAAGTCACCCTCGCCCTCGTTGACGTACTCGGCCTGCCGGACCTCAGACCAGCCGCCACGGCCGAACCAGTCGAGGTAGGCGGCCGACTCGTCGACGCGCTGGGAATGCCGGAAGCGGGCGACGAGCACCTTGTTGTCGATGACGATGGCACCGTTCGCGGCGAACACCATGTCGGGCAGACCTGGCACCGGTTCTATGAGCTGCACGTCGTGGCCGAGTTCGACGAACGTGTCGTGCAGTTCCTTCCACTGGGCCAGCCCGGTCTCTGCCGAGGTGGGCTTACTCGGGTCCATCCACGGGTTGATCGAATACGTGACATCGAAGTGGGTGGGGCGACACATCAGATAACGCCGCGGCGATGCCGCACGAGCACTTCCCGTCGACCGTTCCACATTCATGTGTGACACCTTGATCCCGTCTCGTCTGGGGAAAATTCTGGAACAGTGAAGCAGAATCGGTACGGAAGTGCGAGCACGACCAGGAATAGACACATCGATGCAGCGCGAATACCCCATGCCTATGGACGCGTTATGCACGGGTGCTATCGTGCAAAAAAATGGGCGACTCGGCCAGTTATCCGATCCGCCCGGATTCACCGGATTCCCTTTTTACCGGCCAAGGCTGTTGTCAGCCGTCGCGGTATCCGCCTGATCCAGGCGCGGACGGACATGAAAAAGCCCCAGGTCACGGCGAGTGAGTCCTGGGGCTGATCCGAGCCGCCTTCGGGATTCGAACCCGAGACCTACGCATTACGAGTGCGTTGCTCTGGCCAACTGAGCTAAGGCGGCACCGCTCTGCGCACCATGGTGCGAGCAGCAGCGTCGCCAAGTCTACACAGTTTCTGGAGTGGTCCCGACCAGGGTCGGGGTGGGCCGCTGCGGGGCTATGAGCAGCGCTTTCCCTTCGCCGGCGGGGTGCCGTCGAGGAGGTAGGTGTTGATCGCGGTGTCGATGCAGTCGCTGCCGCGGCCGTAGGCGGTGTGGCCGTCGCCCTCGTAGGTGAGGAGGGTGCCGGAGGAGAGCTGGGAGGCGAGGGACTCGGCCCACTTGTAGGGGGTGGCGGGGTCGCGGGTGGTGCCGACCACCAGGATCGGGGCGGCGCCCTTCGCCTCGATGCGGTGGGGGGCGCCGGTGGCCTTGACCGGCCAGTACGTGCAGTTCAGGCCGGACCAGGCGAAGCCGTCGCCGAACACCGGGGAGGCCTGTTCGAAGGAGGGCAGGGCCGCGCTCACCTCGGCGGGGCCGGTGAAGGACGGGGGCAGGTCGAGGCAGTTCACGGCGGCGTTGGCGAACATCAGGTTCGCGTACTTGCCGCTCGCGTCGCGCTCGTAGTACGAGTCGGCCAGGGCCAGCAGGCCCGCGCCGTCGCCGCTCATGGCGCGGGTCAGGGCGGTGCGCAGCTCGGGCCAGGCGGCCTGGTCGTACATCGCGGCGATCACGCCCGTGGTGGCGAGGGATTCGCTGAGTGCGCGGCTCTGGCCGGTGGGGATCGGCTTGGCGTCGGTGTCCTTGAAGAACCTCCGCAGCCGGTCGGAGGCGTCCGGGACGGACTGGGTGCCCAGCGGGCAGTCCTTCTGCTTGACGCAGTCCGCGGCGAAGGACTTGAAGGCGGTCTCGAAGCCCGCCGTCTGGTCGCGGTTCATGTCCAGGGAGGAGAGCGAGGGGTCCATCGCGCCGTCGAGGACGAGCCGGCCGGTGCGGGACGGGAACAGCTCGGCGTAGGTCGCGCCGAGGAACGTGCCGTACGAGGCGCCGACGTAGTGCAGCTTCTGATCGCCGAGCACCCCCCTCAGGACGTCCATGTCACGGGCCGCCTCGACCGTGGAGACATGCGGCAGGATCTTGCCGGACTTGGCCTCGCACCCATGCGCGAAGTCCTTGAACGCCTTGGCCAGGGCGGCCTGTTCGGCCGGGTCGTCGGGGGTCTGGTCGACCTCCGTGTACGCGTCCATCTGCTTGCCCGTGAGGCATTCGACGGGCTCGCTGCGGGCCACTCCGCGCGGGTCGACGGCCACCATGTCGTAACGGGCCCGCACCGGGGCGGGGTAGCCGATACCGGCGTACGACTGGAGGTAGCCGACCGCCGAGCCGCCCGGGCCTCCCGGGTTGACCAGGAGCGAACCGATCCGTTTGCCGGGGCCCGTCGCCTTCACCCGGGCGACCGCCAGGTTGATCGAGGGGCCGGCGGGCTTCGCGTAGTCGAGCGGCGCCTTCATCGTGGCGCACTCGAACTTGCCGACACCGCAGGCCCGCCAGCTCAGCTTCTGTGTGTAGTACGGGGCGAGGGCCTGCGCCGTGGCGGCGTCGCTCGGGCCCGCCTTGCCCGCGTCGTGCGGTGAGGCGCTCGCGGACGTCGACGAACTGCCCGACGAGCAGCCGGAGATGAGCAGCCCTGCCGTCACGGCGGCGATGGCTGAGGTACGGAGCAGGCGCCTAGGGTCCATCTGCGGAGCGTATCCGCCCGGTGACGTGATGTACGCGGCGCGCGGCGGTGCGGCTCGTACGGGTGATCCCGTCAACCTCGCCCGCCCGGGCGTCCTCCCACATCCGCATGACCCGCCCCCCTTCTCTTTCCTGGGCCCCGTGCCGGCTCAGCTCTTGCTCAGGCCCTGTGCCGGATCAGCCCGCTCGCAGGGCGAGCGTCATCGACTCCATCGCCAGGAGCGGGGCCACATTGCGGTCCAGCGCCTCGCGGCAGGCCAGGATCGACTCGATGCGGCGCAGCGTGCGCTCGGGGCCGGATGCGCGGGCGATCCGGTCCACCGCGTCCCGTACGTCCTCGTTGGCGATGGCCACCCGGGTGCCCATTTGCAGCGTGAGGACATCGCGGTAGAAGCCCGTCAGCTCGGTCAGCGCCAGGTCCAGGCTGTCGCGCTGGGTGCGGGTCTTGCGGCGCTTCTGCTTGTCCTCCAGCTCCTTCATCACCCCGGCGGTGCCGCGCGGCATCCGCCCCCCGGCCACGCCGCCCATCGCCGCCTTGAGGTCCTCGGTCTCCTTGACGTCGACCTCGTCGGCCTGCTGCTTGGCGTCCTCCGCCGCGGTGTCGACCAGCTCCTGCGCCGCCTTGAGGCAGCCGCCCACGTCGTCCACGCGCAGCGGCACCTTCAGGACCGCGGCCCGCCGGGCCCGGGCCGCCGCGTCGGTGGCCAGGCGGCGGGCCCGCCCGATGTGGCCCTGGGTGGCGCGGGCCGCCGCGTACGCCGCTTCGGGCTCGATGCCGTCGCGCCGGATCAGCACATCGGCGACCGCCTCGACGGGCGGAGTGCGCAGGGTGAGGTGACGGCAGCGGGACTTGATGGTGGGGAGCACGTCCTCCAAGGAGGGCGCGCACAGCAGCCACACCGTGCGGGGAGCGGGCTCCTCCACCGCCTTGAGGACGGCGTTGGCCGCCTGCTCGGTGAACCGGTCGGCATCCTCGATGATGATCACCTGCCAGCGGCCGCCGGACGGCGACATCTGGGCGCCGCGCACCAGCTCGCGGGTCTGCTTGACGCCGATGGTGAGGCCCTCGGTGGTGATGACCGTGACATCGGCGTGCGTACCGATCAGTGCCGTGTGGCAGCCGTCGCAGAAGCCGCAGCCCGGTTCGCCACCCAGCGCCCGGTCCGGGCTGACGCATTGCAGGGCCGCCGCGAACGCACGGGCGGCGGTGGGGCCGCCCGAACCGGGCGGCCCGGTGAACAGCCAGGCGTGCGTCATCTTCGACGCCTCGGGGCGCGGCTCGCCGGAACGCTCGGCGGTGACCTGCGCATCGGCATCCCGGGCGGCGGCACCCAGCTGCTCCTGCAATTGGTCCTGGCCCACCAGGTCGTCCCAAACGGCCATCTACTGCCCCTCCGTACCCTCCGGTCGCTGCTGCGCCCATTGTGCGCCACCCCACTGACATCGGACGCCAGTGGGCAAATCACCGCAGGTCAGGGGCGGGAGGCGAAGAATGTGCTCCCGCGTTCTCCCGGTGTGCTCACGGTGTACTTCCGCGTGCTCCCGGTGTGCTCACGGTGTACTTCCGCGTGCTCCCGGTGTGCTCACGGTGCACTCCTGTCGGAGCCCCAGTCTCTGACCCCGGTCGGCCCCAGTCCATGCGCCGATCGCGGTCGGCGGACCGCCCCCGAACCGCGCCGGTCCGCCAACCAAGATCGGCGCCCGCTCCTCGCCTGCCGTGCGGCATCGCGGGGGCTGCCCCGAGACACGGCGCCCCGAGAAAATTCCGGGCCCGCAAACGATCGTGCCGGCACGCAACTTGCTCTGCGTGCCGGCACGAATGCCGGGGCTGCGGGCAGCCCCGGGGTCCCGCCCGGGTCAGCGCTTGCGGCGGCCGCCACGCGGGTTGTCGTCCTCGTCGTCGCGCGGGCCGAGCAGTTCGTCGGCCAGCGTCGGCAGGTCGTCGAGCGGGGTCTCCTCCGCCCAGTCGGAGCGTGGGCGCCGGCGCTCCCGGCCCGTCTCGGGGTCGATCTGGGGCAGTTCGCGCGTGCGCTCGTTGCCTCCCTCGGCCGGGTTCCCGGCCGCGCGCTCGTCCCGGAACAGGCCCGGCGGCACACGGTCGGCGGGGGCGTCGCCGCGCACCGGCGGCAGCACCGCCGTCTCATCGGCGGCCCGGGCGTCGCGGCCCGCGTCCCGGCCGGTGTCCCGACCCGCGTGCGGCACCGCCGGCAGAACGGTCGTCTCCTCGGCGTCCGAGGCGGGCCCGGACCTGCCCGCACCCGTCGCGTCCGCCGAGCGGTCCGTATGACCGGCACGACCCGCACGAGCCGTGCGATCGGCACGATCAGCGTCCGGCTTGGGCACCGGAACAGGCTGGGTGATCTCGTTGGGCTCGGCCACCGGGACCTGCTGGGTCACCTCGTTGGGGCTGATCACCGGGGTTTCGACGGTGACCTCCGACTCCGAGGCCTCCGCCGAACCGCCGGCCCGGCCGGAGCGCTCCGAGCGACCGGAACCGGCACCTTCGGCAGCGCTCCCGGAGCCCACGGCCCCCGACGCGTTCGCGGCCGAGGCCGCGGCCTCGGCCGCCCTGCGCTGCTTCGCGGCAGCCTCCTCGGCTGCGGCGACGGCGGCGGCCTCCGCCAGGCGGCGGGCCTCCTCCGCGCGCAGCAGCGCCTCCTCGGCCTTGCGCTGCTTCTCCAGGCGGCGGGCCTCCGCCTCGGCGCGCAGCCGGGCCTCTTCCTCCGCCTGCTTGCGCAGGCGTTCCTGTTCGGCCGCGCGTGCCTTCTCCTCGGCCTCGCGCCGGACGCGCTCCTCCTCGGCGAGCCGCCTGGCCTCCTCGGCCCGCTGCCGGGCCTCCTCCGCCTGGCGCTCCTCCTCGCGGCGGCGCGCCTCTTCCAGCTCGCGCCTCTTGCGCTCCTCCTCCTCGGCGCGGAGCTTGGCGAGCTGCTCCTGGCGCTCGCGCTCCAAACGCTCTTCCTCGGCCTTGCGCGCGGCTTCCTCCTCGGCGCGCTTGCGGGCCTCTTCCTCGGCCTTGCGGCGCGCCTCCTCCTGGGCCCGGACCTCGGCCTCGGAGAGCGGCAGCATCCGGTCGAGCCGGTGGCGTACGACGGTGGTGACGGCCTCCGGTTCCTGGCCGGCGTCCACCACCAGATAGCGGGAGGGGTCGGCGGCGGCCAGGGTGAGGAACCCGGACCTGACCCGGCCGTGGAACTCCGGCGGCTCCGACTCAAGACGGTCCGGCGCCTCGGTGAAGCGCTCGCGGGCCGTTTCGGGCGCGACATCGAGCAGTACGGTCAGATGCGGTACGAGTCCGCCCGTTGCCCACCGGTTGATGCGGGCGATTTCGGTCGGGGACAGATCACGGCCGGCCCCCTGGTAGGCCACGGACGAGTCGATGTAGCGGTCCGAGATGACGATCGCGCCGCGCTCAAGGGCGGGCTTCACCAGCGAGTCGACGTGCTCGGCCCGGTCGGCCGCGTACAGCAGTGCCTCGGCGCGGTTGGACAGGCCCGCCGACGACACGTCGAGCAGGATCGACCGCAGCCGCTTGCCCACCGGCGTGGCACCGGGTTCGCGCGTGATCACGACCTCGTGGCCCTTGGCCCGGATCCACTCGGCGAGTGCCTCGGCCTGGGTGGACTTGCCGGCCCCGTCGCCGCCCTCCAGGGCGATGAAGAAGCCGGTCGCGGCCGGTGCCTGTGCCGGGTCGGCGCCACGGACCGCGTCGGCCAGATCGCGCCGCAGCGGCACGCCCTGGCGGTCGTCGGCCTTGGCGAGCACCACGGCGGCCAGCGGCAGCAGCAGCGCGCCGACCAGCATCAGGGTGAATCCGGCGCCGCCGTGCGCGAAGACGAACGAGCCGGACTCGACGCGGTGGCTGCCGATGGCCGCGGCGAGCAGCGGCGCCACGATGGCGCCGAGCCCGATCGAGACCCGGACGACCGCCTGGAGGTGTTCGGCGGTGCGGGACCTGCGGTACTCCTCGGTCTCCTGGTCGATCAGTACGTGCGCGGTGTTGGCCGCGACACCGGCGGTGACGCCCGCGACGAGCGCGATGAACAGCACCGTCGCGAAGTCCGGCACGAGGCCCATGGCGAGCAGGGCGATGCCGGTGACGGCGATCGCCAGGGCGAGCAGCCGGCGCCGGGAGAGCACCGGGAGGATCTTGGCGGCGGTCCGGATGCCGAGCACCGTGCCACCCGTGAGGGCGAGGACCAGGAGGGCGAACGCGGCCGGGCCGCCGCCCAGGTCCATGGCGTGCAGCACGGCGACCGAGGCGGCCGCGGCGATGGCGGCGGCGACCGAGGCGCCGGCGAGCACGAGCAGCGGGACGGCTCCGGTGCGGCCCTTGTCGGGGCCGTTTCCGGTGCTGGGCCTGCGCAGCCCCTCCAGCGGGGAGCGCGGGCGCGGCGTTGGGGTTGCGGGCAGTTCGAGCAGCGCGACCACGGAGATGGACGCGGCGAAGAGACCGGCCGCCAGGTACGAACCGAGCGCGGCCTGATGGAGCGTGAACCAGTCGATGCCCGCCCCGAGCAGATTGCTGACGAGGGCGGCGACCAGCAGGGCCGCGGCGCCCAGCGGGATCGCGACGAAGGTCGTCCGCAGCGAGAGCCTGCGCAGCGCGTCGAGGTGGTCGGGCAGCGGCCGGACGGCGGCGCCCTCCAGGGGCGGCGCGGGCAGCAGTGCGGGGGCGGCGCTCTCCTTGGCGACCGTCCAGAACCGCTCGGCCACGCCCGCCACGAATACGGTGACAAGAACAAGGAGCAGCGCGTGGCGCGGCGTCCAGTCGATCCACAGGGGCGCGACGATCAACAGGGCGGCCCGTACGCCGTCGGCGCCGACCATCGTCCAGCGCCGGTCGAGCGGCCCGCCCGGCGCGGTGAGCGCGGAGACGGGGCCGAGCAGCGCGGCGCCGAAGAGCACCGTCGCGAACACCCGGGCGCCGAGCACCGCGGCGACCGCGAAGGCGGCACCCCGGTATCCGCCGCCGAACGACTCCTGCTCCAGGGCCGCCTGCAACGCCAGGAGCAGCATGACGAGTACGGCGAGGGTGTCGCCGATCCCGCCGACGAGCTGGGCGCTCCACAATCGTCGCAGTGGGGGGATGCGCAGCAGGGCGCGTACGGCGCGCTCGCGTGAGTCTGCGGCTAGGCCGTCGGTGATGGGGCTCACGACCGTGGGTGTCGCCCCGGCTCCTTCAGAGCTTGGGGGTTGCTCGGCTCCTCGCGTCATCCGCCCAGCCTATCCGGAGCGTGCGGGTCCCGGCGGGGGTGCCCGAACATACGGGCGGACGAAGCGATTCGGGGTCCGGCGGGGCTCGACCTTCCCGGGGCCTCGACGCGGGCGGGGGGCCGGGGCGCGTGCCCCGGCCCCCCGCTCGCCGTCGGTCCTGCTCTGCTGCGCGGAGCTACTCCGAGGCCGCCGTCTTCTTGGCGGCCGTCTTCTTCGCCGGGGCCTTCTTGGCCGCCGTCGTCTTGGCCGCCGTGGTCTTGGCCGCCGCCGTCTTCTTGGCGGGTGCCTTCTTGGCGGTGGTGGCCTTCTTGGCCGTCGCCTTCTTCGCGGGGGCCTTCTTCGCCGTCTTCTTGGCCGGGCCCTTGGCGCGCTTCTCGGCGAGCAGCTCGTAGCCGCGCTCCGGCGTGATCTCCTCGACGCTGTCGGCGGTCCTGAGCGTCGCGTTGGTCTCGCCGTCGGTGACGTACGGGCCGAAGCGGCCGTCCTTCACCACGACCGGCTTCTCGCTGACCGGGTCGACGCCGAGCTCCTTGAGCGGCGGCTTGGCCGCGGCGCGGCCCCGCTGCTTGGGCTGGGCGTAGATCGCCAGGGCCTCGTCGAGCGTGATGGAGAAGAGCTGGTCCTCAGTCTCCAGGGAGCGCGAGTCGGTGCCCTTCTTCAGATACGGCCCGTAGCGGCCGTTCTGCGCGGTGATCTCCACGCCCTCGGCGTCGGCGCCGACCACGCGGGGCAGCGACATCAGCTTGAGGGCGTCGTCGAGGGTGACGGTGTCCAGGGACATCGACTTGAAGAGCGAGGCGGTCCGCGGCTTGACCGCGTTCTTCCCGGTCTTCGGCGTGCCCTCGGGCAGGATCTCGGTGACGTACGGGCCGTAACGCCCGTCCTTGGCGACGATCTGATGCCCGCTCACCGGGTCCGCGCCCAGCTCGAAGTCGCCGCTCGGCTTGGCGAGCAGTTCCTCCGCGTACTCGACGGTCAGCTCGTCGGGCGCCAGGTCCTCGGGGACGTCGGCGCGCTGGTGGCCCTCGGAATCCTTCTCGCCGCGCTCGACGTACGGGCCGTAGCGGCCGACGCGGAGCACGATGCCGTCACCGACGGGGAACGAGGAGATCTCGCGGGCGTCGATGGCGCCGAGGTCGGTCACGAGCTCCTTGAGCCCGCCGAGGTGGTCGCCGTCGCCGTTGCCGGCCGAGGAGGCGGCTCCGGCCGTCGCCGCGTCGCCCTCGCCGAAGTAGAAACGCTTCAGCCACGGCACCGCCTGGGCCTCGCCCCGCGCGATGCGGTCGAGGTCGTCCTCCATCTTGGCGGTGAAGTCGTAGTCGACGAGCCGGCCGAAGTGCTTCTCCAGGAGGTTGACCACGGCGAAGCTCAGGAACGACGGGACGAGCGCCGTGCCCTTCTTGAACACATAGCCGCGGTCCAGGATCGTGCCGATGATCGAGGCGTACGTCGAAGGACGCCCGATCTCGCGCTCTTCCAGCTCCTTGACCAGGGAGGCCTCGGTGTAGCGGGCCGGCGGCTTGGTCGCGTGGCCGTCCACCGAGATCTCCTCGGACGACAGGGCGTCGCCCTCGGCCACCTGCGGCAGCCGGCGCTCGCGGTCGTCGAGCTCGGCGTTCGGGTCGTCGGCGCCTTCGACGTACGCCTTCATGAAGCCGTGGAAGGTGATCGTCTTGCCGGACGCGGTGAACTCGGCCTGCCGGCCGTCGCTCGCCCGGCCGGCGATCTTCACGGTCACCGAGTTGCCGACCGCGTCCTTCATCTGGGAGGCCACGGTGCGCTTCCAGATCAGTTCGTAGAGCCGGAACTGGTCGCCGGTCAGGCCGGTCTCGGCCGGGGTGCGGAAACGATCACCCGAAGGACGGATCGCCTCGTGCGCCTCCTGCGCGTTCTTGACCTTTCCGGCGTACGTGCGCGGCTTGTCCGGCAGGTAGTCGGCGCCGTACAGCTGCGTCACCTGGGCCCGGGCGGCGGTGATCGCCGTGTCGGACAGCGTCGTGGAGTCCGTACGCATATAGGTGATGAAGCCGTTCTCGTACAGCTTCTGGGCGACCTGCATGGTCGCCTTCGCACCGAAGCCCAGCTTGCGCGAGGCCTCCTGCTGGAGCGTCGTCGTACGGAACGGGGCGTACGGCGAGCGGCGGTAGGGCTTGGACTCCACCGAGCGCACGGCGAAGGAGGATTCGGCGAGGGCGGCGGCCAGGGCCCGCGCGTTCGCCTCGTCCAGGTGCAGGACGTCGCTCTTCAGTTGTCCGTCGGGGCCGAAGTCGCGGCCCTGCGCGATGCGCCGGCCGTCGACCGTGTTGAGCCGTGCCACCAGCGTGGACGGGTCGGAGGCGTCGCCCGCCCGGCCGGTGGAGAACGTCCCGGTCAGGTCCCAGTACTCAGCAGAACGAAACGCGATGCGCTCGCGTTCCCGCTCCACGACGAGCCGGGTGGCCACCGACTGGACGCGCCCGGCGGACAGCCGCGGCATGACCTTCTTCCACAGGACCGGCGAGACCTCGTAGCCGTAGAGGCGGTCGAGGATGCGGCGGGTCTCCTGGGCGTCGACCATGCGCTGGTTGAGCTCGCGCGGGTTGGCGACGGCGTCCCGGATGGCGTCCTTGGTGATCTCGTGGAAGACCATCCGGTGGACGGGGACCTTGGGCTTCAGGACTTCCTGGAGGTGCCACGCGATGGCTTCGCCCTCGCGGTCCTCATCGGTGGCGAGGAAGAGTTCGTCGGATTCGGCGAGCAGCTCCTTGAGCTTCCTGACCTGGGCCTTCTTGTCGGCGTTGACGACGTAGATCGGCTGGAAGTCGTGTTCGACGTCCACGCCGAGCCGGCGCACCTCGCCGGTGTACTTCTCGGGCACCTCGGCGGCGCCGTTCGGCAGGTCGCGGATGTGCCCGACGCTCGCCTCGACGACATAACCGGGGCCGAGATAGCCCTTGATCGTCTTCGCCTTGGCAGGAGACTCGACGATGACGAGTCGGCGGCCGCCCTTTGCGGTCTCGCTGGTCGGGGACAACTTCGCTCTTCTCTCCGGTCGGCACTCGGGTGTCAGTACGTGACGCTGCGGAGTGTGACGGTACAACCCGCCCCCGTGTCAAACAGCAAAAGCCCGCAGCGGCCACTCGAACGGTAACCCGACTTACCGCGATCCTGCCGCCCGGACCGTCCCGAAGCCTTCCGAAAAGCGTTTCATCCCCTTTCGGGCTAGATGTGAGCGAAGCACCACACGCCGAGCAGCAGGAACACGGCGCCGAAGACGCTCGCGAGCACCGCGGCGGATACGGGAGGAGCGCCGTACGCGACCGGTGTCCGGCGGCGCACACAGGATGCCGTCCACAGCAGCAGGGCGCCTCCGAACAGCACGAACACCGCCCCCGCGAACACCGCCGGCCCCGCCTCGGTCCCACCCATCGCATTCATGGGCGTGATCCTGGCCAGGCCGGTGCACCCCCGGGCAGAGCCGGGGCCGCATCCCGGAGAACGGCGGGTGAACGGTCACCCGGTCATGCACATTTCAGCCAGATCCCCACGCCCCGAGGCGCCTCGGGGGCGTGCCCGAGGCGTCGTGCGTCACATCGGCGCCGCACACCACATCCCATCGGGCGTGGCCGCGTCGCCTTCGTCCCTCTCCGGCACCACCCTGCTCCGGCGCCCACCGCCCGCCGGGCCGGGTCCGCCGCGTGCGTCGGCCGGGATACGTCACCCGTCGTACGGGCCTCGTCCGCTCGGCTTCGCCGGGTGACCGGCCGGGGCGCCCGGTCGGTCACACCCGGGCGCGAACCTCCGCGCCCCGAGCGGCAGTTCGGCCGGTCCTCACTCCCCCACGGGCTCCAGGAAGCCCTGCTCCACCAGGAGGCGGATCGCTTCCGGCGTACGATCCCGCAGCAGCACCGGGTCCTCGTCGATCAGCTGGGCGATCGCGTCCAGGATCCGTCCCGCGGGCAGCTGCCCGTCGCAGACACCGGCGAAGCCGGCGCCCACCGTGTCCACCTTGGTGGCCCGGCGCATGCCGCGGTTCTGGCGCAGCACCACGTGCTCCGGGTCCTCGGCGCCGGGCAGGCCCACCTGCTCCTGCACCACCTCGTCGGCCAGCCGGAACCGGTCGGCGAGCAGGGCCGCGTCGTCATGGCGGCGCAGATAGTCCTGCCGCTCGAAGTGGCCGCGCACCGCGTCGCCCAGCGGCTGCTCGACCGGGTGCGGCCACTCCTCGGCAACGATGGACGGCCGGTCGCTGTCGGTGCGGCGCAGGGTGATCCAGCCGAAGCCGACCGCCTTCGTCTTGCGGGCCTCGAACTCGTCCAGCCACGCCTCGTAGCGCTCCGCGTAACGGGCCGGGTCGCTGTGGTGGTCCCCGGCGTCACGCAGCCACAACTCGGCGTACTGAGTGATGTCCTGGACCTCGCGCTGGACGATCCAGGCATCGCAGCCGCGCGGGACCCAGGAGCGCAGCCGGTCCTGCCACTCCTCGCCCTCGACGTGCTGCCAGTTGGCCAGGAACTGGGCGTATCCGCCGGGGTTGAGCCGCTCCCCCGCCTGCTGAACGAGCGTGCGGCACAGATCGTCCCCGCCCATGCCGCCGTCCCGGTAGGTGAGCCGGGCGCCGGGCGAGATCACGAAGGGCGGGTTGGACACGATGAGGTCGAACGTCTCGTCGCCGACCGGCTCGTACAGCGATCCCGTGCGCAACTCTGCCTCCGGCGCACCCGACAGGGCGAGCGTGAGCCGGGTGAAGTCGAGGGCGCGCGGGTTCAGATCGGTGGCGGTGACGCGGGTGGCGTGCTGTGCGGCGTGCAGCGCCTGGATGCCGGAGCCGGTGCCGAGGTCGAGGGCGGAGCCCGCGGGCCGGCGGACCGTGATGCCCGCCAGGGTGGTGGAGGCGCCCCCGACGCCGAGCACCATGGCCTCGTCGCGCCCGCTCGCCCCGCCGGCGCCGCCGACCGCGCAGCCGAGGTCGGACACGATGAACCAGTCCTGCCCGTCGGGGCCGCCGTAGGGGCGCACGTCCACCGTGGCCCGTACCTCGTCGCCGGCGCGCACCACCCAGCCGTCCTCGATGGCCTCCGCCAGGGGCAGGGCCGCGCGGGCGCTCTCGTACCCGGCGGGCTGCTGGAGCAGGAAGAGCCGCACCAGCGTGTCGAGCGGCTGCTGCCCCCGGGTGGCGCGCAGGGCGGGGACGGTCTCGCCGCGGGCCAGCGCGGCGTACGCGGGCGCGCCAAGCAGGTCGAGCAGGCCGTCGGCGGTGAAGGCGGCGGCGAGCAGGGCGTCGCGCAGGCGGGCTGCGTGACCGGGCGCGGGAAGACTGGTCGTACTCACCCCGCCATTGTGGCCGCTGCCTCCGACAATCACCCCATCACGCCCGTGGCCCGGTCCCACGAGGGGGCCGGGCCACGGGCGAGGGGCGCCTGCGGGCTACGACTTGGGGCTCTCCGAAGCGGAGGGCGACGCGGAACCCGAGGGTGAGGCGGAGCCGGAGGGCGAGGCCGACGGCGAGGCCGAGTTGTCGGCCTGAGCGCCCGCGCCCGAGGCGGCGGCGGACGGCGTCTGCTTCTGGCAGCCGGGCTGCTTCTGCATGGCCTTGCCGACGTCGCCGGCCTCCAGCTTCTTCAGCGAGGCGTCACCCGTCGAGCTGATCTTGCCGAGCTCGGTCGCGATGTCCTCCAGGCCCTTGGCGAACGCCGCCTGGTCGCCCGCGTTGAGCGCGTCGACCTTCTTCTTCAGGTTCGCGTACGCCACGGAGGAGGCGTTCAGCTCCTTGACGGCCTCCTGCTGGGTGGTGGCGCCGTCCTTGACCGGCGGTGCGCCGGCCTGGTCGACGGCCGAGCCCAGCGCCTTGTAGGCGTCCGAAATCTGCTGGAAGGCGTTCGAGTCGGTCTTCTGCACATCGGCCGGCTTGCTGTCGTCACGCGTCTGCGCCTGGATCGCGGCGTTGGCGTCGGTGATCTTCTTGAACTGGGGCTGGGCCGAGTTGCAGAAGGTCTTCGCCCAGTCGTCGACCTTCTTGCTGGAGTCGTCGCTACAGCCCGACAGCGTCAGGATCAGTACCGCACCGCCGGACAGTGCGGCTGCAAGCTTCTTGTTCACCGGTTTGGTCCCTTCCAAGGCTCTCGGCCCCGGAACATACACGCCAAGTGGGCGACAATCGCTTGCCGTCCGTGTGATCTGCCCCCTATTGCAGCCATTTGCACCAAGCAGAACGGGCGGACGGTGTGTCAAACCCCACCGCCCGCCCGCCCTTTGCCGCTCGTGGCTTAAGAAACCACCGCCGGGTCCGCAGGCTTCGCGACCCGCTCGTTGTTCCCGTCGTCACCCACGGCCACGCTGCGCCGCTTCGACACGTACACCGCGCCGATGATGACGAGGATGGCGAGCGCCGCCACGATGCCCCGGACCAGCGGGTTCGCGTCGTCGCCGTAGCTGAACTTGACGATGGCCGGCGCGATCAGGAGCGCCACCAGGTTCATCACCTTGAGCAGCGGGTTGATCGCGGGGCCCGCGGTGTCCTTGAAGGGGTCGCCGACGGTGTCGCCGATGACGGTGGCGGCGTGGGCCTCACTGCCCTTGCCGCCGAAGTGGCCGTCCTCGACCAGCTTCTTGGCGTTGTCCCAGGCGCCGCCCGAGTTGGCGAGGAAGACCGCCATCAGGGTGCCGGTGCCGATCGCGCCCGCCAGATAGGAGCCGAGCGCGCCGACGCCGAGGGTGAAGCCGACGGCGATGGGCGCGAGCACCGCGAGCAGGCCGGGGGTGGCCAGTTCGCGCAGCGCGTCCTTCGTGCAGATGTCGACGACCCGCCCGTACTCCGGCTGTTCGGTGTAGTCCATGATCCCGGGGTGCTCGCGGAACTGCCGCCGCACCTCGAAGACCACGGCACCGGCCGACCGGGACACGGCGTTGATCGCGAGCCCCGAGAAGAGGAAGACGACCGCCGCGCCCAGCATCAGCCCGACCAGGTTGTTGGGCTGCGAGATGTCCATGCTCAAGGTCAGCTCGTTCGCCTTGGCGTGGACGTCGCCCACGGCCGTGGCGATGGCGTCCTTGAACGAGCCGTAGAGCGCCGCGGCCGCGAGGACGGCCGTCGCGATGGCGATGCCCTTGGTGATGGCCTTGGTGGTGTTGCCCACGGCGTCCAGGTCGGTGAGCACCTGGGCGCCCGCCCCCTGGACGTCGCCGGACATCTCCGCGATGCCCTGGGCGTTGTCGGAGACCGGCCCGAAGGTGTCCATGGCGACGATCACGCCGACCGTGGTGAGCAGGCCGGTGCCGGCCAGCGCCACCGCGAACAGCGCGAGCATGACCGAGGTGCCGCCGAGCAGGAAGGCCCCGTACACGCCGAGGCCGATCAACAGGGCGGTGTAGACGGCCGATTCGAGGCCGATGGAGATGCCCGCGAGGACGACGGTGGCGGGTCCGGTGAGCGAGGACTTGCCGATGTCCCTGACGGGACGCCGGGTGGTCTCGGTGAAGTATCCCGTCAACTGCTGGATCAGGGCCGCCAGAACGATGCCGATGGCGACCGCGACCAGGGCGAGGATCCGCGGGTCGCCGTCGTGCGTCTTGATGACGTCGTCCGTGACGCCGTTCAACTTGGCGTATGAGGACGGCAGATAGACGAAGACCGCGACGGCCACCAGGGCGAGCGAGATCACCGCGGAGATGAAGAAGCCGCGGTTGATGGCCGACATCCCGCTGCGGTCGGCGCGCCGCGGGGCGACCGCGAAGATGCCGATCATCGCGGTGACCACGCCGATCGCCGGGACGATCAGCGGGAAGGCCAGGCCCGAGTCGCCGAACGCCGCCTTTCCGAGGATCAGCGCCGCGACCAGGGTCACGGCGTACGACTCGAAGAGGTCGGCCGCCATGCCGGCGCAGTCGCCGACGTTGTCGCCCACGTTGTCCGCGATGGTCGCGGCGTTGCGCGGGTCGTCCTCGGGGATGCCCTGCTCGACCTTGCCGACCAGGTCGGCGCCGACGTCGGCGGCCTTGGTGAAGATGCCGCCGCCGACTCGCATGAACATCGCGATCAGCGCGGCGCCGAGGCCGAAGCCCTCCAGGACCTTGGGCGCGTCGGCCGCGTACACGAGCACGACGACGGAGGCACCGAGCAGGCCGAGGCCCACCGTGAACATGCCGACGACGCCGCCCGTACGGAAAGCGATCTTCATGGCCTTGTGGGAGACCGCGGTGAGATCCCTTTCGGGTTCACCCTCGGCGGGAGTCGCCTCTCGGGCGGCCGCCGCCACGCGCACATTCGCGCGCACGGCGAGACGCATCCCGATGTATCCCGTCGTCGCCGAGAACACGGCGCCGATCAGGAAGAACACGGAACGCCCTACGCGCTGCGACCAGTTGTCGGACGGCAGCAGGAACAGCAGGAAGAACACCACGACGGCGAAGATGCCGAGGGTGCGCAACTGCCGGGTGAGATAGGCATTCGCGCCTTCCTGGACGGCCGCCGCGATCTTCTTCATCGAATCGGTGCCCTCGCCCGCGGCGAGAACCTGGCGGACCAGCAGTTGGGCGACGATCAGGGCCGCCAGCGCGACAGCCGCGATGACGATCACGATCGTCCGGTTGCCGTCGGTCAGTACCGCGGCGGCCAGGGATGTGGGGTGGTCGAGTTCCGTTGGGTTGAAGAGCCCCGCCATTCGTCCTCCTTGACGCTCAGAGCTCAAGATGTGGACGGATTGTAGGTAGCGGGACACGATCAAAACAGGGCGCCGCAAATGGAATTGACCTTCATCCGTTCACCAGAGAGAGATCCGGTCACGAAAATGCCCCCGAAAGCGGTAATGGGGCAAAAGCATTGACGCTTGATCAGCGATCTAGGAACGGCCGGGAACGATCCATGCCCAGCGGCTCGAATCTGGCGTGGGAAATGAAAAAGGCCCTGCTCAGCAGGGCCCCTCTCAATATCGAATAAAAGTGGATCAGGGAAGCACCGTGGCCGGTGTGGTCGGCCAGCTCATCCGGATGACGCCCCCGGACTCGCCGGAGGTGACCTCCACATCGTCCACAAGACCGCTGATGACGGCGAGGCCCATTTCGTCCTCCGCACCGTCGTCGCCGTCGTCGGCCCCGGAGGCGCGCACGCCCGGCACCGCCGACGCACCGCCGCCCGATCCCGGCACCTCGTCGCCGACCTCGATGGAGAAGAGCTTCTCCTCCTCGGTCAGGACGACGTGGACGGGGGCGTCGATGCCGTGCGAGCGGTGCAGCCCGACAGCACGGCTGCACGCCTCGCCGACGGCGAGCCTGACCTCGTCGAGCACTGCCTCATCGACCCCGGCCCGGCGCGCCACGGCGGCCGCCACCAGACGGGCCGTCCTGACGTGTTCGGGCTGGGCACTGAAACGGAGTTCAACGGTGGCCATGGGCGATCCCCCTCGAACGTACGGGCGTACATCTCAGGGGCCCCGGGCCACAGTGCCGCCCGGCGCCCCTGTCCTTCCTCCGGAGCCGTCGAAGGACGGCTCCGTCAGTCGGTCGCGTTGACGGCCTCGTCGACCGAGCCGTGGATCGGGAACACCTTGGTGAGCCCTGTGATCCGGAAGATCTTCAAAATGCGCTCCTGGTTGCAGACCAGGCGCAGCGAGCCCTCGTGCGCGCGCACGCGCTTGAGCCCACCGACGAGCACGCCCAGGCCGGTGGAGTCGAGGAAGTCCACGCCCTCCATGTCGACGACCAGGTGGTAACTGCCGTCGTTCACCAACTCGACCAACTGCTCGCGCAGCTTGGGCGCGGTATACACATCAATCTCGCCACCGACCTCGACGACCGTACGGTCGCCACCAGGCCCGGACATATTGCGAGTCGACAGGGACAGGTCCACGGATCCTCCAGCACCTTGCTATCGAGCGGCCGCCCCCTGAGACTCCCCGGCGGAGCCAGAGAACGGATCGCCAGCCGCGATGGCATTCAATCACTTACCAGCAGCCATGCACGACGCCTTGGGACCATTGTCCGCTACGCCAGTGACACACTCGGTGCCGATGGCCAGGAATCACCGCCCCAGAACACCCGCCGACAGCACGGGTGAACGACCCGACCCCGGCACGGTCCTCGACCGGCTCACCGCAGGGGCGGGCCGGGCTGCGCGCATCACTCATACGGAGCACTTGCCCCCGCGCGCGGGCCGTCATGCAGTCTGGCCGCACCTCATCCGCCCGGAAGTGATCAACGCCATTCAGGCGGCCGGCGTCGAGCATCCCTGGGCCCATCAGGCCACCGCCGCCGAGCACGCCCTGAACGGCGAGTCGGTGGTGATCGCCACCGGCACCGCCTCCGGCAAGTCGCTGGCCTATCTGGCGCCCGTCCTCAGCACCCTCCTGGACGGCTCCGAGGCCCCGAACGGCCGGGGCGCCACCGCCCTCTACCTCGCCCCCACCAAGGCCCTGGCGGCCGACCAGCGCCGCTCGGTGAAGGCGCTGGCGGCCCCACTGGGCAACGCGATCCGGCCCGCCGTGTACGACGGCGACACCCCGGTCGAGGAACGCGAATGGGTACGCCAGTACGCCAACTACGTCCTCACCAATCCGGACATGCTGCACCTGGGCATCCTGCCCTCGCACCCCAGGTGGTCCTCCTTCCTGCGCTCCCTGCGCTATGTCGTCATCGACGAGTGCCACACCTACCGCGGTGTCTTCGGCTCCCACGTCGCCCAGGTCATTCGCCGGCTGCGCCGCCTGTGCGCCCGCTACGGCGCCGACCCGGTCTTCCTGCTCGCCTCGGCCACCGCCGCCGAGCCCGCCCTCGCCGCGGGCCGCCTGACCGGCCTGCCCGTCGTCGAGGTCGCCGACGACGCCTCCCCGCGCGGCGAGCTGGTCTTCGCCCTGTGGGAGCCCCCGCTGACCGAGCTGCCGGGCGAGAAGGGCGCGCCGGTACGCCGCACCGCCATCGCCGAGACCGCCGACCTCCTCACCGACCTGGCCGTGCAGGGCGTCCGCACGGTGGCCTTCGTCCGCTCCCGGCGGGGCGCCGAGCTGATCTCCGTCATCGCCCAGGAGCGCCTGTACGAGGTCGACCGGACGCTGGCCCGGCGGGTCGCCGCCTACCGGGGCGGCTACCTCCCCGAGGAACGCCGCGCCCTGGAGCAGGCCCTGCACTCCGGCGAGCTCCTCGGCCTGGCCGCCACCACCGCCCTGGAACTCGGCATCGACGTGTCGGGCCTCGACGCCGTCCTCATCGCGGGCTACCCGGGCACCCGGGCCTCGCTGTGGCAGCAGGCCGGCCGGGCCGGGCGCTCGGGCCAGGGGGCCCTGGCCGTCCTGATCGCCCGCGACGACCCGCTGGACACCTACCTCGTCCACCACCCCGAGGCCCTGTTCCAGCAGCCCGTCGAGTCCACCGTGCTCGACCCGGACAACCCGTACGTCCTCGCCCCCCACCTGTGCGCGGCGGCCGCCGAGATGCCGCTCACCGAGGCCGACCTGGAGCTGTTCGGACCCGCGAGCCCCGACCTGATGCCGCAGCTGGAGCGTGCGGGGCTGCTGCGGCGCCGTAGCAGCGGATGGTTCTGGACCCGTCGCGAGCGGGCCGCCGACCTCACCGACATCCGGGGTGGCGGGGGCCGCCCGGTCCAGGTCGTCGAGGCGTCGACGGGACGGCTGCTCGGCACGGTCGACGCGTCCGCCGCCCACACCGCCGTCCACGACGGCGCCGTCCACCTCCACCAGGGCCGTACGTACCTGGTGAATCACCTGGACCTGGAGGACTCCGCCGCCCTCGTCGAAGAGGCCAGCCCGCCCTATTCGACCGTCGCCAGGGACACCACCTCCATCTCCGTCCTGACCACCGACACCGAGATCCCGTGGGGAGCCGGCCGCCTCTGCTACGGCTCCGTCGAGGTCACCAACCAGGTCGTCTCCTTCCTTCGCCGCCGACTGATCACCGGCGAGGTGCTGGGCGAGACCAATCTCGACCTGCCGCCCCGCACCCTGCGCACCCGGGCCGTGTGGTGGACGGTCACCGAGGACCAGCTCGATGCCGCCCGGATCAACCCGGAGATCCTCGGCGGCGCCCTGCACGCCGCCGAGCACGCCTCCATCGGGATGCTGCCGCTCTTCGCCACCTGCGACCGCTGGGACATCGGGGGCGTCTCCGTCCCGCTGCACCCGGACACCTTGCTGCCGACGGTCTTCGTGTACGACGGCAACCCCGGCGGCGCCGGATTCGCCGAGCGCGCCTTCCACACCGCCGCGAGCTGGCTGACCGCGACCCGCGAGGCGATCGCGTCCTGCGAGTGCGAAACGGGCTGCCCGTCCTGCATCCAGTCGCCCAAGTGCGGCAACGGCAACGATCCCCTCCACAAGCGCGGTGCCGTCCGCCTCCTCACGGAACTGCTGCGGGGAGCCCCGGGGCCGGCCCCGCAAGAGCCGGCGGCGGCCCTGCCCGGGCCCTGACACTCGGCCGGTACGGACCGAACCCGGCCCTCGCCCGTACGTCCGCGATCTCTCCCGTCACCGTGCAGCGGACCAGCTCCGCGCCCTGGGCCCGGGCCACCTCAAGGGCCTTGGCGCAGGCGTCCGGCGCACCCCACAGTGCTCGGTCGGCCGCCGCGAGCGCGGCCAGATCGGCGGCCCCGCCGGCCCGGTGCCGGGCGGCGATGGCCTGACCGAGGCACAGGACGGCGGCGAACACCGCGCACATGGTGGCTGCGGTCAGCGCCACCCATACGGTGGCGGAACCCCGGTCGCCCCGTCCTCCGGCCACCGCGAGCCGGCCCTCCTGCCTCCCGATCACTGCCGGTCGGCCCTCTCGCCTCCCGATCGCCGCCGACCGGCCGATCCGCCTCCCGATCAACGTCGGCCCGTCGGCGCGGGCCCGTACTCGTCGTCGCCCCGAAGCGCTCCACGTACTCCACGTACTCCACGTGCTCCACGCGCTCCACGCGCTCCACGGCCGCCCGTTCACAGCGCCTCCCCCACCGTGTCCTCGGCCAGGGCGGCCGCCTCCGCACTGAGCGTCAGGGCCAGGTGGCGCGGCCCCGGCGTTGCGGACTCCACCCGGACCCGCCACAGCTCCCCGGCCCTCCGCACAGTGACGGTGGCGCCCTTCGGCGCCGCCGATCGGGCCGCCGCCACCGCGACCGCCTCCGGTTCGGAACGGGCCGCCGCGCGGGCCCCGGCCCTGGCCGCGTCCACGCAGCGGATCTCCGCGGAGGCCGCCGTGAGCGCCCAGAGCAGCGCGAGCGCGAACCCCACCAGGGCCGGGGTCGCCACGGCCGTCTCGGCCGTCACGAACCCCCGGTCGCCCCGATCCCTCCGGCGCCGCCGCGCGTCACCCCGCTCAGAACTGCACATCGAGCGCCTTGGTGACCAGGCCGGTCAGCGCGGTCACGACCCCGTCGCTGGTGACGACCTTGTACAGGATCGCCGCGAAAGCGCAGGCCGCCAGCGTTCCCACGGCGTACTCGGACGTGGACATCCCCGCGTCGCCCCGCGCCCGGCGCCGCAGAGCGGTACCCCAGCGCCGCATCCGCCGCTCGACTGCGGCGGCCTGCCGGTTCATGATTGCGTTCATCTTCCTCAACTCGCTCTCTGTATATGGCTGTTGATCAGCCGTGTCTGCCTACTCGTTCGCCTGCGCGCCGACCACCGGCGCTCATCCGCGTGACCGCACCCGCCAGCGGCGCCGGTTCGCGTGACTGCGTCCAGCGCCGCCCCTCATTCGCAGGACCGCGCTCACCGCCGGAGCAGCCCGCCCGCCAGGCCGATCACCACCGGGGCCACCCCCGCCGCCAGGAACGCGGGCAGGAAGCACAGGCCCAGCGGGCCGGTGATCAGCACTCCCGCGCGTCTGGCCCGCGCCGCCGCCCGGCGGGTGCGTTCGGCTCGGCAGCGCTCGGCGACCCGTGCGACGGGCGCCGCCGCGGGGGCCCCGGAGGAGGCGGCCCGCTCCAGGCAGCGGGCCAGCTCGGACGCCCCTGGTATCGCCCCCAACCGCCCCCACGCGGCTGCCGGTTCACCACCCATACGAAGCTCGGCCGAGACCTGCCCCAGGCGGGTGCCGACGGGCCCGGCCAGTGAGGCGCCCACCGCCCCCGCCGCCTCGCCCGGTCCGGCCCCGGCCGCCAGGCAGGCGGCCAACAGATCTGCTGCGAGCGGGAGTTCGCGGGCAGCGGCCCTTCTCGCCTCGGCACCGTCCCCCTCGGCCCGGCGCCGGCGCCCCCACGCCCGGGCCCCGTACGCCGCCGCGAGGCCGGCCAGGACCCCCATCAACCCGCCCACCAGGACGTAAGCGGACGCCAACGCCCCCAATGGAAGCCCCCATTGCTGCGCGCGGGCCGACCACGCCGGGCTCCAGCGTCGGCGCGGGGGCGGGCGCAGCGCCTCAAGGGCCAGCAGTACGGCCATCCGTCGCCGCGTCCTGTGCTCCTCGCGGCGCCTGGCCAGGCCCACGGCCACCCACAGGGCGAGCCCGACCGCCCCCGCCACCGCCCCCAGCCTGTGGACAACATCCGGCCCGAGCAGGGGCATCCCCCCGTGGACAACGTCCATCCCGGACCGAGCCATTCGCCCAGGGACAGCATCCGGATCCGGCCCGAGCAGGGTCATCGCCCCTCCCCCGCCCGTACGATCCGCGCCGCCCACCACACTCCGGCCGCCTCCAGCACAGCGGCCACGGCGAGGCAGCCGAAGCCGGCGGCGCTGTGCAGCAGTACTTTCAGCGGGCTCGCGCCCATCGCCGTGCCGAGCACCAGGCCCAGGGCCGGCAGGCACGCGAGGAGCAGCACCGTGGTGCGCGGGCCCGCCAACTCGGAGCGCAGGGACTCCTGTTGTTCCCGCTCGGCCCGCAGCACGCCTTCCAGGCGCTCAAGACCGGAGGCGAGCCCCGCTCCGCCGTCCACGGCGACCTGCCAGCACGCGGCGACGCCGGCCAGCCCCTCGGCGCCCGGTTCCCCGGCCGCCTCCCGCAGCGCCCCCGGCACATCGCCGCCGTACGCGGCCGCCGCCACCACCGGCGCCGTCGCAGCGCCCAGGGCCACCGACCCCCGGGTGGCCGCGACCAGGGCCCGCCCGGGCTGACGGCCCGCGCGCAGCTCTCCGGCCACCGCGGCACACCAGGCGATCACCTCGTCGGCCCGCCGCGCCCTGGCCCGCTCACGCTCGCCGGCCCGTAGCCGCTTCCCGACCAGTGGCACCGCCACCGCCGCGGCCACCAACGGCAGCACCGACCCGCCCAGGAGGGCGATCATCAGCCCCACCGGCAGGCACAGCCACTCCATCCGCCGACGCGCCCTGCTCCGTTCCTTGTGCAACCACCGCCCGAGCCGCGAGGCCTTGAACTCGGCCCCCGCGCCCGGCACGCCCGCCCCTCCGCCGTCCTCCAAGCCCCCGCCTTCGGCTCCGGCGCCCGCGAAGATCAACCGTGCCCGGCGCATCCCCTGGTCCTGGCCCATCCACAGCCATGCCGCCGCCCCCGCGCACAGCGCCGCCCAAGTGGGCGGTTCCAGCGAGAGACCCGTCACCACGCACCGCCGATCAGCGCCCGCAGCCGCTCCCAGCCCGAGTCCCGTACGAATCCCGCCGCGCCCCACCGCAGCGCGGGCACCGTCCTCACCAGGCCCGCCCCGTCGCGCTCCAGGACGCGCACCTCGGCGATCCGGCGCTGCCCGGCCCGGTCGCGTACCAGATGGACCACCACCGAGAGGGCGGCCGCCAACTGGCTGTGCAGTGCGGCCCGGTCGAGCCCGGCCGCCGTGCCCAGTGCTTCGAGCCGAGCGGGGACGTCGGCGGCCGAGTTGGCATGAACCGTGCCGGAGCCCCCTTCGTGTCCCGTGTTCAGGGCGCCCAGCAGATCGGTCACCTCGGCGCCCCGCACCTCGCCGACGACCAGGCGGTCCGGCCGCATCCGCAGTGCCTGGCGCACCAGATCCCGCAGGGTCACCAGACCCGCGCCCTCCTGATTGGCGGGCCGCGATTCGAGGCGCACCACATGCGGGTGGTCGGGCCTCAACTCGGCGGAATCCTCGGCCAGTACGATCCGCTCGCCCCGGCCGACCAGGCCGAGCAGGGTGGAAAGCAGCGTGGTCTTGCCCGTGCCCGTGCCGCCGCTCACCAGGAACGACACCCGGGCCTCGATCAGGGCCCGCAGCAGCCGCTCGCCACCGGGCGGCACCGTCCCCGCCGCGGTCAGCTCGGCCAGCGAGAACGCCCGGGGTCGCACCACGCGCAGCGAGAGACAGGCCGAGCCGACGGCGATGGGGTCGAGGACGGCGTGCATCCGGGTGCCGTCGGGGAGACGGGCGTCCACCCAGGGCCGCGCGTCGTCGAGCCTGCGGCCCGCCACCGCGGCGAGGCGCTGGGCCAGTCGCCGCACGGCCACCGCGTCCGCGAAGCGGATCCCGGTCAGTTCGAGTCCAGCACCCCGGTCGACCCACACCCGGTCGGGCGCGGAGACCAGGACGTCCGTGACGTCCGGGTCGGCGAGCAGTGGTTCCAGCGGTCCTGTCCCCACCAGCTCGGACCGCAGCTCCTGTGCCCCGCCCAGCACTTCGGCGTCGCCGAGCAGCCGCCCCTGGGCGCGCAGGGCCGCGGCGACCCTGGCCGGTGTGGGTTCGGCTCCGCTCTCGGCGAGCCGTTGCCGTACGGCGTCCAGGAGCGGTGGCCCGGCGTCCCGCAGGGTGGCTCCCGCGGACCATGCTCCGCCACCGCCCGGCGTCGGGGCGCCCGTGGCGGGCCGGCCCGCGTTCATGACGCCGCTCCGCCGGTGAGGCCTCCGGTGAGCGCCTGGTCCCAGAACGCCGTGCAGAATCTGGCCAATGGCCCCCGGGCCGCGCCGCCCGGCGGAGACCCGCCCTCCTGCGCCTCCAACAGCCCCGATTCCACCGGGAGTTCACCTGCCAGAGGCAGCCTCAGGGCGTCGGCCACCCACTGTTCGTCGAGCCCGGAGGCGTACGGGCCGCGCACGACCGCGCGCAGATCCCTCAGCACCATGCCGACCGAGGCCGCGACGCGACCCGCCGCCGCGACCGCGCGCAGCTCGGCCGGGACGACGAGCAGACCCAGGTCCAGTTGGGCGAGCGCCTCGACCACCGCGTCGTCGACCCGGCGGGGCAGGTCCACGACGACGACTCCGCCGCGCCGCCGGGCCGCCGCGAGCACGGCACGCATCGCCTCACCCGGGATCACCACGCAGTCCCCGCGGTCCCAGCTGAGCACCCTCAAGTGGTGCAGGTGCGGCAGGGATTCCTCCAGGGCGCCGCCCGCGACCCGCCCGCGCGAAGCGGCGAAATCCGGCCAGCGGCGGCCCTCGGTCTGCTCCCCGCCGAGCAGCACATCGAGGCCACCGCCGAGCGGGTCGCCGTCGATCAGCATCGTGCGCCGGCCCGAGCGGGCGGCCGTCACCGCGAGGGCGCAGGCCAGAGTGGAGGCGCCGGCGCCGCCGCGTCCGCCGATCACTCCGACGGTCAGGGCGGGGCGGCCCACCCCCTCGGCCGCGTCCGCGATCCGGTCGACGAGCCACGGTTCGGCGTCGGGCAGCCGCAGCACATGGTCCGCGCCGAGTTCGACCGCCGCCTGCCACACCCCGGGGCTGTCCTGATCCCGGCCCACCAGGAGCACCCCGCGTCTGCGGGCCGCGCCGAGCAGCCGGGGCGCCGCGTCGTCGCCGACCAGGACCAGGGGTGCGCTCTCCCAACCGCCCCTGCGGTCGGGCACCCCGTGGCAGACCTCGGGTTCGGTGCCGGCGGCCGCGCACAGCCGCAGCAGATCATCCAGCAGTTCCTCGTCCTCGGTCACGATCAGCGGTCCGCCGCGCCGGCCTTCCGCGCCCGACGGTCGTTCGGAAGCCATGACTCCGTCCACGATTTCCGGCCCCTCTCCTTGCGATTCCCGTGTCCGCGTTCTTCGCGCACTGGAATCACGGTGGAGGGAGGCCCGAAATGATGTGGATCTTGATCCAAATCTGTGGACAACATCGACGTTGTGAATATCCCGTTCACCCATACCGGCGACTTCCGGAGCGCAGCACAACGGCTACGCTGAGTTACGAGTCTCGGGCAGGGGCGGGCGGCGCACGCGAGCGCGTGGAAACGGGAGGGAGGGGGACGACGATCGGACTCAAGGACCGAAAACGCATCCGGACATGCGACGACCCCCGCCGGGGGGGAGAGCGGGGGTCGTCCCCACGGTCTGACTCGGGGGGGGAGGAGCCGGACCGGGTTAGCACGGTCGCGAACGATCCGTGACTTCCATGGTGTACCCGAGAGCCTTCTCAGGCAAACCCACGCGCCTCAGCTTACGCCGAATGGTGGGCGCCTATGCTCGGGCTCGTGGAAAACCACTCGTTGCCGCGCACCGCCGCCTTCTTCGACTTGGACAAGACAGTCATTGCCAAGTCGTCGACGCTGACGTTCAGCAAGTCCTTCTATCAAGGAGGGCTGATCAACCGCCGCGCCGTACTGCGCACTGCGTACGCCCAGTTCGTATTCCTCGCGGGCGGCGCCGACCACGACCAGATGGAGCGGATGCGCGAGTATCTGTCCGCTCTCTGCAAGGGCTGGAACGTCCAGCAGGTCAAGGAGATCGTCGCCGAGACCCTGCACGATCTGATCGACCCGATCATCTACGACGAGGCCGCCTCCCTCATCGAGGAGCACCACGCCGCGGGCCGGGACGTGGTGATCGTGTCGACCTCGGGGGCCGAGGTCGTCGAACCGATCGGTGAACTGCTGGGCGCCGACCGGGTGGTGGCCACCAGAATGGTGGTCGGCTCGGACGGCTGCTTCACGGGGGACGTCGAGTACTACGCCTATGGGCCGACGAAGGCCGAGGCCGTCAAGGAGCTGGCCGCGTCCGAGGGGTACGACCTCGCGCGCTGCTACGCCTACAGCGATTCGGCGACCGACGTCCCCATGCTGGAGTCCGTCGGCCACCCCTTCGCCGTCAACCCCGACCGGGCGCTGCGCCGCGAAGCGACCGCCCGACAATGGCCGGTTCTCGTCTTCAGCAAGCCGGTCAGCCTCAAGCAACGGCTGCCCGCCATCAAGATGCCGCCGCGCTCGGCGCTCCTCGTGGCGGCGGCCGGCGCGGCCGCCGCCACCGCCGGCGTGGTCTGGTACGCCAGCCGACGACGTGGCGGTACCTCCGCGTGAGCCCGCGCACGCCCGGGGAGCACCTCGAAGTCTCTGCGAAACACCGGGAAACAGACGCCCGTTTCGCCCGTATTTGAACCTAAAAGTAAAGAACTGTGGTCAGGGGTTTCGCTTCTCGGCGTACGGGAGTAGAAAGGACTCAACGGCCCGCGAGACCTGGGACATCCGAGAGGATCACCTTCTACGCAATAAAGGCCCCACGGACCGAGCATGAACATCGAGCACCCACGCGACGTCGACCCGTCGATTACGGGCCAGCCGCACCAGGTGAACGGGCAGAGAATCCCGGCCTGATGGGCAACATTCGAGGACGCTTGGTAACACGGTGGACATGCCAGCGGCGGTATCGGACATCGATACCGCCGCAACCCTTTTCCCGCCCCCGCGGGCGGACTTCGCCGCCCAGGGCCTAGGCCGCGCCGCGCTGGAGCGCCTCGCACACCGCCGTCGACTCGCGCACACCCAGCTCCACGGCCTTGCCGCAGTGGGTGATCCAGGCCGCCATGCCCTGCGGGGTGCCCGAGACGTATCCGTCGAGCGCCGCCGCGTAGGCCGCCCGGCCCAATTCAGCATGGCCGACCTCGGACGGGCAGACCGCCTTGGGGTCGAGGCCGCTGCCGATCAGCACGATGCGCTCGGCGGTGCGCGCGACAAGGCCGTTGTGCGAGGCGAAGGGCCGCAGCGCGAGCAGTTCGCCGTGCACGATGGCGGCGGTCACCAGTGCCGGGGCCGCACCGCCCGCGATGATCAGCCGCGAGAGCCCCTCCAGACGGTCGGCCACCTCGTCAGCGTCAGGCAGCGGGAGTTCGATCAGGGGCTCGTCCACCGTTTCGCCGGCCTGCCTCGGCCGACCCACCGCGTCACCGGCGTCCGCGGCCGCGACCAGATGCAGCCGGGCCAGCACCCGCAGGGGCGACTGCCGCCAGATGGACAGGAGTTGCCCCGCCTCGGCCGTCAACCGCAGGGCCGCGCCGACCGTTCGCGCCTCGGGCTCGCTACCGAAGTCGGTGCGACGCCGCACCTCTTCCAGGGCCCAGTCCGCGCCGGACAGGGCCGCACTGCCACGGGCCCCGCGCAGCGCCGCCTCCGAGGTGATCTCGTTGCTGCGGCGCCGCATCACGCGATGCCCGTAGACCCGGTCCACGGCCTTGCGCACGGAGTCCACGGCGTCCGGGACGCCCGGCAGCCCGCCAAGGGCGACAAGAGGGTCAGCGGCGTTCGTACTCATAGGTAAGGAGGCTACGCGTCCGCAAGCCGCGCCCCACCTTCGAGTGGTCTTCTTCACTCGCCTTGCATACTTACCGCCACCATGCGATTACCGTTGGTGAACATGAAGATCGCTTTCGTGGGGAAGGGCGGCAGCGGCAAGACGACGCTGTCCTCGCTCTTCATCCGCCACCTCACCGCCAACGAGGCCGCCGTCGTCGCGGTCGACGCCGACATCAACCAGCACCTCGGGGCCGCGCTCGGGCTCGACGACGAGGAGGCCGCCGCGCTGCCCGCGATGGGCGCGCACCTGCCGCTCATCAAGGAGTACCTGCGGGGCACCAACCCCCGGATCGCCTCCACCGAGACAATGATCAAGACGACCCCGCCCGGTCACGGCTCCCGGCTGCTGCGGGTGCGCGAGGCGAACCCGGTGTACGAGGCGTGCGCCCGCCGGGTCGCCCTGGACGACGGGGACATCCGCCTGATGGCGACCGGGCCCTTCACCGAGTCCGACCTGGGGGTGGCCTGCTACCACTCGAAGGTCGGCGCGGTCGAGCTGTGCCTGAACCACCTGGTGGACGGAGTGGACGAGTACGTGGTCGTCGACATGACGGCGGGCTCCGACTCGTTCGCCTCCGGCATGTTCACGCGCTTCGACATGACGTTCCTGGTGGCCGAGCCGACCCGCAAGGGCGTCTCGGTCTATCGCCAGTACAAGGAGTACGCCCGGGACTACGGGGTCGCGCTCAAGGTCGTCGGCAACAAGGTGCAGAGCCAGGACGACGTGGACTTCCTGCGCGCCGAGGTCGGCGACGACCTGCTGGTCACGGTGGGCCACTCCGACTGGGTGCGCGCCATGGAGAAGGGCCGCCCGTCCCGCTTCGAGCTCCTGGAGGCCGACAACCGGCTGGCTCTTCAGACGTTGCAGAACGCGGCCGACGATTCGTACGCCCACCGCGATTGGGACCGCTACACGCGGCAGATGGTGCACTTCCATCTGAAGAACGCGGAGAGCTGGGGCAATGCGAAGACCGGGGCCGACCTGGCCGCGCAGGTCGACCCGGGCTTCGTACTGAGCGAGCGGCTGCTCGACGAGGTCAGTGAGCCGCAGCCTGCCTGACGGCGGGCTCCGCCGGCTTCAGCGGGGCCACCGGCTTGGCCGGAGCCGCGGGCTGGGCGCCCTCCAGGGCCGCCCAGCCGCCCTTCGGCGCCTCGCCCACCTTCAGCGAGTTGAACTTGGCGAGCACGGCCGGGTCCTGGGCGTCCAGCCAGTCGGCGAGCTGGCGGAACGAGACGCAGTGCACGTCGCGCTTCACACAGACCGTCCTGATGGTCTCCTCGACGGCCTTCATGTAGGCGCCGCCGTTCCAGGACTCGAAGTGGTTGCCGACGATCAACGGGGCGCGGTTGCCCGCGTAGGAGCGGTCGAAGGCCTGGAGGAGGCCGTCGCGCATCTGGTTGCCCCAGTACTCGTGCTGATCGGCGTCACCGGTCATCGCGTTGGACTGGTTCATGTAGAAGTTGTAGTCCATGGACAGGGTCTCGAAGCCCCGTCCCGGGACAGGCACCAGCTGCATCGACAGGTCCCAGACGCCGTTGTCGTTCTTCTTCGGCCAGACCTGGTCGTTGACGGCACTGGTGTCATAGCGGAAGCCCAGCTGGCCGGCCGCCGCGACGAAGTTCTTGCGGCCCTCCAGACACGGGGTGCGGCCGCCGATGAGTTCCTTGTCGTAGTCGAACGGAAGCGGCTCCTCCGCCTTCAGGCCGGAGTTCGTCTTCCAGTTCTTCACGAACGACTTGGCCTGCGCGATCTCGCTCTTCCACTCGTCCACCGACCAGGTGCCGACGCCGCCGTCGGGCCCGCAGTAGTGGCCGTTGAAGTGGGTGCCGATCTCGTTGCCCTCCTGCCACGCGTCGCGCAGCTGGGTGACGGTGTCCTGGATTCCCTTGAGGTCGTTGAAACCGATGTCCGAGGTGCCCGCGGAGTGCTTGGGCGCGGTGTACAGCTTCGCCTTCGCGTCCGGGAGCATGTACACGCCGCTCAGGAAGTACGTCATGGTCGCGTTGGACTCCTTGGCGACCTGGCGGAAGTGCGAGAAGAGCTTCTGGCTGTCCTCGCCGGCGCCGTCCCAGGAGAACACCACGAACTGCGGCGGCTGCTGCCCCGGTTTCAGCTTCTGGGCCTTGAGCAGGTGCGGCTGCAACCCGGTATAGGCGGTCGAGCCGTCCCCGATGAGGTGCGGGGTCAGATTGGGGGCGGCGGCGCCCTGGCGGCCCGGAGCACCCGGCTTGGCCGGAGTGGTTCCGGAGGAGCAGCCGGCGGCTCCGACGGCCAGTGCCGCGGCGATGACACCGGCGGCGATCCTCTTGGTGGCGTGCGTGGCGGCGATCATCCGCCCACCTCTTCCTTGCGGTTATGTGCGTTGAATGCCGTCACGGCGCCGCAAAAGTCGCACGGAGGGTGAACGCCGAAGGTACGACAAGCCGCACGAAAAGCGTTCTATTCACCCTCTGGAGTGAATCGTTGCCCCGAATGCCCTAAATGCGAAGTAAGGCGCTTTACTCTGCATTACGATTCGTTTACCGAGAGTTGAGAATCCCGCCGCTGCACTGCCGTGACCCACGGCCGCGACCCCACGTTCCGCGACCGCGCTGCCCCGGAGGAGACGGGAACATGCCTGCTTGCGTACCCACTCGCGCCCAGCCCCCAGCTCGCCCGCACCGCATCCGACGACCGCGCAAAGCGATGCCCGACGGAGACGGTTCCGGGAACCGCTTTCGCATCAAGGGCGCCGATCTGTCGGCGTCCATCACCGTCTTCCTGCTCGCCGTCCCGATGTCGCTCGGCCTCGCCGTCGCCATCAACGCCCCCCTGGAAGCCAGCCTCGTCGCCGCCGGCATCGGCGGAATCGTCGCCGGTCTGCTCGGCGGCTCACGCCTGCTGGTGAGCGGTCCCTCGGCCGGACTGACCGTGGTGTCCGCCGAGATGATCCAGGCCTACGGCTGGCGCACCACCTGCGCCATCACCGTGTGCGCGGGCCTGCTCCAAGTCGCCCTGGGCTCCCTGAAAGCGGCGCGCTCAGCGCTCGCGGTCAGCCCCGCCATCGTGCACGGCACCCTCGCCGGCATCGGCGCCGCCATCGCGCTCGCCCAGCTGCACATCGTCCTAGGCGGCTCCCCGCAGAGCTCCGCCGTGGCCAACGCCCTCGCTCTGCCAGGACAGTTGGCCCAGGTCCGCCCCGCCGCGCCGCTCATCGGCGCGCTGACCCTCGCCGTCCTCCTGCTGTGGCCGCGCCTGCCCGGGCGGATCGGGAGGGGGCTGCGCCGGATCCCGGCCGCGCTCGCCTGTGTCGTGGTGGCCACCGGCGTGGCCGCCTTCGCCGCGCCCGGGATCGCCCGGGTCGAACTGCCCTCCTGGGGCTCGCACGTACTGCCCGAGCTGCCGCACGGCCCGGTGCTCGGAATCCTCACCGCGGTGCTCACCGTGACGCTCGTCGCGAGCCTGGAGTCGCTGCTCTCCGCGGTCGCCGTGGACCGGCTGGCCGCCGAGCGGCCGGACTGCACCGTCCCGCGTGCCGACCTCGACCGCGAACTGCGCGGCCAGGGCATCGCCAACGCCGTGTCCGGGCTGCTCGGCGGCATGCCCGTGTCGGGCGGAGCGGTGCGCAGCAGCGCCAACGTCCGGGCCGGCGCGACCGGTCGGGCCTCCACCGTGCTGCACGGCGTGTGGGTGCTGCTCGCGGCCGGGCTGCTGGTGACCGTCCTGGAGTGGATCCCGCTGGCCGCGCTCGCCGCGCTCGTCATGATGGTCGGCATCCAGATGGTCAACTTCGCGCACATCCGCAATGTCCACAAACACCGTGAATTCCTGGTCTACGTGGCGTCCATCGGCGGAGTGCTCGTGCTCGGGGTGCTGCAAGGAGTGCTTCTGGGCATCGCGGTGGCCGTGGCCGTCGCACTGCACCGGCTCTCGCGCACCCGGATCATCACCGAGAAGGAGGCCGACGGCACCTATCTGGTGCGTGCCCGCGGCCAGTTGACGTTTCTCGCCGTGCCCCGACTGACCCGGGCGCTCGGCCATGTTCCCCAAGGAGCGGACACCATCGTGGAGTTGGACGGGTCATTCATGGATCACGCCGCCTTCGAGGCGCTTCAGAGCTGGCAGGGCACGCACCACGCACGCGGCGGCAAGGTACGGATCACCGGGCGCGCAGGGGCCAAGGTCGCCGAGCCGGCCTCCGCCACGCAGAGCTGCTGCCGCCCGTGGACGCCGTGGCGCAACCACCACTGCCACGAGCAGCCGGCGCAGCGCACCCACGGCCACCAACTGGCCAGCGGGCTCAGCTCGTTCCAGCGCAACACCGCTCCCCTGGTACGTGACGAGCTGGCCCGGCTCGCCCGTGAGGGCCAGCGCCCGCAGCAGCTCTTCATCACCTGCGCGGACTCCCGCCTGGTCACCAGCATGATCACCGCTAGCGGCCCGGGCGACCTCTTCACCGTGCGCAACATCGGCAACCTGGTGCCGCCACCGGGTGCCGAGGGCGCGCCGGGCGCGGACGACTCGGTGGCCGCGGCCATCGAGTACGCCGTGGACATCCTCCAGGTCCAGTCGATCACCGTCTGCGGGCACTCCGGCTGCGGCGCGATGCAGGCGCTGCTCAACGGCCGTCCCGACGCACCGATGACGCCGCTGCGCCGCTGGCTGCGGCACGGCCGCCCGAGCCTGGAGCGGATGGCGAGCAGGCGGTACGCCTGGGCCAGGATCGCCGGGCGGCTGCCCGCCGACGCCGTGGAGCAGCTCTGTCTGACCAACGTCGTCCAGCAGTTGGACCATCTGCGGCAGCACGAATCGGTGGCCCGGGCACTCGCGGCCGGCACGCTCGCGCTGAACGGGATGTACTTCCACGTCGGCGAGGCGCAGGCCTATCTGCTGTCCGCGGACGACCACGAAGAGGTCTTCGAGGGCGTCGGCGTCAACCTCCTGGAGGACACGCACGCCTGAACCTGACGCGCCCGCCCGACCGCGTACGGCCTCTCCCGCCCCCGGGAGAGGCCGTACCCGCGTCATGGCGGTGACCAGGAACCTCTATAGGTCTAAACCAATTTCCTGGAGGCCCTTGTCACCCGGCCGCTGGCCTGATGAGCTATGGCCCGGGACACATACGCACAGAGGACGCCCTGGGAAAGGGAGATGTCGTGAGCAACGAAAGCCTGGCCAACCTGCTCAAGGAGGAGCGGCGGTTCGCGCCGCCTTCCGAGCTGGCCGCGAATGCCAACGTGACCGCGGAGGCGTACGAGCGGGCCGAGGCGGACAGGCTGGGCTTCTGGGCCGAGCAGGCCCGGCGCCTGACCTGGGCCACCGAGCCGACCGAGACCCTTGACTGGTCGAACCCGCCGTTCGCGAAGTGGTTCGCCGACGGCAAGCTGAACGTCGCGTACAACTGCGTCGACCGTCATGTCGAGGCCGGGAACGGCGACCGGGTCGCCATCCACTTCGAGGGCGAGCCCGGTGACAGCCGCTCGCTGACTTATGCCGAGCTCAAGGACGAGGTGTCAAGGGCCGCCAACGCCCTGACCGAGCTGGGAGTTCAGGCCGGCGACCGGGTCGCGGTGTATCTGCCGATGATTCCCGAGGCGGCCGTCGCGATGCTCGCCTGCGCCCGGATCGGCGCCGCGCACTCCGTCGTGTTCGGCGGGTTCTCCGCCGACGCCGTCGCCTCGCGCATCCAGGACGCCGACGCCAAGCTCGTCATCACCGCCGACGGCGGCTACCGACGCGGCAAGCCGTCCGCCCTGAAGCCCGCCATCGACGACGCCGTCGCCCGCTGCCCGCAGGTGGAGCACGTCCTGGTCGTACGCCGCACCGGGCAGGATGTGGCGTGGGACGACACCCGCGATGTGTGGTGGGACAACATTGTGGCCCGCCAGTCGGTGGAGCACACGCCCATCGCATTCGACGCCGAGCACCCGCTGTTCATCCTGTACACCTCGGGTACTACGGGTAAGCCCAAGGGCATCCTGCACACCTCCGGCGGCTACCTCACCCAGGCCGCGTACACCCACCACGCGGTGTTCGACCTGAAGCCCGAGAGCGACGTCTACTGGTGCACCGCCGACATCGGCTGGGTCACCGGGCACTCCTACATCGTCTACGGGCCGCTCGCCAACGGCGCGACCCAGGTCATGTACGAGGGCACCCCGGACAGCCCGCACCAGGGGCGGTTCTGGGAGATCGTGCAGAAGTACGGCGTGACGATCCTCTACACCGCGCCCACCGCGATCCGTACGTTCATGAAGTGGGGCGACGACATCCCCGCCAAGTTCGACCTGAGCAGTCTGCGGGTCCTGGGGTCGGTCGGCGAGCCGATCAACCCCGAGGCCTGGATGTGGTACCGCAAGCACATCGGCGCCGACAAGTGCCCGATCGTGGACACCTGGTGGCAGACCGAGACCGGCGCGATGATGATCTCGCCGCTGCCCGGCGTCACCGAGACCAAGCCCGGCTCAGCCCAGCGCGCGCTGCCCGGCATCTCCGCGACCGTGGTCGACGACGAGGCCCACGAGGTCCCCAACGGCGGGGGCGGCTACCTCGTCCTGACCGAGCCGTGGCCGTCCATGCTGCGCACCATCTGGGGCGACGACCAGCGCTTCATCGACACGTACTGGTCGCGCTTCGAGGGCAAGTACTTCGCGGGCGACGGCGCCAAGAAGGACGACGACGGCGACATCTGGCTGCTCGGCCGGGTCGACGACGTCATGCTCGTCTCCGGCCACAACATCTCGACGACCGAGGTCGAGTCCGCGCTGGTCTCGCACCCCTCGGTCGCCGAGGCCGCCGTGGTCGGCGCCGCCGACGAGACCACCGGACAGGCCATCGTCGCCTTCGTGATCCTGCGCGGAACGGCCAACGCCGAGGACGAGGGCCTGGTCGAGGAACTGCGCGCCCATGTCGGCTCCGCGCTCGGCCCGATCGCCAAGCCCAAGCGCGTCCTGCCGGTCGCCGAGCTGCCCAAGACCCGCTCCGGCAAGATCATGCGCCGTCTACTCCGCGACGTCGCCGAGAACCGCGAACTGGGTGACGTCACGACCCTGACCGACTCCTCGGTCATGGACCTCATCCAGACCAAGCTCCCCAGCGCCTCCAGCGAGGACTGACCGGCAGCGTCGTTCCAGGGGCCCGGCCGCGCACGCGGCCGGGCCCCTGTGCGTGCCGGCCCGGCCCCGGTCGGACTCTTCTCGCGCGCCGTACGGATGCCGTGCCCCTACGGTGATGATCACCGGATTCACCCGGGCGACGCACCGCTCGGTAAAGTTAGGTAAAGTAAGGAAAGCGTCAATGACGCGACAAGAAGGTCAGGTGCGCCGGGAAGTCTGGTCGGCAACGAGTTCAGTCATGCCCGCCGAACCGACCGGAGGTCGCCCTCGTGGCCACACCCACCCCCAGCAAGCCGAAGTTCCTGCGCCGCCTCTCCCTCCCCGAGCGCAACTTCGTGGCGGAGGCGCTGCGTGCGGAGACCGTCGGCGGCGTCCTGCTGCTCGTGGCCGCGATCGCCGCGCTGATCTGGGCGAACACGCTGGGGTCCAGCTACGAGTCGGTCCGCGGCTTCCATCTGGGCATCAGCTCGCTCGGGCTCGACCTCTCCATACAGCACTGGGCGGCCGACGGGCTGCTCGCCATCTTCTTCTTCGTGGCCGGCATCGAGCTCAAGCGTGAACTCGTCGCCGGAGAGCTGCGCGACCCCAAGGCCGCCGCACTGCCCGTGATCGCGGCCCTGTGCGGCATGGCCGTCCCGGCGCTCGTCTACGCACTGGTCAACACTTTCGGCAACGGATCCCTTGACGGCTGGGCCGTACCGACCGCTACGGACATCGCGTTCGCGCTCGCCGTACTCGCGGTCATCGGGACCTCGCTGCCCTCCGCGCTGCGCGCCTTCCTGCTCACGCTGGCCGTGGTCGACGACCTGTTCGCGATCCTGATCATCGCGGTGTTCTTCACCAGCGACATCAACTTCGCCGCCCTCGGCGGAGCCGTCGTCGGGCTGGCCGCCTTCTGGCTGCTGCTCAGGAAGGGCGTACGGGGCTGGTACATCTACATCCCCCTCGCGCTCGTCATCTGGGGCCTGATGTACAACAGCGGCGTCCACGCCACCATCGCCGGTGTCGCGATGGGTCTGATGCTGCGCTGCCACCGCAAGGAGGGCGAGGAGCACTCCCCCGGCGAGCACATCGAACACCTCGTGCGGCCGGTGTCGGCGGGGCTCGCGGTGCCGCTCTTCGCCCTGTTCTCGGCCGGCGTCGGCATCAGCGGCGGCACCCTGGCCGATGTGTTCACCCGGCCCGAGACGCTCGGCGTCGTCCTCGGCCTGATCGTCGGCAAGGCCGTCGGCATCTTCGGCGGCACCTGGCTCGCCGCCCGCTTCACCAAGGCCGAACTCAACGACGACCTGGCCTGGCCCGACGTCTTTGCCGTCGCCGCGCTCGCCGGCATCGGCTTCACGGTCTCGCTGCTCATCGGCGAACTCGCCTTCGCCGGCCAGGACCAGCTGACCGACGAGGTCAAGGCTGCCGTGCTCGTCGGCTCCCTGACCGCCGCGGTCCTCGCCTCGGTGCTGCTCAAACTGCGGGTGCGCAAGTACAAGGCGCTCGTCGAGGACGAGGAGCGCGACGAGGACCAGGACGGCATCCCCGACATGTACGAACTGGGCAAGCCGGAGTACCACCTGCGGATGGCCACGATCCACGAGAACAAGGCCGCCGAGCACCGCAGGCTGGCGCAACTGGCGGGGGCGGGGCGCGACGACGGCGACAGTCCGGCATGATCTGACCACGGACCTGTAGGAGTGGCCTGTAGGACTGGTAGGACCTGTTGGACCCGTCGGTAACCGAGTAGAGATGAGGGAGTCAGCGATGAGCGACCCCAGCCACAACGCCGGCAGCGCCGAGCGCAGCCTCGGCCAGCTGGTCGCCTCCGCGACCGCGGAGATGTCCGCCCTGGTGCACGACGAGATCGCGCTGGCCAAGGCGGAGCTGCGGCAGGACGTCAAGCGCGGGGCGGTCGGCGGCATCGCCATCAGTACGGCCGGTGTGCTCGCGCTGTTCTCGCTGCCGGTGCTGAGCTTCGCGGCGGCGTACGGCATCCACAACCTGGGGCTCGGGCTCGCCTGGTCGTTCCTCATCGTCGGCGGAGCGTTCCTGCTGCTCGCCGCGCTGCTCGGGGTGCTCGCGGTGACCAAGTTCAAGAAGGTCAAGCCGCCGGAGAAGTCGATCGCCTCGGCCAAGGCGACGGCCGCGACCCTCCAGGGCGTCAAGCCGCATCCGCGTCCGGCCACCGTCGAGATCGCGGTCACGGACTCCGGCGCCACTGTGGCACGCTCGTCTGCATGACCGCCCCCGATACCGGTACCGGAAGCCCCGGCGGCACCGGCAGCCCTGTCCGCATCGATGGTCCCTGGACCCATAGGGACGTGGCGGCCAATGGTGCGCGCTTCCACATCGCCGAACTCGGCGACGGACCACTGGTATTGCTGCTCCACGGCTTTCCACAGTTCTGGTGGACGTGGCGCCATCAGCTGACCGCGCTGGCCGACGCGGGATACCGCGCCGTCGCGATGGACCTGCGCGGCGTGGGGGGCAGCGACCGCACCCCCCGCGGCTACGACCCGGCCAACCTCGCGCTCGACATCACCGGCGTCGTACGGTCCCTCGGCGAGCCGGACGCGGCCCTGGTCGGCCACGACCTGGGCGGCTATCTGGCGTGGACGGCGGCCGTGATGCGCCCCAAGGTGGTGCGCCGCCTCGTGGTGTCGTCGATGCCGCACCCACGCCGCTGGCGCTCGGCGATGCTCGCCGACTACAAGCAGACCTCGGCCGGGTCCTACGTCTGGGGCTTCCAGCGGCCGTGGCTGCCGGAGCGTCAACTGGTCGCGGAAGACGGTGCGTTGGTCGGCCGGCTCGTACGGGACTGGTCGGGTCCGCGTCAGCCCGAGGACGAGGCCGTGGAGACCTACCGGCGCGCCATGTGCATCCCGTCCACGGCGCACTGCTCGATCGAGCCGTACCGCTGGATGGTGCGCTCGATGGCCCGGCCCGACGGCATCCAGTTCAACCGGCGGATGAAGCGGCCGGTCCGGGTGCCGACGCTCCATCTGCACGGCTCGCTCGACCCGGTGATGCGCACGCGCAGCGCGGCGGGCTCGGGCGAATACGTCGAAGCCCCGTACCGCTGGCGGCTGTTCGACGGTCTGGGGCACTTCCCGCACGAGGAGGATCCGGCCGCGTTCTCCACCGAACTCGTCAACTGGCTGCGGGATCCGGAACCGGACCGCTGAGTTCCGGCACCCCCGGGGGAACAGCTGTCCTACGAACGGCCAAATGCCCGGCGCATAGGCCAATTGGCCCCCTCCGGCGCGGTTACCGACCATGGGCCCCGGGCACACGTCGGGGTATGGGCTGGACGCACGACTACGGTGATGCAGCACGCAACCGCCGAACGGCCGCAGGGCCGGTCTCGTACGAGAGGGGCGGCCCGCAGGGGCAGGGGCTACAACACCCCGCCCCGGATTCCCAGGAGGTGGGCATTCCGCGCATCCTGCGACGCCGGGCTCGCTGGGTCTCGGCCCGGCTGCGGCACGTGCGGACCTAGTCGCCCGCAGACCTAATCGACCCTGAGGTAGCCGAGACCGGGGTGGGCGCTTCGGTAGCCGTCCAGGAGCCTGCGGGCGACCTGGACGGAGTCGATCAGCGGATGCAGGGCGAACGCCTTCACCGCCGCTCGCGCCGATCCGGTCCCGGCCGCCTCCAGGACACACCGCTCGACCGCCTTCACCGCACTGACCAGGCCTGCCTCATGGCCTGTCAGCTGCGAGACGGGCAGCGGGCTGGGGCCCGACGCGTCCACGCGGCAGGGGATCTCGATGACGGCGCGCTCGTCGAGCGCGCGCAGGGAGTTCCCGTTGCGCACATTCAGGATGAGCGTCGCCGCCTCGTTCCTGGCGATCGCCCGCATCAGGGCGAGCGCCACGTTCTCGTACCCGCCCGACTCCATGTCGTCGTCGTCGCGTGAACCGGCGCCCGACAGGTTCCGGTTCGCCGCCATGTACGTGGCGTCGCGCTCGGCCCGGGTGCGGTCCCAGGCGGCCCACACCGAGGCGTCGGGGACGGTCTCCGCGGTGGCGTAGAAACGTGCCTGCTGGTCCTTGAGGAAGGCGCCGCGCGTCTGTTCGGCCCGCTGGTAGGCGTTCACCGCCTCGCGGTTGAAGTAGTAGTAGTGCAGATACTCGTTCGGCACCGACCCCAGCGAGCGCAGCCACTCGGCACCGAACAGCTTGCCCTCCTCGAAGGAGGTGAGCAGCTCGTCGCCCTGCTCGAACAGGCCCGGCAGAACGTTTTTCTCGCCCTCGTACAGGCCGTGCAGCCAGCCCAGGTGGTTGAGCCCGACATAGTCCAGACGTGCCGTTGCGGGGTCGACGCCGAGCGTGCGGGCGACCCGGCGGGCCAGACCCACCGGCGAGTCGCAGATGCCCACCACACGGTCGCCGAGGTGCTCGGCCATCGCCTCGGTGACCAGACCGGCCGGATTGGTGAAGTTGATGACCCAGGCCTCGGGGGCGAGCGCCTTGACCCGGCGCGCGATCTCGACGGCGACCGGAACGGTGCGCAGCCCGTAGGCGATGCCTCCGGCGCCGACCGTCTCCTGCCCCAGGACGCCTTCGGCCAGCGCGATCCGCTCGTCGGCCGCGCGGCCCTCCAGACCGCCCACGCGGATCGCGGAGAACACGAAGTCCGTGCCGCGCAGCGCCTCGTCGAGGTCGGTGGTGGTACGCACCGAGGGCGCGTCCTCGATCCCGTACGCCCGGTCGGCGAGGACCCGGCCGATGGCGTGCAGCCGTGCCGCGTCCAGGTCGTACAGGACCACCTCGGTGACCCGCCCGGGCGCGCGGTCGCGCAGCAGGGCTCCGTAAACGAGCGGGACGCGGAAGCCGCCGCCGCCGAGGATCGTCAGTCGCATCGGAGCCTTCTCGTCAGAAAGTCATGGGCCGTCAGAGGGTCACAGGGCGCACTGCTGGCTGTCGACCTGCTGATTCGCCGTGCGGCCCTGCTGGATGTCGGGCTGGATCTCGTCGGCGGTCAGCGCGTAACCCGTGTCCGGGTCGTCCAGCGACTTGGCGAAGACCACCCCGTACACCTTGCCCTGAGGAGTCAGCAGCGGGCCGCCCGAATTGCCGGGGCGGACCGTGGTGAACAGCGAGTAGACATCGCGGCGGACGGTGCCCCGGTGGTAGATGTCCGGGCCCTTGGCGCTGATCCGGCCGCGGACACGGGCGGAGCGGACGTCGTAGGGGTGGTCCTCGGGGAAGCCCGCGACGATCGCGCTGTCGCCCGTGCGGGCGTCGGTCGAGGTGAACTCCAGCGCGGGCGCCTTCAGGTCCGGCACGTCCAGGACCGCGATGTCGCGGCGCCAGTCGTAGAGCACGACCTTCGCGTCGTACGTCCGCCCCTGACCGCCGATCTGGACGGTCGGCTCGTCCACCCCGCCCACCACGTGCGCGTTGGTCATGACGCGGCGGTCGCCGAAGACGAAGCCGGTGCCTTCGAGGCGCTTGCCGCAGCTCGGGGCCATGCCGACGACCTTGACGATGGACTTCTTGGCCGCGTCCACGACCGGGCGGCCGACGAGCTTGGGATCGGGCGCCTGGACATCGGGGATCGACTCGTTCGAGAACGGCGTGAAGACCTGCGGGAAGCCGTTCTGCGCGAGGACCGAGGAGAAGTCGCTGAACCAGCTGGAGGCCTGTTGGGGCATCACATTGGACACGCCGAGCAGCACCTTGGAGTTGCGGACCTCCTTGCCCAGCGTCGGCAGGGCCGTCCCGGCGAGCGCGGAGCCGATCAGCCAGGCCACCAGCAGCATGGCCAGCACATTGACGAGCGCGCCGCCCGTCGCGTCCAAGGCTCTGGCCGGCGACCACGTGATGTACCGGCGCAGCTTGTTGCCCAGATGGGTGGTGAGGGCCTGGCCCACCGAGGCGCAGACGATCACGACGACGACCGCGACGACGGCCGCCGTCGTCGAGACCTGGGACTCGTTGGTCAGCTGGTCCCAGATGAGCGGGAGCAGGTACACGGCGACGAGGCCACCGCCGAGGAACCCGATCACCGACAGGATGCCGACGACGAAGCCCTGGCGATAGCCGACGATCGCGAACCACACGGCGGCGACCAGCAACAGGATGTCCAGCACGTTCACGAGCCCCAGCCTGTCACGCGTGCCAGTCGAGCGGCACCCGCTTGGCCCGGTCCCACGGGCGCTCCCAGCCCGCGTAGTGCACGATCCGGTCGATCACCCCCGCCGTGAACCCCCACACCAGCGCCGATTCGACCAGGAATGCCGGGCCTGCGTGGCCCTTCGGGTGGACCGCGGTCGCGCGATTGGCCGGGTCCGTGAGATCCGCCACGGGGACCGTGAAGACACGGGCCGTCTCGCCGCTGTCGACCGCGCGCACCGGTGTCGGCTCGCGCCACCAGCCCAGCACGGGCGTCACGACGAAACCGCTCACCGGGATGTAGAGCCGGGGCAGCACGCCGAAGAGCTGGACGCCCGCCGGGTCGAGCCCGGTCTCCTCCTCGGCCTCGCGCAGCGCGGCCCGCAGCGGGCCGGTGGTGGCCGGGTCGCCGTCTTCGGGGTCGAGGGAGCCGCCCGGGAAGGACGGCTGGCCGCCGTGCGACCGGAGCTGGCTCGCCCGCTCCATGAGGAGCAGCTCGGGGCCGCGCGGGCCGTCGCCGAACAGGATCAGCACGGCGGACTGGCGCCCGTCGCCGCTCTCCGGCGGCAGGAACCGGCTCATCTGCTCGGGCGCGACGGACTCGGCCGCACGCGCGACCGGCGCCAGCCACTCGGGCAGGCCTTCGCTGCTGACCGTGAGGCCATGCCCGCCCACCCTGGCGGGCTCGGGGGCGGTGGGGCCGGTAGTGGTGTTCCGGGCCGGCTCGGGGGCGAACGGGCCGGCGGAGTCACGAGCCGGCCCGGGGGCGAGGGGTCCGGTGGCGTCCCGGGCCGGTTCGCGTATGCCGCGCTGAGCGCCGCCGACGTCGGCCGGATCGCGCTGGGCCTCGGCGCCGGCCGGGCTTTCGGTGCGGCCCGCGGCGGAGGCCTGGCCGGGGCCACCGACGCGGCCGCTCAGGGCGTCGCCTCGGCCGCGCTCCGCATCCGGGCGACCGGCCTGGCCCGCGGCGCGGCCGGGCCGGCCGACACCGCTCAGATCCCCGTCGTACGTCTCGCTCGTGTGCGTCATCTGCACCCCCGTTCATCGTCCACAACGCCTGTGCCGGTGGCATTCGTTCCGGAGCGGCCCCAGCGTCCGCCTTCCGGGTGACCTCAGCCGGCTCCCAGCGGCGGCGCGGGCAGCCCCGGATAGTCCGGCGGCGGGCTCAGCCGCTGGCCGGGCAGGCCGCCCTTCTCGTACTTCAGGAGCTTGCGTGCCTTCTCGGGGTCGGTCTCGCCCTCGCCGTAGGACGGGCAGAGCGGGGCGATCGGGCAGGCGCCGCAGGCGGGCTTGCGGGCGTGACAGATGCGGCGGCCGTGGAAGACGACCCGGTGCGAGAGCATCGTCCACTCGCTCTTGGGGAAGATCGCGCAGATCTCCGCCTCGACCTTCACCGGATCGTCCTGCTCGGTCCATCCGAACCGGCGCACCAGTCGCCCGAAGTGGGTGTCGACCGTGATCCCCGGCACGCCGAAGGCGTTGCCCAACACGACGTTCGCCGTCTTGCGCCCGACACCCGGCAGCTTGACCAGATCCGCCAGGCGGCCCGGCACCTCACCGCCGAACTCGTCCCTGAGCGCGGTGGCAAGCCCCATGATCGATTTGGTCTTGGCCCGGAAGAAGCCGGTGGGCCGGATGAGCTCCTCGACCTCCTCGGGGTTCGCCGCGGCGAGGTCCTCGGGCGTCGGATAGGCGGCGAACAGCCTCGGCGTCGTCTGATTGACCCGGAGGTCGGTGGTCTGCGCGGAGAGGACCGTCGCGACGAGCAGCTCGAACGGGTTGCGGAAGTCCAGCTCGGGGTGGGCGTACGGGTAGACCTCGGCGAGCTCCCGGTTGATCCGCCGGGCCCGACGCACCATGGCCGCGTGCGACTCGGGCTTCCCTCCCGGCCCCTTCCCCTTGCCGCCCCCGGCCCCGGCCGTGCCCCGGACTCCGCCGTCGGCCTTGGCCCCGCTTTTCGCCTTGGCGGCGGCCTTTCCCTTGGCGGCGGCGTTCGCCTCGGTGGCCTTCCCCTTGACGGCGGTGGACTTCACCGCGGCCGCCTTCTTGGCGGTGGTCTTGGCCGGGGTCGCCTTCTTGGCGGTGGCCTTGGCCGGGGTCGCTTTCTTGGAGGCGGTCTTGGCCGGGGTCGCCTTCTTGGCGGTGGCCTTGGCCGGAGCCGCCTTCTTGGCGCCGGCTTCGGCTTCGGCTTGAGTCGCCTTCTTGCTCGCGGGCTGCTTGGCGGCGGGCTTCACTCGGGCGGCCACTCCGTTCGGGTCGGCCGGGTCGTCGACCGGCTGGGCGGACGCCTTGGGCGCCCGCGCCGACGAGGCGGCTCCGGCGCCCCGTGGAGCCCGCTTCACGGGGTCTTTCGGCTTGGACGCGGGCTGTTCGCCCACAGCGGAATCATTCTCTGCGGACACTCTTCCAGCCCCCCTGGCCTGCGCTCTCACCGGCGAATTGGACACTCGGCCAGCCTAAAGCCCGGCACCGACATCCGCCCCGGCCACCGCGAATCACGGCCCCAATCGGCCCCCTGACTCACGGTCCGGCACTCCAGTACGTCATCCTGTGATTGATCGCACTGTTTATACCGTCCGGCAAAATGGGGAGCTGGATCCCCTGATACCGGTCACAAGGAGAGATTCGTGGACGACGTTCTGCGGCGCGCCCCGCTCTTCGCGGCGCTCGATGACGAGCAGGCCGCGGAGCTGCGCGCCTCGATGAGTGAAGTGACGCTCGCCCGCGGCGACGCGCTCTTCCACGAGGGCGACCCGGGTGACCGCCTGTACGTGGTCACCGAGGGCAAGGTGAAGCTGCACCGGACCTCACCCGACGGCCGCGAGAACATGCTGGCGGTTCTCGGCCCCGGTGAGCTCATCGGCGAGCTGTCGCTCTTCGACCCGGGCCCGCGCACCGCCACCGCGACGGCGCTGACCGAGGTCAAGCTGCTCGGCCTGGGCCACGGCGACCTTCAGCCCTGGCTGAACGCACGCCCCGAGGTGGCCACCGCCCTGCTGCGCGCCGTCGCCCGCCGACTGCGCAAGACCAACGACCAGATGTCCGACCTGGTCTTCTCCGACGTGCCGGGCCGTGTCGCCCGCGCGCTCCTCGACCTGTCGCGCCGCTTCGGCGTGCAGTCCGAGGAGGGCATCCACGTCGTGCACGACCTCACGCAGGAAGAGCTGGCCCAGCTGGTCGGCGCCTCCCGCGAGACGGTCAACAAGGCCCTGGCCGACTTCGCCCAGCGCGGCTGGCTGCGCCTGGAGGCCCGCGCGGTCATCCTGCTGGACGTGGAACGCCTGGCGAAGCGCTCGCGCTGATCCACTCGTACGCGAAAGGGGCCGGCCTCGGACGAGGCCGGCCCCTTTCGCATGGACGGGGTAGAGCAGGGGCGCCCTCGGAAGTGGGAGCGGGAGCGGGAGCGGGGCCGAAACGGGAGGCAGGGCCACATGGACGGCACGGGCGGCGCGGACCCCATGGGCACCGGGGGCGGCACGGACAGCGCGGGCGGCACGGGCGGCGCAGGCAGGACGGGCAGCGCGGGCCACACAGGAGGCGCGAGCGGCGAAGGCAGCACGGGCAGCGCGAGCCACACAGGTAGGACGGGCGGCGCAAGCAGTACGGGCGGGACGACGGGCGGGACGGGCGGATACATCGAGCGTGAAGGGTCCCTGACCCTCGTGCAGACCGAGTTCCAGCCGCTCGTCGCCGCCCTGCGCGACCGTGTCGCGGATCGCTTCGACGGACGGCTGCACAGCGCCTACCTGTACGGATCCGTTCCGCGCGGCACCGCTCAGGTCGGCCGATCCGATCTGGACGTGCTCCTCGCGCTGCACACGGAACCGACAGCGGCCGACCGGGCCGAGGCGCGGGCCGTCGAGGCCGAGCTGGACGCCGAGTTCGACGTGATTGACGGGGCCGGGATCCTGCTGTTCGGCCGGGACATGCTGCTGAGCGAGTTGGAGCGGCATGACCTCGGCTGGTTCGTGGCCTGCCTCTGCACCCCGCTGCTCGGAGCCGACCTGGCCGAGCAGCTGCCGCGCTACCGGCCCACCTCGCTGCTCGCCCGCGAGACCAATGGGGACCTCGGCGACGCACTGGCCCGCTGGCGTCGTGGCGCCGCGGAGGCCACCGGCGAAGCGCGGCTCAGGTCGCTGGTGCGGGGCGCCTCGCGCAAGCTCGTCCGGACCGCGTTCACCCTGGTCATGCCCCGGTACGGCGGCTGGACCAGCGATCTGACCGAACAGGCGGAGGCCTTCGCGCGCTACTACCCGGAGCGGGCGGAGCAGTTGAGGAAAACTGCCGTGCTGGCCGGGAACCCGGTCGGGGACCGGGACGTTCTCACGATGTACACCGAAGATCTCGGACCGTGGCTCGCCGCGGAATACCTCACGGTCCATGGCGCCAAGTCGCCGCGCCCGTACGAGAGTTGAGACCTGCCTCGCTCAACTCTCCTCTATGGAGCGCCCTTCACGCGGCAGCGAGAGCCCTGACGCCGCGCCGTGGCCTGCCCTGGATCCGGGCCGGCCGGGATTCAGGGCAGCCGAGATCCAGACCGGCCCGATGTCGGCACACCTTCAAGTGCGCCTGCATCGAACCGTTTCACATGGGCCCGCCTCAAATAAGCCCGTGCTCGCGCAGGTACTCCAGCTGCGCGCGCACCGACAGCTCGGCGGCCGGCCAGAGCGAGCGGTCGACGTCCGAGTAGACCCGGGCCACCACGTCCGCCGCCGTGCGATGGCCGTTCTCCACCGCGGTCTCCACCTGGGCGAGCCGGTGGGCGCGGTGGGCCAGATAGAACTCGACGGCGCCCTGGGCGTCGTCGAGGACCGGGCCGTGGCCCGGAAGGACGGTGTGCACACCGTCGTCAACCGTCAGCGAACGCAGCCTACGAAGGGAGTCGAGGTAGTCGCCGAGTCGGCCGTCGGGATGGGCCACGACGGTCGTGCCACGGCCGAGGACGGTATCGCCCGTCAATACCGCCCGGTCGGCGGGCAGATGGAAGCAGAGCGAGTCCGCCGTGTGGCCCGGGGTGGGCACCACCCTCAGCTCCAGGCCACCGGTGGTGATGACATCGCCGGCCGCGAGGCCCTCGTCCCCCAGGCGCAGGGCCGGGTCCAGGGCGCGCACAGGGGTACGGGTCAGCTCAGCGAAGCGGGCCGCGCCCTCGGCGTGGTCGGGGTGCCCATGGGTCAGCAGGGTCAGGGCGACCCGCTTGCCCGCCTTCTCGGCCATGGCGATGACATGGCCGAGGTGCCCGTCGTCGAGCGGGCCGGGGTCGATGACGACGGCCAGGTCGGAATCGGGCTCGGCGACGATCCAGGTGTTGGTGCCGTCCAGGGTCATCGCGGAGGCGTTGGGCGCCAGCACGTTGATCGCGCGGTCGGTCGCGGGGCCCGTGAGGACTCCGCCGCGCGGCTGCCCGGGAAGAGCGGCGGCGTCACTCATACGGCACCTCCAGGAGTGGTGAGGGTGGCGATCACCCGGGTCGAGTACGGAAGGGCGGTCTCCCGGACCGAGGCGAGGGAGGCGGTCCCCCGGGCCCGGGCCGAGGCGAGGGTCACGTTCACCCGAACCGGCGCGAGGGGTGCGGGCACCCGGGCCGGAGCAAGGGCCGCAGGCACCCGGACCGGCGCGAAGGCCGCGGGCACCCGGGCCCCGGCCGAGGCGAGGGCCACGTTCGCCCGGACCGGCGCGAAGGCCGCGGGCACCTTCGCCCCGGCCGGCGCGAGGGGCGCGGGTCCCCGGGCCGGGGCGAGGGCAGCCATGGCTCGGGCAGAGGCGAAGGCGGCCGTCGGGTGGGCGACGCCCTTGCCGGGGATCGGGTTGAGCCTGGGCCGGGCCACGGCGTGCCCGGGCGTGACCCGATTCATGACGGGCCCGGTGGTGCCCCGAGTGGTCACGGGGGGCATCAGGATCCGCCCCCGGCCGGAATGTGCTTGGTGAACTCGTCGTGGCCCGGCCAGCTGAGGACGAGTTCCCCGGTATCGGTCAGGCGAGCCCGGGCGAGGACCGGGGTCAGATCGCGTTCGGCCGCGGCCACCAGGGCCTCGGCGGCGGTGGCGTACGGAAGGAGGTCACGCAGGGTGGAGATGGTCGGCGGCATCATCAGGAGCTCGCCCTTGTCGTAGCCGGCGGCGGCTTCGGCGGGGCGGATCCAGACGGTCCGGTCGGCCTCGGTCGAGGCGTTCCGGGTGACCTGGCCTTCGGGGAGGGCGGCGACGAAGAACCAGGTGTCGTACCGGCGGGGCTCGAACTCGGGGGTGATCCAGCGTGCCCAGGCGCCGAGCAGGTCCGAGCGGAGCACCAGGCCGCGCCGGTCCAGGAACTCGGCGAAGCTGAGTTCGCGGGTCACCAGGGCCTGGCGGTCGGCCTCCCAGTCGTCGCCGGTGGTGTCGCCGACGACGGTGGTGGCGTCGGGTCCGGCGAGGAGGACGCCCGCTTCCTCGTAGGTCTCGCGCACCGCGGCGCAGACGATGGCCTGGGCGGAGGCAGGGTCGGTGCCGAGCCGGGTGGCCCAGGTCTCGCGGGTCGGGCCCGCCCAGCCGAGCCCGGGGTCCTCGGCGTCGCGGGGGTCCACGCCGCCGCCCGGGTAGGCGTACGCGCCCCCGGCGAAGGCCATGGTGGTGCGTCGGCGCAGCATGTGCACGGAGGGGCGGGCGTCCGGGCCGGCCGCGTCGTCGCGCAGCAGCATCACGGTCGCGGCCCGCCGCGGCTCCACCGCGGTGAGCTCGCCTGCGGCGAGGGCGCGGATGCGGTCCGGCCACTCCGGCGGGTACCACTGACCATTGGGCATGGGCGGATGCTACGGGGTGCCGTGCGGATGTTCGAGGGGGTGCGTGTAGGTGACATCCCTTTGACACATCCGACGTGTCCGACACATCAGGCACGTCGGACCTGTCGAGCGCACCCGGGGTTCCCTTGGGCGCCCAGCCCGTCCAGCACACCCCTGTACGGCCCTGGCCCGAGCCTCGGCCAAAGGCCGGTGCCCGAGCGTCGGCCGAGATCCCGCTGCCTCTCCCGCTCCCGTTCCCGCCCAACAGCCAAGCACCCAACGGCCAACGGCCAACGGCCAAGGCGCTGGGGCCTGGGGCCTGGGGCCTGGGGCCTGGGGCCTGGGGCCCCGAGTGTCGGCGAAGGGCCGGCCCCTGGGGGTCGGCCCTCGGCGGAAGGAGGAGGTCCGTCCTCGGTCCTCCGCGGACGGAAGTGAGGACGGAACTGCGGACGGAGGATCAGTCCTGGACGAGCTCCACCTGGATCTCGACCTCGACCGGCGCGTCCAGGGGCAGCACCGCGACGCCGACGGCGCTGCGGGCGTGCACGCCCTTGTCGCCGAGGACGGCACCGAGGAGTTCGCTGGCGCCGTTGATGACACCGGGCTGCCCGGTGAAGTCGGGGGCGGAGGCCACGAAGCCGACGACCTTCACGACGCGCGCGATACGGTCCAGGTCGCCCACGACGGACTTGACCGCGGCGAGCGCGTTGAGGGCGCAGGTGGCGGCCAGTTCCTTGGCCTCATCCGCGGTCACCTCGGCGCCGACCTTGCCGGTGACGGGCAGCTTGCCCTCCACCATGGGGAGCTGGCCGGCGGTGTACACGTACGCCCCGGACCGCACGGCGGGCTGGTAAGCGGCGAGCGGCGGGACGACCGACGGGAGGGTCAGGCCCAGTTCCGCCAGCTTGGCCTCGACGGCGCTCATGCCTGCTTCTCCCGCTTCAGGTAGGCCACCAGCTGCTCGGGGTTGTTCGGCCCGGGGACGACCTGGACAAGCTCCCAGCCGTCCTCGCCCCAGGTGTCCAGAATCTGCTTGGTCGCGTGCACGAGAAGGGGCACGGTCGCGTATTCCCACTTGGTCATGGGCCCGACTGTAGCCGCTGGCCGCCACCCCCTCGCGCGGCCTCCTTACGCGAGCCACATACGCAGGTCCTGGGTGGACCACATGCGTAGGTCGCCGGTGGACTGGTTAGGCTCGAAGGTGTGAGCAGGCTCCAGGTCGTCAGCGGCAAGGGCGGTACCGGCAAGACCACGGTCGCCGCAGCACTCGCGCTCGCCCTCGCGACGGAGGGCAGGCGCACGCTCCTCGTCGAGGTCGAGGGCAGACAGGGCATCGCGCAGCTCTTCGAGACGGAAGCCTTTCCGTACGAGGAGCGCAAGATCGCGGTGGCGCCCGGTGGCGGGGAGGTGTACGCACTGGCCATCGACGCGGAACGGGCGCTCCTCGACTACCTCCAGATGTTCTACAAGCTGGGCGGTGCGGGCCGGGCGCTGAAGAAGCTCGGCGCGATCGACTTCGCGACCACCATCGCGCCGGGGGTGCGGGACGTGCTCCTGACCGGCAAGGCGTGCGAGGCGGTGCGCCGCAAGAACAAGCAGGGCGCGTACGCGTACGACTACGTCGTGATGGACGCGCCGCCCACCGGGCGCATCACCCGTTTCCTGAACGTGAACGACGAGGTGGCGGGCCTGGCGAAGATCGGCCCGATACACAATCAGGCACAGGCCGTCATGCGCGTCCTCAAGTCCCCCGAAACGGCAGTGCACTTGGTGACGCTCCTTGAGGAGATGCCGGTCCAGGAGACGGTGGACGGGATCGCCGAGCTGCGCGGGGCCGAGCTGCCGGTCGGCAAGGTCATCGTGAACATGGTCCGCCCGCACGTCCTGGACGAGGCGGCGGTACGCGCGGTCACCGGCGACCGGCGCAAGGAGGTCGCCAAGACGCTGACCCGGGCCGGGGTGACCGGTTCGGCGAAGCTGGTGACGCCGCTCCTGGAACAGGCGGCGGAACATGCCGAGCGGGTCGAGCTGGAGCGTGAACAGCGCGCGGTTCTGGGCACGTTGGGACTTACCACGTACGAACTGCCGTTGATCGGTGAGGGAATGGACCTGGCCGGGCTCTACCGCCTGGCTTCGGAACTGCGCGAGCTCGGGGTGGGTGAGTGACGGTGGACGCGGCCGGGGCACTGGCGATCGATCCGCTGCTCGACGATGCGGGCACCCGCATCATCGTGTGCTGCGGCTCGGGCGGGGTCGGCAAGACAACTACCGCTGCCGCACTGGGAGTTCGGGCCGCGGAGCGGGGCCGGAAGGTCGTGGTGCTCACCATCGACCCGGCCCGCAGGCTCGCCCAGTCCATGGGCATCGACTCGCTCGACAACACCCCGCGCCGGGTCAAGGACGTCGAGGGCGAGGGCGAACTGCACGCCATGATGCTCGACATGAAGCGGACGTTCGACGAGATCGTCGAGGCGCACGCGGATCCCGAGCGGGCCAAAGCGATCTTGACCAACCCGTTCTACCAGTCCCTGTCGGCCGGCTTCGCGGGCACGCAGGAGTACATGGCGATGGAGAAGCTGGGGCAGCTGCGGGCCAGGGACGAGTGGGACCTGATCGTGGTGGACACCCCGCCGTCGCGCTCCGCGCTCGACTTCCTGGACGCGCCCAAGCGGCTCGGTTCGTTCCTCGACGGCAAGTTCATCAAGCTGCTCATGGCGCCCGCGAAGATGGGCGGCCGGGCCGGGATGAAGTTCCTCAACGTCGGCATGTCGATGATGACCGGCACGCTCGGCAAGCTACTGGGCGGACCGTTCCTGCACGACGTGCAGACCTTCGTGGCGGCCATGGACACGATGTTCGGCGGCTTCCGGACCAGGGCCGATGCCACCTATCGGCTGCTCCAGGCACCCGGCACCGCGTTCCTCGTCGTCGCCGCGCCCGAGCGGGACGCGCTGCGCGAGGCGGCGTACTTCGTGGAGCGGCTGGCCGCCGACGACATGCCGCTGGCCGGGCTCGTACTGAACCGTGTGCACGGCAGCGCCGCCGCGCGCCTCTCGGCCGAGCGTGCTTTGGCCGCCGCGGAGAGCCTGGAGGAGGCCCCGGAGGAGGGTCGCGTGGAGTCCACGGAAGACCCTGAAGAAAAGCGTGCCGAAAATCTTGACGAACGCGGCATTGTGGATCAGGAGGGCGGGAAGGCTGGAGGTCGTGGCTCCAGTGTTTCCTCTCCCGAAGCCGCCCAGACCGTCAAGAACAGCAAGACCGTCAAGAACAGCAAGAACAGCAAGGACGTCGAGCCCGACAAGACCGCCGGGCCCGTAGAGACGCCCGGGCTGTCCGAGTCCGTGCATCATGCCCCGTCGGCGGACGATTCCGTCGAGCGGCTGACCGCAGGACTGCTGCGGCTGCATGCCGAGCGCATGCAGGTGCTCGCGCGTGAGCAGCGGACGCGCGAGCGTTTCGCCGCGCTCCACCCCGAGGTCAGGGTCGCCGAAGTGGCCGCCCTGCCGGGCGATGTGCACGACCTCGCGGGGCTGCGGACCATCGGGGACCGGCTCGCGGCCGGTGGATCTCCGGTCGGCTCTGCCTGAATCAACGAGCCCGACCGGAGCTGCCCGAATCGGCGGGACTGAATCAACGGGCCTGAATCAACGGGCCAGCATCGCCGGGGCCCGAATCCCCGGCGCCGTCGGCCCGCAGCAGCAGCCCAGAGCGGCAGCCGGCACTCGTCGCTCGTCGCTCGTCAGCCGACGGCCACAGTCGGCCACGTACACAACGCGCGCGCACCTCAGCCCGTAGCCAGGTACGCCCCGGGGCCGTGCACATCAGCCACGTCAACCACGTGCACCCCAGGCGCGTCAGCCGGCGGGCACAGCCACGTACATCTCATGCATCTCATGCATCTCGTGCATCTCATGCACCTTTTGCACGACGTCAGCCCGCAGCCGCGAACGCCTCGTCTCCGAAGGAATGCCGGTAGTCGTACTCCGACTCCTCCTCCGCGCACACGGGCAGGATTCCCGTGCTGCGCTCGTACTCCGTGCGCGCGGTCTCCAAGAGGCGGTGCCACGACGTGACGGTGGGGCGCCTGCGCAAAAGGGCGCGCCGCTCCCGTTCCGTCATTCCGCCCCACACGCCGAACTCGACGCGATTGTCGAGCGCGTCGGCCAGGCACTCGGTCCGCACCGGGCAACCGGTGCACACCGCCTTGGCCCTGTTCTGCGCTGCACCCTGTACAAACAGTTCGTCCGGATCGGTAGTGCGGCAGGCTGCCTGCGCACTCCAGTCGGTTACCCAGCCCATGCCGGCGCCGTCCTCTCCCGAATCGAGGCTCCCCCACGGCGGCAGAGGCATATTCACCGCTGCCAGTTGAGGACGTTACGGAAGGTGGGCACAGCGCAACACCCCCGTCGGGCCCAATCTTGAATGGCCCGAACGGACTATGCGTACGCGGCAGATCACCCAACGGAGTGAGCCGAGGACATGCGTGACTAATCCGAAATAATGGGACGTATCAGCTGAGGCGCAACGGACACGGGATGACGCATGAGGCGCAATCGGACATCAACTGGGCTGGTTCTCGCCGGATTCGGGGACGGCGGAACACTTCCTGACACGACCGGGGTCTTGATGCGCGGCCGAACTGCTGTGACAGTTGAGAGCAGCTTAGGCCAGAGCCTTCACCTGTGTCCGGCGATTGAGAACGTAGGCTGCCCTCCATGGCAATGAAGCGATCGGGCGGAGGCCTGACCGGGACCCAGCAGGCGGCCAAGTTCCTCGGTGTGAGTGTGTTGGCGGGGGCGGTGCTCGCCGGAATCGCCCTTCCGGCGGCCGGCGCCCTGGGGCTCGCGGCCAAGGGCACGGTCGAGGGGTTCGACGAGATCCCGGCCAATCTGAAGACCCCGCCGCTGAGCCAGCGCACCACGATCCTGGACAACAAGGGCGGCACGATCGCCCAGGTGTACTCGCGCGACCGCACCGTGGTGCCGCTCGCCGACATCTCCCCGTACATGCAGAAGGCGATCGTCGCGATCGAGGACTCGCGCTTCTACGAGCACGGCGCGATCGACGCCAAGGGCGTCCTGCGCGCGCTGAACAAGAACGCGACCAGCGGCGGCGTCGCCCAGGGCGCGTCCACGCTCACCCAGCAGTACGTGAAGAACGTCTTCGTGGAGGAGGCCGGCGACGACCCCGACAAGGTCGCCGAGGCCACCCAGCAGACGATCGGCCGCAAGGTCAAGGAGCTGAAGTACGCGATCCAGGTCGAGGAGGAGCTGGGCAAGAAGAAGATCCTGGAGAACTACCTCAACATCACGTTCTTCGGGCAGCAGGCGTACGGTATCGAGGCCGCGGCCAAGCGCTACTTCTCCAAGTCGGCGAAGGACCTCACCCTGGACGAGTCGGCGATGCTGGCCGGCATCGTGCAGTCGCCCAGCCGGTACGACCCCGTCAACGACGCGCAGGAGGCCAAGAAGCGCCGCAACACGGTGCTCCAGCGGATGGCCGACATGAAGGACATCTCGCAGGGCGAGGCCGACAAGGCCAAGGAAGAGCCGATCAAGCTGAACGTGAGCCGCCCCAAGAACGGCTGCATCACCGCCGTCGAGGGTGCGGGCTTCTTCTGCGACTACGTGCGCGAGGTCTTCCTGTCCGACCCGGTCTTCGGCAAGACGAAGGAAGCGCGGGCCAAGCTCTGGAACCAGGGCGGGCTCACCGTCCAGACCACGCTCGACCCGCAGGCGCAGAAGTCGACGCAGGAGTCGATCAAGGCGCACGTCTACCAGAAGGACTCGGTCGCGACGGCCGTCACGCTGGTCCAGCCCGGCAGCGGCAAGATCCTCGCGATGGGCCAGTCGAGGCCGTACGGCTTCGGGGACACCGAGACGCAGATCAACTTCTCGGTCAACCGCCAGATGGGCGGGTCCAATTACGGCTTCCCGGTCGGATCGACCTTCAAGCCGTTCCTGGCCGCGGCCGCGATCGAGGGCGGCAAGCCGCCGACCCAGCAGTATTCCGCGCCGTACGAGATGGACTACCCGAACGTCCAGACGTGCAACAGCAGCAAGCCGTGGGTCAACGACGGCAAGCCGCAGCCGTACCACCTGGAGAACGAGAACGAGTCCGAGGTCGGTCCGTTCTCGCTCAAGGACGCGATGGCCAAGTCGGTCAACACGTACTTCGTGCAGATGCTCGGTGACATCGGCATGTGCCCCGTCTCCCAGATGGCGGACAAGCTGAAGGTCATCCAGGGCAACGGCGAGAGGCTCCCCATGGTGCCCTCGGCGCTGACGCTGGGATCCACCGGTATGTCGCCGCTGACGATGGCCTCCGCGTACGCGGCCTTCGCCAACCGGGGCACGTACTGCACGCCGATCGCCATCGAGTCCATCAAGAAGGTGGACGGCTCGCCGCTGCCGGTGCCGAAGTCCGCCTGCTCGCAGGCGATGTCGCAGAACACCGCGGACAGCATCAACACGCTGCTGCGCGGCGTGGTCGACTCCGGTACCGGTGCCGAGGCCGGTCTCAAGGACCGCGACAACGCGGGCAAGACGGGTACCACCGACGGCCGCAAGAACGCCTGGTTCGTCGGCTACACCTCGAACCTGTCGGCCGCGGTCTGGGTCGGCAGCCCCTCCCAGCGGGTCGAGATGAACAACATCACCATCGGCGGCCAGTTCCAGGAGCAGGTCTACGGTGGCCAGGTCCCCGGCCCCATCTGGCGGGACGCGGTGACCGGCGCACTCCAGGGCCAGAACTCGGCGCCCTTCGTCAACGTCAACATCCCCGACAACGGCGGCGGCCAGAAGCCGGCCGGAGACCCGACGACGACGGCCGGGGGCCAGGGCAACAACGGCGACAAGAGCAAGAACAAGGGCAAGCACAAGCCGAAGCCGGGCGGCGACAACAAGCCCCCGGGCCGCGGCGGCCAGGACCCCTTCCCCGGCATCTCCCTCCCGCCGGGCGTGGTGGGCGGCGACTCGGGCGGCTGGCCGCAGTAGCAGTAGCAGTAGCAGCGGCCGCGCGCAGGTTCTGGATACGGGCACGCGCGCAGGTTCTGGATACGGGAAAGGGGCGCCCCGGGAGATGAATCCCGGGGCGCCCCTTTCCGCGTACTCCGGCTCAGCCTGCGAGGCGCTGCTTCACGGCGGCGGCGACGCGGCCGCCGTCGGCGAGACCGGCCACCTTCGGGTTCACGATCTTCATGACGGCACCCATCGCGCGGGGCCCCTCGGCGCCGGCGGCCTTCGCCTCGTCGACGGCGGCGGCGACGATGGCCGCGAGCTCGTCGTCGGAGAGCTGCTTGGGCAGGTACGCGTCGAGGATCTCGCCCTCGGCCAGCTCACGGGCGGCGGACTCGGCGCGACCGCCCTTGTCGAAGGCCTCGGCGGCCTCGCGGCGCTTCTTCGCCTCCTTGGCGATCACCTTGAGGACCTCGTCGTCGGAGAGCTCACGCGCGGCCGTGCCGGCGACCTCTTCCTTGGCGACGGCGGTGAGGGTCAGCCGGAGCGTGGACGAGCGGAGTTCGTCGCGCGCCTTCATGGCGGTGGTGAGGTCGTCCTTGAGTCGGGCCTTGAGCGTGGTCATGTCCCCAGTGTGTCAGGTGCGGTGGGCTGCCCGCCCGCCGATTAATGCCGCCGCCGCCAGGTCTGCGACGATGGACGTATGCGCGCGCGATACGGAATTCCCTTGGGTATCACGGCGGTCGGGGCCGCCGGTCTCGCCTATGCGGCCGGCTTCGAGGTGAGATCGTTCCGGCTGCGCCGGGTGACGGTGCCCGTGCTGCCGCCGGGGGCACGCCCGTTGCGCGTGCTCCAGGTCTCGGACATCCACATGGTGTCCGGCCAGCGCAAGAAGCGGGCGTGGCTGCAGTCGCTCGCGGGCCTGCGCCCGGACTTCGTGGTGAACACCGGGGACAACCTGTCCGACCCGGAGGGCGTCCCCGAGGCGCTCGACGCGCTCGGCCCCCTGATGGAGTTCCCCGGCGTCTACGTCTTCGGTTCCAACGACTACTACGGCCCGAAGCTGCGCAACCCCGCCCGGTACCTCTTCGAGAAGGCGCAGGGCAAGCACGGGCTCAACGGCAACGCGCCGGCCGTCGGCGTCGTGCACAACCCGTGGGAGGACCTGCGGGACGCCTTCGACTCGGCGGGCTGGGTGAACCTGAGCAACGCCCGGGGCCGCCTCAAGCTCGACGGGATGGAGCTGGCCTTCACCGGCCTGGACGACCCGCACATCAAGCGTGACCGGTACGAGCGGGTGGCCGGGGGCCCCGAGACGGGCGCGGACCTGTCGATCGCGGTGGTCCACGCGCCCTATCTGCGCTCCCTGGAGTCCTTCACGGCGGACGGTTATCCGCTGATCCTGGCCGGCCACACCCACGGCGGCCAGCTGTGCATCCCCTTCTACGGGGCACTGGTCACCAACTGCGACCTGGACACCGACCGCGTGAAGGGCCTGTCCACGCACGAGGCCGAGGGCAACCGCGCCTACCTCCACGTCTCGGCGGGCTGCGGCACGAACCGCTACACCCCGGTCCGCTTCGCCTGCCCCCCGGAGGCGACGCTCCTGACACTGGTGGGGCGGCGGTAGGACGCGGCGGCCGGTGGTGTTCCGGTGTCGGTGCCGGTGCCGGTGCCGGTGCCGGTGCCGGTGGGACGACGGTGGGACGGCGATGGGACGGCGATGGGACGGCGATGGGGCCCTGCTGGTAGTGCCCGGCCCCCGGGCAGGCGGCCCCCCCTTCACCGGTTACCGGCGAGCCCTGGTCGAGCGCGCCCCTGCCCCGCCTCCCCCCGCCCGGCAGGCTGACCCCCTGTATCGGCGGGCCCGGGGGCGACCCCCTACCGTGAACGCATGCGGTACGACCGGATTCCCTCTCATTCGCCCCGTACATCCCTGGCGCCCGGCTCCTTGCGGGACGGGCCCGCCCAGGCCGGTACCGGCACGGCGGACGCCCCCGCCTCCGCCGTACTGCCCCGCACCCGGCGCCCCTGCGCGGCGGCGTTCCGCGCGCTGATCTGCGCGGCGGCGGTGACCGGCATCGTGATCGACCTGCTGATGGGCAGCCCCCTGCGCGTCCTGAGCTACTTCACGATCCAGTCGAACGTGCTGGTGGCCCTCGCCTTCGGCTGGTCGGCGGTACGCGCCTGGCGGGGCCGGCCCCCGCTCCAGGCCCGGGTCACCGGAGGCGTGCTCCTCTATATCTCGATCACCGGCCTGGTCTACCACCTGGTTCTGGCGAACAGCTCCAGCGGCTTCTCGATGACGGGCGACCAGGCGGTGGCCGTGACCGGCTGGCGCACGGTCTCCAACCAGCTCCTGCACACGGTCACGCCCCTCGGCGTGCTCCTGGACTGGCTGCTCCTGACCCGCCCCGGCGGCCTGCGCCCGCGCCACGCCGCGCAGTGGCTCCTGTACCCACTGGCGTACTTCGCGTTCGCCCTGATCCGCGGCGCCCTGCTCTCCCCCGGCACCACGGCCCGCTACCCGTACCCCTTCCTGGACGTCGCCCAGCACGGCTACCCGGCCGTCCTGACCAACGCCCTGGTCTTCGGCGCGGCCTTCTACGCCCTGGCCCTGGCGATCACCGGCCTGGACCACATCCGCCCCTACCTCCGGGGCCCCGAAACCGGATTTCGTCTCCGGCCGCCAGTGGGCTAAAGTAAACGACGTCGCCGCGACAAGCGGAGACAATCGGGGTGTAGCGCAGCTTGGCAGCGCGCTTCGTTCGGGACGAAGAGGTCGTGGGTTCAAATCCCGCCACCCCGACAGCCGCAAGACCACATCAGGCCCGGTTCTCCTTCACGGAGAACCGGGCCTGATGTGCGTTGCGGGCACCCTGCGGATTGCAGCCTGCGCGTCGCGGCCCGCGGAGTGCCGGGTTCGTCCGGATACGGAACGCAAAGGCGCTCGCGGGCTGAAATGCCCGCCGATCAGACGGCCTTCCGGCGTCGGGCAGCCTTGCGCGTCCTCACCCCGCCGGCGATGAGCGCCAGCCCCACGGCGACGACGCCGAGGTAGGCGGCGGGCGGAAGGTCGACGACCTTGTGCATCCAGCCCCACTGCGTGCCGAAGAGGGGCTTCGAAACGAGGCTGACGAGCCCCTGGGCTCCTACGACGTAGCCGATGCTTTCGACGGTGTATCCGATGGTTGTTCGCACGCCTCAACGCTCTCGCGGCAGCGCCGTAACAGCGTCCCCTTCAGGGCCGAAAGCACAGTAGACCGAAAGATGCAGTCGGTCGCCACGGGGCGGGCAGGTGTCGCCACCGGAAGCGTGCGCACGTCAGTGTGCGGGCCGCGCCCCCGTAAGCCCCGGCGGACGGCCCGTCGCGCAGGCCGATCGGACCGTCGCCCGGGCGATCGGAACCTCGCCCGGCGCATCGGGCAGCAGGCACGCCGACCGCCTGGTTCGGCACCGGTCCCTCCCCTGTTGGGACCGGTACTGAACCAGACGGCCGGCGTCGCCCCGCGGCTGTTCGGTGCCGAGCACGGACGACCGGGCCCGGGATGGCCACAGGAAGATGCGGCATCATGAACTGTCTGTCCGAGCGCTGTTCTCGCTGCCCCGAAGGGCAACGCCCGGTTGGTGTGCGACTACGTGGAGATCCTGTCACCTATGGCTCTCGCCGATGAGTATCCGGCCACCGGATCATGACATCACCGCAGGTCAGGCCTATAGGGTGAGTTTTCCGGTCCGGACGCCCACGCACGGGGGAAGTGAGGAGAGGAGACCTTGAGTCCCGACTCAGGGGCACGCACGGCCTTCGCGGAACGCCTCGCGCTGCTGTACAAGGAAGCAGGCGACCCTCCGCTCAAGCGCGTCGCCGAGTCCGTCGTCCGCCTTCAGCGGGTGGACGAGCGAGGGCGACCCGTGCGGGTGTCCGCTCAGCGGATCAGCGACTGGCGGCGGGCCAGGAACGTGCCGGCCCAGTTCGCCGCGCTCGCCGTGGTGCTGCACATCCTGATACCCGAAGCCCGGCGTTCCAGGCCCACGCCCGTGTCCGAGGGCCTGTACGACGTGGCCCAGTGGCAGCAGCTGTGGGAGCACGCGATCGCCGACCCCGTCGCCGACCGTCCCGCGCCACTCGCGCAGGAGAAGGAAGGCGCCCGGGCCGAGGCGGCGACCGTCCCGGGTGGCGTGTGCCCCTACCTGGGGCTGTCCTCGTACCGATCGCAGGACGCCCGGTGGTTCTTCGGCCGGGAGCGGAGCACGGAATCCCTCGTCGCGCAGCTCCGGGCCGTGGAGAGGACGGGCGGGCTCGTCATGCTCGTGGGTGCCTCGGGAGCGGGAAAGTCCTCCCTCCTGAACGCCGGTCTGGTGCCCACGCTGCGAGAGGGCGCGCTGGGCGGCGGGGACGGCGGCGGGAGGCGGGTCCTCCAACTCGTGCCGGGGGCCGATCCGCTCGGGGAGCTGATCCGCCGGATCCCTGAGCTCGGGCCCGTCGTTTCCGCCGCGAAGAACGCGAAGAACGCGAAGAGTTCGAAGAGCGCGACGGGTGCGACGGGTGCGACGGGGGAGACGGGTGCGACGGAGTCGGCCGCGGCGGAGCCCGGGACCCCGCGATTCGGTCGCGCCGTACGGGCAGCCGTCTCGGCGTGGGCACAGAGCGGAACACCCTCCTCCGCCCCGCCGGTCGTCATCGTGGACCAGTTCGAGGAGACGTTCACCCTCAGCTCCGACGAGGCGGACAAGCGCACCTTCATCCAGATCCTGCACGCCGCGTGCACGCCCGCCGGGTCCGATGCCCCGACCCCGACCCCGACCCCGACCCCAGCCCCGGCCCGCGCACCCGCACCCCTGGCCGCACCCGCACCCGCACCCGCCGCCCCCGCGCTCGTGGTCCTGGGCGTACGGGCCGACTTCTTCGAGCAGTGCCTCGGGTATCCGGAGCTGGCCGACGCACTGCAACACCGCCACATGGTGCTCGGGCCGCTGACCACCGCGGAGCTGCGCGACGCGGTGACGGGCCCGGCCAAGGCCGTGGGCATGGAACTCGAACCCGGGCTCACGGAGCTGATCGTCCGGGAGGTGAGCGCCGACGGCCCCCGCGGGGCGAACAACGCGGGGGCGCTGCCGCTCCTCTCGCACGCCCTGCTCGCCACCTGGCAGCGCCGGAAGGCGGGCCGGCTGACGCTGGCCGGCTACCGCGCGGCGGGCGGGATCCAGGGCGCGGTGGCGGCGACCGCCGAGCGGGCCTGGACGGGCCTCGACCCGGCGGCCCGCACCGCGGCGAGGCTGCTCCTCCTCAGGCTCGTCCGGCTCGGCGAGGACACCCAGGCCACTCGGCGGCGCGGGGCGCGGCGCCAGTTGGCGGAGGAGTCGACGAACTCCGACAAGACGGAGGAGTCGCTCGAAGCCCTGGTCCGGGCGCGGTTGGTGACGCTCGACGCGGAGACCGTGGAGATCACCCACGAGGCGCTGCTGCACGCCTGGCCGCGCCTGCGCGACTGGATCGACGAGGACCGGACCGGCAACCTGCTGCGCCAGCGCCTTGAGGAGGACGGCAGGGCCTGGGAGGCGTCGAGCCGCGATACGTCACTGCTGTACCGGGGGTCCCGGCTGGAACAGGCCCGTACGTGGGCGAAGTCCGCGGGTGACCCCTTCCTGACCCGGGCCGCGGTGGAGTTCCTGGCCGCCTCGGTCAAGCTGCGCAAGCGCACGGTCTGGCTCATGCGCGGCGCGGTGGCGGCTCTGGTCGTCCTCGCGATGCTGGCCGTCGGTTCGGCGATGGTCGCGCGCCAGCAACGGGACGACGCCGTGTTCGAGCAGGTGCTTGCCGAGGCCGACCGGGCGCAGCACACGGATCCGTCCCTGTCCGCCCAACTCGCCCTGGTGGCACACCACTTGCGGCCCGGTGACGAGGGCACGAACAATCGGCTGATCTCGACCGTGAACGCTCCGCTGGCAACGCCGCTCCTCGGTCACACCGGGGCCGTCTACCTCACCTCGTTCAGTCCGAACGGACGGACCCTGGCCACCGCCAGCTACGACCGGACCGTCCGGCTGTGGGACGTGTCGGACCCGGCGCGCCCCAAGCCGCTGGGCAAGCCGCTCACCTCGCACACGAGTTGGGTGAGCAGCGCGGTCTTCAGCCCGGACGGCAGCACGCTCGCCAGCGCTTCGGACGACGGCACGGTCCGACTGTGGGACGTGCGGGATCCCAGCGGTCCGCAGCCGCTGGGCGCACCGCTGACCGGCCCCGGCGGCACGGTCTACCTGGTCGCCTTCAGCCCGGACGGCCACACGTTGGCGTCCGCCAACGAAAACGGCAGCGTGCGCCTGTGGGACGTGACCGCCCCGGGCCGGCCGGCGGCGCTCGATGACCTGACCGGGCACACGGCCGCCGTACGGTCCGTGGCCTTCAGCCCGGACGGGCGGACACTGGCGGCGGGTGGCGACGACGGCTCCGTCCGGCTGTGGGACATGGCCGATCCCCGCCATCCGGCGTCGGTCGGGACCGCGTTGACCGGACACACGGGCACCGTGCACTCGGTGGCCTTCAGCCCCGACGGCCGCACTCTGGCCAGCGGTGGCGCCGACGACACCATCCGGCTCTGGAACATGCGCGACCCCCGTCACGCGAGCCCCCTCGGCTCACCGCTCACCGGCCACACCGGCCCCATCTGGTCGGTGGCCTTCAGCCCCGACGGGAGCAAGCTCGCCGCCGCCAGTGCGGACAGCACGGCGAGCCTGTGGAACGTCAGCGATCCGGCGTACCCGTCGCAGGTCGGGGAGCCTCTCGCGGGAAGCAGCGGCGAGATGTACGCGTTGGGCTTCAGCCCCGACGGGCGGACCCTCGCCACCGGGAGCGGGGACGGCAAGGTCCGGCTGTGGTCGATACCCGCGTCGGACATGATCGGCCGCATCGGATCGTTCCGCCCGGACGGGCAGGTGCTCGCCACGGCCGCCCGGGACAACAGGGTCCGGCTGTGGAACGTCACCACCGCGGACAAGCCCGTACCGCTGGGTGACCCGTTCACGTCCGGGGACGGTGATGTGCGCTCACTGGTGTTCTCCCCCGACGGCCGCACCCTCGCCGTGCTGATGGGCAACCGCACCGTACAGCTCTGGAACGTGCTCGACCCCGCACGGCCGACCCCCTACGGGCCGCCCATCGCTCTGGAGACCCGGTTCTCCGGCCCCAGCGCGTTGGCGTTCAGCCCGGACGGGCGCACGCTCGCCACCGCCTACGACGACCGCACCATCCAGCTGTGGAACATCGAGAACCCCTCTCGGCACCTTCCGCTCGGCACACCCCTCTCCGGCCACAAGGGGTACGTCAATTCCCTCGTGTTCAGCCCCGACGGCCGAACGCTCGCCAGCGGCAGCGCGGACGGCACCATACGCCTGTGGAACGTGACCGACCCGCGTCACGGTTCCCGGCTCGGCGCGCCTCTCACCGGGCATCTGGGGCCCGTCAACGCGCTCTCCTACAGCCCGAACGGCCATACGCTGGCCAGCGGAAGCGATGACGACACGGTCCGGCTCTGGAACGTCACCGGCCCCCATGCGCCCGCGCAGTTGGGGTCCCCGCTCACGGGCCATACCGAGGCCGTCGTGTCACTGACGTTCAGTCAGGACGGCCGCACCCTGGCGAGCGGCGGCAACGACAACGCGGTCCGGCTCTGGAACGTCAGCCGGCCGTCCGAGGCCGCGGCCATCGGTCAGTCGATGAGCCCCAATGCGAAGACGGGGAATTTCCTGTCGTTCAGCCCCACCAGCCACATGCTCGGGGTGTCGAGCGGCAGCGATACCGTCCGCTTGTGGAACTTGGACGCCGGCGAGGCCATCAGCCGTATCTGCTCGTCGACCCGGGGCGTCCTGACGCCGGAGAAATGGCGGGAAAATCTGCCCCGCCTGTCGTACGCGCCGCCTTGCGATCAGTGATCGCGACACGTGATCTCGATCACAACCCGCTGTTGCTGTCCCGTAGGCGATTCCCGCCGCACGCACGGCGTTGTTAATGTTGCCAACAGCCCGATCGCTGGTGCATCCCCCGTCGCCAGCGATCGGGCACTTCTATGTCGTCGCTGGTGGGAGGCGGGTCCGGATCCGCTGAGCGACACCGTGAAGGCAGGGTGCGCCGCCGTCGGCCATTGGCCTCCAAGAATGCCGCCCGAGGCGGCAGTTGACGTGCACTTCGAGCGCGCGCCGAGTGCGGCCGGCCGCTACGGCACCGCGATTCCTCAAGACCTGCCGGCCTCCCGAGGAGTCATATGCTGAACGTATCGACTCACGTGGAAAGGTGGAGAGCCGTGGACCGGCGCATCATCATCGTCACCGCCGTCCACGCACCGTCGGCGCACTTCCTGCCGGACGCGTACAAGTCGCTGTGCGAGCAGGAACTTCCGGAAGGCTGGACCTGGCACTGGCTGATCCAGGAGGACGGCAGGACGGACCAGGTCGCGCCGCACGTCCCCCACGACGAGCGGATCACGTTCCGGCAGGGCCGCCCCGGCGGTCCCGGTGTCGCGCGCATGATGGCGCTCGCCCACGCGGACGGCGAGTACGTGAAGGTCCTGGACGCCGACGACCAGCTCTCCCCCGGCACGCTGGCCCGCGACCTGGCGGCGCTGGAAGCCGACCCGGGCCTCGGTTGGGCCACGTCCCGCGTGCTCGACTTCCTGCCCGACGGTTCGACGGCCGGCTTCCCGGGCGATCCCGAGCCCGGCCCGATCGAGCGGCAGGCGGTGGTCGACTACTGGGCGGCCAACGACTACCGGGCACAGGTCCATCCGGCGACGCTCTTCGTCCGCCGCGACCTGCTTCTGGCGCTCGGCGGCTGGATGGCGCTTCCCGCCTCGGAGGACACCGGTCTGCTCCTCGCGCTGAACGCCGTCGCCCGCGGCTGGTTCTCGTCCGAGGTCGGGCTCCTGTACCGGAAGTGGGAGGGCCAGGCGACCGGCCAGGCCGCACACGTCGACACCGTCGAGCGCGAAGCCCGGATGGCCGTCGTCGAGGCCCGGGCGCGAGCCCTGGACCGTTTCCAGTGGCGCTACCCCGGCAGCGCCTGAGGCGGACGCGGCTCAGACCAGGGCCTCGGCATCGACCCGCGAGAAGACCAGCTCCGTCTCCCCCGTGATCGGCCGGCGCCAGCGGACCGGAGCCGCGGGGCGCCGTATCGCCCGCGGGTAGCTGGCCGGCGAGTACTCGGTCGGCAACCGGTAGGTGTGGAAGCCGTGTTCGCGCATGACGGCCAGCAACTCGCCTGCGGAATCGCCGAGTTGGGCCATCCGGTCCGGTGTCACCTCCACGGCGATCTCCACATCGTGGCGAAGGTGGTCCAGCAGGGGAACGAGCCCCCGGACGACACTGCCCTCCGCGCCCTCGACATCGATCTTGATCACGCGCGCCCTGGCCACCTCGGCCGGTTCCAGCAGCTCGGACAGGGGCACGGCCCCCATCTCGAAGCTCGACTCCACCGGTCCGTCGTACGGAACGATCGAGTTGGCACCCATGTTGCGCGAGCCGGCCAGCACGAACGTCAGCGTCCTGTGTCCGTCCGAGACGGCCGTGTTGACCGCGCGCACGTTGTCGCAGTGGTTGAGGGCCACGTTCCGCAGCAGCCCGCGGTGGAAGGCGGGCGAGGCCTCGATCGCCACGACCTTGCCCGCGCTGCCCACCAGGCGGGAGCCGAGCACGGAGAAGACACCGAGGTTGGCGCCGACGTCGACGAACGCGTCCCCGGGCCGCAGCCGCTGCCGCAGCCAGTGCGTCATGTGCGGCTCCCACACTCCGAACAGGTACAGATAGCGCTGGATGAGGTCCTGCGTGTCGACGGCGAAGCGGGCACCGTACCGGTCCTGGGTGACCCGTCGACGCGGTTGGTCGCCGAGCCGGGGGTTGAGGTACCTCGCGGCGAGCGCGGCCTTCCCCAAGGCGCCCGGCGCATCGCGTACGTACCGGCGGCCCAGGGTGATCAGGGCCTCCGACATGGGGTTGCTCATCCGATTGCCTCTCCGTCGGGGGACGGGCGAACGATAACGCCGGGGAGGACGGACGGCCTCCCCGGCGTCACGAACGAACGGCAGCCGTGATCAGCGCCCGGCGGCGCGCCCCAGGTCCTGGTCGAAGGGCAGGTCCAGCATCCGAATGGCGTTCCCGCGCAGGAGTTTGTACGCGACGTCCGGCGACAGTCCGCCCACGTGCTCGGTGGCCACCTGCTTCGTGTGCGGCCAGGTCGAGTCGACGTGCGGATAGTCGGTCTCGAAGGTCGCGTTGTTCACGCCCACGGTCTCGATGGCCTCGATGCCGTGCTTGTCGCGGAAGAAGCAGCAGAAGATCTGCCGGTAGTAGTACGTGGACGGCGGCTCCGGGATCAGGTCCTTCACCCCGCCCCAGGCGCGGTGCTCCTCCCACACGTCGTCGGCGCGTTCCAGGGCGTACGGGATCCACCCCATCTGGCCCTCGCTGTAAGCGAGTTTGAGCCGGGGGAACTTGACCAGGACGCCGGAGAACAGGAAGTCCATCATCGACGCCATCGCGTTGTTGAAGCTCAGCGAGGCCTGAACCGCGGGCGGGGCGTCCGGGGACGCCGCCGGCATCTGCGACGACGAGCCGATGTGCATGTTCACCACGGTTCCGGTCTCCTCGCAGGCCGCGAAGAAGGGGTCCCAGTAGCCGGAGTGGATGGACGGAAGTCCCAAGTAGGTGGGAATCTCCGAGAACGTAACCGCCCGCACTCCGCGGGCCGCGTTCCTTCTGATCTCCGCCACGGCCAGGTCGATGTCCCACAACGGGATCAGGCACAGCGGGATCAGCCTGCCGCCGCTGTCCCCGCACCACTCCTCGACCATCCAGTCGTTGTACGCCCGGACGCAGGCCAGCGCGACCTCCTTGTCCTCGGCCTCGGCGAAGGTCTGCCCGCAGAACCGGGGGAAGGTGGGAAAGCAGAGGGATGCCTCGACGTGGTTGAGGTCCATGTCCGCCAAGCGGGCCTTGGGATCCCAGCACCCCCGCCGCATCTGCTCCCGCGTGATCCCGTCCAGCGTCATCTCGTCGCGGGAGAAGCCGACGGCCGCGATGATGCGCTTGTACGGGAAGATCTGGCCCTCGTAGTCCCACCAGTCGGTGATCTGGCCTTCCGGGTCGGTCGTGAACTTGTACTTGCCGCCGATGTAGGCCAGTTCGCCGATCCCGGCGGTGAAAGGCTTCGGGCCCCGGTCGCGGTACTTGCTCGGAAGCCACGTCTCGAAGAGGTGCGCGGGCTCGATCACGTGGTCGTCCACGCTGATGACCCGGGGGATCTCCTTGCTGCCGCTCTCGCTGCTGGCCACGCCTACCCCCTACTGCCTGCCGGACCCTCCGGCTACCGAACCATCGAATCTGACGATCCATCAGATTTGAGCGTATGGGCTCCCGTTGGCGACGGCAAGCGTTCCTCCACATCCACCCTCTTGCGCGACCGGCGGGCTCTGCGCTCAACTGACGTACCGTCAGTTCTGCTCGGTCGAAGGGGCGCTGCATGCAGACGTTGTGGCTCAGCGGAGCCGAGTGGTTCGCCGTGCTCCGGATCGGGCTCGGGCTCTGGTGGCTGGAGAGCTGGCGCCACAAGGACAAGAAGGACTGGTTCGCCGGCGGCGGCATCCGATGGGCCGCCGGCATCGCCGAGAAGCACCGCTGGACCGTCGTGCGCTCGGGCTTCGACCTCGTGGTGCGCCCGAGGCCGGTCGCCATGGCGTACGTCGTCGCCTACGCCGAGCTGGCGCTGGGCCTCGGCCTGATCGCGGGTTTCCTGACGCCGATCGCCTTGATCTGCGGACTCGTCCTCAGCCTCGTCTACCTCGTGCTGATGATCCACGACGTGGCCGAGCAGGGGCAGAACCTGATGATGGCCCTGATCTCCCTGGTGGCGCTGCTCGGTATGGGGTGGCAAGTATGGTCGTTGGACAGCGTGTTGGGGCTCTTCCCGTAGCCGGCCGGTAGTCGACCGGTAGTCGGCGGGCTGGTCTGTTACGCCGTTACATGCCACCCTGCCCCGCACATCTGTCCTCCACGGCTCGGGACAGCGCCGTGGAGGACGGCCCGCGCAGGGCGCGAACCGTCGTGCCGGCAGACAGGGAGAAGCCGATGAGCGAACGCGACCAGGAAGAGCAGCCGCCCGGGGCGGCGGCCCTCAGGCGGAGCCACGCCGCGCGGGCCGAGAGCGCCGCGGCACGTGCGGCCGCCCTCAGCCACTACGTCGAACACCGTCGCGGCCCAGCAGCGGAAACCGCAGGGTCCGCGGACCGCGCGGAAGCCGTCTGGAAGTCCCAACACGCCGCCCGCGTCGCGGCCCAGGCGCTGGCCGTGATCTCCGAGAGCGCTCCCGATCCGGCCGCGGACTCCCGCTGCGCCAGGAACGCGGCCGCTTCCGCCGCACAGGCCTCCCGGATGGGCCGGCTCATCGACGACGACGCCGAACCGTCCGTCGCGGCCTGCGAGGCCGCGCTCAAGGCCTCGCTTGCCGCGTCCGCAGCGGCGGGAGCCGGGCGCCTGGGCGCGGACGGCGAGCTGAACTCCGAGGCGGACGAGGCGGAGAAGGCCGCCGTCGCGGCCGCCGAGCGCGCCGGGTGGATCCGGCCCGGCCAGCAGATCCCCTCGGTGTCGACCGGGGTGCGCAGTGGCGAGGTGATGTCGATGATGCACCTCTGAGGCCGGCAGACCGAGACAAATCGACGCTCTGACCTAGACTGGAACGGACGAACGCAGGTCAGCGGCTGATCGTCCTCGGTTCGGGACGAAGGGGGTCGTGGGCTCACCTCCCGCCACCTCGGCAGCCGCGACGCGGGTGGATCACTTACCGGTCACCGGTGAGTGGTCCGCCTGTTGTGTCTGTCCGGGGGAGAGAACCAGGAGGAGGGGCCGCGATGGCGGAGCGGGCATGGGCCACAGCAGGCCGGGGGCGGGATTCCGACCCGAAGGCGCTGGGACGGATTCGGCTCACGGGCGTGGGGCTGGTCGTCCTGGCCGGGGTGTGGGCGGTGCTGAGCTGTCTGATGTTCACGGTGTGGGCGCCGGGCGAACAGACGCAGTACGAGGACTACCGCGCGGCCGAGCCGTGCGCCGCGGGGGCGACGGCGGCGGAGGTGGCCGCGAAGGACTGCCTCGTCACCTGGCACTTCACCGTCACGAAGACCGAGGCCGTACCCAGCGGGAGGACCAAGTCCTACAAGGTGTCCCTCAAGGACCGGGACGGCGGGTCCTGGCAGGGGTCCGCGCGGTTCGGCGACTCCGGGCCGCTCTTCGACGAACTGCACCGGGGCGACGAGGTCACCGCCACCGGCTGGCGCCGTGCCATCGTCGTCCTCAGCAAGGACGGCGTCCGCCAGAACACCTCCGCCGCGCCCCGCGACGAGCTCCAGGCGAACATCGCCGCGGGCGTCGTCGCCGCACTGCTCGCGGCCCAGTCGTTGGTGTTCGGCGCGATCCGCCTGGTCCGGCCGGCCGCCTGCGCGCCCTTCGTGTGGGAGCCGTACGGCAGGTGGCTGGTCTGCGCCAACGCCGGTGTCGGAGTGGTCGTCGGGCTCGCGTCGGTCTGGCTCGGCGCCCCCTGGTGGTCCGTGCTCGTGACCCTGCCGGCCGGGGTGTGCGCGGTGATGGCCTACCTCGTGCGCCGGCAGCGACGGGCGCAGGCGCCTCCGGCGAAGCCGGCGAGGTCGGCGAGGTCCGCGCAGTCGGCGAAGTCTGCGAAGTCCTAGCCCTGCCCCGACTCCTCCACCAGCAAGCCGAGTTCACCGCCCGGTATCCCCGGCATCAAGGAATTGACCATGGACAAGACACCGGACCAGAAGCACGCCGACAACATCTGGGGCGCCGTCATCATGCCGGTGCTGGCCGCCTGGATCGCGTTCCACCTGGTGCGCCACAGCACCGCCCCGGGCTGGATCCTGTACGCCGTCGGCGTGGCGGCGGTCCTGATCGCGCACGGCTGGTTCGCCCTGCGCAAGAAGGCCCCCGGGGTGGGCGGCACGGCTGTGCCCGTGCTGTACGCCCTGCTCGGCGGCCTGTTCTGGCTCACCCGGACCTGAGCGGCGCACGGCCCGATCGGCCGTCCCGCCTCCTCTGTATCCACCCCGTATCGCCCCCGCATCCGGCACCGCTCGCTTCCCCGTCGGATTCCCATCGGATCGCCCCGACCGGGCCGCAGGGCGGTCGCGGGGTGCACGGGCTGTCGTATCGTTCCTTTCGATCCGCCGAGTCGCCCGCTGCGTACAGATATGACCGAGTTGCACGGGTGGGGCTCGTTCTCGAACAGGAGCCGCCGTGTCCTCGCCAAGCCCCGTCCCGGTCGACGCACGGCCCGTTCGTGTGCTGCTGGTCGAGGACGACGAGCTGATGCGGCGGGCCTTCGCCGTGGCGCTGGGGCGGTACGGGTACGAGGTCGAGGCCGCCGCCGACGGGCTCTCGGGGCTTGAGGCGTTCCGGGCCGGGGTCTTCGATCTGCTGATCCTCGATGTGATGCTGCCGGGGCTCGACGGGATCGGGCTGTGCCGGCGGGTGCGGGAGAGCAGCCACGTACCGGTCCTGATGATGTCCGCGCGGGGCGACGGGCTCGATGTCGTGGCCGGGCTTGAGGCGGGGGCCGACGATTATGTCGTCAAGCCCGTCGACACCTTCGTACTGGTCGCCCGCATCCGGTCCCTGCTGCGACGGGCCAGGTACGCGCCGCCGACGCCGGACGGTCCCCAACAGGACCCGGACGAAGGGGAGTTGCTCGTCTTCGGGGAGCTGTCCATCGACACCGCGGGCCTTGAGGTGTTCATCTCCGGGGCGCCCGTCGCGCTCACCCCCACCGAGCTGAAGCTGCTCCTGGAGTTCGCGGCGCACCCCGGTGTCGTGCTCGAACGGCACACCCTGCTGCGGGAGGTCTGGGAGTACGGGTGGGACGGGGACAGCCGGGTCGTCGACCTGTGTGTGCAGCGGCTGCGCAAGAAGCTGGGGCGGGACCGGATCGAGACGGTCCGCGGCTTCGGCTACAAGTTCCGGCGCTGACGTCCGTGCGCAGCGCCCCCACCCCTGCCTCCCCGCGCCCAAGCGCCAGCGCCCTCACCTCCCTGCGCTGGAAGATCGCGGCGCTCGCCGCGGCGACCGCCTGCCTCGTCGCGCTGGCCGTCGGCGTGCTCGTCCACCTGTGGACCGCGCACGACATCCGCGACCGCGCCGAGGCCCGCGCCTTCAACGCCGTGTACTCGGCCATGGACACCTACCACCGCACCGGCACCCTCGCCGACGGCGCCCGGCTCGACCCGCCGGACCTCCCCGCCCCGCTGCGCCACCCCGCCGACGGCAACCGGCACACCGCCTACGACGGGCACGTCGACGGCAACGCCGGGCCCACCTACTGGGCCGCCCAGCGGGTCGACGGGCCGGGCAGTGCCGTCCTCGCCGTCGAGGTCAACATGAGCCCCGAGCTCTACGACCTGCGCCGGCTCGATGTCACCATGGCCGTCGCCTCGCTCGCCTCCGTCGCGGCCGCCGTGCCCCTCGCGGTGTACGGGGCCGGGCTCGTCGGGCGTCGGCTGCGGCGGGTCTCCGAGACCGCCGTGCGCATCTCCGCCGGAGACCTCGACGCACGGACCGGGCCCACCCCGGGCCGCGACGAGGTGGCCGACATCGCCGTCGCCGTCGACCTCATGGCCGACAGCCTCGGCCGACGGCTGCGCGGCGAGCGCCGGTTCACCGCCGATGTCGCCCATGAACTCCGCACCCCCGTCGGGGGGTTGCTCGCCGCCGTCGATCTGCTGCCGGACGGCGAGACGGAGGATCTGATCCGGGGCCGGGTGCGCGATCTGCGCGGACTCGTCGAGGACCTCCTGGAGATCTCCCGGCTCGACGCCGGGGCCGAGCGCCCCGCGCCGGTTCCGGTGCCGCTCGGCGACGTCGTCCGCGAGGCCGTCGCCCGGACCGGACTGGACACGGCGGTGGTGGTCGTGGGGACCCGGCGGACCGTCGAGACCGACCCCCGGCGCCTGGAGCGCGTCGTCGGCAACCTCGTCGTCAACGCCCACCGGCACGGTGACGCTCCCGTCGAGGTCACCGTCGACGGCCGTACGGTCGTCGTACGCGACCACGGACCCGGCTTCCCCGACGACCTGCTCCGCGACGGGCCACGCCGATTCCACACCGGGGCGCGGGAACGCGGCGCGGGGCACGGGCTCGGCCTCACCATCGCGTTCGGCCAGGCCGGCGTCCTCGGCGCCGAGCTGCGCCTGTGCAATGCCCCGGGGCCGGAGGGCGGGGCCGTCGCCACGCTCCGGCTCCCGCCACCTCCGGCCTAGCCGGCTGTCGCACCATCGCCGCACAGTGGCGCGTACGCCGATACATACGTGCCCCGGTCCCGATACGTAGGCCGGACACCCTTCGAAGTGACCGTTCGCACTGTTCCGCAGCCGGACCCCGCACTCGAAGTGGAGCCACCCCGTGCCCGTCAACCCCCTTACCGCGCAAGCCGTTTACCCCGACCCCGGCCTCGCGGCGGCCACCACCGACCTCAGCAAGGTGTACGGCAGCGGGGACACCCGGGTCGTCGCGCTCGACCGGGTCAGCATCGGGTTCCGGGAAGGCGAGTTCACCGCGATCATGGGGCCCTCGGGGTGCGGCAAGTCCACGCTGATGCACTGCGCGGCCGGGCTCGACTCGGCCAGTTCCGGGTCGGTGCGCATCGGCACCACCGAGCTGAGCACGCTCGACGACCGGCGGCTCACCGAGCTGCGCCGGGACCGCGTCGGTTTCATCTTCCAGGCCTTCAATCTGCTGCCGACGCTGACCGCCCTGGAGAACATCACGCTGCCCATGGACATCGCGGGCCGCAAGCCCGACCAGGAGTGGCTCGACCGGGTCATCTCCATGGTGGGGCTGGCCGACCGGCTCGGCCATCGGCCCGCGCAGCTGTCCGGCGGGCAGCAGCAGCGCGTGGCCGTGGCGCGGGCGCTCGCGTCCCGGCCCGCGATCGTCTTCGGTGACGAGCCGACGGGCAACCTCGACTCTCGGGCGGGGGCGGAGGTGCTGGGGTTTCTGCGGGACTCCGTGCGGGAGTTGGGGCAGACGGTGGTGATGGTGACGCATGACCCGGGTGCGGCGTCGTATGCGGACCGGGTCGTTTTTCTCGCCGACGGGCGGATCGTGGACGAGGTGCTGCGGCCCAGTGCGGAGGGGGTGCTCGATCGGATGCGGGGCTTCGAGGCCCGGGCCCGGCATCAAGGCTTTTAGGGGCGCGGGAACTGCGCGACCAGCCACCCACGGCCCGCACCCGCACTCGGCACCCCGGACCCCGCACCTCGGCCCCCGGACCCCGGCCCCCTGACCCCGCACTCCGACCGCACGCCCTCCCTCCCCCTCCCCCCCAGAACTGAGAACGCCATGTTCAAGACCACCCTGCGCAACGTACGCGCGCACAAGGCCCGCCTGTTGATGACCGTGCTCGCCGTCACCCTCGGCGTCGCCTTCGTCTGCGGCACGCTCGTGTTCGCCGAGTCGTCCTCCGCCGCGCACCGCGCCGCCGCGTCCAAGAACTTCGCCGGGATCGCGCTCACCGTCAGTCCGAAGGAACCCCCGCCCGGGGAGGCCGGCCGCGGCGGGGACGGCGCGCTCGACGCCGCTCTGGTGCGGAAGTTGGCCGCGTTGCCCGGAGTCGCCGAGGTGCGGCCCTCCGTCGACGGGTCCGCGACGCTCAACGCCGCCGACGGGAGCCCGCTGCGGGGCGGCAAGGCGTGGGCGAACCTCGCGGGGGCGTATGTGCCGGGCGGGGACGGCACCGACCAGCGGTATCCGCTGGTCACCGGGCGCGCCCCGGCCCGCGCGGACGAGCTGGTCGTGGACCGGGGCACCGCCGCGGCCGGGCACTTGGCCGTGGGGGACCTCGTCACGCTCGCCACCGACGGGCCGGTGCTCAAGAAGCGGCTCGTCGGCCTCGTCGACACGCGGGACTCGCGGGTGACCGCGGGCGGCACCCTCGCCCTGTTCGACACCGCGACCGCGCAGCGCCTGTTCGCCTCCCCCGGCCACTTCACCTCGATCGACCTGACCGCCGCCCACGGCACCGACCCGGTCACGCTGTCGACCGAGGTCGCCACCGTGCTCCCGGCCGACCGGGCCGAGATGACCAGTGGGGCCGCGCAGGCCGCCCAGCAGGCCACCAACGTCGACCTGATGACCCGCGGCTACCAGAAGATGCCGAAGATCTTCGCCGGGGTCGCGCTGTTCATCGGCTCGTTCCTCATCGTCAACACCTTCACGATGCTGGTCTCGCGCCGCACCCGTGAGATCGCCCTGCTGCGGGCGATCGGCGCGACCCGCCGCCAGGTGGTGCGCTCGGTGCTGTGGGAGGCGGCCCTGGTCGGGCTCGCGGCCTCGGTGGCGGGGTTCGCGGCCGGGCTCGGGATCGCCGAGGTGCTGCCCTCGATCCTGACTACTCGTCAGGATTCGCTGCCTGCCGGGCCGTTGGTGATCGGGATGCGTCCCGTTCTCGCCGCGCTCGGGGTCGGCGTGGGGATCACCGTGCTCGCCGCGTGGTTGCCGTCGCGACGGGCCGCGAAGGTCGCGCCGATCGAGGCGCTGCGCTCCGCCGAACAGCCGCCCGCGCCCGCCGCCTCCCGGGCGCGCGGCATCACGGGCCTGGTGCTGCTCGTCGCCGGGGCCGGTCTTCTGGTGTCGCTGACGGGGGCGAAGGACGCGTCGGACGCCAACATGCAGAACGCGATGTTCGGCTGTGCCCTGCTCCTGGCCGCCCTGATCGCCCTCGCGCCGCTGCTCGCGGGCCCGGTGATCCGCCTCGGCTCACGGCTGACCGGACTCTTCGGGAACCGCGGGCGCTCCGGGGTCAGCGGACGGCTCGCCCGGGCGAACGCCCTGCGCGATCCGCGGCGCACCGCGGCCACCGCCTCGGTCCTGATGGTCAGCACCGCGCTCGTCGCGGGCCTCGCGGTGATCGGCAGCTCCACCGGGCAGGCCCTGGACCGGCAGGCCGCCGACGGGCTGAGTGCGGACTATGTGATCGAGGCCCGTACGTCCACGCTCGCCCTGGACCCGGCCGCCCCGAAGCGCGTCGCGGACACCCCCGGGGTGCGGACGGCGGCCGCCGTCGCCGATTCCACGCTGTTCACCGGCGGAAACGTCCGCAGCATCTCCGGCGTGGACCCCGCCGCCCTGCCCGAGGTCATGAAGCTCGACTTCATCAGCGGCTCCGCCGGCGCGATCGGCACCGGCCGGATCGCCGTCTCCGAGAGCGTGGCCCGGGAACAGGGCCTGCGTACGGGCTCCACGGTCAAGGCGCACATCGGCCCCGGCCAGGATTTCGCGGACTACACCGTCGTCGGCGTCTACCGGGACAACCCCCTCGCGCAGGACGCCCTCGGCGCCCGTGGCGAGGTGCAGCGCCACAGCTTCAAGCCCGGCACCGTCCAGCGCATCCTGGTGCGTACCGACGGCGCGGTGTCGGACGCCACCGCGGCCCGGCTGCGCAGCGCCACCGGCAACAGCCCGCTCGTCCAGGTCAAGGACCGCGAGGCGCTCGTCGCCGAGGCCGGCGGGACCGTGGGCGAACTGCTCACCCTGATGTACGGGCTGCTCGCCATCGGCGCGCTGATCTCGCTGCTCGGCATCGTGAACACCCTGGCCATGTCGGTCGCGGAGCGCACCCGGGAGATCGGGGTGCTGCGCGCCATCGGCATGGACCGGGCCGGGGTCCGGCGGATGATCCGGGTCGAGGCGGTGACCGTGGCCGCCTTCGGCACGCTGCTCGGCCTGGTCGGCGGGGTGTTCGGGGCCTGGGCCGTCGGCTCGCTGACCAGCGGTGCGATGACCCGGTACGTCTTCTCGCCGCCCTGGGGGACGCTGGCGCTCCTGACGCTCCTGGCGCTGGTGACCGGCGCGCTCGCGGCCGCCGTACCGGCCCGCCGGGCCGCCGCCCTGAGCCCGTTGGAAGCGGTCGGAAAGACGTGAGCGGGGCACGGCCCCACGCCGTGGCAGACTCGGCGGGGGAACCTGGCGAAGGGGGAAGCCGTGGGGTCGTCGGAGTTGCTCATCGTCCTCGACCGGGACGGCGGCACGCCGTTGCAGCAACAGCTCTGTGATCAGATCACGGCCCTGGTCCGGGCCGGCCAGCTGCGCCCGGGTGACAACGTGCCGGCCTCGCGCGAGCTCGCCCAGCAGCTCGATGTGTCGCGGACCGTCGTCACCCGGGCCTACGAACTGCTGCGGGCCAACAGCATCATCATCGCCAAGCGCGGCTCCGGCACGAAGGTCGCCCCGCTGGCCGGGGGCGGCCCGCCCTCCCAGCGCGCTCCCCAACACCCTTCGCCCCAGGCCAAGTTCGCGCCCCAGCCACCCCGGGCCACCGACGGGAGCAGCCCGCTGTGGCAGCCGTGGGAGCCGCCGCCCACCCACCACGCGAGCAGCGCACTCGACTTCCGGCACGGCACTCCGGCGCTCGCCGAGTTCCCCGTCGCCCGCTGGCGTCAGTCGCTGCACGACGCCTACGGCCGCGCCGATGTCGCCTCGCTCGGCTACGGCCCGGCCGAGGGCTCGCCGACGCTGCGCACCGAGATCGCGACGCTGGTGCGCCAGAGCCGGGCCCTGGACGCCTCGCCGGACCACATCATGGTGACCAGCGGCGCCACCCAGGCCCTGGACATCTTGGTCCGGATGCTGGTGGGGCCCGGTGACGTGGTGGTGATCGAGGACCCGAGCCACACCGTCCTGCGCCAGGTCTTCGGCTGCTCGCAGGCGCACGTGGTGCCGGTGCCGGTGGACGAACAGGGCCTGCGGGTCGACGACATCGACGCCTGTGTCAGGGCGCACGGCCACGACCCGGCGCGCGTGAAGCTGGTGTACGTGACGCCCTCGCACCAGTTCCCCACCGGGTTCATCCTGTCCGAGGGGCGCCGGCGCGGCCTCGTACGCTGGGCCTACGACCACGGGGCGACCGTCCTGGAGGACGACTACCACAACGAGTTCACGTTCACCGGCGAGCGGCTGCCCGCGCTCGCCGCCGAACGGCACCGGGACACCGTGGTGTACGTCGGAAGCTTCAGCAAGACGCTCTTCCCGGCGCTGCGGATCGGCTACGCGGTGCTGCCGCCGCACCTGGTGCAGCCCTTCCTCGGGATCAAGTGGATCACCGACCGGCTCACGCCCACGGTCGCCCAGGACGCGCTCGCCGACTTCATCGCCACCGGCGCCTACGCGCGCCACATCAGCCGGATGACCCGGCTGTACCGCCAGCGCCGCAGCCGTCTCCTGGAGGCGCTGTACGAGCACTTCGGGGCGGAGGTGCGGATCTCCGGCGAGGCGGCCGGCCTGCACGTCCTGGTCACCCTGACCGGCGCGCGCGGCACCCCGGAGGGGCGGATCGCCGAGGTCGCGGCCGGGCTCGGAGTGCGGATATACCCGGCGTCGGGCTACTTCGTCCAGGACCCGCCGGCCGAGCCGACGTTCCTGGTGGGGTACGCGGCCCTGCCCGCCTCGCGCATCACCCGGGGCGTCGCCCTGCTCGCGGACGCGGTACGGGAGGCGACGGGACGGACAGGACCGGCGGGACCGGCGAAACCGACGGGACCGGCGAAACCCACGGGACCGGCGGATCCCACGGGCGCGGCGGATCCCACGGGCGCGGCCGGGATCGGCTGACCGCCGACTCCCCTACTTCTGGGGCTCGGTGAAGCGCGGCCGGTGGAAGCGGGCGCGCAGGGCGTACGGGACCGTGCAGTCGAAGTGCGCCTTCGCGGTGCGGCCGTCCGCCGACAGGCTCGGCGAGTACGCGGTGGACTGCGAGGGGTCGAGCGGGAAGCCCAGCCGGTCGGGCAGCACCGCCACATCGCGGTCGGCCTGGAGCCGGGTGGTCATCGCCCACCACAGGTCCGCGTCCGACTCGATGTCGACGTCCTCGTCCACCGACACCGCGAGCTTCGCCATCCGGAACTCCTCCAGGACCGACTCGGTTGCCTTGCGCACCACTTCGTCGTCGGCTGCCGACCGCTTGGCCCGCCACTGGAGGACGACCATGAGCTGGCCGCCGCCCGCGGTGTGGCAGTGCACGCCCTTCACCGGCGCGTCCAGCTCCCGCAGCCGGGCCAGGACCGCCGCCTCCATGCCGAAGCCGAGCAGCACCGACTGTTCGTGGCCCGGCCCCGAGACGGTTTGCAGGATCGCGCCCTCGCGTGCCGTGATGCCGGTCACCCGCACGGTCGGAAGGCCCGGGTGCGCGCGGCCGCGATAGCCGAGGAACTCCGGTGTCGCATAGGGGCCTTGGGGGTTTTCGGGGGCCGTCTCCGCGAGCAGCTCGCCCTCGATGACGTACTCGGCGTGCGCTATGCACTCCGCCGCGACCGTCCGGCAGTCCGTCAGCTCGACCGGCGCCCCGCCGAGCGCGCCCGCCACGGCCAGCTCGTCGACTCCCGCCGGAACCAGGGATGTCGGGCAGCACGACGAGAGCAGTACGGCCGGGCCGAGCCCCAGATGGATCGCGACGGGCAGGTTCTCGCCCCGCCGCCGGGCCGCCTGGTGCGCGGCTTCCAGGTCGCGGCCCGGCACCATCCACAGGGAGAGCCGGTCCGGGCCCTGGACGCACATCCGGTGGATGGACAGGTTGCGCACCCCGGTGTCCGGGTCGGTCGCCAGGACCGAGCCGAGCGTCAGATACGGGCCCGCGTCCTCGTCGGTGAGGACCGGCACCGGCAGCGCCGTCAGGTCCGGGGCGAGCAGCGTGCGCACCGGTTCCCGGCCGCCCCGGCTGCGCGCCGGCGCCACCGGCGACGCCACCGCGTCCAGGATCCGCTGGGGCAGCAGGGCCGGGGTGGTGCCCAGCAGGGCGGCCGCCCGGCGCCTGGTGCCGTACAGGCCGATGAGCACGGCCCGGGCGGGCGCCCCGCTCTCCGGAGCGACCCGCTCGAAGAGGACGGCGGGGCCGGGTCCGGTGGGCGGCGGGGCGGGCGCGCCGGCCCACTTCGCGTAGTGGGCGGAGACCCCGAACCGGGCCGGGACCTCCGCCCGCTCCCGCACCAGCTCGCCGGGCATCGGATCGAGCCCGGCGAGCGCGGTGCGGAGGTCGGCGAGCCGGCGCCCAGTCATGCCGTACCCTCGCGGGCCCCGGCCGGAGCGGCCCGGCCTGCCGATGCCCTGCGCTCGGCGAGCAGCTCCATCTGAAGGTCCGTCAGTTCGGTGATGAGCGTGCGGTAGACGCTCTCCGCGATGCCCGGGGGCATGCCCTCCTCGACGGCCAGACTCCGCACCTTCTCGATGACCTGCGCGACCCGGCCGGGTGAGCGCACGGTCTCCTCGTCGGTCTTGAAGGCCGTCAACTCGCGCACGACGAGCGTACGTTGGGCGAGCAGGCCGACGATCTGCCGGTCGAGCGCGTCGACCGACAGGCGCAGCTCGTCGATGCGCTGGGCCCCGGCAGTAGTTCCGGCCGTGGTTGCGGCCGTGGTTCTGGTGGAGGCTCCGGCAGCGGATCCGGTGGTGGCTCCTGTGGTGCCTGCGGTCATGGGGCGGGGACCTCGTCGATCACGTAGACGACGGTCGGCTCGTTGTCGGAGCCCTGGGAGCGGTGCCGCTCGTCGCCGGGGATGATGAAGCCCATGCCGGGGCGGCACGGGATCGAGCGGTTGTCGAAGTGGATGGTGAACTCACCCTGGAGCACCCAGCCCTGGTGGCCGCGCTCGCACCACTCCAACTCATTGAATCCGGCGGGCAGTTCCATCAGCCGGACCCGCTTGCCGCCGGTGTAGGCGATCTTCACCCGGCCGTCGGCGCCGGGCTTGTTCCACTTCTCCCACGGGATGGCGTCGAAGTCGATGCCGACCAGGGCGGGGGTGGGGGTGCTCACAGGACTCTCCTCGGGTGGTGGGATCGGGTCGGGTGTGGTTCAGGACAGTGAACGGCTGCGCTCCACGCGCTCGTTGCGGTCGTCCAGGGGAAGCACCGGCTCCCCCGTGTCCGAGCGGTGCTTGCGCAGCAGCAGGGTCATGTCGATCATGCGGTGGGTCATCCGCTCCAGGGCATCGATGCCCTCGGGGTCGTGCAGACCCGGCTTTCCGGTGGTGTTGCGCAGCAGCGCCGGGAAGCCGCTGCCCACCAGGATCATCCGGTTGAGCAGCAGGTTGTCGACGAGCTGGTTGTGCACGGAGGAGTCGCTGTAGCGGCGGCCCGTGACGATGATGCCGCCGACCTTGTTCGCCAGCGGGCGGTCGAAGCGCAGGAATCCGACGCCCGCCCGCTCTATGAAGATCTGCATCAGATGCGCGAGGCCGAAGCCGTGTACGGGCACCGCGTAGATGATCCCGTCCGCGCGCTTCATCTCCTCGACGATGCCGGGCATGTCGTCCGGCAGCGCGCACGGCAGGGTCCTGCTGTTGCAGTCGCCGCACGGGCTGCACGGCGAGATGCGGTGGTCGCGCAGGTAGAGCGTGCGGAACGCGGCTCCCCGGCCCCGCACGAGTTCTCCCGCGTAGTCGAGGGCGAGGTCGGTGTTGCCGCCCGCCCGCTCGGAGCCCGATATCCCGAGGATGACGGGTTGGTCGGAACGTACTCCTTGCATGTCTTTCCCCCAGTGACAGCTGTTCCCACGGGGCGGGCCGTCCGGGCCCGCCCCTTCCCCCTGACGACCGGCTCCCCCCGGCCGTCAGTCGTGCCCTCACTCGCCGAAAGCCGCCGGACGGTCAGTCCTTGAGCTTTCCGGCGAAGTAGTCGATGTAGGCCTGCATGTCGAAGTGGCCGTGGCCGGAGAGCGAGAACAGGATGCTCTTCGATTCGCCGGACTCCTTGCAGGCCAGCGCCTCGTCGATGGCCGCGCGCACGGCGTGGGTCGACTCGGGGGCCGGCACGATGCCCTCGTTGCGGGCGAAGGTGACCCCGGCCTCGAAGCAGGCGGTCTGCGGCACCGCGCGCGCCTCCAGGTAGTCGAGCTCCTTCAGCTGGCTGATGATCGGCGACATGCCGTGGTAGCGCAGCCCGCCCGCGTGGATGCTCGGCGGCACGAAGGTGTGGCCGAGGGTGTGCATCTTGGTGAGCGGGGTCAGCCCGGCCGTGTCGCCGAAGTCGTACTCGTACGTGCCCTCGGTCAGCGTCGGGCAGGACGACGGCTCCACCGCGATGGCCCGCACCGAGCGGCCGCCGCGCAGCTGCTCGCCCAGGAACGGCAGGGCCAGGCCGCCGAAGTTGGAGCCGCCGCCGGCCGCGCCGATCACGATGTCCGGGTAGTCCTCGGCCAGCTCCATCTGGAGCAGGGCCTCCTTGCCGATGATCGACTGGTGCATCAGCACGAGGTTGAGGACCGAGCCGAGCGCGTACTTGGCGGTGCCGCCGCTCGTGGCGGCCGCCTCGGCCGCCTCGGAGATGGCGAGGCCGAGGCTGCCGGGCGAGTTCGGGTCGGCGGCGAGGGCGGCCCGGCCGGCCTCGGTCAGCTCGCTGGGGCTCGCGGTGACGCTGGCCCCGAACGTCTCCATCAGGCCCCGGCGGTACGGCTTCTGCTGGTAGCTGACCTTCACCATGTAGACCTCGCAGATGAGGCCGAAGTACTGGCAGGCGAGCGAGAGCGAGCTGCCCCACTGGCCGGCGCCGGTCTCCGTGGTGAGGCGCTCCACGCCGGCCTGCTTGTTGTAGTACGCCTGCGGGATGGCGGTGTTGGGCTTGTGGCTGCCGGCCGGGCTGACGCCCTCGTTCTTGAAGTAGATGCGGGCCGGGGTGTCGAGGGCCTTCTCCAGCCGCCGGGCCCGCACCAGGGGGCTCGGCCGCCACTGCCGGTAGACGTCGATGACGGCGCCCGGGATGTCGATCTCGCGGTCGGTGGAGAACTCCTGCGCTATCAGCTCCGCGGGGAACAGGGGCTCCAGGTCGGCCGGGGTGATCGGCTCGCGGGTGCCCGGGTGCAGCATCGGGTCCAGCGGCTTGGGGAGGTCGGCGACCGCGTTGTACCAGGTGGTGGGGATCTGGTCTTCGGAAAGGAGGAACTTCGTCTGGGCCATGGAAACTTTCCTGTGAGTGAAGTGGAGCCGGTACGGAGTGAGGAGGAGCGGGCGGGTGGGTCAGGTGTTCGCCGGGGCCGCCTTGGGCTCCGGCTCGGCGGTGGGCTTGAGGGCCGCGGGTGGCCTGATCCGCAGCACGGAGAACGCGGCCATGCCCACGAGCGGGGCGATGAGCAGCGTCACGAACACGGGCCGGTAGCCGTCGGCCGTCCACAGCACCCCCAGGCCGACCGGCACGACCAGCCGGGCGAGGCCGAGGACGAAGCCGTTGAGCGCCATGAAGCTGCCCACACGGCTCTCGTCGACGTGGTCGGCGACATAGGTGGGCACGACGACCGACACGATGATCTCGCCGAGCGTCCACACCACCGTGGAGAGCAGCAGCGCGGGCAGCGAGAACCCGAAGACGATCACGGCGAGCCCCAGCGTCCACAGCAGCCCGGCCACCAGGAGCAGCGCCTTGGTGCCCCGGCCGCGGATGTGCTTCTCCATGAGCAGACCCAGGCTCACCACGACGACGCTGTTGATCGTGTAGACCGCGCCGACCAGTCCCGCCGAATCGTGCAGGACCGTGGTGACCGCCAGCGGCAGCGCGTATTCCAGGCCGATGAGCGGCACGACGTAGAAGAACGAGACGAGGACGAGCAGCAGCACGTGCCGGTGCCCCAGCGGGCCCGAACGAGTCTTGTCCGTACGGGATGTGGCGTCCGTCTTCCGTCGGTCGCGCGGTACCCACAGCGTGATCATCGCCGCGCACAGCAGGCCCGCGAAGATATTCCCGGCGAACATGACGTGGTACGAGTACGCGGCGGCGACACCGCCGAGCAGCGGGCCCACGCCCATGCCCAGGTTGTTGCCGACATAGCTGATCGTGTAGGCGAACGGGCGCTGCTCGGGGGTGGTCAGATCGGCGACCAGGGTGTTGGAGGCCGGGCTGAACATGCCCATGCCGACCAGCGCGACGAACAGCAGTGCCGCGTATGTCCAGGGCGCGCCGTCGAGCAGGGCGAGGCCGAGGTAGCCGGCCGCGTTCAGGATCAGCGCGCTCAGGAGCGCTGTGCGCCTGCCCTTCAGATCGCACAGCGGGCCGCTCAGCAGGCTGCCGACCAGGAGGCCGGTGCTGCCGATGGAGATGAGCAGGCCCGCCTCACCGGGGCTGAGGTCCTTGCCGCGCACCAGATAGACGGCGAGCAGCGGGAAGACGAACATGCCGGCCCGGTTGACGAAGGAGGCCAGGAACAACACCCGTAAGGCGAGCGGGAGTTCCTTGAAGCGCGCGACCCACAGCACGGCTAGGCCCCGGTCTCTACGCGGAAGCTGTCCCGCACCGCCTTGAAGCGGGCCTTGACGTCCTCGAAGTCGGTGCCTTCGCACACGTACCAGCCGAGCACGTCGTTGGAGGCGGTCGGCGGGGCGAGCACGTCACCGACGCTCTTCCACACGTCGGCGTCCAACACCCCTTCCAGGGCGGTCAGTTCGGCCGCCGAGGTGATGGCGGTGATCGTGCCGTACTCGCCGGACGACAGGTATTCGGTGCCGACCTCCGGGCCGAGCCGGGCGGCCGGACGGTGCTCGGGGTTCAGCTCCAGGCGGCACCACTCGCCGGCCAGGTTGATGCCGCGCCCCGCCTCGACGGCGGGCACGATGGAGCCGCCGCCGGCCCGAGCGCCCGCCTCGCCGAAGACGATCTCACCGTCGTCCAGGAGGAAGAACTCGGCGTGCACCACCCCCGTGCTCAGGCCGAAGCCGCGAAGGACCACCGCGTTCAGCTCCAGGATGCGCTGCTCCCTGGGCGTGAGGTCGTGCTTGCGCGAGATGGTGCCGCCGGGCTCGTCGCGGTACTCCAGGACGGAGTAGGTGTACTGGGAGAGCTGCTCGAAGACGACCTCGCCGCGCTGGAAGAGCGAGTCGACGTGGAACTCGGTGCCGCGGATGAACTCCTCGACCCGGTACTCGTGCCGGTCGTCGCCCATCTCGCCCCAGACGCGGTCGAGTTCGGCCCGGTCGTTCACGCGGTAGGTGTTGCCGCAGGCCCAGCCCGCGTACGGCTTGATGACGACGGGGTAGCCGACCTGCCCGGCGAACTCGGCGACCGCGGTGACGGTGTCGGGGCGGCAGGAGCGGGCGACCCGCACCCCGAGCTCCTCGGCCCTGCGGTGCATGACGTTCTTGTCGCGGAAGTTGAGGGCCTGGTCGGGGGTGAGGCCGGGGATGCCGTGGTCGCGGCGGGCCCGGCTCGCGGGCAGCACATCGCCCTCGAACAGCGGGAAGATCCGCTCGATGCGGTGCTCGGCGACGATGGTGTCGACGGCGGCGCGCACGGCCGCGGTGTCGTCCAGGTCGGCGTGGTACCGGGGCAGCCCTTCGGCCTCGGGGGCCTCCCAGCCGGTGGGCAGCAGCACCACGGTGGCCACGCCGAGTTCGGCGGCGGCCGCGACGACGGCACGGAACTGGGCGGTGTAGCGCCCCGCTGCGGGCCGGTAGACCACCAGGATCGAGGGGTTCATACGGTGCTCCTCAGACGGGCCCGGGGATACGGATCCGGGCCGGCGGGTCGGGACGGCGGCATCAGCGGGCGGTCGCGGCCGAGGGGGCGAACAGGTCCGCGCCGGGCGTGGCCGCGTCGAGCACCACGGCGGGACCGGGCTCGGCGCCCAGTCCGGTCAGCGCCTCGGCCAGGCGGGTGAGCGCCTCCTCGACGACGGCCCGGCCGCCGTCGTGCGCGGACTCCACGGTGAGCAGCAGCCTGCGGCGGCCGACGTCGGTCTTGACCACATCGCCCTGCCGCCAGTTCCAGCGCCGCGAGTGGGCCCGGCCCCGGCCGTCGGCGTAGACGACCTCGCCGGCGTCGGGGTGCTCGGTCGCGTCGGGCGCGCCCAGCGGTGCGAAGACCTCGTCGCCGTGCGCGAGCCGGACCGTCAACTCGCCCTGGATGTCGCCCACATCGCAGGATGCGACGGGGAGCCGGGTGTCCAGGGAGACCGCGTTGCAGAGGTCGACGAGCGCATTGATCCGGGGCAGCCGGTCGCCCTTGGCCACCCGGCGCAGGACCGACTCGGCGGCGCACGGGAAGCGGTTCGGGTTGACGTCGACCGTGCGGTAGGCGTCCCGCCAGGCGGCGATCGGGGGCAGTGCGGACACGTCCGCCTTGCTGAGACCGGCCGCGTGCAGCGCGTCCTCGGCGGCGGTGAGCCACCCGTCGATCTCCCCGGACTCCCTGACGACGTCGATGTCCGGTACCGCGATCAGGCCGAGCACATAGCCGGGCACCCGCTCGGACAGGCGGCGGTCGATCGTGACGGTGAGGGGGCGGACGCCGCCGGGTGCGTGGGTGGAGCTCTCCATGGACGTGGATTCCTTCGACTGTGACGAGGGTGGGGATTCCGTGGCCGGTAGCGGCCGGACCGCTGATGACGTTCAGACCCTAGGGAGCGGGCGGGGGCCCGGCTGTGGCCAATTTCCGGCAATTCCAGAAGTCCACTTGCGGGCCGCCCGCCCGGTCAGGCGGTCTTCTCCGCGGGCCGGGGCGCCGCCGGGGCGTCGGCGGTGGCCGGGGCCGCCGTCCTCACCCGTACGCCGATCAGGGCGGTCCCCAGGGCGAGCACCGCGAGGACGGCACCGAGCTGGCCGAGGCGGTCCAGGGCGTGGCTGCCGGCCTGGGCGATGACCCGGCCGCCGATGAACCCGCCGAGCGAGATGCCGGCGAAGGTGGCCGAGGAGTTCAGCGAGAGCAGCAGCGGACCCGAGGTGGGTGCGATCGCGAACAGGCGGTGCTGCTGCGGGGGTTGGGTCGCCATCGCGGTGACGCCCCAGGCACCCATGGCGAGCGCGGCGGTCGCCAGGCCGTCCCGGGTCAGCGGAAGCGTGGCGAGGACCACGGCGAGCCCGGCCACGGAGGCGAGCAGGACGGGCGTGGGGCCCCAGCGGTCGGTGGCCCGGCCGCCGAGGACCGTGCCGCCGACCGCGAGCACCCCGAACACCAGGAGCAGCAGGGCGAGGGTGGTGCCGTTGCCGTCGGTGGCCGGGGCGAGCACCGCGCCGATGTAGGTCAGGACGAGGTAGCCGCCGGTCATGAACAGCAGGGTGGTGAGCACGGTGAACAGCACCCGCGCGTCCCGCACCGGGGCGAGCCGGGCCGCGAGTCCGGGCGATGCGGGCAGCCGCACCTGCGGAAGGCCGCCCGCGACGGCGGCGGCGCACACCACGCCGAGCCCGGCGAGCAGCCAGAACGTGGACCGCCAGCCGAGGTCGGCGGCCAGCCAGGTGCCGAACGGCACGCCCGCGACGGTCGCCGCGGACAGCCCGCCGAGCACCACGGCCATGGCCCGGCCGCGCCGCTCGGGCGCGGACAGGGCGGCTGCCGAGGCGGAGGCCGCCGGGATGTAGAGCGCGGCTCCCGCCGCGGTCGCCACCCGGGCCGCGAGCAGCCAGCCGAGCCCCGGGGCGAGCGCGGAGGCCGCGTTCCCGAGCGCGAAGACGACAAGCGATATGACGAGTACGGTACGCCGCTCCACCCGGCCGGTGAGGGCGCCGAGTACCGGCGCGAGCACGGCATAGGTGAGCGCGAAGACGGTACTGACCCAGCCCACGTCGGCGAGGTTCGACTTCAGCCCGTCCACCACTTCGGGCAGCACTCCGGCCACCACGAAGGTGTCGGTGCCGATGGCGAAGGCGCCCACCGCGAGGACCGGAAGGACGGGAAGTACGGCTCGGGTCCTGCTCATCACGCGGCTCCAGCCGGGACTCGGGTACGGAAGGGGGTGGCGTCACCGGCGACGGGGGCACCGCCGAGGAGGACCAGTTCGATCGCTCCGGGCCGGCTCAGGACGGTGATGTCCTCGGCCGGGTCGCCGTCGGTGACGACCAGGTCGGCGAGGCGGCCGGCCGCGACCACGCCCGCCAGGTCCCCGCGTCCGGCGAGCCGGGCGCCGTTGGCGGTGGCCCAGGTCAGCACGGTGGGGGCCGGGATGCCGGCCATCGTCACGTACAGCTCAAGCTCCTTGGCGTAGCTGCCGTGCGGGGTCCAGGCGAACCCGAAGTCGTCCCCGGCGACCACCGGGATGCCGAGTTCGACCATGAGCGGCAGGATCCGCAGCGTGTTGGCGACCTCGGCCTCGAATTCGAGGGTCTCCAGATACTCGGTGGTCTTGCCGTGCTCGGTGCCCGTGGTCAGCAGCATGTGCGGCTGGTAGAGGCTCGGCACGACGAAGATCCCGCGTTCGGCGATGGCGTCGAGCGCGGCGTCGTCGGCGTAGGTGGCGTGGTCGATGACGTCGACGCCGGCGGCGATGGCGTTACGGATCCCGGCGAGGCCGCGCGAGTGCGCCCGCACCTTGGCGCCGAGGCCGTGCGCGGTCTCGGCGGCGATCTTCAACTCCTCTGCGGTGAAGAGGAGTTCGTGCGAGCGGCCGTTGGGGAAGGTGTCGTCGCCGGACGAGAACACCTTGACGATCTCTGCCCCCTGGGCGATCTCCCCGGCGACGTACTCGGCCATCTCCTCCGGGGTGTCGGCCAGGCGCATCAGATCGGACGGGATGCGCTTCTTGACCTCGGGGTTACGCCGCTCGGGCGGCCCCGACACCATGAGGTCCCGGCTGCACGGGGTGATCCTCGGACCGGCCAGGCGCCCCGAGTCGACGGCCCGGCGCAGGGCCATGTCGATTCCGGAGACGGATCCGGCGCCGACGAAGGCGGTGTAGCCGAGGGCCAGGAGGTTCCTGGTGTTCTCGGCCGCGCCGAGGGTGACCTCGGGGATCGAGTACTTGAACAGCATCTCGCGGCCGTCGAGGACGTTCAGGTAGGCGATGTGGGTGTGGCCGAGCGTCATCCCCGGCATGACGGTCCGGCCGTCGAGGTCGAGCACGTCGATGCCGGGGGTGTGCAGGGGGGCGAGGTCCTCGGGGAGGACGGCCTCGATGTGGTCCCCGTCGATCAGCACGCTTCGGCGGGGTACGGAGGCTCGGCCCAGGCCCTCCTGGACGGTGGCTCGGTGGAGCAGGGTCTTGCGGCGTGCCATGGCTTCTCCTAGCGGTATCGAATGGGCTGCAACGGGCAGCCCCCATCCCTGGGGCTGTGCCCCGGACCCCCTTGAGGGGCTGCGCCCCTCGGACCCCCGCAGGGGGCTCCGCCCCCTGCACCCCCGTCGCGCCTGAACGGCGCTCGTCCTCAATCTCCCCCAAGGCCTTAAGGGCCAGGGGGGACCCCCATGACGGGCTGAGGATGTCGATGCGGGCCAGCACCGAGCCTTCAGGGGCGCGGGGAACTGCGCGAGAAGCGACCACGGTCCGCGGACGAAGACGGAATTTGGGGGCGCGGGGAACTGCGCGAGGCGAGCAACCACGCACGGTGCGAGGCCGACAGAGGGTTAGGGGCGCGGGGAACTGCGCTAACGGCCACCCGGCGTCCCCGGCGCAAGCGCGGCCCGGGTGCGCGATCGCTCAGGCCGGCGAGGGCCTCAACTCGGCTGTTGCTGAGCCCAGTTCAGACCCCTCCGCCCGCCCGAACAGCGTCCAGATGATCTCCGCGCCGGGGCGCCTGGCCACCCAGCTGAGCCCGTGCGCCCGCACACCCGGCGCATTGGTGACCGCCAGCTCCGCCCCGCCCCCCGCGAGGATCTCCGCCGCGTGCTGCGTGGACGCCGCGTCGACCCAGACCACCTCGCGCCCGGCCAGGCCCGGCGGAGCCACCTCCGCGTAGATCCGCCGCACCTCCCACATCGCCGCGACCGCCACGGGCCCCTCCCCCGGAGGAACCGCCGCGGCCGTCCCCGAACCGGCCGCCGCACTCGCGATCCCGTACTCCGGCGTGGCCTGCGGGAAGAACGCCCGCAGGCGCAGGTCCCGGTGCCAGTGGAATCCGGTGAGCCCGCCGTAGGCGCTGGGGACCAGCGCCAACTCGACTACCCCGTCCAATAGTTGACGCAGCACGTCGTCGAACGTGGCGAACAGCTCGACCCGCAGCCCGTGCTCGGCCGCCAGGAACCGCGCGGCCAGGTCGCTGGACGTGCCGGCCGGGCCGAGCGTGCCCAGGGTGGTGCCGGGCCGGGCCGCCCAGCGTCCGGCCAGCTCGCTCCAGCGCGCCGTGTACTCCTCGGCCAGCGCCCCCGGCAGGGCGCCCGCCTCAGCTTTCGTAGCCACGGTTCGCCGCCATCTTGCGGGCCACCTGGGTCTCGTGGTCGGGCGCGATGCGCCGGTCCACGATGCGGGCGGCCTTCCAGCTCACGAAGGCGCCCGTGCTGACGATCGGGTCGAGTCCGTCGCTCAGCTCCACCGTGACGGGCACCCCGAGCGCCTCGGACGCCCGGTCGCGCACCGCGCCGCTGAGCCCGGGGCCGTCCTCGACGAGCCCCTTGAGCAGTTCGAGGCGGACCGTCAGCCGGTCCTGCCCGGTGGACTCGTCCCGCTCGATGACCACCTGGTATCCGGCGGACCCGGTGACCCCGGTCATGACCGCCGTCTCGATCTGCCCGGCGGTGAAGCGCCGCCCACCGAGTTCGAGCCGGTCCAGGGTACGGCCGACGATACGCACGAGGTCGCCCGGCATTTCGCAGCCGCAGTCGGACTCCTCCACCACGACCGCGTCGCCGGTGCGATAGCGAACGAGCGGCTTGACCCCGTCGATCAGCATGGTGACCGTCAACTCACCGCTGCCGCGCGGCCCTTGGGACTCTCCCGTCTCGGGGTCGACGACCTCGATGACGTAGTTCGTCTGCGACAGATGCATCCGCTTGTTGCGGCAGGCGGTCGCGATGACGAACGCCTCCTGCGATCCGTACAGGATGTTGTAGACGTCCGCGCCCCAGACCGTCTCCAGGTTGTGCGCGAGGGCGGGCGTACACATCTCGCCGGTGACGAAGAGCAGCTTGACCGAGAAGTCCTCGCGCAGGTCGTAGCCGTAGTGCTCGGCGGCCTTGGCCAGGGTGAGGGCGACTCCGGGGGTGCAGCAGATGACCTCCAGTTCGAGGTCCTTCATCAGCTGGAGCGCCTTCTCGAAGCCGATGACGGGCGAGTACGGCCAGATCTTGGCGTTCATGGAGCCGGTGTTGCGGGCGATGTCACCGAGGGTGTCGCCGAACGAGTGCACCTCGGTGGGGCCCATCAGGCCGATACGGGGGCGGTGTTCGCCGAAGTGGTGGCGGAAGATCGAGCCCCAGGACTCGGTGATGTGCGCGTTGCTGGCGACGATCTCACGGCCGTCGCGGGGGCAGGGCGTGGCCCGGCCGGTGGTGCCGGTCGTCTCGTAGAAGAAGAGCGCGTCGGCGAGCGGGCGGCTGAGGACGTCGAGCATCTCCTCGCGCAGATGGGTCTTGGTGGTGAAGGGCAGCGCGGTGAGGTCGTCCGGCGTGGCGGAGTCGAGGTCCGCGTCCTTCAAGTGGCGGCTGTAGAAGGCCGATTGGGTGCTGACCTGCTCCAGTACGGTGCCCAGCTGGCCCGTGCGCCACTGTGCGAGGGCGGTGTCGGTGAGGGTGCGGGCGTAGAAGGCGCGGTGCAGTTCGAGGTAGCGGGCGGTGAATTCTGCGGCGGGACCGTCTGTGGGGAGCCACATGGCGGGGTTCCTCTCCGGGTGGGCTCAAGCGGCCGAACGGGCTGCTGCCGAACGGGCTGCTAAAGGGAAGCCGCGGCCGACGAAGGGGCCGTGCTGGCAAGGAAGTTGGCGAAGAGGCGCATGCCGTCCGCCGTCATCACGCTCTCGGGGTGGAACTGCACGCCCTCCACCGCGAGGCTCGCGTGGCGCACGCCCATGACGTAGCCGTCGTCCTCGGAGGTCGCCGTCACCGTCAGCTCCGGCGGCGGGTCGGTGACGATCAGGGAGTGGTAGCGGGTGACGGTCAGCGGCTGCGCCGCGCCCGCGAAGACGCCGAGGCCGTCGTGGCGGACGGGGCTGGTCTTGCCGTGCATCAGCCGCTGGGCGACGGCGATCCTCGCGCCGTACGCGAGGCCGATCGCCTGGTGACCGAGGCACACCCCGAGCAGCGGGACCCGCCCGGCGAAGGCGTGCACGAGCTCGACGTGGCCGGAGTCGGCCGGGTGGCCGGGGCCGGGGCCGAGGACCACCGCGTCGGGGGCCGATTCGATCAGCTCGGCCACGGAGCGGGTGCGCGAGCGCACCACGTCCGTCTCGGCGCCGAGGCTGAGCAGGTACTGGTCGATGATGTGGCTGAAGCTGTCGTACGCGTCGACGAGGAGGACCTTCACTTCAGCAGCTCCTCGCCGGTCAGGGCCCAGTAGGTGGCGCTCATCTTGGCGAGCGTCTCGCGCCATTCGGCGGCGGGCTCGGAGTCGGCGACCATGCCGGCCGAGGCCTGGGTGCTGTAGCGGACGCCGTCGTGGACGGCGGTGCGGATGCACAGGGCGAGCACCGCGAAGCCGCGCACGTCGACGAGGCCGAGGGCGCCCGCGTAGATGCCGCGCGGGTGCTCCTCCAGGTCGTCGATGATCTCCATGGCGCGCAGCTTGGGCGCGCCGGTCATCGTGCCGGCCGGGAACGTCGCACAGATGGCCGCCCACACGTCCGTCCCGCGTCTGATCCGGCCCGAGACGGTGGACACCAAGTGGTGGACGTAGGCGAAGGGTTCGACCTCCATCATGGTGTCGACGGAGAGCGTGCCGGGCTCGCAGACCCGGCCGATGTCGTTGCGGCACAGGTCGACCAGCATGATGTGCTCGGCCTGTTCCTTGGCGCTGTCCCGCAGCTCGGCCACCCTGCGGGCGTCCTCGTCCGGGTCGGCGGCGCGGCGCGCGGTGCCGGCGATGGGCCGCATCGAGATGGCGTCGTCCTCGACCCGGATGAACAGCTCGGGGCTGGCCCCGATCACGGTCCGCCCGGCCCAGGGCACGAGGTACATGTAGGGCGACGGGTTGCGGTGGCGCAGCCTCCGGTAGACCTGGAGCGGGGTCAACTCCGTTTCCACGTCGATGCGATGGCCTATCTGTATCTGGTAGCTGTCCCCGATGCCTATGTGGTGCAGGCAGCGCTCGGCCCGCTCGATGAAGGTGGCCTCGTCCACGGTGTCCCGGACGGACCTCGCCACCGGCGCCTGCGGGACGCCCTCGTCGCCCGCACGCCCTTGCCCGCCGCCGCCCCCGTTTCCCGCAGCTCGTACGGCCTCGACGACCGTACGCAGCGACGGCTGACCCGGCGTGATGGTCAACTGGGGCCCGGAGGCGGCGAGATGACGTACGCCGCCGCGCTTCAGGTCGTACCAGACCGTGTCCTTGAAGAGGGTGAGCGTGCAGCGCGGCAGGCCCGCGTCGGCCTGGCTCGTGGGCAGTTCCTCCATCGCCCACGCCGCCTCGTAGGAGAGGGTGGTGAGGAAGCCGAAGGCGAAGGTGCCGGTGGGCACGGCCGTGTCGACGTCGAACAGGGCCTGGACGGTGCGCAGCGCCCGCCAGACGGTGCCGGAGTCGCGCACGGGCCACTGCCGGGTGCCGTCCGTAGCACCTGCGACCGCCCGGCCGCCCTCCCCCACGGTCGCCGTCAGCGCGGTGGCGAGCCGGTCGCCGAGCGCGCCGGGAGCGGCGAGTTCCAGCCGGTCGGCGTGAATGCGCAGCTCGGCGAGGCGGCCGTATCCCACGGCGGCGTAGTGGCGGTCCTGGTCGGGACCGTCGAGGCTTTCGAAGAGATAGACGTCGCCCTCTTCCCGGGTGCGGGAGAGCGCCTCGTACAGGCCCAGCGCTTCCACCTGCGGGAGTTCCTCGGAAACCACTCGGACCGGAATGTTCACGACCGCTTCGTCGGGACACAATTCCGCATCGTACGCTGGCACTTCTGACAGTTCCGCTAGATCTGACAACAAGGACATGCCGAAAGCCTTCCTGATCCGACTGGACCGCAGGGGCTTCGAGGAATGACCATGCACATCGACGGGGCGCCGCTGGCCCGGCTCCGCACGTCACGCATGTCCGGGCCGTTCGCGCCGGACTCCCCCGTCCCACCCCCACCCGCCGTTTTCCCCTGGCGACGAATGTGTGTGCTCAACGACTCCATCAAATGTGGGACCGGCCCAGCCATACCACTTCGGCCTCCGGAGAGAAGACCACTTTGCCGCTACAGCTAGCCCTCACCCTGGACCGCGAATCGCGCCTTCCGCTCGCCGTTCAAATACGCAATTCGCTGCGCAAACTAATTGAGGATCAAACTTTGTGGCCGGGAACCCGGATTCCGTCCAGCCGCCAACTGGCACTGGATATAGGGGTGTCCCGCAGCGTCGTGGTGGAGGCGTACGAGCAGCTGTCGGCCGAGGGCTATTTGCAGACCAGACACGGCTCGGGCACGACGGTCGCGGAGCGGGCCGGCGCTGCCGACTCGGCCTCGCGCCTGGTGCCGCCCGACCCGGAGACCGCGCCCGAGGCGATGTGGGACCTGCGCACCGGAACGTCCAACGTCGTCGACTTCCCGCGCCAGGAGTGGATCCGCTGCATGACGGCCGTGGTCTCCGACGCCGGCCACCAGGAACTCGGCTACTCCCCGCCGGCCGGCGTCCCGCAGGCCAGGCGGGTCCTCGCCGGCTATCTCGGCCGGGTGCGCGGGGTGCGCAGCCGGCCCGAGGACCTCATGGTCACCGCGGGCTTCGCCCAGGGCCTCGCCCTGATCTGCCGGGTGCTCCTGGACCGGGGCCACACCACGCTCGCGGTGGAGGACCCGGGGCACCCGGGCGAGCGCGAGTTCGTCACCAGCTCGGGGCTGCGGGTGATCGGCATCCCGGTCGACGAGGACGGGCTGCGGGTCGACGTCCTGGAGCAGAGCGGCGCGCGGGCGGTGCTGCTGACGCCGGGCAACCAGTTCCCGACCGGGGTGCGGCTCTGCGTGCCCCGGCGGGAGCGGCTGATCGCCTGGGCCCGCGAGGTCGGCGGCTACATCATCGAGGACGACTTCGACAGCGCCTTCCTGCACCGCTCGGACCGGCTCCCGGCGCTCCAGAGCCTCGCGCCCGACCGGGTGGTGTACGCGGGCAGCGCGAGCAAGACGCTGGCCCCGGCGCTGCGGCTCGGCTGGCTGGCGGCGCCCTCCGAGCTGATGGCGTCGGTCGAGTACGTGCGGGCCGGCTGGGACATCGGCTGCTCGGGCCTCGAACAGCTCACCTTCGCCCGCTTCATCGACACCGGCGCGCTCGACCGCTACCAGCGCCAGCTGCGCACGGAACTGCACCGGCGGCGCCAGACCATCCGCCGCCAGACGGAGGCCTGCCTGCCCGGCGCCCGCCTCACCGGAGGCGACAGCGGACTCCAGGCATACGTCCAACTCCCGCCGCACATCGAGGAGAAGGCCCTGCTGCGTGCGGCCCGCCGCCGCTCGGTCCTGACCCGCGGCGGCAGCTTCTACACCCTGTCGGACACCGCCCGGCCGCCCGCCCTGGTCCTCAGCTACGCCACGGTGGCGTGCTCGGGGCTCGGCCAGAGCATGCTGGCGCTGGGGGAGGCGTACCGGGAGGCGGGCGGCTGACCGTCACGGATCCCGGCCGCGCCCCCGGCCCGCGGCGCCCTCACCCCGCCGGTCGGCGGATCCAGGCGTCCAGGGCGGGGCCCTGCGGGGGCGGTGTGGTGAGCGGGGACCGGGTCCAGCCCCAGGAGGCGTAGGCCGCGGCCGCCGCGGTGTCCGTGGCGGGGATCAGGGTGGTGATCAGATCGGCCTCCTGGCGTTGCAGGAGACGCTCCTGGAGGCGGGTCGCGATGCCGGTGCGGCGGCGACTGGGCAGCACCATCAGCTCGGCGAGCGCGAACACCCGGTCGGCGGTGGCGAGTTCCTCGGTGCCATCGGTCGCCGCACCGCGGAAGCCGTGCCACCACTCGCCCTCGCGTCCGGGCGGGTAGCCGTAGACGCAGCCGACCAGAAACGGATCGCCCGCGATGATCATGTCGAAGCCGGGACGCTGGACGTCTTCGGCGAAGCGGCGCAGGAACCCGCTCCGCTCCAGGGGCTCGACGCCCGGCACATCGTCGTACGCCGCCGTGTACAAGTCCGCGACGGATTCCCTCTGCTGCTCGGCCTGCCATCGGGACAGCCGCCGCAAGAACACCTCTGTCATCGCAACAGCGTGGCAGGTCACGGCGGTTGGAGGAAGGTGCGGGCGCGGGCGGGAGACGGTGGGGGACGGTGCGCGGCCCGGCCGTGCGTCCGGGCGGGCAGCGGTCGGCGGAACAGGGTCTCGCGCACCCCTGATGCAAAACGGCAGATGCGAGCCATAATCTCGTACATGACTCATAAACGCGTGGCCGAGCGGCACATTGCGGTAGTGGGTGCGGTGGGCCGACCCATCGAGCTGAGCGTGGCCGAGCTGCGGGAGCGGTGGCCGCAGCGGACCGCGGCCGTCACCTTCGACTGCGCGACCAGCGGGCCGCGGGCGCACACCTTCACGGGTCCCCTGCTGCGCGAGGTGATCACCGAGGCGGGACCGGGCTTCGACCCGGCCCGCCGCAAGGACCGATCGCGCTTCCTGCTGGAGATCACCGGCGAGGACGGACACGCGACGGTGCTGTCCTGGGCCGAGATCGACGAGGACTTCGGCGACTCGCCGGTGCTGCTCGCCACCACCCTGGACGGCAACCAACTGGACGGCGTAGGGGCTCAGTTGGTGGTGCCGTCCGACCGGTGCGGGGCGCGGTACATCAGCGGGATCACCCAGGTGCGGCTGCGTGCGTGCGGCGAGAGCGCGGGCGAGGCTCAGCTCGCGTACGGGGACGGCGGGACCATCGGCAGACCCGTGTAGTTCTCGGCCAGCTCGGCCGCGGCGTGCCGGGAGTGGGCGATGCGGTCGAGCTGCGCGAGTTGCAGCCGGGTCTGGAACGCGGACTGCGCCGGATCCGCGTGCAGCAGCTCGGTCATGGTGTACGAGAAGTGCTCGGCCCGCCACACCCGGCGCAGACATGTCGCGGAGTACGCGTCGAGGCGTTCCGTCGAGCCGGTGACGTGCCGCTGGACGAGCGCGCGGGACAGCTCGACGACGTCGGCGACGGCCAGGTTCAGCCCCTTGGCGCCGGTGGGCGGCACGATGTGAGCGGCGTCCCCGGCCAGCAGGAGCCGCCCGTACCGCATGGTTTCGGTCACCCAACTCCGCATTGGCAGAACGGATTTGACGACGACCGAGCCGCGCTCCAGTTTCCACCCGGGGTCGGCGTCGGTGGCGAGGCGGGCGTCCAGCTCGTCCCAGACGCGGGTGTCGGGCCAGTCGGCGGGGTCGGTCCCGTTGGGCACCTGGAGGTAGAGCCGGCTCACGCTCGCCGACCGCATACTGGCGAGGGCGAAGCCGCGGTCGGAGTGCGCGTAGATCAACTCGCCGTACACGGGCGGAGCTTGGGCCAGAATGCCGAGCCAGGAGTAGGGGTACGCCCGCTCGTACGTGGTGCGCAGTGCGGCGGGGACGGCGGCGCGGGAGACCCCGTGGGAGCCGTCGCAGCCGATGACGTAGTCGCAGGTGAGGGTGGCGTCGGGGCGGTCGGGGCGGTCGGGGCGGAGGCTTTCGCGGCCGGGCTCGCGGTGGCGGCCGGGCGACCGGTAGTGGACGACGGCGGCGCGGCCGTCGCCCGCCTCCAGGTCGACCCCCACCACCTCCGCCCCGAACAGCAACGGCGGTCCGTCCACCACCTGCCGGGCCACCAGATCCTTCACCACCTCGGTCTGGGCGTAGACCATCACACGGCGACCGCCAGTGAGGGACGGGAAGTCGATGCGGTGGGAGCGGCGGTCGTAGCGCAGCTCGATGCCGTCGTGCGGCAGGCCCTCGCGGTCCATGCGGTCCCCCACGCCGGCGGCGCGCAGCACGTCGACGGTGCCCTGTTCGAGGATGCCGGCACGCTGGCGCTGCTCGATGTACGTGCGGTCGCGGCTCTCCAGGACCACGCAGTCGATCCCCGCGTTGTGGAGCAGCCGGGCCAGCAGGAGCCCGGCGGGGCCGGCGCCGATGATGGCGACGGTGGTGCGGGCGGGGAGGGTTCGCTCTTCGCGGCCGGGCATGTCAGTCGTCCTCCCCATCGGTACGGGTCTGTTCGGGGGCGCCTCGGTGCGCCGCCTGCACGTAGTCCGCTCCGTGCGACGCTTCCTGCGCTTCCTGGGCTTCCTGGGCTTCCTGGGCTTCATGCGCTGCGTACTCGCTGATCGCCCGTTCGGCGACGGCGAAGGCGGAGTTGGCGGCGGGCACCGAGCAGTACACGGCGCACTGGAGCAGTACGTCGGCGATCTCGTCGGGGCTCAGGCCGCCGCGGAGCGCGCCCTTCACGTGCAGGGCCAGCTCGTCCTTGTGTCCGCCCGCGACGAGCGCGGTGAGCGTGATGACACTGCGGGTCCGGCGGTCCAGGGTGGCCCGGCCCCCGGCCCGGCCCGGGCCCGGGACCTCGCCCCCGGCGGCGACCTCGACGTCGCTCCCGCCCCAGATCTCGCCCCAGGCGTAGCGGGTGATGAAGTCCTGGAAACGGGCGGTGAAGGGGGTCGTACGGGCCTGGGCCCGGTCCACGTGGGCGTCACCCAGCACCGAGCGGCGGGCGCTCTCGCCGGCCTGGCGGAGGGGATCGGGGTGGGTGCTCGTGAAGTGCTGGAGCAGGGCTTCGGTCACGGCTCGGGGCCGCTCCACGTTGGCGAGGTGCCCGGCGCGGGGCAGCTCGACGAGCTGGGCGTCGCGGATGCCGTCCGCGAGTTCGCGGGCGTGCGGGGGCGGAGTGGCCGTGTCGTCGCGGCCGGCGAGGACGAGGGTGGGGGCGGTGATGCGGGCCAGGTCGGGGCGCAGGTCGAGCCCGGCGAGGATCTCGCAGCAGACGGCGTACGCCTCCGGGTCCACGCGGTGGTGCTCGGCGAGGAGGTTGCCCGGGGCCGGGAAGCCCGGGGTGAACCAGCGGTCCGGGGCGCTGTCGGCGACCGCCCCGAGCCCGCCCGCCCGCACGGCTGCGGCCCGCTCGGCCCAGGGTTCGGGCGGCCCGAAGTGGGCGGAGGTGCAGAGCAGGGCGAGGGATTCGACGCGCTCGGGGTGGTGCGCGGCCAGCCACGCGCCGACGGCTGCGCCGAGGGAGACTCCGGCGAAGGCGAACCGGCCGACGCCGAGCGCGTCGAGCCGCGCCAGAACCAGCTCCCCCAGCGCCTCGATACGGGCGGGCCCCGACTTGGGCCCCGGACCCGGTTCTGGTTCCGGTCCTTGCCCTTGCCCTTGTCCTGGTCCTGGTCCTGGTCCCGGTCCTGGGTTCAGGGCCGATGCCGGGGCGTCTCCGTGGCCCGGGAGGTTCCAGGGGATCACCTCGAAGCGGGCCGAGAGTGCGGGTAGTTGAGGCGCCCAGAGCGTGTGGGCCGTGCCGAGGGAGGGGGCGAGTACGAGGTGGGGTCGTGGCATGAGGATCCTTGGGGCGGGCGGGGGCGGGGGTTCTTTCCCACCCTCCCCCAAGCTCTTAATGAGCAGGGGGGACCCCCATCCCGTTCGGCGGGGTTGGGTGGGCTGAGGCACTGGTGGTCGGTTGAGCGCCGTTGGCGGATGCGGGCCGCGGGTCCGGGGTTCCCTTCCCACCCGCCCGCCCGTTCAGCAGAGTTGAGGGGGTTGAGCACTGGTGGTGGGTTGAGCGCCGTTGGCGGATGCGGGCCGCGGGTCCGGGGAGGGCTGCGCGCAGTTCCTGGGGCGGAGCGGCACAGCCTCCCCGGGGGCGGAGAGGCACAGCCTCCCCGGGGGCCGAGGGGGCAAGCCTCCCCGGGAGCCGAGGGGGGCAACCTCCCCGGGAGCCGGGAGGCGCAGCCGAAATGGCGGGTTCGAGGGGCGCAGCCCCTCAAGGGGGTCTGGGGCGCAGCCCCAGGGCCTAGTCCATTCAACTCCCTCTACGGGCGGGTGGGTGGGCAACCCTCCGGGGTCTGGGGCAGCGCCCCGGGGCCGAACCCTTCACCCCCGCCGCACGGGCGGGTGGGTGGGTGGGACGCCGGGACCAGGACGGTCAGCGGTCGAAGGACAGGAACACCGTCTCCCCCTCCCCCTGCAACCGCACGTCGAAGCGGAACACCCCCGCCCCCTCCCGCCGCGCGAGCAACGTTTCGGCCCGGTCGCCCGCGAGCCCCTTCAACTCCCGCTCCCCGCCGAGCCCTTCGACGTACGCCCGGGTGAAGAGGTGGCCGGACAGGCCGCGGGCGAACAGGCAGATCGACAGGTAGGGCGCGGTCGGGGGCGGCGGCAGGGTGCGCAGCGTCCAGTGACCGTCCGCGCCCGTCGGGACCCGCCCGAAGCCCGTGAAGTCGAGGCCGTCGCGAGCCAGGAAGGCCCCCGAGGCGGGGTCCCGGCGCCAGGAGCCGGGGCGGGGTACGAGCGAGCCGTCCGGTGCGGCCTGCCAGAACTCCAGGAGCGCGTCCGGCACCGGCTCGCCGGCCCCGTCGTACACGTACCCGTGCACAGTGATCGCGGTCGCGTCGCCGCTCGGCGCGACCTCCCCGCCGCCGGGGAAGGGCAGGGCGTATCCGTAGAAGGGCCCGACGGTCTGCGAGGGGGTGGGCCCGGGTGTGGAGGCGACGCCGGGCACCGAGGCCGGGCCGGGCACCGAGGCAGAGCCAGGCACCGAGGCCGGGCCGGGCACGGAAGCAGAGCCAGGCACCGAGGCCGGGCCGGGCGCGGAGGCCGGGCCGGGCACCGGGGCCGGGCCGGGCACCGGGGCCGGGCCGGGTATGGGGGCGGTCACCGGGTCGCCTCCGGGTCGGGCAGTGTCGCGGACGGGCCGTCGAGGACGATGTCCCAGCGGTACCCCAACGACCAGTCGCACACGGACAGTTCGGGGTCGTAGGCGGCCACCAGCCGAGCCCGTGCCGCCGCGTCGCTCACCGTGTGCAGGATCGGGTCGTACGCGAGGAGCGGGTCGCCCGGGAAGTACATCTGGGTGACCAGGCGCTGGGTGAACGCGCGGCCGAAGAGCGAGAAGTGGATGTGTGCGGGGCGCCACGCGTTCTCGTGGTTGCCCCACGGATAGGCGCCCGGCCGGATCGTGGTGAAGGCGTAGCCGCCGTCCGCGTCCGTCAGGCACCGGCCCGTACCGGTGAAGTTCGGGTCCAGGGGCGCCGGGTGCTGGTCGCGTTGGTGGGCGTAGCGCCCGGACGCGTTGGCCTGCCAGATCTCGACGAGCTGGCCCCGGACCGGTCGGCCCGCGCGGTCGAGGACCCGTCCCGACACGGTGATGCGTTCACCGTGCGGCTCCGCCAGGTGCCGGCGGGTCAAGTCCGCGTCCAGGGAGGTCACTTCGGTGGTGCCGAAGACCGGGCCGTACAGCTCGACCGCCTCCGGGTCACCGCCGACGGCCACCGGCGCCCGCGTCGGCTCGCGCAACGCCCCGCTGCGGTACGGGTCCACGACCCGCCCCGCGCTCCTGCCGTCCGGCACCGCATCGATCGTCATCGCCCTGCCACCTCTCCCACGTCCCCTCCGGTTTCCCCTCCGGATCCGATTCCGTCCGTACGCACCCGCGGCGGCACCCCCGTCCGTACCGGCACTCCCATCCGCACCCGCACCCGCGCCGCCGTCCGCGCGCGCACCTCCTCCGCATCGACCCCCGGCGCCGTCTCGACCAGGACGAACCCGCCCCCGGGGTCGATGTCGAGCACGGCCAGGTCGGTGATGACCCGGTGCACACACGCCCGGCCGGTGAGCGGCAGGGTGCAGCGCTCGACGAGTTTGGGGGTGCCGTCCTTCGCCGTGTGCTCGGTCAGGACGAGCACCCGGCGCACCCCGTGCACGAGGTCCATCGCACCGCCCATCCCCCTCACCAGGCGCCCCGGCACGGCCCAGTTGGCGAGGTCGCCGCCCGCGGACACCTGCATCGCGCCGAGGACCGCGGTGTCGACGTGGCCGCCGCGGATCATCCCGAACGACAGCGCGGAGTCGAAGAACGCGGCGCCCGGCAGCACGGTCACCGTCTCCTTGCCCGCGTTGACGAGGTCCGGGTCCACGTCCTCCTCCAAGGGGTACGGTCCGACGCCGAGGATGCCGTTCTCCGAGTGGAGCACCACATCCACGCCCGGCGGTAGATGGCCCAGCACCAGGGTGGGCAGCCCGATGCCGAGGTTCACACAGCTCCCGTCGGCCAGTTCGGCCGCCGCTCGGGCCGCCATCCCGTCCCGCGTCCAGCCCTTCACCGGACCCCCTCCCCGTCGTCGCTCCGCCGTACCGTCCGCTTCTCGATCCCCTTGTCCTCGGCCTGAGTTGGCGTCAGAGGCACGACCCGCTGCACGAAGACTCCGGGAACGTGCACCGCGTCCGGGTCCAACTCGCCCGGTTCCAGGAGGTGTTCGACCTCGGCGACGGTGATCCGGCCCGCCATCGCCGCCAGCGGGTTGAAGTTGCGGGCCGCGCGTCGGAGGACCAGGTTTCCGTGCCTATCGCCCTTCCAGGCCCGCACCAGGGCGAAGTCCGTGGTGATGCCGTGCTCCAGGACGTGGTCGCGCCCGCCGAACTCCCTCACCTCCTTGGGCGGCGAGGCCACGGCCACCTCGCCGTCCGGCCCGTACCGCAGCGGCAGCCCGCCCTCGGCGACCTGGGTGCCGACGCCCGCCGGGGTGTAGAACGCGGGGATGCCGCAGCCCCCGGCGCGCAGCCGCTCGGCCAGCGTGCCCTGCGGGACCAGCTCCACCTCCAGCTCGCCGGTGAGGTACTGGCGGGCGAACTCCTTGTTGGTGCCGATGTACGAGCCGGTCACACGGGCTATGCGGCCGGCCGCGAGCAGGACGCCGAGGCCGCCGCCGTCCACCCCGCAGTTGTTGGAGACCACGCTCAGCGCGGTGGCACCCTGCGCGTACAGGGCGGCGATCAGCACGTTCGGGACGCCGCTGAGGCCGAAGCCGCCGACCGCGAGGGAGGCCCCGTCGGGGATGTCGGCCACCGCGTCCGCCGGGGCCCGTACGACTTTGTCCATGAAAAGCTCCCGCCCGATCCCGATCCCGATCCCGATCCCGATCCCGACCACAGCTCTCGCCAATTGTTCGCCAGATGAACTAGAGTTCAGAAACGCGTCGGCCCGAGTGTGCGTTCTGCGGGCCCGCGCGTCAACACCCCGCCCCCTGCCCATGCCTCAACAGGCCGTCCCCGGAGGCAAGATGAGCACCGTCCCCGCCGAAGCCGTCGGTCCGCTGATGCGCGGGGTGGCCGTGCTGCGCGCGCTCAGCGACGCGGACGGGCGGCTCAGCCTCGGCGAGCTGGTCCGGACGACGGGCCTGGCCCGCTCCACCGTCGACCGGGTCGCGGCGACCCTGGCCCGCATGGGATACGTACGCCTCGACGGGCCGGCCGTGACCCTGGCCCCCCGTCTGATGGAGCTGGCCAATGCCTATCTGGGCGCGTTGCGGCTGCCCGCGCTGCTGGGTCCCGGCGCGGTCCGGCTCGCCGAGGAGCTGGACGAGTCGGTGTCGCTCGCGGTCCCCGACGGCGACGGCATCCGCTTCGTCCACCAGAGCACCCGGCGCCGCGCGATGTCGCTGACCTTCCGGATCGGCGACCTGCTGCCCGCCGAACGCACCGCGCCGGGGCCGCTGTTCGCCGCGTACTGGACGCCGGGGCAGTGGGCCGCATGGCACGAGCGGCGTGCCACCGACCCCGAGGGCCTCGGCTTTCCCGGTGTGCCCCCGGGCGCGGGCGACCAGGGCGAGCGTTTCGCGCAGCGGGCCGAACGGGCCCGCACCGAGGGCTCGGCCGTCGACGACCAGCTGATCGAGCCGGGCCTCATCGCGGTGGCCGTGCCGCTCCGCGACCCGGCGGGCATCCCGCTCTGCGCGCTCAGCGTCGTCAGCCACACCAGCCGGCACAGCGCCGCGTCCCTGCGCGAGTCCGTCCTGCCCCGGCTCCGGGCGACCGCCGCCACCATGGAGGCCGAGCTCGCCCGCCCCACCGGACCGACGGGACCGGCCGGAGCCGCCCGAGCCGAAGGGCCCCCCGCTCCCCAAGCGGGACCCACCGCGCCCGCCCGCACCGCAGGGCCCCCCGCTCTCCAGGCAGGACCCACCGCGCCCGCCCTCGCCGCCTGGACCTCCGCCTCCAAGCAGGAACTCGGCGCCGACTTCGTCGAGTCGCTGGCCCGCGGGCTCACCGTCCTCACCGCGTTCGGGCCCGGCCGGGCCGAGCTGACCCTCAGCGCCGTCGCCGAGGCCACCGGGCTGCCGCGGGCGACCGCTCGGCGCGCCCTGATCACCCTGGACCATCTGGGCCTGGTCGCCACCGAGGGCCGCGCCTTCCGGCTCACCCCGCGCGTCCTGGCGCTCGGCTGCCCGCCCCTGTCCCGTACGACGCTCTCCGACATCGCGGCACCCCATCTGGCCACCCTCGTGCGCCGCGTGCACGACTCGGCCTCGCTCGCGGTGCTCGATGGAGACGCCATCCAGTACACGGCCCGGGTCGCCACCACCCGGATCATGAGCGTCAACATCACCCTGGGCACCCGCTTCCCCGCGTACGCCGCCGCCATGGGCCGCGTACTGCTCGCGGATCTGCCCGCCCCGCAGCGCGCGGAACGGCTCGGCCGTACGGCGCTGCCGGCGCTCACGCCGCGCACGGTCACCTCACCGGCCGTACTGGCCGGCCTGCTCGACGAGGTCGCCGCGCAGGGGTACGCGCTGGTCGACGAGGAGCTGGAGGAAGGGCTGCGCTCCCTCGCCGTGCCGGTGCGGGACGCGGCGGGACGGGCGGTCGCGGCGGTGAACGTGGCCATGCACACCACGCGGCGCACCCTGGCCGAGTGCCGTGCCGAGCTGCTGCCCGAGCTGCGCGCCACGGCCGCGGCCATCGAGGCCGACCTGCACGTGGTGAACCGGTTCCGCCGGTCCTCGGCCGTCTGACCGGCACCCGCGCCCACCAGCACCGGAGCGCCGGGTTCGGAACCGGCGCGCGTTTGTCACCTCGACTCCCCGCGCTCTCCCTCTAATCGGTTAATTCAGGGGAAGGCGGACATGTTCATGACCCCGCTCGGGGATACAGGGCAAGTCCGCTGCCCAGCTGGGCCGGCTGTCCCCCGACACACACCGGAGTACGCCACGTGGAGACCACAGACACCGTGTGGAGCTGCCCCTTCGACTACGCCGATGCGCTGGAGTTCGACCCACAGCTCCAGCGGATGCTGGCCGAGGAACCGGTCGCCCGGATCCGGATGGCGTACGGCGAGGGCGAGGCCTGGCTGGTGACCCGGTACGAGGACGTGCGGACGGTGACCACCGACCGCCGGTTCAGCCGGAGCGCCGTCATCGGCCGCGACTTCCCGCGGATGACCCCCGAGCCCATCGTGCAGGCCGAGTCCATCAACCTGATGGACCCGCCCGCCAGCAGCCGGCTGCGCAGCCTCGTCGCCAAGAGCTTCGCGCCCAAGCACGTGGCGCGGATGCGCGAGCGCACCCAGAAGAAGGTCGACGAGCTGCTCGCCACCATGGCCGAGCACGGCTCGCCCGCCGACTTCGTCGAGCACGTCGCCGCCCCGCTGCCCCTCGTCACGATCTGCGAGGTCCTCGCCATCCCCGACGGCGAGCGGGACTGGCTGCGCGCGCACGCCCTGACCATGATGAACATCGGCGCCGCGGGGCGCGAGGCGGCCGTCGCCGCCAAGGCCGAGCTGCGCGCCTACTTCACCGACCTCACCGCGGCCCGCCGCCGGTCCCCCGGCGACGACCTGATCTCCACCCTCGCCACCGCCCGTGACGGCGACGAACTCCTCGACGACCAGGAGCTCGCCGTGATGGCGATGGTCCTGCTCATCACCGGACAGGACACCACCACCTACGAGCTCGGGAACATCGCGTACACGCTCCTGACCAGGCCGGACATCCTCGATGACCTGCGTACGCACCCGGACCGCTTCCCGGCCGTCCTCGACGAGCTGCTCCGTTTCATCCCGTTCCGCAAGGGCGTCGGCATCCCTCGCGTCGCCACCGAGGACGTCGAGCTGAGCGGGGTGCTGATCCGCGCCGGTGACATCGTCCATGTCTCCTACCTGACCGCCAACCGGGACACCCTCAAGTTCGACCGGCCCCACGAGGTCGACCTCGACCGGGGATCGGTCCCGCACATGACGTTCGGCTGGGGCGCCCACCACTGCCTCGGTGCCCCGCTCGCCCAGATGGAACTGGAGGTGGCGTTCACCTCCCTGCTGACCCGCTTCCCGGGCCTGCGGCTCGCCGGTGACCCCGGCGACGTGCCGTGGAACACCCACTCCATCTGGCGCCACCCGCTCAGCCTTCCGGTCGCCTGGTGACCAACCACCCATCATCGAAGGGAAGTTAAATGGCCACCCTGTGCCGACCGGCGGTCGCGGTACCCGACCACGTCATCACCCAGGAGCAGACCCTGGCGCTCGCCCGCGAGACCCACGCCGGGCACCCGCAGCGCGATCTGGTCCTCAGACTCATCGAGAACACCGGCGTCAAGACCCGCCACCTCGTCCAGCCCCTCGAAGAGACCCTGGCCCACCCGGGGTTCGAGAAGCGCAACCAGGTGTACGAGGCCGAGGCGAAGAAGCGGGTGCCCGAGGTGGTGCGCCGCGCGCTGGCGTACGGCGAGGTCGAGGCCGCCGACATCGACATGATCGTCTACGTGTCGTGCACCGGCTTCATGATGCCCTCGCTGACCGCCTGGCTGATCAACACCATGGGCTTCCGTTCCGACACCCGGCAGCTGCCCATCGCCCAGCTCGGCTGCGCGGCCGGCGGCGCCGCGATCAACCGCGCGCACGACTTCATCACGGCCTACCCGGGCTCCAACGTGCTGATCGTGTCGTGCGAGTTCTGCTCGCTGCTCTACCAGCCCACGGACATCGGCGTCGGCTCGCTGCTGTCCAACGGCCTGTTCGGGGACGCCCTTTCGGCCGCGGTGGTCCGCGGTGAGGGCGGTGTCGGCATGCGGATCGAGCGCAACGGCTCGCACCTGGTCCCGGACACCGAGAACTGGATCTCGTACGCCGTCCGCGAGACCGGCTTCCACTTCCAGCTCGACAAGCGGGTCCCCGGCACCATGGAGATGCTCGCTCCGGCACTCAAAACCCTTGTGTCCCAGCACAGTTGGGAGGTCGGCGCACTCGACTTCTACATCGTGCACGCGGGCGGGCCCCGCATTCTCGACGACCTGTGCCACTTCCTGGACCTGGGCCCGGACATGTTCCGCTTCAGCCGCAACACCCTCACCGAGCGCGGCAACATCGCGAGTTCGGTCGTCTTCGACGCACTCGCCCGCCTCTTCGACGAGGGCGGCATGGCCGACGGCGCCCGCGGCCTGATCGCCGGCTTCGGCCCCGGCATCACCGCCGAGATCGGCGTGGGCAGCTGGAACGCGGGCCCGCACTTGGACGAGGAGCTCACGGCGATGGCGGCGCGAGCCTGAACTCCGCTAACCGCAAAACCAGTTGAGGCCCTGGACGGCTACTCGTTGACCAGCACGGGAATGGAGAGCACCGCGCTGGTCGGCGTGCCGGTCAGGGCCTTCGGCTCGATCTCGAAGTCGATCCCGGCCCCCTCGGCGGCCGGGGTGTGGCCGCCCTTGTGCTCGTCGTGGCCCTCCTCGGCGTACTGGAACGAGCCGGTGCCGAGCAGCCTGCCGTCCGCGTCGTAGTAGGCGGCGCGCAGCTCCAGGGCGATCAGCTCGCTGACGTCGGAGGTGACGGCGAGGTGCCCGGTGACGGCCGCCCCGGCCCCCAGGGAGCCGCCGGTCACCTTCACCCGGTCCGTGAACGGACCTTGTTCCAGGCGCACTTCACCCCGGGTGAGCTTCTGGTACGCGGCGGGGGCGGCGGCCCGCTCGGGCGCCGCGAAGCTCACCGAGGGGACGGGGGCCGGGGTGTCGTCGGCCCGGTCGCCGGAGGCGCCCCCGGAGCCGCCGCCGCAGGCGGTCAGCAGGGCGAGGACGAGGGCGGCCAGGACGGCCGGGGCGGCGGTGCGCTTCATTGCCTGGGACTCCTGGGGAGTAGCACGAGAGGGGCCGGGGGTAACGAGGGGGCCGGGGGTAACGAGAGGGGCCGGGGGCGGGTGCCCCCGGCCCCTGGCCGATGCTCAGCCGGTCGGCCGGGGGGTCAGCCGCGCGGGGCGCGGCCGAACAGCGAGCCGTACATCTTCCCGTACAGATCGGTGTTGAGCTGGCTGGCCGCGAACCGGCCGGCGCCCGGACCGTAGGCGAAGATCGGCACGTCCGCGCCGGTGTGGTTGCCCGACAGGTACGTCAGCCACAGGCTCGCCTCGGGGCTGCCGTCCTTGACGCCCTTGGGGTCGTCGGGGGTGCGGAAGGTCGCCGGGGCGAAGTTCTTCGCGTCGCCCGCGCCGGTGCCGTTGGCGATGCCGGTCGAGCGGGCCGGGTCCTTGGCGCCCGAAGTGGCGCGCGAGGGAAGGGAGTTGTTGGCCGGATTGCCGGCGTCCGTGTTCGCGGGGGGCGCCACCGACTCGGCGTTGGTGTAGGTGCCCTTCTCGATGATGTTGAAGCCCGCGCACTCGTGGTCCGCGGTGACGACGACCAGGGTGTGGCCGTCCCGCTTAGCGAAGTCGGTGGCCGCCTTGACCGCGTCGTCGAACGCCTTGACCTCGGCGAGCGTCTGGGCCGCGTCGTTGGCGTGCGAGCGCTTGTCGATCTGGGCGCCCTCGACCTGGAGGAAGAAACCCTTCTTCGAGCGGCCGTCGAGCAGGTCGATGGACTTCCTGGCCATCTCCGCGAGCGTCGGCTCCTGCTTCTGCGGGGCGTCCGCCGGCAGGGCGGCCTTGGCCTGCTCGACCGTCAGGTTGCCCCGGTTGAAGAGCCCGACGACCTTCTTGCCGCGCGCCTTGTCCAGGTCGGACTTGGTGGCGACCTTCTGCGAAGCGGCGGTCTGCGCGGGCAGCTTCGGGTCGCCGAAGGAGCCGAGCACCTGGTAGCCCTGCTTCTGGAGCGCCTGCTGGTCGTCCGGCTCGAAGCGGGCGAGGCCGCCGCCGAGGACCACATCGGCGGTGCCGTTGCGGGCGATCTGCTCGGCGATCGGGGTGATCAGCGTCTTGTCGGCGGGCGCCTTCTCGTAGCTGCCGTCGGCGTTCTTCGGCAGGCAGGCCGCGTCCGAGTAGGTCGGGCCCTGGCAGCCGCGCAGCAGCGCGTGGCTGAACTGGGCGGCGGGCGTGGCGTCGGTGATCTCGGCGGTCGAGACGTTGCCGGTGGCGAAGCCGGCCGCCTTGGCCTGCTCCATCAGCGTCACGCGCCGCTTCTCGTAACTGTCCACGCCGATCGCGGCGTTGTACGTCTTGACGCCCGAGGCCCAGGCAGTGGCGGCGCTCGCCGAGTCCGTCACCAGGGCCGGCTGGTCGCTGCCCTTCTCGACGGCGTACGTGGCGACCGCGCCGGTGTAGGGCAGGCGCTCCATGTTGAGCTTGCCCTGGGCGCCGTAGAAGCGCTCGCGGCCCGCGGTGACGTGGGTGCGGCCCATGCCGTCGCCGAGCAGGTAGATGACGTTGCGTATCTCACGGCTGCCGTGATCGCCGTGACTGCCGTGCTGGGGCTGGGAGTTGGCGGTGACGGCCGAGCCGGCGGCGACCGCGGAGGCCGCCGCGACGACCGCGAGCACCTTCATTGCCTTCTGTCTCATGGCGGCGAAGCTATGAGTCGGATGTGAACGGACCGGGAGGTTCAGGCGGCCGCGAAGCGAACGCCTTTACCTCCCGCATAACATTTCCGTCCCGGCGCTTTGCCTGGTGCGGACGGTCCCCTTACCCGGGGCTCCGGTCCCGCTGACCGCAGGAGGGGCCCCTCGGCGGCGGGGGCCTATCCGTAGGACAGGTTGGAGCAGATGTTGTCGTCGGCCGAGCGGGCCTTGTCGGCGACGGCCGACGGGACCGCGGCGGGAGCGCTGGACGCGGCGTCCGCGCCGTCCGCGCCGTCCGCCTTGTACTGCGTGCCGACGATGACGTTCAGGCCCGGCGCCTTCGCCTGGCGCAGCAGGGCGCCGGGGAAGTGGGTGGCGACCGTCTTGGCCTTGGCCTCGTCGTTCGCGCCGTACTCGATGACCGTGTGCGTGTAGTCCTGGGTGGCGGCCGTGGTGGCACCGGTGACGGTGAAGCCCGCGGACCTCAGGGAGTCGGCGACCTGGGCCGCCAGGCCCTTGGTGACGGTGCCGTTGTAGACGGCCACGCTGATGCCCTTGCCGGAGGCGGGCTCGGGGGCCGCCGCCGACGGGCTCGGGGAGGCCGACGCGCTCTTGCCCGAGGCGTTCTGTCCGTCGACCGTGCGGTCCGCGCGCAGCGCCGCGAAGAGCGCGTCGGCCTCGGGCTTGACCACGGCGACACGGGCGCCCTCGTAACGCCAGGGCAGGGTGACGAACTTGGTGTTGTGCAGGTCGATGTCCTTCATCGACATCGCGAACGAGATCAGCTTGCTGGGCGAGCCGAGGCCCGAGTCGACGGTCATCGACTTGGTGGCCGCGTTGGCGAGCGGCAGCAGCGTGGTCGGGTCGAGGCCGTTGCCCTTGACCTTCTTGATCAGGCTGCCGATGAACGCCTGCTGGCGCTGGATGCGGCCGATGTCGGAGCCGTCGCCGATGCCGTGCCGGATGCGCACGTAGTCGAGCGCCTTCTGGCCGGAGACGCTCTGCGGGCCCTTGGCGAAGACCAGGCTGCCCTTGTGGCCGAGGTTCGGGTTGAGGTCGCCCTGGTAGACGTTGTTGGGCACGCACACGTCGACGCCGCCGACCGCCTCGGTCATCCTCGCGAAGCCCGCGAAGTCCATGACCATGGTGTGGTCCACGCGCAGCCCGGTCAGCTTCTCGACGGTGTTCTGGGTGCAGGCGGGGTTCCCCTGAACCGTTTCTCCCACCTCGAACGCCGAGTTGAACATCACCTTGTGCTTCTCCTTGGTCCAGCTGCCGCTCGGCAGCTTGCACGGCGGTATGTCGACCAGGGAGTCACGCGGTATGGAGACGGCCACGGCGTGCTTCTGGTCCGAGTACACGTGCAACAGGAGCGCGGTGTCCGAGCGGCCGATGTCGCCCTTGCCGTGGCCGTACTGGGCGTTGTCGCCCGAGCGGGTGTCGGAGCCGATGATCAGGACGTTGGAGCCCTTGGTGGAGGCGGCGGGGCGGTCGGCGGAGATGCCGCCGTCGTCGAAGGTCTTGATGTTGCCGTTCAGCTGGAAGTAGATCCAGCCGCCGCCGGCCACCGCGAGGACGACCACCGACAGGCCGGTGACCCCTGCGATGCGGGCGCGGCTGCGCTTGTTGCGGCGCTGCGGAGCGGCGGACCCGCCACTCTCACGCCTGCTTGCCGCTCCCGCTTTGTGGCTGCCGGCCATCGGACCCCTCATCCCTCATTCTCGCCTCTTCTGTAGAGGAGACGGTGAGTCGCACCCTCTGGTTGTACAGTTGCGCAATGTAGCAAGTCTCACTGAGAGCCAGCAGCCCCGGCCGTACACAGAATCCGGCCGGACGAAACGGCTGTAGGACGCGAACGAGGAAGGACGGCGGGATGTTCCTGCGCAATGGTCTTGAACCGTGGCACCTGCTGATCGTGGCAGTAGTACTGATCCTGCTGTTCGGCTCCAAGAAGCTGCCCGACACGGCACGCGCGCTGGGCAAGTCCCTGCGCATCCTCAAGAGCGAGACCAAGGCGATGCGCGAGGACGGCACCGAGCCGGCCCCCGCGGCAGCGGCCCCGGCCCCGCAGGTCACCCCGGCCCCGGCGACGGTGCACACCACCGCCGACCGCACCCAGGCGGACGCCCCCGCGCGCCCCGCCCAGTAACCCCGCACGCCGTACGCTCGGCAGGCATGGAGCAGCTGCCGACGTACGACGACGTGGTCCGCGCGCACGAGCGGATCGCCCCACAGGCCCACCGCACCCCGGTCCTGACCTCCCGGCTCACCGACGCCGAGCTCGGTCTGAGCCTCTTCCTCAAGTGCGAGAACCTCCAGCGGATGGGGGCGTTCAAGTTCCGCGGCGCCTTCAACGCGCTGTCCCTGTTCGACGCGGCCCAGCGCCGCGCGGGCGTGGTCGCCTACTCCTCCGGCAACCACGCCCAGGCCGTCGCGCTCGCCGCCTCGCTGCTCGGCATTCCGGCGACCATCGTCATGCCGCACGACGCACCCGCGGCGAAGCTGGCCGCGACCCGGGGGTACGGGGCCGAGGTCGTCCCCTACGACCGCTGGACCGAGGACCGCGAGGAGATCGGCGCCGCCCTCGCGAAGGAGCGCGGCCTGACCCTGATCCCGCCCTACGACCATCCCGATGTGATGGCGGGCCAGGGCACCGCGGCCAAGGAACTCTTCGAGGAGACCGGCCACCTGGACGCCCTGTTCGTGCCGCTCGGCGGCGGCGGGCTCCTGTCGGGCAGCCTGCTCTCGGCGGGCGCGCTCGCGCCGTCGTGCGCGGTGTACGGGGTCGAGCCGGAGGCGGGCGACGACGGGCGCCGCTCGCTGCGCGCGGGCGAGATCGTGCACATCGACACCCCGGCGACCATCGCGGACGGCGCCCAGACCCAGCACCTCGGCGTCCGCCCCTACCCGCTGATCCGGGACCACGTGACCGACATCGTCACGGCCTCCGACGCCCAACTGGTCGACTGCATGCGCCTGTTGGCCTCCCGCATGAAGATCGTCGCCGAGCCGACGGGCTGCCTGGGCCTGGCCGCGGCCCGCGAACTCGCGGAGCGGTACCGGGGGCGGCGGGTCGGCGTGATCATCAGCGGCGGCAATGTGGACATGGCGCGGTTCGCGCAGCTGCTGTCCGGGTGACCGGGGTGCGGGCGGAGGTTGTCCACAGCGGAGGTTGTCCACAGGCCGAGGGGGAGGCGAACGGAATGTCGGGGCTTCGGCGCATGATGGGGGCATGAGCGACATGAACGAGATGCCGGAGTGGGAGAAGCGGTTCAGGGCGCCCCGGGTGGGGCTCCCCGACTGGGCGGAGGACGCCCCGGACCGCTCGCTGTTCGTGTCGAACGCGACGGGGACGTACGAGCTGTACGCGTGGGACCGGGCGAGCGGAGACCAGCGCCGGGCGACCGACCGGCCCAACGGCACGACGGACGGCGTGCTGACGCCCGACGGCGAGTGGATCTGGTGGTTCGACGACACCGACGGCGACGAGTTCGGCGTCTGGCGCCGCCAGCCGTTCGGGGGCGGCCCCGACGAGACGGCGGTGCCCGGCCTCGACCCGTCGTACCCGGGCGGCCTCGCGCTCGGCCGGGACGGCACGGCGGTGGTCGGCCGCTCCACCGACGAGGAGGGCTCGACGATCCACGTGGTGCGCCCCGGCTCGGACCCGGTGGAGATCTACCGGCACCGCGAGTCGGCGGGCGTCGGCGACCTCTCGCACGACGGGACGCTGATCGCCGTCGAGCACACCGAGCACGGCGACGCGATGCACTCCGCGCTGCGCGTGGTGCGCCCCGACGGCGCGGCGGTGGCCGAGCTGGACGACACCAAGGGCGGCACGGAGGAACTGGGCCTGGAGGTGCTCGGGTTCGCGCCGCTGGCGGGCGACACCCGGCTGCTCGTGGCCCACCAGCGCCGCGGGCGCTGGGAGCCGATGATCTGGGACGTGGCCACCGGCGAGGAGAGCGACCTCGCGCTCGACCTGCCGGGCGACGTCTCCGCGGAGTGGTATCCGGACGGCTCGGCGCTGCTCGTCGTCCACAGCTTCGAGGCGCGCAGCGGCCTGTTCCGCTTCGACCTCGCCACGCGCTCGCTCATCGAGATCGAGACCCCGGCCGGCTCGGTCTCGGGCGCCACGGCCCGGCCCGACGGCACGGTGGAATACCTGTGGTCGTCCGCGGCGAGCCCCTCCGAGGTGCGCTCCACGACGGGCGAGGTCGTGCTCGACCCGCCCGGATTCAAGGCGCCGGGTTCGGTGCCGGTGGAGGACGCCTGGGTGGAGGGACCCGGCGGCCGCGTCCACGCCCTGGTGCAGCGGCCCGCCGGGGAAGGCCCCTTCCCCACCCTGTTCGAGATCCACGGCGGCCCGACCTGGCACGACAGCGACGCGTTCGCCTCCGGCCCGGCGGCCTGGATCGACCACGGCTTCGCGGTGGTACGGGTCAACTACCGCGGCTCCACCGGGTACGGGCGGGCCTGGACGGACGCGCTCAAGCACCGGGTCGGGCTGATCGAGCTGGAGGACATCGCGGCGGTCCGCGACTGGGCGGTCTCCTCGGGGCTCGCCGACCCCGCGCGGCTCGTCCTGGCGGGCGGGTCCTGGGGCGGGTACCTCACCCTGCTCGGCCTCGGTACGCAGCCGGACGCGTGGGCGCTCGGGCTGGCGGCGGTGCCGGTCGCGGACTACGTCACGGCGTACCACGACGAGATGGAGGCGCTGAAGGCGATGGACCGGACGTTGCTCGGCGGCACGCCGGAGGAGGTGCCGGAGCGCTTCCGCGCGTCCTCGCCGTTGACGTACGTCGACGCGGTGACGGCGCCGGTCTACATCTCGGCGGGGGTCAATGATCCGCGCTGCCCGATCCGGCAGGTCGAGAACTATGTGGACCGGCTGGTCGAGCGGGGGGCCACGCATGAGGTGTACCGGTACGACGCGGGGCACGGGTCGCTCGTGGTCGAGGAGCGCATCAAGCAGGTTCGCCTTGAACTCGACTTCGCCGCGCGCCACTTGCCGAGCTGACCCCCGGGGGGGGTCGCCCACCCTCCCCCAAGCTCTTAATGAGCAGGGGGACCCCCATCCCGTGCAGCGCGCTGAAGGACCCAGCCCCTGGGGCTCCGCCCCAGACCCCGGGGGTTCGCCCACCCGTGCAGCGCGCTGAAGGGTTCGGCTCCCTGGGGCTGCGCCCCAGACCCCCTGAGGGGCTGCGCCCCTCGAACCCCCGCAAGGGGCTTCGCCCCCTGCACCCCCGTCGCGCCTGAACGGCGCTCGTCCTCAAACGCCGGACAGGCTGAAGGTGCCCCAGCATCAGTACGGCCAGGGGCGCGGGGAACTGCGCGAGAAGCGACCACGGTCCGCAGACCGAAACGGGGTTAGGGGCGCGGGGAACTGCGCGAGAAGCGACCGCGGTCCGCGCACGGAAACGAGGTTAAGGGCGCGGGGAACTGCGCGAGAAGCGACCACGGTCCGCAGACCGAAACGGGGTTAGGGGCGCGGGGAACTGCGCGACCAGGCACCCGGGGCCCGCGGGCGAAGGGTGACGGGACGTAGCCCCTCCGGCGTCTGAGGAGCGGACCGGGGGGCACAGCCCGCGAGGGGGGGCGGGGCTGGGTCGCGGGGAGATGCGGGCACCCCGGAGCCCAGCCCCCCGGCGGGATTCCGTACCGTGGGGGTGTGTACCGGTTCCTGCTCACACCCCGCTGGTGGGGAATCCACGTCTTCGTCCTGCTCGCCATCCCCGTGTGCATCTTCATGGGCTCCTGGCAGCTGGGCCGCTTCGAGGACCGCGTGCAGTCCCACGACGCCGCCGAGAAGGCACCCGACCCCGCCACGCAGAAGGCCGAGCCCCTCGCCTCGCTGCTCCCCGTGGACCAGCGCACCTCCGGCCGCCCGGCCGCCGCGCACGGTCGGTACGCCGAGCAGTTCCTGGTGCCGGGCCGCGAGGTCGACGGCAAGTCGGGCAGCTACGTCCTGAGCCTGCTGCGCACCGACGGCGGCAAGGCCCTGCCCGTCGTGCGGGGCTGGATCCCGCAGGGCGCCACGGCCCCGGCCGCGCCCGCCGGCGAGGTCGGCGTCACCGGCATACTCCAGGCCTCCGAGAACGCCGGCTCCGACGGGGTGCACGCACAGGGCGGGCTCCCCCGGGGCCAGGTCGGGATGATCAGCGCGGCGGCCCTCGTCAACCTCGTGCCGTACCAGGTGTACGACGCCTGGGTGACGCTTCCGCGCGCCGACGCCGGGATGACTCCGGTGCCGGCCAGCGCCCCTCAGAACAGCGGCCTCGATCTGAAGGCGTTCCAGAACCTGGGCTACACCGGGGAGTGGTTCGTCTTCGCCGGGTTCGTCGTGTTCATGTGGTTCCGGCTCGTCCGGCGCGAGGCCGAGGCCCTGGAGGACGCCGAGCTCGGGCTCTCCCCGGAGGACGGGGCCGAGGCCGGGGCACCGGGCACCTTGGAAGGTACGTCCCTGCCCGGTTAGGGCAGCGGCACCCGGCCGGCGCTACGGCGTCGCCGAGGCCGGCGCGCCCGCGTCCAGGACGCCCGTCTTGTAGATCGTCCCGGCGCACGCGTTCGGGATCTTCGCCTCCGCCGACGGCGCGCCCGGCTCGGCGACATGCGTCACCGCCACCGTGCCGTCCGCCGTACCGGCCGGGGCGCCGCCGTCCGCGGCCAGCCGGCTGGTCTGGCCGGTGCCGCCCGCCGTGGGCGCGACGACCCCGCTGTTGCTGCCGGAGCTGACGTTGGACGGCGTCGGGTCGGGCGACGGGGTCGCCTTGGGACAGGTGTCGGACGGCACCCAGGCGAACCGCACCTCGTACGCCGCGGCCGGTGCGAGGACCAGGCTCGTGGCGTCCTGCGAGGGATCGGGGAGCCCGGCGGCCGGATCGCCCGCCGCGTGTTCGACGACCGTGATCTTCGCCGGGTCGGCCGCGCCCTGCGCCTGGACGTCGAACTTGCCGACGCCGCCGATCGCGCACTTCTTGTCGGAGGCGTTCACGATGCGGAAGGCACCGTAGACCTTGCCGGACGCGTCGGGCTTGCCGACCTTCGCCGACTTCACGCTCAGCTCGGTGGCGTCGCACGTCGGCGAGTCCACCTTCACGGGCCCGCCGCCCGGCCCGGTCGCGCCGCCGGCGGTGCTGCCGGCCGCGCCCCTGCTGAGCGTCGGGGTGGGACCCTTCCCGCCGGGCGTGCCGGGCGCGCTGCCGACGGTCGAGGGGCGGCCGCTGCCGTCCGTGCTGTCCACCGTGCCGGACGCCGTGCCGGGGGCGGCGTGCGTGCGCTCGCCGTGTCCGGCGACGGCGGGCTGGTCGTCCGTGCTGCTCGCGCTGTTGGCGACGTGCAGGAAGGCGGGCACCGCGGTGGCCACCAGGAGGGCCGCCGCGACCGAGCCGACGACGGCCTGTCGCTTGCGGGCACGCCGTACGGGCACCGCGGCCCGCAGATGTTCGAGCGCCCCCTCCGAGGGCTTCAGCTCGTCGACCGCACCGTGCAGAAGCCTGCGCAGGGCCTGTTCGTCGGCTGCCTCCGGGCTCTCCGGGGCGGGTGGAGAGGCGAAGGGAGGGGTGCCGGTGCTGTTCTTTTCCGGCGTTGTGTCCACGAATCCGTATCCAGTCAGGTCGTTCAGGTCGTTCCTGGGCCGCTGGTCCGGCCCGCTCCTGCCATATGCCCCGTGATCCCCGCGTTCCCCGCCCGCTCGGCGGGATCCGCGTTCCCCGCGCACTCGGCGCGCCCCGTGGTCCCCCGGCCGCCCGTCGCCGTTCCGCCCGTCGCCGTTCCGGTCGGGGCCGCTCCTTTCGGGGCCCTTCATGCCGGGGCCTCCATGGCGATGCGCAGGGCGGCTATGCCCCGCGAGCCGTACGCCTTCACCGAACCCAGGGATATGCCGAGCGTCTCGGCGACCTGGGCCTCGGTCATGTCCGCGAAGTACCGCAGCACGAGCACCTCGCGCTGGCGGCGCTGGAGCCCGCGCATCGCCTTGATCAGGGCGTCGCGCTCCAGCTGGTCGTACGCGCCCTCCTCCGCGCTCGCCATGTCGGGCATCGGCTTGGAGAGCAGCTTGAGCCCGAGGATGCGGCGGCGCAGCGCCGAGCGCGACAGGTTCACCACCGTCTGGCGGAGGTAGGCGAGCGTCTTCTCCGGCTCGCGCACCCGGCTGCGCGCCGAGTGCACCCGGATGAACGCCTCCTGCACGACGTCCTCGCAGGAGGCGGTGTCGTCCAGGAGCAGCGCGGCGAGGCCGAGCAGCGAGCGGTAGTGCGCGCGGTAGGTCTCGGTGAGGTGGTCGACGGTGGTGCCGGTCGCCATGACCTCGTCAGCGCTCTCGCGCGAGGAGGCCGTCGTGGACGGGACGGGGGCGGGACGGGTGGCGGGCATGGGCGCGATCACCGGCATGCCGCCGGGCGCGCCGATGCGCCGGCGCGGGCGGACTGCCATCCCACCGCGCGCCGGTACCGCTCTGAAGTCGAGTACCTCTGCCACGCCTGTTGGACACGTTCCTCCCCGTCAGGGTTGTACGCGTACGACACTGTTTTTGGCGGTGCGACAAATACCCTCATCCGTACCCGCTCTTCCCCAATGCCCCAATTTTTACGGCACCTTGAGGGGCGACCGCATAGACGCTCCATGCCGGGCTGCGGTTGCAGGGACACGGAAATGAATCGTGTAACAAGGCATTGGCGCAGTTCAAGTGGTACAGACCAGCGACTTGCTCACAGAGCGTTCACAGATCCTACAAATGGGAAGACTTCAGCGCTCGTTGAATTCGCGGGCCGCCAACTCGGCGATGTGCGCGACGTTCAGGGCGGTGCCCTTGCGCAGGTTGTCGCCGCAGACGAAAAGTTCCAGTACGTGCGGATCGTCCGGCGAGCTGCGCACCCGGCCGACCCACGTCGGGTCGGTCCCGACCACATCGGCCGGGGTGGGGAACTCACCGGCCGCGGGGTCGTCGAAGAGCACCACACCGGGCGCGGTCGCCAGGATCTCGTGGGCCCGCGCCACATCCACCTCGGTCTCGAAGCGGGCGTGCACGGACGCGGAGTGCGTGGTGACGACCGGCACCCGCACACAGGTGGCGGCCACCGGCAGCCGCGGCAGGTCGAGCAGCTTGCGCAACTCGTCGCGCAGCCCCAGCTCCTGCGAGGACCAGCCGTCGTCGGCGAGGTCGCCGGCCCAGGGCACCACGTTCAGCGCGACCGGCGCCGCGAACGGGCCGAGGTCGTCGCCCACGGCCCGGCGCACATCGCCCGGACTCGTACCGAGCCCGGTCCCGGCGACCAGCGAGATCTGCCGGCGCAGCGCGTCGACCCCGGGCCGGCCCTCGCCGCTGACGGCCTGGTACGTGGAGACGACCAGCTCGCTCAGGCCGAACTCGGCGTGCAGCGCGCCGACCGCCACGATCATGGCGAGGGTGCTGGCGTGCGGGCTCGCGATGATCCCGCGCGGCCGCATCCGTACCGCGTGGGGATTGAGCTCGGGCACCACCAGGGGCACATCCGCGTCCATCCGGAAGGCGGCCGAACTGTCCACGACCACCGCGCCCTTGGCGGCCGCGACCGGCGCCCAGCGGGCGGCGATGTCGGCGGGCACGAGGAAGACGACCACGTCGGAGCCGTCCAGGGCCTCCTCGCTCAGCGCGAGGACCTCGCACTCCTCGCCCCGCACCAGCAGCTTGCGGCCGGCCGAGCGCGCGGACGCGACAAGGCGGACCTCGCCCCAGACGTCGGCGTGCTGGGACAGGATCTGGAGCATCACCGCACCGGCGCCCCCGGTCGCTCCGACGACCGTGAGCGCCGGCCCGTGGGTCATCGCCCGGTGCCTCCGTAGACGACGGCCTCGTCGCTGTCGGAGTCGAGACCGAAGGCCGAGTGCACGGCGCGCACCGCGTTGTTGACGTCGTCGGCGCGGGTGACGACCGAGATGCGGATCTCGGAGGTCGAGATGAGCTCGATGTTGACGCCCGCGTCCGAGAGGGCCTCGAAGAAGCCCGCCGTGACACCCGGGTTGGTCTTCATGCCGGCGCCGACGAGGGAGATCTTGGCGATCTGGTCGTCGTAGCGCAGCGACTCGAAGCCGATGGTCGGCTTGGCCCGCTCCAGGGCGTCGATGGCCTTGCGGCCCTCGGCCTTGGGCAGCGTGAACGAGATGTCGGTCAGACCCGTCGATGCGGCGGAGACGTTCTGCACCACCATGTCGATGTTGACCTCGGCGTCCGCGATGGTGCGGAAGATCGCCGCAGCCTCACCCGGCTTGTCGGGCACCCCGACGACCGTGATCTTGGCCTCGGAGACGTCGTGGGCGACTCCGGAGATGATGGCGTGCTCCACCTGCTGGTCCCCTCGCGGTTCGTTGCTGACCCAGGTGCCCTGAAGTCCGCTGAAGGACGAGCGCACATGGATCGGGATGTTGTAACGGCGGGCGTACTCGACGCACCGGTGCAGGAGCACCTTGGAGCCGGACGCGGCCAGCTCCAGCATGTCCTCGAAGGAGATCCAGTCGATCTTCTTCGCCTTCTTCACGACCCGGGGGTCCGCGGTGAACACGCCGTCGACGTCCGTGTAGATCTCACAGACCTCGGCGTCGAGGGCCGCGGCGAGCGCGACGGCCGTCGTGTCCGAACCACCGCGCCCGAGCGTGGTGATGTTCTTGCCCTCCTGGCTGACGCCCTGGAACCCGGCGACGATGGCGATGTTGCCCTCGTCGATCGAGGTCCGGATGCGGCCCGGGGTGACATCGATGATCCGCGCCTTGTTGTGGACGGAGTCGGTGATGACACCGGCCTGGCTGCCCGTGAAGGACTGGGCCTGGTGGCCCAGGCTTTTGATCGCCATGGCAAGCAGGGCCATGGAGATCCGCTCTCCGGCGGTCAGCAGCATGTCGAATTCCCGCCCGGCAGGCATGGGTGACACCTGCTCCGCGAGCTCGATCAACTCATCCGTCGTGTCGCCCATCGCGGAAACCACGACGACCACCTGGTGGCCGTTCTTCTTGGCTTCCACGATCCGCTTGGCGACGCGCTTGATGCCCTCGGCATCGGCAACGGAGGAGCCTCCGTACTTCTGCACGACAAGGCCCACGTGCGCTCCTCGCTCAATTCAGTACTGCGGTCGGCTCAGTTTAACGAGCGGGCCGGATTCGCCCCTGTCGTATCACGTCGTGAGATGTCCCGCTCACTTGGTGATCACCGGGCCGGTCCGGACCGCTCGCACGGTCCGCCTGCCCATGGGGGTGGTGAAGTACTCGGCTTGTGGGCGGCGTCACAGGCCGCGCGGCAGCCGTCCGCGGGGCCCGGCCCGCTCACGGACGGGCCGCGCCCCTGTGCGTACCGCCCTACTTGGCGTCGCGCAGGCCGAGCCCGAGCGGGCCCGCGAGTTCCTCGGCCATGACCCGGCCCGCCTCCTCCGCCAGGGCGTCCTCCGCCAGGTCCTCGTCGATGTCGAGGCCGTCCAGCGCTTCCAGTGGCTGGTTGAGGCGGACGTGGGCGACGAGCGACTGCAACGCGCGCAGCGCGGCGGAGGCCGTCGAGCCCCAGTTGGAGAAGTAGGAGAACTGCCACCACCACAGCGCCTCGCTGGTGCGGCCCGCCCGGTAGTGGGCCAGGCCGTGGCGCAGATCGGTGACGACGTCGGCGAGGTCGTCGGAGATCCGGTGCGCCACCGGCGCCTTGCGCGGCTCGTAGGGGTCGAAGACCTCGGAGTACACGTCGATGGGTTCGAGCAGCCGGGCGAACCGCTCGCGCAGCTCGTCCAGGTCGGCCTCCGGGCCGAGGTCGGGCTCGTAGCGCTCGTCGGGGACGATGTCCTCGTGCGCGCCGAGCCGGCCGCCGGCGAGCAGCAGCTGGGAGACCTCCAGGAGGAGGAACGGCACTGCGCTGTCGGGCTCGTCGCCCTTGGCCACTTCCGTGACCGCGACGATGAAGGACTCGACCTGGTCGGCGATCTGGACCGCGAAGGAGTCCGGGTCCTGGGTGGTCGCGTGCAGCGTTGCGTCAGACATCGAGTCGACCTTCCTCGTACCCCTGCCGGGCGTTCTCCTGCTGGGCGTCATACATCGAGCAGCCGCCTTCCTTCGAAGGCCCGGCCCAGGGTGACCTCGTCGGCGTATTCGAGGTCGCCGCCGACCGGCAGGCCGCTGGCGAGCCGGGTGACCCTGAGGCCCATGGGCTTGATCATGCGGGCGAGGTACGTGGCCGTGGCCTCGCCCTCCAGGTTCGGGTCGGTGGCCAGGATCAGCTCGGTGACCGTGCCGTCCGCGAGGCGGGCGAGCAGCTCACGGATGCGCAGATCGTCCGGGCCGACGCCCTCGATCGGGCTGATGGCCCCGCCGAGCACGTGGTAGCGGCCGCGGAACTCGCGGGTCCGCTCGATGGCCACCACGTCCTTGGGCTCCTCCACGACGCAGATGACCGTCTGGTCGCGGCGCGGGTCGCGGCAGATGTTGCACCGCTCCTCCTGGGCCACGTTGCCGCACACCGCGCAGAAGCGGACCTTGTCCTTGACTTCCAGGAGGGCGTGCGCGAGGCGCCGCACGTCGGTCGGCTCGGCCTGGAGGATGTGGAAGGCGATCCGCTGCGCGCTCTTGGGACCGACGCCGGGCAGCCTGCCCAGCTCGTCGATGAGGTCCTGAACCACGCCTTCGTACAACGGAACGCCTCTCGTGGGTTGTTCTGACGCCTACGGTAGTTGGTGCGCGTCCGCCTCAGTAGGGCAGGCGCCCGGGCAGTCCGCGCGGGGCGGCGCACGCCCCCGGGGCCGGAGCCCCGGGCCCGTCCTAGAAGGGCAGGCCGGGCATGCCGCCGAGGCCCTGCGCCAGCGGGCCGAGCTTCTCCTGCTGGAGCTGCTGCGCGTTCTCGTTGGCGGCCTGCACGGCCGCGACGATCAGGTCCGCGAGGGTCTCGGTGTCCTCCGGGTCGACCGCCTTGGGGTCGATGGCGAGGGAACGCAGCTCGCCCGAGCCGGTCACGGTCGCCTTGACGAGTCCGCCGCCGGCCTGGCCCTCGACCTCGGTCGCGGCGAGCTCCTCCTGGGCAAGGGCGAGATCCTGCTGCATCTTCTGGGCCTGCTGGAGAAGCTGCTGCATGTTGGGCTGGCCACCACCAGGGATCACGTTTCACTCCGGGTTTCGGTAGGACGGGTTCGACGGGGCGGCGGGGCCGCGCCGTCGTTTTCGGCACTCCGAGCCTACGTGGTCGACAGGCCGCCTGCTCCGCAACTCTTTCGAGTGATGCGGCGCGTGTCGCTATACCTGATCAAGGGCCACTTCCGGGCGGAAATACCTGGATATCGACCCCCGGGCCCTCCATTCGGCGGTAGGAATGGCGCTCGGACGCCTCAGTAGGCGTCAATACGCCCACGCGCACCGCAGGTGCCGGCGGGCGTGACGTCCTTCGCCACGGCATTTACTACGTCGAGCACGTCAAGGACGCGTCCGCTACGTCCAGTACACGTCTATGTCCAGTACACGTCCAGGTGCCCGTACGTCACGCGATGTCACAGAGGGTCACAGCAGCAGTGCGGAGGGAGCGGCCGGGTGAGCCAGCCGGCGGACATGCAGCCCGAGGGGGCCCCGGGCCAGGCCCGGCGGGACGAGGGCGCGCAGACGGGCGATCTGACCGGGCGGCCGTTCCCGCTCGGCGACTGGGGCGAGCCCGCCGAGCGCCTCGACGAGCTGTACCGCTGGGTCGAGGACGGCGCCCTGCGCACCGCCGAGTGGTACCTGGCCGACCGGCTGTGGAAGCGCCGCGGCGCCCGCACCCTGCGCTGCGGCACGGCGAGCGGGGCGATCGCGGGCGCGGTGCTCCCGCTGCTCGATCTGACCCGGGCCCTCCCGGGCGCCGCGGGCTACGGCTACGTCTGTCTGCTCCTCGCCGGGGCGTGCATGGCCTGCGACCGCTACTTCGGGCTGACCTCGGGCTGGATGCGGGACGTGGCCACCGCGCAGGCCGTGCAGCGCAGGCTCCAGGGGCTCCAGTTCGACTGGGCCACGGAGAGCGTGCGCGAGGTGCTCGGGCCCACCGAGGGCACCGCCGGCGAGGCCGCCGAGCGCTGTCTCTCGGTGCTGCGCCGGTTCACCGAGGACGTGACCGAGCTGGTCCGCTCGGAGACGGCGGACTGGATGGTGGAGTTCCGCTCGGGTCCCGCGCCGCTGGTCATGCAGACCTTGAGCGCGGCGGCCCCGCGTTCGGACGGCGCCCCGGGCCCCGGGCGCTTCCCGCTGCCCCCGGCGACCCGGCCGAACATGCCGCGCCAGCGGCCGCCCGAGGGCCCGCGCTGAGCCCGCTCAGCTGAAGATGATCATCGAGCCCTGGGCGAGGCTGCGCGTCGCCGCCGCGTGCAGCCCCAGCCACACGTGCCGCTCGCGCGCGAACGGGCTCTCGTCGTACGGGATGGGTCCGGCCGGCTCCTCCAGGGAGGTGGGCCGGGTCGGCGGGGCGGGGGCGGTCGGCGGGTTGGCCGGATCTATTCCGATGGCCGGACCCACGAACTGGAGCTCCCGCAGCAGGCCCTGTGCCGAGCCGAGCGGTCCGCCGCCGGCGAGGAGTTCCTCGTTGGACAGCGGCGCCGCGAAGTCGACCGGTACATAGGCGCCCGCGTGGTCGTAGTGCCACACCAGGTGCGACTGCTGCGCGGTCGGCTCGAACATCTCCAGGAGCTGCTCGTAGTCGCCGCCGAGTTCGTCGACGGGCGTCACCGCGAGGCCGCAGAGCTGGAGCAGATAGGCCCGGCGCAGGAAGTGCAGCGCGTCGTAGTCGAATCCGGCCACCGGAGCCACGTCCCCGGACAGGCCCGGCATGTACGCGAAGACCGGCACGGGCGGCAGCCCGGCGTCGCCGAGCGCCTTGTCGTACGAGGCGATCTCCTCCGCGAACGGATTGTCGGGGCTGTGGCACAGCACGTCGACGAGGGGGACCAGCCACAGGTCACAGGCCAAGACGGGCTCGCTCTCAACTCGTTTCGTGCGATGGTCGGGACAGCGTAGTGCGCCGGGCACGCCGCGCGAAGAGTGCCCGTCAACTCCCGGTGCGGGGTGACCGGATCCCCCCGCGCCCGGTCGGGTGGGTTTACCCACGGGGCCGACCGTTACTCGGACTCGGTACTCGGACTCGGACTCGGTACTCGGACTCGGCCGCACGGCGCGGGAGTTCACCGCACCTGCGACACGTCCCAGATCCAGACCCCGCCGACCTTGGTGCCCGGCTTCCCCCCGAGCAGCCGGCTCACCGTCTCGTACAGCTGGGGCGCCTGCGGCTGCGGGGCGAGGACGAGGACGCCCGCGTGCCAGTACGCGAGGTCCGCGCGGGCCTGGTTCTGCCAGTCCGTGCCGATGTCGGGGATGGGCTTGCCGGAGCGGATGTCGCCGAACAGGTTGGACGTCCAGCGCGGCGATGCCCCGTAGATGCCGATGCGGTCCGGTCCCCAGGGCCCGTTGAAGTAGCCGCCCGGCACCGAGAAGCCGAGGCCGGTGGACGACTGCCAGTGCAGGGCCTCGGCCGAGCCGGGGTCGGGCAGCGGCACCGGGACCAGGGACTCGCCGGGCTGCACGTACTTCTTCCACAGGCCCGCCGAGATGAACTCGGGCACCTCGGGGCGGGCGTTCGTCGGGAACGACGTCGGGACGATCGGGAGCAGGGCGAGCGCGATCGCGGCGAAGCCCACCGCCCGGGTCACGCGCGGGCCGCTCAGCGCGAGGCGGCCCGCGCCCAGCGCGATCAGGGCGCCGAGCGCCGGTGCGCAGATCATCGCGACTCGGCCCTCGATCACCGACTCGAAGAGCGGCTTGTGCGCGAGCAGCTTCCAGGGCCCGGTGAACACCACATCCGTGTAAGGGATGCGGATCTTCTGCCCGAGCGAGAGCACCGCCGCCGCGACCCCGGTGAACGCGAGCGCCTTCACCAGCGGGCGCCGCCAGAGGCGTACGACGAGGGCGAGCGCGAGGGCCACGAGCGGCCAGCCGTAGAAGGCGTTCTGCTCGGTGCGGTTGAGGGCCAGTTTGTCGGCGGTGGCGTCGTCGCCCCACAGCGAGCGGCCCGCGAACTCGACCAGCGCGAGCGGCGAATTGCCCGCGCTGTCCCCGTGCAGCACGCTGTGATAGCTCTGCGCCCCCGCGAACTGCCGGTACAGCGGATACGCGACGAGGACCAGGCACACCCCCACCGCGTACGCCATGCCCTGCGCGAGCGGCCGGATCGCGGCGCGGGCGACATCGCGCCGGGCCAGCGCGTACGACAGCGCGAACAGGGTCGTGCCGACCACGGCGAGCAGCAGCACCTCCTCGCCGAGGAAGATCTGGTACGTCGTGAACAGGCCCAGGACCAGGCCGTTCCGGCGGATGTCGCGGCCCTCGCAGAGCCGCAGCGCGCGGTCGATGATCAGCGGGATCATGAACAGGACGCAGAAGTTCGGGTGGGCGTTGGCGTGCGAGATCATCGGCGGCGCGAACGCGGCGAGCGCCCCGCCGAGCCCGGCCGCCCACCGGTTCCCGGTCACCCGGCGGGCGAACAGCCAGTACCAGGCGTACGCGGTCGCCGATATCCCCAGGGTGAGGATCAGCGCCCAGGTGAGCGTCGGCCCGAAGGCGAGGGTGATCGGCGCGAAGGGCACCGACAGGCCCAGCATCGGGGTGTTGCCCATCAGGTTCACGCCGTCCGGGAAGTTCTGGACGGTGGTGAACAGGGGGTCGCGCAGATGGGCCACGTTGTCCGCGGTGACCGCGAAGAACCACTCCCACTGGTTCTGGTCCTGCATCGAGTCGCTGAGATAGCTCCGCCCGAGATCGCCCCACAGGTTCTTGTAGAGCAGCAGGGACGACAGCAGGTAGAGGGCGCCGAGCACCAGATCGACCCGGCGCACCGCGCGCGCCTTGAGGCGGCCCAGCTCCCACAGGACCTTGCCGTAGTCGGCCGCGCCCACCTTGGAGCCCTCCTGGTGCGACCAGCGCACCGGCACCTCGGCGACCGGCCAGCCGCTGCGGCGGAAGAACTGGAGGATCTCGACGTCGATGCCCCAGCCGTCCAGGCGGGCGTCGGCGAACGCGGCGCGCGCCTTGTCGCCGTCGAACAGCTTGAAGCCGCACTGGGTGTCGTGGATGCCGGGCACCGCCACGGCCCGGATCAGCCGGTTGCCCATCCGGCCGAGCGTCTCGCGCAGCCGGCTCTGATGGACCTCGATCCGGGCCCCGGGGCGGGCCCGCGAGCCGATCGCGGCGGCCGTCTCGCCCTCGGTCATCGCCTTGGCGAGATGGTCCAACTCCTCGATGGGGGTGGCCAGATCGGCGTCCGTGACCAGCACCCGGCGCCCGTAGGAGGCGAGCACCCCGAGCCGCAGGGCATGCCCCTTGCCGCGGTTGCTCCCGCTGACGACGACGTTGATGCGCGGATCAGCGGCGGCTGCCTCGCGCGCGACCCGTACGGTCTCGTCGCTCGACCCGTCGTCGACGACGATCAGCTCCCAGGCACAGCTGTCGCCGAGGTGGGCGCGGATCGCGTCGAGGGTGGGTGCGAGGCGCTGCTCCTCGTTGTAGGCCGGGACGACAACGCTCAGTTCGACCTGTCCGGCCGGATCGGTGATCACCGCGGCAGTCGCTCCGCCCATACGAGGGATTCGTCGTTGTAGGCGGCGATCAGCACCCGTGCCGCCTCGAAGTCATGGAGGGCGAGCGCCGATACGACCTCGCCGTGGCCGGTCCACAGCCAGTCGCTGAGTTCGCTGTGGCCGCGCAGATAGGGGACCGCGAACACCCAGCTCTGCATGCGCAGGCGGTGCAGGAACTCGGAGATGTAGGTGTTGCCGGCGAGCGCGCACAGCTCCCGCCAGAACCGCAGGTCGTAGCCGACCAGGATGTTCAGATCGCCGCCGCGGGCGGCCCGCGCGGCCTCTTCGCCGCGCCGCCGCACCGATACGAGGGCGGGGCCGTGCGGTTCGACGGCGCCGGGGACCGCGGCCCGCCGGAATATCCCGTCGACCACGAGGGCGCGGGCCTCGACCATGCCCTTGTAGTCCTCGACCGTGAACACCCGGACCCGGAAGCCCCGGTGCTGGTCGGAGTCGAGCAGGCCCTGTGCGCAGAGATCGACGAGGGCCTCGCGCACGGGCGTCGCGGAGACGCCGTACTGCTCGGCTATCTGCTTGACGGTGAATTCCTCACCGGGCTGCATACGCCCCGCGAGCACCTCGTCACGCAGCGCGTCCGCTATCTGTTGTCGAAGGGTGTTGCGGGTGACCGCTCCGCTCGCGGGCATGGCTCGCTCCCCTCCTCCGGTTCCGGGCCACCCTATGGGGTGCCCGGAAACCGGACAAAGGAGAGCGCGGTCCCGCCGCCCGAGCGATGCCGGCAACTCCGCCCTGACCAGGACAAACGCACCACCGTCGGCGAGTCCGCGCGATCAGGGCCGACGCGTCACACGGTGTACTGATCGGCCACCGTCAGCGCCTCGTCCAGCACCGCGAGGCCTTCCTTGGCCTCGCCCTCGGTGATGTTGCAGGCTGGCACGACGTGGGTGCGGTTCATGTTGATGAAGGGCCACAGCCCGTTCTTCTTGCAGGCGGCGCCGAAGGCGGCCATCGGGGCGTTGTCCGCGCCGGTCGCGTTGTACGGGACCAGCGGCTCCCGCGTCTCCTTGCTGCGCACCAGCTCAAGCGCCCAGAACACACCGAGCCCGCGCACCTCGCCCACCGAGGGGTGCCGTTCGGCGATCTCCCGCAGCCCCGGCTCCAGCACGCTCGCCCCGATGTGCGCGGCCTGCTCGACCACGCCCTCCTCCTCCATCACGTTGATGGTGGCGACGGCCGCGGCGCAGGCCAGCGGGTGCCCGGAGTAGGTGAGTCCGCCGGGGAAGGGCCGGTGCTCGAAGGTCTCGGCGATCGCCCGGCTGATGGCGACGCCGCCGAGCGGCACGTACCCGGAGTTGACGCCCTTGGCGAAGGTGAGCAGGTCGGGCACCACGTCGTGGTGCTCGGACGCGAACCACTTGCCGGTACGGCCGAACCCGGCCATGACCTCGTCCAGGATGAGGACGATCCCGTACTTGTCGCAGAGCGCGCGCACGCCCGGCAGGTAGCCGGCCGGCGGCACCATGATCCCGGCGGTGCCCGGCACGGACTCCAGGATGATCGAGGCGATGGTGCCGGGGCCCTCGAAGACGATGGTGTCCTCAAGGTGCTTGAGCGCGCGCGAGCACTCCTCGGCCTCGGTGGTGGCGTGGAACGGCGACCGGTAGAGGAACGGCGCCCAGAACCGCGCGACACCGGCCGAGCCGCTGTCCGAGGCCCAGCGGCGCGGGTCGCCGGTCAGGTTGATCGCCGTGTTCGTACCGCCGTGGTACGAGCGGTACGCGCTCAGCACCTTGTGGCGCCCGGTGTGCAGCCGGGCCATCCGGATCGCGTTCTCGACGGCCTCCGCACCCCCGTTGGTGAAGAAGATCTTGTCGAGGTCGCCCGGAGTGCGCTCGGCGATCAGCCGGGCCGCCTCCGAGCGCGCCTCCACCGCGAACGCGGGCGCGAAGGTCGTCATCGTCGCGGCCTGCTCCTGGATCGCGGCGACGACCTTCGGGTGCTGGTAGCCGATGTTGGTGAAGACGAGACCGCTCGTGAAGTCGAGGTACCGGTTGCCCTCGTAGTCCCAGAAGTAGGACCCCTCCGCGCCGGCCACGGCGAGCGGGTCGATCAGGCCCTGGGCGGACCAGGAGTGGAACACGTGCGCACGGTCGGCGGCCTTCACAGCCGCGCCGGCCTGGGGATCGGGGGTGCCTTGAGGGGTCATGCCCCCAGGGTAAGTAAGCCCAGCTGAGAACGGACATGGCCATCCTGTCCACCCTGGCCTGCCCCGCTCGGCAAAGTGTCGCCCGGGCCCTCACACCCCGCACCCGAAACGGGTTTCCCCAGGCGCGCGAGGACCCACGCGACCAGCCCCACACGCCCCGCACCCGAAAGCGGGTTTCCCCAGGGGCGCGAGGAACTGCGCGACCAGCCCCACACGCCCCGCACCCGAAACGGGTTTCCCCCAGGGGCGCGGGGAACTGCGCGAAAAGCGACCACGGCCCGCAGCCGAAAGCGGGTTGGGGGCGCGGGGAACTGCGCGAAAAGCGACCACGGCCCGCAGCCGAAAGCGGGTTGGGGGCGCGGGGAACTGCGCGAAAAGCCCCACACGGCCCGCAGCCGAAAACGGGTTTCCCCAGGGGCGCGGGGAACTGCGCGAAAAGCGACCACGGCCCGCAGCCGAAAGCGGGTTGGGGGCGCGGGGAACTGCGCGACCAGCCCCACACGGCCCGCAGCCGACAGCCCAGCCGACAGCCCAGCCGACAGCCCAGCCGAAAACGCGGCCGAAAGCAGGGCCAGGGGCGGCCCGCCCCGGCCCATACCGCCCACCCCCGCAGGGGGACCCCGCATATCCTCACCCAGTCGACCCCCACCCCGAAGGGCACCCGGCATGGACCGCACGCAGCGCCTGAAGCCGGCCGACCCGGATCGAATAGGCGGCTACCGGATACTGGCCCGCCTGGGCGCAGGCGGCATGGGCCAGGTCTACCTCGCACGATCGGACCGCGGCCGCACCGTCGCGGTGAAACTCGTCCGCCCCGACCTCGCCGACCAGGCCGACTTCCGGGCCCGCTTCCGCCAGGAGGTACTCGCCGCCCGCAGAGTCGGCGGGCTGTGGACCGCGCCGGTCCTGGACGCCGACACCGACGCCCCCGTCCCCTGGGTCGCGACCGGTTACGTCGCCGGCCCCGACCTCCAGTCCGTCGTCGAAGACCACGGCCCCCTCCCCGAGCACTCCGTACGCGTACTCGCGCACGGCCTCGCCCTGGCCCTCCGGGACATCCACGGCGTCGGCCTCGTCCACCGCGACCTGAAGCCCTCCAACATCCTGGTCACCGCCGACGGCCCCCGCGTCATCGACTTCGGCGTCGCCCGCGCCCTGGAGGCCGGCCCGGACGGCGGTCTGACCCGTACCGGCGCCCTCATCGGCTCGCCCGGCTTCATGGCCCCGGAACAGCTGCGCGGCGACCGCGTGACCCCCGCCTGCGACGTGTTCTGCCTCGGCTCGGTCCTGGCGTACGCGGCGAGTGGCCGGCCCCCCTTCGGGGAGGGTACGAGCGGGGTGCACGCGCTGATGTTCCGCATCGCGCAGGAACCGCCGGACCTCGACGGCGTACCCGAGTCCCTCCAGGAGCTGATCGGCGACTGCCTGCACAAGGATCCGGCGGCCCGCCCCACCCTCGGCCGCATACTGGAACGCGTCCCCGCCACCCTGCCCCACCCGTGGCTTCCGTCCACCGTGCTGACCCAACTGGCAAGCGAAGCAGCCAAGTTGCTCGACCTGGAAAACCCCGGCACCTCCGAGCCCCCGGCACCGGTCCCGGAACCGGCCCCGACACCGACACCGGCGCCACCCCCGCCGTACGACCCGTACTACGACGTCGCCGCCTACGCGGGCTACTCCCCCGAACCCGACCCGGAACCCCCGCTGCAACGCAGCGCCAAGTCCACGGCGGCGCTGATCGCGGTGGCCCTCGTGGTGGCGGTCGGCGCGGGCGGCTCGGTGTACGCGTTCATGAGCGGCACCCCCGAGAAGGCGGCCGCCCCCGCCCCGACGGCCTCGGCCTCCCCCAAGTTCGGAGCGATCCCCCCGCAGTACTTGGGCAGTTGGTCCGCCGTCGTCCCCGGTGACTCGGGTGACGAGCCACGCAACCTGGTGCTGAGCCCGGGCCGGGTCGGTGACCCGGTGCTCACGCTCACGGCCGACGGCCGCGGCTACCACTGCGTCTTCCAGGCCCACCTGACCGAGGCCCCCGCATCACCCGGCGCCGACCTCAGGATCGGCCCGTCCGAGGTGGCCCCCGGCTCGACCGGCACCTGCAACCCCGGCAGACCCAGCACCATCAGCCTCCTCCCGGACGGCCGCCTGCACCGCCAGACCGACGGAACAACCGAATACCTCGACTACACGAAGGGCGATGTCAGCGAAGGGAGTTGACTGGCCGTCAGCGTCGCACGGCTGTGCCGTCAGCGGATGGGGAAGCCGAAGGTGTGGCCCTGGGACTTGAGCCAGGGGAGGAGTTGGCGCAGGGCTTCCAGGGTTTGGGAGCGGTTGCCGCCGGCGTCGTGGAAGAGGACGGTCGGCCCGTTGTGCAGTTCCTTCTTGACCGTGGCGACGATCGCAGCCGTGCCCGGCCGCTCGAAGTCCTTGCTGTCCACGTTCCAGCCCAGCGGACGCATGCCGCGGGAGGCGGCGAGTTCGCGGCTGTACGGGGTGAACGCCCCGCCCGGCGCGCGGTAGTACATGGGCTTCACACCACCGGACGCCTTGGTGATCATCGCCTCGGCGTCGAGGATCTGCTGCGACTGGTAGGCCTCGGACGCCTTGTCCATGCTGGTGTTGTGGGACACGGTGTGGTCGCAGAGCCGGTGCCCGGCGGCGACGACCTTCTTCACGAGGTCCGGGTGGGCCTGGGCCTGCGTACCCACCATGCAGAAGGTGGCCTTCACCCCGTACTGCTGGAGCAGGTCCAGGACTTGCGGGGTCCACGTGGGGTCGGGGCCGTCGTCGATGGTGATGTTCACACCGCGCGGGCCGGCGTCCGAGGAGTGCGCGATGGTCGTGTCGACGCGCTTGCCGTCGTTGCCGGGCGTGGCCGACGCGCTCGCCTTCGGTGACGGCCCGTCCGCCGTGCCGGCCTGCGCGGTCCACACCGACGCCCCGGTCGCCAGCAACGTCACTCCGAGCGCGGCGCCAGCCAACTTGCCGTACCAGCCTCGCCCGCTGTGCCGTGCCATGTCCGCCTCTTTCCGTCGCAGTCCCTCGTCCGCCCCCGGTCACCTGGCATGACGAGCCGAGGCGCCCGGAGGATCCCGCTGTTACCGACTGCGCACAATTCCGGGAAGGTTCCCGGACGACCCGATCGGGGCCCGTACGAGGGCAATCGAGGAAGGCGGCGCGGTCGGGTGCGGAATGCAGGACGCGATTCCGGCCGGAATCGGAGCGGAAGGGCGGGGAGTTGAGGCCGGCATTTCGCGATGCGGGCGCACCGCGAACACCCGGGCTCCCCCTTAACGGACCGGCCCCCTCCACAACCACCGCCCAGCACACCGGATTCATTCCCCACCCGACGGGAACTCGCAGCCGCACAGAGCTGGAAGCTGCCTCGACCATGGCCGGTGAAGAGTCATGCGGGAAGACATGAACGGTACGGCCGTGGCGGTCTTGGGCGGCGCTCTCTTCGGCGTCACGTTCACCAGTCTGGGGCCGGATGTGAACGCCATGACCCCGGGCGTTCTCGCCCTGCTCCTCGTATGGGCCGTCGTCTGTTCCGTCGTCTCGGTGTCGGTGGTCTGGGTCTGCACCGTGCTCAGGAGGAGGCGAAGGGGACTGACGGATCGGCCGGGGCGGCCGTCGAAGAACCCCGAGAGCTGATACCCGGCACGGGGCCCGGCCGCATCTCAGCCGCAGTAGCGCGGCTGGCTCACCACCGCGCACAGCAGGGGGGTATGGACGAAGCGGTCCGGCCCCGACGGCGGACACCGCCACGACAAAGGCCACGTGTGTCCGCTGAGCGCCGGGACAGGTACGTAACTCACTCTGTTCGGACCCGAGTTGAACGGGATGGCCACGGCGGGCCAGGAACGGTGGGACGTGCTGCGCGGCGGCACCAGGAAGTACACCGCCCGGCACCCCAGCGCATCCGCGACGATCGGCCCCGGATCACCCCCGGTCAACTCCTCCATCACGTCCGCCACGCACCGCCCCGCGTCCCCGTCGATCCGTACCGCGTCGAATTGCACGCCGGCCTTTCCGAGCCGGATGCCGGAGAGCGGAATCCAGTCCAGGTTCACGTTGTCGATTTCCGTATTCACGCGGACAGTTTGGGCCCGTCCCGCTACCGTTTTCCATGGCCCTGGAGGGGCCGTCGGGGAGCGTTGAACAGCCCCAACTCCCCTGGCGGTGAGTGGAATTCGACGGGGTTGAGTCATGACCGGTTGAGACCGGTTGAGACGGAGCGTGATCAGAAATGGCAAGAGCGGAAAACAAGACGACGGCTGGGCCGACGGCCCAGATGGTGGCGAGCATCGCCCGTAAATTCCGGGCGCGGAAAGGGTGGACGCAGGGTCAATTGGGTAAGAAGATCGGCTTCTCCAGCGCTGCGGTCAGTGCGATGGAGACGCTGGCACAGCCCGCATCGGACGACATGCTGGTCGCACTTGAGCGTGTGCTCGGAGACGGGTTGAACATCTTCGAGGACGCCCGGGAGCCGATGCGGCTGGAGAAGTACCCCGCCCAGTTCCAGGACTACGCGGCCTTGGAGCGGAAGGCCTTGGTGCTGCGGCCGTACGTAACGTTCATCATCCATGGCCTCTTCCAGACAGAGGACTACGCCCGAGCTCTGATCGGTGGTGGCTACCCGCCATGGCCCGAGCAACGCGTCGAGGAGCTGGTAGAGGCACGCATGGCACGCAAGGCGCTCTTCGACCGATCGCCTGCCGCACTGATCGAGCTGGTACTGGAGGAATCGGTGCTGAGGAGGGTCATCGGCGGCCCCGAGGTCATGCGTGAGCAAATGGTTCACCTCGCAGAGTGCGCGCGGCGGCGTAACGTGACCCTTCAAGTGCTGCCCATGGACTGTGGGTTGAGCGGCGAACACGCGGGCGACCGAGGAACGATGAACGTGGTGGAGACCCTGGAGCACGATCGTCTCGGCTACCTGGAGGTGCAAGGCGAAGGCCTGCTGATCACGGATCCTTCAAAGGTGAGTGCGCTCGCCCGGAGCTACGCAAAGATCCAGTCCCAGGCCCTGGACCCTCGCACCTCACTGGGTCTCATCGAGCAGCTGGCGGGAGAGTAGAAGTGAGCGACACCTTTCAGTGGTTCAAGTCCAGCTACAGCGACAGCGGAGGCGGTGACTGCCTTGAGGCAGCTATCGCCTGGCGCAAGTCCTCGTACAACAGCGACAGCGGCGGTCAGTGCGTAGAGGTAGCCCTCCCCTGGGCAAAGTCCTCGTACAGCAGCGACAACGGCGGTAACTGCGTAGAGGTCGCCGCCTGCTGCGAGGCGGTCCACGTGAGGGACTCGAAGGTGGCGGACGGCCCCTCGTTCGCGGTCGCGCCGGGCGCGTGGGCCGCGTTCCTGGAGTGGGAGGGCGCGGCGATCCGACCGGCCGGCGCCTGAAGGGCGAGGGCGGGGCGGGGTGAGTTCCCCGCACCCTCGCAGGCGGCCCGGCAGCGTCGGGCGAGTTCCCGACGCAGCACCTACCGGCACCTACCAGCACCTATGGGAGACGTCCGATGATGATTCCCGCTCGGCCCGCGTACGAGCCCGGCGACGACTCGGCGGAGCTGCTCAAGGGGCTCGACGCACGGACCCTGCGGGAGATCGAGCGTGCCGCGCAGTCCCCGCGCATGTTCGGGCTCACCTTCGGCAAGACGCTCCGCACCGCCTTCACGCACTGTCTGCACGATCCGGCGGCGAGGGCGAGCGGGACGTGGCAGGCGTGGGCCGCCGCCATGCAGACCGGCTCGGCCCTCTTCGCCTCCGCCATGACGGCGGAGGGCACCACGGTCGAGTGTCTGATCGCGCACGAGAAGCGGGCCGTCCCCGGGCTCGGCGGACCCACGCCCTTCGCGGACGCGGGCACCTGGCTCCAGGCCTTCTGGCTCGCCATCATCTGCCGCGACCAGGTCCGGCTGACTCAACTGGCCCATGTGCCAATGGAGTTGCTGCGCGGCTCGGGCGCCGATTTCGAGGAGTACGTCTACGACTGGGTCGACGCGCTCCAGACGTACTGGCTCGAAGGCGAGGGGCTCGGCGACAAGCTCGTCGCCGCGTTCGACGGGACGAACCCCCAGAACCTCAAGTTCGTCGACCGTGAGCTGATGCTCATGATCCTCTATCCCCCGCTGAACGTCTTCTACCGCTTCCTCACCCAGGACGACGAGGAGTTCGACAAGACGCTCCTCCAGGCGGTCCAGCTGCACCACGAGTACTGGACCGCCGACGAGGAGCGCGCCGGCGACCTCGACGGAGCCGTCGCCCTCGCCCCGCTCGCCCTCGCCTGCCTCGCCCACGACGCCGGACGTCCCATCCCCTTCGAGACCGAGTACCTCCCCGAAGGCCTCCTCGACCGCAGCTGGCTCGGCCGGTTCCCGACGTAGGCCGGGTTCAGGGACGGGGGCCCCAGTGGGGACCGGACCCGGAGCGCGGTTCCGGTCGCCCCCGTGCCCCGTGCCCCGGGCATCCGCACCCCGTAGCCCGTACCCCGTACCCCGCACCCCTCGTATCTTCGCCGCTGCGGGAACATACCTTCGGGAAGGTATGGTGAACCGCAGTCGACCGACCGAAGGGACTGGGCATGAGCACAAGGGCCCGTCAGAAACCCGCCGCCTCCGAGCTGAAGCAGGAGCGCGCCATCCGGACCCGCGCCCTGATCCTGGACGCGGCGGCGCGCGCCTTCGCGGACAAGGGGTATCCGGCGACCACCATCCTCGACGTGGCCGAGCTGATGGGCGCGACGAAGGGCGCGGTGTACTTCCACTTCGCCAACAAGAACGCGCTCGCCGCGGCCGTGACCGAGGAGTTCTACGCACGCCTGCGGGCCGATGCGCAGCAGGTCCAGGAACAGGGCCTGGCGCCCGCCACCGCGGTCCGTGAACTCCTCACGCGTACGGGCGCGATGTTCCGCGACGACCAGGTCATCCGGGCCGGGGCGCGGCTCCAGATCGAGCGGTCCCTGATCGACGCGGACCTGCCGGTCCCGTTCGTCGGCTACACCGAGACCGTCACGGGGCTGCTGCGTGCGGCCGGGGCCGAGGGCGCGTTGCCGGCCGGGAGCGACCCCGAGGTGCTGGGCCGGGTGCTGGTCTCCGCCTTCTTCGGGGCGCAGCACATGTCCTGGGTGATGAATGACCGGGCCGACATGGCCGAGCGGGTCGAGGAGATCCTGGCGACGGTCCTGCCGGGCGGGGCGGCGGCCTGACCGCTCCCCGGAGGGGGCTGCCTGCCGGGGCGGCGGCCCGACCGCTCCCCGGCTACGGCTCCAGAATGAGCTTGCCCGTGACGTGCCCTGCTTCGATCAACTCATGGGCGGCAGCCGCCTCTTCGAGCGGCAGCGTGCGGTCCACGTGCGGGCGGAGCTGCCCCTTCTCCACGAGGTCGGCCAGCGCCTCCAGGCCCCCGTGGTCCGGCTCCACCGAGACGCCGGCGAAGCGGAATCCCGCCGCGCGGGTGCGGGCGGCAAGCTCGGCGTCCGCGCGGGCCACCGCGGTGACCAGGAGGCCGCCGGGGCGCAGGGTCCGCAGGGAGCGGTCCGCATAGTCGCCGCCGATCAGCTCCAGGACCGTATCGACGTCCCCGACGGCTTCCGCGAAGTCGGCCGTCCGGTAGTCGATCACCTCGGCCGCGCCGAGCCCGCGCAGGAACGCGTGCTTGGCCGCGCTCGCCGTGGTGATGACGTGCGCACCGCGGGCCTTGGCGATCTGGATCGCCAGATGGCCCACTCCTCCACCGCCCGCGTGGATCAACACCCGCTGCCCGGGCCCGACTTGACCGACCTCGACGAGACTCTGCCAAGCGGTGAGCCCGGCCAGCGGGACCGCCGCCGCCTGGGCGTGGCTCAGCGAGGCCGGCTTGTGGGCGAAGTGGCGCGAGGGGGCCGCGACGAACTCGGCGTAGGCACCGGCGGCCCGCGGGAACAGCGGCATGCCGAACACCTCGTCGCCCTCCTGGAAGCGGGAGGTGCCCGGCACGACGTGCTCGACCACGCCCGAGACGTCCCAGCCCAGGACGAAGGGCGGCTCGCCGAGCATCGGGAAGGCACCGCCGCGGATGATCGCCTCGACCGGGTTCACCCCGATCGCCTTGACCCGTACCAGGATCTCGGTGGGCAGCGGGGTCGGCCGCTCCACCTCCGCGAGGGTGAGCACCTCGGGCCCGCCGAAGGCCTGCTGGACGATCGCACGCATAGGAATTCCCCTGTCTGGTGCGGGACTTGTGCCCCGGTGGACTGCCCTCACAATAAAATACCTTCGCGAAGGAATCAATCGATGACGGGGACGGGCCCGAACCCCTCTCGCGGGTGCCGGAAACGACCGAGCGGGGCCCGGGGCGGCCGCTTGGCACACCCCGGGCCCCGCTCGGTCGATCACGTGCCCAGGGGATCGCCGCCGGGCCCGCTCGCCTACAGGAAGGAGTTGATCTCGATCGTCTCGGTACGGCCGGGGCCGACGCCGATCGCGGAGATCGGCGCTCCGGACATCTCCTCCAGGGCCTTCACATAGGCCTTCGCGTTCTTCGGCAGCTCGTCGAAGGTCTTGGCCTTGGTGATGTCCTCGGACCATCCCGGCAGCTTCTCGTAGATCGGCTTCGCGTGGTGGAAGTCGGTCTGGGAGTACGGGAGTTCCTCGACGCGCTTGCCGTCGATCTCGTACGCGACACACACCGGGATCTCCTCCCAGCCGGTCAGCACGTCCAGCTTGGTGAGGAAGAAGTCGGTGAGGCCGTTCACACGGGTCGCGTACCGGGCGATCGGTGCGTCGAACCAGCCGCAGCGACGGTCGCGGCCGGTGGTGACACCGCGCTCGCCGCCGATGCGGCGCAGCGCCTCGCCGTCCTCGTCGAACAGCTCGGTCGGGAACGGGCCGGCGCCGACACGGGTCGTGTAGGCCTTGAGGATGCCGATCACGCGGCTGATCTTCGTCGGACCCACGCCCGCACCCGTGCAGGCGCCGCCCGCGGTCGGGTTCGAGGAGGTGACGAAGGGGTACGTGCCGTGGTCGACGTCGAGCAGGGTGCCCTGGCCGCCCTCGAAGAGCACGACCTTGTCGTCGTCGAGCGCCTTGTTCAGGATCAGCGTGGTGTCGGCGACGAACGGCTTGAGCTGCTCCGCGTACTGGAGCATCTCCTCGACGATCTTGCCGACCTCGATCGCGCGGCGGTTGTAGACCTTGGCGAGCAGCTGGTTCTTGCCCTCCAGGGCCGCCTCGACCTTCTGCTCCAGGATCGACTCGTCGTAGAGGTCCTGGACGCGGATGCCGACGCGGTTGATCTTGTCCGCGTAGGTCGGGCCGATGCCGCGGCCGGTGGTTCCGATCTTGCGCTTGCCGAGGAAGCGCTCGGAGACCTTGTCGAGCGTGACGTTGTACGGCGTGATCAGGTGAGCGTTACCGCTGATCAGGAGCTTGGACGTGTCGACGCCTCGCTCGTTCAGCCCGCTCAGCTCGGAGAGCAGGACCGCCGGGTCGACGACGACTCCGTTACCGATCACCGGGGTGCACCCCGGCGAGAGGATCCCGGAAGGGAGAAGATGCAGCGCGTACTTCTGGTCGCCTACGACGACCGTGTGGCCGGCGTTGTTGCCGCCCTGGTAGCGCACCACATAATCAACGGATCCACCGAGGAGGTCGGTGGCCTTTCCCTTGCCCTCGTCACCCCACTGAGCACCGAGCAGCACAAGTGCGGGCACAGGCGTACACCCCTTCCGGGCGGGGCATGTCCAAGGTCAGGGGCATACGCGTTCCATATGTGGATGCGTACACCATGGGCCTGAACCGAAGAACGCTTGCCCCGGAATAGACGAAGCCCCTGGCGCAATAGCGCAAGGGGCTCTTGCACAAAGATGCTACCCGAGGAAGGACCGAGGTGTCGGCTGCGCACCAGCTCGTCGTGCTCATCGACCCGGTCGCCCGCCGTATTGACGGCGAGTCCGTACGGATCGCGAAAGATGTGCTGTGTGCGGGAGCACAGGCGAAAATCTGCTGGCCGGAGGGGCCGGCGGAGTTCGTGAGGGCACTGGCCCGCAGGGGCGACCGGCGCACCGTGGTGGTCGGCGACGACCAGGCGCTGCTACGCACGGTGACGACGCTGTACCGGGAACGTGAGCTGGACCGGGGTGCTCTCGCGTTCGTACCGGTGGGTTCGGCGGACTCGCTGGAGCTGGCCCGGGGGCTCGGCGTACCGATGGGGGCGGTGGCCGCCGCGCGGGCCGCCCTGGAGGGCGCCGGGCGCCGGCTCGACCTGCTGGTCGACGACAGCGACCAGGTGGTGCTCGGCGCGCTGCGCGTCCCGGCTCCGCATCCGGTACGGAGCCGGCCCGCGCCGCCGACGGTGTGGGGCGCGGCCCGCTCGGTGCTCCGCTCCCTGGTGCGGGCGCCCGCCCCGGTGTCGGCCGCCGTCGCGCACCGGCTGCGGGTGGAGGCCGACGGGGTGCTCCTGAGCGACCTGGACCGGCCGGTTGCGGGGGTGTCGGTGGCCTCGGCGGACGGGCTCGCGCAGGTGGTGGTGCATGGCCGTACGGGCGAGCGGGTGCGGGCTGCCGCGCGGGCCGTCACGATCTCCGGGCCGGTGGGCGGGTTCCGCTACCGGGCGGATCAGGTCGTGGCGGGGCCGGTTCGTACGCGGACGTGGACGGTGCGGGCGGCTGCCTGGCAGCTGGTCCTGCCCACCTGACCCGGGCAGCTCCGGGTCCCCCGCCTGAACGGCACTCGTCCTCAATCTCCCCCAAGGCCTCAAGGGCCAGGGGGACCCCATGACGGGCTGAAATGCCCGATGCTGGCCGGCACCAAGGCGTTTAGGGGCGCGGGGAACGGCGCGAGAAGCGAGCACGGTCCGCAGACGAAAACGGCGTCAGGGGCGCGGGGAACGGCGCGAGAAGCGAGCACGGTCCGCAGACGAAAACGGCGTCAGGGGCGCGGGGAACGGCGCGAGAAGCGAGCACGGTCCGCAGACGAAAACGGCGTCAGGGGCGCGGGGAACGGCGCGAGAAGCGAGCACGGTCCGCAGACGAAAACGGCGTCAGGGGCGCGGGGAACGGCGCGAGAAGCGAGCACGGTCCGCAGACGAAAACGGCGTCAGGGGCGCGGGGAACGGCGCGAAAGGGGGCCGCGGGGAAGGGGGTCCCGCGTTGCGCGGGGAGGGGCCGCGGTCAGCGGGGCGGGATCGGGGGGAGGTCCAGGGTCGTGCGGTGTTCGCGCCAGCGATCCATCAGCTGGGACAGCTCGCCGTGCAGGAACGTGAAGAACGCCGCCGTCTCCGCCATCCGCGCCCCCGCCGCCGTGCCGGGCCCGCCCGCGCTCGCGACACCCTCCCGCATGACCTGCTCCCAGCGGGTCAGGATCCGGTCGCGGTTGGTGAACGTCTCGTACCAGAGTTCGTTGTGCAGGACGTACCGGTCCCGCCGGGAGCCGGGCTCTCGCTCACGGCCGACCATGTTGACCTGGGACAGGTAGCGGACCGCGCCCGAGACCGCCGCCGGGCTGATCCGCAGCGCCGAGGCCAGTTCGGCCGAGGTCATCGAGCCGGTCTCGGAGACGAGCAGCGCCGCGAAGACGCGCGCCGCCATGCGCTGCATGCCGGCCTCGGCGAGCTCGGAGGCGAACCGCTCGACGAACCGGCCCACCGCGTCCTCGTCCCGCCCCCGCGGCACGCCGACCGCGCCCGGCCCGTCCGATCCCGGTCCGATCGGCTCGGCCGCCGCATCCGGCCCGGCTTGCCCGTCCGCCACCTTCGGCTCCTCCCGCCCGGCGTCTGCCACGCCGTCCACACCGCTCATGGTCCCGACCCTATCCGCTCTTTCATACGCTTCCTTATCTTCACAACTTCGTGAAAATACAGTACGTTCAAAAACATGACGAAGGCAATCACGGTCGCCGGACTGCACAAGTCGTTCGGGCGCACCCGCGCCCTCGACGGGCTCGACCTCGCCGTCGACACCGGCGAGGTCCACGGCTTCCTCGGCCCCAACGGCTCGGGGAAGTCCACGACCATCCGCGTGCTGCTCGGCCTGCTGCGTGCCGACTCCGGCGCGGCCCAGCTGCTGGGCCGGGACCCGTGGGCCGACGCCGTGGAACTGCACCGCCGGGTGGCGTACGTGCCGGGCGACGTGACCCTGTGGCGCAACCTCTCCGGCGGTGAAGTCATCGACCTGTACGGCAGGTTGAGGGGCGGCCGGCTCGACCCGGCCCGCCGCCGGGACCTCGTCGCGCGCTTCGAGCTCGACCCGACGAAGAAGGGCCGCACGTACTCCAAGGGCAACCGGCAGAAGGTGGCGCTGGTCGCCGCGTTCGCCTCGGACGTCGACGTGCTGATCCTGGACGAGCCGACCTCCGGGCTCGACCCGCTCATGGAGGAGGTCTTCCAGGGCTGCGTCAAGGAGGAGCGCGACCGCGGCCGGACCGTACTGCTCTCCTCGCACCTCCTCAGTGAAGTGGAGAGCCTCTGCGACCGGGTGAGCATCATCCGCCGGGGCCGGACCGTGGAGACCGGCTCCCTCGCGGAACTCCGCCACCTCACCCGGACTTCCGTCGCGGCCGAACTGGCCGGTGAGCCGGGCGAGTTGGCCGATCTGCCCGGCGTGCACGACCTCGATGTGCAGGGCAGGCGGGTCAAGCTCCAGGTCGACACGGACAAGCTGGACGCGGTACTGCGCTCCCTCACCGCATCCGGCGTACGGTCCCTGACGTCCACGCCGCCCACCCTGGAGGAGCTGTTCCTGCGCCACTACACCGGGGCAGAGGAGGTGGCGGCGCCATGACCACGTCCTCCCCGACGGTCCCGGGCAGGCGGCTCGGCGCTGAACTGGCAGGCACGGGAGCCCTGTTGAGGCTGGCGCTGCGCCGGGACCGGCTGGTGATCCCGGTATGGGCGATCGCGCTGGGCGGGCTCGTCGCGAGCGGCGCGAGCACGCTGGAGAAGGTGTACACGACGGCCGCCCAACGCGCGGACGTGGCACGCTCGATGAGCGGAAACGGCTCGCTGCGCGCCCTGTACGGCCCGGTCTTCGGTGACTCGCCGGGCGCCCTGACCGCCTGGCGGTTCGGCGGGTTCGGCTGCGTGCTGGCGGCGGTGATGAGCCTCCTGATCGTGGTGCGGCACACCCGTGAGGAGGAGGAGACGGGCCGTCAGGAGCTATTGTCCTCGGCGATGGTGGGCCGCCGGGCCTCTCTGACGTCCGCGCTGCTGGCGGCGCTGGTCGCGAACGCTGCTGTGGCCGCGATCATCGCGGCGGGGCTGGGCGAGTCGACCGGGGACAGGGCGAGTTCGGCGGCGCTCGGACTGATCGTCGGCGCGATCGGCATGCTGTTCGCGGCGCTCGCGGCGATCATGGCGCAGCTGACGGAGAGCGCCCGCCTCGCCAAGGGCCTGACGGGGGCGGCGCTCGGCGCGGCGTTCCTGCTGAGGGCGGCGGGCGACACCGCGACCCGCGACGCCTCCTCGGTGCTCGACCACCTCTCCCCGCTGGGCTGGGCCGAGAACGTACGGCCTTACGCGGGCGAGCGGTGGTGGCTGCTGCCGCTCATCGGGGCGGCGGCCCTCGCGCAGGGGGCCGTGGCGTACGCCCTGGCCGGCCGGCGGGACATCGGGATGAGCTTCGTGCCGCCACGGCCCGGGCCGGCCGAGGGCCGCATCAGCACGGTGTACGGGCTCGCCTGGCGGCTCCAGCGCGGCGGTGTACTCGGCTGGGCCCTCGGGTTCGCGCTGGCCGGGCTGCTGTTCGGGCGGATGGCCGACGGGGCGGCGGCCCTGGTCGGCGACAACGCGCGGACCAGGGAGATCATCCAGCGGATGGGCGGCCAGAGCGGACTGACCGACGCGTTCCTGGCCACGATGGTCTCCCTGCTGGGGATGCTCGCGGCGCTGTACGCGACCTCGTCGGTGCTGCGGCTGCACGGCGAGGAGACGGGCGGGCGCGCCGAGCCGGTCCTGGCCGCCTCGGTGGGCCGGGTGCGGTGGGCGGCCGGACACCTGGTGATCGCGTTCGGCGGGGCCGCCCTGATCATGGCGGTCGGCGGCCTCGCCCTGGCGGCCGGCCACGGCCGCGACGCCGGCCCGCTCCTGGGTGCGGCCCTGGTCCAACTGCCCGCGATCTGGACCCTGTCGGGGCTCGCGGTGCTGCTGTTCGGCGCACTCCCCAGGCTCGCTCCGGGGGCCCTGGGCGTGGTGGCCCTGTGCCTGGCCCTCGGCTGGATCGGCCCCGCCCTGAACCTGCCGACCGCCGTCCTGGACGTCTCCCCCTTCGGCCATCTGCCCCGGCTGCCGGGGGCGGGCATGACGTGGACCCCGGTACTGGTCCTGACCGCCCTCGCGGCGGCGCTGGTGGGGGCCGGGGCAGCGGCCTTGCGGCGCCGGGACGTGGTGGGCTGAGGTCTGTCCGGGCGGCTCAGCACTCCACCCGGAGCTCCTTGAGCCCCCGGATGACGAATCCGGGGCCCCATTCCGGCTCGGCCACCAGCCGCATACCCGGCGCCTTCCTCAGCAACTGCCCGAAGGACGCGTGCAGTTCGAGCCGGGCGAGCGGAGCTCCGAGGCAGTAGTGGATGCCGGCGCCGAAGGAGATGTGCGGGTTGTCGGCGCGGCTGAGGTCGAGGGCGTCCGGGTGGGCGAACCGGGCGGGGTCCCGGTTCGCGGACCCGAAGAGCAGGGCGACCTCGCTGCCGCGCGGCAGCGTCCGCCCGGCGAACTCGATGTCTTCGAGCACCCAGCGCTCGAAGAGCTGGAGCGGGGTGTCGTACCGCATCAACTCCTCTACTGCGGTGGGCAGTAGGGCGTCGGGCTCGGCCCGGAGCGCGGCGAGCTGGGCGGGGTTGCGGAACAGGGCGTACCAGCCGTTGGCGGTGGTGTTGACGGTGGCCTCGTGGCCGGCGTTCAGGAGCAGCACGCAGGTGGAGACCAGCTCCTGCTCGGTGAGCCGGCGAGGACCGGCGCAAGCGCCACCGCCTCCCCCTTCGCCCTCCTCGTCGCGGGCGGCGATGAGGGCGGAGATCAGGTCGCCCCGGCCCGGACTCCTGCGCCGCTCGGCAATCAACTCCCGCAGATAGGCGGTGAATTCGACCGATGCGCGAACGGCGCGGGCGGCGGTCTCCTCGCCCGGGTCGAGTTCGTACATGCCGCAGATCGCCGCGGACCAGGGGCGCAGCAGGGGCCGGTCGGCGTCGGGGATGCCGAGGATTTCGGCGATGACGGCGACGGGGAGGGGCTCGGCGACCTCGGCGACCAGGTCGCCGCCCCCGGCCGCGCGGAAGTCGTCCACGAGGCGGGCCGCGAGCCGGTGCACGGTGGGAGCGAGGCGCTCCACGGTGCGGGGGTTGAAGGCCTGCGAGACGAGGCGGCGGATCCTGGTGTGGTCCGGGGGCTCCAGGTCCAGCATGCCGCCGTCGTTGAGGGTGTGGAACGGTTCGTGTGCCGGGGGCGGGGGCGTGCGGCCGAACTCGGCGTGGCTGAAGCGGTGTTGGTAGCTGCGGCCCAGTCTCCGGTCCCGGAGGAGGTCACGGACGTCGGCGTGGTGCGGGATCAGCCACTGCCCGGTGGGCGGGTAGTGGTGGACGCGGCCCGTGGCCCGGAGTTCCGCGTACGCGGGGTAGGGGTCGGCGACGAAGTCGCGCTCGGCGGGGCGGAAGGGGGTGGGGTGCATGGGCTCGACGATCCGGGTTCACCCCCGGGGAGATCAAGGGGGGCGGGGCGGTTCGAGCCCGTCGGCTGCGGACCCTGCGTGTGCGCCGTGCCCTGAACGAGCCCGGGAGCAGCCGTCCGGCCGGCGCCCTCGACGCGTCGGCCGACGGCACACCGGGGCCGGCGTCGGGCCGGCCGGACGGCACTGCCTAGCAGGACAGATTGCCGCCGGCGCTGACGCCGAGGTCGCGGGTGAACTTCTCGAAGAGGTTGATCCGGTCCTGGCGCTCGGCGGGGTTCTTCCCGTTGCATTCGAGGTCGCCGTTGATGCTCCGGATCGTCTCGCCGAACCCCTTGTTGTGGACGATCGCGTCATGCGGGGTCGTCCTGCCCGCGCCCTTCTGGCTGTTCCAGAACCACAGCCCGGTCTTCCAGGCCACCGCGGAATCACGCTCGACCTTGTAGGGGTCATGCAGCAGGTCGATGTGCAGGGCGTCACCAGCTGCCTTGTAGTTGAAGTTCCAGCTCAGTTGCAGCGGTCCGCGGCCGTAGTAGGCCTTGTCGCCGGCCGGGCACCCGTACGGCTGGCTGCGGTCGCAGTAATGCCCGTAGTTCGCCCTGTTCTGCTCGACCACGTACTTCAGCCCGGCGGTCTCATGACTCACGTTCGCCAGGAACGCCGCCGCCTCACGCTTGCGCGTCGTCCCGTCACCGGTGTTCGCGAACCCGGGGTACGCACCGAGCGCCTGGGTCAGTCCTTGGTAGGTGTAGAAGGAGTTCCGGCCCGGGAACATGTGGTCGAACTGCGCCTGGCTGACCACGAACGATCCGGCGGCAGAGGCGGGCACCGCCGGCACCGCGGCCACCAGACCGGCCAGGACCGCGGTGGCGCCGAGCCCGGCGACAGCGCCGGAGCGGAAGCGGGTCCCGGAGCAGGACAGGGAACGAGACAGGGACATCTGCACTCCTTCACCGGCGCGGACCGCGCCGCTTGGGTGGCTGAAGCCCCCAGTGGCGGGGGCCATGCCAGAGTCTGATGCAGATTCGTCACGTTTCACCGGAAGTTGGTGATCTGTCACCCGCAGGTTGCCTACGCCTTCGGCACGTTGACTTGCAGGTTCGCACCGCTCCCCGAGCGGGCGAACCATCGGGCGACGAAGTCGCGCTCCTGCCTCCGATTCCGTCCGCACACCGTGCGTGGTTGCTCGCGCAGTTCCCCGCGCCCCTGTAGGTGGCCCGGCATCTCCCCAGTCGCGCCCACCGCGGCGGAGCCGCGCACATGTCACAGCCCCGCACCCCTGTAGGTGACCCGGCGTCACCCCGGTCGCGCCCACCGCGGCGGAGCCGCGCACATGTCACAGCCCCGCGCCCCTGTAGGCGGCCCCGAATGCCTCGGTACGGGCCAGCGCAGGCACCCTCAGCCCGTCCGGCGATTGAGGACGAGCGCCCTTCAGGCGCGAACGGGGTCTGGGGCGGAGCCCCAGGGGGACCCGGAACCTGCCAACCCCGGGCAACGGGCGGGAGGGTGGGCAAACCGCCCGGCTAGGACGGAGTCACCAGGCGGGTCTCGTACGCGTACACCGCCGCCTGCGTACGGTCCCGCAACCCCAGCTTCACCAGCACCCGGCTGACATGCGTCTTGATCGTCGACTCCGCCACCACCAGCCGATCCGCGATCTCCAGGTTAGAAAGGCCCTGGGCGATCAGGACAAGCACCTCCGTCTCGCGATCGGTCAGCTCCTCCACCTGCCCCACCCCCGCGGAGCCACCCCGCTGGGACGGCATCACCCGCGCGAACTCGTTGATCAGGCGCCGGGTCACCGAGGGGGCGAGCAGCGCCTCCCCGGAGGCCACCACCCGTACGCCGTCCGCGAGTTGGCGGGCCGAGGCATCCTTCAGGAGGAAGCCCGAAGCCCCCGCCCGCAGCGCCTGGTACACGTACTCGTCGAGGTCGAACGTGGTCAGTACGAGCACCTTCGAGGAGTCACCCGCCGCCACGATCTCGCGCGTCGCCTCGATGCCGTTCATGCCGGGCATCCGGATGTCCATCAGGACCACGTCGGGCCGCAGCGCCCGCACCTGGGCGACCGCCTCGTGCCCGTCGACCGCCTCGCCGACGACCTCGATGTCCGGCTGTGCGCCGAGCAGCACGGAGAAGCCCTCGCGCACCATCATCTGGTCGTCGACGATCAGTACCCGGATCGTCATGTCCGCTCTTCCGTTCTCTTGGCCAGGTCCACACCCGGCTCCGGCTCCGGCTCCCGGTCCCGCTCCGGCTCGGCGGCCGTCACCGGGATGAAGACGGTCACCTCGTATCCGCCCTCCGCCGTCCGCTCCGCGGTCATCTGCCCGCCGAGCATCGCGACCCGCTCCGCCATGCCCGTGAGACCGTGTCCCGAACCCTGCGACGGGCCCGCCTCGCCGGTCGCGGGGCCGTTGAGGATCCGCAGGCCGAGCCCGCCCAGAACGTACCCGATCTCCACCCGGGCCCCCGCCCCTGGCGCGTGCCGCAGGGTGTTGCTGAGGGCCTCCTGGATGATCCGGTACGCCGACAGCTCGACGCCCTGCGGGAGTTCGCGTACCGCGCCGGTGATGACCTTCTCGACCGGGAGCCCGGCCTCGCGGACGTTGGCCAGCAGGCCGTCCAGGTCGGCGAGGGTGGGTTGAGGGGCGTCCGGGGCCTCGTAGTCCTCGGCCCGTACGACACCGAGCACCCGGCGCAGTTCGGTGAGCGCCGCCACCGCGTTCTCGCGGATCGTGGCGAAGGCCTGCGCCAGCTCGGGCGGCGGGTTCTCCACCCGGTAGGGCGCGGCCTCGGCCTGGATCGCGACCACCGACATGTGGTGCGCGACCACGTCGTGCAGCTCGCGCGCGATGTTGGTGCGCTCCTCCAGGACGGTCCGCCGGTCGCGCTCCACCGCGGTCACCGACTTCTCCGCGCTGACCTGCCGCTCGGCGTCCTTGCGGATGTGCCCGACCGAGATGACCAGCAGGACCATTCCGTAGAAGATCGCCACCTGCACGCCGCCGAGGGTGTCGGAGCGGCCGCGGACCACGCTCAGCACGACGCTGAGGCCCAGGGTCACCAGCCACATGTTGAGCGAGACGCGGGGGCGGGTGCGCAGCGCCACCACGGCCAGGACCGTGAGGTGCATGAGGCCGGACCCGGGGGTCCAGGGGCTCATGCTGCCGTGGTCCGCCATCATCCCGGTCAGGACGACCGCCGCGCAGGAGAGCCAGAACGCGCCGATGGGGCGCACCAGCGTCATCACCACCGGCACCGCGAGCAGCAGCCCGTTCAACAGGAAGGGGAAGCCGCCGCTGAGTCCGCTCAGGCTGCGTTCGTAGCCGTACGCCATGGCGAGGAACGCGAAGAAGCAGACCACGGCGTGCGGCAGATAGGCCGCTATGTCGCCCGTCCGGCCCGGGAGCCGGTGCGCGACGGCACCGTCCGTCCGCCGGGGCGGGAGCGGCCGGTAGGCGAACGCGTCGTGGAACAGGTCCCTGCGCAGTCCCGCGTATGCGTCCATCGCCCACCGGAACTCCGGAGTGCGCTCGGCGCTGCCCGCCGTCGCTGTGTTGCCGCTCCCCTGCCGGGGCCTGGTCGTCTCGTTCACATCCACCACGGTAGGCGGCGGCCCCGGCCACGGCGTCCGGCTGGATGCGGATCCTGCGGGGTCCGCCTCAGGGACTACGCGGGGACCCGACCGCCTGGGCCCGGCGGACCGGGACGGGCGGTCACGCCGCCGCGCCCGCCTCGGCGACGACGGCGGTCACGCCGCCGCGGTCACGCCGCCGCGGTCACCTTGGCGACGAACGCCGCCACGTTCGCCACCGTCCGCCCGATCTTCTCCTCCACCGTGAGCGTCTCGTGCAGCCGCGCCCCCATGCCCGCGTCCTTCTTGCCGCGTACGTAGAGCGAGCAGTCGAGGTCGGCACAGATGTAGGCACCCACCGAGTTGCCCTCCTTGCCGGGCTTGCCCGCCTTCGGCGCGACCATCAGCGCGACGCCGCCGGAGTGGGTGGTCAGGCACATCGAGCACATACTGCGCCGCTGCTGGCCCGGGACCGCGGTGGAGCAGCGCAACGCCAGCCCGTGCGCGCGGCCGTCGAGCTCGACGACGAGGTAGCCGCGGTCGGGGGCCTGCGGGTCGCGCCAGCCGAGGTAGTCCAGGTCGTCCCAGGGCCGGTCGGCCAGATCGCGCGGCACGGACAGGCGCTTGGCCTCGCCCTTGGTGCAGTTCACGAAGGCGGCACGGATGTCTTGTTCGGTCAGCGGCTTCATGAACCTCACGGTAATTTGCCTAAAGCTTGTAGGCAAATGAATAATGACTTCAGGCAAGAGGGCACACGAGAGCACGGCACCCAGCGACAACCAGGAAGAGTGGGGCAGGGCATGGCACGCGTAGGGCTGACCACCGACCGCCTGGTCCGGGCGGGCGCCGAGCTCGCCGACGAGGTCGGCTTCGAGCAGGTGACCGTCTCGGCGCTGGCCCGCCGGTTCGACGTCAAGGTCGCGAGCCTGTACTCGCACGTCAAGAACTCCCAGGACCTCAAGACCAGGCTCGCCCTGCTCGCCCTGGAGGAACTCGCGGTCCAGGCCGCCGACGCCGTGGCCGGCCGCTCCGGCAAGGACGCCCTGGCCGCGCTCGGCAACGTCTACCGCGACTACGCCCATGAGCACCCCGGCCGCTACGCCGCGGCTCAGCTGCGGCTCGACCCCGAAGCGGCGGCCGCGAGCGCCGGGCGCAGGCACTCGGGCATGACACGCGCGATCCTGCGCGGCTACGACCTGCCGGAGCCGGACCAGACGCACGCGGTGCGGCTGCTCGGCAGCGTCTTCCACGGCTACATCAGCCTGGAGATGGGCGGCGGGTTCAGCCACAGCGCGCCCGACACCCAGGAGACCTGGGACCGCACCCTGGACGCGCTCGACGCCCTCCTGCGCAACTGGCCGACGCCGTGAACACGCCCGCCGAACGGAGCGACCCGTCCGGCCCGTCCCGTCACACGACCCCGAACGGTGACCCAGTGAACGCCACCACGACCACCCCCATCACCGCCGAACTCCTGCGCGGGGCCATCGAGTTGGAGCACACCGCGCACGGCGTGCTGCCGCACCGGCTGCCCGCCGCAGCCCTCGCCCGCGGCGCCGACGCCCAGCTCGCCATGGCCGAGTCCCAGCCCTCCGGCGTACGCCTCGCCTTCCGCACCCGGGCCACCGCCATCGAGCTGGACGCGCTGCCCACCAAGCGCGCCTACGCCGGCGCCCCGGCCCAGCCGGACGGCGTGTACGACCTGCTCGTCGACGGGCACCTCGCCGACCGGGGCAGTGTCCGCGGCGGTCACACCCTGACCATCGACATGGCCGCCGGCACCGCCGAACACCGGCCCGGCGAGCCCGGCACCCTGCGCTTCGCGGGTCTGTCCGGCGAGGACAAGGACATCGAGATCTGGCTCCCCCACAACGAGACCACCGAACTCGTCGCGCTGCGCACCGACGCGCCCGTCGAGCCGATGCCCGACCGGGGCCGCAAGGTGTGGCTGCACCACGGCAGCTCCATCAGCCACGGCTCGAACGCCGCGAGCCCCAGCACCATCTGGCCCGCCGTCGCCGCGCGCCTCGGCGGGGCCGAGCTGGTCAACCTCGGCTTCGGCGGCAGCGCCCTGCTCGACCCGTTCACCGCGCGGACGATGCGGGACACCCCGGCGGACCTGATCAGCGTCAAGACCGGCATCAATCTCGTCAACCTGGACGGGATGCGGCTGCGGGTGTTCACCCCGGCGGTGCACGGCTTCCTCGACACGATCCGCGAGGGCCATCCGACCACCCCGCTCCTGGTGGTCTCGCCCATTCTGGCCCCCATCCACGAGGACACCCCGGGGCCCTGCGCCATGGACCTCACGGAGTTCGCGGCCGGCAAGCTGACGTTCCGGGCGGAGGGCGACCCGGCGGAGCGGGCGGCCGGGAAGCTCACCCTGAACATCATCCGGGACGAGCTGTCCGCGATCGTCGCGGCCCGGGCCACGGGGGACCCCAACCTCCATTATCTGGACGGCCGTTCCCTGTACGGCGAGCCGGACTCGGCCGCACTCCCGCTGCCCGACGCCCTGCACCCGGACGCCGCGACCCACCGCCTGATGGGCGAGCGCTTCGCCGAACTGGCCTTCCGTCAGGGTCCGTTCCGGTCGCGGGAAGGCTAGTAGGCCAACTGCGCGATCTCCTCGGCCACGACCGCGCACGCGTCGGCCGCCGGGTCGATGAGCGGGAAGTGGCCGACGCCCTCAAGGAGGGTGAGGCCCACCATCTCGCCCGCCTTCGCCGCCGCGTCCACGTACGCCTCCGCCACGGCCTGGGGCACGACGATGTCCTCGCGACCCTGCACGACGGCCGTGGCGATCCCCGTCGGCAACAGGGCGGCGGTGTCGACCTGCTCGGCACGCTCCCCCAACTCGCCTCCCTCACCCAGGAGTTGGAGTACGGCTCCGGAGCACACCGCCAGCTCGACGGCGGTCGCGAAGTGGGCGATGGGGGCGAGCGCCACGACGCCGCGCAGAGCGGCGGGATAGGGGCTGTGCCACGGGGAGTCGGGCGGCAGTACGTGCCGGGCCGCGGCCCACAGGGCGAGATGGCCGCCGGCCGAGTGCCCGGTCAGTACCGTGCGGCGCGGGTCGGCCTGCGGGACGGCCTCGCGCGCCAGGGCGGGCAGCGCGTCCAGGGCGGCCGCCACGTCGTCGAAGGTGTCCGGCCAGCGCCCGGCGACCGGGCCTTCCCCGCCCTGCTGCGGCAGCAGACTCCCGCGCCGGTACTCGACGTTGGCGACGGCGAACCCGCGCCGGGCCAGGAAGTCGGCGAACGGAGTGGCGTGCGCACGGTCGTAGGGGGCCCGCCAGGCGCCGCCGTGCAGCAGCACCACCAGAGGGGCGCCGGTGCCGGGGCCGCGCGGAGCGTAGAAGTCGATCACCTGGTCGGGGTGGTCGCCATAGGCGGCGGTGGCGTCGGGGGCGACGGCGGGATGCGAGAACGCGGACGCCTCTTCGGCCGCGTCACGCTCCGCGGGATCCGTGTCACGCTCTGCGGGATCCGTCATTCCCCAACCTTTCGCCAGGCCAAGCCGGTTGATCACCCGGGTGGCACGGACGCTACCAGGGCGTCCGTGCCACACCCGACGGGCCGCCTCGGCTCAGCTCCGCTCGGCCCGCCCGGCTCGGCCCGCTCAGCTCCGCTCCACTCGGTTCGGCCGCGCTCAGCTCAGCCCAGCTCAGCTCAGCTCAGCTCAGCAGCGTCGCGAGTTCCGCCGCCGCCCGCTCCGCGTCCGCGAAGCCCACGTACAGCGGGGTGAAGCCGAAACGCAGCACGTCGGGGCGGCGGAAGTCGCCGACCACGCCCCGCTCGATGAGCGCGCGCATCACGTCGCCCGCCCCCTCGCAGCTCAGCGACACCTGGCTGCCGCGCTCCGCATGGGCGGCGGGGGTCACCGACGACACCTTGCCGGCCGGGACGTAGGCCTCGACGCACTCCAGGAAGAAGTCCGTCAGGGCCAGGGACTTCGCGCGGACCGCTTCGACCGGGACGCCGTCCCACACATCGAGCGCGGACTCCAGGGCCAGCATCGACAGGATGTCCGGGGTGCCGACCCGGCCCCGCGTCGCGCCTTCGCCCGGCACGTACGCCGGCCGCATGCCGAAGGGATCCTCGTGCGAGTTCCAGCCGGGCAGCGGGGTGTCGAAGCGCGCCTGGTGGTCGCCGCGCACATAGAGGTAGGCCGGTGAACCCGGGCCGCCGTTCAGGTACTTGTAGGTGCAGCCCACCGCGAAGTCGACGCCGTGCGCGGCGAGACCGACGGGCAGCGCGCCCGCGCTGTGGCACAGGTCCCAGACCGCGAGGGCCCCGGCCGCGTGGATCGCCGCCGTCATGCCGGGCAGGTCGTTGAGGCGGCCCGAGCGGTAGTCCACGTGGTTGACGAGCACCGCGGCCGTACGCCGGCCGAGGGCGCCGACGATCGCCGCCGGAGCCAGCGCCCGGATCTGACATCCCGTCATGCGTGCGGCGGATTGGGCCACATACCCGTCCGTGGGGAACGTCGAGGCGTCCACCAGGATCTCGTCCCGGCCCTCGCCGGCCATGCGTACCGCCGCCACCAGCGCCTTGAAGACATTGACGCTCGTCGAGTCACCGACCACCACCGTGCCGGGACCGGCGCCGACGAGCGGGGCGATCCGGTCGCCGATGCGCTCCGGCGCGGTCCACCAGCCGCTCTCCTCCCAGGATCGGATGCGCAGTTGGCCCCACTCGCGCGCGATGACGTCCTGCATACGCGCCGGGACGTGCCGGGGCAGCGCCCCCAGGGAGTTCCCGTCGAGGTAGACCACGCCCTCGTCGAGCGTGAACAGGTCGCGGTGCGGGGCGAGTTCGTCTGCGGCGTCGAGCGCCGCGGCCTTCTTGGCCAGCACCTCAGACATGGCTGCGCGCCGTCCACAGCTCGGGGAAGACGCTCTTGGTGGCCCGCTTCTCCAGCCAGGCCACCCCGGCCGAGCCGCCGGTGCCGGTCTTGGCGCCCATCGCCCGCCGGGTCGCCACCAGATGGTCGTTGCGCCAGCGCCACACGAGTTCGCCGACATCGGTCAACGCCTCGCCCAGGCGCACCAGTTCACCGTTCTGGTCGCCCGTGTACAGCTCGGTCCAGACCGCTTCGACGCGGGCGTCCGGCTCGTACTTGAGGGTCAGGTCGCGCTGGAGGACCTCCGCCGGGATCGCGTACCCGCGGCGGGCGAGCAGCGCGAGCACCTCGTCGTACAGGCTCGGCTCGCCCAGCGCCTTCTCCAGTTCGGCGTGCACGCGGGGCGCGCCCCGGTGCGGCACCAGCATCGAGGCGGACTTGTCGCCGAGCAGGAACTCCATCCGCCGGTACATCGCCGACTGGAACCCGGAGCCCTCGCCGAGCGCGGACCGGTAGGAGTTGAACTGGGCCGGGGTCAGCTGCGCCAGCGGCGTCCAGGAGGCGTTCAGCGCCTCCAGCTCGCGCACCGACCGCTTCAGGGCGTCGACGGCGACCGGGATGCGGTCCGCGCGCAGGGCCCGCGACGCGGTCTCCCACTCGTGCACGATGACCGTGAACCACAGCTCCATGACCTGGGTGGTGACCAGGAAGACCATCTCGCCCGGGTCGTCGGAGCGCAGGTGCTGCAAATGGGTGAGGACGTCCGCCTGGACGTAGTCCTCGTACGGAGTCGTACCCTCGAAGTCCAGGTTCGGGGTCTCCGGCTCGTCACCCTCGTCGGGCGGCACGACCGGTTCGGACATCTTTGATGACATCGCTGTCTCCTCGATGTGTCCGGGTAGCGGTCCGCCCCTTCCTCGGTCGGCATCGGAGCCCCGGTCCCCACCCGCATCATAAACACGGTTCCGTCCGTGTCGTCAGGGCGCCGATGCCTCCGGGCCACCGCGTCAGGGTGCGGCCCGGCCCGGCCGCCCGGCCGCGTCAGGGCACCGACGGGCCCGTGACGAACGTCCCGTCCGAGGTGTAGGGCCAGGCATTGGACTTGCAGCCGTTCAGGCCCTTGATCTGCTGCATCATCACCGGGGCGAGCTTCCCGGCGCCCGGGCAGGCCATGTGCTGGTGGTAGCCGATCATGTGGCCTATCTCGTGGTTGATGATCAGGTGGCGGTACTCGGCGGGCGGCCCGTCGTACTGCGGCGAGCCGGTCACCCAGCGCTTGAGATTCACGATGACACCGCCCGTGACCTCGCAGTTCAGTTCGCCGCCGGTGTCGCCGTTGACCGCGCACAGCCGGTCCGTGGTCTTGGGCGTGGCGATCTTGATCACGACATCGGCGCCGCTGGACACCAGCTGGAAGCGGCCCTTGCCGTGCGCGGCCCAGCTGCGCGGGTCGGACAGGATCGTCTGGATGTCGAGCGCGGCCTGCTTGGCGGAGAGGTCCACCCCGTCCTCGACCTGCACCTGGTAGCGGCGCAGCGGCCCGCCGGTGCCGACGGCCTTCCCGGACGCGAGGGCGCTGGTGAAGGTGCCGGGCCCCGACTGCGGCACGGCGTCGGCCTTCGGACTGCCGGAGGCACCCGGGGGCTGCGAGGGCTTGAGGGGCGACGCGTCGAGGGGCTGCGGGGGCCGCTCTTCCATGGGGCTCGCGCCGATGTTGCCCGGCTCCGTGGCGGGCGCGTGCCCTCCACCGCCGGGCCACCGGGCGAGCGCGACCCCGCCGATCAGGGTGGCGCCGAGCAGCGCGCCCACGACGAGCAGGACGCGCGAGCGCCCCGGCCCGCGTGCGTTCCGCCGTCCCTGTGGATGCTGCCGCTCACGCGCTTCCGTACGGCTGCCGACCGCGCCGGTACCGCTGGTGTTGCTGCGGGCGCCTCGCTTGCCCAAGACGGAGTTCTCCCCTTGTCCCCGGCTGGAGTTGGGGGGAGAGGAGTGGGGCCTCTGCGCCAGCCTGTCGATGCGGCCGGGCGCGCGTGATCGTGCCGTACGCGGCTGCCCGGGCCGTCCGTGTCAGACATACAGATGCCGCGGACGGCCCGGACGTTCCCTTTCGGCCAGGGTTCGGCCAGGCCCGGCCGGCGCTCGGCCGCGCTCGGTTCGGGCTCGGCTCGGGCTCGGCTCGGGCTCGGCTCGGGCTCCGGCCGGGAGTGGATCAGCCCAGGGTGTCGGCGGCGAGCGTCGAGGAGTCCCGCAGGAAGGTCGTGCAGCGCTCGTACTCGGCGTCCTCACCGATCGCCTGCGCGGCGCGGGCGAGGGCGTGCAGGGCGCGCAGGAAGCCGCGGTTGGGCTCGTGCTCCCACGGCACCGGGCCGTGGCCCTTCCACCCGGCGCGGCGCAGCGAGTCCAGGCCGCGGTGGTATCCGGTACGGGCGTAGGCGTACGACTCGACGGTGCGGCCGCCGTCGAACGCGTCGTCGGCGAGCTGCGCCCAGGCGAGCGAGGAGGTGGGGTACTTCGCGGCGACGTCGGCCGGGGCGGTGCCGGTGGCGAGCAGTTCGCGGGGCTCCGGGTCGTCGGGCAGCAGGGTGGGGGCGGGGCCCCCGAGGAGGTTCTCGTGAATGGACATGCGGCCCAGTCTGCCACCGCGAAACCGTGCGGGGCCTGGAGGCGCTGGGGCTCCGCCCCAGGCCCCGGGGGTCCGCCCCGGGCCCCCTGATCGACCACGGACCGCGCGCGGCTGGGTGCGCAGTTCCCCGCGCCCCCAACCCCCTTTCGGCCTCACACCGTGCGTGGTTGCCGCCCCCAACCCCGTTCCCGTCCGCGGACCGTGCCCGCTTCTCGCGCAGTTCCCCGCGCCCCCAACCCGTCTTCACCTGCGGACCGCGGTCGCTTCTCGCGCAGTTCCCCGCGCCCCTGAAAGCCTCGGTGCTGGCCCGCGCCGAGCATCCTCAGCCTGTCATGGGGGTCCCCCTGGCCCTTGAGGCCTTGGGGGAGATTGAGGACGAGCGCCCTTAAGGCGCGACCGGGGTCTGGGGCGGAGCCCCGGGGCCGTGGGGTCAGGGCGTGTCGCCCCGGCCGGGCTCAAGCGCGGGCCCGGAGACCCCGGCCTGCATCCGGCACTCCGGCACAACCCCCGCCCCCACCCTCCGCACGGTGGAGAACGCCACCAACGAGGCCAGCACCAACACCCCCGCACACATCGGCATCGCCCGCCGGAACGTGGACCCGAACTCCGCCGCCGAGCGGTACGCCTCCGGCCCCATCCCCGCGGCCAGCGGCAACGCGGCGACCGCGAGAAGACCCGCCGCGCGCGCGGCCGCGTTGTTGATGCCGCTGGCGAGCCCGGCCCGGCCCTCGTCGACCGAGGCGAGCACCGTCGCGGTGAGCGGCGCCACCAGCGTGACCATGCCGAGGCCGAGCACCAGGAGCGCGGGCAGCACGTCCCGTACGTACGAGGCGTGCTCGCCCACGCGCAGCATCAGCAGCATCCCCGTCGCGCAGAGCAGCGGGCCGACGGTGAGCGGGATGCGCGGCCCGATCCGCTGGCCGAGCTCCCCGGAGCGGGCCGAGAGCAACAGCATGAGGACGGTCGTCGGCAGCAGGGCCGCGCCCGCCCCGAGCGCGGAGTACCCGGCGACGACCTGGAGCTGGAGGGCGGCCAGGAAGAAGAACCCGCCGAAGGCGGCGTACACGCACACCGTGACCACGTTGACCGAGGTGAAGGTGCGGGAGCGGAAGATGTCCGGCGGCAGCATGGGGTCGGCCAGATGCCGCTCGCGGTGTACGAACGCGCCGCCGAGCCCGAGGCCGGCCACCGCCGCCCCGACGACCAGCCGCGACGCGCCCTGCCCCGGGGCCTCGATCAGCGCGTAGGTGACCAGGGCGAGGGTCAGCGCGCCGAGGGCCGCGCCGGTCACGTCGAAGCGTCCGGTGTGGACGCGCGGGTCGCGCGACTCCGGTACGTGGCGCAGGGCGACGGCGACGCAGAGTACGGCCAGCGGCACGTTGATCAGGAACACCCAGCGCCAGCCGGGGCCGTCCACCAGCCAGCCGCCGAGGAACGGGCCGACGGCCGCCCCCACCCCGCCGAGCCCGGACCACACGCCGACCGCGCGGGCCCGGTCGTCCGGGTGGAAGCCCGACTGGATGATGGCGAGGGAGCCGGGGGTGAGCAGGGCGCCGCCGATGCCCTGGAGGGCGCGGGCGGCGATGAGGACGCCGGCGTTCGGGGCGAGGCCGCACAGCAGCGAACCGGCGGCGAACCACACCACCCCGATCACGAACACCTTCCGCCGTCCGTACCGGTCGCCCAGGGCACCGCCGAGCAGGATGAGGCCGGCCAGCGTCAGCATGTAGGCGTTGACGGTCCACTGGAGTACGGCCATGTCGGTGTCGAGATCGGCGCCGATGTGGGGCAGCGCGACATTGACGACGGTCGAGTCCAGGAGGGCCATGCCCGAGCCGAGGACGGTGGTGAGCAGCACCCAGCGGCCGGGGCTGGTGCCCATGCGTACGTTGTCCGCCACAGCACGACTGTCCCCCGTCCCGCCCCTCCCCCAAACCCGGGGCGCGAGCAGCCACTCACGGTCCGCAGCCGATGAACGCTTCCCCGGAGGGTCCGGAGGGTCCGGAGGGTCCGGAGGGTCCGGGGGATCCGGGGGAAGGGGCGGGGTGGAGGAAGACCTCAGCTCAGACGGGTCAGGGCGCGGCGCAGGGCCGAGACGCCCGCCTCCGCCTTCGCCCGCCCGCACCCCACGTTCAGCCGGACGAACCCCGGCGCCCCGTAGACCCCGCCCGGCATGATCGCCACCTTCTCCCCCTCCACCAGCTCCCGCTGTAGCGCGTCCTCGTCCACCCCGAGCCCCCGCAGATCGATCCAGGCCAGATAGCCGGCCTGCGGCGGGGTCCAACCCAGGCTCGGAAAGGCCGAGTTGAGGCGCTCCGCCACCAGCTCCAGGTTGCCCGCCACATACGCCCGTACCGCGTCCAGCCACTCCGCCCCGTGCCGGTACGCCGCGATGTGCGCCGTGAGGGAGAGGACGGCCGGCGAGGCGAGGCCCTCGCCCGTCTCCATCCGCCGGACGAACTCCGCGTGGTCCGCCGCATCCCCGACGATTCCGTACGACCCCGTCAGGGCGGGGAAGTTGAACGACTTCGTGCCGGAGGTGACCAGCGCCCAGCGGCCCTGTCCGAACCGGGTCCAGGGCAGATGCCGGTGGCCGTCGTGGACGAAGTCCGCGTGGATCTCGTCGCTGATCACCGCGACTCCGTAGCGCGCCGCGAGCGCGGCGAAGGACGTCAGCTCGGCCTCCGTCCACACCCGCCCGGTCGGATTGTGCGGCGAACAGAGCAGGAGCACCCGGGCACGCGGGCCGGCGAGCGCCGCCTCAAGGGCTTCCGGGTCGCCGATCGGGACCCCGCGCAGCTCGCGTCCGAGCCCGTCGACCGCCTTGCGGAAGCCGTCGTACACAGGGGTGTGGACGACGACCGCGTCACCCGGCTCGGTCCACATCCGCAGCAGCTGGGAGAGCTGGTTGAGGACGGACGGCGCGTACACGAGCCGCGCGGTGTCCACCTCCGTGTCGTGCCGGGTGCGGTACCAGTCGCGTATGGCCGAACGGAACTCCTCGTTCTGCCAGTCGGTGTAGCCGAAGACCCCGTGCGCGACCCGTTCCTGGAGCGCCGCGAGGACTTCCGGCGGGGAGGGGAAGTCCATGTCGGAAATCGTGAACGGGAGCAGCCCGTCCGTCCCGAACCGGGCGGCCACTCCGTCCCACTGGACGCTCCAGGTACCGCGCCGGTCAACGGGGACATCGAAGTCGTACGTGGTCATGGCGGCCTCCCTGTGCCTGGAAAACGTCCGGGCCCGGCGCCCCCGTGAGGGGACACCGGGCCCGGACGAACGTAGTACGGAACGCCTACTTCAGCTTCGTACCGGTCGAGCGCAGGTTCGCGCAGGCCTCGGTGACCCGCTTGGCCATGCCCGCCTCGGCCAGCTTGCCCCAGGTGCGCGGGTCGTACGTCGACTTCTTGCCGACCTCGCCGTCCACCTTCAGCACACCGTCGTAGTTGCGGAACATGTGGTCCGCGACCGGGCGGGTGAACGCGTACTGCGTGTCCGTGTCGAGGTTCATCTTGACGACGCCGTTCTCCAGCGCGGTCGCGATCTCCTCGGCCGTGGAGCCCGAGCCGCCGTGGAAGACGAAGTCGAACGGCGAGGCCTTGCCGTACTTCTCGCCCACGCCCGCCTGGAGGTCCTTGAGCAGCTCCGGGCGCAGCACGACGTTGCCGGGCTTGTAGACGCCGTGGACGTTGCCGAAGGACGCGGCCAGCAGGTAGCGGCCCTTCTCGCCCAGGCCGAGCGCCTCGGCGGTGCGCAGCGCGTCGTCGACGGTCGTGTACAGCTCGTCGTTGATCTCGTGGCTGACGCCGTCCTCCTCGCCACCGGTCGGGGTGATCTCGACCTCAAGGATGATCTTCGCGGCGGCGGCCTTCGCGAGCAGCTCCTGGCCGATGGCCAGGTTGTCCGCGAGGGTCTCGGCGGAGCCGTCCCACATGTGGGACTGGAACAGCGGGTTCAGACCCCGGGCCACGCGCTCGGCGGAGACCTCGATCAGCGGGCGGACGTAGGCGTCCAGCTTGTCCTTGGGGCAGTGGTCGGTGTGCAGCGCGACCGTGATGTCGTACTTGGCGGCGACGACGTGCGCGAACTCGGCCAGGGCCACAGCGCCGGTGACCATGTCCTTGTTGTACTGGCCACCCAGGAACTCCGCACCACCGGTGGAGATCTGGATGATGCCGTCGCTCTCGGCCTCCGCGAAGCCGCGCAGCGCAGCGTGCAGGGTCTGGGTCGAGGTCACGTTGATGGCCGGGTAGGCGAACTTGCCTGCCTTCGCCCGGTCGAGCATCTCGTTGTAGACCTCGGGGGTTGCGATGGGCATCTGTCCGCTCCTTGTGATGTGCGGGGTGTGCGATATGTGCTGGCCCTGACCTGGGGGCGACGTCATCGTCGCGGCCCATCTTTCCAGACTCTGGCCCCGGCTCCACCCGGCGGACGCGCCAAGGGCGGGCCGTTTCACGTGAAACGGCCCGCCCTTTCGAGAATCCGCAGGTCAGCGCATCGGCTTCGCGCAACCCGGGACCTAGGTCACGAGTTTCGCGCGACCTCGGGCGCTGTTTACGCCAGCCCCAGCTCCGTCGAGTCGAAGGCGAAGACGTACGGCACGCCCGCACCCTCGGTGATCTTCTCGGCGGCGCCCGTCGCCCGGTCCACGATCGTGGCGACGGCCACGACCTCGGCGCCGGCCGCGCGGACCGCCTCGACGGCGGTCAGCGGCGAGCCGCCGGTGGTCGAGGTGTCCTCGACGACCAGGACCCGGCGGCCCTTGATGTCCGGGCCCTCGACCTGGCGCTGCATCCCGTGCGCCTTGGCGGACTTGCGGACGACGAAGGCGTCCAGGGTGCGGCCGCGGGCGGCGGCGGCGTGCAGCATCGCGCCGGCCACCGGGTCGGCGCCCATGGTCAGGCCGCCGACCGCGTCGAAGTCGAACTCGGCCGTGACGTCAAGCATCACCTGGCCGACCAGCGGCGCGGCGACGCCGTCAAGGGTGACCCGGCGCAGGTCGACGTAGTAGTCGGCCTCGATCCCGGAGGAGAGGGTCACCTTGCCGTGCACCACGGCCTTGTCCTTGATCTGCTGGAGCAGGTCAGCTCGTGCGTCAGTCATGGCAGCCAGCTTAAAGGGGGCACCTCACAGGCTGCGCCAGCTCCACGTCGTCGCCAGCTCCAGCGGCTCGATGGGGGTGACCAGGCGAGGCAGCGTGTTGAGCCCGTTGGGCGGCCCCGACTGCGGCTCCACGCACACGGCCTCGGCCTGCTCGTCGTAGACGACGACCCACTCGGTGGGGCTGGTCACCTTCAGTTCGAGGCGGCCGGGCCAGGTGAGGGTGACATCGACGCCGTCCGGCATCCCGAAGCAGTCGTCCCAGGGGCCGGGCAGTGGATCGATGCGCCGTCCGGTGGGCAGATGGTCCTCGCCGCGCTCCTCCTGCCACGCGGCGTCGAAGGCCAGCCCGACCCGGCTGCCGTCGATCTCGCGCACGAACCAGGGGTGCCAGCCGACCTGCGCCGGGAAGGAGTTGTCGTACGTCTCGACGCCCATCCGCACGGTCAGCGCGTCCGGCGTCAGCTCGAAGATCTGGGTCACCCTGCCGCTGAAGGGCCAGGGCTCGGCCAGTTCGTAGGTGAACACGGCCTCGGTGTCCGAGACCCGCGCGGTCGTCCACGCATGGTCGCGGGCGGTGCCGTGGATGGCGTGCGGCGGCGAGTTGAGGGGCAGCTGGTACTTCACTCCGCCGTCGCGGAACTGGCCGTTCTCGACGCGGCCGCACCACGGCACCATCGGGAAGCAGCCGTACTTGTCGCCCTGGCGCAGCACTTCGGTGCCGTCGATCCGCAGGCTGCTGATCCGGCAGCCGTTGCCCGCGTCGACGGTCAATTCAGCGGCGCCGACGCCCAATTTGATCTGGTCACTGCTCACGGCCCCGACCCTAGCCGCTGATCCCCGGCTGTGGGATCACCGCACGCGCCACGGATCGGGACGGGTGCGGCCCGGCCGTCCGGCGCGGTGTCGCGGCGGGCCGCCGGGCCGCTCGGCGGTGTCCGGCGGGCCACCCGGCCGCTCAGTGCCGGCGCCGCAGCACGCGGCCGACGACGACCGCGGAGGCGAGGGCGAGCGCGGCGGCCGGGGCGACCCAGCGCAGCGTGGCGCTCGCGGTGCTGCCCGAGGGCGCGGGCACCGGGGCGTACCGGCCGCGCGGCGGTGCGTGGTCGACCTCTTCGGCGCTGCGGCCGATCATGGTGCGGCGGGCGTGCGCGGCCTCGACGGGCACGGGCTCGCCGACCTCGATGGAGAACTCCTCGTCGGCGAGCGGGTCCAGGGACGGCGGCGGCACCTCGGCGTCGAAGACGGAGGCGAGGTCGTCGGCGTCCAGCTCGCCGTCCAGATCGGCGTCCAGGCCCGATACGCGGTCCGGGTCCCGGGCCGGCACATGGTCCGAGCCCTCCAGGTCCGTGTTGAGGTCGGTGTCGGCGGCCTGCGCCTTCGGGACGCGCGGATCGTCGGACGCCGCCGCCGGGTCCGGCTGTTCCGGGCGGGCGGGGCGGGCGAGCTGTGCGGCGAACCGGTCGAGCAGCCGCAGCGCCGACGCGACAGCCGCGTCGCGCGGCACGTCGTTGGCCCGGCCCTCGGCGAGGGCCGTGCCCGTGAAGGCGAGGGTGGTGCCGCCGGGGGCCTCCGCGATCCGTACGGTCAGGGTGAGCTTGGCGGCGCCCGCGCCGCGGACCTCGACGCCCTCGCCCTCGAAGGCGAACGTGTCCTCGTCCTGCTCGCTGATGCGCAGGGCGCCGCGGTAGGTGATGGTGCTCCCGCCGAGCCGGACCTTCAGCCGACCCGCGATGGGCGGCTCGCCCGCATCCTGCTGTAGCCCCGGCACACAGCGGGCGACCAGGCCGGGGTCGCGCAGCGTCTGCCGGAGTGACGGGGTCTCGACCGGAACGAACACCTCATGCTCCATAGCCATCGAGCCTACCCAGCACCGGCCACCGCGTCTGCGCAAACGCGGCGCCGATCCCGGACACCCCTCGGGCGCCACACGCCCCAGCCCCGCCGCGCACCCCTCCCGTCAGCCCCCCCCCCCCCCCCCCCCCCCCCCCCCCCCGCCGAGCACCACCGCCATCAGCCGTCCCGGCCTCGCGCCCCGCACCGGCACCGGGCCCGGCGCCTCAGTCGGCGTACCGGGGGTGCACCAGCGTCGAGGGTGGGACCGCGTCCGCGCCCCGGGGCGGGGCCAGCGGCTCGCTGCCGAGCGGCAGCCGCACACCCGAGCGGGCCCCGGCCGCGCCGGTGGTGAACGGGCGCGGGGCGGGCCGGGCGGCCAGGACGAAGCCCCAGTCGCGGGGCGACTTCGGCGAGGCGGAGGCGCGGTCGGGGCCCGCGGTGAACCCCGCGCCGCTGCCCGTCGCGCGGTATTCGACCGTGGTGAGGCCGGCCGCGCGGACCGTGGCGGCGACCGTCCAGAACGTACGGGGGCGGGCGGCCGCCGGCCCCGCGTGCACCACGAGCCGGCCGCCGGGCGCGAGCAGCCGGGCGGCGAGACCGTAGAACTCCTGCGAGTAGAGCTTGGTGCTCGCGGTGATGCCCGGGTCGGGCAGGTCGGACACGATGGCGTCGTACGAGCCCGCGGCATAGCCGTCGCCGCGCAGCCAGCCGAAGGCGTCCGCGATCACCGTACGCAGCCGCGGGTCGCGGTAGGCGTGTCCGTTCAGGGCCGCCAACTGCGGGTCCTCACGCGCCAGTTGGACCAGCCCCGGGTCGATCTCGACGAGGGTGACCGAGCGGACGCCGGGGTGGCTCAGCGCCTCGCGGGCGGCCAGGCCGTCGCCGCCGCCCAGGATCAGGACGCGGCCGTGCGGGCCCGCGTCGAGGGCGGGCGCCACCAGGGCCGCGCGGTAGCGGGCCGCGTCGCGGCCGTCGATCCGCAGCCTGCCGTCGAGGAACAGGTCGAGCGGGCTGCCGCCCTTGCCGGTCAGGACGACTTCCTGGACGCGGGTCTGCACGGCGACCCGCACCTGCCCGCCGTACACGGCGCGGCGCGCGGCCTGTTCGAAGTCGCCGACCAGGGCGGTGGTGAGCGCGAGCACCGCGAGCACGGCCGCGTTCGCGCCGATCAGGGTCCAGCGGGCGCGCGGGGACAGGTCGCGGCCGAAGAGCAGCAGCACCAGCGAGCCGCCCGCCACCGCGTTGACCGCGCCGGTGAGCAACGCGGCCGTCAGCTGGCCGAGTTGGGGCAGCAGCAGGAAGGGGAAGGCCAGTCCGCCGACGAGCGCGCCCACATAATCCGCGGCGAACAGATCGGCGACCGTGCCGATCACGTCGCCCGCGGCCCGGCGTGAGACGCGCTGGATGAGGGTCATCAGGAGCGGGATCTCGGCGCCGATGAGTATGCCGATCGCGAGGGAGAACGCGACGAGGGCGTAGCGCGAGCCGCCGAACCAGGCGAACGTGGCGTACAGGGCGATCGCCGAGCAGCCGCCCACCAGGGCCAGCGCGGCCTCGATGAGGCCGAAGCCGACGGCGGCACGGCAGCGCAGCCGCTTGGCGAGCAGCGAGCCGACGCCCATCGCGAAGACCATCACCGAGAGGACCACGGAGGCCTGGGTGACCGAGTCGCCGATCAAGTACGAGGCGAGGGCGACCAGTTCGAGCTCGTAGACGAGACCGCAGGCGGCGCAGATGAACACGACGGCCAGGACGAGGAACCGGCCCGACCGCGGACTACTCACGGGAGCGGGGAGCGGTTCGATCACCTGCCGAACGCTACGTGACGCTCCGTTCGCATCTTGTCACCCACACGGGTTCAACTGGAGCCAAACGCAGCGGAATCGAAGGGTTCAGAGCCCGGCGGGCGCGGCCACCCGCACGCCGACCCGGGTCCGCGTCACCACGAGCTGGCCCTCCTGCGGATAGGCGTGCCACGTGCGCCACCACACCTGCCCCTCGCCGCGCTGGGCGAGCATCGCGGTGAAGGCGTGCGGGGATCCGGGAAACGTTCCCGCCAGGCCGTTGGGGTGATCGGCGACGAGCGCGAGGAGCTCCTGCGCGCGCCCCGCGAACGAGCCCTGCGAGAGCGTCTCGACCCGCGCGGCGAACTCGTAGTCCCACTCACCGAGCCGTTTCGCCACGCCGAGCGGCAGCGGGGTGCTGCTGCCGGGCATGCAGGCGACGGTCTCCGAGCAGGTGCCGCGCTCCTCGTCGAGGAGCACCTGGTGGGAGGCGCCCAGAAGTCTCAACTGGAGTTTCGCACCGGACAGTTCGAGGTCGAGCACGGCAAGGGCGGGCAGCGGCTCGCGGCCCAGCGCCCAGGCGAGGTCGGCGGCACGCGTGTCGGTATAGGCGGTCTTGAGGGTCGTGAGCATGGAGGGGCTCCGCAAAACACACATGTGGCGGGTGGGTGGCCGAGGTCGCCTCGGACCGCAACGAAGGACGGGGACCGCTGTCTGATCGCCCGGAGTCCGAAGGCTGCGTCGTTTCTCATCTGCGAGGGAATCATGAAGTGCGCGGCGCTCACAGCTTTTTTACCCAACTTGATGGGGTTTCCATCCCCTCGGGGGCCACTCGGTTCAAACGTTCAACTACCGGCGCGAAAGAAGGCGCCCGGCCGGCCGTGACCGACCGGGCGCACAACGGGCGGAACCGGCGGCGGAATCGGCTGCCCCGTGTCAGCCGCGACCGCCCCGACCGGCCGCCCGTCACCCCTGCGGGCCGCCGGCGGGATGCACCCGCACGGCCGTCACCCGAACGGGCCGCTCAGCTCGAACCGCAGCCGCCGCCCCCGCAGGAGGAGCCGCCGCCGCACGAGGAGTGGCCGCCGCCTCCGCAAGAGTGACCGCCGCCGCACGAGTGGCCGCCGTGGTGCCCGCCCCCGTGGTGCCCGCCGCCGCCCCCGTCGGACGAGCCCCCGTCGGAGGCGTTCCCGCTGTCCGAGCCCCCACCGGCCCACCAGCTGCCGCCCGCGGCTGCGCCGGCGGCAGCCGAACGACGACGCGTGGTCCTGCGCGCCTGCCGTGCGACCCGGACCGCCACGACCAGCAGCGCCACCAGCACGAGCACCACCACCGCTATGCCCATGTCCCCCACCACCTTCTTCCTGGGCGGTCCCCGTCGTCCCGCGTGGAAGGGGGATGCCCTCCGGCGCCGAGCGCCAAAGCACACTTGAGCAACTCCAGAGGTTGCCCGCAGGATGGCCGTCATGACCTCCAGCGCGCGTCCCCTCCTCAACCGCCGCCTCGCCGAGTTCGGCACGACGATCTTCGCCGAGATGTCCGCACTCGCCCAGCAGACCGGGGCCATCAACCTCGGCCAGGGCTTCCCCGACACCGACGGCCCCGAGGCGGTCCGGGAGGCGGCGGTCCGCGCGCTGCGCGAGGGCCACGGCAACCAGTACCCGCCCGGTCCCGGCATCCCCGAGCTGCGCACCGCGATCGCCGGGCACCAGCAGCGCCGCTACGGCCTGGCGTACGACCCGGACCGCGAGGTGCTCGTCACCGTGGGCGCCACGGAGGCGATCGCCGCGTCCCTGCTGGCCCTCGTGGAGCCCGGCGACGAGGTCGTCGCCCTGGAGCCGTACTACGACTCGTACGCCGCCTGCATCGCGATGGCGGGCGGCACCCGCGTGCCCGTCACCCTGCGCCCGCACGCCGGCGGCTTCGCCCTCGACCTGGACGAGCTGCGCGCGGCCGTCACCCCGCGCACCCGCCTCCTGCTGCTCAACACCCCGCACAACCCGACCGGGACGGTCCTGAGCCGCGCGGAGCTGGCCGCGGTCGCCGAGCTGGCCTGCGAGCGCGATCTGCTGGTGATCACCGACGAGGTGTACGAGCACCTCGTCTTCGACGGCGCCGAGCACATCCCGCTCGCGTCGCTGCCGGGCATGCGCGAGCGCACGGTCACCATCGGCTCGGCGGGCAAGACGTTCTCGTTCACCGGCTGGAAGGTCGGCTGGATCACCGCGTCCCCCGAGCTGGTGACCGCCGTCCGCTCGGCCAAGCAGTTCCTGACGTACGTGGGCTCGGGGCCCTTCCAGTACGCGGTGGCCGAGGCGCTGCGGCTTCCGGAGTCCTACTTCGACGACTTCCGCGCCGACCACCAGGCCAAGCGGGACCTGCTGAGCGCCGGGCTCGCGGCGGCCGGGTTCGAGGTGTTCCGGCCGGCCGGCACCTATTTCGTGACCACCGACATCCGCCCGCTGGGCGAGAGCGACGGCTTCGCGTTCTGCCGCGCCCTGCCGAAACGTTGCGGCGTCGTGGCGATCCCGAACGCGGTCTTCTACGATCACCGCGAGGAAGGTGCACCATTTGTCCGGTTTGCCTTCTGCAAGCAGACGGCGGTACTCGAAGAGGCGGTCACCCGCCTCAAGGCACTGGCCGGCTAGGACGGGGCGCCCGCACGGCCCCCGTGACCGCGTACGCACCGCCGGGCGGGCGGAGTTCCAACCCGGTCGGGGGCGTTGCGGTCGCGGGACGCGGGATCCGCGCCGATGGTCGGTCTGAACCGATCACGCGCGCCCGGAGGTGCCCCCTGTCCGCCGAGATCACCGCTCACACCCGCTTCCGCGGGGCCGGCGGCATCACGAGCGCCTTGCGCGGGGCGGCCGCCCTGCGCCGGGCGGCCCCCGCGCTCGGCCTGTTCGCCGCGGCACGGCTGACCGGACTCCTGGTGTTCGCGGCCGCCGCCTGGCACCGGGACATGTCGCCCCGGGCCCGGCTCGCCACCGCCTGGGACGCCGACTGGTACACCCGGATCGCCGCCCACGGCTACGGTCGCACCCTGTTCTGGCCGGACGGCGCGGTCCAGAGCGACCTGGCGTTCTTCCCGTTCTACCCGGGCCTGATCCGCGCCGTGACCACCGTCCTGCCCGTCACCGGCGGCACCGCCGGGCTGCTCCTGTCGTGGACGGCGGCAGGGGCTGCGGCCTGTGCGATCTACCTGATCGGCGAGCGCCTGTACGGCCGGCCCGTCGGCACCCTCCTGGTGCTGCTCTGGGCGCTGCTCCCGCACGCCGTCGTCCTGACGATGGCGTACACCGAGCCGGTGATGACGGCGTTCGCGGCCTGGTCGCTGTGGGCGGTCCTGGAGCGCCGCTGGCTGTGGGCGGGCTCGCTCGCGCTGCTCGCCGGGCTTTCGCGGCCCAACGCGGTCGCGGTGGCCGCCGCCGTCCTGGTGGCCGCCGCCGTGGAGATCCGGCGCGGCGAGCGCTCCTGGCGGCCCTGGGCCGGGGCGCTGCTCGCGCCGCTCGGCTGGTGCGGCTACGTCCTGTGGGTGGGGCTGCGCGAGGGCGACCCGGTCGGCGGGTACTTCGCGGTGCAGTCCGGGTGGACGTCCCGGTTCGACTTCGGCGTGGGCACGCTGCGGTTCGCCAAACGGCTCGCGACCTTCCCGTTCGAGCTGGGCTTCCCGATGGCGGCGCTGCTCACCGCGGTGCTGGTGCTGCTCTTCGTGCTGTTCGCACTCGACCGGCCGTCGCTGCCGCTGCTCGTCTACACCGGCGTGCTCGTCCTGATCACGGTCGGCGGGGCCGGCTACTTCGAGTCGAAGCCGCGCTTCCTGCTGCCCGCCTTCCCGCTGCTGATCCCGCCGGCGCTCGCACTGACGAAAGCCCGGCCCCGGGCGGCGGTCGCGGTGACCGTCGCCCTGGCCGGGCTCTCGTTCTGCTACGGGGCCTATCTGCTGACGCGGGCCTCGATGGCGCTGTGAGGCGAACGGCGCAAGGACCGCGTCACTCGGAGTCCGGGGCGCCGGACTCCTCGCCCTCGTCGCCGTCGACGTCCTTCTCCAGGCCGAGCTGCTCAAGGAGCCACTTGTCGAACTCGATGGAGGCGCGCACCCAGCTGACCGTGGAGGACACGAAGTGCTCCAGGGCCACGCCGGTGCCGATCAGCATCTGCGCCTCGCCGATGAGGCGGACCGTGCCGTCGTCGTGGGTGTGCGTGTAGACCTTGGGCCACAGGGTGCGGCGGTTCCAGTCGTCGATCGACTCCAGGATCTGGACCTTGTCGTCGATGCTGTGCGGCCGGTCGTAGAACGTCCGCACCGAGAAGACCTGCTGGTCGTCGTCGCCGCGGAACATGAAGTACGTACGGAAATCCTCCCAGGGCGCGGCGAGGTCGCCCTCGTCGTCCACGACGTACTTGAGCTCCATCTGGTCCAGGAGCTGCTTCACCAGATCCTGGTCGGGCACGACGGGCCCGGTCGGCGCGCCGCCGGGCTGCGGGCCCTGCTGAGCCCCGAAATTCGGAATCGAGGACGGGTCGATGCTCATCGTGAATCTTCCTTCGTACGGTTCCGGTCATCCTCCCCCATGCCGGGGCAGGGCTGGCAACCCCCGACCCCGGGTATCCGCCAGGAGCTGAGCGAATCGGGGCCGGGGGGTGCGATCGGCACTACTTCGCGGCCCCCACGATGAGCCCCTCCCCGAATCGGTCGACCCGAACCGTGTCGCCGTCGCGGACTTCGCCCGCCAGGATCTCCTTGGCGAGCCGGTCCCCGATCGCGGTCTGGATCAGGCGGCGCAGCGGGCGAGCGCCGTAGGCGGGATCGTTGCCCTCGTCGGCGAGCCAGGCCAGGGCCTCGGGGGTGACCTCCAGGGTGAGCCTGCGGTCGGCCAGACGCTTGGCGAGGCGGTCGATCTGGAGCCCCGCGATGTGGGACAGCTCGTCCTTGCTGAGCGCCGAGAAGACCACCAGGTCGTCGAGGCGGTTGAGGAACTCCGGCTTGAAGGAGGCCCGCACCACGTCCAGGACCTGCTGCTTCTTCACCTCCTCGCTGGTCGAGGGCTCGACCAGGTACTGGCTGCCCAGGTTGGAGGTGAGGATCAGGATGGTGTTGCGGAAGTCGACCGTGCGGCCCTGCCCGTCGGTCAGGCGCCCGTCGTCGAGGACCTGGAGCAGGATGTCGAAGACCTCGGGGTGGGCCTTCTCGACCTCGTCCAGGAGCACCACGGAGTACGGGCGGCGGCGGACGGCCTCGGTGAGCTGGCCGCCCTCCTCGTAGCCGACGTAGCCGGGAGGGGCGCCGACCAGACGGGCCACCGAGTGCTTCTCGCTGTACTCCGACATGTCGATGCGGACCATGGCCCGCTCGTCGTCGAAGAGGAAGTCGGCGAGGGCCTTGGCCAGCTCGGTCTTGCCCACGCCCGTCGGGCCGAGGAAGAGGAACGAGCCGGTCGGCCGGTCCGGGTCGGCGATGCCGGCCCGGGTGCGGCGCACCGCGTCCGAGACCGCGCGCACGGCCTCCGTCTGGCCGATCAGGCGCTTGCCCAGCTCGTCCTCCATGCGAAGCAGCTTCTGCGTCTCGCCCTCCAGGAGGCGTCCGGCGGGGATGCCGGTCCAGGCGCCGACCACGTCCGCGATGTCATCGGGGCCCACCTCCTCCTTGACCATGGTGTCCTTGGCGTCCTTGGACTTCTCCTGCTCGGCCTCCTCCTCGGCGGCCTCCTCCAACTCCCGCTCCAGGCCCGGGATTTCGCCGTAGAGGAGCTTGGAGGCGGTGTCGAAGTCGCCGTCGCGCTGGGCGCGTTCGGCCTGGCCGCGCAGTTCGTCGAGCTTCTCCTTCAGCTCACCGACCCGGTTGAGGCCCTGCTTCTCCTTCTCCCAGCGGGCGTTGAGGCCGCGCAGCTCCTCCTCCTTGTCGGCGAGGTCCTTGCGGAGCTTGTCCAGGCGCTGGAGCGAACCGGCGTCGGTCTCGTTCTTGAGCGCCAGCTCCTCCATGCGCAACCGGTCGACGGAGCGCTGGAGTTCGTCGATCTCGACCGGCGAGGAGTCGATCTCCATGCGCAGCCGGGACGCCGCCTCGTCGACCAGGTCGATGGCCTTGTCCGGCAGGAAGCGCGAGGTGATGTACCGGTCGGAGAGGGTCGCGGCCGCGACCAGCGCGCTGTCCGCGATCTGCACCTTGTGGTGCGCCTCGTAACGGCCCTTGAGCCCGCGCAGGATCGCGATGGTGTCCTCGACGGACGGCTCGGCGACCAGGACCTGCTGGAAGCGGCGCTCCAGGGCCGGGTCCTTCTCGATGCGCTCGCGGTACTCGTCGAGCGTGGTCGCGCCGACCATGCGCAGCTCGCCGCGCGCCAGCATCGGCTTGAGCATGTTGCCCGCGTCCATCGCCGAGTCGCCGCCGGCGCCCGCGCCGACGACGGTGTGCAGCTCGTCGATGAACGTGATGATCTGGCCGTCGCTCTCCTTGATCTCCGAGAGGACGGTCTTGAGGCGCTCCTCGAACTCGCCGCGGTACTTCGCGCCCGCGACCATCGCGCCGAGGTCCAGCGAGACCAGCTTCTTGTTCTTCAGCGACTCCGGTACGTCGCCCTTCACGATGCGCTGGGCGAGGCCCTCGACGACGGCGGTCTTGCCGACGCCGGGCTCGCCGATGAGCACCGGGTTGTTCTTGGTGCGCCGGGACAGCACCTGGACGACCCGGCGGATCTCCTGGTCCCGGCCGATGACCGGGTCGAGCTTGCCCTCGCGTGCGGCCGCCGTGAAGTCCGTACCGAACTTCTCCAGCGCCTTGTACTGACCCTCCGGGTCGGGTGTGGTCACCCGGCGCCCTCCCCTGCTCGTCTCGAACGCGGCAAGGAGCTTCTTCGCGCTCGCCCCCTGCTCGGAGAGGATCTCACCGGCCGCTCCGCCCTTGGCGGCGAGGGCGATGAGGAGGTGCTCGGTGGACAGGTATTCGTCCCCCAGCTCCTTGGCCCGCTGGGCCGCGTCCGCGATGACGGCCAGGAGTTCCCGGTTGGGCTGCGGCGGGGCGACGGTCGAACCGGTCACGCTGGGCAGCGCGGCCAGCAGCCGCTCGGCGCCGGCGCGCACGGCGGCCTGGTCCGCGTCCACCGCGGCGAGCAGGTCGACGACGTTCTCGTTGTCCTCGCCCTCCAGGAGCGCGAGCAGCAGATGCGCGGGGGTCAGATCCGGGTGGCCCCCGGCGACGGCCCGGCTGCTTGCGGCGTTGATCGCGTCCCGGCTCTTGTTGGTCAGCTCGGCATCCACGTGCGTTCGCTCCTCCTCGTCGTACGTCGGTCGGGGCGGGCAGCTCCCATGACTCTTCCAACGTACACAAAGTTGAGTCCATTCCGCTCAAGGTGAGGGAAAGGAATGGAGGCGGACCGGCTGCGCTAGGTTTCTGGTCCATGGCTCATGACGTACGCAGGCCCGACGACGCCTATCTCAGCTTCTGGCGCGAGCGCCACATCTGCACCTTGACGACGCAGCGGCCGGACGGCTCGCCGCACGTGGTGCCGGTGGGGGCGACCTACGACCCCCAGGCGGGGCTGGCCCGGATCATCACGAGCGGGGACAGCCGAAAAGCGGCCAACATCCTGGCGGCGACCGAGGCGGACCCGGCGGGCGCACGGGTGGCGCTGTGCCAGCTGGAGGGCAGGCGCTGGGCGACCCTCGAAGGGCGTGCGTTCGTGCGCACGGAACCCGAGCTGATCGCGGACGCGGAGGCGCGCTACACCGAGCGCTACCAGCGGGTGCCGCGGGACAATCCGCGGCGGGTGCTGATCGAGATCAGGCTGACCCGGGCGATGGGCAACGTCTGACGCGGCCTTCCGTACCCGGGCAGCACAGCGGCGCCACCGTGTTCAGGTCCACGATGGCGCCGCTGTGTGGGGGAAGCACCTGCGCGATGTACAACGACGGGGGATCGCGTCAGGCACTGCGGGGGGTGGCGGTGGATGAATCGGGCTGTGTCTCCGACTCGAAAAGCTGGTGGTCACGTTGGTCGAGATTCACGAAGACCATGCCGTACCGGACCACACAGCGAATGGGCTGCGGTGCCCCGCGCGGCCGGCGCAGGCAACGGTAGGCACGGACGTCTTCGTCGTCCTCACGGGCGATCAGGATCGGCTCACCGAGCAGGGTGACCATCAACGAATCGCCACGGAACGGAACTGCTGTGGCGAGGTCGATGAAGTGCCACCCCGAGCGGTAGGCCGTGGCCATTTCGCGCCGGAAGGTGCGGTCGTCGGGCGGAAAGCTCATGCGACAGCACCCGCGGGCGCGGACTCCCAGGAGATGTCCGCGGTCGCGCCCTTCGGTGCGATCTCCCAGCTGATGTCCTGGGCGGTCGTGACTCCGGACTTCGCGGGGTGGGTCTCCCAAGAGAGGTCCCCAGGCGCCGAGAGAGCGCAGAGAGCAGCCGCCACAACGGCTGTCGTGCTTAGTGCTCGAACCATCCTGCTCATGGCCGATCTCCACCTCTTTTGATCATTACCTCCCCCCGCGGATACGACGATGGCCCACTCCGACCACTTGCACCAGCGCAGCCAGGCATCATGTTCCTGTAATTCAAAAGGATGAGGGGGGTGCAACTAGGTTGAAACAGGGGCATATAGGACACGATCACGGCCCAGTTGATCTGTGCGAGACAGGAACGGCTCTGTACGCCCTTGCCCTGCGTACGGGCGGGATTACCCGCTCAGAGGCCGATTCCGCCCCGTGTCTGGTCGACCTGACCCTGTTGCGCCCCGACCCGGACGACGCCCAGCTCCTGCGGCCGGTTCCCCCCACCGTGGTGCTCAACCTGCTGACCCAGCCGCTGGAACGCGAGATCCAGGAGCGCCGGAAGCTCTCGGTCGCCCTCGCCAACACCTTCGAGCCGTTCATGTCGATCGCGACGCCCTCGCTCAGCGGCACCCACGCGATCACCGTCCTCGAAGGCCTGGAACTGATCAACGCGACGCTCGACCGCGTGATCGACGAGTGCAGCGAGGAACTCCTCGTCATCCAGCCCGGCAGCGGCCGCCGCCCCGAGACCTTCGAGGCGGCCCTGCGGCGCATCGAACCGCTGGTCGCCCGCGGTGTCCAGATGCGCACGCTCTACCAGCACACCGCCCGCCACCACAGCGCCACCATCGGCTACGTGGAACGGATCGCTCCGTACGGGCTTGAGGTGCGCACCCTGGAAGAGATCATCGACCGGCTCATCATCATGGACCGCAAGGTCGCCTTCATCCCCGCGCGCAGCGACCGCCAAGTCGCCCTGGAACTGCGCCACGAGGGACTCGTGCAGTACCTGGTCGGGGTCTTCGACCAGTTCTGGCAGTACGCCGTCCCGTGGGACGACGAGGTGCCCTACCACCTGGAGACGGCCGGCATCACCGGCGTCCAGCGCTCCATCGCCAAGCTCCTGGTGGAGGGCCACGTCGACGAGGCCATAGCGCGCCGGCTCGGCATGAACGTCCGCACCTGCCGTGCGCACATCGCCAAACTCGCCGCCGCCCTCGGCAGCGGCAGCCGGGCCCAACTCGGCTACCTCATCGCTCAGTCGGGCATCCTGGACCAGGACGCCTGAGCCGCTCACGCCGGGCCGCCGAGACCGGCCCGGGCGATGCGCACGCCGAGCTGGGCACGGCTGGAGGTGCCGAGCGCCGCCGCGAGACGGCCGATGTGGTGGCGGCAGGTGCGCACGCTGATGCCGAGCCGCTGGGCGACGACCGCGTCCTGATGGCCCTCGGCGAGCAGCGCCGCGATGACCCGCTCGCGATGCGTGATGCCCGCGATGCCGGTCGCCGCCGGAACCGGCTCGGACAGCGGGACCGCCCGGTTCCACAGGCATTCGAAGTAGGTCACCAGATGCCCGACGAGCGCGGGCTGGCGCAGTTCGAGCGCGCTGGTGCGCTCCGCGTTGGCGGGCAGGAACGCCACCGCACGGTCGAAGACCATCATCCGCTCGATGACCTCGTCCAGGGTGCGCACCTCGGCGCCGTCGCCGAGCCGCTCCAGATAGGCGCCGAGCGCCGGTCCGTACCGGGCGACATGGGTGTACAGGGTGCGCATCCGGGCGCCGCGGGCCACCAGCGCAGGGTCCCGGGTCGAGGCGTGCGCCAGGATGCTGGGCGAGCGGATCCCGTCGGGCTGCACGGTCAGCATCTCGGTGACGCAGGCGGCGGAGGCCGCGGCGATGGCCCCGTCGATCGCCTCGAAGCCGTCGAGCACCCGGACGGCCTGGCCGGGCCGCGGGGCGCCCGGGGTGAGCGAGGCATAGCGCTCGAAGGCCTCGGCCACCGCGCCCGCGCGGCGGCGCGTCTCGGCGAGGCCGTCGTGGATGCCGCGCACGAGCAGGGCCACGGCCGCGGCGTCCACCACGCCGCCGTCCGGCCCCGCATCCCCGTGAGTCGAGCTGTTCATACTGCCCACCACGATGCATCGCGAGCCGCTCGGCCACCACCATCATGTTGCTGCACTGCATCAACTGGAGGCGGAACAAAGGCCGACATGTCCGCATGACGGCTGTACCAGCGGATCAGCGCGGGTGCGCGTCGAGCCCCGACTGGGCGATGCGGACGCCGAGTTGGGTGCGGCTGCTGCTGCCGAGCGCCGCCGCGAGACGGCTGATGTGGTGGCGGCAGGTGCGCACGCTGATGCCGAGCCGCTGGGCCACCACCGCGTCCTGATGGCCCTCGGCGAGCAGCGCCGCGATGACCCGCTCGCGATGCGTGATGCCCTGGAGGTCGGTGGCCGCGGGCACCGCGTCGCTCAGCGGCACCCCGAGCCGCCACAGCCGCTCGAAGACGGTGGCGAGGTATTCGACGAGCGCCGGGTGGCGCAGCTCCAGGGCACTGCTGTCGTCCGCGGCGGCCGGGATGATTGCCACCGTGCGGTCGAAGAGCAGCAGGCGGTCGGTGACCTCGTCCAGGGTGCGCACCTCGACCGCCCGGCCCTCCAACTGGCGCAGGTAGTCGGCGAGTCCGGGGCCGTGGCGGGCCACGTGCGTGTAGAGGGTGCGGATGCGCACCCCCCGGTCCAGCATGTCCAGGGCGCGCGGCAGGGCCTGCGACAGGATGTGCTCGGGCCGGATGCCGCGGGGCTGGATGGTGAGCGACTCGGTGGTGCAGCCGGCTATCGCGTCGTCGATGGCCGCGTTGATGCGCGGGATGCCGTCCAGGACGCGGATGGCCTCGCTGTCGGCCGCCGCCGGTGCGCCGAGGGCCGCGAAGCGCTCGAACGCCGCTGCCACCACGCCGGTGCGGGCCTGGCTCGCCGCGATGTCCTCGTGGATGCCGCGCAGCAGCCGGGCCATCACGGCCTGCGGGGAGGTCGGGAGCAGCCAGTCGAGGGCGACCGGGTCGGGGTGCAGCAGACCGAGGTCGATCAGGCAGGTGGCCTCGCGCGCGTCCTGGCGGCCGATCCGTCCGGCCCGCAGCGCGTCCGCGTACACCCGTTCCGCGGGCGGGCACAGCCGGTCCGCGCCGTGCGGATGCGCCACCTGCTCTGCCATGCCCCTGCCCGCCTCCCTGCCACCGAGACCGATGACCCTATCCCGATCGGGGCGCCGGTTCGCGACCGCTCGGCACGCACGAGGCCCGCCGCCCCGGAACGGGACGACGGGCCTGTGACGCGCTGTCAGGAGCGGGACCCGGCAGGGCTACTCCGAGGACCTCTTGGGCCGCCAGACGACCAGCGCGCTGGCCTGCTGGACGTCCTGGTACGGGACCAGGTCCCGCCGGTAGGAGGCGTGCACCTGGGCCTCGCGCTGCTGCATGGCGACGGCCGCGCCCTCGACCGCGGAGGACAGCTCCGCGACCCGGGCCTGGAGGGCCGCCACCTGGTTCTCCAGCTCGATGATGCGCTTGATGCCCGCCAGGTTGATGCCCTCGGTCTGCGACAACTCCTGGACGGTACGCAGCAGTTCGATGTCACGGGCCGAGTAGCGTCGGCCGCGCCCGGCCGTGCGGTCGGGCGAGACCAGGCCGAGGCGGTCGTACTGCCGCAGGGTCTGCGGGTGCAGACCGGAGAGCTGGGCCGCCACCGAGATGACGTACACCGGCGTCTCGTCGGTCAACTCGTACGCGCGGCCGCCGAACGGGGGCTGCCGGCGCTGGCGGGGATCCATGTCATGCTCCCTTCGCGGCCTGGAACAGTTCTGCCCGCGGGTCCTCGCCCGCGGTCGCCTCGCGGTAGGTCTCCAAGGCCTCGCGGGCCTTGTCGTCCAGGTCCTTCGGCACGGTCACCTCGACCGTGACGAGCAGGTCGCCCCGGGTGCCGTCCTTGCGGACAGCACCCTTGCCGCGGGCCCGCATCGTACGGCCGTTGGGAGTGCCCGCGGGCAGTTTCAGGGTGACCGGCGGACCGCTGAGCGTGGGCACCTTGACCTCGGCACCGAGGGCCGCCTCCGTGAAGGTGACCGGCACCGTGACCGTCAGGTTGTCGTCCTTGCGGCCGAACACCGGGTGCGCGTCGACGTGCACCACGACGTACAGGTCGCCGGCGGGGCCGCCCCGTTCGCCCGGCGCGCCCTTGCCGCGAAGGCGGATGCGCTGGTTGTTGCTGACGCCGGCCGGGATGCGGACCTGCATGGTGCGCGAGGAGCGCGCCCGGCCGCTGCCCTTGCAGACGTCGCAGGGGTTCTCGGCGATCAGGCCGCGGCCCTTGCAGTCCACGCACGGGTCGGTCAGCGAGAAGCCGCCGCCCGAACCGCGCGAGACCTGGCCGGTGCCGACGCAGGTCGGGCACACCCGGGGCGTGCCGTTCTTGTCGCCGGTGCCCGAACAGGCCTTGCAGGGGGCCTGGCTGGAGAGCCGGATCGGGACCGTGGCCCCGTCGACCGCCTCGGTGAAGCTGAGCGTGACCTCGGACTCCAGGTCCTGGCCGCGGCGCGGCTGGGTGCGCTGGCCGGTGCCCGCGCCGCCCCGGTTGAACAGGCCGCCGAACACGTCGCCGAGCCCGCCGCCGAAGCCGCCGGCGCCCTGGCCGCCGGGCTGCTGCCCGCCGAACAGGTCGCCCAGGTCGAAGTTGAAGCTGCCCCCGCCGGCACCCGGACCGGCCCGGCCCCCCTGATTGAAGAGGGCCCCGTTGCCGAACAGGGCGCGCGCCTCGTCGTACTCCTTGCGCTTCTTGGGGTCACCGAGGATGTCGTTGGCCTCGGAGATCTCCTTGAAGCGCTCCTCCGCCTTGGTGTCGCCCTTGTTGGCGTCGGGGTGGTTCTCGCGCGCCAGCTTGCGGTACGCCTTCTTGATCTCGGCGTCCGTGGCGTCCTTGGGGACGCCGAGAACCTTGTAGTAGTCCTTCTCGACGAAGTCCTTCGTGTTCATCGACGTCCCTCCTTCCGGACGATCACGGCTCTCATGACCGCTGCGTCAGCCCTCGTCGGGGCCACCGCTCTCCTCGTCGCTCGACTTCTCTTCCTTGGCGGTCGCGCCCGGCTGGGGCTCGGCCACCGCGACCCGCGCGGGGCGGATCGTACGCTCGCCGATCCGGTATCCCGGTTGCAGGATCGCCACGCAGGTCGTCTCGGTGACGTCCGGCGCGTAGCTGTGCATCAGGGCCTCGTGGACCGTCGGGTCGAAGGGCTCGCCCTCCTTGCCGAACTGCTGGAGGCCCATCTTCGCGGCGACCGTCTCCAGGGACTCGGCCACCGACTTGAAGCCGCCGGTCAGTTCGCCGTGTTCCCGGGCCCTGCCGATGTCGTCGAGCGTGGGCAGCAGCTCGGTCAGGAGGCCGGCGACGGCGATCTCCTTGACCGTGACGCGGTCCCGCTCCACGCGGCGGCGGTAGTTCTGGTACTCGGCCTGGAGGCGCTGGAGGTCCGCGGTGCGCTCGTTGAGCGCCGTCTGGGCCTGGTCCAGCTGAGCCTGAAGGGCGATGTCCTTGGCTGCGTCCCCGGCCGGGGCCGCCTTCTCCTCCTCGGAGGAGTCGGCGGCCTTCGGCTCGGCGTCTTCCTGAGCGCCGGAGGGGACGTCGGGCTTCTCCTCGAAGCCCGGGGTCTCCTCCGTCATCAGGCGGCGCCGCCCTTCGGCTTCTCGTCGTCGACGATCTCGGCGTCGACCACGTCGTCGTCACCGGCGGGGTGGGCCTGCTCGGCGCCCTCGGCACCCGGGGCGGCACCCTGCGCGGCCTGGGCGTCGGCGTACATGGCCTGGCCCAGCTTCTGCGAGACGGCGGCGACCTTCTCGGTGGCGGTGCGGATCTCGGCCGAGTCCTCGCCCTTGAGCTTTTCCTTCAGCTCGGCGACGGCGGCCTCGACCTCGGTCTTGACCTCGCCCGGGACCTTGTCCTCGTTGTCCTTGAGGAACTTCTCGGTCTGGTAGACGAGCTGCTCGCCCTGGTTGCGGCTCTCGGCGGCCTCGCGGCGGCGGTGGTCCTCCTCCGCGTACTGCTCGGCCTCCTCACGCATGCGGTTGACCTCGTCCTTCGGCAGCGAGGAGCCGCCGGTGACGGTCATCTTCTGCTCCTTGCCCGTGCCGAGGTCCTTCGCGGTCACGTGCATGATGCCGTTGGCGTCGATGTCGAAGGCGACCTCGATCTGCGGGACACCGCGCGGGGCCGGCGGCAGACCGGTCAGCTCGAACATCCCGAGCTTCTTGTTGTACGCCGCGATCTCGCGCTCGCCCTGGTAGACCTGGATCTGCACGGACGGCTGGTTGTCCTCGGCCGTCGTGAAGATCTCGGACCGCTTGGTCGGGATCGTGGTGTTGCGCTCGATGAGCTTGGTCATGATCCCTCCCTTGGTCTCGATGCCGAGGGACAGCGGGGTGACGTCGAGGAGCAGGACGTCCTTGACCTCGCCCTTGAGGACACCGGCCTGGAGGGCGGCGCCGATGGCCACGACCTCGTCCGGGTTCACGCCCTTGTTGGCCTCGTTGCCGCCGGTCAGCTCCTTGACCAGCTCGGCGACGGCCGGCATGCGGGTGGAACCACCGACGAGAACGACGTGGTCGATCTCGGAGAGGTTGATGCCCGCGTCCTTGATGACGTTGTGGAACGGCGTCTTGCAGCGCTCCAGGAGGTCGGACGTGAGCTGCTGGAACTGGGCGCGCGTGAGCTTCTCGTCCAGGTGCAGCGGGCCCTCGGCGGACGCCGTGATGTAGGGCAGGTTGATCGAGGTCTCGGTGGACGAGGACAGCTCGATCTTGGCCTTCTCGGCGGCCTCGCGGAGGCGCTGGAGGGCCATCTTGTCCTTGGACAGGTCCACGCCGTGACCGGACTGGAACTGCTTCACCAGGTAGTCGACGACGCGCTGGTCCCAGTCGTCACCACCGAGGTGGTTGTCACCGTTGGTGGCCTTCACCTCGACGACGCCGTCGCCGATCTCCAGGAGGGACACGTCGAAGGTGCCGCCACCGAGGTCGAAGACGAGGATCGTCTGGTCGTCCTTGTCGAGGCCGTAGGCGAGCGCCGCGGCGGTCGGCTCGTTGACGATGCGCAGGACGTTGAGGCCCGCGATCTCACCGGCCTCCTTGGTGGCCTGGCGCTCGGAGTCGTTGAAGTACGCCGGCACGGTGATGACCGCGTCGGTGACCTTCTCGCCGAGGTAGGCCTCCGCGTCGCGCTTCAGCTTCTGCAGGATGAAGGCGCTCATCTGCTGCGGGTTGAAGCTCTTGCCGTCGAGCTCGATCTTCCAGTCGGTGCCCATGTGGCGCTTGACCGACCGGATGGTCCTGTCGACGTTGGTGACCGCCTGGCGCTTGGCGACCTCGCCGACCAGCACCTCGCCGTTCTTCGCGAAGGCGACGACGGACGGCGTGGTCCTGGCGCCCTCTGCGTTGGTGATGACGGTGGGCTCGCCGCCTTCAAGAACGCTGACGACGGAGTTAGTCGTGCCCAGGTCGATGCCGACCGCACGTGCCATTTCGATTCCTCCAGATGACTACTTGAGTGGATCTGGCTCAAGGATGCATGACGGTTCCCGTCGCGTCAACAGAGCTGAGTGGAGCCGACTCAAGTTTTATCCTGCTCTTATCTGCAAGAGAAGCCATAAGCGCAGGTCAGGAGCAATGTCAGGGCCTACCCGCGGTGCGCAGAAGCATGCCTCATCCCGCCCCGTCCGACGCTCTCACACCACTGCGGCGACCTGCGCGGGCACCTGCTCACCGGGGGCCGGACCGTCCTCGCGCAGCAGCACCAGGCCGCAGTGGAGCAGCCGCCCGTCGCGCGGATCGGTGAAGCCGGGCTCCATCGACATCAGCGTCAGACCGAGCCCCTCGCGGGTGCGCGCCAGCAGCTCGTCGAAGAGCTCGGCGCCCTCGAAGAGCGGCACCAGCGGCGCCCCGATCCGCACCCCGCAGATCTCGTCCGCGAACTGCCCTGCCCCGTCCAGGACTTGGGCCTCGTACCCCTGCACGTCGAGCGCGACGAAGACCCGCTCGCCGGGCGCGGTGACCTGCTCCCACAGCTCGTCCAGGCGCCGCGTCTGCACGATGACGTCGCCGGTGTACGCGGTGCGCGGGGCCGCCGCGCGGTGCCGGGGCAGCATCGCGCGCAGCGAGCTCGCCGGGCCCGAGTCGCCGGAGATGTTGAGCGTCGCGGTGCCCGAGCGGTCGCCGAGCGCGTACGGCAGCACGCTCCACGTGTCGTCGAGGGCGGCGCGGTGGCGCAGCTCGGCGCGGGGCCCGCGCAGCGGCTCGAAGGAGACGATGCGGCCGCGGTAACCGGCCTCGCGCAGCCGGGCGGCGAAGTCGCCGCGGTGCGCGCCGACGTCGAGGACCAGGTCGATCTCGTACCGGGCGAGCAGCCGGACGAGTGCGTGGCCGCCGGGGCGGTGGCGGACCACGTCGATGCCGAGGCTGTGCAGCGCGCGGTGCAGCCGGCGCGGGAGGGTGGTCATCACGGGCGTACGGCTCCCTGCTGGAGGCGGGTTGCGTCTTGTTTGCCGGGTGGGGTGCTGGTGGGGCGGACGGGCGGGGGTGCTGCTGGGCCGGCCGGCGGGGCGGACTGGCGGGGCGGGGGCTCAGCCCCGGCCCGGGGCCAGGTCGACGGGGGCGCCCTCGCTCTGCGGGGTGCGGGCGTGCGGGGTGCGGCGGCGCGAGGCGGGCCCGTACACCGGGACCCGCAGGAGCAGTACGACCGCGAGCGGCACGAGCAGGGCGAGCGGCAGCGCGACCACGGGGGCGATGCGCCCGTCGTGGAACTGGAGCCCGACGATCGTGGCGGCCAGCGAGACGACCCCGAGCACGACGGCCGAACCCTGCGTGGTGAGGCCGAGTTTGCGCAGCCGGTGGGCGATGTGGTCGCCGCCGCCGCGCAGCAGCGGGCGGCCCGCGCGGTGGCGGGAGACCAGGACGAGCAGGGTGTCGGTGAGCACGAGGAGGGTGAGCGCGAAGAGTTCGGCGCCGGTACGCGCGCCGGGCGCCCCGGTGTGCACGGTGACCGCGGACGAGGCGAGCAGGAACCCGGTGAACAGCGAGCCGCAGTCGCCGAGATGGATGCGGGCCGGGTGCCAGTTGTGCAGCAGGAACCCGGTGAGGGCGGCGGCCAGCACGCTCAGGAGCAGCCCGTGTCCGGGGTGCCCGTCGGCGATGGCGCACACCGCGAGGCCGAGCGCGGTGACGGCGGCGACCGCGCCCATCGCCCCGTCGGAGTGGTCCAGGAGCTGGAAGGCGTGGGTGACGAACACGATCCACAGGACCGCGAGCACCCCGGCGCCCGGCGAGAGCCCGGCCAGCGTGACGACGACGGTGGCCGCCCCCGCCTCCGCCACGATGCGGACCCGCAGGCCCAGCGGCCGAAGGTCGCCGAGCAGCCCGAGCAGCGCGACCGCGCCTGCCGCGGCGAGCAGCGGGGCGACGCCCGGCCCGAGTTCCGCGACGCCGAGCAGTGGCCCCGCGCAGGCGACCCCGAGGGTGGCGAGCGCGACGGCGATGCCGCCGAGGTGCGGGGTGGCGGCGCCGCCCCCGCGGCCGAACCGCAGCATCAGGGTGCGGGCCAGGCCGGCGAGCAGTGCGGTCAGTACGAGGGCCGCCGTCGCGGCCGCGAGCCCGTGCAGCATGTCGGCCGCCCCTCAGCCGAGGTGCTGCCCGGCCGGCGACGCGGCGGGCGCTCGCAGACCGGGCAGGACGACGGGGGCCTCGTCGCGGGCCCGGGCGATCGCCGCGTCCAGGATGTCGTCGAGGCCGCGGGCGGGCCGCCACCCGGTCAGCTCGCGCAGCCGGCTCGCATCGAGCGGCCGGTCCGCGGCCCTGGCGCAGCTGCCGTGCGGGACGCGGTCGACGACGTACGGGAAGTGCCGCACCGGCGAGGCGGAGCCGCTGCGGGCCACGGCGCGTTCGGCGAGGTCGAGGACGGCGATCTCCTCGTCCCCCACGACGTCGAACTCGGCGCCCGCCGCGCCCGGGTGGGCGAGCAGGGCGAGCAGGGCCCCGACCGCGTCGGCGACGTCGAGGAAGCGGCAGGCGCGGGTCCCGTCGCCGTGCACGGCGAGCGGTTCGCCCGCGACCGCGCGGCGCACCAGACGGGTCAGCTGGGTGGCGTGCACGGGCGACTGGCGCGGCCCGACGGTGTCGCCGTGGCGTACGACGGTGGCGCCCGAGGCCGCCTCGCCGCGGCCGTCCGCCGCCGCGGTCAGGAGCCGGGCGCCGTGGCGCAGGGCGGCCGCGCCGATGGCTCCGGTGCCGGGCGCGAGATGGACCACCGTGTCGCAGCGGGCCACGAGTTCGTCGGCCAGCCGCTCGTCGAGGACCGAGCCGCGCACGAAGCGCAGCCGCGGATCGGACCAGGCGGCGGCGAGGTTGGCGCGGGCGCCGGTGGACAGGTCGTCGAGCACGAGCACGGTGTGGCCCTGTCCGAGCAGCGCATCGGCGAGGTGCGAGCCGATGAATCCGGCACCACCGGTGACGAGGTACGTGGCGGGAGCTGGCATGGGGACGCCCATTCGGTTCGATCGTCGTGGCCGACAACAAGTTAGTTTGTTATGTCCCCATATGTGGTGAATAACACGATGGATATCCGGCGCCGACCAAGGGCACGCTGAGCGACACAGATCACCGCCTGCGCGGCTACAGTGCGGCCATAGAAGTGGGTACGCTCAGGTGGACTGGATAAGTTACTGCTTAGTAATCCGTTCGAGCCCGTCCCCCGTAACCCACCTCGCAGGCCCGAGGAGCCCCCTCATGCAACTCGCCGCGATCATCGTGTCGCTGGTCCTAATCGCGGTCGGCGTAGCGCTGTTCGGCCGTGCCATCGTGCAGATCTACCGCTTCGTGCGGCTCGGCCAGAACGTCCCGGCCGGCACCCGCACGAACGATCCCACGCAGCGCACGATCACCGTGGTCAAGGAATTCCTCGGCCATACGCGCATGAACAAGTGGGGCATCGTCGGCTTCGCGCACTGGTTCGTGGCCGTGGGCTTCTTCTCGCTGCTCCTGACGATCGTCAACGCCATCGGCCAGCTCTTCAAGGCCGACTGGATCCTGCCGATCATCGGCGACTGGCCGCCGTACAACATGTTCGTCGAGTTCCTCGGGACGATGACGACGCTCGGCATCCTGACGCTCATCGTCATCCGGCAGCTGAACCGGCCGGGCCGCCCGGGCCGCAAGTCCCGCTTCGCGGGCTCGAACACCGGCCAGGCGTACTTCGTCGAGGCCGTCATCCTCATCGTCGGCGTCTGCATCTTCACGCTGCACGCGCTCGAAGGCGCCCAGCACCACGTCGACAGCTACGAGGCCTCGTTCTTCGTCTCGTACCCGGTGGTCGCCTGGTTCCGCGGCATGGACCTGTCCACGCTCCAGAACCTCACGTACTTCTTCGCGGGCCTGAAGATCGCGACGTCGTTCATCTGGATGATCACCGTCGCCCTCAAGACCGACATGGGCGTGGCCTGGCACCGCTTCCTGGCCTTCCCCAACATCTTCTTCAAGCGCGAGTCCGAGGGCGGCGTCGCGCTCGGCGCGCTCCAGCCGATGGCCTCGAACGGCGAACTGGTCGACTTCGAGGACCCGGGCGAGGACGACGTCTACGGCGTCTCGCAGATCGAGCACTTCTCCTGGAAGGGCATCCTCGACTTCTCCACCTGCACCGAGTGCGGCCGCTGCCAGTCGCAGTGCCCCGCCTGGAACACGGGCAAGCCGCTCTCGCCCAAGCTCCTGATCATGTCCCTGCGCGACCACGCGCACGCCAAGGCCCCATACCTGCTGGCCGGCGGCGGCAAGCAGGATCCATCAGCGCCTGGCGGCGCGGGGTCAGGCAACGAGAAGGCGACCGAGGAGCAGCTGGCGAACGTCCCGGCGGCCGCCCTCGCCGAGGCCGAGCGCCCGCTGATCGGCACCCTCGAAGAGAACGGCGTCATCGACCCGGACGTCCTGTGGTCCTGCACCACCTGCGGCGCCTGTGTCGAGCAGTGCCCGGTCGACATCGAGCACATCGACCACATCGTCGACATGCGCCGCTACCAGGTGATGATCGAGTCCGCGTTCCCGTCCGAGGCGGGCACGATGCTCAAGAACCTGGAGAAGAAGGGCAACCCCTGGGGGCTGGCCAAGAAGCAGCGCGTCGAATGGACCAAGGAGGTCGACTTCGAGGTCCCGATCGTCGGCAAGGACATCGAGGACCTCACCGAGGTCGACTACCTGTACTGGGTCGGCTGCGCGGGCGCCCTCGAAGACCGGGCGAAGAAGACCACCAAGGCCTTCGCGGAGCTGCTGCACATGGCGGGCGTCAAGTTCGCGATCATGGGCGGCGACGAGAAGTGCACCGGTGACTCGGCCCGCCGCCTCGGCAACGAGCCGCTGTTCCAGCAGCTCGGCCAGGAGAACGTGGCCATGCTGAACATGGCGTACGGCGAGGACGAAGAAGACGAGTCGACGAAGAAGCCGAAGTCCGCGAAGAAGATCGTCGCGACCTGCCCGCACTGCTTCAACACGATCGCGAACGAGTACCCGCAGCTGGGCGGCGAGTTCGAGGTCATCCACCACACGCAGCTGCTCCAGCACCTCATCGACGAGGGCAAGCTGGTCCCGGTCACCCCGGTGGACGGTCTGATCACCTACCACGACCCCTGCTACCTGGGCCGCCACAACAAGGTCTACACGCCCCCGCGCGAGATCATGTCGGCCGTCCCGGGCCTGCGCCAGCAGGAGATGCACCGCCACAAGGAGCGCGGCTTCTGCTGCGGCGCCGGTGGTGCGCGCATGTGGATGGAGGAGCGGATCGGCAAGCGCATCAACAACGAGCGCGTCGACGAGGCCCTGTCCCTCAACCCGGACATCGTCTCCACCGCCTGCCCGTTCTGCCTGGTCATGCTGACCGACTCGGTCAACGGCAAGAAAAACGATGGCAAGGCCAAGGAGACGCTCCAGGTCGTGGACGTGGCACAGCTGCTCCTCGACTCGGTGAAGACCCCGGCCGACCCGGCGGGCGCCGCCGAGGCGGAGAGCGAGCCGGAGCCCGAGCCGGTCCAGTAGTCCCCCGGCAGTCCCGCACACGGGAGCGGCCGGTTCTGCCCGAGGGCAGAGCCGGCCGCTTTCCGTTGTGCCGGGAGGCCCCGTCGCGACCGGGACCGTCGGGTCAGCGCCGGCTGTCGCGGCGGCGCAGCATCGCGAAGCCGAGGCCTGCGGCACCGGCCGCGGCCAGGCCGCCACCGGCGGCGAGCATCGGGGCCTGGTCGGACGACTCGCCGGAGACGCCCTCGGCTCCGGCCTTGACGCCGCCCTTCGGGACGACGGTGGTCGTGGTCCGGTCCGCGGGCTTCCGGTCCGCGGTGTTCGTGTCGCGCTGCGGCTGCTTCTTCTTGCCGTCCTTCTGGACGGTGTACTTCTCGATCAGCTTGCCGCCGAAGTCGTAGACCCAGCTGTTGCCGCCGCTCCTGCCGTCGATGACGACGAACTTGTAGAAGCCCTTGCCGGCGTTGACGATCTTGTACGTCCAGCCGTCGTTGAGGGCCGACGGGTCCTTGAGGTCGATCGCGCCGAGGAAGGTGCCGTTCGGCATGGAGATCTCGACGCGCGGGCCGTTGCTGGTCTTGATCAGCTTGGCGATCCGGCCGTCGGGCATCGTGATCTTCACGGCGGAGATGACGTCGGACTTCCTGTCGTCCTTCTTGCGCTCGTCCTTCTTGCGCTCGTCCCGCTTGTCGTCCTTCTTCTTCTCGTCCTTCTTCTTGTCGCCGTCGGCCCAGGAGCTGAAGGTGCCGTCCGGGTCCAGTACGACGTGCAGGCCGTTGTTCTGGCCGACGGCCGAGGAGCCCTTGGCCACGAGGGTGTCGAGCTTGCTGCCGTTGGCCCAGATCTCGGCCTCGTAGTGGTTCTGGCCGAGCTTGTAGATCTTGGCCACGGAGCCGTCGGCGAGCTTGACGGACTTCACGAAGGACCGGACGTTGGTCTGGGTGTCGTCCTTCTTGTCCCCCTTGCCACGCTGGTCGACGCCGTCCTTAGTGGCGTCGTCCTTCTTGGCGTCGTCCTTCTTCGACTCGTCGTCCTTCTTCGCCCCGTCGTCCTTGCCCGGCAGCACATCGGGCTTGGGGGTCTCGTCGCCCGCCTGACCATGCGGCTGCGGCTGCGTCTGCGCGTCGGACGGCGCGGTGGACGGCGCGGCGGGCGAGTCGGCGAAGGCGGCACCGGCCGGGAGGGCGAGGGCGGCGATGGCTCCGGTGGCGATGGCGGCGGTACGGAGGGTACGGCGGGTGGCACGCATGAGTGATCTTCCTCGTAACGTAGAAGCGTGAAGCTTGTCTGTTATGTCGCACATGCCGTGCCTGTGGGGCTTTGTGGCGGCGACATCAACAAAGTTACGAGTGCCGTGTTTGGGTCATACGTAGGCAATGTAACGGCTACCTTCTGCTTCACGCGCAGCCGTGTAAATCGGGCGGGATTCAACCAAAACGCCCCGGATTCCCGGGTCCCCTAGGGGATGTCACAGCTCAGCCGCAAAGGCGTCCGGTTCCGGCCGCCCGCCGGTTGGCGTCCGGGCGGACCAGGTACGTTCGATTCGTGGCTGGATTCAGGATCGGACGCGGCGGCCGGGACAACAACCGCCCCCCGCGGCAACCGCAACAGCAAGGGCAGCAGCAGGCACCGGCTCAGCAGTGGCCGGACGGCCGGCAGCAGCCGCAGTACGGGCATGGGCAGGGGCACGCGCAGCAGCAACCGCAGGGTTACGGGCAGGGGCAGCCGCCGCAGTACGGAAACGGGCAGCCGCAGTACCGGCAGCCCTACCCGCAGCAGGACGAGCCGGAGTACTTCGGCGACCCGTACTACCAGGGCCAGGGCCAGGGTCAGGGCCAGCCGCAGGGCTATGCCCCCGCCCAGGACCCGTACGCGAACAACCCGGGCCACACCCAGGCGTTCAGCGTCGGCGAGGACCCGTACGGCGACGGCGCGACCTACCGCGCCGGCGCGGCCCCGGCGCCGCCCAGCGGCCCACGGCTGCCGTGGAAGGAGCTTCTGTCCGGCATCGTGACGCGGCCGGGGCCGACCTTCTGGCAGATGCGGGACTACCCGGTGTGGGGCCCGGCGCTGATCGTCACCTTCCTCTACGGGATGCTGGCGATCTTCGGCTTCGACCAGGCCCGCGCGGACGTCATCAGCACCACCTTCTCCAAGGCGATCCCGGTGGTCCTGGTCACCGGCGTCGTCTTCGTGATCGGCGGCCTGATCCTCGGCGCGGTGACCCACACGATGGCCCGCCAGCTGGGCGGCGACGGCGCGTGGCAGCCCACGGTGGGCCTGTCGATGCTGATCATGTCCCTGACGGACGCCCCGCGACTGCTGCTCGCCCTGTTCCTGGGCGGCGACAACGGCGTGGTGCAGATCCTCGGGTGGGCGACCTGGCTGGCGGCCGGCGCCCTGTTCACGTCGATGGTGAGCAAGTCCCACGACCTGCCCTGGCCGAAGGCGCTCGGCGCCTCGGCGATCCAGCTGATCGCGCTGCTTTCGCTGATCAAGCTGGGCACGATCTAGCGGCGGACACGTGGAAGGGCCCCGCCGGGCTGCGGCCCGGCGGGGCCCTTCCACGTGTCCGCGGCGCGGATCAGGCGTCGAGCACCTGGCCCTCGCGCCGCACCACGGGCGGCTCGACGGACCAGGGGAAGTTGATCCACTCGTCCGTACGCTTCCAGACGTACTCGCACTTCACGAGCGAGTGGGACTTCTCGTAGATGACCGCGCTGCGGACCTCGGCGACGTGGTCGAGGCAGAAGTCGTAGACCAGCTTCAGCGTCTTGCCGGTGTCGGCCACGTCGTCCGTGATCAGCACCTTCTTGCCGGAGAAGTCGATGGCGTTGGGCACCGGCGCCAGCATGACCGGCATTTCGAGGGTGGTGCCGACGCCGGTGTAGAACTCGACGTTCACCAGGTGAATGTTCTTGCAGTCCAGGGCGTAGGCGAGGCCGCCGGCCACGAAGACACCGCCGCGCGCGATGGAGACCACGATGTCGGGCTCGTAGCCGTCGTCGGCGATGGTCTGCGCGAGGTCGCGGATGGCTCCGCCGAACTTCTCGTAGGTGAGGTTCTCGCGCAGGTCGTTCTGGTCGTTCATGATCACACCTGGGTCCGATGGAAATTGAGGAAGGACCGCGAGGCGGTGGGCCCACGCTGGCCTTGGTAACGCGAGCCGTACCGCTCGGAGCCGTAGGGCTCCTCGGCGGACGACGACAGCCGGAACAGACACAGCTGCCCGATCTTCATCCCCGGCCACAGCTTGATCGGCAGCGTGGCGACGTTGGAGAGCTCCAGGGTCACGTGCCCGGAGAACCCGGGGTCGATGAACCCGGCGGTCGAGTGCGTGACGAGCCCGAGGCGGCCGAGCGAGCTCTTGCCCTCAAGACGGCTGGCGAGGTCGTCCGGGAGCGAGATGACCTCGTACGTCGAGGCCAGCACGAACTCACCGGGGTGCAGGATGAACGCCTCGTCCCCCTCCGGCTCGACGAGCCGGGTCAGGTCCGCCTGCTCGACGGCGGGGTCGATGTGCGGGTAGCGGTGGTTCTCGAACACCCGGAAGAAGCGGTCGAGGCGCACGTCGATGCTGGACGGCTGCACCATGGATTCGTCGTAGGGATCGATCCGGACCCGCCCGGAGTCGATCTCGGCCCGGATGTCCTTGTCTGAGAGAAGCACGCCCCGAGGATACGCAAGGCGCGCGGCCCCGCCCCAATCGGACGGTCCGCGCGCCTGTGCTCCACCGCCGTTACCGGCCGGGCCCTACCTCTGCCCGACCGCCACCGGCACGGCATGCCGCAACCGCGCACACCTCGGGCACCGGATCAGCCGACCGGGCCCGATCCGCTCGGCGCCGAGCTGCTGCATTGGAAACGAATCCGTGGTGAAGACGTGCCCCTCGGCGCACCGGACGACGGTGCGCTCCAGCGAGTCCATCAAGTCGCTCAAGTCCCTTCCCCAACAAGCGTGGACGGAGAAAACACCACATTAGGGGATGAACAGGACGCCATCACACGCGGCACTCCGACCCCGCGCACGCCCTCCACCGTACGCCCCAACTCCCGGCACCCGCACGGGGATCCGGGCCCCCGACAGCACGACGGCCCCCGGCGAATCCGCCGAGGGCCGAGCATGGGGTAGAGTGAGCAACGACCGCTCCCCCATGGGGAACGATCTTGCGAGTGTAGTTTAATGGTAGAACATAAGCTTCCCAAGCTTAGAGCGCGGGTTCGATTCCCGTCACTCGCTCCACAAAGAAGGCCCTGGTCGGCGACCGGGGCCTTGTTTGTTGTCTAGACCATTTCGGGGGCGCCGTGCCCTTCGCGTGCCCTAAGTGGCATTGAGAGGCTGGCCCAGAGGGATACTTCCGGGCCCAAGCAGGGCGATCGCGCCGTCGTGTCTCGAATCGCGAGACGCATATTCTGTGACCTGCGCCACCGCACCTTGAGCGTTGTGTGAACTCGCGTTTGCAAAGCCGGAGTTGATGGGACCGCCTATCGGTTCCTGCCAGCAAGGCGAGCCGACCGGGGCACCATGGGCACATGACACTGGTGCGGGAATGGAGCTACGACGGTACGGAGCTGGCCTGGTTGCAGGCCGGGCTCATCGGGACCATGGACGAGGGGCATGTGGTCGCCGAGCTCGTGCCGGACGGGTTCGAGGCGTATCTGCGGGTCTTCCACCGGTTCGAGGCATCGGACGGGTCCGGGCGCACCCGATCGTGGCGCGGGTGGGCCGGGGACAGCGGTGTGCGGTTCCACGGAGAGCTGTCGCACTGGTCGCTGCCGGACGAGGGCCGCCACGAGGGGGCCACCCCACTGTGGCTGGCGCAGTCGGGGCAGCTCGACCAATGCACCGAGCGCGCTCTCGTCCGTGTACTCGGCGAGGTCACCGGAGATGGCCGACCCGTCTCCTTCGCGTACGACTTGGAGGCGCTGCTCTGGGGTGCGGATGCCCCGGTGGTCCGGCGCTCCTCCGTATACGGGCTCGATGAGGTGCGCAAGGAAGTGGCCGCCGAGCTGGGAAGCCTGCAGGGGCCCGAGTTCTGGTGGCCCACGGACCGCAGTTGGGTGGTCACCAGCGACTGCGACCTGCTCTCCACCTACATCGGCTGCTCGGCCGAGACCGCCGAGCGGATCCTGGCCAACCGTGAGATCGAGGCACTGCCAGTGGCTCCGCAGACCCGCGTCGACTGGTACTCGGACCGGCTCAACCCGAACCTCATGCGCGCCACTAACCGCACCTGAGTGGAACGCGCCCCGGCGCTGCGAGGTGCGTTCCACTCAGGTCTACGCCCGTGGTCCTACGCCTGGTGGGCTGACCGCTGCTCGGCAGCCTTGGCCAGCTTGGCCCGCTGGACGCGGACCATCTCGTCGATGCCGACGGCGACCTCCTTCTGCCGGTCCAGCGGGGAGTGCTGGTAGACCATGGCCGCCTTCTCCGAGGACTGGCCGGCGCGGACCATCGTGTCCCTCAGCGTCGCGCCGGAGCGGGTCGAGAGGGTGTGGCCCGTGTGCCGGACGTCGTAGAAGCGGAAGTTGTCCGGTAGGCCGACCAGGGCTCGGGCCTTGCGCCACTTGCGGCCGAAGGACGTGCGCCGGAACGGCGCACCCTTCTCGCCGACGAACAGCAGGCCGTTCCCACCCGGCTCGGCGAACCACCGCAGGTGACGGTCGACCTCCTTGTAGAGGAAGCCGGGCAGGATGATCGTCCGCTTGCCGGCCGCGGACTTCGTTTCGCCGGGGGCCCGTTGGCCGTTCGTGCGCTCGGGCTCCGCCTTGGTGACGTACACGGCGAGGGGGTCCAGGCTGACGTCCGGGCGGCGAAGGGCGGCCTGCTCCTCCGGGCGCATAGGGCCGTACGCGGCGAGGTAGACCATCAGCCGCCAGCGCGGCCCCATCGCGTCGGCGACCGCGTCCACCTGGGCGACGGTGGCGACCGGGCGCTCGTCCGGGGACTCCTTGCCCGCACCCTTGATCCGGCACGGGTTGCGCCGGATCAGCTCGTCGTCGGCAGCCGTCTCCAGGATCGCCTTCAGCAACCGGTACGCCTTCGCCACCTGGGTCGGACCGGTGGCCGTGAGCCGCTCGGCCCGCCACGTCCGTACGTCGGCGGCCTCGATCCCGTCGAGGCGCCACTCGCCGAACGTCGGCAGGATGTGCAGACGGAGGGGGAGCCGGTACAGGTCGAGGGTGGTGATCGCGAGGCCGCGCTCTTCGATCCATTTGAGGGCGAACGCCTCGAAGGGGATCGCCCCTGCATCGGGGTCGCGCCAGACCTTCCGCTCGATGTCGGCCTGAGTGAGGTTCAACCAGGTCTGGGCATCCGTCTTGGTCTCGAAGGTTTCCGGCGCCGTACGCCGTTCTCCGTCCGGTGCCTGGTACCGGGCTTGCCAACTGCCCGAAGGCAGTCGGCGCACCGTGCCGAAGTCACGCCGCCGCTGCGGCCTGCGCGGCGCCATCAAGCAGCCTTCCCGTAGCGCGAACGCCGGGTGCGGACCGGCTCGACCGTCCGCTCCTCTATGTACGCGTCCAGGACGACGTCGGCGATGCGGACGTGCTTGCCGACCTTCACGTACCGGATGCGGCGCTCGGAGACGAGGCGGCGAATGAAGCGTTCGCCCACGCCGAGGCGCTCGGCTGCCTCGGGGACGCTGAGGAGGAGGCGGTCAGCCATGCAGGACCACCTCCTTCGCAAGGCCAAGGAGGAGGCGGGCGTGGTGCGGGAGGGCAGGGGGTATGGCCATTCGGCGCAAGGAGGTTCCTTCTTCGGCACGGCGGGGCGACTTCCGCGTGGGTGTCGGTGTGGGCGTTCAGATGCGGGCGGGGTTCGCGCGATGCGCGAGGTGAAGTGGGCTGCCGGGCGAGGGGTGTTGGCGCACCCGGACGGGGCCGGCAGCCGGGCCGCTACGGGGCCTCGGCGAGAAGGGCCAGCGGAGAGATGCCGAGGGCTGCCGCGATGGCGACGAGATCGTCGATGTCGCAGCGGCGGCGCTTGCGTTCGATGCGGGAGACCGTCGTGACGGTCATGGGGCGGCCCAGCGCGGTCGCGCGGTCGGCCAGCTGACGCTGAGCGAAGCCGCGGGCAGTACGGACCTGCTCCATCGCGAGGGCAGCGCGCTTTCCGGCAGGGCCGATTTCCAAAGGGGTTCGAGGCATGCGTCAGTTGTAGCTCTGGATCGCCGGTTTCGGTAACCGGCGATCTGCTGCTATGTTGCGCCGCTTTGTTGTCAGGTTCCCTACCCCTGGCGAATGCGCAGGGCGCAACATAGACACTAATTTGCCGTTGACCAAATCACTGAGCCCGAGAGTGGCGGCCGTGGTCGAATCATGGGGCCTCCGAGGCGTGCGACCAGCACGTCAACACGTCGGGCGGTATGCGACGGAACCCTGGATCGCACCCTTCCGAGGCTTTGCCCTTTGCCCCATTTTCGTCGCGCTATTTCGGCAACCGGGATTTCGGGTCTACCCTTTTCGTCTACCACAGGGGGCGTTCGCCGTGAGCTGTTTGCTTCTTCGGCGGAATGCTGGACTTCTACCAGGCGGATGTGGCTGTGTTGGCCATACGCCCGGTCACGGCCCAGAGCGCAAGAAAAACCCCGGCGCGCCAACGCCGGGGCCAACGAGTCCCCTACCGAAATCGCCCGCATCTGAACGACTGAGCGGTGGCGGTCGCACGCCACCGTGGGAGGAACCTCTATGCCCCACAGTAGGGCCATCACGGCACTACTCGCACACCCGTCCACCAGCCCCGCCACCTTGCCGGCCTTCTCCCCGAAGGCGGGGCGATAGGCATGGCGCGCATCCGCACCATCAAGCCCGAGGCGTTCATCTCCGAGTCGCTCGCCGCGGTCAGCGTGACCGCCGAGCGGACCTTCTTCGGCCTGCTCACCCAGGCCGACGACCACGGGCGCTTCCGCGACCAGGCCGCCGTCATCACCGGCGCCCTGTGGGCCCTGCGCCCCGAACACGGCCCGCTGGAGGTCGAGGACGACCTCAACCAGCTCGACGGCGCCGGGCTGATCTGCCGGTACGAAGGCGAGGACGGCAAGCGGTACTTGCACATCGTCACCTGGGCCAAACACCAGAAGATCAACCGGCCCAGCGGGAGCCGCCACCCGCACTGCCCGCGCCACCAGGGCGGCCGGTCCGCCGGCGTCGCAGTGCGGGCTCACGACGCCGTACGTGAGCCTGCCGTGAGCCCTCACGGAAGAGGCCGTGAGGGCTCCCGCGATCCGCAGGAGTCGGCCGTGAATCACGAAATCGCAGGTCAGGCGCAATTCAGTGAGCCCTCACCGCAGCCGCAGGGGGGACGCACGGAGGGTGCCGTGAATCCTCACGGTCCGGATCTAGGACCTAGGATCCTGGATCTAGGATCTACTCCGTTGGGAGGCGCAAGCGCCCCCGCGCGCCACACCACCTCGCGTCCCGCACAGGACGCCGACTCCGGTTCGGGTTTGGTGTCGGCCAAGGATTTGGTGGGCGAGTACGTCGCCGCCTGCTCCCACCGCCCGCCCAACGCCGTACTCGGGCACCTCGGCAAGGAGGTCGCCAAGCTGCTCCGCGAGGAGATCGCCCCCGGCCACATCCGGATGGGGCTGGAGCGGCTGCGCACAAAGGGCCTGAACGCCAGCGTGCTGCCGAGCCTGGTCAACGAGGCCATGAACTCCGCACCAGGCAGTGCCGGTTCCACCGTCCACAGGACGTGGACAAACCCCGCCCCCGACGACGTCGAGGCCGCTTACGGGGGCGCGCTGTGACCACAGCCCTCCGCGAACCGCAACGCGTCGGCGCGCTGGCAGGCCGCCTCGAAGCGATCCTCGCCGGGCGCGGCATCGACCCCGCAGCCGATCCCATCGACGTGTCCGACGGGCCGGTGACCGCGCTGGAGCTGGCCGCCGCCCGCATCCCTGCTCGCTACCAACGCGCCTTTGCCGACCATCCTCAGGTCACCGCGTGGGTGGATGAGATCGCCCGTGCCGCCCGGCCGGGCCCCAGCGGCACCCGGGGCATTGCGCTCGGTCCGTCGCTGTTGCTTGCCGGCCCCACCGGGACCGGCAAGACACACCAGGCGTACGGCGCGGTGCGCTCCCTGCTCGGCGCCGGAGTGCGGCTGCGCTGGGAGGCCGTCAACACCCCTGACCTGTACGCCCGCCTGCGCCCCCGCCAGGGCCACGACCCCGAAAGGGACTTGGCCACCCTCTCCCGCTGCCCGCTGCTGATCCTGGACGACCTCGGCGCGGCCAAGCACTCGGAGTGGACCGAGGAGCTGACGTACCGGCTCATCGACCGCCGCTACACCGAGAGGCTCCCGACCCTGATCACCACCAACCTGCCGATCGACGCCCTGCGCGGCGCAGTCGGCGACCGCGTCGCCTCCCGCCTCGCCGAGATGACCCAGCGCGTCATCCTCACCGGCCCCGACCGCAGGCGACAGCCCACCGCGTAACAACCGGCCCTGCGGCCCTCGCCGCGGCCTGGCTCCTCCCTCCCCTTTCCTCGTCCGTACGCACCCGGCCCTCGCCCACCGGCGCGCGACGCCCCCCTCGGAGTACCTGCCTATGCCCTCTGCCGCTATCCCTCCACTCGCCGTCTCAGCATTGCCGTCCGGGTCCGGCACCACGCTGCCGCTCGCCGTTCTGGCCCTCGCGGTCGGCGCGCTGATCACGGGCCTGCTGGCCAAGCGCAGCCAGCGCCGCCCCCATGAGCGTCAGCGGCGCCACTCGACCGCGGTCGTCGTGTCTGCCGTGTCTGCCGTGGTGTGCACCATCTGCAGCGCCGACACCAGCTGGCGGTTCGCCGCCGACTACCTCGCCATGCGCAACACCACCGAGCGGACCGTAATGTTCGCCGCCGCCGAACTGACCCTGTTCGCGATGGCCTTGATGGCCCGCCAGAACCTGCACGGGCCCCGACGCGCCGCTGGCCTGCCCGGAACCATGGTCTGGGTCATCACCGCCATGCAGGCCATCCCCGCCTACGCAGAGTTCGGCCCCGTCGGCGGCACCATGCGCGCCTTCACCGGCCCACTGATGGCCGCAGTCCTGTGGCACCTGGCCATGGGCATCGAGCTGCGCCAGCGCACACCAGAGGCTGCCTCTCGTGGACTCGCCGCCGTGGTCGCCCGACAAGCCCGCGAGCGCCTCCTCGCCAGCCTCGGCATCGTCGAACAGGACCAGGGCGCCGCCCAGATCATCCGCGAGCGGGCGATGCAGCAGGCCGTTGCCCTCGCTGCCCGCCTCGCCGACATGACACCCGCCCAGCGCACCGAGCGGGCGGGCCGACACACCGTACGCCGCCTGTCCAAAGCCCTCGCCCGCTCCGGCATCGACAGCGACCGGCACCTGGACCAGCTTCTGCTGCGCCGACTCGCCACCCGCCGCCAAGCCGCCGCCCTGGCCACCATCGACCTGGCCCCGCGCTGGACCACGCCCGCCCCGCAGCTCGCCAGCCCGCCCGCATCCCAGCACACCCGCCCGCGGGCAGACCCCGCCGAACGACCGGGCATTGCTGGGCGGGCAGACGACAGGCCCTGCCCGCACCCAGCAGATCCGGGCGACGAGCAACCCGAGCGGGCAGCCCGCCCACATCCCGAGCCCGGCCCGAACCCGGCAGTCCGCCCGCAACACGAGAAGCCGACGCCCGCGGGCAGCGGGCCCAATCCGGGCGACGGCTCAGGCAACGAACCGGGCGAGAAGACACCGCTGGAGCCGAAGCAGACGGGCCGCAAACCGCGCGCCACCGACGAGATCCTTCGCGCCCACGCTCACCGCCTGCTCAACGAGTCCGGACGCCTTACCCGCGACCTCCTGGAGGAGACCGTGCGCGGCGAGGGATACACCGTCGCCAGCGACGACGCCGGCGCTATCGTCCGCGCCATCAAGACCGAACTGAAAGCCGCCGCCACCAACTGAGCCCCGCAGTACAGCTGCAGATCCACACGAGCGCCTCACCCAGCGACTCCCCCACCAGCCACACCCCGACATGGAGACTCATGCACGACCCGTACCACGAACTCCCCACCCTCCACCAGGAGATGCCCACTACCCCTGTCACAGCGGGAGCAAGTTGGAGGTTGGGACACTCCCCCGCTGGGGGAGCGCCCCAACCCGGCCCCACCCCGGGGGTGGCGGGGCCCGTCCAGCGCCAGGGGGCGCCGGACGGGAAGGCTGTGACCGAGGGCGGATCGCAGCCGGACGAGCAGGCCCAGCGCCCGCAGTCCCCCGCACCCGGCAAGCCGCGCAGCCGCCCTCGACAGAAGAAGCAGCGTCCCGCTGTCAGCGTGCGCCTCAGCAAGACCGAGAAAGCACTGATCGAGTCCGGCGCGAAGGCAGTGAAGCTGTCCGTGGCCGGATTCCTCGCCCACGCCGGCCTCGCCGCCGCCCGCGACCTCACCCGCATCACCGACGTCACCGCAGCGATCGCCGACAACCGAGCGATCCTGTCCGAACTCTTCGCCGCCCGCAGGGCTCTGACCCAGGGCGGCAACCTGCTCAATCAGACCGCCAAGGCCCTGAACTTTGGCGGGCAGCCCACCCAGCTCGACGACGACGTCGACCGGATGCTCGCCACACGCACCCGGGTCGACACCGCCATCGAACTCTTCATCGCCGCTCTCGAGGGAGGCAGCCCTCCCACCCAGCCGCATCCGGCCCGGGACCAGTTCGACGAGGCCGCGTGATCCCCAGCATCCACAAGCAGGGCAACAGCATCTATGGGCTGCTCAACTACCTCTACGGCAAGGGCACCAAGGAGGAACACGTCGATCCGCACCTGGTCGCCTCCTTCGACGGGACCGCCCCCGACCCCGGCCGCGACCAGGCAGCCACCCTCACCACGCTTCGGGACCTCCTCGACCAACCCCTCCATCTCATCGACGCCGACCAGCGCCCCGCCCAGCACGTCTGGCACTGCTCGGTCCGCGCCGCCCCCGACGACCCGGTCCTCACCGACGAAAACTGGGCGACCATCGCCCGCCGCATCGTCGCGGCCACCGGCATCGACCCTGGCGACGGCGCCGGCTGCCGTTGGGCCGCCGTGCGGCACGCCGACGACCACATCCACATCGTCGCCACCCTCGTCCGCGAGGACGGCCGCAAGCCCGACCATCACCGCTCCGGCCGGCGCGCCCAGACAGAAGCCCGCCGCATCGAGGCCGACTACAACCTTCACCGTGTCGCCGCCGGTGATGGCACCGCTGCCAAGCGCGCCACCAGAGCCGAACGCCACAAGGCCGAACGCCTCGGCCAGCAGGCCGCCTCCCGCGACCTGTTGCGCGAACACGTCCGCCAGGCCCTCGCCGGTGCCGCCGACGAGCAGGAGTTCTTCGACCGGCTCGTCACCGCAGGCGTACTGATCGACAAGCGTCTGGCACCGTCCGGTGACACGCTCGGCTACAAGGTTGGCCTGCCCGGCGACGTGAACGGCGAGCAGGAGCCCATTTGGTATTCCGGCTCCAAACTCGCCCCTGACCTTTCCCTGCCTCGCATCCGCAAGCGCCTCACAGCCACCCCCGACATGCCCGAGCCCCCGGCCGTGCTGGGTCAGGGGGACAGCTCGGCCTCGGCCCGTGCCCGCCGCTTCGCGACCGAAGCCACCGACGGCGCCCTGGTTGTGATCGTCGCGGGGGACGATCCGGTCGTGGCCGCCCAGCTCGTCGGTGTCGGTGAGGTGCTTGACGCTTTGGCCCAGACTTCATCCGGACCGGCGCGCGAGGAGCTGCGTACTGCGGCCCGTGCCTTCGAGCGGGCGACCCGCTCGTACATCCGGGCTCATGAAGCGGAGATGTATGCGCTGCGGCGGGCAGCCCGCCAGATCGCCCATTCCGGCACCTCTCGGGGGCACGGACCGGAGCTGACCACCACTGCCCTCGTACTGGACGTTCTGATCCTGGCCGTGATCGCCGCTGCGCGCTGGCACGCCGCACGCGGCCACGCCCAGCAGGCCGAAGCCGCCGCACGCGCCGCAGAGCATCTGCGCACCACATACCGGGCGACCGCCACCGAGCCGTTGCTCATGATGCGGGCGTACGGCGAGCAGTTGCCCGTCCGTACCCGGCAGCGGCACAGCACGACGCTCCAGTCCGTGCTTCCCCACCTCGCCGACCGCATCCAGGCAGAGCCCGGCTGGCCGGCTTTGGCGGCTGTCCTCGACCAAGCTGAGCACGCCGGCCACGACACCTCCGCCCTGTTGCAGAAGGCTGCGGCCTCCCGTGAGTTGGACAGCGCCGACGCGATCAGCGACATCCTCGTCTGGCGCCTGTACCACCTCGGCGAGACCACCGTGCCGGCCGCGAAGCGACGCCGCCCCACCCAGGCTGCGGGCATCCCGGCTCCCGTGCAGGGGGTGCCCCGGCCACGACGCCGATGATGAGCCCCGTCCGGACACGCTGGGCGTGAGCAGCCCCAGCGCCTACCGGGCCGCCAACGGTCGGGGCATGGTTGGCTACGGGCGTCACTGCGGGGCCGCAGGCAGCTCCGGAGTGAGCAGTTCTAGCGCCTCCTCCCAGCGGTAGCGGTCGGCGCCGCCCCCGGCCTTCGGTTTGTGGGGCTCGTACGAGCCGATGAGGACGCCCATCTCGCGCAGCCGGTCCAGGCTCTGGCTGTACGCGGGGTGGGCGGCCTGGGCCGAGTTCAGGTACGGCAGCACAGCCGTTGGAATACCGAAGCCGTGCGCCTCGCACAGGATGCCCAGCGCGAGGGTGTCGGAGATCCCTGCCGCCCATTTGTTGATCGTGTTGAAGGTCGCCGGCGCCACCGCGATGGCGTCCGCGGGCGGCAGAGGCCGCGGATCGCCAGGCGAGCGCCACGCCGAACGGATCGGGTACCCGATCTGCGCCTCAACCGCCTCGGCATCGATGAAGCCGAGGCCCTGCGGAGTGGCCACCACACCCACGTCCCAGTTGGCCTCCTGAGCCGCGGTGATCAGCTTCCCGACATCGCCGGCGATCCCGGAGGCGCACACGATGACGTAGAGGAAGGGCTTCGTAGTCTGCTCGTCGGGTTGATCGCTCACGTGGGGACTCCCAGTTGACGGCTGAAGTGGTGCAGTTCCGGCAGGGTACGGCGGCGGTCGCGGGCGGCCATGTCGGCGACCAATTCGCGGACGGCCGGGCGACGGACGTCCTGGGCCGCGCAGCTCTCGGCGATGCGGAGGGCCTGGTATCCGTCGGCGAGGCGGCCTTGCTGGTTGTAAGCGCGGGCGGCCTCGACCCAGAGGGCTGCCCGCCGCTCGGGGGCAGGGATGTGGCGGCGCATGAGGGGGCCGGCCGTCTCCAGGGCGACACCTGCGTCGCCGAAAGCATTGGCCGCGCTAACCGCGTGCAGCGCGACGTTGGTCGGGCTGAAGTTGGCCCAGGCGTCGGGGCGGTCCAAGGCCACGTAGCGGGCTACGTCCGTCGCTTCGGTCAGGAAGTCCTTGGCCGCAGAGCGGTCGCCTCCGCTGCTGGCCGCGGTGACGCCGCGCAGGAGCAGCAAACCCAGGGCCGCGAGGTAACGCGGGGAGCGCTGGTCGTAGGCGCCGGTGAGTTGGTCGGCGGTGTGCCGGACCAGAGTGACGGCCTGGGCGGTGTGCCTTTCGCGGGCCAGCAGGTGGGCGTGGACGCGGACGCTGGAGGCGAGGATGACCGGGTCGCCGCAGCGCTCAGCCTCGGCCATGGCGCGGCCGACGGCAAGCCAGGCATTGCCGTGGTCGCTGAGCTTGAGGAGCAGGCTGGCGGAGGTCTGGTACGCGGTGGCCAGCAGCCCCGTCGCGTCAGCCGAGCCAGGCGCCGCGTGGCGGAGGTCGGTGATCAGCGGCGGCAGGGTCCGCTCCAACTCGGCGTAGTCGCAGGTGCAGAAGAGGCGGCGGACCGTGGAGACCCGGCTGCTCAGCTCGGCGACGTCCTCAGCGCCGTCTCTGGCGGGTGGGATCGGGCCCGGCAGGAGGGAGTGGACGAGGTCGCGGTGGCCTGCGGTCGGCGGGGTGGGCGTCGCGATCGCGGCGAGGCTCGCGGCGAGGAAGGTACGGCGGTGCATGTCTTCTGTCTCAGGGTCGCAGGTGTTGGCGTCCTGGAGGGCGGCGAGGCCGACGGCGGGCAGCGGGATGCCCAGTTCCTGGGCGATCGCGCGTAACACTCGGGAGTCCTCGGTGCCCTTGCCCTGTTCGAGGCGACTCACCTTGGACTGGTGGTAGCCCAGGGTTGCGGCGACGTTCGCCTGGGAGCGTTTCGCGAGCACGCGGGCCCGGCGGATCACTTCGCCGATCCGTCTCGCTTCGTCGTGTGCATCGGCCATCTGCGCCACGGCTCCTTCCGCCGCCGCCGATCCTGCCTGCCCAACCGAGCGTAGGCGAAACGCACTTGGAGTTCATGCGCCTCCTGCATAAGCGATGCAGCACCGGCACCTGAGCTGGCCCGTCCCCCGCCCGAGCCGGTTCCTTGGTGGGGCCGCACTCGCTTGGGAGGCAGCCCGTGGATTCGCAGCACCTCAGTTTCTCTGTACCCGGCACGGCGGTCGCCGTCGCGCACGCACGGCACCAGGTCATCGCCGGGATGTGCGGCTGGGGACTTCCGGTCGGCAGCAGCGTCGTGGAGACCGTGGCGCTGGTGACCAGCGAGCTGTTGACCAACGCCGTGCAGCACGCCGGACACGGCCCCATCTCGGTGGCCGCCCGGCTGAAGGACGACACCGTACGCGTCGAAGTCAGCGACTCCAGCCCTGCCCTCCCCACGCCGGGCCTGCCGGACGAAGGCGACGAGCGCGGCCGTGGGCTGTTCATCGTGGCCGCTCTCGCCGTCCGGCACGCCGTCGAGACGACCGAGTCGGGCAAGCGGTGCTGGGCCGAGATCCCCGTGTGTGACGCGCCAACTCCCCATTCGCAACTGCACGTTCCGCTCCCGAGGAGATGACTGTGACAACGACCCAGGTCCCGGCTGTGACGTCGGAGGTGATCGCGATCCGTCCCGGCCCGCCGCTCGCCGGGACGGTGACCGTCGACGGCTCCAAGAACGCCGCGCTCCCCTTGCTGGCGGCGGCTGCCGCCCTGCACCGTCCGGTCCAGCTGGCCAAGGTCCCCGCCAATGCGGACGTGCAGGCCATGCTCACGCTGCTCCAGTACGCCGGGCACCGCATCGCCCGCCCGGTCGGCGAGCCGAACACAGTCCTGGTCCTCCCCAGCGACGGCACTCGCATCGTCCCGGAGCTCTTCGAAGCCGCTGCCCGCATCCGTGCCTCGTACTACCTGGTGCCCGCTCTCCTCGCCGCGCACGGCCGGGCCTCACTGCCCTGGCCGGGCGGTTGCCAGATCGGGGAGCGCGGCATGGAACAGCACTTCCGGGTCTACGAGACCTTCGGCGACCGCTACGCCGTCGACGACCATGGCTACACGGTCGAGGCCCGGAACCCCCACAACGGCTCGGTGTCGGTGGCGCTGCCCTTCCGCTCCCGCGGCGCCAGCATCGCAGCCATCCTCCGGGCCGTGATCGCCGGACGCCCTCTCCGGCTGGGCCACCCGAACCTCTCCCCCGAAGTCACCAGCGTCCTGGAAGCACTACGGGCAGCGGGCTGGTCGGCCCAGGCCAACGAGCGCATCATCGCCCTCGCACCACCGGCCTCCGCCTCGCAGGAGGCGGTGGCATGGACAGTCCCCGGCGACAAGATCGAAGCGGGCACCCTGGCCTGTGCGCTCGCCACCACGGGAGGCAACGGCCGCATTGAAGGCGTACGCAGCAAGGACGTTGCCCCGATGGTCGCGGCCCTGCGCTGGCTCGGCGTCCCCGTCGCCGCCCAGGAGAACGCACTCACCGTCCACGCCGCAGACGCCCAGCCCTCCCATCACCCGTTACGGGCCATCTCCTCCCTGTCCCCCGGTGGTCTGGACGCCGACTTCGAACCCCCGCTGATGGCCCTGGCATTGGGCCTACCTGGCACCCACCTCTTCGCCGACACCATCAATCCCGGCCGCCACGGCAACCTGCTCCCGCAGCTCACGCGCCTCGGCGCCGACATCCACGAGATCTCCCCCACCCAGTGCCTCCTCACGGGACCGCAGCAGCTCACGGGCGCGGGCGTGGAGGCCACGGACATCCGCACCGGCTCCGCTCTTCTCGTCGCCGGTCTCACCGCGCGCGGCGTCACCACCCTCGGCGGCCTCGAACAGCTCCGTCGGGGCCACGCCGACCTCCCAACCAAGCTGCGCGCGCTCGGCGCCGACATCTGCGAGGTCACCCCATGACCCGACAGCTCCAACGGATCATCGCCACCACCGATGTCCACTCCACTTTCGACGATGCCCTGCCGATGCTCACCCATCTGCACGCTGCTCGGCAGGACTCCCTCATCGTGGACTGCGGCGACTTCTTCGAGGGCAGCGGCTACTACCGCCTCGCAGAAGGGCGCATCGAGCGCAGCATCCTGACGACGCTGTACGACGTGATCGCCCCCGGAAACCACGGTTGGGCCCGCCACTTCGAACCCGACCTCCACCGCCTCACCGTGTGCGCCAACGCCGTGGATGACACGAGCGGAGACGCGCTGTTCCGACGCCTCCACCTGGGCGACATCGGTGGCCGGCGCATGGCGGTGACCGGGGTCATCGGCCTCCAGGCGTTCAGCACCATTCCCCGCTCGCAGCGCGCCGGGCACCGCGTGACCGAACCGGTCCACGCCCTGCGGGAGCTGATGCTCGCCCACGATCACGAGGTCGACGCCTGGGTCCTGCTCAGCCACTCCGGCTTCGACGAGGACCTCAAGCTCGCCGCCGCCTGCCCGTTCCTCGACGTGATTTTCGCCGGACACTGCCACAGCAACCAGTACGGGCCCGTCCACGTCGGCGACACTCTCGTCCTGAAGGGCCGCGAACTCGCCGTCGGCTACGCCCAGGCGAAGCCAATCGGCCAGGGCTGGGCCACTCGGACGGACCTCTTCCTCCCGACCGGGACGCCACTCCCTCCTGAACTCGCTTACGCACAGGGGGAGATCGAGGATCTCAATAACCAGCTGGCCGCCCCACTCGGCACGATCACCGAGACCTACCGTTACCGCCTCCCCGATCGTCGCGAACTCCTCGCGGAGGTCGCCGCGCGCCTGCACACCGGCCTCGGTGCGGAAGCCGTCGTCCTCAACGAGACCGCCCTGCGGCCCGTCCAGCTCGGCGACACCCTCACCCTCGGCGACCTGCTGGCGACCGAGCCCTTCGACAACCAGCTCGTCCACGCCCACCTGCCCGACGATCAGCGCGATGTCGAGGGCCTGCTCGCGCGTCTGGCCGAGGAGGTCGGCCCGCTGGTCACCACGCCCGCCCCGCTGCCGACCGGTGCCCGCACCGTGCTGACCACGGACTACCTTGCCGAAGCCTTCCTCGGTGGCCGCACCCAGCAGGCAGCCCTCCGCCTCGGCCAGGCCATCCAGCACGTACTAGTCGAAGGAGTGCAGCCGTGATCCTCACTGGCCCCGAGATCACCACAGCCGCAGCCGACGGGCGCCTGCGCATCGCCCCCTTCGACCAGAGCCAGGTCAACCCGAACAGCTACAACGTCCGCCTCGGGCCCACCCTCCTGACCTACACGACGCCGGTCATCGACGCCCACCACCCCAACCCCACCGCGGAGCTGAAGATCGGAGACGGTGGGTACGTCCTCCAGCCCGGCGAGCTGTACCTCGGCCACACCCTCGAAGAGGTCGGCTCCGACTCCTTCGTCCCGCTCCTGTTCGGCCGCTCCTCAGTCGGGCGCCTCGGACTGTTCGTCGAGATCACCGCGCCGATCGGCGACATCGGCTTCCACGGCCACTGGACGCTGATGCTCTCCCCAATCCGCCCGTTGCGGATCTACGCGGGCATGAGGATCGGGCAGATCATGTTCTTCGTCGCGGTCGGCCCCGTCGACCTCTACACCGGTAAGTACCAGGCCGCCACGGGGCCGCAGCCCTCCGCCTACTGGCGCGACCTCACACCGCTGACGGCGGTGACCGGGTGATCCTCACCGGCCCCGCCATCGCTGCCGCCCGCGCCTCCGGCGAGATCACCATCGAACCGTACGAGTCCGAGCGCCTTTCCCCCAACGCGTACGACTGGCGTCTCGGCGAGACACTGCGCATCTGTGACGGCGACCTCGACGCTGCCGCCCGGACCTGTTGCCCCGAAGTACCCGTCCCAGTAGCCGGGTTCGAGCTCACTCCTGACGTCCTCTACCTCGGCGTCACGTACGAGAGGACGGGTTCCGAGGCGTATGCCCAGTTACTCAACGGCAGCCGCACCATCGGCGCTCTGGGCATCTGGGTCCACGTGTCGGCCCCACTGGGGCACCAGGGCCACGCCATCCGCTGGACCCTGGAGATCCGGGCCGCCCGCCCCGTACGGATCTATCCGCTGATGACCTTCGGAAAGCTGGCCTTCCTCCAGACCTTTGGTGCCCCGGCCAGCTACCAGGAGCACGGTCTCAAGTACCGGTCCAGCCAAGGGATCGAGACGTCCCGCCTGTACGAGGAGATCCCCGGAGGCCGGCCATGAACCCGGCGGTCGCCACCGCGCTCGACCTCCTCTTCCCCAGCCCCGGCGGAAGCGTCGAACTCTTCCTCGACCTCTACACGGGCCCACAACCGCTCATCCCCGCGAGGGCGTTCATGCTCGCCCCGGCCGGCCCGCGCCCCCACACGCCCCACGGGCTGGACCTTCTGAGCATCGACGGGAAGTGCCTGTCTGGCCCGGCCTTCCGCCGGTACGTCTCCGACCTGCGTCACGCGCTGGTGTCCGCGGTTGACCCCGCGCAGGTCAGCGTCCTCCATCTGCACCATCTCGCCTTCGGGGCGACACCCGCACTCTTACGGGCCTTCCCCGAGCCGCCTCGCATCGCCTTCGTGCACGGCACAGACCTGCTGTTCGCCCAAACGCACCCCGACCAACTCGGCGTCCTGCAACAGTCCGCCCACGCCGCGGACCGGATCGTGGTGCCGACCAACGCCATGGCGGACCACCTGCTGAAACTCGCCCCCAGGACCGACCGCAGGAAGATCGAACAGATCCCGTGGGGCATCCCCGACCGCCTCATCGACAACCCGCCTTCACGAGCGGGACATCGCACGACGAGCCACCTGAGACTGCTCTACGCCGGACGCCTGACCGAGGAGAAGGGCGTGGAAGCGCTGCTGCACGCGGTTCTCCTGGCGCCGGCGGTGGAGCTGAGCATCGCCGCCCCTCCGACGGAGTTCCACGCCCTGTCTCCGCCGATCCGGCGACCGGGCATCCACGTCAATTACCTCGGCTGGCTCCGCCGTCCACAACTGTGGAAGACCTTCGCCGATCACGATGTTCTCGTCATGCCCTCCACCACCCTGGAGGCGATGGGCCTGGTCGCCCTCGAAGCCCAAGCCTGCGGCCTGCCCGTCCTCTACCAGCCCGTTCCCGGACTGAACGAGACGCTCGGCGCGACGGGACTGGCCACCGACTTCACGAGCCCCGCCGCCGTCGCGCGGGACCTGAACCGGCTCCGCTCGACGCCTGGCCTACTGGCCGCCCTCCGAGCGGCGGGCCGGGCGAACGTCGCGCGCTACCCCCTGAGCAGCACCGCAGCCGCTCTGTCCGACCTGGGCAGGCAACTCAGCTGACCCGTCCGTGGCGCAGCCGGACCCGCCCCGGCCACGTCACTACCCTGACCGACGGGGAACTCACGGCACACGATCGGGAGACCATGACGCTAGACACCCACCGCATCGACCAGCTCTTGCACGACGGAGTCCGCGACAAGGTCTACCCCGGTGCCGTCTGGGCCGTCGGGGACGCTACCGGCACGTCCGCGAGTGGAGCCATCGGCCTGCTGGACCCCGACCAGCCCGACGAGCCCATGCGGCTCGACACCGTCTTCGACGCCGCCAGCCTCACCAAGATCCTGGCCGTATGGTCCTCGATCGGCGCCCTATGGGAGGACGGCAAACTCGACCTCGACGCCCCGCTCGGCGCCTTCTGGCCGGAGGTCGAAGGCCACGCGCTCGGTGCAGTGACCGCCCGGCACCTGCTGACCCACACCGCCGGTGTCCCTCTGCGAGCCCAACTCAAGAACCTGTACGGCACGGACCCACAAGACATCCGTGACGGCGTCCTGCACGAGGCTCTCCACCGCCCACCCGGCGAGGCCGTCGAATACACCGACCGAGCCGCCCTCATCCTCGGCTACCTCGCCGAGCACCTCGCTGGTCAGCGCCTCGATAAGCTCGCCACGGAACGGACCTGGCAGCCACTGGGCATGGACCTCACCCGCTTCGGGCCGCTGCCCATCGAGATCGCCACGCGGTGCGCCCCGACCGAACTCGACCAAGCCACCGACATCCACCTCAAGGGCATCGCCCACGACTTTTCCGCCCGGCTCTTGGGTGGAGCGTGCGGCATCGCCGGCGCCTTCACCGTCCTCGCCGACCTCGTCGCCTTGCTGCGCTACATGCTCGACACCACAACTGTGCCCGGTCGGGCGGGATTCGGCCCCGTCTGGACTACGGAATCGTTGACCATCCAAACCGGCGAACTGGAGCCCGTACGCGGTTTCTTCTGGCACCCCGCCCCCGGCACCGGTCCTGCCGACGACGTCTGGGTTCACTACGGCTTCACCGGCACCGGCATGTGGATCTCGCCTCGTCAGCGACGATGGGCGGTCCTCCTGACCAACAAGCTGTACTACACCCGCGACCGTCAGCCCCTTACAGACGTCCGGAATGCGTTCCGCCAGCAGTCCTTCGCCTAAGAGCACAAGACCTCATCAGCGCGAGCACTAACCCAATCGGCCTGTGGCATCAATGACGCTGCGGAAAGGCGTCGCCAATCGGCCAGTCCTTCGGCAGGCCCAGCACGGCGTGGATGGGATGAGCCGGTGGCTGGCGTTCGACGTGGGCACCAACCAGTTGCGCGGCTGCCCATGCTGGGAGCACGGGAACTGGGAGCGAGTCTGGATCAGGGCTTCGCCAAAGGGCCGGCAAGTTCTTCGTCCAGGTCCACGGCGCCGGATTCTTGACGACGAGCACACCACCGACCTGGCTGTGAGCATGATCGTAGGCAGCATTCCAGTAGCCGCCAGGCCGCCGACCAAAAATCCGTGATTCGTTGTGGACATACTCGACCGAGGACCCGTACAGCGCAGTCTCGACCTCGCTGTCTTCAGGGAACAAGGCTGCGTGTCCCACTGCCACAATAAACGGCATCCCTAGCTCGCCATACTTGCTCCCCTTTTCCTTGACCGCGTCGAGCACCCGGTCCGACTCGGCACTGAACCAAGCAACCGGAGCGTGGATGCCGATAGCTCTGCTCGTTGAATCACCCCGTTTGCCCGGGCTACGAGGGATTGCCTCGAACGAGAGGTCCCAGCCAGCCTCGGCCCAAGTATGCTCGGGCAGCGCCAACTTATGTTCGCGGTCAGCGACTATCTGATCCGGATCCAGGCCGGCGAGCCACGCAATCAGACCGGTCTTCAGCCGCTTCTGCGGCGGTGTCGTCGTTCCCGCCCGGTTGACCCTGTAGGACAGGAAAAAGTTGGGACTCGGCACGCTATCGATAGCATCGACAAGAAGAGACGGCAGCGTGTCGGACACGGTTCCGCCCAGACGCTGGGTCTTCCAAATCGCCTCAACGACGAACCGTTCGCCCCCGCGCGTCACCAGGAAGTCCGGGTTCCTCCCACGATTGCCCACCCCCAGCTCGACACTCACCGTGCAGCCAGAACCCAACAGCATCTCGTGCAGGTACAACTCCCACAGAGCGGAGTAGACATTTGTGTCGGAGTTTCGGTCCAGCAGTCTGCTGCGCAGACCTGCCTGGGCCTGGCTCGGAAAATGTGACCACCAGTCGTTGATCACCTCTCGAACCTGATCCCAGAACGGACCCGCGATCCGCTCGAAGAACTCGGACTGCGATTCCACAGCCCGCTTCGGCGAAGGGTCTGTACGGTTCCTGCTCGCGTATACGCCCATGGCCAACGAGCGTAGAGTGTCTGGGCGTAACTCGCTTGCCCACCGTCACAGTTGTAAGCTCGCGGCTCATAAGCGAGAGGATTGCTCTGGATAGCCGGTTGCACCATCAGCTCGACGGTCAGTGATCACGTTCCGCCCCCACGCACAGGATGCTAGAAGTCAGCGCGTAGTTCATTGACGCCATGGCGGATTCCAGCCCTGTTCGCGACAGAGCTCGTCGAACGGTTTGTCCACGGATCGGAGCATGGGATGTTGGTAGAGGTCGTTGATGCGCATACCCAGGAAGTGCTTCTGGTCGATAGCCGTGTCCGGATACCCCATGTCCCTGCGAGCTGCAATCACAAAGTCCGCGTAGAGCCTCATCAAGATGGCTGGGGGAGGATCCGCGTAAGCCGCCTGCATGAAGTCATGGAAGGCTTTCACCGCACCATCCGAACCATAGATGCTCACCCAAGTCGCGAACTCTGAAATGCTCGCACGCAGTTCGTCCTCCGCAGGCTGCCGCCGGTCAAGGATGTCACGGAAGAGATTGATCATCGGGCGATAGACCCCATACTTCTTTTCCGCGATCCTGCCCTCTAGGTCGCGGATTCGCTGGGCCTCATTCTCCGCACGCTTCGTCGCTTTGGCAGAACGAGCAGCAACGGCCGCTGCCGCTATTGACAGCGCTCCCGAGACCACCGCCACGGAAAGAGGCAGGCCCCACGTCTGCGCAGAGCTCGCCAGAATCATACGTTTCAGTCCTCATCGTTTGGCGGGACTCCGCCTTTTGAGCCCCGTCTCTAGTCACTTAACCGTTGTTGCGCGGTATTTCACCGCATACGGATGAACGTAACGGCCAGCATTGAATGGGGTGAACCACGAGCCGATCGACATGGGCGCGATGCCCAGGGCCTCCCCGACGGGGCTCTCGTCGATCCCGTCCATCGAGTCGTCGTACAGCCACTCGTGGTCCATGTCCTCGTAGACGTTCGCAGCGAACGATTCGAGCGCGTCCGACACCCCGGAATCAAGGAGACCGACCACGTCCAAGCAGACCTTCGCCTCGCGCAACAGGAGGCGGAGAGCCAGCTCCTCCGCGACACAACTGAGCTGTCCGAAGATGCCGTTGGTGAACCGAGTCGTCATGGCAATCGCTGTCACCAGGAAGCGGCGCGCGAAATGGGCGTCGTACTGGAGGGCGTACCGCTCGGGCAAATCGTCCAGCAGCCAGAACGGCCGCTCGCACTCGGCGACGTTGGTGCGCTCCCGGCTCAACGTCTGCACGTCCTGGAAGAGCTCGTCCACCAATACGTGCATCCCGTACACCAAGGCGCCGGCAGCGAGCTTGGCATCCTCCGGCAACGCACCAAAGTCATGCTCGTCGCCTTCTTCGTCCTCGTCGTCGAGCACGCCGAACATGACGGGCGAAAAGGAGCGCAGCTCAGCCGCCATGGCCAGCATTCGGTCACGTGTGGCCGCAGCATCAGCTGCCGCGTCATAGTCGTCCCCGCCGCTCCCGGCTGCAGCCTGTGCGGCATGGCGGGCCTTGCGGGAGGCCGGATCATCGGGCGGAGCGTCCGGGCCGTCAGCGGCGGCGAGGCTCTCCTGGGCCAGGTCGGGGTGGAGCTGGACCTCGCAGCGGTCGACCGTCCACTCGGCCAGCAGCTCGGACCGCTCCAGCAACTTTCCCACCACCGAACGGACCGCCTCCTCGGCGAACTCCAGCGCCGGAGCGTCCACGAATATCCTCAGCAACGCCCCACCCGGATAGACCGCCACGATCGTCTCGTGGAGGTCGGCCTCCATCCCGTCCGGGCCTTCGATGCCCTCCACCGAGTCGAGCCCGGATTCAAGGATCGCCACCGCGCCGGCGCGTTGCAGGGGGTCCATCTCCGGAGCCCCCTCCGGGATGTGGGTTTCCACGCTCACGACGTATGTCACGACGATCAGCGTGGCAGGCCAGGACCACTCCGCGGGGGAAAACGGCCCATTCCCGAGCGCCCTTGCTTCCGCAACCCGGCTCTCCCATCACACGAGCGCGCGCACGCCACGAGTGGAGCTGAGAGGCCATCGCGCCTCCCTCCGACCGCCCCGGCCACCGCGTGCCCCAACCGTGCCCTCCAGACCGGAAAACCCCGGTCAACAACGGTGCAACCCAGTCCGCGCCAGGGAATCATCGAAGCCCCGTTTTCGCAGGTCAGGCGACACACTAGCCCCGCAGCACCCGTTGATTCCCAAGCTTAGAGCGCGGGTTCGATTCCCGTCACTCGCTCCACAACGAAGGCCCTGGTCAGCGACCGGGGCCTTGTTCGTTGTCCGGGCGGGTACGGGCCGCATGCCATTCGCGCGCCCTAGGGGACGCTCGGCGCGGGGCGTAACCCACACAGCGGGGCAGGATCGATTCGCCGTTGCTTCAACCGGGTTAAGTGGAGTGGTCGCAAGCTTGGGCGAGGCGGAACAGCGGCAGGCTCGGGCCGAATCGCTCCCCTCACCAAAGGACATCGAGCTCATGCGTCTCCACCAGACCCTCGGCGCGGCCGCCGGCGCGCTCCTGCTGGCCCTGGCCGTACCGTCCTCCGCCCACGCCACCACCGGCGACTTCCTCTACAAGACCAGCACGGGCCAGGAGGCCGGCGTCGCCGACCCGGCGAGCGGCCGCTGTATCGACCTGCCCGGCACCTCGGGGGACGCCCCCGGCCACTCGCCCCGGAACTTCACCACCTCCACCGCGACCGTCTTCCTTGAGGCCGACTGCGAAGGTGACACCTACTACGTCATGAAGCCCGGCACCAAGCTCGGCGACAAGCTCAAGCTCAGCTCCGTCGTCTTCTCCTGACGGGGGCGGCAGGGGCGGTCGCCGGTGCCCGTGCGTGACGAGCGGGCACCGGCGGCCACCCCTGGGCCCGCGATCCCGGACGTATCGCATCCGGCACGCCCCCCCCCCCCGATCATTCATGGCGGCCTGTCCGGAATGCCCATATATTCGCGATCATGTGCGCTGACATCAGCCCCTTCCGGATCCACGTCCCGCAGTCCGACCTCGACGACCTGCGTGAGCGTCTCGCGCGGACCCGCTCGCCGTATCCGGTGCCCGGCGCCGAATCGGAGTGGGATCACGGGATCCCGCCGGCCTACCTCCACGAGCTGGCCGAGTACTGGGCGGACGGATTCGACTGGCGGGCCCACGAGGCGAGGCTGAATGCGTTCCCGCACTTCCTGACCGAGATCGACGGGCAGACCATCCATTTCCTGCACCTCCGTTCCCCCGAGCCGGACGCCACGCCCCTGCTGCTCAATCACAGCTACCCGACCTCGTTCGTGGAGTTCCTGGAGGCGAGCGGGCCGCTGACCGACCCCCGCGCCCATGGCGGAGATCCGGCCGACGCGTTCCACGTCGTCATTCCGTCGCTGCCCGGCTTCGTCTTCTCCAGCCCGCTGTCAGCACGCGGCTGGAACCTGGAACGCACCGCCACGGCCTACGGCGAGCTGATGGCCCGGCTGGGCTACGAGCGCTTCGGCGTGGAGGGCGGGGACCTCGGGGCGGGCGTGACCGGCCGGGTGGTGACGCTGCTGCCCGACCGGGTGATCGGCGCGCACACCCATGGCGACCGGCTCCAACTCGGCATGGCAGGCGAGGATCTCCCGGTGCCGGACGGCTTGAGCCCCGAGGAACGGGCCGGACTGGAAGCGGCGCAGCGCCGCTGGGCCCAGATGAAGGGCTACAAGGTGCTGCACTCGACCGCGCCCAACGCCCTCTCTGCGGGTCTGGCCGATTCACCGATCCTGCAATTGGCCTGGATCGCCGAGAAGTTCGTGCAGTGGGCGAACCCCGCCACACCGATCAGCCGCGAGAACGTACTGATCACCGCGAGCCTCTACTGGTTCACCCGCACGGGCCCCGCGGCCGGCGACTTCTACTGGGAACTCGCCCACGCCGACAACCCGGGGTGGGGCAGCCCGTCGAGCGTGCCCATGGCCTCCTCGCTCTTCTACAGCGACCCACTGGTCCGCAAGGTCCTCGGGCCCGGGGACAGCCAGACCTTCTTCCGGGAGCACGCCGAAGGCGGCCACTTCCCGGCCTTCGAGGTTCCCGACCTGTTCGTCGACGACATCCGCGCCTTCTTCCGGACCCTGCGCGGCTAGGCGCCGCCGGTGCGTCAGCCCCCACGACCGCCGCGCCCGCACCCCGTCCGGCCTACGCCAGGTAGTACGGCCGATTGTGCGCGGCCACCGGAGGTGACTGGTAGGTCCAGGCGCCGGCGGCCGGGGCGTCGCCGACCAGGCGGGTCAGGTCACGGCCGACGTCGGTGGCGGGGTCGTGGACGGTCAGGCGGGTGCGGCCGGCGGCCGGGCCGGACAGGTCGTACCAGTGGTAGGGCTGGTAGAGGTTCATCGGGCCGGCCAGCGCCCGGCCGTCGGAGTCGGTTCCGTAGCCCGTGACGGGGGTGTTGTTGGCGGGGACCGCGGCGAGCCCGCCGAGGTCGGCGGAGAAGCTGAAGAGTGCGTTCTCGTGGCGGTCGACCGAACCGGCCGGGGTGATGCCGGCCGAGCGGGCCATCACCGTCCAACTCGACTTGTCCGCCTGCCCGTTGAGGGAGGGCAGCTCGACCTCGAACCAGCCCGGGTACTTCGGCTCCGCGTACAGGGCGCGGCCGGCGTCGATGGCGAGCGGGTTGTCGCACAGGACGTGGATGCGGGCGATGCCGAGCAGCCGGGTCTGGTCGAAGCCCTGGGCGTACTGCTCGTACGTCACCTCGGGCACCCGGTCCCCGGCCGCCGTGGGGAAGGCGACGATGTTGACCTCGACCTCTTCCGTGATGCCGCCGCCGAAGGGGTACTGGGCGAAGTACAGCTGGTAGTTGAGGGACACCAGGCAGCGGCCCCCGAACTCCGCCGCGCTCAGCGCCGGGTGGTGTTCGGCGAGCAGGTCGCGGACCGGGCCCGGGTCGACCGGGAAGTCCAGGCCGATCTGATGCAACGCCCCGTAGTGGAAAGGAAGTTGGAACTGGCCGGGAACCGGAGGGAGGGGCAGCGGGCTCATCGGGCGGCTCCGGAGTCGAGAAGGGCGGGGCGGTGGCGTTCGACGAGGTCGGCCTCGATGCGTTCGGCGCTGCGCAGGGCGAGGGCGGCCATGGTCAGGGTCGGGTTGGAGGTGGCGACGGACGGCATGCTGCCGCAGCCCACCGCGAACAGGCCGGGGTGGTCCCAGCAGCGCTGCCAGGAGTCGACCACCGAGGTGCCGGGCGAGCTGCCCATGATGTGGGTGCCGGCGCCGTGCCCGGCGCCCCGGTAGCCGTACACCCGGCCGTTGTGCTCGTAGCGGCCGGGCCAGCTCCCGTCGGCGGCGAAGTCGGTGTGGTCCTCGGCACCGAGCCGGGCGAAGAGCTGGTCGGAGACCGTCTTCGCGGCTGCCACGCCCTCCTTGACGTGGTGGGAGAGGTCGTACGTGGCGACGGGGCGCGGCAGCCCGAGCCGGTCGCGCAGGGCCGGGTCCAGGGTGATCCGGTTGGCGGGGTCGGCGCTCTGCTCCATCTCGAACTGCAGGGCGAACTGCCGCCCCACGCGGTCGCGTACGGCTTCGCGCAGCTCCGTTCCGAACAGGCCGCGGCCGTCCGGGCCGCCGCTGCGGAGCAGTTCGGCGACATCGCCGTCGACCGGCCCCCTGGCCCACAGCCAGCCCCAGTTGCCGATCTCGATGCGGAACGGGGCGCGGCCGCGCCGGGCCGGTCCGGCGCGGAAGCCCTCGAAGCCCGAGGTCGAGCCGGGACCGCGGTAGGGGCCGACCGGCTCCGGCATCAGCCCCCAGGTCAGCAGCACCGGGTGGTCCATCAGGTTGCGGCCGACCTGTCCGCTGCGGTTGGCGAGCCCGGACAGGAGCAGCAGCCGGGCGTTCTCGATGGCGTGCGCGGCCAGCACGACGACCGGGGCCGAAGCGGTCCGGGCCGTCACCTCGCCCGTGCGGCCCGACTCGTCGGCGGTGTACGCCAGGTACTCGACGCCCGTCGCCCGGCCGTCCGGTGCGACGAGCACCCGGCTGACCACGGCCCGGTCCACCAGCGTGACCGAACGGGCCCACCGGGACTGCGTCTTGAGCGGGGTGTACTTGGCCTGGGAGGGGCAGAGCGGGATGCAGGTCGCGCTGCCCAGACAGCGGCTGTCCGGGTCGGGGCGGCCGTGGGCCCCGACGGGGACGTATCCGCCACCGCCGTCGTACGCCGGATCGGGTACGCCGTTGCGCGCGTGCGGCGTGCCCACCACGCGCAGTTCCACCGGGTCCGCCGTGCCGGGGTCCTCGACCCGGGTGCCGTCGAGCCGCTCGGCCATCAGCCGGTCCAGCCGGCTCGCGGGGATCGCCCGCATGGGAAACACGTAGTTCTCGGGGAACGGCAGCCCGACCCGCTGCCGCTGTTCCCCGACATCGGCGGCCACCCCGATCTCGCGCTCGGCCGCTCGGTAGTGGGGCTCCAACTCGGCGTACGACAGCGGCCAGTCACGCCCGTACCCGAACGCCGTCAGGGTGGCGAAGTCCTCCGGAAGCATGCGCGGGGTGAGCCCGGTCCACACGTTTCCGGTGCCGCCGTTGGCCCGTACGTATCCGCTGCCGTAGGGAAGCCGTCCGCGCTGCACGAGGTGGCCGTCCCCGGCCCCCGCCAGGTCGGCGGCGTCGGGCCAGGGGGCGGCCGCATTCGGCAGGTGGGCCGAGCCGGGCCCCTTCGCCGACGCGGCGAAGTACCGCTCCAGGGCCTCGCGGTGCGCCTGCCCGGGGTCGGCGTCGCGCACCCCGGCCTCAAGGACCAGCACCCGCCGGCCCCGCGCGCCCAGCTGCCCGGCGACGAGAGAGCCGGCGATCCCCGCGCCGACCACGATCACGTCGTACGGCGCCTCCTGCCCGCGCGACGAGGCGGGCGATCCGGCCCCGGCGCTCACCGGGCCTCCTCCGCCCCGGCGGACGCCCCGGCGGACGTCCCGGCCCACCGGGCCTCCTCCGCCCCGTCCGGAACGGATGCCCAACTGCCGTACCCGGCAAGCTGGTTGCCCGGCGCGGGCACACCCACCGCGCGCCAGACCAGGCCCGCCGCATACGACGCCGACGAGACCACGAAGGAGCCGCCCCCGCCCTGCCCGCCCGGCCAACTGCCCGTGTACCAGAGGTGGGTTACGTCCCGGCCCAGCTCCAGGAGTTCGCCGTCCAAGGCCACCGGGGCGGCGGCCCCGGGCCCGGACAGTGCGTCCACCAGTCGGGCGCAGCGCAGCGGGCCGGCCTGTGCCAGCACCACGGCGCGGTACGCCTGCGCCATCCCGAGGGACCTGAGTTCCTCGGCCCGGAAGCCGGTGAGCCTCGCGGACGCGTCGACGAACGCGCCGACCTCGTCCTCGCCCGCATCGCCGTGCGCTGCCGTCATCCGAGCCCCCGCCCTGTCACGGCCGAGGCCCCGTGGCAGCCCTCGACTGTTCTCCGGCCGTCAACTCTGCCCGGACGGCGGGACATCGTGGACGGCGCATGTGAATCTGTCCTGAACCGGGCGTGCCAGGAAGGGAGTTCCTGGCACGCCCCGCCCCCTGGGAGAACGCCGCGCCGGGGCGGTGTCCGGGCCGGGGGCTGCTCCGCCGTGCGCCGCTGATTGGCCGGATTCCAGGTCGTCGGCCGTCCAGGCTTCAGCTGCGCAGCATCACGTCACACGTGGACGCGAAGAACTCGCCCGTCTTGCCGCCGTTGCTCCCGTCGGGGGTGTCCGGTCCGCCGTGGCCGCCCCAGATGTGCACGATCGCCGCCCGCCCGGTCCGGCGCGGGAAGGACGCGAACTCCCAGGCGCTCGACTCCTCTTCATGGTGCGAGCCCTGCACCTCGACCAGGAAGGGGATCGGCTCCAGGTCCTCCCAGCGGAGGCCGCCGGCGGCATCCCAGTCCGCGCGGGTGACGAACCACCGGTGGGACCAGGTCTCGTTCGTGTGGTACGCCGTGTAGTCGTAGCTGAAGGTCTGGGTGGGGGCCGAGGTGTCCAGCTCGGTCAGCGGCCACTCCCCGAGGGTGTCGTCCGGTGCCAGGTCCAGGCCGCGGAAGGCCTCGTTGCCCGTGGACGGGACGGTGGCACCCTCGAAGAACTTGCGGTACTCCAGATACCTCTGCCCGTTGTTCCACGGGTAGTCGTCGAGCATCCGGGCAGCTCCCGGGATGACTTCCTGCCAGGTGGTGCTGGTGTTGAGGCGCCGCGCCTCGACACAGATCCGCGACGGGTCCGAGTCCCGGATCGCGACGGCCGCGCGGCTGCGCGGGTGGTTGACCGTTCCGTGCCGCGGTCCCGCGTCGACGCTCCTCCGTTCGCCCCGGGGCAGCCGGGGGGCCGACCACGGGCGGGCGTGGTCCGAGCCGACCGTCACCTCGTCGGTGAACGCGGTGAAGCCGCCGTCGGACTTGGCCCGGATCTTCACCCGGTACTCGGCACCCGGCTCCTCACCCAGGTCCACCCAGTGCGAGTTGGACGGCGCCCAGTCCCAGGCCGGCCAGTGGAGGAAGACCGTCTGGCACACCTCACCATTGATCCACACCTCGTACTCGTGCGGATAGGGCGCTTCCCCGTTGTTCCAGTCCTCGGGAGGCGGCCACGCCCCCTGATCGGCGGCGTTCTCCCCGATCCGCCACCGCAGACCGATGCCGTACAGCGTGTGCTTGCCGTCGGTGCGGTACCTGACATCGGCACGGAGGTCGGATGGGGCAGCTTGCTGGGAGCCGCTCATGGTGTCCCCTCTCGCTGATCGATTCCACCGCCGCAGTCCGTTGCGGCACGGCGGTGCACCCGCCCGGCGATGACCTTCCGTGACGGGCTCGTCACCCTCGATCCTGGTGGTCGGCGCAGGCGTACGAACAGTGACAACACGGCCACCTTGGAACGGAGTTGGCCGGTTCCGCTCAGATCACTACGGACCCGACACTCGGGTGCCCCACGTCCGGACGGGCCGGCGGGGGCGGGGTGGCGGCCGACACGACGGGTCCGGATCGGTGCCCAAAACGGCCAGGTTGCGACAACGAGCGGATGAGCATGAGCAGTTCGTGCTCATTTCCGGCACCTGAGACGGACGGAACCGCCGCGTCAACCCGAAGCCGTACTGTGCTCATTGCGGGCGCCCCAGACTCCGGCCCTCCCCTCCGCAGACCACTCCGTCCCACCCGTACGCAGTACGTCATGAGGAGCCGGCCCACATGGGCACGACCGCCGATCTCTCGCAGGGGTACCGGGTGATCCGGGCAACCGGCGAGCTCGACATCCTGACCACCCCGCTCCTGGCAGGCAAGCTGGCCGAAGCCCAGCGGGGCAACCGCATTCCCTATCTCGTAGCCGACTTGACCGATGTGACGTTCATGGACTGCACCGCCCTCGGCCCCCTGTGCACCACGCGCGCGAGATGCCTGGACCGCACCGGATGGCTGCGCCTGGTCTACTCCGGGCGCGCCGTCGGACTGCTGCTGCGAGCCGTCGACCTCACCGGCGCCTTTCCGCGGTACGCGACCGTGGACGCGGCCCGGCAGGGGGTGGCCTCGGCCGGATGCCATTAGCCCGCGACGACGGCGTTGGCTGTCGTCCGAAGGTCGGCCCCAGAGCCGACCCGGGTCCGACCCGGGTCGGCCCCGCCTTGCGCCGGGATTCCTCGGCCGCCGCGAGCCACCCCTCGCCCGCGCCGAGGAGTACCGTTGAGGAACCGGGAGCATTTCGCACACTGGCTTCCACGCTGACGTCGTTCTCGGTTGAGCAAAAGCACCGGGTGCCGTCTGTCCGTGGACGGTGTTCCCGGAGACAGGTTCGCGCCATGTCCGCGACCGCGATCGACCGGCGTCCTCCTCTGGCCGAGCCTTCCGTACGCCCTGCGGCACGTATCGCACTGAAACCCCCCGGCAGCACCCCCGGCCTCCTGGACGGCGCCTGGTGGCCCCGGTCCCGGGACCTGCTGCGTGAACTGCCGGCACTCATCGACGCCCTGGCCCCGAGGTGGGGCCGGATCACGCGCGTCGCGGTGAACCCCCAGCACTGGCCGGTCGTCCCGCGGAGGATTCCCGTACCCGGGCACGTCGTGAAGGCGGGCTGGTTCAAGGACGAGCAGGACCCGCACAAGCTCCTGCTGCTGTCCTATACGGCCGGACGCTGGGACCTCCTCGTCATCCCGCCGGAAACCGGCCCCGCCGCGGCCGCCCGTCTGATGGCCGCCGCGACCGACAGCACCGGCCCGCAGCTCACGGCGACCGCGCTCATGACAGCGGAGGCGGCCGTGGGCGCCGCGGAGGCGGCCGTGCGCGAAGCGGAGCCGGTCCGGCACGACATGGTCCCGCTGCCTGGCCGGCACGACGCGGTGCCGTCGCCGGTCCCGCACGCGGACGACACGGCGACGGTCCCGCACGACACCTCGGCGGCCGACCGCTTGCAGGACCGGGAAGAGGCGTGGGAGTACGAGGGTGGCGCCTCCTCCACCTACGCGGCCACCGGCCAGGCGCGCCCCGACCGACCCCTGATGGGGATGTGACCGCCATGACCACGGCTCTGACCATCGTCATCACGCTGCTGCTGATCGTCATGGCGGCACGCGTGATCCACCTCCTCAACGCTCAGCACGCCGAGCGGATCGTCCTCCACCGTTACAGCCGCTTCCACCCCGGCGTCCGAGGAACCCCCAGTGACGCGACCCAGCGGGTTCCCAACCGGGCCGACCCGGCCGGATCGGCCCCGACCCGCCGACCCGACCCGCCGCGGCCCGCATGACGGGCGCCGCGCCTCGCCGACCCGAACCCCAACGCCCCGGTCCTGGTGGGGCCTCACCCGCGGGAGCGCCCCCATGCAGCTTCTGATCACGCTCATCGTCGCCTTCGCCGTCCTTCTGCTGCTCGCACTGGCCCTGACCCTCAAGATCGTCAAGCAGTACGAGCAAGGAGTGCTCTTCCGGCTCGGCCGGCTGTCCGGCACGCGGGCTCCCGGGCTGCGGACCATCATTCCCCTGGTCGACGTCCTGCACCGGGTGTCATTGCGCATCGTGACGATGCCGATCCAGTCGCAGGGCATCATCACGCGCGACAACGTCAGTGTGGACGTCTCGGCCGTGGCCTACTTCCGCGTCGTGGACGCCGTGAAGTCCGTCATCGCCATCGAGAACGTGAACGCCGCGATCAACCAGATCGCGCAGACCACCCTGCGCAAGGTTGTCGGCCAGCACACTCTCGACGAGACGCTGTCGGAGACCGACCGCATCAACCTCGGCATCCGCGAGATCCTCGACGTCTCCACCGCGGAGTGGGGCGTGGAGGTCACCCTGGTCGAGCTCAAGGACATCCAGCTGCCGGACAGTATGAAACGCGCGATGGCCCGGCAGGCCGAGGCCGAGCGCGAGAAGCGAGCCAAAATCATCAACGCCCAGGGCGAATCGCTCGCCGCGGCAGCGCTCGGGGACGCCTCCGACACCATGATGGCCCACCCTCTGGCGCTCCAACTCCGCAACCTGCAAAGCCTCGTGGAGATCGGCGTCGACAAGAACACCACCGTCGTCTTCCCCGCGCCCCTGATGAGCACGATCGGCGAACTGGGCGCCTTCCTCAGCCGGGAATCGGCGGCCGCGGGAGCGCCACCGAGTCCGCACCCGGTCGAACTGGCCAAGACCGTCCACGCCCCCGGCTCGAACAACAAGCCGGGCCCGGTCCCCCACCAGACCTGACCCGGAGGGAGCCGGCCCCGTACCCACCAGACCTGACCCGGAGGGAGCCGGCCCCGTACCCACCGAACCCGGCCCGGGGAGGAAGCCGGACCAGATCCCCCCCTGGTCCGTCCCCCCACCAGGCCCGACCCTCCGCCCCACCCCTCCCTGGCCCCAGCCCCGGCCGGACCGACCACCGAACCCATGCCGAGGCCGGCCACGCCGCGGCCGAGCCGAGGCCAAGGAGCCCACCATGAACGCCAGTTCCCTGCCGCTGCCCCCCGTCGGACCCGCGACGGACTCCTCTCGGGCATCCGACGGGCCACCGCCCTGCCCGGCCGTCGGCTCGCCCCCGTCCGCCCCGTCCGCCGGACCGCCCCTGGCCACGGCGAAGTCCGCCGCGTACGGACCCCGTTCGCACCCCGATGCAGCTTCTCTGCATGAACGGCCCGAACGGCCCGAACGGCCCGACCGGGCGGACCCGATGACCACGGCACTCCGCACCGGATCGTCCCTGCGCCCGGTACGCCTGCGCCTGACACCGGAGGGCAGCGGCCCCCACCGCATCGATGGCGCCTGGTGGCCCCGTTCGGACGATCTGACGGCCGAACTGCCGGGCCTGATCGCGGCGTTGCCCCACTCCTGGCCGCAGATCGCCCATGTGACGGTGAACCCGGCCATGTGGTCGTCCTTCCCCGGTCGGATCCTCGTCGCCAACCAGGTGATCCAACTGCACCGGGCCACCAGCCGGCACGCCCGGAACACGCTCTGCCTCCTCGCACCGGGCCGCGGGCGCTGGGACCTACTGGTCGTCCCGCCCCACACCGACAGCGCCGAGGCCCGGCGCCTCCTGGCCACCACGGCCGGCCCCCTCGGCCCGGCCCGGCCCGGCCTCTTCCCCCAGACGTCCGCCCGGGATTCCGCCTAGGGCCAGGCGGCACCACAGCGTGCGGGCACGCGGCCAGCCGCAGCGGCAGCGGGTCAGGGGGTTGGCGGGTCAGGGGGTTGGCGGGTCAGGGGGTTGGCGGGTCAGGGGTGCCGGTCAGGCCCCGGACCCGGAAGTGCATGACGCGGTAGGGCCAGCCGGCCGCGGTGTTCCACTGGCTGACCGTGAGGTGCAGGTCGTCGAGGGTCGAACCGGGGATGACATAGCCGCCGTAGAGCTGCGCCACGTGCGTGTCGTCCTCCTGGCCCCAGGCGCCGCCCCGGATCAGGGTCACGCGGTCCGCGTCGGTGGTCTCGCACACGGAGGCGGGGGTGTCGAGGACGAGGGCGTCGATGCGGTAGCCGCCTTCGTCGAACCAGGTCAGGAGCCAGCGGCCGTCGAGCGGCCGCAGGCACATCTCCCCCACCCTGCCGGACAGGACCGGGGTGGGCCGGCCGCCCCACGCCCAGCCCCGGTCCCGCCGCCCCCGCGCCCACCACCGCCCTGCCCGCCGGCCCCAGGACCGGTAGGCGGAAGGATCGGTGATCCGCTCGGCGGGGACCCGGTGCAGGAGGGCCGGCTTGTCCCGCTGGAAGCCGGTCGACAGCACGTAGACGTATCCGTCGTCGGCGAGTGCCCAGGTGAGGAGTTGGAACATCCCGCCGTGCAGGGTGCCGGGGAAGCGGGCGGGGGTGGGGTGCCAGGTCTCCCCCGTGTCGCGCGAGCGCCAGATCTCGCTCCAGCGGACATTGCCGAAGCCCTGGTGCACCGCCACGTGCAGATACATGTCGGTGCCGATGGTGATCACGTCCGTGGGCAGCACGGTCGAGAACGACGGGCCGTCGTGCGCGTACGGCCTCAGCTGCTGGGCGTGCCGCCCGCCCACGGCCCCCGTCCAGACGACCCTGCTGCCCAACTCGCCCTGTCCGGAGCCCAGTTCACCGTCCGGCGACATACGTCCGTAGAGCGCGACGGGCGAACGCCACCAGCCGCCACCGACCCTGGCTTCCTCGAAGGTGTCCCCGAACACGAACAGGAGCCGCCCGTCCGGTGCCCGGACGGGGATGCCGAGATCGGTCGCGTCCATACGGAAGCGCGTCGTGATCCCGGGTCCGGTCAGATCGGCCACCTTGCGTACGACGAGGTCGCCGCCGCGCTCGGTTCCGCCCAGCACCACAGGCCTGCCACCATCCTCGCATCCGTCCCGCACTTCCGGCCTCCCGGCGGCCCCGGATCCGCCCCGCGCCCCCGGCCTCCCGGCGGCCCGCGCGGCCGGTGGCCCACCGGGCGGCGAACCCCCGGCGGGCAGGGCAGCGGCGGCCGCCCGCAACAGCACCGATCGCCGCAGCATCTCGCTCCAGCCCGCCCGTCCGGCCCGACTCCAGCCCGCCCGTCCGGCCCGACTCCGGGCGGCTCGTCCGGCCAGACTCCGGGCGGCTCGGCCGGGCCCAGCTCGGGGCGGCTGGGACCCCGCATCCGGGGACATCGGCAGCCTCGCACACCGGCCGCGCACCTCGCGGGCGCCACGACCGCATGGCCCGCACCTCGGTCCGGTGCGCTGGGCGAAGGTCGGCCCCTTACCAGCAGCACCTGCGAGAACCGGCGCCGAACGGCCCCCATCGCACCGGGTCGCAGGTCCCGAAAAACCGGTGACCTCCGGGGTCGTATGTTCTGCGAGGCACAAGAGCCATTCGGGGTCGCGGATGCGACGCCCTCCGCGCCGAGTCCCTTTCGCGGCATTAGCGTGTGAAGCACCGCGGGCCCCCAGCCCGACAATCCCGCGCAATCCCGCACGAAGCCCGTACGAACTCTCTGTGAGGCGTTTTTTCATGAGCCTGAGCATCCGCAACCAGATCGCCGGCACCGTCACCGCCGTCACCACCGGTGAGGCCATGGCGACGGTCAAGGTCCGCCTGGCCGGCGGCCAGAACATCACCGCCGCGATCACCGCCGAGGCCGTCAAGGATCTGGGTCTCGCCGAGGGCTCCGCGGTCAAGGCCCTCGTGAAGTCCACCGAGGTGTCGCTCGCGACCGGCCCGGTCGAGGGCCTGTCCATCCGCAACCAGATCGCCGGCACCGTCGCCGACGTGGCCACCGGTGGCGCCATGGCGTCCGTCAAGGTCGACGTCGAGGGTGGCGAGCTGACCTCCGCCATCACCAAGGACGCGGTCGAGGCGCTCTCCCTCACGGCCGGCTCGTCCGTCGTCGCACTGATCAAGTCGACTGAGATCTCCCTCGCGGCCGCCTGATCCCGCGCCCACCCGTACGCCGAGGGGCCGCACACTCGCGGGTGTGCGGCCCCTCGGCGTACGGCCCCTCGGCCGGCGGGCTCGCCCTTGAGCCACGACCCCTGGCGGTCCGGTTTGGTGGCGGCGCACGAACGCGCGGCCGGGGTTCGTGCCCGAAGCACCAACTCCCGCTCGGCCGGGCCGCCTAGCGTGGCGGGGATCCCACCTTCTGGAGGCTCCCCTCGTGCAGGCCGATCCCATTGCCCGTTCCACGCCGCCACCGTCACCGTCACCGTCACCGTCACCGTCAACAGCGCCGTCACCGTCAACAGCGCCGTCTCCGTCGCCGTTGCCGTCGCTCGCCGCGATGCTCGCGGATCTCGAAGAGCTCGTGTCGTGCGAGTCGTACTCCGCCGACCACACGGCCGTGGCCCGCAGCGCCCGGGTCGTCGCCGGGCAGGGCGCGCGGCTGCTCGGGGCGCGGCCCGAGACGCTCGTGCGCGGCGGGGTGAGTCATCTGCGGTGGAGCTTCGGGACGCCGCGGGTGCTGCTCCTCGGCCACCACGACACCGTGTGGCCGATCGGCACCCTCGCCACGCACCCCTTCTCGCTGCGCGAGGGCGTCGCCCGCGGGCCGGGCGTCTTCGACATGAAGGCGGGCCTGGTCCAGATGTTCCACGCATTGGCCCAACTGCGTTCCCTGGAAGGCGTTTGCGTGGTGGTGACCGGTGACGAGGAGGTCGGCTCGGACACCTCGCGCGCGCTCATCGAGGACACCGCGCGGGCCTGCCGGGCCGCCCTCGTCCTGGAGGCCTCGGCCGCCGGCGGCGCCCTGAAGACCGCGCGCAAGGGCGTGTCCCACTACCAGCTCACCGCGCACGGGCGAGCCGCCCACTCCGGGCTCGACCCCGAGAAGGGCATCAACGCCGCCACCGAACTGGCCCACCACCTCCTCGCCCTGAGCACCCTCACCGACACCGTGACCGCCCGTACGGGTCCCGGCACCACCATGACGCCCACGGTCATGTCGGCCGGCACCACCACCAACACCGTCCCGGCCCGTGCCGAGCTGAGCATCGACGTCCGCGTGCCGACCCCGGCCGCGCAGCAGGCCGTCGACGAGCTCATCCGCTCCCTCGCACCCCACCACCCCGGCGCCCGCCTCGACGTGGACGGCGGCCCCAACCGGCCGCCGCTGCACCCGGAGAGCTCGGCCGAACTGTTCGCCCTCGCATCGAAGTTGGCGTCCGACGCCGGGTTCGGCACGCTGGCACAGGCCTCCGTCGGCGGCGCGTCGGACGGCAACTTCACGGCCGGGGCCGGCTGCCCCACCCTGGACGGGCTCGGCGCGGTCGGCGACGGGGCCCACGCCGACCACGAGCATGTGGTGACCGCCGCGATGCCGCCCCGCACCCGGCTCCTCGCCGATCTCGTGGGAGCCCTCCTGTGACCGCCCCCGAGGCCGCCCCCGAGGCCGCCCTCGCGGTCCGCGAGCTCCACACCATGGCCGAACTGGACGCCGTCACCCGCCTGTACGCGGAGATCTGGGGCACCGCGCCCGGCCGGTCCCCCATCTCCGCCGAGATCATGCGCGCCCTGGCGCACGCCGGGAACTATGTGGTCGGCGCCTATGAGAACGGCCGCCTGGTGGGGGCATCCGTGGCCTTCCTCGGCGAGCCCGCCGGGATCACCCTGCACTCCCACATCACGGGCATCGCGGGCGCCACCGCCGGCCGGGGCATCGGGCTCGCCCTCAAGCTGCACCAGCGCCAGTGGGCCCTGGCACGCGGCCTGAAGCGGATCACCTGGACATACGACCCGCTGATCCGCCGCAACGCCCACTTCAACCTCACCAAGCTCGGCGCCCGCCCCGAGGAATATCTGCGCTCCTTCTACGGCGCGATGGGCGACGCCATCAACGGCGGCGACGAATCCGACCGGGTCCTCGCCGCCTGGGACCTGACCGCCCCGCTCCCGGCCCCCGGCATCCCAGGCATCGCGCTGCCCCCGGGCGCCGTCCCCCTCCTGCGCGACAGCGACGGCCACCCCCAACTCCAGGACACGCAAGGGGAGTTCGTGGTCATCGAGCTGCCCGGCGACATCGAGGGCCTGCGCCGCGCCGACCCCGCGGGCGCCCGCGCCTGGCGGCACGCGGTCCGCCACACCCTGGGGGACCTGCTCGCCGACGGCGCCCGCGTGCTCGGCCTCCACGACCGGCGCGGCTATGTCGTCCACCGCGCCGCCACCCCCACCCCCGATCCCCTCTCCACCGGGAGCACCCCGTGACCCTGACCAAGATCTCCGGCATCGAGCTGCGCCGGATCGCGATGCCGCTCGTCGCCCCGTTCCGTACCTCCTTCGGCATCGAGACCAGTCGTGACGTCCTGCTCGTCCGCGTGGTCACGCCGGACGGCGAGGGCTGGGCCGAGTGCGCCGCGATGTCGGAGCCGCGGTACTGCTCCGAGTACGTCGACGGCGCCCAGGACGTGCTGCGCAGGTTCCTCGTCCCCGCCCTGCCCAAGGACGGCGTGGACGCGGCTGCCGTGGGCCGCGCCCTCGAACCCTTCACCGGGCACCGCATGGCGAAGTCGGCCCTGGAGAGCGCGGTTCTCGACGCCCAACTCCGCGCCACCGGCGAGTCGTTCGGCTCCTATCTCGGTGCGGCACGGGACCGGGTGCCGTGCGGGGTGTCGGTCGGCATCATGGACTCCGTCCCCGAACTCCTGGACGCCGTCGAACGCTATGTGGCCGAGGGCTATGTCCGGATCAAACTGAAGATCGAGCCGGGCTGGGACATCGAGCCCGTACGCGCCGTGCGCGAGCGTTTCGGCGACGAGCTGCTGCTCCAGGTCGACGCGAACGCCGCCTACACACTCGTGGACGCCCAACACCTGGCGAAACTGGATCAGTTCGGGCTACTGCTCATCGAACAGCCGCTGGCCAACGACGACTTGGTACAGCACGCCCAGCTCGCCCGTCTGCTGCGTACGCCGATCTGCCTGGACGAGTCCATCGAGTCGGCGGCACACGCGGCGGCGGCCATCTCGCTCGGCGCGTGCTCGGTCATCAACGTCAAGCCGGCCCGCGTCGGCGGCTATCTGGAGGCCCGCCGCATCCACGACGTGGCTCGCGCCCACGGTGTCCCGGTGTGGTGCGGCGGCATGCTGGAGACCGGCATCGGCCGGGCCGCCAACGTCGCCCTCGCAGCGCTCCCCGGCTTCACGCTGCCCGGCGACACCTCCGGCTCCCACCGCTATTTCGCCACCGACATCACCGAGCCCTTCGTCCTGGCCGACGGCCATCTGGACGTCCCGACGGGCCCGGGCCTCGGCACCGAGCCGCTGCCCGACGTACTGGACGCGGTGACCACGTCGAAGGAGTGGATATCCCTCTGAACGGACCGTCCGGACCGGTCTGAACGGATCCTCCGGACCAGTCTGAACGGACCCTCCGGACCGGGCGGCTGAGCCGGTCCCGCAGGCCGAAGGGCCATGTTCGCGCAGGTCAGGGCCGAACGAGCCGCCCCGTCCTCACAGCGGCCGCCCGGCCCGCAGATTCCAGCGCCCGGCGCGGCCGCTCAGCTCCGTGGCGGTCAGCGGCGGCACATCGATCCGCCAGAACGCGGACAACGGCGCGTCCAACGCCCGCAGCACCAGGGCCCGTACGATCTCGGGTTCCACCACCGCGAGCGCCCGCCCGCCGTCCTCGGCGGCCCCGTCCAGCCAGGCGCCTGCCCGCGCGCACAGCTGGGCCACCGACTCGCCGCCGTGCGGCGCGGCCGACGGGTCGGCGAGCCAGGCGCCCACCGCCGCCGGCTCGGCCGCGCCGACCTCGGCCAGGGTCAGCCCGCGCCAGCGGCCCACGTCCAGGGCGGCAAGTCCGGCCGGCTCGGCCACGTCCGCCGCCCCGCCGAGTGCCGCAACCGTCTCGCGGCAGCGGGCCGTCGACGAGGCCAGCAGCCGTTCGACGGCGGGCAGTGCGGCCGCCGCCGCGCGGGCCGCGGCGAGCCCGGCGTCCTCCAGCGGGCCGTCGTCGTCGAAGCGCGCCTCCCGCAGCGACCGGCTGAAGGCGGGCGAGACCACCACAAGGCGGACCGTCATGACACGACTCTCCCTCGACCTCTGTTCTGCCTGGCCGCGCCACTGTATGCCGGGCGCCCGCCCCCTCGGCGGACAGCCTCACACAGGGCGCTCTCACCCCCCGAGAGCTGCTGAAACCGGCCTGAAACCGCGTTGAACCGGGTCGGCCGCAAGCTCTGCGGCATGACAACGACGACGCACGAACTCGCCATCGAGGCCACCGGGCTTCGCAAGGCCTACGGGGACAAGACCGTCCTCGACGGCATCGACCTGGCCGTCCCGGCCGGCACCGTCTTCTCGCTGCTCGGCCCGAACGGCGCCGGCAAGACCACCGCGGTGCAGATCCTCTCCACCCTCGTCTCCGCCGACGCCGGGGCGCTGCGCGTCGGCGGCCACGACCTGGCCACCGACCCGCAGGCGGTGCGCGCCGCGATCGGGGTCACCGGGCAGTTCTCGGCGGTGGACAACCTGATCACCGGCGAGGAGAACATGCTCCTGATGGCCGACCTGAACCACCTCTCGCGCCGCGAGGGCCGCCGGGTCAGCGCCGAACTCCTGGAGCGCTTCGACCTGGTGGAGGCGGCGAAGAAGCCCGCGTCCACCTACTCGGGCGGCATGCGCCGGCGCCTCGACATCGCGATGACCCTGGTCGGCAGCCCGCGGATCATCTTCCTCGACGAGCCGACCACCGGTCTCGACCCGCGCAGCCGGCACAACATGTGGAACATCATCCGCGGCCTCGTCGCGGGCGGCGTGACCGTGTTCCTCACCACCCAGTACCTGGACGAGGCCGACCAACTCGCCGATGGCATCGCGGTGTTGAACGGCGGCAGGCTCGTCGCCCAGGGCACCGCGCACGAGCTCAAGCGGCTGGTCCCCGGCGGCCACGTCCGGCTCCGGTTCACCGGACCGCGGGAGTACGAGAACGCGGCCGCGGCCCTGCGCGAGGCGGCCCGCGACGACGAGTCGCTGTCGCTCCAGATCCCCAGCGGCGGCAGCCAGCGCGAGCTGCGGGCCATCCTCGACTGGCTGGACTCGGCCGATATCGAGGCGGACGAGCTGACCGTGCACACCCCGGATCTCGACGACGTGTTCTTCGCCCTGACCAGCCACCCCACCACCGACCCCGCCACCCCGGCCGCGACCGTCCCGGCCCCCGCCGCCGCCTCCGCCGCCCTGAAGGAGAACCTGCGATGAGCTCCCTTTCCCTCGCCCTGCGCGACTCCTCGACGATGCTGCGCCGCAACCTCCTGCACGCCCGGCGCTATCCGTCGCTCACCCTGAACCTGCTGCTCACGCCGATCATGCTGCTGCTGCTCTTCGTCTACATCTTCGGCGACACCATGAGCGTCGGCATCGGCGGCGGCGGTCCCGACCGCGCCAAGTACATCGCCTACATCGTCCCCGGCCTGCTTCTGATGACCATCGGAAGCACCGTCGTCGGCACCGCGATCTCCGTCTCCAACGACATGACCGAAGGCATCGTCGCCCGCTTCCGGACCATGGCCATCCACCGCGGTTCGGTGATCGTGGGCCATGTGATCGGCAGCGTGCTCCAGTCGATCCTGAGCGTGGTGCTGGTCGGCGCCGTCGGCGTGGCCATCGGCTTCCGCTCCACGGACGCCACCGTGATCGAGTGGCTCGCCGCCTTCGGACTGCTCGTGCTCTTCGCCCTCTCGCTGACCTGGATCGCCGTCGGCATGGGCCTGATCAGCCCGAACGCCGAGGCCGCCAGCAACAACGCGATGCCGCTGATCCTGCTGCCGCTGCTGTCCAGCGCCTTCGTGCCGCTGCACTCGATGCCGGGCTGGTTCCAGCCGATCGCCCAGTACCAGCCGTTCACCCCGGCCATCGAGACCCTGCGCGGCCTGCTCCTCGGCACGGAGATCGGCAACAACGGCTGGCTCGCCATCGCCTGGTCGCTCGGGCTCACCGTGCTCGGCTACTTCTGGTCGAAGGCCAAGTTCAACAGCGACCCGCAGCGCTGATGCCGCGCAGCACCAGAGCGGCGGCCTGCTCCAGCTCCGCGCGCCCCAGGGCGGCGTACTCCGACACCGCGTCGGCGTACGCCGCCCCGTCGGCGTCCTCGGCGGACCGCCGGGCCCGGGCCGCGGACATCGTCGGGAAGTCCCGGTGCACCCGCATCCGTTCGGCGAGCGCGAGCAGCCGCACGCCCGAGGTCTCGCCCCGCGCCAGCTCGGCCAGGCCGATGGCGAGCAGCATCGTGCCGGACACCGGAAGCGCGACCGGACCGCCCTCGTCCGGCGCCCTCGACAACAACTCCCGTGCATGGTCGGTCAGTTGATCGGCCAGGGCAGCGACCGGTTCGAGGCGGCCGTGCCGGGCGTGGGCGGCGACGGCCGTCGACTGGATCTGCATCGCCCACGTGCCGACGAACGGGTCGTCGGGATACAGCGCGTCGGCCTCGCTCAGCTGCGCCACCGCCTGCCGCCACAGCCCGAGCCCCACCTCGGTCAGCCCCCTGAGCAGGGCGATCTCCGCCCGGGAGCCCAGCTCGGTACTGAAGACCTGCGTCGGCTCCGGCGCCCGCTCCAAGGCCGCGAGCTCCAGCCAGCGCTCCGCCTCGTCGATCTCGCCGCGCTGGAGACAGGCCAGGACCAGCGCCCAGCGCACCCCGGCCGCGTCGTACCAGCCGGCCGCGTCCGACCAGTCGCCACTGCGCTCCAGGACCTGCATCGCGGCCATCAGATGCCGGTACGCCTCGTCGCCGCGCTCGGTCTGCAAGCACAGCTCGCTGATGCGGCCGTGGCCGAGCATCTCGGTGGCCGGATTGCCCAGCGAGGTCAGGGCGTTGAGGGCCCGGCGGGCCGATTCGAGGGACCGGTCCACATCGAGTTCGTACTCCCAGACATAGCTGGCGAAGCACTCGGCGACCCCCGCGAGCAGTACGTTCCCGGAGCCGCACAGCTCCAACAGCCGCTCGTAGTGCGGTGGATGCACCTCGGGCAGGGTGCGGAGCACCGTGTCGAGGGCCCGCATCAGGGTGTCGGGCTCGACGGCCGGCAGTGCCCGCAGCGTCACCAACTGCCGTACCGCGTGCGGCCCGTAGCCCATGAAGAGGCTGAGCGTGCACACCACGGCCGCGCTGCGGGCGGTCTCGATGTCGTCGGGGCCCGGCCGGAAGTGCGAGAGCGGACCCGCCGTGTCGGCGGCGATACCGGTCAGCCGGCTGTAGTTGGAGTCGGTGGCCCACAGCGAGGCGAGGACCGCGGTCAGGCCCGCCAGGGCCGGGCCGTCGTCGCGGGCCAGCGCGTGCCGCAGCGCGAGGGAGAGGTTGTCCTGTTCGGCGCGGGTGAGCTCCCAGGACCGCAGCGAGTCGGCGCTGAACAGGGCGTCGTGGTGGGCCCGCCCGAAGTCCCTCGCCCAGGCGAGGAACCGGTCGGTTACGGCCTCTTCCTCGGCGGCCCCCTCGCGGCGTCCCGCGCTGAACTCCCGCACGGTCTCCAGCATGTGGAAGCGGACGCCGGACGTGGTGTCGGCCGCTTTGATCAGCGACTGGTCGGCGAGCTGCTCCAGCAGGAACAGCGCGTCGTCGTCGCCCAGGACGTGCTCGGCCGCGGCCTCGCTGAAGCCGCCCGGGAACACCGACAGGACCCGCAGGGCCGCCTGCGCCTCGGGTTCGAGCAGGTTCCAGCTCCACTCGACGACGGCCCGCAGGGTGCGGTGCCGCTCGGGCACGTCACGGCCGCCGCCGCGCAGCAGCGCGAACCGGTCCCGCAGCCGGCGCGCGATCTCCGGCACGGACAGGACCCGTACGCGCGCGGCCGCCAGCTCCACCGCGAGCGGCAGGCCGTCCAGCTGGCGGCACAGCTCCTCGACGGCCCGCTCGGGCAGCTCGGCGTCCGGCCGGGCGGCCCGGGCCCGCTGGCGGAACAGCTCGACCGTCGACACCAGGCCCAGCTCGGGCAGCGCGTACACCGACTCGGAGGTCAGGCCGAGCGGGGCGCGGCTGGTGGCGAGCACCCGCAGTTCCCTGGAGCCGGAGACCAGGGCCCGCACCAGTTCGGCGGCGCCCCGGATGACGTGCTCGCAGTTGTCGAGCACCAGGAGCGCGGGGCCGGGACCGAGCGCCCCGACGATGCCCGCGACGACCCCGGCGGTCCCGGGCAGATTGCGCACCGCGGTCGCGCCGAGCGCCGAGGCGACCTCGGCGACCACGTCGTCGTCGGCGGTGACACCGGCCAGTGCCACGAAGTGGACCACCCGCTGGGTGGCCCGGCGGCCCACCGCATGGGCGATCCGGGTCTTGCCGAGGCCGCCGGGCCCGGCGACGGTGACGACCCGGGCGCTGTCGAGGAGCCCGCCGATCGCGGCGAGATCGCCGTCCCGGCCGAGCAGCGGGTTCGGCTCGTGCAGCACCCCGTGGCGTACGAGGGGGGCCTCGCCGCGCAGCAACTCCTGGTGCAGAGCGGTCAGTTCACCGCCCGGGTCGGCGCCCAGCTCGTCGCGCAGGGCGCGGCGGTAGAGGTCGTACCGGGTGAGGGCGGCGGCCGGGCCCGCGGTGGCGGCCTCGCAGCGCAGCAGCTCGGCCAACACCTCTTCGTCGCGCGGCAGTTCGCGTGCGAGCTGGGCCAGCGGCCGGACCGCGTCGGCCTTGCGGCCGAGCCGGGCGAGCGCGAGCGCACGGCAGCGCACCAGGGTGCGGTGGGCGCCTGCGCGCGCGAGCCGCAGCGCGGCCACGGGGTCGTGCAGGTCCTCGCCGTCCCCGCTCGCCACGACGCCGTCCCACAGGGCGAGCCCGGCCTCCGCCTCGGCGAGCGCCTCGGCGTGCGCACCGGCGCGGGCCCGCGCCTCGGCGGCCGCCGCGCGCAGCGGCAGTGCGGAGCTGTCGACCTGCTCCTCGGTGAGGGCCAGGCGGTAGCCGGCCGGGGTGCTGGCGACGACCTCGGGGCCGAGCTGCGAGCGCAGTCGCGACACCAGCACCTGGACCGCCTTGCCGGGCCGCTCCGGCAGTTCGTCGTCCCACAGCCCCTCGACGAGCCGCGCGGTGCTGCATCCGGCCCGCAGGTCCTCGGCGAGCAGCGCGAGGAGACCGCGCAGCCGCGGCGCGGTCACCTCCTGGCCGCGGTAGGCGACGCGCGTAAGCAAGGTCAACTCGGTGGTCACCCGTGCAGAGTAGTCAGCGCACGGCCCGCGGGCTCCCCCTCGGCCCAACCCGCCGGCGGCGCCGAGCCGTTGCGCCGCACCGGAAAACGCCTCGCGCCCCTCACCGCGGTACGCGTATATCTGTCGCGGCCGTACAAGAATTAATGGCTGCGGCCTCAGGAGAATTTCTTGCGCGACCGGCCGAGCAGAATTATTGACCATGCTTCCGGGATTGCACCGTGCTACTGTCGATATCAGTTGCAGTTGTGGTTCCCAGCAGGGCAATCATCACAGTGACGCGGAGTTCGCACGGTGCGGGCTCCGAAATTGCCCCAAGGAGAATGACATGGCTGCCGGTACCGTGAAGTGGTTCAACGCAGAAAAGGGCTTCGGCTTCATCGAGCAGGACGGCGGCGGTCCGGACGTGTTCGCCCACTACTCGAACATCGCCGCCCAGGGCTTCCGTGAGCTCCAGGAAGGCCAGAAGGTCAACTTCGACATCGCGCAGGGCCAGAAGGGCCCGACCGCCGAGAACATCGTTCCGGCCTGATCGTCGACACGCACTGCGCAGCTGGGGCCCGCACCTTGGGGTGCGGGCCCCGGCTCGTCGCGTTTCCGGGCCCGACCGCCCCACCCGCCGGCCCTCGCGCCCGCCGCGCCGGCTGCGCGCCCGTCCCGCCGTGAGCACCTGACCGGCGAGAACGCACCCGCCGCGCACCGCGCGGCACCGCACGCCCCGGATCCACGGCGCGCCCACCGCACGGCTCGGACCGTCCGCCCACGGCGCCCGGGAATTCCCCCGCACCTCATCACAGCGATGCGCCCCGAATATCGAATTCGGCCCGATGCGCTTTCGCATCCGCCCCGGCTCGTTCTTGCGATTCCCCGTACTGTGCTTTTTCCCGGGAATTCCTCGATGCGTGCCGTATCAAGGAAGGTTCCGCATGAACCGCACCCGTACGAACGATCGCTACAGCCGTACCAATAACTCGGGCGGCTCCGGCGCCCCCCGCGGCGGCAGCCGCTTCGGGTCCTCCGGCTCCGCCGGCCGTTTCGGCTCCTCGGGCCGCTCCGGCTCCTCGGGCCGCTCGGGCGGCTACGGCCGCCGGTCCTCCGGCCCCCAGGGCGAGTTCGCCCTGCCGGTCACGGTGACCCCGGCCCTGCCCCCCGTCGAGACCTTCGCCGAACTGGCGCTCCCGCCGCAGCTGTTGGCCGAACTCACCCAGCAGGGCCTCGGCGTCCCGTTCCCCATCCAGGGTGCGACGCTGCCGAACTCCCTCGCGGGTCGTGACGTGCTCGGCCGTGGCCGCACCGGCTCCGGCAAGACCCTGGCCTTCGGGCTCGCGCTGCTGACCCGGACCGCGGGCCGCCGCGCCGAGCCCCGCCAGCCGCTCGCCCTGGTCCTGGTGCCGACGCGTGAGCTGGCCCAGCAGGTCACCGATGCGCTGACCCCGTATGCCCGCGCCCTGCGGCTGCGGCTGGCGACGGTGGTGGGCGGCATGTCG
>NZ_NNBJ01000019.1:37926-174700 GCF_002803085.1 Streptomyces sp. CB01201 | reverse complement strand
AGTTCATGTCGACGCACCACGAACGGAGCAACGAACCATCGACTTTACGGACACGGCCTAGGCTCCGGACGACTGCCGGGCCGCGTCGTAGGCGGCCCGCGCGCGCTGCACGTCGGCCATCCGGACGTCGGTCCAGCGTGCCAGCGCCCGCACCTGCTCGGCGGCCTCGCGGCCGAGCGGGGTGATCGAGTAGTCGACGCGGGGCGGGATCACCGGCTTGGCGTCCCGGTGCACGAAACCGTCGCGCTCCAGCGTCTGAAGCGTCTGGGCGAGCATCTTCTCGCTGACCGTACTGAGCTTGCCGATCTCCCGGCGCAGCTCGCTGAACCGGTACGAGCGGTCGAGCAGCGCGTCCAGGACCAGGACCCCCCAGCGGCTGGTGACGTGCTCCAGCACCAGCCGGTGCGGGCACATGGCCTCGCGCGCCGCCTCCCGCCGCCCGCGCTCCCCGGCGACATCCACGGCAGCACCCCCAGCCCTTCCCACACCTACTCTCACACTTACTCCCATGACAGTACCTTACTTCAAAGTGGGTACTTTCGCATGGTTAGCGCTATCCGTAAGGTGGACCCCAGAGCGGACCCCCCTTCCCCCTCTCCGCTCTCCGTCCACGCATGAGGAGCCACACCATGAGCATCGTCGTCACCGGAGCCACCGGATCCCTCGGCCGTCTCGTCGTCGAGGACCTGCTCACGCGGGTACCGGCGAGCGAGATCGCCGCCGTCGTACGCGACAAGGAGAAGGCGGCCGGCCTCGCCGCCCGGGGCGTGGAGCTCCGCATCGCCGACTACAGCGAGCCCGCCACCCTGGCCGGCGCCTTCGAAGCCGGCGACCGGGTGCTGCTGATCTCCGGCAGCGAGGTCGGCCGGCGCGTCCCGCAGCACACCGCGGTGATCGAGGCGGCGAAGGCCGCGGGCGTCGCCCAGCTCGCCTACACCGGCATCCTCGGCGGCCCGGACGCCGACTTCGCGCTCGCCGACGAGCACCGGGTGACCGAGCGGCTGATCCTCGAATCGGGCCTGCCGTACACCTTCCTGCGCAACGGCTGGTACACCGAGAACTACACGGCCAACCTCGCGCCGGTCCTCGCGCACGGCGCGGTCGTCTCCAACGCGGGCGAGGGCCGGGTGGCCTCGGCGGCCCGCGCCGACTACGCGGCGGCCGCCGCCGCGGTGCTGACCGGCGAGGGCCACCTGGGCCGGGCGTACGAGCTGAGCGGCGATGTGGCGTGGTCGTTCGCCGAGTACGCGGCCGAGGTCGCCGCCGCCACCGGCGAGCCGGTCACCTACAACGCGGTCACCCCCGAGGCCCACCTCGCCATCCTGACCGGCGCGGGGCTGCCCACCGCGTTCGCGGAGCTCCTGGTGGACGTCGACCTCGCCATCGAACGGGGCCGCCTGGCCGCCACCCCCGGCGACCTCGCCCGCCTGATCGGCCGCCCGACCACCCCGCTGGCGACGACGGTCCGGGCCGCGCTCGCCGCGTAGGGCAGGCCGTCAGGACCGTATGGCGATACGGGCATGACACCGCGGTCCCTTCGGCGCTACCTTCTGCCTGGAATCGAGCGCGCGGGAGGACCAGTGGCCAAGGATTCGGCAGGACCGGTGGGACCGGTGAAGCCAGTGGGGCCTATGAAGCCGGTGGGATCCATGAAACCGGCGGGATCTGCTGAACCGGCGGGATCTGCCGAACCGGCGGGACAACAGCGGGCCGGGCTGCTGTACGGGATCGGCGCGTACGGGATGTGGGGGCTCGTCCCCCTGTTCTGGCCGCTGCTCAAGCCGGCGGACGCGATGGAGATCCTGGCCCACCGCATGGTGTGGTCCCTCGGCCTGGTCGCCGTCGTGCTCCTGGCGATGCGCCGCTGGGCCTGGATCGGCGAGTTGGTGCGCCAGCCCCGCAAGCTCGGCCTGATAGCCGTCGCCGCGACGGTGATCACGGTCAACTGGGGCGTCTACATCTGGTCGGTGAACTCCGGCCATGTGGTGGAGGCGTCCCTCGGCTACTTCATCAACCCGCTCGTGACCATCGCGATGGGCGTGCTGATCCTGAAGGAACGACTCCGGCGCGCCCAGTGGATCGCGGTGGGCGTGGGCGCGGCGGCGGTCGTCGTCCTGACGGTGGGCTACGGGCAGCCGCCGTGGATCTCGCTGACCCTGGCGTTCTCGTTCGCTACGTACGGCCTGGTCAAGAAGCAGGTCAACCTCGGCGGTCTGGAGTCCCTGGCCGCCGAGACCGCCGTGCAGTTCCTGCCCGCGCTCGGCTATCTGCTGTGGCTCGGCGGGCAGGGGCGGGCCACGTTCGTCACCGGGGGTGCGGGGCACGCGGTGCTGCTGGCCGCGACGGGCGTCGTGACCGCCATCCCCCTGATCTGCTTCGGCGGGGCGGCGATCCGGGTGCCGCTCTCGACGCTGGGGCTGCTCCAGTATCTGGCGCCGGTCTTCCAATTCCTGCTCGGCATCGCCTACTTCCACGAGGCGATGCCGCCGGAGCGCTGGGCGGGCTTCGCGCTGGTGTGGCTGGCCCTCACCACGCTGACCTGGGACGCCCTCCGCACGGCTCGCGCCACCCGCCGCGCCCTGTCCGAAGCCCTGGCCCACACCCCGCCGCTGGCCTCCACGCCGCCCCAGCCGCAGGGTTCGTAGGCGCTTTTCCCTCCCCACCCCGCCCCTTCCCACAACCCTCCGGGGGACCCGGCCGACCTCGAACCGCACGAGGCTTGTCGCGCAGTTCCCCGCGCCCCTGACCTCGATGCCGTCCGCAAACCGCGGCCACTTCTCGCGCCCCCAACCCCCTTTTCGACCGCGGACCGTGCCCCCTTCTCGCGCAGTTCCCCACGCCCCTGACCTCGATGCCGTCCGCGAACCGCGGCCACTTCTCGCGCCCCCAACCCCCTTTTCGACCGCGGACCGTGCCCCCTTCTCGCGCAGTTCCCCGCGCCCCTAACCCCCTCTTCGACCGCGGACCGCGCCCGCTTCTCGCGCAGTTCCCCGCGCCCCTTGGCAGTGCCGGTGCTGGGGCATCCTCAGCCTGTCCGGCGTTTGAGGACGAGCGCCCTTAAGGCGCGAACGGGGGTCTGGGGGCGGAGCCCCCGGGGGCCGGAGCCAACCAACCCCGGGCAACGGGCGGGCGGGTGGGCAAAAGTCCCCGGGGTCTGGGGCGGAGCCCCAGGGGGCCCGGCAAAAAAAAGGGGGCGACGCGCCGGGGGCACCCCGGTTAGCCTGAGGGCATGGTCGCGTACTCGTACTACTTCTTCCGCTGAGCCCCCCGCGGCAGCAGCCGCACCCAGCCCCACCCCGGAAGGAACCCCGTACCGAGTACACCAAGGGACACCCATGCCCTCGCACGACCACACCCCCTCCCAGCTGACGCTCACCGCCGTCTGCAAGACATACGGCGACCGCCGGGTACTGGACCAGGTGAGCCTCACCGTCCGCCCCGGCGACAGGACCGCCGTCATCGGCGAGAACGGCTCCGGCAAGTCCACCCTGCTGCGGCTGCTCGCCGGCGCCGAGCAGCCGGACACCGGAGAGGTCACCTCCGTCTTCCCCGGCGGCACCGGCCACCTCGCCCAGACCCTGGACCTCGCCCCGGACCGCACGGTCCAGGACGCCATCGACCACGCACTGGCCGAGCTACGCGCCCTGGAAGCCGCCATCCACGCCGCCGAAGCGGCCCTCGCACAAGCGGGCGAGCACGCCGACGAAGCCCAACTCTCTGCGTACGGAGACCTGTTGAGCGCGTACGAGAACCGCGACGGCTACCGCGCGGAACCCCGCACCGCCGCCGCCCTCAACGCCCTCGGCCTCGCCCACCTCACCCGCGACCGCGAACTCGGCACGCTCTCCGGCGGCGAGCAGTCCCGCCTCGCGCTCGCCTGCGTCCTGGCCGCCGCTCCCGAGCTGCTCCTGCTCGACGAACCGACCAACCACCTGGACCACCGGGCCACCGACTGGCTCGCGGAGCAACTCCGCGCCCACCGCGGAACGTTGGTGGTCGTCACCCACGACCGCGCCTTCCTCGAACGCGTCTCGACGACGATCCTGGAGGTGGACCGGGACCTGCGCACGGTCGTCCGGTACGGCGACGGCTGGGCCGGATACCGTACGGCCCGGGCCGCCGCGCGCCACCGCCGAGAGCTGGCCTACCAGGAGTGGCGCACCGAGCTGGCCCGCACCCGAGAGCTCGTCGAGGCCGCCGGGCAACGCCTCGCGGCGAGCGGAAAGGACCCGGGCCAGGGCTTCGGCAGACACCGCCGTTCCTCGGAAGCCAAGCTGTCCGGGCAGGTCAGGGCGGCCAGGACACGGCTGGACCAGTTGGAGCGGCAGCCGGTCGCGGCCCCGCCGCCGCCCCTGCGGTTCAACGCCCGCCTCACCACGGCGGTGGCCGATTTCGACGGCCCGCTCGTCGAGCTGGCCGGTGTCGCGGTGGGCGACCGCCTGAACGTGCCCGCCCTGAGCGTCAAACCTGGCTGCCGCCTCCTCGTGTCCGGCCCCAACGGCGCCGGCAAGACGACCCTCCTGCGCGTCCTCGCCGGACGGCTGGGCCCGGACGCCGGGACCGTTCGCCGGACGAACCGTCATATCGGCTATCTGGCACAGGAGTTGAGCCATTCCCCCACCCGCACTCCACTCCTCGGCGCCTTCGCCTCGGGACGCCCCGGGCTCCCCGAGGAGTACGCCGATGAACTGCTGTCCCTCGGCCTGTTCCGCGAGGAGGACTTCGCGGTGCCGGTCGCGGCGCTGTCCGTAGGCCAGCGGCGACGGCTTGAGCTCGCCCGTCTGGTGACCCGCCCCGCCGACCTCCTCGTACTGGACGAGCCGACCAACCATGTGTCGCTCGCCCTGGTGGAGGAGGTGGAGCAGGCACTGGCCGGCTATCCGGGCGCGGTCGTGGTGGTCTCGCACGACCGCCGCTTCCGGTCCTCCTTCACGGGTGACCGGCTGGAGCTGCGCGCCGGAACACCGGTGCGCTGACCTCGACGGGCCGCGGGACGGGCCGCCGGTGTGCGGGTTATAACGAGCACATGACCCTGCACTGGAAGCTCGTGGTGGACGCCTCCGACCCGCACACCCAGGCCGACTTCTGGGCTGCCGCCCTCGGCTACGAGGTCGAGGACAACAGCCTGCTGATCAACCGGCTGAGGGCGGCCGGGGCCATCGGACCGGATCTCACCCTCGAACACGGCGGCCGGATCGCCTTTCGCGATCTGGTCGCCGTCCGGCATCCGGACGACTCCTACGACCCCGAGAGCGGCACGGGCCTCGGCCGGCGCATCCTGTTCCAACGGGTGCCGGAGCGGAAGACGGTGAAGAACCGGATGCACATCGACGTCCACTCGGCACCCGGGGAGCGGGCCGCCGAGGTCGACCGCATCGCCGGGCTCGGGGCCACGGTGCAGCGCCAAGTAAGCCAACCAGGAGGGGAGTTCACGTTGATGACGGACCCGGAGGGCAACGAGTTCTGCGTGCATTAGGCCGCACCCGCTCCAGCGGTACGGTCCGCCCCCGGCACCCCGACATCCCCGCGCCCCGGCACCCCGGCACCCCGGCATCCCGACACCCCCGTACCCCCGCACCCCGGCGGCACGCGAACACGGCCCGACCGGTCCCGGTCGCCCCGGCGGCACCCGAAGCCACCCCCGAACAGGACCGGTCGGATATGGCCCCATCACCCCCCGTTTGGGCCCAGTTGAGCATCCGTACACCGTCCGGAAGACGAACACCCCTGGCCGGTTTACGTTCTTGACGCCCCCTGTACCTCTCCTTGACCATCGGCCTCGCGTTTCCGTCCCATCCCCGAACGGAACACGGAGCCCCCCATGCGCACTTCGCTCTCCCCACGCACCCTGTCCGCAGGCGCGGCGCTGGCCACCGCCGCGCTCGCCCTCGGCGTGCTCGCACCCGCCGTCCACGCGGCCCCCGCGCCCGAGACCTCCGCCCGGGTGCGCCCCGCGGCGGTCGCCGCGCCCGACATACCCGTCGCCAACGTCAAGGCGCACCTGGCCCAGCTCCAGCAGATAGCCAACGCCAACGGCGGCAACCGCGCCCACGGCCGGTCCGGCTACAAGGCGTCCCTCGACTATGTGAAGGGCAAGCTGGACGCCGCCGGATTCACCACCTCCGTCCAGCAGTTCAGCTCCTCCGGCGCCACCGGCTACAACCTGATCGCCGACTGGCCCGGCGGCGACGCCTCCCGGACCGTCATGGCCGGCGCACACCTCGACTCGGTCACCGCAGGGCCCGGCATCAACGACAACGGGTCCGGTTCGGCCGGCATCCTGGAGACCGCGCTCGCCGTCTCACGGGCCCAGCTCAAGCCCGACAAGCACCTCAGGTTCGCCTGGTGGGGCGCCGAGGAGCTGGGCATGGTCGGGTCGCGGTACTACGTCAACTCGCTGGCCAGTGGCGACCGTTCGAAGATCTCGGGCTATCTGAACTTCGACATGATCGGCTCGCCGAACCCGGGATACTTCGTCTACGACGACGACTCCACCCTGGAGAAGGTGTTCAAGGACTACTTCGCCACCCTCTCCATTCCCACCGAGATCGAGACCGAGGGTGACGGCCGTTCCGACCACGCCCCGTTCAAGAGCGCGGGCATCCCCGTCGGCGGCCTGTTCTCCGGCGCCGACTACACCAAGACCGCCGCCCAGGCGCAGAAGTGGGGCGGCTCGGCGGGCCAGGAGTTCGACGCCTGCTACCACGCCTCCTGCGACACCAGCTCCAACATCGACACCACGGCTCTCGACCACAACAGCGACGCCATCGCCTACGCCCTGTGGCAGTTGGCCGCCGGGGGCAGCACGCCGCCCGACCCGGGCAGCACCTTCGAGAACACCACGGACCTCGCCGTCCCCGATTCGCCGGGACCGGCCGTGACGTCCTCGATCACCGTCAACGGCCGTAGCGGGAACGCCCCTTCGGCACTGAAGGTCGGCGTGAAGGTCGTCCACACCTACAGCGGCGACCTGGTGATCGATCTGGTCGGGCCGAGCGGCCGCTCCTACCGGCTGCACAACTCGTCGTCCGACGCGACGCCCAACATCGACACGACCTACACCGTGAACGCCTCGTCGGAGACGGCCAACGGCACCTGGAAGCTCAAGCTCCAGGACAAGGGCCCGCAGGACACCGGCTATCTCGACAGCTGGAAGCTCACCTTCTGACCCGGGCCGGCCCCATCCCCCGGGATCGGGCCGGAAGACAAACCCTCCCGCCAAAGGCGTATGCGTGTGCATATACTGCACGCGCATACGCCTTTGGATGACTCATGGAGGGCACCATGCCCCGCAACTTCCTTTTCCTGTTGGGCAGTACACGCGCGGACGGCAACACCGAGGCGCTCGCCCGGCTGGCCGCCGAGCAGCTCCCGGCGGGCGACACCGCCCGCTGGCTGCGCCTCGCCGACGTGGATCTCCCCGTATTCCGCGACCTGAGCCACACCGACCAGAGCGACCTGGCCGCCCCCACCGGCGACGCGGCGACCCTGCTCGACGCGACCCTGGACGCCACCGATCTGGTCATCGCCTCGCCGCTGTACTGGTACAGCGTGAGCACCCCGGTCAAGCACTACCTCGACCACTGGGCGGGCTGGCTCCGCACCCCGGGGCTCGACTTCCGCCGACGGATGGCCGGACGCACCTTGTGGGGCGTGACCGTGCTCGCGGGCGGTGATCTCTCCACGGCCGACCCCCTGGTGGGCACGCTGCGCAACTCGGCCGCCTACATGGGCCTCCACTGGGGCGGAGTGCTGCTCGGCAGCGCCACCCTGCCGGGCGAGATCGCCCAGGACACGGAGGCCGCCGCCCGCGCCAAGACGTTCTTCGGCAGCACGCCCCTCAGCGCTGCTCCGGGGTCCGCAACGCCCGCATGACATGGGCCACCAGCGTCTCCACGTGCTGCGGATCGGGCATCGGCCGGCCGAGCGCGTGGCGGTAGTACAGCGGGCCGTACAGCATCTCCACGGCCAGCGGGAGGTCGGCGTCCGGGGGTAGTTGGCCCTGCTCCTGGGCGCCGCGCATGCGCTCGTAGACGAGGGCCACGCGCGGGATCACCAGCTCGTCGTTGACCGCCCGCGCCAACTGCTCGTCGTGCAGCACCTGGGAGAGGATCCCCCGGTAGGCGGGGCCCATCACCGGCGAGTTGAACAGGTTGACCAGCATGCCGATGTGGGTGCGCAGATCGACATCGATGTCCCCGGTGTCGGGGAACTCCGAATGGCTGACCACCAGTTCCACCACCGCGTCGAGCAGTACCGCGCCCTTCGTCGACCACCAGCGGTAGATGGTCTTCTTGCTGACGCCCGCACGGGCCGCGATCGCCTCGATGGTGACCTTGCCGTAGCCGTTCTCCGCACACACTTCGAGCGCGGCCGCGAGCGTCGCCCGGCGTGATTTCTCGCTGCGGCGCCTGGGGCTCGGGGCGGATCCGGACGAGGTGATCATGCCCTCACTCTACGAGGGCGTCCGTAACCGGATTGACAGCCGAGCCCGCTGCTCCAACAATGACGCAGGAAACGGAACGTGTCGTGTCGAGCTGGACGGGGGTCGGCTCGCACGACCGGTCCGTTCCGGACACTTCCGTACGCTGTCGCGTCCGCCGGCTGGGCCCGTTCCACCGGCCGTTCCGGCCGCCCGGCCGCCGGACAGCCTCTCACGCAGTGATGTCCTTCGCCGTGAAGCGGGCCCAGGCCGCCGAGCCGAAGACCGCGACGTACAGGGCCTGGAGCTCGAAGTTCTTCACCAGCTGGTCCCAGTAGACCGGCTCGCGCAGAACGTCCGCGAAGGACAGCCAGTAGTGCGGGAAGAGATACGGGCCGATCGCGTGCAGCTGCGGTATCTGGCCGAGGATCTGGACGGTGATCAGCAGCCCGACGGTCGTGGCCATCGCCGCGATCCCGCTGTTGGTCAGGGTCGAGATGAAGAGCCCGAGCGCGGCCATCCCGGACAGCGAGACCGCCACCACTCCGGCGATCGCCACGGCCCGCAGCAGCCCGTCGGCGAACGAGATCTGCGTACCGGAGATCGTCGTGACCTCTCCCAGCGGGAAGAGCAGCGCGCCGACCGCGAGCGCCGACGCCGCCACCACGAGCGTGGCGATGAGGCAGAAGGCCAGCACCGAGGCGTACTTGGCGAGCAGCAGCCGGGTGCGGCCCGCCGGGGCGACGAGCAGATAGCGCAGCGTCCCCGAGTTGGCCTCGCCCGCCACCGCGTCGCCCGCGACCACGCCGACCGCCATCGGCAGGAACACCGGCAAGGTGGCCGCGAGGGCCGCGAACACCAGGAAGAGGCCGTTGTTGGTGATCTGCGCGAGGAACGCGGGGCCGCCCTCTCCGCCCCCGCCGCCCCTGCGGCCGCCCGTGTCGACCCTCACCGCGATGCCGATCAGGATCGGCACCGCCGCGAGGACCGCGAGCAGCGCCAGTGTGCGCCAGCGGCGCAGCACCGTGATCAGCTCGGAGCGGAAGAGGCCCAGCGACCACAGGACGCTCGGCCGGCGCTCGGGCCCGGCCTCCGGACCCCGCCGGGGTGCCTCCACGACCTCAGCCCGCGACATCGAAGCCCTCCCCGGTCAGCGCCACGAAGGCGTCTTCGAGCGAGGCGCGCTCGGCCGCGAAGCCGCGCACGCGCACCCCGGCCCGTACCAGCTCGGCGTTGAGGTCCGCCAACTCCACGTCATCGGGCGGCAGTTCGCTGGTCACCCGGTCCTCCCCGGCCACCGTCACATCGGCGATCCCGCGCTCCTTGAGGAGGCGGGCGGCGGCCCCGGTGTCCGGAGTGGTCACCACGAGCCGGCCGCGCGCGTTCGCCGCCAGCTCGGCCACCCCGCCCTGGACGACGAGCCGGCCCTGGTTCATCACCGCGGCGTGCGAGCAGACCTGCTCGATCTCGTCGAGCAGGTGCGAGGAGAGGAAGACGGTCGTGCCGTCCTCGGCCAACTCCCTGATCAGGGAACGGATTTCGCGCATGCCCTGGGGGTCGAGCCCGTTGGTCGGCTCGTCCAGGACCAACAGCTCCCGGTGCTGGAGCAGGGCGGAGGCCAGACCCAGGCGCTGCTTCATGCCCAGCGAGTACGCCCGCGCCTTCTTGCCCGCCGCCGCGGCCAGGCCCACCCGGTCCAGGGCGGCCGTCACCCGGGCGGCGCGGGTGCGGGGGTCGGCGGTGGGGTCCGCGGCGTCGTAGCGCAGCAGGTTGTCCCGGCCGGACAGGAAGCCGTACAGGGCGGGGCCCTCGATCAGGGCGCCCACCCGGGGCAGCACGGCGCGGGCGGCCTTCGGCATGGGGCTGCCGAGGAGCCGCGCGGTGCCGGAGGTCGGCTCGATGAGACCCATCAGCATGCGGATGGTGGTGGTCTTGCCCGAGCCGTTGGGGCCGAGGAAGCCGAAGACGCTGCCGCGCGGGACCGTGAGGTCCAGCCCATTCACGGCCAGCTGGCCACCGCGGAACCGCTTGCTGAGGCCATGTGTCTCGATGACCGCTGGACTGTTCCCCACTCCACCCCTTCCCACTCCGCCCCTTCCCGCTGCCGCCCTCCCCGGCGCCGGGAGCCGAGGGGTGACCCCCTCGGCTCCCTGGCCGGCGAGCCGGGCTACTACTTGGCCGAGTTCGCGGCGGCGATCAGCGCGTCCTTCGTCACCGCGCCCACGTACACCTTGCCGTTGTCCGTGATCAGGGCGTTGACCAGGCGGGTCTTGAAGACCGTACCCGAGCCGAACTTGCCGGAGACCTTGTCGCCCAGGGAGTCCAGGAACGTCTGCGCGTCCCCGCCGCCCTTGCCGTTGCCGGCCTTCGGGATGCCCTTGCCGCCGGTGTCGAACTCGGCGATGGACGTCCAGCCCTTGCCGATCACCTTGGTGTTCTTGGCGTCACCCAGACCGCCGAGGCCACCGGGCAGGCTCTGCTCGGGCTTGAACGTCTGCTTCTGCTTGCCGTCGTCCTGGGTGACCTTCGCGCCCTTGGGCGGGGTGAAGCTGAAGGTGTCCGCGGACGGCTTGGAGAAGTCGACCTTGGTGAAGCCCGCGTCGACCACGGCCTTGCCGCCGGCGCTCGACGCGAGCGTGAACTTCAGCGGCACGCCCGTCTTGGCGTCGACCGCCACCCGGACCGAGCCGACCGTCGAGCCGGACTGCTTCGGCTTGATCAGGAGCTGGTAGGCATCGCGCCCGGCCACCTGCGCCGTGCCGTCGACGGATACCGCGGTGGTGGGGTCGACGTTCTTCAGGAACTGGTCGGCGAGCGCCTTCGGGGTGGTCGGAACGCCCGCGTCCGGCGTCTTCTTGCCGTGCTCCTTCGCCGCGTCGGCCGCGGAGCGCTGCGAGTGGTACGCCTGGTTCGAGCCGCTGTCGTAGGCCCAGACGTCGTTGCCGTTGTGGATCAGGCTGTACTCGGCCGCGTCCTCCAGGATGGACACCTTCTGGCGGTCGGGGCCGTCGGCCGCGACGCGCAGGGTGTGGGTGCCCGACGCCAGCTCGGTGAGCTTCGCGTCCGGGGACGCGGACTTGTCGGAGCCGCCGCCCTTGGGGGCGAACGAGCCGAGGCTGCCGAGCCCGGGCAGGCCCAGGTCCGTGCTGATCTTCAGAGTGCCGGAGAGCTGCTGGGTGTCGGATGCGGCCATCTTCTCGATGAGCTGCTGTGCGCTGATCTTCGGCAGACTGGGGTCGCCGGCCGCGGCGAGTGCCGGGACGAGCCCGATGGTCGCCGCCGCCACCCCCGCCACCGCGACCGGGACGAGGTAGCGCGCCGCCTTGCGGCGGCCCGCGCCGAGGTCCCTGGCCTCGTCGGTGGCCTGTGCGCTGTCGTTCGGTGCCATGTGTGCCCTACCTCCGTGGTCGGCGGCGTCCGTCCGTCGTGCTCAGTTCCACCCCGCGCCGCCATTCTCACCCGAATTGGTCAGGAGTGGTGCTTCCCATCCGACCAAAATCGGAGCCTCGGCGCGTCAGCCCCCGGGAGCAACCTCATGTACCTCTCTGGGATGACGGAACCCTGAGTCGCCTACCCCGTCCGTTAGGGGTGAGGACGGGCAGGGCCCGTTTTTCGGCCGGGCCCCTCGGCTCAGCCCGCGCGGTGCACGACCGCGTCGCAGAGCTCTTCGAGCGCGGACTTGGCGTACCCGGAGGGCAGCGGCGCGAGGGTGGCCCGCGCCTCCTCGGCGTACCGGACGGTGTCCTTGCGCGCCTGCTCCAGAGCGGGGTGCACGCGCAGCCGGCGCAGCGCCTCCGCGTGCCGGGCGTCGTCGCTGAGGTCGCCGTCGAGCAGCGCCACGAGCTCCAGGTCCTCCGGGCGGCCGTGCTGCGCGGCCCGCGCCCGCAGGTGCAGGACCGGCAGCGTGGGGATGCCCTCGCGCAGGTCCGTGCCCGGGGTCTTGCCCGACTCGTGCGAGTCGCTGGCGATGTCCAGGACGTCGTCGGCGAGCTGGAAGGCGGTGCCCAGGCGCTCGCCGTACTGCGTGAGGATGTCGACGACCGACTCGTCGGCGCCGGACATCATCGCGCCGAACCGGCCGGAGACCGCGACGAGCGAGCCCGTCTTGCCGGACAGCACGTCGAGGTAGTGGTCGACCGGGTCGCGCCCCTCGCGGGGCCCCGCGGTCTCCAGGATCTGACCGGTGACGAGCCGTTCGAACGCCTCGGCCTGAATCCGTACGGCCTCGGGGCCGAGATCCGCCAGTATGTGCGAGGCGCGTGCGAAGAGAAAATCACCCGTGAGGACCGCGATGGAGTTGCCCCAGCGGGTGTTGGCGCTGTCCACGCCGCGCCGCACATCGGCCTCGTCCATCACGTCGTCGTGGTACAGCGTCGCGAGATGGGTCAGCTCGACTACCACGGCCGAGGGCACGACGCCCGGCGCGTAGGGATCTCCGAACTGGGCCGCCAGCATCACGATCAGCGGGCGGAATCGCTTGCCACCTGCGCGGATGAGGTGCTGCGCGGCCTCCGTGATGAACGGGACCTCGCTCTTGGTGGCATCGAGCAGTCCCGCCTCGACAGCCGCCAATCCGGTCTGGACATCGGCTTCAAGTGCCTGGTCCCGCACGCTCAGCCCGAACGGCCCGACGACGGTCACGAGGGGTACTCCTGTCTGCTGACGATCACACGGATTGTCGATGTGTCGCTGCCTTCACTCAAGTCAGCGTATCGGGTCGCTGTTCGATCACCATGGGCGCCTTCCCGTCACCGCCCGCGCACAGTCCCTTGGACCCCGGTATGTTCTGGATCAGCTCATACGATCAGGAGTGGACCTTTTGTCCGGAACGATGACCGACAGCCCCGACGATCCGGCCGCGGAGCAGCCGCCGCCGCAGGACGACCACGCCTTTTTCGGCCAGCCGCGCGGCCTGCTCACCCTCTCCGGCCTGGAGGTCTGGGAGCGCTTCTCCTTCCTCGGCATGCAGGCGATCCTCGTCCTGTACTTCGCCGACTCCGTCGCGAACGACGGCATGGGCATGTCCGCGGGCACCGCGGCCTCCGTGTCGGCGGCCTACGGCACCCTCGTCTACCTGGTCTCGGTCGCCGGCGGCTGGCTCGCCGACCGCATCCTCGGCTCCTACCGCGCGGTCCTGTACGGCGGCATCCTCATCGCCTGCGGCCACTACGCCATGGCCGTGCCCACCGCCGCGGCCACCTGGATCGGGCTCGGCCTGATCAGCGCGGGCACCGGCCTGCTCAAGCCCAATGTCGCCTCCATGGTCGGCAAGCTCTACCGGACCGACGACGAGCGGCGCGACGCCGGGTTCGCGCTGTACTACATGGGCATCAACATCGGCGCCTTCCTCGGCCCGCTGATCACCGGCTGGCTCGGCGACCACAAGGGCTGGCACTGGGGCTTCTCGGCGGCCGCGGTCGGCATGACGTTCGGCCTGATCCAGTACGTCCTCGGCCGGCGCCACCTGGCCGGACGCAAGCACGCGGCCGAATTCGCGCTGCCGCCCGAGGGCATGCGCCGCGCGGTCCGCCTCATCGTGCTCGGCGTCGTCGTCGTGGCAGCGCTCGCGGTGCTGCTCTCGCTCGGCGGCTGGCTGACGATGGGCCGCTTCGTCGACCTCCTGACCCTGATCTCCGTGATCGCCCCGGTCGTCTACTTCGCGGTGATGTTCGCCAGCCCCCGGGTGACCGCGGAGGAGCGCGGGCGGCTGCGGCCCTACGTCGTGCTGTTCCTGGCCTCGGTGGCGTTCAACTTCATCCTGTTCCAGGCGTACTCGACGATGATGCTGCTCGCCTCCACCAACGCCGAGACCAGCATCCTCGGCTTCCACTTCCCGGCGAGCTGGTACGCCTCCGCGCTCGGCGCGTTCGAGGTGGCGCTCGCGCCGGTGGTGGCCGCCGTGTGGGCCCGCATGGGCCCGCGTCAGCCGCACGCCTCCAACAAGATCGCCTTCGGCGTGATCCTGGGCGGCCTGTCGTTCCTGCTGATGGTCCTGCCCACCTCGGGGCATTCCACCGACACGTACAAGATGGCCGCCTGGTGGATCGTCGGCTCGTACCTGCTGCTCGGGCTCGGCGACATCCTGCTGGAGACCTCCGGCATGTCGGCCACCACCAAGCTCGCCCCGAGGGCCTTCGCCAGCCAGACGATGTCGCTCTGGTTCCTCTCCCTGGCGCTGGCCAACGGCATCCAGGCCCAGACCGTGAAGGTGTACGGAAAGGTCTCCAACCCGGCGTACTTCGGCGTGAACGGCGCCATCGCGGTGCTCGTCGGCATCGCCGTGATCGTCGCCGCCCCCTGGCTCAAGCGCACCATGCACCCCGTCCACTGAGGTTGCCGCCATGCACATCCGCACCGAATTCCCGTACGAGACACAGCGCGAGGACGTCCGGATCCCGCTGCCCGACGGCACGCTCCTGTACGCGCGCGTCTGGCGCCCGGTCACCGAGGAGCCCGTCCCGGCGCTGCTCGAATACCTCCCCTACCGGCTGACCGACTGGACGGCGCCGCGCGACTGGCAGCGCCACCCCTGGTACGCCGGGCACGGCTACGCCTCGGTGCGCGTCGACGTGCGCGGGCACGGCTGCTCCGAGGGGCTGCCGGGCGACGAGTACGACGCGACGGAGCTGGCGGACGGCGTGGCGGTGGTCAACTGGCTCGCCCAACAGCCCTGGTGCACGGGCAAGGTCGGCATGTTCGGCATCTCCTGGGGCGGCTTCAACAGCCTCCAGATCGCCGCCCTCGCCCCCGAACCGCTCAAGGCGATCGTGACGGTCTGCTCGGCCGACGACCGCTACGACAACGACGTGCACTACATGGGCGGTTCGGTGCTCGCCGTCGACATGCACGCCTGGGCGGCGACGATGCTCGCCTTCGTCTCACGCCCGCCGGACCCCTTCTTCGTCGGGGAAAAATGGCGCGAAATGTGGCTGGAACGGCTCGAAGCGGTGCAGCCGTTCATCCACACCTGGCTCGCCCACCAGACCCGGGACGAGTACTGGAAGCACGGCAGCGTCTGCGAGGACTACGGCGCGATCGACGCGGCCGTCCTCGCGGTGGGCGGCTGGCACGACCCGTACCGCGACACCGTCCTGCGCCTGGTGGAGCACCTCCCCGCCGACCGGGTACGGGGTCTCATCGGGCCCTGGTCGCACCAGTATCCGGACCGGGGGCTTCCGCCCGGCCCCGCGATCGGCTTCCTCCAGGAGACCCTGCGCTGGTGGGACCACCATCTCAAGGGCGAGGAGACGGGCGTGATGAAGGAGCCGTTGCTGCGCTCCTGGATCAGCGAGTCGCACCCGCCGGCCACGGTCTACGCCGAGCTGCCGGGCCGCTGGGTCGGCGACCCGGCCTGGCCCTCGCCGCACGTCACCCCCGTCTCGTATGCGCTCCAGGGCGCACCCGTGCAGGTGCGCTCGCCGCAGCACACCGGCCTCGACGCGGGCCGCTTCTTCCCCTTCGGCAACGACGCCGACCTGCCCCCGGACCAGCGCGCCGAGGACGCCCACTCGGCCGCCTTCGACTTCCCCGTGCCGGACGGCTCCGGCCCCCTGGAGATCCTCGGCCGCCCCCGGGTGACGCTCCGGCTGCGCATGGACGTTCCCTTCGGCCAGGCGATCGCGCGCCTCTGCGACGTGGCTCCGGACGGTTCCTCGACCCTGGTCACCCGGGGCGTCCTGAACCTCTCCGCCCGGCACGGCCGGGACCGCGCGGACGCCTGGCCGCTGGGCGCGACGGAGGACGTGTCCTTCGACCTGAACGGCATCGGCCACGCCTTCCCGCCGGGGCACCGCATCCGGCTCGCGGTGTCCTCCGCGTACTGGCCCTGGATCTGGCCGCAGGCCGACTCGGTCGGCTTCACCCTCGACCCGGCCGGCTCCACGCTCCAACTCCCGCTCCGGGAGCGGACGGTGGACGACACGATCGCCTTCGCCGACCCCGAGCAGTCCGCACCGCTCGGCGTCTCCTACCCGGCCCCGCTGGACGAGCCGCGCCCGGAGCGGCTCGTCGTACGGGACGTGGCGAAGGGCGAGTGGCGCCTTGAGGTCGACCCGCGGTACGGGGGCACCCGGGTGTATCCGGACGGGCTCGAATTCATGGAGGACGCGAAGGAGACGTACACGATCGAATCGGACGATCCGCTGTCCGCACGGACCCGCTCGGACTGGCATCTCCGGTTGCACCGGCCGGAGTTGGGGTGGGACGTGCGGGTCGACACGCGGTCGGAGATCTCGTGTGACGCGGCGGATTTCGTGACGTGGGACGAGGTGGTGTGCCGCGAGGGCGACGAGGTCGTCTTCCACCGGACGTGGGAGCGGCGCGTGCCCCGCGAAACGGGCTGACCCTGCGGGTTCCCCGGCCCCTGGGGCTCCGCCCCAGACCCCGTCCGCGCCTGAACGACGCTCGTCCTCAGTCTCCCCCAAGGCCTTAAGGGCCAGGGGGGCCCCATGACGGGCTGAGGATGCCGATGCCGACCAGCACCGAGCCTTTAGGGGCGCGAGGAACTGCGCAACCAGCCACGCACGGTCCACAGCCGTACCAAGGGGCCCGAGGGGGCCCGAGGGAGGCCGGGGGCGCAGACCCGGGAAGGTCACCCGCAGTGGGGCGAGCCCCCCGGGGTCTGGGGCGGAGCCCCAGGGGGCCCGGGGTCAGGCCGTCGCGAGCGAGGCGGCCAGCCGGGGGGAGGCGTACGTCGTGCCGCAGACGAACCGCATGACCGGCCCGAACGACGCCGCCGCCGGCAACCCCGTGAAGTAGAGCCCCCGCACCGAGGACTGGTAACCGGCGTCCAGCACCGGCGCCCCCCGAGACGACAGCAGCTGCGTACGCAACCCGTGCCCGAGGAAGTCGAGCGCCGCCACGTCCACCCGGTACCCCGTCGCCGCCATGACGTGATCCGCCGCCAGCTCCCGCTGGGCCCCCGCACCCCCGCTGAGGGTGAGCACGGGCCGCCCCCCGTCCACCCGGGCCCGCACCACCCGGCGCCCCTCGGTCACCGCCACCCGCCCGACGAAGCGCTCGCGCAACCACCACGCCCCGAGCGGACCCAGCACCTTGCGGACCAGAAGGTGGCGGGCCGGCGCGGGCAGATGCCGGAAGTGGGTCGCGTGGTACGAGAAGGCGTACAGCGACCAGGCGCGGCCGAAGGGCGAGTTGGGGCTGAAGCGCGGCTGGAGATCGGGCGCCGCGCCGAACCGGACCGCCCCCGCGCCGCGCGCGACGACCCGTACGCTCGCCCCCGCCTCCGCCATCAACACCGCGTTCTCCAGCGCCGATTGGCCCGCACCGATCACCAGGACCTCACGCCCGGCGAAGCCGGAGAGGTCCTGGTGCTGGGCCGCGTGCGAGACCGGACCCGTTGCCGAGGGGCCGTCCGGCACGGCCGCGGCCAGCTCGCGCGGCATCCGGGCCAGGCCCGAGAGCCCGGTGGCGACCACGACCGCCCGCGCCTCGAACGCCTCCCCGGAGTCCAGCTTCAGCCCGAACGCGCCGCCCGGCACCCGGTCCACCGAGACCACCCGGACCTGCTCCAGATCGGGGAAGAGCCTCTCGGCGAACCACTGCCCGTACGCGGCGAACGCCTCCACCGGGATCAGGTCCCAGTCGGACTCCAGGCGCCGCATCCCGGTGTCCGCGCAGAAGTCGAGGAGCCCGAACCCCGGCTGCGGCGCGTCGATGCTGGACGCGGCCGGCGTCGACTTGAGGACCATGCCCGCCGGCATGTGCTCGCGCCAGCTCACCATCGGCGAGCCGAAGACGCGGACCGGTATGCCACGGGCGCGCAGATGGGCGGCGGCGGACAGACCGAACGGCCCCGCGCCGATGACCGCCACCGGACGTATCGCAGTACTCACTCGCATCCCCTTCTCGGATTCTCGGAATACGGCTCGGCGCCGGGTCACTTCGTCACCGCACGGCGGGAGCTCCGCCAGAGCCGGTACAGATGCCGCGCCCCGGGACGTACGAACCGCGCCGCCATCGTGAAGAAGGGACCGAGGTCGTCCCCCGCGGCCCACGCGAACTCGGTGCCGGACGGTCGGGCCGGCGCGTGCGGGGTGGTGTAGCCGCTGCGCCGGTACGCGAGCAGCGCGGGCAGGTCGATGTTCTCCACCACATAGCGGCGCCCGGCCCGCTGTTCACCCTCCGGGACGCGGCGGCCGGTGAGGTGGAGGTGCTGGGCGCGGACGACATCGACGCCCGCCTCGTTCTCGAACAGGCGGAACTGCGCGCCCATCCGGGGGTTGAAGTCGAGGAGCTTGTAGCGCCCGTCGCGCCGGTCGAAGCGCAGATCGAGGTCGACGATGCCGCTGAAACCGATCCGCTTCACGAACTGCTCGGCCAGCGCGGTCAGTTCGGGGTTGTCGACGACATACGCGTTGGCCGTCATCCCCGCGTGCGGCGGCCAGGAGCGGACCTTCACCCCGGTGAACAGGGCGAGCGGGGTGGAGTTCTCGTCGAAGTAGGCGTGCACGATCCAGTCCTCGGCCTGCTCGCGCGGCAGATACTCCTGGAGGACCACCCCGGGCCGCTCGCCCCAGCCGCGGGCGAGCGCCAGCAGATGCGCCCGGTCCTCGATCCGGGTGGTGCCGGGCACGGCCGGGCTGTGCCGCCGTACGAACGCCTCCCGGTTCTTGGCCACGACAGGGAAGCGGGCGTGCCGCGCGAAGTCCTCGACATCGGCGTACGTATCGGGGAAAGCGGCGGCCGGGGACGGCACCCCGTGCTCCACGCACAGCTCGTGCAGCCCCTGCTTGCTGGCCAGGCGGCGGGGCAACTCCGGTGCCACGGGCGGAAAGAGGAAGCTCTCGCCGAGTTCCTTCTGGTGCTCGGCGATCAGCACCGCGGCTTCCTCGTCGGTGGGTATGAGGACGGCGGGCCGCCCGATCCGGCGACCGATCCGGAGCAGCCCGTCCACGAGCACGTCCGGCTCCTCGGTGCCGGTCGTCGGCCAGGGGTACGCGCCCGTGAGGAAGCGGGAGTGCGCCGCGGGAGTCCAGCGGTCCTCGGTGATCGCGTACATCGGCACTCCGAGTCTGCCGAGACTGCGGATCGCGCCGACCCCTCCGTGATGCAACGGATAGTTCCCGAACTTCACGATCAGTCCGGGTACGTCCCGGTCCGCCCTGAACAGCACGCTACTGCCCGCCACCAGTCCCCCCTCGGGACAGAGAGCCCCCACAGCCCCGCAGGACACACGGCCCCCTCGCCGGACGCGTCCCGGCAGAGACGCTAAGGGGCAACGCCCGTTCCCGCAGACGGAATTTCCGGACATTGCGAACTCTTTAGGCACTGCCGCCCCGAGCACCTCCGACGTAACGTGTGACGTACACCCGTGGAAAGCGAGGCAGGCACCGATGTCCGAGCAGAGCCCGCTCGAACTGGCCGAAGGCGACCCCTTCGGCCCGCACAATCTCCCCTACGGCGTCTTCTCCACGCCGGGCCATCCCGAGGACCGCCGGGTCGGCGTCCGCATCGGCGACCACGTTCTGGACGCGGGGGCGGCGGCACACGCGCTGGGCTCCCCGTACGCGGCGCTCCTCGCCAAGCCGAGCCTCAACCCACTGCTCGCCGCCGGGCGCACGGCCTGGCGCGATGTGCGCCGGGCGCTCACCGCCTGGGTGACCGTGCCCGCGCACCGCCCGGTGATAGAGCCGCTGCTCCACCCGCTCTCCGACGTCGAGCTGCACCTGCCGTACGAGGTCGCCGACTACGTCGACTTCTACGCCAGCGAGCACCACGCCACCAACGTGGGCCGGATCTTCCGCCCCGACGGGGACGCCCTGACCCCCAACTGGAAGCACCTGCCGATCGGTTACCACGGCCGATCCGGCACGATCGTGGTGTCGGGAACCGAGGTCGTCCGCCCGCAGGGTCAGCGCAAGGCACCCTCGGACCCGGCGCCGGTCTTCGGCCCGTCCGTGAAGCTGGACATCGAGGCCGAGGTCGGCTTCGTCGTGGGCACGCCGTCCGCCCTCGGCGCTCCGGTGGACCTGGCCTCCTTCGAGGACCACGTCTTCGGTCTGTTCCTGCTCAACGACTGGTCGGCGCGGGACATCCAGGCCTGGGAGTACGTGCCGCTCGGCCCCTTCCTCGGCAAGTCCTTCGCGACCTCGGTCTCGGCGTGGGTCACCCCGCTCGAAGCCCTGACGGCGGCCCGGGTCTCCCCGCCCGCCCGGGACTTCCCCCTCCTGCCCTACCTGGACGACTCCACCGAGGAGGTGCCGGGCGGCTTCGACCTGCGCATCTCGGTGGCGATCAATGGCACGGTGGTCGCCGAGCCGCCGTTCGCCTCGATGTACTGGACGGCCGCGCAGCAGCTGGCCCACATGACGGTGAACGGGGCGTCGCTGCGTACGGGGGACGTGTACGGTTCCGGCACCGTGAGCGGGCCCGCGCGGGGCGAGCGCGGTTCGCTCCTCGAACTCACCTGGAACGGTACGGAGCCGCTGGAACTTCCCGGCGGGAAGCGGGCGTTCCTGGAGGACGGCGACGAGGTGGCCCTCGCGGCCTGGGCCCCCGGCCCCCACGGCATCCCGGTCGGCCTCGGCGAGGTCCGCGGCCGCATCACCCCGTCCACCTGAGCCCCCTGGCTGCGCCCCAGCCCTGGGGGTTTGCCCACCCGTTGCCCGGGATCGGTCGGTTCCGGCTCCCCCTGGGGCTCCGCCCCAGACCCCGGGGGGGGGTTCGCCCACCCACCCGCCCGTGCGGCAGGGTCGATGGGTCCGGCCCCTGGGGCTGCGCCCCTCGAACCCCCGCAAGGGGCTCCGCCCCCTGCACCCCCGTCGCGCCTAAAGGGCGCTCGTCCTCAAACGCCGGACGGGCTGAGGATGCCGATGCGGGCCAGCACCGAGCCATTCGGGGCCACCTACAGGGGCGCGAGGAACTGCGCGAGGAGCGACCGCGGTCCGCGGACGAAAACGGATCTTGGGGGCGCGGGGAACTGCGCGAGAAGCGCCCACGGTCCGCGGACGAAAACGGATCTTGGGGGCGCGGGGAACTGCGCGAGAAGCGACCACGGTCCGCGCACGGAAACGGGGTTAGGGGCGCGGGGAACTGCGCGACCAGCCCCGCACGGTCCGCAGCTGAACCGGGGCCCCGGGGCGCAGCCCCCGGAAGCCCCACCCACCCCCATCCCCCCCCCGGAGGCCACGCGGCGGAGCCGCAAATGTCACAGCGGGAAGGGACGGGGAGGAGCCGAACCCCGGGGCCTGGGGCGGAGCCCCAGCGCACCCCAGGCCCGCACCCTGCCTCCGCCTCGGCGAGCAACGCAACACCTACTCAAGGGAGTTGAGAACCGACAACACCCCCTCACCCCACGTCGCGAGCTTCTTCTCCCCCACCCCCCCAATCGTGCCAAGCTCCCCCAAGGACCCCGGCCGAACCGCCGCAATCTCCCGAAGCGTCGCGTCATGGAAGATGACGTACGCCGGAACCCCCGCCTCCTTCGCCTGCGCCCCGCGCCACGCCCGCAGCGCCTCGAAGACCGGAAGCACCTCCGGCGGCAGGTCGGCCGCCACGGCGGACTTCTTCGCGGGGCCGCGCGCCGCCCGCACCGGCTTCTCGGGCTCCGTCCGCATCCGGACCTCCCGTCGGCCGGCCAGGATCTCGCCGCTCGCCTCGGTCAGGACCAGCGTCCCGTACTCGCCCTCCACCGCGAGCAGCCCCATCGCGAGCAACTGACGCGCCACACCACGCCATTGGGCCTCGGACAGCTCCTCGCCGATGCCGAACACGGACAGCTGGTCGTGGTCGAACTGGATGATCTTCGCGGTCCTGCGCCCGAGCAGGATGTCGATGATCTGGCCCGCCCCGAACTTCTGGCCCCGCTCACGCTGGAGGCGTACGACGGTGGACAGCACCTTCTGCGCGGCCACCGTGCCGTCCCACGTCTGCGGCGGCGTCAGACACGTGTCGCAGTTGCCGCAGTTCTCGGCCTCGGACTCCTGGCCGAAGTAGCCGAGCAGCTGGGCCCGCCGGCACGAGGCGGTCTCGCAGAGCGCCAGCATCGCGTCCAGATGCGCGGCCGCCCGGCGCCGGAACGCCTCGTCACCCTCGCTGCCCTGAATCAACTTCCGCTGCTGGACGACGTCTTGGAGGCCGTACGCCATCCACGCCGTCGAGGCGAGCCCGTCCCGGCCGGCGCGGCCGGTCTCCTGGTAGTAGCCCTCGACCGACTTGGGCAGGTCGAGGTGGGCCACGAACCGTACGTCCGGCTTGTCGATGCCCATGCCGAACGCGATCGTCGCCACCACCACGAGCCCGTCCTCCCGCAGGAAGCGGGACTGGTTGACCGCGCGCGTCCCCGCGTCGAGGCCCGCGTGGTAGGGGACGGCCCGCACGCCGTTGTCGCTCAGGTACTGCGCGGTCTTGTCCACGGAGGCCCGCGAGAGGCAGTAGACGATGCCCGCGTCCCCGTCGTGCTCCTCCTTGAGGAAGCCGAGGAGCTGCTTCTTCGGGTCGCTCTTGGGCACGATCCGGTACTGGATGTTCGGCCGGTCGAAGCTCGCCACGAAATGACGGGCGTTCGGCATGCCGAGGCGCTGGGTGATCTCGCGGTGCGTGGCATCCGTGGCGGTGGCGGTGAGCGCGATGCGGGGAACATCCGGCCAGCGCTCGCCGAGCAGGGACAGGGCCAGGTAGTCGGGCCGGAAGTCGTGGCCCCACTGGGCGACACAGTGCGCCTCGTCGATCGCGAAGACGGAGATCTTGGCTCGGGAGAGCAGATCGAGGGTGGCCTCGACGCGGAGCCGCTCGGGGGCGAGGTAGAGCAGGTCGAGCTCGCCCGCGAGCAGCTCTGCCTCGACCGTGCGGCGCTCGTCGAAGTCCTGCGTGGAGTTGATGAACCCGGCCCGCACGCCGAGCGCGCGCAGCGCGTCCACCTGGTCCTGCATCAGGGCGATGAGGGGGGAGACGACGACGCCCGTGCCGGGCCTGACCAGGGCGGGGATCTGGTAGCAGAGGGACTTTCCGCCGCCGGTGGGCATGAGCACGACGGCGTCGCCGCCCGCCACGACGTGGTCGATGACCTCGCCCTGGGCGCCGCGGAACGCCTCGTACCCGAAGACCCGGTGCAGTGTTGCCAGGGCCTCCGTCTCGGCGTCCGTCGTCTGCGTTCCGCCGGTTGCGCTCATCGCTCTGTCCCCCGTACTGGTCCGTCGACTGCCTCACCATTCACGCAAGCAACGGTAGCCGTCCCGGCCGACACCCCACGAAGTTATCCACAACCCCCGCTCTTCCCGACCGGCCCCGGGTGCACCGGGGCTCCGCCCCAGACCCGGGGTTTGGCCCCTCCGCTCCCCTTCCCGCTGTGACATTTGCGGCTCCGCCGCGTGGCCTCCGGGGGGAATGGGGGTGGGTGGGGCTTCCGGGGGCTGCGCCCCGGGGCCCCGGTTCAGCTGCGGACCGTGCGGGGCTGGTCGCGCAGTTCCCCGCGCCCCTAACCCCGTTTCGGTCTGCGGGCCGTGGTCGCTTCTCGCGCAGTTCCCCGCGCCCCCAACCCCGTTCCCGTGCGCGGACCGCGGTCGCTCCTCGCGCAGTTCCCCGCGCCCCCAACCCCGTTCCCGTGCGCGGACCGCGGTCGCTCCTCGCGCAGTTCCCCGCGCCCCTGAACCCGTTCCCGTCTGCGGACCGCGGTCGCTCCTCGCGCAGTTCCCCGCGCCCCTGAACCCGTTTCCGTGCGCGGACCGCGGTCGCTTTTCGCGCAGTTCCTCGCGCCCCTGTAGGTGGCCCCGAATGGCTCGGTGCTGGCCCGCATCGGCATCCTCAGCCCGTCATGGGGGTCCCCCCTGGCCCTTAAGGCCTTGGGGGAGTTTGAGGACGAGCGCCCTTAAGGCGCGACGGGGGGTGCAGGGGGCGGAGCCCCCTGCGGGGGGCCGAGGGGCGCAGCGCCTCAGCGGGGCCGGGCGGGGTGGGGAAAAGCAGAGGGGCCCCGGCGCCACCCACCCGCGCCGAGGCCCCACCACCCCCCGCTACCGAACGAACACGCTCGCGTTGTGCGCCAGGTCCAGGAAGTACTGCGGGGCGACACCCAGTACGAGCGTCACCGCCACCCCCACCCCGATCGCCGCCGTCGTCAGCGCCGACGGCACCGCCACCGTCGGCCCGTCCGCCTTCGGCTCGCTGAAGAACATCAGGACGATCACCCGGATGTAGAAGAACGCCGCGACAGCGGAGGAGATCACACCGACCACGACCAGCGCCCCGGCACCCCCTTCCGCCGCCGCCTTGAACACCGCGAACTTCCCGGAGAAGCCGGACGTCAGCGGGATGCCGGCGAAGGCGAGCAGGAAGACCGCGAAGACCGCCGCCACCAGGGGCGAACGACGGCCCAGGCCCGCCCACTTGGAGAGGTGCGTCGCCTCGCCGCCCGCGTCCCGCACCAGCGTGACGACGGCGAACGCGCCGATCGTCACGAACGAGTACGCGCCCAGGTAGAACAGCACGGACGAGATGCCGTCGGCGTTGGTGGCGATGACACCGGCCAGGATGAACCCGGCGTGCGCGATCGAGGAGTACGCGAGCAGCCGCTTGATGTCGGTCTGGGTGATCGCGACGACCGCGCCGCCCAGCATCGTGATGATCGCGACGCCCCACATGACCGGGCGCCAGTCCCAGCTCATGCCGGGCAGCACCACGTACAGGAGGCGGAGCAGCGCGCCGAAGGCCGCGACCTTGGTGGCCGCCGCCATGAAGCCCGTGACCGGGGTGGGCGCGCCCTGGTAGACGTCCGGCGTCCACATGTGGAACGGCACCGCGCCGACCTTGAACAGCAGGCCCATCAGGATCATCGCGCCGCCGATGAGCAGCAGCGCGTCGTTGCCCATGGTTCCGGCGAGCGCCGGGTCCACGTTCTGGACCGAGCCGCTGACGACATCCGCGATCGTGGCGTACGAGACGGAGCCCGCGTAGCCGTAGAGGAGCGCGATGCCGAAGAGCAGGAAGGCCGAGGAGAACGCGCCGAGCAGGAAGTACTTGACCGCCGCCTCCTGCGACATGAGCCGCTTGCGGCGGGCGAGGGCGCACAGCAGGTAGAGCGGGAGCGAGAAGACCTCCAGGGCCACGAACAGGGTCAGGAGGTCGTTCGCCGCCGGGAAGACCAGCATGCCGGAGACCGCGAACAGGGCGAGCGGGAAGACCTCGGTGGTGGTGAACCCGGCCTTGACCGCGGCCTGCTCGCTGTCGCTGCCCGGCACCGAGGCCGCCTGCGCGGCGAAGGAGTCCACCCTGCTGCCGTGCGCCTCCGGGTCCAGGCGGCGCTCGGCGAAGGTGAAGACCGCCACCACGGAGGCCAGCAGAATGGTGCCCTGGAGGAAGAGCGCGGGGCCGTCGACGGCGATCGCGCCCATCGCCGCGATGTGCGCCTTGGTGGTGCCGTAGCCGCCGGCCGCGAGGCCGACCACCGCCGCGAAGGCGGCGGCGAGCGCGACCACCGTCAGGAACACCTGGACGTAGTAGCGGCTGCGGCGCGGGACGAAGGCCTCGACGAGGACGCCGATCAGCGCCGCGCCGAGCACGATCAGCGTGGGTGCGAGCTGGGCGTACTCGATGTGCGGCGCGGGGATCTTGCCCAGCTTTCCCTCGGCCGCCGTGGTCCACAGGCTGTGGACAGCTGATGAGCTCACTTGGCCGCCTCCACCACCGGGTTGGGGTCCTTCTTCTGTACGTCCGACATGGTCTGGCGGACCGACGGGTTCACGATGTCGGTCAGCGGCTTCGGGTAGACCCCGAGGAAGATCAGCAGGCCGATCAGCGGGGCGACCACGAGCAGCTCGCGGACCTTGAGGTCGGGCATGCCCTGGATCTCGGCCTTGACCGGCCCGGTCATCGTCCGCTGGTAGAGGACGAGGACGTAGAGCGCGGCCAGGACGATGCCGAGGGTGGCGACGATGCCTGCCGCCGGGTAGCGGCTGAACGTGCCGACCAGGACCAGGAATTCACTCACGAAGGGAGCGAGGCCCGGCAGTGACAGGGTGGCCAGGCCGCCGATCAGGAACGTGCCGGCGAGCACCGGGGCGACCTTCTGGACGCCGCCGTAGTCCGAGATGAGCCGGGAGCCGCGGCGCGAGATCAGGAAGCCGGCCACCAGCATCAGGGCGGCCGTCGAGATCCCGTGGTTGACCATGTACAGCGTGGCGCCGGACTGGCCCTGGCTCGTCATCGCGAAGATGCCCATGATGATGAAGCCGAAGTGCGAGATCGACGCGTACGCCACCAGGCGCTTGATGTCGCGCTGGCCGACCGCGAGCAGTGCCCCGTAGATGATGCTGATCACGGCGAGCACCACGATCACGGGCGTCGCCCACTTGCTGGCCTCGGGGAAGAGCTGGAGGCAGAAGCGCAGCATCGCGAAGGTGCCGACCTTGTCGACGACCGCGGTGATCAGCACCGCGACCGGCGCCGTGGCCTCGCCCATCGCGTTGGGCAGCCAGGTGTGCAGCGGCCACAGCGGGGCCTTCACCGCGAAGGCGAAGAAGAAGCCGAGGAACAGCAGGCGCTCGGTGTTGGTCGCCATGTGGAGCGAGCCGCTCGCGCGGGCCGCGGCGATCTCGTTCAGCGAGAACGAGCCCGCCACCACGTACAGACCGATGACGGCGGCCAGCATGATGAGCCCGCCGACCAGGTTGTAGAGCAGGAACTTGACGGCCGCGTACGAGCGTTGGGTCGCCGCCGCCTCGTCGCCCTGAGCGTGTGCCCGGTCGCCGAAGCCGCCGATGAGGAAGTACATCGGGATGAGCATGGCTTCGAACAGGATGTAGAAGAGGAAGACGTCGGTGGCCTCGAAGGAGAGCACCACCATCGCCTCGACGGCGAGGATCAGGGCGAAGAAGCCCTGGGTGGGCCGCCAGCGGCTGCTGTTGGTCTCCAGGGGGTCGGCGTCGTGCCAGCCGGCCGCGATGATGAACGGGATGAGCAGCGCGGTGAGCCCGATGAGGGCAACGCCGATGCCGTCCACGCCCAGCTCGTAGCGGACGCCGAAGTCCTTGATCCAGGCGTGCGACTCGGTCAACTGGTAGCGCGCGCCGCCCGGTTCGAACCGTACGAGCTGGATCGCGGCGAGCACCAGGGTGCCCACCGAGACCAGCAGGGCCAGCCACTTGGCGGCGGTCCGCCGTGCGGCCGGGACGGCCGCGGTGGCGATCGCGCCGAGCGCCGGAAGGGCGGCCGTGGCGGTCAGGAGAGGGAAGGACATTGCGTTACACCGCCCTCATCAGCAGAGTCGCGGCGATGATCACCACAGCACCTCCGAACATCGAGACCGCGTAACTGCGGGCGAAGCCGTTCTGCAGCTTGCGCAGCCGGCCGGAGAGCCCGCCGACCGAGGCGGCGGTTCCATTGACGACTCCGTCGACCAGGCTGTGGTCGAGGTAGACGAGCGAGCGGGTGAGGTGTTCGCCGCCGCGGACCAGGACCACGTGGTTGAAGTCGTCCTGGAGCAGGTCGCGGCGGGCGGCCCGGGTGAGCAGCGAGCCGCGCGGGGCGACGGCCGGCACGGGCTTGCGGCCGTACTGGGCGACCGCGAGGCCCACGCCGATGAGCAGGCAGACGATGGTGGCGGCGGTGACCGTCCACTCCGCCACCGGCGAGTTGCCGTGGTCGAAGGATGTGACCGGCTCCAGCCACTTCACGAAGCGGTCGCCGATGCCGAAGATGCCGCCCGCGAAGACCGAGCCGAAGGCCAGGACGATCATGGGGATCGTCATGGACTTCGGGGACTCGTGCGGGTGCGGTTCGTCGTGGGCACCGTGCGTCTCGGCGGCGGGCTCCACGCCCGGCTGGTCCGGCGAAGCGGTCTTCGCGTGCTTCCAGCGCTCCTCGCCGAAGAACGTCATCACCATCACGCGCGTCATGTAGTACGCGGTGATCGCGGCGCCGAGCAGGGTGACCGCGCCGAGGATCCAGCCCTCGGTGCCGCCCTTGGCGAACGCCGCCTCGATGATCTTGTCCTTGGAGAAGAACCCGGACAGGCCGGGGAAGCCGATGATCGCCAGATAGCCGAGGCCGAAGGTGACGAAGGTGACCGGCATGTACTTGCGCAGGCCGCCGTACTTGCGCATGTCGACCTCGTCGTTCATGCCGTGCATCACCGAGCCGGCACCGAGGAAGAGCCCGGCCTTGAAGAAGCCGTGCGTCACCAGGTGCATGATCGCGAAGACGTAGCCGATCGGGCCGAGGCCGGTGGCCAGGACCATGTAGCCGATCTGCGACATCGTCGAGCCCGCGAGGGCCTTCTTGATGTCGTCCTTGGCGCAACCGACGATCGCACCGAACAGGAGCGTGACCGCGCCGACGATCACGACGACCGTCTGGACGTCGGGCACCGCGTTGAAGATCGCGCCGGAGCGGGTGATCAGGTAGACGCCCGCGGTCACCATGGTCGCCGCGTGGATGAGGGCCGAGACCGGGGTCGGGCCCTCCATCGCGTCGCCGAGCCAGGACTGGAGCGGGACCTGGGCCGACTTGCCGCAGGCGGCGAGGAGCAGCATCAGGCCGATGGCGGTGTTGCGGCCCGAGCTCGCCCCGCCGGTCTCACCGAGGACGGTGGAGAAGGCGAACGAGCCGAACGTCGTGAACATCACCATGATGGCGATGGACAGGCCCATGTCGCCGACCCGGTTGACCAGGAAGGCCTTCTTGGCGGCGGTCGCCGCGCTGGGCTTGTGCTGCCAGAAGCCGATGAGCAGGTAGGACGCGAGGCCCACGCCTTCCCAACCGACGTACAGCAGAAGGTAGTTGTCGGCGAGGACCAGGAGGAGCATCGCCGCGAGGAACAGGTTGAGGTAGCCGAAGAAGCGCCGGCGGTTCTCGTCGTGCTCCATGTAGCCGATCGAGTAGATGTGGATCAGCGTGCCCACACCGGTGATCAGCAGGACGAAGGTCATCGACAGCTGGTCGAGCTGGAAGCCGACGTTGGCCTGGAAGCCTTCGACCGGGATCCAGCTGAACAGGTGCTTGGTCACCGTCCGGTGATCGGCCGAGCGGCCCAGCATGTCGACGAAGAGGACCGCGCCGATCACGAAGGACGCGCCGGCGAGCAGCGTGCCCAGCCAGTGGCCGGCCTTGTCCAGTCTCCGTCCGCCGCACAGCAGTACGGCCGCTCCGAGCAGAGGCGCCGCGATGAGCAGCGCGATGAGGTTCTCCACGATTCAGCGACCCCTTACAGCTTCATCAGGCTGGCGTCGTCGACCGAGGCCGAGTGGCGGGAACGGAAGAGCGACACGATGATCGCGAGCCCGACGACGACCTCCGCGGCGGCGACGACCATCGTGAAGAACGCGATGATCTGGCCGTCGAGGTTGCCGTGCAGCCGGGAGAAGCAGACGAACGCGAGGTTGCAGGCGTTGAGCATCAGCTCGACGCACATGAAGACCACGATCGCGTTCCGCCTGATGAGCACTCCGGCCGCGCCGATGGTGAACAACAGGGCTGCCAGATAGAGGTAGTTGACCGGATTCACTTGACCGCCTCCTCGTCCCGGCCGAGCCGTTCCTCGGAGCGCTGCTCCAGGGCCTTGAGGTCGGCGATCGCCTCGCTGGAGACGTCCCGGATCTGGCCGCGGCCGCGCAGCGTCTGGTTGACGGTGAGCTCGGACGGGGTGCCGTCGGGCAGCAGGCCCGCGATGTCCACCGCGTTGTGCCGGGCGTAGACGCCGGGCGCGGGCAGCGGGGGCAGGTGCTTGCCGCGTACGCGCTCCTCGGACATCTCCCGCTGGGTCTTGGCGCGCTCGGTGCGCTCCCGGTGGGTGAGCACCATCGCGCCGACCGCCGAGGTGATCAGCAGGGCGCCGGTGATCTCGAAGGCGAAGACGTACTTGGTGAAGATGAGGGTGGCGAGCCCCTCCACATTGCCGTTGGCGTTGGCCGCGCCGAGGCCGGTGAAGGTGGTGAGCGAGGCGTTGCCGATGCCCGCGATGAGGAGCACTCCGAAGCCGAGCCCGCAGGCCGCGGCCCACCAGCGCTGGCCCTTGATGGTCTCCTTCAGCGAGTCGGCGGCCGTGACGCCGACCAGCATGACGACGAAGAGGAACAGCATCATGATCGCGCCGGTGTAGACGACGATCTGGACGATGCCCAGGAAGTAGGCCCCGTTGGCGAGGTAGAAGATCGCGAGGATGATCATGGTCCCGGCGAGGCAGAGCGCGCTGTGCACGGCCTTCTTCATCAGGATCGTGCACAGGGCGCCGATCACGGCGACCGTGCCGAGCACCCAGAACTGGAAGGCCTCACCGGTGGAGGTGTGCGAGGCGGCCGCGGCGAGCAGCTCGGTGGGCGCGCTCATGCCCCCACCACCTTTCCGGAGGCCGGCTCGTCCTCACCGAAGGTGGAGGCCGCCTCCTGGGGCCGCTCCCCCTTGCTGAGGGCGACCTGACGGACCGTGCCGGGCGCGGCCTCGGTGACCAGGCCGCGGTAGTAGTCCTGCTCGTCCATGCCCGGGTAGATGGCGTGCGGGCTGTCGACCATGGTGTCGTCGAGCCCGGCGAGCAGCTGCTCCTTGGTGTAGATCAGGTTCTCGCGGGAGGAGTCGGCCAGTTCGAACTCGTTGGTCATCGTCAGCGCCCGGGTGGGGCAGGCCTCGATGCACAGGCCGCACAGGATGCAGCGGGCGTAGTTGATCTGGTAGACGCGGCCGTAGCGCTCGCCCGGCGAGTAGCGCTCCTCGTCCGTGTTGTCGGCGCCCTCCACATAGATGGCGTCGGCGGGACAGGCCCAGGCGCACAGCTCGCAGCCGACGCACTTCTCCAGGCCGTCCGGATGCCGGTTGAGCTGATGGCGGCCGTGGAAGCGCGGCGCGGTGACCTTCTGCTGCTCCGGGTACTGCTCGGTCAGGCGCTTCTTGAACATGGCCTTGAAGGTCACGCCGAAGCCGGCCACGGGATTGAGGAACTTGTCCTCCGACTCCCCCGCCTGGTCCGGCTTTCCCGCCTGGCCCGACTTCCCGGCCGATGACTTGTCAGACACCGTCGTCCTCCCTTCCTTCTCCGTCACTGTGAGTATCCGCCCCACCACTGACAATCAACTCCCGCTCCCCTCGCCGCCGTCGGCGGGGTACGGGCGGCAGGGTCTGGCCGGGCAGCGGCGGCACCGGGAATCCACCGGCCATCGGGTCGAAGGCGGCGGGCGGCGCCTTGTCCTCGGCGTCGTCCTTCTTGCTCCGGAAGATGTCCGCGACGAAGGAGAGCAGCAGGATCGCGACGACCGCGCCGCCGACGTACAGCACGATCTTCGAGAAGTCGTAGCCGTCGTTGCGCAGCGCCCGCACGGTGGCGACCAGCATCAGCCAGACCACCGACACCGGGATGAGGACCTTCCACCCCAGCTTCATCAGCTGGTCGTAGCGGACCCGGGGCAGCGTGCCGCGCAGCCAGATGAAGAAGAAGAGGAGCAGCTGGACCTTGATGACGAACCAGAGCATCGGCCACCAGCCGTGGTTCGCGCCCGCCCAGAAGCCGCTGATGGGCCAGGGGGCGCGCCAGCCGCCGAGGAAGAGGGTGGTCGCGACGGCCGAGACGGTGACCATGTTGACGTACTCGGCCAGCATGAACATCGCGAACTTGATGGACGAGTACTCGGTGTTGAAGCCGCCGACCAGGTCGCCCTCGGACTCCGGCATGTCGAACGGCGCCCGGTTGGTCTCGCCGACCATCGTGATGATGTAGATGATGAAGGAGACCGGAAGCAGCACGATGTACCAGCGGTCGCCCTGCGCCTCGACGATCTTCGAGGTCGACATCGACCCCGAGTAGAGGAACACCGAGGCGAACGCCGCGCCCATCGCGATCTCGTACGAGATCATCTGCGCGCAGGAGCGCAGACCGCCGAGCAGCGGGTACGTCGAGCCGGACGACCAGCCCGCGAGCACGATGCCGTAGATGCCCACCGACGCGATGGCCAGGACGTACAGCATGGCGATCGGGAGGTCGGTGAGCTGCATCGTGGTGCGGTGGCCGAAGATCGACACCTCGTTGCCCGAGGGCCCGAACGGGATGACGGCGATCGCCATGAACGCCGGGATCGCGGCGATGATCGGGGCCAGGACGTAGACGACCTTGTCGGCCCGCTTGACGATGACGTCTTCCTTCAGCATCAGCTTGATGCCGTCGGCGAGCGACTGGAGCATGCCCCACGGACCGTGCCGGTTGGGGCCGATGCGCAGCTGCATCCAGGCGACGACCTTGCGCTCCCACACGATGGAGAACAGCACGGTCACCATCAGGAACGCGAAGCAGAAGACGGCCTTGACGACGACGAGCCACCAGGGGTCGCGGCCGAACAGGGAGAGGTCCTCCGCAGCGAGCGTGATCACGCCTCCACCACCTCCGTGGGAGCTTCCGTAACGGCCGGGCCGATGCGGACGAGCTGTCCGGGGACCGCGCCGGTGTCCGCGGTGACCCCGTCGCCGACGGAGTTCAGCGGCAGCCACACCACCCGGTCGGGCATCTCGCTGACCTGGAGCGGGAGTTGGACGCCGCCGGCCGGTCCGGTGACCTGAAGGAGGTCGCCGTCCTTGACCCCGGCCTCGGCCGCGGTGGCCGCGGAGAGCCGGGCCACGGCCGCGTGCCGGGTGCCGGCCAGCGCCTCGTCGCCCGCCTGGAGGCTGCCCCGGTCGAGCAGCATCCGGTGGCCGGCGAGGACCGCCTCGCCCTCGGCGGGCCGGGGCAGTTGCTGCGCCGACTCCAGGGGCTCGCTCGCCCGCGGCCCGTCCCAGGTGCCGAGCCGGGTCATCTCACCGCGTACGGACCGGACGTCGGGCAGCGCGAAGTGGACGTCCAGCGTGTCGGCCAGCATGTGCAGCACACGGGCGTCGGTGGGCGCCAGGCTGCGGGTCATCTGCTCCGGCTTGAGCGCGGCCTCGAACAGGCGCGCCCTGCCTTCCCAGTTGAGGAAGGTGCCGGGCTTCTCGGCGACGGCCGCGACCGGGAAGACCACGTCCGCGTGGGCGGTGACCTCGGTCGGCCGCAGTTCCAGGCTGACCACGAAGGCCTCGGCCAGGGCCTGGCGGGCCCGTGCCGGATCCGGCAGGTCCGCCGGGTCGACGCCCGCGACGAGCAGCGCGCCCAGTTCGCCGGTGGCCGCGGCCTCGACGATCTGGCCGGTGTCGCGCCCGTAGCGGTGCGGGAGTTCGCGCACGCCCCAGGCCGAGGCGACCTCTTCGCGGGCGCGCGGGTCGGTGGCCGGGCGGCCGCCGGGCAGCAGCGACGGGATCGCGCCCGCCTCCACCGCGCCGCGTTCGCCGGCCCGGCGCGGGATCCACACCAGTGCGGCGCCGGTCGCCGAGGCCGCGCGGACCGCGGCGGTCAGCGCGCCGGGCACGCCCGCGAGCCGTTCGCCGACGACGAGTACGGCGCCCGGGGAGCGCAGTGCTTCGGCCGCCTTCGCGCCGTCCGCGTCCAGGCCGACGCCGCCCGCGAGCGCGTCCAGCCACTCGGTCTCGGTGCCGGGGGCCGCGGGCAGCAGGGTGCCGCCCGCCTTGTGAAGGCCGCGGGTCATGTGGGTGGCGAGCGAGAAGGTGCGCTGGCCGTGCTTGCGCCAGGCCTTGCGCAGCCGCAGGAAGACGCCGGGTGCCTCCTCCTCGGACTCGAAGCCGACGAGCAGGACGGCGGGCGCGTTCTCCAGGGAGGTGTAGGTGGTGCCCCGCCCGTCGAGGTCCCGGCCGTGTCCGGCGACCCGGGCGGCCAGGAAGTCGGCCTCCTCGGCGGAGTGCACCCGGGCCCGGAAGTCGACGTCGTTGGTGTCGAGGACGATCCGGGCGAACTTGGCGTAGGCGTAGGCGTCCTCGACGGTCAGCCGGCCGCCGGCCAGGACGCCGGCCCGGCCGCGCGCGGCGGCCAGTCCGGTGGCGGCGGCCTCAAGTGCCTCGGGCCAGCTGGCCGGTTCGAGGACGCCGTCCTCGTTGCGGACCAGCGGAGTGGTGAGCCGGTCGGGCTGCTGCGCGTAGCGGAAGCCGAACCGGCCCTTGTCGCAGAGCCACTCCTCGTTGACCTCGGGGTCGTCGGCCGCCAGGCGCCGCATGACCTTGCCGCGCCGGTGGTCGGTGCGGGTCGCGCAGCCGCCCGCGCAGTGCTCGCACACCGACGGCGACGACACGAGGTCGAAGGGCCGGGAGCGGAAGCGGTAGGCGGCCGAGGTCAGCGCGCCGACCGGGCAGATCTGGATGGTGTTCCCGGAGAAGTACGACTCGAAGGGGTCGCCCTGGCCGGTGCCGACCTGCTGGAGCGCGCCCCGCTCGATCAGCTCGATCATCGGGTCGCCGGCGATCTGGTTGGAGAAGCGGGTGCAGCGCGCGCACAGCACACAGCGTTCGCGGTCCAGGAGCACCTGGGTGGAGATCGGGACCGGCTTCTCGTAGGTGCGCTTCCTGCCCTCGAAGCGCGAGTCTGTGTCGCCGACCTGCATGGCCTGGTTCTGCAGCGGGCACTCGCCGCCCTTGTCGCAGACCGGGCAGTCCAACGGGTGGTTGATCAGGAGGAGTTCCATGACTCCGCGCTGGGCCTTCTCGGCGACCGGCGAGGAGAGCTGGGACTTGACCACCATGCCGTCGGTGCAGGTGATGGTGCAGGACGCCATCGGCTTGCGCTGGCCCTCCACCTCGACGATGCACTGGCGGCAGGCACCGGCCGGGTCGAGCAGGGGGTGGTCGCAGAACCTCGGGATCTCGATGCCGAGCTGTTCGGCGGCACGGATCACCAGGGTGCCCTTGGGGACGCTGATGTCGATGCCGTCGATGGTCAGCGAGACGAGATCCTCCGGCGGCACGGCCGCCTCGCCGCCCCCGGAGGAAGCGCTACTCGTCGTCACAGTCATGCGTTCACCTCCGTGCTGTCGTCCGCCCAGGCGGTGGACCTGGCGGGGTCGAAGGGGCAGCCGTTGCCCGTGATGTGCTGCTCGTACTCGTCGCGGAAGTACTTGAGCGAGGAGAAGATCGGCGAGGCGGCGCCGTCGCCGAGCGCGCAGAACGACTTGCCGTTGATGTTGTCGGCGATGTCGTTCAGCTTGTCGAGGTCGTCCATCGAGCCCTTGCCGGCCTCGATGTCGCGGAGCAACTGGACCAGCCAGTACGTCCCTTCCCGGCATGGCGTGCACTTGCCGCAGGACTCATGGGCGTAGAACTCGGTCCAGCGGGTGACCGCCCGCACCACGCAGGTGGTCTCGTCGAAGCACTGGAGCGCCTTGGTGCCGAGCATCGACCCGGCCGCGCCCACGCCTTCGTAGTCCAGCGGCACATCGAGGTGCTCGTCGGTGAACATCGGCGTCGAAGAGCCGCCCGGCGTCCAGAACTTGAGCCGGTGGCCCTTGCGCATCCCGCCGCTCATGTCGAGCAGCTGGCGCAGCGTGATGCCGAGCGGCGCCTCGTACTGGCCGGGGCTGGTGACGTGCCCGCTGAGCGAATACAGCGTGAATCCGGGGGACTTCTCGCTGCCCATCGACTTGAACCAGTCCTTGCCCCGGTTCAGGATCGCGGGAACCGAGGCGATGGATTCGACGTTGTTCACCACAGTGGGGCATGCGTACAGACCGGCGACCGCGGGGAAGGGGGGGCGCAGCCGGGGCTGGCCGCGACGGCCTTCGAGGGAGTCCAGGAGTGCGGTCTCCTCGCCACAGATGTACGCGCCCGCGCCCGCGTGCACGGTGAGTTCGAGGTCGAGACCGCTGCCCAGGACGTCCTTGCCGAGGAAGCCGGCTTCGTACGCCTCGCGCACGGCCTCGTGCAGCCGCCTCAGCACGGGGACGACTTCGCCGCGCAGATAGATGAAGGCGTGCGAGGAGCGGATCGCGTAGCAGGCGATCACGATGCCCTCGATGAGGGAGTGCGGGTTGGCGAACAGGAGCGGGATGTCCTTGCAGGTCCCGGGCTCCGACTCGTCGGCGTTGACGACCAGGTAGTGCGGCTTGCCGTCGCCCTGCGGGATGAACTGCCACTTCATTCCGGTCGGGAAGCCCGCGCCGCCGCGGCCGCGCAGGCCGGAGTCCTTGACGTAGGCGATGAGGTCGTCCGGGGTCATCGCGAGCGCCTTGCGCAGGCCCTCGTAGCCCTCGTGGCGCCGGTAGGTCTCCAGGGTCCAGGATTCGGGCTGGTCCCAGAAGGCGGAGAGGACCGGCGCGAGCAGCTTCTCCGGGCTGCTCCCGTTGCCGTTTCCGTCGATCTCAGTGGCCAAGGTCATCACTCCCCCTCCTCGGCGGCGGGTCCGGCGGGGTGGGCCGGATCGGACGCTGAGGTCTGCTGCGGTGCGTCGTGCGAGCTCAAGTGCTGGGCGCCCGGCTGGGGTTCGTCGCGCGGTCCCTCGCCGCCGCGGCCTTCGCCGCGCGGGTGCACCACGCGCGCGCCCGGCGTCTCGCCCTTGGCGAGCCGGAGTCCGGCGAGCGAGGCGGGTCCGGCGCCGCCGGTCGCGGCGACCGCGCCGGGGCGCTCGTCGGGGAAGCCGGCCAGGATCCGCGCGGTCTCCTTGTACGTGCACAGCGGCGCGCCCCGGGTGGGTTCCACCGGGCGGCCGGCGCGCAGGTCGTCGACGAGACGCTTGGCGGTGGCGGGGGTCTGGTTGTCGAAGAACTCCCAGTTCACCATCACCACCGGCGCGAAGTCGCAGGCCGCGTTGCACTCGATGTGCTCCAGCGTCACCTTGCCGTCGTCGGTGGTCTCGTTGTTGCCGACGGCCAGGTGTTCCTTCAGCTCCTCGAAGATGGCGTCGCCGCCCATCACCGCGCAGAGCGTGTTGGTGCACACGCCGACCTGGTACTCGCCCGACGGCTTGCGCCGGTACATGGAGTAGAAGGTCGCCACGGCCGTGACCTCGGCCGTCGTCAGCTCCAGGAGGTCCGCGCAGAAGGCCATGCCGGTGCGCGTGACGTAACCCTCCTCGGCCTGGACGAGGTGGAGCAGCGGCAGCAGCGCGGAGCGGCTGTCGGGGTAGCGGGCGACGATCTCCTTGCCGTCCGCCTCCAGCCGGGCGCGCACATCGGCCGGGTAGTCGGGCGCGGGCAGTTGAGGCATGCCCAATTGGATGTCTGTCACCGGTCGACGCCTCCCATCACGGGGTCGATGGACGCGACGGCGACGATGACGTCGGCGACCTGGCCGCCCTCGCACATGGCCGCCATGGCCTGGAGATTGGTGAACGACGGGTCGCGGAAGTGGACCCGGTAGGGGCGGGTGCCGCCGTCGGAGACGACGTGCACGCCGAGTTCGCCCTTGGGTGACTCGACGGCCGTGTACGCCTGCCCGGAGGGGACCCGGAAGCCCTCGGTCACCAGCTTGAAGTGGTGGATGAGGGACTCCATGGAGGTGCCCATGATCTTCTTGATGTGGTCGAGGGAGTTGCCGAGCCCGTCCGGGCCGAGCGCGAGCTGTGCGGGCCAGGCGATCTTCTTGTCCTCGACCATGACCGGGCCCGGCTCCAGCCGGTCCAGGCACTGCTCGACGATCCTCAGGGACTGGCGCATCTCCTCCAGGCGGACCAGGAAGCGGCCGTAGGAGTCGCAGGTGTCCGCGGTCGGGATGTCGAAGTCGTAGTTCTCGTAGCCGCAGTACGGGTCGGTCTTGCGCAGGTCGTGCGGCAGCCCGGCCGAGCGCAGGATCGGGCCGGTGGCGCCGAGCGCCATGCAGCCGGTCAGGTCGAGGTAGCCGACGTCCTGCATACGGGCCTTGAAGATGGGGTTGCCGGTGGCGAGCTTGTCGTACTCCGGCAGGTTCTTCTTCATGGTCTTCACGAACTCGCGGAGCTGGTCGACCGCGCCGGCGGGCAGGTCCTGGGCGAGTCCGCCGGGGCGGATGAACGCGTGGTTCATGCGCAGGCCGGTGATCAACTCGTAGAGGTCGAGAATGAGTTCACGATCGCGGAAGCCGTAGATCATGATCGTGGTGGCGCCGAGCTCCATGCCGCCGGTGGCGATGCACACCAGGTGCGAGGAGAGCCGGTTGAGCTCCATGAGCAGCACCCGGATGACCGAGGCCCGGTCCGGGATCTGCTCGGTGATGCCGAGGAGCTTCTCGACGCCGAGGCAGTACGCCGTCTCGTTGAAGAACGGCGTCAGGTAGTCCATGCGCGTGACGAAGGTGGTGCCCTGCGTCCAGGTGCGGAATTCGAGGTTCTTCTCGATGCCGGTGTGCAGATAACCGATTCCGCAGCGGGCCTCGGTGACCGTCTCGCCCTCGATCTCCAGGATCAGCCGGAGCACACCGTGCGTGGAGGGGTGCTGGGGGCCCATGTTGACGACGATGCGCTCGTCGTCGGCCTTGGCCGCGGACTGGACGACGTCGTCCCAGTCGCCGCCGGTGACTGTATATACAGTCCCCTCGGTCGTTTCCCGAGCCTGCGAAAGGGGCGTCCCGGAGGGACTCGTCGAGGGGCGGCGGCCGGGTGACGGGTGGGCGTGTGGAGTGCTCATCAGCTGTACGACCTCCGCTGGTCCGGAGCCGGGATCTGGGCGCCCTTGTACTCGACCGCGATGCCGCCGAGGGGGTAGTCCTTGCGCTGCGGGAAGCCCTGCCAGTCGTCCGGCATCATGATCCGGGTGAGGGCGGGGTGGCCGTCGAAGACGATGCCGAAGAAGTCGTACGCCTCGCGCTCGTGCCAGTCGTTGGTCGGATAGACCTCGACGAGCGAGGGGATGTGCGGATCGCTGTCGGGGGCGCTCACTTCGAGCCGGATGAGCCGGCCGTGGGTCAGGGACCGCAGGTGGTAGACGGCGTGCAGCTCACGGCCCTTGTCACCGAGGAAGTGGACGCCGCTCACGCCCGTGCAGAGCTCGAAGCGCAGGGCGGGGTCGTCGCGCAGGGTGCGGGCGACCCGGGGCAGGTGCTCGCGCGCGATGTGGAAGGTGAGTTCGCCGCGGTCGACGACCGTCTTCTCGATGGCGTTCTCGGGGAGCAGGTCCTGCTCCTCCAGGGCGCCTTCGAGTTCGTCGGCCACCTCGTCGAACCATCCGCCGTACGGCCGCGAGGTGGCGCCGGGCAGCACGACCGTGCGCACCAGGCCGCCGTAGCCGCTGGTGTCACCGCCGTTGTCGGCGCCGAACATGCCCTTGCGTACGCGGATGACCTCGCCGGTGTCCTCGCGCGGGGCGGGGACACCGCTCTGCTCGGGGGTGTCCGGAGTATCGGGAGAGCTCACCGCAGCAGCCCCTTCATCTCAATGGTGGGGAGCGCCTTGAGGGCCGCCTCCTCCGCCTCGCGGGCCGCCTCCTCCTGGTTGACCCCGAGCTTGGAGCCCTGGATCTTCTGGTGGAGCTTGAGAATGGCGTCGAGCAGCATCTCGGGCCGGGGTGGGCAACCGGGCAGATAGATGTCTACCGGGACAATGTGGTCAACACCCTGAACAATTGCGTAATTATTGAACATTCCGCCCGACGAAGCACAAACCCCCATGGAAATAACCCACTTGGGGTTGGGCATCTGGTCATAGACCTGCCGCAGCACCGGCGCCATCTTCTGGCTGACCCGGCCGGCCACGATCATCAGGTCGGCCTGGCGCGGGGAGCCGCGGAAGACCTCCATGCCGAACCGGGCCAGGTCGTAGCGGCCCGCGCCCGTCGTCATCATCTCGATGGCACAGCAGGCGAGGCCGAAGGTGGCGGGGAAGACGGACGCCTTGCGCACCCAGCCCGCGGCCTGCTCAACAGTGGTCAGTACGAAGCCGCTAGGCAGTTTCTCTTCGAGTCCCATAGGTGCCCCTCAGCCCCTCAGTCCCATTCCAGGCCGCCGCGCCGCCACACATACGCGTAGGCGACGAAGACGGTGAGCACGAAGAGCAGCATCTCCACGAGCCCGAAAAGCCCCAGGGCGTCGAAGGTGACCGCCCAGGGGTAGAGGAAGACGATCTCGATGTCGAAGACGATGAAGAGCATCGCCGTCAGGTAGTACTTGATGGGGAAGCGGCCGCCGCCGGCCGGCGTGGGAGTGGGTTCGATGCCGCACTCGTACGCCTCAAGTTTCGCCCGGTTGTACCTCTTTGGGCCGATTAGCGTGGCCATGACCACGGAAAAGATCGCAAACCCTGCCCCGAGGGCGCCGAGCACGAGGATGGGCGCGTAGGCATTCACGCTCCTCGCTCCTTCCAGTCGTCCTTGACCGTTGGACCGCACACGGGTCTCGCGAAACGCCTCGCCGTCTCCCAGTTCCGCGCGAAGATCGCGTACATGTGAGGCAGTTCACAAGCCCGACTGCCCCGCATCCTATGCCCGCCGGTCTGTGATCTGCGACACGGGGTACGCCAACGTCTTTGTGATCTCCACCACCTGACGAAGGATCATGAAGTCGGATGAGCGGTGATCTTCACACGCGAAGCGCCTGAGTGATCACGAGACGTGACATCTTCAGGTGTTACCGCTGGTCGGCGGCCATCTGGCTTTATCAAGACATGTGCGCTACAGGCAAATTGGCGAGGAAAGCGCATCCAGTGATAAGCGGTCCGCGGTCACTCGCGGGAGGGACTCCGGGGCCTCCGGGTGGACGCGTGCGCGCGTTCACGAGAGCCGGCCCGGCCCTTCCATCGACTGGATCTCTCCACACTGTGACCTGCGTCACCCATCAACAGTCGTGAAATCAACGGGGCTTGGCCATCGACGTGAGGGGATGGTAAGCGCCGGGCAATTCGGGCGTTTCACAGAAAACCCATGATCACAGCCCTGATAGGGCGTGCCAGTTTTGTCCGTTACGGCGTCAATAAGTGCTGGCAAGAAGTGGATTCGGCCCTTCCGGCATCAACTGTGGCGCAGCACACGTTTCTTGAAGGGAACCCCGAACCCCTGATAGCGGTTGTCCCATGTCCCACACCGCTCACATACCCAGCCACCGGAAGCCCCGCCGCAGCGCCTCGAAGGTCTCGCTCCGGGCCGGAGTTGCCGGTGGCGTACTCAGCACCATCGCGCTGGCAGGTGCGGCCGCCCCGGCCATCGCCGCTCAGCCGGTCAACGAGACCATCGAGATGCCCACGCTGACGGGCGACCTCGCGACCACCGCCGCCGCGACCGCTCAGGCCACCAAGGCAGTTGCCGCCGACCTCCAGCTCCAGGCCGCACAGGACGCCGCCGCGTCCAGCGCCGCCAAGGACGCCAAGAAGGCCAAGGGCGACGCCGAGAAGAAGGTCGCCGAGGCCAAGGCGAAGGCCGACGCGGAGGCGAAGGCCAAGGCCGAAGCCGCCGCCGAGCGCGCCTCCCGCTCCGCCGAGCGCACCACGCTGAAGGCGTCGTCGTCCTCCTCCGGCGGCACGTCCACCGGCACGACCTCGTTCAAGGCGTCCAACGCCACGGGCTCCGCCGCCGCCATCGTCAACTTCGCGCTTGCCCAGGTCGGCAAGGCCTATGTCTCGGGCGCCACCGGCTCCAGCGCGTACGACTGCTCGGGTCTCGTGCAGGCCGCCTACCGCCAGGCCGGCATCGACCTGCCGCGCGTCTCGCAGGACCAGTCGACGGCCGGCACCGATGTGTCGCTGTCCAACCTCCAGCCGGGCGACATCCTGTACTGGGGCGGCAAGGGCTCCGCGTACCACGTGGCCATCTATGTGGGCGGCGGCAACTTCGTCGGCGCGCAGAACCCCTCCACCGGTGTCGTCGAGCGCAGCCTGGACTACGACTCCCCCTCGGGCGCCGTCCGCGTTCTCTGAGGCGTACAGCGGCCCTCTGAGCCGTACCCGCACCGCCTGCAAGGGCCGTTGCTCCCCCGCTCGGGAGGAACGGCCCTTCGGCATGCCCGGAATGTGTTGAACTCTGCCCGTTCCCGGGCAGAGTTCACCTATCAGGGGGTGGGCGCATGGACGAGCAGATACGGGACGCGGAACCGCAGCCGTACGAGGTCTACGCCGACGGGCTCGGCATGTTCGCCGCCATCGGGACCGTGTTCCTCGCGCTCGGCCTGTGGATGCTCACCGGCATCCGGCCGTGGCACGGCCCGGTCGACTGGGCCAAACTCGCCTTCGGCTGGGGCTTCGCGCTGTTCGTCATCGGCGCCGGCGCGTTCCTGGTGCTGGCCTGTGTGTACGGGACGGTGCGCCCGGTCATCCGCGCGGACGCGGCCGGCATACACCTGGCCACCCGCTTCGACGCGCCCTGGTCGCAGGTGCGCGAGATCGAGGTCGGCACCGTGGCGATCTGGGAGCTCGGGGACCAGGGCACCGCGGGCGGCTACGAACACCACCGAGCGGTCTGGGTGACCCTGCACAGCGGCAAGCGCCACGAATACATCGCCCGCCGCCAGGACGGGGGTCTCTCCCCGGACGAACTACGCACCGGTCTGTCCCGGTTCGCGGGAGAGATTCCGGTGCGGTGGACGGATGCGGTGGAGCGCCGCTGCTAGCACCGCTGTCGGCGGCACTGCTGGCGGCGCTCCGGATCAGACCTCGGGTCGGGTCTGCGGGTCGGGTCTGCGGATCAGGCCTTCGGGGCCACCTTCGACAACCCGTTGATGATGCGGTCCATCGCGTCGCCGCCCGTCGGGTCGGTCAGGTTGGCCAGCATCTTCAGCGTGAACTTCATCAGGAGCGGGTGGGTGAGCCCGCGCTGGGTGGCGATCTTCATGACCTTCGGGTTGCCGATCAGCTTCACGAAGGCGCGGCCCAGCGTGTAGTAGCCGCCGTAGGTGTCCTTGAGGATCTTCGGGTAGGCGTGCAGGGCGAGTTCGCGCTGCGAGGGGGTCGCGCGGGCGTGTGCCTGGACGATGACGTCCGCGGCGATCTGCCCCGATTCCATCGCATACGCGATGCCTTCGCCGTTGAACGGGTTCACCAGGCCGCCCGCGTCACCGACCAGCAACAGGCCCTTGGTGTAGTGCGGCTGGCGGTTGAAGGCCATCGGCAGGGCGGCGCCGCGGATCGGGCCCGTCATGTTCTCGGGCGTGTAGCCCCAGTCCTCGGGCATGGACGCGCACCACGCCTTGAGGATCTCGCGCCAGTCCAGCTCCTTGAAGGCGGAGGACGAGTTGAGGATGCCGAGGCCGACGTTGGACGTGCCGTCGCCCATGCCGAAGATCCAGCCGTAGCCGGGGAGCAGCCGCTCCTGCGGGCCGCGCCGGTCCCACAGTTCGAGCCAGGACTCCAGGTAGTCGTCGTCGTGCCGCGGCGAGGTGAAGTACGTCCGCACGGCCACGCCCATCGGACGGTCCTCGCGCCGGTGCAGGCCCATGGCGAGCGAGAGCCGCGTGGAGTTGCCGTCGGCGGCCACCACGAGCGGGGCGTGGAAGGTGACCGGGGTCTTCTCCTCGCCGAGCTTGGCGTTGACGCCGGTGATGCGGCCGGTGCGCTCGTCGACGATCGGGGCGCCGACGTTGCAGCGCTCGTACAGCCGGGCGCCGGCCTTCTGGGCCTGGCGGGCGAGCTGCTCGTCGAAGTCGTCGCGCTTGCGCACCAGTCCGTAGTCCGGGTACGAGGCGAGGTCCGGCCAGTCGAGCTGGAGGCGGACGCCGCCGCCGATGATCCGCAGGCCCTTGTTGCGCAGCCAGCCGGCCTCCTCGGAGATGTCGATCCCCATCGAGACCAGCTGCTTGGTGGCGCGCGGGGTAAGACCGTCACCGCACACCTTCTCGCGCGGGAAGGCGGTCTTCTCCAGGAGCAGCACGTCGAGTCCGGCCTTGGCCAGGTAGTACGCGGTCGTCGAACCGGCGGGACCGGCTCCTACGACGATCACGTCCGCGGTGTGTTCGGAGAGCGGCTCGGTCACAGCGGGATCTCCCGAAGACTCGAATTTGCGTGCCGAGAAGCACAGGACACGTGCAGTCTATGGGTGGCTGTTGATCGACATCGCGAAGGGTTGCCCACGCCATGAGCTCTGTGTCCCCCGGGTCCTCGGTACCGGAGAAGTCCCTGCCCGCAGTACGGCTGCGGGTGCCCACGGAGGAGGACGCGTACGCCTGGCACCGGGTGTTCGACGACCCGGAGGTGATGGAGTTCCACGGGGGCCGCGCGGCGGAGGTCTCCGTCTACGAGGAACTGACCGCGCGCCAGCGCAAGCACGACGCCGAACACGGCTTCTGCCTCTGGACGATGCTCGACGAGGACGACGAGGTCATCGGCTTCACCGGCGCCCAGCCCTGGCCCCTGGACGACTGGGGCCCGGTCGGCGAGATCGAGATCGGCTGGCGCCTGGCCCGCTCCCACTGGGGCCGCGGCTACGCGACGGCGGCGGGCCGCGCGACCCTGACCCGGGTACGCGCCGCCGGCGTCCCGCAGGTCGTGGCGATGGTCCACCCGGGGAACGCCCGTTCGGTGGCGGTGACGGAACGTCTGGGGATGACGCTGTCCGGAACGTATCCGTCCCGCAGGCTGGGGGTGGACGCGCTGTGCTTCCGGCTGGGGCTGGGTGGTTGAGCGCTTCCGGCGGTGGAGGAGCCGGGGTGCCCGGGAGGCGACGGCCCCCCGCGGGCCCCGGCTAGGCCGCCTTGAAGCCCCGGTGCAGGGCGACGACCCCGCCCGTCAGGTTGCGCCAGGCCACCTTGGACCAGCCCGCACCCTGGAGCCGCGCGGCGAGCGCGTCCTGGGCGGGCCAGGCCCGGATGGACTCCGCGAGGTACACGTACGCCTCCGGGTTCGACGACACCGCCGTCGCCACCGGCGGCAGCGCCCGCATCAAGTACTCCGTGTACACCGTCCGGAACGGCTTCCACGTCGGCTGCGAGAACTCGCAGATCACCACGCGCCCGCCCGGCTTGGTGACCCGGTACATCTCGCGCAGCGCGGCGTCCGTGTCCTGCACGTTGCGCAGCCCGAACGAGATCGTCACCGCGTCGAAGGTGTCGTCGCGGAACGGCAGCTTCGTCGCGTCGCCCGCCGTGAACGGCATGTGGGGCTGGCGCTCCTTGCCGACCTTCAGCATCCCGATCGAGAAGTCGCACGGCACCGTGTACGCCCCGGCCGCGGCGAAGGGCCGCGAGGACGTGGCCGTGCCGGCCGCGAGGTCGAGCACCTTCTGCGCGGGGCGCGCGTCGACCGCCTTCGCGACCTCCTTGCGCCAGAGCCGGGCCTGGCCGAGGGAGAGCACGTCGTTGGTGAGGTCGTAGTGGGCCGCGACGTCGTCGAACATCGAGGCGACTTCGTGCGGCTGCTTGTCCAGGGATGCGCGGGTCACGCCGCCCATTCAAGCAGTACGCGGGCCGCCACCGGGTGCCCGGGCCCCGGCGGCACAGGGGGGCCACGTACATTCGCCCTTCTGTGCCACGGGGGCGCGGGGATCACGAGAGCGGGTGCACACGACATGCGGAGATTCCTCGGAGTGCCGGTCGCGGGGGCCGGCGTCCTGGCCGCGCTGATGTGCGCGGGGTGCTCCTCGACGCCGGACCCCGCGGCCGCCCCGGAGCAGCTGCCCGCCGCCCCGGGTTCGCTGACGGACACGTACTCCCCCTACGTGAGCGCCACCACCGCCGCCCCGACCGACTCCGTCGGCGACCCCGCCGTCTACAACCTGTCCTTCGCCGTCGCCCACGGCAGCACCTGCCGGGCGGTGTGGGACGACGACACCGCGATCGCGGACAGTGACGTCAAGGACCGGGCGGCCGCGCTGAAGAGGTCGGGCGCCGCGGTGCGGGTGTCGTTCGGCGGGCAGGCCGGCAGGGAACTCGCGCTCACCTGCCGCACCCCGGCCCAACTGGCCGCTGCCTACGGCTCGGCCCTCGACGCGGCCGGCGCCACCGAGGCGGACTTCGACATCGAGGGCGCGGCCCTCACCGACCGGGCCGCGCTCACCCGGCGCGCCGAGGCGATAGCCCTGCTCCAGAAGCAGCGCGCCGGGCTGAAGGTGACCTTCACCCTCGCGGCGATGCCGACGGGGCTCACGCCCCAGGGGACGGCGCTGCTCAAGTCGGCCGAGGCCACGGCGTACGGATCTCGACGGTCAACGTCATGACGATGAACTACGGCACGTCGTTCGGCGGGGACATGGGCGACTACGCGGTACGGGCGGCCACCGCCGCGCAAGGTCAGCTCAAGCAGGTCCTGGGGCTCTCCGACCGCGCGGCCTGGCAGGGGCTCGGGGTCACCGCGATGATCGGCGTCAACGACGTGAAGGGCGAGACGTTCACGCTGGCCGACGCGGCGAAGGTGCGGGAGTTCGCCCGGGGCAAGGGTGTGGGGCGGCTCTCGATGTGGGTGACGTATCGCGACCAGCAGTGCGGGAGCGGGGTCAACTCGGCTGTGGCGCAGGCGAGTTGCAGCGGGGTGGTCCAGCGGCCCGGCGCGTTCGCGAGGGCGCTGTCCCAGCGGGGTGGGGCGGCCGGGGCTCCGCCCCGGACCCCGGGAGATGGCCCCTCCCCGCCCCTTCCCTAAACCCTCCGGGGGTGAAGCGCCCCTGGGGGCTCCGCCCCCAGACCCCCGTTCGCGCCTGAAAGGCGCTCGTCCTCAAACGCCGGACGGGCTGACTATGCCCCCGCACCGGTACCACCAGGGGCACGAGGCTGCGACATTCGCGTAGCTCCGCCACGGCGGGCGCGACCAACAGGCTCCGGGTCACCTACAGGGGCGCGGGGAACTGCGCGACCAGCCATCCACGGCTCGCGGACGAAATCGGGTTTGAGGGGCGCGGGGAACTGCGCAAAAAGGCGGACCAGGCACGCAGACCAGGCCCCGAGCGGAGCTGAGCGCGGAGCTAGGCGCGGCGGTGCCGCAGCCGCCCGCCGATGACGGTGGCGATACACGTCCCGGCCCCCCGCGCGGCGAGCGCGGCCGCGTCCGGTGCGGCGAAGACGGCGAAGCGGGCGGGGCCGTCCACCGCCAGCGGGGCCCGGAACGCGTCGGCGGGCGCGGTGCCGGCGAACGGATCCAGGGTGGCCGGGCCCTCCGCGTCGGGCATCGGGACGACCTCAAGTCCCGCTCGGTGCACGGCGGTTCGCACCGCGGGGGTGGTGAGCCGGGCCGCCACCGCCACCACACCGCGCGCCAGCAGCTTCTGGGTGCAGCGGCGTGCGCTGTTGCCCCGGCGGGACTCGTTCGGCGCCAGCCGCGCGAGGGCGGCCCCGGTGATCGGCTCGCCGCCCAGCTCGCCGAGCTCGAAGGGGTCGTCCGGGAAGTAGGTGTGCTCAAGGAGCGCCGTGCCGTGCCGGTTGAGCAGGCCGGGCGTGAGCACGCCGGGCCAGCGGCGGACCCGGGCGGCGGGGTGGCCGGCCGCCACGTCCTCGTACGGCCCGAGCGCGGCGATCCGGTCACCGTCGACGAGGACAGCGCCGCCCGGGACCGGCGCGCGGTCCCCGGGCAGCAGCAGCTCGGCGGCGTGGATCGTCAACACCTCAGGACCACAGCCTCAGTTGGAGGCGAGGAGCTTGAGCTCCGGGTGGGCGGTGCCGCCCTCGATCGCGGTCGAGGAGATGTGCGACTGGACGCGGGTGTCGACCGGGTCGTTCGCCGGGTCCTCGTGCACGACGAGGTGCTCGTAGGTGGTGGCGCGCTGCGCGGGCACCCGGTCCGCCTTGCGGATCATGTCGATCATCTCGATGAGGTTGGAGCGGTGCTTGGCACCGGCCGACGAGACGACGTTCTCCTCCAGCATCACCGAGCCGAGGTCGTCGGCGCCGTAGTGCAGCGAGAGCTGGCCGACCTCCTTGCCGGTGGTGAGCCAGGAGCCCTGGATGTGGGCGACGTTGTCGAAGAAGAGCCGCGCGATGGCGATCATGCGCAGGTACTCGAACAGGGTCGCCTGCGTGCGGCCCTTGAGGTGGTTGTTCTCGGGCTGGTAGGTGTACGGGATGAAGGCGCGGAAGCCGCCCGTACGGTCCTGCACGTCACGGATCATGCGCAGGTGCTCGATGCGCTCGGCGTTGGTCTCGCCGGTGCCCATGAGCATGGTGGAGGTCGACTCGACACCCAGTCCGTGCGCGGTCTCCATGATCTCCAGCCAGCGCTCGCCGGACTCCTTGAGCGGCGCGATCGCCTTGCGCGGCCGCTCGGGCAGCAGCTCGGCGCCGGCCCCGGCGAACGAGTCGAGCCCGGCGGCGTGGATGCGGCTGATGGCCTCCTCCACGCTCACCTTGGAGATGCGTGCCATGTGCTCGACCTCGGAGGCGCCGAGGGAGTGGATGACCAGCTGCGGGTAGGCCTTCTTGATCGCCGAGAAGTGCTCTTCGTAGTACTCCACGCCGAAGTCCGGGTGGTGACCGCCCTGGAACATGATCTGGGTGCCGCCGAGCTCGATCGTCTCCGCGCAGCGGCGCAGGATGTCGTCGAGGTCGCGGGTCCAGCCCTTGGCGGTGTCCTTGGGAGCGGCGTAGAACGCGCAGAACTTGCACGCCGTCACGCAGACGTTCGTGTAGTTGATGTTCCGCTCGATGATGTACGTCGCGATGTGCTCGGTACCGGCGTACCGGCGGCGGCGCACGGCGTCGGCGGCGGCGCCGAGCGCGTGCAGCGGCGCGGACCGGTAGAGGTCGAGCGCTTCCTCCGGGGTGATCCGCCCACCCTCGGCGGCACGGTCGAGAACGGACTGGAGATCGGCCTTCTCAGTCACCGGGGGGCCCTTTCAAGGGGGTACGGGCGGACCGATCCAGCGTACGCCAGCGGCCCTGCCCCGCTGCTCGGGGGCCGTGCCGCCCCGGGCTCACCCGACGGCCCCGCCGAGCAGCAGCGCCGCGAAGGCCCCGGCGATCAGGAACGGGCCGAGGGGGAACGCGGTCTTGCGGCTCGCCCGGCGGAACACGACGAGCCCCACCCCGTACACCGCGCCGAGCAGCAGCCCGAGCAGCGCCCCGGCCAGGAGGACCGGCCAGCCGTACCAGCCGAGGGCGACGCCGAGCCCGAGCGCGAGCTTCACGTCGCCGAAGCCCAGGCCGGCCGGATTGACCAGGAAGAGCACCAGGTAGCCACCGCCGAGCACGAGCCCGCCGAGCAGCGCGGTGGGCCAGGATCCGGCATGCCCGGGCAGCAGCGCGGCGAGCCCGAGCAGCGCGGCGGCCGCCCCGGCGAACGGGAGGGTGAGCGCGTCGGGCAGCCGGCGGACGGCCAGGTCGACGAGGCAGAGCAGCACCGCGAGGGGGGCGAGCAGCAGCCAGACCGCGAGTTCCGGGTGGGCCCCGGTGGCGGCGGCGAGCGCGGCACAGACGACCGCGGTCACCAGGGCGATGCTGACGGCTCGTCCGTGGCCCCCGCCCTCGTCGCAGTCCCGGCACCGGCCCGATCCGGCCCACCCGCCGATCGGATGCCCGGCCGGGCAGGCATCCCGCCAGGGCTCACCGGGTTCGACGGAGAGCCGGTAGCGCGGCCGGGCCAGCAGGAATCCCGCGCCCGCGCCCCATGCGGCGGCCACGAGGGTCAGCGTCAGGTGCACCGGGACAGTGTTCACCGGATCAGGGTGCCCGTCAGCCCGCCGGCACGGCGGCGGGGCCCGCCCCACCGCGCCAGGTCGGCAGGAGCTCGTCGAGCAGGGCGACGGTGCGCGGAGGCAGGCCGCGCGGCCCGCTGCGGGTGCCGAGCTCGCCGATCAGCGCGAGCAGGCCCTCCCGGTCGCCGGTGTCGTGGGTGGCCCGCAGCAGTTCGTTCCACAGCCGCTCGTCCGAGGGCGAGCTGGCCATCGCGGTGCGGAGCGCCCCGATGGCCTTCTGCGGCCGCTCCCGCTCCCGGTGGTGGGCGCAGAGCGCGAGGGCCACGTCCGCTACCAGGAGCGGGAGTTGGGTGTCGATGATCTCGTGCCCGAGCCAGCCGTAGCGCCCCTCGGGGCGGTCGGAGAGAAGCGGGCCGCGCACCAGGCCGAGGGCGTCGGTGAGCAGCCGCTCGCGTACCGAGGCGCGGCGGGTGCCGGAGCCCTCGGTCGCCTCGTAGTGCAGCGAGCGCAGCACATCGAGGTCGGACACGACCGACCGGGCGAGGGTGAGCCGCCCGGCGGCGTCCGTTCGCAGCCGGGGCAAGCCGTCCTCGTCGGTGCCGAGCCACTCCCTGAGTCGGCCGATCAGCGCCTCGCGCACCTCGTCGGTCACCCCGCGCGGCCACATCGCGGACGCGAGGACCAGCGGGTGGACGCCTTCGCGGTGCAGGAGCAGCAGGGCGAGCGCCTCGTGGAGGAGCGCGCTGCGGTCGTCGTCGGGTGTCGGTAGCCCGATGATCTCGTACGTTCCGACCAGCCGGGCGTACACCGCGGGGCGGCCCTGTTCGGTGATGTCCACCAGGAAGGCGTGCGGGGCGGGCGCCGGGTCGTCGCCGTCCGGGCCCGGCATCGCGTCGGCCGAGGCGAAGAGCCGTACGACCGCGTCGTGCACCGCGGCGGGCAGGAGTTGGGCGGTGAGCTCCAGGCCGAGCAGCGGGGCGGTGAGGCGGCCCGCCTCGGTGACCTCCAAGTCCCATGAGGCGCGCAGGTGTTGGGCACCCCCATCGACCCCGATGAGACAGCCGATGCCCAACTTGCCCGCGCCTGCCGTCAGTTCGGCGAGAGCGGCCGCCTCGGCATCGGTCGGCGTGCCGGCGATCATCACGAGATGCGGTGCCCAGCGGGTGTGCTCCGCGGGACCGGTGCGCCCGGTGAGGACGGAGTCGTGACCCGCCGCGCCCAGGGCGGCCCGCCGCCGCTGGATCTCCGCGCCGAGGTCCTCCAGGAGCACCTGGACGGAGTCGAGGTGGCGCAGCCGGGTCGGGGCGAGGGCGCCCAGCTCCCGGCCGAAGCCCACGACGGTGACGGTCATCCGGTCGGACCAGCCGTTGGTGGCGAGTTCGGCGGCGACCGAGGAGAGCACGGCGGCACGGGCCCCGTCGGGGCCACTGAGCGAGACCAGCCCGGGCGCGGCTTCGAGGTTCAGCAGGAGCCGCGCGCCGTCCAGTGTGCCGAGGCTGACCAGACCCGGGTAGGGGGCCGCCACCTCGGCGAGGTCGGGCCGCGCGCCCACGGGCGCGGCCGCGCGCTCCAGGCGCCACAGATTCGCGTCCGAGCCCTGCTGCCAGGGGGTGGGCGGCGGGCCGGCGGGCTGGGCCAGCTGGAGGTGCAGATCGGTGTCCGTGAACCAGGCGGCGTAGACGACGGGCAGTGGCCGGTTCGCCTCGCCGAGCGCGGCGGACAGGCCCCGCAGAGCCTGGTCGAGGAACCGTACGGCCTGCGGGTCGGCGCCGATCAGCAGGGCGTCGTGGACATCGGCGTCGGCGCCGGTGGGCACCGGCGGTTCCATTCCGCGTCGCCCCGCGACCGCCGTCATCGCGGACTGCCACAGCGCCAGCCGGCGGCGCCGGCCGAGCGCGCCGAGGATGCCGGCGGCGAGCAGCGGTGCCCCGATGAGCGCCTCGGACAGCCCGAACCCGCTCTCGGACGAGGCCGGTGTGGCGGTCTCCTGGGCCTGTTCCCGCTGCTGCGCGGGCCCGGCCGGGGTCCGCTGCTCCGGCGCGGAGCCGGTGTCCGCTCCCCCGGGTCGTGCCCCGGCCCCCTGCTGGGCGGGCTGGGCGTGATCGCCGGACTTGGCGTACTCGGCGATCTGCTGCTGCACCTTGGGCGGGGCCTCGGGCGCCTGCTGTGCCATCTCGACCAGGTCCCCGCCGTGGGCGTCGGCCGGCATCTCCATGATCCAGCCGGGCCGGATCAGGCTCGCCTCGGACAGCTTGGAGCCGTCCGGCTGCACCCGGTCCTTGTTGAGCTGATAGATCTCGTGGTAGCGCCGCCCGTCTCCGAGATGCCGTTCGGCGACCTCCCACAGCGAGTCGTGGTGCCGGCCCTCGGGTGGCTGGATCCGGTAGAACTTGGTGGCTCCCGACCCCGCTTCCGAGCCGCCCTGCTCCTCCGCCGCGTGATGTGCCTGTGCCGCCGCCTGTCGCTGCATCGCCTCGGCCACCGTGGCCGCCTGCTGCTGGCCCGGCAGTTGCTGGGCCGTCGCGACGGTCGGCCGATGGGTGTTCTCGACGGCCGGGCCGTGCTGTCCAAGACCCGGCGCGAAACTGGCGGCGGTGGCGGTGATGAGCAGTACGGCCGCGATCAGCTGGCGCGCGAGCAGCTGGCTCGGCCCGGCGCCGGGCACCCGCGAGGGCAGCCCGACTCCGGACACGGCGGCCTTGACCTCCACGAGCACACAAGCCGTGAACTGGGCCCAGGCCAGCCACACGACCAGCGTGAGGATCTTCACGAACACGTTCACGGAGATCTGCTGCTGCACCATGTCGAGCGACGGCATCCGGTGCGGCAGCGGCCAGCCCGCGAACGAGGCGAGCGCCGCGGGCACCCCCACCACGAGCCCGAGCAGCGCGACGAACGCGAGGAACGCCTTGGCGAAGTCGCCGGGCGTACGACGCCGCGGCAACGGCTGCGGCGTCCGATTTGCCGGACCCGTCGCGCGGGTGGGTGTGCGAGCCATGGGGGTTTTCCTGGGGTGAGGTAAGCGACCCGTCGGGCCGCGCCGGGGGCGGGGGTTGGGGGCCTTGGCCGCCAACACCCTTGGACCGGCTAGCGGTTGATGGACTGGATTTCCTGGACGGTGACGGTCTGGGGCGGGGTGGTGTAGATGCTGTCGGGCAGGTTGTCGCCACCACCTGTCGTGGCCGTCCAGCTGATCTTCCACGTAACGCTGGCCTTCAGGCCGTACGTTCCGGCCCGCTGATACGTGACGCCGCACGATGGCGTCTGCCCAGCCATACCGGCCACGAATTCATTGCCGATGCTGCCGTCGGCGTTGATCGAACAGGTTCCCGATGCCGGGAACAGCGTGGCGTCCGATGTTCCGGGGGCGAGGTGCAGGGCGACGGGCGTGGCGGTCGCAGTAGCGGTGATGCCTGCCACCGAGGCGGAGGCGTGCTTTTCCTTGAAGCCCTTGCTTGGCGTCCAGACCCATGTCGGCAGGTTCACGGTCGAAGTCGTGCTCGGCGCCATGGCGATTTCGGTGGGCGTCAGATCCACAGTGCCCGCCGCAGCCTCGCCGAGGACCCTCGGGCTCACTGCCAGTGGCTCCTTCGGGGTTTGCCCGTTGTCCACCCAGAAGGGCGGCTTGTCGCACAAGTTCGCCTCGGGGTCGTCCTCGCGGTCGGGGTTCTTCACCGCCGCCCAGAACATCCCCTTGCCTTCCTGGTCCAGGTTGTAGTCCTTGTACCCGCCGTCCTTCGGGTCTCCGGTCTTGTACTTGCTGTCGTACAGGTTGCCAATGAGGTCACCGATACCGAAGATCTTGATGTCACGCCAGTCCTTGACCATGGCCTCCATCTCCTTCGGCGAGTACGTGGGCTCGTACCAGCAGGCGGGCGGAGTCCAGTTGCCATCGACCGACTTCAGGTCGGCAGTCGACTGCGCACCCTTGCGCTTCGTGTCACCGGAGTAGCGCACCTTGGAGACCCCTACGGTCACCTGCTTGCCGTTCGTCGCAGCGTTCGCGGCACCCTGTCCGCTGGCCCCCGGCACCGAGACCGTCGCCTGAGCCGGGACGGCCTGAAGCGCGACGGCGGCTCCAACGGCGACCGTGACCGTGACGCCCTTCCAGTTCCTCACCGCTGGCATTTCTTGTCCCCCCGCACCGAAGAGAGCTTCGTGGCCTGCCATACGCCCTTGTCGCTCTTCCGCAGCACCAGGGCGTACGAGATGTACGAATCACTGTTGGCCGGCGTGACGTTGACCTTGCCCGTTTTCCGGTCCTTGGTGAATCCCTTGGTCTCGTCACCGCAGTACGTGAGTGTCGCCGCGCCATCCTGCCGGACGGAGACCTGCCGATCGAAGTAGCGGATCGTCCCGGTGATGGAGACGCCCTGCTTGGTGACCGCGGCGATCCACTGAAGGGCGCCCACCAAGGCGTCGTCCTTGGCGTAGAACGCCACCTTGGTCGCCTTGCCGTCTTGGTCGGCGATCGCTTCATCGACGGCGCGTACATACTCCGCGTTGTCCCTGAGCACCGCGTCCTTGACGGGATCGCCGGTCGTCTCCGGGTCGAAGGACAGCGTCTCCCCCGCCGGCAGCGTCACCTTCGGCCGGTTCGCCCGGTCGGCCGGAGTCGCCGAGGCCGACGCGGACGGCGTCGCCGAACCGGTGGTGTCCGCCCCCGGGACCGTCTTCGCCCCCGCGCCCTGGGAACCCCCACCGCACCCGGTCAGCAGAAGCGCGGCCGCCAGGGCAGCCGCGGCCGTCGTGGCCTTGTGGTTACGCATCGGGGGTCCTACCTCCATGAGAGAAAACAAAAGTCACCTCAGCCCACCTCGTTCTTCGCCACGGACCGGCCGTGCACCACGACCTCCCCGCCGTAGAAGAACCCGGTGAACACCGGCTTGTACGTCAACTGGATCTCGACCTCGACCTGTTGGGCATCGCCCCCCACGCAGTGGGAGGCCGCGATGTCGGGGCCGGAGAGGCCGGACGCCCGGGCGAAGGCCTTCACGCGGGCGCCGCAGTTCTCGTAGCGGATGGGCGCCCCCGCACCGGAGCCGTCGTACAGGGCTTCCTTGTCGATGTCCTGCGCCGCGTAGCGCGCGGCCTGTTCGGCGATGTCCGCCGCGCGTTCACGCTTGGAGATGGACAGGCCGCCGTCGATGACGAACGCCGCGAGGCCGAGGAAGAGCAGGGCGAAGACGATGACCGCCGCCGCGCCGGAACCCCGGTCGTCGAGGCGGGCGCGCCGCACCCGGAGCCAGGCGTAGGCGGGGTGGAGCACGGCCCGGTGCCGCGGCGCGCTCATGCGGTCTTCCTCTTGAACGGGTCGAGCGGCGAGGTCGAGGTACCGGTCAGCGTCGTGGGAACGTCCAGGCCCAGCATCGCGAGGCCCCTGATGCGGCAGCTGACCTCCACCGTGAAGAACTCCGCGTCGGTCCAGCCCGCGCTGGTCTGGCGTACGGTCACCGGCCCCGAGCAGACGTCCGCCAGGTCGGCCTGCGCGGCGGCCTTCGCCTCGGACAGGGCGGTGCCCAGGTCCTTCTGGATGGAGCCGGCCCGTGCCGCGTCCCGCGCCGCACCGTCCACCGCGCCACGCCCGTCGACGAGTTGCCCGAACGCCACCAGGACCAGGATGAACAGGATCATCACCGGCGCCAGGATGACCACCTCGATGGTGGAGAGGCCCCGGTCGGAGGCGGCCGTCACCCGGCGTCGCAGGGCACGGGCGAGCCCGGACGCCACGGTGCGTACCGAAGCGGGGGTGCGTACCGAAGCCACGACGCGTCCCCGCCGCGTGCCGCCCATCAGTTCGCCCCCTCGCGTACGAATCGTTCGACCGGCCCCTGCGAGCGCGCGTGAACGGTGAGGTGCAGACCGGGGAAGACCGTCGGCACCTTGGCCTTGATCTCCACACCCACCGTGTTCTGCTCGGGTTGGATCGCCTGGACGTCGGGGCCGAGGACGAGCTTCGGGCCGAGCTGCTCGATGTAGCTGGACGCCTGGTCGCGGGCCTCGCCACGCCAGGTACCGGGCTGCTCGTCGGCCATGGCCCGCGCCTTGCGGGCGCCCGCCTGGGCGGCGGCCTGCGCGACGTGGTCCGCGAAGAAGTACAGGCCGAACTGCACGGTCGCGAAGATCATGAAGAAGAGCACCGGGGTCAGCAGCACGAACTCGATCGCGGTCATGCCGGAGTCGCCGCGGGCGGAGGCTGCCTCCACCCGGCGGCGCACCAGGGCCCGGAGTCTGTCGCGCAAGGGAACGGCGCTCAGCAGGTCTTGTCGGCGCTCGCGCCCTTGATGCAGTCGCTGACCTTGGTGGCGCCGTCCTTGAGGGCCAGGTTGATGACCCCGGCGACCACACCGACGATCGCCACGACGACCGCGGAGATGATGACCCACTCGACCGCGGACGCGCCGCGGTCGAGCTCCCCGGAGCGGGCGCGCTGGACGCGGCCCTTCAGGAAGGTGACCAGGAGGTCGACGGCCGGGTGGCTGACCTTGGGGAACTGCGGGCGGTTCATGGTGTTCGTTTCCTCTCGACAGAAGTGGGGGGCGCGCTCAGACCTGGAAGACGCGCATCGCGGCGGGAAAGATCAGGAAGACCAGGAAGCCCGCGCAGAGCAGGAGCTGGGCGACGAGCATCGACTGGGACTTCTCACCCGCCGCACCCTCGATCTCGGCCATCTCCCGATGCCGCATCGTTTCGGCTCGGGACGCGAGGGACTCCCGTACCTTCGCTCCGTCGTCCGCCACCAGGGCGAGCGAGGAGGACAGGTCCTTCAGTTCCTCGACGCCGAGTTCCTCGCCGAGCCGGCCGAGCGCCAGCCACTGGCTGGTGCCGGTGATCCGGGCGTCCGCGAGGGTGTTGCGCAGTCTGCGCAGCGCCCAGCCGTCGCTGACCTCGGCAGCCGCCATCAGCGCCTCGGGCAGTCCTCGGCCGCCGGCCAGGTTCATGGCCACCAGGTCGAGGTAGGCCCCGATGACCCGGCGCAGATCACGGCGCTTGTCCGCGGCGTCCCGACGGATTTCGAGGTCCGGCAGGAAGAAGAAGACCGCCCCGCACAGCAGCGCCAGCCAGACCGGGACGATCGGGCTGCGGGCGAAGCCGAGCGTCGCGACGATCACGAAGACCAGCGGGCCGAAGACGAGCCCCGCCATGCCGAGCAGCACCTTGGTCGCCAGGAACCGTTCCCAGCCCCGCTCCAGGACCGCGAGGTCGGCGCGGATCGAGCGCTGCTCCCAGCCCTGCTTGAGGTACAGCTCGGCGACTCTCGCGCCGATGCCCGAGCGCAGCCCGGAGAGGCGCCCGGAGCCCGATGCCTCGGACTGCGGGGTGTAGCCGCCGCCGGCCGAGCGCATCGCGTCGATCCGTGCGACCTGCGACACCGCGGAGCGCTTGGTCCGCGTCAGCGCCCTGATCAGGACGTAGATGCCGAGGCCGAGGACCGCGCCGATCAGCACCGGCCCGGTGATGGTGTCGGTCACCGCACTCCCTCCCCAGCGGTAACAGGACGCTGTCCGCCCGCGTCCCGGTTCCCGGCCGCACCCCCGGCCGCGTCGGGGCGCACGAAGCGGGCATCGGGCTCGTGCCGGACCAGGAAGCGGTCCGGGGTCTCGATCACGGAGAGCTTGCGCAGCCACCAGAAACCGAGCGCGAACAGACCGCACACACCCGCAAGCACGAGCTGGCCGATCGTCGAGTTGTACGGCTCCACGAAGTCGCGGTTGAAGACGGCGAGGCCAAGCACGAACGCGATCGAAACGCCGACCACGATCTGCACACTGCGCCGCGTGGAGGAGCGCTGGGCCATCACCCGGTGACGCATGTCGATCTCCTCGCGCGCCGACTTGGCGAGCGCACCGAGTACCTGGCGCAGCCCGGGACCGCGCAGCCGGGCGTTGAGGATCAGTGCCGCCACGATGATGTCGGCCGACGCGTCGTCGATCTCGTCGGCGAGCAGCTGAAGCGCATCGGGCAGCGGCGTCCGCGCCCGCAAGCGGTCGACCAGCGCGTCGAGATGGGGCCGCAGCGCGGGAGCCGCGGCACGCGCCGAGGCGGGGATGGCCTGTTCGAGGCCGACCGCGCCCGCGATGGTGTCACGCAGCGACTCGGTCCACGCGGCGAGCGCCTCGACCCGCTTCATCGCGGCCTTCTCCTGCGCGGCGCCGCCGAAGAGCTTGTCCCAGAAGAAGACGAGCAGGCCGGTGGCGATGCCGGCCACCGTCCACCGGGTGAGCAGCAGCACGAGCAGGCCGACGCCGACCGCGATCGAGCCGCGTTTGCCCACGAACTGAAAGAACTCACCGGCGCGTTCGCCCCGGCTGCTGCGGTCGGCCGACTTCGGCTCGACACCGCGGATCGCGACGACGAGCAGGGCGAGCCCACCGCCGACCGCGAGTCCCGCCGCGAGCGCGTACAGGGTCTGGGCCTCGAAGAGACCTCCCATGGAGGGAATGCTGTTCATACGGCCCCGCTCACCCCCAGGCCCCGGAGGGCCGGTAGCCGTGCACGGCGAGATCCTCGATGCAGCTGACGGGGGCGTGCGGAACGACCCGCCCGTCCGGCGTCTCGGCGAAGACCTCGCTGGACAGGACGCGCCCGTCGCAGCCGTTCACCTCGCGCACCGAGGTGACCATGCGCTGCAACCGGCCGCCGCTCTCGTAGTTGTTGCGCCGCTCCACGAAGACGACGAAGTTGACGGCTCCCGCGATCAGCATCTGGCTGGCCTCGATGGGCAGCCGCTCGGTCGCCTGGAGGGCGTACGTCGAGATGCGGTTGAAGACCTCGGCGGAGCTGTTGGCGTGGATCGTGGAGAGCGAGCCGTCGTTGCCCTGCGACATTGCGTTGAGCATGGTGACGATCTCGTCGCCGAGCACCTCGCCGACGATGACCCGGGAGGGGTTCATACGCAGCGACCGCCGCACCAGGTCCGCCATCGGGATCATGCCGAGACCCTCGGAGTTGGGCAGTCGCTCCTCGAACGCCACGACGTTGGGGTGGAGTTCGGGGAACTGGTCGAGACCGAGCTCCAGGGCCCGCTCGACCGTGATCAGGCGCTCCTGGATCGGGATCTCATTGGCGAGCGCCCGCAGCAGCGTGGTCTTTCCGGCGTTGGTCGCGCCCGCGATCATGATGTTCTTGCGGGCTCGCACCGCGCAGGCCAGGAAGTGCGCCAACTCCGGCGTGACGGTGCCGTTTCCGACCAGGTCCGCCATGAAGACCTTGCCCATGCGGGCCCGGCGGATGGACAGCGCGGGCCGCCGTGCGACCTCCATGACGGCGGACAGACGCGAGCCGTCGGGCAGTCGCAGGTCGAGCTGCGGATTGGCGGAGTCGAAGGGCCGCGAGGAGAGGCCGGAGTAGGCACCGAGCACCTGAATGAGCTCGATGAGCTCCTCGTCCGTCTCGGCGACGGGATCGGCCCGTACCTCGCGGCCGTCCGCGTACCCGACGAAGACCTGGTCGCAGCCGTTGATGTCGATGTTCTCGACCTCGGGGTCGTCGAGGAGCGGCTGGAGCCGGCCGACACCGAACAGGGCCGCGTGCACGGCGGCCGCGTACTGCTCCTCGGTCTCCGCGTCGAGCGGAGTACGCCCGGAGTTGATCTCCGTACGGGCGTACTCCTCCAGTATCTGGGCGATGACGGCACGGGCGTACTGGCGCTCGTCCTCGCCCGACATCGCCGCCACACCGCGCGCCTGGTCGACGCGCCGCTGCTCGGCGATCCCGTCACCGGCCTCCTGGCGGAACCGCTTGACGAGAGCGTGGTCCACTGCGCTCATCGGCCGACCCCGGCTCCGGCCCATGCGGCGCCGAACTGCTGGTACAGGTCGGCCGAGACCTTGCGGGCGCTGCGGATGAGCAGTGACTTGTCGAGCCGGCCGCGGCCCCGTCCGGACAGCAGGGCCGCACCCGAGGGGTCGTGCGCGAGGGTGCCCACTACGCGGGCCCCGGTCTGCCCGGCCACCAGCATGTCGTTGACCTGGTGGGCGAGCTTGGCGGAGGCACCGGCCTCGGCGACCAGGACCACGCCGATGAAGGGGGTGGCGAGGGCGTTGCCGCGCGGGGCGCCGTGGAGTTGTGCGGTGAGCGTCGCGGCCCGGTCGCGCACCCGGGCCAGGTGCTCGGGTTCGGTGCGCGAGACGAGCAGCGCGAGGGCCGCGTGCGGCAGCAGGTCGAGGGCGGGTGAACCGCCGCTGATGCGGCCGATGTCGGCGATCACGTCGGCGGGGGCGTGCGGCGACTCGCCGAGCGAGGCGAAGGCCCGGCCGAGCGTCGGCCAGCTGCCGGCCAGGCCGGCGGCCTGCTCGGCGGCGCCGAGCCCCACGAGCAGGTCGAGGCCGCCCGCCATCGGCTGGGCGTGGTCCCAGAGCTGGTCGGCGGCGAGACCGCGGCGGGCGGCCGCGGCCAGCGAGAGCAGCCCCGTGTTCGGGTTGAGGGGACCGCCGTTGGTGGCCGTGCAGCGGTACACCAGGTCCCCGCCGGCCGGGTCCGTCTCGGCGAGCAGCGCGCGGCGCGGCCATACGGCGGCCAGGGCCAGGGCCGCGGTGGTGACACCGGGGGACCCCTTGTCGGAGGCGAGTGCGATGAGCGCCATGTCTTCTGGGTCTTCTGTCTCTTCTACGTCGCCGGGTCGCCGTGCGACTCAGCCGTTGCCCGGGGCGACCCGCACGACGGCGACTTCACCGGCGGACGCGGCCTGGGTGAGCGCGGCCGCGTCGGCGGTGCTGACGGTGAGGGTGACGGCGAGGTTGCCGCTGCCGAAGGACTTGTCCTGGGCACCGGTGTCACTGACGACGGCACGCTGAACCAGCGGCGCACCGCCGCCCGTCGACCCGGAGCTTCCGCTCCCGCTGGACCCGCTCCCCTTGCCGCTGCCGCTGCTGCTGCCGCCGGCACTGGACCCGACCCGGTAGACGGCGACCGTCTCGCCGGCCTTGAGGCTGCTGGGGTACTGGCCTTCCTTGAGCGAGACGCCGACGGAGGCCTTGCCGGCCTGGATGCCGCCGTCCTCGGCGAACATCTCGCCGACGAGGACGGACCCCGCGTACAGGTTGGACTTGGCCCGCAACTTGCGCAGTGCTTCCCGCTCGTCGGGGTGGATGTAGTGGGTCTTGTCGTCCGCGGCCACCATCACCGTGGTGAGGTCGCCGTCCTGGACGGCGTGCCCGGCGGCGACATCGCCCTTGAGCTTGTACACCTCGACCCGGTTACCCGCCCGCAGTACGAGCACGGTCGCCCCGAGGGCGCCGATCAGGATGAGCAGGACGGCAAGGGCAGCAAGAGCCGGCTTGCGCTCCCGAGGCGGCGCCGGAAGCCGCTCACCAAGTGGCTGCCCGGGCACCGAGCCCCGGTGGGTCCCGGCCCCGCCGCGCTCCTGGACCTTCACGTCGCTTCTCCCCGTGGTAATTCTTTTGCGACCGCGTCTGGTTGTACAACGCAGAACCAATACCGGCGCACACCTGAAAATCAAGTCACTTCAAGCAGCGGCGACTTGCACTTGATTCGCCAGCCGTGGCTTGCCAGAGGCCTTGCGCGAGGCCGTCGGAACGCTGTCAGATCATGTGATCTGACCGTAGCAGCAGCCCATAAGCGCCCTCAAGGCGAGTTAAAGATCGCGAACACCACTCGCCCCATCAGTTCCGCCACGAACTCGACACAAACCACGCACAATGGCGCCGCTCCCGTCCACCTTCGCCGCGTTTCCGTTATCACTGTGCAATCCGCAGCGTACGGACAACCGGACATACCAGGTCATCACCAGCCCTCCACTCGCGCAGGACTACTCAGGACGGCACGCTCGCCGTACGCACGGATCGTCATGCGGGCGGAACCCGGCAACACCAGCCCGAGCGACCACTCCTCGCCCGAACCGACCTCGCCCCAGCATCATCGCCATCATCTCCAGGCCCGTCCTGAGTACCCGTACTCATTTGGAACCAGGCCCCACACAGGACACTGGAATTCAGCGCGAACGACGCCTTCCGGAAGGGGAGATCGTGCAGGCGCACCTCCCAGGTCCATACCGATGAGTCCCCTATGCCCCACCCTGTCGCGAACTTTGCCCTAGCGAAACCGACTCACCCTCGATAACTTCCACTGACTCGCGACCACACCTGTCCCACCGGGAGCACCCTTGAACCGCCGCATCCTGCCGCCGGCCGCAACCGCACTCGCCGCGACAGCCGCGCTCGTACTGACCGCGTGCAGTAGCAATGACGCCAAGTCTCAGAGTTCGGACAAGATCGCAGGAGCCAACCAGAACAGCGGCTCGTCGGCGACTCCGAGGGCATTGGCCTCAGCGTCGGCGCCCTCGACGGACCGGCCGAAGATCGAGCTTCCCTCGGACCTGTCCTACACCTTCGACTGGCCCAAGAACGGCGACACGGCGCAGAGCGCCGTCCTCTCCGATGCCGAGCAGTTCATCAAAGCCATCGACTACGCCATCGTCAAACAGGACCCTCTCCAGGAGGCGTACCGCTTCTATTCGGAAGGAGAGTTGGCCGCCTCAACTCAGGCGTACGTCCAGGAGTACGTCAAGGCCAAGTCGCGCGTCACCGGCTCTTCCCGCTACTACAACGCGACCCCGCTGGTCAGCGACCACGGAACGGCTTCCCTGTCCTACTGCCAGGACCAGAGCAAGGCCTACGACATGGCCATCCTGACGGGCAAGGTCGACAAGACGCCCGCCACCAAGAACAGTTACGTGCTCTACAACACCGCACTCCGCAAGAACGACCGAGGCATCTGGATCACCACCAAGATGCTCTCCACCAGGGGGAGTTCGAAGTGCCAGCCTTGATGTCGCGCAGCTTCGCGGTGGTCGGCACCGCCGTTGTGGCATCGCTACTGCTCTTGGGCGACCCGGCAGCCGCGGACAACAGAATCGGCGGCGGTGCCAAGGGTGCCACCCCGACGGGTGGCAGCTCCACTTCCGACGGGACCCTCTCCGCCACCGCGGGCGGCGTGGTCTACGACCGCTCCAAAAACGGCACCGGCAACTCCACCGGCCCCGTCACCGCAGTCGGCAACTGGACGCCCCCCGCCTGCTGGTACGCACCCAAATACTCCCCCGCACAGTTCAAGGCATACGTAGAGCCGATCTGGAACGCCGAGTCCACCGGCTACGAGTGGGACAACCAGCAGCGGGACAAATACGTCAACGGAAAGCCATACACCAACTTCAACCTGGACAAGGCCGACAAGGGCTACTGGTGGGACTCCTACGTCAACCCGAGCTACCCGCCCGGCTGGGACACCTGCAACAAGCCCTACTTCTGGGTCGACAAGGGCGCACCCCCGCCCGCCGACGCACCCGAGGCCATCACGCCCGAGGTACTCGCCAAGCTGGCATACGCGGAAATCCGCGTGCCATCCACCAAGGTCACCCTCAAACCCGACGGCACCACAAAGGTGAACCTGCCGACCTGGGCCTGGCTGGACAAGACCGACTTCCACCCCGTCTCGGTCACCGCATCCGTCCCGGTCCTCAACATCTCGGCAACCACCACCGCCACCCCGATCTCCCTCAAACTCGAACCCGGCACCGGCGACGCCACCGTCTTCCCCGCGACCGGGGAGTGCCCGATCAACGCCGACGGCTCCATCGGCACCCCGTACGAGGCGGGCAACGCCGACAAGACCCCGCCCTGCGGCGTGACCTACCTCCGCGCCACCAGCACCACCCCCTACACCCTCAAAGCCACGGTCACCTGGAAGATCCACTGGACCGGCACCGGCACCCCCGGCGGCAACCTGCCAGACGGCACATTCGGACAAGACCAGCAAGTCACCGTCCAGGAAATCCAAGCAATCAACCGCTGAGCCCCCAGCCGATCCCACAGCAAGCTTCCACCACGCTTCCACCACGAGACAGAGGACGATTACATGGCCACCGCGGGCCTCCGGAAGATCTCCACGGCCGTATTGATCGTGCTTGTCGCATGCGGTTGCTCAATGAGTTCAAGCAAGAAGAGTGAAAGCGGCCCCACATACCAGCAGGCCATGGAAGCTCTGTATCCGGACGTGCTGAGCGCCATGCGGGCCACGATGCCAGGTGTTCGACCCGACGAGTATTCGGGTGGCACGGAAAACTGCGGCGGGTCCGAGTGGCTCGACAGCAAGGACGCCAGCAAGCGCACCATATCGTCATACATCTCGCTGCCGGGCGCCCCCTCGGACAAGCGGACGCCTGCCTCTCTGGTCGATGGCGTGCTACAGCAACTCCGTGTTCACGGCTGGACGGAGGACACCCATCGACCATCAAATGTCCCAGGCAACGAAGTTACCAAATATGCGAAAAAACAAGGCGGAAACGGCATCGTGGTCATATCTGCCTCTCCGTTCAAAACGGCCTCGGGAGACAGGATTCAGACACTCGTTGCCCAGGTGGTGACGGACTGTCTACGAAATCCGGACTACAACAAGAGTTGACCGAGGGACGACCCGGCTCCGATACGGACGAGACAGCAGCCGTGGCGACTCATCTACGCCCCTTCCCGTCCCCTTCAGGGTCCTTCCGATTCGCTGCCTCCCCCTCGATCGCATCGGCCATGATGGCCAACTTCGACTTGCGTCCAGAAAGTTCGCTGCGGATTCGTTCTGCATTCGGCCCGGCCCAACGCTCTTCCGTCGGCACGTTCCGGTCTGATGCGAGGGCAATGGGCTCGTCGAGCAACCTTCGGATGTCGTCGGCCAATTTTCTCAGATCGCCAGCTTCGCGTGATGTCATACTCGCTACCCCGTCTCACAAGATCATCTGATCAACCGTGTACCGCAATCGTCTCTCAGGCGCTACGGTACTCGATCATGGGTTTAGTTTTCGCGGATCCGAACATGCTGGAGCGCTTGGCGAGATCATTCGATGACAGGGCGGGAGCGATACCACAACTAAAGAGTCGAGCCACGGCCCTGAACGTGGGCAGTGACGTGTCTCAATTGCCCATGATTGCACGCTGGCTTGAGGATGAAGCGCGTGATCTACGACGCCGGGCAGGGATCCTCCGGACACCTTCGGAATCTCCCTTTGCCTCGCTCAGTAAGTTCGGCCTGCCCACTCCGACAGCTACGGAAGCCGACGCCGGAAAGAAACTGGACGCCGGCCTCAGGGCCATCTTGGCGACCCACAAGAACGGAACCCCGCAGGAACAGGCTGCAGCCGTCAAAGAATACTTCGCCTCCCTATCCCCCACACAGCAGGCAGTCGTCGCAGCAGCAGACCCGTCGTTCGTAGGAAATTTGGAGGGGGTCCCCCCGAAAGTCCGCTTCGCGGCAAACCGAATATCCATACAGAAGGAATTCGATGAGGAAAATTCCTACTTCCAAGGTCTAGCCACCAATGATCCCGCCTACAAGCGCACCAAGGCTCGGATCGAAACCCTCCGGAGTTTTCTCAACCCCCGCCTCAAGAAGACAAGTGACGGGAACGGCAGAATAGTGGACGTAGAAGCCACGAGACAGTTCCTGATATTCGATGCACACTTCGGCTCGACCGGCGACCCGAAAGCATCCCCCTTCCCGGACGGCAGGGTAGCGGAGGTCGTGGGCGACCTGGAAAAGGCCGAGCATGTCGCCTTCCGGGTACCTGGCATCCTCAACCGCCTGGACAATTTCAACGATTTTTCCAAAGGTGGATACAACCTGATCCAGGATGCCAAGAGGGTTGAGCAGCCGGATACCGCGGTCGTGAGTTGGCTCGGGTACGACACTCCGGAGGTCGGCGATTCCGTCGACCCGACCAAGGCGATCTTGGGCGGATATCAGCTCAATGCATTCCGCCAGGGAATATCCGTGAACCTGCGCCAGGACGCGAAAACCTCCTTATTTGCGCACAGCTACGGAACTCTGGTGACCAGTAAGGCCCTTCAAAGCGGCCTCACGAATATTGACAACGTCACTTTCATGGGTAGCCCCGGCCTTGGACCAAACATTCACTCGGTCGCCGACTTTCATATGCCGAACACCAACTTCTTCGCGATGCGGGCAGTCGGAGATCCGGTCTCCTACACGCAAGGGCACGGCGATGACCCGGCCGACTTCCCCGACATCAAACGGCTGGGAACCGACGGCGCCACGGGGCACTCGGATTACTACAAGGTCGGCACGGGATCCTTGGCGAACATGCAGCAGATATTGTTCGGCGACACGAAAAAGCTTACCTTTACAAACACAACTCTCGACCAGGAAAAGGTGGGCGCCGCCGAAGTCCGTGAACTGGTGATGTTCCTGCATGAGCGCGTGGATCCGGAAGTCGTCAACAAGATGGGGGCAGACCTGGACCCCATCGTTCAAGGGATCCTCAACGGCAGAAGCTCACTCAAAGACGTCATTTTGCCGATCCACTCCGTACTCAACAAGTACAACATGCTGGACAGGGTCAAGCCGGATGAATTGTTTGGCGAGGTTCAGAAACTGGCCGGAAACCTCGCGTACAAACAGACGTACAAGGCGGCAAAGGACCGAGGGGCACCGGACTTCGTTGCCAAGATCGCCGCCAATACGGCAGCGACGAGCTCCCGAGGTCTGCTCACTGTGGTGACGTGGCCCGTCGTCAAGGTCCTTGAGTTTGACCGGCTGCGGAATAACACGCGTCAACTCGTCGACGGACTCAGGTCGGACGGCAGGAAGATGCTGGGGGACGGCCAAGAAATGACCTCCGAAGTCGCGCAAGATGGCCGCCGGATCGTCTCGGACGGAACACAAATGGGGGGCACTCTCTTCAAGGACGGCGGCAATATTGCGCTGGGCATCGGCGACACCTTCGTCCATCCCGGCCACGTCATCGACAATACGGCCGGCGCCCTGAAGTCGATGGATCATGCCAAGAGCCAATTCCTAAGCAAGGGGGGCGATGCCGTCGCTGCCTTCAACCGCGCTACGAATACCGTGGTCGACAAGAGTGGAAGCATCATCCACACAGGTAGGGACATGGGCAGCAAAGCCCTGCACAAGGGGACAGACGTAATCGATTCGGCGTTGAACTTCGTCGGGTTCTAAGCTGTCGCAATCACCACTGGAGGGAAGCAGCATGGGGCACGGGCCGAACCAGGCGCGGGTGCGCTTCGTCGACGAGATCACAGCAGTCGTGCGGGCGACACTGAGAGACGCAACCGTGATGGACCTGCCGTCGTCCATCGCCAAGGAGGCCGTCGCCATCACCGCCTTCGACGAGTCGGAGACGCGACAGACGCAGGAGTTGATCGACGCGCTGATCGACGCGCTGAGCGCCGGCGGCTGGTCGGTTGACGCCCGCGGGCGTCGTGAGACCGAGCCGTCCCTGTACGCGGCCAAGCTCGATGTCGGCGGTGGCTCGTTCGCCGTGCAGTCCCCTGCCATCTCCTTCAACGGGTTGGTGGACGGTGCTGAGCGCTTCGGTTGAGCCGCAAAGGGCCACAACGACCTGAGCACCCCGAGAGACGACGAGTGAGTCTCCCCAGAACACTACGAGGGACAAGGAAGACGGTATGGCAGGCATTACGGCGTCCTCCCCCGAGGAAGCTCGTCAGCAGGTTTCCGCCCAGATCCGTGACGCGATCAAAGAGGCTACCCCGCACGCTGTTTACCCGGACGACGAGTTCGAAGGGCGTTCCGTGCGGGTCGCCGGATGGGACCCGGAGGAGACGCAGTCCAACGAGGCGCTGCTCCAGCGCAGCACTGCGCGGCTGGCGGCCCGCGGGTGGCAGGTTTTCCCCGAGGCCACTGATAGCGAAGACCGCTCGGCACTGCTGTTCAAGGACGGCCTCGCCAACGGGCGTCTATACGCTGCCAATCAGTCCCTGACGTTCGTCGGTGACCTGGAGGCTTGATGCGCTCCTCGGACGGCGCAGGCCGCGGTGGCGTGAGCCGGCTCCTGGCGGTGCGCCGACCGGGATCAATGGCGCACGTCGACGCGAAGAAGCTTGCGACACCGCCGATCGCATGATCCGCGTCGGTGCCCTGATCAGGAGACGAATGCCGAGGCCGAGGACCGCACCGCTCAGCACCGGCACGGTGGTGGTGTCGGTCATCGCGCTCCCGCCCCAGCGGTAACCCGTGCGAGCCAGCACGAAGCCACGGTTGGAGACGGCAAGACCAAGAACGAACCCGATCGACACACCGACCACGATCTGGACACCGCGCTGTGCTGAAGCGCCTCGGGCAGCGGCGTCCGCGCCCGCAAGCGGTCGACCAACGCGTCGAGATGGGGCCGCAGCGCGGGAGCCGCGGTACGGGCCGAGGCAAGTATGGCCTGTTCGAGGCTGCGTTCCGCGGCCCTTTGGCACTGCCTCATAAATCGCGGTGACTGACCCCCCGAGATCCGCCGCTCAGTGCGTTTGCAAACAGCTGCCGCGGCCAGCGGGGAAGGCCAGAGCACACCAAGGACGTCATTGCCTATCCCGGCGTCCGGAGAGTCCACCAACGCGGACGACTCCATCGGCTCAACGTACATCCAGGCAAAGCCAACCGACGCAATCCCTCAATCACCTACAGGCCACGGGATTTCCGGACTTTACGGGCGGCGAGCAACTGCGGCATGGTCAAAGGTCGGTCCTCGTTTTCCCAAGAAATCGGAACGAAAGCGCTCACGCCGTAGGATCAAACGCTGTTGTCTGCGCGCGGGAACGCCGGGGCACCATGTGTGCGGTGACGTCGCACCGCCGGGCTGACGGATCGCTGGGTGGGGGCAGCTCGCGCACGGCGGTCACCGTAGCTCGGCAAAACTCTGGAAATCGTCCCGACCGCCAGTCTCCGGACCGCCGCACCGCCGGGACGAATGCAAGTGAAAGGCATTGTGTTCATGGGGGACTACGTCGGCGTCGATCCCGTACGGGTGCGCAAACTCGCGGACCGCCTCGCGGACTTGGAGGGTGCCCTGGCAAAGCACGGGGCATTGATCCGGAAGAACTTCACGTCCTGGCAGGGCGGTCTCGACCTGTCCCTGCTGGCCCAGCAGACACAGGCGGTGGGCGATGACGCCCGCAGCATGTCCAAGCGCGCCGATCTGGCCCGCGAGCTGGAGAAGGCCGGCGAAGCCACCGGAATGTGCACGCCGGACGGGAACATCATCAACATCCCGTGGGACATGGCGGACGTCAACGCGCAGAGCGCCAAGGAGGCGGCGCTGGAGGCCGCCACGCTCAAGAAGGCACTGGACGACCCCAAGGGCGCGGGCTCCCGCGACGACATCGAGGCCATCTCCCGCTCCCTCGCCGACCACCAGGACGACCCCACCTACCTGGCCGCCTTCGCCAACGCCGGCGGCATCGTCGACGCGGCCCGTGTCCCCCGCGCCCTGCACGAGGAGGACGGCACCCACAAGGACGAAGTCCTCAGCAAGGACTCGCAGAACGTCGTCAACCAGTACGCCACGGCGGTCAACCGCATCCTCACTCTCCAGTCGGCGGGCAAGATCCCGCCGAACCCGGACTATGTGAAGGCACTCACCAACCCGCCCAATGACGACATGTGGTCCGTCGGCGCACTCTTCAAGTACGGGCCGAGCGGCGACAAGTGGGACACAAAGGCGCTGACCGCGGTCGGCAGCGCGATGCTCGACTGGCGCAACGCCCGCCAGATGCGGCCCACCTACAGCAAGGGCCAGGTCTCCGGGTACACGTACGTCGGTCCTGCCTTCGTGGATCCCGACAAAGCCTGGTATGGATCGCTCGGACTCACGCACTCCTACGTCGACGAAAACACGGACGACGCCCAGAGGAGGGTCATGGCCATCAATTCCAACGACCCTTCGCTGGCGCTGATGCAGCGCGTAAGTGAGAACCCCGACGCTTCACGCCAACTGCTCACCGGCCCCGACGGAGTCCGGCACACGCAGGAACTCGTCAATGACCACTGGGCCACCCCAGGAATGGCGGCGAACAGCTACACGTGGCCGAGCGCCGTACTCCGCGCCGCCACCAGCGATCGTCAGCACCATCCCAAGGAGTCCGCCGAGGCGGCCGCGAACATCATCAACGTGGGTGCGGCGAAACTCGACTCCGACAAGAAGAAGAGCGACTTCGAGAAGGAGCAGCATCCGGACGACCCGGCGGTTTCGACGGCGCTGTCCAACATCTTCCAGTCGTATGTGCCGGACTTCGCCGCGTCGACCGGTGTCTCGCAGAAGACCGCGACGGTGAACGGCGATGGCACGATCACCGTGGGCGGGGAAGCGTCCAAGGCCTTCCTGAGCGAAGTCATGAAGAACCACGACGAAGCAGGCAATGTGATCCAGGCCATCAACGCCCAGATCAGCTTTACGTCTCAGCACGGAATTACCGGTGATGAGGGCACATACCTCAAGAACCTGGCGGAACTCCGCGGAGAGGTTTCGGTTGCCGGCCATGCCAACGACATGGACCAGGCGGCCCTGAGGGACGCCGAACACGCCAAGCAGTTGATGTGGTTCAACATCATCTCCAGCGGCGCGGCCGCCGTCCCTCTACCGGAGGTGGCCGGCCTCGGGGGCAAGTGGGTCCAGGCCGCGATCTGGGCGGCAATTCCGTACGGCGGCGCCCAATTCCCCTCCGGCGAGGCAGGCAAGGTGGAGAGCGACTACAAGGACATCAAGTTCGACGACTCGACCTCCATGCAGATCCCGCTCATGCAGGGTCTCGTTCGAGCGGGCGATATCAAGGCTCCCGACGGGCACCCGGAGTGGGCGAACGGCAACATCGTCATCCACAACGATGCCGACCGGGCCGCCTTCAACCAGTGGTGGGTGAAGACGAAGAGCGGCAATCACGGTCAGCTGGACAACTTCGACGACGACATGCGGGATGCCTTCAGCCGTGGGGTCGGCTGAGATGTCCGGACTGGTGGAGCACGTGAATGGGGTTTGTCCGTGATGCGACGCAGTAGGGGGTGGCTGGCGGCCGGAGCGGCGGCGGCTGCCCTGCTTTCCCTGGGAGGCTGCCTTGGAGGCGGCGAAGACAAGTGGCATGAGCCGGCCGCAGGACAGGCCGAGGCGCTGCTGCGTACCGGTGACGAGGGCGGCGGAACGTCGGGGACGGCCTGGCTCGCCTTCGATGGCGATCCCGACGGCCTCACCGTCGGCCCCGACGGGAAGGTCTACGGCATGAGTGCTTCGCTGGCCGTGATCGAAGAGGACCACAAGGCCCGGGGCATCCTTGACAGCGAAGTACACGGTGCCAGCGGCCTGGTCGTGCTGTCCCCGAACTCGTTCGTGGTCGGCAACCGCTCGCAGTTGCTGAATGTGCTGGTTTCCGGGAGACAGCGAACGGTCCTCGCCGGTTCGCCCGGCGAGCCCAGGAAACTCGGACAGCCGGTGCCGTCCACTGCCTCGGCGAAGGACTTCCACTTGTCCAACAACCCCATCGAGCCCTTCGGAAGGCGGCCTGACGGCACCATTCTGTTCACGGACGGCGATGTGGTCTGGCAGCTCAATGGAGGGCGCCTGACGCGCCTGTACCAGGCACCGGCGAACACCGAAGACAAGGCCGAGCGCACCATCGCCCACGGGAGTGCCGTGAGCCGATCCGGCACGGTCTTTGTGCGCACCTCAACGGAGGGTACGGGCGGGCGACTTGGTGACGTCGTAGCCGTGCGCAAGGACGGATCGGCCGCGAAGCTCGCCATTCCTCAGCAGGTCACCGGAGTGAAGGGGAACCTGGCCGATGTGGAACCGACCTGGATGGCGGGGGACGACGCAGACGGCGTCTACGTGCGCGCGCGGGACGATTCGGCCCAGTACGTACTTCACCTGACATCCGGAAAGGCCACCCTCGTTGCCAAGCAGACCTCCGGAAGCGACTCCGATTCGGGTTGCAGGGAGGGGTATTCGGTCGATGCGCTGAAGCTGCCCTGCAAGATGCCCGAGGCCCTGACCTATTCATCGGGAAGCCTCATCATGGCGGGCAACGCTCCGTTCGTCCTGAAGATCGCGACGAAATAGCACACTCGAACTCGGGGAGGGAAAGCCACCGATGGGAATACCCCAGGAAGACCGCCTGGATTACGTCTGCCGCCAGGACATGAATGCCATAGAGACCGCCGTCAGTGAGATCCGGACGGCCATCAGGAACGTCGAGTCAACAATGCCGAAGGCCTGGATAGGCAAGAAGGCCGACAACTGGCGTGCCGACCACGATGGCCGCATGTCGCGGCTGAAGACCCTTTTCGACACGTTCCCGGCCGAGGAGAACCGGCTCGTGGAAAAGGCCCGGCAGGACCAGGCGACGATGGACAGGAAGATGCACGGGGGAGGCTGAATCCCGGGGTGCCGGACTCGGAGCCCGACCTGCGTGCCTGGCATGTCCGGCGCCCCAGGGAAAGGTGGCCTCTCCCATCCGTGGCGATGCGTCCCAGTTGCCCGCATACCCAGGGGAGTTCGCTCTGGTGAACCCGGCGTTCCGTCGCTAACGTCGGTCCCTCAGACCACAACCGTCTCACCGGGAGCTCCAGTGAACCGCCGCACCCTGCCGGCCGCCGCCGCACTCACGGCGACAGTCGCTCTTCTGCTGACCGCGTGCAGTAGCAATGACGACAAGCCCAAGAGCTCGGACAAGATCGCCGGAGCGGACCAGGGCTCCAAGGCCCCGGCGACACCGAGTGCGTCGGCCTCGGCAAGCGGTGGGGACCGGCCGAAGATCGAGCTGCCCGCGGACCTCAAGATGACATTCGAGGCCTCGAACACCGGCGATCCGGTCAAGGACGCAGTGCTGGCCGACGGTGCAGAGCGTATGCGCGCGGTCAATGGCGCCATCGCCGGTGTGGACCCGAAGTACGCCGCGCTGAACTACTACAACGCCGGCAAGGCGTTGGAGGCCGCCTCGACGTGGGTGGAGAAGTTCAAGAAGGCCGGACAGTCGATGACCGGTTCGCTGAGCTACTTCAACCGTCAAGTCACCTTGAACGAGGACAAATCCGCGTCACTCGTGTTCTGCGCGGACGAGAGCAAGGGCTACACGAAGGACATCAAGACCGGCCGGGCCAAAATCACTACTCCGTCGAAGAACGACTACATCCTGTACAACACCAGGCTGGAAAAGAACGCCGCCGGCGTATGGCAGACCACTCGGATCGTTTCGACTGCGGGGGCAGCTCAATGCGTGAAGTGAACAGAGGCAGGTTCAGCGCGGGCATAGCGGCGGCTGCAATCCTCACCGTCCTGTGCGCTCCCAACGCTTGGGCCGGTGTCACGCCTCCGGACGGAAGCCGGGAATCAGACACCCCACCGCCGAGGGGCAGCTCCACTTCCGACGGGACCCTCTCCGCCACCGCGGGCGGCGTGGTCTACGACCGCTCCAAAAACGGCACCGGCAACTCCACCGGCCCCGTCACCGCAGTCGGCAACTGGACGCCCCCCGCCTGCTGGTACGCACCCAAATACTCCCCCGCACAGTTCAAGGCATACGTAGAGCCGATCTGGAACGCCGAGTCCACCGGCTACGAGTGGGACGCCCAGCAGCGGGACAAATACGTCAACGGAAAGCCATACACCAACTTCAACCTGGACAAGGCCGACAAGGGCTACTGGTGGGACTCCTACGTCAACCCGAGCTACCCGCCCGGCTGGGACACCTGCAACAAGCCCTACTTCTGGGTCGACAAGGGAGCGCCCCCGCCCGCCGACGTACCCGAGGCCGTCACGCCCGAGGTACTCGCCAAGCTGGCGTATGCGAGGATCCGCGTGCCATCCACCAAGGTCACCCTCAAACCCGACGGCACCACAAAGGTGAACCTGCCGACGTGGGCCTGGCTGGACAAGACCGACTTCCACCCCGTCTCGGTCACCGCATCCGTCCCGGTCCTCAACATCTCGGCAACCACCACCGCCACCCCGGTCTCCCTCAAACTCGAACCCGGCACCGGCGACGCCACCGTCTTCCCCGCGACCGGGGAGTGCCCGATCAACGCCGACGGCTCCATCGGCACCCCGTACGAGGCGGGCAACGCCGACAAGACCCCGCCCTGCGGCGTGACCTACCTCCGCGCCACCAGCACCACCCCCTACACCCTCAAAGCCACGGTCACCTGGAAGATCCACTGGACCGGCACCGGCACCCCCGGCGGCGACCTGCCAGACGGCACATTCGGCCAGGACCAGCAGGTCACCGTCCAGGAGATCCAGGCAGTCAACCGCTGAGCCCCCTGTCGATCCCACAGCCCGACTCGGCCCGCTCCGCTCCTCAGGCCCGCCGCCTTCTCAGCCTGCCGTACAGAATGAGCGCTTCCATCCCCGTGAGCAGGCCGCCGCAGGTCCACAGCATCGCCGGGGAGACACCGTGGACATCCGTGCTCAGCCGGGAGCCGAGCCAGCCCTCCGGGTCCGCGACCAGGGTGACCGACTGGCCCGGCCGCATGTCCTTCTCGCAGCCCTCGGTGTCCTCCACCGTGTACGTGGGTGAATGGGCGAGGTCGGTGCGGACCACCGCACACGTATGGCCCTCGCCGTGTTTCAGGTGGTACGCCTCGACGTCCGCGATCTTCGCTGGGTATCGCTCACCCCGCTGCTGCATCACGTAGTCGTTCATGGCGGGCCCGACGAACAGGGCGAGGGCGAAGCCGAACGCGGCCACCCCAGCGCCGGGCCCCGCCCCGCACAGGGCCCAGGCCACGCACAGCACGATCAGCAGCGGCACGATGGACAGGGTCAGGGCCAGTGATCCCGGGTGCTGCCCGAGCCATCCGCACCCGGCCAGGAGCAGCGGGGTGAGGACGACCGTCAGCACGGTGACGGGCAGCCTCCGAGGGCCCCGGACAGGCCGCCCGGCCGTCATGGGCGCCCCTGGTGCGGTGCCGTTGAGGTGCCCAGCCGTAGGCATTCCCGTCCCCATTACGCCAGCCCCTCGTCCCGGGAGCGGCCGAACAGGACGTTCCTGGGAAGGGCGAAGAGGGCCCCGGTGAGCGACAGGGCGGACCTGTCCACCTCCTCAAGCACGAGCGCGATCGCCAGGTCCGTCGCGTCCGCGTCCCCTTGGACCTTCACCATCCGGCACCCCGAGTTCACGGGGACGCGTCGGCCCCGGGTCGTAGCGATGGTGGCGCTGTCGCCGCTGAACCGGACGTCCTCGGCGCTCCCCGTGACGCTGTAGGTGTAGTGGCGGTCGCGAAAGGTCAACTCCAGCCAACGGGAGCCCTTTCGGAGTCCCTTGATCTTGAGGTCCATGTCGACGATCGTTCCGTCCACCTTCAGCCACCCCCCGTCCAGGGACGGACTCACACCTGCCCCTCCGCTGAACAGCGTCTCCGGGAACCGAGCCCCGATCAGGCCGACTTGGCGGCTGGGCGCCCGACCTGGTGCGCCGATGTCCGTGGTGACCTCGACGCCGCCGAACGGGCCGGCCACCCCGCGATATCCCCGGATCTGGCCTTCCCGCACCGGCTCAAGCTCGAACTCGAAGTCGCCCATGCAGACGTCTTCCTCTCCCTTGTTCATGTGCTCAGTCATTCGTGTGCTCAGCAGGCTCCATGGTCAGAACCAGTTCATCGGATTGGCCTTCTTCGCCAGGCTCTTCGCGCCGTTCTTGAGCCCCTTCGACTTTTCGTTCAGCCAATGGGCCGCCTTCTTGCCCCCGTCCTTGATGTCGTCCCAGTGCTCCACGATCTTGGCACCGCCATAGATCGCGCCGGTGACGGCGACCGCCCCGATCGTGAAGGGGTTGGGGGCGACCATGGCCGCGGTCATTGACGCGTTGAAGCCGACTTCGGCTACGTCGGCGACGTACTTGGCGCCGTGCTCGCGGTCCGTGAAGTGTGAGGCGGGGTTTCCCTGCGCCCAGACGTTGGCTCCGCTGTAGACGGTGGAGAAGACCCCGCCCGCCACACCCGCGCCGCGGAGGAAGCCGCCCGCCTTGCCGGCCGTGCTGAGACCCTTGCCGAGGGCGGCCCAACGTCCATTGCCGAAAAGGCGCGCATCGGCTGCCGCGTTCGTCGTCACCTTCAACAGGCTGGCGTTGGCGGCACGCCCGGGGATCTGGCCGGAGTGGGTGAGGCCGCCGTACATCTTGGCGAGCCGGTCGGACCCGACGAAGAAGTCGATGGCCGAGTTGCCAGAGATGCCGAACAACCGGGGCGTGGTCATCACCCCGCTGCGCCGCACCCAGTCCATTCCCATGCCGATCCGGGTGCCGAGATATCCGCTGACCGTGGGAATGCGAGAAGCGTCCTGGTAGGCGGCACTTCCAGAAGCCAGCGCGCCCAGTTTGCTGGGCAACCAGGTCCCGGGCGCGGAGAGTGAGCGGATGGGTGGCACCCACCGTTCCAGGTCCCGTCCCCACCGGGCCATGTTCGCCGAGCCGGGAATGCCTCCGGGCGTCAACTGAAGCTTCCGTGCGAAATACATCTTCGCCCCGTTCGCCCAGCCGCCCTCGGCAATCGAATTCCCTACCAGAATTCTGGTGAGGTTCCCGGAGTGGAAAAGTGCCGACCCTCCGTGCGATACAACCCCTGTGACATCCCCGTACGTACCGAGAAACTTCTCGATGTCCTTCTCGTACGGCTTGAGCGCCGGGATCGACGCGAAGGCATGGGCGCGCAAACGGTCGACCCATTCGTCGAGGGACTCCTGTGACTTGCGGTGGAACGCCGGATCGGGGGTATCGCTGCTGACCACGGCGTTGGCCAGTAGCAGGACGTCCGGCGCCGTGTAGATGAGGGCGCCCTTGGCGAGATCCTTGGCGTCGAAACCCGCCCACTTCGCCCCGGCCTCCGGGTCGCCGTCCTCCAGGCGTCCGATCGCGGCACGCCTGCGCAGGTCCGGCGCCGTGTTCGTCGCCCAGGCCCGCATCGGCTTCAGCTCGGAGAGCTTGCTGCTCACACCCAGGCTGGATGCTCGGGTGAAGGCTTCGTCGATCTTGTCCTGAACGCCGCCCCTGCCGTCTATCAGCTTCGCCAACTGATCCAGATCGTCCGGATTCACCGTCCTCTGGTCCGCGGCTGTCCCCGTACCCCCGCTGTTCCCCACGGACTTTCCTTACGCCTCGTCTATCAGGTCGGCCTTGTCCGGGAGCAGGTCCGTGACCTTGTCCCAGATCTCCCCAGGGCTCGTCCACGCCAGTACCAGGGCGCTCTCCGGGGTCACTTGGCCGGGCGTGATCGGCTCCTCGGGCTCCTCCCGGATCCAGTAGCCGTACGGGCCGCAGTCCCAGGCGGCGAGGGCGCGGATCATGGCGGCACGCTCGCCCTTGTGCTTGCCGTCCCAGGCCGTGGTGATGCGCCAGGTCGCATTGAGGGCGATGACCAGCTCCAGGAACTGATCCAGCTCAGCGCCGTTCAGGGCGCTGGTGTCCACCAGGGCCTTGCGGGTCAGGTCTCGGGCCGCAGCCTCGTCACCGGCCGCTTCAGCGAATGCGACGAACGCCCCGTCGAGGGCGCCCATCGTCGTCTCGACGCGAGCGATCGCCGGCGCCTCGGTGGGCTCCCCACGGTGGAGGTTCACCTTGCGGGCCAACTCCCAGACCAGAGTGTTCGGCTCGATGGGGACGTACTCGGACTCCTCATCGCCGGGCCAGCCGTCGTGCGAGATGACCACGTCCTGGCCGACGACCACACCGTGGTTCACCGGCCCGTGCTCGCCGGTGACCTCCACCTGGATCAGAACCATCGGATCCGACAGCGCACCGAGCAGGTCGCGGAGCAGCGGGGCGAGCTCGCCCTCCTCCCCCACCAGACCGATCCGCTGGAGTTCGACCAGCGCTTCCCACAGCTCTTCCGGTGGCGTCTCACCGTCCATGAGGCGGGCGAAGACCGCGATGTGGCGGTCGGCCAGCCGGAAGCGGGCGCGGGAACTGTCGTATGACGGCATGACTCTCGATTCCTCCCCAGGAGCCTGTGCGGGCCCAGCTCACTTCTTGGGGTTCTGCAGGTCCTTGGCATCCCGGGCGGCCTGCTGGGCCTCGGCCCGCAGCGAGTGGGCGACCGTGGAGCACGTGGTGCGCCAGCTGTTCAGCTTTCCCCGGACGTCCGTGGCGTTGGGCCCCGCCCACGACTTCATGGTGGTGACGCTGTGCGTACGGGGTGCGTCCATCAGGGACTCGACGAGGTCGGCCAGCGACCTCAACGCCGCTGCACGGTGGTTGAGTTCCTGAATGTCCGGATTCGCCATAGCAGCCTCCCCCGCTGTCACACGAGCGGCCCAGCATACCCTCAAGGTTTGGCAAAGCGATGGCGGGCGGGCCCTTGTCGCTCGGCCCTGGCCGGGCGCGGGGCGGGGCGGGCTGAGCCTTGACAGCCCGCCCCGCCCATCTCGTCCTCAGGCACCGCTCGATCAGCCAGAAATCGTGGGCAGGAGATTTCGCACGACCGTGACGCCGGCTCCGGCGCTGGCGAAGGTCCGTAAATTCTGGGGGCGGTGTTGACTGGAAACGCCTGGTCACCTTCCGAATCGACCAGAAGAGTGTGACCTTGGGAGAGGGGCTTGTAACCGCTGCACTCCGCCCTGACGACGTTGGCCACCCTCGGAATTCACCGACAGGCGGGCGCGCCTTCGCTGTCCGACCCCAACGCAGGACGACTGACACCCGAAAGGCCGTCAAACTGGCGCCGCATGTCAACTACGAAATCGTGATGGCGAGCCGTGCCATCACCTCATCGACCCTGACAATGACCGAACGGGGATTGACCCGGCCGGATCGCGCTCCAACGTGGCTCTACTACAGCGGAGTTCAGCCCGGCCGGCCACGCTCGGGCGGATGGTCTCCATCAAGACCGCGGACAGCGACGGTCGGCCTGCGCTCGCCCTCAAGGCTGGCCGGATCAACGAGTCCGTACGCGGCACATCAGTCCCTTCCCTTGACCGGCGACCTCATACCCGAGCCCACTCCACGGCCCACCGTCAAAAGACTCAGAGGTGCGGCCACTTGATGCCAATTGCCTCTATCGAAGGTGCGGTTGAGAATACACAAGAACCGGCACGTGAGGCGCAAATGCGCCAGCTGCCGCCAGAAGTCGCTCCGGGTCAAGCCGCCAGAAGTTGATGGGGCGACTCGCGAGAAAAAGATCGTGATCGACGTGCGGGGCCAGCTTCGCGGTCCGCTTTGGACTGAGGCGGCTGTTCATACCAGGCAAATCAGGTGATCCAGGTTTGCGCTGCACTCCGATGTAGTTGATTCCGTTTCCAGCTGTCCGCTGGCGCCATGCCACGATGGACGTGATATCCGCCCACGGCACGAACGCAGTCTGAGCCGCATAACGAGCCGGGGCGCCGCCGAGTAGAACCCCTTCGCTGTCGACTCGGAATGCGAGCAACCGCTTCCATCGTTCACGGGTCAGCAACTGGAAGGGAAGACGGATGAAGTATGCCTCGTATACGGCGGAGTTCGCGTCAGTCATCTCAACACCCCATCAACAGCGGTATCCGAATCCACAACCTACTTCGCGGCATCCGACTTCTTCTTCGCCTCTTCGTCCTGCACGCGCTGCAGAATCTTGTTGTACTGGCCCCGCGCCGCGTCCAGAGCATCGTGGATGGCCTTGCGCCGACCGTTCCACTCCTTGCGGAATCGATCAGCCGCCGGCCCCTGCCAGGCGTCCGTGCCGGATGTCGCGTCCACCGCGTCCAGCGTCCTGTCCACCTCGTCGGCGAACCGCTTCAGGTTGTTGAGATCTTTCCTGCACTCTTCCACACGATCGCTCATGGCTCTCTCCCCGTGCCTGCTTTCCTACGCGACCGGCTGCTTGATCAACTTGGTGATGAGTTCCGCGAGCGTTCGCTCACTGACGGCCCGCGCCGTGATGCCCGTCGGCGCCTGGGGCGAGTCCACGTTAACGGCCCACACCTCGCGGTCGGTCGCGTACGTCGTGAGGAGCGGCCCCGGCTCGTCGGCGAGCACGATGAGCTGACCGACCACCAGGGCCTTGTCGATCACTCGCGCCAGCGACTTGTCCACCGCATCGGTCGTCAGGACCGACGGGTCCAACTGGATCGCCTTGCCGTCCCGATCGGCAATCCCGAACGGGTCCACCAGTGCCTGGACGATCCCGGCGGCGTCCTGCACCTTGTTGGCCAGCGTGAAAATGTGCAGCCCGCCGCCGGTGACCTGCTCGATCAGCATCAGCTCGGGCGAGTGCACGAAAACAAAGGCCCTCACGGTGCCGCTGGACGTCTGCTGCTCGACCGCCAGGGCTCGCGCAGCGGTGCGCCGCAAGGCCAGTGCCATGCTGACTTCGGGCGTCACTCTCATGTCCACGTCTGCGGTGAGCCCCGAGTCGGTGCCCTCCGACCGCAGGACGGCGTCGAGTTCGGCGATGTTCGCGACCTCGACCGCCCCCCTGGAAACCAGAGAGCGAAGGGCCGTGGCAAGGACCCACTCGCGCTGCTCTTCCGAGAGAGTCGCCAGGTGCGGCGTCGGCACCACGACGTCTTCGAGGGCATCGGGGTCCAGAACCGCGAGTTCCTCATCGGTCAGCTTGATCAGTGGCTGACTGCCTCCTTCCGCGAGAGCTTTACCGACGAGTTCACGAAATTTTTCCAACTCGCTGTCGAGTTCAGGGTTTGCCATGCCAAGTCCTAGAGTCGCTAGCTTTTCACTGAAGGATTCTCAGTGCGGAAGTTCAGGATGATTTATTCGTCGCATAGGTGATACATACTCCGGCGAAATCGGGCGGAGGCGTTCCAGTGCCGTCCAGTAGAAGGGCGAGAGGGAGGATCGTAAGGCCGTACGCGATTCCACCGATCCATCGGAGGAGGAGCCGGATCGGGGACGCCCGCCCGCCATCAGACAGTCGAACGACGCGAGTTCCGACGATCAACTTGCCTACACTGCCGCGGAAAATTGCTGTCAACATGACTTGATTCACCAGAGAGAACCCGATGCAGACTGCCAGGATCCGCCCCGACAACGCGCCGCCGCTGAGCGAAGGCACCTCCGCTCCCGATTCGCTGATCAAGTACAGCAGCCCAGAGAGTGCGCCGGCGACGATCGCCAACGCGCCGTCGATTGCGGCTGCCCCATAGCGTCGAGCCGTCGACGCCAGCACCGGCGTCGGGCTTCGGCTGCCGGGCGGCTCCCTTACAACACCGAACAGGTCTTGCGATTCCATCCGAAGACCCCCTACCAGAACTTGTACTTCCTGATGGTGTTGGGAACTAGATTCGTGATTGCACTCTTGGCGCCATTCGCGATCTCCTTGCCCTTGTCGGCGATACCACCGGCCCATTTCGTCGTGGCGTTCCAGGCCTTCTTAGCGCCGTCCTTGATCGCTTTTCGGTTGTCGTAGGCCCAGGTGCCGAGGAAATAGGCCCCCGCCACGCCCAGAGCTGCCCAGCCGACCACTGGCACCGCTGCCGCCACGGTTGCTGATGCACCCAACCAGGCAGCCGCGCCCGCACCGCCGATCGCCGCAGCGGCTCCGCCGGCCTCCACGACCCCCATGCCCCGATCGAAGCCGCCCAGCGTGCCCTTGTGATCAGGGAGGACCATCTCCTTGACTCCATGGACGACCGCCAGTGGCAAACCAACCTTGTCGAAAAAGCTGAGGCCGGGCGCCTGCCTGAAGAGCTTCGCGGGCAGGGGAATCTTCAGCTTCGTGAGGAAGCTACGCGTCAGCTGCTGCCATTGCCAAGGTTCTTTGAGCGCCTCTCCAGCCTTCTGGAGCTTCAGAACCTCGGCCATGTATTCCAAGTTCTTGGCCTCCAATCGGTCACCGGTGACGCCGAAGTACTTGTTCAGTTCGAGAACTGCCCGCGCCCCGGCAACGTTCTGGCCTTGGGCCCAGAGCCGATACAACCGGAGGGACGCCTCGATTCCGGAGGCGACTTTGGTGATTCTGAGCGCGGTCTGCGGCTTCGCCTGCTTGAACTCGTCGACGTAATGGCCGATTTCACCCTTGCGCTCTTCGACGTACTGCCAGGTCTCAAGCACACCTGACAACCCCATGAAAAGCAGCTCAACGTTGGGGTCCGCTTCGAGGATGCCCAGCCGCCGACGCACATCACCGGCAGTATCACGGGACCATGACGCATCCTGTGTGAAGCGCTTGAGGTTCCCCTGGTCGCCTTCCCATTTGGCAAGCAGCCCGGACACCAACGGGCCTTGGATGGAAAGCGCGCCATCGACGATGTCCAGCGCGGCGGACAGTCGCTGCGCCTTTTCCTTGGTCATCCCTCTGAACGTCATACGGAAAACCCCCGTTGGCAATGTCCGAAGTACCCATAGGTGCGGAGCCTCGTCGCAACTCCGCCATCAACGCGCCTCGGAAGCGCACCGACCCGGCCCCGACGCAGCCCCTGGACGCGTCGCCCGCCCCGCACGGCGCGCCGTTACGTCGGGCGCGGCAGCAAACAGCACACACGGCGCGCGCGAGCGGATCCCTGGTGGGACAAGGGCGCGGCCAAGGATATTGACGTTAGCCGTGGTGCGCATGGTTTCGCCACCGCGAACTCGGCACCTCAAGAGTCCTGTTCGAGCCAACCACGAACGTCATCGCTCGACTTATCGGTCAGATACGGACAAGCAGCCCCTTCCCTCCCCACAACACCCGCTATTCGAAGCCCCTTTACGGGAACCATCGGTGGTGCGGTAGCGTCAGTTGTTGCCGAGGGTTTTTTCGGTAACACAGTGACACGGGGAGGAACGCAATGGAACGCGGAGCAAGTCTCAAGGAACTCAGGGACCTGGCGAAGCTGTTCGGTCGGAGCGCGCACGACCTGCAGACGATCATCAGCAACCTGAACTCGTCGACGTCCGGCAGCACCGGCTACTGGAAGGGCCCCAAGGCCGACCAGTTCCGCCACGACTGGGAAGACGCCCGGACCACGTTCTCCAAGTGGGTCGACACCCTGCACGACGCCCAGAAGTCCGCGTCGACCAGCGCCGACAACATCGAGCGCGCGACCTGATCCGTACGGGATCGGTTGGATGAAGTGCTCCGCGGGGCGCCCCGATTCATTCGGGGCGCCCCGCAGTCGTGCGCGCCACCGACCGGCATGCGGGCCGGCAGGCGGCGGCCCCTCAGCCCCGCATGACCCCCTGAACCGGCCGGAACGTCCCGCCCGACACCAGGAGTCCGCTGCCCGGCTGACCGCTGCCGATGTTCGACGGGAGGCGGATGTTGAACAGTTCGCCCTCCTGCGAGTTCTGGGGGTTGAGCAGCAGGCCGTTGCGGGACTTGCGGGCGGCGGTCGCGAAGCCGCGGTACTGGGACGAGAGGCTGTCCGTCGTGCCGGCCGCGATGAGGCCGAGCCCGCCGTCGGCGCCCTTGCGCAGCAGGGCTTCCAGGGCCTCGTCGAGCCGGGTGTCGTGGAGCAGTTCGGCGTCGTCGGCCAGCAGTACGTACGGACGGCCCTCGGCCTTCTCCAGCAGCTCCTCCAGGTCGTCCTCCCTGGCCTCCGCGTCCAGGAGGCCGAGGACGCCTTCGCGCCCTTCGAGGTCGCGCAGGGGAGAGCGGCGCGGGGTCACCAGGACCACCGGCGTGCCCTGGGCCAGGAGCGACTCCGCCGCACACATCAGCGCCGTGGAGCGGCCCGACTTCGGCGGCCCACCGATGACGAAGCCGGGGCCCGACTCCTCCAAGTCGACGCCCACGGGCGCCAGTTCGTCGCCGCCGACCGCGAGCAGCGCCCACAGCTTGGACGGCGGGGCGAAGTCGGAGTCGAGGGCCATCGCCTCGGCGGCCGTGATGCGGGCCGGGAGGGCGTCCACCCTCATCGGGGCGAAACGAGCGGGTGTACGTCCGTGGACCGCGCGGGCCTGCTCGGCGATCTCGCGGAGCATCCGTACCTGGGCCTGGCCGGTCGGGTCCTCGTCGAGGAGTGCGATCTGCGTCTCCTCCGTACCGGTGTCGGTGATCCGCAGGGCCCGGCCCGGTGGCATGTTCTTGGGCACCTCGCGTGGCTGGAGACCCGCCATCGAGTAGTCGTTGGGGTCGGCGAACCGCAGGATCAGCCGGTCCTGGAAGGCGGAGGCGACCAGTCCGCCGAGGCCGCTGCGGTCGGCGGTCATGACCACCTTCAGGCCGACCGCGGAGCCCTCCCGGAAGATCCGCTGGGCCTGCTCGATGAGCTGGCCGTAGTTGTAGTTCTCGAACGTGGAGAAGTAGCCCTCCCAGCTGTCGAGGAGCAGCACCATCCAGGGCAGCCGGTCCTCCGGGGCGGCCGAGGCCCGCTGCTCGGCGGCGCTGGACGCGCCCTCCAGGGCGAGGAGTTGCTGGCGCCGGCTGATCTCGGCGAGCAGCCGGTCGAGCAGTCGGCGGACCCGGTCCGGCTCGTCCCGGTTGACCACCGCGCCCACGTGCGGCAGCCGCACCAGCGGCAGCAGCGCGTTGGAGCCGCAGTCGATCGCGTAGACGTGCACATCGCGCGGCGATGCCGTCCGGGCGAGCGAACCTGCCAGGGTGCGCAGCGCCGTCGACCGCCCGGAACGGGCACCGCCGGCCAGCATGGTGTGTTCGCCTCCGACGAGATCGAGCGCGAACGGCTTCCGGGCCTGCTGGGCGGGCAGGTCGGTCAGGGCGTAGCCGATGGGCGGGACGTCGCCGTGCCCGGGCGCGGGGCCTGCCGCGGCGGTCAGCGAGTCAAGGGTGACGTGCTCGGGCAGCGGGGGCAGCCACGGGCTGCGCGGCGCCGGGAAGCCCATTTTGTCGGAGCCGTCCCGGATGGCTCCGACGAGTACGGCGAGGTCGGTGACCATCGTGCCGTCGTCCTCCGACTCCGCGGCGCGGGGCAGCGACCGGCTGAACGCGGTCCAGGGCAGCGGGGAGAGCGTCGCCTTGGGGCCACTCCTGCCCGTGGCCGGGCGACGGCCGCCGATGCGCGCGGACTGGACGCCGACCAGGGACTGGGCCCCGGAGCGGACATAGGCGCGTCCGGGGGTGGACTTCGCGATGGCACCCGCGTCCGCGGCGTCGATGACGTCCATGGATTCGGAGCCGTCCGTCACCCGCAGGGCGATCCGCAGGTTCGTGTTGGCCCGGATGTCGGCGCTGACCACACCGGCCGGCCGCTGGGTGGCGAGGACCAGGTGCACGCCGAGGGAGCGGCCCCGGCGTGCGATGTCGACGAGACCCGCGATGAAGTCGGGCAGTTCCGCCACCAGCGAGGCGAACTCGTCGATGACGAGGACGAGTCGGGGCATGGGCTCCAGATCGGGCCGCAATCGACGGGTGTCGTTGTAGTCCTCGATGTCCTTGGTGCCGGTGTCGAAGAGGATCGTCTCGCGGCGGTGCAGTTCCGCCGCGAGCGAGGCGAGCGCGCGTTCCGTGAGATGGGCGTCGAGGTCGCTCACCATGCCCACCGTGTGCGGGAGTTGAGCGCAGTCCATGAAGGCGCTGCCGCCCTTGTAGTCGATCAGTACGAAGTTGAGCGCGTCGGGCCGGTTGGCCACGGCCAGCGAGGCGATGATCGTCTGGAGCAGTTCGGACTTGCCCGCGCCGGTGGTGCCCGCCACCAGCGCGTGCGGGCCGTCCCTGCGGATGTCCAGGGTGAAGGTGCCGTCGGCCGCGATCCCGATGGGCGCCGCCGTCGTCGAGCCGCCCGACCGCCAGATCCGTTCGATGTCGGCGCCGGCCGGGTCGGGCATGCCCAGCAGAGCGAGCAGCCGGGCCGCGGTGGGCAGGGCGCCACCGGCGTCGTCGCGGCTGACGTCCCGGACCGGGGCGAGGGAACGGGCGAGCAACTCGCACCACTCGGGGCCCACTTGGTCCGCAAGGACCTCGCCCACGGCTTCGAGCCCTGAGCCGCGCAGTTTCACGTGAGCGGGCGACTGCGGTGTCCAGCACACGACGGCCTTGCACTCCTCGGGGAGCAGCCGGTCGTCCTCGTCGAGACAGAGCGCGAAGATCCCGTACTGCGGTCCCTCTTGCAGGAGTTGGGGCACGCCCGGCATGCGGCGCAGCAGGCGCGCCCCGTCGAGGACGAGCAGGACGTGCGGCTCGCTGCCGGGCAGGCCGCTCATCATGCTGCCCGAGCTCTCCCTGGCGGCCTTGCGCCGGGTCAGCTCGTTGAGGAGCTCGTTCACCCGGCGGGCGATGGTTTCGCTGTCGGAGCCGACCAGGGCGACGCAGTCCTGGCCCTGCTGCGGCGCGGCGTGCGGCAGCCAGTGCGCCCAGCTCCAGTCGGCGGCCGCCGGCAGGGAGGCCGACAGGAGGACGAGAGAGAGGTCGCGCGGGCTGTGCAGCACCGCGGCCTGGACCGTGAGCCAGCGGGTAGTGGCCAGCGCCCGCGCCCGGTCTCCCGAGACGCCGACGACGCCGAGTTCGGGGAACGACAGGATGACCGGCACGTCGGACAGCAGGGGCGGCGCGGGCTGCTCCTCGCCGTAGGACGCGCCCTGGCCGTGGGCGAGTTCGATGTCGGCGGGCAGGCTTCCGACACCGACCCGCAGCCGCAGGACGTCGATGTCGGTGTTCCGGCGCTCCCACAGCCGCCGCCGGGGCCCGGTGGCGAAGAGCAGGACCTCGGCCGGGTCGGGGTTGTCGGCCCGGCGATTGCGCTGGTCCTCCTTGCCCAGGCGGACCAACTCGGCCTCGTACTCGGCGAGATCCTTCTTGTACTGCTTGAGCGACTTCTTGTTCCGCTGCTTGCCCTCGCGGTTGTCGCTCACCCACTGGCCGATCATCATCACCGGCGTCATCGCGCAGAACAGCAGCATGTAGACCTGTTTGGTCATGAAGTACATGGCCAGGCCGAAGACCATCGGTGTGAGCGCGGCGATCATCTGGAACCGGGCGCGCTCGGACTTGGACGGCGGGACCGGCAGGAGGAGCCGCGGTCGGGGGCGCACGGGCGAGAGACGCGGCGGGCGGTTGTAGGCGAGGCCGCCCTCTCCGGTCGCGGACAGGTGGGCGTCCGGCTCCACGACCCGGTCGAGCACGAACAGCGAGTCCCCGGCCCTGACGAAGGCGCCGAGCGGCCAGTCCCGCGCCTGCTCCACCGGTTCCTCGTCGAGCAGCAGGGTGGCTCCGCCCTGCGGGGTCAGGGTGGCCCGGCCCTGGACGTCGACGGTGACGAGGGCGGCGACGGGCGCCAGCGCGGGGTCGGGCGTCGCCAGGGTGCACGTCGTGGCCGAGCCGAAGGTCGCGGTACCGACGGCGAGACGTACGACCCGCCCCGCGCCCGGACCGGCCGCCACGCGCAGCTCGAACCAGCCCACCGGCTCGCCGTTGCGGAGCAGGGGGCCCAGCGAGTCGTCGACCGATATCCGCATGCCGTCCCGCAGGATCCGGCCGGCCGGGGCATCCGGCTCGCAGCGGTGCCCGTCGGCCCACAGGGTCGGCTCGGCCCCACGGCCGCCGTACCTGGGGTCGAGGACAGTGCCGGGAAGCGCCACCACGGTGGGGTGCGCCTGGCCCGGCCCGATGCCCGAGGCCGCCGCCAGGGCCAGCGCGACGTCCCGTGCGGTCGCGTCGTCGTCGGCGTCGACCACGACATCGCTCGGGGGCGCCCCTTCTTGCACAACGGTCACCAGGACTCGCATGGTCGTCTTCACTCCCCCGTCGGCCCGCCCGGCCCATCGCCATCCGCTCGCCCCGAGGCTAGTGGCTCCCTCGGGAACGGGCATACGGAGGGTGTCGCCTCCCGGGCTGCGCCCCGCCCCCTGGAATCAGCCTCCCGCCTTGGCAAGCTCCCCCGTGGGCCGCCCCGCCGCCGCCTCCTGGGAGGCGAAGTGGAGTTTGCCGTCCGGCTGGAGGGTGTACGTCATCGTCGCCGTCGCGCCGGTGCAGCCGATGGTTCCCGGCTTCGTGGGGTCGGTGCGTTCGGTGATGTGCAGTTCGGTCGCGGTGGCCGAGTCGAGCGCACCGACGCCGTGGCATTGGAGCGGGCCGAGGGTCGTGGTCGTGTGCACGACGTCCGCGCCGTTCGCGCCCCTGGTGATCACCGCTGTGTACTCGTACCCCGAGGTGCCGTTGTCCTGGGTGAGTACGCCCTGCCACGTGCCGATGAACTCGCTTGGTACGCCTGCCTGTTGGGAGCCCGGAGACGCGGTCGAGGCGGGTGGCCTCGCGCCCGTGGCGGGGGCCTCGCCGCCGCGGCCCGGCAGCAGGTCGAAGAGGAAGGCCGAGCCGACCGTGACCGCGGCGAGGGCGCCCGCGACCGCGAGGGCGACCGTGCAGCTGACCCGGCGGCCGCGCCCGTTCGCACCCGGTTCGGCCGCGGCCCCCACGGTCAGGGCCACGCGCGGCGGAGCCGTCGGCGGGGGCGTGCCGGGGCCGGGCGGAGCGCCGGGCGGAGGGCCGGACAGGGGGCTCGCTGCGGGGCCCGCCGCCCGGTCGCCGGACGCCAGCAGGGGGCTCGCCGAATGGCCCGCCGCCCGGTCGCCGGAGGCGGGGGCGGTGTAGGAGGCGTCCGGCGGGCCGAAGACGCCGGCGGAGGCGCCTGCGGAGGCTCCGGCGGAGGCGGACTGCGGGCCGGTGTCCGGCTCCGCCGCTCCCCCGACTGCCGCGCTGGTGAAGGGAATCGGGCCCGAGCCGCGCGTCGGCTCCCCGGGCTCCAGGTCGAGCAGCCGCACCGCGGACCGGCTGACCTCCTCCACCAGCGGGCCCGGCAGCCAGCCGTCCCGGACCAGCCCGGCCGCGCCCGCCGGGGCCAGCCGGGCCGCGAGTGCGGCGGGGGCGGGGCGGGCCGCGGGGTCCTTGGCGAGGCAGGCGGCGACCGTCTCGCGCAGCTCGCCGGTGAGGCCCGCACCCAGTTCGGGCGACTCGTGCACCACCTTGTAGAGCAGGGCCGCCGAGGAGTCGCCGGGGAAGGGCGGCTCGCCGGTCGCCGCGTACGCGAGGACCGCGCCGAGCGAGAAGACGTCGGCGGCGCCGGTCACCCCGCGGCCCAGGATCTGCTCCGGCGACATGTAGCCGGGCGAGCCGATGGAGACTCCGGACGCGGTGAGCGAGGCGGTGCCGTCGGTGGCGCGGGCGATGCCGAAGTCGATCAGGCGGGGCCCGTCGAGGGTGAGCAGCACGTTGGACGGCTTCACGTCCCGGTGGACCAGGCCGAGCGCGTGCACCGCGGCCAGCGCCTCGGCGAGGCCCGCGCCGAGGATCCGAACGGACTCGGCGGGGAGCGGGCCGCGGCCCTGGACGGCCTGGGTCAGCGAGGGGCCCGCGACATAGCCCGTCGCCACCCACGGAACCGGTGCGTCCGGGTCCGCGTCGAGGACCGGGGCGGTCCACCGGCCGCCCACCCGGCGGGCCGCCTGGACCTCGTGCCGGAAGCGCGCCCGGAACTGCTCGTCCAGCGCGAAGTGCGGATGCACCACCTTGACCGCGACCGTGCGGCCGCCCGCGCTGCGCCCCAGGTAGACCCGGCCCATGCCGCCCGCGCCGAGCCGGCCGAGCAGCCGGTAGGCACCAATCGTGCGGGGTTCGCCCGCTTCCAGTGGCTGCAACGACAGCATCCGGTGCTCCCCCAACGTCCCCCTGGTCAAGCCGGTCGGACAGCAGCGTAGAGGGCGTCGGACAGCAGCGTGGGGGCGTACGTGCGCGGGATCACCCTCGAACGGGACGGATCCGGTGCGCGCATGAGCGAACCTGGTGGCTTGTTCCATCCTCTTGAATGGCGTAGTTCGGTCGCAATCATCCGATACACCGCCCGCACCCCGCCCGGGGCGCCCGGTTCCGGCAGAACATGGACCGGAAGAACCCGGAAGAACGCGGACCGGAAGAACGCCGTCAAGAAGAACGTCCGCAAGAACGCCCGTGCCCAGAACTCAGATTCCCGGAGCCCCCGAATGAACCGTCGTCGTCCCGCCGCCCTGATAGCAGCCGCCGCCATCGGCGCGGTCATGCTGGTCACCGGCTGCTCCGACGAGGGCAAGCCGGTCAGCTTCGACTCGGGCCCGAGCAGCCCGTCGGCCGGCGCCTCGACGCAGGGCGGCCAGAAGAACGGCGACGCCTCCGCTAAGGAGGACCCCTCCGGCAAGAACGGAGCCGCGGCGCAGACTCTGCTGCCGACCGGGCCGAAGGCCGCGTTCACCACGCAGAGCAGCCTCGGCGACGGCACCAAGATCGGCGTGACCACGCTCAAGGGCGCGAAGTCCGGCTTCACCGGCAAGGTGTGGGTGTGGGCGCCCAAGCAGTACTTCGACGAGAAGTACCGGAACAGCGGCTTCCCGGTGCTCATCGCGCTGCCCGGCGGAAACGGCTACCCCAAGAACTACTGGATGGGCACCGACCTCAAGCTCCAGAGCAGCATCTCGGAGTGGTCCAAGACCGGCAAGAGCCTGCCGTTCATCGTCGTCATGCCGGTCCTCAACCCGGACGCCAAGCACTACTACGACGGCAGCGACATCCCGGGGCAGCCGAAGATGGGCACCTGGATGACCGAGGACGTGCCGAACCTGGTGCGGGCCAACTTCCGCACCTTCAAGTCCCGCGACGGCTGGGCCTTCATGGGCTCGTCCTCGGGCGGCTTCGTCGGCCTGAAGTCGGTGCTCAAGCGGCCCGACCTGTTCAAGGCCGCGATCGCCTCGGGCCCGGACATCGTGCCGGACTCCCCGCTGTGGGCGGGGCACGACGCGGAGAAGCAGGCGAACAACCCGGAGAAGCTGGCCCAGGACCTCATCGACAAGAAGGGCCCCGAGGTCGCGCTCGCCTTCCAGGTGGGCACCAAGGAAGGCACCGTCGTGCCGAAGGTGAAGCAGTTCATCGCCACGTACGGCAAGGGCCCGGTGAAGACCCGCCTCCAGGTGATCCAGGACGGCACCCACAACGCGCACACCTACGTGAAGGGCATGGGCGAGGGGACCATGGAGTGGATCAGCAAGCAGATGCTCGCCCCGGTCCCGTCCTCCTGAGACCGGGCGGTCCTGGACCGCATGCGGTTACGGGGCGAGCAGCTCCACGTCGACGTCCGCGGCGAACCCGGTCGTCGGGCCGGTGCGCCGGGCGAACTCCCGTACGCCTTCGAGCTGTTGGGTCCCGAAGCGGAAGTCCAGCGTCGTGAAGTAGCGCTCCAGGAGCTCGGCGTCGAAGACCTCCCAGCGGGCGGCCTGCTCGGCGACCTTGGTGACCTCTTCGAGGGAGAGGTCGCGCGAGGCCAGGAACGCCTCGTGCACCTGCTGGACCAGCTCCGGCTCGCGGGCCAGGTAGTCCTTGCGGGCCGCCCACACGGCGAAGACGAACGGCAGGCCCGTCCACTCCTTCCACATCGCGCCCAGGTCGTGCACCTGGAGCCCGAGCCGCGGGGCGTCGTGCAGCGAGGCCCGCAGCGCGGCGTCCCCGATCAGCACCGCCGCGTCCGCCTCGCGCATCATCAGGCCGAGGTCGGGCGGGCACGTGTAGTAGTCGGGGGTCACCTCGTACCGCTCCGCGAGCAGGAGCTGCGCCAGGCGTACGGAGGTCCGCGAGGTGGAGCCGAGCGCCACGCGCGCCCCGTCCAGGTCCTCCAGGGGCCGCTGCGAGACGATCACGCAGGACATGACGGGCCCGTCGCAGCCCACCGCGATGTCCGGGAAGGCGACGAGATCCTCCGCGTTGCGCAGGAACTCCACGAGGGTGATCGGCGCGATGTCGAGATCGCCGTTCACCAGCTGCTCGCTCAGCTTCTCCGGACTGTCCTTGGTCAGCTCCAGATCGAGCAGCGTGCCCGTCCGTGCCAGGCCCCAGTACAGGGGCAGGCAGTTGAGGAACTGGATGTGGCCGACGCGCGGCCGGCCGCCTTGGCGCTGGGGGCTGGTTGAATTGTCCACATGGCGAGGCTAGACCCGTCCCACTCCGTGGACCGCGCCGGGCCCCGCCCACCTCCTCCCGGGAGCTTGCGCGATGCCTCCGGGGAGGGTGGTTGATCACCTGCTCAGCCGCCGGTCAAACGTGCGAGCGGAGTGATCTTTCCCTCTACCGCCGCACCTGAGCTGCGTGCTACGCTCAGCGCAAGTTGCAGTTTGGTTTCCCTTGCAGTACAGAGCCTGCGGAGCATGTAACCCGCAGGCTTTTGTAGTTTTCAGACTTGTTTGCAGGTTCTGGAGCAGGGCAACCCTTTGGCCCAAGGAGGGCTTATGGCTACCGGAACCGTGAAGTGGTTCAACGCTGAAAAGGGCTTCGGCTTCATCGCCCAGGACGGCGGCGGCCCGGATGTCTTCGTCCACTACTCCGCGATCAACGCGTCTGGTTTCCGCTCCCTGGAGGAGAACCAGGTCGTGAACTTCGACGTCACTCAGGGCCCGAAGGGCCCGCAGGCGGAGAACGTCACCCCGGCCTAACTTGCCCGGGTTGGCGATCGCTGACTTAGCAGTACCCAAGGAGCCCCGTCCTGATGGACCGGGGCTCCTGCCTTTTGGCGCACGGGACCACGACCGCGCCCCGGCCTCCCGGCGCCGGGCCCCCTCAGCCGTACAGGCCCTCGATCTCGGCCGCGTACCGCTCGATCACCACCCTGCGCCGCACCTTGAGCGTCGGGGTCAGCTCCCCGCTCTCCACGCTGAAGTCCTGCGGCAGGACCACGAAGTCCCGGATCCTGGCCGGCCGGGACACCTGCGCGTTGGCCGCGTCGACGGCCTCCCGGACCAGCGCGCGGACCTCCTCGGGCCCGCGCCCCGCCGTCTCCTGCCCGTCCACCGTGATCAGCGCGACCGGGTACGGGCGCCGGTCGCCGACCATCACCGCGTGCGAGACGAAGCGGGACCGCTCGATGGCCAGCTCCACGTGCGAGGGGGTCAGGTTCTTTCCGGCGGACGTGATGATCAGGTCCTTCTTGCGGCCGGTGATCGTCAGGTAACCGTCCGCGTCGAGCGCCCCCAGGTCGCCCGTGTGCAGCCACCCCTCCGCGTCGAGCGCCTCGGCCGTGCCGTGCGCGTTCGCGTGATAGCCGGGGAAGATCATCGGGCCCCGGGCGAGCACCTCGTCGTCGTCCGCGATCCTCACCTCGCACCCCTGGACCGGCCGCCCGACCGTGCCGTAGCGCACCGCCCCCGGGTGGTTCAGCGAGATCACCCCGGCGGACTCGGTCATGCCGTAGCCCTCGAAGACCCGGATCCCGCAGGCCCGCAGGAAGTCCAGGACGGTCGGGTCGATCGGGGCGCCGCCGGTGAGCGCCCAGCGAAGGCGGCCCCCGAAGGCCGCCCGGACCAGTTGGAACAGCGAGGCGTCGGCGGCCTCGTACTCCGCCCGGCGCTCGGCCGGAAGCCGCCCTTCCGCCGCGAGGACGCCCACGGCGACCGCCGCGTCGAAGCGTTCGCCGCCGCCCTCCTTGGCCTCGGCGAGCGAGCGCACCACCGAGTAGACCTTCTCGAACAGCCTTGGTACGGACGGCAGATGAGTGGGCTGCGCCTCGGCGAGCTCACCGACGACGTCCTCGATCCGGCCGCCGAAATAGCAGAGCTCGCCCCCGTACAGGAGGGTGGAGAACTGGATGAGCTGCGCGAGCAGATGCGCGAGAGGCAGGTAGAGGTACGTGCGGTCGCCGGGGGCGCCCTCGATGAGGTGCAGCGTGGCGTCCTGGACCGCGCCCATGTTGCCGTGCGTGAGCCGGCAGCCCTTGGGCAGACCGGTGGTGCCGGAGGTGTAGACGAGTTCGGCGTCGTCGTCCGGCCCGACGGCCTCGGCGCGGGCCAGGAGATCGGGGAGCGACACCGCCTCGGCCCGGTCCGCGAGGCCGGCCGGCGGCACGGCCGATCCCTCCGGCGCCCCCGTAGCGCCCTTCTGCCCCGTCTGCCCCGTCATCAGGAGGACGTGGTCGAGCGCGGGCAGCTTTCCGCGCAGCCCCTCCACGCGGGCCGCCTCGGCCGGGCCCTCGCAGATGACGGCCTTCGCGCCGGAGTCCGCGAGCACCCAGGCGGCCTCCTCGTCGCCCGCCGTCGGATACACCGGCACCACGACCGCGCCCGCCGCGAGGCAGGCGAAGTGCGCGTACGTCCACTCGGGGCGGGTCTCGGCGAGGATCGCCACCCGGTCCCCGGTCCGGATGCCGAGGGCGAGCAGTCCGCGCGCGGTGCGGCGCACGGTGTCGCGCAGCTCGGCGTAGCTGACCGACGCCCACCCCCCGTCCGCGTCACGGAACCGCAGGGCCGGCTGGTCCGGGTGGCGTCCGGCCGCCCACTCGGTGAACACGGCGAGCGTCGAGGGACGCGGGGACGGCTCCTGGTGCGGGCTCTGGAGGGTCATGTACCCGACGGTAGGTACGGCCCGGGGCCCTCGGGGATGACGGGAAACGTCACCCCGGCTGACCTCAACGCTCAACCCGGCTACCGTCGTTGACCATGGCGAAGCCGACGATCACCGTGCACCATGTACGGGCCGTGCTGCGCGGCGCCGAGCGGCACGGCATCGACACCGTGCCGCTGCTCCAGGCGTCCGGCATCCCCCCGCTGCTGCTCGGCGACGACCGGGCCCGGGTTACCCCGGCCCAGTTCGCCCTGCTCTTCCGGGCCCTGTACCGGGCGACCGGGGACGAATTCCTCGGGCTCGGCGGGGCCCCCAGCCGCCCCGGCACCTTCGCGATGATGTGTTACGCCGTGCTCGGCTGCCCCGACCTCGGCGGCGCGATGCGGCGCGGCACCACCTTCTACGGCCTGTTCGCGGGCGGCCCCGACCTCGCCCTCGAAGTGAGCGGCGCGGACGCGGTGTTCGCGGTACGGGGTGACCTCGGGGGCCGGGACGAGGACCGGTTCCTGACCGAGTGCCTCGTCATCATCTGGCACCGCCTGTGCAGCTGGCTGGTGGGCCGCCGCATCCCGCTGACCCGGGCCGCCTTCGGCTATCCGCCGCCTCCGCACCAGGAGGAGTACGAGTCGCTGTTCGGCTGCCCGGTCCGGTTCGGGGGCACCCGCACCCAGGTGACGTTCGACGCGCACTGGCTGACCGCGCCGCTCGTGCGTGACGAGGCCGCACTGGGGCAGATGCTGCGCCGCTCGCCCTTCGAACTGCTCAGCCGCCGGGCCTACGGGACGACGGTCGGCGAGCAGGTGGGCCGGGCCCTCTCGGCCGCCCTGCGCGCCACTCCCCGGCTGCCCACCCTGGAGGAGACGGCGGCCCGCCTCGCCATGTCACCCGCCACCCTGCGCCGCCGCCTCGCCCGCGAGGGCACCTCGTTCCAGCAGCTCAAGGACGCGGTGCGGCGGGACGCGGCGATCGCGGGCCTGGCCGAGGGCCGCGAGCCGATCGCGGAGATCGCGGCCCGGCTCGGCTTCTCGGAGGACACCAGTTTCCACCGCGCCTTCCGCCGCTGGACGGGCACGACCCCGGGCGCGTACCGCCTCGACCACTGAAGCCGCCGGGTCGGCGCGGCCGGCGACGGTGGGCGGTGTCCTCGGCGCGGCCGGCGGGAGCGCGCCGTGTCGTCGGCGAGGCCAGCGAAGGTGAGCGGTACGGTCAGCTCCATACCTACCGGTCAGTCACTACCTTCTCCTCAACTGCCCGCGCCCCACCGGACCGTTGGGAGAGCCGCATGCACGTCCGTACCAGAGTGGCCGGTGCCATCACCGCCGCACTCCTCCTCTCGGCAGCCACCCCCACCGCGTTCGCCGACGACACGGCGACCGCGTCGCCCGGCGACATCGTCACCCAGTCCCCCACCGAGTTCCACCCGCTGCCCGGCCAGTGGACCAACACCCGTGCCTGGCACGTGACTTACCGCTCCACCACCGCCAAGGGCGCCCCGAACACCGTCTCGGGCACGGTGATCGTGCCGAACGACGGCCGCACCGGCCCGCGCCCGGTCGTGACGTACGCCGTCGGCACGGTCGGCCTCGGCGACTCGTGCGCGCCGAGCGCCAACTTCCCCTACGGCACCGCCGTCGAGGCCACCCTGATCAACCAGGTCGTCCAGCGCGGCTGGGCGGTCGCGGTCACCGACTACGAGGGTCTCGGCACGCCCGGCGACCACACCTACACGGTCGGCCGCGCCGAGGGCACCGCCGTCCTGGACGCGGCCCGCGCCGCCGAGCGCCTCGGCATCCCCGGCGTGGACGCCAACTCCCCGGTGGGGATCATGGGTTACTCGCAGGGCGGCCAGGCCAGCAGCTGGGCCGCCGAGCTGCACGATTCGTACGCGCCGGACCTGAAGGTGAAGGGCACCGCGACCGGCGGCGTCCCGGCCGACCTGATGAAGGTCGCGTCCTCCAACGACGGCGGCCTCGGCTCCGGACTCATCTTCATGGCGGCGGCCGGCCAGGACGCGGCCTTCCCCGAGCTGAACCTGAACTCGTACCTCAACCCGGCGGGCAAGGCGCTCGTCGACTACTTCAAGAACAACTGCGTGGCCGTCGACACCACGGTGGGCTCGTTCAAGCACATCACCGACCTGACCGTGAACAACCCGCTCCAACAGCCCGACTGGCAGGCCAGGTTGGCCGAATCCAAGCTCGGCACCCACCGCCCGGACGCGCCGGTGTACCTCTACCACGGCACGGTCGACGAACTGATCCCGTACGCGGTCGGCCAGCAGCTCCGCTCCGACTGGTGCGCCAGGGGTACGAACGTGGAATGGCACGCGCTGCCGCTGCTCGGCCACATCGGCGGGGTGACGGTGGGCGGAATCCCGGCCGCGAACTGGCTGGCGGACCGCTTCGCGGGCAGGAGCACACACCCCAACTGCTAGCTCTGACAAGATAGTTGCAGACAGTCCGCCAGCCTGGACGCACGGTCCAGGCTGGCGGAAGTCGAGCTACAGCCGCGACGCGGGCGGCGCCACGAGCGCGACCGCACGCGGCTTCGACGGTGGACGTCAGCCCTTCATCAGGGCGTCCATGTACTCGTCCCAGGTGAGCACGTCCGACGCGGGCGGGGCCTGCTCCTTGGGGGCGACCCCGTAGTCCGAGTACACCTCGGTCACGTCCTCGTCGCCGTGCTTGCCCTTGCCCCGCTGCTGGGACTTCAGCGGGAGGTCGTCCTTGCCGATCCACATGTCCAGGACGACCGACGCCTGGCCCGCCTCCTTGGCGTCGGCGAGATAACCGTCGCGGACCTCCTTGCTCAGATCCGGTCGGTCGTAATGGGCGAGGTCCGCCATAGTGACCGTCGCCTGGTAACGGTCGGCGAGGCGGCCGTTGACGGTCTCTTCGCCGACTCGCCCCGTGGCCGAGGCGAGGAGCACGGCCAGACGGTCGGAGGCCAGGCCCTCGGTCCGCTGCGGATCGGTACCGGCCTTGGTCTCGATCTTGAACCAGCTCTTGCCGGACGCCGGGACCTGGTCGGTCTTGGTGTAGACGAATCCGCCGGTGACGATGCTGTAGGACTCCTTGCCCGGCTTGCCGGGGGCGTTGCTGATGGACTTGACGGTGGTGAATGGCGCCGGCTTCCTGCGCCAGGACTCCTCGACGCGCTTGTCACCCTCGTTGTTCTTCGTGGTCTGAACGATCTTGAAGGCCGTCGCTTCGGACGTCTTCTTGCTCGCCGATTTGAGCACCGCCCGCACGTCCAGACGGTCCGCGCTCTTGGCTGCCGCGCTCGCGCTCCCGCTCGGCTTCGCGCTCCCCGCGCTCTTCTTGTCGTCCCCGCCCCCGCAGGCCGTCAGACTCAGTACGAGTACCGCCCCGAGCACCGGAACGGCATACTTTCCCGCGTTCCCCACCACAGTGAAACCTTTGTTCGTTTTGTAAAGCCTTGGTGAGACTACCCGGCGGGATTCGGCCCTGGCGAACTGATTCCGGGGGCCAGAACAAGAGCGGAAGGGGCTGCCGATCCCGCTGCTCCCTTACGGCACCAAGCTGTTGAGGTCGATGTCGAGCGGGAAGGGCACCGAGGTCTTCAGCCTGGTCCGGTGGATGCCTGTGGGTACGTACGTACTGGTCATCCTGTCCAGTTCGTAGGTGTGGACGGCGGGCCCCCCGGCCTCGTCCTCGACCCGCCAGAAGTGGGTGATGCCGGCCTGGGAGTACTTGAAGGGCTTGAGGGAACGGTCCCGGTCGGCTGACTCCTCGGAGACGACCTCGACGACCAGTGCGACATCCCCGGGCGGTACCAGGTGCGGTCCGGGTCGTAAGCGACGGTGGCGATCAGAATGTCGGGCTCGGGGCGACTCTTGTTGTCGAGTCGGACGGTCATCTCCCGCTCGACCTCGAACCCCTGGGGAGCCGCCTGCCGCAGGGCGAAAGTCATGTTCTCCACCAGCCGGGAGTGCCAGGAGCGCTGCGGCGACATCCTGAAAATCAGGGCTCCGCCGATGAGTTCGGTGTGCCGCGGCGCCTGGGAGAGGTGGTCGAGGTCGTCGGCCTCCCAGCCGCTGGGCCGGGGCGGGATCATCCAGTCGGGGAGTTCGGCAGTCACGGCTTCCTCCGAGTGGTGCAGGGGGGAGCGGTCTGGGGCCTTGGTTCCACAGCGTGGCACGGTTGACCCGCCCAAAAGCCTTGCGCGTCAGCCTAGTCACTCCCGTCGCACACACGCCGACGCCCGCGCCCCCGGCAGGCGGGGCGCGGGCGTCGGGTGGTGCGGGGTGGTCAGACGGCGGCCGGGACCGGGGTCTTGTCCTCCGCCTGCTCCTGCGGCGTGCGGGACTCGTACTCGCCGTCCACCGGCGACAGGTGGACCGAGTCGAACGCGTCGCGGTTGAGGATGTTCTCCCGGGCCGACACGATGACCGGGACCAGCGCCTGGCCCGCCACGTTGGTGGCGGTGCGCATCATGTCCAGGACCGGGTCGATGGCCATGAGCAGGCCGACGCCCTCCAGGGGCAGGCCGAGCGTGGAGAGGGTCAGGGTCAGCATGACGGTGGCGCCGGTGAGGCCGGCCGTCGCGGCGGAGCCGATGACCGACACGAAGGCGATCAGGACGTAGTCGCCGATGCCGAGGTGCACGTCGAAGATCTGGGCGATGAAGATCGCCGCGAGCGCCGGGTAGATCGCGGCGCAGCCGTCCATCTTGGTGGTCGAGCCGAACGGCACCGCGAAGGAGGCGTACTCCTTGGGGACGCCGAGGCGCTCGGTGACCTTCTGGGTCAGCGGCATCGTGCCCACCGAGGAGCGGGAGACGAAGGCCAGCTGGATCGCGGGCCAGGCACCCTTGAAGAACTGGAGCGGGTTGACCTTGGCGACGGTGGCGAGCAGCAGCGGGTAGACGCCGAACATCACCAGGGCGCAGCCGATGTAGACGTCCGCGGTGAAGGTGGCGTACTTGCCGATGAGGTCCCAGCCGTAGTCCGCGATGGCGAAGCCGATGAGGCCGAGGGTGCCGAGCGGCGCGAGCCGGATGACCCACCACAGCGCCTTCTGAAGGAGTTCGAGCACGGCCTCGCTGAGCGTGAGGATCGGCTTGGCCTTCTCGCCGAGCTGGAGCAGCGCGATGCCGGCGACGGCGGCCATGAACACGATCTGGAGGACGTTGAGTTCGGTGAACGGCGTCACCACGTCCGTCGGGATGATGCCCGTCAGGAAGTCCAGCCAGGAGCCCGTGTGCTTGGGCAGCTTGCCGTCCTTCGGGGTCAGGCCGGTGCCCGAGCCGGGGTTGGTGAGCAGCCCGATGGCGAGGCCGATGGCCACCGCGATCAGCGACGTGATCATGAACCAGAGCAGCGTGCGGGTGGCGAGCCTGGCGGCGTTGTTGACCTTGCGCAGGTTGGTGATCGACACCAGGATCGCGAAGAAGACGAGCGGGGCGACGGCCAGCTTCAGGAGCTGGACGAAGATGTCACCGATCTGCCCCAGGGTGTCCTTCAGCCAGCTGATGTCCTGGCTGCGGGCGAGCCAGCCGAGCAGGCCGCCGAGGACGAGACCGGCGATGATCTGGGCCCAGAAGGGGAACTTCGAGGATATGGAGAAGCCGGACTTGGGCTTCTCCTCGGTGGTCGCGGAGGACACGGACACACTCCCGGTGCGCGAGGACGGAGACGTTCAAGGGGACTGAGCGTGGCGCCCGTTCACAGGGGACCGGTCCGCGAGGGACCGGTCGCGCAAGGCTGGAAGCGCCGCCGCATGAAGGCCGGAGGTCAGACGTCGCGGCAACAGACCGCGGACATGCAGCGGCAGAGGTCGACATGCAGACGCGCCACGAGCGGAACGGCTCCGCCGGTGGGGTGCTGGTGCACTGCTGCTGTCTTCATGTCGAACACGTTAACACTTGAACTTTGGGGACCTCAAAGCAGTTCTTTTACTCCAGGATGACCGGCCGGTCCGCGGACGGCACCCGAACACCCCGCCAACGGCCCCACCCGGGCCCGGGAATGGCGACGGCCCGGGTCCGGAGCGGGGTGCTCCGGACCCGGGCCGGCCGGGTGGTGTGAGGTGACTAACGCGGGGCGTCTCACCTGGTGGGCGCGGTGCGGGCGGGCCTACTGGGCGAGGCCGTCCTCCTGGCTGCGGTTCGCGTCCAGCTTCGCCTTGGCGCTCGCCACCTTGGTGACGATCTGGGCGGACATCGCGTCGCGCTGCTTGCGCAGCAGGACGAAGCTCAGCGGCGCGGAGATGACGAGCGCGAGCAGGACGATCCAGATGAGGTTCGAGTTGCCGTTGCCCTTGGGCACGATGCCGAACTGGACCAGCAGGCCGACGAACACCAGGCTGCCGATGAAGATCCCCACGCGCAGCATGGTGTACCAGATGGTGGCGCTCGGCTTTGCGGCGTTCACGACAGACCTTCTCTCTACGGTGGCCCCTGCCCGACTAGTGAAGCACGCCCACAATTGGATCAGTTAGGCGGGCGGTGAGCCGTCCGGCTCGGGCAGGCCGGGAGCGGCCCGGCCTCAGGTCAGGGGCAGCAGCATGATGATGTCGTCCCGGTCGTCGCCCTCGGCGACCCGGATCGCGCCGGGCACCCGCCCGACCTCCTTGTAACCGCACGAGCCGTAGAACCGGTCGACGCCGGTGCCGCCCCGGCAGGTGAGCCGGATCGCCTCGATGCCGTCGAGGCCGCGTACCGCGTCGGCGGTCGCCGCCATGAGGTCGCGGCCGTAGCCCCTGCCCTGGTGCCCGGGGTGCACCATGACGGTGTAGAGCCACACCCAGTGCGTCATCAGGCGGTGGGTGTTGAGCGCGATGAACGCGGTGGCGGCCACCCGCCCGTCCTCGTCGAACCCGACGAGCAGCCGCATCCGGCCCTCGGCCATCGCCGCGAAGTGCTTGACCAGTTCGGGGCGTACGTCCTCCACGGAGACCGGCGGTACGAAGCCGACGGCCCCGCCCGCGTTGGACACCTCGGCCCACAGGGCGAGGAGTCCGTCACGCAGGGCGGGGGTGACCGGCGGGTCGAGCCGGAACGTCAGTGCCACGGGGCCCGCTCAGAACCGCATGGCCTGGGGCGCTTCGCGCAGCCCCGCTTCCGGGCCCGGGTACTCGCGGATGATCTCGTACCGCGTGTTGCGCTCCACCGGGCGGAAGCCGGCCTCGCGGATGAGGTCGAGCAGGTCGTCCCGGGTGAGCTTGTTCGGGGTGCCGTAGTTGTCGGCGTCGTGCGTGATTTTGTACTCGACGACCGAGCCGTCCATGTCGTCGGCGCCGTGCTGGAGCGCGAGCTGGGTGGTCTGGAGACCGTGCATGACCCAGAAGCACTTCACGTGCGGCACGTTGTCGAACAGCAGGCGCGAGACCGCGAAGGTCTTCAGGGACTCGGCGCCGGTCGCCATCGTGGTGCGCGCCTGGAGCTTGTTGCGGACCTTGCCGTCCTGCATGTCCACGAAGTCGTGCTGGTAGCGCAGCGGGATGAAGACCTGGAAGCCGCCGGTCTCGTCCTGGAGCTCGCGAAGCCGCAGCACGTGGTCGACGCGGTGGCGCGGCTCCTCGATGTGCCCGTACAGCATGGTCGCCGGGGTCTTGAGGCCCTTCTCGTGGGCGAGGCGGTGGATGCGCGACCAGTCTTCCCAGTGCGTGCGGTGGTCCACGATGTGCTGGCGGACCTCCCAGTCGAAGATCTCCGCGCCGCCGCCGGTCAGCGATTCGAGACCGGCGTCGATCAGCTCGTCGAGGATCTCGGAGGCGGTCAGGCCGGAGATCGTCTCGAAGTGGTGGATCTCGGTCGCCGTGAACGCCTTGAGCCCGACGTTCGGCAGCGCCTCCTTGAGGGCCTTGAGCGAGCGCGGGTAGTAGCGCCAAGGGAGCGTCGGGTGGAGCCCGTTGACGATGTGCAGCTCGGTGAGGTTGTCGTTCTCCATCGCCTTGGCGAGGCGGACGGCCTCCTCGATGCGCATCGTGTACGCGTCCTTCTCGCCCGGCTTGCGCTGGAACGAGCAGTACGCGCACGACGCCGTGCACACGTTGGTCATGTTGAGGTGGCGGTTCACGTTGAAGTGGACGACGTCGCCGTTCTTCCGCGTGCGCACCTCGTGGGCGAGCCCGCCGAGCCAGGCCAGATCGTCCGACGCGTAGAGCGCGACGCCGTCCTCGCGGCTGAGCCGCTCACCGGCGCGGACCTTCTGCTCCAGCTCGCGCTTGAGTCCCGCGTCCATCTAGGCCGCCTCCCATACGTGTGTCTTCCAGGCTCCACCAAAGGTACGCCCCGCCCTACTCGGGAAGTTCCCCGACCCGGTTCTCCCACTTGGTGGAGAGCACGATCGTGGTGCGGGTGCGCGAGACGCCCTTGGTCGAGCCGAGCCGGCGGATCGTCTTCTCCAGGCCGTCCACGTCACCGGCGCGGATCTTGAGCATGTACGAGTCGTCGCCCGCGATGAACCAGCAGTCCTCGATCTCGGCCAGATCGCGCAGGCGGCGCGCCACGTCCTCGTGGTCGGCGGCGTCCGAGAGGGAGATGCCGATCAGCGCGGTGACGCCGAGGCCGAGCGAGGCGGAGTCCACGGTGGCGCGGTATCCGGTGATGACACCGGCGGCCTCCAGACGGTTGATGCGGTCGGTGACGCTGGGGCCGGAGAGCCCGACGAGCCGGCCCAGTTCCGCGTACGAGGCCCTGCCGTTCTCGCGCAGTGCCTGGATGAGCTGCCTATCGACGGCGTCCATATGCCTGAAGCCTTCCATTGTTCAGCGATACCGCGAGTTTAAGTGTAGAATCTAAGGCATGCAGGGCCAACACCCTGCGAATCATTCAGCTGCTTGCATAATTTTCCAGCAGATCAAAGACGATCTTTCAGGAGTTGTCACCGTGTACACGATCGAGATGGCCTACGCCCGGATGCGCGAGCTTCAGGACCTGGCCAACCGGTCCCGTGCCCACCAGCCGTCCGCGACGAAGCCCCGCGCCCCCAAGCGCGCCGCCAAGAAGCGCTAGTCCTCGCGGGGGCCTCCTTCGAGGTCTCGGCCTCGCTCGGCCCCGGGACGCCCCGAGCCGAGCTCTCCCTCCCAACGGCGGTACAGGCCGTGCGGCACCCCTGCCGCGTCCAGTACGCGCCCCGCGACGAAGTCCACCAGATCCTGGATGTGCGTCGCCCCCGCGTAGAACGCCGGAGAGGCGGGCAGCACCACGGCGCCCGCCTCGTCCAGTGTCACCAGGTGCCCGAGCGTCTGACCGTTCAACGGCGTCTCGCGCACCGCGACCACCAGCTTCCGCCGCTCCTTGAGCGTCACGCTCGCGGCCCGCTGCAACAGGTCCTTCGAAAGCCCGAGCGCGACCCCGGCCACACAGGCCGTCGACGCCGGCACGATCAGCATCCCCTTCACCGGATACGAGCCCGACGAGGGCCCCGCCGCCAGATCCCCGGCCGCCCAGTGCCGTACGTCCGAGACGTCCAGCGCCCCGAAGGTGTCGGGTTTCCCGTCGGCGCCCCGGGCCAGCCAGGTCCGCAGGTCCTCCTGCCAGTGCGCGTCGCGGAACGCGATGCCCGTCTCGTCGAGCAGCGTCAGGCGCGAGGCGCGCGAGACCACCAGGTCGACGCTCTCGCCCGCGGCGAGCAGCGCGCGCAGCACCGCCGCCGCGTACGGCGTCCCCGACGCGCCCGACACCCCGACGATCCAGGGGGTGCGCTGCTGACTGTGTACGTTCACGTGCTCCACGTGTCCGAGCCTATCCGGCGGCCGGCGGCCCCGGCCGGGTCAGGTGGCGCAGCCGGCCGGACGACCACTACACCGTCAGGCCGCGCACCAGCAGGTCGAGCAGCGCACACACGAACAGGGCGATTCCGATGAACCCGTTGACCTGGAAGAACGCCCGGTTGAGGCGGGAGAGGTCATGCGGCTTGACCAGGGTGTGCTCGTAGAGGAAGGCCGCGAGCACGATGAGCAGACCCAGCCAGAAGAAGAACCCGGCGCCGGTCGCGAGCGCGTACCAGACGAGCAGGGCCATGGTCACGGAGTGGCAGCCGCGCGCCCCGTAGATCGCCGCCGGGATGCCGAAGCGGGCCGGCACCGACTTCACGCCGTGGCCGCGGTCGGCCTCCACGTCCTGGCAGGCGTAGATCAGGTCGAAGCCGCCGATCCAGATGCCGATGGCAAGGCCGAGGATCACCGCGTCCCACGACCACGAACCGGTGATCGCGATCCAGGCGCCGACCGGGCCCATGGCCTGTGCGATGCCGAGGATGGCCTGCGGGAAGTTGGTGAACCGCTTCCCGTACGGATAGACCACCATCGGGATCACCGCGACCGGTGCGAGCGCCAGGCAGAGCGGGTTGAGGGCGGCGGCCGCGCCGAGGAAGACGACGAGCGCGATCGCCGCGCCCGTCCAGGCCGAGCGCACCGACACCGCGCCGGTCACCAGCTCGCGGCCCGCGGTGCGCGGGTTGCGGGCGTCGATCTCGCGGTCGATGATCCGGTTGCAGGCCATCGCGAAGGTGCGCAGGCCCACCATGGCGACGGTGACCAGGAGCAGCCGGCCCCAGTGGATGTTCTTGTCGAGCTGGAACATCGCGGTCAGCGCGGCGATGTAGGCGAAGGGCAGCGCGAAGACCGAGTGCTCGATCATGACCAGGCGCAGGAACGCCTTGGTCCGCCCCGGCTGGGGCACTGCTGCGGCTGAGGCACTCACTAGAGCCCGTACTCCTTCCAGCGGCGGTCGACCTTCGCCGCCGTCTGCGGGTCCGACTCGACCATGGCGGGCCAGCCGCCGTCGCGCGTGTAGCCCTCCTCGGGCCACTTCGCGGTCGCGTCGATGCCCGCCTTGCCGCCCCAGAACTGCTGGTAGGAGGCGTGGTCGAGGTGGTCGACCGGGCCTTCGACGACGGTGAGATCGCGGGCGTAGTCGGTGTTCCCGAAGGCCCGCCAGGACACTTCGTGCAGATTGTGGACGTCGCAGTCGGCGTCCACGATCACGATCAGTTTGGTGAGCGACATCATGTGCGCGCCCCAGATGGCGTGCATCACCTTCTGCGCGTGCTTGGGGTACTTCTTGTCGATCGAGACGATCGCGCAGTTGTGGAAGCCGCCCGACTCCGGCAGGTGGTAGTCGACGATGTCCGGCACGATGATCTTGAGGAGCGGCAGGAAGAACCGCTCGGTGGCGCGGCCGAGCGGCCCGTCCTCGGTCGGCGGGCGGCCGACGACGATGGACTGGAGCAGCGGGCGCCTGCGCATCGTGACGCAGTCGATCGTCAGCGCGGGGAACGGTTCCTGCGGGGTGTAGAACCCGGTGTGGTCGCCGAACGGGCCCTCGGGCAGCATCTCGCCCGGCTCAAGCCAGCCCTCGATGACGACCTCGGCGTTGGCCGGGACCTGGAGCGGCACGGTCTTGCAGTCGACCATCTCGATCCGCTTGCCCTGGATGAACCCGGCAAAGAGGTACTCGTCGATGTCGCCCGGCAGCGGCGCGGTCGAGGCGTACGTGACGGCCGGCGGGCAGCCGAAGGCGATCGCGACCGGCAGCCGCTCACCGCGCTTGGCGGCGACCGCGTAGTGGTTGCGGCTGTCCTTGTGGATCTGCCAGTGCATGCCGATGGTGCGCTTGTCGTGGCGCTGGAGGCGGTACAGGCCGAGGTTGCGCACGCCCGTCTCGGGGTGCTTGGTGTGCGTGAGGCCGAGGTTGAAGAACGAGCCGCCGTCCTCGGGCCAGGTGAACAGCGCGGGCAGCTGGTCCAGGTCCACGTCGTCACCGGTGAGCACGACCTCCTGGACGGGGGCGGCCTCCTGCTTCACCTTCTTCGGCGGCACGTGCACCATCGAGCCGAGCTTGCCGAAGGCCTCGCGAATGCCGACGAAGCCCTGCGGCAGCTCCGGCTTGAGCAGGCCGCCGATCTTGTCGCTGATCTCGCCGTACGACTTGAGGTCGAGCGCCTTGAGCAGGCGGCGGTCGGTTCCGTACACGTTCATGGCCAGGGGCATGGCGGCGCCCTTGACGTTCTCGAAGAGGAGGGCGGGGCCGCCGGCCTTGTTGACCCGGTCGACGATCTCACCGACTTCCAGGTACGGGTCGACCTCGGCCTTGATGCGCTTGAGGTCGCCCTCGCGCTCCAGTGCCCTGAGCAGGGATCGGAGATCGTCGTAAGCCATGGGGTCAAGTATCGGGCACCCGATACCCTGGGCCGGTCACCGGGGCCGAGGCACGGCCCGCAACCGTTCCCGGGGGGACCGTTAGAACATGCTCAGGTATCTGCCGTTCCTGCTGGTCCTGGCGCTGTGGATCTACGCGTTCATCGACTGCCTGAACACCCCCGAGTCGGAGGTCAAGGGCCTCCCCAAGGTGGTGTGGATCATCATCGTGCTGCTCTTCGGCGAGGTCCTGGTCGGGCCGGTCGCCTGGCTGATCGCGGGCAAGGTCCGCCGGGCGCCGACGCGCTGGACCGCGCCGGACGACAACCCGGAGTTCCTCGCGTCCCTGGAGGACCGCAAGCGGCGCGACTTGGGCGAGGGCTAGCCCCGCGAGGGCGCTCGTCCTCAATCTCCCCCAAGGCCTTAAGGGCCAGGGGGGACCCCATGACGGGCTGGGTATGCCCCTGTTCCAGCCCCGCAAGGGGCGCGGGGAACTGCGCGATCGGCCACGGACGGTCCGCAGCCGTACTCAATCCCCCGGAGGGTTTCGGGAAGGGGCGGGGTGGGGCCAACTCCCGGGGTCCGGGGCGGCGCCCCAGGAGTCCTTGTCCGCGGACCGTGCGTGGTTGCTCGCGCAGTTCCCCGCGCCCCTGACAGCACCGGGGCAGGCCCGCGCCCAGGGGCTTACACGCCCGCGTACGAGTGCTTGCCGTTGACGAAGATGTTCACGCCGTAGTAGTTGAACAGCCAGCACCCGAACGCGATCAGCGCCAGCGTCGCCGCCTTGCGGCCCTTCCAGCCGGCCGTGGCACGGGCGTGCAGGTAGCAGGCGTAGGCGACCCAGGTGATGAAGGACCAGGTCTCCTTCGGGTCCCAGCCCCAGTACCGGCCCCACGCGTCGCCCGCCCAGATCGCGCCCGCGATGATCGTGAACGTCCACAGCGGGAAGACCGCCGCGTTCACGCGGTAGGCGAACTTGTCCAGCGAGGACGCGGCCGGCAGCCGCTCCATGACCGAGGTCGCGAAGGTGCCCGGCTTGCCGCCCTCGGCGAGCTTCGCCTCGTACCGGTCGCGGAAGAGGTACAGGATCGTGGCGACCGCGCCCACGTAGAACACCGCGCCGCAGAAGATCGCGGTGGAGACGTGGATCCACAGCCAGTACGAGTGCAGCGCCGGCACCAGCTGGTCGCTCGCGGTGTAGAGCACGGTGACGGCGAGACCGAGGTCGAGCAGGACCGTGGTGACCAGCGGGAGGCCGAGCCAGCCGACGTTCTTCTTCAGGGCGAGCAGCGTCAGGTACACGCCGACCGCGACCGTGGAGAAGGTCAGGTTGAACTCGTACATGTTGCCCCACGGCGCCCGCTGCACGGACAGCGCGCGGGTGAGCACACCGCAGAACTCGATGAGGAAGGCGAGCACCGTCAGGGAGACGGCGATGCGGCCGTAGAGGTCGCCCTTCGCGTCACCGCCCGAGGCACCGGGACCGTCCGGCACGTCACGCGTGCCGGCGGCCGAGCGGGTCACGACCTTGGGGCGCTCCAGGACCGCGGTGCCGCCGTTCTTCGTGGCGACCTCGACCTTCACGGTGCCCGCGTCCTTGGCCTGCTGCCCGGCACCGGTCAGCGCGGCGGCCGTACGGGCGACCTTGCTGCGGCTACCGAAGAGCCACTCGGCCATGTTGGCGAAGAAGGCCAGCAGATACACGGCCATCGACGAGTAGATCAGGTAGTTGCTGGTGTGGGCCAGGCTCTCATTGGTGGTGGCGGCGAGATTCACTTCTCAGCCCCTTCGGCAGGAACAACTGAGGGTTCGGGTACTGGATCCGGCGCGGTCGGCGCCTGCGGGATGAGCGTGACCGCGAGATCGGCCAGCTCCTCGGGAAGCTTCGCGGACTCACTGCGGCCGAGCCCGGCCATCTCGACGACGGTCACACCGTCGTCGCCCCGGACGGCCCGGACCCAGATCCGGCGGCGCTGGATGAACAGCGAGCCGGCGAGTCCCGCGATGGCACCGATCGCGCCCGTGAGGGCGAGACCGTTGCCCGGCTGGTGGGAGATCTGGAAGCTCGCCCACTGCTTGACGGGGCCCTTGTCGAAGGTGATCGACCCGGCGCCGTCGGGGAGTTGAAGGGTCTCGCCCGGCAGCAGCAGCTTCTTGAGGATCTTGCCCTGGTCGTCCTTGAAGGGCTTGATCGAGCGGCTGCTGGTGTCCAGCTGGTACACGTTCTGCGGCAGACCGGAGTTGAGGCCGAGGTCGCCGTGGTAGGCGCCGATGTTGAGGACCGGGAAGTCGGGCGCCGGGAACTTCGAGAACATCTGGGTCGCGCCGGTGCCCTTGCCGCCGAACGTCGGCACGAAGAACGCGGCGAAGCCGAGCTGGTCCTTGTTGCCCTTGGCGTCGCGGTAGCCGTCGAGCACCTTGATGGCGCCGCTGGAGGTCAGGTTGTTGTCCATCGGCAGCAGCGGCGTCGCGCCGTGGAAGACGACGTTGCCCTTGCCGTCCTTGACGGTTACCGACGGCGCGTAGCCGTGCGAGAGCAGGTAGACCTTCGAGCCGTCGACCACGAGCGGCTTGTTGACCTCGACGATCTTCTGCTGCGACTTGCCCTCGGCGCCCTCGGAGTACGTCAGGTGCGCCTTGAACTCGCGGGCCGTGCCCAGCTCGGGACCGCTGCGCTCGTACGACGCGTCGAAGCGGTCCAGGGTGAAGCTGAACGGCGCCAGGTCCCCGGTGTCGAAGAGCGAGCCCGAGCGGAAGTCGTCGTACTGGGTGAGGGTGTTGGAGAACCCGTCGCCCTGGACGATCAGCTTGCCGCCCTCGGACTTGAAGAGCTGGCCGGTGGCGAACGCCACCAGGATCACGATCAGCGAGACGTGGAAGATCAGGTTGCCGGCCTCGCGCAGATAGCCCTTCTCGGCGGCGACCGCGTCCGAGCTGATCCGGGCGCGGAAGCGGCGCTTCTTGAGCATGGCGAGCGCGGCCTCGCGGACCTGCTCGGGGTCCGCCTCGGTGCGCCAGGTCGTGTACGCGGGCAGCCGGGTGAGGCGGCCGGGCGCGGCCGGCGGCCGGCCGCGCAGCTGGCCGACGAACTGCCAGGTGCGCGGCACGATGCAGCCGATGAGCGAGATGAACAGCAGGATGTAGATCGCGGAGAACCACACCGAGCTGTAGACGTGGAACAGGCCGAGTTTCTCGTAGATCGGCGTGAGGGTGTCGTGCCGCTTCTGGAAGTCGGCGACCTTCATCTCGTCGACGCTGGTCTGCGGGATCAGCGAGCCGGGGATGGCGCCGAGCGACAGCAGGAAGAGCAGGATCAGGGCGACCCGCATCGAGGTCAGCTGCCGCCAGAACCAGCGCAGCCAGCCGATCACGCCGATGCCGACAGGGCCGTTGGACCGTTCCTCGGTGGGGGCGGTGGAGAGCTGTGCCCCGGCCTCGCCGAGGTCGGGCTCCGGAGTCGATTCGGTCTTGCTCATGCGTCAGACACCCACCTGAAAGCCTTGGGACCAGCCCTGTACCTGCTGGACGAGCTCCGCCCAAGCGCCGGTGAGCAGCAGCACGCCGGTCACGATCATCATGCCGCCGCCGATCCGCATCACCCATACGTAGTGCTTCTTGACCCAGCCGAAGGCGCCGAGCGCCTTGCGGAAGGCGACCGCCGCGAGCACGAACGGCAGCCCGAGGCCGAGACAGTACGCGACCGTCAGTATGGCCCCGCGGCCGGCGCTCGCCTGGTCCATCGCGAGCGCGTTCACCGAGGTGAGCGTGGGGCCGAGGCAGGGCGTCCAGCCGATGCCGAAGAGTGCGCCGAGCAGCGGCGCCCCGGCGAGCCCGGTCACCGGCCTTCGGTGGAAGCGGAATTCGCGCTGGGTCATCCAGGGCATGAGGCCCATGAAGAAGACGCCCATCAGGATCATCAGCACGCCGAGGATCTTGGAGAGCGTGGTGCTGTGGTCCTGGAGGTTCTGGCCGAAGTAGCCGAACAGCGCGCCGCCGGAGACGAAGACGGCGGTGAAGCCGAGGACGAACAGACCGGCGCCCGCGACCATCCGGCCGCGCCGGGCCTCGGCCAGGTCGGTGCCGGTGACTCCGGTGACGTACGAGAGATAACCGGGGACCAGGGGCAGTACGCAGGGTGAGAAGAACGAGACGAGGCCGCCGAGTACGGCGACCGGCAGGGCCACCAGCAGGGCCCCGCTGAAGACCGTTTCGTTCATCGAGCCGACGGCGGCCAGTGCCATCACGCGATCACTTCTCCGCGATCAGCGGGTCGATCATCTGGTGCAGCTTGGTGTCGTCGAGCGCCATCAGGGCGCGGGCGGCGATTTTGCCGTTCCGGTCGAGAACGATCGTCGACGGAATGGCCTGCGGATTCAGGCTGCCCTTCGGGAATCGCAGAATGAGCTTGCCGATGGGGTCGTACAGGCTCGCATAGTCGACGCCGAATTCCTGCTCGAACTTCTGGGCCGGGCCCTTGTCGGTGTCGCGGGTATTGATCCCGACGAACTCGACGCCCTTGGACTTCATCTCCTTGGAGACCTTGGCCAGATACGGCGCCTCGGCCCGGCAGGGCGCACACCACGAGCCCCACACGTTCAGCACGACGACCTTGCCCTTGAGCGAGGCGACGTCGAGCTGCTTGCCGTCGACGGTCTCGCCGGACAGTTCCGGGGCGTTCTGACGGTTCCCCTGGGCGACGGTGGCGATGCCGCCGGTACCGGTGACGAACTTGGTGTCACCGGAACCACCGGACGTACCACCGGAACCGCAGGCCGTCAGGGTCAGCGCACCGGCGGCCGCGGCAGCCGCGGCCAGCGTCAGGGTGCGACGGCGTCGGAAGGCAGGACTCACGGACATGTGAAAAGTTTCGCATGTCTGTTTCGGGGATCTTCCGCGCCCCCCTGACTGCCCGTAAAGCCCCTTGTCAGGAAGGCCTAAACGGCCTTGAGGAACGTGTTCCAGCCACCGGCGGGAGCCTGTCCCACACCGAGCGTGCGCAGCTTGGCGAGCACCTTCGGGTCCTGGACGTCGAGCCAGTCGCAGTACTGCTTGAAGGAGACGAGCCTCACATCCTTCTTCTCGTCCCGCTTCGCGACGATGCCCTTGAAGGCCTCTTCGACGGCGTCCATATAGATCCCGCCGTTCCACTGCTCGAAGTGGTTTCCGATGTAGAAGGGCGCGCGATTCGTTTCGTAGGCCCGCTTGAATCCGGCGAGATAGGCCTCGGTGGCCTGCTTGCGCCAGCCCGGGTAGTTGGCCGGCGGCGCCTTGGTCGAATTCTTCGACTGGTTGGCGAGGATGTTGTAGTCCATCGACAGGACCTGGAAGGAATGCCCGGGGAAGGGTATTTGCTGGAGCGGCAGGTCCCACAGGCCGTGCCGCTTGACCGGCCACACCTGGGTGCCGCCGGGCGAGGAGGCGTCGTAGCGCCAGCCCAGCTTCTGCGCGGTGGGCAGCAGGTTGTCCTGGCCGAGCAGGCAGGGGGTGCGGCCGCCGGCGAGCTCGCGCTTGTAGTCGAACGGGAGCGGGTCCTCGTCCGTCCAGCCGGTGTTGGTCTTCCACTTGGTGACGAAGTCGATCGCCTGGTCTATCTCGCTCTGCCACTGCGCGGCGGTCCAGTGCTCGACCGTGCCGCGTCCGGAGCAGAAGTGACCGTTGAAGTGGGTGCCTATCTCATGGCCGTCGGTCCAGGCCTGGCGGACGTACTTCAGCGTCTGCTTGAGATGGTCGTCGTTGAGGTAGCCGATGTCGGAGGCGCCGACCGGGTTGTTCGGCGGCCGGTAGAGGCGCTTCTTGGCCTCGGGCAGCAGATACAGGCCGGAGAGGAAGAACGTCATGCCCGCGCCGTGGTCCTTGGCGAGCTGGAGGAAGCGCGGGAAGAGGCCGTTGCCGACCTCGCCGGCGCCGTCCCAGGAGAAGATGACGAACTGGGGCGGGGTCTCGCCGGGCTGGAGCGGAACGGGCTTCTCGGGCTGGTGCGGCTGCTTGCCGGTGTCGGCCGTGGAACCGTCGCCTATCAGTTTCACGTCGGCCTTCTTGGCGGCCGCGTCACCGCTCTCGCCGCCGCCCTTGCCGCCCGATCCGCTACCGCCACCGTTGCCGCCCGAGGTACCGCAGCCGGCCAGGCCGGCCGCCGCCGCGGCCCCCAGACCGAGTCCCAGCATGCCCCGTCGGCTGACGTTCCGGCCGATCTCCCGCATAAGCCCGTCCGTTCCCATCGCTTCGCACCGTCGTCTCGTCGTCCTCGAAGCCCGTGTGCGTCACCGCAGTTGGGCAATCTGTGAGATGTCGGGTGAAACCTGGCCGGTTCCACACAGCTCGCACAAATCTTCGTAAACCGTACGAGATGCGGGTGCGGGTCCAGGGGGCGGGGGGTGAAGGTCGTGCGAACGGTGCGGCCGGGCGGACTGGTTTGGGGGTGCTTGGCCGGCCGGGTGGCCGGGTTGGGCGCGGGCCGGATCACCCTGGCCGGGCCGCGCCGACGGGCCGGCCGGGGTGATCCGGCCGGCCCGAGATGTCAGGCGCCGAAGGCCTTCGACTTGCCCTTGACCGGCTTGGCGCCGGCCAGCAGATGCGCCGGTACGAGATCGCGGGCGGGCTCGCTGTAGCCCACGGACACGATCCGGTCGCCCTGGTAGGTGAAGCTGGTGAGCGAGGCCAGCGTGCACTGCCGCTTGCGCGGGTCGTGCCACAGGCGCCGCTTCTCGACGAAGCTGCGCACGATCCAGATCGGCAGCTGGTGGCTGACGCACACCGCCTCGTGCCCACGGGCCGCGTCGCGGGCCGCGTCCAGGGCGCCCATCATCCGCACGACCTGCTCGACGTACGGCTCGCCCCAGGACGGGCGGAACGGGTTCGTGAGGTGCTTCCAGTTGGCGGGCTTGCGCAGCGCGCCGTCCCCGACGCCGAAGGTCTTGCCCTCGAAGACGTTGCCCGCCTCGATGAGCCGCGGGTCGGTCGCCAGATCCAGGCCGTGCACCTTGGCGATCGGATCCGCCGTCTCCTGGGCGCGCTCCAGCGGGGAGGCCACGACATGCGTGATGTCACGGCCCGCCAGGTGGTCCGCGACCCGGTCGGCCATCTGCCGGCCGAGCTCGGAGAGGTGGTAGCCGGGACGCCGCCCGTAGAGCACGCCGTCCGGGTTGTGCACCTCGCCGTGGCGCATCAGGTGCACGACGGTCAGTTCGTTTCCGGCGTTGTTCTCGCTCATGCGGTGGCCTCCGCTGCGGCACGGGCGGCGGCGGGCAGCGCGGCCGCGATGCGCTCGATCGCGCGCTCGTCGTGGGCGGTCGACACGAACCAGGACTCGAACGCCGACGGCGGCAGATAGACGCCCTGCGACAGCATCGAGTGGAAGAACCCGTTGAAGCGGAAAGCTTCCTGCTTCTTCGCGTCGTCGTAGTCGCGGACCTCGTCGGCCGTGAAGAAGACGGAGAACATGTTGCTCGCCGTCTGCACCCGGTGAGCCACGCCCTCCTTGCTGAGCGCGGCGGTGACCAGCGCCTGGATCTCCCGCGACACGGCGTCGACCTTGGCGTACGCGGCGTCATCCAGCAGCCGCAGCTGGGCGAGGCCGGCGGCGGTCGCGATCGGGTTACCGGACAGGGTGCCCGCCTGGTAGACCGGGCCCGCCGGGGCGAGGTGGCCCATGACGTCGGCGCGGCCGCCGAACGCCGCGGCCGGGAAGCCGCCGCCCATGACCTTGCCGAACGTCATCAGGTCGGGCACGACGCCGTCGACGCCGAACCAACCCGCCTTCGACGTACGGAAACCGGTCATCACCTCGTCCGAGATGTACAGCGCGCCGTTCTTCGCACAGGCCGCCTTCAGACCCGCGTTGAAGCCGTCCGCCGGCGGCACGACGCCCATGTTGCCGGGCGAGGCCTCGGTGATCACGCAGGCGATCTCGCCCGGGTTGGCGTGGAACGCCGCGTGCACCGCGTCCAGATCGTTGTACGGCAGCACGATCGTGTCGCCGGCCTGGGCGCCGGTGACGCCGGGGGTGTCGGGGAGGCCGAAGGTGGCGACCCCGGAACCGGCGGCGGCGAGCAGCGCGTCCACATGACCGTGGTAGCAGCCTGCGAACTTGATCACCTTGGCGCGGCCGGTGAAGCCGCGCGCCAGGCGGATCGCGGACATGGTCGCCTCGGTGCCCGAGGACACCAGGCGGACCTGCTCGACCGGCTCGATCCGGGCCACGATCTCCTCGGCGAGCGCGACCTCACCCTCGCCGGGCGTACCGAAGGAGGTGCCGCGGGCGACGGCCTCCTGCACGGCGGCGACGACCTCGGGGTGCGCGTGCCCGAGGATCATCGGGCCCCACGAACACACCAGGTCGACGTACTCGCGGCCGTCGGCGTCGGTCAGGTAGGGCCCCGTACCGGACACCATGAACCGGGGCGTACCGCCCACGGCCCGGAAGGCACGGACGGGGGAGTTCACACCGCCGGGCGTCACGGCGGACGCACGGTCGAAGAGGTTCTGCGAAACTGGGGCGTCGTATTCGTACGGATAGCTCACACCCGCCATGGTGGCAGAGGCCCGGACGTATCTGCGGACCGGTGTTTCACCGCACCCGCGCTGGGGAGGTCAATGACACGATGATCCGCAGATGATGGAGTGGCATCGGCGGATGATCGGGTTGCGCGGTGGGGGCCGCGGCATCTACAAAGCAGTCGGGCTACAAGCAGTCGGGTGAAGGATATGCATCGCGGTGGCGGACTGGGCGAGGGGACCGATGACCGGGGCCCCGAGCGCGCCCACCGGCGGGGACGGCACCGGCGGCGCGACGCCCAGGACCGGATCGAGCGGGTCGGGGACGGCGCTCTGGCGGGGAACGGAAGTGGCCGGGTGGGGGTGACCTACAAGTACTTCGGTGCCCCGGACGGCGCGACCGCGGCCCGGGTGCCCGTCACCATGCGCCCGGAGGAGCTCGGCGGCGACGAGCTGGGCATGGGCGGCATGTTCACCAAGATCAAGCCGGAGACGATGGCCGCGATGGTCCTCACCGGCATCCAGGGCATACCGCTGCACAAGGTACCTCCGCTGGAACTCGTCGTCCTGCACCCCGACTACGCGGTGGTCAAGCTCCCCATGACGGTCGTCGACCCGCTGCGCGGCGTCGGCGAGGAGTCGGTCGGCGCGGCGGCCTTCATATGGTCCACGGTCCCGGACCGCGGCGGCCCGCGTGACGCGTTCAACGTCTATCAACTCCTGCACGAATGGCAGGACTTCTCGCATCGGCTGCATGAGGCGGGACATCAGCCCTACTGCTTGGTGTGGCCCTGAGCGCCGACGCGTACTGGCCGGCCTGGATCCACATCTCATGAGCGCCCCACCCCGTTGACCACGGAGGGTGGCCGGCGAGGCGTCCTGGGCTGTGCGGAGGAGGCCGAGGGGGCGGCCGCCGGGGCCGTAGAGGGTGGCCGGGGACCGTAACGGGGGCCTTGGACCTTCGTCCATTCGGATCCGCAGCTGCGGTGTATGTTCCGACGGGTCCTTTGTGTATGCGGCGTGAAGACGCCTATCTTGTCGCACATGCAGTCCTACACCATCGGCCAGGCAGCGCGTCTGCTCGGCGTCAGTCCCGACACCGTGCGCCGCTGGGCCGACGGCGGCCGCGTCACGACCCATCGTGACGAAGGCGGTCGCCGACTCATCGACGGGCGGGATCTGGCCGCCTTCTCCATCGAGGTGGGCCAGTCCTCCAACAGCGAGGAAGAGGTGCCCTACACCTCTGTCCGCAACGCCTTCCCCGGCATCGTCACCGCCGTCAAGCTCGGTGACGTCGCCGCCCAGGTCGAGATCCAGGCCGGTCCGCACCGCCTGGTCTCCCTCCTGACCCGGGAGGCCGTCGAAGAGCTGGGCCTTGAGGTGGGCATGCAGGCCACCGCGCGGGTGAAGTCCACCAGCGTGCACATCGACCGCACCTAGGTCGACGACAGGCCACTTCACGTACGTCCCCGCGGCGTCGCCCTTCCCCGGTGACCGACGGACATCCGACCCGGATGGCCCGAGGAAACCCAGCGGGGGAAGCCCTCACCTCCCGGCGCGGCTCGTCAAGTATCCGAAGGAGTTCCAACCATGTCCCTCCTGGCTCTCAGTACCCAGCGCCGCCGCGCCGCCGCGGCCGTCGTCTCCGCCGCCCTGCTGATCCCGCTGGCCGCGGCATGCAGCAGCAGTAGCAAGGACAGCGGCAGCAGCGACAAGAGCGCTTCCCCGTCCGGCAGCTCCAGCTCCGCGCCCAAGGCCGCGCAGCTGACCGTGCTCGCCGCCTCCTCGCTGACCGACGTCTTCAAGGCGGCCGGTGCAGCCTACGAGAAGGAGAACCCGGGCACCCACATCAAGTTCTCCTTCGCCGGCTCGCAGGAGCTGGCCGCCCAGGTCAAGCAGGGCGCCCCCGCCGACGCGCTGGTCACGGCCGACACCAAGACGATGGACGGCCTCAAGGCCGATGTGAACGACTCGTCGGTCATCGCCAAGAACCGCCTGGTGATCGCGACGGGCAAGGGCAACCCGAAGAAGGTCGAAGACCTCAAGGGCCTGACCAACACCAGCCTGAAGGTCGTGCTCGCGGCCCCCGAGGTGCCGGTCGGCCGCTACAGCAAGCAGGTCCTGGACAAGCAGCACCTCACGGTGAAGCCCGTCTCCCAGGAGCCCAACGTCCGCGCGGTCCTGTCCAAGGTCGAGCTCGGCGAGGCCGACGCGGGCATCGTCTACAAGACCGACGCCGCCTCCGCCAAGGGCAAGGTCGACACCGTCGACATCCCGGACGCGCAGAACGCCGTCGCCTCCTACCCGGCCGCCACCCTCAAGGCGTCGAAGAACGCCGACGCCGCCACCGCATTCGTGAAGTGGCTCTCCACGCCCGAGGCGCAGAAGATCCTGGCGGACGCGGGCTTCCAGCAGCCGTAACCGACCCGGCCCCCCTGGCCACCACCGCTCCAACTCCCTTGCGTGGTCCGTCCGTTCGCGCCGCCCGTGCGCGCCGGACGGGCGGACCCCGCGCCATCAGGACACCGGGGGAATCCTCATGACCCGCAGCCGCTTCCGTTCCCGCCGGCGTCCACCCGTGGCCCTGGCGCTGCCCGCGCTGCTCGCCATCGCGTTCCTGCTGATGCCGCTCCTCGGCATCCTGGCCCGCACCTCCTGGGGCGAACTCGGCACACACCTGACCGGCCCCGACGTCACCGAGGCCCTGCGGCTCTCGCTCGTCGTCTCGTTCTGGGCACTGGGTCTCTCCCTTCTTCTCGGTGTGCCCCTGGCCTGGCTGCTCTCCCGGGTCGACTTCCCGGGCAAGTCCCTGGTGCGCTCGCTCGTCCTGCTGCCGATGGTGCTGCCGCCCACGGTGGGCGGTGTGGCCCTGCTGCTCGGATTCGGGCGGCGCGGACTGCTCGGCCCGTGGCTGGAGAACACCTTCGGCATCACGCTGCCCTTCCACACCTCCGGCGCCGTGGTCGCCGCCACCTTCGTCGCCATGCCCTTCCTGGTGATCAGCCTGGAGGGCGCGCTCGGCGGGCTGCGGCCCCGCTACGAGGAGACCGCGGCCTCGCTCGGCGCCTCGCCGTTCCGGGTCTTCCTCACCGTGACCCTGCCGATGGTGGCCCCGGGCCTGGCCGCCGGCGCGGCGCTCACCTGGGCCCGGGCGCTCGGCGAGTTCGGCGCGACGATCACCTTCGCGGGCAACCTCCCGGGCACCACCCAGACCCTCCCCCTCCAGGTCTACCTCCTGCTCCAGGACTCCCCCGAGGCCGCGACCTCGGTCTCCCTCCTGCTCCTCGCCATCGCCATGGCCGTACTCATCGCACTGCGCGGCCGCTGGACGGGCGGTGCCTCGGTACGCGGGGCCGCTCCTTCCCCGGCCGTCGACGACACCGACCCCGCACCCGTCGCGCCCGTCACACCGGCCGGCCCGGTCGGGCCGCAGGATTCGGCCCCGCCGAAGGGAGACGACCCCAAGTCGGCTGCGGAGCAGCCCAGTTGGCCCCTCGATGCCGATGTGACCGGGTTCAACGAGCTGACCCTGCACGCCGAGCCCGGCACCACCATCGCCGTCGTCGGCGAGAACGGCGCCGGCAAAACCACCCTGCTCCGCGCCCTGCTCGGCCTCACCGACCGCGCCCACGCCGTCCTCCGCCTCGGCGACACCGACGTCACCTCGCTACCCCCGCACCAGCGCGGTGTCTCCTGGGTCCCCCAGGACGGCGCCCTCTTCCCCCACCTCAGCGCCCTCACCAACACCGCCTACGGGCTCCGCGCCCAAGGCACCCCGCGCGCAGAAGCCCGCGCCGCCGCCCAGAGCTGGCTCGACCGTCTCGGCGTCGGCCACCTCGCGCACCGCAAACCCGCCCAACTCTCCGGCGGCCAGGCCCAACGTGTCGCCCTCGCCCGCGCCCTGGCGGCCAGGCCGCGGCTCCTCCTCCTCGACGAACCCCTCGCGGCCCTCGACCAGACCACCCGCGCCCACGTCCGCCACACGCTGCGCACGCACCTCGCCGACTTCCCCGGTGTCTGCCTCATCGTCACCCACGACCCCGTCGAGGCCGTCTCCCTCGCCGACCGCGTCCTCGTACTCCACGACGGACGCACCCTTCAAGACGCCCCGCCCACCGAAGTCACCCGGCACCCCCGCTCCCCCTGGGTCGCCCGGATGCTCGGCCGCAACGCCTGGCCCGGACAAGCCACCGCCGACGGCCTCGCCCTCACCGGCGGCGCCCGGATCGTCACGGCCGAACAACTCCCCCCGGACACCCGCGCACTGGCGATCATCGCCCCCGAATCGGTCTCCCTCCACCGCACCCGCCCCGACGGCAGCCCCCGCAACATCTGGCCCGGCACCGTCCGCGAGATCACCACCAGCGGCAGCCGCCTGCGCGTCCTCGTCGCCTCCGACCGAACCCCCGACCTCATCGCCGAGATCACCCCGCACGCGGCCGCCGAACTGCACCTCGCCGAAGGAGCCACCGTGTGGTCCAGCGTGAAGGCGACCGAGGTGACTCTGGTCTCTCTGTGAGCCGGCGCCTCTAGACTGGCCCCCGGAGAAGACAGGCACGGCCATCACACCGAGGAGACGGAGGCAACGGTGACGACGACGAGCAGCACCGATCCGTCGGCCCAGGTGCTCGGCGAGGCAGCGGGGGTCTTCGGACTCCTTGCCTCGCCCGCGCGGCTGCACATCATGTGGACGCTGAGCCATGGCGAGTCCGATGTGTCGGGTCTGGCCGAGAGGGTCGGCGGCGCGCTGCCGGCCGTCAGTCAGCACTTGGCGAAGCTGAAGCTCGCGGGGCTCGTCCGGTCCCGGCGGGAGGGACGGCGGGTCGTCTATCTCGTCGACGATCCCGATGTGGCTCAGATGGTGCGCTGGCTGGTCGCCCGTCTCGGCGGGGGCGTGAAGCTGCCGGGACCGTCGGGACTCGTCCGTGACCTGGGCGCCTGAGCGGAACTCTTCTCTGCAGTTGTCAAGGAGCACTCCGCTTCAGCTGCTTCGGTCGCTCGGTTCCGGTCCACGGGGACTCGTGGAGTCCGAAGCCGAGGCGCGACTTGTGCGATATGGGGAAAACGTCCTCCCCGCCCGCCGAGTTCCGTCCCTGCCGATTATTTTCCTGCGCAGTCTGCGCGACCCGTTCACCGCCGTACTCGCCTGTCTGGCGCTGGTCTCCGCGCTGGTCGCGGCCTGGGCGACGGCCTCGGTCATCGCGGTGCTCGTAGTGGTGAGCTGCGCGCTGCGGGCGGCCGGTGAGCACCGTGCCGACCGGTCGGCGGCCGGGCTGCGGGAGTTGGTGGCCAGCACCGCGACCGTGCTGCGCAGGACGGACGACGACGCGGCGCCGGTGCCGCGCGAGGTCCCGGTGGACCAGGTGGTGCCGGGCGATGTGGTGCGGCTCGCGCCCGGCGACCTCGTACCGGCGGATCTGCGGCTGCTGCGGGCGACCGGCCTGACGATGCATCAGGCGGCGCTGACCGGGGAGTCCGCGCCGGTCCTCAAGTACCCGGTGGACGAGCCCGCGGCGCAGGCACCGCCCGGAGCCGGCCGGGCGCACGCGCTCGACGACCAGGACTTCGACCGGCCCGAGGTCTGCTTCCAGGGCAGCAGCGTGGCCTCCGGCAGCGGCACCGGCGTGGTCGTCGCGACCGGGGCGGACACGCGGTTCGCACGGGCCGACAAGCCGCACCACGACGACCGGCGCACGACGGCCTTCGACCGCTCGGTGTACGGCATCTCCTGGATCCTGATCCGGTTCATGCTGCTCACCCCGCCCCTGGTCCTGATGGCCAACGCGGCGCTGCGCGGCCGGGGCCTGGAGACGTTGCCGTTCGCGGTCGCCGTCGCGGTCGGGCTCACCCCCGAGATGCTGCCGGTCATCGTGACCACCACGCTCGCGCGCGGCGCGTCCGCGCTCGCCCGCACCCACCAGGTGATCGTCAAAAGGCTGCCCGCGCTGCACGACCTCGGCGCCGTCGATGTCGTATGCCTGGACAAGACCGGCACGCTGACCCAGGACCGGCCGGTCCTGGACTGTGCGCTCGACCCGGCCGGGCGCCCCGACGACTCGGTTCTGCACTGGGCCGCCGTCAACAGCCTGTGGACCCTGCAACTCGCCGAACTGCCCGGCGCCGACGCCCTGGACGAAGCCCTGCTCGACGCGGCGGAGGAGCGGCTGCCCGAGGACGCCCTGGAGTACGACGCGGTCGCGGCCCTCCCGTTCGACCCGGTGCGCCGGCTCTCCACGGCCGTGGTCGCCACCCCGCGCCGCCTGGGCCACCACACCTTGGTCGTCAAGGGCGCCGTGGAGGACGTACTGGAACGGTGCAGGCTCTCCGACGAGGAACGGCACCGGGCGGTCGCGTTCGCCGGCCGCCTCGCCGCCGACGGGCTGCGCGTCCTCGCGGTGGCGCTCGCCGAACGGCCCGCCAGCGGGCGCCCGTACACCACCGCGGACGAGCGCGGGCTCACCCTCAAGGGCCTGGTCGGGCTGCGTGACGCGACCGCCGAGTCGGCGGCGGACGCCCTGGCCGCGCTGGGCCATCGGGGCATCGCCGTGAAGGTGCTGACCGGCGACCACCCCGGAACGGCCGCCCGCGCCTGCCGCGAGCTCGGCCTGGACCCGGGCGAGGTCGTCACCGCCGCCTCGCTCGATGCCCTGAGCGACGCCGAGGTGGGCGAACTCGCCGACCGTAGTACTGTCTTCGCCCGCTGCTCCCCCGAGCAGAAGGCCCGGATCGTCCGGGCGCTGCGCGAGCGCGGACACGTCACCGGATTCCTCGGCGACGGCGTCAACGACCTGCCCGCGCTGCGCGCCTCCGACGTCGGCATCTGCCCGCCCGAGGCGGTGGACGTGGCCCGCGAGACGGCGGACGTCGTGCTCGCGGCGAAGGACCTCACCTCGCTCGACCACGCCATCGTGGCCGGGCGCGGGGGCGGCGCCACCATCGCCGGCTATCTGCGAATCACACTCTCCTCAAACCTCGGCAACGTCATCGCGATGCTGACCGCCGGTCTGCTGCTGCCGTTCCTGCCGATGCTGCCCGCGCAGGTCCTGGTGCAGAACCTGTGCTTCGACGCGGCCCAACTGGCCTTCGCCTACGACCGGCCGCGGGCCGCGATGCTGCGCCGCCCGCTCAAGCTGCAACCGCGCGAAGTCCTGGCCTCCGTCACCGGGTTCGGTGTGATCAACGCCGCCGCCGACCTCGCGACCTTCGCCGTACTGGTCTGGGCGATCAGCGACACCCGGGGCGAAACCGCCTTCCACGCGGGCTGGTTCACCGAGAACTTGCTGACCCAGGCCCTGGTGATGGTGCTGCTGCGCACCGGCCGCGGCGGCGGCATCCCGACCACCGCGGGCGTGCTCGCGCTGACCGGCCTGCTGCTCCCGCTCTCGCCGCTGGGCCCGCTGATCGGCATGGCCGCACTGCCCCTGGCGTACTACCCGCTGCTCGCCCTCGTCCTCACCCTGTACGCGGCCGCCCTGTACTGGCTCACCCGGCGGCCCCGGGCCTTGCGCCCCTGACTTTCTGCCCCTGACCGTCCGTCCCTGGCCGTCCCTGGCCGTCCCTGGCCCCTCCGCCCCTGATCGGGGGCCGTTGTCAGACCCGGCGCCTACAGTTCTGGACATGAGCGACACAGCCCGTGAAGTTCCCCCGCGTATCCGGCTGCTGCCCTGGTCGGACGGCGATCTCGCCCTGCTCCGCAGGAAGAACGAGCCGGAGATGACCGAGCACCTCGGCGGCCCGGAGTCCGAGGAGAAGGTGCTGTCCCGGCACGCCAAGTACACGGCGATGAGCGCTCGCCCCGCAGCCGAGGGGCGGATGTTCAAGGTCGTCCTCGACGGGACGGGCGAGGCCGTCGGATCGGTCGGGTACTGGCCGCGAATATGGCAGGGCGAGCCGGTGTACGAGACGGGGTACGGCATCCTTCCCGAGTTCCGAGGCCGCGGTCTGGCCGTCGCGGCGCTCCGGGCGGTTGTGGCGCAGGCCCGCGCCGCGGGCGGCCGGCGCACCCTGCACGCCTATCCGTCCGTGGACCACACCGCCTCCAACGCCACCTGCCGCAAGGCCGGCTTCGTGTGCGCCGGCGAGGTCGAGTTCGAGTATCCGCCGGGCACGACGATCCGCTCCAACGACTGGTGGACCGGTCTGGAGGGCTAGCCGCAGGAGGGCTGGGCGCTGTTCAGCGGCTCGTGGCCGGCGCTGACGGCCCGGGTGGTTGCGGCAGGGACGAGCAGTGCGGATCAGGTGGGCGGATCAGGTGCGCGGATCAGGTGTTTCCTGCATGCTTCCCGCGGTGGACGGCGAACAAGGAGGCTGCTGTGGGGACTCGACGGCTGCACGGATTTCTCGGGGCGTCGGTGGCGCTGGTTCTCGCGGTGTCCGCTGCCACGCTGCTGGGCAGGTCGTGGGCTGCCTGTGACGTGGGGGTGAACAACGCAGCCAACAGCTTTTTCCTGGTGTGGCTGTTCATTCCGGGCGCTTGGACGGTCTTGCTGCTGCTCTGGGCTGCGGCGGGCACCCTCCTTGGGGACCGCCGCCGTCCCCTGCTCCACGCCCTTGCCCTGGCGGTGACGCTGCTCGGTGTTGTCTGGTGCGCCATCTCGATCTTTTGGGAGGGCTCCGCCGCGCCTTCATGTCCCGGCGGCGTGCCCCCGTGGTGGCCGAGCTTCCTCCCTGCCCCGGGATTTTGAGAGGTCCAGTCCCGGTCTTCCACGGCCTGGGCCATGGGCGAACCGGCACTGCGGGTCCAGCGGGCTCGGCCCCGTGGGCTCAGTCCAGCGGCTTGTCGAAGTTGAAGGCCGTCACCGCCATGCGCTCGCGGAAGTAGAAGCGGTGCGCGTCGGTCCGGTGGGTGGCGGAGTCGAGGTTCAGGGAGGTGCAACCCGCCGCCCTCGCGTGGGCCTCCAGGTGCGCGAGGAGGGCGTGGCCCACGCCGGTGGAGCGGGCGGTGGCGGCGGTGACCAGGTCGTCGACGTACAGCTTGCGGACGAAGCCGGTGTTGGCGATGATCCGCCACCCGGCGGCGCCGACGCAGGCCCCGTCGTCGCCGTACGCGGCGGTGAAGCGCAGCCCCTGGGCGTGCCCTTCCCCGTAGATCTCGGCGAAGAGCTCCTCCGTGAGATGCGGTCGGAGTTCGCTGAGTACCGGCAGCAGGTCGTCCGTCAGACGCGGGTCGCCCGGCTCAAGGTCGATGATCTTCATGCCGGAAGGGTAGAGGGCCCGCCCCTCGCCGCCCCGTACGCCCCCGCCTGCACCCTCGGGACTCCCTGCACCCTCGGGACTCCCTGCACCCTCGGGCGCCCTGCCGATATGCGCTTGACGGCCGTGACCTGGTCGAGGATATTTATTTATCTGCGCGGCGCAGATTATGTTTGATGCAGGCTAACGGGGTGCAGGTTAGTGAGGTGCAGGTTGATCGGTCCGACGGTCACCGACGTCAGCTCCCGCCGGCGCCGCCTCAATGGTCCCAACTTCCTTTGCCCAAGGGGTATTTCCACGATGACGATTCTGATCACCGGCAGCCGCGGCAAGGTCGCCACAGCCCTCGTCCCGCTGCTGCGTGAGCGCGGGCTCGACGTGCGTGCGGCTTCCGCGAGTCCCGACAAGCTGGCGCTTCCGGACGGTGTGCAGCGTGCCGTCTGCGACCTCGACGACCCGGCGACGTTCCCGGCCGCGCTGGCGGGCGTCGAGTCGGTCTTCCTGTACGCCAGCCCGAAGCACATCGAGGCGTTCCTCGCCGAGGCGGAGTCCGCGGGGGTGCGGCACGTCGTGCTGCTCTCGTCCAGTTCCGTCATCGAGCCCGGCACCGACACCAATGCCATCGCCGCGATGCACAGCGCGGTCGAGCGTGGCCTGGAGCACTCCGGCATCCCCTCGACCGTCCTCCGGCCCGGCGGCTTCGCGGGCAACGCCCTCGGCTGGGCCTGGGCGGTCAATGCGACCGGCGCTGTGGACCATCCGTTCCCCGGCGCCCAGTCCGCCGTCATCCACGAGGCGGACATCGCGGACGCCGCGGTCGCCGTCCTCACCCGGCCCGAACTGCGCGGCCGCGCCTACCACCTCACCGGGCCGGCCTCCCTGAGCGTCACCGAGCAGGTGGCGATTCTCGCCGAGGCGGCCGGGCGTCCGCTCGTCGTCAACGCCGTGACTGCCGAGGCGTGGCAGGCGTCGACGGCCGACTTCATGCCGCCCGCGATCGCGGAGGCGCTGCTCGACTACTTCGCCTCGCACAACGGGCAGCCCGACGCCGTCACCGACGCCGTACAGGAGTTGACCGGCCATCCGGCCCGCACCTTTGAATCCTGGGCCCGTGAACACGCGGACGCCTTCCGGCCTTAGCGGCAGCCGCGGTGGCGTCCGCGTTCGCGTTGCTCGCGTCCGCGTCCGCGTCCGCGTTCGCGCTGTTCGCGGTGGCGTCCGCATTCGCGTTGCTCGCGTCGGCTTCGCCTGCGCCTCTGCCCCCGTCGCCCTGTCCGCCCCCGGAGGCATCCCGGCGCGCCCCCGAAATCCCTGGCCCGCAGCGCCGGCGCAATGCCATCCTGACGGCGTGAACGGACCGGAGATCCATATCGACTTCGCCCCCGAGCTGCGGCTCTTCGTTCCGGCGAAGCGGCGCGACGGCGCCAGCAGCGTCGTGACCGACGGCGTGTCCACGCTGGGCCATGCCGTCGAGTCCCTGGGCGTCCCGCTCACCGAGGTCGGCCGGCTGCTCGCGGACGGCCGCGCGGTGCCGGTCTCCCACGTTCCGGTGGCGGGCGAGACCGTCGAGGTACGTGCCGTCGACCGCCCCCAGGAGGTGCCGGGCGCCCCGCTGCGCTTCTTGCTCGACGTCCATCTCGGCACGCTGGCACGGCGGTTGAGGCTGCTCGGCGTCGACGCGGCGTACGAGAGCGAGGACATCGGGGACCCGGCGCTCGCGGCGCTCTCCGCGCGGGAGCGGCGCGTCATGCTGTCGCGGGACCGAGGGCTGTTGCACCGCAGGGAGCTGTGGGCGGGGGCGTACATCTACAGCCACCGCACGGAGGAGCAACTCCGGGACGTACTCAGCCGGTTCAGACCCGCGCTCGCGCCCTGGACACGGTGCACCGCGTGCAACGCACCGCTGCGGGAGGCCGACAAGGAGTCGGTGGGCGACCGGCTGGAACACGGGACTCGCAGCACGTACGAGGTCTTCGCCGAGTGCGGCTCCTGTGAGCGGGTGTACTGGCGTGGCGCGCACCACGCCGCGCTTGAGGCGATCGTGGACTCGGCGGTACGGGAATTCGGCTCGGCGGCGGGGAGCGGCGGGCGCCCGGCCGAGCACGTCGGGCCGGCGTAGGGGGCCTAGAGCTGGCCGCTGCGGAGGCGTGCGACCTGCGCGGTGCTGAGGTCTACGGTGCGGCGCATGTGGGTGGCGATGAACGCGATCTCCTCGTCCTCGTACCCGTCGAACAGCTCCCACCAGGCTCCGTTGAGCCTGCTCCACACCTTGCCGAACTCGGCCATCCGCTTGGGCACCACCTCGACCAGGACCTTCCTACGGTCCTCGGTGTCGCGGTGCCGGGTCACATAGCCGGCCTTCTCCAGGCGGTCGACGAGGCGGGTCGCGGAGCCGGTGGTGAGTCCGGTCAGTTCGGCGATCCGTCCCGTGGTGACGGGGCCCGGTTCCAGGCCGAGGAGGTTCAGGCACTGGACGTCTGTGGGGTGCAGCCCCAGGTGGTCGGCGAGTGCCTGGTTGAACAGGGCGTACGAGGCCATGTAGCGGCGGGATACCGCGCCCAGGTCGTGGAGCAGGGTGGCTCGGGTGGGCGGGGTTGGGCGGGTCTTCTGTGCCATGCAGAAAGTGTACGAAGCAGAGTCTGCCCCACTTATGGGGCTCGGCCCCCTCAAGCCACCCCCTGGGGGTTCGCCCACCCGCCCGCCCGTGCGGCGGGGTTGAAGGGCTCGGGCCCTGGGGCTGCGCCCCAGACCCCCTGAGGGGCTGCGCCCCTCGAACCCCCGCAGGGGGCTCCGCCCCCTGCACCCCCGTCGCGCCTGAACGGCGCTCGTCCTCAAACGCCGGACGGGCTGGGAATGCCCATGCGGGCCAGCACCGAGTCTTTTAGGGGCGCGGGGAACTGCGCGAGAAGCGACCACGGTCCGCGGACGAAAACGGGGTTGGGGGCGCGGGGAACTGCGCGAGCAACCACGCACGGTGTGGGGCCGACAGAGGGTTAGGGGCGCGGGGAACTGCGCAAACAGCCCCCACGCCCCGCAGACAAAAACAAGGCCAGGGGCGCGAGGAACTGCGCGAGCAACCACGCACGGCCCGCGGCGTCAGCGGACCCAGGGCCGGGCCGCAGGGAACCGCGGAGCAGGCCGCGCGCGGCCCTCGGGCGGGAGGGGGTTGGGGGTACCTGGCAAGCCGGACGCTAAGGCCGCTCTGCCGTTAGGTACCGCTGAACCGTCGGCCCCAGCCAGTCCACGATGTCCTCGCGGGACATCGTGACCGCCGGCGGGAAGCGCAGCACATAGCGGGCTATCGCCATGCCCAGGATCTGTGAGGAGACCAGCGCCGCCCGGCGCGGGGCGTCCTCCGGGTCCGGGCAGATGCCCGCGACGACCGGGACCATCTGCCCCGTGAACACCGCCCGCACCCGCTCCGCCCCGGCCGCGTTCGTGACGCCGACGCGCAGCAGGGCGGTCAGTACGTCGTCGTTCTCCCAGCGGTCCAGGAAATGCTCGACGAGCGCCGCCCCCATCCCCACGGCCGGCAGCGTCTCCGGCCGTGGAATGCGCAGGTCGATCTCGGAGGCCGCCGCGAACAGGCCCTCCTTGTTGCCGTAGTACCGCATGACCATCGACGGGTCGATCCCCGCGTCCCGGGCGATGGCCCGGATGGTCGCGCGCTCGTAGCCGTCCGCCGCGAAACGCTCGCGGGCGGCGTCGAGGATCGCGGCCTTGGTGGCTCCGGAGGTGCGGCGCGGTCCTCCGGCGGGGGCTTCGGTCGTCATGCCAACGACTGTAGGCCAACAGTTGTTGACATGCCAGTTCCGACGGTTCTACATTTGCCAACAGGTGTTGACCAACAACCGTTGGCCTACGCCCGTTGACCAGTACGCACTGGCATCCGAGGAGGCAGCCATGAACGACACCCCGTACGCGTCCGGCTCCACCAGCCCCATCAGCCCCACCAACCCGCCCAGCAGCACCGGCCCCGCGGAGGCCGCAGAGCCCGCGGCGCCGTACGGATCCCATCGCGCACCCCGTCCCCAGCGGCCCTTAACCGCCGACACCCCTCGCACCGCCTCCGCCACTGACGCCACCGACACCGACACCGCTGACGTCACTGGCACCGTCGATGTCGCTGACATCGCTGACGTGGTCGTCGTCGGTGCCGGTCCTACCGGGCTGCTCCTCGCCGGCGACCTCGCCGCCGCGGGGCTGCGGGTCACCCTCGTCGAGCGCCGGCCGCACGGCATCAGCAACATGACGCGCGCCTTCGGCGTCCACGCCCGCACCCTGGAGGCGCTCGACGCGCGCGGCCTGGCCGAGGAGTTGATCAAGCGGGGTACGCCGATCGAGCAGATGGACATGTTCGGGCACGTCACCCTCGACATGACCCGGCTGCGCTCGCGCTTCCCGTTCCTGCTCATCAGCCCGCAGTACGAAGTGGAGCAGCTCCTGGAACGGCGCGCCGTGGCCGAAGGTGTGCAATTCCGTTATGGCGCGCGGTTGTTGAGCCTTCGTCAGGGTGGTGGAGGGGTTACCGCCGAGCTGGCCGAGCGGTACGAGCGTGCTGCCGACGGCCACCGCAGCGGTGCCGGGAACGGTGGCGGGAGCGGTGGCGGCGAGCGGCGCGTCGCGATCCGGGCCCGCTATCTCGTCGGCGCCGACGGCGTGCACAGCGGCGTCCGCGAGGCGCTCGGGCTGCCGTTCCCCGGCGCGGCCGTGATCCGCTCGATCGTCCTCGCGGACGTACGGCTCGACAAGGAACCGGACGTCATGCTCCAACTCAGCGGCTCGGGCGACTCGTTCGCCCTCGTCGCCCCGTTCGGCGACGGCTACTACCGGGTCATGGGATGGAACCGCAAGCGCCAGGTCCCCGACACCGAGCCCGTGGACCTCGACGAGCTGCGCGCCATCGCCGGCGAGGCCTTCGGCACCGACTACGGGATGCACGACGCCCGTTGGATCTCCCGCTTCCACAGCGACGAACGCCAGACCCCGTCCTACCGGGTCGGCCGGGTCTTCCTCGCCGGGGACGCAGCGCACGTCCACTCCCCCGCGGGCGGCCAGGGCATGAACACCGGCCTCCAGGACGCCGCGAACCTCTCCTGGAAGCTCGCCGCCGCACTGCACGGCCGCGGCGCCGACACCGAGGCGTTGCTCGACAGCTACCAGGCCGAGCGCCACCCGGTCGGCGCGATGGTGCTGCGCAGCAGCGGCGCGCTCGTGCGGCTCGCCATGGCCCACAACCCCCTTCAGCGGGCGGGCCGTTCACTGGTCGTACGCGTCCTCGACCTCGTGCGTCCGGTCTCCGACAAGGCGATGGGGATGATCAGCGGGCTCGACATCGCCTACCGGGCGGAGCGCGGTTCGCATCCGCTCACCGGGAAGCGCGCGATCGACCTGGACCTCGTCGAGGGGCGCCTCTACGAGCTGCTGCGCCGGGGCGAGTTCGTCCTGGTGACACCCCGGGACGGCCGGGCCGTCGCGCCGCGCGGCGTGGTGGCCGCGCACTGGCGGAGCGGGCGCGGCAGCACGCTGCTCGTACGGCCCGACGGATATGTGGCATGGGCCTGCGAGGGTCCGGACCCGGCCGGGCTGCATGCCGCGCTCGACCGCTGGACCGGGCACGCGTAGCCGTTACGGCGAATCGGGCCATGCCGACCCCCAACTGCCTTACCCGGCAGGGTGGTTCAGAAGCTGTACGGGTCGCCCGTGGCCGGAGCGAGGACCCGGTGCGTGTTGTTCGCCGGGTTGCGGTCGTCCGTGCCGCCGTTCCAGGCCGTGTCGATGTCGAGGCCGACCTCGGCCGGCTCGCCGACGACCGCCACATCCAGAGCGATCCGTACGCCGCTGCCCGCCGCCCGCATCGAGCCGGAGCCGCACTGCACGGTCGCCGCGCCGGTGCGCAGACAGCTGGACGGCAGGGTGGCCGCTGGGTCGAGCGGCACCGAGAAGCGCAGCCGCACGGTGGCCCCGGAGACCGGCGCCGGTCCGTGGTTGGCGGTGGTGAGCCAGACGCCGACCCGGCCGCCCCACAGGGAGACGTGCCCGTGGTACGCCACATCCGCCTCACGCATGGCAGCGCCGTCCCTGTCCGCGCCCGAAGCGGGGGCGGGGGCCGACGCCGCCGGGCGCACGCCCTCGTCGCCGGGCCCGCTCGCCCCGCTCGGCGTACCCGTGGCGATCAGCGTCGCCGCGGCCAGTACCGCGACGGCTACGGTCGCCAGGATCCCGCGGGCCCCGGCCGGGCGAGCCGCCCTCGCGCCGTGGCGCCGGGCCGGGCCCGGTCCGACAGACCCGTTCGACCCGCCCGATCTGTTCATCACACGAACCAACATGAGCGAAAGGTACCTTTCACCCCTTATTTCCCCAGCGCGCCACCCCGAGTACCTGCCGTGAACCGAGCGCGCGCCACCCCGTGCACCCGTCGCGAACCGAGCGCTCGCCCCGTAAGACCCGTGCCACCCTGATCCCATGCTCGTCGCACGCTCGGTCCTCCTCTTCGTTCTGGCCGCCCTCTTCGAGATCGGCGGTGCCTGGCTCGTCTGGCAGGGCGTCAGGGAGCACCGGGGCTGGGTGTGGATCGGCGCGGGAGTGCTGGCGCTCGGCGTCTACGGGTTCGTGGCCACGCTCCAGCCGGACGCCGAGTTCGGCCGCATCCTCGCCGCGTACGGCGGTGTCTTCGTGGCGGGGTCGATCGCCTGGGGCATGGTCGCGGACGGCTACCGCCCGGACCGCTGGGACGTCACCGGCGCGCTGATCTGCCTGGCCGGAATGGCCGTGATCATGTACGCACCGCGCGGCCGCTGAGGACGCCCACCCCACCGGAACCGGGCCGGCGAACCCGCCCCACCGGGGCCGGGCCCGACGAACCCGCCCCACCGGGCCCTGCCCCACCGGGCCCCGCCCCGACGAACCGCCCCGCCCCGGCCGGACCCGTCCGGGCCCGCCTATCCTGGCCGCGTACTCACCACACGCGCGAGGAGCACGACATGACTGCCGCCGGGACCCCGATCGCCGTCGTCACGGGAGCCAGCAGCGGGATCGGTGCCGCCACCGCCCGCGGGCTCGCCGCCGCCGGCTACCGCGTGGTGCTGACCGCCCGCCGCAAGGACCGCATCGAGGCGCTGGCCGCCGAGATCAACGAGGCGGGCCACCAGGCGACGGCGTACCCGCTGGACGTGACCGACCGGGCCGCCGTCGACGAGTTCGCCACCGCCTTCCGCACCATCGGGGTGCTGGTGAACAACGCGGGCGGCGCGCTCGGTGCCGATCCGGTCGCGACCGGCGACCCGGACGACTGGCGGCAGATGTACGAGACGAACGTCATCGGCACGCTCAACGTGACCCAGGCCCTGCTGCCCGCCCTTGAGGCGTCCGGCGACGGCACCGTCGTGATCCTCTCCTCCACGGCGGGCCACGCCACGTACGAGGGCGGCGGCGGCTACGTAGCCGCGAAGAACGGCGCCCGCGTGCTCGCCGAGACGCTCCGCCTGGAGATCCTGGGCCGTCCGGTACGGGTCGTCGAGATCGCGCCCGGCATGGTCAAGACGGACGAGTTCGCCACGACCCGGTTCCGCGGCGACACCGAGAAGGCGGCCAAGGTGTACGCGGGCGTGGCCGAGCCGCTCACCGCCGACGACGTGGCCGACACCATCACCTGGGCGGTCACCCGGCCCAGCCACGTCAACATCGACCTGCTCGTGGTCCGCCCCCGCGCCCAGGCCTCCAACACCAAGGTCCACCGGGAGTCCTGACCGCCCAGGCCGGACGGGCGGACGGACGGACGCGTCCGGGACCAGCCGCCCGTACCGAACCAACCGGCCGCCCGTACCGAACCAACCGGCCGCGCGTACCGAACCAACCGGCCGCGCGTGCCGAACGACCCGCCGCCATCACGCCTACCGCAGGTTCGCCCGCAGTATCGGCGCCCGCGTGTGGCGGCGCTCCTCGCCCGCGTGGAAGACCAGGATGATCAGCCGGGCGCCCGGCGCGGCCACCGGCTGGGCGGCGCACATCGTCACCCAGCCGGGGCCGAGGGACGCGTGGTTGAGCGGGCGTTCGTCGCCGTCGAGGTGGACGTAGCCGCTGGGCCGGTTGTAGATCCCGGCGGCGAGCGGGTCCGCCAGGACCTCCTTCTCGATCTGCGCCAGCGTCTGGTCGGTCGGGTCGGCGGCCAGTGCGGCGCGCAGCTGGGGCAGGACCAGGGGCGCCCAGGCGTGCTCCCAGTCGGTCAGGGTCTCGCGGGCCACCGGGTCGAGCGTCATCCACCGCATGGTGTTCCGCGGCACCCGGCCGCCGGGGAACAGCGCGGCCCAGGGCTGGTTGTGGGCGAGCAGGTTCCAGGAGCGGTCGGTGGCGTACGCCATGTGCTCGATGCCGTCGACGGCCTCCTGCCATACGCCGGGGATCTCCTCGCCGGACTGCGAGTGCAGCGGGAACGGCGGATCCTGGCCCAGGCAGTAGCGCCACAGCGCCACCCACTCCTGCTCGTTCATGCCGAGCAGCCGGGCCACGTCCTGGAGCAGGTCCGCGGGCGGGTTGGGGTAGCGGCCGGACTCCAGGCGTCCGTAGGTGTCGGGGGCGCGGTGCAGGATCTGGTCGATCTGGGCCTGCGAAAGGCCGGGCGCGCGCCGCCCCTGCCGGGTCGGTCGGCTCAGCCCGTGGCTCTCGGGTTTGATCAGCGCGCGGCGCTCGCGCAGCAGGGAACGCAGAGCGGACTTGTCCATCTGTGGTTCTCCCCCGGTTACGGGCGGCCGTCGGCTGACGCCGTCGGCCGCGCGGTTGGAACAGCCGCTCCCGACCCTCGGTCCCGACTCTGCGATCGGCTCCGGGCCGGGTGCTCGGCGTGCACCGGATGACCGGTGCGCATCCCATCGTCGGCGTACGTTCCATTGTGGGCGCACGTGCCCTGGCCGGAGCGGCTGAAATCCTCGCTCCCCCTGGCGACTGCCAGGCGACCGCCGGATGTGGATCGCCCTGCGGGCCGGTGAGAACCCGGCCGCCGCCGAACCGAAGCAATCCGGACGCGGGGGCCGGGGCCCGGCACGGCGGTCGGTGCCGGCTCTGCCCGGGACGGCGGTCGCTGCGGGCGGGGGCCCATCCGGCCACCTGACCTCGTCTTTACCGTGCGACGGGCCGGATCTTTTCCCATCCCGCTTTTCGGCGGATAAATCTTCAGCGGAAAACTAGCGGCGTTTGTTGCATGCTGAAGGAGGACGATCAACTGCCCTGTGAGGGGCGGGAACTGATCGCCAGACGTCCGCTTTCACGAGGGCGTTGTCCGCGTACGCCAGAACCGGCAGTGCAGGGCATGGGCAGACGATGCCCTGCCGGGCGTCCCGCGGACACCGGGCGGCCTCTGCCACTGCCGCCCGGACAAAGCCGGACCCCTCCCCGGTACGTCCTCGTGGTGCGGGCGCAGTGTCCGGCAGCCCTCGGCTCGCCGAAGGCACAGCCGCGCGCCCCTTCCGGCGCTTTCCCGGCATGCGGGCCGGGAAGAGGCGGCGGCCGGGGGCTCACGCCCCCGGCCCGGCCGCGCTCCCCCAAGACCTCGGAGCCGACCGGTTCGGAGCCCTGAAGCCTTCGCCGTACACGCCGAGGCCCGAAGCCCCGCCGTACACGCCGAGGCCCGAAGCCCCGCCGCACACGCCGAGGCCCGAAGCCCCGCCGCACACGCCGAGGCCCGAAGCCCCGCCGCACGCGCCGGGCCCCGCCGCCTCCGCCACACCCCCACGCCCCCCGCGGTCTCCGCGGTCTCCGCGGCCCGCAACGAATGCGCCCGGTCTCACCCCTTGACGCACACCACCTGCTTCAGCTTCGCCACGACCTCCACCAGGTCGCGCTGCTGGTCCATGACCTTCTCGATCGGCTTGTAGGCGCCCGGGATCTCGTCCACGACCCCCGAGTCCTTGCGGCACTCCACGCCCCGCGTCTGCTCCACCAGGTCCCGCGTCGAGAACGCCCGCTTCGCCGCGCTGCGGCTCATCCTGCGCCCGGCGCCGTGCGAGGCCGAGTTGAAGGACGCCTCGTTGCCCAGGCCCTTCACGATGTACGAGCCCGTGCCCATCGAGCCGGGGATGATCCCGAACTCCCCGGAGCCCGCCCGGATCGCCCCCTTGCGGGTGACGAGCAGGTCCATCCCCTCGTACCGCTCCTCCGCCACGTAGTTGTGGTGGCAGGAGATGACCGGCTCGAACGTGGCCCTGGCCTTCTTGAACTCCTTGCGGACCACGTCCTGGAAGAGCGCCATCATGATCGCGCGGTTGTACTTCGCGTACTCCTGCGCCCAGAACAGGTCGTTGCGGTACGCCGCCATCTGCGGGGTGTCCGCGACGAAGACGGCGAGGTCGCGGTCGACCAGGCCCTGGTTGTGCGGCAGCTTCTGCGCCTGGCCGATGTGGAAGTCCGCCAGCTCCTTGCCGATGTTGCGCGAACCGGAGTGCAGCATCAGCCAGACCGAGCCCGACTCGTCCAGGCAGAACTCCACGAAGTGGTTTCCGCTGCCCAGCGTCCCCATCTGCTTGGCGGCCCGCTCCTCGCGGAACCGCACCGACTCCGCGATGCCCCCGAAGCGCTCCCAGAAGCCGTCCCACCCGGAGGTGGGGAAGCCGTGCAGCCCGGACGGGTCCACCGGGTCGCGATGCATGCCGCGACCCACCGGGATGGCCTGCTCGATCTTCGAGCGGAGCCGGGACAGGTCGCCCGGCAGGTCGTTGGCGGTCAGCGAGGTCCGCACCGCGGACATGCCGCAGCCGATGTCGACACCCACCGCGGCCGGGCACACCGCGCCGTGCATCGCGATGACCGAGCCGACCGTGGCGCCCTTGCCGTAGTGCACGTCCGGCATCACGGCGAGGCCCTTGATCCAGGGCAGCGCGGCGACATTGCGCAGCTGCTGCATCGCTCCGTCGTCGACCGACGCCGGGTCGGTCCACATCCTGATGGGCACCCGCGCCCCGGGCAGCTCCGCGTACGACATGATTCCTCGATCCCCCGAAAACTGAAAACGGCACCAAAGCCGGAAAACGCACGTATGGCAAAAACAGGCACCGAAACCCACAACCAGGACAGTGGACCGGCGTTCACAGGTTCACGTGCGATACACATTGTGTCCGGCCACCGCCCTCGGGCGGCAACTACTTTTCCCCCAGCCGTCCCGCTGAAAGGAGCCCGGAAACCGTGCAGCGAAAGGCGTACGTGCCTGGTCTCGCGCTCCTGGTGGCGCTCGCCTCCGGCTGTTCCGGAGGCTCCGGAGGCGACGCCTCGGCCACCGATTCCAAGGCCGGCGACGCCAAGACGGCCGCGGCGCCCGCCGGCAAGTACCGCACCCTTCCCGAGCCCTGCCGGGCCGTGAGCAAGGGCGTGCTCAAGGACATGCTGCCGGGCGCGGCCTCCCTCGCCGAGGCGGACGCCACGAAGGAGTACGCGGGCAGCGCCGACCTCACCTACGACACCGACCGCAGGGTCGGCTGCCGCTGGAAGGACGAGACGCCCGACGGTGTGCGCAGGCTCACGGTCGATTTCGAACGGGTCGTCTCCTACGACCCGACGATCAGCGACGACGACCAGACCAAGCAGCTCTACGCGAAGAAGGAGACGGCGGCGAACCTGCCCGCCCCGCGGAGCGCCTCGCCCACGCCCTCCGCCTCCAACACCCCGAGCCCCGGCGGCTCCCCGTCTGGCGGAGCCCCCTCCACGATGGCCGGCCCGCCCACCGGCGCCCCCGCCTCGGCGGGCACGGCGGGCGGCACGGCCACCACCTCGCCGAGCCCCGCGGACGGCACCGACAAGGACGGCCTCCAGCCGCGCAGGCTCAGCGGGCTGGGCGACGCCGCGTTCCTGAACGACGTATCGTCCCCGTCCGGCACCGGCGGCGCCTCGGCGGCCGGACAACGTACCGTCACTGTGGTGTTCCGTACGTCCAACGTCATCGTGACCATCGAATACACCGACCAGGCCACGGCCACCGCCGCGGCCCCCGACAGCAAGGAGCTGCAAGAGCAGGCCCAGGCCCTGGCCGGCAAGCTCGTCGAGCAGTTCAGCGAATAGCGCGCCAGCGCGAGAGACGAAGAGCGAAGGAAACATGCACCGATCAGCCCCGGCCACCCCCGAAAAGGCCCACGCCCCGGCCCCGCGCATCCGGCTCGCCCGTGTCCTCGCCTGTGCCGCCGTACCTGTGATGCTCGTCGCAGTGGGCTGCTCCTCCGGCTCGGGCGGCGGCGACAAGAAGTCGGACTCGCCGTCGTCGTCGGCGTCCGCCGGCGGCGGCAAGCAGGCCTCCTCCTCGCCCTCGCTCGCACCGGCGAAGTTCACGAAGCTGCCCGACGCGTGCCCGTCGATCAGCGCGAAGTCGATCGACAAGTACGTGCCCAAGGCGAAGACGAAGGCGGGCGAGGTCGGCAAGACCTCCGACCCGCAGTCCCAGGCCAGCTGCACCTGGAACGGCCTGGAGGACAAGGGCGTCGACGGCTCGAACTACCGCTGGCTCGACATCGACTTCAAGCGCTACGACTCCACGCCCGGCCTCGGCAGCGGCGACTCGCTCGCGCAGAAGCAGTTCGACCGGGCGGTCTCGGGGGCCAAGTCGACGGGTGACGCGAAGAACGTGAAGACGTCGCCGGTCTCCGGCCTCGGCGACCAGGCGACGGCCATCACCTTCGACCTGAAGAAGGACGACGCGAACTTCCGCTACGGCGTCGTCGTGGTGCGCACCGCCAACGCCGTGATCGCCGTCGACTACAACGGCACCGGCTACGAGGGCGCCGACGCCCCCGCGGCCGGCGACGTCCAGGACGGCGCGACCGCCGTCGCCAAGGAAGCCGTCGCGGCCGTGGCCACCGCGAACAACAAGTAATCCCCGCGCGACCGTACGGAGTCCGGCCCTCCCCTGTGGGCCGGACTCCGTACGCATGTGCCAGGCTGTGCCCGCCAGTTGCTTGACAAGGGGAGGGGACGCGGGTGGCCGCGACTCAGCTGACACGGACGCACCGCATTCTGATCGGGGTGGTGGTCGCGGGTGCCGTGGTGATCGCCGGGATCGGTTTCGCGGGTTCGTACGCCGCGGTCCGCGAGCTCGCGCTGCACAAGGGCTTCGGGAACTTCTCGTACGTCTTCCCGATCGGCGTCGACGCGGGCATCTGTGTGCTGCTCGCCCTCGATCTGCTGCTGACCTGGATGCGCATCCCGTTCCCGCTGCTCCGCCAGACGGCCTGGCTGCTCACGGCCGCGACGATCGCCTTCAACGGCGCCGCCGCCTGGCCGGACCCGCTCGGCGTGGGCATGCACGCGGTGATCCCGGTGCTGTTCGTCGTCTCCGTCGAGGCGGCCCGGCACGCGGTCGGCCGGATCGCGGACATCACCGCCGACAAGCACATGGAGGGCGTCCGCCTCACCCGCTG
>NZ_NNBJ01000019.1:0-37893 GCF_002803085.1 Streptomyces sp. CB01201 | reverse complement strand
CCCACCTTCCGGCTGTGGCGCCGGATGAAGCTGTGGGAGCTGCGCAGCTACGAGCAGGTCATCAAGCTCGAACAGGACCGCCTGGTCTATCGTGCCCGCCTCCAGGCGGTCTACGGCCGCGCCTGGCGCCGCAAGGCCCCCATCGAGTCGCTGATGCCGCTGCGCCTGGCCAAGTTCGGCGTGCCGCTCGCCGAGACCGCCCCCGCGGGCCTGGCCGCCGCCGGCATGGAACCGGTGCTGCTGCCGCCCGCGCCCCCGGCCCCCCGCCCCGAGCCGCAGCCCGAACTCCCGCCCGCACACGCGCACACCCCGCCCGAGGAGCCCCCGCTCCAGGCACAGGCCCAAGCACAGGCCGAAGCGCAGGCCCAGGCCCAACCGCCGTCCGCCCACCCGGAGCAGGCGCAGCCGCATGCCGAGCAGGAGCAGGAGCAGGAGCAGCCCACCACGCACGAGAGCCCGTGGTTCGCCGCCCAGCACGTCTCGCCCGAGGAGTACGCGGGCATGTACGACCCGGCGTTCGCGGCGGACGGACTCCAGCAGCAGCCCGAGCCGGTGATGGTCCCGTCCGGCCCCGGCCGCGAACGCCCCCTCGGCGTGCCGGCCCCGCGCGCCGCGAGCCCGCAGCCCGGACCGGAGCAGCAGCCCGCGCCGGAGCAGGAGCCGTACACCGAACCCGAGCCGACGGAAGAGGAGTTCACCCAGTTCGCGGAGCTCGCCTACGACGTCTTCCGCCAGCACGTGAACACCGAGGGCGACTACCCCAACGTCGAGACGCTCGACATAAAGCTCACGGACGAGCACGGGGTGCGCTACCCCGACAGCGCCGCCGTGCTGCGCAAGCTGTACCCGCAGTTCAAGCAGCACTTCGAGACCCAGGCCGTCGAAGACCACATCGCCTGACGCAACGTCAGCCGACTTGTGGAAAGCCCCACTTGAGGCATAGGCCGAGGGCCGCCACCCACAGCGGGTGGCGGCCCTCGGGCGGTACGGGGACGGCGTCAGGCCGCGAGCAGCTTGCGCACCCGGTCCGCGCCCACGGCGAGCAGCAGGGTGGGCAGGCGCGGGCCCGTCTCGCGGCTCACCAGGAGCTGGTAGAGCAGCGCGAAGAACGAGCGCTGGGCGACCTTCAGCTCCGGCGTCGGCTTGGCGTCCGGCTCCAGGCCCGCCATCACCTTCGGCACGCCGTAGACCAGCGTGGTCAGACCGTCGAGCGACCAGTGCGAGTCCAGGCCCTCGACGAGCAGCCGCAGCGACTCGCGGCCCTCGGCGTCGAGCGAGCCGAGCAGCTCGGTGTCCGCGGTCTCGCGGACCAGGGTGCGCTGGTCGGCCGGGACCTGGGTGGTGATCCAGTTCTCGGCCCGGTCCAGGCGCGGGCGCACCTGGTCGAGCGAGGTGACCGGGTTCGCCGGGTCCAGCTCGGTCAGGATGCGCAGGGTCTGGTCCTCGTGGCCCGCGGTGACGTCGACCACCGAGGCGAGCGTGCGGTACGGCAGCGGACGCGGGGTGCGCGGCAGCTCACCGGCCGCGGTGCGGGCGGCCCTGCTGTGCGCGGCGGCGTCGGCGGGCAGCACCGAGCCGTCGGCGACCTTCGCCTCCAGCTTGTCCCACTCGTCGTAGAGCCGCTGGATCTCCTGGTCGAAGGCGATCTTGAAGGACTGGTTGGGCCTGCGGCGGGCGTACAGCCAGCGCAGCAGCTGCGGCTCCATGATCTGGAGCGCGTCGGCCGGAGTCGGCACGCCGCCCTTGGACGACGACATCTTGGCCATGCCGCTGATGCCGACGAAGGCGTACATCGGGCCGATCGGCTGGACGCCGTCGAAGATCGACACGATCTGGCCGCCGACCTGGAACGAGGAGCCCGGCGAGGAGTGGTCGACGCCGGACGGCTCGAAGATCACGCCCTCGTAGGCCCAGCGCATCGGCCAGTCGACCTTCCAGACCAGCTTGCCGCGGTTGAACTCGCTGAGCCGGACCGTCTCCGAGAACGCGCACGCGGAGCAGGTGTAGGTCAGCTCCGTGGTGTCGTCGTCGTAGGCCGACACCACCGTGAGGTCCTTGCCGCAGCCGCCGCAGTACGGCTTGTACGGGAAGTAGCCCGTCGAGCCGGTGCCGTCGTCCTCGGCCGCGGCGCCGGAGCCCTCGGCGGCCTCCAGCTCGGCCTCGTCGACCGGCTTCTGCGACTTCTTGCCCGGGGCCTTCTTGGTCCGGTACTGCTCCAGGATCGCGTCGATGTCGCCGCGGTGCTTCATCGCGTGCAGCACCTGGTCGCGGTAGACGCCGCTGGTGTACTGCGCGGTCTGGCTGATGCCGTCGTACTCGACGCCCAGCTCGGCAAGGGCCTCGGTCATCGCGGCCTTGAAGTGCTCGGCCCAGTTCGGGTACGCCGAACCCACCGGCGCCGGGACCGAGGTCAGGGGGCGGCCGATGTGCTCGTTCCAGGACTCGTCGACGCCGGGCACGCCCGCCGGCACCTTGCGGTAGCGGTCGTAGTCGTCCCAGGAGATCAGGTGCCGGACCTCGTAACCGCGGCGCCGGACCTCGTCGGCGACCAGGTGCGGGGTCATGACCTCGCGCAGGTTGCCCAGGTGGATCGGGCCGGAGGGGGAGAGGCCGGACGCGACGACGATCGGTTTGCCAGGCGCACGTCGCTCCGACTCGGCGATGACATCGTCCGCGAAACGGGAGACCCAGTCGGTCTCGGTGCTGCTCTGAGCCACGGTCGGCACGTCCTTCTTTCTCGTAATGCCCTCGTCTGCCCTGGAGAGGCCGGCACGCTCATTCTCCCAGACGGAACGAGCTCCTCCGGGGTTGCCCGTATCTCGGGAGAAAGGCAAGGGGGCCGCGTGGGAGAATCGGAGGGCAATCGTCCTCACTCCCGACAGGAACGGCACCTCATGGCCTCGGTCCATTCCCTCGCTTCCACTGTCCAGCAGCGCCTGGCGGACGCCCTCTCGGCTGCCCTGCCGGAGGCCGGCTCCACCGACCCGCTGCTGCGACGAAGCGACCGGGCCGACTTCCAGGCCAACGGCATCCTGGCGCTCGCGAAGAAGCTCAAGGGCAACCCGCGCGAGCTCGCGACGAAGGTCACCGACGCGCTGGACGCACCCGACCTCCTGAAGGACGTCGAGGTGTCCGGCCCCGGCTTCCTCAACATCACGCTCACCGACCGGGCGATCATCGAGACCCTCGCCGCGCGCGCCGCGGACGACCGGCTCGGCGTGCCCCTGAAGGAGAACCCGGGCGTCACGGTCATCGACTACGCCCAGCCGAACGTGGCGAAGGAGATGCACGTCGGCCACCTGCGCTCGGCGGTCATCGGCGACGCGCTGCGCGGCATGCTCGACTTCACCGGCGAGAAGACCATCGGCCGCCACCACATCGGCGACTGGGGCACCCAGTTCGGCATGCTCATCCAGTACCTGATCGAGAACCCCGGCGAGCTGGCCCCGGCCGACGCCGTGGACGGCGAGCAGGCCATGAGCAACCTGAACCGGGTCTACAAGGCGTCCCGCGCGGTCTTCGACTCGGACGAGGAGTTCAAGGAGCGCGCCCGCAGGCGGGTCGTCGCCCTCCAGTCCGGCGACAAGGAGACCCTAGAGCTGTGGCAGCAGTTCGTGGACGAGTCGAAGGTCTACTTCTACTCGGTCTTCGAGAAGCTGGACATGGAGGTCCGGGACGACGAGATCGTCGGCGAGTCCGCCTACAACGACCTCATGCCGGAGACCGCCCGCCTCCTGGAGGAGTCCGGCGTCGCCGTGCGCTCCGACGGCGCGCTCGTGGTCTTCTTCGACGAGATCCGGGGCAAGGACGACCAGCCGGTCCCGCTCATCGTGCAGAAGGCCGACGGCGGCTTCGGCTACGCGGCCTCCGACCTCTCGGCGATCCGCAACCGCGTCACCGACCTGGACGCCACGACGCTGATCTACGTCGTGGACGTACGCCAGTCGCTGCACTTCAAGATGGTCTTCGAGACGGCCCGCCGGGCGGGCTGGCTCGGCGACGACGTCACCGCGCACAACATGGGCTACGGCACGGTGCTCGGCGCCGACGGCAAGCCGTTCAAGACCCGTGAGGGCGAGACGGTCAAGCTGGAGGACCTCCTGGACGAGGCCGCCGAGCGGGCCACCGCCGTCGTGCGCGAGAAGGCCGAGAAGGCGGGCCTGAGCGAGGAGGAGATCGTCGAGAACGGCCGGTACGTCGGCATCGGCGCGGTCAAGTACGCGGACCTGTCCACCTCCGCGAACCGGGACTACAAGTTCGACCTGGATCAGATGGTGTCCCTGAACGGCGACACCTCGGTCTACGTCCAGTACGCCTACGCCCGGATCAAGTCGATCCTGCGCAAGGCCGACGGCGTGGCCCCCGCCGCCCACCCGGAGCTCGAACTCGCCCCGGCGGAGCGGGCGTTGGCCCTGCATCTGGACGCGTTCGGCGAGCTGCTCACCGAGGCCACGGCCGAGTACGCCCCGCACAAGCTGGCCGCGTACCTGTACCAGGCGGCTTCGCTCTTCACCACGTTCTACGACCAGTGCCCGGTCATCAAGCCCGAGCCGCCGAAGGACATCGCGGAGAACCGCCTGTTCCTCTGCGACCTGACCGCCCGGACGCTCACCCAGGGCATGGCCCTGCTCGGCATCCGGACGCCCGAGCGCCTCTAGCCAGGTCCGCCGGGCGCCAACTCCCGCGTGGGACCGGCCGGTTCACTACCGGCCGGTCCACTGACGCGACGACCGGTTCACTGGTTGTCGAGCTGCTCCCACGCGTTGCCCTGGGTGTTGTAGTCGTACGCCGGCCGGCCCTTGACCGCACTGGTGCGGAACGGCTTGCCGCCGTCGTCCACCTTGACCGTGCCGGAGTGCTCGCCGCTGCTCCAGCCGACCTCCAGGTACCAGCTGACGTCGTGCGCCGCCACGTGCACGTCCAGGTCGAAGACCTCCGGGTCGTGCGTGGACACCTTGAACGGGAAGCCCTTGGCCGGCACGACCTCGTCGCCCTGCTTCCCGGCGACCGGCCTGGTGACCGGCTGGGTCGCGTCCAGGTCGATGTCGAAGGTCTGCGGGACGACCCCGCTGCCGCAGCCGGTGCCCATGGAGTACGCCGTCCAGTTCAACGGCGACTCGCGCCCCACCACCCGCACATCGACCCCGGTGATCACCACGGCGTCCTGGGTCTTGCCGGTGGTGGTCAGCTCCAGCTTCAGGTTCCCGCCGTCGACCCCGCCGAGCGCCCGCGCCCAGGAACGCCGGTCCTGCGCGCTGGGCGGGGGCGGCGGGACGGAGCTGGGCTTCTGGTCGAGCAGGTAGAACTTGCCGCACGGCGTGTCCCAGTCGTACGAGCTGATGCCCACGCTGATGGGTGTGCCGTAGGCGACACCCGGCTTGGCGGACGGCGCCGGGTGCGAGGCGGAGGCGGACGGGCTCGCCGGGGCCGATGCCGACGCGCTGGGCGTGGGGCTCGGCGAAGTGCTCGGCGTGGGGCGCCCGGCCGCACTCCTGGTGGCCGCCGCCCGGCTCTCCTTGGCGTCCGCGACCGTACCGCTGGGCTTGTCGTCGGGACCCGAGAGCGCGGCGACGGCCACGGCGGGCACGGCGAGCGCCACGACGGCGGCCCCGATGAGCACGAGCCGCGTCCGCCTGCTGCGGAACCTGCCTGCCGCGGCGGGCGGGCCGGCCGGCTCGGACGCGACGACGTACGGCAACTGCTCGGCCGGCTCCGCGCCCGACTGCCGCCCGGCGGCCGGGACTTCGACGGGGCCGGGAGCGGACGCGGTCTCGGGAACAGGAGCGGCGGGGGCGCGGGCGGCCTCGGGAGCGGGGTCGGCCTCGGGAGCGGTACCGGTCGCAGCGGCGCTGGTCGCAGCGGTATCGGTCGCAGCGGCGCCGGGAGCCGTACCGGAAGCACCCTGCACCGGGTTCGCCCCGCGCGCGCGGCGCCGCGCCTCGTCCGCCAGGATCCAGCGCCGGTGCAGTTCGACGGACTCCTCGGCGCTCGCCCCGCACAGCCGGGCGAGCCGCTCGACGGGCGCGTACTCGTTGGGCACCGCGTCCCCGTTGCAGTACCGGTGGAGCGTGGACGTACTCATGTGGAGCTTGCCCGCGAGTACTCCGTAGCTGCGCCCCGAACGGTCCTTCAACTCCCGCAGCAGCGCCGCGAACTGCTCGGACTCCGTTGTCGCCATGCCCCGGTTCCCTCCCCATCCGTCCCAGGAACGCATTCCAGGGACAGGTTGTTTCCCCAGGTCAAAGGGTGTTCCAGCGTTCCAGCTTCCCCTATTGTCCCTTGCTCGTTGCCGGGCTGCCGGACCGGCCCGCAAGGTAGGTGCAGCAAGCAGCCGAACAGCTCGTTCCGGGAGCACACCATGCGAATCCGCATCCGGTTCAACCTCGCGGACTCGGTGGCCGTCGTCGTCCTGGCGGCATCCATCGCCACGCTCATCATGCTTCTCCACCAGTACCGCCGCTGACGCGTCCACGCCCTTGGCCGGGTGACCGGACCGACGCACCACGCTCGATTCACCCATCACGGCTCACACATCACGATGCACACGGGGAGCACCTTTCACATGCGCACCAACTTCCGTACAGCAGCCGCCGCGACCACCACCCTCGTCGCCGCCCTCGCCCTGACCGCCTGCGGCGGCGGAAGCGGTGCCGGCGACGCCAAGGCGGGCGACAAGCCGGCCGCGTCCTCGGCCGCCGCCCCGTCGAGCGGCGACAGCCAGGCTCCGGCGGCGACCGACTCGGCGGGCGCCACGGCCGAGGACTCGGGCTGGGGCTCGGGTACGGGTAAGTCCGGTTCGGGTTCGTCCGGTGCGGGTTCGTCCGGTGCGGGCTCCGGCCGGCACGCCGCCACCCCCGCCAAGGCGGACGGCAAGCCCGCGAAGAAGCCCTCGTCCGGGGGCGGGATCGTCGACACCCCGTGCACCGGCGCCAACGTGAAACTGACGGCGACCCCGGTGACCCGCCCGATCAACCACATCCTCCTGACGGTCACCAACACCGGCAAGACGCTGTGCAACGCCTACACCGCCCCCTCCATCTCCTTCTCCAAGGACGCGCAGTCCCCGATCCAGATCGACCGGTCCACCATCCCCCAGGCCGTCGTCACGCTGTCCCCCGGCGCCTCGGCGTACGCGATGGTCCGCACCCTGGGCGAGGACGACGGCGGCAAGGCGTACAAGGCCGACCACGTCACCGTGTACTTCCACGGCCGCTCCGGCAACGAGTCCACCGGCCCGTCCGCCTACGCGGCGCTCTCCAAGAGCGTGGCCGTCGTGGACAGCCAGGCGATGGCGACGTACTGGCAGTCGGACCTGTCGACGATCGACAGCTGGTAGCCGAACCGGGGCCGGCCCAGGCCTCAACCCGCCGGCGCCGGGCGCCGGTCGAGAGCGCGGCCCGTGGCCGCGAGGGCGAGGGCGGCGAGCACCAGGGCCGCCGCGACGGCGAAGGTCACCCGCATGCCGGTGGCCACCGCGCCCGGACCCGCCGTGGTGACGTCGTCCGTCGCCGAGGCGAACGCGAACACCGCGCCCATGACCGAAGTCCCGGTGATGAGGCCGAGGTTGCGCGAGAGGTTGAGCATTCCGGAGGTGACGCCCCTCCGGTCCGCCGGGACGTCGGCCATCACGGCGGTGTTGTTGGCCGTCTGGAAGACGGCGTATCCGGCGGTGACGATCACGAGCGGCCCGACATAGCCCAGCACCCCGAGCGCGGTGGGCGTCACGGCCAGCAGGACACACCCCGTGGCCGATGCGCCGAGCCCGGCGACGGTCATGCGGTACGCCCCGAACCGGTCCGCGACCCGCCCGGCCGGCACCCCGGTCAGCGCGGCGACCAGCGGACCGGCGGACAGTACGAGCCCGACCAGGGCGTCGTCGAGGCGGAGCGCCCGCGAGAGGTAGAACGGCCCGACCACCAGCGTCGCCATCATCACCGTCGACACCAGGGTGCTCATGGCGAGGCTCGTGCGCAGCGCCGGATCGCGGAACATGGCGGGCCGGACCAGCGGGGACACGGCCCGCGCCTCGACCCGGACGAAGAGCACGGCACCCAGCGCGGCGGCCGCGAGCAGCAGCGCGGTGAGGGCACCGAAGTGGCCGTGCCCCAGCGTCATGGCGAGCGCGTACGCGGCGAGGGTGAGGGCCAGGAGTGCGGTGCCCGGGTGGTCGAAGCGGGGCCGGGCGCCATCGGCGCGCCGACCGTCGGCGGACGGCTGCCGGTCCGCCGACCCATGGGCGTCGGCGGGCAGCTGGCGACGGACCAGAACCAGGGTCACGAGCCCGAGCGGCACGGTGGCGAGGAAGATCGCCCGCCAGCCGAATCCGGAGACGAGGACACCGCCGAGCGAGGGCCCGAGGGCCGTGCCGATCGCGGACATCGTGCCGAGCAGCCCCATCGCCCGGCCGGTCCTCGCCCTGGGCACGGTCCCGCCGACGAAGGCCATGGTGAGCGCCATCATCACGGCCGCCCCGAGCCCCTGTGCCGCGCGGGCCGCGATCAGCAGCCACAGCGTCGGCGCGGCCCCGCACAGGGCCGAGGCCACGGTGAAGAGCAGCACCCCGGCGAGCAGCAGCCGGCGGCGCCCGACGAGGTCACCGAGCCGCCCGACGCCGACGATCAGCGTGGTGACGGCGAGCAGGTAGGCGAGCACCACCCACTGGACCTGCTGGAACGAGGCGCCGAAGGCATGTGCCAGGCTCGGCAGCCCGACGTTGGCGATGCTGGTGCCGAGCGACGCGAGCAGCATCGAGAGCGAGAGCCCCGCCAACACCCACCGGACCGGGCCGCCGGGCCCCCCTCGCCCCGCCACCACCTCGGACGTCCCCACGCCTGTGAACTTCACCATGAACCCCGCTCTCCGGCCGGAGCCCGCCGCAGGGGCTCATGCCGCAGAAGGTCCTCCGGTACGTCGAGAACGGCAATCCACGTTGCCAATACCGGGACGGCCGGATGGAATGTGACCATGCCCCGAACCGTGAGCAAACCGCCCCGCGCAGAGCCGCCCCCGACGCCCCCCGCCCACCAGGCGGTCCTGGACGAGGTCGGCCCGCGTCTCAAGCGGCTGCGCGCCCAACGCGGCCTCACGCTCGCGGCGCTCGCCGAGACAACGAACATCTCCAAGAGCACCCTGTCCCGCCTGGAGTCGGGTCAGCGCCGCCCCAGCCTGGAACTGCTGCTCCCGCTGGCCAGTGCGTACGGCGTGCCCCTGGACGATCTGGTCGGCGCGCCCGAGGTCGGGGACCCCCGGGTCAGGCTGAACCCGCGCCCCCACGCGAACGGCGGCACGTTCGTCCCGCTGACCCGCTCGCCCGGCCCCCTCCAGGCGTACAAGCTGGTGATCCCGGACCGGGGCAGCGAGCCGGAGCTGCGCTCGCACGAGGGCTACGAGTGGCTGTACGTCCTGGACGGCCGGCTCCGGCTCGTCCTCGGCGCCCACGACCTGGTGCTCGGCCCCGGCGAGGTGGCCGAGTGGGACACGAAGGTGCCGCACTGGTTCAGCAGTGCGGACGGCCGGCCGGTCGAGGTGCTGAGCCTGTTCGGCAGGCAGGGCGAACGCATGCACGTACGAGCCAAGCCGAAGGCTTGACCCCGAGCCCCCGACTGCCCACCCACTTTCAGCCCGTCATGAGGTCCCCCCCTGGCCCTTAAGGCCTTGGGGGAGTTTGAGGACCAGCGCCCTTCAGGCGCGAACGGGGGTCTGGGGGCGGAGCCCCCAGGGGCACTTCACCCCCGGAGGGTTTGGGGAAGGGGCGGGGAGGGGCCATCTCTCGGGGTCTGGGGCAGAGCCCCAGGGACGGCCACGACGGCCACCAGGGCGAGCCCAGGGCACCAAACCCCTTAACCAGTAACGGAGTTGAGCGCCCGGCCGAGCCGCCCCAACCCCTCCCGAATCTCACCCGGCGCAGAAGTCACAAAGCACAGCCGAAGCGCCGCCACATCGGGCACGCCCGCGAAGAAGGGCGCCCCGGGGACATAGGCCACGTCATGCTCAACCACCCTGCCCAGCAAGGCAGTCGCATCCCACCCCGCCGGCAGCCGAACCCAGAGGAACATGCCCCCCTCGGGCCGATTCCAGCTCGACCCCGAGGGCAGCGCATCGCCGAGCCCCGCGAGCATGGCGTCCCGGCGCTCCCGATAGGCACCCCGCACGGCGGCAAGGTGCGCATCCAGATCCCGGTCCGCCAAGTACCGCGCGGCAGCGAGCTGGTTGACCGTCGGGGTGTGCAGATCGGACGCCTGCTTGGCGATGACACAGGCCCGCAGCAATGCGCGGGGCGCCCGAAGCCACCCGATCCGCAGCCCCGGCGCCATGATCTTCGAGTAGCTGCTCAGCAGCACCGTACGGTCGGCGGCGCCCTCGTACGAGGAGATCCAGGGCACGTCCTCGCCCTCGTAGCGCAGCTCGCCGTACGGATCGTCCTCGACGATCCACAGGCCCCGCCGCACCGCCACATCGGCCACCGCCCGGCGCCGCTCGGCGGTCATGGTGCGGCCGGTCGGGTTCTGGAAGGTGGGCACGCAGTAGAAGAGCTTTGGCCGCTCGCGCGCGACGATCTCGTCGAGGGCGACGGGGTCGGGCCCGTCCTCGTCGCACGGCACGGCGACGACCCGGGCCCCGGCGAACCCGAACACCTGCAACGCCGCGAGGTAGCAGGGGTCTTCGACCACGACCACGTCACCGGGTTCGAGCAGCGCGGCGGCGAGGAGCGTGAGGCCCTGCTGCGACCCGGTGGTTATGAGGAGGTCGTCCGCGTCGGTGGCGAGCCCGCGCTTGCCGAGCCGCTCGGCGGTGGCGGCCCGCAGCGCCGGGCTGCCCTCGGTCGTCGAGTACTGGAGCGCCGTGGCGGCCTGCTCGTCCAGCACCGCCCGGAACGCGTCGGCCATCCCCGCCCCGTCGAACAGCTCCGGCGCCGGCAGCCCGCCCGCGAACGAGATGACCTCCGGCCGGGCGGTCAGCGCGAGGATCTCCCGTACGGGCGAAGCCCCGACGGAGGCGGCCCGCGCGGCGAGCGCGGGGACCGGGGCACCTTCGGCGGGCCCGGCGGCTCGGGTCGGCTGTGCGGCGGGCTCGACGGCCATGGGGCGGCTCCTGTCAGTTGCTCGGACGTCCAAGTACCGGCACCCTACGCAGCGCCCCCCGGCCCGAATCCGACCATTCCAAGATCCGAGCCATCGCCGGATTCACCGCCCGGGCAAATGAACTCATACCACACGAATTTGCCCGGCTCCCGCTCCCCCACACCCCACTTGTCGGCCAGCACGTCCCGTACAGGAACTCAGTACGGGTCCTCTTACGCATGCCCCCGCCGAGCCCCTACTGCATCTGCTTCAGGTGGCGGGTGACTTGCTGGAGTTGGGCCCAGGCACCCGGTTGGGTTCCGTCACCGAGGGTGTAGTGAAGTGCGGGGGCGCTGGCAGAGCCGAATCGGGTCGGCGCCAAGTGCGGGGAGGGTGCTTCAGCGCGGGCCGGGCCTGCCTGTCGTACGGCGTCGGGGCCCAGCGTGAATGACACCGGCAGGGGCAGGGCTTCGAAGTATGAGGGGACGGTCAGGTCACGACGGCCGGCGCGCAGTGTGGTGAGCATGGTGGCCAGTTCGTGCCGGGTGGTGAGGAGGCGGGCCAGTTCGGGGAGCGCGGCCAGGGGCGGCGTACGGCCGGGGCCGTAGCCGAGGGCAAAGGCTATGTGTTCTTCGATGCCTGCCGAGGTGTGCAGAACTCGCGTGGTGGCGATGCCGGGCTGTTCCGGGCCGCCGACAGCGACGAGCCAGGTGGCTTCGGACTTTTGAGCTCGGGTACGGGCAAGATCGGTCAACTGCCTTCTGTTCCAAGGCAGATTGACCGGTTCAGCAGTCCCCCAGCCGACGGGGCGGGTCCCGGTCAGGTGTTGCCAAGCGGCCTCCAGGGCACCGCCCAGGACCAGGCCTTCGGCAGCGGGTTGGACAGTGCGTATGGAGAGCAGCAGTTGCTGTTCGCCGAGTGCGGCTGCGGCGTCCTGGCCGGACACGAAGGGAGCGGACTTGAATGGCTCCGCGACGCGGGCGTGGCCGGTGTCGTCGAGTGCGGGCACAAAGGCCCCGTCGCGCCAACGGAGTTGGCAGCCGGAGACACCGTCGTAGTAGCCGTGTTCGGGGTGCTGGATGATCCAGCGGTTGGGGTGAGCGGCGAGTGCAGCGCGGGTGGGCTGGGTGAGGCGGCAGGTGGGAGGCGTGATGAGTTGCAGGGCCCGTCCGCCGGCTGCCGCGGCACTCAAGGCGTGCGAGAGCCAGCTGGACAGGGCGATGACCGGGCGGTCCTGGAGGATGACGGAGGCGTGATCGCTCTGCATGTCCACGGCCGGCGGGAGGCTGCCGCATGTCGCGGACGGAGCGAGGCCGGCGGTGGGGACGACATCGGTGTGGGCGACATGGGGCGGCCAGACCGTACCGCCCAGCACGGTGGTCAAGCGCCCGGCGAAGGAAGCGGCGATGCGCTCACCCTCGGGATGGGCGGTGGTAGCACGAGCCTCCGTCCACCAGAACGGGCCCTCCGGCAAAGGAACTTGATCTCCCAGCAGACGTCGCGCCTCGTGCGGGTGATGAACCAGGTACGGGGCCTCGACGGAGACGAGGGGGGTTCCGCCGGGGGTACAGAGCTGGAGGACCGCCCCGTCGGCAAGGGTGCTGACCCGCAGATCGGGACCGCCGGCGTACAGGCCCGCGAGCACGGTGGACGGGTCGGGCATGGTCGGGGTGAGGGCGATGACGTCCTTGGTCACGACTGCTCTGTTCCGTCGAGGGGCTGGGTGCGGGGAGTGCAGGGGCGATAAGGCGATGAGCAGCGGCGACAGGTCTGACGGTGTTCCAGCTGCCGCTGAGCTGCGACCGCGTTGCTCGCGGAGCCGGACACTCGCTGTGGAGATCGCGGATTCCGACCCAGGGGCCGTGTTGGCCTGCCGTGTTGGCCTACCGCGGTGGACGGCGCGGAGGAATTACCTGCACTTGTCCACCCCGGGCCCCGACCCACGCCTCAAGTTCCGCGTCGGCCACTTCGCGGGACGATTCGCCACTGAAGACAGTGATCGGACCGAAGACAGTGCCGGTCAAACCACGCACCACCGTGGAGTCGTCGACTTTGATTTCGAAGAGGTTCTCGTCAAAGACAGCGTCTGACAGGTCCGCCCCCCTCAAATCGGTGTCGATCAGCGAAGCGCCGAGGAATCTCGTTCCACGGAAGCTCGCTCCTGAGGCATCGACATCGCACAATGACGCCCCCACCAGATCTGCCCCGTCGAGCCGCGCCGATCGGAGCACGGCCTCGTCCAGGTTCGCCTTGACAAGATCCGCTCCGGTCAGATCTGCCCCGGTCAGATCCGCCGACTGCAAGTCGGCGCGGTAGAAGGACGCCTCGACAAGCCGCACCCCTGCGAGAACCGCATCGGTGAACCACGCGTTCGAGAAATCCCCGCCCGAGAGATCGGCACCCCGGAAGTCGCACCGCATGCCATTGAGGTTGTACTCCTGCGAGGCAAGCCATTCCTGCAGTTGCCGCGCGGCTTCCGGATCACCCGGGAACACAGTCGGCTTCCAGTTCTTACGGATACCAGATGACACGATCTCCCCAACCACGACTTTCAACAGCGGCCTTCACGCTATCAATGGCTGCTTGATTCGCGTTCCGAAGGTCAATGATGACTATACGTCCATGCTTTTCGATCTGCTTCGCAAGCTGCTTGTTTACCCACGCCTCGTTCTTGGCCGGGTCGTACGCCCCCTTGAATGGCTGGGACTTGTCGCGCACATTATTGAACGGCGGATAGTCCGAGTGGACACCCTTGATGTCATAGTACTCACCAGTGGTCTCGGAATAGAATTCGCCCCTGTCGGCCAGCTCCGGGCGGCGAATGTCTGCCGGAATGCGACCACCCTCCCGAAGATCGAGACCGACCCGGGCCTCATCCATCGATTTGTCATCGACTTGACCTTTGTGATCCGGATCGTGCTTAAGATGGTCGAATTCTTCCGGAGCTCGCTTTTCGACCTCATCGAGGTGGCCCCAGTGCGCCGCCTTCTCCTTCGCTGTCAACTCCGGAAGCGGCTCATTCCTACGACCGCCGGGCGCTATGCCCGTCTCACCCGGAGTGCCCGGCCTCCCTGTTCCCCTCTGCTCTTGCGGCTCGCCGCCAGTTGCGTGTTTCTCCGAGTGGCTGTCGGTACCCGCATCGGAGGCGTGGCCTTGACCGCCGGTGCCGTGACCGCCGCCACCGGAAGGCGTGTGCGAACCGCCGCCATCGCCCCTCGGCGTGTGGGACCCCTCGCCTGACGGCACATGCGCCCCCGCACCGCTGCCCGAACCGCCGCTTGGGGCCTGGTGAGTGGCCTGCGGAGGCAGGCTTTCTCCAGAGTGGGCACTGGCTTCAGGCATGCGCGAGCCGACGCCAACCGGATGGCGCTCAGGCATACCAGGCTGCGAATCCGACGTGGACGGCGGCCGCGCGTCCACGCCCTCGGGTGCCGGTTGGGTGATCGGCTTCCCGTCTTTGCCGTACGGAATGAACTCGCCGTCTTTGACGACGACTTTGTAACCGTCCTTGAACTCCCAGACGGTCCGGATGTGGTCCGCGCTGGAGCCGATGCGGATACGGGAGGTGAGTTCAGCGACGCTGGGCAGCTTACTGACTGCCGCACCGCCGACTTTCAGGCCTACCACGACGGGGTCGAGGTAGGTGATGAGGTCAGCAGTGGCCGAAGCTGCCCGGCTCGCCTTTGAAGCGGCTTCGCCCGCTTCGCCCGCCTTTCCCATTCCCCGCAACACGCCACCGACGAGGCCAGTACCGAAGTTGAAGGTGACGACACCTGCGGCCTTGGTGGGGTTGTCCTTCCAGTCGTCCCAGGCGACCAGCCCCTTGAAGAACTCCCGGGTGGCCGCCTTGGCGTGCTCCTCGTCGGGATCGGGGTCGGCCGGACCGATGGTGTGGTCCATCACCCAGTTGTACGGGGTTTCGGTGTACAGGCCGATGCCGGTGAAGACGTCCTTGATGCCACCCCAGGCCTCGCCGGCGGAGCCGCCAATGCCCACCAGGTGCCCCAGACCCTCGAAGGTGCTTCCGACTCCACCGACGAGGAAGCCGTCCCAAAGGTAGTTCTTGGCGAAGTAGCCGATCTCCCAGGGGTGGTGGGACTCGGCTTCGGGTGTGCCCCAAGGCAGGTCCTCGGCGTGCTTGAGGTCGTCCAGGGCGTAGCCGAACATCACCGTCTGGCCAGTGGAGGTGTGGCTGCCGTCGTCGTAGACGAACTTGGGGCCACCGACGATTGCCGAAATCTTGCTCGCGGCCCGGTTCTCCGCGCCCCTGAAGGCGCTCTCGGCGGCGCTCACGCCGTCAATGAGCCCCTGATGTCGGCTGACCTTGTCCTCGTCGTACGTCCAGTCGTCATCGCCCGAGACGCTGTCGACGAACGCGAGTGCGTCACTTTTGAGTTGGGCCAGTTGCGCGGCGAGCGGTCGAGCCTCGACGGAGAACGTCTCCAGTGCGTCGGCCACCGTCTCCAGGTTCTGGGCAAAGATCTCCGCTTTGTCCATCACCGGCCGCGTGGTGCCCAGGAGTTGCTCCGCCTCGGGTGCCTTGTAGACACCCGCCAGGGCCTGGAAGCGGGAGTGCACATCCTTGCCGCCATTGCGGATGCCCGTGGCGTCCGTGCGCAGCCCGGAGATGTCCTTCTCCAACTGGTCCAAATTGCCCAGGAATTGCGGTATGCCGGACGGTTCGATCATGTGCTACTTCTTCCCGTCCTGCGGATTACCCGGCTTGGGCAGCTCGATCTTTGGCGCGGACAGTGCCGTGTGCTCGGAGTTCGCAGCCATCTCAAGATCTCCGACGACGTAGTACGCCGTTGCCTGGCGCGCACCGTTCACCGACTTCGCCGCCCGGGCCCCCAGGAACAGCACGTCGCCCGCGGTTTTCTCCACGAACAGCCCCAGCGCCGCTCCGATTGGGCCGATAGGCGTCGCCCCACAGTAGGCACCGCTGATCGTGCCGGCGGAACCGGCGGCGCTGGTCATGTTCGTCTCGTACGACTTCACGCTCTTGGCCACATCGTCCATCGCCACCCCGACCAGCGAAGTCACCGACTCCACCCCAGACTGCGAGACGTCCCACCCCGACATGCCAAACCCCCGTTCTTGTGTCCTCGTGAATCAACCACTGCCCCCGAGTGCTGTCTCAGCCGATGGCGTCGACGGCGGATTTGGCCTTGGAGAGGGTGGAGTGGGCGGTGCCGTCGTTGAGTTCGAGGGTTCCCCGCACGAGCCGGATGATCTCGCGGACCTCGGTGGCGGCCTTGTTCCAGCGCAGTTCCTTGCCGTGGTACTCGTCCGAGACGCCGTCGGCGGTGAACTCGGCCATGGCGGCCTTCACGGCGCGGTCGCGGTCGTTGAGCACGCGTTCCAGGTGGCCGACGATGCCGGCCAGACCGCCCTGCACTTCGGTGGAGGCTCCGGTGTCGTAGCTGAGCCGGTCCTGGTTGTGACCCATGTTCCTGATCCCCCGGTGGTCAGCGGCGTGCGCCGAAGCGGGCCGCGTCGAAGTTGGCCGCCGACATGTTCTTGTGGGCGTTGGACTCCTGCTCGTGGTCACCTGCGTTGAACGCGGTGTCCATGCCGGACTGGCCGCCCAGAATGTCCTGGAGCGAACCGTTCAGGTCGTTGGTGATCTCGTCGGCATGCGCCTTGAACGAGTCGAACGCGGCCTTCCCGGACCCGTTGAACTTCCCCTCCAGCGGATCCGCCGCCGCGATCAACTGCCGGATCAGCGACCCCAGATCGGAGCTCGACCCTTCCGTGCTCTTCCCCAGATCGGACAGAGTCGTGGACCCCATGTCGAACTTCATGCACACACCCCCGCATAGTCATCGCCAGCAGGCCGGGCTACGGCGGCTTTCCCCCTGCGCACCCCGCACCCCACTGGACCAGATCAATGTCTATCGAACGCGCGTTGCAGACGCAACGCGGTTCCGAGCCAAGGGTGCGAGGTCAAGCCATGCCACTTCCTGGTTCGTGAACGAAAACCTCGTAGCCGGTGGCCATCGCAGCCGCCGGTTCGACGGCGCGACCTGGCGGTCCGAACCGGCACCCTACGCAGCGCCCCCCGACCCGAATCCGACCGTTCCAAGATCCGAGCCATCGCCGGATTCACCGCCCGGGCAAATGAACTCACACCACACGAATTTGCCCGGCTCCCGCTCCCCCACACCCCACTTGTCGGCCAGCACGTCCACCAGCACCAGCCCACGGCCGCCCTCGTCCGTACCGCCCGCCCCCTCGGCAACCCGGGGCACCCCGCCCCCACTGTCGTGCACCTCGACCCGCAGCACGGCCCCCTCCCACAGCCGGAGCCGCAACAGGAACCCGCGCCCCGGCGGCACCCCGTGCAGCAGCGCGTTCGTCGCCAGCTCGCTGACGCACAGCGCGATGCCGTCGAGCCGGTGGAAGAACCCCCAGTCGACGACGGCGCCGGTCGCGAACTTCCGTGCGGCGGGGACGGATTGGCGCTCACGGGGATAGAACTTCTCCCGCATTTCGTTCTCGCTCATGGTCATGGGGGGAGAGTTACGGAGGACGCCTGGGGTGGTGCAGTGGCCCGACCCGTACACAAATTCTGTACGGGTCCCGGATGCGTAACGTACGTACCCCTGAGGGGAGTTGGCAGGCATGCGCCCCAGCAAGCGAACCCGGAAGAACGCGTCGACGATGAAGATGGTCGGCGCCCTCGTGGCGGAGTTCCGCGCGGCCGCCGGCCTGACCCAGCGCGAACTGGGCCAACGCGTGCTGCTGCACACGGAGATGATCGCCTCGATCGAGCAGGGCCGCCGCCCGCTGAAACCCGACCTGGCCCGCTCCCTCGACGCCCTCCTGGATACCAAGCGCGCCCTACAGACGGCCGTCGCCAACATGCCGGACATCGACCTGATCCCGGCGTGGGCCGAGGAGTACATGGACCTGGAGCGCGAGGCCATCGCCCTGTCCTGGTTCGAGAACCAGGTACTGCCCGGCCTGCTCCAGACCGAGAACTACGCGCGGGCGGTGTTCCTCAGCAAAGTGCCCGCGATGAGCGAGGACGAGATCAACGCGCAGGTCGCTGCGCGGCTGGAGCGGCAGGAGATACTGCACCGGAAGGAGCCGCCGACGATCAGTTTCGTCATCGCGGAGGCAGTCCTGATGGCCCGCCTAGGTGGTGATGAAGTATTTCGGGAAGCGTTGGAACATCTGCGCCGGTGCGCCGACCTCCCAGGCCTGACTCTTCAGATCATGCCCGTGAACCTGAAGCGCCACGCGGCCCTGGACGGCCCATTCACCCTGTTGGAGACGCCGGACCATCAGCTCCTCGGCTACACCGAGACACAACGCGGAAGCCAAATCATCACTGATCCCGACGAGGTGAGCATCCTGGCTCAGAGGTATGCGATGCTGCGAACACAGGCCCTCAACACAGAGGACACCAAGGGCCTGTTGGACCGTTGGCTAGGAGAGCAATGAGCATCGCCTCACTGAAGTGGTTCAAGTCCAGCTACAGCGGCAGCGACGGCGGCCAGTGCCTCGAAATGGCCTGCGCCTGGCGGAAGTCGAGCTACAGCGGCAGCGAGGGCGGGGCGTGCGTCGAGGTGGCGGCACACCCTCAGGCCATCCACATCCGGGACTCCAAGAACCCGGACGGCCCCGCGCTCACCCTGAACCCCACCGCCTGGCGGACCTTCGTAGCGGAACTCTGAGCTCCGCCCCGGTCGCGCGGGCGTTGTCAGTGGGGGGACCTACATTCGGGGCATGGCGATGCTTGCGAATCCACTCCCTCAGCTGACGGCCGACCCGACGGGCAAGGCGCTGGGCCTCGGCCTGCCGCCGGGCAGGGTGGTCGGCCCGGCGGCCGAACCGCTGCTCTGGTACGCGGACGATCCGGCGGGCCCGGAGGACTGGGCGCGCCTGGCCCCGGCGCGCAGGGCGGCGGGTCTGCATCCCGTACTGCTGGGCGGGATACGGAAGTTGGCGGACTGGGAGCTGGCCCCGGAGGCGATGTCGTACCCGGGCGACCATGACGCCGAGGACGTACTGGAAGAGTTCTGGGCGGCGTACGCGGAGGGCGAGCTGGGCCTTGAGGCGGCGGCCTGGCCCGGCCTGGCGGAGGCGCCCGAGCTACAGGAAGATCCCGACCGCAGGGCGGCCGAGGTCGCGGCCGGGGTCGCGGCGGCGGCCGAGGGGCATCTGAAAGGTGCCCGCGCGGCACTGGTCCCGGCCCGCCGCAGCGCGGATGTGCCGGCGGCCCTTGGCTGGTGCGGCCCTGCGGACCACGAGCAGGACGTGGCCCGGCTGTGCGCGGTGCTGAGGTCGTGGGAGGACAGGTTCGGGGTGCGCGTGGTGGGCCTGAGCCCCGAGAGCCTGACGGTGTCGGTGGCGGCCCCGCCGACGGACCGGGACGAAGCGGTGGTGCTCGCGGCGGAACACTTCGCGTTCTGCCCGGACACGATAGTGACCGATCTGGCGGAGCACGCGAAGTCCCTTCGAGAACAGTCGAGTTGGACGTTCCGCTGGTGACGGTCCCGGCTCACCCCGAGGGCGAGGCGTTCCCTTCGGCAGGACGACCGAGCGGCTGCACGTCTCGCAGGCCGGGTGAGCCAGGCGGTCCGGAAACAGGAACGCGCCCTGGACGCCGTCCTGTTCGAGCGGACCAGCCGGCCGGTGCGCCGCGCCTCGATCGGAGCGCAGCCGGCCGCCGAGCCGCGGCACGGCCAGGAGGCAGTCCAGGCTGTCCAGGCCGCCCTCGCACAGGCTGGGTCGCGTGCCCGGGAGATGTCCGCGCCGCTATCGATCGACCAGCTCAACACCCACGTGGCGCGCTACCGCACCTACCCCGCGCCTTCGCCCGCGGCGCAGCGGAGCCGGCTGACGCACCCGTCCAGGTTCCCGGGGGGCGCTGAGCGCCGGCGCCGCCGCGTTCTACAGACGAGGCCGAGGTCAGAGGCCTCGGGCCACCTCGGTGGCCCAGTACGTGAGGATCATGTTCGCGCCGGCCCGCTTGATGCCGGTCAGGGTTTCCAGGATCGCCCGGTCGCGGTCGATCCAGCCCTTCTCCGCCGCCGCCTCGACCATCGCGTACTCGCCGCTGATCTGGTACGCCGCGACCGGCACGTCCACCGACTCGGCGACCTTGGCCAGAATGTCGAGATAGGGGCCGGCCGGCTTGACCATCACCATGTCCGCGCCCTCGGCCAGGTCGAGCGCCAACTCCCGCATGGATTCACGGGTGTTGGCGGGGTCCTGCTGGTACGTCTTGCGGTCGCCGCGCAGCGACGAGCCGACGGCCTCGCGGAAGGGGCCGTAGAACGCGGAGGAATACTTCGCGGTGTAGGCCAGGATCGACACGTCCTCGTGGCCGGTCTGGTCCAACGCGTCGCGGATGACGCCGACTTGGCCGTCCATCATGCCGGAGGGGCCCACGACGTGGACGCCCGCGTCGGCCTGGACCTGGGCCATCTCGGCGTAGCGCTCCAGGGTGGCGTCGTTGTCGACGCGGCCGTCGGCGTCGAGCACGCCGCAGTGGCCGTGGTCCGTGTACTCGTCCAGGCACAGATCGGACATGATGACGAGGTCGTCGCCGACCTCTTCGCGCACGGCGCGGATGGCGACCTGGAGGATGCCGTCGGGGTCCGTCCCGGCCGTGCCGGCCGCGTCCTTCTTCTCGTCCTCCGGAACGCCGAACAGCATGATCCCGGCGACGCCCGCGCCGACCGCCTCGACGGCGGCCTTCCGCAGGGTGTCCAGGGTGTGCTGGGCCACGCCCGGCATGGCCTGGATCGGGACGGGCTCGGTGATCCCTTCCCGTACGAACGCGGGGAGGATGAGGTCGGCGGGGTGCAGCTGGGTCTCCGCGACCATGCGGCGCATGGCGGGGGTGGTGCGCAGCCGACGGGGCCGGGCCCCGGGGAAGGATCCGTACTCAGTCATGACGTACACGCTACGCCGGTCGCGGGGGGTGTTTTCCCCGCCCCACCCCTTCCCGCAACCCTCCGGGGGTGGATGGTGACAGCCGACCTTCCGGGGCTGCGCCCCGGGCCCCCGGATGCGTTCGGCTGCGGACCGCGGGGGCCGTTCGCGCAGTTCCCCGCGCCCCTGACCCCGTTCTCGTCCGTCCAACGTGCGTGGCCGTTCGCGCAGTTCCCCGCGCCCCCAACCCCGTTTCCGTGTGCGGGCCGTGGTCGCTTCTCGCGCAGTTCCTCGCGCCCCTAAAGGCTCGGTGCTGGCCCGCATCGGCATCCTCAGCCCGTCATGGGGGTCCCCCCTGGCCCTTAAGGCCTTGGGGGAGTTTGAGGACGAGCGCCGTTCAGGCGCGAACGGGGTCTGGGGCGGAGCCCCAGGGGCCGGAACCGACCCACCCCGAGCCCCGGGCAGGGGCCCGGGGCTCCGCGTGGCCCGGGTTATGTCGTGCGGCGGCGCCGCGCGCCGGGGCGGCGCTCGCTGGGGCGCGTGACGTGCTCGCCCGCCGAAACCGCCGCGTCCCGCCGCGCCGCACCGAAGTCCGCCAGAGCCTGCGCCAGCTTGTGGACGGACGGCTCCGGAGCCATCACGTCCACCCGCAGCCCGTGCTCCTCCGCCGTCTTGGCCGTGGCGGGGCCGATGCACGCGATGACGGTCACGTTGTGCGGCTTGCCCGCGATGCCCACCAGGTTGCGCACCGTGGAGGACGAGGTGAACAGGACCGCGTCGAAGCCGCCGCCCTTGATCGCCTCACGCGTGTCGGCCGGCGGCGGCGAGGCCCGTACCGTCCGGTAGGCCGTGACGTCGTCGACCTCCCAGCCCAGCTCGATCAGACCGGCCACCAGCGTCTCGGTGGCGATGTCGGCGCGGGGCAGGAAGACGCGGTCGATCGGGTCGAAGACCGGGTCGTAGGGCGGCCAGTCCTCCAGGAGCCCCGCCGCCGACTGCTCGCCGCTGGGCACCAGGTCCGGCTTGACGCCGAACTCGACCAGCGAGGCCGCCGTCTGCTCGCCCACCGCGGCGACCTTGATCCCCGCGAAGGCGCGGGCATCGAGCCCGTACTCCTCGAACTTCTCGCGGACCGCCTTCACCGCGTTGACGCTGGTGAACGCGATCCACTCGTACCGGCCGGTCACCAGACCCTTGACCGCGCGCTCCATCTGCTGGGGCGTGCGCGGGGGTTCGACGGCGATCGTCGGCACCTCGTGCGGCACGGCTCCGTACGACCTGAGCTGGTCGGAGAGCGAGGCCGCCTGCTCCTTCGTACGGGGTACGAGCACGCGCCAGCCGAACAGCGGCTTGGACTCGAACCACGACAGCTGGTCGCGCTGGGCGGGGGCACTGCGCTCGCCGACCACGGCTATGACCGCCTGGTGCCCGTCCGGCGAGGGCAGCACCTTCGCCTGCTTGAGCACCTGGGCGACCGAGCCGAGCGTCGCGGACCAGGTCCGCTGACGGGTCGTGGTGCCCGCGATCGTCACGGTCATGGGGGTGTCGGGCTTACGGCCCGCCGACACCAGCTCGCCGGCCGCGGCCGCGACCGTCTCCAGGGTGGTGGACACGACCACCGTGCCGTCGCTCGCACCGACCTCGGCCCAGCACCGCTCGGAGGCGGTACGGGCGTCGACGAAGCGGACGTCGGCGCCACCGGCCCCGCTCAGCGGCACACCGGCGTACGCCGGCACACCGACCGCGGCGGCCACGCCCGGCACCACCTCGAAGGGGATGCCCTCGGAGGCACAGGCCAGCATCTCGCCGGCCGCGTCGCCGTCCAGGCCCGGGTCGCCGGACACCGCACGGACGACCCGCCTGCCGGAGCGCGCGGCCTCCATGACAAGATTGGCGGCATCCCGCAACACAGGGATCCCGGCGGTTGTTGACGCCTCGTCAATAACCGTCAGCTGAGGCGTGTCCACACCTGCCCGCGCATGCGCGCGAACAACGTCGAGCACAGCCGGCTCGGCGATCAGGACGTCGGCGGACGCCAGCGCCTCCACGGCGCGCAGCGTCAGCAGCCCGGGGTCACCGGGTCCGGCACCGAGGAAGGTGACGTTTCCGGCTGCGGTGGGGTGGGTCGTGGGGCTCAAAGTGCTCGCTCCCCCATAAGACCGGCCGCACCCTTGGCGAGCATCTCGTCCGCGAGTTCGCGTCCGAGGGCCATCGCCTCGTCGTGCGACGTGGGTACGGGACCGGTGGTGGACAGCTGCACCAGCGAGGAACCGTCGGTGGTACCGACAACTCCGCGCAGGCGCATCTCATGAACAACCTGCCCGTCGGCCAGAAGGTCGGCCAACGCACCCACAGGTGCGCTACAGCCGGCCTCCAGGGCGGCGAGCAGGGACCGCTCGGCGGTCACGGCGGCCCGGGTGAGCGGGTCGTCGAGCTCGGCGAGCGTGGCGACGAGGCCGGCATCGGCTGCCGTGCACTCGATCGCCAGTGCCCCCTGGCCGGGGGCGGGCAAAACGGTGTCGACCGACAGGTAGTCGGTCACGACGTCGCTGCGTCCGATGCGGTTGAGCCCGGCGGCGGCCAGGACCACCGCGTCGAGCTCGCCCTTGGTGACGTATCCGACGCGGGTGTCGATGTTGCCGCGGATCGGCACGGTCTCGATGGTGCGGCCGTGGCTGCGGGCGTACGCGTTGAGCTGTGCCATCCGGCGCGGCGAACCGGTGCCGACGCGGGCGCCGTCCGGAAGCTGCTCGAAGGTCAGCCCGTCGCGGGCGACCAGCACGTCACGCGCGTCCTCGCGCGCCGGGATCGCGGCGAGCACCAGGTCGGGGTGCTCGGCGGTCGGCAGGTCCTTGAGGGAGTGCACCGCGAAGTCGACGTCGCCGCGCAGCAGCGCCTCGCGCAGCGCCACGACGAACACACCGGTGCCGCCGATCTGCGCGAGGTGCTCGCGGGAGGTGTCGCCGTACGTGGTGATCTCCACCAGTTCGACCTGACGTCCGGTCAACTGCCGTACGGCGTCGGCCACATGGCCGGACTGGGCCATGGCGAGCTTGCTGCGCCTGGTCCCGAGTCTCAGTGCTTTCTCGGTCATGACCGCCCTCGGTTCTTGACATCGGCGTCGTTCAGATCGGCCCGGGAGACGGCGGCCACCGTCTCGGGGTCGAGGTCGAAGAGAGTGCGCAGCGCGTCCGCGTACCCGGCGCCGCCGGGCTCGGCCGCGAGCTGCTTGATCCGCACGGTCGGGGCGTGCAGAAGCTTGTCGACGACGCGGCGCACGGTCTGGGTGACCTCGGAGCGCTGCTTGTCGTCGAGGTCCGGCAGCCGGCCCTCCAGGCGGGCGACCTCGCCGGCCACGACCTCGGCGGCCATGGCGCGCAGCGCGACCACCGTGGGCGTGATGTGCGCGGCCCGCTGGGCGGCGCCGAACGCGGCCACCTCGTCGGAGACGATCGCGCGCACCCGGTCCACGTCGGCGGCCATCGGGGCGTCGGCGGAGGCCTCGGCGAGCGACTCGATGTCGACGAGCCGCACCCCGGGCACCCGGTGCACGGCGGCGTCGATGTCCCGCGGCATCGCGAGGTCGAGCAGCGCCAGCTTCACGGGCCCGGCCGGTACCGGAACGTCGCGGCGCTCGCGCGGGATCCGCCGCTGGGTGTTCTCGGCCCAACTGCCGTGCAGCTCAAGGGAGTCGGCGTCCGTTTCGGCGGTCGCGCCGTCGGCCCTGAGCGCCTCGTCGACCACCCCGAACCCGGCCACCGCGGCACCCGCGGCCGCCGAGCCGGAGAAGCCCACGGGGCACCCCGGGGCCGGCGCGACATCCACGAGCGGCACCGGGTCCACCAGGCTCTCGCCGACCGCGGCGGCGACGGCCTCGCCGGTCAGCACCAGACCCGTGGCGCCCGTACAGGACACCGCGATGTCGACTCGTGTCAGTTCCCGCGCCACATCGGCCATCGGCACGGCTCGGGCGGCCGTGCCCGACTCGCCGAGGATCTCGGCCAGGCGCTCGGCGCGGGCGTGGGTGCGGTTGGCGACCACGACCTCGTCGATGCCGATCCGGCCGAGCGTCGCGGCGGCGAGCGAGGACATCGAACCCGCGCCGATGACCAGCGCGCGCTTGCCCTTGGCCCAGTCCTCGACGGGCGCCCCGGCGGCCAGCTGCTCAAGGCCGAAGGTGACGAGCGACTGCCCGGCCCGGTCGATGCCGGTCTCGCTGTGGGCGCGCTTGCCGACCCGCAGCGCCTGCTGGAACAGGTCGTTCAACAGCCGCCCGGCGGTGTGCAGTTCCTGCCCGAGCGCGAGGGTGTCCTTGATCTGGCCGAGGATCTGGCCCTCGCCGACGACCATCGAGTCCAGGCCGCAGGCCACCGAGAAGAGGTGGTGGACGGCCCGGTCCTCGTAGTGGACGTAGAGATAGGGGGTGAGCTCTTCGAGGCCGACGCCGCTGTGCTGGGCGAGCAGCGTGGAGAGCTCGGCGACACCCGCGTGGAACTTGTCCACGTCCGCGTACAGCTCGATGCGGTTGCAGGTGGCGAGCACGGCCGCCTCGGCGGCGGGCTCGGCGGCGAGGGTGTCGTGGAGCAGCTTGGCCTGCGCGTCCGCGGAGAGGGAGGCCCGCTCCAGGACGCTGACGGGGGCGCTGCGGTGGCTGAGGCCGACGACCAGGAGGCTCATGCCGGCATCACGGCGGGCATGTCCCCGTCCGGTCCCTTCCGGCCACTGCCCGCGGCGCGCACCGGCGGCACCACGGCGGCGGCCGAGGCGGCCGCCTCGGCGACGGCGGCTTCCTCGCCGGCCTTGCGCTGCTCGTGGAAGGCCAGGATCTGGAGCTCGATGGAGAGGTCGACCTTGCGCACGTCGACACCGTCGGGCACCGAGAGCACGGTCGGCGCGAAGTTCAGGATGGAGGTCACCCCGGCCGCGACCAGCCGGTCGCAGACCTGCTGGGCGGCGCCCGCCGGGGTCGCGATGACCCCGATGGAGACGCCGTTCTCGCTGATGATCTTCTCCAGGTCGTCGGTGTGCTGCACCGGCATCCCGGCCACCGGCTTCCCGGCCATCGCGGGGTCGGCGTCTATCAGGGCGGCGACCCGGAAACCACGCGAGGCGAAGCCGCCGTAGTTGGCGAGGGCCGCGCCGAGGTTACCGATACCGACGATCACAACCGGCCAGTCCTGGGTCAGCCCCAGTTCCCGGGAGATCTGGTAGACGAGATACTCGACGTCGTACCCGACGCCACGGGTGCCGTACGACCCGAGGTACGAGAAGTCCTTGCGCAGCTTCGCGGAGTTGACCCCCGCGGCGGCCGCGAGTTCCTCCGAGGAGACCGTCGGCACGGAGCGCTCGGAGAGACCGGTGAGCGCACGCAGATACAGCGGAAGCCTGGCGACGGTGGCCTCGGGGATTCCTCGGCTTCGGGTCGCCGGTCGGTGAGTTCGGCCAGTTGCCACGGTGCTCCTGCGGGATGAGCGGGGCTGTAGGCGGCCACATGTCCCAAGGCCGCCCCGTCGGATGCAGGCTATGTCTTTGTGAACGCGTGCACAAAGATGGTGTCCGCTTTGTCCGAGCAAAGTGACCGGGCTCACGCGAGTCGAGGAGGGAATCGCGGAACCGCAGACGGGTTCAGTCCGTTCAGGACCCGAAGGGGGCAAAGCCGCACACTCTCCTCACAGCGATACCCCCGAATCACAGCAAAACGACCACGATGGTAACCGCAACTATTGCGATCCCCATCATTTGGCTGCTCAACCGCTCAGGGCCGAGCGCCCCGGAAAAAGCGGTCGACCGCCCGGGTTCAACCGGTCAGCGCGGTCTTGAGACGTACGGGGTCCACGCGCCAGAAGGTGTGCTGCTCGCCGTCGACGAGCACGACCGGGATCTGCTCCCAGTACTCCTTGTGCAGCGCCTCGTCCTGCGTGATGTCCTTCTTCTCCCAGGCCGCGCCCGTCTCGGCGCACACGGCCTCGATCACCTCCTGGGCGTCGTCGCACAGATGGCAACCGGGCTTCCCGATCAAGGTGACCACCCGGTCGGCAGGGTTCCCGCCCGGCTTCTTCGTACGTCGCAGCAAGGGACTCATGCCTTCCATTCTCCCGCCCCGGGCACCCCGGGGACCCATAAGCCCGGATCGTCCGCTTAACACGACGGCCTCGGAGAGTTCACGCCATCGCATACCGACGCGTCGGGAAGTCCCGAACAGACTGGCTATGCTCACGGCATGGCCGTACTGGGATGGCTCACCCCTCGTAGGCGCTCGGCGACAGCACGCAGCGTGCTGGCCGGCGAGGCCGCAGCCGAGGCAGCCCGCAAGTCCTCGCAGGAACTGGCAGAGCTGGCGGAACTGGCACAGGCCAACGCCGACGAGACCCCGTCGGAGCCCGAGTTCCCCGTCGTCGGGGACGACCTGGCCGCCGCCTTCTTCGACCTCGACAACACCGTGATGCAGGGCGCCGCCCTGTTCCACTTCGGGCGCGGCCTGTACAAGCGGAAGTTCTTCCAGCGCCGCGAGCTCGCCCGCTTCGCCTGGCAGCAGGCCTGGTTCCGGCTGGCCGGCGTCGAGGACCCCGAGCACATGCAGGACGCCCGCGACAGCGCGCTGTCCATCGTCAAGGGCCACCGCGTCTCCGAGCTGATGTCGATCGGCGAGGAGATCTACGACGAGTACATGGCCGACCGCATCTGGCCCGGCACCCGCGCGCTCGCCCAGGCCCACCTGGACGCCGGCCAGAAGGTCTGGCTGGTGACGGCCGCACCGGTCGAGACCGCCACGATCATCGCCCGCCGTCTCGGCCTGACCGGCGCGCTCGGCACGGTCGCCGAGTCCGTCGGCGGCGTCTATACGGGACGCCTGGTGGGCGAACCGCTGCACGGGCCCGCCAAGGCCGAGGCGGTCCGGGCGCTCGCCGCCGCCGAGGGGCTCGACCTCAGCCGGTGTGCCGCGTACAGCGATTCGCACAACGACATCCCGATGCTCTCGCTCGTCGGCCACCCCTATGCCATCAACCCCGACGCCAAACTCCGCAAGCACGCCCGCGAGCGCGAGTGGCGGCTGCGGGACTACCGCACCGGCCGCAAGGCCGCGAAGGTCGGCATCCCGGCCGCGGCCGGGGTCGGCGCGCTGGCGGGCGGCACGGCCGCAGCCGTCGCCCTGCACCGCCGCCGGCGCTAGCCGGAGCCGGCCGGCGCCGTCCGGGCCGGGCGCGCCCGGGGGCCCTTTCGCCACTGTCCGCAGCCACGCGCGCCTGCCGGCCGCCGTCAGCCCGCCGGAATATTCGATTGTGTGGGTTTCGCCCCCACCCCCTTGGCCCGCCAGCCCCGTTGCCCACACCCGGGCACAACAGATCTCCGGCGCGGACAGATCCGAAAGCAACTCGATCAACTTCCGCTCACGATGTGCGACTTGAACAGACGCATAGACGTAACAGAAGCGACGGAATCGACGATTTGAGCAACTGGGTGTAGCGCTCCCTGCACGAAGCGTTATTCTCCTCAGACGCAATCCGGAACCCGCACATCGCCACGATGGGTGAACAGTTCCGCACTGCACGTGATGGAAGCTCTGCCTCTGGGAGTCCCGTGTACCCACACGTCGGGGTTGACGCCTCGGGCCTGGCTACGCTGCGCGGGGCGGTCGTCGACCGCCTGCGCGTCTTCGTCCCCACCGCGTACGCCGGCGCCCCTGCCTTCGCCACCGCAACACCCGTCGGGCCCTGCTACGCCCTGGCCGACGGTGGTGCCGCAGTCGGTAGACGGAGCGGCGGCCGCAGCACGGGCACGTCCGCGACGCCCACCGCCCGCCGGCCCACCGCCGACAGCGACAGCGCCCGCATGATGGACCTCGTCGAGCGCGCCCAGGCCGGTGAGGCCGACGCCTTCGGCCGGCTCTACGACCAGTACAGCGACACCGTCTACCGCTACATCTACTACCGCGTCGGCGGTAAGGCGACGGCCGAGGACCTCACCAGCGAGACGTTCCTGCGCGCCCTGCGCCGGATCTCCACCTTCACCTGGCAGGGCCGCGACTTCGGCGCCTGGCTGGTCACGATCGCGCGCAACCTGGTCGCCGACCACTTCAAGTCGAGCCGCTTCCGGCTCGAAGTGACCACCGGCGAAATGCTCGACGCCAACGAGGTCGAGCGTTCCCCCGAGGACTCCGTCCTGGAGTCGCTCTCCAACGCCGCCCTGCTCGAAGCCGTGCGCAAGCTCAATCCCCAGCAGCAGGAGTGCGTCACCCTGCGGTTCCTCCAGGGCCTCTCGGTCGCCGAGACCGCCCGGGTCATGGGCAAGAACGAGGGCGCGATCAAGACCCTCCAGTACCGGGCCGTACGCACCCTGGCCCGGCTCCTGCCGGACGACGCTCGCTGATCGCCCGGCCTTCCGGAACCACCCGACGACCCGCCCCAGGCGGGTCCAACTCACCGTCCGTGAGCATTCGATGACGCTGTGGTCCGATCATCTTTCGTCTCATCTTTCGTCCGTAACCCAAGTGCCGCGTCCGTCGTTGTGCGGGATGCAGGCTCCCTGCGGTCACGCCATGCCCACAGCTGCTCACTCGATCGTGTGGATGTGCTCAAGGCGTGCAACCTTCCAGGCCCCTTGGGGAGTCGACCGTGATGACGAGAGGAGGTGCCGCCAGTGATCGCGAACGTATCGGCGCACCGGCGGGCGAACGCCTTCGCCCAGGCCCTGGAAGAAGCCTCGGCGGCCGACCAGGAGACACCCGAGACCGGGCCGGCCGAACAGGCCGACACCGGCGGGCTGTTGACCCTGGCGGGTGGGCTCGGCGAACTGCCGAAACCGGAGATGGACCCGCAGGTCAAGATCGAGCAGCGGGCGCTGCTCATGGCCGAGATGGAGCGAATGTTCGCCGGCGGCGGTGCCGCCGACCCTCAGGTGCCCGAGCAGCGGACCGGCCGCGGCGCCCACCGGGCGACGTCGCTCCGGAAATTGCGACCCCGCTCCCGCTGGTCCAAGGGCATTGCGGCGGGGGGGCTCAGCATCGGCGTGGCCGCGGGCGCGTTCAGCGGAGTGGCCGCTGCCAGTTCCGACGCCCTCCCCGGTGATTCCCTGTACGGGCTGAAGCGGGGCATGGAAGACCTCAAGCTCGGCATGGCCGACGACGACGCCAGCCGGGGTGAGCTCTACCTCGACCAGGCCTCGACCCGGCTCTCCGAGGCGAGACGCCTGCTGGAGAGAGGGCGCTCCGGCGACCTCAATCACGAGCAGCTCGGCGAGGTCCGGCGCGCCCTCAGCGGCATGGAGCACGACGCCTCCGAGGGCCACCGCCTGCTGCACCAGGCCTACGCCCGGGACGGCTCCATCGGCCCCATCGCCGCGCTCAACTCCTTCTCCCAGGCGCACCGCGAGACCTGGAGCAAACTGCGCGGCAAGCTGCCCCCGCAGCTGAACGACGTCGGCAACAAGGTGACGTCGGTCTTCACCGCCATAGACCAAGAGGTTCAGCCGCTTCAGTCGCTGCTGCCCAAGACGTCCTCCAAGACGCACACCCGGCAGGACACCACCTCGCACCCCGGCGGCACCTCGGGCGCGACCCGCCCGTCCGCGCCGTCCTCGTCCAGCGCCTCCGGCCACAGCACCCCCGGCCAGAGCGGAAAGCCGCCGCAGCAACCGTCCGGCTCGCCCTCGAACGAGGGCCTCCTGGGCGGAAACACGGGCGGCCTGTTCGAGCCGGGTACGGGCAGCACCACCCCCGCCCCGCCCCACAAGTCGGCCAAGCCTCCGGTGCCGGACGTCACCCTGCCCCCGCTCCTGCCGGGCCTGCTGCCGGGCCTGGGCATCGACGAGGAGAAGGCGGACTAGCCGGAGCCTGAAGTACGTGCGCGAACGTGTGAGGGGCCGGGACATTTCCCGGCCCCTCACACGCGTATCCGTCACACGCGCATCCCTCACACGCGTACCGGAAGCCGCTCCCGTACGCACCGGCAGAACGGCAACCGTCAGAAGAACACGGACCGCCGCTGCACGAGCAGCTTGTACAGCGTGTGCTGGATCTGTTCGCGCACCTGGTCGGTCAGGTTGAACATCAGCATCGGGTCCTCCGCCGCCTCCGGCGGATAGCCGTCCGTCGGGATCGGCTCGCCGAACTGGATCGTCCACTTCGTCGGCAGCGGCACCAGGCCGGCCGGGCCCAGCCAAGGGAACGTCGGCGTGATCGGGAAGTACGGGAAGCCGAGAAGGCGGGCCAGCGTCTTGGCGTTGCCGATCATGGGGTAGATCTCCTCGGCCCCCACGATCGAACACGGCACGATCGGCGTGCCCGTCTTCAGCGCGGTCGACACGAAGCCGCCCCGCCCGAAGCGCTGCAACTTGTACCGCTCGCCGAACGGCTTGCCGATCCCCTTGAACCCCTCGGGCATCACGCCCACCACCTCGCCCCGCTCCAGGAGCGCCTCGGCATCCTCCGAACAGGCAAGGGTGTGACCGGCCTTGCGGGCCAGCTCGTTGACGACCGGCAGCATGAACACCAGGTCCGCCGCGAGCAGCCGCAGATGGCGGCCCGCCGGATGGTGGTCGTGCACGGCCACCTGCATCATCAGGCCGTCCAGCGGAAGCGTCCCGGAGTGGTTGGCGACGACCAGCGCCCCGCCCTCGGCCGGGATGTTCTCGACGCCCTTCACCTCCACCCGGAAGTACTTGTCGTAGAACGGCCGCAGCACCGACATCAGGACCTGGTCGGTGAGCTCCTTGTCGTAGCCGAACTCGTCGACGTCGTACTCACCCGTGATCCGCCGCCGCAGGAACGACAGGCCGCCGGCGATCCGCCGGTCCCAGCCGCCCTGTTCCCGCGGTGCCTCCGCAGAGGGCTCCGCGGCCCGCTCCGCGCCCTCCTGGGCCCCGGGCAGGGCACTGACGGGTGCAGTGGGTACAGCGGGTGCAGCGAGCGGCTGCGGCCCGGGCTCGGCCTTGCGGCGGCCCGGGACCGCACGCCTGCGGCCGGTGCGCTGCGCGCTCTGGCGCGAGCGGTCGTCGTCGAACGGGATGACCTTGGCGTCCGCCATCGTTGGTGCGCTCCTCATTCCGCGTTCGAAGGGGTGGTGGCCCGGGCTCGCGTCCCGCCCGGGAAGGGCGCGAACGGCAGCCCCGCCACCCGGTCCACAGCCCTGGCCAGCGAGTCCGGCGGCAGCAGCCCCGGGCCCCGGCTGCGGGCGAAGTCGGCGAACGTCTCGGCGGTCGTGTACTTGGGTTCGTAGCCCAGTGTCTCGCGCATCTGGAGGGTACTGACCACCCTGCCGTGCGTGAGCAAACGAATCTGCTCCGGCGAGAAGTCGGTCACCCCGACCGTTCTGAGCGCCGTCCCGACCCAGCGCACCGCCGGGAGCAGCACCGGCACCGTGGGCCGGCCGAGGCGCCGCGAGCACTGGGACAGGAGCAGCACGCCCTCCCCCGCGACGTTGAAGGTGCCGCTGTTGAGCGTGCCGCGCCGCGGCTCGCCGGAGGCGATGCGCAGCACGTCGATGACGTCGTCCTCGTGGACGAACTGGAGCCGCGGGTCGTAGCCGAGGACGGTCGGCAGCACGGCCAGCGAGAAGTACTCGGCGAGCGGTGAATCGGCGCTCGGCCCCAGGATGTTCGCGAACCGCAGGACGCACACCGCGACGTCCGGCCGGCGCCGGGCGAAGCCGCGCACATAGCCCTCGACCTCGACGGCGTCCTTCGCGAAGCCGCCGCTGGGCAGCGACTTGGGCGGCGTCGTCTCGGTGAACACCGCGGGATCGCGCGGCGCGGACCCGTACACGCTGGTGCTCGACTTCACGACGAGCCGTCTGACCGTCGGCGACTTCTGGCAGGCGCCGAGCAGCTGCATCGTCCCGATGACGTTGGTTTCCTTGACCGTGGCACGGCCGCCGCCGGAGCCGAGCGGCGTCCCGGTCACATCCATGTGCACGACGGTGTCCACCGCGTACTCGGCGAGCACGCGGGCGATCGCCGGCTGGCGGATGTCCGCCCGCACGAAATCGGCACCGCCCAATGGGTGCTCCGGCCGGACGACATCGACCCCGATCACCCGGTCGACCTCGGGATCGCGCTGGATCCGCCGCACAAGGCGACCGCCCAGCTGCCGGGCCACTCCGGTGACGAGCACGACCTTCCCCAAGATCAGCGCCTTCCTTCGGCCTTAGGTACGCCCCTACGCCCTGTGCGCCACCGTAGCGGCTGGATGTTGCGCGGCGATGACCCCGTGCCCGCGCATGGCCGAGAAACCGCCTCGGCGACCGCGTCCGGATACGCCACAGCCCTCCCACCGATCATCCGGCGGGAGGGCTGTGAACTCACGAACAGCGCTCGCTTACTTCTTGTTGCGACGCTGAACGCGCGTGCGCTTGAGCAGCTTGCGGTGCTTCTTCTTGGCCATCCGCTTGCGCCGCTTCTTGATAACAGAGCCCACGACTACCCTCGCTCACTTCTTCTCACTTGGTGCGGGGCGTCTGGGCCCACACGACCTACGTCGGCCTAGCCTACCTGCCGCCGAGTGAGGGACGTAATCCGAGGGGAGCGCGAGGCTCCGTCAGGCTGTTTCCACCCCCACAAAGGACTCGCGGAGATACTCGTGAACTGCTTGCTCCGGGACCCGGAAGGACCTGCCCACCCTGATCGCCGGCAGATGACCGCTGTGCACCAAGCGGTACACGGTCATCTTCGACACTCGCATCACCGAGGCGACTTCCGCCACGGTCAGGAACTTGACCTCGTTGAGAGGCCTGTCACTCCCAGCAGCCATGACCCACCTGTACCTTCCGCACCGAACGCGCACCGGCTTCCCCTCCGGTGACTCAACGTCGCTGTGCGCTCACTCCCCAGACTAGGTGCGGGTGGTGCGAGTGGGGAAGAGGAGCTGCGATCGGCCGCCTACTGTGACAGACACGCTCGATTGAGTACATAGCGAGTAAGCGGGCGGTAGTAATCGGACCGCACGGCGTCATCAAGCGGAACGGCCACGGCCACCCGCCCCTCGGCCTCGCCGACGAACAGCGCGGGGTCGTCCGTATCGGCCAGACCGACCGCCTCAATACCGAGCTGACCTGCTCCGCAGACCCATCCGTGATCTCCGATCACAAGGTCGGGAACCCCTCCGGAACCCCCCGCCGCAGCCCCCAGGGCGAGCCGGATCGGGAGCGGGGAATGGGTGTGTGCGCCGGTCTCGCCACCGGCTCCCCGCGCGCCGGGTTCCCGCACCAACGCGACTCCCCGTACGTAGTCAAGGTTGTACGTACGTACCCCGAACCGGGTCGTTATGTCGACAGAGCTACCCTGCGCGGGGGTGAGGACAGAGCACCCCGCCGCCGACAAAGCGTCCGCCAACGCGACGTAGAACCCCAGCAGCCGGTGCGGATGCCCGGTGCCGAGGAGCACCGCGCCGCGCCGCCCGGCCACCTCGCCGAGCCGCTCCGCGAAGGCGTCGAGCCCCGCCAGCGTCCGCTCCGGGTCGATGACATCGGGCCCGCTCACATGCCGGGGATCGTCGCTCACCCCGCACTTGTCCGCCATCAGGCGCAGCAAGTCCCTTTCGCCCCAACCCCGTTCGGGGTCGAGCCCGAGCATGACCCGGGGATCCCGCGCCGCGAACAGCCGGTAGCTGCGCAGGCTCTCCTCCCGCGAGGTGGCCACCGGCCCGGCCAGTCCGGCCGCCAGAAGATGCGCCCGCAGCGCCCCGATGCTCAACACCCGACGATGCTCCCGCAGTGAGCCCGCCGGGGCACCAATTTCCTTGTGCTGCCCCACAGTTGGCGTAACGGCGTCGCGGCCGCCGGGTCCTGCGGCAGCAGCCGCATCCGTCGAAAGGCGCCTCGGCGGCCAGGCCCTACGGCAGCAGCCCGCGCAGCGGAAACGCGGCCCGCCGCGTGGCGAGCACCGCCTGGTCGAGCCGGTTCGCCGGGTCGTACCCCTCGTCCCAGGACCGCCACGCCACGGTCCGCCCGTCCGTCATCCGGCCCGGCCCCAACTCCCTTGTGCGCGCGTACACTTCATCGCGCCACGACGAGGGCACCACCGACTCGGGATCGACCGGCGCATGTCCCGCGATCCCCACCAGATGCGTCCAGGACCGCGGCACCACGTCCACCACCGAGTAGCCGCCACCCCCGAGCGCCACCCACTTCGCCCCCTCGACGTACTCGTGCGCCAGCGAGTGGCAGGCCGCCTGTACGGCCCGCTGGGCGTCCAGCGACACGGCCAGGTGGGCCAGCGGATCCTCGAAGTGCGTGTCGGCCCCGTGCTGGGTGACGAGGACCTGTGGCCGGAAATCGGCGATGAGCTCCGGCACCACCGCGTGGAACGCCCGCAGCCACCCCTCGTCCCCCGTCCCGGCCGGCAGCGCGAGATTGACCGCGGACCCCTCGCCCGGCCCGTCCGCCCCGGTCTCCTCGGGCCAGCCGGTCCCGGGGAACAGCATCCGGGGGTGCTCGTGCATCGAGACGGTCAGGACCCGCGGATCCTCCCAGAACGCCGCCTGCACCCCGTCCCCGTGGTGCACGTCGACATCCACGTACGCGACCCGCTCGACGCCCAGCTCAAGCAGCCGCGCGATCGCGAGCGCGGCGTCGTTGTAGATGCAGAACCCGGCCGCCCCGCCCGGCATCGCGTGATGCAGGCCGCCGGCGAAGTTGACCGCGTGCGCGGCCTCCCCCGCCCACACCGCCTCGGCCGCGGCCACGGACTGCCCGGCGATCAGCGCGGACGCCTCGTGCATCCCGGCGAAGGCGGGATCGTCCACCGTCCCGAGCCCGTACGCGATGTCGGCCGCACGCGGGTTCGCGGACGCGGCCCGTACGGCATCGACGTAGTCCTGCCGGTGCACGAGCCGCAGCGTCGAGTCCCCCGCGGGCGGCGCCGCGACGATGTCCAGCCGCTTGTCGAGCCCGTACGCCCGCACCAGACCCATGGTCAGCGCGAGCCGCACCGGGTCCATCGGATGGCTCGACCCGAAGTCGTAGCGCGTGACAGCTTCATCCCACATCAACAGTGCGCGGCCGCTCATGCCCGCCACCGTATCGGGCGGCCTCCGAGCCGAACGAACGGGCGTACACCAGCGTCAGGAGCACCAGGACCATCGGCACGAGCATCGCCCCCCGATAGCTCCAGGCGTCACCGAGCGCCCCCACGAGCGGCGAGCCCACGAGGAACCCCACGTAGTTGAAGATGTTGAGCCGCGCGACCGCGGCATCGCTGGCCTCCGGGAACAGCCGTCCGGCCGCGGCGAACGTCTGCGGCACGATCACGCAGAGCCCGAACCCGAGCAGGGTGAATCCGGCCATGCCCACCCAGGGCCCCGGCGCGAGGGCCACCACACCGAACCCGGCAGCCGCGAGCACCGTCCCGAGCCGCACCACGGCCACCGCCCCGAACCTCCGCACCCCGAAGTCCCCGGCGGCCCGCCCGAGCAGCGTGGTCACCATGTAGACGTTGTACGGAACGGTCGAGAGCTGCTCGGAACTGCCCAGCGTGTCCTGGAGGTACTTGGCACTCCAGTTGGAGACCGTCGAATCCCCGATGTACGCGAAGCTCATCACCAGGCACAGCGGCAACAACAGCCGGAAGACGACGGGCTTGGCCCCGGGCACCCCTTCGGCCACCCCCTCGGCCACTTCACCGGCCGGCTCCCCGTCCACGTACCAGCGGCTCGCCACCAGACACACCGGCAGCAGCACGGCCACGACGGGCAGATACGACACGAGCAGCGACAGGTGCCAGTGCGCCCCCACCCAGGCCAGCGAGGCACCCCCGATCCCGCCGAGACTGTACGAGGCGTGGAACCCGAGCATGATGCTGCGCCCGTACGTGCGCTGGAGGCTGACCCCCAGCATGTTCATGGAGGCGTCGAGGGCCCCCACCGCCAGCCCGAACGCGCCGAGCGACAGCGCGGCCTGCCACATCCGGTCGCCCGCGCCGGCGCCGAGCAGCGCCAGGAGCACGGCGGGCTGCGCGAACCGCAGCACCACGCTCGGCCGCACCCGCTTGATCAGCTGCTCGGTGCAGACGCTGCCGACCCCCGCGAGGATCGGCACGGCCGCGAGGAAGACGGGCAGCAGCCCGTCGGATATTCCGTACCGGTCCTGGATCGCGGGTATGCGCGTCACCAGGAGGGCGAAAGCCATGCCCTGCGCGAAGAAACTCACCGCCAGGGACGCCCTGCCGTGCCGCAGGCGTACGTCTGTCATGGCGGCACAGCCTAGGGCCGTTACTTACTCCTGGGTAGAGAGATCACCCGAGCAATCCGAGTAGCTGTCCCATGTCGCCGAAGTACCCGTTGGCCCCGGCGAGCCGCTCGGCCGGCGTCATCGCCGTGAACGCGTACACGTCCATCCCCGCAGCCCGCGCCGCCTCGACGCCGAGGGGGCTGTCCTCGACGACGACGCACCGCTCGGGGGCGACGCCCATCCGCTCGGCCGCGTGCAGGAACAGGTCCGGCGCCGGCTTGCCGCGCCCGACGTCCTCCGACGAGAAGATCCACTCGTCCTCGAACCACTCGTCGAGCCCGGTCCTCAGGTGCCCGACCCTGATCCGCTCGTGACTCCCGGACGAGGCCACGCAGTACGGCACCCCGTCCGCCACGAGCTTTCCGAGTACGTCGGTGACGCCGGCGACGGGCTGGAGCTCCCGCTCGAACGCGGCGAAGATCCGGGCGTGCAGCGTCTCGTCGAAGTCGGCGGGCAGCGCCTGCCCGGTGCGTTCCTGGATCAGGTCGTGGACGCGGTGGATGGCGGCCCCCATGTAGTCACGGAGGGAGTCCTCGTACGAGGTGGCGTGGCCCAGTTCGGTCAGATAACCGGACAGGATGGTGTTCGAGATGGGCTCGCTGTCGACGAGCACGCCGTCGTTGTCGAAGATGATGAGGTCATAGCGCATGACTCGACCTTAAACGCAGAAAAGCCCCGCACCGTGACCCTGGGGGTCTGGTGCGGGGCTTTTCCCAAAAATTGTTCGG
>NZ_NNBJ01000018.1 GCF_002803085.1 Streptomyces sp. CB01201 | reverse complement strand
CCGAACAATTTTTGGGAAAAGCCCCGCACCAGACCCCCAGGGTCACGGTGCGGGGCTTTTCTGTGTTCCGGAAGTGTTGGATGGGGGCGGGAGCGAGAGACAAGGCAATTGCCATCTCGTTCACCGGCCCCGCCCGTGGCCTACAGGCGGCCCGACGCCTTGAGTTCGAGGTAGGCGTCGGCCAGGGCCGGCGCCAGTTCGTCCGGAGTGGCGTCCACGACTGTGGCACCGTGACGCATGAGCTTCTCCGCTGTGCGGCGGCGCTGTTCTTGGGTTTGGGCTGCCGCGCCCGCCTCGTAAACCGCCTCGACATCGCCACGGCCGGCTGCCATCTGCCGGATATGGGGGTCGGCCACGGCCGCCACCAACACCGTGTGGCGCTGGGTCAGTTGGGGGAGGACGGGGAGCAGTCCCTCCTCTGCTGCCGCGGTGTCGAGGCTGGTGAGCAGTACGACGAGGGAGCGGCGCGGGGCGTGCGTCAACGCGGCGGAGGAAAGGCCTCGCGCATCCGTCTCCACCAGCGACGGTTCGAGCGGGGCCATCGCGTTGACCAGTGCGGGCAGGAGTTCGCCTGCTGCTCGGCCCTGGACCTGGGCGCGTACTCGGCGGTCGTAGGCGAGGAGGTCGACCCGGTCGCCGGCGCGTGAAGCGAGGGCGGCGAGCAGGAGTGCGGCATCCATGGCCGCGTCGAGTCGGGGTACGTCGCCGACTCGGCCGGCTGAAGTGCGCCCGGTGTCGAGGACGACCAGGACGTGGCGGTCCCGCTCGGGACGCCAGGTGCGTACGGCGACGTTTCCCTGGCGGGCGGTCGCGCGCCAGTCGATGGAGCGGGTGTCGTCGCCGGGGACGTATGCCCGGAGGCTGTCGAACTCGGTGCCTTCGCCGCGGGTCAACACGCTGGTCCGGCCGTCGAGTTCGCGTAGTCGGGCCAGGCGGGACGGCAGGTGCTTGCGGCTGGTGAACGGTGGCAGGACCCGTACCGTCCAGGGGACCTCGTGGCTGCCTTGGCGGGCGGCCAGCCCGAGAGGACCGTACGAGCGGATCGTGATGCGATCGGCTTGGCGGTCGCCCCGGCGGGTGGGGCGCAGCGCGGTCGAGAGTCGGCTCCGTTCGCCGGCCGGGATCGTCAACGGCTGGCGGGACGCCATACGTTCGGTGTCGGAGGTCCAGCTGCTGGGCGGCCAGGCATCTCTGACCTGGGCACGAAGGCGGCGGTTCGAGGGATTGGTGATGGTGAGGTCGACCGTGGCCGCGTCACCCAGTCGAACTGACGTATCACCGCTTCGGGTGAATCGGAGCTTTCGCACTGGCGCGGCGCAGGCGTAGTCGCACAGAATTGCGAGTGCAAGGGGAGCATTGACCGCGAGCATGCCGGTCCATCCCGGCGCGAAGACGCCGACCGGGACGGAGCCGAGAGCGGCCAGGAGTGCGGAGCGTCCGGTGAGGGCCATGGGGTCGCCTCAGCGGGGCACAGGGACGTGGGCGAGGACGGAAGTGATGACGGAGTCGGCGGTGACGCCCTCCATCTCCGCTTCGGGGCGCAGTTGGATGCGATGGCGAAGTGTGGGGAGTGCCAGGGCTTTCACATCGTCCGGGATGACGTAGTCCCGCCCGGTGAGCCAGGCCCAGGCCCGGGCCGTGGAGAGCAGGGCGGTGGCGCCTCGGGGGGAGACCCCGAGGCTGAGCGAGGGGGATTCACGCGTGGCACGACAGATATCGACGACATAGCCGGCGATCTCGTCCGAGACCGAGGTCTTGGCGACGGCGGCGCGGGCGGCTTCGAGGTCCGCGGGACCGGCCACCGGGCGTATGCCTGCGGCCTGGAGGTCACGGGGGTTGAACCCGTTCGCATGCCGGGACAGGACGTTTATCTCGTCCTGGCGAGACGGCAGCGGGACGGTCAACTTCAGCAGGAAGCGGTCCAGTTGGGCCTCGGGCAGTGGATATGTGCCCTCGTATTCGACCGGGTTCTGGGTGGCGGCGACCAGGAACGGGTCGGGCAGGAGGCGCGGGGTGCCGTCGACCGTGACCTGGCGTTCCTCCATGGCTTCGAGGAGGGAGGACTGGGTCTTGGGCGGAGTCCGGTTGATCTCGTCCGCGAGCAGCAGATTGGTGAAGACCGGGCCGGGCTGGAAGGAGAACTCTGCCGTGCGGGCGTCGTAGATGAGGGAGCCGGTCACGTCGCTCGGCATCAGATCGGGGGTGAACTGAACGCGCTTGGTGTCGAGTTCGAGCGAGGCGGCCAGGGCGCGCACCAAGAGGGTCTTGGCGACACCCGGCACGCCTTCGAGCAGCACATGGCCGCGGCAGAGGAGGGCGACGACGAGGCCGGTGACGGCGGAGTCCTGGCCGACGACGGCCTTGGCGATCTCGGCGCGCAGGGCTTCGAGGGAAGCGCGGGCGCTGTCCGGGTTCGCCGTGGCCTCCGGGGTGCGGTCGCTCATGAAGTGCGTACCTCTCTTTCGAGGGCGTCCAGTTCGTCCGCGAGGCGGACAAGTGCGGCGTCGTCGGCCGGGGTTGGGCCGAAGAGCAGGGAAAGGGGATCGCGGCCGGCCGCGGGGAGCCGGGCGGAGACGGCCGGGACGAGGACTTCGGGGGAGTGCGCCGCCGAGGCGGCCACGCCGAGGAGGGGGGCCAAGCGGCTGCGGGTGGCCGAGCGCAGGGTGTCGGCCGCGCGGTCGCGGGCGTTGGCCTTGCGGTAGAGGCGGGCGCGGCCTTCGGTCGCTTCGGACGCGCGGATGGCGACCGGGAGCCGCTCGCTGACGAGCGGGCCGAACCGACGGGCGCGCCAGACGATCGCGAGGACAGCGGCCAGGGCGAGTTGGAGGGTGGCCCACAGCCAGCCGGACGGGATCAGGTCGAAGAAGGAGCGTTTGCCGCCGTCGGCGGCCGACACATCGCCGAGCGAGGGGAGGTACCAGACCACATGCGAACGAGTGCCGAGGAGCTGGAGGGCGAGGGAGGCGTTGCCCTCCTCGTCGAGGCGATGGTTGAGGAGTGGGTCGGGCGCGCCCATCAGGACCGTGTCCCCCTGCCCGTGTGCCGCCGGGGTGCGGAGCAGGGTGGGCAGGCCCTCGGCGGGGTAGCAGCCGTCGTTGTTCTCCTCGGGGCCCGTGTAACGGATGCCGCCGGTGTCGGCGCGGCCCGCGCGGGTGGCGTCGGGCCGGGTGCAACCGGGGTCGCGCGGTTTGACGGGGACCGGGTCCTCGGCGCGTACGCCCGGAGCAAGGATGTCGAGCGACGGAGAGGAGGGGGCGATGAGGATCGTACGGCCGCCGGAGTCGGCGGTGGCGGCGCGGAGTTGGCGCTGCTGCCCCTCTGTCAGGAGGTCGGGGACCGTGATGAGGAGGGTGGTGTCCGGCCCGGCGGCGGCTGTCGCCTCGCCGAGCGTGGTGACCACGCGAGTGGAGACGCCCTGGGCCTTGAGGAGTTCGGCGACGGCTCGACTGCCGTACTGGTCGGCGGAGCGCGGGTCGAGGCTGCCGTGCTGGGCGTCGGAGCGGAGCGCCGCGAGGGCTGTTCCGGCGGCTATGAGGATGACGAGGGCGAGGGCCAGTCCGCGGGTACGGGTCCACAGGCGGCGGGCCGTGACCGAGGTGGAGGTGGGGGCGGTCGTGGTGGCGGTCACGGGGCCACCAGGTGGTTCGCGTCAGTCAGGGCGGGCTTGGTGCGTTCGAGGTCCCGGTCGAGGTCACGCAGCCGAATGTATGTCGGCTCGTCGGCGGTCCGGCCGCCGTATGTGACGTCGTCGAACGCGCGGGCTGCGGCGTGCAATCGGTCCGCGTGGCCGGGCAGCGTGCGTCCGGCCTCGGCCGCGGCCTCGTCGGCGGTGCGGCCGGGGCGGGGGTCGAGGAGGGCACGCTCTTCGAGCGCGCGGACGATGGCGCGCATCTGTTCCTGGACGGCTTCGTTCCAGCGGCGGGCGGCGGCGTGTGCCGCGGCCGCGGTGCGGTGTTCGGCGGCGCTGCGGGGGCGGTCGTCGAAGACGGTGCCGCCCGAGGTGGCCGCCCGGTGCGGAGTGCCGAGGCGCCACCAGAGCGCGGCGATCAGGGCGATGACGGCGACGACGATCACGATCAGGCCGAGTGGGCCGCCGGGGGTGGCCACGGAGGCGGAGTCGAAGAGTGAACCGACCCAGTCCCAGAACTTGTTGAGCCCCCTCTGGAGAAGGCTCGGATCGTTCTGGTGGTACGCCGGGTCGGACAGTTCGCGCCGGGCCGCCTCGCGTGCGGGCTCGCGTCCGATGTCCACCGGAGGAGTGCCGGATGTGCCGTTCAGGAGTCGTGCTGTGATGAAGCCCCCCGCTTCTGACACTGCATCAGCTCCTGGGTGTCTCGTAGCCGGGAACACCCGCGGCGCGGGCCAGTTCGAGGTCGAGGGCCTCGCGGCGGATGCGCTGGTCGATGTAGAGCAGGACGCTGACGCCGGCCGCGATCGGGTAGGTGATCGCCGATCCGATCACGGCACCGATGCCGGAGACGATCGAGTAGGCCCAGTTGAAATCGGGAGTGGTGCCGTCGAGGAGGCCGTGGAAGGAACTGCTGTCCACCGCCGTCGCGGCGAGCGCGAACGGGATCATGATGATCATCGAGACGATGACCGTCAGCACCGACGTCAACGAGATGATGCCGAAGATGCGCCACCAGGAGCCGTTGACCAGCTTGGCGGAGCGCCGCAGGGACTGGACGATGCTCTGCCTCTCCAGCATCAGCGCCGGAGGGGCGAGGCTGAAGCGGATGTACAGCCACAGCGCGGCCACGAACGCGGCGGTGCCGCCGAGCAGCGCCAGCGCGAGGCCTCCGGCACCCCCGACGAGCAGACCGGGCAGGATGCCCACGGTCATGATCGCTCCGACCATGACGAACAGCAGGGCCAGCAGGCCCAGCAGGCTCAGGAGCCGCGGCCGGGCCTCGCCCCAGGCGTCTCCCAGGCTCACCTGACGCCCCAGCACGGAACGGCTGACCACGATGGTGAGGACGGCCGTGGTGAACAGCGTGGCGAACTGACCGATCACCAGCGGCGGCAGCAGATCGACGAGGCTGGACCGCATCGCGTCGACGGCCTGGTTGACGGCTTCGGTGCCGGTGGCGTTCGGGTTGATCGAGGCCGGGGCCGGTACGAGATAGCGGGTGGCGAGGAGCTGGGCGATCTGCGAGATCACCGCGACCGTCAGCGTGAGGCCGAGCACTGTTCGCCAGTGGGCGCGCGCCGTGGAGACGGCGCCGTCGAGGATCTCGCCGACACCCAGCGGGCGCAGCGGGATGACGCCGGGCTTCGCGGCCGGCGGGCGGCCGTAGTTCTGGTTCCAGTGGCCGCTCGGGGGCTGCCCGGGGACCTGTCCCCAAGCTCCCTGGCCCTGTGGCCCCCCACCCCAGCCGGGAGCCTGCTGCGGAGGCGTCGGGCCGCCGGCGCCCGGCGAGGACCACTGGGCGGCCGGGGGCTGGTCCTGGGACCACTTCGAGGAGGCACGGGCCCGGTCGGAGTGCTCCGGAGTCGCAGGCGTGCCGGAGTTCTCGCCGCCGGTGTGCTCGCCGCCGGTGTTCTCGCCGTCGGAGGAGGGCGATCCGGGCGAGGCCCAGCCCGGAGAGTCGTTCACGGTCGTCCACCTCGTGGATTGGTCGCGGGACCGGCTGCGCACGCCGGCTCCTTCGGGTTGGCTGCCATGGTGTCACGTGGATCCCGGCCATGGACCTGCCCCCGTATCTCGTTGGCACCTTCAATTGTCGGCGGCTTCCGGGGCAGACTGGGCGGATGGCTGATCAGGACGTGCGAACCACGGCAGGGCCCGGCCCTTCGGGCATACCTTCGCTGCGCTGGGACGAGCCGCCGGAGGGCCCCGTACTGGTCCTCCTGGACCAGACCCGGCTGCCCGCCGAGGAGATGGAGCTGGTCTGCACCGATGTGCCGGGCCTTGTGCTGGCCATCCAGAAGCTGGCGGTACGAGGAGCGCCGCTGCTCGGCATCGCCGGGGCCTACGGGGTGGCGCTCGCCGCGGCTCGTGGCTTCGACGTGGACGAGGCGGCGGCGCTGCTCGCGGGGGCCAGGCCCACCGCGGTCAATCTGGGCTACGGAGTGCGGCTGGCGGCCGGGGCGTACCGGGCCGTGGTCGAGAAGGGCGGAGGAGTCGCGGAGGCGGGAGCCGCGGCGCTGGCCGCCGCCAAGGAGCTGCACCGGGCCGACGCCGAGGCCAGCGCGCGCATGGCCCGGCACGGACTCGCGCTGCTGGACGAGCTGCTGCCGGGCGGCAGCCACCGGATCCTCACCCACTGCAACACCGGGCGGCTGGTGTCCGGTGGCGAGGGCACCGCCTTCGCCGTGGCCCTCGCCGCACACCGGGTGGGCCGTCTGCGGCGGCTGTGGGTGGACGAGACGCGGCCCCTGCTCCAGGGGGCGCGGCTGACCGCGTACGAGGCTGCGGGCAGCGGGATGGCGTACAGCCTGCTGAGCGACAATGCGGCCGGCTCGCTGTTCGCGGCCGGGGAGGTGGACGCTGTCCTCATCGGCGCCGACCGGATCGCGGCCGACGGCTCGGTGGCGAACAAGGTGGGGAGCTATCCGCTCGCCGTGCTCGCCAAGTACCACCACGTGCCCTTCATCGTGGTCGCGCCCGTCACCACGGTGGACCTGGAGACTCCCGACGGCGCCGCGATCGAGGTCGAGCAGCGGCCCGGACAGGAAGTGACGGAGCTCACTGTGCCGCAGGCCGCGGGCGGGGGCTGGGGGTCGGGTTCCGGCCTTCCGGTGGCCCCGCTGGGGACCCAGGCGTACAACCCCGCCTTCGATGTGACACCGCCGGAGCTGGTCACGGCGATCGTCACGGAGGAGGGGGTGCTGTCGCCGGTGACAGGGGGCGGTCTGAGGGAGCTGTGTGCCAGGTCACGCCAGGTAACGATTAGCTAATGGGATGATGACGTTTATGAAGGGACGCGTCCTTGTCGTCGACGACGACACCGCACTGGCCGAGATGCTCGGCATTGTGTTGCGTGGAGAAGGTTTTGAGCCGTCGTTCGTAGCGGATGGCGACAAGGCACTGGCGGCATTCCGTGACGCCAAGCCCGACCTGGTGCTGCTCGATCTCATGCTGCCCGGACGGGACGGCATCGAGGTCTGCAGGCTGATCAGGGCCGAGTCGGGTGTGCCGATCGTCATGCTCACCGCTAAGAGCGACACCGTGGACGTGGTGGTCGGCCTGGAGTCCGGGGCCGACGACTACATCGTGAAGCCGTTCAAGCCCAAGGAGCTGGTCGCCCGGATCCGGGCCCGGCTGCGCAGGTCCGAGGAGCCTGCGCCGGAGCAACTCGCCATCGGCGATCTGGTCATCGACGTGGCAGGCCACTCGGTGAAGCGGGACGGGCAGTCGATCGCCCTGACCCCGCTGGAGTTCGACCTCCTGGTCGCGCTCGCCCGCAAGCCGTGGCAGGTGTTCACTCGTGAAGTACTCCTCGAACAGGTCTGGGGCTACCGTCACGCGGCGGACACCCGCCTGGTCAACGTGCATGTGCAGCGGCTTCGCTCGAAGGTCGAGAAGGACCCCGAGCGGCCGGAGATCGTGGTGACCGTCCGTGGGGTCGGTTACAAGGCAGGACCGAGCTGAGATGACCCAAGAAGCTGGGCGCAAGACGTCCTGGGGCGGCCGGCTGCTCCAGGACGGAGCGCCCGGCGGTCCGGTGCTGCGCCTCGTCGTGCGCTGGCTGCGGCGTCCGCTGCTGCCCGCCGCACGGCTGTGGCGGCGCAACATCCAGCTGCGGGTGGTCGCGGCCACCCTGCTGATGTCGCTGGGCGTGGTCGTGCTGCTCGGCTTCGTGGTCATCGGGGCCGTGCGCAACGGCCTGCTCGACACCAAGGAGAAGGCGGCCGAGAGCCAGTCCGCGGGCGGCTTCGCCGTTGCCAAGGACAAGGCCGGCACCCCGGTCTCGTCCGGTGACGACACCGCGTCGGGCGGCCGCGGCTCCGGCTCGTCGGTGAGCTGGCGCAACGACCTGGTGACCCAGCTCGCCAGCAGCGGCCAGGGCGCGTTCTACGTCGTCGCCCTCGGCTCGGCGTCCTCCGACTCGGACTCGGCGTCCAGCAACCGGGGCCCGCGCGCCTCCGGCTACGTCGATCCCCGTGCCAGCGTTCCGCAGAGCCTGCGCGACAGCGTCGACGAGGGCGTCGGCGCGTTCAAGACGTACACCTCGATCAAATTCACCGACGGCCAGGAGGCCGAGCCCGGGCTGGTGGTGGGCACCCGGCTGAAGGACGTCGACGGGCAGTCCTACCAGCTGTACTACCTCTTCCCGCTGGTGCAGGAGGAGAAGTCGCTCACCCTGGTCAAGACGACGCTCGCGACCGCCGGTCTGTTCGTCGTGGTGCTGCTCGGGGCGATCGCCTGGCTCGTCGTGCGGCAGGTGGTCACGCCGGTGCGGATGGCGGCCGGAGTGGCCGAACGGCTCTCCACGGGCGTGCTCAGAGAGCGTATGAAGGTCACCGGCGAGGACGACATCGCCCGGCTCGGCGAAGCCTTCAACAAGATGGCGCAGAACCTCCAGGTCAAGATCAACCAGCTGGAGGAGCTGTCGCGGATGCAGCGACGGTTCGTCTCCGACGTCTCGCACGAGCTGCGCACCCCCCTGACGACCGTGCGGATGGCGGCCGACGTCATCCACGAGGCGCGCGTCGACTTCGATCCGGTGACGGCACGCTCGGCCGAGCTGCTCGCCGGGCAGCTGGACCGGTTCGAGTCGCTCCTTGCCGACCTCCTGGAGATCAGCCGGTTCGACGCGGGCGCGGCCGCCCTGGAGGCCGAGCCGATAGACCTGCGCGAGGTCGTACGCCGGGTCATCGAGGGCGCCGAGCCGCTCGCCGAGCGCAAGGGCACCCGCATACGGGTGGCCGGCGACGAGCAGCCCGTGGTCGCCGAGGCGGATGCCCGCAGGGTCGAGCGGGTGCTGCGCAACCTGGTCGTCAACGCCGTCGAGCACGGCGAGGGCCGGGACGTCGTGGTGCGCCTCGCGGCGGCCGGTGGGGCCGTCGCCGTCGCCGTGCGGGACTACGGCGTCGGGCTCAAGCCCGGCGAGGCGACCCGGGTGTTCAACCGCTTCTGGCGGGCCGATCCGGCGCGCGCCCGTACCACCGGCGGTACCGGGCTCGGCCTGTCGATCGCGGTCGAGGACGCGCGGCTGCACGGCGGCTGGCTCCAGGCCTGGGGCGAGCCGGGCGGCGGTTCCCAGTTCCGGCTGACGCTGCCGCGCACCGCCGACGAGCCGCTGCGCGGATCGCCGATACCGCTGGAGCCCGAGGACTCACGGGCCGCCCGCGAGCGGGCCAGGACCGAGGAGGCGTCCTCGGGGAGCCAGGGCAACCGGCTGTCCACCGTGCCGATACCCCGCCTCGACCGCTCCCCGCTGCCCGTGCCGCCCACGGCGCCGGTGCGTCCGCGCACCTCGGGCCCGGCGGCCAGCCCCGCCGGGCTGCCCGGCGGGGGCGGTGGCGGTGGCCGGGTGGTGGCCCGCCGGCCCGAGACGGAGCCGGGGGCGCGGCCGACGGGGACGCACGAGGACGGTACGGATGCCGCGGAGAGGCTCGTCGAAACGACTGACCAGGAGGGATCGGCCCGTGGGCGCTGACCGGGGGAGGGCCCGTGGCAAGCTGCTGGGGGCGGTGGTCGTCCTTGGCTGCGGCTCGCTGCTCGTGACGGGCTGCGCGTCCATGCCGAGCAGCGGCGATGTGCATTCGGTCTCCGCCTCCCAGCGCGCCGACTCGCAGGTGCAGGTGTACGCGGTGCCGCCGCGGCCGGGCGCCGAGCCCAACGAGATCGTCTCGGGCTTCCTCGAAGCGATGACCAGTGACGATCCCCAGTTCGCGATGGCCCGCCAGTACCTGACGCCGAAGGCCGCCATGGACTGGCGGGCGACCATGGTCACCGTCCTGGCGGACGGACCCGATCCGCAGCCCAACCGCTCCGCGGACCGGGGCGCGGACGCGAACGGCTTCACCTTCACGGTGTCCGGCAAGACCGTCGCGCTCGTCGACAAACAGCACGCCTACCGGCCGGCCAATCCCCAGGACACGTACAACGAGACGATCCATCTGGTCCGCCAGAGCGGTGCCGACGGCACGGGCCGCGAGTGGCGCATCGACGCCCTGCCTCAGGGGCTGCTGCTCGGCCAGTCCGACTTCCAGCGCATCTACCGTTCCGTCAACAAGTACTACTTCGCGGTGGGCCAGGACCGCCTCGTCGCCGACCCGGTCTATATGCGGCTGCGCACCGACCCCGTGACGCAGATGAACCTGATCACGCAGACGGTGCAGTCCGTCCTGGACGGCCCGACGAGCTGGCTGAGCCCGGTGGTCGCCTCGAAGTTCCCCTCGGGGACGGCCCTGAAGGACGGCACCAAGACCCTCGCCCTGGACGACCGCAACGCCCTGAAGGTGCCCCTGAACGAGCGCGCCTCCAACGCGGGCGAGGCGCAGTGCAAGCGCATGGCGGCCCAAGTCCTCTTCACCTTGCGGGACTTGACGACGACGCGGATCGGCCAGGTCGAGCTGGACCGGGCCAACGGCTCCCAGCTGTGTGTGCTCAGCGGCGACCAGGCCGAGACGTACGCGCCGGACCGCATGTCGACCAGCCCCGGCCAGTACTTCGTGGACGCGGAGGGCCATGTCGAGCGGATGCGGGCCGACGCGGGCGGCTCGGACGGCTCGGGCAGCGGCTCGGACGGCGCCGACACCTCGGACAGTGCGGACACCTCGGTGGTGACCGAACCCGTGCAGGGACCGTTCGGCAAGGGCGACCAGCAGGTGCGTACGGTCGCGGTCTCGCGGGACGAGAAGCGCGCGGCCGGGGTGTCGGCGGACGGCAGGTCCCTGCTCGTGGCGCCGCTCGCAGCCGATGGTGCCCTGACGCGTCCACCGGTGAACAGCGACGACAAGGACGCGAAGGACGGCGGCCTCTCGGCGCCGAGCTGGGACGGGCGCGGCGACCTGTGGGTGGCCGACCGCAACCCGGCCAAGCCGCGGCTGTTGCGCCTCGTGCAGGGCACGGGGCAGCCGCAGACGGTCGACGTCGCCGGGCTCAACGGTGCGCGCATCCAGCAGGTGCGGATGTCGGCGGACGGTGTGCGCGCGGCGCTGCTGGTCTCCGACGGCACCCATACGACGTTGCGGATCGGCCGGGTCGAGCGGAGCGGTGAGGGCGCCAAGAGCGTTGTCTCGGTGGTCGAACTGCGCGCCGGGGCGCCGCAGATGGAGGACGTGACGGCCGTGTCGTGGGCCGGGCGCAGCCGTCTCGTGGTGGTCGGCAAGGAGATCGGCGGAGTCTCGCAGCAGCTGCGCTATGTGCAGACGGACGGGTCGACCTCGGCCGCCGGCACCCTGCCGAGCGTCAACAAGGTCACGGATGTCGCCGCCACCGACGACGACCGAATGCCGCTGGTGGCGCACTCGCAGGAGGACGGCATCGTCCGGTTGCCGCCCGGAGCGAACTGGCGCACGGCGGTCAAGAAGGGCTCGGCGCCCGCCTATCCGGGGTAGTTCCCAGGCCTGTCCGGGGAGTTCCGGAGCGGTGGGCGGGTTGTCCACAGGGGTGGCGGTATGCCGCTCCCGGTGGGCACAGTGAAGCCATGCGGGGGTGGTGGCGGGAGTTCTCCGGCCTTGTGCTGCCGACCGCGTGCGGCGGCTGCGGCAGGCAGCGTACGGCGCTGTGCGGGGGGTGCCGGGCGGAGCTGCTCGGGGCGCCCGCGCGCCGGGTGCGCCCGGCACCGGAGCCCGGCGGGCTGCCGGTCGTGTACGCGGCGGCGCCCTACGAGGACGCGGTGCGCGCGGTGCTGCTCGGCCACAAGGAGCGGGGCGCGCTCGGTCTGGCCGGGGTACTCGGACAGGCGCTCGCGGGTGCGACCCGGGCGGCCGCCGGTCCTTGCGGGCAGGGGCCGTTGCTCCTGGTCCCGGTGCCGTCGTCACGCCGCGCGGTGCGGGCCCGTGGGCACGACGCGACCCGGCGTATCGCGCTGGCCGCGGCCGGTGAGCTGCGCCGGGGCGGGACGGACGCGCGGGTGGCCGCGGTCCTGCGCCAGCGGCGCACGGTGGCCGACCAGGCGGGCCTGAGCGCTCCTGAGCGGCTCCGGAATCTGTCGGGGGCCCTGGTGGTGGCAGGGGGCGGCGCAGGGCTCCTGAGGGGCGGCCAGGTGGTCCTGGTGGACGATCTGATGACCACCGGTGCATCCCTTGCGGAAGCGGCGCGTGCGATCCGTGCGGCCGGGGTAGGCGGTCGGGACAAGGACGCTCCGGACGGAGATGGATGCCCCAGGCAGGGAATTCCGGTATTTCCTCCGGCGGGGGCTTCGCATCGTCGGCGAGGCGCCGGGTCGGCACCGCCGTACGGCGATGACCGGCGCCCGCTCGCCGCGGTTGTCGCGGCGACTCCGGAATCGTTCGCAATAAACCGGAACTGACAGAGAACTTGCATCGTTGCAGGTAGTGAGAGGGTGGAAACACCTGAGTGGGGGTACGCGCGAGTAGCGGGTGCCGACATCAGGCCGAGAGAGCTATGTTCGGTTGTGAGGAATGGCGAAAGCCCGTTCACTTAATGCACGACTGAGCTTCGGCGCGTTTTCACTTACCCCCGAGTCGGTGGGGTGGGGATCTTCTCGACGGGGGAGGAGGAGGTGATACGTCACCGAGTCCGACGCCCCGGCACACACCGGGGTCTGGTGCAAAAGGGAGCCACTCCGCGGAGAGCGGAGTGATCCGGGAACGGAGTTCTGCGTGGACATCGTCGTCAAGGGCCGCAAGACCGAGGTGCCCGAGCGGTTCCGCAAGCACGTGGCCGAGAAGCTGAAGCTGGAGAAGATCCAGAAGCTCGACGGCAAGGTAATCAGCCTCGACGTCGAGGTGTCCAAGGAACACAACCCGCGGCAGGCGGACCGCTCGGACCGGGTGGAGATCACCCTCCACTCGCGAGGCCCGGTGATCCGTGCGGAGGCGGCGGCAGCAGACCCGTACGCGGCGCTCGATCTGGCGACCGGCAAGCTGGAGGCGCGGCTGCGCAAGCAGCACGACAAGCGCTACACGCGCCGCGGCAACGGCCGGCTCTCGGCCGCCGAGGTCGTCGACGCAGTGCCGGGTGTGGCGTCGCTGAACGGAAACGGCGAGCTTGTGGACACTTCGGAGGAAGACCGCATCCCCACCACCAGGATCGGCTCGCTCGAAGTGAAGGGCGAAGGGCCGCTGGTGGTCCGCGAGAAGACGCACACGGCAGCCGCGATGACGCTCGACCAGGCGCTCTACGAGATGGAGCTGGTCGGGCACGACTTCTACCTGTTCGTCGACTCGGAGACGAAGAACCCCAGTGTCGTCTACCGGCGGCACGCCTACGACTACGGCGTCATCCACCTGGAGACCGACCCGCTCGCCGGTGAGGACGCGAGCGGTGCGGGCGGTGCGCTGGGCGGCTGACCCGGCCCGGAAGCATCACGGATCGACCCCGCGGGGCGGACGCGCTGAACGTCTGAGGACGGCGCGCCGTATCAGCGGGCGACGGTGCCCCTGGAGCGCGTGTGCGCCCCCAGGGGCACCACCGTGCGACCACTGGAACCCCTTTCTGTCGGCCGGGCATGAAATCATGGCGTCGCACGCCAACCGCAGCTCCCTGGAGCGTGGTTGGTGCAGCACACCAACGCGGGCCACGGCCTTCAGGGGGAGGAACGATGGCGGACAACTTCGGTCCGGTGCACGACGGTTCCCATGCCGACCGCCGGAACGGGGGGGACCGCGAGAGCGGCATGGACATGGGCGGTTCCCGCAAGGAGCCGATCCGGGTGCTGGTGGTGGACGACCACGCGCTCTTCCGCCGGGGACTTGAGATCGTGCTGGCCGCCGAGGAGGACATCCAGGTCATCGGCGAGGCCGGGGACGGCGCGGAGGCGGTGGACAAGGCGGCCGACCTGCTGCCGGACATCGTGCTCATGGACGTACGGATGCCCCGGCGCGGCGGCATCGAGGCCTGCACCTCCATCAAGGAGGTGGCCCCCAGCGCGAAGATCATCATGCTGACGATCAGCGACGAGGAGGCCGATCTCTACGACGCGATCAAGGCGGGGGCGACCGGCTACCTCCTCAAGGAGATCTCCACCGACGAGGTGGCCACCGCGATCCGCGCGGTCGCCGACGGCCAGTCGCAGATCAGCCCCTCGATGGCCTCCAAGCTGCTCACCGAGTTCAAGTCGATGATCCAGCGCACCGACGAGCGCCGTCTGGTGCCCGCGCCCCGGCTCACCGAGCGGGAGCTGGAGGTGCTCAAGCTGGTGGCCACGGGCATGAACAACCGTGACATCGCCAAGGAGTTGTTCATCTCCGAGAACACCGTGAAGAACCATGTGCGCAACATCCTGGAGAAGCTCCAGCTGCACTCCAGGATGGAGGCGGTGGTCTACGCGATGCGCGAGAAGATCCTGGAGATCAGATAGCCGCCAGCGCCGAGGTGAGCGCCGCCGTCTCCTGCGGCGACCCGGCCCGCTCGATACGTACCGCGTCGCAGCCCACCCAGGTAGCGGCCTCCAACAGGGCCTGGGCCATGGGCCGCACGGCCTTCGGCGAAGCCAGCGAGACCTGCTTGGCGACCAGCGTGCGCCCCTCGCGGGCCGGGTCGACCCGGCCGACCAGCCTGCCGCCGGCGAGCAGCGGCATCGCGAAGTACCCGTGGATCCGCTTGGGTTTGGGGACGTACGCCTCCAGGCGGTGGGCGAAGCCGAAGACGCGCTCGGTGCGGGCGCGGTCCCACACCAGCGAGTCGAACGGCGACAGCAGCGTGGTGCGGTGGCGGCCGCGGGGCTCGGTGGCCAGCGCCTCGGGGGCGGCCCAGGCGGGCTTGCCCCAGCCCTGCACGGTGACCGGCACCAGGCCCGAATCGGCGACCACCGCGTCGAACTGCTCGCCCTTGAGGCGGTGGTAGTCCGCGATGTCGGCGCGGGTGCCCACCCCGAGGGACAGGCCGGCCAGCCGCACCAGTCGGCGCAGGCACTCGGTGTCGTCCAGGTCGTCGTGCAACAGTGGCTCCGGAATGGCGCGCTCGGCCAGGTCGTAGACCCGCTTCCAGCCGCGCCGCTCGGTGCAGACCACCTCGCCGTACATCAGGGCGCGCTCGACGGCGACCTTGGAGGCCGACCAGTCCCACCACTCGCCCTGGTTCTTGGCGCCGCCCAAATCCGTTGCCGTGAGCGGGCCTTCGGCGTGCAGCTGCTTGATCACCTGCTCGTAGGCGCCGTCCGGCAACTCGTGCCCCCAGTGCGGCCGGGAGCGGTAGGCGCGGCGGCGGAACGCGAAGTGCGGCCACTCCTCGACGGGCAGGATGCACGCCGCGTGCGACCAGTACTCGAAGGCGTGGCCACCGCTCCAGTACGCCTCCTCGATCAGGGGGCGGCCGACCGCGCCGAGGCGGGCGTAGGGGACGAGCTCGTGCGAGCGGGCGAGCACGGAGATGGTGTCGAGCTGCACCGCGCCCAGCTGGCGCAGCACCCCGCGCACCCCGCCCCGGCGGTCGGGCGCCCCGAGGAAGCCCTGGGCGCGCAGGGCGATCCTGCGGGCCTCGTCGGCGGACAGTTCGGCGGCGGCAGGCGGCAGGCTCGTCATGCTCCGCACGATAGTGGCCGCCACTGACAACGCGGGGGCCGGACAGGTCCGCTGACCACGCGGGGGCGGACAGGCCCGCCGACCGCACGGACGCGATCAGGCCCGCTGACCGTGCGCCGGCGATCAGGCCCGCGCGGGCAGGTAGGGCAGCACACCCGGCAGGCCCAGGTCCGCGGGGAGCAGCGAACCGACCCAGTGGTCGCGGCGGCTGCCCTGGTGCACGGCCGCCGAGCGCAGGATGCCCTCCAGGGTGAAGCCGACCTTCAGGGCGACGGCCCGGGAGGCCTCGTTGCCGACCTCCGCGCGCCACTCAAGACGGTCGACGGCGGCCGCCTCGAAGGCCCAGCGGGACAGCCGGGCAGCGGCCTCCACCACATAGCCGCGGCCCCGGTGCTCCTTGGCCGCCCAGAAGCCGAGTTCCGCGCAGCCGGGGCCGCGCCGCGTCACGCTCATCATGGCGACGAGGACCGAGCCGTCCGCAGTAAGTACTGCGAAGGTGTAGTCGGTGTCGTGGCGCCAGCCGTCCGGGCCGTAGGAGGAGGTGAAGGCCTCCGCGTGCTCGCGCAGATAGGGCGAGGGGACCGTGGTCCAGCGCTGGATGTCGGGATCCTGACAAGCGGCGTAGGCGGCGTCGGCGTCCTGGGGGCCGACCGGGCGTAGCAGGAGGCGGTCGGTGGTGAGCGTTATGGCTTCCATCGCCCGATTCTCCTGGCTCACGGCCGCGGGAACCACCTCATTTCCCCACCCGCCCGGCACCTTCGGCCGGTCCCGTCCGTTGTCGTAACAGCAGACCTCCCGGCGCGGCCGGGTCCTCGCATACGATGACCGTTGCTGTATCCACACCCATAGCCACTCGACCGCGCCAGGCCCGACCGGCAAGGAGACCAACCCCCGTGTCCGTCCTCTCAAAGATCATGCGTGCAGGCGAAGGCAAGATCCTGCGCAAGCTGCACCGCATCGCGGACCAGGTCAACTCCATCGAAGAGGACTTCGTCAACCTCTCCGACGCCGAGCTGCGTGCCCTCACCGACGAGTACAAGCAGCGGTACGCGGACGGCGAGAGCCTGGACGACCTGCTTCCCGAAGCCTTCGCGACCGTGCGCGAGGCCGCCAAGCGCGTCCTCGGCCAGCGTCACTACGACGTCCAGATGATGGGTGGAGCCGCGCTGCACCTCGGCTACGTCGCCGAGATGAAGACCGGCGAGGGCAAGACCCTCGTCGGCACGCTGCCGGCCTACCTGAACGCGCTGTCCGGCAAGGGCGTCCACCTGATCACGGTGAACGACTACCTGGCCGATCGCGACTCCGAGATGATGGGCCGGGTACACAAGTTCCTCGGCCTGGAAGTCGGCTGCATCCTGGCCAACATGTCGCCCGCCGAGCGCCGCGCGCAGTACGCCGCCGACATCACGTACGGCACGAACAACGAGTTCGGCTTCGACTACCTGCGCGACAACATGGCGTGGTCCCAGGACGAGCTCGTCCAGCGCGGCCACAACTTCGCGATCGTCGACGAGGTCGACTCGATCCTGGTCGACGAGGCCCGTACGCCGCTGATCATCTCCGGCCCGGCCGACCAGGCCACCAAGTGGTACGGCGACTTCGCTAAGCTGGTGACGCGCCTGACCAAGGGCGAGGCGGGCAACCCGCTGAAGGGCATCGAGGAGACCGGCGACTACGAGGTCGACGAGAAGAAGCGCACCGTCGCCATCCACGAGCCGGGCGTTGCCAAGGTCGAGGACTGGCTGGGCATCGACAACCTCTACGAGTCGGTGAACACCCCGCTCGTCGGTTACCTGAACAACGCCATCAAGGCGAAGGAACTGTTCAAGAAGGACAAGGACTACGTCGTCCTCGACGGCGAAGTCATGATCGTCGACGAGCACACCGGCCGTATCCTCGCCGGCCGCCGCTACAACGAGGGCATGCACCAGGCGATCGAGGCGAAGGAAGGGGTGGACATCAAGGACGAGAACCAGACCCTCGCCACGATCACCCTGCAGAACTTCTTCCGCCTCTACAAGCGGCACGACCAGCAGGGCAAGGAAGAGCCCGGCCTCTCCGGCATGACCGGTACGGCGATGACCGAGGCCGCGGAGTTCCACCAGATCTACAAGCTCGGCGTCGTCCCGATCCCGACCAACCGGCCGATGGTCCGCATGGACCAGTCCGACCTGATCTACCGCACCGAGGTCGCCAAGTTCGAGGCGGTCGTCGACGACATCGCCGAGAAGCACGAGAAGGGCCAGCCGATCCTGGTCGGCACCACCTCGGTCGAGAAGTCCGAGTACCTCTCGCAGCAGCTCTCCAAGCGCGGCATCCAGCACGAGGTGCTCAACGCCAAGCAGCACGACCGGGAGGCGACGATCGTCGCCCAGGCCGGCCGCAAGGGCGCCGTCACCGTCGCCACCAACATGGCCGGACGAGGCACCGACATCAAGCTCGGCGGCAACCCGGACGACCTCGCCGAGGCCGAGCTGCGCCAGGCGGGTCTCGACCCGGTGGAGCACGTCGAGGAGTGGGCCGCGGCGCTGCCCGCCGCCCTGGAGAAGGCCGAGCTCGCCGTCAAGGCCGAGTTCGAAGAGGTCAAGGAGCTGGGCGGCCTGTACGTCCTCGGCACCGAGCGGCACGAGTCGCGGCGCATCGACAACCAGCTGCGCGGCCGTTCCGGCCGTCAGGGCGACCCGGGCGAGTCCCGTTTCTACCTGTCGCTCGGCGACGACCTGATGCGCCTGTTCAAGGCCGCGATGGTCGAGCGCGTCATGTCGATGGCGAACGTCCCGGACGACGTGCCGATCGAGAACAAGATGGTGACGCGCGCGATCGCGTCCGCCCAGTCGCAGGTCGAGCAGCAGAACTTCGAGACCCGCAAGAACGTCCTGAAGTACGACGAGGTGCTCAACCGCCAGCGCGAGGTCATCTACGGCGAGCGCCGCCGCGTCCTGGAGGGCGAGGACCTGCACGAGCAGGTCAGGCACTTCATGGACGACACGATCGACGCCTACATCCAGGCCGAGACGGTCGAGGGCTTCGCCGAGGAGTGGGACCTGGACCGGCTGTGGGGCGCCTTCAAGCAGCTCTACCCGGTGAAGGTCACCGTGGAGGAGCTGGAGGACGCGGCGGGCGACCGGGCCGGCATCACCGCCGAGTTCATCGCCGAGTCCGTCAAGGACGACATCTACGAGCAGTACGCCTCCCGTGAGGAGCAGCTCGGCTCGGACATCATGCGCGAGCTGGAGCGCCGCGTGGTCCTGTCGGTCCTGGACCGCAAGTGGCGCGAGCACCTCTACGAGATGGACTACCTCCAGGAGGGCATCGGCCTGCGGGCCATGGCGCAGAAGGACCCGCTGGTCGAGTACCAGCGCGAGGGCTTCGACATGTTCAACGCCATGATGGAGGGCATCAAGGAGGAGTCGGTCGGCTACCTGTTCAACCTGGAGGTACAGGTCGAGCAGCAGGTCGAGGAGGTCCCGGTCGAGGACTCGGTGCTCGCCGACGGGCCCTCGCTCACCAAGGAGGACGCCATCCCGGCCGCGCGCCCGGAGATCCGCGCCAAGGGTCTGGACGCCCCGCAGCGCCCCGACCGGCTGCACTTCTCGGCGCCCACGGTGGACGGCGAGGGCGGTGTGGTCGAGGGCGACTTCGACAACGGTGACGACGAGCCGGCCCGCTCGGAGTCGGACGGCCTGACGCGCGCCGAGCGCCGCAAGGCCCAGAAGACCACGGGCGGCCGCCGCCGCAAGAAGTAGGGCGCGAGCAGAAGCAAGGCGCGAGAGACAGCCGGGCGGGACCGCCGTCGGCTGTGCGTCGCAGAGGGGCCCGGCACCGCGATGGTGCCGGGCCCCTCGCTATGCCGGGACCCGCTCGCCGCCCAGCTCCACCGCGGCGCAGCGCCAGCGCAGATCGGCGCCCCGCTCCAGGCGGAAGGCCATGGCGCGCACCTGCTCGCCCGCCGCGATGCAGGCGGCCGCCTCGACGATCCCGCGGTCCAGCGGGGCCGCGCGGCAGGACCGTACGACGGGCCGGGCGCCGCGGGTGCGGAAGGGGGTGCGCGGGGCGAGCCGCACCAGCTGCTCGTAGGCGTCCCCGACGGTCAGGCCGAGCATCCAGTGCACCGGGCGCTCGCCGCTGAGCACCGCGAGCAGCTTCTGCGCGAACAGCTCGTGCGGGGTCAGCCGCTGCGGCCGCCGGGTTCCGGTGCTGCCGGGCCTGCGCTGGTCGCCGCGTCCCGCCGGCCCTGTCGTGGTCCCGCTCATGGCTGCCGTCCCCTTCGATACCAGTGGGTAACTTCTGTTGGGGATCTTGTACGGGGACGGCGGGAGCGGTCGCAAGGACCGGACCCGGGTCGGGTGAGAGTCTGCGGATTCACCTATCCGGATGAGTGGGCCGCGCGTCTTCCCAGGTGGGGGCGGGTGTGGCCGGATCCGGCGGGGAGCGGTGCCGAGGGGGCACCGGCAGCTCGAAGGGGGACTCCCGCGCGTATCCTGAATCCGTCTCACGACCGGATGGGACGACGAGAAGAGAGCGGTCCCTCATGCGCGTCTACGTACCCCTGACCATCTCCGGTCTCGCGACGGCCCACGGCGCCGGAGAACTCGGCCCCGGCCCGCTGACCGCCTACGCCGTCACGCCCGGCCTGCGCGAGTGGTACGTCTCGGACGACATCGAGGAGCTGGAGTACGCGGCGCTCAACCGGGCCGCGGCCGCCTCGCTGCGGCTGCTCGCCGGGCAGCCGGGCACCGCCAGGCGCCGCGTCGTGGTCGCCGTGGACGTGCCGGACAACACCGTGGCCGCCGATCCCGACAGCGCCCTGGACGCGAGCTCGCTCGGCGAGGTGAGGATCGCCGCGGCGGTGCCGCTCGCCAAGGCGGCCGCCGTGCACGTGGACGCCGAGGACGCGGTGGCCGATGTGACGGCCGCGGCCGGGGCGCTCGGCGCCGCCGACCACGGCGACGACGACGCGCAGTTCACCGTGGACGGGGCCGAGGACCACGAACTGCTGTGGTTCGGGGTGCAGGAGATTCCCAACCTGATCGCCTGACCTGACCGTGACCGCCTGACCTGCGGTTATGCCCGTCCGTGGTCGATTGTCAGTGCGGGTGGGTACCTTTTTCGCATGGGGAACGGCAGGCAGGACACGGGGAAGCGCCAGGCCCATCTGGTCTGGGACTGGAACGGCACACTGCTCGACGACAACGTGGCGGTCATCGAGGCGACCAACGCCGCCTTCGCGGAGCTCGGCCTTGAGCCGATCACGCTTGAGCGCTACCGCGATCTGTACTGCGTACCGATACCCCGCTTCTACCAGCGCCTGATGGGCCGGCTGCCCACGGACGCCGAATGGCTGGTCATGGACGCGGCCTTCCACCGGCAGTACTGGTCGCGGGCGGATTCCTGCGGGCTCACCGTGGGCGCGGCCGAGCTGCTCGCGGCGCGCTGGGCGGCGGGCCTGAGCCAGTCCCTGCTGTCCATGGCGCCGCACGAACACCTGGTGCCGATCGTGCGGCGGCACGGCATCACCGAGCACTTCGTGCGCGTCGACGGACGCACCGGGCCCTCGCACGGCAGCAAGGCGGAACACATGGTCCGCCATCTGACCGCGCTGCGGACGGCGGACCCCGAGATATCCGGCGACCGCATCGTGGTGATCGGGGACGCGGTGGACGACGCGGTGGCCGCGGCGGCCGTGGGGGCGCAGGCGGTGCTGTTCACCGGCGGCTCCCACAGCCGCACCAGCCTCGCCGCGGCGGGGGTGCCGGTGGTCGACACCCTCGCGGAGGCGGTCGCCGTCGCCGAGGACCTGGTGGCCTGAGGGACCCGGCCCGGCCCCCGCCCGGCTCCTGCCCGGGGCGGTGCCGGCTACGTCACCGGAGCCTTCGCCCGCAGCACCGTCAAGAACTCCCGCATCCAGCTGGAGTGGTCCGGCCAGGCGCGGGCGGAGACCAGCGTGCCGTCCACCACCGTCTCCGCGTCCTGGAAGGTGGCGCCCGCCGTCTGCATGTCCAGCTCAAGGGCCGGATAGGCGGTGACCCGGCGGCCGCTCAGGCCGCCGATCGCGGCGGTGAGCAGCGGGCCGTGGCAGATCTGGGCGACCGGCTTGTCGGTGTCGAAGAAGGCCTTGAGGAGCTTCCTCAGCTCCGGGTCGTTGCGGAGGTACTCGGGCGCCCGTCCGCCCGGGATCACCAAGGCGACGTACTGGCCGGGGTCGACCTCCGAGAAGGCCAGGTCGGCGGGCCAGGTGTAGCCGGGCTTCTCGGTGTAGGTGTCGAAGCCGGGTTCGAAGTCGTGGACCACGAACCGCAGCTTCTTGCGGGCCGGGGCCGCGATATGGACCTCGTACCCCTCCTCGCGCAGCCGCTGGTAGGGGTAGAGGACTTCCAGGGATTCGGCCGCGTCGCCGGTCACGATGAGGATCTTGGCTGCCATGAGTGCACTCCCTCTCGGGGGCCGGGGCCCAGGTGGCCCGAGGTCGATCGCACCTGCGGATACCACACTGCCGCACCCGCGGATTCCGTACGGTCAACCTGCCCGTACGGCGACCGTTTGCCAAGAGGCGCGTTCCCGCCGCCGCGTCGCTGTCCAGAGTGTCAAACTTCGGGCCCAGCTTTTGTACACATAAGGCTCATGACGGTTCGGGGGGAAGGGGCGATAGCCTTGTCCCGTGATCAGCGCGATATGCCGCGGAGGCACTGCCGCCCCCGCCCTTCGCCCGGAGCGCCACGGCGCCCGGGCAGTCGCTGATTCCCTCCGCCCGGAATCAAGCCTCGAAGCCACAAAATTGGCCGGTAAGCGCCCGGGTATCTCTCATCGCGGCATAGCGTCGACACCGACCGGACACCCCGCGTCGTGGCGTTGCGTCGCTTCTTTCCCCTACGTCACGCAACGGCGCGCGACAGGAGCCAGAGGACATGCAGACCAAGCTGGACGAAGCCAAGGCCGAGCTGCTCGCACGGGCGGCCCGGGTAGCTGAGAACAGCCCGGCCGGGGGGCCCGGAGGCCTGGGGGACACCCCCAGGACCGACCGGGCGGCCACGACTGGGGCCACGAGCGAGGAAGGTCCCGACCAGGGCGTCCTCCTCGGGTACCTCCAGCGCTACTACCTGCACACCGCACCCGAGGACCTGGCCGACCGCGACCCGGTCGACGTCTTCGGCGCAGCGCTCTCCCACTACCGCCTCGCGGAGAACCGGCCGCAGGGCACCGCCAACGTCCGGGTGCACACCCCGACCGTGGAGGAGAACGGCTGGACGTGCAGCCACTCCGTCGTCGAGGTCGTCACCGACGACATGCCCTTCCTGGTCGACTCGGTCACCAACGAGCTGTCCCGGCAGAACCGCGGCATCCATGTGGTGATCCACCCGCAGGTGATCGTCCGCCGCGATCTGACGGGCAAGCTCATCGAGGTGCTCGACACCGGCGCCCAGACCGCCGAGCTGCCGCACGACGCGCTCACCGAGTCCTGGATCCACGTCGAGATCGACCGCGAGACCGACCGCGCCGACCTCAAGCAGATCACCGCCGATCTGCTGCGCGTCCTGTCCGATGTGCGCGAAGCCGTCGAGGACTGGGAGAAGATGCGCGACGCCGCGCTGCGCATCGCCGACGAACTGCCCAAGGAGCCGAAGGCCGGCGACCTGGTCGAGTCGGAGGTCGACGAGGCCCGTGAGCTGCTGCGCTGGCTCTCCACCGACCACTTCACCTTCCTCGGCTACCGCGAGTACCAGCTCACCGACGACGACTCGCTGTCCGCCGTCCCCGGCACCGGTCTCGGCATCCTGCGCTCCGACCCGCAGCACGGCGAGGAGGACGACGGCCACCCCGTCTCCCCGTCCTTCAGCCGGCTGCCCGCCGACGCCCGCGCCAAGGCCCGCGAGCACAAGCTCCTGGTGCTGACCAAGGCCAACAGCCGCTCCACCGTGCACCGGCCCTCCTACCTCGACTACGTCGGCGTGAAGAAGTTCGACGAGCAGGGCAACGTGGTCGGCGAGCGCCGCTTCCTCGGCCTGTTCTCCTCGGCCGCCTACACCGAGTCCGTGCGCCGGGTGCCGGTCGTGCGCCGCAAGGTGGAGGAGGTCCTCAAGGGCGCCGGGTTCTCGCCCAACAGCCACGACGGCCGCGACCTGCTCCAGATCATGGAGACCTACCCGCGCGACGAGCTGTTCCAGACCCCCGCCGACCAGCTGCGCTCCATCGTCACCTCCGTCCTGTACCTCCAGGAGCGGCGCCGGCTGCGCCTGTACCTGCGCCAGGACGAGTACGGCCGCTACTACTCGGCGCTGATCTACCTGCCGCGCGACCGCTACACCACGGGCGTACGGCTGCGTCTGATCGACATCCTCAAGGAGGAACTGGGCGGCACCAGCGTCGACTTCACGGCCTGGAACACCGAGTCCATCCTGTCCCGGCTGCACTTCGTGGTGCGCGTCCCGGCCGGCACCGAGCTCACCGAGCTCACCGACGCCGACTCCGACCGCATCGAGGCCCGCCTGGTCGAGGCCGCCCGCTCCTGGGCCGACGGCTTCTCCGACGCGCTGAACGCCGAGTGCGGCGAGGAGCGCGCCGCCGAGCTGCTGCGCCGCTACGGCCACGCCTTCCCCGAGGGCTACAAGGCCGACCACTCCCCGCGTGCCGCGGTCGCCGACCTCGTGCACCTGGAGCAACTCACGCACGGACGGCGGGACTTCGCGCTCTCGCTGTACGAGCCGGTCGGCGCGGCCCCCGGCGAGCGCCGCTTCAAGATCTACCGGATCGGCGAGCAGGTCTCCCTCTCGGCGGTCCTGCCGGTGCTCCAGCGCCTGGGCGTCGAGGTCACCGACGAGCGCCCCTACGAGCTGCGCTGCGCGGACCGTACGCACGCCTGGATCTACGACTTCGGCCTGCGCATGCCGAAGAAGACCAACGGCAACGGCGACTACCTGGCCGACGACGCGCGCGGGCGCTTCCAGGAGGCCTTCGCCGCGACGTGGACCGGCGCCGCCGAGAACGACGGCTTCAACTCGCTGGTGCTGCGCGCCGGGCTCAACTGGCGCCAGGCGATGGTGCTCCGGGCCTACGCCAAGTACCTGCGCCAGGCCGGCTCCACCTTCAGCCAGGACTACATGGAGGACACCCTCCGCGACAACGTCCACACCACGCGGCTGCTGGTCTCGCTCTTCGAGGCGCGGCTCTCGCCGGACCGCCAGAAGGCCGGCACCGAGCTCATCGACGGGATCCTCGAAGAGCTCGACGGCGCCCTCGACCAGGTGGCGAGCCTGGACGAGGACCGCATCCTGCGCTCCTTCCTCACCGTCATCAAGGCGACGCTGCGGACCAACTACTGGCAGAAGAACGCGGAGGGCAACCCGCACGCGTACGTCTCCATGAAGTTCGACCCGCAGGCGATGCCCGATCTCCCGGCGCCCCGCCCGCAGTTCGAGATCTGGGTGTACTCGCCGCGCGTCGAGGGCGTCCACCTGCGCTTCGGCAAGGTCGCCCGCGGCGGTCTGCGCTGGTCCGACCGGCGTGAGGACTTCCGTACCGAGATCCTCGGCCTGGTCAAGGCGCAGATGGTGAAGAACACCGTCATCGTGCCGGTCGGCGCCAAGGGCGGCTTCGTCGCCAAGCAGCTGCCCGACCCTTCGGTGGACCGGGACGCCTGGCTCGCCGAGGGCATCGCGAGCTACAAGACGTTCATCTCGGCGCTGCTCGACATCACCGACAACCTGGTCGCGGGCGAGGTCGTCCCGCCGGCCGACGTGGTCCGGCACGACGAGGACGACACCTATCTGGTGGTCGCCGCCGACAAGGGCACCGCGACGTTCTCGGACATCGCCAACGACGTGGCGATCAGCTACAACTTCTGGCTCGGCGACGCCTTCGCCTCCGGCGGCTCCGCCGGATACGACCACAAGGGCATGGGCATCACGGCCCGCGGCGCCTGGGAGTCCGTCAAGCGGCACTTCCGCGAGCTGGGCCACGACAGCCAGACCGAGGACTTCACGGTCGTCGGCGTCGGTGACATGTCGGGCGACGTGTTCGGCAACGGCATGCTGCTCTCCGAGCACATCCGCCTGGTCGCCGCCTTCGACCACCGGCACATCTTCATCGACCCGAAGCCGGACGCGGCCGCCTCCTTCGCCGAGCGCCGCCGGCTGTTCGACCTGCCGCGCTCCAGCTGGGCCGACTACAACAAGGAACTGCTCTCGGCCGGCGGTGGCATCCACCCCCGCACCGCGAAGTCGATCCCACTGAACACGCAGGTCCGCGAGGCCCTCGGCATCCCGGCCGGCGTCACCAAGCTGACCCCGGCCGACCTGATGCAGGCCATCCTCAAGGCGCCGGTCGACCTGCTGTGGAACGGCGGCATCGGCACGTACGTGAAGTCCTCCACGGAGTCCGACGCGGAGGTCGGCGACAAGGCCAACGACGCGATCCGCGTCAACGGCGAGGACCTGCGGGTCAAGGTCGTCGGCGAGGGCGGCAACCTGGGTCTGACCCAGCTCGGCCGGATCGAGTTCAGCCGCAGGGGCGGGCCCGAGGGCGAGGGCGGCAAGATCAACACCGACGCCATCGACAACAGTGCGGGCGTCGACACCTCCGACCACGAGGTGAACATCAAGATCCTGCTCAACGGCCTGGTCGCGGAAGGCGACATGACCGTCAAGCAGCGCAACAAGATCCTCGCCGCGATGACCGACGAGGTCGGCCACCTGGTGCTGCGCAACAACTACGCGCAGAACGTGGCGCTGGCCAACGCGGTCGCCCAGTCGCCCTCGCTGCTCCACGCCCACCAGCGCTTCATGCGCCGACTGGGCCGCGACGGACACCTCGACCGGGCCCTGGAGTTCCTGCCCAACGACCGCCAGATCCGCGAACTGCTCAACAGCGGCAAGGGGCTCAGCCAGCCCGAGCTCGCCGTGCTGCTCGCGTACACCAAGATCACGGTGGCGGAAGAGCTGATCCACACGGACCTGCCGGACGCCCCGTACCTGGCCAAGCTGCTGCACGCCTACTTCCCGCAGCAGTTGCGGGAGAAGTTCACCGAGGCGGTCGACGGGCACGCGCTGCGCCGCGAGATCATCACCACGGTGCTGGTCAACGACACCGTCAACATCGGTGGTTCGACCTTCCTGCACCGGCTCCGCGAGGAGACCGGGGCCTCGCTTGAGGAGATCGTGCGGGCGCATGTCGCGGCCCGCGAAATCTTCGGCGTGAACACGGTGTGGGACGCCGTGGAGGCGCTCGACAACAAGGTCGACGCCGAGGTCCAGACCCGTATCCGGCTGCACTCGCGCCGCCTGGTCGAGCGCGGTACGCGCTGGCTGCTCAACAACCGGCCGCAGCCCCTCCAGATGGCCGAGACGATCGAGGACTTCTCGGCCGGGGTGGCCCAGGTCTGGGACGCGCTGACCGACCTGCTGAGCGGCGCGGACCTGGAATGGCACCAGGGAATCCTGGACGAGCTGACCGAGGCGGGTGTGCCCGAGGAGCTCGCGCGGCGGGTCGCCGGGTTCTCCTCGGCCTTCCCGGCGCTCGACATCGTGGCCATCGCCGGCCGCACCGGCAAGGAGCCGCTCCAGGTCGCCGAGGTCTACTACGACCTGGCCGACCGGCTGCGGATCACCCAGCTCCTCGACCGCATCATCGAGCTGCCGCGGGCCGACCGCTGGCAGTCGATGGCGCGGGCCGCGATCCGCGAGGACCTGTTCGCGGCGCACGCGGGGCTGACCCAGGACGTGCTGTCCGTGGGCAACGGCACCACGTCCCCGGAGCAGCGCTTCAAGGAGTGGGAGGAGAAGAACGCGGCGATCCTGGGCCGGGCCCGCTCGACCCTGGAGGAGATCCAGTCCTCCGACGCGTTCGACCTCGCGAACCTGTCGGTCGCGATGCGGACCATGCGGACGCTGCTGCGCACGCACGTCTGAGGCGCCGGCCCGGCCGCCCCGGCGGTCGGACGCCGAACCCGGCGGAACCCCGCACCCCTCAGGGGGTGCGGGGTTCCGCGCGTCCGGCGGTGGCCACCGTGGTCGTGGACGCGGTGACGGTCGAGGCCCACAACCGGCGGCAGGAGACCAGGGCCGCTGCCACCAGCAGGGTGTTGCGCGCGGCCATGACCGCGGTGCCCAGGACACTGCCCGCGATGACGTCCTCGTACAGGCAGGGGAAGGCCAGTGCGCTCAACGCGGCTGCCGGGAGCAGGAGTTGGGCCACCGGACGCTGACTGGTCTGGCGCGAGGTGAGGCAGACGGCGGCCAGGCCGAGCAGCCAGACCAGGTACTGGGGACTGATCACCCGGCTGGTCACCGTGAACAGCAGCACCGCGCACAGCGCCGCGTCCAGCGGCACCGCCACCGTCCAGCGCCGGGCGCGCACCCGCCAGAGCACCAGCCAGCAGAGGGCGAGTCCGGTCAGGGCGAGGCTGGCGGTGGCCAGCGCGGACACATGGCGACCGCTGAACTCCATGGCTCCGTACCGGTAGACGACCCGGCCCGGGTGGCCCGTGACGAGATGGGCGAGCTGGTACGCGGTGCCGCCCAGGGATTCGATCTGGAGGCCCCGGCTGCCCTGCTGGCGCGCGAAGTCCAGGGTGTGGTCGAAGGCCAGCGCGAGCACGGCGAGCAGGGCGGCCACCGAGGCGAGCGCGCCGAGCCCGGCCCGGCGGGTGGCGCGGCCGGGCGGGGCGCCGATCAGGGTGAGCAGCGGCCACACCTTGACCAGGGCGCCCAGGCCCGCGAGTGCGCCGCCGAGGACCGGCCTGCGGCGCAGGGTGAGCAGGGCGCCCACCGCGAGGGCGGTGACCTGGACGTCATAGCGCCCGTACGGGACGTGCAGGAGCAGCGGGAGGCCGCCCACCCACAGCCACGCCCCGGCCTCGCTGCCGCCGGGGCGCGCGCCGGCGCGCAGCAGGGCACGGGCGATCAGCGCGTCGCAGCCGAGGGTGATGGCGGTGAAGGCCTGGAAGAAGGTGAGGAAGGGGAAGAGCGAGGGGACGAGCAGCAGCGCGCCCGCGCCCGGCGGGTACTGCCAGGTGGGGTCGCCGAAGGGGAACGAGCCCGTGCCGAGCTGCTCGTACCAGCGCCGGTAGAGGACGGACACCTCGCCGCTCACCCCGCCGACGCCGAGGCTGTCGCCGACCAGGAGGTGGAGCATCAGGGCGCGGGTGGCGAGCCAGCTCACGGCGAGCGCGGCATACCGGGTGCGGCGGCCGAAGGCGCCCGGGTCGGGCGCGGGCGCGGGGGCCGGGATGCGGACCCGGGAGGGCGGCGGGGGCATCTGAGAGGGCGTCATCGCGCGAAGTTTATGCGCGGTTTGTCCTGATTCTGCGCGGCGCCGCGAGGGGGTGGCGGGTGGTGCGGGGCGCCGAGGTGGGGTGGCCGGAGGGTGCGGGGCGCCGCGAGGGGGCGGCGCGGGTGCGGGGCTTCGTGGGGATGCCCCGCACCGTGCGGGTCCGCCGGGTCCGGTCGGCTACTTCTTCTTCGTGAAGCGCTCGTACTCGGCGAGCACCTCGTCCGTCGGGCCGTCCATGCGCAGGGTTCCCGACTCCAGCCAGAGGGTGCGCTCGCAGGTCTCCCTGATCGAGGCGTTGCTGTGGCTGACCAGGAAGACCGTGCCCGCCTCCTTGCGCAGCTCGTTGATGCGCTCCTGGCTGCGGCGCTGGAACCGGGCGTCACCGGTGGCCAGGGCCTCGTCGATGAGCAGCACGTCGTGGTTCTTGGCGGCCGCGATCGAGAAGCGCAGCCGGGCGCTCATGCCGGAGGAGTACGTGCGCATCGGCAGCGAGATGAAGTCGTCCTTCTCGTTGATCCCGGAGAAGTCGACGATGTCGTCGTAGCGCTCGCGCACCTCCTCGCGGGTCATGCCCATGGCGAGCCCGCCGAGGGTCACATTGCGCTCGCCGGTCAGGTCGTTCATCAGGGCCGCGTTCACGCCGAGCAGCGACGGCTGGCCCTGGGTGTAGATCTTGCCCCGGGCGGTCGGGAGGAGGCCGGCGACCGCCTTGAGCAGCGTCGACTTGCCCGAGCCGTTGGAGCCGATGAGGCCGATGGCCTCGCCCCTGCGGGCCACGAAGGTGACGCCCTTGACGGCGTGCACCTCGCGCATGCCGGGGGTCTCCTTGCGCGAGACGATCCGGTTGAGCGCGGCGGTGGCTCCGCCCTTGCCCTTGGATCCGGTCCCGTGGACCTTGTAGATGATGTGCACGTCGTCGGCGATGACGGTCGGTTCGCCGAGGACGACCTCGTCCTCGGGGCGCCCGTCTTCCAGGGCCGGGGTCAGGATCTGGGTCTCAGCCACGTCCGTACTGCTCCTCTGCCTTCCAGAAGTACATGAAGCCCAGGGCCAGCGCGACGACGGCCCAGCCGCCGGCCACGGCCCACACGTGCGGGGGCAGCTTGTTCGCGTGGAAGCTGCGGATCATCGCGAAGCGGACCAGGTCGATGTAGACCGCGGCCGGGTTGAGTCCGAGCAGCTGGCCCACCAGGGGGTTCATCTTCTTGAGCTGCGGGCCCAGGTTCCACATCACGCCGGACATGTACATCCAGGTGCGCAGGACGAACGGCATCACCTGTGCGATGTCCGGGGTCTTCGCGGTGATGCGGGCCATCACCAGGGACAGGCCCGTGTTGAACATCGACTGGAGGACGAGCGCCGGGATCAGGAGCAGCCACGAGACGCCGGGCAGCTGGCCGAAGCACATGATGATGATGGCGAGCGCGGCCAGCGAGAACAGCAGCTGCTGGAGCTGCTGGAGGGCGAGCGAGACGGGCAGGGAGGCGCGCGGGAAGTGCAGCGCCCGCACCAGACCGATGTTGCCGGTGATCGCGCGGGTGCCCGCCATGATCGAGTTGGCCGTGAAGGTCCAGATGAACACGCCCGTGACCAGCCACGGGATGTAGTCGGGCGTACTGCTCTTGTTGCCCATCAGGATGCCGAAGATGAAGTAGTACACCGCCGCGTTCAGGAGCGGCGTCATCAGCTGCCAGATCTGTCCCAGCTTGGCCTCGCTGTACTGCGCGGTCAGCTTGGCGGTGGCGAACGCGGTGATGAAGTGGCGCCGGGCCCACAGCTGGCTCACGTACTCCGGCAGCGTGGGGCGCGCGCCGCTCACCTTCAGGCCGTACTTGGCGGCCAGCTCGGCCGGGCCCAGGGCCTGGTCGCCGGTGTCCGGGGTGCCGGGGTGTCGGCCGGACTGCGTCGGAATGCAGCCCGACGGGGCCGGGGGTGCCGCGGTCTCGCGCGCGGGTGCGGTCTGGCTCACTGCGGTCGCTTTCGCCGGGGGATCCCGGGAGGCTTCCCGGGGCGGGGGATCACTTGCGACGGGACGGACCCGTATCGTCGCTACGGCGAGACTAGGGCGCCTCTACGTCGCAACGCAACCGTGTCGTCGTAACGCTATGCTCAAGGCATGACCAAGACCGACCCGCAGACGCCCACGAAGCGCCCGCAGCCGCGTCGCGCCCCCGCCGGTGCGGCCGTACTGCGCGAGGACGTGACGGACGCCATTCGGGCGGCCGTCTTCGAGGAGCTCGCGGCGGTCGGGTTCGCCCGGATGTCCATCGAGGGCATCGCGCGTCGCGCGGGCGTGGGCAAGACGGCGGTGTACCGGCGCTGGAAGTCGAAGCTCAGCCTGGTCCTGGACCTGGTGTCGGCCTTCGCGGAACAGGGCCTTCCGGTGCCGCACACCGGATCCCTGTACGGAGACATCCGCGCGCTGCTCGCCGTCGCCTCGCTCGCCCTGCGCCACCCGATCGCCTCGCAGGTCATCCCCGACCTGCTGGTGGAGTCGGTACGCCACCCGGAGATCGCCGAGGCGATCAAGGCGGCGCTGCTCGACGGGCAGCAGGGGGTGGCCGCGGTGGTCGTCCGCGAGGCCGTCGAGCGGGGTGAGCTGCCGCCGGGCGCGGACCCCGACCGGGCCCTCGACCTGATCGTCGGCCCCCTCTACTGGCGGCTCGTCGTGGTCAAGGGCGCGCTGCCGAAGGGCTACCTCGACGATCTGGCCAAGTCCGCGGTGGCAGCGCTGCGGGCGTAGCCCGTCGGGTGGGGGTGCGGGCCGTCCTGGGCGGATTGCGCAGTTCCCCGCGCCCCTTGAGGGGTTGTGTTTCGGCTGCGGGTCGTGCGGGGCTGTTCGCGCAGTTCCTCGCGCCCCTCAATGGGTTGTGTTTCGGCTGCGGGTCGTGCGGGGCTGTTCGCGCAGTTCCTCGCGCCCCTCAATGGGTTGTGTTTCGGCTGCGGGCCGTGTTGGGCCGTTCGCGCAGTTCCCCGCGCCCCTTGAGGGGTTGTGTTTCGGCTGCGGGTCGTTGTCGGGCCGGTCGCGCAGTTCCTCGCGCCCCTGGCGGGGCTTGGCGGGGTTGGCGGCTCTGCTGGGGTGCAGCCCCTGAGGGGCGCGGGGAACTGCGCGATCAGCCACCGGCGGCCCGCACTTGATCAACGACATGCGGAAGCAGCCGGCGGGGCCGTCGGCTCTGCTGAGGCGTGACCCCCTCAGGGGCGCGGGGAACTGCGCGAACTGCCCCCACGGCCCGTGCTCAGCTGCGCGTCAGGGCATCCGTTGCCGCCGGGGCGAACTCCGTGCCCCGCGTGCGCTGTTCGGGCAGGGCGGGGCCGGACTGGGGCAGCCCCGGGTTGCCCAGGAAGACGCGGCGGACCACCCGCTCGGCCGCGTGGCCGTCGTCGTACGGACAGAAGCGGGCGCGGAACGCGGCGCGCAGCTGGGCCGAGCGGGAGCCGCGCCAGTGGCCGGTGGTGAAGATGTCGATCAGCTCGTCCTCGGTGCGGGCGACCGCGCCCGGCGGCCCCCCGCGCAGATCGAAGTAGGTGCCCCGGGCCGCCTCGTACGCCTCTCGGTCGTCGTCCAGGATCACGATGGGCCGGTCCAGGTTGGCGTAGTCGAACATCAGGGACGAGTAGTCCGTCACCAACGCGTCCGCGACCAGGAGGAGTTCCTCGACCGACGGATGTCCGGTGACGTCCAGGACGCGCGGCAGCGGGGCCCGGTTCAGGGGAGCCCCGTAGGCGTGGTGCGCGCGGGTCAGCAGGAAGAACTCCGGACCGAGCGCGCGGCCGAGCCGCTCCAGGTCGAGCGGAAGGTGCCGGCTCCGGCTGTAGTCGCGGTACGTCGGCGCGTACAGGACGACGGTCGAGCGGCCCGGGATGCCCAGCCGGTCGCGCAGCCGGGCGGAGTCGACGTCGGCGGCGCGGCGCAGCACGTCGTTGCGCGGGCTGCCGTATTCGAGCGTGGTGTACGCGGCCGGGAAGGCGCGCTCGCCGGCGAGCGTGGCATGCCGGTTGGCGGACAGGGCGAAGTCCCACTTGTCGGCGTCCGCGAGGAGGCGGGCGAAGTCGATGTCATGCGAGGCCGCCGGACGGTCCATCAGGTCCAGGCCCACCGTCTTGAGCGGTGTGCCGTGATGGGTCTGGAGGAGGATCTGGCCGGGACGCTTGACCAGGCGGTGGTCGAACTCCCCGTTGTTCACGAGGTACTTGGCGCGGGCCAGCGCCGAGAAGTACGCGAAGCCGCCGGGGCGCAACCGGCGCGTGGGAGCGGGCACGGTCGTGTCGTACTCGGGCGTGGTGACCCAGGCGGTGCGCACGCCCGGCGCGAGTTCGCGGAGCTTCGCCTCGATCGCGGCCGGACTGCACGCGTAGCCGCGGTGCCGGTACGCGCTGAACACCGCCAGGTCCTCGCGCAGGGGCAGGCTCCGCTGGACCCGGTAGTGCAGGCGCAGCGCGGCCGTCCGGGCCGGTCGGACCAGCGCCGACACGAACGCCCGGCCGTGGGCGCGCAGCGCGCGGAGCCCCCGCAGCACGCGGTACGTGCGGTACGTACCGAAGCGGACCCCGGCATGGCGCGGCCCGGCCGCGCCCGGCACGCGATGGCGCCCGTAGTGCGCGCGGGCCAGTCGGAAGAACTCGGCGCGGGTGCGTGCGGACAGGCCCGGGGCGGTCAGGACGGCGGCCGAGACGGCCGCCAGGTGGTCGGCCATCCGGCGGGCCAGGACCGGGCGCCAACTGCCCAGTTCTGGACGGGAGTCGAGGAAGCCGAAGACGCGGTCGTACTGCGGGAAGAGGTCGAAGTACCGGCCGCGCGCGACGGCCGGCCCGCGCCGTTCGCGATGGTGCACACAGACCCGCTCCAGGGTGCTGAGCGAGGACGCCGCGAGCAGGGTCGCGTACGACCAGAAGGTGTCCGTGTGCCGGCCGGGCGGGAAGGCGAGCCCCTCGCGTTCGAGGAACTCCCGCCGGTACGCCTTGTTCCAGGACGGGGCCGGCCGCCTCAACAGGGCCGGACGCTCGGCCAGTTGGAAGGAGGCGGGGCCGGACTCGGTGAGCTGCGGCGGCACCGGGGGCTGCTCGGTGGCGCCCGACCAGTGGATGCGGGCATGGCCGAAGACCAGCACATCGGGCTCGCCGGAGGCCTTGAGCCGGTCGGCGATGTCGCGCAGGGCGTGTGGCGCGAGGGTGTCGTCGCCGTCGAGGAACAGCACGTAGTCGCCGGTGGCGCGGGCGAGCCCGGCGTTGCGGGCGGGGCCCGGTCCCTGGCCGGGGTCGGCCGGGTCGGCGGGCAGGTGCACGGCGGTGACCCGGGGATCGCGGGCGGCGAACTCGTCGATGATCTCGCCGCAGGAGTCGGGCGAGCCGGCGTCGACCGCGATCACTTCGAGATCGAACGCCGGGCTCTCGTCGATTTCGTACGTCTGACGCAGTACCGATTCAAGACAAGCGTGAAGACGGGCCTGGAGCTTGTACGCGGGCACGATGACGCTGAATCGGGGCAACGGACGTCCTGGGGCGTGAGAGGGCACGGGCGGATGGCCCGTGAACGTCCGCGGGAGCGATCGGGTTACGGCATCGGTGCCGTCCGGGGTAGTCCCGTGATCATGCCTTTGACGTGGCGTCATGTGCCGTTCGGGCATGATCGTTCGATCGGGTGGCCAAGTCCGTTGTGCGGGCGCTCACTTCACCGCGCCGGCCATCACCCCCGACACGAACTGCCGCTGGAAGGCGAAGAACACGGCGAGCGGGATGACCATCGAGACGAAGGCGCCCGGAGCCAGGACGTCGATGTTGTTGCCGAACTGGCGGACCTGCTGCTGCAAGGCCACCGTGATCGGCGGGTGCTTGGAGTCGGCGAAGATCAGCGCGACCAGCATGTCGTTCCAGACCCACAGGAACTGGAAGATGCCGAGCGAGGCGATCGCGGGCCCCCCGAGCGGCATCACGACCCTGGTGAACACCCGGATCTCGCCCGCCCCGTCGAGCCGGGCCGCCTCCAGGAGCTCCCTGGGGATCTCGGCGAAGAAGTTGCGCAGCAGGAAGATCGCGAACGGCAGGCCGAAGGAGACGTGGAAGATGATCACGCCGATCGTGGTCTCGAAGATCCCGAGCTGCCCGAAGAGCTTGGCGACCGGCACGAGGGCGACCTGTACGGGCACGACCAGCAGGCTCACCACGACCATGAACCACCAGTCGCGGCCCGGGAATTCCATCCAGGCGAAGGCGTAACCGGCCAGCGAGCCGATGACGACGACCAGGACGGTGGCCGGAACGGTGATCGCGACCGTGGAGAGCAGCGAGTTGGTGATCGTGCTGTTGTCGAGCAGGCTCGCATAGTTGTGGAAGGTGAGCCGGGACGGGTCGGTGAACGTCTTCCACCAGCCGGTGGAGGCGATGTCGGAGGGGCTGCGCAGCGAGGAGAGCAGCAGCCCGACGGTCGGCATCAGCCAGAACAGGCCCACCAGGACGAGGAACACGCGCAGTACGCCGCCGCCCGTGCGCGAGGCGATGCGCGCGGGCAGCGACTGCCGGGCCTTGACGATCCCTTCGGCAGCGGTCATCGCCTGGCCTCCTTGCGCGTGCGGCGGTCGGTCATCGCCTGGCCTCCCCTGTCCGCAGGGCCGTCATCGTCGCCCTTCCTTCCGCATGCGCCGGATGTTGAAGAGCATCACCGGGATCACCAGCAGGAGCAGCAGGACCGCGATCGCGCTGCCGATGCCCAGGTCCGCCTCGGTGCCGAAGGAGGAGCGGTACAGCTGGAGGGCCAGGACGTTCGCGTCGGCCTGACTGGAGCCGGGCGCGATGATGAAGACCAGGTCGAAGATCTTCAGGACGTTGATCATCAGCGTGACCAGGACCACCGCGAGGACCGGCGCGAGCAGCGGGACGGTCACCCGGCGGAAGACCTGCCACTCATTGGCCCCGTCCACCCGCGCAGCTTCGAGCAGTTCGCGGGGCAGACCGGCCAGGCCCGCCGCGATGAGCACCATCGCGAAGCCCGCCCACATCCAGATGTACGAGCCGATGATCGCCGGAGTGACGAGCGTCGGGCCGAGCCATTCGACCCCGTTGTACGGCTGGTGGAAGTTGCTCTCGGGGAGCCGGAGTTGGGCGCCGTCGGCACTGGCCGGCAGGGTGAACGTGCCGTCGGACCCGGCGGTCGTCGAGGCGACGGTCCTGCCGTCCTTCACCGCTTCGACCTTGATGCCCTTGAGGCCGAGTTCCTTGGCGTCGATGACGTTCGGCCGCCCGCCGCCGCCCTTGGTGAAGTCGAGCCAGACCGTGCCGGTGACCTTGCCCGGCTCGCTGGGGGCGGCCTTCGCGGTCCCGGCCGAGGCCGGCACGGTGTCGGCGGCAACGCCGACGAGGGGCAGCAGCGCGGGCTGCCCCGCGTGCACCGCGGTCCGGGTGATGAACGCCCCGCCGCCCGCGTCCTTCAGGGGCGCGGCCGGCAGCGGATGCGCCTTGGGGTAACCGGCCGAGGTGGTGAACGTGTCGTGCACACCCACCACCACCGCGTTGGCGACCCCGCGCGCCGGGTCCTGCTCGTACACCAGCCGGAAGATGATGCCCGCGGCGAGCATGGAGATCGCCATCGGCATGAACACGATCAGCTTGAACGCCGTTCCCCAGCGCACCCGTTCGGTCAGCACGGCGAAGATCAGGCCGAGGACGGTGGCGATCGTCGGAGCGCACACGACCCAGATCGCGTTGTTCTTCACCGCGGTCCGGATGGTGTGATCCGTGAACAGCGTCTTGTAGTTGTCGATCCCGGCGAACGAATGACCGGACTGGTCGAAGAACGACCGGTAGACCGAGAAGCCGATCGGATAGACGACGAGCGCACCGAGCAGGACGAGCGCGGGCAGCAGGAACACGGCCGCGATCCACTTGCGGGTATCGGTGACGCTCTTGGCGGGCCTGGGCGCGGGCGAGGCGGCGGGAGGCGGGGCGCCTCCCGCCGTGGCGGTCGTCATCGCCGGATCAGTTCTTGAACGCCGCGGCCGCGTCGGCCTCCAGCTTGGACTGGGTGCCGGCGATGTCCGACGGGTTCTTGAGGAAGTCCTGGAGATCCTTCCACTCGCCCTTGCCCGGGGTGCCGCCGAAGGACTGCGGGGCCTGGTCCGACATGTCGAAGCGGACGTTGTCACCGGCCGCGATCAGCGCCTTGGCGATGTCACGCTGCACGTCGTTGGGGTACGCGGCGGCGTCGAGCGCCTTGTTCGGCGAGATGAAGCCGCCGGACGACGCCGCGATCTTCGCGGCATCGGTGGAGGCCAGCCAGGTCAGCAGCGCCTGGGCGCCCTTGGTGTCCTTCAGGGCCACCGCCGCGTCGCCGCCCGTGACCACCGGGGCCTTGTCGCCGACCGCGGGGAACGGGAACGCCTTGGCGTCCGTGCCGACCTTGGCGGAGGTCTCCGCGATGTTGACCGCCGCGAAGTCGCCCTCGAAGACCATGCCCGCCTTGGGCTGGTCACCGCCGGTGAAGGTCTGCGTCACCGAGGCGGGGAACTCGGTCTGGAGTGCGCCGCTGGTACCGCCCGCGATCAGGTTCGGCTTGCCGAAGAGCTGGGCGAGCGTGGTGAGCGCGTCCTTGACGGACGGGTCGGTCCACTTGATCGCGTGCTTGGCCAGCTGGTCGTACTTCTCGGGCCCGGCCTGGGAGAGATAGACGTTCTCGAACCAGTCCGTGAGCGTCCAGCCGTCCGCTCCGCCGACGGACACCGGGGTCACACCGGAGGCCGAGATGGTGTCGGCGGTGCTCAGGAAGTTCTTCCAGGTCGCGGGCGGGGTGACGCCGGCGTTCTGGAAGACCTTGGTGTTGTACCAGACCAGGGACTTGTTGGCGGCCTTGAAGTACACCCCGTACTGCGTGCCGCCGACCGCGCCCAGGTCCTGCCACACCTTGGAGTAGTTCGCGGTGAGCTGCGCCTTGGCCTCGGGCCCTGCGGGCTTGGCCCACTTCTTCGCCACGGCCTGCTGGATCGCGCCGACCTGGGGGAGCATCGCCACATCGGGCGGGCTGCCACCGGCGATCTTGGTGCCGAGGAAGTTGACGATCGGGTCCTGGGCGGGCACGAAGGTGACGGTGGCCCCGGTCCGCGACTCGAACTCCTTGAGCACCTTCACGAAGTTCGCCTGCTCGGCCCCCGTCCACACGGCGGCGACCTCGATCTTCTCCCCGTTCAGCTTGGGGAGTTGGACCCCGCTGCCCGACTGTCCCGAGGTGGAGGCGCCGGCCGACGGCGTGCTCTTTCCGCCGTCGCTGCTGCCGCACGCGGCCGCGCCGAGCGCGAGACCGCCGATGGCCAGAGCGGACACGAGCGTGCGCCCTGTGGTCCTGGTGACTGTGCTGGTGCGGCCTGTACGAGTGCTGCGCATGCGTGCCCCGTCTCTCCCGTGCGCGTACGAACCGCCGCGCCCGGTGACGCAGGCGCCGCAGCTCTCGTCCCGTGCGACAGTCCTACGCCGGGTGCGGGGGCGCCGCAATACCGTGTTCGCCGTCAACCAGTTGATCGTGATGGGCTTGTGACGTTGGATCCCGCGGGATGTCCCAACTGCCGCCCATTGCAGCCGAGTTGATCACCCGTGCCGTGCCGGGCCGCGGCCCGGCCTCATGACAGGGGCGGCACCGAAGGCGCGTTGACCAAGGAGGCCGCACGATCCAGGGCGCTGGCGAGCAGGGCCAGGTCGGTGGGCCCGTTGCCGAGCTCGCGGACGGGGCGGCGGGCCGGCGGGTCGCCCATCCGCTCCCACTCCAGGACCACCACGGTGGGCCGCTGTGTCGCCGTCCGGGGTATGCGCCCGGTGACCCGGCCGCCCTGGAACGGCACCGACGCCCCGTCCGCCTGGTGCAGCCGGCCGCGGCCCGGCGAGGGCTCGTCCGGCGAGGGCGCGGCGGGCGGCGGGTCGAGCACGACCCGGTGGCGGGCGCCGCGCGCGAGCTCGGTGTCGGCCGTGCGCTCCGGCCGGGCCGAGGCCGCCACCAGATGCACCCCGAGCCGCTCGCCGTCGCGGGCCACCGCTTCGAGGGCCCGCACCACGGAACCCGCGGCGGGCCTGCCCGGACTGCCCAGGGCGGGGGCCACCAGCGCGTCCAAGTCGTCGACGAGGACGACCAGCCGGGGCAGCGAGGGGCCGTCGTCGGTGCGGCTGCGCGAGACCGGGCGCAGCCGCAGGGTGCTGCTGCCCGGCGGATCCAGATCGCTCCCGCCCCGGCTTTCGGCGGCGGGTGCCTGACGCTGCCCGACGAGCCGGCCCGCGACCTCGCGCCGGTCCTGCCACTCGGTGAAGCCGAGGCCGCCGAGCAGCTCGGCCCGGCGCTTGAGCTCGGCTCCGAGCGCCTGCGCGAACGCGCGCATCCGGACCGGGTCGGAAGCGATCAAGTGCGTGGAGACATGCGGAAGTTCGGTACAGGGACGCAGGCCCTCGCCGCGCTCGCCGCCCGCGCCGTCGACCAGGATCAGACCCAGCCGGTCGGGCCGCGCGCCCGCGGCGAGGGAGGCGGCGGCGGCCCGCAGCAGCTCGGTCCGCCCGCTGCCGGGCGGGCCTTCGACGAGGAGATGGGGGCCGTCGGAGACGAGGTCCACGGCGGCCGGGCCGTGCGGCCCGGTGCCGAGCACCACCGCCCCGTCGGGGGCCGACTCCCAACGGGCCATCAGGGAGGCGGGGGTGGCCCGTGCCAGGCCCAGCTCGTCCAGGAGGCGCGAGGAGCGGGGCAGCGAGGAGGCGAGCCGCCCGGACGTGGCGGAGGTGCCGTCCGCGGTGCGCAGCGGGGCGAGCGCGCGGGCGAACCGCTCGGCCCACGGGCGCGACACCGCGTCGACCGCGGCCACCGTGCCGTGCCCGGCGGGCCGGCCGCCCGCGATGCGCAGGAGCCGCAGCGCGGTGGCCACATCGCCGCTGAGCAGCGCGACCGCCCCGCACTCGCGGAACGGGAGCGAGGCCGCACAGGCCGTCTCGTACGTCGCGGCGACCGGGGACGAGGCCGAGGCCGCCGGGGTCTCGGCGAGGCAGAGCAGATGGATCCCGGCCGCCGCGCCCGCCACCGCGAGGCGGGCGGTGGTCTCGCGCAGCGGCGCCGAACCCGGGTCGCCGTCCACGACGACCACGGTGAACGGGCCCTCGTAGCGGGCGGCGGCCTCGGCCACCGCGGCCCGGTCCGCCGAGGCCCAGCCCGGGCCGAGCGGGCCCGCGTCGAGCCGCCGGGTGAGCTCGGCCGTGCGGGCCGTCGCCTGGTCGCGGTCGTAGGCGAGGAGCAGCCGGCAGTCCTGCCCGTGGGCCGGGCGGACCTGGGGGAGCCAGCCGAGCCAGTCCCACTCGGCGGTGCGCGCCTGGAGGCCGCGCGAACGGTCCGTGCTGATGAGGACGATTTCCAGGGTGGTCGGCGCGTGCAGCGCCGCGAGCTGCGCGATCGCCGAGCGGGCGAGGCCGGAGAGCCGCTCGCGCGGGCCCGCGAGGCCGAGCGAGCCCACCTCGCGCAGCCCCACCGTGACCGGCACGGCCGCCAGATCGCCCCGGTCCGCGGTGCCGACGCGGACCGCGAGCGCCTCCGGGTGACCCGGCCGGCGCTCCCACAGGCGGGGGCCCGGGCCGAGCGCGGTGAGCAGGAGCGCGGCCGGATCGGGCCAGCTCTCGGGGGCGGGCTCGGCGGCGAGGCGCTGCGGCTCGGCGGGCGGCTGCTCGGGCTCCGCTTCACCGCGCCCGCCGGCCAGGCGCCTCGCCCATGCGCCTATTCCGCCGCGCCGTCGGCCGCCGTCGGCCTGATCGGCCCGGCTGTGCTGCACCTCGTCGGAACCCGCCAGGTCTTCGGGCAGCCGGGTGCCGCGGGTCGGAGTGCCCTGCCGCCGGCTCGGCGGGGCCGACTCGCGCCGGCCGTCCGGGCCGTCGTGGCCGTACCCGGCCGGTGCTCCGAGGGCGTCGAAACCGCCGTACGGCTCCTGGTGTGCGCCCGGCGCCGTGGACGTACCGAAAGGAGGGGTGGACGTACCGAACGAAGAGGGAGAAGAGGGAGAGGGGGCGGGCGGGGTGGCGTCGAAGGCGTATGCCGGATCGCCGGACGGGGAGCCCAACTGCCCGGCGGCAGACGCCTGTTGGGCGCCCGGTGCGGACGCGGGTACGGCGCTCGGGGTGACCCGGAGGTGGCCCTCGCCGTCGGGCACCGTCGTGAGGGAGGGCTCCGTCGCGGTGCCGCCGGGGGCCAGGCGCAGCGCGGACTCGCCGATCCTGAGCAGCGCGCCGGGGGCGAAGCGGACCGGCTTGGCGCCGATCTCGCGGCCGTCGAGCCGGGTGCCGTTCGTCGAGTTCAGATCGCCCACGGCGACCCGGCCGTCGGCCTCGACCGTCACCTCGCAGTGCTGGCGCGAGACATCGGGGTCGTCCAGCGGGACGTCGGACTCGACGGAGCGGCCGATGCCGATGCGGCCGCCGTGCAGCAGGTGGACGCCGCCCGCGTCCGGTCCCGCCACCACGTGCAGCCGGGCCGGGGCCGGGCCGTCGTGGGCCGGCTCGTCCTCGGCGGGGGAGCCCAGCGAGAGCACCGCTCCGTCCACCAGGGGGGGCTCGCCGAGGATGCGGCGCTGGGCGTCGAGCCGCTCGCGGCCCGCGTACAGCACCACGGAGGCGCCCGAGACCTCCGCGCCGGAGGCGGCCGACGCGAGGCCGGAGGCGACGGCCGCGAGTGCCGTACCCGCCGGGGCGGTCACGAGCACGTCGCAGGCGCGCGCCACAGCATGGCCGCTGCGCGGCGCGAGGACGGTCAGCCGGATCTGCATCGCCTCGGCGGTCCCTTCTGCGCGGGGTGCCGAGAAGGGGGACCGGACCAGCCCTGTGATTCCCCCCACCCGGCACACAATTCGTGCTGGGGGCATCCTCGCACCTGCCACTGACAACACGCCCGTCACCCACCTCGAATCGATCTTGATTGGTCGGCTCGACGCGCAAAAGTGGACGGAAAAGTGGCTGGTTGCGACCGAGTGGGGCATTTCACGGGAGGCGGGGCACGACCGTTCGGCAACCTTCCGTGCGAGGACGGCGTCTTTCCGACGACGATGAGAAGACGGTGAACAACCTGGTGGCGCCGACGCCACGACCCGTCGGCGGTGTCGGCAGCGGCACTAGAGTGGGCCGGAAACCCACACAGCAATGGACGCGAGCAGCAGGGAGCGCATGACGTGCGGCCGGTAGGCAGCAAGTACCTGCTTGAGGAGCCGCTCGGACGCGGCGCCACGGGCACCGTCTGGCGAGCCCGCCAGAGAGAGACCGCCGGCTCCGAGGCGTCCGTGGCGGGCCAGCCGGGCGAGACCGTGGCGATCAAGGTCCTCAAGGAGGAGCTCGCCAACGACGCGGACGTGGTGATGCGCTTCCTGCGCGAACGCTCCGTGCTCCTGCGGCTGCGCCACGACAACATCGTGCGCACCCGCGACCTGGTCGTCGAGGGCGATCTGCTCGCCCTGGTCATGGACCTGGTCGACGGCCCGGACCTGCACCGCTACCTGCGCGAGAACGGCCCGCTCACCCCGGTCGCCGCGTCCCTGCTGACCGCGCAGATCGCGGACGCCCTCGCCGCCAGCCACGCCGACGGCGTGGTGCACCGCGACCTGAAGCCCGCCAACGTCCTCCTGGACGAGCGGGACGGCGCGATGCATCCGATGCTGACCGACTTCGGCATCGCCCGCCTCGCCGACTCCCCGGGCCTGACCCGCACGCACGAGTTCGTGGGCACGCCCGCCTATGTCGCGCCGGAGTCCGCCGAGGGCCGCCCGCAGACCTCCGCGGTCGACATCTACGGCGCCGGAATCCTGCTGTACGAGCTGGTCACGGGACGTCCGCCGTTCGCCGGCGGCACCGCGCTCGAAGTGCTGCACCGCCACCTCAGCGAGGAGCCGCGCCGGCCCACCACCGTCCCGGCCCCGCTGTGGACGGTCATCGAGCGCTGTCTCAGCAAGGACCCCGAGCGCCGCCCCAGCGCCGAGAACCTGGCCCGCGGGCTGCGGGTCGTCGCCGCCGGCATCGGGGTGCACTCCACCCCGGCCCAGGTCGAGGCGGCCGACGGGGTGGGGGCCCTGCTCGCGCCCGACCCGGCGCCCGCCCCGGTCCCGGACGCGCCGGGCGCGGCCGACCCGACCCAGGTGCTGCCGAGCAACGCGGGCTCGTACGACCCGGCCGCGCGCACCTCGGTGCTGCCGCAGACGGGCCGCACCGGCCAGACCCCGAACGCCGACCCGACGGCCGTCATGCCGCCGGTCCCGCAGGGTCCGCCGCAGCCGCAGGAGCCGCATCCCTGGCAGTCCCAGCTCCGGGCGGCGCGCGACCGCAACGAGCAGACCCAGGTCGGCTATCTGCCGCCCGAGCAGGACCCGCTGCGCCGCCGCCCGCACCGCCAGCAGCAGCCCCCGCAGGGCTACGGCCAGCAGGGCCAGCAGCCGCAGGGTTACGGCCAGCAGGGCCAGCCCCCGCAGGGCTACGGCCAGCAGCGCCCGCCGCAGGGGCAGCAGCGTCCGCCCCAGCACCAGCAGTACGCCCCGCAGCCGCAGCAGCCGTACCAGCAACAGCAGCACGCGCCGCAGCGCCAGCAGTACGCGCCTCCGCAGCCTCCGCCGCAGCAGCCGCAGGCGCCGGCGCGCGAGCCGCGGGAGCCCCGCGAGCCGCGCAGGCGCAGCCCGAACCGGATGCGGATTCCGGGTCTCGGCTGTCTGAAGGGCTGCCTGTTCACGTTCCTCCTGCTCTTCGTGGCGGGCTGGCTGATCTGGGAGCTGACGCCGCTCCAGGACTGGGTCGCCCAGGGCAAGAGCTACTGGCAGGCGATCGGTGACGGGATTTCGACGGTATCCGGCTGGATAAAGAGCATCGGGGACTCCGCGAAGCAGTAAAAGGCCGTAGGCAAAGGGCCCCGGCTCGGCGGTCCGGGACGCGACTTCATGGATTTGTCGACTTCCAGAGGGTGATTTCGGCGCCGGAAGTGAAGGTTGGCGTCCCGGCCGCGTAGCCTCAGCGTGCACAGCCAGCCGCTGAGGGAGCAGTCTTGGCACGGAATATCGGCAGCCGGTACACCGCCCACCAGATCCTGGGCCGCGGCAGCGCCGGCACGGTGTGGCTCGGCGAAGGGCCCGAGGGCCCCGTCGCCATCAAGCTGCTGCGCGAGGACCTGGCCGCCGATCAGGAGCTGGTCGGCCGCTTCGTCCAGGAGCGCACCGCCCTGCTCGGCCTCGACCACCCCAACGTGGTCGGCGTGCGCGATCTCGTCGTCGACGGCAACGACCTCGCCCTCGTCATGGACCTGATCCGGGGCACCGACGTCCGCACCCGCCTGGACCGCGAGCGCCGGCTTGCCCCCGAGGCGGCCGTGGCCATCGCGGCCGACGTCGCCGACGGGCTCGCGGCGGCCCACGCGGCCGGCGTGGTGCACCGGGACGTCAAGCCCGAGAACATCCTCCTGGACATGCAGGGCCCGCTCGGCCCCGGCGGCGCCCACCCCGCACTGCTCACCGACTTCGGCGTCGCCAAGCTCATCGACACCCCGCGCCGCACCAAGGCGACCCGGATCATCGGCACCCCGGACTATCTGGCCCCCGAGATCGTCGAAGGCCTCCCGCCGCGCGCCGCCGTCGACATCTACGCGCTCGCCACCGTCCTGTACGAACTGCTCGCGGGCTTCACCCCGTTCGGCGGCGGCCACCCCGGCGCCGTGCTGCGTCGCCATGTGACCGAGACCGTGGTGCCGCTGCCCGGCATCCCCGACGAGCTGTGGCAGCTGATCGTCCAGTGCCTGGCCAAGGCCCCGGCCTCGCGCCTGCGCGCCTCCGAGCTGTCCGTCCGGCTGCGCGAGCTGCTCCCGCTGGTGGCCGGCATGCCCCCGCTCGACGTGGACGAGCCGGACACCGAGGGCGCCGGGGACGAGGAGGCGTACGAGGACCCGTACCCGACCGTCCCCAGCACCCCCCGCCGCGGCGCGGTCCCGCTGGTGCCCGGGGCCGGGCACGACTCCGCGAACCGCGACACCCACACGAGCATGCGGGTGCCCGGGCCCGACGAGCTGGCCGGCGGGCCGCTGGGCACCGCCCGCGCGCCCCGCCCGGCGGGGGCGCCCCGGCCGGGCTCCGCCCGCCACCGGGCCGACCAGGTCCGCAGGCGCCGGCTCGTCCTGACGGCCTCGGCGGTCGCGCTCGCCGCGGCGGTCGGCGTCGGCGGCTGGCTGGCCCTGAGCGACGACTCGGGCAAGCAGTCGCCGCCGCAGGACACCAAGAACTCGGCGCCCGTCGTCCCGTAGGCGGCCCCGCGTCTGCCCGGGGAGGCCCGTGATCGGGCGGCCCGGGGAATGCCGGAGCGCGCAGCCGTTACGCTGGACCCGTGGCAGTCGTCGATGTATCCGAAGAGCTGAAGTCCCTCTCCTCGACCATGGGGTCGATCGAGGCCGTCCTGGACCTCGACAAGATGCGGGCGGACATCGCCGTGCTGGAGGAGCAGGCGGCCGCCCCGTCCCTGTGGGACGACCCGGAGGCGGCGCAGAAGATCACCAGCAAGCTTTCGCACCTCCAGGCGGAGCTGCGCAAGACCGAGGCCCTGCGCGGCCGGATCGACGACCTCGCGGTGCTCTTCGAGCTCGCCGAGGAGATGGACGACCCGGACACCCGCACCGAGGCCGAGGCCGAGCTGGAGTCCGTCCGCAAGGCGCTGGACGAGATGGAGGTCCGTACGCTCCTCTCCGGCGAGTACGACTCCCGCGAGGCGCTGGTCAACATCCGCGCCGAGGCCGGCGGCGTCGACGCCTCCGACTTCGCCGAGCGCCTCCAGCGCATGTACCTGCGCTGGGCCGAGCGGCACGGCTACAAGACCGAGGTGTACGAGACCTCGTACGCGGAAGAGGCCGGCATCAAGTCGACCACCTTCGTGGTCAGCGCCCCCTACGCCTACGGCACGCTCTCCGTGGAGCAGGGCACGCACCGCCTGGTCCGCATCTCGCCCTTCGACAACCAGGGCCGCCGCCAGACGTCCTTCGCGGGCGTCGAGGTGCTGCCGGTCGTCGAGCAGTCCGACCACGTCGAGATCGACGAGTCCGAGCTGCGCATCGACGTGTACCGCGCGTCGGGCCCGGGCGGCCAGGGCGTCAACACCACGGACTCCGCGGTCCGCATCACGCACATTCCGACCGGCATCGTGGTGTCCTGTCAGAACGAGCGCTCGCAGATCCAGAACAAGGCGAGCGCCATGAACGTCCTCCAGGCCAAGCTCCTTGAGCGCCGCCGCCAGGAGGAGCAGGCGCTGATGGACTCCCTCAAGGGCGACGGCGGCAACTCCTGGGGCAACCAGATGCGTTCGTACGTCCTGCACCCGTACCAGATGGTGAAGGACCTGCGCACCGAGTTCGAGGTCGGCAACCCGCAGGCCGTCCTCGACGGCGAGATCGACGGCTTCCTCGAAGCCGGCATCCGCTGGCGCAAGCAGCAGGAGAAGTAACCCCGCCGAGCGCGACGTGAACATCCGACGGCGCCGGTCCCCTTTCCCGGGGGCCGGCGCCGTTCGTTGTGCGGGCCGGGTGCGCGTCCGGCGGCGATTCGATGGAGTGGGCGTCACTGCTGCGTGCCGCCCGGCCGAATTCGCCGGCGCAAGCGGAAATTGAGCGACTCGGAGCTTTGTCGACATCGGAACTTCCTTCTGCGGAGCGCCAGTTAGGTCTTCTGTCACAGTCGTATTCCCGTACGCCCGGCAAGTGAGCTGAAATCGGGCATTGCGTACGCAACGACCTTGACGCCACCTTTAAAACTGGCAAAGCTAACGCGCGGCAGGCGTAATTCTGGGGCGCGTGTGACGGGGAGGGGCCCTGATCGACCTCCCGCGTTGCCGCCCCGGGCGCTGCTCCACGACTCATGAGCTACTGGGGGTAGCAGGCAGATGACCAAGAACACTCGGGTCCGCTTCGCGCGGATAGCAGCCGGTGCGGTGATTGCCGCCGGCGCGTCCCTGACCGCCGCGGGGGCGGCCCAGGCCGTCGGTGCCGACTCCAACGAGAGCAAGACGGCGAGCGTCCTCGACGAGCCGTGCAGCCCGACCAACCCGCTCTGCCTCCCGACCACGGGTGGCCAGTCGACGGGTTCGACCACGGACGGTTCGACCGGTTCGACGACTTCCGAGGGCACCACGGGCTCCACCACCTCCGAGGGCACCACCGGCTCGACCACGTCGTCCGGCACGACGGGTTCGACCACGTCGTCCGGCACCACGGGTTCGACGACCTCCGAGGGCACCACGGGTTCCACCACGTCGTCCGGCACCACCGGTTCGACGACTTCCGAGGGCACCACGGGCTCGACGACCTCCGAGGGCACCACGGGTTCGACCACGTCGTCCGGCACGACGGGTTCGACCACGTCGTCCGGCACCACGGGCTCGACGACCTCCGAGGGCACGACCGGCTCGACCACGTCCTCGGGCACCACCGGTTCGACCACGTCGTCCGGCACCACGGGTTCGAGCACGTCCTCGGGCACCACGGGCTCGACCGGCAGCACGGGCTCGACCGGTTCCACCGGCAGCACCGGCTCCACCGGTTCGACGGGCAGCACCGGGTCCACCGGTAGCACGGGCTCGACCGGGAGCACCGGTTCCACGGGCACCACCGGTTCCACGGGCACCACCGGCAACACCGGCACCAACCCCGACACCGTCGGGTCGCAGCCGGTCGAGCAGGGTCAGCAGAAGGACGAGCTGGCCGCCACCGGTGCGGGCGGGACGACCTTCCTGATCATCGGCGCCGCCACGATGATCGCCGGTGGCATCGGCTTCCGCTTCATGCCGCGTCTGGTCAACAGCGGCCGTAACGTCGCCTAAGCGACTACCTGCGGAAACGCGCGAGGGCCCCGGGTGCGAGCACGCACCCGGGGCCCTCGCGCATACGGCGTAGGGACCGGTTCTCAGACGGTCTGATGGGCCAGCAGGGCCAGCGCCCCCAGCAGCACGATCAGCAGCGTGACCAGGGCCGCGGGGCTCAGGGATCCCCACTGGTTCTCCTGCTGCAAGCGCTCCCGGTTCGCCCGGCAGACACGGCAGCGGCCCTCGCTCACGGGCGCCGCGCAGTTGGCGCACACCAATCGGTCATAGGTCATGCGCTCTCCTCCTCCCGCGCGGCGGAGCCGGCGCATACAGCTGTCAACGCGCTTTCTCTCCGCTCAACGCTCAGGGAAACGCAACCGTTCCCCCTACCACTGTGCCAGCTCGCGCGCGTTTCGGCGCGCCCCGCCTGATTCCTCCGCATCCCGCCCCCGCGACCCAAGGGACATAAGGGGCATCCCCGGACGCGGCCTGCGCGGGCTCGTCCCGTTCGCGTAAGGTCACGCACACCTATACTCCCGGCCGACCCGTGGTGCACCCGTGATCCGATTCGACAATGTCTCCAAGACCTATCCCAAGCAGAACCGACCAGCCCTGCGGGAAGTCTCCCTCGAAATCGAGAAGGGTGAGTTCGTCTTCCTCGTCGGCTCGTCCGGTTCCGGGAAGTCGACCTTTCTGAGGCTCGTCCTGCGTGAAGAGCGCGCCAGCCATGGGCAGGTGCACGTGCTCGGCAAGGACCTCGCCCGGCTCTCCAACTGGAAGGTGCCGCACATGCGGCGCCAACTGGGCACGGTCTTCCAGGACTTCAGGCTGCTCCCCAACAAGACCGTTGCGGAGAACGTGGCGTTCGCCCAGGAGGTCATCGGAAAACCGCCCGGCGAGATCCGCAAGGCGGTGCCGCAGGTGCTCGACCTCGTCGGGCTCGGCGGCAAGGAGGACCGCAGGCCCGGTGAGCTCTCCGGTGGTGAGCAGCAGCGCGTGGCCATCGCCCGCGCCTTCGTCAACCGGCCCATGCTGCTCATCGCGGACGAGCCGACCGGCAACCTCGACCCGCAGACCTCCGTCGGCATCATGAAGCTGCTCGACCGGATCAACCGGACCGGCACCACCGTAATCATGGCGACCCACGACCAGAACATCGTCGACCAGATGCGCAAGCGCGTCATCGAGCTGGAGTCCGGCCGCCTCGTACGAGACCAGGCGCGCGGCGTCTACGGCTACCAGCACTGAGCGCCGTAGAGCACTCGTCGAGCACTGAAAGGCTGAAATAGTCGCCATGCGCGCCCAGTTCGTTCTCTCGGAGATCGGGGTCGGTCTCCGTCGCAACCTGACCATGACGATCGCCGTGGTCGTATCCGTAGCCCTCTCCCTCGCGCTGTTCGGCGGTTCGCTGCTGATGCGGGACCAGGTCAACAACATGAAGGGCTACTGGTACGACAAGGTCAACGTCTCGATCTTCCTCTGCAACAAGGCGGACGCGGAGAGCGTTGCCAAGTGCTCCAAGGGCGCGGTGACGGCCCAGCAGAAGAAGGACATCGAGGGCGACCTCAAGAAGCTGGACGTCGTCCAGACGGTGTCGTACGAGTCGGCCGACGAGGCGTTCAAGCACTACAAGGAGCAGTTCGGCAGCTCCCCGATGGCCGGTTCGATCACGCCGGACCAGATGCAGGAGTCGTTCCGGGTCAAGCTCAAGGACCCGGAGAAGTTCGCCGTGGTCGCCACCGCCTTCGCGGGCCGGGACGGCGTCCAGTCGGTGCAGGACCAGAAGGGCATCCTGGAGAACCTGTTCGGGCTGCTCAACGGCATGAACATGGCGGCCATCCTGGTCATGCTCGTGATGCTGATCGTCGCGCTGATGCTGATCGTCAACACCGTGCGCGTCTCGGCCTTCAGCAGGCGGCGCGAGACGGGGATCATGCGCCTGGTCGGTGCGTCGAGCTTCTACATCCAGGCGCCGTTCATCATGGAGGCCGCCTTCGCCGGTCTGATGGGCGGCGTGGCCGCCGCGGGCTTCCTGGTCGTCGGCCGCTACTTCATGATCGACCACGGGCTCGACCTGGCGCACAAGCTCAACCTGATCAACTTCATCGGCTGGGACGCGGTGCTCGCCAAGCTCCCGCTGGTGCTCGCGGCCAGCGTCCTGATGCCCGCGCTCGCCGCCTTCTTCGCGCTGCGCAAGTACCTGAAGGTCTGACCCGGGCACCCCGAGGTCCGTACCCCGCGTGTGACATACGCCCCGGGCGCCGTAGGAGCAACACCCCCTACGGCGCCCGGAGTCTGTCCTAGACTCGGCGCCATGTCGGGTCCGGATCTCTGTCCCAGGCCCCGCGGGGTGCGCCGCGGGGCGGCTCTGACCTTGGTGTTCGCGAGCGTCCTGCTGACCGCGGCCGCCACCAACTGCCTGCCGCGCACCGAGCAGCACCCCGTCCCGCTCGCGGCCGGCCCCGCCGCGGCCGCCGCCCTCGATCCGCGCGAGGGGCACACCACCCGCGGCGGCGACCGCACCGCGGAGGACGTGCGGCGCGCGGCCGCCGACGCCGAGGCCGACGGGAAGTCCGCGAGCCGGGCCGCCGAGGAGGCCGTGGGCCGCAGCGGGGACCGCTGGGGCGCGGTGTACGACAAGGCGGAGTACGAGCAGTACGCGGACGCCCTCGACGGCCGCTACACCGGCGTCGGCCTGTGGGTCGCCCGGGCCGCCGACGGCCGCACGCAGGTGACCCGGGTCCAGGCCGGCGGCCCCGCCGACCGGGCCGGCATCGAGCCGGGTGACCATCTGCGCAGCATCGACGGCTGGTCCGCGGACGGGCAGCCCGTCACCGAAGTGGTCGCGCGGCTGCGCGGCGACGCGGCCGGCAGCCGGGTGGCCCTAGGCCTCGGCCGGGGCTCGCGCACCTGGACGCAGACCGTGGACCGGGCGGTCCTCGACACCGAGGACGTCTCCGTACGGAACCTCTCCGCCCAGGTCGTGATGATCAAGGTGACCGCCTTCACCAAGGGCACCGGCGAGCAGGTGCGCAGCGCGGTGCGCCGCGCCCCGAAGGGCGCCGGGATCGTGCTCGACCTGCGGGGCAACAGCGGCGGCCTGGTCGGCGAGGCCGTCACCGCCGCCTCCGCGTTCCTGCCCGGCGGCCTGGTCGCCACCTATGACGTGCACGGCGCCCAGCGGGCGCTGTACGCGAGCGGCGGCGGGGATGCCGCGCGGCCCCTGGTCGTGGTGATCGACGGCGGCACGATGAGCGCGGCCGAACTCCTCACCGGCGCGCTCCAGGACCGCGGCCGCGCGGTCACGGTCGGCTCGCGCACCTTCGGCAAGGGCTCGGTCCAGATGCCCACCGGCCTCGCGGGGGGCTCGGTCGCCGAGCTGACCGTGGGCCACTACCGCACGCCGGCGGGCCACGGGCTCGACGGCAAGGGCATCACGCCCGACCTGCCCGTCACCGACCATCCCCTCGAACACGCCGAGACGGTTCTGAGCGGTCTGGGCGGCACGTCTTAAACCTGTTGCGCCGGGGTGCGAAAATGGCCGCACTATGGCTAAGAACACGGGCAAGGACAAAGAGAAGGACAGCAAGCGCAAGCTGGTCGCGCAGAACAAGAAGGCACGCCACGACTACCTCATCATCGACACCTACGAGTGCGGTCTCGTGCTCACCGGTACCGAGGTGAAGTCGCTGCGCCAGGGCCGCGCCTCGCTGGTGGACGGCTTCGTGCAGATCGACGGCGGCGAGGCCTGGCTGCACAACGTGCATGTGCCGGAGTACGCGCAGGGCACCTGGACCAACCACAGCGCGCGGCGCAAGCGGAAGCTGCTGCTGCACCGGGTCGAGATCGACAAGCTGGAGGCGAAGTCCGGGGAGTCGGGTCACACGATCGTGCCCCTCGCGCTGTACTTCAAGGACGGCCGGGCGAAGATCGAGATCGCGCTCGCCAAGGGCAAGAAGGAGTACGACAAGCGTCAGACGCTGCGCGAGAAGCAGGACCGCCGCGAGACGGACCGTGCCATCTCCGCCGTCAAGCGCAAGGAGCGGGCCAGCCTGCGCTAGGCCGGTGGCCGGGCCGGGCGGAATAGGCTGGCACCCTCGGGCGTTGGTCACGTACGATGGCACTGCACCTCAGCGAAGGTGTGGCACCACCTTGAAAAAACAACATGGGGATGATCGGTTTCGACAGCGGATGTCGAAGCAGGGGAAGCGTGTCGAGGAAGCGGCAATGATCTCGTAAACCATATGTCGCAAACAATAATCGCCAACACCAAGCGCGATTCCTTCGCCCTCGCTGCCTAAGTAGCGACTTGCGAAGTGTCAGCCCGGGGCTGTTCCCGACCCGGATACTGGCATCAGCTAGGGAACTAAACTTCTAGACCCGGTCACGGGGTTTGGAAGGAAATCAAACAGTGGCTGGGCCCGTCGGCGACTTGTTCGCGTGATTGCCGGGGCCGAGAAAATCGCAGCGAACTGCACACGGAGAAGCCCTGTTTTTGCACCGTTGGACGCGGGTTCGATTCCCGCCATCTCCACGATCGAGGAGCGCCGGATTTCCGGATCTCCTCGCCCCATGTAGGCACAGGCCCGGTCGCTTTCGAGCGGCCGGGCCTTTGTCGTGTCCGGGACCGGTGTCCCATCCGCCTCGGCCGCTCGCCTATCGGCGGGGCGGGGCGGCGTACCGCCCGTGTACGACGGCGCTCACCAGCAGGGCGAGGGCCGCGGCGCAGAGCGGGACCGAGTAGCCCGTCCCCGCGCCCGCCCGCTCGATGACCTGGCCGCCGACGGCCGAGCCCGCCGCGATGCCGCCGAGGATCGCGGTGACCGCGAGCGTCATGCCCTCGTTCAGCCGGCCCTCGGGGGTGCGCCGCTGGACCAGCGTCATGCCGGTGACCATGGTCGGCGCGGTCGCGGCGCCCGCGCAGAGCAGCGCCGCCGCGAGCGCCGCGAGGGAGCCGGTGGTGCGCGCCGCGAGCAGCGGCAGGCACATCAGCGCGGCCATCGCCGCGACACAGCCCACCAGGCGCCGGGACAGATCGACGGCCGGCCGTGCCGACCCGTACAGGAGCCCGGCGGCGCAGGAGCCGGCGGCCTGGAGCGCGAGCACCCCGCCGGCCGCCGAGCGGTGGCCGAGCCCGTCGGCGTAGGCGATGGTCACCACCTCCAGGGAGCCGAAGACCGCGCCGGTGGCGAGGAAGACGGCGAGCAGCGGGGCGAACCCCCTGGTCCGCACGGGGGACTTGGCGCCCTCCGTGCGGGGCGTGACCGGCGGCTCGGTCGTGCGCTGGGCGGCGAACAGCAGGATGCCGGTCAGCAGCAGCACCGCGCCGATCAGCGTGCCCGCCTCGGGGAACAAGGCCGAGCAGAGGGCCGCCGCGATGACCGGGCCGAGCATGAAGCAGAGCTCGTCGACGGCCTGCTCGAAGGAGTTGGCGGTGTGCAGGGCGCCCGGGTCGTCCCGGTACAGATGGGCCCAGCGGGCCCGGGACATGCCGCCGGTGTTGGGGGTGGTGGCGGTCGCGGCGTAAGCGGCGAACAGGGTCCAGGCGGGGGCGTCGAAGTGCACGCACAGGAGCAGGGCGAGCGAGCCGGAGGCGGCAACAGCCGTCGCCGGCACGGCGATTCGGGCCTGGCCGTAGCGGTCGACCAGCCGGGCCGTCCAGGGCGCGACCAGCGCGGTCGCGGCGAGCCCGGTGGCGGTGACCGCGCCCGCGAGGGCGTAGGAACCACGGGCGCCCGCGATCATGAACACGGCGCTGACGCCGAACATGCCCATGGGCAGCCGGGCGACGAGATTGCCCAGCGTGAAGGCGAGGGCGCCGGGGGCGCGGAACAGGCGTATGTACGCGTTCCGGCGGCGGGCGAGCGGGGTTGTCTGCGGCATGCCCCGATCCTTTCGGGGGCCGCGTGCGGGGGTCCAACACCTGATCAGCGCCCATTCACCCACTCTTGTTGTGGGTGTCGGTGCTGCTGTTGACTGCCGGGTGTGCCCCACGACATCGACCCGCGCCTGCTGCGCTCCTTCGCCGCCGTCGCCGAGGAGCTGCACTTCACCCGCGCGGCCGCCCGGCTCTTCGTCGCCCAGCAGGCGCTGAGCCGTGACATCCGGCGCCTGGAACGGGAGTTGGGCACCGAACTCTTCGTGCGGACCACCCGGGCCGTGGCGCTCACCGCCGACGGGACACGGCTGCTGCCGTACGCCCGCGGAGTGCTCGCCGCGCACGACGAACTGCGCGCCGCGTGGGTGGACCGGGGCGCCGGGCGGCCGCTGCTCGTCGACATCTCGGCGCCCGTCGGCACCGGTGCGCGGGTCCTTGCCGGGGCCCGGGAGCGGGCGCCCGGCGTCGAGTTCGTGGCCCGGTTCATCAGCGGGCTCAGCGGGGCCGCCGCCGAGATCCTCGCCGGGCGCCTCGACGTCTCCTTCGGCCGGGTGGCCGGGCTCGACCCCGCGGTCCTCGCGGGGCTCGGACACCAGCCGGTGCGCTACGAGCGGATGGCGGTGCTGCTCGACGCGGGGCACCGGCTCGCGGGCCTGGCCGAGGTGCCGCTGGCCGCCCTGGCCGGCGAGACGCTCTACACGGCTGCGGGCAACCCGGCCACCACCGAGTGGACCGATCTGGCCGAGCGGCTCTTCGCCGGGCGCGGCATCCGGGCGGCCGCGCCCTTCCCGGAGATCGCGGGCGAGGAGGAGTTCGTCCGGGTGGTGCGCAAGCAGGGCTGGTCGGTGCTGGCCAGCACCGAGTTCATGGACGTGCCCGGCATGGTGGTGCGCCCGCTGACCGGACCCGTACCGCTGGCGCCGGTCTCCCTGGTGTGGCGCAGGGGACTCGCGCATCCCGGCGTGCGCGTCCTGCGCGAGGTCGCGCGCGAAGCGGCGGCGGCACACGGTTGGTTGGACAGGCCCCGCGGAAGCTGGCTTCCGGCGCCCGACTTGTCCCTGATGGCGGCCGATGCCCCACAAGTGGACGGGCCAGGGCGAACATCACTCGATACGTGAACACATGTCCACAGGCTCGTGCGCTACATTCATCGCCCGGGTGCGGCGGGATATGGGGGCGCGCGGAACGAGTGGGGTCTCCTCGTTCCGGATGTGGCGCCCGGGAGTCGTGCGCGCAACCCGCGAAACACATTCAGGGAGTGCGTACGAACATGGACAGTCGGATAACCAACGGGCCGGGCGGACAGCCCCGCTCCGGCCGGCCGGGGGATCGCCGGCCCTCGCCCGACGCGACGATGCAACTCGGCGTCTCCGCAGCGGAGTTGATCAAGAAGCAGGAGCCGGTCGAGCGGTCCGCGACCGTCGAGATCCCGATCTTCAACCCGCTGCCGGGCATCCCCGCCCAGCAGGGCCACGACCGGCCCGTGTTCGTCGACGCCAGCGGGCGGCGCGGCAAGAAGCTGCGCGGGCTCGGCTGGCTCTGCGGGCTCGCCGCCACCGGCTTCGCGGTGGCCCTCGTCGGCTCGCTGCTCGGCGGCAACTCCCAGGCCCCCGGCCTGAACCTCCCCGACGGCGGCAAGGCCGACGCCGTCACGGCGCCGCCCCGGGCGGCCGCCTCGCAGGTCCCGCAGCCGAAGGCCTCCCCGAAGCAGGCCGCGGCCCCCACGCACAGCGTGCCCAAGGCCCCCCTGGCCAAGGCGTCCAAGCCCGCCAAGGCCGTGCACAGCGCCGCGCCCGTCACCGGGCACAGCCCGGTGGGCAGCAAGGCATCCCCGCACCCCGGCGCCTCGCACAAGCCGGCCGCCAACGGCGCGATCACCCCCACCGCCGGCAAGACCGGCGCCTGAGCCCCGCTGTCCCCGGCCCGCCCGTGCCGGCCCGGGAGCAGCGGCCCCGAGCAACCCCGTCCCCCGGGCCCGCCCGCAGTGGTCCGGACGGCGGTCCGAGCACCCTGAGCACCAACCCCGTACGGCCACCTCGGCGTACCGCCCCGAAGGCGTAACGACACCTGCCATGAGAACCACCCAGGCCAAGCCGCGGCCGTCGCGGCGCAAGCGGCTGCCCATGCGCTATCTGCTGCCGCTGCTCCTGCTCGTCGCGCTCGTCGCGATGCTGATGCTGCGCGGCTATGTGCACAGCGAGATCTCCGCGGACCACCGCGTGCGCGATCCCGCGCCCACCGACAAGGTGCCCGAGAAGATCATCGACGGCGGCCCGGTCATCGACGCGCGCACCCCGGACAAGCCGGTCAGCCTCCGGATACCGGACCACAAGATCGTCATCACCTTCGACGACGGCCCGGACCCCACCTGGACGCCGAAGGTCCTCGACGAGCTGAAGAAGTACCACGCGCACGCCGTCTTCTTCGTCACCGGAACCAACGCCTCGCGCTACCCCGACCTCGTCAAGCGCATGGTCGCCGAGGGCCACGAGGTGGGTCTGCACACCTTCAACCACCCCGATCTGTCCTACCAGTCGAAGTCGCGGATCGACCGCGAGCTCTCGGAGAACCAGCTGGCGCTCGCGGGCGCCGCGGGCGTGCACAGCTCGCTGTTCCGGCCCCCGTACTCCTCGTTCGCCGACGCCATGGACAACGACACCTGGCCGGTCGTCCAGTACGTCGGCAGCAAGGGCTATGTCGTGGCGCTCGACTCCACCGACAGCGAGGACTGGCAGCGGCCCGGCGTCAAGAAGATCATCCACAACGCCACCCCGGAGGACGACAAGGGCGCCATCGTCCTGATGCACGACTTCGGCGGCGACCGCTCGCAGACCGTGGCCGCACTCGACAAGTTCCTGCCGGACATGCAGGAGTCGGGCTACACCTTCGTCAACCTCACCACCGCCCTCGGCGCACCCAGCGCGCTGACCCCGGTCAGCGGCATGGACCTGTGGAAGGGCGAGGCGTTCGTCGGGGCCGTCCAGGTCGCCGAGCACACCACCGACTTCCTGGTCGTCGGCCTCGCCGTCATCGGCGTGCTCGTCTTCACCCGCTTCGGCCTGATGCTGGTGCTGTCCTTCGTGCACGCCCGCAAGGTGCGCCGCAAGGACTTCGCGTGGGGGCCGCCGGTCACCGAACCGGTCTCGGTGCTCGTGCCCGCGTACAACGAGCGCGAATGCATCGCCAACACCGTTCGTTCGCTCATGGCGAGCGATCATCCGATCGAAGTGATCGTCATCGACGACGGTTCGAGCGACGGCACCGCCGACATCGTCGAGGCGCTCGGACACCCCAACGTGCGCGTGGTGCGCCAGGAGAACGCGGGCAAGCCCGCCGCCCTCAACAACGGTATCGCGCACGCCCGTTACGAGATCGTCGTGATGATGGACGGCGACACCGTCTTCGAGCCCGGCACCGTCCGCGAACTCGTCCAGCCCTTCGGCAGCTCGCGCGTCGGCGCGGTCGCCGGCAACGCCAAGGTCGGCAACCGGGACTCGCTCATCGGCGCCTGGCAGCACATCGAGTACGTGATGGGCTTCAACCTCGACCGCCGCATGTACGACCTGATGGGCATCATGCCCACCATCCCCGGCGCGGTCGGCGCCTTCCGCCGCCAGGCCCTGGAGCGGGTCGGCGGCATGAGCGAGGACACCCTCGCCGAGGACACCGACATCACCATGGCCATCCACCGCGACGGCTGGCGCGTGGTCTACGCCGAGAACGCCCGCGCCTGGACCGAGGCCCCCGAGTCGGTCCAGCAGCTCTGGTCGCAGCGCTACCGCTGGTCGTACGGCACCATGCAGGCGATCTGGAAGCACCGCGGCGCCATCAAGGACCGCGGTGCCTCGGGCCGCTTCGGCCGCGTCGGCCTGCCGCTCGTCGCCCTGTTCATGGTGGTGGCCCCGCTGCTCGCCCCGCTCATCGACATCTTCCTGCTGTACGGGATCGTCTTCGGCAAGACCGGGCAGACCATCGTGGCCTGGCTCGTCGTGCTCGCGATCCAAGGGGTGTGCGCGGCCTACGCGTTCCGGCTCGACAAGGAGCGGCTCACCCATCTGCTGTCCCTGCCGCTCCAGCAGGTCCTGTACCGGCAGCTGATGTACGTCGTGCTGCTCCAGTCCTGGATCACCGCGGTCACCGGCGGCCGGCTCCGCTGGCAGAAGCTGCGCCGCACCGGCGTGGTCGAGGCTCCGGGCAACCCGGCCGAGCGGAAGGCGGTCGCCGGATGACCGCGTACGTGGAGGTGCCGGAGGCGGCGGCCACCCCGCCCGCCCCGGCGCCCCGGCCGCCCGCCCGCGACCGCTACTTCGACTTCCTGCGCGCCCTCGCCCTGTTCCGGGTGGTGCTCTACCACCTGATGGGCTGGGCCTGGCTGCCGATCGCCTTCCCCTCCATGGGCGTGATGTTCGCGCTCGCCGGAAACCTGATGGCCCGCTCCCTGAAGCGGCCCGCCGTCCAGGTCGTCCGCGGCCGGCTGCGCCGGCTCCTGCCACCGATGTGGCTGCTCGGCGCGGTCGGCATCACCGGCATGCTCGCCCAGGGCTGGGGCCCCGCATCCGACGGGCACCCGGCCTGGTGGTGGGGCCACCTGCTGTTCTGGGTGGTCCCGCTCAGCGACCCGCCGTACGCGGCCGGCCTGCCCGGCATCCACCACGTGCTCGGCGACAACTGGGGCGCCAACCTCGCCGAACCGCTCTGGTACCTGCGCGCCTACCTGTGGTTCGTGCTGCTCTCGCCGCTCTTCAGGACGCTCCTCCGGCGCCTGCCGTGGCCGACGGTCTTCGCGCCGGTCGCGCTGTCGGCGCTCCTGGAGTTCGTCGACCTCGGGCTGCCCGAGCGGATCGACTCCGCGCTCACCGACTTCGCCACCTTCGGCGCCTGCTGGATCCTCGGCATGGCCCACCAGGCGGGCGTGCTGCGGAAGTTGCCGAACTACCTGGTGCCCTCGCTCGCGCCGATCGTGATGGCCGTCGGCTTCTGGTGGGCGGTGCACGGCGGGTTCTCCCTCTTCGGCGACACCGAGCTGGACTCGATCCCGCTCGCGCAGACCCTGTGGTCGCTCGGTGCGGTCTTCCTGCTGCTGCACATCAGCCCCTCCTGGGCCACCTGGCCCGCCCCGCTGCGCCGCTGGGACCGTCTGATCACCCTGCTCAACTCGCGGGCCGTGACGGTCTATCTGTGGCACAACCTGTGCATCCTGGTGGCCGCCACGGTCTGGGACGACCTGTGGAGCATCGACGCACTGGCGGGCTTGGGCCGGTTCCTCGACAGCTCCTGGCCGGTGCTCCTGGTGACCTGGGTCCTCATCGGCCTGTGCGTGCTGTGCTTCGGCTGGGTCGAGGACGTGGCCGCCAAGCGCCGACCCCGGCTCTGGCCCGCCTGACACCACCGGGCGGGCGGCGGTCTCACCGCCGCCGCCCGCCCCGCGTGAAGACAAGGTTGCACCCCGGTCACCCGCGGGCACCCGGCCGAAACCCGCCGTCCGTAAGGTCGCTGTCACGACAAGCGCTACGACCGTGGAGGCACGATGGCCGGCCGTTGGATCGAGCGGTGGGAACCGGAGGACGACGCCTTCTGGCGCGAGACCGGCAGGCGCGTCGCCCGGCGCAACCTCTACCTGTCCGTGTTCTGCGAACACGTCGGATTCTCCATCTGGACGCTGTGGTCGGTGATGGTCCTCTTCATGGGCCCCGCCTACGGAGTCGACCCCGCGGGCAAGTTCTTCCTCATCTCGGTGTCGACCCTCGTCGGTGCCCTCGCCCGCATCCCCTACACCTTCGCCGTCGCCCGCTTCGGCGGCCGCAACTGGAGCGTCTTCAGCTCACTGCTGCTCCTGCTCCCGGCGGGCGCCGCGTGGTTCGCGATGGAGCCCGGCACCTCGTACACCACGTTCCTGCTGGTGGCCGCGCTCGCCGGGGTGGGCGGCGGCAACTTCGCCTCCTCGATGACCAACATCAACGCCTTCTTCCCGCTCCGCGAGAAGGGCTGGGCGCTCGGCCTGAACGCGGGCGGCGGCAACATCGGCGTCCCCGTGGTGCAGCTAGTCGGGCTGCTCGTCATCGCGACCGCCGGCGCCACCCACCCGCGCCTCGTGCTCGCCGTCTACCTGCCGCTGGTCGCCCTCGCCGGGCTCGGGGCGGCGCTCGGCATGGACAACCTGGCGCCCGTCCGCGAGGACAAGGGCGCTGCCGGGGAGGCGCTGCGCGACGGGCACACCTGGATCATGGCGTTCCTGTACGTCGGCACGTTCGGCTCCTTCATCGGCTACGGCTTCGCCTTCGGCCTGGTGCTCCAGACCCAGTTCGGCCGGACCCCCTTGCAGGCCGCCTCGCTCACCTTCATCGGACCGCTGCTCGGCTCCCTGATCCGGCCCGTCGGCGGCCGCCTCGCCGACCGCTGGGGCGGCGCCCGCATCACGCTGGGGAACTTCGCCGCGATGGCCGCCGCCACCGGGGTCGTCCTGTACGCCTCCGCGCAGAAGTCGCTGCCCGTCTTCCTCACCGGCTTCATCGCGCTGTTCGTGCTCAGCGGGCTCGGCAACGGGTCCACGTACAAGATGATCCCCGCCATCTTCCAGGCCAAGGCCCTGGCACGCGGCCTCGCGGGGGAGGCGGCGGCGGCCCACGGGCGGCGGCTCTCGGGGGCGGCGATGGGGATCGTCGGTGCGGTCGGCGGGCTCGGCGGGCTCGCCATCAACCTCGCCTTCCGCCAGTCCTTCCAGACCTCGGGCACCGGCACCGCCGCCTTCGCCGCCTTCCTCGTCTGCTACGCGGCGTGTTTCGCGGTGACCTGGGCGGTATACATCCGCGAACCGGCCGCCGTGCCCGCGTCCGCCGCGCCCGCGCCCGCCTACGGCGAGGTGTGATCCTGGCCGTGCCGGGTCACGTAACACCCGGGAAACCAGGGTGAACCCCGGGCGTCACGCCCCCTTGGCAGGCTCGGACGCCACCGCACCACCGGGAGACTCATGTCCGCAGAAGCAGAAGCAGAAGCAGAAGCGGCCGCACCGCACGGGCCGCTCGCCGGGTTCACCGTCGGGGTCACCGCCGCCCGCCGGGCCGACGAGCTCGCGACACTGCTCGTCCGGCGGGGGGCCGCCGTGCTGCACGCGCCCGCGCTGCGGATCGTGCCGCTCGCCGACGACCGCGAACTGCTCGCCGCGACACGGGAGTTGATCGCCGAGGCACCCGACACGGTGGTGGCCACCACCGCCATCGGGTTCCGCGGCTGGGTCGAGGCCGCCGACGGCTGGGGGGTGGGGGATGACCTCCTCAAGACCCTGGCGGGCGTCGAACTCCTCGCGCGGGGACCCAAGGTGAAGGGCGCGGTACGGGCCGCCGGGCTCACCGAGCGCTGGTCGCCGTCGTCCGAGTCGATGGCCGAGGTCCTCGACCGGCTGCTCGCCGAAGGCGTGGCGGGCCGGCGCATCGCGATCCAGCTGCACGGAGAACCCCTGCCCGGCTTCGTGGAGGCGCTGCGCGCGGCCGGTGCCGAGGTCGTCGGGGTGCCGGTCTACCGCTGGCTGCCGCCGCGGGACCCGGCGCCGCTCGACCGGCTCCTGGACGCCACCGTCACGCACGGCCTGGACGCCCTCACCTTCACCAGCGCCCCCGCGGCGGCCTCCTTCCTGAAGCGGGCCGAGGAACGCGGCATGCTCGCCGAGCTGCTGCTCGCCCTGCACGACGACGTGCTCGTGGCCTGCGTCGGACCGGTCACCGCGCTGCCCCTCCAGGCCCATGGTGTGACGACGCACGCCCCCGAGCGCTTCCGTCTGGGCCCGCTCGTCCAGCTCCTGTGCGCCGAACTGCCGACCCGGGCAAGGGGGTTGCCGCTGGCGGGGTGCCGGGTCGAGATCCGCGGCCAGGCGGTCGTCGTGGACGGCGAACTCAGGCCCGTCCCACCCGCGGGCATGGCCCTCCTGCGCACCCTCGCCCGCCGCCCCGGCTGGGTGGTGCCCCGCGCCGAGCTGCTGCGCGCGCTACCGGGCTCCGGCACGGACGAGCACGCCGTGGAAACGGCAATGGCCCGCCTGCGCACGGCAGTTGGCGCCCCGCGCATCATCCAGACGGTGGTCAAACGCGGCTACCGCCTCGCCCTCGACCCGGCGGCGGACGCGAAGTACGGGGGTGGGTGAGGGCGGTCAGCGGGGTGCGTGGGTGACGTTGTGCTCCCGGATGCCGGGGAGGAGGTCGGCCGCGGCGACCTCGCCGAGTGGGGGGCCTGTTGAAACCGCCGGACGGCGGTCGGGTCCCGGGTGGCGGGCATGCTCAGGAGATGTCCTTCTCGGCGGCGTGCAGACGCCAGAAGCGCACGTCGCCCCAGTCCCGCGCCGCCGTCGCGCGGCGTACTCGCGCAGGGCGAGGTTCACCATCTCGCTCTGCGCGCGGATGCCGGACAGTCGCATCGCCTCGGCGAGCGCCTCGTCGTCGATGGCGATCCGGGTGGCGGACATGGGGGCCTCCGGGCGTCGGCTTCCGCAAGGATGGCCCACGACTCCTACGGCGCCCCCGAATCGCTACCGTACGCCCATGACGACACTGCGCCCCGCCGAGTTCTCCGACGCCCCTGCCATAGCCGCCGCCCTGGTGCGCAACCGTGAGCACATGCGGCCCTGGGAGCCGTTTCGGGACGAGTACTTCTACACCGCCGACGCGCAGCGCGAGCGGTTGTCCGAGGCGGGGGCGCGGCGCTGGCTGTGGGTGGACGGGGAGCGGGTGGTGGGGCAGTTCACCCTCTCCTCGATCGTGCTCGGCCCGCTGTGCAGCGGGAACCTCGGGTACTGGGTCGACGCCGAGTACAACGGCCGGGGCCTCGCCACGAGCGGCACCGGGGAGATCTGCCGCATCGCCCGCGACGAGCTGGGCCTGCACCGGGTCGAGGCGGGCACGGTGCTCCACAACCACGCCTCCCAACGGGTGCTCCGCAAGGCCGGGTTCGAGGAGTTCGGCCTCGCGCCGCGGTTCCTGCACATCGACGGCGAGTGGCGCGACCACCGGCTCTTCCAGCGCATCCTGCACGACGGGCCGCCCATCGGCGTGCCCGGGCGGTAGGAGGTCTTCCGGGGGCGGCCCCGGGCGGGCACTCTGGGGGGAGGCACTCACCGGTAACCCCCTAGGCGGTGACAGGCGCATGGTGCGGTTCGACTCCGGGCGGATCTGTCTGGATCTGGTGGCGACCGGAGCGCAGGAGAGCGAACAGCTGTGCGGGGTCGCAGAGTTGGGGCGTTGGCTGCTCGGTGCCGGACTCGTACCGGGCGGCACCCGGCTGGCCGGGCTCGACGCTGACTGGCTCGCCCGTTTCGTCGAACTGCGGTACTGCATAGCCCAGTTGGTGAATGCGGAGCTCGGGACGTCGGTCGAGGGTGCGTCCACCGCCCTCGACCGGGTCAACGTGCTGGCCGCCGCCCCGCCCCCGGGCGTCCGAGCGATCAGGGGTGCGGACGGCGGGCTCGTCCGCACGCTGAGCCGGGCCCCCGAGTGCGGCGCGCTGCTCGCCGTCGTCGCCCGGGACGCCGTCGACCTGCTCACCGACCCCGAGGCCAGGGCCCGGCTCCGCCAGTGCGAGGGCGACAACTGCCGGCTGCTCTACCTCGACACCTCGCGCGGCCGGCGGCGGCGCTGGTGCTCCAGCGAGGTGTGCGGCAACCGGGAACGGGTGGCCCGGCACCGGCGCCGCGTCGCCGCGCTCTGAAAGCTGCCGTCGGGAAGGGCTGTCGAGGGTGGCCGTCGAGAAGGGGCCGTCGCAACTGCCCCGCGCCCCTGAAACCGTGGATAAAGCAAGTTCGTTGAGAAATCCGGCGCGCCTTTGAATGGTTCCCGACAACCGTCCGTATGGAGGGGCGAACCGGCGCGCAGCCGCGCACCGGGATGGTCTCGACCTGGAGGTGCCGGTTGCGCAAGGATGCCGCCGTGGCCGATGACCGTCCGCGAGGGGCCAAGCACCGCTCCGTGCCCGACGAGGAGCTGATGCGGGCGCTGTACCGCGAGCACGCGGGGCCGCTGCTCGGGTACGTGATGCGCCTCGTGGCCGGCGACCGCCAGCGGGCCGAGGACGTGGTGCAGGAGACGCTCATCCGTGCCTGGAAGAACGCCGGTCAGCTCAATCGGGCCACCGGTTCGGTCCGCCCCTGGCTGGTGACGGTCGCGCGCCGCATCGTCATCGACGGCCACCGCAGCCGGCAGGCCCGGCCGCAGGAGGTCGATCCGTCGCCGCTGGAGGTCATGCCCGCGGAGGACGAGATCGACAAGGCGCTGTGGCTGATGACCCTCTCCGACGCACTCGACGACCTGACCCCGGCGCACCGGGAGGCACTCGTCGAGACGTACTTCAAGGGACGTACCGTCAATGAGGCGGCCCAAGTGCTCGGCGTGCCCAGCGGGACCGTGCGGTCCCGGGTGTTCTACGCCCTGCGCTCCATGAAACTCGCACTGGAGGAACGGGGGGTGACGACATGACGACCGGGGAGCACGCGGAAGGCTCGCCGCACGAGGCTGTCGGCGCGTACGCGCTGGGCATCCTCGACGACGCCGAGGCCTCCGCCTTCGAAGCGCACCTCGCGGGCTGCCCGGCGTGCGGCGCCGAACTCGACGCGCTGGCGGGAATGGAGCCGATGCTCGCCACGCTCAGGGAGTTCCCGGGCCCCGCCGCCCAGCCGCTGCGGCCCGCCCCGCCCGGCCTGTCCACGGCCCTGATCAGCGAGGTCGCAGCCCAGCGCGCCAAACGTCGGCGGCGCACCACGTACCTGGTGGCGGCCGCGGCGGCGCTGATCGTGGGCGGGCCCGCCGTCGCGGTGGTGGCGACCTCCTCGTCCACCGGCACCCAGCAGAGCGCCGAGGCGCATCCGACCAGCCCGGCCGAGGACGCCTTCTTCAACCACATGAGCCAGAAGGTCTCCGCGACGGACCCGAAGACCCAGGTCACCGCGACCGTCGGCACCGAGCCCAAGGCCTGGGGCACCCATACGGTCCTGGAACTGAAGAACGTCAAGGGCCCGCTGAAGTGCAGCCTGATCGCCGTGGGCAAGAACGGCGACCAGGAGACCGTCACGTCCTGGGCGGTGCCGAACTGGGGCTACGGGATCGAGGACAGCCCGCACGAATCGGCGAAATACCCCCTGTACGTGCACGGCGGCACCGCGATGACCCGCGAGCAGATCGACCACTTCGAGGTCCGTACGTTCGACGGGAAGGCGCTCGTGGACGTCCCCGCGTGAGCCGCGGGGCGGGACAGGCGTCCCGACATGCGGTTCGGCACCGAATTGTGGCCTGACATCGGGTCCCCCTTCGCGTACGGTTGACGGCTGCCCAATGCACGTCAGAAGGGGGCCTCGGTGGCCGCGCAGGATGCCGCTGTCGATACCGCTTCCGGTACCGCCGAATCCGCTGTGGATTCGGTCCGGGAACGCGAGATCGCTGGGGAACAGGTACATCTCGACCAGGTGTACCGCCGCCTGGAGGAGAAGATCCACGAGGCGGAGTTCCTGATGAACGACGCCGCCAAGCGGGGTCAGGTCGGCACGCCCGGCGCCCTCGCCGAACGCGACGCCCAGGTCTTTCGGGCGGGGGTCCATCTCAACCGGCTCAACAACGAGTTCGAGGACTTCCTCTTCGGCCGGATCGACCTGCTGCTCGGAAAGGACGGCAAGAAGGGGCCGGACGGCGCGTACACCTCGGTGGAAGCGGCCGAGGACGCCGTGCGCCCCGACGGCACGGCCGACATCGCCGAGACGCTGCACATCGGCCGGATCGGCGTCCTGGACGCCGACTACTCGCCGCTGGTCATCGACTGGCGGGCGCCGGCCGCGGCCCCGTTCTACCGCTCGACGCCGGTCGACCCGGGCCGGGTCGTGCGCCGCCGGGTCATCCGGTCCAAGGGCCGCAAGGTGCTCGGCGTCGAGGACGACCTGATGCGCCCGGAGCTGAAGGCGACCCTGGACGGCGCCGAGCTGCCCGTCATCGGCGACGGCGCCCTGATGGCGGCGCTCGGGCAGGCCCGCAGCCACACCATGCGGGACATCGTGGCCTCCATCCAGGCCGAGCAGGACCTGGTGATCCGGGCGCCCGCCGCCTCCGTGACGTACGTCGAGGGCGGTCCGGGCACCGGCAAGACGGCGGTCGCGCTGCACCGCGCGGCCTACCTGCTCTACCAGGACCGGCGCCGCTACTCCGGCGGCATCCTGATCGTCTCGCCGACGCCGCTGCTCGTCGCGTACACCGAGGGCGTGCTGCCCTCGCTCGGCGAGGAGGGCCAGGTCGCGATCCGGGCCGTCGGCAACCTCGTGGACGGCGCGGAGGCCACCGAGTACGACGACCCGGCGGTCGCCCGCATCAAGGGCTCGTCCCGCATGCTCCACGTGCTGCGCAGGGCCGCCAGGGGCGCCCTGGAGGGCCCGGGGGAGCAGCCCAGGCGGTCCCGGCGGCGCGGCGGCGAGCAGCTCGCCCTCGGCGAGCAGGCTCCCGCCCCGCACCCCGGCCAGCGGCTGCGCGTGGTCGCCTTCGGCGCGCGCGTCGAGCTGGAGGGCGAGGAACTGCGCCGCATCCGCCAGACCGTGCTCGGCGGCACCGCGCCCGTCAACCTGCTCCGCCCGCGCGCCCGCAGGCTGCTCCTGGACGCGCTGTGGTCGAAGTCGGGCGCCTCGGGCCGGCACACCGACCCGGAGCTGGCGGCCGAGCTGCGCTCCTCCTTCGACGACGACATCGCCTCCGAGGACGCCTTCATCGCCTTCCTCGACGCGTGGTGGCCGGAGCTGACCCCGCGCGGGGTGCTGGCCGCGATGGCCGACGAGAAGAGACTGGGGCGCTGGGCCCGCCGCGTCCTCAACCAGGGCGAGGTGCGGCGCCTGGCCCGCTCGCTGGCGCGGGCCGCCGAGGGCGCCTTCTCGGTCCACGACGTGGCCCTGCTCGACGAGTTGGAGACGCTGCTCGGCGCCCCGGCCCGGCCGAGGAAGAAGCGCGAGTACGACCCGATGGACGCGCTGACCGGCCTCGAAGAGCTGATGCCGCACCGCGAGGAGACCCAGCGCGAGCGCGCCGAGCGGCTCGCCCAGGAGCGCACCGAGTACGCGCACGTCATCGTCGACGAGGCGCAGGACCTCACGCCCATGCAGTGGCGGATGGTCGGCCGGCGCGGGCGCACCGCCACCTGGACGGTGGTGGGCGACCCCGCGCAGTCGTCCTGGTCCGACCCGGACGAGGCGGGCGAGGCCCGCGACGAAGCCCTGGGCAGCCGCCCGCGCCGCCGCTTCGAGCTGACCGTGAACTACCGCAACCCCGCCGAGATCGCCGAACTGGCCGCCCGCGTACTGGCGTTGGCGATGCCCGGCATGAAGTCCCCGGCCGCCGTGCGCTCCACGGGTGTCGAGCCCCGGTTCGCCGTGGTGCGCGGCGGCGACCTCGCCCGCGCGGTGCGCGAGGAGGCGGCCCGGCTGCTCGACCAGGTGGACGGCACGGTCGGCGTGGTCGTCGCGATGCGGCGCCGCGAGCAGGCGGCGCGCTGGCTCGCGGGGCTTGGTGACCGGGTGGTGGCGCTGGGCAGCCTGGAGGCCAAGGGCCTTGAGTACGACGCCACGGTGGTCGTCTCGCCGGCCGAGATCGCGGACGAGTCCCCGGCCGGACTGCGGGTGCTCTACGTGGCGCTGACCCGGGCGACGCAGCAGCTCACGGTCGTCTCGGGGGACCGGGACGAGCCGGACGCGAACGGGGTGCCGGATCTGCTCCGCGATTAATTTCGGAGTCAACTCGCGATGCTGGGATCACTTGGCGGAGTGGTTTGTTAGCCTGGTTGTGACACCGGCTCGATCCAAGCCCCCGGGCCCAACCTTAGTCGCTTAGAGCGACCACTTGCCGCGAGGCGAGCATGGCGGGTCGGTGTCTTAACGTGAGCGACAGGCCCACGTCATCTTCGGATGGCGTGGGCCTGTTGTCGTTGGTGCGGAGTCGTTGGTGCGCAGTCGTGGGTGCGCGGGGCCGGCCGTCGGGTCCCGGGTACACGTTGGGTCTTCCGCCGGACCACCACTTTCTCGTATGGTGGAAACAACTTTCCGAAAAGTGTTGCCCATTATCGGCTACCAGCCAGTAGGTGCGACCATCGGATGGCACCGCCGCGCCACAGCCGGGGCGGTGCTAGCAACGAAGCTAGGGAAAGCAGAGGAACACGGTCATGGCAACGGCGCCCAGCGTCTCGTACTCGATGACGGTCCGCCTTGAGGTGCCCGCCAGCGGCACGGCGGTCTCTCAGCTCACCACGGCCGTGGAGTCCTCCGGCGGATCGGTGACCGGCCTCGACGTGACCGCCTCCGGCCACGAGAAGCTGCGCATCGACGTCACCATCGCGGCCACCTCCACCTCGCACGCCGACGAGATCGTCGAGCAGCTGCGCGGCATCGAGGGCGTCACCCTCGGCAAGGTCTCCGACCGTACCTTCCTGATGCACCTCGGTGGCAAGATCGAGATGCAGTCGAAGCACCCCATCCGCAACCGTGACGACCTCTCGATGATCTACACCCCGGGTGTGGCCCGGGTCTGCATGGCGATCGCCGAGAACCCCGAGGACGCCCGGCGCCTGACCATCAAGCGCAACACCGTCGCGGTCGTCACCGACGGCTCCGCGGTGCTCGGCCTCGGCAACATCGGCCCGATGGCCGCCATGCCGGTCATGGAGGGCAAGGCGGCGCTCTTCAAGCGGTTCGCCGACATCGACGCCTGGCCGATCTGCCTGGACACCCAGGACACCGACGCCATCGTCGAGATCGTCAAGGCGATCGCCCCCGGCTTCGCGGGCATCAACCTGGAGGACATCTCCGCGCCGCGCTGCTTCGAGATCGAGGCCCGGCTGCGCGAGGCCCTCGACATCCCCGTCTTCCACGACGACCAGCACGGCACCGCCATCGTGGTGCTCGCCTCGCTGACCAACGCGCTGCGCGTGGTGAACAAGAACATCGGTGACGTACGGGTCGTCATGTCCGGTGCGGGCGCGGCCGGTACGGCCATTCTGAAGCTGCTGATCGCGGCCGGCGTCAAGAACGCCGTCGTCGCCGACATCCACGGTGTGGTGCACGCGGGCCGCGAGGACCTGGTCGAGGCGAGCCCCGAGTCCGCGCTGCGTTGGATCGCCGACAACACCAACCCCGAGGGCCTCACCGGCACCCTCAAGGAGGCCGTGGTCGGCGCCGACGTCTTCATCGGCGTCTCCGCCCCCAACGTCCTGAACGGCGACGACGTGGCCGCGATGGCCGAAGGCGCGATCGTGTTCGCGCTCGCGAACCCGGACCCCGAGGTGGACCCGGCGATCGCCCGTCAGACGGCGGCGGTCGTGGCCACCGGCCGCTCGGACTTCCCGAACCAGATCAACAACGTGCTGGTCTTCCCGGGTGTCTTCCGCGGTCTGCTCGACGCCCAGTCCCGCACCGTCAACACGGACATGATGCTGGCCGCGGCCGGCGCGCTCGCGGACGTCGTCGCCGAGGACGAGCTGAACGCCAACTACATCATTCCCTCGGTCTTCAACGACAAGGTCGCCGGAGCCGTCGCGGGAGCCGTCCGCAACGCGGCCAAGGCCGCCGGAGCCGCTGTGACGGGTCCCACGTCGGTCTGAGCTACGGCGCGTCGCGGGATGCGGGCCCAGTAACGCCCCCTTAGGGTGGCGGACCATGACCCGCATCCGTACCGGCTACGTCCCGGGAGTTCTCACCCTGTCGACGGAGCGTCACCTTGATGAGGCAGTGGCGCTTTTCGTGTGACTCAGGGTGACTCGGGAGGGTGCCGGATTGGCTTTCCCGCCATAGGTGGGGGCAGGATGCTTAACCGGGCGCGAGGGTCTGACACAGACCCGGGTCCGGGGACTGTCCGAGAGCCCTGGCAGCATCGGCTTCGCTGTATCCAACATGCGGCTTCCGCCGCGTGGCACGCCTCACAGGCAAGAAGAACACGGGAGTAAGAACATGAACCGCAGTGAGCTGGTGGCCGCGCTGGCCGACCGCGCCGAGGTGACCCGCAAGGACGCCGACGCCGTGCTGGCCGCTCTCGCCGAGACCGTCGGCGAGATCGTCGCCAAGGGCGACGAGAAGGTCACCATCCCCGGCTTCCTGACCTTCGAGCGCACCCACCGTGCCGCTCGTACCGCTCGTAACCCGCAGACCGGCGACCCGATCAACATCCCGGCCGGCTACAGCGTGAAGGTCTCCGCGGGCTCGAAGCTCAAGGAAGCCGCCAAGGGCAAGTAAGCGCTCTTGGCTTTGCAAGGCGCTTAGCAGCAACGCGAAGGGCGGCCACCCCGGGTTTCCGGGGTGGCCGCCCTTTTCGCGTGCGCGGGCTTGTGGGTGCTGGGGGCTGCGAGGACCGTTCGCGCAGTTCCCCGCGCCCCCTGAACCCGCTTTCGTCCGTCCACCGTGCGTGGCTGGTCGCGCAGTTCCCCGCGCCCCTAACAGCCTGGGTGCCGGCCCGCATCGGGCATTTCAGCCCGTCATGGGGGTCCCCCCCCGGCCCTTGAGGCCTTGGGGGAGTTTGAGGACGAGCGCCGTTCAGGCGCGAAACGGGGTCTGGGGCGGAGCCCCAGGGGGTTAGACCAGCGAACCGTTGGGGAGCTCGACCTTCGCGCCGAGGCTCTCCAGCTTCTCCATGAAGTTCTCGTAACCCCGGTTGATCAGGTCGATGCCGTGGACCCGGGACGTGCCCTGGGCCGCCAGCGCGGCGATGAGGTACGAGAAGCCGCCCCGGAGGTCCGGGATGACCAGATCGGCGCCCTGGAGCTTCGTGGGGCCGCTCACGACCGCGGAGTGCAGGAAGTTGCGCTGCCCGAAGCGGCAGTTCGAGCCACCGAGGCACTCGCGGTACAGCTGGATGTGCGCACCCATCTGGTTGAGCGCCGAGGTGAAGCCGAGCCGCGACTCGTACACCGTCTCGTGGACGATGGACAGGCCGGTGGCCTGGGTGAGGGCGACGACCAGCGGCTGCTGCCAGTCCGTCTGGAAGCCCGGGTGCACGTCGGTTTCGAGCGCGATGGACTTGAGCGAGCCGCCCGGGTGCCAGAAGCGGATGCCCTCGTCGTCGATCTCGAAGGCGCCGCCCACCTTCCGGTAGGTGTTCAGGAACGTCATCATCGAGCGCTGCTGGGCGCCCCGGACGTAGATGTTGCCCTCGGTCGCCAGCGCGGCGGACGCCCACGAGGCGGCCTCCAGGCGGTCCGAGAGGGCCCGGTGGGTGTAACCGCCGAGGGCGTCGACACCGGTGACCCGGATGGTCCGGTCGGTGTCCATGGCGATGATCGCGCCCATCTTCTGCAACACGCAGATGAGGTCCTCGATCTCCGGCTCGACCGCCGCGTTGGAGAGCTCGGTCACACCCTCCGCGAGCACCGCGGTGAGCAGCACCTGCTCGGTCGCGCCGACCGACGGGTACGGCAGCGTGATCTTGCAGCCGCGAAGCCGCTGCGGGGCCTCCAGGTACTGGCCGTCCGCGCGCTTCTCGATGGTCGCGCCGAACTGGCGGAGCACCTCGAAGTGGAAGTCGATGGGCCGGCCGCCGATGTCGCAGCCGCCGAGGCCCGGGATGAAGGCGTGGCCCAGGCGGTGCAGCAGCGGGCCGCAGAGCAGGATCGGGATCCGCGAGGAACCCGCGTGCGCGTCGATGTCGGCGACGTTCGCGGACTCGACGTGGGAGGGGTCGAGGATCAGCTCGCCGGGCTCGTCGCCGGGGCGGACGGTGACGCCGTGCAGCTGTAGCAGGCCCCGTACGACGCGTACGTCGCGGATGTCGGGCACATTGCGCAGTCTGCTCGGGCCGCTGCCGAGGAGGGCGGCGACCATCGCCTTCGGCACGAGGTTCTTCGCGCCGCGGACGCGGATCTCGCCCTCAAGCGGGGTTCCGCCGTGGACAAGCAGTACATCGTCTGTGCCGGTCATGAATCTCGCGTTCCGGAGTGGTCGGGCAAGGGGCAGGGATAAAGGGTAAGGGGCTTTCACCCCTGCCCCATAAGGCCTAGGAGGGTTCACGAAGGTAATGAATTCGCTACAGCACGCTCCGCGCAGGAAGACCTGCACAGTGTCACGTGCCCCGGATCACTCCCGGGGGCGCACGGTGAACCGTGTCCTGTTGCTGCCGTGCGCCCGCCCGTCTCCCGGTCGCCACCCCTCATTGACGCGCTTCGGGCGGTGCATTCCCCCTCGGTTCCCCCGAATGTGCGGGATCATGTCCGCATGACCGAGGTGTCCTCGCTCACCGGGCGACTGCTCGTCGCCACCCCCGCGCTCGCGGATCCGAACTTCGACCGCGCGGTGGTGCTGCTCCTCGACCACGACGAGGAGGGCGCGCTCGGCGTGGTCCTGAACCGTCCGACGCCGGTAGGCGTGGGCGACATTCTGGAATCATGGGCGGGCCTCGCGGGCGAGCCCAGGGTCGTCTTCCAGGGCGGTCCCGTCTCGCTCGACTCGGCGCTCGGCGTGGCCGTCATCCCCGGCGACGAAGGCCCTTCCCCAAGCTCTCGGCTCCGTTCGGGCAGGGGAGACCCCATTGGCTGGCGCCGGGTGTACGGGGCGATCGGCCTGGTCGATCTGGAGGCCCCTCCGGAGCTGCTCGCCGCGGCCCTCGGCTCGCTGCGGATCTTCGCGGGGTACGCGGGCTGGGGCCCGGGTCAGCTGGAGGATGAGCTGACCGACGGCGCCTGGTACGTGGTCGAGTCGGAGCCGGGTGACGTCTCGTCCCCGCAGCCGGGGAGCCTGTGGCGTGCGGTGCTGCGCCGCCAGCGCAGCGAGCTCGCGATGGTGGCCACGTATCCGGACGATCCCTCGCTCAATTGACGGCGTGACGAACGGAGGGCGACGCCCCTCCACCCAATCCGGTTGCCTTCAGTACCCTTGGTGGTTATGAGCACTCTTGAGCCCGAGCGCGGGGCAGGTACGGGGACCCTCGTAGAGCCGACACCCCAGGTGTCGAACGGCGACGGCGACCACGAGCGCTTCGCCCACTACGTCCAGAAGGACAAGATCATGGCGAGCGCGCTCGACGGCACCCCCGTCGTCGCGCTCTGCGGCAAGGTCTGGGTGCCGGGGCGCGACCCGAAGAAGTACCCGGTCTGCCCGATGTGCAAGGAGATCTACGAGTCCATGGGCGCCGGTGGCGACAAGGACAAGGACAAGGGCGGCAAGGACAAGAAGTAGGCCCGCCGGAAGGTCCGGGAGGCGGCAGGTCCGCTTCCGTACAACGGCCCCCGGGGTGTGCGTCACGCACACCCCGGGGGCCGTTCTGTGTGGGCCGGGCTGTCCGGATCGGGTGGGCCGGGTTGTCCAGACCTCTTGCCGTGGCCTTTGCCTCCGCCATAACCTCCTCCCTGTTCTGCAGTATGCGAAACGCTCGTTGCGTATGTTGCAACGGCCATGGGGAGGATCTCCGCAGTGAAGCTCTCTGCCCGAACCGCCTTGCCGCTGGCGGCACTTGCCCTCGCCGGGCTCTCCGCCTGCGCCCCTCAGACGTCCGACAACAGCGCGAAGAGCGACGACAAGAGCGGCACCCTGAGGGTCTGGCTCTTCCAAGAGGTGAGCAACGGCCCCAAGCAGCAGGTCGTCGACAAGGCCGTGGCCGCCTTCAAGCAGTCCCACAACGGCGCCGACGTGCAGGTCGAGTACATCCCGGTCGAGACCCGCGCCCAGAAGATCAAGGCCGCCTTCAACGATCCCGGCTCCGCGCCCGACCTCATCGAGTACGGCAACACCGACACGGCCGGATACGTGAAGGACGGCGGACTCGCGGACGTCAGCGCCGAGTTCGCCGCCTGGAACGAGGCGAAGGACACCGACCCGACGGCCAAGCAGTCCGTGACGGTGGGCGGAAAGGTGTACGGCGCCCCGCTGTTCGTGGGCGTACGCGCGCTGTACTACCGCACGGACGTCCTCAAGGACCTCGGCGTCGCCGTGCCGAAGACGCAGGACGAGCTGATCGCGACCGCCAAGAAGATCCACCAGGCCAAGCCCGACCTGTACGGGCTCGCGGTGGGCGGCGCCTACACCTACGGCGCGCTGCCGTTCCTGTGGGCGAACGGGGGTGAACTGGCCACCGAGAACGGCGGAAAGTACACCTCGGCGCTCGACAGCCCGGCCGCGCGCAAGGGCATCACGGCCTACACCTCGCTCTTCGGCGACGACAACTGCCCCGCCGCCAAGTGCGCGCAGATGGGCGGCAACGCCACGGTCACCGCCTTCGCCAACGGCAAGGCCGCCATGGCGATCGGCGGCGACTTCAACCACGCCGCCGTCGAGGCCGGCACCGTCAAGGGCAAGTACGCCGTCGTACCGCTGCCGGGTCTGGCGCCCGGTTCGGTCGCCCCGGCCTTCGCCGGCGGCAACAACATCGGCGTCCTGAAGAGCAGTTCGCACCGAACGCTCGCCGTCGCCCTCATGGAACAGCTCGCCGGCAAGACCACCCAGCGCGCACTGTTCGACGCGATGGGCTTCCTGCCGACGTACACCGACGTGCGCGCCGAGGTCGCCAAGAAGCAGCCGTTCGTCGAGCCCTTCGTCCGCAGCCTCGCCTCGGGCGCCAAGTTCGTTCCCGCGTCGCCCGGTTGGGGTCAGATCGACTCCTCGCTCGTGCTGCCCACGATGTTCCAGGAGATCGTCAGCGGCAAGAAGGACGTCGCGAAGGCGTCGACGGACGCGGCGAAGAAGATGAACGACGTGTTCGGGGCGGCGGGTTGAGCCCCGTGACCGCCGAGCCCGGGACGGCCCCGGCGCCCCTGGCGGCGCCGGGCCCGGCCCGCCGCACGCGCCCCCGCACGCTCCGCCGGGCCGGCTGGACCCCCTGGCTCTATCTGGCACCCGCGCTCGCCGTGCTCGGCGCGCTGCTCGTCTACCCGATCTACCAACTCGGCCTGATCTCCTTCCTGGAGTACACCCAGGCCCAGGTCAGCGGCGGCGAGCCCACCAGCTTCCAGGGCCTGGCGAACTACACGGCGCTGTTCTCGGACAGCCAGTTCTGGTCGGTGCTGCTCGCCACCGTCGTCTTCGCGGCGGCCTGCGTCGTGAGCACCCTCGCGGTCGGCTGCTCGCTCGCCGTGCTCCTGACGCGCGTACGGGCGCTGCCCCGGCTCGCCCTCATGCTGGCCGCCCTCGGCGCGTGGGCGACGCCCGCGATCACCGGCTCGACGGTGTGGATGTTCCTCTTCGACCCCGATTTCGGCCCGGTCAACCGGGTGTTGGGGCTCGGCGACCACTCCTGGACGTACGGGCGCTACAGCGCGTTCCTGCTCGTGCTGCTCGAAGTGGTGTGGTGCTCCTTCCCGTTCGTGATGGTCACGGTGTACGCCGGGATCCGGGCGATCCCGGGCGAGGTCCTGGAGGCGGCCGCGCTCGACGGGGCCTCGCAGTGGCGGATCTGGCGCTCCGTCATGGTGCCGATGCTGCGCCCGATCCTGACGGTCGTCACGATCCAGTCGGTCATCTGGGACTTCAAGGTGTTCACACAGATCTACGTCATGACGAACGGCGGCGGCATCGCGGGCCAGAACCTGGTCCTCAACGTGTACGCGTACCAGAAGGCGTTCGCCTCGTCGCAGTACAGCCTCGGATCGGCGATCGGCGTGGTGATGCTGCTGATCCTGCTGGCGGCGACGCTGGTGTATCTGCGGCTGCTGCGGAGGCAGGGGGAGGAGCTGTGATGACGGTGGCGTCCGTGAGGTCGGAAAGTCCCGCGAAGTCCCCGATGAGCCCACGGATGCGCCCACGGATACGGCTACGGGTGCGTCGGCCCGGGCGGCTGGCCGCCGAGGGGGCCGCGCTCCTTGTGGCCGTCGTGGTGGCCTTCCCGCTGTACTGGATGGTGCTCTCGGCGTTCAAGCCGGCGGGGGAGGTGCAGTCCAGCCACCCCCGGCCGTGGACGCTCTCCCCCTCCCTCGACTCCTTCCGACGGGTCTTCACCCAGCAGGACTTCGGGCGGTACTTCCTCAACAGCCTGGTCGTGGCGGGGTCGGTGGTGCTGCTCTCTGCCCTGATCGCCTTTCTCGCGGCGACGGCGGTGACACGGTTCCGGTTCAAGTTCCGCACCACGCTGCTGATCATGTTCCTGGTGGCGCAGATGGTGCCGGTCGAGGCGCTGACGATCCCGCTGTTCTTCCTGATGCGTGATCTGGGCCAGCTCAACACGCTGGGTTCGCTGATCCTGCCGCACCTCGCGTTCTCGCTGCCGTTCGCGATCTGGATGCTGCGGGGGTTCGTGCGGGGGGTGCCGGTCGCGCTTGAGGAAGCGGCGGCGCTGGACGGGGCGAGCCGGACGCGGTTCCTCTGGCAGATCCTGTTCCCGCTGGTCTTTCCGGGGCTGGTGGCGACGAGCGTCTTCTCCTTCATCTCCGCGTGGAACGACTTCCTGTTCGCGAAGTCCTTCATCATCAGCGACACGTCGCAGTCCACGTTGCCGATGGCGCTGCTCGTCTTCTTCAAGCCGGACGAGAACGACTGGGGCGGGATCATGGCGGCGTCGACGGTCATGACCGTGCCGGTCCTGGTCTTCTTCGTGCTGGTGCAGCGGAGGTTGGTTTCGGGGGTGGGGGGTGCGGTCAAGTGACCTCGCGGTGTGGGGTCGGTGGGTTCCGGCTCCCCCTGGGGCTCCGCCCCAGACCCCGGGCATCCTGCCCACCCACCCGCCCGCACAGGAAGTCGAAGGGCTCGGCCCCTGGGGCTGCGCCCCAGACCCCCTTGAGGGGCTGCGCCCCTCGAACCCCCGCAGGGGGCTCCGCCCCCTGCCCCCCGGTTCGGGGCTCCGCCCCGGACCCCGTATCCCGCCTGAACGGCGCTCGTCCTCAAACGCCGGACGGGCTGGGGATGCCTGCGTCGCCCCGTACCGATCCTGCTGGGCAGACCGCCTGGGGATGCCCGGACCCGGCGCTCTTAGGGGCGCGGGGAACTGCGCGAACGGCCCCCGCGACCCGCGGACGAGAACGGGGTTTGGGGGCGCGGGGAACTGCGCGACAGGCCACGCACGGTCCGCAGCCGAGCCGAGTTGCCCGGCCAGGTGAACACCGAGACCGCGTAGGGGCGCGGGGAACTGCGCGACAGGCCACGCACGGTCCGCAGCCGAGCCGAGTTGCCCGGCCAGGTGAACACCGAGACCGCGTAGGGGCGCGGGGAACTGCGCGACAAACCCCCACGGTCCGCACCCGACGAATTCTCCCCCGGAGGGTTTAGGGGAGGGGCGGGGCGGGGCGAAAACAGACCCGGACACCACCCACCACCCACCACCCACCACCCCCACGAAAGGAACATCACCACCCCCATGGACATGGACCCGCACGCAGGATCGCCCACTCACACGCCCGCCCAAGTGCCCACCCGCACCCCCGCATCCACCCCCACCCCCACCCCCACGGACGTGAANGGACGTGAACACGCACAGCCACCTCATCCCAGCCCCCCGCACCACCCGCCATGGCGCCACCCCCACCCGCCTGACTCCCCGCACCACCCTCCACACCGCCCCCGGCACCGAGGCCCTCGCCCCCCTCCTCCGGGGAACGATCGGCGCCGCGACCGGGCTCGCCCTGGCCGAGGGCGGGGGAGGCGACCAGGGCGACGGCGACGGCGGCGACGCGGACCGTGTCGTGCTGCGGCTCGAACCCGGCCTCCCCGGCGGCCCGGAGGCGTACCGGCTCTCCACCGACCGCACCCTCCACAACGCCGCCGCCCTCATCGAGGGCGCCACCCCCGCCGGCGTGTTCCGCGGGATACAGACGCTCCGTCAGCTGCTGGGGCCGGAGGCATTCCGGCGGGCCCCGATCGCAGCCGGTCAGGACTGGGCGCTGCCCGGCGTCACGATCGAGGACAGCCCCCGCTTCGGCTGGCGCGGGCTCATGCTGGACGTGGCACGGCACTTCATGCCGAAGGACGGCGTGCTGCGCTACCTCGACCTCATCGCCGCCCACAAGCTCAACGTCTTCCACTTCCACCTCACCGACGACCAGGGCTGGCGGATCGAGATCAAGCGCTACCCCCGCCTCACCGAGGTCGGCTCATGGCGCAGCCGTACCAAGTGGGGGCATCGGGCCTCGCCCCTGTGGGACGAGAAGCCGCACGGGGGTTACTACACCCAGGACGACATCCGCGAGATCGTCGCGTACGCCGCCGAGCGGCATATCCGCGTCGTCCCCGAGATCGACCTCCCGGGCCACTCGCAGGCCGCCATCGCCGCGTACCCCGAACTCGGCAACACCGACGTCATCGACACCGCCTCCCTCTCCGTCTGGGACACCTGGGGCGTCAATCCGAACGTACTCGCCCCCACTGACAACACCCTCCGCTTCTACGAGGGGGTGTTGGAGGAGGTGCTCGACCTCTTCCCCGAGGACGTCTCGCCGTTCATCCACATCGGCGGCGACGAATGCCCCAAGGAGCAGTGGCAGAAGTCGGACATCGCGCAGGACCGCATCCGCGAACTCGGGCTCGCCGGCGAGAACGAGCTCCAGTCCTGGATCATCCGGCACTTCGACACCTGGCTGAGCGCCCGCGGGCGCCGCCTCATCGGCTGGGACGAGATCCTGGAGGGCGGCCTCGCCCCCGGTGCCGCCGTCTCGTCCTGGCGCGGCTACGGCGCCGGGATCGCCGCCGCCGAGGCCGGGCACGATGTCGTGATGTGCCCGGAGCAGTACGTGTATCTCGATCACCGGCAGGCCGCCGGGGCCGAGGAGCCCGTGCCCATCGGGTTCGTCCGCACCCTGGAGGACGTCTACCGCTTCGAGCCCGTTCCGCCGCAGCTCGGTCCCGAGGCCGCTGCCCATGTGCTGGGCACCCAGGCCAACGCGTGGACCGAGGTGATGGAGAACCAGTCCCGCGTCGACTACCAGGTGTTCCCCCGGCTCGCCGCCTTCGCCGAGGTCGCCTGGAGCGCGCTGCCCGCCCCGGCCGAGCGTGACTTCGCCGACTTCGAGCGCCGAATGGCCGCCCACTACAGGCGCCTTGACGCGCTCGGCGTCGACTACCGGCCGCCCGCCGGGCCGTTGCCGTGGCAGCAGCGCCCCGGAGTGGTCGGACGCCCGATCGAGGGGGCGCCCCCAAACAGGTGAGCCCGGCGGCAAGGGCGGTGCCCGGCGGCCGTGTGCCTGGGAGCGTGGGCCCGGGTCACGGCCGCCCGGCCGCGACCGGCTGCGAGGAAGACCGCTGTGACGAACACCCGGCGTGCGGAACGAGGCGTACCGCATAAGTCGTACAACGCCCGCGAAACCGGAACATTCCCCAGGTCGGGTACGGAAGCGCGCTTCAAGGACCCTGCCGTCGGCCGGTCCGGAAGATGTGCCAGAGTTGCCACGTCCGGGCTGTGAGCACGTACGGTACGGCCATCAGCAGGTGGCCACAGACGGCACAGTCGTACGGCCGGGACACCGGGAAGGGGCAGCTGGGTTGACCACGCACGCACCGCAGGCGGCGCAGTCCGTGACGCTGCCTGCCTCACTGGACGAGGCCGTGGCGGCGCTCGCGGCCATGCCTGCCGCCGTGCCCGTCGCGGGCGGCACCGATCTGATGGCGGCCGTCAACCGGGGCCTGTTGCGCCCCGCCGGGCTGGTCGGACTCGGCCGGATCAACGAGATCCGCGGCTGGCAGTACCAGGACGGCCACGCCCTGCTCGGCGCCGGTCTCACCCACGCCCGGATGGGGCGCCCGGACTTCGCGGCGCTCATCCCGGCGCTCGCCGCGGCCGCGCGCGCCGCCGGCCCGCCGCAGATCCGCAACGCGGGCACGCTCGGCGGCAACATCGCTTCCGCCGCCCCGACCGGCGATGCGCTGCCGGTGCTCGCCGCGCTCGAAGCCACCCTCGTCATCGCGGGCCAGGACGGCGCCCGACGTGAAATTCCCGTGTCGCATCTGCTGGCCGGGCGGGACATGCTGGCCCCGGCCGAGTTGATCGGATATGTCCGGGTGCCGCTGCTGCACGCGCCCCAAGTTTTCCTCAAGGCCACCGGCCGCACCGGCCCCGGCCGGGCCACCGCCTCGGTCGCCGTCGTGCTCGACCCGGCCCGGCGCGGGGTGCGCTGCGCCGTCGGCGCCATCGCGCCGATGCCGCTGCGGCCCCTGGAGGCCGAGCGCTGGATCGCCTCGCTCATCGACTGGGACGGCGAGCGCGCGGCCCTGGCCCCGGAGGCGCTCGGCGCGTTCGGTGAGTATGTGGCCGCCGCCTGCATCCCGGATCCGGAGCCACCCGCGGACGGCTCACCGCCCCCGCCCCTCTCGCCCGCCGTACTGCATCTGCGGCGTACCGTCGCCGCGTTGGCCCGACGAGCACTGGGGAGGGCGCTGTCGTGACCAGCCAGCACAACGACCGGAACCACGACCGGAACAACGACCGAAGCAACGGTCGCAACGGCGGCCGGAACAACGCCCCGCACGACGACTGGAACGACGACTGGAACGGCCCGTACGAGCCCGAGCGTGCGCCCGAGCGCGAGAACGAGCACGGTTACGGGCAGGTGCCCCGGCACGGCGGCTGGGAGCCGGTTCCGCACGGCGGCGAGTACGAGCCGGACGCGACCGCGTTCGTTCAGCTGCCCCCGGACATGGACCTGATGGGCGCCCCCCTCGCGGCGCCCGGCCACGGTTACGTACCGCCGATGATCGTGCCGCTCACCCCGGCCGCCGCGACGGACCCCGGGGCCACCGGCGTCTGGCGGATCCCGACCGAGCCGACCGGCCAGGGCGCGCCCGGCGGGTCCGAAGGCGAGCCCGCGCCCGGCGCGCAGACCGTGGTGTGGCCGGAGCCCCCCGCGCCCACCCCGGTGCCCGCGACCCCGACGCACCCCGCTCACGACCCGTCCGCGACAGCCCAGTGGAACTTCGCGGACGAGCCCTCCCTCGCCGGTACCGGCCAGTGGACGATTCCGGTCGCCGACGGCGAACTCCCCGAAGAATCGGGCGAGTTCACCACCTCGTCGCTGATCGAGCAGTGGGGTTCGACACCGCCCGCGACCCTTCCCGGTGGCGCCCCCGCCCCCTGGGCGAACCAGCTTCCCGTACCGCCCGCGCCGGAGCCGGTGGAGGCACCGGCCCCCGCCGCGCCGGAGGCTCCCGAAGCCCCGGCGGCGCACGCGACGGCGCCCATGACGGCTTTCGCGCCGGAGCCGCCCCCGGAAGCACCGCTGACCGTCGAGCCCCTCGCCGAAGCGCTCCCGGAGACGTCGGCACCGGCCGGGCCCGAGGCCCATGGGACCCGTGAGGCGCACGAGACCCATGGCGTCCACGAGACCGATGGAGTCCACGAGGACTATGGCGTCCACGAGGCGCGTCGTGTTCACGAGACCGATGGTGCCCACGCGGCCCACGCGGCCCACGCGGCCTACGAGGCCAGCGAGGCCTCCGAGGCCTCCGAGGTTCATGGAGCCGGTAACGCTCCCGAGAACCCCCAGGTGCCCGAGAACCCCGAGCCGCCGATGGCGGCCGAGTCGTCCCACTCCGTCCCCGCAGCCCCCTCCGTCCCCGCAGTCTCCGTCCCCGCAGCGGGAGTTGAGCCGGGAACCGAGCCCGGCATCGAGCGCGGGATCGAGCCCGAGCCCCAACCGGAGGCCGCGCTCCAGCGCGCACACGTGCCCGCGCCCGCACCCGCGCCCGAAGCCGAGACCGCACCCGAGCCGGGGCCGGAAGGCGCCGCACCGCGACCAGACGGCGCCGCACCCGACCCCCAGCCCGGGCCCGAAGGCGTCGCACCCGGGCCCGAAGGCGTCGCACCCGAGGCCGAAAGCGCCGCACCCGAACCCGCGCTCACCGGCGCGCCGGACCTCGAACACCCGCGCGCCTCCTACGTGTTGCGCGTGAACGGCGCCGACCGGCCCGTCACCGAGGCGTGGGTCGGTGAGTCGCTGCTCTACGTGCTGCGTGAGCGGCTCGGGCTCGCCGGGGCCAAGGACGGCTGCTCGCAGGGCGAGTGCGGGGCGTGCAACGTCCAGGTGGACGGGCGGCTCGTCGCCTCCTGCCTGGTGCCTGCGGCGACCACGGCCGGCAGCGAGGTCCGTACCGTCGAGGGGCTCGCCACCGACGGCGAACCCTCCGACGTGCAGCGGGCCCTGGCCGCGAGCGGGGCCGTGCAGTGCGGCTTCTGCATCCCCGGCATGGCCATGACCGTGCATGACCTGCTCGAAGGCAACCACGCACCCACCGAGCTCGAAACGCGCCAGGCGCTCTGCGGCAACCTCTGCCGCTGCTCCGGCTACCGCGGTGTGCTCGACGCCGTGAAGGACGTCGTCGCGGGCCGCGAGGCGGCCGGCGCGGCCCTGGCCGACGAGGCCCGCATTCCGCACCAGGCACCCCCAGGGGCCGGCAGTGCCAAGCCCCCGCACACGCACGACGGAGGCATGGCGTGAGCAACGACGCAGCCACCGCGACGGCCGAAGGCGCCACTCCGGTGGCGGGGCCGGAGCCGGAGCCGCCCGCGCACGGGATCGGCGCGTCCCTCGCGCCGGGCGACGCGCGGGCCAAGACCGAGGGGACGTTCCCCTACGCGGCCGATTTGTGGGCCGAGGGCCTGCTGTGGGCAGCCGTGCTGCGCGCCCCGCACGCGTCCGCGCGCATCGTCTCCATCGACACCGCGGCCGCCGTCGCCATGCCGGGCGTACGGGCCGTGGTGACCCACGCCGACGTGCCGGGGGACCCCGCGTTCGGCCGCCGGATCGCCGACCGTCCGGTCTTCGCGTCCGAGTACGTACGCCACCAGGGCGAGCCCATCGCCGCGGTGGCCGCCGACCACCCCGACACCGCACGCCTCGCGGCCGCCGCGATCGCCGTCGAGTACGAGGTGCTCGAACCGGTCACCGACCCGGAGAAGGCGTTCGCGGCCGAACCGCTGCACCCCGACGGCAACTTGATCCGGCACATCCCGCTCCAGTACGGCGACCCCGAGGCGACCGGCGAGGTCGTGGTCGAGGGCCTGTACCGGATCGGCCGCCAGGACCCGGCGCCGATCGGTGCCGAAGCGGGCCTCGCGGTGCCGCGCCCCGACGGCGGCGTCGAGCTGTACACCGCCTCCACCGACCCGCACAGCGACCGCGATCTGGCCGCCGCCTGCTTCGGTCTGGAGCCGGACCGGGTCAAGGTCGTCGTCACCGGAGTGCCCGGCGCGACCGGCGACCGCGAGGACCTCGGCTTCCAACTCCCGCTGGGGCTGCTGGCGTTGAGGACCGGCTGCCCGGTGAAGCTGACCGCGACCCGCGAGGAGTCCTTCCTCGGCCACGCCCACCGCCACCCCACCCTGCTGCGCTACCGCCACCACGCGGACGCGGAGGGCCGCCTGGTCAAGGTCGAGGCGCAGATCCTGCTGGACGCGGGCGCCTACGCCGAGGCATCCTCCGAATCCCTGGCCGCCGCCGTCGCGTTCGCCTGCGGCCCGTACGTCGTGCCGCACGCCTTCGTCGAGGGCTGGGCGGTGCGCACCAACAACCCGCCCTCCGGACACGTCCGGGGCGAGGGCGCACTCCAGGTGTGCGCGGCCTACGAGGGCCAAATGGACAAGCTGGCAGGGAAGTTGGGGATCGACCCGGCCGAACTGCGGATGCGCAACGTGCTCGCGACGGGCGATCTGCTGCCCACGGGGCAGACGGTGACCTGCCCGGCGCCGGTGGCCGAACTCCTGCGTGCCGTACGGGACTTCCCGCTCCCCACGCTCCCCAAGGACGCCCCCGAGGACGACTGGCTGCTGCCGGGCGGCCTTGAGGGCGCGGGCGAGCCGGACGCGGTGCGGCGCGGGGTCGGCTACGCGCTCGGCATGGTCCACATGCTCGGCGCCGAGGGCACCGACGAGGTGTCCACCGCCACCGTGAAGGTCCAGGACGGCGTCGCCACGGTCATCTGCGCGGCCGTCGAGACCGGCCAGGGCTTCACCACCCTCGCCCGCCAGATCGTCCAGGAGACCCTGGGCATCGACGAGGTGCACGTGGCGCCCGTCGACACCGACCAGCCCCCCGCCGGCCCCGCCACCCACGGCCGCCACACCTGGGTGTCCGGCGGCGCGGTCGAGCGCGCCGCCAAGATGGTCCGCACCCAGCTGCTCCAGCCGCTGGCCCACAAGTTCGGCATGTCCACGGAGCTGCTCCAGATCGCCGATGGCAAGATCACGTCGTACGACGGCGTCCTGTCGACCACGGTCAGCGAGGCCATGGACGGCAAGGAACTCTGGGCCACCGCGCAGTGCCGCCCGCACCCCACCGAGCCGCTCGACGAGGCGGGCCAGGGCGACGCGTTCGTCGGCCTGGCGTTCTGTGCGATCCGGGCGGTCGTGGACGTCGACATCGAGCTCGGCTCGGTCCGCGTCGTGGAACTCGCCGTGGCCCAGGACGTCGGCCGCGTCCTGAACCCCCGTCAGCTCGCCGCCCGTATCGAGGCCGGTGTCACCCAGGGCGTCGGCGCGGCCCTGACCGAGAACCTGCGGACGGTACGCGGCCAGATCCGCCACCCCGACCTCACGGGCTACGCCCTGCCGACGTCCCTGGACGCGCCCGACATCCGCATCGTGAAGCTGGTCGAGGAACGGGACGTGGTCGCCCCCTTCGGCGCGAAGGCCGCGAGCGCGGTCCCGGTCGTCACCTCCCCGGCCGCGATCGCCTCCGCGGTCCGCGCCGCGACCGGCCGCCCGGTCAACCGCCTCCCCATCCGGCCGCAGGCGGCGGTGGTCCAGCAGGGCTAGGCGGCGGCCGCCGGCCGAGGACGTACGAGGAGGTCGACCACGCCGGTCAGGTCCTCCTCGGGGCTGCCTTCGGCGAGGCGTCGGCGCATCAACGCGAAGTAGGGGGCGAGCAGTTCGGTACTGACGCCCTGCTGTTCCGCGGTGTCGAGGAAGGTCGGCACCCCGCCGGCCTGCATGCCGAGGTTCGACACGACGCCGGTCGTGTAGTCGCCGCTGTTGAGTTGCTCGGCGGTCTGGTGCACCGCCGGGCTCATCGCGTTCAACCAGTCGGCGAGCAGCGGGGCCAGCGCGGCGGGGTCGATGTCCTCCGAGCGGATCAGGGCGAAGGCGTGCGCGGCCCCGGCGAACATCCCGTACATGGCGCTGAGCAGAGCCACGTCGTACAGCGCGGCGAAGCCGTCGTCCTCGCCGACATAGGTGGTGCCGGCCGGTACGGCCAGGGTCGCGCGGTGCTGCTCGAACAGTTCGGGGGAGCCGCTGTAGAAGGCGTAGCCGCCCGCTCCCGGTACGCCGATCATCGGCGGTACGGCCATGATCCCGCCGTCCAGATAGCGGGCTCCGCGCTCGCGTGCCCAAGCGGCGCGGGCGCGGGCCAGGGCCGGGGTGCTGGTGGTCAGGTTGACCACGTCCTTGCCGGCCAGATCGACGTCGTCGAGCACCTCGCCCACCGAGGCGTCGTCCAACAGGCACACCACAACAAGGGAGTTGACGGCCACGGCGGCGGCGGCACTGTCGGCGGTCCGGGCCCCGTCGGAGGTGAGCGCCGCGGCGCGGGCGGTGCTGCGGTTCCACACGGTGAGCGGATGCCCGGCGGCCATCCACGCACGGGCCAGGGCCGTGCCCATGGCCCCGAGGCCGAGGAGGGTGAGAGGAGTGGCGGCGGGCCGTGACTGCGTCTCGGATCCATTCAGTGCCATCTGGGTCTGCGTCGGTGTCGGTGTCTGTGTCGGGGTCTGCGTCTGCTTCTGTGCCATGTGGATCAGGCTCGCCGCGGCGCACCGGATGATCAAGTACGCACTAAAAAGTGCGTGGTTGCCCAGGATGTGAGCGCGTCGGCAGGCGAGACCGGAACCGCGAGTCCCCATCCCCTATGCTGCCGGCAAAGAAAAGGCAATGGGCTTACAGAGCAAGGGAGTTGAGGATGGCGTCAGGAGAAGTCGGGACTCGGGGGCCGGGTGGTTCGGACCTGGTCGCGCACACCGACGACCTCGGCGTGGTCGGCGGGGACGCCCACAAGCTGTACGACGCCCTGCGGGTGGACGGCGATCACGCCCGGCAGTCCACCTTCGAGGCGGCGCGTGCGCTGAGCGCCGACAACTTCTCCAGCGGGGCCGCGCTGATGCGCGTCCACGACCGGTGGCAGAGCCAGTTCGCCACGCTGAAGGACGCCTGCGCGCAGATCTCCAACCACCTCGACTACTCGGTCGCCCAGCACGCCAAGGACGACGCCGCGGTCCTCGGCTCGCTGGCCCCCGTCTCCGTGATCAGCGGATACCTCAAGTAGGGGCGGGGGGAACGGGATTCATGCTGACGTACGCGGATGTCCTGAACGCTCCGGTGGACAAGCTGAAGACGGCGGTCGACGACTGGTCGGAAACGGCGACCCGGCTCGCGAAGCTGGCCCGGGAGGCGCACGACGGCATGCGCGCACACGCGGACCGGGCCTCCTGGGCAGGGGTGAACGCGGGCGTCACCCGCGCGTTCATCACCCGTACGGCCAAGGAGTTCGACGACGCGGCCAAGGAGGCGTCGGGGGTCCATGGGGTGCTCCTCGACGGGTACGGGGCGTTCAAGAGGGCCAGGGACGAGCTCCGGGCGATCGTGGACGAGGCCGGGAGGAAGGGCTTCGTGATCGACGCGTCCGGGACCGTCGCCGCCCGCCATCCGCTCCAGGACGACGCGGCGGCCCGCCACGACCCCGAGTATCCGCAGGCGCTCCAGCAGCAGAACAGCGCGTTGGAGGCCTGGCAGCAGCGGGTCAGGGCGGCGGTCGGGACGTGCGCCGAAGCGGACGAGGCGCTGCGCCTCGCGCTGGCGGGGAACGTCACCGACGCCCATGACTTCAGCGCCCCGAAGTTCACCGGCCTCGCCGACGAGGAGGCCGCGCGGGCGGCGGACCTGGCGAGGAAGGTCACGGGTGACGGCGGCACCGCGCGCAACCCGGAGGCGCTCAAGGCACTCCAGGAGCTCCTTGACGACCATCGCGGCGACCCGGCGTTCTCCACGGCCTTCTACCGCCGCATGGGCGCGGAAGGCACCCTGGACTTCTACGCCCGGCTGTCCCTGGACGCGACGGCCCTCGGCCCGGCCGGCGCGGACCGGCTCGCCTCCGTGCACCGCATCCAGGACGACCTGGGCCCGATGCTCGGCCTCGCCACAAGCCCGCGCACCCCGGGCCACCTCGACGCGAGCTGGACGCTCGCCCTGATGCGGGCCGGCCGCAAGCCGATCGACGTCGGCGGGTTCGCCGGTGTCACCACCCGGGTGTACGGCTACCAGGCGCTGGGCGCGCTGCTGCGGCACGGCACGTACGACAGGGAGTTCCTGCTCCCCGTCGCCCGCGACATGGTGGGCTTCGAGCACCAGCACCCGAAGGTGTTCCAGCAGGGCATGCCGTACGACACGGCGAGGGCCTTCAACCTGGACAGGGAGGGCGGCCGCGGCTTCGACCCCCTCACCGGGCTGATGACGGCGTTGAGCAACAACCCGCAGGTCGCTTCGGAGTTCTTCGACGAGCCGGTGCGCGAGGACACCGACGGCAACGGCATCGTCACCACCGACGACGGGCCGGTGACGGTCAAGGACGACGAGGGCCAGTCCTCGTCGCTCGGCATGGTCGCCTACATGCTGGACAAGAGCCCGTCCGACGACTGGTACGACACGGCGCCGGGCGCCGGCGACACGACCCCGTTCCAGTCGGCGCTGGGCAACGCGCTGGAGGCGGCCGTAACGGGCCGCACCCCGGGCACCGACGCCCCACCGGTGGAGCACACGGCGATGATGTCCCACGTGATGGAGCAGGTCGTCGAAAAGATCGGCTCGGACCCGTCCCTCCTGAAGGAGGCCGACGACGGCACTCCGGGCAGGCTGGCGGGTCTTTCGGGGCACTTCGGGGACATGGCTGCGGAGTACATGCCGGATTTGCAGGCGATCTCGGAGAACGGCGCACATCAAGCCAAGCCGTTCGGAGTGCTCGCGGAGTTCAACAGAGCCCAGGTGGGGCAGTTCCTCGGCGTTGTGGCTCAGGACCCCGGAGCGTATGGCGCGATCACCAACGCCCAACAGGCCTACACGACGCTCCTGGTGCGAGATGTCTTCGCCCACCCCGAGAACCACGGCCACGACGTGGGCGAGGCGGTCCGCAACGCGGTGCACCCGGGCGGCCAGATCGCCGGGATGATGGCGGAAGCGCGGGTGGAGGCCGTGTATGAGAAGCAGGCCGCCGCCGACGAGGATTTCAACAAGGCCGTCGAGGACAAATCCAAGTGGGTGAATCGGGTCATCGACTCGGTGGGCGGCAAGTACATCGAGTTGCTACCTGTCGGAGGTGACGCGGTCGGCTGGCTCAAGGAGGACATCTCCGAACGCTTGGTGGATGAAGGCAAGGAGAACTCCTCGGACAAGGCCAGCCAGGAAGCCGGTGCCGCCTACACGAAGGCTGAGTCGAATGCCAAGCAGTCCGCCGCGAATGCTGTGCGCAGCGCGGGGATCAGCGCGGGCCTGGAGGAGCGGGACGTCAGGGAGTTCGAGGGAACGGCATCCACCAGCATTGCCGGCGCCTACTCCGCCGGGCGTAGTGCCACCAGGGCCATTACGCCCCAGGGCGGTGGAGAGTGATACGTGCCGGTACTCGGCGGACCGTCGCCGCTGGGATCGTGCTGTTGTTGTGCGGCTGCTCGCAAAAGCCGTCCGTGCCGAGCATTCCCAAGAGTCTGTGCTGGGGTGCGTTCAGCGGCAGTTCCGTCGTGCCGCTCCTCCCGAAAGGTGAGTCGGCCCATCAACGGAATGAGCTTCCCTTCGACGTGTTCGAGAAGCAGGGCGACACGTATTGCTCGCTGTTCGTGGACGACCACGCTGCCCTGGTCGTTCAAGCCGTACGAAGGAACAGCGGCAAGGGCACCGAATGGAACCGCTACGTGCAGAAGCACGGAATTCCCGTCCAGGCCGGTGACGAGGGCCACGTCTGGAGCGGGGGCGCGGGAACGGTCTTCCTGTGCGAGCGTCCGGACCTGCCGAGGGGCCCCGCGCTGCCGCCGTCGCAGAAGTACGTCGAGCTGGAACTCACGACCGACCGGGCCCCGGACACGCCACGCACCCGAGAGGTCCTGACCGGCCTGCTCAAGCAGTACGTCCAGTTCGCGAAGCAGAAGCTCAAGTGCGCGAATACATAAGGAATGTGGAGGCCGTGGCGGGAATCGAACCCACGTAACTCGCTTTGCAGGCGAGCCCCTGAACCACTCGGGCACACGGCCGTGTGCTGGTGCGTTGGTACGAACGTAGAGGGCGGGGTGGGGGAGGGGAAGAGGGGCGGGCGGGTTGCAATGCGGCTGCCATGTTGCGTTCACGAGGGGCGTGGGGACTACGACCATCGGCGTAGCCGGAGTCCCGTCCTTTGACAGGGGTCAGACCGTAGGACGCCTCTTACTCTGAGCGGATGAGCGCCCTTGAACCGTCCGATGCCCGCCTCGCCGACCTCCCCTCGGAGGGCGTCGGTGAGGGCGGGATTCTGGGGCGGGAGCATCGTGCGCTGAGCTTCGGGATCATCACCGTCGTGCTGCTCATCGCCTTCGAGGCGACGGCCGTCGGCACCGCGATGCCCGTCGCGGCGCGCGAGCTCGACGGGGTCTCGCTGTACGCCTTCGCCTTCTCCGCGTACTTCACGACGAGCCTGTTCGGCATGGTCGTCGCGGGGCAGTGGGCCGACCGGCGCGGGCCGCTCGGGGCGCTGGCCGTCGGTATGTCGGGGTTCGCGGCGGGGCTGCTGCTGTCCGGGACGGCGCTGAACATGTGGACGTTCATCGCGGGCCGGGCCGTGCAGGGGCTCGGCGGCGGGCTCGTGATCGTCGCGCTGTACGTGGTCATAGGCCGGGCCTATCCCGCGCGCCTCCAGCCGACGATCATGGCGGCGTTCGCGGCGGGGTGGGTGGTGCCCTCGGTGGTCGGGCCGCTGGTGGCAGGGACGGTCACCGAACAGCTGGGCTGGCGTTGGGTGTTCATCGGCATCCCGGCGCTCGTGGTGTTCCCGCTGGCGCTCGCACTGCCCGCGACGCGGCGGATGGCTTCGGGGCCCGCCGATCCGTCGGCCCCGCCCGAGCCGTTCGAACGGCGCCGGATCGGGCTGGCGCTCGCGATCTCGGTCGGCGCGGGGCTGATGCAGTACGCGGGGCAGGAGCTGAGGTGGCTGTCGTTGCTGCCGTTCGCGGCGGGGGCGGCCCTGCTCGGGCCGGCCGTGACGGGGCGGCGGGCCCTGCTGCCGCACGGCACATGGCGGGCGGCGCGCGGGTTGCCGGCCGTGGTGCTGCTGCGCGGGCTCGCGGCGGGATCCTTCATCGCGGCGGAGTCGTTCGTGCCGCTGATGCTCGTCACCCAGCGGGGCCTGAGCCCCACGATGGCCGGGCTCTCGCTGGCCGTCGGCGGGGGCACGTGGGCGCTGGGTTCGTACGTCCAGGCCCGGCCGCGGATGGAGGCGCACCGGGAGCGGCTGATGGTGGTCGGGATGGTCCTGGTCGCCCTCGCGATCGTGGCCGCGCCGAGCGTGCTGTTCGAGGCGGTGCCGGTGTGGGTGGTCGGCGTGGCCTGGGGCGTGGGCTGTTTCGGCATGGGCATGGTCATCGCTTCGACGAGCGTGCTGCTCCTGAAGCTCTCGGCTCCGCACGAGGCGGGGGCCAACTCGGCCGCCCTCCAGATCTCGGACGGGCTGTCCAACGTGCTGCTGCTCGCGGCGGGCGGGGCGGGGTTCGCGGCGCTGGGCGGGGGTGCGGTGGCGGCTGCGCCGCATCCCGGGGCGTTCGCTGTGGTGTTCCTGCCGATGGGGGTGGTGGCGGGGGTGGGGGCGTTCGTCGCGGGGCGGGTTCGGGGGGCGTGAGCGCTGCTGGGCTCTGCTCCGGGCCCGGGGGTTTGCCCCTCCCCGCCCCTTCCCGCAACCCTCCGGGGGTGGACTGGGGGCGGGTGAGCTTCCAGGGGCTGCGCCCCGGGGTCGGCGCTGGGGGCTGCGAACCGGGCGCCGCTTGTTCGGGTGCGGATCGTGCGTGGCTGGTCGCGCAGTTCCCCGCGCCCCCAACCCCGTTTCGGTCCGCGGACCGTGGTCGCTTCTCGCGCAGTTCCCCGCGCCCCTGTAGGTGGCCCCGAATGCCTCGGTACGGGCCAGCGCAGCCATCCTCAGCCCGTCCGGCGTTTGAGGACGAGCGCCCTTGAGGCGCGATCGGGGTCTGGGGCGGAGCCCCAGGGGGACCCGGAACCTACCAACCCGGGGCAAGGGGCGGGCGGGTGGGCAAACCCCCCGGGGCCCCGGGGCCAAGCCCCGGACATTCCTGTGAGCCCGCTCTCACAGCCGCCCCGCCGGGAGGCGATCCGTCGGGTACCCGACCCCGCGCCGGTAAGGTGGCCCGGTTGTCGTACGTAAGCCCCGCCGGGCCTCCGGCCCGGATGCCCGAGAATCCCGTACACCGAGAGACCCGAACCGGAGACCGTGACTACTACCGCCTCCCACCACCTCTCACCCGCCTTCCCCGGCCGCGCCCCCTGGGGCACGGCCAACAAGCTGCGTGCCTGGCAGCAGGGTGCCCTGGAGAGGTACGTCCAGGAGCAGCCGCGCGACTTCCTCGCCGTCGCCACCCCCGGCGCCGGCAAGACGACCTTCGCGCTGACACTCGCGTCATGGCTGCTGCACCACCACGTCGTGCAGCAGATCACCGTCGTCGCGCCGACCGAGCACCTCAAGAAGCAGTGGTCGGACGCCGCCGCCCGGGTCGGCATCAAGCTCGATCCGGACTACAGCGCCGGGCCGCTGAGCAAGGAGTACCACGGCGTCGCCGTCACCTACGCCGGTGTCGGAGTGCGCCCGATGCTGCACCGCAACCGGTGCGAGCAGCGCAAGACCCTGGTGATCCTCGACGAGATCCATCACGCGGGGGACAGCAAGTCCTGGGGTGAGGCCTGCCTCGAAGCGTTCGACCCGGCCACCCGGCGGCTCGCGCTCACCGGCACCCCCTTCCGGTCCGACACCAACCCCATCCCCTTCGTCGCGTACGAGGAGGGCAACGACGGCATCCGCCGCTCCTCCGCCGACTACACGTACGGCTACGGCAACGCGCTCGCCGACGGCGTAGTGCGGCCGGTCATATTCATGAGCTACAGCGGCAACATGCGCTGGCGCACCAAGGCCGGGGACGAGATCGCCGCCCGGCTCGGCGAGCCCATGACCAAGGACGCCATCTCGCAGGCCTGGCGCACCGCGCTCGACCCGCGCGGCGACTGGATGCCCAACGTGCTGCGCGCCGCCGACCAGCGCCTGACCGAGGTCCGTAAGGCCATCCCGGACGCCGGCGCGCTCGTCATCGCCTCCGACCAGGACGCCGCCCGCGCCTACGCCAAACTGATCCGCGAGATCACCGGCTCCAAGGCGACCGTCGTCCTGTCCGACGACACCGGCGCCTCGAAGCGGATCGACGAGTTCGCCGAGGGCGACGACCGGTGGATGGTCGCCGTCCGCATGGTGTCGGAGGGCGTCGACGTGCCGCGTCTGGCCGTCGGCGTGTACGCCACCACGATTTCGACGCCCCTCTTCTTCGCCCAGGCCGTCGGTCGTTTCGTGCGGTCCAGGCGGCGCGGTGAGACCGCATCCGTTTTCCTGCCCACCATTCCGATGCTGCTCGGCTTCGCCAACGAGATGGAGGTCGAGCGCGACCACGTGCTCGACAAGCCGAAGAAGGACGGCGAGGAAGAAGACCCGTACGCCGAGTCCGAACAGGAAATGGACGAGGCGAACAAGCAGGAGGACGAGGACACCGGGGAGGACATGCTCCCCTTCGAGGCGCTGGAATCCGACGCCGTCTTCGACCGGGTCATGTACAACGGCGCCGAATTCGGCATGCAGGCCCACCCGGGAAGCGAGGAGGAGCAGGACTATCTCGGCATTCCGGGGCTCCTCGAACCCGACCAGGTGCAGATGCTGCTCCAGAAGCGGCAGGCCCGGCAGATCGCGCACAGCCGTCAGAAGCCGGCCGAGGAGGCCGACCTCCTGGAGATGCCCGCGGAGCGCCGGCCCGTCGTCTCGCACAAGGAGCTGCTTGAGCTCCGCAAGTCGCTGAACACGATGGTCGGCGCGTACGTCCATCAGAGCGGCAAGCCGCACGGCGTGATCCACACCGAGCTGCGCCGGGTGTGCGGCGGTCCGCCGAGCGCGGAGGCGACGGCCGGGCAGCTCCGCGAGCGGATCAAGAAGGTCCAGGAGTGGGCCACCCGCATGAAGTAGCGGCTCGTGCCAGGGGGGCGGACCCCCGGACAGCGAACGGGGCCCGGCGTGCGTTGCCGGGCCCCGTTCGGGATCCCAAGGGATCGGGATGTGTACGAGGACCGGCCCCCACGGACGCCCCTCGAACGTCTGCCACAGTAATGTCCCGGCAAATCCGTGTCGGTCGGCCAAGGTCCCCGCTAAGACGGACTTAGGTCCCGAACAGGCGCGAACAGGGACCAAATTCTTCGGCCACGGGCATTATTTGTCCATCTGCCGGGGCGGTTCCGTCCATTCCGCCGACTCCGGAATTCCGCTCACGCCCGGATTCTGGACGAGGTCTTCCGCTCAGCGGTGTCCGCTCGCTACTGTCCCCGCCATGCAAACGCCCCGTGGCAGCGTCGCCGCGGAGCGCAGCCGGTGCCTTGGCCTCGCCGGCGGGCTCTGCGCGCGATGCCGATGGGACCGGCGCCGCGAACCACGTGAGAGTGCCGCCGCGACTCACCACTTAAGGAGTGGGTGTCGTGACCGCGGAGACCTCCCAGACCCTCGACCGGGGACTACGTGTCCTCAAGCTGCTCGCCGACACCGATCACGGTCTGACGGTCACCGAGTTGTCCAACAAACTCGGCGTCAACCGCACGGTCGTCTACCGCCTGCTCGCGACCCTGGAGCAGCACGCCCTGGTCCGCCGTGACCTGGGGGGCCGGGCCAGGGTCGGGCTCGGCGTGCTGCGCCTGGGCCGCCAGGTGCACCCGCTGGTCCGCGAGGCCGCGCTGCCCGCGCTGCGTTCGCTCGCCGAGGACATAGGCGCGACCGCCCACCTCACCCTCGTCGACGGCTCGGACGCGCTCGCCGTGGCGGTGGTCGAGCCGACCTGGACGGACTACCACGTGGCCTACCGGGCCGGGTTCCGTCACCCCCTGGACAAGGGTGCGGCCGGCCGCGCGATCCTCGCCGCCCGCCAGTCCGGGGGCCTCACCGAGCCCGGCTTCACGCTCACCCACGGCGAGCTGGAGGCCGGGGCGAGCGGCGCGGCGGCGGCGCTGGTCGGGGTCACCGGGATAGAGGGCAGCGTGGGCGTGGTGATGCTCGCGGACGCCGTACCCGAACGGGTCGGGCCCCGGGTCGTCGACGCGGCAAAGGAAGTCGCCGACGCCCTGCGCTGAGCCGGCATGGCGAGGGAGGTCGCCGACGCCCTGCGCCGAGCGGCGGCCCGAGCCCGGCCGCACCCCGCGCCCGTACGCACCCGACCCGGGCGGCCCAGCGGGTACGGATAGATTGGTGGCGTGCTCACTCGTCACTCCCGCCTCCGCAACCTCGCCATCGGCGCCGCACCGGTCGTCGCGCTGCTCGCCGTCGCCTGCTTCGCGCCGCTGCCGTTCGCGGTGGCGCAGCCGGGTCCGACCGCGAACGTGCTCGGGAACGACGAGGGCAAGCCGGTGATCACCATCTCCGGGGCACCGACCCGCCCCACCACCGGCCAGCTGCGGATGACCACCATCGTGGCGACCGGACCCAAGCAGGACGTCGGCATCTCCGACGTCGTCGACGGCTGGTTCCGCACCGACCGGGCCGTGATGCCCCGGGACTCGGTCTATCCGGGCGGCGGCAGCGAGAAGGAGATCTCCGCGCACAACCAGGCCCAGATGAAGCAGTCGCAGGACGCCGCGTCCGTCGCGGCCCTCGGCTATCTCGGTCTGAGCCCGGACAAGGTCAAGGTCGATCTGCACCTCGCCGATGTCGGCGGCCCGAGCGCCGGGCTGCTCTTCACCCTCGGCATCATCGACAAGCTGAACGGCGACGGATCCGGCGGCGACCTCACCGGCGGGCGCACCATCGCCGGAACGGGGACGATCAGCGACGGCGGGGACGTCGGCGCGGTCGGCGGGGTCGCGCTCAAGACGCAGGCCGCGGCCCGGGACGGGGCGACCGTCTTCCTCGTGCCGGAGGCCGAGTGCTCGGACGCCAAGTCGGAGCTGCCCAAGGGGCTGCGCCTGATCCCCGTGACTACGCTGAAGGGTGCGGTGTCCGCGCTCCAGGCACTGCACAAGGGCGCCCCGGTTCCGTCCTGCTGACGGCCGTCGCGTCCATGTCCTTCCACGCCGGGAGGACCAGCGGGCTCAGCGTGGCGAGCAGATACACCCCACCGACCATCAGCAGCGCGCCGCGCAGCCCCGCGCTCTGGACGAGGAGGCCCGCGGCGAGCCCGCCGAGCGGCATCGCCAGTTCGCAGCCCGCGGTGAGCACCCCCGCGACCCGGCTGCGCAGCGCGTCCGGCACCGTCTCGTAGATCACCGTCGTGAGGATCGGGTTGAGCGTGCCGCTCGCGAGCCCCGCCACCACCATGGTGACCGCGAGCGGCGCGCTGGTGCCGGTCAGCGCGGCGACCGCGTACCGGGGCGCCCCGCACAGGAGCACACAGGCCGTGAAGACCGTCCGGCGCCCGAAGCGGTGGCCGATCAGGCCGTAGAGCAGGGCACCGGACAGGCCGCCCGCCGCGAACAGGGCGGTCAGCAGGCCGAGTTGGGACGCACCGCCCAGGTTCCGCTCGGCGTGCACGGGGAGCAGTACCGCGTTCCAGCCCTGATCGGTGCCGTTCATCAGCATCACCATGGCGACCACCGCGAGCAGCAGTCGAGTACGCGCCAAGTAGGCGTAGCCCTCGCGCAGTTCGGCCCGGTAGCCGCGCAGGGAGACCGGCGGCGCGTCTCGCCGGGGCCGGGCCTCGCGCACCCCGCGCAGGCCGGTCGCGACGAGCGCCGCCGAGACGGCGAAGGTGGCCCCGTCGATGAGCAGGACGTTCCCGGCCCCAGTCACCGCGATCAGCACCCCCGCGAGGGCCGCGCCGGTCATCCGGGCGCCGCGCGAGACGGCGTCGTAGACGCTGGCCGCCCGCGCCAGGGTGGTACCCGAACGGCGGGCCAGGTCGGGCAGCAGGACGTAACGGGCGGAGGCGCCCGGGGTGTGGGCGAGGCCGCCGAGTGCCATCAGGGCGCAGAGCAGCCAGAACGCCAGGAGTCCGGCGTGGTGCAGGAGCGGGATGGCGGCGACCGCCAGCCCGCACACCGCATCGGATCCCACCGAGATCCGGCGGCGCCCCACGCGGTCGATGACCGGGCCGCCGATCAGCGCGGAGACCACGATCGGCAGCGTCGCGCAGAAGGCGACCATGCCGGCCCGGCCCGCGCTGCCCGTGGTCTGGAGCACGAACCACGGCACCCCGATCAGGGTGAGTGAACTACCGCTCGCCGAAACGGCGTTGGCGGCGAGCACGGCCACGAGCGGCCGTCTGTCGCGGTGTCCCCCCGGGGTGCTCATGCGAGGCGGGCTTGCCTGCGGGGCGCTTGTTCGGCCAGTCGCAGGCCCAACTCGACCAGAAGCCAACCCAGTTGGACGCGCAGGTGATGCTTGCGGGGGAGCGCGGCGGCGGAGGCCCGGGCCGCCAGTTCGGCGGCGCGCTGGTGGTGCAGCAGGAGGTGGATGTCGCTGTGCATGGCGCGATTCCCTTCGGCGTGTTCGGGTGTCGGCGGTGCGGACTTCAGCGCTGCGGGTGCGGGCGGTGCGGGTGCGGGCGGTGCGGGTGCCGGCAGTGCGGGTGCAGGCGGTGCCGGTGGGCGCTCGGGCTCAGTGGGGCGGGGTCGAGCGCGGGAAGGAGTGCAGATGGACGCGGACCTGGGCGGCGTCCGCGGCCGACGCCGGATCCTGTGCCAGGGTGCGGTACGTCTCGACGACGGCATGCAACTTGTCGTTCAGTTCGGCAAGTTGATCCGGCGTCAGATTGAGCGTGAAGTCACTCAGGTCGAAGCTGGTGGACCAGCTCTCCGGCCAGTCGCCCATGGTCGCGAGCCAGGTCGAGACCTCCTGTGTGTGGATGTCGGCGATCTCGTGGCGGAACAGGCTCGCCGCGCCCCGTACTTCGGGGTCGCTGTTGCCGTGCAGATCGTCGCCGAAGGACACGCCACTGTGCACGGCCTTCCACCATCGCTCCCGGCCCTTGCCGCGCTCCGGGTCGTCCTCGACGAAGCCGTGCGTGGCGAGCTGGCGCAGGTGATAGCTGGTCGCGCCGCTCGACTCGCCCAGCCGCTCGCCCAGTTGGGAGGCGGTGGCCGGTCCGTCGTGGCGCAGCGACTTGAGGAGCTGGATCCGCAGGGGGTGGGCGAGACCGCGCAGCGAGCGCGCGTCGAGGACGCGTTCCCCGCTCGCGTTCGTGGCGGAGGGGGCGGCCGGCCGCTTGTTCTCGGGCATGGTCCAAAGATAGCTCTGCAAAGAGAGCCTTGCAACGCTTCCTTTGCATCGACTGCTTTGCACCCCGCCGACCCTCACCCCTTCTTGATGAACCCCTCCCGGATCAGCCAGTCGAGCGCCACGTCGTGCGGGTCCTGGCCGTCCACGTCGACCTTGGCGTTCAGATCCCGGGCGACCTGCGTGGTCAGCTTGGCGCTGAGCGGGTTCAACAGGTCCGCGATCGCCGGGTACTTGTCGTACGTCCTGCTGTGCAGCTCGGGCGCCGCGTTGTAGTTCGGGAAGAAGTGCTTGTCGTCCTCGACGGTCGCCAGGTCCATCGCCTTGATGCGGCCGTCGGTGGTGAACACCTCGCCGAGCAGGCAGGAGTTGGACTTGGACACCTGGGTGTAGACGATCCCGGCGTCCATCTTCTGGATGTGGGAAGCGGGGATCGACATCCCGTACGCCTTCTCCATGCCGGGCAGCCCGTCCTCGCGCGAGGCGAACTCGTTCTCCACGCAGATCGTCACCGCCGAAGGGTCCTTCTTGGACAGCGCGGCCACGTCCGAGAGGGTCTTCAAGTGGTACTTGGCGTTGTTGGCCTGGCTGATGCCCAGCGAGTAGGTGTTGTTGAGGGTGGACTGGGGCAGCCAGGTCACGCCGTTCTTCCGGTCCGCGTCGCGCACCGCCCGCCACTGCGCCTGCGGGTCGACGATCGGCTTGCTGTTGCCGAGATAGGTGATCCAGGCCGTGCCGGTGTACTCGTACATCGCGTCCGCGTCGCCCTTCACGATCGCCTCGCGGGCGCTGATCGAGCCGGGCAGGTTGGTGCGGTCCAGGACCTCGGCGCCGGCCGCCTTGAAGACCAGGCCGACCATCTGGCCCAGAATGATGTTCTCGCTGAAGTTCTTCGACGTGACCGTCAGGGACGCACCCTTGAGCGGCAGCCCCCTGCCGACCGAGCCGGGCACCACGTCGTCCACCAGCGGGGAGCCGGACTTGAGCCCGCAGCCGGCCAGCGCGGCGAGCAGCGCGAGCGCGCCCCCGGCGGCGCCCAGAGCCGTACGCGGATGCCGCATCACTCCACCTCCAGTCCGCGCGGGGTCAGCGCCACCTCGGCCAGCGAGGCCAGCCAGTCCACGAGCAGGGCGAGCGCCACCGTGAGGATCGAGCCGAGCACCAGGACCGGCATGCGCTGGGTCTGGATGCCCGAGGTGATCAGGTCGCCGAGCCCGCCGCCGCCGCCGAAGGTGGCGAGCGTGGCGGTGCCGACGTTCAGGACGAGCGCGGTCCGCACCCCCGCGAGGATCAGCGGTACCGCGAGCGGCAGTTCGACCTTGCCCAGGGTGCCGGGCGCCGACATGCCGATGCCCCTGGCCGCCTCGACGAGCTGGGGGTCGATCGCCTTCAGGCCGGCCACCGTGTTGGAGAGGACCGGCAGGACCGCGTAGATCACCATGCCGACGATCGCGGTGCCGGGGCCGATGCCGAGCCAGATCACCAGGAGGGCGAGCAGGCCGATGGCGGGGGTGGCCTGGCCGATGTTGGCGATCGCGGTGACCAGCGGGGCCGCCCGGCTCACTCCGCGCCGGGTCAGCGCGATGCCGAGCGGGATCGCGATGATGAGCACCCAGAAGGTGGAGATCGCGGTCAGCTTCACGTGCTGCCACAGGCGCAGTTGGACGTTGCCGTGGTCGATCGAGTTCCGCGCGATCGCGTCCAGATGGACGTGGGTGATCCAGAAGTAGGTGAGGAGGAGGATCACCGCGAGGACGGCCGGCAGGAAGACCAGCTTCCGCCAGGTGATCCGGCGGGCCGTTCCTCCGGGCGCCGGGCCCGCCGCGTCCTCGGGCTCCGCGAGCGGGTCGGACAGCGGGTCGGACAGCGGGTCGGACAGTTCGTCGCGGAAGGCGTGGCCCTTGACCTCGTGCTCGCCCGGCGGGCGTTCGGCGGGGGCGGGGCTCCTGGGCGGCGTCATGACTTCTCCGCACCGCCCTCCAGCTCCTGTTCGGTCTGGTGGTGGCGCAGCTCCGCGAGGTCGTGCTGGTGCTCGATGGCGGCGAGCCGGTCGGCCTCCAGGAGTTCGTGCACGGAGTTCATCAGCGTCTCCATGTCGACGACGCCGATGTACTCGCCGCGCCGCCCGGTCACCGCGACCCGGCCGCCCGAGTCGATGAGCACCGCCTCCAGGGCGTCGTGCAGGGTCGCGTCCCGGGTCACCGTGTCGTGCACCATCTGCCCGGCCCGTGCCAGCGAACCCTTGGCGCGCATCAGGTCGCCGCGCCGCAGCCACTTGTAGGGGCGGTTCCTGCGGTCCAGCATGAGCAGCTCGTTGTGCGGGCCGCTGCGCAGCTTGTTGAAGATCGACTGGAGCGGGTCGTCGACGGTGACCGTGGGGAACTCGGCCATCTCCACGTCCCGTACGCGGGTGAGGTTGAGCCGCTTGAGGGCCGCGCCCGCGCCCACGAAACCGGAGACGAAGTCGTCGGCCGGGTTGGTGAGAATGGCCTCGGGGGTGTCGAACTGGGCGATGTGCGAGCGTTCGCGCAGCACCGCGATGCGGTCGCCGAGCTTGATCGCCTCGTCGAAGTCGTGGGTGACGAAGACGATCGTCTTGTGCAGCTCGTGCTGGAGCCGGATCAGCTCGTCCTGGAGGTGGTCGCGGGTGATCGGGTCGACCGCGCCGAACGGCTCGTCCATCAGGAGTACCGGCGGATCGGCCGCCAACGCCCGTGCCACGCCCACCCGTTGCTGCTGTCCGCCGGAGAGCTGGCGCGGATAGCGGCCGTGGAACTCGCGCGGGTCGAGCCCGACCAGGTCGAGCATCTCCTCGACGCGGTCCTTCACCTTCGACTTGGACCAGCCGACCATCTTCGGCACCAGCGCGATGTTCTCGGCGACCGTCATGTGCGGGAAGAGCCCGGAGGACTGGATCGCGTAGCCGACCTTGCGGCGCAGCTTCACCGGGTCGATGTCGGTGACGTCCTCGTCGTTGATGCGGATGCGGCCGGACGTCGGCTCGATCAGCCGGTTGATCATCTTGAGCGTGGTCGACTTCCCGCAGCCGGACGGGCCCACGAAGATGACGGTCTCGCCCGCCTTGATCTCCATGCTGACGTTGTCCACGGACGGTTCGGGGTTGCCCGCGTACCGCTTGGTGAGGTTCTCCAGCTGGATGGCGGCCCCGGAGGTCGCCGCGCCGCTCGGCGCGGGCGCGGCCCCGGCCCGCTCGTGCTCGGTCCGCTCCTCGGCGATCCGCTCGTGCTCGCCCCGGCCGTACCCGGGCCGTTCGTCCTCCGACCGCTCGTGCTCGAATCGCTCAGACACGGATCCCCCTCGGGATGGTGAGACGGCCGATCAGGACGTACGCCGCGTCGAAGAGCAGGGCGAGCACCACGATGCCGAGGGTGCCCGCGAGCACCTGGTTGATGGCGTTGGCGCTGCCCAGCGAGGCGATGCCGCGGAAGATCTCGTTGCCGAGGCCGGGGCCCGAGGCGTACGCCGCGATGGCCGCGATGCCCATCAGCATCTGCGTGGAGACCCGGATGCCGGTCAGGATCGGCGGCCAGGCCAGCGGGAGTTCCACCCGCAGCATGCGGGCGGCCCGTGACATCCCGATGCCCTTGGCCGCGTCCACCAGGGCGGGGTCCACTCCGCGCAGGCCCACGATCGAGTTGCGCACGATCGGCAGCAGCCCGTACAGCGTCAGGGTCACCACGGTGGGGGCCACACCCAGGCCGACCAGCGGGATCAGCAGGCCGATCATGGCGAGCGAGGGGATCGTGAGGATCGACGACGTGGTGGTGATCGCCAGGCCCGCCGCCCAGCCGCTGCGGTACGTGACCACGCCGATCAGGACGCCGAGCACGGTCGCGATCACCATGCACTGGAACACCGCGCTCGCGTGCTGGTAGGCGTCGGTGAGGAGCTGCTGGTGCCTGCTGGACAAGTAGTCCCAGAAGCCCATCCGCGCTCACCCCTGTCGGTCGCCGGTCAGCCGCCGCCGGGGACGGAGTCCTGTGCCGCCTGCTCCACCAGCGGGATGATCCGCAGCGGGACCGGGTTCTCCATGACGATCGCCGTGGCGGCCCGGACGATGCCATCAAAACCGACAACCCGGTCGATCACACGTTGGAGATCGGCGTTGGAGCGGGCCACGAGCCGGCACAGCATGTCGCCCTGGCCGGTGGTGGTGTGCAGTTCGAGGACCTCGGGCACGGACGCCAAGTGGGCCCGCACGTCCGCCCCCTGGCCCTGTTTGATCTCCAGCGTCGCGAAGGCGGTGACCGGGTAGCCGAGCGCCGCCGGGTCGACATCGGGACCGAGGCCCCGGATGACTCCATTCGACTGAAGCCGGTCGAGCCGCGCCTGGACCGTGCCGCGTGCGACCCCGAGCCGGCGCGAGGCCTCCAGGACCCCGATCCGGGGCTCCCGGGCGAGCAGCACGATCAGACGCCCGTCCAAATGATCGATCGACATGGCCGCCTCCGGATGGTCATCGTGTACAAGTCGCCCCTAGATACTGCCCATTCACTGCACAGATTGACCAGTGAAAACGCGAACTATTGCGCAGCTTGCCGGATAGCGAGACTCTGCGGCCATGGCAGACAACTCGATGATCATCGATCCCACCCCCGAAACCGCGCGGCAGGCCGACCCCTTCCCGGTGAAGGGCATGGACGCGGTCGTCTTCGCGGTGGGCAACGCCAAGCAGGCCGCGCACTACTACTCGACGGCCTTCGGCATGAAGCTGGTCGCGTACTCCGGACCGGAGAACGGCAGCCGCGAGACCGCCAGCTACGTGCTGACCAGCGGCGCCGCCCGCTTCGTCTTCACCTCCGTCATCAAGCCGGCGACCGACCGGGGCCGCTTCCTGGCCGAGCACGTCGCCGAGCACGGCGACGGCGTGGTGGACCTCGCCATCGAGGTGCCGGACGCGCGCGCCGCGTACAAGTACGCCACCGAGCACGGCGCCACCGGCATCGAGGAGCCGCACGAGGTGGGCGACGAGCACGGCACCGTCGTCCTGGCCGCGATCGCCACGTACGGCAAGACCCGGCACACCCTGGTCGAGCGCACCGGCTACACCGGCACCTACCTGCCCGGGTTCGTCGAGGCCGCGCCGCTGGTGGAGACGCCCAAGAGGTTCTTCCAGGCGATCGACCACTGCGTGGGCAACGTCGAGCTCGGCAGGATGAACGAGTGGGTGGCGTTCTACAACAACGTCATGGGCTTCACCAACATGAAGGAGTTCGTGGGCGACGACATCGCCACCGAGTACTCCGCGCTCATGTCGAAGGTCGTCGCCGACGGCACCCTCAAGGTGAAGTTCCCGCTCAACGAGCCGGCCATCGCCAAGAAGAAGTCGCAGATCGACGAGTACCTGGAGTTCTACGGCGGCCCCGGCGTCCAGCACATCGCGCTCGCCACCAACGACATCGTCGCCTCGGTGCGCTCCATGCGCGCGGCCGGCGTCCAGTTCCTGGACACCCCCGACTCGTACTACGACACCCTCGGCGAGTGGGCCGGCGAGACCCGGGTGCCGGTCGAGACGCTGCGCGAGCTGAAGATCCTGGTCGACCGCGACGAGGACGGCTACCTCCTCCAGATCTTCACCAAGCCGGTCCAGGACCGCCCCACCGTCTTCTTCGAGATGATCGAGCGGCACGGTTCGATGGGCTTCGGCAAGGGCAACTTCAAGGCCCTGTTCGAGGCGATCGAGCGCGAGCAGGAGCTTCGGGGCAACCTCTGACCTGCAACGCACCACGCGCGTACGGTATGTGAGTTACCGTCACTAGTCTGCGGCCCCACGGACCTGACCCGTGGGGCCGCGGCCTCTTCAGCTCCGCTCCCGCCCCTCTGCCGCGTCGCGCTCAGCCGCGCCGCGAGGGCTTCGCGGGGCGGGGCCTCGCCGGGCGCTTGGAACCCTGGCTGGACGACTGGCCCGACGAAGAGCCCGACGACGCGGAACTGCCGCCCCCGCCCCCGCCGCCGCCGGACCCCGACTGCGCGCCGGCCACATGGCCGTACACGTCCCTCGGTCCGCCGTCCGCCGGTTCACCGAGCGCCGCGAGCGCCTCGGTCGCCTTCGGTGCGAGCACCGGCGAGAACTGCGGATTGGTGCGCAGCGCGTCCTGGAGATGGCGCCGGGCCGCGCCGGACTGGCCCAACTCCCGTTCGATGGTGGCCTGGTGATAGGAGAACAGGGCGCTGCGCACCCCCGAGTCGGTGGCCTTGCGCACATGGACGAGGCCCTCCTCCGGCTCGCCCGCCCGGTACATCGCCCAGCCCAGCGCGTCCTCGGCCGCCGCGCTGGGGTGGGCCCTCCACTCGGCTTCGAGACGGTCCACGGCCGCGTGCGCGGCCCCGTGGTCGGCCTCGAACCGGCCGAGCACCAAGGCGTCGTCCACACCGTTGGACCCGTCCCGCGCGGCCAGTTCGCGCAGCTTGTCGAACCAGGCGCGGGCATCGCCGTCCAGCCCCTGCGACTCGTACAACTCGCCCAGCTCCAGCAGGTATTCGGGGCGTGGCAGGACCGCGACCGCCGCCAGGTAGTCCCGCTGGGCGTCCGCCTTGCGGCCGAGCGCCACCTTGGCCCTGGCCCGGCCCGCGAGCGCCGCGTGGGCGCCCGGATCGGTGCGCAGGGCCGCCTCGTAGTGCGCGAGGGCCGCGTCGGGCTCGCCCCGCTCCCACGCCAGGTCGCCCGCCGAGACCAGGGCGGCCGCCTTCTGCACGGGCGAGGTGGCGTGCGCGACCGCCTCGTCCAGGGCCACCAGGGCGTCCTCCCGCCAGCCGTGCTGCCGGTAGACCTCGGCGGCCTCGGTCAACGCCGGTGTGCCGGAGCGCAGTTCGAGCATCTGCTCCACCGCCTTGGCCGCCGCCTTCGGGTCGCCGAGCCCGTTGTAGGCCTCGATCAGCGGCGGGTAGAGCGTCCAGCGGTCCGCCTTGCGGGTGCGTACGGATTCGGCCAGGGTGCGCGCCGCCGCGTAGTCGTGCCGGGCGTTGGCGAGGGCCGCGAGCCCGGTCTCCGCGTCCAGGTTGTCCTTCGGACGCACCTGGAGCGAGCGCTTGAGCGCCCACTCGGCGCGCGGGTAGTACGAGGAGTCGGCGCCCCGCACGCCCCGCTCCAGATAGGCGGAGCCGAGCACCGTCCACGACGCCTCGTCGTTCGGGTGGGTGCGCACCCAGGCGGCACGGTCCGTGATCAGCGCCGTCACATCGGCCACCGAAGCGGGCGCGCCGCCGGTCACCGCCGTCAGGGCCCGGGCCGCCGGGCCCGGGGCGGGCGGCGGGGCCTTCGCTTCCCGGCCGTCCGGCATGATCAGCAGGACGCCCCCGACCAGCACGCCCGCCGCGAGGGCCACCAGGACCGCCCGCTTCAGGGCCCGGCGCGGCCCGGACCGCGGCGAGGTCCGCTGGGCCGCGGCCGCGGTCGACTGCCACGCCGCCCGCCGGGCCGCGTCCGCATCGTGTTCGGTCTTCGCGATCTCCATGGCGCTCACTGTGCGTCAATACGAAGACCACACCGGCCCCGCCCGACCGGCCGGGGAAAGGGTTCACACCGATGGCCCCGGGTGCCAGGCTGAAGACATGGACGATCTTCTCGAACGGCTGCGCGAGCACCTCCCGGCGGACGCCGTCGTCAGCGACCCCGACATCACCGCCTCCTACGCCCACGACATGGCGAGCTTCTGCGCGGCGGGCAGCCCGGCCGTGGTGGTGCTGCCCCGCACCGTCGAGGAGGTGCAGCACGTGATGCGCACGGCGACCGCGCTGCGGGTGCCCGTCGTGCCGCAGGGCGCGCGCACCGGCCTGTCCGGCGCCGCCAACGCCAGCGACGGCTGCATCGTGCTGTCCCTGGTCAGGATGGACCGCATCCTGGAGATCAACCCGGTCGACCGGGTCGCGGTCGTGGAGCCCGGTGTCGTCAACGCCGTGCTGTCCCGCGCCGTCCACGAACACGGGCTCTACTACCCGCCGGATCCGTCCAGTTGGGAGATGTGCACCATCGGCGGGAACATCGGCACCGCCTCCGGCGGCCTGTGCTGCGTGAAGTACGGAGTGACCGCCGAGTACGTCCTCGGCCTGGAGGTCGTGCTCGCGGACGGCCGGCTGATGAGCACCGGCCGGCGCACCGCCAAGGGCGTCGCCGGATACGACCTGACCCGGCTGTTCGTGGGCTCCGAGGGCAGCCTAGGCATCGTTGTCAAAGCGGTGCTCGCGCTGCGGCCCTCACCGCCGCCCCAGCTCGCGCTCGCCGCCGAGTTCGGCTCCGCCGCGGCCGCCTGCGACGCGGTCGTGCGGATCATGGAGCGCGGGCACGCCCCCTCGCTGCTCGAACTCATGGACCGCACCACCATCCAGGCGGTCAACCGCATGGCGAACATGGGCCTGCCCGACACCACCGAGGCGCTCCTGCTCGCCGCCTTCGACAGCCCCGACCCGGCCGCCGACCTCGCCGCCGTCGGCGCGCTGTGCACGGCCGCGGGCGCCACCGAGGTCGTCCCGGCCGAGGACGCTGCCGAGTCCGAACTCCTGCTCCAGGCAAGGCGGTTGTCGCTCACCGCCCTGGAGACGATCAAATCGGCCACGATGATCGACGACGTGTGCGTGCCGCGCTCGAAGCTCGCCGCGATGCTCGAAGGGACCTCGGCGATCGCCGCCGAGTACGGGCTGACCATCGGCGTCTGCGCCCACGCGGGCGACGGCAACACCCACCCGGTGGTCTGCTTCGACGCGGCCGACGAGGACGAGTCGCGGCGCGCCCGCGAGTCCTTCGACGAGATCATGGCGCTCGGTCTGGAGCTGGGCGGCACCATCACCGGCGAACACGGCGTCGGCGTCCTGAAGAAGGAGTGGCTGGCCCGCGAGCTGGGCCCGGTGGGCATCGAGATGCAGCGCGCGGTCAAGCACGCCTTCGACCCGCTGGGTCTGCTGAATCCCGGCAAGCTCTTCTGAGCCCGCCCCCGCACGCCTCGCCCCCCCGACGCCCCGCCCCCTCACGCCCCCTCCTCCGGCCGGGACTCGTCGGACGGCCAGGGGTCGCGCAGCCACAGCTCGTCGACCATGCCACCCGTGGTCGGCGCGAGCAGCTCGGCCAGGCCGTCGTCCAGGCCGAGCTGCTCGCTCTCGGAGCCCGGCGGCACCGCCCGCAGCGTCCGCTCAAGCCACGCCGACACCTGGGCCGCGGGCGCTTCCAGCAGCGCGTCGCCGTCCGGCGAGCTGAGCGCCATCAGGACCACGCTGCGGCCCTCCACCTTCGTCGGCCAGATCCGCACGTCCCCGTGGCCGCACGGCCGGAACACCCCCTCGACGAGCAGCTCGCGCGCGAAGGTCCAGTTGACCGGCGACTCGGAGCCGATGTGGAAGGTGATGTGCACGGCGTAGGGGTCGTCGGTGCGGTAGGCGAGCCGGGCCGGGACGGGGATGCTGCGCTCGGGCGACAGCACCAGCTTGAGCTCCAGCTCGCGTTCCACGACGGTGTGCATGGGGTCCCTCTTCTCTTCCCTGTACGCCCGGGTGCGGGGCGCATACGTCTGCGTGCTGCGGTACGGGCCCGTGCGGGGCCGTACAGGGTGAGAGCGCGTTCCCCCGGGGTCATTACGCGACTTCGGGAAGTTTTTCTCAGCGGGCTTTCGCGGCCGGCCCGGCCGCAGGTGCCCCGCGGGTCGCCCGGCCTCTCCTACGGGTCCTACGGCGGGCCACCCGGCCTCTCCTACGGCGGGCCCGAGCCGTTGAGCCAGCTCGCCCCGTACACCGCGGAGCCCAGCGCGAGCACGGCCACCACCGCCGCCGCCCGGGCGCGCCGCACCCGTGACAGGGCGAGCGCCAGCGGAAGCAGCAGCGGGAACGCGGGGAGCAGCAGCCGTGGTTTGGAGCCGAAGTAGCCCGACGAGCACAGCGCGAGGGCCATGACGATGCCGGTGTAGACGAGCAGCGGCAGCGGCTGGCGCCCGCGCACACAGGCCCCGAACGCGCCGAGGGCGAGCACGGTCCCCGCGATCAGGGCGATCCCGGCGAGCGCGACGGGCCACCCCCCGAGGTGGTCCAGGATGAACTCCCCGTACGCCAGGCCCCCGTCGAAGCCGTTGCCCCACTCGCCCTGCACATCGAGATAGGCGAACGGACTGCCTCGCCGCACCCCGACCCACAGGACATAGCCGGCCGCGCCGAGCGGGGCGAGCACCATCCCGATGAGCATCCGCGCGTCCAGGCGCCGGGTGCGCCGCGCCTCCACGACGGCCCCGGCCCACAGCGCGGCGGCCACCGCGAGCCCCACCGGGCGGGTGAGCCCGGCGAGCGAGGCGAGCAGCCCGGCCGCCACCCAGCGCCGCCGCAGCACCGCGTACAGCGCCCAGGCGGCGAGCGCCGCGAAGAGGGCCTCGCTGTACGCCATCGACTGGACGATCCCGACGGGCATCGCCGCCCACAGCGCCACCAGGAGCAACCCCGCCCGGTGCCCGTACAGGTGATGGCCCATCAGATACATGCCCCAGGCGGCGAGCAGCCCCGCGAGGCCGCTGATGAGCAGGCCCGCGTCGCCGGGCCCGAGCGGGCTCACCGCGGCGACGGCCTGCTCCAGCCAGGGCAGCAGCGGGAAGAACGCCAGGTCGGACAGGACCCGCCCGTCGGGCGCGGTCAGCGTGAAGTCGTAGCCCGACTCGGCGACCCGTACGTACCAGATCGAGTCCCAGCGCGCCGAGAGCAGGTCGTGCGCGTCGGAGCCGGCCAGGCGCGACCACAGGGCGAGGACCAGCAGGCCGAGCGCGCGGATCGCCGCGAAGACCGCGACGGCCGACCAGGCCCGCCGCGGCGCGGACGCCGCCGACAGGGAGCCGGTCGCCGGATCGTCGTGACCGGTTCGGCCAGGCCCCACGCGCATTCCCCACTCACTTTCCTGACCGGCCTGGCACGTTCCTGACCGGCCGGGCCGGGTGCACCAGTTCGATCGGCAACGACTGTACGCACTCGCGGGACCCCGCCGCGCGGTCCGGTCCCGGGGTGCGCGGAGGGGGCCGGAGTCGCTCGTACGCGGTCTTACTCCCCGGCTTCCTGCTACCGGCCGCGCGTTCTTCGTTACTGTCCTCCTGGGACAAGCGGAAGCGCGCGGTCGGTGCCCGGTCCGGCCGGGCCGCCGCGGCAGAGATCAAGTGTGCTGGATCGGAACGGAGTTGGGGACATGGCGACGGTTCCTCCTGACAGCGGCGGGAGCGTAGCCCGGGAAGGGTATTACCCGGACCCCTCCATTCCGGGATATGTCCGGTACTGGAACGGGGTCTCCTGGGTGCCCGGCACGAGCCGGCCCGCCCCCGCCGCGGGCGAGGCGCCGCCCACCCCGCCGCCGGGCGCGGCTCCCGCCCCGGCTCCCTCGCTCGCCGCCGCCCCGCCGGTCCAGGCCGCCCCCGCCGAGGAGACGGGGCCCGTCTTCCTCGACGAGCCGGGGCCCGGGTCCGCGCTCGCGCAGGGCCAGGGCGTCCGGCCCGAACCGGCCTGGCACGCGGACGCCGCCCACCAGTCCGGCTTCGGCGGCGACCAGGACCGCCGGGTCTCCTGGGGCCGGCCGGTCGATCCGCGCGGACTGCCCGAAGCGGCCGACCCGCGTCTGCCCGACCCCCGGCGCGCGGAGCCGGCGCAGTCCCCGCAGCCGGTACCGCCGACGGCTTCCGCGCGGCCCGGCACCTCGGTGCCGCACCAGAACCAGCAGCAGCCCGGGCGCCCGGCGGGTGCCATGCCGCCCGCCGTGGAGCCACCCCCTGCCCGCGCCCAACTACCGTCCTCGGCAAGCCCGTTGGGGTCGTCGCCGACGGGCCGCGCGGACGGCGCTTACTCGGCACCCGTACAGCCGCAGCCCGTACAGCCACGGCCTGTGCAGCCCCAGCCCGCCCAGCCGAACCCCGGGCAGCCGCAGCCCTCGCACCACCAGCCCGTGCAGCCGCAGCCCTCGCAGCCCCAGTCCGGGCAGCCGCACTCGGCCGTGCCCGGGTCGCCGATGACGGCGGGGCCCGGGGGAGGGGCCGCCTCCTGGGCGCAGCAGGTGCACCGGCTCGCGCAGCCCGATCCGCAGGCGCAGGCGCAGGTGCAGTCGCAGGAACCCGTCGTGCCGTGGAAGCCTCCGGTCTCCGACCCGTTCCTCGCGGCCGCGCAGGCGCAGGCCTCGGCCCGGCCCGCCGGGCTCGGCAGGCGTCTGATCGCGCGGCTGGTCGACACCGTGCTGCTCGGCGCCCTCGTCGGGGGCCTCGCCGTACCGCTCCTGACGAAGGTGGGCGACCACGTCCAGGAGAAGATCGACGCGGCGAAGCTGTCGGGCCGGACGGTGACCGTCTACCTCCTCGACGGCACGACGGCCGGCCTCCTCGGCATCGTGCTCGGCGGCTTCCTCGTCCTCGGTCTGCTGTACGAGGCGCTGCCCACCGCCAAGTGGGGCCGCACGCTCGGCAAGCGGCTCTGCGGGGTGCAGGTGCGCGGCATCGAGTCGTACGAGCCGCCCACCTTCGGGCAGGCGGCGCGGCGCTGGCTGGTCTACGGGGTGCTCGGGCTCTGCGCGGTCGGCGTGGTCAATGTGGTGTGGTGCGTCTTCGACCGGCCGTGGCGCCAGTGCTGGCACGACAAGGCGGCCCGCACCTTCGTCGCGCAGGGCTGAGGTCCGGGGCCGGGGCGTCCCCCGAACGGCGTCCCCCCGGTCGCGGGGGCAACGCGCGCGCGTTGCACTACCGGCATGAGCACCGATCAGCCGCCGCCCGGTCAGCCCCCCGAGGACGACCCGTTCCTCAAGAAGCCGTCAGAGCCTCCGGGGAGCGGGTCCCCCTACGGGGGCGCGCAGCCGCCGCCCGCGGGGCCGCCGCCCGGTGACTCCCCCTACGGCTCGGGCCCGCCGCCCGGTGGCGCGGGCCGCTATGGCGCGCCCCCGCCCCCCGGCGGCGCAGGCCCGTACGGCGGACCGCCTCCCCCCGGTGGCGGCTCGCCGTACGGAAGCGCGCCGCCACCGCCCTCCGACCCCTATGGGGGCGGCTACGGCGGTGTCGACCCGCTGGCCGGAATGCCGCCGCTCGCCGACTACGGCAAGCGGTTCCTGGCCCGTGTCATCGACTTCCTGATCATCGCGGTCCCGCTCGGCCTGATCGAGTGGGCGACCAGCAACCGGGTCGTCATCTCCACCACGGACAACGGCGACTCCGGCACCGAGGTGATCAGCAAGGCGTACTCCGGTACCGGTCTGCTCTGGCTGCTGATCACGCTCGTCGTCTACGTCGGCTACGACACCCTGATGGTGTCCAAGTCCGGTCAGACGCTGGGCAAGAAACTGCTCGGGCTGCGGGTCGCGATGCTCAACGACGGCAGCGTGCCCACCACCAATGCCTCGCTCGCCCGGGCCGCCGTGCTGTGGGCGCCGTTCGTGCTGTGCTGCTACTGCCTGTGGGACATCGTCCTGGCCATCACGATCGTGGCGGACAAGCCGTACCGGCAGGGCTGGCACGACAAGGCCGGCAAGACGGTGGTGGTGGTCTCAACCCCGCAGTGAGTGCTCGCGCGTGACCGCCCGCCGCTCGCGGGGGGCGGGAACCCGCACGGCGGAGCTCCCGCCGACGGCCGCACGGCTCTCCGGTGTCGCACCAGCGACCGGGGCCGTGCGGCCGTCGGCGTTGGCTTCGGCGCGGGCCCGGCGGGGCAGCGGCATGGGGACCGTCACGGCGACCAGGAGGCCGAGCAGCAGCGCGGCCAGGACGATGACCGCGACTCCGACGCCGGACTCGGTGCGGGAGAGCAGCAGCATGGCGACGGTCGAGAAGACGACGGTGGCCGAACCGTAGGAGAGCTGTGCGGCAGTGGGACGCGGCATGGCGTTATCCGTCCTGAAGGTTCGGATAGGGGGTGAGCCTCTCGACCGTTCTCAACCGGCGGGCCTGGCCACCGGATCGCACTGCCAAGCGACTCTACGTCGGTCCATGCCCGAGGGGAACTGTTGGTAAGCGTGACCTAACCCGCAGTGCCGGTGCACGGGGGGCGCACGGAGTCATTCCGCGAAGCGACCCGGTCCACATGCCGAGATGTGTGCACCTGTTGTCCCGGTCTGTTACCACGTTCGTCATGTTCGGATAACGGAACTGGCCTTCTGCATAATGTACTTGGCACGAACAAGTCAAGATCTGTCTTTTCTTTGGTAACTCCGGTCCAATGTCGTCACTTGAGACGCGTGTCGAGCACCGGAGCCAACCCCTCACCCCCCGGTTCCTGCCGGCCGCGGGGGAGGAAATCGTCAAGTGACCAGCAGCAGGAGGGCGGCCAGAGCCGCCGCCGTGCTCGTGGCTCTCGCCACGGCCGGCGCCACGGGCTCGGTGTACGCCACCGCCCAGGCGGATTCGAAGGCTCCGGTGGCGGTCCAGCGCCAGGACCCGTCGACGGCCAACGGCCAGGAGCACAACCTCAAGGGCCCGTTCACCGACCAGCAGGCCCAGCAGCGCCAGGCCGCGCTCGAAGGCGTGCTGTCCGGCAAGAAGCAGGTCGAGAAGCGCGGCGGCTCCGACGTCGTCAAGCTCAGCGACAAGAAGTACGTCGAGCTCGGCCGGCAGAAGACCGACAAGATCTTCACGATCCTGGTGGAGTTCGGCGACCAGGTCGACAACACCACCATGTACGACCCGGACGGCCCCGACGGCCCCAAGCCGCCGCAGCCCAAGTACGGCGGCAACCCCGGCCCGGCGCACAACCAGATAGCCAAGCCGGACCGGTCGAAGGACAACTCGACCGCCTGGCAGGCCGATTACAACCAGAAGCACTTCCAGGACCTGTACTTCGGTACGGGCAAGAACGTCAACTCGCTGAAGACGTACTACGAGAAGACGTCCTCGGGCCGCTACTCGGTCGACGGCCAGGTCACCGACTGGGTCAAGATCCCGTACAACGAGGCCCGTTACGGCTCCAACTACTGCGGCCAGACCAACTGCGCCAACGTGTGGGACACCGTCCGCGACGGCGTCAACGCCTGGGTCGCCGACCAGAAGGCCAAGGGCCAGACGGACGCGCAGATCAAGGCGACCCTGGGGCAGTACGACCAGTGGGACCGCAACGACTACAACAACAACGGCAACTTCAACGAGCCCGACGGCTACATCGATCACTTCCAGATCGTGCACGCCGGCGAGGACGAGTCCGCGGGCGGCGGCGCCCAGGGCACCAACGCCCTGTGGGCGCACCGCTGGTACGCCTACGGCACCGACGCGGGCAAGACCGGCCCCGCCTACAACAAGGCGGGCGGCACCCAGATCGGCGACACCGGGATGTGGGTCGGCGACTACACCATGCAGCCGGAGAACGGCGGCCTCGGTGTCTTCGCCCACGAGTACGGCCACGACCTCGGTCTGCCGGACCTCTACGACACCACCAACACCGCCGAGAACTCGGTCGGTTTCTGGTCCCTGATGTCGGCGGGCTCCTGGCTCGGCACCGGCAAGGACTCCATCGGAGACCTGCCCGGCGACATGACCGCCTGGGACAAGCTCCAGCTGGGCTGGCTCGACTACGCCTCGGTGAAGGCGGGTTCGAAGATCACCGCCAAGCTGGGCGTCTCGGAGTACAACACCAAGAACAACCAGGCGCTCGTCGTCGAGCTGCCGAAGAAGGAAGTCACCACCACCGTCGTGAAGCCCGTCGAGGGCTCCAAGCAGTGGTGGAGCGGGATGGGTGACAACCTCAACAACACCCTGACCCGGTCGGTCGACCTGACCGGCAAGTCCAAGGCGTCCCTGGACCTTTCGGGCTGGTGGGACATCGAGAAGGACTACGACTTCCTCTACACCGAGGTCTCCACGGACAACGGCGCCAGCTGGACCGCGCTCGACGGCACCGCCGACGGCAAGGCCATCCCGCGCGACTCCAGCGACAAGCCGGCCCTGACCGACGCCTCGGGCGCGTACAAGAAGCTGTCGTACCCGCTGGACCAGTTCGCGGGCAAGCAGATCCAGCTCCGCTTCCGCTACCAGACGGACGGCGGCGCGGGCGGCAAGGGCTTCACCGCCGACGCGATCACCGTCACCGCCGACGGCACCGCAGTCGTCACCGACGGCGCCGAGGGCGGCGACAACGGCTGGACGGCGAAGAACTTCTCCCGCATCGGGGAGTCCTTCACCAACGACTACCCGCAGTACTACCTCGCGGAGAACCGCCAGTACGTCTCGTACGACCAGACCCTCAAGGTCGGCCCGTACAACTTCGGCTTCTCCACGACCCGTCCGAGCTGGGTCGAGCACTACCCGTACCAGCGCGGTCTGCTGATCTGGCTCTGGGACACCTCCCAGAAGGACAACAACGTCTCGGCCCACCCGGGCCAGGGCCTGATCCTGCCGGTCGACGCGCACGCCAAGCCGCTCAAGTGGGCCGACGGCACGCTGCTGCGCAACAAGATCCAGCCGTTCGACGCGCCGTTCAGCCAGTACCGGACGGACGCCTTCACGCTGCACAAGGCGGACGTGGCGACGAAGATCAAGTCGCAGCCCGGCGTCCCGGTCTTCGACGACCACAAGGGCACGTACTGGTACGCCGAGAACCCGACGGGCAGCGTCAAGGTTCCTGACACCAACACGCGGATCTCGATCGTCGACCAGCCGTGGAACGGCCAGACGATCACGGTGAAGGTCGGCACCTCCACCAAGTAATTTTCAAAACCGCAGGTCAAACCATGATCGGCCGTCGCCCTCTAGCGGGCGGCGGCCGATCGTGTTTAGGTGCGTCCTACGAGTCCTTATTGACAGCGAGTCCAACGCGTCGTCTTACAGGGGGAGTGGTCCGGCATGCCCGGCGGAGGTTTCTGCAAGCTGCCAGGCGGCAGCGTGGTCGTCGCGCTCACGCTGCCGAACCCGGCCGCGCCGGGTACGAACGTGCGTGTCCTGGTGCACGCCGTCAACCGGGCGCGGGCCCTGACCCGGCTCCGCAATCTGGGCCTGCGCGCCGTCTATCTGCGCGGCCAGACCGAGCCCCCGACCCTGGACGAGATCACGGCCGTCCTGCACCACCCCGACGGCCTGCTGTGGCGCACGGCCCCCGAGACCACCGAAGAGCTCTGGCACCCGATACGCGCCCTGCTCAAGTAGCCGGGCTCCCGCAGTACCGCTCACGTGGTCGCCCGCTACACCACGGGCTTGCCGGACAGCTCGACGCCGGCCGCCCGCAGCTCCTCCAGGGCCAGCGAGGTGGTGTGCTCGGCCACCCCGGCCGTCAGGTCGAGCAGCACGGTCGTGGCGAACCCGGCCCGCACCGCGTCCAGGGCAGTGGCCCGCACACAGTGGTCCGTGGCGATACCGACCACGTCGACCTCGGCCACCTGCCGGGCCCGCAGCCAGTCCGCGAGCGAGAGCCCGTTCTCGTCCAGCCCCTCGAAGCCGCTGTAGGCGGCGGCGTACGCGCCCTTGTCGAAGACCGCGTCGATCGCCCCGGAGGCGACCGCGGGAGCGAAGTTCGGGTGGAAGCCCACGCCCTCGGTGCCGGCCACGCAGTGCGGCGGCCAGGAGTGCTCGAAGTCGGGGGCGTCCGAGAAGTGCGCGCCCGGGTCGATGTGGTGGTCGCGGGTGGCGACCACATGGCGGTAGGCGGAGCCGGCCGCCTGGCCCACCAGGTCGGTGATCGCGGCGGCGACGTCCGAGCCGCCCGCGACCGCGAGGGAGCCGCCCTCACAGAAGTCGTTCTGGACGTCCACGACGATCAAGGCGCGGTGCATGTCGTCTTTCCTTCGGTCTGCGGGCCCGTCACGGGCGCTGTTCCTTGAGCGTAGAGACTTCGCGCGGCGCACGGCAGGGGGCAAACGGGGGCGGAAGACCCCGCCGGGCGCGGCTCACACGTACTCGGTCGGGATGACCGGCTCGCCGCGCGAGAGCTGGCCCGCGGACATCGGAAGGGCGGCCAGCGCGTCGATGTGCCGCTCGCGGGCGGTGTCCAGCGGCTCGCGGGCCACCACCGTGCCGCCCTTGACCAGCTCGACCAGGAGCTGGCGGTCGGCGAGTCCGGACGGTACCGCGCCGGTGCCGATGACCTCGGCCTCGGCGATCCCGTACGCGTCCGAGCGGCGGGCGGCCCACTTGCGGCCGCCGACCGAGGACTTCGCGCCGAGCGACTTCTTGGCGACCGGTTGCAGCGGGGCCTTCGGGTCGGCGGACTGGGCGCGGGCGACCAGCTTGTAGACCATCGAGCAGGTCGGGTGCCCCGAGCCGGTGACCAGCTGGGTGCCGACCCCGTACGCGTCCACGGGGGCCGCGGCGAGCGAGGCGATGGCGTACTCGTCGAGGTCGGAGGTGACCACGATCCTGGTGTTGGTCGCGCCGAGCTCGTCCAGCTGCTGGCGCACCCGGTGGGCGACCAGGAGCAGATCGCCGGAGTCGATCCGGACCGCGCCGAGCTCGGGCCCGGCGATCTCCACGGCGGTGCGCACCGCCTCGGCCACGTCGTAGGTGTCGACGAGCAGGGTGGTGCCGCGGCCGAGCGAGTCGACCTGGGCCCGGAAGGCGTCCCGCTCGCTGTCGTGGAGCAGGGTGAAGGCGTGCGCGCTGGTGCCGACGGTGGGGATGCCGTAGCGGAACCCGGCCGCGAGGTCGGAGGTGGTGCTGAAGCCGCCGACGTAGGCGGCCCGCGCGGAGGCGACCGCGGACAGCTCGTGGGTGCGGCGCGCGCCCATCTCGATCAGCGGGCGCCCGCCGGCCGCGGCGGACATCCGCGATGCGGCGGCCGCGATCGCGGAGTCGTGGTTGAGGATCGAGAGGATCACGGTTTCGAGCAGCACGCACTCGGCGAAGGAGCCCTCGACCCGCAGGATCGGCGAGCCCGGGAAGTAGACCTCGCCCTCGGGGTAGCCCCAGATGTCGCCGCTGAAGCGGTAGGAGGCGAGCCATCGCAGGGTGGGCTCGTCGACGATCTTGCGGTCGCGCAGGAAGCCGAGCACATCCGCGTCGAAGCGGAAGTTCTCGACGGCGTCCAGGACGCGTCCGGTGCCGCAGACCACGCCGTAGCGGCGGCCCTCGGGCAGCCGGCGGGTGAAGACCTCGAAGACCGAGCGCCGGTCGGCCGTGCCGGCCTTCAGGGCGGCCTGGAGCATCGTGAACTCGTACTGGTCGGTGAAGAGCGCGGTCGACGGCACGTCCACCGGCAGCCCGAGGTCCGGGGCATTCACAGCGAGCCACCTCGCACTTTCGTCCGGGCCGGGCACACGCCGGCCGGGTATTCGGTCACCGGCCCCGAAAGCTGGGGCCTGGGGGGATGCTACCCCGAATACTCGTCACTCTGACGATTTCTAGGGTCCGTTTGTGCGATGACCGGCCCCGGGTGGCAGCATGGAGGCCGTGGCTGTCATTCCCGGGGGGCCTCTCCCGGGCCCCCGGCGTCGCACTTCCCCGGGGGCAGTCCCCGGACCCGGCACAACAGACAAGGTCGCCCAGAGTCGTGAGCGTTGCCCCGGTAGAGATCGAACGCCCCGAGTCGGCGGAGTCGAGTCTTCCCGTCGCCGAGCCGGACGTGCCCTGGGTGACGCTCGTGCACAACGATCCCGTCAACCTCATGAGCTATGTGCAGTACGTCTTCCAGTCCTACTTCGGCTACTCGAAGGACAAGGCCCACAAGCTGATGCTCGATGTGCACCACAAGGGACGGGCCGTGGTCTCCAGCGGCAGCCGCGAGGAGATGGAACGCGACGTGCAGGCGATGCACGGCTACGGCCTGTGGGCCACGCTCACCCAGGACCGCGGCTGATGGCCGGGCACTTCGAGGCGCTGCCCCGCGGTGGCGCGGCCGTCGCGCTCGACGAGGTCGAGATCGCCATCCTGCGCTCGCTCGCCGTCCAGCTGCTCGAACTCATCGGGCCGGGCGACGAGCCGGCCGAGGACGAGGACCCGCTGGCCGCCCTGTTCGCCGAGGGCCCGAGCGAACCGCCCGCCGACCCGGCGCTCGCCCGCCTCTTCCCCGAGGCCTACGCGAGCGAGGAGAGCGATGAACTGCGCGCCAAATCAAGCGAGTTCAGGCGGTTCACCGAGAACGACCTGCGGGCCCGCAAGCGCGCCGACGCCCTCGCGGTGGTCCACGGCCTCGACTCGCTGACCCCCGGGGGCGACGGCGGGGCGGTCCTGAAGCTGGCCGCCGAGGACTCGCGGCACTGGCTGGGCGCGCTCAACGATCTGCGCCTGACCATCGGCACCCGCCTGGACGTGACCGACGAGGACGAGAGCGGCGAGCTGTACCGGCTGCCGGACGACGATCCGCGCAAGCCGATGGTGATGGCGTACCTGTGGCTCGGTGTGCTCCAGGAAACACTCATCGAAACGCTCATGCCCTGACCGATCGGCCTCTGGATGGCCGTTCGCTCAGCGGACGCTCAAATCCGTATAACGATCGCATCACCACATCGACCTGCTTTGTCATGTCGAGGGACTTTTGTCCGCTTCTTCCTGTGGTGTGCGCCACAAAGGCAACTGGGGATCACCCATAAGCCCGTGATAAATCTTCACGACCACCCGGGGACGCCACCCATGTTCCCGGGGGCGCTTCGACCGGCTGACCGCCGGTGGCACTCCATCCATATCCGGGGGGATCAGGACCTGATCCGTCGCTTCGTGACCGAGGCGGACGGGTCGGCATGGAGAAAGGCGCACCACCATGACCTCAGCGCAGGTCGACAAGCACGACGACCGTCCTGCCGGCAATGAGGCCGCGGGGACCGCCCACGGCTCGGGCGAAGGCTCGGGCGAGGGATACCAGCGGGGCCTCGGGGCCCGGCAGATCCAGATGATCGCGATCGGCGGTGCCATCGGCACCGGCCTGTTCCTCGGCGCGGGCAAGGCCATCTCGAAGGCCGGCCCCAGCCTCATCCTGGCCTACGCCATCGCGGGCCTGGTCATCTTCTTCATCATGCGCGCCCTCGGCGAGCTGCTCATGTACCGCCCGGTGTCGGGCTCCTTCTCGGAGTACGCCCGTGAGTTCATCGGCCCGTTCTGGGGCTTCGTGACCGGCTGGACGTACTGGCTCTTCTGGGTCGTCACCGGCATCACCGAAGTGACCGCGGCCGCCCAGTACATGTCCTTCTGGACCCACGGCAGCATCCCGCAATGGGCCTACGCGCTGATCTTCACGCTCATCCTGTACGCCGTGAACCTCATCTCCGTGAAGCTCTTCGGCGAGCTGGAGTTCTGGTTCTCCATGGTCAAGGTGACCGCCATCGTCGGCATGATCCTGATCTGCGCCGGCATCCTCACCGTCGGCTTCTCGGACGCCGCGGACACCGCCACCGTCGCCAACCTGTGGAACGACGGCGGGTTCTTCCCCAAGGGCATCGGCGGCACGCTGATGACCCTCCAGATCGTCATGTTCGCCTTCCTCGCCGTCGAGCTGGTCGGTGTGACGGCGGGCGAGTCCAAGGACCCCGAGAAGACCCTGCCCAAGGCCATCAACACCGTGCCGTGGCGCATCGCCGTCTTCTACATCGGCGCCCTGATCATGATCCTCTCGGTCGTCCCGTGGCACGAGTTCCAGCCGGGCGTCAGCCCCTTCGTCGCGGCGTTCCAGAAGATGGGCCTCGGCGTCGGCGCGGGCATCGTCAACTTCGTCGTGCTGACCGCCGCGCTCTCCTCCTGCAACTCGGGCATGTACTCCACCGGCCGCATGCTGCGCGACCTCGCGCTCAACGGCCAGGGCCCGAAGGTCTTCACCAAGCTGACCAAGAGCGGCACGCCGCTGGTCGGCACCACGGTCTCCGCCGCCCTCATGCTGGTCGGCGTGTGGATCAACTACGTGGCGCCCGGCAAGGCCTTCGACTACGTGGTCTCCTTCGCCACCATCTCCGGCATGTGGGCCTGGATCATGATCCTCGTCTGCCAGATCCGCTACCGCCGCCAGGCGGACGCCGGAGCGCTGCCGCAGTCCAGCTTCCGCGCCCCCGGCGCCCCGTACACCAGCTGGTTCGCACTGCTCTTCATCTTCATGGTCATCGTGATGATGGGCATCGACAAGGACTCCCGCGTCTCGCTGTACTGCGCGCCGCTGTGGGCCCTGATCCTCGGTGTCTCCTACCTGGTCCTCAAGGCCAAGAACCCCGAGAACAAGGCGTTCGCCAAGCGCAGCTGATGCCAGGCTGACCTGCGCGTTCTCATCATGCGGGCCGTTCCGTATCGCACCTCGATACGGAACGGCCCGCATGCTTATCCTTGCCGACATGCTGACCATCACCCAGGCCCTGTACGACCAGCTCGTCGCGCACGCCCGCGCCGACCACCCCGACGAGGCGTGCGGTGTGGTCGCGGGCCCGGCGGGCACCGGCCGCGCCGAGCGCTTCATCCCGATGCTGAACGCCGCCCGCTCGCCCACGTTCTACGAGTTCGACTCGCAGGACCTGCTGAAGCTCTACCGCGAGATGGACGACCGCGACGAGGAGCCGGTCATCGTCTACCACTCCCACACCGCGACCGAGGCCTACCCCTCGCGCACCGACGTGACGTACGCCAACGAACCCGGCGCGCACTACGTCCTGGTCTCGACGGCGGACACCGACGGGGCCGGGGAGTTCCAGTTCCGCTCGTACCGCATCGTGGACGGCGTGATCACGGAGGAAGACGTAAGGGTCGTAGAGGCCTACTGACGGATACGCGCGCCCGGTGATCCCGCATACTGTGCCTACGCACTTTTCGATCATCGGGCGGCAGGACCAGGAAGCCGGTGCGAATCCGGCACGGTCCCGCCACTGTGACCGGCCCCGCGGCGAACCCGCGGAGCCGGAAGCCAGGAACTGACCTGCCGCCTTCTCCCGACGACAGGGGACGTGGAAATCCCCTTGGAGGAGCTCAGTCATGCTCTGGCGCCGTGCGGCCCTGGCCGCCGCCCTGCTGTTCCCGCTCGCCGCGTGCACCACCCAGGCGAAGCCCGAAGCCGGCGGCGCGTCCGCCCCCGGCTTCCCCTACACGGTCACCAACTGCGGGGTGACCACGACGTACACCGCGCCCCCGAAGCGGGCGGTGACCATGAACCAGCACGCCACCGAGGTGATGCTGGCGCTCGGCCTCGCCAAGTCCCTTGCCGGGACTGCCTACTTGGACGACAAGGTGCTGCCGCAGTACGCGGCGGACTACCGCTCGGTCCCGGTCCTGGCCGCCGAATACCCCTCGTACGAGAAGCTCCTCTCGGTGAACCCGGACTTCGTCTACGGCGGCTACGCCTCCGCCTTCGCCGCGGGCGAGGGCCGCGCGCGCGAGGCGCTCGCCAAGAGCGGCATCAAGTCCCGCCTCAACGTGGAGAACTGCCCCAAGGGCGCCGCGACCACGATGGACGACGTGTACCAGGAGGTCCGCGAGGTGGGCCGCACCTTCGGCGTCGGTGACCGCGCGGAGTCCTGGATCCGCTCGGCCGAGGCCACCAACGACCGCACCCGCACGGCACGCAAGGACAAGACGCCCACCCCCGTCTTCGTCTACGACAGCGGCGACAAGACGGCGTTCACCGTGGGCGGCAAGGGCATAGGCAACGACATCGTGACCCGCGCGGGCGGCCGCAACGTCTTCGCCGACGACCTGAAGACGCGGTCCTTCGGCGACGCGAGCTGGGAGAACGTCGTCGCCCGCGCCCCCGAGACCATCCTGATCCTCGACTACGGCGGCACCAGCGTGGACGCCAAGAAGAAGCGCCTGCGCGACGACCCGGCCCTCGCCTCCGTCCCCGCCGTCAAGAACAACCGCTTCGCCGTCCTGCCGCTCTCCGACATGGTCACCGGCGTACGGGCCCCGGACGCGGTCGCCAAGCTGGCGGCGCAGCTCGGGGCGGGGAAGTGAGGGTGCCGCCGCGAGCGGGGGACGGGGAGCCCTGCGCCCCGCACCGGCCGCCGAGCGGGACCGCGTCCGCCGGGGCCACCCGCACCCGCGGCCCGCGGCCGGCCCCGGCGGACGCGGGGACGCGCGGGCACCCGCACGCCCGGTGCCTGCGCGGGCAAACCCTCCGGCCCGAGGGCGGGAGGGCCCGCGCATGACGACGCGCTCGCGCTACCCGCTCGTCCTCGTGGGGCTCGCCCTCGTCCTCCTCGCCGCGGCCGTCGCCGGGCTCGCGCTCGGGTCGGTGCGGATTCCCACCGGCCAGGTGCTCGCCATCGTCACCGGCCGCGCCGAGCCGAGCCCGTACCGCACGATCGTCCTGGAAGTCAGGGCGCCCCGCGTGGTGCTCGGCGCCGTCACCGGCGCCGGGCTCGCCGTCATCGGGACCGTGCTCCAGGCCCTGGTGCGCAACCCGCTCGCCGACCCCTTCCTGCTCGGCGTCTCCAGCGGGGCCTCCGCCGGAGCCGTCGCCGTGATCGTGCTCGGCATCGGCGCCGGGGTGGCCACCACCGTCGCCCTGCCGGCCGCCGCCTTCGCCGGCGCGCTCGCCGCCCTCGTCCTCGTGTACGCCCTGGCCCGGCGCGCGGGCTCCATGACGGGCGGGCGCCTGGTGCTCGCCGGAGTCGCCGTCTCGTACGTCCTGTCCGCGCTCACCAGCCTCATCCTGGTCACCTCGGCCAGCGCCGAACACGCGCAGGAAGTCCTGCACTGGACGCTCGGCGGACTCGGCGGCGCCCGCTGGGACATGCTCGCGCTGCCCGCCGTCGCCCTCGTCCTCGGCACGCTCGTCCTGATCGCCCTGGCCCGCCCGCTCGACCTGCTCCTCGTCGGCGAGGAGGGCGCCGGCGTCCTCGGCCTCGACACCGGCCGCTTCCGCGCCGGGGTCTTCGTGCTCGCCTCGCTGCTGACCGGCGTCCTCGTCGCCTACACCGGGGCGATCGGCTTCGTCGGCCTGATGGTCCCGCACGCCGCCCGCCTGGTCGTCGGCGCCGCCCACCGCACGCTGCTGCCCGTCGTGGCCCTCGGCGGCGCCGCCTTCCTCGTCCTCGCCGACCTCGCGGCCCGGACCGTCGCCGCGCCGCAGGACATTCCCGTCGGCGTCCTCACCGCGCTCACCGGCGGCCCGTTCTTCCTGTGGATGCTGCGCGGCCGCGGCACCCGGGCCGAAGGAGGCCCCGCATGACCACGCTGCGCACCGAGTCGCTCTCGTACACCACGCCCCAGGGCCGCGCCCTGCTGCACGACATCACCCTGGGCGCCGCCGACGGCGAGACGGTCGGCCTGGTCGGCCCCAACGGCAGCGGCAAGACCACGCTGCTCCGCTGTGTCTACGCCGCCCTGCGCCCCACCGCCGGACGCGTCCTGCTCGACGGTGCCGACCTGCACGCGCTGCCGGTCAAGGCCCGCGCCCGCCGCATCGCGACCGTCCCGCAGGACGCCGACGCCGGGAGCATCGAGCTGAGCGTCCACGAGATCGTCGCCATGGGCCGCTCCCCGCACCACCGCTTCTGGGAGGCCGACACCACCGCCGACCACGCCCTGGTGCGCGAGGCGCTCGCCCGCGTCGGCATCGCCGACCTCGCGGGCCGCCCCTTCCCGTCCCTGTCCGGCGGCGAACGCCAGCGCGCCCTGGTGGCCCGGGCCCTCGTACAGCAGCCGGACGTCGTCGTCCTGGACGAGCCGACCAACCACCTCGACATCCGCTACCAGCTCGAAGTCCTGTCCCTGGTAAGGGAGTTGGGGACCGTCAATCTGCTGGCCCTGCACGACCTGAACCTCGCCGCGTACTACTGCGACCGCATCTGCGTCCTGGCGGGCGGCCGGGTGGTCGCCTCGGGGCCGCCCGCCGACGTCCTCACGGCGGACCTGCTCGCCGAGGTGTACGGGGTGAACGCCGAGGTGAGCGTCCACCCGGTCACCGGCGCGCCCACCGTCGTCTACCTGCCGCCGAGCGGCACCCGCGTCCCGCCCGCGCCCGGGCTGCCCACATCCTGAGCGGGATCGGTCCAGGATGTGGGATCACATTCCGGGAAGCGGACCGGGAATCTATACGATGACCCCATGGTTTCGAACGACGTGAGCGACAAGACGCCGAGCAGCGGCCCCGCCCTGCTGCTCGTGGCGCGGCTGCACGTCGACCTGTGCCGGCTCGCCAGCGCGATCTGTACGGCCCGCGCAGCCGCCGTCTGACGCCGCGCGCCCCGCACCAACGCACCACCGCACGCCCCAGCGCGTGCGGCGCGCGGACCCGAGCCCGAGCCGCGCCCACCTGCCTCTCCCCTTAGATCAGGAGCCCACGCCATGGCCATCGAGGTCCGCATCCCGACCATCCTCCGCACCTACACCGACGGCGCCAAGGCCGTCGAAGGCAGCGGCGCCACCCTCGCCGACCTCTTCAACGACCTCGACGCCCGGCACACCGGCATCCGCGAGCGCATCGTCGACGGCGACAACCTGCGCCGCTTCGTGAACGTGTACCTCAACGACGAGGACGTCCGCTTCCTCGACGGCATCAACACCCAGCTCGCCGACGGCGACAACGTGACGATCCTGCCCGCGGTCGCGGGCGGTTCCGTCTGACATGCGCTACGACTCCGCTCTCGCCGCGGTCGGCAACACCCCGCTGGTCCGGCTCCCGCGCCTGTCCCCCTCGGACGACGTACGGATCTGGGCCAAGCTGGAGGACCGCAACCCGACCGGCTCCATCAAGGACCGGCCGGCCCTCCACATGGTCGAACAGGCCGAGAAGGACGGCCGGTTGACGCCGGGCTGCACCATCCTGGAACCCACCAGCGGCAACACCGGCATCTCCCTCGCGATGGCCGCCAAGCTCAAGGGCTACCGCATCGTGTGCGTGATGCCGGAGAACACCTCGCAGGAGCGGCGCGACCTGCTCGCGATGTGGGGCGCCGAGATCGTCTCCTCACCGGCTGCGGGCGGCTCCAACACGGCGGTGCGGGTCGCCAAGGAACTGGCCGGGCAGAACCCGTCGTGGGTGATGCTCTACCAGTACGGAAACCCGGACAACGCGGGCGCCCACTACGCCACCACGGGCCCCGAGATCCTCACCGATCTGCCCTCCATCACCCACTTCGTGGCGGGCCTCGGCACCACCGGAACCCTGATGGGCGTCGGGCGCTACCTGCGCGAGAACGTCCCCGGCATCCAGATCGTCGCCGCCGAACCCCGCTACGACGACCTGGTCTACGGCCTGCGCAACCTCGACGAGGGCTTCGTGCCCGAGCTGTACGACGCCTCCGTCCTGACCACCCGCTTCTCGGTCGGCTCGGCGGACGCGGTCACCCGCACCCGCGAGCTGCTCCAGCAGGAGGGCATCTTCGCGGGCGTCTCCACCGGCGCCGCCCTGCACGCGGCGATCGGCGTCGGCAGGAAGGCCGTCAAGGCGGGCACCCCCGCCGACATCGTCTTCGTCGTGGCGGACGGCGGCTGGAAGTACCTCTCGACCGGCGTCTACACCGCGCCGACCACCGAGGCCGCGATCGAAACCCTGCACGGCCAGCTCTGGGCCTGACGGCCGAGCCCGCCCCCAGGGGCCGGAGGCCGGTGGTGCGGGTCCGTCATCCCGCCGGGTTCCGTCACCCCGCCGGGTTCCGTCACCTCGCCAGGTTCCGTCATCCCGCCAGGTGACGGACCTGGTCCCACAGGGCCGGGTCCACCACGCCCACCCGGCGGCGGAAGTCCCGCACCCCGACCTCGCGCAGCTCGTCGGTCTCCAGGAAGCTGGGCCGCCCGTGCGCGTCGGCCACCGTGCCCGGCGCCAGCGGGATCACCCCGGCCCGCTCGTCGTGGAACTTGCTGGTGATCTTCGCGACCGTCGCCGTCCCGCCGCGCACCCGCAGCACCAGACACGGCCGGTCCTTGCCGCCCGGCAGGTCCTCGTACGGCACCTGCGCCCACCAGATCTCCCCGGCCTTCGGCAGCCGCCCGGCAGCCCGCCCGGACCCGTCCGGCCGCCCGGGCGGCCGCGTACGCCCGCCGGGCCGACGCCGCCGGCGCCCGCGTCCGTCCATCAGAGCCGCGACGGCGGCGAGCGCCACCACGGCCCCCAGCGCCAGCCACCACGACGTGTCCATAGCGCAGACGTTACCGGCGCACCACCCGCGGCGCGCGCTCCCTGACAACACCATCCGAACCGGTGACAGCGCAGGTGAGTTCCCCCACAACGGCCCGCTCCGAAGGAGCGAGGGGCCTTGGCGCGCCTTACGCTCGATCCACCGCAGCCCTATCCCGCGGCCTCCCCGCCAGCCCCGGCCGCCCCGCAACGACAGGCTTCGCCTGGCCCCTCTGTTCCGGAGGTTCACGCTCCATGAAGCTCACCGTCGTCGGTTGCTCCGGGTCGTTCCCGTCCGCGGAATCGGCTTGCAGCAGCTACCTCCTTGAGGCAGACGGCTACCGGCTGCTCCTCGACATGGGCAACGGGGCCCTCGGTGAGCTACAGCGCCACATCGGACTGTACGACCTGGACGCGATCTTCCTGTCCCATCTGCACGCCGACCACTGCATCGACATGTGCGGCTACTTCGTCGCCCGCTACTACCGCCACGAGGGCGGCCGCTGCGCCCCCATGCCGGTGTACGCGCCCGAGGGCGCCGAGCAGCGCCTCACCACGGCGTACGCGGACACGCCCTCCGCCTCTTCGATGAGCGAGGTCTTCGACTTCCACACCCTGAAGCCGGGCACGTTCGACATCGGCCCCTTCTCGGTGCGCACGGAGCGGGTCTGCCACCCCGTCGAGGCGTACGGCATCCGCATCGAGCACGGCGGCTCCACGCTCACCTACTCCGGCGACACGGGTGTCTGCGCCGCCCTCGACGAACTGGCCGAGGGCGCCGACCTGTTCCTGTGCGAGGCGTCCTTCACGTACGGCAAGGAGGACATCCCGGCGCTGCACCTCAACGGCCGCGAGGCCGGCGAGCACGCGGCCCGGGCCGGCGCGGGCCGCCTGGTCCTCACCCACATCCCGCCGTGGACGGACGCCGAGGTCAACCTGGCCGACGCCCGCGTGGTCTACTCCGGCCCGACGGAACTGGCCGCGCCCGGCGCGGTCTACGAGTTCTGACCCCGCCCCGCCCCGCTCGGCGGCGCGAGCATGCGAAAGACCCCCGGAACCGTTGGGTTCCGGGGGCCTTCCGTCGGGCGCGGGCGGGGGCTACTTGGCCTCGGCCTTGGCCAGCTCCGCCAGTTCCTCGTCGGACTCGCGGCCCGGCGTCGGCAGGTTGAACTTGGTGATCGCGAACCGGAAGATCACGTAGTAGACCACCGCGAAGCAGAGGCCGACCAGCGCCAGACCCCACGGGTTGGTCGCGATGCCCAGGTTGAGGAAGTAGTCGACCGCGCCGGCCGAGAAGCCGAAGCCGTCCTTCATTCCGAGGGACCAGGTCAGCGCCATGGAGACACCGGTGAGCACCGCGTGGATCGCGTAGAGGACCGGGGCGATGAACATGAAGGTGAACTCGATCGGCTCGGTCACACCGGTCACGAACGCGGTGGCCGCGAGGGAGAACATCATGCCGCCGACGACCTTGCGGCGCTCGGGGCGGGCGCAGTGGGTGATCGCGAGGCAGGCCGCCGGGAGGGCGAACATCATGATCGGGAAGAAGCCCGTCATGAACTGTCCGGCGGACGGGTCACCCGCGAGGAAGCGAGCGATGTCGCCGCTCTTGCCCTCGTACGAACCGGCCTGGAACCAGGGGAAGGAGTTGAGCAGGTGGTGCATGCCGACCGGGATCAGCGCGCGGTTGGCGACACCGAAGATGCCAGCGCCGACGGCGCCCGAGCCGACCAGCCACTCACCGAAGTTGTGCAGACCCGTACCGAGGACCGGCCAGATCAGACCGAAGACGATGCCGACGAGCAGACCCGCGAAGGCCGACATGATCGGCACCAGGCGGCGGCCGCCGAAGAAGCCCGCCCAGTCGGGCAGCTTGGTCCGGTAGAACTTCTGGTAGAGCAGGGCGACGATGACGCCCATGACGACACCGCCGAGCACACCGGCGTTCACCGGGGCGGCGTTCATGACTATCTTGCCGTCGACGACCGACGCGACCTTCGGGAGGTTGCTGTCGGTGAAGGTGGCGAGCACCTTCTGGAAGACGAGGTAGCCGGTCACGGCCGCCAGGGCGGTGGAGCCGTCCGACTTCTTGGCGAAACCGATCGCGATGCCGACGCAGAACAGCAGCGCCATGTTGTCGAGCAGGGCCCCGCCACCGGCGGCCATGTAACTGGCCAGCTTGTGGATGAACTCCGGGAACGAGGCACGGCCGAGCATGTCCGGCTGGCCGAAGCGGACCAGCAGTGCGGCGGCAGGCAGCACGGCGACCGGCAGCATCAGGCTGCGGCCGATGCGCTGCATGACAGCCATCGCGCCGGCGCCCTTCTTCTTCGTGGCCGCGGGGGCGGCACTGGCCGTACTCACAACATCCTCCAGTAGGCAAGGCGCCGCCCGGGGGACATGGGAAAATACGGGGGGACGGCGGCGTCTCAGGGGAACGCGGTCAAGCCCGCGTGGTCTACACCAATGAGTGGTGTAGACCAGTTGTAGCACGGTGTGGGTTAGATAAGGAACCTTCGTTTTTTGTGGTCTGAGCCATACCTGGCAATACGGGCAACCCCGACCCCCCGCCGTCTCCGCGCCGTGACCTTTCCGTAGCCGCGCCGAGCCCCGAACGGCCCCTGAACGGCGGCCGTTCGGCGGCGGAACGGCGGTCGTACGGCCCGTCGAGGAGCGCGCGAAGGCCCCCGGACCGGGCGGGTCCGAGGGCCTTGCGGATCCGGGCCGAAAAGCCCGGCGAAAAGGGGCGCCGAGGGAGGAGGCGTGCCTAGGCCTTGATGTTCTCCTGCTCCAGCTCGTCCGCGTCCGGCTCGCGCCCCGGTGTCTGGAGGTTGAACTTGGTGATCGCGAAGCGGAACACCACGTAGTAGACGACCGCGAAGCACAACCCGATCGGAATGATCATCCAAGGCTTGGTCGCAAGGCCCCAGTTGATGACGTAGTCGATCAACCCGGCCGAGAAGCTGAAGCCGTCCTTGACGCCGAGCGCCCAGCTGACCGCCATCGAGACACCGGTGAGCACCGCGTGGATCGCGTACAGCAGTGGCGCGATGAAGACGAAGGAGTACTCGATCGGCTCGGTGATGCCGGTGACGAGCGAGGTCAGGCCGACCGAGAGCATCATGCCGCTCACCTCCTTGCGGCGGTGCGGCTTGGCGCAGTGCGCGATCGCGAGGGCGGCCGCGGGCAGCGCGAACATCATGATCGGGAAGAAGCCGGTCTGGAACTGTCCGGCCGTCGGGTCGCCCGCGAGGAACCGCGGGATGTCGCCGTGCACGACCGTGCCGTCCGGCTTGGTGAAGTCGCCGAACTGGAACCAGATGAAGGTGTTCAGGAACTGGTGCAGGCCGATCACGAGCAGGGCCCGGTTGGCGACACCGAAGATGCCGGAGCCCCACGAGCCCAGGTCCACGAGCCACTTGCTGAAGCTGGTCAGCGCGTCACCGACCGGCGGCCACACCCACAGGCACAGCACCGCGAACACGATCGCGATGCCGGCCATGATGATCGGCACGAGCCGGCGCCCGTTGAAGAAGCCCAGCCAGTCCACCAGCTTCGTACGGTGGAAGCGCTGCCAGAAGTATGCGGTCAGCAGGCCCATCACGATGCCGCCGAAGACGCCCGGGTTCTGGTACGTGGCGAGGACCGCCGAACCGTCCTTGGCGACACAGGCGCCCGCCGTCAGTGTCGCGCCGGCGGCACAGTCCTTCGGGAACTGGAGCAGCACCCCGTAGTAGACGAGGAAGCCTGCCACCGCGGCGAGCGCGGTCGAGCCGTCGGCCTTCTTCGCCATGCCGATGGCGACGCCCACGCAGAACAGCAGGGGCAGTCCGAGCGAGCCGTTGAGCAGGGCGCCGCCCGCGCCGTTGAACACCTTGGCGACGTCGTTCCAGCCGAGCCCGGTCTTGCCGAACATGTCGTCCTGGCCGAACCGGTTGAGAATGCCCGCCGCGGGTAGCACGGCGATGGGCAGCTGGAGGCTGCGGCCCATTTTCTGCAGCCCCTGGAACAGCCCGTTCCACCACTTGGGCTGCGGCACTGCGGCCGCGCTGCTGGCACTCATCGGCAACCTCCAGGCTTGTGGAACAAGCCGGCTAGGACGGTCGTTGCAAACTGGTGTAGACCAGTTGCGGTATCGTCCGGAGAGGCCCCTCGCGGGACATGGCTCCGGTGATCGCCATCCTTGGCCAGGCAGAATGCGCCCGCGCGCATAGCTGAGCCAAACGTGGGTTACCGTGACAAAGCGGACCTACCGTGGGCCGACACAGCGTTCTTCAAGAACCAGGAGAGACACATGGCCAGCAAGGCTGAGAAGATCGTCGCCGGCCTCGGCGGTATCGAGAACATCGAAGAGGTCGAAGGCTGCATCACGCGCCTGCGCACCGAGGTCATCGACCCGAGCAAGGTCGACGAGGCCGCGCTCAAGGCCGCCGGCGCCCACGGCGTCGTCAAGATGGGCACCGCTGTCCAGGTCGTCATCGGCACCGACGCGGACCCCATCGCCGCGGACATCGAAGACATGATGTGAGTCGCTGACCCACAGCGCCGAAGGCCGGCCCCCACTCGGGGCCGGCCTTTCGCGTACGCACACAGGGTTCGGCACTTCCGGATCCTGCGGTCGTGCGAGACCCGTGCCCGTCCGGGACCCGCGCTCGTCCGGATCCCGCGCCCGCGCGGACTTCACCAGTGGCGGCATCACCTAGGCTCATAGCCATGTCTCGAATCGACGGCCGCACCCCCGAACAGCTCCGCCCCGTCACCATCGAACGTGGATGGAGCAAGCACGCCGAGGGCTCCGTCCTCGTATCCTTCGGCGACACCAAGGTCTTCTGCACCGCCTCCGTCACCGAAGGCGTCCCGCGCTGGCGCAAGGGCAGCGGCGAAGGCTGGGTCACCGCCGAGTACTCGATGCTGCCCCGCTCCACCAACACCCGCGGCGACCGCGAATCCGTCCGCGGCAAGATCGGCGGCCGCACCCACGAGATCTCCCGCCTCATCGGCCGCTCGCTGCGCGCCGTCATCGACTACAAGGCCCTCGGCGAGAACACCATCGTTCTCGACTGCGACGTCCTCCAGGCCGACGGCGGCACCCGCACCGCCGCCATCACCGGCGCCTACGTCGCCCTCGCCGACGCCATCACCTGGGCCCAGAACAAGAAGCTCGTCAAGCACGGCCGCAAGCCCCTCACCGGCACCGTCTCCGCCGTCTCCGTCGGCATCGTCGACGGCGCCCCCCTCCTCGACCTCTGCTACGAGGAGGACGTACGCGCCGAGACCGACATGAACGTCGTCTGCACCGGCGACGGCCGCTTCGTCGAGGTCCAGGGCACCGCCGAGGCCGAGCCGTTCGACCGCAAGGAACTGAACGCCCTCCTCGACCTCGCCACCGGAGGCTGCGCCGACCTCGCCGCCCTCCAACTCCGGGCGCTGGCCGCGGTGTCCGGGGAGTAGGGAAGCAACCGGGCAGGGCGCTCCCCGCGTCACTACGAGTACGGGCGCACGGGCCGACCGCGCGCCCGTCCGTACCTTCCGGAACGGCCGACCTCTGGAACGCCCTCCGGAGCACCCGAGCACCGCCCGGAACCCCTGGGGGAGGACCGCCCGATGCGCCGAGCCGCGCTCGCCGCCGCCATCGCGGCCCTGGCCGTCACTGTCACCGCCACCGCAGGCTGCGGAGCCATCGACAAGGCGGTCGACTGCGTCAACACCGCGGACGCCATCGGCAACAGCGTCGGCAACCTCGGCCGGGCCGTCGGCAACGCCACCGACAACCCCGCGCAGGCCGACCAGGCGCTCAACGACATCGACAGAGAGCTGTCGTCCCTGAAGAGCAAGACCGGCGACGCCGACCTGTCCAAGGCCGTCGACGACCTCGGCAAGGCCGTGGACAACGTCCGTACGGCCATCAAGAACGGCGACAACACCCCCGACATCAGCGGCGTCACCGCCGCGGCCAAGGAAGTCGGCAAGGTCTGCACGCCTTGAGCGGGCGGCCCGGCCCCCCCACGCAGGCATGCGCGGCCGTCCTGCCCCGATACTGGTGGGCATGACCCGCCTGATCCTCGCCACCCGCAACGCCGGCAAAATCACCGAACTCCACGCCATCCTGGCCGCCGCCGGGCTGCCCCACGAACTCGTGGGCGCCGACGCGTACCCCGAGATCCCCGACGTCAAGGAAACCGGCGTCACCTTTGCCGAGAACGCCCTCCTGAAGGCACACGCCCTCGCGCAGGCGACCGGCCTGCCCGCCGTCGCCGACGACTCCGGCCTCTGCGTCGACGTCCTCAACGGCGCCCCCGGCATCTTCTCGGCCCGCTGGTCCGGCACCCACGGCGACGACCAGGCCAACCTGGACCTCCTGCTCGCCCAGCTCTCCGACATCGCCGACGAACACCGCGCCGCCCACTTCGCCTGCGCCGCTGCCCTCGCCCTGCCCGACGGCACGGAGCGAGTGGTGGAGGGCCGTCTCCTCGGCACCCTCCGCCACACCCCGGCGGGCCAAGGCGGCTTCGGCTACGACCCGATCCTCCAGCCGGAGGGCGAGACAAGGACGTGCGCGGAGCTGACGGCGGACGAGAAGAACGCGATCAGCCACCGGGGGCAGGCCTTCCGGGCGCTAGTGCCGGTGGTGCGGGAGCTGGTGGGCTGAGACGCGAACGGCGTGGTTCCCCCGCCTCCGGGGGAACCACGCCGTTGCGCTCCGGTGCGCCCGGTCGGATTCGAACCGACAGACACGACCACCTAAAGATCGCCGCTCAGCCCTTGGCGTACGGGCGCGCACACCGCGCCCACTCTACTGGGCGAAGGCCGCCGACGGCAGCCGGAGCCCGGTGGACGGGCCCGGTCACGAGGAGCCGCCTCGGCCGCCCCGGCACCAGGTGACCGTCACCGCATGGCAGTTGGGGCACATCAGTCGCAGGTTCTCCCGCCGGTCGTCGCCCCGGTCCCCGTTGATGTGGTCCACCTCCAGGGTCATGGGCCTGCCCAGCCACTCCGGCCCACAGCCGCACTCGACGCAGCGTTCGGGCACGCCGACCTCGCGCAGTGCGCGGCGCAGGTGGAGCGTTCTCGTACGCCGCCCGTCGTCGTGCCGTGCCAGTACGTCCTCGGCGTTCCTTCTGGCGGGGTGTGTCCTGCCCAGCTGGTGCGCCTGTCCGAGAAGGTGGTGGGTGGGGACGGCGTCCTCAGTCAGCCACCCGCGCAGGGCCGTCCGTGCACGTGAGCTGTCCGGTCTGCCGAGACGGCGGAGCACTTCGGCGAGTGACAGGGATGCGGCCACGGCGCTGCGCAGTTCCGCGGGGCCGGGGCGTGGCTCGGCCGTCCGGCGCGTCCTGGTGCGCAAGTGCGAAACGTCAACGCCGTAGTGCGCGAAGCGTTTGAACAGATAGCGGCGCAGGTGCCTGGTGGGCGGAGCTCCGAAGAGCGCGATGACCTCGTCGATGTCCCCACACGTCTGCGCCGCCTCCACGAGCCGGGCCCGTGAATAGCGTGTTGTCGAGCTCATCGCCAACCTGCTTCCCCCGCCTTGCCCCGGCCTCGGTAACTGTCCGTTGTGGAATGGCAGTTGGGGCAAAGGAGCCGGAGGTTCTCGATGCGGTTGTTCCGCCAGTCTCCGTCGATGTGATCGACTTCGAGTGGGAGCGGCCGCCCTCGCCAAGCCGGTCCGGTACCGCACAGGGAACAGCGCTCGGTGACGCCCAGGGTGTGCATCGCGCGCTTCAGCCGATCGCCCGGTATCCGTCGCGCCGTGGCCGGTTCTTGCTCGACGAGGAGCGCTTCTGGCACTCGCCGCCGGGTCTCGCCCGCTCGCGCGGGAGGCCGGAAGTGCGAGGTATCGATCCCGAACGCCTTGACGCGCCGAGAGATATGCGTGTGGTGCCCGCCGACCACGTCCAGACCGAGTCGGCGCAGCACCTCGCACATGTTCGTCGAGTCCGCGACCACCGGCTCAAGGACCTCCCGCGTCCAGCGGGCCCCCTCGCGCTCGAAGTGAGCGGTCTCGATGCCCAGCTTCCGCATGCGCTCGCGTATGTACCGCCGCGACCCGCCGGTCGGGTCGACTCCCAGTTTTGTCAGGGCCTCCGACAGGGTCCGGGACGAGCCGGCCGCCGCGGCCAGCCTCTCCCGGGTGTACGGGCTCGCACTCATGTCCCCTCCGTCCCGGCCGCACGTTCGCAGCCTCGTACGGAGTAACGAACCGAATACCGGACAGTCACACCCGAAATGCGGAACGCCCCGTCCCGCTTCCCGCCGAGCAGGGCTGGGCAGGGCGGGGCCGGGCGGGGGCGGGTGGATCAGATTCCGAGATCCTTGATGATCTTGGCGACATGGCCCGTGGCCTTCACGTTGTACAGGGCGCGCTCCACCTTGCCCTCCTCGTCCACGACCACCGTCGAGCGGATGACGCCCGTCACGGTCTTGCCGTACAGCTTCTTCTCGCCGTACGCCCCGTAGGCCTCCAGGACCTCCTTCGAGGGGTCGCCGACCAGCGTGACCTTCAGGGACTCCTTCTCGCGGAACTTCGCCAGCTTCTCGGGCTTGTCGGGGGACACGCCGATGACGTCGTAACCGGCGCCCGCGAGCAGTTCCAGGTTGTCCGTGAAGTCGCAGGCCTGCTTGGTGCAGCCCGGTGTGAGGGCGGCCGGGTAGAAGTACACGATGACCTTGCGGCCCTTGTGGGCGGCGAGCGAGACGTCGTTGCCGTCGGCGTCGGGCAGGGTGAAGGCGGGGGCGGTGTCGCCGGGCTGAAGTCGCTCGCTCATGGGGTTTCCTCCGGAATGGCCGAGGGGGTGGCGTACACCGACAGAGCCTAATGGGGGCCTGTGACAGTGCATTGTCGGTGGAACTGACAGACTGTGGATGACGGATGACCCCATACGACCACCGGAGGCGGCGCAGTGTCGGATGCCAGGACCCCTGCGCAGATCGAGGCGGACATCAGGAGCCGGCGGAACCAGCTCGCGGTGACCCTCGACGAGATCGGGGTGCGGCTGCACCCGTCCACGATCGTCGGCGACGCGAAGGCCAGGTTCGCCTCGGCCGTGGACCACACGGCGGGCCGCGCGTACGTCGCGGTGAACCGCACGGTGAGCGACGTGAAGGCGCAGTTCGTTTCGGACGAGGGCGCGCCCCGCGTGGAACGGATCGTGCCGGTCGCGCTCGTGGCGGTCGGCCTGGTGGGGCTGCTCGCCCTGTCGGCCCGCAAGCGCCGGGCCTGACCCTTCCGCGTACGGCCGCGGCCGGTGCGGGTAGGTTCGACCCCGTGAGCGAGAACACCCACGACAAGCTGCCCATCCGGATGCTGCACGACCGTGTGCTGGTCCGGTCCGACACGCCCGAGGGCGAGCGGCGGTCGGGCGGCGGCATCCTCATCCCCGCGACCGCCGCCGTCGGCAAGCGGCTGGCCTGGGCCGAGGTGGTCGCGGTCGGCCAGAACGTCCGCACGGTGGAGCCGGGCGACCGGGTGCTGTACGACCCCGAGGACCGGGCCGAGGTCGAGGTGCGGGGCGTGGCGTACGTGCTGATGCGCGAGCGCGATCTGCACGCCGTGGCCTCCGAGCGGGTGTCGGAGGACTCCACCGGGCTGTATTTGTAGGCAGGGGCAGGGCGCTTCACGGGCGTCCCACGACCCGCGCGGAAGGGGCTGGTGACCGTTGTCACCGGCCCTTTCGCCTGCCCTTTGTTATCGTGGTGGGACCCCGACGAGACGCGTCGTACCGGGTCAGGACAAGACGACGCACCCGTATTTTCCTCACGCGTCTCGGAGGTCCTCATGGCCTGGGTTCTGCTCGTCGTCGCCGGTCTGCTCGAAGTGGGCTGGTCGATCGGCATGAAGTACACCGACGGCTTCACCCGGCTGGTCCCCAGTGTGCTCACGGGCGCCGGGATCGTCGCGTCCATGATGCTGCTCTCGCAGGCCGCCAAGACGCTGCCCATCGGCACCGCGTACGGCGTGTGGGTGGGGATCGGCGCGGCCGGTGCGGCGGTGCTCGGCATGGTGGTCCTCGGTGAGCCGGCCACCGCCGCCCGGATCTTCTTCGTCTGTCTGCTGCTCGTCTCCGTGGTCGGCCTCAAGGCGACGAGCGGCCACTGACAGGGACCGCCTGGCGGGCCCGGCCGTTCGGCCCGCCAGGCCCGCCAGGAACCGGTCCGTCACGGGCTGCGTGAGCCCCGGGGCCGTGCGGCCAGGCCGGTCGTGGTGGCTCCGGGGCCTTCGGTGCTGCCGCTGTTGGTGCCGCCGTTCGTGGTGCCGCCCTGGGTCTGGCCCTGGTCCTGGCCCTGGATCTGACCTTGCGTCTGGCCCTGGATCTGGCCGCCGGTGTTGGTGCCGCCGTTGTCGGCGCCGCCCTGTGTCTGGCCCTGGTCCTGACCCTGGTTCTGGCCCTGGGCGGTCTGGCCCTGCGTCTGCCCCTGGGTCTGTCCCTGGTTGAGGCCGCCCTGGTTCTGTCCCTGGCTCTGCCCCTGGGTCTGACCTTGGTTCTGGCCTTGTGTCTGGCCCTGGTTGCGGCCGCCCGTCTGGCCCTGGTCCTGGCCCTGGTTCTGTCCCTGCGTCTGTCCCTGGTCGCCGCCGGGCGTCGGGGGCTGGGACGGGTTGGGGGCCGGCGGCTCGACGGGGATGTTCGCGCCGTCCTGGAGTTCCAGGTCGAAGTCCTTGGGCTCACTGCTGCGCAGGGCGCCCTTGGTGTACTGCGCCCAGATCTGCGCCGGCGGCCCGCCGCCGTTCATGCGGGGGAAGCCCAGTGCCCCGTACAGCGGCTGTTGCACGGCCGTGTCGGGATCGGCGCCCATCAGCGCGACGACGGTGGCCAGGTCGGGGGTGTAGCCCGCGAACCAGGCGGCCTTGTCCTGTTCGGCGGTGCCGGTCTTGCCGGCGGAGGGCCGCCCGGAGGCCTGCGCGGCCGTGCCCGTACCGCCGTCGACGACGCTCTGGAGCATCGACGTCGTGGTGTCGGCGGCCTCGCGGGTGACGGCCTGTTCGGGCTCCTGCGCGGGCAGTTCGGTCTTCTCGCCGTCCTTGATGACGGATTCGACCATCGTGTACGTGCCGTGGCGTCCGTGTCCGGCGAGCGTGGCGTACGCCTGCGTCATGTCGAGGACGCTCGCGGTGGCCGGGCCGAGCGCGATCGAGGGGGACGCGTTCAGGTCGGGGGTGTCGGCGGGCAGGCCGAGTTCGATCGCGGTCTGCTTGACCTTGGCGGAGCCGACGTCGACGGCCATCTGCGCGTACACGGCGTTGACGGACTTGTCGGTGGCGGTGCGCACGGTGATGGGCCCGTAGGAGGCGTCGTCCTCGTTGGCGGGTGCGTAGCTGCCGCCGTCCCAGCCCTGTACCGGCCGCTTGTTGGTGCCGTCGTAGACGGTGTTGGGGGTGATGGGGCGGCCGTCCTGGGTCTTGGAGTTGTTGACGACGGCCGAGGTGAAGACGAACGGCTTGAAGGTCGAGCCCACTTGGAAGTCGCGCCGGGTCGCGTTGTTGACGTACTGCTTGGTGTAGTCGATGCCCCCGTACATCGCGAGGACCTTGCCGCTGGCCGGGTCGATGGAGGCGCCGCCCACGCGTACGTTGCGGTCGGCCTTGCGGTCGGTGCTCAGCTTGGAGTTGACGGTGTCGTCGACGGCCTTGACGAAGGCGTCCTGCTTGTCCTTCTGGATGGTGGTGGTGATCCGGTAGCCGCCGGTGGCCAGGGTGTTCTCGTCGATGATCTTGTTGCCGGTGAGGTAGTCCTTGACGGCCTCGACGAGGTAGCCGCGCTGGCCGGCGAGGCCCGCCCGCGGCTTGACCTTTCCGGGCACGGGGAAGGTGGTCGCGGCCCGTTCGGAGGCGCCGAGCCACTTCTTCTTGACCATGCCGTCGAGCACGTAGTTCCAACGGGCCAGCGCCCGGGGCTTGTTCTGCGGATGGGCGATGACGTCGTACGCGCTGGGGGAGTTGAGCAGGGACGCGAGGTAGGCGCCCTCGCCGGTGGTGAGCTTCTCGACGTCCTTGCTGTAGTACGCCTGGGAGGCGGCCTGGATGCCGTACGCGTTGCGGCCGAAGTAGCTGGTGTTCAGGTACCCGGCGAGGATGTCCTCCTTGGTCTCCTCGCGATTGAGCTTGATCGCGATGAAGAACTCCTTCACCTTGCGGGTGACGGTCTGTTCCTGGCCGAGGTAGTAGTTCTTGACGTACTGCTGGGTGATGGTGGAGCCGCCCTGGGTGCCCTTGCCGGTCAGGGTGTTCCAGGCGGCGCGGACCATCGCCTTGGGGTCGACGGCGCGCTCGGAGTAGAAGTCCCGGTCCTCGGCGGCCAGTACGGCGTGCTGGACGGTCAGCGGGACCTGTGCGAGCTGGACGTTCTCGCGGTTGACCTCGCCGTCCGAGGCGAGCTGGGTGCCGTCGGCGTACAGGAAGACGTTGGACTGGGCGGTGGCCCCGGCGTTGGCGGCGGGGATCGACACGAGCGTGTAGCCGGCGATGAAGCCGCCGATGAGCAGCAGCGCGATGAGCAGGACGATGCCGAGGACGACCCGCCAGCGGGGGACGAACCGGCGCCAGCCGGTGCGCTTGGGCCGCTTGCCCGGGCCGGCGGGGGTGCCGGTGCCCGCGCTCGCACCGGTGGCGGCGGCGGCTCCGGCCGGGCCGGATCGGCCCGCGGGCTCGTCCGGCTCGTCCGGGTCGGTGGAGCCGTCGGCTGCGGCGTCGGGGCCCGGCGGGGTGGATCCGGTGGCGCCGAGGTCGCGGGGCGTCCACTTCCGTGGCGCCTTGGGTCCGGGTCCGGGGTGCGGTGGCTCCGGCTGCTCGTCGTCGCTCATGTCTCTCCGGCTCTCTCCGGCCATTGCGTCCCGGTCGCGTGCGGGGTGAGGTACGGGCTGGTTGTCGATAAGAATCGACCAAATCGGACGATTCTCACCGTAAGGACATCTTGCATGTCCAGCCGCGGAAATTCCGTCGCGAAGGGCTGGAGGGCTGGGCTAGGCTCCCGCGCTTTGGTGTCCATGACGGGAGAGGGGGCGTTCGTGCGGCTGTACGGGGTCGTGGCCGCGGGTGGATTCCGGCGCTATACGACGTACCGGGTCGCCACCGCGGCCGGGGTGTTCACCAACACCGTCTTCGGCGTGATCGTGGCGTACACCTATATAGCCCTGTGGGACCAGCGCCCCAACCTCGGTGGCTACGACCAGTCCCAGGCGCTCACCTATGTGTGGGTCAGCCAGGCCCTGCTGATGACGGTCAATATGTTCGGCGGGGGCTTCGCGGACGAACTGGTGGAACGCATCCGTACGGGTGACATCGCGATCGACCTCTACCGGCCCGCCGACCTCCAGCTGTGGTGGCTGTCGGCCGATCTGGGCCGGGCCCTGTTCCACTTCCTGGGGCGCGGAGCGGTCCCGCTCGCCTTCGGCGCGCTGTTCTTCGACCTCGCGCTGCCCACGACCCCGGGCACCTGGCTCGCCTTCCTCCTCGCGGTCCTGCTGGGCGTGGTGGTGAGCTTCGCGCTGCGGTTCCTGGTGGCCCTCTCGGCGTTCTGGCTGCTCGACGGGGCCGGTGTCTCCTCGCTCGTCTCCATCGCGGGCCTGTTCTTCTCCGGGATGCTGCTGCCGCTCAACGCCTTCCCCGGCCTGCTCGGCGAGGTGGCCCGGGCGCTGCCCTGGTCCTGTCTGCTCCAGATCCCGGCCGACGTCCTGATGGGCCACCACCACGGGACGGGCCTGCTCGGCGCCTACGGGTTCCAGCTCGGCTGGGCGGCGCTGTTGCTCGGCGCGGGCCGGGTGCTCCAGTCCGCGGCGGTACGGAGGGTGGTGGTGCAGGGTGGCTGACACGAGGGGTGGCGCAAGGGGTGAGCGGACCGCGAGGGGCGAGTGGACGGGGGTGCCCGGGGCGGCCGGTGCGGCCGGGGCGCCCGAGCGGCTTCCGGCGCCGGGTATGTGGGCCACGTACAGGATGATCGCCGGAATGTGGATCCGCTCCACACTCGCCTATCGGGCGTCCTTCGCGATGATGCTGGTCGGCAACTTCCTGGTGACGGCGTTCGACTTCGTCGTGATCGCCCTGATGTTCTCGCAGGTCCGCTCGCTCGGCGGCTACTCCTTCGCCGAAGTGGCCTTCCTGTACGGGACGTCGACGACGGCGTTCGGCCTCGCGAACGCGCTGCTCGGCTCCATCGACAAGCTCGGCGCACGGGTCCGGGACGGCACGCTCGACACCCTCCTGGTGCGCCCGGCGCCGGTTCTCGCCCAGGTCGCCGCCGACCGCTTCGGCCTCCAGCGGCTCGGCCGCCTGCTGCAAGGGCTGCTGGTCCTCGGCGGCTCGCTGCTCGCCCTGGACGTGCACTGGACGGTACTGAAGGCGCTGCTCGTGCCCATGATGCTGCTCAGCGGTACCGCGATCTTCTGCGCGGTGTTCGTGGCGGGCGCGGCCTTCCAGTTCTGGGCGCAGGACGCGGCCGAGGTGCAGAGCGCGTTCACGTACGGCGGCCAGACGCTGCTCCAGTATCCGCCGACGGTGTTCGCCAAGGACATGGTGCGCGGCGTCACCTACGTCTTCCCGCTGGCCTTCGTGAACTGGCTGCCCGCGCTCTACGTCCTGGGCCGCCCCTACCCGCTGGCCCTGCCGGCCTGGTTCGCCTTCACGCCCCCGCTGGTCGCGGCGCTGTGCCTGATCCTGGCGGGCCAGGCGTGGCGGGTGGGCGTCAGGTCGTACCGCAGCACGGGGAGTTGACATGGGCCGAGGGAGGGGACTGGGGCGTGAGCCGACGCCAGGACGCACGCCTTGAAGGCGAACCCGCTTATGGACGAAGGGAGTTGACGTGATGACGGATCTCGTCGAACTCGACGGCGTCGAGAAGGTCTTCGACGTGCGTCGCAAAACGGGCCGCTGGCGGCGCGAGAAGCAGCAGGTCAGGGCGGTGGACGGGATCAGCTTCCGGGTGCCGCGCGGTGAGATGGTGGGCTACATCGGTCCGAACGGCGCCGGTAAGTCCACCACCATCAAGATGCTGACGGGCATCCTCACCCCGAGCGCCGGCCGCCTGCGGGTCGCGGGCCTCGACCCGTCCCGCGAGCGTACGAGAATGGCGCAGCGCATCGGCGTGGTGTTCGGCCAACGCACCACGCTGTGGTGGGACTTGCCGCTGTACGACTCCTACCGGCTGGCCCACCGTATGTACCGCATCCCCGACGCCCGCTTCCGCGAGAACCTCGACCGGTGTGTCGAACTCCTGGACCTGGCAAGCCTGTTGGACGTCCCGGTACGTCAGCTCTCGCTCGGCCAGCGGATGCGCGGCGACATCGCGGCGGCCCTGCTGCACGATCCGGACGTGCTGTACCTCGACGAGCCGACGATCGGCCTCGACGTCATCAGCAAGGCCAAGGTCCGCCAGTTCCTGCGCGACCTGAACGCCGAGCGCGCCACCACGATCCTGCTCACCACGCACGACCTGACCGACATCGAGCAGCTCTGCCGGCGCGTGATGGTCATCGACCACGGTCGCCTGATGTACGACGGCGCGCTCACCGGGCTGCACGAGGCGGGCGAGAGCGAACGCACCCTGGTCGTCGATCTGGAGCGCGAACTCCCGCCGGTACGGGCCGAGGGCGCCCGGGTGGTCAAGGTCGAGGGCCCCCGCCAGTGGCTCGCCTTCCCCGCGTCCGCGTCGGCGGCACCCCTGGTCGCGCACATCGCGGCGGAGTATCCGCTGGTGGACCTGTCGGTGCGGGAGCCGGACATCGAGGCGGTGATCGCGCGAATGTACGAGGGCCCACGGGTTCACTAGTCTGCGCACCATGACGAGTGAACCAACGGGCGGGCTGCCGGAGATGCGGGCCTCGGACGCCGAGCGGGAGCGGGTCGCCGAGTCGCTGAGGGACGCGGTGGCCGAAGGGCGTCTCGACATGGAGGAGTTCGAGCAGCGCCTGGAGGCGGCCTACAAGGCGCGCACACATGGGGAGTTGGAGCCGCTGGTCCGCGACCTTCCGGCGCCGGGCTCGGTGGTCTCGGTGGGCCCGGCGGCCCCTGCCGTGCGCCGCACCGAGGACGAGTCCGAGGTCCACTGGCCCTCCCGCATCGGCCACCCACCCACCTCCAAGGGCGGGTTCGCCTTCTGGAGCGGGTTCTCGCGCAAGGGGACGTGGACGGTGGCGCGCCGGTTCACCGCGTTCGCCATGTGGGGCGGCGGTGACATAGATCTGCGCGAGGCCCGCTTCGAGGACCGCGACACGGTACTGCGGCTCTTCACGATCATGGGCGGCATCGGCGTGACCGTACCGCCCGAACTGACCGTCCGGGTCAAGGGCTTCGGCTTCATGGGGGCCGTCGACGGCAGCAAGGCCATGGGTGACGGCACCCCCGGCTCCCCGGACGTCACGATCGTCGCGTACGCCCTGATGGGCGGCATCGGTGTCGACCGCAAGCTGCGCAAGGCACAGAAGGAGCGGCTGCGGTCGGAGAAGCAGCGGGAGACGCTGGAGAAGCGGGAACGCAAGGAACTGGGCTGAGCCGGAACCTGATTCGGCCGGGCCGGGGCAGCTGGGCTGAGGCGGGCCGGGGCGGCTGGGCTCAGCCGGGGCAACCGGGCCGGGCCGGGTCGACTGGTCTGAGCCGGGGCAAACTCGGGCTGGGCCGGGTCGAATGTGCCGGGCCGGGTCGAATGTGCCGGGCCGGGCCGAATGTGCCTGGCCGGGGCTAACCGCCCAGCGCATGGGACACCGTATAGATCACCAGACCGGCCAGCGCACCGACCACCGTGCCGTTGATGCGGATGAACTGGAGGTCGCGGCCGATGTTCGCCTCGATCTTGCGGGAGGTGTCGTTCGCGTCCCACGACGCCACGGTGTCCGTGATCAACGAGGTGATCTCGGCGCGGTACGTCGACACCACGTACGCCGCCGCGTCCTCCAGCCAGCCGTCGACCTTGGACTGGAGACGGGGGTCGGTGGACAGCCGGGTGCCGAGCGAGAGCAGGGACGCGCGGGCGCGCAGCCGCAGCTCGCTGTGGTCGTCCTCCGCCGCCGCGATGATCATTGACCGTACGGAGGACCAGGCCGAGGCGATGATGTCCTGGACCTCGGGGCGGGCCAGTATCTCCGACTTGAAGCGTTCCACCCTGGTCCGGGTCTCGGAATCGGACTGGAGGTCCGCCGCGAAATCCGCCAGGAACCGGTCCAGGGCGCCGCGTGCGGGGTGGGCCGGCATGTCCCGCATCTCGGTCACGAAGCGCAGCAACTCGCGGTAGACGCGCTCGCCGACCTTGCGGTCCACGAACCGGGGCGTCCAGCCGGGGGCGCCGCCCTGCACCGCGTCCATCACCGAGTCCCCGTGCGTGACCAGCCAGTCGTGGGCCCGAACGCACACCAGGTCCACGGCCCTGTGGTGGCTGCCGTCGGCGACGATCCGCTCCAGGGCCTTGCCGACGCCCGGGGCGATCTCCGCCGCGTCCGCCCGGCGGGTGATGGCCTCGCCGACCACGGCCTGGACGTCGGAGTCCCGCAGCACTGTCAGCGCCCCGCGCAGGGCGGTGGCCAGCTCCGATGTGACGCGCTCGGCGTGATCGGGCTCGGCGAGCCAGGTGCCGAGGCGGCGGCCGATGCCGAGGGCCTGGAGGCGGGTGCGCACCACGGCGGCCGACAGGAAGTTCTCGCCCACGAAGGTGCCGAGCGAGGCGCCGAACTGGTCCTTCTTGTTCTGGATGATCGCCGTGTGGGGGATGGGCAGGCCCAGCGGGCGGCGGAACAGCGCGGTCACCGCGAACCAGTCGGCGAGGGCGCCCACCATGCCGGCCTCGGCCGCCGCCGCCACGTACCCGGCCCAGGCGCCCGCGCCCGACCGGTCCGCCCAGGTGGCGAGCCCGAAGATCACCGCGACCAGGAGCAGCAGCCCGGTCGCGGTGGCCTTCATCCGGCGCACGCCCCGGCGCTTCTCCTCGTCCGCCGCCGTATAGGCGAAGGGCGACGCGGCGGCGCGCGGCGGGCGCCCGGAGGCGCCCGCCACGGCCTCCACCTGAGCACTCCCGGCGCCCTCGGCGCTCCCGGCGCTCCCGGCGCCCTCGGCGTTCTCGGCCCCGGGCCCCGTTCTCGTACGTTCCCGTTCCATTCGCTCCACCTGTCCGCGGGTACCCGCGCCCCGATCATTCACGTCCACGAGGCCGGCTTCCCTGTGCGGGTGGCCGGACGGCCCGTTGACGCCGATGGCTGCTGCTCACCCTCCACTGACCTCTACAGGAAGTACTCATGGGCCGCACGTTCAGTTCCCGCACAGACGTCCTGTCACCCGTTCGCGTGGCCGGACCGGCCGTGGCTGCGCACCCGTACATCTTGGTGGGCGGGGGCGTGCCGAGCGGGTGCCTGCACCCCGAGGGCCCCCGAGGCCGGGCCCTGCGTGTGCTGCCGCCCCCGTACGCTGCGTGTGCTGCCGCCCCCGTACGACTCGGGGACCACCTGCACCCGAGCGAGACGGGGTACGGGGTACGGGCGGCGGGGGCGAGGGTTGGTCCGTGGCGCTGTGACGGGGGCGTACCGGGCGAGGTCCGGGCCGACGGCTCGGGGCCTGGCGGGGCCGGCGGTACGCGCGTGTGGCGGGCCGATGCGCCCCCTCCCGCCGGGTGCACAACCTGAGAACGGCCGGCCTCTGCCTGTCCGTGCCGTACCTCGTACCTATGGCCATGCACCCGACTACCAGGGGGAGTTGCCCCTAAGTACGGGCGCGGGGCGCCGCGCGTTCACGCCCGTCGAACTTCTTTCCTGCGGGGTGGAACGCCTACTTACCCGAGTTACGAGTGACGGCCCACGAAGCGAGGGCGACGGCCCCGGCCACCCCGAACACGGAGGGCCAGGCGCCGACCTTCTTGGCCAGCGGGTGCGACCCGGCGAACGCGGCGACATAGGCGCTGGTCAGCCCGACGGCCGCCTTGGTCCCGGCCGCCTGCTGCCACTGCCGAGCCGCCAGCGCCCCGGCCCCCGCAAGCGCCACCCCGCCGAGCGGCCGCTTCTTGGTCCACCGGGCCACCCCATACCCGCCGACGAGCCCACCGGCCGCGATCAAAGTTGCGGGGACCTTTGCCATGGTTTGCCTCCTGGAGTGCGTTTCCCTTGAGGCTAGCCCTTGGGTTCTGAGGGCTTGGGAGAGGGGGCCGGGCGCCGCACTACCGAGGTTGGCCCTGCCGCGTGGTGTCTAGCCGAGGCGCCGCGATCGCACGGCGCCGACAAAGGCCCCAGGTACCACTGGGGGAGGCCTCCGGAACGCCATGGGGCGCGAAGCGTCAGACATGATCGAGTCCGATCACGAACTCGCTAGTATGTTCGGATGGCTGCGTATAGAGCTGTCTTCGGACACGTCGGTGGCGTCCTGCCCGGCACTCGCTTCGCTTCTCGGGAGGAAGTAAAGGCTGCCGGGCTCCATAAGGAGAATCAAGCCGGGATCTCGTGGGGACTTGACCCCAGAGGCGAACGCGCCGCCGACGCGATCGTCCTCAGTAACGGATACGAGGACGATGTTGATGAGTGGGACCAAATAACCTATACCGGTGCCGGGGGGCAAGATTCCAACACGAAGCGGCAGATCGCAGATCAGAATTGGGAGAACCGAGGAAACGAAGGGCTGCGGCGTAGTCGAATCAATGGATATCCTATTCGTGTCATTCGCGGATATCAGGGCGAGGAGGACTTCTCTCCTGTAAGTGGGTATCGCTACGACGGCCTCTATCGGATAGAGCGAGAGTGGATGGAAGCGGGCAACGCCGGATTCCAGATCTGCAGGTTTGCCTTGCGTCGTCTTGATGATGATCGTCAGGAACTGTCGTCGATAGAGGGACAAGTTCAAGATCTGATCGAAGGTCGGCCGCCGCGTGCCACGGCCACAGTGGAGCGGATCATTCGAGACACGGCGGTGGTTCGCCGTGTTAAGAGCTGGTATAACTACGCCTGTCAGATTTGTCAGCTCGCGCTGAGGGTTAATGGCAGCGGATCTCAGTACGCGGAAGGCGCCCATATTCAGTCGCTCGGCGCAAATGATGGGCCGGACGTCGACGGCAATGTCCTGTGTCTTTGCCCTAACTGTCACGTGAGGTTGGACCGTGGGGCCCTCTACCTTAGTGACGACTTCGAAGTAATTGACCGGTATGCCGAGGGGATTGGTCCTCGGATCTATCTGAGGACTGTTGGGGAGCACCGAATACAGCGCCGATTCATTCGAGCGCATCGTCGCTTCTGGGGCATAGAGCAGCCCGGGATTTAGCCCGCTGCGATCACGGAGTACGTCAGCACGTCAGCTGGGAGCTCATGCATGAGCTCCCACGTGACGGCCATCGGCTTGCTGCCTTTGTGGCTGACGTAGCGGGCAGGCCCGAGCAGCATCCACGGCTGGGCGCCCCCGATGTCCATGGTCTTGTAGCGGCGGATGAAGAGGAGGACTTGGCTGCCCTCGGCTACGTGATTTTGGTAGCGCAAGCCCGTAGGCGAGGACTCTGAGGTCTGGTTCTGGGATTCCCAGTGGAAGAGCCGCTCGCTCAACGCGTAGTCGTGATAACGGGTTTGCGGCGAGAAGTCCTTCTCGTCTTTCTCTCGCGTGATAAGGAGGGCGTCCGTCCTCGCCGACGCACACCATTTCACGCCCTCGCGGAAGTGGGCCGGCATGAAGCCGCCAATCTCGGACTGTCCGAGGGCTGGCAGGATTTCCTCGCGGGTGTACGAGGCGTGGACGGTGAGCGGCAAACTGGCTTGGCTTCCGTGGAGTGGCAGCGGCACGTGCTCCGTGTGCGCGAGGTTGTACGCCAAGACCTGTGTCAGTTCGTCGCGTAGCGCGCTGTGGTCGGTGAGCGCGGCGAATGCCTCGTCGTAGCTGGTGAAACCGCCCAGAGGCCAAAGCGAGAAATAGAGCATGCGGGCGTACCCCTGTTCTTGCTCACTAAGACTGGCGTAGACGGGCGGCTGATCTGACAGGAGTTGAGAGTAGGCGGCCACTCTTCGTGGATCGTCCACGTGGAGGAAGGACGACACCCGCTTGAGGAGAGCTGTCTCGCTCTCCGGTGCGGGCGACGTTAGAAGCTTGGCGCGGCGCAGCAGGCCGGTCCATGAATTGCCGCCGCGGTAGATCTCCTTGAGCTCACGGCCGCTCTCGTCTAGGTAGGGAGTCAGACGTGATTCGCCATATGTAGCGACCTCGTGGGCCAACGCCGCTACGTTGATGCCAAGTTGCGACTTGATGTTCTCCATGATGACCCTCTTCGCCTTTGGCTCCAGGATGATTTGGCAGCCAGAGGGAAGCTGGGGGAAGTCATGCTCGATGTGGTTCAGGAGCCGCTTCCGAGTCAGATTGGTCAAGGCCCTGAACTGGTTCTCGAAGCGGAACTCCTTGCGGTGCTGGCCGATGAAATCCAAGACGGTCAGCACCGCTTTGCCTTCACTTCGACGCAGGCCACGGCCCAACTGCTGTAGGAAGATGGTCGCGCTGGCGGTGGGACGCAAGAGCAGCAGCGTGTCAACATCAGGGATGTCCAAGCCCTCGTTAAAGAGGTCGACGGAGAAGATCACCTGGAGCTTGCCCGCCTTCAAGTCGACCAAGGCCTGCTTGCGTTCCTCCGCTGGAGTCTCGCCGGAGAGTGCAACAGCGTCCAGGCCGGCGCGGCGGAAGTATCCCGCCATGAACTGTGCGTGAGCCACCGAAACACAGAAGCCTAGAGCGCGCATGGCTGTAGCGTCCGTCACCTTGTCCTCTACGGCTTTGACCACCAGGCGAGCCCTGGCGTCATTTCCCGTGAGGACATTGTTCAAGGCGGCAGTGTCATAGGCGCCGCGCTTCCACTCGACGGCAGTGAGATCGGTGTTGTCGCTGATCCCGAAGTAGTGGAAGGGGCTGAGGAGGTCGTTCTCAAGTGCCTCCCACAGCCGCATCTCAGCTGCGATGCGGCCATCGAAGAACTCGTCCTGAATGTTCTTGCCGTCCATGCGTTCTGGCGTCGCGGTGAGACCGAGCAGTTCGGTGGGGCGGAAGTGGTCGAGGATCCGTCGATACGTCGGGGAAGTACCGTGATGGAACTCGTCGATGACGATGACGTCGAAGTGGTCCGGGCTGAGTTGCTCCAGAGCGCGAGCGCTGAGGGATTGCACGCTCGCGAAGACATGGTTCCATCGCTCGGGGATCTCGCCGGAGAAGAGCAGCTCGCCGAAGTCGCCGTCGACGAGTACGTCTTGGTACGTGCGCAGCGACTGTTGCAGGATCTCCTTGCGGTGGGCGACGAAAAGGAGCCGTGCATCAGCGCCCAACTTCTGCCGCAACTGCTTGTAGTCCAAGGCAGCCATCACTGTCTTGCCCGTACCGGTCGCTGCGACCAGCAAGTTGCGGTGGCGATCATGAACGGTGCGCTCGACCTCAAGACGCTCCAGCATGTCCCGCTGGTGCGGATACGGGCGGACCTCCAAGCCCGAGAGCTGGAGCGAAGGGCGCTCGGTGCCGTTCATTCGGCCCGAGGCTCGATTCAATGCGTCGTCGAGGCGTGCGCTGTCCCGGGCAGGGTCGTACAGCTCGAACGTCGGATCGTTCCAGTATGAGTCGAAGGTGGCTTCGAACTTGCGCAGGACGTCAGGCGTGCCGATTGAAGACAGCCGCACGTTCCATTCCAACCCGTCCAGGAGGGCGGCCTTGGACAGGTTCGAGCTCCCTACGTACGCCGTGTCGTACCCACTGTTGCGACGGAAGAGCCACGCCTTTGCGTGCAGACGTGTTGAGCGGAGCTCGTAGCTCACGCGCACCTCGGCATTGAATTCTTCGACCAGGCGGTCGAGAGCTCGTCGCTCCGTGGCTCCGATGTAGGTGGTCGTGATCACCCGAATCGGTACGCCTCGGTCATGGGCTGCCTTGAGTGATTGCTCCAGCACGCGCAGTCCGTGCCACTTAACGAAGGCGCAGAGAAGGTCGACGCGGTCAGCAGTGGCGAGCTCGGCTCGAAGTTCGAAGCCCAGATTCGGGTCGTCAGGTGCGTTGGTGATCAGAGCTGTGTCGGACAGCGGAGTGGCCGGGCGCATTGCGTAGACACCCGGTGCCTCCGGCTCGGCCACGGCCAGGAGCTGACGAGGCCCCTCGGCTACGAGGTCCACCCACTCACGTGCGCCAGCCAACGTGCTCATGGACTCAAGGATGTGATTGGCAGCATGGACACGCTCTGCTGGCGGTAGCCGGTGCAGTACCTGGCGCACAGTGTTGGCGATATGCCGCGCGAGGACGTGTGATGTTGATTCGGCGCCAACCTCGGCCTCGACGGTTCGCCACCCGGCGGCATCTAGCCCTTTGAGCTGCTCAGTGAGGCGCAGCGTGATGAGTTGTTCGTAGAGACCGGTTACGGGTTGCCCCGAGTCGACGGTGTTGGTCACGCTGCGCCCCTCCCATGGACTGCTACCCCTAGTGAATCAGGGGCCACTGACAACTGAGGGACGCCGAACGGATCAAGCCGCCCCGTGGCAGTCCCCGTAGTTGACCCCCGAGCCGCACCAGCAGTCGGCCCCCCGGCCGGGCGGCCAGGAGGTGGCTCGGGCTCGGGCGGCCAGGGTGGTGGCGTATTGGGGGAGGAGGTCGGCGTTGGCGGGGGAGGAGGCTTCGGAGGCGGCGAAGGCTTCGTAGGAGGGGACCGTGGCCGTCACGATGCCGAGGTTGGGGGTGCCGGCCGCGGCGAGTTCGCGCAGGGAGGCCTCGATGTCCAGCAAGTGGGCCGCGTGGGTGGGGTATTCGGACTGGAGCTCGGGGTACGCCGTGAGGAGTTCGTCCAGTTCCGGTTCCGGCCAGTGCAGGACGGCGACCGGGAACGGGCGGGACAGGGCGGCTCGGTAGCTGCCCAACTCGGCCCGTAGACGGGCGAGTTCGGCCTGGAGCTCGGCCGGGTCGTCCGAGCCGAGGGACCACAGGCGCTTGGGGTCGTGGAGTTCGTCCAGGGTGATCGGGGCCGTGTGCAGGTCGTCGGCCAGGGTGTCCCAGTCGTCGTGCGGCAGCGCGAGCAGGCGGCGGACCCGGTGGCGGGTGGTGACCAGGGACTGGGTGCTGTACGGGATCGCCCTCGTGTCCACCGTGGCCTCGGCGATGCCCAGGAGCGTCAGGGCCCGGGTCAGGGAGGCGTGGGCGAGGTCCAGTTCGTCGTGGGCCTCAAGGGTCTCGGCGACGATCTCCCACGCCGCCGGGTCCAGCGGGGCCGCCGCCCGGATGCCCTCGATGATCGCGCGGGCCTCCGGCTCGTGACCGTACTCCCACAGGTTCGCCGCCTTGAACGCCTTCACCAGGTGGGGGTGGTCCACCCTCGTGGACAGCAGGCGGTCGTAGAGCGTGGTGGCCCGAGGGCGGTCGCCGGAGAGCTCCAGGTGGGCCGCGGCCTGGAGCAGCAGGGGCTCCTGGTCCTCCGGGTACTGGTCCGCGGTGCGCAGCAGACGCTCGGCTTCGGCGGTGTGATCGGCAGGCGTGTCGGGGCGCATGAGGGACACCGTACTGCCGTACGGGTGCCCGGCGGAGGGCGGTTCAGGCCCTGGTGGGTCGACTACGTCACGTCCCGGGCCTGGTGAGTTGGCGCCCAGCCACCTAGCCTGCGCCCGTGCGCACAGGGATACCGGTACCGGTGAGGGTGCAGGGCGGGCGGGGACGCGGACCCGGGCACGGGCGCGGGCCCCGGGCTCGGGCGGCGCGCGGGCTGTGGGTCGGCGCCGAGCTCGCCGTGACGGTCGGGCTCCTCGTGCTGCTGCTCGTCGCGCACCAGCTGTGGTGGACCAACCGGGAGGCCCGGGCCGAGGCCCGCGACACCGTCCACTCCCTTGAGGATCAATGGGGGGCTTCGGGGTCGGGCCGCTCCGGGGGTTCGACCGGGTCGGCCGAGTCGGCCGGTCTGTCCGATCCGTCCGATCCATCCGGTCCGTCCGATCCGGCGCAGGACTCGCCCGCCTCGCCAGCCGCCGGTGACGAGAGCGTCGCCGTGGCGGGCGGGCCCCAGGCCGGCACCTCCGGTCGCGGGAGCGCGCCGCGCGGTGACCAGGCGTACGCCGTCATCCGGATTCCGCGGATCGGGGTCACCGCACCCATCGCGGAGGGGATCAGCAAAGCCGGCGTGCTCGACAAGGGGTATGTCGGGCACTACGTGGGCACCGCTCAGCCGGGGCAGACGGGGAACTTCGCGCTCGCCGGGCACCGCAACACCCATGGTGAGCCGTTCCGCTACATCAACCGGCTGCGGGTGGGGGACTCCGTCGTTGTCGAGACCCGGGACACCGTCTATACGTATGTGGTCGATTCGCTCCTGCCGCAGACCTCGGCACGTGACGGCGGAACCATAGCCCCCGTCCCCCGTAGCGTTGTCAAGCCCTCGTACGGGTACAGCGCGCCCGGGCGTTACATCACGCTCACCACCTGCACGCCCGAGTTCACCTCCACCTACCGGCTTGTGGTGTGGGGCAAATTGCGGGGCAGCCGTCCGCGCTAGCGTTCAAGGATGCGTCGTCGTCGAACACATCTGCTCTGGCTGGGGGTGCCCTATCTGCTGTACCTGGGGGCGCTGCCCTTCGTGAACAAGGTGCGGCCCGTGGTCCTCGGACTCCCGTTCCTCTTCTTCTGGTTGCTGCTCGCGACCGTGGTCACTCCGCTCGCCATCTGGCTCACCTGGCGGGGCGATCACAAGGGCGCACGGCAGAGGAGGGCCCGATGAGCAGCGCCGCCGTCGCCACGTCCGTCTTCGGTGTCTTCATGGTCGCCACCGTCGCCCTCGGGCTGTTCGCCGTGCGCGGCCGGGGCGGCGGGGGCGGTGGGCTCGCCGAGTGGTCGGTGGGCGGGCGCAGTCTGGGGACCGTGTTCATCTGGGTGCTGATGGCCGGCGAGAGCTACACCAGCTTCAGCTATCTGGGCGCCGCGGGCTGGGGCTACAACTACGGTGCGCCGGTGCTGTATGTGGTCGCCTACATGTCCTGCGGCTATGCCGTCGGTTATGTGGTCGGGCCCATGTTGTGGGCGTACGCCAAGAAGCACGGCCTGGTGGGGATCACCGACATGGTGGCCCACCGGTACGGCCGGCCCTGGGTGGGGGCGCTCGTCGCGCTGCTCGCCACCGTGTTCCTGCTGCCGTACGTCCAGTTGCAGATCACCGGCATGGGCGTGGTCGTGTCGACCATCTCCTACGGGGCCATCTCCCTCAACTGGGCCTATTTCGTCGCCTTCGCGGTCACCACGGGGTTCGTGGTGGTCAGCGGGCTGCGTGGCAGCGCCTGGGTGTCGGTCCTGAAGGACGTGCTCGTCATCGCCACCCTCGCCTTCCTGGCGATCTACGTGCCGCTGCACTACTTCGGCGGGTACGGAGACTTCGTCGACCGCGTCGTGAACGAGAAGAGCGACTGGCTTACGTTGCCCGGCCACGGCGGGGCGTTCGGACAGGCGTGGTTCGCCACCACATCCGTCCTCAACTCCCTCACCGTGGTGATCTTCCCGACCACCGTCGCCGGTTACCTCGGGGCGCGCAACGCCGACGCCCTGCGGCGCAACGCCGTCCTGCTGCCCGCCTACAACGTGCTGCTCTTCGTGCCGATGCTGCTCGGGATGGCCGCGATCTTCGTCGTGCCGGGGCTGGCCGGGGCCGACTCCAATCTCGCCCTGTTCAAGCTGGTCGTCGACTCGCTGCCCGCCTGGACCGTCGGCCTGATCGGGGTGGCGGCGGCGCTCTCGTCCATCGTGCCGATGGCCGTGTTCATGCTGGTCATCGGCACCATGTGGGGGCGCAGTGTGCTCTCGCTCGTGCCCCGGCTGCGGGACCGGCAGAAGGAGGCCTCGCAGGTCGTGGTCGTCGTCGCGGGGGCGCTCGCCCTGCTCATGACGTACACCGTGCCCAACACCCTCGTACGGCTCTCGCTCATCTCCTACGAGGGGATGGCTCAGCTGCTGCCGATGCTGCTACTGGGGCTTGTGTGGCGGAAGTTGACACTCGTGGGGGGCCTTGCGGGGCTCGCGGTGGGGGTCGCGGTGGTCTGTGGGTTCGTGTTCACGGACCACGACCCGGTGTGGGGTGTCAACGCGGGGATCGTCGCCCTCGGCGTCAACCTCCTTGTGGCGCTTGCTCTTTCCTTCCTCGGGGCGCAGCGGGAACCGGTGGCGGGTGACGTACTGGCCCGCGATCCGATCCATGATCCCGATGACGCGGGGGAGACCGCCCCGCTGCGGGCCTGAGCGCAGCGGACTACCCGGGGAGTCGCCTGAGCGCAGCGGACTACTCGGGGAGTCGCCTGAGTACGGCGGACTACCCGGACAGTCCGGGCCGCGCGCGCGAGCGCAGCATCACGGTGAGTGCCGCCGCCAGCGCCGCGAGGGCCGCCGAGAGGACGAGTACGGTGTTCGGGCCCGCCGGCGCGACCGCGATCGTCAGGGCGACGCCCGCCGACGAACCGATGTAGCGGGCCGTGTTGTTGGCGCCGGAGCCCATCGCCGCGCGCTCGGCCGGAACCGATTCGACGGCGAGGCGGGGGAGCGCCGCGTTCAGGAGGCCGCTGCCGATGCCCGCGAGGAGGAGGCCGGGGATCAGGCGCGGGAGCGGGCCGGAGGTGAGGGCGCCCAGCATCGCGAGGACTCCGGCCGCGTGCAGGACGAAGCCGATGGCCAGTTGGTGCCGGGCGGCGACCCGGCTCGCGAGGCGTCTGGCCTGGAGCGCGACCACGAAGGCGGAGCCCGACCACAGCACGAAAAGCCAGGCCGCGTTCATCGGCGAGGTGCCGAGCGAGCGGCTGAGCAGGGCGGGCAGATAGCTGAAGAAGCCGATCACGGCGAGACCGGTGAACAGGGCGCCCGCCGAGGAGGCGAGGAACTCGGCGCGGCGGAAGAGTGCCAGGTCGATCATCGGGGACGTGGCGCGGCGCTCGACCAGGACGAAGACGGCCGTCAGGACGGCGGCGGCCGCCAGCAGAACGAGCACTCCGGGGCGCAGCCAGCCGTCGCGGCCGAGTGTCAGCGCGCCGATCAGCGCGGTGAACGCCAGGCTCAGGGTGAACGCGGCCGACACGTCCGGACGCCCGCCGCGCGGGGCCCGCGACTCGGTGAGGGCGCGCAGTGCGAACCCGGCCGTGATCAGCGCCGGCACGGCCAACACTCCATATATCAGGCGCCAGTTGAGGGCGGCCAGGGAGCCGGCGAGGAGCGGTCCGAGCGCGATGCCGCCGCTGACGAAGGCGCCCCACACTCCGGTGGCGCGGATGCGGGCGGAGCCGGCCGGGAAGGCGGCGACGAGCAGGCCGAGGCTGCTGGCGAGGATGGCGGCGGACGCCATGCCCTGCGCGACCCGGGCGAGGGTGAAGGTCAGCGTGGTCGGGGCGAGCGCGCCGAGCCCCATGGTGATGCCGAGGGCGAGGGTGCCGGCCAGGAAGACCCGGCGTCTGCCGTGGTCGTCGGCGAGGCTGCCGGCGATCAGGAGCAGTGCGGCGAGGCCGAGCGGGGCGCCGTTCAGCAGCCAGGCCTGGGCGGAGAGCGCGGTGTGGAAGGACGCGGTCATGCCGGGCAGGGTCAGCATCGGGGCGGTGTAGTTCATCAGCGCGACGGCGGTCGCGGCGCTGGTGACGGCGAGTGTGGCGCCGGGGCGGACGGCCGGTCCGACGGTTCGGCGTGGCCGTGTGATCGGGGTCGCGGTCGGGGGCGGGGTCGCGGTCGCGCTCGCTGTCCCTGTTGCGCTCGCGTTCGCGTTCGCTGGTGCGACCTCGGTCGTGGCCTCGGCCCTGGCCTCGACCCCGGTCTCGAACCCGGCCTCGACCCCGGCCTCGACCTCGGCCCTGGCCTCGACCCCGGTCTCGAACCCGGCCTCGACCTCGACCCCGGTCTCGACCCCGGCCTCGGCCTCGGTGGAGCGGATGTTGCGTGCTGCCTGCGTCATGGCTTCCCTCACCAAGGCGTGGTCCGGTTCGACGCGTCGTCCGGTTCGGTCGTGTTCGGTCGTGCTCAGGGGTGCGCGTCGGGTCACGGTTCCTTCGGCCCCGCGTCGTGGCGGGTTCAGTGAACGAACCTGCCGTGCCTCCGACCCTAGCACCGAAGGTTCGTTCAGTGAACCCAGGCGGTAGGCTGGGGTGCATGGCTCTCGGCAAGGACTACGACTACGCGGCGCAGGAGTGCTCCATCGCGCGGGCGCTGGAGATCATCGGCGAGCGCTGGACACTGCTCGTCGTGCGGGACGCGTTGTACGGCGTACGGCGCTACAACGACTTCCTGGTCCACCTCAAGATCCCGCGGGCCGTGCTCGCCGCCCGGCTCCAGTCGCTCACCGAGGCCGGGGTCCTGGAGAAGCGCCGCTACCAGGAGTCGCCGCCGCGCGACGAGTACGTACCGACGGAACTGGGGTGGGGGCTGTGGCCCGCGCTGCGGGCGCTCGGGCTGTGGGGGCGGGCGTTCAACCCGGACGCGCGGCCGATGCGGACCTTCCACCATGCCGAGTGCGGTACCGAGCTCGGGTCGTACGGGGAGTGCCGGGCGTGCGGGCGGGCTGTCGACCCGGCGGACGTCGAGATGCGGCCCGGGCCCGGGCTCGGGCCCGCCGAGGACGCCGTGAGCCGTGCGCTGCGGGCCCCGAGGCGGCTGCTGGCGCCGCTCGAACTCCAGCCGCGCTGAGCCGGGTCGGCGATCGCGCCCTTCCGGCGGCGGCCCCCGTCCGGGCGTCGTGTATAACGGCTGGAGGGAAAACCCCGGTGGAGCCAGAGCGAGGGAGGGCGGCATGAGCGGCGTCATAGCGCGTTGCGCACGGCTCGCCCGGCCGCTGTTCGGGCTCTTCCTCTTCCTGCTGGCCCAGGCCGTCCTCGTCGAGGGCGGCATGCTCTCGGCCGCCGTCGCGCTCGCCGCGACCGCCGCCGCGGGGTCCGCGCTCGCCGTCTGCGCCACGCTCGCCTCGCGAGCGGTCCCGCAGGTGGCCCGCACCCGGGTGCGTACCGCGATCCGGGACCGGGAACGGCGTACCGCCTTCCTGCCGCAGCGCGACCCCGACGCCTCCGGGCGGCCCCGCCCCCGAGCGCCCGGGGCCCTCGTCCCGACGGCCGCGTAGGGGCACCTCCGTACCTCCGCTCCGCCCGGCTCGTCATGCCGACCGGCGCATCACGCATGTGCGCCCACGTGTCATTGCCCACGTGTCATTCCTGACGAGACGCCCCGGAGGGCTTCGCCATGTTCACCTCACTCTTCAGCGCTTTCGCGAGCCTTGCCGCGCATCTGGCCGCACTGCTCGAACCGCTCTTCCACGGTGCGTCCACGGCCGCGGCGATCGTGCTCTTCACTGCTCTTGTACGTCTCGCTGTTCACCCCCTGTCGCGGCAGGCAGCGCGGGGCCAGAAGGCGCAAGCCAGGTTGCGGCCGCAGTTGACCGCGCTGCGTGAGAAGCACGGCAAGGACAGCAAGGCACTCCAGAAAGCGGTCATGGAGCTGCATGCCGCGGAGAAGGTGTCGCCGCTGTCCGGCTGCCTGCCGAGCCTGCTCCAGATGCCGGCGTTCTTCCTGCTCTACCACCTGTTCTCCAGCGCGCGGATCGGCGGCGGGGCGAACGGGCTGCTCGACCACACCCTCTTCGCGGCACCCCTCGGCGGGAACTGGACGCGGGCGCTCGGCGACGGCGGGGTCTTCGGGCCGAGCGGGCTCGTGTACCTCGCTCTGTTCGCCGTCGTCGCGGCCGTGGCCACCTTCAACTTCCGGCGGATGAAGCGGCAGATGGCGGCCAACCCGGTCGTCGCGCCGGGCGGGCAGGACGCGGTGCCGGGGATGGCGGCGATGAACAAGTTCATGCCGCTGCTGTCCTTCGCCACGCTGTTCAGCGTCGCCGTGGTGCCGCTCGCCGCCGCGCTCTACCTCGTGACCAGCACCACCTGGACCGCCGTCGAGCGCGCCTTCCTCTACAAGGACATGCTGCCCGCGCCCGCCGCGCTGGCCCCGGTCGCGTAGCACCGCCGATGGCCGCCGCATAGCACCCCGCACCCTGGTTACGGTCCAGTTTGTGAACGGGGTCTTGCGGACTGGACGTCTTCCTTGGAGGATCGGACGATCCTCCGATGGCCGCTACCCATCGGCCGGGCCCGGCTCGACCAAGGGAGACTGACCATGAAGCTGCTGCGCGTAGGCAACGCCGGTGAGGAGCGTCCGGCGCTGCTCGACGCCGCCGGGACCCTGCGGGACCTGTCCGGCCTTGTGAGCGACATCGACGGCGCACTGCTCGCCGACGAGTTCGCCCTGGACCGGATACGTGCCGCGGCGGACACCGGCGTGCTGCCCGCGCTCGCCGACTCCGGTGCGCGCATCGGGCCGCCGGTGGGGCGGATCGGCAAGGTGGTGTGCATCGGGCTGAACTACCACGACCACGCCGAGGAGACCGGGGCGGCGATTCCGGCCGAGCCCGTCATCTTCTTCAAGGCGGCGGACACGGTCGTCGGGCCGAACGACACGGTGCTCGTGCCGCGCCGCTCGGAGAAGACGGACTGGGAGGTCGAACTCGCCATCGTCATCGGCCGTACCGCGCGGTACGTGAGCGACGACGAGGACCCGCTGGCGTACGTCGCCGGGTACGCGGTGTCGCACGACGTGTCGGAGCGGGAGTTCCAGATCGAGCGCGGCGGCACGTGGGACAAGGGCAAGAACTGCGAGACGTTCAACCCGCTCGGGCCGTGGCTGGTCACCCGGGACGAGGTCCCGGACCCGCAGGCGCTCTCGCTGAAGCTCTGGGTCAACGGGGAGCTCAAGCAGGACGGGTCGACGGCTCAGCAGATCTTCCCCGTCGCGGAGGTCGTCCGGTACGTCAGCCAGTTCATGACGCTGTACCCGGGGGACGTCATCAACACGGGGACCCCCGCGGGGGTCGCCATGGGGCAGCCCGAGCCCAAGCCGTACCTGCGGGCGGGGGACGTCGTCGAGCTGGAGGTCGAGGGGCTGGGGCGGCAGCGGCAGGGGCTGAAGAGCGCGTAGCGCCTCCGGCGGGGGTGGGGTTGGGGTTGGGGTTGGGGTTGGGGTCGGGGGCTTGGGCCTGCGGCCCTTGCCCTTTCCCACCCTCCCCCAAGCTCTTAAGGAGCAGGGGGGACCCCTACCCCGTTCGGCCCGCTCGTGAGGCTGAGCCACCTGTGGGTGGTTGCGGTTGCGTCGGCGGCCGCCCGCCGGTGCTCGCGACGCCCGCCTGCGGCGGGCCTCTTTCCCACCCGCCCGCCCGTTCGGCGGGGTTGATCGGCTGAGCCCCCCGTGGGCGGTTCCTGTTGCGTTGGCGGCCGCCTCCCGGTGGTCGTGACGCCCGTCTTCGGCGGGCGGTGTGCCGCGGTGGTCGTGAGGCCCGTCTTCGGCGGGCTGTGTGCCCGGGTGGTTGTGGCGGTCGTCTTCGGCGGGCTGTGTGCCCGGGTGGTTGTGGCGGTCGTCTTCGGCGGGCTGTGTGCCCGGGTGGTTGTGGCGGTCGTCTTCGGCCGGCCGCGTGCCCCGGTGGTTGTGGCGGCCACCTGCGGCTGCGCACCCCTGGCTCGGCCAGGGACCCGGGGCGGCCGGGTTGCCCTGGTTGGGCGGGGCACACCCCCTGCTCGGCGGGGCGAGTGCGCCGGACGGGGGCGGGTTCGTGCGTGTCTCGGTGGAACTCCGGGCTTAACTTCGCATATTGCTCCTATGCGAAATGCGCCAGGAACTGCGCCAGGAACTGCGCCAAAGGTTGCGCCGGGGATTCGGAGACGGGCGGCCGCCGCCTCGGCCGTCGTCGTGGGGGCGGCCGTCGTGGTGGGCGGCCTGGCCACGCTCGGGTTCGCCGATCCGCTGCCGGACGGGCTCGGGCCCTGCAAGGGGAGCAACTGCCCCGTCAATCCCTACCCGGACCCCAACAACGGGCCCCTCGCCGGGCGGGACAACAACATCAACATCTTCGTCGGCGGGGACTTCCTCGTGCGGCAGGCCGCCGCCGAGGCCGAGGGCAAGGTCGTCGTCCTGGGGAACTTCGACCAGAACAAGGCGGCCGGCGTCTCCCAGGTCTACAACGTGGGCGTCGCCGGAGTCGGCTCACGCGTGCCGCCGGACAACGGCACCGCCTTCCTGACCACCGGCAAGAACGTCACCGTCGCCACCGGGCAGCGCCTCCTCGCGGAGGAGGGCGCGGTCTCCGGGATCGTCCGCCACGGCGGCACCCTGAGCGGCACCGTCCGGCCCCGCGCCGTCCACGACCCCGAAGCGGCCGCCCCGTACGCCAAGCTCAAGCCGAACCTCGCCGCGGCCAGCCATTGCTACGCCTACGTCGGCGGCAAGCCGAGGGCCGCCACCGGCACCGCGAAGAACAACGGCAGCGAGACCGTGTTCACCGGGGACGGAAAGTCCGCCATCCAGGTCTTCAACGTCGACTTCGATCTCGCCACGTCCGGCGGCGGGGCCCAGGGGTTCCGGTTCACCGGCATCCCGGAGGGGGCCACCGTCCTGGTCAACCTCACCGGTGCCGCGCGCGAGATCAACACCTACATGGGCATGCTCCCGCCCGCGCTGCGGGACCGGCTGCTGTGGAACTTCCCCGACGCCGGCACCGTCCGGCTCCGCGGCAGCGGGCAGCTCTCCGGCAGTGTGCTGGTCGGCAACCCCGACAGTACGACGACGGTCACGCTGCCCGGGGTCAACGGGCGCTTCTTCACGGTCGGTTCGCTCACCCACAGCTCCGTGGTGGGCGGCGGGGGCGGGCAGGAGTTCCACGCCTATCCCTTCAACGGGGACCTGCCCAGCTGCAAGGAGACCCCCGAGCCGCCGACGCCCACCCCCGAGCCGCCCACTCCGACGCCCGAGCCTCCGGACCCGACCCCCGAGCCGCCGACGCCCACCCCCGAGCCCCCGACACCCGAACCGCCCACGCCCACCCCTCCGGACTCGGGAGGCATGAGCACGGGCGGGGACACGGGCGGGGACACCGGCGGGGACACCGGTGGGAGCACCGGCACGGGCGGGGACTCCGGCGGCGGGGAACTGCCCGACACCGGAACGTCCTCCGACACGACGATCCTGATCGGCGGGCTCGCGGTCACGCTCGTCGCGGCCGGCGGCATCACCCTCGCGGTGACCCGCAAGCCGAAGGGGCTGTGGAAGTAGCAGCCGTCAATCGACCCTGTGGCCGGGGCTGTTGACCGGACCGCCCGGGTGGCCGAGGCCGCCGACCAGTCGCGTCAGCGCCTCGGCCACCAGTGCGTGGTCCTCCGCCTGCGGCAGGCCCGACACCGTCGCCGTGCCCACGACCCCGACGCCCTCGACCGTCACGGGATACGAACCCCCGTGCGCGGCAAAGGAGTTGGGGTCGAGCCGGGACGACTCCTCGAACGTCGTGCCCTTCGCGCGGAAGCGGGCGCCGACCAGGAAGGACGGGGCCGCGTAGCGCTCGGCGACCCGGCGCTTGCGGTCGATCCACGCGTCGTTGTCGGCGCTGGAGCCGGGCAGCGCGCAGCGGAACACCTGGCGTGTGCCGTGCCGTACGTCGATGGCGACCGGGGCGTTGCGTGCCACGGCGAGTTCGCGCAGCAGCATGCCCAGGTTCCAGGCGTCCTCGTAGGTGAACTGCCGCAGGACCAGGCGCTGTTGCTCGCCCTCAAGGAAAGCCACCGGGTTCGCTTTCAGGGAAGCCGCCGGGTCTGCCTCCAGGGAAGCCGTCGGGTCCGTCTCCGGGGGTGCCGCGGGGGCCTTGCCGGCCGCTGCGGCCGGGCCCGACTCCGCCGTCTCCGGCTTCGCCGCCGTGTCCCGCGCCCTCACAGTGCCAGCTCCACCGTGACGCCCTCGCGGGCCGAGCGGCGGGCCGCCTCCAGGACGTCGAGCGCGGCGGCGGCCTCGTGCGCGGTGACCGGCGGCTCGCCGCCCTCGCGCAGGGCCTTCGCGATGGCCGCGTAGTACGCCGGGTAGTCGCCGGGGACGGTTTCCACCGGGGCGCCGCCACCGGTCAGGGGGGACTCGCCGGAGCCGAGATGACCCCACAGCGACTGCGGCTCCACGCCCCAGGGCTTGTCCGCGCCGGGCCGCTTGCCCTCGCGCAGGGCCGCTTCCTGGGGGTCGAGGCCGTACTTCACATAGCCCGCCGCCGAGCCCAACACGCGCAAGCGCGGCCCGAGTTGAGCGGTCGTCGCGCTGACGTAGAGGTGCGAGCGGACGCCGCCCGCGTGCGTGATCGCGATGAAGGTGTCGTCGTCCGCCTCGGCGCCGGGGCGGCGCACATCGGCCTCGGCGTAGACGCGCAGGGCGGGGCCGAACAGGACGAGCGCCTGGTCCACGACATGGCTGCCCAGGTCGTAGAGGAGGCCGCCGATCTCGGACGGGTCGCCCGACTCGCGCCAGCCGCCCTTGGGCTGCGGCCGCCACCGCTCGAAGCGCGACTCGAAGCGCTGGACCTCGCCGAGCTCGCCGTCCGCGAGCAGCCGCTGGAGGGTCAGGAAGTCGTTGTCCCAGCGGCGATTCTGGAAGACCGAGAGCAGCAGGCCGCGCTCCTCCGCGAGCGCTGCGAGGGCGCGGGCCTCGTCCGCCGTGCCGGCCAGCGGCTTGTCCACGACGACCGGCAGGCCGGCCTTGAGCGCGCCGGTCGCGATCGGGACGTGCGTCTTGTTCGGCGAGGCGATCACGACCAGGTCGAGACCGGCGTCGTACAGCTCCTCGGGGGAGCCGGCGAAGCGCAGCGCGTCGCCGTGCTCGGCGCGGGCCTGCGCCTGGCGCTCGGGGTTCGAGGTGACGACCGTGTCGAGGACGAGGCCCTCGGTCGCGGCGATCAGCGGGGCGTGGAAGACGGAACCCGCAAGGCCGTAGCCCACGAGTCCCACGCGGAGGCCGTCGGTCTGGGGAGCGTTCATGGGATCCTTCATGCATCCACTTAAGCAACGCTGTTGCCAAAGTGCAAGCAAGAGGGACAATGGGTCGGTGAACAGGAGCAATACGGGGGCGAACCTGCCGACACTGCGCAACCACAACGCCGCGCTGGTGCTCGACCTGCTGCGCGCGGCGGGCGAGGAGGGCATCAGCAGACTGGAGCTCGCCGAGCGGACCGGCCTCACCCCGCAGGCCGTCAGCAAGATCACCGGGCGGCTGCGGGACGAGGGCACGGCCACCGAGGCGGGCCGCCGCGCCTCCACCGGCGGCAAGCCGCGCACCGTGCTCAAGCTCGTCCCGTCCGCCGCGCACGCCATCGGGCTGCACCTGGACCGCGACGAACTGACCGCCGTCCTCGTCGACCTCGCGGGCACCCTGGTCGGCGCCAGGACCGTCCCGCTCGATCTCGGCGCGGAGCCCGCACGGGTGGTGGAGGCGGCCGCGGCCGAGGCCGAGGCGCTGACCGGCGGGCGCCGGGTGCTGGGCGTCGGCGTGGCCATGCCGGGGCCGCTCGACCACGAGAGCGGGGTGCTGCACCGGGTCACCGGTGTCCCGCACTGGAACGGCTTCCCGCTGCGCGACGCGCTCGCCGAACGCCTGGGCCAGAAGGTCTTCCTGGACAAGGACACCAACGCGGCCGCCCTCGGCCTCGCCCTGCGCGCCGACACCCGGGCGGAGTCGTTCGCGTACCTGCACCTGGGCAGCGGCCTCGGCGCGGGGCTCGTCCTCGGCGGGGCGCTGCACCGCGGTGCCCGGACCGGGGCGGGGGAGTTCGGACACCAGACGATCCTGCTCGGCGGGCCGGTGTGCGGCTGCGGCGGGCGCGGGTGCATCGAGGCGCTCTGCCTGGCCTCGGTGGCCCGCGGGGACATCGCCGCCGCGGCCCGTTTCCTCGGGGTGGGGGCCGCCAACCTGGTCGGGCTGCTCGACATCGACGCGGTGCTGCTCGGCGGCCGCAAGGTCGTCGCCGACCAGGACACCTTCGTACGGGGCGTGAACGCGGTCGTCGAGGAGCGGGCGCGGCGCGGCGGCGCCCCCGCGATCCCGGTCCGCGCGGCCGCCGGTGGACCCCACTCCGTGGCCGAGGGCGCGGCCCAGCTCGTCCTCGTCCCCGTCTTCGGTCGCGCGAACGTGGCGTACCCGTAGGGCGTTCCCCTGGTCGGGGTCGGGGTCGTGGGTGGTCGTGGCAGGCGGCCGGGTGACGGGCCCGGGTGGCGCTGCGGAACGTCCATACGATGGGCCGATATTGGGCTGATGGGGCGGTCTTCACGGGGTCCGGCGGCCGGCCCGGACGTGGCGGCCCGGACCGTGGGCAGGGGCATGGCAGGCTCGCGGATTCACGGCCGGGCTCGACCGGAGGACCCGCATCCGGACGGGCGGCGGCCACCGGACCCCGCACGCCGCGAGCAGCAAAGGCCCCTCATGCGACTGCGTACCGCCCTCGTCACCGCGGTGGCCGCCGCCTTCCTCGCCCCGCTCGCGGGAGTGGCCGCGGCCGACGACGGCGGGCTGCCGCCCGGCCGTCACGACCTCGCACCGCGCAAGCCGGTCGTCGCCGCGGCGCCCGTCGACCCGCCGCTCTCGCTGAAGCTCCCGCTCTGCGCCGCCGGGACCGGGGCCGCGTTCCCCCTGGACACCAAGATCCACGGGGGGCCCGCCGAGTACGAGCCCGGCGCGGGCCGCCAGGCCTGGTCGCTGGACCTCACCAATACCGCGCACGAGACCTGCGACGCGGTCCACCCCGTGCTCGTCCTGGTCGACCGGGACCGGACCTTGAAGAACACCCAGCTCAAGATGGAGTTCGACGACCCGGCCACCGGCCGCACGCACCCGGTCGCCTTCATCAGGACGGACGAGGACGAACACATCGGCGTCTTCGACGACGGCTTCCCCGGCTTCGTCATCGCCCCCGGCAAGACGCTCACCGTGCCGGTGCGGCTGGGCTTCACCGCCGACGCCGTGCCCGACACGATCACGGCGAACGCGGCGGTCGTGCAGCGCCGGGGGAGCGACGGGCAGTGGGTGGGGGAGTCCGGCGACTACCGCTTCGAGATCGTGCCCGAGGGCGATCTGCTGCACCGGATCGACGACGAACTCGCCGCGACCGGACGCGGCAGCGCGCTGACCCGCCTCGCGCTCACGGCGGTCGTGCTCCTGATCGCGGGCGCGGCCCTGGTCGTCGCTTCGCGGGGGCCGCGGGTGCGGGGCCGCTGAGCGGTCGGCCCCGGTCGGCCCCGGGCGGCCCCGGGCGGCCCCGGTCGGCCCCGGTCGTTCACCTGGCCGTGCGAGCATCGACCTTGTGGAAAACCCGAACGACCCCTTGACCGGCGGCCCCGAACCGACCGGCCCCCTCGCGCAGGCCAGCCGTCCCGGGCCGCTCGGATACCCCGAGAACCAGGCGCCGGGCGCCCCCATCCGCTCCGGTGTCCCGGACCATGGGCGCATCCCCAAGTACTACGCCGTCAAGGCTCAAGTGGCCCTGCTCGTCGACGAGTTGGGGGAGGGTGATCCACTGCCGACCGAGCGCGATCTGGCCCTTCGGTACGAGGTCGCCCGCGAGACGGTGCGTCAGGCGCTGCGTGAGCTGCTGCTCGAAGGCCGGCTCCGCCGTCAGGGACGGGGCACCGTGGTGGCGGGGGCGAAGCTGGAGCAGCCGCTCTCGCTCGCGAGCTACACGGAGGGCGTGCGCCGTCAGGGCCGTAAGCCGGGACGTCACCTCATCGCCCTCGAACGTTTCCCGTGCCCGCCCGCGCTCGCCGCCGAGACCGGGCTCCAACGGGGCGAGCCCGTCTGGCACATGGAGCGGGTGCTGCTCGCCGACGACGAGCGGATGGGGCTGGAGAGCACGTACGCGTCGGTGGCCCGGCTGCCCGATCTGGACCGGGACTTCGAGCCCGACTCCTCCTTTTACGCCTATCTGCGCGACCGGCTGGGTCTCACGCTCGGTGACGTGGACGAGCGCATCGAGACCGTGCTTGCGACGCCGCGGGAGGCTCTGCTCATCGGGACTCCGCCGGCGCTGCCGATGCTGCTGATTCATCGGGTTTCGCGTGACGCGGCGGGGGCTCCGCTGGAGCGGGTCCGGACGCTGTACCGGGGGGACCGGTTCTCCTTCACGACCCACCTCGGCCGCTAGCCCCTGGCGAGCCCCGGCCCGGCTGTACGACCCCGGCCGCCTTCCGGCCCGCGGCCCCGCCCCCGCCCCTGACCCCGGCCCCGGCTGCGGACCGCGGGGGCCGTTCGCGCAGTTCCCCGCGCCCCCAACCCCGTTCTCGTCCGTCCGCCGTGGGTGGCTGGTCGCGCAGTTCCCCGCGCCCCTTGTGGGTGACCCGGAGCCCCCCTTGGTCGCGCCCACCGCGGCGGGAGCCGCGCGGTGTCACAGTCCCGCGCCCCTTGTGGGTGACCCGGAGTCGCCCTTGGTCGCGCCCACCGCGGCGGGAGCCGCGCGGTGTCACAGTCCCGCGCCCCCAACCCCGCTCTCGTCCGTCCGCCGTGGGTGGCTGGTCGCGCAGTTCCCCGCGCCCTGTAGGTGACCCGGAGTCGCCCTTGGTCGCGCCCACCCCGGCGGGAGCCGTGCGGTGTCACAGTCCCGCGCCCCCAACCCCGTTCTCGTCCGTCCGCCGTGGGTGGCTGGTCGCGCAGTTCCCCGCGCCCCTGTAGGTGACCCGGAGTCGCCCTTGGTCGCGCGCACCGCGGCGGGAGTCGCGCGGTGTCACAGTCCCGCGCCCCCAACCCCGTTCTCGTCCGTCCGCCGTGGGTGGCTGGTCGCGCAGTTCCCCGCGCCCCTGTAGGTGACCCGGAGTCGCCCTTGGTCGCGCGCACCGCGGCGGGAGCCGCGCGGTGTCACAGTCCCGCGCCCCTTGTGGGTGATCCGGAGTCGCCCTTGGTCGCGCCCACCCCGGCGGGAGTCGCGCGGTGTCACAGTCCCGCGCCCCTTGTAGGTGACCCGGAGCCCCGTCGGTCGTGCCCTCTGTAGGTGGCCCCAAAGGCCTCGATGCCGGCCGCATGGGGGCGTCTTCAGCCTGTCCGGCGTTTGAGGACGAGCGGCCTTCAGGCGCGGTACGGGGCGCGGGGCGGAGCCCCGGACGGGGGTGCCGTGCCGTCGGGCGGGGGATAACGAGAAGGTAACGGGTCTAGTCCAAGCTTGGGGACTCGTTCACCGTCCCGTTGCCAACAGGACCGGCCCGGGACACCCGTCCCGAGGAGCGTTGCCGCCGTGAGAGTCATCGTCGTTGGAGCCGGCGTGGTGGGAACCATGCACGCCTGGCACGCAGTGGAACGCGGCCACGAGGTCGTACACATCGAGCGCGAGAGCGAGGCGCGCGGGGCTTCGCTCCGCAACTTCGGCCAGATATGGATCAGTGGCCGGGCCGGCGGCGAGGAGCTGGACACCGCGCTGCGCGCCCGCGAGCTGTGGGAGGGGATCGGCAAGCGCGTCCCCGGGCTCGGCTTCCGGGCCAACGGCTCGCTGACCCCCCTGCGTACCGATCTGGAACTCGCCGTCGCCGAGGCCGCGTTGGCCCGCGAGGATGCCGCCGCACGCGGCTACAAGCTCCTCACCGCCGACGAGACGCGCGCCCTCAACCCGGCCCTGCGCGGCGACTTCCGGGCCGCCCTGTGGTGCGAGCGGGACGCCGCCGTCGAGCCCCGCACCGCTCAACTCGCACTGAAGGCCGAGCTGTTGGCTTCCGGGCGCTACACCTTCCTGGGCGGCAGGGAGGTCCGCGAGGTCGTCGAGGGCGCGCACGGCAGTGCGGTCCGCGACGACCACGGCGATGTGCACACCGGCGACACGGTCGTCCTGTGCACGGGCGCCTGGCTCGGCGGCCTCGTCCGCGAACTCGCCCCCGAGCTGCCCGTGCGGCGCGTACGCCTCCAGATGATGCAGACCGCCCCGCTGGGTGAGCCGCTCACCACCTCCATCGCCGACGCCGACAGCTTCCGCTACTACCCGGCGTACGCGAGCGAGGCGCTCGACGCGCTGAACGGCGGGCAGGCCCAGGAGGCGACCGCCGCCGCGCACAAGATGCAGCTGCTCATGGTGCAGCGCGCGGACGGCGGGCTGACCATCGGCGACACGCACGAGTACGAGCACCCCTTCGCCTTCGATGTGCTGGAGGAGCCGTACGAGCACCTCGTCGGGGTCGTCGAGTCCTTCCTCGGCCGGCCGCTGCCCAAGATCCAGCGCCGTTGGGCCGGGGTCTACGCCCAGTGCACCGACACCTCGCGCGTAGTGCACCGCCAGCAGGTGCGGGACGGGGTCTGGCTGGTGACCGGACCGGGCGGACGGGGCATGACCTGCTCGCCCGCCATCGCCGAGCAGACCGCCAACGAGCTGGACTGGTAAGGAAGTTGACCTCAATGACCACAGGCGAATCGACCATGCGCAATCAGACGGCCGCCCTCGGCCCCACGACCACGTACAAGCTGATCGTGCTCGACATGGCGGGCACCACCGTCGCCGACGGCGGGCTCGTCGAGCGGGCCTTCGCGAGCGCCGCCGGGCGGCTCGGCGTCGAGCCGGGCTCCGCCGAGCACGCCACGATGCTCGACTACGTCCGCGCCACCATGGGCGAGTCCAAGATCTCCGTCTTCCGGCACCTCTTCGGCGACGAGGACAAGGCGCAGACGGCCAACACCGCCTTCGAGGAGGCGTACGGGACGCTCGTCGACGGCGGCCTCATCGCCCCCGTCCCGGGTGCCCGCGAGGCCATCGAGCGGCTCGCCGCGGAAGGGCGGACGGTGGTCCTGTCCACCGGGTTCGCCCGGGTCACCCAGGACGCGATCCTCAAGGCGCTCGGCTGGCAGGACCTCGTCCCGCTCACCCTGTGCCCGGCCGACGCGGGCGGCCGCGGCCGCCCCTACCCCGACATGGTGCTCAGCGCCTTCCTGCGCACCGGCGCCGTCGACTCCGTACGCGACATCGCGGTGGCGGGCGACACCTCGTACGACATGCTCAGCGGCGTGCGCTCCGGCGCCGGGATGGTCGCGGGCGTCCTCACCGGGGCGCACGACAAGGCGGCCCTCGCCACGGCCGGCGCCACCCATGTGCTCGGTTCCGTCGCCGAACTCCCGGACCTGATAGCCGAGTTGGAGCAGGGCGAGTGAGCGGCGCCGCCCCGCCGGGAGTGCCGCGCCGCAGCGGCATCCGCTTCGACGGCGTCACCGTCGCCTACCACGGCAACGTCGTCCTCGACTCGCTCGACCTGACCGTCGAGCCCGGCGAGGTGATGGCGCTGCTCGGCCCCTCCGGATCCGGCAAGACCACCGCGCTGCGCGCCGTCGCCGGGTTCGTCCGGCCGGTGCGCGGGCGGGTGTTCATCGGCGACCGCGACGTGACCGGTCTGCCGCCCCACCAGCGGGGCATCGGCATGGTCGTCCAGCAGTACGCGCTGTTCCCGCACATGCGGGTCGCGGACAACGTCGCCTTCGGCCTCAAGGCCCAGAAGGTGCCCAAGGGGCAGATCCCCGGGCGGGTCGCCGAAGCCCTGGCGATGACCGGCATGGACAGCTACGCCAAGCGCTACCCGCGCGAGCTGTCCGGCGGCCAGCAGCAGCGCGTCGCCATCGCCCGCGCGCTCGCCATCCGCCCGGACGTCCTCCTCCTCGACGAGCCGCTCTCCGCGCTCGACGCCCAGCTGCGCTCCGGCATGCTGGCCGAACTCGCGCGGCTGCACCGGGAGTTGCCGGACGTCTCGATCCTGTACGTCACCCACGACCAGGTGGAGGCGCTCACCCTGGCCGACCGCATCGCGGTCATGGACCAGGCCCGCCTCCGGGACTGCGGCACCCCGCAGGACCTGTACCGGCGGCCGCGTACGGAGTTCACGGCCTCGTTCGTCGGCAACGCCAACCTCCTTCCCGTGCGCGTGGGTTCGGGATCCGTGCTGTTCGGCGGCACGGAACTCGCGGTGGCCACGGACGAGGCGGTCTGGGGCGCGACGGCCACGCTGTGCGTGCGTCCGCACCTGGTCGGCCTCGGGGCCGGGCCGAACGCGCTGCGCGGGAAGCTCGCCGAGGTGCAGTGGCGGGGGTCGACGCACCGGCTGTACGTCGATGTCGACGGGCACCGGGTGAAGGCGGACGTCCGCGAGCTCCGGGTCACCCCGGCCCTGGGCGACGAGGTCACCCTGCACTTCGCCGCCGAGGACGCGGTGCTGCTGGCCGCGGGGGTCAGCGGTGAGTAGGCGCGGCTCGACCGCACTGGCCGGTGATCCGGCAGCGGGGGCGGTGTCCACCGGTTCCGCACCGGGGGCCGCGGATCCCCCGATCGGCACGGCAAGGCGCCAACTGCCCACCGCCGCATGGGCGTTGCCGCCCGTCCTGATCCTCGCCGCCGTCTTCCTCTACCCCCTCGCCCTCGTCGTCCAGCAGTCCTTCTCGCCGGACTCCGGCGGCACCTCCCTCCAGCCCTACACGGACGTGTTCGCGTCCACCGCGTTCCGCGAGGCGCTCGGCACGACCGTGTGGCTGGCGGTCGGGGCGACCGCGGGATGCCTGGTGCTCGGGTTCCTGCTCGCGCTGGTCGTCGCGTTCGTGCCGTTCCCCGGCGGAAAGGCCGTCGCGAAGTTCATCGACGTGTTCCTGTCCTTCCCGTCGTTCCTGATCACGCTCGCCCTGCTGTTCGTCTACGGCACGGTCGGCATGGCCAACGGCGTGTGGACGGACGTCACCGGCGCGCACAGCGGGCCCTTCCAGTTCCTGACCACGCCCTGGGGAGTGCTGCTCGCGGAGATCACGTACTTCACCCCGTTCGTGATGCGCCCGCTGCTCGCCGCCTTCTCCCAACTGGACACCGCCCAGCTGGAAGTGGCGTCCTCGCTCGGCGCCCGGCCGGCCAGGATCGTACGGCGGGTGATCCTGCCGGAGGCGCTGCCCGCGCTCGCGGCGGGCGGTTCGCTGGTCCTGGTGATGTGCCTCAACGAGTTCGGCATCGTCCTGTTCACCGGAGCCAAGGGTGTGACCACGCTGCCGATGCTCGTCTATAGCAAGGCGATCCTGGAGTCCGACTACCCGGCCGCCTGTGTCGTCGCCGTCGTCAACATCGCGATCTCCGTCGGCCTCTACGGCCTCTACCGGGTGGTGAGCCGTCGTGTTGGTGCATAGCCGGGGCGGCCGCTGGGCCACCTGGACCGTCTTCTTCGCCCTGTTCCTGCCCGTCTTCGCGCTGCCGCTGCTCGTCATCGTGGCCGCGTCGTTCGCCACCAACTGGTCGGGGGCCTTCCCGTCCGGGTTCACCACCGGCCACTACGGCGCCGCGACCACCGGCGACTCGCTCCAGGCGCTCACCACCAGCCTGGTCACCGCGCTCACGGCGAGCGTTCTCGCGCTGATCGTCGGCGCGTGGGCGGCGCTCGCCGCGGCCGCCCTGAAGAAGGGCGGACGGCGGTTCATGGACGCCCTGTTCGTGCTGCCGGTCGCCGTGCCGTCGGTGGTCGTCGGGCTCGCCGTCCTCGTCGCGTTCTCCAAGCCGCCGGTGCTGCTCAACGGGACGCGCTGGATCGTGATCCTGGCGCACACCGTTCTTGTCATGGCGTTCGCCTACCAGTCGGTTTCGGCTGCCATCCTGCGGCTCGACCCGATGTACGAGCAGGCCGCCGCCAGCCTGGGTGCCCGGCCGCTGCTGGTGCTGTGGCGGGTGAAACTGCCACTGCTCCTGCCGTCCCTGACGGCGGCGGCGGGGCTCTGCTTCGCCCTGTCCATGGGCGAGTTGAGCGCCACGATGATGCTCTACCCGCCGGACTGGACCCCGCTTCCGGTGCAGATCTTCGCGATCACCGACCGCGGCTCCCTGTTCACCGGCGCGGCCGTCGCCGTGGTGCTCATGGGGACGACGCTGCTCGTCCTGCTCGGTGTCTCCCGCATCCGCACCAGAGCCTCCTTCCGCTGAACCGCACGCACACCGTGTGCGCGCCCTGCCGAACCTCCGCCGAACCTCTTTCGAACCCCGTGAACCCCTGCTGACCCGAGAAGCTCAGGAGTCCCGAACGTCATGCACAGAAACACCCTCACCCTGCTCAAGCCGGTCGCCGCCGTCACCGGCAGCCTCGTCCTCGCCGCCACGCTCTCCGCCTGCGGCGGCGACTCCTCGGCCGACTCGAACGCGAAGACCGTCACCGTCTACAGCGCCGACGGCCTCAAGGGCGAGAAGGGCGACGGCTGGTACGACCAGGTCTTCAAGGACTTCGAGGCGAAGACCGGCATCAAGGTCAAGTACGTCGAGGGCGGCTCCGGCGAGATGGTGCAGCGCGCGGTCCGCGAGAAGTCCAACACCCAGGCCGACCTGCTCGTCACCCTGCCGCCGTTCATCCAGCAGGCCCAGGCCAAGGGGCTGCTCCAGAAGTACGTGCCGGCCGGCGCGGACAAGGTCGACGGCGGCGCCAAGTCGCCGGACGGCATGTGGACTTCGGTCGTCAACAACTACTTCGGGTTCATCTACAACAAGAAGGACCTCAAGGAGGCCCCCAAGAACTGGGACGACCTCCTGGAGGCCAAGTACAAGAACAAGATCCAGTACTCCACCCCGGGCGTCGCCGGCGACGGCACCGCGCTCGTCATCAAGGCCATGCACGACTTCGGCGGCAAGGAAGCCGCGATGGAGTACCTGCGCAAGCTCCAGGCCAACAACGTCGGGCCGTCCGCCTCCACCGGCAAGCTCGCGCCCAAGGTCGACAAGGGCGAACTGCTCGCCGCCAACGGCGATGTGCAGATGAACTACGCCCAGTCCAAGACCATGCCCAACCTCGGCATCTGGTTCCCCGGCACCGCGAGCGGCACCAAGCCGTCCTCCTTCGGGCTGCCCTACGCGGCTGGTCTGGTCAGCAAGGCCCCGCACAGCGCCAACGGCAAGAAGCTCCTGGACTTCATGCTGAGCGAGCAGGCGCAGAAGCAGGTCAGCGAGATCGGCGGCGGTTTCGCGGCCCGTACCGACATCAAGGCCACGGACGCGAACGCGGTCGCGCTCGGCAAGCTGATGCAGGGCGTCGACATCTTCCAGCCGGACTGGATGGACATTTCCAAGAACCTGCCGGACTACGTGGACGCCTGGAAGAGCGCCACCGGAAGCTGAGCGGAAGTCCGCCAGGAGATCGGCCAGGTCAGGATCGGCGGATCCTGACTAGGCTGGGGGCGCCGGCAACGCACAGTGCGGTGCGCCGGCGTCCCCAGCTGATCGCTCATCAGCGCGAGAAGACCGCGCAGAACGCAGGAGTCCGCACCCATGGCAGAGCGCAAGCCGATCGAATCCTGGCTCACCGACATGGACGGTGTCCTCATCCACGAGGGCACCCCCATCCCCGGTGCGGACGCCTTCCTCAAGACGCTGAAGGAGTCGGGCCGGCCCTTCCTGGTCCTGACCAACAACTCGATCTACACCCCGCGCGACCTGCACGCCCGCCTGATGCGGATGGGCCTCGACGTGCCCGTCGAGAACATCTGGACCTCGGCGCTCGCCACCGCGAAGTTCCTGGACGACCAGCGGCCCGGCGGCACCGCCTACGTCATCGGCGAGGCGGGCCTGACCACCGCCCTGCACGACATCGGCTACGTCCTGACCGACCACGAGCCGGACTACGTGGTGCTCGGCGAGACCCGTACGTACAGCTTCGAGGCGCTCACCAAGGCGATCCGGCTGATCAACGCCGGAGCCCGGTTCATCTGCACCAACCCGGACGAGACCGGGCCGAGCCAGGAGGGCCCGCTGCCGGCCACCGGCGCGGTCGCGGCGCTCATCACCAAGGCGACCGGCAAGAAGCCCTACTTCGCGGGCAAGCCCAACCCGCTGATGATGCGCACCGGGCTCAACGCGATCGGCGCGCACTCCGAGACCAGCGCCATGATCGGCGACCGGATGGACACCGATGTGCTGGCCGGCCTGGAGGCGGGCATGCAGACGTTCCTGGTGCTCACGGGCCTGACCCGGCCGGAGGACGTGGAGTCGTACCCGTTCCGCCCCTCCAAGATCGTCGACTCGATCGCCGATCTGGTGAAGCTGGTCTGACCCCGCCTGGCCTTCGGGGGCGGGCGGCTGTGGACCATCCGGCCCAGTCGCCACGCCCTCGGGATGCGGAATGCGGGCCCAGCCGTGAATCTCGGTTACAGGAGGTTCACGATGCGCATCCGTCCCATCACATTCTGTGCGGCCACGATGGCCGCCGCCGCCCTGACCGTGCTGCCCGCGTCCCCCGCGGTGGCCGAGTCCGAGCCGCACGGATCGGTGCGGGTGACCCCGAGCACCACGGCTCCCGGCGGGGAGGTGGATCTGCGGGTCAGCGTGTGCGGCGGCCGCGAGGCGGTCGGCACGTCCGACGCCTTCGTCTCGGAGGCCCGCTTCACGCCGGCCGCGGACGGCGGTCTCTACGCCCAGGCCCGTATCCGCTCGGACGCTCAGGACCGCGACTACGACATCTGGGTCAACTGCAAGGACAGCTCCGGCAAGGCGAGCGGCCGGCTCACCGTGGTGCACGGTCGGGACCACGACCGCGACCATGACCGCGACCACGGCCGCGACTGGGACCAGTCCCGCCCGTACCGGCCCGTGCACGCGGGCGGCGGCGGGGCGGCGACGCTCGCCGCCGACGAGGCCAAGGAACAGGGCCCCGGCACCCGCCACGCGGTGATCGGCCTCGCGCTCGCGGCGGTCGCGGCGGTCGCCGTGGCGTCCCGCAGCGTGCGCCGCCGGCGCGGCGGCGGCGACTGACATGTCCTCGGCACGGGGCAGTGGCCGCCTGGTCACCGGTCTCGCCTGGGCCCTGCTGCTGCTCGGCCTGTGGCTGTGGGGCCGGGACGTCGGCGACGGGCCCGGCGGTACGTCGTCGCCGACCACCGGTGACATAGCCGCCGTGGGCCGGCCGCTCGGTGTGCCGCTGCCACCGGCCCACGACCCGCTCAAGGGTGCGACGCCGCGGCGGGTGGAGCTCCCCTCCATAGGCATCGCCGCGCCCGTGGTGCGGCGCGGCCTGGACGGGGACGGCGCGGTGGACCCGCCGCCGTACTCCACCCCCCACACGGTCGGCTGGTACGGCGACGGCGCCCGGCCCGGCGAGGCGGGCGCGGCCATCCTGGTCGGGCACGTGGACACCGAGAGCAAGCCCGCCGTGTTCTACGCCCTGAGCGCGGCCCGCCCCGGCCAGCGCGTGAGGGTGACCGGCGCCGACGGCACGGTCGCCGAGTTCACCATCGACGACGTCCAGGTCTTCCCGCGCAGCCACTTCGACGCGGCGAAGGTGTACGGGCCGCGGCAGCGGGGCCGCGCCGAACTCCGCCTGATCACCTGCGGTGGAACGTACGACCGCACGACCAAGTCCTACACCGCGAACGTGGTGGTCTCGGCCTATCTGACCGACGCGAGGGCAACGGCCCCTTCGAAGCCGTCGAAGCCTTGACCGCCCGGGACGGGAGCCGGGACCCGGAACGCTCCGGCGGTCGACGGGTACCGAACCCGGCCGACGGTCCGCTCCCCCCGGAAACCGCCGGCCGGGCTGGTCCTCTACCGCCGGTGCGCGGGCTGCGGGAGGAGCCCGGCGCCGCCGCGGGAGGTTCAGTCGAGCGTGGCCGTGAGACGACCGGGGCTGGGGTCGACCCCATCACTCTAGAACGGGGGCTCGGTCCGGGCCTAGGCCCAAATAGCGCCAAGTGGCCGGTCGGACACGGTGAGTTGATGAGGTGGTCACGTCGGCCAGCCAAATGGGCCGATGAGTTGAGGAGCTTCGCGCACGCACGGCGAGGGATGCCGGATGCGGCGATCGGGCCGAGGGAACTGTGATGTACGGGAGCGCGATCCAGCCAAGGGGTCTGTGATGTACGGGAGTTGGAAGAGACAGGCGATGCGTGCCGGTGCGCCGGGTGTCGCCCTGGCCCTGCTGACCGCGGGATGCGGCGCCGCGGACGGTGGTCCCGCGCCGGCCGCGAGCGATGGCCAGGCCCCGTCCGGGCGGCCCCAACCGGTCACGTCCACCAGCTCGTTCTGGGTCGATCCCCACACCAACGCGGCGCGCCAGCTGGCCGCGTACACCTCGGCCGGGGACAGCCGGAACGCCGCGCTCATCCGGAAGATCGCCGAGCAGCCGGTGGGGGAGTGGATCGGCGGACCGAGCCCCGAGGCGGCCGTGCGCGGCTACACCGAGTCGGCGGCCCGGTCCGGGCGCAGGGCCCTGCTCGTCCTCTACAACATCCCGCACCGCGACTGCGGCCAGTTCTCCCGCGGCGGCGCCCCCGACGCGGACGCCTACCGGGGCTGGGTGGACCAGGTGGCCCGGGGCATCGGTGAGCGCCCGACCGCGGTCGTCCTGGAACCGGACGCCATCTTGCACCTGGTCGACGGCTGCACCCCCCAGGAGTTCCACGAGTCGCGCTACGCCCTGCTCAAGGGAGCGGTCGAGCGGCTCAAGCGGCAGTCCACGACGAAGGTCTACGTGGACGCGGGCAACGCGGGATGGCGCTCCCCGGAGGCCCTGGACGAACCACTGCGGCGAGCGGGCATCCAGAGTGCCGACGGGTTCGCGGTGAACGTGTCCAACTTCCAGACCACGCAGGCGAGCCGGGAGTTCGGGCAGCGGCTCTCCGCGAAGGTCGGCGGCAAGCACTTCGTGATCGACACCAGCCGCAACGGCAACGGCCCGTACACCGAAGGCGACCCCGCCGAGAACTGGTGCAACCCGCCGGGCCGTTCGCTGGGCGAGCGCCCGACGACGGACACGGGCGGCGGCGCGGTGGATGCCTATGTCTGGGTGAAGCGCCCGGGCGAATCGGACGGCCCCTGCCGGGGCGGGCCCCCGGCCGGTGCCTGGTGGCCCGAGTACGCCCTGGGCCTGGCGGGCAACACGCGCTGAGCGGCGGCGGCCGGGCAGCCGGGCCGGGCCCGCAAGGGGCGGGGCCTGCAAGAGGCCGGGCCCGCAACGGCCCGGCTGCGTGGCCCGGCGCGGAAATACGGTGGCGTCCCCGGTCGGCGGTGGCCAGGATCGCGGCATGAACGTCTTCTTGGAGACCGATCGGCTCGTACTGCGGGCCTTCACCGAGGCGGATGCCGACCAGTTGTTCGCGCTGGACAACGACCCGGACGTCATGCGCTTCATCAACGGCGGCCGGCCCGTGAGCCGCGAGGCGATCCGGACGCGGACGATGCCCCGGCTCCTTCGCGACTACCCGTGCTTCGGGACCCGTGGCTACTGGGCCGCGCAGGAGAAGGGCACCGGGGTCTTCCTCGGCTGGTTCGAATTCCGTCCCCTGGACGCGCACAGCCCCGCCGTGGTGGAGCTCGGCTACCGGCTGAACCGGGCGGCCTGGGGCCGCGGCCATGCCACCGAGGGCTCGCGGGCCCTGATCCGCGAGGGATTCACGGCGCTCGGGGTGAGCCGGGTGACCGCGAACACCATGGCGGTCAACGCGGGATCCCGGCGTGTGATGGAGAAGGCGGGCCTGTCCTTCCTGCGCGCCTTCACCGGCGACTGGCCGGAGGCGATCGCAGGCTCCGAGCACGGTGAGGTCGAGTACCAGCTCACCCGGGACCAGTGGGAGCAAGAGGCGTGAGCGACGCCGCGCCCGGCCGAAAACGACCGAGGCCCCTCGCGCTGGGCGAGGGGCCTCGGTGGTGCGTGCGCCGCCAGGGACTCGAACCCCGGACCCGCTGATTAAGAGTCAGCTGCTCTAACCAACTGAGCTAGCGGCGCCTGCTGACACGGAAAACTTTACCGGACTCCTGAGGGTGGTTTTGACCAGCGCCACGCTGTCAGATGTTCGTTTTATCCGTTTCGTTCCGTCAAAATGCCCCATGTGGGGACAGTAGGGACACCTCTGTCCTGGTGGAAACGCGGAAAAGATCTCCGAAGTCTCCGAGAGCGGAACGAGCGGGAGGGCAGCGAATGGATGCCAGTACACCGGGGCCGGTGTTCGAGGACTACGAGCCCACCGGGGCGTGCGGCTGCCCCGGCTGCGCCGACCGGCGCCGGACGCGGCTGCTCCCGATGCGCGACGGCGGCCACCCCGCGGCGAGCGGCGGTGCGCGGCGCGCGCTGGTGGCGGCGACGGCCGCGTCGGTGGTGTTCGGCGGCGGCGCGGTCGCCGCGGCGGCCCCGGCCCCGGTGCCGG
>NZ_NNBJ01000017.1 GCF_002803085.1 Streptomyces sp. CB01201 | reverse complement strand
AGGGACGGCAAGAGCTACTACTACCTCACCGACGCCACCGGCAACGTCCTCGCCCTCACCGACGCCACCGGCACCCGCGTCAACAGCTACACCTACACCCCCACCGGCCAACCCCGCACCACCCCCGTCGAAACAGTCCCCCAGCCCTACCGCTACGCCGGCACCTACCTCGACCCCACCGGCCTCTACAAAATGGGCGCCCGCTCCTACGACCCCAACCTCGCCCGCTTCACCACCACCGACCCCAGCGGCCAGGAAACCAACGCGTACCTCTACGCCGAAGGCGACCCCGTTAACCGTAGTGATCCATCTGGCCTGCTCAGTTTCGGTGATGTCTCAGGGGTGCTCGACTGGGCATCACTTACGGAAAAGGTCCTGAGTGGCGACTCCAAGGGAGCTTTCGCAGCCGAGGTTGGGATTCTCGTGGGAATTGGAACAGAAGCCGTATGCGGCGCAGCTGCCGCTGCTGGTGCAGCGCCCACTCTGGGAGCTTCGATCGGAGCGGGAATAACAGGCTGCACTGTTCTGGCCGGCGGCCTTGCGACTGCTGCCGCAGCTGGTACCGCAGTGGCACAGTAAACGCGAATATGAGTCACGGAGGTCAGGCGATCCCCGGCCTGACCTCCACCTTCTCAATTCGCACGTCAAACAGGAGAACGGTTTGATTAACTTGAAACTCCTCATATCATCTGCGGCAGGGATAGCGCTGCTCATACTGGGAGTCGGCGCCATGGCAAACGGGAATACAATGGCCGGATTAATTCCTGTAATTTTCGGATCCGCGTTCATTGTGGCATCTATCCTAATCCACAGAAAAAGAGGGAGATAATGCAAAAAGTAGCAGGAATTATCGTTCCCTCTACGGATGCGCCGACAGGGTTGATCTTGGGCGCATTTCTCATTGCCCTCATCGCCATCTGCGCATACTTTTTTATCTGGCGCAATAAATAGTGCACAGCGTGTGGGCTGGAGATCGCCATCTGGCTACCCGACAGGGAAGCAGAAAGGAGAGAGCGAACGACGATTCGATTCGGCGAGAGAACTTACGGATCTGATAACTCTACCCGGCGAAATGCACCGCTCACATACATCTTTTCTGCGGCTCTGGCGATCGGTGGAGTTACCCTGGCGGCCAGCGGGAACCCGGCCGGTTGGATAGGAATTGTGTTCCGGGCCCATGGAGCGAACAGAGAGCAGCCTGTGAAAGCGTCATGCCGGGCGGCACAGCCGCTGCTCTCGACTTCGAGCCCGGAGGGCTACGTAGAAACCGGCGTCGCCGGTGGCCTGCCGGCTCCCTTCGTGCTCGGCTTCCGAACCGAATCAGCCCGGCGCTTCCTGCCAACAGGAGGCCCCGGGGCCTTACCGGGAGGTGAGTTCCGATCGAGAGGGACCGAATCACCAAATCCGCCATCTGGTTCGTCATGACACTGGCTATGAGCATGACCTTGATCATGATCTGGAACACTTCTTGGGCTTGGTGGAAACAGCTTCTCTGCACAGCCGGTGTGATGGCTGTGGTCATTGGGATATCTGTGACTGCTTCCGCCAAGAAGCATAGGAAATAGCGTAACGCTCGGCCTGGTGCACGCCTGGTGCTCACTGGTCACCGCCGGGAGCATAGTAGATCGGATGTCCGACACCACCTGCGTGGCCAGCCGTGCCGCTCCAAGAGGGAGGGCCGCATCCTCACCTCGGGGCGCTGCCAGGAGGCACCGCTCGCTTTTCAGGGGCCGTAGCGAGCAGTGAAGGCATGCAGCGGATGCGCAGCGGGAACTTCTACGTACTCCGCGGGGCCGTCTCAACTGGCGCCGGAGCCGGCAGCGTCACTAACAGGAGGAAGAGATGCGCACCCGGCTGGTGTGGATCGTGTGGATCGGGATTGCTCTGGGGTGCTTCGGATTGCTCCTCTTCGTCCTCGACGTCACCATCTCACGCTGATCATTCTCGGGCAGCCCGCAGCCCATAGCCCGCCGTGGCAGACAGCTCCGCCCTTCTCAATGTGACAGCGTGCGGTGACATGACGCGGGTACAGGACGTCCATGATGCGAAACGTTGAAGAGTTCGAGAATCGCACCCGCGGGCATCCCGTCGCCAACCTCACGCTGGCCTTTCTGGCGATCTATGTGCTGGGGGGTGTGATCATGACGTTGACGGGCGCATCTGCCATGAAGGCGTGGGTGGCACCCCTTCCCGTCCTTCTCGGCGTCGGCTCCGGAATGGCAGCCGTGCGGTTTCGCCGCAGGGACAAGCCCAAGTACTGATCAAGCCCAAATATGGCCCAAGTATGGATAGTGGGCTACGAGTTGACGGTCAGCGCAACGCTTGCCCCGCGGTCAGGAACTCGCATCAGCGGAGAGCACGACCAGCAGTAGGCGGGAGACCTCCATGGCCGGTACGTGGACGCCCGGGACCCGGATGCGTGTTCTCTTCATCGTGTATGTGGTGCTCATGGCATGCCTCGTCATGACATCGCTGGCCCTCGGCGAGTGGAGGCCGGCCCTGATGAGTGCCCTTGCAGCCCTCCCAGGCTGTGCCGTATGCATCGCCGCGCTGAAGTGACGTCAGGCGACGGAAATGTCCTCGCTCTCGTCCACAGCACCAGCACCCGTGAGGGGGCCGTGGTGGGATCGCTCGCCTATGCCGCGACGGATGCCGCAAGGGGTGAAGGACGGACCGTAGGGTGTCCGGCGCTCTCGGAGGCAGGGGATTTGCGAGGCGGCGTTCATGTTCTGATTTCCGCGCCGTGCCGTCATGGGCGAGGCCGGGAAACCGATGGCGCCCTTGGCTCCGTTGGTTCTGTCTGCCGATGCTCTGCCTCATTGTGGCCCTGTTGGTGCTGCGGGTGGTCGAAAGAGACGGCATGGGAAGGATCACGCTGGCCGCCCTCTCCGTCCTCACCTGGGTGTCGTTGCCGGCCGCCAACTGGCGCTCACGGCGCAAGCGGGGAAGCCTCCCCCCGGGCGATCGGGGCCGAGGCAGGCCGTCCTCGCGGAGGGTGTCCCCTTCCCGCCCCCTTCGCGCGCGCCGGGCCGGGGCCGGGGCCGGGAGGAGAGCGTCCTGCGAGCGAATCCTCCATCGTCGGCGGGGTACGCGGCGAGGTGCACGGCTCTCCGGAACGACTGCCCAGAACGGCTACCCGGAATGGCGGCCCTCCGAGCCGGAGTCCGACGACCGAAAGGCGAAACACGTGTCCGCATCCCTCGTGGAAACCGTCGATGTCCATGCCCCCGTCTCCGTCGCCTGGGCGCTCTGGAGCGATGTGACCCGGTGGCCGAAATTCCTGAGCCACGTACGTCGGGTGGACCGGCTGGACGGGCAGCGTTTCGCCTGGCAGTTGGAGATCCCGGGCGCCGACAAGAACTTCGTGGCGGAGCTGACCGAAGTGGTCCCGGAGGATCGGATCGCCTGGCACACCGTGGAGGGCGTCGATCACGCCGGCGTGGTCACCTTCCACCGTCTGAGCGATACGACGAGCCGGGTGACCCTACAGATCGAGTACGACCCGAAGGGGTTCATCGAGCACCTCGGCGCGCTCACCAACCTCGACTCGGCGCTCGCCAACTACGACCTCGGCGAATTCCAGAAGCTGGCCGAGAAGGCTGCGGCGGCCTCCTGACGATCCTGGTGGCCCTCCAGACGATCCTGGCCGTCCTCCTGCCGATCCTGGCCGCCTTGGCCGCCCCCGCCGCCCCCGCCGCCCCCGCCGCCCCCGCCGTCCCGGCCGTCGGGGGCGTGCCCGTCCGTCGGGCCTGGGACAGTTCGCGGACCAACAGTGTTGCCGCGCACGCGAGTTGGGGATGCCCCCACGCGGTTACGAGGGCATCGGCCCCCCACCTGGCCGCCCACACCGTCGTCGCCGGCCCCGTGGGCGGCCGCCCGCAGAGCTGAGCCAGGGCCGCCCGGGACGCCCGCCCCGCACATAACGCTTTGGTAGCCGCCGCGCCCCCGGCGGCGCACGCCCATTGACGGGCCGATGACGGGCGCCCTACGTTCCTCCCAACCAACAGGAAACTTTCCTAACAGTGTTGGGACAGGGCAACTGGGCAACCGGGTCCGCACGCGGGCCGCAAGGGCAGGGGGATTCGTCGTGGCCGGTACCACCCCGGGGACTCCGCGCGTACTCCGCGCGATGAACGACCGGGCCGCGCTCGATCTGCTGCTGGCGCACGGGCCCCTCTCGCGGACCCGGATCGGGAAGCTCACCGGGCTTTCCAAGCCCACCGCGTCCCAGCTCCTCGCCCGCCTTGAGGCCGCCGGGCTCGTCGTCGCCACCGGCACGACCGAGGGGCGGCCGGGGCCCAACGCCCAGTTGTACGCGGTCAACGCGACCGCCGCCCACGTCGCGGGAGTTGACGTGACGCCCGAGCGGATCCGCGCCGCCGTCGCCGATGTGGCGGGCAGTGTCGTCGGGGAGTTCGAGGTCGCGACCCCGGGGCGGCGCGCAGAGTCCGCGGTGCGGCAGGTGACCGGCGCGCTGGACGGCGCGGCCAAGGCGGCCGGGCTCGTCCGGGGTGATCTGCACCGGGTCGTCATCGGCACCCCGGGCGCCTTCGACCCCGGCACCGGACGGCTGCGCTACGCCTCCCACCTGCCGGGCTGGCACTCCCCCACGCTGCTCGACGAGCTGGCCGCGGCCCTGCCGATGCCGGTCGAGTACGAGAACGACGTCAACCTCGCGGCCATCGCCGAACAGCGCCTGGGCGCGGCCCGGGACCACGACGACTTCGTACTGCTCTGGAACGAGGGCGGCCTGGGCGCCGCCCTCGTGATCGGCGGGCGGCTGCACCGCGGCTTCACCGGCGGCGCGGGCGAGGTCGGGTTCCTGCCGGTACCGGGGGCCCCGCTCGTACGGCATGTCACCAAGGCGAACTCGGGTGGCTTCCAGGAGCTGGCCGGCGGTCAGGCGCTCCCCCGGATCGCCCGGAAGCTGGGTGTCACCGACATCCCGGGCGGCAGCGTCAATGACGTGGCCGCCGCCCTGATCGCGCGCTGCGCCGAGGCCGGGGACGGTCCCGAACGGCGCCTCTTCCAGGCCTTCGCGACCGGCCTCGCGACCGGCCTCGCCTCCCTCGTCGCCGTGCTCGACCCCGAGCTCGTCGTCCTTTCCGGCGGGCTGCTCGCCGCCGGGGGCGAGCCGCTGCGCGAACTCGTCCAGACGGAACTCGGTGAGCTGGCTGCCTCCCGCCCCCGGCTCGTCATCGGTGAGGTGACCCAACTTCCCGTGCTGCGCGGTGCGTTGGAGTCCGCGCTCGCCACCACGCGCGACGAGGTCTTCGACACCTCGCGCTGAGCCACCATCCCTCGATCGACCCCGCCCCACCCGCCACCTCGCGCAGAGCCACCACCCTTCGCCCGCCCCGCCCCCACCCGCGACCCCGCGTCCACGCCAACCCCCGCCCGCCAAGCACCCCTTGCCCCCAGCCCCCTCCCCGGGAGACACCGCCATGCCCGCATTCAGCCGGAAGTCCGCCGCCGTACTGGCCGCGACCGCCTCCATAGCCCTGTTCGCCTCCGCCTGTACGGGCCAGAGCAACACCAGCGCCAAGGACGACGCGTCCAAGGACACGACGATCACCTTCTGGCACGGCTGGAGCGCACCCAACGAGGTCAAGGCCATCCAGGCCGAGGTGGACGCCTTCCAGAGCGCGCACCCCAACATCCATGTCAAGGTCGTCGGCAACATCAACGACGACAAGATCAACCAGGCGCTGCGTGCGGGCGGTTCCAACGCCCCGGACGTGGTGTCGTCGTTCACCACGAACAACGTCGGCAAGTTCTGTTCGTCCAACGCCTTCGTCGACCTCGCCCCGTTCCTGAAGAAGGACGGCATCGACCCGGCGAAGACGTTCCCGAAGACCATGAACGAGTACACCCAGTTCCAGGGCAAGCGCTGCTCGCTGCCGCTGCTCGGGGATTCCTACGCCCTCTACTACAACAAGGACGCCTTCAAGGCGGCCGGGATCGACGCCCCGCCCACCACCTGGTCGGAGTTCGAGGCGGACGCCAAGGCGCTGACCAAGCCCAAGGGCGACTCCTACGAGCAGCTCGGCTTCATGCCGAACTACCACGCCTACGAGACGACGACCGAGCACTACCTGGCGCAGTGGTCGCCGACGTACTTCGACGCGAGCGGCAAGTCGAACATCGCCAAGGACCCGGCGTTCGAGAAGGGCCTCGCCTTCCAGAAGCAGCTCGTGGACGGCCTCGGCGGCTTCGCCAAGCTGGAGAAGTACCGCTCCTCCTTCGGTGAGGAGTACGGCGACACCAATCCGTTCAACACCGGCCAGGTCGCGATGGCCATGGACGGTGAGTGGCGGCTCGGCATGGCGCTGGACAGCAAGCCCAAGTTCGACATCGGAGTGGCGCCGCTGCCGGTCCCCGACGACCAGAAGGACACGCACGGCAAGGGCTATCTGACCGGCACCATCGCGGGCATCGCCGCCACCTCGAAGAAGCAGAACGCGGCCTGGGAGCTGGTGAAGTTCCTGACCACCGACACGGACGCGGTGGTGAACTTCGCCAACGCGATCCACAACGTGCCCTCCACCCTCGCCGCCCTCAAGTCGCCCAGGCTGCAAGCCGATCCGCGCTTCAAGACCTTCCTGGACATCGCGCAGAACCCGAACTCCACCACCTCCCCGGCGTCCGTCAACGGCGGTCAGTACCTGGTGTCGTTGCAGAACCTCGGCTACGACATCGAGAGCGGCAAGCAGACCGACATCAAGGCGGGGCTCGCCAAGACCGCCCAGGAGATCGACGCCGCGATCGCGCAGGCGAAGTAGGCCGGCCATGAGCACCACGTACACACTGCGCTCCAAGCACCGCCGCTCGGCGCTGCGCACCCTGGCGTTCCTGTCGCCCTGGCTGATCGGGTTCGCCGTCTTCTTCGCCTACCCGCTGATCTCCACGCTCTACTTCTCCTTCACGCACTACGACGGATTCGGCGCGGCCACCTTCGACGGCCTCAAGAACTGGTCGTACGTGTTCGGCGACTACCCGCTGTTCTGGCCCGCCCTGCGCAACACGCTGTGGCTGGTCGTCGTGATGGTCGCCTGCCGGGTGGTGTTCGGGCTCGGCGTCGGGATGCTGATCACCAAGATCAGGACGGGGGTGGGACTCTTCCGCACGCTGTTCTACCTGCCCTACCTCGCCCCGCCGGTCGCGGCCACGCTGGGCTTCGTCTTCCTGCTCAACCCCGGTACCGGGCCGGTCAATTCGCTCCTGGGCGACCTGGGCATCCCGGCCCCGGACTGGTTCACCGACCCGTCCTGGTCCAAGCCCGCGCTCACCCTGCTGGCGGTGTGGGGCGTCGGCGACCTCATGGTCATCTTCATGGCCGCGCTGCTCGACGTGCCCAAGGAGCAGTACGAGGCCGCCGAACTGGACGGCGCCTCGCCCTGGCAGCGGTTCCGCTACGTCACCCTGCCGAACATCTCGCCCATCGTGATGTTCGCCGTGGTCACCGGCGTCATCCAGGCGATGCAGAGCTACACCCAGCCGCTGGTGGCGGGCAAGGTCGCCTCCGGCATCATCGGCAACTCGGGCCAGCAGTTCGAGCCCGGCTACCCCGACAAGTCGACGCTGACCCTGCCCCAGCTCGTCTACAACCTGGGCTTCCAGCGCTTCGACTACGGCTCGGCGTGCGTGGTCGCCCTTGTCCTGTTCGCCCTCTCCATGGTCTTCACGGCGCTCCTCATGAAGCGCCGCGGCGGACTGATCCAGGCAGGTGAGTGACATGACGTACGCCCTGGAGACACCGGAGGCACCCGAGGCGCCGAAGACCGGGGCCGTCAGCCCCGCGGCCAAGGTGGCCCGCCGCAAGGCTCTGTTGCAGTGGATCGCGGTGCACTCGCTCGGCGTCGCGGCCGCGCTGTTCTTCGTGCTGCCCTTCGTCTTCCTGCTGCTGACCTCCTTGATGGACAACCAGCAGACCCTGACCCGGGACCTGATCCCGCACCACTGGGCCTGGTCCAACTACCGCAAGGTGTTCGACACCCCGGGCTTCTTGACCTGGTGGAAGAACACCCTGCTCTACGCCGGGCTCGGCACCGTGCTCAGCGTGGTGTCGTCGGTGCCGGTGGCCTACGCGCTCGCCAAGTTCCGCTTCCGCGGCCGCAATCTGTCGCTGATGCTGGTCATCTCGATGATGATGCTGCCGCCGCAGGTCGTCATCATCCCGATGTACCTGTTCTGGGCGAAGCAGCTGGACATGGCCGGCACGCTGTGGCCGCTGATCATCCCGCTGGCGTTCGGCGACGCGTTCACCATCTTCCTGCTGCGGCAGTTCCTGATGACCATCCCCAACGAGTACCTGGACGCCGCGAAGGTCGACGGGTGCGGGGAGTTCAGGACGCTGATCAAGGTGGTGCTGCCGATGGCCCGGCCGGGCATCGCCGCCGTCGCGCTCTTCCAGTTCTTCTACGCCTGGAACGACTACTTCGGACCGCAGATCTACGCGTCCGACACGCCGGCGTCCTGGACGCTGAGCTACGGCCTGGAGTCCTTCAAGGGCGCGCACCATACCGACTGGAACCTGACCATGGCCGCGACCGTTCTGGTCATGGCCCCTGTGATCGTCGTCTTCTTCTTCGCACAGAAGGCATTCGTCGAGGGCGTCACACTGACCGGAGTGAAGGGCTGACCACACATGAAGCTCGCAGTAGTAGGGGGCGGGTCCACCTACACCCCCGAACTCATCGACGGATTCGCCCGGTTGCGGGACACGCTGCCCATCAGCGAGCTCGTCCTCATCGACCCGGCCGCCGACCGCCTGGACCTCGTGGGCGGGCTCGCCCGCCGCATCTTCGCCAAGCAGGACCATCCGGGGAGGATCGTCACCACCTCCGACCTGGACGCGGGCGTGGAGGGCGCGGACGCGGTGCTGCTCCAGCTGCGCGTCGGCGGCCAGGCGGCCCGCCAGCAGGACGAGACCTGGCCGCTGGAATGCGGCTGTGTGGGCCAGGAGACGACCGGCGCGGGCGGCCTCGCCAAGGCGCTGCGGACCGTGCCGGTGGTCCTCGACATCGCCGAGCGCGTACGCCGCACCAACCCGGACGCCTGGATCATCGACTTCACCAATCCCGTCGGCATCGTGACCCGCGCCCTGCTCCAGGCCGGGCACAAGGCGGTCGGCCTGTGCAACGTGGCCATCGGGCTCCAGCGCAAGTTCGCGGCGCTGCTCCAGGTCACACCCGCCGAAGTCCACCTGGACCACGTCGGCCTCAACCACCTCACCTGGGAACTCGGGGTGCGCCTGGGTGGGCCCGAGGGCGAGAACGTCCTGCCGAAGCTCCTCGCCGAGCACGGCGACACCATCGCCGACGACCTGCGCCTGCCCCGGCAGGTCCTCGACCGGCTCGGGGTGGTGCCCTCGTACTACCTGCGGTACTTCTACGCGCACGACGAGGTGGTGCGCGAGCTCGGCACCAAGCCGTCGCGGGCCGCCGAAGTCGCCGCGATGGAGCGGCAGTTGCTGGCGATGTACGGCGATCCGACGCTGGACGAGAAGCCGGAGCTGCTCGCCAAGCGCGGCGGCGCCTTCTACTCGGAGGCGGCCGTCGACCTCGCGGCCTCGCTGCTCGGCAACGGGGGCAGCCCCGTGCAGGTCGTGAACACGTACAACAACGGCACGCTGCCCTTCCTCGCGGACGACGCCGTCATCGAGGTGCCGGCCCGGGTGGACGGGACCGGCGCGGTGCCGCTCGCGGTGCCCGAACTCGACCCGCTGTACGCGGGGTTGATCGCCCATGTCACCGCCTACGAGGACCTCGCGCTGGAGGCCGCCCTGCGCGGCGGGCGCGACCGGGTGTTCCGGGCGCTGCTCGCACATCCGCTGGTCGGGCAGTACGACTACGCCGACGGGCTCACCGACCGGCTGATCGCGCACAACCGGGAGCACCTTTCGTGGGCATGAGTGTGCTGGCGATCGACGCCGGCAACAGCAAGACCGACGTGGCCCTGATCGACGCGGACGGCACGGTGCTCGGCGCGGCCCGGGGCGGCGGCTTCCGGCCGCCGGCGGTGGGGGTCGAGGTGGCCCTGCGCGTGCTGGCCGCCACGGTGGAGGAGGCACATCGCGCCTCCGGCGTCCCGGGACCGCTGCGGGTCTCCCACGTCTCGGCGTGTCTGGCCAACGCCGATCTGCCCGTGGAGGAGCGGGAGTTGGCGGCCGCGCTGGAGGCACGCGGCTGGGGCGGGTCGGTGCGGGTGTACAACGACACCTTCGCGATACTGCGCGCCGGGCTGCCCAGCGGCGCCGAGCCGCGCGGGGTCGCGGTGGTGTGCGGCGCGGGCATCAACTGCGTCGGCATGACCCCGGACGGACGGACCGCCCGCTTCCCCGCGATCGGGAAGATCTCCGGGGACTGGGGCGGGGGCGGCGGCCTCGCCGAGGAGGCGCTGTTCTTCGCGGCACGCGCCGAGGACGGCCGGGGCGCCCCGACCGCGCTCGCGACCGCGCTGCCCGCCCACTTCGGGCTCGCCTCGATGTACGAGCTGATCGAGGCGCTGCACCTGGGGAAGCTTCCGTTCGTGCGCCGCCACGAGTTGAGCCCGGTGCTTTTCGAGGTCGCGGCGGCCGGGGACGCGGTGGCGCGTTCCCTCGTGGACCGGCAGGCCGAGGAGGTCGTGGCGCTCGCGACGGTCGCCCTGGACCGGCTCGGCCTGCTCGATGTGCCGACGCCGGTACTGCTCGGGGGCAGCGTGCTCGCGGCCCGGCATCCGCGACTCGACGCCGGGGTGCGGGAGTTGCTGGCCGTCCGGGCACCCAAGGCGGAGCCGCTCGTGGTGACCGCCTCGCCGGTGCTCGGCGCGGGGCTGCTCGGCCTGGACCACCTGTCGGCGCCCGCCGATGTCCACGCGCGGCTGCGGGGCCGGTACGCGTAGCTCCCGAGATCGGGTGGGCCTGAGGGGAACCGATGGGATCGCCCTTGCGTATACATGGTGGGGAGGCAGGACAGGGGCGAGGGGGCCCACCGGGCACCCCGAGGGGCGCGTGCGGCAGGTAACAAGATCCAGACAACCCTGGATGGTTGTCGGTCCCTGCGGCCATACTGCCTAGGCAGCGACCGAGGGGGAGGTCAGGTGGCGAATCCGCCGAACGTGCGCGAACCGGGGACGCGGGAGTCCGCGACCCGGTCCGCGCCACAGCCACAGCCACAGCCACAGCCGCAGCCACGGCCCGGCACGCGCCGGGCCTGGGCCGAGACGCGGGAGCGGCTGCGCGCCGCCGCGACGACCGAACCCGGCCGCCTGTGGATCATGGGCGCGGTGGTGGCGGTGCTCGTCGTGGCCTTCGGCGGGATCACCGCCTGGGAGGTCTCGGACCGCTCGGCCGCGGCGAGCGACGTGGTGAGCCGCAGCCAGCCGCTGAGCGCGGACGCCGCCTCCATCTACCGCTCCCTGGCCGACGCCGACACGGCAGCCGCGAGCGGATTCCTGGCGGGCGGCCAGGAGCCGCTGGACGTGCGCAAGCGGTACGACACGGACATCGCGACCGCCTCCCGCCTGCTGGTGAAGGCGGCGGCGAACACCTCGGGGTCCGCCGAGTCGGCCCAGCAGATAGCCACCCTCAACGAGCAACTGCCGCTCTACAACGGCCTGGTCGAGCAGGCCCGCGCCAACAACCGGCAGGGCTTCCCGGTCGGCGGCGCCTATCTGCGCTTCGCCAACCAGAAGATGAGCACCAGCCTGCTGCCCGCGGCCCAGAAGCTGTACGAGGCCGAGACGGGCCGCCTCTACGACGACTACGACCAGGCGGACACCTGGCCGTACGCGGCGATCGCGCTCGGCGTGGTGGCCCTCGCCGGACTCGTGGCGGTCCAGCGGCGCAACTACCTGCGCACCAACCGGGTGTTCAACCACGGCCTGCTCGGCGCGACCGCGGCCGCCACGGTGGTGCTGCTCTGGCTGGTGGTGGGGCACGCGGTGGCCTCCTCGGACCTGTCGACCTCGCGGGCCCACGGCCAGGAGTCCCTGAAGGTCCTCAACGACGCCCGGATCAGCTCGCTCCAGGCCCGCGCCAACGAGAACCTGACGCTGGTGGCCCGGGGCGCGGTGCTCACGCCGGACGGCAAGGACCTGTACGAGGCGGAGTTCACCAAGGAGATGGCGTCCTTGAACGACAAGCTGGACGCCGCCAGGGGCCTCGCCGACGACACGGCGGGCAAGGCCCCCGTCGTGCAGGCCGTCAGTGACATGAACGAGTGGCGCAAGCGCCACACCGCGGCCCGCACGACGGACGACAAGGGCGACTACGACGGCGCGCTGACCCAGGTCATCGGCGCGAAGGGCTCCACCGGCGAGTGCTTCGACCAGGTGGACAAGGAGCTCGACTCGGCGATCGCCCACGAGCAGACCCAGTTCACCGCGGCCGCCTCCGACGGACACGGCGCCCTGACGGGCCTCCCGCTGGGTGCGGCGCTGCTTGCGGTGCTCGCGGCGGCCGGGGCCGGCGTCGGCATCAGCCGCAGGCTCGCGGAGTACAGGTGAGCGGCATGGACAGCGGCGACGGACGCGCGAGCGGCGCATCGGCGAGAGGGGTCGCGATGAGCGGCGCGAACGGCTCGACGGACCCGGAACTTCCGGACGGGCCCGGCCCGGGCCGGGCCCCGCGCGCCGGGCGGCGCGGGCCCGGACGGCTGCGCGGCTGGGGCGGGGTGGCCGGGATGGCCCTCGCCCTGGCGGTCGCGGCGGGCGCGCTCGTTCCGCTCGCCCGGCACGGCGACGCGGCGGACGCGGCCACCGTCGCGGGCCCCGGGGTGGCTCGGGCCGTGCAGGCCAAGGCCGACGACTGCAAGGACCCGGAGGCGAGCCTGTCCCCGTCGTCGGCGGACGGGCCGAACATCGACGCCATCAAGCGGCGCGGCAAGCTGATCGCCGGCGTCGACCAGAACAGCTTCCGCTGGGGCTACCGCAATCCGGCGACCCGCACCCTCGAAGGCTTCGACATCGATCTGGTGAAGGCGATAGCGAAGAACATCCTGGGCGACGAGAACGCGGTCATCTACCGGGCCATCCCCACCAGCCAGCGCATCCCCGCGCTCCAGAACGGCACGGTCGACGTGGTGGTGCGCACGATGACCGTCAACTGCGGCCGCATCAAGCAGGCCTCGTTCTCCACCGCCTACTTCGAGGCGGGCCAGCAGGTGCTCGCCCCCAAGACCTCCGCCATCACCGGCTTCGACGACTCCCTCAAGGGCAAGCGGGTCTGTGTGGCGGCGGGCTCCACCGCCTTCGACGCCCTCAAGGCCGACGCGCACGGCGCCGACTACCAGGACTTCACGGTCCCCAACCAGCTCGACTGCCTGGTCCGCCTCCAGCAGAACCTGGTGGACGCGGTCGTCACCGACAACGCGCTCGCCGCGGGCCAGGCCGCCCAGGACCCGGCGGTGCAGCTGAAGGGCAGCCCGTTCACCACGGAGTACTACGGCGTCGCCGTCAAGCTCGGCAACACCGACCTGGTGCAGCGGATCAACCAGGTCCTGGTGGACTACCGCAACGGCGGCGCCAACAGCCCCTGGATGACGGCGTACCGCAAGTGGCTCGCCGCCGACCTGCCCGGCATATCGAGCCCGCCAGCCCCCAAGTACCGGACGGGATGAGCCGGTTGACCACCCGGACCTACCAACGAGCGGAGAGGTGATCGATGGGCGCGGGATCCTCCCCCAGCTCCACCGGGGGACCCCCGGAGCCGGTCATGGACCGGGACGAGGTCGACCGTGCCCTGGCACGCCTCGGCGCCGAGCACGAGGCCGTGGAGACCTCGCTGCTCGCCCTCCAGGACCATGCCGGGCGCAGGCTCCTGGAAGGCGCCGACCTGACCGGCGTCACCAAGGAGCGCTGGGCGGCCACCGAGCAGTCGATCACCCTGCTCTGGGGGTACTTCGACGCGTACTCGGCGGCCCTCGAAGCCACCCGTGAGCTGCGCTCGCGGCGCCGCTGGCCCGGCCGTGAGGACCTGGTGGAGCTGACCGACCGGCTGCGCGGCGAGTCCGTGACGCTCTCGGGCGCCGCCCTGCACGGCGCCCCCACCCTGGCCGGCGGCCCGGCGAAGCTCACCGAGCGGTTCACGCTCGCCGAGCTGGTCAACCGGATGAACGAGCTGTACGCGCGCTCGCTCGACCTGGTGGTCGCCGCCGACACGGTGTGGTCGGCGCTGCCCGCGCGGATAGACCTGCTCGCCGCCGAGCTGCACCGCACCCGGGGCCTCGCGCACTCGGTGGGCGTTCGGCCCGGCGAGCACCCCTCGGGGGACGACCTGGAGTCGATCACGGCCGAGCTGGCCGAGCTGCGCGCCCAGGTGATCTCCGACCCGCTGGCGTTCTGGGTCGCCGCGCCGGGCAGTTCAGCGCCGGGCGGCGGCCGCCCCGACACCGGCCGCTACGACCGGGCGGCCCGCGCCCTGGAGGACGTACGCCGGGAGATCGACGCCGTTCTGACGGTGCGTCAGGATGCCGAGCAGCGCCTGGCACGGCTGCGGGACGTCCTGTCGCGGGCGGACCGCACCCTGGCCGAGGCCCGCTCGGCGCGCGGCGAGGTCCTCGCGAAGATCGCGGCCAGTGAGGTGCCCGCCGTGAGCGGCCCCTCCATCGCGCTCCAGGAGCAGCTGGCCGCCGCCGCCGAGTACCGCAGGCACTCCCAGTGGCACCGCCTCTCGCCGCTCCTGGAATCCCTGGAACGCGAGGCCGAGGACGAACTGCTGCGCGCCCGCGCGTCGTTGACCGCGGTCACCGCACCGCTCGCGGTCCGCGCGGAGCTGCGCGGGCGGCTGGACGCGTACAAGGCGAAGGTCGCCCGGCACGGCATGGCCGAGGACCCGTTCCTGATCGAGCGGTACGACGCGGCGCGCCGGATGCTGTGGTCCGCGCCCTGCGATCTGCGCGTCGCCGAAGAGGCGGTGCTGCGCTACCAGCGGGCGGCCGCGGACGTCCTGGTCCCGAGGAATCCCGGGCCCGTGGACCAGAGGGGGGAATCATGAGCGAGAACACCCAGTGCCAGCGCCCCGGTTGCGCGGGCTCGTACGAGGACATGGGCGGCGGGGAGCTGTACTGCGACACCTGCGGGCTCGCCCCGGTCGTGTCGCCGACCGGCATGGTCTCCTCACCGCCGACCGGGATCACCGGCGGTGGTCACCGCTCGGCCTCGCAGTCCTCGCGCTCCTCCTCGCGCGCCTCGGCCCGCTCCTCGCGGTCCTCCACCTCGCGGCGCTCGGTCTCCGGGCGGCTGTCCTCGCTGAGCGGCACGGCCACCTCGCGGTCGGTGTCGGTGCGCAGCTCGGGCGCCTCGGCCGGTTCGTCCGCGCGCAGCCGGCTCGGCGCCGGTCTGGTGTCGGTGCCGCAGGTGCCCCGGCCCGACCCGCGCTCGGCGGTGATGGAGAACCCGGAGGTCCCCGAGCGCAAGCGGTTCTGCTCGCGCTCGGACTGCGGCGCCCAGGTGGGCCGTTCGCGCGGCGAGCGCCCCGGGCGCACCGAGGGCTTCTGCACCAAGTGCGGCCACCCGTACTCCTTCGTGCCGAAGCTGCACACCGGCGACATCGTGCACGGCCAGTACGAGGTGATGGGCTGCCTGGCGCACGGCGGTCTCGGCTGGGTCTACCTCGCCGTGGACCGGGCGGTATCCGACCGCTGGGTGGTCCTCAAGGGCCTGCTCGACACCGGCGACCAGGACGCGATGGCGGCGGCGATCTCCGAGCGGCGCTTCCTCGCCGAGATCGAGCACTCCAACATCGTGCGGATCTACAACTTCGTGGAGCACCTCGACCAGCGCACCGGCTCGCTCGACGGCTACATCGTCATGGAGTACGTCGGCGGCAAGTCGCTCAAGGAGATCGCCAACGAGCGCCGCACCACCGCGGGCAAGCGCGATCCGCTGCCGGTGGAGCAGGCCTGCGCGTACGGCATCGAGGCCCTGGAGGCGCTCGGCCATCTGCACAGCCGCAACCTGCTCTACTGCGACTTCAAGGTGGACAACGCGATCCAGACCGAGGACCAGCTGAAGCTGATCGACATGGGCGCGGTGCGCCGCATGGACGACGACGAGTCGGCGATCTACGGCACGGTCGGCTACCAGGCCCCCGAGGTCGCCGAGGTCGGCCCCTCGGTCGCCTCCGACCTGTACACGGTGGCCCGCACGCTCGCGGTGCTGACCTTCGACTTCCAGGGCTACACCAACGTCTACGCGGACAGCCTGCCCGACCCCGAGCACATCGACGTGTTCGGGCAGTACGAGTCGTTCTACCGGTTCCTGGTGCGGGCCACCGACCCGGATCCGGCCCGCCGGTTCGCCTCCGCGCAGGAGATGGCGGAGCAGCTGACGGGTGTCCTGCGGGAGGTCGTGGCGCTCCAGACGGGCCGGCCGCGGCCCGCCCTCTCCACCCTGTTCGGCACCGAACTGCGCGTCATCGACACGAAGTTGTTCGCCCCGCAGAGCGGGGACGTCTCGCGCCTGGGGGCCCGGGTGGCGCCGGTGGGCCGACGCGCGCGCAAGGCCCTCGCGGCCGCCTCGGTCCCGGCCGCGGCCCTCGCCTCGGTCCCGGCCGGCGCGCCTGCGCTGCCCGCCCTCGCGCCGAACACTCCGGGCCTGCCCCAGCCGATGGCACCGGCTGCCGTCCCGGTGCCGCGCGCCGAGGGCGCGAGCGGCGGCGGGCAGCCCGGCGGCCCCGCGCTCGTGCCGCTCGACCCGCGCGGCACCTCGCTCGCGCTGCCCGTGCCGCACGTGGACCCGGGCGACCCCAACGCGGGCTTCCTCGCGGGCCTGATCGCGGCCGCGCCCGCCGAGCTGATCACCGCGCTGCGCTCGGCCCCGGCCCACTCCATCGAACGCAGGCTGCGCGAGCTGCGGGCCCGGCTCGACATGAACGAGCGGGACTCCGCGGACAAGGCCCTGGCCGCCCTGGAGACCGACTTCCCGGACGACTGGCGGGTGGTCTGGTACCGCGGGCTCGCCTCGCTGGCCGCGGGCGACAACGAGAACGCGGCGCTGTCCTTCGACGCGATCTACGACGCGTTCCCGGGCGAGCCCGCGCCCAAGCTCGCCCTCGGCGTGTGCGCGGAGGTGCTCGGCCAGCTCGACAACGCGGCCGAGTACTACCGCCTGGTGTGGACGACCGACCCCAGCTATGTGAGTGCCGCGTTCGGGCTGGCCCGGGTGCAGCTCGCCGCCGGGGACCGCGCCGGCTCGGTGCGCACCCTGGAGTCGGTGCCCGAGGCATCCATCCACTACACGGCGGCCCGGGTCGCGGCGGTGCGGGCGCGGCTGCGCAGCCGCGCCCCGCAAGACCCCCTGCTCGACGACCTGTTGGCGGCCTCGGCCCAGGTCGAGGCGCTCGACGCGTTCGGTCTCGACCCCGTACGACGTGAACAGCTGGCGACCGAGGTCCTGGGCACCGCCCTGGACTGGGTACTGTCGGGGAGCACCGGCGCCGGGCAGAGCAGAACCGTTCTCCTCGGCAGCGACGTGGAAGAGCGGGGCCTGCGCTTCGGTCTGGAACGTTCGTACCGGGTGCTCGCCCGGCTCGCACAGCGTGGCGAGGAAAGGATCGACCTGGTGGAACGGGCCAACCGATTCCGCCCCCGGACCTGGGTGTGACGATGTCGCAGACGCATCAGCTCGCCGCCTGCCCCGGCTGCGAAGAGCCGCTGGAGACGGGGGACCTGTTCTGCGGGGCCTGCGGGTACGACCTGTCGGCCGTGCCCGAGCCGCCGCTGGACCATCCGACCATCGAGATGACGTCCCCGGTGGCGGCGGCCCCGCCGCAGCCCCAACTCCCCCACCCCGTACGCACGGACGAGCCGCACGCCGCGCCGGACGGGACCGGGGGCGCCGCGGAGTATCCGCTGCCCGCGCCCGACCCGCGTGCCGCCGAGCCCGACCCGGACACCCATGTGGCCCGGCCCCCGGCGCCCGGCGCCAAGGTGTGCGTGGCCTGCCGGGCCGGGCGGGTCGACGACGACGGGTACTGCGAGAACTGCGGGCACGCGCAGCCGCGCGAGCGCGACCACATGGAGCAGGAGCTGGGCGCGGTGTCCGCGGTCAGCGACCGGGGGCTGCGCCACCACCGCAACGAGGACTCCTTCGCGCTGTCCTCGACCGCGCTGCCCGACGGCTCGCCCGCCGTCGTGGCCGTCGTGTGCGACGGGGTGTCGTCGGCGACCCGCCCCGACGAGGCGTCCGAGGCGGCGGCCGCGGCCGCCAATGAGGCGCTGCTCGTCTCGCTGCCGCAGGGCACCCATCCCCAGCAGGCGATGCACGATGCGATCCTCGTGGCCGCCGAGGCCGTCAACTCCCTTGCGCAGCAGCCCGGTCAGGCCCTCGCGCACGATCAGCACCGCCAGCAAAACGCCCCGGCGTGCACGCTGGTGGCCGCCATCTCGGCGGGCGGTCTGCTCGTGGTGGGCTGGATCGGCGACAGCCGCGCGTACTGGGTGCCCGACGACCGCACGACCGCGCCGGCCCGGCTCACCGAGGACGACTCCTGGGCCGCGCAGATGGTGGCGGCCGGCCTGATGAGCGAGGCCGACGCCTACGCGGACGAGCGGGCTCACGCCATCACCGGCTGGCTGGGCGCGGACGCCTACGAACTCGACCCGCACACCGCCTCGTTCAAGCCGGACCGCTCCGGTGTGGTGGTGGTCTGCACGGACGGTCTGTGGAACTACGCGGAGGGCGCCGAGGAGCTGGCCCGGGTCATCCCGCCGGATGCCGCCGAACGACCGCTGCACAGCGCCCAGGTGCTCGTCGGGCACGCCCTGGACGGCGGGGGCCACGACAACGTAACAGTGGCCGTGCTGCCGTTCGCGGTGGCGGAGCAAGGGGCAGGATCCGCCTACAACTAGGCCCGCTTCCCTTGTTTCCCGCTTGTGCCGCTTGCCCGACTTCTTTCACTTCAGGTCCATGGAGCCTCAAGGAGCCCTTCCGATGGCCAACTTCTCCAAGTCCACCGTGCCGCAGTTCTCCGTCGAGGTGTACCAGAACGAATTCCTGCCCGAGGGCGGCCGCGAGGTCAACGCGATCGTCACGGTCGCCTCCACCGGCGGCGGCACCCTGGGCGGGGCCCCCTTCACGACGGCCTCGGCCTCGCCGGCCTACATACCGGGCCGGCCGCCCACCGCGGCCGTGGTGATCATGGTGGACTGCTCGGGCTCGATGGAGTACCCGCCCACCAAGATGCGCAACGCCCGGGACGCCACGGCCGCCGCCATCGACACCCTGCGCGACGGCGTCGCCTTCGCCGTGGTCTCCGGTACGCACATCGCCCGCGAGGTCTACCCGGGCAACGGCCGCCTCGCCACCGCCGACAACCAGACCCGCGCCCAGGCCAAGGAGGCGCTGCGCAAGCTGAGTTCGGGGGGCGGTACCGCCATCGGCACCTGGCTGCGGCTCGCCGACCGGCTGCTCGCCTCGGCCGACGTGTCCATCCGGCACGGCATCCTGCTGACCGACGGGCGCAACGAGCACGAGTCGCCCGAGGACCTGCGCTCGGCCCTCGACGCCTGTGCCGGGCGGTTCACCTGCGACGCCCGCGGCGTGGGGACCGACTGGGAGGTGAAGGAGGTCACCTCGATCTCCTCCGCGCTGCTCGGCACCGCGGACATCGTCGCGGATCCGGCCAACCTGGCCGCCGACTTCACGCAGATGATGGAGAACGCGATGGGCAAGGAGGTCGCGGACGTGGCGCTGCGGCTGTGGACCCCGGTCGACGTGGAGATCAGATTCGTCAAGCAAGTGGCGCCCACCGTCGAGGAGTTGACGGACCGTCGCACCGAGGCGGGGCCGCGCGCCGGGGACTATCCGACCGGCTCCTGGGGGGACGAGTCCCGCGACTACCACGTGTGCGTCCAGGTGCCCCAGGCCAATGTCGGCCAGGAGATGCTGGCGGCCCGCGTCTCGCTGATCGTTCCGGACCGCGAGGGCGGTGCGCCCCAGCTGCTCTCGCAGGGCCTGGTGCGGGCCGTGTGGACGGACGACATGGCGGCCTCCACCTCCATCAACCCGCAGGTCGCGCACTACACGGGACAGGCCGAACTGGCACAGGTCATCCAACAGGGCCTCGATGCCCGCAAGTCGGGCGATGTGGACGGGGCGACCGCGAAGCTGGGCCGGGCGGTGCAGCTGGCCGCCGCCTCGGGGAACGCCGATACTGCGAAACTGCTCGCGAAGGTGGTGGACGTCGTGGACGAGGCGACAGGTACTGTGCGACTGAAGGCGAAGGTCGCGGAAGCGGACGAGATGACCCTCGAAACGCGCTCCACCAAGACCGTTCGCGTCAAGAAGTAACCAGAAGCGAACAAGAAGTGATGACGCCCGAGAAGTGCGTGATTGCCCGAAACGCTTCGAACCGTACCGAGAAGTGCCGAGAAGTACGGACAGCACTCAGAACCGCCGCGGCCCACGGGGCCGGATGATGAGAGGGGGAAGCGACTCCATGCCGACCTGCCCGAACGGACACCAGTCGGGTTCCGACGACTGGTGCGAGATCTGCGGCCATCGCATGGGCGCCGTGCCGCCGCCTCCCCCGCCTCCGCCCGCGTACGGCTACCCGGGTCCCGGGGATCCGGCCGCCACCGCCCAGGCCGAGCTCTGCCCGCAGTGCCGCACCCCGCGTGAGGCGGGGGCGCCGTTCTGCGAGGAGTGCCGCTGGAACTTCCTCACCAACACGGCGACCTCGTACACCCCGCTGGCCCCGCAGCAGCCGATGCCCGCACCGGGCCCCGGCGCGGCCCCCGGCCCCGGGCGGGGCCCCGGCCCGGGTCTGAATCTGCCGCCCGCCTTCCAGCAGGGCCCGCCGCCCGCGCCGCGCGACCCGTACGAGTACCAGAGCTCGCGGCCCTCGCAGATGAACCGGCCGGCCGAACCGCTGGCCGGCGAGCCCTCGCAGCGCTCCGGGCAGCAGCTGCCGCCCAACGCGTTCCAGCAGCAGCCGCCCCCGCCGCCCGGACCCTTCAACGGCGGCCAGGGCGGTCCGCCGCCTCCGCCGCCGGGCCCGTTCAACGGCGGCCAGGGCGGTCCGCCCCCGCCCCCGCCCGCCTTCCAGCACCAGGCTCCGCCACAGGCCCAGCCGCCGCAGCCGGCGCCCGCCCGGGACGACGACTGGACGCTGCCTCCGCCGTCCCCGGCCGTACCGGAGCCGGGCCGCAGGAACGCGCCCGACCGCGGCGACGACTGGCCCCAGCCCGCACCCGACCGCGGGGACGACTGGCCGCAGCCCAGCACGCCGTCCGCACCGCACGCGCCCCAGGAGCGCGCCGCCGACGACTGGCCGCGGCCCAGCACCCCGTCCGTGCCGCAGCCGCCCCAGGAGCGAGCCGACGACGACTGGCCGCAGCCCGCGTCCCGGCCCGCCCCGCCCGCTGCCGCCCCGCAGGCCGCGCCGCAGCAGGCACCGCCGTCCGCTCCCGAGCGGAGCGACGACTGGCCGCAGCCCGTCACGCCCCCGGCGCCGGCCGGCTGGTCGATCACCATCGGTCCCGACCGGGACTACTTCCTGGCGATGATGCAGCGCAGCGGCCCGGAGGCGGCCGGGCTCAACCTGCCCGCGTACTCCCCCGAGCAGCAGCGCCCGCTGTCCGGCAACCAGATCACCATCGGCCGCCGCCGCCACTCCACCGGCGAGGCACCCGACATCGACCTGTCGGTGCCGCCGGAGGACCCGGGCGTCTCGCACCAGCACGCGGTGCTCGTGCAGCAGCCGGACGGCACCTGGGCGGTCGTCGACCAGAACTCGACGAACGGCACCACGGTCAACGGCTCCAGCGAGCCGATCCAGCCGTATGTGCCGGTGCCGCTCCAGGACGGCGACCGGGTACACGTCGGCGCCTGGACGACGATCACCGTCCGCCGGGGCTGAAAGGCCGATCCCGCAGGGGCCAGGCATAGGGCCCCTGCGGATCGTCCAGCCACGCCCACTGGGCCGCGCCGTCCAGCGTCACCCCGAACCGCTCACGCGGCGGGCGCTGTTCGCGGCGCCACAGCGCGTGCGCCTCGTACGGATCGAGGCTGCCCGCGGTCAGTTCGAGCAGGAAGCGGAACAGCTCGTTCGTGACGCTCTCGCGGGGCAGGCCGCCCGTGTACGGGGTGCCCCGCGGCGGCGATCCCGTACCGCGCAGGGGCACGAAGTAGGCCGGGGTGTGCAGGAAGCGGCCCTCGGCGCGGCCCGGGCCGGCCACCCGCAGCCGGATCAGGCCGGTGGCGAGCGGGGCCAGGATGAGCGCGCCGGTGCCGCACTGGTCCGGCCACTCCTGCGGCACCGAGCCCACCGTGCAGGTGGCCACGACCTTGTCGAAGGGCGCCCGCGCGGGCGCACCGCGCGACCCGTCCCCGGTGATCACGGCGGGGTGGTATCCGGCCGCCGCCAGGTGGGCCCGGGCCGATTCGGTGATCTCGGGGTCGAGGTCGACGGTGGTCACGTGCGCTTCGCCGAGCCGGTGGCACAGCAGCGCCGCGTTGTATCCGGTACCCGCGCCGATCTCCAGGACCCGGTCCCCGTCGCGCAGGTCGAGCGCCTCCAGCATGCGGGCCATCAGGGAGGGCTGGCTGCTGGAGGAGACGAGGTCGCCGTCCCGCATCCGGGTCCCCAGCGGGGCGTCCGCGTACGCCCCGGTCAGCCAGCGTTCCCGGCGGTCCTGATCGGGGTCCTCGCCCCACAGCCGGACATGGCGGCCGCCGGGCGCGCCCTCGTAGTAGTACGGCACGAAGAGATGGCGCGGCACGTCCTCGAACGCGGCCCGCAGGGCCGGGTCGGCGAGCGCCCCGCCCGCGACGATCCGCCGTACCAGGGCCCGCCTCAGTGCCAGGTCCGCGCTCATAGGTCCACTGTGCTGCGCCGGGCCCCCGCAGGCGAGTGGTCGTACGCCCCCAGTCACGGGGACCACCGGGGGCATGCCCGTCGCGGGGCCGGCCGGGAGCGTGCCCCCGGTCGTCCCCGCGAGCGTGGTCCTACGCCGCCGGTCCTCGGTCACCCGGTCTGAGACCATGGAGGCGTGCCGCATTTCCCGGGGGACGGCCCCTGGACCCCGGGCGTTGTCCCGGGGCAGGCCCGACTGGCATTGCGAGGGTGTTCGACGTGACCGAGATTCCGCGCGGGACGCTCCAGGAGCAGACCTTCTACGAGCAGGTCGGCGGCGAGCAGACCTTCCGCCGGCTCGTCCACCTCTTCTACCGGGGCGTCGCCGGCGACCCGCTGCTGCGGCCGATGTACCCGGAGGAGGACCTGGGCCCGGCCGAGGAGCGGCTCGCCCTGTTCCTGATGCAGTACTGGGGCGGCCCGCGCACCTACAGCGACGGCCGGGGACACCCGCGGCTGCGGATGCGGCACGCGCCGTTCACGGTCGACCGGGCCGCGCACGACGCCTGGCTGCGCCACATGCGTACCGCCGTCGACGAGTTGGGCCTGTCCCCCGAGCACGAGCAGACGCTCTGGAAGTACCTGACATACGCGGCCGCCTCGATGGTCAACTCCGAGGGCTGACCACCCGGCCTCGCGCTGCCTGGCTGTCCGGGCTCACCGCTCGGTGCCCGAAAGCACTCGGGGAGATTGCCCTCGCGACCGAAATTCGGTCGTTCGTGGTCGCATTCCGATCACGATCGGGCAAGAACAGCAGGTAAGCGGTTTCGGCCGCCCCAAACCCTCTGAAAGCATCTGGGCACATTTCGGGGGGATGGCTCACAAGCCAAGGGGGGCCGTGTGCCGGGTTTCGTCATTCTGCGTGTTCGCGCACACCGCCTGCTGCTCACGGCGGCGCTGCTCGCCGTGCTGCTCACGACCTCGGTCCTGGCCGCGCTGACCGCGTTCTCCGGATCGGTCTCGGACGCGGCCCTGCGCCGCACCCTCGCCACCCGCTCCGCCGCACCCGCAGCCCTCGCCGTCAAGTCCGAGATCAAGCCGGACCAGCGACCGGCGGCGACGGCCGCGGTACGCGCCGGAGCCCGCGCCACCTTCGGCCAACTCCCCTTCACCACAAGGGAGTTCACCCAGTCCGGGCCCTATGCCCTGCCCCGCTCCGCACAGCCGCCGGACGCCCGCGGCGGCGATCTCGACCTCACCCTGTTCGCCTCGATGGACCGCTCCCGGGTACGCCTCACCGCGGGCGAGTGGCCCGCGGCCCCGGCCGCCGGCGGCTCCGCCGCCGAGATCCAGGTAGCCCTGCCCCAGTCCGCCGCCGGGCGCCTCGGCCTGCGCCCCGGGGCGCGCCTGGCGCTCACCGACCGCTTCGGCGGTCCGGGCGTGACCGTCCGCATCACCGGTGTCTACCGGGCGATCGACGTCTCCGACGCGTACTGGCGGCTTGACGACCTCGGCGGCCGGGGCATGCGCAAGGTCGACTTCACCACCTACGGCCCGCTGCTCGCCGACGACTCGGTGCTCGCCGGTGGCCGGGTCAGCGCGGGCCGGAGCGGCTGGCTGGCCTCCGCCGACTTCTCCGGCATCGGCACCGGCGACCTCGCCCGGCTGCGCGTCGCATCCACCCAGGGCCCCAAGTCCCTGGTGAAACAAGCGGTGTTCGGCGGCAGCGCGACCGCGGTGACCTCGCTGCCCGAGATCCTGGACCGGGCCGACCGCTCACTGCTCGTCTCCCGCTCCACCGTCCTGATCGTCGCGCTCCAACTGATCCTGCTCGCCGGGTACGCGCTGCTCCTGGTCGCGCGCCTGCTGAGCAGCGAGCGGTCCGGCGAGACCGAACTCCTGCGGGCCCGCGGCGGATCGCGGCGCCAGATCGCCCGGCTCGCCGCCGCCGAGGCCCTGCTGCTCGCGGTGCCGGCCGCGCTGACCGCCCCGCTGCTCGCGGGCCCGCTGACCCGGCTGCTCGCCGGTCACGGCGCGCTCGCCCGGGCCGGGCTGCGCCTGGACACCTCCCTCACCAGCACGGTGTGGCTCGTCACCGTCCTCGTCGCGCTCGGCTGCGCGGCCGCCGTGGTGGCCCCCGCCCTCTCGGCGGGCCCCGCACGCCGCGCGGGCCGGGCCGGCGCACTGCCCGCGCCGGTCCGCGCGGGCGCCGACATCGGGCTCCTGGTGATCGCGGGCGTCGCCTACTGGCAGCTCGACCGGCAGACCTCGGCCTCCGGGGGCGGCGCCCTCAGCACCGACTCCTCGGGCGGCCTCGGCATCGACCCGCTGCTCGTGGCGGCGCCCGCGCTGGCCCTGCTCGCCGGGACCGTCCTCGTGCTGCGCCTGATGCCGCCCGCGGCCCGGCTCGCGGAGCGGCGGGCGGCGGGCGGGCGCGGCCTTCCGGCGGCGCTCGCGGGCTGGCAGTTCAGCCGCCGCCCGCTGCGCGGTGCGGGCCCGGTGCTGCTCCTGGTCCTCGCGGTCGCGATGGGACTGCTCACGCTCGGCCAGTCGGCGACCTGGAACCGTTCGCAGAACGACCAGGCCGACTTCCGCGCGGGCACCGACATCCGCGTCCTCGGCTCCGCCACCAGTCCCCTGGGGCAGGCGGGTTCCTTCGCCGCGGTTCCCGGCGTCCGCGCGGCCGCCCCCGCCGTGCGCACCTCGATGCCGATGAGTGCCGGGCGCTCGGGCACCGTACTGGCCCTGGACACCCGGCACGCCGACGGCTTCCTGCTGCGCGAGGACCTCGCGGGCCGCTCCGGCAAGGACGTACTCGGCGCGCTCACGCCGGAACAGGACGCCCCGCCCGGGGCCGCACTGCCCGAGGACGCCCAGCGGCTCGCCCTCACCCTGCGGCTGAGCGGCGGCACCACGGGCGCCCTGGCCGGCACCGTGACGGCCACCCTGGAGGACCGCTACGGCCTGCAATACCGGTTCGTCCTCGGCGCACTGCCCGCGGACGGCCGCCCGCACGACCTCGTCCTCGATCTGGGCGCCGCCGCGGGCAGGCCGATCGGCCGCCCCGCCGGGCCGCTGCTCCTGACCGGCCTGGACGCGGTGTCCAGCCTGTCCGACGCCCGGACCCCGCGGCAGGACCTCGCCGTGGACGGGCTGCGCGCCACCGGCACCGGCGGCAAGGAGACCGCGCTCGCGCTCCCGAAGGCCGGGCAGTGGGCGGCCGACAGCGAGGACGTGAAGGGCGAGACGGACTGGGACACGGGGATCACCTCCGTCACCCGCACCCTCACGCTCGCCGCGCACCGGGCCACCGCGCCCCTGCCGGCCGCCGTGGCCGACGACCGGTTCCTGGAGTCCACCGGCAGCGAGGTCGGCGCGACCATCGAGGTGCCGTTCTCCGGCCAGACCGTCAAGGTGCGGATCGCCGGGCGGCTGAAGCAGCTGCCCACCACCGGCAGCGGGGCCATCGGCCCCGGCGGTACGGCCACGAGCGCGCCCGCCGTCGACGGCGGCGGCCTGCTGCTCGATCTGCGTGCCGTCAACCGCGTCCTCCAGGCCAAGGACGACACCCTGTCCCCCACCGAGTGGTGGCTGACCACCACTCCGGGCGGCTCCGCCGCGGCCACCGCCGCACTCAAGGACCGCCCCGACACCGACCCCGCGCAGATCGTCTCCCGCGCCGAGATCGCCAAGGAGCTCGGCGGCGACCCGCTGGGCGCGGGCCCGCAGTCCGCGCTCGCGGCGGCCTCGATCGTGGCCGCGGCGCTCGCGGCGGTGGGCTTCTCGGTGAGCGCGACCGGATCGCTGCGCGAGCGGGGCCAGGAGTTCGGGGTGCTGCGCGCGCTCGGCGCCCCGCGCCGCCAGCTCGCCCGCCTGATCGCCGCCGAACAGGGCGTGCTGATCGGGATCGCGCTGCTGGCCGGGCTCGGCCTCGGCGAAGTACTGACCAGAGCGGTGGTTCCGCTGATCGTGCTGACCGACCAGGCCGCCCAGCCGGTGCCCGCGGTCCTGGTCGAGCTGCCGGCCGGGCGGGTGGCGCTGCTGCTCGCGGGGATCGCCGCGGTGCCGGTCCTGATCGTCGCGGCGCTCGCGCTGCGCCGCACCGACCCCGCCGTCACACTCCGCAGCCAAGGGGGCAACTGACATGACCGGCAAGGCAGTCGCGCCCTGGGTCCGTACCCGGCTGCGCACCGCGCCGGGCGCCGCGGCCGCGCTCGCCCTCCTGGTCCTGGTGACCGCTTGGCTGGCCGCCGCCTACCCGCGCGGCGTCGACACGTACGAGGACGAGGGCCTGCGCCGCACCGTCGCGTCGGCCCCGCCGGGCCGCACCGCCCTGCAGTTCACCGCGGGCGCGCCCGGGCTCGCGCTGCCCGACGACCAGCGGGCCGCGATGGTCGGCCCCGAGCCGATGAGGCAGCGCTTCGACGCGGTCGTGCGGAACGTGCCCGCCCCGCTGACCAGCGACCCCACCCAGTCGACGTACGGGCTGCGGACCACCCGCAAGCTGCCGTCCGACGAACCGTACCTGCCCCGCCCCAACGGGCTCCCGCCGCGGTTCACCGTGGCCTCGCAGGCGGATCTGGGCTCGCACAGCCGCCTGGTGTCGGGCCGGCTGCCCGCCGGCTCCGCCGACCAGAAGGCGGCGGAGGCCGAGGTCGCCGTCACGGTGGAGACCGCCAAGTCCCTGGACCTCAGGGCGGGTTCGGTGCTGCACGTGGCCGGGATCGGGCGTCCGCCGCTGGCGTTCAAGGTGACCGGCGTCGTGGAACCCCTGCTGCCGGAGGCCGGATACTGGTCGGTCCTCCCGGCGCTCCGCACCCCGCAGCTGCTTCCCGCGAGCGACGACCGCGACGCGCCGAAGTACTGGCACGGCGGCCTGCTGCTCGCACCGACCGCCGCCGCGACCCTGTTCGCGACGGACGGCAAGCCGGAGATGTACGTCCAACTCGCTCCGCAAACAACAGCTTTGACGGATCGTCAATTGACGGCGGTCAAGGCGTCACTCGCCTCCTTGCAGAGCGGCCCCGCACTCTCCCGGCTGCACACCGTCTACGCGGCCTCGTCCTCCTCCTACACCGAACTCGACCAGGTACTCCGTTCCTACCAGACCGTGCGCGACTCGATCGACCCGGTGGTGGCGGTGGCGGGCTTCGGCACCGCGACGGTCGCCGCCGTGGTGCTCCTGATGGCGGGCGGCCTCGCCGCGTCCCGCCGCGCCGCGGAACTCGCGCTGCTGCGCGCCCGCGGCGGCGCGCTGCGGCAGATCGCCGGACGGCTGCTCGCGGAGAGCACGGTCGTGGTCGTGCCGGCCGCCGCCCTCGGTCTGCTGCTCGCCGTACTCGCCCTGCCGGAGGGCAGGTTCGGCCCCGCGCTCGCGGCGGCGGCCGGCGTCGCGGCGCTCGGCTGCCTCGCGCTGCCGGTGCGCGCGGCCCTGACGCACCGCACCGTCCGCTCGGCGGCCGAACGCGCCGATCCGGTACGGGAGAAGCCCTCCGCGCGGCGCACGGTGGCCGAACTGACGCTGCTCGCACTCGCGGTGGCCGCGGTGTTCGCGCTGCGCCGCCGGGGCACCGCGGGCGGCCCCGCCGACGCACTGCTCAGCGCTGCCCCGGTACTGGTCGGGGTGATCGCGGCGCTCGTCCTGATCCGGCTGTACCCGCTGCCACTGCGCTGGGCGGCCCGACCGGCGACCCGGCTGCGCGGCACGGTCGGCTTCCTCGCGCTCGCCCGGGCCGGACGTGCCCCGGGCGGCGGCGCGCTGCCCCTGCTGGCCCTGCTCACGGCGCTGACCACGGCCGCGTTCGGCGGCTCGGTCCTGGCGGGCTCCGACGACGCGCGCGACCGGGCGGCGCTGTACGCGACGGGCACCGACGCGCGGATCGGCAGCGATCTGCCGCTGCCCGGGGATCTGCCGGGGCGCGTCTCCAGGGTGCCGGGCGTCCAGGGCATCTCACCGGTGTCCATCGAATACTCGGTGCCGCTGCCCGCCGGAGCCGGCTCCGGCCAGGGTGCCGGCGGGGACGAGGGCGAGAACCCCGGCGCCATCGACAGGACCACCGTCGCGGGCGTGGACCCCGCCTCCTACGCCCGGCTGACCGCGGGCACCGCGCTCGGCATCGACGCCGACCGGATCAAGGCGCCGCCGGACGCCCCCGGCAAGGCCGTGGCCCCCGGCAAGGCCGTGCTGCCGGCCATCGCCTCGCCCGCCGTCGCCCACCGCCTGGGCAAGGAGCCGGTCACGCTGCACGTGGCGGGCAAGGACCTGGCGGTGCGGGTGATCGCCGTCCAGGACCGCTCGGCCGCCGTACCGCAGAGCGACTTCCTGCTGCTCGACACGGCGGGCCTCGGCGCGAAGTACGCGACGGTGCTGCTCGTCGGCGGGACCTCCCTCGACGGGAAGGCCCTGCGCGAGGCCGCCGCAGGGGCGCACGTGAGCGTGGCGCTGCGCTCCGAGGTGCGCCAGGAGTACGCAGACTCTCCGCTCCAGACCGGCGCCGGACACATCTACACGGCGGCCGTCGCGGCGGGCGCGGGCCTGGCCGCCCTCGCCCTGCTGCTCTCGCTGCTGCGCGGCGCCCCCGAACGCTCCGCGCTGCTCGCCCGGCTCCGCACCATGGGCCTGACCCGGCGTCAGGGCCGGTCACTGCTGGTCCTGGAGGCGCTGCCGTCGGCCCTTCTGGCGGGGGCAGGCGGCGCGCTCACCGGCTGGGCCTCGATCGCACTGCTCGCACCCGGCATCGACCTGGCGGGCCTGGCCATGGCCAACACCGGCGGACTCGCGCCGGTCGGCGCCGAACTCCGCGCGGACCCGATGTCGCTGGCGCTGCCCGCCGTGTGCGTGGTGCTGCTCGCGGCGGGCGTCGCCGCGGCACAGGCCTGGTGGAGCGGACGGCGCGGAACCATCACCGAACTCAGGGCAGGAGACGCTCGATGACCACATCGCTCGAAGACCTGGAGCGCCGGGCCACGGCCCACCGCGACCGGCCCGCGTACGGCCATGACGCGCTGATCGCCTGCGACCGGCTGGTCCGCGTCTTCACCACCGACGGCGTGGAGGTGCAGGCCCTCCAGGGCCTCGATCTCCTGGTGACCGAGGGCGAGTTGATGGCCCTGGTCGGCGCTTCGGGCAGTGGCAAGTCGACGCTGATGAACATCCTGGCGGGGCTCGACGTGCCGACCGCCGGGGCCGCGAGGGTGGCGGGGCGCGATCTGCTCGCGATGGACTCCCGGGCCCGGCTGGGTTACCGCCGTGACGTGGTGGGCTTCGTATGGCAGCAGACGGCCCGCAACCTGCTGCCATATCTGACGGCCATTCAGAATGTGGCGCTGCCGATGCAGTTGGGCAGTCGCCTGGCACAGCGGAAGAAGGCCGAACGGGCGGACTCACTGCTCGCCCTCCTGGAGGTCGCACACTGCCGCGATCGCCGGCCGCACCAGATGTCGGGCGGCGAGCAGCAGCGCGTCGCGATCGCGGTGGCGCTCGCCAACAACCCGTCCGTGCTGCTCGCCGACGAACCGACGGGCGAGCTGGACTCGGCGACGGGCGAGCAGATCTTCGCCGCGTTCCGGAAGGCCAACGAGGAGCTCGGTACGACGATCGTGATCGTCACGCACGATCAGGCGGTGGCGAGCGAGGTCCGCCGCACGGTGGCCATCCGGGACGGCCGCACCTCGACGGAGGTCCTGCGCCGCACCCACGTCGACGCGGCGACCGGCGAGGAGTCCCTGGTGGCCCGCGAGTACGCGATGCTCGACCGGGCGGGGCGGCTTCAGCTGCCCGCGGAGTACACGCGCGCGCTGGACCTGGAGCATCGAGTGGCCCTGGAACTGGAACCCGACCACATCCAAATCTGGCCGGCCGACCAGTAGCCAGCCCCCCGCCCCCCAACGGATGCCCCTCGCACGGTTTCCCCACGCCCGAGGACGGCCCCCAGGGGTGCGGGGGCCCGAGGGCCGCGGGGGCCCGAGGGGCGCGGGGGCCCGAGGGGCGCGGGGGGCCCAGGGGCGCGAGGAACTGCGCGACCAGCCCACCACGGCCAGCAGACGAAAACGGACTCAGGGGCGCGGGGAACTGCGCAAACACACGGCCGGCCCGCGGACGAAGGGCAACCCAAGGGGCGCGGGGAACTGCGCGGAGTAGGGCACCCCGGGCCACCGCACCCCGGGCCGCCGCGCCCCGGCCCGCAAAGGAGACGGTCAGGCCGGCGTGACCGTCAACCCCGCCGCACCGGCACGGCGAAGCGCGACCGAGCCATAGGGCGTACGCAGCCGCAGCCACGGGCCGGAGGCGAAGAGGGCCACCGGCTCGGGGGCGGACGGCGCGCCCGCCGAGGCGAGCGCGCGTACGGGGCGAAGGAACCCGAGCGACTGGGCCGCGTGCACGGCCCGCAGCGGCAGCTCGGTGGAGCCGAGCGTACGGGACCAGATCTCGCGCCCGATCCGTTCGCGCTCGGCCCGCGTGCGCAGCGCCTCGGGCAACTGCTCGTCCCGGGACCGGAATTCGGCGACGGCGGCCGAGACCGCCCCCCGCATCCGTTCGGGCTCCGGCAGCCCCGGCACCGGCTGCCAGCCACCGCGCGGCGGCAGGACTCCGGTCCACGGCGGCCCGGTGACGGCGACGGGAACGCCCGCGGTCGCCGCCGACTCGTCGAGGGATTCGAGGAGTTCACCGGCGGAGACGGTCACGTCCAGGGAGAGGGACGCGTCCACGAGCCGGGCCGTGCGGATCGCGAGCACCTCGAAGGAGGGCGGCCGGCCGAAGACGGCCAGCGCGCCGCCACCCGCCTGGAGACGGACGGCGGCGGCCCGGTCGTAGTGGATCAGGCGACCGAGGAAGGCGGCGAGGTCCGCCACCTCCCTGGCATCGTCGAACCCCAGCACGGCGCTCATGCCGCGGCCCGCTCCTGACCGTCGGCACGGACACCGTCGTCGGAACGTACGGCGTCGTCGGAGCGGACGCCGTCGTCCAGGTACTCCCCCAGGAAGGCCCTCTCCTCGGCGGTGATCCGCCGAGGCCGCCCCGCCGCGAGGTCGTAGGGCACGACGACGGTGGACGCCGTGACGTACACGAGGCCCTCGTCGCCGGGCTCCTTGATCTCGTAGGAGATGGTCAGCGACGCCGCGCCCATCTTCGTCACCCACGACTCGATGATGACCGGCTCGTGCCGGTGCACCAGGGGCCGCTTGTAGTCGATCTCGTGCCGGGCCACGACGGACCCGCCCTGGAACGACGGCGACCCGTCACCCGGTGCGAGGCGGAACATGAAGTCGATGCGGGCTTCCTCCAAGTACCGGATGAAGACCACGTTGTTGACGTGCCCGAAGGCATCCATGTCCGACCAGCGCAGCGGGCAGCGGTAGATATGACGGGCCACTGGCGATCAGCCCCGGGTGAGCTTCTTGTACGTGGCGCGGTGCGGGCGGGCCGCGTCCGCGCCGAGGCGCTCGACCTTGTTCTTCTCGTACGACTCGAAGTTGCCCTCGAACCAGTACCACTTGGACTCGCCCTCGTAGGCAAGGATGTGGGTGGCCACTCGGTCCAGGAACCAGCGGTCGTGGGAGATCACGACGGCGGCACCGGGGAACTCCAGGAGCGCGTTCTCCAGGGAGGACAGCGTCTCGACGTCGAGGTCGTTGGTGGGCTCGTCGAGGAGCAGCAGGTTGCCGCCCTCCTTGAGCGTGAGCGCCAGGTTGAGGCGGTTGCGCTCACCACCGGAGAGAACACCGGCCGGCTTCTGCTGGTCCGGGCCCTTGAAGCCGAAGGCGCTGACGTAGGCACGGGACGGCATCTCGACCTGGCCGACGTTGATGTAGTCCAGCTCGTCGGAGACGACGGCCCACAGCGTCTTCTTGGGGTCGATGTTGGCGCGGCTCTGGTCGACGTAGCTGATCTTGACCGTGTCGCCGACCTTGATCGAGCCGTTGTCCGGCGTCTCCAGGCCCTGGATCATCTTGAAGAGCGTGGTCTTGCCGGCGCCGTTGGGGCCGATGACGCCGACGATGCCGTTGCGCGGCAGCGTGAAGCTCAGGTCGTCGATCAGGACCTTGTCGCCGAAGGCCTTCGAGAGGTTCTCGACCTCGACGACGATCGAGCCCAGACGCGGGCCCGGCGGGATCTGGATCTCCTCGAAGTCCAGCTTCCGCATCTTGTCGGCTTCGGCGGCCATCTCCTCGTAGCGGGCCAGACGCGCCTTGGACTTGGTCTGACGCCCCTTGGCGTTGGACCGCACCCACTCCAGCTCTTCCTTGAGGCGCTTGGCGCGCTTCTCGTCCTTGCGGCCCTCGACCTTCAGGCGGGCGGCCTTCTTGTCCAGGTACGTGGAGTAGTTGCCCTCGTAGGGCAGCGCGCGGCCGCGGTCGAGCTCCAGGATCCACTCGGCCACGTTGTTCAGGAAGTACCGGTCGTGGGTGACGGCCACCACGGCGCCCGCGTACTTCGAGAGGTGCTGCTCCAGCCAGTTCACCGACTCGGCGTCGAGGTGGTTGGTGGGCTCGTCGAGGAGGAGCAGGTCCGGGGCCTCGATGAGCAGCTTGCAGAGCGCGACGCGACGCTTCTCACCACCGGAGAGGTTGGTGACCGGCCAGTCGCCGGGGGGGCAGCCGAGCGCGTCCATGGCCTGCTCAAGCTGGGCGTCCAGGTCCCACGCGTTGGCGTGGTCCAGGTCCTCCTGGAGCTTGCCCATCTCTTCGAGGAGCGCGTCCGAGTAGTCGGTCGCCATCAGCTCGGCGACCTCGTTGAAGCGCTTGAGCTTGCCCATGATCTCGGCGGCGCCGTCCTGGACGTTCTCCAGGACGGTCTTGGACTCGTCGAGCTGGGGCTCCTGCATGAGGATGCCGACGCTGTAACCGGGCGACAGGAAGGCGTCACCGTTGGAGGGCTGCTCAAGGCCCGCCATGATCTTGAGAACGGTGGACTTACCGGCACCGTTCGGGCCGACCACACCGATCTTCGCGCCGGGCAGGAAGTTCAAGGTGACGTCATCAAGAATCACCTTGTCGCCGTGCGCCTTGCGCGTCTTGCGCATGGTGTAGATGAACTCAGCCAAGAGAAACCGTCCGGCAGATCGATGTGTGGGCAGATACACCCCATCTTGCCGTACCGCCACCCCTGCGAGCGAATGGGTAGGTCAGAGGCCGCTGATCAGCGCTCCTTCCGTCGGCCGCTCTCCCCCGAGCGGTCGACGTTGGTGGGCATCAGTCGGCGTTGGCGGCCCTTTGACGGCCCACAGACGGCCCCAGCCGCGCATCAGGAAATGGGCGAAACGGCAGATGGAGCGGGGGCCAGGTCTACGAACCCGTGATCCGTGGGACGGGCCGGCCGCTGCGCCAACCATCCCGAGACGCGCGGGCCACCGTTGACCGCTCCCCCTTCCCTCACGGTCCGGACGTGATCGAACCCCTGGCGAAGGTAATAGCGCTGTAGACCCTCGTTGGTGGTCCAAGCATCCAGCCGCAGCCATTTCGCGGACGCGCGGTGCGCCCGGTCCCCTGCCCAGTCGAGCAACCGGCCGCCGACGTTCTGCCCGGCGTGAGTGCGGGCAACGGTGAGCTTGTTGATGAACATCGACGGCTCGCCCAGTTCGTCACCCGTCCAGAGACCCGCCTCAGCCTCTGGGGTCAGTGTGATGGTGGCGGCGGTGGCATCCCCGTCGCAGACCATGAACACGGTCCCGCTCTCGATGGTGGCCATCAGACGGTCGGCCGGGTACGGGCGGCTCCACTGGTCGCTCCCGAGTTCCCTCAGCCAAGCCGCCGCCTCCTCTCGGAATGCGAGCAGCTTGGCAAGGTCGCCCGGCTGGGCAGGGGTGATTATCACTGGGGCTCGTTCTCGCTTCGGGCGGACAGTTCGCCGATCTCGTAGTTCATCCGGTTCAGGTCGCCCCGGAAGGTCGTGATGGTGCAGCGGATCGGGCGCTCATCCGAGAATCCGGTACGCGTCCAGAGGAGCACCGGCACCCCGGCTCCTATCTCCAAGAGCCGGGCCTCTTCCGGCGTCGGCATGCGGGTAGCGATCTCATCGAAGTACCCGATCTGCTCAATGCCCAGACTGGCGAGATAGCGGGTCGTCCCTTCGGCGATGTCTCCCGGCTCGGTCAGGCGCGGGCCTTTGGTGACTAGCCACTCCGGGTAGTGGGTGGCCTGCGTGGACCATGGCACGTCGTCCACGAAGCGGTGACAGAACCGCAGGACCGCCGTATCCCCGGCCTCGACCTTGAGCCGCTCGGCCACGTACTCCGGGGCCGTAGTCAGCTCCACCCGGAACGTCTGATGCGGCCGGCGGCCGGCGGCCGTCACGTCGGTGCTGTACGCGTCGCCGTTCTGCGGGAGATCCAAGTTCTCGAAGCGGGACGCGTTCAGCACAAAGACTTCATGCGAACGCACCTCGTAGCCCAGCCCTTGGCTGGACGAGATCAATCCCTCCGTGACCAGCAGGTTCAGACCCGACCGCACCGTATTGCGGGACGCATCGAACCGGGCGGACAGTTCGCTTTCTGACGGCAACCGCGCCCCAGGGGCGTACGTGCCGTTGTCGATCTCGCGGCGGAGCGCGTCGGCCACCTGCCGATACTTCGGCTGCTTGCTCATGCCCTCATCATGACGCACTCGCGCAACTTGTTGGTACATGTGGGCCCCAATCCCTTGACGACTCACGGTCCGTGGGTGCAGCATCACTGCATCAGCTTGTACCAACAAGTTGAGCAAGCGGTCCAATTCCCTTGAGTTGTTCCCGATTGCGCTGTACCTGCATGACCCAGGGGCCCCGCGTTGGACGGGGGGAGGTTTCCCGGCGCCTTGTCAGCCGGAGGGCTTGAGACCGAAAGGTCACGTCCCCATACGCCTTCAACGGGAGTTCCGCTCCCAAAGGGGACTTGCACGCTCATCCACTCGCCGCTACGCGGCGGCCGGTTGCCTCCTCCGCCCGTCCGGCCCGTGTGGTCGTACGGGCGGGGTGGCAGGGAGCCGGACCATCCGATCCGAACCCTCTGGGGGACGTCATGATCGCAACGCTGATAGCCGTACTGGGCACGCTCGCCGGCGCGTTGGTCGCCGGGCTCATGCAGCACCTGACCGCAAGCCGCACCACCCGGGCCGCGCAGTCCGAACGGCGCCGCCAGGCACTGGCCGAAGCCGTCCCGGCGCTGCTGGCCGCTCTGGTCGGTCACCGCGAACAGCAGTACCTGAAGATCAAGGCCCGCCGCGAGGCTCTGGCCGACACGGTGGAGGCACGGCAGGCCCGCTACGCGGCCCGCTCGGCCGTCACCTCCGCCATGGACACCCTCCACATGGCCACCAGCGACCGCCGCCTGTTGGCGCTCGCTCAGGAAGCGGTCGACGCGGCCATGGCGCTCGGTGACGTCCCGGCCGAGGAGCTGGACGCGGCCGGGCTCCGGGCCCGCCAGGCACACACCGCACTGCGCGCGGCAGGCGCCACCGCCCTCTACGCCTGACCCGCAAAACAGCCCGCACGACCCCTTCAACGGCGCGGCCCCGGAGGTGCAACTCCGGGGCCGCATGAGCCGTACCACCTGCTAGGGAGACCACGACTCATGAAGTACATCGCCGCACTTCAGACGGCCGTTACCGGCACCCTGCCGGACATCGAGCCGACACCGGCCGAACTCGACGCCATCGACATCGAGATGCCGCTGATCCTGGCGGAAGTCGAGCTGCTGGACGCACAGATCATCACGCTCGACCGCACCCCGAACGAGCTGGACACCCGGCGTATCCGCCGGGCCCGGCGCAAGGTCCTGGCGGCCCGCCGGGCGGTGGGCAACCAGCACGCGCGCACTGCGGGCGGTGCGGCATGAGGACTAAAACTGTTCTGCCTGCCGTAGCGATGACGGCGGTGTCCATGGTGCTGACCCTGGCCGTGGTGCTGCTCTGGCTCGGCACGGCCGTCCCGTGGCCCGTCGCGCTGGTCGTCGGGCTCGGCATCGACGGCGGATGGCTCGCCACCCTGGCCTACGAACGCCGCCTCGCCGCACAGGGCGACCACAGCCACACAGTCACCGCCGTGGGCTGGGGCTTCGGCCTCATCGCCACCGGTGTTCTGGTCGCCCACGCCCTCACCGCTGAGACCTCTACCGGCGCGTGGCTGGCGGTCGCGTGGCTGCCCGTGGCGGCGAAGGCGTTGTGGCTGGTGCACGGTCTGTGGGAGCAGACCGCGCTCACGGCCGGGGCGCTGGACGCGATCCAGGGCATCCGGCAGGAAGCCCGCGACGAAGCCGCTGTTGCCCGGGCCCGGCTGCGGTCCCAAGCCGCTACGGAGGAGACGCGCCTGTCTGCCGTGACGCAGTCCGGGGCGCGCGTCGCACGGGTTCAGGCGAGCACTGCCAAGACGCTCTCCAAGGCGTGGGCCACGCTGGAGTCCACCCGGGCGGGAACCGAGACGGGCAGGGCGTTGACCAGCGTGACCGCCCCCGTCACGCCCGGCGTCACGCGCCCGTGGGAGCTGCCCGTCTGGGGCCCCACCGAGCCCGTGCCCGCCCTCGAAGGGGCTCAGTTGACGGATGCGGCGCTGGACGCGTTGGTGGACGAGATCCGCACCAGCCAGACCCCGGCGCTCTCGTACCGGGAGATGGCCGCCCGCTTCCGTTCCGCCGGGCACGCCGCCTCTGAAGTCCGTCTGCGCTCCGCGTGGAAGCGGGTGGCCTGATGGCCACGTTGCCGGTCTACCGGTGGCGCCTGGCGCCGGACGGGTTCGCCACCCGTCGCCAGCTCCGTGCGCGGGGCTTGCGGCCGGGTGGTCAGGAGGTGGCGGCCCAGTTGGAGCGGCCCCGGCGGCGCCGGGGCCCGCTGGTCGCGTTCCTGTACCGCGTCGACCTGGCCAAGCCCGTGCGGCCGATGACCCCGGCCCGGCGGGCGGCACTGGCCAAGGCCAACGCCGCCCGCCGCATGTGCCCAGGGTGCGGGCGCGATGCCGGATACGTCATCCCGCTCTCGCTCGGCACCTGCGTGCCCTGCGATTCCCGTTCCACCTCTCCGAGGAGCGCCTGACATGGGCAAGCCCGACACCCGGCGCCTTGACCGGGAGATCCAGAACAACGAACGCAAGTTGCAGGCGGTCCAGAACCGGGAGCTGTGGCCGCTCAACGGCCGTGAGCGCCGGGCCGTGCTGGGCGGGGCCGTCTCCACCGCGCGCGGACTGCACAAGGGGACCGGGACCGATCGTGGCGACCGGGCCATGGACACCGCGTGGCAGAGCGCCGAAACCCGCTTGATCGCGGAGATCACCGCATTGCGGACCGAGCGGCAGCGGATCGTCACGGACGCCGCCCGGACCAAGGCCGCCAAGAAGTCTTCCGGCTGGTGGTGACCACCCCCGCCCTCACCATCCCTTCCCTCTCTCCGAACCTGGACCGTCAGGAGTCAACTCCCATGGATTCCAACGTTGTTCGCCTCACCAAAGACGCCACCAGCGCCCCTCCGGGGCCCTCTGGGGCGCCGAGCCTTGCTGTAGTAGCGCCGGGCGCCGAAAAGCCGCCGGTGCCCCTGTGGGTGCGCTCCGGGCGGGCCGTGCGCGCCATCGTCACCCACGAACACACCCGCAGCGCCGCCCGGTTGACGGTCCGGCACGGCATGTACGTGGTCGGCGGCACCCGCATCGTCGTCAAGCGGACGTGGGAGGGTCGCACCGCCACCCGCTACGAACGCATGCTCCGGGCCGCCGAGGCTGCCGGGAACTACGAGGTCGCGGCCGAGTGGGAGGAGCGCGGGCAGCGCTTCCGTGACGCCCGCCACCGCCGCCGCATGGACCTCCTGCACTCCCCGTTGGATGCGGCCAAGGGCGTGGCCGTGAGCGCGGGCATGGGCGTCGGCTCGCTGGTCGCCCTCGGTGTCGTCATGGCGGTCGCGACGAAGGACGTCACCCAGGTCGTCACGCCGTTGATGGCGACGGTCGAGTTCATCAACCTGCTCATCACCGTGGCGACGGTGGTGTGGGGTCCGGCCGTCACGATCGGCCCGTTCCTCGCGCTGCTCGCCCTGTGGGGAGTCGGCCGCCACCAGCAAGCCGCCCCGAACTGGGCGCTCCCGGCGGCCGTGCGCAACGGTGAGGGCGAGCCGATCACCCCGTCCATCGTCGTCAAGGCCCTGCGCGACCTCGGCGTGCCCGCACTCGGGCGGGCCATCAAGGAAATGGGCGACGCCGGCGCGGCGATGCTCGGCCCGATCCGCATCGCCGGATGCGGCGTCGAAGTCGACGTCACCCTCCCCTCCGGCGTCTCGACGAACGAGGTGCAGAACCGGCGCCGCAAGCTTGCCGAGAACCTGTCCCGGCATGAGCACGAAGTGTTCATCACCATCCCGCAAGCCGCCCGCACCGTCCGCCTGTGGGTCGCTGACAGTGGTGCGCTGGATGAGCCGATCGGCCCGTCCCCGCTGGTCACGGACGAGACGATGACCGCCGACTACGTCAAGGGCCGCGCCCCCTGGGGCCAGGACCTGCGCGGGGATGCTGCGGCCATCAGCCTCTACCAGCGCCACCTGTTGATCACGGGTCTCTCCAACCAGGGCAAGACCGTGGCGCTGCGGTCGCTGGCTCTGTGGCTGGCGCTGGACAAGTCGGTGCAGTTCCTGATGGGCGACCTCAAGGGCGTGGGCGACTGGGCCATGTTCGACGGGCTGGCGAAGACGCTGATTCAGGGACCGACTGACGATCACGTCATTCAGGTCACGGAGATGGTTGAGGGTGCGGTGGATGAGATGAACCGCCGCATCCAGGCACCGCAGGGGACCGCGTTCCCGCCGCTCATCGTGCTGGTGGATGAGGCGCAGGTGGCGTTCATGTGCCCGGCCAAGGACGACCAGAGGCGCCCGTATGGCGGCTCGAAGGCCAACTCCCGGTACTTCATGGCCGTTCGCAAGATCCACAACCAGGGTCGGGCCGTGAACGTCCTGATGTGGCAGGGCACCCAGGACCCGACCAACGAGAACCTGCCCAAGCTGGTCCGCGAAGGTGCCCACACGCGTGCATCGCTCGCACTCGGCACCGAGTCGCAGGCCCGGATGGCACTCGGGGACAAGGCCGTTGACGGCGGCGCCGCCCCGAACCTCCTGCGTCCGGGGCTCGACCGGGGCACGCTGGTTGTCGCCTCGGACGGTATCGCCATCCCCGCCGGGCAGGCCTCCATCACCGTGCGCACGCACTACATCGACGACGACGCGGCCGTGGCCATCACCGACCGGGCCAAGGCCCTGCGCGACGGCGTCACCACCTTGCACGCGATCGAGCGGGGCGAGGAGTTTGACCCGCTCGCTGACATCGCCTCCGTCGTCGGGACGGCCGACCGGGTGCGGACCAAGGATGTCCTCGCCCGGCTCGCCGCCCTCAACGCCGACGCCTACGGCAAGTGGTCGTTCCTCGATCTCAAGCGCGTCCTCGACGGCACCGGGGCCGAGCCCTACAAGTCCGATGGCGTCATGGTCGTGGGCCGTGACCGCATCGCCCGGGCGCTCGCCAACCGCGACGCGGACGGTTCCGCTTCCGCCGCATAGATCAGGGAGCGAAGCCCCGGCGGGTCAGGGAGTCAGGGAGAACTCCCTACCCCCCTCCCTGACCCGCCTCCCTCCCTCTCACCTGCGCAAATGATCTGTCAGGGAGTCAGGGAGCCGCGCAGGTCAGCACCCCCGAAACCCCCTCCACCACGCTCCCGGCAGGGGGTGTCTCTGCCTCCCTGCCCATCTCCGGAAGGGATTCCGCATGTTCCCCCAACAGGCCCGGCACGCGCCCATAGAACGGGCCGTGGAAGTCCACTATCCCGCCCCGATACCGTCCGTTCCCGCACCGCTCACGCCCCACCAGCCGGGCACCGTGCCGACCGTGGCGAGCATCGTCCTGCCCGACGGACGCGTCGTCACCGGCTACGCCATCGACGCGGCCAAGCCCGAACCCGTCACCGCCAAACCGGCCGTGTCCCGCACCGCCGTGAACGTCGCGCTCGGGGGAATCGGGTTCGCCGCCGCGTGCGGCGGGCTGCTTGTCCTGACCACGTTCATCGCCGCCATGGCGGCCCTGATCCACCAGCTCATCATCCTCGCGGCCGTGATCTTCGGCGGCTGGATCGCGGCCCAAGTCCTGGGCCCCCGCCACGGGGACGGCGGCACCGTCGTCAACATCCGCAAAGCGATCTTCAAGCGCAACCGCTTCCACGGCTGACCAGGCAGGAAGGGGAACCCCCGTGGCTCACACACCGGCCAGACCACCCAGGCGCTACCCCGGCATGGCCTCCACCACCCCGGGCGGAATCGCCTACATGGGGTCCCGGCCCAACACCGCCCCGCGTAGCAGCGAATACCCCGACACCACCCGCAACCGCCCCCGAGTCCGCGCCTCCTGACACCGTCGAAAGGCAGCCCCGTGCTCCGACTCCGCCTACAGCTCACCGGCTGGTCCCGCCGGACGCTGATCCTGACCGACACCCCCCGCCCCGACTGCCCCGACTGTGAGGGCGACGGCGGTATCGGGTGCGACTACGGCGACCACGAAGGCGAATACGCCGGCACCGACTGGTACCCCTGCCCCTGCTGGACCGAATGGCGCTTGACCCTGCTATCGCTCCCGCGCCTGCCCCGCCTCCTGCGCCGACGCCCCGAGCAGCGCGACCCCTGGAGCGACGAACCCCCGTTCTAGCTACGCCAAGGGCGGCCCCCTCGTCTCGCCAAAGTCGCGGGGCCGCCCTTGTCCACCTGCACAGCTCAACTGAACAGTGGAGGTACCCCAGCATGACGCAACCCACCGACATCCGGCGAGAGGGCACCCCGCCCCCGCCTCTCGCTGCCGTGAGCGATCTCCTGACCAGCGCGCTGGACCTGGCCCGTGCGGGCCTGCCGGTGCTGCCCCTGCGCCGGGGCAAAGTCCCGTTCGGCAACTGCCCTACCTGCGCCAACAACGCGTGCGGTGGGCGTCCGAACATGAAGAACGCCGGACCCTGTGCCTGCCCGGACGTGTGCCACGCCTGGGCCGCCGCGACCACCGACCCCGGCGTCATCAACTCCCCGACTTGGGTGCGAGCGTGGCACCGAGCGGTAGGCATCGGCTACCACCCCGGCGGCGCCGGGCTCACGGTGGTCGATCTCGATACGCCAGCCGCCGTGACATGGGCCCGCGAAAGCCTGCCGCCCACCCGCACTCTGCCCACGACGCGCGGGGAGCACTGGGTCTATCAGGGCACCATGCGGTCCGTGAACGGCGTCCGGGCCGGTGTCGACATCAAGTCGACCATGGCCTACGCCCGTTGGCGCGGCCACGGCACCGGCACCCTCACCGCCCTGCCGGACGCCGTGCGCGCGCTGGTCGGGAAGCCGTCCCCGGCCCGGCGCCCGTCCGTCGTCACCGTGGCCGCACTGGCCGGGGGCGGGGAGTGCCCGCACCGCACGCCCGCCTACCTGGAACGCGGCATCGCGATGGCGGAGCAGCGGATCACCGAGGCTCGGAGCGCGGTGCACGCGACGGTGTACCGCACCTTCCTGGCGGTGCTGTCCACGCACGGCCGGTGCGGCTGCCTCACCGACGCACACGCCGCCCGCTTGTTCGCCGCCGCGCAGGCCCGGGGCGAGTCCGCCCGGCACTGCGCGGACGCGTGGTCCAACGCCCGCACCGCCCTGGGGATGTGAACCATGCCTGAGGACGAGAAGGACCCCGCGCGGAAGGTCATCACCGAATACGCGCAAGCGCACTTCCGGTACTTCCGCACCACCGAAGGCACCGTGTACGCGCAGCGCAACGGCCACCCCGTCGCCCGGCCGATCCGATCCCAGGGCACGACCGGCAGCCACCGCCAAGAACTCATGGTCGACCTGTTCCGCGACGGGCACGGCGTGTTCAACGGCACCGCCATGAAGGAGGCCTTGGACTTGATCGAAGCACTCGCACTCGCGGAAGACGTTCAGCCCACGCACATCCGCGTGGCCCCCGGGTTCGACGGGGCGACGTGGCTGGACCTGGGCCGCGACGACGGCCAGTCCGTCCGCATCCACCCCACCGGGTGGGAGATCCTCGTTCCCGACCCGCGTGAGGTGTGCTGGCGGCGCACCCAGCTCACCGGCGAACTCCCCCTCCCCGCGACGGACACGGACGGCAAGGGCATCGACCTCCTGTTGGGCCTGTGCAACTTCGCCGGCCCCGCCACCGAGTGCCTGGCCATCGCCTGGCTCCTCGGCTGCCTGGAACCCTCCGTGCCCGTCCCCGCCCCCTTCCTCACCGGCCCCCAGGGCGCCGGGAAGTCGACCGGCGGGCGGATGCTGGTCCGCATCCTCGAAGGGATGACCGGGGACCTTCGGCGCGCGCCGAAGGATGAGGAGAACCTGATCACGGCCGTGGCCGCCGGATGGGTCACCGCCCTCGACAATCTCTCCCACCTCCCTCCGGACCTCTCGGACCTGATGTGCTGCATCGTCACCGGAGCCGAGAGCATCAAGCGCGCGTTGTTCAGTGACGGGGACGTCTACCGCTCCCGCTACCGCCGGCCGCTTCTGTTGACCGGCATCGACGTCGGCGTCATCCGCCCCGACCTCGCTGAGCGGCTGTTGCCGTTGCGGCTGGAGCGGCCCCGGGTACGGCGCACCGAAGCCGAACTCTGGGCCGACTACGCCGAAGCACTACCCATCGTCCTCGGGTCGCTCCTCGACCTGGCGGTCAAGGTGCGGGCCGCCGACGCGGTCACCCCGACCGACCTGCGCATGGCCGACTTCGCCCACCTGTGCGCCCAGTTCGACGCGGTGGCCGGGCTCGGCACCCTCGACGCCTACCGGGCCAGCCTGGACGACCTGAACGACGACGTCATCGAAGGGGACCTCCTCGCGCAGACCGTCCTCAAGCACGCCGCCGACCTAGACCCGGGCACCGAGCAACGGATGACGTCGGCCGAGTGGCTGCACGCCCTCACCGGCCTCTACAGCGGGGAGGAATGCCGCCCCCTGCCCAAAGGCTGGCCGACCACCGGCAAGGTGCTCTCAGACCGCCTCAAACGCCTACAGCCCACCCTGGCCGCACGAGGCGTCCTCGTGGACTGGGGCCGCAGCAAGACCGCCCGCTACATCGAGATGGCCCGCCAGGCCCCGCCCCCGCCACCTGAGCAGCAAGCGGCGTTCTAACCTGCGGCCCCGTCGGGCGGACAAGCAAGAGGAGCACGCCTCGCCGGGTGCTCCTCTTGCCGTTCCGGCGGCGCCAGCCGCTCGGCAAGGGTCGCGCCGCGAAGCGGCCCCGCATCCACGCTCGAAGCAGCACCGCACCACCACAGAAACCACCCCCTCTTTTTTCCTAAGAAGGGAAGCTCTGCGTCACCCGCGTCACCACGGCACGCCAGACGGCCCCTGACCTGCCACAACAGCGGTGACGCAGACCGCCGAATCCTGCGTCATCGTGCGTCACCTGCGTCATCGGTGCGTCACCCGATGACGGACGGCTGCGTCACCGGTGACGCAGACCCCGAACCCCTGCGTCACCCAAAACCGCACGTCAACGGCTCAGATGACGCGGATGACGCGATGACGCAGAAATCCCCGCCTCGGACAGCACAGCCACGAAGCCCGAGAACCAACCCAGCCGTTCCGCCTCCACGACAAGGAGACCTGCCGCATGGCCACGCCAACGACCAGCGACCCGCGCGCCACCCTGCGGGCCGGACTCCCGGACCGGTACCTCACCCCTGAAGACCTGGTGGCCTTGTTCGCCCTGGAGAGCGTCGAAACGCTCTACACCTGGCGCAAGAAGCGCATAGGGCCGCCCGGCTTCCGAGTCGGCCGGCACGTGCGCTACGACCCTGCCGCCGTACGCGCTTGGGTCGACAGCCGCTCCGACCACGACGACTGAACCCCACCGCCCCAGCAGGGACGCGACCACCGGTCGCGTCCCTGCTCACGTTCCCGAGGAGTCCGAAGTGGCAGGCCACATTCAAGACCGCTGGTACAAGACCGACATCGGCGCCGACGGCAAGCCTCACCGCATCAAGAGCGACCGGTACGGCATCGGGCTGCGTTACCGCGCGCGGTACGTCGGCCCCGATGGCACCGAGCAGTCCAAGAGCTTCCCGGACCGCCAGAAGGGGCGCGCTGAGAAGTGGCTCACGAAGATTCAGGCGGACATGGACACGGGCGACTACATCGACCCGAAGGCCGGACAGGTCACGTTCCGCGAGTACGCAGCGAAGTGGCTCGGCGGTCTGACAACCGACCTGGGAAGTCAGGAAGCTGTCGACCGGCGCATTCGGCTTCATGCGGTCCCCCACCTGGGTAAGCGCCCTATGGGGTCGTTCAAGCCTGAACACGTGCGCACCTGGCTGAGCGCTCTTCAGTCCGCCGTACCGAACGCCACCTACCGGCGTGCCATCTACGACTCGGTGTCGTCTCTGTTCAACGCGGCCGTGGATGACGGCGTACTCAAGAAGAACCCGTGCCATGCCCAGTCGGTCAAGGCCCCGGACCCCGATCCCCGGCTGATTCAGCCGTGGCCCGAGTCTCGCGTACTCGCGGTGCGTGCCGGGCTACCCGATCGGTACGCGGCCACCGTAGATGCGGCCGGCGGCTGCGGACTGCGCCAGGGCGAAGTGTTGGGCCTGGACGCGGACAACATCGGTTTCGGGACCGGATGGGTGTACGTGCGCCAGCAGGTCAAGCGCGTACGCGGAACGCTTGTGTTCGCCCCGCCCAAGAGGGGCAAGCTGCGGGACGTGCCGCTCAGCCCCGTGGTAGCAGGCGCCTTCCGTGACCACATGCGCCGGTTTCCGCCGGTTGAGGTGAAGCTGCCGTGGAAGACACCGGACGGCCCCTTGGTCGCCCGGCAGTTGGTCTTCACCAGTGGCGTGGGGCGTGCCATCTGGCGCAGCTACTTCGATGACTCCGTATGGAAGCCCGCCCTGGCGTCCGCTGGTGTCATCCCACCCAGGGAGCGAGGCAAGCGCTATGCCGCTGCACCCGACGACGGCATGCACGCTCTGCGTCACTTCTACGCGTCGATGCTCTTGGACGGTGGGGAGAGCATCAAGGCTCTGAGCATCTATCTGGGACACTCGGACCCTGGCTTCACACTGCGGATCTACACGCACTTGATGCCGAGCAGCGAGGAGCGGACGCGCAAGGCTGTGTCGGCCGTCTTCCACCGCATCCACCCCGGGACCCTGCCGGGGCTCCCGGAAGCGGCCTGACGGCCCACAGACGGCCCACGGCCCCAAACCGGCCCTTGGCAAGCGGTTCCGCTGCTGGTCAGGGACACATTTCATGGTCGGACTCGCCAAAAACACCCCATCTTGCCTGACGGCCACCCCCCGGGGGAAACGGGTATGGCCGGTGGCCCATGACCTGGGCGTTTGGGTGGACTTGGGTAGTCGGACGGTAACGGGCCGTGGCCGGGGATCGCGATTTCCCCGCACGGCAGCCGGCACGGGGCAAGCCGCACAGCAGGACGGCGGACGGCCCCGTAGGCGACGGCCCCCTTGTTCGACGGCAGACGGCCCCGGTACGCGATCGCGTACCGGGGCCGTCGGGGTCAGCTCAGTGGGAGCTCACCGCACTGCCGGGCTGCTGGTCAGTTGCCCGCGGTCTTCTTCTTACGGAGGAAGAAGACGGCGCCGCCACCGAGCAGCACCAGGACGACCGCCGCGCCGGCGATCATCGGGGTGGAGCTGGAGCTACCGGTCTCGGCGAGGTTGGTGCCGCCGTTGGTCCCGGTCGAGCTGCCGCCGGTCGAGGTACCACCGGCCGAGGCGGGGCTGGGCTTCGAGGACGGGGTGGGCGTACCGGTGCCGGCCGTCTTGCAGTCGAGGACGCCGGAGAAGTGCTGGTCGGCGATGGTGAAGTCGTACTTCGCGTCCTCCGCGACCGGCACGAAGACCGTCTGCGAGGAGTTCGCGGGAACCGTCAGCTTCTTGCCGAGCACGACGACGTCGAAGTCCTTCGTGCCCTTGTTGCTGACCGAGACGTCGAGGCCGCCCTTGACGCAGTCCTTCTTCACGGAGACGGCCGGGGCAGCGCCCTGGTCCGCCCACTTGGCCGTGGCCACCGCGGTGACCGGCACGACGCTGGTGCTGGCCAGGATGAAGGTCTGGCTCTGGATCTCGCCGTCGCTGACGAAGGCCCGGCCGACCGGAACCGTGGTCTGCGCGCTGGCGGTGACCTTGGCGGAACCGTCGGCGGTGCCCTTGGGCACCTTGAAGTAGACCTGGGTGCCGTTGACGGCGGAGGTGATGACCTTGCCGTTCACGTCGGTGAGCTGCACACCGGCAGCCGCGCCCGGGGCGATCCCCAGGGCGACCTTCTTGGCGTTGGTCTGGACCGTGAGGGGGCCGACCTGGCTACCCGGGCGGCCGGAGACCGCGTCCTTGTCGAAGCCCAGGGAAGCCTTCGGCTCCGGCTTGTTCTCCGCCTTGGCGAGCAGATACGTGGTCAGCTCCGCCGCCGCGGCGTCCTGAGGGACGGCCTCGACGTCGTCGGAGAGGTGCCAGATCGCGGCCTGGGTGGCAGCGGCAGCCGTGTCCTTGGTGAGGTCCTTGCCGCCGATTGCCTTGGACAACTGGTCCGGCGTCACCTTCGGGTAGGAGTGGTCGAGGATCCAGTTGATCTTGCCGGCGGCCTCGGCCTTGTTCGCGAGAGAGGACTCCGCCCAGGTCACTTCCTTGTAGCTGGCGTTGTCCACGGTCTCGTGGTTCAGGTCGATGCAGTACGTCTGGATGACGCCCGCGTTGTCGACCTTGAGCTCGAACAGTCCACCGACGGGCGCAGTCTTCTTGCCGTGGTTGTTGACGTCGATCTTGGCCCCCACCGTGACGGAGGCGCTCTTCAGGGTGGCATGCACACCCGAAGACGAGGCGGCGGGCTTGTCGTCCGCGAAGGACGTGCCCGCGCCGGCTATCGCACCGGCCGCGACGAGTCCCGTGACGGCAGTGGCGGTGGCGAGGCGCAGCGCACCCCGCTTGCGGGCGGTAGGCCCGTGAACGGCTGAAAACACAGAATTCCCCTTCGGGCGAGGCGCTTTCGCATGTGGTGCGCGTGCACGAGAGGTGCGCGTGGGGGAAGTGCCTCGCCGGCAGACTCAAGTGCCCCGTGAGTACGCCGGAATCCTAGGGATGCGGAAGTCGGCGATCCGCAGGGATGACATCAGATAACCATTCCGATTCGCAATCGTTATCCCAAAACACGTGTGCCACCTGGGCTTATCGACAAATCCCCTGGACAGAAGGGGAGTTTCGGGACAACGGCCGGCCTCGGACCGCACGCCCTCTTCCTGCCCCTTCCCCAACTTCCTCCCTCAAGTCCCCCCGCCTAGAAGGGCGTCGGAGGAACCGTCTCGGCCACCGGTGTGGCCGATTCCCATACCACCGCCGGGACGTCCCTGGCCGAAACCGCCCCGCTCCTCCCGGCCGGGACGGACCCGGCGGCGTCGGTTACGACCGCCTCGCCGCCCGGCGCCGGGCCGAGTTCCGCCCCGTGCGGGCCGGCCCGTTCGACGGGGCTCGCCCCGCCCTTGAACACCCGGCGGAACGCGGTGGTCCCGCGCGAGATGTCGTGCCCGATCGCCACCGCGTCGACATCGGCCGAGAACCGGCGCGACCCGTCCTCGCGCTCCTCGTCCCGCACCTTCAACCGCCCGTGCACCACGACCGGTTCACCGATCGCGACCGACCCCGTCAGATTCATGCCGAGCACCCGCCCGGCCCACACCGTGTAGAAACTGGTCGCCCCGTCGACCCAGGACTGCCGCTCGCGGTCGAAGCGGCGCGCGGTCACCGCGAGCCGGAACCGGGCCACCCCGCCCGTCGCCGTCTCGCGCCACTCCACCTGCGTGGCCACATTGCCGACCAGCGTCACCATCGTCTCGTTCACTGCTCTCAACCCCCGTACCGTCCCTGCCCGATGCCCACCGGCTCGCGCCGGGCAGAGAGAACCCCGCCCGGTCCAGCCGTCGATCGAACCCTTGCGCTGTCGATCTCCATGCTGGACCGGGCGGGGAGTGTGTGCCGGGGCCTGTGGACTACCCCCGGATTGTGGAAAACCCGCTCACCCCGCCGGGCGACCCCACGGCCGGGCCGCGCCCCTCGCCCGGTCGCCCCGTCCCCTCGTCCGGTCGCCCCGCCCCATCGCCCCGTCCCGTCCCGTCACCCGGGACCCCGTCCCCGTCACCCCGGACCCCGTCACCCCGACCCCACCACCGCCGCGTACTGCTCGCGCACCTCCCGGTACCGCAGCAGCTCGGCGGCCACCGGGTCCAGGACCTTGGCCCGGCCGCAGGCCGCTGCGGCTTCGCGGAGCCGGCGTTCGGCCTCCTGGCCGTAGCGCCGCCCGGGGCCGCGCGCCGCGACCGCGCACGCCCACTCGATCAGCGGGCCGCCGACGATGCCGCCCAGCATCACCAGCGCCGGGACGATCAGGCCGGGGGTCAGCACCCCCACAATCTGCCCGAGCAGCCAGAGCCCGCCGACGATCTGAATGCCCGTCATGAACATCTGGGCCAGTACGGCAGCGGGCCACCAGCGCGGCCGGGGCGAGGTGCCGCGCTCCAGCTCCTCGCGCACCGCGAGTTCGTCCAGCGCCTCCGGAAGCCCGTCGGCGCCCCGCACCGCCGCCTCGCGCACGGCCTGGGCCCAGGGCGCGGGCAGCCCAGCCGCGGCCTCGTCGGCCACCGTGCGGACCGCCTGCTCGACCCGCTGGCGGGCGGTGACCTGCTCCTCGATCTGAGCGTCGGAGCGGGGCCGCTGCACGGCCGGGACGCGGATCCGGTCGTACCAGCGCCACAGCCGCAGCCAGGGAGTCCCGCAGGCGCGCTGCGCGTTGCGCCGCCACTCGCGTTCGGCGGCCTCCCCCGCGGCCGAGGCCCCGACCGCCTCGCCGAGCCGGTCCGCGAAGTCCCGGCGGGCCCGCTCGCCGAGTCCGGGCCGGCCGTCCGCCACGTACAGCGGGCGCAGTTCGGCCGCGGCCGCGTCCACGTCGGCGGCCAGCCGGCGGCCGGCGGCGCCGCGCTCCTGCACGAACCGGCCCAGCTGCTCGCGGAGTTCGCCCACGCCCTGGCCGGTCAGCGCGGACAGGGCGAGCACCGAGGCACCGGGCTCGCCGTGTTCGCCGAGCGCCATGCCGTCCTCGTCGAGCAACCGGCGCAGATCGTCCAGGACTTGGTCGGCGGCCTCGCCGGGCAGCCGGTCCACCTGGTTGAGCACCACGAAGCTGACCTCGGCGTGCCCGGCGAGGGGCCGCAGATAGCGCTCGTGGAGGACGGCGTCGGCGTACTTCTCGGGGTCCACGACCCACACGATCGCGTCGACCAGCGCGAGGACGCGGTCGGCCGCCTGCCGGTGCGAGACGACGGCCGAGTCCAGGTCGGGGAGGTCGACGAGGACCAGGCCCTCCAGGTCGACGCCCGCGTTGTCGAGCGGGCGGCGGCGCAGCCGGCCGGGGATGCCGAGCCGGTCGAGCAGGCCCGCGGCGCCGTCGGTCCAACTGCACGCGATGGGCGCGCCGGTGGTGGGGCGGCGCAGACCGGTGTCCGAAATCTGGCTTCCGGCAAGGGAGTTGAAGAGGGTCGACTTGCCGCTTCCGGTGGCCCCGGCGACGGCCACGACGGTGTGCCGCGCGGACAGGCGCTGGCGTGCGGACGCCTCGTCGAGCACCCGCCCGGCCTCGGCGAGCGCCGTCGCGTCGAGCCGGGTGCGGGAGAGGCCGACGAGTTCGCGCAGCGCGTCCAGGCGCCCGCGCACCTCACCGACGTACGGCCCGCCGATGGGCTCGAACGTGACGTCGTCCTGCGGTTGAGCCCCCTCCTCGCGGGGGGACGTCATCTCGCCGGGCTCGGCGGCGCGCCGCGCGATCAGCCCGTCGGCCCAGCGGTCCTCGACCTCCTGCGTCATGCCGCTTTCCTCTCCTTCTGCACTACGGACAGTGCGGCGATCAGCCCGGCCTGCGGCTCGGGCGTCACCTCCAGGGCGTCCAGCGGCGCGAGCCGCCGTTCGCGTTCGGCGCCGAGCACCTGGTCGATGTACGTGGCGACGAGTTCGCCGCCCTTGTCGCGCAGCCGCAGCGCGCCCTGCGCGCCGATCCTTTCGGCGAGCCGCTCGCCCGCCCGGCGGGCCCGGCGTCCACCGAGCAGGGCGGCGGCGAGCAGCGCCGCGACCGTCTCGGGGTCGGGCGCGACCGAGCGTTCCATCTCCCGCACCTCGTCCTCGGCCAGCTCTTCGAGCACCCGCCGCCAGCGCCGTACGGCGAGCCCGATGCGGTCCTCCGGGTCCACATGGCGTACCTCGTCGCCGAACCCTGCCGCGGCCGGTTCCCGCGCCCACGCGTCCCTGACCCGCTCGTCGGCGGCGGCGGCCGCGCACCGGAGCAGCTCGGCGAGGCTGTCCACGAGCGCGTCCAGGAGCTCGGCGGAGGTGGCGCCGCCGGGGTGGGCGCGCCAGCGGGTGAGCGCGTCCCCGGCGAGCACCTCGCCGGCCCGCAGCCGGCGCCGGACCCGGTCGCCCTCCTTGGCGTACGCGTCCTCGACGGCGCCGGTGAGGCGTACGGCGGCGGCGTACTGGGCCGCGACGGCCGAAGCGAGCTCCGGCATCCGTGCGTTGAGGGACTCGATCGCGCCCGAGGCGGTACGGGCGACGGCCTGCTGGCGGGCGGCCGGGTCCTGGCTGCGGTGGGTGAGCCAGGTCCGCAGCGCGGCCACCGCGGTGGAGGGCAGCAGCCCGTGCGAGGCCCCGGCGGACTCGGGCAGTTCGGGCACGGTGAACCGCGGCACCTCCCCGAGCCCGGCCCGGGTGAGCAACGCCCCGTACTGCCGCGACACTTCGGCGAGCACCTGGTGCGGCACCCGATCGAGGACGGTGACGAGCGTGGCGTCGTACTCCTTCGCGGTACGCAGCAGATGCCAGGGCACGGCGTCCGCGTACCGCGAGGCGGTGGTGACCATGACCCAGACGTCGGCGGCGCAGATGAGTTCGGCGGCCAGGATGCGGTTGCCGACGACCAGCGAGTCGATGTCCGGGGCGTCCAGGAGCGCGAGTCCGCGGGGCAGCGTGGTGGCCGTCTCGACCCGTACGGCCCCGTCGTCGTCCTGCCCGATCCGGCCGTCCCGCTCGGCGTCCTCGTGCTGCTGCGGCAGCCAGACGCGGGTGAGTTCGGGCAGCACGCGCGGCCCGGAGAACCACTCCCGGTCGTCGGGGTGGCACACGAGCACGGGCGTCCGCGTGGTGGGCCGCAGCACGCCCGCCTCGCTGACCCTGCGCCCCACAAGGGAGTTGACGAGGGTGGACTTGCCGGCGCCGGTCGAGCCGCCGATGACCGCGAGGAGCGGGGCTTCGGGATCTCGGAGCCGGGGCAGCAGATAGTCGTCGAGCTGTGCGAGCAGCTCACTGCGCGTCTGCCGGGCGCGCGGGGCGCCTGGCAGGGGCAGTGGGAGACGCACGGCGGCGACACTGTCGCGCAGGGCGGAAAGTGCGTCGATGAGCTGAGGCCGTACGTCCATGGTCACCACATGCGAAGAATGCCCAATTTTGGCGGCTTTTTGAAGCGTATGGCCACTTCCGCGCGCGTCCATAGGCCACCGAGACGCGCCGAACGGACAGATGGGACACACGGGACGAGTGGGACGCAGGCATAACGAGTGCACAACACCCTGCGCCGCGAGCGTCAAAAGCGCTGCACGATTCGTACCTGCCTGCGATTATCGGTTCGCTTCACCGAACCTCCACATCGTGCCACGCAGGTGAAGCAACCGGGACGAGGTGACAGGAGCCCTATCCTTGTCCCCGGCAAGGTCACCGGCCCGGGACCGTCCCGGACCCACGCCCTCGCCGGCCCGGGGCTCCAGGCCACCCAGGCCCCATCCGGCCCCCGTAGCTCAGTGGATAGAGCAGGCGCCTTCTAAGCGCTTGGCCGCAGGTTCGAGTCCTGCCGGGGGCGCCCAGCCCAACCGGGCGTCCGGCCCTCCTTCGGGAGGGCCTTTTTGCTGGCCGGAGCACCGTACCGAGCGGGCGGTAGCGGGGGCGTAAGACATCGGGCCACCCGGCCGCCCGCGGCCGCGGGGGCGCAAGACGCCGGACCCGCCCCCGTGGGCGCGGGGGCGGGTCCGACGGGTTCATCGGGCGGGGCCTCTACCGGGGGGCCGCACGGGCCGCCCGCACGGGCCGCCCGCACGGAGTGTCGGGCACCCGGCCCCGGCCGAGGCCCCGCCGGAGGGCCGGTCCGCGTCAGCGCAGACGACTTCCCACAGCCTGCGCGGCGATGCCCTGGGCGGAAAGTGACTCTTGGGGAGGTGTACGCAAGGGGAGGGTCCGGGCGGACACCACATGCGGGCAGATCAGTTCGTGTTGAACGATGGCCACCAGGGCGGCCTGGAGCCGGGAAGATACGCCCAATTTGGCCAGAATATTCGCCACATGCTTTTTGACGGTTCTCTCCGCAATGCCCAGCCTGCGGGCGATACCGACGTTGCTCGCCGCCGTTCCCAGCAGATACAGAACCTCCTTCTCCCTCGCGCTGAGTCGGTTCAGCACTCCCTCTTCCCCGTGAGGAAAACGCAGCATTTCGCACTGGCAGCTTTCGGCGCTTGCAGCCGTCGCCATATCCCGCATCGGTAAATCCCGCATCGGTAAATCCCCCGTCCAGCCGTACGTTGCGTGCCGCATCGCCACCCAGGCCCAGGATCCGCCCCGTGACCGGCCCGCCCATCGTGACGATGTGCCTGGCCCGACGATGTGCGGCCACCTGTCCGGGCTCCGCCGAGACAAGCCATGCGCGGCTCACGGGCAAGGGGGCGCGATCCCGCTCTCCCCGGCCCTGCTTTCCTCGGCATCGGCCTGCGAATGATTGTCCAGGCCGAGGCGTGGTCCGAGTGCCGATTCCGCGCACCTGGCAGGTTCTCGTCTTGCGTCTGGCGTCCCGCGGATACCGGTTGATAGCGTTACCGCTGTTTTCTGCGCACCGAGGATTTCCGAGCCCAGGAGTTTAGAGGCCTCACCCCGCCGGCGCCTCTCCGCCCAGCTCCCGGTGGACCCGGGCCGTTTCCTCGGGGGTCAGGGGGCGGGCCGGCAAAGGGCGTTGGGCGCAGGCGCGGAAACCGGCCAGGAGGAGGGCCAGGGGGCGGCGCCAGGAGCCGGGGCTGACCGATTCGATCGCGGGGAGCGAGGTGCCGAGCGCGCTCAGGGCGAAGAGGAGGTCCTCCGTGACGACGTCCGGGCGCAGCTCGCCGTCCGCCGCGGCCCGGCGCATCAGTTCGCTCAGGGTCGTGTGGTTGTGGACGTGGATCGCGTCCAGGGTCGGCACGCCCTCGATCCCGGTGGTCATCAGCTCGCCCACCCCCCGGTCCCGGGCCAGCATCGCGCAGACGTCCTCCAGGTAGGCCGTGAGCGCGTCCCACGCGTCGTCGGCGAGGCGCGCCCGCTCGCCCGAGGCCATCACCGCGCCGAGGTCCTCGTGGAAGACGGCCTCCACCAGGTCGCCCCGGGTGGGGAAGCGCCGGTACAGGGTGGCGTTGCCCACCCCGGCGCGCTTGGCGATCTCGTCCAGCGGAACGTTCAGGCCCTGCTCCGCGAAGAGTTCGCGCGCCGCCGCCACCAGCAGGTCCCGGTTGCGCTGGGCGTCCCGCCGCAGCGGCGGGGGCGTCTTCGGGGGCAGGGCTCGGCTCTCGCCTTGCGGCGGCGACTGCGGGGGCATGGTCGCCGACCCTACAACCCCGTCCGCCCCGGGGCTCGTCCGGCTCGGCCGCCCCTCAGTTCAGGCTGTACGACCAGTCCGGCCGCCACGGCGAGCCCACCGCGCCCGGGCCGGCGGGCCCCGCACCGAGCACGAGGCGCACCCCGACCGTTCCGTCGAGTCCGTGACGCAGACGGCTGCGGGCCAGGGCGAGGGCCGCGGGCAGGCCGTACTTGTCGAGCAGCGCGATCCGGTACCGGACGCTCCCCTCCGCGTCGAGGAACACCGCCCTCCCCCGTGGGGCGGTGGTCCCCTCGCCGAGCAGGATCCGCGACCCCGCCCGCAGCCGGGCCGCGAGCGGGGACCCCGTCGCTATCAGGATGCCGAGGCCCGGGCCGTCCCGGATCACCCACGGGCGGTCGGTCACGGCCGCGCCGTCCGGGGCGTACGTGGTCATCAACAGGCGCCTGCCGCCCGCCAGTTCGGCCAACCCGGTCACGCCCGTACGGGCCCTGGCCCCCACCCCGTTCACCGGTCGTCCCGCCCGTGCCCCGCCGCCAGGGTCTCGCGCTCCCGCGGCGTCGCCTTGCGGACCTGCCCGCCGTCGCCGAAGTACGCGCGCGAGAGCCGGGCCCTCAGCGAACCCCCTCCGGTGAGCGGCTCGGGCTGTTCGTGGGCGGTCAGGGTGTGCAGGCGCGCGGCGGGCAGGGGCTCGTGGACCTCCACGTATGCACCGTGCGGCAGCTTCATGATCCGGCCGGTCTCGCGTCCGTGCAGCACCAGATCACGGTCGCGCCGCTGGAGACCGAGGCAGCAGCGGCGGGTGATCCCGAAGACGACGACCGGCACCACGAAGAAGCCGATCCGCACCGACCAGGTCATCGCGTTCAGGGAGAGATGGAGGTGCGTGGCGAACAGGTCGTTGCCGCCGCCCACCAGCGTCACCAGATACAGGCTGATCCACGCCGCGCCGAGGGCGGTGCGCACCGGCGCGTTCCGCGGCCGGTCCAGGAGGTGGTGCTCGCGCCGGTCCTTGGTGATCCAGGCCTCGACGAAGGGATACACCGCGATCAGGCCGAGGACCGTCGGGAAGAGGAGGAACGGGATCAGCACGCCGAGCGCCAGGGTGTGGCCCCACGCAGTGATCTCCCAGCCGGGCATCACCCGGATCAGGCCCTCGGCGAAGCCCATGTACCAGTCGGGCTGGGCGCCGGTGGAGACCTGGTCGGGGCGGTACGGGCCGAACGCCCAGATCGGGTTGATCGACGCGACCGCCGCGACCGCCGCGAGCAGGCCGAACGTGAGGAAGAAGAAGCCGCCCGCCTTCGCCAGATAGACCGGAAGGAGCGGCATGCCGACCACGTTCCGCTCGGTGCGGCCCGGCCCGGCGAACTGGGTGTGCTTGTGGAAGAAGACCAGGATCAGATGCGCCACCAGCAGACCCAGCATGATCCCCGGGATCAGCAGGACGTGGAGGCTGTAGAAGCGCGGAATGATGTCCGTACCGGGGAACTCCCCGCCGAACAGGAACATTTGGACGTACGTTCCGACGACGGGCACCGCGAGGATGACACCCTCGATGAAGCGGATCCCCGTACCGGACAACAGGTCGTCGGGGAGCGAGTAGCCGAAGAAGCCGTCCAGCATCCCGAGGAACAGCAGGCCGAAGCCGAACAGCCAGTTGATCTCACGGGGCTTGCGGAAGGCGCCGGTGAAGAAGACCCGCATCATGTGCACGAACATCGCCGCGATGAAGACCAGCGCCGCCCAGTGGTGGATCTGCCGGATCAGCAGGCCTCCCCGCACCTCGAAGCTGATGTGCATCGTCGAGTCGAAGGCTTCGGAGACCCGCTGCCCGTTGAGCGGGACGTACGAGCCGTCGTAGACGACCTCGGCCATGCTCGGCTTGAAGAACAGCGTCAGCCAGACGCCGGTCAGGATGATGACGACGAAGCTGTACAGGCAGATCTCGCCCAGCATGAACGACCAGTGGTCCGGAAAAATCTTCCGCATGGTGCTCTTGGCGATGCGGTGGATCCCCACCCGCCCGTCCGCCCAGTCGACGATCCGCTCTCCACGACGCCCGGCCATCGCAAACCCCCCTCGCTCCGCACCGATCGCTCGGCATCCGACCTCCGCATACTAACTGGGGATCTCTCCCCACTTATGGCGGGGGGGCGCTTACGGAGGGGCCACCGCGCGGCGGGCCGGATGCGGCAACGGGCCGCGCGGACCCCCTACCCTTATTGCACATGGGTTGCAAGAGCGACAATCATGCAGAACGCGCGGAAGAGGTGGTCGGGGTGGGCACTCCGGTGGTGCTCGGGATCGAGTCGTCCTGCGACGAGACCGGTGCCGGGCTCGTACGGGACGGACGGCTGCTCGGCCACGCGGTGGCGTCGAGCATGGACGAGCACGCGCGCTACGGCGGGGTCGTACCCGAGATCGCCGCCCGCGCCCATGTCCACTCCTTCACCCCGGTCGTCCAACAGGCCCTGGAACAGGCCGGGTTGAGGGCGTCCGACATCGGCGCCATCGCCGTCACGACCGGCCCGGGGCTCTCCGGCGCCCTCCAGGTCGGACTCGCGGGCGCGAAGGCGCTGGCCTACGGCCTGGACGTACCGCTGTACGGAGTGCACCACCTGGCCGGGCACGTGGCCGCCGACACCCTGGAGCACGGCCCGCTGCCCGACCCCTGCATGGTGCTGATCGTCTCCGGCGGCCACACCTCGCTGCTCCTCGTACGGGACCTGGCCCGCGACCCGATCGTCCACCTCGGCGACACCCTGGACGACGCGGCGGGCGAGTGCTTCGACAAGGTCGCCCGGGTCTTCGGGCTGCCCTACCCCGGCGGCCCCGCCATCGACCGGGCGGCCAGGGGCGGCGACCCCGCGGCCGTGGCGTTCCCGCGGCCGCTGACCGGGCCGCGCGACGACCCGTACGCCTTCTCCTTCTCCGGCCTCAAGACGGCCGCCGCCCGCTGGGCCGAGCGGCACGCGGGCGCCGTGCTGCCGGTCGCCGACGGCTCGGCCGCGCTCCAGGAGGCGGTCGCCGACGTACTGACCCGCAAGGCGGTCGCCGCCTGCCGTGCGCACGGCGTCGACACCCTGGTCGTGGTGGGCGGGGTCGCCGCGAACTCGCGGGTGCGCTCACTCGCCGAGCAGCGCTGCGCGGCGGCCGGGATCACCCTGCGCGTCCCGCCGCTCGGCCTGTGCACCGACAACGGCGCGATGATCGCCGCGGTCGGCGACCTGCTGGTCCGCGCGGGCGCGGAGCCCGCCCCGCTGGACGTCTCCATCGACCCGTCCGCACCGCTGGAGTACGCGGCCCTGCACCCGGTCGCGGCGCTGGGATACACGGCCGCGCAGCCCGTCGCGCGAGGCGTGCCCGCTTGATCGTCCGGCCCCGGGGCAGGCGGTCGTCCGGTGCGCGGGCAGCTCTTTGTAAGCTCGACCCGGCGCACCCACCCCAAACCGTCCCACGCCCGCGCGGCCCCGCGAGAGGAAACACCATGACCACCGAGCTGACCTCCGACGCCCTGGCCGGGCTGCTCGACCAGGCCCGGCAGGACTACGAGGCGCTTGCGGCCCGCGGTCTCAAGCTCGACCTCACCCGGGGCAAGCCCGCGCCCGAGCAGCTCGACCTCTCCGAGGACCTGCTCAGCCTGCCGGGCGGCCGCTGGACCGCCGCCGACGGAACCGACGTACGCAACTACGGCGGTCTCCAGGGCCTCCCCGAGATCCGGGAGATATTCGCCGAGGTGCTCCAGGTGCCGGCCGGCCAGCTGCTCGCCGCGGGCAACTCCAGCCTGGAGCTCATGCACGACTGTCTGGTGCACGCGATGCTGAGCGTCCTGCCCGGCGCCGAGTCGCGCTGGGTCGACCAGGAGCGCCTCGCGTTCCTGTGCCCGGTGCCCGGCTACGACCGGCACTTCTCGCTGTGCGAGCGGTTCGGCATCGAGATGATCCCGGTCCCGATGACCGACGCGGGCCCGGACATGGACGTGGTGGAGCGTCTGGTCGCCGAGGACGCGGGCATCAAGGGCATCTGGTGCGTGCCGAAGTACAGCAACCCGAGCGGCGTCAGCTACAGCGACGAGACGGTGGAGCGGCTGGCCCGGATGGAGACCGCGGCCCCCGACTTCCGCGTCTTCTGGGACAACGCCTACGCCGCCCACCACCTCACCGACGAGCCCGCCGAGATCGCCGACCTGCTCGGCGCCTGTGCCGAGGCCGGTCACGCGGACCGGGCGTTCGTCTTCGGCTCCACCTCGAAGATCACCGCCGCGGGCGCGGGCGTCGCCTTCTTCGGCTCCTCGCCGGCCAACGTGCAGTGGCTGCTCGCCAACAGCTCCAAGCGCTCGATCGGGCCGGACAAGGTCAACCAGCTGCGTCACGTCCTGTTCCTGCGGGACGCGGCGGGCGTACGGGCCCACATGGAGCGCCAGCGCGCGCTGCTCCAGCCCAAGTTCGAGACCGTCCAGCGGATCCTGGAGAGCGAGCTGGGCGGCACCGGCCTCGCGAGCTGGACGCTCCCCAAGGGCGGCTACTTCGTCACCCTCGAAGTGCCCGAGGGCTGCGCCAAGGAGGTCGTGGCGCGCGCCGGGCAGGCGGGCGTCGTGCTGACCCCGGCCGGTGCGACGCACCCGTACGGCAGCGACCCGAAGGACGCCACCATCCGCATCGCGCCCAGCTACCCGGGCCTCGCGGAGCTGGAGCAGGCGATCCTCGGCCTCACCGCGTGCGTGCGGCTCGTCGGCTACGAGAAGCTCCTCGCCGCCTGATCCGGGCCTCGACCCGTACGCCGTCGGCCGCCTGCGGGCACCCCGGATCCCGGGGCCCGGAGGCGGCCGACGCGCGTACGGAGCCTTCGCCCCCGGGGCCTACGACACGATGTCCTTGCGGGCGAAGCCGCGGAAGGCCAGGGCGAAGAGGACCAGGGCGTAGGCGACGGAGACCGCCGAGCCCTTGAGCATGCCGCCCCACTCCAGGTGCGGCTGGAGCGCGTCGGCCCAGGCGAACTGCCAGTGCGCGGGCAGGAAGTCCCGCCAGCCGCCGAGCGCCGTCACCGCGTCCAGCACGTTGCCGACGATGGTCAGGCCGACCGCTCCGCCGACCGCGCCGAGCGGCGCGTCCGTGCGGGTGGAGAGCCAGAACGCGAGCGCCGCGGTGACCAGTTGGGACACGACGACGAAGGCGACCGCGATGGCCAGGCGCACCACGGCCTGCCCGGCGCCGAGCGAGCCGCCGGTCGGGATCTGGAGCGGCCCCCAGCCGTAGACGGCGGTCCCGGCCGCGAGCGCCACCACCGGCAGCAGCACGATCGCCGCCGCGCTGAATCCGAGCGCCACCGCCAGCTTCGACCACAGGAGCCGGGCCCGGGGCACCGGCGCCGCCAGCAGATAGCGCAGCGAGGACCAGCTCGCCTCGGAGGCCACGGTGTCGCCGCAGAACAGTGCGACGGGCACCACCAGCAGGAAGCCCGCCGAGACGAACAGGCAGGTCGCGGCGAAGTTGGCACCGGACGCGGTCGCCGTGTCCATCAGGGTGATGCGGCCGTTGCGGCTGCTCGGACTGCCGCCGATGGCGAACGCGACGATCAGGACGAACGGCAGCGCGCCGAGCACCGCGCCCATCACCAGGGTGCGCCGGCGCTTCAGCTGCCGGCGGGCCTCGACGCGCAGCGGCAGGGTGTGCCGGGCCCGGTAGCCGGGGGCCGTCTCGCCCGCCGGGGTGTCCATCAGGGTGCTCACGCGGAACCTCCGATCAGGGTGAGGAAGGCGTCCTCCAGGCGGCGGTGCGGGCCCACACCGGTCAACTGCACGTCCAGGCGCAGGAGTTCGGTGATGAGCTGGGTGGTGGTGGCGCCTTCGAGCCGGACCAGGAGGCCGTCGTCGGTGCGCAGCGCCGAGCCGATGCCGGGCAGCACGGCCACCTTGTCGACGACGGCCTCGGCGACCGGCTCGACCGTCGTGACGAGCAGGGTGTCGCTCCCGCCGGTGATCTCGGCGACCGGGCCCGCCTGGACGAGCCGGCCCCGGTCCATCACGACCAGATGCGTACAGGACTGCTCGACCTCGGAGAGCAGGTGGCTGGAGACGATCACGGTGCGGCCGCCCTCCGCGTACCGGATCATCACGTCCCGCATCTCGCGGATCTGCGGCGGGTCGAGCCCGTTGGTCGGCTCGTCGAGGATCAGCAGGTCCGGCATGCCGAGCATGGCCTGGGCGATGGCGAGGCGCTGGCGCATGCCCTGCGAGTACGTGCGCACCGCACGCTGGAGGGCGTCGCCCAGGCCCGCGATCTCCAGGGCCTCCTCGATACGGGAGTCCCCGGCGGGGCGGCCGGTCGCCGCCCAGTACAGCTCCAGGTTCTCGCGGCCCGACAGGTGCGGCAGGAAGCCGGCGCCCTCGACGAACGCGCCGACCCGGGACAGGACCGGGGAGCCCGGCCGGATGGCGTGGCCGAACACCCGGATCTCGCCGCCGTCGGGCCGGATGAGCCCCATGAGCATCCGCAGGGTGGTGGTCTTGCCGGCGCCGTTGGGCCCGAGCAGGCCGAGCACCTGCCCCTTCTCGACGCGGAAGGACAGGTCCCGCACGGCATACCGGTCGCTGGACTTGGCGTACTTCTTCGTCAAGCCGGTGATCTGGAGCGGCACTTGGGCAAGCTCCGGATCGGGCGCGGGGGTGTGGGTGCGCCGGGTGATCAGGAGGGCTCCGCCGGCGAGGGCCCCGATCAGCGGCAGCCCCCACACCCACCAGGCGAGGCCCGCCGAGGCGGTCCGCGCGGCCGGCACGGTGGGCACGGCCAGGCCGTCGCCGTCCAGGGAGACGGTGTAGGTGGCGGGCGCGGCCGGGGAGGCGAAGCCGAGGTCGGTGGCGGCCACGACCAGGCGGAGACGGTGGCCCGCCTCGACGGTGTGGTCGACGGCGGGCAGCGTCAGCTCGACGGCCTTGCCGTCCTTGGCGCCGGCGACCCGGACGGGGGCGACGAGCTGGGCCGGCAGCACCTGCTGCTTGCCGTCGGGGCCGACGTCGTACACCTTCCCGAAGAGCACGGCGTCGTCGCCGCTCGACTTCACCTTGAGCTTCACGGTGGGCGAGCCGGTGACGTGCAGCCCGGTGGTCAGGGGCGCCGAGTCGAACTTGGCGTACTGGCCGGGGAAGTCGAGGGAGAGCCCGACGCCGAGGGAGGACAGGCCGGACAGGCCCGCGCCGAGGCCGGGCACCGCCGAGATGGCGGGCGGTGCGCCACCGGGCGGGTTGTCGAAGCTCTGCTCGCGCCCGGCCAGCGCGACGGTGTGCCGCCCACTCTCCAGGCCGGGGTACGTCCCACTGCTCGCGCCCCTCAACTGGGCTGCCCCATCGGTGGAGTTGACCCCGCCGGTGCGGGTGACGCGGAAGGCGGGGCCGGTGTCGGCGCCCTTGTCGTCCTTCAGGTACCGGTCGAACCACTGGGTGACGCGGGCCTGGGTCCGGCCGGTCTCGCGGTCGCCGCCGTCGTGGCCGCCCGCGACCCAGTCCACCGAGACCGGGGCGCCGTTGGCGGTGATGCGCTGCGCCATGGCGTCGGCCTGGCCGAGCGGGAACAGCGAGTCCGTCTGGCCCTGCATGATCAGCGCGGGCACCTTGATCCGGTCGCCCACGGCGGAGGGGCTCTTGGACTCCAGGAGCTTCTCGGCCGCCTGATCGGGCTGCCCCGCGGTCGCGACCCTGTTGTACATGGCGCAGATCTGTGGCTCGAACTTCTGGCAGCCGCCGGCCGTGGAGACGAAGATCCCGGCCCAGAGCTTCTTGTAGACCCCGTCCGGGAAGAAGACGTCCGACAGGTTCCAGTACGTCATCTCGGGGGCGATCGCGTCGACCCGCTTGTCGTATCCGGCGGCGAGCAGCGAGATCGCGCCGCCGTAGGACACCCCGGTCACGCCGACGCGCGGGTCGCCCACGCCGTCCAGCCGCACCTCGGGCCGCTCGGCGAGCCAGTCGATGAGCCGCGAGACGTCCTTGACCTCGAACTCGGGGTCGTTGAGCCCGATCTGCCCGGTGGACTTGCCGAAGCCGCGCGCGGACCACGTCATGACGGCGTACCCGTCGCGCGCGAGCTGCTCGGCCTGGCCCTGCACTTCCTTCTTGCTGCCGCCGAAACCGTGTCCGATCAGCACGGCGGGCCGCCTGTCGTCGGGGCTGCCCGCGGTGAAGAACGACGTGTCGATCTTCGCTCCGGGCATGTCGAGCACCCGGTCCTCGCGGTGCACGGCGGGGGCACCCGAGGCGCCGGCGGCACTCCAGACGCCGGCGCCGGCCAGGGCGACGAGGGCCGCCGCCCCCGCGGCCACCCGCCATCGGCGTCTGCGCATGCTGATCTCCATCCCCCAACGGTATGCTCCCGCGCCGACAACCGATGCTGCCCCAGGGTGGAAGTGCGGGCTGTACCCGGGGAGTACGGGCGCCTGTTCGCGTACCGCGGGGGGAGTACGGGGTGCGGTGCGCGGGGTGCGGCTCGGGCCGGGTGCGGCTCGGGCCGGGTGCGGCTCGGGCCGGGTCGCTGGGGCTCCGCCCCGGGCCCCCTGTTTTCGTCTGCGGACCGTGCGTGGCTGGTCGCGCAGTTCCCCGCGCCCCTGTAGGTGACTCAGCGCCCCGTTGGTCGCGCCCACCGCGGCGGAGCCGCGCAACGACACAGCCCCGCGCCCCTGTAGGTGACCCTGAAGGCCTTGGTGCTGGCCCGCACCGGGCACCCTCAGCCCGTCCGGCGTTTGAGGACGAGCGCCCTTAAGGCGCGAACGGGGGGCTGGGGGCGGAGCCCCCAGGGGCCGTGGCCCCCGGGGGCTCCGGGAGGGGGCCCACTCAGCCGAAGGCGGTCGTCGTCAGCCAGTGGTCGAGGACGGCCGGCTCGCCGAGGATCTCGACGGACGGGGAGTCGACGGGCAGGCGCCGGTAGAAGACGCGCAGCACGTCCGCGAGGGGCCCGCGCAGCGCGACCGTCGCCTTCGCGTGGGCGCGCCGCCAGGTGAAGCCCTCGTCACCGATCTCGATGAACCACTCCGCCTCGGGGGCGTCCGTGGCGTGCAGGTGCAGGGACTGGCCGGGCTCACCGAGCGGGGCTTCGTCCTTCTTGAACGCCTGGACGAAGGTGATGATGTCGAGCCACTCGTCGATGCCGTCGGCCGCCACATCGGCGGGCAGCGCGTAGGGCGCGCCCACCGTGCCGGCCGCGTCCGCGCGGTGCACGGCGGTCTCGTGGGTCATCCGGCGCGACCAGAACGAGGTGGTGGTGTCGCCCATCCAGGACCACACCTTCAGGTCGGGCCCGGCCTCGCGCAGGGCGGCGGCGCAGCGTTCGGCGCTCTCGGCGAGCCAGGCGTCCAGGGCGGCCGGATCGTCGCTCTCGGGGCCGCCGGCGTCGGGCACTTCCCCCGGCTTGACCATGCTCGTCGCGCGGGTGCGCACGATGTGCTCGACCCAGCGGTGTGCCCCGCCGACGTGCACGGCCAGCTCCCGCAGGGTCCAGTCCGGGCAGGTGGGCACGGTCGCGGAGAGGTCCGCACCGGACAGGTGGGACCTCAACTCGGTTGCCTGACGGACGAGTTCGTCGCAGTAGGTGCCATGTTCGAGAGTCATGGCACCACCCTAGGCAACGGCTCAGACGTGACTGTCCTCGGGGATGCTGACCAGCCAGCGGGTGTCGCGGCGCGGCCGCAGGTACAGCGCCCAGTACAGGGTGGCGACGGCGGTGATGCCGCCGGTCCACACCAGGTACTCGGTCTCCTGCTGGGTCAGGATGTAGGCGAGTACGGCGATGAGCAGGACCGGCACCGCGGGCCACAGCGGCATCCGCCAGGCAGCGGTGTGCTTGTGCGCGCCGCGCCGGCACAGCAGGGCGGCCACGGCGACGAGCAGGTACATCGCGGTCACCGAGACGCCGGTGACACCGTAGAGGGTGTCGAGCTTGACGAAGCAGAGGGCCGCGCCGGGGACGCCGACGAGCAGGGTGGCCACCCACGGGGAGCCGAACCGGCCGAGCCGGGACAGGCCCCGGTTGACGGGCTCGGGCCAGGCCTTGTCGCGGGCGGAGGCGAACAGGACCCGGGAGTTCTGGATGACCATCACGATGCCCGCGTTGATGATGGCGAGCGCGACGCAGAGGCTGACGAAGGTGCCGACCGCGGAGTTGGACCAGGCGGTCACCATGTCGCTGAGGTTGCCGCTGGTGAGGGCGGCGAGGTCCGGGGCGCCGAGGGTGATGGCGACAACGGGCACCAGGATCACGGCAGTTGAGATGGCGAGGGTGGCGAGCACGGTGCGGGCGACATTGCGCCGCGGGTGCTCCAGCTCCTCCGAGAGGTAGACGGCGGTCGAGAAGCCCTGGGTGATGAAGAGGGCGATGGCGAGGCCCGAGATCACCATCATCGCGGTGACCGTCGAGGGCGCCCCGCCGTCACCGGCGACCGAGCCGTGCACGAGCGCCGAGGCGCCGCGCTCGCTGTGGGCGAAGCCGAGCACCGCGACCACTCCGGCGGCGATGACCTCAAGGACGAGGAAGATGCCGGTGATCCAGGCGTTGGCGCGGAGGTCGAGCAGGCCGGCCAGGGTGGCGAGCAGCATGACGCCGGCGCCCGCGGCGGGGGCCGGTATGTGCACGATCGGGGCGAGGTAGTCGGCGGTGCCCATCGCGATGACGGGCGGCACGATCATCACGACCAGCAGCGAGAGCACGAACACCAGCCAGCCCGCGAGCCGTCCCGCCATCGTGGACACCATGGCGTATTCGCCGCCCGCACTCGGGATGAGCGTGCCCAGCTCCGAGTAGCAGAAGGCGACGCCGATACAGAGCAGCGAGCCGATCGCGATGGTGAGCGCGGTGTAGGTGCCGAGCGTGGAGAAGAGGTCGGGCACGACGACGAACAGGGTGGAGGCGGGCGTCACGCACGACAGCGTGAGGAGGGTGCCGCCCACGACGCCGATGGAACGCTTGAGCTTCTGCGGGGTGGGGCCGGTCGCGGGGGCGAGCGCCTGGGGGGCGCTGAGCGTTTCCGTCATCGTGCGGTTCCGATCGACTGGTGCGGTTCCGATGCGCGGGAGCGGTATCGCCTCCGTAGGCGGGCTGGTGAATATTCGGCGGCTCCCGGGTGCCGATATGCAATCCTTCGGAGAACCGCAGGTCAATAGGGGGTTACCTGCGGAATCCGAAGATCCGGAAGGGTCCGTCACCGGTATTCGGCGTTAAGGGCGCGTCAAGGCAGGACAGTCGGGGTGTGCGGGAACCGCAGCGCGGGTGCCGAAGTTTGTCCGTAACTTTCCGCGGTGTGGACGCGCCGACGCCCGCTCAGCCGCCCACCTGGACCGAGGGCGGCTCTCAGCGCGCCCGATCCACAGGCGAGGGCAAGCCGGGCGGGGCCGTACCCGGGTGACCCGGACGTATGTCGGCTATCGGTGCGGGACGCGTCTCGACTCGACACAGGGCGGTTCCACCGGCCGGAGGCGTGCTGGTGGGGCCGTGTGCGGTGGGGGTGGCTCAGAACAGTCGCGACTGGTCTCCGCGTACCGCGCGGACCAAGAGCGTTCCCATGGTGCGCTTGTCGTTCTTGGAGGTCGGTAGGACGGTCGCGGTCACGTCGGGGAAGCCGTACTCCTTGAGGAGCGAGCACCAAATCTCGGGCTCGTAGTCCCACCGCTTGACGATGGCGGGGTCCTCGTCCTCACCACGTGGGATGTACGACGCCTGACAGCCGTAGCAGCCTTCGACAGGGGGACGCTGGGAGAAGGCGAACACTCCCCCAGGCTTGAGGTTCGCGTGAACGACCGGCAGCAGTAGGGCAGGGTCGGTGAACCACGCGGCGCCAAAGACGCTGAACACGGCGTCGAAGATCGTGAATGTCTCTCCGAGGAACGTCACGGCGTCACCCCTGTGGACTTCCATGCCGTCCACGTCGGGCCACCGTTCGCGGGCCTTGTCGAGCTGCTTCGGGGACAGGTCGATACCCACAGCTTTCATACCCAGGGTGGCGAGGTGGGCGAGGTTCCCACCGGACCCGCACCCGAGGTCGAGCACACTGTCCCCGGCCTTGAGGTTCAGCACGTCGGCCCCGGGGCCGTGGTCGGCGTACTGAGTCCAGTTGAACCAGGTAGTTTCGCCCCGGGCGTTCGTCTCGCGCCTTTGGGGCTTGGTCTTCGCATACTCGTCCCAGGCAGCGCTACGTGTGTCAGACACTTCGGTTCCGTTCTCGTTCACGGGCCCAGCCGCCCGGCATGGGGAACCGGGCGGCTGGGCGACTGGGTGGAGCTGGCCACCGCCCGCTAGGGCGGGGAGGCTACTTGCCGCCGACGGGGCTGTCGGTGCAGCCAGCGTGGCACTGCGAGCAGTCGCCAGCCGCGTTGATGGGCCAGAACGCGGGGTCGATGTGGAACCCGGCCGCCTTGACGGCCGCGAGGGTCCGGCCGAGCGTGTGCATGTCCTTGTCGTCCTTGTCGCCGTCCGGCTCGCCGTCGGGGACGTGGTGGAGGAACCGGCCCGCGAGACGGTTGGAGAACACGGCGTAGTCGGTCGTCCGGAGCACGAAGGCGTGCCAGAAGTCGTCCACGGCCTTCGAGGGGGCCAGCGGCGCCGTGGTGGTGGCGCACGCGGTGAGGTAGCCGAGCATGGCGTAGACGCCGCGCTCCCCCTCGTCGTCGGTCATGCCGGGCCGGATCTTCCGCACGTCCGCAATGAGGCGGGCAGACAGGCGGGGGGAGATCAGCTTGGTCGTGACCGGCCTGGTCAGGGTGATCGTCACAGTTGTGCCTTCCTGGTCGTTGCGGAGCATCGGGGACACTTGCAGGGCGGCCAGGCGGCGGAGGCCATGGGCGTCAACGGCTTCTCGGCACTGTTGCTGGGGTGGATCACCCGAGAGCCGAATGTCTGGCCGGAGTCGTGAGACACCCGGACGGTCATGGTCATCGTTTGCCTTCCGCTGCCTGGTCGGTTGGTGGAACGATGCTCGCGCCGCCGGGCGGTCGGAACGACGACGTTTCGGGCGTCGCGTGGGCGTCACTCGCTAGGCGTCAATGACGCCTCCAAGGGCGTCAATTGGGTGTCATTGGGCAGGCGTTCGGTCTAGCTTTGACGTCATGACGACGACCGCCGTGGTGCCGAATGATGTGCTGCGGGCCGTGCGTATCGGCCTGCGCTTAAGCCAAGACGACTTGGCCAGGGCCCTGCGCCGGGCCGGGCAAGAACTGGGAGAGCCGAACGAGGCTTCCAAGCGGCTGGTGCAGCGCTGGGAGTCCGGCACGAGCAAGACCCCCCGGGGTGTCTACTCGCGGGCGTTGGAGCGGGTCACAGGCCGTCCCGTCGAGGCCCTGGGGTTCACGCTGCCCGTGCCGATGGCTCGGGTGCACGCAGACGGGACAGGAGGGCACGACATGGATGCAGGGACAGGAGGCGTCACCTCCGCCGTGGTGGGCGCTCAGACAGCTACTCAGCCGGGTGACGAGTCGTTCTCTGGGGTGTGGCTCAGCCGCTACGAGTTCTACTCGTCCAGCCGCTCGGAGACGTACGAGGCCAAGCACTACGTAGTGATCGTCCAGCACGGGAACCGGCTGACGGCTCAGTCACTCCCGGGCGCGAGCACGAACCCGGACAGCCCGCTGACCCTGGATCTCACCGTGGACCGCAACGTGGTCACGGGGTCGTGGGTGGAGCAGACGGCCGCTGACGGCTACTACAACGGGGCCAGGTACCACGGGGCCATTCAGCTCTTGGTGGAGCCGACCGACCGACGCATGGCCGGGAAGTGGGTCGGGTTCGGCAAAGACTTCGACGTGAACACGGGGCCGTGGGAACTGCGGCTAGTGGATCGGTCCACCAGCAAGGCGACCTTGGAACGGTACAGCCAGGCACCCGAGTGAACGCGGTGCCCGAACAGCAGGAACCCCCGGCCGGTGAGGGATGGCCGGGGGTCTGCGTTTGGGGTGCCTGTTGGGCGTCAGGCATTAACGAGACGTCGGGAAGCCCAGGTCGACGCCGGAGGGGCCGTCGGCCGGGTCGGGCCAGCGGGTGGTGACGACCTTGCCGCGGGTGTAGAAGTGCGTGCCGTCGTTGCCGTAGATGTGGTGGTCGCCGAAGAGCGAGTCCTTCCAGCCGCCGAAGGAGTGGTAGCCCACCGGCACCGGGATCGGCACGTTCACGCCGACCATGCCGGCCTCGACCTCCAGCTGGAAGCGGCGGGCCGCGCCGCCGTCGCGGGTGAAGATCGCGGTGCCGTTGCCGAAGGGGGACGCGTTGATCAGCGCCAGGCCCTCCTCGTACGTCTCGGCGCGCAGCACGCACAGGACCGGGCCGAAGATCTCGTCGCGGTAGGCGTCGGCGGTGGTCGGCACGTGGTCCAGGAGGGACAGGCCGATCCAGTGGCCGTTCTCGAAGCCGTCGACGGTGTAGTCGGAGCCGTCGAGGACGACCGTGGAGCCCTGGGCCGCGGCGCCCTTCACGTACGAGGCCACCTTGTCGCGGTGGGCCGCGGTGATCAGCGGGCCCATCTCGGAGGCCGGGTCGTTGCCGGGGCCGATCTTGATCTTCTCGGCGCGCTCGCGGATCTTCTCCACCAGCTCGTCGCCGATCGCGCCCACCGCGACGACCGCGGAGATCGCCATGCAGCGCTCGCCGGCCGAACCGTAGGCGGCCGAGACGGCGGCGTCGGCCGCCGCGTCCAGGTCGGCGTCCGGCAGCACCAGCATGTGGTTCTTGGCGCCGCCGAGCGCCTGCACCCGCTTGCCGTTGGCGGAGGCGGTGGTGTGGATGTGCCGGGCGATGGGCGTGGAGCCGACGAAGGAGACGGCGGCCACGTCCGGGTGGGCCAGCAGCCCGTCGACAGCGACCTTGTCGCCGTGCAGGACGGTGAAGACGCCCTCGGGAAGCCCCGCCTCGGCGAGCAGCTCGGCGATCTTCATCGAGGCCGACGGGTCCTTCTCCGACGGCTTCAGGATGAAGGTGTTGCCGCACGCGATGGCGAGCGGGAACATCCACATCGGCACCATCGCCGGGAAGTTGAACGGCGTGATGCCCGCGACCACGCCCAGCGGCTGGCGGATGGAGGCCACGTCCACCCGGCTGGAGACCTGGGTGGACAGCTCGCCCTTGAGCTGGGTGGTGATGCCGCAGGCCAGGTCGACGATCTCCAGACCGCGGGCGACCTCGCCGAGCGCGTCCGAGTGCACCTTGCCGTGCTCGGCGGTGATCAGCTCGGCGATGGCGTCCCGGTTCGCGTCGAGCAGCGCGCGGAACTTGAAGAGCACCGTGGTGCGCTGCGCCAGCGAGGACGTGCCCCAGGTCGCGTACGCCGCCTTGGCGATGGCGACGGCCTGGTCCACCTCCTCGGCCGAGGCGAAGGCGACCTGCGTGGTGACCTCGCCGGTCGCGGGGTCGGTCACCGGGCCGAAGTTGCCCGACGTGCCTTCGACGGTCTTGCCACCGATCCAGTGGTGGACGGTCTTCGTCATGTCCAAGTGCTCCTTCACAGATGGCGGCGTCGGGCGGTGACGTGCCGTTCGTACTCCTCGCGGGCCGTGACCGCCGACGTGCGGGTCGCGGTCTCGGCCACGGGCACATCCCACCACGCCTGGGCCGGGGGCGGGCCCGACACTGTGTCGGGCGTTTCGGTCTCCACGTAGACACATGTAGGCACGTCCGAGCGGCGCGCCTGCCCGAGGGCTTCCCGCAGGTCACGCACGGTTTCGGCGCGCAGCACCCGCATCCCGAGCGAGGCCGCGTTGGCCGCCAGGTCGACCGGCAGCGGCGCTCCGCCGAAGCTGCCGTCCGGCGCCCGGAACCGGTAGGCCGTGCCGAACCGCTCACCCCCCACCGCGTCCGAGAGCCCGCCGATCGAGGCGTACCCATGGTTCTGGAGGATCACCACCTTGATGGGGAGGTTCTCCTGCACCGCGGTGACGATTTCGGTGGGGTTCATGAGATACGTACCGTCGCCGACCAGGGCCCAGACGGGCCGGCCGGGCGCCGCGAGGGCTACTCCGATCGCCGCGGGGATCTCGTAGCCCATGCAGGAGTAGCCGTATTCGACGTGGTACTGGTCGCGCGAGCGGGTCCGCCACAGCTTGTGCAGGTCGCCGGGGAGCGAGCCGGCCGCGTTGATCAGGATGTCGTCCCCGGTGACCAACGTGTCGAGTACGCCGAGGACTTGGGCCTGCGTGGGGCGCACGTCGTCGGATCCGGGCGCGTAGGCGGCGCTCACGCGCACCTCCCACGCGGCCTTCAGGCGCGCGCACCCGGCCTCGTAGTCGGCGGCCACGCGGTGACCCTTCAGGGCGTCGCGCAGCGCGGCGAGCCCGGTGCGGGCGTCGCCGACCAGTTGGCGGCCGCCCACCTTGTGCGCGTCGGCGGGGCGGACATTGAGGTTGAGGAAGCGGACGTCCGGGTTCTGGAAGAGGGTGGACGAGGCGGTGGTGAAGTCGGTCCAGCGGGTGCCGACGCCGAGCACCACATCGGCGGTCCCGGCGAGTTCGTCGGCGGTGGCGGTGCCGGTGTGGCCGATGCCGCCGACGTCCTGGGGGTGGTCGTGCGGCAGCGCGCCCTTGCCGGCCTGAGTGCTCGCGACCGGGATGCCGGTGTCCTCGGCGAGTGCGCCGAGCACGTCCTGCGCACGGGCGTGCCGCACCCCGCCGCCCGCGACGATCAGCGGCCGCCGGGCCGACCTCAACTCGCGTGCGGCGAAGGCCAGTTCCTCGGGATCCACGGCGGGCGCCCGCACCCGCCAGACCCGTTCCCGGAAGAACTCCTCGGGCCAGTCGTACGCCTCGGCCTGGACGTCCTGCGGCAGCGCGAGCGTGACCGCGCCGGTGTTCGCCGGGTCGGTCAGGACGCTCATCGCGTTCGGGGCGGCCGTCAGGAGCGCCTCGGGGCGGCTGATCCGGTCGAAGTAGCGGGAGACCGGGCGCAGGCAGTCGTTGACCGACACATCGCCGGCGTAGGGGACTTCGAGCTGCTGGAGGACGGGATCCGCGGGCCGGGTGGCGAAGGTGTCACCGGGCAGCAGGAGCACCGGCAGGTGGTTGACGGTGGCCAGGGCCGCGCCGGTGACGAGATTGGTGGCGCCGGGACCGATCGAGGTGGTCACCGCGTGGGTGGAGAGCCGGGACGTCTGGCGGGCGTAGCCGACGGCGGCGTGCACCATGGCCTGCTCGTTGCGGCCCTGGTGGAAGGGCATGGCGTCCGGCCCGGCTTCGAGCAGCGCCTGCCCGATCCCGGCGACGTTCCCGTGCCCGAAGATGCCCCAAGTCGCCGCGATCAGGCGGTGGTTGACGCCGTCGCACGCGGTGTGCTGGCGGGCCAGGAAGGCGATCAGGGCCTGGGCGGTGGTGAGGCGGCGCGTCGTACCGGTCACTGGTATCCCTCCACGTGGTCGGGGTGGAAGGAGATCTTCCACTCCCGCTCGGGCCCCGGCCCCGCCATCACGTTCAGGTAGTACATGGCGTTGCCCGGCTGGGCGATGGACGGCCCGTGCCAGCCGTCCGGCACCAGCACCGCGTCGCCGGAGCGGACCTCGGCGAGCAGCTCGGCGCCGCCCGCGCGGGACGGCGAGATCCGGTGGTAGCCGTAGCCGCCAGGGCGCTCGAACGCGAAGTAGTAGATCTCCTCCAGCTCGCTCTCCCGGCCCGGCACGTGCTCGTCGTGCTTGTGCGGCGGGTACGAGGACCAGTTGCCGCCCGGCGTGATCACCTCCACGGCGATCAGACGGTCGCAGGCGAAGGCGTCCGCGGCGGCGAAGTTGCGCACCGTACGGGCGCAGTTGCCCGAACCCCGGGCCTCGACGGGTACCTCCGGCGCGGGGCCGCGGCGAGCGGGGAGTCGTCGCTCGCACCGCGCTCCTGCCAGGGCGAAGCGGCCTCCCGCGCCGGAGGTGATCAGGGCGTCCGCGTCTCGCGGAACGTAGGCGAAGTCGGTGGGCCCCTCGAACACACCCGTGCGCCCGGTCAGTTCGAGGTCGAGCCCTTCGGTGCGCACCGTGCAGCCGCCGCCGAGCGGCACCACGAGCCACTCGCTGTCCCCGGCGGCCAGCAGGTGCGAGCCGCCGGGCGGCAGGTCGAGGACCCGCAGGGACGAGTAGCGCGGGGACGAGTGGTGCGGGGTCGTGTGGTGCGGGGCGTCGCGCGCCGGGCCGATGTCGAGGGCGTACGCGTCGCGGCCCGCAGTCCCGGCCCGTACGTGCAGTTCCTGGTGATCCATGATCCGATCCCTACCCTCCACCCTCCACCCTCCACCCGCTCCACCCGCTCCACCCGCTCCACCCGCTACAGCAGCCCGACGGCGGTATCGACGGCAGCCGCCACATCGCCGTCGGCCGGATAGAGCAGCGGTCGCCCCGCGACCAAGCCCTGCACGGTGGGCAGTTGCAGCGCCCCGCGCCACTTCTCGAAGGCGGCGTCCTGGTCGCCCGCCGTGTCGCCGCCGAGCAGCACCGCGGGCAGCGTACTGGTGGCCATGACCTTGGCCATGTCGTCCGGGTTCTCGGTCACGGGCACCTTCAGCCAGGTGTACGCGGAGGTGCCGCCGAGGCCGGAGGCGATGGCGACGGACCGGGTGACGGCCTCGGCCGAGAGGTCGTGCGACACCCTGCCGTTGCGCCGGTGGCAGATGAACGGCTCTATGAACAAAGGGAGTTGGCGCTCCGCCATCGCGTCGACGGCGCGGGCGGCGGTGTGCAGGGTGTCGAGCGAGCCCGGGTCCTGGTAGTCGATGCGCAGCAGCAGTTTGCCCGCGTCGAAGCGGAGCCGCTCCAGGTCCTGGGCGCGGTGGCCGGTGAAGCGGTCGTCGAGCTCGAAGGCGGCGCCGGCCAGGCCGCCGCGGTTCATGGAGCCGATGACGACCTTGTCGTCGAGGGCGCCGAGCAGCAGCAGGTCCTCCAGGACGTCGGCACCCGCGAGTACGCCGTCGACGCCGGGCCGCGACAGGGCGAGCCGGAGCCGGTCGAGCAGCTCGCCCCGGTCGGCCATGGCCAGCCCGTCGCCGCCGACACCGAGCGCGCCCCGGGCCGGATGGTCGGCGGCGATCACCATCAGCCGCCCGCCGTCGCCCCGGAGCAGCGGTCTGCGCACCCGGCGGGCGGCGGCCTCGGCGACGGCCTCGGGGTGGCGGGCCCGGATCGCCGCGAGCCCGCCGGGCCCGAGGACCGCGCTCATGCGCGGCCCCCTTCCAGGACGTGCTCGACCTCGGCGGGGAAGGGCATGGCGGCGGAACAGGCGAGCCGGGACGCGACGATGGCCCCGGCGGCGTTGGCGTACCGCATGACGCGTTCGAGCTCCCACCCGGCGAGCAGCCCGTGGCAGAGCGCCCCGCCGAACGCGTCCCCCGCTCCGAGCCCGTTGACCACGTCGACCGGCACCGGCGCCACCTCGGCCACGGTCCCGTCCCGGTGCACGGCGAGCACTCCCTCGGGGCCCTGTTTGACGACGGCGAGCTCGACCCCGGCCCTCAGCAGCGCATCGGCGGCGGCGCGGGGTTCGCGCTCCCCCGTGGCGGCCTCGCACTCGTCGATGTTCCCGACGGCGACGGTGGCATGGGCCAGGGCCTCGCGGTAGTGGGCCCGGGCTTCGGCGGGATCCGCCCAGAACACGGGCCGCCAGTCGAGGTCGAGGACGGTGCAGGAGCGAGCGCCGCCGGCGGCCCGGGATGCGGCGCCCCGCACCCGCAGCGCGGCCAGCGTCGTCGCCCGGCTCGGCTGCGCGCACAGCCCCGTCCCGGTGACCCAGAAGATCCGCGCCGCCCGGATCGCGGCGAGGTCCAACTCCCCTTCCCACAGCTCCAGATCGGGTGCCTTGGGCAGCCGGTAGAAGTACAGCGGGAAGTGGTCCGGCGGGAACACCTCGCAGAAGGTGACCGGCGTGGGCAGCCCGTCCACGGGGGTGACCCAGCGCGCGTCCACCCCGAACCGGCCCAGCTCCGCCCGGAGATAGTCCCCGAACGGATCGCGCCCGGTACGCGTGACGACGGCGACACGGCGGCCGAGCCGGGCCCCGGCGACGGCCACGTTGGAGGGCGAGCCGCCGAGGAACTTCCCGAACGAGCCGACCTCCGCGAGCGACACCCCGCTCTGCAACGGATAGAGGTCGACCCCGATCCGGCCCATCGTGATCAGGTCGTACGGCACGTCGTCCATGCACATCCCCTCGGATCGCCGACCGGACAACCGGACGGCCGGACAGCCGGGCGGTCGAACGGTCGAACGGTCGGACAGCTGGGTCACTGATCGCCGGGTTGTTGATCGCGGAGCACCGGAGCACCGGAACGCCGGACCGCCGGACCGCCGGACCGCCGGTGACCCCAGGTCTAGCCGTACGCTCCCACCCCTGTCAATCTTTTGTCCTTACATTCGGACGTTGCCTTGACACCCCTCCCGGGCCCCCGGAAGGCTGGCTCCATGACGACGGCGAAGACCCGCATCCGGATCGGTTCGGCCCCCGACTCCTGGGGCGTCTGGTTCCCCGACGACCCTCGCCAAGTCCCCTGGCGGCGCTTCCTCGACGAGGTCGCGAGCGCGGGCTACGAGTGGATCGAACTCGGACCGTACGGCTATCTGCCCACCGACCCGGCGCGCCTCGCCGAGGAGACCGCCGCACGGAACCTGCGGGTCTCGGCGGGGACCGTCTTCACCGGCCTGCACCACGGCCCGGCGGTGTGGGAGGAGACCTGGGCGCACGTCGCGGAGGTGGCCGCCCTCACCCGGGCCACCGGCGCCGGCCACCTCGTCGTCATCCCGTCCTTCTGGCGTGACGACAAGAGCGGCGAGGTCCTGGAGAGCAGCACGCTGACCGCCGCGCAGTGGCGCGATCTCGCCGGTCAGACCGAGCGTCTGGCCCGCGAGGTGCGGGACCGGTACGGCCTGCGCGTGGTCGTGCACCCGCATGCCGACACCCACATCGACAGCGAGGAGAACGTGGCCCGCTTCCTGCACGCCACGGACTCCGACCTGGTCTCGCTGTGCCTGGACACCGGGCACTACGCGTACTGCGGCGGCGACAGCGTCAAGCTGATCGAGACGTACGGGGAGCGGATCGGCTACCTCCACCTCAAGCAGGTGGACCCAGAGGTGCTGGCCCAAGTCCGCGCGGAGGGAACGCCGTTCGGGCCGGCCGTCGCGCGGGGCGTGATGTGCGAGCCGCCGCGGGGGGTGCCGGCGCTCGAACCGGTGCTGGCCGCGGCGCAGGCCCTGGACGTCGACCTCTTCGCGATCGTGGAGCAGGACATGTACCCGTGCGACCCCGGCAAGCCGCTGCCCATCGCCGAGCGCACCCGGGCCTTCCTGCGCTCCTGCGGGGCCTGACGCACTCCTGGGCGCCCCCTCGGCCCCGCCGGGCGGAGGGGGCGTTCACTCGTTTGCACCAACCGCCCTTTTCGTCACGCACGTCACAACGATCTCCCTCCCGTCACACATGTCTCGATTACGCGGGTCTTGCGTCACAGGCGGTCGACAGGAGGCCCCCGAGCCTCACTCTCTGTCGTTCAACGGGCACAGGCTGAGTGATCGCCAAGCGCTCGCGCCGCAGCTCCCCCGACGACCGTCCGGCCGCCGCTGCGACGCACGCAGGGAGGTGCCTTACATGACCGACCGAAGGCTCTGGTCCTACAAGGAAATCGCCGCGCACATCCGGGTACAGCCCGACACCGTGCGCTCCTATCGCAAACACGGACTCCTTCCGGCCCCGGACCTCGTGGAGAACGGCAAGCCCTATTGGTTCGCGGACACGATCCGCGCCTGGGTCGCCCGCCGCCCAGGCAACCGGGGCCGCCGCGATTGAGAGGGGGCGCACCGGGGGCGGCGATCGCGTCGTTGACACCACGAAACGCCCCCGGCCGCGGCCACGACGGTCGCGTGATACCCCCTAGGGGTATAACCTGGGGAACGTGAGGGCGGCCCGGCCTCCCCTTGGCCCCCTCATGCACCATGGATCCGTACGCCCGTGAAGAGGAGAACGCCATGACCGCCGAGACCGAGACCACCGTCGCCGCGACCGGTTCCTGCTGCTCGCCCGCCGGTGGCTGCCACGACGGCGGAGCCGCCGACGTCCAGGTGGGCACCGTCACCACCGTCTACAAGGTCTCCGGCATGAGCTGCGGGCACTGCGAGGGCGCGGTGTCCGGCGAGATCTCCGAGATCGCGGGCGTCGGCTCGGTCAAGGCCGTCGCCGCCACCGGCGAGGTCACCGTGATCTCGGCCGCCCCACTCGACGAGGAAGCGGTCCGCGCGGCCGTCGACGAGGCGGGCTACGAACTGGTCGGCCTCGCCTGACCGGAGCGCGTCCCCTCGCTCACCCCTCGGGCCGCACCCGCCCGGCTACCCGCCGGCGCCGTGCGGCCCGGCCCGCTTTCTGGAGCCCCCCGTGCAGACCCCCGACCCCGCCCAGCGCATCGAACTCGCCATCGGCGGGATGACCTGCGCGGCGTGCGCGTCCCGCATCGAGAAGAAGCTGAACCGGATGCCGGGGGTGACGGCGACGGTCAACTACGCGACGGAGAAGGCGCGGGTTGCCTTCGGCGAGGGGGTGGACGTCGACGACGTGATCGCCATGGTGGTGAAAACGGGCTATACGGCCGAGCGCCAACCCACGCCGTTCGCACGGCAACCCACCCCAGACGGCCGGCAACCCACCCCGCCCGAACGGCAACCCACCCCAGACGGGCAGCAGTCCACCCCAGACGGGCGGCAACCCACCCCAGACGGGCAGCAACCCACCCCGCCCGAACGGCAACCCACCCCAGACGGGCAGCAGTCCACCCCAGACGGGCGGCAACCCACCCCAGACGGGCGGCAACCCACCCCGGCCGAACGGCAACCCACCCCAGACGGGCAGCAACCCACCCCGCCCGAACGGCAACCCACCTCAGCCCGTCCGGCGTTTGAGGACGAGCGCCCTTCAGGCGCGAACGGGGTCCGGGGCGGAGCCCCGGCAGCCACCGATCCGCAGACGCCGACGCCGAGCAGCACCCCGCAGGGGCAGCACCCCCCGCAGGGGCAGGGCACCCCGCAGGGGCAGGCAGGGGCCCCGGCCACCCTGAGGACGCGGCTGAGGATCACGGCCCTCCTCTCCGCGCCCGTCGTCGCGCTGGCGATGATCCCCCCGCTCCAGTTCGACAACTGGCAGTGGCTCTCCCTCACCCTCGCCGCCCCGGCCGTCATCTGGGGCGGCCTCCCCTTCCACCGCGCCGCATGGACCAACCTGCGGCACGGCGCCGCCACGATGGACACCCTGGTCTCCACCGGCACCCTCGCCGCGTTCGGCTGGTCGCTGTGGGCGCTGTTCTTCGGGACCGCAGGCATGCCGGGCATGCGGCACGGGTTCAGCTTCGGCACCGGACGCGGGGACGGCGCGGGAACCATCTACCTCGAAGTGGCCGCCGGAGTCGTCACGTTCATCCTGCTCGGCCGCCACCTGGAGGCCCGCGCCAAGCGGAAGTCCGGGGCCGCCCTGCGCGCCCTGATGGAGCTGGGCGCCAAGGACGTCGCCGTACTGCGCGAAGGGACCGAACTACGCGTTCCCGTAGACCAGTTGCGTACCGATGACCATTTCGTCGTACGCCCCGGGGAGAAGATCGCCACGGACGGCACCGTCGTCGAGGGCGCCTCCGCGGTCGACGCCTCGATGCTGACCGGCGAGGCCGTCCCGGTGGACGTGGGCGTGGGCGACTCCGTCACCGGCGCCACGGTGAACGCCGGCGGTCGTCTGATCGTCGAGGCGACCCGGATCGGCGCGGACACCCAACTCGCCCGCATGGGGCGCTTGGTGGAGGACGCCCAGAACGGCAAGGCCCAGGCGCAGCGCCTCGCGGACCGCGTCGCGGGCGTCTTCGTGCCGGTGGTGTTCCTGATCGCGGCGGCCACCCTGGCCGGCCGGCTGCTCGCCACCGGCGACGCCACCGCCGCCTTCACCGCGGCCGTCGCCGTACTGATCATCGCCTGCCCGTGCGCGCTCGGTCTGGCCACTCCGACCGCGCTGATGGTCGGCACCGGACGCGGCGCCCAGCTCGGCATCCTGATCAAGGGTCCGGAGGTACTCGAATCGACCCGCCGCGTGGACACCGTCGTCCTGGACAAGACGGGCACGGTCACCACGGGACGTATGAGCCTGACCGAGGTCCACACCGCCGACGGCATCGAGGAGAAGCAACTCCTGCGCCTGGCCGGGGCCTTGGAGCACGCCTCGGAGCACCCCATCGCCCGCGCGATCGCGTCCGGCGCCGAGGACCGGGCCGGCGCCCTGCCCGACGCCGAAGACTTCCGCGCACTGCCGGGCCGGGGCGTGGAGGGGGTCGTGGAGGGCCACCGGGTGTACGTGGGCCGGGACCGCGAGCTGGAGCTGCCGCCCGGGCTCGCCGAGGCCAGGAGCACCGCCGAGGCCCAGGGGAGTACGGCCGTCACGGTCGCCTGGGACGGGGTGGCCCGGGGCGTCCTCGCCGTGTCGGACACCGTGAAGGAGACGAGCGCCGAGGCCGTCGCCCGGCTGCGCGCACTCGGGCTGACCCCCGTACTGCTCACCGGCGACCACCGCACGGCCGCCCTCTCGGTGGCCGCGGAGGTCGGCATCGCGGCCGACGCCGTGTACGCGGAGGTCCGGCCCGAGGACAAGGCCGCGGTCGTCGAGCGCCTTCGGGGACAGGGCCGTACGGTCGCGATGGTCGGCGATGGCGTCAACGACGCGGCCGCCCTCGCCATCGCCGATCTGGGTTTTGCCATGGGGACCGGCACGGACGCCGCGATCGAGGCGGCCGATCTCACGCTCGTCCGCGGTGACCTGCGGGTTGTCGCGGATGCGATCCGGTTGTCCCGGCGCACCCTGGCCACCATCAAAGGCAACCTTTTCTGGGCATTCGGCTACAACATGGCCGCGGTCCCGCTGGCCGCCGCGGGCCTGCTGAATCCGATGATCGCGGGCGCGGCTATGGCGCTCTCGTCCGTGTTCGTGGTAACCAACAGCCTACGGTTGCGTTCCTTCACCTGACCTCCACAAAGAGATCTAGATCACAGAGGTTTTGAGGTAACCATCGGGAGGGGTCGGGAGTCTAAGTGTGCGATGCCGCGGATGTCTTGGGGGACGTCCATGGAATGTCTTGGGGGACGTTCCAGGCAACGCGTTGGCCGGGGCACGTACGTCGGGAGCTTTGAGCGGCCCACCCGACAGGTACGTACCCCGGCAGACCGCCTAGACCCCCGGCCGGATCCCGTGGGGGGAATCCGCACCGGGAAACAGGGAAGCGCCCCGACTGCCAACCCGTGGGGGGATTGGCAGCGGGGCGCTTTCCGACTTACGGAAGCTTGCGGCAGGCCCGCGGAAGCTCGCCGAAGGCCTGGGGAAGCTTGCAGCAGGCCTCGGGTCAGCGACCCTCGACCGGCACGAAGTCGCGAAGGACCTCACCCGTGTAGATCTGGCGCGGGCGGCCGATGCGGGAGCCGGGCTCCTTGATCATCTCGTGCCACTGGGCGATCCAGCCCGGCAGACGGCCGAGGGCGAAGAGGACCGTGAACATCTCGGTCGGGAAGCCCATGGCGCGGTAGATCAGACCCGTGTAGAAGTCCACGTTCGGGTACAGGTTGCGCGAGACGAAGTAGTCGTCGCTCAGCGCGTGCTCTTCCAGCTTCAGCGCGATGTCGAGCAGCTCGTCGGACTTGCCGAGGGCCGAGAGGACATCGTGCGCGGCGGCCTTGATGATCTTCGCGCGCGGGTCGAAGGACTTGTACACCCGGTGGCCGAAGCCCATCAGGCGGACGCCGTCCTCCTTGTTCTTCACCTTGCGGATGAAGGAGTCCACGTCGCCGCCGTTGGCCTGGATGCCTTCCAGCATCTCCAGGACCGACTGGTTGGCGCCACCGTGCAGGGGGCCCCACAGGGCGCTGATGCCGGCCGAGATCGAGGCGAACATGTTCGCCTGCGAGGAGCCGACCAGACGCACGGTGGAGGTCGAACAGTTCTGCTCGTGGTCCGCGTGCAGGATGAGCAGCTTGTCCAGCGCCGAGACGACGACCGGGTCCAGCTCGTACTCCTGGGCCGGCACCGAGAACGTCATGCGCAGGAAGTTCTCGACGTAGCCGAGGTCGTTGCGCGGGTAGACGAAGGGGTGGCCGATCGACTTCTTGTACGCGTACGCCGCGATCGTGGGCAGCTTGGCGAGCAGCCGGATCGTGGACAGGTGGCGCTGCTTCTCGTCGAACGGGTTGTGGCTGTCCTGGTAGAACGTGGACAGCGCGGAGACCACGGACGACAGCATCGCCATCGGGTGGGCGTCACGCGGGAAGCCGTCGAAGAACCGCTTCACGTCCTCGTGGAGCAGCGTGTGCCCGGTGATCTCGCTCTTGAAGCTGGAAAGCTCGTCGACGGTCGGAAGCTCGCCGTTGATCAGCAGGTACGCGACCTCGACGAAGGTCGAGCGCTCCGCCAGCTGCTCGATCGGGTACCCGCGGTAGCGCAGGATGCCCTGCTCGCCGTCCAGGTAGGTAATGGCGGATTTATAGGCGGCGGTATTGCCGTATCCGCTGTCGAGGGTGACCAGTCCGGTCTGGGCTCGGAGCTTCCCGATGTCGAAGCCCTTGTCGCCGACGGTGCTGTCGATCACCGGGTAGGTGTACTCGCCATCGCCGAACCGCAGTACTACAGCGTTGTTCGCGTTCTCGCTCACGTCATCCCTCACCGACGTAGTGCCTCTTCTTCGAGGTGCCCTGACTGTCTCTACCATCCCCCATTTGGCTCAGCAGAGTGCACTCGGGGTCGCCCATTGGGCTTATTCACGGCACTCAGTGCCGTCAACCTGCTCATCCTGCCCCCTTCGCCCCGGTTAGGAAAGTCCGGGGTGGGGTTTCACACCAAAGTGCCCCCTGCCAGTCTGTGAGCGAGTGCGGTAAAGCGCCTGCCTGCGGAAACGGTACGGACCGCCTGGCCGATCGCCTTGCGGGACCCCACCAGGACGACGAGCTTCTTGGCCCGGGTCACCGCCGTGTAGAGCAGATTGCGCTGGAGCATCATCCAGGCGCTGGTGGTGACCGGGATGACGACGGCCGGGTACTCGCTGCCCTGGGAGCGGTGGATCGTCACGGCGTAGGCGTGGGACAGCTCGTCCAGCTCGTCGAACTCGTACGGCACCTCCTCGTCCTCGTCCGTCAGGACCGTCAGGCGCTGGTCGTCGAGGTTGAGCGCGGTGACCACGCCGACGGTGCCGTTGAAGACGCCGTTCTTGCCCTTCTCGTAATTGTTGCGAATCTGGGTGACCTTGTCGCCGACGCGGAACACCCTTCCACCGAACCTTTTCTCCGGCAGGTCGGGCCGGGCGGGCGTGATCGCCTGCTGGAGCAGGCCGTTGAGGGCGCCGGCTCCGGCCGGGCCCCGGTGCATGGGGGCGAGGACCTGGATGTCGCGGCGCGGGTCGAGCCCGAACTTCGCCGGGATGCGCCGGGCCGCCACGTCGACGGTGAGACGCCCCGCGTCCTCCGTCTCGTCCTCGACGAACAGGAAGAAGTCGTCCAGGCCCGAAGTGAGCGGCTGGGAGCCGGAGTTGATGCGGTGGGCGTTGGTGACGACGCCGGACTGCTGGGCCTGCCGGAAGATCCGGGTCAGCCGCACGCGGGGGACGGGGCCGCCCTCGGCGAGCAGATCGCGCAGCACCTCACCGGCGCCGACCGAGGGCAGCTGGTCGACATCTCCCACCATCAGCAGATGGGCGCCCGGTGCCACCGCCTTGACCAGCTTGTTGGCGAGGAGCAGGTCGAGCATGGAGGCCTCGTCGACGACGACCAGGTCCGCGTCCAGCGGCCGGTCCTTGTCGTACGCCGCGTCCCCTCCCGGCTTCAGTTCGAGCAGGCGGTGCACGGTGGAGGCCTCGGCTCCGGTCAGCTCGGCCAGGCGCTTGGCGGCCCGCCCGGCCGGCGCGGCGAGCACGACCTTGGCCTTCTTGGCGCGGGCCAGCTCCACCACCGAGCGGACGGTGAAGGACTTGCCGCAGCCCGGGCCGCCGGTGAGCACGGCGACCTTGCTGGTCAGCGCCAGCTTCACGGCCTCCTGCTGCTCGGGGGCCAGCTCGGCGCCGGTGCGGGTGGCCAGCCAGCCGAGCGCCTTGTCCCAGTCGACCCCGGCGAAGGACGGCATCCGGTCCTCGCCGGTCCGCAGCAGCCGGCCGACCTGGGCGGCCAGCGACAGCTCCGCGCGGTGGAACGGCACGAGGTAGACGGCGGCGACGGGCTCGCCCCCGTCGGGCCCCGGGACCTTCTCGCGTACGGCCCCCTCCTCGGCGATGAGTTCGGCCAGACACTCGATGACGAGGCCGGTGTCGACCTGGAGCAGCTTCACCGCGTCCGCGATCAGGCGCTCCTCGGGCAGGAAGCAGTGCCCCTGGTCGGTGGACTGGGACAGCGCGTACTGCAGGCCCGCCTTCACGCGCTCCGGGCTGTCGTGCGGGATGCCGACGGCCTGGGCGATCTTGTCGGCGGTGAGGAACCCGATGCCCCAGACGTCGGCGGCCAGCCGGTAGGGCTGGTTCTTGACGACCGAGATCGACGCGTCCTCGTACTTCTTGTAGATGCGCACGGCGATGGAGGTGGAGACGCCGACGCCCTGGAGGAAGACCATGACCTCCTTGATGGCCTTCTGCTCCTCCCACGCGGCGGCGATCTTCTTGGTCCGCTTGGGGCCGAGCCCCGGGACCTCGATCAGCCGCCCCGGCTCCTGCTCGATGATGTCGAGGGTGTCGGCGCCGAAGTGCTGGGTGATGCGGTCGGCGAAGACCGGGCCGATGCCCTTGATCAGGCCGGAGCCGAGGTAGCGCCGGATGCCCTGGATGGTGGCGGGCAGGACGGTCGTGTAGTTCTCGACGGTGAACTGCTTGCCGTACTGCGGGTGGGAGCCCCAACGCCCCTCCATCCGCAGCGACTCCCCCGGCTGCGCGCCGAGCAGCGAGCCGACCACGGTGAGCAGGTCGTTGCCGCCCCGGCCGGTGTCGACCCGCGCGACGGTGTAGCCGCTCTCCTCATTGGCGTACGTGATCCGCTCAAGGACCCCCTCCACCACCGCCACACCCGTGAGACTGGACATGCCCCGACGCTACCGCCCCGCACTGACAGCCCGGACAACCCGGTTGCGGCGCACGGGAGTCGGGGTGCGGCAGCAGCCGTCGGCGGTATCGCGCGGGCCCGGCCCGCCGCATTCAAGGCCGCATGCGCGGCCGGATGCATGGCCGCATGCGTGGCCGAAGTCAAGGGGGCCCGGTCCGTCGACCGGGCCCCTCGATTTCCCTCCCCGTCAGCGCTTCCCGAAATCCCCCCGGATCCCTCCCCTGAAGCACTGACGCCCTTAAGACCTCCGTCACCCCGGAAGGGTTGTACGACTGCGAGCGGTAATTTTTCCGGAAGCCCCGCGACCGCTCACCGCGCCGCTCGACATGCCGACGGAGCGGGGCGAACGTAGCGTTTGGTGCATGAGCGACAATCCCTCCCCCACTCCTGACGGCGGGTCCTCGCAGCGGTCCTTCCACCAGGACGTCATGGACGAGCTGGGCGACGACGGACTCCAGCAGATCGCCGGGCTGCTCGGCACGGACGCGGCGGGCGCGCAGGACGTGGTCGGTACGACGATGTCCGCGCTGTCGGGCGGGCTGCCCCCGGACACCCAGGAGGAGGTCCGCCAGGCGGTTGCGGAGGCACCGCCGGAGGAGGCCCCCTTGCAGGGCGTGGCCACGCTGGGCGGCGGCCTCGGCGGCATGCTGAGCGGTGGTCTCGCGGCCGGCGTCCTGGCGAAGGTGGCCCGTCCGGTGGCGAACGCCGTGGCCAAGAAGACGGGCCTGCCGCCGGCCACGGTGGCCAAGGCGCTGGAGGTCCTGCTCCCGGTCGCGCTGGCCGTGCTCACGAAGCGGGCGGCATCGAGGCCCTCGGCTTCGGGTGCCGCCCCCGGTGCCGCGCCGGGTACCGGGCCGGGCGCGGCGGGTCCGGCCGCCGGGGCGAACACGGGCGGCCTCGGAGACATCCTGGGTCAGATCCTGGGCGGGGCGGGCAAGAAGTAGCGCGTCCCCGCTCCCGATGGCGGGGAACCCCTCGCCGGAGCGGGCCGGACCCGCCCGGGCCGGCACGCCCGGGACGGCCGGCGGTGCGACGCCCGGGACGGCCGGCGGTGCGACGCCCGGGACGGCCGGTGGCGGGTCGCCCGGGACGGCCGGTGGCGGGTCGCCCGGGCCGGGAAACTTTCACCGGCCGCGGGTCAGGACCGGGCCGCCGCAGCCGGAGTGACGCGGCGGGCCCGGACCGCGGGCGGACCGATACGGCCCCTCAGTTCGTTCCGCCGGTCCCGCCTGCTCCGCCGGTTCCGGCCGCTCCGCTCGCTCCGCGCAGGAACGCGTCGCCGTGCGCGGTGATGTGCGCCTCCACCGCGGCCAGGGCCAACTGCGTGTCGGCCGGTGTGCCGCCGCTGTGCCGCTCGGCGTAGTACGCCGCGCCGAGCCGCTTCAGCAGGTCGTTGCCGGCCCGCTGCTGCTGAACCTCGTCGACCTTCTGCTTGCCCTGGTTGAGTGCGCTCTGCGCCTGCTCCTTGGCCCGGTCGAGAAAACCTGCCATGACCGCCTCCGTTCGTGATCGTGCCCCGTCGTGGCATCACTTCCCCCATCCCGGTCGCACATGCTCCTGCGTACGCCCGATCGGGCCCGCACCGGGAACGGGCACCCCGCACCCCGTCTCGCACACCCGCGCGAATACCCTGACGCGCATGCCCGCCCCCGCCCGCCTCAGGGCTCACTCGCGCCACACCACCGCCGCGACGGCATCCGTGCTGGCCGTCGGCGTCCTGCTGGCGTCCACGGCGTGCTCCGGGTCGCCGTCCGCCGCCCCCGCAGCCGTACGGTCCGCCCCGGCGAGCCCCGAGGCGGCGGTCGCCGTGACGGCCCAGCCCACGCCGGACCTTCCGCCGGGCACGATCACCCTCGCGTTCGGCGGGGACGTCCACTTCACCGGGCGGACCGCGTCCCGCCTGAACGCGACCCCGGCGGACCCGGCCCTCGGGCCGATGTCCAAGACGGTCGCGGCCGCCGACTTCGCGATGGTCAACCTGGAGACCGCCATCACGACGCGCGGCGCGGCGGAGCCGAAGCTCTACCACTTCCGCACTCCGCCCAGCGCGTTGACGGCCCTTCAGCAGTCGGGCGTGGACGCGGTGTCGATGGCCAACAACCACGCCGTCGACTACGGACCCGCGGGCCTGGCCGACACCCTCGACGCGGTGCACCACGCCCCCATTCCGGTGCTCGGCATCGGCGCGAACGAGGCCGAGGCGTACCGGCCGTACGTCAAGAGCATCCGCGGGGTGCGGCTGGCCGTCGTCGCGGCGAGCCAGGTGGTGGACCTGACGAACGACAGGTTCCGCGCGGGGCCGAAGAAACCGGGCATAGCGTCCGCGCTCGACCGGACGAAGCTGCTCGCGGCGGTGAAGCGGGCGAAGGCGGAGGCGGACGTCGTCGTGGTCTATCTGCACTGGGGCACCGAGGGGCAGTCCTGCCCCGGCCCCGAGCAGAAGTCGATCGCCGCGAAGTTGTCGGCGGCGGGGGCGACGGTGGTGGTCGGTACGCATGCGCACGTGATGCTGGGGTCGGGGATGCTCGGTCCGTCGTACGTCAACTACGGCCTGGGGAACCTGCTTTGGTACGGGAGGTCGCCGTACCCTCGCTCCGACGACAGCGGGATCGCGACGCTGACGATCGCCCACGGGAGGGTTGTGAAGCAGGGCTTCACCCCTGCGGTGGTGGACAACCGGGGTGTCCCCATGCCCCAGTCCGGGGCGGCGGCCAAGTCCGTCACGGACCGGCTGGCCTCCCTGCGGCCGTGCGCGGCGCTGGCCCCCGGCCCGAAGCCCTGACCCGTTCCCCCTGGGGGTTTGCCCACCCACCCGCCCGTGACCCGGGGTTGGTTGGCCCCGGGCCCCCCTGGGGCTCCGCCCCAGACCCCGTTCGCGCCTGAACGGCGCTCGTCCTCAAACGCCGGACGGGCTGAAATACCCAATGCCGGCCAGCACCGAGCCATTCAGGGTCACCTACAGGGGCACGGGGAACGGCGCGAGAAGCGACCACGATCCGCACACGGAAAGGGGTTCAGGGGCGCGGGGAACTGCGCGACCAGCCACGCACGGCCCGCACACGGAAACGGGGTCAGGGGCGCGGGGAACTGCGCGAGAAGCGACCACGATCCGCAGACCGAAGCGGGTTCAGGGGCGCGGGGAACTGCGCGACCAGCCACGCACGGCCCGCAGCCCAAAGCGGACCCAGGGGCGCGGGGAACGGCGCAAAAAGCGGGCACCGTCCGCACCCGAACGAGAGTGGGGCCCGGGGCGGGGCCCAGGTCTCAGGCGGTGCGCGGCCCCGCCGTGGACGCCCGCACCATCAACTCCCCGTGCACCGTGGCAATCCCCCCGGGCGGAGCCGGCTCGGCGCCGAGGGCGAGCCGGCCCGCCCGAGCCCCGGCCTCGTACAGCGGCAACCGCACCGTCGTCAGCGCCGGCACCGCGTCCGCGCTGAACGGCAGGTCCACGAAACCCGCCACCGAGACGTCCCCGGGGACGGAGAGCCCCCGGTCCCGCAGCGCCGCACACGCCCCCAGCGCCACCGTGTCGTTGGCGGCCACCACAGCCGTCAACTCCGGCTCCCGCCGCAGGAGTTCGAGGACCGCGTCGTAACCGGAACGGCGGTCGTAGGACCCGTGCACCACCCGCGCGTCGAGCGCGTTCGCGAGGCCCGCCGCAGCCAGGGCGGCCCGGTGGCCCTCCAGGCGGTGCCGGGTCGTGGTGCGTTCCGTGGGCCCGGCGACGTAACCGATCCTGCGGTGGCCGAGGCCGATGAGGTGCTCGGTCAGGCGCCTGCCGCCGCCCCGGTTGTCGAACGCGAGCGTCGCGGTGACGCTGTCGCCGGGCAGCGGCGGCCGCCCGCACAGCACGATGCGGGTGCCCGCGCCCGCGAGCCGCGCGAGCTTCGCCCCGACGGCCGCCTGGTGCGCGGGGTCCTCAAGCGCCCCGCCGGTCACGATGACGGCGGCCGCGCGCTGCCGCTGGAGCAGCGTCAGATAGGTGAGTTCGCGCTCCGGCGAGCCCCCGGTGTTGCAGATGACGGAGAGCTTCTCGCGCGCCCCCCGGCCCTCGCCGATCGCCGCCTGGGCCGCCCCGGCCATGATGCCGAAGAAGGGGTCGGCGATGTCGTTGACGAGAATGCCGATCAGGTCGGAGGTGGCCGCCGCGAGCGAGCTCGCGGGCCCGTTCAGGACGTAGTCCAGCTCGTCCACCGCGCGCAGCACCCGTTCCCGAGTGGCCGCCGCCACCGGGTAGTTGCCGTTGAGCACGCGGGAGACGGTGGCCGGGGACACCTGGGCCCGGGCCGCCACATCCGCCAGGGTCGCTGTCATCTCTGCCTCCGCACCGGTCGGGCGCGATCGTGCCGTTCGAGCATCGCGCGCCGTTCAAGCTTTCGGCCTCTTGTCCGAGGCGCTGTGCGCAGGCTAGCGTCCTGCCCAGTAGAAAGCGCTTGCTATCAGCATTCTCCCAGGTTCCGGGCGCCTTCCGCACAGCCGTGCCCGCCCGCCCGCGCCCCCTCGGGCGGCAGTGGGCACCACCGGCCACGGCCCCCGTACCAGCTCAAGCTCACCCCCGGAGGGATCACATGACGGAACGCAGAACCGTGCGGATCGCCATGAACGGCGTCACCGGACGCATGGGTTACCGCCAGCACCTCGTTCGTTCCCTCCTCGCCATCCGCGAGCAGGGCGGACTCGACCTCGGCGACGGCACCACCCTGTGGCCCGAGCCGGTCCTGGTCGGCCGGCGCGAGCACGCGCTGAAGGCGATGGCCGACCAGCACGGCCTGACCGAGTGGTCGACCGACCTGGACGCGGTTCTCGCCGACCCGACCGTGGACATCTACTTCGACGCCCAGGTGACGTCCGCCCGCGAGGAGGCGCTCGCCAAGGCCATAGCGGCGGGCAAGCACCTCTACACCGAGAAGCCCACCGCCACCGGCCTGTCCGGCGCGCTGGACCTGGCACGCCTCGCCCGAGACGCGGGCGTCAAGCACGGCGTCGTGCAGGACAAGCTCTTCCTGCCGGGACTGCTGAAGCTGAAGCGCCTGATCGACGGCGGCTTCTTCGGCCACGTCCTGTCCGTGCGGGGCGAGTTCGGCTACTGGGTCTTCGAGGGCGACTGGCAGTCCGCGCAGCGCCCGTCGTGGAACTACCGCCACGAGGACGGCGGCGGCATCGTCGTGGACATGTTCCCGCACTGGGAGTACGTCCTGCATGAGCTGTTCGGCCGGGTCACCTCGGTGACCGCGCACACCGCCACCCACATCCCGCGGCGCTGGGACGAGCGGGGCGAGCCGTACGCGGCCACCGCCGACGACGCGGCTTACGGCATCTTCCAGTTGGAGGGCGGCGCGGTCGCGCAGATCAACTCCTCCTGGGCGGTACGCGTCAACCGCGACGAACTCGTCGAGTTCCAGGTGGACGGAACGGACGGCTCGGCGGTGGCCGGACTGCGCAACTGCCGCGTCCAGCACCGCAGTTCGACTCCGAAGCCGGTGTGGAACCCGGATCTCCCGGCCACCGAGCCGTTCCGTGAGCAGTGGCAGGAAGTCCCGGACAACGCCACGTTCGACAACGGGTTCAAGGCACAGTGGGAGCTGTTCCTGCGGCATGTCGTGCTCGACGAGCCGTACCACTGGGACCTGCTCGCCGGGGCGCGCGGTGTCCAGCTCGCCGAGCTCGGCCTGCGCTCCAGCGCGGAGGGCCGCCGCCTCGACGTACCGGAGATCGCCCTGTGACGCTGCGACTCCCGTCCCCGGACGGCACGACGAGGCCGTACGAGCCGCGCGCGACGCCGCTCACCCTCTCCCCCGGCCCAAGTCCCGTCTCCCGTACGGTCTTCTCGGCGGCACACGTGGTGGCGGACCCCTACGCGGACGTCTCCCCCGACTCCCCCGGCTCCCTCGCGGCCGTCGACTGGGAGGCGACGCTCGCCTTCCGCCGCCACCTGTGGGCGCACGGACTCGGCGTCGCCGAGGCGATGGACACCGCACAGCGCGGCATGGGCCTCGACTGGCCGACCGCGGCCGAGCTGATCCGCCGAAGTACCGCCGAGGCCAGGGCGGTTGGGGGCACCATCGCGTGCGGCGTCGGCACGGACCAGCTCGGTCCGTCCGCCACCCTGCCGCAGGTGTGGTCCGCGTACGAGGAACAGCTGGCCGTGGTCGAGGGCGCCGGGGCCCAGCCGATCCTGATGGCCTCGCGCGCCCTCGCCGCGGCGGCCCGCTCGCCCGAGGACTATCTGACGGTCTACACCGACCTCCTCCGCCAGGTCGCGGAGCCCGTGATCCTGCACTGGCTGGGCCCGATGTTCGACCCGGCGCTCGACGGCTACTGGGGCTCGTCCGACCTGGACGCCGCGACGGAGACCTTCCTTGAGGTCATCGCCGCGCACCCCGACAAGGTCGACGGCATCAAGGTCTCCCTCCTCGACGCCCGCCGCGAGGTGGAACTGAGGCGTCGCCTCCCGGACGGCGTACGGTGCTACACGGGCGACGACTTCAACTATCCCGAACTGATCGAGGGCGACGAACAGGGCTTCAGCCACGCCCTGTTGGGCATCTTCGATCCGCTGGGCCCGCTGGCGGCGGAAGCGGTACGCCTGCTCGACAAGGGCGACACGGCCGCCTTCCGCACCCTCCTCGACCCGACGGTCGAACTGTCCCGCCACTTGTTCCAGACCCCAACCCGCTTCTACAAGACGGGTGTTGTGTTCCTGGCCTGGCTGGCCGGCCACCAGTCGCACTTCACGATGGTCGGCGGCCTCCAGTCGGCGCGGTCCCTTCCGCATCTCGCGCGCGCGTACGAACTGGCCGACGGGCTGGGCCTGTTCCCCGATCCCGCGCTCGCCGCCGCCCGCATGAAGTCCCTCCTGAACGTCTCCGGAGTTCCCCAATGACGATCCCCGCTCTGCCACCCCGCTTCAGCATCAACCAGATGACGGTGAAGCAGCTCAGCCTGCCGGAACTGGTGGACGCGTGCGTACGGCTCGGGGTGCACGGGGTGGGCCTGTGGCGCGAGCCGGTGGCGGAGTACGGGCTCGAAGCGTCGGCGAAGCTGGTACGGGACGCGGGCCTCGATGTCACCACGCTGTGCCGCGGCGGCTTCCTCACCGCGATCGAACCGGCCGCCCGTGCCGCCGCCCTCGCCGACAACCGTGCCGCGATCGACGAGGCGGCCACCCTCGGCACGGACACCCTGGTCCTGGTCTCGGGCGGGCTCCCGGCCGGTTCCAAGGACCTCGCGGGCGCCCGGGAACGGGTGGCCGAGGCACTGGCCTCGCTCGGGCCGTACGCCGCCGCGCGGGGTGTGCGGCTCGCGATCGAGCCGCTGCATCCCATGTTCGCCTCGGACCGCTGCGTGGTGTCCACGCTGAACCAGGCGCTCGACCTGGCGTCGGCCTTCCCTCCCTCACAGGTGGGGGTGGTGGTCGACACGTACCACGTGTGGTGGGACGACGGGGCGCCGGGCGCGGTGGTACGGGCCGGGGCGGCCGGACGCATCCACTCCTTCCAACTGGCGGACTGGGTCACGCCGTTGCCCGCCGGCGTGCTGAACGGGCGGGGCCAGTTGGGGACGGGGTCCATCGACCTGGCGTGGTGGGCCTCGCTCGTCGACATGGCGGGGTATGCGGGGCCGGTCGAGGTGGAGCTGTTCAACGACGGGTTGTGGGCCGGGGACGGGGTCGCGCTGCTGTCCGACACGGCGACCCGCTTCGCGGAGCTGCTGGGCTAGGCCGGAGATCCGCTGGGCTCCGCCCCGGCCCGGGGTGCGCTGGGCTCGGCCGGGGGTGCGCTGGGCTCCGCCCGGGGTGCGCTGGGCTCGGCCCGGGGTGCGCTGGGCTCGGCCCGGGGTGCGCTGGGCTCCGCCCGGGGTGCGCTGGGCTCGGCCCGGGGTGCGCTGGGCTCCGCCCTGGTGCATTGGGGCTCCGCCCCGGCCCGGGGGTTGTCCCACCCTCCCGCCCGTTACCCCGGATGGGATGGGCCCGGCTCCCGGGGCTCCGCCCCAGACCCCCGGGCTTCGCCTCGCCCCGCCCCTTCCCCGGCTGAACCACCCTGCGACGCCACCGCGTGGCTCCGGCGATGAAAGCTCCGGTTTTCGTTTGCCGCGGACCGTGCGTGGCCGGTCGCGCAGTTCCCCGCGCCCCTGGAGGCGACCCGGAGTCCCCCGGTCGCGCCCACCACGGCCGAGCCGCGCAAAGGCCGCAGCCCCGCACCCCTGGAGGCGACCCGGCTGCCCCGATCGCGCCCACCACGGCCGAGCCACGCAAAGGCCGCAGCCCCGCACCCCTGGAGGCGACCCGGCTGCCCCGATCGCGCCCACCACGGCCGAGCCACGCAAAGGTCACAGCCCCGCACCCCTGGAGGCGACCCGGCTGCCCCGATCGCGCCCACCACGGCCGAGCCGCGCAAGGGTCACAGCCCCGCACCCCTGGAGGCGACCCGGAGTCCCCCGGTCGCGCCCACCACGGCCGAGCCACGCAAGGGTCACAGCCCCGCACCCCTGGAGGCGACCCGGAGTCCCCCGGTCGCGCCCACCACGGCCGAGCCACGCAAAGGCCGCAGCCCCGCACCCCTCAACCCCGCCCTTGCCTGCGGACCGTGCTCGCTTCTCGCGCAGTTCCCCGCGCCCCCAAACTCGTTTCCGTCCGCGGACCGTGCTCGCCTCTCGCGCAGTTCCCCGCGCCCCTGAATGCCTCGCTCCTGGCCCGCACCGGGCACTTCAGCCCGTCCGGCTGCTCGATGCGGGCCGGCATGAGCATCCTCAGCCCGTCCGGCGATTGAGGACGAGCGCCCTTAAGGCGCGACGGGGGTGCAGGGGGCGGAGCCCCCTGCGGGGGTCCGAGGGGCGCAGCCCCTCAAGGGGGTCTGGGGGCCCCAGGGCCCGAGGCGCAGCCCCGCCGCACTAGGAAAGCTCGGCCCCCTCACACCCCCCGGAGGGTTGCGGGAAGGGGCGGGGTGGGGAAAGGAACCGCAGTCGAAAGGACCCGCACCATGACACACAGGCTCGCCCTCTCCACCCTCGGCCTCCCCGGCATGCCCATGCCGGACGTGGCCCGCCTCGCCAGCGCCGCCGGATACCAGGGCGTGGAGCTACGGGCCCACCCCGAGGAACCCGTACACCCCGGCATCGGCAAGCCCGAGCGAGCCGCCGCCAGAGCGGAGTTCGAGGCCCTCGGCATCGAGATCCTGACCGTCGCCGGCTACGCGAAGGTCACCACCCCCCTGACCCCCCAGGAGCTGCCCGAGCTCGTAGCGCTCGCCCACGACCTGGGCGCGAGCTACGTCCGCGTGTTCCCGGGCGGCGACGGCACCCCCGAAGCCGACGCCCGTGCCGTACAACAGCTCACCCGGGCAGCCCAGTTGGCCGAGGACAGCAACGTACGCATCCTCCTGGAAACCCACGACTCCCACCGCACCGGCGCCGCCGCAGCCACCCTCCTCGACCGTGTGGACAGAAAGGGCATCGGCGCACTCTGGGACGTCATGCACACCTGGCTCGGCGGCGAGACCCCCGCCGAGTCCTACGCCCACCTGGCCCCCCACCTCGGCTACACCCAGGTGAAGGACATCGCGTCCGCCGAGGACACCACTCCCCTCCCCCTCGGCACCGGCGCGCTCCCCCTCGGCGACTGCCTCGCCCAACTCCCGCCGGACGCCTGGCTGTGCTGGGAGTACGAGAAACGCTGGTACCCGGACGCCGCCCCCCTGCCGGGGCTGCTCGCGGCGGGCCGGGCGTACCTCACGGCGCTGAGCGAAATCTGAGCAGCGCGGCGCGGCGCGGCGCGGCGCGGCGCGGCGCGGCGCGGCGCGGCACAGGACAAGACAAGACAGCAGAACCGACCTTACGGTTTGTGAGTCACCCAGAGCAGTTCCGCCGGCCAGCGGTGTGCCCAGTCGGGTGGGTCGGTCTCGTTGTAGCCGTTGGGTGTTCCGGGTTCGGGCCGCGGCTCGATGAGGTCGTCGATGGCGAGCCCCGCGCCGCGCAGGACCTTGACCCAGTCGCCGTAGGTGAGCTGATAGCTGGTAGCGCCGTCGCCTTCGGCGATGGTGTTGAGCCCGAAGTAGTCCCGCTGAAGCGTCGTGGTGACGCGCCTGGCGGATTCGTCGTAGCAGGCCTCGAACCATGGGCTGGCGACGTTGAACACCAGACGGCCGCCCCGGCGCAGGACGCGTGCGGCCTGCGGGACGGCCAGGTGCGGGGGCGCCCAACTGAGCCCACCGAAGTCGCAGAACACCAGGTCGAAGCTGTCGGCGGCGAAGGGGAGCTGCTCGGCGGCGCCCTGCACGAGCGAGTACCGAGTGGGTCCCATCGCCGCCGCCGCTGCGGTGAGTTGGGCTTCGGACAGGTCCACCCCGACCACGGTGGCGCCCTCGTCGGCGAGCACTCTGGACCACTGGCCGGCGCCGCAGCCGAGTTCGAGGACGCGCCGGCCGGAGACGTCGCCGAGGGCGTGCAGGTGCGCGTCGGGAATGGAGTACATGCCCCACAGTCGGGGTGCGGCGCCGATTTGCGGGTCGTGCTCGTGCTGGTAGGCGCTGCTGATCTGGTTCCAGAGCCGCCGGTTGGCGGGGATGCTGTCCACGTGCCGACTCCAGCACCGCCTGCCGGGGGCGGTCAACACGATTAGGGCACTGACCAGTTCTCGCCCCGGCCCGGCGCCACCCCGGCCCGTGATCCGCCGGACGAGCCATGGCCGGCCGAGCCCGGACCGGACGAGCGGACCGCGCCGCGCCCTCCCATAACTGATCGCGGCAGGCCCGCGGCACCCGCCGGCCCACCCGGCCGGACCAGCGACGTGAGCGCCACCCCGCCCACGAGCAGCGCCGCCGCACCCCACCGCAGCGGCGTCACGGACTCCCCAAGGAGCACCGCCGCCGAGGACATCCCGAACACCGGGACAAGGAGGCTGAACGGGGCCACCGACGACGCCGGGTAGCGGCGCAGCAGCATCCCCCACGCCCCGAACCCGAACACCGTACTGATCCACGCCACGTACACCAGCGCCCCCGCGCCGCTCCAGTCGAACCCGGCCAGCGCCTCGGCGTCCCGGGCCGGTCCCTCGAAGAGGAGGGAGAGGGCGAGCAGCGGGAGTACCGGAACGACGGACACCCACACCATGAAGTTCAGCGCGTCGGGCGGGGCGGCCCGGCGGGTCAGGACGTTCGACACACCCCAGCATGCCGCCGCCCCCACCGTCAGCACGAAGCCGAGCAGCGGGCCGCCCGAGCCCTCGTCCACCCCTGCCACCGCGATCCCCGCGAGGGCGATCCCCATCCCCAACAGCCTCAGCCCGCGCAGCCGTTCACCCAGCACCGCCATCGCCACGACCGCCGTGAAGACCGCCTGCACCTGAAGGACGAGGGACGAAAGGCCGGCCGGCATCCCCTGGCTCATCCCGATGAACAGCAGCCCGAACTTGGCGCCCCCGAGCACCAGCCCCACCGCCACGATCCACTTCCAGGCGACCTTGGGCCGGCCCACGAAGAACACGGCGGGCAGCGCCGCGACCAGGAAGCGCAGCGCGGAGAACAGCAGCGGCGGGAAGTGACCGAGGCCCACGTCGATGACGACGAAGTTGACCCCCCAGACGGCGGCGACGAGCACGGCGAGGGCGATGTGTACGGGACGCATGCGTCGAGGATCACGGTCCTCGACCATTCAGCACCAGCGCGGATTCATTGATGATGGCCGGTAGCACCGCTTAATCGTCACCACCACGACACCTGGGAGGACCCGTGCTCGACCTGGCCCGGCTGCGCGCACTGCACGCCGTCCATGTGCACGGCTCGGTCGCCGCCGCTGCCGCCGCGCTCGGGTACACCCCGTCCGCGATCTCCCAGCAGATCACCAAGCTGGAGCGCGAGACCCGTACGACGCTCCTCGAACGCCGCGGCCGGGGCATCGCCCTCACCGACGCGGCCCTCCATCTGGCCTCCGCCGCACGGGAGTTGATGGACATCGTCGAACGTACGGAGACCGCGCTCGAAGAGCGGCGCGGTCTGCCCACCGGCGTCCTCACGGTCGGCGCCTTCGCCACGGCCGCGCGCGGACTGCTCCCACAGGCCCTCGCCGTCCTGGCCCGTGAACACCCCAGCCTGGAAACCCGGTTGTCCGAAGTCGATCCGCACGTCTCGGTCGACCTCGTGGCCAAGGGCATCATCGACCTGGCCGTCGCCCACGACTGGGACATCGCCCCGCTGCCCGCCCCCGAGGGCGTGGAGTACGCGGCCATCGGCGACGACCACTGCGACGTACTGGTCCCGGCGGACCATCCGCTCGCGTCCCGCGCCGTGCTCCACCGCTCCGACCTCGCCCGCGAACCGTGGATCTGCCAGCCGCCCGGCTCGGTCTGCCACGACTGGCTCGTCCGCACCCTGCGCGCCGACGGCCACGAACCGTATCTGCGCCACCAGGCCGGCGAGTACCACACCCAACTCGCCCTGGTGTCAGCCGGTTTGGGCATAGCCCTGGTCCCACGCCTCGGCCGTGGCCCCCTCCCCGAGGGCGTAGTGGCCCTACCCCTCGACCCGATCCCGACCCGCCGCCTCTACGCCCTGTGGCGCACAGGCGCGGCCCGCCGCCCCGCGATCCAGACCACGATCCACGCCCTCCACGACGCCTGGGCCGCCCTCAGCGACTGAAGCCCCCGCCCTTGACCGCGCCGACGAACTCCGTCCAGGCCGTCGGCCCGAACACGACGGCCGGCCCGGTCGGGTTCTTGCTGTCCCGTACGGGGACGCACGCGGAGCAGGCGTCGCTGAACTCCAGGCACTCGCCGCTGGTGCCGCCGCTGTACGTGGACTTCCGCCAGGCATCGCTGACTTCGAGGCAGCTACCTTCGTTCGCCCCGCTGTAGCTGGACTTGCGCCACCCCGGGAGGGCCGAGGCGTCCGGGATGATGTGCTCAGTGCGCTTCATGCTCGTAATCCTCTGCGGCAGACCGGACCAGGGCCAGCGACTGCTGATGTGACAGCGCGTCGCCCAGAGCAAGATCGTAGGCCGAGAGGCACTGCTGCACCACCGACGGGAGTTCCCAGAGCTTCCCCGTTCGCCAACCCTCCACGTATACAACCGGAGGGAGGTCGGCGAACCACATCAACGAGACCATCCCCTCCATCAACGAGTGTGCCCCTGCCCCAAAGGGGAGTACTTGGAGCCGAATGCGGCGGCGTTCGCCCAGATCCACGAGGTGTCTCAACTGGGCTGCCATTACCGCTGGTCCGCCCACTCGCCGACGAAGCACGGCTTCGTTCAGCATCACCCACATGGCGGGGGTCTTGGCGTGGTCCAGGATGCGGGAGCGCCCCAGGCGCGTTACAAGGGCCTTGTCACATTCTTCATCCGTCATGGGCGGAAAACGAGTCTGGAACACCGCACGCGCATAGGCCTCGGTCTGCAGAATGCCGGGCACCAGCTCTGGTGCGTACTCCCGGATCACCGTCGCCTGCTGCTCGAACTCCTTGGCCGCTTCGAAATGTTCGGCGACCTTGCGCCCGTCGAGGGTCGGCAGGAACCGCTCGAAGAACCCGTTCGCACCCCGCACCTGGTCGAGGCGGCGCGCATCATCCCCCGACGGCCTTCTCCGGCCCGCCTCGATGTGCGCAATGTAGGAGCGCGACAGAATCGCCCGCACACTCAACTCCTCCTGCGTGAGCCCCGCTTCCTCTCGCCGACGGCGCAACTCGTCCCCGTAACTGGTACGGGATTCGGGGTTGTCCTCGATCGCCACACACCTAACTCCCTTATGTGTCATCCGCATTGACACCGAATACCCCCTGGTGAGCCTATCCAGGGCGACCCCAAGCTGTGAGCAATTCGGCACACACAGTGAGCTTGTTCTTTAACCTCCGTCTGGCCCTGGCATGGTGGCTGGCGGGCCTGAGCATCAGCGGTCGAATCGGGATGCGCTGTTCTGTACGGCAGTTGCATACTCACCGCATGGCCACGTTCTCTGCTCGGTTCCGAGACCCGCGCAGCACCGAGTACGACTTCATCACCTTGATCATGGTGCGGTGTCCCGGTTGTGAGAAGGCCGCCCGCGTCGTTCCGGCGCCCGAAGACGCCAGTCCTGGGGGGCGGATTCTGTTCACGCCGCGGCGCCTGGTCTGTCATGGCTGCGGACTGTCGCGGGTGTGGAGTGGCCGCCTTGTCACGCTCTCTGCCGGCACAGCTCAACCAGCGACGGATCCGTACTTCGGTATGCCGCTGTGGCTCCAGGTCGAGACCCGGCACGGGTGGTTGTGGGCGTACAACCTCGAACACCTCGACTTGATCCGTCGTTTCGTCCAGGCGTCGCTGCGGGAACGAGCGCCCTGGTACGACACCGGACAGAAGATGACCTTGGTGGCCCGTCTTCCGGTATGGATCAAGAGGGCAAAGAACCGAGACGAGGTCCTGCGTGCCGTCAGCCGGATCCACGCCTCACTGGTTGCCGCCTGACCTGCTTACCGGCGTCCGAACGCCACTCGAACTTGATCTCTGCTTCCGCTGTTCGGCGGACGTGCGGGCGGCCTCCGCACGATCATGTGCTCCGACCAAAGAGGCACTTGACCAGTACGAAGGCCGTGAAGGTGAGTCTGCTGCCTGATGTTGTTCCGGCGGAGGCGTTCGCGCAAGCATCACGCTTCCGGGAGGACTTATTCGACTGTCGGACCGCGCGCGGGGACGAACTGTTCGAGCTCGTGGACGCGTTGCTGTGCGCGGACGGTCCGGTGACCTCGCCCGTGGACCTGACGCTGGTGGCCGAGCACCGGCGCGGGCACGGAGCGATGTACGAGGCGCTGAACCACGGGAACGTGGACGTGCCCCGGCTGCGGCAGGTGCTGGCAGGGCTGCCGATGCCGCGGGCCGCCGACGGGCGTCTGGTCCTGGCGGTCGACGTCAGCAACTGGCTCCGCCCTGACGCGCCGACCAGCGCGGAGCGTCTGTTCTGCCACGTCTACGGCCGCAGCGGACGGTCCTCGGACCAGTTCATCCCCGGCTGGCCGTACTCGTTCGTCGCCGCCCTCGAATCGGGCCGGACGTCCTGGTGCCAGCTCCTGGACGCCGTCCGTCTCGGCCCCGAGGACGATGTCGCCGAGGTCACCGCCGCCCAGCTCCGCCGTGTGGTCACGGACCTGATCGAGATGGGCCGCTGGCACTTCGGCGACCGCGACATCCTCGTCGTCTTCGACGCCGGCTACGACGCTCCGCGCATGGCTCACCTCCTTACCGGCCTCCCGGTCGAGGTACTGGGACGGATGCGCTCCGACCGCGTCATGCGACGGCGGACGCCCACGCTCAAGGAGTACGCCCTGGCCTATCCCCAGGGCGGGCGACCGCCGAAGCACGGCAAGGAGTTCCGCTTCGCCAATCCGGACACCTGGGGCGAGCCAGACGCGGCCACAACGCAGGTCACCGACCGGTACGGCACCGCCCGCGCGATGGCATGGGACCGCCTCCACCCCCGCCTGACCACCCGCTCCGCATGGATCGACCACGCCGGTGAACTCCCCATCATCGAAGGCACGCTGATCCGTCTACAGGTCGACCGCCTGCCCGGCGGAGGCGACCCGCTCCCGCTCTGGCTCTGGTCGTCCGCCACCGGCCTGAACAGCGAGGACGTCGACGTGCGCTGGCAGGCGTTCCTGCGAAGGTTCGACATCGAGCACCATTTCAGGCTGATGAAGCAGACCCTCGGGTGGACCCGGCCGAAGCTGCGGACTCCCGAGGCCGGTGAGCGCTGGACCTGGCTGATCATCGCCGCCCACACCCAGATCCGCCTTTTACGCGAGGCCGCCGCCGACCTGCGGCGGCCGTGGGAGAAGCCCGCCGAGCACGGCCGGCTCACCCCGGCCAGAGTCCGCCGGGGGTTCAGAAACCTCCGCCCACATCTCACCTGTCCGGCCCGAGCACCGAAACCATCAACACCCGGCCCTGGACGGCCACTTGGGTCGAAGAACCGGCGACCCGCCATCCACTACGACGTGGGCAAGACCGTGAAACGGCCCGAGAGCATCACCGAACGAAACCGACTCAGACCATAAAGAACAAGGTGAGAGGCGGTGCGATGGGAGCCCACGACGTGGGGGCATACGTCGCCCACACCGGGACGGACGTGTACGGGCCCGGCAAGGTGATCGGCACGGACGGTGACTGGCGGCGCGTCCGGTTCGTGTACTTCGTCGCGACGATCGCCGCGCGTGATCTGCGCACCGCCTCCGCCCAGGAGGAGGGAGAGGTACGCGCATGGCTGAGGGAGAAGGCCGTCCGGCATGGGGGGCGCTGGTAGCGGGGCCGCCGCTCGCGTTTGCGGATTTCGCGGGACGGGGGGCGCACGTGGGAGCCGTACGTCATGCCCCGTCCGGCACTCGCGGAAAGAATTTCGGCGAGGCTGTCACATTTCGCGGCTCCGCTCGGTCAGTGCAGTGAAGGCGAACGGAGACACCTCCCACGCCACCCACTACACACAGGAGCCACCGCCATGCAGGCACGTATGACGAACCCCGTCCAGGTCATCCCCAGCGCGCTGCCCGCCGTCCTCGGCGTGCTCAAGGCCGCGAAGGAGGGCGGGGTGGACGAGTCCACGCTGGAGCTGGTGCATCTGCGGGCCAGCCAGATCAACGGGTGCGCCCCGTGCATCGACCAGGGGGTCAAGCAGGCCCGCAAGGGCGGGGTCGGCGAGGACAAGCTGGCCACCGTCGTCGCCTGGCGCGAGGCGCCGTACTTCTCGGACGCCGAGCGCGCGGCCCTCGCGCTGACCGAGGCGGCCACCCGGCTCGCCGACCGGCCGGACGCGGTGTCCGACGAGGTCTGGGACGAGGCCGCCCGGCACTACGACGAGAAGGGGCTGGCCTCGCTGGTCCTCATGATCGGCGTGACCAATCTCTTCAACCGGCTCAACGCCACGACCCGGCAGGTCGCGGGCGCGGCCTGGTAGACCGGGCCCGGCCTCCGGGGCGGCAATGGGGAGAGGCGACGCGTGCCACGGGGTCGGCCGCGGAGCCCCCTCCCACTTGCCGCCACCAGCCACGCCGGACGGCGCCCGTGCGCATAGCCTTGACTGACAATAACTTTCCGGATATCGGTTCAGTTTGGAAGTTTCTTCCATTTTCCTGGTTCGCCGGGTACCACCGCCGGAAGGAGCGACGCACGTGCACCAGCAGCACCGCACCTCAAGACGCAGCCTCCTGACCACCGCCGCCGCCGCGGCCGCCATGACCGCCCTCGGCCCCGGGCTCCCCGCCCGGGCGTCGGACGCGTCGGACGCCATCGGCACCGATCGCCGCCTGCGCGCGCTCATCGGCCGCATGTCGGTCGAGGAGAAGATCGGGCAGCTCTTCGTCACTCGGGTCTACGGGCACTCCGCGACCGCCCCCGACCAGGCGGACATCGACGCCAACCTCCGCGAGCTCGGCGTGCGCGATGCCGCCGAGCTGATCGCGAAGTACCACGTCGGCGGCATCATCTACTTCAGCTGGGCGCACAACACCCGCGATCCGCACCAGATCGCGGGGCTGTCCAACGGCATCCAGGCCGCCGGGCTCGCCCAGCGCGTACCGGTGCCGCTGCTCATCGCCACCGACCAGGAGCACGGGGCGGTGTGCCGGGTCGGCGCGCCGGCCACGCTCTTCCCGGGCGCGATGGCGATGGGGGCGGGCGGCTCGACGGAGGACGCCCGCACGCTCGGCCGCATCTCGGGCGCCGAACTCGCGGCGATCGGCATCCGGCAGGACTACTCCCCCGACGCGGACGTGAACATCAACCCGGCCAACCCGGTCATCGGCGTACGGTCCTTCGGCGCGGATCCCGCCGCCGTGGCCCGTATGGTCGCCGCCGAGGTGCGCGGCTACCAGGACTCCTCGGTCGCGGCCACCGCCAAGCACTTCCCCGGGCACGGCGACACCAGCGTCGACAGCCACACCGGCATCCCGGTGATCACCCACACCCGCGAGCAGTGGGACCGGCTCGACGCGCCGCCGTTCCGGGCCGCGATCGCCGCCGGGATCGACGCGATCATGACGGCACACATCCAGTTCCCGGCGCTCGACCCGAGCAACGACCCCGCGACCCTCTCCCGTCCCATCCTGACCGGCATCCTGCGCGAGCAGCTCGGCTTCGACGGGGTCGTCATCACGGACTCCCTCGGCATGAAGGGCGTCCGCGACAAGTACGGCGACGACCGGGTGCCCGTGCTCGCCCTGAAGGCGGGCGTCGACCAACTCCTCGATCCGCCCAAGCTGGACGTGGCCTTCAACGGGGTACGGGCGGCGGTGGCGAGCGGCGAGTTGAGCGAGAGCCGCCTGGACGAGTCGCTCCTTCGCATCCTGCGACTCAAGGAGCGGCGAGGGCTGTTCGCCCGGCCGTACGTCACCGCGCGGGGCGTGGACCGTACGGTCGGCACCCGGGCCCATCTGGCCGCCGCCGACGAGATGGCCGAGCGCACCACGACCCTGCTCGCCAACCCGCGCGGGCTGCTCCCCCTCTCCCGGCACAGCCACCGCCGGCTCCTGATCGTGGGCGCCGACCCCGACTCCCCCTCCGGCACGACCGGACCGCCCACCCAGGTGCTGGCCCGCGCGCTCACCGAACTCGGCTTCCGCACAACGGTGTTGAGTACGGGCACGCTGCCGTCCCAGGCCCGGATCGACGCGGCCGTGCGGGCGGCTTCCGACGGCCAGGACGCGGTGCTCGTGGGCACGTACAACACGGGGCCGGGCGGCGCGCAGAGCAAGCTGGTGGCCGCGCTCGGTGCGAGCGGGGTGCCGGTGGTCCACCTCGCGCTCCGCAATCCCTACGACATCGCGTACCTGAGCGGGTACGCGGCCTCGCTCGCCACGTACTGCTGGACCGATGTCGAACTCCGGTCCGCGGCACGGGTGTTGGCGGGGCGAGCCCGTCCGCGCGGCCGCCTTCCGGTCGCCGTGCCCCGGGCCGACGACCCTGCGCGCGACCTCTACCCGATCGGTCACGGCCTGACGTACTAGGCGTACGACGCAGACCCGGCGCACTACCCCAAGTGACCCAAAGCCCCCCGAACGCCTGGCGTGCGCCCGCTCCGGCGGGACAGGCTTGAGCCGTATCCGGGGGGAAGTATGCGTACGTTCCGTTGGGCAGGGTTGGTGTGCCTGTTGGTGCTCGTGGTGGTCGGGTGCCGGGGTGCCGGGCCGGTGGCCGACAGCACGCCCTCGCCGACGTCGGCGCCGAGCCCCGCGCCGACGTTCCTCGACACCGGTGGGTGCGCCGCCCGCGAGGGGGTGGCGAGTTCGCCGGCCTTCTTGGAGGTGTCCTGCACGAGCGAGCGGGCGGCGGCGAGGGTGCTGGTCCGCCGGGCGGGGGCGGTTGCGGCGGGGGCGGCCGTCGACTGCCCGCTCGCCACGGACTTCGTGCTGTACGTGTCCGAGGGGACGCCTGCTGCCCGGGGTTACGCCTGTATGCGGAACCTGGAGCCCCCGCATCCCGGGGACCCCGGGGCGGGGGGCGGGCCCTTCACGGTGGTGGGGGACTGTGTGTACGCGACAGGGTCGGACCAGGTGCGGGAGACTCCGTGCGACGGGTCGGGGGCGCGGGCGCCCCAGCACCGGGTGGCGTCGGCGGTGGCCCGCCGGGCGCTGTGCCCGCCGTCCACCACGCTGTACGTCGCCCTGGCCGGCCCCCAGCCCCCGGTGGGCTGCGCCCGGCGCGCCTAGCCCGCCGGGTTTTGGCCCCGCCCCGCCCCTTCCCTAAACCCTCCGGGGGGTAGAAGTGGGGGTGGGTGGGCTTCCGGGGGCTGCGCCCGCGGGCCCCCTGGTTCGGCTGCGGACCGTGCGTGGCTGGTCGCGCAGTTCCCCGCGCCCCTAAAGACCTTGGTGCGGGCCCGCACAGGCGTACCCAGCCTGCGCGAACGGGGGTCTGGGGGCGGAGCCCCCAGTGTCCTTCAACCCCCGGAGGGTTTAGGGAAAGGGCGGGGCGGGGCGAACTCCCGGGGTTTGGGGCGGAGCCCCAGGGGGTTAGGGGCGCAGGGCCCCCGCCCGGTTCGGCGGCGTTGCGTCCAGGGTCGCGTCGAAGGACGCCCGCGGCTTCGCGGGGGCCGAGGGCAGCCCCGCCCAGCGGAGGATCGCGGCCGTCGCCGCGGCCTTCTGCGTGGCCGGCAGCGCGCCCACCTTGGAGCCGTGGTTGCCGCCCGGGACCGTGTAGACGTAGGAGTCACGCGCCCCCGCACCGAGCGAGAACCGCTCGGCGCCCCACGGGTCGTTCTGGCCGTAGACGTACAGCATGTGGTCCGCGTGGTGCTTGACCCACCCGTCGACGTCCGCCATCGCCCACGGCTGGAACCGCATCGGGATGTCCCGGGGTACGAAGTTGCGCGGCGGCTGGTAGCCGTAGCGGCTCAGCTTGCCGAGCCAGGGCTGCTTGATGGTGGGCGAGCCCAGCTGCGTACCGGCCTGGTAGTAGTACGCCGTGTAGGGGGCGAGGCCCTGGTCGGTGTAGAAGGAGTAGCCCGAGATCGTGTCGATCGAGTCCCAGATCGCCTGGTCGGTGGCGTGCGCCGCGTCCGCCGGGATCGTGGAGCACTCGGCCAGCAGGTGGTACTGCCAGAAGCCCCAGACGTAGTCGAGCACGACCGCCTCGTAGGCCTTGTCGAGGGAGCCGACCGTCGTGAAGGTGTAGCCGTTCGCGGTCGCGTAGTCCCGGTACTTCTTCTCCAGGGACGTCCGCCGCACGAGCGCCTCGCGCTGCACGCCCTCCAGCTTGTCGCGGCACTCCTTGGTGCCGACCGACGTGAAGAACCGGTCGTAGGCCGAATCCTCGTTGTTCACCACGTCGTTGGGGGCCACGTACGCGACGACGCCGTCCATGTCACGCGGGTAGAAGCGCTTGTAGTACGTGGCCGTCATGCCGCCCTTGGAGCCGCCCGTGGTCAGCCAGTTCTTCGTGTAGATCGGCTTCAGGGCCCGGAAGATGGCGTGCTGGTCGCTCGCCGCCTGCCAGATGTCGTCCTTGGACCAGTCGGTGGGCTGCGGCCGGGACTGCGGGAAGTAGCGGTACTCGACGGAGACCTGGTTGCCGTCGACGATCTGCGTCGGCTCGCTGCGGCTGGGGGTCGTCGAGACGTCGTAACCGCTGGTGTACATCACCGTCGGGCGGTCGGTGTCCTTGTGCAGCAGGGTGAAGCGCTGCTGGAAGGTGGCCCGGCTGTACGGATTGTGGTGGTCGACCGGCTGCGTGATGGAGAGGACGAAGTAGCGGTAGCCGGTGTAGGGCTTCTCTTCTATGAGACGTATCCCGGGTATCGCCAGGATGCGGTCCTTGATGTCCGGCTCGGCGGCGGTGGCCGCCCCTGCCGTGGCTCCCGTCGCGGTCAGCGTGCCTATCAGCACGGCCAGCGACAGCAGCCATCTGAACGCCTTGCGCATTCACACTCCCCTGTGGGGCCCCTGTGGGCTCGGAACGTGGCCTCGCGAACCTAGCGGTGTCAACACCGGCCCCGCCAGACCCGGTTGTTCCCCACGGGTGGCCTTTCAGCGGCCGGTCAGCAGACCCAGCCCGTCTGGGCCGAGCCGCCGCCCGATATCGCGCCGGTGGCCCGGACGCAGCGGCTGCCGGCGTGCACGGTGACGGGGCCCGCGAGGCGCGTATAGGCGCCGGAGTCGCCGGCCGGGGCGCTGCCCCGGGCCTGGATCGTCACCGACATCCGGCGCCGCGCCCCGGGGTTCTTCGCGGCGGTCACCGCGCACGCGTACCCGTTGCCCTTGTAGAGGCGCAGCTCGCCCGCGCCGAACCCCACCGTCTTCACCGGCCGCCCCGCGCAGGCCGCCGCCGCGTCCGCGCTGCCGCCGGCCGGCCCGAACACGACCAGGCCACCCGCCGCGAGCACGGCCAGCACGGGCCCTATGCGCCCTGGGCGCGCTGAGCCGCTCAATCTCACCCCATCGAACACGCTTGCACCCTTCCGTCACGTGCGCGTACGAGGGGAGGGACGCGGTAAGTCGTCCGACGGTTCTCAGGGTGGGGGGGTGGCGGCCCACCCGGCTGTCCGCGCCCGGCATTGTTCGCGCAGTTCCCCGCGCCCCCAACCCCGTTCTCGTCCGCGGACCGCGCCCGCTTCTCGCGCAGTTCCCCGCGCCCCTCAACCCTCCATCGGCCTCGCACCGTGCGTGGTTGCTCGCGCAGTTCCCCGCGCCCCTGGCGGCGCCGGTGGCATGGGCATCCTCAGCTGCGCGAACGGGGTCTGGGGCGGAGCCCCAGGGGCCGGACCTCTTGACCCCGCCGCACGGGAGGTGGGTGGGAAAGCGCGCGAACGGGGGTCTGGGGGCGGAGCCCACGGGGCCGGAACCCGACCAACCCCGGGGTAGGAGGGTGGGCAACGTGCCCCGGGCAGGTGGCTCAGCGGGCTGCGAGGGGCTCGCCCTCCTCGTCGGGGAGGCCGATGAACGTGCGCCACAGGCGGGCGTACTTGCCGTCCGCGGCGAGGAGTTCGTCGTGCGTACCGTCCTCGGCAACCCGGCCCCCGTCCATCACGATCACCCGGTCCGCCCGGGCCGCCGTGGTCAGGCGGTGGGCCACGACCAGGGTGGTGCGGCGCCCCGTGAGCCGCTCGGTCGCCTGGTTGACCTGGGCCTCCGTCGCGAGGTCGAGCGCGGCCGTCGCCTCGTCGAGCAGCAGGATGTCCGGGTCCACCAGCTCGGCACGGGCCAGCGCGATCAGCTGGCGCTGCCCGGCGGAGAGGTTGCGGCCGCGCTCGGCGACCTGGTGCAGATAGCCGCCGTCGAGCGTGGCGATCATGTCGTGGGCGCCGACCGCACGGGCCGCCGCCTCCACCTCGGCGTCGCTCGCGTCGGGGCGGCCGTAGGCGATGGCGTCGCGGACCGTGCCCTCGAAGAGGTACGCCTCCTGCGGGACCACGCCGAGCCGGTGCCGGTAGGCGGTGATGTCCAGGTCGCGCAGGTCCGTGCCGTCGGCGGTGACCCGCCCGCCGGTCGGGTCGTAGAAGCGCGCGACCAGCTTGACGAGGGTGGACTTGCCCGCACCGGTCTCGCCGACGAAGGCGACGGTCTGCCCGGCCGGTATGCGCAGATCGACCCCGCTGAGCGCCTCCTCCGGCTCGTCGGCCGAGCCGTACGCGAAGTCGACGTTCTCGAAGGCGATCTCGCCGCGAAGTGACAGGACGTCGAGCGGCTCGGCGGCCTCGGCCGTGGAGGTCTTCTCGCGCAGGAGTTCCTGGATGCGCTTGAGGGAGACCGCCGCCTGCTGGTAGCCGTCGAAGACCTGCGAGAGCTGCTGGACGGGGGCGAAGAACAGGTCGATGTAGAGCAGGTAGGCGACGAGCGCGCCCGTGGTGAGGGTGCCGCCGTCGACCCGGTGCGCGCCCACGATCAGTACGGCGGCGGCCGCCACCGACGACAGGAGCTGCACGAACGGGAAGTACACCGAGATCAGCCACTGGCCGCGCACCCGCGCCTGGCGGTAGTGGTCGCTGCGCCCGGCGAACCGCGCGGAGCCGTCGTGCTCGCGCCGGAACGCCTGCACGATGCGCAGGCCCGACACCGACTCCTGGAGGTCGGCGTTGACGACGCTGACCCGCTCGCGGGCCAGTTCGTAGGCCTGGACGCTCTTCTTGCGGAAGACGTACGTGCCGACGACCAGGAACGGAAGCGTGGCGAAGACGACGAGCGCCAGCTGGATGTCGATGACGAGCAGCGCGACCATGATGCCGAAGAACGTGACGACGGAGACGAACGCGGTGACGAGGCCGGTCTGGAGGAACGTGGACAGCGCGTCCACGTCCGTCGTCATGCGGGTCATGATCCGGCCGGTCAACTCCCGCTCGTAGTAGTCGAGTCCGAGCCGCTGGAGCTGGGCGAAGATCTTCAGGCGCAGGGTGTACAGGACGCGTTCGCCGGTGCGTCCGGTCATCCGCGTCTCGCCGGTCTGGGCGAGCCACTGGATGGTGACGGTGAGCAGGGCGAGCCCGGAGGCCGCCCACACCGCGCCGAGCGCGAGCTGGGTGACGCCCTGGTCGATGCCGTGCCGGATCAGGATCGGCAGGATGAGGGAGCCGCCCGCGTCGATCGCGACGAGCAGGAGTGAGACGAGCAGGGGGAGGCCGAAGCCGTGCAGCAGCCTGCGCAGGCCGTAGGAGTCCTCGGCCCGGACGGCCTTGGCCTCGTCTATGGCGGGTACGTCGGTGGCGGGCGGCAACGCCTCGACCTGGGCGAGCAGTTCGGGGGTGGCCGGCATGCCGCCGGGGGCGGCGGACTCGGTCTTCTCCTCGCGGATCCACAGCGGCGGGGTGATGCCGCGTTCGACGTCGTACTCCGCGTCCAGCTCGTCCCGTACGGAGTGGTCCTCGTCCCCGGTGTGCGGGGCGGGCGGGGTGTGGCCCGGGGAGACCGCGCCGAGTTCGTCGGGGTCGGTGAGCAGGCGGCGGTAGAGGGCGCTGTCGCGCTGGAGCTCGTCGTGGGTGCCGATCGCGGCGAGCCGTCCGCCGTCGAGGACGGCGATGCGGTCGGCGAGGGCGAGGGTGGAGCGGCGGTGCGCGATGAGCAGCGTGGTGCGGCCCGCCATGACCGACTTGAGGGCCTCGTGGATCTCGTGCTCGACGCGGGCGTCGACGGCGGAGGTCGCGTCGTCCAGGACGAGCAGCCGGGGGTCGGTGAGGATGGCTCGGGCCAGTGCGATGCGCTGGCGCTGGCCGCCGGAGAGGGTCAGGCCGTGCTCGCCGACGGTGGTGTCGTAGCCCTTGGGCAGCTCGGCGATGAAACGGTCGGCCTGGGCGGCGCGGGCGGCCTTCTCGATCTCCTCCTGGGTGGCGTCCGGCTTTCCGTAGGCGATGTTGGCGCCGACGGTGTCGGAGAAGAGGAAGGAGTCCTCGGGGACCAGGCCGATGGCGGCGCGCAGCGAGGAGAGCGTCAGCTCGCGCACGTCGTGGCCGCCGACGAGGACGGCGCCGTGCTCGACGTCGTAGAAACGGGGCAGCAGCAGCGAGACGGTGGACTTGCCGGAGCCGGACGAGCCGACGACCGCGACGGTCTCGCCGGGCCGGATGTCGAGCGAGAAGCCCTTCAGGACGGGCCGCTCGGCGTCGTAGCCGAAGCTCACGTCGTCGAACTCGACGGTGGCGGGGGCGTCGGGCGACAGCTCCTTGCTGCCGTCCCGCATCGACGGCTCGGTGTCGATGAGTTCCAGGACGCGTTCGACGCCGGCCCGCGCCTGCTGGCCCACGGTGAGCACCATGGCGAGCATGCGGACCGGCCCGACGAGCTGGGCGAGGTAGGTGGAGAACGCCACGAACGTGCCGAGCGTGATCTGGCCGCGGGTGGCGAGCCAGCCGCCGAGGGCCAGCATGGCGACCTGGCCGAGCGCGGGGACGGCCTGGAGGGCGGGGGTGTAGCGGGCGTTCAGCTTGACGGTGCGAAGGCGGCCCGCGAACAGCTTGCGGCCGACCTCGCGGAGCTTGCCGGTCTCCTGGTCCTCCTGGCCGAAGCCCTTGACGACCCGGACCCCGGACACGGCCCCGTCGACGACCCCGGCGACGGCTGCGGCCTGGCCCTGGGCGTACCAGGTGGCGGGGAAGAGGCGGGTGCGGCTGCGCTTGGCGATGAACCAGAGGGCGGGGGCGACGGCGAGGGCGACGAGGGTGAGCAGGGGCGAGAGCCACGCCATGATCACGATGGAGATCACGAAGAGCAGGACGTTGCCGATGGTCATCGGCAGCATGAAGAGCAGGCCCTGGATCAGCTGGAGGTCGCTGGTGGCCCGGCCGACGACCTGTCCGGTGGACAGCTCGTCCTGGCGCCGCCCGTCGAGCCGGGTGATCGTGCGGTACATCTCGGTCCGCAGGTCGTGCTGGACGTCGAGGGCGAGCCGCCCTCCGTAGTACCGCCGTATGTAGGTGAGCCCGTACACGACGGCGGCGCAGGCTATGAGGAGGCCGGTCCAGACGGCCAGGGAGCGGGTGTGGGCGCCGATGACGTCGTCGATGACCACCTTGGTGATCAGCGGGACGAGCGCCATGACGGCCATGCCGCCGAGCGAGGAGCCGAGCGCGAGCACCACATTGCGCCGGTACCGCCAGGCGTACCCGGTCAGCCTGCGCGCCCACCCCTGTTGCGCACCCTCCGTCACGACTTTCCTCCCGTTGGTACCTGGTCCTGCCGCAAGCCCCAACACGGGGGCCTGCGGATTTCATCCCGCCGCAACAAATACGGGACCCAGGTCCTAGGTACTGTCCGAAGTCCGGCCGGGCCTCAGAGGTGGGTCGGCGCGAACATCTTCAGGAGGGCGGGCAGCACGACCACCGAGGGCCCGGGGGCCGCCAGCGCCTTGGCGAGGTCGGCGGTCAGGGTGTCCGGGGTGGTGCGGGCGGCCGGGACGCCGAAGGATTCGGCGAGGGCCACGAAGTCCGGCCGGGCCAGTTCGGTGGCGGTGGCCGCACCGAACGTGTCGGTCATGTACTCGCGCAGGATGCCGTAGCCGCCGTCGTCGACGATGAGCCAGGTGACGGGCAGGTCGTACTGCTTGGCCGTGGCGAGTTCGGCGATCGAGTACATCGCGCCGCCGTCGCCGGACACCGCGAGGACCGGGCGCCCGGGATCGGCGGCGGCCGCGCCGAGCGCCGCCGGGAAGCCGTAGCCGAGGCCGCCGGCGCCCTGGGCCGAGTGCATCGCGCCGGGCCACGCCGACCAGGCCCAGTAGGCCAGGATCGTCATGTCCCAGAAGCTGGGCGCCCCGGTGGGCAGCGCCTCGCGCACGGCGGCCAGGATGCGCCGCTCCTCGCCGAGGTCCTGGGCGTCGATCCGGGCCCGGACCTTGTCGAGGACGGTCCGCACCTGCTCGGCGGCCGTCTCGTCGTGACGCTCCGTGACCGTTTCGAGCAGGGCCTGGAGCGCGATCCGGGCGTCCGCGTGGATGCCGAGCGCCGGGTGGTTGGACTCCAGCTTGCCGAGGTCCGCCTCGATCTGGACGATCCGGCCACGCGGCTTGAACGTGTGGTAGTTCGACGACAGCTCGCCGAGCCCGGAGCCCACCACCAGCAGGACGTCCGCGTCCTCCAGGAAGTCCGTGGTGTGCCGGTCCTCCAGCCAGGACTGGAGCGAGAGCGGGTGCTCCCACGGGAAGGCGCCCTTGCCGCCGAAGGTCGTCACGACCGGCGCGTCGAGGCGCTCGGCGAGCGCGAGCAGCTTGCCCGCGGCGTCGGCGCGTACCACACCACCGCCCGCGATGATCGCCGGGCGGACCGCGTTCGCCAGCAACTCGGCTGCCACGGCGGTGAGTTCGGGGCGCGGGACGACATCCTCGGGGAAGGCGTCCATGGGGGTGACGACGGGCAGCGCCGTCTCGGCGAGCAGCACGTCCTGCGGGATCTCCACCCACACCGGACCGTGCGGCGCGGTCAGCGCCGACTCCCAGGCCGCCGCGATCGCGGAGGGGATCTGCGACTGGCTGCGTACGGTGTGGACCGACTTGACCACATCGCGGAACGACGCCTTCTGATCGCGCAGTTCGTGCAGATAGCCGTGCCGTCCGCCGCCAAGTCCCGCCGTGGGGACCTGACTTGAGATCGCGATGACGGGAGACGAGGCGGCCGCCGCCTCCTGGAGCGCGGCCAGCGAGGTCAGCGCGCCGGGGCCGGTCGAGAGCAGCAGCGGGGCGGCCTCGCCGGTGACCCGGCCGTACGCGTCGGCGGCGAAGCCCGCGTTGTTCTCGACCCGGAGGCCGATGTAGCGCAGGTCCGAGCGGCGCAGCGCGTCGAACATGCCGAGCGCGTGCTGGCCGGGCAGCCCGAACACGGTGGTGGCGCCGAGCCCCGCGAGGGTCTCGACCACCAGGTCACCGCCGTTGCGCCCGGGCGGGGGGTTCAGGGCGGCCTCCACCTGGCGCGGCGTGGGCCGCAGCACGAGGTCGTGGTCGTGGGTCATCGCGTCCTCTCCTTGGAGTCCTTGGAGCTCGGCTTCGGCCCGGCGCCGGTCCCCCGGCCGCCGGGCCGCGGCCGCTGATCGTTTCCCGGTCCGTTCCGTTCCGCGCTCAGGCGCGGGCGGCCGCGATCTGCCGGGACATGATCGTGGTCAGCTCGTAGGCGGTGTGCGAGGCGGCCACGCTGGTGATCTCGGCGTGGTCGTAGGCCGGGGCGACCTCGACGACGTCGGCGGAGACCAGGTTGCAGGAGGCGAGGCCCCGCAGGATCTCCAGGAGCTCGCGCGAGGTCATGCCGCCGGCCTCGGGGGTGCCGGTGCCGGGCGCGTGGGCCGGGTCCAGGCAGTCGATGTCGATGGAGATGTAGAGCGGGCGGTCGCCGATGCGCTGGCGGAGCTGGTCGGCGACCTCGTCGGCGCCGCGCCGGTAGACGTCGGCGGAGGTGACGATGCCGAAGCCCATCTTCTCGTCGTCCGTCAGGTCCTGCTTGCCGTACAGCGGGCCGCGGGTGCCGACGTGCGAGAGCGCCTCGGTGTCGAGGATGCCTTCCTCGACGGCCCGGCGGAACGGGGTGCCGTGGGTGTACTCGGCGCCGAAGTAGGTGTCCCAGGTGTCGAGGTGCGCGTCGAAGTGGAGCAGCGCGACCGGCCCGTGCTTCTTGGCGACCGAGCGCAGCAGCGGCAGCGCGATGGTGTGGTCGCCGCCGAGCGTCATGAGGCGGGCGCCGGTGGAGAGCAGCTCGTCGGCCGCACCCTCGATCGTCTCGACCGCCTCGTTGATGTTGAACGGGTTGGCCGCGATGTCACCGGCGTCGGCGACCTGGGCGAGCGCGAACGGCGAGGCGTCCTGCGCCGGGTTGTACGGGCGCAGCAGGCGGGAGGCCTCGCGGATGGCGTTGCCGCCGAAGCGGGCGCCGGGCCGGTAGGAGACACCGCTGTCGAAGGGCACGCCGACCACGGCGACATCGGCGGTGCCGACCTCGTCGAGGCGGGGCAGCCGGGCGAAGGTCGCGGGCCCGGCGTACCGCGGAATGCGGGACGAGTCGATCGGACCGCGCGGCGTTTCGTTGCTGCTCATCTGAATTGCCCTTCGTTTCAGCGTTTATGCGCTTTATCAGTGTGACTCTAGCTGTGTGCCGGTGCCGCTTCGGCCGCCGCCGGCTCGTCCCCGTCCGGATGCGCCCCGCGGCCGGCCAGCCGCTCGCGCCAGACGGCGAGCACCGCGGCGTCGGTCGGCTTCGTCGCGTACGACACGACGACGTACGCGAGGAGCGAGGCGAGCAGTCCGTAGTAGACGGGCTCGTTGGCGAGGATGCCGTAGCGGACCATGAGCGCGACGACCGCGAGGCCGCCGACGGCCACCGAGGCGAGCGCGCCCGAGGCGGTGCCGCGCTTCCACAGCAGCCCGCCGAGGATCGGCACGAGCAGCCCGCCCACGAGCAGGTCGTAGGCGACGGTGAGGCCCTCGACGACGCTGCTCAGCCGGGTCGCGATGACGATCACCGCGATCCCCATGATCAGGATGAAGACCCGGTTGCCCCGGACCTCGTCGTGGTCGGCGCCGCTCTGCCCGGACCTGCCCCGCAGCCGCGCCCAGATGTCGTTGTTGGCGACGGTGGCCGAGGCGATGAGCGCGCCGGAGGAGGTGGACATCACGGCGGCGAGGGCCGCGGCGAGCACCAACCCCCTGACGCCGACGGGGAGTTCGGCCTTGACGATGGTGGCGAACGCGTCGTCGGCGCTGGTGAGGTCCGGGTAGAGCACCTTGGCGGCGGTGCCGATGACAGCGCCCGCGACGGCGTACACCAGACAGTACGTACCGGCGACGGTGCCGCCGAGCCGGGCGACCTTGTCGCTGCGCGCGGTGAACACGCGCTGCCAGATGTCCTGCCCGATGAGCATGCCGAACGTGTAGATCAGGACGTACGTGAAGATCGTCTCGCCGCCGATGCCGAGCGGGTCGAAGTAGCCGGTGGGCAGCTTCGCCTTCATCGCGCCGAAGCCGCCGGCCTTGACGACGGCGATGGGCAGCAGGAGCAGCAGCACCCCGATCGTCTTGACGACGAACTGGACCATGTCGGTGAGGGTGATGGACCACATGCCGCCGAGCGTCGAGTACGCGACGACGATGGCCCCGCCCAGGATGATCGCGACCGTCCGGTTCAGGTCGAACAGGACGTCGAAGATGGTGGCGTACGCGATGGTCGAGGTGACCGCGAGCATCAGCGTGTAGGCCCACATCACGAGGCCGGAGATGAGCCCGGCCCGGCCGCCGTAGCGCAGGTCCAGCATCTCGGAGACGGTGTAGACGCGCAGCCGCGCGATGCGGGCGGAGAAGAACACGGAGAGCGCGAGCAGGCCGAGGCCGATGGTGAACACCATCCAGGCGCCCGACAGGCCGTACTTGTAGCCGAGGCCGACGCCGCCGATGGTGGAGGCGCCGCCGAGCACGATGGCGGCCATGGTGCCGGAGTACATCGCGGGCCCCAACCGCCGCCCGGCGACCAGGAATTCGGACTTCGACCGGGCGCGGCGCATGCCCCACCAGCCCATCGCCAGCATCCCGGCGAGATAGACGACGATCACTGTGTAGTCGACGGCCATGCGGGGCCCTCCTTCGCGCTCACTCGGTGGCGTGTCGTGCGGGGAGACCTCGGCGTACCAGGGGGGCACCGAGGTTCCGTCGGCTGTTCGCGGGGACATCCGCCCGTACCCGCGGCCTTCGGTTCGGCACGACCCTAGGTGGCCGGAAAGCAACGCTGAAGTGTACGTTTCCTCCACTCCTGACGCCGCCGATGGATGGATCGTCCACCATGCCGGACCCGACCGACCCGCCCAGCCCGTCCAGCCCGACCGCACCGGCCGCGCCGACCGCACCCCCCACCCCGCCGGTCGCGCTCGCCGCGCTGCTGGCCCGCGCCGACCTCGGTCTGCGGCAGCTGGCGGGACCCCCGGACGCGTCCATCCGCTGGGTGCACACCTCCGAGATGGCCGACCCGTTCCCGTACCTGCTCGGCGGGGAGCTGCTGCTGACGGCGGGGGTGCAGCTCCCCGACCCCGAGGTGTACGTGTCCCGGGTGGCGGCGGCGGGGGCGGCGGCCCTCGGCTTCGGCGTCGCCCCCGTGTACGACGCGGTCCCGCCCGCCCTGGTGGCGGCCTGCGCCCGCCACGGCCTCCCCCTTCTGGAGGTGCCGCCGCAGACGACGTTCTCGGGGGTGGCCCGGGCGGTGTGGCTGCTGATGGCGCGGGCGCGGGAGGACGAGTTGCGGAGGGTGAGCGGGGGCCAGCGGGCGCTGGCCACGGCTGCGGCCCGGCCCGAGCCGGTGGGGGCGGTGCTGCGGGTGCTGGCGGGTCGGCTCGGGGGGTGGGCGGCGCTCATGACCCCGGCGGGGTCGGTGGTGGATTCGGCGGGGCCGGAGCCGTCCGATTCCGTGCGGGCGGGGGTGCGGGGGCTGGTGCGGGTGGTGGCGCCTTCGGCGGACTTTCCCCACCCCGCCCCTCCCCGCAGGCCGCCGGCGGATGATGTGCAGGCCGCGGGCCGCCGGACACGGGGCTCCGCCCCGGACCCCGCTGCTCAAGCGCCGGAGGGGCCGAACAGCCCAGCGCCTCCGGAGTACACGCCCCCGGAGGCTCGCGGCGGAGCCGCTGAGTGCCACAGCGGGAAGGGGCGGGGTGGCGTGGGGGCACTGACCGCCAGCGACACCGTGGCCGGCACCCACCTCACCGCCTACGCCCTCGCCGGGCCCCGCGTGCTCGCCCTCGCCACCCCGCACCGCGCCCCCGGCGACCACACCATCGCCGGGGTCGCGGCCGTGCTGCTCACGCTGCTCACCGCGGAGCGGCCGGGCGCCGACGAGGCGGCCCGTTCGGCCGCGCTGGTGCGGATGCTGCTGGGCGGCACCCCGCTGGACACCGCCGAGCTCCTCGGCGCGGGGCCGTGGACCGTCGTGCACGCCCGGGGCCAGGGCCCGGCCCCCGACCTCGGCACTCCGCTGGTCGAGGCGGACGGCCCCCGCCTGCGCGCCCTCGCACCGGCCGACCGCGAGGTCACCCCGCACCCCGGCTGGACGCTGGGCATCAGCGCGCCGGCCGCGCTGGACGGGCTCGCGGTCGCCGACACCCAGGCGGCTCGCGCCCTGGAGCGCGCGGAGGCGACCCGCGCCGCCCTCGCCCGGCACCGGTCCGCCGGATTCGGGGCGCTCGTGGACCCCGGGGAGGCCGCCGCGTACGCCCGCGAACTGCTCGCCCCGCTCACCGAGACCCTGCGCACCACCCTGCGCACCTGGCTCTCGCTGCACGGGAGTTGGGACCGCAGCGCGGTGGCGCTCGGGGTCCACCGCAACACCGTCCGCCAACGGATCGGCCGCTGCGCGGCGCTGCTCGGCTCCGACCTGGACGACATGGACGTCCGCACGGAGCTGTGGCTGGCGCTGAAGCAGCAGGGCTGAACCCGGCGGAGCGGGGCCGGGTGGCGTCCGACAGTGGGGCGTCTCACTCTGGCTCTGTGCCTCCGGATCCCCGGACCTCTGGACAGTGCCGGTGACTGCCGGGTAACTTCGTTATTCAACCTGAGCAAGCGCTTAGCCGAATGTGTGAGCCGAGGAGGGCGACCGTGCGCCGTACGGTATTCGACGAAGACCACGAGGCGTTCCGGGAGACCCTGCGCGCCTTCATCGAGGCCGAGGTCGTCCCGGCCTACGACGAGTGGTTCGCGCAGGGCATCGTGCCGCGCGAGTTCTACTACAAGCTCGCCGAGCTGGGCATCTTCGGCATCCGGGTGGACGAGGAGTTCGGCGGCGCCGGCATCGACTCGTACAAGTTCGAGGCCGTGATGTACGAGGAGACGGCCCGCGCGGGCGTCCAGTTCGGCGGCTCGGGCGTGCACGTGCTGCTCGGCCTGCCGTACATCAAGATGCTCGCCACCGACGAGCAGAAGAAGCGCTTCCTGCCGAAGTTCGTCTCCGGCGAGGAGATGTGGGCGCTGGCGATGACCGAGCCGGGCACCGGCTCCGACCTCGCGGGCATGAAGACCACCGCCAAGCTCTCCGAGGACGGCTCGCACTACGTCCTCAACGGCGCCAAGACCTTCATCACCGGCGGTGTGCACGCCGACCGCGTGATCGTCTGCGCCCGCACCGACGCCCCCTCCGCCGAGGACCGCCGCCACGGCATCTCGCTGTTCGCGGTGGACACCAAGTCCGAGGGCTACTCGGTCGGCCGCAAGCTCGACAAGCTCGGCCTGAAGACCTCCGACACCGCCGAGCTGGCCTTCGTCGACGTCAAGGTCCCCGCCGAGGACCTGCTCGGCGAGGAGAACAAGGGCTTCTACTACCTCGGCCACAACCTCGCCTCCGAGCGCTGGGGCATCGCGTTCGGCGCGTACGCCCAGGCCAAGGCGGCCGTCCGGTTCGCCAAGGAGTACGTCCAGGACCGCACGGTCTTCGGCAAGACGGTCGCCTCGTTCCAGAACACCAAGTTCGAACTGGCCGCCTGCCAGGCCGAGGTGGACGCCGCCGAGGCGGTCGCCGACCGCGCCCTGGAGGCGCTGGACGCGGGCGAGCTGACGCCGGCCGAGGCCGCGTCCGCGAAGCTGTTCTGCACCGAGGTCGCGCACCGCGTCATCGACCGCTGCCTCCAGCTGCACGGCGGCTACGGCTTCATGAACGAGTACCCGATCGCCCGCCTGTACGCCGACAACCGGGTGAACCGGATCTACGGCGGCACGAGCGAGATCATGAAGTCGATCATCGCCAAGAACATGGGCCTGTAGGAACCGTCACGGCGGTCGGATACAACTACCTTCATGCATCAGGCACTTGAGACCCTCCTCGATCTGCTCGACCTGGAGCGGATCGAGGAGGACATCTTCCGCGGCCGGTCCCGCTCGGCACTCGTGCCGCGCGTCTTCGGCGGCCAGGTGGCCGCGCAGGCGCTGGTCGCCGCGGGCCGCACCGTGCCCGCCGACCGGATGGCGCACTCGCTGCACGCCTACTTCCTGCGGGCCGGCGACCCGGGCGCGCCGATCGTCTACACCGTCGACCGCATCCGCGACGGCGCCTCCTTCACCACCCGCCGCGTCGTCGCCATCCAGCACGGGCAGCCGATCTTCCACCTCTCCGCGTCGTTCCAGACGTACGAGGAGGGCATGGAGCACCAGGCCGGCATGCCGACCGCGCCGGACCCGGAGTCGCTGCCGACCGCCGCCGAGATGCTGCCGCGGTACGCGGACGCCTTCCGCGACCCGGGCGTGGTGGACCGGCTGATCGAGGCCCGCGCGGCCGTCGATCTGCGGTACGTGGACGCGCCGCCGTGGGGCAGCGTCGGCACCCCGCGCGAACCGCGCTCGCAGGTGTGGTTCCGCACCAACGGCAAGCTCGCCGACGACCCGCTGCTGCACGTGTGCCTGGCGACCTACGTCTCCGACATGACGCTGCTCGACTCGGTGCTGCTCGCCCACGGGCGGGGCGGCTGGGCGGTCGGGGACGTGGTGGGCGCCTCGCTCGACCACGCGATGTGGTTCCACCGCCCCTTCCGCGCCGACGAATGGCTGCTCTACGACCAGGAGTCGCCCTCGGCGTCCGGCGGACGCGGGCTCGGGCAGGCGCGGATCTACACGCAGGACGGGCGGCTCGCGATCACGGTGATCCAGGAGGGCGTCGTCCGCATCCCGCGCTGACGTCGCCGGGCCCGGGGATCGGACATACCGTCCGGGTATGAGCGCATCGGACGAGGGCGTCGTCGGCGACGGCGGCGGCGGCGGCGAGAGCACGATCACGGTCGTCGTCGCGGCGACCGCCAACCTCGGGATCGCGCTGGCGAAGGCGGTCGCCGGGGTGATCAGCGGGTCCAGCGCGATGCTGTCGGAAGCCGCGCACTCGCTCGCCGACACGGTCACCGAACTGCTCCTGCTCACCGCGCTCAAGCGCAGCGAGAAGCCGGCCGACGAGGAACACCCGCTCGGGTACGGGCCCGAGCGCTACATCTGGGCGATGTTCGCGGCGGTCGCCACGTTCGTCGGCGGCGCGGTGTTCTCGGTCTACGACGGCATCCACACGCTGGTGGCGGGCGAGGAACTGGGCGACCCGCTCGTCTCCTACCTCGTCCTCGCGGTCGCCTTCCTCCCGGAGGGCTACTCCCTGCGGACCGGCCTGCGCCAGGTGAAGGCGGAGGCGGCGCGGCTCGGGGCGCCGGTGGGCCGCTACTTCCGCCTGACCCCGGACACCGCGGTCAAGGCGGTGGTGATGGAGGACTCCGCCGCCCTGGCCGGACTGCTGCTCGCCGCGGGCGGCCTGCTCGGCGGCCAGCTCACGGGCTCCGGCGTCTGGGACGGTACGGCGTCCGTGCTGATCGGCCTGCTCCTGGTGTACGTGGCGTGGGAGCTGGGCCGGTCCAACGCGCGCCTGCTGATCGGCCGTCCGCTGCCGCCGGAGATGCGGGACGGGGTGCGGGCCGTGCTGCTCGGGGTGCCGCACGTCGAAGCGGTGCTCGACCTGACCACGCTGATCCAGGGGCCGGAGGAGATCCTGATCGCCGCGAAGATCGACTTCCGGGACGTGTCGACGGCGGCGGAGGTCGAGCGGGCCTGCGACGAGGCGGAGGCCCGCCTGCGCGCCCGCTTCCCGGCCATCCGCCGGGTCTACCTGGACCCGACCCCCTCCGCCGCGTAGCGCCCTGCCCCGGCCCCGGCCCCGGGGTGGCTCGCGCCCCGCGCCCCCCACCCCGTTTTCGTCCGTCCACCGTGCGTGGCTGGTCGCGCAGTTCCCCGCGCCCCTGAACCCGCCTTCGTCCGCAGACCGTGCGTGGCTCGTCGCGCAGTTCCCCGCGCCCCCAACCCCGTTTTCGTCCGCCCACCGTGCGTGGCTCGTCGCGCAGTTCCCCGCGCCCCTGAACCCGCCTTCGTCCGCAGACCGTAGGGGCCATTCGCGCAGTTCCTCGCGCCCCCAACCCCCTTCTCGTCCGGCCACCGTGCGTGGCTGGTCGCGCAGTTCCCCGCGCCCCTGGCAGTACTGTGCCGGCCCGCACCGGGGCATTTCAGCCCGTCCGGCGTTTGAGGACGAGCGCCGTTCAGGCGCGAACGGGGGTCTGGGGGCGGAGCCCCCAGGGGCCGGAACCAACCAACCCCGGGCAACGGGATGGGGCGGGGGTCAGGCCTCCAGGCCCGCCGCCGCGAGGAGGTACGCCGTCATGGGCTCGTAGAAGCGCGGGTCCAGGACGTGGTCGTCCAGGGGAACCGTCACCTGGAGCAAACCCTCCGCCTCCGCAAGGAACAGCGCGGGGTCATTGCAGTCCGCGTACCCCACAGAGTCCACGCCCCGCTGCCCCGCACACCCCGCCCACCCGTGGTCCGCGACCACAAGGTCCGGCGGAGTCTCCAGCGCGTCCAGAATCGCCCGCATCGGCTCCGGCGAATGGGTGTGCCACAGCGACGCGCCCCGCTCGAAGACGGCCACGTCCGCGAACTGCACGACGTACCCCTCGTCCGCGGTGAGCCCGCCGGGGATCCGTACGATCTCGCAGCCCGCCGCCCGCAGCCCCGCCGCGGTCCGGCTGTGCACGTCGAGGAGCGCACCGGGGTGCCCGGTGGCGAAAAGGACCCGCTCCCGCCCCGCCGCGGCCTTGCGCAGCCGCGCCGCCATCCGGTCCAGGCCGTCGACGGTCAGCTCGGGGTCGATGGTGTCCTGGCCGGTGCGGTGCCCGGGGTCGTCCACGACGCCGCAGCGCTCGGCCATCACCGCGAGCACGTCCTGCTCGTCCGTCCAGCGGTCCCCCAGCTCAAGGCCCAGCCAGTAGTGGCGGTCGCCGTTGGCGAGCTTGCGGTAGTGGGAGAGGTTGTTGTCGCGGGGCGTGGCGACATCACCGGCGATACGGGTGCGGACGAGGTGGTCGACAAGGGCGGCACGGCTGGGTATCGGCATGCCGCCCATTCTGCCCCGAGCAAGCCGCGCACGACCTGTCCGTCCCGAGCAGCGGACCCGTACCGACCGCGCGGCGAAACGCAGAGGGGCCGGACCGCAGCCCGCGGCGCCGCACCCCGTCCGGCCCGCTCAGCCCGCTCAGCCCGCGTCGAGCGAGGCGAAGGCCCCGTGCGCCAGTCGGCGAAGGAGCGTCTCGGTGGCGGTGCGGCCGGGCAGCCCGGAGCCGTTCGAGCCGAGGTGCGGCGTCGAGTTGAGCAGCCCGAACACGGCGTGCACCGCCCCGCGCACCTCCGCCTCCGGCACCGGCGGATACAGCTCCCGCACGGCCCCGACCCACAGCTCGACGTACTGCCGCTGGAGCTGGCGCACCAGCTTGCGGTCGCTGTCGCGGAGCCGGTCGAGCTCGCGGTCGTGCAGGGTGATCAGCGACCGGTCGTCCAGGGCGAAGTCGATGTGCCCGTCGATGAGCGAGCCGAGCAGCCGCTCGGGGTCGCCCGCCGCCTCGGCGACCCGCTTGCGGCCGCCGTCGTACAGCCGCCCGCTGATCCCGACCAGCAGCTCGGCCAGCATCGCGTCCTTGCCGGCGAAGTGCCGGTACAGGCCGGGGCCGCTGATGCCGACCGCGGCGCCTATCTCGTCGACGCCGACGCCGTGGAAGCCGCGTTCCGCGAACAGCCGGGCGGCCTCGCGCAGGATCTGCTCGCGGCGGGTGGGGGCGTCGGTACGGGTGCTCATGGGAATTCATTCTAGACAATGCGGTTAGCGCTCGTTAACCTGAAGGCAATGAGTTAACGGTCACTAACATCCGTTGACTTCGGCGCGTACGGGCAAGGGGGCTCGACACGATGCAGCAGGCACCGGTCCTGGGGAGTGCGGAGGATCCCGCATCCGAGGCCTGGCAGGCCAACGAGGCGGCCCATCGCGCGCTCGGCGACGAGCTGCGGACCCGGCTCGCCGCGGCCCGGCTCGGCGGGGGCGAGCGCTCCCGCGCGCGGCATGTCGCGCGCGGCAAGCTGCTGCCGAGGGACCGCGTGGACACGCTCCTCGACCCCGGCTCGCCCTTCCTTGAGCTGGCCCCACTGGCCGCCGAGGGCATGTACGGCGGGCAGGCGCCCGCCGCGGGCGTGATCGCCGGGATCGGGCGGGTGAGCGGCCGCGAGTGCGTGATCGTCGCCAACGACGCCACGGTCAAGGGCGGCACGTACTACCCGATGACGGTGAAGAAGCACCTGCGCGCCCAGGAGGTGGCGCTGGAGAACCGGCTGCCCTGCCTCTATCTGGTCGACTCGGGCGGCGCGTTCCTGCCGATGCAGGACGAGGTCTTCCCCGACCGCGAGCACTTCGGGCGGATCTTCTACAACCAGGCCCGGATGTCGGGCGCGGGCATCCCCCAGATCGCCGCCGTGCTCGGTTCCTGCACGGCCGGCGGCGCGTACGTTCCCGCGATGAGCGACGAGGCCGTGATCGTCCGCAACCAGGGCACGATCTTCCTGGGCGGCCCCCCGCTGGTGAAGGCGGCGACCGGCGAGGTCGTCACGGCCGAGGAGCTGGGCGGCGGCGAGGTGCACTCACGGGTCTCCGGCGTCACCGACCACCTGGCCGAGGACGACGCGCACGCGCTCAGGATCGTCCGCAACATCGTGGCCACCCTGCCCGAGCGCGGCCCGCTGCCCTGGTCCGTGGAGCCGGCCGAGGAGCCGAAGGCCGACCCGTTCGGGCTCTACGGCGCGGTGCCGGTCGACTCGCGCACCCCCTACGACGTACGGGAAGTGATCGCCCGGGTCGTCGACGGCTCGCGCTTCCAGGAGTTCAAGGCGGAGTTCGGCCAGACGCTGGTCACCGGCTTCGCGCGGATCCACGGCCACCCGGTCGGGATCGTCGCCAACAACGGCATCCTGTTCTCCGAATCCGCCCAGAAGGGCGCCCACTTCATCGAGCTGTGCGACCAGCGCGGCATCCCGCTGGTGTTCCTGCAGAACATCTCGGGCTTCATGGTCGGCCGGGACTACGAGGCGGGCGGCATCGCCAAGCACGGCGCGAAGATGGTGACGGCCGTCGCCTGCACGCGCGTGCCGAAGCTGACCGTCGTCGTCGGCGGCTCCTACGGCGCGGGCAACTACTCGATGTGCGGCCGGGCCTACAGCCCCCGCTTCCTGTGGATGTGGCCCAACGCCAAGATCTCGGTCATGGGCGGCGAGCAGGCCGCGTCCGTCCTCGCGACCGTCAAGCGCGACCAGTTGGGGGACGACTGGAGTGCCGAGGACGAGGAGGCCTTCAAGGCCCCCATCCGCGAGCAGTACGAGACGCAGGGCAACGCCTACTACGCCACCGCCCGGCTCTGGGACGACGGGGTGATCGACCCGGTCGACACCCGCCAGGTGCTCGGCCTGGCCCTGACCGCCTGCGCCAACGCCCCGCTGGCCGACCCCGCCTTCGGCGTCTTCCGGATGTGACGCCCGCGATGGCTGAGACACCTGAGACGGCACCCACGTCGACTTCTACGTTGAGGGCTCCCATGTTCACGACAGTGCTCGTCGCCAACCGGGGCGAGATCGCGGTCCGCGTCATCCGCACCCTGCGCCGGCTCGGCATCCGCTCGGTGGCCGTCTTCTCGGACGCGGACGCCCAGGCGCGCCACGTCCGCGAGGCGGACACCGCGGTGCGCATCGGCCCCGCCGCGGCCTCCGCCAGCTATCTGCGCCCCGAGCTGCTCATCGACGCGGCGCTGCGCACCGGCGCCCAGGCGGTCCACCCGGGCTACGGCTTCCTCGCCGAGAACGCGGGCTTCGCCGCGGCCTGCGCCGAGGCGGGCCTGGTCTTCATCGGGCCGAGCGCCCAGGCGATCTCCCTGATGGGAGACAAGATCCGCGCCAAGGCGACCGTGCGCGAGGCCGGGGTCCCGGTCGTGCCGGGCTCCTCGGGCAGCGGCCTGACGGACGATCAACTGGCGCTCGCCGCACGGGAGATCGGCATGCCGGTGCTCCTCAAGCCGAGCGCGGGCGGCGGCGGCAAGGGCATGCGCCTGGTGCGCGAGGAGGCGCTGCTCGGCGACGAGATCGCGGCCGCGCGCCGCGAGGCCCGCTCCTCCTTCGGCGACGACACCCTTCTCGTGGAGCGCTGGGTCGACCGGCCGCGCCACATCGAGATCCAGGTGCTCGCCGACGGCCACGGAAACGTGATCCACCTCGGTGAGCGCGAGTGCTCGCTCCAGCGCCGCCACCAGAAGATCATCGAGGAGGCCCCCAGCGTCCTGCTCGACGAGGAGACCCGCGCGGCGATGGGCGAGGCGGCCGTCCAGGCGGCCCGCTCGTGCGGCTACTCGGGCGCGGGCACGGTCGAGTTCATCGTCCCGGGCCGCGACCCGTCCTCGTACTACTTCATGGAGATGAACACCCGCCTCCAGGTCGAGCACCCGGTGACCGAGCTCATCACCGGCGTCGACCTGGTGGAGTGGCAGCTGCGGGTCGCGGCCGGCGAGCGACTGCCGTACGAGCAGAAGGACATCACGCTCACCGGACACGCCATCGAGGCCCGCCTCTGCGCCGAAGACCCCTCCCGCGGCTTCCTGCCCTCCGGCGGCACGGTCCTGGCGCTGCGCGAGCCGCAGGGCGACGGAGTGCGTACGGACTCGGGCCTGAGCGAGGGCACCGAGGTCGGCAGCCTCTACGACCCGATGCTGTCGAAGGTCATCGCGTACGGCCCCGACCGGGCGACCGCGCTGCGCAAGCTGCGCGCCGCGCTCGCCGACACGGTCACGCTCGGCGTGCCCACCAACGCCGGGTTCCTGCGCCGCCTGCTGGCCCATCCGAACGTGGTGGCAGGCGAGTTGGACACCGGCCTGGTCGAGCGCGAGGCCGATTCCCTGGTCCCCGACGGCGTGCCCGACGAGGTGTACGCGGCAGCGGCGGCGGTCCGCCTCGACGCTTTGAGGCCCGCCCCGGCCGAGGGCTGGACCGACCCGTTCTCGGTGCCGAGCGGCTGGCGCTTGGGCGGCGAGCCGGCCCCGCTCGCCTTCCCGCTGCGCATCGCGGGACTCGAACCCGTCACGCACGCGGCACCGGCGGCCACGGTCACGGCCGACCGCGTCACCGTGGAGCTGGACGGGATCACGCACACCTTCCACCGGTCCGGAAGCTGGCTGGGCCGCGACGGCGACAGCTGGAACGTGCTGGACCACGACGCCGTCGAGGCCGCCCTGTCCGGCCGGACGCACGCCGGGGCGGACACGCTTGCCGCGCCCATGCCCGGCACCGTCACCGTCGTCAAGGTGGCGGTCGGCGACCAAGTCGACGCCGGGCAGAGCCTGTTGGTGGTCGAGGCGATGAAGATGGAGCACGTGATCTCCGCGCCGCACGCGGGCACGGTCACCGAGCTCGACGTCACCCCCGGCTCGACCGTGGCCATGGACCAGGTCCTGGCCGTCGTCACCCCGGCCGCCGATGCCGGTTCCGCCGCACCCGAGGAGACCTCATGACCCTCCCCATGGTCGTCCCGGCGCAGGACCTGCCCGCCCGGGTCCGCATCCACGAGGTGGGAGCGCGCGACGGGTTGCAGAACGAGAAGTCGGTCGTACCGACCGAGGTGAAGGCCGAGTTCGTGCACCGGCTGGCCGCCGCCGGCCTGACCACCGTCGAGGCGACGAGCTTCGTGCACCCCAAGTGGGTGCCCCAACTCGCGGACGCGGAAGCCCTGTTCCCGATGCTGGGCGATCTCGACGGCGTGGCGCTGCCCGTCCTGGTGCCGAACGAGCGGGGCCTGGACCGGGCGCTCGCGCTCGGCGCCCACCGGATCGCGGTGTTCGCCAGCGCCACCGAGTCCTTCGCCAAGGCCAATCTGAACCGGACGGTCGACGAGTCGCTCGCGATGTTCGAGCCGGTGGTGACGCGCGCGAAGGAGCACAAGGCGCATGTCCGGGGCTATCTGTCGATGTGCTTCGGCGACCCGTGGGAGGGCGCGGTGCCGGTGCACCAGGTGGTCCGCGTCGCCAAGGCCCTCGTCGACATGGGCTGCGACGAACTGAGCCTGGGCGACACCATCGGGGTCGCCACCCCGGCCCATGTGCAGAGCCTGCTCGCCGAGCTCAACGAGGAGGGCGTGCCGACCAGTTCCCTCGCGGTGCACTTCCACGACACGTACGGCCAGGCCCTGTCCAACACCCTCGCCGCCCTCCAGCACGGAGTGAGCACCGTGGATGCGTCGGCGGGCGGCCTCGGCGGCTGCCCGTACGCCAAGTCCGCGACCGGAAACCTCGCCACCGAAGACCTCGTGTGGATGCTCCAGGGCCTCGGTATCGACACCGGGGTCGACCTCGGCCTGCTCACCGCCACCAGCGTGTGGATGGCCGGACAACTGGGCCGCCCCAGCCCCTCACGCACCGTACGTGCCCTCTCCCACCAGGAGTCGTAGCCATGCCCCTCGACCACCGCCTCACTGCCGAGCACGAGGAACTCCGCCGTACCGTCGAGGAGTTCGCGCACGACGTCGTCGCCCCGAAGATCGGCGACTTCTACGAGCGCCACGAGTTCCCGTACGAGATCGTCCGCGAGATGGGCCGCATGGGCCTGTTCGGGCTGCCCTTCCCCGAGGAGTACGGCGGCATGGGCGGCGACTACCTCGCGCTCGGCATCGCCCTGGAGGAGCTGGCCCGGGTCGACTCGTCGGTGGCGATCACCCTGGAGGCGGGCGTCTCGCTCGGCGCGATGCCGGTCTTCCGGTTCGGCACGGAGGAGCAGAAGCGCCAGTGGCTGCCGAAGCTGTGCTCCGGGGAGCTGCTGGGCGCGTTCGGCCTGACCGAGCCGGACTGCGGCTCGGACGCGGGCGGCACGCGCACCACGGCGGTGCGGGACGGCGACGAGTGGGTCATCAACGGCTCGAAGTGCTTCATCACCAACTCCGGTACGGACATCACGGGCCTGGTCACCGTCACGGCGGTCACCGGCCGCAAGGACGACGGCCGCCCGCTGATCTCCTCGATCATCGTGCCGTCCGGCACGCCGGGCTTCACGGTCGCGGCGCCGTACTCGAAGGTCGGCTGGAACGCCTCGGACACCCGCGAGCTGGCGTTCTCGGACGTCCGCGTCCCGGTGGCGAACCTGCTGGGCCAGGAGGGCCGCGGTTACGCCCAGTTCCTGCGCATCCTGGACGAGGGCCGCATCGCGATCTCGGCGCTCGCGACGGGGCTCGCGCAGGGCTGTGTGGACGAGTCGCTGAAGTACGCCAAGGAGCGGCACGCGTTCGGGCGGCCGATCGGCGAGAACCAGGCCATCCAGTTCAAGATCGCGGACATGGAGCTGCGGGCCCACATGGCGCGGGTCGGCTGGCGCGACGCCGCGTCCCGGCTGGTGCACGGCGAGCCGTTCAAGAAGGAGGCGGCGCTCGCGAAGCTGTACTCCTCGACGGTGGCGGTCGACAACGCCCGGGAGGGCACGCAGATCTTCGGCGGCTACGGGTTCATGAACGAGTATCCGGTGGCCCGCATGTGGCGCGACTCCAAGATCCTGGAGATCGGCGAGGGCACGAGCGAGGTGCAGCGGATGCTGATCGCCCGCGAACTGGGTCTGCCCGCCTGACCGTTGCGCCCCTGGGCCCCGGGTCCCCCGATGGAGTGGTGGCGCACGCGTCGCCGCCGCTCCGGGGTGCCCGGGGCCCCACCCTGTCAGGGTGAACCCGCCGAACTGCCCCAATTGCGCGAGCCGTCCCCCGCTGTGGAAGGACACCTCTTCCACGGCCCCGGGCGCCGCGGACCGCTGGCACTGGCACTGCACGGCCTGCCGCCGCAGCTACGAGCCGAGCGCCTCCCACAAGGTCCGCTTCACCTACGCCCCCCTGACCCGCCAGGCGTCCCTGCTGGGCAGGTAGGGGCGGGCTATTCGTTCGACAGGGGCGGCTCGGCCCGGCAGAGTCTTTTCATGGCACCCCCGCTCGCAGAACCGAACCCCTGGTGGCCCCTGTACGGCCTCCGCATACACACCCCTCGCCTCGAACTGCGCCTGCCCGAGGGCGAGTTGCTGTCCGAGCTGGCCCAGGTGGCGGCTGACGGTCTGCACGAACCGGACCGTATGCCGTTCTCCGTCCCGTGGACCGACGGCTCCCCCGCCGACCGCGGCCGGGCCACCTATCAGAACGTCCTGTCCACCATTGCCAATTGGTCCCCGGACAACTGGCACCTGAGCCTCGCCGTGCTGCACGAGGGGAGGGCGGTCGGCCGCCAGGACCTGATGGGGCGGCGCTTCGCGGTGACTCGCGAGGTGGAGACGGGGTCCTGGGTAGGGCTCGCCCACCAGGGCCGGGGCATCGGCACGGAGATGCGGGCCGCGGCTCTGCACTTGGCGTTCGCCGGGCTCGGCGCGCGCGCCGCGGTGTCGGCGGCGATGGCCGACAACCCGCGCTCTCTCGGCGTCTCGCGCCGCCTCGGCTACCGCGACGACGGGCTCACCACGACCGTCGTACGCGACCGGCCCGCCACGTTGTGCCGGCTGCGGCTTGATCGGGTGGAGTGGGAGAGGGTGCGGACGATGGAGGTCCGGGTCACGGGGCTCGCCCCGTGCCGCGCCGAGTTCGGCACCCCGTAGCCCGCCGAGGCTCCGCCCCCTGCACCCCCGTTCGCGCCTGAACGGCGCTCGTCCTCAATCGCCGGACGGGCTGAGGATGCCCATGCCACCGGCACTGCCAGGGGCGCGGGGAACTGCGCGACCAGCCACGCACGGTGGACGGACGAGTACGGGGTCAGGGGCGCGGGGAACTGCGCGAACGGCCCCCACGGTCCGCAGTCGGAAGCAGGGGGCCCGGGGCGCAGCCCCGGAAGCCCACCCGCTCGCACCCCACCCCCGGAGCCACGCGGCGGAGCCGCAATGTGGCACAGCCGGGAGGGGGCGGGGAGGGGCCGAAGGAGGGAGGGCCGAGCCGGCGTCGAAGCTAAGGGTAGGCTTACCTACGCATCCAGCCAGTGGCCGATTCCCGGCCCGTACGTACGAAAGCGGACCCCGTATGCCCCTCTCCCGAGCCCGAGCCTCCCTGCCCACCCGTCGCGGCCTGCTGGCCATGGGCGGTGCGATCGGTGCCGGTGTCGCGCTGGCCGCCTGCGGGGGCGGCGGCGACCAGAAGAGCGGGGCGGCGGATGGCGGCACGGGAGCCGGCGCGTCCGGGCCCTGGTCGTTCAAGGACGACCGCGGCAAGACCGCCGAGACCAAGTCCACGCCGAAGAACATCGTGGCCTACACCGGCACCGCGGCCGCCCTGTTCGACTACGGGATCCAGGTCAAGGGCGTCTTCGGGCCGACGAAGACCAAGGACGGCAAGCCCGACGTCCAGGCCGGCGACCTCGACATCAGCAAGGTCGAGATCATCGGCAACGTCTACGGCGAGTTCAGCGTCGAGAAGTACGCGGCCCTGGCGCCCGACGTGCTGATCACGGACATGTGGCAGAAGGACGTCCTCTGGTACGTGCCCGACAACAGCAAGGACAAGATCCTCAAGCTGGCGCCGAGCGTCGCCCTGTGGGCGGCCGACCAGAGCATGACCACGGCCCTCCAGCGCCGGGCCGACCTCGCCAAGTCCCTCGGCGCGGACCTGAACGCGAAGAAGTTCACCGACGCGAAGGCCGCCTTCGAGAAGGCCTCCGCCCGCCTGCGCGCGGCGGCCAAGGCCAACCCCGGGATCCGGGTGCTGCTCGGCTCCGCGAGCCCCGACCTGTTCTACGTGTCCGAGGCCAAGCGCAGCTGCGACACCCGCTACTTCCAGGAGCTGGGCGTCGAGTTCGTCACCCCGAAGGTCGACTCGCAGGGCTTCTTCGAGTCGCTCAGCTGGGAGAACGTCGGCAAGTACCCGGCCGACGTGATCCTCATGGACAACCGCACCGGCACCCTCCAGCCCGCCGACCTCGGCAACAAGCCGACCTGGGGGCAGCTGCCCGCGGTCAAGGCCCACCAGGTCGTGCCGCGCCTGACCGAGCCGATCTACTCCTACGCGCGCGTGGCCCCCATCGTCGACGCCCTCGCCGAGACGATCGAGAAGGCCAGGAAGGTCGCGTGACACGACGGTGCCGGGGCCCCTTTCCACGGCCTCGGCACCGTCCTCGTACAGCGGACCTCGGATCGAGGGATCACACCCAGGGCACCACCGGCGAGCGGTAGAAGTCGATGCCGAGCGCGGTCATGCGCGGGCCCTGCTGGGCGAGCCGCACCTTGTACGTCGCCCAGTCGTGCGTGGACTGCGGCGACCAGCCGATCTCGGCGATCCCCTGGAGCCTCGGGAACGCCATGTACTCGATCTGCGCGCTGTTGCTGAGCGTCTCCGACCAGATCGGGGCCTCCACCCCGAGCACGGCCTCGGCGGGCACGCCCTTGACGAAGGTGTCCGGGTCCCAGGAATAGGACTTGTCGACCTCGACGTACCCGGCCCAGTTGGTGCCGAGCGGGGACTTCGCGTCGTACTTCATGTCGAGGTAGGCGCGGTTCGCCGGTGACATCACGAGCCGGGTGCCGGCCTGGGCCGCGGCCGCGACCTCCGGCTCGTTGCCGAGCGTGCCCCAGTACTGGGCGACGGCGCCCTCCACCGGGGTGGCCTCGGTGATCTGGTGCCAGGCCATCACGGTCTTGCCGTACTTGCCGACGACCGGCTGCGCCTTGTCCATGAAGGTGGCGTAGTCCTGCTTCGAGGTGGATTCCGCCTCGTCCCCGCCGATGTGGACGTACCGTCCCGGGGTCAGGGCGGCGACCTCGCGCACCACGTCGTCGAAGAACTTGTACGTCACGTCCTTGGGCACGCACAGCGAGCTGAACCCGACCCTGGTGCCCGTGTACAGCGGCGGCGCGACGCCGTTGCAGTTCAGCTCGGCGTACGAGGCCAGCGCCGCGTTGCTGTGTCCCGGGGTGTCGATCTCGGGCACGACCTCCATGTAGCGCGAGGAGGCGTAGGCGAGGATCGCCCGGTAGTCGGCCTTGGTGTAGTAACCGCCCTTGCCGCCGCCGACCTGGGTCTGGCCGCCGTAGGTGGCGAGCCTCGGCCAGGAGTCGATGGCGATGCGCCAGCCCTGGTCGTCGCTGAGGTGCAGATGCAGCTCGTTGATCTTGTAGAGGGCCAACTGGTCGACGTACCGCTTGACCTGGTCGACGGTGAAGAAGTGCCGCGAGACATCGATCATCGCGCCCCGGTAGGCATAGCGCGGGGAGTCGGTGATCGTGCCGCCCGCGATCTGCCAGGGGCCGGTCTGCCTGGTCTTCTTCTCGACGTTGGCCGGCAGCAGTTGCCGCAGGGTCTGCACGCCGTGGAAGAGCCCGGCCGGTTCGTTGGCGGCGATGGTGACCGAGCCGCGGGCCGAGGTGAGCCGGTAGCCCTCGTCGCCGAGGCCGTCGTCGTGGGCGCCGAGCAGCAGCCGGATGCCGTCGTTGCCCCCGGCCGAGGTCACCGGCAGGGCGTAGCCGGTGGAGGGGCGGAGCACGCCCGCCAGGTAGTCGCCGATGCGCTGGGCCTCGGCGGAGCCCCCGGCCACCCTGATCCTGGTGCCGGAGGCGATCGTGTACGGCGTGCCGCCGGGCGAGACGGAGGCGGGGGCGGGCACGATCTGGCCCAGCGGGCGGGGGGTGCCCGCCGCGGCGGGGGCCGCCGACGCCCCGACACTGGCGAGCCCGGCACCCGCCACCAGGACGAGCGAGCCGAGGAGCCGGGCGAATGTCCTGCGCTGACCATGTCTCACAAGCGGTTCCCTTCCAAGGGGTCGCGCAACTGTGGGGGCTGAGCAACCGAACACTTCCCATGGGACCCGCGGACCCAGCCGGGGTCAAGACGGCGGCCGGTGCGGCGGTGGGACTCAAGTAGGTCGATCATGGCCCCAGTTGCCGGTGGAACAATCCCTCCATGGCGGAAATCATCCAGAAGGACGGCACCTGGGCGTTCGACGGCGACACGCTGCGGATCGTGCCGGGCAGCGACAAGTCGGTCGGCCTGCTCCGCAGGACGCTGGGGGAGGTCGCGGTGCCGCTGCGGGCGGTGGCGGGCATCGCGTACGAGGCGGGGCGCAAGAGCGGGCGGCTCAGGCTGCGGCTGCGGGACGGGGCCGATCCGCTGCTCCAGGTCACCGGCGGCAAGCTGCCGGACGGCTCGGACCCGTACGTACTCGCGGTGGAGACCCGGACCGCCGGGGTGGCCGAATACCTGGTCGACGAGATACGCAACGCGCTGCTGCTCGACGAGGTGCCGGACGGGCCGGTGGACGCCTACCTCCTGCCGGGGCCCGCGCTGCCGATGACGGTGGGCGCCGGGGACGGCACGGTCACCTTCGACGGCCGCACGGTCCGGCTGGAATGGACCTGGCACACCGACGACAAGAAGACCGCGGCCGGACCGGTCTCACTGCCCCTCGACGATCTGACCGACGTGGTCTGGCAGCCGGCCCGCGGCCTGAGCGACGGCTATCTGCGCTTCGTCACCACACCGCACGCCCCGCGCCTCAGCCCGGCGCACGATCCGATGGCCGTGGAGCTGAACGGCTTCAAGAAGGACCCGCTGATGGCGCTGCTCGCCTCGGCGGTCGTGGCGCGCCTGCCGCATCCGCACGCCCCGGCACGCGAGCTCGCCGCCGCGCCCAGGGCCCTGGAGTCCGCACCCAAGGCCCTGGAGTCCGCACCCGCGGCTCCCGCAGCACCCGCGGCCGAGGACCACGACGTGCTGCTCCGCCGGCTGCGGGAGCTGGGCGAACTGCACCGCGGCGGTGTTCTGACGGACGAGGAGTTCGCCGCGGCCAAGCAAGCGGTCCTGAAGCGGCTCTGAGGCCGAGCCGCACCCGATCTGGTCCAGACCAGAAGCATGATCATGAGAATCCTGCCCGGAATCGGGCAGGATTCTTGCGTAGGGCTCCGACAGCCCGCAATATCGACGAGTGCTCGAACGCCGCAACCCGTCGTCCCATGACGACCTCGTAGACCATCTGGTGCGCAGCACCGCGCTCCAGCGCGGTGAGGCCGCCCGGGTGGTGCTTGAGGTGCTGGCGTACTTCGACGAGACGTACGAGGAGTTCGTCCGTCGGCGCCACCGTGAGTTGCAGTCCGGTGGGGCCGTCAACGCGGAGATCTTCGAGCGGATCGCGGCCGAGCTGCCGCACCGCGCCGTGGCGCCACCGGAGCTGTCGCTCCGGCAGCTGCGCCGCATCGTCTACGGCTGAGCAGGCCGAGCACGACCGAGCGCCGCCGGCCCGGCCGAGCGGCACGCAGGACCTTTGTACGTCGATGGAGGGGAAGAGACTTCATGTGCGGGATCGTCGGTTATATCGGTAAGCGCGATGTGGCTCCGCTGCTGCTGGAAGGCTTGCAGCGGCTGGAGTACCGGGGTTACGACTCGGCGGGCGTCGTCGTCAACAGCCCCAAGTCCGGGGCCCTGAAGATGGTCAAGGCCAAGGGCCGCGTCCGCGACCTGGAGGCCCGCGTCCCCAAGCGCTTCGCCGGCACCACGGGCATCGCCCACACCCGCTGGGCCACCCACGGCGCCCCCTCCGACGTGAACTCGCACCCGCACCTGGACCCCGAGAACAAGGTCGCCGTCGTCCACAACGGCATCGTCGACAACGCCGCCGACCTGCGCGCCAAGCTGGAGGCCGAGGGCGTCGTCTTCGCCTCCGAGACCGACACCGAGGTCATCACCCACCTGATCGCCCGCTCCCTCGCCGACTCCCTGGAGGAGAAGGTCCGCGAGGCGCTCAAGGTCATCGAGGGCACCTACGGCATCGCCGTGATGCACGCCGACTTCGCCGACCGCATCGTGGTCGCCCGCAACGGCTCCCCGGTCATCCTCGGCATTGGCGAGAAGGAGATGCTCGTCGCCTCCGACGTGGCCGCCCTCATCGCCCACACCCGCCAGGTCGTCACCCTCAACGACGGCGAGATGGCGACCCTGAAGGCCGACGACTTCCGGACGTACACGACCTCGGGCACCCAGACCAACGCCACCCCCGAGACCGTCGAGTGGGAGGCCGCCTCCTTCGACATGGGCGGCCACGACACGTACATGCACAAGGAGATGAGCGAGCAGGCCGAGGCCGTCGACCGCGTCCTGCGCGGCCGTATCGACGACCGGTTCTCGACCGTTCACCTCGGTGGCCTGAACCTGGACGCCCGCGAGGCCCGCGGGGTGCGCCGCATCAAGATCCTCGGCTGCGGCACCAGCTACCACGCGGGCCTGATCGGCGCCGGCCTCATCGAGGAGCTGGCCCGCATCCCCGCGGACGCCGAGCCGGCCTCCGAGTTCCGCTACCGCAACCCGGTGGTGGACCCCGACACCCTGTACATCGCGGTCTCCCAGTCCGGCGAGACCTACGACGTGCTCGCGGCCGTGCAGGAACTCAAGCGCAAGGGCGCCCGCGTCCTCGGCGTCGTGAACGTCGTCGGCTCGGCCATCGCCCGCGAGGCGGACGGCGGCACCTATGTGCACGCCGGGCCCGAGGTCTGCGTCGTGTCCACCAAGTGCTTCACCAACACGGTCGTCGCCTTCGCGCTGCTCGCCCTGCACCTCGGCCGGATCCGCGACCTGTCGGTCGCCGACGGCAAGCGGATCATCGAGGGCCTGCGCAAGCTGCCCGCGCAGATCGAGGAGATCCTGGCCATGGAGCCGGAGATCGAGAAGCTGGCCCAGGAGTACGCGGGCGCCCAGTCGATGATGTTCATCGGGCGCGTCCGCGGCTACCCGGTCGCCCTGGAGGCCTCCCTGAAGCTCAAGGAGATCTCCTACATCCACGCCGAGGCCTACCCCGCCTCCGAGCTGAAGCACGGCCCGCTCGCGCTGATCGAGCCCGCGCTGCCCACGGTCGCGATCGTCCCCAACGACGACCTCCTGGAGAAGAACCGCGCCGCCCTTGAGGAGATCAAGGCCCGCAGCGGCCGCATCCTCGCGGTCGCGCACCAGAACCAGGAGAAGGCCGACCACACCATCGTCGTGCCGAAGAACGAGGACGAGCTGGACCCGATCCTCATGGGCATCCCGCTCCAACTCTTCGCGTACCACACGGCGTTGGCGATGGGCCGGGACATCGACAAGCCGCGCAACCTGGCCAAGTCGGTCACCGTCGAGTAGTCGGTACGGCTCGCGCGGAACAGCACACGAAAGAGCGACCCCCGTCATCGCGGCGGGGGTCGCCCTTGTGTGTGCCGGTGCTGCCCGGGCACCGGCCGCGGCTGCCGTCAGCCGGTGGCCGTCACTCCCCGGCCGGCAGCGCGTCGGGGCAGGGCGGTCGGCCACTTGGCGAGCGCGGCCGTCGCCCCGTACCAGGCCACGGCGCCGGCGGCCACGGCCACCCAGCCGGCCGCCTTGCCGAGCGAGGAACTGGTGGCGAACTGGCCCACGGCGAGCAGCACCAGAGCCAGGCAGAGCAGTCCGTACGTGCCCTGGCGCAGCAGCCCGGCACCGGCCGAGCCCGCCGCCAGGCTGAGCGCCAGGAGGGCGAAGAGGACCAGGAAGAGGCCGGCCGCGTTGGCCGAGAACTTGGTGTCCGCGCCGACCGCCCAGGTGAACCAGAAGGCGCCGAGGCCGGCGAAGGCGGTGCCGGTGAACGCGTCCTGGTCGCGGAAGGCGAGGACGCCGAGGACGAACAGGCCGATGCCGCCGATGTAGGTGGCGATCGAGACCGAGTCGGCCACCGTCACGCCGTCGATCACGCGGGTGTTGCCGATGCCGAAGGCCAGCAGGGTGAGGCCGAGTGCGAGGTGACCGAGCGTGGAGGTGGTGCTTCCCGCGGGAACTTCGTTGTCCACGGCGGGCTCCCTTCATGTGCGCTTGTGCTGCTTCCCAGCGTCCCTTGTCTACCCTTCACAAGGGCACAATCCACCACCTACGCAGGGGTAGATTGCCCATCCGGGCAACGAAGTTGACGCTGGGTCAGACAAACCCCCAGCAGGTCACGACCGGGACAACGCCCGATTACGGGATGACGACGACGGGCCGCTGTGCACGGCGCGCGAGGCGCCCGGCGACCGAGCCGAAGATCCGCCCGACGAGGCCGTGCGTGGAGCCCACGACGATGGCGTCCGCCGCGTACTCGCGTCCGACTTCTTCCAGTTCGTGGCAGATGTCGCCGCCGCGCTCCACCAGGATCCAGGGGACCTCGGCGAGATAGTCGGCGCAGGCGAGTTCGAGCCCGAGGACCTCGGTGCGGTGGTCGGGCACGTCTACGAAGACCGGCGGCTCGCAGCCCGCCCACACCGTGGTGGGGAGCCGGTTGGCCACATGGACGATGATCAGCCCCGAGCCGGAGCGCTTGGCCATGCCGATGGCGTAGGCGAGCGCGCGCTCACTGGACGTCGAGCCGTCGAAGCCGACGACGACGCCGTGACGGAATGCGGGATCGCAGGAATGACGTGATTCTGTCGCCGCTTGGAGGTCCGACGTGGGGTCGGCTACCTGCTTGCGGTCCGCGGGTTCGGAGAATTCGTGACCGGCCATGGGTGTCTCGGCGAAAGAGGTCCTCAGTCGAGGGACAGCGGGGACTGGTGAGCAGCAACAACGAGTCGGCGGCGGAGTCGTGTCCGGGAATCATCTTCCCAACCCCATACCCCCAAGGGTACGGCGACACTCCTCTCCTGCCCAGAGCCGCCGAACCTACTCGGCGTTCCCCGGAGCATGCACGAGCCCGCCCCGGATGGCAATGCTCGATGCGCCCTACAGCCGTCGCCCCGCGGCACCCCGGGGCCGGTCCCGGCCGCCGTGCCGATGATCTTCCAGTGACCGGAGCGGGCGCTTCCGCGTTAGGTACGCGATCACCCCGACCCCGATCAGGAAGCACCTCCCGTGCCCCCTCCCCCGGTCGCCCACTCCTCCGCTCCCGCCGCGCCGTCCGGCAGCCGCCGCCGGTCGCCGTCCGCGGCCGAAACCGTACGTACCAACCGGTCCTTGAACGCCGAACCACTCTGGTCGGCCGCCTCCCGCCCCCCTGCCGATGCCGCCGGAGACGTGGTGCGCTGGGCCGCGTTCAGCTGTCTGCTCGTACCCGTCGTGCTCGTCGTCTACGGGTCCTCTTTCGCGGGCGCGACGGGCTCCGCGCTCGGCCTGATGGCCGTGACGACGGTGTGCCGTCTGCTCCTTCGGCAGTCCGAGCGGGCGGCCGCCGAGGAACGCGCCATGCGGTCGTTCCCCGCGCCGGCGCGACGCGGCCGGGGCACCCCCGGCGGACATCGCGGTGGGCGGCACGGCGGGGGCTGTACACCCGAAGGGTGATCGGTTCGCACACCTGGACCCGTATGTTTTCGGCCAAGTTCCCCCGGTGGCGGATCCCTTGGGTAAATGGCCTGCCAACCCCCTTGCCACCAGGGGAGAAAGGACCAATGCGGCCTCTGGCACCATACGGGTACGGGCCATCCCCTTGAGGCGCACTTCCCCTACGGGGCCCGCGAGTGAAACGCTTCGTGATCGAAAGCTTCGCGCCAAGTTGCCTTGTCGACATAGCGCTGGGTGCCGGACTTGTCACGCCGGCGCCACGGGACGCAGTAGATTCGATCATGCGTATCGAAGGCTGGGGACTCGTGCAAAACCGAGGGGAAAAGTGCAGGAGCGACAGGCCCGACAAGAACGGGGAGCCGCGAACACCGAGGGGGGCTTAGCGCCATGAGCCAGGACTCCGCTGCCGCATCACCGGAGACCGCAAGGAAGCTGGCCGGCCGCCGACGCCGGGAAGTCGTCGCCGTACTGCTGTTCAGTGGCGGCCCCATCTTCGAGAGTTCGATTCCGCTCTCCGTATTCGGAATCGACCGACAGGACGCGGGAGTTCCGCGTTACAGACTGCTGGTGTGTGCCGGCGAGGAAGGACCCCTGCGGACCACAGGGGGACTCGAACTCACCGCGCCCTACGGTCTGGAAGCCATCAGCAGGGCGGGAACGGTGGTGGTGCCCGCGTGGCGTTCCATCACCTCGCCGCCCCCCGCGGCAGCGCTCGACGCGCTGCGCCGCGCACACGAGGAAGGGGCAAGGATCGTCGGGCTGTGCACCGGCGCGTTCGTGCTCGCCGCGGCCGGTCTGCTCGACGGCCGCCCGGCGACGACGCACTGGATGTACGCGCCGACACTGGCCAAGCGGTATCCATCGGTGCACGTGGATCCGAGGGAGCTCTTCGTCGACGACGGGGACGTGCTCACCTCGGCCGGAACCGCGGCCGGAATCGATCTCTGTCTGCACATCGTGCGGACGGACCACGGCAGCGAGGCGGCCGGTGCGCTGGCCCGCCGACTGGTCGTGCCGCCGCGCCGCAGTGGCGGACAGGAGCGCTATCTCGACCGGTCTTTACCGGAGGAGATCGGCTCCGACCCGCTGGCCGAGGTCGTCGCCTGGGCGCTGGAGCACCTCCACGAGCAGTTCGACGTGGAGACCCTGGCCGCGCGGGCGTACATGAGCCGCCGCACCTTCGACCGTCGTTTCCGCTCGCTGACCGGGTCGGCCCCCCTCCAGTGGCTGATCACCCAGCGGGTCCTCCAGGCCCAGCGCCTGCTGGAGACGTCCGACTACTCCGTGGACGAGGTGGCGGGCCGCTGCGGCTTCCGCTCCCCGGTCGCGCTGCGCGGGCACTTCCGCCGCCAGCTCGGCTCGTCCCCGGCGTCCTATCGCGCGGCCTACCGGGCCCGTCGTCCGCAGCCGGAACCCAGCCCGGGTCCCGTCGCGGTGCCGATGTCCGCTCCGGTGCCGGAGACCGTTCCGTCCCAGGCGCTTCCGCAGGCCCGGCGCACGGCGGCGGCCAGCGCGGTGATGGGGCCGTCCGCGACCTCGCACACCGGGCCGGAGCCGGGGAAACCCGGCTCCGATCTGTACGCCTCCGGGTACACCGGCGGCCGTCCTAGTCTGCCCGGCCAGCGGAGCGCCCCGTAGGGTAAGACGCATGAACGACCGCATGGTGTGGATCGACTGCGAGATGACCGGGCTCTCGCTGGCGGACGACGCACTCATCGAGGTGGCCGCACTGGTCACCGACTCGGAGCTGAACGTACTCGGCGAAGGGGTGGACATCGTGATCCGCCCCCCGGACGCCGCGCTGGAGACCATGCCGGAGGTGGTGCGCACCATGCACACCGCCTCCGGGCTCCTCGACGAGCTGGCCGGCGGCATCACGCTGGCGGACGCCGAGGAGCAGGTCCTGGCGTACGTACGTGAACACGTCAAGGAGCCGGGCAAGGCGCCGCTGTGCGGAAACTCGGTCGGTACCGACCGGGGCTTCCTGCTGCGGGACATGTCGACCCTGGAGTCCTACCTCCACTACCGGATCGTGGACGTGTCCTCCGTGAAGGAGCTCGCCCGCCGCTGGTATCCGCGGGCGTACTTCAACAGCCCGGACAAGAACGGCAACCACCGGGCGCTCGCGGACATCCGTGAATCCATCGCGGAGCTCCGCTACTACCGGGAGGCGGTCTTCGTGCCGCAGCCGGGCCCGGACTCGGACACCGCGAAGGCCATCGCGGCGAAGTACGTCCTGCCTGCGGAGTAGCCCTCCACAGGGGGTCCGGGAGGGTGCCTCGAAACTGGTGCACGAGCACCCTCCCGGACCCTGTACACTTTTTCTCGGCCGGTAGGGAAGCCCCCAGGGACTTCCCAAGACCACAACAGTCCGGTCATGCATGGTGGGTATAGCTCAGCTGGTAGAGCACCTGGTTGTGGTCCAGGATGTCGCGGGTTCGAGTCCCGTTACTCACCCTGATCGAAGAAGGCCCGGGCCGCGCAAGCGGTTCGGGCCTTCTTCGCGTACGGGCCCCTTCGCGTACGGATCTACGAAGAGGCCCGCACCACCAGTTCCGTCGGCAGCACCAGGCTCGGCCGGGCCGGTTCGGTCGCGGATATCTCGGCCAGGAGCAGCTCGGCCATCGCGCGGCCCATCTCCTCGATCGGCTGGCGGACGCTGGTCAGCGGCGGGTCCATGTGGCGGGCTATGGACGAGTCGTCGAAGCCGATCAGGGCGGTGTCCTCGGGGATGCGGCGGCCGTGGTCGCGCAGCACCTGGCGAGCGCCGGAGGCCATCACGTCCGAGGCGGCGAAGACGGCGTCGAGGCCGGGGGCGCGGGCCAGGAGCTCGGCCATCGCACGGCGGCCGCCCTCCTCCGTGAAGTCGGCGTGCGCGGCCAGCTCCGCGAGGCCCGCGTCCGCGAGGGCGGCCCGGTAGCCGTCCAGGCGCCTTCGGGCTCCGTACACGTCCAGCGGCCCGGTGATCGTCGCTATGGTGCGCCGGCCCCCGGCCACCAGATGGGCGACGGCGGCGCGGGCGCCCTCGAAGTTGTCGGAGTCGACCGAGGCGAGCGGCTCGTCCTCGGAGCGCCGGCCGCTGATGACGACCGGAATGCCGAGCTGTTCGAGCAGCTCGGGCAGCGGGTCGTCGGCGTGCACGGAGACCAGGAGCACGCCGTCGACGCGGTGCGAGGCGAGGTACTGGGCGAGCCTGCGCCGCTCCCGGTCGCCGCCGACCAGGGTGAGCAGGAGCTGCATCTCGGTGTCGGCGAGGGCGGCGCCCACCCCGCGCACGATGTCGGAGAAGTACGGCTCGGCGAAGAACCGGGCCTCGGGCTCGGGGACCACCAGGGCGATGGCGTCCGTGCGGTTGGCGGCGAGCGCACGGGCCGCCCTGTTGGGCACGTAGCCGAGTTCGGCCACGGCGGCCTCGACGGCGGCGCGGGTCTCCTCGCTGACCCGGGGCGAGCCGTTGATCACCCGGGACACCGTGCCCCGGCCGACTCCGGCCCGTGCGGCCACTTCTTCGAGGGTGGGCCGCCCCGCGCTCCGGGCCCTGGCCGTGCGGGCTGCTGTCACGTCTGCCTCCCCAACTCGCGCAACTGACGGTGAAAGTAACAGCCCCCGCCGGACGGAGAACGTCATCCCCTGCCGTTGCGCGGTCCCTTGACAGTCCAACAGGGAGCCGCGAACCTTCAACACATCACGGCTGGGAGCGCTCCCACAGTAGTAGGTCCATACACCTTCCGCATCCCTTCCGCCCGCGCCGACCCGCCTCAACTGGCTTGGCCCGGACGACAGTTGGAGGAAGCAATGCGCACGCGTACACGTATGTCCAGGCGGCTGGCGGCCCTCGCGGCCGTGGCCGCGCTCGGTACCGGGCTGCTCGCCGGCTGCGCCGACGACGGGAAGTCCCCGGCGGCCGACGGCTCCTCGGCGGGCGGCGGTGGGGGCGGCGGGAAGACCGTCCTGACCGTCGGCGTCTTCGGCGCCTTCGGCCTGAAGGAGGCCGGGCTCTACGACGCGTACATGAAGCTCCACCCCGACATCGAGATCAAGCAGACCTCGATCGAGCGGAACGAGAACTACTATCCGCAGCTCCTGACCCACCTCGGTTCCGGCAGCGGGCTCGCCGACATCCAGGCCGTCGAGGTCAGCAACATCGCGGAGGTCACCGCGACCCAGAGCGGCAAGCTGGAGGACCTGTCCAAGGCGTCCGGCGTGAACAAGGACGACTTCCTGCCGTGGAAGTGGGCGGAGGCCACCACCAAGGACAGCAGGACGGTGGGCCTCGGCACCGACATCGGCCCGACCGGCATCTGCTACCGCAAGGACCTGTTCGCCAAGGCCGGTCTGCCGACCGACCGGGACGCGGTGGGCAAGCTGTGGGCGGGCGACTGGAACAAGTACCTGGAGGTCGGGCGGCAGTACAAGGCGAAGGCCCCCTCGGGCACCGCCTTCGTGGACGCGGCCTCCGGCGTGCTGAACTCGATCACCGGGTCCAGCGCCACCCGCTACTACGACGCCGACGGCAAGGTCGTCTACAAGACCAACCCGGCCATAAAGCAGGCCTGGGACACCGCGGCCGCCTTCGCGACCGACGGTCTGACCGCCAAGCTCCAGCAGTTCCAGCCGACCTGGGACCAGGGCTTCGCGAACGCCTCCTTCGCCACCGTCTCCTGCCCGGCCTGGATGCTCGGCTACATCCAGGACAAGGCGGGGGCCGCCGGCAAGGACCAATGGGACGTGGCCGCCGCGCCCAAGCCCTCCAACTGGGGCGGCTCCTTCCTCACCGTGCCCTCGGCCGGCAAGCACAAGGCGGAGGCCGCCAAGCTCGCCGCCTGGCTGACCGCGCCCGCCCAGCAGGCCGTCCTGTTCGAGAAGCGCGGCAGCTTCCCGAGCGCCAAGGCGGCGTACGCGCTGCCCGCGGTCGGCAACGCCAAGCACGCCTACTTCGGCAACGCGCCGATCGGCCAGATCTTCGCCAAGGCCGCCGAGGGCACCCCGGTGCAGTTCCTCGGCCCCAAGGACCAGATCATCCAGCAGAACCTCTCCGACATCGGCATGCTCCAGGTCGAGCAGAAGGGCAAGTCGCCGCAGCAGGGCTGGGACGCCGCGGTGAAGGCGATCGACAACGCTCTGGACCAGTGACGATGGCGAGCGACACCACGGCCGCCGTGCCCTCCCCCGCCCCCGGCGGGCAGGAGGGCACGGCCCCCGGCCGGGCCCGCGCCGAGGAGCGGCGCAGCCGCCGCTACCGGCGGGACATGCGCTGGAGCCCGTACGCGCTGATCGCGCCCTTCTTCGTGTTCTTCGCGGCCTTCGGCCTCTTCCCGCTGCTCTACACCGGCTGGGCCTCGCTGCACCAGGTCGAGCTGACCTCGCCGAACGACATGACGTGGGTGGGCCTCAGGAACTTCTCGCGGCTGCTCTCGGACGACTTCTTCTGGAACGCGCTGCGCAACACCGTCACCATCGGCGTCCTCTCCACCGTGCCGCAGCTGCTCATCGCGCTCGGCATCGCGCATCTGCTCAACTACAAGCTGCGCGGCTCGATGTTCTTCCGGGTCGCCGTCCTCACCCCGTACGCCACCAGCGTGGCGGCCGCGACGCTGGTGTTCGTGCTGCTCTTCGGGCGCGACTACGGAATGGTCAACTGGGCCCTCGGGCTCGTCGGGTTCGACCACATCGACTGGCAGAACGGCGGCTGGGCACCCCAGTTCGCCGTCTCCACCATCGTCGTGTGGCGCTGGACCGGCTACAACGCGCTGATCTATCTGGCCGCGATGCAGGCGGTGCCCGCCGATCTGTACGAGTCGGCGGCGCTCGACGGGGCCTCGCGGTGGCAGCAGTTCCGGCATGTGACGATCCCGGCGCTGCGCCCGACGATCCTGTTCACGGCGGTCGTCTCGACGATCGGCGCGACCCAGCTGTTCGGTGAGCCGCTCCTGTTCAACGGTTCCGCGGGCGCCACCGGCGGCTCGGACCACCAGTTCCAGACGCTCGGCCTGTACCTGTACGAGCAGGGCTGGGTGAACCTGCACCTGGGCCGGGCCTCGGCGATCGCCTGGGCGATGTTCCTGATCCTGCTCCTCATCGGCGCGGTGAACTGGCTCGTCTCCCGCAAGTTGCGCAAGGGGATGATGAGTTGAGGGCCCAGCGCGCCGGACGCCAGCTGCACGGCGGCCGGCTCACCTACGCCGTCCTGATCGTGTTCACCGCCGGATCGCTCTTCCCGCTGATCTGGACGGCGGTGGCCGCGTCCCGCACCAACACCCGGCTCGCGCAGACCCCGCCGCCGTTCTGGTTCGGCTCCAACCTGTTCAGGAACCTCCGGATCGCCTGGACCGACGCCAACATGGGCACGGCCCTGCTCAACACGACGATCGTGGCGGGCTGCATCGCGGCCGGCACGGTCTTCTTCTCCACCCTGGCCGGCTTCGCCTTCGCCAAGCTGCGCTTCCGCTTCAAGAACCTCCTGCTGATCCTGGTGATCGGCACGATGATGGTGCCGCCGCAGCTCAGCGTCGTCCCGCTGTACATGCTGGTCGCCAAGCTGTCCTGGACCGACCAGCTCCAGGCCGTCATCCTGCCGACCCTGGTCAGCGCGTTCGGGGTGTTCTTCATGCGGCAGTACCTGGTGGAGGCGCTGCCGACCGAGCTGGTCGAGGCCGCCCGGGTGGACGGGGCGAGCAGCTGGCGGGTGGTGTGGCACATCGTGTTCCCGGTGGCCAGGCCCGCGATGGCGGTGCTCGGGATGCTGACCTTCGTGATGGCGTGGAACGACTTCTTCTGGCCGATCATCGCGCTCACCCAGAACGGCAGCCCCACCGTCCAGGTGGCCCTCACCGGGCTCGGCCGCGGCTACATCCCCGACCAGTCGGTCATCATGGCCGGCGCCCTGCTCGGCACGCTGCCGCTGCTGCTCGCGTTCGTCCTGTTCGGGCGCCAGATCGTGGGCGGGATCATGCAGGGCGCGGTCAAGGGCTAGCCCCCATCTCGGCCCCGGGGAATCTCTCGGTGGCCCCAAGTCCCGTCACCCATGCGCTTGTTGGGAGTGCCGTTATGTCCGACCGCTTTCCGCCCGGGTTCCTCTGGGGCGCCGCCACCTCCGCCTACCAGATCGAGGGGGCGGTGGCCGAGGGCGGCCGCACCCCGTCGATCTGGGACACCTTCAGCCACACCCCGGGCAGGACCGACGGCGGGGACACCGGGGACGTGGCCGTGGACCACTACCACCGGATGCGCGAGGACGTCGCGCTGATGGCGGACCTGGGCCTCACCGCGTACCGGTTCTCGGTGTCCTGGTCGCGGGTCCAGCCCACCGGGCGCGGGCCCGCCGTCCAGCTCGGCCTCGACTTCTACCGCCGCCTGGTCGACGAGCTGCTCGACCACGGCATCCAGCCCGCGCTCACCCTCTACCACTGGGACCTGCCCCAGGAGCTGGAGGACGCGGGCGGCTGGCCGGCCCGGGACACCGCGCACCGGTTCGCCGAGTACGCGGCGCTCGTCGGGGCCGCGCTCGGCGACCGGGTCGAGCACTGGATCACCCTCAACGAGCCCTGGTGCAGCGCCTTTCTGGGGTACGCATCGGGCGTGCACGCACCCGGCCGCACCGAACCGGCGGCCGCACTGCGCGCCGCCCACCACCTCAACCTGGCGCACGGCGAGGCGACTTCCGCGCTGCGAGCGGCGCTTCCGGCCCGCGACCAGATCGCGGTGAGCCTCAACTCAGCCGTCATCAGGCCGCTTTCACCGGATCCGGCGGACCTGGCCGCGGTGCGCAGGATCGACGACCTGGCCAACGGGATCTTCCACGGGCCGATGCTGCACGGCGCGTATCCGGCGAACCTGTTCGCGGACACGGCCCCGGTCACCGACTGGTCCTTCGTCCAGGACGGCGATCTGCGCGCGATCCAGCAGCCGCTGGACGCGCTCGGCCTCAACTACTACACGACCTCGCTGGTGTCGGCGGCGGACCCCCGGGGCGCGGACCCCCGGCGCGCGGACGCCCGCGCCGACGGGCACGGGGCCAGCGCGCACTCGCCGTGGCCGGGCGCCGCCTCGGTCGCCTTCCACCAGCCGCCGGGCGAGCGCACCGCGATGGGCTGGACCATCGACCCGTCGGGCCTGTACGACCTGCTCCTTCGCTACACCAAGGAGGCGCCGGGCCTGCCGCTCCTGATCACCGAGAACGGCGCGGCCTGCGAGGACGGGCCGGGCCCGGACGGCTCGGTGCACGATCCGGACCGGATCGGCTATCTGCACGACCACCTCGCGACGGTCCGCCGGGCGATGGAGGCGGGTGCGGATGTGCGGGGCTACTACCTGTGGTCCCTGATGGACAACTTCGAGTGGTCGTTCGGGTACGGCAAGCGGTTCGGCGCGGTGTACGTGGACTACGCGACCCTTGCGCGCACCCCGAAGTCGAGCGCCCGCTGGTACGCGGAGCTGGCCCGAACGGGTGAACTGCCGCTGGTGCCGAAGGCCTGACACCACGGCAGGAGCGGCACGGGGAACGGCGGCAGAGCAGTCGGCGGAAGCGGGGCGGGGCGGTGGACCGGGGTGCCGCCGCCCCCGTCCGCTGTTAATTTCGGCTTTATGCACCTTGTGTCCATATACAACCCGGTCGTCCCGTACGTCGCGCGTGCCCCCCGGCTCGGCTGAGCCGCAATGGGCATCCTCAAGGACCACCCGGAACTCGCCCTCTTCCTCTGCCTGGCGCTCGGCTACCTCGTCGGCAAGCTGCGGGCGGGGCCGATCACGCTCGGCGGCATCTGCGGCACCCTGATCGTGTCGCTCCTGATGGGCGCCTGGGCCAAGGTGCAGGTCTCCGGTGACGTCAAGACGGTCTTCTTCGCCCTGTTCATCTTCTCGCTCGGCTATCTCGCGGGCCCGCAGTTCTTCGCCAACCTCAACCGCGGCAGCCTGCGCTTCTTCACGCTGTGCCTGATCGAGCTGGTCTGCGTGCTCGGCATCGCCTTCGGCCTGGCCAAGGCCTTCGGGCTCGACGTCGGCACCGCGTCCGGCATCCTGGCCGGCGCCGCCACCGAGTCCGCGGTCGTCGGCACCGCGACCGAGGCCATCGGCAAGCTGAGCGGCCTCAGCGCGGCCCAGGTCAGCGACTACCAGGGCCATGTGGCCACCGCGTACACCGTCTGCTACCTCTTCGGCCTCATCACCATCGTCATCTACACCAGCCAGATCATGCCGATGATGCTGCGCATCAACCTGCGGGACGCGTCCCGGCAGCTGTGGGAGAAGATGCGCGGCGGCGGGGGCGAGCACGGCCTGGAGGCCGACGAGCGCGAGGCGCTGCCGGGCCTGGTGGGCCGCACCTATCTGGTGACGACGGCCGACGGACGCACCATCGGCGACCTGGAGACCTCACTCGGCGGCCGGATCACCATCGAGGCGCTGCGCCGCGGCAGCCGCGCCATCACCCCCGAACCCGGGGTCGAACTGACCCTGTCCGACCTGGTGCTCGTGGTCGGCCGGCGGGCCAACGCCATCGAGGCGGGCCGCGAGATCGGCCCCGAGACGCCCGGCATCCCGGGCCTGGACTCGCCGCTGGCCACCGCGCAGGTCGCGATGACCGAGAAGTCCGCCGACGGCAAGAGCCTGGACCAACTCCAGCGCACCCACCCGGAGTTCATCAAGCAGGGCGTGTACGTCACCGATGTGATCCGCAACGACCAGCACCTGCCGGCGAACCCGGACACCGTGCTGCGGCGCGGTGACGTCCTCACCCTGGTCGGCGCCCGCTCCGGGCTCAACAAGCTGGTCGCGAAGATCGGCGCGGTGGTCAAGAACGACGCCACCGACTTCATCTACCTCGGCCTCGGCATCGTCTGCGGCTCGCTGCTCGGCCAGATCGTGGTCCGGGCCGGTGACATCCCGCTCTCGCTCGGCACCGGCGGCGGCTGCCTGATCTCCGGTCTCGTGTTCGGCTGGTTCCGCTCCCGCAAGCAGACCTTCGGGGCGTTCCCGCCGCAGGCCGCGACCACCCTCAAGGACATGGGCCTGGCCGTCTTCATCGCCTGCACCGGCCTGGTGTCGGGGCCGCAGGCCTGGCCGCTGCTCAAGCAGTACGGGGCGCTGCTCCCGTTCGCCGGAATCGCGATGGTGCTGATCCCGGCCACCCTTTCGCTGGTCGTCGGGCGGGCCCTGCTGAAGATCGAGAAGCCGCTCCTGATCGGCGCCATCGCCGGGCAGCAGTGCTCGACGCCCGCCATCACCTCCATCACCCAGGTCGCCCAGAGCTCCGTACCGATGCTCGGCTACACCATCACGTACACGCTCTCGAACTTCCTGCTGCCCCTGACCGGTCCGGTCCTCGTCGGCGTCCTCGGAGCCTGAACATGATCGATTTCATCAACCGGAACATCTTCCAGCCGCACCCCGAGCTGTTGGTGTTCGTCACCATCGCGCTCGGCTTCCTGCTCGGCAAGGTCCGCTACAAGGCGATCGGGCTCGGCGCGGTCACCGGCTGCCTGATCGTGGGCCTGTTCCTCGGCGCCCAGTTCAAGGTGCCGATCGACGCGACCGTGAAGAACCTCTTCTTCACGATGTTCCTGTTCGCGCTCGGCTACCGGGTCGGCCCGCAGTTCTTCCGCGGCCTGAAGAAGGACGGCCTGCCCCAGGTCTTCAACGCGCTGGTCGTCTGCGTCACCGGCCTGCTGGTGTCCTGGGGCCTCGCCTCGATGCTCGGGTACGGGCCCGGGCTCTCGGCCGGGCTGCTCGGCGGCGGGCTCACCCAGTCCGCCGTGATCGGCGTCGCCCAGGACGCCATCGGCAACCTGCCGGGCCTCAGCCCCGCCCAGGTCAAGAGCGAGGAGAACCTCGTCGCCATCGGCTACGCGGTCTGCTATCCGCTCGGCACCGTGTGCGCGGCGCTGCTCCTGGCCTCGGTGCTGCCCCGGCTCTACCGCAGGGACCTGGCGGCCGAGAGCGCCCAGCTGGCCAAGGAGCTGGACGCGCCCGGCGACGATCCCGACCTCGGCGCGGGCTACTACGAGGTGGTGCTGCGCGCCTACAAGGTGGAACGCCCCGACATCGTGGGCCGCACCATCGACGACTTCGAGCAGCAGCAGAAGCAGCTCGGCCGCCGCGTCTACATCACCGCGGTGCGGCGCGACGGCACCGTGCTCCAGCACGACCAGCAGACGGTCCTGCACCTGGGCGACACCGTCGCGATCAGCGCGATCCGCGGCGACCTCGTCACCTATGACGCCCGCACCCGCATCGGCGGCGAGAGCGACGACGTGGAGCTGCTCGGCTACCAGACCGAGACGCTGCACGTGGTGGCCTCCGAGAAGGCCCAACTGGGCAAGACCATCGGTGAGTTGCGGCAGGAGCCGTTCATGGTCGGGGTGTACGTGGACAAGCTGTACCGGTCGGGCACCGAGTTCCCCTACCGGCTCTCCACCCCGGTGGAGCGCGGCGACACGCTCATCCTGACCGGGCCCAAGCGGCTGGTGGGCCCGGCCGGCAAGGCGATCGGCAAGCCGGTGCCGACCAGCTTCGCCACCGACATGGTGTGGGTGTGCCTGGGCATCTTCCTCGGCGCCCTGATCGGCATCCCGGCCCTGAAGGCGGGCGGCGTGCCGATCTCGCTCTCCACTTCCGGGGGCGCCCTGATCATGGGTCTGGTCTTCGGCTGGATCCGCTCCAAGTACCCGACGTACGGCAATGTCCCGCCCGGCGCCCAGTGGTTCATGGACACCCTCGGGCTCTGCCTGTTCATCGCGGTGGTCGGCCTGAACGCCGGGCCCGGCTTCACCAGCGGCCTGTCCACGGCGGGCTGGTCCCTGCTGCTGTGGGGCGTGGTGGTCACCGTCGTACCGCTGCTCGTCGGCTTCCTGGTGGGCCACTACATCCAGAAGATCCGCTTCCCGATCCTGATGGGCGTCCTGGCGGGCGGCGAGACCACGACGGCCGCGTTCGGCGCGGTGAACGAGGCGTCCAGATCCCAGATCCCGACGCTCGGCTACACGATCCCCTACGCGATGAGCAACGTCCTGCTCACCATCTGGGGTGCCGTGATCATCCTCCTCAACCACTGAGACCAGCCACCGAGATCAGCCACCGAGATCAGCCACCGAGAACCCTCAACCGCTCACGTACGTAAGGAAGTTCCGTGCCGAAGACCACCTTCACCCGTGAGGAAATCCAGTCCTTCGCCCAGCTCTCGCCGTTCGAGCTGAAAGACAAGTTCATCCAGATCGCCCAGGCGGTACAGGAGGACGAGCCGGGCCAGAAGGAGAAGTCGTCACGGCAGATGCTCAACGCGGGCCGCGGCAACCCGAACTGGGTGGCCACCGGACCGCGCGAGGCCTTCTACGCGCTCGGCTACTTCGCACTGTCGGAGTCCCGCCGGGTGTGGACCGCCGACAACCTCGGCGGCATGCCCGAGAAGCAGGGCGCGGCCGAACGCTTCGACAGCTATGTGCGCCAGCACCCGGACCTGCCCGGCATCGAGCTCCTGGAGAGGTGCATCGCGTACGCCGTCGAGCGGTTCGGCTTCGACCGCGACGAGTTCGTGCACGAGCTCACCGACAGCTCGATCGGCGACAACTACCCGGTGCCCGACCGGATGCTGGTGCACGCCGAGAAGATCGTGCGCGGCTACCTCGCCGACGAGATGTTCGACAAGCGTCCGCCGCAGGACAACCTGTCGCTGTTCGCGACCGAGGGCGGCACGGCGGCCATGTGCTACATCTTCGACTCCCTGATGAAGAACGGGGTCCTGAAGAAGGGCGACCGGATCGCCCTGATGGTGCCGGTGTTCACGCCGTACATCGAGATCCCCGAACTCGACACCTACGAGTTCGACGTGGTGCGCGTCGAGGCCAGCCTGTTCACCGAGACCGGGGTGCGCGAATGGCGCTATCCCGCCGAGGAGGTCGCCAAGCTCGCCGATCCGAGCGTGAAGCTGGTGTGCCTGGTCAACCCGTCCAACCCGCCCTCGCTGGCGCTGAGCGACCGGGTCACCCAGCAGATCAAGGACATCGTGGCCGGGCCGAACCCGAACCTGCTGATCGTCACGGACGACGTGTACGGCACGTTCGTGGAGGACTTCCGCTCGATCGCCGCCGAGGTGCCGCGCAACACCCTGCTCGTCTACTCGTACTCCAAGCACTACGGCTGCACCGGGCACCGGCTCGGCGTGATCGCGCTGCACGACGACAACGTGATCGACGAGCTGATCGCCGCGCTTCCGCAGTCCGAGAAGCAGCGCCTGGACAAGCGGTACGGGACGCTCAGCCTGGAGCCGTCCAAGATCCGGTTCATCGACCGCCTGGTCGCCGACTCACGGCAGGTCGCCCTCAACCACACCGCGGGCCTCTCGCTGCCGCAGCAGGTGATGATGAGCCTGTTCTCGCTCTTCGACCTCCTGGAGGAGGGCCAGGCGTACAAGCACCGCATCCGCGCGATCGTCAACCAGCGGCTCGAACTCCTCCTGGAGGGAGCCCAGATGAAGATCGCGGACGATCCCAAGCGAGCCGGCTACTACATCGAGCTCGATCTGCTCGCCGAAGCCGAGCGCGTCCACGGCAAGGATTTCGCGGCCTTCCTGGAAAAGAACTACGAGCCCGTCGACCCACTGTTCCGGCTCGCCGAGCAGACCAGCGTCGTGCTGCTCAACGGCGGCGGCTTCGAGGGCCCCGAGTGGTCGGTACGCGTCTCGCTCGCCAACCTCGACGACCTGGACTACCTGAAGATCGGCCACCACCTGCGGGCGATCTTCAACGACTACGCGGAGGAGTGGCGGACGTCCCGGGTGTGAGGCAGCCCCGGGGCGGGCGGGGCCGCGCCCGAGGGTGGACGCGGCGCACGGGCCGGCGGCATCGCTCGCCCGTGCGCCCCCGCACCGAAGCGTCGCCGGGGCGTCCACGCGCCGAAGCGCCCCGGCCGGCGTGGGGGGAAGGTGTGCACCGGCCGGGACGCTGGTTCGGTGGGGTCAAGGCCCTTGTCTGTTGGGCTACTTGTACGCGCCGAAGGCCTTGGTGAAGGCGAGCGGGTCCTGGGTGATCGAGGAGCAGGTGGGGTCGGCGGAGTTCTTGGCGCCGCCGGGGCACTGCTGGTCACGGGCGGCGGACCACATGGAGAGCCAGGCCAGGCCCTTGGACTTGGCGAAGTCCACGAGCTTGGCGGCGTCGGCGACGGTGAACTTCTCGACGTTGACGTCGTTGACGCCGATCATCGGCGTGACCGCGACGGCCTTCCAGGCGGCGGCGTCCGTCAGGCCCAGAACTCCCTTGATCTGAGCCTGGGTTGCCGTGGCGGCCTGGATCGCGTAGTCACCCATGTCACCGCTGTAGGAGGGCCCGTAGTCCATCGCCATGATGTTGACGGCGGACACCTTGACGCCGTTCTTCTTGGCGTCGGCGACGAGGTCGACGCCGGGCTGGGTCAGACCCTCCGGCATCACCGGCAGCGTGAACGAGACGTCGAGGCCGGGGTGGGACTTCTGGAGCGCGGCGATGGCCTGTGCACGGCGGGCGTTGGCTGCCGTGTCGGGCAGGGCCGCGCCCTCGATGTCGAAGTCCACCTTGGTGAGCTTGTACGCGTCGATGACCTTGCCGTACGCGGCGGCCAGCTCGTCGGCGCTCTTGCAGACCAGGCCCAGCTCGGAGCCGGAGGCGCCGCCGAAGGAGACCCGGACGTCACCGCCCTTGGCCCGCAGCGCGCCGATCTGGGAGGCGACCTTGTCGCCCGGCAGATCGGTGACGCCGCCCCACAGCGGGGCGCAGCCGCCCCCGGAGGTGACGAAGGCCAGGTTGAACTGCTTCACGCCGGTCTTGTCGGCCGTGCCGGCGAGGTCGTACGTCGGATAGAGCGAGGTGTCGACGTACGGGGCGAAGCCCGCGCCGCTCGCCGTGCCGCCGCCGGAGGGCGTCTTGCTCGGGGTGGGTATCGCGGTGGGGGTGGCCGACTTGGAGGGCTGCGCGGTCGGCTTGGCGGTGGGCTTGGTGCTCGCCGGCTGGGAGGGCTCGGCGGTGGGCCGGCCGGTGGGACGGCCGCTGGGCTGCGGGGTCGCCCCGGTGTCGACCGAGCACTTCTCCTGGTCGATGAGACAGCCCGTCGGGTCGCCCGCGGTGCCGCTCGCGGAGGTGACGAAGCCGATGGTCACGGACTTGCCCGCGGCGAGGCCGCCCTTGTCCCAGCTCGGGGGCTTCACCGTGACGTGCTGCCCCTTCACCGTCTGGTCTCCGTTCCAGAGGGAGCCGAGGGTGGTGCCGGCGGGCAGGTCGAACTCCAGGGTCCAGTCGGAGAGCGTCTTGCCGCTGTCGTTGGTGATGACGTACTGCCCGGTGTAACCACCGGTCCAGCTGCTGGTCTTGGTGTACGCCGCGCCGACCGAGGCGGCCTGGGCGGTGCCGGTGAGCGCGAAGGCTCCGCCGCCGACGACCGCCGCGGCGACGAGGCCGCCGATCACCTTGGTCTTGCCGCTCGCCCTGCGCCGGTGCGTACTGGTGCCCATGCCGTGCCTGCCTCTGCGTTGCGGGGGTTTCTTTGGGGGGTGCGGGCAGCACGCTAGTCCGGTGGATCCGGACAAATGCCCCGTGCGGGGCGGGGCTTGGGGATCTTAGGCTCGCCTTAAGGATCAGATGGGGGGAGGTTAAGCCCGGCCCCCCCCCGGGGCTCCGCCCCAGACCCCGTTCGCACCTGAACGGCGCTCGTCCTCAAACGCCGGACGGGCTGAAATGTCCCGATGCGGGCCGCCACCCAGGCTTTGGGGGCGCGGGGAACTGCGCGACCAGCCACGCACGGTGAACGGACGAAATCGGGTTCAGGGGCGCGGGGAACTGCGCGAACGGCCCCTACGGTCCGCAGCCGAATCAGGGGCCCGGGGGCGCAGCCCCCGGAGAAACCCACCCACTCACCCACTCACCCACTCACCCCATTCCACCCCCGGAGGGTTGCGGGAAGGGGTGGGGAGGGGCCAAGAACCCGGGGCCCGGGGCAGAGCCCCGGAGGCCCCGGGGGGCTAGGCCGACACGCCCCGCCGGCGGAGGCGGTGGCTTCGGCGGGTCGGAGCAGGACGGCCGAGGCCGATCCAGAGCCGGACCTCCGTGCCGCCCAGGACGGAGTGGCCGATCCGGACATCCCCGCCCGTGGACTCCGCGACCCGGCGGACGATGTCGAGGCCGAGCCCCGTCGAGCCGGGACGGCCGCCACTGTTGCCCCGGGCCAGCGCCGCCCGGGGGTCGGCGATCCCCGGCCCGGCGTCGGAGACGAGCACGATCACCGCGTCCTCCCCGTTGTGGACGTCCACCGAGAACGCCGTCCCCTCCGGCGTATGCCGGAACACATTGCCGAGCAGCGCGTCGAGCACGGCCACGAGATCGGGCCGGGCGACCGGAATGCGGACCGGCCGGTCGACCCCCGCGAGCCGCACCTCACGCCCCTCGTCCTCGGCGAGCGCGGACCAGAACTCCATCCGTTCGAGTATCACCTCGCAGGCGTCGCAGCCCGCGCCGGGCCCGGCGGGCTGCGTCTTGGGCTTGGCCTCCCGCGCCGTGCGGATGATCGTGTCGACCTCCCGCTCCAGCTGCTCGACCGCCGCCCGGGTCTGGTCGGCCGCGGGCCCGTCCCCGAGGGAGGCCGCGTTCAGCCGGAGCACGGTGAGCGGCGTACGCAGCCGGTGCGAGAGATCGGCCGCCAACTCCCTTTCATTGGCCAGGAGTTGAACGACCTGGTCGGCCATCGAGTTGAACGCGACCGCCGCCGAGCGCAGTTCGGTCGGCCCCTCCTCGGGCACCCGCGCCCCCAGCTTGCCCTCGCCGAGGTCCTGTGCCGCGCCCGCGAGCCGCTGGGCCGGGCGGACCATGCGTACACCGAGCCGGTCGGCGACCGCCACGGAGCCGATGATCAGGCCGATGCCCACACCCGCGAGGACCACCCAGGCCGTCGTCACACCGTTGGTGACCTCGGCCTCCGGCACGAAGACCTCGACGATCGCGATCTGGCCGGAGCTCAGCGCGGTCGGCTGAAGCAGGGTCGAGCCGCCCGAGACATCCGACGTCGATGCCTTGATGACCTTCCGGGTCGCTTCGAGGTCCTTGTCCGCCGCCCGCTGCGTACCGATGTCCACCGGTGCGCTGCCGGGCACGGCCGGGTCCGCCGGGACGTGCACCGCCATCCGGTTCTCGGCGCCGGACTGCGTGGAGGCGACCGCCCGCTCCAGGGCGTCGCGGTCGGTGGTGATGGACAGCGTCGGGCCGATCGCCGCGGCCTGGCGTTCGGCGTTGGAGAACGCCCGGTCCCGGGCCATCTCCTTGATGACCATGCCGAGCGGCACCGCGAAGGCGACCACGACCATCACGGTGACCGCGAGGCAGACCTTGACCAGCGCCCATCTCATCGCGGCGGCTCCAACTTCACGCCGACGCCCCGCAGGGTGTGCAGATAACGGGGCCGGGCGGCCGTCTCGCCCAACTTCCGCCGCAACCAGGACAGATGGACATCAATGGTCTGGTCGTCGCCGTACGACTGCTGCCACACCTCGGCGAGCAGCTCCTTGCGCGGCACCACCACACCGGGCCGTCCCGCGAGGAAGGCGAGCAGGTCGAACTCCCGCCGGGTCAGGTCCAGTTGAGCGCCGTCGAGCTCGGCCTGGCGGCGCAGCGGGTCTACGCGCAGACCGCCGACCTGGAGCACCCGGGAGGGCGGTTCGGCCCCGGCCGTAGCACGCGCCCGGCGCAGCACGGCGGCCATCCGCGCGGAGAGGTGCTCCACCGAGAACGGCTTGGTCAGGTAGTCGTCGGCGCCGTCGTTGAGCAGCCGCACGATCTCCGTCTCGTCGTCCCGCGCGGTCGCGATGATCACCGGTACGTCGGTGATGCCGCGCAGCATCTTCAGCGCCTCGGACCCGTCCAGATCGGGCAGTCCGAGGTCCAGGATGACCACGTCGAAACGGAAATGGGCCACTTCGCGCAGCGCCTCAAGTGCCGTGCCGACGCTCCGTACCGTGTGGGAGGCCTCGGTGAGGTGGCGGATGAGGGCGGAGCGGACAAACTGGTCGTCCTCGACCACGAGCACACTTGCCATGGGCCGCACCGTACGCCATCCGGAGGATCGAAGTCCCCCGCGGGAGTGGAGTCGGCGCTGGTGGGACACGGGTGGGGCGCGTGGTGCAGTATGGCCCGGATGCACAGAGGACTCGTACACGGTTTGGCGTGGTCGCTCGCTACCGGAGCGGCGGTGACGCTCTCCTGGTGGGGCGTCCACACGGTGATGGCCGGCACGGCGTACGACCCGCCCCGCGCGCTGCCGATCAGTGGAGACGCGCGCCTCGGCCAGAGTTCGTCGCCGGACGCCTCGTCGACCCGGCGCCCCAAGGAGACCCCGCCCCCGCCGTCCCCCGCCGCCCCCGCCTCCCGGAAGCCGTCGAAGGACGCGGGCGACGGCAAGCCGTCGGGCAGCCGTACGCCCTCACCCGGCTCGTCCACGAGCAAGTCGCCCGGCACGTCCGGCACTTCGGGCAATCCGGCCAACTCGGGCGCGGTGCAGGGGTACAACGTGGCAGGCGGCCGGGTCGTCTTCGACCTCGGTGACACCTCGGCCCAACTGGTCTCGGCGACGCCCGCGTCCGGCTGGCGCATGGAGCGCTGGATCCAGACGGAGTGGATACGGGTCACCTTCACGCGCGGCAGCGAGACCGTGTCGGTGTTCTGCACCTGGAACGGGCATCCGCCCTCGGTGGAGATCAACAACACCTGACCGGACGGCTCGGGCCCGCGCTCGTCCTCCTCCTCAGCGGAACGCGGAGGCGGGCGGGGCCGGCGAGGGCTTCGCGCTCGCGTCGCTCACCGCGACCGCCCCACCCGTGAAGTCCGCGAGGTCGCGCCCGTGCTGGACGCGCCCGGGGTGCGGGTCCCCCGCGATCCGGCGGGTCAGCTCGGCGACCGGCAGCGGCACCGCCGAGCACACGAGCACCGCGTTCCCGAACCGCTTGCCGCGCAGCACCGTCGGGTCGGCCGCGAGGGCCAGCTCGGTGAACACCCCGGCGGCGGTGGCGATCTGCCCCCGCAGGTGCGCGAGCGGCGGCCCGTCGGCGAGGTTCGCGGCGTACGTACCGGACGGCTTGAGCACCCGGCGTACATCGGTGAGGAACTCGGTACTGGTCAGATGGGCCGGGGTACGGGCCCCGCTGAACACATCCGCGATGACGAGGTCGGCCCAGGCTTCGGGCAGCTTGGCGAGCCCGGCCCGCGCGTCCCCGCCGCGCACCCGGATCCGGGCCCCGGGGTCGAGCGGCAGCTCCCGCCGCACGAGCTGGACGAGGGCCGCGTCGAGCTCCACGACCTGCTGGGTGGAGCGGGGGCGGGTGGCCGCGATGTAGCGGGCCAGGGTGAAGGCGCCGCCGCCCAGGTGCAGGACGTTCAGGGCCTGGCCGGACGGGGCGGCGAGATCGATGACATGGCCGAGCCGGCGCTGGTACTCGAAGGTCAGCCGCTCCGGGGCTTCGAGGTCCACGTGGGACTGGGGCGCCCCGTCGAGCAGCAGCGTCCATCCGCCGGTGCGGTCCCGGTCGGGTATGAGTTCGGCCAGGCCGCCGTCCACCGTCTCGACCACGGGCTCCGGCCCGCGCCGCCTGCTGCTCTTCGCCATCCGGCCATTATCGACCGCCCGGACGGGTGCCGCCTTCCCGGGCCGGGGCCCCCTCAGCGGCCCTCGGCCTCGCGGATGCCGTCGGCCGCCTCGATCATCCGGGCCGCCTCGCCCAGGGCCGCGCGCAGCAGGCCCGGGTCGGTGACCTCGGTGGTGTTCGGCGGCAGCAGCCAGCCCGAGCCGGTGACGGGGGGCGCGGCGGGCAGGCCCTCGATGCGCAGGCCGCGCCCGTTGGTCTCCGTACAGGCGCTGCCCGGCACGTCCCAGGCGGCGGCGGTGCCCGAGGGCACCAGGAAGCCGAGGGTGTCACAGGCGCCGTCGTGCAGGACCGGGCCGACGGCGGCCGGGGCGGCGCCACGGCGGATGATGTCGACGGCCTCCAGACCCTGCCGGGCGGGCACGGTCACCAGGTCGCAGGGCTCCTCGGCGGCGCCGCAGGAGGCGGCCGGCGGCGCGCTCGCCTGGGGTGAGTGCGGATGACGGACGGTCGTCGTCTGCGTACCGGAGACGGTGAAGTCGAGGTCGGTATCGGTGTTCACGCAGTCCTCCAACAAGGCAAGCCCTCCGCGTCGCGCGGTGTATCTGGTGCTCTCCACGGGGTTCAACGCCCTTGCGCGTCAAGGGGAACGGCGGCACGCCGCCGCAAAGGATGGCAGTTCATGGCGGATCGTGGGTGAGATATCCGGTTTGTACGCAAACACTGTGTGAACAACCCGTCACAGCAGGTACGTTCTTGCCCGCATCACCCCGCCAGAGAGAGCTGTCCAGCCATGGCGTCGTCACCAGATCCCCAGGCAGACCCCCGGGTGAACACGCGGACCCCGCAGAGTCCGGGTCGGCTCACACGGGAACCCAACCTGGCCTTCCGGCAGTTGAGGGGCACCCGCTCACCGGGCGAGTTCGCGGCCGCGGTCCGTCGCGCCGCGCGCGAGATCGGCGAGCAGGTCGCCTGCGACGCCCGTTACATCGGGCGCGTGGAGAACGGCGAGATCCGCTGTCCCAATTACGCCTACGAGCGAGTATTTCGGTACATGTTCCCGGGTTTGACCCTGACGGATCTGGGGTTCTCGACGAGGGAGACGGTACGGGGCCGAGGTGCGCGCCCGACGTCCGGCGCGCCCCTGCTCCGTCTCACACCCCGCCCCACCGCCCCGCCCCCGCACGACGCATCCCACCACCATCACCATCACCACCAGAACCACGAGGAGAGCGACGTGCTGCGTCGCGCATTCATGACGGGCTCCACCGCCACCGTGGCGGCCGTCTCGCTGGGCCTCGGCCCGGCAACCGCCCATGCCGTCCAGCGCGTCGGCGAGGCCGAGGTGAGCGCCGTCGAGGAGGCGGTCCGCAGGATCAGGCTCCTGGACGACCAGCACGGCGCCGACGGCCTCTACCAGCGGGCCGCTCAGCCGCTGCGCACCGCCTACGCCCTGCTCGACGCGAGCGCCGCCCGCGCCGCCACCCAGGAACGGCTGCACGCCGGCGCCGGCGAACTGGCCATCTCCGTCGGCTGGTTGGCGCACGACTCGGGCCGCTTCGGCGAGGCGCGCTCGCACTACGCGGAGGCGCTCGCCACGTCCCGGCTCGCCGGTGACCCGGGCCTTGAGGCGCACGCCTTCTGCAACATGTCGTTCCTGGCCCGGGACATGGGCCGGCCGCGCGAGGCGATGCGGGCGGCACAGGCGGGCGACCGGGCGGCCCGGGCGCTCGGCTCGCCCCGGCTGCTGTCGCTGCTCGCGCTGCGCGAGGCCGGCGGGTGGGCGGGGCTCGGCGACCGCTCGGCGTGCGAGGAGTCGCTCTCGCGGGCCCATGCCCAGTTCGCGCGCGGCACGGCGGCGGCCGACCCCGAGTGGATGAGCTTCTTCGTGGAGGCCGAGCTGGAGATGCTCCAGGCGCAGTGCTGGTCGGCCCTCGGCGACTGGCCGCGGGCGGCCCGCCATGCCCAGCGGGCGGCCGACCTCCAGGATCCGCACTTCGCCCGCAACCTGGCGCTGTACCGGGCGGAGCTGGCCGACGATCTCGCCCGGGCGGGCGCCCCCGCCGAATCCGCGGCGGCCGGACAGGCGGTCCTGGACCTCCTCCCCCAGGTCCAGTCCACCCGGATCCAGGCGATGCTGGCCGACACGTCCCGCATCCTGGCCCCGCACCGGGCGTCCCCCGAGGTGGCGGCCTTCCTGGAACGCCGGGCGGCGGCGGTGGCGGTGTAGGCGCGGCCAGTTTTGTGTGGGGGTGGGACCAGTTTTGTGTGGGAGTGGGGCGGGGTGCGGTGGGGCCGGGCCCCCGGGTTTTGCCCCTCCCCGCCCCTTCCCGCAACCCTCCGGGGGTGGAATGGGGGTGGGTGGGTTTCCTGGGGCTGCGCCCCGGGTCCCGCCTCTTTCGGGTGCGGATCGTGGGTGGCTGGTCGCGCAGTTCCCCGCGCCCCTGGGTCCGCTTCGAGCTGCGGACCGTGCGTGGTTGCTCGCGCAGTTCCCCGCGCCCCCAACCCCGTTTCCGTCTGCGGACCGTGATCGCTTCTCGCGCAGTTCCCCGCGCCCCTAAAGGCCTCGGTGCGGGCCAGCGCAGGCATCCCCAGCCCGTCCGGCGATTGAGGACGAGCGCCGTTCAGGCGCGATACGGGGTCCGGGGCGGAGCCCCGAACCGGGGGGGGCAGGGGGCGCAGCCCCCTGCCGGGGGGGGTCCGAGGGGCGCAGCCCCTCAGGGGGTCTGGGGCACAGCCCCAGGGCCCGAACCCTTCGACCTGCCGCACGGGATGGGGGTCCCCCCTGCTCATTAAGAGCTTGGGGGAGGGTGGGCAAACCCCCCGGGGTCCGGGGCGGAGCCCCGCGGGGCCGGGGCCAGCCAACCCCGGGCAACGGGCGGGCGGGTGGGCAAAATGGCCGGGGTCTGGGGCGGAGCCCCAGGGGCTGGGCCCTTCAATCCGCCGCACGGGCGGGAGGGCGGGCAAACCCCCCAGGGCCCGGGGAGAAGCCCCCCGCAGCACCGAGGAAGCCGCACCCCCACAGCCGCTCACCGCTCAAGGTGCCCCGTATCGTTCCACCGCTCAACCGCCGGCTCCCCGTACGCCCACCCCAGCACCGACAGCGACGTCGGGTCGAGCCGGATGCGGGCCGCGAAGGACACGTCCTCGCCCAGCCAGCGCGCCGCGATCACCCGCAGGATGTGCCCGTGGGCGAAGACCAGCACGTCCCGCCCGGCGGACCGCGCCCAGGCCACCACCTCGTCCGCCCGCGCCGCGATCTCCGCCAGGGTCTCGCCGTCCGGCACCCCGTCCCGCCAGATGAACCAGCCGGGCCGCACGGCCTGGATCTCGGGCGGCGCCATGCCCTCGTACGCGCCGTAGTCGAACTCCATCAGCGCGTCCCACGGCTCGGCCCGCTCCGCGAACCCGGCCAGCTCGCACGTCTCGGACGCCCGCACGAGCGGGCTGGTGCGGACCTCGACGCCGGGCAGCCCGCCCCACGGCTCCCGGTGCAGCCGCTCCCCGAGCAGCTTCGCGCCGCGCCGGCCCTCCTCCAGGAGGGGGATGTCGGTCCGGCCGGTGTGCTTGCCCGCGAGCGACCACTCGGTCTGCCCGTGCCGGGCCAGCAGGATGCGCGGTGCGGCGGCTGCCATGAGTGCTATCTCCCGATCCGTACGAAATGTTCCATAACCATCATCGCGCACGTCCCGAAGCAACCAGGAGCCGGACCTGGGCGTCTGTCCCGAACGCCGGGGTGCTGCGTGAAGGTCATCACTTACACCGTACGGTTGAACGCACGTCGAAAACCCGGAGGCCCCGAGCGGGCAGCCCGAGGACCAGTTGGGGGAACCTGCCGGATGCAGCCGCCGCAGCACGCCACGCGACCGCGCTGGTGGACCGAACTCCCACTCATCGCGCTCATCTACGGGGCGTACACGCTCGGTCGGCTGATCGTACGCGGTGACGAGGCGCGGGCCGTCGAGCACGGCCTGTCCATCCTGCGCCTGGAGAAGGTCCTCCACCTCAACGCCGAGCACCCGCTGAACCGGCTGTTCACGCACACCCCGGCCCTGGGCATACCCGCCGACTTCATATACGCCTCGCTGCACTACGTCATCACCCCGGCCGTCCTGATCTGGATGTTCCGCCGCCGCCCCACGCAGTACCGGGCGGCCCGCGGCTGGCTGATGACCTCGACCCTGCTCGGTCTGATCGGCTTCACCTTCCTGCCGACCTGCCCGCCCCGGCTGCTCCCGGCGGTCCACGGCTTCACCGACACGATGGCCCAGTACAGCTCGCACGGCTGGTGGGGCGGCGAGGCCAGCGCGCCGCGCGGGCTCGGCGGCATGACGAACCAGTTCGCCGCGATGCCCAGCCTGCACGTCGGGTGGGCCCTGTGGTGCGGGGTGATGCTGTGGCGGTTCGGCGGCAGCCGGATCACCAGGATCGCCGCCGTCGCCTATCCGCTGACGATCACGTTCGTGGTGATGGGCACGGCCAACCACTATCTGCTCGACGCGGTCGCGGGCGTCGCCGTGATGGGCCTCGGCCTGCTGCTCTCGCGGCCCCTGCTGCGGCTCGCGGAGCGCGTACGGACCCGCTTCGCACCCGCCTCTTCCGCCACTGGCTCCTCGATTGTCAGTGCCGGATGCGAGACTTCGGCGGGTGAGCGAATCCCTGGGCAGCGGACGTCCTCCGACACCCGAGCAGAAGCCGACGACGGCGCTCCGTCGACGGCTCGCTGAACTGCGCGGCCCGGCCACCCCGGCCCGGCCGCTGGACGCACGGGCGCTCGCGGCCCTCGCCGCGAACCCGGGCTGCCGCAGACGCGCCCTGCTGGACGGCGCCGGGGTCGACAAGGGCGCGCTCGCCGAGGCGATCGGTTCGCCGTCGGCGGCCTTCGGCCAGTCCCAGTTCGCCTTCATGCGCGGCAACGCCTTCGAGGCGAAGGTGAAGGGCGACGGCGGCACCGAGCTGCTGCGCCTGCTGCACGAGCGGATGGGCGCGGGCGCCGAACCGCCGGGCCAGGCCCTCACCCCCGATCTCGCGGCGGCCGGCCCCGAGGGCCGCGCGGCCCGCACCGCGCTCGCCCTGCGCGAGGCCACCGAGTCGGGCGGCTGGGCGCTGCTCGACCATCCGATGCTGGCCCTGGAGGTCGCGGGCTCCCCCGCCTACCTGGAGCCGGACGCCGTGGTGGTCCACCCCGACGGCCGCTGGACGGTGGTCGAGATCAAGTCCTTCCCCATGATCGACGCGGCGGCCGACGCGTCGAAGGTCGGCGCGGCCGCCCGCCAGTCCGCGGTGTACGTGCTGGCCCTGGAGCGGGTCGCGGTGCTCACCAAGGGCGCCTCGGTGGACCACTCGGTGCTCCTCGTCTGCCCCAAGGACTTCTCCAATCTGCCGACCGCCTCCGTCATCGACGTACGCAAGCAACTCGCCGTGACCCGGCGGCAGTTGACGCGCCTGGCCCGGATCGAGGACATCGCGGACGAGCTGCCCCCGGGCACCACGTTCGATCTCGACGGCCAGTCCGGCGCGTCCCTCGCCACGGCGGTCGAGGCCGTGCCCGCGGTGTACGCGCCGGAGTGCCTGGCCGCCTGCGAGCTGGCCTTCCACTGCCGGGGCCGGGCCCGCGACGAGGGCACGGTGACCGCCCTCGGCCGCTCGCTGCGCGGCGAGCTCGGCTCCCTGACGACCGTCGGAGAGGTCCTCGCGGCCGCGCGCGGCGAGTCGGGCGACCCGGCGGATCCGACGGTGGCGGCGGTGCGCCGCGCGGCCGCCCTGCGCGCGGAGGCGGGTGCCCCGTGTCGCTGATCACCACGCTCGCCCGCCTGGAGGCCGTCGAGTCCGGCCGCGCCCAGCCGCTGACCACCGTCCGCCACCGCCATCTGAGCGAGCGGCCCCTCGTGTTCGTGCCGCTCACCACGGCGGGCGAGGCGGGCGCCCCGCTCGGCGCCCTGGTCGGCACCGACCGCGAGGCCCCGACGCTGCTGGTGGTCCCCCAGCCCCGCGACCGCGATCTGCGCTTCACCTTCCTGGCCGACCTCGCCGAGGCCGTCCTGCCGCACCTGGACGCGTACGCCGCCGACATCGAGCTCACCGAGCGCTCCGAGACCGACCCGGAGACGGGCAAGAAGACCAAGGTCGAGGTCGAACTGTGCGCGGACGCGCCGCAGTTGATCGTCCCCGGCCGGGCCGGTGTCGACTTCGTCCGCCTGCTCGGCCGCTCGATGCGCTTTCGCCGCACCGCCGAGCAGGACCCCGACGCGCCCTACCCCGCGCCGCCCCGGGTCCCCCTGCTCGGCCGCTGGTTCACGCACTACGGCGAGCGGGCCCGCACCCCCGGCGCCGCGCTGCTGCTCGCCGCGACCGACCTCCTGAACCGGCACTGGGCGACCGGCCAGTCCAGCCTGGAGGACCAGCATCTGGGCGCCCTGCTCGCCTGGATCGACCCGCCCGCCGGGGAGATCGGTGCCGAGGCGGCGCTCCGCGCCGAGCTGGCCCGGGGCGCGGACGGCCAGCTCCTGTGCCCGCCGGCCGGCCCGGCCACCGACCCGGCGTTCGACAACCGGCTGCTCGCGCCCGCCGTGGAGCGCTACGACCGGGTCCGGCAGGCCTTGCAGGCGGCCGAGGACGGCCTGGCAGCCGACGACCGCCTCGGTCAACTGACCGCAGCGGAGCGGGAGATCCGCCGCCTGCTCGCTGCCCAGCTGATGCCGACCTGGTCGGCGGTGTGGCGCGCCCTCGATCTGCTGCGGGAGCTTCCCGAGGGCGAGCGGGCCGCCGCGCGCTGGACGAGCGACCGCTGGTCGTTCACCGGCCACCGCGACCGGATCACCGCGGGTGAGCCGCCCCAGCCCCGCCGCGACGACGCGGTGACGGCCGCCACCAAGCTGCTGCGCCGCGAGCGCGCGCAGGCCGAGCTGGAGGCGGGCGAGGCCCTGGACGACCCGCTGGTGATGGCGGGCCGCAGGCTGTCGGGCGAGGCGTTCGCGGGCGAGGTCGTGGAGGTGACCCCGGCCTGGTCGGAGTCCAAGCGGCCCAGCCCCCGCCCACTGCTCACCCTGCGCACCGACGACGCCCCGCACCTCGCCGAGGGCGCGAAGGTCTACCGCTCGCTCGACGGCAAGCCGCAGAAGGCCGAGTTCGTGGCGTACGAGCCCGGCGGCGCGCTCGTGCTGCGCGTCCTGGACAAGATGGGCCGCGCCAAGGACCCGGCACCCGGCTCCGTCCCCGAGAAGGGCGACCGGATCTGCTGGACGCTGTTCGAGCACGAGCAGCGCGGCGCCCCCAAGCTGCCCGATCCGGAAGCCACGCCCTGGACGCACGGCGGGCCGCCCGGCTCCGCCACCGCCGAACAGCCCGACGCGCCGACCCCCGAGGACCTCCTGTGACCGTCTTCGATCCCGGGGCCGCGGCGACCGCGGCCACCGAGGCGATCCTGGCCGACACCCTGCACGGCTCGGCGCGCGGCGTCGTCGTGGATTCGCCGCCGGGTGCGGGCAAGTCCACGCTCGTGGTGCGCGCGGCCCTCGAACTGGCCGCCGCGGGGCGCCCGTTGATGGTGGTGGCACAGACCAACTCGCAGGTCGACGACCTGGTGGTGCGCCTCGCCGAGAAGGCCCCCGGGCTGCCGGTCGGCCGGCTGCACAGCAACGACAGCGACCCGTACGACAAGGCGCTCGACGAGCTGGAGAACGTACGCAAGTCGTCGAAGGCGGGCGATCTCGCGGGGCTCGACGTGGTGATCTCGACGGCCGCGAAGTGGGCGCATGTGAAGGACGTCGAGCCCTGGCGGCACGCGATCGTGGACGAGGCGTACCAGATGCGCTCCGACGCGCTGCTCGCCGTCGCCGGGCTCTTCGAGCGGGCGCTGTTCGTGGGCGACCCGGGCCAGCTCGACCCGTTCGCGATCGCCGACGCCGATCAGTGGGCGGGGCTGTCCTACGACCCGTCGGCGAGCGCGGTCTCCACGCTGCTCGCGCACAACCCGGAGCTGCCGCAGCACCGCCTGCCGGTGTCCTGGCGGCTCCCGGCGTCGGCGGCGCCGCTGGTCTCGAAGGCGTTCTACCCGTTCACGCCGTTCCGCAGCGGCACCGGTCACGGCGACCGGCGCCTCGCCTTCGGCGTCGCCTCGGACGGCTCGGCGCCGGACCGCGCGCTCGACGAGGCCGCCGAATCGGGCTGGGCCCTGCTCGAACTGCCGGCCCGGCACACCCCGCGCACGGACCCGGAGGCGGTCCGCGCGGCCGCCCGGGTCGTCCGCCGCCTCCTGGACCGGGGCGGCGCGGCGACCAGCGAGCGCTCCCCCGACCCGGTCCCGCTCACCGCCGACCGGATCGCGGTCGGCACCGCCCACCGCGACCAGGCCGCCGCGATCCGCGCGGCGCTCGCGGAGCTCGGCGTGAGCGGGGTGGCGGTCGACACCGCGAACCGGCTCCAGGGAAGGGAGTTCGACGTCACGGTCGTCCTGCACCCCCTCTCGGGCCGCCCGGACGCGACGGCCTTCCACCTGGAGACGGGCCGCCTGTGCGTCCTGGCCTCCCGCCACCGGCACGCCTGCATCGTGGTGTCCCGCGCGGGCGTGACCGACCTCCTGGACGACCACCCTTCGACGGAACCGGTCCAGCTGGGAGTGACGGTGAAGTTCCCGGACGGCTGGGAGGCCAACCACGCGGTCCTGGCCCACCTCGCCGAACACCGCGTGAGCCACCGGCCCTGACCCGAAGCCCCCGCGAGCACCGTCGGGTGAGCCGCCAAGCCCGGGTGGGCGGCCCCGGCGCACACCCGTTCCGATGGGCGGGGTCGAATGCGCCGGGGCGCCTCGGGGCAGAGGCCCCCGGAACGCCCCCTTGCGCAGGGGCGGGACAATGGACGGTGGCCCGGGCGCCCCGGAGCCCGAACGTCGAGCTGCCCGTGGGAGGACAGACATGCCGGAGCACGAGCGGAAAGAGGAGCGGCAGCGGCTGAGGCCGGCGCCGCTGCTCTTCGAGCCGTCCGAGGCCATCGCCGACCCGGAGCACTTCTTCGACCTGGAGTCGATGGACGACCCCCGGGCGCTCCTGAGCCGCTCCACCGAGCTCGCGCTGGCCTTCCGGGCCGCGGCCGACCGGGCGGTCGAGTTCCAGGCGATCGCGGCGGCCCAGCTCGCCGATCCCCGCCGCTTCGACCGGCTGACCCCCGCCGACGTGGCGGAGCGGGCCCAGTGGACCGAGGACTACGCGAAGAAGATGATCGAGTTCGGCCGCGACCTGCTGCGCGGCGGCGAGACTCCCTAGGGCCGGCCGGATCCGCTGCGACCACGAGCCCGGGGCATATGCCGGAGCGCAAGATACGCCCTCCCGCCCCGCCCTGTCCCCGTTTCCGCCAAGCCGCCGAAGGCGGACGTGGCCAGCCGGTAGACGTAGAGCATGAGCAGCGACAACGGCAGGGGAAGCGGCGTTCACGGGACGGCGACGGGCGGCGGCCCGCTCACGGCGGTCGGCCGCCGCGGGACGGTGCCCGGGGGCACGGACGAGCTGGACATCTTCCGGCTCCTGCGCGACGAGGGCGGCCACCAGGTCGGCGAGGTGACGGCGGCCGGCGCTGCCTGGCTCTCGTCCGCGGCCACGCATCCGCGCAGCACCCTCGCCCTGTGGGAGGGCCGCCCGACCGCCCCCGGCGTGCTGCCCTGCGGCACGGTCTTCGACGTCGTGAACGTCCCCTCGATGTTCGGGCGCCGCATGCTCGACCACCTGTGGGCCGCGGGGCCCGGCTCCGGACCGGTCGCGGTCCACCGCGGGCGGATGCTCCTGTTCGCCGCTCCCGGCACCGCACAGCGTCTGCCCTCGCTCCTGGAGTGGGAGGAGTGGCAGGGCTCGGACGTCACGGTCCCGCCGCTCCTGTGTCACGGTCCGGGCGACGCCGTCACCGTCCCGGCGCTGGTCCGCCCGGACCGGGAGAACACCGGCGCGGCCCGCTGGCTGGTGGCTCCCGACACCCGCCGGCCCTGGCTGCCGGGCCCCGATGTGGTGCTGTGGGCCTGTGTCCGGGCCGCCAGGAACGAGCCCGCGGACGCTCCCCGTATATCGATTTTTCCTCGCGCCGATCAGGATGCTAATGTCTACGACGTCAGCAGGCGCCGCTAGCTCAGTTGGTTAGAGCAGCTGACTCTTAATCAGCGGGTCCGGGGTTCGAGTCCCTGGCGGCGCACAGACGGAAGAAGCCCCTCGCGCAAGCGGGGGGCTTCTTCGTGTGCCGGGAGGCCGGGCCTCAGTGCGAGACCTTGACCGTCCAGGCGCCCGACTTCGTGCGGCCCTCGGCCTCGATCCGGATGCCCTCGCCGGGCACGGTGAACGTCTCGCCGAGCGCGATGGGCGCGTCCGCGAGCGCCGGGTAGACCGACCTCTCCCAGCACGCCTCGGTGTCCGGGTGCGCGTCGAGCACCTCGACCGGGCCGCCGCCCGAGCCCGACCCGCTGCGGACCCGGTAGACGAGCAGGCCCTGGTCGCAGCTGGCCCGGTCCAGGCCGCCGGAGTCCCGCACCTCGATCGCGATCGCCCGGTCCTCTCCGGTCCGCACCACCGCGAGCCGCTTGCCCGCGAGGCCCGCCTGCGCGGGGGACGCGGACAGGGGTTCCAGCGTGAAGCGGCTCGTGCCGTCACCCGTCACGCAGGTCACCTCTCGCCGGTCCAGCCAGCCCAGCTTCCACTTCTGCCAGCCGAACAGGTCGGGCGCGGTGCCGAACTGACTGCCCATCACATCCCAGTCGCCGACATAGGTGTCCCAGTCGCCGTTCTTGCCGTCCTGCGGCCGGTGGTAGAGGTCGGGCAGGTCGAAGACGTGGCCGGTCTCGTGGGCCAGCACATTGCGGTCCGGCGGGTGGTGCTCGAAGACGGTCACGACCCGGTTGATCTCCCGGCCGTCCGCACGCACCGGCCGGTCGAAGTTCACGACCTTCGTGGCGTCCGAGTCGACCCCGGGCGCGTCCGGGTCGGCGACCAGATAGACGATGTCGAACTTCGAGAAGTCGGTGGTCGGATCGGCTGCCTTGATCGCGTCCATCAGATAGCGGGTGCGCTGCGCAGGGTCCCAGTCGCGCTCTATGCGGTACGAGGTCGAGGCGGCCGGCATCCGCACCCACTGCCGCTGCGGCTCGGCGTTCAGATGGAACTTGCCGTACGAGGCCTGCTCGAAGAAGCGGCTGGTGGCGGGGAAGTAGTCGGCGGCCAGCTCGCCGGGGGTGGTGGCCGGCTTCGAGTCCGGGAAGGACAGGAAGACCATGACCGCGTTCAGGGTGCGGACCGGGCGCGGATAGGCCGGGTTCCAGGTGTCGACCCCGAGCGAGTGGTGGGCGTCGGTCCGGGGCAGGGCGCACGGCATGGCGGAGTTCACCGCGACGGCGGGACCCGACGCCAGCGAGATGGCGGCGAGCGCCGTGAGGGAGGTGAGCGCCGCCACGGCTCCGCGCAGCCGGACACGCTCCACTCCCCCGGGTGTCTGCTGACGCTGCACGTCGACCTCCGGGAGCGGGATGCGGAACATCCCGCCCACTTTGTGCAGCTTTCTACCGATACGCCCTGTTTTGCTGCCCCGGAAGGGTGAGAGGGCCGACACCCCGGTGACTCACCCAAAGTCACGACCGATCACCGAAGGCCCGAGCCCGGCCAGACCCGCGCAGAAACGATCGGTCATCGATCGACACAGGACTCCGGGTGCTCTTGATCACCAGGACGAAGCTGGATCGCGCCGTGCGCCAGCCTCTATGATCGGCACACTTTCCTGCGTGGGCGCGGCCTCCCGAGGTCTCGCCCACCCCGGCCGAAGACCTCGAACCACTCCGTACTACCTCTGCACAACCTCAATGCACTGCGGGAGCCAGCGGTGAGCGGAACCTCCGAAGGACCGGGGCAAGCACCCGGGACCATCCGGCCGCCCGTCACGGAGCGTCATACGGACCGCATCCCGGGCGCTCTGGCGGGACGCCCAGCGGAACGTGCCGGAAATGCCCTGCCCGAGCACCCCCGGGACCCCTGGGACCCCCGGGGCGCCCAAGAAGCCCAGGAGCCCCGGCCCCAGCACGGCCCCCCGGCGGACTCCCCCGCGCAGAGGCGGGCCGGCTCGCTCGCCGCCCGGGCCGCCGAACTCCTCGACGGGCTGCGGGCCGAGCAGAGCGCCCGGTACGCCGTCGGGCGCACCGCCTCCGAACTGCGCGACTACCGGGCCGCGTTCAACGCCGCGCACCTCGCGATGGCGATCGTCGACCGCGAGGGCGTGGTCGTCGTCGCCAATGACGCGCTCGCCGAACTCCTGGGCACCGACCCGGCCTCACTGCACGACCAGGACGCCGCCGACCTCGTCGACCTCGCCGCCGACAACCGAGGCTGGCACGCCTACCGCGAAGTGCTGCGCGGCGCCCGCGGCCGGTTCCGCTGCACCCGCCGCCTCAAGCACCCCGACGGGCAGTCCCTGTGGGCCGAGGTCACCGTGGCGCCCGTGCCCGACAGCTCCAGCGTGCTGCTCTCCATCGCGGACATCAGCGACCGGCGCGAACTCCAGGCGCGGCTGCGCCATCTCCAGATGCACGACCCGGTGACCCGCCTGCCCAACCGCACCCTGTTCTTCGAGCGGCTCACCTCCGCGCTCGAAGCGTCCGCGTACGACGACCACGGCACCGGCCGGATCGGGATCTGCTACCTCGACCTCGACGGGTTCAAGGCGGTCAACGACACGCTCGGCCACCGGGTCGGCGACCGGCTCCTGAGCGCGGTGGCCGGCCGGCTCACCGAGTGCGCCGACCAGGCCGGGTACGCGCGCAGCGGCGGGCACCTGGTGGCGCGGCTCGGCGGCGACGAGTTCGCCGTCCTGGTCGAGGACTCCACGGGTACCGAGCAACTGGCCGAGCTGGCCCGTTCCGTACTGCACGCGCTCCAGCGGCCGTTCGACCTCGCGGGCCAGCGCCTTTCGGTGTCGGCCTCGATCGGGGTGGTGGAGCGGGCCAGCGCCGGCACCACCGCGACCGGTCTGATGCAGGCCGCCGACACCACGCTGTACTGGGCGAAGGCCGACGGCAAGGCGCGCTGGACGCTCTTCGACCCCGAGCGCAACGCCCACCGCATGACCCGTCAGGCGCTCTCCTCCACGCTCCGCCCGGCCGTGGAGCGCGGCGAGTTCACGCTGGAGTACCAGCCGCTGGTGGGCATGGCCGACGGGGTGGTGCACGGAGTCGAGGCGCTGGTCCGCTGGAATCACCCGCAATTCGGGACGCTTCCGCCGAATCGGTTCATCGGGATCGCCGAGGAGGACGGCTCCGTGGTGCAGCTCGGCCGGTGGGTGCTGCGCACCGCGTGCCGGCAGGCGCGGCGCTGGCAGGTCGAGCACCCCGATGTGCCGCCGGTGTTCGTCAGCGTCAATGTCGCCGTGCGCCAGGTGTGGGACTCCGACCTGGTGACGGATGTGGCGGAGATCCTCGCGGAAACCCAACTCGCCCCGCAGCTGCTCCAGTTGGAGCTGACCGAGTCCGCGGTGATGGGCTCGGCGGGCCGTCCGCTCCAGGCCCTCCAGGCGCTGTCCGACATGGGTGTGCACATCGCGATCGACGACTTCGGGACGGGCTACTCCAACCTCGCGTATCTGAGCCGGCTGCCCGTGTCCGTCCTCAAGCTGGACGGTTCCTTCGTGCGCGGCTTCCAGTACGACGAGGGCGGCGCACACCCCAACCCGGCCGACGAGACCATCGTCGAGGCGCTGGTCCAGCTCGCCCACCGGCTCGGGCTCACCGTCACCGCCGAGTGCGTGGAGAGCGCCGAACAGGCGGACCGGCTCGCCCGGATCGGCTGTGACACCGGTCAGGGCTGGCTGTACTCGCGGGCGGTCACCCCGGACCGCATCGCCAAGATGATCACGCGCAGCCCGCAGCAGGTCTGACGGACAGCACGATGACGGCCGCCCCGCTCCTCCACAGCGTGAGGAGCGGGGCGGCCGCGTGTGCGGGGGCCGGGATCAGCAGGCGCCGAGGTCCTGCCAGACACCCCAGTCGCCGGTGGTGCCGGGCTGCTCGCCCTGCGTCCACCACTTGGCCTTCCAGTTGTGGCCGCCGTACGAGACCGTCGTACCGCCGACGTACGTTCCGGCCTTGTCCCAGGCCGTAGCCGTGCAGCCGCCGGGCGTCGGGGACGGGCTGGTGGTCGAAGTAGGCTTCGGAGACGGGGAGTTGGTGGCCGTCGGCGTCGGGTCCGGGGTCGAGGAGGGCGAGGAGCCGACCGCGTCCACGATCTGGTTGAGCAGGGTGGTCTTGTCGTCGAGGCCGAGCAGGCTGTACATCATCGCGCCGGCCAGACCGCGCTGGTGGGCGTAGTCGGCGCGGGCCTGGATGGACTGCTTGTCGAGGCCGGTGAAGAACTCGCCGTCCTTGTAGAAGTACGAGGCCTTCGCGTCGGCGTCCCAGAAGGTGGTCGCCGGGTTGTCGACGATGCCGCCGAGTTCCTTGTAGAGCGCGGTGCCCGCGACCTGGCTGGTGGGCCGGGCGTTGGAGGGGCCGGTCGCGGTCTGGGCGAGCCCGTTGTTGGCCGCCGGGACGCCCTTCCAGCCGCGGTAGTAGAACTCGTACCCGAGCGTGATCTTGTTGGCGGGGAAGCCGCCCGCGATGCCGTAGGCCGCGTTGCCGTCGATCCAGGAGTCGATCGCGTTGGAGATCGAGTACTTCTGGGTGCCGGGCTTGATGACGTCCGTCGGGTCGTTGGCGGGCGAGACCAGCGGCGACTGGTGGTAGGTGGGGCCGGTCGCGTTCCAGGCGCCGTGCATGTCGTACGTCATGATGTTCGCGTAGTCGAGGTACGCGCCGATCTTGTCCGTCTCGATGTTCTTGATCTTGTCCTGGCCGGCCGGGAGCGCGGCCGTCAGGAGGTAGTGCTTGCCGCCGTGCGCGCTGCCGTACGCGTCCAGCTGCTTGCGGAACTCGGCCAGCAGGGCGGTGTAGTTGGCCTTGTCCTCGGCGCCGTAGTGGTTGCCGAGGTGGCCGTCGGGCGAGCCCGGGTACTCCCAGTCGATGTCGACGCCGTCGAAGATGCCGGCCGCCGCGCCCGCGCCGCCGTAGCCGCCGTCGACCGGGAGGTTGCCGGCGATGTACTGGTCGATGCAGGAGGACACGAACTTCTTGCGGCTGGCGTCGGTGAGGGCGGCGTCGTGGAAGTACTTGGAGTACGTCCAGCCGCCGATCGAGATGTTGATCTTCAGCTTGGGGTACTTCGCCTTCAGTTCCTTGAACTGGTTGAAGACGCCCACGATCGGCTGGTTCCACGTGTCGGCGACGCCGTTGACGCTGTCCGCGGCACCGAACGACTTCTGGTAGTCGGCGAACGAATCGCCCGCCCCGTCACCGGCGTTGGGGTTGTTGTCGTCCCCCGCCGCCTTGTTCGCCTCGAAACAGGTGAGGTTGGTGGGGTCGATGTTGCCGAACGAGTAGTTGAGGACGTCCAGTTTGCCCGCGATGCCCCGGGTGTCGAGGTGCTTGGGGTAGAAGGCGTTCCCGTACACGCTCCACTGGTCGTAGTACGCGATCTTCACGCCGCCGGTCGAGGGGGTGGCGGCGCTCGGTGCGGTGGTCGCGGCGGATGCGGTGCCCAGGCCCGCGAAGGCGGCCAGGGCGCCGGCGGCGAGCACGGCGGTGCTCAGGGCTGCGACAAGGGGTCTGCGGCGTTGCAAGACGGCCTCCGGGGGGTGAAGCGCGGGGTGCGGTACGGGTGGGTGAGGAATTGATAGCGACCCCGTCCCGGCCACGTCAATGGTCTGAACCAAATTGAGGACTAGACCAATCGAGAGACGAATCCCCTTGTCAGGGGCCGAGTTGACCCCCTTTGGCCCTCGGACCCCCCATGAACAACCGGCCACCCGCGAGCTCAAGGTCCGCTGTACCACTCCCCGCCCCGACCTACCGGGAAGGCTCCGTCACGGCCCCGACAGGACGCGCGAGGGTGGCCCCTCAGCACCCCGCCAGGGCCGCGGGGAACTGCGCGACCGGCCCCCACCGGGCCGCACCCGACCACGCCACCTGTGGAAGCAGCCCCCACCGAAGCCCGCTCCCGCGGACATCCCTTCACCCGCAGACCGTGCGGGGCCGATCGCGCAGTTCCCCGCGCCCCCAACCCCGCCCGGCGGCACACGAGAGGCCCATGTCAACCCCGCCAGGGCCGCGGGGGTTAGAGCTCGGGCAACCCGTACGCGTCGGCGAGCAGGGCGTAGGAGCGGAGGCGGGCCTCGGGGCCATGGGCGTTGGCCGTCAGCATCAGTTCGTCCGCACCCGTGCGCTTCTGGAGGTCGTCGAGGCCCGCCCGCACCTCGTCCGCCGTACCGGAGATCACGTTGGACAGCCAGCTGTCCACGAACTCCCGCTCCAGCGGGCTGAATTCGTACGCCTCAGCCTCCTCCGGCGTCGGCACGAGCCCGGGCCGCCCGGTGCGCAGCCGGACCATCGAGAGCGCGTTGGTCAGCGTCTGGCGCCGCGCTTCGCGCTCGTCGTCCGCGGCCAGCGCCGAGACGCCGATCAAGGCGTAGGGCGCGTCCAGGACCGCGGAGGGCCGGAAGGAGTCCCGGTAGAGGTCGAGCGCCGGCACGGTGTTCGCCGCCGAGAAGTGGTGGGCGAAGGCGAAGGGGAGTCCGAGCACGCCGGCCAGGCGCGCGCTGAAGCCGGAGGAGCCGAGCAGCCAGATCGGGGGGCGGCCCGAAGGGCCCTGCACGGGCCCCGGCACCGCGTGGATGCGGGCGTAGGGGTGCCCGTCGGGGAAGTCGTCGTCGAGGAACCGGGTCAGCTCGGCCAACTGCTGCGGAAAGTCCTCGGCGCCTTCGTCGAGCCGGTCCGTGCGCCGCAGCGCCGCCGCCGTCGCCCCGTCCGTGCCGGGCGCCCGGCCGAGCCCGAGGTCGATGCGGCCCGGCGCCATCGCCTCCAGCGTGCCGAACTGCTCGGCGATCACCAGCGGCGCGTGGTTGGGCAGCATCACCCCGCCCGAGCCGAGCCGGATGCGCGAGGTGTGGGCGGCGAGGTGGGCGAGGATCACGGCCGGCGCGGACGAGGCGACGCCCGGCATCGAGTGGTGCTCGGCCACCCAGTGCCGGTGGAAACCGCGCCGCTCGGCGAGCCGCGCGATCTCCACGCTGGTGCGCAGGGCACGGTTCGCGGTGTAGCCGTTGCCCACGGTCACCAGGTCGAGCACCGACAGGGGCACGGGTGCGGTCCCGGCCGCCGTCCCTCGAATCGCATCCACGTCCACCGGTCCACGCCTCCAGCTCGTCGAATCTTCACGTTGCTACGCACACGCCTAACAGGAGGCTCTCTCCGTTTTATTCCCGGCACCCCCGCCCACGTGGCGGGCCACCCGGATGGGTACGACACCCCTCATGACCGAGCCGAGCGCACTCACCGACCTGACGGCACGTCAACTCCTGTCCGGCTACCGGGCCGGCACCTTCTCACCCCTCGACGCGACCCGGGCCGTCCTGGCCCGGATCGAGGAGGTGCAGCCCCGTCTGAACGCGTTCGTACGCGTCGACACCGAGCCCGCCCTGACCCAGGCCCGCGCCGCCACCGAGCGCTGGCACGCGGGAGAGCCCAGGGGGCTGCTCGACGGGGTGCCGGTGTCCGTGAAGGACACCCTCCTCCAGGCGGGCGGACCTACTTTCAAAGGGTCCAACACCACGGAGGAGCAGGGCAGTTGGAGCACCGACTGCCCCGCCGTGGCCCGGCTGCGCGAGCACGGCGCGGTCCTGATCGGCAAGACGACGACGCCCGAGTTCGGCTGGCAGGGCGTGACCGATTCGCCGCGCACCGGCATCACCCGCAACCCGCACGACCCCGCCCGCACCTCGGGCGGCTCCAGCGGCGGCAGCGCCGCGGCGGTGGCGGCCGGGGCGGGGCCGCTCTCGGTCGGCACCGACGGCGGGGGCTCGATCCGGATACCGGCGTCGTTCTGCGGGGTGCTCGGCCTCAAGCCCACCTACGGCCGGGTCCCCCTGCATCCCGCCAGCCCCTTCGGCACGCTCTCGCACGCCGGTCCGCTCGCCCGCGACGCGGCGGACGCGGCCCTGCTCCTGGACGTCCTCAGCGGCGCCGACCCGCGCGACCCCACCGCTCTGGAGCCCCTGCCCCCGGCCCACTCCTACGCCGAGGCCCTCGCGCAGGACGCGTCGGCGGGCGTGAAGGGCCTGCGCATCGCCTACTCGCCCTCTTTTGGCGGCCAAGTCGCGGTGCACCCCGAGGTGGCCGCCGCCGTGCGGACGGCGGTGAGCCGCCTCGCCGACCTCGGCGCCTATGTGGAGGAGGCCGACCCCGACTTCGCCGACCCGGTCGAGGCCTTCAACACGCTATGGAACGCGGGAGCGGCCCGCCTGGTCCAACAACTGGGCGCTGACAAGCGGGAGTTGCTCGACCCGGGGCTGCGTTCGATCGCCGCCCGGGGCGCCCGGCTCTCCGCCCTCGACCTGCTGGCCGCACAGGAGGCCCGGATCGAGCTGGGCCGCCGGATGGCCCGCTTCCATCAGCGCTACGACCTCCTCGCCACCCCGACGCTGCCGATCACCGCGTTCGCAGCCGGCCGGGCCGCCCCTGGGGGCTCGGGGCCCCATCGGTGGACCGGGTGGACACCGTTCACCTACCCGTTCAATCTGACCCAGCAGCCCGCCGCGACGGTCCCGGTCGGCGCGGACACGGGCGGCCTTCCCGTGGGCCTCCAGCTGATCGCCGCCCGGTACGGCGAGCGGACCGTGCTGCGGGCGGCAGCGGCCCTCACGGAACACCCGAGCAGCTGAGTCCGGCGGGCGGGCGCGTGCGGCACCCGGAAAAATAGGAGGCATGGGCCGCTTGAACTCGGGTAGCCGCGCCGCCATGGCCAGAGCTATCTCACGCCCCAGACCCTCCATACCCAGGCGCACCCTGCTCGCCGGCACCGCCGCCGTCGCCCTCACCGGCGCGGCCGCCTGTTCCCGCGTCCCCCAGGGCGACGCCCTCGCCCGCCTCAAGTCGCAGGGCGCGGTGCGCCTCGGCATCGCCGGCGAAGTCCCGTACGGGTATGTGAACGACCAGGGCGAGTTCACCGGCGAGGCACCGGAACTCGCCAAGGTCATCTTCAAGCGGCTCGGCATCGGCCATGTCCAGCCCGTGGCCACCGATTTCTCCTCGCTGATCCCCGGCCTCAACTCACAGCAGTTCGACGTCGTTTCGGCCGGGATGTACATCAACAAGGACCGCTGCGCACAGGTGTTGTTCGCGGACCCCGAGTACCAGATGCTGGACGCCTTCATCGTCCGCAAGGGCAACCCGAAGAACCTGCACACCTACGAGGACGTGGTCCGCACCAAGGCGCGGTTCGCGACCGGCACCGGCTACGCCGAGATCGGCTACGCCACCGCCGCGGGCTACCCCGAGAAGGACATCGTCATCCTCCAGGACCAGGTGGCGGGCCTGAACGCGGTCGAGTCCGGCCGCGTCGACGTCTTCGCGGGCACCGCGCTGACCGTGCGCGAGGTCGCCAAGAAGAGCGCGAAGGCCGAGGCCACGCAGGCGTTCGCGGCGGTCGTCGACGGCAAGAAGAAGATCGACGGCGGCGGCTTCGCCTTCCGGCCCACCGACGGCGCCCTGCGCGACGCCTTCAACACGGAGATCCACCGCATGAAGCAGAGCGGCGAACTCTTCCGGATCCTGAAGCCGTTCGGCTTCACCCAGGCCGAGATGACCACCCTGACCGCCAAGGAGCTGTGCCGATGACGGCGGGACTGTGGCAGCACTGGGTGCTCCCGGGCATCTGGATCACCATCCAACTCACCGTGTACAGCGCCGCGTTGGCCGCCTTCGTCGCCTTCGGCATCGGCCTGGCCCGCACCCACCGCTCGCGCCTGGTGCGCTTCCTGGCGGCCGCGTACACCGAGATCTTCCGCGGGACCTCGGCCCTGGTCCTGATGTTCTGGCTGTTCTTCGTGCTGCCGCCGCTAGCGGGCTGGCAGCTGGTCCCGATGTGGGCCGCGGTGCTCGCGCTCGGCCTCTCCTACGGCGCGTACGGCGCGGAGATCGTGCGCGGCGCGCTGAACTCGGTGCCGCCCGCGCAGCGCGAGGCGGGCATCGCGCTCAGCCTCACGCCCTGGCAGCGGATGCGGCTCGTCCTGCTGCCGCAGGCGGTGCCGGAGATGATCCCGCCCTTCTGCAACCTGCTCGTCGAACTGCTCAAGGGGACGGCCCTCGTCTCGCTGCTCGGCGTCGGCGACGTGTCCTTCGCCGCCTACCTGGTGCGGCTCGCGACCCAGGACAGCGCGCAGATCTACTCCGTCACCCTCGTCATCTACTTCGTCCTCGCCTTCGCGATCACCCGGGGGATGAAGGCACTTGAGCGCCGCACCAAGGCGAATCTCGGGATCAGCACACAGGACCCGGGGGGCGGGGCCAGGACCCCCGCCAAGGCACGGAAGCCCGTCGCGGTCGGCGGCACGACAGCAGCGCGAGGTGACCTGCGATGACCTGGGACTGGTCCGCCGTCTGGGACTTCATGCCGCGCTTCTGGGACGGCGTGGTCACCACGCTGGAGATCCTCGCGCTCGGCTCCCTCATCTCCTTCACCCTCGGCCTGGTGTGGGCGCTGGCCTTCCGGGCCCCCACCCGCTTCGTGCGCTGGCCGGTCAACCTGATCACGGAGTTCATCCGCACCACCCCCCTACTGGTGCAGCTGTTCTTCCTGTTCTTCGTGCTGCCGGAGTGGGGCGTGAAGTTCTCCGCGCTGACCACCGGCATCCTCGCGATCGGCCTGCACTACTCGACGTACACCGCGCAGGTCTACCGGGCCGGCATCGACGCCGTGCCCAAGGGCCAGTGGGAGGCCGCCACCGCGCTGAGCCTGCCCGCGCACCGCACCTGGTTCGCGGTGATCCTGCCGCAGGCCGTCCGCCGCATCGCGCCGGCGCTCGGCAACTACGTCATCTCCATGCTGAAGGACACCCCGCTGCTCGCCGGGATCAGTGTTCTGGAGATGCTCCAGCAGTCCCGCCTGGCGGGGGCGAGCACCTTCCAGTACACCGAGCCGCTGACCGTCGTCGGCGTCGCCTTCATCCTCATCGCCTATCCGGCTTCGCTGTTCGTACGAGCCCTGGAGCGCCGCCTTGTCCGCTGACACCCAGACCGAGAGCCCCGTGGAGAACGTGCGGAAGCGGAGCGGCACCGAGCTGATCCGCTTCGAGAACGTCACCAAGCGCTTCGGCGACAACACCGTCCTCGACGACCTCTGCTTCAGCGCCCGCAAGGGCAAGCACGTCACCCTGATCGGCCCCTCGGGCTCCGGCAAGACCACGATCCTGCGGTTGCTCATGACCCTGGAGACCCCGGACTCCGGGATCATCCAGGTCAACGGGAACCGGCTGTACCCGGCCGGCGAGAAGGAGCGCAGAGAGGCCCGCAAGAAGATCGGCATGGTCTTCCAGCAGTTCAACCTGTTCCCCAACATGAGCGTCCTGCGCAACATCACCGAGGCCCCGGTGCGGGTGCTCGGCCTGAGCGCCGACGAAGCCGAGGAGCGGGCGCGCGAGCTGCTCGACCTGGTGGGGCTGGACGAGAAGCGCGATGCCAAGCCCTCGCAGCTCTCCGGCGGCCAGCAGCAGCGCGTCGCGATCGCGCGGGCGCTCGCCATGCGGCCCGAGGTGCTGCTCCTGGACGAGGTGACCTCCGCGCTCGACCCGGAGCTGGTCGCGGGCGTCCTGGACCTGCTGCGCGACATCGCCCGCACCACCGACATCACGATGCTCTGCGTCACCCACGAGATGAGTTTCGCCCGGGACATCTCGGACGAGGTGATGATGTTCGACGCGGGCAAGGTCATCGAGTCCGGGCCGCCCGAGAAGATCTTCGGCGAACCGGAGCACGAGCGCACCCGGGAGTTCCTCGGCGCGATCGTCTGACCACGCACCGTACACGGTGCTGACCTCACGGTCCGGTCGGCCGTGCGCCCCCGACCATGACTCTGGCATATGCCACGGTGGCGCGTCCCAGCGTAGAGCGCTGGCACGCGCCACCAATCTTGTCAACACCCGCACCAGGAAGGGGTCTTGGCGGCTATCGTGGAACGGCAGACCTGCCACCTTCGCAGTTCGACCTGCCGGGCCCTGTCCAGACAGAGTCCAGACAGGATCCGCCGGACAGTAGGGGGAAACCGTGGCGCTGAAGCCGGAGCCGACCGCGCCGTTCCACTCGGTGCAGTACGTCCTGCGCGTCCTTGAGGCGATCTCCCGGCACGGCGGGGGCGTGACCGACGTCCAGATCGCCCGCGAGACGGGACTGCCCACCGCCCATCTGTCCTCCATGCTCCTGATGCTGCGACGCGAGGGATACGTCGAGCAGGTGGCCGACGGCGCCTATGTGATCGGCGACTCAATGGTCCTGCTCGGCTCGGGCGCCGTCCGTCAGCAGGCCCTGGAGGCCAAGCTCCAGGACACCCTCATGTCGCTGCGCGACTCGGTGGGCGCGGCGGTCTACATCAGCCGCTACATCGACGGCGAGGTCAAGATCACCCAGTACGCGGACGGGCCGCGCGCCCCGAAGGTCAACGAGTGGGTCGACTTCAAGTCGGCGGCGCACGCCAGCGCGGTCGGCAAGTGCCTGCTCACCCAGCTCGACCAGAACGGCCGCCGCGACCACCTGTCCCGGCACAGGATCGCCCGGCTCACCTCGCGCACGATCACCAGCGAGAAGGTCCTGTTCTCCAAGCTCGACAGCCAGCCGGCCACCGTGCCGGTCCTCGACCTCCAGGAGTACGCGGTCGGCACGGTCTGCGCGGCGGTCCCGCTCACCGCGGGCTCGGCCGTGGGGTGCCTGGCCCTGTCGATGCCGATCGAGCACGCCCACCGCCTGCGCGCCGCGGCCGACACCCTCAACCGCCGGGCCGCTCCCGTGGTGCTCTCGCTGGCCATCTGACGCCCCCGGTGCGGCCTGGTCCGGGTGGTCGTCGGGTGATCGTCCGGGTGGTCGGAAGCACCCCGTGGGACCAGGTAGTATTTTCTCTGTCAGCACGCGCCGCTAGCTCAGTTGGTTAGAGCAGCTGACTCTTAATCAGCGGGTCCGGGGTTCGAGTCCCTGGCGGCGCACAGACGGAAAAGGCCCCTCGCGCAAGCGGGGGGCCTTTTCGTGCGCCCGCACGTGCCGGGACGCACCGCGCCGGTCCCTCCTCAGCCACCCAACGCGGCGAGTACGGTCGCGGCCTGGTGATCGGCGCCCAGGCGGTTGGGGTGGAAGGGGACGGCGGGCCCCGGCGGGTTCGCGGACAGCGGCACCAGGCCCTCGACCCACCTCTTGCCCTCGGGCTGGCAGACGTCGTGCCCGACGCTTCCCGTGTACGTGTCGACGAGCGTGGCCCCGCCCTCGTCCGCGGCGGCGGCGAGCATGCCGTTCAGCTCCTTGAGGCGGGCGCCGAGCCAGCCGAGGTCCTCGTCGAGGATCGGCACCCTCGGGTAGCAGCCGCGCCCGTCGGCGACCCCGGCGAGGTAGTCGACGACCAGCACGGTGGCCCTGGGCGAGCGCTGGTGGATGCCGTCCAGTACGCCGGCGATCCGGGCCTTGGTGTCGGCGATCCGCCGCGACATCAGGTCCCGCCCGTCGGCCCCGGCGAACCGGGTCCGGCACGGGGCGCCGAGGGGGGCGGGCAGCGGGTTGACGCAGCCGATGACGGCGGTGGCCAGGCCGATGTCGTTGCCGCCGATGCCGACGGTGACGAGGTCGGTGGAGGGGGTGAGCCGGTCGAACTGGGCCGGGTTCACGCCCTGCGCCAGCAGCGGTAGGTGGCCGACGTTCTGCGGCGCGGTCATCTCGGCGGTGGTGGCACCGCCGCACGTAGCGTCCCGGAAGGTCTTCACGCCGAGCCGGGCGGCGACCTGCTTGGGGTAGTTCCAGGAGCTCTGGGCACAGCCGGAAGGGGCGTAGGTGTGGTCGATACCGAGCACGGTGACATCGGCGGACCAGGAGTCGCCGAGGGCCACGTACTCGTGGAATCCGGTGTGGGCGGTGGCGGGGGTGGGCCCGGTGAGCAGGGTCGCGGTGGCGGCGAGGAGCGCGGCGAGGAGGAGGCGGGGGTTCACGTGCCCATCCACGCACTGCGGGTGGGGTGCGCGGGGGATGCTGGCCGACAAGTCACCCGTTCCGGGCATGGGTTGGGGGTGCGGGGTGCCCGGGGGGTGCGGGGTGCCCCGGGGGGTGCGGGGTGCCCCGGGGGTGCGGGGTGCCCCGGGGGTGCGGGGTACCCGGACTGCCCCCGGGGTGCGGGCTAGCCCCGGGGGGGCGGGCCGCTCGGGCCGGCCCGGGTCCCGGTTTTGGGCCCCTCCCCGCCCCTTCCCCAAACCCTCCGGGGGCAAGGGGTGAGTGGGAGCGCCTTTCGCGGGGCTGCGCCCCGGGGCCCTGATTCGACTGCGGACCGTGCCCGCTTCTCGCGCAGTTCCCCGCGCCCCCAAACCCGTTTCGGTCCGCGGACCGTGGTCGCTTCTCGCGCAGTTCCCCGCGCCCCTGTAGGTGACCCGGCGTCTCCCCGGTCGCGCCCGCAGACGTCACAGCCCCGCGCCCCTGTAGGTGGCCCGGCGTCTCCCCGGTCGTCGCGCCCACCGCGGCGGAGCCGCGCACATGTCACAGCCCCGCGCCCCTGTAGGTGGTGACCCCGAATGCCTCGGTGCTGGCCCGCATCGGCATCCTCAGCCCGTCCGGCGATTGAGGACGAGCGCCCTTAAGGCGCGAACGGGGTCTGGGGCGGAGCCCCAGGGGGACCCGGAACCTACCAACCCGGGGCAACGGGCGGGCGGGTGGGCGGGATGCCAGGGCGCTGGGGTAGGGCCCCGGGGAGGTCAGAGGGGGTCAGGGGGCGGTAGGCCGCCGCGGCCGGGGGCCGCCACCACACCGCCCCGCCGGACCAGAAGCCCTCCTCCCGCAACACCCCCCGCCGCACCTTGTTCGTCGCCGTGACCGGCAACCCCGCCAGCACCCGGACAAACCGCGGCGCCATCTTCGTACCCAAGTCCGTTTGTGAGGAGAGGAATTGGGCGAACGCGGACGGGTCGAAGGCCAGCCCCTCGCGCAGCGAGAGCGCCGCCATCACCTGGTCCCCGGTCACCGGGTCGGGGACGGCGTACACCGCCACCCCCGTCACCCCCTCCCAGCGCGCAAGGATGTTCTCGATCATCGACGCGGCCAGGTTCTCGCTGTCCACCCGGATCCGGTCACCCGCCCGCGCCGCGAAGTAGAGGAACCCGTTTGCGTCGCGGAAGAAGAGGTCACCGGTCCAGTACCAACCGCCCCGGCGGCGTTCCGCGTCGGCGGACGGATTGCGCCAGTACCCCTCGAACGGGTTCGGCGCCCGGTTCACCAACTCCCCTATCGCCGCACCCCCGTTGAGCAGCCGCCCCGCCCCGTCGAACCGCGCCCGCTCGCACTCGCGGCCCGTCTCCGGGTCGACCACCGCGAGGTCACCGCCCGGCGCGGCCCGGCCTATCGCGCCCGCCGGGGTGCCCGGGGTGCGCTGGATCGCGGCGCCGCCCTCGGAGGACCCGTACCCCTCGACGAGCCGTACCCCGAACCGTTCGGCGAACCGGTCCGCGTCGACCGCCCCCGCCTCCGTGCCGAACCCGATCCGCAGCCGGTGCTCCTGGTCGTCCGGCCGGGCGGGGGTGGCCAGGAGGTACTGGACGGCCCGGCCGACGTAGGTGAAGTACGTGGCACCGTAACCCCGTACGTCGTCCAGGAACCGCGACGCCGAGAAGCGGTCCCGCAGGGCCACGCCCGCCCCGGCCACGAGCGCGGGCGCCCAGTTGGCGATCACCGCGTTGCCGTGGAACAGCGGCATGCAGATGTAGTGGACGTCGTCCCGGCCCAGCCCGAAGTGGGCGACCAGCGACTCACCCGCCGCCGCCAGCCGCCCCTGGGTGCAGATCGCGGCCTTGGGGGCGCCGGTCGAGCCGGAGGTGAAGTACAGCAGCAGCCGGCTCGCGGGGCCGGCGGGACCCACTCCCGCCGCCACCTCGTCCGGCTTCGCGTCCGCGTACGGCGCGAGCAGCCGCTCGTACTCCTCGGTCCCGGTCACCACGACCCGTACGCCCGGCAGTCGAGGACCGTCGAGCAGGGGAAGGTGGGCGTGCGCGGTGATCAGGACCCTGCATTCGGTGTGCAGGATGTCGCGGGCCAGTTCGGGTCCGCGCCGGGTGGGGTTGATGCCCGCGACGGCGGCCCCGGCCAGGGCCGCCGCGCCGAGCCAGAGCGGGAACTCCGGGGTGTTGTCGAGCAGTACCCCGAGGTGTGGCTCCACACCCCGGGGCAGCAGCTCGGCGAGGAGCGCGGCGCGGGCGGCGGCGCCCGCGGCCATCTCGTGGTGGGTGAGTGCCAGATCGCCGTACCGCAGTCCGGTCCGCCGGTCACCCCACTGGCGCTGTACGTACTCCGACACGGTCGGCACACGCTTCGTCATGGCGCCGCACGGTAGTTGACGATCCGTCAGAACGTAACGTCCGAGCAGGCGTAGAAGGCGTTGCCGGTGTCCGCGATCGTCCAGACCGCGAGGATGACCTGGTGCCCGGTCCGGCCGGTGGGGATCGTCCCCTGGTGCGAGACCGTACCGGGAGGCTGCTTGCCGCCGTAGGGCACGACCAGGAACGGCTGGGTGTCCAGCGCGGCCCGGGTGAGCTTCTGGGTCGGGTTCCAGCCCTGCTTGGTGAGGTAGTAGCGGAAGTCGGTCGTGGCGTGCCGGGCGGTGAACTGCCAGCGGAAGGTGTAGGTCTGACCGCCCGTCAGTTGAGTGGTCGGCCAGCCCGTGCCGCCGCGCGGGTCGTCCAGCTCGGCGAATCTGCTGTTGCCCCCGGCACACAGCGTGCCGTCGGCGGGGCCGGACGCGGGGAAGCCCTTGGGGCCCTCGACGGACTGCGGCTCCCACTGGATGTCGCCGCAGTTGGTGACGGTGCCGTTGGCGCACAGTTTCTGGCGGCTGATCGGCTGGTCGGTATAGCCGTGGCTGCTCGCACTGCCGGTCGCGAGCAGGGACGCGCCGGCGACGGCGAATCCCACCACAGCGGCACCGAGCCGCTGCTTCTTTCGCATGCTGTCACTCCTGGAGAACGTGGGGGAGTTCCGGGGATGGAGCTGCACGCGTGCGGTATTTCATGTTCCGGTCTAGACCAAGTCCCAGATTATTGACGGGAGTTGGACGTGTCCAGGCCAACGCAGAAACAACTTCGGCCGCCCCCGGCACCGCGCCCGCCCCCGGCCCCGCCTCAGCCGCCCTCGCCCGCCCCCCGGCCCGTGTAGAAGGCCACCGTCAGGTCCTTCACCAGCGCCTTGCGCTCGTACGCGTCGAGCTCCACCAGGCCCCGCGAGGTCAGCCGGTGCACGGTGTCGTCCACGGCGTCCACCACCGAGGTCAGCACCGCGTCCCGGTGCCGGGCGTCGATCGCGGCGACCCGCCGGCGGCGCATCGCCGCCGCCACCTCGGGCGCGTACTCGATACGGGTCGGCTGTGCCGAGTACAGCTCGATGCCGACCGGCTCCGTCTCCGACTTCAGCATGCGGGTCAGCGCGTCGCCGACGGCCTCCGCGTTGCGCAGCGTGGGCGCGTCCTCGTGGAAGGCGTCCGCCGGCAGCTGCGAGAGGACCCGGGCCATGGCCGCCTCCACCTGCTGCCGCAGGTACTGCTCGTGGTCGGCGACGGCGAGCGCGGCCCGCGCGGTGTCGCGGATCCGCCACACCACTAGGACCACCACCCGCAGCGCGGTCCCGTTGGCATCGACCGCCTCCATCGGCTCGCTGCGCCAGTGCCGCAGCCGCAGGTCGACCCGGCGGCGGAGCAGCAGCGGGCTGATCCACACCAGGCCGGTGCGCCGCACGCTGCCCCGGTAGTCGCCGAACAGCGAGAGCACCCAGGCGAAGCCGACGCGGCCCCGCCCGAGCCCGCCGAACGCGAGCACCGCCACGCTCACCCCGAGGGTGAGCAGCGCCCACTGTTCGAGCCGGATGCCCTGGTACGGGCGGCCGGGCAGGTGCAGCAGCGCGGTCAGGGCCCGGGGCAGCGCTCCGGTCCACCAGAGCACCGCCCCGCAGCCCGCGAGCGCGAGGAGGCCGGCGGCGACGGCCGCCCCGCCGGTCACCACCGGGCCGGGCCGTTCCACGATCCCCGGGTCGACGGGGGTCGCGGGTCTGGCCGGGGCCGCCACGGCGTTGCGGGCGCCCGCCTGCTGGGGCGGCCGGACGAACGGGCGGGCGGCCGGCGAGTCGGGGGCGGGGACGGCCGGGACCGGACCGGTGTCGTCGCGGAACAGCAGATGGACCGGGATCGCCGCGGTGTTCTCGTTGCGGATCACGGCCACCCGGCGCCCGGTGTCCGCACCCGCGGGTGCGGGTGTCCGGGGCGCGTCGGGGGCGGGTGGGGTCGGGGTGTGCATGCGCGTGTTTCCCTCCGTCGTGCCCTCCGTCTTGCGCTGCGTCATGCCGTCGTGCCCTCCGTCTCGCGCTGCGTCATGCGAAGAGCCGCCGCCAAGTCTCGGGGCCGGGGTAGCCGTCGGCCTCCGCGCCGGACCAGCCCTGGGCGCGCTGGAACGCCTCGACGTTGCGCCGGTCGGCCTCGCCCCAGCGCGAGCCGGGGCCGGAGGTGTAGTAGCGGCCGAAGCCCTTCGCCACGAGCCGCCGGCCGAGCTGGGTGACGTACCAGCTGTCCTGCCCGGGCCGGAACCAGCTCGGGCCCGGATAGGCCGGCCGCGCGGACGAGGCGGGGACCGGTCCGGGAGCCGGGACCGGGACCGGGCGCGGGGCGGGGCCGGGGGCCGAGGCCGGGAGCGGAACCGGGCGCGGACCGGGGCCGGGACCGGCCGTGGCCGGGGGAATGTCCTTGCCCCTGCCCTGGACGAGCAGCGCCCACGTCAGCTCCCCGGGGATCCCGTCCGCGTCCGCGCCGGTCCAGCCCTGGGCCTGCTGGAAGGCGCGGGTCGCGTTCAGGTCGGCCGAGCCCCAGCGGGGTCCGGGGCCCTCGGTGTAGAAGCGGGCGCCGCCGCGCTTCACCAGCATCTGCCCGAGCTGGGTGACATGGACGTTGTTGGCGCCCGGCCCGAACTGCGCGGCCCCGGGAAAGGCCGTCGGCACGCTCTCGGGGTCGGCGCCGGTACCCGTGCCGGTAGGGGTGGAGGCGCCCGTGGCGGTGCCGGGCTCCCCGCCGCTCGTGCCGGCCGCGAGCCCCTTGTACCGGTAGGGCACGTAGTTGGCCGAGTTCTTCCAGTACGCGTACGGGGTCGCCTGCTTGCGGGTGCCGGGCGGGGTCTGCTCGTAGGCCGTGTAGTAGTTGTGCGTGTAGTCGGTCCAGCCGCCGAAGATCACGACGTGCGAGCCCTTGTTGGGGTTGGCCGGGTTGTGGAAGAGCAGGATGTCGCCGGGCTGGAGTTCGTCACGCGTCATCCGCACCGCGAACTTCGCCAGGCTACCCGTCCACTCGTTGGTACCGAGGTCCCAGGCCATGGACACATAGCCCGAGCAGTCCTGCCGGTACCCGTCGGTCCAGTACGCCTCCATGTTGTACGGGACGGCGGCGCTCACCCAGGTCTTGGCCCGGTTGATGATCTCGGCCCGGGTGATGGACCGCAGCGGGGCCGGCCCGTTGCCCGACGGATGCCCGGGTGCGCCGTGCAGCCCGCTCTGGGCGCCCTGCTCGGTGGGCGGCCCGGGGTCGGCGGCCCGGTTCGCGCCGGGGCCGCCCGGCGCCGGGGCCGGGGCCGCCGCGGCGACCGCGCCGCCGCCGAAC
>NZ_NNBJ01000016.1:120533-198408 GCF_002803085.1 Streptomyces sp. CB01201 | reverse complement strand
GCCACCGAGCGGGGATGTGCCGGACGAGCCATCGGTTGGCGGGCTCTTCGACGAGGCTGTGGAGGACCCAGGAGAGCGCGGTGACGACGAGACCCATGCCAAGCATGGTGAACAGGGCCGAGTTGTTGTCGGGGATGCGTCCCCACTCGTAGGTGGCCCAGCGGCTGATGGAGTGGTGGAGGAGATAGAAGCAGTACGACCAGGTGCCGAGGAGAATGAGGGGCTTGCTGTTCATTACGCCGCGGTGTCCGGCGACCTCGCGCTGGACGAAGGCGACGATGAGCAGCGCGGCGAGCACCGCGAGGGTGGGACGCAGCGTGTATTCGAGTTGGGCGATGCCGGCCTTGGACAGGTAGAGGCGGGCGTGGAAGTAGCCGTAGACGTACAGGGCGAGCAGGCCGATGGGGATCGCCGGGTGGAGTCGGGGCCGCCAGCCGCGCTGAAGGGCGACCGCGAAGGTCATGCCGAGCAGGAACTGGGGCAGATACACGACCGGGTGCCGCATGATCCATGCGGCCGTCGCGGTGGAGGTGTGGGTGGCGGCCCACCAGTTGACCGCATACATTCCCACCAGTCCGAGGGCGGACAGAGCCGCCAGGTGGACGGTGCGCAGCCGGACGACGATGCGTGCGAGCAGCGGGAACAGCGCGTAGAAGAGGATTTCCACGCTCAGCGTCCAGGTGACCGGGTTGCCGGGCAGCGACGGGTTGATGTGGGGGAACCAGTTCTGCACCAGGAAGAGCGAGGCGATCACGCCGGGCCAGTCGATCGTCAGACGCGCCTCGACGTAGAAGACGTAGACGGCCAGGATCGCCGAGACCAGCACCGCGGGCCAGATCCGCGCGGCGCGCCGCCAGTAGAAGGCGATGGGATGTTCGTGGGGCTTGAAGACCCAGGTCAGTAGGAAGCCGGACAGGACGAAGAAGAACGTCACGCCGTGCGCACCGAGCTGGGAGTACGGGAAGATCGCGGGGGCTCGTCCGAGTCCGGTCTTTCCGCCGAGACCGGTGAAGTGGTGTGCGAAGACCGCGAACGCGGCGAAGAACCGCAGGCTGGTCAGTGAATCGAGGCGCCCCGGCAGGCCGGGGGGCGCTATGGACGAGGCTCTGCCCGTACGCCGGATGAAGATGCTGCGAGGGGAAGTGGCGGCAGCTCGCGGAGGCGCTATCGGAGGTGGGATGGTCACGGTGCTTCCTGTGTCGGTCTGTCGCGGGACGCGTGTCGCACCGCGTGCCGGGCTCCGCTGTCGAACAGCAAGGGGCTCGGGAGAAGAGGAATGAGCAGACAGGGCACGCCTGCAGGGGGGCACTGCCGTCAAGACAGGCCCTACGGTCTGAAGTTGTTGCTGGTCAGGTCGAGTGGCGGCCGAGCAATCGGCAGGCTGAGTCGAGCCATCGTCCCGGTCGGCCGGTGCTCGGGTGAGCGTCGACAGCGTCTTTCTTGCTGGATCGCTCCAGGCGCCTGGACCTGACTCCGGCGCACGGGGAAGGGCTTGTTGCCACATCGCGGCATTGACGGTTGGGTAGCGCGGTTGGCGCCAGTAGGGCTGAGAGCGATAGGTGGGAGCGCGGTCTGTCTTTGAAGGCCGGGACAGACGGTGCGAGCGCCTCTTGGGCTCAGCCGGTTACCCGGACTCCGCCCGGAACGGACTCGGCGCTGCCCGAGACGCAATCTCGGAGGACCTCGAAGCCGTCCTCAGAGACGTCGACAGTCGTAGTAGTCAGTCTTTGATGAGGTCGGCGATGATCGGGTGATCCGGAGCCGTCAGGTCGAAGACGCATGGGCTCGTCAGCACGAGGTATCCGCTCTTGTCCATGGCCTGGAAGAGGCTCTTCCGATTACCAACAAGGACGTGGTCGGGCCCTGCATGACCTTGATTCGCGGCGTGGCGTTGTCGCAGTCGGCCGGCGTCGTCATGCGGCCATCGGCGTTGGTGAACTCGGTCTGCTTTTCGCCGAAGGTCTTCGCCGAATTCCGACGGGCAAAGGACTCGGCCGCCGAGGGCGGAGACTCGCGGCCGGCCGCCGCTGCGGAGGCGCCGCCGAAACCAGGGCAGGTCCCTCGGTCATGGTACGCAGTGCCCCGACCGGCACAGGCCGGACTATTCGTCGCTTGAGCGAGGTCACTGATGTCCTTTCAGGCATGGGTGACCGCACATCAGCATTCCCCCCCACACACATGTAATGTTTGTGTAAATCCCCGCAAGAAAGTATCTCTTTGGTGAAGGCCAAGTCATCACCGGGAGGCGTGAGCTGCCTCACAGCAGCCTCACAGATTCCTCGTAGAGCCACCTCTAATGTGGGCTGCCGAGGGCCGGTGAGCCTTTAGCGGGCTGACCTCAGCCGTCACAAAGGGGGCTAAGACGGTTTTCTTCGGATCACCTTGCTGACCAGATGAAGATGGCGGCGAGGTGGATGGTGGGGGTGCCGTAGTCAGTCAACTTGCCCCACGGACGGCACATGCCACGGCCCCACCGCGGTGCATACATCCGGGCGGGGCCGTGGCACTGATTGGTTTGGCTAGTTATAGGGCCTGAGGACGGTGTTGGCTGCGTAGTTCCAGTTGGCCGGGGTGGTGAAGGAGTAGCCGGGGGCGGCGCCGTTGAGTGTGCCGTCGGGCTTGGTGGTCCAGGTGTACATGCGGCTGGTGCCGTCGCTGTAGCCGTACATGGCGCCGACGTCGTCGCGGCCGTCGCCGTTGTAGTCCCCGGTGGTGATCATCATGTGGTTGTGGTCCCAGTTACCGGGAGCGGACTTCCAGGCCTGGGTGGGGGCGTTGAACTTGCCGTCGCGGGTGCTGGTGGCGACCAGGGTGTGCATGGCGTCGCTGCCGTCGGAGTAGTCGTACCAGGTGATGATGTCGTCGATGCCGTCGCCGTTGAAGTCGCCTGCCTGGAGGTAGGTGCGGTTCCAGTCGCCCCAGGAGGTGATGGTGCTGCCCCAGGAGGTGAGGTCCGGCTGGAAGGCTCCGGTGGGGCCGGCGAGGAAGGTGTGCATCTTGAGGGTGCCGTCGCCGTAGCCGTAGAGGGCGGCGATGTCGTCGCGGCCGTCGCCGTTGAAGTCTCCTGTAACGACCTTGCTCTGCTTCACGTCCCACCAGCCGGCGGGGAGTGCGGTGCCTTCGAAGGGCGGGTTGAAGCCGCCGCGGACGTCGGCAGTGAGGGTGAACAGACGGTCGGATCCGTCGGCGTAGGAGTACCAGATGGCGAGGTCGTCGCGGCCGTCGCCGTTGAAGTCACCGGACTGCAGACTCATGCTCTCGGAGTACCAGCTGCCCTTGGCGGAGGTGTAGGAGACGACGGGGGCCTGGAAGCCGCCGTCCGGCTTGCCGAAGGCGGTGAACACCTTCATCAGGCCGCCGCCGTAGTCGTAGGTCATCGCCGCGTCCCCGCGGCCGTCCCCGTTGTAGTCACCGGTCGCGAACCGCATCTTGTTCACGTTCCAGCTGCCGGTGCCCGAACTGTAGGAGCCGAACGGGGCGTTGAACGTGCCGTCCGAGTTGGTCAGGAACGACTGGAACGCGGCGTGTCCGTCGCTGTAGGTGTACCAGGACGCCATGTCGCTGCGCCCGTCGCCGTTGTAGTCGTGGCGGATCGCGGAGCCGCTGGACCACAGGGCCTGGCCCTTGGCGTTGTCGATGATGAGGTTGCCGCGGTCCTGGAGCATGACGTAGCCGTCGGCCAGGTGCTCGGGCTTGCCGGTGGTGGCCTGGTTGGTGCTCCACAGGGAGGTGGAGTCGTCGCCGGCTTTGTTGACGGTGATGTTGCCGTCGCTCTGGACGAGTGCGGTGGCGCCGGGGTTTCCTCCGGTGTTGGCCGACCAGATGACCTTGTTGGCGTTGGAGGTGATGACGAGGTTGCCGTCGGCCTGCATGGTGAGCTTGGCCGAGTTGGAGGTGACGGACTGACCGGAAGTGAGGCGGGTGCCGGGGGTGATGCGGCGGCCGCCGACGGAGCCGTCGATGGTGAACGGCTGCCCGAATCCCGTGAGGTTGCCGCCGGTGGCTTGGCCGGGCCAGCCGGTCACGGTGTTGTCGGTCTTGCGACCCCACAGGTCGGTGACGTCGTCGCCGTCGAAGTCTCCGGAGGAGCCGATAGTCGGGTAGTCGGCCTTCTTGAGGGTCAGGCCGGCGAGCTTGGTGCGGCGCGGTGCGGTGCCGAAGGTTGCGGCGTTCAACGCTCCGTTGGGATCGGCCTCACCGTAGGTGCGGTACATGTCGCCGGTGTCGTCCTTGCGCATCAGCAGGTCGGGCAGACCGTCGTTGTTGATGTCGCCGGGGCTGATGAGGGTGAACTGGTCCCAGTCCGAGCCGCCCACGAGGACGGGGTGGCTGCGGCCGCGGGTGAGGTAGTCCGATCGGTCGCCATAGTAGGCCCACAGCTGCTTGCCCTGCTTGACCAGGATGTCGGGCTTGCTGTCGCCGTTGAAGTCGCCGGTGAGGATCTGGTCGGCGTTGGACCAGTGGTCGTCGGTGATTCCCTTGCAGAGGCCCCCAGCGGTGGGCTTGGGGCAGGTGACCTTGAGGTCGAAGAAGGTGTACCCGTCGCGGTTGATGACGCCGCGGCCGTTGTTGGGGTAGACCTTCAGCAGATTCTGCTGAGCCGTATCGTTGTATTCGAGGGAGATCAGGTCGTTCTTGCCATCTTGGCCCCAGTCGCCGCCGGCTGTGACCTGTTGGCCGGGGAAGGCGCCGCCGCCGTTGGTGGCGACGGAGAACTCCTTGTTGCCGTGGCCGGCGTAGGTGAGCAGCGTGCCGTTGGAGTCCACGCTCCAGATGTCCTTGAAGCCGTCACCGTTGAGGTCACCGGCGCCGTCGCGCAGGGTGGTTCCGTCGGCGTAGTAGAGGTAGGTGGCGGTGTCGGAGCGGTTGCCAGCCTTGTCTACGCTGTACGCGTAGACCATGTGCGGACCCACTACTGGGGGCTTGATCTCGTCCGTGAAGGGGGCGCCGGGATCCGCTCGGTTGACCTGGGGGTCGTAGTCGGTCCACCAGTTGTAGGAGGCTACGTCGGTGACGCCGTTGGGCCCGAAGGTGAAGTGGCCGTTGTCGTTGACGTCGCCGTTGGGCTCGTCCGGCCAGCCCTGATCCCCGTTGGGAAACACCGTGGAGGTGATGGTCGGCGGATGGCTGGGACGGTCACGGTCCGTGGTGAATGTGCAGGTATCGCTCCACTTCGAGGTGGCGTGATCCTCATCCGTGGTTTGGACCTTCCACGTGTAGACGCCACTGGGCGTGGCGTTACCAGGCAGGACGAGGGTCACGATGCGGTCGTTGAGGGCCGGGACGCTGGTGTCTACGACCGGCTGGGTGCTGCCGGACTTGAAGACCTGGAAGTGCGCCGTGAGGTTGCCGGAGTCCTGGTCCTTGACGTGGGCGTACACACTGATCGGAGTGTTACCGATGACACCGCCCGCCGTGCAACTGGTCTGGGGGCTGGTGCCCGGCTTGTCGGGCTTCTCAGGAAGATGGTTGTACTGCACCTCCAGCACGGCCGTCTTGGGGTCGAACCTCTTCCAGGCGTTGTGATTCCTCTCGTCATCCGCCCTGACCTTGAGGCCGAGGGTCAGGCTGTTCTGGCCGGCCGCGACGCTGTCGCGCAGCGCCGAGGTGGCGTTGAACTCCAGATTTCCCGCCGCACAGCCCGGAACTGTGCTGCTCCAGCCCTTGGCATCGTGCACGGTCGCCAGGTCGCCGCCGATCTGCGACGGCTGGTTGTTCCAGGTCGTCTTCGGCGAGATGTCGCCGAAGCGTCCAAGGACCACGTCTGCCTTCGTGCAGGACCAGGACCAGGTGTTGCGGATACGGAAGGTCGCTGATTGGATCTGCGCTCCGCTCACGTAGCTCGTGTCGAGCCGGAAGTAGGAACGCGACAGGCCGTTGGTCTCACTCTCGTATCCGACTCGCACGTCCTCGTTGGCGTTCCAGTACGAGTTGTTCGGATACTTGGCATAGACGCGGGTCCAGCTCCACTTCTGCCGGTCCCCCCAGCCCCAGGTCGGGTCGATGTACACCGGGTAGGTGGTGTCGGCTCCGGTCAGCAGCTTCTGATCCGGCGTGATGGATAGGGAGTTGGAGGTCAGCGCCGTTTCCATCACCGCGTCCTTGGCGCCACCGCCGGGCTCGAAGCCGCTGGTGGGTGTGCTGGCGTCCTCCGAGGCCGCCAGCGCGCGCTTCGCCGACTTGGCGGCCGGGGCCGCACCCGCATCGGCAGGTTGCGGCGTGGAGTCCCACATCATCGGGGCCGGGCTGGTGAAGACGGTCTGTCCGGCGGGGTCGGTGGCCACCAGCGTCCCGGTGTCACCGTCCTTGTGGACGTCCAGACCGACCGTGCTGGTGGCGAAGTTGAGCGTCGCCAGCTCCGGGTTCTGCGCCGCCTGCGCCGACTTGACCACCAGGAGTTGTGAGAAGCCCTCCACCTCGGCCTTCAGCTGCAGGTCCACCCCCGGCAGTACCTCCGAGTAGGTGGCGATGTTGTCGCTGAGGGTCGGCTTGGGCAGCACCTTGGGCCACGACAGCGACAGCGTGCGCCCGTCCTTCACGCCCGACAGCATCGGCCCCGTACCGCCACCGGAGAACTTCACCGGCACCGTGGACGCCTTCGGCACCACCGAACCGTCCGCCGCGAACACCAGAGTCGGGTCGGTCGCGACCCACGCACCAGCGCGCCAGACCCGTACGGCCTGCCCGTACTGACGCACCGTGAACGTGCCGTCTGGCTGCGCCCACGTATCGGTCGCCTCCGTCCGCGCCGACACCAACTCATACGGATTCCCAGTGGACTTGGCTTGCTGCAGCGCATAGCCCTCCTCGCTCATCACCCCCCGCGAGACCGGGTCCGACGGCGGCTGAGAAGCAACGGCCGGAGCCGCGCCGGCTATGACCACTGCCGCAGGCAGGGCCACAACGACGGGGGCCACGACAGCACCGGCCAGGAAGGCCGCTACGGCGCTGGCGCGAAAGCGCCCCCGCGGCCAGTTTCTATCTCGTCTCATGTACGCCTCATCCGTCCTTTTCGTCAGTGAATTTCGAGGTGACTCTATAACTCCAGAATCGCGGTGCAGACAACACTCCAGTCCCCTCCTGAATACACACACCCTTTACATCCACAAGCGGTTACTTTCGCGACATGAGCCCCAAAGCAGACACACAGGATCTACTTAGCCCACCCTTACAGAAGGCATCTGACCTGCGCAATGTCCAGTTATTGACCCCGCCCCAGCGAGTCGCGGAGAGGAATGAGACCTTTTAGATCGGTTTGGATACAATCCAAGAAAACAAATACTTGACAGTTCGTTTACAAGCCCTGTTACGCTCCGGCGGTCATTTTAAGAATGGGCAAGGGGTGGGGCGTGAGCCGTTTCGGCATGCGTGGATTGGCGGCTTCCATAGCCGCCTTGGTCACGGTGGGGTTGCTACCTGCCGTATCGGTGGCAGCCGGCAGCGAAGGGCCAGCACTGCCCGGTCTCAAGCAGCCGAAGGCTGTCGCAGTGACGAAGGCCCTAGCTGGCGGGCCTAAGAGGAAGGACGACGCAGCCGCCAATCCCTGGAAGCAACCGAAGGTCGTCTGGCCGGCCGCGGGTTCAGCCGACGTCGACTTCACCGCCACGGCCGGAAGCAAGAGCGCGAGTACGACGCTGGCTGCCAAGTCGGCTTCTGCAGTCGGTAAGCGACGGGCCGGTTCACTGCCTGTCTCGGTCGGCGGGAGCAAAGACCGGGCCGCGGGGGCACCTTCCAAGGTGAAGGTCTCGGTCGCCGACCGGGCCACCGCCCAGAAGGCCGGTGTCGACGGACTGCTCCTCTCCCTCGCCCGTACCGACCAGGTCACCCGGCCGGGCACGGCCCCGGTCGAGGTCGACTACTCGGGCTTCAAGGGCGCCTACGGCGGCGACTGGGTCGCCCGCCTGCACCTCGTCGAACTCCCCGCCTGCGCCCTGACCACCCCCGAAGTGGCCAAATGCCGTACGCAGAAGCCTCTTTCGACCACCAACAACACCAAGTCGGGAACGCTGTCCGCCAACGCTCCGCTGGCAGCGGCGCAGCCGTTGATGGCACGGGCCGCGACAGGGGCCACCGTGCTGGCGGCTACCGCGGGAGCCTCCGGCGGGACGGGTGACTACAAAGCCACATCACTGCAGGCCTCCGGATCGTGGAACTCCGGCGGATCGACAGGCGCCTTCCACTGGTCATACCCGCTCAGCGTGCCTTCCGTTCCCGGAGGGGCACAACCCAAGCTGTCCCTGGGCTACAGCTCGCAGGCAGTGGACGGGCTGACGGCCGCTTCGAATACTCAGTCCGGCTGGCTCGGTGACGGCTGGTCGATGGAGCCCGGCTTCATCGAGCGCCGTTATAAGTCGTGCAACGATGACAAGACCGGCGGCACCAACACCACAAAAGTGGGTGATCTGTGCTGGTTCAACGACAACGCCACGATGTCGCTGAACGGCAAGAACACCGAACTCGTCTACGACGCCAAGACCGGCTGGCACGCGGCGGCCGATTCGGGGGAGAAGGTCGAGAAGCTCACCGGTGCCACCAATGGCGACAATGACGGTGAGCACTGGAAGGTCACCACGACTGACGGGACCCAGTACTACTTCGGCCTGAACCGCCTGCCGGGCTGGAAGGACTCCACCACTCCGACCACCAACTCGGCGTGGACGGTGCCGGTGTTCGGCAACCAGTCCGGGGAGCCCTGCTACAACGCCTTGTTCGCGACCGCCTGGTGCCAGCAGGCCTGGCGGTGGCAGCTCGACTACGTCGTCGACGTACACGGCGCCGCGATGGCTTACTACTGGAACACCGAGACCAACAACTACGGCCGCAACGTCTCCGAGACCACCGGCAAAGCCACCGTCACGCCGTACACCCGGGGCGGCTGGCTCGACCACATCGACTACGGCCTGCGCTCTGAAACCGTCTACAGCGCCAAGGCCATGGGTCAGGTCAAGTTCGACGTCTCCGAGCGATGCCTGACCTCCTGCGGCACCTTCGACGAGACCAACGCCAGGAACTGGCCGGACGTCCCCTTCGACCTGTACTGCAAGGACGCCGCCACCGAGTGCAAGAATCAGTACTCGCCCACGTTCTGGTCCCGCAAGCGTCTGACCAACATCACCACCAAGGCCCTGACCGGCGGCGCCTACCAGGACGTCGACTCCTGGGCACTGAGCCAGGGCTTTCCCCCGGCCGGTGACGGCATCTCCACGCCGATGTGGCTGCAGTCCATCACCCGCACCGGCAAGTCATCCGGAAGCCTGACCCTGCCGCCCGTAACGTTCGCCGGTCAGCAGAAGCCGAACCGGGTCGACAAACTCGGCGACGGCCTCGCACCGTTCATCCGGTTGCGCATGTCCCAGATCACCACCGAATCGGGCGGAACCATCGGCGTCGACTACCTCGACGCCGACTGCACCGCCACCACCCTGCCCCCGGCCGACGACACCAACACCACACGCTGCTACCCGGTGAAGTGGGCCTACGAGGGTGAGACGGCCAAGCAGGACTGGTTCAACTCCTACGTCGTCCAGCGCGTCACCGAAGGCGACAACCTCGCCAACACCCCCGACACCGTCACCGAGTACAGCTATCTCGGCGGCGCCAAATGGGCCAAGAGCACCGACGAGTTCACCAAACCCGACGACCGCGGCTACTCCATAGGACGCGGTTACGAACGCGTCCAGACCCGCAAGGGAACCGGGCTGGACTCCAAGACCCTCACCGAATCCCGGTTCTTCCGGGGCATCGACGGCGCACAGGTCAAGGACAGCGACGACGCCGACGCCATCGCCGTCACCGACCGCGAACAGTTCGGGGGAATGACCCGCTCCACCGCCACGTTCAACGGCGACGGCGGCGCTTTGATCGCGCGGACCTCCAACACCCCGTGGCGGTCGGAGAAGAAGGCCGCCCGTACACGGGCCGGCCTGCCGGACCTAGAGGCTTACCAGACCGGGACCGAGAAGGAATCGACCCGCACCACCATCACCGGCGGCTCACGAACCACCGAACTGACGCGGCACTTCGACGACTACGGCATGGTCGACTCGGTCTTCCAGAGCGGTGACACCAGCAAGACCGGCGACGAGCAGTGCACCACCACCACCTACGTGCGCAACACCAGCATCTGGCTTCTCGACAAGGTCTCCCAGGTCCGGACCACTCCCACGGCATGTGGTGTGCACGGCTATGTCACCGACGACACCCGCACCTACTTCGACAACAACACCGACCTGAAGGCCGCGCCCACCAAGGGCGACATCACCAAGACCGAGAAGCTCAAGGGCGACGGCACCGACTACGAGACCATCTCCTCGGTCCCCAGCACCTGCGGCCCGCTCAACAAGCAGCTCTGCTACGACCAGTACGGCCGCGGCCTCGTCGCCACTGACGCCTACGGCAACAACACCTCCACCGCCTACACCCCGGCCGCTGGTGAACCGCCCACCAAGACCGTTCTCACCAACGCGCTGGGCCACACAGTGACCGCTCTGTTCGAACCACTACGCGGCCAGCCGACGCAAGTCACCGACGCCAACGGCAGGATCACAACCAACGCGTACGACGCCCTGGGCCGGATCTCAAAGGTCTGGATACCCACACGCTCCGCAGCTACTTACAGCACGCCAAATTACGCATTCACCTACCAGATCCGCAACGACGCCCCGACGGTGGTCACCCGGACCAGCCTCACCCATGACAACCAGCTCGACACCAGTTACACCTTCTACGACGGGCTACTTCGTGCCAGGGAAACGCAGTCCGAGTCGCCCGACCGCTCCGGGCGCCTGATCAGCGAGACCTTCTACAACACCCGCGGCGAGACCAACCGGACTTCCGGTACCTACTACGCCACCGGTAAGGCCGGACCTGTTCTGGTCACGGGCGCGGAATCCAGCGACTATCCCGCGTCCGCGGAAACGCAGTTCGACGGTGCGGGTCGCGCCATCGCAGTGCTCGGCAAGCGGTTCGGCGATGTGAAGGAAAAGACCAGCACCAGCTACGCCGGAGACACCACCACCGTCATTCCGCCGCTGGGCGGCACCAGCACCACGACGGTCGTCGACGCGCTCGGCCGCACCACCGAACTGCGGCAGTACACCGACGCGGACCGCACTACCTACCAGGCCACCCTGTACAGGTACAACAATTACGGCCGCCTCGATCAGGTCACCGACCCGTCCGGCGCCAAGTGGACCTACACCTACGACACCCGCGGACGCCAGACCGGCATCGACGACCCCGACAAGGGCGTCACCAGCACCGTTTACGACAAGGGTGACCGGGCCACCGACACCACCGATGCCCGTGGCATCACGCTGCACACCGACTACGACGCCCTCGGCCGCAAGACCGCCCTCAAGAAGGGCACCAGCACCCTCGCCTCCTGGACGTACGACACCGTCGCCAAGGGCAAGCTCAGCAAGTCGACCCGCTATGTCGGCACGGACGCGTACACCACCGAGATCACCGGCTATGACGACCTCTACAACCCTAATGACACTGTTGCCACCGTGCCTGCCAGCGAGGGCAAGCTCGCCGGCTCCTACGAGTGGTTCGCCGGGTACAACAACAACAGCGGACAGCAGGAGTACGTCTTCCACCCGGCCCTCGGCGACCTGCCCGAAGAGCAGGTCTCCACGGCCTATACAGCGGTCCACGGCATGGTCAACTTCGCTCACGCGGGCAGCGACCCGCTGATATCGGCCACCACGTACGACCACTACGGCAAGCCGCTCCGCCAGGAATACGGCGAGTTCAACCAACACGTGTGGACCACCACCGAATACGACGACCACACCGGCCGGCCCACCCGCGTCACCAACGACCGCGACGCCAGCCCCAAGCGCATCGACGACACTCACTACAGCTACGACCCAGCCGGCAACCTCACCTCGGTAGCCGCCGCCTTCGGCCAGGACACCACACGCACCACCGACACCCAGTGCTTCACCACCGACGCACTGCGCCGCATCACTGAAGCCTGGACCAACACCGGCGAACAGTGCGCCACCACCCCCTCCGCAGGGGTCGTCGGCGGCCAGGACCCGTACTGGACCAGCTACACCTACGACCCGGTCGGCAACCGCAAGACCGAAACCCAGCACACGACCCCCGCCGGCCCCGCAGCCGACACCACACGCACCTACGCCGCACCCACCCCCGGCACCCACAACCTTCCCAAGGTCAGCCAGACCGGCACCGCCGCCCACGACGAGACCTACGCCTACGACCAGGACGGCAACACCAAAACCCGCACCACCGGCCCCAACACCCAGACCCTGACCTGGGACGACGAAGGCCACCTCAAAACCCTCACCGACGCCACCAACACCAGCAACTACCTGTACGACACCGACGGACAGCGCCTCATCCGACGCGACTCCACCGGCACCACCCTCTACCTCCCCGGCGGCAACGAACTCCACCTCGACAAAGCCGGCAAGGTCACCGGCACCCGCTACTACACCGTCGGCGGACAGACCGTCGCCATGCGCACCGGCACCAAACTCACCTACCTCCTGAGCGACCCGCACGGCACCGGTAGCGCCCAGGTCACCGCCGACGCCACCCAGACCGTCACCCGCCGCAAATCAGGGATCTTCGGTACCCCCCGCGGCAACCAGCCCGCCAACTGGGCCGGAGACAAGGGCTTCATCGGCGGCACCAAAGACACCGATACCGGCCTCACCCACCTCGGCGCCCGCGAATACGACCCCGCCATCGGCCGCTTCATATCCGTCGACCCCATCATGGACCTCACGGACCCCCAGCAGGCCCACGGATACACCTACGGCAGCAACAACCCACTCCTCTACACCGACCCCTCGGGCCAGATGCAGATGTGCGGCGAAGGCGGCGCAGCCTGCTACCCCGGGAGCTGGAACACTGACGGAACTCCCAACACGGATTGCAACCGTTCCACCAGCGACTCGTACAAGACCTCGAGCAGCTGCAACCTCGTCACCACCGGTGGCGGTGACGGTGGCGGTGGCGGTGGCGGTGGCGGTGGCGGTGGCGGTGGCGACTACAACGACGGCGGCAGAGGGGTGGGCGACCAGCTCAAAGAAGCTGAACGGAAGCAAGCCAGAAAGAATTATCTCGCAGCCTGGGACGACCTCACATGGCTCCAGAAACTGTTGAACGACCACTCTTGGTACAAGGCGCAAATGCCATGCGCGATTGCAGATCCAGGAGAGATGTGCGGTGCGGCGGAAGCCATTATTCCGATCATTCCTGGCGGACGCATGGGAGGCGAAGAGGCTGAAGAAGGAGCAGGCGGCAAGCCACACGGGGCAGGCGCAGGGAATCTAGACGGCCCAGAACTCTCCGTGAGTGAAGGACAGTTCGGAAATAAATGGGGTAGGCACGCCAAGGACTATGGACTCGATCCGCGAGAAAAATCCGCTCGCCAAACATATGTGGAACGGATCGTTGATGTGCGAGGAAACTACGATGAAGCGCGCCAGGGGGCATGGAATCCCAACGGGGGCGGCGGAACAGACTACTACTTCTATCGGAAAAATAACGATCTACTGGTCACGAAAGGTGATGGGGAGTTCGTAACAATGTTCCCGATGTCCAAGCCAAATGGATGGTTTAATGACGCCATTCCAATACCAAGGCCATTGGGGCCACCTAACCTTATGTAGAAGCCGCGAGACCGGGACGCAAACCATGGCGCAACGCGAAACAGAAATCATGCCAGTGGGCACGCAGTTGACTAGTATGCAGCTAGTCATACACAAAGCCGACGAGACGAAAGCGGAGGCGGTCGAAGCCATCTTTGCGTCCGGCGAATCGCAGCTTCTGAGCACGGCAACAGACTGGACCCTGGAAATCACTCAAGGGCTATGGCCTCAGCTTCCGAGCTGGTGCTGGCCGCCCGAAAGCTGGGAGTTTCAAAAGGTAGGCACGATTGGCACCCCTGGGTTCGATGAGGTGTTGGAATGCTCTAGGACCTATAACGAGGTAGGCGAACTAGTAGGCCTCTCCATTCGGTTCGCGGGCGGCACCTTCACCATCAGATCCGGAGCTCACATCACCTGCCAACTGACACGTCATACCTCTCAGTAGCAAACCGCCCCGCCATGTCATGCGCATCGCGCCTAGTGGAGCAAAGCCTCATGGACCCATAGCTGCAGAGATGCTATATCGGACCCATCTCCTCGGTCTCCGGATGCGACTTGCACCGTTTTCCCGTAAGCGGCATCCGCAGTGGCCGAACCTCTCCGTGACCAAACCAGGGTGCAGGGAGTTCACGCCTGCGGAGTCGAGGGTATACGACTCCACATTGATCTCCTTTGCAGGCGGCGTGTCTTCATACATGCAGGCGGCAACCTGCCAGCGCGGTGGTCCCTGAGCCGCGGCGCTGGCAGGGGTGGGGTGCCCGAGGGGTTAGCGGCACGGCAGGTCTCTGTCGGCGCTCGAAAGCCTTGCTTCGAGGCTCTCACTAGCAACGACTCTTGAAGAACTTCCATGAAGTCTAGGACGGGAGCCTGCACGACAAAGCTACCCCCGAGCGTGCCACCAAATACTTCCTGGGGAAGTCCATCGGGTCACCCGAGTTGCGGCGATCACTCGCGCGGCAGCGAATACGGTTCCATCTCGTACTTCGGCGGCCGCGCGTACCCCAGAAGCCAGCCGAAGCGTGGCGACAGGTGCTCCTCGGCGAGACGGAAGACCGCGTAGCAGGCAAAGGTGACGATGGGCGTGAGGACGCCCGTCACGGCCGTCTCATCAAGGTCGATTCCATGCCGCAGGGCCATGGCAATGAGCCAGCCGACCGCAGCTGGGACCCCCCTGCGCAGCAGCGAGGCGTACACACTCATGCGGTGCTCCTTGCTCTAGGGGTGGGGTCAGCTGAAGAGTCAGTGCCAGGTTTCCGGGCCGGGGTAGCCGTCTGCGTCGGAGCCGGTCCAGCCCTGGGCGCGCTGGAAGTCCTCGGTGTTCTGGCGGTCGGCTCGCCCCAGTTCCGGAGGGACCGACCCTGTAGTGGCGGCCGTATCCCTTGGGTACGAGCTGCTGGCCGAGGAGGAGGATCGAGTCGTTGGCCTTCCCGTTCCCGAAGGCCGCAGCGCCGGGAAACGCGGGGACGTTCGGGGGCGTCGGCTTTCCGCCCGAAGAGCCGCCCTTGAGATAGCGGGCGACGCGGGCGCGGAGGTCGTTCATGGAGAAGGAGGGGTCGGGCTTGCCGGGCTGCCATTCCTTGTGGCCGATCACGGACCGCTCGCTCCAGCCGTGGGCCCGGCAGAGCGCGGCGGCCCAGCGGGCTGCCGCGTCCACCTGGGCTTCGGGCCACGGATCGTTGCCGCCACCGGAGTTGATCAGTTCGGTGCCGTAGAAGCGGCCGTTGCCGTCGGTGTTCGCCTCGTTGTCGGCGGGCAGGGCTCGTTCGTCGATGACGGCCTGGAGGACGTCACCGTCGCCGAGGCCGGCGTGGTTGGCGCGGCCCCAGCCGACCATGTGGCAGGTGCCCGACTTGTCGATCACGGTGTGGCACAGCAGGCCCGAGTAGCCCGTGTAACAGAGGTCGACCATCTGCGCCTGGCTGGAGTAGTCGCCGGTGTGATGGATCACGACACCGTTCATCGGACCCCAGGCGCCGTGGCCCGCTCGGTTGTGGTTCTTCCAGTCCCTGACTTCGACGATGTTCAGGCCGGCGGCTCGCAGTGCGGACAGAGCCTGACCGGACGTAAGAGGTGTTGCCATGAGGCGCGTTCCTGCTTCTCCCCCGCGCCGTATGGATAGTTACTACCGGGCGAGCTGACCCACCAGGACCGCAACGAGCACGCCCACGAGGACGGGCGCGATCAGTACCGTGATGGCCAAACGCCGGTTCGCCCGTGTCTCCAGCCGTTGCCGATCCCGATCCCTGCGGACCTCGGCGACTTCACTCTCCAGCGCCTTGAGCCGCAGATCGTCCGTACGCCGGTCGGCGTCGTACTGGATCTTGGTGACCATTTCCGTCAACCGGTCGGTGAAGACCGCGAAGTCGGCACGTAGGTCATCACGCATCTGCTGCATGGCACGCAGCAGTTCCCACGGGGTGGGGTCCTGGGTCGGCGCGGACACGGCACTCCTCAACACGGTGGTCCCACGCCGTCAAGCAGTCTACGGCCGCTCGGCTGCTCGCCGAGTTGTTGGCAAGCCGCTCGTGACGTTGGAACGGCACCGGCTCAATCCAGCGGGTACCGGATGTTGAGGTTGACGTAGCCGTTGCCGGTGGCCAGCTGGGTGCCCGCGGCTTGGGAGATGTTGGAGAAGGTGACGGCGCCGGTCCCCGGGTTGAGATTGACGCTGACCAGCTCGCTCACCGTACCCAGAGTGCCTGTGGGCATCACGACGAGGGGGAACTGCTGGATGTAGTTGGCCGGGCAGGCTTCGGCCGGCACGGTGAACAACTCCTCACCGTTGACCGCAGTCGACTTGGCCGTGCGTTTGAGAATGCCGCGCAGCCCGACTGTGCGGTCCGGGTAGATGCGGTACGCCACCCGGTCGAACGTGGACCCCCAATGTGCCCAGTTGGCACCCAGGACGGCGTCTTCCACGTCTGGTTGTAGAGGCCGATCCAGCCTTTGGGGTCGACGAAGAAACGGTTGTGGAAGTACACGGCTGCGGGCTGGTCGTTCCGGTCGCGCGCGTTGATGGAGCCGGCGCTGGTGATGTCGATGCGGTCGAAGGGCAGGGAACCGAAGAGGGTGGACCGGGCGTTGCTGACGATCTCGGTGGCGCTCATCTCCATACGACCCTTGTTGGGTTCGGACCACATGGACAGCGATGCTCCGGGATAGACCGGAGGGCCGCTGAAGAAGACTGCGCCGCCGCCCGGTGGCGTCGGAGCCGTCAGCTCGGCGGACTGGAGTCTCAAAGTCGACTTATTGGTGGCGGCGTCGTAGGCCGAGTACAGGGCGGCGGGCGACACCTCGGTAGCCGCCCCGGACAGCAGACGGACCTGGCCGGTGGTCGGCTGGGTATCGGACGCTGGGACCTGGGTGATCTCGACGCGGCTGCCGGAGTCACCGGTACGCAGGACCGCGCCGTCGATCTGCACGCCGATGATGTGGACGCCCTTGATCGTCTTCCCGTTGACGGCGTCCGCGGTGAGCATGTCGGCGGTGACCGACCCCGCGGTGAACAAGCCCGCGCGCAGGGAGTTCACGTCCATCGAGTCGACGGTGAGGGATCCGGCTTTGATCTCTTTGGCGGTCAGGGTGCCTTCGTACACGTCGGTGGCGACCAATCGGCGCGGCGTTCCTTGAACCGCGGGGCTGGCAGGGCCGGGTGTGCCCGAGGTGTTGACGGCGACCAGCCGTACCCAGACCGGGTCGTAGGAGCGGCACAGCACCGGGGTGCTGGCTCCGCTTTGGCTTTCGATGGTCGCGTCCGGGTTCCGCGGGTCCGGCTCGGCGATGGCTGAGGGCAACAGGTGGACCTGGATGCGTGCCAGGTCTCCGACCGCGGTGCCGGAGACCCAGCCGCCGTCCCAGGTGACGGTGAGCCCGCCGATGATCGGCGCGACGAGCGGGGCGCTCGGGGCCGGCGGCGGCGGTCCGTTCACGGGTATGGCACCGGTCGTGCCGTCCGGTTGCTGTCCGATCACTGCGCGCAGAGAGCCGGTGGCGTCATACACCTGGATGGCGCCGTTCTCGATGGAAGAGGAGCCGAGTTGGGTCGAGCGGGTGAGCTGGTCGAGGCGTCTCTTGAGGTCGGCGATCTCGGCTCCCAGGCGGTGCAGTTCATCGGGCATAGGGGGCTCCTTTCGGGGTGATGGGGTCAGGTTGTGGCGGAGCCGTAGTGGTAGCTGTCGGCGCGGGCCAGGTCGACGGTGACGGTCTCGCCGTCGCTGCCGCCGGTGCGGACGGTCCATCCGGTGATGCGGCACCAGCCCGACCAGTCGGTCCACGCGTTGTGCACGGTGACCATGACGTCGTCGCCGACCTGGAATGAGCCGAGCGGGGCGGCGGGGTGGTCTGGGCGGATGCGGATCTGGTCGACGCTCCCGCGGGTCTGGCGGCGGATCCGCTCGGCGCGTGCCCGCTGCGCGAGGATGTCGCTGCCCTTGTCGTCGGGGAGGTCCATGACGTGCTCCAGGCGCAGGCGCCCGTCGAGGACCGAGTCGATGACCCGCCCTTTGGCCCTGCCCTCCCCCGCGCCGGTGGCGATGACGGTGTTGGCGTACTCGTCGGCGCTGCTCCTGGTCAGCCCGGGGGCTCACCGTGTCGGCCGTGGCCGCAGCTTTCGGCGTCGCCTACGCAGCCAGCAAGGGCTCCTACCTGGTGACGCACTACCTGCGGCACCCCTGGCCCCTCAAGGCCGAGGAGATCGTCTCGCCGCTCCTGGCGGGCTTGGCCGTCGTCGCCCTCATCACCGGCCTCACGATGGCGATGGTTGGCCGGCGGATCGCCAACCGCAAGGCCATGACCTCAAGCGCCGCTTGAGGGTGCGCCAATCTTCTGCCGGTGCAGCACGACTCGTCCGGGCTCAACGGTACGTACACCGCGGGCGCTGGCGGGAAACACCTGGATCCTCTCCAGGAGCAGCAGTACGAGAGCCCGCTTCGAAGCCTGCGGAGCCCTGTTCCACCACCTGACCAGATCCTTGGCACCGCCCAAGGAGAAGTTCGCCATCTGTTCCGCATAACGGAGCTTCGTTCGGGCTTCTTTAAGGTTCGTCACGATCTCTGCGTCAGCCGTCACGAATGCCGTCTTGCTGATCTGACGGCTGCCGTAGAGCTTCGCTGACTCCTTCTGCCGCTGCTCCAGGCCTGCGATCGCCGCCTTCAGGTCCTCGACCTGCCGCGTGACTGCCGCCTGAGCCTTCAGGATCTGAGCCCGGACACCGGGCTTGAGGAGTTCCGCCACGACGTACTCACCCACATGGTTTTCAAGAAGCTCGGCATCGATGCGGACCTCCCCGCAACCGCCGCGCCCTAGCTTGTCCTTCGGGCGGCACCGATATCCAGGGGACCCCGCGTTGGTCCGCGCGCCGCTCAGGTACTGCTTGCACCCCCCGCACTCGCAAGCGCCCTCGTTGAGCAGGTAGTCGAATGCCGGGACAGCATCGGCGGTCTTACGGCCTTGCTCGCGCTCGGCCAGGGCGGCGAACTCCTCCGGAGTGACGACGCCGGGATGCCCCGCATCGACCAGTTCCCCGTTCTCGTCGTGCATCAGCCCGGCGATCGCAGGGTTGCGAAACAGCCGTCCGACGGACGCGTCCTTCCACTCTCCGCCCAGCGTGCCTCTGTACCCCTGCTCATTCGCCCAGGTGGCGACATCCGCATTGGACTGATCCGCGAGGGCCCGGCTCACCATCTCCCGAAGCGGGCCGACTTCATCATCACGCAGTCGACGACGCGACTGGTCGTCGAAACCGTAGAGCCGTGGCATGCGGTCCCGTCCGTTCTTATCTCAGGTGCTCCGTAGCCTGCCCGATCCTAGACGCGGCCTTCAGTCGGCCATGTCAGGTCGGCCAGTCCTACGTGGGCCGACCAGTTACGACGCCGGAGGGGCCACCTCCAGCACCCGCCACAGTGCGGCAGTGGGGATCTTGACCGCGCCACCCAGCGTGAGCGGCTGCACAGGAAAGTCCCCCTTCTTGATCAAGCCGTAAGCCTTGCGCACGCCAATGCCCAAGGCTCGCGCCGCCGTCGACACGTTCACCGTCGGCGGCAGTGCCAGGAGTTCCTCCAGGGTCATCGCTGCGGCCCTGGAGCCAGTAGCTACCGATGCTTCGTTCACAGTCATCCCGTTGTCGCGATTTCCCACGCGCCCAACATGATTCAAGGATACGCCAACACTGGAGTGTTGGGGCAAGATGGAGCATCGGTTCGACGAAGACCGACACGCAAGATCCACAAGCGAAAGCCGCGAAGGGAACGTTCATGTTCAATCCCAGCTACTACCGGCACTGCGCCTGCAAGGCCCCCGCCATCGACGAGGACGGCACGCCCATACTCACCGCCGGCGGCAAACCCAAGATGCGCATGCTCGGCGCAAACTGCCCGATGCTTCTGGAGAAGGGCCACGGCACCTGGTACTTCCACTGCGACCTGAGGGCCGGAGAGGGCGGGACTCGTCGACGTGTGCGTCGAGGGGATTCGCCCTGAAGAAGGACGCGCAGGACAAAGCGGAGGAGATCTACCGCGCCGCCGTCGGCGGTGCCGACGGGCTCAGCGACGCCACCGTAGGCGAGGACCTGCACAACTGGATCAAGAAGAAGCGGAGCCTGGCCCGCACCACCCGCCACGGATACGAGGAACACATCGCCCTCTACCTCGAACCTCAGCTCGGCCACATCAAGCGCCGCGGCCTCCGGCTGCGCCACGTCGAAGCTCTGTACGACGCGATCGAGCGTGAAAACGCGGAACGCCTTCTCCACCACGCCAAGGTGGTCGAGCTGGAGAAAGCGCGCGATGCGGCCCATACGGCGTGGGTGCACGCCGCGGGCAAGAGGGAGGATCGCCGTCTCGTACGCCGGGCCTACCTGGCCGCCAACGCAGCTCTGCGCGAGGGCCGCAGAGGCAGACGGAAGATCACCAGTGCAGCGACGATGCATCGCATCAACGCCACTCTCAGCTCGTTCCTGGGAAGCGGTGTCAAGCGCGGCGAGTATGCAACGAACTGGGCCGCAATGGTCGAGCTGCCTGCGGTCAAGCGCCCCAAGGCGTTGGTCTGGACGCCCGAGCGGGTCGAAGAATGGAAGCGGACCGGCCAGAAGCCGAGCCCCGTCATGGTGTGGACTCCCGAGCAGACGGGACAGTTCCTCGACTTCATCTGCGATGACCGGCTGTACGGCATGTGGCACGGATTCATCTTCCGTGGCCCCCGGCGCGGCGAGATGGCCGCTCTGCCCTGGACGGAGGTCAGCCTGTCCGGCCCGTGGTTCCGAATCTCTGCACAGGTCGTGGAGGTCGCATATCGCCAGTACGACGAGGCTCCGAAGCAGGACAGCGTCCGCACAGTCACCCTCGACGCCCTGACTCGCGACCACTGGCAGGACTGGCGGATCACTCAAGCGCAGGAACGCGATCAGTGGTCGGGCGAGGAGGCCTGGGTCGAGAGCAACCGAGTCTGGACCCACGAGAACGGCGAACCCCTGCACCCTGACTGGATCAGCCGGCGGTTCAACAGGCTCGTGGAACTGTCCGGACTTCCTCCGGTCCGCCTGCACGACACCCGGCATCTGTCCGCGACGCTGGCGCTGCTCGGCGGGGCGGATATCAAGGTCGTACAGGAACGGCTGGGGCACAGCTCCCGGCAGATCACATCGGACACCTACACGAGCGTTCTGCCTCAGCTCATGACCGCCGAAGCTGAGTCGACCAGCGCAGTCGTGCCCCGGACTCCGCAGAAGAACACCTCTGCGAACGAGAAGCCCGACGAGCCTGAAACCTCGGCTCAGGACGTGGCACAAGAGGCGCCGGATGAGGACGACACTGAGCCGAACGAGGGTTTCAACGCCGCCGCGTAGCCAGCGTCCTCAATTTGTCCTCACGATCATGAAACCATGACCGCAAGAGGCCGCCATCATCCTTGCGACCTGACGCCCGACCAGGCAAACGCCTGGTCAGAACGTTTCTGCTCTGCCACCTGTTGGTGGGGCGGGTGGGACTCGAACCCACGGCCGACGGATTATGAGTCCGCTGCTCTAACCGGCTGAGCTACCGCCCCTAACGGCGCGTCGCGCACATTTGTGCGCGCCGTCTGCCGCAGCATAGCCGCTCATACGATCTCCTGCCTCGGATGGTCGGCATCGCACGCCCATGAGGACTTCGCGGGGAGCTTCGCGGTTCCACCGGATACGAAAAAGGACCCCGAAGGGTCCTCTTCCGCTGCTCTCCCGACTGGACTCGAACCAGTAACCTGCCGATTAACAGTCGGCTGCTCTGCCAATTGAGCTACAGGAGACCGAGCTCCCCCGACTGGACTCGAACCAGTAACCTGCCGATTAACAGTCGGCTGCTCTGCCAATTGAGCTACAGGGGAATGTCTCGTTGCGTCGAACGTACTCACCTGGGGTCTCCCGGGCGGCGTGCGTTCGCTGCGACACATACATTAGCGCAAGCAGGGGGGTGCTCCGCCAATCGGTTCCGCCCTGGGTGATCACGGGGCCGCGCGGGTAGGCGCGGCACACACGCTAGGGAAGGGTGACCACCATGCGATACCGGCTCACGTTCGTCGCCGGACTGGCCCTCGGATACGTGCTCGGCACCAAGGCCGGCCGCGAGCGCTACGAGCAGCTGAAGAAGTCCGCACGTCAGGTGGCCCAGAACCCCGCAGTGCGGAACACCGCCGAGTCGGCCGCGCAGACCTCGCGCCAGGTCGCGGGCAAGGCCTTCCACGCGGTGAGCGACAAGGTCGGGGACAAGGTGCCCGCCTCCGTCGCCGACCGGGTGCGCTCCCTGCGCGAGCGCGGCCAGGGCACCGAGGACGACTGGGGCACCAGCAACACCTGACCCACGGGCCACCCCTGCCCCGGCCGCTCGGCCTCCGGGTCCGGCGGCCGACAGCGTTGTCCCGACCACCGCCGTCCCAGGAGTCCCGCGCGTGCGGCAGAATCGTCAACCATGGGGATAGTCGCCGGGCTGGACAGCTCTTCCGCCTTCACTCGCATCGTCGTCTGCGACACCGACACGGGTGCCGTGCTGCGGCAGGGGTACGCCCCGCATCCGGTCGAACCCAAGGCGACGGAGGTCGATCCACAGGCCTGGCTGCTCTCGCTCGGCGAGGCCGCGACCGGCGGCCTGCTGGAGGGCGTCCAGGCCATCGGCGTCTCCGCCCAACAGCACGGACTCATACCGCTGGACGGCCAGGGCAACCTGGTCCGGGCCGCGCTGACCGGCAACGACAAGCGGGCGCAGGTGGCCGCCGCCGATCTCATCGACGGGCTCGGCAGCCGGGAGGCCTGGGCGCAGGCCGTCGGCTGCGTACCGCGGGCCGCCCAGGCGGTGTCCAAACTGCGCTGGCTGGCGCGGCACGAGCCGGAGGCGGCCAAGCGCACCGCCGGCGTCCTCCAGGCCCACGACTGGCTGGTCTGGCAGTTGCTCGGCCGGCCCGCCCGGCGCACCACCGACCGCGGCGCCGCCTCCGGCACCGGGTACTGGTCCGCCGCCACCGGCTTCTACCGCCCCGACCTCGTGGAACTCGCGCTCGGCCACCAGGTCGCGCTGCCCGAGGTGCTCGGGCCCTCGGACGCGGCCGGCACCACCCCCGAGGGGCTGCTGATCTCGGCCGGTACCGGCGAGACGATGGCGGCCGCGTTCGGGCTCGGCGTCGGCGCGGGCGACGCGGTGGTCTCGCTCGGCGCCTCGGGCTCGGTCATGGCCGTGCATCACGAGGCGCTGGCCGACCCGAGCGGGATGATTACGTCGTTCGCCGACGCGACCGGGATGCATCTGCCGGTCGTCCATACGAGCAATGCCGTGCGGGCCCTGCGCGGTACGGCCGAGATGCTCGGCGTCGAGGATCTCGCCGAACTCAGCGAGCTGGCCCTCACCTCCACCCCGGGCGCCAGCGGTCTGGTCCTGCTGCCCTACCTGGAGGGCGAGCGCACCCCGCGCCTGCCGCACGCGGCCGGCACGCTGGCCGGGCTGCGCCGCGAGTCGATGAAGCCCGAGCACCTGGCGCGGGCCGCCTTCGAGGGGATGCTCTGCTCGCTCGGCGACGCCCTGGACGTGCTGCGCGGGCGCGGGGTCGAGGTGCGGCGGGTGTTCCTGCTCGGCGCCGCCGCCGAACTGCCCGCCGTGCAGGCGGTGGCACCGGCCGTCTTCGGCACGCAGGTCGTGGTGCCGCAGCCCGCCGAGTACGCGGCGCTCGGCGCGGCCCGGCAGGCGGCCTGGGCGCTCGGCGTAGCGCAGGGCACGCTCGCCGCGCACACCCCGCCGGCCTGGCAGGGCGCCTCCGCGCAGGTCTTCGAGCCGGGCGAGGACCTGGCCGTCGGGCAGGCGGTGCGTCAGCAGTACATCGCGACCCGTGACGAGATCCACCCCGGAGCCTTCGGCCAGGGTGCTTGACGCGGGCCGGGCATCGGCTCTTTGCTATTCCTTTTGACTCCAGCTCGATAATCGCTTGAGCTTCCAGGGGTGGAGTGTCGCAAGATGGGGGGTCGAACCCCCGATCTTGCCGACCCGGAGAGCCTGCGCGTGCTCATACGACTCCTGCGGTCCCACCTAGGGCCGTACAAGAAACCGATCGCCCTGCTGGTGCTGCTGCAACTGCTCCAGACCAGCGCCACCCTTTATCTGCCCACCCTGAACGCGAACATCATTGACAACGGTGTCGTGAACGGGGACACGGGTTACATCCTGGGACACGGCGGCATCATGATCGCCGTCAGCCTCGTCCAGGTGTTCTGCAACATCGGCGCCGTCTTCTACGGCGCACGGACCGCGGCGGCCCTCGGGCGGGACGTCCGGGCCGCCGTCTTCGCGCGTGTGCAGTCCTTCTCCGCCCGCGAGGTCGGGCACTTCGGGGCGCCGTCCCTGATCACCCGCACCACCAATGACGTCCAGCAGGTCCAGATGCTGGTCCTGATGGCGTTCACCCTGATGGTGTCCGCGCCGATCATGTGCGTCGGCGGCATCATCATGGCGCTCGGCCAGGACGTGCCGCTGTCCGCGGTGCTCCTCGCCGTCGTCCCGGTCCTCGGCATCGCCGTCTCGCTCATCGTGCGGAAGATGCGCCCGCTGTTCCGCACCATGCAGACCCGCCTCGACACCGTGAACCGCGTGCTGCGCGAGCAGATCACCGGCAACCGCGTGATCCGCGCCTTCGTGCGCGACGAGTACGAGCAGGAGCGCTTCAAGGGCGCCAACACCGAACTCACCGAGGTCTCACTGGCCACCGGCCGGCTCATGGCACTGATGTTCCCGACCGTCATGACCGTCGTGAACGTCTCCTCGGTCGCCGTCGTCTGGTTCGGCGCGCACCGCATCGACAGCGGCCACATGCAGATCGGCCAGCTCACCGCGTTCCTGGCGTACCTCATGCAGATCGTGATGGCCGTCATGATGGCCACCTTCATGTTCATGATGGTGCCGCGCGCCGAGGTCTGCGCCGAGCGCATCGAGGAGGTCCTGGGCACCGACACCAGCGTCGTGCCGCCCAAGGCCCCGGTGCTCGAACTGCGCCGGCACGGCCATCTGGAGGTGCGCGGAGCCGACTTCAAGTACCCCGGCGCCGAGGCCTCCGTACTGCGCGGCGTGGACCTGGTGGCCCGCCCCGGCGAGACCACCGCGATCATCGGCTCGACCGGCAGCGGCAAGTCGACGCTGCTCAGCCTGGTGCCCCGGCTGATCGACACCACCGACGGGCAGGTCCTGGTCGACGGCGAGGACGTCCGCACCCTGGACCCCGTCCTGCTCGCCAAGACCGTGTCCCTCGTCCCGCAGAAGCCGTACCTGTTCTCCGGGACCGTGGCGACGAACCTGCGGTACGGCAACCCCGACGCGAGCGACGAGGACCTCTGGCACGCCCTGGAGGTGGCCCAGGCCAAGGAGTTCGTCGGCAAGCTGGAGGGCGGACTGGACGCGCCGATCGCGCAGGGCGGCACGAACGTGTCCGGCGGTCAGCGCCAGCGGCTCGCGATCGCCCGGACGCTGGTGCAGCGCCCGGAGATCTACCTGTTCGACGACTCCTTCTCGGCGCTCGACTACGCCACCGACGCGGCGCTGCGCTCCGCGCTCGGCCGCGAGACCGCCGAGGCGACGGTCGTGATCGTCGCGCAGCGGGTCTCCACCATCCGGGACGCCGACCGGATCATCGTCCTCGACGAGGGACGGGTCGTCGGCACCGGCCGCCATCACGAACTGATGGCCGACAACGAGACGTACCGGGAGATCGTGCTCTCCCAGCTGACGGAGGCTGAGGCGGCATGAGCGGGCCCGGTGGACGCATGATGATGGGCGGCGGCCCGGATCAGCGGTCCCTGAACTTCAAGGAATCCGGAAAGCGGCTGATCAAACGGCTCGCCCCGGAAAAGGCGCTCCTGAGCGTGATGCTGCTCGCGGTCGTCGTCAGCGTCGGCCTGTCGGTGGTCGGCCCGAAGATCCTCGGCAGGGCGACCGACCTGGTCTTCGCCGGCGTGATCGGCAAGACCCCGCAGATGCCGGCCGGGATCAGCAAGGCCCAGGCCATCCAGGGCCTGCGCGACCGCGGCCAGGGCGGCCTCGCCGACATGCTCTCCGGGGTCGACTTCACCCCCGGCAAGGGCATCGACTTCGGCGCGGTCGGCAGCATCCTGCTCGTCGCCCTCGCCGTGTACGTGGGCGCGGGCCTGATGATGCTGGTGGCCACCCGGCTCTCCAACCGGGCCATCAACAAGACCGTGTTCCGGATGCGCGAGGACATCCAGACCAAGCTGTCGCGGCTGCCGCTGTCGTACTTCGACAAGGCCAAGCGCGGCGAGGTGCTCAGTCGCGCCACCAACGACATCGACAACATCTCGCAGACGATGCAGCAGACGATGGGCCAGCTCATCAACTCGCTGCTCACCATCGTCGGCGTGCTGGTGATGATGTTCTGGATCTCGCCGCTGCTCGCGCTCGTGGCACTGATCACGGTGCCGCTGTCGATCGTGGTGGCCACGAAGGTCGGCAAGCGCTCGCAGCCGCAGTTCGTCCAGCAGTGGAAGTCCACGGGCAAGCTGAACGCGCACATCGAGGAGATGTACACCGGGCACGCCCTGGTGAAGGTGTTCGGGCGGCAGAACGAGTCGGCCGAGGCCTTCGCCGAGCAGAACGACGCGCTGTACGAGGCGTCGTTCCGGGCGCAGTTCAACAGCGGCATCATGCAGCCCCTGATGATGTTCGTGTCCAACCTGAACTACGTGCTGGTGGCGGTCGTCGGCGGGCTGCGGGTCGCGACGGGCTCGCTGTCCATCGGTGATGTGCAGGCGTTCATCCAGTACTCGCGCCAGTTCTCGATGCCGCTGACCCAGGTCGCCTCGATGGCGAACCTGGTGCAGTCCGGAGTCGCGTCCGCCGAGCGGATCTTCGAGCTGCTCGACGCCGAGGAGCAGAACCCCGACACGGCGTCCCCGGAGCGCCCCGAGGTGCTGCGCGGCGCGGTCGCGCTGGAGAACGTCTCGTTCCGCTACGAGCCGGAGAAGCCGCTCATCGAGGACCTCTCGCTGAGCGTGCAGCCCGGCCACACGGTCGCGATCGTCGGCCCGACCGGCGCCGGCAAGACCACCCTGGTCAACCTGCTCATGCGGTTCTACGAGGTCACCGGCGGCCGGATCACCCTGGACGGGGTGGACGCGGCGCGGATGACCCGCGAGGAACTGCGCTCCTCCATCGGCATGGTGCTCCAGGACACCTGGCTCTTCGGCGGCTCCATCGCGGACAACATCGCGTACGGCGCCGCGAAGGAGGTCACCCGCGAGGAGATCGAGGAGGCGGCGAGGGCGGCGCACGCGGACCGCTTCATCCGTACGCTGCCCGAGGGCTACGACACCGTCATCGACGACGAGGGCACGGGCGTCAGCGCGGGCGAGAAGCAGCTCATCACCATCGCGCGGGCGTTCCTGTCCGACCCGGTGATCCTGGTCCTCGACGAGGCGACGAGTTCGGTCGACACCCGGACCGAGGTGCTGATCCAGAAGGCGATGGCGCGGCTCGCGCACGGGCGCACGTCGTTCGTCATCGCGCACCGGCTCTCCACGATCCGGGACGCGGACGTGATCCTGGTCATGGAGAACGGGTCGATCGTCGAACAGGGCACCCACGACGAGCTGTTGGCGGCGGAGGGCGCGTACGCCCGCCTGTACGCGGCCCAGTTCGCCCAGGCGGTCGCGGAAGTCGACTGACGCGTAGCAGAGTTGGGGCCGGTGCGCGGACAGCGCACCGGCCCTTTCGCGTTCAGTCCAGGTAGCCCCGCAGCTGGTCCGCGAACGCGTGGTCGCGCAGCTTGTTCAGCGTCTTGGACTCGATCTGCCGGATCCGCTCGCGGGTCACCCCGAAGATCCGGCCTATCTCCTCAAGGGTGCGCGGCCGGCCGTCCGCGAGCCCGTACCGCAGCTGCACCACCTTGCGTTCGCGCTCGCCGAGTGTGGAGAGCACCGCCTCCAGGTGCTGGCGCAGCAGCAGGAACGCCGCGGACTCCACGGGGGACGCGGCGTCGCCGTCCTCGATGAGGTCGCCGAGCGCCACGTCGTCCTCCTCCCCCACCGGCGCGTGCAGCGAGACCGGTTCCTGCGCCAGGCGCAGCACCTCGCCGACCCGCTCGGGGGTGAGGTCGAGGTGGGCTGCGACCTCCTCGGCGGTCGGCTCGTAGCCGCGCTCCTGGAGCATCCGGCGCTGGACGCGCACCACACGGTTGATGAGCTCCACGACGTGGACGGGCACCCGGATGGTGCGGGCCTGGTCGGCGAGCGCCCGCGACATCGCCTGGCGGATCCACCAGGTCGCGTACGTGGAGAACTTGTAGCCCCGCGCGTAGTCGAACTTCTCGACCGCCCTGATCAGTCCGAGGTTTCCCTCCTGGACGAGGTCGAGCATGGTGAGCCCGCGGCCCACGTACCGCTTGGCGACGGAGACCACCAGGCGCAGGTTGGCCTCGATGAGCCGGCGCTTGGCCATCCGGCCCATCACCACCAACTTGTCCAGATCCAGGGCGAGTTGGGAGTCCAGGTCGGGGGTGCTGCCCAGCTTCTCCTCGGCGAACAGGCCCGCTTCCACGCGCCGGGCCAGCTCGACCTCCTCGGCCGCGGTGAGCAGCGGGATGCGTCCGATCTCGCGCAGGTACTGGCGGAAGAGGTCGGAGGACGGCCCGCCGGTGTCCGCCCGGCCCGCTCGTGGCTCGGGTGGCTCGGGGGCCTCCTCCTCGGGGACCGGTCCGGCCGCCGGGCCCGCCGACGACCCGGCAGGTTCCGCCTCGGGGTGGTGTTCGGCCCGGGACTGCGGCGGTACGGCCGTGACGACGTCGTGGTCGGTCAGGGTCTGGGTCTGCACGGGGGCGACCTCCAGGGTGATCGCTGCCGGATCGGGGGCGTGCGGCAGCGGGACGGGGGCGGCCGGGCCGCTTTCCGTCCCGTACACGATGAGCGGATCCGCGGGGGTGAGGCGCCCACCTCCGAAGGTGGGCCGGCCGCGCTCCGAGGACTCAGGCACCGCACCCCAGTGTGGGGTACGACACAGCATCGCCGCGACGGGCGTGCGACCACTTTTTGAAGCCGGTGCGTGACCGGGTGGTTACCCGGACGGATATGCCGTCACGGGCGGCGGATCTCCCGCAGGGCCCCTAGAGGGCGGCCGCGCCCTTGTTGCGCAGGGCCTGGCCGTACTGCTGGAGGACCCACAACTCGTTCTGGACGGCGGCCAGTTGGGCCGGGTCACCGTGCTGGCCCAGGCGGGCCAGGGTGCCCTGGATGTCGAGGAGGCGCCGGTCGACGGCCCGGCGGCGCACGGCCACCAACTGCTCGCCCGCGTAGGCCTCGTCGACCGTGCGGGCGTGGACGGCCTCCACGGCGAGCTCGGTGACCAGGGCGCGGACCACGTCGTTGGGCGCCGAGTCCATGACGGCCGGCAGATAGTCGGACGGGGCGTCGGTGGCGCCGCCCGCGTCCTGGATGCACTGGCGGACCGCCGCGTAGGGCGGGGCGGTGAACTCGTCGATGCCGTAGGCGTCGAACGCCGGGGAGACCAGGTGCGGGTGCTGCAACGCCAGCTTGAGCAGCTCGCGTTCGGTGCGGTGGGCGGGACTGCGCAGGTTCAGGGCGGGGCCCGGGGCGCCGGCGGGGCGCGGCGCCGCGTCCTCGTACTGCGGACGGCGGCCCGGGGCGGGGGCGGGGCCCTTGCCGCCGCGGTCGCGGGCCCAGCGGGCGAGCTGGGCGACGCGCTTCACCACGAACTGGGTGTCCAGGATGCCGAGGATTCCCGCGAGTTGGACGGCGACCTCGTGCTGGGACGCCACGTTCTTGATCCTGGCGACGATGGGCGCGGCCTCGTCCAGGGCCGCGGCCCGGCCCGCCGGGGTCTCCAGGTCGTAGCGGCCGACGATCTGGCGGATCGCGAACTCGAAGAGCGGGGTGCGGGGTTGGACCAGGTCCGCGACCGCCTCGTCGCCCTTGGCCAGGCGCAGATCGCACGGGTCCATGTTGTCGGGCGCGATCGCGATGTAGGTCTCGGCGGCGAACTTCTGGTCGTCCTCGAAGGCGCGCAGGGCCGCCTTCTGGCCGGCCGCGTCGCCGTCGAAGGTGAAGATCACGCGGGCCGAGCCGTTGTCCATCAGGAGGCGGCGCAGGATCTTGATGTGGTCGCCGCCGAAGGCCGTGCCACACGTCGCGATCGCGGTGGTGACTCCGGCCAGATGACAGGCCATGACGTCGGTGTAGCCCTCGACGACCACCGCCCGGCTGGACTTGGCGATGTCCTTCTTCGCCAGATCGATTCCGTACAGGACCTGCGACTTCTTGTAGATCGGGGTCTCGGGCGTGTTCAGGTACTTGGGGCCGTTGTCGTCGTCGCGCAGCTTGCGCGCGCCGAAGCCGACGACCTCTCCCGACACGTCGCGGATCGGCCACATCAGCCGGCCGCGGAAGCGGTCGATGGGGTTGCGGCGGCTCTCCTGGGCCAGGCCCGAGGTCAGCAGCTCCTTGTCGGAGAAGCCCTTGCCGCGCAGGAAACGCGTCAGATGGTCCCAGCCGGCCGGGCTGTAGCCCACCCCGAAGTGGGCGGCCGCCGCCTGGTCGAAGCCGCGCTCGGCGAGGAACTTGCGGCCGATCTCCGCCTCGGGGCTGCCCAGCTGCTCGATGTAGAACTGGGCCGCCGCCTTGTGCGCCTCGACGAGCCGGATGCGCTCGCCGCGCTGGTTCGACGGGTTGTAGCCGCCCTCTTCGTAGCGCAGCGTGATGCCCGCGGTGGCCGCGAGCCGCTCTACCGCCTCGGAGAACGACAGGTGGTCGATCTTCCGGACGAAGGCGATCGTGTCGCCGCCCTCCTGGCAGCCGAAGCAGTGGAAGAGACCCTTGCTCGGGCTGACCTGGAAGGACGGGGACTTCTCGTCGTGGAAGGGGCACAGGCCCTTGAGGTTGCCGCCCCCCGCATTGCGCAGCTGGAGGTACTCGGACACGACGGCGTCGATCGGGACCGCGTCCCGTACCGCCTTCACGTCGTCATCGTTGATCCTGCCTGCCACGCATGAAGTCTACGGGGACGCCACGACAGTCAGGGTGCCAGGGAGTCGAGGGCGACGGAGGGATCGGCGAGCGCCTCGGTGTCCACCTGGGCGCCGCCCCGGATCAGCGCCTGGATCGGCTCTGTGACATCCCACACGTTCACGTTCATCCCCGCCAGGACCCGGCGGTCCTTCAGCCAGAACGCGATGAACTCGCGCTTGCCCGCATCGCCCCGGATGACCACCTGGTCGTAGGAGCCGGGCGGCGCCCACCCCGAGTATTCGAGCCCGAGGTCGTACTGGTCGGAGAAGAAGTACGGCACCCGGTCGTACGTCACGTGCTGGTCCAGCATCGCGCGGGCGGCGGCCGGTCCGCCGTTGAGCGCGTTGGCCCAGTGCTCGACGCGGAGGCGGGTGTCGAGCAGCGGGTGGTGGACGGCGGCCACGTCACCGGCCGCGAAGATGTCGGGGTCCGAGGTGCGCAGCGAGGCGTCCACGGCGATGCCCCCGCCGTGCGCCCGGTCGGCCAGGGCGAGGCCCGCGTTCTCGGCGAGCGAGGTGCGCGGGGCGGCGCCGATCGCGGCGAGCACGTCGTGCGCCAGGTGCTCCTCGCCGTCGTCGGTGCGGGCCGCCAGGACCAGACCGTCCTGGCCGACGATCTCGGTGAGGCGGGCGCCGAAGTGGAAGCGGACGCCGTGCTCGGCGTGCAGGTCGGCGAAGAGCTGGCCTAGCTCGGGGCCCAGCACGTTGTGCAGCGGGGTGGCCTCCGGCTCGACGACGGTGACCTCCGCGCCGTAGCCCCGGGCCGCGGCCGCGACCTCCAGGCCGATCCAGCCGGCACCCGAGATGACGAGGTGCCCGTTGTCCCGGCCGAGCGCTTTGAGGACGTGCCGCAGCCGCTCGGAGTGCGCCAGGCGCCGCAGGTGGTGGACGCCCGCCAGGTCGGTGCCCGGAACGTCCAGGCGGCGCGGCTCGGCGCCGGTGGCGAGCAGCAGCCGGTCGTACTGGATCAGGGTGCCGTCACCGAGGCGGACCGTCTTGGCCGCGCGGTCGATCGTGGTGACGGTCTGGCCCAGGTGCAGCTCGATGTCGTGCTGCGCGTACCAGGCGACCTCGTGCACGAACACGCTGTCGCGCTCGTCCTTGCCGGACAGGAACCCCTTGGACAGCGGCGGGCGTTCGTAGGGGTGCTCGCGCTCGTCGCCGATGAGGATCACCCGCCCGTTGAAACCCTCGGACCGGAGGGTCTCGGCGGCTTTCGCCCCCGCGAGTCCGCCTCCGACAATGACGAATGTCCGATCTGCGTCGACCACTTGATGCCTCCTCGGTGCTTGCTGCGCGGCGCCGCCGACTGCGAGCGTCCCGCACGGAGCGTGATGGGGGAAGAGGGCTCGCTCCGCCGGGACGCGCGGGCGGCCGGGATTACCGGTGGTGCACGACGAGTCTGGAGTGCAGCGAGCGGGCCGCCGCGTCGGTGAGCGACGCGATCTGATCGACGATCACCCGCTTCCTCGTACGGTCGTCGTCCGCCTCGTCGTACAGCGCCCGGAACTGCGGGTCGAGCCCCTCTTCGGGGGCCCGGGCGGTGAGCGCGTCGGCGAGCTCGGCCAGCACCACGCGCTGGTCGGCGCGGAGCCTCTCCTGCTCGTCGCGCTGCATCACATAGCGGTCGGCCACCGCCTTCAGCACGGCGCATTCGTTGCGGGCCGCACGCGGCACCACCAGCTCCGCGCCGTAGCGGGTCAGATGCCCGGTGCCGAACGCCGCGCGCGTGGCGCTCTCCGCGGCCAGGCAGAAGCGGCCGATGAGCTGGCTGGTGGCGTCCTTGAGGCCGGCCTGCGAAACGGCCGAACCGTCGTAGCCGTGCGGCCACCAGTCCTGCGCGATGAGCCGCTCCAGGGCCTCGGTCAGCTCCTGCGGATCGGTGTCCTCGGGCACGTACCGGCCGATGGCGACGCGCCAGATGTCGGCCCGCTCGGCGGCACAGACCAGGGCGCCCGGGTCGATGTGACCGGCGTGCAGGCCGTCCTCGAAGTCGTGGACCGAGTACGCCACGTCGTCCGACCAGTCCATGACCTGCGCCTCGAAGCACTTGGCGTAGGGCGTGGCACCCTCCCTGACCCAGTCGAAGACCGGCAGGTCGTCCTCGTACACACCGAACTTCACCGATGCCGGATCGGTGGGGTGGCCGCCGCGCGCCCACGGGTACTTGGTGGCGGCGTCGAGGGCGGCCCGGGTCAGGTTGAGGCCCACGCTGACGGGCTCGCCGGTCTGAGACGACCGTACGAACCGCTTCGGTTCGAGCCGGGTCAGCAGCCGCAGCGACTGGGCGTTGCCCTCGAAGCCGCCGATGTCCTTCGCGAAGTCGTTGAGCGCCAGCTCGCCGTTGTGGCCGAACGGCGGGTGTCCCATGTCGTGCGCGAGGCAGGCCGCTTCGACGAGATCGGGGTCGCAGCCGAGGGCCGCGCCCAACTCGCGGCCGACCTGCGCGCATTCGAGGGAGTGCGTCAACCGCGTTCGGGGGCTGGCGTCCCAGGCCTGACTCCGCGAGCCCGGCGTGACGACCTGGGTCTTGCCGGACAGGCGGCGCAGCGCCCCCGAGTGCAGCACGCGCGCCCGGTCGCGCTGGAAGGCGGTGCGGCCAGGCCGCTTGTCGGGCTCGGCGGCCCAGCGTTCTGTGTCGGCCTCGGCGTAGAACTCCATGCACCGACAGTAAACGGAGTCACCGGCAAGTGGGCTCAGGGGCCGGTCGGGGATCGGCTCAGGCCGAGACGAGTGCGGAGGTCGCGGCGGGGTCGTCGGCCGGATTCCGCCGGTCCGGCGCCGCATCGGGCCACGGCCCGTCCGCGGGGGCCGGCGCATGGGTCAACGCCTCCTCGTAACGGTGCAGTACGAGTCGCGCGATGGCCGGATGTGCCCCCAGGGGCGCGGCCGCGATCCACGGCCCCTTTGCCGCGCTCTGGGCGGCGAAACGTCCCGGGGCGGTGAAGTACGAGGCGATCGCGATCCGGTGCCGGCCGCGTGCGGCGAGCGCGCGCAGCGCCTCGGGCACGGTGGGCGAGGCCGCACTCGCGTAGGCCGGGAGCACCGGGACCCCGCCGAGCCGCTCGCTGAGCAGCCGCGCGGTGCGGCGGGTGTCGGCGGCCGAGTCCGGATCGCGCGATCCGGCCGCGGCGAGCACGACGCCGGTCCCGCGCACACTGCGGGCGTCGAGCTGCCAGCCCGCTTCGACGAGCCGTCCGTACAGCGCCTCGACGAGCAGCGGGTGCGGGCCGAGCGGCGCCGCGACGCGGGCCCGCAGATGCCGGCCCGCGGCGGCGAGAGTGCGGGGGATGTCGTGCTTGACGTGATGGCCCCGGCCCAGGAGCAGCGGCACGAGGACGGCTTCCCCGCACAGTCCCGCCAGGGTGTCGGTCAGGGCCGGCCGGTCGATCTCGATGTGCCCGAGCCGCACGTCGAGCCCCGGCCGCAGCTCGCGCACCCGCTCCAGGAGCGCGGTGACGGCCCGCAGCGCGCCGGGATCGCGACTGCCGTGCGCGACGGCGACGAGGGCGGGGCGGGCGGTGGGCGTCATGGGGGTGCGGGTTCCGTCCAGTCGTACGCGGCTGAGCTGACTGCTCAGTTGGACCGTGATGCGGGTGACGAGCTGCGCGGCGCTGTCGAACTGCGCGGCACTGTCGAGCGGAAGGGTTTGCTCCGGCGAGGGCGGCCGCGCCGCCCCCCGGCCTCGCGGTGAGGGCTGCCTCAACTCCGGCTCCGTCATGAACCGATCCTGCCCGGCGCACGTTGCCGGGCCGTTGCGCGGGGGTTGCGGATGTTTTCCGGGGGCTCACGGGAGGGGCCGCCATGGGGCGCGGGGGCGGCGCGGGGGCTCCCGGGGTGCGGGCGGGACGCCTGCGGGGGGGCGGGGCACGGATCGCCTGCGGCGGGGCGGGCGTGTGGGCCGGGCAGCTGCGGCTGGGCGTGTGGGCCGGGCGGCTGCGGCTGGGCGTGTGGGCCGGGCGCGTGGGCCGGGCGTGTGGGCCGGGCGTGTGGGCCGGGCGCCCGCGGCAGGCGGGTTGCTTTCGGCGCCGCCGAGGGGTGGACGCTTCGACCGCCCACCCCGCGCGGCTCATCGCCCAGCTCCCCGCGCCCCCGACAGGGTCGTGCCCCCGCAAGCCCGACCTGCTGCTCCGCCCCGCCCAGGGCGCACGCACCTCGACCGCCCACCCCGCGCGGCTCATCGCCCAGCTCCCCGCGCCCCCGGCAGGGTCGTGCCCGGCCGGACCGAAATGCCCTGCCCGGGCACGCACGTCGACCGCCCACCCCGCGTCCCCCGTTACGCGAATGCCGCGCCCCGGCGGGCGGGCGGCTTGGGGTGTGGTCGGCCGTGCGGGAGACTCTTCGGGGCGACTCGACGCTCCCCACTCCCGGCGGAGGCAGCGCATGGATTCCCTGGACCCCGATGTCCGCGGCGCGTTCGCGGCCGCACTGCTCGGCTGCCTGCGCGGCGGCTGCCCCGGCTCGGAGGCCGGCCTGCGGGGCTCGCTGGCACGGGGCACCGCGGACGCGTACAGCGACATCGACGTGGCCTGGACCGTGCCGGGCGCGGAGTTCGGCGCGGCCCTGGGGCGGGTCCCGGTGATTCTGGGCGGGGTCCGGCCGCTCGCCTCGTTGCGGGTCGATCCCGAGCTCCGCCACTCGCCGGACCGGCGTCTGTTCTTCGCCTCCTTCACCGGGTTGCCCCTCTTCTGGCGGCTCGACCTGGAGGTGCGGGCAGCGTCCGTGACGGGCCTCGACGAAGCGGGCCGGCCCCGCGCCGCGGCCCCCGACCCCGGCCCCGACCCCGACCCCGGCTGGTCGCTCGCCGCGAGCGCCCTCGCCAACGGCGTGGCCGCGGTCAAGGCCGTACTGCGGGACCGCCCCGACACCGCCCGCGGCCTCCTCGAACGGGGCTCCGCCCGCATCGGCGCGCCCGCGGTCCTCACCGGCCGCTGGCCCGAGGACATCGCCCGGCTCGCGGACGCGGCGGCCCGCGCGGAGCCCGCCCAGCGCGCCCTGGCCGAGCAGGTGCGGGCCCTGGCCTACGAGCACCTCGCGGAGGGCACCGGCTGAGTCAGGACCGGGCGGGCCGCGCCGTGTCCCAGCGCGGTACGCGGGCGCCCTGCGGCGAACCGGCGCGCACGCCCCCGCGTCCCTCTCCTCGTACACCGACGGAGATCACCGGGGGGCCACGTGCCACGCATCCGAGGGAAGCGACCGCGTCTGCCGCGCACCCGTGCGGGCCGGCGGCGTCTGGTGCGGGGCCTCGTCGCCGCGTGTGTGCTCGCGCTCGCCCCCACCACCTGGCTGTACACGAGCACCGGCGACCGTATCGGCACGGTGGCCGACGCCCCCGCCGCCGGGGTCGCCGTGGTGTTCGGGGCCGGGCTGTGGGACGGGCAGCCCTCCCCCTACCTCGCCGACCGCCTGGACGCGGCCGTGCGGCTGTACCGGGCGAGCAAGGTCAGGGCGGTCCTGGTCACCGGCGACAACAGCCGTGCCACCTACGACGAGCCCGACGCGATGCGCGGCTACCTCGTCCGGCACGGCGTCCCGGACCGGCGTGTGGTCAGCGACTTCGCGGGGTTCGACACCTGGGACTCCTGCGTCCGGGCCAAGAAGGTCTTCGGCGTCGACCGGGCCGTCCTGGTCAGCCAGGGCTTCCACATCCGGCGCGCGGTGGCCCTGTGCGAGGCCGCGGGCGTGCGCTCCTTCGGCGTCGGCGTCGACGCCCGGCACGACGCGACCTGGTACTACGGCGGCACCCGTGAGCTCTTCGCCGCGGGCAAGGCCCTGCTCGACGCCGTGTTCCGGCCGGCCCCCACCTTCCTCGGCCCGAAGGAGCCCGGAGTGGCCCGGGCCCTCGAAGGCTCCTGAGTCACGCCGGGCGCGTTCAGGGCGTGGGCGGCAGCGGTGGAGCGGGCCGGGCCTGCCGGGTAAGCCAGTCGCCGCCGGGGATCGGGGTGCCGCCCGCGAGCAGTTCGCGGGCCAGGCGGGGTGCGGCGAGGTAGACCCAGGACCGTACGGGCCGCCCGTCGACGAGCGCCTCGCGCACCAGCCGGTCGTAGAGGTTGCGCGGATGCCCGGGACCGACGTACTCCTCCAACTCGTCCAGCGCGGAGAGGAGTTCGGGGTGGACGGCGGGATCGAGCCCGATGAGGGTGCCGGTGATCGTGCCGTCGCCGGGTATCGCGTACGGGTAGCCGGGCCCGTCGTACAGCAGCGCGCCGGTGAGCAGCGCGGGCCGCTCGGAGCGCGTCCGGCCGGCCAGGAAGCGCCGGTGGTAGCGCTCGCCGGGGCGGAGCGTCCCGTAGACGAAGAGGGGCAGCGGGGGCTCGGCGGCGCCGGTCATCGGGCGACCGTCTCGGCGGTGATCCAGGACAGGTAGGCGGGGCTTCCGGCCACCACCGGGGTCGCGATGATCTCGGGGGTCTCGTAGTCGTGCGCGGCCAGGAGGTGGCGTTCGAGCGCCTGGTAGCGGGCGGCGGCGGTCTTGAAGACGACCTGCCACTCCTGGGTCGTCTCGATCCCGCCCGCCCAGTGGTAGACGGACGTGACCGGCCCCACGATCTGCGCGCACGCGGCCAGGCGCGCCTCCACCGCGCCGCGGGCCAGTGCCGTCGCCTTGTCGGCGCTGTCGGTCGTGGTCCGCACGGTCAGCGTTTCGGCCGATGCCACGGCGTCCTCCCTCGGTGGTCCGGCCGGGTGCGGCCGGGATTTTCGGTGCCGTCCGGCAGGGTCCTACGTCCCGAACCCGCCGGCCGGTGGGGAGCGTACGCACGGCTGTTACCTGTTGTCCCGGATTCCGTGATGGTCCGCTCCTAGTGTCGACGGTCGCGGCCGGGGTCCCGGCCGCCTTCCCCGACCCCGGCACCCCACCATGATCCAGACCTTCCGGATGGTCCGCGCCGCAGCCATCGCGGGCATCGCCGCCTTCGGCATCGCCGCGGTGGTGTTCGCCCTGTCCGGGGGCGGTGAGCGCTCGGGCCTGGTGGAGGGCGGCCGGGCCTCGCCGGTCGCGCTCCAGCCCGGGCCCCAGAAGCTGTGGCCCGCCTGGTACGAGAGCCAGTCGCGGCGCGAGGGCGTGCGGGTGTCCGGTGGCGGGGAGCCGCCGGCTCCGCTCGCCGATGCGCCGGCGGTTCCGGCGGACGGGCTGCGCGGCCTGGATCCGATGGCGGTCCTGAAGGCCGATCCGCGCGGCAGGCCGCTCACCCGGTTCCCCCTGATCCACAGCCCCGGGCGGCCCGGGATCCGGCCGCCGGTCTTCCACGACCTGACCGGTGACGGCGGGCCGCCCGAGATGATCGTCGCGGCGGATCTGGAGAGCCGGCGCACGGTGGTCATCGTCTACTCGGTCCGCGACGGCCGGATCGTGCCGATCCTCTACACGGTGGGCAGCCGGCTCGCGGTGGAGGCCGTCGGCACCGACCTCGTGACGCGCGGCGCCGCGGACGACGGCGCCGAACAGGTCGTCCGCTACCGCTGGGACGGGGTCCGGCTCACCCCGGTACGGGACGAGAAGACGTACAAGAACGCCTCCCCCGGGACTTCGGGAGCGGCGGGCGCCCCGGATTCCCGGTGCAAGCCCGACTCGGACTCCCCCTCCAAGCCCGACCCGGACTCCTCCTCCGGGCCCGGCCCCGCGAAGACCACCGGGTGCGCCCCGTGACCGCCGCCCCCCGCGGACGGGCCGGCGCCCTGCGGGATCGAGCCCGCGTCCTGCGGGAACGGGCCGGCCGGCTGAGCGGACGGGCCCGCCTCCTGCGCGGACGGGCCGGCCGGCTGAGCCGGGGCCTGAGCCTGCGGGTCAAGATCGCCGTCCTGCTCGCCGCGGGCTGCGCCCTGGTGGCCGTCACCATCGGACTGCTCATCCACCAGTCCCGGGCCGCCCAGATCGCCACCAGCGCCCGGGAGTCCGCGACCTGGCAGCTCATCCGCGTACGGCAGCTGTACGAGCTGACCGGACAGGTGGACCACAACGACACGGAGGCCGCGCTCGACCATCCCGCGCTCCCCGAGCCGCTGCGCAAGTCCGCCCGGGACGGCAAACGCAGCACCTATCTGGACCTGGACGGCCCGCACCCGGCGGTGTGGGCCGCGCGGCCCGTCGGCAACCGGGTGCTCTCGGTACGCCGCCCCCTCGACACCGCGGTGGATCAACTCCAGGAACTGGACAGCCAGTTGGTGGCCTGGGGCGCGGTCGTGGTGGGGCTCGCGGCGCTCGGCGGCGCCGGACTCGCCAGCAGGCTGAGCCGCCAGCTGCGGACCGCAGCGGCCACCGCGCGCCGGATCAGCCTGGGCGACCTCGACGCCAGGATCGGCGGAAGCCCGGCCGGGCGCCAGGACGAGGTGGCCGAACTGGCCTGTGCCGTCGACACGATGGCGGCCTCGTTGCAGAGCCGCCTGGAGGCCGAGCAGCGCTTCACCGCGGACGTGGCGCACGAGCTGCGCACCCCGCTGACCGGTCTGCACACGGCCGCCGAACTCCTCCCGCCGAGCCGTCCGACCGAACTCGTGCAGGACCGGGTCGCCGCCCTGCGCACCCTGACCGAGGACCTCCTCGAAGTCGCCCGGCTCGACGCGAACGCCGAGGAACCCCATCTGGAGGAGCTGCCGCTGGACCGCACCGTGCAGCAGATCCTCCAACGCTGCGGCCTGGCGGTCGAGTTGGAGCGGGGCGAGGCGTCCCACGGACCGGAGCCCGACGGGACCGACACCCTGGTACGCACCGACGCCCGCCGCCTGGAGCGGATCGTCGCCAACCTCATCGCCAACGCGCGGCGGCACGGCGCCGAACCCGTCGAGGTGACGGTGGACGGCACCTCGGTCGCCGTCCGCGACCACGGGCCCGGCTTCCCCGGGCACCTCCTGAAGGACGGCCCCCAACGCTTCGTGACCGGCGCGAAGGAACGCGGCCAGGGCACGGGCCTGGGCCTGACCATCGCACTGGGCCAGGCCCAGGTCATCGGCGCACGGGTGACGCTGAGCAACGCGGAGGACGGCGGAGCGCTCGCGGTGGTGAGCCTGCCCGGCGCGTGAAGCCCCGCCCGTCCGGCGCCCGGCGCGGCGGCGGACCGGGCACCCCACCGCCGGCGGCTTCGGCTCAACCCCCGCACGTGCGGGCCCGGTTGAACCCCCATATGTGCGGGCCCGGCTCAACCCGCGTACGGGCGGGCCTTCTTGGCGTCGCGTAGGGCCCACGCCCACCACGCCACCTGGTCGAGCATCTTCTTCACGGCCGCGTCCGCCTGCGAGGGCTCGCGGTGCTCGCCGTCCTCGTCGAAGAGGCCGTGCACGTGCGGGAAGCTGACGGTGTCCCGCACGGTGACGGCGTGCAGCTCGGCGAAGACCTGCCGCAACTGTTCGACGGCCCGCAGCCCCCCGGAGATCCCGCCGTACGAGACGAACCCCACGGGCTTGGCCTGCCACTGCGCGAAGTGCCAGTCGATCAGGTTCTTCAGGGGCGCGGGGAAGGAGTGGTTGTACTCGGGCGTGATCACGACGAAGGCGTCGGCGTCGGCCAACTTGGGCGTGATGAAGGAGAGTTGGGCCGCCACCGCGGGCGAGGGGTCGCGCGAGAGGGCGGTCGGCAGTTCGGTGTCTGCGAGGTCGAGCACCTCGATGTCGAGGCCGTGGTGTTCACGGGCCCGGGCGAGGAACCAGTCGGCGACGACCGGAGCGAACCGGCCCTCGCGGTTGGAGCCGATGACGACGGTGAGCTTCAGAGCGGCCTGCTCGGCCGTGGCGATGTCCATGCCGAGAAGGATTCAACCTCAAGCAAGCTTGAGGTCAAGCCCGGCGGGGCCCCGAACTATCTTGAGATCCATGACACTTCCGTACGTCGAGGTCGACGGCCGCCCCGCCGATGCCGAAAACCTGCTCATCCCCGCTCTGACCGGAGGCTACGGCCACTTCACCGCCATGCAGGTGCGCGACGGACGGGTCCGCGGTCTCGCCCATCACCTGGCCCGCCTCGACCGCTCCACCCGCGAGCTGTTCGGGCCCGGACTGGACGGCGAACGGGTCCGCTCGCTGATGACGAGCGCCCTCGGCGCCTGCGGCGCGTCCGACGCGGCGGTGCGGGTCTATGTGTACGGTCCGGCCGACGCACCCACCCCGATGGTCGTCGTACGCGACCCCGTCGACATGCCGTCCACCGCGCAGTCGCTGCTCTCCGTGCCCTACGAGCGCCCGGTCGCCCACATCAAGCACCTCGGCGGCTTCGCGCAGGCCCACTACGGACGGCTCGCCGAGCGCCAGGGCTTCACCGAGGCCCTGCTGACCGGCCCCGGCGGCGTCGTCGCGGAGGGCGCGATCACCAACATCGCCTTCTGGGACGGCAGTTCGGTGGTGTGGCCGGACCGTCCCGCGCTGCCCGGCGTCACCAAGGCCATCCTGGAGGAGCGGCTCGCGGGGTACGGCCTGGAGTCGGTGCACCGCGAGGTGACCCTGGCAGGCCTCGACGCCTACAGCGCGGCCTTCGTGACGAACTCGCGCGGGATCGCCCCGGTCGGCCGGATCGACGAGCGGGAGTTCGCGGTCGACGCGGAACTCATGAAAAGGGTGTGGCGGGCGTTCGAGGAGACCCCCTGGGACGTGGTCGACCCGGGGTGACGGCTCACCCGTACGGCCCGCCCGCCGTCACTCGTTCGCCCCCCGCCGAGGGGCGCGACGGCCACCGGCCCTCTTAGGTCGAAGGCAGAAGCTCAGCTCTGCCGCGTCCCCGGAGGATCCATGCGTACAGCCCGACTCCTGACCAGTGCCCTGCTGGCGGCCGCCGCCACGCTGGGCCCGGCGGCGTCGCTCGCGTACGCCAACGGCGATCCGGCCGCACCCGGGTCCCTGGAACTGTGGCCGGCCGGCGCGTCGCCGGGCGCCACCGTGACCGCGAACACCACGGCCTGCGGGGCGGCGGGGCGCGCCACGGGCGACGCGAACGCAGTCGGAGCGGGCGACTTCCAGCTAACCGCGTCCACCCACAAGGAAGTGCTCGCCGGCCAGTTCCAGGTCGCCTCGCACACCAAGCCGGGCAGCTTCCGCATCAAGGTGAGCTGCGAGAACGGCAAGACCGTCGAGGCACAGCTCACGGTCGCGGCGGGCGGCGACCGCGACCGCGAGCGGTGGGGCAAGGACGGCCAGTGGAACAAGGACCGGGACCAGTGGTCCAAGGACAAGCCGTGGGACGGCGGCGGCCAGTGGACGAAGGACAAGCCCTGGGACACGAGCGACCGGGGCGATCAGTGGGGCCGTGACAAGTCGTGGGACGGCCACGACCCGCACGGCCATGTGAAGACCGGAGTCGGCGGCAGCATCCGCCCCGACACCACCTTGATCGCGGCGGGCGCGGCGGTACTGACCGCGGCCGCCGTGGGCGGCACCTGGCTGCTGCGTCGCCGGGCGAGCGGCGCGCAGGGCCGGGGCTGACCCCCTTGTCGGCTCCAGCGGCGCGGCGCAACGCGGCCTGGCTGATGGTGGTCGCCGCGTTCGCCGGCCTGTGGCTCGTGGAGCGGGGCTTCGACTCCGTGGAGCCGCCGCGGCCGTCGTCGGCCGAGGCGTTCACGGCGGGCCCGGCCGCCTCCCACCGCGGCGGCGGCCCGGCCGCACGCGGACCGGCCGTCCGGGGCCAAGCCGAACTCCCGCCTCCCGCAGGCCTGTTGGCCTCCGACCCCGTCCGGATCCGGATCCCTTCGATCCGGGTGGACGCGCCCGTCATGCGGCTGGGGCTCGGCCCCGACCACAGCCTGGAGGCACCGCCGCCGGGCAACACGAACATGGCCGGCTGGTACGGGGACGGCACTCCCCCCGGCGTCCGCGGCACCGCCGTCATGGCGGGCCACGTCGACGACGCCCGCGGCCCCGCCGTCTTCTACGCACTGGGCGCCCTCAAGAAGGGCAGCCGGGTCGAGGTGACCCGCAAGGACGGCGTGACCGCGATCTTCGACGTCGACGCGGTCGAGGTGTACGACAACGACGCGTTCCCCGACGCCAAGGTGTACGGCTCCGCGCCCCGCCCCGAACTACGCCTGATCACCTGCGGCGGCCCCTTCACCAAGGGCTCCGGCTACCAGGCCAACGTGGTCGCCTTCGCCCACCTGACCGGAACGCTCCCCCCCACCCCACCCCGCCCCCTCTGACCCCCCACCCCAAAGCCACAAGCCCCCCGCCGAGGGCCACGAGAACCTGCGCAACCAGCCCCCCACGGGCCCGCACCCAACAGCGGACCTTCAGGGACGCGAGGAACTGCGCGACCGGCCCGCCACGGCCCGCACCCGACACCGGGGTTGAAGGGGCGCGAGGAACTGCGCGCCCAGCCCACCACAACCCGCACCCAACAACCGACCCATAGGGGCGCGGGGAACGGCGCGACCAGCCCACCAGGGCCCGCACCCAACAGCAGACCTTCAGGGGCGCGGGGAACTGCGCAACCAGCCCACCACAACCCGCAGCCGACAACCGACAACCGACCCATAGGGGCGCGGGGAACGGCGCGACCAGCCCCCACGGCCCGCAGCCGACAACCGACCCATAGGGGCGCGAGGAACTGCGCTAATCCCCACGCGGCCGCGACCAACCCGGGCCCGAAGGGGCGCGGGGAACGGCGCAAAACCATCGCCCCAGCCGCACCGACAACCTCAGCCCCCCAGCGGAGCGACTACCCGTTCCACTGATCAAACGCAAGCTTGGCCACCAGCGAGAACACCACCACCAACAGCACCCCCCGCACGAACTCGCTCCCCCTGCGCAGCGCCATGCGCGCCCCCAGCATGCCCCCCGCGAGGTTGAACACGGCCATGATCCCGGCCAGTTGCCACATCACATTGCCCTGGTAGGCGAACATCGCCAACGCCCCCGCGTTGGTGCAGACGTTCACGATCTTCGCCGTCGCACTCGCCGTCACCAGATCCAGATGCAGCACAGCCGTGAGCGCAAGGACCAGGAACGTGCCGGTACCCGGCCCGAAGAGCCCGTCGTAGAGCCCGATCCCACCCCCGACCAGCACGATCGCGGTGACCGTACGGGCCCGGGTGACGGGCCCCCCACCGACCCCCGTACCGAACGCGGGCCGGAACATGACGAACCCCGCGACGCCGAGCAGCACCACGAGGATCACCGGCCGCAGCACCGCGCTGCTGATGCCCGCCGCGAAGAACGCCCCCGTCATGGAGCCCGCCAGCGCCGCGAGCCCGATCCGCACCGCCGTCCTCACCCGCACCGGCGCCCTGCGCACATAGGTCACGGCCGCTCCCGACGTACCGACGATGGCGACGGCCTTGTTGGTGCCGAGGATGTGGGCCGCCGGCACGTGCGGCAGGCCGAGCAGGAGCGCGGGCAGCATGAGCAGCCCGCCACCGCCGACCACGGCGTCGATCCATCCCGCGGCCCCCGCGGCCAGGCACAGCACGATGAGCACGGTCAGCGATATGTCGGGCATGATCGCGACTTTAAGGAGCGGCGGACGGGTGCGTCTATTACTTTCCGGATGCTTGAGCGAGATCTGAGCCAGCGGCCGCGGCCCGGTCGGGGGCGGGCGGCGCGGCCGGTGTGACGGCGGCCGCCAGGAACGTCGCCGCGAGGGCACTGACGGCGGTGAGCCCCGCGGCGAGCCGGCGCCGGGCACGGTCGAGGGGGACGGGGGTGGCGCACTTGCGGTGACGGGCCATGACGGGACGATTCCTCGGGGCTCGGTTGCACGGGGGCTCGGTCGTACGGGGCTGAACGGGGGCTCGGGCGTACGGGCTGTACGGGCTGTACGGGGCTCGGTCGCACCCGGGCTCTGCCGCACAGCACACGGCTTCAGAAGCTGAACTGCTCGCTGTGGATGTGCTGTTGGGGCACCCCTGCCTTGACGAGCGAGGCGGTCGCCGCGGCCGCCATCGGACCGGGCCCGCACAGATAGACGTCGTGCTCGGCCAGCTCGGGCACCAGATCGCGCAGGGCCTGCGGCGCGAGCGGGTCGAAGGCCGCGTCGGAGGGACCGAGCAGATAGTGCAGTGCGGCCCCGCGCGCCACGGCGATGGCCTCCAGCTCGTCCCGCAGCACCAACTGCGCCGCGTTGCTGGCCCGGTAGAGCAGCGTCAGGTCGCCCGGCGCCGCGGGCAGCGCCTCGAACAGGACCCGCATCGGCGTGATGCCGACCCCGCCCGCGAGGAGCAGCACCTTACGACGCGTACGGCGGTGCGCGGTCATCGCACCGAAGGGGCCGGTGGCCAGCACCCGGGTGCCCGGACGCAGCCGGCGCATCCGCCGGCTGTGCACACCGAGCGCCTTGACGGTGATCCGTACGGTGTCGTCCCTGACCGGCGCGGACAGCGAGAACGGCAGCGAGGTGTGCCACAGCCTGCGCTGCACGAACCGCCAGCGCAGGAACTGCCCCGGTTCGGCGCGCAGCGCGTCGAGCCCGGTGCCGCGCATGACGACGGAGACGACATCGGGGCTCTCGTCACGCACCTCGACCACCCGCAGACCGTGCCGCAGCGCCTGCCGCACGGGGACCACACCCCGATACCAGACGATCAGCACCGCGACCGTGGCATGCAGCATCGCCCAGGCCCACACGGTGAGCGGACTGCCGGACACATCGGGGCCCACCAGCTGATGGGCGAAGGCCAGTGCGGCCCCGAGGTAGGTGAGGAAGTGCACGGCACGCCACGTCTCCTGGGAGATCCGCGCCCGCGCGACCCGCACCGAACTCACCCCGGCAGCACCGAGCGCCAGCGTCCCGAACGCAGCCGCCACAATGCCTCCGTAGCCCAGCAGTTGAGCCGTCGCCCGCAGCACATCGGTACCGGTGTACGCGGCGTATCCGCACAGCGCGAGCACCCCATGCGCACCGACGAGGCCCAGGACATAACGCCCGCCGAGCGAGTGCCAGCGGGCGAGCCGGTCGGCCCCCACCCCGTGCTCGACCGCCGGAACGCGGGCCATGAGCAGCAGCATCACCAGGATTCCGTATCCGGCGAGCAGCCCGGACAGATGGGCCGCGCCCGCGAACAGCGCGTCCAGCCGCGCGGACGGCTCGGCCTGGCTGCCCCACAGCAGGCTCACCGCCCCGGCCCCCGCGACGATCCCGCGCCGCATGACCCGCGGCCGGATCCGAAGCGCCGGGACCCGGACAGCCCCAGTCCCGGCGTCGGCCCCGGCCCCGGTCGCGGCCCCGGTCTCGGCCGCCGTCTGCGGGGCCCGCTCCGCGAAGACCTCCCGAGTGGGCCCGCTGCGCTCCGGCCGCGGCTGAGCGGGGACGGGGTCGGGGTCGGGGTCGGGGTCGGGGGCGGCCGGTTGAACCGGGTGCATCGGCTGGGCCGGCTGAACCGGAGGCGCCGGATGGGCCGGGTAGGTCGGGTAGGTCGGAGGAGCCTCCTCGAACTGCCCGGGCTGCCCGGCCTGCTGGGACTGCTGCGCGAGATAGGCGGACAGCGCTGGGTACGCGGCTAGCTGCGGGTCGGTGGCCTCGATCGTCACGTCCGGCAGCCTAGGTCGGCAGCGCCACCAAAAGGCCCTGGTCAGAGCCAGATCCGGGATCCTTAAGGCCCCCTTGAGGATGGGCTGACCACCGATTAAGCCGACCGGCGCGGCCCGGGCCGCTCTCGTAGGGAGCCTCGGCGCCTCACACCCCACCCCCCGCCCCGCTGAGCGCAAGGTTCCCCCGCGGAAATCGGCGGGATGCGGACGGGTAACAGCCGCCGCGCACGCTGAACGCATGAGTACGGACACCGTGGCGAGCGGCGGCGGCAAGGCGGACGCCCGCAGGACCCGCCGGGCCGATCAGACCCCGGCCTCGCCCCATCCCCGCCCCCGCCCCGGTGACCGTCATCGGCGAGGAGGCCCACGCCGTACCACCCGCGACGGAGGTTCCTGACGTGCCCAACGAACGCCTTTCCACGATCGTGGTCGTCGGCCACGGCATGGTCGGCCAGCGCTTTCTGGAGGCGCTCGCCGAGCGCGGCGCGACCGGCCGGGCCCGGGTGGTCGTGCTGGGTGAGGAACCCCGCCCCGCCTACGACCGGGTGCGTCTCAGCTCGTACTTCGAGGGCAGCACACCGGACCAACTCAGCCTCGTTCCGCAGGACTTCATGCGTCGGCACGGCATGGAGCTCCACGTCGACGACCCCGCCGAGTCGATCGACCGGGCGGCGCGCACCGTCACCGTCCGCTCGGGTCGCACCTTCGCGTACGACACGCTCGTCCTGGCCACCGGCTCGTTCCCGTTCGTGCCGCCGGTACCCGGCAAGGACCTCACCGGCTGCTTCGTCTACCGGACGATCGAGGACCTGCGCGCCATCGAGGCGTACGCCAAGACCGCGTCGACGGGCACGGTGGTGGGCGGCGGGCTGCTCGGACTGGAGGCGGCCGGGGCGCTGAACGGGCTCGGCCTCGCCACCCACATCGTGGAGTTCGCGCCCCGGCTGATGCCGGTACAGGTAGACGAGGGCGGCGGCGCGGCGCTGCTCCGCACCATCGAGAACATGGGCCTGACCGTGCACACGGGGGTCGGCACGCGGGAGATCACCGCCGACGGTTCGGGACGCGTCAATGGGATGACACTTTCTGACAGCTCTCATCTGTCGACCGACCTCGTGATCTTCTCCGCCGGTATCCGCCCCCGCGACCGGCTGGCCCGCGACTGCGGCCTCGCGGTCGGCGAGCGCGGCGGCATCGTCATCGACGAGCGGTGCCGCACCAGCGACCCCGCGGTGTTCGCGGTCGGCGAGTGCGCACTGGCCGCGGACGGCCGGGTGTACGGCCTGGTCGCGCCGGGCTACGACATGGCCGAGACCGCGGCCGACGCCATCGCCGGCGACGCACAACGCACGTTCACCGGGGCCGACTTGTCGACGAAGCTGAAGCTGCTCGGCGTGGACGTCGCCTCCTTCGGCGACGCGCACGGCTCGACCGGGGGCTGCCTGGACGTCGTCTACGCGGACTCCCGCTCGGGGGTCTACAAGAAGCTGGTCGTGTCCGGCGACGGTGTGCTGCTCGGCGGCGTGCTGGTCGGCGACGCGGACGCGTACGGCATGCTGCGCCCGCTCACCGGGCACGTACCGCCGGTCGCCCCCGAGCGCCTGGTGCTGCCCGCCGGGCTCGGCGCGCCGGCCGCGTTCGGCCCCGAGTCGCTGCCCGACGATGCCGTCATCTGTTCCTGCCACAACGTCACCAAGGGCGCGATCGGAGCCTGCGCCTCGCTGCCCGAGGCCAAGAAGCGCACCAAGGCCGGTACCGGGTGCGGGAGTTGTGTCCGGACCATAGGGATGCTGTTGCCGGAGTCCGGGGACGGCGGCCTGTGCGGCTGCTTCGCCCAGAGCCGCCGGGAGCTGTATGAGATCGCGCTCGCACTGCGCATCACCACCTTCACCGAACTCCTCGACGGCCACGCCCGCGTGTGGGCGCGTGGCGGCGAGGGCTGCGAGATCTGCAAGCCGGCGGTCGCCTCGATCCTGGCGGGCCTCGGCAACGGGCACATCCTCGACGGCGAGCAGGCCGCGCTCCAGGACACCAATGACCACTTCCTCGCCAACTTGCAGCGCAACGGCTCCTACTCGATCGTGCCGCGCATCCCCGGCGGCGAGATCACGCCGGACAAACTCATCGTGATCGGCGAGGTGGCCCGGGACTTCGGCCTCTACACCAAGATCACCGGAGGTCAGCGCATCGACCTCTTCGGCGCGCGTGTCGACCAACTCCCCTCCATCTGGACCAGGTTGGTGCAAGCAGGCTTCGAATCGGGGCACGCGTACGGAAAGTCACTGCGTACGGTCAAGTCGTGCGTGGGGCAGACCTGGTGCCGCTACGGGGTGCAAGACTCGGTGCGGATGGCCATCGATCTGGAGCTGCGCTATCGCGGACTGCGCTCGCCGCACAAACTGAAGTCGGCGGTATCGGGGTGCGCACGCGAGTGTGCCGAGGCACAGTCGAAGGACTTCGGCGTGATCGCCACGGCCAACGGCTGGAACCTGTACATCGGCGGCAACGGCGGCGCGGCCCCGCGCCACGCGGATCTGCTCGCCCAGGATCTGACGGACACTCAACTCGTGCGTCTGATCGACAGGTTCCTGATGTTCTACATCCGTACCGCCGACCGTCTGGAGCGCACCTCGGTCTGGCTGGAGCGGCTCGACGGCGGCCTCGCCCACGTCAGGGATGTGGTGGTGAACGACTCGCTCGGCATCTGTGCCGAGTTGGAGGCCCTGATGGCCGCGCACGTGGCGGGCTATCGCGACGAGTGGGCCGAAACCCTCGACGATCCCGAGCGGCTCGCCCGCTTCGTGTCCTTCGTGAACGCACCCGGCGCTCCCGACCCCTCGGTCCGCTTCGTGCCCGAACGCGACCAGATCAAGCCCGAACTCCCCCTCCTCACCCTGGGAGCCACCCGATGACGACAGTTCAACTCAGGCTGGAAGGCGGCTGGTTCACGATCTGCGAGGCCGCTCTCCTCACCCCCGGACGCGGCGTCGCCGCCCTCCTTCCGGACGGCAGCCAAGCCGCCGTCTTCACCGACCGGCGCGGGCGAACGTATGCGATCGACAACCGCGACCCGTCCACCGGCGCCTATGTCCTCTCCCGCGGGCTGCTCGGTTCCACACCGGAAGGCCGCCCCTATGTCGCATCGCCGCTCCTCAAGCACCGCTTCGACCTGGAGACCGGCGCCTGTCTCGACGACGCGGCGTTGGCCGTGGGGACTTACTTGACCGAACGTTCCAGTCAGTTCTAGTGTCGCGGTGTGGCCAGGACCAAGGAATTCGATCCGGACGCCGCGCTGCGTTCGGCCCTGGAGCTGTTCTGGCGGCGCGGCTACGAGGCGACATCGATGGCGGACCTCGTCGAGCACCTCGGCATCGGCCGCGCCAGCATCTACGCGACGTTCGGCAACAAGCGCGAGCTGTACCTCAAGGCTCTCGACCGCTACGCCGAACACCGCGACGCCGCGCTGCTCGCCGAGCTGTCCGCGCCCGGCCCCGCACTGCCCGCCGTGCGCGGCGTGGTGCGGCGCTTCGCCGCCGAGTCCACGGCCGAGCACTCCCGCCTGGCCGGCTGTTTCGTCACCAACACCGCGGCCGAACTGGCCCCGCACGACCAGGCCGCGGCCCGCCGGGTCGAGCTCAGCTGGGGGCACATCGAGACGCTGCTGCACTCCGCGCTCGTACGCGCCCAGGCGCAGGGCGAGCTGCCCGCGGGCCGCGATCCGCGGGGCCTCGCCCGGATGCTGCTCGTCTTCTTCCAGGGAGCGCGGGTCGTCGGCAAGGCCTCGGCAGATCCGGGCCGGGTCCGGGACGCGGCCGAACAGATGCTGACGTTGCTCGACTGACCACGGCCGGGCGATATCTGATATCGCGTTGACATTTTTCCCTTTTCCCTTTCCCCCCCTCCCCCTACCGCCCACCCACCTACACATCCGCTCACCCTCGCGCCCGCACGCCCGCATAACAGAACGATTGGTCAAGAATATGTCTGCTCGTTTCGCCCACAAGTCCGTCCTCGTCACCGGCGCCGGATCCGGTCTCGGCCGGGCCGTCGCGCTGGCGTTCGCCGCCGAGGGGGCACGGGTCGCCGTCGCCGGGCGTACGGCCGCGTCCCTCGACGAGACGGTCGCCCTGATCACGGAGGCGGGTGGCACGGCGGATGCGTTCCTGGCCGATGTGTCCCACTCCCCCGCCGTGCGCACCCTCGTGGCCGATGTGGTCGAGCGGTTCGGCTCCCTCGATGTCGCGGTCAACAACGCCGGGGTGTTCCGCGGCGGGGCACCCGTCGTCGAGCTGCCGGAAAGCGACTGGCAGACATTGATATCGGTCAACGTCACCGGCGTCTTCCACGCCCTCCAGGCCGAGATCGCCCAGATGCGCACCCAGCCGTCGGGCGGCGCCATCGTCAACATCGCCTCCAACCTGGGGGCGCACCGCCGCGCCCCCGGTCTCGCGGCCTACATCGCGTCCAAGGCCGCCGTCAGCGCGCTGACCAGGGCCGCCGCGCTCGACCACATCCGGGATGGGATCCGCATCAACGCGGTGAGCCCGGGCCCCCTGGCCACCAGCATGTCGCTGCGGCCCGGCGAGAGCGAGGCCGAACGGGCCGTGCGCATGCAGGAGGTTCAGCCGCTCGGCCGGGTCTCGACGACGGCGGAGGCCGCCGCGGCCGTGCTGTACCTGGCGTCCGACGACGCCGCATCGGTCGTCGGCACGGACCTCGTCGTCGACGGCGGCGCGTCCGCCTGACCTCCCGCTCCCCGCACGCCCCCGCGCCCGGCCCGCCCCGCATACCCCCCGGTACGGTGGGGGCATGACTCAGGGTTGGAATGCTCAGGACATCCCCGACCAGAGCGGTCGTACGGCCGTCGTCACCGGGGCGAACAGCGGCATCGGGCTCGTCACGGCGCGGGAGTTGGCCCGCCGGGGCGCACGGGTGGTGCTCGCCTGCCGCAGCGAGGCCCGCGGCCGGGCGGCCGAGGAACGCATCCGGGGCGAAGTACCGGACGCGCAGGTCGAGTTCCGGCCGCTCGATCTGGCCGATCTCGCCTCGGTGCGGGACTTCGCGGCGAAGCTTCCGTACGAGCGGCTCGATCTGCTGATCAACAACGCGGGTGTGATGGCGCTCCCGTTCGGGCGGACGGCGGACGGGTTCGAGAGGCAGTTCGGCGTCAACCACCTGGGGCACTTCGCGCTCACCGGGCTGTTGCTGCCCAGGCTCCGGGCGGCCGGGGCGGCGCGCGTGGTGAGCGTGTCCAGTGGGATGCACGCGCTGTCCAATATTGACATCCGTGATCTCAACAGCGAACGCCACTACCGGCGTTGGATCGCCTACGGGCGGTCCAAGTCGGCGAACCTGCTGTTCATCCACGAGCTGGCGCGCCGGCTTCGGGCGGCGGGCTCGGACGTGGTCGCCGCCGCCGCGCATCCCGGTTATGCCGCGACGAACCTTCAGACGCAGGCGGTCCGGATGGAGGGCCGGCGTCGGGCCGAGCGGATCGTCGAGCTCGGCAACCGGATCATGGCGCAGCCGGCCGAGGCCGGGGCGCTGCCGACGCTGTTCGCGGCGACGGCGCCCGGGGTGCGGCCGGATTCGTTCACCGGCCCGTCCCTGATGATGTGGCGCGGCTCGCCCGCCACGTCCTGGCGGGCGGGCTGGACGCTGAACGATGTGGCCGGTGAGCGGCTCTGGTCGGCTTCGGAGCGGCTCACCGGCATCGCGTACGAGGCCGTGTGACGTACGAGGGGCGTTGAGCCGTGCTCAGGCGTTGATCGCGGCCGGGTCCATGTACATGACCTCCCAGTGGTGCCCGTCGGGGTCCAGGAAGGAGCGGCCGTACATGGGCCCCTGCTCCATGGTCTCCTGCGCGGGTGCGCCGCCGGAGGCGAGGGCGGTGTCGACGAGGCGGTCGACCTCGTCGCGGCTGTCGGCGCTGAGGCAGACGATCGACTCGACGGTGGTGGCGGTGTCGGCGATCTGCCGCTGGGTGAAGCCCTTGAAGAACGGCTCGGTGAGCAGCATCGCGTAGATGGTGTCGCTGATGACCAGGCAGCCCGCGTTCTCGTCGGTGAACTGGGGGTTGAAGGAGTAGCCGAGCTTGCCGAAGAAGGTCTTGGAGCGTTCCAGGTCCTTCACCGGCAGGTTGACGAAGATCATGGTGGGCATGTCGTGCTCCCTCGTGGGTGGTGGCCTTGCTGACGAGGGGTAGACGGCGGCGGTTCCGGAAACTCATCGTCGCGCGGGGTCCTTTTTTCCGGCCGACGGCGCCGCCCGTCCTCCCCCGCCTTCGAGCCCGGCCTTCGAGCCCGGCCTTCGAGCAGCCCGTACCCCCCGTGCCGCCGGTACCGCCCGCCGCGTCAAGGGTGCGTATGGATGCGGGCGCCGTCCGACAAGGGGGCGCCAAGGGCGGCCGGACCGGGGTCCGCGGGGTCGCAGGCTGGGCGCATGCTCACCACGTCGAAGGCCGTCGTCAGCGACGCCGCCCCCGAAGAACCCCCTGGAGTGGTCGACCGGCACCGGCTGACCGCGACGCAGGGGCTTGCCGCGCTCTCCCTCGACGCGATGGCGTCGGTGGCGTACGGACCGGAGGCGGTGGTTCTGGTCCTCGCGTCCGCCGGTGCGTACGGGCTCGGTTTCACGTTGCCGGTGACGCTGGCCATCGCCGGGCTGCTCGCGGTGCTGGTCGCCTCGTACCGGCAGGTGATCGCGGCTTTTCCGAACGGCGGCGGCTCGTATGCGGTGGCCCGGCGTCATCTGGGGGCGCGGGCGGGTCTGGTCGCGGCGGCGTCGCTGATCCTGGACTACGTCCTGAACGTGGCCGTGTCCGTGACGGCGGGGGTGGCGGCGCTGACGTCGGCGTTTCCGGGGCTCTACGGTGACCGCCTGGTGATCTGTCTCGGGGTGCTGGTGCTGGTCACGGCGGTCAATCTGCGCGGCATCGTCGATTCGGCGAAGGCGTTCATCGTGCCGACCGGGGTGTTCGTCGCGGCGATCCTGGCGATCGTGGTGGTCGGTCTGTTCCGTTCGGCGCCCGTGTCCACGCAGGCCGCAGACGGCCATGCGTCGGTGCTGGCGGGGAACGCGACGAGCGTGGGGGCGCTGTTGTTGCTCAAGGCCTTCGCGTCGGGCTGTTCGGCGCTGACGGGGGTCGAGGCCGTGGCGAACGCGGTGCCGTCGTTCCGTGCTCCGGCCGCGCGGCGGGCGCAGCGCACCGAGGTGGCCCTCGGCGGTCTGCTCGGGGTGATGCTGGTGGGTCTGGCGGTTTTGATCGGCCGGTTCCATCTCCAGCCGGTGGAGGGGGTCACGGTGCTGGCGCAGCTCGCGGATGCGTCGCTGGGCCACAACTGGGCTTTCTATGTGGTGCAGTTCGCGACGGTGGTGTTGCTGGCGCTGGCCGCGAACACGTCGTTCGGGGGGTTGCCGGTGCTGATGTCGCTGCTGGCCCGGGACAACTATCTGCCGCATGTCTTCGGTCTGAAGGCGGACCGTCAGGTGCACCGGCACGGGGTGCTGGCGCTGGCGGCGGTCTCGGCGGTGCTTCTGGTGTTCTCCGGCGGTGACACGAACACGCTGGTCCCGCTGTTCGCGATCGGTGTGTTCGTCGGGTTCACGATCTGCCAGACGGGGATGGTGATCCACTGGCGTGGGGAGCGTTCTCCCGGGCGGCACGGGAAGGCGCTCCTCAATGGGGTGGGCGCGGTGCTGACGGGTGTCGCGGCGGTGGTGGTCGCCGCCTCCAAGTTCACCGAGGGTGCCTGGCTGATCGTCGTCGCGCTGCCGTTGCTCGTGCTCGCCTTCGAGGCGGTGCACCGGGCGTACGGGCGGATCGCCGAGCGGCTCGATCTGGGCCGGGTGCCCGAACCGCCGCGCCGGGACCGGTCGTTGGTGATCGTGCCGGTGTCGCATCTGTCGCGGCTGACGTGTGAGGCGCTGAATGCGGCGGTGTCGCTCGGCGACGAGGTGCGGGCGGTGACGGTGAGCCATCCCGATGAGGAGGACCGGCGGGAGACGGAGGCGTTGCGCCGCGACTGGGAGCTGTGGAATCCGGGCGTGGAGCTGGTCGAGCTGGCCTCGCAGCACCGCAGTCTGGGCCGTCCGGTCGCGGACTATGTGAGCCGGGTGCACACCTATCATCCGCGGACCCGGGTGACCGTGCTGATACCGGAGGTGGAGCCGGCGCACATCTGGCAGCGGGTGTTGCAGAATCAGCGCGGGGCGGTGCTGGCGCACGCGGTGCGCAAGGACACGGATGCGGTGATCTGCCGGCTGCGCTTCAGGCTGTCCCCGGCCTCGGCGCGGTACGAGGCCTGAGGCTCCGGGTTCCGGCGGCGCCGGTGGGGCGGAGGCGGGTCCGGGCGGGCCGACACACCATCGCAATACCCCTGTCGTAATCCCCCTGCATGGTTGATCGTTGAGCCGTACAGCGGGATGACGAACAGGGGGCGTACGCCATGACGATCAGCCGCCGGACACTGCTCGGCAGCGGGGCCGCACTGGGCCTGCTCACCGCATGTGGCTCCAACACCGGTCGGGGCAAGGACGGTTCGACGGGCGGGAAGGTCGCGCTCGGCCACTGGTACCACCAGTACGGCGAGCCGGGGACGGAGGACGCGGTCCGCCGCTATGCGGCCGCGTACGACCGGGCGAAGGTCAACGTCCAGTGGCGGCCGGGCAATTACGACCAGCAGACGGCGGCCGCGCTGCTCACGGATGCGGGTCCGGACGTGTTCGAGGTCAACGGGCCGACGCTGGACCAGATCCAGGGCGGCCAGGTCGTCGACCTGACCTCGCTGCTCGACGGGGTGAAGGACGATTTCAATCCGGCGGTGCTGGCGCCGAAGACGTACGACGGCAGGATCTGGGGCGTTCCGCAGGTCGTCGATACGCAGTTCCTCTACTACCGCAAGAGTCTGCTGGCCGCGGCGGGTGTGCGGCCGCCGGCCACGCTCGATCAACTGGTGGACGCGGCACGGGCGTTGACGCGGGACAGGGTCAAGGGGCTCTTTCTGGGCAATGACGGCGGGGCGGGTGTGCTGGGCGGTACGCCGCTGTACGCGGCCGGGCTGAGTCTGGTGACCGCCGACGGCGCGGTGGGCTTCGACGATCCGGCGGCCGCGCGCACGCTCGGCAAGCTCCATCAGTTGTACGCCGACAAGTCGCTGCTGCTCGGGGCCCCTTCGGACTGGTCGGATCCGGCCGCGTTCACGCAGGGCCTCACGGCGATGCAGTGGTCGGGGCTGTGGGCGCTGCCTGCGGTGCTCAAGGCGCTCGGTGACGACTTCGGGGTGCTGCCGTTCCCGAAGGACGGGCCGGGTGGGAGGCCGTCGGTGCCGGTGGGGGCGTATGCGGCGGCGGTGTCGGCGCGCTCGAAGCACCAGGCGGAGGCGAAGGCGTATGTGAAGTGGCTGTGGGTCGAACGGGCCGATTTCCAGGAGGACTTCGCGCTGTCCTACGGCTTCCACATTCCGGCGCGGCTCTCGCTCGCGAGGAGGGCGGCGAAGCTGCGCGAGGGCGCGGCGGCCGATGTGGTGTCGTTCGTGACGGACCACGGGTACGCACAGCCGCTGCTGTGGACGCCGGCGCTACAGACCGCGTATCAGGACGCGTTGAACCGGATCATCAAGGACGGGGCGAGTGCGGACAGTGAGCTGAGGGCGGTCGTGCGCAGGGCGAAGGACGAGCTTCAGCGGGTGAAGAAGCACTGAGCGCCGTGCGACGTCGGGTTTCGGACAACACGCTGTGGTTCTGGGTCTTCGTCGGCCCCTTCGCCGCGGGTCTGGCCCTGTTCACGTATGTCCCGCTGCTGTGGAGCGTGTACCTCAGCTTCTTCGATGCCCACAACACGGTGTCGCCGACGGACTTCGTGGGGTTCGGCAACTACACGGCGATGCTGCGTGACGGGGCGTTCACGTCCAGTCTGGGGACGTTCGCGGTGTTCTCGCTGTTCATCGTGCCGGCGACGTACGCGCTGTCGCTGGGGCTCGCGCTGATGGTGCACCGGGTGCGGCGTTTTCAGGCGTTCTTCCGGTCGGTGTTCTTCCTGCCGGCGGCCTGTTCGTATGTGGTGGCGGCGCTGATCTGGAAGATGTCGCTGTTCAGCGGGGTGCGGTTCGGTCTGGTGAACACGGTGCTCGGCTGGTTCGGGGTGGAGCAGACGGCGTGGCTGTCGACGACGCATCCGCCCTGGTACTGGCTGGTGATCGTGACGGTGCGGCTGTGGTTGCAGGCCGGGTTCTACATGGTCCTGTTCCTGGCCGGGTTGCAGCGGATCAGTCCGCGGCTGTACGAGGCGGCGGCGGTGGACGGGGCGCGGCCGGGCTGGCAGGTGTTCCGGTACATCACGTTCCCGCAGTTGCGGGCGACGTCGGTCGCGGTGGTGCTGCTGCTTGTGATCAACGCGTTCCAGGCGTTCGACGAGTTCTACAACCTGCTGTCGGACGCGCGTGGCTATCCGCCGTATGCCCGCCCGCCGCTGGTCTACCTGTACTACACGGCGCTCGGGCAGGGGCAGAACCTGGGGATGGGCAGTGCGGGTGCGGTGATCCTCGCGTTGATCATCGCGGTGGTGACGGTGTTCCAGGCCCGTTGGTTCGGCCTGGGTCGGAAGGAGGCCGACTGATGGGCGTGTTCCGAGCCGGCGGTGCCCCGCGCGGGGGGCGGCCCGAGGATCCTCTGGTGCGGGTGGGGCGGGCGCTGCGCTGGGTGATCCTGGTGGCGCTCGCGCTGTTGTTCCTGGTCCCGTTCTATCTGCTGGTGCGCAACGGCCTGTCGGCGGAGCGGGACATCACCTCGCCCTCCTGGACGTTCTTCCCTTCCAGCGTGCACTGGTCGAACGTGCGGGAGCTGTTCGACGATCCGGCGGTGCCGATGGCGCGGTCGTTGCTGAACTCGGCGCTGATCGCGGTGGCGACGACGGTGGGCACGCTGCTGTTGGCTTCGCTGGCGGGGTACGGGCTTGCGCGGATCCCGTACCGGTTCGCCAACCAGGTGTTCTACGCGGTGATCGGGACGTTGATGGTTCCCGCGGCGGTCACGTTCGTACCAAGTTTCGTTCTTGTTTCGTCCCTCGGCTGGGTGTCGAGCTTGCGGGGTCTGATCGTTCCGACGCTGTTCTCCGGGTTCGCGTGCTTCGTCTTTCGCCAGTTCTTCACGGGATTTCCACGAGAGTTGGAGGATGCGGCCCGGGTCGACGGTCTTGGATATTGGCGGACGTACTGGCGGATCGTGGTACCCAATGCCCGTCCGGTCTTCGCGGCGGTCGGCACCATTGTGTTCATCGGTGCCTGGAATTCCTTTCTGTGGCCGCTGGTCATCGGCCAGGACCGGGACGCCTGGACGGTGCAGGTGGCGTTGTCCACCTTCACCACGGCCCAAGTGGTCAACCTGCACGAGCTGTTCGTGGCGGCGGCCGTGTCCATCGTCCCGCTGGTCCTGGTCTTCCTGCTGCTCCAGCGCTACATCGTGGCGGGCGTGGAGCGTTCCGGGATCGACGACTGAGCCGCCTGGGACGGCCGGCGCGGCCGCGGCACGCGCGGGGTGCCGCCGCACAGCAGGGCGGAGCCGAGCGGGGTCAGCGTATGCAATACGGAGTTGCCGTGCCGCAGGGTGACCAGGAGGCCGGCGTCGCGCAGGACTCCGGCGTGCTGGCTGGCGGAGGCGAGCGACACCCCTGCCCTGCGGGCGAGTTCGCTGGTGGTGCAGCCGTTTCCGATGGCCATGAGCACGCTGGACCGGGTGTGTCCGACGAGCCGGCCGAGCGAGGTGGTGCGGCCGGGCCCTGGCGGGGACTCATAGGGCGCCTGGGTGTGGGTGACCGGGTAGACCAGGACGGGCGGCAGTTTCGGGTCGTGGAGGGCGACGGGGGTGCGACGGCAGAAGAACGAGGGCTGGAGCAGCAACCCCCGCCCGTTGAGGTGGAGTTCGCGGTCCACCGGATAGTCGGCCTCCAGGACGGGGGCGCGCCAGCGCAGCATCGGCGGCAGGGAGTCCAGGAGTTCGCTCGCCCCGCCGTCGAGCAGGGCGCGGCCGCGGGCGGCCCGGTCGGCGTCGACGCGGGCCTGTATGTGGGCCCAGTAGGGGGAGACGGCCGCCTGGTGGTAGGCGGCCAACGCGTCGGCGAGGCGGCCGAGTTGGGTGGTGCAGCCGTCGGCGAGGGCGGCGGCCCAGCCGGTGGTGGGGCGGCCGCCGGGGAGGCGGGAGAGTTCGGCGTCGAGGCGCTCGGGTCCGGTCTCGCGAATGCGCATCAGGCCGGCGTCGAGGGAATGCGGGCCGTGTGGCGGGGTGAGAAAGTCGGGGAAATATCCGCGACACGGAACGACTGCGGAGAGCAATCGTGTTTCTCCGCTCAATCGGCCGCGAGTTTCCTGTCGCCATTCACCGAATACGGAGGCGCCCCGCCGGTCCCTTAAGCGGTGAAAGCTGAGAATCGTTTCCCACAGCGTGTCGGGACCCGGCGCCATACGGAGCCGGGCCAGATCCTCGCCGGTGAAATGAATGCGCAGCACCGAAACCCCACCTGTCCACTGTCTGCAACGTGTTGCCTTGTTGTTGCATCCGCAATTGATCCCCCGACCGACTCGACTGAGTATGCCTCCCGTCACTGCCCGTGACCACGGGCCTTTCAGCCACAGTTGAAAGGCCTCGCGGAAGGGGCGCCCGGAGCGAAAGGCTGTACCGCGTCGGGCACGACACCGAGCCGACCGGAAAGATTCTGCGAAGACCGTGGGGGGCTTCACAGTGTCTGGCGGCGGTGGGCGTAGGTGGCGGCTCCGTGCTCGGCGTGGTTGACAGAGTGCGGTTCACGGGTGGGGATCCGTGAACCGCACTCTGTATTTCCGGCCATGACGTCGTTAAATGTCCGCCATTCAACAGGAATTAAGCGCTCGCACACCTGGAACGTGTAGTGCGTTGCCTCCGAGGCAAACGCTTACCGTGCCGGTGAGGGGCCGTGAAGGCAAAAGGGGCGGCACCCCCGCACAGGGTTGCCGCCCCTTCTTGGTGTTCCGGAGCCGCCGCCGGATCGGTGGTGAGGGTCGGGGACCCGGCGGCGGCTCCGGGGCTCTAGCGCGAGTCGCTGCCCTTCGACTCGGCGGCCGCGCGGCCCGCTTCGAGGCGGGCGACGGGGATGCGGAACGGCGAGCAGGACACGTAGTCCAGGCCCACCTCGTGGAAGAAGTGCACCGACTCGGGGTCGCCGCCGTGTTCGCCGCAGACGCCGAGCTTCAGGTCGGGGCGGGTGGCGCGGCCGGCCTCGACGGCGGAGCGCACGAGGGAGCCGACGCCGTCCTTGTCGATGGTCTCGAACGGGGAGACCCCGAAGATGCCCTTCTCCAGGTACGCGGTGAAGAAGCTGGCCTCGACGTCGTCGCGGGAGAAGCCCCAGACGGTCTGGGTCAGGTCGTTGGTGCCGAAGCTGAAGAACTGGGCCGCTTCGGCGATCTGACCGGCCGTCAGGGCGGCGCGGGGCAGCTCGATCATGGTGCCGATGGTGAGCTTGAGCTCGGTGCCGGTGGCGGCCTCGACCTCGGCGATGACGGCGTCGGCCTCCTCGCGGACGATCTCCAGCTCCTGGACGGTGCCGACCAGCGGGATCATGATCTCGGCGCGCGGGTCGCCCTTGGCGTTCTTGCGCTCGGCGGCCGCCTCCGCGATCGCCCGTACCTGCATGGCGAACAGGCCGGGGATGACCAGGCCCAGGCGCACGCCGCGCAGGCCCAGCATCGGGTTCTGCTCGTGCAGCTTGTGGACGGCCTGGAGCAGGCGCAGGTCGTTCTCGTTGGCGTCCTTGCGGGACTCGGCGAGCGCGACGCGGACCGACAACTCGGTGATGTCGGGCAGGAATTCGTGCAGCGGCGGGTCCAGCAGGCGGACGGTGACCGGGAGTCCGTCCATCGCCTCGAAGAGCTCGACGAAGTCCGTCTTCTGGAGCGGCAGCAGGGCACTGAGTGCCGTCTCGCGCTCGTCGTCGGTGTCGGCGAGGATCAGCTTCTCGACCATCTCGCGGCGCTCGCCGAGGAACATGTGCTCGGTGCGGCACAGGCCGATGCCCTGGGCGCCGAAGCGGCGGGCCCGCAGGGCGTCCTCGGCGTTGTCGGCGTTGGCCCGTACGCGCAGGCGGCGTACCCGGTCCGCGTACGCCATGACGCGGTGCACGGCGCCGACCAGCTCGTCGGCGTCGTCGGCGCCGGCGTGCATGCGGCCCTCGAAGTACTCGACCACCGGGGACGGCACGACCGGGACCTCGCCGAGGTAGACCTTGCCGGTGGAGCCGTCGATGGAGACGACGTCGCCCTCTTCGATGACGGTGCCGGCCGAGGTGGTCATGCGGCGGCGCTTGGTGTCGACCTCCAGCTCCTCGGCGCCGCAGACACAGGTCTTGCCCATGCCGCGGGCGACGACGGCGGCGTGCGAGGTCTTGCCGCCGCGCGAGGTCAGGATGCCCTCGGAGGCGATCATGCCGTCCAGGTCGTCGGGGTTGGTCTCGCGGCGGATCAGGATGACCTTCTCGCCGGAGCGGGACCACTTGACGGCGGTGTAGGAGTCGAAGACGGCCTTGCCGACCGCGGCGCCGGGCGAGGCGGCGATGCCCCGGCCGATCAGGTCGCTCCTGGCCGCGTCGTCGAAGCGCGGGAACATCAGCTGGGCGAGCTGGGCGCCGTTGACGCGCTGGAGCGCCTCGGCCTCGTCGATGAGGCCCTGGTCCACGAGCTGGGTGGCGATGCGGAAGGCGGCGCCGGCGGTGCGCTTGCCGACCCGGGTCTGGAGCATCCACAGCTGGCCGCGCTCGATGGTGAACTCGATGTCGCAGAGGTCCTTGTAGTGGGTCTCCAGGGTCTCCATGATCTGCATGAGCTGGTCGTAGGACTTCTTGTCGATCCCCTCCAGCTCGGCGAGAGCCACGGTGTTGCGGATGCCGGCGACGACGTCCTCGCCCTGCGCGTTCTGGAGGTAGTCGCCGTAGACGCCCTGGTGGCCGGAGGCCGGGTCGCGGGTGAAGGCGACGCCGGTGCCGGAGTCGGGGCCGAGGTTGCCGAAGACCATCGAGCAGATGTTGACCGCGGTGCCGAGGTCGCCGGGGATGCGCTCCTGGCGGCGGTAGAGCTTGGCGCGGTCGGTGTTCCACGACTCGAAGACCGAGCGGATCGCGAGGTCCATCTGCTCGCGCGGGTCCTGCGGGAAGTCGCGCCCGGCCTCGGCCTTGACGATCTTCTTGAACTGCTTGACCAGCTTCTTCAGGTCGCCCGCGTCGAGGTCGGTGTCGACGGTGACCTTCTTGGCGGCCTTGGCGTCCTCCAGTGCCTCCTCGAACAGCTCGCCGTCCACGCCGAGGACGGTCTTGCCGAACATCTGGATCAGGCGGCGGTAGGAGTCCCAGGCGAAGCGCTCGTCGCCGGCCTGGGCGGCGAGGCCGGCCACCGACTCGTCGGAGAGCCCGATGTTGAGGACGGTGTCCATCATGCCGGGCATCGAGAACTTGGCGCCGGAGCGGACGGAGACCAGCAGCGGGTCGTCGGCCTGGCCGAGCTTCTTGCCCATCGTCTGCTGGAGGGCGTCGAGGTGCGCGCTGACCTCGTCGCGCAGCTCGGCCGGCTCGTCGCCGCTGTCGAGGTAGACCTTGCACGCCTCGGTGGTGATCGTGAACCCGGGAGGGACCGGGAGGCCGAGGTTGGTCATCTCGGCGAGGTTCGCGCCCTTTCCGCCGAGGAGGTCCTTGAGGTCCCTGTTCCCCTCGGTGAAGTCGTAGACGAACTTCTGGGTGTGCTGGAGGTCTTTGTCTTCCGACACGGGTCTCGACTCCTCGAATCCGCGGTGGCTGCCCTGACGGCGAGGAACATACCCAGATCGAAGGTGTCTGGGTACGTCCACTTGCGCGTCACGGGGTCTTAACCACTCGTCCGCCACCAGATCGAAAGTGACTGGCGCGTAAGCGACCCTCGCCGCATGCCTTCATCACTTGAACGGAGTAGGTCAAGAAAGGGTTTAGTTGCTCTCATGTGAGCGGGTGTGTGTTCAAGTGAGTTCACTACCTGAACGCGAAAGGGGTGGCACTCAGTGCCACCCCTTTCAGAGGTGCAGCCACCCGGAAAACGCTCATCTGAGCGCAACCCCTATCAGGGGTGGCGAGAATCACGCGCTCGATCGAGCGGCATTCCAGCCTTCGGACGGCTCTTCGGACGGATCCGGGCCCCTCCGGAGCCGCGCGGATCAGCCGCCGGAGGTGTCCAGCTCGGCCTCCATGCTGATGCCGGAGCAGTCGTAAGGGTCCTTCAGCCAGCCGTCGGGCAGGACGACCCGGTTGTTTCCGGACGTTCTGCCGCGCGGGCCGTCCGCTCCGTCCGGCCACGACTGGTCCAGATCGAGCTCGCTCAACTGAGCACCCAGTTCGTCGAGCGACGAGGTGACCGCCAGGCGCTTGCGCATCTCCGAACCGACCGCGAAGCCCTTCAGGTACCAGGCGACGTGCTTGCGGAAGTCGATCACACCGCGCGTCTCGTCGCCGATCCACTCGCCCAGCAGCGTGGCGTGCCGCAGCATCACCTCGGAGACCGTGCGCAGCGTGGGCCGCGCGAAGGAGTCGGTGCCCTCGAAGGCGGCCACCAGGTCGCCGAAGAGCCAGGGGCGCCCGAGGCAGCCCCGGCCGACCACGACGCCGTCGCAACCGGTCTCCTTGACCATGCGCAGCGCGTCCTCGGCGGACCAGATGTCGCCGTTGCCGAGCACGGGGATCTCGGGGACGTGGTCCTTGAGGCGGGCGATGGCGTCCCAGTCGGCGGTGCCGCCGTAGTGCTGGGCGGCGGTGCGGCCGTGCAGGGCGATGGCGGTGACGCCCTCTTCGACGGCGATGCGGCCGGCGTCGAGGAAGGTGATGTGGTCGTCGTCGATGCCCTTGCGCATCTTCATGGTGACCGGCAGGTCCCCGGCGTTCGTGACGGCCTCGCGCAGGATCGCGCGCAGCAGCGGCCGCTTGTAGGGCAGGGCGGAGCCGCCGCCCTTGCGGGTCACCTTGGGCACGGGGCAGCCGAAGTTGAGGTCGATGTGGTCGGCCAGGTCCTCGGCGACGATCATGCGGACGGCCTTGCCGACGGTGACCGGGTCCACTCCGTAGAGCTGGATCGAGCGCGGGGTCTCGGTCTCGTCGAAGTGGATGAGCTGCATGGTCTTCTCGTTGCGCTCGACCAGCGCCCGCGTTGTGATCATCTCGCTGACGAACAGGCCCTTGCCGCCGCTGAACTCGCGGCACAGGGTGCGGAACGGAGCGTTGGTGATGCCGGCCATGGGTGCGAGCACCACGGGCGGCTGCACGGTGTGCGGGCCGATGGAGAGCGTGGTCATCTGTTCATTGTCGCGCATGCCGGCCGCGGCCCACCGGGGGCTGTGGACAACGTGGGCGCGCGACCCCGGTGGCGCCACCACCGGGACCGCCGACACCCGGGCCGCATGAACCGGGGTTCATTAGTTAGGCGTACTATCGAAGCCATGTCCGAGCCCACCCACCGCCGACGGATGCTCATCCTGGCGATCTGCTGCATGAGCCTGCTGATCGTCAGCCTCGACAACACCGTCCTCAATGTCGCCCTCCCCTCCATGCAGAAGGAACTGCACGCCGATGTCTCCGGCATGCAGTGGACGATCGACGCCTACACCCTGGTCCTCGCCTCGCTCCTGATGCTGTCGGGCTCGACCGCCGACCGGATCGGACGCCGACGGGTCTTCAAGGCGGGCCTGATCCTGTTCACCATCGGCTCGGTGCTCTGCTCGCTCGCCCCCAACCTGGAATCCCTGGTGGCCTTCCGGATGGTGCAGGCGGTCGGCGGCTCGATGCTCAACCCCGTCGCGATGTCGATCATCACCAACACGTTCACCGACCCGCGCGAACGCGCCCGCGCCATCGGCGTCTGGGGCGGCGTCGTCGGCATCTCCATGGCCGCGGGCCCCATCGTCGGCGGCGTGCTCGTCGAGACGGTCGGCTGGCGCTCGATCTTCTGGCTCAACCTGCCGGTCGGACTGCTCGCCCTCTTCCTGACCTGGCGCTACATCCCCGAATCCCGCGCCCCCAAGCCGCGCCGCCCCGACCCGGTCGGCCAGCTCCTGATCATCGCGCTGCTCGGCTCGCTGACGTACGCGATCATCGAGGTGCCCAGCGCCGGCTGGACCTCGCCGCAGATCCTCGGCTTCGGCACGCTCGCCCTCGCCTCCCTCGCCGCCCTCCTGGTGTACGAGCCACGACGCGCCGAACCCCTCATCGACCTGCGGTTCTTCCGCAGCGTCCCGTTCAGCGGCGCCACCGTGATAGCGGTCTCCGCGTTCGCCGCGCTCAGCGGGTTCCTCTTCCTCAACACCCTGTACCTCCAGAACGCGCGGGGCCTGAGCGCCCTGAACGCCGGGCTCTACATGCTGCCGATGGCCGCGCTCACCTTCGTCTGCGCGCCGCTGTCGGGACGCCTCGTCGGCAGCCGCGGGCCGCGCCTCTCGCTGCTCGTCGCCGGAGTCGCGATGGCCGCCAGCGGGCTCCTGTTCGCGGTCTTCGACGCCGAGCGGACCACGGCCCTGCTGTTCACCGGGTACGTCCTGTTCGGCCTCGGCTTCGGCATGGTGAACGCGCCCATCACCAACACCGCGGTCTCCGGAATGCCCCGCTCCCAGGCCGGGGTGGCCGCCGCGGTCGCCTCCACCAGCCGCCAGATCGGCCAGACCCTCGGGGTCGCGGTGATCGGCGCGGTCCTCGCGGGCGGCATGGCGGGCGTGGCCCCCGGCGCGTACGCCGACAGCTTCCCCGGGGCCGCCCGGCCGGCCTGGTGGATCATCGCGGGCTGCGGTCTGAGCGTGCTGTGCGTGGGGCTCGCCACCAGCGGGCGCCGGGCGCGCGAGTCGGCGCGGCGGACCGCGGAGCGCCTGGAGGCGCCCGCCGTTCAGACCCCGGCGGACGCCAACGCCTGACCGGACTCGGTGAGCGCCCGCAGCCGCTCCAGACGCCGGCGGGTCTCCTCGTCGGCCGGTACGTACATGACCACGCGCGGGCCGGCCGACGGGCCGAGCCAGAGATTGGTGTGCTCGACGCGCAGCAGGCCGACATGGGCGTTGTCCAGGTACTTCGTCTTGCCGCCCTGGTTGACCACCTCGTGCCGGGCCCACACTTCGCGGAACTCCGGGGAGGCCCCCTCCAGCCGGGCGAGGAGCGCCTTCCAGGCCGGCTCGGTGAGGTGTTCGGCCATCGAGGCGCGGAACTTGGCGGCCATCACCCGGTTCATCTCGGCGACGTCCACCACCGAGGCCCGCCACTGGGGGTGGGTGAAGGCCAGCCACAGGCAGTTGCGGTCCTCCGGCGCCAGGGCGTCGAGGTCGCAGAGCAGCTGCCCGTACGTGGGGTTGTAGGCGAGGATGTCGTACCGGCTGTTCTGGATGCAGGCCGGGATCGGGCCCAGCTGGTCGAGCATCGCGCGCAGCGCCGGGGTGATGCTCGGGCAGGTCGCGTTCGGCGCCGGGTCGAGGGCGCCGGCCAGCGCGAAGAGGTGGCTGCGCTCGCTGGGGTCGAGCAGCAGGGCGCGCGCGAGGGCGTCCAGGACCTGCGGGGAGACCTGGATGTCGCGGGCCTGCTCCAGCCAGGTGTACCAGGTGACTCCGACAGCGGAGAGCTGGGCGACCTCCTCGCGGCGCAGGCCCGGGGTGCGGCGGCGCCGGCCCGGAGGCAGGCCGACCTGTTCGGGGGTGATGCGTTCACGGCGGCTGCGCAGGAACTCGGCCAGCTCATGACGGCGGACATCGCTCGCCGGTGCCACAGTGCTCATGGTTTCAGGGTGCCGTACCGGCCGATGGTTGTCAGCCGGTTGCCAGGTAGTGCTTGTACCAGGATAAGGAGACTCTGGTACCAGGCTAAAAACAGGAGGATCGTCTTCTCCGTGAGCGAAACAACGGTACGGACGACCTCCACACCTTCCCCCACTCCTCCCCTGTCCCCCACGGTCCCGGTCACCCACCACGGGGCGGTGATCGGGCCGCTCGGGCTGTTCACGGTACTGCTCGGCGCGGCACTGCCTCTGATCGACTTCTTCATCGTCAACGTCGCCCTGCCGTCCATGGACAGCGACCTCGCGGCGGGCCCGGCCCTGCTGGAACTCGTGGTCGCCGGATACGGCGTCGCCTACGCGGTGCTGCTCGTGCTCGGCGGACGCCTCGGCGACATGGCGGGGCGGCGCCGGCTCTTCCTGACCGGCATGGCCGCCTTCGGCCTCACCTCGCTCGTCTGCGGCCTCGCCCCCACCGCCTGGACCCTGGTCGGCGCCCGGGTGGCACAGGGTGCCGCGGCCGCGCTGATGATGCCCCAGGTACTCGCCACCATCCAGGCCACCACGCAGGGCCCGCGCCGCGCCAAGGCGATGAGCCTGTACGGGGCGACCGCCGGCCTGTCCATGGTCGCCGGGCAGATCCTCGGCGGCGTTCTGGTCGCGGCCGATGTGGCCGGGTCCGGCTGGCGTTCGGTGTTCCTGGTGAACGTGCCGGTCGCCGTCGCCGGCCTGCTCCTCGCGGTCCGTACGGTGCCAGAGACCCGCTCGGACCGGCCGGCCGGCATCGACGTGGCCGGCACCCTGCTCCTGGCGCTCTCACTGGTGTCGCTGCTGCTGCCGCTGACCGAGGGGCGGGCCGCGGGCTGGCCGCTGTGGACGTGGCTCTCGCTCGGCGTCTTCCCGTTCGCGGCCGTCGCGTTCTTCCTGATGGAGCGGCGTGCCGACCGGCAGGGTCGGACTCCGCTGGTGCCGCCGAGCCTGCTCGACATCCACTCGCTGCGGCGCGGCCTGGTGATGGTGGTGCCGTTCTCGATCGGGTTCAGCGGCTTCATGTTCGTGGTCGCCGTGGTGCTTCAGCAGGGCCTGCGGATGGGCCCGGTCGCAGCCGGTCTCGCCCTGGTGCCGATGGCACTCGCGTTCTTCGCCGCCTCCCTCGCCGGGCCCCGGCTCATCGGCCGGTTCGGCACGCGGGTGGTGACGGCGGGCGGCGTGATCCAGGCGGTGGGCATCACCCTGCTCACCCTGACCGTGTGGCACGGCTGGTCCGGGCTGACCGTCGCCGAACTCGCGCCGGGCGTCGCCGTCGCCGGCCTCGGCCAGGGCCTCCAACTCCCGGTCCTCATGCGCCTGATGCTCTCCGACATCCCGGGCGACCGGGCCGGGGTGGGCGGCGGCGTGGTGGTCACCACCCAGCAGTCCGCGCTCGCCCTCGGCGTCGCCACCCTGGGCACGCTCTTCCTGGCGCTCGCCCCCTCGGCGGGCATGCGCGACGCGCTCGTGGTCACGCTGCTCGTACAGCTCGGGCTGGTCGTGGTGACGGCACTGCTGAGCCTGCGGCTGCCGCGTGTCATGCGGTGAGCGGCTGAGGCCGCCCGGACGGCGGAACTCCCCGGACGGCGAGGGGCCCGGAACGTGTTCTCACGTTCCGGGCCCCTCGCCGTCCGCCCCCTCCGGGACGCTCCGGATCAGCTCTCGCTCGGCTCCGGCACCGCGGGGTTGGCGCGCTCACGCATCTTGCGCAGCAGCTCCTCCTTCTTGTCCACGGCCGCCTTCCGGTCGGCCGCACTCCCCTGGACCGAGCCCTGGTCTCCGTTGCGGGACACCTTCTTGCGCTGTCCACCGACACCGAGCAGGTTGTTGCGACTCTTAGCCATGAGGGCGACGGTACCCCGGCCGGAGCGTCGGGCCGACCCATCGCATGACAACTGACAGATATTGAAATCTGTCAGTTGTCATGCGATGGTGGGGGCACACCCTCGATCCACCCCTCGGATCCCCACCCTCATCCCCATCCCTATCCCCACCCCCAGGGAGCCCCCTCATGCGAACCCTCACCCTCGGCACCAACGGCCCCCGGACCGCAGCGCTCGGCCTCGGCTGCATGGGCATGTCTGCGCTGTACGGAGAAGCCGACCGGGACGAGTCGATCGCCACGATCCACGCCGCCCTGGAGGCGGGTGTCACCCTGCTCGACACCGGCGACTTCTACGCGATGGGCCACAACGAGATGCTGATCGGCGAGGCGCTGCGTTCCGCGCCCGCCGCGGCCCGCGAGCAGGCGCTGACCAGCGTCAAGTTCGGCGCGCTGCGCGACCCGGACGGCGGCTGGTCCGGGTACGACGGCCGGCCCGGCGCGGTCAAGAACTTCGCCGCGTACTCGCTCCAGCGCCTCGGCGTCGACCACATCGACATCTACCGGATCGCCCGGATCGACCCGGACGTACCCGTCGAGGAGACCATCGGCGCCATCGCCGAGCTGGTCCAGGCCGGGCACGTGCGGCACATCGGCCTGTCCGAGGTGGGCGCGGCCACGCTGCGCCGGGCGGCGGCGGTGGCCCCGATCTCGGACCTCCAGATCGAGTACTCGCTGATCTCGCGCGGCATCGAGGACGAGATCCTGCCGACGGCGAGCGAGCTGGGCATCGGCATCACCGCGTACGGGGTGCTCTCGCGCGGTCTGATCAGTGGGCACTTCACGCGGGACCGGCAGCTGGCCGCGGGCGACTTCCGCGGGATGAGCCCGCGCTTCCAGGGCGAGAACCTCCAGCACAATCTGGACCTGGTGGACGCACTGCGGAAGATCGCCGAGCAGAAGGGGGTGTCGGTCGCGCAGACCGCGATCGCCTGGGTACTGGCGCAGGGCCCCCGGCACGGGGCGGACATCGTGCCGCTGGTCGGCGCGCGGCGCCGGGACCGGCTGGCCGAGGCGCTGGGCGCGCTCGATGTGGAGCTGACGGCGGCGGACCTGGCCGCGATCGAGGCGGCGGTACCGGCCGGTGCGGCCGCGGGCGACCGTTACCCGCAGGCGCAGATGGCCCACCTGGACAGCGAGCACTGAGCCACGGACGGAATCGTTCGCCCGGTGGTACGGGCGGATCGTCGCCCGGCGTGGCCTGTGGACAACCCTGTCACCGGGGTTGTCCACAGGCCGGCCGGGCCGTTGGGAGCGGCAGGTAACGTCATGGCCATGAGTACGGAACCACTGACCGCCGAGCGCATCCTCGTGGCGACCGAGGAGGTGCTGCGCCGCCACGGCCCGGCGAAGGCCACGGTCGTCGATGTGGCACGCCAGCTCGGGGTGAGCCATGGCAGCGTCTACCGCCATTTCCGTACGAAGGCCGCGCTGCGCGAGGCGGTCACGGAGCGCTGGCTGAACCGTTCGACGGATCTGTTGCGGGGAATCGCGGCCCGCGAGGATCTGGAGTCGGGGGTGGTGCTGCGGCTGTGGCTGAGCGAGCTGTTCCTGGCCAAGATGGCCAAGGCGGGCGATGATCCGGAGCTGTTCCAGACGTACGAGGTGCTGCTGCGGGAGAACAGCCGGGTGGTGGAGGAGCACATCGGTGAGCTGGTGGGCCAGCTCACGGCGATCATTCAACTGGGCGTGGCACGGGGCGAGTTCAGGATTTCCGATACGCCGGGCAGCGCGGCGCGTGCGGTGTTCGACGCGACGGGCCGCTTCCATGATCCGGTGTACGCGGCGGAGTGGTCCCGGCCGTCGATCCGGGACGATTTCGGTGCGGTGGCGGATCTGATCCTGAACGGGCTGAAGCGCTAGGGCCCGTCCGCCAACGCCCGGCGTGCCCTTTGGTGCGCCGGCCGGGTTCAGTGGCCGGGGTAGCCGATGTCCACCGAGCCGGAGCCGGTGGTCGCGTCGATGACGCGGTCGGAGCCGCTGTCGATCAGTTCGTCCTGGATGCTGCGGCCGCCCGATCCGGAGTGTCCGGTCACCCGGTAGCGGGCGCCCTGGGGCACCGTGATGTCGACGCTGCCGGACCCGGTGTCCGCCTCGACGTGCTGGGGCGCGGTGGCGAAGTCGGCGTCGATGGTGCCGGATCCGGCCTCCAACGAGGCGTTCGGGGAGGCGAGTTGGACGGCCTGGAGTTCGCCGGAGCCGACGCTCGCCCTGACCGGGCCCTTCAGTCCGTACAGTTTTATGCCGCCGGAACCGCCGTGGAGGTCGACCGGGCCGGCCAGGTCGTGGACCTTGATCTCGCCGGATCCGCCGTGCACCTTGAGGCTGACTCCGGTGGGTACGGCGAGGTCGAGGTCGACCTGGCAGTTCTGGAGGTAGCGGTCCACGAAGCCGGTGCAGCGGGTCTTCAGCTTGAGGGTGTCGCCGTCCCAGGTCTGTTCGACGACGGGGCGTTTCATCGACCAGGTGAGGCTGCCGTTCACGGTGACGTGTCCGGCGGGGCCGCTGGTGACGGTGATCCGGGAGACTCCGGCGTCCACTTCGACGGCCGTGACGGGGTGGGCGCGGCCGTTGTCGGGGCCGACGTACCGGTCCGTGCGGCTGATGGCGCCGGCCACCAGGGAGAAGACGCACGGCACCACGATGCCCAGGGCGCCGATGATCGCCACGGCGATCCAGGCGCCGCGGTGACGCGCCCGCCCTCCCGCCTCTTTCGTGCCGCGCCGCCCGGTGGCTTCGCGGTGCCCGGGGGCGGCTTCGCGCTGTTCGGCAGCGGCTTCGCGCTGTTCGGCAGCAGCTTCGCGCTGTTCGGCGGCGGCTTCGTGGTGCCCGGTGGCGGTCACGCGGGGCCGCCGTCCAGGAAGCGCAGGACCGCGAGGACGCGGCGGTGGTCGCCGTCGGCGACGGGCAGGTCGAGTTTGGCGAAGATGTTGTTGATGTGTTTGGCCACCGCGCTTTCGCTGACGACGAGTTCGGCGGCGATCCCGGCGTTGGAGCGCCCTTCGGCCATGAGGGCGAGGACTTCGCGTTCGCGCGGGGTGAGGCGTTCCAGCGGGTCGGTTCCGCCGCCGCGGCGCAGCAGCAGTTGGGCGACGACCTGCGGGTCGAGGGCGGTGCCGCCGGCGGCGACGCGCTTGAGGGCGTCGACGAACTCCTCGACGTCGGCGACGCGTTGCTTGAGGAGGTAGCCGATGCCGCCGGTCTGGGTGGCGAGCAGGTCGGCGGCGTAGCGCTCTTCGACGTATTGGGAGAGGAGCAACACGGCGGTGTCCGGCCATTGTTGACGGATCATCAGAGCGGCGCGGACGCCTTCGTCGGTGAATCCGGGGGGCATCCGGACGTCGACGAGGGCGAGCTGGGGCCGGTGTTCCTCCACGGCCCGCAGCAGGCCCTCGGCGTCCTCGGTCTCGGCGGCGACGTCGAAGCCGGCCATGTCGAGGACTTTGACGAGTCCTATCCGCAGCAGTACCGAATCCTCGGCGATCACAGCCCGCACGGCAGCTCCACAGTGATGACGGTTGGGCCCCCGTGGGGGCTGTTGATCCGGATGGTTCCGTCGACCGACCCTACGCGCTTGCGCAGGCCGAGCAGTCCGGTGCCGCCGGCCGGGTCGGCACCGCCCACGCCGTCGTCCTCGACGGTGATCGTCAGGAGTTGGGCGCGGCGGCGGACGTGGACGCGACAGCGGGTGGCGCGGGCGTGCTTGGCGACGTTGGCGAGGGTTTCGGAGACGACGAAGTAGGCGACGGCCTCGACGGTGGGGGTGGGGCGCTGGGGCAGGTCGACGGTGAGTGCGACGGGGAAGGGGGCGCGGGCGGCGATGCCGGAGATCGCGGCGTCCAGGCCGCGGTCCTCCAGGACGGCGGGGTGCAGTCCGCGGACGAGGTTGCTGAGTTCTTCGATGGCTTCCTTGGCTTCGCGGTGGGCCTCGTCGATGACGGCCCGGGCTTCGGGCGGCAGGTCGGTGAGGGTGGCGCGGGCGATGCCGAGGTTCATGGCGAGGGAGACGAGGCGTTGTTGGGCGCCGTCGTGGAGGTCGCGTTCGATGCGCCGGCGTTCCAGGTCGGCGGCGTCGAGGATGTCGGCGCGGCTCTCGGCGAGGTCCTCGACGCGGCGTTCGAGTTCCTTGGCGCGGTTGGGGCCGAGCAGGGCGGTGGCGGCCCGGTGGTCGAAGTGGGCGATGAGGGCGGCGGCCCAGGGTGTCGCGATGAGCAGGACGACGCCGAGGACGGTGAAGGCGGTGTACTGCTGTGTCCAGCCGGGCGGCCGGTAGTTTTCGGGCAGGGCCCACACCCAGGAGTAGACGAGGGCGCAGCCGGCGCCGGCGGCCCAGCCGAGGACGACGAGGGCGCCGCCGAGTGCGGTGAGCGGGGAGACGAGCAGGTGGTAGCCGTACTGCCGCCAGGTCGACTCGGCGCGCAGCCGGGGCAGGATTCCGTGCGGGTGGTACCAGCGGTGGGCCCAGGGGATCTTCGGGATGTCGAGCCCGGCCAGCGACCAGAGGCGGCTGCGCTGGAGGAGGGTGAGCAGCGGGCGCAGCAGGAGGACGGAGCCGAGGGTCTTGAGGAGGTGCCCGGGGTTGGAGAACGTGTAGGCGAGGGCGAGCATCACGGGGACCGCCACGGGTATGGACGCGGCCACGAGTGCGGTGTTGCGCCAGGCCCACGCCGACCACGGCGCGTGCGCGGCGCTCCAGTGGTACGCGCGCCGCAGCGGGCCGGGAGTTGCCATGTGCACAGGGTAGTTGGGCTGGTCAGGGCGTTGCCATCATGGTGGTACCCGGTGGGGGGTATAGCTGGCACCACCCCCGGTTCGGACAGCCGCGTTACTGACCTGGGCGGCTCGGCGGGCGAGGGTTGTCACTGTGCTCGGGCGGAGGTTCCGCCGGGCCGGACAAGGAGCCCGCCGCCATGACTCTCGTCGCCCCTCAGATCCGTACGAGCCGTTCGCCCCGTACCGTCGTGGGTGTCGCGGGGGCCTTGCGTCGTCCGCGCCTGGCGACGGTGTTGACCGGGGCGGGGTTGGCGCTGGTGCCGTGGATGGTGGTGCTGGCCAAGACGCTTCCGCAGACGACGCAGGTGTCCAACTGGTCGACGGCGTGGGTGGGTCTGGACGCGCTGCTTGCGGTGGGGCTCACCGGTACGGGGGTGCTGGTGCGGCGGGGTGACCCCCGGGCGTCCCAGGTGGCCGCGGCGACGGCGGCGGTCCTGTTGGTCGACGCCTGGTTCGATGTGGCAACGGCCGCGCCGGGTACGGAACTTGCCACGGCCGTGACGCTGGCGCTGGCGGCGGAGCTGCCGATGGCGGTGACGTGCGCGGTGGTCGCGCTGCGCAAGTCGTAGCACGCGAAACGCCGGACGGGCCGGAAGTGCCGCTCAGCGGTCGCTTCCGGCCCGTCCGGCGTTTGCCGTTCGGGCGGGGGTGCTGGGGGCGTGCGCCTCCAGCACCCCAACTCCCTTCAGCAGCCGAGCAGTCGGCTGCCGAGGTACTGCTGGATCTGGTCCAGGGAGACCCGCTCCTGGGCCATGGTGTCGCGCTCGCGCACGGTCACCGCGTTGTCGTCGAGGGTGTCGAAGTCGACGGTCACACAGAACGGGGTGCCGATCTCGTCCTGGCGGCGGTAGCGGCGTCCGATGGCACCGGCGTCGTCGAACTCGATGTTCCAGTTCTGCCGCAGGTCGGCCGCGAGGCCCTTGGCCTTCGGGGAGAGCTGGGCGTTGCGGGACAGCGGCAGGACGGCGACCTTGACCGGCGCCAGGCGCGGGTCGAGGCGCATCACGGCGCGCTTTTCCATGACGCCCTTGGCGTTGGGCGCCTCGTCCTCGCTGTAGGCGTCGAGCAGGAACGCGAGCATCGCGCGGCCGACACCGGCTGCGGGCTCGATGACGTACGGCGTCCAGCGCTCGCCGGCTTCCTGGTCGAAGTAGGCCAGGTCGTGGCCGGAGGCCTTGGCGTGGGCGTTGAGGTCGTAGTCGGTGCGGTTGGCGACGCCTTCGAGCTCGCCCCATTCGCTGCCGCCGAAGCTGAAGCGGTACTCGATGTCGGCGGTGCGCTTGGAGTAGTGGGAGAGCTTCTCCGCCGGGTGCTCGTACCAGCGCATGTTCTCTTCACGCAGGCCGAGGCCGGTGTACCAGTTCCAGCGCTGCTCCATCCAGTATTCCTGCCACTGCTCGTCCTCGCCGGGCTTGACGAAGAACTCCATCTCCATCTGCTCGAACTCGCGGGTGCGGAAGATGAAGTTGCCGGGCGTGATCTCGTTGCGGAAGGACTTGCCCATCTGCGCGATGCCGAACGGCGGCTTCTTGCGGGAAGTCTGAAGGACCTGGCCGAAGTTGGTGAAGATGCCCTGGGCGGTCTCGGGGCGCAGGTAGGCGACCGAGCCGCTGTCCTGGGTGGGGCCGAGGTGGGTGGAGAGCAGGCCGGAGAAGCTCTTGGGCTCGGTGAAGGTGCCCTTGTTGCCGCAGTTGGGGCAGTTGAGGTCGGCGAGGCCGTTCGCGGGGGCCTTGCCGTGCTTCTCCTCGTAGGCCTCTTCGAGGTGGTCGGCGCGGAAGCGCTTGTGGCAGGAGGTGCACTCGGTGAGCGGGTCGGTGAAGGTGGCGACGTGGCCGGAGGCCTCCCAGACCTCGGAGGCCAGGATCACCGACGAGTCGATGCCGACGACGTCCTCGCGCGAGGTGACCATGTAGCGCCACCACTGGCGCTTCAGGTTCTCCTTCAGCTCGACACCCAGCGGCCCGTAGTCCCAGGCGGCCCGCTGGCCTCCGTAGATCTCGCTGCACGGGTAGACGAAGCCACGGCGCTTGCTCAGGTTGACGATGGTGTCGATCTTGTCGGCGGCCACGGTGCTCTCTTCATTAACGACGACGTGAACGGGGGAACGGCGAAGCCTTCAGATTACCGGCGGCCGCACCCCCTCTATCAAATCGGTCCCCGCCCGGGGCTCCGCGCAGGGGTCCACCCGTACTGATTATTGACAATCGTTTCCATCTTTGTTGAAAATGGATGTCATGAACGTACGACGCCTCATACCCACGGCCGCCCTGTCCTGCGCCGCCCTCCTCGGCCTCACCGCCCTCACGGCCTGCGGTTCGGGCTCCGCCGCGGAGCGGAAGGACGGGAAGCTGGACGTGGTGGCGTCGTTCTATCCCTTGCAGTTCCTGACCGAGCAGATCGGCGGCGACCACGTCGCGGTCACCGGCCTCACCAAGCCGGGCGTCGAGCCGCACGACCTGGAGATCAGCGCCCGCCAGACGGCGAAGCTCAACGACGCGGACGCGGTCGTCTACCTCAAGGGCCTCCAGCCCGCCGTCGACGCGGCCGTCCAGCAGGCCGACGTCAAGACGAAGGTCGACGCCTCGACGCTCACCGCGATGGAGAAGCACGGCAACGAGGTCGGCGGCCACGCGGCAGCCCACGACGACGCGGCCGAAGAGGCGGGCCACGACGACCACGCCGACCACGGCCACAGCCACTCCGAGAGCGGCGACGACCCGCACATCTGGCTGGACCCGGTGAAGTACGCCGAGGTCGCCAAGGGCGTCGGCGCGGCCCTCGCGAAGGCCGACCCGGCCCACGCCGCGGACTACGCCAAGAACACCGACGCCCTGGTGGGCAGGCTCGGCGGCCTCGACAAGGAGTACGCGGCCGCGCTGAAGAACACCAAGGCGAAGGTCTTCATCACCACCCACGCCGCCTTCGGCTACCTCGCCGAGCGCTATGGGCTGACCGAGGAGGCCATCAACGGCCTCGACCCGGACTCCGAGCCCAGCCCGGCACGGATCAAGGACCTCCAGAAGATGGCGAAGGCCGACGGCGTCACGACCGTCTTCTACGAGACGCTGGTCAGCGACAAGACCGCCAAGACCCTGGCGTCGGACGCCTCGCTCAGGACCGATGTGCTCGACCCCCTCGAAGGGATCACCGACCGGTCGAAGGGCACCGACTACTTCTCGGTGATGCGCTCCAACCTGACCGCCCTGACCACCGCGCTCGGCACCAAGTGACCGCCGAACCAGGCGACTTGGGCGCCTCGCGCCGAGCGACCCCCCGTCCACCCGCTTTGGAGGCACCTGCCATGGAGCCCGTCATAACGCTCACCAAGGTGACGGCCGAGCTCGGCTCGCGTCCCGTCCTGCGCGGCATCGATCTGGCCGTGGGGCGCGGCGAGGTCGTCGCGCTGCTCGGCGCGAACGGCTCGGGCAAGTCCACCGCGATCCGCACGATCATCGGGCAGGTGCCGCTGAGCGGCGGCTCGGTCGAGATCTTCGGCACCCCGCGGCGCCGCTTCCGCGCCTGGGGCCGGGTCGGATACGTGCCGCAGCGCACCACCGCCGCGGGCGGCGTCCCGGCCACGATCCGCGAGGTCGTCTCCTCCGGACGCCTCTCGCGCACCCGCTTCGGGATCCTGCGCAAGGCCGACCGCGACGCCGTCGACCGGGCGATCGCGGCCGTCGGCCTGGCCGACCGGGCCAAGGACTCCGTGGACGCACTCTCCGGCGGCCAGCACCAACGCGTCCTGATCGCACGGGCGTTGGCCGCCGAACCCGAGCTCCTGATCATGGACGAGCCGATGGCGGGCGTCGACATCGAGAGCCAGGAGATCCTCGCGGAGACCCTGCGCGAGCAGGTCGCGGCCGGCGCCTCGGTGCTGCTCGTGCTGCACGAGCTGGGCCCGCTGGAGCCGTTGATCGACCGGGCGGTGGTGCTGCGCGACGGCTGCGTCGTGCACGACGGGCCACCACCGAGGGCCGTGGGCCAGCACGCTCTGCCCGGCCACGACCACGTACATCCGCACACGGCCGCCGAGCCGGTACGCACGGGACTGCTGACCTGATCATGATGGAAATCCTGAACTCCCCCTTCATGCAACGGGCGTTGATCGCCGCCGTGCTCGTCGGGATCACCGCGCCCGCCGTCGGCATCTACCTCGTCCAGCGCCGCCAGGCCCTGATGGGCGACGGCATCGGCCATGTGGCGATGACCGGCGTCGGCCTCGGCTTCCTGCTCTCGACCTCGCCGGTGTGGATGGCCACCCTCGTCTCCGTGCTCGGCGCGGTCACGATGGAGCTGATCCGCTGGTACGGCAAGACGCGCGGCGACATCGCGCTGGCCATGCTCTTCTACGGCGGCATGGCGGGCGGCGTGCTCTTCATCAACCTCGCGCCGGGCGGCTCGACCGCCAACCTCAACTCCTACCTCTTCGGCTCCCTCTCCACCGTCTCGCAGTCCGACGTCTGGGCCATCGGCTTCCTGGCGGCGTTCGTCCTTCTCGTGACCGTCGGCCTGCGCCGCCAGCTGTTCGCGGTCAGCCAGGACGAGGAATTCGCACGTGTGACGGGTCTGCCGGTGCGCGCCCTGAACCTCCTGACGGCGGTCACGGCGGCGGTCACGGTGACCGTGGCCATGCGGGTGGTCGGCCTGCTCCTGGTCTCCGCGCTGATGGTGGTGCCGGTCGCGGCAGCCCAGCAGCTGTCCCGCAGCTTCGCCCTGACCTTCGCGATCGCGGTGGCGATCGGGGTGACGGTGACACTGAGCGGAACGGTCGTCACGTACTACGAGGACGTGCCGCCCGGCGCCGTCATCGTGCTCTTCAC
>NZ_NNBJ01000016.1:0-120478 GCF_002803085.1 Streptomyces sp. CB01201 | reverse complement strand
GCGATCTTCATCGTCCTGACCGCGCTCGCGACGCCGCTGGCCAAACGGCGGGCCCGGGCCAGGGCGGCCGCGCCGGCCGAGGGCGAGTGCGGGCTGGACGTCCCCGCCGCGTCGGCCGCAGCCGCGTCGGCCGTATCCGCTCCCGTGCCCGCCCAGGCAAAGCCTCAAGCCGGCGAGGTCACGGCCTGAGCGGGAGCTGGCACAATGGCCCGAGGAAGGTTTGTACGGGTCAAGGCTTGGAGGCACCTGTGACGACAGCGCCACTCGGCGGGTCGAATACCGCCCCCGTACGAGGCCGGTCGACCCGGCAGCGTGCCGCGGTGGCGGCGGCGCTCGACGAGGTGGACGAGTTCCGCAGCGCGCAGGAGTTGCACGACATGCTCAAGCACCGGGGCGACTCGGTGGGCCTGACCACCGTCTACCGCACGCTCCAGTCCCTCGCGGACGCGGGCGAGGTGGATGTGCTGCGCACCAGCGACGGGGAGTCGGTGTACCGGCGCTGCTCGTCGGGCGACCACCACCATCATCTGGTGTGCCGGGTGTGCGGCAAGGCGGTCGAGGTGGAGGGGCCAGCGGTCGAGAAGTGGGCGGAGTCGATCGCGTCGCAGCACGGGTATGTGAACGTGGCGCACACGGTGGAGATCTTCGGCACGTGCGAGTCCTGCGCTGCCTCTCCAGCGCCCTAGCCCCCAACGCGGGCCCGCGTTCCCTGGGCCCCGCCGCCCCAGACCCACTTCCTGGGGCCCACCCCAGCCCCCTTGAGGCCCGGCGCTGCGCGCGCGGGCCTCTTCCCGTTGGCTGCGAAGTCGCCTGCGGCCGTGCGGGCCGTGCGGGGCTGGTCGCGCAGTTCCTCGCGCCCCCAACCCCGTCTTCGGCCTCGGGCCGTGCGGGGCCGATCGCGCAGTTCCCCGCGCCCCCAACACCGTTCTCGTCCGCGGACCGTGCGGGGCCGATCGCGCGGTTCCTCGCGCCCCCAAAACCCGTTCTCGTCCGCGGACCGTGGCCGCTTCTCGCGCAGTTCCCCGCGCCCCCAACCCCGTCTTCGGCCGCGGGCCGTGGCCGCTTCTCGCGCAGTTCCCCGCGCCCCCAAAACCGTTCTCGTCCGCGGGCCGTGCGGGGCCGATCGCGCAGTTCCTCGCGCCCCTAAAGGCTCGGTGCCGGCCAGCACCGAGGCCTTTCAGCCCGTCATGGGGATTCCCCTGGGCGCGAACGGGGGTCTGGGGGCGGAGCCCCCAGGGGCCGGGGGCCTCACGGGCGAGGGAGGTCGCCGCTCTTGTCCAGCGCGGCCAGCGCCTCGTTCGGGATGGCGCCGCCGAACCGCCGGTCGCGGGAGGCGAATTCGAGGCACGCCCGCCACAGGTCACGCCGGTCGAAGTCGGGCCACAGCACGTCCTGGAAGACCATCTCGGCGTAACTGGACTGCCAGATCAGGTAGTTGGAGGTGCGCTGCTCGCCGCTGGGCCGCAGGAACAGATCGACGTCCGGCATGTCCGGGTAGTACAGGTACTTCGCGAAGGTCTTCTCATTGACCTTCGACGGGTCGAGCTTGCCCGCCGCGACATCGCGCGCGATGGCCTGCGCCGCATCGGCAAGCTCGGCCCGCCCGCCGTAGTTGACGCAGAAGTACAGCGTCATCGCGTCGTTGTCGACGGTCTGCTCCTGCGCGACCTGGAGCTCCTGGACGACCGACTTCCACATCTTGGGCATCCGGCCCACCCAGCGGATGCGGATGCCCAGTTCGTTCATCTCGTCGCGGCGGCGCCGGATGACGTCGCGGTTGAAGTTCATCAGGAAGCGGACCTCTTCGGGCGAGCGCTTCCAGTTCTCGGTGGAGAAGGCGTACAGGGAAAGGTTCTTGACGCCCATCTCCAGGCAGCCCTTGAGTACGTCGAGGACGACGCCCTCGCCGACCTTGTGCCCCTCGGTGCGGGGCAGCCCGCGCTCCTTGGCCCAGCGGCCGTTGCCGTCCATGACGCACGCGACGTGGTTCGGCACCAGCTCGGCCGGGATCTTCGGCGGCACCGCGCCCGAGGGGTGCGGCTCGGGGGTCTTGTAGTCGCGCCTCGACCGCCCGCCCAGGATTCCGCGTACTGCCATGTGGAGCTCTCTCCCTAGATGCTCTGGTGCTGATCTGGTGCTGCTCAGTTCTTCTCTACGTACCGCAAGGAGCGCAGGCCGCGCTCCAAGTGCCAGTGCAGATAGGCCGATACGAGCCCGCTGCCCTCGCGCACATGCCTCGGCTCGCTCGCGTCCGCGGTCTCCCAGTCCCCCGTGAGCAGCGCGCTGAGCAGGCCGATGGCCTCCGCAGAGGGTACGACGCTGCCGGGGACGCGGCAGTCACCGCATATGACTCCGCCGCTCGCGACGGAGAAGAACCGGTTGGGGCCGTGGAGGCCGCATTTCGCGCAATCCTCGAAACTCGGGGCGTACCCGTTCACGGCGAGCGAGCGCAGCAGGAAGGCGTCGAGGATGAGGTGCGGGGCGTGCTCGGCGCGGGCGAGGGTGCGCAGGCCGCCGACGAGGAGCAGGTACTGCTGGACGGCCGGCTCGCCCTCGTTGTCGGTGAACCGCTCGGCCGTCTCCAGCATGGCCGTACCGGCGGTGTAGCGGGCGTAGTCGCTGACGATGCCGCCACCGTACGGAGCGATGGTCTCACTCTGGGTGCACAACGGGAGTCCGCGGCCGATCAGTTCGCTGCCGCGCGCGAAGAACTGCACGTCGACGTGGCTGAACGGTTCGAGCCGGGCCCCGAACTTGGACTTGGTGCGGCGTACGCCGCGGGCCACGGCTCGTACGCGGCCGTGGTTGCGGGTGAGCAGCGTGATGATGCGGTCCGCCTCACCCAGCTTCTGGGTGCGCAGCACGATGCCGTCATCACGGAACAGACTCATGCGCCCATTGTCCTGCACACCGCGCGGGCCCGACCCCAACCCCCTGAGGCTCCGCCCCAGACCCATGCGGGGGCTCCGCCCCCTGCACCCCCGTTCGCGCCTGAACGGCGCTCGTCCTCAATCGCCGGACGGGCTGGGTATGCCTGTACGGGCCAGCACCGAGCCATTCGGGGCCACCTACAGGGGCGCGGGGAACTGCGCGAAAAGCGAGCACGGTCCGCGGACCGAGACGGGTTTAGGGGCGCGGGGAACTGCGCGACCAGCCCCACACGGCCCGCGGACGAGAACGGGTTTTGGGGGCGCGAGGAACTGCGCGAAAAGCGACCACGGTCCGCAGACCGAGACGGATGTAGGGGCGCGGGGAACTGCGCGGCCAGCCCCCCGCGGCCCGAGGCCGAAGACGCCCCACCCCACCCCCGCGGAGCGACGTGGCAGGGATCACTCCCCCACACCCGGCCTTGCGGCTCCGGCGGAGTGGGGGCGGGGTGCGGCGCGGGCGGGGGTGGTTCACGGGGTACGCATAGAGGGATAGGGCACCATTGCGGCAGCAGGACCCTCTTGTCCTGTGGCAGGGCTTCGCCTGCCGATGACTCACGCCCTGGACGGACCGGAATGCCGCTGCCCACGCCCGCCCGCCACGCCCGCGCCGCGGGCTACGCGCTCGCCGTGCTGGCGCTCGCGGGGTGCTCGGCGGGCGAGGGGGTGCGGGACGACGGGCCCGCGCCCACGCCCTCCGCTTCGGCGACCGCCTCCCCGCTCTGGCCCGACCACACCGCCGCCGTCCCGCCCGCCAAGCCCGGCCAGGGGTTCCATGCGCGCGGGCCCGTGCCGGGGGTGACCGTGCCGGGCGGGGATCTGACGCAGGTCCAGGGGGTGCGGCTGCTGGCCGCGGATCCCGCCACCGACCGAACCGTGGAGAGCGGTCTGAAGGAGTGCCCCGACGGCCCCTCGTGCCGGCTGCGGCCACCCGCGTACGCCGATCTCACCGGCGACGGGAAGCGTGAACTGGTGCTGGCCTACGACGACTTGGGCCGCACCATCCTGTGGGTGTACACCGCGGTCGGGGAGCGGGCGCACGCCGTGCTTGAGTACGCGGGGCGGCCCGGGACGAGCGCCGCGACGCTCGCCGGCGACCTCGTGATCACGGAGCCCGCGGGCGGCCGCAACCGCGAGTCCGCGACCACCCTGCGCTGGAACGGCACCGAGCTCGCCCCGCTGCCCGCCGCCTCGGACCCGGCCAAGGGTGCCTCCAAGGCGCGGCCCACGCGGCCCTCGGACGACTCCCTGATCCAGCCCGCCGGCACGGACGCCCCGGGGCGTGACTGACCCTCGGGTGCCAGGCAGGTCGGGCCCGGACCGGCCCTCAGGCGCCCGTGCCCGCGCCCGTGCCCGTGCCCGGCACCACGAGCCCCGATTCGTACGCCAGGATCACCAGCTGGGCCCGGTCGCGTACCCCGCACTTGCCCATGATCCGGCTCACATGGGTCTTCGCGGTGAGCGGGCTCAGTGCGAGGGCGTCGGCGATCTCGGTGTTGTTGAGGCCGCGCGCCACCAGGGTGAGGACCTCGCGTTCCCGGAGGGAGAGGGAGGTGAGGGCGGCCAGTGTGGCCGGGCCGGCGCCCGTCGCCGGGCCGGGGGCTCGCAGTACGCGGGCGATCAGGCTTGCCGTCGGGCCGGGTGAGAGCAGCGCCTCGCCGCCGGCCACCGTGCGGATCGCGTCGAGGAGTTCGGCCGGGCGGGTGTCCTTGACCAGGAATCCGGAGGCCCCGGCCCGTAGCGCCGCCAGGACGTTCTCGTCGGTGTCGTACGTCGTCAGGACGAGCACCTTCACCCCGGCGAGGTCCTCGGCGGCGGCGATCCGGCGGGTCGCCTCGATGCCGTCGGTGCCGGGCATCCGCAGGTCCATGACGACGACGTCGGCCCGGCACGCGTGGGCGAGCTCCACGGCGTGCGCACCGGTTCCGGCCTCGCCGACGACGACCATGTCGGGCGCCGACTCGACGAGCATCGCGAAGGCCGACCGTACGAGGGTCTGGTCGTCGGCGAGCAGCACCCTGATGGGGGTCTGCTCCGGCACGGCGGCGGTCATGCGGTCCCCTCCACGGAGTGGTTCCCTGGGGCGTGGCTCCCTGGGGCGTGGCTCCCTGGGGCGTGGTTCCCTGCACGGTCCCCGGTCGCCCGGTCCCCCGTGGCCCCCGCTACGAGCGGCACGAGCGGCAGCTCCGCGGCGACCCGGAAGCCGCCCTCCGGGCGCGGCCCCGCCTCCAGGGTGCCGCCCACACTGCGGGCCCGCTCGCGCATCCCGAGGATGCCGAAGCCGGCGCCTCCCCCGGCCGGGCCGGTGGAGTCGCGCCGCCCGTCACCACCCCGCCCGTCTCCACCCCGCCCGTCATCGGTCACGCCGACCCGCAGCGAAGGCCCGGCGGCCGTCTCGACGCGGACCCGGACCGTGGCGCCGGACCCCGCGTGGCGGACCGCGTTGGTCAGGGACTCCTGGACGATCCGATAGGCCGCGGCCCCCACCGCGGGCGGCACATGCGTGCCCGCAACGGCCACGGTCAGTTCGGCACCGGCGCTGCGGGCCAGGTCGGGCAGTGCGTCGAGGTCGGGCAGCGGGCCGTGTTCGCCGGTCAGGGGGCCGTGGTCGTCGGCGCGCAGCACGGTCAGCGTCGTGCGCAGTTCGGCGCGGGCCTCGCGGCAGGTGTCGGCGATGGAGTCCAGGGCGGCCGCGACCGCCGCCCGGTCGAGCCGCTCGGGGGACGCGGTCAGGACATGGGCGGCGACCGAGGTGCGCACCCCGATCAGGGTGATGCTGTGGGCGAGGAGGTCGTGCAGGTCGCGGGCGATGCGCAGGCGTTCCTCGGTGAGTTCGCGTTCGGCCTCGCGGGCGGCGGCGGCGCGCTGTTCGGCGAGGTAGGCGCGGGAGTTGTGCACGGCGACGCCGAAGACGAGCGCGGCCACCAGCCAGCCGGAGGTGCGGAACAGGTCGAAGACCCGGTGGATGCCGTTGAACGACATGCCGGCGATCGCGACGGCCACCACGCCCGCGCCGACGGTCGCGGTCCGCCGGACCGGGCCGGTCGCGGCGACCGTGTACAGGGCGGTCATCGCGATCGGCATGGTCCCCATGTGGGCGTTGTTGAGCAGTTGGTACGGGGCGATGCAGGCCACGATCACGGCGAGCACCGCCATCGGGTGGCGGCGCCGCCAGACGAGGGCGAGCGCGGACGCGGCGAACAGCGCCCAGCCGAGCGCGTTCGGCCGCAGCGCGGTGTCGGCGTAGGCGATGGCCGCGCCGAGCAGCCCGGCCCCGGCGGCGAGGGCCGCGTCGGCGCGCAGCGGGTGCGTACTGTCCCCGGGATCGCGGAGCAGCAGCGCCGCAATCCGCTCCCCGAGCCCGGGGCCGGGGCCGGGATCGGGGCCGGTCGGTCGGTTCACGTCTGCCACCCTGCCATCCTCTCCCTTGCCCTGCTCCCCGTTGCCGTCCTCATCCTCATCGGCCGGTGCCGACCAGTTCCGGCGGCGGTTCGGCGGAGGCCCGCGGGGTGCGCGAGAGGCGTCCCGGCCACCACACCAGGCGGCCGAGCAGCAGGTTGGCGCTGGTCACGAGGTAGGTGCGGACGAGGAAGGTGTCCAGGAGCACTCCGACGGCGATGATCGTGCCGAGTTCGACGAACATGACGAGCGGCAGCGAGGCGAGCACCGCGAAGGTCGCGGCGAGCACGATGCCCGCGGAGGCGATCACGCCGCCGGTGGTGCGCAGCGCGGTCAGTGCCGCCTCGCGCGGACCGGCCCCGCGCAGGGTCTCCTCGCGGGTGCGGTGCATCAGGAAGATGCCGTAGTCCACGCCGAGCGCGACGAGGAAGACGAAGGTCAGCAGGGGAAGCCCCGGGTCGAGCCCGGCGAAGCCGAGGACCGGCCCGAAGACCAGGCCGCCGATGCCCATGGCCGCGCCCCACACCAGGACGACGGCGGCCACGAGGAGCAGCGGAGCGACGAGGCTGCGCAGCAGCAGGGCGAGGACCAGCAGGACGCAGCCGAGGACGAGCGGGATGACGACGAGCCGGTCGTGGGCGTTGGTGTCGGCGAGGTCGAGGGCCTGGGCGCTGGCGCCGCCGACGTGGGCGCCGGGCAGCCGGTCGCGCAGCCGGTGGATGGTGGCGCTCTCGGCGGCCGATTCGGGGGCGGCCTTCGCGGTGACGGCGATCTCGGTCCAGCCGCCGCCGCTGCGGCCGCGTTGGACGCTCGCGACGCCGTCGACGGCGCGGGCGTCGGCGAGCGCCCGGTCGGCCCGGCCGGTCGGGGTCATCACCTCGATGGGCCGGCTGCTGCGGTCGGGGAAGGCGGTGGCGAGGGTGGTCATGGCGACGGTCGAGTCGGGCCTGGTGGTGTAGCTGTCCTCCTGCTTGAGCGCGCCGGGCAGGTTGAACGCGCCGAGCGCGAGCGCACCGAGCAGCACAACACCCGTGAGCAGTACGGCAGTTGGGCGCTTGGCGGCCGAGCCGCCCATGGCGGCGAACAGGTCACGGCGGCGCCGCTTCGGTTCGCTGCCGTACGCCGGGATCAGCGGCCAGAACACGCGTCGGCCGAGCAGGACGAGGATCGCGGGCAGCAGGGTCAGCATCGCGACGAGCGCGCACACCACCCCGACCGCGCCGACCGGGCCGAGCCCCCTGATGTTGTTGAGGTCGGCGGCGAGCAGGCACACCAGTCCGGCCACGACGGTGCCGGACGAGGCGAGCAGGGCGGGCGCGCAGCCGCGCAGGGCGGCGCGCATCGCGTCGTACGGGAGCGGGGTGCGGCGCAGTTCGTCGCGGTAGCGGGCGACAAGGAGGAGCGCGTAGTCGGTGCCCGCGCCGAAGACGAGCACGGTCATGATGCCGGCGCTCTGGCTGGTGACGGTGATCCCGGTCCAGGAGGCGAGCCCGTAGACGGCGGCCCGCGCGCAGATGGCGCCCGCGCCGACGGTGAGCAGCGGTACCAGCCACAGCACGGGGCTGCGGTAGGTGAGGATCAGGAGGAGTGCGACGACGAGGCCGGTGGCCAGCATCAGCGTCCCGTCGAGGGAGCCGAACACTCCGCGTGCGTCGACGGCGAGCGCGCCGTCCCCGCCGACCTTCACGCTCATGCCGTCCGTGTCGGCGGCCCGGTCGCGCACGGCCTCGACGAAGGCCTTCTTCGCGTCGTCGTCCTTGCCGGGCGCGGCCGTGGAGACCGCGTACATGAGGGTGGCGCCGTCCTGGGAGGTGACGGCGGGCCCGTTGCGTACGGCGGCGAAGGCCTTGGGGTCGGTGGCCGCGCCGAGGCCGGCCGCGGGCTGGGCGGCCGGGGTGCCGGGCGGGACGGTGACCGCGTCCACCTGCCGGGCGGCGGTGGCCCGGTCGGCGGCGCTCAGGCCGCCGTCGCGGTGGTAGACGAGGACGAGGCCGGTGATCTCGCCGCCGGGCAGCTTGTCCTGGAGCTTGGCAACCTGGGTGGAGTCGGCTCCGGCCGGCAGATAGTCGGCGGTCTGGTCGCGCTGTACGTCACCGAGCCTGCCCGCGAACGACCCGGCGACGGCGAGCACGATGATCCAGAGCGCGAGCACGCTCCACGGAACTGCCTTTCTGTGCACCGCGGTTGGCGTACGGGTCGTTCCTGGTATCCCTGACCCCATGGCGGGCCCCCTCCGGCCGGACGTCTCGGAAGGGCCCCTGCGGCCTGCCCGGCTGTGTCCAGCGTCCCGCCGGGCGGGGCGGGATCCGTCCCGCCCACGACCGAGATCGCCCGTACGCCCCCGGGCGTCCCGGCCACCCCCGCTACTCCCCCGGGAGTAACGCGGCCCCGGCCCGGGAGGCGCGGCTCACAGCACCTCGCCCCGGCTGCGCGCGTTCGCGTGCGCCGTCGCCGCCGTCAGCCACTCCACGGTGGTGGCCGCCCGCACCGCCTCCGGCAGACACTCCCACTCCCGGCCCCCGCCGTACGGCCGCAGCAACAGGTACGGGCCCGCGCGGCCCATCACCCGGCCCACCTTGCCGCTGCCCGTGTCGACGGCGTACGCACCCACGGGCAGGGAAAGGCTCACGGCCTTTCCCCCGCAGGGCCGGGCAGAACGGAAGCGAGCAGACGGGCGGTGTCGGGGGTGCAGCGGCCCAGGTCGACCAATGGCCCGAGTTTCTCGTTGGCACAGGTAAGGGGATCCAGGCCGAGCGAAGGCAAAGTAATTCCGGACCGCCCGAGCGCGGCTCGCAATTCCCTCACGGCCGACTCCGCTTCCGCGATTCTCCCGGGTACACCCATGGCCAAAGCCTCCCATTCCCTTTCCGTTCCGACGCCTCTACATTGGCCTTTCGGACGGGGAACGGACAGAGCGTGCCGACTACAACGGCAGCGCTGCGCAAGGGAGTTGAATGGTGGGCGATACAGGCAGAAGGCGGCGACCCGGATCCCGGCAGGCCGCCTGGGAGTTCTTCGGGGCGGAACTGAAAAACCGCCGCGAGGAGGCGGATCTGACGCAGGCCGAGCTGGGCATGCGGGTCTTCGTGTCCGGCGGATACATCGGCCAGTTCGAACAGGCGATTCGCAAGCCGCAGTTGGACGTGGCGCAGCGGATCGATCACATACTGCAAACCGATGGCTTTTTCGAGCGGATGTGGCGCAAGCTCATCAAGGACTCGCCGTATGCGGATTACTTCGCTGCGGCGGCCGAGCTTGAAGCCCTCGCTACCCAGATCTGCGAGTTCGCCCCGACGGTCGTTCCGGGCCTGCTCCAGACAGCCCCGTACGCCCGAGCCGTCACCATCGCGACGAACCCGCTCGCGGCGGACGAGTACGTGGAGGAAAAGGTCGCGGCTCGGCTGGAACGGGCGCGCATCCTCAAGGACGCTACACGGCCCGTGTATTGGGCCATCCTGCACGAGGGAGTGCTGCGCCTGCCGGTGGGCGGGCGAGCCACGATGGCCGGGCAGCTGGACCACATCGCGAACCTCATGCGCACGCGAACGGTGCTGATCCAGGTGCTGCCGTACGAGGAGGGGGCGCATGCGGCACTGGGCGGGATGATGTCGCTCATGGAGTTCGAGGACGCGCCGCCAACTGCCTATGCAGAAGCGCTGCTTTCGGGCAATCTGCTGGACGATCCGGCCCTGGTGAAGCGTGTGCAGGCGACCTACGATCTGATCAGGGCCGCCGCGTTGTCGCCGGAGGCGTCCCTCGCCCTGGTGGAATCGGCGGCTGAGGACTACAGACGATGCGCGAGTACGACCTGAGTTCTGTTCAGTGGCGCAAGAGCAGCTACGGCGACGGGAATGGTGGCGAGTGCGTCGAGGTCGGTCACGGCTTCCTCGGCGCCGCTCGCTGGCGCAAGAGCACGTACAGCGACGGCAACGGCGGCAGTTGCGTCGAGGTCTGCGACGACTTCCCCGGCATCGTCCCCGTGCGGGACAGCAAGAACCCCGCCGGGCCCGCTCTCGTCGTCGAGGGCGGGGCCTGGCAGGGGTTCGTGAACGGGGTCAGGAGCGGCGCGCTCTAGAAGGCGTACGGGAGCCGGGCCGGCGGGGTCGTCGGCTCAACTCCCTTGATCTGTTGGCTGGTTCAGGACGGTGTGCGGGCGGCTGCCGCGAGGAGTCGGGCGGTGTCGTCCGCGCAGAGCGAGAGCGCGCCGCCGACCGTGCTGAGCACTTCGCGTTCGGCGGGGCTGTACGGGCCGTCCGCGAGGGCGATCCGTGCGCCCTGGAGCAGGATGGATTCGCGTCCGGCGGGGGCGAGGTGCGGGGCGAGCGGTTCGAGGGCCTCGTGGAGTTCGATGGCCAGGGCCGCGCCGCAGGGGTCGGTGTCGTCGACGGGGTCGGTGAGGAAGCGGCCGGTGTCGGCGGCGAGGGCCTCGATGAGGGCGAGGAGCTGGTCTTCGGTGCAGTCCTCGAACCCGGCGGCCCGGACGGTGGCGACGGCGGTGCCGGTGACCGTACGGGACGAGGTGCCGCCCGCGGCGAGGACGGCGAGGGCGACGGTGTGGACGGCGTCGCGCAGCATCGCGGAGAAGCGGGTGGTGGTGGGGTGGTCCAGGGTCTCGGTGCCGAAGTGGCCGAGACAGGCGGCGCATTCGACGACGGGGCCGGTGTCGCCACGGGCGACCAGGGGGACGCCGAGGACGGTGAGGCGCCTGCGGCCGGTGCGGCGCTGGTAGTTGCGGTCGCCTCCGCAGTCGGGGCAGAAGAACTCGCCGTCTCCTACGGTGTGCCACAGGGTTCGGGTGGACCACAGGCGGGGGCGGAAGCCGGGCTGCGGCCCGGTGCTGAGGTTTGTGCCGTTCTGTCCCCGTGCTGGCCGCACCGCGCACCTCCGTAACGCTCCGGCAACGTTGCCGCGTTGACGTGATGTTAGCCACATCGACGCGGTGGCGTCAGCACCCCGGGAGGAGTAGGTGCCCCGCCTGGCGAAATCCGGCCCCCTGGGGCTCCGCCCCAGACCCCGGGGATGCTTGCCCACCCTCCCGCCCGTTGCTCGGGGTTGGAGGGGCCCGGCCCCTGGGGCTCCGCCCCAGACCCCGGGGGTTCGCCCACCCACCCGCCCGTGCGGCGGGTTGAACCGGCTGAGCCCTGGGGCTGCGCCCCAGACCCCTGCGGGGGCTCCGCCCCCTGCACCCCCGTTCGCGCCTGAACGGCGCTCGTCCTCAAACGCCGGACGGGCTGAAGATGCCTGCACTGGCCAGCACCGAGCCTTCAGGGGCGCGAGGAACTGCGCGAGAAGCGACCACGGTCCGGAGCCGAAGACGGGTTTCAAGGGGCGCGAGGAACTGCGCCAAAAGCGATCACGGTCCGCAGCCGAAGACGGGTTTCAAGGGGCGCGGGGAACTGCGCGACCAGCCCCCCACGGCCCGCGGACGAGAACGGGTTTTGGGGGCGCGGGGAACTGCGCGACCAGCCCCGCACGGCCCGCGGACGCAAACGGGTCCAGGGGCGCGAGGAACTGCGCGAAAAGCGACCACGGTCCGCAGACCGAGACGGGTGTAGGGGCGCGGGGAACTGCGCGAGCGGCCCCGCACGGGCCCGCGCCGCACGGCGGGTAATCATGTGCGGCCCTCGCCGGGGGTGACGTACCGTGAAGACGGCGCGGCTCGGGACAGCACCGGCAGCCGCACCACGCACGGCCCCCTGTTCCATCTGTGGCGACTTCGAGGTGTTTTTATCCCCCAGGCCCGGTAGCGGTCCGCAGCCCCCACGTGCCCAGCATGCGCACGTGTCCGGGGGCGGACCCGCATTGGCTTGAGTTGCGTCGCCCATCACCGTTGTTCGCCGGGTGCAGCTCTGCCGTCCGCTGCTCCGGGTCTGATGTGGTTCCGATGTCGATGTCGATGTCGATGTCGATCCCTGCGCGGCGAGGGCAGGACTGGCTTCCCGGTCCCCAGGGAGCAGGAGTCCCCCGCGTGTCTTCCCACGCGCTCGGCAACGAGCCGCAGCACATCACCGACAACCCGTCCCGCACTCCATCGGGCCCACCGCCCAGGACGGCCCTGGCCGCCCGGATCGCCCTCGTGGTGCTCCTGGTCGCCGAACTCATGGACATCCTCGACCAGTCGGTCGTCCTCACCGCCCTGCCCGCGATCCAGTCGTCGACCGGCGCCGGTCCGGCGGCCGTGCAGTGGCTGACCGCCGGCTACTCGCTGACGGTCGCCGTCGGACTGATCACCGGGGGGCGTCTAGGCGACCTCCACGGCCGGCGCAGGATCCTGCTCATGGGCACCGCCGTGTTCATCACGGCCTCGCTGCTGTGCGGTCTCGCCACCGGCCCGGGGGTGCTGATCGGCGCCCGGGTGCTCCAGGGCGTCGGCGTGGCGCTGATGATCCCGCAGGTCCTGGCCACTCTCCACGTCACCTTCGACGGCGAGAACCGGAGCAGGGCCTTCGGCCTCTACGGGGCCGTCCTCTCGCTGGCGAACGTTCTGGGACCGGTTCTGGGAGGTCTGCTCACCGAGGCCGATCTGTTCGGGCTGTCGTGGCGGCCGATCTTCCTGATCAATGTGCCCGTCGGCGTCGCCGTGATCCTCCTGGGACGCAGGGTGATCCCCGAGTCGACCGTGGAGAGGGCCGACCGGCTGGATCTCACCGGTGTGCTGCTGTCCGCGGCGGCCATCGTCCTCGTCCTCTTCCCGCTCACCGAGGGCCACACCCACCACTGGCCGCTGTGGTGCTTCGCCATGCTCGGCGCCGGCTTCCTCGTCCTCGGTGTCTTCCTGAGCCACCAGCGCCGCAAGCAGAACCGTGCCCCGCTGGTGGCGCTGTCCGTGTTCCGGGGCAGGCAGTTCTCCGGCGGGCTGTCCGCGCAGTTGACGCTCGGCCTGCTGTGCGGCCTGTTCTTCATGACCTGGACCCTCTACCTCCAGCGCGGTCTGGGCATGAGCCCCTTCCACGCGGCCCTGGCCTTCGTGCTGCTCTCCCTGGGAGAACTGGCCGGTGCGACGATCGCGGCGAGGAGCGCCGGGCGCTTCGCCCGCCGGCTGCCCCAGGCCGGAGCCCTGATCGCGCTCGCCTCGATGGGCGCGTACGGAGTCCAGATCGGCAGCCGTCAGGCCGACTTGGACCTGCTCGCGATGACCGGCCCGGTGGTGCTGATCGGCTTCGGCCTCGGCATGGTCGGCGGCCCGCTCGCCGACATGGCGCTCGCCGACGTCCCGCACGAGGACGCGGGTTCGGCCTCGGGCCTCTTCAACACGGCGATGCACTTGGGCATCGCTCTGGGGACCGCGCTGACCGCCGTCGTGTTCTTCGCGGTCACCGGCGGCTCACCTGACGGCGGGGTCAACCGGGACGCGTTCACCGGGGTGCTGTGGTGGGTCGGCGGGATCCTCGCCCTGATGTGGGGCCTGATGTTCTGCCTGCCCAGGCGGGCCGCCGGGCGGAACGACTGAAGCAACCGGGCCGCCGCCCCTGCCCTGAGGGCGGGGGCGGCGGCCCGGGGATGGCAACGGCCTTGGCGGGCACCGCAGTTCACCCGCGGGGCCCGGCGACGCGACGGGTCAGCGGGCTGCGCGGTTGACCGCGGAGACGACCGCCTTCAGGGACGCCCGCGTCGTGTTGGCGTCGATGCCGATGCCCCACAGCACGACGCCGTCGATGGCGCACTCGATGTAGGACGCGGCCTGCGCGGAGGCGCCCTCGCTCATCGTGTGCTCCTGGTAGTCCAGCAGCCGCGCGTCCACGCCCGTCGCGGCCAGCGCCTCGAAGAAGGCGGAGATCGGGCCGTTGCCGGTGCCGGTCAGGACCGTGTCCGTGCCGTCGACGACCGCCTCGACGGTCAGGGTGTCGCGGCCGTCCTTGTCCGTCGTCGTCTGGCCGGAGCGCAGCTGGATGCGGCCCCAACGAGCGGCGGCGTTCTCGGGGTTGGGCAGGTACTCGTCCTGGAAGACCGACCAGATCGCGGCGGGGGTGACCTCGCCGCCCTCCGCGTCCGTCTTCTGCTGGATGATCTTCGAGAACTCGATCTGCATGCGGCGCGGCAGGTCCAGCTTGTGGTCGTTCTTCAGGACGTAGGCGATACCGCCCTTGCCGGACTGGGAGTTGACGCGGATGACGGCCTCGTAGGAGCGGCCGACGTCCTTGGGGTCGATGGGCAGGTACGGGACCGCCCACTCGATGTCGTCCACGGTCTTGCCCTGGGCGGCCGCGTCCGCCTCCATCGCGTCGAAGCCCTTCTTGATGGCGTCCTGGTGGGAGCCGGAGAAGGCGGTGTAGACCAGGTCGCCCGCGTAGGGGTGGCGCGGGTGGACCTCCATCTGGTTGCAGTACTCGGAGGTGCGGCGGATCTCGTCGATCTGGGAGAAGTCGATCTGCGGGTCGACGCCCTGGCTGAACAGGTTCATGCCCAGGGTCACCAGGTCGACGTTGCCGGTGCGCTCGCCCTGGCCGAACAGGCAGCCCTCGATGCGGTCCGCACCGGCCATGATCGCCAGCTCGGCCGCGGCGACCGCGGTGCCGCGGTCGTTGTGGGGGTGCACGGACAGGCACACGTGCTCGCGCCGGGTCAGGTTGCGGCTCATCCACTCGAAGCGGTCCGCGTGCGTGGACGGGGTCGAACGCTCCACCGTGGCGGGCAGGTTGAGGATGATCTCGCGGCCCTCCTCGGGCTGCCAGACGTCACATACCGCCTCGCAGACCTCCAGCGCGAAGTCCAGCTCGGTGTCGGTGAAGATCTCCGGCGAGTACTGGTAGCCGAAGATCGTCTCGTCGCCCAGGATCTTGTCCGCGTACTCCATGACCAGCCGCGTGCCGTCCACGGCGATCTGCTTGACCTGCTCCTTGGTGCCGCGGAAGACGACCCGGCGGAAGGTGGGGGCGGTCGCGTTGTACAGGTGGACGGTGGCGCGGTGGGCGCCGCGCAGGGACTCCACGGTGCGCTCGATCAGCTCTTCGCGGGCCTGGGTCAGGACGGAGATCGTCACGTCCTCGGGGATCGCGCCCTCTTCGATGATGGACCGTACGAAGTTGAAGTCGGTCTCGCCGGAGGAGGGGAAGCCGACCTCGATCTCCTTGTAGCCCATGCGCACCAGCAGGTCGAACATCTCGCGCTTGCGGGCCGGGCTCATCGGGTCGATCAGCGCCTGGTTGCCGTCGCGCAGGTCGGTCGACAGCCAGCGGGGGGCCTGGGTGATGCGGCCGTCGGGCCAGGTGCGGTCGGGGATGTCCACGGCGTCGTACTGGCCGTACTTGTGGACCGGCATCCCGGACGGCTTCTGCATCCGGGTGGCGTTGGTGACGGGGGTGGGGCGGCCAACGGGCTGAGACATGGCGTGCGGCTCCTCGGGCGGTGAGAGGGACGGCCGACTGTCGAGCGCAACACCAGATCCCGCGGGGAGGGGGTCGGCCTACGACTACAGGCCCTCGCCGCGGCAGCTAAGAAGAAGCAGCCCGATACGCATGATGCCGCAGCCTAGCCGAGGGTCCGGATGAGCGCCGGACCCGTATCAGTATGCGGGACGCCCCGGCATACCCGGACGAAAAGTGACGTATGCCTCGTCTCTGACGAGCACCAGTGGTGGCCGGGAACGGTCGTAGGGAAAGCACGCCGCACAATCATGGTGGCGACTAGTGACAGCTCCATGACCCAGTGCCACATTTCGGCCATGGACGCCACCACCACCAACCCGGTCTTCTGCACCATCGTCCCGCCCCATGTCTTCGACCGGCTCATCGAGGCCGAGGACCCCGCGCTCGCCCGGATCGCCCGACGGACCTTCGTCGCGGATGCCGCGCAGCGCACCGAACGCCGGCTGACCACCGTCCTCGGCGCCGAGCCGGCCGTCCCACCCGCGGGCGCGGCCGCCGACCAGCCGCAGCGCACCGTGTACGACGCCCGGCACTCCACCACGCTGCCCGGCCGCAAGGTGCGCGGCGAGGGAGAGGCGCCGGTCCAGGACGCGACCGTGAACCGCGCCTACGCGGGGCTCGGCGCGACCTTCGAGCTGTACCTCCAGGCTTACCGGCGGCACTCGATCGACGGCAGCGGCATGCCGCTCGATGCGACGGTCCACTTCGACAACAGCTACAACAACGCCTTCTGGAACGGCACCCAGATGGTGTTCGGCGACGGTGACGGCCAGATCTTCCTGGACTTCACGCTGCCCGTGGACGTCATCGGCCACGAGCTCACGCACGGCGTCACCCAGCACTCCGCGAACCTGACCTACTTCGGCCAGCCGGGCGCCCTGAACGAGTCGATGTCGGACGTCTTCGGCTCCCTCGTCAAGCAGTACGCCCTCGACCAGGACGCCGACCGGGCGGACTGGCTGATCGGCGCGGGCCTGCTGGCGCCGGGCGTGCACGGGGACGCGCTGCGCTCGATGAAGGCGCCCGGCACGGCCTACGACGACGCCGTGCTCGGCAAGGACCCGCAGCCCGCCACGATGGACCAGTACGTCACGACGGGGCGCGACAACGGCGGTGTGCACATCAACTCCGGCATCCCCAACCACGCCTTCTACCTGGTCGCCGACGCGCTCGGCGGCAAGGCCTGGGAGCGGGCCGGGCAGATCTGGTACGACGTGCTCACCGGTGGCCGCCTCGGCAGTCAGGCGACGTTCAAGGACTTCGCCGGGCTGACGGTGGCCGCGGCCAGGGACCGCTACGGCCTCGACGGCGCCGAGACCCAGGCCGTCCTGAAGGCGTGGGCGCAGGTGGGTGTTCCGGCCGCCTGAGACGTAGGCGCTGACGTATCGGACGGGGGCTGCTAGACAGAGGCCATGCGTATTGAGGTTTCCCGCTCAGGAGGGTTCGCCGGCATCGAGCGCCGGGCCGGGATCGACACCGCGGGCCGGCCCGATGCCGCCGAGTGGCACGCCCTGGTGAAGGCGGCGCTCGACGAGGGGCACGCCGAACCGCCCCTCGGCGTGCCGGACGGCTTCCACTACACGATCACCGTGGACGGCCGGCCCGTCCACTGCGCCGACCCGAACCTGACGGAGGCTCAGCGCGAGCTTATTTCAAGGGTGTTGAAGGAGGGGGCGTAGGCGCCGGGAAAGGCACGTGCGGGCGGGGCGCGGCCCTGCTTGGATCGCACCATGAGCATCCCGCCGCGCGCCACCCTGGACGGTCTTGAGCACTACTACGACGCGGCACCCCGCGGTTCGGCGCGTGCCGAGGACTTCGGGCCGCTGACCCTGTTCGTGCGCGAGGGTGCGGGGTGGCCGTTCTACGCCCGGCCCGCGCTCGGCCAAGGGGGGCCGGTCACGGCCGCCGACGTGGACGCGGTGCGGGCCCGCCAGCGGGCACTCGGGGCGCCCGAGGCGTTCGAGTGGGTGGCCGAGGTGAGCCCGGGGCTGCGGGCGGCGGTCGAGACGTCGGGCCTCGTCGTGCACGAGCACCCCCTGATGGTGCTCGACCCCGATGCGCCCGCCGCCGATCCGCACCCCCTGGTCCGGGTGCTCGACGCGGCCGACCCGCTGCTGCACGCCGCGCTCGTCGTGCCGCATCTCGCATTCTCCGCCCCCGGTACGGCAGTTGGGGCCGCGGGCCCGGACGAACTGGCCGCCGAGATCATCGCCCGCGCCGGTGACGGCCGCGCCGACCAGGTCGCCGAACGCATCCGCGCGGGGCGCTCCGCCGTCGCGGCCGCCTTCGAGGACGGGCTTCCGCTCTGCTCCGGGATGCACAACCCGGTGGGCGCGGTCACCGAGATCGTGGGGGTGGGCACCCTGCCTTCCGCGCGGCGCAGGGGACTTGGGCGTGCGGTCACCGCCGCGCTGATCGCCGACGCGCGGGCGGCCGGGGCGGCCACGGTGTTCCTGTCCGCGGGCGACACCGATGTGGCGCGGATGTACGCCACGCTCGGCTTCCGCCCGGCCGGCACCGCCCTGATCGCCGAACTCCCCGACGCCTGAGGGCCATTGGGCCCGCACGCGGACGCAGGCGCGCGCCCTTGCACTCCTGCGATCTCCCTGCGTACGGTGTGCGCAACGAGAGAACGTTGTACGCGTCAGTGGTACGCATCCGTCAGTGGTACGCATCAAGGGGGAACGGGCGATGGCGAAGAACGTGAGCTGGGACGAGCAGGGGAACTGGCGGGCCGGGGGCGCGTGGGGGGCCGGTGACTCCAGCGGCAGGCGGTTCGACCTGGACCGGTGGCAGGCCCGGCTCGACACGCTGCGCCGGACGCATCACGTGCCGGGCGCCACCCTCGCCGTGCTCAGCCACGACACGATCCACGAGCTGGCGAGCGGGGTGCTGCACACCGGCACCGGCGTCGAGGCGACCACGGACTCGGTCTTCCAGCTCGGCTCGCTCGCCAAGACGTACACCGCGACGCTGATCATGCGGCTGGCCGACGCCGGCCGGCTGGACCTGGACGCGCCCGTACGCAAGGTCCTGCCCGACTTCACGGTCGCCGACGAGGAGGCGAGCCGCACCATCACGCCCCGGCAGCTCCTCTCCCACACCAGCGGCCTGACCTGCGACTTCACCTATGACTCGGGCCGGGGTGACGACTGCGTCGAGCGATACGTCGACGCCGCGAAGGGGGTCGCGCTCGACTGTCCGTCCGGCAGCGCCTGCTCGTACAGCAGCCTCGGCTTCAATGTGCTGGGCCGGATCGTGGAGGTGCTGCACGGCACGACGTGGGACCAGGCCCTCAAGGACCTGCTGCTGACCCCGCTCGGCCTGGCCGAGACGATGACGCTGCCCGAGGAGGCGCTCCGGTTCCGGGCCGCGATGGGACACCTCGGCGAGTACGGCCAGGACCCCGAGCCGGCCCCGGCCTGGGACCTCATGCCGCGTTCGGCGGGCCCGTACGGCCGGGTCATCGCCAGCGCCGGGGACGTCGCCCGGTTCGCACGGATGCACCTCGCGGGCGGCACCGCCCCCGACGGCACCCGGCTGCTCACGCCGGACAGCGTCGCGGCGATGCGGAACCGCGAGATCGACTCCCCCGACAAATGGACCGTCCACGCGGACGGCTGGGGCCTCGGCTGGACGCTGTACGACTGGAACGGCGTCCAGGGCTTCGGCCACGACGGCGCGTCGATCGGGCAGTACGGCTTCCTGCGGGTGGTGCCGAGCGCGGACCTCGCCCTGGTGCTGCTCACCAACGGGGGCGACGCGCGCCGCCTCTACGAGGACCTCTTCACCGAACTGCTCGGCGAGCTGGCCGGCGTCCGCATGCCCGCCCCCTTCGAGCCGCCCGCCGCGCCGGTCGCGGTGGACTTCGCGCCGCTGACCGGGACGTACGAGCGCGAGGGCGTCCGCATCACCGTCTCCGAGCAGCAGGACGGCCGGCCGCACCTGGTGTACGAGTTCGTCGGCGGAATGAAGGACTTCTCGCCGCCGCTGGAGATGGACCTGGTGGCGGTGACGGACACGGTGTTCGCGGGGGCGGGCTCGGGCGCGTACAGCGCGGACTGGATGCCGGTCGTGTTCGCCACGCTCCCGGACGGCACGCCCTGCTGCTACATCGGTATGCGCTGCGCCCCGAAGGCCTCCTGACCCTCGCACCGGCCGGTCCCGGTCCCGGTCCCGGTCCCGCGGAGGGGGCCGGGGCCGGGGCCGGGGTCTCCGGGCTCAGAAGCCGAGCTTGCGCAGCTGCTTGGGGTCGCGCTGCCAGTCCTTGGCGACCTTGACGTGCAGATCGAGGAAGACGGGCGTGCCGAGCAGTGCCTCGATGTGCTTGCGGGACTTCATGCCGACCTCCTTCAGGCGCTTGCCCTTGGGGCCGATGATGATGCCCTTCTGGCTGGGCCGCTCGATGTAGACGTTGGCGTGGATGTCCAGGAGCGGCTTGTCGGCGGGCCGGTCCTCGCGCGGGATCATCTCCTCCACGACGACGGCGATGGAGTGCGGCAGCTCGTCGCGTACGCCTTCCAGGGCGGCCTCGCGGATCAGCTCGGCGACCATGACCTGCTCGGGCTCGTCGGTGAGATCGCCCTCGGGGTAGAGCGGGGGGCTCTCGGGGAGCAGCGGGATGATCAGGTCCGCGACGAGCTGGACCTGCTGGTCGCCGACCGCCGAGACCGGCACGATCTGCGCCCACTCGAAGCCGAGCTCCTTGGAGAGCTGGTCGACGGCGATGAGCTGTTCGGCCAGGGTTTTGGAGTCGACCAGGTCCGTCTTGGTGACGATCGCGATCTTGGGGGTCTTCTTGATCCCGGCGAGTTCCTTGGCGATGAACTTGTCGCCGGGCCCGAGCTTCTGGTCGGCGGGCAGGCAGAAGCCGATCACGTCGACCTCGGCCCAGGTGGTGCGGACGACGTCGTTGAGGCGCTCGCCGAGCAGGGTGCGCGGCTTGTGGAGGCCCGGGGTGTCGACCAGGATCAGCTGGGCGTCGGGGCGGTGCACGATGCCGCGCACGGTGTGCCGGGTGGTCTGCGGGCGGTTGGAGGTGATGGCCACCTTCTGCCCGACCAGAGCGTTCGTGAGGGTGGACTTGCCCGCGTTGGGGCGGCCGACGAAGCAGGCGAAGCCGGCCCGGTGGGTGGGGGCTGCGGGGGTGTCGGCGGCAGGGGTACGAGCGCTCATGCCGCCATTCTCCCCGATCCCGGGCCCCGCGCCGCCCACGCCCCCTGAGGCTCCGCCCCAGCGCCCTCTGCGGGGGCTCCGCCCCCACACCCCCGTTCGCGCCTGAACGGCGCTCGTCCTCAAACGCCGGACGGGCTGGGTATGCCTGCACTGGCCCGCACCGGACCTGCCAGGGGCACCGGGAGCAGCCCGAAGATGCCAATGCCGACCGGCACCAGTACCGCCAGGGGCGCGGGGAACTGCGCGACCAGCCACCCACGGCCCGAGGACGAAAACGGGTCCAGGGGCGCGGGGAACTGCGCGAGCAACCCCGCACGGCGCGAGGAAGACAGGAACGGGGGCCCGGTCCGAGGTGGGCCGGGGCTAGGCGCGGGCGGCGGCGCGGCGGCGCAGGACCCGGTGGCCCGTGAAGGCCGCGGCCGCGGCCAGGAGGATCGCCAGGGCCAGCCAGGGCAGGGCCAGGAAGGACGCCCCGCCCGAGCCCGACGTGCCCTTCGCCGTCGCGGTCAACTTGACGTCACCCCAGTCCAGTTGGGGCGACCCGTGCCACGCTTCGGTGAGCGTCACCCGCTGCCCGGGCAGCAGCTCGGACGGCACCTTCGCCAGGCCCCGGCCGAGCAGCGTACGGCCGAAGAGCCCGGTCGCACTCAGCCGGACCGCCGGGTTCAGGGTCACGTTGCCCCGGTTGTGCAGCGTGTACGTGATGTCCGTGCGGCTCGCCCCCACGCCGGGCACCAGCGGCCGGTGCTGGGAGAGCGAGACGTTCTCGACGGCGAGCGCGGGCACGGTGGGCCCGCCGACCCGCAGATAGACCCGCGCGCCGACGGCCTGCTGGATGCCGACCGCGACCTTCCCGTTCGCGGCGGGGCCGGGCGCGACCCGGTCGTCGAGGGCGACGAGCGCCCCCACGTGATCGCCCGGCTCGGCGTCCGAAGGCACGGCGAGCGTGAAAGGCACGGTGACCGAGGACCGGGCCGGTACGGTCACCGAGGTCCGGGCCGGCTTGGTCCACGCCCCCACCCCCGTCTGCCGCTCCTTCTCGGTGCGTACGGCGAAGCCCCCGTCACGCTCGGTGTTGTACGCGTCGGCCCCGTACAGCCGGAAGGTCAGCGGCGCCGAGGTCTTGTTGGCGACGGTGACCTTGTCGTCCAGGGTGGTTCCGGGGTTCGCGGAGAGGTAGAAGTACGGACGCTGGGCGGCCGTGCCCGAACTCGCGGGAAACACCGACCAGTTGCCGTTGTCGGCGGCGTGCGCCGCGGGCGCGGTGAGCAGGGCGAGCACGACGGCCAGGAGGAGTGCGGACAGCTTGCGCACGGTGCGGGACCCCCGGGGACGGGTGGGCCGGCCGGGTGCGCGCCCGGCCCACGGGTGGACATCAGGTGAGGGTGAGGGTCAGTACGCCGCTGTAGGCGCCGGGCGCGGTGAACGCCGGCACGTCGAGCGAGAGCTTCGCGTCCACGGTGAACTCGCCACCGGTGAGCGCGGCGTTCGGGGTGGAGGCGAGGGTCGCGCCCGCGCTGCCCACGGTGCCGGCCGAGCCGGCCGCGCAGACGGACGGGGAGCCCGCCTTGGCGGAGCAGGCCGGGGTCCAGCCGAGTCTGCCCGCGTCGATGGATCCGGCGGGTCCGGTGAAGTCGGTGACCTTGCCGGTCAGGGACCAGCCCGCGGGGCCGCCGCGGAAGTCCTGGACCGTCACCGTCTGGAGATCGCCGGTGGAGGCGCCGCCCTTGCCGAAGTCGACGGCCTGGAGGTCGACGCTGTCACCGGCCTGCGTCATCGCCAACGTGCCCGCGTTCACCGAGGTGTTGAGCTTCTGGCTCGGTCCGGTGGGCGGGGGCCCGCTGTTGACCGTGTACGCGACCGGGCCCGCGCCGTTCGCCGGGTCCCAGGCCGCCCCCTCGAAGGCCACGATGCCGGTGGTCGCCGGGTCCGTGATCTTCGGCCGGGCGGTGAAGTCACCGTTGGCGTCCGCCTTGAAGGTGATCTTGTCGGCGGTGGTGGCGGTGCCGTTCCAGCCCGCGACGGTGACGTCCGCGTTGGGGGTGAACTTGGACCCGCTGACCGTCGTGCGGTCACCGGCGTTGCCGGAGGCCGGGTCGGCCGTGATGGCGCGCTGGTTGACCTGGCCGCCGCCGTCCGTGGCATTGACCGTCTCGGAGACGGGCGCGGGCGGATTGGTGACGGTGCAGGGGGTGTCCAGCTCCATGATGTAGCTGGTGTGGATGTTGTAGTCGCCGGGCGAGAGGTTGATCGCGCCGGCCTTGGTGGCGGTGAAGCTGCCGCTCATGGAGAACGCCGGGAACGCGCCCTTGCCGGGCACGGGCGCGTTCTTCTTGGGGCCGGTCACGTCCACGGTGCCGGTCTGGGCGCCCGCGAGGACGACCTTTCCGGTCGGGGTCATGATGTCGGCGGGCAGGGCGATGTCGACGGGGTTGCTGGCGGCGGGCTTGTTCACCGTGTAGGTGACGGTGACCTTGTCGCCGACCTTGGGTGCCGCGTTGTCGACGGTGACGGTCGCGTTCGTGGTGCCGTCGATGGGCGGGATGCCGGCGATGGCCGGCGGGATGCAGTGCGTGGCGAAGTCGACGGGCGTCGCGGCCAGTGCGCTCGCGGGTGCGGCGAGCGCGCCGGTCCCGGCGGCGAGTGCGACCGCCCCCAACACGGCGGCCAGACGCCGTCTTCGACGTTCCGACATGGGCTTGCCCCCCTTCCTGAAGTGGCACAGCGCGGCTCGGCTGCGCCGACAGGGGGCCATTGACGGCTCGGGCCGAAAAGAAGTCAATGGCATCCCGGCGCATTGACTGATGACCCATCAGATACTGTCAAGATCCCGACGGACCAAGGCATTTCACATCCCACATCGACGAATCGATGTACCGATGTACCGATGTATCGATGCACCGGGGCACGCCGGAGCCGGCGCCGCCCGGGACGGCACCGGCTCGTTGCGCGTGGAGCGATCGGGCGTTGAACGGTCGGGCGTTGAGCGGTCGGGCGTTGAGCGATGACGGATCAGAAGACGAACGGGCCCGGCGACTGGGAGGTCGTCGCGTCGCAGTTCACCGTGACTCCGAAGATCACCATCTTCAGGGCGGTGCCGGCGAAGTACGAGTTGAGGCTGTCACCGGCGGCGACGGTGCCGTTCAGCGGCCCGATCTTGACCGAACTGCCCGCGGGCAGGGCGGGGTTGGCCTTGCCGCTGAACACCCTGGTGCCGCCGCCGCCCTTGGCGAGGGTCAGGGTCGCGCTGATCTGGTTGGCGCCGACGGCGACCGGGGTGGTGACGGCCGAGGTCAGCGTGATGGTCGCGGCGGTGCCGCTCTGGGTGGCGGTGAGGGTGGCGCCGCCCCCGCCCCAGGTTCCGCAGTCGTACGTGGCGGTCGCCGTGGTGGGGGTGACGGCGGCGGCGCTCGGCGCGAAGGCGAGGCCCGCCACGGCCACCGCCCCCACCGCGAGTGCGGCCCGCGCGACCGGTCTGCTGGTGCTCTTACGCATGATTCCCCTTCCCGTAACGGGAGTTGATCGTCTGCCGCGTCTCGACGTCATCGACGCCGTCGACACACGACCGCGCAGCGGCCCCCGCGGCCCACGCGCACGGGTGCGCGGGCGTGCGGGCATGGCTCTGCGGGGGCGGGGGTTGCGTTGTGCGGTGCGGTGCACTGTGGTGCTGGTGCGTTGTGCTTTCGCTTGCGCGGAGGGAGTGGGTCCGACTCCGGTGCGGGGTTGCGGCTCTGCACCCCGTGCCGGTCCGTCCCTCGTATCTGACGGGTCGTCGGATCGACTGCCGTCCATTGATGCGCGGGTGGCTGTGGATTACAAGGGCCTCCGCGTTGATTCTTAACGCCGGGCGGGCGGGGTGCGGTTGGCTGTAGCGGGGTTCCGCGCAGTTCCCCGCGCCCCTGATCCGCCCGGCCTCGGACCGTGCGGAGTTGCTCGCGCACTTCCCCGCGCCCCCAACGCCCCTTTTCGGCCTCGGGCCGTGCGGGGCTGGTCGCACAGTTCCCCGCGCCCCTAAACCCGTCTCGGTCTGCGGACCGTGCCCGCTTCTCGCGCAGTTCCTCGCGCCCCTGGACCCGTTTGCGTCTGCGGGCCGTGGGGGCTGGTCGCGCAGTTCCCCGCGCCCCTTGAAACCCGTCTTCGGCTGCGGACCGTGCCCGCTTCTCGCGCAGTTCCCCGCGCCCCCAAAACCCGTTCTCGTCCGCGGGCCGTGGGGGGCTGGTCGCGCAGTTCCCCGCGCCCCTAAACCCGTCTTCGGCTGCGGACCGGTCGCTTCTCGCGCAGTTCCTCGCGCCCCTGAAGGCTCGGTGCTGGCCCGCATGGGCATCTTCAGCCCGTCATGGGGGTCCCCCCTGGCCCTTAAGGCCTTGGGGGAGATTGAGGACGAGCGCCGTTCAGGCGCGAACGGGGGTGCAGGGGGCGGAGCCCCCGCCCGGGGTCTGGGGCGCAGCCCCAGGGCTCAGCCGGTTCAACCCGCCGCACGGGCGGGTGGGTGGGCAAACCCCCGGGGGTCTGGGGCGGAGCCCCAGGGGCCGGAACCAACCAACCCCGGGCGACGGGCGGGAGGGTGGGCAAACCCCCCGGGGTTCGGGGCGGAGCCCCGAGGGGGCCCGTGTCAGGGGTCAGGGGGTTTTCAGGGTGCCGTCCGGGCCCGCCAGGAGGATGGGCGTGGCGGGACCACCCAGGTCCCGTACGGCCGCCACATCCGCCTCCGCCAGAGCCCCCGCCGCCGTCACGACCGCCGCCGCCTCCAGGGACCCCGCTCCGCTCGCCACCGCCATGGCCACCGCGGTCTGGAGCGCGGAAAGCTTCAGAGAGGGAAGCTCGACCGTGCCGGCCACGTACGTGCGGCCCGTCTCGTCGCGTACGGCCGCGCCCTCGGGCACCCCGTTGCGGGCCCGGGCGCTGCGCGCGAGCGTGATGATCTTGCGGTCCTCGGGGTCGAGTGCGGTGCTCTCAGTCATGCCCCGAGCATAAGGACTGCCCGGGGCCGACGGATGCGGGGGCTCAGCCCTGGATCGCCTGGTCCAGCTTCTTGGCGACGGTGCCCGTGACGGCCTGGTACTCGGCCGCCGGGATGCCGACCGCCTGCTTGCCCTTCGCGCAGAGCGCGCTCAGCGCGCCGCCCTTGCGGACCACGTAGGTGTGGAAGCCCATCTTGATCGGGCCCATGTCCATGACGAGCTCGTAGCCGTGCGCCTCGTCGCCCGCCTGGTCCACCGGCAGCGGCTTCACGGTGACGGGGTACTTCTCGCCCTCCATGTCGACGGCGACGGTGGCGCACTGGGTGAGGGTCGCGTCGAAGCCCTTGAGGTACCCGGCGGCCTTGTCGCCGTCGAAGCCGAAGACCTGCTGGAGGCCGTACTCGAAGTTGCTGCTCTGCCGGGTCGCGGCACCCATGGGGGCGGCCTCGCTCTGCATCAGCTGTATGAGCTTCTGGCACTCGGGCTTGACGGCCTTGCCGAAGGTGAGGCCATCGGTGCCCGGGCCCGCCTTCCAGGTCGCCGGAACGTCCTTCTCGGTCAGCAGGGCCGCCTTGAGCTGGGCCTCGGTGACCGGCCCCTTGGCGCCGCCCGAGGCGCCCGAGGCGCCCGGGGACGCGGCCGTCGAGGACGTGGCGGCGTCCTTCTGCGCCGGCTTGTCACCCTTGCCGTCCGAGCTGCCGCACGCGGCGGCGAAGACCAGGGACGAGGCGGCCAGGGCCACGGCGGCGGCGCGTCTGACGGAGACGGCGGCGAAAGCGGGCATGCGTGAATCCCCCCACGGGACGAAAGCTGTGCGTTTTCTGTGCAGGTCGACTGTATGCGAAGAAATCGGCGCGCTGACCTGCATTTTCTCAGCCGGTGGTCGGCCACCGCCCGGCCGAGGCGTCAGCCGGCGATCGGATACATCGACCCCCGCCGCCCCTCCGGCGAGGTCAGCCACTCCAGCTTCTCCGCCGTGTCCGTGTTCGGAAGCGGCGTGTGCAGCACGATCACCAGGTCCGGGCGGGCCGGGACGCGCAGTTGGGTGGACTCGACGTGCAGGGCGCCGACGAGCGGATGCTCCATCTCCTTGCGGAGCTGGCCGCCGGGTTGGACGTCCCGGCGCTCCCACAGCTCGACGAACTCGGGGCTGAGCTCCTTCGCCTGCTCGACCACCGCCCGGAAGCCCTCGTCGTCGGGGTGCTCCGAGCAGGCCGCGCGGAACTGCGCGACGACGTTGCAGGCGATCTCGTCCCAACGCTGGGCGCGGGCACGGTAGATGGGGTCGGTGAAGAACGCGATCAGGCAGTTCTGCACGATCTCGGGGCGCATCCCGAGGACGAGCGCGGCCGACTCGTTGTACATGACCGTGTTCCAGTACGCGTCCATGATGTGCGCGGGGAACGGCATCCAGGCGTCGATCAGCCGCTGGAGCCCGTGGCACATGTCGACGTTGGCCGGATCGACCTCCAGGGCGGGCGGATTGAGCCCGGCGAGCACGTACAGGTGGCGGCGCTCGGCGCTGGTCAGCTGGAGCACCCGGCCGACCGCGTCCAGGACCTGCGGCGAGACCGTGATGTCGCGGCCCTGCTCCAGCCACTGGTACCAGGAGACCCCCACCCCCGCGAGCACCGCGACCTCCTCGCGGCGCAGCCCCGGCGTGCGGCGGCGGGCCCCGCCGTCGGGCAGTCCGGCCTGCGTCGGAGTGATCCGCGCGCGCCTGCTCATCAGGAACTCGCGCAGCTCACTGCGCCGGTGCCGGTCGATCGGTGTGGCCACGAGAATCCCCCTGTCGGCTGCCTGGTGGTGCCAGCAACAGGATAAGTTCCCACTCTCCACGGCCATTCCCGGACCGCGAGGGTAGGGCCATGGCGATCGATACAACGACGACAACCACCGGCCCCGGGACGGCGGCCCCCACTCCCGGCCCGCGCGGAGACTCCGCAGCCGGTTCCGCTGCGGAAGCCCGGCTCAGCGGACGGGCCAAGCTGGTCCTCTTCGTGCTCTGCGCCGCCCAGTTCATGGTGGCGCTCGACTTCTCCGTACTGAACGTGGCGCTGCCCGCGCTCGGCAGGGACCTGGGGCTCGGCCAGTCGGCCCTGCAATGGGCGGTCACGGCGTTCGCGCTGCCCTCGGGCGGCTTCCTGCTCCTGTTCGGCCGTATCGCCGATCTCTTCGGCCGCAAGAAGCTGTTCCTGACCGGCCTCGCCCTGTTCGGCGCGGCCTCGCTGCTCGCCACCCTGGCCTGGGACCCGGCGTCCTTCCTGACCGGGCGCGCTCTGCAAGGCCTCGGCGCGGCCGTCATCGTGCCGACCGGCATGTCCCTGCTGACCACGACGTTCCCCGAGGGCCCGCTGCGCGACAAGGCGCTCGGCATCTCCGGCACGCTGCTCTCGCTGGGCTTCACCGTCGGCATGGTGCTGGGCGGTGTCATGACGGACACGCTCGGCTGGCGCTCGACGATGGGTCTGCTGGTGGCCTTCGCGGTGGTCGTCCTGGCCCTGGCACCCGGGCTGCTGCCGGAGTCCCGCACCCCCGAGCGGCCGCGCCTGGACGTGCCCGGTGCCGTGACCGTCACCGGTGGGCTGCTCGCGGTGATCTACGCCCTGTCGACGGCGGCCCAGCGCGGCTTCGGCGGCGTGGACGTGTGGGGCATCCTGCTCGTCGGCATCGCCCTGCTCGCCGCGTTCGTGGTCGTCGAGTCGAGGGCGTCGGCGCCGCTGGTCTCGCTGCCGATGCTCAAGCGCCGCACGGTGGCCTGGGGCAACCTGGGCGGTCTGGTGACCTTCTCGATGATGTCGACGGTCGTCTTCGTGCTGACCCTCTACCTCCAGGAGACCCTCGGCCTCTCGTCCTTCGAGACCGGCCTGGTCTTCGGGATCCAGGGCCTGGCGTCGGCCGTCGCCGGCACGTACGCGGCCCGGCTGATCGGCCGTTTCGGCTCGCGGCGGGTCCTCGCGGCCTCGCTGCTCGGCCAAGGCGCCTTCGTGGCAGCCCTGTTGGGGCTCGGCACCCACTCGGGCGCCCTGCTCGCCACCGTCGCCGTCTCGCTGGCCAGCATGTGCCACCTCGGCGCGATCATCTCGTACGGCGTGACCGTGACCAGCGGGGTGCCGAACGAGGAGCAGGGTCTTGCCACCGGCCTCGTCACCACCACCCAGCAGGTCGGCCTGACGGTCGGCATCCCGCTGCTCGGCGTACTCGCCACCACGCAGGGCTCGCTGTTCGACGGGGTGCGTACGGTCCTCGCGATCGACGCGGCTGTCGTGGTCGCGGCGGCCGCCCTGATCGCCGTCGGCCTCGGTCGCGGCCCGGGCCGCGGGAAGGCCTAGTGCCCCCGGCGGCCGGACCGCGTCCGCTCCGGCCCGTTGGTCTCAGGCCCGCTGGCCTCAGGCCCGTTGGTCTCAGGCCCGGTCGAGCCGGAGGCGTTCGGCCTTCGGCAGGCCGGCCACCACCAGGTCGTACGAGTCCTCGATGAGCTCCCGGACCAGCCGGTCCGGGAGCTCGGCCACGTTCACGGTGTTCCAGTGCCGCTTGTTCATGTGGTAGCCGGGCACGATCGCAGGGTGCTCCTCGCGGAGCCTGACCGCCTCCTCCGGGTCGCACTTGAGGTTGACCGTGAGCGGCTTCCCGTCGAGGGAGGTGAGCGCGAAGATCTTGCCGAGCACCTTGAAGACGGAGGTCTCCGGGTTGAACGGGAACTCCTCCGTCACGGCGTTGAACTCCAGGCAGAACGCCCGCAGTTGCTTCGGTGTCACGCCACGTCCTCCTGGTCGTCCTCGTCCTTGGTCGGCTCCACGAGCACGGTGACGATCTTGTTGCGGCGGCCGGCCGGGGACTCGGCCGTGAGCCGCAGCCTGCGCGCGTCGGGCAGTTCCACCACGGCCGTGGCCCCGGCGATCGGCACCCGGCCGAGCGACTTGGCCAGCAGCCCGCCGACGGTCTCCACGTCCTCGTCGTCGAACTCGTCGAAGCCGAACAGCTCGCCCAGGTCGCCGATGTCGAGCCGGGCGGTGACCCGGAAGCAGCCGTCCGCCAGCTCGGTGACGGGCGGCAGTTCGCGGTCGTACTCGTCGGTGATCTCGCCGACGATCTCTTCCAGGATGTCCTCGATGGTGACGATGCCGGCGGTGCCGCCGTACTCGTCGATGACGACGGCGACATGGCTGCGCTGCTGCTGCATCTCGCGCAACAGGTCGCCCGCGTTCTTGGTGTCGGGCACGAAGGCGGCGGGGCGCATCGCGGTCGAGACCAGGTCGGCCTCGGAGTCCCGGTTGATGTGCGTCTTGCGGACGAGGTCCTTCAGGTAGACGATCCCGACGATGTCGTCCTCGTTCTCGCCGGTCACCGGGATGCGTGAGAAGCCGGAGCGCAGGGCGAGGGTGAGGGCCTGGCGGATCGTCTTGTAGCGCTCGATGCAGACGAGGTCGGTGCGCGGCACCATGACCTCGCGCACCAGGGTGTCGCCCAGCTCGAACACGGAGTGCACCATGCGGCGCTCGTCGTCCTCGATCAAGGACTCCGCCTCGGCGAGGTCGACCATCGCCCGCAGCTCGGCCTCGGAGGCGAACGGGCCCTTGCGGAAGCCCTTTCCGGGGGTCAGCGCGTTGCCCAGGAGGATCAGGAGCTGCGGGATCGGCCCCATGACCCTGGCCAGCGGCAGCAGCACGTACGCGGCAGCCGTCGCGGTGTTCAGGGGGTGCTGGCGGCCGATGGTGCGGGGCGAGACGCCGACGGCGACGTAACTGACGAGGACCATCACGGCGATGGCCACGAGCAGCGCGGCCCATGTCTCGCCGAACTCCTCCAGGCACACATACGTGACGAGGACCCCGGCGGCCATCTCGCAGGCGACCCGCACGAGCAGGGCGACGTTGAGGTAGCGCGTGGGGTCGGAGGCGATCTGGGCGAGCTTGGCGCTGCCGCGCCGGCCGGTGCGGACCGCTTCGGCCGCGCGGAAGGAGGAGATGCGGGCGAGGCCGGCCTCGGCGCAGGCGGCGAGCCAGGCCACGACGACCAGGGCGACGGCGCCCGCGATCAGCTGACCGGTCATGAGACGGTCGGCGCCGGGGAGGGACCGGTCAGGCCCTTCTCCGCCCGCCAGCCGTCCACGATGGCCGCCTGGAGGCCGAACATCTCGGCCTTCTCGTCCGGCTCCTCGTGGTCGTAGCCGAGCAGGTGCAGCACGCCGTGGACGGTGAGGAGCTGGAGCTCCTCGTCCATGGAGTGCTGCGTCTCGGCGTCCTCGCCCTGCTTCTTGGCGACCTCGGGGCACAGCACGATGTCACCGAGGAGCCCCTGCGGGGGCTCCTCGTCGTCCTTCGACGGCGGGCGCAGCTCGTCCATCGGGAAGGACATGACATCGGTGGGGCCCGGCAGGTCCATCCACTGGATGTGCAGCTGCTCCATGGCCTCGGCGTCCACGACGATCACCGACAGTTCGGAGAGCGGGTGGATCCGCATCCGCGTGAGCGCGTAGCGGGCGATGTCGAGGATCGCCTGCTCGTCGACCTCGGTTCCGGACTCGTTGTTGACGTCGATCGACATGGTGCGCTCTGCTCTACTTCCCGTTTCGGCCGCCGCGACCTTCCTGGTCCTGGCGGCTGTCGTACTGCTCGTACGCGTCGACGATACGGCCGACGAGCTTGTGCCGTACGACATCCTGCGAGGTGAGCCGGGAGAAGTGCACGTCGTCGACGCCGTCCAGGATGTCCTGGACCTGGCGCAGACCGCTCTTCGTGCCGTTCGGCAGGTCGACCTGGGTGACGTCACCGGTGATGACGATCTTCGAGTCGAAGCCGAGCCTGGTGAGGAACATCTTCATCTGCTCGGCGCTGGTGTTCTGCGCCTCGTCGAGGATGATGAACGCGTCGTTGAGCGTGCGGCCGCGCATGTACGCCAGCGGGGCGACCTCGATCGTGCCGGCCGCCATCAGGCGCGGGATCGAGTCCGGGTCGAGCATGTCGTGCAGGGCGTCGTACAGCGGGCGCAAGTACGGGTCGATCTTCTCGTAGAGCGTGCCGGGCAGGAAGCCGAGGCGCTCGCCGGCCTCCACCGCGGGCCGGGTCAGGATGATCCGGGTGACCTGCTTGGACTGGAGTGCCTGGACCGCCTTGGCCATGGCGAGGTAGGTCTTTCCGGTACCGGCGGGGCCGATGCCGAAGACGATCGTGTGCTTGTCGATCGCGTCGACGTACCGCTTCTGGTTGAGGGTCTTGGGGCGGATGGTGCGGCCGCGGCTGGAGAGGATGTTCTGCGTGAGCACCTCGGCAGGCGTCTCGCCGTGCCCGTTTCCGTCGGCCGGGCTGCCGTTCGCCCTGCCGTTGCCGTTGCCGCTCGCACGGAGCATGGCGATCGAGCGTTCCACTGCGTCCTCCGTCATCGACTGCCCGGTGCGGAGCACCAGCATCATCTCGTCGAACAGTCGCTGGATGAGGGCGACTTCCGTCGCGTCCCCCACGGCGCTGATCACATTGCCCCGTACGTGGATGTCGGCCGACGGGAAGGCCTTCTCGATCACGCGCAGCAGGGAGTCGCTCGAACCCAGGACGGTCACCATGGGGTGCTTGGCCGGAATGGTGATCTGGGCGTGCGCCTGCGGTTGTGTGGGTGTCTGAGTCATGGGCCGGCTCTGGGGCCTGCACATACCTCCCGTTGCAGGGTCCTCGCTGTTCGAGAGCCTCTGGGATACCAAGCGTACGACTTGCCGTGCGGCGCGCCGAGAGGTTTTCCCACCTCGCGTGGTTCGGGGGGCCTCGCCGAGGCCCGGGGCGGGCCGCGGCCCGGGGCCCCGCGCGTGGGCGGGCAGCAGGCCGGCCCCGGCCCCGGCGGGCCCGCCCGGGCCAAGGGGCGTTACGCCGGGTGGCGGAAGCCCAGGGTGGGGAGGGCCCGGCGCAGGGGCCAGGTGCGGGCCGCGCCGGGGAGGAGGGCGGAGAGGAAGGCGTAGCGGCGCAGCGCCTCGGGGTCCTGGTCGGGCAGCGTCCGTACCCGCTCCCACCAGCTCGCCACCTCCGCCCAGCCCGGCGCCGAGAGCGATCCCCCGAACTCCTGGACCGAGAGGGCCGCCGTCAGCCCCGCGAAGGCGAGGCGGTCGGCGAGCGGCCAGCCCGCCAGGGTGCCGGTGACGAAGCCGGCCACGAAGACGTCGCCGGCGCCGGTCGGGTCGAGGGCCTCGACCTCGATGGCCGGGACGTCCGCCGTCTCCCCCGTCGCGCCGTCCACCGCGTACGCCCCCTCCGAGCCCAGCGTCACCACCGCGAGCGGCACCTTCTCGGCCAGCGCGCGGGCCGCCGCCCGGGGGCAGTCGGTGCGGGTGTAGCGCATCGCCTCGGCGGCGTTGGGCAGGAACGCCTCGCAGTGTTCGAGCTCGGGCAGCCCAGCGAGGTCCCAGCGGCCGGTGTCGTCCCAGCCGACGTCCGCGAAGATCCGCGCACCGGAGCGCGCCGCGTCCTCGATCCAGCCCTCGCGGCGGCCCGGCACCAGGGATGCGACGGCGGCGCGGGCCCGGGGCGGGCCGTTGGGTGCGGACAGTTCGTGGGGTGCCTCGTGGCCGTGGGTGACCATCGTGCGTTCGCCCTCGTACGCCATCGAGACGGTGACCGGGGAGTGCCAGCCGGACACGGTCCGCGAGAGCGACAGGTCGATGCCCTCGCCCTGTTCGAGCGCGTCCCAGCAGTACTCGCCGTAGTGGTCGTCGCCGAAGGCCGCGGCCAGCGAGGTGCGCAGGCCCAGGCGGGCGAGCGCGGTGGCCATGTTGGCGACGCCCCCCGGGCTCGACCCCATGCCGCGGGCCCAGGACTCGGTGCCGCGCACCGGCGCCGAGTCGAGCCCGGTGAAGATGATGTCGAGGAAGACCGTGCCGGTGAGGAACACGTCGCAGGGCGGATCGCGCGGATCGCGCAGCCCGTCGAGCGGGTCGACCCGTGAGGACCGTCGCGGCTCGGCGCCCGGGGCACGGCGGTGCGGGTTCCACTCGGCGGGCTCGGGCTCGGACGAGTGTCCGGGACCGGGCAGCCGGGGCTCGTGGTGCGGGTGGGACGGCTGCTCTCTGCTGTCTGGTGTCGTCACGGCGGGCTCTCCGTTCGCGTACAGATCTGGCAAGTCTGCCCGATGCGCGCCGGAGGGGGGCCGTTGCGGTGCCGCTACCAGCGCGGAAGCGCCGGGACCGTCCAGTCGGCGTGCTCCGGTGCGCGCCGCATCGCGGCCGCGTCGTCGCGGTCGCGCAGGGTGCCGTCGTCGTCGAGCCAGCGGCGGTGCAGCCGGGCCAGTTCGGCGCGGTCGAGCTCGACGCCGAGGCCGGGGGCATCGGACACCGTCAGGCGTCCGTCGCGGAACACGTGCCGGACGGTGATCACGTCCTCCGTCTGCCACGGGTAGTGGCTGTCGCAGGCGTGGTCCAGGTTGGGGACGGTCGCCGCGACGTGGGTCATCGCGGCGAGGCTGATCCCCAGGTGCGTATTGGAGTGCATGGACAGGCCGACCCCGAACACCCGGCAGATCGCGGCGAGTTCACGCGTGTTGCGCAACCCGCCCCAGTAGTGGTGGTCGGACAGGACGACCTGCACCGCGTCGTTCAGGAAGGCCTCGCGGATCTCGGGGAACGTCGTCACGCACATGTTGGTGGCGAGCGGCACCGAGGTGCCCCGGGACACCTCGGCCATCGCGGCCGTGCCCGGCGCCGGGTCCTCCAGGTATTCGAGTACGTCCGCGAGTTCGGCGGCCACCCGCAGCGCGGTCGCCGGCGTCCAGCCGCCGTTGGGGTCGAGCCGGAGCGGGTGGCCGGGGAAGGCGGCGGCCAGGGCGCGGATCGCGGCGACCTCCTGCCCGGGCGGGAAGACACCGCCCTTGAGCTTGAAGGAGCCGAAGCCGTACTCGCGCACGAAACGGCGGGCCTGGCCGACGATCCCCGCGGGGTCGAGCGCAGCGCCCCAGGAGTCCTTCTCGCCCGCGCCGCCGGGGTGTTCGGCCCAGCGGTAGAAGAGGTACGCGCTGTACTCCACGGTGTCGCGGACCTTGCCGCCGAGCAGGGTGTGCACGGGTACGCCGTGGATCCTGCCCAGCGCGTCCAGGCAGGCCACCTCGAAGGCGGAGACGACGGACAGGCGCAGCTTGTCGGCGGTCTGGACGCCCCGCAGTCCGCCGACGTCCACCGAGTCGTCGATCCGGGAGCCGTCGACCTCGATCTCGTCCATGCATGTGAACAGCCCATTGAGGTCGGCTAGGTCGTGGCCGACCAGCGCCCCGGCGTACGGGCGGGCCAGTTCGAGGTACTTGGTGTCGCCGCACGTCTCACCGATCCCGGTCACCCCCTCGTCCGTGACGACCTCGACGATCAGGCGGGGCGTGTAGGGCTGGTGCACGCCCTGGACGTTGAGGAGCGGAGGGTCGCAGACGAGGACGGGGGTGAGCCGCACCTCGGCGATCCGCCGCGCACCTTCGGAGGCAACTCGATCCATGGGGTCCCGTCCATCCGTCCGGCCATGCACTCATCCATCAATGCAGATCGAGACTAGATATGTGAACGATCACCGTCAAGGGTCACCCCCGCTCGCCGCCCGGCCCCAACTCCCCTCCCCCTCCGCGAAATTCGCTCTTGTACCCGACGAATCCCAGGCCAAACGAAACGTGACCCAGATCACTCCGTCCTGGCTTTTCGTGCCCTCGGGACGCTTGATACAAATTGGCCTCGCGTTCCCGTACAACACCGGGCGCATCCCCCCTCTTTGACCTCTCTGCCCCACGGGCACTGTTCCTTGGAACGCCCATGTCCGCACGCCCTCGTGCTGCCTGGCCGCTGGTCGCCGTCTTCACCGCCGGTTACCTCGCCGCCTACCTCCTCCCCACCGTCGTCGGCCGGCTCTCGGCCGGCCTCGGACTCTCCCCCGCCGAAGCCGGACTGGTCGGCTCCGCCCTCCTGTTGAGCTCGGCCACGGCCGGTTTCACCCTCGCCTCCAGAGTGGAGCAGCACGGGCCGCGCCGCCTCGCCCGCTACGGCCTCGTCCTGGCCGTCACCGGGTACGGCGCCGCCGCCCTGACCACCCTGGTCCCGCTCGTCGTGGCGGGCGCGATGGTCGGCGGGCTCGGCTCCGGCACGGCCACGGCCGTCGCCGCGGCCGGCATCGCCGCCCAGCGCGACCCCCACCGGGCCTCCACGCTCGGCCTGCTCTCCGTCTCCGCGACGGCCGGGGTGCTCTACCTGACGATCCCTCACCTCGGCGGCGGGCACGCGACCCCGCTGGCCTCCATCGCCGCCGTGGCGGCGCTGGTGTGGCCCGCCACCCGGTGGCTCCCGGACGCCTACGGCTCGGCTCCGCAGGTGGAGACCGTCCAGGTCGCGGCGGGCGTACGGCTTCCCCACCGCCGCTCCGGCACGGTCCTGGCCGCGACCATGCTGTGCTGGTCCCTCGCGCAGAACGCGCTGTGGGGCGTGAGCGGACGGATCGGCCTCACCCAGGCCGGGCTGACCGAGGTCACCGTCGGCATGGTCTTCGCGGCCGGGCTCGGCGCGGGACTGCTCGGGGTGCTCGGCGCGGGTGCGCTCGGCGCGCGGCTCGGCCGGGCGGTGCCGATCGGGGCGGGTACGGCGGTCATCGCGGCCTGCATCGTGGCGAGTTCATCGGCACGGGGACTGCTGTCCTTCGCGACCGGCGAGATCCTCTGGAACGTCTTCTACCCGGTCGTCCTGTCCTATCTGATCGGCCTGTCCGCCTCGCTCGACCCGCGCGGACGCTGGGCGGTGCTCGCGGGCTCCGCGTCCTCGCTCGGGGTGGCCTGCGGGCCGCTCACCGGGAGCCTGCTCTCGGAGTACGCCGGGTACCGGGGCATGGGGCTCGTGCTGTGCGCGCTGCTGCTGCTCATCGCGGCGCCGATGACGGCGGTGGCGCTGCACACGTCCGGGCGGCCGCTGGTGCCGGGGTCCATCCGGCGGCGGGGCGGCATGCCCGCGGCGGTGGTCGCGGGGCGGGGGGCCGCCTCCGCGGCGCTGCTGCCGCAGATCGGCGTGCCCGAGCAGGAAGTGGCCGAGATCCCGATCCGCTCGCGGGCGAGGCGACGCCGCAAGGTACTGGCGTCCTGAGCCCCCCTCCCTGGGGCTCCGCCCCAGACCCCGATCGCGCCTGAACGGCGCTCGTCCTCAAACGCCGGACGGGCTGAGGATGCCGATGCGGGCCAGCACCGAGCCTTTAGGGGCGCGGGGAACTGCGCGACCAGCCCCGCACGGTCCGCAGGCGAAACAGAACCCGGTGTCTCCCCACCCCCGGAGGGTTGCGGGAAGGGGTGGGGTGGGGCGAAATCCGGGGCCTGCGGCGGAGCCCGGGGAGCCAGGGCCCCCGGGGTCAGGACTCCGGGAAGTCGTAGGCCGCGACCTCGGCCAGATACCGCGCACGGCGCGGCTCGTCGTCCTCAAGGAACGCCGCCTCGAAGGAGTTCCGGGCCAGCTCCCGGAGCCGATCCGGGGAGAGCCCCAACACCTCTCGCACCGCGCGGAAGTTGTCCTCCGCATACCCCCCGAAGTACGCCGGGTCATCGGAGTTGACCGTGCACAACAGCCCCGCGTCCATCATCGCCGGCAGCGGGTGCTCCGCGAGGACGTCGATGGCCCGCAGCCGCACGTTGGACAGCGGGCACAGCGTCAGCGGCACCCGGTCGCGGACCAGACGGGCGACCAGGTCCGGGTCCTCCAGGGCCCGCAGGCCGTGGTCGATCCGCTCCACCCCGAGCAGGTCGAGCGCCTCGGTGATGTACGCGGGCGGCCCCTCCTCCCCCGCGTGCGCGACCCGGCGCAGGCCGAGCGCGGCGGCCGCCTCGTACACCTCGCGGAACTTGGCCGGCGGATGCCCGACCTCCGCCGAGTCGAGGCCGATGCCGGTGATCCGGTCCAGGTACGGCCGGGCCGCCTCAAGGGTGAGCAGCGCGGACTCGGCCGGCTCGTCCCGCAGGAAGCACATGATGAGCCGGGTCGAGACGCCGTGGCGTTCCTCGCTCGCGGACAGGGCGCGCCACAGGCCCTCCACGACCGTGCCGATGGAGATGCCGCGCGCCGTGTGCGCCTGCGGGTCGAAGAAGATCTCGGCGTGCCGCACGCCCTGGGCCGCGGCGCGGGCCAGATACGCGTCGGCGAGCGCCGCGAAGTCGTCCTCGGTCCGCAGCACCGTCATCAGCGAGTAGTACAGGTTCAGGAAGGACTGGAGGTCGTCGAAGAGGTACGCCTTGCGCAGTGCCTCGGTGTCGGCGTACGGCAGCTCGACGCCGTTGCGCGCGGCGAGTTCGAAGGCCAGCTCGGGTTCGAGGGTGCCTTCGATGTGGAGATGGAGTTCGGCCTTGGGGAGGGGCGTGGAGAGAGGCATGTGGGGGGCTTCCTAGGGTGGTGCTCGGTGCGGTGCTTCAGGTGGTGCGCTTGGGGACCGGGACCCTGATGAGGTCGGCGGCCACGGTCAGCTCGCCCTCGAATCCGGCGGCCCTGGCCTGCCGCTCGAACTCCTCCGGGTCGGAGTACCGCTGCGAGAAGTGGGTGAGGACCAGATGGCGTACGCCCGCGTCGCGGGCCACCGCGGCGGCCTGACCAGCCGTCAAGTGACCGTGATCGACGGCCAGTTGAATGTCCCCGTCCAGGAACGTCGACTCGATGACCAGCATGTCGCAGCCGTCCGCGAGTGCGTGCACACCGTCGCACAGGCGGGTGTCCATGACGAACGCGAACCGCTGGCCGCGCCGGCTCTCGCTGACGTCGTCGAGGGTGACGCCGTTCAGCTCGCCCTCGCGTTGGAGGCGGCCCACGTCGGGGCCCTTGATGCCGTGCTCGGCGAGCAGCTCGGGCAGCATCCGCCGCCCGTCGGGCTCGACGAGCCGGTACCCGTACGACTCGACGGGGTGCGAGAGCCTGCGGGCCTCAAGGGTGTACGCGCCGGTCGCGGCCAGCACGGCGCCCTCGCCCGCGACCGGCTGCTGGCCGAGCTGGACGGACTCCCGGTAGGCGGTGGCGTACCGCAGCCGGTCGAAGAAGTGCTCGCCGCTGAGCGGGTAGTGCGCGGTGACCGGGTGCGGGACCCGGTCGAGGTTGATCCGCTGGATCACCCCGGCCAGGCCGAGCGAGTGGTCGCCGTGGAAGTGCGTGACGCAGATCCGGTGGATGTCGTGGGCGGCGACCCCGGCCCGCAGCATCTGGCGCTGGGTGCCCTCGCCCGGGTCGAAGAGGATGCCCTCGCCGTCCCAGCGCAGCAGGTAGCCGTTGTGGTTGCGGTGCCGGGTGGGGACCTGGCTGGCGGTGCCGAGCACCACCAATTCACGTACGGACACGGTGAGTTGCCTTGCTGTGCGCGCTGTTGGGGCTGGTCGCGGTGGCGGCCGGGGCGGTCGGGGGGCTAGCCGGGCGGCCACTGGAGGCCGCGGCCCCCGAGGACGTGGGCGTGCGCGTGGAAGACGGTCTGGCCGGCGCCGCTGCCCGTGTTGAACACGATCCGGTAGCCGCTGCCGTCGATCTTCTCCTCGCGGGCGACCTCCCCGGCCTCGCGCAGCACGTCCGCGGCGATGGCCGGCTCGGCGGCGGCCAGGGAGGCGCCGTCGGGGTGGTGGACCTTCGGAATGACCAGGACGTGGGTCGGCGCCTGGGGGTTGATGTCCCGGAAGGCCACGGTCGTGTCGGTCTCCCGCACGACGGTCGCCGGGACATCGCCCGAGACGATTTTGCAGAACAGGCAGTCCGCCTGCGGCTCTCCGGCCACGGTCCGGTCCTCCTTGGTCGCGTTGATCAGGTAACCGCATGCTACTCAACGCGTTCGGGCGGGGTACGGAGTGCGGTGTGCGTGCGGGGTTGCGGGGTGCGGGGTGCGTGCCCGGGCGGGGCTGGGCTACTTGCCCTGGAAGGACGGGGTGGCGGTGACGGTGACGGTGACGGTCGTGGTCACCGTGACGGTGGGGCGGCCGCCGGGCGCGGGGGTCGTGGGGCCCATTGTCGGGGCGGGCGCGGTGCAGTTGCCCAGGACGCTGGCGCGGAATACCGTCCGGCCGGCCACCTTGGCCGTCAGGTCGCCCTTCACACAGCGGCCCTCGACCTCCTGGGTGACCTTTCCCTTGACGGCGATCGCCTTGCCGTCCTTGGTCTCGCCCTGGCAGTCCACATCGGCGACCTGCTTGGCGGTGGCGGCCGCGGAAGGGGTCGCGCCGGCGCCCGAGTTGAGGCTGGCGTTGCAGGTGAGCCACTTGACGTCGACGTGCTCGTGCGCGAGGGCGGCCGTCGCGGTCTGCTCGGTGGTGACGGCGACCGCGGTGGAGTTGAGGCCGCCGATGGGGTCGCAGGCGGTTGCGCCGCCGATCGCCAGGGCGGCGAGCAGGGGGATGGGCAGCGCGCGGTATGCCGTGCGGTGTGCCGTGCGGCGCGGGTGGTGGTTCGCGTGGTTCGACCTCTGGGCCCCCATGAGCGCCAGGGTGCCACCACGGCTCCCCGCGCGATAGCCCCCTCACAGCCATCCCACCCATCCGGGGCCCGCCCCGGCCCCCGCACCACACCACGGGGCTCCACCCCGACCCCGCGGTCCTCCACCGTGCGCGGCTGGTTGCGCAGTTCCCCGCGCCCCCAAAACCCGTTCCCGTCCGCCCGCCGTGCGTGGTTGCTCGCGCAGTTCCCCGCGCCCCTGTAGGTGACCCAGGGCTCCCGGGTTGCGGCCACCTCGGTTGCGCCGCGCGATGACGCAGCCTGGCGGCCCTAACCCCGTTCCCGTCTGCGGGCCGTGGTCGCTTCTCGCGCAGTTCCTCGCGCCCCTAAAGGCTCGGTGCGGGCCAGTGCAGGCATCTTCAGCCCGTCCGGCGATTGAGGACGAGCGCCGTTCAGGCGCGAACGGGGGTGCAGGGGGCGGAGCCCCCGCAGGGGTCTGGGGCGCAGCCCCAGGGCCCGAGCCCTTCGACTTCCTGTACGGGCGGGTGGGTGGGCAAGATGCCCGGGGTCTGGGGCGGAGCCCCAGGGGGACCCGGGGTCCGGGCCGGTCAGGACCAGCGGCCCGTTCGGGCCAGTAGGACCGCGGCCGCCGCCGTACCCGCCGTAGAGGTACGCAACACACTCGCCCCCAGCCGATACGCCCGCGCCCCCGCCCCCGCGAACACGGCCAGCTCCTCCGGAGAGACCCCGCCCTCGGGGCCCACGACGAGGACGATCTCCCCGGCCGCGGGCAGCTCCGCCGTGGCCAGCGCGCCGGAGGGATGGTCTCGGTCCTCGTGCAGGACCATCGCGAGGTCCGCCCCGGCCAGGAGCGGCGCGAGCTGCTTGGTCGTCATGGCCTCGCGCACCTCGGGGAACCGCACCCGGCGGGACTGCTTGCCCGCCTCCCGGGCCGTACCACGCCATTTCGCAAGGGACTTGGCGCCGCGCTCGCCCTTCCACTGGGTGATGCAGCGCGACGCCTGCCAGGGCACGATCGCGTCCACCCCGGTCTCGGTCATGGTCTCCACGGCGACCTCGCCCCGGTCGCCCTTGGGCAGTGCCTGCACCACGGTGATCCGTACCGCGGGCTCCTCCTCGGCCGCGGCGGAGGTGACCCGTACGACCAGACGGTCCTTGCCCTCGGTCGCGACGACCACGGCCTGCGCCCAGTTGCCCGTGCCATCGGTGAGGGTCACCTGCTCCTCGGCGCGCAGCCGCTTGACCGAGACGGCGTGCCGGCCCTCCGCCCCGTCCAGGACGAATCCGCCGACGCCCGGCACCTTGTCGACGACGAAGACCGGGGCGGTCATGAGGTACTCCTCTGGTTCTTCAGGTTCAGCAGAGTGGCGGTCAACTCGCCAGCCGCTTCGTCGAGTTCGGCCGCCAGGACTTCGACGAGCCGGCCCGCGGGGAGTTCCCGGGCCAGCCGGTGGCCCTGGCCCGCCCAGAGCGCCATGCCCTGGGGGTCGCCGGCCGCCGCCGCGGCCTTGCGCAGTCCGGAGGTGAGGTGGTGCACCTGGGGGTAGCCGGCCGGGGCGTACGGACCGTGCTCGCGCATGAAACGGTTCATCAGGCCCCGCGCGGGCCGCCCGGAGAACGCGCGCGTCAACTCGGTTCGTACGAAAAGGGGGTTGGTGAGGGCCTGCTTGTGCAGCACGTTCGCGCCGGACTCGGGGCACACCAGGAACGCGGTGCCCAGCTGAGCGGCGGACGCGCCCGCCGCGAGCACCGCCGCGATCCCCGCGCCCCGCATCAGGCCGCCGGCCGCCACGATGGGCAGCTGCACCGCCTCGCGGACGAGCCCGATCAGGGTGAGCAGTCCGATGCCGGAGCCGTCGGCCTCCGGGTCGTCCCGGTGGGTGCCCTGGTGGCCGCCCGCCTCGACGCCCTGCACACACACCGCGTCCGCCCCCGACCACTGCGCGACCTGGGCCTCCTGGGGCGAGGTCACGGTGACGATCGTGTACGTGCCCGCCTTCGCGAAGGCGTCGAGGATGGCCCGCTGGGGGCAGCCGAAGGTGAACGAGACGACCGGCACCGGGTCTTCGCGCAGGATGGCCAGCTTGGCCTCGTAGTTGTCGTCGCCGCCGGAGTCCGTGTCGCCCAGCGGGGTCTCGTACCAGGAGGCCTCGCCGGCGAGCTGGTGGCGGTAGACGTCGATCGCTGCGGGGTCGGTGTGCGGCTCCTGCGGCATGAACAGGTTGACGCCGAAGGGCTGGCTCGTCAGCCCGCGCACCTGCTTGATCTCCTGGTACATGCCGTCGGCGGTCTTGTATCCGGCGGCCAGGAAGCCGAGCCCCCCGGCCTCGGAGACGGCCGCGGCCAGAGCCGGACCGGAGGCGCCGCCCGCCATGGGCGCCTGCACGATCGGATACCGGCAGAGATCGGTCAAAGCCATGCCCGCATCGTGCCACGCCGTAGCTCCCGTACCGAATCGCCTCTTCCGTCCGGGGTGGTGAGGCCCGTCACGTGTCCGGTACACGGACGCCCCGGAGAACGCGGAAGGGGCCACGGGGTGCATCCCGTGGCCCCTTCCGCACGGCCCGGCGGCCGTTCACCGCTCGGCCTAGCGGCCGTTGAACGCGTCCTTCAGACGGGAGAACAGGCCCTGCTGGCCGGGCTGGAACTGGCCCGTGGGCCGCTCCTCGCCACGGAGCTTGGCCAGCTGGCGCAGCAGGTCCTCCTGCTGCGGGTCCAGCTTGCTCGGGGTCAGGACCTCGACGTGCACGATGAGGTCGCCCCGGCCGCCGCCGCCGCGCAGATGCGTGATGCCGCGGGTGTGCAGCGGGATGGACTGGCCGGACTGGGTGCCCGGGCGGATGTCCACCTCCTCCATGCCGTCCAGCGTCTGGAGCGGCACCTTGGTGCCCAGCGAGGCCGCCGTCATGGGGATGGTGACCGTGCAGTGCAGGTCGTCGCCGCGGCGCTGGAACACGTCGTGCGCCAGCTCGTGGATCTCCACGTACAGGTCGCCGGCGGGGCCGCCGCCGGGGCCGACCTCGCCCTCGCCCGCGAGCTGGATCCGAGTGCCGTTGTCGACACCGGCCGGGATCTTCACGGTGAGGGTGCGCCGCGAGCGGATCCGGCCGTCGCCCGCGCACTCCGGGCACGGGGTGGGGACGACGGTGCCGAAGCCCTGGCACTGCGGGCAGGGCCGCGAGGTCATGACCTGGCCCAGGAAGGACCGGGTGACCTGGGACACCTCGCCGCGACCGCGACACATGTCACAGGTCTGCGCGGAGGTGCCGGGGGCCGCGCCCTCGCCCGAACAGGTCGTGCACACCACGGCGGTGTCGACCTGGATCTCCTTGGTGGTGCCGAAGGCCGCCTCGTTGAGGTCGATCTCCAGGCGGATCATGGCGTCCTGGCCGCGGCGGGTGCGCGAGCGCGGGCCGCGCTGCGATGCCGTGCCGAAGAAGGCGTCCATGATGTCCGAGAAGTTGCCGAAGCCGCCCGCGCCGAAGCCGCCGGCTCCGCCGCCGCCCGACGACGACAGCGGATCCCCGCCGAGGTCGTAGACCTGCTTCTTCTGCGGGTCCGACAGGACCTCGTACGCGGCGTTGATCTCCTTGAAGCGCTCCTGCGTCTTCGGGTCCGGATTCACATCCGGGTGGAGTTCGCGTGCGAGGCGCCGGAACGCCTTCTTGATCTCGTCCTGTGATGCGTCGCGGCGCACGCCGAGTACGGCGTAGTAGTCCGTGGCCACTTACGACTCCGCCAGGATCTGTCCGACGTAACGTGCCACTGCGCGTACCGCTCCCATCGTTCCGGGGTAATCCATGCGGGTCGGTCCGACCACGCCGAGTTTGGCGACCGCCTCGCCGCCGGAACCGTAGCCGACCGAGACGACGGACGTGGAGTTCAGTCCCTCGTGGGCGTTGTTCTCGTGCCCGATGCGTACGGTCATGCCCGATTCCTTGGCCTCGCCGAGCAGCTTGAGGAGCACGACCTGCTCCTCAAGTGCTTCCAGCACCGGCCTGATGGTCAGCGGGAAGTCGTGTCCGAAGCGGGTGAGATTGGCGGTGCCGCCGATCATCAGCCGCTCCTCGGTCTCTTCGACCAGGGTTTCGAGGAGGGTGGCGAGGACCGTCGAAACGGTTCCTCGGTCCTCCGGTTCAAAGGACTCCGGCAGGTCCTGCACGAGTTGCGGTACGTCCGCGAAGCGGCGCCCCACCACTCGTGCGTTGAGCCGGGCCCGCAGGTCCGCGAGCGCGGCCTCGCCGAACGGCGCCGGGCAGTCGACCATCCGCTGCTCGACCCGTCCGGTGTCCGTGATCAGCACCAGCATGAGCCGGGCCGCGGCGAGTGAGAGAAGCTCCACATGCCGCACCGTGGACCGCGTCAGGGACGGGTACTGGACGACCGCGACCTGCCGGGTCAGCTGCGCGAGCAGCCGCACCGTGCGGGCCACGACGTCGTCCAGGTCGACCGCGCTGTCCAGGAAGTTCTGGATCGCGCGGCGCTCGGGCGACGACAGGGGCTTGACGCCCGCGAGCCGGTCGACGAAGAGCCGGTAGCCCTTGTCCGTCGGGATGCGGCCGGCGCTGGTGTGGGGCTGGGCGATGAAGCCCTCCTCCTCCAGGACGGCCATGTCGTTGCGCACGGTCGCCGGGGAGACGCCGAGCGCGTGGCGCTCGGTGAGGGCCTTGGAGCCCACCGGTTCCTCGGTGCCGACGTAGTCCTGGACGATGGCGCGCAGCACCTCAAGCCTGCGTTCACTGAGCATCGCGCACACCTCCAGTTGCCGTCCGTTTGGCACTCACTGTGTACGAGTGCCAGCAATCCCCCGGCCAGTGTACGGCCGACCGGTACGCCCCTAGCAAGGGCGGCCGACCACGCTACCGTGCGACGTCGCCCCTTGATTGCGGATAGCGTCGCGTCATGGACGTCAGTTGGGAAGAGTTCGGCTGGGAGCGGCTCGGTGACGGGGTCGGGCGCAGACGGCTGCCGGGCTGGGACGCGACGGCCGCGCTGGTCGCCGGCGAGCGCTCGCTGCTCCTGTGCGACACCGGCTCGACGCTGCGCGAGGGCGCCGAACTGAGGGCCCAGGCCGAGGCCCTCTTCGGCCGCCGTGTGACCCACATCGCGCTGACCCACCCGCACTTCGACCACGTCCTGGGCACGGCGGCCTTCGCCGGGGCCGAGGTGTACGGGGCGGTCGGCATCGAGCGGGCCCTGCGGGGCGACGAGCTGCGCTCGGACGCGGTGAGCCACGGAGTGCCCGCCGGGGAAGCGGCCGAGGCGGTCGATCTGCTGGTGCTTCCGCACCACGCGGTGAGCGGGGAGTGGACGCTCGACCTGGGCGGCCGGCAGGTGCTGCTCGCCAATGTGGGCCCCGGGCACAGCGGGCACGATCTCGTGGTCCTGGTTCCGGCGGCCGGCGGCGCTCCGGAGATCGTCTTCTGCGGCGACCTCGTCGAGGAGTCGGGCGAGCCGCAGGCGGGCCCCGACGCGGTGCCCTCGCGCTGGCCTTCCGCGCTCGACCGGCTGCTCTCGCTCGGCGGCGAGGGCGCGGTGTACGTGCCGGGGCACGGGGCGGTGGTGGACGCGGGGTTCGTACGCACCCAGCGGGACCGGCTCGCCGCGCGCTTCGGGGTGTCGTAGCGCCGCCATGCCGATGTGCCGCCGGGGCACCCGTCCGCCCCGGCGGCCCCGAATAATGAGGCCATGCGCAGCTACAGCTCTGACCTGACCCCGCCCTGGCTGCATCCCCCGGGGGCCACCCCCCGGACCCCCGGCCGTACACCCGCTCCCTCCGACCCCGCCGAATAATGAGGCCATGCGCAGCTACAGCTCTGACCTGACCCCGCCCTGGCTGCATCCCCCGGGGGCCACCCCCCGGACCCCCGGCCGCACACCCGCTCCCTCCGACCCCGCCGAATAATGAGGCCATGCGCAGCTACAGCTCTGACCTGACCCCGCCCTGGAAGAAGAAGCAGGCTCCTGTTCCCGAGGTGCCCGCGGAGACCGACCTCGTCGTGGAGGAGGTCGCCACGGGATTCTGCGGGGCCGTGATCCGCTGCGAGAAGACGGCCGAGGGGCCGACGGTCACCCTTGAGGACCGCTTCGGCAAGCACCGCGTCTTCCCGCTCGTGCCCCGCGGCTTCCTCCTGGAGGGCAGGGCCGTCACCCTCGTACGCCCCTCCGCCTCGGCGGCCCCTCGGCGCCCCGCACGTACCGCATCCGGTTCGGTGGCCGTGCCCGGAGCGCGGGCCCGGGTGGCGCGGGCCGGGCGGATCTATGTCGAGGGGCGGCACGACGCGGAGCTCGTGGAGCGGGTGTGGGGGGACGATCTGCGCATCGAGGGCGTGGTGGTGGAGTACCTGGAGGGCATCGACGACCTTCCGGCGATCGTCGCCGAGTTCGCGCCGGGGCCGGACGCGCGTCTCGGTGTCCTGGTGGACCACCTGGTCCCGGGCTCGAAGGAGTCCCGTATCGCCGCGTCCGTGACGCATCCTGACGTGCTGGTCGTCGGGCACCCCTACATCGATGTGTGGGAGGCGGTGAAGCCGGCCTCCGTGGGGATCGCGGGGTGGCCGGTGGTGCCGCGGGGGCAGGACTGGAAGACGGGGGTCTGCCGGGCCTTGGGGTGGCCCGAGAACACGGGGGCGGCGTGGCAGCGGATTCTGTCCGGGGTGCGGTCGTACAGGGACCTGGATCCGTCCCTGCTCGGCTCGGTGGAGCACCTGATCGACTTCGTCACGGCCCCGTAGGCCTATCCCCACCGGGGTGGACGGGCCGGCCCCCTGGGGCTCCGCCCCAGACCCCGTTCGCGCCCGAACGGCGCTCGTCCTCAAACTCCCCCAAGGCCTTAGGGGCCAGAGGGACCCCCATGACGGGCTGAAATGCTCGGTGCGGGCCAGCACCGAGACCCTTAGGGGCGCGGGGAACTGCGCGAACGGCCCCTACGGCCCGCGGACGAAATCGGGTTCAGGGGCGCGGGGAACTGCGCAATCACCCCAGGGCCGGGAGGCGCCGCGAAGGCGCAACCCCCTCAGTCCACCAGGTCCCGGACCACCGCATCGGCCAGCAGCCGACCCCGCAGGGTCAGGACCGCCCGCCCCGCCGCGAAGGCGGAGGATTCCAGCAGGCCCCCCGCAACCGCGCCCCGCGCCGCCGCGAGGCCCGCGGGGTTGAGCAGGGTCAGGGGGCAGCCCTCGCGGAGGCGGAGTTCGAGGAGGATGCGTTCCACCCGGCGGTCCTCCGGGGACAGGAGTTCCCGGCCCGCGCCGGGAGAGCGGCCGGAGGCCAGGGCCGCCGCGTACGCACCGGGGTGCTTGACGTTCCACCAGCGCACCCCGCCCACGTGGCTGTGGGCCCCGGGACCGGCCCCCCACCAGTCCGCCCCGCGCCAGTACAGCTCGTTGTGCAGGCAGCGGCCCGCCTCGGTGGTGGCCCAGTTGGAGACCTCGTACCAGGAGTACCCGGCCGCGCCGAGGACCTCGTCCGCGATCAGGTACCGGTCCGCGTGCTCGTCGTCGTCCGTCATCGGCACCTCGCCGCGCCGGATCCGGCGGGCGAGCTGGGTGCCCTCCTCGACGATCAGGGCGTACGCGCTGATGTGGTCGGGGCCCGCCCCGACGGCCGCGGTGAGCGAGGCCCGCCAGTCCTCGTCGCTCTCGCCGGGCGTGCCGTAGATCAGGTCCAGGTTGACGTGGTCGAAGCCCGCCGCACGGGCCTCGGCCACGCACGCCTCCGGGCGGCCGGGCGTGTGCGTGCGGTCGAGGACCTTCAGGACGTGCTGCCGGGCGCTCTGCATCCCGAAGGAGACCCGGTTGAACCCGCCGGCCCGCAGCTCGGCGAGGTACTCGGGGTTCACCGACTCCGGGTTCGCCTCGGTGGTGACCTCCGCGTCCTCGGCCAGGCCGAACTCGTCCCGTACCGCCGCCAGCATCCGCACCAGGTCGGCCGCGGCGAGCAGGGTCGGGGTGCCGCCGCCGACGAACACCGTGCGCACCGGGCGCGGGTCGCCGTCGAGCACCTTGCGGGCGAGGCGGATCTCCTCGACGACCATGTCGGCGTAGTTGTCGCGGGAGGCCAGGACGCCGCCCTTGCCGACCAGTTCGCTCGCCGTGTACGTGTTGAAGTCGCAGTAGCCGCAGCGCGTCGCACAGTACGGAACGTGCAGGTAGAACCCGAGCGGCCGGTCCCCCGCGCCCTCCAGGGCATGGCGGGGCAGCGACCCGTCCTCGGGCATGGGCTCACCATCGGGCAGTACGGAAGGCATGCCCCCATTGTCCGGCACGCGCGGGCCTGCGATGCCGCCCGCCGGGTCGGCGGACCGGGCGGCGGACCGGGCGGCGGACCGGATCAGCTGACCCGGAGCACGAGGAGCGCCAGGTCGTCGGCGGGCGGGGTGTCGGCGAAGTCGTGCACCGCCTGCTTGATGCGGCCCGCCACCGCGGCCGCGGACAGGCCGGTGCAGCCCGCCAGGACCGTGGCGAGCCCGTCGGCGTCGTCGAACATGCGCGGTCCCGAGCGGCGCTCGGTCACCCCGTCCGTGACGCACAGCAGGGTGTCGCCGGGGGTCAGGCGCAGGCTCTCGCTCTCGTAGCGCGCGCCCTCGACGACGCCGAGCAGGATCTGCGGGGCGGCGGCCGGGCACACCGAGCCGTCGGGCCGCAGCAGCAGGGGCAGCGGGTGGCCGGCGCTGGCGAGGGTGCAGTGCACCGAGCCGCCGTCGGCGTCCGGCACCAGCTCCCCGTAGAGGAGGGACAGGAAGCGGGCCTGCCCGCCGTCCGCGGGGTCGAGGGGGGCGGTCGGCTCGACGGGGTGTTCGGCGGTCGCGAGGTGGACCGCCGCTTCGGCCGCCTCGGTGGCGTCGTCGACGAGCAGCTGGTTGAGCCGGTCGAGCACCTCGTGCACCGGGTGTCCCTCGCGGGCGAGCAGCCGCAGCCACGGCCGGGCGAGACCGGTGATCACTGCGGCCTCGGGGCCGCTGCCCTGGACGTCGCCGAGCGCGAAGCACCAGCGTCCCGCGGCGCCGGGGAAGACATCGTAGAAGTCGCCGCCGGCCAGCGCCTCGTTGCTCGGCTGGTAGACGAAGGCGCTGTCGACGCCGGGGATCTCGGCGACCCGGCTGGGCAGCAGCCCGCGCTGGAGGATGCGGCTGATGGTGGCCTGCCGGGTGTACTGGCGGGCCGCGCCGATCGCGAGGGCGACCCGGCGCAGGAAGTCCTCGATCAGGCCGGTGATCTCGTCGGGGATGTGCGTCTGGCCGGCCCGGCCGAGGAGCAGGGCGCCCACCTCGCGGCCGCCCGCGACGAGCCGGTAGGCGAGCGCCGCCCCTTCGGCGCCCAGTCCGGCGGCACGCGGCCAGGGCATCGGCACCGGGCCGCCGCGCGCGGCGGCGGGCAGCCGGGGCGGCTCCTTCTCGACGGCGGCCCGCAGCGGCGCGATGACGGCCTCCCGCGCGTGCCAGACCCGGGCCAGGCGGGGCGCGGCGAGCGGGCCGCCCGCGTCCTCGTCGAGCCAGATCGCGCACCAGTCGGCGAGCCGGGGCACCAGGAGCTGGCCGGCCAGGGCGGCGATCAGGTCCTCGTCGAACTGGCCGGCCAGCAGGTCGGAGGCTTCGGCGAGGAAGGAGAGCGCGCCCCGGTTGATCCAGTCGCGGTCGGGCCCGCGCGGGGCGAGCTGCGGGGCGTGGGCGAGGAACTCGGCTGCGCGCAGGCCGCGTTGGAGCCGTTCGTCACGCGCCGCCCCGTGCCGCTCGGGCGGTTCGCCCGCGTCCGTGCACAGCCGCGCCCAGACGGTCTTGAGCCCGGTGCGGTAGGTGATCCCCCAGCATTCGGCGAGGGCCGCGACGACGTGCAGGCCGCGCCCGCACTCCTGCGCGGTGAGGTCGTCGCGGGTGCGCCGCGGCGCACCGCGTACCGTGCGCGCCGGGTGGTGGTCGGACACCTCGATGACGAGGGCCGTGGGCTGCGTCGTGCTGCCGCGTTCCAGGCGGCACAGGACGTCGACGGTGGTGCCGGCGTGGACGACCGCGTTGGTGACGAGTTCATTGACCAGGACGGCCGCCTCGTAGGCGAACTCGTGGGAGAACAGGCCCACTTGGCCCGCGCCGAGGGGGCCGGGCCCGGCCCAGTCGGCGAGCGCGGCCCGTATGAAGCGCCGGGCGGCGCCGGGGGCGAGCGGGTTGCCGGGCAGGCTGGTGCGGGCGGTGGGGCAGGCGGCGAGGGCGCCGTGGGGGCCCGCCGGCGCTCCGGTGCGCGCCGGGGAATCCCGCGCGGCCTCACCGGACAGGGCTGCGGGGAGCGGGAGTTGGGGGCGGTTCACGCTGCCCCGCTGGGCTGGCAAGGGTCCCACGTGCGGCTCCTGACGGGTTCTCGCAATGCGCCGCTCACGGCTTCGACAGAGTGACAGACTGAGCGGGCGCGTGAGCACCGAGTCACCGAAGTGGGCCCGTATGAACAGAGACAGTGCTATGTCGCCGGACCAGGACGGCTGGGTCCGCACCTCGTCGCCGGACGAGGACGGCTGGGTCCGCGCCTCCGAGCTGCGCCCGCTCCTGGCCGCGCTGACGGCGCTGCGGGACGGCGACTTCCGGGTGCGGCTCCAGGAGGTCCACGAGGGTCTTCCGGCCGAGTTGGCGGCCCTGTTCAATCAAGTGGCCGCGCGCAACCAGCACTTCACCGACGAGCTGACGCGGGTGCGCCGCGAGGTGGTCCGGCACGGGCGGCTCGACGAGCGGCTCGCGGCCAGCCCCGGGCAGGGCGCCTGGACGACCGGCATCGGGCATGCGAACACCCTGCTCGACGCCCTGGTGGTGCCGGCGGCGAACGCGACGCGGGTCCTGGACGCGGTGGCGGGCGGCGATCTGACCCAGCGGGTCGATCTGCACGACGGGAGCCGGCAGCTGCGCGGCGATCTGCGCAGGCTCGGCCGGGCCGTCAACACGATGGTCGACCAGCTGTCGCTGTTCACCGGCGAGGTGACCCGGGTCGCCCGCGAGGTCGGCACCGAGGGACGGCTCGGCGGGCGCGCCAAGGCACAGGGCCTGAGCGGGAGTTGGCGCGCGGTGACGGAGGCGGTGAACACCATGGCCGCGCGGCTGACCGCGCAGGTCCGGGACATCGCGGCGGTGACCACGGCGGTGGCCCGCGGCGATCTGACCCGTACGGTCACGGTCGAGGCCACCGGTGAGCTGCTCGAACTGAAGCTGACCGTGAACACGATGGTGGACCAGCTGTCCGCCTTCGCCGACGAGGTCACCCGGGTCGCCCGCGAGGTCGGCACCGAGGGGCGGCTCGGCGGGCGGGCCCAGGTGCGGGGTGCGTCCGGGGTCTGGAAGGGCCTCACGGACAACGTCAACTTCATGGCCTCGAACCTCACTTCGCAGGTCCGCAACATCGCCCAGGTCACCACCGCCGTCGCCAACGGCGATCTGTCGCAGAAGATCACCGTCGACGCCCAGGGCGAGATCCTGGAGCTGAAGTCCACCATCAACACCATGGTCGACCAGCTGTCCGCCTTCGCGGACGAGGTCACCCGGGTCGCCCGCGAGGTCGGCACGGAGGGCAACCTCGGCGGGCGGGCCCAGGTGCGCGGGGTGTCGGGGGTGTGGAAGGACCTCACCGAGAACGTCAACTTCATGGCCGACAACCTGACGTCGCAGGTCCGCAACATCGCCCTGGTGTCGACGGCGGTGGCCCAGGGCGACCTCGGCAAGAAGATCACGGTGGAGGCCAAGGGCGAGATCCTGGAGCTGAAGTCCACCATCAACACCATGGTCGACCAGCTGTCCGCCTTCGCGGACGAGGTCACGCGGGTCGCCCGCGAGGTGGGGACGGAGGGGAACCTCGGCGGGCAGGCGCAGGTGCGGGGCGTGTCCGGGGTCTGGAAGGACCTCACGGACAACGTCAACTTCATGGCGTCCAACCTCACTTCGCAGGTGCGCAACATCGCGCAGGTCACCACCGCCGTCGCCAACGGCGATCTGTCGAAGAAGATCACCGTGGACGCGCGGGGCGAGATCCTGGAGCTCAAGGACACCGTCAACACGATGGTGGAGCAGCTGCGCGCCTTCGCCGACGAGGTCACCCGGGTCGCCCGCGAGGTCGGTACGGACGGCCGGCTCGGCGGGCGGGCCCAGGTCCTCGGGGTGTCGGGGGTCTGGAAGGACCTCACGGACAACGTCAACTACATGGCGGACAACCTCACTTCGCAGGTCCGCAACATCGCCCAGGTCGCCACGGCGGTGGCCCAGGGCGATCTGTCGAAGAAGATCGACGTGGACGCGCGCGGCGAGATCCTGGAGCTCAAGACCACCATCAACACCATGGTGGACACGCTGTCGTCGTTCTCCTCCGAGGTCACCCGGGTGGCCCGCGAGGTGGGTTCGGAGGGGCAGCTCGGCGGGCAGGCGCGGGTGGAGGCCGTGTACGGGACGTGGAAGCGGCTGACGACCAACGTCAACGAACTCGCCCTGAACCTCACCACCCAGGTCCGCGCGATCGCCGAGGTCGCCTCCGCGGTGGCCCAGGGCGACATGTCGCGCTCGATCACGGTGGAGACCCGGGGCGAGGTCTCCGAGCTGAAGGACAACATCAATCTGATGGTGTCGAATCTGCGCGAGACGACCCGCGCCAAGGACTGGCTGGAGTCCAATCTGGCCCGGCTGGCCGGCCTCATGCAGGGCCACCGGGACCTGATGGAGGTCGCCGATCTGATCCTGCGCGAGCTGACCCCGCTGGTGAACGCCCAGTACGGCGCGTTCTTCCTGGCCGACCCCGACGACGACGGCGCCCCGTCGCGCACCACCAGCACCACCAAGGGGCTCGCCTTCATCGCCGGGTACGGCGCGGCGCAGGGCGCGACCGTGGACACCACCGGCATGCCGGGGCACGGCCTGGTGCGGCAGGCGGCCCTGGAGAAGAAGCGGATCCTGCTCGAAGAGGCCCCGCCGGACTACATCAAGATCAACTCCGGTCTGGGCGAGGCCGCGCCCGCCAGTGTCGTCATCATCCCGATCCTCTTCGAGGACAAGCTGCTCGGTGTGATCGAGCTGGCCTCCTTCTCCCGCTTCTCCGATGTCCACCTGGCCTTCTTCGACCAGTTCGTGAACACCATCGGGGTCGCGATCAACACGATCATCGCCAACTCCCGCACCGAGTCACTGCTCAGCGAGTCCCAGCGGCTCGCCGTCCAGCTCCAGGAGCGCTCGGACGAACTCCAGCGCCAGCAGGCCGAGTTGCAGCGCTCCAATGCCGCCCTGGAGGAGAAGGCGGCGCTGCTCGCCACCAGCTCCCGGTACAAGTCGGAGTTCCTGGCGAACATGTCGCACGAGCTGCGCACCCCGCTGAACTCGCTGCTCATCCTCGCCCGGTTGCTCGCCGACAACCCGGACGCCCATCTGTCCGAGCAGGAGGTGCAGTTCGCCGCCACGATCCACCGCTCGGGCTCCGATCTGCTCCAGCTGATCAACGACATCCTGGACCTGTCGAAGATCGAGGCCGGCCGCATGGACGTACGGCCCAGGCAGCTGCCGCTCATCAAGGTCCTCGACTACGTCCACGCCACCTTCCGGCCCATCACCCTCGACCGCGGCCTCGCCTTCGAGCTGGCCGTGGGCGAGGACGTGCCGCGCGAGATGTACTGCGACGAGCAAAGGCTCCAGCAGATCCTGCGCAACCTCCTGTCCAACGCCATCAAGTTCACCTCGTCGGGCCGGGTGGAGCTGCGCGTCAACCGGCTCAAGGACACCCACGACGGCCAGGACCTGGTCGCGTTCGTCGTCAAGGACACCGGGATCGGCATCGCGCACGAGAAGCTGCCGGTGATCTTCGAGGCGTTCCAGCAGGCCGACGGCACCACCAACCGCAAGTACGGCGGCACCGGCCTCGGCCTGTCCATCAGCCGGGAGATCGCCGGGCTGCTCGGCGGCCGGATCGTCGCCGAGAGCGAGCCGGGCCAGGGCTCCACCTTCACCCTGTACGTCCCCGTCCGCTACCCCGGGCAGGTGCTCGGCGAGCTGGAGCAGCCGGGACCGGTGGCGCCCGCCTTCGACGGCCCGGGCCGGTTCTCCGGCGAGGACGTCCTGCTGCCCGAGCAGGAGGACGACTGGCCCACCACCAGCAGGCTGGAGGAGTGGAGCAGCGGGCGGCCCGGTCAAGTCCTGCCCGGGCGAAGGGTGCTGATCGTCGACGACGACATCCGCAACGTCTTCGCCCTCACCCATGTCCTCGGCCGGGTCGGCATGCCGGTCCTGTACGCGGAGAACGGGCGGGAGGGCATCGAGATCCTGGAGCGCGACGCCGGGATCGAGCTGGTCCTGATGGACATCATGATGCCGGAGATGGACGGCTACGAGACGATCGAGGCGATCCGGCGCAGCCCGCGGTGGGCCGAGCTGCCGATCGTCGCGCTCACCGCGAAGGCGATGCCCGGCGACCGGGAGCGGTCGATCGCGAAGGGCGCCAACGCCTACGTGCCCAAGCCCGTCGACGTGGACCGCCTCCTCGGCGTAGCCTGCGCCCTTCTGGACCCCGACGGCGCGGCGGCGGAGGAGGCCGGCGAGACCCCCTCGGCCCCCGGGCGGCAGAGCGGCGCCGGAGAGACCGAAGCGACGTCACCGACTCCGTGAGGCGGCCCGGGATGAGCCCACAGGCACCACCGCAGGACGGCGCCGGCATCCTCCTCGTCGACGACATGGAGGACAACCTGATCGCCCTGGAGGCCGTCCTCGGATCCCTCAACGAGCCGCTGGTGCGGGCCCGTTCGGGCGAGGAGGCGATGAAGGCACTGCTGCGCCGGCGGTTCGCGGTGGTGCTGCTCGATGTGCGGATGCCCGGCATGGACGGCTTCGAGACGGCCTCCCACATCAAGCGCCTCGACCAGACCAAGGACGTGCCGATCATCTTCCTGACCGGCAACGACGGCGACGCCGGCTATGCCTTCCGGGGCTATGCCACCGGAGCGGCCGACTTCCTCACCAAACCCTTCGACCCGTGGGTGCTGCGCGCCAAGGTGAAGGTGTTCCTCGAACTGCACCGCAAGAACCGGCAGTTGGAGTGGATGCTGGCGGGCGACCGGGAGCAGCTCGACGAGATCGGCGCGCGGCTCGGCGCGATCGAGGACGAGCTGGCCCGGGGCGAGCGGAGCGAGATGGCCGAGCTGCGCCAGCAGATGGCCCGGCTCGAAGAGGCGCTGCGGGCCCTGAAGCGGGCCCGCAGCAATCCCTGACGGGCGGGCTCAGGCCTCGCGGGAGCCCGCGTACATCTCCTCGATCAGGACCCGGTACTCGCGCTCGACGACCGGGCGCTTCAGCTTGAGGCTGGGCGTCAACTCGCCGTGCTCCACGTCGAGATCGCGCGGCAGCAGCCGGAACTTCTTGATGGTCTGCCAGCGCTGGAGGCCCTCGTTGAGGCGCTTGACGTAGCCGTCGACCAGCTCCAGTGTCTGCGGGGCCGCCACGACCTCGGCGTAACCGCCCGCGATGCCCTGCTCCTTGGCCCAGCCGAGGATCGTGGGCTCGTCGAGCGAGATGAGGGCGGTGCAGAAGTTCCGGTCGGCGCCGTGCACCAGGATGTTGGAGACGAACGGGCAGACCGCCTTGAACTGGCCCTCGACCTCGGCGGGCGCGATGTACTTGCCGCCGGAGGTTTTGATGAGGTCCTTCTTGCGGTCGGTGATGCGCAGATAGCCGTCCACGGACAGCTCGCCGATGTCACCGGTGTGGAACCAGCCGTCGGACTCCAGGACCTCGGCGGTCTTCTCGGGCAGCCGGTGGTAGCCCTCCATGATGCCGGGGCCGCGCAGCAGGATCTCGCCGTCGTCCGCGATCCGGACCTCGGTGCCGGGCAGCGGCTTGCCGACGGTGCCGGTGCGGTAGGCCTCGCCCGGGTTCACGAAGGAGGCGGCCGAAGACTCGGTGAGGCCGTAGCCCTCCAGGATGTGGATGCCGGCGCCGGCGAAGAAGAAGCCGATGTCGGGCGCGAGCGCGGCCGAGCCGGAGACGCAGGCCCGCAGCCGGCCGCCGAACGCCTCGCGGATCTTGCTGTAGACGAGGGCGTCGGCCACCTTGTGCTTGGCCGCCAGGGCGAAGGGCGCGCCGGGCCGGCCGGTGCGGCGGAAGTTGTCCTGGCTGACCTTCGCGTACTCGCGGGCCACCCCGGCCGCCCACTGGAAGATCTTGTACTTGGCGCCGCCGGCCTCACGGGCCCTGCTCGCGACGCCGTTGTAGACCTTCTCGAAGATGCGGGGCACGGCCGCCATGTAGGTCGGCTGGACCACCGGCAGATTCTCGATGATCTTGTCGATCCGGCCGTCGACCGCCGTGACGTGCCCGACCTCGATCTGGCCGGAGGTCAGCACCTTGCCGAAGACGTGCGCGAGCGGCAGCCACAGGTACTGGACGTCGTCGGCGGTGATGAGACCGGTCGCCACGGTGGCCCGGGCCATGTACGACCAGTTGTCGTGCGGCAGCCGCACGCCCTTGGGGCGGCCGGTGGTGCCGGAGGTGTAGATGAGGGTGGCGAGCTGGTCTGCGGTGATGGCCGCGATCCGCTCCTTGACCGCCTCGGGGTTCTTCTCCAGGTGGGCCGCGCCGCGCGCCTCAAGCTCCGCGAGGCTGAGCACCCAGCCCTCCGGGTCGCCCTCGGCCGCCTCGGCACCGGCCGCGTCGATGACGACGACGTGCTTCAGCTCCGGCAGCTCGGCGCGGCGCTCGCGGGCCTTGGCCAGCTGGGCCGCGTCCTCGGCGATCAGGACCCGGCTCTCGGAGTCGGCCAGGATGAACGCCGACTCCTCGGCGTTGGTGGAGGGGTAGATCGTGGTCGTGGCGGCCCCGGCGCACATCACCCCGAGGTCGGCCAGGATCCACTCGACGCGGGTGGAGGAGGCGAGCGCGACCCGCTCCTCGGCCCGCACCCCGAGGTCGGCGAGGCCCGCCGCGATCGCGTAGACCCGCTCGGCGGCCTGGGCCCAGCTCAGCGACTTCCACTCGTCGGGGCTCTGGCCGCTGCCCGGCACCGGGTAGCGGTAGGCCTCCGCGTCCGGCGTGGCGTCCACGCGCTGGACGAAGAGGGTCGCCACGGACGGCGGCCGGTTCTCGATCAAGGTCTGTGTGTCGCTCACGACGTCCTCCGGGCTGGCCTGCGGCAAGGCTGCGCGACTGGTTTTGTTGTTCGAGTGCTCTGGCTGTCCGACCCTTGTTTAACTGGCGAGTAACCATCGGGCCGTGATCAGAGTAAGGCGCCACCGCCCGGCGCGTAAGGGGCAACGGAGAGTGGTTTCATAACGAACGGACCCCCGTGCGAAGGCGCGGGGGTCCGTTGTGCCGGTGGTGCGAAGAGCCGGTGATCGCGGGCGTACTACTTCTTCTTGCCGCCCGACTCGTCGCTGGAGAGCACCGCGATGAAGGCCTCCTGGGGGACCTCGACGGAGCCCACCATCTTCATCCGCTTCTTGCCCTCCTTCTGCTTCTCAAGGAGCTTGCGCTTACGGGAGATGTCACCGCCGTAGCACTTGGCGAGGACGTCCTTGCGGATGGCGCGGATGGTCTCGCGGGCGATGACCCGGGAGCCGATCGCGGCCTGGACCGGCACCTCGAAGGCCTGGCGCGGGATGAGCTCGCGCAGCTTGGCGACCAGGCGCACGCCGTAGGCGTAGGCCGCGTCCTTGTGGCAGACCGCCGAGAAGGCGTCGACCTTGTCGCCGTGCAGCAGGATGTCGACCTTGACCAGGCTGGCGGCCTGCTCGCCGGTGGGCTCGTAGTCGAGCGAGGCGTAGCCGCGGGTCTTGGACTTCAGCTGGTCGAAGAAGTCGAAGACGATCTCCGCGAGCGGCAGCGTGTAGCGGATCTCGACCCGGTCCTCGGAGAGGTAGTCCATGCCGAGCAGGGTGCCGCGCCGGGTCTGGCACAGCTCCATGATCGAGCCGATGAACTCGGACGGGGCGAGGATCGTGGCCCGTACGACCGGCTCGTACACGTCCGAGATCTTGCCCTCGGGGAACTCGCTCGGGTTGGTGACCGTGACCTCCTTGCCGTCCTCCAGGACGACCCGGTAGACCACGTTGGGCGCGGTCGCGATGAGGTCGAGGTTGAACTCGCGCTCCAGGCGCTCGCGGATCACGTCGAGGTGGAGCAGGCCGAGGAAGCCGACACGGAAGCCGAAGCCGAGGGCCGCGGAGGTCTCCGGCTCGTACACCAGGGCGGCGTCGTTGAGCTGGAGCTTGTCGAGGGCCTCGCGCAGGTCCGGGTAGTCCGAGCCGTCCAGCGGATACAGACCGGAGAAGACCATCGGCTTCGGGTCCTTGTAGCCGCCGAGGGCTTCGGTGGCGCCGTTGTGCAGGCTGGTGATGGTGTCACCGACCTTGGACTGACGGACGTCCTTCACGCCGGTGATGATGTAGCCGACCTCGCCCACGCCGATGCCGTCGGCCGGGGTCATCTCGGGGGACGAGACGCCGATCTCAAGGAGCTCGTGGGTGGCGCCGGTCGACATCATGCGGATGCGCTCGCGCTTGTTGAGCTGGCCGTCGACGACACGGACGTAGGTGACGACACCGCGGTAGGAGTCGTACACCGAGTCGAAGATCATCGCGCGGGCGGGTGCGTCGGCGATGCCGACCGGGGCGGGCACGTCACGGACCACGCGGTCCAGGAGCGCGTCCACGCCGACGCCGGTCTTCGCCGAGACCTTGAGCACGTCCTCGGGCTGGCAGCCGATGAGGTTCGCGAGCTCCTCGGAGAACTTCTCGGGCTGCGCGGCCGGCAGGTCGATCTTGTTGAGGACGGGAACGATGGTGAGGTCGTTCTCCATGGCCAGATACAGGTTGGCCAGCGTCTGCGCCTCGATGCCCTGGGCGGCGTCGACGAGCAGGACGGTGCCCTCGCAGGCGGCGAGCGAGCGCGACACCTCGTACGTGAAGTCCACGTGGCCCGGGGTGTCGATCATGTTCAGGATGTGGGCCCGGCCCTGGCCGGGGCCGTCGCTGGGGGCCCACGGCAGACGGACCGCCTGGGACTTGATCGTGATGCCGCGCTCGCGCTCGATGTCCATGCGGTCGAGGTACTGGGCGCGCATCTGCCGCTGGTCGACCACACCGGTCAGCTGGAGCATCCGGTCGGCAAGAGTCGACTTGCCGTGGTCGATGTGGGCGATGATGCAGAAGTTGCGGATCAGCGCCGGGTCGGTACGGCTCGGCTCGGGCACGTTGGGAGGAGTCGCGGGCACGCAGGGTCCTGATTCTTGAGGCCCGCGGGTCTGATCGCGGCGCCTCGTCTCGGGTCGACGACGGTTCGATACGTAAGTAGCAGCCCCTATCGTCCCACGCCTGCGGGCCTGCGCCCGGTTTGGGCTGGTCGGGGGGCGGCTGGTAACGTGGACAGCTGTGTCTCGTCACCCTTGTGGCGGCGGGGCCGACCTAAGATCGAATCATCGAACCTGCAAAGGCTCTTTCGTGGCGAACATCAAGTCCCAGATCAAGCGGAACAAGACGAACGAGAAGGCGCGCCTGCGCAACAAGTCCGTCAAGTCCTCCCTGCGCACCTTCATCCGCAAGGCCAACGAGGCTGTCGCCGCCGGCGACGTCGAGAAGGCCACGGCGGCGTCCCGCGCCGCTTCGCGTCAGCTCGACAAGGCTGTCTCGAAGGGTGTCATCCACAAGAACGCCGCCGCCAACAAGAAGTCGGCGCTGGCGCACAAGGTGGCCGGCCTCCAGGGCTGAACACCCCGCTTCATCTGATCGACCCGCCCGACGGGACCCAGCGGCCCCTCTACCGCTCCCCGACGGCACCCCAGTGCCGCGCGCGGACGCGTTCGCCACGCGGGCGCGGCGCTAGTCATCGCGTAATGCGAAGGCCCTGTTCCGTCCTTCCCCAGGACGGAACAGGGCCTTCGTGCTGTCGGCGCGCGGCGCGTACGGGCGCTCCGTGCGGTACTGGGCCGGGGCGTCAGGCGTCAGGCGTCAGGCGTCAGGCGTCAGGCGTCAGGCGTCAGGCGTCAGGCGTCAGGCGTCAGGCGTCAGGCGTCAGGCGTCAGGCAGCGGCACGATCCGTGTCCGGCACCTCGTCCGGCACCCCGTCCGGGAGCCCGACAGGAGCGCGCGGTCGCGCCGGGCGCCTATTGCATAATCCTTGGAGACCGACCCATGACCAGCACAACGGGGGGCACCATGGTGCGCGTTCTGATCGCCGAAGACATGCACATGCTGCGCAAGGCATTGGTGTCGCTCATCGAACTGGAGCCCGACCTGGAAGTGGTCGCCGAGCTGTCGTCCGGTTCGGACATCGTGCCGACCGCCATGGCGATACGGCCGGACGTCGCCGTTCTCGACATCGACCTGCCCGGCACCGACGGGATCACCGCCGCCGCCGAGCTGCACACCTCGGCACCGGAGTGCCGCACGCTCATCCTGACCAGCCTGGGCCGGCCGGGAAACCTCCGGCGGGCACTGGCCGCCCATGTCTCCGGCTTCCTGCCGAAGGACGCCGATCCGGACAGCCTGTGCGCCGCGATCCGCAAGGTCGCGGCCGGTGAGCGCGTCATCGACCCACAACTCGCGCTCGCCACACTCGACTCGGGCCCCTCGCCGCTCACGGATCGCGAGCGCGAAGTGCTCCACCTGGCCTCCGAGGGCATGGAGGCCGGCCACATCGCGTCCCGCCTGCACCTCTCCTCCGGCACCGTACGCAACTACCTGACCTCGGCCGTCAGCAAGCTCAACGCGCGCAACCGGGTCGACGCCATCCGGATCGCCCGTGACGCGGGCTGGCTGCACTCGGCCTGAGGCCCGCCCCTCAGGCCATGAGCAGGGCGACCTCGGCCCGCAGCTCGAAGCGGCCGCCGGGGCGCGGCCGCGCGGTGAGCCGCCCGTTGACCGCCTCGACGCGCGTCGTCAGATTGCCGATCCCGCTGCCGCCGCCGGGACGCGCGGCGAGCCCGGGGGCGCCGGTCCCGTCGGCACCGTCATTGACCAGGGTCAGCCGCACCCCCGCCGCCGTCCGCTCGGCGGTGATCTCGCAGTGCTCGGCCCTGCTGTGCCGCAGCATGTTCGTCAGGCCCTCGCGCAGCATCGTGGCCAGCACCGTGTCGACATCGCCCGGGAGCTCGCCGCAGTCGGTGTCCACGGTCGCCCGTATCCCCACCCCCGCCAACATCGCGGTGGCGCTCGCCGCCTCCTCGGTCAGGCTCATCCGCTGCCGCCCCTCCGCCACCGTCCGCACATCGGCCAGCGCCTGCCGCACGATGCCCAACACCTCGGTCAACTCCGCCCGCGCCACCACCGGCCGGACCGACGCGAGCCGGCGCACCAGCTCACACTTCAGCGTGATCGCGGACAGACTGAAACCGAGCAGGTCATGCAGATCACGGGCGAACCGGAGCCGCTCCGTCGTCACCGCGAGCCGGGCGATCTCCGCACGGGAACGGTGCAGTTCGGAGGCGGACCGGGACAGCCGGGCGAGGCCGAACACGACCGCACCGCAAATCGGGGTGTAGGCGCCGAAGTAGATGAGGTCCTGGAGGAGCGGGTCGATCAGATACAGCTGGACGTCGGCGCCCACCACGACCGCGGCGAACACCGGCCACGCGACCCGGCCCGGCAGCATCAGCAGCGCCGTGCCCGCGAGGAAGCCCGGCATCCCGATGTAGGTCGGCCCCACGAGGAAGGTCGGGACGATCTGGAACAGGACCAGGGCCGCGGCCAGAGCGCCTTGGCGCATCGCGTACGGAAGCCGCTCCGCCCGGCCGAGGGTTTGGGGGAAGGACACCGCGAGTTGGACCAACAGCATTCCAAGGAGCGGGAGTTCGACGGACACCACGCGCCCGGGAGAGGTCCCGAAGGAGATCGACAGCACCGAGTACGCCAGGAAGTAGCCCACCAGGACCGCGCAGTTGAACGCGGCGGCGGCCCGCGGCACCAGGTCCCGGTGGCCCAGGCCGTGCGGCTGCACCGCCGGCTGCTCGTCGTCGCCGATCGCGGCGGCCCCCGCCGGGCCGGCACCGGCCCGGCCGTCGGGGTGGACGTCGGCCCGGCCGTCGGGGTGGACGTCGGAGCGGGCCGCGGGGTGGGCCTCAGGGTGGCCGGTGACGTCACCGGCGACGGGACCGGTGCCGTGTCGGGTGAGGTGGCCGGCGACCGGCACGGTGGCCCGCAGGCAGAACCGGCCCGAGCCGTCCGGGCCGTAGGCCAGCGCGCCGCCGAGTGCGGCGATGCGGTCCGCGAGCGCGGCCAGGGTGCCGTCCGTCGCGGTCCTGGCCGACCGGCCGCGTCCCACGCCGTCGTTGATCAGGGTCACCACGGCGGTCCCCGACCGGTGCTCGGCCCTGATCTCGCACCGTTCCGCCTTGCTGTGCCGCAACAGGTTCGTCAGGCCCTCGCGCAGCACGGTGGCGAGTGCCGCGTCCACCTCGTGCGGCAACTCCCTCCCGTCGATGTCCAGCGTGGTCCGGATACCGGCCGCACCCAGCATCGACACCGCCGCGTGCGCCTCACCCGACAGTGACATCTCCCGGTAGCCACGGCTGACCGCGCGTACGTCGGCGAGCGCCCCGCGCGAGGTACGGAGCACCTCGCCGACCTCGGCCCGCGCCCGGTCGGGCGAGTCCGCGAGCAGCCGGTAGGCCAGCTCGCACTTGAGCGAGATGGCGGACAGGCTGAATCCGAGGACGTCGTGCAGGTCGCGGGCGAAGCGCAGCCGTTCACCAGCCACGGCCAGGCGCGAGAGCTCCTCGCGCGAGCGGTGCAGCTTCACGATCATGTCGGACATCCGGGAGAGTCCGATGACCGTCAGTGGGATCAGGGCGGATTCGACCAGTGAGTAGGCGACGGAGTCCCAGCCCGTTCGGAAGTGGTAGAAGACGAGGGCCTCTCCGAGGTAGCCGAGACAGAAGAGGCCCCAGCCGAGCGCCCCCGGGAACACCAGCACCGCGGAGGCCGTGAGGAACGCCGACATCCCGCCCCAGGCGATCCCGTACCGGAGGATCGGCAGATAGGCGAGCAGGCCCTGGAGCACCCAGGTCAGGTAGCGGTATCGAGCGGGCCAGGGGGCGAGATCCGGGAACGAATGGGCGAGCTGCAACCCCAGCATGGCCGCGAAGCCGAGCACGACGGCGGCCAGCTCCCACAGCGGCGGATACTCGAACCACACGTAGGAGCCGTCGATCACGAAGAAGCCGAACAGCACCCCGACGGTGATCGCGATCGCCGTACGCCTCGGCAGCGCCGGATCCGTCCCACTCGCCGTGTCCCCGTCCGTGCGGGCGACCGCATCGGTTCTCAACTCTCCCCCATGAGCTTGCACATCTTCGACTGCGGGCCAACTCGAAGTAGCCGTTCCCCCCGTGCCCCGTGCCCCGTGCCCCGTGCCCGCAGCCAGACGCCCGTTCACCGTGTGCGCCCGGCTCGTCAGGCGGAGCATGGCGTTACGTGGTGAGTGGTCCTGGCCCACGGTGCTCGGTCGGAAGCACGTCCCCTGTCCGGATCATAGGTAATCCGGAGGCCGGATCTGTAGCGCTGGACCGGTTCTCCCCGTACTCCACCGGGGAGAGCGGCCCGGCGGCGGCCGCGTAGGCGCGGGCCGCGCGGACGACGGCCGCCGGCAGTCGCCCATCGACCGGTGGCCGGGAATCGCCGTCGCCCGCCCGGAGATGGCGCAGCAGCTTCGGAGCGTCCGGTCCGCGCAGCTCTACGCGGTGGTCACGTCCTTCGTACGAGAACACCAGATCCCGCCCCAGTCGACGCGGCACCGCCTCCTCCAGCGGGCGGAAGCCGTCCCCGGGCGGGGACGGGACCGGGTCCGGGGGCGGACGGAAGGTGGCGTGCCGCGAGAGGGGTATCACGCTCAGGAGCGGCGAGGCGCCGATGGCGAGGTGCCGCACGATCACGTGTTGCAGCGGGTCCAGGGCGCCGAGCAGTTCCCGCGAGGCATCGTTCCACTCGCGCTCGGGCACGTCGTACCCGGGAAAGCCGGGCGCCACGTTGGCGAGCGACACCGGGCCGAGCTGCATCCGTCGCAGCGCCTCGCACAGTAACGACCCCGGCCGATAGATGCACAGCTCCCCCCAGGGCGTACGCAGCACGGTGCGCCGGCCGAACCGCACCGTGACGTCCTCGCGCAGCGACCAGAACTCACCGAGTTCACGTGCCGCGAGGCGGTCGATACGCATGAGAGGGGTCCTTCCACCGGCGGGGTGTGGTTCGCCTGCGCCGTGCGGGAGTTCGCGCCGTGTGGGCGTGCGTCGGTTCACGGGTGCGGGCGGGCGGGAGTTCACGGGTGCGGGCGGGCGGGCGTGCGGGAGTTCGCGGGTGCGGGCGTGCCGGAATCGCGCGTGGGCGCCACCGGCTCGGCCGCCAGGGGGGAGGCGGCCGATGCCCGGGCCGCTTCCGGTCGGGTCGGCCTCCAGCACTCTGCCGGGTCGGTCGGATCCGCCCCAGTGCCGCGGTCACGGGATGGACGTGAAACTTTCACAGCCGTACCCGGGACAGTCACATGCCGGGTTCGGGAGCGCGGCACTGCCGCAAGTCGGGCCCTGGTGACAGCTTTTGAGGGTGCTTGGAGCCGGGTCCGAACCATCGGGGCATCCGGCAGATCCGACCCCGGAGGAATCCCATGGAGATCAAGGTGCTCGGTCCGCTCATGGCCGAGTCGGGCGGCACGTCGGTGGTCCCGAGCGCCGGCAAGCCGCGGCAGATACTGGCGCTGCTCTCGGTGTACGCCAACCAGGTCCTGCCCGTCCCGACGCTGATGGAGGAGATCTGGGGCTCCGACATGCCCCGTAGCGCCCCGACCACCCTTCAGACGTACATCCTTCAGCTGCGTCGGCTGATCGCGGGGGCGCTCGGCCCGGACGGTCCCCGCACCGCACGTGAGGTGTTGGCCACCCGGCACGGCGGCTACCTCCTCGAAGTGACGCCGGGTGCGGTGGACGTGCACGAGTACGACCGTCTGGTGGCGACCGCACGCGGTGCCACCGAGCGCGGCGACGACGAGTGCGCGGCCGCGCTGTACCGCGAGGCACTCGGCGTGTGGCGCGGGCCGGCCCTGGTGGACGTCCGTCTCGGACCGCTGCTTGAGATCGAGCTGGTCCGCCTGGAGGAGAGCCGGCTCGGCGTCCTTGAACAGCGGATCGACTCCGATCTGCGGCTCGGGCGGCACAGACAACTGCTCGCCGAACTCACCTCTCTGACGGCCCGTCACCCACTGCACGAGGGCCTGCACGCCCAGCGCATCGTGGCGCTGTACCGCTCGGGGCGGCGGTGGCAGGCGCTGAACGTGTTCCAGGACCTGCGCCGCGGGCTCGCCGAGGAACTCGGGCTCGACCCCTCGGCGCGGCTCCAGCAACTGCACCGCGCGGTGCTCGCCGGCGACCCGGCGCTGGATTCGCACCTGGCCGGCCGCCGCCCCGTCCTCGACCTCTTCGCCGCGGCTTGAGCGGCGCGGCTTGAGCGGCGCGCGCGTGGCCCGAGCGCCTCTCAAAGCGGACGCGAGCGGCGTCGCAGGAAGGCCGGCCGAGTGCGGGGCAACCCGAAGAGGGCCGGCCGAGTGCGGGTCAAGTGGCGTTCAAGCGGGGCCGGTCACGCTCGTGGGCATGGCCGGCGGCCGGCCCCGGCACACCCCGCCCCCCGCTCGCCCTCGCCCTCGCCCTCGCCCTCGCCCTCGCCCTCGCCCTCGCCCTCGCCCTCGCCCGGGAGGCTGCGCGGGGCGTACGCGCGGAGAGCGAACCCCTGCCGGGCCCCACCGAACCGGTCCACACCTTGGAAGGGCTGATCCGACATGCGTCCACTCACACAGGAAAGGGAACAGATGCCATCCCCCATGGCAGAACAGCACGGCCCGCCCGCGGTCGTCTTCGAGGGTGTCGTCAAGGAGTACGGAAGCGTCCGTGCCGTCGACGGGATCGACCTGACGATCCATCGAGGTGAGACGGTCGCCCTGCTCGGCCCCAACGGTGCCGGCAAGTCCACCACCATCAACATGCTCCTCGGGCTCTTCCCACCGGACCACGGCCGGATCGAGGTCCTCGGCAAGAAGCCCGAACTCGCCATGCGAGCGGGGCACTTGGGTGCGATGCTCCAGGAGGGGAAGATGATTCCCCGGGTATCGGTGCGCGAGCTGGTGGACTTCGTCCGCCAGACCTACCGCAAGCCGCTGCCGCTCCAGGAGATCCTGGAGCTCGCCGAGCTGTCCGAGATCGCGAACCGCAATGTGGACCGGCTCTCCGGCGGCCAGGCCCAGCGGGTGCGCTTCGCCCTCGCGCTGGCCGGCGACCCGGATCTGGTGGTCCTCGACGAGCCGACCGCCGCACTCGACGTGGAGTCGCGGCGCGAGCTGTGGGCCGCGATGCAGCGGTACGCGGAGCGCGGCAACACCGTGCTCTTCTCGACGCACTACCTCGAAGAGGCCGACGACAGCGCCGACCGCGTCGTCGTCATCGCCTCGGGCCGGGTGGTCGCCGACGGCACCACTTCGCAGATCAAGTCCATGATCGAGGGCCGTACGGTCAGTTTCGTACCGCGCGGCCGGCAGCAGGGCTTCGACCTGCTGCCGGGCGTCAGCTCCGTGGAGTACCGCGGCGGCCGTGTCCACCTGCGCACCAGCGATTCCGACTCCACGGTGCACGCGCTGTCGCGCGCCGACGCCTTCACCGGTCTGGAGGTGTCGGGCGTGGGCCTGGAAGAGGCCTTCATCGCGCTCACCCACGAGTCCCGTTACGCGGCAGCCGCTCCGGAAGGACGGACCACCTGATGCTCGGTTACATCCGCCTCGAAATCCTGCGGCTCGTCCGCAACGGCGGCTACCTCATGATGAGTCTCGTCATGCCGGTCGGCCTCTATGTCACGCTCGCGGGCGGCGGCCCCGACCAGGAGTCCCTGGTGCAGGCCATGGTCGGCGCGGCCGCGTTCGGCGCGCTCGGCGTGGTCATCACCAACGGCACCGGCATCGCCGAGGACCGGGCACTCGGCTGGCTGCGCCAGCTGCGGCTCACCCCGCTCTCGCCGGTGCAGGTCGTTGTCGCCCGCGGCGCCGTCGCCACCTGCCTCGGCATTCTGCCCATCGTGGTCATCGGCCTGATCGGCAAGTTCTACCGGGGCGTGGACCTGTCGCCCGGCACATGGCTGGAGATCTTCCTGCTGCTCTGGGTCGGCATCGCCCCGCTCGCGATGCTCGGCATCGGCATCGGCTACCTCTTCAAGGCGCAGCTCGCCCAGATCGCCGGCACCGTCTCGTATCTGACGCTGACGTTGCTCGGCGGCCTGATGATGCCGACCGACACGCTGCCCAGCTGGCTCCAGCCGCTGTCGAAGGAGACCCCGGTCTACCGCTACGCCCAGCTCTCGTGGGACGCGGCCGCGAACTCCGCGCCGAGCGGCACCGGCCTGGGCGTGCTCGCCCTGTGGACGGCGCTGCTCGCGGCCTTCGCCGCCTTCGCCTACCGCAGGGGCGGCCGCCACGCCTGATCCGCCCCCACACACCCCAAGTGCCCGCAGGGTCTCCCCTCTGCGGGCACTTGGCTGTTGGCGCGTGCGCTGAAGTTCTTGCCGCCGTTGGCGTTGGCGTTGGTATTGGCGTTGAGAGTTGAGAGTCGAGACACGCGCAATGCAGGCATACGGGAGGCCCGCCGACCGGGGTGGTCGGCGGGCCCTCCGGTCCCGGGCATACCGCCTAGTCGCGGCGCTTCTTGAGGGCATCGCCACCGAACTTGACGACCAGGCAGACGGCGACGGTGACGGCGAGACCGATGATGAGGTGGCTCATAAAGTCCTCCAAAGGACTTGTCCGGGTGGGGGGTTGAAGGTCGGGGGTTGGGTTCGAGGATTGGCTGATGCGCGGAAACTCGTGGTGCGGATCGGGCTGGTACGGCGGACCGCTATCCGGTGTGGCCCCGTCCCCAGCGCGCCCGGGCTCACGGAGGCCGCCGCCCTCGCATTGCACTCGCCCCATCACAACGGCCCGTACTAGCGCAGGACTTGAGCCGAACTGGAACAGCACCGACCGGACCGCCCGGAACCGCGTTCCGGTACGGGGCGGCCCCCTATGGGGAGTCCCCCCTGCTATCTATCGCCGGGCAGCCCACGGCGACGACGCCAGACGGCAGGACCGCGAGGACCCACACGACCGACCCACGCCCACACGCACCCTACGAACAGGCACCCGGCAAGAAGACAGCCCACACCCAGGCCGCCTCTCAGGGGCGCGAGGAACTGCGCGAACAGCCCACGACCACCCGCACCGAACCACCAACAACACGCGGCCGAGGGGGACAGCAGGGCCCAAGCCAAGCGCCCCCCAGGGGCGCGGGGAACTGCGCGAACAACCCACGACCACCCGCACCCTACGAACAGACAGCGAAGGGTAAGCAGGGCGCAGCCCAAACCCCCCAGGGGCGCGGGGAACTGCGCGAACAACCCACGACCACCCGCACCGGACGACCAACAGCAGGGGGCGGGGGCGAAGCCCCGGGCTCAAGGGGGCCAGCGCGTCGTGCTAGCGCCCCGATCGTGCCGCCCGCGCAATGGCGACGACGGCCTTCTCCAGGGCGTACTCGGGATCGTCCCCCCCGCCCTTCACCCCCGCATCCGCCTCGGCCACGGCCCGCAGGGCCAAGGAAACCCCGTCCGGTGTCCAGCCCCGCATCTGCTGCCGCACCCGGTCGATCTTCCACGGCGGCATCCCGAGCTCCCGCGCGAGATCCGCCGGCCGCCCACCCCGTGCGGAAGACAGCTTCCCGATCGCCCGTACCCCCTGCGCCAGCGCGCTGGTGATCAGAACCGGCGCGACCCCCGTGGACAGCGACCAGCGCAGCGCCTCCAGCGCCTCCGCGGCCCGCCCCTCCACCGCCCGGTCCGCGACGGTGAAGCTGGACGCCTCGGCCCGCCCCGTGTAGTAGCGCCCGACGATCGCCTCGTCGATCGTGCCCTCCACGTCCGCGCACAGCTGCGACACCGCGGAGGCCAGCTCCCGCAGATCGCTGCCGATGGCGTCGACGAGCGCCTGGCACGCCTCGGGCGTGGCCGAACGCCCCAGCGCCCGGAACTCCTGCCGTACGAACGTGAGCCGCTCGGCCGGCTTCGTCGTCTTGGGGCACGCGACCTCGCGCGCCCCCGCCTTGCGGGCCGCGTCGAGCAGCCCCTTGCCCTTGGCACCGCCCGCGTGGAGGAGTACCAGCGTGATCTCTTCGGCGGACGCGTCGAGGTACGCCTTCACGTCCTTGACCGTGTCCGCCGACAGGTCCTGCGCGTTGCGGACGACGACCACCTTCCGCTCGGCGAAGAGCGAGGGGCTGGTCAGCTCGGCCAGCGTGCCGGGCTGCAACTGGTCGGAGGTCAGGTCACGCACATCGGTGTCGGAGTCGGCGGCCCGGGCGGCCGCCACCACCTGCTGCACGGCTCGGTCGAGCAGCAGGTCCTCCTGGCCCACGGCGAGCGTGACGGGGGCGAGCGGATCGTCGGTGGAATTCTTCCTGGTGGCCATCGCCGTCCAGCATCCCACGGGCCACTGACAGCGCCCGTCCGCCGGCTCCCCCGCTGCCCCGCGCTCCGCCGGGCATGTCGGAGAATGGCCAGGTGAACGATGTGACCCGACACGTACTGGTGCTCCCGGACCGCGATGCCGCCGAGGAGGTGGCCACCGAGCTGACCGACCTGTTCGGCCTCGCCGAGGAGCCCCAGCTGGTCCGCGACGCCCTGGCCGGCGAGGACGACGCGGAGGACGCGCAGTGGCTCGTCGTCCTGGACGACCCCGACGCCCGCCTGGACCCGAAGGCCCTGGACACCCTGGTCGCCGAACACGACGGCTGGCTCGAATCCCCCTGACCCGCCACGGGCCGCGCCCCTGGTCGCCGCCCGACCGGGGTCAGCCCGGCCGCCCCCTTGCCGGAGCCATCAGCCCACCCACCCACCGGCCGGCGTCAGGCCGCCCACCGGCCGTGGTCAGCCCACCCACCGGCCGGGGTCAGGCCGCCTTCGGCACGACCTGGATGTCGAGGTCGATCGAGATCGACGACCCGATCGCCGCGATCCCCCGCGCCAGCATGGTCTGCCAAGTGAGCGTGAAGTCCTCGCGGTGCAGCTCGGTGCTGGCCCGGCAGGCGCCCCTGGTCTCGCCGCCGAGCCCTGTCCCCAGGCCCAGGTACTGCGTGTCCAGCGTCACCGTACGGCTCACACCGTGCAGCGTGAGGCCGCCGATGATGGCCCACCGGCCGCCGCCCCGGTGCACGAAGCGGTCGCTGTAGAACTCCATCGTCGGATAGCTCCCGACGTCCAGGAAGTCGCCCGAGCGCAGATGGTCGTCCCGCATGCCGACCCCGGTGTCGATGGACGCGGTGTCGATGATGACGTGCATCGCCGACCCCTCCATGCGCTCACCGATCCGGATGGCTCCGGCGAACGTGTTGAACCGGCCGTGGATCCGGGCCAGGCCGATATGGCTCGCGGTGAAGCCGATCTGGGAGTGCGTCGGGTCGAGTTCCCACTCGCCCGGGTCCGGCAGCGAGGGCGGGGCGGCGACCTGGAGCGTGACATCGCCGAGCGCCGTGAGTCCGCTCGCGGGGACACTGGCGCTGCCGTGGAAGGGGGTGTAGCCGTCGGCGGTGACAGCCAGCCGGTACTCGCCCGCCGGAACCGTCGTGATGAGCGTGCCGAACGGGTCGGTCTCCCCCGCCACGATCTTGCGGCCCGAGGCATCGCTGACCACGTACTCGGCCCGCTGGACGGGCTCGCTGACGGGGTCGAGCACACGACAGCTGAGCACGCCCGCGGTCGGCGGGACCGAGAGGCCGGCCAGGGGCCCGGAACGAAGTGGAGAACTGGTCGAGCTCTTGCCGAACCAGCGGCTGAACACTGTGCACGCACCCCCGTGCGAAGAAGTTGCTGCCGGGCCGCGCAGGGGGCAGACATCCTCGTCCGTCCTCGCCACAGCAGGACTGCGACCCCTTGACGAAGACGCATTCGATCACTGTTGTGCCGTTCGAGGCAAACGTGGAGCCTGGGCACTGCTGAGGCACCTGTCACCAGAGGCCCGAATTGGCCATTCCGCTTGTGTGCGCCGAGCCGGCCCTGTCCCGGCCGTCCTCCACTCCGACCTGGGCCGCCGGACCTAGGTCCGGCGCCCGAGGTGCCCGGCCCCCAAAACCCCCTAGCGTTCCGGGACATGACGACACATGAGCCTGCCCGCAGCCCCGAACAGCGCAAGCAGGATGTCCTGACCCGCCTTGAAAAGGACGCGGACGCCTGGATCGCGACGGCCTCCAGCTCCGGGGAACCCCACCTCATGCCTCTCTCCTTCGTCTGGGAACACGACTCCCTCCTGATGTGCACCCGGAGCACCAACCCCACCCTGCGCAACCTGGAGTCCGGCAACCGCACGGTGCAGGTGACGCTCGGCCACACCCGGGACGTCGTCCACATCACCGGCACCGCGACGGTCTTCCCGTCCGGCGAACTGCCCACCGCCTCGGCGGACGCCTTCGCCGCCAAGCTCATCTGGGATCCGCGCGACAGCGGCCCCTCCTACGCCTACTTCCGTGTCGTCCCCCAGCGCATCCAGGCCTGGCGCGAGCTCAACGAGATCCCCGGCCGCGACCTGATGAGCGAAGGAGCCTGGCTCGTCTGACGCTCAGCAAGTCCCTTCGTCCGCCGGTGACTTGACGGCAGCGGGTGTCTTGGGCAGCCGACCGGACGCCGCTCCTGCGCGTCACGGGCCCCTCCCCCGCGGCACGGCCCTCAGCGATTCGCCCACCCCCGTGACCGCGATCGCCCCGTCCACGTCCGTACGCAGCACCGCCGCTCCCCGTGCCCGCAGTACGGCGACGGTGCCGGGCGCGGGGTGGCCGTAGCGGTTGCCCCGGCCCACCGAGATCAATGCCAGCCTCGGACGTACGGCTCTGAGCAGCGCGGGCTCCTGGTGCGCCGAACCGTGATGCGCGACCTTGAGGACATCCACCCGTCCGAGCCCCGGGTTCCCCCGCAACAGGGCCTGCTGGGAGGGCGGTTCGAGATCTCCCGGCAGCAGCAGGGTCAGCCCGGCAGCGGTGTGGACGAGCAGGGTCACACTGGCGTCGTTCGGCCCGTCCGCGACCAGCACCGGCCCCGGCCCTGGCCCCGGCAGCGGACTCGGCCCGTCCGGGACCAGCCCCGGCAGCGGACTCGGCCCTGGCACCGGCCCCGGCCCCGGAAGACCCGCTCGCCGCGTCGGCGGTGGCCACAGCACCTCCCAGGAGAGCCCGCCAAGGGCCCGCCGCTCGCCGTATCCGGCCGTCACCACGGGCACGTCGCCCACAGCGGCGGCGCGCCGGACGAAGGCGGCCTGGTCGGGCGGCTCCGCGAACCCCGTCGTCTGGATCACCCCCACCGAACGACCCCGCAAGACCCCGGTGAGGCCCCCTACGTGATCGGCGTGGAAGTGGGTCAGCAGCAGCAACGGGACGCGTTTCACGCCGAGTTCGTGCAGGCATCGGTCCACCGCCAGAGGCTCCGGCCCCGTATCGACCACCACCGCCGATCCCGCTCCGGCGGCAATCACCGTGGCGTCCCCCTGCCCCACATCGCACATGGCGTACGACCAGCCCGGCGGCGGCCAGCCGGTGACCAGCCTGGTCAGCGGAGCGGGCCGCACCACGGCGAGCAGAACGAGAAGTGCGAGCGCGGCGGCCGCCCAGGGATACCGGGGCAGTCGGCGGGCGATGAACACCGCGACCCCGGTGACGAGCGCCAGCAGCAGTCCCCCGCGCCAGCCGCCGGGCCACTGCGACTGCGCCCCGGGCAGCGCCGCTCCGGTACGGGCCACCGATGCGATCCACCCGGTGGGCCAACCAGCGCACCAGGCAAGGAACTTGGCGGCCGGCATCGCGATCGGGGCCGTGGCGAGTGCGGCGAAGCCCGCGACCGTGGCCAGTGCCACGGCCGGCTCGGCCAGCAGGTTGCAGGGCACGGCAACCAGACTGACCCGCTCCGCGAACACAGCCACCACCGGCGCACACACGGCCTGCGCCGCCCCCGCCGCGGCCAGCACCTCGGCGAGCCGGTCAGGCACCCCGCGCCTGCGCAGTGCCGCGGCCCAGCCGGGCGCGATCGTGAGCAGTGCCCCGGTCGCGAGGACCGACAGCAGAAAGCCGTAACTGCGGGCCAGTTCGGGCGCGTACAGCACCAGGAGCAGTACGGCGGCGGCCAGAGCCGGGATCAGCGATCGACGCCTGCCGGTGGCGATGGCCAGCAGGGCGACCAGTCCGCACGCCGCGGCTCGCAGCACGCTCGGCTCCGGGCGGCACACCACGACGAAGGCGAGCGTGAGCGCCCCACCCAGCAGGGCGGTCGCCCGCAGGGAGATGCCGAGCCGCGGGGCGAGGCCGCCCCGCTCGGCGAGCAGGGCCCGCCCCGGCGCCCCGACCAACAGCGCCAGCATGATCGCCAAGTTGCTCCCGGACACGGCCATGAGGTGCGTGAGATCGGTCGCCTCGAAGGCGGCCTTCAACTCGGGCGTCACTCGCGAGGTGTCACCGACGACCAGGCCGGGCAGCAGTGCCCGCGCGTCCGGCGCCAGCCCGCCGGACGCCGTGCGCAGTCCCGACCTCAGCCCACCGGCCAGCCGCTGTACGGCAGTTGGCGCCCCCGTGACGCGGGGCGGGCCGCCCGGCGCCTTCAGTACGGCGGCGACCGCTCCGTCCGCCGGTGCGAGCCGCCCGGTCACCCGCACCCGGGTCGAGGGCAACAGGCCCTGCCAACTCGCAGGCGCGATCACCAGGACCGGCGTACGGACCAGCGCGGTCCCGCTGCCCGGCCCCAGGACCCGTTCGACCTCCGCGTCCACCGCGAACGAAGGACCGCCCCAGCCCGGCGACCGGGTCGCCCGCGGATCGGCGCGCACCACCAACTCCACGGTGGCATAGCGGTATTCGGCCGCGAGCGCGGGCAGTGGCCCCCGGCGCGCCTCGGCGGCGTGCAGCCCGCCTGCCACGATCCCGGCGGCCGCACAGACCAGCACCGCGGCCACCGCGCCCCGGTACCGCCAGATCCCCTGATCGGACCGGCCGCCCGGCTCCGTCACACCGTCTCCGTCCGCGTTCACCTCCCCATCCCCATCTCCGTCCTGCCCCCCGTACTCGGCCCCGTCCGGCTCCCGTCGCACCCCCGCCTTCACATCCGCCAGCCACCGCGCGAGCGCTCGGCCGGCCGTCGGCGCCACTAGCACTCCGGCCACGGCGAGGCACAAGACCATTCCCCAACCGGCTACATCCGCCGATGCGTTGACCGCCGCAGCCGTACCGGCCCACGCTCCGAGCGCGGGGCCGACCAGGCGCAGATCCGTCGGGCCCTCCCGGAAGGGGTTGGCCGCGCCCAGCCGGTGGCCGGCCTCGGCGTGGACGTCGGGGCGGATCACAACCGCACCAGAGGCTGGAGGTCGTTGAACCGCCGCTCGCCGATCCCATTGACCTCGCGCAGTTCATCGACGGAGCGGAAGCCGCCGTGCTGGGCCCGGTAGTCCACGATGTGCCGCGCGAGCACCGGGCCGACGCCGGGCAGCCCGTCCAACTGGTCCACCGAGGCGGAGTTGAGACTGACCGGCCCGCCCGCTCCGCCGACGGGGCCGGCGCTTCCGGCCTCGGCACCGGGCCCGACCGGAGCCCCGCCCGGCATCCCGGCCAGCACCTGCTCGCCGTCCGCGAGTGGCCGCGCCCGGTTGAGGCCCGTCAGATCCGCGCCCTCGCGTACACCGCCCGCCGCGGCCAGCGCGTCGGCCACCCGGGATCCGTTGGGCAGCCGGTAGATCCCGGGCCGCCGCACCTTCCCGCCCACGTCCACCACGAGCACTCCCACCGGTGACGGCGCCGCGTTCGCCACCGGACGGGGTGGCGCGTCGGTGTTCTCGCCTCCGCTCCCGGAGCCGTGGGCCGCCCGCCTTCCCGCGGTCGCAGGCGGGGACCCCGACGACCCCGACGGTGCAGGCTCAGCCCCGTCGACCAGTTCGGGAGCGCGTACGGACTGCGGCCGCCCGGTCCAGAAGTGATGGACGGCGAACCCCGCCGCGACCACCAGCACCACGCACAGCGCGGCCAGGCTGCGCGGCGCGAGCCCGCATCTCGACTGGGCCCACAGCGGAAGCCGCTCCCGCACGGCCGCCCCGATCCGCGCACGTACACCGGGAGCGGGGAAGGTGGCGCTCGGGGGGAGGTCGGCCGACGTCTCGGGCAGGACCGAAGGCGGGGCCGAAGGCAGGCCCGAAGGCGGAGCCGAAGAGGGCGTGGCGGCCGGATCCGGCGGTGGGGCCGCCGTGCCCGGCGGGGACGGCAGGAAGAGCGCGTCCGCGCGCCTGCGTGCGCTCAGGACTGATGTGTGAGCCGGGGCGGCGCGACCCCGGCGGCCGTGGCCGTGGTGGGTACGGATGCGGCCGTCCGAGCCGGGGGCCCGGCCCGGTCCGCTCGTGGCGGTGCGTGGTGATCGGATTGCCATGTCACGATACGTTAGGCACCCGGACCCCGGCCCGCTGAGCACCCTCAATTTCCGTGGAAAACCGGCCAGTTGTGGATAACTCGGCCACCCGCAAGAGGGAGTTGCGGGAGCTGTTGAGTGAGCTGAGGAGGGTGCGGAGGAGGGGATGCTCCGGATCGGGAGGCCCTCGCCGGGCTCCCGGGCTCGTTCAGCGCGGAGAGACGATGGCGCCCAGCAGTCCCGGTCCCGTATGCGCACCGATCACCGCTCCGACCTCGCTCATGTGCAGGTCGACCAGGCCCGGCACCCGCGCCCGCAGCCGGTCGGCGAGCGCGGTGGCGCGGTCGGGTGCCGCGAGATGGTGCACGGCGATGTCGACCGGGCTGCTCCCGGCCCGCTCGACCACGATCTCCTCCAGGCGTGCGATGGCCTTCGAGGCGGTGCGCACCTTCTCCAGCATGTCGACCCGGCCGCCGTCGAGCTGGAGCAGCGGCTTGACCGCGAGGGCCGAGCCGAGCAGGGCCTGCGCCGCCCCGATCCGGCCGCCCCGGCGTAGATAGTCCAGGGTGTCGACGTAGAAGAAGGCGGAGGTGGCGCCGGCCCGCTTCTCGGCGGCGGCCACCGCTTCGTCCAGGGTCCCGCCCGCCTCGGCGACCTCAGCCGCGGACAGCGCGCAGAAGCCGAGGGCCATCGCGACCATGCCGGTGTCGACGACCCGTACCGGCACCGGCGCGTCCTTGGCGGCCAGTACGGCGGCGTCATAGGTGCCGGAGATCTCGGCCGACAGATGCAGGGAGACGATCGAGGTCGCCCCCGCCTCGGCGACCTTGCGGTAGGCGGCCGCGAATACCGCCGGGCTGGGCCGGGAAGTGGTGACGGGGCGTCGTTTCTGCAGGGCGATCGCGAGGGAACGGGCCGAGATCTCGGTGCCCTCTTCCAGCGCCTGGTCCCCCAGGACAACGGTCAGTGGCACTGCGGTGATGTGGTGCCGCTCCATCGTCTGCGGCGGCAGATAGGCCGTGGAATCGGTGACGATCGCGACATGGCGGGACATGAGCGGGAGGTTACCTGCCGAGGGCGTCGCGCGGCAGTCCGGCCCCGGGGCAATGATCAGTTCGGGTCAGCCCGCGGGGCCCTGTTCCCGTGCCTTGACCTGGTGTTCGCCGTCGCCGACCAGGACATCCAGGGCATCCGGACGGGCACCCGCGGCGGCATCATGAGCTCGCCGCATCCGGACGGGCATCCACGGAGGCGCCATCAGCTCACCGCTTCGAGGCCGGCCGGCGTGCGTCATCGGTCACGGGTGCTTGGTCAGCTGGTCGCCTCGGGACGGGGCGCCTTCTGCCAGGGGTAGGTCACCGGCTGCTGGGTCGGGCCTATCGCCTGCGGTGCCTGGACGTGCGGTGCCTGGTCCTGCGAGGTCCGGGGCTGCGCGGTCCGGGCCTGCGGTGCGGGGTGGCCCGGAACGTCGTCCCCGTAAGGGTTTTCACCCGTCGTGGGGCCCTTGACCGACCAGTCCCGCAGGGCACCCGACTCCATCTCGATCTGCTGGCTGAGCGAGGCGAGATCGTCGTCGGCGAACTGGCGTGCCCGGTCGCGGGCCGCCCAGCGCAGCGAGTCCGCGGAGTGCGTGATCCGCTCGGTGCGCTCGCGGAGCTCCGGCATCCGCTCCGCGACCTTGCGCTTGTCCGGCTCGCGCTCCAGCCGCCTCAGCTCGTCGTCCAGTTCGTGGCCGTGCCCGCTGAGCCGCTCGAACAGGGCGAGCGACTCCTTCAGGGATTCGTCCTCGGCCAGCCGGGCGTGCAGCGCCTCCTGGGTCGCCCGCATCGAGGTGCGCAGCGAGAGCCTGAGCTGGGCGAGCTGGCCGGCGACACCGGGCTGGCCGACGCTCTTGGCCCTCAGCGTGGTGTCCTCCACCGTCCGCCGCGCCTGGGTGACCGTGTGCTCCACCCCGCGCTTGGCGGCGCCGACCACCTTGACCGTCACGTACACGCCGAGCGCCACGAAGGCGACGAACAGCAGCGCCATGATCAGGATCGCGGCTTCCATGAACGTCCCCTCGGTCGGTCGGCATCGTCCCCTCCACCGTAAACGGAACGGGCAGGCCGTGGGTTCCCGCGGAACCCCCAACCTGCCCGTAGGGGAAAGCCCCCGGTGCCGCTTCGGCCCTTACGCGGGGACGATGTTCACCAGCTTCGGCGCGCGCACGATGACCTTGCGGATGCCCGCGCCGTCCAGCGCCGCGACGACGCCCTCGTCGGCCAGCGCCAGCTTCTCCAGCTCGTCGTCGGAGATGCCGGGCGGCACCTCCAGGCGGGCCTTGACCTTGCCCTTGATCTGGACGACGCAGGTCACGGCCTCGTCCACGACGTACGCGGGGTCGGCGACGGGGAAGTCGCGGTGCACCACGGAGTCGGTGTGGCCCAGCTTGCGCCACAGCTCCTCGGCGATGTGCGGGGCCAGCGGGGCGATCAGCAGTACCAGCTGTTCGGCCACCGGCCGGGCCAGCGGGCCGCCCGCCTTGGTCAGGTGGTTGTTCAGCTCGGTGATCTTGGCGATGGCGGTGTTGAAGCGCAGCCCCGCCAGGTCGCCGCCGGCTCCGTCGATCGCCTTGTGCAGGGCGCGCAGCGTCGCCTCGTCGGGCTCGGCGTCGGTGACGGTGACCTCGCCGGTCGCCTCGTCGACGATGTTGCGCCACAGCCGCTGCAACAGCCGGTACTGGCCGACGACCGCGCGGGTGTCCCAGGGGCGCGAGACGTCCAGCGGGCCCATCGCCATCTCGTACAGGCGCAGGGTGTCGGCGCCGTACTCGGTGCAGATCTCGTCCGGAGTGACCGCGTTCTTCAGGGACTTGCCCATCTTGCCCAGCTCGCGCTTGACGGGCTCGCCCGCGTGGAAGAACTTGCCGTCGCGCTCCTCGACCTCGGCGGCCGGCACCGGGAAACCGCGGCTGTCCCGGTAGACGTACGCCTGGATCATGCCCTGGTTGTACAGCTTGTGGAACGGCTCGGCCGACGAGATGTGACCCAGGTCGAACAGGACCTTGGACCAGAAGCGCGCGTACAGCAGGTGCAGTACGGCGTGCTCGGCGCCGCCGACGTAGAGGTCGACACCGCCGGTGGGCATGCCGTCGCGCGGACCCATCCAGTACTGCTCGATGGCGGGGTCGACCAGCTTGTCGCTGTTGTGCGGGTCCAGGTAGCGCAGCTCGTACCAGCAGGAACCCGCCCAGTTGGGCATGGTGTTGGTCTCGCGGCGGTACTTCTTGACGCCGTCGCCCAGGTCCAGCTCGACGTTGACCCAGTCCTCGTTGCGGGACAGCGGGGTCTCGGGCGAGGTGTTGGCGTCGTCGGGCTCGAAGGTGCGCGGCGAGTAGTCGTCGACCTCCGGCAGCTCCAGGGGCAGCATCGACTCGGGCAGCGAGTGGGCGATGCCTTCCTCGTCGTAGACGATCGGGAAGGGCTCGCCCCAGTAGCGCTGGCGGCTGAACAGCCAGTCGCGCAGCCGGAAGTTGACGGTGCCCTCGCCAATGCCGCGCTCGGTCAGCCAGTCGGTCATCTTCGCCTTGGCCTCGACGACGCCCAGGCCGTCCAGCGAGATGTCGGCGCCAGCGGAGTTGACCAGCTTCGCCTCGTAGGAGCCGAAGGCGTCGTCCCACGTCGAGGCGTCGGTGCCGCGGTCGTCGTCGGGCTGCACGACGCAGCGCATGGGCAGCTCGAAGGCGCGCGCGAAGGCGAAGTCGCGGGTGTCGTGCGCCGGGACGGCCATGATCGCGCCGGTGCCGTACCCCATCAGTACGTAGTCGGCGATGAAGACGGGAACCTTTTCGCCGCTCACCGGGTTGGTGGCGAACGCGCCGGTGAAGACGCCGGTCTTCTCCTTGGCGTCGGCCTGACGCTCCACGTCCGACTTGGCCGCGGCGAACGCGCGGTACTTGGCCACGGCCTCGGCCGGGGAGGCGTGGCCGCCCGTCCACACGTCGTGGGTGCCCTCGGGCCAGGCGGCCGGGACGATCGTGTCGACCAGCTCGTGCTCGGGCGCCAGGACCATGTAGGTCGCGCCGAACAGGGTGTCCTGGCGGGTCGTGAAGACGGTGATCGCGTCGGTGTCGGTGACCTCGAAGTCGACGCGGGCGCCCTCGGAGCGGCCGATCCAGTTGCGCTGTTGCAGCTTGATCGCGTCCGGCCAGTCCAGCGCGTCCAGGTCGTCGATCAGACGGTCCGCGTAGGCGGTGATCCGCATGTTCCACTGGCGCAGCTTGGACTTGAAGACGGGGAAGTTGCCGCGCTCGGAGCGGCCGTCGGCGGTGACCTCCTCGTTGGCCAGGACGGTGCCCAGGCCGGGGCACCAGTTGACCGGCGCGTCGGAGGCGTACGCCAGGCGGTACTCGCCCAGGACGTCGGCGCGCTCGGCCTCGCTCAGCGCGGCCCAGGCGCGGCCGCCGGGGACCTCACGGCTGCCGTCCTCGAACGCGGCGACCAGCTCGGCGATCGGGCGGGCCTTCTGCGCGTCGGCGTCGTACCAGGAGTTGAAGATCTGCAGGAAGATCCACTGGGTCCACTTGTAGTACTCCGGGTCGATCGTCGCGATCGACCGGCGCTTGTCGTGGCCCAGGCCCAGCCGGCGCAGCTGGCGCTTCATGTTGTCCATGGCGGCCTCGGTCGACACCCGCGGGTGCGTGCCGGTGGCGACCGCGTGCTGCTCGGCGGGCAGGCCGAAGGCGTCGAAGCCCAGCGTGTGCAGCACGTTGTGGCCGGTCATGCGCTGGTGGCGGGCGTAGACGTCGGTGGCGATGTAGCCCAGCGGGTGGCCGACGTGCAGGCCCGAGCCCGAGGGGTACGGGAACATGTCCATGATGAACTTCTTGGGCCGCGCGGCGACCGCCGGGTCACCGGCCAGGTCGCCCGTCGGGTTCGGCGCCGCGTAGGTGCCGTCGGCGTCCCAGAAGTCCTGCCAGCGTGCCTCGATGTCGGCGGCCATGGCCGCCGTGTAGCGGTGCGGCGCGGCCGTCTCTGCGGCGGCAGCGGTATTCGTCTCGCTCATGTCCTCAAAGCTCCATCGATCGTCTCTGCCAGCGGTTACGAGCGTTCGTCCGTCGATCCGCCATCGAATCGCCAAACGAAAAAACCCCTCGCACAGGAGGGGGCGCCGCGCCGAGTCCGACCGGATCTGTTCATCGGTCGGGAGTGTTCAGCGCGGCTCGCTAAGCAGAAGGCGTACGGCACGCATGGCGTCAGGGTACCGCAGGCCCCGCAAGGGCCGCACGGAGTGTCCGTGGGGGGTGCCGCGGTGCATACCGGTGGGGCCCGCACATGCCCCCGGGGGGTGCCCGGGGGGTGCCCGGGGGGTGCCCGGGGGCGAGGTTACTCCGCGTACCGCCCTCTTCTGGGGCAACCGCTCAAACCCCGTACCGGCTGGTATGGGGCGACCTAGCATGCCGCCACGGGACCGCTTTGCCGAACCATTCGGAGTCGCCCCACCATGAAACCTCGCAATCCGCTCCACCCGCTCCGCCCGCGCCAGAACACCGCCCGGGGCCGTCCGGCCCGCAGGGGCGGGCTCTCCGCCGCCGCACTGGGCCGACCGGCCCGTAGAGGCGGACTCTCCGCCGCCGCACTCGGCGTCGTCGCCCTGCTCATACCGCCGCTGGCGCTCCTCTCGTCGGGCGCCCTGCGCGCCGCCCTGGACTTCACCGCCGGCGTCCTGTCCCTGGTCTCCCTGACCGCCTCCGTCGCCTGGGGCCTGCTGGCCACCGACCGCCTCTTCCTCACCCCGCGCGACCGCCTCATGGCGCAGGCCGTCCACCGCGCGACCGCGGTCGCCTCCATCGGCTTCCTGGTCCTCCACGTCACCGTCAAGATCGCGCTCGGCCATGTCGGCCTGCTCGGTGCCGTGGTCCCGTTCGGACTGGGCACGACCGGTGCGTCCGGCCTGATCGGCTTCGGGTCGCTCGCCGGCGTCCTGATGGTCCTCACGGCCGCCACGGGCGCGATGCGCAGCGCCTTCGCCACCCCGGGCCGCATCGCGAGCCGCTGGCGCGCGGTGCACATGCTGGCCTATCCGGCCTGGTGCTCGGCGCTGGTGCACGGCCTGTACGCGGGCCGCCCACCGGCCGGCTGGGTCGTCGCGATGTACGCCCTGAGCCTGGCGGGAGTCGCGGGCGCGCTGGCCGTACGCGCGCTCCCCCGCCCGGTCAAGCGCCGCATCGCCGCCCGGCTCGCCGCCGTCCGCCCGCGCCCGGAGAGCGAGCGGCCGGAGCCCGCCGTGCCGCCGCGGCCCACGACACCGCCCTCGTTCGAGCCGTACGAGGCGCCGGGCTCGGATGGTGCGCCGGGTGCGCCGGGTGCGCCGGGTTACGGGCAGTCGGCCTTCGAGCCGCCCTACGAGCCCTTGGGCGCACCCTCTTATGAGGCTTGTGAGGCGTATGAGGAGCGGCAGACGCGGCCACTGCGTGGTGCGCAGGCCGCCGACGAACTCCTCGAAAGGACACGGCAGTTCGAGCAGCCGCGCGCCCTGTACGAGCCGCCGCACGAGGCCCCTCCCCGCTATCGTCCGGCCGCAGGCCAGGAGGTACGCGGCCACGCGGGCACCGGCATCTCGGCGGGCTACCGCGCGGTCTCCCTGGCTCCCGCCGCGCCCCCGCCCTCCCGCTGGCCCGCGCCCGCGCCGCGTCCCCCCGAGCCGCTGCCCGCCCCCGCGCCGTCCGCGCCCTACCAGCCGCCGGCCGCCGGCGAGCCCTGGCATGCGCAGCCGGGTTCCTCGGGGGAACGCCCGTGACGGTGCCCGCAACCGCAGGAGTACGACCATGAACACGCCCCTCCCCGATGTTCCCGAAGTCCGCGTCGTCGGCCTGCCCCATCTGACCGCGGGCTTCGACCTCGTCGAGCGCCTGGCCCTGCCGATGCACCTCAAGGTGCACGGCCCGCTGAAACCGGTCGACGGCGAACGCCTCGCCCAGCTCGCCGACGACATCGCGCTCAACGGCCGCGGCGGCGCCGGTTTCCCCTTCGGCCGCAAACTGCGGGCGGTGGCCTCCGCGGCGATCCGGCGCGGCATACGCCCGGTCGTCGTCGTCAACGCGAGCGAGGGAGAGCCCGCCTGCCGCAAGGACACCGTCCTGGTGTGCCGGGCCCCCCATCTCGTCCTGGACGGCGCCCTGCTGGCCGCCGAGGCCCTCGGGGCCCGCACGCTGGTGATCGCCGTCACCCGCGATTCGACCGAGGCCTCGGTGCGTGCCGCCCTCGATGAGCGCGGCCTGGCCGACAAGCGCAGTTCGCCCTTGCGCGCCCGCGTGGTCCGCACCCCCGAGCGCATGGTGTCCGGCGAGGCCTCCGCCGTGATCCGGGCCGTGGACGGCGGGCCCGCCCTGCCGCCCGGCCGCCGCGAGCGGGCCGCCGAATCGGGGGTCGGCGGCGCCCCGACGCTGCTCTCCAACGCCGAGACCTTCGCGCAGCTCGCGGTGGCCGCCCGGATCGGCCCGCGCCGCTTCTGCAACACCGGCGAGCCGGGCGAACCCGGCACGGTCCTCCTGACGTTGTCCGGGGCGGTGGCCCGCCCGATGGTGGTCGAGGTCCCCACCGGAGTGCCGCTGCGGTACGTCCTCCAGCTGGCCGGGGCGCCCGCGCTGCCCCAGGGCGTGCTGACCGGCGGCTACCACGGCAGCTGGCTGAACTCGGTGGCCGCCCACGACGCGGCCGTCTCGCGCGCCTCGCTCTCGGCGCTCGGCGGGGCCCTCGGGGCCGGCGCCATCCTGCCGATCGGGCCGGGCACATGCGCGCTAGGCGAGGCGCTTCGAGTGGCGGAGTGGCTCGCGGCGGAAACGGCGGGCCAGTGCGGCCCGTGCAGGCTGGGCCTTCCGGCCGCGGCCGGCGGACTCGCCGATGTGCTGAACGGCGGCGGCCCGGCCGCCCTGGAGGCGCTGCGCGAGGTGACGGGTGCGGTGAAGGGCCGCGGCGCCTGCAAGCACCCCGACGGCTCGGCCCGCTTCCTCGCATCCACACTGGCCGCGTTCACGGACGACCTGGCGGCCCATGTGCTCGGCGGGGGCTGCGGCCGGCCCACGGTCGGTGTGCTGCCGCTGCCCGCGGTGGGCTACCGCGAGGAGGGCGTGCCGAGCGGCGAGAAGGTGCTGGTGGACTGGACGCTGTGCGAGGGCCACGGGCTCTGTGCGGACATCGTGCCGGAGCTGATCCGGCTCGGCCCGGACGGCTACCCCCTGGTCGCCGACGCCACCGTGCCCATGCATCTGCGGGGGCGCGCCCAACGGGCCGTGCGCCGCTGCCCGGCGCTCGCGCTCCGGATCGAGCAGGCCCCGGCCGCGCTCCCCCAGGCCAGCCGCAAGGCCCTGGGCAGCGGCCGGAGTTGACCGTTTTCGATCACAAGGCAGGCACAACAAGAAGGCGGGCCATCCGAATCGGACGGCCCGCCTTCTTTACTGTGGAGCTAAGGAGAATTGAACTCCTGACCTCCTGCATGCCATGCAGGCGCTCTACCAACTGAGCTATAGCCCCTTGTTTGCTTCTTTGTCGTCCGGTTTCCCGCGGCGACATCGAGAACATTACACGGTCACCCCGGTGCTTCACCAAATCGGTTTCCGTTCTGTACGGAGAAGGGCGGTAACGTCCACCTTCGTGACCGTGAAGGTGCTGGTGCACACCGCTGCCCGCTTCCCCTCCGCCCGCCGCCCCGTGCCGCTCGCGGCCGCCGTCTGCCTGCTGTCCTTCGCGGCGTTCTGGGCCGCTCAGCGGGCCGCGGGGGTCTCGATGATCGACCTGCTGGTCTACCGCGCCGAGGGCCAGACGGTGCGGGCCGGCGCCGACCTCTACGCGATGCGCGCCACCCGGGCGCAGCTGCCCACCACCTACCCGCCGTTCGCGGCCCTGCTGTTCACCCCGCTCACCCTGCCCGGCATCCCCGAACTGCGGACCCTGGCTACCGTCGCGAACCTGGGGCTGCTGGTCGCGCTGGCCGAGCTGTCGCTGCGGCTCGCGGTCCCTGGCCGGCCCGGGGCCCCGCTGTGGATGCGCCGGCCCGGGGCCGCGCTGTGGATCGCCGCGCTCGCCGTCTGGTGCGAGCCGGTGTGGACCACCCTGCGCTACGGCCAGATCAATCTGCTGCTCGCGGTCGCCGTGCTCTGGGACCTCACCCGCGAGCGGGGCGACCGCCGGGCGGGCACCGGTATCGGCCTCGCCGCCGCGCTGAAGCTCACGCCCGCGCTGTTCGGGCTCTTCCTGCTGATCACCGCCGTCATCCGAAAGAGGAGCGGCGCCGGGAACTTTCCGCTCGCCGTCACCATCAGGGCCGCCGCGGTGTTCTGCGCGGCCACGGCGGCGGCCGCGATGGCGCTCCCCCACGACTCGCTGCGCTTCTGGACGTCGATGGTGTTCGAGGCCGGCCGGGTCGGCCACGCCGAGGACACCGCCAACCAGTCGCTGCGCGGGGTGCTGGCCCGGCTGTTGCACACCGGCGAGCCCGGCCCGTGGTGGACGGCGGCCGCGGTCGTCGCGGCGGTGCTCGGTCTCGCCGTCGCCGTACGTGCCGAACTGCGCGGGGAGCGGGCCCGGGCGGCGACGGCCTGCGCGGTGACGGCGCTTCTGGTGAGCCCGGTGTCCTGGTCGCACCACTGGGTGTGGTGCGTGCCGGTGGTGGTGCTGCTCGTGGCCGAGAGGTCGCGCTGGGCGCTGCTCGGCGCCGTCTTCTGCCTGTACGCGCTCTGGTGGGTGCCGCATGGCACGAGCCGGCCCGAACTGGCCCAGAGCGGCGGCCAGATGGCGCTCTCCGCGCTCTATACGCTGGCGGGGGTGGGTTTCCTCGTGCTCGCGGCGCTCAGGCCGTCGCGAAGGAGTAGAAGCGCTTGAGGGTGCAGTGCGCTTCGAGGAGTCGGCCGTAGATCGGCTCGCCCTCAAGTTCCCGGTAGGTCTCGATCGGGTCGCCCTTTATGATCAGCGCCCGGGCGCATTCCTCGCACCAGTACTGATAGTCGGTGTTGACCGGATCCATGTCCCTGACGATGGGCGTACCACTGCCGCACCAGTCGCATTTCCGCCTGTGTGCACCCATGTTCAGCTCCAGCTGTGGCCGCAGGCCGTGCACACGTAGGACACTCCGCCGTTGTCGCCGAGCATCTGGGCGACGTGTGCGGAGCCGCAGGACGGGCAGCTCAGGGGGGCGCTGGAAGCCGAGGCGCGCGGTCCGCCGGACGACTGCGGGAATTCTTCGCGACTCGCGGGCATCGCGCGCTCCCTCCCGTTCGGTCCGTCGTCCCCCTCCGGCCGTCCCGATTCTGCCATGCCCTCGCAAGAGGGTCGGTGCCGTCACCGTACGAGATCGGACAGGCCGCCCAGGACGGACAGGACCGTCGGTGCGAAGGAGTGCTGCCGCGGCGCGCGGGCGGATGCGCGCGCCCCCGGACTCACCGGAGGACAGGGCTCCGCCGGACGCACAGTTCTGGCCACACAACCGGTTCTGTCCGGACGGCGGGCTTCGGCCGCACGACGAGCTTCGGCCGCACAACGAGAAGATCCCGCCCCCCTGAGGGGACGGGATCCGACTGTGGAGCTAAGGAGAATTGAACTCCTGACCTCCTGCATGCCATGCAGGCGCTCTACCAACTGAGCTATAGCCCCGCTGTTCGGCTTGTTCCCGCTTCTTCGGCGGTCCCTCGCTGCGAACAAGAAGAACTTTAGCCTGTGACCTGCCGGAAAGTGAAATCCGCCCGTCACCGCCTCTGAGCAGCGGTTAGTCGTCGTCGCCGAGGACCGGCTCGGGCAGTGTGCCGGCGTTGTGTTCCAGCAGGCGCCAGCCGCGCGCGCCCTCGCCGAGGACGGACCAGCAACAGTTGGTGAGGCCGCCGAGGCCTTCCCAGTGGTGCGCCTCCAGGCCGAGGAGGCGACCGATGGTGGTGCGGATGGTGCCGCCGTGGCTCACGACGACGAGCGTGCCGCCGTCGGGCAGCTTGTCGGCATGGCGCAGCACGACCGGGGCGGCCCGGTCGGCGACCTCGGTCTCCAGCTCGCCGCCGCCCCGGCGCACCGGCTCGCCGCGCTTCCACGCGGCGTACTGCTCGCCGTACTGGGCGACGATCTCCTCGTGCGTGAGCCCCTGCCAGGCGCCCGCGTACGTCTCCCGCAGGCCCGAGTCGTGCTCGACCGGCAGACCGGTCACGGCCGCCAGCTCGGCGGCGGTGGCGGCGGCCCGCTGAAGGTCGGACGCCACGATCGCGTCCGGCTTCAGCGCGGCCAGCAGGCGCGCGGCCCGATGCGCCTGGCCGATGCCCGTCTCGGTCAGCTCGATGTCCGTGGAGCCCTGGAAGCGGCGTTCCAGGTTCCAGGCCGTCTGGCCGTGCCTCCACAGGACGATGCGGCGGCCCCGGCCGCCCTTGGTGCCGTTCAGCTCAGCTCACCGTCCGTCTCGTCGGCGCCGGTCAGCGCGGCGTGCTCGGCCGCCTTGCCGCGGGTCTTCATGGCGTCGTCCGGGAGCGGCAGCTCGGGGCAGTCCTTCCACAGGCGCTCCAGGGCGTAGAAGACACGCTCCTCGCTGTGCTGGACGTGCACGACGATGTCGACGTAGTCGAGCAGGATCCAGCGGGCGTCGCGGTCGCCCTCGCGGCGCACCGGCTTGGCGCCGAGCTCCTTGTTGAGCCGCTCCTCGATCTCGTCGACGATCGACTTGACCTGGCGGTCGTTGGGCGCGGAGGCGAGTAGGAAGGCGTCGGTGATCGACAGCACGTCACTGACGTCGTACGCGATGATGTCGTGCGCGAGCCGGTCGGCAGCCGCCTGAGCGGCGGCGGTGATGAGCTCGATGGAACGGTCCGTGGCGGTCACAAGCAGGCTTTCGTCGGCGGTCAGATCGGATCAGATCGGTTTCCAGGATCTCACGGACCGCCGACAGCCCCGAAAGCATTGCTCCGGGGCCCTCACCCCGACGCCGCGCGGCGCTTCACTCCAGCGCCGCGCAGCCCTGCATTTCAGCACCGCGCGGCCCCTGGCTTCAGCGCCGCGCGGCCCCTCGCTTCAGTGCTCTGCGGCCTTTCACTTCGGCGCCTTGTAGTCCTTGCCGATCACGACCGACACGTCCGCGTTGGCGGCCGCACCGCCCTGTTTGACGGCGCTGTCCGGCAGGCCGAGCGTCTTGGCGACCTCGACGGCGTTCGCCTTCTTCGCCTCGTCGCCGTACAGGACCTGCGAGGCGGCCTGCGAACCGGCGCTTCCGGCGTCGATGAAGGTGTAGCCGCCATTGACGAGGGCGACCCGGGCGGCCTCGGCGGCCTTGCTGTTGCCGCTGGCGTTCTTCACCCCGACCCGCAGCGCGGAGCCCTGGTCCGCTCCGCCGCCCAGCTTGCCGCCGAGAACGTCCTTGACCACGCTGTCACTGGCCTGCTGGCTCAGGGTGCCGTCGGGCTGCACGGGCAGGAGCGCCGTCTTGTACGCGCCGATCTTGGCGTGCTCGGCGAGCTTGGCCAGGGAGGCGCCCAGGTCGCTCTCGGGCAGCGAGGGGTCGAGGATCTGCGCGAGCGTCTGGACGGTGATGGTGGCCGCCTTCGGGTCGTCGGAGATCTTGCGCAGCACGCCGTACATCACCGTGCCGAACCGCTGGAGCTGCTTGGTCTCGGCCTCGCCGGGGCCCCGGTAGGTGGCGTAGGCGACGGCCATCTGTCCGGTGAGGGTCTGGTCGTCGCCCTTCTTCACCAGCGGGTCGCCGCCCTGTTTGGCGCCGGGTACGTCGGTGTCCGTACTGATGTCGATGTTTCCGACGAGGTCGACGAGGTTCTCCAGGTACGGGGTGTCGAGCCGCCAGCTGCCGGTGATCTTGGCGCCGAGGAGGTTGGAGAGCGCGTCACGGGTGCCCTGCGAGCCGTCGGAGTCCACCGACTTGCCCAACGTGGTGCGGTTGCCGTCGTCGTCGGTCACGGCGAGCGTGTTGGGCAGCAGCACGGTGGTGCCCTGCTTGGTGGTCACGTTGTTGACGAGAAGCGCCGTGGAGGTGCCGCCCGCCTTGGTGTTGTGCAGGTGGACGACGATGACGTCCCGCTTCTGCGCCCCGACCGGGGCGGCCCCGTCCTTCGTGGAATCGGCGGACGACGAGAGGCCGGGAAGCTTTCCGGCGAACCACAGATAGCCGACGCCGCCCACCACGACCAGGACGAACGCCACGATGAGCGCCACGCCCCGCTTGCGTCCGCGGCGCTTGGCCTCCTCACGGCGTTCGCTGCGGCTCTCGGTGAACTTGAGCCAGTCGATGACGTCCTCGGAGTCCTCGTCGGGCTCCTCTATGAACGCGAACTCCTCGGTACCGGGGCCGCGTTCACCTCCCGCGGCCTTCCCGTCCCGGCGCTGCTGAGGCACCACGGGCGCGCCCTGCGGCTCCGGGTCCGGCGCGGGTTCCTGGACGGCGGGCTGCTGGGCGGTGCCGTAGTCGTGCCCGTAGCCCTGCTGCGGAAAGGCCTGGTTCTCCGTGAACTGCTGGTGCTGTTGGGACTGTTGGGGCTGTTGGGGCTGCTGCGCCTGCGCGGCCTGGTGCACCTGCTGGTCCGGCGACGGCTGCGGCGGCTGCTGCCCTGCCTGCTGCTGCCCGTACGGGTCGTAGGTCGACTGCTGCGGCACATAGGTCTGGTCGTACCCGTACCCCTGCTGCTGGGGCGGTTGCTGGGGTTCCTGCGGCTGGGCGTACGGGTCGTACGCCTGCTGCTGCGGCGGGACCTGCTGGTACACCGGCCGGCCGTACTCGTCGTATCCGACCAGCTGCACCTGGGGCGCATACGGGTCGTACTGGCGGTCGTTCACCGGTGGCCTTCTCTCACTCGCCGACGTACAGGCGGTACAGCTGGACTCACTCGCCGCGATACAGCTGGCGCTTGTCGATGTAGCGGACCACACCGTCCGGAACCAGATACCAGACGGGGTCGCCCTGCGCGACCCGTGCGCGGCAGTCCGTCGAGGAGATCGCCAGGGCCGGCACCTCCACCAGCGAGACACCGCCCTCGGGCAGCCCGTCGTCCGTCAGGACGTGGCCGGGCCGCGTCACACCGATGAAGTGGGCCAGCGAGAACAGTTCCTCGGCGTCGCGCCAGGTGAGGATCTGGCCGAGCGCGTCGGCACCGGTGATGAAGAAGAGGTCCGCGTCGCTGTTGCGCTCGCGCAGATCCCGCAGCGTGTCGATGGTGTACGTCGCACCACCGCGGTCGATGTCGATGCGGCTGACCGAGAACTGGGGGTTCGACGCGGTGGCGATGACCGTCATCAGATAGCGGTCCTCGGCCGGGGAGACCAGCTTGTGGCTCTTCTGCCACGGCTGCCCGGTCGGCACGAACACGACCTCGTCCAGGTGGAACTGCGAGGCCACCTCACTGGCGGCCACGAGGTGTCCGTGATGGATCGGATCGAACGTTCCGCCCATCACGCCGATGCGACGCTTCACCGGACCGGTAGGCACTTCCTGCTCTCCCATGCGTGCAGAGCCTACTGGCCCGGCTTTTCGGCCCGACTCAGCGGTCGCGGTTGAAGCGGGTGGTGATCCACAGCAGGAGAAGGAGGGCGAACAGCGCGCCGCCGCCCGTCAACCAGGGCTGGAGGCTTTCGTGGTTGCCACCGTGCTCGGCGCCTTCGGCGAGCGAGACCAGGTTGGCGGCGGTGCTGTGGAGGCTCATCTTCGGCAGGACCTATCCGGGAGTCGGGGCGGAGACTTCGCCCACATCGTATGCGGGCGGTCCGGGCACGCTCACGCCGACTCAGTCGTTCTTGTTGTCGTCGCCGCCGTTCGAGCGGTATCCGCGCAGCAGGAACCAGGCCAGGAGGGCCGCTCCGACCATCGAGCCGAGCAGCAGGATCCGCAGCAGCGCGCCCGGCCCCTGGCCGGACGCTGAGGCGAGAGCGGTGACGACGTCCGGCATGGTGTCGGGCATGGCAGGTCTCCTCGAAGTTATCCACAGGCCCCCGGGCCACGGTATCGCCACCGCCTAATGTGGATGTCGTCAGGGGGACGAGCCGACGACTCGAACGACAGGGGGCACCCATGACCGAGGACATCAACGACACCGTGCCGAGCAGGCAGCGGCGCAGGTTCCCCGGGATCTCCTCCCGGGCCTACGAACACCCCGCGGACCGCTCGGCGCTGGTCGCGCTGCGCAAGCTGACCGGCTTCGACACCGTCTTCAAGGCACTGAGCGGGCTGCTGCCCGAGCGGAGCCTGAGACTCCTGTTCCTCTCGGACTCGGTGCGGGTCAGCGACGCCCAGTTCGCCCACCTCAACTCCATGCTGCGGGACGCCTGTTACATCCTGGACCTGGAGAAGGTCCCCCCGATGTACGTGACGCAGAACCCGCAGCCGAACGCGATGTGCATCGGCCTCGACGAGCCGATCATCGTGGTGACGACGGGCCTGGTCGAGCTGCTCGACGAGGAGGAGATGCGCGCGGTCGTCGGCCACGAGGTGGGTCACGCCCTCTCCGGCCACTCCGTCTACCGCACGATCCTGCTCTTCCTCACCAACCTCGCCCTGAAGGTCGCCTGGATCCCGCTGGGCAACGTGGCGATCATGGCGATCGTCACCGCGCTGCGCGAGTGGTTCCGCAAGTCGGAGCTGTCCGCGGACCGGGCGGGCCTGCTGGTGGGCCAGGATCTGAAGGCCTCGATGCGGGGCCTGATGAAGATAGCGGGCGGCAACCACCTGCACGAGATGAACGTGGACGCGTTCCTGGAGCAGGCCGAGGAGTACGAGGCGGAGGGCGACCTGCGCGACTCGGTGCTGAAGATCCTCAATGTGCTGCCCCGTACCCACCCGTTCACCACGGTGCGTGCAGCCGAGCTGAAGAAGTGGGCCGAGAGCCGCGACTACCAGCGGATCATGGACGGCCACTATCCGCGCCGCGACCAGGACAAGGACACCTCGGTGACCGACTCCTTCCGGGAGTCCGCGGCCTCCTACGCCGACTCGGTCAAGAGCAGCAAGGACCCGCTGATGAAGCTGGTCGGCGACATCGCGGGCGGCACGGCGGACCTGGGCGGCAAGCTGAGGGACAGGTTCACGGGCACCGGGACACGGCCCTCGTCCTCGGCCTCCGACAAGGGGGCCGGCCCGGACGACGGCCCCGACGACGGCCCGACGGACGCGAAGCCGGAGCAGAACGGGGGCGGAAAGGGCTGAGACGGGGGCTGGGACGGAAGCGGGGTCGGAGGCTGATACGGCGGCCGGGACGGCGGCCGTGATCAGAGGCGGCCGAGGGGACGGAAGCGGGTCAGCCGGTCGCCGGGGACGGCTGCGCGGTCGACGGGGACGGCTGCGCGCCGGTGGCCAGGGTGCCGCAGAGCGCCTCGGGGGCGGGACCGGTCGCGTACGGATCGGTGCCGGCCGGGCCCTGCCCGCTCGCCCGCTCCCCCGCCAGGAGCGGCCGCAGCCGGCTCGCCACATCGGCCGAGCAGGCCTGCGGTCCGGCCTGCTCGGTGCTGACCTGGATCTCCGTACGGTTCAGCCGCAGGTCCTCGCGGTCGAGCCGGAAGGTCAGCTCGCGGCGAACGGTGAAGAGCGAGGCGTCCTCGGTGTGCGGCCCGTTCCCGGCGGGGTGCAGGGCGTACACGAAGACGTAGTCGGTGGCGACGAGGAGGGCGTCCGGGTCGGACTCCGTATAGCTCATCGAGCCCTGGACGCGGATCCGGGGATCGGCGAGGGCCACTTTGGCCGGATCGAAGCGGACCAACCAGCCGGTGGCCGAGTGCCTGCCGTCGTCGGCCGGGGTGGCCAGGCTCTGGTCGAACTGGGCCATCAGATCGGGGTCGAGCAGCACCCGGATCTGATGGTCCGGGCCGCCGGCCAGGACATCGGGGTCCAGGGACGACTTGACCAGGTAGTCCTTGGCGATGGAGAGGGCGTTCATCACCTGGGCCTCGGAGAAGTGCGTGGTCCTGGTGGCCGACGGCAGGTTGATCCCGGAGCCGCCGGTGCGGAACTGGGCGGCGGGGCTGTGGGCGAAGAGCTGCTCGGCGTCGCCACCGGGCACCGGGTCCTGGGGGGCCAGTGGGACCACGGACATGCGCAGCGGCTCGGGGCGGCCGGTCGGGGGCGGCTGGTACGGGTGGCGGACGCCCATGTAGATGGCGGTGGTGAAGGCTATGAGGAGCAGCAGCACCAACGCGATGGCGGGTTTGGAGAAGGCTCGGGGGGACCAGCCCGGGCGGGAGCGCACGGCCCGCGCGTGCTCGCGCATCCGTTCCTGCGCGGAGAACTCCTGGAGGCGGGCGGCGCGGACGAACGATTCGTCGAAGACGACGGACCGGTACTCGTCGTCGCCACCGCCGGGGAGACCCTCCGGTGCTTCCTCGGGTGGCTCTCCAAGCCCTGCCATACCTTCAGGGTAGGTCTCGCGGGGGAAAGGTAAACGCGCTGGTGCGCGTCAACTTCCGACGAGTTGCCCCGCGCCGGTTCAGAGGCTGCTCAGGGGGCGTTCAGCGCCGGCTCGAAGCCGATACGGCGGGCGCCCCGAAATCGGCCGAGGCCGAGGCCGGAGCTGGGGCCGAGGCGAAAGCGGAAGCCGGGGCGGCCGTGCCGGAAGCGGTCCCTGCGCCCGGGGCGGAGGACGAGGCCGTGGGCGAGGGGGCCGCCAGGCCTTCCGTGCCCGGGGCACCGCCGATCACCGGCGGCCGGCCTTCAGTGGCGGCGGGCGGGGACTGGGCGGGCGCCGCCGCGTTCGACGGGTTGTCGACGTTGCTCGTGGCGGGGGGCGGCGGGGCCTTGTCCTCGCGGCCGGAGGAGGCACCGCGGTAGACGGCGGAGAAGGCGAGGGCGACCATGCCGATACCCATGATCACGGCCATCAGCCAGGCGATGGGCCGGTGCCAGCGGGCGCGGCCCCGGTAGGGGCGCAGCACGCCGCCGAAGCGGCCGTAGGGGCCCGCCTCGGCGCCGCCGGGCAGCCCTGGGCCGCCGAGGTCGTCCGGGTCGCGGGCCGAGCGGTAGGGGTCGTAGCCGTCGTCGTAGAGCTCGTCGTCGGGGGCTCCGGCGCCCGCGCGGGCACGGGCCGCCTCCGCCTCGGCACGGGCCTGGGCGGCGGCGAGCAGACGCTCGACGGCGCTGGGTTCGTGGATGGCGGCGGCTCTGACGAAGTCCTCGTCGAACACCACGGAGGCGAAGTCATCGTCCGCGCCCCCGCGGTCGTCGTCGGGCTCCCAGCCGTCCGGGAACGGCTTGCCCCCTACGTCGTCCGGCACGCGTTCAGCGTAGCCCCGGGCGGTGCGTTTGGGCAGCCGGTGGGCGAATTCGCCCACCGGTACGGAGAGTTACATCACTTACCGAATGTGACCGTCGCCGGTCACGATGTACTTCGTGGAGGTCAGTTCCGGCAGGCCCATGGGGCCGCGGGCGTGCAGCTTCTGGGTGGAGATGCCGATCTCCGCGCCGAAGCCGAACTGGCCGCCGTCGGTGAAGCGGGTGGAGGCGTTGACGGCGACGGTCGTGGAGTCGACCAGTTGGGTGAAGCGGCGGGCCGCGGCCTGCGAGGTGGTGACGATGGCCTCGGTGTGCCCGGAGGTCCACAGCCGGATGTGGGCGACGGCGGCGTCGAGCGAGTCGACGACCGCGGCGGCGATGTCGTACGAGAGGTACTCGGTCTCCCAGTCCTCCACCGTGGCCTCGACGACAGTGGCCTTGGAGGCGTCGGCGTAGGCCCGTACGCGCTCGTCGGCGTGGACGGTGACGCCGGCCTCGGCCAAGGCGTCCAGGGCGCGCGGCAGGAAGGCGTCCGCGATGTCCCGGTGGACCAGGAGCGTCTCGGCGGAGTTGCAGACCGAGGGGCGCTGGGCCTTGGAGTTGATCAGGATGTCGACGGCCATGTCGAGGTCGGCCTCCGCGTCGACGTAGACGTGGCAGTTGCCGGTGCCGGTCTCGATGACCGGGACGGTGGACTCCTCGACGACGGTACGGATCAGGGAGGCGCCACCGCGCGGGATGAGGACGTCCACGAGGCCGCGGGCGCGCATCAACTCCCTTACGGAGTCGCGGGATTGACCGGGGACGAGCTGGACCGCGTCGGCCGGCAGGCCCGCGCCGCCGACCGCGTCGCGCAGGACGCGGACCAGCGCGGTGTTGGAGGCGTAGGCGGAGGACGAGCCGCGCAGCAGGACCGCGTTGCCCGACTTGAGGCAGAGGGCGGCGGCGTCCACGGTCACATTGGGCCGGGCCTCGTAGATGATGCCGACGACGCCGAGCGGGACGCGGACCTGCCGCAGGTCGACGCCGTTGGGCAGGGTGGAGCCGCGCACGACCTCGCCGACCGGATCGGGCAGGGCGGCCACGTCGCGCACGTCGGAGGCGATCGCGCGGATCCGCTCGGGGGTGAGCGTGAGCCGGTCGATGACGGTCTCGCTGGTTCCGGCCTCGCGCGCCTTGGCGACGTCGACGGCGTTGGCCTCGACGATCTCGGCCGTCCGCACGTCGAGGGCGTCGGCGATCGCGAGCAGCGCCTCGTCCTTGACCGCGCGCGGAAGTGGCGCGATCTCGGCGGCCGCGGCGCGCGCCCGGTAGGCGGTCTGCGTGACCGGGGACATGTCGTCGTACGGAGTGGGCGAGGTCTGCGAAGCCATGTCCGCAGACTAATGGGCGGCGGGCGGCCGTTTCGCCCCGGTTCCACTCCCCGAGACGGACCCGGGGAGCGGGGTCAGAAAGGGTGGACGCCCACGGGGGCGGCCGGCGGCGGCCCGTAGCCCTCGGCGAGCCGCTGGTGGTAGGTGCCGCGGTCGATGACTTCGAGGCCGACGATCTCCCAGGGCGGGAGTTTGGCGGTGGAGCGGTGTTCGCCCCACAGGCGCAGCGCGACGGCGGCCGCGTCGTGCAGGTCGCGGGCCTCCTCCCAGTAGCGGATTTCGGCGTGGTCGTTGGCATAGCGGCTGGTCAGCAGGAACGGGTGGTCGTGGGCGAGCTGTTCGAGGCCGCGCCGGACCTCCTTCAGCGGCGCCTCGGCTCCCGAGACGCTCAGCGTGATGTGCCACAGCCTGGGGATGTCCCCGGGCTCCTCGACTGCCTCGCTCCGTTCGACGTCGGCCCCCGTCCCCACACTGGTCAGGGTCCGCTCAGCCGTCGTCCCTCGGGGCGCCGCCCCGGGGCGCGCTCGTCTCACCGGCGGCCTCCTGTGCTGCTGTGTGCGATGCGGTGCGGTACTGCGCGAATTGCCGGTCCGCGTGTACCTCCGTCTCAAAGTTGACCAGCCCGGGGCCGGGCGCGGGGCCGTTTTCCTGAAGGTGTCTGTCTTATGGCTGGACTTTCAGCCGTTTCAGGGGTGCAGGACGACCAGATCGTCCCTGTGTACGACTTCGCGCTCGTAGCCGGGGCCGAGTTCACGCGCGAGGTCGTGGGTGGAGCGGCCCAGGAGCTGGGGGATCTCCTTGGCGTCGAAGTTGACGAGGCCGCGGGCGACGGCACGGCCCCGGAGGTCGCGCAGCTCGACCGGGTCGCCGGCCGCGAACTCGCCCTCGACGGAGGCGATTCCGGCGGGCAGCAGCGACTTGTGGCCCTCGACGACGGCCCGTACGGCTCCGTCGTCGAGGACCAGGGCGCCCTGCGGGGTGGAGGCGTGGGCCAGCCACAGGAGGCGGTCGGCGGAGCGGCGTCCGGTGCGGTGGAAGTGGGTGCCGGTGGCGCGTCCGGCGAGCGCGTCGGCGGCCTGGCTCGCGGAGGTCAGGACGACGGGGATGCCGGCGGCGGCCGCGATGCGCGCGGCCTCGACCTTGGTGACCATGCCGCCGGTGCCGACCCCGGCCTTGCCCGCGCTGCCGATCTGGACGTGGGCGATGTCGTCGGGGCCGCGGACCTCGTCTATCCGCGAGGTGCCGGGCTTGGCGGGGTCGCCGTCGTAGAGGCCGTCGACGTCCGAGAGCAGCACGAGCAGGTCGGCGCGGACGAGATGGGCGACGAGGGCGGCGAGGCGGTCGTTGTCGCCGAAGCGGATCTCGTCGGTGGCCACGGTGTCGTTCTCGTTGACGACGGGCAGCGCGCCCATCGCCAGGAGCTGGTCCAGGGTGCGGTAGGCGTTGCGGTAGTGCGCGCGGCGGCTGGTGTCGTCGGTGGTGAGCAGCACCTGTCCGACGCGTACGCCGTAGCGCGCGAAGGAGGCGGTGTAGCGGGCGACGAGGAGGCCCTGGCCGACGCTGGCGGCGGCCTGCTGGCGGGCCAGGTCCGTGGGGCGGCGGCGCAGCCCGAGGGGGGCGAGGCCGGCCGCGATGGCGCCGGAGGAGACCAGGACGATGTCCTTCTCGCCGCCGCCGCGCGCCTTGGCGAGGACGTCGACGAGGGCGTCGACCCGGTCCGCGTCGAGGCCGCCGGAGGCGGTGGTGAGTGAGGACGAACCGATCTTGACTACAATTCTGCGGGCCTGTGCCACCTGCTGCCTTGCCACTGTCACACGGTGAAATCTATGCCAGGACGGGCCGGGGGCGCTTGGAAGTTCCAATCGGCGGACAGCCTCACCGGGGCCGTACAAAGGGCCTTTAAGCTCGAAAAAGTGCGAAAACCGGGGAACTGATGGGCCGATGGGGTGTTGAAGCCCACACGTCCCTGGCGTGCGGCTCTGTACCGGCCAGGCAAATTTAGCGTCAGAAGTGAAACCTCAGGAGCTGCTACGCCCTCCCTCCTGATGACTGTTCGAACAACTCCATGGCGGACGCCCGGGGGACTCGGGGCGCATGGATGCAACAAGGAGTGTGCCGAATGCCGTCGTCACCATCTCGCCGACGTCTGCTGCAGGTCGCCGGGGGCGGCCTCGTGGCGGCGCCGCTCGCCTACGGCGGATGGCAGTGGCTGGCACCTCGCGGCGGGGCGGGCGTGGACAGTCCTTCGACGGGGACCACGACGGGCAAGCCGGCTTCGGACTCGGCCGCCCAGGCGTATCTGCACGTGATCGCGCACGCCGACGACAGCATCTACTTCATGAACCCGGACCTGGAGCAGTCGATACGCAGCGGCGCCCTTTCGGTGACGGTGTGCATGACGAGCGGTGAGTCCGACGGGCGCAACGCGCCTGGCAAGTCCCCCCAGTTCAAGTCGATGCGGACGGACCGGCCGGGCTTCGCGCGGGCGCGGATAAACGGTCTGCGCGCCGCCAACGCCCTGATGGCGACGGGCGACGACAACAGCCCCTGGTCGGTGGAGCCGGTGGAGCTGATTCCCGGCTTCCGCTCGGAGCTGCACTACCTCCAGGCCGCCCCGCACGTCCAGCTGATCTACATGGGCCTGTGCGAGGCGCGCTATGTGAGCGTGCCGCGGCCGGTGAGCATGCGGGGCCTGTGGCTGGGCGCGATCAAGGAGCTGCCGACGCTGCCGGGCACGGGCAGCCCGGTGCGGATGCCCCGCGCCTACACGCGGGACCAGATCATCGACGCGCTCGCGGCGGTGATCGCCCGGGTCAACCCGACGGTGATAAGGACGCTGGACCCGACCCCCATGCACGCGCCGCGCGAGACGGTGGCGATGATGAGCGCGCCGACGATACTGCGGGGCTTGAGCTATCTGGACCACCAGGACCACACGTCGTCGGCCCAGTTCATGCAGGCCGCCATGGAGCGCTACTGGGGCGGCGGCAAGGGGCGTCCGGCGTCGGTGTCGAACTACATCGGCTATCCGACGAACTACACGCCGCCGTCCCTGGACGCGGCGGCCACCCGGCGCAACTCCCAGCTCCTGAACGCCTACGGCTGGGCGGACCACCGCGACTGCGGTGACCCGGCGGGCTGCGGCGACCTCAAGGTGGGCCCGAACGGCCTGAAGGGCGGCGGGGCCGGCTGGGCGCGCGGCACCCGCACCCGCACCCCGGGCACCGCGCGCTGGCTCGCGCCGCTCAAGGACGGCCGGCTCGCGGCGTTCGCGGTGCTCAACGGTTCGGTGCGCTGCTGGGTGGAGCGCGAGGCCGGCAAGGGGCCGTGGGCCGGGCCGTTCGACGCGGTGGGCAGCGCGGGCGGCCCGCTCGACCCGCAGGTGGAGGTCGTGCGGCTGCCTGACGGAACGCTTCAGCTGTTCGGCACCCGTACGGTTCTGCCGTTCAAGGGCGAGAAGCACCACAAGGAGCTGGTGTGCGTCGCACAGACCGGCGTGGGCGCCGACGGGGTGCCCAAGTTCGGCGCGTGGACCTCGCTCGGCGCCCCGGACACCGCTCCGGAGAAGTCCCTGGAGACGGGCTATCCGGCGACCGCGGTCGCCCCGGACGGCACCGTGCACGTACTGGTCCGCAACTGGGCCGGTGACATCGCGATGCGCAGCGGCAAGGGCGGCAGGGCGTGGCAGCCCTGGCAGTTGCTCGACCACCCCGAGGGCAAGCCGCCTCCGCATCCGCTGGTGGTGGAGGGGATCGACGCGCTGGTCGACGCGTCGGGGCGGATCCATGTGGCGGCGCCGACCGTCAAGACGGTGCTGCACTGGGTGTCCCCGGCCCCCGGCGAGCTGCCGAAGCTCTCGACGCCGACGGGTCTGCCGCCGTCGGGCAGTGCGGTGAGCCTGGTCGCGGACGGCAAGGGCGGCGCGCTCGCCGTCTACCGGGGTGCCGGCACCGCCCAGGTGACCGTCGCCTCCCCCGGCGGCCCTTCGGGTACCGCGGAGGCCGCGTGGAAGGTGGCCCGGCGCAATCCTGCGGGCGGCTACGGGCGGGTCTCGGCGTACCGCCTGAACGGGAACGGGGCCTCGCTGGTCATCGCGGCCCGGGACGACCAGGGCCGGGTGGTGCCGGCGTCCGACGGCTCGGCCAAGCAGGCGGCCTGGGAGACGCCGGGCGTGCAGTTCGTGGGGATCCCGGGAGTGGCGCAGGACTCGGCGGGCCGGGGCGTGCTCGTGGTGCTCGGCACCGACGGCCAGCTGTACACGGCACGCCAGACCCGGCCCGGGGCCAGGTTCGGGGAGTGGGGGGCGGCGGCCCAGGAGAGCGCGGGCAGCCGCGTCTAGCGGGCAACGGAAAGAGGGGCGGCCACCGGTCCGGTGACCGCCCCTCTTTCCGTTGCCCGCGGGGTACGTGCGCTACTTGACCGGGATCTTCGGCTCGACCGGGTCCGGCGCGACCGCCTCCTGGCTGCCCGGCACCAGGATCCGGCGGGACAGCACATAGGTGAACGGGATCGCCACCACGGCGGCGACCAGCGGGGCGATCGTCTTGTTCATCCCGACCCAGTGCACCAGGGCGAACAGACCGGCGCTCTGCACCACGAAGTTGGTGACGTTGGTGAGCGGGAAGAGCAGGAACTTCTTCCAGCTCGGCTTGGTGCGGTAGGTGAAGTAGGTGTTGAGGAAGAACGAGCCGACCATGCTGAGCAGGAAGGCGATGGTGTACGCGACGAAGTACGGCAGCTTCGCCAGGTGCAGCAGCGGCCAGTAGAAGGCGTAGAAGGTGCAGGTGTTGACTCCGCCGACGAAGCCGAACCTGATCACCTGTCCGAGCTGACTGGGCATCAGACCGCCCTGCGCTGCGGCTCGTTGACGTACACCTCGCGCCGCTCGACGCCCTCCGGCTCGCCCGGGAAGCCGTGCGCCTCCTTGACCAGGAAGTGCGGACGGCGCTTGGTCTCGTAGTAGATGCGGCCGATGTACTCGCCGATCAGGCCCAGCATCACCATCTGGACACCGCCGAGGCCGACGATGATCGCGACGAGGGTGACATAGCCGGGGGTGCTCACGCCGTAGGCGATGGCGGCGACGGTGATCCACAGGGCGTAGGCCGCGCCGACGCCGGCGAGCAGGACGCCGAGCCAGATCGCCAGGCGCAGCGGCTTGTTGTTGAACGAGATCAGGCCGTCCATGCCGTAGTTCAGCAGCGAGCCGAACTTCCACTTGGTCTCGCCGGCCTCGCGCTGCGCGTTCTGGTAGTCGAAGGTGACGGTGTCGAAGCCGATCCAGGAGAACAGGCCCTTGGAGAAGCGGTTGTACTCGCCGAGCGAGAGCAGCGCGTCCACGGCCGGGCGCGACAGCATGCGGAAGTCGCCCACGCCGTCGGTGAGTTCGACGTCGACCCACTTGTTGACCGCGCGGTAGTAGATGCGGCTCAGGGCGGAGCGGACCTTCTTGTCGCCCTCGCGGGTGCGGCGGGCGATGATCTGGTCGTGGCCCAGCTGGTAGAGGTCCAGCATCTGGCCGATGAGCTCCGGCGGGTGCTGGAGGTCGGCGTCCATGATGACCACGGCGTCCCCGGTGGCCTCGCGCAGCCCGGCGAGCATGCCGGCCTCCTTGCCGAAGTTGCGGCTGAAGGAGACGTAACGGGTGGCGTCGGGGTGCCGGTCGGCCAGGGCCCGCAGGTGCAGGAGCGTCTTGTCCCGGCTGCCGTCGTCCACGTAGCAGATCTCGTACTCGATCGGGAGGGTGTCGAGCACGCTGCGGGTCTTGGCGTCGAATTGGTCGATGACCGCTTCTTCGTTGTAACAGGGGACGACGACCGACAGCTTCATCATCAGTGCTTTCCGTTGGCAGAAGACGGGGAGGGAGTTCGGAAGGACCTGGTGCGGGTGCGGACCGCGCCGCCGACTCCGACGGCGAGCAGGGCCACCAGGGCCAGCCCGCTCGCCAGGAGTCCGGGCTTGAGTCCGGGGGTCTGGAAGGAGCACGAGAGGCGGGATCCGCCGTTGCCGAGGTTCACGGCCATCAGCCCGCCCAGCGTACCGGGCGCGCGTGACGGGCCTCCGTCGACCGAGCACTGCCAGCCGTCGGTGGCCGGGGTGGAGATCACGGCGGTGCCGGTGGTGCCCTTGGGGAAGGTGGCGGCGATGCTGTGACCGCCGGCCGTGACCTTCTGGGGGGCGGTGGCCTTGAGGTGGTCGACCGCGCCCTTGAGCTTGGCACGGCTGAGGCAGCCGACCGGGAACTGCGGGATGTCCTGGGGGCTGGTGACGCCCAACGCGACGGTGAACTTTCCGCTCGCCGGGACGGTGCCGAGCAGTTGCAGGGTGTTGCTGGTCATGTTGTCGCTGCCGTGCTGGGAGCTGTTCCGGTCGAAGGCCTGGATGCCGCCCGGGTACCAGGGCGCGTACCAGTAGGCCTGGGTGCCGGGGGTGCAACGGGCGCTGAACGTCGTCCACTTGGACCCGGTCTCGTTGCCGGGCAGGTGCCAGTCGCCGTTCGACCCCGCGGTCGGCGTCGGACCGCCGGCGGGGGTGAGGGCGGGCACGTCGTAGACGCGGGTGCCGAGCACGCGCTCCTGGCGGGCGAAGACGGAGGCGTCGTGGGCCCCGGAGTCGGAGGCGCTCACGTCGCCCGGGCGCAGGGTGACCACGGGCGGGGCGTCGACCGAGTGCTGGGTGAAGCCGCGGCCGTTGCGCGCCCAGTCCAGGTAACTGCCGATGCCCATGATCGCGCGGCCGACGGGGTCGGTGAAGCTCAGCGTGTGGCGGCCCTGGATGTACCAGCCGGCCCCGAGCCCGTGCAGGGCCTCGGCGGTCTTCGCGGGGACGTAGCTGCTGTAGTACGAGCCGCCCTGGCCGCCGAGGAGCAGCGGGTCGTTGTTGGCGAACTCGTGCGGGCCGGGGTCGCTGCGCGTGGCCGGCCACTTGTCGTGGGCCTTGACGGCGTCGTGGGCGGCGAGCGAGCGGGCGTCCAGGGTCCGCTTGGGCTGCCACCAGTCGCTGCTGTCGCGGATCGCGGTGACCGAGAGGACGGTGTACGCGGTGGACAGGAACACCGTGCAGGCGAGGGCCCCGGTCAGGGCGACGCGCATCGGGCGCTGCCCGCGGAAGCGGTACAGGAGGACCAGCAGGACCAGGACGAGCAGTCCGCCGCCGACGGTCAGGATCCAGGTGCCGTGCGAGACGTAGGAGCTGCGGGCGGACACCGCCACGACGACGGCGGTGACCGCGGCGCCGTACAGCAGCTCCTTGGGGCGCGGGCGCCGGGACAGCGCGAGCCACGCGACGATCACCAGCATCGCGGTGAGCGCGATGGAGGCCCGGTAGGGGCTGCCGTTGGGCATGGCCAGGCCGTGCCAGAGCAGGATCGTCGGCGCCCAGATGTAGGAGAGGGCGACCAGGACGAGCAGGACGCACCAGGCGATGCGCTCCTTGCCGGGCACCCGGCGGACGAAGGGGAACGCGAGGACGAGCAGCAGCGGGAGCAGGCCGACCGAGATCTGCGGCGCGTTGCCGTGCAGGCCGCCGGGCAGCAGGTGCGCCACGTAGTCGGCGAATCCGGGCGGGCCCTTGTAGGTGGCGTCCGGGGCGGGCTGCGAGAGTTTGCTGGCCTTGAGGCCGACGGTGAGCACGGGGGCCGCGAGCAGCAGGCCGGTGGCGGTCATCGTGGCGGCCCGTACGAGCGCGGTCAGGCGCTCGCGGACGGGGGTGTCCTCAAGGATCAGACGGACGACGAGGACCAGGCCCATGCCGATGGTGGCCATCGCGGCGATGTAGAAGTTGCCGGCCCAGGCGGCGAAGACGAGCAGGGTGCCGAGGATCCAGTGGCGGCCGCGCAGGCACCAGTCGGAGGCGATGCCGAGCATCGGGAAGGCGGCCAGGCCCCACATCCACATGGGGTCGGAGAACCCGTCGGAGATCATCCAGGCACTGACCGCGTAGCCGACCGAGAGCAGCCCGCGCAGCCAGGGCGAGCCGGGGCGCAGCCGGCCGAGGAAGACGGTCATCAGGAACGCGGCGAGGCCGACGCTGAGCACCGTGACCAGGAAGACCGGTATCTCCACCTGGTCGCGCGGGAACAGTCCCACGAGCCAGGAGAAGGGATTCATGAGGTAGGTGAAGAAGTCCCCGAGGAAGGGGACGCCGAAGCCGCTGCCCCAGTTGAAGACGAGGTCGCCGGAGGTGTTGCCGTGCATGAGGTCCCACAGGTGCGCGTGGAACGGCACGAACTGGTTGCCGAGGTCGTTGACGGCCCGCGAGCGCGATCCGAAGGGGTAGGTGCCGTGCACGGCCATCGCCACGCAGTAGGCGCCCATGGAGATCACGGCCGAAAGGGTGGCTGCGGCCGTCTGCGCTCCGAGGATCTTCGGGCGGGACCGGCTGCTCCGTTCGGTCGTCGCCGCCTGTTCCGCGGGGGAGGTTTTCAGCACCGTGCCTTCTCGTTCACTCGCTCTGCGTCGGCTTTGCCCGGGATGTCCGGCCGTGACGGCCATGGACGGGGTCCAGGAGAAGTATGACGTTCCCGGCGGAGGTGCGCGCCTGGCACCACCTTCTCCGGAGATGGCCCTCGGCCCTCATTGGTTGCCCGGTCTTCTTTCACGGTTGCGTAACGAAGCAGGAGGAGGGGGCGGTGGGTGCGTCCCGCGAACGGGCGACGGAGCCGCCCGGGCGGCTGCCGGGAGGCCGGTGGATACCAGGTAGCGTTGAACCGCATGCCATTAGCACAAATGGATTGAGGTGCCAGTGCCTGACGTCTCCGTGATCGTCATCGTCTACAACGATGCCGATCGACTGCCGACGGCCGTCCAGTCTGTCTTGGACCAGACCCACAAGAGTGTCGAGGTCCTGATCGTCGACGACTGCAGCAAGGACCGCTCCTACGAGATCGCCCAGGAGCTCCAGGCCGCGAACCCGGGACGGGTGCGGGCATTCCAGCTGCCGCAGAACAGCGGTGGCTGCGGGGCACCCCGCAACCACGGCATCGCCGAGGCGCTTGGCACGTACGTGATATTCCTCGACAGCGACGACGTCCTGGAGGAGAACGCCTGCCGGAACATGGTCGCCGCGGCCGAGCGCACCGGCGCCGACCTCGTGTCCGGCATGTGCGTGCGGGTCTACGTGGACAGCCGGCACGGCAAGACCGTCGACTGGTACCCCTGGATCTACTCGACGAGCCGCACGCTCGAATCGATCACCGAGATGCCGGACCTGCTGGTCTTCGACACCCTCTCCACCAACAAGTGCTACCGGCGTGAGTTCCTGCTCGAACAGGGTCTGTCCTTCCCGGTCGGCATCCACTACGAGGACCTGCTGTTCTCCGCGCAGGCCTACGTCGCCGCCCGGCGCATCGCGCTGATCCCCAACCGCGTCTACTCGTGGAACGTGGTGGAGAACGCCTCGGCGAAGTCGATCAGCAACCGGCGCCACGAGATCGCCAACTTCGTGCACCGCATGGAGATCCACCGGCGGGTCGACGAGCTCCTGGAGGAGAAGGGCTACGAGGACCTGAAGTTCCGCAAGGACGTCAAGTTCCTCAAGCACGACCTGGTGCTCCATCTGCGGGATCTTCCGCTGCTCGACAACGACTACCGGCACGAGTTCGCGGAGCTCGCCAACAGCTATCTGGCGACGATCTCCCCGCAGGCCTACGCCGAGGTCCAGCCCATCCAGGCGATCTGCGCCTACCTCCTGGGCAAGGAGGACTGGAAGAACCTGATGCCGGCGGCCGACGCCCTCATCACCCCCGGCAAGCTCACCGCGCCGCTGGTGGAGAAGGACGGCCGGATCTACTGGTGCGCCGAGCACCTGGACGACCCGGACGGCGCCCGCATCCTCGACGTGACGGCGGCCGGCTACCACACCCGCCCGCTGAACAAGCTGTCGCTCGGCAACCGCCTGACCTCCTACGCCGACGACGGCCGGGGCAAGGTGCGCCTGGGCGGCTCGGTGGTCAACCCGCTGGGCCGGGTCAAGGCCGGCGCCGAGCTGACCGGCGCCCTGGAGTTCCGGGCCCGCCGCACCAGCCTCCAGTCCTTCCGCTTCCCGCTGACCTCGCTGACGCACGCGGGCCGCACGCTGGACTGGAAGGCCGAGGCGGACATCGCCCGCAAGCTGCGCCCGCTGGGCATCATCGACGTGGTGTGGGACGTCTGGCTCCACCTGGACATCGACGGCGACGCGGTCTCCACCCGCGTCTCGGCCGGCAGCATCGACGTCAACTCCGGGCACCCGCTGCACGTCCGCCCCCGGCTGAGCCGGCTGGTCTCCGACCGCATCGAGCCGTCGGTCTCCAAGAAGGGCAATCTGAGCTACGTCCTGACCGCCTCGGGCGCCGCGACCGTCCGCACCCAGGGCCTGATCGAGGAGGCCCTGCGCAGCAAGGCCGCCGGGGTCGCCAAGAAGAGCCTGCGCAAGGCCCGCCGGATGAAGAAGGACCTCAACTCGGGCGAGACCAAGGTCCGCGTCTACCACGAGGTCCTCTCCAAGCTGCCGATCCGCAAGGGCCTGGTGGTCTTCGAGAGCCACATGGGCAAGCAGTTCAGCGACAGCCCGAAGGCCATCTACGACGAACTGCGCCGCCAGGGAGTCGACTTCGAGCCCGTCTGGTCCTACGAGGGCGCCAAGCCCACCGGCTTCCCCAAGGACGCCACGCTGGTCAGACGCTGGAGCTACGCCTATCTGCGGGCCCTGGCCCAGGCCGAGTTCTGGATCGACAACCAGGGCTTCCCGGCCTCCCTGACCAAGCGCCCCGGCACCACCTACATCCAGACCTGGCACGGCAGCGCCCTCAAGCGGATGGGCTTCGACCTGCCGCAGATGAAGGTGCTCGGCCGCCCCGAGCGGGAGCGCCTCCAGCGAGGTCTGGACCGCTTCGACCACTTCCTGGTCCGCTCCGAGCACGATGTGCGCACCCTCGCGCGCGGCTTCAAGCTGCGCGAGGACCGGCTGCTGCGCGCCGGCTACCCGCGCAACGACGAGCTGGTCGCGGCGCGCGGGCGGGAGATCGAGTCGGGTGCGCGCGAGCGCGGCCCGCTCGCCGCCGAGCTGAAGATCGACCCGGCCAAGAAGATCCTGCTGTACGCGCCGACGTTCCGGGCCACCCCGCAGGGCGCGGTGCGCCGCTTCGAGCTGCCCTTCGACGTCGAGGCGTTCGCGGAGCGCTTCGGCGACGAGTACACGCTGCTGATCCGCTCGCACTACCTCAACCAGGTCGTGCTGCCGCCGTCGGTGCGCGGCAAGGTCATCGACGTCTCCAGCGGCTACGACATCTCACCGCTGCTCGTCCTCGCCGACGCGCTGATCACCGACTACTCGTCGCTGATGTTCGACTACACGCTCCTCGACCGGCCGATGATCTTCTTCACGTACGACTACGAGGAGTACGCGGGCGAGAGCCGCGGCACCTACTTCGACCTGCGCGAGAAGGCGCCGGGGCCGGTCGTGGGCACCGAGGCCGCGCTGTTCGAGGCGGTGGCGGAGCTCAAGTCGGCGGACACCGAGTACGCCGGGGCGCGGGAGCGCTTCGCGGCCGAGTTCGGTGAGTACGACCGGGGCACCGCCGCCCAGCAGATCGTCGCCAAGTTCTTCACCTCCGGGAGCGGCAAGTGACCGAGCAGACCGCCATGGGCGGCGGCCGTGACATCTTCTTCGTCTCCAACGCCGTCAACGAGCTCGGCGGCGTGGCGACCTGGTCGCACCAGATGGCCCGGCTCTTCGCCGACCGCGGCAACCTGGTGCACATGGTCGGCATCACCCCGCCGAGCCACCCCTTCGAGCTGGGCCCGGACCTGCCGTACGGCACGACCACGCTGTACGACGTGCATCCGCCGTCGGTGCCCGGCGCGCACGGCATCAAGGGCAAGCTGAACCTGGCGGACCGCCGCCGCCGCGCCGCCCGCGCGGAGGGCATGCAGGAGCAGGCCGCCAAGCTCACCCGGATGTTCCGCCAGGCCCGGCCCGGCGCGGTCGTCATCGTCACGCAGGTGTGGGCGATGGAGTGGGTGGCGCTCGCCGACACGTCCTCGGTCACGGTCGTCGGCATGACCCACGAGTCGTTCGAGGCCTGCCGCCGGTCCTCCCGGTTCGGGCGGGTCAAGCGCTACTACAAGGACGTCGACCGGCTGCTCGCGCTGACCCGCGAGGACGCCGACCTGTGGGCCCAGCAGCGGCTCGACAACGTCGACTTCATGCCCAACCCGCTGCCGTTCTTCCCCGCGGAGCCCTCGCAGCGGACCTCCAAGCACGTGGTGAGCATCGGCCGCCTGCACGAGGAGAAGGGCACCGACCTGCTCCTGGACGCCTGGTCCGAGGTCGCCCCGCGCCACCCCGGCTGGACGCTGCGGATCTACGGCACGGGCTCGGACGAGGAGGCGCTGCGCCGCCAGTGCACCGAGCTCGGCCTGGACGGCTCGGTGGAGTGGATGGGCCGCACCGACGACCCGGAGGGCGCCCTCCAGGACGGCGCGGTCTTCACGCTCGCCTCGCGCGGCGAGGGCTTCCCGCTCTCGCTCCTGGAGGCCATGGCGACCGGCGTGCCGTGTGTGGCCTTCGACGTCGCACCCGGCATCCGCGAGATCATCCGGGACGGCGAGGACGGCCTGCTCGCGCCGCCCGGCAACACCCTCATCTTCGCGCGCCGCCTGGAGTCCCTGCTCGCCGACCAGGAGCTGCGCGACCGGCTCGGGGACGCGGCCCGCGAGAACATCCAGCGCTACCGTACGGACGAGATCGTCCGGCGCTGGGAGGACCTCTTCACCTTCCTGGAGCGCTGAAGCGCTGAAGCGCTGATCCTCTGATCCGCTCCGCGCCTCCGTAGCGCCCGGTACGAGCACAAGGCCCCGGCACCCAGCGTGTGCCGGGGCCTTTCGCACGCCGTCCCACCTGCGGGTGACCGCACAGAAGTCGCATACCCGCACCCCTTTGACACAGGGCCCCTACAGGGCCTCCAATAAATAAGAAAAGCTGTGCCAGTGTCCGCGCGCGAGAGTCACCGACCACCCTTGCGGCTGTGCCCCATTCGAGGATGTGTGCCGATGGACCCCGTTGTTACCGTGATCGTCCCGGTGCACAACACCCTGCGGTATCTGGAGCGCTGCTTCGGGTCCGTGGAAGCCCAGACCATCGGACGGCGCAAGCTCGAAGTGATCGCGGTGGACGACGGTTCGTCGGACGGCAGCGGCGACTGGCTCGACGCGTGGGCACGCGAGCGCGACCACGTCCAGGTGATCCACCAGGAGCCCTCGGGCGGCGCCGGAAAGCCCCGTAACGTGGGCATCGAGCGGGCCCGCGGCAGCTACCTCTTCTTCCTGGACTCCGACGACTACCTCGGCGCCGACGCCCTGCGGCGCATGGTCGCGATGGCCGACGCCGAGGAGTCCGACATCGTGTACGGCCGGATCGTGGGCGTGGGGCGGGACGCCCCGGTGGACTTCCGCACCACCAGCGCCGAGGTCGACCTGTACGACTCCCCCGTGTACTGGACGCTGGCCCCCTACAAGCTGTGGCGCCGGGCCCTGATCGAGGAACACGGGCTGCGCTTCGCGCAGGGCCGGCTCCTCAACGAGGACGTGGCGTTCGCCGTCCCCGCGGTGCTGCGCGCCAAGAAGATCTCGGTGGTCGCCGACTACGACTGCTACTACCTGGAGGGCCGGGGCGACGGCACCAACGCCAGCCGCCAGGACGTCGACTGGGTCGACCAACTCGCCTTCGTCGGCGGCATTCTGCGCACCCTCGGCGAGCTGGTTCCGGCCGGCCGCGAGCGGGACAAACTGATGGAGCGTCACTTCCACGGCGAGATCCTGAGCATGTTCGGCGAGCCGTATCTGGCCCGCGACGAGGCCGGGCGCAAGGACATGGCCGCCGCTGCCAAGGTGCTGCTCGACGAGTGGACCACCGAGCCGATCATGGCGGCCCTGCCGCCCCGCCTCCGCTTGCGCGTGCACTGCCTGCGCCACGGCCTGGTGGACGAACTCACCGAGATCGTCCGCGCCGACACCGGGAACACACTGGGCCCCGCCCACCAGGACGGCGAGCGCGTCTACGCCGCCTACCCCTACTTCCGCGACGCCGAGCGGGCCATCCCCGACTCCGCCTACGACATCACCTCCCGGGTCCGCCTGGTCCAGCGCGTCGACTCCTACGCCTGGGACGGCCCGGTACTGCGGGTCGAGGGCTCGGCCCGGCTCAGCGAACTCGACCCGGCCGGCCGCACAGTGGGCGTGCTACTGCGCCGCCAGGGCTACACCTACTGGGTACCCGCCGACACCGCCGACGACGGCACCTACACCCTCCGCCTCGACATCGGCCGGGCCGCCGACGGAGAACCCCTCCCCGACGGAATATGGAGCATGCGGATCGTCGTCACCTGCGGCGAACTCAGCAAGGAAGCCTGGCTCGCACGCCCCTCGGACCGCCTGTACGACGTCTCGCCCGAACCCCGGATCATCGACCGCGGCAACACCGGACCCTGCGCCGCGGGCCTGTTCCACTCCGCCGCCCACCAGCACCTCAACCTCGACATCGGCGACACCCGCCGACTCCTCGCCACCACCGCCCGCGGCACCCTCACCCGCACCCGCCTCGGCCGGGTCGAAGCCACCGCCCGCACAACCGTCCCCGGCTGGCCCGCCGAGCGCGGCGAGACCCGCCTGCTCCTGGTCTCCGGCCACACAACCCTCACCGCACCGACCACCACCGAAGTCGACACCAACGGCCGCATCGCGGCACGAGCCACCGCCGACGGCGTCACCCCAGGCACCTGGGAACTCCAACTCCGCCTCCACGCAGGCACATTCACCCGGGACGTACCGGTGATCGAACCCTCCGGCGAACCCCTGCGCCTGACCGTACCGGTACCGCTGGTACGCCAAGTGCGCCGCAGGGCAACCCGCCTGGTGCGCGGCCGCTGAGCCCGCCGGTCGCCGCGGCGAGCAGACGGAGAAGGCCCCGCCGGTCGGCGGGGCCTTCTCGTTGGTTGCGGGGCGCGTGTGCGAGGCCGGTCAGCCGTCGCGGTGGTGGCGCCAGCCAGCCCACGCCGAGGAGATCATCGAGCGCACGTCGTGGTGCGCCTTCCAGCCGAGCTCGGCCGCGATGCGGTCGGCGGAGGCGACCACGCGCGCCGGGTCGCCCGCGCGGCGCGGGTGCACCTCGGGGGCGATGCCGCGGCCGCTGATCTCGTTGATGAGGTCGACCATCTCGCGCACCGAAACGCCTTCGCCCCGGCCGATGTTGACGGTCAGGTCGGCGTACTCGCCGGCCTGCGCGGACTCGGCGAGCTTGCGGGCGGCGGCCAGGTGCGCGTCGGCGAGGTCCTCGACGTGGATGTAGTCGCGCACGCAGGTGCCGTCGGGGGTCTCGTAGTCGTCACCGAAGATGCGCGGCGGCTGCCCGTCCTCCAGCTTCTCGAAGACCATCGGCACGAGGTTGAAGATGCCGGTGTCGCCGAGCTCGGGGGTGGCCGCGCCCGCCACGTTGAAGTAGCGCAGACAGCCGGTGGCGATGCCGTGCGCCTTTCCGGCGGCGCGCACCAGCCACTCGCCGGCCAGCTTGGTCTCGCCGTACGGGCTCATCGGCAGGCACGGGGTGTCCTCGGTGACGAGGTCGACGTCCGGCATGCCGTACACGGAGGCGGAGGAGGAGAACAGGAAGGTGCGCACGCCGGCCGCGGCGACCGCCTCCAGGAGCACGGTCAGGCCGAACACGTTCTCCCGGTAGTAGTGCAGCGGGATCTCGACGGACTCGCCGACCTGCTTCTTGCCCGCGAGGTGCACCACGCCGGTCACGGAGTGCTCGGCGAGGGTGCGGTCCAGGAGCTCGCGGTCCAGGACGGAGCCGACCACCAGCGGCACGTCCTGCGGCAGCCGCTTCGCGTCACCGGTGGACAGGTCGTCGAGCACGACGACGCGCTCCCCCGCCGCCGTCATGGCCCTCACGACATGGGAGCCGATGTATCCGGCGCCGCCAGTGATCAGAAAAGTCATGTGTGCGTCCACGTCCTCATCGTCGCCTTGATCGAGCCGTCCGGGCCAGTCTGCGCAGCTTGCCGCCGACCACCCCGAGGGCCCCCTGTACTCCAGGGGCGAGCCGCACCGCGAGCGATCCGCTCGACGTCCGGTACGGCTGCACCAGCAGAACACCGTACCGGCTGGCGGGTACCGCCGTGCGCCGCAGCCCGGCGGCCCGGGCCCGGAGGGTGGTGTGTGCGCCGGGGCCCGCCGCGCTGTGCAGACGGACCCGCAGGTCCCAGATCTGGGTGCCGCGCCCGCCCGCCGCCGCGAGAGCGGCGAGCATCACAGGGGCCTGGCCGGTCCAACCGTCGCCGCCCGCTCGCAGCGGGGCGGTCACGGTCAGGGCGCTCTCGCCGCCGTCCCTGGGCACGAACTCGATGTCGGCGCTGATGGGGGCTCCGGTGGCCGCGAGGCGCCCGTACAGCTCGTGCACGCGCAGCTTGACGATGCCGCGCCGCCCGGCGAGCAGCGTCGCGTCGACGGTGACGGGCAGCCGGTCGGCGGGCAGCGCCGCCAGGCCGTCCAGGGCCACGTCCGCGAGGTCGTCCGCCCACACCGGCCCCGCGGCGGCGCTCGCGTACGGCGGGATCAGGCGGGCCGGGTCGGCGGCGAGCTGGGAGAGCCGGTCCAGGTCGCGCGGGGCGTCGGCGGCCAGGACCACCTGGGCGAGCCAGCGCGCGGGTGCGGCGGCCGCGGCGAGCTCGGCGGGGGCGAAATCGGCGAGGTAGGCGCGGGTGAGCCGCCACCACTGGTCCCGGTAGCCGGCGTCCCGTACCCGCAGCTCGCGCAGGTAGAGGCACAGGTCGTAGTCGACGAACTTGGTGCGGCAGGCGGCGGCGAGCGCCTTGCGGTCGGCCGCGCCGAAGGCCTCGACGGCCTGGGCGTGGGCGGCGATGCGGGCCTGCCAGTTGGCGACGTCCTTGCGGGCCAGCGAGATGGACACCTGGGCGGCGGCGCGGCGCACGTGCCAGACGTAGACGAGCTGGGGCACGACGGCGACGCGGGGGCCCGCGGCGTACACGCGGGCCGTGAAGACGAAGTCCTCGTACGTGAACTTGCCGTCGGGGAAACGGAGTTGATGCTCCGTCAGGAAGTCTCGGCGGTAGAGCTTGTTGACGCACAGCGTGTCGTGGAGCAGGCGCGGCTCGGCCTCCGGCGACTCGTACACGGCCGCCTCCCGGTACAGGCCCGGCTGCCACGGGACGTCCCGTCCGGCCGGCAGTTCGCGGCGCACCGCGCGGCCGACCGTGACGTCGGTGCCGTGCTCGCGGGCCGCGTCGAGCAGCGCCTGGACGGCGCCGGGGGGCAGCACGTCGTCGCTGTCGAGGAACAGGACGTACGGGGCGGTGGCGGCGGCGATTCCGTCGTTGCGGGGCGTGCCGCAGCCGCCGCTGTTGTCCGCGCGGCGCAGCACGCGCAGCCGGGGCTCGGTGGTGGCCAGCTGGTCCAGCACGGCGGCCGTGCCGTCGCTGGAGCAGTCGTCGACGGCCACGACCTCGGTGACGGCCGGGCCCTGCGCGAGTGCGGACCGTACGGCGTCGGTGACCAGCTCGGCGTCGTTGTAGGCGATGACGACGACGCTGACGCCCGGGGGGCGGTCCGGGGAGGCAGGGCTCTGGCTCATCCCAGAATCCTACGGGAGCCCCCGTGCGGGCCCCTCTCCACCAAGCCCCTGGGGCTCCGCCCCAGACCCCGTTCGCGCCTGAAGGGCGCTCGTCCTCAATCGCCGGACAGGCTGAAGATGCCTCTGCCGGCCAGCACCGAGACATTCGGGGCCACCTACAGGGGCGCGAGACTGTGACACCTGCGCGGCTCCGCCGCGGTGGACGCGACCGGGGCGACGCCGGCCACCTACAAGGGCGCGAGACTGTGACACCTGCGCGGCTCCGCCGCGGTGGGCGCGACCAGGGCAACGCCGGCCACCTACAGGGGCGCGAGGAACTGCGCGAGAAGCGACCACGGCCCGCAGCCGAAAACGCACCCAGGGGCGCGAGGAACTGCGCGACAAGCCACCCACGGCCCGCAGCCGAGAACGCACCCAGGGGCGCGGGGAACTGCGCAAACAGCCCCCGCGGCCCGCGGACGTGATCCCGTACCCCCGGCCGGCCGGCCACCCGGCCCCGCCTGTGGGAAGGGCCTGGACTAGAAGGGCCCGAACTCCTTGAACTCCTGCTCCGCCTCGTCGCGCTCCGCATCCCGGTCCCGGCGGCGCTGCGCGGCGGGCCGCGGGGCCTCCAGGCGGTGGTCCTCGCCGCGGCGGCCCAGCATCTCGGCGCCGGCCATCATCGTCGGCTCCCAGTCGAAGACGACCGCGTTCTCCTCGGGGCCGATGGCCACGCCGTCACCCGTGCGGGCACCGGCCTTCATCAGGGCGTCCTCGACGCCGAGGCGGTTGAGGCGGTCCGCGAGGTAGCCGACGGCCTCGTCGTTGTTGAAGTCGGTCTGGCGGATCCAGCGCTCCGGCTTCTCGCCGCGCACCCGGTAGACCTCGTTCGCCTCGTCGAAGGTGACGGTGAAGCCGGCGTCGTCCACGGCCTTCGGCCGGATGACGATGCGGGTCGCCTCCTCCTTGGGCTTGGCGGCACGCGACTGAGCGACGATCCCGGCGAGCGCGAAGGACAGCTCCTTCAGGCCCGTACGGGCGACGGCGGAGACCTCGAAGACCTGGTAGCCGCGCTCTTCGAGCTCCGGCCGGATCATGTCCGCGAGTTCCTGCCCGTCCGGGATGTCGATCTTGTTGAGGACGACGATGCGGGGCCGGTCGTCGAGCCCGCCGTACTGCTTGAGCTCCTCCTCGATGATGTCGAGGTCGGAGACCGGGTCCCGGTCGGATTCCAGCGTCGCGGTGTCCAGGACGTGCACGAGCACCGAGCAGCGCTCGACGTGCCGCAGGAACTCCAGGCCCAGGCCCTTGCCCTGGCTGGCGCCGGGGATCAGACCGGGGACGTCCGCGATGGTGTAGACGGTCGAGCCGGCCGTCACCACGCCGAGGTTGGGGACCAGGGTGGTGAACGGGTAGTCCGCGATCTTCGGCTTGGCCGCCGAGAGCACCGAGATCAGCGAGGACTTGCCGGCGCTCGGGTAGCCCACCAGGGCCACGTCGGCGACGGTCTTGAGTTCCAGGACGATGTCCGCGGACTCGCCGGGCACGCCCAGCAGCGCGAAGCCGGGGGCCTTGCGGCGGGCCGAGGCGAGCGCCGCGTTGCCGAGGCCGCCGCGGCCGCCCTGGCCCGCGATGTAGGTGGTGCCCTCGCCGACCAGGTCGGCGAGCACATTGCCCTGCTTGTCGAGGACGACCGTGCCGTCGGGCACGGGCAGGATCAGGTCCTGGCCGTCCTTGCCGGAGCGGTTGTCACCGGCGCCGGGCTGGCCGTTGGTGGCCTTGCGGTGCGGCGAGTGGTGGTAGTCGAGAAGGGTCGTCACGGACTGGTCGACGACCAGGGTGACGTCGCCGCCACGGCCGCCGTTGCCGCCGTCCGGGCCGCCGAGCGGCTTGAACTTCTCACGGTGGACGGAGGCGCAGCCGTGGCCTCCGTTACCCGCGGCGACGTGCAGCTCGACGCGGTCCACGAAGGTGGTCATGGGATGTGCCTCCTGAGGGCCCCCGGCCAGCGGTCGAGGGAAAGTACGGGAATGTCTATCTAGTAACACGCGAAAGGCGGACCCGCTTCCCGTGGGGGAAGTGAGGTCCGCCTCCGCTGAAACCGCTCTACGGTCGCCTAAGTGATCAGGCGGCCGGAACGATGTTCACGACCTTGCGGCCACGGTGGGTGCCGAACTGCACCGCGCCGGGCAGCAGCGCGAACAGGGTGTCGTCGCCACCGCGACCGACGCCCGCACCCGGGTGGAAGTGGGTGCCGCGCTGGCGGACCAGGATCTCACCGGCGAGCACGGTCTGACCGCCGAAGCGCTTCACACCGAGCCGCTGAGCGTTGGAGTCGCGACCGTTCCGGGTGGACGATGCGCCCTTCTTGTGTGCCATGTCTCCTCAGTCCCTTACTTCGCAGCCGTGGGGATGCCGGTGACCTTGATCGCCGTGTACTGCTGGCGGTGGCCCTGGCGACGGCGGTAACCGGTCTTGTTCTTGTACCGAAGGATGTCGATCTTGGCACCCTTGTGGTGGTCCACGATCTCAGCGGTGACCTTGATGCCGTCGAGCACCCACGGGTCGCTGGTCACGGCGTCGCCGTCGACAACGAGCAGGGTCGAGAGCTCGACCGTGTCGCCAACCTTGGCAGTGGAAATCTTGTCAACCTCAACGATGTCGCCGACAGCAACCTTGTGCTGGCGACCACCGCTGCGCACGATGGCGTACACGCGGATCTCTCTCTCGCTCGATACGGAACCCTTGAAGCCAGCCATCCCGCGGAAAACAGGGGGCCTCCCCCGGCGGACCGGGAGGTGAGGTGCTCAGGGGTAGGCGCGTATATAAACACGCCGAGGGTCAAGGCTACGGGGCCGGGCGTGGTGGGTCAAACCAGCGTCATTACCCGCACTCCTCGGCGACGAAACCGCGCAACCAGGCCCGGAAGTCCGGCCCGAGGTCCGCCCGCTCGCTGGCCAGGCGCACGATGGCGCGCAGGTAGTCCGCCCGGTCGCCGGTGTCGTAGCGGCGCCCCTTGAAGACGACGCCGTGCACGGTGTCGAGCCGGTTGAGGGCGTCGGTGAGTTGGATCTCGCCGCCGCGGCCGGGCGCGGTGGTGCGCAGTACGCCGAAGACCTCCGGGTCCAGGACGTAGCGTCCGATCACCGCGAGGTTCGAGGGCGCGGCGGCCCGTTCGGGCTTCTCCACCAAGCCCGTCACGCGGACGACGTCGCTCTCGCCGGTCGGCTCGACGGCCGCGCAGCCGTACTGGTGGATCTGCTCGGGCGCCACCTCCATCAGCGCGACGACGCTGCCGCCGAGGCGCTCCCGGACCTCCACCATGCGTGCGAGCAGCGGGTCCCGGGCGTCGATGAGGTCGTCGCCGAGCAGCACCGCGAAGGGCTCGTCACCGACGTGCGGGGCCGCGCACAGGACCGCGTGCCCGAGGCCCTTGGGGTCGCCCTGGCGCACATAGTGGACGGTGGCCAGATCGCTGGACTCGCGCACCTTGGCGAGCCGGTCGGCGTCGCCCTTGCGGGTCAGCGCCGACTCCAGCTCGTGGTTGCGGTCGAAGTGGTCCTCCAGGGCGCGCTTGTTGCGCCCGGTGATCATGAGGACGTCCGAGAGCCCCGCCGCGACCGCCTCCTCCACCACGTACTGGATCGCCGGTTTGTCGACCACCGGCAGCATCTCCTTGGGGGTGGCCTTGGTGGCCGGCAGGAAACGCGTGCCGAGCCCGGCGGCGGGGATGACGGCTTTGCTGATCGCACTCATGCGGGGGCGGTCTCTCCTTCGTACGACGGAGCCCGCCCCCGGTGTTCCGGGGACGGGCTCCTGGGCCGTGCATCAGTCAACTACCGCCGGGTGTACGCCGGCTGAGCGGGGGCTGTCCGCGACCTGTCGGCCGCGAACCGGCCTCGCCCTCCGCCTCCTCCGGCCCTGGGGTCGGAGGAGGCGGGCCCTGCGGGACAACGGTCATCGTCTGACATCTGTCAGCCGTCGACCGTCATCCGTCACCTGCCGGCCGTCACCTGGCTGCCGTCACCTGTCAGCTGTCCGTCGACGCCGAGACCGACGACGACTGCTGCTCCGCCGCCGCCGTCTTCTTGGCCGTGGCCTTCTTGGCGGTCGTCTTCTTCGCGGCGGTCTTCTTGGCCGCCGTCTTCTTCGGGGTGGCGGCCTTCTTCGCGGTGGCCTTCTTCGCCGTCTTGCGGGCCGCCTTCTTGGCCGGGGCCGCCTCCTCCGCGGACTCCGCGGATTCGGCGGGCTCCGTGGATTCGGCGGACTCGGCCGCCGGGGCGGACACGACCACGACGACCGCCGCGTCCTCGGCACCCGACGGCGAACCGGCCGGGGCCGTGGCCTTGCGGGTCGCCCGGCGGCGGGCCCGCGGCGGAGCGGCGACGGGCGCCTCCTCGACGGGCTCGGCGACGGCGGGCTCGGCCACCGGCTCCTGCGCCTGGGGCTCATCGGCCTTCGGCTCGGGCTCGGCGACGACCACCACGGGCTCGACGGTGGCCGAGGCCGGAGCGCCCGCCGGAGCGGTCGCCTTGCGGGTGGCACGGCGACGGGTGCGGCCGCGCGGCGCGTCGTCCTCGATGAACGAGGCGACGGTCACCGCGGCCGGGGCCTGCGCTGCCTCGGGCTCCTCGGCCGCGGGGGCCGGGGTCTCGACGGCTGCCGTACGGGGCGTACCGGCCGGGGCCGAGGCCCTGCGGGTGGCGCGGCGACGGGACCGGCCGCCACGGGCCGCGGCCTCCGCCTCGGCGACGCTGCTGTACAGCTCCTCGTCGGGCACGAACTCGGGCTCGGCGAGCGCCACCGGCGCAGCGACCTCGGCCGCGACCTCGGCCTCGGACTCGATGTGCTCGGCGGCCTCGGTGTCCGGGGCGTCGTGCTCGTGGTCGTGCTCGTGGGTGTGCTGGTCGTGCTGGTCGCTCTCGGCGCCGCCGCGGCCGCGCTTCTTCGCGCGCTTGCCCGCACCGCCGCCGGACACGGCCGGCTGCTCCATGTGCACGATCACGCCGCGCCCGTTGCAGTGGACGCAGGTCTCGGAGAACGACTCCAACAGGCCCTGGCCGACCCGCTTGCGGGTCATCTGGACCAGGCCGAGCGAGGTGACCTCGGCCACCTGGTGCTTGGTGCGGTCGCGGCCCAGGCATTCGAGCAGTCGGCGCAGCACGAGGTCGCGGTTGGACTCCAGGACCATGTCGATGAAGTCGATGACGACGATGCCGCCCAGGTCGCGCAGCCGCAGCTGGCGCACGATCTCCTCGGCCGCTTCGAGGTTGTTCCTCGTCACGGTCTCTTCGAGGTTGCCGCCCTGGCCGGTGAACTTGCCGGTGTTGACGTCGACGACGATCATCGCCTCGGTCTTGTCGATCACCAGCGAACCGCCGGACGGCAGCCAGACCTTGCGGTCCAGGGCCTTGGCGAGCTGCTCGTCGATCCGGTACGTCGCGAAGACGTCGACCTCGCTGGTCCAGCGCGTCAGGCGCTCGGTGAGGTCCGGGGCGACGTGCGCGACGTAGCCGTGGATGGTCTCCCACGCCTCGTCACCGCTGACGATGACCTTCGAGAAGTCCTCGTTGAAGATGTCGCGGACGACCCGGACGGTCATGTCCGGCTCGCCGTAGAGCAGCGACGGCGAGGACGTCGAGATCTGGTTGGCCTTCTTCTGGATGTCGGCCCACTGCGCCTGGAGGCGCTCGACGTCGCGGCGCAGCTCGTCCTCGCTCGCGCCTTCGGCGGCGGTGCGCACGATGACGCCCGCGTCCTCGGGGACGATCTTCTTGAGGATGGTCTTCAGACGTGCGCGCTCGGTGTCGGGCAGCTTGCGGCTGATGCCGGTCATCGAGCCCTCGGGCACGTACACCAGGTAGCGGCCGGGCAGCGAGACCTGGCTGGTCAGGCGGGCGCCCTTGTGGCCGATGGGGTCCTTGGTGACCTGGACGAGCACCGACTGGCCGGACTTGAGGGCGGCCTCGATGCGGCGCGGGCCGTTGCCCATGCCGAGCGACTCGAAGTTGACCTCACCGGCGTACAGGACGGCGTTGCGGCCCTTGCCGATGTCGACGAACGCGGCCTCCATGGAGGGCAGCACGTTCTGGACCTTGCCCAGGTAGACGTTGCCGACGTACGAGGTGGCCTGCTCCTTGTTGACGTAGTGCTCGACGAGCACGTTGTCTTCCAGGACGCCGATCTGGGTGCGCTCGCCGCTCTGGCGGACGACCATGACGCGCTCGACGGCTTCGCGGCGGGCCAGGAACTCGGCCTCGGTGATGATCGGGACGCGGCGCCGGCCCTGCTCGCGGCCTTCGCGGCGGCGCTGCTTCTTGGCCTCCAGACGCGTCGAGCCCTTGATGGACTGGACCTCGTCGGAGGAGGTGGAGCCGGAGGCGGAGTCAAGGCGCTCGCGGGTCGTGCGGGGTTCGCGGACCTTGACGACGGTGCGCTCGGGGTCGTCGGAGCCCTGCTCGGCCTCGGGGCCCGCGTCGCCGGAGCGGCGACGGCGGCGGCGCCGGCGACGGCTGCTGCTGGTTCCGGCGGCGGACGGCGTGCCGTCCTCGTCCTCGTCGTCCTCTTCGTCGGACTCGGCGGGGGCGTCGTTGCCATCGGCCTGGTCGGCCTGCTCGTACGGCTCGTCCGGGGCGTCCTCGGCCTCGGCGGGCTCGCCGCGGCGACGGCGGCGGCCACCGCGGCGGCGCCGGCGCGAGGGGCGGTCGTCGTCGGAGTCGTCGGATTCGGCGTCGGCCTCGGCGGCCTCGTCGACCTGCTCGTCGGCCGGCTCGTCGACGGCCTTGTCCTGGACGGGCTCGGCGGCCTCGCCGCGACGGCGGCGGCGGCGCGAGCGGCCCTGCGGCTCGGCGGTGGGCTCGGCGGTTTCGACGACGGTCTCGTCGGTCTCGGCGGGCTCGGGCTCCTCGACGCGGGCGGCGGCAGCGGCGGCCGCGGCCGTCTCCGGCGTCTGGAACATCGGCTCGGTGAAGACGGGCGCCTGGAACACGGCGACGGCGGGGCGCGTGGCGCGGCGGCGGGAGCGCCCGGTGGGCTCCTCCTGCTGTGCGGCGGGCTGCGGCTCGACCGGCGTGAACTGCGGGCTGGACGCGGGGCGGGCGGCGCGGCGGCGGGTGCGTCCGCGGGGCGCCTCGTCCTCGGCGGCGGGGGCTTCGGCCTCGGCGGGCGCGTTCGCCTTCGCGGCGGGCTCCGCGGGCTGCTCGGCGGCGGCCTGCGGCGCACCGGCCGGGGCAGTCGCCTGGCGGGTCGCGCGGCGGCGGGTGCGGGGCGCGGGGGCCTCGGCGGCCGGGGCCTGCGCGACCGGGGCCTCGGCGGTGACCTCTGCGGTCTCCTCGGCGTCCTCGGCCTCTTCGTCCTCGACGGCCTCGGCGACGGCCGGGTCCGCGACGGTGGTCTGCGGCGCGGTCGCCTTGCGCGTGGCGCGGCGACGGGTGCGCGGCGCGGGGGCCTCGGCGGCCTCGGGCACCTCCGCGACGGCAGCCGGAGCCGCCTCCACGATCTCCTCGGCGGCCTGCGGCGCACCGGCCGGGGCAGTCGCCTTGCGCGTGGCACGACGGCGGGTGCGCGGCGCGGGGGCCTCGGGGGCCTCCTCGGCGGCCTCGGGCACCTCCGCGACGGCAGCCGGAGCCGCCTCCACGATCTCCTCGGCGGCCTGCGGCGCACCGGCCGGGGCAGTCGCCTTGCGCGTGGCACG
>NZ_NNBJ01000015.1 GCF_002803085.1 Streptomyces sp. CB01201 | reverse complement strand
GGGCGCCGCTCGGCGGCCCCCTCGTCCGCCGGCGGCCCGGCCGGGCGGGCGGGCCCGGACGCGCCGGGCGCGGTCCGCGCCCGGTCCGCCCGCGCGGCCTCCGTCATGCGCTCGTGGCGCTGCTCCGAGCGGCTCCAGGCCCGCTCGGCCAGCTCCCACATGGTGGTCAGGTGGACGGGGCTCGTGCCGGTGACCTCGGCGAGCGCGAGGACGGCGGCCTTGGGGGCGAGGAGGCGGCCGGCGAGATAGCGCTCCCACGAGGTCCTGCTGTAGCCGGTGCGCTCGGCGACCGCGGCGACGCTGAGCCCGCTGCGGTCCACCAGCCTGCGCAGCTGGCTCGCGAACTCCCTGACCTGCGGGTCGAGTTCGTCCGGCAGCGCCTTCCAGCGAGGCATCGCTTCCCCCTCCGTCCGTCGCCACCCCAGGGATGCACGGGCCCCAGGATGTCAGGTCCCGCAGTGGAGCGCACCGGGACGAACACAGTGGTCAGAGGCGGCGGCGGAGGGCCGTCCAGAGGCGGCGCCGAGGTCGGGAGCCGGAGGTCGGGAGCCGGAGGTCGGGAGCCGGAGGTCGGGGGCGGGGGTCGGGTTCGGGGGCAGGCCGGGGGTCAGGTTCGGGGGCCGCCCGGGGTGACCAGGCCGCTCTCGTACGCCACCACCACCGCCTGGGCCCGGCTGCCCAGGTCCAGTTTGCTCATGGCCCGGTTGAGGTGGGTCTTGACGGTGGCCTCGCTGATGAACAGCTGATCGGCGATCTCCAGGTTCGACAGGCCGCGGGCGGTGAGCCGGAGCACCTCGGTCTCACGGGCGGTGAGCACGCCGAGTTCGACGGCCTGCCCCGCCTCGGGCCGTCGGGCGAACGCCTCGACCAGACGCCGGGTGACGCTCGGCGCGAAGAGCCCGTCGCCGCCGCCGACCGCGGCGATCGCCGCGAGCAGCCGCTCCGGCCCGGAGTCCTTCAGGAGGAACCCGGCGGCCCCGGCGCGCAGCGCGTCGTACACGTACTCGTCGAGGTCGAAGGTGGTCAGGATCAGGATGCGGGGTGCGGGGTCCGGGGCCCCGGCGAGGATCCGAGCGGTGGCCTCGATGCCGGTCATGCCGGGCATCCGGACGTCCATGAGGATCACGTCGGGCCGGGTCGCGGCGGCCTGGCGCACCGCTTCGGCGCCGTCACCCGCCTCGCCCACCACCTCGAACCCGGGCGCGGCCCGCAGCAGCCCGACCAGGCCGGCCCGGATGAGGAACTGGTCGTCGACGACGAGCACCCTGATCATCCCGATGCGTCTTCTTCCCCCGAGAGCGCCCCGGCGGAGGTCGGCAGGGTCAGGGTCACGGCGAACCCGCCTTCGCTCCGCGGGCCGATACTGATCGACCCGCCGTAGAGCTTGGCCCGCTCCCGCATGCCAATCAAGCCGTGCCCGCCGCCCGTGCGCACTCTGTCCTGAATCGCGCCTTGGCGCCGGGGCTCGTCGCGCCCATTGATGACGGAAACGGCCAACTGGTGTGCCTCGTACCGCAGTTGCACCTCGGCCCGGCTGTCCGGCGCGTGCTTCAGTACGTTGGTGAGGGCCTCCTGCACCACGCGGTAGGCGCACAGCTCGACGCCCGGGGCCAGCGGGCGCGGGGCGCCGAGGGTGCGCAGGGTGACGTCGACGCCGCCGCCCCGGACCCGCTCCACCAGCTCAGCCACCCGGGCGAGGCCGGGCATCGGGGCCGCAGGGGCGGTGTCCTCGGCCTCGCGCAGCACCCGGAGCATCCGGCGCAGCTCCTCCAGGGCCTCGGCGCTGGTGCCGGAGATGGTGGAGAGCGCGGCCCGGGCGGTGGCGGGATCGCTGCTGAAGACGAACCCGGCGAGACCGGCCTGCACGGAGATCACCGACATGTGGTGGGCCACCACGTCGTGCAACTCCCTTGCTATCCGGCCGCGTTCGGCCGCCACCTCGCGCCGGGCCCGTTCGGCCTGTTCCCGCCGCAGCTGGCGGGTGAGCTCGGTGGAGCGGCGGGCCAGCACCCCGAAGCGGACCAGGACCAGCGGATAGACCAGGGCCTCGGCGACGACGGACGCCATCTCCGCGCGCGGGCTCGCCACGCCCGCGTACACCCAGGCCCCCGCCATGACGAAGCCGCACAGCACCGCCGTCCGCAGCCGGCACAGGGACGCGACCGTGTACAGCGCCAGCATCGGGCCGAAGGTGCCCACGACGGGCCAGTAGCCGCCGGCCACGTACACCACGAAGGCCAGATGGGACCAGAGCAGCACCACGAGCGGCGCCCGGACGCGGAACGCGAGCGGCAGCCCGGCCAGGACGGCCGTCGCGTAGCCCCAGCCGTCGAGCGGGCTCCAGCCCTGCCGCGCCGACTCCTGGCCGAGCACCACGGAGACACAGGTCAGCACCACGGCGATGAGCGCATCGGCGAGCTGGGGGCGGATCCGCATCGTGGCAGCGTAGCCGCGCGGCCGGGAGGTGACGTCAACTGCGCGCTGTACCGCAGAAGTTGCAGGATTCACGGCGCTACCGCCTTGGTGGTGGCGGGAGTTCAACCCGGCGCGGGACGACCGGGGCGGGGCCGCGCCCGTAGCTTCTTGGCCCAGCGGCACCGCGGTTCCGGTCGACCACCACCACCGCGTGGCCGCGCAGCACGGGCCAACTCGGGGGACCCAACGGGGGGACCCGGCCCGTACCGGGAGGGAAACCAGCACCCATGAACGTACGCAAGCGTCTCGTTCTCGCCGTCACGGCGACCGCCATCGGCACCGGCCTGGCCATCGCACCCGTGGCCTCGGCCGCACCGGCCTCCGCGAGTGTCGTCGGCGCGTACGGCTGCAAGTACACCGACTCGCAGCCGGAGATCAGCAAGGGCAGCTCCGGTGCCGCGGTGAAGGAGGCCCAGTGCCTGCTCAAGCACTGGAACGTCAACATCGGCCCGTACGGCGTCGACGGCTCGTTCGGCAGCGACACCGATCACGCCGTCCGTGAGTTCCAGACCCGGGTGAAGACCATGTGTCACATGCCGGTCGACGGGATCGTCGGGCCCAAGACGTGGAGCGCCCTGAAGCACTCCGCCTGCTGATCCACCGCGACGGCGACGGCCCGCACTCACCCGGGGGAGAGTGCGGGCCGTCCGCCGTCGCGGGGGGGCTAGCGGACCGTGAAGTGGACCGCGTCCTCCAGGAACGGCACGTTCAGCCAGGGCCGGGGCTGGGCCATGAGGGAGAGCAGCACGATGGCCACACCGAGCACTCCGTACGTGGTGATGTCGGTGAACCGGGACCTGACGGCGAGCATCCCCACGGACGGCAGCGTCCAGCGCAGGGCCGCGCCCGCGATGAGGGCGGCACCGATGATGATCAGCCCGATCCGGAACGCCTGCCCGAACGGCTCGGTCGCCACTATCAGGAGCCCGAGGCCGACCGCGACCAGGACCGAGAGCAGCGGCCACTGACGGGCGGGTGCGGAGGCGTCACGCGGCGCGGCCCGGCCGCCGCCCTCCGGGCGCGCGGTGTCCCGTGTGATGGAGGGGAACCGCCGCGAACCGCCCGCGCGGGCCGGCTCCGACGGCGCGGACTCGCCCTCGGCGGACGGCTGCTCCGCGCCCTTCGACGGCTCGTGACTCGTACCAGCACCCATGCCTCAGACCTTTCCGGTCAGCGCGCGGCGGCGAGCTCGGCCGCCTCCACCACGTTGACGAGTAGTTGGGCGCGGGTCATCGGACCCACTCCGCCCGGGTTCGGCGACAGCCAGCCGGCCACCTCGGCGACGCCGGGGTGCACATCGCCGACGATCTTGCCGGTCTCGTCGCGGCTCACGCCGACGTCGAGCACGGCCGCGCCCGGCTTCACGTCCTCCGGCTTGATCAGATGCGGGACGCCGGCCGCGGCGATGACGATGTCCGCCAGCTTCAGGTGCGCCGACAGGTCACGGGTGCCGGTGTGGCACTGGGTGACCGTGGCGTTCTCGGAGCGCCGGGTGAGCAGCAGCGGCATCGAGCGCCCGATGGTGACCCCGCGTCCGACCACGACGACCTCGGCCCCGTTGATCTCCACGCCGTGCTTGCGGAGCAGCTGGATGATGCCGTACGGCGTGCAGGGCAGCGGGCCCGGCTCGTTGAGGACCAGGCGCCCGAGGTTCGTGGGGTGCAGACCGTCGGCGTCCTTCGCCGGGTCCATCAGCTCCAGGATGCGGTTCTCGTCGATGCCCTTGGGCAGCGGCAGCTGGACGATGTAGCCGGTGCAGGCGGGGTCCTCGTTCAACTCCCGTACCACCGCCTCGATCTCGTCCTGCGTCGCGGTCGCGGGCAGCTCGCGCTGGATGGAGGCGATGCCGACCTGAGCGCAGTCGCGGTGCTTGCCCGCGACGTACTTCTGGCTGCCGGGGTCCTCCCCGACCAGCACGGTTCCCAGGCCGGGGGTGACGCCCCGCTCCTTCAGGGCCGCCACACGGACGGCCAGTTCGGACTTGATCGCTGCGGCGGTGGCCTTGCCATCGAGAATCTGGGCGGTCATGTTTCCCATTCTTTCAGGGCGACGCATGATCGCCCAAGTTGCACTTGCACAACACATCCAGCAACTGGCTGGACAAACTTATGTCTTATTTAGAACGATGATCCGCGCAGTGCCGCGGGCAGTGCCGGGGGGCGGTCCGCTCATCACAGCCATTCCTCCGCTCGGGCCGCGTCGTCCCCGCAACACCCAACGGAGGAATGTCCGCCATGAGCTTCGGCGATCCGAACAACCCCTACGGGCAGCAGCCCCAGCAGCCGCCGCAGGGCGGCCCCTACGGCCAGCAGCAGGGCCAGCCCGGCTACGGCTACCCGCAGGGCCAGCAGGCCCCCCAGGGCGTCCCCCCGCAGGGGTACGGCTACCCGCAGCAGCAGGGCCAGGCCCCCGGTCAGGCGCCGGGCTACGGCTACCCGCAGGCGCCCGGCACCCTCCAGGCCAACAACGGCTACATCAACGTGCCGGTGCTCGGCACGGTCGAGGTCGCCACCATGGGCCGCCGGTTCGGCGCCCGTGTGATCGACGGGCTGATCATCGGTGCCATCTACCTCGTCCTGATGATCGCCGGTGTGTCCGGTGCGGTCGGCGCGGCCAAGAAGTGCGACGTCAACTCCGCCGACTACTCGAACTGCGTCAACAACGCGAGTTCCAGCATCGTGGGCGCCTTCTTCGGCGCCCTGCTGCTGTTCGGCGTGATCACCCTCCTCTACGAGTGGCTGATGATCTCGCTCGCGGGTGCCACCCTCGGCAAGATGGCGCTCGGCCTGAAGGTCGTCAAGGAGTCCACGGGTCAGAACCCGGGCCTCGGCGGCGGCTTCATCCGCTGGATCATCCCGATGGTCGGCGCGTTCATCTGCGGCATCGGTCAGCTCCTGGTCTACCTGTCGCCGTTCTTCGACAACTCGGGCAAGCTTCAGGGCTGGCACGACCGGGCCGCCGGCACGCTGGTGATCAAGAAGGCGTAACCGCCTCCGTCCGTGAGGACACCGGGCCGCGCTCCCCGCAGAGGGGGCGCGGCCCTTCGCGTGTCCGGGCCGCCGGCCGGGGCCGGCCGCCCTCGGTCGGCCCGCGGTCAGCCGTTCCGGGTCAGTGGAAGAAGTGGCGCGTGCCGGTGAAGTACATCGTCACGCCCGCCTTCTTCGCCGCCTCGACCACCAGCTCGTCGCGGACCGAACCGCCGGGCTGGACCACGGCCTTGACCCCGGCGTTCGCCAGGATCTCGAAGCCGTCGGGGAACGGGAAGAACGCGTCGGACGCGGCGTACGAGCCGCGCGCCCGCTCCTCGCCGGCCCGCTCCACCGCGAGCTTCGCGGAGTCGACCCGGTTGACCTGGCCCATGCCGACGCCGACCGAGGCCCCGTCCTTGGCGAGCAGGATCGCGTTGGACTTGACGGCCCGGCAGGCCACCCAGGCGAAGGCGAGTTCCTTCAACTCGGCCTCGTCCAGGGCCTCTCCGCTGGCCAGCGTCCAGTTCGCGGGGTCGTCGCCCTCGGCCTGGAAGAGGTCGGTGTGCTGGAGCACCGCGCCGCCCGAGATCGACTTGAGGTCGCCCGGCTGGTGCGGGGTGCCGGCCACCTTGAGCACCCGGATGTTCTTCTTGCGGGCCAGCACCTCGACCGCGCCGTCCTCGTAGTCCGGGGCCGCGATGACCTCGGTGAAGATCTCGGCGACCTGCTCGGCCATCGCCACGGTCACCGGCCGGTTGACGGCGATGACGCCGCCGAACGCGGACAGCGGGTCGCACTCGTGCGCCTTGCGGTGCGCGGCCGCGAGGTCCGCGTCGACCGCGATGCCGCACGGGTTGGCGTGCTTGATGATCGCGACGCAGGGGTCGTCGTGGTCGTAGGCGGCGCGGCGCGCGGCCTCGGTGTCCACGTAGTTGTTGAAGGACATCTCCTTGCCGTGCAGCTGCTCGGCGTTGGCGAGCCCGCCCGGCTGACCGTCGGTGTAGAGGGCCGCGGCCTGGTGCGGGTTCTCGCCGTAGCGCAGCGCGGACTTGCGCTCCCAGGTGGCGCCGAGGAACTCGGGCAGCGGGGCCTCGCCCTCCTCGGGCGCGTACACGTTGGTCATCCAGGACGCCACGGCCACGTCGTACGCGGCGGTGTGCTGGAAGGCCTCGGCCGCGAGCCGCTTGCGGGCGGTCAGGTCGAAGCCGCCGTTCTTGACGGCGTCGAGCACGGCCGCGTACCGCCCCGGGCTGGTGACCACGGCGACCGAGGGGTGGTTCTTGGCGGCGGCGCGGACCATCGAGGGGCCGCCGATGTCGATCTGCTCCACGCACTCGTCGGGGCTCGCGCCGGAGGCGACGGTCTCCTTGAACGGGTAGAGGTTGACCACGACGAGCTCGAAGGGCCGCACGCCCAGCTCGTCGAGCTGCGCCCGGTGGGCGTCCAGGCGCAGGTCGGCGAGGATGCCCGCGTGCACCTTGGGGTGCAGCGTCTTGACCCGCCCGTCGAGACACTCGGGGAACCCGGTGAGTTCCTCGACCTTGGTGACGGGCACCCCGGCGGCGGCGATCTTCGCGGCGGTCGACCCGGTGGACACCAGCTCGACCCCGGCCGCGTGGAGCCCTTGCGCCAGCTCCTCCAGGCCCGTCTTGTCGTAGACGCTGACCAGCGCCCGCCGGATGGGCTTGACGGTGTCCGTACTAACCGAGTTCACCGATCTGAACCTTTCGTCCCTCAATGCGGTAGCCGTTGCGGGCCAGGCGCCCCACGACATCGACGAGCAGCCGTCGCTCGACTTCCTTGATCCGCTCGTGCAGAGCGGCTTCATCGTCCTCGTCCCGGATCTCGACCACGCCCTGGGCGATGATCGGGCCGGTGTCGACGCCGTCGTCGACGAAGTGGACGGTGCACCCGGTGACCCTGGCGCCGTACGCGAGCGCGTCGCGTACGCCGTGGGCTCCGGGAAAACTGGGGAGCAGCGCGGGGTGGGTGTTGACCACCCGGCCGCCGAACCGGGCGAGGAACTCCTTGCCCACGATCTTCATGAACCCGGCCGAGACGACCAGGTCCGGTGCGTATGCCCCGGTGGCGGCGGCGAGCGCCGCGTCCCACTCCGCGCGCGAGCCGTGGTCCTTGACCCGGCAGACGAAGGTCGGGATCCCGGCCCGCTCGGCGCGCTCCAGGCCGACGATGGAATCCCGGTCGGCGCCCACGGCCACGATCTCGGCGCCGTAGCCGCCCGGATCGGCGGCGATGGCGTCGAGCAGGGCCTGGAGGTTCGTGCCCGACCCGGACACCAGCACCACCAGGCGGGCGGGACGGGCTGTCCGCACGGGCGGAGAGGCGGACGCGGAGGGGGGCGGGGAGGCCACAGCGGGGCTCTTTCTCGCGGTCGTACGTCTTTGTGTGGTCGTACGAACGAATCGCGCCCCTCGATACGGGGAACTCTACGAAAGCGCCGACCGTCAGCAACGATACCGGCACACCGGACGGCCCCCACGGGACGGGGGCCGGACCGCCAGGTAGCGTCTGGGAGGACGCCGCGAGACGAGACCTGTCTCACTTACTTGTTTGCGAGATGCGACCCCCTGGCCCGACCGGCCGGTGACGGGTCCGAGGGGAAGACGTTCACCAGATGCCGGACCGACGCCACCAGCTGTTCGCAGCCCGCCAGTCCTCCACCCCCGGCTCCCCTCGTCCGACGGACCCGGGAAGCTCGGGGCCCGAGGGCTCAGGAAGCGGCACCGGAGCGGGCTCCGACGACAATCCCTTCGCCCCGCCGGCGGAGGGCAGCCCCGACCAGCCCTGGCAGCCGCGCCGGCCGGCCTCGGGCGAGGGCGACGACCAGCAGGGCTCGCCCTGGGGCAGCCAGTGGAGCGACCAGCAGCCGGGGCGGGCGCCGGGCGGCTTCGGCCGGCGCCCCGAGCGCCCCGAGGGCGGCCCGGGCCAGAACCCGCCGCCCCCGCCCGGCCTGCGCTGGGACCCCACGGACCCGGCGCAGCGCCGCGCCCGGTACGCCCTGCTCTCCGGGATGTGGGCCTTCTTCTTCGCCCTGTTCGACATGGCGGAGATCGCGCTGCTCCTCGGCGCCCTCGGTCTGTACTGGGCGATCAGCTCGCTGCGCGCCAAGCCGAAGCCGCCCGAGGCCCCGTCCCCGGCCTCGCCCACTCCTGGTGCCTCGCAGGCGCCCCCGGCGCCCCCGGCGCCCCCGGCAGCCTCGGCTTCGGGCAGGCCGCAGGTGACGGCGGCGGTGACCGGCCTGGTCACGGCGGTCCTCGCGCTGACCGTGGTGGCGTCGAGCTTCACGATGCAGCTCGTGTACCGCGACTACTACACCTGTGTGGACGACGCCCTGACCAAGACGGGCCAGCTCTCCTGCAACGACCTCCTCCCCCACAAGCTGGTCCCGCTGTTCGGCGTGAAGGAATAGCGCCCGGCCGGGCGCGGGCGCCCAACCGGGCGATTCGGGACCGGATCTTGTGTGGGGCCGGATCTTGAGCGGGTCCGGGTCCGGGTCCGGGTCGGCTCGGGTCCGGACCTACGCGGGATCGGACCTGCGTGGGTCCGGGTCGGCGTGCGGCTCGGATTCCGGTGCGGGGCCGGGGGGCGAGCCGGGCTCGGGGGCGTGGTCGGGGTGCGGCCCGGATTCCCGTACGGGCTCCGGTACGGGGCCGGGCAGCGGGCCGAGCACCGGGCCGGGCAGCGGGCCGCCTTCCGGTACGGGTCCGGGGTCGGCCTTCGGCCGAGCGGCATCCAGCCCGCCCGGCGTCTGCGGAGCGGGGTCCGGGGCGGCGCCCGGGTTCGGGAGGGGCCAGGGCGGGGAGAGCTCCGCCCCGGCCGCCGGGATGTCCGCCATCAGCCCGCCCGAGGCCTCCTTGAGCGCGGCCCACCGGGCCTCCCGAGCCCCGTCCTCGTGCCACAGGGCACCCCCGCCGACGGGCAGGAAGTCGTACGCCTCCTCGTCGGCCGAACTGTCGCCGCCCACCGGCCCCGGCACCGGGACCGGGCCGGATCCCGGTACGGCGGCGCCCCGGCCCCGGCGGGGCCGCCACGAGAACACCCCCGCGATCCGGGCCCGCAGCGAGCGCCGGGGCACGGCCCCGCGCAGCCGCCAGGCCCGCAGCCCCACCGCCGCCGGCACCCCCACCACGGCCGCCCACAACAGCGCCGCGCCCCCGGTACGCCACCAGACAGGACCCAGCGCGGCGAGGGCCCCCGTGCCCAGCGGGCCGCCCGCCACCGCAGCGAGGCCCGCGAGCGCGCAGCCGCACAGCACCGCCCCGAGCAGCGCGGCCCGCGCGGTCCCGCGGCGCCCCCACCCCTCGGCCACGGCCGCCCGCGCGGTGAAGCGGGCCAGGACGAGACCGGCCGCGAGCGGCACCCCGGCCGCCGCCCAGTTCCACCAGGAACCGTGCCCTCCGGTCGGCACGGCGGCCAGGAGGGGGAAGTGCGGCAGGGCCGGGGTGCCGGCCACTCCGAGGGGTCCGGCCGCCGCCCCCGTGCCGACGGCGAAGCCGGGCCCGAGCCCGTACGCCGCTCCCCACACCGCCGCGTTCGGCACCAGGGCGAGGGCGAGCAGCAGCACCGCCAGGCGGCCCGACCAGTCCTCCGCGAGCCGGAGGAACGCGTCCTCGGCCATCCCGATGTGCCAGGCCAGCCCGGCGCCCGCGAGCAGCGCCCCACCGCCGAGCAGCACCGCGACGGCGGCCCCGGCGGCCCGGGCGGCCGCACTGGTGCGAACGTCCAGGAGCAGGGCCCGCACCCGCGCCGGGACGCGTTCGGGAAGGGGGCCGAGCGGGCGGCCATGGGCGGTCCAGACCCCGGCGGCGGTCGCGAGCGCCACCGTGAGCGGCAACCGCCACGCGGCGGTCAGCGGGTCGGCGGGCAGCGGACCGGCAGCCGCGTACAGCACGGTGGCCGTCGCGATCACGAGGTATCCGCAGGTCACCGCCCCGAACACGGCCCAGCCGGAGGGCAGCGGGCCGGTGGGCTCGTCCGCGTATCCCTCGCCCTCGTCCTCGTCCTCTTCGGGCATCAGCACATCGCGGGCCGCCCGGTGGGCGAGCCAGCCGGGCAGCGCCACCAGGAGCAGCGGGACCAGGCCGACCGGGGCCGGAGAGCCGGTCAGCGTCTCGGGTCTGACCAGCTGCGCCCCGTGCGCGAGCAGCCACAGCGAGGCGGCCGTGCGCAGGGCGCCGCCGGGCCCGCTGTCGGGGTAGGGGGAGCTGATCCACAGCACCATCACGAGCACGGCCAGGGCGCCGAGCCCGAGCCCCGCCGCGATCGCGCCACGCAGGAAACAGGTAGCCAGCACGGAGGGGCGCGCCTTGACGGGAAGCAACGGCAGGCTGCGCTCGGTCACTTGGGTCACCCGGCCATGCTGCCAACGACACGCGCTTTCTCCGCGTAACAGGCCAATGCCCGATGTGTCGCTCAATATACGGTTATGTACTTTTTCACCTGGGGCATTTTCCGCTGCGCCGCTCCGGGTGCAACAGCCGATACGGCCTTCGCGGGGAGCCCTGGGAGCCCTTCATGACACAGAGCACGGCCGATACCAAGGACACCGATGCCATGTCCCCCCTGCCCACTCCCAAGGAGCGGCGCCGGCTGCGCGAGGCGAAGGACCTGAGCGAGGCGCAGGTCGCTTCGGCCGTCGGCGTCACGCGGGCGACCGTACGCTCGTGGGAGACCGGCCGCACCACTCCGCGCGGGCGCAAGGGCCAGACCTACGCCCGCTTCCTCGCCACCATCGAGGCGGAACTGGCGGAACTGGCGGAGCTGGCGGACGACAGCACTGCCGATCCCGGCCCGGACGGCGGCCTCACCGAGCCCCGGGAGGCGGCCCCTCCGGATGCGGCCGAATCCGGCGGGCAGGCCGAGTCCGCCGAGCAGCCCGCCCCGCCCGCCGAGCAGAGGGCGAAGGGGCACCCGACGAAGGCCGGGCCCGAGCCCGCCGCATCGGCGCCCGTGCCGGTCCCCACCAGGGAACTCAGGCCCGTCGCAGCCGCCGGCCACGGCACACCGGCCAAGGGCGCGGCCTCCAGCGCACCCGCGGCCCCGGCCACCCTCGCCGAGGCACTGCCCGAGCAGGCCTCGGTGCCGCACAGGCTCTCCCCCGCGGAGGCGTTCGACACGCTCTACACCGCCATCGCGCCCGATCTCGCCCGGCAGACGTATCTGCTGACCGGACGCACCCGGCTCGCGCGGGAATCGGTGGAGCGGGCCTTCCACCTGGCCTGGGAGAACTGGCCCGAGGTCGCCACCGACCGGGATCCCGCGGGCTGGGTGCGGGCGGCGGCGTACGAGTACGCGATGGCCCCCTGGCATCGCTTCCGGCGCGCCCACAAGCGCCCCGACCAGCCCCCCGCCGAGCCCGAACGCAGGGCGCTGTTGGACGCGCTGCTCGATCTGCCGCCCGCCTACCGCCGCACGGTGCTGCTGTACGACGGGGTCGGGCTCGACCTGCCGGAGACCGCGGCCGAGACCGAGGCCAGCACCCCGGCGGCCGCCAACCGGGTCCTGAACGCCCGGACCGCGATCCTCGACCGGGTGCCCGCGGCGGCGGCCCGCGCCACGACCCCGCAGGCCCTCTCGGCGGACCTGCGCAAGCGCATCACCGACCTCGCGCAGGCCGGGCCGGACTCCGTCACCCGGCTGCCGTCCGCGCCGGTCGTCCGCACCGGGGGCGAGCGCCGGCGCCGGTTCTGGACCCGGGCCGCGATCGCCTTCACCACTCTGATCGTGAGCGCGACGGCCTTCACCGTGGTGACGGTGCCGCACCACCATGTGCGTCCGGTGCCGATCGGTGAACGCGTCGGCGGGGTCCCCGTCAACCACGGCCCGCAGCGGCTGACCGGCGAGGACCTCGAACTGCGCAACAAGCTGCGCACGGAACCGGCCCGCGGACCGCACCGCCTGGTCCTCGACATCCGCTGACCGCGCCCGCCCGCGCAGGACCGCGCCCGGCTACGCAGGAAGGGCCCGCACCCCTCGGGGTGCGGGCCCTTCCTGCGTACGCGTGGAGCTCAGCCCCGCGCGGCCCGGCTCAGCTGCCGAGGATGGCGCGCGCGAGCTTGGCGGTCTCGGTCGGCGTCTTGCCGACCTTGACGCCGGCGGCCTCCAGGGCCTCCTTCTTCGCCTGGGCGGTGCCGGAGGAGCCGGAGACGATGGCGCCGGCGTGGCCCATGGTCTTGCCCTCGGGCGCGGTGAAGCCCGCGACGTAGCCGACGACCGGCTTGGTGACGTTGGCCTTGATGTAGTCGGCCGCACGCTCCTCGGCGTCGCCGCCGATCTCGCCGATCATCACGATCAGGTCGGTGTCGGGGTCGGCCTCGAACGCGGCGAGCGCGTCGATGTGCGTGGTGCCGATGACCGGGTCGCCACCGATGCCGACGGCGGACGAGAAGCCGATGTCGCGCAGCTCGTACATCATCTGGTAGGTCAGCGTGCCGGACTTCGACACCAAGCCGATACGGCCCGGCTTGGTGATGTCGCCCGGGATGATGCCGGCGTTGGACTGGCCGGGGGTGATCAGACCCGGGCAGTTCGGGCCGATGATGCGGGTCTTGTTGCCCTTGGCGTTCGCGTACGCCCAGAAGGCGGCGGAGTCGTGGACCGCGATGCCCTCGGTGATGACGACGGCCAGGGGGATCTCCGCGTCGATCGCCTCGACGACGGCGGCCTTGGCGAAGGCCGGCGGCACGAAGAGGACGGAGACGTCGGCGCCCGTCTTCTCCATCGCTTCCTTGACGGAGCCGAAGACCGGGACCTCGGTGCCATCGAAGTCGACGGAGGTGCCGGCCTTGCGCGGGTTCACGCCACCGACGATGTTGGTGCCGTCGGCCAGCATGAGCTTGGTGTGCTTCATGCCCGTGGCGCCGGTCATGCCCTGGACGATGACCTTGCTGTCCTTGGTGAGGAAGATAGCCATGGTGGTGTCTTAACCTCTTCCCTTACTTCGCAGCCGCGAGCTCGGCGGCCTTGTCGGCCGCGCCGTCCATGGTGTCCACGCGCTGCACGAGCGGGTGGTTGGCGTCGCTGAGGATCTTGCGACCCAGCTCCGCGTTGTTGCCGTCGAGGCGGACGACCAGCGGCTTGGTGACCTCTTCGCCCTTCTCGGCGAGCAGGGCCAGCGCCTGGATGATGCCGTTGGCGACCTCGTCGCAGGCGGTGATGCCACCGAAGACGTTGACGAACACGGACTTGACGTCCGCGTCGCCGAGGATGATCTCCAGGCCGTTCGCCATCACCTGGGCGGACGCGCCGCCGCCGATGTCGAGGAAGTTGGCCGGCTTCACGCCGCCATGGTTCTCACCGGCGTACGCGACGACGTCCAGGGTGCTCATGACGAGACCCGCGCCGTTGCCGATGATGCCGACCTCGCCGTCGAGCTTCACGTAGTTGAGGTTCTTGGCCTTGGCGGCGGCCTCAAGGGGGTTGGCCGCGGCCTTGTCCTCAAGGGCCTCGTGGTCGGGCTGGCGGAACTCGGCGTTCTCGTCCAGCGAGACCTTGCCGTCGAGGGCCAGGATGCGGCCGTCCTTGGTCTTCACCAGCGGGTTGACCTCGACGAGGAGCGCGTCCTCGGCGACGAAGGTCTTCCACAGGGTCACCATCGCCTCGGCGACGCCCTCGGCCACCTCGGCCGGGAACTTCGCCTGGGCCACGATCTCGCGGGCCTTCTCGATGTCCACGCCGTCCACGGCGTTGACCGGGACCTTCGCGAGGGCCTCGGGGGTCTTCTCCGCGACCTCCTCGATGTCCATGCCGCCCTGCACCGACGCCATGGCGAGGAAGGTGCGGTTGGTGCGGTCGAGGAGGTACGAGACGTAGTACTCGGCCTCGATCTCCGGGGACAGCTCGGCGATCATCACCTTGTGGACCGTGTGGCCCTTGATGTCCATGCCGAGGATGTCCGTCGCGCGGGCGACGGCCTCGTCCGGCGTGGCGGCCAGCTTCACGCCGCCGGCCTTGCCGCGGCCGCCGACCTTCACCTGCGCCTTGACGACCGACTTGCCGCCGAGACGCTCAGTGGCCTCGCGCGCCGCCTCAGGCGTGTCGATCACTTCACCGGCCAGCACCGGTACACCGTGCTTGGCGAAGAGGTCCCTCGCCTGGTACTCGAACAGGTCCACGCGCGTCCGTCCCTTTTCAGTGGTATCGCGGTTCCGTTGTCTGCTGGGCGTGCCGCGAAGGGCAACGTGACGGCGCTGTCACTGAGGGAGGCGTACACGGTGTCCGAGTACGCGGCATGTCCGTCTCGCAGGTTATCTCCGCAGGACGTAGGTCCCTAAATCAGGGATCACACCTGGGCGGTGATACCTGTCACAGATCACCTGCTCAGCGTGCGTCGCCGTATGACCTCCCTCACGCCTCGGGTATCGGCAGCGGCCGCCGTTCGATCGCCGCGGCCATCACCTCGGGGAAGAGGTCCGGGGTGCAGGCGAAGGCCGGGGCGCCCAGTGCGGCGAGCGCGGCGGCATGGTCGCGGTCGTAGGCCGGGGCGCCCTCGTCGGAGAGCGCGAGCAGGGCCACGAACTGGACCCCGGACGCCTTCATCGCGGCGACCCGCTTCAGCATCTCGGCCCGTATCCCGCCCTCGTAAAGATCACTGATCAGAACGACCACCGTGTCGGCAGGACGGGTGATCTGCGACTGGCAGTACGCGAGCGCCCGGTTGATGTCGGTGCCGCCGCCGAGCTGGGTGCCGAACAGGACGTCGACGGGGTCGTCGAGCTGGTCGGTGAGGTCCACGACGGCGGTGTCGAAGACGACCAGGCGGGTCGCGATCGAGCGCATCGAGGCGAGGACCGCGCCGAACACCGAGGCGTAGACGACGGAGGCGGCCATCGAGCCGGACTGGTCGATGCACAGCACGACGTCCTTCTTCACGCCCCGCGCCGCCCGCCCGTATCCGACGAGCCGTTCGGGCACGACGGTGCGGTACTCGGGCAGGTAGTTCTTGAGGTTGGCCCTGATCGTGCGGTCCCAGTCGATGTCCCGGTGACGGGGCCGGCTGATGCGGGTGCTGCGGTCGAGGGCGCCGGTGAGGGTGGCCCGGGTGCGGGTGGCGAGCCGCTTCTCCAGATCCTCGACGACCTTGCGGACCACGGCGCGCGCGGTCTCCCGGGTGGTCTCGGGCATCACCTTGTTCAGCGAGAGCAGCGTGCCGACCAGGTGCACGTCGGCCTCGACGGCCTCCAGCATCTCCGGCTCCAGGAGCAGCGCGGCGAGCCCGAGCCGCTCGATGGCGTCGCGCTGCATGACCTGCACGACCGAGCTCGGGAAGTACGTACGGATGTCGCCGAGCCAGCGCGCGACGGACGGCGCCGACGCCCCGAGCCCGGCCGCGCGGTCCTTGCTCCCGCCCTTGGCGCCGTTCCGGCCGCCGTAGAGCGCGGTGAGCGCGCCGTCCATGGCCGCGTCCTGCCCGGTGAGGGCGCGGCCGGTCCCCTCGGCGCCGGGCTCCCCGCCGAGCACCAGGCGCCAGCGCCGCAGGCGCTCGTCATCACTTGGTCGCGTGCTGGTCGTCACTTGCCCACCTCCACAAGGTCGTTGGGATCGTCGAGGATGCCGGGTGCGCCAAGTTCGTCCGTTCCGTTCGGGTCTGCGGGTCTTCTCGGGTCTACGGGCCGTGCCGGGTCGTCGGTGTCGCCGGGCCCGTCCGGGCCGAGCAACAGGGCCAGCAGCGGCAGTACGGCGTCGGCACGGGCCGCGTCGAGGGCCGTGCCGAATCCGGGGGCGGACGCCTCGCCGGGTCCGGTCCGCACGGCGGGACCGCGCCGCACCAGCTCGCCCAAGGTGCGCCGCACGCCCGCCTCGTACGCGGCGAACGTCCGCCGCAGCAACGGCAGTACGTCGGTGAAGGCCTCCGGTGCCACGCTCGTGAGCCAGCCGTCGACGAGGTCGCGCAGCCGCTCGTCGTGGACCAGGAGCATGCCGCCGCCGGACGCGCCGCCGACGAACCCCTCGATCCAGGCGGCCGCGTCGGCCGGGGCGGTGCCCGGCGAGAGCGCGAGGCCCATGTGGCGGGCCGCGTCCTCGCTCCCGATCCGGCCGTCGTCGAGCAGCAGCCGCACCGCACGGCCGCGCAGCACGCCGGGCACGGTCTCGCGCGAGGCGAGCCTGCCGAGCACCGCGGACCAGCGCTCGCGCAGGCCGTCCGGGCCGGCGCCGGCCGGATCGGCGAGCAGCCCGATCGCGCTGTGCACGGCGTCCACATGGGTGCGCATCTCGGCGGCGCCGTCCGCGTCGAGGGCCGCGCAGGCGGGCGGCAGGCCGACACAGATGCGCTCGGCCAGGCCTGCCGCGACCTCGGCGAGACCGGCGGTCGTGGTGCCGCGTACGTCTCCGTAGCGCAGCGTGCGGGCGAGGGCGGGCAGCGCCTGGGCGAGGTGGGCGACGTCCGTGTCGAGCGCGGCCCGGTCGGCGAGCGCGCGCATCACCACCGGCAGCGCGTCCGGCAGTTCGGCCAGCAGACAGCGCTCGGCCAGCGCCGTGATCGCCCCGAGCGCGCTCGCGGCGGCCGCCTCCGACTCGGCCTTCGCGGTGGCGGCGCCCAGCACGGTGGTGCCCCACACCCCGGCCTCGGCGACCCGCACCGACAGCTCGGGCTCCCAGCGCAGCCGCCAGTTCTCCCGGAAGGTGCCGGTGGAACGGGCCCGGGTCTGCTCTCCCCAGCCGATGCCGAGCAGGCTCAGCCGGTGCAGCAGCCTGCTGCGCCCCGCGTCGGTCTCCTTGCGGAGATCAAGCTCCAACTCCCGCTCCAGCGCCTCCGGTTTGAGCCGCAGGGTGCGCTGGGTCCGTACGAGATCGCGCTGGAGCGGGACGGCGGGCGCCGCGTCGGGCACCTCGCCGAGCACGTCCCCCACGATCAGCCGGTCCTGGATCAGGCCGAGCGGGACGTCGGAGCCCTCACACATCACGGCCCGTACGGCGTCGGTGGTCTCGGCGAGACCGGGCAGCGGACGTCCGCGCATCGCGGCGAGCGTCCCGGCGAGCCGGACCGCCTCGATGACGTGGGCGGACGAGATCTGGCGGTCCTCCGCGCGCAGCAGCCCGGCCACCTTGGTCATCCAGCGCTCGACCGGCCGGTCGGCCGCGGCGAACAGGTGCCCGTACCAGCCCGGTGAGGCGATGCCCGCGCCGTAGCCGCTGCGCCGGGCGAGCCTGCGGTGCGTCCAGGGCACCCAGGTCAGCTCCGTCCTGACCTTGGGCAGTCCCTTGAGCAGCGCGCGGTCGGCGGCCACGGTGAACTTCCCGGCGAGCGCGGGCACATGCCAGGCACCGCAGACGACGGCGACCTCATTGCCGAACTCCCTTGTGGTGGCGCGCAGTTGCTGCCGCATATGGGCCTCGCGGATCAGATCCCGCGGATGGCCGCCGTCCCCGTACGTCTCGCGCAGTACGGCCATGGCCTCGGCGAGCGCGGCGAACGGCGCACGCGGGTCCGCGGCCGCGCCCCGGTGCTCGACGACGTCCTCCCACCAGCGCTCCGGGTCGTCGTACCCGGCGGCCTCGGCGAGCGCCCCGATGGGGTCGACCCGCGGCCCGGCGTCCTCCTGCGCGGGCTCCTCCGCCGCGGCCAGCGAGTGGGCGGCGGGCAGGTCGATGAAGCGGACCCGCGCGCCATGGTCCAGGGCCCAGCGGATCGCCACCCACTCGGGCGAGAACTCGGCCATCGGCCAGAACGCGGCCCGCCCCGGGTCGTCCACGACATGGGCGAGCAGCGCGACCGGTGGCCGCATGGCCTCGTCGGCGGCGAGGGCCAGCAGGGCGTCGCCCTCGGGCGGCCCCTCGATGAGCACGGCAGCGGGCCGGGCGGCGTCCAGTGCGGCCCGCACCGCACGCGCCGAGCCGGGGCCGTGGTGGCGCACCCCGAGCAGCAACGGCCCCCCGGTGGCGTGCGTCGCGGCCGGCGCCGTCATACGGACACCTCGCGGCAGGCGCGGTAGAAGTCCTTCCAGCCGTCCCGCTCGCGGACGACCGTCTCCAGGTACTCCTGCCAGATGACGCGGTCCGCCGCCGGGTCGCGCACCACCGCGCCGAGGATTCCGGCGGCCACGTCGCCCGCCCTGAGCACCCCGTCGCCGAAGTGCGCGGCGAGGGCTAGGCCGCCGGTCACCACGGAGATCGCCTCGGCCGTGGAGAGCGTCCCCGAAGGGGACTTGAGCTTGGTGCGGCCGTCCGTGGTCACCCCGTCGCGCAGCTCGCGGAAGACGGTGACGACGCGGTGGATCTCCGCCATGCCGTCGGGCACCGCGGGCAGGTCGAGGGAGCGGCCGAGCTGGTCGACCCGGCGCGACACGATGTCGACCTCCGCCTCGGCGGTCGCCGGCAGCGGCAGGACCACCGTGTTGAAGCGGCGGCGCAGCGCGCTGGACAGCTCGTTCACCCCGCGGTCGCGGTCGTTCGCGGTGGCGATCAGGTTGAAGCCCCGCACGGCCTGGGTCTCGGCACCCAACTCCGGGATGGGCAGCGTCTTCTCGGACAGGATCGTGATCAGGGTGTCCTGCACATCGGCCGGGATGCGCGTCAGCTCCTCGACCCGGGCGGTCATGCCCTGCGCCATGGCCCGCATGACCGGGCTGGGCACGAGCGCGGCCCGGCTCGGGCCGTTGGCCAGCAGTTGCGCGTAGTTCCAGCCGTAGCGGATGGCCTCCTCCGGGGTGCCGGCGGTGCCCTGCACCAGGAGGGTCGAGTCGCCGCTGACCGCGGCCGCGAGGTGCTCCGAGACCCAGGTCTTGGCGGTGCCGGGGACGCCGAGCAGGAGCAGCGCGCGGTCGGTGGCCAGGGTGGTGACCGCGACCTCGACGATGCGCCGGGGGCCGACGTACTTCGGCGTGATCACGGTGCCGTCGGGCAGCGTGCCGCCGAGGAGGTAGGTGGCGACCGCCCAGGGCGAGAGCCGCCAACGGGCCGGACGCGGGCGGTCGTCCGCCGCGGCGAGCGCCGCCAGCTCGTCCGCGAAGGCCTGCTCGGCGTGCGGCCGCAGGGCCTCTTCCGTCGCGGTCTCCGCGCGGGATTCGGTGGGTACGGACTCGATTTCGGACATGGTCATGGCTCCCCCTCCAGGTCGCATCAGACGTTCGACCGGCTTGTGGTCTCCACCGTGCACCACGCCACTGACAATCACCCGTCGACCGGCCATCTCCGCAGGTCAGAGCGATTGTCAGTGGGCGCACGTACCTTCGATGACATGACTCAGCAGGGGGTGCGCTGGACGGCGGATCAGGTGCTCGCACTGGCGCCTGACGATGCGTCACGCAAGGCGGGAAGCAGGCTCGGCACGGCCGGGCCGTGGTCGGAGAGCGGGTGCGACGGGACGGGGGCGGTGTGGGGCCTGTGCAAGGGCAGCGGCAGCAAGCCGTACCAGGCGGTGATCGACACAACTGGCCCGGCGTACAAGTGCAGTTGCCCGAGCCGGAAGTTCCCGTGCAAGCACACGGTGGGACTGCTGCTGCTCTGGTCGGCGGACGAACAGGCCGTGCCGGCCACCGGGGCGCCGCCGGACTGGGCCGAGCAGTGGCTGAAGGGCAGGCGGGCGCGCGCGACGAAGGCCGAGTCCGGTCCAACTGACGGAGAATCGGGCCCGGTTGATGTGGAGGCGGCTCGGCGCCGGGCCGAGAAGCGGGCGGAGCGGGTCAGCGCCGGGGCCGCCGAGCTGGAGCAGCGCCTGGCCGACTTGCTGCGCGGCGGGATCGCGGCGGCCGAGCGCCCCGGGTACGGCCTGTGGGAGGAGACGGCCGCCCGCATGGTCGACGCGCAAGCGCCCGGACTTGCCTCTCTGGTAAGGGAGTTGGGTGCGATACCGGGCTCCGGCCCGGGTTGGCCGATGCGGCTCCTGGAGGAGTGCGCTCTGCTGCACCTCCTCGACCGGGCCTGGCTCGGCCGGGCCGAGCTGCCGGAGCCGTTGGCCGCCACGGTCCGCTCCCGCGTCGGGGTGCCCGCCGCCCCGCGGGGCCCCGCGCTACGCGACCGCTGGCAGGTCCTCGCCCAGTACGACACGGCCGACGCGAAGCTGACCACCCGCCGCATCTGGCTGTACGGCAGGGAGTCGCACCGCTCGGCGCTGGTCCTGGACTTCGGGGCGGCGGGCCGGGCTCCCGGCACAGCACTGCCGGTGGGCCTGACGATCGACGCCGACCTGACGCCGTACCCCGGCGCGGGACAACTGCGGGCGGCCCTGGGTGAGCGGTACGGGACCGGGCCCGCGCCCGACGGCCCGCCCCCGGGCGGCACGGCGACCGAGGCGGTCGAGCGGTACGGGCGGGCGCTCCTGGACGACCCCTGGCTGGAGTCGTACCCGACGACGTTGACCGCGGCGATACCGACGCCCCCGAAGGAGGGCGACGACCACTGGCAACTGGCCGACTTCGACGACGAGTTGGCCCTCCCCGTGACACCGGGCACGGCACGCTCCGCCCTGTGGAGGCTGGCGGCGATGTCCGGGGGCGCCCCGGTGACGGTCTTCGGCGAATGCGGCCACCGGGGCTTCACCCCACTGACCGCTTGGCCGCGGGGATCGACGGAGGCGGTGGCCCTGACGTGAGCGGACTGCGGGCGACGAGCCGATACGGAACGGGTGGGTGCGGGATGGCCCGGGTGGGGACGGTGGCGGTGGCGGTGCGGGTGGGGCCCGCGCGGGGACGGGTGAGGACCGGGCCGGCGGTGCGAACGGGTGCCGTACAGGGGGCGGACCAGGACATCAGCGGTACGGAGGGGGTTCGATGACCAGCACGACTAGGGGGGCAACCAGCGTGGAGACGGGCGGCGCGGGGCCCGGGGTTGAGGCCGGGGCCTGGGAGGAGTTGGTGACCACTGCGCTGCTCGGTACCGATCGGCGGCCGGGGGCCGGGGGGCCCGGGGAGCTGCTCGATGCCGCCGCCGCGCAGACCCTGCGGCGCAGGGCGGGGCTCGTTCCGGCGGCTGCGGGGGTGCGCCCACCGGACGCCCCGCCGGACGACCGGCCCGCGCTGCCCGAAGCGGCGCGGCGGCGCTTGGCGTTGCTCCTCGCCGACCGTTCGGCGCCCGCGCATGCCGGGGGCCGGCGCGGGAGCGCGCCCGACCTGGGAGAACTGCTTCCCCAATGGCTGGCCCTGGCCAATGAGCGCGGTCTGCGCGCACCGGCCGAGCTGCTGCCCACCCTGCTCGACGCGGCCCGGGCCCGCACGGATCTGCGACCCCAGGCGCTGGCCTTCGCGGGCCCGCGGGGACTGTGGCTGGCCCGGCTCAACCCGGAGTGGCGCTTCGCCCAGCGCGGGGCGTCGGGCGGGTCGGTACTGCCGGAGCCCGGGGACACCCCTGCCGTCCAACTCCTTTGGGAAGAGGGCCTGTTCGCCGAGCGGGTGGCCCTGCTCGAAGCGGTGCGGGCGTACGACGCGCAGGCGGGGCGGGCGCTGCTCGCCACGACCTGGTCGACCGAACGGGCCGAGGACCGGCTGATGTTCCTGGACTCGCTGCGCGACCGGCTCTCGGCCGCGGACGAACCGTTCCTGGAACAGGCGCTCGCCGACCGCAGCCGCAATGTGCGGGCGACCGCGGCGGAGCTGCTCTCCGCGTTGCCCGGTTCGGCGCTCGCGGGGCGGATGGCCGAGCGTGCGGCGTCCTGCGTGTCCCTGGACCGTACCGGCGAGGTGGCGACGATCTCGGTGGAGGCGCCGCACGAGTGCGATGCGGCGATGCAGCGGGACGGGGTCGCGCCGCGCCCTCCGGCCGGGCGGGGTGAACGGTCCTGGTGGCTCGGCCAGTTGGTCGAGGCGACGCCGCTCGCCACGTGGCCGCGGCGGCTCGGCGGGCGTCCGGTCTCCGAACTCGTGGCGCTGCCCGTAGCCGACGACTGGGGCGACGAGCTGCACGCGGCGTGGTGCCGGGCGGCCGTGCGACAGCGGGACGCGGAGTGGGCGCGGGCTCTGCTCGGCGCGCCGTCCGCGCCGCCGGGCGAGGGCGCGGGGACGGCGTCGCTGGCCGAGCGGGCCAAGCTCCTGTCCATCCTCGCGGAGCCCGAACGGGCGGACTGGGTGGCTCGGTTCATATCCGCGCACGGCTTGTCGGAGGCGTTCCAACTGCTCGGCGTGTGTGTGGTGCCGTGGGCGGGGGCGCTGGGGCGGGCGGTCGTGGACGCGCTGGAGATCGCGCGGGACGCGGGAAGCTACCCCTGGAGCTTCAGCGGGGTGATGGGCCTGGCCGAGCGCTGCCTCGACCCTGCGGAGTCGCCCCGCCTGGAGGCGCTGACGGCTACGCCGCCGGAGCGGGAGGGGGCGTCGCCGGGGGCGGGGGGTTACTGGGCCGAGGCCTTCCAGCGCCTCGTCGCCACGCTGCGCCTGAGAGCCACGCTGCGAGCGGAACTGTCCCCTTAACGGGGACCCCCTCCGCGCCCCGAAGCCCGGGCCCACCCAGCCGCCGAGCGCGGGGCTCCCCCTCGGGCCCATCCCGTCCGCAGCCCGTGCGTAGCTGGCCGCGCAGTTCCCCGCGCCCCCTGGCCCTGCTTTCGGCTGTGGGCCGTGCGTGGCCGTTCGCGCAGTTCCCCGCGCCCCTGTAAGCGACCCGGCGCCTCCCCGGTCGCGCCCACCGCGGCGGAGCCGCGCACATGTCACAGCCCCGCGCCCCTGTAGGCGGCCCGGCATCTCCCCAGTCGCGCCCACCGCGGCGAAGCCGCGCACATGTCACAGCCCCGCGCCCCTGTAGGTGGCCCCGAATGCCTCGGTACGGGCCAGCGCAGCCATCCTCAGCCCGTCCGGCGTTTGAGGACGAGCGCCCTTAAGGCGCGAACGGGGTCTGGGGCGGAGCCCCAGGGGAAACCGGAACCAACCAACCCCGGGCAACGGGCGGGAGGGTGGGCAAACCGCCCCCCAAAGAACCTACGCCCCCGCCGGCTGCCGCACATTCGCATTGACCCAGGTCACAATGGACGCCGTCGTCGCCCCGGGAGTGAAGATCTCCGCAACCCCGAGCTGCTTCAGCGGCGGAATGTCCGCCTCCGGAATGATGCCCCCACCAAACACCTTGATGTCCTCCGCATCCCGCTCCTTCAGGAGCTCCAGCACCTTCGCGAACAAGGTGTTGTGCGCCCCGGACAGGATGGAGAGCCCGATCGCATCGGCGTCCTCCTGGATCGCGGTGTCGACGATCTGCTCGGGCGTCTGGTGCAGCCCGGTGTAGATGACCTCCATGCCGGCGTCACGCAGCGCCCGCGCGATGACCTTGGCCCCGCGATCGTGACCGTCGAGCCCCGGCTTGGCCACCACCACGCGGATCGGACCAGTTACACCCATCACTGCCTCCACATGTCCCACCTGCGCACCCCGCGCCAAAGAGCCGGGGAAGTGAACGAACGTTATCGACAGCATCCCGCAACCCGCCGTTTCACGGTGGAGAGGGAGGGGGAAATCACACGTGGGACACGTTCGTTTTGCACCGTACCCGCATCAGTCGGCCCCCCTGCCCCGGCCGGAGGGCCCTCGCCACCGTGTGGGCACGGTCGCAAGGGGAGCCGCTACGAAGGCGCCGCACCACCGTGCTGCCAGCCGCGCAGCACGGTGGTCCGGCCCTCTTTTTTCGGGCCGGCCGGGCGGAACCCTCACCGGCGGATCCCCATGAGGGCATACGGGGGACGGAGCGGCCTTCCGTGTGCCATTCGGGAGGTCGCCGCCGTGCAGCTCTTATCGCTTCTGCCGTCGTGTCTGCGCCGGGCATGGCTCTCGGCGGCCCTGATCCGGGCCACCGCCCTCGACCTCGCGGTGCTGGCCGGGCACCTGCTGCTCTACCCCTCGGGCCTCACCGCCGAACAGCACCCCGCGATCGACGCCACCACCGCGCCGCAGCTGCCCACCGCCGGCCGCTCGCACCCACCCGTGGTCCTGCTGCACGGCTTCATCGACAACCGTTCCGTCTTCGTCCTGCTGCGCCGTTCGCTGGCCCGGCACGGCTGGCGGCATGTCGAGTCCCTCAACTACTCGCCGCTGACCGTCGACATCAAGGTCGCCGCCGAGCTGCTCGGCCGCCATGTCGAGGACATCTGCGCCCGCACCGGCCATGCCGAGGTGGACATCGTCGGGCACAGCCTGGGCGGTCTGATAGCCCGCTACTACGTGCAGCGACAGGGCGGCGACCGCCGGGTCCGTACGCTCGTCACGCTCGGCACCCCGCATTCCGGGACGCGTACGGCTCAACTCGCCCACGCCCACCCGATCCTGCGGCAGATGTGCCCCGGCTCCGCCCTCGTCGAGGAGCTGCGTCGGCCCGCGCCCGGCATCCGCACCCGGTTCGTGAGTTTCTGGAGCGATCTCGACACGCTGATGATCCCCGTCGAGACGGCCCGCGTGGAGCACCCGGACCTGCTCGCCCAGAACGTCCGGGTGACGGGAATCGGACATCTGGCCATGCCGGTGCACCCGGCCGTCGCCGCCGGAGTGCGTCAGGCGCTGACCTCGGCGGACGCGGAGACCGCCGACCAGGACGCGTTCTCGGTGGCCTGAGCGAAGGCCACGCGCCCCGCGGCACGCCGGACAGAGAACCCGCCCGCCATCCACACATCTCCCGCACCTCGACCGCACCGGGACCGCGTGGCGGCCGGGCCCGGCCGGGCCCGTGCGGCGAACCCCCCATCCCCTGGCCCGATTTCGCCCCCGGGGCTTCCCCGTATTCGTCGAACGAATCCCGAACACAGGGCCAAGGCTCTGCACACAGCCCGCCGAAACGCGACTGATTGCCCGTTTCCCGGGACAACGGAGCCCGCGGAAGATTGTCGCTGTCGCATACCGCCGGGTACAGTCACGCCACTGCCGTCCCCGGGATCCCCGCCCTTTCGGACCCCGGCCCGCAGGATCTGTTGCCGAGGCGAGAGAGAAGTTGGTGACTGACCAGCACGCCCACGCCGGGTACGTCGGACACGACGGTTACCTCAACGGCAGCAGTGGCCATGACGGCAACGCCCCCCAGCCGCAGCACACCGGAAGCTTCGCCGTCGATCCGCTCTTCGGCGCGATGCACGACGGTTACGCCGACCGGAACGCCCAGCAGCCAGGCCACACCGGCCAGTTCGACACCGGCGCCTTCGCCTCCCCGTACGACGCCACCGGCCAGTGGACGGTTCCGGCCCAGGCGCCGGCGTACGGACGGGACAGCGCGACCGGCGGCTTCGACAGCAGCGCCTTCCAGACCGGCGCTTTCGCCACGGGCCAGTTCGAGACCGGCACGTTCGCCGGCCAGGGCTTCGCCCCGCACCCCGCTGACACCGGCGCCTTCCCCACCACCGGCTTCACGATGCCCAGCACCCCGGGCACCAACGCCTTCGACACGGGCACCTTCGACACGACGGGCCAGTGGGACGCCACCGCGTGGAACCAGGCCCAGGGCACGGGTCAGTACGACAACTCCGCGTTCGCCTCCGCGTACGACACCACGGGGCAGTGGGCCGTGCCCGGCACCCACACCGAGACCGGCACCTACGACGCGACCGCGTGGAACGCGACGACGGCCGACCAGACCGCCGCCTTCCCGCAGGCCCAGCAGGCCGCACAGGCCCAGCCGACCGGACAGACCGGGCTTCGGCCCGAGAGCGCGCCCGAGCCTCAACTCCCGCACCAGACGGCCGAGTTCCCTCAGGTGGAGCTGGTGGAGCCGGTGGAGCTCATCGGGACCGTCGAGGTCACGGCCGAGTCCGAGCCCGGCCCGGACGACAGCCCCGGCGACCTGCCCGGCGCGGCGGTGGCCGCCTCGCGGGCCGAGGCGCGGCGCGCGGCGAGCCGTCGGCGGCGTACGCCCGCCAAGCGTTCGGCGCTGCTGACCGTCGCGGTGCCGTCCGTATGCGTGATGGGCGTCGCGGGTGTCGCGGTCGCCTCCGTCGGTGGGATGAGCGGAAGCAAGGACGAGGGTGGCACGGTGGCCGCCGCGTCCGATCCGGCCTCGGTCAAGCCGGTCGCCGCCAACACCAAGCTGGACACCCAGCTCGCCAATCTCAGCGCGGACGCCAACAGCTTCGCGGACCGGGCGAGCCGGACGCAGGAACGTATCGACCTCAAGGCCCGCCAGGACGCGGAGAAGAAGAAGAAGGAGGACGCGGCCGCCGCGAAGGAGGCCGCGCGCCCCAAGTTCGTCCTGCCGGTGACGCAGAAGGGGCTGAGCGCGTACTACGGGCAGGCCGGCGTCAACTGGATGTCGGTGCACACCGGCATCGACTTCCCGGTCTCGTACGGCACCCCCGTGATGTCCGCGATCGACGGCACGATCCGCACGCAGTGGAACAGCGCCTACGGCAACATGGCCATAGTGACCGGCGCCGACGGCACCGAGACCTGGTACTGCCATCTGTCCAGCACCAAGTTCCGCTCGGGTCCGGTGAAGGCGGGCGAGGTCATCGCCTACTCGGGGAACTCGGGCAACTCCACCGGGCCGCACCTCCACTTCGAGGTACGGCCGCACGGCGGATCGTCGATAGACCCCCTGCCGTGGCTGCGCAGCCACGGCCTGGACCCGACCTGACCCGAAGGCCCCGAGGGGCCGCCGGCTACAGCTTCTCGACCGGCGCGTACCGCAGCAGCAGCTTCTTCGGGCGTTCGTCGCCGAAGTCGATCGTGGCCTGGGCGTCCGACCCCGAGCCGGTCACCGACATCACGGTGCCCAGGCCGAACTGGTCGTGGGTGACCCGGTCGCCGACCGACAGCGCGATGACCGGCTTGTCGTTGCCGCGCCGGGTCGCGAAGCCCGAGGGGCCCGACTTGGCGCGCGAGGAGGACAGCGAGCTGCCGATCCCGCCGCCGAGCGACTTGCTGGACATGGGACCGGCCGGGGCGGCCATCGGGCCCGTCCGCTTCCACTCCAGGTGTTGGACCGGGATCTCCTCCAGGAAGCGCGAGGCCGGGTTGTACGAGGGCTGGCCCCAGGCGCTGCGCATCGAGGAGCGCGTCAGATACAGCCGCTCGCGGGCGCGCGTGATGCCGACGTAGGCGAGACGGCGCTCCTCCTCCAGCTCCTTGACCTGGCCGAGCGCCCGCATGTGCGGGAAGACGCCGTCCTCCATGCCGGTGAGGAACACGACCGGGAACTCCAGGCCCTTGGCGGTGTGGAGCGTCATCAGGGTGATGACCCCCGAGCCGTCCTGGTCCTCGTCGGGGATCTGGTCGGAGTCGGCCACCAGGGCGACCTTCTCCAGGAACTCCGCGAGCGTTCCCGTGCCCTCCTCCTCGCTGCGCTCCTGCTCGAACTCCAGGGCCACGGCGGCCAGTTCCTGGAGGTTCTCGATGCGGGTCTCGTCCTGTGGGTCGGTGGACGCCTGCAACTCGGCCAGATATCCGGTGCGTTCGAGGACGGCTTCGAGGACGACCGCGGGGCCGGCGCCCGAGTCCACGATCGTGCGGAGCTCCTCCATCAGGGCGTTGAAGCGCTTGACCGCGTTGGCCGAGCGGGCCGCCATGCCGTACGCCTCGTCGACGCGGCGCAGCGCCTGCGGGAAGGTGATCCTCTCGCGTGACGACAGCGCGTCGATCATGGCTTCGGCGCGCTCGCCGATGCCGCGCTTGGGAACGTTGAGGATGCGCCGCAGCGGGACGGTGTCCTCCGCGTTCGACAGGACGCGCAGGTAGGCCAGGACGTCCCTGACCTCCTTGCGCTCGTAGAAGCGGACGCCGCCGACGACCTTGTAGGGCAGGCCGACCCGGATGAAGATCTCTTCGAAGACCCGGGACTGCGCGTTGGTGCGGTAGAAGATCGCGACATCGCCCGCCTTGGCCTCGGCCTTGTCGGTGAGCCGGTCGATCTCGTCGGCGACGAACTGCGCCTCGTCGTGCTCGGTGTCGGCGACATAGCCGGTGATCTGCGCACCGGGGCCGGCGTCCGTCCACAGGTTCTTGGGGCGGCGGCTCTCGTTGCGCTCGATCACCGCATTGGCGGCGGACAGGATCGTCTGGGTGGAGCGGTAGTTCTGCTCCAGGAGGATCGTCGTGGCGTTCGGATAGTCCTCCTCGAACTGGAGGATGTTGCGGATCGTCGCGCCGCGGAAGGCGTAGATCGACTGGTCGGCGTCGCCCACCACGCACAGCTCGGCGGGCGCCTGCGCCTCGCCGGAGGGGCCCACCAGCTCCCGCACCAGCGTGTACTGGGCGTGGTTGGTGTCCTGGTACTCGTCGACCAGGACGTGCCGGAAGCGCAGCCGGTAGTGCTCGGCCACGTCCGGGAACGCCTGGAGCAGGTGGACCGTGGTCATGATGATGTCGTCGAAGTCGAGCGCGTTGGCCTCGCGCAGCCTCGCCTGGTACATCGTGTAGGCCTGGGCGAGCGTCTTCTCGAAACCGTCTACCGCCTGGCCCGCGAAGGTCTCCTCGTCGATCAGCTCGTTCTTCAGGTTGGACACCTTGGCGCTGAACGACTTGGGCGGGAACTTCTTCGGGTCCAGATCGAGGTCGCGGCAGACCAGCGCCATCAGGCGCTTGGAGTCGGCCGCGTCGTAGATCGAGAAGGACGAGGTGAAGCCCAGCTTCTTCGACTCGCGGCGCAGGATCCGGACGCAGGCGCTGTGGAAGGTCATGACCCACATCGCGTTGGCACGCGGGCCCACGAGCTGCTCGACGCGCTCCTTCATCTCACCGGCGGCCTTGTTGGTGAAGGTGATCGCCAGGATCTGGCCGGGGTGCACCCCCCGGGTGGCGAGGAGGTGGGCGATGCGGTGCGTGAGCACCCGGGTCTTGCCGGAACCGGCTCCGGCCACGATGAGCAGCGGCGATCCCGCGTGCACCACGGCGGCACGCTGCTGTTCGTTCAGCCCCTCCAGGAGGGCGGCCGCGTCGAGCACCGGGCGCGGGGCGCCGCCGCGGTAGTGGGCGTCGCGGTCCACGGGCGCGTCGAACCGGCCGCCGAACAGGTCGTCCGGCACCGCTTCGGGTGCGTGCGACTCCTCGGGCGGGGGCGGGTGCTCCTCCTCTGAGGGCTGGAGGTCCGCCAGGAAGCTGTCGTCAAAGAGGCTGCTCATCGTCTCCCGAGTCTAGGCCGCCCCTCTGACAGTCCGCCCCCGCCTTCGGACACTCCGCCGCCGCCTTCGGAGCGAGCGTCCGCGACTACGCACCGTAAAGGTCACGGGAATGTATCGGGCCTGTCGGACATCAACCTTCCCAGGCGACAAGGGAGTTGGCTAGCGTGCCGCAGCAAGCCGGGGGAACGCCCCCGTCCGGAAGGATCCGGAAGGAGGTGTCGGCCTTGCCCTCACACCGCAAGCCGCGCACCAGAACCCGCCCCGCCGTCCCCGCCCTGGGCGTCACGACGGCCGCGCTCGCCTCGGTGGGCCTGCTGGCGCAGAGCGCGGACGCGGCGCCGGCCGCGCCGAGGCCGAGCATCGAAGAGGTGCGGAAGAAGGTCGACGACCTCTACCGGCAGGCGGATCTGGCCACTCAGAAGTACGACGCGGCCAAGGAGGCCACCTCCACCCAGCAGGCCAAGGTCGACTCGCTGCTCGACCAGGTGGCGGCCGGCACCGCGAAGCTGAACGACACCCGTCGCGTCATAGGCGGTTATGCCGCCGCCCAGTACCGCGACGGCGGCGTCACCCCGACCATGCGGCTGCTGTTCTCGGACGACCCGCAGGCCTTCTTCGACCAGGACCAGCTCATGGGCCGCCTCTCCGAGGAGCAGCACAAGACGCTGACCACCTTCGAGGCGCAGCGCGCGGCCAACGCGAAGAAGCGGGCCGAGGCCGGCCGGGGCCTGGCCGCGCTGACCACTTCGCAGCGGACGCTACGGGCCGGCAAGGAGGAGGTGCAGGGCAGGCTCGCGGCGGCCCGCACCCTGCTGTCGACGCTGACCGCGCAGGAGAAGGAGCGCCTGGCCGCGCTGGAGAAGAAGCGGCAGGACGAGGCCAGGCGCAGGGCCGCCGAGCTGGCCGCACAGCAGGCGGCCGCCGCGAAGGAGCAGCCCACCCCGCCCGCCGGCCACGCACCCACCACACCCACCACACCGTCCGGCCCGTCCGCGCCCGGGTCGTCCAAGGCCGCCAAGGCGCTCGCCTTCGCCCGCGCGCAGCTGGGCAAGCCGTACGTGTGGGGCGCGACCGGGCCGGCCTCCTACGACTGCTCGGGGCTCACGCAGGCCGCGTGGAAGGCCGCCGGGGTGGATCTGCCGCGCACGACCTGGGACCAGGTCGAGGTGGGCACCCGGGTCGCCACGGCCGATCTGCAACCCGGCGACCTGGTCTTCTTCTACGACGACATCAGCCATGTCGGCATGTACACAGGCGGCGGCATGATGATCCACGCGCCGCACTCCGGGGCGTACGTCCGCGAGGAGTCGATCTACTCCATGCCGATCTACGGGGCGGTCAGACCCGGCTAGGCCTGCCGGGCCCGGTCCGCCATCGCGCCACGGACTCAGTGCCAGAGCAGTGCGATGAAGATGTTCACGACGGTGAGGGCGCCGACCGCGCCGAACAGGGGCTTCTCGATCTTCTCGTCGTCGCGCTTCACATAGACGAGCCCGAGGATCACGATCAGGACCGCGAGCTTCACGCCGATCTTGAGGGTGTTCACGCTCATGTCGTCGGCCTGGTTGAGGCCGACCAGGGCGACGCCGGTGACCAGCATGGTCAGGGCGCCGTGCAGCATCGCCGGGACGAAGCGGGCGGTGCCCGCGCTCATCGCCTTCATCTGCGTCAGGAATCCGCCGAGCAGCGAAGCGATGCCGATGATGTGCAGGCCGACGAAGACATTGATGAGTACGTCCATGGGCCGGAGCCTAATTCCCGCTTAGCAGGCGCCGGACGGCGGGTACGGCCCAACCGGCCCTTCGGTCACAGCAGGCACGGATCCCGGGGGTCATCGCCCCGGCTCCGGTCGGAGTCGGTCACGGATCCGCCGGAAAGCGGCACTTCCCGTCAGTCCGTCGCTCGACCGTGTCTCCAGGTTTAGCGTCCTCCCCCAGGTGACCGACTCCCCACCGCCGCCGCTCCACGGGCGGCTGTCGGTCGCCCCGCCGAAAGATCCGGCGGCGGGCCGCTCCCCCTGTGCGGTCCGTCGCCGGAACGGCCCCGTCATCGGGAGCCGCAGCGCGGAAGTACTGCCGTACGGAAGGACGTGAAGGCCCTCGTGGCTGCGCACCGAAAGCCCAAGCAGCATCCGCTCGGCGGCCCCGCCGCCCGCACCGCCGCGACACTCGCGCTGGCGTCGGCGGCCACCGCCACCCTCTTCGAGGGCTCCGGGCACGCCGAGCCGAAGCTCACCCCGGCCCAGGTCAAGGCCAAGGTCGACCAGCTGTACCACGACGCCGAGGTGGCGACGGAGGCGTACGACGGGACGAAGGAGAAGGCGGACGCGGCCGCGCGTTCGCTGAACGGGCTGCGCGACGAGGCCGCCCGCAGGACCGAGCAGCTCAACACCGCCCGCAACGCGCTCGGTTCGCTCGCGGCGGCCCAGTACCGCAGCGGCACGGTCGCCCCGGAACTCCAGCTGATCCTGTCGTCCGACCCGAAGCGGTACCTGGACGACGCGGCCCTCGCCGAGCGGGCCGGTGACCGTACCGCGGTCGCCGTGGCCGGGGTGCGCAAGCAGCTCGCCGAGCTGGACCGGCTGCGCTCCACGGCTGACGGGAAGCTCACCGAGCTGCGCGGCCGGCAGGCCACGCTGGCGCGCCAGAAGAGCGACATCCAGTCGAAGATCACCTCGGCCGAGGCCCTGCTGGCCCAGCTCAGCGCGCCGGAGCGGGCCTCCTACGAGGAAGCCGACGCGGCCCCCGGCGACACCCGGGCCAGCCGCTCGGCCGACGCCCCGCGCGGCACGCCCGGGACCGCCCCCCTCGCGACCGCCCCCAGTGCCCGCGCCGCGGCCGCCGTCGCCTTCGCCTACGGGGCGCTCGGCAAGCCGTACGTCTGGGGCGCCACCGGTCCCTCGTCCTTCGACTGCTCGGGCCTGACCCAGGCCGCCTGGCGCTCGGCCGGGGTGCAGCTGCCGCGCACCACGTATACGCAGATCAACTCGGGCAGCAGAGTCCCGCGTTCCCAGCTCCAGCCGGGCGACCTGGTGTTCTTCTACTCCGGGATCAGCCATGTCGGGCTCTACATCGGTGGCGGCAAGATGATCCACGCGCCGCACCCGGGGGCGCCGGTCCGGGTCGCGCCGATCGACCAGATGCCGTTCGCGGGGGCCGTCCGGCCCGCCTGAGCGGTTCACCTGGGCGGTCCGCCCGGTGGGGTGCCCGGTTGAGCGTCGACCCGGGGCGAGCCGGGCCGAGCCGAGTCCAGCCGAGCTGACGTTACGTCAGATGCCGCGCCCGCCGCCCGGTTTGGCCATGGCACCCATCTCCTTGGTCAGCCAGCGGAACACCTCCGGGACCTGGGTCTTCCACACCGCGCTGGCGTGGCCGCCGCCGTTGAGCTTGAGCACGGTCACCGCGGTGGGCGCCTTGGCGGCCTTCTTCAGGGCGAGCCCGTCCGCGAAGCCGTCGGTCTGCTCGCCGGAGACGAACAGCGAGACGTGCGGCGGGGTCTTGGCGTGCTTCAGGATCCACAGCGGGTTGGACTCCTCGCGCAGCTTGGGGTCCTTCGCGGTGATCGAGTCCTTCTCGGCGGCCGGGTCGTTGTAGCCGGACAGGTCGACGCCGGCCCGGTAGCGGTCGGGGTGCTCCACGGCGAGCTTGGCGGCACAGTGGGCGCCCGCGGAGTATCCGGCGACGGCCCAGCCGTCGGCCCCGGTCTGCGCGCGGAAGTTGTCGGTGACCATCTTGCGCACGTCCACGCTCAGCCAGGTGTCCGCGTTGACCACGCCCGGCACGTTCGCGCAGCCGGTGTCCTTGCCGCTCAGGAGGGTGGTGCGGGGCGAGACCAGGATGAACGGCGCGACCTCGCCGCGCTGCATCATCGGCGTGAGCTGCTCCTGCGCCTTCAGCGTGCCGAACCAGGCGCCTATCGACCCCGGGTAGCCGGGCAGCAGCTCGACCACGGGGAAGGACTTGTCCTTGTACTCCGGGTCGTTGTACTGCGGCGGCAGCCACACCGCCACATCGCCCTCGACGCCGGAGACCTGGCCCTTGAGCATGGTCTTCATGACGTCCTTGCCGACCTTGTTGGTGTACGGCTCGAACTTCTGCTTCACCTTGGGCTCGGTGGCCGCGTTCCGGCCGCCGGTGCCGTCGGGGCCGAGGTCGGGGGCGGCGTTGACATGATTGCCGCCGCCGAGCAGGTCGTCCCAGGTGTCGTACAGGCCGTTGGCGTTGTTGACGAACAGGAAGACCACGAGGATCGCGGTCACCTGGGCGAAGCCGAGCATGAGGAGCCGCGAGACCCAGCGCACCAGCGCCGGACCGCCGATCCTGGTCCACAGGACGAGTGGCAGCAGCAGGGCAGCCGCGGCCGCGAGGATCGCGATCACGAGGAAGGGGGTACCGGTCAGGCTCATCACGCCACGGAAGAGGGGCGAGCAAGAACACGAGTTGCCCGCTTTGCCAGCATTTTACCAAAGGGTGACGGCTCGTGCCCTTTACTTCTCACCCCGTACCGCTGCCGTACGCCTTCCGTCCTACCTCCTTCCGTCCTACCTCCTTGCGACCCCCTCGCCCGTGGCCTGCACGACCGCGGCGTCGTGGGCCCCGCCGTCGGGACGCAGGCCGCCGTCCGGTCCCGTCGCCTTCTGGACGCCGCTCACCTGGCCGGACAGCCAGCGGAACACCTCGGGCAGGAGCGGTTTCCACACCACGTTGAGATGGCCGCCGTACGTCTTCTGCACCCACACCCTGGTGGGGGTCTTCGCGGCCTCGCGCAGGGCGAGCGCGTCCTCATAGCCGTCGCCCGGCTGACCGGTCAGCAGGAGCGAGGTGCGCGGCGGGTGCTTGGCGTGGCGCAGCATCCACAGCGGATCGGTCTCGCGGCGCAGCACCGGGTCCTTCGCCGTGATCGAGTCGGACTCGGCGGCCGGGTCGTTGTAGCCGGACAGCGAGACGGCCGCGCGGTAGCGGTCGGGGTGCTCGATCGCGAGCTTGGCCGAGCAGTGGGCGCCGGCCGATATCCCGGCGACGGCCCAGCCGTCGGCGCCGGTCTGCGCACGGAAGTTGTCGGTGACCATCTTGCGCACGTCCACGCTCAGCCAGCTGTCCGCGTTGACCACACCGGGCACGTTGGCGCAGCCGGTGTCCTGCCCGGCGAGCAGCGAGGTGCGGGGCGCGACCAGGATGAACGGCTTGACCTCGCCCTTCACCATCAGCGGCCGCAGCTGTTCGGTGGCGTCGAGGTTGGTGAACCAGTCCTTGGCGGAGCCGGGGTAGCCCGCGAGCAGCTCCACCACGGGGAAGTCCTTCGCCCGGTAGGCCGGGTCGTCGTACTGCGGCGGCAGCCATACGTAGACCTCGCCGTCGGCCCCCGAGACCCGGCCGGTCAGATGGGTGACCTGGACGCCGGCGCCGAGGGCCGCGTCCTCGACCGGGGCGAACGCCTGCCGCACCCGGGGCTCCTTGGCGATGCTGCGGCCGCCGGTGCCGTCGGCCCCCAGGTTGGGCGCGGCGGCCACATGGCCCTCGGTGCCGAGCAGATCGCCCCAGGTGTCGTAGAGGCCGTTCGCGTTGTTGACGGCGACGAACACCACGACGACCGCCGAGGCCTGGGCGGTGAGCACCATGAGGAGCCGCACGGCTCCCCGGACCAGGACCGGGCCGCCGACCCGGTGCCAGACGAGCAACGGCACCAGCAGGGCGAGCGCGGCCACCACGATCGCGGTCACGAAGAAGGGCGTTCCGGTCAGGCTCATCACGTCCGGCAAGAGTGACATGAGCGCGCCCGGGTTGCCGGTTTTGCCATGGTTTTACGCAGGTAAAGCCGCCGCTCACCCCAGCGGCGCAGGACAGGTCGCCCCAGCGGCTCACACCAGCCGGCGTGCCGTCGCCCAGCGGGTCAGCTCGTGCCGGTTGGAGAGCTGGAGCTTGCGCAGCACCGCCGAGACATGGGACTCGACGGTCTTGACGGAGATGAACAGCTGCTTGGCGATCTCCTTGTAGGCATAGCCCCGGGCGATCAGCCGCAGCACCTCGCGCTCGCGCTGGGTGAGCCGGTCCATGTCCTCGTCGACCGGGGGCGCGTCCGTGGAGGCGAACGCGTCCAGGACGAAGCCCGCCAGGCGCGGCGAGAACACCGCGTCGCCGTCCTGCACCCGGAAGATCGAGTCGACCAGATCGGTGCCGGTGATGGTCTTGGTGACATAGCCGCGGGCGCCGCCGCGGATCACCCCGATCACGTCCTCCGCCGCGTCCGACACGGACAGCGCGAGGAAGCGGACCGGCCGCTCCGCGTCCGCCATCATGGCCGCCGAGCGGCGCAGCACCTCGACGCCGCCGCCACCCGGCAGATGGACGTCGAGCAGCACCACTTCGGGCCGGGTCGCGGTGATGACCGTGATCGCCTGGTCGACGTCGGCGGCCTCCCCGACCACCTCGACGCCCGTGCTGTCGGTCTGGCCGATCTCCGCCTGGACTCCGGTGCGGAACATCCGGTGGTCGTCGACGAGGACCACCCTGACGTGGCGGCCTGTCGTTTCCTCGGTCATCCCTGTGCCCTCTCCATCTCCAGCTCGACCTCCGTGCCCCCACCGGGCACCGAACGCAGCCTGGCCGTACCGCCGTTGCGCCGCATCCGGCCGATGATTGATTCTCGTACGCCCATCCGGTCGCCGGGAACCGCGTCCAGGTCGAATCCGGGGCCGCGGTCCCGCACGGAGACGAAGACCGTGCGGCCCTCGACCTCGGCGTACACCTGGACGGCGCCGCCCTCGCCACCGTACTTGGCCGCGTTGACCATTGCCTCGCGTGCGGCCTGCATCTGTGCGGTCAGGCCGTCGTCCAGCGGGCAGTCGCCGACGACCACCACTTCGAGCGGGACGCCGTGCTTGTCCTCGACCTCGGCCGCCGCCTTCTTCACGGCCTCGGCGAGCGTCTCGGGCTCCTCCTCCTTGCCGGTGCCCTCCGGCTTGTACAGCCAGGCACGCAACTCCCGTTCCTGCGCGCGGGCCAGGCGCCGCACCTCTCCGACGTTCTCCGCGTTGCGCTGGATCAGGGTCAGGGTGTGCAGCACCGAGTCGTGGACGTGGGCGGCGACTTCGGCCCGCTCCTGGGCCCGGATGCGCATCAGGCGTTCCTCGGAGAGGTCCTGCGTCATGCGCACCAGATAGGGCCCGGCGAGCAGGGCGACACCGGCGAGCACGGCTATCGCCGCCGTCAGGACGTTGCCGAGCTGTGCGGCCGAGCCGTTGACCACGACGAAGCCGGTGAGCCCGGTGCCGACCAGGGCGACCCCGGCGAGACCCCGCGCCACCGGGAGCCAGCGGCTGCGGCGGGCGCCCTCGGTCCAGCGGGCCCGGCGGGTGTTGTCGGCCTGGCGCCAGACCAGGATCACGCCGAAGCCGATGAGGATGCTGGGGAAGACGTACGGATTGGCCCAGCCGCCGACGTCCACCTTCGAGGCGAAGACGGCGGCCCCGAAGAGGAGCGCGACCAGCGCGACGATCTGCCCCTTGTCGGGCTTGCGCAGCCTGCGCCGGCCGTCCGCGCTGACCTCGAACGCGGAGCGCGGCCCGGCCGTCGTACCGCCCAGGCCCAGCGGCACCACGAACCAGAACACCGCGTAGAGCAGCGCGCCCAGGCCGTTGATGGAGAGCAGCCCGAGGAAGGCGATCCGCACCCACACCACCGGAAGGCCGAGGTGTCCGGCGAGCCCGCGCGCGACACCGCCGAGCATCCGCCCCTCGGCGGAGCGGTACAGCTTGCGGACCGGCGCGTCGTCGGCCTCGGGCGGCGACAGGCGGGGGGTGGCGACTGGCATGCCACGATCGTCACACGAGCACGGACCCGCGGGCATCAGGGTTGGCCCCCAGGCTTCCCTGAGGACAGCCCCCCTCGCGCGGGGGAGCCACCCTCCCCCGCGCGAGGCACCGGCTCACCCCCTCGGGGTCGAAATCAGGGTGAGGCCAGGGTCGGGGCGGGTGCCGTGGGGCGTACGGGCCCGTCACCATGTAGGTATGAGCACGCCGACCCAGGTGTCCGTATGAGCACGCCAGCCGAGGTGTCCGTATGAGCACGCCGACCGAGACGCCCCTGGCGCCACCCGACCCGGCCCCCGAGGCCGCGCAGTTGCGCCGCAGCGGCCAGAACAAGGTCATCGGCGGAGTCTGCGGCGGCCTCGGCCGGTACTGCGACATCGACCCGGTGATCTTCCGGATCGCGCTCGGCGTGCTCTCCGTGACCGGCGGGCTCGGCCTCGTCTTCTACGGATTCGCCTGGCTGATCGTGCCGCTGGAGGGCGAGGACGAGAACGAGGCCCGGCGGCTGCTCACGGGCCGGGTCGAGGGCGCGGCCCTGGTCGCCGTCCTGATGGCGCTCGCGGGCTGCGGAATCTTCCTCACCATGCTGCGCAACGGCGAGGTGCTGACGTTCGCGGTCCTGCTCGCGCTGCTGCTCGGGGGCGCCGCCGTCTGGTCGCAGCGCCGCTCGACCACCCCGCCCGACACCCCGCTCGATCCGGTCGCGGCCCAGGCCGTCGCGGACGCACCGCCGGAGACGAAGGCGCCGCCCGCGCCCTCGCCGCCCTCCTGGTGGCGGGACCCGATCGTCAAGGACGGCACCACCGGGCCGGTCGCCGGCGGCTATCTGTGGGGCCCGGCGGACACGGACGCCCCGCCGGCGGGCAAGGCGGCGCGCAAGGCCGCGCGGCCCGCCGCGTGCGCCGACCGGGGGCCGCGACGCATCGGCGGGCTCCTCTTCTTCCTCGCCCTGCTCGCCTTCGGCGCCGGGCTCGGCGCCCGCTGGGGCCACCAGCCGCTCGGCACCGGCCTGGAGACCGGCTTCGCCGCGGCGCTCGGGGTGTTCGCGCTCGGCCTGGTCGTCAGCTCGTTCCTGGGCCGCACCGGCTTCGGCACGGTGTTCCTCGCGGTGCTCACCGCGGCCCTGCTCGCGGGCTCGGCCGCGCTGCCGAAGACCATCGACGCGCACTGGGTGCGGACGGACTGGACGCCCACCGCGATCGGCGGGGTGCGGCCGGACTACGAGCTGGGGAGCGGCGTCGCCACCCTGGACCTGAGCCGGGTCGCCGTGCCGCCGGGCCGGACGCTGACGACCGGGGCGACGGTCGGCGCGGGCCGCGCCAAGGTGGTCGTACCGAAGGACGTGACCGTGAAGGTGAGCTTCGACATGGGAGTCGGTGACATCCAGTTGCCCGGCGAGGGTGGGAACCACATCCAGGTACGGCCGGGCGAGAAGCGGACGGCCACGCTCGCGCCGCCGGCCGGCGCCGAGCCGGCCGGCACGCTGGAACTGCACCTCAAGGTCGGCGTCGGACAGGCGGAGGTGGACCGTGCCGCGTCATGAGTTCCGCCCCGGCCGCCTGGTCGCCGGGCTCGCCCTCGGTGCCGTGGCCGTCCTGTTCGCGGGGGACGCGGCCGGGCGCTGGAACACGCCCTCGCCCGTGGTGATCCCGCTGGTCTGCGGCGGCCTCGGCATCGCCTCGCTGGTGAGCTGGATCGACTACGGGGTGCGCAAGCGCCGCCGCCTCGCGAGGAACGCGTCCGCGGACAGCAGGGGCGTCCCGGCCAGTACGAGCGGGAGCCAGGCCATCAAGTAGGCCAGGTCGTTGCCGTAGTAGTACGGGGTGGTCTGCCAGCTCACCGTGAGCCACAGGGAGAGCGAGATGAGGGCGCCGCCCAGTGCGGCGAGCCGCCCGAACAGGCCGAGCAGGGTGCCGATCCCGACGGCCAGCTCGCCGAACGCGATGGCGTAGCCGAACCCCGAGGGGCTCTTCAGGGCGAGGTCCACCAGGGCGGGGATCGCGGAACTGTCCCGCACCCCGTGCATCAGCTCCCCGATGGAGCCGGCGCCGCTCGCGTGGAAGAACGCGCTGTCCGTGAGCTTGTCGAGGCCCGCGTAGATGAACGTCACGCCGAGGAAGATCCGCAGCGGCAGCAGCGCGTAGGTGCGGGCCGTGGCCCGCCGACCGCCCGCGCCCTCGTCCACCCCCGCCCTGGTCACGTACCCATGTGCCATGGCTGATCCCGCCTCCATCCGATTGGCCTGTCACCAGACGATACGGACGGGGGGAACGCCTGTCTCAATCCCACTCCGGTCAGCCGGGCGGGATCGGCCCCTACTCCGCGACCTCCACGAGCACCGCGTTCGTCTCGACCCCTGCCGCCGTCACCACCCGGACCTCCACCCGCCCCGGCTCGACGTCCACCGGCACCGGCACCGTGAGCACCCCGTCCGCCGGGTTCGCGAAGCCGCCCGGCACCGGGATCAGCGGGACGTGGACGTGGACCGCGCCGATGCGCACCGCCACGCGGGCGAGCCGGTCCGGGGTGCCGGCACCCGGCGGGACGAAACCGGCGCCCCGGATCTCGATGTCGTCCCCGGTACGGATGGGCGCGTCCAGGTCCCCCGCCTCCCGGGCCCGCACGACGGAGTGCACGACGGGCCGGGCACCCTCCGCGCACTTCCCGGTCAGGTACGTCGCGGCGGAGACGAGCACCAGCGCCGCCAACCCCCAGGGCAGATCGGGGAGTTGATCGGGGCGGCGGGCCAGGCGCACCGCCGCGAAGAGGATGGCGACCAGGGTCGACGCGACGTACTGCGCGTCCGCGAAGCTGCCCCGCCCCGCGTCGTCGGTCACGAGGTCGGCGCCGCGCGGCCGGTCGGCCCGCAGCTTCTGAAGGCGCCGGCCCCGAATGCGTGACGTCACCACCAGGCGGGCCACCACCGCGATCACCGAGGTGGCGGACAGGACCGCCAACAGGCCGCTGCAGTGGGCCAGTTGGAGACCTTTCAGGACCTGCTCGCGCTCGGCGGGATCGGCGGCTGCGGCCAGCCGCAGGGCGAGGACCAGCGTCGCGAAGACCGCGAACAGGGCCCAGGCCGCCGCGACCGCCCGCGAGGTCGAGAGGCGGTTGTCCTCGCCGAGCAGGGGCGCCAGGAGCCCGCCGTGCGCGCGGTGCGCATGCGCCGCCGCGGTCGCCGGGGCCGCCACGGCGAGGGCGGCCAGCAGTCCCGCGGTGCGGGCGGGCGTCCAGCCCGCGCCGATCGCGGTCGCCGACGCGGCCAGCGAGAGCGTCACCACGCCGCCCCAGACCGTGCCGAGAGTGCCCCACCAGACCCGCTCGGGCCAGACCCGGCCCGCTTCCCGGCCGCGTTCGGCGACCGCTCTCGCGGACTGGGTCAGCTCGTCGGACACCCACTGGCGCGACGCCCCGACGGAGTGGGCGAGCACGGCCGGCAGCCCCTCGCCCGCGGCGAGTCCGTCCCGCTTGGCGAGGAACTCCGCCACCGCGCGCCGGTGCCCGTCGCGCGCGCCGTGCACGCAGTCACCTCCGCATTGCCGAGCCTCCTGCACTGCCACCGGGCACTCCGTCCCTACGCCACATCCCTTGAACCGTCAGGGAATTGTCGCGCACCGAGACCGCCCCAAGACCGGCGCTGCCCGGCCCGAAGGGTGATTGACGCACCATCAAATTGACGTACTACGACAGAAGTTCGGGCTCCGCGCGACTGATCTGCCGCCACAGCGGCTGGTAGTTGATCCACGCCACGAGATCACTGCCGAGCTGGTCACGGGTGGCCACCGCGTCCCGCCGGTCGATGAGCACCGGCTTGCCGGCCGCCCGCGCCGCGAGCTGCACCTTCGCGCACCGCTCCATCGAGATGAACCACCAGGCCGCCGCGTCCACCGAGTCCCCGACGGTGAGCAGCCCGTGGTTGCGCAGCACGACGGCCTTGTGCGAGGCGAGCGCCGCGGCGATCCGCCGGCTCTCCTCGGCGTCCACGATCACCCCGGTGTAGGCGTCGTACACCGCGTGGTCCTCGAAGAAGGCGCAGGCCTCCTGCGTGTACGGCTCGACGAAGTCGCCGAGCGCCGCGAGCGCCCTGCCGTACGTGGAGTGGGTGTGGACGACGGCGACGGCGTCCGGGCGGGCCCGGTGCACCTGGGCGTGCACGGTGAACGCGGCCTGGTTGACATGGTGACCGCCCTGGACGACCTGGCCCTCCCCGTTGACCAGGACCAGCTCGCCCGCGGTGACGTGCGCGAACGGCACCCCGAACGGGTTCACCCAGTAGCAGTCGGCCAACTCCGGGTCGCGCGCGGTGACATGGCCCGACACGCCTTCCTCGTACCCGAACCGGGCGAAGAGTCTCAGCGCGCCCGCGAGCCGCTCCTTGCGGTGCTGCCGCTCCTGGGCGGGGTCGTCGTGCACGGGTGGCAGATCGAACCGCAGCTGGTCCACGGGTATCGGCTCGGGCATCTCAGTCATGGCCGGAAGCTACCTCGCGTTACCGCAGGTGAACAGAGTCGTGCGGGCGTCGGTGACAACGGCGGCGGGCGGCGCCCGCACCCGGGCCAACGGCGACGGCGCCGCCCCCCGGTACGGGGACGACGCCGTCGCCTTCGCTGAGCCGGTGGGAACTACTCCCACTCGATGGTGCCCGGGGGCTTGCTCGTCACGTCGAGGACGACGCGGTTGACGTCGGCGACCTCGTTGGTGATGCGGGTGGAGATCTTCGCGAGCACGTCGTACGGCATCCGCGTCCAGTCCGCCGTCATGGCGTCCTCGGAGGAGACCGGGCGCAGCACGATCGGGTGGCCGTAGGTGCGGCCGTCGCCCTGCACGCCCACCGAGCGCACGTCGGCGAGCAGCACGACCGGGCACTGCCAGATCTCGCGGTCCAGGCCCGCCGCGGTCAGCTCCTCGCGGGCGATCGCGTCGGCCTCGCGCAGCAGGTCCAGACGCTCCTTGGTGACCTCGCCGACGATGCGGATGCCGAGGCCGGGGCCGGGGAAGGGCTGGCGCTGGACGATCTCGTCGGGCAGGCCGAGCTCCTGGCCGACCATGCGGACCTCGTCCTTGAACAGCTTGCGCAGCGGCTCGACGAGCTCGAACTCGATGTCGTCGGGCAGACCGCCCACGTTGTGGTGCGACTTGATGTTCGCGGTGCCGGTGCCGCCGCCGGACTCGACGACGTCCGGGTACAGGGTGCCCTGCACGAGGAAGGCGACCTCGGGGCCGTCCTCCTGGAGGATCTCCAGCTGGGCCTGCTCGAAGACGCGGATGAACTCGCGGCCGATGATCTTCCGCTTGGTCTCCGGGTCGGAGACCCCGGCGAGCGCGGTGAGGAATCGCTCCTGCGCGTCGACGACCTTCAGCTGGACGCCGGTGGCGGCCACGAAGTCCTTCTCGACCTGCTCGGTCTCGCCCTTGCGCATCAGGCCGTGGTCGACGTACACGCAGGTCAGCTGGGAGCCGATGGCCTTCTGGACGAGGGCCGCGGCGACCGCGGAGTCCACGCCGCCAGACAGGCCGCAGATCGCGCGCTTGGTGCCGACCTGCTCGCGGATCAGGGCGACCTGCTCCTCGACGACGTTGTGCGTCGTCCACGTCGGCTCGATGCCGGCGCCGCGGTAGAGGAAGTGCTCCAGGATCTGCTGGCCGTGCGTGGAGTGCAGCACCTCGGGGTGGTACTGGACGCCGTAGAGCTTCTTCTCGTCGTTCTCGAAGGCGGCGACGGGGACGACGTCCGTGGAGGCCGTGACCGTGAAGCCCTCGGGGGCGGCCGAGCAGGCGTCGCCGTGCGACATCCACACCGACTGCTCGGCCGGGGTGCCCTCGAAGAGGGTGGAGCCCTGCTGGGAGACCGTCAGCGGGGTGCGGCCGTACTCGCGGGCGCCGTTGTCGTCGACCGTGCCGCCGAGCGTGGTCGCCATCAGCTGGAAGCCGTAGCACATGCCGAAGACCGGCACCCCGGCCTCGAAGATCGCGCGGTCCAGGCGCGGGGCGCCCTCGGCGTACACGGAGGACGGGCCGCCGGAGAGGATGATCGCCTTGGGGTTCTTGGCCAGCATCTCGGCCACCGGCATGCTGCTCGGGACGATCTCGCTGTAGACCCGGGCCTCGCGGACGCGGCGGGCGATGAGCTGGGCGTACTGCGCGCCGAAGTCGACAACCAGGACGACGTCCGGGTTGCTGTCGGGCGCGGCTGCGGAGGGTGCTGCTGGCACGGGTGGCGGCCTTCCGGCGGTGGGAGGGGGTCGGTTTTGTCGATTCTACCGGGGCGCGCGGGTCCGGCTTCGTCTCACCATCCGAACCCGGATTGGCCCGCTTCCCGGGCGTCGGTCCATACTGTCGGCATGCGCAAGCACCAGACCTTCGTCTTTACCTATGGCACCCGGCCCGCCGGGCGCCATGGTCGTGCTGCTTGAGCAACTGACAAGCGACTTCCACTGAGCGCCCCGGGCCGACAAGGCCCGGGGCGCTCAGTGGTTTCCGGTCCTTGCCGATCCGGGGCGCGCATCCCTCCCGAGGAGCCCCCATGAGCATCTCCGTCACCGAGAAGACCGGCGCCCGCACCGACGAGGCCGCCGCGGTGATCACCGGAGCGCGCGAGCGCATCGACGCGCTCGACGACCGCATCATCGGTCTCGTCCAGGAACGCATGGCCGTCTCGGCGGTCATCCAGGAGTCCCGCATCGCCTCCGGCGGCCGCCGGGTCAACCTGAACCGCGAGATGGAGGTCCTGACGCACTTCAGCGACGCGCTCGGCAAGCCCGGCACCGCCCTCGCGATGACGCTCCTGGAGCTGTGCCGGGGCCGTATCTGAGTTCGGGCGCTCCTCACCCGTACGGCGCCGTGACCGGGTCCGGCCCGGCTTCGTTGGTGGGGTGTCCGTGCCAGCCAGGGGCGGGCCCGAAAAAACCACGCGTGGCTCCGCTGGGGCGTGTGACGCATCGCAAGTGCGTCGTGGGACCTCGCCCCGGTGTGTGTGACCGGACGGCAGGGGACAGCAGCCCGGTCACCCCATAAGGGCGGTCGGTTCCGGGGACGCCCGGGGCCGGCCGCATCCGGTCGAAACGGTTGCGCCGGGCGCGGCCCATCCAGCACGATGCAGAGACAAGTCCCTTACCCCGTACACCCGTTGCCATTGGTCGACACCACTCGCGCGCCCCGCACGCGCCGGGGCGGCCACCTGGCGCCCGCACCAGTCCAGCGGCGCACCCCCCGGCGCCGCCCCCCGCGGCACCGACGCTGCCCTGACGTCGGTGCTGACGGCCCAGGGCCCCGCAGGCCGCCCGTACACACCCCGTACGGGCCGAACCGCGGGGCCCTTCGCCTGCGTCAGGGGCGACGCGGCAGAGGGTTCCAGGAGCGCGCGTTCAAGCGCGGGCTCATCAGAACTCCCTTTCCTGATAAGGGCGTTGGCGTTCTCGCTCAGGTGCGCGTCACGGTCCCGCAGCCCTCCGAGCGGTCCGCGTCCAGGGGCTTGTGCCGGTCGTACGGGTCGAGCGGGGAGCCGCTCGGGGACGGGCCCGAGGGGGTTTCGTCGGCGAACCCGGGGGTCAGGTAGCCGTCGTAGAGGTCGCACTGCGAGTTGCCGATGCTCTCGTCGTAGGAGACGAGCCAGAGCTTCCCCGGGGTGGAGCGCACGCGGGACGGGTCGGAGACCTGGACGTCGAGGACACGGCGGACGATCGTGCGGGCCACCTCCGTCGAGCCGGGCGCGGCCTTCACCAGCGGGTAGACGAAGGTGTAGTCGGCGTGCACGACGACCTCGCCGTCGGACCCCTTGTCGAACGTCATGCGGCCGCGGGTCTTGACCACGTCACCGACGAGCTTGACCTTCTTCGGGTCGAAACGGGAGAAGAGGGTCAGCGGATCGTTGCCCTTGTCCGGCTTGACCAGACCGGTGTTGAGCCGGTCGAGGACCTCCTTCTCCAGCGGATCGATGAGGGCGAGCGCGGCCTCCGGGCGCTCGCCGCGCAGGGTGGCCGGGGACAGGTTCGACTCGACCAGGAGGGTGCGGGTGGCGGCCAGGGCCGCGGCCACCCGCTCCTTGGAGAGGCCGCCGAGCGCGGTGGCGTCGGGCAGCTCGATGCCGGCGGCGCCGTCCGCGTACTGCACCGCGGGCGAGCCGCGGAACGGCTCCTTCAGGGTGGGCCGGTCCGGGTCGAAGGAGGGCGGCGCGCCGGTCGGGGCCGCGGTCTCCGCCGGGAGCGGGGCGACGGCGGTGCCGTCCGAGCCGTCGCCGCCGGTCACCACGGACAGCGCCCGGGACGGATTGAGGGCCACCATCAGGACGCCCGCGGCGAGGAAGACGCCGAGCACGCCCCACATCCGGCGCTTGCGTGCGGCCCGCCCGTTCATCTCCTGCCAGGCCGGACCGGTCCGCCAGCCCGCCGGCTCGGCGGGGCGGCCCTTGGTCCTGCCCCCGCGCCTGCCCGTGCGGCCACGGGCCCCGGCGGCCCCGGCCGCCTCCTGCTCCTTGCGCAGCCGGTCGGTCACCATCCGGGCCCGGGCCGAGGGCTCCTTGGGCGCGGACGCCCGGATGTCCAGCTCGGTGTCGCGGATGAACCGGTCCCAGACGTCGTCCGGCACCGAGTCGTCACCCGACGACTCCTTCGAGACCGGCGGCTTCTCGCTCACTTCTGATGACCCCTTTTGACATGCACTGGGCGGCACACGCCGCGGCAGCGGTTCGACCCGTGGAGCGGGCCGATGGTTGCCGCACAAAAGGAGTGGTGTGGATCACATAAGGATTTCGTGAAGGCTGGACAACCATTCACAGGAGCCACAGGTCATGCATGTGGAACCAACAGCCCCGTCCGCGTTCCGTTTCCGCCGACGGGGCTCCACCAGGTCTCCGCATACGTGAGAGGCGCTGCACTCGGAGGGGGGTGCAGCGCCTCTGGCGTGTCCGGCCGGCTTTCGATTGCTTGTGTGATCGTTTGCGTAAGCGATCACCCACGGCTCATCGACGGCCCTGATCCGCCGGGACGGTCCGCGCGGCTCACTCCCCCGGCTTCGGCGGGACCGCCGGCATGCCCAGGAACGGGAGCTTGAGCGCGCCGAACGCCTCCGCCGGGACCGCCGGGGACTTCGGCTCGACCGGGGCGAGCCGGACATAGGCCGCGCCCGACGCCGGGCGGAGGTCGGCCTCGCCCTTGTTGGGCCACAGCGACATCGCGCGCTCGGCCTGTGCGGTGATCGTCAGGGACGGGTTCACGCCGAGGTTCGCCGAGACCGCCGCGCCGTCCACGACCGAGATGCCGGGGTGTCCGTACAGCCGGTGGTACGGGTCGATCACGCCGGTCTCGGCCGAGTCGCCGATCGGGCAGCCGCCCAGGAAGTGCGCGGTGAGCGGGGTGCCCATCAGCTCGCCCACGTTCGACCCCGCGAAGCCGTTGATCTCCGCGGCGATCGCCGTGGCGCCGTCGGTGGCCGCCCGGATCTGCTTCGGATTGGGCGCGCCGTGGCCCTGCTCAGCGGTCAGCAGGCCCTTGCCGACGCCGTCCGGCTTGAGATGCGTGGTGAGCGAATTGTCGAGCGACTGCATGACCAGGCCGATGATCGTCCGCTCGGACCAGCGGTGGTTGCTGATCGAACGTGCGAGGAGCAGCGGGTGCTTGGCCGCGTTGCCGAGCCAGTTGCGTACCCGGTTGACGCCGTAGGGCACCTGGAGGATCGACATGCTGCCCATCGCGTTCGAGCCCTTGCCGTAGCGGACCGGCTCGATGTGGGTGTTCTCGTCCGGATGGATCGAGGAGGTGATGGCGACGCCCCGGGTGAAGTCGACGTCGGCCGCACCGTGCCGGCTGCGGTAGCGGCGGCTGGTGGTCTGGGCTCCGACGAGCGCCTCGGAGTTGGTGCGGGTCAGCTCGCCCAACCGCTTCGAGATGTACGGGAGTTGACCGCTCGCCTTCATGCGGTGGAGCAGGGTCTGGGTGCCGTAGGTACCGGCCGCGATGACGACGCGTCGGGCGGTGAACAGCCGGCCCGGGGCGTCCTTGCGGTCGGTGGGCAGGGTGGCGACGGCATGGCCGCCGCGCGAGTCGTCGGTCACCGAGACCACGGTCGTCATGGGGTGGACCACGGCGCCCGCCTTCTCGGCGAGGTAGAGGTAGTTCTCGTTCAGGGTGTTCTTCGCCCCGTGCCGGCACCCCGTCATGCACTCGCCGCATTCGGTGCACGCGCTGCGCGAGGGGCCCGCACCACCGAAGTAGGGGTCGTCAACAGCCTTACCGGGCTTGGCCTTTGACGCACCGTCACCGTCCTGGCCGTCGCCGAAGAAGACCCCGACCGGCGCCATGTGGAAGGTGTCGCCGACGCCCATGCGCTGGGCCGCGGCCTTGAGGTGGACGTCGGAGGGCGTCATCGTCGGGTTGAGCCGCACCCCGAGCATCCGCCGCGCCTGGTCGTAGTAGGGCGCCAGCTCGTCCTGCCAGTCGGTGATGTCCCTCCACTGCGGGTCGTCGAAGAACTGCTTCGGCGGGACGTACAGGGTGTTGGCGTAGTTGAGCGAGCCGCCGCCGACCCCCGCGCCCCCGAGCACCATCACATTGCCGAGCAGATGGATGCGCTGGATGCCGTACAGGCCGAGCCTGGGCGCCCACAGGTAGTTCTTGATGTCCCAGGAGTTCTTGGGCAGCGTGGCCCGGGTGAAGCGGCGGCCCGCCTCCAGGACGGCTACCCGGTAGCCCTTCTCGGTCAGCCGCAGTGCCGTCACCGAGCCGCCGAAGCCCGAGCCGACCACGACGACGTCGTAGTCGTATCCGCCGTCCTCGTCCGGATTCTGGGCAGGGGGTACCTGGGACATGGCTCTCCTCGTGCACGGGGGGGGGCGGTGGTGCGGGGCGGGTTTCCTGGCGAGGTCGGGGCGGACTCGGGAGCTAGCGCAGGCGCAGTGCCTTCATGGCCTTGAGGCTGCGGGTCATGAAGGCGGCATACTTCTCGTCGTCCATGCCGAAGGAGGGGGCCAGCGGGATGAGCCGCTGCTGGGCGACGGTCTGGGCCTCGGTGTACTTGAGGATGCCCTCGGAGCCGTGCCGGCGGCCGAGGCCCGAGTCCTTCATGCCGCCCATCGGCGACTGGACGCTGCCGTAGGCGGGGGCATAGCCCTCGTTGATGTTCACCGTGCCGGTGCCGAGCCGGGCCGCGACCTCGTGGCCGCGCCTGGAATCCTTGGTCCACACCGAGGAGTTGAGGCCGTAGGGGGTGGCGTTGGCGCGCTCGATCACCTCGCCCTCGTCCGTGAAGCGGTAGACGGAGACGACCGGGCCGAAGGTCTCCTCGGTGCACACGGCCATCGGCGCCTCGACGCCGTCCAGGATGGTGGGCTCGTAGAAGAGCGGGCCGATGTCGGGGCGGGCCACGCCGCCCGCGATGAGCCTCGCCCCCTTGGCGACGGCCTCCTCGACATGCCGGGTGACGGTCTCCAGCTGGCGCTCGCCGACCAGGGAGCCCATGTCGGCGCCGTACGCGAGTGAGCGGCCGAGCCGCATCGCCTTCGTCCGTGCGGCGAATCGCTCAAGAAAGGCGTCGGCGATCGATTCATGAACGTACAGCCGCTCGATCGAGATGCAGAGCTGGCCGGCCGAGGAGAAGCAGGCGCGGACCGCGCCCGCGGCCGCCTTCTCCACATCGGCGTCATGGAGCACGAGCATGGCGTTCTTGCCGCCCAACTCCAGTGATACGCCGACCAGTCGGGCCGCCGCGCCCTGGGCGACCTCGCGGCCGGTGCGGGTCGAGCCGGTGAAGGAGACGTAGTCGGCGTGCCGGACGACCTCGGGGCCGACCACCGGGCCCTCGCCGAGCACGACCTGGAAGACCTCGGCCGGCAGGCCCGCCTCGATCAGCAGATCGCGTGCCCACAGGGCGGTGAGCGCGGTCTCGGTGTCGGGCTTCATCACGACGGCGTTGCCCGAGACGAACGCGGGCAGCGCGTCGCCCACCGACAGTTCCAGCGGGTAGTTCCAGGGCGCGATCTGCCCCACCACCCCGCGTGGCTGGCGCAGTTCGGTGACCTTGGTCAGGGTGGGCACGACGCCGGTGTGGCGCTTCGGCTTCAGATAGGCCGGTGCCTTGCGCCCGTAGTGGCGGGCGGCGACGGCGACGGCCTGCACCTCTTCGTGCGCGTGCAGCCGGGCCTTGCCGGTCTCCAGCTGGATCAGGTCGAGCACCTCGGCCTGCCGGGCCAGGACCAGGTCGTGGAAGCGGAGCAGCACGGCGGCGCGGGCACGGACCGGCGTCGCGGCCCAGGAGCGCTGCGCGGCGCGGGCCCGCGCGAAGGCGTCGGCGACGTCCTCGGGGGTGGACTCGGGCAGGTCGGCCAGCTTCTCACCGGTGAACGGCGTGTGGTTGGCGGTCCGCCCGGACCCGGCCACGCCCCGGGTCAGCTGGGCGACGAGCTGGCCCGTGACCACATCGGTGGCGGTCCGCGCACCGGCTGGTGCCGGGGCGACCGGGTTGGTCCCGGCGGGCGTGCGGGTGGTCGTGGGCGAGGCCTGCGAGTCCGTCATGCGCCGAGCGTATGCCCGCCGGAGCACTTTCGGTACCCGTCGGTAACAGCTTTTCAGGACCCCGGAAACCGCGCCAGCGATCACTGGCTGAATAACTGCTGATCAGCGGGTTACGCGTACCGGAGCACGCCGGATGCACGCCGGAGGCGCGAGGGCTTCCTCATCGTGGATCTTTCGGCCTAGAGATCGTGGATCTCGAAACCGTCCGCGACCCGGTCGAACAGCGCCTCGCCGTCCACGGCCGCCCGGCCCGCCGCCGGCATCGACACCCGCAGCCGCCAGTAGCCGGAGCCCTTACCGGGCACGAGCAGCTCGTGGTAGCGGTAGCGGGTCGGATGCGGCTTGGAGACCTCCGCGTTGGGGGTGTATTCGGTGACGATGTCGTACGCCTTCGTGCCCTGGTGCCGGGCGTCGGTGGTGGTCACCTCGGCCCGGGTGAACTCGATGCCGTTCCTGCCGCCCTTCTCGTAGTACGCCTTCCAGGCCGCCGGGTCCGCGGGAAGCGTCTGGTGCGTGGTGTCGGTGGCCGGGTCGGGCCGGTCGGCGTAGATCTGGAACACGGCGCTCGGATCGTCGTAGGTGACGCTGTCCCCGGCACTGCTCTGGGTGCGCGCGTACTCGTCGGGGACCGTCAGGTCCGCGTGCAGCACCTCGTTCTCGGGCCGCACCTGCCAGCCGGCCGGAAGCCCGCCGCCGCCGAACGGATTCGCCAGGAGCAGGACGAGCGCGACCGCCACCGCCAGCGCCCCGCCCCCGAGCCCGAACCGCGCCCCGCGGCTGCTCGCCAGGACCGGCGGCACCCAGCGGCTGCCGACCGCCGGGGCCGGGGCCCGGGGGTCCGGCCGGGTGGCCGCCGCCGGGTCCGGCGCCGGGTCGGCGACCGCTTCCAGGGCCGCGCGGATCTCGGCGGCGCTCGGCCGGGCCGCCGGGTCCTTGCGCAGCAACCGCATGACGAGGGCGCCGAACGCTCCGGAGCCACGGGCGGGCACCTGGGGTTCGGCCGAGAGCACCGCCTGGAGGGTGGCCGCAGCGTTGCTGCGCCGATAGGGCGACATGCCCTCGACCGCCGCGTACAGGACGACGCCGAGCGACCACAGATCGGACTCGGGTCCGGGCCGCCGGCCCAACACCCTTTCCGGGGCGATGAATTCGGGTGAGCCGACGAAGGCACCGGTCTCGGTCAGGCCCTGCTCGCCCTCGACCTGGGCGATGCCGAAGTCGGTCAGCACGACGCGGTCGCCGCGGCCGAGGAGCACGTTGTCCGGTTTGACGTCCCGGTGCAGGACACCCGCCTCGTGCGCCGCCGTGAGCGCGCCGAGCACCGCGAGCCCCGTCCGGGCCGCCTCGCGGACGTCGAGGGTGCCCTCCTGGAGCCGGTCGGCGAGCGACTGGCCGCGCACCAGCTCCATCACGATCCAGGGCTTGCCGTCCTCCATGACGACGTCGTGCACGGTGACCACGCCGGGGTGGTCGATGCGGGCGGCGGCGCGCGCCTCGCGCCGCATGCGCAGATATACATGCGCGCGATCGCGCTCCCCCAAGTGGTCCGGAACGCGTGGCTCCTTGACCGCGACGTCCCGTTCGACCACCTCGTCATGGGCCCGCCACACGGTGCCCATGCCGCCGTGCCCGAGCCGGCCGACGAGACGGTAGCGCCCGCCGAGCAGCCGGCCGGTGCCGTCGGCTGACTGCTGCCGCGTCGGCTCGTAGCCGTCCGGCCCGGCCGGCGGTGTCCGCCGTTGCGCCGGCTCCGGCACCGTCCGCTGGTGCGTCGGCTCCGCCACCGTCTGCTGGTGCGGCACCGGAGCGGGCTCCGGGGGCCGCAAGGCGTAGCTGGTGGGCTCGTCGGCCCCTCCCCCATCGTCAATCATGCCCACATCCTGACGAACACCGGTCCCGGCTGCCACTTCCGGCCGGACACGGATGCACAGCCGTGACGGAGAACCGCGTCAAGGCCCCGGGACGAACGAGTCCAGGGCGGTGTCGAAGGTGCGCTTCGCCTCGTCGAGGCGGCCGAGGGGGGCCGAGACCCACACGTCGTACATCCGGCCCGAGTCGTCCCAGGACACGTCGTAGGTGTGGCGGGGGCCCTCCGCCCTGGTGAAGCCGTTCCAGGTGAACTCCCACAGGGCCGCGTCGCGTCCGTGGTGGGTGGTCGCGGTGACCTTGGCGTCGCGGTAACCGGGGTTGGTGGTGGCCCCGTTGGCGGCGGACTGGCGCATGACGCCGAGCGGCCCGCCGGACACGGCGTTCTGGGTCCGGATGCCGACCCGCAGGGCGCCGCCCGGCGACATGTAGAACACGCGCTGGGCGTCGGTGCTGCGGGTGTAGCCGTCGGGCAGGACGATCCCGAAGCCGTCCGGGTCGCGGACGAAGTGGAATCCGTCGGGCACCGGCGGCGGCGCCTGACGCGGAGGCGGGGGCGGTGGCGGCGGAGGCGGCCGCCAGGACGCGACGGGCGGGGCCGCGGTCCGCGCCGCACGCTCGGCCGCGTGCCGGTGCCCCCCGCCCCCGCCGAGCGCGAACACCGCGACGGCCGCGCCCGCCCCGGCGAGCACGATCACCAGGGCGGCCCCCACCAGGATGCGGCGGGCTCCCCAGGGTCGGGCGGCGGGGCTCGGCGGGGCGACCGGGGGCGCGGGGACGGCATCGGCCGGGGTCACCGCGCCGGCCGGGGGCGGCGGCGACTCGACCCGCTCGGTCGGCACGTAGCGCGGTCGCGAGCCGCTGCCCCCGTCGGCGAAGGCCCGCAGCAGCGACTCCGCCTCGGTCGCGCCGAGCCGCTGCTTGGGATCGCGCTCCAACAGGCCGTGCACGACGGGCAGCAGGGGACCCGCGGCCCGGGGCGGACGGATCTCGTCGAGTACGACGGCGTGCAGGACCCCGCCCAACGAGTCGCGGTGGAAGGGGGATTCACCGGTCAGGGCCGCGCACAGGAGCGCACCGAGCGACCACAGGTCCGACTCGGGTCCGGCGCCGGCGCCCTGCATCCGCTCGGGTGCCGTGTACTCGGGCGAGCCGACGAACGCGCCCTCCTCGCTGATCGTGGAGGTGCCCGGCACCTGCGCGATGCCGAAGTCCGTGAGCACGACGCGTCCGCCCTCCTCCTCGATGAGGACGTTCGCGGGCTTGAGGTCGCGGTGCAGTACCCCCCGGGCATGCGCGGTCGCGAGCGCGCCGAGCAGGGCGACCCCGATGCGCGCGGCCTCCTGGACCCCGACGGGTCCGGCCGAGGCGAGCCGGTCGGCGAGCGAACCGCCGTCGACGAGCTCCATCACGATGTACGAACGCCGGGCCCCCGGGGGCCCCTCGGGGGCGGGCTCCTGGACGACGTCGTGGACGACGATCACATGCGGGTGCTTGATCTGGGCGACCGCGCGGGCCTCGCGCAGCGCCGCGGTCGCGGGCACGCCGCTGTCGGGGTGCAGTTCCTTGACGGCCACATGGCGACCGAGCAGCTCGTCGTGCGCCCGCCACACCGTGCCCATCCCGCCCCGGCCGAGCCGCCCGACGAGCCGGTAACGTCCGGCCACCAGACGGGAGTTGAGGCGCCCCTGACGGTCCTGGGGTTCTTTCGGATCCTGCTCCGCTGTGGGCACCGGGCCCCCCTCGATCTCCCCCGCACACCTGCAAGGGCCCATCATGCCGCACCCCGGGCGGCTCCGGCGGCGTTCGCCGCGGGCGGGAGCGGGCGGATCAGCCCGCGGTCGAGGAAGGGGGCTGCCAGCCCTGGAGCACCGTGTCGAACTGCTGGCGGGTGGTCGCCCAGTCCTCCTCGGGACCGGACATGTAGAGGGCGTACTCGGGCCTGCCGCCGTCCCCGTAATACATCTGGTCGATGGCGTGCCGCTTGCCCGGGAAGTCCTGCTTCTCCACGTAGGTGAACTCCCAGAGGGACGACTTCACCTGGTCGCGGTAGGTGTTGCTGTGCAGGGTGACGCGCTTGTACTGGGGCAGCCGGTCCTTGAGCGACTTCTCCATGTTGAGCATGTGCATGTACGGGTTCTCGAAGTCGGGCAGCTTGTCGACGCTTATCCGGATGCGGTGCTTGCCGTTGTCCGGGGTGTAGTCGATCTCGTTGCCGTCCAGCTGGCGCTTCCAGCCCTTCGGCACGAGCAGGCTGAAGCCGACCGGGTCCTTGACGCGCTGCCAGCCGGCGGGGACGGAATTGTCGCCCCCGCCCGACGGGTGCCCGGCATCGGGGGTGGTGGGCGTCCGGGAGACGGACGGGGTACCGGAGTTCACGGAACCCGAACTCCCGCCGTGCTCCTGGTACTTCATCACCGCGAACCCGGCGCCCACACCGACCACCGCGGCCAGTGCGACCACGAGCGCGGCGGTCCGCCAGCGGCGCCTGCGCGGCTCCGGGCGGCCGGCCAAGGGCTCCGGCGCGGGCCGCACCGGGGCCGGGGGCGGCAGCGGGGGCGACTGCCTCTCGGTGGGCCCCGTCCGCGAGGCGTCGGCCGAGCGCAGCTCCTGCTCGGACACCTGACGCGTCGGCACATAGGCCTGGGCGGACTTGGCGGCCCGGCCCTCCATCGCCTCCAGGAACATCCGCTCGGCCTCCTCGGCCGAGGGGCGCTCCTCCGGCTTCTTGCGGAGCAGCGCGACGATGACGGGGGCCAGCGCACCGGCCCGGTCCGGCGCGGGGGGCTCCTCGGCGACCACGGCCTGCATGGTGGAGATCGGCGAGTCCCGGCGGAACGGCGACTCGCCCTGCACCGCGGCGTACAGGGTCGCGCCCAGCGACCACAGGTCGGAGGCGGGCCCCGGGTGGCCGCCCTGGACGCGCTCGGGCGCCAGATAGTCGATGGAGCCGACGAGTTCGCCGGTCTTGGTGATGGTGACGTCGCCCTCGATGGCGGCGATCCCGAAGTCCGTGAGCAGCACCTGCCCGTTGCTCGCGATCAGGACGTTGCCGGGCTTCACATCGCGGTGCAGCACCCCTGCGGCGTGCGCGGCGCGCAGCGCGCCGAGGACGTGCAGGCCGATGCGGGCGGCTTCACGGGCGTCGATGCGATGGCCTTCGGCGGCCTTCACGGCGTCGGCGAGCGAGGGCCCGTCGACGTACTGCATCACGATCCAGGGCCGGTTGTCGTGGTCGAGCACGTCGTGCACGGTGACCACGCCGGGGTGAGTGATGCGGGCGGCGGCGCGGGCTTCCTTCTGGGTACGCGCGTGCAGGATCGCCCGGTCGGCCTCGGCCACGTATAGAGCGGCGGTGAGCTCCTTGACGGCGACGGTGCGGTGCAGCACCTCGTCGTGGGCACGCCAGACCTTGCCCATCCCGCCGCGGCCTATCGCGTCGCCGAGCCGATAGCGCCCGGCCAGCAGCAGTCCTGCGCCGGAGCCGTTCGTGCTGTGAGTGTTTTCCACGTCCCCCGCCCGACCAGACTTTCCTTCGGAGCCAGATTACGGAGCGGAATCCGGCCAGGGAACCTTGGGGCACCCAACCGTGACCATACGGGCCCTTGGTCCCGCAGTGATCAGGCCATTCGCCCCGGCACCCCACCGAGCGAATCGGCCGAATCCCGTACAGGCAGGGTGATTTAGGAGACTGCGGAGTGTGACCGACCGTCAGCGGGTGGCCCGATAGGCGCCCGTTGCCTGCCCGAAGATCTCCGTCACCTTGTCACGCTGCGACTCCGGGCCGATGACCTGGACCACGTGATACCGGCCATTGATGATCATGGCGAGATTGCGGACGTACACCTGCCGACCACTGCTGTCACGCCAGGTGAACTGCCCTTCGGCCATGACCTGCTGCCCCACCTGGATGCTCCGGAGGCCGGTGGAAGTGGACCAGCTGGAGTCCCGGAACGGCTGAAGTTCGCGCTCCTTGTCGGCCTGATAGGCCAGCGGGTCCGAGCCGTTGTCCTTCACCGAATCTCTACCGGGAACGACGATCAGCGTGAAGTCACCACCGACATAACGGACTTGCCCGGCGTCGTTCATCGGCTGGCGCTGCCAGCTCCGGTCGACGCCGACCTGGAAGCCCTCCTCGTCCTTGCGCACGACGTACCCCGCGGCCGGAGTGGGGCTGGGACCGCCGGGACCGGTGGTCTGCGTCTGCTGGGAGGGCGGGGTGCCGCGGGGCGTGGGCACGGTGGAGTCGCCGGGCTGTGCGCCCGTCCCCTGCTGCCCGCTCGGGCGGGGCGGGTTGGCGCTGCCGGCGCTCTGCGCGGAGTCGTTCCGGGGCATGAGCAGCACCGCGTACGCGATCGCCCCGGCGAGCAGCAGGAGGATCAGGACGAGCAACCACCGTCCCAGCGATCGCGGTCGGCCGCGCTGCGGGGCGGCCTGGCGGTGGCGATGGCGCCCGTGCTCCACGGACGGGGTGGCGGCCACGGCTGCCGATCGCCTTCTGCGGCGCACCAGTTCGCCCCGGCGGCGCACAATGGGCAGCCGCTTGGCGTCGGGCACCATCAGCGGGGTGATGCGGGCGCCCGCGTCCGGCTCGGGCGCGGAGCGCACCAGGGAGCGCAGCCAGCCGCGCAGTTCCTCGAACTCGGGCCGTTCGGTGGGGTCCTGACGCAGCAGCGACTCGACGACGGGCCGTAGCGGGCCGCACTCCTCGGCGAACGCGGGCGGCTCACCGCAGACCATCTGGACCAGCTCGGCCGCACTGTCCTCGGGGTAGGGGGCGTGGCCCTGCACCGCGCGGAACAGCAGGGCGCCGAGTGCCCACAGGTCGGTGGCGGGGCCGATCGGCGGGGCGAGCCGCCAGTTCTCGTGTATGGGCCCGGCCTGCTCCGGCGCCCAGCGTTCGGTGACCGCGCCGATCACGGCGATCCGGGTGTGCCGGGCGCGCTCGGCGGCCAGCCGGTTGGCCGGGCCGCGATAGGGGGCGGAGCCCGGCTCGGCCGGGGCCTGGCCGCGCTCCGGTGCGGGCGTGCGCTCCCGGGCCGGGACGGGCAGCGGCGCGCTGGGGTGCGGGCGGCGCTGCGAGTCGGCACGGAAGGCGTCGGCGCGGAAGCCGGGGGGCAGCGCGGGAGTTCGGGGCGCGGGCGCATTGGCGGCCGAACCGGCCGATTGGCGGCCGGAGTTGACGGCCGGGGCGTCGTCCCGCTCGCGCGGCCCGCTCGGACCGGCCGCGGCCGGACGTGGCGAGCCCTGCCATTCCTCGGACGGCCCGGGGCCGATCTGGCGCGGGCCCTCCGGCCGCGCTTCGGACTGCCGGGGCGCGGGGCGCGGGACCCAGCGGCCGGTCACCGGGTCGTACTGGCGGCGCGTGCGGCCGGAGTCCGGCCCGTCCTCGTCGGCGTACGGGCTGGCGATGGCACCGTTCGGCACCCGTACGCCGCGCACGGGGTCGTACATGCCCTCGTCAGCCCGGTCGGCGTGCTCGGCGCGGCCGGTGCGGTCGGTCCTGTCGGTGTAGTCGGTCCGGCCGGTGTGATCGGTCCGGCCGGTCCCGTCGCCGTGGTCGGCCTCCGGGTCGGGGCGCTGGGCCGGGAGGGCGGCGTCCGCGGCCGAGCGCGCCGCCGCGGCCCTGGCGCCCGCGCGGTACGCGGCGACGACCCCGGCCCGCGCGGCGGCGCCGGGCGGTACGGCCGGGCCGGGCGGCCCGGGGGACGGCTGCGGGGCGGGCGGCTCGGACCCGTGGGGCGGCTCGGACGGTCCGGGTGAAGTGGCCTGCGGGGCAAGGTCGTTGAAGCCGGGCGGCACCGATGGCGGGAACGGGGGCGGGGCTTCGCCGAAGCCGTTGCCGTCCTGCGGGAACGGCACCGGGGCGTACCCGCACAGCGCCTCCTCGGCGGCGCCCGCCGCCAGGCCGGTCAGCACGACCCGGCCGTCATCGCATATCAACACCGTACGGGCGGTGATGTTGCGATGCGTCCAGCCGTGCGCGTGCAGCACCGCGAGTGCGGTCAGCACATCGGAGGCGACCTCCGCCGCGCGAAAGGGGTTCAGCGGCCGCTCGGCGAGCAGCGCGGAGAGCGGCCGGGCCGCTATCAGTTCGCTGACGATCCACAGCGAGCCGTCCTGCGCGAAGACGTCGAAGACCTGGTCGAGGCGGGGGTGATCGGGGATCTGCGCGGCCGCCTGAGCCGCCTCGACGGCCCGGCGCACATCCGGATCCGCGGGCCGGCGCGTGGTCCGCCCGTAACCGGGCGCGGAACCGTAACCACTGCCGGGCGCGGCACCATGGCCACTGCCGGGCCCGCCCCTCATATAGGCGTCGGGCGTCCCGTACGGGTCATCGACGTCTCCGTCGAGCATCTCGGCATCGACGATCTCGGGCAACGGGATCTGGCGGACCAGGACTTCCTGGCCGCTGTAGGTGTCGAAGGCGCGGGTCTCGATCAGGTCGTAGCCGTCATCAGGGGGCAGCGGCAGCCGAAAGCGGTCGGCGAGCACCCGACCCGCATACTCGTCCACGACGCCTCCCCACAGCGCGCTGTACCCCCGGACCATGGCCCTCGGCACCGCACAACACGCCAATTCCGGTCGATTACCGGCCCATTGTGGCTGCGTACGGTCCGCGAGCTCTCACGATACGTGGCCTTGCCACATCGTGCCCTCGGGATGCCCGTTTACTCCGGACCGGCCGTCCTTGGGGCCCGACGGGGCCGCCTTGGGGCCCGACGGGGTCAGGCGGGCTGGAAGGTGGCGAAGAGCGTGGCCAGTGTCCGCTGGGTCTCCGGCTTCGACCAGTCCGCGTCCTTGGCCGAGAACATGATCCCGTACCCCTGGCTGAGGCTGACGACGAAGCCGCGGTCCACCGAGTGGTACTTGGCCCCGCTGTCGTCGTTGTAGGTGAACTCCCAGTCGGCCGCGGGCCAGTTCCGGTAGTTCACCGCGGCTATCTTCACGCGCTTGTATCCGGACCTGGTCATGCCGGACTCCTGGCTCGTCCAGTCCGCCACCGGGTCCTTCCTCGGGCTGTCGGTCCAGCCGATGAGGAGCCGCTGCCCGTCGGGCCCGTTGAAGCGGTCGCCCGCGTCGTCGGTCTTGCTGAACGACCAACCCGCGGGCAGTCCTATGGAGAAGCCCTGCGCGGACTTGTAGGGCGTGGTGGCGGCGTTGCCGGTGTCGCCGCCCTTGCTGCCGTCGCCGGTACCCGCACTGCTACCGGTGCCGGTGTTGTCGCTGGTGCCGCCGTCGCCCTTGCCCTCACTCTGCCCGGCCGATGCGCCCTGGCCCGACGGAGTGCTCCCGCCGGACGGCTTCTGGCCGCCGCCGCCCTGCTTGCTGCTCGCCGGAGAGCCCGCGGCCGCGGGCCCGCTGGAAGCCGACTTGTCCCCCTTGGCCTTGCCCGAGGAGTCGCCCCCGGAGCTGAGCGTGATGGCCAGCACCGTGCCGAGGACGGCGAGCGCGGCGACCACCGCGATGATCACCAGGGTGCGGCGCGGCACCACGTCGGTGAGCGACGCGCGCGGCGGCGGCACCGGGCCCGACGGCGCCCCGGACCTGGTCCGCGCGGGCACCGCCTTGGACCGGACGTCCCTCGCCTCGCGGGTGCTCTGCGCCTTCTCCTTGGCGGACGCCTTGGCCTCGGCCGCCGCGTTCCGTACGGACTTGAGCGCGCCGCGCATCCGCTCGGCGGCCGCGTCGGTCTTCGGCTCGCGGGGCAGCGGAATGACCCGCGTCGCCTCGGCGGAGACCGGCTCCGGCGCGGGCTCGGGGCGCTCGGGGGCGTTGAGCACCTCGGTGAGCAGCTTGCGCGCGGCGGCGTTGTCGAGCCGCTGCGCCGGGTCCTTGGCCAGCAGTCCGTAGATGACCTGCTCCAGGAGCGGGCCCGCGTTCTTGGGCGGGTCGACCGGCTCGGTCATCACCGCCGTCAGCGTCGCGATCGCCGAGCCCTTGTCGTACGGGGGCACGCCTTCCACGCTCGCGTACAGCAGCCCGCCGAGCGACCACAGGTCGGCGGCCGGGCCGGGCTTGTGGCCACGGGCCCGCTCGGGCGAGATGTACGAGGGCGCGCCGACGAGCATGCCGGTGGACGTGATGGAGGGGTCGCCCTCCACCTGGGCGATGCCGAAGTCGGTCAGCACGACCCGGCCGTCCTCGGCGATCAGCACGTTGGACGGCTTGACGTCGCGGTGCAGGATGCCCTCGCGGTGTGCGGAACGCAGTACGTCCAGGATCGCGAGGCCCACCTCGGCGGCCCGGCGGGGCGTCAGCGTGCCGTCCTCGCGCACGGCTTCGGCGAGCGACTTGCCCTCGACGAGCTCCATGACGATCCACGGCCGGTCGTCCTCGTCCACGACGTCGTAGACGGTCACGGCGGCGGTGTTGCGGATCCGGGCGATCGCCTTCGCCTCGCGCAGGGTGCGCGTGATGAGGCGGCGCTTCTCGTCGTCGTCGATGCTGGAGGGGAAGCGCAGTTCCTTGACCGCGACGGTCCGCCCGAGCGTCTCGTCGACGGCCCGCCAGACGGTACCCATGCCGCCCCGCCCGAGCACCCCACCGAGCCGGTACCGCCCCGCGAGCAGCCGCCCTTCGCCGTTCTCGACGAGGGGCGCGGCGGCCTGAGCGGCGCCCTTGGCGGGGCTCGCCTTGGCGGCAGCAGCCGAGGGGGTCGACTTGGCAGGGCTCGCCTTGGCGTCGGCCGGAGCCGCGGAGGCGCCCTTGGCAACCGGCTTGGCGTCGGCGGCCGAGGGGCTCGGCTTGGCGTCGGCGGCCGAGGGGCTCGCCTTGGCGTCGGCGGCCGAGGGGCTCGGCTTGGTGGCCGGCTTGGCGTCGCTCGGGCCGGAGCCCGGCTTCGATGCTGACGTGGCGTCAACGGGGCTCGGCTCAGCGGGGACTGCGGCGGGCTCGGCGCCCGGGGCGCCGGCACGCCCGCCCGCGCCCCCGGCCCCACTGGTACCCGCACCCGTACCCGGCGCCGCGAACGCCGAGCCGCCGCCCTGCCTGGACTTGGCTCCGCCGGGGCGCGAAGGCGACTTGGCCTTCGCGGCCGAAGCACTCGGCTCGGCGTCCGAGGCGGCGGCACCGGACTTGGCCACCGACGCCCGGGGATCGGGCCTGCCCTTCGAGGCGGCTGCGGCCGAGCCGGACTTCGCATCTCCCTCCCGGGAGCCCGAGTTGTCCTCGGATGAAGCCGGATTCCGTCCGGAATCAACCGACTTGCCCGCGCCCGGCTTCGCCGTCGCGTCAGCGCCGGATTCGGGCTCGGCGACCCGGTCCGAACGGTCGGCCGGGGTCGCGGCGCCCGCCGCGTCCGCCGGGCGCCGCCCGGACTTCGTGCCCGCCGCGTCCGCGGCGGACTCTGCGGGCGCCGACGACGCCTCCGGTTCCTGCCGCTCGTCCCGCTGGGGTTCCCGCGACTGCTCCGCCTGCGACATGCGTCCCCTCTGCGATTCCTGATCTTCGCCCGCGCCGGCCTCGGCCCGCGGCCTGCCGCGACCTGCCCTCCGCGACCTGCCCTCGTGGTGGCGGACCGGCTCACCGCTCCGACCTGTCTGTCCTGCCGGGTGCCCGGCCGCACCGGAGCCGTCGTCGAACCCGGCGTCCGCGCGAGGCCCGTAACCCGCCCTGGCAGAGCCCCCATTGTCCCTCACGCCGGGACCGGTGATGGTCCCGGGTCCGAGCCTCCGCCAAGTTGGCGGTGGGGGAAGGGACGACCGCCGTGCCGATGCTCCGAGCCCTGCTCGGCGCGGCGACGGCCACTTCCCTACGGGCAGCCCTGCCAAGTCGTTCGTGGCCACCGTAGTACTGCGGCAGGCGGCCAGGGCAGCCTTGGGCTCGACGGCGCCGTGGACCGGCGTTCGCCCGGTCCTGTACGCGGGCACGGCAACGTCGACCGCCACCTCACCCGGCGTTCCCTGCCCTCCCTGCCCTCTCGCACCAGCGGTCTCTTCAACTACACGGCGGACAGCACCGGTCCGGTTCCCCCACTCCCACCCGAACCGTCCGCGCCCCGCGCTCCCCTGCTCCCCCTGCGCCCCGCGTGGTACCCCGCACCGGGGGCGCCCCGCGGCCCGAGGGCGCCGTACCTCCTCGAACTCGCGCTCCCCGAAGCCGACTTCCGCCGAACATCGAGGGCGAGTACGCAGAGGGCGAGGCCTGTCTCCCTGATCCCCAGCGCCGAACCGCGCGCGGCCGCGCTAGACCGGGGCGATGTCCGGCGCGCCGAGCCGGGCCGCGTCCGCCGTCAGGTCGTCCGGCTGGCGCTGCGACTCCCGCTCCGCCTCCACCCGCTTCTCGTAGTGCTCCACCTCCTTGTCGATCTGCTTGCTGTCCCAGCCGAGCACCGGCGCCATCAGCTCCGCGCACTCCCGGGCCGAGAGCGTGCCCCGGTCGAAGGTCTCGATCGAGATGCGGGTGCGCCGGGTCAGTACGTCGTCCAGGTGTCGGGCACCCTCGTGCGAGGCGGCGTAGACGATCTCGGCGCGCAGGTAGTCGTCGGCCGCGGCGAGGGGTTCGCCGAGCGTGGGATCGGCGGTGATCAGCTCCAGGAGGTCCTCGGCCATCGAGCCGTACCGGTTCAACAGGTGCTCCACGCGCACCACATGGAGCCCGGTCCTGGCCGCGATCCTGGCCCGGGTGTTCCACAGCGCCTTGTAGCCCTCGGCGCCGAGCAGCGGAATGTCCTCGGTGACACAGTCCGCCACCCGCTGGTCGAGCGCGTGCACCGCCTCGTCCACGGCGTCCTTCGCCATCACCCGGTACGTCGTGTACTTGCCGCCCGCGACGACCACGAGCCCCGGCACCGGATGCGCGACGGTGTGCTCGCGCGAGAGCTTGCTGGTGGCGTCGGACTCCCCGGCGAGCAGCGGCCGCAGACCGGCGTAGACGCCCTGGACGTCGTCCCGGGTCAGCGGCACCGCGAGCACCGAGTTGACGTGTTCCAGCAGGTAGTCGATGTCGGCACTGGAGGCGGCCGGGTGGGCCTTGTCGAGGTCCCAGTCGGTATCGGTGGTGCCGACGATCCAGTGCCGGCCCCAGGGGATGACGAAGAGCACGGACTTCTCGGTCCGCAGGATCAGCCCGGTGTTGGAGTGGATCCGGTCCTTGGGCACCACCAGGTGGATGCCCTTCGAGGCGCGTACGTGGAACTGGCCCCGCTCGCCGATCAGGGCCTGGGTGTCGTCGGTCCACACGCCCGTCGCGTTCACCACCTGCTTGGCGCGGACCTCGTACTCGCCGCCCGCCTCGCCGTCCTGCACCCGGGCGCCGACCACCCGCTCGCCCTCGCGCAGGAAGCCGACGACCCGGGCCCGGTTGGCGACATGGGCCCCGTAGGCGGCGGCGGTGCGCACGAGAGTGGTCACATAACGGGCGTCGTCCATCTGGGCGTCGTAGTACTGCAACGCTCCGACCAGCGCGTCCTTCTTCAACGCGGGGGCGACGCGCAGCGCGTGGCGGCGGCTCAGATGACGGTGCGTCGGCAAGCCCCTGCCGTGGCCCGAGGAGACGGACATCGCGTCGTAGAGCGCGACGCCCGAGCCCGCGTACAGCCGCTCCCAGCCCTTGTGCTGCAACGGGTAGAGGAACGGGACGGGCTTCACCAGATGCGGGGCCAGCCGCTCCAGCAGCAGCCCGCGCTCCTTGAGGGCCTCGCGCACCAGGGCGAAGTCCAGCATCTCCAGATAGCGCAGCCCGCCGTGGATCAGCTTGCTGGAGCGGCTGGAGGTGCCCGATGCCCAGTCCCTCGCTTCGACCAGACCGGTGGCCAGGCCCCGGGTCGCCGCATCGAGGGCCGTGCCCGCTCCGACCACCCCCGCGCCCACGACCAGCACGTCCAGCTCGCGATCGGCCATGGCGGCGAGCGCCTGTGCGCGCTGCTCGGGTCCCAGTGTCGCTGTCCTCACGGCTTGCCTCCCGTGGATCGGGGTGGTCGCGCGGACCGGGTGGTCCGGCTCACACCCTCGATTCTGGACGGGACCACCGACATCGGCCACCGCCTGTGGACAACACTCGGCTTGCCGGGCCCTCACAATGCGGCAAATCAGTCATATTTCCTCTTAGTCTGACATTCCGCACGCCCATTCTGTCCACAGGGCTTGCGCTCCATGTCCCCTCCGGCTAAGGGAAGGACGGTCACATGCCCGCAGACCTCGCCGTCATCGGACTCGGCCACCTGGGCCTGCCCCTCGCCCAAGCCGCCGTCGCCGCCGGCATCCAGACCGTCGGCCACGACACGGACCCCCGCACCATGGCCGAGCTCAACGCGGGCCGCACCCCCGTGGACGGCTCGCTCACCCCCGCCGAACTGCGCCGGATGCTCGCGGGCGGCTTCCACACCGCCGGCGACCCGGCCGAGCTGGGCCGGGTGCGTACGGCCGTCATCTGCGCGCCCACCGCGCTCGCCCCCGACCGCACCCTCGACCTCGGGGCGGTCGCCGACGCCGCCCGCGTCCTGGCCGGGCGGCTGCGCCCGCACACCACCGTCATCCTGGAGTCGGCGGGCTACCCCGGTACCACCGAGGACTTCGTGCGCCCGATCCTCGAAGAGGGCTCGGGACTGCGGGCCGGGCGGGACTTCCACCTCGCCTACTCGCCGAGCCGCATCGACCCCGGCAACCGCGCCCACACCTACGCGGCCACCCCGAAGGTGATCGGCGGGCTCACGCCGGCCTGCACGGAGTCGGCCGCCGCGTTCTACGGCCGGCTCACCGACAAGGTGGTCCGCGCCCGCGGCCTGCGCGAGGCCGAGATGTCCAAACTCCTGGAGACCAACTTCCGGCACGTCAACATCGCCCTGGTCAACGAGATGGCCGTGCTCTGCCACGACATGGGCGTCGACCTGTGGGACGTCATCCGCTGCTCCGAGACCAAGCCGTTCGGCTTCCAGGCCTTCCGCCCGGGGCCCGGCGTCGGCGGCCACGGCCTCCCGCTCGACCCGACCCCGCTGCCGTACGCGGGCCTGCGCATGGTGGGCCTCGCCCGCGAGATCAACGCGCACATGCCGAGCTACGCCGTCCAGCGCTCCACCACGCTCCTGAACGAGCACGGCAAGTCGGCCCGCGGCGCCCGCGTCCTGCTGCTCGGCGTGACCTACAAGCCCGACTTCGCCGACCAGGAGGGCTCACCCGCCCGCGAGATCGCCGGGCGCCTGATGGACCTGGGGGCGCAGATCACGTACCACGACCCCCATGTGCCCACCTGGCGCGTCCGCGACCAGCCGGTTCCGCGCGCGGACTCGCTGTACGAGGCCGCCGCGCACGCCGATCTGACGGTGCTGCTCCAGCACCACCACACCTACGACCTCCAGGGCCTCGCGGTGAAGGCCCAGCTCCTGCTCGACACCCGTGGCGCGACCCCGGCGGGGGCGGCGCACCGGTTGTGAGCCCTGCCTTACATAATTCTTATGTGACGCGTGGTGCGGCTGTTACTCTTCGGGACCGCAATCGCACAGCCGTGCGCTTGCCCATGTTTGTTTCCAGGGGGGAACGCGAAGATGAGCCAGTCCTTTCCGCCACCGCAGCAGCCGCAGCAGCAGGGCCCGTTCGACCAGGGCCAGCCGCCGCAGGGGGCCTTCGGCTACCCGGTGGCACCGCCGCCGGCCCCGGTGCGGAACAACTTCGCGCTCGGCCTGATCGCCGCGGTCGTGGCCGCCGTCGTCACGGCGGGCATCTACGGCGCGATCATCGGCGCCACCAAGCACGAGATCGGCTACGCGGCCGTGGGTGTCGGCTTCCTCGTCGGCTTCGCGGCCGGCAAGGTCGGCGGCCGCAACCCCGCGCTGCCCGTCCTCGGCGCGGTGCTCTCGCTGGTCGCGGTCTACTTCGGCCAGCTCCTGGGCGAGGCGATCATCGCCAGCAAGGCGCTTCCCGTGACCGTCTCCGAGCTGTTCTTCGACCACTTCAGCCTCCTGAACGAGGGCTGGAAGGCCGACGCGGACCCGCTCACCTTCCTCTTCTTCGCGGTCGCCGCGGTGGCCGCCTTCTCCGGCGCCAAGAAGGCCGCCGCTTAGAAACGCCGCCGCCCGCCGAACGGGCGCACGCACGCGAAGGGCCCGGATCACCAGGTGATCCGGGCCCTTCGCGGTACTGGGCGTCAGCCCGGTGCCGGGTGTCAGCGCTTGTGCTGGGCGTCCGCCACCGTGACCTCGACCCGCTGGAACTCCTTGAGCTCGCTGTAGCCGGTCGTCGCCATCGAGCGGCGCAGGGCGCCGAACAGGTTCATCGAACCGTCCGGGGTGTGCGAGGGACCGGTGAGGATCTCCTCGGTGGTGCCCACGATGCCCAGGTCGACGAGCTTGCCGCGCGGCACGTCCTCGTGGACGGCCTCCATGCCCCAGTGGTGGCCGCGGCCCGGCGCGTCGGTGGCGCGGGCCAGCGGGGAGCCCATCATCACCGCGTCGGCGCCGCAGGCGACCGCCTTCGGGATGTCGCCGGACCAGCCCACGCCGCCGTCCGCGATGACGTGGACGTAACGGCCACCGGACTCGTCCATGTAGTCGCGGCGGGCCGCGGCGACATCGGCGACGGCGGTGGCCATCGGGACCTGGATGCCCAGGACGTTGCGGGTGGTGTGCGCGGCGCCGCCGCCGAAGCCCACGAGCACGCCGGCCGCGCCGGTGCGCATCAGGTGCAGGGCCGCGGTGTACGTGGCGCAGCCGCCGACGATGACCGGGACGTCCAGCTCGTAGATGAACTGCTTCAGGTTGAGCGGCTCGGCCGCGCCCGAGACGTGCTCGGCGGAGACCGTGGTGCCGCGGATGACGAAGATGTCCACGCCCGCGTCCACGACCGCCTTGGAGAACTGGGCGGTGCGCTGCGGGGAGAGCGCGGCGGCGGTGACCACACCGGAGTCGCGCACCTCCTTGATGCGCAGGCCGATCAGCTCTTCCTTGATGGGCGCCGCGTAGATCTCCTGGAGACGGCGGCTCGCCGTCGCCTCGTCCAGCTCGGCGATCTCGTCGAGCAGCGGCTGCGGGTCCTCGTACCGGGTCCACAGACCCTCAAGGTTCAGCACGCCGAGGCCGCCGAGCTCACCGATGCGGATCGCCGTCTGCGGCGACACCACGGAGTCCATGGGGGCGGCCAGGAAGGGCAGCTCGAAGCGGTAGGCGTCGATCTGCCAGGCGATCGAGACCTCCTTCGGGTCCCGGGTACGCCGGCTCGGGACGATGGCGATGTCGTCGAACGCGTACGCCCTGCGGCCGCGCTTGCCGCGCCCGATCTCGATCTCAGTCACGTTGTGTGGGCCTTTCCCTCTACGTCTGCATGCTCCAGTATCCCCGACACACGGGCGAGGGGCGGCCCCGGGAACTCCCGGGCCGCCCCTCGTCGGGTGCTGCGGACTTACTTCCTGCTGTAGTTCGGCGCCTCGACGGTCATCTGGATGTCGTGCGGGTGGCTCTCCTTGAGGCCCGCCGAGGTGATCCGGACGAACCTGCCGTTCTCCTGGAGCTCGGGGACGGTACGGCCGCCGACGTAGAACATCGACTGGCGCAGACCGCCCACGAGCTGGTGCACGACCGCGGACAGCGGGCCGCGGTAGGGCACCTGGCCCTCGATGCCCTCCGGGATCAGCTTGTCGTCGGTGGACACGGCCTCCTGGAAGTACCGGTCCTTGGAGAACGAGCGCTGGTCGCCGCGGGACTGCATCGCGCCGAGCGAACCCATGCCGCGGTACGACTTGAACTGCTTGCCGTTGATGAACAGCAGCTCGCCCGGGGACTCCTCGCAGCCGGCGAGCAGCGAGCCCAGCATGACCGTGTCGGCGCCGGCGACCAGGGCCTTGGCGATGTCGCCCGAGTACTGGAGGCCGCCGTCACCGATGACCGGGACGCCCGCGGCCTTGGCGGCAAGCGAGGCCTCGTAGATCGCGGTGACCTGCGGAACACCGATGCCCGCCACGACGCGGGTGGTGCAGATGGAGCCGGGGCCGACGCCGACCTTGATGCCGTCGACGCCCGAGTCGATGAGCGCCTGGGCGCCGTCGCGGGTGGCGATGTTGCCGCCGATGAGGTCGACGCCCGAGGAGTTCGACTTGATCTTGGCGACCATGTCGCCGACCAGGCGGGAGTGGCCGTGCGCGGTGTCCACGACGATGAAGTCGACCCCGGCGGCGATCAGCGCCTGGGCGCGCTCGTAGGCGTCGCCCGCGACACCGACGGCCGCGCCGACGAGGAGGCGGCCGTCCTTGTCCTTGGCGGCATTGGGGTACTTCTCGGCCTTGACGAAGTCCTTGACCGTGATGAGGCCCTTGAGGATGCCGGCGTCGTCGACGAGCGGCAGCTTCTCGATCTTGTGGCGGCGCAGCAGCTCCATGGCGTCCACACCGGAGATGCCGACCTTGCCCGTGACGAGCGGCATCGGCGTCATGACCTCGCGCACCTGGCGGCTGCGGTCCGACTCGAAGGCCATGTCGCGGTTGGTGACGATGCCGAGCAGCTTGCCCGCCGAGTCGGTCACCGGGACGCCGCTGATGCGGAACTTGGCGCACAGCTCGTCGGCCTCGCGCAGCGTCGCGTCCGGGTGCACCGTGATCGGGTCGGTGACCATGCCGGACTCGGAGCGCTTCACCAGGTCGACCTGGTTGGCCTGGTCCTCGATGGAGAGGTTGCGGTGCAGCACGCCCGCGCCGCCCTGCCGCGCCATCGCGATGGCCATGCGCGCCTCGGTGACCTTGTCCATCGCCGCGGACAGCAGCGGGACGTTCACCTTGACGTTCTTGGAGAGGTACGAGGAGGTGTCGATCTGGTCGGGCGCCATGTCGGACGCGCCCGGCAGGAGCAGGACGTCGTCGTATGTCAGCCCGAGCGTCGCGAACTTCTCGGGCACTCCGTCGACGTTTGCAGTCATGACACCTTCCCCAATGGCCTTGATCGGTGCGGATGTCCATGCTAACGGGCTGTGCGGGTGTCTCATTCCACGAGCAAGATCATCGGGATTCTTTGTACGTTCACACGTGTTGGGTACGTACACGCGTGTTGGGCCGCGCGCCCGTTCGGGCCCGGCACGCGCCTCGGGGCCCGCCTACTGCTCGGCCAGGGCGCGCAGTCTGCTCAGCGCGCGGTGCTGGGCGACCCGGACGGCACCGGGCGACATGCCGAGCATCTGGCCGGTCTCCTCGGCGGTGAGGCCGACGGCGACCCGCAGCACGAGGAGCTCGCGCTGGTTCTCGGGGAGGTTGGCGAGGAGCTTCTTGGCCCACTCGGCGTCGCTGCTCAGCAGCGCGCGCTCCTCCGGGCCGAGCGAGTCGTCCGGCCGCTCGGGCATCTCGTCGGACGGCACGGCCGTGGAACCGGGATGGCGCATCGCGGCCCGCTGGAGGTCGGCGACCTTGTGCGAGGCGATGGCGAAGACGAAGGCCTCGAAGGGCCGTCCGGTGTCGCGGTAGCGCGGCAGCGCCATCAGAACGGCGACGCAGACCTCTTGGGCAAGGTCCTCCACGAAGTGGCGGGCATCACCCGGCAACCGGTTGAGCCGGGTGCGGCAGTAGCGCAGCGCGAGGGGGTGAACATGCGCGAGCAGATCATGCGTAGCCTGCTCGTCGCCGTCGACGGCACGGTGGACGAGTGCACCGATGACCCCTTGGGCCGAAGCCTCGTCGTCGCGCATCGATCCATGGTGCCCCGGCGTCGTCCCGTCCGTGGCACCGCGTCCGTAGTTGTGCACCGAAGCGTTATGAGCGGGTGCGCCGGAACTCATTCCCTGCACCCCCCTCCCGCTCGACCGACCTGTCCCCGAGGAACTCCACACCTACAAGGATGCGGCATCGCGGCGGAAGCAACACCTACTGCTGCCGTTCGCGGGACGACCGGGCCCGTCCGCCCGGTGGCGGACGGGGCTCCGACCGGCTGTCTCACCTGCCGTCAGCGCACCAGGCCCCAGCGGAAACCGAGCGCCACGGCGTGCGCCCGGTCCGAGGCGCCGAGCTTCTTGAACAGCCGTCGGGCATGGGTCTTGACGGTGTCCTCGGAGAGGAACAGCTCCCGGCCGATCTCGGCGTTGGAGCGGCCGTGGCTCATGCCTTCGAGCACCTGGATCTCCCGCGCGGTGAGCGTGGGCGCCGCGCCCATCTCGGCCGACCGCAGTCTGCGCGGGGCGAGCCGCCAGGTCGGGTCGGCGAGCGCCTGGGTGACGGTCGCGCGCAGTTCGGCACGCGAGGCGTCCTTGTGCAGATAGCCCCGGGCCCCGGCGGCGACCGCGAGCGCGACCCCGTCGAGGTCCTCGGCGACCGTGAGCATGATGATCCGGGCGCCCGGATCCGCGGACAGCAGCCGACGGACGGTCTCCACGCCGCCCAGACCGGGCATGCGTACGTCCATCAGAATCAGGTCCGAGCGGTCGGCACCCCAGCGGCGGAGGACTTCCTCGCCGTTGGCCGCCGTCGTCACACGCTCGACGCCGGGCACGGTCGCAACCGCGCGGCGGAGCGCCTCGCGGGCAAGCGGGGAGTCGTCGCAGACGAGGACTGATGTCATGGCCGCCCTCCGCAGCTGATGCGCGTCACCTTGAGCCTCCAGGCTGGGTACATGTGTCACCTGAGCGATTGACGCTCTCGGACACCTGCCCGAGCGCTTGTCGTTTCAACCGCCTCCGCACTCTCAACGACGGTCACTCGAAAGAGTTACGGGTCGGGCGGGCACGTTCGGCACTCTACGTGAGGAACCGTGCACACAGCAGAGTGCCGCCGGTCGGCCGCCCAACTTTTTGAGCTATGCCCCATTTAGCGGCTTTTCTTCCCTTTTGCTGGTGTCTGTGGCTAGATTCCCAATGAGTCATATTTACATCTACTTACACAGGAGATGTACCTTCGTCGGTACGTACGTGTCGGATGTGCCCCCGCGCCCACCCGTCCCGTACCGGCCCTCCCATCCGCCTCAGCACGGTTTCAAGGGGACAAGAGCAATGGCAGATTTCTCCCGCCTTCCCGGACCGAACGCCGATCTGTGGGACTGGCAGCTCCTCGCGGCCTGCCGTGGCGTCGACAGCTCGCTCTTCTTCCACCCGGAGGGCGAGCGCGGCGCGGCACGGAGTGCGCGCGAGAGCTCGGCGAAAGAGGTGTGCATGCGCTGCCCGGTGCGTGCGCAGTGCGCGGCCCACGCCCTGGCGGTACGCGAGCCCTACGGGGTGTGGGGCGGGCTCACCGAGGACGAGCGCGAAGAGCTCATGGGCCGGGCGCGCAACCGCCTGGTCTCCGCCGCCGCACCGGCCGGCGGCGGCATGGGCCCCGCCTGAGGGGTTTCCGGTTCGGACCGGACCAGAAGAAACGTTCCTGCGCCGTTTGGCCCAGGCACGGACGGCACGGACAGCACGGGCAGCGCATGGCGCGGCACGGTCGTGCCGTACGGCCGGGCCCCCGGCCCGGCGTCGCCGACGCCCCGCGGTCGCCCGCTAGTCGCGCGCGGCGGCCCTGGTCAGCTGGTCCAGGGTGGCCGCGACGGCCGGGACCCGGGCCAGGTCGGGCAGGGTGAGCGCGACGATCTCCCGCTCGACGGCGGGCTCGACGCCCACCGTACGCGCGCCCTTGGGCCGCACGGACTCGATGGCGAGCTCCGGCAGCACCGCGACGCCGAGCCCGGCCCCCACCAGGCCGATCACCGCCGGGTAGTCGTCGGTCGCGAAGTCGATGCGCGGGGTGAACCCGGACTCCTCGCAGACCTCCACCAGTTGGCGCCGGCAGCGCGGACAGCCCGCGATCCAGGGTTCGTCCGCGAGGTCCTTGATGTCGACGGTCCCCGCCTCGGCGAGCGCGTGACCCTCGGGCACCAGGCCGACCAGGCGGTCGACGAGCAGCGGGCGGACCACGAGGTCGTCCCACTCCGTGGCGTTCGAGCCGTACCGGAAGGCCAGCGCGATGTCACAGTCGCCCTCGCGGAGCATCTCGACCGAGCGCGGCGGCTCGGCCTCGACGAGCGAGACCCGGGTGCCCGGGTGGGCCGCGCGCAGGGCCGCGAGGGCGGTCGGCACCAGGGTGGAGGAGCCGCTGGGGAAGGACACCAGACGCACCCGCCCGGCCCGCAGCCCCGCGATCGCGGCGATCTCCTCCTCCGCGGCGGTGAGCCCGGCCAGGATTCCGGAGGCGTGCCGGACCAGCACCTCGCCCGCCTGGGTGAGGCGCATCTCGCGGCCGGTGCGGATCAGCAGGGGCGTGCCCGCGGAGGATTCGAGTGCCTTCATCTGCTGGCTGACGGCGGGCTGGGTGCAGCCCAGTTCGCGGGCCGCAGCCGAGAAGGAGCCGGTGGCGGCGACGGCGCGCAGGATGCGGAGATGACGGGCCTCGATCATTCCTTGAGCATAAGCGAATCTTGGACATCGCGGAATAAATTCGATCGCGGCTTTGAGTTTGGCTCGGCTAGCGTTCGCCCATGGAGCTTCTGTCTGTGAATCTCGGCCGCGCCAAGGCCGTCGACTACTCCGACGCCCAGGGCGGCGTCACCGGCATCGACAAACGTCCGGTGAGCCGCCCGGTCCGCGTCTTCGCCCCCGGCCCCAGGGGCGTCGGCGCCAGCGGTGTCGAGGGGGACGACGTCTGCGATCTGCGCCATCACGGCGGTGATCACCAGGCGGTCTACGCCTACGCCCGCGAGGACCTGGACGCGTGGGCGAAGGAGCTGGGCCGCGAGCTGCCCAACGGCGTGTTCGGCGAGAACCTCACGACGTACGGCGTGGACGTGAACGGCGCCCGGATCGGTGAACGCTGGCGGATAGGGCGGGACGCGGTCCTCGAAGTCGCCTCCGGCCGCATCCCCTGCCGTACGTTCGCGGCCTGGCTCGACCAGAAGGGCTGGGTGCGGCGCTTCACACAGGCGGCGGTCCCCGGCGCGTACTTCCGGGTGATCGAACCGGGTGAGATCAAGGTGGGCGACCAAGTCGAGGTGATCGAACGGCCGGATCACGAAGTCTCGGTCGCGTTCTGGTTCCGTGCCTTCACGACCGAGCGGGCGCTGCTGCCGCGCATCCTGGCCGCGGGCGACGCCCTGGAGCCCGAGGCGCACGAGACGGTGCGGAAGTATCTGGCGCAGCACGGTTCGTAACGGCTCCGGCAGGGGCGGGGCGCACGGTTCGCGGAGCGGCCCGGGCGGTGAAGAACAGCCGTTGTTGCGGCAGTTCATGACGGTCGGCACCGGTTCGGCACCGGTTCGCGGACCGCCGGGCGCCCGGGCGGGGGCGGTCATCGGGCGTCCGGCGCGGGCGTTACCGTGCGCCTATGACGACTGCACTGATTACGGGAGCGACGGCGGGCATCGGCGCCGCGTTCGCGCGGCGCCTCGCGGCCGATGGACACGATCTGGTGCTGGTGGCCCGGGACGGCAAGCGGCTGAGCGAGCAGGCCACCGAACTACACGACCGGCACGGCATCGAGGCCGAGGTCCTGTCCGCGGACCTGTCCACGGACGAGGGCATCGCGGCCGTCGAGGCGCGGCTCTCGCAGCCCAGGAGGCCGGTCGACCTCCTGGTCAACAACGCCGGGTTCGGCAACAAGGGCCGCTATCTCGAAGTGTCCATGGCGGACGAGCTGACCATGGTGAAGGTGCACATCGAGGCGGTCCTGCGGCTGACCTCGGCCGCGACGGCCGCGATGCGCGAGCGCGGCCGGGGCGGCGTCGTCAACGTGGCCTCGGTCGCGGCCTTCGTACCGCGCGGCACCTATGGCGCGTCCAAGGCCTGGGTCGTGCAGTTCACCCAGGGCGCGGCCCGTGACCTCGCCGGGTCGGGCGTGCGCCTGATGGCGCTGTGCCCCGGGTTCGTGCGGACCGAGTTCCACGAGCGGGCCGGGATGGGCACCGACAACATTCCGGGCTGGATGTGGCTGGACGCCGACAAGCTGGTGGCGGCCGCGCTGACCGACCTCGCGCGCGGCAAGTCCCTCTCCATCCCCGATCCGCGCTACAAGGCGCTGATGGGCGCGGTGAAGCTGGCGCCGCGCGGCCTGCTCGGCGGGATCACCTCCAAGACGGGCCGCAAGTACGGGCCCCAGTAGGGCAGGTACGGGCCCGAGTGGGCCAGGCGCGGCCCCAAGCAGCCCGGGTACTGGCCCAAGCAGGCCGAGCGCGGCCCGAGTTGAGCACGTTCGCGTACCGGCCCGCGGGGCCGGGCCGCGGCGGGCGGCGCCGCTGCGTCGCCTCAGCCGTCCTCCGTACGGACGGCCGGCGCGGTCGAGTCGAGTACGAGCCGATGGGTGGTGCCGTCCCGCCAGGCGACCCGGACGGCGTGGCCGGTGACCTCGATGTCGGCGAGGGCCTGGACCGGGCCCGGATCCGGTTCTGCGGTGAGGGAGGCGAGCGCGACGAAGAGGGACGGCGTGGCGCCGGTCGTTCCGTGCAGCGCCCGCAGCTGCGATGCGGGCCCGAACAGGGTTGATCCGGCGGCCAGTTGGCGTACGTCCGGGCCATAGCCGTACACCGGGTGCAGCTGGGCGGTGCGGCCGGAGGTGACGGCCCAGCCGGTCTGGCGCACCGGGGTGCCGGGCGCGGCCCCGACGACCAGATGGGCGCGGAGTTCGGCGCGGCCGTGCGCGAGGGTGAGCGAGACGATCCGCACGCCGGGCGGCCCGGGCCTCGGCTCGGACAGGGACGCGGCCCAGCCCGCACCGCAGCCGAGCGGCACCGCGGGGCCCCGGGTGGTGCAGGCGCCCTGCGACATGAGCCCGAAGTGGTTGTCGGCCACGCCGTGCGAAGTGGGCCCGGTTCCGGTCGAGTAGGCGAAGCGGGAGTAGCAGGGGTCCTCGCCGGTCGCGCCGCCCACGTGGTTGTTGCTGCCGTGGTTGTGCAGGCGGACCAGGCCGTCGTCGGCGGTCGACTGGATCAGCAGGCCCGGCGCCCGCAGCGTCGTCGTGGCGTCCGCGGTCTCGGCGGGCAGCGGCTCCTCGACGGCCGTCCACACCGGGTGCTCCGGGGGCAGCAGCAGGCCGAGGTATCCCTTGGACGCCCAGTACGGCGAGGCGGGGCCGGAATAGTGCTGGATCACCGGGGGGTACGGGCCGTGCCAGCCCAGGGTGAGCAGCCCGGCGCTGTCGGTGGCGCCCTGGTTCCCGGGCCGGTCCAGGAAGTACTTCAGACTGCCCGAGGCCAGGCGGCGGGTCGCGCCCGGGGTGAGCGGGGTGTGGCCGGTGAGCGCGCCGAGCCAGGGCGCGGCCGCCGCGGCGAACCGGTAGGTGAGCGAGCGGCCGTACGGCATCGGTGCCCCGTCGGAGCCGAACAGGCGGGTGTGGGCGTCGAGTTGGGCGTGCAGCCGGGGCCCGTAGCGGTCCAGGAGCGCCTGGTCGCCGCTCAGATGGGCATGCAGGACGGGATAGAAGTGGAGGGCCCAGGCGTTGTAGTGGTCGAAGGAGCGGTTGGGGCCGTCGCTGTACCAGCCGTCGCCGAGGTACCACTGGTCGACGCGGTCCAGGGCACGTTCGATGGTGGCCGCGGCGCGGTCGGTCTCGATGCCGGCGTCCTGGAGAAATCCGGCGACGGTGAGTCCGAACAGCCACCAGTTGTTGTCGACCGGGGACGGGCCGAGGGCGGGCAGCAGCCAGTCGACGGCGCGTCCGCGGGTGCGGTCGTCGAGCTTGTCCCACAGCCAGGGGCGGGTGAGCCGGAGGCCGAGGGCGACGGAGGCGGATTCGACGAGCGCTTGGCGGACGGGGGTGGTCAGCGGCCAGGAGTCGGGGGACGCTTGGCTCAACTCGCCGGTGGCGACCGGGTTTCGGGTGCCCGCGGCAAGGCCCTCGGCGTAGCGGTCGAGGTGGCCGTGCGGGTCCTCGCCCTGGGCTCCGGCCACCCGCAGGGCGGCCAGCAGCCAGGTGCGGGCATAGCCTTCGAGGCCGTCGGAGCGCGGCCCCGACCAGCTGGGCCGCTCGCCCGGCAGGTTGATCAGGCCCCGGCCGGGCGAGGCGTACGGCCGGACGGCCAGCAGGAGTTGGTCCGCCGACCGCTCCCAGTGCGCGCGGGTCCAGCCCGTGTACGGGCTGAGCTCGCGGTTCTCGGGCGCGATGAACATGGTGCGATGCTCCCTCGGTGACGGGGTGGATGGCGGCGGGCTGGATGGCGGCGGAGGCATGGCGGCGTCGGCATCGGCGGGGCGGGCCCGCATCGGCGGGACGTGCTGCGTGCGTGATGGGGGAACGTGCGCGAAATCTCTGGGAATTTAGGACTCACGTTGATCGAACGTCAATGGATCGGACCGAATGATCGAAACAGCCATCGTTCGATCACGTTGCATTAGGGTCGGGGCCCACCGGGCCACCACACCGCGAAGGGGATGCCGCCGTGCGCGAAAGTGCCGCTGAACGCCATGACCGACTGCTGGAGCTGGTCCGCGCACGGGGGTCGGCCCGGGTGTCCGAACTCGCCGGCCACCTCGGGGTCTCGCCGGTGACCGTGCGTCGTGACGTGGAGTTCCTCGCCACTGAGGGCCGGCTGGACCGGGTGCACGGTTCGGTGTCCTGGCCGGGCGCCGGGCAGGCGGCACCGGCCGTCGCCCCCGCCGCCGGTGCGGGCTCCCGCGAACTCGTCATCGGCATGCTCGCGCCCAACGCCACGTACTACTTCGCCGAGGTCATCCGGGGCGCGCACGAGGCGGCGGCGGCGGCCGGGGCGCGGCTGATCCTGCGCATCTCGGACTACCGGCCGCAGGAGGACGCGGGCCGGGCGGCCGGGCTGCTCGCGGCCGGCGCCGAGGGCCTGCTGATCGCGCCGGGCTGGAAGGAGCCGGACGACCCGGTCGAGCACGGCGCCTGGATCGCCGGGCTCCCGGTGCCGACGGTGCTCCTGGAGCGGCGCGGGGTCCCCGGCCGGGAGCTGGACGACCTGGACCGGGTCTGCTCCGACCACAGCCACGGCGTGCTCATCGCGGTGCGCCATCTGCTCGGCCTCGGCCATGCCACGCCCCTGCTCGTGGCCCGCGCCGACAGCCCCACCGCGATCGCAGTGCGCGCCGGATACCGGCACGCGCTCGACGCGCTCGGTCTCAAGTCGCCCGTCGCGCCCATCGGTTCGGTGTCCGCGGAGACAGACCCCGACGGGTTCGAGCACGCCGTGCGGGCGCTGCGCACCGCGGTCGCGTCCGGGCGGGCCACCGCGGCGCTCGTGCACAACGACGTGGACGCCATCCGGATCGTGCAGCGCCTGGCCGAGCTGGGCGTGCGGGTGCCGGACGATCTGGCGCTCGTGGCCTACGACGACGAGGTGGCGGCGCTCGCCGACATCCCGCTCACCGCGGTCGCCCCGCCCAAGCACGAGGTGGGGCGGTACGCGGCCGAGCTCCTGATCGAGCGGCTGCGCGGCACCGCCGGGCGCCGTCCGGCCGGGGGCGAGGAGCCGCCCCGGCGCCATGTCGATCTGCTGCCGCGCCTTCGCGTGCGGTCCTCGTGCGGGGCGCCCTCCGAGACGCTCCGGAGCCCAATGAGCGTTCACTCGTGAGGCGCGAGCGTTCAGTCCCTCTCTGATCTTTTTTCGATCAATCGAACTTTCGCTCTTGACTTCGGTCAGAACTGGGCCAAGGATCGCGGCCATCGCCTCGTCCCCTTACGTTCAGGAGCCGTTCCGTGAGCCGCAGTTGGACCAGATCGACCTCCGCCCTCGTCGGCACCGCCACCGCTCTCGCCGTGCTCACGGCCTGCGGTGGTGGGGACAGCAAGACGAGCGACGCGGGCAAGGGCACCGCCGACAAGCCCGTCACCATCACGTTCTGGGCCTGGCAGAAGGGCACCAAGGACGTGGTGGACGCCTTCAACGCCTCGCACAACAACATCCAGGTGAAGTTCGAGGAGATCCCCTCCGGCAACGCCGGCGGCTACGCCAAGATCTCCAACGCGGTGAAGGCCGGCAACGCCCCGGACCTCGTCACCGTCGAGTACCCGATGCTCCCCGAGTTCGTCAGCCAGGGCTCGTTCCAGGACATCAGCAAGTACGTCACCGACGACGTGAAGAAGCAGTTCCTGCCGCAGTCCATCCAGCAGACCACGCTCGGCGGCAAGAACTGGGCGATCCCCTTCGACGCGGCGCCCCAGGCGTACTTCTACCGCAAGGACTTCTTCGACAAGAACCACATCGAAGTGCCCAAGACCTGGGACGAGTTCAGGGCGGCCGCCCAGAAGGCCAAGGCCGCCGACCCCAAGGCCCGTATCGGCACCTTCTTCCCGGACGACCCGACCACCTTCGAGGCGATGGCCTGGCAGGCCGGCGCCCAGTGGTTCAAGGCCGACGGCAACACCTGGAAGCTCAACACCTCCGACGCCGCCACCAACAAGGTCGCCGACTACTGGCAGGGCCTCATCGACGACAAGCTGGTGCAGAACTCGGTCTCCTTCAGCCCCGAGTGGACGGCCTCCCTCAAGGACGGCTCGACCGTCGGCTACCTCGGCGCCTCCTGGTCCGCGGGCGTCCTCAAGGGCACCGTGCCCGACCAGAGCGGCAAGTGGGCGGTGGCCCCGGTGCCGACCTGGGACGGCAAGCCCGCCAGCGGCATGCTCGGCGGCTCCACCTGGGCCGTGCCCAAGGGCAGCGGCAAGACCGAGGCCGCCCTCGAATTCGCCCAGTGGATGTCGACCACCGAAGCGGGCGTCGACGCCCGCATCAAGTCCGGCACCTCCAGCGCCTTCCCGGCCGACATCGCGCTGCGGCCCGCCGCCAAGAAGGCCTTCGACACCAGCTTCTACAGCGGCCAGGACATCTACCGGCTGTTCGACGCGGCCGGCGGCTCGATCAACGCCAACTGGGGCTGGGGCCCGAGCATGGGCACCACCAACACCACCCTGAAGGACCAGCTCGGCAAGGTCGCGGGCGGCTCCGTGAAGATCACGGACGCGATCAAGTCCGCCCATGACGCCACCGTCACCGAGCTGAAGAAGCGCGGCCTGAAGGTCGAGGGCTGACCGGATGAGGACGAAGGGGCGGCCCACGGGACACACCGGAGCGGGCGTCGGCACCCCGCGCGTGCCGGCGCCGGGCGAAGGAGGCGGTCGCGGCCCGGCCCCGACCGGGAGCGGAGGACCGGCGGACCTACGCGCCGGGGCCGCCGCATCCGGCCCGGCCCGCAGGGCGCCCCGCGGGGCCCGCAGCCGTACCAACGCGGCCGCGGGCGTGCTGCTCACCCCGTTCTTCGTCCTGTTCACCGCCGTCACGGTGGTGCCCATCGGGTACGCGGTCTGGCTGAGCCTGTTCACCGAGAAGCAGTCCGGGCTCGGCTTCGGCGGGGCCACGACCGTGTTCAGCGGGCTCGACAACTACACGGCGGCGCTGGGCGACCGGGCCTTCCGCGAGGGCTTCTGGGTGCTCGCCGGATACTGCGTCGTCTACATCCCGCTGATGGTCGGCGGCGCCCTCGCGCTCGCGCTGCTGCTCGACTCGACGCTGGCCCGCGCCCGGCGCTTCTTCCAGCTCGCGCTGTTCCTGCCGCACGCCGTGCCGGGCATCATCGCCGCGCTGGTCTGGGTCTACCTCTACACCCCGGGCCTCAGCCCGGTCGTGAAGGCCATGAACTCCGGCGGCCTCGGGTTCGACTTCTTCTCCTCCAGCGGCACGCTCCCCTCCGTCGTCAACATCGCGCTGTGGGAGTGGCTCGGCTACAACATGGTCATCTTCTACGCGGCCCTCCAGGCCATCGACCGCTCGGTCCTGGAGGCGGCCACCATGGACGGCGCGGGCGAGTGGCGCACCGCCTTCGGCATCAAACTCCCGTTGATCCGGGCCTCGTTGGTAATGGTGTCGCTGTTCACCGTCATCGGCTCGCTCCAGCTGTTCACCGAACCACTGATCCTCAACCAGGGCGGCAGCTCCACGGTCACCACCACCTGGACGCCCAACATGTACGCCTACACCGCCGCGTTCAGCCGCAACGACTACGGCCTCGCCGCCGCCTCGGCCGTGCTCCTCGCGCTCGCCGCGGCCCTGCTCTCCTTCGTCGTCACCCGCCTCACCAACCGGAAGGGGGCCAAGGCATGACCTCCCCCACGGCCACCGAAGCGAACGCCGCCCCGAGGACCGCCGGACGCGCCCGGCGCACCGGGAGCGCCACCCCGCCGCGTACCGCGACGCCGCACCGCTCACCGAACCGCTGGCTGTCCCGGACCGCGGTCAACGGCGCGCTGCTGCTCTCCGTCCTCTACACCCTCTTCCCCCTGGTGTGGCTGCTCACGGCCGCCACCAAGGACACCGGAAGCCTGCTGTCCGGCGACGCCTTCTCCTTCAAGGGCTTCGACCTCGCCAACAACCTGTCCCAGCTCGCCGCGTACAACGACGGCGTCTACTTCCGCTGGTACCTCAACTCCCTTCTGTACGCGGGCGGCGGCGCGGCTGTCTGCGCCCTGGTGTCCGTCGCCGCCGGGTACGCCTTCGACAAGTACGCCTTCCGCGGCAAGGAGAAGCTGTTCGGCGTCGTACTGCTCGGCGTGCTCGTGCCGACCACCGCGCTCGCGCTGCCCATGTACCTCCTGGCCAGCAAGGTCGGCCTCGTCAACACGTACTGGTCGGTGCTCATCCCCGTTCTGGTCAATCCCTTCGGGGTGTATCTGGCGCGGGTGTTCAGCGCGAGCTACATCCCCGACGAGGCCCTGGAGGCCGCCCGCATCGACGGCGCCGGGGAGCTGCGCACCTTCTGGTCCATCGGCCTGCGCATGGTGATGCCGGGCTTCGTGACCGTCTTCCTCTTCCAGTTCACCGCCATCTGGAACAACTTCTTCCTCCCCCTGGTCATGCTCAGCGACCAGAAGCTCTTCCCGCTGAGCCTCGGCCTGTACGCCTGGAACAGCAACACCCACGCGGAGCCGAGCTACTACCCTCTCGTCGTCACCGGCTCCCTCCTCGCCGTCGTCCCCCTGATCGTCGCCTTCGTCTCCCTCCAGCGGCACTGGAAGGCCGGACTCACCGCGGGCAGCGTCAAATGACCGGCCCGGACGCTCAGTTACCCCCGGCCGCCACCCCTGGCCAGCGCCTCGTGAGGAGCCCGAGTCCCACCATGCACCACACCACTGACAACCGGCCCGCCCTGCTGCTCGCGATGGGTCCCGGCATCGCCGACCGGCTCCTCACCGAGCACCACCGCACCCGGCTCGCCGCCCTCACCCGTACCGATCCGTACCTGGTCGCGCACGAGCTCGCCGCGCCCACCGGACCGGTCGCCGCGGCCCTCGCCGAAGCCGAGGTCCTGCTCACCTGCTGGGGCGCTCCCCCGCTGACCGCCGGCGTCCTGGACGCGGCCCCGAAGCTGCGCGCGGTGGTCCACGCGGCGGGCTCGGTCAAGCACCACATCACCGACGCCTGCTGGGAGCGCGGCATCGCGGTGACCTCGGCCGCCGCGGCCAACGCGCTGCCGGTCGCCGAGTACACGCTGGCCGCGATCCTGTTCGCCGGCAAGGAGGTGCTGCGCTCGGCCCAGCGCTACGCCGAGCTGCGCACCGCCCCCGAGTGGCTGAGCCGGACCGAGCACACCGGCAACTACCGGCGCACGGTGGGCATCGTCGGCGCGTCGCGCATCGGACGGCGCGTGATCGAACTCCTGCGCCCCTTCGACTTCGAGGTCCTGCTCCACGACCCGTACGTGGACGGAACCGAAGCGGTGGCCCTGGGCGTTGAACGGGTGTCCCTGGACGCGCTGTGCTCCCGCAGCAGCGTCGTCTCCGTCCACGCGCCCCAACTGCCCGAGACCCACGGCATGATCGGCGCACACCAGCTGGCCCTGATGCCGACGGGCGCCACCCTGGTCAACACCGCGCGCGGCTCCCTGGTGGACGAGCCCGCGCTGCTCGCCGAGCTCCTCTCCGGCCGGCTGCACGCGGTCCTGGACGTGACGGACCCCGAACTGCCGCCCCGCGAATCCCCGTTGTACGACCTCCCCAACGTCCTGCTCACCCCGCACATCGCGGGCTCGCTGGGCAACGAGCTGTACCGGATGGCGGATCAGGCCCTGGACGAGGTGGAGCGGTTCGCGACCGGGGTGCCGTTCGCGGACCCGGTGCATCCGCTGTCACTGGACAGGTCGGCGTAGCCGGGCGGACCGCCGCGGAAACGGCTGAGGCCCGGCACCCCCCGAAGGGGATGCCGGGCCTCAACTACGTGCGGCTACCGCTGACTTGGTGCGTCAGTGGGAGTGGCCGTGACCGTGGCCGTGACCGGCCTCGGCCTCTTCCTCGGCCGGCTTCTCGACGACCAGGGTCTCGGTCGTGAGCAGCAGGGACGCGATGGAGGCGGCGTTCTCCAGGGCGGAGCGGGTGACCTTGACCGGGTCGATGACGCCGGCCTTGACCAGGTCGCCGTACTCGCCGGTGGCGGCGTTGAAGCCGAAGCCCTTGTCGAGCTCGCTCACCTTGGAGGTGATGACGTAGCCCTCAAGACCGGCGTTCTCGGCGATCCAGCGCAGCGGCTCGACGACGGCGCGGCGGACGACCGCGACACCGGTGGCCTCGTCGCCGGTCTTGTCGAGGTTGCCCTCAAGGACCTTGGCGGCGTGCACCAGGGCGGAGCCACCACCGGAGACGATGCCCTCCTCGACCGCGGCGCGGGTCGCGGAGATGGCGTCCTCCAGACGGTGCTTGCGCTCCTTGAGCTCGACCTCGGTGGCGGCACCGACCTTGATCACGCACACGCCGCCGGCGAGCTTCGCGAGGCGCTCCTGGAGCTTCTCGCGGTCCCAGTCCGAGTCCGTGGCCTCGATCTCGGCCTTGATCTGGTTGACGCGGCCCTCGACGTCGGCGCTGTTGCCGCCGCCGTCGACGATCGTGGTGTCGTCCTTGGTGATGGTGACGCGGCGCGCGGTGCCGAGCACCTCAAGACCGGCCTGGTCGAGCTTGAGGCCGACCTCTTCGGCGATGACGGTCGCACCGGTGAGGGTGGCGATGTCCTGGAGCATGGCCTTGCGGCGGTCGCCGAAGCCCGGGGCCTTGACGGCCACGGCGTTGAACGTGCCGCGGATCTTGTTGACGACCAGGGTGGAGAGCGCCTCGCCCTCGACGTCCTCGGCGATGATCAGGAGCGGCTTGGAGGCGCCGGCCTGGATGACCTTCTCCAGGAGCGGCAGCAGGTCCTGGATCGAGGAGATCTTGCCCTGGTTGATCAGGATGTACGGGTCGTCGAGGACGGCCTCCATACGCTCCTGGTCGGTGACCATGTAGTGCGACAGGTAGCCCTTGTCGAAGGCCATGCCCTCGGTGAACTCAAGCTCCACACCGAAGGTGTTGGACTCCTCGACGGTGATGACACCGTCCTTGCCGACCTTGTCCATGGCCTCGGCGATGAGCTCGCCGATCTGCTTGTCCTGGGCGGACAGCGCGGCGACGGCGGCGATGTCGGTCTTGTCCTCGATCGGACGGGCGGTCGCGAGGAGCTCCTCGGAGACGGCCTTGACCGCGGCGTCGATGCCCTTCTTCAGGGCGGCCGGGGAGGCACCGGCGGCGACGTTGCGCAGACCCTCGCGGACCAGCGCCTGGGCCAGGACGGTCGCGGTGGTGGTGCCGTCACCCGCGATGTCGTTGGTCTTGGTCGCCACCTCCTTGACGAGCTGGGCGCCCAGGTTCTCGTACGGGTCGTCCAGCTCGACCTCGCGCGCGATGGTGACACCGTCGTTGGTGATGGTGGGGGCGCCGAACTTCTTGTCGATGACGACGTTGCGGCCCTTGGGACCGATCGTCACCTTGACGGTGTCGGCAAGCTTGTTGACGCCGCGCTCAAGGGCGCGACGGGCGTCCTCGTCGAACTTCAGGATCTTCGCCATGGGAGCGGTTCAGCCCTCTCGAAAACTCGGGTTAATGACACTGCGCCCCTCGCCGCCCGGCAATCAGCGGGGTGACCAGGGGCGCAGCTCTCAAAGCATTCGCTTCGAAGTCGAAGTACTCACGTACTCCGGTGAATTACTTCTCGATGATCGCGAGCACGTCGCGGGCCGAGAGGACGAGGTACTCCTCGCCGTTGTACTTCACCTCGGTGCCGCCGTACTTGCTGTACAGCACGATGTCGCCGGTGCTGACGTCGAGCGGCAGACGCTCGCCGTTCTCGAAGCGGCCCGGACCCACGGCCAGGACGACGCCCTCCTGGGGCTTCTCCTTGGCGGTGTCCGGAATGACCAGGCCGGAGGCCGTGGTCTGCTCGGCGTCGAGCGGCTGGACCACAATGCGGTCCTCAAGCGGCTTGATGGCAACCTTGGAGCTGGCGGTCGTCACGATCCGGTCTCCCCCTTCGGAGATCTCACGGGGTTAACTGTCTGGGGTGGCGACCAGGTGGATCCGTCGTCGCGGGTGCCGGACCTGCCCGTCGCTACTTGGCACTCTCTGGTGGGGAGTGCCAGAAGCGAGACTAGGACGGCGATTAGCACTCGGTCAAGCGGAGTGCCAATCTGCCACCGTCGCGGCGGAGCACCGGAGGTCCTCGGGGACGTGTGTGACCCTGGACGGCATGCGCATTCTGGTCGTCGAGGACGAAACCGGGCTCGCCGACTCGCTGCGTCGGGGCATCTCCGCCGAGGGGCACTGGGTCGACCTCGCGCACGACGGCCACCGGGGCCTCGACCTCGCACTCACCGGCGGATACGACGCGGTCGTGCTCGATCTGATGCTGCCGGGGCTCAGCGGCTACGAGATCTGCCGCCGGATGCGCGGGCTCGGCGACCTCACCCCGGTCCTGATGCTGACCGCCAAGGACGGCGAGTACGACGAGGCCGACGGGCTCGACTCGGGGGCCGACGACTATCTGACCAAGCCCTTCTCGTTCGTGGTGCTGCTCGCCCGGCTGCGGGCGCTCGGCCGGCGGGCCGGTACCGAACGCCCCGGCCCGCTCCAGGCCGGCGACCTCACCCTGGACACCGGCGCCCGGCGCTGCCGACGCGGCGAGCGGGAGATCGAGCTGACCGCCCGCGAACTGGCCGTCCTCGCCTGTCTGATGGCCGAGCCGGGCCGGGCCGTGTCCAAGCAGCACATCCTGGACGAGGTCTGGGACAGCGGCGCGGGCGCGGACGGCGGGATCGATCCGAACATCGTCGAGGTCTATGTCTCCTCGCTCAGGAAGAAGATCGATTCTCCGTTCGGCCGTCGATCGATCCTGACCGTGCACGGCGTCGGCTACCGGATGGCGCCCGATGGCGGCTGAGCCCCGCCGGGCCGGACGCGGACGGCTCCCGACCGGGCCCCGGCGCCACCGGCCGACGCTGCCGCTGCCGCTGCCGAGGACCGTCCGCGGGAAGGTCGCCGCGGCCGCCGCCCTCGCGATGGCGCTGCTGCTCGCGGCGGGCGGCATCTGGCTCTACATCGTGCTGCGCTCCAACCTGCTCGACAACACCACGGGCCGCACCGAACTGGCCGCCCGCAAGGTCGCGGCCCAGGTCGACACCGGAACCGCACGCGAGCTGCTGCCCCCACCGGACGGCGGCGTCGACCTGGTCATGGTCCTGGACGAGCGGGGACGGGTGACCGCGGCGAGCCAGGAGACCGGCGCCGCCCCGGAGTTGGCCGGATTCCGCCCGCCCGAGGACCAGGACTCGGCGTCCCGGACCCTGAACGAGGGCGGCCGCCACGAGGTCGCCGTCGTCGTCCGCGCCCAGCTGCCCGGCGGCCCCGCGAGCTATGTGTACGGGACGACCGTGCTCAGCGACGTCGACTACGCGACCGGCGCCATCGGCTGGGCCCTGCTCGCCAGCGCCCCGCCGCTGATCGCGCTGGCCGCCGCCATCGCCTGGGCCGGCACCGGACTCGCGCTGCGCCCGGTGACCTCGATCCGCACCGAGCTCGCCGAGGTCAGCTCCAGCGAGCTGGACCGGCGCGTCCCCGACCCCGGCGGCGCCGACGAGATCGCGCTGCTCGCCCGGACCGTGAACGCCACCCTCGACCGGCTCGAACAGGCCCATGTCCGCCAGCGCGAGTTCGTCGCCGACGCCTCGCACGAGCTGCGCAACCCGATCGCCGCGGTCCGCTCCCGGCTCGAAGTCGCCCTCGCCGCGCCGGACTCGGCGTCGGTGCGGGCCGCGCTCGACGACACCGAGCGGCTCCAGCGGATCGCCGCCGACCTGCTGCTCCTGGCCCGCCTCGACGCCCATCCGCAGCCGCCGGCCGAGCCCGTCGACCTCACGTTGCTCGCCGCCGAGGACACCGCCCGCCGACGTGCGGCCCGGGTCCCGGTCGAACTCGCCGCGGACGCGCCGGTGCCGGTGCGCGGCGATCCCGCGCAGCTGGAGCGGATGCTGGCCAACCTCGTCGACAACGCGGTGCGGCACGCGCGTACCCGAGTACGGGTGGCGGCCCGGCGGGACGGGGACGACGCGGTCCTGGAGGTCACCGACGACGGGCCCGGCGTCCCGGCCGCCGACCGGTCCCGGATCTTCGAGCGCTTCGTCCGCCTGGACGCGGCCCGGGCCCGGGAGAGCGGCGGCACCGGGCTGGGGCTGGCGATCGCCCGCGAGATCGCCCGGGCGCACGGCGGCGAGCTGACGGCCGGGGCGGGACCGGGGGCCACGTTCACGGTGCGGCTGCCGGGGCGGCCCGAGCCGCATCCGCGTTCCTGAAGGCGTCTTCAGGACCCTCAGGTTTCCTTCAGCGGGCAGGGCCGAGTATCGGTCGGCGTGAGCCACCGCCGAATGAGCCGTCGACCGAGCCGCAGCCGAACCACCCGCCGCCGCAGGCGTTCGAGCCCGGTGCGCCTGGTGCGGGCGTTCGCCGCCTGCGCCGCCGTACTGGTCCTGTGCGCGGCGGTCGGCGCCTGGTACCTGTACCGCGATCTGTCCGGCAGCATCGGCACCTCGCGGGCGCTCGGCGACGACGCGCCCAAGTCAGTGGGCGGGGACACCAACATCCTGCTGATGGGCCTGGACAGCCGCAAGGACCAGAACGGCGACGATCTGCCGCCCGAGGTGCTCGACAAGCTGCACGCGGGCAGTTCCGACATCGGCGGCTACAACACCAACACGCTGATCCTGCTGCATGTGCCGGGCGACGGCAGCCGGGCGAAGGCGTTCTCGGTGCCGCGGGACGATCTGGTCGACATCCCGGGCCACGGCCAGGACAAGATCAAGAAGGCGTACGGCCTGGAGAAGGCCCGGACCGAGGAGAAGCTGGCGGCCCAAGGAGTCCGCGACAAGAGGGAGTTGGAGACGGCGGGCCGCGAGGCGGGGCGCCGGGCCGAGATCGAGACCGTACGCGACTTCCTCGGCGTGCCCATCGACCACTTCGCCGAGGTCAATCTGGCCGGGTTCTACCACTTGGCCGACGCCCTGGACGGGGTGACGGTCTGCCTCAAGCATCCGGTGAAGGACAAGTACTCGGGCGCCGACTTCCCGGCCGGGAAGCAGACCCTGAACGGTCAGCAGTCGCTGGCGTTCGTGCGCCAGCGGCACGGCCTCCTCGGCGGCGACCTGGACCGCACCCGGCGCCAGCAGGCCTTCCTCGCCTCGGCGACGCAGAAGCTGTCGTCGGCCGGCACCTTCACCGACCCGGTCCGGCTGCTGCACCTGCTGAACACCGCCAAGCAGGACCTCGTCACCGACAAGGGCTGGGACCTGCTGTCCTTCCTCAAGCAGGCCAGGAACCTGTCGGGCGGCAACGTGGAGTTCACGACGCTGCCGATCGAGAAGTTCGCGAAGCACCGGGGCGAGGACGTCAACATCGTCGACCCGGCGAAGATCAAGCGGATCGTCGCGAACGCCCTCCACCCGGTGCGCTCGACCCCGCCCACCGCCCCCCAGGGCTCACCGTCACCGGGCCCGAGCAAGGACTCCCCGTCACCGGGCCCGAGCCATGCGTCCTCGGCCCCGTCGACTCCGGTCATCGACGGCGGCGGCATCCCGTGCGTGGACTGACCCGGGGCGGGAGCGGGCCGGTCGCCGCCCGGCGCCGCCGCGCCGAGGCACTGCTCCTGGCGCTCGTCGTCGCGGTGGCCACGTTCGGCCATGCGGCGGCCGCGATGACCATGACGGGTGAACTGCCGCGCGCCACCTACGAGTTCGCCGCTTGCATGGCCCTGATCGCACTGGCCGGACATCTCACGGTGCGCCGGTTCGCGGCCTACGCCGACCCGCTGATCCTGCCGCTGGCCCTGCTCCTTTCGGGCCTCGGCCTGGTGCTGCTGTACCGGCTCGACCCGACGTACGCGCGCAAGTTCCATTCGGAGGCCACCGCCTCGGGGCAGCTCATCTGGACGGTGATCGGGTTCGCGGTCGCGCTCGCCACCCTCGCCGTGCTGCGCGACCACCGGCGCCTCCAGCGGTACATCTACCTCTGCATGGCGACGGCCCTCGTCCTGCTGATGGCACCGGCCTTCTTCCCGGGCGACACCTACGGCGCCAAGCGCTGGATCTTCATCGGCTCGTTCTCGCTCCAGCCCGGCGAGTTCGTGAAGATCATGATCGCGGTGTTCTTCGCGGGCTATCTGGTCGTGCACAAGGACTCGCTCGCGCTGACCGGCCGCAAGGTGTTCGGGGTCCGGCTGCCGCCGGGCCGCCAGCTCGCGCCGATCCTGACGATCTGGGTGCTGAGCCTGCTCGTCCTGATCTTCGAGCGCGACCTGGGAACCTCGCTGATCTTCTTCGGCCTGTTCGTGGTGATGCTGTACGTCGCGACGGAGCGGGCGGGGTGGATCCTGACCGGTCTGGTGATGGCGGCGGTCGGGGCGTTCGTCGTCGGCTCGACCGAGCCGCACGTCAAGGGCCGGATCGTGGCCTGGCTGCACCCCTTCGACATCTATCTGCCGCCGGCCCGGCGCCCGGCGGGCCTGATCTCGGACCAGGCGGCCCAGGCCCTGTTCAGCTTCGGCAGCGGCGGCATGACCGGCACCGGCCTCGGCCGCGGCCACCCCGAGCTCGTCGGGTTCGCCGGGCGCAGCGACTTCATTCTGACCACGGTCGGCGAGGAGATGGGCCTGGCCGGGGTGATGGCGGTCCTCGTCCTGTACGCACTGCTCGTGCAGCGCGGCCTGCGGGCGGCGCTCGGCGCGCACGACGGCTTCGGCAAGCTGCTCGCGACCGGGCTCGCGGCGGCCCTGGCGCTCCAGGTGTTCGTGGTGGCGGGCGGGGTGACCGGCCTCATCCCGCTGACCGGAAAGGCGCTGCCGTTCCTCGCGAAGGGGGGTTCGTCGCTGGTCGCGAACTGGGTGATGATCGCGCTGCTGATCCGGATCAGTGACAGCGGGGAGCGGCAGCGGGATGCCGAACGGGCCGCGTCCGAGCCCGAGTTGACGCACCCGACCCCTTTGGCCCGGCCCAGCGTCCCCCGGCTCGGCTCGGCTCGCTGAGGCGGCTCCCGGGTGGCTCAGTACTGCCCGGTGCCGGGTGACCTACAGGGGCGCGGGGAACTGCGCGACCAGCCACGCACCGCACGGTCCGCAGCCGAAGCTCCCCACGCGTGAGGGTGAGTCACGCTCCCGCGTGTGGGTTTTCGACTGCGGACCGTCCCGGGCTGGTCGCGCAGTTCCCCGCGCCCCCCATAGGCGGACCGGCGGCAGACCGGTCGCGCCCACCACGCGGGAGCCGCGCACAGGGCGCAGTTCCCCGGGGACTACACGTAGTCCTCCAGGCGGGCCACGGCGTACCCCTTGTCCGTGATCACCTTCATCACCTGGCGGACCATGTCGGGCATCGTCCCGTTCCAGTCCTCGCGCCCGCGGAAGTGCGTGAGGATGATGTCCCCGGGGTGCAGATCCCGGTCCCACTCGCGCCATTCCATGTGGTCGGTGAAGGCCTCCTCCGCCCACAGCGGCGCGGCCTGGATGCCGCAGGACTGGGCGGCCTTGAGCGTGTCCTCGTTGTAGTTCCCGTACGGCGGCCGGAACAGCCGGGGCCGCTTGCCCGCCCACTGGCCGATCTTGTCCTGCTGGTCGCAGATCTCCTTCCGCTGCTCGTCGTAGGAGAGCGCGGGCATGTACCGGTGGTTGAGCGTGTGGTTGTTGAGCGTGACGCCCAGACCCTGCATCTTCTTGAAGTACTCGTGGTCGTTCTTGACCAGGTAGTCGCTGAGGAACGCGCTGTAGGGGATGCGCAGTTCCTGCATCATCTTCAGGAAGGTGGGGTCCTTCTCCGCACCGTCGTCGATCGTCAGGAAGACGATCTTGTCCTTGGTCGGGACGGTGGTGAAGACCGGCGGCAGCGAGTCGCCGCCGTCCGTCTCGAACCCCGGCCGGTTGGTGATCTTCGGCTTGACGGCGGGCGCCTCGGGCGCGAGCAGCGGCGGCTTGGCGAGCCCCCACTTCTTGACGGCCGCGAGCCGCGCGGTCTCGGCCTGCTTGAGCTGCTCGGAGTAGCCCGCGAGCGCTCCGGCGGGGCCCTTCTTGGCGGCCTGGGCGCCGGGGTGGCCGGCGTCGCCGCCCTCGGAGGCGCAGCCGGAGGCGAGCAGCGCGGCGCCGAGCCCGAGCGCGAGACACGCGATCTTTGTCCTGGACTTTCCCTTTTGTCGTACTAGTTGCATGGCGCCGCATCCTGTCAGGCGCGGGGCCCGCTGCCCGTACGACACCGCCGCCACGGGCCCACCATCGCCCACCTGGCCCACAGCGGGGCGGCGACCGGGCGACAATGACGGGGTGAACGACCTCGACACCTTCTCCCTCCTGCTGGCCGACGAGGGCCGGGCCCTGCTCGCATCGCTGCGGGCGTACGACCCGTCCCAGGAGCTGGCGGTGGCCACCCGGCTGCGCCGCGAGCACGACGCGGACCTGGTGTCGGCGGCGCTCGGGCAGGCGCGGCTGCGGCAGCGGGCGGTGGCGAAATTCGGCGCGGCCGACGCGCACCGGATGTTCTTCACGCCCAACGGCGTCGAGCAGTCGACCCGCGCCTCGGTCGCCACCCACCGCGCGAAGGCCTTCGCCGCGCGCGGCGTACGGAGCGTGGCGGACCTGTGCTGTGGCATCGGCGGCGACGCGCTGGCGCTCGCGCGGGCCGGGATCGCGGTGCTCGCGGTCGACCGCGACCCGCTGACGGCGGCGGTGGCCCGCGCCAACGCGGAGGCGCTGGGCCTCGCGGACCTGATCGAGGTGCGCTGCGCGGATGTGACCGACATCGACACGGCCCCGTACGACGCGGTCTTCGTGGACCCGGCGCGACGGGGCGGGCGGGGCCGGATCTTCGACCCGGAGGCGTACTCGCCCCCGCTCTCCTGGGCGGTCACGGCCGCCCTGGCCGCCCCCTTCGCGGCGCTGAAGATCGCCCCCGGCATCCCGCACGAGGCGATTCCGCCGCAGGCCGAGGCGGAGTGGATCTCGGACGGGGGTGACGTGAAGGAGGCCGTGCTGTGGTTCGGCACCGGCGTCACCCCCGGCGCGGTCCGCGCCACGCTGCTGCCCGCCTCCGCCGATCTCTGGACGGCCGCGCCGCTCGCCGCGCCGCCGGTGGGGCCGGTCGGGCGCTACCTGTACGAGCCGGACGGCGCCGTCATCCGGGCGCATCTGGTCGCCGAGATCGTGGAGCGGTGCGGGGGGCGGCTGATCGACGAGACGATCGCGTATGTGACGAGTGACGAGGTGTACGCGTCCCCGTACACCTCGGCGTACGAGATCACCGATCAACTCCCGTTCAACCTGAAGAAGTTGAAGGCGCTGCTGCGGGAGCGGGGGGTGGGGGTGCTCACGGTGAAGAAGCGGGGGTCGGCGGTGGAGCCGGAGGAGATCCGGCGCCGCGTGAAGCCGGCCGGGCCGAACTCGGCGACGGTCTTCCTGACCCGGGTGGCCGGCGCCCCCACGATGCTGGTCGGCCACCCCCTCCCCCACACCACCGGGGCTCCGCCCCAGAGCCCCTGAGGGCCTGCGCCCTCGGCCCCCCGCAGGGGGCTCCGCCCCCTGCACCCCCGTTCGCGCCTAAAGGGCGCTCGTCCTCAATCGCCGGACGGGCTGGGTATGCCTGCGCCGGCCAGCACCGAGCCATTCGGGGCCACCTACAGGGGCGCGAGGAACTGCGCGAGAAGCGACCACGGCCCGCGCCCGGAAACGGGGTTAGGGGCGCGGGGAACTGCGCGAGAAGCGACCACGGCCCGCGCCCGGAAACGGCGTTAGGGGCGCGGGGAACTGCGCGAAAAGCGACCACGGCCCGCACACGGAAACGGGGTTAGGGGCGCGGGGAACTGCGCGAACGGCCCCCACGGCTCGCAGCCGAGCAGCACCCCCGCGCCCCCCACGCCCCGCGCCGCTCACGCCAGATCAGTCAGCTCGTCCGCGTAGACCCGGGAGAGGGGCTGGGGCCCCACATACTGCTGGCAGTTGCACTGCCCGGACTCGAACCGCAGCGGCTTCTTGTTCTCGTCCCACGCGACCGGAACCTCGACCCGTTCATGGCACTTGCCCGCCTTGTCATGCTTGGCGAGGTGATGCGTGCACCCGCACACCGGCTCCGGCGCCTTGTGAGCCGCCTCCAGCGCGAGGCGCTCCTGCTTCGCCGCCTCCAGCCGCTCCATCTTCCGCTCGTGCCGAGTCCGCAGCGCCGTACGGGCGTTGTCGATCGCCCAGCCGAAGCCGCCCATCCAGAAAACGATCAGAATCCACCAGTACCAGGCCATGGCGACCGTCCTTCCCCCGTGATGTCACCGCATCGCGCCGCGCTGCGGAGCCTTCAGGATAGGCGCCGCAGGGACCGCTGGACCCAGCGCCGGTGCGCGGCCGCCTTCACCACGCCGACGAGGCCGGTCAGCCAGCAGATCAGGCCGAAGCCCATGCCGTACACGACGAGCGCGTACGTGTCGCGGCCCGGCACGGCCGTCGCCGGCAGCACCAGGCAGACCGCGAGCCCACCCGCGCACAGCAGCACCGAGGGCACCAGCCAGGCCAGGCTGAGGCCGGGCCTGCGCAGATTGCGGTCGAGTATCGGGTCCCGGTCCAACTCGCCCCATTGGCGCAGGAGTTCACGGATACGCCGGTCCCTGCGGAGGCCGAACCCGACGGCGATCCCGGTCGGGATCATCACGCCCAGACCGAGCAGCAGGAACAGGCCGCCGACGATGGCGGTGAGGATGTCCGTCAGCGAGATGAGCGCGGTACCGACCATGGACCAGCCCAGCGCGAAGAGCGCCGCCCACAGCCAGAGCAGCCCGAGCCGACTCGCGCCCAAGTGGCCCTTGACCAGCACGTCGAGGGCCAGCGCACGGTCGGCGAGCAGCGCGTTGCGGTCGGGCCAGGCACGTATCTCGGCCGGGGGCGGCGAAGGAGGGAGCGACGAGCGGGGCGTCATGCGGCAGAGGTTATCGGGGGTGCCCCTGCTTCCGGCGCCCACCCTGGGACACACGCGGGGCACTTGGCCGGTTCCGTGGGGCGCGAGGCATCGTCGCCCTGGCGCCTTCTCCCTCAACTGCTGTGGCTATCGGCCGAGTTCGGGGGGCTGGCCGTCACCAGGTCCGGCCGGGCACCGGCCACGGGGCCGGCCGCGAACGGGGCGACGGTGGCCCCGGAGACGTCGGCGGTCGTCCCGATCGGTAGGAGGCGGCTCTCCGCATCCCGCTCCGGCGGCACATCGTCCCGCAGGTGCGGCTCCCGCACGTGCGGCTCCCGCACGTACGGCAGGATCGGCGGCAACTGTGCGGGACCGGGCGGCAGCTCAGCCGTCGAGACGCTCCGTCAGGCGCACGGTCACGGTGTCCCCCGCCTCCTTGCCGACCGCCTTGCGCACCTCGGCCTTCACAGGCAGCTTGTGGGTGCCGTCGCCGAGCGCCATGAACGAGCTGCGGAACGGATGCCCGTCGACGGTTCCGCTGACCTTCACCAGACCCCGGGTGCCGAAGAACTCCGCGGACCCGGGCCAGACGACGTACGTCCAGCCGCCCTCGTTCGGGCTCTTGACCAGCTCGGCGGTGAACTCACGGTCGATTCGCCGGGACACCGGGTCACGCGTCCCGCACGGCTTGGAGGTCGATCTTCTTCATGCCCATGACCGCGGCCATGACCCGCTCGGTCTTCTCCGCGCCCTGGCCGAGCAGCTCGGGCAGTTCGGCCGGGACGATCTGCCACGAGAGCCCGTACTTGTCCTTCAGCCAGCCGCACGGGCCCTCTTCGCCGCCCGCTCCGAGCCGCGTCCAGAACCGGTCGATCTCCTCCTGGTCCGAGCAGCCCACCGAGAGCGAGATCGCCTCGCTGAAGGTGAACTGGGGGCCGCCGTTGAGGGCGATGAAGCGCTGGCCCGCGATGACGAACTCGACCGTCATGACCGAGCCGGTCTCGCCGGGCGCGGACGCCGGGAAGTGCGTGACCGACGCGACGCGCGAGTCGCCGCCGAAGATGGAGACGTAGTGCTCGGCCGCTTCCTCGGCCTGGCCGTCGAACCAGAGGAAGGTGGTGATCTTCTGCGTGATCTGCGCGGACATCGTCGGCCTCCTAGCCGTTGCCGGGCCCCGTGCGGGCGGCGTCAACAGGTAGACCGGGACCCCGCGCGAAACTCATCGCGCTTTCCAGCACAGCACCGGGCCCGGCGCCCGGCAACATTTCCCGGTGGCCGGGGCCGAGGCCCCGGCCGCGTCCCACAGGGCTCAGCCCTCGACCACCTCGCGCACCTCGGAGGTGATGTCCCAGCCCTCCCCGTGGATCTTGACGAAGCGAGAGGCCCATTCGATCGCCTCGGCCTTGTCCTTGGCCTGGATCATCGCGTAACCGCCCACGACCTCCTTGGACTCGGTGAACGGGCCGTCGGTGACCGTCAGCTCGCCGTGGTTCCAGCGCACCCGGGCGCCCTCGGCGGACGGGGTGAGCCCGGCGGTGTCGAGCAGCACGCCGGCCTTGGTCATCTCGCCGATCAGATCGCCCATCCGCTCCATGAGCTCCGGGGTGACGCCGCTGGCGGGGGTGTTGTTCTCGTCGATGCGGACCATCGTCAGGTAGCGCGGCATGGCCGTTCTCCGTTCTGTTCTGCGTGCTGTGCGGATCCCGTACGGGTGCACCCCGTGCGGTGCGGGGGTCCTTCCCCGCCTCTCACCCTTGCGTCGAACGGGAGACGGCCGGATCGACACCGCCGGGAGAATCCGCCGAACTTTTTTCGGGAGCGCCCTTCCGGGCCGGTCGCACCCGGGCCTCAGCTCGTGAGGACGACGAGCCGCTGGGTCGCCCGGGTCATCGCGACATACCGGTCCACCGCCCCCTCGATGCCCTCGCCGAACCGCTCCGGGTCGACGAGGACGACCAGATCGAATTCGAGCCCCTTGGACAGCTCCGGCGTCAGCGACCGCACGCGCGGGGTGGGCCGGAAGCCCGGAGCCCCGATGACACACGCGATCCCGTCGTCGTGCCCGGCGAGCCAGGTCTCCAGGACCGTGTCGAGGTCGGCGGCGGAGCCGTGGCCGACGGGGACGCCGCCGCTGCGGATGGACGTGGGTACGTTGGCGTCGGGCAGCGCGGCCCGGATGACCGGCTCGGCCTCCGCCATCACCTCCTCCGGGGTGCGGTAGTTGATGCTGAGCGAGGCCACCTCGACCCGGTCGAGCCCGATCCGCTCCAGGCGTTCGCGCCACGACTCGGTGAACCCGTGCCGGGCCTGGGCCCGGTCACCGACGATGGTGAAGCTCCGGGACGGACAGCGCAGCAGCAGCATCTGCCACTCCGCGTCCGTGAGCTCCTGCGCCTCGTCGACGACGATGTGCGCGAACGGGCCGGCCAGGAGGTCGGGTTCGGCGGCGGGCAGGGCGCTGTCGTCGATCAGGGTGTCCTGGAGGTCCTTGCCGCGCAGCATCCGCAGCGCGCCTTCGCTCTCGTCGCCCGCCGACTGGAAGTTGGACGCGGAGATGATCTCGTCGATGACCCCCGACATCCGCTCGCGCTCGGCGGCGACCAGCGCCTCGTGCCGCCGCCTGCGCCGCTCCGCCTCCGGGTCGCCGAGCCGCTGCCGGGCCGCGTCCAGGAGCGGCAGGTCGGACACGGTCCAGGCCCCCGGGTCCGGGCGCCGCAGTCGGCGTACGTCGTCGGGGCCGAGCCACGGCGCGCACATCCGCAGATAGGCCGGCACCGTCCACAGGTCTCCCACGATGTCGGCCGCTTCGAGCAGCGGCCAGGCGCTGCCGAGCGCCTCGGCGAGGTCACGGTCCTGGAGCAGCGCCTTGCGGAACTCCGCGGGCGGGACGTCGTCGCCGTCGTACTGGTCGAGCAGGATCGTCACCAGTGCCTCCCGGACCAGCTCGCGCCCCTCGTTGTGCGGGGTGCCGGGGCCGGGGGCCGCGAAGGCCTCCGCCCAGTCGTCGGCGGTGAGCCGGACGTCGGCCCACGGGGTGGTGACGGTCAGGGCGGCGGTGGGCGGCTCCTCGTAGAAGGCGACGGCCTTCTCGATGGCCCCCACCATGTCGGCGGACGCCTTGAGGCGGGCCACCTCCGGATCGCCCTCCTGCTCGGCGTCGGCCCCCTCGGTGACGAGGTCGCGCAGGATGCAGGTCTGGACGCCCTCCTCGCCGAGGCTGGGCAGCACATCGGCGACATAGTCCAGGTAGGGGCGGTGCGGCCCGACGAAGAGGACGCCGCCGCGCCGGTGGCCCAGGCGCGGGTCGGAGTAGAGCAGGTACGCCGAGCGGTGCAGGGCGACGACGGTCTTGCCGGTGCCGGGGCCCCCGTCGACGACGAGAGCGCCGCGCGAACCGGCCCGGATGATGGCGTCCTGGTCGGCCTGGATGGTGGACAGGACGTCACGCATCCGGGCCGAGCGGTTGGTGCCGAGGCTGGCGATGAACGCGGACTGGTCGTCGAGGGCCGCGTGTCCTTCGAGGCCGTCGGCGCTGAAGACCTCGTCCCAGTAGTCGCTGATCCGGCCCGCGGTCCAGCGGTAGCGGCGGCGGCTCGCGAGGCCCATCGGGCCGGCGTGGGTGGCCGCGAAGAACGGCTCGGCCGCGGGCGAGCGCCAGTCGACGAGGAGCCGGCGGCCCTCGCTGTCGGTGAGCCCGAGCCGGCCGATGTAGAGGGGCTCGGAGGTGTCGGCGGCGACGATGCGGCCGAGGCAGAGGTCCAGGCCGAAGCGGCGCAGGGTGCGCAGCCGGCCGGTCAGCTGGTGGACCTCGATGTCCCGGTCCATGGCGGCCCGGCCGATGCCGCCGGGCGACCGGCGCAGCTCGTCGAGGCGGGCGGAGAGTTCGGTGATCGTTTGGTCGAGGGTGCGGGCGATGGCGGCGAAGTGCCGCTCGTCGCCCCCGATCAGCGCCGGATCGGCCTTGGCGGCAAGACGGTCGGGAAGGTCGAACGCGCTGGAGGATCCAGGAACCGACAACTGCACACGCACTTCGTGAATCTCCCAATTCCGCAGGTACTGGCCCGAGGCCAGTGATTCTGCGGCACGATGGGGGCCTTGCCGCAAGCCCCCCGGTGCGCTATATCTTGATAGTGGCGAGGAGAGTACGGGCTCCTTGCCTTCTTTGTTGTTCCGGCGCCTTCGGAATTCCCGGCGCCTTCCCGTGCCGGCAGCGCCTTTTCCGGGACGTCACGTACGTCCAGTTCGTCCTAGACGTAGTCCTCCAGGCGGGCCACCGTGAAGCCCTGCTCCTGGATGTGGCGGAGCATGTTCGCGGTCATCTCCGTCATGGACGTGCCCTTGAGTTCCTTGGGGCCGCGGAAGTGCGCGAGGATGATGTCGCCGGGGTGCAGTTTCTTGTCGCCGCGCTGGTACTGCATGTTGGTTATCTGCATCGACTCGCGCCACAGCACCATCGCCTGGACGTCGCAGGACTTGGCGGCGGCGCGGGTGTTCTCGTTCCAGTTGCCGTACGGGGGCCGGAAGAGCCGGGGCGCCTTGCCGTACTCCTTGCCCAGTTTCTTCTCCTGGGTGCATATCTCGTTCTTCTGCGCGGCCTCGCCGAGCGTGCGCATATTGGGGTGCGAGAGCGTGTGGTTCTCTATGGAGTTCCCGAGCTCTTGCAGCGGCTTGAAGTAGCCGTAATCGCCGCGAATGATGTCATCGGTCAGGAACATCGTGAACGGGATCTTCAGGTCCCGCATCATCTCGACGAACTTGGGGTCCTTCTCGGCCCCGTCGTCGAAGGTCACGAAGACGATCTTCTCCTTGGTGGGGATGTCGCTCACCACCGGGACCTCGCCGGGCTTGCCGTGCACCGGCTTCTCGGCGGGCGGCGCGGGCGGTGCGGCGAACGGCTTGAGGCCCCACTTGCGGTACGCGGCCCCGGTGGCGGCCGCGTCATCGCTCGGGGACGCCTTCGAGGGCGTACCGCTCGCCTTGCCGGACGGGGCGGACGCGGAGGGGGTGCTGCCCGATCCGCCGCCGGACGAGCACCCCGCGACCATCAGCAGACCGAAGAGAGCCGCACCGACCGCCTTCTTGCGCACGAGCCAACCCATGTCCAATACCGCCCGTTTCTGTCATCAGCTACTCATAGCTTGATGCCAGAAACGGTCACAGGGTTGCCTGAAGCGATCAGACGGCGCAGCGATACCGACCCAGGAAGGCTCAGGCGTCCGGCGTCCCGAGCGACTCGAAGCGCCAGCGATGCACCGGCCGGGCCACCAACTCCCCTGCCGGTTCCGGGAGTTCGGGCAGGTCGGCGTCGTAGGGCGCGTCCCACCAGGTGATCACCAGGACCCGGTCGCCGGGCGCGCGCAGGATCTCGCGGCGCAGCGGCGGACCGGCCACCGGGTGTTCGCGGACCCAGTCCAGCAGCTCGGGACCCCGGCCCTCGGCGGCCCGGGCCTCCCACATCAGGGCGACGGTCATGAGTACAGGTTCTTCTTGCTGACCTCGTGCACGTGGTCGTGATCGTGCGGGTGGGCGTGCGCCCCACCCGGTTCGTGCGCCCCACCCGGTTCGTGTGCCGCGCCCGGTACGTGCGGCTCGGTCACCGGCAGCGAGGAGTCCGCCGAGAGCTCCAGGTCGGAGGCGGGCCGGTTCCTGGCCACCATCTCCGCGCCGAGGGCCGCGACCATCGCGCCGTTGTCCGTGCACAGGCCGGGCCGCGGCACCCGCAGCCGGATCCCGGCCCGCTCGCAGCGCTCCTGGGCCAGCGCGCGCAGCCGGGAGTTGGCGGCCACGCCGCCGCCGATCATCAGGTGGTCGACGCCCTCGTCCTTGCAGGCCCGTACGGCCTTGCGGGTCAGTACGTCCGCCACGGCCTCCTGGAAGGACGCGGCCACGTCCCGCACCGGCACCTCCTCGCCCGCGTTGCGCTTGGCCTCGATCCAGCGGGCCACGGCGGTCTTCAGACCGGAGAAGGAGAAGTCGTACGCCGGGTCGCGCGGGCCGGTCAGGCCGCGCGGGAAGGCGATCGCCCTGGGGTCGCCCTCCTTGGCGAGGCGGTCGATGACCGGGCCGCCGGGGAAGCCGAGGTTGAGCACCCGGGCGATCTTGTCGAAGGCCTCGCCGGCCGCGTCGTCGATGGTGGCGCCCATCGGGCGGACGTCGGAGGTGATGTCGGGCGCGAGCAGCAGCGAGGAGTGGCCGCCGGACACCAGCAGAGCCATCGTCGGCTCGGGCAGCGGTCCGTGCTCCAGCTGGTCGACGCAGATGTGCGAGGCGAGGTGGTTGACCCCGTACAGCGGCTTGTTCAGGGCGTACGCGTACGCCTTGGCGGCCGAGACGCCGACGAGCAGCGCGCCCGCCAGCCCGGGCCCGGCGGTGACCGCGATGCCGTCGAGGTCCCGCGCGGAGATGCCGGCGGTCTTCAGGGCGCGCTCGATGGTCGGGACCATCGCTTCGAGGTGGGCGCGCGAGGCGATCTCGGGGACCACGCCACCGAACCGGGCATGGGTGTCCACGCTGGAGGCCACGGCGTCGGCGAGCAGGGTGGTACCGCGCACGATGCCGACGCCGGTCTCGTCGCAGGAGGTCTCGATGCCCAGTACGAGCGGTTCGTCAGCCATCAGTCAGTCTCTTCTGTTCCTTGGACGTATTCCTGGACGGTCAGTCGCATCACGAGCGCGTCCACATTGCCCGGCTGGTAGTAGCCGCGGCGGAAGCCGATGGGCTCGAAGCCGAAGCGCTCGTAGAGCTTCTGGGCCCGGGTGTTGTCCACACGCACTTCGAGCAGGACCTCGTCGCATTCGAAGGCGGTGGCGTGCTTGAGCAGGTCGGTCAGGAGGCGGGCGCCGAGACCGGTGCCCCACTGGTCGCGGGCGGCGGCGATGGTCTGGACGTCCGCGAGGTCCCCCGCGGCGGCGAGCCCGGCGTATCCGACCAGCCGCCCCCGCTCGTCCTCGGCGACCACATAACGGCGGGTGGCGCCCGGCCCGCGCGCGTGCGCGAGCTCGGACCAGAACATCCCGGCCGACCAGGCGTCCTCGGGGAACAGCTCGTGTTCGAGGTCGAGCACGGGCCCGATGTCCCACCAGCGCATCTCGCGCAGTACGGCCCCGGTCACTTGGGGGTGACCACCTTGTAGTTCTTGGGCACCTGCGCGTCCGGGCGGCGCAGGTACAGCGGTGTCGGCGGCAGGAACTCCGAGCCCGCGGCGAGCTTCTCGGCGGCCAGCGCGGCGAGCGCGCCCGCCGACTGGTGCTCGGGGCCGCGCGCCTCGGGGAACGCCTCCGGGTACAGCACCGCGCCCTGGCCGACGACCGGCAGGCCGCTCAGCTCCTCGGCGATGTCGCCGGGCCGGTCGACGGACGGCTCGCCCGCACGGGTGCGGAAGTCGTCGTAGCGGGCCCAGTAGACCTCCTTGCGGCGGGCGTCCGTGGCGACCACGAAGGGGCCCTCGATGCCGGAGGCGTAGGCGAGTCCGTCCAGGGTGCACAGGCCGTGCACGGGCACGCCGAGCACCGAGCCGAACGTCGCGGCGGTGACGAGGCCGACGCGGAGGCCGGTGTAGGGGCCGGGACCGACGCCGACGACCAGGTCCGTCACGGCGTCGAGGGCCAGTCCGGCCTCGGCGAGTACCCGGTCGACGGCGGGCAGCAGCAGTTCCCCGTGCCGGCGGGCGTCGACCTGGCGGGCCTCGGCGACGACGGAGGTCCCGTCGTGCAGGGCGACGGTGACGGCGGGGGTGGCGGTATCAACGGCGAGCAGGAGCACGCGAACAGCCTACGACCAAGCCGACGGGGGCACGGCGTCCCGCCCGAGCCGTCACCTGCTGCTACCGTCAGCCGCAGGTATGACCGTAGGCATGCATGTACGTACGAAAGGGGAAGCCCAGGTGGCACGGAGCAGCACGGGATTCGTGGCCGGGATCACCGCCGCCGCTCTCGCGGTGGTCGGCTTCCTCGCCTACCAGGCCTCGGCGAGCGCGCCTCCGGCCGCCGATCTCGCGGCCCCGGGCGCCAGCGCCTCCCCGTCGGCGAAGCCGTCGAACCTGCCCCCCGCGGGCTCCCCCGCCAGCAAGCCGGACCTCGCGGTGCCGGAGAACTCGGGCACCGGGGTCCGGGTCGTGTACGCGCTCGGCGCGAAGCGGGTGTGGCTGGTGGGCGTGGCCAAGACGCCGAAGACCTTCGCGGTCGTGCCGTCCGCGATCAACCCGAAGCCGGGCACGTATGTGGTGCTCTCACGGACCGGCAACAAGATCACCGGCTCGGACGGCGTCGCCATCGACCACGTCGTGCGGTTCGCCAGCAACGAGAACGTGGCGATCGGCTTCAGCTCGGCGGTCGACGGCTCGATGACGATTCCGAAGACGGGCAAGAAGGCCGGCGGCATCCGCATGACGCGGGCGGACGGGGACGCGATGTGGACGTTCGCGACCCGCAACTCCAAGGTCGTCGTCGTTCCGTAGCCGGCCGTTCCGCAGCGGGCAGCTGCGCGGGCGGTCGGCCCGTGCGGCCGACCGCTCCCGCCGTCCCGCGGCGGCCGACGCGCGCGGGCGCGGCCGCGGCACCGACAATCACCCGATAGGACGACGCGACTACGCGGCGTCCTGGTGTGCTTCCCCTTCGCCGGCCTTCGGCGCGCTCTCGCGCGGCGGCGTCGAGACGGCGCTGGCCGCCGCGCAGGAGGCGAGCAGATCGTGTATCGACACCCCGAGCGGCACCGTGACGCCCCGCGGGGCCGACGGCTTCGCTTCGCGTTCCGGCACGGTCATGGCGGCCTCCAGGGGCTGCGGAAGAAGGCGCGGTTAGGCAGACCTAACCAGGTCTCTTCCTCCATGTGACCATGCCTGGTGCGACCAACGCAACATTTTGCCGACGTCTTGTCGGAACGTACGGCTCGCGCAGGCCGCTCCCCTGCCCGGCCTCAGAGCGCCTCGACCCCCGCGCCGCTCCAGCGCGGCCCGATTCCGGTGATCGTCACCGTCCTGCGGTCGTCGTCGGTCTCGCCCACGACGCGGTCGATGAGCACCTGCAAGCGGTCGTCGGACAGGTCCTCGACCTTGCCCTCGCCCCATTCGACGACCACCACGGACTCGGGCAGCGACACGTCGAGGTCGAGGTCCTCCATCTCGTCGAGGCCGCCGCCGAGCCGGTAGGCGTCCACGTGCACCAGCGCCGGGCCGCCGACGAGCGAGGGGTGCACCCGGGCGATGACGAAGGTGGGGGACGTCACGGCGCCGCGCACACCGAGGCCCTCGCCGAGGCCGCGGGTGAGGGTCGTCTTTCCGGCGCCGAGCTCCCCGGTGAGCATCACGAGATCGCCGGGACGGAGCAGTTTGGCGATGCGGCGCCCCAACTCCTGCATTTCGGAAGGTGAGTTGAGGGTGAGGCTGGTGCCGGCGTCAGCGGCCGGGCTGGTGTGCGGTGCTTCCATACGTCCCAACGTTAGCGGCCTGCGGCACCGCGCCGACCCGGGCCAGCAGGTCGGCCAGGCGGTCGGTGACCGTCTCGGGGTGCTCCAGCATCACCAGGTGGCCGCCGTCCGGCACGATGACCAGCTCCGCGTCGGGCAGCAGATCGGCGATGGCCTCGCTGTGCGAGCTGGGCGTGACCAGGTCGCGGTCGCCGGCCAGGACCAGGACCGGGACCTCCGCGAAGATCGCGAGGGCCGCCGTCTTGTCGTGCTCGGAGAAGGCCGGATAGAACTCGGCGACCACGTCGATGGGGGTGCTCTCGATCATCCGCTCGGCGAACCGGGCGACCGCCGGGTCGACGTCCTTCGAGGAGAACGAGTAGCGCTTGATCATCCCTGCGAACAGGTCGGCCGTCGCCCGCCGCCCCCGCTCCACCAGCTCCGCCTGCGAGCCGAGCGCCTTGAGCACGCCCGGAAGGACCCGGCGCACCGCGTTGACGCCGGCCACCGGCAGCCCGTAGTTGACCTCGCCGAGCCTGCCCGACGACGTGCCGACGAAGGCGACGCCGACCACCCGGTCCCGGATCAGCTCGGGGTACTGCTCGGCCAGGGCCATGATCGTCATGCCGCCCATGGAGTGGCCGACCAGGACCAGCGGCCCCTCGGGCGCGGCCGCGTCGATGACGGCCTTCAGGTCCCGGCCCAGCTGGTCGATGTCGACGGGCAGGCCCTCGCGCTGGGCCGTGCCGCGGTCCGAGCGGCCGTGGCTGCGCTGGTCCCAGTGGACCGTGCGCAGCACCCCGCGCAGGGCCGCGCGCTGGAAGTGCCAGGAGTCCTGGTTGAGGCAGTAGCCGTGCGAGAACACCACGGTGACCGGGGCCGGCACCTTGCGCCCGAAGAGCCTGCGCTTGCGCGGGCCGTTGGCGCCCGCCTCGGGCTCGACCTCGTCGGTCTCGTAGTACAGGACGGTCCCGTCGTCGGCGGCCGCCTTGCCCGGCATGCCCCGCAGCGCGCCGTACGGTCCGGACGCGTCCAGGGCCAGGCGGGCCTTCCGGCGCATGCCGCGCCCGACGGTGAGCCGCTCTATGGCGACGCCCGCCGCCGCGCCCGCCGCGACCACGCCTATCGCGGCGCCCGCGATGGAGGCCAGGCGCCAGTTGCCGACCGCCGACTGGGCGTCCCGCACCGCGGATACGACGGCGTCCCCCGTGCTGGTCTCGCTCACCGTGCCGCTCCGCTCTTATTCGTCGTCGCCGGAACACTCATTCACGTCTGCGGGCCCGCGGCCTCGGCCCGCTCGTTCACATAGACGCGCGGTACCCGCGAACCGATGCGTGTCACGATCTCGTACGCGATCGTGTCGGCCGCCCGCGCCCAGTCCTCGGCCGTCGGCTCCCCGTCGTCGCCCGGACCGAACAGCACGGCCCGCGCGCCCGGCTCGACCGTGTCCCCCTCAAGGTCGACCACGAACTGATCCATCGCAATGCGGCCCGCCGCGGTACGCACTTTCCCGCCCACCAGAACCGGACCGCGCCCCGAGGCGTGCCGCGGGATGCCGTCGGCGTAGCCGAGCGGGACCAGGGCGAGGGTGGTCTCGTCCCGTGTGACGTAGTGATGCCCGTAACTGACGCCGTGACCCGCCGGGACCTGCTTGCTGAGCGCGACCGAGGCGGACAGCGTCATGACCGGCCGCAGCCCCAACTGGCGCGAGGTGCCGAGCTCGGGTGACGGGGAGACGCCGTACATGGCGATGCCGGTGCGTACGAGGTCGTAGTGGGACTCGGGGAGGGTGAGCGTGGCCGGGGAGTTGGCGATGTGCCGCACCTCGGGGGCGACGCCCGCCTTCTCGGCGTACGCGGTCATCTCCTGGAACACCGAGAGCTGGGCCGTGATCGAGGGGTGGCCGGGTTCGTCGGCGCAGGCCAGGTGCGACCACAGGCCGGTGACCCGCACCTCGGGGGCGGCGAGTGCCTCGTGCACCAGCTCCGGCCAGTCGGCGGGCTGGCAGCCGTTGCGGCCGAGGCCGGTGTCGGCCTTGAGCTGGATCCTGGCCGTACGTCCCGCCGCGCGGGCCGCGTGGGCCACCTCCCGCAGGGCCCACATGCCGCTCACCGAGACATCGATGTCCGCCTCGATCGCCTCGCGCCAGGGGCCGCCCGGCGTCCACAGCCAGCACAGCATCGGCGCCTCGATGCCGGCCGCACGCAGGGCGAGCGCCTCGTGCGGGGTGGCGGTGCCGATCCAGGCGGCGCCCGCCTCCAGGGCCGCCCTGGCACACGGCACGGCACCGTGCCCGTACGCGTCCGCCTTCACCACGGCCATGAGCCGCGCGCCGGACGAACGGGCGCGCAGCGTCCGCACGTTGGCGCGCAGCGCGCCGAGGTCGATCTCGGCGCGGACGCGTCCGGCGGGGTTCTGAGTCATCGCGGTCATCGCCCCAAGTCTCTCAGAGCGCACGGACCGCCGGATTGTGCCGCGGGCCACACCCCGTGTCAGGTGCCGTCACCGGTGCCGTCCCCCGGCGTCAGGTGCCGTCGCGGTGGCCCCACACGTAGACGAGGTCCTTGTTGCGCAGTACGTCCCAGAGCCTGCGCGCGTCGGTCAGGCTGAGGTTGACGCAGCCCTGGCTGCCGACCGAGGTGTACACGCTGTGGTAGATCGCGTGGAAGGCCTGGCCGCCGTCGAAGAACTGGGCGTAGGGCATGGCCTGGTGGTAGATCGACGACACGTGGTTCTTGTGCCGCCAGTAGATCTTGTGCCAGCCGCCCCGGGTGGGCAGCGAGGCCCGCCCGCTGCGGATCGGCACCGGGCCGAACGTCACCTTGCTGCCGGTCTGCACCCACATCAGCTGGCGCGTCAGATCGACGCACGCCACCCGCTGCTTCCTGACCGGGCACTTGTGGGCGGCGTTGGGGTTCTTGCGGGCGGACAGGAACTGCATCCGCGACCAGGTGACCGGGCCCGCGAAGCCGATGGTGGGCGAAATCCCCTGCTGCTGCTGGAACTTGCGGATCGCCGCGCAGTCGGCGGCGGACTGCCGGCCGTCCACCTTGAGCCGCAGCCAGCGCTCGACCTGCCGCTGGTAGGGCCCGGTCTTGGTGGTGCAGCTGCCGGGCTTGGCGGTGACCTCGCTCTGCGGCACGTACTCGATGAGCCGGTACGCGTCCTCCGGTGCCGCGGCCGGCTCGGCCCGGTCCTCGGTGGCCCCGGGCTCGTACACGAGCGGCGGCAGCACCTGGTCCGGGGTGTCGAGCGGCGTTTCGGGTGCCGCCGACGCCACCCCGGGCACCAGCGTCTCGGCGGCGGAGCCGCCATCCGGTGCGGGTGGGGCGGGCGGCGCGGGGGCGGCGGGCCGGGGCGGCGGGGGTGGTGCGTCGCCACTGCCGGGCGCGGCCGCGCCGAGCGCGAGCGCGGCCGCGAGCACCAGCCCGCAAGCTCCCCATCTCTGGCGTTTATTACGCTTTTGTCCTTGGCTCATGCCCCCAGCGAACCCCGGACCCGGGGCAAGTCACGGAAGCCGCGCGGCGCATGTCACCCAGGATGGGGGTCCCCCCTGCTCATGAAGAGCTCGGGGGAGGGCGGGGCGGGCCCGGGGCCCTGCTCGGCGTCGGCTCCCGAGCGGCCCGCCCTACCGCTCGGCCGAGGCGCCCGCGATGTCGCGCCAGGCGTCCGGGAGCGCCTCGGCCACCGCGTACGCCGAGGTCGGGGCGCCCTGGGCGGCGTGCCGGCCGGCCAGGCCGTGCAGGTAGGCGGCCGCCGACGCCGCGTCCCGTGCGGGCAGTCCTGTCGCGAGCAGCGAGCCGGCCAGGCCGGACAGGACGTCGCCGCTGCCCGCCGTGGCCAGCCACGGGGTGCCGGTCGAGTTGACCCGGACCGGTCCCTCTGCATCCGCGATCAGGGTGGTCGAGCCCTTCAGGAGCACCGTCGCCCCGAACCGCGCGGCCAGTTCGCGCACCGAGGCGAGCCGCTCGGCCTCGACCCGCTCGCGCGGGACCCCGAGCAGGGCCGCGGCCTCGCCCGCGTGCGGGGTGAGCAGCGTGGCGGCCGGGCGGGCCCGTACGGCGTCGGCGTCCAGGCCGCGCAGGCCGTCCGCGTCCACCAGGACCGGCACGTCGGAGGCGAGCACCTCGGCCACGCCCGGCCCTTCACCGAGGCCCGGGCCGACCACCCACGCCTGGACGCGGCCGGCCTGGTCGGGCGAGCCGTCCGACACGAGGGTCTCGGGGAAGCGGGCGATCACGGCGTCCCCGCCGGGGCCCACGTACCGCACGGCCCCGGCGCCGCCGCGCAACGCGCCCGCGACCGCGAGGACGGCCGCGCCCGGGTACCGGCCGGAGCCCGCGACGACCCCGACGACACCCCTCCGGTACTTGTCGCTCTCGGCGGCCGGGACGGGCAACAGGTCGGCCACATCGGCGTGTTGGAGCGCCTCGACGGCCGGCACGGAGGGCAGGCCGAGGCCGATCGGGACCAGGTGCACCACGCCCGCGTACTCCCGCGCGGGATCGATGAGCAGACCCGGCTTGTACGCGCCGAACGTGACGGTGACGTCCGCGCGCAGCGCCTCGCCCGCGGCCTCGCCGGTGTCCGCGTCCACGCCGCTCGGCAGGTCGACGGCGACGACCAGCGCGTTCGAGCCCCGGGCCGCTCGGGCCAGCGGTACGGCGTCGGGGCGCAGGCCTCCGCGACCACCGATGCCGGTGATGCCGTCCAGTACGAGATCGGCGACGGCCAGCACCTCGAAGGGGTCGTCGGCGACGCGGCCGCCGGCGCGGGTGAACGCGGCGAGGCCCTCCGGGTGGGAGCGGTCGGGGGCGAGCAGCACCGCGCTGACGCCTGCGCCCCTGCGGGCCAGGCGGGCGCCGGCGTACAGCGCGTCGCCGCCGTTGTCGCCGCTGCCCACCAGCAGGACGACTCGGGCGCCGTACGTGCGGCCCAGCAGCCCGGCGCAGGTGGCCGCGAGTCCGGCTGCGGCGCGCTGCATCAGGGTGCCCGGGGGGAGCTTGGCCATGAGCTCGCGCTCGGCGGTGCGGACGGTGGTGACGTCGTGCCCAGTACGCATGCGCCCACTCTCCCCCGAGACCCCCACCCCGGGCCACCGGGGCCTCCCCCTGGGGGGGGGTTGCCCACCCACCCGCCCGTGCAGCGGGTCGAAGGGTCCGGCCCCTGGGGCTCCGCCCCAGACCCCTGCGGGGGCTCCGCCCCCTGCACCCCCGTTCGCGCCTGAACGGCGCTCGTCCTCAATCGCCGGACGGGCTGGGTATGCCTGTACGGGCCAGCACCGAGCCATTCGGGGCCACCTACAGGGGCGCGAGGAACTGCGCGAGAAACGACCACGGCCTGCGCACGCAGACGGGGTTAGGGGCGCGAGGAACGGCGCGACCAGCCACCCACGGTCCGCAGACCGGAACGGGGTTAGGGGCGCGGGGAACTGCGCGAGGAGCGACCACGGTCCGCAGACCGGAACGAGGTTAGGGGCGCGGGGAACTGCGCGAGGAGCGACCACGGTCCGCAGACCGGAACGAGGTTAGGGGCGCGGGGAACTGCGCGAGGAGCGACCGCGGTCCGCAGACCGGAACGGGGTTAGGGGCGCGGGGAACTGCGCGACCAGCCACGCACGGTCCGCAGCCGAACCGGGGCCCCGGGGCGCAGCCCCCGGAGACCCGCCCACCCCCACCCCCCCCCGGAGGCCACGCGGCGGAGCCGCAAATGTCACAGCGGGAAGGGACGGGGAGGAGCCAAACCCCGGGGCCCGGGGCGAAAGCCCCAGCGCAGCCTCGGCGCAGCCCCGGCACACCCCTGGGGCGGAGCCCAGGCGCGCCCGGCCCCGCCGAGCGGTCCCGGCGGCAGCCGGGAGGGGTCAGCCCTCCGCGATCACCACCGCAGACGCCACCCCCGCATCATGGCTGAGCGAAACATGCCACTGCCGAACCCCCAGCTCAGCCGCCCGCGCCGCGACAGAGCCCCGGACGCGGAGCCGGGGCTGCCCGCTCCCCTCCACGTACACCTCCGCATCCGTCCACAACAGCCCTCCCGGCGCCCCCAGCGCCTTCGCGAGCGCCTCCTTCGCGGCGAAGCGGGCGGCGAGCGAGGCGTCGCCGCGGCGCTCACCGCTGGGGAGCAGCAACTCGCCTTCCACGAACAGCCGTTGGAGCATCCCGGGAGTCCGCGCGATGGACGCCGCGAACCGTTCGATCTCGGCCACGTCGATGCCGACCCCGATGATCAATTGACCCCTCCCTCAGTCACGCACCCACACCCTCAATCACGCACTCACACCCTCGGTCAGGCACGCACGCCCTCGGTCACGCACCCACACCCGCGGTCAGGCACGCACACCCGCGGTCAGGCACGCACGCCCTCGGTCGGGCACCCACGCCCTCGGTCGGGCACACACGCCCTCGGTCGGGCACGCACACCTCACGCACTCACTCCACCGTCACGGACTTGGCCAGGTTCCGCGGCTGGTCGACCTCGTTGCCCCGGGCCGTCGCCAGCTCGCACGCGAAGACCTGGAGCGGCACCGTGGCGACCAGCGGCTGGAGCAGCGTGGGCGTGGCCGGGATGCGGACGAGGTGGTCGGCGTACGGCACCACCGTCTCGTCGCCCTCCTCCGCGATCACGATCGTGCGCGCTCCCCGGGCCCGGATCTCCTGGATGTTGGACACGATCTTGTCGTGCAGCACGGACCGCCCGCGCGGCGACGGAACCACGACCACCACCGGCAGGTCCTGCTCGATCAGGGCGATCGGCCCGTGCTTCAGCTCGCCCGCCGCGAACCCCTCGGCGTGCATGTACGCCAGCTCCTTGAGCTTGAGCGCACCTTCGAGGGCGACGGGGTAGCCGACGTGCCGGCCGAGGAAGAGCACCGTGTTCTTGTCGGCGAGCGAGCGCGCCAACTCCCGTACCGGCTCCATGGTTTCGAGGACCCGGTCGACCTCGCGGGAGATCTCGGCGAGGTCGTGCACGACGGCCCGGATCTCGTCGCCCCACTTGGTACCGCGCACCTGGCCGAGGTACAGCGCGACGAGGTAGCAGGCCACCAGCTGGGTCAGGAACGCCTTCGTCGAGGCGACGGCGACCTCGGGGCCCGCGTGCGTGTAGAGGACCGCGTCCGACTCGCGCGGGATCGTCGAGCCGTTGGTGTTGCAGATCGCGAGCACCTTCGCACCCTGCTCGCGGGCGTGCCGCAGCGCCATCAGGGTGTCCATGGTCTCGCCGGACTGCGAGATGGCGATGACGAGGGTGCGCTGGTCGAGGATCGGGTCCCGGTAGCGGAACTCGCTGGCCAGCTCGGTCTCGCAGGGAATCCGCGTCCAGTGCTCGATCGCCAGCTTCGCGATCATGCCCGCGTGGTAGGCCGTACCGCAGGCCACGACGACGACCTTGTCGATCTCGCGCAGCACCTTGTGCGGGATGCGCAGCTCGTCCAGGGTCAGCGAGCCGGCCCCGTCGATCCGGCCGAGCAGCGTGTCCGCGACGGCCTTGGGCTGCTCGGCGATCTCCTTGAGCATGAAGTAGTCGTAGCCGCCCTTCTCGGCGGCCGAGGCGTCCCAGTCGACGTGGTACGCCCGGGTCTCGGCCGGCGCCCCGTCGAAGTCGGTGACGGTGACCCCGTCCCGGCGCAGCTCGACGACCTGGTCCTGGCCGAGCTCGATCGCGGAGCGGGTGTGCGCGATGAACGCGGCGACGTCGGAGGCGAGGAAGGACTCCCCCTCGCCGACGCCCACCACGAGCGGCGAGTTGCGCCGCGCGCCCACCACGACGTCCGGCTCGTCGGCGTGCACGGCCACCAGCGTGAACGCGCCCTCCAGGCGCCGGCACACCTGGCGCATGGCCTCCGCCAGGTCCTCGGCGGAGGAGTAGCACTCGGCCAGGAGGTGCGAGACGACTTCGGTGTCCGTCTCCGAGGCCAGCTCGTGGCCGCGCTCGGCCAGCTCGGCGCGGAGCGCGGCGAAGTTCTCGATGATCCCGTTGTGCACGACCGCGACCCGCCCCGCGTTGTCCAGGTGCGGGTGCGCGTTCTCATCGGTCGGCCCGCCGTGCGTGGCCCACCGGGTGTGCCCGATGCCGGTGGCCCCGGCGGGCAGCGGCGCCTCCACCAGCGCCTTCTCCAGGTTGACCAGCTTGCCGGCCTTCTTCGCCGCGGCGATCCCGCCGTCCGCGAGGACCGCGACGCCCGCCGAGTCGTATCCGCGGTACTCAAGCCGCTTCAGTCCGGCGACCACGACGTCGAGCGCCGACTGTCCGCCCACATAACCCACGATTCCGCACATGGCGGCAGCCTACGACCGAGAGGCCCCTTTCCCGAGCGACCCGGCGCCCCCGCGTCCCGCGTCCCCGCATCCCGCCTAGCGACGGCCCCCTCGTCCGCGCGACCCCGCGCCCCGGTCCGCCCCCTGCACGCCGTAGGCCATTTCATGCCGTGCGGCCACGTGACCCACCCCACCCCCCACGCAGGTCATACAGCCGCAACAATGGAGTCGTGATCACTTCGCCGCCACGGAGCGCCCACCGCAAGCCGGAGGCGACTCCCTATGTGGACCTGACGCGCGCCGAGTGGAGCGCCCTGCGCGACAAGACTCCGCTGCCGCTGACCGCCGAGGAGGTCGAGCGGCTGCGCGGGCTCGGGGATGTCATCGACCTCGACGAGGTGCGCGACATCTACCTGCCGCTGTCCCGGCTGCTCAACCTGTACGTGGAGGCCACCGCCAATCTGCGCGGCACCCTCAACACGTTCCTGGGCGACGCGGGCAACGGGCACGGCACCCAGCGCGGCACCCCCTTCGTCATAGGGGTCGCGGGGTCGGTGGCGGTCGGCAAGTCGACGGTGGCCCGACTGCTCCAGGCGCTGCTCGCCCGCTGGCCCGAGCACCCCCGGGTCGAGCTGGTCACCACCGACGGCTTCCTCTACCCGATGGCCGAGCTGGAGCGCCGCGGCCTGATGTCGCGCAAGGGCTTCCCCGAGTCGTACGACCGCCGGGCCCTGACCCGGTTCGTCGCGGACATCAAGGCGGGCAAGGACGAGGTCACCGCGCCCGTCTACTCGCACCTCATCTACGACATCGTGCCGGACGAGCAGCTCGTGGTGCGCCGCCCGGACATCCTCATCGTGGAGGGCCTCAACGTCCTCCAGCCGGCCCTGCCCGGCCAGGACGGCCGCACCCGGGTCGGTCTCGCCGACTACTTCGACTTCAGCGTGTACGTGGACGCGCGCACCGAGGACATCGAGACCTGGTACCTCAACCGGTTCCGCAAACTGCGCGAGACCGCCTTCCAGAACCCGTTCTCGTACTTCCGCAAGTACACCCAGGTCTCCGAGGAGGAGGCCCTGGACTACGCCCGTACGACCTGGCGGACCATCAACCGGCCCAATCTGGTGGAGAATGTGGCACCCACCCGCGGCCGGGCCACCCTCGTCGTGCGCAAGGGGCCGGACCACAAGATCCAGAAGATCTCCCTGCGCAAACTGTGACCACGGGCCGCGGGCCGCGGCCACGAGCCCGACCCGGCGAGGAAACGTGCTGCACCTGCGACTGACCGTGCCCGCCGACCGCACCGATGACGTCGTACGCGTCGTCGAGTCGACGGTCGGCACCACCCATCTGGCGGTCCTGACCGGCGCGGCCCGTGACCCCGTGGGCGACCTGGTGCTGTGCGATGTGGCCCGCGAGGCCGGGGACGGGCTGATCGCCGAGCTGCGGGCGATCGGACTCGACCGGGACGGCGCGATCGCCGTCGACCAGATCGGCCTCTCGATCTCGCGGCGCGCCGACGAGGCCGAGGCGGAGGCACCCGGCGAGGGCGCGGACGCGGTGCTGTGGGAGTCGCTGACGGACGCGACGCACGAGGAGTCGACCCTGTCGGTCACCTACGTCGCGTTCCTGGCCGTCGCCACCATGCTGGCCGCCTGCGGCGTGATGCTCGACAACGCGATCCTGATCGTGGGCGCGATGGCGGTCGGCCCGGAGTTCGGGCCGCTGGCCGGGATCTCCACGGCGCTGGTGCGGCGCGCGCCCCGGCTGGTGTGGCGCTCGCTCGTCGCCCTGCTCGTCGGCTTCGCGGCGGCCATGGTGATGACCGCGGGATTCGGCTGGCTGATGGAGCAACTCGGGCTGTTTTCCAAGGAGTTGCTGGAGGCTCCGCGCCCCAACACGGCCTTCATCTGGAAGCCGGACTGGATGTCGTTCGTGGTCGCCTTCCTGGCCGGCATCGCGGGGACGCTCTCGCTGACCTCGGCCAAGTCGGGCGCGCTGATCGGCGTCGCGATCTCGGTGACGACGGTTCCCGCGGCGGCCAACGCAGCGATGGCCTTCAGCTACGCCGAGTACAGCCAGACCTGGGGTTCGACCTGGCAGCTGCTCGCCAACCTGGGCGGCATCGTGCTGGCCGGCACGCTCACGCTGCTCGCCCAGAAACTCTTCTGGGCGAGGCAGCGGGGGCGTCGACTCGCTTAACCCAGCGCCGACTTGACGACGTCGGCCAGACGGCCGGCCACCGAGCGGGCCTGCTCGATGTCGGCGGCCTCGACCATCACGCGGACCAGCGGCTCGGTGCCCGAGGGGCGCAGCAGCACCCGCCCGGTGGCACCCAGCTCGCGCTCGGCCTCGGCGACGGCCGTGCCCAGCTCGGCGGAGGTGGCGACGCGGGACTTGTCGACGTCGGGGACGTTGACCAGGACCTGCGGCAGGCGCGTCATGACCCCGGCGAGATCGGCGAGCGTGCGGCCGGTCGCGGCGACGCGGGCGGCCAGCATCAGACCGGTCAGCGTGCCGTCACCCGTGGTCGCGTGGTCCAGGATGATCACGTGGCCGGACTGCTCGCCGCCCAGCGCGTAGCCGTGCTCCTTCATCGACTCCAGGACGTAACGGTCGCCGACCCCGGTCTGGACGAGCTCGATGCCCTCGCCCTCCATGGCGATCTTGAAGCCCAGGTTCGACATCACGGTGCCGACGACGGTGTTGCGGCGCAGCGTGCCCGCCTCGCGCATGGCGAGCGCGAGCACCGCGAGGATCTGGTCGCCGTCGACCTCGTTGCCCGAGCCGTCCACGGCCAGGCAGCGGTCGGCGTCACCGTCGTGCGCGATGCCGAGGTCGGCGCCGTGCTCCACGACGGCCGCCTTCAGGAGGTCGAGGTGGGTGGAGCCGCAGCCGTCGTTGATGTTGAGCCCGTCGGGCTCCGCACCGATGGTGACGACCTCGGCACCGGCCCGCGCGAACGCCTCCGGCGAGACCCGGGCGGCCGCGCCGTGCGCCTCGTCCAGGACCACCTTCAGACCGTCGAGACGGTTGGGCAGCACCCCGATGAGGTGGGCGACGTACCGGTCGAAGCCCTCGCCGTACGAGCGGACCCGGCCCACACCGGCGCCGGTCGGACGCTCCCACGGCTCGCCCGTGCGGTGCTGCTCGTAGATCGCCTCGATGCGGTCCTCCAGCTCGTCGGCGAGCTTGTGGCCGCCGCGCGCGAAGAACTTGACACCGTTGTCCGGCATGGCGTTGTGGCTGGCCGAGAGCATCACACCGAGGTCGGCGCCCAGCACACCGGTGAGGTACGCCACCGCGGGGGTGGGCAGCACACCGACCCGCAGGACGTCCACGCCCGCGCTCGCGAGGCCCGCGACGACCGCGGCTTCGAGGAACTCTCCCGACGCGCGGGGGTCACGCCCGACCACGGCGGTCGGCCGATGCCCCTCGAAGGTCCCCGCTTCGGCGAGCACATGTGCCGCCGCGACCGACAGACCGAGCGCGAGCTCCGCCGTCAGATCCGAGTTGGCGACACCGCGCACGCCGTCCGTGCCGAAGAGTCGTCCCACGTCTGTCCTCCGAAAACCTGAAAATGCGGGGTAGATAACTGCGGGGGTGGAGATAGACGAACGCCCCGGCAGCACGGAAGGTGCTGCCGGGGCGAACGAGAGCCGTAGTGGCAGGCGCGGATTTAGCGCTTGCTGTACTGCGGAGCCTTGCGGGCCTTCTTGAGACCGGCCTTCTTGCGCTCGACCGCACGGTCGTCGCGGGAGAGGAAGCCGGCCTTCTTGAGGGCGGCGCGGTTGTTGTCCACGTCGGCCTCGTTCAGCGCACGGGCCACGCCGAGGCGCAGGGCGCCGGCCTGGCCGGACACGCCGCCACCCGAGATGCGGGCGATGACGTCGTAGCGGTTGTCGAGTTCGAGCACCTTGAAGGGCTCGTTGACTTCCTGCTGGTGGACCTTGTTCGGGAAGTAGTCCTCAAGGGTACGCCCGTTGATCTTCCACTTGCCGGTGCCCGGAACGATCCGGACACGGGCGATGGCGTTCTTGCGACGGCCCAGGCCGGCGGCCGGCTGCGGGTCGCCGAAGCGGGACGCCATCGACTCGGTGGTGTACTCGCCCTCGACGGGGACCTCGGACTCGAAGGTGGTGACCTCCGCGTAGGTCTCTTCGCCCTCGATGGGGGTCTCGACAGTGGTCTCGGCCACGATGCTCCTCAGATTCTTTTCTGTCTTAGGGGGTGTGGTGGCCGGAACTACTGCGCGACCTGGGTGATCTCGAACGGCACCGGCTGCTGGGCAGCGTGGGGGTGCTGGTCGCCCGAGTAGACCTTCAGCTTCGAGAGCATCTGACGGCCCAGGGTGTTCTTGGGGATCATGCCCTTGATGGCCTTCTCGACGGCCTTCTCCGGGTTGTTCGCCAGGAGGTCGTCGTAGCGCACCGAGCGGAGACCGCCCGGGTAGCCGGAGTGGCGGTACGCCATCTTCTGGGTCTTCTTGTTGCCGGACAGGTGAACCTTGTCGGCGTTGATGATGATGACGAAGTCACCCATGTCCATGTGGGGCGCATACACAGGCTTGTGCTTGCCCCGGAGGAGGTTCGCGGCGGTGGTCGCCAGACGACCCAGGACGACGTCCCGAGCGTCAATGACGTGCCACTGGCGAGTGATGTCGCCGGGCTTGGGGCTGTACGTACGCACTTCGTAGCCTTCGCTTCTTAGTGGATGGGGAGCAGACACATTGCACCCTGAAGCGATCATGCAGCTGGGACTCACAGTGCCGGGACGATGCCCGTATGCGAGCCACTGGTAACTGCTCCAGAGAACTTGCGCAACGGCTGTCGCGTGAGAACGACCAAGCCAATACGCATAACAAACCAGAAGGATACCCGGGCGCCCCCAGGCGGGTCAAAACCGCCCCGGGACCACCTGCCCCGGGGCGGCCCTCCGGCCTCTGGCCTGCACAAACGCCTTAGCGCGCCCGCTCCACCCGGCGCTCGTCCCACACCGGCTCCGGCGTCTCGCGCACCACGCCGTCCGAGCCGAAGACCAGATAGCGGTCGAAGGACTTCGAGAACCAGCGGTCGTGGGTGACCGCGAGCACCGTCCCGTCGTACGACTCCAGACCGTCCTGGAGCGCCTCCGCCGACTCCAGGTCCAGGTTGTCGGTCGGCTCGTCCAGCAGCAGCGCGGTGGTGCCGGCCAGCTCCAGGAGCAGGATCTGGAAGCGGGCCTGCTGGCCGCCCGAGAGCTTCTCGAACGGCTGGTCCCCCTGCCGCTCCAGCTCATAGCGCCGCAGTACCGACATCGCGGCCCCGCGGTCCTTGGCGTGCTCGCTCCACAGGATGTCGACGAGGGTGCGCCCGAGCAGCTCGGGGTGGGCGTGGGTCTGTGCGAAGTGCCCGGGCACGACCCGCGCGCCCAGCTTCCAGTTCCCGGTGTGCGCCACCGACGGATCCCCCGCGAGCAGCCGCAGGAAGTGCGACTTGCCGGAGCCGTTGGAGCCGAGGACCGCGACCCGCTCGCCGTAGAAGACTTCGAGCGAGAACGGCTTCATCAGACCGGTCAGCTCAAGGTTCTCGCAGGTCAGCGCGCGCACACCGGTGCGGCCGCCGCGCAGCCGCATGGTGATCTCCTGCTCGCGCGGCGGCTCCGGCGGCGGGCCCGCGTCCTCGAACCGCTTGAAGCGCGTCTGCATCGCGTGGTAGCGGGACGCCATGTCGGGGCTGATCGCCGCCTGGTTGCGCAGCCGGAGGACCAGCGCCTTCAGGCGGGCGTGCTCCTCGTCCCAGCGCCGCTTGAGCTCCTCGAAGCGCGCGAACCGCTCGCGGCGGGCCTCGTGGTACGTGCCGAACCCGGCGCCGTGCACCCACACGTCCGTCCCCGCGGGGCTCGGCTCCAGGCTCACGATCCGCTCGGCGGCCCGCGACAGCAGCTCCCGGTCGTGCGAGACGAACAGGACCGTCTTACGGGTCTCGCGCAGCCGCTCCTCCAGCCAGCGCTTGCCCGGCACGTCCAGATAGTTGTCCGGCTCGTCCAGGAGCAGCACCTCGTCCGGCCCGCGCAGCAGCGCTTCGAGCACCAGACGCTTCTGCTCGCCGCCGCTGAGCGTGCGCACCTCGCGGAACTGCGCCTTGTCGTACGGCATCCCGAGCGCGGCCATCGTGCACATGTCCCAGACCGTCTCGGCCTCGTACCCGCGCGCCTCGGCCCAGTCGCTGAGCGCCTGCGCGTACTTCATCTGCGCGGCCTCGTCGTCGACCGTCATGATCAGGTGCTCGGCCGCGTCGACCTCCGCGGCGGCCTGCTTGATCCGGGGTTGCGCCACGGAGACCAGCAGGTCACGCACGGTCCGCTCGTCGCGCACCGAACCGACGAACTGCGGCATCACCCCGAGCCCGCCGCTCACCGACACCGAGCCGCCGTGCGGCTGGAGCTCGCCGGAGATCATGCGGAGCAGCGTCGTCTTGCCGGCCCCGTTGGCGCCCACCAGGGCCACCACCGAGCCCTCCGCCACCCGGAACGAAGCGTCGCCGAGCAGCACCCGCCCGTCCGGCAGGTAGTACTCCAGGTGTGCAGCCTCTAGATGTCCCATGCTGCGGATTGTCGCCCAGCGACTACCCCCCTGAACAATCGAATTAGGATGCGCGGCATGAGCTTTGGGCAAGGGGGACCCGGGTGGGGCCCGGGGGATCAGCAGACGCCGGACTGGGCGGCGCTGGCCGATGCGTCGGCCGCGCGCAACCGGCGCAGGAAGTGGCTGTTCATAGGCGGCGGTGCGCTCGCCACGGCGGCGGTCGTCGCGGTGGTGGCCACCGTCATCGTCACCGCGGGGTCCAAGGACGACGGGAAGTCCGCGAGCGATCTGCCCTCGCCCCCGGCGCTGCCGAGCAACAGCGCCCAGCCGGGGCCCTCGTTCTCGCACGTGGCCCCGCCGCCCCCGCCCAACCCGTACGACTACGTCGCGAGCGCGAAGAAGGACACGGCCCCGCTGAGCGCCGACACCCTCTTCCCCGGCAAGGCCCTCACCCTGGGCAGCGGCGCCTACACCAAGGGCCCCACCGACAGGGTCACCGACTGCTCCTCGGCCACCCAGGGTTCGCTCGGCCCGATCCTCAACAGCAACGGCTGCCGCCAGGTCATCCGGGCCACGTTCACCAAGGACGGCGTCGCGGTCACCGTCGGCGTCGCGGTGTTCGACACGGACGGCCAGGCCACGAAGGCCAAGCAGCAGGCGAACGGCGGCATCGCCTCGCTCTCCGGCTCGGGCGTGAACACCTTCTGCCGGGGCGGGTCGGTCTGCCGCAACACGACCAACTCCTACGGCCGCTATGCCTACTTCACGATCGGCGGCTTCGCCAACGGGAAGAGCGTGACGAAGAGCGACGCGGCCGTCTTCACCGCCGGCGACGACCTCGCGAAGTTCACCTTCGACCAGATCGTCGCCCGCGGCCGCAACCAGGCGTCAGCAGCAGCCGCCCGCCCCGCCGGCTGAACTCCCTGGAAGCGTACGCAGGTTGCGCGCCTCCTTGCTGCGCGCGGCGAGCAACTCGTCGGCGGGGTAACCGACTTCCTCCAGGGTCAGGCCGTGCGGCTTGACCACGTGGACGGAGGAGTCGCGCACCGCCGCCGCGAGCACCCTGCCAGGCCACTCCGGGCCGCGGTGGCCGTCGCCGACGTGCAGCAGCGCGCCCACCAGTGAGCGGACCATGTTGTGGCAGAAGGCATCGGCGCGCACGGTCGCGGTGACGATCCCGTCGTCACCGCGCACCCAGGACAGCTCCTGGAGCGTGCGGATGGTGGTGGCGCCCTCGCGCTTCTTGCAGTACGCCGCGAAGTCGTGCTCGCCGAGCAGCGCAGCCGAGGCCGCGTTCATCGCCTCGACGTCCAACTCCCAGTCGTGCCACAGGACATGACCCCGCAACAGCGGATCGACACCGCCCACGTTGTCCGTCACCCGGTACGCGTACCGCCGCCAGATCGCCGAGAACCGCGCGTTGAACCCGCTCGGCGCCTCGGCCACCCGCCAGATCCGCACATCGTGCGGCAGCCGCCCCGCCAGGCGCCGCAGCAGCTTCTCGCGGTGCTCGGCCCACACCTGCTCGGGCAGGTCCACGTGCGCGACCTGGCCGCGCGCGTGCACCCCGGCGTCGGTGCGCCCGGCGACCGTCAGGTCGTACGTCACGTCCGACCGGGTCACCGTGCGCAGCGCGTCCTCGATCTCCCCCTGCACGGTCCGGCGCCCGAGCGGCTGCCGGGCCCAGCCGGAGAAGTCCTTGCCGTCGTACGACAGATCAAGACGCACCCGGACGAGGCCGGGCTCCACCTCATCACTCACGTAACAGATCCTCTCAAAGCGTCCACACAGCGGAACGGGCCCGCCCCCCGAAGGGAACGGGCCCGTTCACCAGCCTTCAGAACGCTTACGCGTCCTTCGCCTCGTCGGCCGGCGCGGCGTCCTCGGCCTTGGCCTCGGACTCCTTGACGGCGCGCACGGTGGCGGCCTCGGCCTCGGCGACGGTCGCCTTCTTGGCGATCTCGCCCTCGACCAGCTCGATCACGGCCATCGGAGCGTTGTCACCACGACGGTTGCCGATCTTGGTGATACGGGTGTAACCACCCGGACGCTCCTCGTAGCGGGGCGCGATCTCGGTGAAGAGGGTGTGGACGATGCCCTTGTCGGTGATCGTCTGGAGCACCAGGCGACGGTTGTGGATGTCGCCCTTCTTCGCCTTGGTGATCAGGCGCTCGGCGACGGGACGCAGGCGACGGGCCTTGGCCTCGGTCGTCGTGATCCGGCCGTGCTCGAAGAGCGACTTCGCCAGGTTGGCGAGGAGCAGCTTCTCGTGCGCGGCGCTGCCGCCGAGACGAGCACCCTTTGCGGGACGCGGCATGGTGTTTCTCCTTGGTGTCTGCCCCGGCCGTATCAGGTACCAGGGTCAGTATCCGAGCAGGCGGTCGCCCGTCGGAGATCCGGGAGCTCCCCGAAGGGGGCGCCCGGAAGGGGCGCGGGGAACTGCGCGATCAAGCACAGCGGACCCGCACCCAAGAACGGACCGGATGGCCCGAGCTCTTAGTACTGCTCGGTCTCCACGAACCCGGCGTCCGCGTCATCATCGGCGCCGAAGGCGTCAGCCGCGGCGGTCGGGTCGAAGCCGGGAGGCGAGTCCTTCAGGGCGAGGCCCATACCGGCCAGCTTCGCCTTGACCTCGTCGATCGACTTCGCACCGAAGTTGCGGATGTCGAGCAGGTCCGCCTCGGAGCGCGCCACGAGCTCACCCACGGAGTGGATGCCCTCACGCTTGAGGCAGTTGTACGACCGAACGGTGAGCTCAAGCTCCTCGATCGGCAGCGCCAGATCGGCGGCGAGGGCGGCGTCCGTGGGGGACGGGCCCATGTCGATGCCCTCGGCGTCGATGTTGAGCTCGCGCGCCAGACCGAACAGCTCGACCAGGGTCTTACCGGCCGACGCCATGGCGTCGCGGGGACGCATGGCCTGCTTGGTCTCGACGTCGACGATCAGCTTGTCGAAGTCGGTGCGCTGCTCGACACGGGTCGCCTCGACCTTGTACGTGACCTTGAGCACCGGGGAGTAGATGGAGTCGACCGGGATACGGCCGATCTCCTGGCCCAGCTGCTTGTTCTGCACGGCGGAGACGTAGCCGCGACCGCGCTCGACGGTCAGCTCCATCTCCAGCTTGCCCTTGCCGTTGAGCGTGGCGAGCACCAGGTCGGGGTTGTGCACCTCGACACCGGCCGGCGGGGCGATGTCAGCAGCGGTGACCAGGCCGGGACCCTGCTTGCGCAGGTACATCACGACCGGCTCGTCGTGCTCCGAGGAGACGACCAGCTGCTTGATGTTGAGGATGAGGTCGGTGACGTCCTCCTTGACGCCCGGCACGGTGGTGAACTCGTGCAGGACACCGTCGATCCGGATGCTGGTGACAGCGGCACCGGGGATCGAGGAGAGGAGCGTACGACGCAGGGAGTTGCCGAGCGTGTAGCCGAAGCCCGGCTCCAGGGGCTCGATGACGAACCGCGAGCGGTACTCGTCAACAACCTCTTCGGTCAGCGAAGGGCGCTGAGCGATAAGCATGTGGAGATCCTTCAGTCATGGGCACCCACTATTTGATGCCCTGCTGGGTACTGCGTACTGCAAGGGTACGGGCGGCACGGCCCGAATGAGCCGTACCGCCCGAGCCTCAAGGCAATCCTTGAAGCAACCTCGCGTCAGACGCGGCGGCGCGGGGAGCGCCGCCCCGGATCAGACGCGGCGGCGCTTCGGGGGACGGCAGCCGTTGTGCGGCGTCGGGGTGACGTCCTGGATCGAGCCGACCTCAAGGCCAGTGGCCTGGAGGGAGCGGATCGCGGTCTCGCGGCCGGAGCCCGGACCCTTGACGAAGACGTCAACCTTGCGCATGCCGTGCTCCTGCGCGCGGCGGGCGGCCGACTCGGCGGCCATCTGCGCGGCGAACGGAGTCGACTTGCGGGAGCCCTTGAAGCCGACGTGGCCGGCGGACGCCCAGGAGATCACGTTGCCCGAGGGGTCCGTGATCGAGACGATGGTGTTGTTGAACGTGCTCTTGATGTGCGCGTGGCCGTGAGCGACGTTCTTCTTTTCCTTGCGGCGCACCTTCTTGGCAGCGCCCTGACGACCCTTGGGGGGCATGTCTTACTCCAGATGGAGGGGAGGTGATCGGTCCTACAGCGAAGACCGCTGAAAAGCGTCCGCTGTGGACTACTTCTTGCCCGGCTTCTTCTTACCGGCGATGGCGCGACGCGGGCCCTTGCGGGTACGAGCGTTCGTGCTGGTGCGCTGACCGTGGACCGGCAGACCACGACGGTGGCGCAGACCCTGGTAGCAGCCGATCTCGACCTTGCGGCGGATGTCGGCGGCAACCTCACGGCGAAGGTCACCCTCGGTGCGGAGGTTGGCGTCCACGTACTCGCGGATCTTGACCAGGTCCTCTTCGGCCAGGTCGCGAACGCGGGTGTTCGGGTTCACACCGGTCGAGTCGAGGATCTCCTTGGACCGGGTGCGCCCGATACCGAAGACGTAGGTGAGTGCGATCTCCACACGCTTTTCGCGCGGGATGTCAACACCTGAAACGCGTGCCATTTACTGGCTCCAGTTGTTTTCGGGGGTCTTCCACAGCACCGCTCCCGACCGCCGTACTAGGTACGTTTCGGGTCCCCGGCCCCCGCCGGAGGTGTCACCAGCCGGGGAAACCGGCCAGGTGGATGCTGCGTATGTACGTTTTGCTCGCGTCGCGGGAAGAACTGCGAAATGCAGGTCGGTCGGCGTGCGTCAGCCCTGGCGCTGCTTGTGGCGCAGGTTGTCGCAGATGACCATGACCCGGCCGTGACGGCGGATCACCTTGCACTTGTCGCAGATCTTCTTGACGCTCGGCTTGACCTTCATGGGATGTCAGGTTCTCCGGGTCAGTGCCACCGCCGCCCGTGAGGACGACGTGGGCAAGATCTACTTGTACCGGTAGACGATCCGGCCACGCGTCAGGTCGTAGGGAGAAAGCTCCACCACAACCCGGTCATCCGGGAGGATACGGATGTAGTGCATCCGCATCTTGCCGCTGATGTGCGCGAGGACCTTGTGACCGTTCTGGAGTTCCACCTTGAACATGGCGTTCGGGAGGGACTCGATCACGGTGCCCTCGATTTCGATGGCACCTTGCTTCTTGGCCACGCTTCGCCTTTCGAATCGGCTACCTTGATCGACTCCCGCAGCCGTGTGTGGACACACGGGTACACGAGAGCCGACGCATCAGTCTACGTCAGGGCACTCGAAAAGACGAATCAGATGAGTTTGCCCCAACGAGGAGATCGTTACGCCAGGTGCCGGGGCCACCTATCCCCCGACCCCCCGGCCCGGCCAAGCCCCCCTCGCGGGCTCGGCGCCGGGGCGCCTCACAAGCTTCGAGCGGCTGCGCCGGCCTCCGACCGGCGATCCCGGGCCTCAGGGCTCAGCCCAACGGATCCGGAGCCGTCGCAACCCCGAGCTCCGCCAGCTTCGCCTTGCCGCCGTCCGGCATCGTCAGGACCAGCGGGCCGCTCTCCGTCAGGGCGACCGAGTGCTCCCAGTGCGAGGACCAGGAACCGTCGGTCGTGATGACGGTCCAGTCGTCCTCCAGGACCTCCGTGCGGGCGGTGCCGAGGGAGACCATCGGCTCGATCGCCAGGCAGAAGCCGGGGATCAGCTTCGGGTTGTGGCGGCCCAGCATGCGGCGCTTGTCGACGTAGTTCAGGAGGTGCGGGTCCATGTGCATCTCGGAGCCGATGCCGTGGCCCCCGTAGTCCTCGACGATCCCGTACTTACCGGTCGAGGGACGAGGCTGGCGGCGGATGTACGACTCGATCGCGCGCGAGACGTCGATGAGCTTGTTGCCCTTCTTGACCGCGGCGATGCCGGCCCACATCGACTCCTCGGTCACCCGGGAGAGCTCGATCAGCTCGGGGGCGTGCCCGCCGCCGACGAAGGCGGTGTACGCGGCGTCACCGTGCCAGCCGTCGATGATCGCGCCGGCGTCGATGGAGATGATGTCGCCGTCCTTCAGGACGGTCTTGTCGTCCGGGATGCCGTGCACGACGACCTCGTTGACCGAGGTGCAGATCGTGGCGGGGAACCCGCCGTACCCCAGGAAGTTCGACTTCGCGCCGTGCTCGGCGATCACCTTGCGGGCGACCTCGTCCAGGTCCTTCGTCGTGGACCCCGGCACCGCGGCCTCGCGGGTGGCGGCGTGGATCGCGGCGACGACAAGCCCCGCCTCGCGCATCTTCGCGATCTGCTCGGGGGTCTTGATCTCCACCATGTGCGGCTCACGCCTTTCCGGTACGGGTATGGGTCACCCTCAACGATAAGGCTTCCGGGACCGGCCTCGACCGGGCCGCCCGGGGCCGAGCGGCTCAGTGCCGGCATACCCAGCCCGTCCGGTAATTGAGGACGAGCGCCGTTCAGGCGCGATACGGGGTCTGGGGCGGAGCCCCAGGACGGGCGGAGCCCCGGGCCAGGACGCGGAACGGCCGCGGCACCCCCCGCCAGGGGGCACCGCGGCCGTTCAGGGAAGCCGGGGACTACGCCGCTTCGCGGCGCAACGCCTCCATCGCCTTCTTCGTGACCTCGTCCACCTTGCCGAGCGCGCTGATCGTGATGACCAGACCCTGCGCACGGTAGTAGTCGATGATCGGCTCGGTCTCGCTGTGGTAGACCTCCAGGCGCTTGCGCACCGTCTCCTCGGTGTCGTCACCGCGCTGGTACAGCTCACCGCCGCACTGGTCGCAGACGCCGTCCGCCTTCGGGGCGTTGTACGCCACGTGGAAGACATGCGCGCTGTTGTTGCGGCAGATCCGCCGGCCGGCGATCCGCTTGACGACCTCGTCCTCGGGGACTTCGAGGTCGAGCACGGCGTCCAGCTTCACGCCGTCCGCCTTCAGCACCTCGTCCAGCGCCTCGGCCTGCACCACGTTGCGCGGGAAGCCGTCGAGCAGGAAGCCGTTCACGGCGTCCGACTGCTCCATGCGGTCCTTGGCCATCCCGATGGTGACCTCGTCCGGCACCAGGTTGCCGGCGTCCATGTACGCCTTGGCTGCCTTGCCCAGGTCCGTGCCCTGGCTGATGTTGGCACGGAAGAGGTCGCCCGTGGAGATGTGCGGGATCGCCAGGTTCTTGGCAAGGAACGCGGCCTGCGTTCCCTTGCCGGCACCGGGCGGTCCAACGAGGACGATTCGCATCAGCGGAGGAACCCTTCGTAATTGCGCTGCTGAAGCTGGCTCTCGATCTGCTTAACGGTTTCCAGACCCACACCCACGATGATGAGGATGCTCGTCCCGCCGAGCGGGAAGCTCTGGACGCCGCCGAAGATGATCAACGCCATTGTCGGTACGAGCGCGATCAGCCCCAGATACAGCGACCCCGGCCAGGTGATCCGGTTGAGTACGTAGCTCAGGTACTCAGCGGTCGGTCGGCCAGCCCGGATGCCCGGGATGAAGCCACCATACTTCTTCATGTTGTCGGCGACTTCCTCGGGGTTGAACGAGATCGCCACGTAGAAGAAGGCGAAGAACACGATCAGGAGGAAGTAGCTGACGATGTAGTAAGGATGGTCGCCCTTGGTCAAGTTGTCCTTGATCCAGGTCGCCCAGCCGGCCGTCGAGTTGGAGAACTGGACGATCAGCGCCGGGATGTAGAGCAGCGACGAGGCGAAGATGACCGGGATCACACCCGCCTGGTTGACCTTCAGCGGGATGTAGGTCGAGGTCCCGCCGTAGGACCGGCGTCCGATCATGCGCTTCGCGTACTGCACCGGGATGCGTCGCTGGGCCTGTTCGACGAAGACCACGAGCCCGACCATGACCAGGCCGACCAGCACCACCGTGCCGAACTCGATCCAGCCGCCGGCCAGGTGGCCCTGCTTCTTGATGGCCCACAGGGAGCTCGGGAAGCTGGCGGCGATCGAGATGAACATCAGGATGGACATGCCGTTGCCGATGCCGCGGTCGGTGATGATCTCGCCGAGCCACATGACGCAGGCGGTACCGGCGGTCATCGTGATGACCATCGTGATGGTCGTGAAGATCGACCGGTTCGGGATGATCTCGGTGGCGACCTGGCAGCCGCTGAAGAGGGCGCCGTTGCGGGCGGTGGCCACCAGGCCGGTGCCCTGGAGGATCGCCAGCGCGACGGTCAGGTAACGCGTGTACTGCGTGATCTTCGTCGTACCCGCCTGGCCCTCCTTCTTGAGGGCTTCCAGGCGCGGGATCACCACGGTCAACAGCTGCAGGATGATGCTCGCGGTGATGTACGGCATGATGCCGAGCGCGAAGATCGTGATCTGCAGCAGCGCGCCGCCGCTGAACATGTTCACCAGACTGAACAGGCCGCTGTTCTGCTGAGCCTGGTCGACACAGGTCTGTACGTTCTTGTAGCTCACCCCGGGCATCGGAATGTGCGTACCGAGCCGGTAGACCACGATGATGCCGAGTGTGAAGAGCAGCTTCTTGCGCAGGTCAGGCGTCTTGAACGCCTGGGCGAACGCGGTGAGCACGGTGCCTCCTGCGACCCCCGCGCAAGTGCGTCAGGGTGACGGTCTTGAGGATCGACGAATAAGGATAGAAGTCTTGATCTGCCAAAAATCCGTACTGTAGCCGTCCAGGCACACAGCACGGAACTTAGACAGTGCACGCCACCTTACCGGCGACCGTGCCCCCCTAGGAACGACCAACCGGGGATGCCCCATTTGAGAGGCATCCCCGGTCGGATGTTCAAGCCATCAAGCTGTCTCAGACAAGCTCGGTGACGGTGCCGCCGGCGGCGGCAATCTTCTCCTTGGCGGAGCCGGAGACGGCGTCAACCGTCACCTGCAGCGCCACGGAGATCTCGCCCTGGCCCAGGACCTTGACGAGGCTGTTCTTGCGCACCGCGCCCTTGGCGACCAGGTCGGCCACCGTGACCTCTCCACCCTCGGGGTAGAGAGCGCCGAGCTTGTCCAGGTTGACAACCTGGTACTCGGTGCGGAACGGGTTCTTGAAGCCCTTCAGCTTCGGAAGACGCATGTGGAGGGGCATCTGGCCACCCTCGAAGCGCTCCGGAACCTGGTAACGGGCCTTCGTACCCTTGGTACCACGACCTGCGGTCTTACCCTTGGACGCCTCACCACGACCCACACGGGTCTTGGCGGTCTTGGCGCCCGGGGCAGGACGGAGGTTATGGGCCTTCAGCGGGCTGTTCTCACCCATGTCAGTCAACCTCCTCAACCGTCACGAGGTGGCGGACGGTCTGCACCATGCCGCGGAACTCGGGGCGGTCCTCCTTGACAACCGTGTCGTTCAGGCGCTTGAGCCCGAGCGAACGAAGGGTGTCGCGGTGGTTCTGCTTGCTGCCGATGTACGACTTCGTCTGCGTGATCTTGAGACGGGCCATTACGCACCCGCTCCCGCACGAGCACGAAGCAGAGCCGCGGGGGCAACGGCCTCAAGGGGCAGACCGCGGCGGGCCGCGATCTCCTCGGGACGCTGCAGGCCCTTGAGGGCCGCCACGGTCGCGTGCACGATGTTGATCGCGTTGGAGGAGCCGAGCGACTTCGACAGGATGTCGTGCACGCCCGCGCACTCCAGAACGGCGCGCACCGGGCCACCGGCGATAACACCGGTACCGGGAGCAGCCGGCTTCAGGAGCACGACGCCGGCGGCACGCTCGCCCGTGATCGGGTGAGGGATCGTGCCCTGGATGCGCGGAACCTTGAAGAAGTTCTTCTTGGCTTCCTCGACACCCTTGGCGATGGCCGCGGGAACTTCCTTGGCCTTGCCGTAACCGACACCTACGGTGCCGTCACCGTCGCCCACCACGACCAGCGCGGTGAAGCTGAAGCGGCGACCACCCTTGACAACCTTGGCAACGCGGTTGATCGCGACAACGCGCTCAACATAAGCGGTCTTCTCGGCGGCAGCGCCACCGTCGCGACCCTTCCGGTCCCGCCGCTCGCCGCCACCGGCACCGCTTCCGCGGCGCTGGGGTCCAGCCATTGGATTTACCTCTCTCTGTTACGTCCGTTAGTCCCGGAACCGGGGCTTAGAACTTCAGCCCGGCTTCGCGGGCGGCGTCAGCCAGAGCGGCAATGCGCCCGGCGTACCTGTTGCCACCACGGTCGAACACGACGGTCTCGACGCCGGCCGCCTTGGCGCGCTCGGCGACCAGGGCGCCGACCGACTTGGCCTGCGCGGACTTGTCGCCCTCGCCACCACGGATCGACGCGTCCAGAGTCGACGCCGACGCCAGGGTGTGACCCTTGAGGTCGTCGATGACCTGAGCGGTGATACCGCGGTTGGAACGCGTCACGACGAGGCGCGGACGCTCCGCCGTACCGGACACGTGCTTGCGGATGCGGACGTGGCGACGTGCCTTGGCGGCACGCTTGTAAGCGTCGCCCTTGGCGATCTTCACACCGTATGCCATGGCTTACTTACCAGCCTTTCCGACCTTGCGGCGGATGACCTCGCCGGCGTACTTGACACCCTTGGCCTTGTACGGGTCGGGCTTGCGCAGCTTGCGGATGTTGGCGGCGACCTCGCCGACCTTCTGCTTGTCGATGCCCTCGACGCTGAGCTTCGTGGGCGACTCGACCTTGAAGGTGATGCCCTCGGGGGCCTCGACGGTGATCGGGTGGCTGTATCCGAGCGCGAACTCCAGGTTGGAGCCCTTCGCCTGGACGCGGTAACCGACACCGCTGATTTCGAGCGCCTTGGTGTAACCCTGGGTCACGCCGGTGATCATGTTGGCCACCAGCGTGCGGGACAGGCCGTGCAGGGCCTTGTTCTGACGCTCGTCGTTGGGGCGGGTGACGTTCAGAACGCCGTCCTCACCCTTCACGATCTCGATGGGCGCCGCAACGGCGTGCGTGAGGGAACCCTTGGGGCCCTTCACGTGGACCGTACGGCCATCGATGGTGACGTCCACACCGGCGGGAACCTGGATGGGGAGCTTGCCGATTCGCGACATTAGCTTTTCCTCCGTTCCCGACTACCAGACGTAGGCGAGGACTTCCCCACCTACGCCCTTCTTGCCTGCCTGCTGGCCGGTGAGCAGACCGTGCGACGTGGAGATGATCGCCACGCCCAGGCCGCCGAGCACCTTCGGCAGGTTGGTGGACTTCGCGTACACGCGCAGACCGGGCTTCGAGATCCGCTTGATGCCCGCGATGGAGCGCTCACGGTTCGGCCCGAACTTCAGCTCAAGGACGAGGTTCTTGCCGACTTCGGCGTCCTCGACCTTCCAGCCGGTGATGAAGCCCTCCTGCTGGAGGATCTCCGCGATGTGCGACTTGATCTTGCTGTGCGGCATCACGACGGAGTCGTGGTACGCCGAGTTCGCGTTGCGCAGACGAGTCAGCATGTCTGCGATCGGGTCAGTCATGGTCATGAATCGGCCTTCGGCCTCTCTCGCCGCGGTTTCCTGTATGCGCCATCCCTCTCCCCACTCAGTGGCGGGACGGGTGCGGTGCGGGGACCTACGGCGTAGTAAGTCGTTATGGGCGGCGGACGCCCAACCCCACAAGCCTACGGCATGTGGAGGAGGGCACCCACCGACCAGATACTTACCGAGAGCGTCCGGTAATTCCCAAGTCCCAAGGGACAGAGGGGAATTACCAGGAGCTCTTGGTCACGCCCGGCAGCTCGCCACGGTGAGCCATCTCACGAAGGCACACACGGCACAGGCCGAACTTGCGGTACACGGAGTGCGGACGGCCGCAGCGCTGGCAGCGCGTGTAGCCACGCACACCGAACTTGGGCTTGCGGGCAGCCTTCGCGATAAGAGCCTTCTTCGCCATCTCGCTTACGCCTCCTTGAAGGGGAAGCCGAGGTGACGGAGGAGCGCGCGGCCCTCGTCGTCGTTGGTCGCCGTGGTGACCACGGTGATGTCCATACCCCGGGTACGGTCGATCTTGTCCTGGTCGATCTCGTGGAACATGACCTGCTCGGTGAGACCGAAGGTGTAGTTGCCACGGCCGTCGAACTGCTTCGGCGACAGACCACGGAAGTCACGGATACGCGGCAGCGCGAGCGACAGCGTACGGTCCAGGAACTCCCACATGCGGTCACCGCGGAGGGTGACGTGGCAGCCGATCGGCTGCCCCTCGCGCAGCTTGAACTGCGCGATCGACTTGCGGGCCTTGGTGACGGCCGGCTTCTGGCCGGTGATCGTGGTGAGGTCGCGAACCGCGCCGTCCATCAGCTTGGAGTCGCGGGCGGCGTCGCCCACACCCATGTTGACCACGATCTTCACGAGGCCGGGAACCTGCATGACGTTCTCGTACGAGAACTCCTCACGCAGCTTGCCCGCGATCTCCTCGCGGTACTTCGTCTTGAGACGCGGAGTGGTGGTGGTAGCCATCAGATGTCCTCACCCGTCCGCTTGGCAACGCGGATCTTGTTGCCCTCGTCGTCGAAGCGGAAACCGACGCGGGTAACGACCTTGTTGCCGTCCTTCTCCACGACGAGCTGAACGTTGCTCACGTGGATCGGGGCCTCGGTCGTCACAATGCCACCGGTCTGCGAACCGCGAGCGGTCTGGCCGGCCTTGGTGTGCTTCTTGACCCGGTTGACACCCTCGACCAGGACGCGGTCCTCGCGGGGGAAGGCCGCGATGACCTTGCCCTGCTTGCCCTTGTCCTTACCGGTGATGACCTGAACCAGGTCGCCCTTCTTGATCTTCATGCTTACAGCACCTCCGGCGCGAGCGAGATGATCTTCATGAACTTCTTCTCGCGCAGCTCCCGGCCCACCGGGCCGAAGATGCGGGTGCCGCGGGGGTCGCCATCGTTCTTGAGGATGACGGCCGCGTTCTCGTCGAAGCGGATGTACGAGCCGTCCTGACGACGACGCTCCTTGACGGTGCGCACGACGACAGCCTTGACGACGTCGCCCTTCTTCACGTTGCCACCGGGGATCGCGTCCTTGACGGTGGCGACGATGACGTCACCGATACCCGCGTAGCGGCGACCGGAGCCACCGAGCACACGGATGCAAAGGATTTCCTTCGCACCAGTGTTGTCGGCGACACGCAGTCGCGACTCCTGCTGGATCACGTCTATCTCCTGATCGTCTGCCGGTTCCCGGCCGGGGCCTGATGACTCAAGCCCCGGCCGAGCCTGGCGGAACTAACCCAAGGGAAAACCCCTCAGATAATTACTTGGCCTTCTCAAGGATCTCGACGATGCGCCAGCGCTTGCTCGCCGACAGCGGACGCGTCTCCATGATGAGGACGCGGTCGCCGACACCGGCAGCGTTCTGCTCGTCGTGCGCCTTGAGCTTGTTCGTACGGCGGATGACCTTGCCGTACAGCGCGTGCTTCACCCGGTCCTCGACAGCGACGACGACGGTCTTGTCCATCTTGTCGCTGACGACCAGACCCTCGCGGGTCTTGCGGAAACCGCGCGCTTCAGTCGTCTCAGTCACATTCTTCTCGCTCATCAGGCGCTCTCCACCGTCTCGATGCCCAGCTCGCGCTCGCGCATCAGGGTGTAGATCCGGGCGATGTCCTTACGGACGGACTTGAGCCGGCCGTGGTTTTCGAGCTGGCCCGTCGCCGCCTGGAAGCGGAGGTTGAACAGCTCTTCCTTGGCTTCGCGGAGCTTGCCGAGAAGCTCCTCGTCACCCAGCTCGCGCAGTTCGGACGCCTTGGTTCCGGCCGACATCACGCCTCACCTGCCTCGCGCCGGACGATGCGGCACTTCATCGGGAGCTTGTGAGCGGCTCGGGTGAGCGCCTCACGAGCAATCTTCTCGTTCGGGTAGGACAGCTCGAACATCACCCGGCCCGGGTGAACGTTCGCGACCCACCACTCCGGAGAACCCTTACCGGAACCCATGCGGGTCTCGGCAGGCTTCTTCGTCAGGGGGCGGTCCGGGTAGATGTTGATCCAGACCTTGCCGCCACGCTTGATGTGGCGGGTCATCGCGATACGAGCCGCCTCGATCTGGCGGTTGGTCACGTACGCCGGCGTGAGGGCCTGAATGCCGTACTCGCCGAACGCAACCGTCGTACCACCCTTGGCCATACCGCGGCGCTTGGGGTGGTGCTGCTTGCGGTGCTTGACCCTACGGGGGATCAGCATTTCGGTCAGGCCTCCGTTCCGGTGCTCTCAGCCGGAGCGGCAGCGGCGGGAGCCTCGGCCTGGGGGGCCTCGGCAGCCGGCGCAGCCTGCTGCGGCTTGCGGCCGCGACCGCCACGCTCGCCGCCACGTCCGCCACGGCCACCGGCCGGACGGTCGTTGGCGCCACCACGGGCCGGGCGGTTACCCGCACGGGCCGCTGCGTTCTCGGCGCGAACCTCGGCGATGTTCTTGACATCGCCCTTGTAGATCCAGACCTTCACGCCGATGCGGCCGAAGGTCGTCTTGGCCTCGAAGAAGCCGTAGTCGATGTTCGCGCGCAGGGTGTGCAGCGGCACACGGCCTTCGCGGTAGAACTCCGAGCGGGACATCTCGGCGCCGCCGAGACGGCCACCACACTGGATCTTGATGCCCTTGGCGCCGGCCTTCATGGTGCCCTGCATGCTCTTGCGCATGGCACGACGGAAGGAGACGCGGGAGGAGAGCTGCTCGGCAACGGCCTGAGCAACCAGCTGAGCGTCCATCTCGGGGTTCTTGACCTCAAGGATGTTCAGCTGGACCTGCTTGCCCGTGAGCTTTTCGAGGTCGCCGCGGATGCGGTCGGCCTCGGCGCCACGGCGGCCGATGACGATGCCGGGACGCGCGGTGTGGATGTCCACCCGCACGCGGTCACGGGTGCGCTCGATCTCAACCTTCGAGATGCCGGCGCGCTCCATGCCGGACGTCATCATCCGACGGATGGCGACGTCTTCCTTGACGTAGTCCTTGTACAGCTTGTCGGCGTACCAACGGGACTTGAAGTCCGTGGTAATGCCGAGTCGGAACCCGTGCGGGTTTACCTTCTGGCCCATTACCGGGTTCCTTCCTTGCTGCTGACGACCACGGTGATGTGGCTGGTCCGCTTACGGATCCGGTAGGCACGGCCCTGAGCACGCGGACGGAACCGCTTCAGGGTCGGGCCCTCGTCCACGTACGCCTCGCTGATGACCAGCGAAGAGGCGTCGGTGTGGTCGTAGTTGTGCGCGGCGTTGGCAATGGCGCTGTCCAGCACCTTGCCGACCGGCACGCTCGCGGCCTGCGGGGCGAAACGCAGGACCGCCTGAGCCTCCGTGGCATCCATGCCACGGATAAGGTCCACCACGCGGCGGGCCTTCATGGGCGTGACGCGGATGTACCGCGCCTGGGCCCTGGCTTCCATGGTTGTCCCTTCGGTGTAAGTCATAGTCGTTACCCACCCCGCGTTAGCGGCGCTTCGACTTCCGGTCGTCCTTGACGTGGCCGCGGAAGGTGCGAGTCGGCGAGAACTCGCCGAGCTTGTGGCCGACCATCGACTCGGAGACAAACACCGGGACGTGGGTCTTGCCGTTGTGCACCGCGATCGTGTGGCCGAGCATGGCCGGGATGATCATCGAGCGACGGGACCAGGTCTTGATGACGTTCTTGGTACCGGCTTCGTTCTGAGCGTCCACCTTCTTTACGAGGTGGCCGTCAACGAAGGGTCCCTTCTTGAGACTGCGCGGCATCTAAACCCGCTCCTAGCGCTTCTTGTTCGTCTTGCGGCGGCGGACGATGTACTTGCTCGATGCCTTCTTCGGCGAGCGAGTACGACCCTCCTTCTGACCCCACGGGGAGACCGGGTGGCGACCACCACTGGTCTTGCCCTCACCACCACCGTGCGGGTGGTCAACCGGGTTCATCGCGACACCGCGGACGGTCGGGCGAACGCCCTTCCAGCGCATACGGCCGGCCTTGCCCCAGTTGATGTTCGACTGCTCGGCGTTGCCGACCTCACCGACGGTGGCGCGGCAGCGGGCGTCGACCAGGCGAATTTCGCCGGACGGCATACGAAGGTGGGCCATCGTGCCCTCCTTCGCCAGCAGCTGCACCGAAGCACCCGCGGAGCGGGCGAACTTCGCACCGCCGCCGGGACGCAGCTCGATGGCGTGGATGGTCGTACCGACCGGGATGTTGCGCAGCGCCAGGTTGTTGCCCGGCTTGATGTCGGCCCCGGGGCCGTTCTCAATGCGGTCACCCTGGCTCAGGCCACGGGGCGCAATGATGTAGCGCTTCTCGCCGTCCGCGTAGTGCAGGAGCGCGATGCGCGCGGTGCGGTTCGGGTCGTACTCGATGTGAGCGACCTTGGCCGGCACGCCGTCCTTGTCGTGACGACGGAAGTCGATCACGCGGTAGGCGCGCTTGTGGCCACCGCCCTGGTGACGGACGGTCACACGACCGGTGTTGTTACGGCCGCCCTTGCTGTGCAGGGGGCGGACCAGCGACTTCTCCGGCGTGGACCGCGTGATCTCGACGAAGTCGGCGACGCTGGAGCCACGACGGCCCGGAGTCGTCGGCTTGTACTTGCGGATACCCATTTCTCAGTCCTCGTCCGATATTCGGACCAGGGCGCTCCGTTAGGAGGCCTGGCCGAAGATGTCGATACGGTCGCCCTCAGCAAGGGTCACGATGGCGCGCTTGGTGTCGGCGCGCTTGCCGAAACCGGTCTTCGTGCGCTTGCGCTTGCCCTGGCGGTTGATCGTGTTGACCCCGGTGACCTTGACCGAGAAGACCGCTTCCACGGCCTGCTTGATCTGGGTCTTGTTGGAGCCCGGCTTGACGACGAACGTGTACTTGTTCTCGTCGAGCAGCGCGTAGCTCTTCTCGGACACAACCGGCTTGACAAGAATGTCGCGCGGGTCCGTGAAGGTCTTGCTGGTGATCTCGGCCATCAGGCCTCGCTCCCCTCGTTGTCATCGGCCTTGGGGCCAGACACGAAGGACTCGAAAGCGGCCTGGGTGAAGACCACGTCGTCGGAGACGATCACGTCGTACGTGTTCAGCTGGCCCGGCTCCAGGATGTGGACCTGGGGCAGGTTGCGGGCGGACAGCCACGCGGCCTCGTCGGCGCGCTCGACGACCAGGAGCAGGTTGGCGCGCTCCGAGATCTTGCCGAACAGCGTCTTGGCGGCCTTGGTGGAAGCCGTGCCCTCGACCACGCCGGTGACGACGTGGATGCGGGAGTGGCGCGCCCGGTCGGAGAGGGCACCGCGCAGGGCGGCGGCCTTCATCTTCTTCGGGGTGCGCTGCGAGTAGTCACGCGGCTGCGGGCCGTGGACGACGCCACCGCCGGCGAACTGCGGCGCGCGGGTCGAACCCTGGCGCGCGCGGCCGGTGCCCTTCTGGCGGTACGGCTTGCGGCCACCACCACGGACTTCGCCGCGAGTCTTGGTCTTGTGCGTGCCCTGACGGGCAGCAGCCAGCTGCGCGACAACGACCTGGTGGATCAGCGGAACGCTGGTCTTCGCGTCGAAGATCTCCGCGGGGAGCTCGACGGTACCGGCCTTGTCGCCTGCCGGCGAAAGGATGTCAATGGTGCTCATTACCTCAAGCCCCCTTGGCCGCGGTACGGACCAGGACGAGGCCGCCGTTCGGACCGGGGACCGCGCCCTTGATGAGGAGCAGACCCTTCTCCGCGTCAACCGCGTGGATGGTCAGGTTCTGGGTGGTGACACGCTCGTTGCCCATGCGGCCCGCCATGCGGGTGCCCTTGAACACACGGCCAGGGGTGGCGCAGCCACCGATGGAACCGGGCGAGCGGTGCTTGCGCTGGACGCCGTGTCCGGCGCCGAGGCCCTTGAAGTTGTGACGCTTCATGCCACCGGCGAAGCCCTTGCCCTTGCTCTTGCCCGTGACGTCAACCTTGACGCCGGACTCGAACACCTCGGCAGTGATCTCCTGGCCCAGCGTGTACTCGCTGGCGTCGGAGGTGCGGAGCTCCACGAGGTGACGGCGGGGAGTCACGTCGGCCTTGGCGAAGTGACCCTTGAGGGGCTTGTTCACCTTGCGCGGGTCAATCTCGCCGAAGGCGATCTGGACCGACTCGTAACCGTCGACGTCGTTCGTGCGGACCTGCGTCACGACGCACGGCCCGGCCTTGATGACGGTGACCGGGACAACCCGGTTGTTCTCGTCCCAGACCTGGGTCATGCCGAGCTTCTCGCCCAGGACGCCCTTGATGTTCTTGCTCATCTCGGCCCGTCCCTTCAGAGCTTGATCTCGATGTCGACACCGGCCGGCAGGTCGAGGCGCATCAGCGAGTCAACCGTCTTCGGCGTGGGGTCGAGAATGTCGATGAGGCGCTTGTGCGTGCGCATCTCGAAGTGCTCGCGAGAGTCCTTGTACTTGTGCGGCGACTTGATGACGCAGTACACGTTCTTCTCAGTGGGCAGCGGCACCGGGCCTGCGACCGACGCACCAGTGCGGGTCACCGTCTCGACGATCTTCTTCGCCGAGGAGTCGATGACCTCGTGGTCGTAGGCCTTGAGCCGGATGCGGATCTTCTGTCCCGCCATGGCTACCTAGTAGTCCTTTGTCTCGTAACGCTCTGGAACCCGGGGGCTCTACCGACTCTGTCTCCGACCCACGCGGTCGGGCGTGTCGCATTCCCTCTACGCAGAAATCCCATACGGAATTTCCCAACCAAGGGGACGCGGGCCACAGGACCTCGCGGACGGGGGCAGAACACCCACCGGACGCCTGGCTGGAGCCCCGCTGACACTTCCCGGAAGATTCCCGTACGTCCGCCTCTGATCAGGGGCGACGAGTACGATGGGACTCGCTTCCGGTCCTCCCGGCGGGAGGCGCGCAGCATCGGCACTCAACCGAGCAACCCCGATAGTCTGCCACACCGGGGCAGGGCCTGGCCAATCGCAGCCGGGAAGCGTACCCCACGTCACATGCGCTCACGCATTCGGCACGCAGCCGTGCGGTGCGGACCCCTCTTCCCCGGCGCCCTGAGCCACCGCGACCATGATCACCCCCGGCGCCGGCAGTCCGATCCCGGGCCCGGTGAGCCTGGCCCTCGCGGCGTGCGGCGGATCGACGAAGTCCACGGCACGGCCGTACCGCTCCAGCCCGTCGAGCTCGATGCGACCGCCCCGCCCGATGCTCCGGGCCCGGACCGCCGGTTCCACCACGGCGAACACCTGCCCCACGCGCACGACGCCGGCCACGCACCGGACGACGCAGACGACAGCGGTTGCGCCCACCTCCTCGACCGAGCAGACGGCAACGGTTGCGCCCACCTCCTCGACCGACCGGCCCCGGACCCGCACCTCAGCCACCGGCCCCACAGAACCCCGCCCCCGGCCTGCCACCGATCCCCACCTGCCTCACACTCCCCCGGCGCGCGGCACTGCCCGTGCGGCAGGTAGTGCCGCGCGTAGCCCCGCACACCACTCGATGCCCCTCCTGTTGGTGGCGCCGGGTCGCACCCCCCACGACTCGGTTCCCCACGGCCCGGCACACCGCGACCCGGCGCCCCGCGCCATCAAAAGCCCTCAATTCCCGAAGGGAAATCCCCCTCCCAACCCCTCCAGCCTCCCGTCACTCACACGGGTGACATCGCCCAACTCCGCTGGATTTGCTGGCAGTTGACTGGCATATGCTCGCGCCGACAGCCTCGGGAGCCCTGGCCTCCGAGGCGACGACAACCCCACACATGCATCGGCCCCCGGCCGGGACTGGCATCCCGATCGAGGGCCTGACCAACTAGGAAGCACAACCTTCCCGATGGCTCTTCAGAACCCTAGCGCGCCCCCGCGCCCCTCGTCCCGCGTTCCCGACGGCACCACCCACTCCGGTGTCGTACACGCCAACACCCGGCACACCAATCGCTACACGGTCGTCGGCAACCACCTCGCCCAGCACCGCGAGCTCTCCCTGCTCGCGATCGGCCTCGCCGTACACATCCAGTCCCTGCCCGCCGGGGCCCGCATCGGCATCAAGGTCCTCGCCGACCGCTTCCCCGAGGGCGAGGCCCGCATCGCCGCGGCGCTGCGCGAGCTGGAGGCGCACGGGTACCTGAGGCGCAGCCGGGAGCGGCTGCCCAGCGGCCGGGTCGTCACCCGTACGGTGTCCTGCAATCAGCCCGGGCACGGCCGCGCGACGCCGTGCAGCCCACCCGACGCGCGTCGCCCGGAGCCGAGGCCCCGCAGAACCATGCCCCCTGCCCCGTCGGCCTCCGTGTCCTCGCCCACACCACCCCCGGCTGCCCCCGTGCCCTCACCCGAGGCCGCACAACTCCTCAAGGGGCTGCGCGGTGACGAACCCCGCCTCCTGCTCGCGGAACGGGACGTAGACCGCCTCACGCCACTCGTAGCCGCATGGCTCGACCGCGGGGCCCACCCCGACGCCGTACGCCGCACCCTGACGGCGAACCTCCCCGAGCCGCTGCATCACCCGGCGTCCCTGCTGGCCCACCGCCTCGCGGCGCTGCTCCCGCCACCCATCCCCGTGCAGGTGCGTCCGGATCCGCTCCAGAATTGCGAAGCCTGCGACCGGGCCTTCCGGGGACCCGCCCCCGGCCACTGCCGCGACTGCCGGCCCGATGTCCACGATGCTGCCTGACGTGCACCGATACCGGGCGATGCGAAGGCTGGTTCACCGCCGTGCGGGTGCGCAAACGCCTGGAGAAGGTGATGCCGGAGGATCTCGTCACCCATGCGGGAGCACCCGACGTCGAGGACGAGGTGGCGCACATCATGCGTCGCCCCGACATCATCGTGATCCGCGAACCCGACATGGAAGGCGACGGCTCCTTCGACCCCCGCACCCTCATCGCCGCCATCGAAGTCGTCTCCCGCTCCAACCCGGACAATGACTGGGTGGGCAAGATGCGGGACTACCCCCTGCTCGGCGTCCCCGTCTACGCGGTCTTCGACCCCCGCACGGGGACCGGCGCCGTTCTGTCCGAGATCCACTCCACCACCGACGGCCCCCGTTACGCGACGCGGAAGGACTTCGTCTACGGCGAGGACGTCGCCATCGCGGAGTGGACGATCTCCACCGATTCACTGCCGCGCTACCCGTAGCGTCTCCTCGCGCAGCCGCATGCCGTCCTCTGCGCCCCGCACCCGGCGCCAACCAGGCGTGGGGCAGCACCAGTTGAAGGATCAGCTCTTCGACGCGTACAACACGAAATCCGCCCACGCGTCCGGCGTCAGCGCAAGCTGGGGGCCGCCTATGGTCTTGGAGTCGCGGACGCGGACCGCGCCTGGGGCTGTAGCCACCTCGACACAGGACTCGCCGTTGGTGCCGCCGCTGTAGCTGCTCTTGAACCACGCCAAACCGGAGGCGTCCCTGGTGGGGGCATTGCGGATCATGTCTCTCCCAGCAGTCGTCCAATGAAGGCCAGCGACTCCCGAGGCGGGAGAGCTTGCGCCCGGATGGTGCCATATTGCAGCTCGATGATGCGAAGCTGTTTTGGGTCAGTGGTCGGTCGCCCGTTGAATTCGCCGTCGGCACGCCCCACCGCCGTCCCGTCCGGGAACTTCAGGAACTCGATCCTGCCGTCCAAGCCTGGATGCGCCTCGGTGTTCGTCGGCATGACCTGAAGCGTGACGTTGCGCAATCGCCCCACCTCCAGCAGACGTTCGAGTTGCTGTCCCCACGCCATTGTGCCCCCAACCTGTCGGCGCAGCGGGGCCTCTTCCAGCACAAAGTGGATCGAGGGAGCCGGCTCGCGCTCGAAGATCGCCTGTCGAGACAAGCGTGCGGCCACCATGCGCTCCACATCGTCCGGCGAGTACGGCGGCTGCGCTGCGCCGATCAGGGCCCACGCGTGCTCCGGCGTCTGCAACAGCCCCGCGATGATGTTGCACTCGTAGACGGCGATCTCGACCGCCTTGGCCTCCAGCTTCTTCAACTCCCGAACCTTCTTCGGATACCGGACCTTCGCCACGTCCTCCTTCATCGCCGCGATGAGCCCACCCGCCCCCAAGACCTCGTCCGCCTTGTCCAGATACTCGGGCTGAGGGATCCGCTTGCCTCCCTCGATCTTGTAGACCATGTCCTCGCCGTACCCCACCGCAACCCCGAACTCGGCGGCCCGCATCCCCCTCGTCTCGCGCCGCAGCTTCAACTGGCGCCCAACCGTCGTGACCACGGCCACGCCCCAGTCGTCGTCCGGGTCGACCTCCCAGCCCGGCTCGTCCGCCTCGCCCTTGAGCCGGGCCGCCTCGCCGTCCACCTGCCGCATCCCGCACCCCTCCGTCGTACGCACACGCCGCAACGCCCCTACCCGTCCGGCCCGCGCCGACAGCCACGACAACGCCGGACAAACTCCGGACAGTCACCGTACGGACCCGCCAAGTCACTATTCACGGTAGGCGCGCACCACCACGCTCGGTCACGTGAATCCGAAAAACTCCACCCAACCCCTCGCCCCCGTACGGCAGTTCAGCGTGCTGCTGTCCTCCACGCCACGCGGCGCGCACCTGGCCCGCTTCCTCGCCACGGAGTGGCTGCGCACCTGGGGCCTGCCACCCGGCGTCATCGACACCGCCGAACACCTCGTCGCCGAGCTCGCCGCGAACGCCGCCACGCACGGCCGGCTCCCCGGGCGGGACTTCCGGCTTGCCCTCCACGCCACCACGGACGTGCTCCGCATCGAGGTGACGGACACCCGGGGTGACGATCTCCCCCGACGCCGGCCCCCGTCCCCGGATGCCACATCGGGACGCGGCCTGATCCTCGTGGAGGCGTTCGCCGACCGCTGGGGCGTCGCACTCGGGCCCGTCCCCAGAAAGACCGTCTGGGCCGAAGTCGATCTTCTTCCGGTGAAAGCACGGTAAAGCGGAGGCCCCGCCAACCCTGGCACGCAACCCCTCCCGCCGCTCTCCCATCTACCTGGACGCGCGATCCCACCGGATCGCCGGGAACCGGGGCGAGTGGTGGACGGGATGGACGTGGACGAGACGGCAAGGCCCGCGGGGCCGGGACGAAGGGCCGTGCTGGGGGGCGCCGCCGCAGGGCTCACCGTGGGCCTCGCCGGATGCTCCGTGCCCAGTACGGGCCGGGGGCGCGTGGCGGGCCCGGCCGCCCCGCTCGGCGCCGCATCCCACCGCCCCCTCCTCCTCCAGATCCTCGCCCACCCCGACGACGACCTGTACTTCATGAACCCGGACACCCAGCACACCCTGGACTCCGGGGTCCCGCTGGTCAGCGTCTACGTCACCGGCGGGGAGGCCAACGGGGACAACCGGGTGGTCAGTGACACCGGGCCGCACGTCTACGACAAGGCCGCCTATTCCTCCGCCCGGCACCAGGGGCTGCGGCAGGCGTACGCCACCCTGCTCGGGATGGACCGGTACACCCCGTGGGAGAAGTCCGTCGCCGAGCTGCGCGGCGGGCACCGCGCCGAGGTCAACCGGCTCCAACACCGGGGCCGCAGCGTGGAGTTGGTGTTCCTCAACACCGCGATGCACACCCCGCTCGGGGGGAGGATGGGCCTGCCGAGCCTCTGGGAGGACCGTCACCTCCAGCTGCCCGTCGTCATCGCCGAGGGGTCCCCGCTCACCCGGGCCAAGGCGTACACGTACGACAGCATGGTGGACGTCCTCGAAGGGCTGCTCGCCGACTACGAGCCCACCCTCGTCCAGACCCTCGACCCCGACCCGGACATCCAGCACAGCTCGCCGGTCAACCGGTCGCACGACTCCGAACAGCCGGGGTACTCCGACCACGCCGACCACACCGCCGCCGCCTCCTTCGCCTGGGCCGCGCTGATCCGGCACGCCGAGCGCGGCAACGCCTTCCTCGCCACCGCCTACCGGGCGTACTACAACCGGCACTGGCCCAAGAACCTGCCGCCGAGGGTGCTCGCCGAGAAGGCCGCGCATCTCGTGCCGTACGGCGGCAGCAAGGACTGGCAGTGCGGGAACCCCGGTGGGTGCGGGGACTACAACGTGGGCGGGAACCGGCCGCTGACCAACTGGAAGGGGTGGGTGCGCTCCACCCACTACCGACACCCCGGCGCCCGGCTGCTCGCGTCCGGCGACGGCGCCCAGGCCTACGGCGTGCTCGGGCTGCGGGCGGTGCGGTGGAGCCGCAACGCCGACGACGGCTGGGGCGAGCCCGAGGACCTGGGCGGCTCGCCGCTCGCCCCCGTGCTCGGCGGTGCCACCCTGGCCGACGGGCGGCAGCTGCTCTTCGCGCTGCGGTTCTCCTCGCTCCAGGGGCGGGCCGGCGCCAACACCCGGGAGATCGTCGCCCTTGAACAGGGCGCGCCCGGTGGGAAGTTCGGGGCGTGGAAGGGGCTCGGGAACCCCGAGCGGGGGGACGACCGGGGGCGCCGGATCGGGCCGCCCACCGCGGTCGCCGCACCGGACGGCCGCGTCCACCTCTTCGTGCGCAACGCCGAGCGCGGCATCAGCTCCCGTGTCCGGGAGGCGGGCGGCAGCTGGGGGCCGTGGCGCGATCTGGGCGGGGAGTCCGTGCAGGAGGGGCTGAGCGCCGTCGTGGACGGGCGCGGGCGCGTCCATGTCTTCGCGGCCGGCGCCGACACCGTGCACCACTGGACCCAGAGCGCCCCCGGCCGCCCGCTCGCCCCCGTGCCGTCCCGGCTGCCGCTCGCCGTGGACGCGGTGGCCCCGGTCGCGCTCGGCGACGGCGTACAGCTGCTCTACCGCTCCTCGGCCGATCCGAAGAAGGCCCGCCAGGACCCGGGCTCCCCCGCGTCCGCGCGCCTCACCTCCGTGCACGCGGACGGCAGCGCGGCGAAGCCGGTCTCCCTCGACGGGTACGGGCCGGTCGGCGCGGCCGGCGGATACGTGCTGGGTACGGACGAGCAGGGGCAGGTCCAACTCGCGGGCGCGGGGCGGGTGTTGAAGCGGCCCCGGGGCACGGTCCCGGTCGGCCCGCCCACGCTGTACGTCCGCGAAGGGCACCCGCTCGCGCTGGGGCTCGGGGTGGACGCCGCTCCCTGGTCCTGGCGGCCCTGAAGCCTCGCGGATCCCCGTACGGACGGCGAACCCCGTACGGACAGCGAACCCGTACGGACGGCGAACCCCGCACGGACGGCGAAGAGCCCCGCACCTCGAAAGGTGCGGGGCTCTTCTGACAGCTCAGCGAGCTACCAGGTCAGACGGTCAAGTACTTACTTGACGATCTTGACGACCTGGCCGGCGCCCACGGTCCGGCCACCCTCACGGATGGCGAACTTGAGGCCCTCCTCCATGGCGACGGGCTGGATCAGCGCGACGTTCATGGCGGTGTTGTCGCCCGGCATGACCATCTCGGTGCCCTCGGGGAGGGTAACGACGCCGGTCACGTCCGTGGTACGGAAGTAGAACTGCGGGCGGTAGTTGTTGAAGAACGGCGTGTGACGGCCACCCTCGTCCTTGGACAGGATGTACGCCTGGGCCTCGAACTCGGTGTGCGGCGTGACCGAACCGGGCTTGATGATGACCTGGCCGCGCTCGACGTCCTCGCGCTTGATGCCACGAAGCAGCAGACCGACGTTCTCACCGGCCTGGCCCTCGTCGAGCAGCTTGCGGAACATCTCGATGCCGGTGACCGTGGTGGTGGTCTTCTCGGTCTTGATACCGACGATGTCGACGGTCTCGTTGACCTTCAGGACACCACGCTCGATACGACCGGTGACGACGGTGCCACGACCGGTGATCGTGAAGACGTCCTCGATCGGCATCAGGAACGGCTTGTCGACGTCACGCTCGGGCTGCGGGATCGCCTCGTCGACGGCGGCCATCAGGTTCAGGACCGACTGGCCCCACTCCTTGTCGCCCTCAAGCGCCTTGAGCGCCGAGACCTTGACGACCGGCAGGTCGTCGCCCGGGAACTCGTACTCGGAGAGGAGCTCACGGACCTCAAGCTCGACGAGCTCCAGGATCTCCTCGTCGTCCACCATGTCGGCCTTGTTCAGCGCGACGACGATGTACGGAACGCCGACCTGGCGGGCCAGGAGCACGTGCTCCTTGGTCTGCGGCATCGGGCCGTCGGTGGCGGCAACCACGAGGATCGCGCCGTCCATCTGCGCGGCACCCGTGATCATGTTCTTGATGTAGTCCGCGTGACCGGGGCAGTCGACGTGGGCGTAGTGACGCGACTCGGTCTGGTACTCGACGTGCGCGATCGAGATCGTGATACCGCGCTGGCGCTCCTCAGGAGCCTTGTCGATCTGGTCGAAGGCCGAGGCCTCGTTCAGGTCCGGGTACGCGTCGTGCAGCACCTTGGTAATGGCGGCCGTGAGGGTCGTCTTACCGTGGTCAATGTGACCGATGGTGCCGATGTTGACGTGCGGCTTAGTCCGCTCGAACTTCGCCTTCGCCACTGGGTCCTCCTGTGGAGTGGTTCTGTACGCCTTGCTTCATCGGCGCCAGGTGATCTTTGCTGGGATGCCGGGGCCCGGGGCATTCACCGTAAACCTGATGGTTTACGCCGAATGCCCCAGTGGCTCCGGTGACAAGCCTAAAGCGTGAACTCGGAAGAGTTACTCGCCCTTGGCCTTCGCGATGATCTCCTCGGCGACGTTCCGCGGAACCTCGGCGTAGGAGTCGAACTGCATCGAGTAGCTTGCGCGACCCGAGGTCTTGCTGCGGAGGTCGCCGACGTAGCCGAACATCTCCGAGAGGGGCACGAGGCCCTTCACGACGCGGGCGCCGCTGCGCTCCTCCATGGCCTGGATCTGGCCACGGCGGGAGTTGATGTCACCGATGACTTCACCCATGTAGTCCTCGGGCGTGGTGACCTCGACGGACATCATCGGCTCAAGGAGCACGGGCGAAGCCTTGCGCGCGGCCTCCTTGAAGGCCTGCGAACCGGCGATCTTGAACGCGAGCTCGGAGGAGTCGACCTCGTGGTAGCCACCGTCGAGAAGAATGACGCGGACGCCGGTCATCTCGTAGCCGGCCAGGATGCCGAACTGCATGGCCTCCTGCGCACCCGCGTCCACCGACGGGATGTACTCCCGGGGGATGCGGCCACCGGTGACCTTGTTCACGAACTCGTACGACGCCTCGCCGCCCTCGATGGGCTCGATCGCGATCTGCACCTTGGCGAACTGACCGGTACCACCGGTCTGCTTCTTGTGGGTGTAGTCCACGCGCTCGACGACCTTGCGGATCGTCTCGCGGTACGCGACCTGCGGCTTGCCGACGTTCGCCTCGACCTTGAACTCGCGACGCATACGGTCGACGAGGACGTCGAGGTGAAGCTCGCCCATACCACCGATGATGGTCTGGCCGGTCTCCTCGTCCGAGTGCACCTGGAAGGAGGGGTCCTCCTCCGCGAGACGCTGGATGGCGACACCCAGCTTCTCCTGGTCACCCTTGGACTTGGGCTCGATGGCGACCTGGATCACCGGCGCCGGGAAGTCCATGGACTCCAGGATCACCGGGGCCTTGTCGTCGCACAGCGTCTCACCGGTGGTGGTCTGCTTCAGGCCCATGACGGCGACGATGTCACCGGCGCCCACCGACTCGATCTCCTCACGCTTGTTCGCGTGCATGCGGTAGATCTTGCCGATGCGCTCCTTCTTGCCCTTGATGGGGTTCAGCACCGCGGTGCCGGCCTCAAGGCGTCCGGAGTAGATCCGGATGAAGGTGAGCTTGCCCAGGTGCGGGTCGCTCGCGATCTTGAACGCCAGCGCCGAGAGGGGCTCCTCGTCGGACGGCTTGCGCTTGACCACGACCTCCGGGTCCTTGACGTCGTGGCCCTCGATGGCCTCGACGTCCAGGGGGGAAGGCAGGTAGCGGACGACGGCGTCGAGCAGGGGCTGAACGCCCTTGTTCTTGAACGCGGTGCCACAGAACACGGGGGTGACGGTGGTGTCGCCGCCCTTGCCGGACGCGATGGTGATGCGACGCACCGCGGCGTACAGCTGCTCCTCGGTGGGCTCGACGCCCTCAAGGAAGAGCTCCATGATCTGGTCGTCGTTCTCCGCGACGGTCTCGACCAGCTTGCCGCGCCACTCTTCAGCGGCCTCGGTGTGCGTGGCCGGGATGTCGACGACGTCGTACATCTCGCCCTTGGTCGCTTCCGCGGACCACACGAGGGCCTTCATGCGGACCAGGTCCACAACGCCCTCGAAGTTGGCCTCGGAACCGATCGGCAGCTGCATCACGATCGGGGTCGCGCCGAGGCGGTCCACGATCATGTCCACGCAGCGGTGGAACTCAGCGCCGGTGCGGTCGAGCTTGTTGACGAAGCAGATACGCGGAACGCCGTAACGGTCGGCCTGACGCCAGACCGTCTCGGACTGCGGCTCCACACCGGCGACACCGTCGAACACGGTGACCGCACCGTCGAGGACGCGGAGCGAACGCTCCACCTCGACCGTGAAGTCCACGTGGCCCGGGGTGTCGATGATGTTGATGGTGTGGTCGACGTCCTCAAGCGGCCAGTGGCAGGTCGTCGCGGCGGACGTGATCGTGATGCCGCGCTCCTGCTCCTGCTCCATCCAGTCCATCGTGGCAGCGCCGTCGTGGACCTCACCGATCTTGTACGAGACGCCGGTGTAGAACAGGATCCGCTCGGTGGTGGTCGTCTTGCCCGCGTCGATGTGAGCCATGATCCCGATGTTGCGGACCTTGGCCAGGTCAAGTGAAGTGGTAGCCATATCGGCTCAGTCTTCTCTCGGTCTCGATGTGGGTAGCGACTACCAGCGGTAGTGCGCGAAGGCCTTGTTGGACTCGGCCATCTTGTGGGTGTCCTCACGCTTCTTGACAGCAGCGCCGAGGCCGTTGGAGGCGTCGAGCAGCTCGTTCATGAGGCGTTCGGTCATGGTCTTCTCACGGCGGGCGCGGGAGTAACCCACGAGCCAGCGCAGCGCGAGGGTCGACTGGCGGCCGGGCTTGACCTCAACCGGGACCTGGTAGGTCGCGCCACCGACACGGCGGGACTTGACCTCAAGGGACGGCTTGACGTTCTCCAGCGCGCGCTTCAGCGTGATGACCGGGTCGTTGCCGGTCTTCTCGCGAAGACCCTCCATGGCACCGTAGACAATGCGCTCGGCGGTGGAGCGCTTGCCGTCCAGGAGGATCTTGTTGATCAGCGAGGTGACAAGAGGAGAGCTGTAGACCGGGTCGATGATGACCGGGCGCTTCGGGGCGGGGCCCTTACGAGGCATTCTTACTTCTCCTTCTTGGCGCCGTAGCGGCTGCGGGCCTGCTTGCGGTTCTTGACACCCTGGGTGTCGAGCGAGCCGCGGATGATCTTGTAACGAACACCCGGCAGGTCCTTCACACGGCCACCGCGCACGAGCACGATCGAGTGCTCCTGCAGGTTGTGTCCCTCACCCGGGATGTAGGCCGTGACCTCGATGCCGGAGGTCAGACGCACACGCGCGACCTTACGGAGTGCCGAGTTCGGCTTCTTCGGGGTGGTCGTGAACACACGCGTGCAGACGCCACGGCGCTGGGGGGAACCCTCAAGCGCGGGCGTCTTGTTCTTCTCGACCTTGTCCTGCCGGCCCTTCCGGACCAGCTGCTGGATCGTAGGCACTACTTCTCCGGTTTCTGTGTGCCGTAGTAAAACTAACCTGAAACACGTCTCCGACCCACGCGGTCGGGTGTGTCGAATACTGCATGCTCCCGCCCGAGGGCAGGAGAAGCGCAGATTGCGGCGGCCGGTCTAGGAGCTCGCGCTGCGGACGTAGGCACGCAGCGGAGCCCAGGCACACCCCAGGCACAAGGTCTGAGCGTACCTACCTCATCGACTTGGGTCAAAACAAATGCCGTCCACGCCGACACGCCGGTGAACGCCCCGGCGACCGCGCCACCCGATCCCGGGGCCCGACCCCGCGCCGGGCCGCGGTCGACCTAAGGGCCGGCCCGGGGTCGGCCCGAGCTTGGGCTGGGATTGGCGCGGGGTCGGCCCTGTACCGGCTCCGCGTTGGCCCCTCTTCGACCCCGGGGTCGGCCCGAGGTTGGCCCGGGGTGGGCCCGGGGTCGACCCGAGCTTGGGCCGGGGTCGGCCCTGCATCGGCTCCGCGTTGGCCCCTCGTCGGCCCCGGGGTCGGCCCGAGGTTGGGCCGGGGTTCGGCTCGGGGTTGAGCCGAGGTTGGCCCGGGTGCGGCCCTGCGTTGGCCCCTCGTCGGCCCCTCGTCGGCCCCGGTTTCGGTCCAGGGTCTGGCACCGAGGTCGACGAAGAGGCACGTCATTCAGCTGCTCGCCGAGGCGTCGCGCCGCCTGGGGTGTACGCCCTCGGGGCGGGCCCCGCTCACCGCGATGATCATCTCCGCCATCTCGACGAACTGCCGGCGGTGACTGTCCGGGATGCCGAGCAGTTCGGCCGCCTCGGCCGGTGTGACCCGGCCGCGCCCGGCGCCCCCGCCGGCCCCGTCCGGCACCGGCAGGTCGTCGGCCGTGACCCGGCCCGACTCGATCAGCATGTCCCGAAGGCCGACCCCCAGGACCCGCGCGAGAGCGCGCATGGTCTCCAGGTCGGGCAGGCTCTGCCGCTGCAACAGCCGGGTCACCGCGGCCCGGTGCACGCCCGCGTCCTCGGCGAGCCGGGACCGGCCGCCGCCCCGCGGACTGTCGATGTCATATCCGCGCTCGCGCATCAGGTCCTCGACCCAGCCCGCAAACCGCTCCATATCCGAGCTTTTCTCGCCCATAGCACGCTCCCTCCGCAACCATCCCGACCCTACCGTTTCGTTCGCGCGCGCAATAACCAGCATGCTGCGCGAGCCCGCAACTAACCACCCCGGCAGGCAAAATCGCGGTATTGCCAGCGTGAAGGTATGGCGTAGAGACGACGGACGGCCTGCGGCCCGCAACAACGAGCGACGCTTGTTGCGCACTCGCACGCAATATCGGTAACGTTGATTGCGCAACCGCAACAAGAGGGTGTTCGCACCCCACCCCTCGCATTCCCCGCGCTTCTCGCCTCCTCGCCTCCTCGCGCTCCCCGTAGCCCGTAGCCCCGCACTCCGTACTTCGTACTCACGCTTCCCGAGAGGGATCCCATCCCATGCCCGCACCCGCGCTCGTCCGCGCACCCCTGTCCCGGGGAGCCCATCCCACCGCCCGGCGCTCCCAGGACTGGCGCACCCGCGCCGCCTGCATCGGCCTGCCCGACCGTGCGGTCTTCGCCCGCGAGCCCGAGGCCGCCCGGCCCGCCCTGCGCGCCTGCGGCGGCTGCCCCGTCCGCCGCGCCTGTCTGGAGGCCGTCGCGCCGCGCACCAGCTGGTTCGACGGCGTGAGCGGCGGGCGGCTGTGGCGCAACGGCCAGGAAGTTCCCGTCGCCGCCCCCGTCTCCCTCCCCGTCACCGCCCGGTCCCGTACCGGCCGTCTTCAGGAGCAGTCATGAGTCACCGTCCCGACCCCGCCGCCGTCTGGCTCGGCATCCTGCTCCGCCAGTTTCCCGAGCTCCACCAGGAGCTCGCCCCCAGCCGCGGCGCCCGTCCGCTCGGCGGCGGGCACTCGGGCCGGCCCACCGCTCCGGCCGCGCCGATCCGCCTCTTCGTCTCCGACACCATCCGCGACATCACGGACGGCGTGGTCGAGCTGGAGGAGGCGGTGTGCGAGAAGCTCCGCCTGCCGCGTCCGCCGCGCGGCACGGTGCCCGACCGGCTGGGCCGGCTCGTCGCCCTGCTCGACCGGATCGCCGAGCGGCCGGTCCTCGCCGAACACGTACGCGGTGAGGCCCGCCGGATGGCCCGCCGCTGCTCGCTGGCGCTCGGCGACGCCGAGAGCCCGGTCCGCGTCGGCGGCCGCTGCCCGCACTGCGACTCCGTGTCCCTGCGCGTCTTCCCGCACCGCGAGACCGTTCTGTGCGTCAACCCGGGCTGCCGCTGCGCGACTTCGGACTGCGGCTGCCGCACGGACGCGGCGCACCGGCACGCCTGGACCCGCGCCGAATGGCAGGACCTGGCGGAGACGACGGCCGGCGACCTGGCGGAGCTGACGTCGGCTCAGGACGGGGTGCGGCCGGGTCCCGCCGGGCTCGACCGGCCCGGCTCGAAGGGGGCGGGCGCACGATGAGTACGACGCGTACGGTCCGACCGGCCGGTGCCACACCGCTCTACCCGCCGACCGCCGCCCTCATCACCACGGCGATGGCGGCCGAGGAGGCGGCGGTCGCCCCGGGCACCATCCGCAAGTGGGTCCAGCTCGGGCACATCGCACCGGCGGGCCGCAGCGGCCGATCCCACCTCTTCCACCTGGCGGACGTCTTCGCCGCCGAACGCGCGACCCGGCGAGCACACGAACTCCGTGCCTGACCTTCCTCTACAGGTACCGCCTCTATGGACAGGGAGATAGGGCTCCACAGATACGGCCTGCCCGGCTCCCCTATATGTGCGGTGCTGCTACATGTATATGTGCGGTGCTGCTACATGTGCAGTGCTGCCGGGGCTCCTATACATACGCCGGCCCTCCCCGGCCCCCTCCGCTCCCCATACGAACAGTGCCCCGCAGCCGATGTGGCTGCGGGGCACTGTTGCGTACGCGTTCGACGGCTACCGCACCCGGGGGCGCGGGGCGCCACGGCCCACCGGGCCCCGGACGTCCCACGCCGGCACCTGGTAGACCTGCGCGCCGGCCGGGCTGTCGTCCCCCAGGGTGGCCATCGCCTCCTGCCACCCGGTGACGAACCCGTTCAGCTCCGCGTCTCCGATGGCCCGCTCAGCCACCTTGCCGACGACCGCGGTGAGCGCCTGGGCGACTTCGGGCGTGAAGGATCCGGAGTTGGCCGAGTCGGCGGCCACTTCCACGGTGGCGATCACCACGTCCGAGACGCGCTCGCTGTACACGCTCACCGGGCGACTCCCCCGCACCCCACGACCTGCTCGCTCATGCCACCCCCAGGTGCTCTTCGTCGGCTCATACGCCCTTCCTTGCCGCCCCCGGCCATCCGTCATGAGATGTCCCGGAGCGCGCGACAACCACAAACCTAACCCGTGGAACTGACACTGTGTTCCCTAAGGCCCGCACCTCCCGCCGCCCATGGGCCGACGGCTCGACCGCACCCCCTGCCCCCCCACACGTAATTGCGCGCCAGAAACTTCAAGTTGCGCGCCCGCGCGATCTCGTTCACAATAAGTGCAGCGGCGGAGCTGCGCCTTCAACCGGGCGTCGGCGTCCGCCGCTTCGCGTTGAGCGCTCCGACGGGGCGTACGGGCCGAACGGCAGCCCGCTCTCCCGCCCTCCGCACTGTCCCGCGCGGCCCGCGCCCCGCCGGCCGCTCGACGCGCCCCTCCCCTTCGGCTCACCAAGTCTTCGAGCCTTCGACCCTTCGAGCCTTCGAAAGGAGGCCCTGTTGAGCGAGGCCCTGCTCACGTTCCCCGATGTGGAGCGCCTGATCGTCGACCACCTCAAGTACCGGCCGGAGCTGGCCGGGGTGACGGTCGACAACCGTCCGCCGGCCGGCTTCGACGGTACGCAGCAGGTGGTGCTGGTCTCCCGGACCGGCGGCGCCTGGGTCGACGACCTCCATCTCGACACCCCGCTCGTCGAGTTGGAGGTGTACGGCCCGACCAAGACGGCGGCACACACCGTGTCCCTCTCGGTCCGCGCCGCGCTCCTCCAGCTCCGCGGCACCACATACGGCACGGCGGTCGTCACCGATGCCGTCGAGACCGAGGCCGTGCGCTGGCTGCCGGACTACAACCGGCCGGCCGGCAACCGCTACCTCACCACGGTGCGCCTCTCGCTGCGCCCGTCCTGACCGCCCCTCCCCATCGAGGCCCTGCCGACATCGGCGGGGCCTTTCGCATGTCCCGAAGGGGCCATGCGCCAGAACGGGCCAGGTCCCGAACGGACCGAACCCCGAACGAACAACGAACAAGGAGAACCACATGTCCGGAATGAACCCGAGCGAGATCCGCGTGGCCGGCACCGGCCGCATCTTCCTCGCCAAGGTCGGCACCGACGCCCCCGCCGACACCACCACGGAGTGGGGCGCCGCCTGGCACGACCTGGGTTACACCAGCACCGACGGCGTGAAGTTCGGCCGCAAGGGCAAGACCGCCAACATCGACACCTGGCAGTCGCTGACTCCGGCCCGCACGATCTACACCGAGCGCGAGCTCACCCTGAAGTTCGGCATGCTCCAGCTCAACGAGGACACGCTGCCGTTCTTCTTCGGCGGCGGCGAGGTCGTCGAGAGCGCCCCGAACTCGGGTCTCTACAAGTACGAGATCCACAGCGACCAGGGCGAGGACGAGCGCGCGCTCGGCGTCGAGTTCTCCGACGGCGCCGAGGTGCGCTACCGCTTCGTGGTCCCGCGCGGCCTGGTGACCGTCTCCGACGACGTCGACCTCAACCGCAAGGGCGCGGTGAAGCTGGGCGTCACCTTCACCGCGATGGCCGCGAAGGCGGACGCGCCGCTGGCGACGTGGCTGATGAAGGACAAGTCCTTCGGCACGAAGTAGCCGTCTGCGGGCGGGAGTTGACGCGCTTCGGCCGCGTCGGCCCCGCCCGTTTCCACACACCACCCGAATCGGCGCCGCCCCGCCCTCCCCTCCCCGGGGCGGCGCCCCCCCCTTCCCCTTCTTCTTCCTACCTGAGGAGCAGCACCCCATGCCCGGATTCGACGTCAACGCGGCCCGCGCCCAGCGCCTGGAGGCCCACGGGGCCGCCTGGTCCTTCCAGTTGGACGGCGACACCTTCGAACTCCCCACCGAGATCGGCCACCGCACCGCCCGTGCGCTGCGCGAGCTCGACGACAGCGATGTCGATGGGCTCCTCGGACTGCTGCTCGGCGAGGCGCAGTTCAAGAAGTTCCTGGAGCACGACATCACGATGCAGGACATCGCCGCGATCCTGGAGGCGTACGGCAAGGAGACCGGGCTCGGCCTGGGGGAAGACTGAGCCTCGACGCGTTCGTCGAAGAACACGCCGAGGCTCTCGAAGCCGACCTGCTGCGGCACTACGCCGTCGACCTCCTCGACTGGCACCGCGGCACGCTGACGTCCCGCCGGCTCGCGGTCCTGGTCAAGCACCTGCCGCGCGACAGCGCGGTCAACCGCGACCTGCACGGCGAGGCGGTGGAGTGGGACTCCACCACCCACCTCCTCGCCGCCGCCGTGGACCACCTCGCGGTGGCCAACTGGATGACGGCGACGATCAATTCGGGCGAGGACGCGGATCCGCTGGACTATCCGGAGGCGGTACCGCGGCCGGGTATGACGGAAGGGCACGCGGATCCGTCTCCGCATCCCGACCAGGAGCCGGACCAGGGGTCTGGCATGCCGACGCCTACGGATCTCGCGCGCTTTTTCAGCTGAGCAGTGCACCGCAAGCAGCCCATGGCGCGGAGGGAATTCTCAGGAAATCCCCCACCTGATGAGAACGTAGAAGATCTGTACGAAACCTATGCCCGCGATGAACAATTCGCCGCGCAGGCGAGATATTCGAGGATGTTCAGCGGCCACGAATACCTCGTGGGCGTTCTTTGGGTCATAGGAGATCTTCACCACCCCCTGCGGACGTACCGCCTCCCCCTTGGTGCGCAGAGTGACGAGCTTTTTCTCGCTCGCGACGGGAACCCTTTCGAGGGTGTGTCTAGCGATTCCGCCCGGTTCGCTCTCCACATGGATACACCGAGCGGATGTCGTCACCCTTCTGCGATGGGCATAGATGTCAGCCACCGCGAGCCCAACGGCACAGGACACCCAGGCCATACCCTCTAAGAAAATCCACCAGCGCCCCAGAGAGAGGATTCCAGAAAGGGTAATCGTCGGCATTCGCCAGCCTCCAATTCGAAAACCAATGCCCACAGGGCCGGGCTGAAATACCTGGGAAGAATGCACTTCTTCTCGAAGGCTGACTAAGATCACGCCAAGATCAAAGCCAGGGGAGCATCTACCGAGGAGCTGTCATAAAGCAAGGGAATAGAGTCGACGCGCGAAAACGCCTGAGTAGTGCGACTCGGCACGGTCAGCCAGAACAGCGGCGGCGAAGCCTCGGCGTGTTCTTCGCCGGACACGGCGAGACCCTCGAAGCCGGCCTGCCACGCTTACTACACCGTTGCCTTCTTCGACTGGCAAGGCGAGACAGTGTCATCTCGCCCCCTCGCCGCGACGGTGAACCACCTGCGGGTGGCCAATTGGATGACGACGACGATCAATTCCAGCGAGTACGCCGACCTACTGGACTATCCGGAGGCGGCGCCCCCGCCGAATGCGCCTGGCGCATAGCCGTATCCGCACCGGCTCCGGGAAGACCTCTCCAGGAGCCCGATACGCCCATCCTCCCCAGCCGGAGCGCTTCTTTGCCTGGCGGGACTTTACTTAGGGGGCGGACGGGACACTCTCTCCTTCGCCGCTACGTGAACCGTGCCCGAAGCCAGCACGTAACCCGATACACATGGCCATCGAGTCTTCTCGCTGAGCATTCGGCATGTGCAGAAGGTCGGCACGGGGCACCAAGTCAACGCCGTTCAGCGCTGTATAGGTGCCGCGCGAGCTTCAGTGTCGTAGCACCACGACGACGTTACACATTCCTCCTGGACCGGCACGCAATCGGCCCGCTTTCGCTCAGCCGCCGAAGAGATATTGGAAGAGGCCGATGAAGGCCTTGATGTAGAACAGGTTGAAACACACCATGGCCACCAGGCTGCCAATTATCATGAAGCGAACTTCGGTGCGCCCATTGAGCTCCCGAACCGTGCGCGCCCGTGAGGGCCTTTTGGGATCGTAGACGATTTCTACCGTTTCGCCATCGCTCGCTATACGACTCCATCGCAGTGAGCTGCTATGGGAGAAGGTAAACCCGTCCACTGTGAAGTTGAACCGCTCCGATACGCGATCTTCGGACCAGTAACTGCTAACGCACGTGGCCTTCGTCCTAACCCCCACGGCCAGAAGTCTCCGCTTCACAAAGATGGGACGCAGACCGAATGGATACATCACAAGACCAAACAGCATTAAGTGGACCGCGACCCAGATAACCGCCATCGTCACTACCACAGCGCCCCTCCTAGCGAATACTTTACCGTGCGCAGACCTGAACTTAGCACAGATGCCCGGTTTATCCACCATGGCAAAAGTAGCAAATAGTGCAAACCGACAGCGGAAAGAGACCACATGGCAGCGAAAGACGACGCTCCTGCGCAAACGGGTTGGCTTACGGGCGAGGGCTTGCTTGAGCCCGTCTTCGGTAAATTCCTCGCCGACGAATACAAGCCGACCAAAAAGGTCGTCAGCGATCTGGCCGTGTCAGTCAACGCTCTTAGTGTGGGACTGGACACCGCCAAACTCGGGTTCGCCGGATTTGCAGGTGGCGCCACCTTGGCCAAGGCGGACTTCACCGGCCTGAAAATGGACGAAAAGGGTCTCAGCTTTTTCGGTCACCAAATATGGACGACGCCTTGGACCCGAAGCGAGAGCGAACGAGCGCAGTCCAGAGCAGTAGGTGCCTCACGACAGCTGGAAGCGAGGCAGAGCGATCTCACCAACAGCATGCGTGATGCCCGACGCAACCCCGGTCTCATCAACCAAGTGGTGGTCAGAGAGAGTCTTGAGCGCCTGGAGAAGGCCCGGCGGGAGGCAGGTCGTGCTCAGATCGAGGTGAGACGAATCGCGCAGCAGGCCGAGCAGAAGAAGAAGGACACCGAGAAGAGTCTGCAGCAGACCAAAGACGCTTACGCAGCCATCAATCGAAACATTTCCGGTTTGCGTCAGGCCGTGTCCGCGCTTGGTCGAGAAATTGGATGAGGTGAGTGACCGATGTCCCTAGTCCAATCCCTGACCCGAGCCTCCGGCTCGCTAAAAGGGTTCAAAACAGGAATCGACGGCGCCGGCCGCTCCGCCGGGTCGCTCGGTAGGCAGGCCGGGACGGCCAATACCAATGTCGGGCGGATCAAGGGGGCCGCCCAGCAGTCCGCCAAGGAGCTCAAGGGGATGAAGACCGCCGCCGACCAGGCGGCGAAGTCCGTCGGGAAGGTCGGCAAGGACGCCGGGGCCGGCGGGGTTTCCATGGGGAAGCTGCAAGGCGGGCTCAAGAAGGCCGACGGGGGGTTCAAGGGGCTCAACAAGGCCATGAAGGGCAACGTCATCGGGATGCTGCTCGAACTCTTCGCGCCGCTCATCGAGAAGGTCGTCGCCATGGCGACCAAGTCGAAGGCGATGCAGAAGATCATGAAGGTCGCCTTCGACGTCATCGGCAAGGTCGTCGACACCGTCATGAAGGCGATCGGCCCGCTGATGAAGAGCACCGGGAAGATCATCTCGTCCGTCTGGAACGGGATCAAGGGCGCGATCCTGCCCATCGCCCTGTGGATCGCCAGCTTCATACCCGGCGCGTTCGACACCGTCAGGGACGCCCTGTCCGGCGCCTGGGGCGGGCTCTCCCGCTTCGCGGGCGGGGTGTTCGACGGGATCCTGTCGGCGGTGAAGTCCCCGCTCAACCTGGTCATCGGGCTCATCAACTCCGCCATCGGCGCCCTCAACGGCATCCACGTCTCGATCCCCGGCTGGGTCCCCCTCGTCGGCGGCAAGACCTTCGGCGTGAACATCCCGCGCATCCCCATGCTGGCGGAGGGCGGCATCGTCGCGCCGCGCAGCGGAGGCGTGCCGGCGATCGTGGCCGAGGCGGGCGAGTCGGAGGCGGTGCTGCCGCTGTCCCGCCTCGACCGGCTGTTGAGCCGTACCGCCCAGGCCGGATCCGTGCCGGGCGGCCCGTACGGATACGGGGACGGGTTCCACATCGAGAACTACTACGCCACCCAGAGCACCGACCCCCAGGACACCGCCCGAGCCCTGCTCTTCCTCGCCAAGGCACGCGGATGAGCCGGGACACGGCCCCGCGTCCCCGAAGGGAGGACCGCCATGGCCACGGCCCAGCCGAATCCACTCGCCAACTCCGCCGGCGCCTTCCGTAACGTCGGCGGATCGGCGGGACAGGCCGCCCGGGCCGCCGGAAGCGCCGCGGCCGGCATCACCGGCGCGACCCGCGCCGTCGACCGGATCAGGGCCGCCACCGCCCAGGCCGGCAAGGACATCAAGCAGTTCGCGACCGGGGCCGACGCGGCCGGCCGGGCCGCGGGAGCGCTGGGGCGGGCGGCACCCGGTGCGCACACCGGCGTACTGAAGGTGAAGTCCGGCGCCCAGGGCGCCACCCGCGAGCTCAAGAACCTCAAGCGGAACTCCGACCTCTCCGCCAAGTCCATCGGCATCGTGGGCAAGGGGTCCGGCGCGCTCGGCAAGGCCGCCACGCTCTTCGGCGGCAATCTGAAGATCGCCGGCGCGGTGATGACCGCGGTGAACCTGGTCATGAAGGCCAACCCCTGGGTCCTGGTCGCCACCCTGCTCGCCCCGTTCGCCGAGCAGCTCATCGAGTTCGCGCTGAACTCGGAGTTCGGGCAGCAGCTCATGGAGACGGTGTTCGCCACGGTCGGCGGGCTCATCGAGACCGCCCTGACGTATGTGGCTCCCGTCATCACCGGCTATCTGACCGTCGTCCTCGGGTTCTGGAAGGGCCTCGCGAACGTCCTCAAGCCGGCCCTGAAGTGGGTCACCACCTCCCTGCCGGGGGCGTTCCGTACCGTCAACGCGGCGATGGAGCGGGCCCTGCGCGGCATGGGCGGCTTCCTGGAGAGCGGCTTCCAGATGGCCGTCGGCGTCATCAAGGGCCCGATCAACGGGCTCATCGCCTTCGCCAACTGGGTCATCGACGGGCTCAACAGCCTCAGCTTCAACTTCTTCGGCAAGCACTTCGGCGTCGATCTCAGCAGGATTCCCATGCTCGCGGCGGGCGGCATCGTCGCGCCCCGCACCGGCGGCGTCCCGGTGATCCTCGCCGAGGCGGGCGAGGCCGAGGTCGTCCTGCCACTGTCCCGGCTCGAAGCGCTGCTCGCCCGCACCGCCGGAGCGGCCCGCGCCACCCGGCCCGGCCGGCGCAGCCGCCGCATCGGGCACTACCACGAGCCGGAGGGCCGCGGCTCGTACGGCATCGCCGAGGAACTGCTCTTCCTGGCGCACACGACGTAACCCCCAGAAGGTGAGGGCCAACCACCCATGCCCCCAACACAGTTGACCACCACGACCGAACCCCCCGGCTCACTGATCACCCGCGACGGGCAGATCCAGTGGGCCGGGCTTCTTTTCGGGCCCGGCACGGACTACGAGATCGCCGACAGCGGGCTCACCGGCTGGGCCGACCTGCCCGGCCTCGACAGCGGCGACGTGCTGCGCCCCGACCAGCACGGCGCCTGGCCCGGCGCCCAGTGGTCGCAGGCCCGTACCGTCACCGCCTCCGTCTGGCTGCTGCCCGACCAGCGTGAACAGGCGGCCGCCGTGGCGCAGCGGTTCCGGGCGGCCACCTCGGTGCACTCCGGCGAGCAGTGGCTGACGGTGCGGCTGCACGGCGAGACCCTTGCCGTGCGGGCCCGGATCAGCCAGCGGTCCATCCCGCACGACCGCATGTACGTCACCCAGGGCGCCGCCAAGGCCGCCGTGCAGTGGGTCTGCGCCGACCCGCGGCGCTTCTCCCTCGACGTGCTGTCCGCCCGCACCGGCCTGCCGCTGCCCGAGACGGGTCTGACCTGGGAGCGGCCGCCCGCCCAGGTGCCCGACCCCAACCAGCCCCCGCCCAAGCCCGACGAGGAGACCCGGCCGGGCACCGGTACGGCGCCGGTCCTCGCGCCCGCCGCCGGGCCGGTGGCACCCGACCCCGCCTCCGGTCTCGCCTGGCCGCTCGGCTGGGGCACGGCCCGTTCCACCGGTCTCCTCACCGCGTACAACAGCGGCGACGCACCCGCCAACCCGGTGATCGAGTTCCGCGGCCCGGTCCGCAAGCCGTCCCTGACCCGGCTCAGCGACGGCCTGCGCCTTGAGTACGACATCGCGCTCGCCGCCTCCGACGTACTCACCGTCGACACCGGCGCGGGCACCGTGCTGCTCAACGGCACCGCCTCGCGCATCCACACGGCCTCGGCCTGGTCCACGCCCGAGCAGCTCTTCCAACTGGAGCCGGGCCAGAGCACGTTCGCCTTCCGCTGCGAGGCCGGCTCGGCCGCCCCGGCCCCCCAGGGGCCCCAGCCGTCGGCGGCGGTCACCTGGCGCAACGCGCACTGGTAGTCCACGCCACCCGTCAACTCCCGCACACCACCTAGGAGATCGCATGAACATCGGCAGTGCCTGGCTGCTCAACAGCACCGACGGCAGCGGCGGCCAGACCCGGCTCGACACCCGGCTCGCCCCGATCGGCACGATGGCTCCGGACGGGCCGCTCGCCTCCCGCGGCGGTGTCATCCCCGGCTCCCCCGAGGGCCAGTACCTCATGGCCGGCCTGTACGTCTTCGGCGACAAGGCGGGCATGAGCGCGCTGGTCGCCCCCGGCCGGGCCGTCGTCCAGGGCCGCCCCGGCGCGGGCGCCTACCCCGTCTACATTTCCGAGTACACGAGCCTCACCTTCCTGGACGGCGACCCGGGCCTGCCCCGCGTCGACCTCGTCGTGGTGCGGGTCTACGACGACGCGGGCACGACCGCGGCCGTCCTCGAAGTCGTCCAGGGCGAGTACGCCGCCTCCCCCGCGGCACCCCGGCTTCCGGAGGCGGCCCTGGCGCTCGCCGAGGTGAAGGTGCCGGCCGGCGCCTCGGCCGGCAGCGGCGGCATCGACTGGACGACCGCCGTGAAGGACCTGCGCCGGCCCACCGCGTCGGTGGGCGGCATCATCCCCGCCGGCGGCGGCGCCTACCGCGGCTCCTACCCCGGCCAGTACCGCGACAACGGCGGCAGCCTGGAGCGCTGGAACGGCACGGAGTGGCGGCCCTACCCCGAGCCGCGGGCGACCTGGCAGGACTACACCCCGGCCTGGGGCCAGGCGACCGCCGGCGCCCCGGTGCCGAAGCTCGGCAACGGTTCGCTGTGGGGCCGGTACCTCAAGGACGGCCCGGTGGTGCACTTCCAGGCGGCGGTCACCATCGGCTCCACCAGCAACTGGGGCGGTCCCAACAAGAACGGCAACTGGTACCTGTCGCTGCCGGTCCGCCCGGCCGGCCCGCGCGGTCTGACCATCAACTTCCGCGCCCGCACCGGCGGCGACGCCGGCGGCTACTTCTACGGCGGCGCCGAGACCAGCACCGCGTACCACCCCAACGGCGTGGCCCGGAACTGGTCCACCATCCAGGCCAGCGGCAAGCCCACCGGCGTCTGGGTCGACGCCGACGACCCGATGACCCCGGTGCCCGGCAGCTGGTACGAGGTGTGGGGCACCTACGAGGTCGCCCCGTGAACCGCGTGACGCCGACGGGCGAGGTCACCTACCGCGCCCTGTTCTGCGATCTGCGCACCGACCGGGTCATCGACGCGCTGCCGCTCACCGAGGTCGAGTTCGACGACTTCATCGGCAAGCCGGGCCAGCTGCGCGCCACCGTGCCGCTGCCCGACGAGGCGCTCGCGGCCCGGGCCCGCGAGGCGCTCCGGCCCGGCCGCACCGCGGTCTGGCTGGAGCGCGGCCCGGACATCTGGTGGGGCGGCATCCTGTGGACCTGCACCCCGGCCGGCGACGAGCGCGGCCGGCTCGACGTGCAGATCCAGGCGGGCACCTTCGACTCCTACCTCGATCACCGCGTCCTCTCCGGCGACCTGTCCTTCCCGGCCCCGGGCACCGACCAGTTCGAGATCGTGCGCGCGCTCGTACGGCACGTCCAGGAGCAGCCCGGCGGCGACATCGGGATCGTCCTCGACGACGAGCTCTCGGGGGTGCTCGGCAGCCACGCCTACGCCCGGACCGACCTGGCCCGGGTGCGGGAGATCATCGACGCGCTCGCCGCCCTTCAGTACGGATTCGAGTGGCGTGTCCAGTGCTACCGCGACTCCGGGACGGGCGCCCGGGTCAAGAGGCTCCAGCTGGGCCACCCCCGGATCAGCACCGGTTCCGTGCCGATCGTCCTGGACCGGCCCGGGCCGGTGATCACCTACAGCCTGCCGACGGACTCGACCGTGCAGGCCAACGTGTGGCTGGCCCGCGGCGAGACCGCGAACAACAACAGCGCCGCGGCCTCGCTGCCCCAGATGTCCAGCCCGGCCGTCGCCGCCGAGGACCTGGACGCGGGCTGGCCCCGCCTCGAAGGCTCCTCGGACCACAGCGGCGTGTCCGACCAGGGCGTCCTGGACGGCCTGGCCAGGGCCGAACTGGCCCGCGCCCGGCGGCCGCAGGTCATTCCCGAGGTCACCATCCGCGTGGACGGCCGCATCACCCCCGCCCTCATCGGCGCCCCGGTGCTGCTGCGCATCCGCGACGGCTGGCACCAGGGCGGCACCGACCGGCGCTACCGGGTCGTCGGCCTCACCGTGACGCCGCCCGGGCGCGGCAAGGGCGAGACCGCGAAGCTCTATCTGGAACCGGAGGACGCCTAGATGGCCGCCATCCCCACCGATCTCCTGGACCGCATCCGTGCCCTGGAACGCCAGGTCCGCGCCCTGATGGGCAGCGCCAACACCCGGCCCGCGATGGACCGGATCAGCGGCGGCAACGTCGTCATCAGCGACGGCGGGCAGCTCGCGGTGCGCAACCGCGACGAGCAGAAGGGCGCCGAGCTCCTCTACATCGGGCAGGTGTCCCCGGCCCGGCCCGGCGGCGAGGAGCAGCAGGGCTTCTTCGTGCGGCGCGACGACGGCTCCAAGGCGCTCACCGTGCACGCCGACGCCCCCGACCTCCAGCCCAACCAGTCGGTGAAGGTCTTCGACCGCAAGGGCAACGCGCTCTTCGCCGACGACCTCGGCGGCGAGGGCCTGGCCCGCCCCTACATCCCGTATCCGCTGCCCACCCCCGAGGACACCGGCCACTGGGAGTCCACCTCGGCCACCGAGTGGACCACCCTCTACAACGGCAACGCGATCGCCCAGCACCCGAGCCTGTACTGCCTGGTCGCGGCGACGCGGGGCGGCGAGGTGCGGCTGCTCGTCAACGGCGTCCAGGTGGGGCCGAGCGCCGCCGGGACGCTGGAGTTCACCGCGCCCATCGGCGCCGTCTACGACAGCCCGGTGACCTTCCTGGTGCAGGCCAGGGCCGTCGAGCCCGGCGCCACGGTCCGCTGTTCGCCCCGCGCGCTGTACGGCGTCAAGTCCTGACCCCCGCCAGCCCCAACTCCCTTTCCCTGAGCCACAGTTCGAGGAGTACCTCCGTGTTGCCCTCCGCCATTCCCACGGTGACCGTCACCGCGCACTACCTCACCCCGTCCGGCCTCCCGCTGAGCGGCACGGTCACCTTCAGCGCGCCCACCCTGCTCACGCACACCGCGAGCGATGTCATCCTCGGCGGCCCCATCGTCGCCCCGCTGGACGCGGACGGCCGGATCAGCACGGTCCTGCCGGCCACCGACAGCCCGGGCATGAACCCGGTCAACTGGCAGTACACCGTCACCGAACAGCTCTCCGGGCTGCCGGCCAACCGCACGTACAACATCGTCCTGCCGGCCTCCCAGCCGCTGATCGACCTGGCCGATCTGGCGCCCGCCGACCCGCAGGCACCGCAGTACGTCGCGGTCCCGGGCCCGCCCGGACCGGCCGGCGCGGCGGGTCCGGCCGGTCCGGCGGGCGCGCCCGGCGTCGTGCGGTCCGTGAACGGCAAGAGCACCGCGGACGTCGTGCTCGCCGCCGCCGACGTCAAGGCGGTGGCCACCGCGTCCGTCGGCGCCGCGGGCGGAGTGGCCACCCTTGACGCGGCCGGGCGGGTGCCCGTCGCACAGCTGCCGCCGGGCACGGTCGACCCGGTGTCGTCCGTCAACGGCAAGAAGGGCGTGGTCGTGCTCAGCGCGGCCGACGTCAACGCGCTCGACCAGGCGGCCGGCGATCTGCGGTACGTGCGTCCGGAGGGCATCCCCGTCCAGTCCGTCAACGACCGCACCGGCAAGGTCGTCCTGGACGCCGCCGCGGTGGGCGCCGCGCCGCTCGGCTCGACGGTCCTGCTGAGCGGGGCGCAGAGCGTCGACGGCGCCAAGACCTTCACCTCGGCGCCCTCGTCCGGGGCGGCTCCCACCGCCGCGGCCCATCTGACGCGCCGGGACTACGTGGACGCCGTCGCCACCCCCGGCAGCTGGGCCCCCGGCGACCTCGGCTTCAAGGCCTGGGGCTTCGACCCGGCGACGACCTCCGGCACCCGCTCGCAGTACTGCGGCGCGGGCTCGGTCTATCTGATGGGCATCCGCCTCAACACCCCGGCCACCATCGGCACCATCGCCCTCTACTGCACCGGCTATGTGGGCGGCACCCTCAGCGAGGCCACGTACGCGGGCCTCTACGACGCGAACGGAAACCGGGTCGGGGTGACCGGCTCGCTCAAGGACGTCATCAAGGACGGCGCCACCGCGGTCTGCCCGCTCACCAAGGCCTACGACGCCCCCGCCGGCAGCTACTGGGTGGCGCTCCTGGTCAACGGCCCCACCGAGGCCGGCAAGGGCCCCGCGTTCGCGATGGGCGCCGGAGCGGGCGACCGCCCGGCCGGCGCCGCCCGGATGCCGGGCGCCTTCGCCCGCTACGGCCGGCTGCCCGCGACGGGCCAGGCCACGCTGCCGACCAGCTTCGCACCCAAGACCATCGTCAACGACACCAACTCCCTCTGGGCCGCCGTCGCCTGACCCGCCCCGCCCTCCCCTCCGAAAGCCCCCGCGCCCCCGGCCCGGGGGCTTTCGTCCACCCCCATCGATGGGAAGACCATGTCAACTCCCCTGTCCGCGGCGGCCTTTGTCGCCGCTCTGTGCGCCGAAGGCGTCTCCGTCGTCGAGACCGACGGCTGGCGCGACCACAACCGCAACCACAAGGGCGCCTGGGGCCCGGTCAACGGCGTGATCGTCCACCACACCGTGAGCAGTGGCACCGACGCCTCCGTCCGCCTGTGCTACGACGGCTACGACGAGCTGCCCGGACCGCTGTGCCACGGCGTCATCGCCAAGGACGGCACCGTCCACCTGGTCGGCAACGGCCGCGCCAACCACGCGGGCGGCGGCGACCCGGCGGTCCTGAACGCCGTGATCGCCGAGAACTACGGCGACCGGCCGCCGGCCACCCACCAGCACGAGGGCAGCTCCGGCGCGGTCGACGGCAACGCCCGCTTCTACGGCTTCGAGTGCGTCAACCTCGGTGACGGCGCCGACCCGTGGCCCGCCGCCCAGCTCGACGCGATCGAGCGGGTCTCGGCGGCGCTGTGCCGGGCCCACGGCTGGTCCGCGAAGAGCGTGATCGGCCACCTGGAGTGGTCGGACTGGAAGAGCGATCCGCGCGGCTTCGCCATGGCGGACCTGCGCTCGCGCATCGCCGCCCGGCTCGCCGGAAAGCCCGCCGCCCGTCCCGTCCCGCAGCGCTACCAGCCGTTCCCCGGCGCCGGATTCTTCACCGTGGGCCGCGATTCGCCGGTCGTCACCGCGATGGGCCGCCGGCTCGTGGCCGAGGGCTGCTCGGCGTACGCGGAAGGCCCGGGGCCGCGCTGGAGCGACACCGACCGCGCCTCGTACGCCGAGTGGCAGCGCCGGCTCGGCTTCGACGGCACCGACGCCGACGGCGTGCCGGGCCGCACCTCCTGGGACGCCCTGAAGGTCCCGTTCACCGCCTGACCTCCCCGCCGCACGGCCCGGGAGCGGTACGCCGCTCCCGGGCCGCTCCCCCGTACCGAAGAAGGAAGTCCCTCATGTCCGAAGCCGCCAAGAGCGCCCTGCGCACCGTCCTCCAGACGGCCGTCGGCCTCGCCCTCGCGCTGCCCGCCGTCGTGGACGCCTCCGGCGTCCCGGCCAGCCTCCCCTGGGTCGCCGGGGCCCTGGCCGTCGCCGGCGGGCTCGCCCGGGTCATGGCGCTGCCCGCCGTCCAGCGCCTGCTGCCCGGCTGGCTGCGCACCGGGACCCAGCCCACGGGTGCCGCCGATGACCGAGCCTGACCGGAGCGACCCGGTGCCGGTCGCCCTGGAGCTGGAGCGGCTGCGCGGCACCCTGGAGGCCGGGTTCGCCCGGGTCGACGGGGCGCTGGCCCTGCTCGTACAGCGCAGCGACCAGACCGACCGCCAGCTCGCCGACCACGAGAGCCGTCTGGACGCCCTGGAGCGGACCCGCTGGCCGGTGGCGAGCATCGCCGCACTCACCGCGGTGACCGGGACCGCGCTCGGCCTGTGGCAGCTGGCCGCCCGCTGAGCGGCCGGAAAACCCGAAGGGCGCCCACCCCGCCGAAGCGGAATGGGCGCCCTTCAGTACGTCGGACGTACGCCTTACTGGTTGTACGGACCGTAGTCGTAGTCCTCCAGCGGAACGGCCTGGCCGGAGCCGGTGCCGAACGGCGAGTAGTCGATGTCGTCGTAGCCGACGGCCGAGTACATCGCGGCCTTGGCCTCTTCGGTGGGCTCGACCCGGATGTTGCGGTAGCGGGACAGACCCGTACCGGCCGGGATGAGCTTACCGATGATGACGTTCTCCTTGAGGCCGATGAGGCTGTCGGACTTGGCGTTGATCGCCGCATCCGTCAGGACTCGGGTCGTCTCCTGGAAGGAGGCGGCCGACAGCCAGGATTCCGTCGCCAGCGAGGCCTTGGTGATACCCATCAGCTGCGGACGGCCGGAGGCCGGGTGGCCGCCTTCCGTGACCACACGACGGTTCTCGGTCTCGAACTTCGAGCGCTCGACGAGCTCGCCCGGCAGCAGCTCCGCGTCGCCGGACTCGATGATCGTCACGCGGCGCAGCATCTGCCGGATGATGATCTCGATGTGCTTGTCGTGGATCGACACGCCCTGCGAGTTGTAGACCTTCTGGACTTCGCCGACCAGGTGGACCTGGACCGCACGCTGACCGAGGATCCGCAGCACGTCGTGCGGGTTGGTGGCACCGACGGTGAGCTTCTGGCCCACCTCGACCGCGTCGCCCTCGCCGACCAGCAGACGGGCACGCTTGGAGATCGGGAACGCCGTCTCCTCGCTGCCGTCGTCCGGGGTGACGACGATCTTCTTGGTCTTCTCGGTCTCCTCGATCCGGACGCGGCCCTTGGCCTCCGAGATCGGCGCGACACCCTTGGGCGTACGGGCCTCGAAGAGCTCGACGACACGCGGCAGACCCTGCGTGATGTCGTCACCGGCCACACCACCGGTGTGGAAGGTACGCATCGTCAGCTGGGTACCGGGCTCACCGATGGACTGGGCGGCGATGATGCCGACCGCCTCACCGATGTCGACCAGCTTGCCGGTGGCGAGCGAGCGTCCGTAGCAGAAGGCACAGGTGCCGACCGCGGACTCACAGGTCAGGACCGAGCGGGTCTTGACCTCCTCGACACCCGCACCCACGAGGGCGTCGATGAGCACGTCACCGAGGTCCACGTTGGCCGGCGCGATGACCTTGCCGTCGACGACGACGTCCTCGGCGAGCATGCGGGCGTAGACGGAGGTCTCGACGTCCTCGGTCTTGCGCAGCACGCCGTCGGCGCCCCGCTCCGCGATCTTGAGCTTGAGGCCGCGGTCGGTGCCGCAGTCCTCCTCGCGGATGATGACGTCCTGCGAGACGTCCACCAGACGACGGGTCAGGTAACCCGAGTCGGCGGTACGCAGGGCGGTGTCGGCGAGACCCTTACGGGCACCGTGGGTCGAGATGAAGTACTCAAGCACGGTCAGGCCCTCGCGGAACGAGGCCTTGATCGGACGCGGGATGGTCTCGTTCTTCGCGTTCGACACCAGACCACGCATACCGGCGATCTGACGCATCTGCATCATGTTTCCTCGGGCACCCGAGTCAACCATCATGAAGATGGGGTTCGTCTTGGGGAAGTTCGCGTTCATCGCCTCGGCAACCTCGTTGGTCGCCTTGGTCCAGATCGCGATGAGCTCCTGCGTGCGCTCGTCCTTGGTGATCAGACCGCGCTCGTACTGCTTCTGGACCTTCTCGTCCTGCGCCTCGTAGCCCGCGACGATCGCCTTCTTGGCCTCGGGGACCACGACGTCGGAGATGGCCACGGTGACACCGGAACGGGTCGCCCAGAAGAAGCCGGCCGCCTTCAGGTTGTCGAGCGTCGCCGCCACGATGACCTTGGGGTAGCGCTCGGCGAGGTCGTTGACGATCTCGGAGAGCTGCTTCTTGCCCACCGAGTAGTCGACGAACGGGTAGTCCTCGGGCAGCAGCTCGTTGAAGAGCGCGCGGCCCAGGGACGTCCGCAGACGGAACGAGTCGCCCTGCTGCCAGGTCGTCTCGCCGTCCTCGTCGAGCGGCGGGGTCCAGCCGCGCGGCGGGACGGTGCCGATCGGGAAGCGGATGTCGACCTTCGCCTGGAGCGAGAGCTCCCGGGCGTCGAACGCCATGATCGCCTCGGCGGTCGAGTTGAAGGAGCGGCCCGCGCCCTTCACCTCGCGCTCCTCTTCGTCCGTGGTGAGGAAGAAGAGGCCGAGCACCATGTCCTGGGTCGGCATGGTGACGGGACGACCGTCGGCCGGCTTCAGGATGTTGTTCGAGGACAGCATCAGGATGCGGGCCTCGGCCTGCGCCTCCGCGGAGAGCGGCAGGTGGACGGCCATCTGGTCACCGTCGAAGTCCGCGTTGAACGCGGTGCAGACGAGCGGGTGGATCTGGATGGCCTTGCCCTCGACCAGCTGGGGCTCGAAGGCCTGGATGCCGAGGCGGTGCAGCGTGGGCGCACGGTTCAGCAGAACCGGGTGCTCGGCGATGACCTCTTCGAGGACGTCGTACACGACCGTGCGGCCGCGCTCGACCATCCGCTTGGCGCTCTTGATGTTCTGCGCGTGGTTCAGGTCGACCAGGCGCTTCATCACGAACGGCTTGAAGAGCTCAAGTGCCATGGCCTTGGGCAGACCGCACTGGTGCAGCTTCAGCTGCGGACCGACGACGATGACGGAACGCGCGGAGTAGTCCACACGCTTGCCGAGCAGGTTCTGACGGAATCGACCCTGCTTGCCCTTGAGCATGTCGGACAGCGACTTCAGCGGACGGTTGCCGGGGCCCGTGACCGGGCGACCACGACGGCCGTTGTCGAAGAGCGCGTCGACGGCCTCCTGAAGCATGCGCTTCTCGTTGTTCACGATGATCTCGGGGGCGCCGAGGTCAAGGAGTCGCTTGAGGCGGTTGTTGCGGTTGATCACGCGGCGGTACAGGTCGTTCAGGTCGGAGGTCGCGAAGCGGCCACCGTCCAGCTGCACCATCGGACGCAGGTCCGGCGGGATGACCGGCACGCAGTCGAGCACCATGCCCTTGGGGCTGTTGCTGGTCTGCAGGAACGCGGAGACGACCTTGAGGCGCTTGAGCGCACGGGTCTTCTTCTGGCCCTTGCCGGTGCGGATGATCTCGCGGAGGCGCTCGGCCTCCTCGTCGAGGTCGAAGGTCTCCAGGCGCTTCTGCAGGGCAGCGGCACCCATCGAGCCGTCGAAGTACGTGCCGAAACGGTCACGCAGCTCGCGGTAGAGCAGCTCGTCGCCCTCCAGGTCCTGGACCTTGAGGTTCTTGAAGCGGCTCCACACCTCGTCGAGACGGTCGATCTCGCGCTGCGAACGGTCGCGCAGCTGCTTCATCTCGCGCTCGGCACCCTCGCGCACCTTGCGGCGCACATCGGCCTTGGCACCCTCGGCCTCAAGCTCGGCGAGGTCCGTCTCAAGCTTCTTGGCGCGGGCTTCGAGGTCCGAGTCGCGACGGTTCTCGATCTGCTGACGCTCGACGGAGACGTGCGCCTCCAGCGACGGCAGGTCGCGCGTACGGCGCTCCTCGTCCACGAACGTGATCATGTACGCGGCGAAGTAGATGACCTTCTCAAGGTCCTTCGGCGCGAGGTCGAGCAGGTAGCCAAGACGCGACGGAACGCCCTTGAAGTACCAGATGTGGGTCACGGGAGCGGCAAGCTCGATGTGGCCCATCCGCTCGCGGCGCACCTTGGCACGCGTGACCTCTACGCCACAGCGCTCACAGATGATGCCCTTGAAGCGGACGCGCTTGTACTTGCCGCAGTAGCACTCCCAGTCCCGGGTCGGACCGAAGATCTTCTCGCAGAAGAGTCCGTCCTTTTCGGGCTTGAGGGTGCGGTAGTTGATGGTCTCCGGCTTCTTGACCTCACCGTGGGACCACTGACGAATGTCGTCAGCGGTGGCGAGGCCGATCCGCAGCTCGTCGAAGAAGTTGACGTCGAGCACTTGTCGTCAATCCCTCTTTCGGGGTCGATTCTTCAAGATGGTCTGAGGGGGGTCCTGGGACGGCGGGGGGTTCTCAGGGAGAACCCCCCGCCAGACCCGTCAGACCTCTTCGACGCTGCTCGGCTCGCGCCGGGACAGGTCGATACCGAGCTCCTCCGCAGCGCGGAAGACGTCCTCGTCCGTGTCGCGCATCTCGATGGACATGCCGTCCGAGGACAGCACCTCCACGTTGAGGCAGAGCGACTGCATTTCCTTGATGAGCACCTTGAAGGACTCGGGAATGCCGGGCTCGGGAATGTTCTCGCCCTTGACGATGGCCTCGTAGACCTTCACACGGCCGGTCACGTCGTCGGACTTGATGGTCAGCAGCTCCTGGAGTGCGTACGCGGCGCCATAAGCCTCCAGCGCCCACACCTCCATCTCACCGAAGCGCTGGCCACCGAACTGGGCCTTACCACCCAGCGGCTGCTGGGTGATCATCGAGTACGGACCGGTCGAGCGCGCGTGCAGCTTGTCGTCGACCAGGTGGTGCAGCTTCAGGATGTACATGTACCCGACCGAGATCGGGTCCGGGAACGGCTCGCCGGAGCGGCCGTCGAACAGGTTGGCCTTGCCCGAGGGCTGGACCAGCCGGTCCCCGTCGCGGTTCGGGATCGTGGCCTGGAAGAGGCCGGTGATCTCGTCCTCGCGGGCACCGTCGAAGACCGGGGTGGCGACGTTGGTACCGGCGGCGACCTGGTCGGCGCCGATGACCTGGAGACGCTGGGCCCAGTCGTCGGCGAGACCGGAGACGTCCCAGCCGCGGCTGGCGAGCCAGCCGAGGTGGATCTCCAGCACCTGTCCCGGGTTCATTCGGGACGGCACACCGAGCGGGTTGAGGATGATGTCGACCGGGGTTCCGTCCTCAAGGAACGGCATGTCCTCGATCGGGAGGATCTTCGAGATGACGCCCTTGTTGCCGTGACGGCCGGCGAGCTTGTCACCATCCGTGATCTTGCGCTTCTGCGCCACGTAGACCCGAACCAGCTGGTTCACGCCCGGCGGCAGCTCGTCGCCCTCTTCACGGTCGAAGACGCGGACGCCGATGACCTTGCCGGTCTCGCCGTGCGGCACCTTCAGCGAGGTGTCACGCACCTCGCGGGCCTTCTCACCGAAGATCGCGCGCAGCAGGCGCTCCTCCGGCGTCAGCTCGGTCTCACCCTTGGGCGTGACCTTGCCGACGAGGATGTCGCCGGCGACGACCTCGGCACCGATACGGATGATGCCGCGCTCGTCGAGGTCGGCGAGGACCTCCTCGGAGACGTTCGGGATGTCCCGGGTGATCTCCTCCGGGCCGAGCTTGGTGTCACGGGCGTCGACCTCGTGCTCCTCGATGTGGATCGAGGAGAGGACGTCGTCCTGCACGAGGCGCTGCGACAGGATGATCGCGTCCTCGTAGTTGTGACCCTCCCACGGCATGAACGCCACGAGCAGGTTCTTGCCCAGCGCCATCTCACCCTGCTGGGTGGCGGGACCGTCGGCCAGGACCTGGCCCTCGATCACGCGGGCGCCCTCGTCCACGACAACCTTCTGGTTGACCGAGGTGCCCTGGTTGGAGCGGGAGAACTTGGCGATCCGGTACGTGGTGTACATGCCGTCGTCGTTGGCGACGGTGATGTAGTCCGCGGAGACCTCCTGGACGACACCCGCCTTCTCCGCCTTGATGACGTCACCGGCGTCGACCGCGCAGCGGTACTCCATGCCGGTGCCGACCAGCGGCGCCTCGGACGTGATCAGCGGCACGGCCTGACGCATCATGTTCGCGCCCATGAGGGCACGGTTGGCGTCGTCGTGCTCAAGGAACGGGATCATGGCGGTCGCGACCGACACCATCTGGCGCGGCGAGACGTCCATGTAGTCGACCTCGGTGCCGGGCACGTAGTCGACCTCGCCACCACGGCGGCGAACGAGGACGCGCGGCTCGGTGAACCGCATCTCGTCACTGAGCGCGGCGTTGGCCTGCGCGATGACGAAGCGGTCCTCCTCGTCGGCGGTGACGTAGTCGACCTCGTCGGTGACCTGGCCGTCGACGACCTTGCGGTACGGCGTCTCGATGAAGCCGAACGCGTTGACGCGGCCGTACGAGGCGAGCGAACCGATCAGACCGATGTTCGGGCCTTCGGGCGTCTCGATCGGGCACATGCGGCCGTAGTGCGACGGGTGCACGTCACGGACCTCGAAGCCGGCCCGCTCACGCGAGAGACCACCCGGGCCGAGCGCCGACAGACGGCGCTTGTGGGTGAGACCCGACAGCGGGTTGTTCTGGTCCATGAACTGCGACAGCTGGCTGGTGCCGAAGAACTCCTTGATGGAGGCGACGACCGGCCGGATGTTGATCAGGGTCTGCGGCGTGATCGCCTCGACGTCCTGGGTCGTCATGCGCTCACGCACGACGCGCTCCATACGAGCCAGACCCGTGCGGACCTGGTTCTGGATGAGCTCGCCGACGTTGCGCAGACGACGGTTGCCGAAGTGGTCGATGTCGTCGGTCTCGACGACGATGTTCCGACCCGACTCGCCGACCGTCTCGGTCTCACCGGCGTGCAGCTTGACCAGGTACTTGATGGTCGCGATGACGTCGTCGGTGGTGAGCACGCCGGCGTCCAGCGGCTCGTCCGCGCCGAGCTTCTTGTTCACCTTGTAGCGGCCGACCTTGGCGAGGTCGTAGCGCTTCGGGTTGAAGTAGAGGTTCTCAAGCAGCGTCTGAGCGGCCTCGCGCGTCGGCGGCTCGCCCGGACGCAGCTTGCGGTAGATGTCGAGCAGCGCGTCGTCCTGGCCCTGGGTGTGGTCCTTCTCCAGGGTGGCGCGCATGGACTCGTACTCGCCGAACTCCTCCAGGATCTGCTCGGTGGTCCAACCGAGAGCCTTGAGCAGGACGGTGACGGACTGCTTGCGCTTGCGGTCGATGCGGACACCGACCATGTCGCGCTTGTCGATCTCCATCTCCAGCCAGGCACCCCGGGACGGGATGATCTTGGCCGTGAAGATGTCCTTGTCGGACGTCTTGTCGATGTTGGAGTCGAAGTAGACACCCGGCGAGCGGACCAGCTGCGACACGACGACACGCTCGGTGCCGTTGATGACGAAGGTGCCCTTGTTGGTCATGAGCGGGAAGTCGCCCATGAAGACCGTCTGGGACTTGATCTCGCCGGTCTCGTTGTTGGTGAACTCGGCGGTGACGAAGAGCGGGGCCGCGAACGTGAAGTCGCGCTCCTTGCACTCGTCGATCGAGTTCTTCGGCGGCTCGAAGCGGTGGTCGCGGAAGGTCAGGGACATCGACCCGGAGAAGTCCTCGATCGGGGAGATCTCTTCGAAGATCTCCTCCAGACCGGACTTGGTGGGGACGTCCTGCCCACTCTCAAGAGCGGCCTCGACCCGAGACTTCCAAGCGGCATTGCCGAGCAGCCAGTCAAAGCTCTCGGTCTGCAGCGCAAGAAGGTTCGGAACCTCAAGCGGCTCCTTGATCTTTGCAAAAGAGATGCGCAGCGGGGCGGTGCTGGCGCCGTTGTTCGTATTGGCGGTCGAGGCGTTGCGCGAGGCGGCCAAGAGGGGGTCCTTCCGAGGGCTCGGACTCACTACGCGCGTACCGGTCCCACGTGGGCACAGGGAGAGACGTTTCCGAGTCGGCCGGGAAGGCCAGTTCAGGGCGGTTCAATCCGAGGTGCTCAAGCGAGGGCATGCCCCTGGTGACGGGCAGGGGACAGCTAACAGGCAGCGCAAAGGGACAGTGTAGCCACTCGGCACACTGATGTCCAGGGCGGATTTTCAGAGACCCGCATTGCTCTTCTCAAGTACCTCGGTACCTCGGTCAGCCGTGCGCCGCGCAGACGCAGATTAGTACTGCCCTCTTCGCCGTCGATCCATGCCTCGGATCCGGATCGTTGTGACGACGCGTCCTGAGAATTGCGCGCTGCGTGCGGTTCGTCAAGACCCCTCCGCTCCCCGGAGATCGCCGCGGGAGCCGTTGCGGGGCTACGCCTGCGTCCTCGCCGAGCAGACGGCGAAGATCACCATACTCCCCGAGCGGCACCGTGCAAGGCGCACGGCGCGGGTACGCCGAAGGGCGACCACCCGGATGGGTGATCGCCCTTGGCGGTGCCCAGCGGCGCGCGAGCGCGCCTGCCGGACGGTGCGGGCCCGTGGGACCCGCGAGGTGTTACTTGACCTCGACGGAGGCGCCGGCGCCCTTGAGGGACTCGGCGGCCTTCTCCGCGGCCTCCTTGGCGACCTTCTCCAGGACGGGCTTCGGGGCGCCGTCCACGAGGTCCTTGGCCTCCTTCAGACCCAGGGAGGTCAGCTCGCGCACGACCTTGATGACCTGGATCTTCTTGTCGCCGGCACCGGTGAGGATGACGTCGAACTCGTCCTGCTCCTCGGCGGCGGGGGCGTCGCCGCCACCCTGGGCCGGACCGGCAACGGCGACGGCCGCGGCGGCGGTGACGTCGAACTTCTCCTCGAAGGCCTTCACGAACTCGGAGAGCTCGATGAGGGTCATCTCCTCGAACTGGGCGAGCAGGTCTTCCTGGCTGAGCTTCGCCATGATGGGCGATCCTTCCACTAATTCGGCGGGTGCCGGATGTACATGTAGGCGGGCGTACGTTCGGCCCGCTGCGACCGTCGCCCTAGCGGGCGGCGATCATTGCGCGAGCCGAATTACTCGGCACCGCCCTGCTCGGCGAGCTTGACGCGAAGCGCTTCCGCAGTGCGGACGAACTTCGACGGCAGCGCCTGAAGGAGCGAGGCAGTCTGGGACTGCTTGCCCTTGAACGCGCCGGCCAGCTTGCTGAGCAGAACCTCGCGGGACTCAAGGTCCGCAAGCTTCTTGATCTCATCGGCGGACAGCGCCTTGCCATCAAGGACACCGCCCTTGATGATCAGGTTCGGGTTCTCCTTGGCGAAGTCACGAAGACCCTTCGCCGACTCCACCGGGTCACCGGTGATGAAGGCAACCGCCGTCGGACCGTTGAACTGGTCGTCGAGCGAAGTGATCCCGGCCTCGTTGGCCGCAATCTTGGTCAGCGTGTTCTTCACCACGGCGTACTGGGCGTTCTCACCGAGCGAACGACGCAGCGTCTTGAGCTGCGCCACGGTGAGACCCCGGTACTCGGTCAGCACGGCGGCGTTCGAGCTGCGGAACTGGTCCGCGAGCTCGGCTACCGCGGCAGCCTTGTCGGGCCTTGCCATAGAGCGTCGGCCTCCTTCCGGGTGATGAGGACCGCTCAGAAGGGGCTGAACAAAACGAAACGCCCCGGCGCAGGCGCACGGGGCGTAGCTCAACCAGCTGCACTCAGAAGAGGAACATCCGGGAACTTTCCACGGTCACCTGCGCGGGTCGTCCGCATTCAGCGGATCCTTCGGCCACCGCCCCCTCAGATGAAGGCACGGCAACGACCAGCGGTCTTTGGCTTCTGGGAGAGCGTACGTTACGTCGTCCGGGTCAGGCAAATCCGCTCAAGCGGCGCCGCCCGTGCCGGCTCCGGCGCCCTTCATCATCTCGGCGATGTCGAACGTCTCGGCCGCCGGAGGGGCCGTGACCGCGACCTTGGTGCCGTAGTCCGCGTAGTGGGCGCTCATGGTGACCTTGCCCTCCGACATGTTCATGCCGACGTTCATCTGCACCGGGTAGCCGTCCTTGTTGATCCAGAGCTCGGTGTCGTAGCTCTTGATGCCGGCCTTCTTCACGCTGTCGAGGAGCTTCTGGCGGTCCTGGGCGGACATGCCGTCGAGGGCCTGGTTGTTCGCCGCCATCTCGTCCAGCGTCAGGGTGCCCTTGTAGTGCTCCGCCGGGGCTCCGTCGATCTGCTCGGTGCCGAGGTGCTTCACGTTCGGCGAGTCCGTCAGGATGGCGAGCTGCTGGGCCGGGTCCTGCTTCTGGGCGCTGCCGGTCAGCGCCTGGGTCGACGCCCCGCCGCCTGCGGCCCCGGCCAGGGCGCCGAGGTCCATCTTCATCCAGTGCTTGCCGTCCATCTCCTTGGCGGCTGCCGCCCCCATGTCCATGTACATGACGTTGTCGAGCTGGACCATCCGGATCTTCCCCCCCAGGTCCTTGCCACCCTGGGCCAAGGCCGAGCCGCTCATGGTCATGTCCATCGCGGCCGGGTCCCACGACTGGATGCCGGACATCTCCATGTCCCCCGCGCCCGCCCCGGCCGTGCCCGTGGCCCCGGCCGGGAGCGACAGCTTCATGGTGACCTTCGCCGACTTGGCCGCCGACGTCTTCTTGTAGGCCGCCTGGAGCGCCGTGCGGGCATCCTTCGGACTCGACTGCTGAGCCGCCTTCTTCGGTGCCTCGGCGGCCTTCTTGGAGTCACCGTCGCTCTGACATCCCGCGGTCGCCGCCACCAGGATTCCGACCGCCGCGAGAGATATCCCGGCGCGCTTGACGGACTTGCTCATTACGTCCCCACCCCATAGATCAAACTGACGAAAACCTTCACAACCGTAACTCAGCGCACTGACAGCCGACACAGAAAAAACCGGCCCCCGCCCCTCCGAAGAGGTGCGGGGGCCGGTCTCGGTACGCGGCGTACGTCGCCGTACGCGAACCCGCGACTGCCGGTGATCCTGGGGATCAGACGGCGGCCGGGTCCTCCTCGACGAGGAGGTTGCGGGTGCGGTTCTGGTCCAGGGTGATACCGGGGCCCATCGTGGTGGTGATGGTCGCCTTCTTGATGTACCGGCCCTTGGCGGCGGACGGCTTCAGACGGAGGATCTCCTCCAGAGCCGCACCGTAGTTCTCCACCAGCTTGGCGTCGTCGAAGGACACCTTGCCGATGATGAAGTGCAGGTTCGAGTGCTTGTCGACGCGGAACTCGATCTTGCCGCCCTTGATGTCCTCGACGGCCTTGGCGACGTCGGGGGTGACCGTGCCGGTCTTCGGGTTCGGCATCAGACCACGGGGACCGAGCACGCGGCCGAGGCGGCCGACCTTGCCCATGAGGTCCGGGGTGGCGACGACGGCGTCGAAGTCCAGACGGCCCTTCGCAACCTCGTCGATGAGCTCGTCGGAGCCGACGATGTCGGCGCCCGCGGCAAGCGCGGCCTCGGCACGGTCGCCGGTCGCGAAGACCAGGACCCGGGCGGTCTTACCGGTGCCGTGCGGGAGGTTCACGGTGCCACGGACCATCTGGTCGGCCTTGCGCGGGTCGACACCCAGGCGGAAGGCGACCTCGACGGTGCCGTCGAACTTGGTCGTGGAGGTCTCCTTGGCGAGACGGACCGCCTCAAGCGGCGCGTACAGCTTGTCCGCGTCGATCTTGGCGTCCGCAGCGCGGAGAGTCTTGCTGCGCTTCACTTCAGCTCCTGTAATGGTTCAGGCATGGAGTCGTGGTGCGGGCCAGCGCTTGGCCCTACCACTGGAGGTCAAACGGGGGTGAGCTGAGATCAGCCCTCGACCGTGATGCCCATGGAACGGGCGGTGCCAGCGATGATCTTCGACGCGGCGTCAAGGTCGTTGGCGTTCAGGTCGGCGAGCTTCGTCGTGGCGATCTCGCGAACCTGGGCCTCGGTGATCTTCGCGACCTTGGTCTTGTGGGGCTCGCCGGAGCCCTTCTCGACACCAGCGGCCTTGAGGATCATCTTCGCGGCCGGCGGCGTCTTGGTGATGAAGGTGAAGGAGCGGTCTTCGTAGACCGTGATCTCCACCGGGATCACCCAGCCACGCTGCGACTCGGTCGCGGCGTTGTAGGCCTTGCAGAACTCCATGATGTTGACGCCGTGCTGGCCGAGCGCGGGGCCGACCGGCGGGGCCGGGTTCGCCGCACCGGCGTTGATCTGGAGCTTGATAAGCCCCGTGACCTTCTTCTTCTTGGGAGGCATTGCTCTCTCCGGGTCCTAGTGAGAGTGAACCGCCTTCATCCGTTCAACCGGATGGAGGCATACCGCACAACGATAACGGGTATAGCTGTGCGGCTAAAAACCGAGCAGGTCAGAGGGGCTGCGAGAGCTCCTCTGACCTGCTCGGAAGTGCTGGTTCCAGAAAGCGTTCCAGGTGGCCGGAAGGCGTCAGTTCTTCTGGATCTGATCGAAGCTGAGCTCGACCGGGGTCTCGCGGCCGAAGATCTCGACGAGGCCCTTGACCTTCTTCGAGTCGGCGTTGATCTCGTTGATGGTCGCCTGGAGCGTCGCGAACGGGCCGTCGGTGACGGTGACCGAGTCGCCGACCTCGAAGTCCAGGACCTGGACCTCGACCTTGCGCTGCGGAGCCGGCTTGCCCTCGGCCTCCGCGGCCTCGCGGGCGGCCTTCTCCTCGGCCTCGGGGGCGAGCATCTTGACGATCTCGTCGAGCGTCAGCGGGTACGGGTCGTAGGCGTTGCCCACGAAGCCGGTGACACCGGGGGTGTTGCGGACGACGCCCCAGGACTCGTTCGTCAGATCCATGCGGACGAGAACGTAACCGGGCAGCTTGTTCTGCCGGACGTTCTTGCGCTCGCCGTTCTTGATCTGGACGATCTCCTCTTCGGGGACCTCGGCCTGGTAGATGAACTCCTCGACGTTCAGCGAGACGGCACGCTGTTCGAGGTTGGCCTTCACACGCTTCTCGTAACCGGCGTACGTGTGGATGACGTACCACTCGCCGGGCAGGAAGCGAAGCTCCTGGCGCAGGGCCTCGACCGGGTCGACGGGGGCGGCGGGCTCCGCCGGCTCCTCGTCCTCGGTGGGCTCCTCGGACTCCTCGGACTCTGCGTCCTCGTCCTCGTCCTCGACGGAGGCCTCGGCCTCGTCGGCGTCCTCGTCGGTGGCGTCCTCGGTCACGTCGGAGGCCTCGGCCTCTTCGGCCTCGGCGTCATCGGAGTCGACGTGCAGGGCAGCCTCTTCGGCCGCTTCGCCCGCAGCGGCGTCGGCAGCCTCGGCCTCGTCCTCGTCGGCCGCCTCGATGATCTTGATCTCGTCCTCGACGGACTCGACCGACTCGGAGGCGTCGTTCAGGTTCGGGTCAGACACGGTGGCTGCTTCTTCCTGGCTACAGATGGGGTGGAACGCGCGAAAGGGGCGCCGATGAGGGGCGCCCTTCGCGATCAGCCGAAGACGTACTTGACTACCTGCGAGAAGCCGGAGTCAATCAACGTCACAATGCCGATCATGATGACGACGAACACGATCACGACCGTGGTGTACGTCGTCAGCTGGCTGCGTGTCGGCCAGACAACTTTACGGAGTTCGGCAACAACCTGCCGGTAGAAGAGCGCGAGACGGCCCACAGGGCCCTTCTTGCCGCGCTTACCGCCCTTGCGGGCCTTCTTCTTCGCATCCTTGGACTCCGCTGCCTCGTCCTGGGCATCAGGCATGTCGATGGAGCCCACGGCGTCCGTCACGCTTCTCACCTGATTCCGGGTCATGGCCGTGCCGCGCCCGGTGGAGCCGCACGGCGGTGCATTGAAGTACGTACATGCGCACACATCCTGGCGAAGGTGTGTGTAGCAGGGCCGGAGGGACTTGAACCCCCAACCGCTGGTTTTGGAGACCAGTGCTCTACCAATTGAGCTACGACCCTTTGTGGTTCCCCCAACCTACCGCATGTGATGCTGCGGTTGGTGAGGACCAACAGGCAGTGAGTGTACGTGGTCAGGGGCCCGGCGTCGAACAGCTTCCTCCCGAGCCCCTCCGGACCGCCGCCGTACCGTCCTTCCGCCGGCCTTCTCGGCGCCCGCCCCAGGCCTTCCCACGGCCTTCCCACGGCCTCCGCACGGCCGCTGCGAGAAGCCCTCTCGGACTCCTGTCCACATGCTGACCGGTCCGTGAAACGCGGGTGCCCGGCCCGTTGGCGTTCTGGGACCATGGCCCGCATGAGCGCTGCAACTCCCCCGCCTTCCTCCCCCACCGAGCGCCGGGTCTCCGCGCGCATCGGCGCCATCTCCGAGTCCGCGACCCTCGCCGTCGACGCCAAGGCCAAGGCCCTCAAGGCCGCCGGGCGTCCGGTCATCGGTTTCGGCGCGGGCGAGCCCGACTTCCCGACGCCCGACTACATCGTCGAGGCCGCGGTCGAGGCCTGCCGCAACCCGAAGTACCACCGCTACACGCCGGCCGGGGGCCTGCCCGAGCTCAAGGCCGCGATCGCCGCGAAGACACTGCGCGACTCCGGTTACGAGGTCGACGCCTCGCAGGTCCTGGTGACCAACGGCGGCAAGCAGGCGATCTACGAGGCCTTCGCGGCGATCCTCGACCCGGGCGACGAGGTCATCGTCCCGGCCCCGTACTGGACCACCTATCCCGAGTCGATCCGGCTCGCAGGCGGTGTCCCGGTGGACGTCGTGGCCGACGAGACGACCGGGTACCGGGTCTCGGTGGAGCAGCTGGAGGCGGCCCGTACCGAGCGGACGAAGGTCGTCCTGTTCGTCTCCCCGTCCAACCCGACCGGCGCCGTCTACAGCGAGGCCGACGCCGAAGCCATCGGGCGCTGGGCCGTCGAGCACGGCCTGTGGGTGATGACGGACGAGATCTACGAGCACCTGGTGTACGGCAGCGCCGCGTTCACCTCGCTGCCCGCGATCGTGCCCGAGCTGCGCGACAAGTGCATCGTCGTCAACGGCGTCGCCAAGACCTTCGCGATGACCGGCTGGCGGGTGGGCTGGATCATCGGCCCGAAGGACGTCGTCAAGGCCGCGACCAACCTCCAGTCGCACGCCACGTCCAACGTCTCCAACGTGGCGCAGATCGCCGCGCTCGCCGCGGTCTCCGGGAACCTGGACGCGGTGGCGAGGATGCGGGAGTCCTTCGACCGGCGCCGCACGACGATGGTGCGCATGCTGAGCGAGATCGACGGCGTGATCTGCCCCACGCCCGAGGGCGCCTTCTACGCCTACCCGTCGGTCAAGGGCCTGCTCGGCAAGGAGATCCGCGGCAAGCGCCCGGCGACCTCGGCCGAGCTCGCCGCGCTGATCCTGGACGAGGCCGAGGTCGCGGTCGTCCCCGGCGAGGCCTTCGGCACACCGGGCTATCTGCGGCTCTCGTACGCGCTGGGCGACGAGGACCTCGTCGAGGGCGTCTCGCGGATCCAGAAGCTGCTGGCGGAGGCCCGGGACTAGATTCCGGCGGGTCGTGCGGCGGGAGCGGGCCCCGGTGGGGCCCGCTTCTGCGTTCGGGGCCGGCCCCGATCGGGGAAAGGGGCTGCCGGATTCCGGCCGGGTGCGGCAAGATCCCTGGATGGAGCACGTTCGCGACGTACGAGATCTGCCGAAGGCCCATCTGCATCTGCACTTCACCGGGTCGATGCGGCCCTCGACCCTGCTGGAGCTCGCCGACAAGTACGGCGTACGGCTGCCCGAGGCGCTGACCAGCGCGGAGCCGCCGAAGCTGCGGGCCACCGACGAGCGCGGCTGGTTCCGCTTCCAGCGCCTCTACGACACCGCGCGCTCGTGTCTGCGCGCCCCCGAGGACATCCAGCGGCTGGTGCGCGAGGCGGCCGAGGAGGACGTCCGGGACGGCTCCGGCTGGCTGGAGATCCAGGTCGACCCGACCTCGTACGCCCCGCTGCTCGGCGGTCTGATCCCGGCCCTGGAGATCATCCTGGACGCGGTCGACGCGGCCTCGCGCGAGACCGGGCTCGGCATGCGCGTCGTGGTCGCGGCGAACCGCATGAAGCACCCCCTCGACGCACGCACCCTGGCCCGGCTCGCGGTCCGCTACGCCGATCGCGGGGTCGTCGGCTTCGGCCTGTCCAACGACGAACGCCGGGGCATGGCAAGGGACTTCGACCGCGCCTTCGCGATCGCCCGCGAGGGCGGGCTGCTCGCGGCCCCGCACGGCGGCGAGCTCTCCGGACCGTCCTCGGTGCGCGACTGCCTCGACGACCTGCACGCGCGGCGGGTCGGGCACGGGGTGCGGGCCGCGGAGGACCCCCGCCTGCTGCGCCGCCTCGCCGAGAAGGGCATCACCTGCGAGGTGTGCCCCGCGTCCAACGTCGCCCTCGGCGTCTACGAGAAGCCCGAGGACGTGCCGCTACGCGTGCTGTACGACGCCGGCGTCCCGATGGCCCTGGGTGCGGACGACCCGCTGCTCTTCGGCTCCCGGCTGGCCGCCCAGTACGACATCGCCCGCCACCACCACGCCTTCGACGACACCGAGTTGGCGGAGCTGGCCCGCCAGTCGATCCGGGCGTCGGCGGCCCCCGCGGACATCCGGGGGGAACTTCTGGCGGGAGTGGATACCTGGCTGAAGGCCTGACGCCCGTCGACCCGTGCGGGGCTAGCTCTCCACCGGGTCAGATCTCCACCCCGACCGCCACCGGCTCGTTCACCAGGGTCACGCCGAACGCCAGCTCCACCCCGGCCACCACATCGCGGGCCAGGCCCAGCAGGTCCTCGGTGGTGGCGCCGCCGCGGTTGGTGAGGGCGAGGGTGTGCTTGGTGGAGATGCGGGCGGGCCCCGTCCCGTACCCCTTGGTGAAGCCCGCCTTGTCGATCAGCCAGGCCGCCGAGGTCTTCGTACGGTCGGTGCCGACGGGCCACGCGGGCGGCGCCACGTCCGCGCCGAGCCGCTCCTGGGCGCGGGCGAGGAACGCGGCGTACGCCTCGTTGGGCAGGATCGGGTTGGTGAAGAAGGAGCCGGCCGACCAGGTGTCGTGGTCCTCCGGGTCGAGCACCATCCCCTTGCCGGCCCGCAGCTTCAGGACGGTCTCGCGGGCAGTGGCGGCCGGGACCCGGTCACCGGGTTCGACGCCCAGGGTGCGGGCGGTCTCGGCGTACTTGACCGGCGCCGAGAGCCCACCGGCGTCCTCCAGCTCGAAGACGACGCGGAGCACGACGTAGCGGTCGGGGTGCTGCTTGAAGCGGCTGTGCCGGTACGAGAAGTCGCACTCGGCGTTGGTGAGCGTGACGGTGGCGCCCTCGACGCGGTCGTAGGCGACGACGTGCGTGATGGTGCTGGAGACTTCCTGCCCGTACGCCCCGACGTTCTGGATCGGGGTCGCGCCGGCCGAACCGGGAATGCCGGCCAGGCACTCGATCCCGGCCAGCCCGGCCTCCACGCTGCGGGCCACGGCGTCGCTCCACACCTCGCCGGCGGCGAGTTCGAGGCGCGTGCCGTCGAGCTCGAAGCCGCGGGTGGCGATGCGCAGGGCGGTACCGGCGAAGCCCTTGTCCCCGATCAGCAGGTTGCTGCCGCCACCGATGACGAGGAGCGGGGTCCCGCTGTCGTCGGCCTCGCGCACGGCGGCGACGATCTCGGCGTCGGTGGTCGCGGTGACGAGCCGGTCCGCCGGGCCGCCGAGGCGGAGGGTGGTCAGGGGGGCGAGGGGAGCGTCGTGAAGTTCCTGCACGGGGTCCAGCGTACGGGTGCGGCCCCGTGGGGGCCGCCGCCCCCGCCGGGTTCCGGGGGCCGCGACCCCCGGAACCTCCGCGGCTCAGGCCAGGCGGACGACCGCCCGGGACATGCCCAGGACCTTCTGGCCGGCGCTCGTCGCGGTGAGGTCCACCCGGACCGTGCGGGCCTCGTCGTCGAGCTTGGCCGCCACCTTGGCGGTGACCTCGATCAGTGCGCCGGTGTCGTCGTTGGGGACCACCACCGGCTTGGTGAAGCGGACGCCGTACTCCGCGACCGCGGCCGGGTCGCCGGCCCAGTCCGTGACCACTCGGATCGCCTCGGCCATCGTGAACATGCCGTGCGCGATGACGTCGGGCAGCCCGACCTCCTTCGCGAACTTCTCGTTCCAGTGGATCGGGTTGAAGTCACCGGACGCGCCCGCGTACTGCACGAGCGTGGCGCGGGTCACGGGGAAGGACGCGGACGGCAGCTCGGTGCCGGGCTCGACGTCCTCGTAACGGATCTTCGCGGTCATGTCAGGCCCCCTCGGCCGCTCGGGACACCAGCTTGGTCCAGGCGGTCACGACGTGTTCGCCGGCCTCGTCGTGGACCTCGCCCCGGATGTCCAGGATGTCGTTGCCCGCGAGGGACTTGATCGCGTCGATGGTGGAGGTGACCGTCAGCCGGTCGCCCGCGCGGACCGGGCGGGTGTACGCGAACTTCTGGTCGCCGTGCACCACCCGGCTGTAGTCCAGGCCCAGCTGCGGGTCCTGGACGACCTGGCCCGCAGCACCGAATGTGATGGCAAACACAAAGGTGGGCGGCGCGATGACATCGGCGTGCCCCAGCGCCTTGGCCGCCTCCGGGTCGGTGTAGGCGGGGTTCTCGTCCCCGACCGCCACCGCGAACTCGCGGATCTTCTCGCGGCCGACCTCGTACGGGGCGGTGGGCGGATAGGTCCGCCCCACGAAAGACTGGTCGAGCGCCATCGGGCGGCTACCTCCTGGGGATCAGGGTGGTGATGCGGTCTACGGAGAATTTAGTCGTACGCCTGGGAAACGCCGTACGCCCGGAAAACGCCGAGAGGCCGCCCCCCGGTATGGGGGACGACCTCTCGGACGAGCCTGAGTGCCAGACGCCGTGGTTAGCGGGTCTCGCGGTGCGCGGTGTGCGAGTTGCAGCGCGGGCAGTGCTTCTTCATCTCCAGTCGGTCCGGGTTGTTACGCCGGTTCTTCTTGGTGATGTAGTTCCGCTCCTTGCACTCCACGCAGGCCAGCGTGATCTTCGGGCGGACGTCGGTGGCAGCCACGTGAGTGCTCCTTGACGGACGGGTTGACGGATGAACGCATGAAAGAGTAGCCGATCGAAGGACCGACCCCACAATCGGCTACTGTGTGTAGCGGTGACCGGACTTGAACCGGTGACACAGCGATTATGAGCCGCTTGCTCTACCGACTGAGCTACACCGCTTTGACACGGATTCCCTCACCCGAAGGTGAGGGCTTCCGCACCAGAGCCCCAATACGGAATCGAACCGTAGACCTTCTCCTTACCATGGAGACGCTCTACCGACTGAGCTATTGGGGCGAGCGAGGAAGACATTACACGCTCTCTCGCCGATCGCCCAAATCCGTTTCGTGCCGCCCCCGAGCACCCCTCCCGAGGCCCTCCCCCACCGGTCTCGTAGGCCACTCAGGGCCACACCGGTACGACTATTTCGCTCCTCCTCGATGCGTGCCGTGGCCGCCCCTAGGCTCGCCTCACGCTGCGTGATCATGCCCGCCGCGCCCGATCACCCGAGCGCGATCAGCCGAGCCCGATCACCCGAGCCCGATCAGGAGCGCGATGTCCGACAGCCACCAGCAGCCGGCCCACTCCCCCGGCACCGGCGAAGGCCCCGATCCCGCCGCGGGCTCCTCGCTGCTGCTGTGCGGCGCCAGGCTCGCCGACGGGCGCACGGTGGACGTGCGGCTCGGCGGCGGTCGCATCGAGGCGGTGGGCACCGCGGGCAGCCTCACCGCGAACGGCTCCTCGCGGGTGGATCTGAACGGCTTCCTGCTGCTCCCCGCCCCGGCCGAGCCGCACGCCCACAGCGACACCGCCCTGACCGCCTCCAGCGCCGAGGGCCCGGTCTCGTACGCGGTCGAGGAGGTCCAGCGCCGGGCCACCGAGGCCGCCCTGCTCCAGCTCGGGCACGGCGCCACCGCGCTGCGCTCGCACGTACGCATCGACGAGGTCAGCGGCCTCGATCCGCTGGAGGCGGTGCTCCAGACCCGGCGCTCCCTGCGCGGCCTCACCGAGCTTGCGGTGGTCGCCGTGCCGCGCCTGCTCACCGGGGTGGCCGGCGCGGACGGGCTCGCCATGCTGCGGGACGCGGTCAAGATGGGCGCCTCCGTGGTGGGCGGCTGCCCGGATCTGGACGCCGATCCGGCCGGGTACGCCCAGGCCGTCCTGGAGCTCGCCGCCGAGCACGGCTGCGCGGTCGACCTGCACACCGACGGCGCCGATCCGGCCCGCCTCGCGCGGCTCGCGGCCATGTCCGGCGGCCTGCGCCCGGGCGTCACGATCGGCCCCTGCGGCGGCCTGTCCCGCCTTCCGCGCGACACCGCGGCCCGCGCCGCCGACCAACTCGCCTCCGCGGGTGTGGCGGTGATGTGCCTTCCGCAGGGCGGCTGCGGCATGACGGACCGTCAAGGAGCAGCACCAGTAAGGCTGTTGAGGGCTGCCGGGGTCCGACTGGCGGCGGGCAGCGGCGCGTTGCGGGACGTCTCCAATCCGGTCGGCCGGGGCGACCCCTTGGAGGCCGCCTACCTCCTCGCCTCCCAGGCCGGCATGCGGCCCGAGGACGCGTACGCGGCGGTCAGCACGGTGGCCCGCGAGTCGATGGGGCTGCCCGAGGTGCGGGTCGAGGCGGGCTTCCCCGCCGAACTGCTCGCGGTGCGCGGCGAACGCATCGCGGGCGTCCTCTCGCTCGCCTACAGCCGCATCGTCGTCCACCGCGGCCGGGTGGTGGCCCGTACGAGCGCGGTGCGCGAGTACTGCGACTCGGCCGCGGCGGTCGCCCTCGACCTGCCCCGGCAGGGGCGCACGGAATCGGGGCGCGGCGACGCGGGGTGAGGGCCCGGGTGAGGGCCCGGGTGCCGCCCGGTCCCTCCGCGCCACCGCTCCACCCGCTCCACCGGCGAGCGACGGCATCTCCGCGTACCGTCGGGAGCATGCGCATTGTCATCGCTGGAGGTCATGGTCAGATCGCGCTGCGGCTCGAACGCCTGCTGGCGGCGCGCGGCGACGAGGTGGCCGGAATCATCCGCAAGCCGGAACAGGCGGACGACCTGCGGAAGGTCGGCGCGGAGCCGGTGGTCCTCGACCTGGAGTCCGCGACGGTGGAGGCGGTCGCCGAGGCGCTCCAGGGCGCGGACGCGGTGGTGTTCGCGGCGGGCGCAGGCCCGGGCAGCGACGCCTCCCGCAAGGAGACGGTGGACCGCGGGGCGGCGGTCCTGCTCGCGGACGCGGCGGAGCGGGCGGGCGTACGCCGCTACGTCATCGTGTCGTCGATGGGCGCGGACTCGGCCCACCAGGGCGACGAGGTCTTCGACGAGTACCTGCGTGCCAAGGGCGCCGCCGACGACGCCGTACGCTCCCGCGAGCACCTGGACTGGACGGTCCTGCGCCCCGGCATGCTGACCAACGACGCGGGCAAGGGCCTGGTGACCCTGGCCGCCTCGACCGGCCGCGGCACGATCCCCCGCGACGACGTGGCCGCGGTCCTGGCCGAACTCGTGGACTCCCCCGCGACGGCGGGCCTCACCCTGGAGCTGATCAGCGGCTCGGCGCCGGTGGTGGTGGCCGTGAAGGGCGTGGCGGGAAACTGACCCGGCAGGACTAACCGGGGTCCGTGACGCTCGTGGGCTCCCCGAAGTCGCGCAGGGTGAGGGTGTTCTTGATCGCCGAGCCGTCGGGCGCGTGCAACTGCTGCTCCACGCGCACCACGCGCCCCTGCCCGTCGACCCAGAGGTCGCTGGCGACGGACCCGACGCCGTCGAGGTTGCCCGCGACGACGGGGTCGACCCCTTTCAGGTCGGCGGGCGTGATCCGGGCGGAGAGGCGCCACGTGGGACCGGTCCCCTCGTCGTCGCCGTCGACAGCCCGGGCTCCGTGGCCGATGAGCAGGCGGGCATATCCGGGCAGGTTCTTGGTGGGAATCCCGCCCTCCGCCGTGGCGGCGTCGAAGGGCTGCCAGGGTCCGCCTCCCGTCACAGGGCGGCGGTAGACATGGGCGGCCGTGATGACGACCTCCTCACCCGGATGGCCCCTGACCTGATCGTCGAGCCGCCCCGTGAGTGGACCGTTGAGGTTCACCCGGCCCTGCGACCGGTAAACCTGCACACCGTTCCGCAGTGAAGTCGCCTGCAACTGAACCGAATAGGGCCGTGTGCTCGCGCCGTCCAGAAGCTTCCCGACGTCCCGGGGCCGGGCCTCGCCGGAGCCCCCGCACCCGGACACCAGCAGCCCGGCCAGCGCCGCTCCACAGACCACGGCTCGTCGATTACGCATACGTCCCCACCTGCCCCCGGTCCCCCCATGGGCCAGATCCCCGCGACTCTAGACGGCCCCCACCGCCATCCCCCCGGCAGGGCAGCCCGTTCGGAAGGGGGCGCACAACGAAGAAACCCCTGGTGACCTTCTCAGGTCACCAGGGGTTTCACCCACTGTGGCGGCGCCAGGATTCGAACCTGGGTAGGCAGAGCCGACGGATTTACAGTCCGTTCCCATTGGCCACTCGGGCACACCGCCATGGGATGTCGCCTCCGGTTCCCGCTTTTCGGCGGTGCTCCGTGGCAACGACGTAAACGATACCCGATGCCCAGGGGTGCTTCGCCACCCCATTGATCAACGCTTCGCCCGGCATGGGGTGGCTAGGCTTTGGGGCGGTGGTTCGGCAGTGGGGCCGGGTCGCCGCGCGTTCGGCCGCAGGGCTCGTGCGCACCCGACACAGAACCGAACCAAGGAGCCACAGGACATGGCCGACTCCAGTTTCGACATCGTCTCGAAGGTCGAGCGGCAGGAGGTCGACAACGCCCTCAACCAGGCCGCGAAGGAGATCTCGCAGCGCTACGACTTCAAGGGCACCGACGCCTCGATCTCGTGGTCCGGCGAGAAGATCCTGATGCAGGCGAACGGCGAGGAGCGGGTCAAGGCGATCCTCGACATCTTCGAGACCAAGCTGATCAAGCGCGGCATCTCCCTGAAGTCGCTGGACGCGGGCGAGCCGCAGCTGTCCGGCAAGGAGTACAAGATCTTCGCCTCCATCGAGGAGGGCATCTCCCAGGAGAACGCCAAGAAGGTCGCGAAGGTCATCCGCGACGAGGGCCCCAAGGGCGTCAAGGCGCAGGTGCAGGGCGACGAGCTGCGCGTCTCCTCGAAGAGCCGCGACGACCTCCAGGCCGTCCAGGCCCTGCTCAAGGGCAAGGACTTCGATTTCGCGATCCAGTTCGTGAACTACCGCTGAGATCGTCCGCCCGATGCGCCGGCGTCCGGACGTGGTGTCCGAATTCCGCCAGCGCCACGCGGTCGAGGGTCGCAGACTCGATGTCGTACGCAAGGAAGGGAATGTGCGATGACTGTCTACGCGACCCTCGAAAGCCCTCTGGGTGAGCTGCTGCTGGTCGGGGAGGAGTCCGCGACCGCGCCGGGCGGGACCGCGCTGGTCTCGCTCTCCGTGCCGGGGCAGAAGGGCGGCGCCGTCGTCCAGGACGGGTGGCGGCACGCGCCGGACGCCTTCGACGCGATCGCCGCGCAGCTGCGGGCGTACTTCGCCGGCGAGCTGACCCGGTTCGACATCGAGTACGCCGCCGGCGCCCCCGGCACCGCCTTCCAGCGCCAGGTCTGGGCCGAGCTGGACGCGATCGAGTACGGGACGACGGTCTCGTACGGGGAGATCGCCCGGCGGCTCGGCGCCTCGGCCGTGTTGGTGCGGGCCGTGGGCACCGCCATCGGGCGGAACCCGCTGCTCGTGGTGCGACCCTGCCACCGCGTGATCGGCTCCGACGGCTCCCTCAAGGGGTACGCCGGCGGGCTGGAGCGCAAGCGGGCGCTGCTGGGGCTCGAAGGCGCCCCGACGTCATGAGCGAGGGGCTGTTCCGGCTGCCTCGGCCCGAGCGGGTCGAGGTCGCGCCGGGCGCGGTCCACATGCCGGGCTGGCTCTCGATCGCGCGGCAGCGGGAACTCGTCGCCGCCTGCCGGGAGTGGGCCCGGGGCCCCGTGCCGATCCGTCGCACCGAGCTGCCGGGCGGCGGTGTCATGTCGGTGCGGACGGTGTGCGTCGGGTGGCATTGGCAGCCCTATCGGTACACCCGGGTGGCCGATGATGTGAACGGGCTGCCCGTCGCCCCGTTCCCGGACTGGCTGGGCCAGTTGGGGCGGTCGGCGGTGGCTGCCGCGTACGGGGACGGTGCCGCCGCCGCGCGCTACGCGCCCGACACCGCGCTCATCAACTTCTATGACGACACCGCCAGGATGGGGCTGCACCAGGACAAGGACGAGAAGTCCGACGCGCCGGTCGTCTCGCTCAGCATCGGGGACAGCTGTGTCTTCCGGTTCGGCAACGCCGAGACCCGGGGGCGGCCCTACACCGATGTGGAGCTCGTGTCCGGCGACCTGTTCGTCTTCGGCGGGGCGTCCCGCTTCGCCTATCACGGTGTGCCCAAAGTGCTTCCGGGAACGGGCGAGCCGGCCACGGGCATGGCTCGTGGCCGGCTCAACATCACCCTGCGCGACACCGGGCTCGGCGGCTGACCGCCTTGCCGCGGTGGCCGGTTGGTCAGCGGCTGCGTGAATTGCCGAACAGGATGCGGTAGATGATCAGCAGCACCAGCGAGCCGCCGATCGCGGCCGCCCAAGTGGCGCCGTCGTAGAAGTGGTTGGCGATCGGGCGGTCCAGCCAGCGGGCCGATATCCAGCCGCCGACGAACGCTCCCGCGATACCGATGAGGGTCGTGCCGATCAGTCCGCCCGGGTCGCGGCCGGGGAGCAGGACCTTGGCGATCACCCCGGCGAGCAGGCCGAGAACGATCCAGCTGAAGATGCCCATTCCGGGAACCTGCCTTTCGTACGCGCTGCGCGGGGCATCTGCCGTATTGCGTAACCCCGCAACCATTCGGTCGTCGGGGAAGACGCCGTCGCGGCACGCACGGTTGCGCCTCGCTTCAGGGTGCGGCGCAGGCCACAGGGGCCGCCCCCGACGGCCCGCGGCAGGCTGCCGTCCCGCTCGCCCCTCAGCGCGCGGCGAACGGCTCGTCCGTGCGGACGATCTCCTTGCCCAGGGGCAGCAGCGACACCGGGAGCAGCTTGAAGTTGGCGATGCCCAGCGGGATGCCGATGATCGTGACGCACAGCGCGATGCCCGTGACGATGTGGCCGAGCGCCAGCCACCAGCCGGCGAGCACCAGCCACAGGACGTTGCCGACGCACGAGGGCGCGCCCGCGCCCTGCCGGTCGACGACCGTGTAGCCGAACGGCCAGAGGGCGTACACGCCGATGCGGAACGCCGCTATGCCGAACGGGATGCCGATGATGGTGACGCACAGCAGGACGCCCGCCAGCAGGTAGCCCAGGAACATCCAGAAGCCGCACAGGATCAGCCAGATGACGTTCAGGATTGTCTTCACGGGCGGCGACCTGCCATCTGTTCGAGTCGGGTGATGCGTTCCGCCATCGGCGGGTGGGTCGAGAACAGCTTGGACACTCCCTGACCGGGGCGGAAGGGGTTCGCGATCATCATGTGGCTGGCCGTCTCGATGCGCGGCTCGGGCGGCAGCGGCAGCTGCTGGGTGCCCGCTTCGAGCTTGCGCAGCGCGCTGGCCAGGGCCAGTGGATCACCGGTGAGCTGGGCGCCGGACGCGTCCGCCTCGTATTCGCGGGAGCGGCTGATCGCGAGCTGGATGACCGAGGCCGCGAGCGGGCCCAGGATCATGATCAGGAGCATGCCGAAGATGCCGGGGCCCTCGTCGTCGTTGGAGCGGCCGACGGGGATCAGCCAGGCGAAGTTGACCAGGAACATGATCACCGAGGCGAGCGCGCCGGCCACCGAGGAGATCAGGATGTCCCGGTTGTAGACATGGCTCAGTTCGTGCCCGATCACGCCCCGCAGCTCCCGCTCGTCGAGGATCTGCATGATCCCCTCCGTGCAGCAGACGGCCGCGTTGCGCGGGTTGCGGCCCGTCGCGAACGCGTTGGGGGCCTGCGTGGGCGAGATGTACAGCCGGGGCATGGGCTGGCGGGCCTGCGTCGAGAGCTCGCGGACCATCCGGTACAGGGCCGGGGCCTCGAACTCGCTGACCGGGCGGGCCCGCATGGCGCGCAGGGCCAGCTTGTCGCTGTTCCAGTACGCGTAGGCATTGGTGCCAAGGGCAATCAGAACCGCGACGATCAGCCCGGTGCGGCCGAAGAAGCTTCCGATGACGATGATGAGCGCGGACAGTCCTCCGAGGAGGACAGCTGTCCTCAGCCCGTTGTGCCGGCGGTGCACGGTACGCCCTCCAAGTGGTGCGGTGGGGAGCCATCGCTGGTGGTCCTTCCACTGTCCAGTGGACCCTCCCGTACTGGTCAACGCCAGGCGGGGGACGCGGGTTCCCTTGTGCGCGCTGGAGGGCGCGTTACGCCGTACGGGGCGGGCTCAGCGCTGCGCGGGCAGCCCGGCCATCTCCAGGGCCGCCTCGTCGGGCTCGATCTCGCTGGTGCAGTACGAGCAGCGGCTGGCGATGCCGGGGATCTGCGAGTAGCAGCGCGGGCAGTCGCGCAGCGCGGCCTTGATGTCGACCGGCTTGTCCTTGCGGTCGAAGCGGGCCTGCACCTTCATCATGGGCACGACGACGATGAAGTACAGCACGGCAGCGGTGATCACGAAGGCGATGGCCGCGCCGACGAACTTGCCGTACGGGAACGTCACGCCCTGGGCGGTGAAGGTCGCCGTGCTGAAGTCGCCGGTCGAGCGGGTCGCCAGGCCGATCAGCGGGGTGATGAACGCGGTGCTGAAGCCCGTGACCACCGCGGTGAACGCCGATCCGACGGCCAGACCGACCGCCATCGTGACTATGTTCCCGCGCAGGATGAAGTCCTTGAACCCGCTCAGCACCGCTCTGCTCCCTGATGTGTCTCGTCTGGATCCGCGCTGTCGTACACGCGTACGCGCCCGGGTGTGCGCGTACGACAGTGCCTGCTCCAGCACCTGCGCACCAAACCGTGCCCTCGCTCCAGGCTCGCCACAACGCGGCGGCGGCCGCAAGAGGGCACGTCGTCTCCGGCACGCCCCGCGCGCGCCCGTGGGCGGGCGCGGGTCCGTCAGAAGAGGGTCACCGAGGCGAAGTGCAGGGCGAGTTGGGGCAGGCCCGACAGGACGACGCCGGCGATCGCGGTGAGCGCGATGGCGACCGCGAGGGGCGCCGGGACGCGGGAGCGTACGGGCCGCACGGGGATCTCGGGGATCTCGGGGATCTCGGAGGTCCCGGCGGTCCCGGCGGTCCCGGCGGTCCCGGAGGGCTCCCCCGCCGCCTCGGACGGCTCGTCGGCGCTCTCCGGCGAGCGGAACAGGATCGCGGTCCAGCGCAGGTAGTAGTACAGGGCGACGACGACGTTGACGGCCATGACGACCGCCAGCCAGCCGAGCCCCGCGTCCACGGCCGCCGAGAACACGGTGACCTTGGCGAACAGGCCGATGATGCCCGGCGGCAGACCGGCCAGGCACAGCAGGAAGAAGGCGAGCGCCAGGGCCGCCAGGGGGCGCTCGGCGTACAGGCCCCGGTAGTCGGTGAGGCGGTTCAGCGGCTTGCCGCGGGCGACCAGGGCGGCCACCGCGAAGGCGCCCAGGTTCACGACGGCGTACATCAGGGCGTACGCGACGGTGGCGCCGACCTTGTCGTCGCCGGAGTACGCGGCGGCCGCGATCGGCACCAGGAGGTAGCCGGCCTGGCCCACCGAGGACCAGGCGAGCAGCCGGACCGCGCTGTGGGCGCGGCTCGCGGCCTGGCGCACGGCGGCCGCGTTGCCGATGGTCATGGTCAGCGCGGCGAGCACCGCGAGCGCCGGACCCCACACGTCGGCGTACGCGGGGAAGGCGATGACGGTCACCAGGATGAGTCCGGAGAAGCCGACTGCCTTGCCGACGACGGACAGATAGGCGGCGACCGGCAGCGGCGCGCCCACATAGGTGTCGGGCACCCAGAAGTGGAAGGGCGCGGCGGCCGTCTTGAAGGCGAAGCCGACCAGGGTCAGCACCACTCCGGTCTCGGCGACCGTGCCCAGCTGACCGGGCACGTCCGCGAGCCTGGTGGCGATCTCCGTGAGGTGCAGGGTGCCGGTGGCCGCGTACACGAAGCTGACGCCGAGCAGCATCACGGCGGTGGCGGTGACCGAGGAGAGGAAGAACTTCAGGGCCGCCTCGGAGGACAGCCGGTCGCCGCGCTTGAGGCCGACCAGCGCGAAGGCCGGCAGCGAGGCGACCTCCAGGGCGACGACGAGGGTGGCCAGGTCGCGGGCGGCGGGCAGCAGGGCCGCGCCGGCCGCCGAGGACAGCAGCAGGAACCAGAACTCGCCCGCCGGGAGCTTCTCCTCGGTGTCCTTCATCGAGAGCAGCGCGGTGAGCAGGGCGCCGCCGAGGACCAGGGCCTGGATGACGAAGGCGAACTGGTCGGCGGTGTAGCTGCACGCGTCCGGGTTGGCGGTCAGGCAGAACGTGGAGCGGCTGCCGGTGCGCAGCGGCACCAGCGCGGCGAGCGCCGCGACCAGGCCCGCGATCGTGATCCAGCCGAGCAGCGGCTTGCGCGCGGGCGGCAGGAACAGATCGGCGAGCAGCACGACCAGGGCCACCGCGGCGGCGATCAGGGGCGGCGCGATCGCGACCCAGTCGACGGACTGGACCAGGCTTGCGGTGCCGGCCGCCGCGGTGGTGACGTCGGGGGTCACGACTTGCCTCCTGCGAGGAGCTTCTGGACGGCCGGGTCGGTCAGGCCGAGGAGGACCGCGGGCCAGAGCCCGGCGAGGACGGTGAGCGCGACGAGCGGGCTCCAGGCGGCGAACTCGTAGCCCTGGATGTCGGCGAGCTGCGGGCCTTCGCTCGGCTTGCCGCCCATGCAGACCCGGCGCACGACGACCAGCAGGTACGCGGCGGTGAGCAGGGTGCCGAGGGCGGCGATCGCCACGAAGGTGAGGAAGGCGGGGCGGCTGAGGCCGGCCGCCGGGTCGAAGGCGCCGAACATCGCGAGCATCTCGCCCCAGAACCCGGCGAGTCCGGGCAGCCCGAGGGAGGCGACGGCCGCGAAGGCGAGGAGCCCGCCCAGGCGTGGCGCCCTGCCGTACAGGGCGGCCCCGGTGGCGCCGGCCAGGGTGTCGAGGTCGGCGGTTCCGTAGCGGTCCTTGAGGGCGCCGACCAGGAAGAACAGCAGGCCCGTGATGAGGCCGTGGGCGATGTTGGCGAACAGCGCGCCGTTCACGCCGGTCGGGGTCATCGAGGCGATGCCGAGCAGCACGAAGCCCATGTGGCCGACGGAGGAGTACGCGATGAGCCGCTTCAGGTCGCCCTTGTTGCCCTGCTTGGCGAGCGCGAGGCAGGCCAGCGAACCGTAGATGATCCCGGCGACGGCGAAGGCGGCCAGATACGGCGCGAAGGTGTGCATGCCGTGCGGGGCGATCGGCAGCACGATGCGCACGAACCCGTACGTGCCCATCTTCAGGAGGACGCCGGCCAGCAGCACCGAGCCGACGGTCGGGGCGGCGGTGTGGGCGTCCGGCAGCCAGCTGTGCAGGGGGAACATCGGGGTCTTGACCGCGAGCCCGATCCCGATCGCCAGAACGGCGATGACCTGCACGGACGTGGTCAGCCCCCGGCCGTTGTCAGTGGCGAGTGCCACCATGTCGAAGGTGCCCGCCTTGAGCCCGATCAGGAGCAGGCCGAGCAGCATGACGACGGAGCCGAGCAGGGTGTAGAGGATGAACTTCCAGGCGGCGGCGGTCCTTTCGGCCCCGCCCCAGCGGGCGATCAGGAAGTACATCGGGATGAGGACCATCTCGAACGCGAGGAAGAACAGCACGAGGTCGAGGACGGCGAAGGTGGCGAGGGTGCCGGACTCCAGGACGAGCAGGAGCGCGACGAACGCCTTCGGGCCGGGGCCGGACGGCATCTTGAAGTAGCTGTACAGCGCGCAGAGGAAGGTCAGCAGCGCGGTCAGGACGAGGAGGGGGAGGGAGATGCCGTCGATGCCGAGGTGGAGGTGGATGTTCAGCGCCGGGATCCACTGGATGTCCGTCGTGGCCTGCATCTTCGACGGATGGCCGCGGTCGAAGCCGAGCGCGAGGACGATCGCGGCGACCAGGATCACGCCGGTCACGGTCACGCCGTGGCGGAGCACGGCCTGGTCGGGGCTCCTGCCCCGGAGCCCGGGCGGGGCGGGGAGCAGGGCGGCGACGGCGCCGATGAGGGGGACGACGACGATGAACGCCAGAAGGAACTGCATCACGGACTCGCTGATATCGATCACGGCTCAGGACCCCGCGGTGACGTTGGCAAGGACGACCACGGCGGCCGCCAGGACGAGTGAGCCGGCCAGCAGCGCGCTGAGGTAGCTCTGCACATTGCCGTTCTGCGCCCGGCGCACGGCCCGGCCGAGCCAGCGCGGCCCCGCGCCCGCAGCGCGCACATACGTCTCGACGACCTCCCGGTCCAGGAAGCGGACCAGCCCGGCCGCGGCCAGGACGGGGCGGACGAACAGGGCGGAGTAGACGGCGTCCAGGTGGAAGCCGGTGGCCGCGTGGCGGTGCAGCGGGCCGAGCAGGAGACGGCCCGGGTCGGCCGGGTCGGGGGCGGAGGCGATGGAGCCGTAGACCTCGGTGTGGCTGGCGATGGCCTCCTCCTCGACGAGGCTTCCGTCGCCCTCGGGGTGGGCGGCGACGGCGCCCATCGGGGTGCGGGCGGCCAGGGCCGAGGTGTGGCGCCAGGCCGCGTAGGTGACCAGGCCGCCGACCAGGGCGACGCCCGTGGACAGGACGGCGGTGGTGACGGACGGGGTGAGCGCGCGCCCGTCGAACCAGTCGCCGAGGTAGCCGGCGGTGAGACCGAAACCGATGGAGGGGATGGCGAGCACCCACAGGACGGCGTTCATGACGAACGGCTGACGACCGTGGTCGGGGGCCTCCGCTCCCCTGCCGCGGAAGGCGAGCAGCCACAGGCGGGTCGCGTACGCGGCGGTCAGGAGGGCGGTGAGGAGCCCGGCGATCAGCACGGTCCAGCCGGCGCCGGACGGGGCGATCTGGCTCTCGCCGAGCGCGGTGTGCTCGGCGGCGGACAGGACGGCCTCCTTGGAGAAGAAGCCGGCGAAGGGCGGGATCGCGGCGAGCGCGAGCAGGGCGACGGTCATCGTCCAGTACGCGTCGGGGATGCGCTTGGCCAGGCCGTCCATGCGGGACATGGCGGTCAGGGAGTTGGTGCCGGCCGCGTGGATGACCACGCCGGCGGCGAGGAAGAGCAGCGCCTTGAAGGCGCCGTGCGACAGGAGGTGGAAGACGGCGGCGCCGCGGTCGCCGACGGCCAGGGCGCCCGACAGATAGCCGAGCTGGCCGATGGTCGAGTACGCGAGGACGCGCTTGATGTCGTCCTGGGCGAGCGCGGCGAGGCCCGAGCCGACCATGGTGATCGCGGCCATCACGGCGAGCACGGTCATCGCGGCGGCGGACGCGGCGAACACGGGCAGCAGCCGGGCCACGAAGTAGATGCCGGCGGCGACCATCGTCGCCGCGTGGATCAGCGCGGAGACCGGGGTCGGGCCGGCCATCGCGTCGGGCAGCCAGGTGTGCAGCGGGAACTGGGCGGACTTGCCGGCCACGCCCGCGAGCAGCAGCAGGGCGATGAGGGTGGGGTGCCCGATGCCGCCGGTCAGGGCGGCCTGGACGACGCCGGTGATCCGGAACGCGCCGGCGTCGGTGGCGAGCGCGAACAGACCGATGAGGAAGGGGACGTCGCCGAGCTTGGTGACCAGGAAGGCCTTCAGCGAGGCGGCCCGCGCCTCGGGAGTCTCCCAGTAGTGGCCGACCAGGAAGTACGAGCAGATGCCCATGATCTCCCAGCCGACCAGGAGCACCATCAGGTCGCCGGAGTAGACGACGAGCAGCATCGCGGAGGTGAAGAGCGAGACGAGTGCGGCGTACGAGGTGTAGCGCGGGTCGTCGCGCAGATAGCCCGTGGAGTAGAGCTGGACGCAGGTGGCGACCAGGCCGACCAGGACGGCGACGAGGACCGCGAACCCGTCCAGGTGGAGGGCGAGTTCGATCGGCACCGAGCCGGTCGGGGTGAGCCGGGTGGCCGCGTCGATCGCCTTGCCGCCGCCTTGGTCCACGGCGACGACGACGGCGAGGACGAACGCGGCGAACGTCGGCAGCACGGCGAGCGGGCGGACGAAGCCGGGCGCGCGGCGGCCGAGCAGCAGGCCGGCCGCGGCGCCCAGGAACGGAAGGAGCGGAACGAGGACGGCGAGGGTCGTGGTGGTCACGCGGCGGCCTCAGCCTTCTGTGCCGGGGCGGCGGGGTCTTCGGGACCTTCGGGGTCGGCCGGGTCGGGGCCCTCGGCGGTGTCGCGGAGCCGGTCGATGTCGGAGCTGCCGCGATTGCGGTACACCGCGAGCACGATCGCGAGGCCGATGCCGATCTCGGCGGCGGCGATGGCGATGGTGAACAGGGTGAGCGCCTGGCCGCCGTGGAGGGTGTCGCGCAGCCAGACGTCGAAGGCGACGAGGTTGAGGTTGACGGCGTTGAGCATCAGCTCGACGGACATCAGGACCAGGATCGCGTTGCGCCGCGCGAGCACACCGTAGAGCCCGGTGCAGAACAGGAGGACGGCGAGCACGGCGGGATAGGCGAGGTGCATCAGCGCGACTCCGTCTCAGGTGGGGCGGCGGCGGAGGGCTCACCGGGGGCGGCTGCGGAGCGCCCACCGGGGGCGGCTGCGGCCGAGGCTTCACCGGGGGTGTCATCGGGGGCGCTCTTGCGGGACAGCACGATCGCGCCGACAAGGGCGGCCAGGAGCAGTACGGACAGCGCCTCGAAAGGCAGCACCCAGTGCCGGAAGAGGATCTCGCCGGACACCTTGGTGGAGCCCTGGGCCGGTCCGTCGAGGTCGATCCAGCTGGTGCGGAAGGCGTCCACGACGACCCAGACCAGGGTCCCGGCGGCGGCGACGGCCACGGTCAGGGCCACCCAGCGGTTGCCCGAATCGGCGTCCGGGGAGCGGCCGATGGGGGCCTTGGTGAGCATCAGGCCGAACAGGAGGAGCACGACGATCGAACCGACGTAGATGAGGACCTGCACCCAGGCGATGAACTCGGCCGTGAGCAGCAGGTATTCGACGGCCAGGCCGCCGAGCGCCACGACCAGCCACAGCGCGGCGTGCACCAGCTGCCGGGTTGTGACGGTCATGACGGCCGCGCCGAGGGTGGCGATGCCGACCAGGAGGAAGGCGATCTCGACGCCACTCGGCGACAGGAAGCCCTGCGGTGCGGTGAGCGCCGCCTGGGCGAGGGTCGCGCTCATGCCCGGCCTCCCTCGGGGCCGGAGTCCGGGGTCGCCGGGTTCGGGGACGCGGCGTCCGGGGTGGCCGGGTCCGGGGTGGCCGGGTCCGGGGTGGCCGGGTCCGGGGTGGCCGAAGCGGCCGCCTGCGCGGCGGCCAGCTTGTCGGCGGCCTTGCGGGCGGCGGCGACCTCCTTCGGCTCCTCGGCGCCGGGGTCGAGCGCGGGCGGGGCCGGCACCGTCCACATCCACTCGCGCAGCTTGTCGCGCTCGTGGGTGAGTTCGTGGATGTCCGTCTCCGCGTACTCGAACTCCGGCGACCAGAACAGCGCGTCGAAGGGGCACACCTCGATGCAGATGCCGCAGTACATGCAGAGCGAGAAGTCGATGGCGAAGCGGTCGAGGACATTGCGGCTGCGTTCGCGGCCGCCCTCGACGGCGGCGGGCACCGTCTCCTTGTGGGAGTCGATGTAGATGCACCAGTCGGGGCACTCGCGGGCGCACAGCATGCAGACCGTGCAGTTCTCCTCGAACAGGCCGATCACGCCCCGGCTGCGGGGCGGTAGTTCGGGCTGGACGTCGGGGTACTGCGCAGTGACGGTCTTCTTCGTCATCGTGCGGAGCGTGACGGCGAGGCCCTTGGCGAGGCCCGAACCAGGGATCCGGGGCCGGGTGGGCGGGAGAGACTCAGACATCAGCTGATCGCCACCTTCACGATGCCGGTGAGCGCGATCTGGGCGAGCGCGAGCGGGATGAGCGTGGTCCAGGCGAGCTTCTGCAACTGGTCCTCGCGGAGGCGGGGGTAGCTGACCCGGAGCCAGATCACGACGAAGGCGAGCACGGCCGTCTTGAGCAGGGTCCAGACCCAGCCGAGGCCGTCCGCGCCCCACGGGCCGTGCCAGCCGCCCAGGAACAGGACGGTGGTCAGGCCGCACAGGACGACGATGCCGGCGTACTCGGCGAGCAGGAACAGCGCGAAGCGCAGGCCCGTGTACTCGGTGTACGCACCGAAGATGATCTCGGAGTCGGCGACGGGCATGTCGAACGGCGGGCGCTGGAGTTCGGCGAGGCCCGCGACGAAGAAGACCAGGGCGCCGACGATCTGCCAGGGCAGCCACCACCAGTGGAAGGCGTTGAGGATGCCGGGCAGCGAGACCGTGCCGGCCGCCATCGCCACGGAGGCGGCGGCGAGCAGCATCGGCAGTTCGTACGCGAGCAGCTGGGCCGCGGTGCGCAGTCCGCCGAGCAGGGAGAACTTGTTGGCCGATGCCCAGCCCGCCATCAGCGAGCCGAGCACGCCCACGCCCATCACGGCGAGCACGAAGAAGATGCCCGCGTCGACGACCTGGCCGACCGCGCCCTCGCTCGGGCCGATCGGCACGGCGACGAGGACGAGGAGGTAGGGCAACAGGGCGACGGCAGGGGCGAGTTGGAAGATGCGCCGGTCGGCGGCCGCCGGGACGACGTCCTCCTTCTGGGCGAACTTCACGCCGTCCGCGACGAGTTGGGCCCAGCCGTGGAAGCCACCCGCGTACATGGGGCCGAGCCGGCCCTGCATGTGCGCCATCACCTTGTGCTCGGTCTGCCCGACGACGAGGGGGAGGACCAGGAACACGACGAAGACGACGACAAGCCGGACGGCGACGTCGAGTGCGTCATTCACGCGGGTCGCCTCCGGCGGGGTCGGTGGGTTCGGCTGGGTCGGTGGGTTCGGCGCTGGAGTCGACGTCGGGGTCGGCGGGGCCGTTGGGTTCCGGCTCTTCGGTTCCGGGGGCCGGGGCGGGCTTCGCGGCCGGCTCCTCCTCGTCGAAGGCGGGTTTCGGGCTGTGCCAGGGGGCGTCCGAGCTGCGCGTACGGGGCGGAGCGGCGGCCCGCTTCTGCGTGTCCGCGCCCTGCTGCGAGGCGGAGCCCTCACTGGCACTGCGGCTCCGCCGGGGGCGGGCGGCCGGGCTTTCCGGGGCCTCGCGAGTGGGCGGAGCTTCCGGGGTCCCGGGGCCGACCGGGCTCTCCTGCGCCTCGGGGGCGTCGGGAGTTGCCGGGGTCTCGGGCGCACCGGGCCCCGTCGGGGCGGCGGGCGCTTCGGGGGCAGCGGGGGCCACAGGGGTTTCCGGGGCGGCCGGGCCGGCGGGGCCCTCCGAACGTACCGGGGTCCCCGGGGCGTCCGGGGTGGCCGGGGCGTCCGGGTTGCCCGGCCCCGCCGGAGCCTCCGGCGGGGCCGGGCTTTTCGGAGCAGCCGGTGTCCCCTGGCCGTCCGGGCCCTCCGGAGCCGTCTGCGACGCCGAGCCCTCGCTCGCCGTGCGGGCCCGCCTCGGGCGTACGGCAGGGGCCTCCGAAGGCGTGGGCTCCGCAGTCGCGGCACCCTCCGTGACGGCCGGGGCGGCCGTCTGCGACGCCGAGCCCTCGCTCGCCGTGCGGGCCCGCCTCGGGCGTACCGCAGGGGCCTCCGAAGGCGTGGGCTCCGCAGTCGCGGCACCCTCCGTGACGGCCGGGGCGGCCGACTGCGAAGCCGAGCCCTCCGACACGCTTCGGGCGCGCCGCACCGGGCGGTCGCCCGCGGCCCGGGCCGGGCGTTCGGCGCCGGCCGCGCCCGCCGCACGCGGGGTGCGGGCGGGACGGGCCGGGGCCGGAGGGAGCTGGCCCTTCAGGGGGCCCCATTCGTTCGGGTCGGGGACGCCGGGCGGGAGCATCTGACGGCGCTTGGGCCCGCCGTGCGCCGTCCCCGCCGCGGGCTCCCCCGGCTCCTTCGCGCCGGGCCACGCCTTGGCGACGCGGGCCGCGAGGACGAAGTCCTTGCGCAGGGGGTGGCCCTCGAAGTTCTCGGGGAGGAGCAGCGGGACCAGGTGCGGATGGTCGCTGAAGTCCACGCCGAACATCTCGTGGGTCTCGCGCTCGTGCCAGGCCGCGCCCGCGTAGACGTCGATGGCGGAGGGCAGCACCGGAGCCGAGTGCGGCACGGTCGTGCGCACGAGCAGACGGCGGACCCGGCCCTCGCCGAGCGAGACGACATGCGCGCAGACCCGGAAGCCCGTGCCGGGCTCGTCGACCGCGCTCAGCCAGTCGAAGTAGGTGCAGCCCAGCTTGTCGCGGGCGATTTCGAGCGCGGCGATCCACGATCCCGCGGGCACGTCGACGGTGAGCAGCCCGTAGGCCTCCTCCGCCGTGGCCTCCGCGCCGAAGACGTCCGCAACGCCGTCGGGCAGGCTGTCGTACGCGGTCACGCCCGGTCCTCCCCCGGGGTCGGCGGGGCCGTGACGAGCCCGCTGGTCAGCTGGGCCGGGGTGGCCGCGTTCGCGTACCGCTCGCCGAGCGACTCGCGGGCGATCTTCTCCTGGAGCTTGAGGATGCCCTGGAGCAGCGCCTCGGGCCGGGGCGGGCAGCCGGGCACGTACACGTCGACCGGGATGATCTGGTCCACGCCCTTGGTCACCGAGTACGAATCCCAGTAGGGGCCGCCGCAGTTGGAGCAGGCGCCGAAGGAGATGACGTACTTGGGCTCGGGCATCTGCTCGTAGAGCCGCTTGACCGCGGGCGCCATCTTGTCCGTCACCGTGCCGGAGACGATCATGAGGTCGGCCTGGCGCGGTCCGGGCGCGAAGGGGATCACGCCGAGCCGGATGAAGTCGTGGCGGGCCATGGAGGCCGCGATGAACTCGATCGCGCAGCAGGCGAGGCCGAAGTTGAAGACCCAGAGGCTGTAGCGGCGGCCCCAGTTGAGGACCACCTTCATCGGCTCGGGGGCCAGGCGCGAGAGCACGCCCAGCTTCTTCGGCTCGGGCAGCAGCACGGGCTGCGACGCGGGTCCGGGAGTCGTCACGTCCATTCCAGGACGCCCTTCTTCCATGCGTAGAGCAGTCCCACGGCCAGGAAGCCGAGGAAGATGAACATCTCGACGAGGGTGGTCGCGCCGTAGCCGGGGGCCGCGAAGACGGTCGCCCAGGGGAAGAGGAAGATCGAGTCCACGGCGAAGATCACGTACAGGAAGGCGTAGACGTAGTAGCGGACCTGGGTGTGCGCCCAGCCCTCGCCCACCGGGTCGACGCCGCACTCGTAGGTGAGGAGTTTCTCCGGCGTCGGCACCACGGGCCGCAGCAGCCGCCCGGCCCCGAAGGCCACGGCGACGAACAGCACGCCGACGACGGCGAGCAGGCCCACGACCGCATAGCTGTGGAAGTAGTCGGCAGCCAACACCGGCATCTGGCGCACGGTCGGTTCCGGCACGTCGCGCCCCTCGCTCCCTGGCCTCGATGATCTCGTCGCGCCCTGTTCGACGCTGTGTACGGACGGGAGTCTAGGCCCTGCTAAGGGGGCCCTTCGCAGGCGCGTCTCACGGGGTGGGCCGCCGGGGTGGGGTTTTCCCCCGCACAAGGAGGGTGCGGCACCCCATGGCGCCGCCGATCTCCGCCCGGCAGGCTTGGCACCATGACCAGGACCCCCCGCGAGCAGCAGCGGTACGCAGCAGAACAGCCGGGCGCGGCCACCGGCGACGAGAAGACCGCTCCGCCCGTCGTGCGGTTCGCCTACGAGCGGCACACCTGGAAGGAGATCGCGCATCTCCTCGCCGACTTCCCGATGGCCCTGATCGGCTTCGTCTACGTGGTCGTGATGGTCGCCCTCGGGCTCGGTCTCTCCGTCACCGTGATCGGTCTTCCGCTGCTCGCCGTGGGACTGCTCGGCGCACGCCAGCTCGGCAAGGCCGAACGGGCGCGGGCCCGGGCCCTGTTGGGGGTGCACGTCGAGGAGCCCACCCCGATCCCGGCGCGCCCGAGCAGGCACGGCGGCTTCTTCCCCTGGCTGTGGACGAGCCTGCGCGACCCGGTGGCCTGGCGCAATGTGCTGTACGAGTTCGTGCGGCTGCCCTGGGGGATCCTGACCTTCACGGTGACGCTGGTCTCGCTGTTCGTGGCGTGGCCGCTGCTCGGCTTCGTCGCGCGGGGGCTGACCAACGCGGACCGGATGATGGTGCGCGCCCTGCTCTCCCCGTCGGACAGCCTGGAGCGGCGGATCGCGGAGCTGGAGTCCGACCGGGGCGTGGTCGTCGACACGGCGGCGGCGGACCTGCGCCGGATCGAGCGCGATCTGCACGACGGGGCGCAGGCCCGCCTGGTCGCCCTCGCCATGGGCCTCGGCCTGGCGAAGGAGAAGCTCCTGGAAGACCCGGACACGGCGGCCGCGATGGTCGACGAGGCGCACGGCGAAGTGAAGCTGGCCCTCCAGGAGCTGCGCGACCTGGCCCGCGGCATCCACCCCGCGGTCCTCACCGACCGTGGTCTCGACGCCGCCCTCTCCGCCATCGCGACACGCTGCACGGTCCCGGTCAAGGTCGCCGTCGACCTGCCCGGACGGCCCGCGCCCGCCATCGAGGGCATCGCGTACTTCACGGTCTCCGAGCTGCTCCAGAACGTCAGCAAGCACAGCCGGGCCCGGGCCGCGTCGGTCGAGGTGTGGCGCAGCGGGGACCGGCTGCTCATCCAGGTCGAGGACGACGGGGTGGGCGGAGCCCGGCTCGACGGCGGTTCCGGCATGGCGGGGCTGGCCGAGCGGCTCGGCGCGGTGGACGGCCTGTTCGTCCTCGATTCGCCGGCCGGCGGCCCGACGGCCGTGACCGCCGAGCTGCCATGGCGCGACCGGGGCCCGCAGGACTGACGGGGCCCCGCAGAACCGGCGCCGGGCCCCGCGGGACCGGCCGGGGCCCTGGAGCGCCCTCGGGAGCGCCCTGGGGTCCCGGGGTAGGGAAAACCCCCGGTCGAAGAGGGTGACCGGCTCCATGGCCGGGGGCGCCCGCGCAGGACAGGCTGGAGGTCACAGGGGGCGGCGCGCAGTCGGCGTGCACGCGGCACACGGAACGGACGGACGGGACGATGACCATGGACACCGAGTACGGGTACGGCGTGGCGCGCTCCCCCGAGCACCGGCGGCACCTCCTTCCGCCGGTGCTGCGGGCGCCGTTCGAGGGCCGCACCTTCCGCGAGTTCGGCTATCTGCTGCTGAGCCTGCCGATCAGCGTCGTGCTGTTCTGCTGGGCCGTGCCCATGGTGTCGGCGAGCGCCGGGCTCCTGATCACCTTCATCGGCATCCCGCTGATGGCGGTGGCCCTGATGGGCTGCCGGGGGCTCGGCATGCTTGAGCGGGCCCGGGCGCGGGCGCTGCTCGGGGTCGAGATCGACGAGCCGCGGCCGGTGCGCTCGCGCGGCGGCCTCATGGCGTGGATCGGCGGAGTCCTCAAGAGCGGTGTCTCCTGGCGCCACTTGATCTACGCGGTGCTCCACTTCCCCTGGGCGGTCTTCGCCTTCTGCACGGCGCTGCCGCTCTGGCTGACCGGCTGGGCGCTGTTCAGCTACCCGCTGTGGCGCTGGGTGTTCCCGATGTACGCCGGGCAGGCCGGACTCCAGCTGTACGGCGACGACCACCACGACGTGTACCTGGACACGCCGTTCGAGATCGGCCTGACCGCAGCCGCGGGCCTGCTGATCACGCTGGCCGTGCCGTGGCTGATCCGCGGCCTCACGGCGGTGGACCGGGTGATGGTCGTCGGGCTGCTCGGCCCCTCGCGCCTGGAGGAGCGGGTCACCGAGCTGGAGTCGGACCGCGGCGTGGTCGTGGACACCTCGGCCGCCGATCTGCGCCGCATCGAGCGCGATCTGCACGACGGGGCGCAGGCCCGCCTGGTCGCCCTCGCCATGGACCTCGGCCTCGCCAAGGAGAAGCTGACCGAGGACCCGCAGACGGCGGCCCGCATGGTCGACGAGGCGCACGGCGAGGTGAAGGTCGCCCTCCAGGAGCTGCGCGACCTGGCCCGCGGCATCCACCCCGCGGTCCTCACCGACCGGGGCCTGGACGCGGCCCTCTCCGCCGTCGCGTCCCGCTGCACGGTGCCGGTCCGGGTCGAGGTGGACCTGCCGGGCCGACCGGTTCCGGCCATTGAGGGCATCGCGTACTTCACCGTCTCCGAACTCCTCCAGAACGTCAGCAAGCACAGCGGCGCGAGCCGGGCCACGGTGGACGTCTGGCAGGCCGGCGAGCGTCTGATGCTCCAGGTCGTCGACAACGGGCGCGGGGGTGCGGACGCTTCGGCGGGTTCCGGCCTCGCGGGCCTCGCCGATCGGCTCGACGCGGTGGACGGCGTCCTCGCCGTGGACTCCCCGCCCGGCGGCCCGACGGCCATCACCGCCGAACTTCCCTGGCGCTCATAGGAGTTGAGCCACCGTCCGGGCGCGTCCCCGGCCGCGTACCGGACGCGCCCCACGCCCCGGACGACACGCCGGCACCCGGTACCACCCCCTGGCCCGTAAACCTCGGGTCAGGGGGTTTTTGCCTGGCGGGCGCGGTTTCGCGGCCGGATGCTGAGATGCTGGACGGCACAACGTCACGGCTTGCACGGAGCTGTGCGGCGCGCGCCCGACGGCGCGGGCCTGGGGAGCCGACAGAGCACGGGGGCTGTGGAGTCGTGGAGGACAGGGTGCGGGTGGTCATCGCCGAGGACTCGGTACTGCTTCGGGAGGGCCTGACCCGCCTGCTGACCGACCGGGGGCACGAGGTCGTCGCGGGCGTGGGCGACGGGGTGGCGCTGGTCAAGACCGTGGGGGAACTCGCCGACCAGGGCGCGCTGCCCGATGTGGTGGTGGCGGACGTACGAATGCCGCCGACGCACACCGACGAGGGCGTGCGCGCGGCGGTCCAGCTGCGCGCGCTGTACCCGGACATCGGCGTCCTGGTGCTGAGCCAGTACGTGGAGGAGCAGTACGCGACCGAGCTGCTCGCCGGGTCGAGCCGGGGCGTCGGCTATCTCCTGAAGGACCGGGTGGCCGAGGTCAGGGAGTTCGTCGAGGCCGTGGTGCGGGTCGCCCGGGGCGGCACCGCCCTCGACCCGGAGGTCGTGGCGCAGCTCCTGGGGCGCAGCCGCAAGCAGGACGTGCTGGCCAATCTGACGCCGCGCGAGCGGGAGGTCCTAGGACTCATGGCCGAGGGCCGGACCAACTCGGCGATCGCCAAGCAATTGGTGGTCAGCGACGGCGCGGTCGAGAAGCACGTCAGCAACATCTTCCTGAAACTGGGACTCTCGCCGAGTGACGGGGATCACCGCCGCGTTCTCGCGGTCCTGACCTATATCAATTCATGACCGGGTGTCACCCTGGCGAGGATCGGGCGGGCCACGACCGCCGGGGCCGCATTCCGGTCGCCGGGCCGGACTGACACCCCGCCCGCGGGGCTCCCGTCACGGCGGGACCTACAACCAAAGAAGGATGGCCGGGCGACTCAGCAGAAGGGCCGGGGGGCGAACAAAGAGTGGCAATTCAGGGCAATAAGGCGTCTCAAAAGAGCGTCCAACATATGAGCGGTCCAGGGAAGGCGACCCTTACCGACGTAGGGTGGGCCTTGGCGCTACCGGTCGGCCGGATGCGCCCGAGCAGCCCGCCCGAGGGAGGTCCAGTTCAGTGACCAGCCAGGTCAGTAGCCCAGCCGAGCAGGCAGACGGACCCGATGAGGCCGTCGTCGGGGAGCAGCGCAAGCCAGCCGGCGAGAAGGAAGTCCGGCGACTCGACCGGGTCATCATCCGCTTCGCGGGTGACTCGGGTGACGGTATGCAGCTCACCGGTGACCGGTTCACGTCGGAGACCGCGTCGTTCGGAAACGACTTGTCGACGCTGCCGAACTTCCCGGCCGAGATCCGGGCACCTGCCGGAACGCTTCCCGGTGTGTCGAGCTTTCAGCTGCATTTCGCCGATCACGACATCCTGACCCCGGGCGACGCGCCGAACGTGCTGGTCGCGATGAACCCGGCGGCGCTGAAGGCCAACCTGGCGGATGTGCCGCGGGGCGCCGAGATCATCGTCAACACGGACGAGTTCGCGAAGCGGGCCATGGCGAAGGTCGGCTACGACACCTCGCCCCTTGAGGACGGCTCGCTGTCCGCGTACAACGTGCATCCGGTGCCGCTGACGACGCTGACGATCGAGGCGCTCAAGGAGTTCGGCCTCTCCCGCAAGGAGGCCGAGCGGTCGAAGAACATGTTCGCGCTCGGCCTGCTGTCGTGGATGTACCACCGGCCGACCGAGGGCACCGAGAAGTTCCTGCGCTCGAAGTTCGCGAAGAAGCCCGCGATCGCCGAGGCCAACGTGGCGGCGTTCCGCGCGGGCTGGAACTTCGGCGAGACGACCGAGGACTTCGCCGTCTCCTACGAGGTCGCCCCCGCGACCCAGGCCTTCCCGGCCGGGACCTACCGCAACATCTCGGGGAACCTGGCCCTGTCCTACGGACTGATCGCGGCGGCCCAACAGGCCGATCTGCCGCTGTACTTGGGCTCGTACCCGATCACTCCGGCCTCCGACATCCTGCACGAGCTGTCCCGGCACAAGAACTTCGGCGTGCGCACCTTCCAGGCCGAGGACGAGATCGCCGGGATCGGCGCGGCGCTCGGCGCGGCCTTCGGCGGCTCGCTCGCGGTGACGACGACGTCCGGCCCGGGCGTGGCCCTGAAGTCCGAGGCGATCGGCCTCGCCGTCTCGCTCGAACTGCCGCTGCTCGTCGTGGACATCCAGCGCGGCGGGCCTTCGACGGGCCTGCCGACCAAGACCGAGCAGGCCGACCTGCTCCAGGCGATGTACGGGCGCAACGGCGAGGCCCCGGTGCCGGTGGTCGCGCCGAAGACCCCGGCGGACTGCTTCGACGCGGCCCTGGACGCGGCGCGCATCGCCCTGACCTACCGCACCCCGGTGTTCCTGCTCTCCGACGGCTACCTCGCCAACGGCTCCGAGCCGTGGCGGGTGCCGGATCTCGACGAACTCCCGGACCTGCGCGTCCAGTTCGCGAGCGGGCCGAACCACACGCTGGCCGACGGCACCGAGGTGTTCTGGCCCTACAAGCGCGACCCCCAGACCCTGGCCCGCCCGTGGGCGGTACCGGGCACGCCGGGGCTTGAGCACCGGATCGGCGGCATCGAGAAGCAGGACGGCACGGGCAACATCTCCTACGACCCGGCCAACCACGACTTCATGGTCCGCACCCGCCAGGCCAAGATCGACGGCGTCGAGGTCCCCGACCTGACCGTGGACGACCCCGACGGCGCCCGCACCCTGGTGCTCGGCTGGGGCTCCACCTACGGTCCGATCACCGCGGCCGTACGCCGGCTGCGGGCGGCCGGCGAGCCGATCGCGCAGGCCCATCTGCGCCACCTCAACCCGTTCCCGAAGAACCTCGGCGACATCCTGGCGCGCTACGACAAGGTCGTCGTGCCGGAGATGAACCTCGGTCAGCTCGCCACCCTGATCCGCGCCAAGTACCTGGTCGACGCCCACTCCTACAACCAGGTCAACGGCATGCCGTTCAAGGCCGAGCAGCTCGCCACCGCTCTCAAGGAGGCCATCCATGCCTGACGCTCACGCCAACGAGCTGCTGCAACTGGTCCCCAAGGCCGAGGCCAAGCAGTCCATGAAGGACTTCAAGTCGGACCAGGAGGTCCGCTGGTGTCCGGGCTGCGGCGACTACGCGGTCCTGGCCGCCGTGCAGGGCTTCATGCCCGAGCTCGGCCTGGCCAAGGAGAACATCGTCTTCGTCTCCGGCATCGGCTGCTCCTCCCGCTTCCCGTACTACATGAACACCTACGGGATGCACTCCATCCACGGCCGCGCCCCGGCCATCGCGACCGGACTCGCCTCCTCGCGGCGGGACTTGAGCGTGTGGGTGGTCACCGGTGACGGCGACGCCCTGTCCATCGGCGGCAACCACCTCATCCACGCGCTGCGCCGCAACGTCAACTTGAAGATCCTGCTGTTCAACAACCGGATCTACGGCCTGACCAAGGGCCAGTACTCGCCGACCTCCGAGGTCGGCAAGATCACCAAGTCGACGCCGATGGGTTCCCTGGACGCCCCGTTCAACCCGGTCTCCCTGGCGATCGGCGCCGAGGCCTCCTTCGTGGCCCGTACCGTCGACTCCGACCGCAAGCACCTCACCGAGGTGCTGAGGCAGGCGGCCGAGCACCCCGGTACCGCCCTGGTGGAGATCTACCAGAACTGCAACATCTTCAACGACGGCGCCTTCGAGGTCCTCAAGGACAAGGACCAGGCCGAGGAAGCCGTCATCCGGCTCGAACACGGGCAGCAGATCCGCTTCGGCGCGGACCGGGCCAAGGGCGTCGTCCGCGACGCGGCCACCGGTGACCTCGCGGTCGTCCCGGTCACGCCGGAGAACGAGGCCGACATCCTGGTCCACGACGCCCACCAGGCCTCGCCGACCACGGCGTTCGCGCTGTCGCGGCTCGCCGACCCGGACACCCTGCACCACACCCCGATCGGGGTGTTCCGCTCGGTCGAGCGGCCGGTCTACGACACCCTCATGTCCGACCAGCTCGACACCGCCATCGAGCAGAACGGCAAGGGCGACCTCGGCTCCCTGCTCGCCGGCAAGGACACCTGGACCGTGGTCGGCTGATCCGGCGGAGCAATGACGAAGCCGGGTGCCCGGCCGCGAGTCCCCACGGACCCCGGCCGGGCACCCGGCTTCGTCGTGCCCGGGGCCTGTCCGGCGGATCCGGTCGCCGCCGAGCGGCCTCTGCTGCGTGGTGCCGGTGGGCGTGCCAGGCCCCGCGTCCCAGACCGGATCCGCCGGACAGGCCCTAGGGGGTGTCCGGAAAGTCATGGGAGCCAGAGCCGCAGGCAGGCGAGGGTGACCATG
>NZ_NNBJ01000014.1 GCF_002803085.1 Streptomyces sp. CB01201 | reverse complement strand
TCGGTATTTCGTGTTCCCGACTCTATCAGACTCTTTCGTGTCCGATTCCCCGTCGGAATGGGGAGTTGCCTTCAGGTATTCGCTTTCGCGTTTCCCTTTCGGCGTGGCCCGACTTTATCAGAGATTCTGGAGTCGGATTCCCGCCCCGTTCCGGTCCCCCGTGCGGCACTTGACTGTGCCGGGTTCCCGTTCAGGCGGAGACATAAACCTACTGGAGCGGGGCGCCTCGATGCAAATCGAGGCGCCCCGCTCCAGAGGTACGACCGAGGGACCGTCAGACCTCGACGACCACGGGCAGGATCATCGGACGCCTGCGGTAGGTGTCCGAGACCCACTTGCCGACCGAACGGCGGATCAACTGCTGGAGCTGATGGGGCTCCACGACGCCGTCCTGGGCGGAACGGTTCAGGGCTTCCTCGATCTTCGCGACGACCGGGGAGAACGCCGAATCCTCGATGCCGGAACCGCGGGCCTGGATGTGCGGGCCGCTGGTGATCTTGCCGCTGCTGGAGTCGACGACCACGTACACCGAGATGATGCCCTCGTCGCCGAGGATGCGGCGGTCCTTGAGGGAGGACTCCGTCACGTCGCCGACCGAGAGGCCGTCGACGTAGACGTAACCGGCCTGGACCTTGCCGACGATTCTCGCGGTGCCGTCGACCAGGTCGACGACCACGCCGTCCTCGGCGATGACGATGTGGTTCTTCGGGACGCCGGTGAGGGCTCCGAGTTCCGCGTTCGCCCGCAGGTGGCGCCATTCGCCGTGGACCGGCATCAGGTTCTTCGGCTTGCAGATGTTGTAGAAGTACAGCAGCTCGCCGGCCGAGGCGTGGCCCGAGACGTGCACCTTGGCGTTGCCCTTGTGGACGACGTTGGCGCCCCAGCGGGTCAGGCCGTTGATGACGCGGTAGACCGCGTTCTCGTTGCCCGGGATGAGCGACGACGCGAGGATCACGGTGTCGCCCTGGACGATCCGGATCTGGTGGTCGCGGTTGGCCATGCGTGAGAGCGCGGCCATGGGCTCGCCCTGCGAGCCGGTGCAGACCAGGACGACCTCGTCGTCCGGCAGGTCGTCGAGGGTCTTGACGTCGACGACGAGGCCGGCCGGGACCTTGAGGTAGCCGAGGTCGCGTGCGATGCCCATGTTGCGGACCATCGAGCGGCCGACGAAGGCGACGCGGCGGCCGTATTCGTGGGCGGCGTCCAGGATCTGCTGGATGCGGTGCACATGGCTGGCGAAGCTGGCCACGATGATGCGCTTGTCGGCGTTGGCGAAGACGGTGCGCAGGACGTTGGAGATGTCCCGCTCCGGCGGCACGAACCCGGGGACCTCGGCGTTCGTCGAGTCGGAGAGGAGGAGGTCGATGCCTTCCTCGCTGAGCCGGGCGAAGGCGTGCAGGTCGGTGAGGCGCCCGTCGAGCGGGAGCTGGTCCATCTTGAAGTCGCCGGTGGCGACGGCCATGCCCGCGGGGGTGCGGATGGCGACCGCGAGGGCGTCGGGGATGGAGTGGTTGACGGCGACGAATTCGCAGTCGAAGGGGCCCAGGCGCTCGCGGTCGCCTTCGGCGACCTCCAGCGTGTAGGGGCGGATGCGGTGCTCCTGGAGCTTGGCCTCGATGAGTGCGAGGGTCAGCTTGGAGCCGATGAGCGGGATGTCCGGCTTCTCGCGGAGCAGGAAGGGGACGCCGCCGATGTGGTCCTCGTGGCCGTGCGTCAGGACGATGCCCTCGATGTCGTCGAGGCGGTCCCTGATCGAGCTGAAGTCGGGCAGGATCAGGTCGATGCCGGGCTGCTCCTCCTCGGGGAAGAGGACGCCGCAGTCGACGATGAGCAGGCGGCCGCCGAACTCGAAGACGGTCATGTTCCGGCCGATTTCGCCGAGACCGCCGAGTGGGGTGACGCGCAGGCCGTTCTTGGGAAGCTGCGGCGGGGTGCCGAGTTCGGGATGCGGATGACTCAAAAGACTCTCCTCACCACACGCGCCACGTACCGGTAGGGCACGTGGCGCGTATGTCATTCGTGCACTTGCTGTTGTGTGTGGTTTCGCGCGTTTGTCCGGCGCGTATTCAGTTGTGAAGTCTGTGGTTAGAGCTGTACCCCACCGGCTGCCAGATCGAGCGCCAGCTGGCTGGATTCTTCCGGCGTGAGTTCGACGAGGGGCAGGCGCAGGGGTCCTGCGGGGAGTCCTTGGCGGTCGAGGGCCGCCTTGGTGGTGATGACTCCCTGGGTGCGGAACATGCCGGTGTAGACGGGGAGCAGCTGCTGGTGGATCTCGGTGGCCTTGCGGACGTCGCCTGCGAGGTGGGCGTCCAGGAGGGCGCGGAGCTCGGGGGTGACGAGGTGGCCGACGACGGAGACGAAGCCGCAGGCGCCGACGGACAGGAGTGGCAGGTTGAGCATGTCGTCGCCGGAGTACCAGGCGAGGCCGGAGCGGGCGATGGCCCAGCTGGCGCGGCCGAGGTCGCCCTTGGCGTCCTTGTTGGCGACGATCCGGGGGTGCTCGGCGAGCCGTACGAGGGTTTCGGTGTCGATCGGGACGCCGCTGCGGCCGGGGATGTCGTAGAGCATCACGGGGAGCTCGGTGGCGTCGGCGATGGCCGAGAAGTGCCGGAACAGTCCCTCTTGTGGGGGCTTGTTGTAGTACGGCGTGACCGCGAGCAGGCCGTGTGCGCCGGAGCGTTCGGCCGTTCGGGCGAGTTCGAGGGTGTGGCGGGTGTCGTTGGTGCCGATTCCGGCCACGACGTGGGCCCGGTCTCCGACGGCTTCCAGTACGGCTCGTACGAGCTGGTCTTTCTCCGCGTCGCTGGTGGTCGGGGACTCGCCGGTGGTGCCGTTGACGACGAGTCCGTCGTTGCCTGCGTCGACCAGGTGGGCCGCCAGTCGCTGGGCGCCGTCGAGGTCGAGTGCGCCGTCCGCCGTGAAGGGCGTGATCATGGCGGTGAGGACCCGCCCGAAGGGGGTCTGCGGAGTGGAGATCGGAGCCATGGGTAACACGCTACTCGTTGCTCGGCGCGTGGTGTCCCTTCGGGGGGCTGGTGGCTGAGGGAGCCCGGCACTGCCTGCTCGGGGGTTCAAGCAGTGCCGGGTCCGTTTGATCAGCCTAGATGAACTTCACGAAACGCCGCAATACGGACACTTTGCGCGGCGTATCCGCACATCTGTGCCGGTATGGCCCGGCGCCCCTGTCGGCCGGGGTGGTTACGGGGCCACCCGGCCGTTGGTGTTGAAGGCCGCATGGGTGAGCGGCATCAGGCGGGCCCACTCGCGCTCCATCTTCTCGCCGACCATCTCGATCTCCCGCTGCGGGAAGGACGGCACCTTCGCCAGCTCGTGCTGGGTGCGCAGACCGAGGAAGTGCATCAGCGAGCGCGCGTTGCACGTCGCGTACATCGAGGAGAAGAGGCCGACCGGCAGCGTGGCGCGGGCGACTTCGCGGGCGACGCCGGCCGCCAGCATCTCCTGGTACGCCTCGTAGGAGCGGCGGTAGGAGTCCTCCATCACGCGGGAGGTCAGCTCCTGCTGGGCCGCGGTGCCGTCGACGAACTCGTACTTGCCGGGCCGGCCCTGCTGGACCAGCTTGCGGTCGGCGCCCGGGACGTAGAAGACGGGCTGGAGCTCCCTGTACCGGCCCGATTCCTCGTTGTAGGACCAGCCCACGCGGTGCCGCATGAACTCGCGGAAGACGAAGATCGGGGCGCTGATGAAGAAGGTCATCGAGTTGTGCTCGAAGGGGCTGCCGTGCCGGTCCCGCATCAGGTAGTTGATGAGGCCCTTGGAGCGCTCGGGGTCCTTCTGGAGCTCCTCCAGGGACTGCTCGCCCGCCGTGGAGACACGGGCGGCCCACAGCACGTCCGAGTCGGTCGCCGCGTGCTTGACCAGCTCGACGGTGACGTCGTCGCGGAAGCTGGGCTTGAGGTCTGGGGCGGGGGTGTCGGTCACCGGCGGGTCCTTCCAATTGCGTCGCTCGGGCGGCGTCCACTCTACGGCCCGGCACCGACATCTCCGTCTCTGACGGATCGTCAGCACATTCTTCGGCCAATTCGGGGAATTCGGGCACCAATCGGCAGTGCCGAGCGTCTGTACCAGTAAGCAGCAGCCAGTTCGACAGCCACTCAAGCTTCCCAGGAGATGTGCCCCCATGTTCCGCCGGCGTGAGCCCGTTCCGTTCGCATTCGTCGCCGAGGCCGACCGCTACCGCAGCAACGTCGAGCCGCCGCCGCGCCAGCGCGCCAGCGCAGGTCAACTCGTTGGCAGGACGCTGGTCGGGCTCACGGTCATAGCCGGCCTCACCGGTGCGCTGCTGTTCGGCCTTCCGGCCATGGAAAGCCCGCAGTCCCCCGGGCACAGCCAGCAGTCCGAGGCCTCCAACGGGCGTTGACGGACGTCGGACGGCCACTGACCGGCCCTGACGCGCCGACGCGCGCCCCAACCCCCGGAAGTGGCCGCACACCGGCCTCCTCGGTAGCCTCACCCCGCACAGCCCAATCGAGCGTGCTTGTGAGTGAGGATCAGTCGTGCCCCTGCCCTTCCTGACGGCCGACCGCGCAGTCGACGCACCCGGTGAGTACTCCGACGACGTCGCCCTGCCCTTCGACGACCACGATCGTTGGCGGCGGCCCTACCGGCCCGGCCCGTGGCGGGTCGGCGCGGCGGCCGTGCTGCTGCTCCTCGCCTCGTTCGTGCTGCTGGCGGCCGTGATCATCGCCGCCGCGGGGGAACCGGCGGGTGGCGTCGCGGTCCTGGGCGTCGCCGTGCTCGTCATCGCCTCCGCGCTGCGGCTGCTGCGCGTCGGGGTGTGGGTCAGCCGGGCCGGGCTGCGCCGGGTCGCCTTCCTCACCACGACCACGGTGGCGTGGCCGCGGATCGCGGGCGTACGCACGGTGCAGCAGCCGGTGCGCTGGCTCGGCCTGCCGCGCACGGTCCAGGGCCAGGCGCTGCTCGCCGAGCGGCAGGGCGGCGGCACGCTTCCGCCGCTGCTCACCGACCACAACGCGGACTTCCTGGGCCGCGGCGAGGCCTTCGACCGGGCGGCCGACCTGGTGGAGGCCTGGGGCGACGAGTACCGCCGGGGCTGAGTGGACCGGCGCCCGGGTGGCCGAAGCCGCCCGGGCGCTGTCACATCCCCGTCGTCACATCCCCGTCGTCACATCCCCGTCGTCACATCCCCGTCGTGACGTGCGCCCGCCGACAGGCCTCCGCCGTCAGGCCTCCGCCGTCAGGCTCTCGCCGTCGGACCCCGTCGGCTTGTTCTCGTGCAGGGCGATCGCTCGCTGCATCGCCTTGCGGGCCCGCGGGGTGTCGCGGGCGTCCTGGTAGGCGACGGCGAGGCGGAACCAGCAGCGCCAGTCGTCGGGTGCGTCCTCCGTCTCGGCCTTGCGGCGGGCGAAGACGGCGTCGGCCGAGTCGCGGTCGATGCGGCCGGTCTCGGTGCGGACCAACTCGTCGACGGGCAGGCCGCCTTCGGCCTCCAGGGCCACGGCGAGCTTGTTGGCCTTGGTCACGAAGCGGGTGTTGGCCCACAGGAACCAGACGCCGATGACCGGCAGGATCAGCACGGCCACGCCCAGCGTGACGGTGATCCACGTGCCCTGCTCCAGGAGCAGCACGCCCCGGCTGCCGGCCAGGACGAAGTAGAAGACCAGGACGGCGGCCGTGATGAGATAGGTGATTTTCGCGCGCATGAGGCCTACGGTGCCGCTCAGTTGAGGTCGAGGAAGTGTTCCAGGCCGAAGGTGAGGCCGGGAGTGGTCACCACGCGGCGGGCGCCGAGCAGGATGCCCGGCATGAAGCTGCTGTGGTGGAGGGAGTCGTGGCGCACGGTCAGGGTCTCGCCCTCGGCGCCGAGCAGGACTTCCTGGTGGGCCAGGAGGCCGCGCAGCCGGACGGCGTGCACGGGTACGCCGTCCACGTCGGCGCCGCGGGCGCCGTCGAGCGCGGTGGTGGTGGCGTCCGGTGCGGGGGCGACCCCGGCCTCGGCGCGGGCCGCCGCGATGAGCTGGGCGGTGCGGGTCGCGGTGCCGGAGGGGGCGTCGACCTTGTTGGGGTGGTGCAGCTCGATGACCTCGACGGACTCGAAGTAGGGGGCGGCGAGCTGGGCGAACTTCATGGTGAGGACGGCGCCGATGGAGAAGTTCGGGGCGATGAGCACGCCGGTCTGCGGCGAGGCGGCGAGCCAGGTGTTCAGCTGCGCGAGGCGGTCCTCCGTCCAGCCCGTGGTGCCGACGACGGCGTGGATTCCGTGGCGTACACAGAACTCCACGTTGTCCATCACCGAGGCGGGGGTGGTCAGTTCGACCGCGACCTGGGCGCCCGTGTCGGCGAGCGTGTCCAGGCTGTCGCCGCGGCCGAGTGCGGCGACCAGCTCCATGTCCTCGGCGGCTTCCACGGCTCGTACCGCCTCGGAGCCGATCCGGCCCTTGGCTCCGAGGACCGCCACGCGCAGCTTGCTCATTCGCTTGTTTCCTTACGGGGTTACGAGACCGTTTACGAGACCGCTTCGTGGAGGCGGTCGGCCTGCTTGTCCTTGAGCGGGCCGATGACGGACAGCGAGGGACGCTGCCCCAGGACATCACGGGCCACTTCGCGGACGTCGTCCGGGGTGACCTGCGCCATCCGGGCCAGCATGTCGTCGACCGACATCTGCTCGCCCCAGCACAGTTCGCTCTTGCCGATGCGGTTCATGAGCGCGCCGGTGTCCTCCAGGCCGAGGACGGTGGAGCCGGAGAGCTGGCCGACCGCGCGGCCGATCTCGTCGTCGGACAGGCCCTCGGTCGCGACCCGGTCCAGTTCGTCGCGGCAGATCTTCAGGACGTCGTGGACCTGGTTGGGGCGGCAGCCCGCGTACACGCCGAACAGTCCGCAGTCGGCGAAGCCCGAGGTGTACGAGTACACGCTGTAGGCCAGGCCGCGCTTCTCGCGGACCTCTTGGAACAGGCGGGACGACATGCCGCCGCCGAGCGCCGTGTTGAGGACGCCGAGCGCCCAGCGGCGCTCGTCGGTGCGGGCCAGGCCGGGCATGCCGAGGACCACGTGGGCCTGTTCCGTGCGGCGGTTCAGGAGCTCCATGCGGCCGGCGGCCTTCAGGGTGCGGGAGCCGCCGCGCGGGGCGAGGGGGACGGCGTCGGTGTGCGTGAGCGCGCCGGCCTTCTCGAAGGCCTTGCGGACCTGGCGTACGACGGTGGCGTGGTCGACGTTGCCGGCGGCTGCGACGACCAGGTGGCGCGGGTCGTAGTGCTTCTTGTAGAAGCGGGAGATCTGCGCCTGGGTGAGGGCGTTGATGGTGTCGACGGTGCCGAGGACCGGGCGGCCGAGGGGGGTGTCGCCGAGCATGGTGTGCGCGAACAGGTCGTGCACGCAGTCGCCGGGGTCGTCCTCGGTCATCGCGATCTCTTCGAGGATGACGCCGCGTTCGGCGTCGATGTCCTCGGCGAGGATCAGCGAGTCGGTGAGCATGTCGCACACGACGTCGATGGCCAGCGGCAGATCGCTGTCGAGCACCCGCGCGTAGTAGCAGGTGTACTCCTTCGCCGTGAAGGCGTTCATCTCCCCGCCGACCGCGTCGAGCGCGGAGGAGATGTCGAGGGCGCTGCGCTTCCTGGTGCCCTTGAAGAGGAGGTGTTCGAGGTAGTGGGTGGCGCCGTTCAGCGTCGGCGTCTCGTCGCGCGAGCCGACCTGGACCCAGATGCCGAAGGTCGCCGACCGTACGGAGGGAAGGGTTTCGGTGACGACCCGCAGGCCGCCGGGGAGGGTCGTGCGGCGGACGGTGCCGATGCCGTCCTGACCCTTCAGGAGCGTTTGGGTACGGGCGACGGCCCGCCCCTCGGAGGAGGGGCGGGCCGTCGTCGCGGAACTACGGGACGTCACTTGGAAGCGTCGTCCTTGTCACCCTCGGCAGCCTCTTCGCCCTCGACCACGGGGATGAGGGAGAGCTTGCCGCGGGAGTCGATCTCGGCGATCTCGACCTGGACCTTGGAGCCCACGGCCAGGACGTCCTCGACGTTCTCCACGCGCTTGCCGCCGGCGAGCTTGCGGATCTGCGAGATGTGCAGCAGACCGTCCTTGCCCGGGAGCAGCGACACGAACGCGCCGAACGTCGTCGTCTTCACGACGGTGCCCAGGTAGCGCTCGCCGACCTCCGGCATGGTCGGGTTGGCGATGCCGTTGATCGTGGCGCGGGCGGCCTCGGCGGCCGGGCCGTCGGCGGCACCGATGTAGATGGTGCCGTCGTCCTCGATCGTGATCTCGGCGCCGGTGTCCTCCTGGATCTGGTTGATCATCTTGCCCTTGGGGCCGATGACCTCGCCGATCTTGTCCACGGGGATCTTGACGGTGATGATCCGCGGGGCGTTGGGGGACATCTCGTCCGGCGTGTCGATCGCTTCCATCATCACGTCGAGGATGTGGAGGCGGGCGTCACGGGCCTGCTTGAGGGCGGCGGCCAGGACGGAGGCCGGGATGCCGTCGAGCTTGGTGTCGAGCTGGAGCGCGGTGACGAACTCCTTGGTGCCGGCGACCTTGAAGTCCATGTCGCCGAACGCGTCCTCGGCACCGAGGATGTCGGTGAGGGCGACGTAGTGCGTCTTGCCGTCGATCTCCTGGGAGATGAGGCCCATGGCGATACCGGCGACGGGGGCCTTGAGCGGCACACCGGCGTTCAGGAGCGACATGGTGGAGGCGCAGACCGAGCCCATGGACGTCGAGCCGTTGGAGCCGAGGGCCTCGGACACCTGGCGGATCGCGTAGGGGAACTCCTCGCGCGTCGGCAGCACCGGCACGATGGCGCGCTCGGCGAGCGCGCCGTGGCCGATCTCGCGGCGCTTGGGCGAGCCCACGCGGCCGGTCTCGCCGACCGAGTACGGCGGGAAGTTGTAGTTGTGCATGTAGCGCTTGCGGGTCACCGGGGAGAGGGTGTCCAGCTGCTGCTCCATGCGGAGCATGTTGAGGGTGGTGACGCCCAGGATCTGGGTCTCGCCACGCTCGAACAGCGCCGATCCGTGCACGCGCGGGATGGCCTCGACCTCGGCGGCGAGCGTGCGGATGTCCGTGATGCCGCGGCCGTCGATGCGGACCTTGTCCGTGATGACGCGCTCGCGGACCAGCTTCTTGGTCAGCGCGCGGTACGCGGCGGAGATCTCCTTCTCGCGGCCCTCGAACTGCGGGAGCAGCTTGTCGGCGGCGATCTCCTTGACGCGGTCCAGCTCGGCCTCGCGGTCCTGCTTGCCGGCGATGGTGAGCGCCTGGGTGAGCTCGCCCTTGACGGCGGCGGTCAGCGCCTCCAGGACGTCGTCCTGGTAGTCGAGGAAGACCGGGAACTCGCCGGTGGGCTTGGCGGCCTTGGCGGCGAGGTCGGCCTGGGCCTTGCAGAGCACCTTGATGAAGGGCTTCGCGGCGTCCAGACCGGAGGCGACGACCTCCTCGGTGGGCGCCTCGGCGCCGCCCTTGACCAGCTGGATGGTCTTCTCGGTGGCCTCGGCCTCGACCATCATGATCGCGACGTCGCCGTCCTCCAGGACGCGGCCGGCGACCACCATGTCGAAGACGGCGTCCTCAAGCTCGGTGTGCGTCGGGAACGCGACCCACTGGGCGTTGATCAGCGCGACGCGGACGCCGCCGATCGGGCCGGAGAAGGGCAGGCCGGCCAGCTGGGTGGACGCGGACGCGGCGTTGATCGCGACGACGTCGTACAGGTGGTCGGGGTTGAGCGCCATGATCGTCGCGACGACCTGGATCTCGTTGCGCAGGCCCTTCTTGAAGGACGGGCGCAGCGGGCGGTCGATGAGGCGGCAGGTGAGGATGGCGTCCTCGGAGGGGCGGCCCTCGCGGCGGAAGAAGGAGCCGGGGATCTTGCCGGCCGCGTACTGCCGCTCCTCGACGTCCACCGTCAGGGGGAAGAAGTCGAGCTGGTCCTTGGGCTTCTTGGACGCGGTGGTCGCCGAGAGGACCATGGTGTCGTCGTCCAGGTACGCCACGGCGGAGCCGGCGGCCTGCTTGGCCAGGCGGCCCGTCTCGAAGCGGATGGTGCGGGTGCCGAAGGTGCCGTTGTCGATGACGGCCTCGGCGTAGTGGGTTTCGTTCTCCACTAGCGTTTTCTCCATTTGCTTGTCGTCTTTTCGTCCGCCGGGCCCGTGTGGCGCGACGGACGGTGGGGTGACGGCGGCGGAGAAGCGCTCCTGGGGGCGGGCCGGTCTTCGATCGAAGCGCCCGGTGTTCCTTGCTTTCCGGGGGCCACTACCGAGGACCGGCGGCGGAGGAGGCTTCTGCTCGCTCGTCGCGGTGAAGCTTCTTCGGTACTGCTGGTACTGCTTGCTTCTTCGGTGCTGCTGTTCTGTTGTGCGTACCAGACTACTGAGCGTTCGGTACGTCTCGCACGTACAGCAAAGGGAGCGGCCCCCTAATAGGTGGGAACCGCTCCCTCGACAGCATGCTTACTTGGCGCCACCGGCCGCACCGCGGCGGATGCCCAGGCGGTCGACCAGCGTACGGAAGCGCTGGATGTCCTTCTTGGCCAGGTACTGCAGCAGGCGGCGGCGCTGGCCGACGAGGATCAGCAGGCCACGACGGGAGTGGTGGTCGTGCTTGTGCGTCTTGAGGTGCTCCGTCAGGTCGGAGATGCGGCGCGAGAGCATGGCGACCTGGACCTCGGGGGAGCCGGTGTCGCCCTCCTTCTGGCCGAACTCGGACATGATCTGCTTCTTCGTAGCGGCGTCGAGCGGCACGCTTACTCCTCAGTATGGTTCGATGCGCCCACGAGTGCCCCTGGTCTTGATCTCAGGGGAGCTTCCGTGACTCGGAGGCGAAGGTCCGATGAGCGCAGCTTCCAGATGGTCCGGAAACGCGTACACAAACGGCCGTCACACAGCGTACCAGTACCCCGGGTGGCGGTTGACCGGCGCCCGGGGCGGGCGGGATCAGCTGGTCAGGGCGCGGGCCCGGGCGTACACGTCGAAGACGGCCAGGGTCAGCGGCAGCAGCGTGAGCAGCACGAATCCCTCGGCGATCTCCAGGAAGCGGCCCCAGAAGGGGGTCACTCCGCGGTTCGGCACGATCAGTGCGATGGCGGTGACCAGGGCCGCGGCCGCGGCTATCGCGGCGACCAGCCACAGCGTACGGAGGTCGAGGGCGGCGCTGTCGCCCCTGAGGGCGTCCGCCATCGGGCCGCGCGGGGCGTTGATGCACAGGCCGAGGCCGAGCAGGACGAGGGAGCCGAGTCCGGCGGCCAGGGTGGCGCCGACCTGGGCGGTGTAGCGGAAGAGGTGGGCCCGCATGAGCAGGGCGATGCCGGTGGCCAGGGCGAGGAGGCGGCCCCAGCTGTTGTCGGAGAAGCCGAGTACGGCGGCGCCGGCGACGGCGAGCAGGGCGCAGCCGCCGACGAGGCCGCTGAGCAGTTCGTGGCCGCGCCGGGCCTGGGCGGCGATGCGCTCGGCGTCGACGGGTTGCGCGGTGGTGTCGTCGGCGTCGCGCCGGGAGCCGTGGGGTGCGGCGAAGCCGATGGGCAGCCGGGCGAAGCGCAGGGAGAGGCCGGGCAGGAAGGCGAGGGCGCCGACGGCGAGCTGGGTGGCGACCGCGGCGGTCCCGGTGGCCGTCATGTCGGTGAGGATCGCGGCGAACACGACGAGCGCGCCGATCGCGGAGGCGAGCACGAACGCGACGAAGGGCCCGTCGCCGCGGGGTGAGAGCAGGGTGAGCACCAGCGAGGCGATGAGGACGGCGGCGCAGGCGAGCAGCATCTGGAGGCGGCCGATGCCGTGGTGGGCGGTGAGCGGCAGGAGTCCGGAGCCGGCGACGGCGATGTTGGGCAGCGCGCCGAGGCCGAGGGCGACGGCGGAGAGCTGGTCGTCGTAGATGCGGGCGCGGACGGCGGCGAAGGTGAGCAGGAGGAGTCCGGCGACGGCGGCGAGGATGCCGGGCAGGCCGTGCATGTCGTGCCGGGGGTCGCCGGTCCAGGCCGCGAAGGCGAGCAGGGCGGGCAGGACGCCGCCGGCGACGAGGCCTGCGGCGCGGGTCAGGCCGGTGTTCCACAGGGTGCGGTCCTGGGTGACCGCGGAGGCGACGGCCTCGGACACGTCGTCGAAGACGGCGGGGGGCAGGGACTGGGAGAACGGGCGCAGGGTGAGCAGTTCGCCGTCGAGGATCGACTGGGCGGCGAAGGAGCGGGCGCTGTCGAGGACGGTGCCGTCGCGGCGGACCAGGGAGTAGCCGACGGGGGCGCCCTCTACGGGGCTCTGCCGGGCGAGCCGGAGGATCTCGGGGTAGATGTCGGCGACCGGGATGTCATCGGGCAGCGCCACGTCGATGCGGCCGTCGGGGGCGACGATCGTCACCCGGCAGAAGCCGAGGCCCGCCCCCGTTGCCCGGTCCGGCCGGTTCGGCTCGGCGGCCGTCGTGGCGGTGGTCGTCCGGCTCACCCTCGGCTCCTCCTCGACTCGCTGTCGCCGGTGTGTGGGCGGCGCTCCGGGCGCCCGGGCCCGGGGTGTTCGCCGCCGGTGTCGGTCTTCCGGCCGTCTTCGCTGTGTTCGCGGGTGTGACGCGAACCCGACGCACCCTATCGCCGGCCGAGCACACCGGATGTCAGTAGGATCCCACCGCGGTCGGCGTTCGCCGGACACGGGGCGGTGAGCTGAACTTCCCCTACGGCCAAGGGAATTGGTGCGTCGTGAGTCACATCGTCGTCAAGCGGCCGCCACGAGCGCTGCCCTGCGGGGTGCCGACGGAGGAGGTCGTTCTCCAGTCTCCGCCGGAGCTGCCGCGCGGACAGCAGGAGGGCACGCTGATGCAACTCCTGCCCATGCTGGGCATGGGTGGCTCGGTGGTGTTCTTCTTCATGCCGAACTCGCAGCCGTTCATGAAGATCATGGGCATGGTGATGGTCGCGTCGACGGTGGCCATGTCGGTGGCGATGATCGTCCGCTATCGCCGGGGTTCGCAGGGGCAGTTGGCGGACATGCGCCGCGACTACCTGCGCCATCTCGGCCAGGCCCGGCGCCAGGCCGCCGAGGCCGCGCGCCGGCAGCGCGATGCGCAGTACTACCTGCATCCCTCGCCGGAGCAGCTGTGGGCGCTGGTCGCCGAGGGCAGCCGGGTGTGGGAACGGCGGTCGGGCGACGAGGACTTCGGGCAGGTCCGCGTCGGGCTGGGTCCGCAGGCGCTCGCCACCGCGCTGGTGCCTCCGCAGACGGCTCCGGTCGATCGGCTGGAGCCGTTGACGGCGGGCGCGATGCAGCGGTTCGTGGCCGCCCACCAGACGGTGCAGGACCTGCCGATGGCGGTGTCGCTGCGCGCCTTCTACCACCTGACGCTGAGCGGTGAGGCGCAGACGGTACGGGCCTCGGCCCGCGCCCTGACGTCCTCGCTCGCCGCGCTGCACTCCCCCGAGGACCTGGTGATCGCGGTCGCCGCGTCCGCGTCCGCGGCGGGGCACTGGGAGTGGACGAAGTGGCTGCCGCACACGCAGGCGCCCGGTCTCGTCGACGGTGCGGGCAGCCGGCGTCTTTTCAGCCGGAGCGCGGCCGAACTCGAAGAGCTGCTGACCCCGCGGCTGACGGGCCGTCCGCGTTTCCACCCCGAGGGCGCACCGCTGCCGGAGGAGCCGCACATCGTCGTCGTGCTCGACGGGGTTTCGCCGCCGCCGATGTCGCAGCTCGCCGCGGCGGAGGGTGTGCAGGGGGTCACGGTCGTCGAGGTCGTACCCGGTGAACTGACGGGCGCCCGGGGCGACTTGGCGATGGTGGTGCAGCCGCGCGGGTTGCGCCTGGAGTCGGGCCACGGCCTGGTGTACGAGGGCACGCCCGATCTGTTGTCGTACGAGGGCGCCGACGCGCTGGCCCGTCAGCTGGCCCCGCTGCGCATGGCCTCCGGTGGCGACGACGACGAACCGCTCCTCGCCAACCTGGAGTTCACCGATCTGCTGAACCTGGGGGACGCGGATTCGGTGGACACCGCCCGCACCTGGCGGCCGCGGTCGGCCTCCGAGCGGCTGCGGGTGCCCATCGGTGTGGGTGAGGACGGGCGGCCCGTCATGCTCGACTTGAAGGAGGCCGCGCAGGACGGCATGGGCCCGCACGGCCTGTGCGTGGGCGCGACCGGTTCCGGCAAGTCGGAACTCCTTCGCACCCTGGTGCTGGGCCTGGCGGTGACGCATTCCTCCGAGACGCTGAACTTCGTCCTCGCCGACTTCAAGGGCGGTGCGACCTTCGCGGGCATGGCGCAGATGCCGCACGTCGCGGCCGTCATCACCAACCTCGCCGACGACCTGACCCTCGTCGACCGCATGGGCGACTCCATCCGCGGCGAGCTCAACCGCCGCCAGGAGATGCTGCGCGAGGCCGGCCACTACGCCAACATCCACGACTACGAGGGGGCCCGGCTCGCCGGCGCCCCGCTCCAGCCCGTGCCCTCGCTGGTCCTGGTCATCGACGAGTTCAGCGAACTGCTCACCGCCAAGCCCGAGTTCATCGAGATGTTCGTGCAGATCGGCCGCATCGGCCGCTCGCTCGGCGTGCACCTGCTGCTCGCCTCGCAGCGTCTGGAGGAGGGCAGGCTGCGCGGTCTGGAGACGTACCTCTCCTACCGGATCGGTCTGCGCACCTTCTCCGCGGCGGAGTCCCGCGCGGCGCTCGGGGTGCCCGACGCCTACCACCTGCCGAGCGTTCCGGGCTCCGGCTGTCTGAAGTTCGGCACCGACGAGATGACCCGCTTCAAGGCGGCGTACGTCTCGGGTGCGTACCGTACGGGCGCCGACCGTTCGGCCGCGCTCGGCGGGCCGGTGCCCGTGGACCGCAGGCCGGTCCTGTTCACCGCGGCCGAGGTGCCGGTGGCGTACGCCCCGCAGTCCGTGCCGGGGCCGCGTCCGCGCAGTGGGCCGCGGACCGATGACGCGCTGGCCGACACGGTGCTGGACGTGATCGTGCGCCGTCTGGAGGCCCGCGGACCGGCCGCGCACCAGGTGTGGCTGCCGCCGCTGGACAGCCCTCCGGCACTCGACACGCTGCTGCCCGGTCTCGCCCCGGTGGCGGGGCGCGGACTCACCAAGCCGGGCTGTGAGGGCGCCGGACGGCTCGTCGTGCCGCTGGGCCTGGTCGACAAGCCGTACGAGCAGCGCCGCGACCCGTTGTGGTGCGACTTCTCGGGTGCGGCCGGCCATCTGCAGATCCTGGGCGGCCCGCAGTCCGGCAAGTCGACGCTGCTGCGCACTCTGCTCGCGTCGTTCGCGCTCACCCACACTCCGCACGAGGTCCAGTTCTACGGGCTCGACTTCGGCGGTGGCGGTCTGGCGGCGGTGGCCGGTCTGCCGCACGTCGGCGGGGTGGCCTCCCGGCTCGACCCGGAGCGGGTGCGGCGCACGGTGGCCGAGGTGTACGGCGTGCTGACCCGGCGCGAGGAGTACTTCCGTTCGGCGGGCATCGCCTCCATCGCCGACTTCCGGGCCCGCCGGGCGCGCGGCAGCATCCCGGTCGCCGACCAGCCGTGGGGCGATGTGTTCCTCGTCATCGACGGGTGGGGCAACTTCCGTACCGAGTACGAGGGTCTGGAGCAGGTCGTCCTGGACATCGCGGCCCGCGGCCTCGGCTACGGCATCCATCTGGTGCTGACCGCGTCGCGTTCCATGGAGGTCCGGGCCAATCTGAAGGATCATCTGGCGAACCGTCTGGAGCTGCGGCTCGGCGACACCATGGACTCGGAGTTCGACCGCAAGGTGGCCGCCAACGTGCCCGTCGGGGTGCCGGGGCGCGGCCAGTCCCCGCAGAAGCTGCACTTCATGGCGGCGGTGCCGCGCATCGACGGCCTCCCGTCCGACACCGGCCTCGCCGAGGCGACGGCCGCCCTGGCCACCGAGGTGGCCCGGCACTGGACGGTGCCGGGTGCGCCGGCGGTGCGCCTGCTGCCGCGCGAACTCCCGGCGGCCCAGCTGCCGCCCGGCCATGCGGCGCCGGAGCGCGGCATCGCGTTCGCGCTCGACGAGAACAACCTGGAGCCGGTGTTCGTCGACTTCGAGCAGGACCCGTTCTTCCTCGTCTTCGGCGAGGGCGAGTCCGGCAAGTCGAACCTGCTGCGCCTGCTCATCACCCAGCTCACCCGGCGGTACGGGGGTGAGGTGTGCAAGCTGTTCGTGGTGGACAACCGGCGTGCCCTGCTGGATGCGACCCCGCCGTCGCATCTGGCCGAGTACATCCCGATGTCGAACGCCATGGACCACCACATGGACGCGCTCGCCGACCTGATGCGGCGCCGCGCGCCGGGCGCGGACGTGACCGCGCAGCAGCTGCGCGACCGCAGTTGGTGGCGGGGGCCCACGGTGTATGTCGTGGTCGACGACTACGACCTGGTGTCGACGCCGAGCGGCAACCCGCTGGGCAAGCTCACCGAGCTGCTGCCCTTCGCCCGCGATGTCGGGGTCCGCTTCATCATCGCCCGCTCCACGGCGGGCGCGGGCCGTGCCGCGTACGAGCCGTTCATCCAGCGCATGAAGGAGTTGGGCGCCCAGGGCGTGGTCCTGGCGGGCGACCCCGCCGAGGGCGACCTCCTGGCCGGCGTCCGTCCCCGCCCGATGCCGACGGGCCGGGGCACGTTCGTCTCCCGCAGGCGGGGCAAGCCGTTGGTGCAGACGGGGCTGGTGGAGGGAGCGAACTGACGGATCGCGTCGACGGGCGCCGCCGAGCCCGTCGTGCGGGAGGGGGGACCTGGCCGCTCTCTGCTCCGCATGCCGGACGCGAGGAGAGGAAGGGCGAGGCCCCCGACCCCGAGAACACCCGACGAAGCCCCCCCATCGGGAGCCCGTTCTCGTGATTCTCTCCGCGTCCCCGCCCAGGCCGTCTCCTGCCAAGTAGGCTGATCAGACGGCCGGTTGGCAGGCGGCCCGTCGCACCGTCGCTACGTCTGGAAGGAATCGCTCCGTCATGGCTGAGGAACAGGACACGGAACTGCGGGAGCGCAAGGAGCGCGAGAAGAACGAGCTGTACGCCCTCGACATCTCCGGGGTCGAATGGCACAGCGCTCCCGGGACGTCGGAGGACGAGGAGCGGGTCGAGATCGCCTATCTGCCGGCCGGAGCCGTGGCGATGCGGTCCTCCGTGGACCCGGACACGGTGCTGCGGTACACCGAGGCGGAGTGGCAGGCGTTCGTACTGGGCGCGCGGGACGGGGAGTTCGACCTGGAGCCGTCCGTGCGCAACGGGGGCCTCGAAGCGCCGTCGGAGTAGCGGGGCGAAGGGGCGGGGCGAAGGGGCGGGGCGAAGGGGCGGGGCCGGACGCCGGCGCGCGCACCGGCGCCGAACGGGGGCGGGCGCCTCCCGCGCGGGCCCACCCCGTCCCGGTATCGCTGTCCCGGCATCGCTCTCCCGGTATCGCTCTCCCGCACTCCCCTACTGGTGGAAGTAGCCGGCCGCCTTGCGGTCACCGGCCCGGTAGGTCGGGCCTGCCTCGGCGACGGCGTCGCCGATCTGCTTCAACGACTGCTGGACCACCTGGGCATCCCTGTCCCAGCCCTGCTGTTCCGCCGCGAAGGCAGTCTGGGCCTCGCCGTGCCAGTTCTGAGCGGCCGTCTTGACCAGCCGGTTGATCTCGTCGAGGTCCTGTTGGAGCTTGGCGGCCTGGGCCCTGATGGCGATGACCGCCTCGTCGAGGCTCCCGTACGTGACACCGAGGACGTCGTCGCTGTAGTTGGGCATGGCTTCCCCTGTCTTTCTGCTGTCTTCGTGCTGTCTTTCCGACGAGTGCGCGCTCGTGGTGGGCCGTGCTGCCCCCCGGGCCCGCTGGGGCCCGTTCGACCGGCTAGTACGTGCTGAGGCTGGAGGTCATCGCGGCCGTGGCTCCCGCGTCACCGCTGTATCCGTCCACGACGTCGACGCCCATGAGCGCCCGGTGGACCTCGTGGTCGATGTCGCCCTTGCCGGTGCGCGTCGCCTTCATCGCCTCAAGGAACCGCAGCAGCCGGTGGCCGATGCTGGCCATGCTGTTGTTGATCTCCGTCTGCTTTTTGTTGAACGCACCGGCACCGATGCCCTCCCAGGCGCCCTCCAGTTGGTCGATCACGCCTTGCAGGGACTTGAGCTGGCCCTTCACCGAGTCGAATTTGTGAAGGATCTGGGTTTCGAGATGCTTCATCTCGCTGTCTGTTACCAGCTGGTCCTTCGACATGTGCGGTTTCCTTTCGGTTGGTCAAGCGGCGCTGAGGCGAATGGCTGTGGCTTGTCGGTCGTGGTGCGGTTATGCGCCGCGCCGCCGGCTCCTGATCGCGGCGGCGACGCCGCCCCCGATCGCGATGAGCCCGGCGACGACTCCGCCGATGGCCCAGGGGGTGTTGCCCCCGCCGTCGCCCTGCTCCTCGCCCTTGGCGACGGGGTCGCTCTTCGGGGGCGCCGACGAGTCGGGCGCGGCCGGGGCGGCCGGGTCGGCCGGGGTGGCGCTGCTTCCCCCCTGCTCCGGCGAGACGGGGTCGGCGTCGGCGGGGCCGGGGTCGATGTCCGGCTTCTCCAGCACGAGGCGGGGTCGGATGAGGCCGTAACCGAGATATTTGCTGGGCGTGTTCCTGTCCCAGGACCGCCCGGCGGTGTCGATCATCGTCCGGAGCACCTGGTCGGCGGTCCAGGTGGGGTGGGCGGACCAGATGAGGGCGGCGGAGGCGGAGGCGATGGCTGAGGCCGCACTCGTGCCCGACGCATTGCAGTACTCCTGAAACGTGGTGTCACACCACGCGAGGGTGTTGAGGCCGGGCGATGCCAGATCGACGTAGTTCCCCGACTGTGAAAACTTTCCAACCGTGCCGCTCGCGTCAGCTGCACCAACACCGACGACTCCGGGAAAAGCTGCAGGGAACTCCAGCACCCCGCCGCTCGTCTCCTCGTCGTTTCCAGTGGCCGCAAACACCAACTTCCCCTTGGATAGCGCGTATTCCACCGCCTCACGCTCGCCGGGTTCCGCTGCGGCCCCACCGAAGGACAGATTGATGATCTTGGCTTCCGAATCAGCCGCTGCCCGGATCCCGACTGCGGCTGAAGCCGTCCTCTTGCGGTCATCCGCGTCTTTCATGGTTTTCATGGCGACACGGAACGGGACGATCTTGGCGTCCGGGGCCAGCCCTTTGATGCCGCCTCCGGCTCCCGTACCAGCAATCAGCTCGGCCATCGTCGTTCCGTGACCCTGATAGTCCGTCGTTGCGCCATAGGACGCGGGCTGCGCAACTTCCTGGCTGAGCACCTGACTTCGCAGGGATGGCGTGTTCGGGTTAACCCCGGTGTCCACAACTGCGACTTTGACGCCCTTGCCGGTGCTGATCTTCCACATATCCGAAGCCCGCATGGAGTCGAGGTACCACTCGCGGGGGGAGTCGCCGTCAGCAAAGGCATGTGAGTCGAGGCCGGAGGCGGCGACCGCCCAAACACCGAGCACCGCGCAGACCGAAGCCACCCGCTCGCGGCTCCGCACGCCGTTCATCGAGTCAGGCTTCTTTCGTCGATTCATTAGTGCCTTCATGCTTTCTGCGTTCTCGCCTGCGCCTAGGTACTGCTCGTATGCGTCACCCCGTCCGGTCAGAGTGACGACTCCTCTGCTTCGCCAGCGGGGTCACCGTCCTGATCGGTCCGCTGATCCTCCGAGTTTCGGTCCCTGTCGCTTCTCACTCTCCCCACCAGACCAGTGCCGCCTCGGCTGAAGCCGTTGCGGGCAGCGCGAGCACCCGAGGTTCTGCCTTGCGGTTTGCCGACCACGCCATCGGCGTTGCTGATGGAAGGCGCCCCATTTGCAGGCGACGGCCTGGTCGCCCCGATCACGCCACGTTGGATAGAACGGCGCGCCTGCGAGGAACTCGCTGCGCCTTCGCCACCCACGACCGCGCCCCTCGGCGACCGCGAGGCGGCAGACCCCGGGGAGGCTGCGGTCGGTCGCCCACCAACAACACCTCCACCCCGGCCCGCGGCCATCGGGCTTGTTGTCCCACCACGAGGCCCGGACATTTCGCTGAATCGCGGACTGCCTCCCGCAACTCCACGCGCCATGGGCATTTCGCCCTTCGCGCGACCTCCCCCTTGAACCTCGTTTGGTGATGGTCCTCCCGCTCGGCCAAGAGGTGTCGCCACCCCTCGCCCGGATGCAGCCGACGGGCCGGCGACGGAGTGCACCGGCTCGCGGAAACCACTACCGGCGGGACCGAGAGCCCTGGCAGCGCCACCGGTGACGGGCATCAGTGACTCGCCAAGGACGGATGGCAGACCGCTAACAGCGGGAGGAGCCTCAGGGACGGAAGGCGGCTGAGAGGCCACCGCGGGGGCCGATGTCGGCACGGAGGGTGCGACAACGCTGTTGAGTTCGGTCCTTGTCGGCGGCTCCATCGGGAAGGCTGCCGAGGAGGCCGAGGTGGCCACTTGATGTTCGAACCGACCTACCCGATCAGCAAGATTCTGCACCTGGCTCTGCGGCTGCGAAGAGCGCTCATCCGGGTGATGAACAATCCGAGTTCGGTCGACCGAAGGACTGAGGGGCGTCGGCCTGTCCGACTCCCGCGGCTCGTTCCCGAAGCCCGGCTCGGGCTGCGGCACCCCCACCACCGGCATCGACTGAAAGACAGGCGGCTGCTGTGCGGCCAGCGTCTGCTCCGAGACGGTGTAGAACGACGACAGGCGGTTCATCTGGTTGATCGCCTCCTGGCGATCCTTCTCCACCCGCACCGCCGCCTCGTACTCCGCGTTCCCCGCGACCCTCTTCATCGCCGGAAGGTCCGTCGCCCTGACCGGCTCGGCGCGGAGGTCGCGGGGTGGCATCGCCTGGCGGACGGACGCGAGGCCTGTGCCGGCCGCGCTGATTTGGGCGGCGGCCGTGCCGGCGAAGTCGGCCAGGTCCCTGGCGTGGTTGGCGAGGTTCTTGCCCCAGTCGCGGAAGGCGTTGCCCGCCTGGCCTTCCCAGGCGACGCGGGCGATGTCCTTGCCGAGGGCGCCGGCCGCCTCGTGGATCGCTTCGCAGGCGGCAAAGAGCGCCTCCCCCGCACTGGTCAGGTGCTCCGGCTTGGCGTGCTCCACCAGGTCGATCATTTCGTTGAGCCGGTGGCTCTCGAAATCGGTGGTGCCGAAGAAGCGCGGTGACCCACCGAAGGGGAACATGCCGGCCAGCGCCTGTGACGCCTCCGTGGTGGTGTCGGTGACACCCACCTGCCGACTGACGCGCTGCTGCTCCGTGAGCGGCGGTGCCTGCGGCGAGGAGGGCTGCGGCTTCTTGTCGGTCATCGCTACCACCCCGTCCGTGACGTCTTGTCGTCGGTGCGCTCGGTGTCCGGGTGCCCGGCCTTCGCGCGCTGCGCCGCGTCCGCGTCGTAGTCGATCTTGGACTGGATCGCCCAGAAGCGCTGCCGCGTCTCCTCGTCCAGGTTGTCGAACCCGACGTCCGCCCCGTGCACGGCGATCCCCATCGCCTCGATCTGGAGGCCGAGCGACTTCGACAGCGAGGTCAGGTGTTCGTGGACGCGGTGGTACTGGGTGTGGAGGCCGTCCGCCTCGGGGAACGCCGCGCCCCCGGCGCTGAAGGACGCGCGGGGGATCTGCTGGGACGCGAGCTTCGTGGGGCTGCCGTGCGAGTCCTCGAAGGTGGTGAGCACTGTGTCCACGCGGCCCTTGAAGGTCTTCAGTGCCTCCAAGCCGCGGCTGAGGTCGGCCGTCATTGCGGCCGCCTGCCCGTGCCGGCAGGACGACGTCTCATGACACTCCTCCCCGCTGCGCCGGAATTCCCGCTCGCTACCGTGCAATTCGGCCGGATCGGGAGGTGGTCGTCACTCATCATCGACACCGTTTAACACACCGCAGTCACTTTGACCAACGCTCGTCCCGCGTCCAACAGGCCATTGGTGGAGTCAAGTTGACGCGGTACGCACGGTTACGTGTCGCTCGGACGACTCCGTCCTGGCGGTCCCATCGGTTCGCCAGTTCGCCAGTTCGCTCAGTTCGCTTAAAGAGATGAGGAGTTGGGGTGCGGCGCACGAGTCCTTCTACTCAGGTCCTTCCTCCCGCCGGCTCCTGCGCCGCGCGTCCCGGAGTGCCACCGCCGCCCCGCCCAGTGCCGCCGCCAGCACCGCCGCCCCGACCGCGACGTACGTCGCCAGGCGCCGCGTGCGCTGTTCGTCGGTCTCGCCGAGCTGGAGGGCGGCGGGGGTGGGCAAGCGGGCGGGGGTGACGCCCTCGTGGGCGAGGGGGGTTTCCAGGGGGTGGTCGTCCTCGGTGAGGGCGCGGACCGGGTCGACGACGCCCCAGCCGACCAGGCGGTCGTGCCCGGCGATCGAGCGTTCCGCGGTCTGCTGGATCTGCGTGACGATCTCGCGCTGGGTCCACTTGGGGTGCTTGGCCTTGATGAGCGCCGCCACCGCGGCGACGTAGGGCGCCGAGAAGCTCGTGCCGCTGTCGGCGCAGTGGCCGCCGCCGGGCACGGTGGAGACCATGTCGACGCCGGGCGCGGCCACGCCGACGAACTCGCCGGACTGCGAGAAGGCGGCCCGCTCGTTGTTGCGGTCGGACGCGGCGACCGCGAGCACGCCCGGGAAGGAGGCCGGGTAGGTCCGCTTGACGTTGCCGCCGAGGCCGTCGTTGCCCGCCGAGGCGACCACCACGATCTGGTGGGCCAGGGCCGAGTCGACCTCCTGCCGCAGGGAGCCCGCGGGCTCCACCGCGTTCGCCGTGTCCTGGGAGATGTTGATGACTTCGGCGCCGGCGTCGATCGCGTAGCGGATGGATTCGGCCAGGGTCTGCGCCGTGCCGTGGCCGTCGGCGTCGTTCTGCTGGACGGGGATGATCGTCGCGTCGGGGGCGAGGCCCACGAAGCCCGTGCCCTTGGCGGGGCGGGCCGCGATGATCCCGGCGACCTTCGTGCCGTGTCCGACGGTGTCGGTCGTGCCGTTCTCGGCGCCGCGCGGGAGCGGCCGCCTGTCGGAGTCCCTGAGGCCCCTGGGCAGGGAATTCTTGCCCCTGGAGGCGTCGACGGCCGCGGTCAGTTGGGGGTTTTTCGTGTCGACGCCGGTGTCGATCACGGCGACCTTCACGTTCTTGCCGGTCGACTGGTGCCACAGCTCGTCCAGGAGTACGCGCTGGAGCGCCCAGGGGCGGCCGGCGTACGGCTTGGCGGGAAAGGTGCACTGGTCGCTGCCGCCGCCGTCGGCGGGTGCGGCGGGGGTGGCGGCCGCGGGCGACGCCAGCACGGTCAGGGTCGCCGCGGCGGACAGGGCAACGGACTTGAGGGCGTACGCCATGACCGTGCCGCCCCCTCAGGAGCCCTGGGGCCACCGGGCCGCCCCGGTGGACAGGCGGGGCCCGGTGGGCAGGAGGGCGGACCAGCTCATGGGGATGGGCGCCGGCTCGGACGTGGCATAGCCGAGCCGGGTCTGGGCCTGCTGGGCCTCCTGGTCGAGCTGCTTGCGCTGATCGGCGTTGAGTCCGGCGCCCGCGTCGCCGTCGGCGCTGTCGCCGTTGGACTGCATGGCGTAGCGCAGGCCGGTGTCCGTCACCAGGAAGACGCCGCCCGCCGTGGCCTGGGCGCCCTGGACCTGGCGGAAGAGCTGGCCGGAACCGGGCGTCACGTAGGCGCTGCTGGAGCCGGCGGGCAGCGGTGCGGGGAAGTCGGCGCCCGCCCACGTGCTCATGGTGGTGGCCCCGTTGTCCTTGTCGACGTCGCGCAGCACGTTGCAGACGGTGTTGCGGCTGCCGTTCGCCGTGCCCGCGTCGTTGACGGCGACCGGCGCCCGGCGCGGCCAGTTCTCCTGGGCCGCGAACTCGGTCGATTCCGGGGTGAACTGGGCCGCGTTGGTCTCCGTGGCCCGGCCGGTCTTCATGAGGTTGCCGAGCGCACGGCTGCTGAGGAGCAGCTTCGCCGTGAAGTCGGAGACCGGCGCGACCTTGCCCTGCTGGACGAGGTAGTACTGGCTGCCCGCCCCGTTGGGCGCGCGCAGGACCATGCCGATCCTGTCGGCCTCGCGGGCCAGGGTGCCGGGTACGCCGGCGGGGGCGCCGACCTTCCCCTCGACCTTCGGGAATGTGACGGGGTCACCCGAACGGAGGCTCTCCAGCCACTCCTTGGACACCCGCTCGGGCTGCCGGCCGGAGCCGACCAGGGCACGCAGCAGGAGTTCGTCGGAGCCGACCGGGTACTTGGTGCCCTGCGCGTCCACGACGTAGCGGGTCCGGTCCTCGGCTCCCACGACGTAGAGGAGCTGGCCGCCGGTCAGCCGTTCGGTGCCGTCGGTGCGGTTCCTGTCGCGGTCGGCGAAGACGAACGCGGCCTTCTGGATGGCGCGTCCGCCGTCGCCGGGGCGTTCGCACACCGCCCAGCGCTTGGCGGATCCGGCCTCCTCCGGGGAGGGGAGCCGGTCGGGGGCGTAGGGGATGCCGAGGGTGGCGCCGTGCGGCAGCGAGCCCTTGTCGAGTACGGATTCGTCGACCTTGACGACCTGGCCCTTGCCGGGGTCGAGCAGGAGTCTCGCGGACGCCATGTTGAGGACGGGGTGCAGTTCCTTCTTGCCGTCGGTGGTGAGCACCACGTACCGGGTGGTCGACTTGCTCGCGATGATCACCTTCTCGCCGGGTGTGTCCCAGCCCGGCGGCGCGGTGGGCTTGAACATCCCCCACGCTCCGAACGCGGCGAGCAGCACCACCGCCACGACCGCACCCGGCAGCACGGCTCGCAGCGGACGCGGAGCCCCCTCTTCCGATCCCGTCGGCGAGGGCTGGATGAACGATGCGAGCGTGCGACGCTTCGCGAAGGTGTACGCGTTGAGCTCGTCCCGCCGTGATGCCATGAGTGTCCGCGTTCTCCGTTGTCGCCGGGCGGATCCCCCGAGGGCCCGTACCCCGCCCGTCGCTGTCAGACCGGGCCCCTACTATGCCTGTTACGTGATGGTACGTCCGGAGCGAGTAGGGTTGCCGGATCCTCAAGGGCCATACGGGCCAAGGGACTTCGAGGGGCTTCGAGGCGCTTCGAGGGATTTCGGGGGGGTTGACGGATGGTTTCGCCGACAGGGACGCGCTCGCGCTCCCGTAACGGGGCACCCGCGCCGGGCACCGCGGCCGCCCGCTCCGGAGCGCGCACGGAGCCGTCCTCCCCGGCCCCCCGTGCGGCGACCACCGCGGCCGTCGGGGCGGTGACGCTCCACCTCAAGTCCCGTTCCGGGCGCTCCGGTTCGTTCCGGCTGCAACAGCTTGTCCTGATCGAGTCGGCCGCCGCCCTGCTGCTCGCGGCCCGGGCCGTCGGCCCGATGGCCCTGGCGCCGGCGGGCGTCGTCGCGGTGGCCCTGGTACTGCTCGCGGTGGTGCGCCGCCGGGGGCGTTCGCTGCCCGAACTGGTCTGCGCCGCGCGGGCGTTGCGCGCCCGGCGCAAGCGGGCCGGCGAGGTCGTGGTGCCGCCGGGCACGCTGCCCGGGCTCGCCCCGGCAGTGGAGTGCGATCCCACGCTGCGCAGCTACAGCCACGGCGGCCGCGACCGGCGGCCGATCGGGATGATCGGCGACGGCGGCTTCCTCACCACCGTCCTCCAGGTGGAGTCGGACGCGACGGCGCTGCACACCGAGCGGGGTCAACGCCCGCTGCCACTCGCCCTGGTGCGGGACGCGCTGGACGTGGATGACATCCGGCTCGAATCGGCGCAGATCGTGCTGCACACCCGGCCCGCGCCCGCGCTGCGGCTGCCCCAGCAGTCCCTGGCCGTCACCAACTACGCGCCGCTGCACGCCCGGACGGCCTCGCCGGCGGTCCGCATCACCTGGATCGCCCTCAAGCTGAATCCCGAGCTGTGCCCCGAGGCGGTGGCCGCGCGCGGCGGCGGCCTGGCCGGCGCCCAGAAGTGCGCGTCCCGTACCGCACTGCACCTGGCGAGCCGGCTGACCGGGGCCGGTCTGAACGCCACGGTCCTGACCGAGGAGGAGCTCGCGGACGCGGTGGCCACGTCGGCCTGCGCGAACCCGCTGGTCACCGCGGAGGCGGCCCGCGCGGAGACTCCCCAGCAGCGCACCGAGGAGTCGAGCCGGTCCTGGCGCTGCGACAACCGCCGGCACGCCACGTACTGGGTCCGCCGCTGGCCCAGGATCGACACCGGGGCCGGGGCCGGCGGTCTGCAGCAACTCGTGGCCCTGCTCACCGCGGCGCCCGCCCTCGCCACCACGTTCAGCCTGACGATCGCCCGCGCCGGTGCCCGGCAGAGCAGCGTCAGCGGCCACCTGCGGGTGACCGGCCGCAACGAAGCCGAACTGAGCACGGCCCGGCGGGCGTTGGAGAGCTCGGCGCGGGAGGCGAGGGCCCAGCTCGTGGCGCTGGACCACGAGCAGCTGCCCGGCGTGCTCGCCACTCTGCCCTTCGGAGGCGCCCGCTGATGGCCACGACGACACCCGCCCCCGGTCCGCGCCGCGAACCGCGCACCGGCTTCGGCCTGATCGGGCCCCGCCACCGTCGCCACACCCTGTCCACCGACCAGTTGGACGCGCTCGCCCTGCCCATCGGCGACGACGGGGTGGTCGTCGGGGTGGACGCCGCGGGACGGCCCGCGGTGCTCGGGGTGAGCCGGCCAACCGCGTACGACATCGTGTTCATCGGCGGGCTGTGGACGGCCCAGGTGCTCGCACTGCGGGCGGCCGCGACCGGCGTCCGGGTCGCGGTGGAGACCGGCCGGCCGCAGGCCTGGGACCCGTTGGTGCACGCGATCGCCAGCCGGAGCGGCCTGACCGTGCACGACGTGGGCCGGGTGCCGCCGCTCGGCGCCTCGGCCGGCGAACCGGTCCTGGTGGTGCGGGACTGCGGCATGCGTCCGCCGCGCGGCCGGGTGGTCTCGGCGCCCTGGCAGGCGGTGCTGACCCTGCTCCCCTATGTCAGCCCCGTCGCCCCGCGGCTCATCCGTCAGGCGCGGCTCGTCGGTGTGCAGCGGGTCTCGCCGGACGAGGCCGCCCGCACGGGCCGCATCATGAACCTGCCGCGTACGGAACAGGAAGCCCTCCCCACGCTCGCCGACGGGGTGACGCTCTGGTGCAACAAGCACGACCGCACCTTCGCGATGACGCAGGCGACGGACACCGAGACCGGATTGTTGGGGAACGCCCGACGGGTCGACTGACCCCCGCCACAGCAGCGCAAGTTGACCCAATCCAACCGTTTCGCCCCACAAGCTCCGCCTCCTGTCGACCACTTACACGGCACGCATGAGGCGAGGGTGACGAAAGGGACAGGTACTCGGGGCGGCCGGGCCTGCCGCACCACTATTGACGACGATTAGGGTGGGACGGACCGGGGGCAGGGACTCCACGGCGACGCACGCCGTCCGACGTTCCGGACGGCGCGGCGCTCGCGGTGGGGACAGAGGCGGGCGACCGTGCACGACTCCGTGCCCCGCACACGGGGGTTGCCCCGCCCCGGCCCGCACACGTCCAGGAAACCCACGGCCCACGACCCGGTCACAGGCGAAACGAAAGGAAACCGGTGAACAGCGACCAGGACCAGTTCCGCACCGGCGGGAACGCGCGCGACGAGAATCGGTCCGACGCCGATCCCGAGACCACGGGTGAGTTCACCATCGACTACACCCCGCCCGCCTGGTACACCCAGGGTGCACAGGACACCCCGCCCGCGCAGGCTCCGGCCGCACCGGCTCAGGCTCCGGCACCGGCACCGGCACCGGCACCATTCGGCGAGCAGAGCGGGAACGCGGGGGCTCAGCTTCCGCCGCCGCCCCCGCCGACCGGTGCACCGGTCAACGTGCCGAGCCTCCCGGACGACGGCGGCTGGCAGCCGCACTGGGCGACCACGCCGCCGCCTCCGGCCCCCTCGGCGCCGGCCGCTCCCCCGGCCGCCTTCTCGGCACCCGCACCCCCGGCCCCGCCCGCACCCCAGGCTCCGCGCCCGGCGGACGAGGACCAGGCCTTCGGCGGCGGCGACATCGAGAGCGGCGCGACGATGCGGTTCTCACCCACCGCCCTCAAGCGGGAGTTCGAGCAGCTCGAAGCGGCGGCCGCCGCGGCACGCGGCGCATCCGCGCCCGCGCCGACCACGCCCCCGGCTCCGCCCGCCACTTCCCCTGCTTCTGACGTGCCGTCAGCCACCGCGTCGGCGTACGAGCCGATCCCGGCGTCCCCGGCGAGCCCGGCGACCGTGACACCCTCGGCCGAGAACGCCGCCCCCGAGAGCCCCGAAGCCCTCGACGCCTCCGCCGACTCCGGCCATTCGGCCAACTCCGACAGCTCGGACGGCCCGGGCGCTTCGGACGGCTTCGACGATTTCGATCCCTTCAACGAAGGTCCCAACAGGCGTCCCAGCGGCACACTGTCGACCCTGGCCTCCGCGGATGATGCTCCCAAGGCGCCGTCGGCCGCCGACGACGGCGAAGAAGCCGAAGAAGTCGAAGAAGTCGAAGAAGTCGAAGAAGGTGACCTCCGCTCGTCCGGCGACGCGCACGAGAACGCCCGCGACGACGCCCACGACCGTTCCCCCGGCGGCAGCGCGCCGAGCGACAGCCCGGCCGCCCCGGAGCCGGGCCGTCCCCCCTTCGACGCCGAGCACCCCGTCGACGCCACCCCTTCGGACGCCGTCCCCACCGACGCCGTCCCCGCAGACGCCGTCCCCGCAGAGGCCGTCCCCGCAGAGGCCGAAGCCACTCCGGAGCCCACCCCGCCCGCGCCCCTCACGGACGCGGCACCCCTCATCGACGCGGCACCGGTCGCCGACGCCGTGCCGGTCGCGGAGGCGGCCCCCGTCGCGGACGCGGTACCGCCCGTGGATGCCGTCGCCCCGGACGCCCCCGAGGTGGAGCCGCAGGACGCGCCCCCCACCGATCAGCCGTGGGCCGCGTCCGCCGGGCCGCAGCCCGGACTCCCGCCGCTGCCCCCGGCGTTCCAGCCCGCCACGCCCGCCGCCGCGCCCCAGTGGCCGGTACAGCCGCAGGCTCAGGCGCAGCCGGCGCCGGGTCCGTTCCCGGACCGGGCCGCACCGGCAGCCCCCGGGTGGCCGCAGGAGCCCCAGCCCCCACAGCAGGGCGGTTACGGCTTCCCGCACCAGGGTCAGCCAGCCCCGCAGGCCCAACCGGGTCAACCGGGTCAACCGGGTCAACCGGGTCAACCGGGGGTCGTCCCCCAACCGCCCGCACCCAACTCCCCTACGCCACAGGGCAGTTACGGCTTCCCCCACCCGAACCCCGCCCCGAACACCCCTCCGGCCGCCCCCGCCGCCGACACCGCCCCCGCCGCCGAACAGGGTGGGTACGGATTCCCGCAGCCCAACACCGGGCCGAACCCCGCCCCGAACACCCCGCCGGCCGCCCCCGCCCCCGCCCAGCAGGGTGGCTACGGCTTCCCGTACCCCGCCACGCCACCGGCCCAGGCCCAGGCCCAGGCCCCGATCCCGGCCGCACCGCAGCCCGGGTCCGCACCGCAGCCCGGCCCCATGCCCGGCGCCGCGCAGGCCGGTTACGGCTTCCCGCACCCGAACACTCCCCCGGCCCCCGCTGCCGCACAGCAGGGCGGCTACGGCTTCCCGCAGCAGGGTCAGCCCGTACCGCAGGGCGGGCCCATACAGGGGCAGCCCGCCCCGGCGCAGCCGGGTCCGCAGGGGCCCGTCGACCCGCACGCCCAGCCGGCGCCCCCCGCGCCGCCCGTCGACCCCCGGTCCGGTACGGCCTGGCCCGCGCCGATCGCGCACGACCAGCGGGAGCGGTCGAACCCGGGCGCTCCGCTCGGGTACACGGCCGCCGTCGAGCTGTCCTCCGACCGGCTGCTGCGCAACAACAAGCCGAAGGCGAAGAGCAGCCGGGGCCCGGCAGCCGGGGCCTCGCGCTTCAAGCCCGGCGCCAAGAAGGAGGAGGCGGCCAGGCAGCACAAGCTCAACCTGATCCGGACGCCGGTCCTGTCCTGCTACCGGATCGCTGTCATCTCCCTCAAGGGCGGTGTCGGCAAGACGACCACGACGACCGCGCTCGGCGCGACCCTGGCCACCGAGCGGCAGGACAAGATCCTGGCGATCGACGCCAACCCCGATGCCGGCACGCTCGGCCGCCGGGTGCGTCGTGAGACCGGGGCCACCATTCGCGACCTGGTCCAGGCGATCCCGTACCTCAACTCGTACATGGACATCCGCCGGTTCACCTCGCAGGCGCCGTCCGGGCTCGAAATCATCGCGAACGATGTCGACCCCGCGGTGTCCACGACGTTCAACGACGAGGACTACCGGCGCGCGATCGACGTCCTCGGCAAGCAGTACCCGATCATCCTGACCGACTCGGGAACCGGTCTGCTGTACTCCGCGATGCGCGGGGTGCTCGACCTCGCCGACCAGTTGATCATCATCTCGACGCCGTCGGTGGACGGCGCGTCCAGCGCCTCGACCACGCTCGACTGGCTCTCGGCACACGGCTACGCCGAGCTGGTCCAGCGTTCCCTCACCGTCATCTCCGGCGTCCGCGAGACCGGCAAGATGATCAAGGTGGACGACATCGTGCAGCACTTCCAGACGCGTTGCCGCGGTGTGGTCGTGGTGCCGTTCGACGAGCACCTGTCGGCGGGCGCCGAGGTGGACCTCGACATGATGCGGCCCAAGACCCGGGAGGCGTACTTCAACCTCTCGGCGCTGGTGGCCGAGGACTTCGTACGCGCCCAGCAGCAGCAAGGGCTGTGGACGGGGGACGGTCTCAACCCGCCGCCGCACATGGCCCCGCCGATGCCGGGCCGGCAGGGGGCTCCCGCCCAGCCGTTCCCCGGCCAGGCACAGCCCCAGCCCGGCGCGGCCCAGCCGGGGCCCTACCCCGGACAGCCCCAGCCGGCCCCGGGTCAGCCCGCGCCGGGGCAGCCGTTCCCGCAGCAGGCGCCGCCCGGCCGGCCCTACCCGGGTCAGCCCTATCCCGGCCAGCCGTACGGGACCCAGCCCGCCCCCTCGGGACAGCCGGGGCAGCCCGGTCAGCCGGGCCAGATGCCCATGCCCCAGCCGGGGCAGATGCCCGCGCCCCAGCCGGGGCAGCCCGCCCCCGGCCAGCCCTACCCCAACGCCCCGCAACCGCCCGCCGGTTGGCAGCCTCAGCCGCCGCAGCCGCAGACGGGTGAGGACGGCGGCGATCACGCTCCGCAGCCGCCGTCAGCTCCGCAACAGTAGAGCGGCCCAGGACTGGACCAATGAGGGCCCGCACCGTGGAAACGGTGCGGGCCCTCTGGTGTTTTCGCAGACCACATGGCCCGCGAATGGCCTGCGATGCCTCGTTGACACGTCTAGACCACGCTGATAGACCTGCGCCCAAACCGGCCACCACCTCCTGTTCGACCGGCGCTCCGCCGGCGCTCAACCCTGCTTTTCCGTGCGAGTGATGACGCGAGGTCACCGTCCATGGCAAGAACAGTCCCGTCGCGCGACACCCCCCGACCGTCGCGGCCCGGCCGCCGGGTGGCCGTGGGAGTCGCCGTCCTGGCGCTGACCGCCACGGCCGCGCTCCCCGCCCGGGGCGCGGCGGGCGACGACGCCAAGGGCGGTGAGAAGGTGCTCACCGTCGCCGTCTCCCAGAGCGTCGACTCGCTGAGCCCCTTCCTCGCCCAGCGGCTGATCAGCACCAGCGTGCACCGGCTGATGTACGAGTACCTGACGGACTACGACGCCAAGGACGGCCGTGCGGTCCCGGGGCTCGCCACCGCCTGGAACACCTCACCGGACAAGCTGACCTGGACGTACACGATCCGTACGGACGCGAAGTGGTCGGACGGCCGGCCGGTCGGCGCCGAGGACGCGGCCTGGACGTTCAACAAGATGATGAGCGACCGGGGGGCCGCGACCGCGGGCGGCAGTTTCGTGGCGAACTTCAAGAGGGTCACCGCCCCCGACCCGACGACTCTCGTCGTCGAGCTCAAGCGGCCCCAGGCGACCATGACCGCCCTGGACGTGCCGATCGTGCCCCGCCACGTGTGGGAGAAGGTCGGCGACTTCACCACGTTCAACAACGACCGGCGGTTCCCCGTCGTCGGCGACGGGCCGTTCGTCCTGACCGACTACAAGGTCGACCAGTACATCAAGCTCAGGCCCAACAAGAGTTTCTGGCGGGGTGCGCCCCGCTTCGACGAGCTCGTCTTCAAGTACTACAAGGACAATGACGCCGCGGTCTCGGCGCTCCGCAAGGGCGAGGTGTCCTTCGTCTCCAACTTGACCCCCGCGCAGGCAAGTTCACTGAAGTCGGCCGGCCACATCAAGGTCAATGACGCCCCCGGCCGGCGCTTCTTCGCGCTCGCCACCAACCCGGGCGCGCAGTCCAGGGACGGCACCAGGTTCGGCGACGGCAACCCGGCGCTGCTCGACCCCGGGGTGCGCCGGGCCCTGTTCGCCTCGATCGACCGCAAGATGCTGGTCGACAAGGTCTTCCAGGGGCACGCCGTCGAGGGCGAGGGCTATGTCCCGCCCCGGTTCGCCGACTACTTCTGGCGGCCGGCCCCGGACCAGAAGATCGCGTACGACCCGGCGCAGGCGGCCGCGCTGCTCGACCGGGCGGGCTACCGCACGGGCCCCGACGGCCGGCGGGCCGGCCCGGACGGCAGGCCGCTCGGCCTGCGGCTGCTGTGCCATGCCATCGACCCCAACGACAAGGCGGTGGCCAAGTACCTCCAGGAATGGTGGGCCGCGCTCGGCATCGGACTCACCGTGGACTGCGTCGACAACGTCACCGACCCCTGGATGTCCGGCGAGTACGACCTGGCCCTCGACGGCTACTCGGTGAGCCCCGATCCGGACTACGTCCTGTCCATCCACACCTGCGCGGCGCGGCCCGCCACCCCGAAGGCGACGGGGCAGACGGACGACTTCGTCTGCGACCGGCCGTTCGACGAGCTGTATGCGAAGCAGTTGGCCGAGTACGACACCGCCAAGCGGGCGGACCTGGTCAAGCGGATGGAGTCGCGGCTGTACGACACCGGGTACATCAACGTCATGGCGTACCCCAACGCGGTCGAGGCGTACCGCACGGACCAGATCGAGTCGATCACCACGATGCCCGAGGCCGCGGGCAACATCTACGGTCAGGACGGCTACTGGAGCTGGTGGTCGGCGGTCCCGGCGAGCGGCTCGGCCGCGCAGCCGGGCGGTGGCTCCCCGGCGGGTGCCGTCCTCGGCAGCGTGGCGGGCGTGACCGTGCTCGCCGGGATCGGTTCCTTCCTCGTGCTGCGCCGCCGGGCCGGCGCCGACGACCGCGAGTAGGCCATGACGACAGCGAGTCCGGCAGACACCCCCGCGGTGGTCGCCGAGGCGCACACCGGGCCGCGGGGGCGCCGGTTCGCGGCCACGGGCCGGGCGCTCACCTCCGCGCGCTATGCCGGCGGCAAGCTGGCCGGGGCGGTGGTGTCCCTGTTCGCCGTCCTGGTCACCAGCTTCTTCCTGTTCCGGATCATCCCCGGCGACCCGGTCCGTACGATGACGCACGGCCGCCAGGTCTCGGCCGAGCAACTGGCTTATCTGCGCGGCCAGTTCGGGCTCGATCTGCCGCTGTGGCAGCAGTTCACGCGCTACTGCGGCGGTGCGCTGACCGGGAACCTGGGCACCTCGTACCAGTTCCACGCGCCGGTCGGCCCGCTCATCGCGGAGAAGCTCCCGGCGACGCTGCTCCTGACCGGCACGGCCGTCGTCCTGTATTCGGTGCTCGGCATCTGGCTCGGCACCCGCTCGGCCTGGCGCGCCGGCGGGCTCGGCGACCGGTTCCACACGGGCCTCGCGCTGACCCTGTGGTCGGTACCTTCGTTCTGGCTGGGGCTGCTGCTCATCATCACGTTCTCGGTGGGGACGGGCCCGGTCCCGGGGCTGTTCCCGACCGGCGGCATGGAGTCGGGCGACGCGAGGGGCTGGGGCCATGTCCTGGACGTCGCGCACCACCTGGTGCTGCCCGTGACGACCCTGGTCGCGGTGCAGTACGCGCAGACCCTGCTCGTCATGCGGTCCTCGCTGCTCGACGAGATGGGCGGTGACTATCTGACGACGGCCCGCGCGAAGGGGCTGCGCGACGCGCTGGTGCGCCGCCACCACGCCGTGCCCAACGCGCTGCTGCCCACGGTCACGATGCTGTTCATCAACCTGGGCCATGTGGCGGCCGGCTCCATCCTGGTCGAGACGGTGTTCTCCTGGCCGGGCCTGGGCGGCCTGTTCTACCAGGCGCTGAGCGTGCCCGATCTCCCGCTGGTGCAGGGCCTGTTCGTGGTGTTCGCCGGCACGATGATCCTGATGAACCTGCTGGCCGACCTGCTGTATCCGCTCCTCGATCCCCGGGTGGGCCGATGACGACGACCGCGTACCGGACCGGCCCTGCGCCCATGACCAGGACCGCCGTGCACGACGACGAGGCGGGCCGATGACGACGACCGCCGCACCCGGCGGTGGCCGGGCGGCCTCGCCGGCCCGGGCGCGCCGGCGCGATGCGGCGGCCCGGTTCTGGCGCGCGTACCGCACGCGCCGGGCGGGCCTGTACGGTCTGGCGGGCCTCGCCGTCATCGGGCTGCTCGCGCTCACGGCACCGCTCACCGTCGGCGGGGACGTCCAGAGCGTGACGCGTGCGCCCGGTTCCGCGCTGGAGTCGCCCAGCCTTCACTTCCCGCTCGGCACCGACCAGTTCGGGCGCTCGCTGCTCGCCCTGCTGATCTGGGGGGCCAGGATCTCGCTGGCGGTCGGGCTGCTCGCGGCGGCGCTGAGCGTGGCGATCGGCACCCTGGTGGGGATCCTCGCCGGGCACTACGGGGGCTGGCTCGCGACGGCGTTGATGCGGATCACCGACTGGTTCCTGGTGATGCCGACGCTGGTGCTCGCGATCGTGCTCGCGACCGTCATGTCGCACAGCGTCTGGACGGTGGTCCTGGCGATCGGCGTGACGTCCTGGCCGACGACGGCCCGGCTGGTGCGGGCGCAGACCATCGCGGTGGAGTCCCGCCCGTACGTCGAGCGGGCCCGTGCGCTCGGCGGCGGGCACGGCCATGTCATGTCCCGGCATGTGATGCCGAACGTGATGCCGCTGGTCCTCGCGCAGACCACGCTCGGCATCTCCAACGCCATCCTCACCGAGGCGACGCTCGCGTTCCTGGGCCTGGGCGATCCGACGGTGGTCTCCTGGGGCGGGATGCTCCAGGACGCCCGTGAGGCGGGCGCGGTCTCCTCCGGGCACTGGTGGTATCTGGCGCCGCCCGGCCTCGCGATCGCGCTGGTCGCCCTGTCGTTCACGCTGTGCGGCCGGGCCGTGGAGGCCGTGCTCAACCCGAAGCTGGGGGCCTGATGAGCCTGCTGGAGATCAGGGACCTGCACGTCACGTACGGGAACGGGGCGGCGGCCGTGCGCGGTGTCGACCTGACGCTCGCGCCCGGCCGGAAACTGGGCATGGCGGGCGAGTCGGGGTGCGGGAAGTCGACGCTCGCGATGGCGCTGCTGCGGCTGCTTCCGTCGTCGGCGACGATGACCGGCTCGGTGCTGCTCGACGGGGAGGACGTGCTCGGCATGCGGTGGGGGCGGCTTCGGGCGGTCCGCTGGGCGGGGGCTTCCATCGTCTTCCAGGGGGCGATGCACTCCCTGAACGCGGTGCACCGCGTCGGCGACCAGCTCGCGGAGCCGATCCTGCTGCACGGCCTGGCCGGGCCGGACGACGCCCGGGCCCGGGCCCGCGAACTGCTCGAACAGGTCGGGCTGCCCGCCGCCCGCGCGGACGCGTATCCGCACGAGCTGTCCGGCGGCCAGCGCCAGCGCGTGATGATCGCGATGGCCCTTGCCTGCGCCCCCGAGCTGATCGTCGCCGACGAGCCGACGACGGCCCTCGATGTGATGATCCAGGCCCAGATCCTGCGGCTGCTCGACCGGCTCGTGACCGACCGGGGGATCAGCCTGCTGATGATCAGTCACGATCTGGCGGTGCTCGCCGACACCTGCGACCGGCTCGCGGTGATGTACGCGGGCCGCGTCGTCGAGGAGGGCCCGGCGCGCCAGGTCCACGCGGCGGCCCGGCACCCGTACGGCCGGGCGCTGTCCGCCGCCTTCCCCCGGGTCGGCGACCCGGCCTCGCGCCGGGCGCCCCGGGGCCTGCCGGGCGATCCGCCGGACCCGTCCGCGCTGCCGCCGGGCTGCGCCTTCCATCCGCGCTGTCCGGTCGCGATCGGCGTCTGCGCCGTCGACGACCAGCGGCTGCGCGAGGCGGGTCCGGAGCACCGGGCGGCCTGTGTGCACGCCGATCTTCTGCCGAGGAGCACCGCATGACCACCACCACGGCTCCCCTCCTCGCCGCGTCCGCGCTACGCGTCACCTTCCCCGGGCGGCGCGGCGCGGCGCCGGCCCGGGCGGTCGACGGTGTCGAACTCACCGTCGGCGCGGGCGAGATCGTGGCCCTGGTCGGCGAGTCGGGCTGCGGCAAGACGACGCTTGCCCGCACCCTGCTGGGCCTGGTCACCCCGACCGGCGGCACGGTCGTCTTCGACGGCAGCCCGCTCGACCACCACGCCCGCGCCCTCAAGGCGTACCGCAGGCGCGTCCAGTTGGTGCTCCAGGATCCGAGCGGCTCGCTCAACCCCCGGCACACGGTGTACGACGCGGTCGCCGAGGGCCTGCGCATCCACGGATCGCCGGGTGCCGAGCGGGAGTTGGTGGCCGGGGCCCTGTCGCGGGCGGGGCTGCGCCCGCCGGAGCGGTTCTTCCCGCGCTATCCGCACGAGCTGTCGGGCGGTCAGCGCCAGCGGGTGGTGATCGCGGGCGCGCTGGTCCTGGACCCCGAACTGATCGTCGCCGACGAGCCGGTGGCCTCCCTGGACGCCTCGGTGCGCGGCGAGATCCTGGCCCTGCTGCTGCGCCTGCGGGACGAACTCGGCCTGTCCGCGCTGGTCGTGACGCACGACCTGGGTCTGGCGTGGAACATCGCGGACCGGGTGGCGGTGATGTATCTGGGCCGCATCGTGGAGACGGGCCCGGTCGAAGACGTCCTGACGAACCCTCAACACCCTTACACCCAGGCCCTGTTGTCGGTCCTGCCGGAGTTCCCCGGCGACCCGGTGGTCCTCACCGGCGAGCCCCCGGACCCCTCCCGCGTTCCGGGCGGCTGCCGCTTCCACGCCCGCTGCCAGGTCCTGGCGTCGGGCGAGGCGGAGCGGGCGGGGGTGGCGGACCGCTGCCGCACCGAGGACCTGCCGGTCCTGGCGGGCGGCCCGGCCGCGCGGGTCGCCTGCCACTGGGCGGCGGCGCGTGCGGGGGCGGTGCCCCCGGCGCCCTAGCCGCGCTCGGCCTCGTACGCCTCGATCAGCTCGCTGGAGCGCTTCACGTCGTTGCCGATCGCTTCGAGGAGGTCCTCGATGGAGTCGAACTTGGCCATGCCGCGCACATAGGCGAGGAAGTCGACGGCGACGTGCAGGCCGTACAGGTCGAGGCCGACGCGGTCGATGGCGTATGCCTCCACCGTGCGCTCGGTGCCGTCGAACTGCGGGTTGGTGCCGACCGAAATGGCCGCGGGCATCCGCTCGTTGTCCGCTGTGAGCCAGCCCGCGTACACGCCGTCCGCGGGGATCGCGGTGTGCGGCAGGGTCTCGACGTTGGCCGTCGGGTAGCCGAGTTCGCGGCCGCGCTGGGCGCCGCGCACCACGACGCCCTCGACGCGGTGGGGGCGGCCGAGGATCTCGGCGGCGCCCTCGATGTCGCCCTCGGCGACCAGGCGGCGGGTCAGCGTGGAGGAGAACGGCTCGCCGCCGCCCGCCTCGCCGCGCACCCGCAGGTCGATGACCTCGACCTCGTAGTCGTAGCCGCGGCCGAGCTCGGCGAGCACCTCGACATTGCCCGCGGCCTTGTGTCCGAAGCGGAAGTTGGGGCCCTCCACGACGAGCTTGGCGTGCAGCTTGTCGACGAGGACCTTCACCACGAAGTCGGCGGCCGACAGCTTGGAGAACTCGCTGGTGAAGGGGAGGATCAGGATCGCGTCGACACCGAGCTGCGCCATCAGTTCGGCGCGCCGGTGGTGCGGGGCGAGCAGCGGCGGGTGGCTGCCGGGGCGCACGACCTCGCTGGGGTGCGGGTCGAAGGTGACCACGACGGACGGTACGCCCAGCTCGCGGGCGCGCTCCACGGCCCGCCCGACGATCAGCTGGTGTCCGCGGTGCACCCCGTCGTAGGAGCCGATGGTGACGACGCTGCGTCCCCAGTCCTGGGGGATGTCCTCCAAGCCACGCCAGCGCTGCACTGTGACCGCTCCTCGAACCCGTGTACGTCGTTGACCCTTACGCGTTATGCAGGTCTAAGACTGCCATGCCCGGCGGCCCGGGATCGCATCGGCATGGGACTGCCCAGCGTCTCCACCGCGCGGCGGGCGCCCGGGCCGACCACCGCGGCCCATTCGTGCGGCGCCTGGATCAGCCATCCGGCGACCTGCGCGGCGAAGCCGGGGACCTCCTCGCACAGCTCGACCAGGCGCCGGTCGAAACGGGCCGCGCCTTCGGGCGTCCGGACGAACAGGAGCCCGGTGCGGTGGACGAGGTCGCGGGTGCGGGCCTCGGCCCGCTCGCCCGAGCCGTGCGCGGCGGCGTCGAGCAGCGCGTCGACCACGGCCGGGTCGCGGGATTCGTAGCGCTCGAAGTCGAGCAGGACGTCGAGCAGCTCGGCGCGCAGCGGGCGCGAGGCGCGGGTGCCGGGGGCGGCGAGCACGGGGGCCAGGGCGCGCCGGACGGGGTGGGCGGGGCCGCGCAGCAGGCTGGTCACCATCGGGAAGAGCACCGCGCGGGCCGCCGGGCCGTAGGCGAGCCGCCGCTCCACGAAGGCGGCCGTCGGCCCGGCGGCCTCCGGGTGGTGCTCGGCGTGTTCCTGTACGAGGGCCGCGGCGCGCCGGGCGAGGGCGGGGGTGTTGATCTCGGCGAGCGCGCCGAGGACATCGGCCGCGTCCGTGCCGGCCTCGTGCAGCCGGGCGCGGAAGGCGGCGAGCACGGGTTCGGGGTGGGTGGTGAGGGCGGTGGCGAGCGCGGCGGCGGGCAGCGCCGGGTCGCCCGCGGTGTAGGCGGCGAGCGCCCGGTCGAGGTAGCGGGCGCGGGTGCCGGGGTCGCGGACCAGGAGTGCGAGGGCCGCGCCGTGCAGGGGCGCGTCCTCGGGGCGGGCGAGCAGCGCGAGGGCCGCGTAGCGCAGGAGGGCGCGGTCGGCGGGGGTGCGGATGCCGAGGGCCACGCGCGGCCCGTGGGCGGCGGCCGCGGCGCGCCGCTCGGGCCGGTCGTCGTGGGCCCAGCGGTCCACGGCCCGGCACAGCGCGGACGGCTCGTCCTCGGCGAGCTGGGTGAGGAGTTCGTCGGCGCGTACGTGGTCGGTCGCCACCAGCGCCTCGGTGAGGTCGTCGACCGCCAGGGCCCGGCGCGCGTACAGCAGGGCCTGGGCCGCCCGTGCGACGGTGGGCCGCACCTCGGTGCCGGGCGCCACCGGCAGCGGCCGTTCGTCGCCGAACCAGCGGCAGAGCAGCGGCTGCACCGTCCGGGGCTCGGCGGCGAGCCGCCGGTCGGCCGCGTCCAGGTAGCGCTCCCAGCCGGGCGCGGCGCCGGGCACCCCGTCGGCCGGCACCAGGCGGCGCAGAAGCTCGAACCTGCCGTCCTCGCCGAGGCGCAGCCGCATCCAGAACCACGGCCCGAACGCGCCGAGCGCGCCCAGGTCGGCGGGGCCGCCCCCGTGCAGGGACCGGTGGCTGATCCGGTCGGCGAGCAGCCGCAGCACTTCCTGGTAGGGCCGGGCGTCGGGGACGCGCAGCAGGGTCTCGGTGAGGAGGTGGACGGCCCACCACTGGGCGTCCGCGAACCGTTCGCCGTCCGCTCCCTTGACCGGCGTCCGGTCGAGGGCGGCCACCAACTCCTTCAGTTTCAGGGCGAGTTGGGTGGAGCCGTGCCGGCTGCCGAGGAGCAGCATGGCCTCCAGTACCGGCCCGATGCGGTGCCGGGGCACCGGCAGGGAGCGCTCGGCGGGGCCGGGCCCCGAGCCGGGCGGGGGCGGTACATGGCCGCCGGGCACCACGGCGCCGTGGGCGTCCCGTGAGGGCAGCCGGACGACGGTCGCCGGGTCGCTCTCGTCGGCCCAGCGGTGCACCAGGGCGTACAGCGCGGCGTCCAGGTCGAGGTGGCCGGCCTGGACCCAGTCGGCGAGCTCCTCGTGCGCGAAGCGGTAGCCGGCACCGGCGGGCACCAGCAGGCCCTCGGTGAGCACCGCGGAGGCCGAGCCGGTCCGCCACGGGAAGATCTCCTCGAACGACTCCCGGTCCAGCTCGCCCTGGCCGGGGCCCAGGCAGCGCCGGGCCGCCTCGTGCACCTGTCCGCCGACGCGGGCCGCGAGCCGGCGCACCGCGCGGCCGCGCACCGGAGGGCGGGCCGAGGCGGCGACGCGCACCGCGATGCGCAGGCACATCAGGTCCAGGTGTGCGGAGAACACCTCCTCGCGGTCCGGCCGCCCCTCGGGCTCGGCGGGCAGCGCGGCGCGCACCTCGGCGAGCAGCCGCAGGGTGAGGGGGTGGCGTGCGTCGCGGTCGCCGAGCGCGCCCTCCGCGATGCCGTAGCGCTCGCGGGCCCGGGCGGCCTCCTTGTGCCCGAGGTCACCGACGCGCACCCCGTCGGGCAGGCGGGGCAGCCGGGCGGGGTGCAGGGCGCCTTCGGGGTAGTGGGCGCCGGCCTGCTCCCAGTGCTCGGGCCGGCAGGCGACGACCAGGCGCGCCCCGGCCGCGCCGAGCCATTCCACCGTCCCGGCGGTCCATTCGGCCAGGCGGTGGGCGAGGACGGGCGGCATCTCCTCGGGACCGTCCAGGAGGACCAGCAGCGGGCGTCGGGCCGCGCGGGCGAGGTGGGCCAGGCGGTCGGGGGTGGCCGCCGGCTCCTCGCCGCGCGCCACCCCGGCGGCGACGATGCGGGCCGCGTGGGCGAGGGCGCGGCCGACGGCGTCCGCGACACAGGTGTCGTCGGCGCGCAGGTCGGCGCCGCGCAGCCAGAGCGTGGGCGCGGGCTCGGCGCCGCGGGCCCGCCGGGCGGCGAGGGCGGCGAGTTCGGTGGTGCGGCCGGTGCCGGGGTCCCCGACGAGCCCGAGCACCAGGGCATCGCCGGTGTCGAAGGCGGCGAACTCCCTTGCCGTGGCGGGCCGTTCGACCGGGTCCTGCCAGGGGCGGGGGCCGCCCGCGGAGCCCACCGAGGTGGCGGTGAGCTGGAGGACGCCGGCCAGGTTGAGGTCGGCGCCGTAGGCGGGCACGGTGGCGGCGTTGCGGCGCAGCAGCTCGGCGAGCGGGCCCTGTTCGGCGCGCAGCGGCACGGCGAAACCGGAGGCCTGGTGGGCCGCGTGCAGCGCGGTGCCGACGACGCCGAGGACGGCGCCGGTGACCGTGTCGACGACGGGTCCCCCGCTGGCCTCGCCGCCGAGCCGCATGGCCTCGCTGCCGGCCGTGCCGATCGCCAACTCCAGTACACCGCCCAGGAGGTGGAAGCGGTCGGTGGCGGTGTAGGTGACGGCCGAGGTGCCGAGCACCCGGGCCTCACGCCAGCCGTGGGCGGCGACGCGCACATAGCTGCCCGGTTCGATTCCGGTGCGCGAGGAGACCGGCAGCGGCGGCACCCCGAGCCCGTCGGTGCGTACGAGGGCGAGGCCCGCTTCGGGCAGGGGCGTGAGGTCGTCGGCCTCGGCGAGCCAGGTGCGTTCGCCGGGGGCGTGCAGCACGACCCGGCTCAGTCCGTCGACGGCCTCGTGACTGGTGACGACGGTCCCCCGGTCGTCGGCGACGAAGCCCGTTCCCCGGGTCCGTCCGGCCAGATCACAGATCCGTACGAGCGTCTTGGCGCCCTCGCCCCCAGCACCGCGTCCCATGTCCGAAACGGTAGTTCTGCGGTGATCCGCCCGAGAAGAAGATCGGGGGAAAGCGCCCCCCTGCGCTCCCGCCCTTCACTCCGAGCGCCTGCCCGTAGGAGTGAATCGCCCGGGCGTCGCGGATAGACCCCCTGCGAGGGGGATCGTGGAGCGGGCCGCGCCGCCCGCTCCACGGTGGCCGGCACGGCCGCTCCACGGTGGCCGGCACGGCCGCTCCACGGCGTGCGGTCGGCGCTCGCTCTCCCCGGTGGCCGGCTCAGCCGAACACGGCCAGGCTCTTGGCCTTGCCCTTCTGGCTCTCGACGAGCGCGAGGAACGTGCCCTCGGGCCCGAACACCCCGACCGGCTTGCCGTTCTCGTACTCGTCCGGCATGTCCAGGCGTACGCCGTTGAGCAGCAGCGCGCCGCGGCGCGCGTCCACGTCCCAGCGGGCGAAGGCGGCGGCCGCGGCCGTCGCCACCGGCATGACCGTGAGCGACTCCTGGAGCTGGTCCAGGGTGCGGGCCGCGTCCAGGCCGTAGGGGCCGACCCGGGTGCGGCGCAGCGCGGTGAGGTGGCCGCCGACGCCGAGCGATGCCCCGAGGTCGCGGGCGAGCGCGCGGATGTAGGTGCCCGAGGAGCAGACGACGGACACGACCAGGTCGACGACGGGGGTGCCGTCCTCGGCGACGGCCTCGCGGACGTCGTAGACGCGGAAGGAGGACACGGTCACCGGGCGGGCCGGGATCTCGAACTCCTCGCCGCCGCGCACCCGCGCGTAGGACCGCTTGCCGTCGATCTTGATCGCGGAGACCTTGGACGGCACCTGCATGATGGCGCCGGTCAGCTCGGCGACGCCCGCGTCGATGCCCTCGCGGGTCACCTTGGAGGCGTCCGTGGACGAGGTGATCTCGCCCTCGGCGTCGTCGGTCACGGTGTCCTGGCCGAGTCGGATCGTACCGAGGTACTCCTTCTCGGTGAGGGCGAGGTGGCCGAGGAGCTTGGTGGCCCGCTCGACGCCCAGGACGAGCACCCCGGTCGCCATCGGGTCGAGGGTGCCGGCGTGGCCCACGCGGCGGGTCTTGGCGATGCCGCGCATCTTGGCCACGACGTCGTGCGAAGTGAAGCCCGACGGCTTGTCGACAATGACAAGTCCGTCGGGCGTCTTTGCTGCGGTGCTCATGCGGAGGCGTCGTCCTCGTCGCCGGGCTTCTTGTACGGGTCGGCGTCACCGGCGAACTGGGCGCCCGAGGACACCTCGCGCACCGCGGCGTCGGAGGCCCGTGCCTTGTCGAGGAGGTCCTCGATGGTCTTGGCGTTCTCGGGGAGCGCGTCCGCGATGAACGTCAGGGTGGGCGTGAACTTGGTGCCGGCGGCGGAGCCGACCGCGGAGCGCAGGATGCCCTTGGCGCTCTCCAGGCCGGCCGCGGCGGCGGCCCGGTCCTCGTCGTCCCCGTACACCGTGTAGAAGACCGTGGCCTCCCGCAGGTCGCCGGTGACCCGGGTGTCCGTGATGGTGACGTGCGTTCCGAGGCGCGGGTCCTTGACGCCACGCAGCAGCTTCTCGGCCACCACCTCCCGGATGAGGTCCGCCAGCTTCTTCGCCCGCGCGTTGTCGGCCACTGGTCCTTCTCCTTCTCAAGCCTTGCTCAGTGTTCAGTCTTCGTCGCTGTGGAGCCTGCGTCTCACCGAGAGCAGCTCCACCTCGGGCCGGCCGGCGACGAGCCGCTCGCACCGGTCGAGTACGTCTGTGAGGTGCCCCGTGTCCCCGGACACCACCGCCAGGCCGATCTCGGCCCTGCGGTGCAGATCCTGGTCGCCGACCTCGGCCGCGCTCACCGCGAACTTGCGCTGGAGCTCGGCCACGATCGGCCGGACGACGGAGCGTTTCTCCTTCAGCGACCGTACGTCGCCGAGGAGCAGATCGAAGGACAGTGTCCCCACATACATGTATGTCCGGATGTCCCGCCGGTACGGGCTGGAGGGCCCCGCCAAAGCTTTGGCAGGGACACCAAGAACCGTACCGGAACGGCCGGGGCCGATCGACGGAAATATCTTCCCGCCGATCGGCCCCGACTTCGCGTTCCTCAGGAGGCCGCGCCTCCAGGGGTACGGATCGGCTGCACGGACTAGCCGCGCGGCTTCTCGCGCATCTCGTACGTCGCGATGACGTCGTCGATCTTGATGTCGTTGAAGTTTCCGAGGTTGATACCGCCCTCGAAGCCTTCGCGGATCTCGGTGACGTCGTCCTTGAAGCGGCGCAGACCGGAGATGTTGAGGTTCTCCGCGATGACCTTGCCATCGCGCAGCAGGCGCGCCTTGGTGTTGCGCTTGACCTCGCCCGACCGGACCAGGACACCGGCGATGTTGCCCAGCTTGGACGAGCGGAAGATCTCGCGGATCTCCGCCGTGCCGAGCTCGACCTCTTCGTACTCCGGCTTGAGCATGCCCTTGAGGGCCGCTTCGATCTCTTCGATCGCCTGGTAGATGACCGAGTAGTACCGGACGTCGACGCCTTCGCGGTCCGCCATCTGGGCCGCGCGGCCCGCAGCGCGGACGTTGAAGCCGATGACGATGGCGTCGGAGCCGGTCGCCAGGTTGATGTCCGACTCGGTGACCGCACCCACACCGCGGTGCAGGACGCGGATGTCGACCTCGTCGCCGACGTCGAGCTGGAGCAGCGAGGACTCAAGAGCCTCCACCGAACCGGACGCGTCGCCCTTGATGATGAGGTTGAGTTCCTGCACCAGACCGGCCTTGAGGGCCTCGTCCAGGTTCTCCAGGGAGAACCGCACACCCTTGCGGGCGAAGCGGACGTTGCGCTCACGGGCGGCGCGCTTCTCGGCGATCTGACGGGCCGTACGGTCCTCGTCGACGACCAGGAAGTTGTCGCCGGCGCCCGGGACGTTGGTGAGACCGAGGACGAGGACCGGGGTCGAGGGACCCGCCTCTTCCACGTTCTCGCCCTTGTCGTCGAGCATCGCGCGGACTCGGCCGTACGCGTCGCCGACCACCATGGTGTCGCCGACCCGCAGGGTGCCTCGCTGGACCAGGACGGTCGCCACGGCGCCGCGTCCCTTGTCCAGGTGGGACTCGATCGCAATACCCTGCGCGTCCTGCTCCGGGTTGGCCCGCAGGTCGAGCGAGGCATCGGCGGTGAGGACCACGGCCTCCAGGAGGGACTCGATGTTGAGGCCCTGCTTGGCGGAGATGTCGACGAACATCGTGTCGCCGCCGTACTCCTCGGCCACCAGACCGAACTCGGTGAGCTGACCGCGCACCTTGGTCGGGTCCGCGCCCTCGACGTCGATCTTGTTGACCGCGACCACGATCGGCACGTCGGCCGCCTTGGCGTGGTTCAGCGCCTCGATCGTCTGGGGCATCACACCGTCGTTGGCCGCCACCACGAGGATCGCGATGTCGGTCGACTTCGCACCACGGGCACGCATGGCGGTGAACGCCTCGTGACCCGGGGTGTCGATGAAGGTGATCTTGCGCTCTTCCTCGTTGACCTCGGTCGTGACCTGGTACGCACCGATGTGCTGCGTGATGCCACCGGCCTCGCCCGCAACGACGTTCGTCTTGCGGATCGCGTCCAGAAGGCGGGTCTTACCGTGGTCGACGTGACCCATGACGGTCACGACCGGCGGACGCGCGACGAGGAACTCCTCGCCGCCCTCGTCCTCGCCGAACTCGATGTCGAAGGACTCCAGCAGCTCGCGGTCCTCCTCCTCGGGGCTGACGATTTCGAGGATGTAGTTCATCTCGTCGGCGAGCAGCTTCAGCGTCTCGTCGGAGACCGACTGCGTGGCGGTGACCATCTCGCCGAGGTTCATCATCACGGCGACGAGCGACGCCGGGTTGGCGTTGATCTTCTCCGCGAAGTCGGTCAGCGAGGCACCGCGGGACAGACGGACGGACTGTCCGTTGCCGCGGGGCAGCATGACGCCGCCCACCGACGGGGCCTGCATGGCCTCGTACTCCTGGCGCCTCTGACGCTTCGACTTGCGGCCACGACGGGCGGGCCCGCCGGGACGGCCGAAGGCACCCTGCGTGCCACCACGGGCACCGGGGCCGCCGGGACGGCCCTGGAAGCCGGGACGACCGCCGAAGCCGCCGCCACCACCGGGAGCGCCGCCACCGGGACGGGGGCCGCCGAAGCCGCCGCCACCACCGGGACGACCGCCGCCACCGGGACCGGCCGGACGGCCGGCGAAGCCGCCGCCGCCACCGGGACGACCGGCGCCGCCGCCCGGACGGCCACCGGGGCCGCCGGGACCACGGCCACCGGGGCCGCCACCGGGACGCGGGCTCGCAGCGGGACGCTGCGGCATCATGCCGGGGTTGGGACGGTTACCGCCGGGAGCACCACCGGGACGCGGGGCGCCGCCCTGCGGACGGGGCATGCCGCCCGGGCTCGGACGGGCGCCGCCCTGACCCTGCGGACGCGGGGCGCCGCCGGGGCCGCCCTGCGGACGCGGGGCGCCACCGGGGGCACCGGCACCGCCGTGGCCACCGGCCGGTCGGGGTGCGCCGCCGCCGGGACGGGGCGCCTGCGGGCGCGCCATTCCGGTGGAGCCACCCGAGGTGAAGGGGTTGTTGCCGGGGCGCGGACCGGCCGGCCGGGCACCGCCCGGACGGGGAGCACCCTGACCCGCGGGGCGGGCCGGACGGTCGCCGCCACGGCCGCCGTCGCGCTGGCCGCCGTCGCGCTGGCCACCGTCACGCTGACCGGCCGGGGCCGGACGGGCGGGACGCGGGCCGGGGGTGGCGCCGGCGGGACGCGGGGCCTGGGGCGCCGCGGGCTGGGCCGGAGCCGGAGCCGAGAACTCGGCGGCGGGCACCGGGGTGACCGGGGCCGGCTTGGCCGGGGCGGGCTTCGGACCCGGGCGGGGGCCCGAGGCGGCCGGAGCCGGAGAAGCCGGAGAGGGGGTGTTGCTCGCCGGAGCCGCCGGGGCGACCGGGGCCGCAGGCGCGGCGGGGGCCGGCTTGGGGGCCGGGGCTCCGGGCTTCGGGGCAGCGGGACGTGCCGCGGCGGCCGGGGAGGGCGCCGCGGGCTTCGAGGGCGCGGCCTTGCGGGGCGCGCCGGGCTTGGCAGCGGACTTGCCGGCGTTGCCGCCGGGCCCCTGCAGTGCGTCAGTCAACTTGCGTACAACCGGCGCCTCGATCGTCGAGGACGCCGAACGGACGAATTCACCGAGTTCTTGGAGCTTGGCCATGACGACCTTGCTCTCCACCCCGAACTCCTTGGCGAGTTCGTATACCCGGACCTTAGCCACTTCGCTCCTTTTAGGTCCGGGTTACCGCCGGACCGTCGCTACTTCATGGGCGTACTCATCGCGTACTCATCGAGTGCTCATCGCAATCTCGACCTACTTCCAACTCGCGAGGTACCTGACCGCACGGGATTCCGTGCCGTGCTTCTTCTTACGTTGCCGCCTGCTCGACGTACTTCCGCACATCCGCGGTGTCGAGCGCTTCCTTGGCCCGGAAGGCCCTGGAGAACGCCCGGCGGCGGACCGCCTGGTCGAGACAGACCGAGGCGGGGTGTACATACGCACCCCGGCCGGGCAGCGTACCGCGAGGATCGGGGGCGCAAGCACCCTCGACCGCCACGATGCGCAGCAGATCGCTCTTGGCCGCTCGCTCCCGGCATCCCACGCAGGTTCGCTCAGGGCAGGCGCGGGCGTGCGTCCGGCCAGACACGTTTAAGTCTACCTCCCCGCACCGACCTCACCCCTTTGGGGCAAAAATCGAACGGTTGTTGTCCAGAAAGCTTCACCCTGCCCCGAGGAACCGGGGCAGGGCCACTTCTTATTCCCGTCAGTCCTGCTCGGGCTGCTCGGTGTCCGGGCGGATGTCGATGCGCCAGCCGGTGAGGCGGGCGGCGAGCCGGGCGTTCTGACCCTCCTTGCCGATGGCGAGGGAGAGCTGGTAGTCCGGGACGGTCACCCGGGCGGAGCGGGCCGCGAGGTCCACAACCTCGACCTTGGAGACCCGGGCCGGGGACAGCGCGTTGGCGACCATCTGGGCCGGGTCGTCCGACCAGTCGACGATGTCGATCTTCTCGCCGTGCAGCTCGGCCATGACGTTGCGCACCCGGCCGCCCATCGGGCCGATGCAGGCACCCTTGGCATTGAGGCCGCTGCGCGTGGAGCGCACCGCGATCTTCGTGCGGTGGCCGGCCTCGCGGGCGATCGCGGAGATCTCCACCGAACCGTCGGCGATCTCCGGGACCTCAAGCGCGAACAGCTTCTTGACCAGGTTGGGGTGGGTGCGCGACAGCGTCACCGACGGCCCGCGCACACCCTTCGCCACCCGTACGACGTACGTACGAAGGCGCAGGCCGTGCGTGTACTCCTCGCCCGGCACCTGCTCCTGCACCGGCAGCATGGCCTCCATCTTGCCGATGTCGACCAGGACGTTCTTCGGGTCCTTGCCCTGCTGGACGACGCCGGTGATGACGTCGCCCTCACGGCCGGCGAACTCGCCGAACGTGATGTCGTCCTCCGCGTCGCGCAGCCGCTGCAGGATGACCTGCTTGGCGGTGCTCGCCGCGATCCGGCCGAAGCCCGACGGGGTGTCGTCGAACTCCTTGGCCTCCTGGCCCTCTTCGAGGTCGGCCGGGTCTTCCTTCGCCCACACCGTGACATGACCGTTCTCACGGTCCAGCTTCACGCGCGCACGCCGGAAGCTGCCCTCGGTGCGGTGGTAGGCGATGAGGAGCGCCGACTCGATCGCCTCGACCAGCAGGTCGAAGGAGATCTCCTTCTCCCGGACCAGACCCCGCAGGGCACTCATGTCGATGTCCACGGCTACGCCTCCTCTTCGTTCTGAATGTCGTTCAGGATGTCGTCCCTGCTGTCTTGTGCGATCTCGTTCTTTCCGTCCTTGCGGCTGAACTCGATCTCGACCCGCGCCTTGGTGATCTCGGCGAAGGCGATCCTGCGGGCGGTGGGCTTGCGCCCCTTCACGCCCGGGATCTCGGCGTCGATGCCTTCTTCGTCGGCCTCGACGATCCGTGCGACCACTTCGCTGCCGTCGTGCAGCTGGAGCCGGGCGAGCCGGCCGGTGGCCCGCCGGTAGTGGCGCGGTTCGGTGAGGGGGCGCTCGGCGCCCGGCGACGTCACTTCCAGGACGTACTCGTCCTCGCCCATCGCGTCGCTCTCGTCGAGCGCGGCGGAGACGGCCCGGCTCAGCTCGGCACAGGCGTCCAGCTCGACGCCGTCGTCGGAGTCGACCACGATCCGCAGCACGCGCCGGCGGCCCGCCCGGGACACCTCGATCTCTTCGAGGTCCAGATCCTTCGCGCTGACGAGCGGTTCAAGAAGACCGCGCAGCCTGTCGCTCTGGGTGGTGCTCATCCGGGTGACTCCTCGGCCGCGTCTGCTGTTGTGGGGGTCGTCGTCGCGTACGGCGGCCGTCGTGTGGACCGCCGCCGTTCAGATCAAAGGGTATCCGGTCCGGGAGGGTGTTGCCGTCCATGGCCCGGGCCCCGCGGGTACGCTCGCCTGCGGTGATCACTCGGTCACCGGCGGACCGGCGCGCAGGGAGTGACACGTGGGGCACCCGGGGACCACGCGAAGGCGTGTGCTGGCCGTGACGGGAGCGGCGGCCGCGGGAGTGCTGGCCGGCTGCTCGGACGCGGGCGGCGGGCAGGGCGCCGCGGCCGGGGCGCGCGAGGCGGCGAAGCGGGCGGAGGCGGCGCTGCGCGAGCGGACGTCGGCGGCGAGCCGGGCCCTGGTCACCCAGTACGACGCGGTGCTCGCGATGCATCCGTCGCTGCGGGACCGCCTCGCCCCGCTGCGCGACCAGGCAGTCCAGCACGACAGGGCGCTCGCCCCTCCCCCGGCGGCCACCCCGAGCCCGGCGGTCACCCCGTCGGCCGCGGTCTCCTCCGTCCCGGCCGACGCCGAGGACGCCGTCAAGCAGCTCGCGGACGCCGAACGCCGCACCTCCGACGCCCAGTTGGCGGCCGTGGCCGCCGCCCCGCCGGAGCTGGCCCGCCTGCTCGCCTCGGTGGCCGCCTCCGGCGCCGGGCACGCCTACCTCCTGGGCGGGGGCGCGTGATGGCCGAGCCCCTGGACGCGGCCCAGGCCGCGCTCGCCGCCGAACACGCGGCGGTGTACGGATACGGAGTGCTCGGCGGACGGCTCGCCGAGGCCCGGGTCCCGGAGGCGCGTGACGCCCTCACCGCGCACCGCTCCCGGCGCGATCTGCTTGCCCGTACCGTGCGTGACCTGGGCGGATCGCCGGTGGCGGCGGCCGCGGCCTACGCCCTGCCGTTCGCGGTGGCCGACGCGGGCGCCGCGGTGCGCCTGGCGGCGGAGCTGGAGGACCGGGTGGCCGGCGTGTACTCCGACCTCGTCCGGTCCGCCGAGGGGCCGCTGCGCCAGGAGGCGGCCGCGGCCCTGCGGGAGGCGGCGGTGCGGGCCGTGCGGTGGCGGGGCGGCAGCGTAGCCTTTCCTGGGCTCGCGGAACGCCCGAGCGCACCCGTTCCACCGGCCCGTACCTGAGTTCCACCGGTCAGACCTGAGCAAGGGGCAATACACGCATGGCTTTCGAACCGCCTGAGCGGCTGGTCCGCGCGCTCGGCGAGACGTACGGGGATGCGCTGGCCGGGCCCTGGCTCGGCCGGCTGCCGGAGCTGGCCGAACAGTCGGCGGCCCGGCGCGGGCTCACCGTCGACCGGGTGCAGGCGCCGGGCGGACGTTCCAGCCTGGTCGCCCTCGTACGCCGGCCGGACGGCGCCCCCGCCGCCCTCAAGGTCGCCCCTTCCTTCGCCCGCCCCGACCTGGAACGCGCGGCGCTCGCGCACTGGAACGGCTGGGGCGCGGCCCAGCTGATGGAGGAGGGCGCGCCGGACGACGCGCTGCTCCTGGAACGGCTGCACCCCGAGGTCTCCCTGCGCTCGCTGCCCGAGGCGAAGGCGCTCCTGGAGGCGGCCGGGACGGTACGGCGGCTGTGGGTCGAGCCGCCGGGCGGCCACGGTTTCGAATCGGTGGCCGAGCGCACCGGGCGCCAGAGCGTGCCGATGCGGGCCGCGGGGAGCGGCGAGCTGGCGCCGCTGGTGACGGCCGCGCTGGCTGCCCGCGATGAACTCGCCTCCTCCGCAGCCGAGTTGATGCTGCTGCACGGCAACTTCCGGCAGAGCAAGGTGCTTTCGGGCGAGCGGGTGCCATGGCTGACGGTGGGTCCGGAACCGCTGGTGGGTGAACGCGCCTATGACCTGGCGCGGTTGGTACGGGACCGGGTGGAGGACCTCATCGCCGCGCCGACCGGGGCGTCGGCTGCCCGGCGCCGCGTGAAGAAGCTCGCCGACTCGCTGGACGTGGACCCGGAGCGGCTGCACGGCTGGACGCTGTTCCGTGCGGTCGAGTCCGGGCTGCGGGCGGGGGCGGCGGGCCGCCACCGCGACGCGGAACTCCTCCTCGAATTCGCGGGCTGGCTGTAGCCCGCGCCCCCTGGTGGGGCTTCGCCCCACACCCCGGGAGAGCCCCCGCCCCGCCCCTTCCCGAGACCCTCCGGGGGAGGGTTCCTCAGCTGAGGACCGTGCGTGGCTGGTCGCGCAGTTCCCCGCGCCCCTAAATACCCGGGGCGCGGGCATCTTCAGTCCGTCCTCAAGGCGCGAACGGGGCCTGGGGCGGAGCCCCAGCGCACCCGGGCAGCCGCGGCCGTCAGGCCGTCAGGCGGGCGATCGCCTCGGCCAGCGGCAGCTCCTCGCGCTCGCCGCTGCGCCGGTCCTTCAGCTCGAAGACGCCCTCGGCGACCCGGCGCCCGGCGACCAGGATCTGCGGCACCCCGATCAGCTCGGCGTCGGTGAACTTCACGCCGGGCGAGACACCGGCCCGGTCGTCGACCAGGACCCGCAGCCCGGCGGCGCGCAGCTGCTCGGCCGCCTCCAGGGCCGCCTCGGTCTGCACGGCCTTGCCCGCGGCGACGACGTGCACATCGGCCGGGGCGATCTCGGCGGGCCAGCACAGGCCCTTGTCGTCGGCGGTCTGCTCGGCGAGGGCCGCCACCGCGCGGGAGACGCCGATGCCGTACGAGCCCATCGTGACCCGGACCGGCTTGCCCTCCTTGCCGAGGACGTCGAGCTGGAAGGTGTCGGCGTACTTGCGGCCGAGCTGGAAGATGTGGCCGATCTCGATCGCGCGGTCCAGCTTGAGGCCGGCGCCGCAGGACGGGCACGGGTCGCCCTCCTCGACCACGACGACGTCGAGGTGGTCGTCCACCTCGAAGTCACGGCCGCACACCACGTTGCGCGCGTGGGTGTCGGGCTTGTTGGCGCCGGTGACCCAGGCGGTGCCGGGGGCGACGCGCGGGTCGGCGATGTAGCGGACCTTCTCCAGGCCCTGCGGTCCGACGTAGCCGCGCACGAGGTCGGGGCGGTCGGCGAAGTCCTCGGCGGTCACGAGCTCCACGACCGCGGGGGCCAGGTGCTCGCCGAGCTTTCCGAGGTCCACCTCGCGGTCGCCGGGGACGCCGACCGCGACGATCTCGCCGTCGACCTTGACCAGGAGGTTCTTCAGGGTGGCCGAGGCCGGGACGCCGAGGTGGGCGGCCAGGGTCTCGATGGTGGGGGTGTCGGGGGTGTCGATCTCCTCGACGGGCCCGTGCGCGGAGCCGTCGACGGGTGCGGCCACGAAGGTGACGGCCTCGGTGTTGGCCGCGTAGTCGCAGGCCGGGCAGTCCACGAAGGTGTCCTCACCGGCCGCGGCCGGGGCCAGGAACTCCTCGGAGGCGGAGCCGCCCATGGCGCCGGAGACGGCGGACACGATGCGGTAGTCCAGGCCCAGGCGCGCGAAGATCTTCTGGTAGGCGGCGCGGTGCAGCGCGTACGACTCGGCGAGGCCCTCGTCGGTGGTGTCGAAGGAGTACGAGTCCTTCATCTGGAACTCGCGGCCGCGCAGCACACCGGAGCGCGGACGGGCCTCGTCGCGGTACTTGGTCTGGATCTGGTAGAGCATCACCGGCAGGTCCTTGTAGGACGTGCACTGGTCCTTGACCGTCTGCGTGAAGATCTCTTCGTGCGTCGGGCCGAGCAGGTACTCGCCGCCCTTGCGGTCCTTGAGCCGGAACAGCAGGTCGCCGTACTCGTCCCAGCGGCCGCTCGCCTCGTACGCCTCCTTGGGCAGCAGCGCCGGGAGCAGGACCTCCTGGGCGCCGATGGCGTCCATCTCCTCGCGCACGACGGTGGAGATGTTGTCCAGGACCTTCTTGCCGAGCGGCAGCCAGGTCCAGATGCCGGCGGCATTGCGGCGTACGTAACCGGCGCGCACCAGGAGCTTGTGGCTGAGCGTCTCGGCGTCCGCCGGGTCGTCGCGCAATGTCTTGGCCATCAGACGGGACATGCGCTGAACCTGGGCGGCTGCCATGGATTTCTCTCCTGTACGTGCACGGGGTGATGCCTGGAGGTTAGCCGGGCGGCCCGAGTGCGCGGAAATCCGTTTACCGAGGGGGCCCGCTCCGCAGCAGCGGGAGGGGGGCGCCCATCACGACGTACGGCCGTGCCGCGCTCGGGAATTGGACCTGGCCGGCCAGGTCCGCGTAGCCGAGGGAGCGGTAGAGGGCACGGGCCGGGCTCTCGGTGTCGATCGCGGAGAGGATCGAGCGGGGTTCGGTGGCGGTGTCGGTGATGGTGGTGATGAGCGCCCGGCCAAGGCCCCGGCCCTGGAAGGCGGGGTGGACGTGCAGCTCGGTGATCACGAAGGAGTCGTCCAGCCAGTGCTCGGTGTTCCTGTTGCGCAGATACGGCTCGACGACGGTGGACCACCAGTGCGCCCGGTCGTTGGGCATCCCGTAGACGAAGCCCGCCAGCCGCCCGTCGGGGGTGGTGGCTCCGAGCGCCCGGGCGCCGGGGTAGGTGAGGTGGCGAAGGACGATGTGGCGGCGGACCCCCACCTCTTCGGCGCCCAGTCCGAAGGCGACCGCCTGCACGGCGAGCGCCTCGTCCACGCGGGCCGCGAGGTCGAGCGGGCCGACCAGTACCTCAGAGTCAGGAGCCATGGGCGCACCCTAACCTCAGAACAGCACGCTCATGAATGCTCCGGTCTCACGGAAACCGACCCGTCGGTAGCAGGCGCGAGCGGGGGTGTTGAAGTCGTTCACGTACAGGCTCACGACCGGGGCGACATCCGCGAGGGCGTATCGCAGGACGGCCGCCATGCCGGTGGCGGACAGGCCCTTGCCCCGGTGCTCGGGGGCGACCCAGACGCCCTGGATCTGGCAGGCCTGGTTGGTGGCGGCGCCGATCTCGGCCTTGAAGACGACCCTGCCGTCCTCGATGCGGGCGAACGACCGCCCGGAACCGACGAGTTCGGCCACCCGGGCCTGGTAGAGCAGGCCGCCGTCACCGGCCATCGGGGAGACACCGACCTCCTCGGTGAACATGGCGACGCAGGCCGGCATGATCACCTCCATCTCGTCCTTGCGGATGCGGCGGACGTACGGGTCGGGGGTGATGTCGTCGGGCATCCGCTCGGCGACCATCAGGGGCTGGTTCGGGCGTACGTCGCGGGCCGGGCCCCAGTGCGGTTCGAGCAGCTGCCACAGCCGGGCGGTGGGCTCGGCGGGGCCGACGATGGACGAGCAGCGGCGGCCGGTGCGGCGGGCGCGGTCGGCGAAGGAACGTACCGCCTCGGGGGTGGCGCAGATCGGTACGAGGTTGGCGCCGGAGTAGCACAGGGAGCGGAGCCGGCCGTCCGCGTACCAGCCCCACATCTCGCCGCCGAGGCGCCAGGGGTCGAGGCCGGCGATCTGTACGCGGGACGTCACGAACGCGTTGGCGACCGGGTCGCTCTCCAGGATGGCGAGCGCCGCGCCGAGGTCGCCGGGTTCGAGGACCCGGGTGGTGGTCTGCATCAACACGAGGGGGCCTCACGGGACGGGCTGCTGATCTCCGCACTGTACCCGCCGCCCCGGGCCCCCCGCTTTCCTGGGGCTCCGCCCCAGACCCCGTTCGCGCCTGAAGGGCGCTCGTCCTCAAACTCCCCCAAGGCCTTAAGGGCCAGGGGGGACCCCCATGACGGGCTGAAGATGCCTGCGCTGGCCCGCACCGATCAGCTGGACGAGCTGAAATGCCCGGTGCGGGCCAGCGCCGAAGTCTTTAGGGGCGCGGGGAACTGCGCGACCAGCCCCGCACGGTCCGCAGCCGAACCCGAGGGGCCCGGGGGCGCAGCCCCCGGAAGCCCGCCCATCCCACCCCCGGAGGGTTGCGGGAAGGGGTGGGGAGGGGCCAGACCCGGGGCCCGGGGCAGGGCCCCGGCGCACCTCGGGCAGCCCCGGAGCCCCGGACGGGACGGATCAGCCGGCCACCGAGATCTGGGGCTCGCCCGAGGCGACCCCGTCCCGCTCCATCTGCTCCGCGATCTTCATCGCCTCGTCGATCAGCGTCTCCACGATCTTCGACTCCGGCACCGTCTTGATGACCTCGCCCTTGACGAAGATCTGCCCCTTGCCGTTGCCGGAGGCGACACCCAGGTCCGCCTCACGCGCCTCGCCGGGCCCGTTCACGACACAGCCCATGACCGCGACCCGCAGCGGAACCTCCATGCCCTCAAGGCCCGCCGTGACCTCTTCGGCCAGCTTGTAGACGTCCACCTGGGCCCGCCCGCAGGAGGGGCAGGACACGATCTCAAGGCGGCGCTGGCGCAGGTTCAGGGCCTCCAGGATCTGGATGCCGACCTTGATCTCCTCGGCCGGCGGGGCCGAGAGCGAGACGCGGATCGTGTCGCCGATGCCCTCCGCGAGCAGCGCGCCGAACGCGACGGCCGACTTGATCGTGCCCTGGAACGCCGGGCCCGCCTCGGTCACACCCAGGTGCAGCGGGTAGTCGCTCTGCGCGGCCAGCTGCCGGTAGGCGTTCACCATCACGACCGGGTCGTTGTGCTTGACCGAGATCTTGATGTCACGGAAGCCGTGCTCCTCGAAGAGGGAGGCCTCCCACAGCGCGGACTCGACGAGCGCCTCCGGCGTCGCCTTGCCGTACTTCTTCAGCAGCCGCGCGTCCAGCGAGCCCGCGTTGACGCCGATCCGGATCGGCGTGCCGGCGTCCTTCGCCGCCAGCGCGATCTCCTTGACCTTGTCGTCGAACTGCTTGATGTTGCCCGGGTTCACGCGCACCGCGGCACATCCCGCGTCGATCGCCGCGAACACGTACTTCGGCTGGAAGTGGATGTCCGCGATCACCGGGATCTGCGACTTCCGCGCGATCGTGGCCAGCGCGTCCGCGTCGTCCTGCGTCGGGCAGGCGACGCGGACGATCTGGCAGCCCGACGCCGTCAACTCGGCGATCTGCTGCAACGTCGCACCGATGTCCGACGTCCTCGTCGTGGTCATGGACTGCACCGAGACGGGTGCGTCCCCGCCGACCGCCACGGAACCGACCTGGATCTGACGGCTCTTGCGACGCTCGGCCAGCTTGGTCGGTACGGACGGCATTCCCAGTGAAATCGCAGTCATCTGCTGTGCAACCCCAAGGTGTGGATCAAGGTCCCGAGATCGGCGGGCTCCAGCCTTCGAGGTTACGTCACCCACGGGCCCCCGGGCACACCCTGCCCCCGAGTTCACGCGAAGGGGCGGCTCCGGGCGCTCCATGCGCCCGGGGCCGCCCCGGTTCACGCGCCGTACGCGTCCGGCACCGTACGGCGGACGTATACGGCGGACGCGCACGACAGGGATCTCCCCCGCCGCCGTCAGGTGATCTTCACCGGGTTCACCACGTCCGCCACGAGGACGAGCAGCGTGAAGCAGATGAAGATCCCGGCCACCACGTACGCGACCGGCATCAGCTTCGCCACGTCGAACGGGCCCGGGTCGGCGCGCTTGAAGACGCGGGCGACGTTGCGGCGCAGCGACTCCCACAGGGCGCCCGCGATGTGGCCGCCGTCCAGCGGGAGCAGCGGCAGCATGTTGAACAGGAACAGCGAGAGGTTGAAGCCCGCGAGCAGGAACAGGAACGTCGCGATGATGTTCGGCGTCGGGGCGTCCAGGTTGAGCACCTCGCCGCTGAGACGGGCCGCGCCGACCACGCCGACCGGGGAGTCGGCCTTGCGCTCGCCGCCGTCGAAGGCCGCGTTCCACAGGTCCGGGATCTTGCCGGGCAGGGCGACGATCGAGTGGACGCCGTTCTGCACCATCTCGCCCATGCGGTCCACGGACTGGCCGAAGGTGAGCGGCTTGATCTCGGACTTGGGCGCGAAGCCGAGGTAGCCGGCCGGCACGTACTGGTCCGGTACGACGTCGCCGTTCCCGTCCTTCTTCGCCACCATGTTCTTGGCGAGCGTGGGGTGCAGGGTGACCTGCTGGCCCGCGCGCTCCACGGTGATCGTGGCCGGGCCGATGGTCTGGCGGATGCGGTCGGAGAGGTCTGACCAGTCCTTCACGGGCTTGCCGTTGAAGGCGACGATGGTGTCGCCGTTCTTCAGGCCGGCCGCCTCGGCGGGCGACACCGCGTCACCGGGCTGGCAGGTCTGGCGCTTCTCGCTCTGCGCGATCACGCACTTCTGCACGCCGGCGACCTGGGTGGTCTGGGTCGCCATGCCGAAGCCCATCAGCACGCTGAGGAAGATCGCGACCGCGAGGATCAGGTTCATGAACGGGCCGGCGAACATGACGATGACGCGCTTCCACGGCTTGCGCGTGTAGAAGAGCCGGTCCTCGTCGCCGGGCTGGAGCTCCTCGAAGGCGGCCGCCCGCGCGTCCTCGATCATGCCGCGGAACGGCGAGGTCGAGCGGGCCTCGATGCGGCCGTCGGCGCCGGGCGGGAACATGCCGATCATGCGGATGTAGCCGCCGGCCGGCACCGCCTTGATGCCGTACTCGGTGTCGCCCTTCTTGCGCGACCAGATGGTCGGGCCGAAGCCGACCATGTACTGCGGCACGCGGATGCCGAAGAGCTTGGCCGTGGAGAGGTGGCCCAGCTCGTGCCACGCGATGGAGATGAGCAGCCCCACGGCGAAGAGCACTATGCCGAGGACCGTCAACAGGATCGTCATGCGTGTGCCTCCGCTGTCGCCTTCACCGCGAGTTCCCGGGCCCGGGCGCGTGCCCAGGTCTCCGCTTCCAGGACGTCCGAGACCGTGAGGGAAGTTCCCGCGGCCGGCGTCCCGTGTTCGGTGACGACCTCCGTCACCGTCTCCATGATCCCGCTGAAGGGGAGCCGCCCGGCCAGGAACGCGTCCACGCACTCCTCGTTCGCGGCATTGAACACCGCCGGAGCCGTCCCGCCCAGCTCCCCGACGTGCCGGGCGAGTCCCACCGAGGGGAAGGCCTCGTTGTCGAGCGGGTAGAACTCCCAGGTCGAGGCCTTGGTCCAGTCGAAGGCGGGGGCCGCGTCCGGCACCCGCTCGGGCCAGCCGAGCCCGAGGGCGATCGGCCCGCGCATGTCGGGCGGGGTGGCCTGGGCCAGCGTGGAGCCGTCGGTGAACTCGACCATGGAGTGCACATAGGACTGGGGGTGTACGACGACCTCGATGCGCTCGAAGGGGATGTCGTAGAGCAGGTGGGCCTCGATCACCTCCAGGCCCTTGTTGACCAGGGTCGCCGAGTTGACGGTGATCACCGGGCCCATCGCCCAGGTGGGGTGGGCGAGCGCGTCGGCGGGAGTGACATCGGCGAGTTGGCTCCTGGTACGCCCGCGGAACGGGCCGCCCGAGGCGGTGACGACGAGCTTGCGCACATCGGCGCGCTTTCCGGCGGCCAGCGCCTGGAAGAGGGCGGCGTGCTCGGAGTCGACCGGGATGATCTGGCCGGGCGCGGCGATCGCCTTCACCAGCGGGCCGCCGACGATCAGCGACTCCTTGTTGGCGAGCGCGAGCGTGCGGCCGGCCGTGAGCGCGGCCAGCGTCGGGGCGAGGCCGATCGACCCGGTGATCCCGTTCAGGACGGTGTGGCAGGGGGACGCCGCGAGCTCGGTCGCCGCGTCGGGGCCGGCCAGGATCTCGGGGAGCGGCTCGCCCGCGTACTGCGCCGCGAGCGCCGCGCGCAGCGCGGGCACGGTGTCCTCGCGGGCCACCGCGACGGTGCGCACCCGCAGTCGCCGGGCCTGCTCGGCGAGCAGCTCGACCCGGCCGCCGGCCGCGGAGAGCGCGGTGACGCGGAAGCGGTCGGGGTTGCGCAGGACCAGGTCGATGGCCTGGGTACCGATGGACCCGGTGGATCCGAGGACCACCACATCGCGTCGGCCTTCGACCGGGTCGAAGGTGATGTGGGGGTCGGCGAGGGGGGCTGGGCTGTCGCTCATGCCCCCATTGTTGCCGCATCCGCTGTGCGCCCGAACAGCGCTCCTGACAATAAGCCCGGGATGAGTGCGCGGGCGGTACCGGAAGGCGACCGCGGGCGGTGCCGGAAGGCGGACGCCGGCGGTACCGGAAGGCGACCGCGGGCGGTGCCGGAAGGCGGACGCCGGCGGTGTCGGAAGGCGGACGCGGGCGCCGTCCCGTACCCCGCTCGCGGGACGGCGCCCCGGGTCCCGGCGCCGGAGCGGAACCTGTCGCTCCGGGTCGCCGGGGCCTGGTCGGCGGACGGGGCGGGGGCCGGGTCAGCGGATGGGGCGGTGGACGTTGTCGCGCTTGGCCGGGCCCGGGGTCGCGTCCGCGATCCAGGCGCCGTCGTCGGACGGGTCGACGACGCCCTCCTCCAGCCAGGTGTACGCACCGGCGAGCACCTCGTCGACGACCTTGCGGTCGAGGTCGTCGGTGTTGCTCCACAGCCGCGTGAAGAGTTCCTCCACCCGGATGCGCGACTGGCGGCAGAAGGTGTCGGCCAGCTGGACCGCCTCGCGGCCGTTCTCGCCGGTGGCGCGCAGGTGCTCGGCCCGTACGCAGGCCGCGCTCATCGCGAACAGTTCGGCCCCGATGTCGACGATCCGGCCGAGGAAGCCCTGCTTGGTCTCCATCCGGCCCTGCCAGCGCGACATCGCGTAGAACGTGGAGCGGGCGAGCTTGCGCGCGGCCCGCTCGGCGTACCGCAGGTGCTGGGCCAGCGGCCCGAACTCGCTGTAGGCGCTGGGGAGTTGACCCGGCCCGGCGACCAGCTTGGGCAGCCACTTGGCGTAGAACCCGGCCGCGCCCACGCCCGCCTTCGCCTTGTCCTGGAGGGTCTTGTCGGGGTCGATGAGGTCGCCCGCCACGGACAGGTGGGCGTCGACCGCCTCGCGGGCGATCAGCAGGTGCATGATCTCCGTCGAGCCCTCGAAGATCCGGTTGATCCGCATGTCCCGGAGCATCTGCTCGGCGGGCACGGCCCGTTCGCCGCGGGCCGCGAGCGAGTCCGCGGTCTCGAAGCCGCGGCCGCCGCGGATCTGGACCAGCTCGTCCGTCATCAGCCAGCCCATCTCGGACCCGTACAGTTTGGCGAGGGCGGCCTCGATGCGGATGTCGTTGCGGTTCTCGTCGGCCATCTGCGCCGAGAGGTCCGTCATGGCTTCGAGGGCGAACGTGGTCGCGGCGATGAAGGAGATCTTGGCGCCGACCGCCTCGTGCCGGGCGACCGGACGCCCCCACTGCTCACGCACCCCCGCCCATTCACGGGCGATCTTCAGAGCCCACTTGCCGCCGCCCACGCACATCGCGGGCAGCGAGAGCCGGCCGGTGTTGAGCGTGGTCAGGGCGATCTTGAGGCCGGAGCCCTCGGGCCCGATCCGGTTGGCGGCCGGGACGCGGACCTGGTGGAAGCGGGTGACGCCGTTCTCGATGCCGCGCAGCCCCATGAAGGCGTTGCGGTTCTCGACCGTGACGCCCGGCGAGTCCGCCTCGACGACGAAGGCGGTGATGCCGCCCTTGTGGCCCTCGGACTTCGGCACCCGGGCCATCACGACAAGGAGGTCGGCGACGACCCCGTTGGTGGTCCACAGCTTCACGCCGTCCAGGACGTATGTGTCCTCGCCGTCCGGCACCGCGGCGGTGGCGAGCCGGGCCGGGTCGGAGCCCACGTCGGGCTCGGTGAGCAGGAACGCGGAGATGTCGGTACGGGCGCAGCGGGGCAGGAAGGCGTCCTTCTGCTCCTGGGTGCCGAACAGCTTGAGCGGCTGGGGCACGCCGATCGACTGGTGCGCGGAGAGCAGCGCGCCGATCGCGGGGCTGGCCGAACCGGCAAGGGTGAGCGCCTTGTTGTAGTAGACCTGGGTCAGCCCCTGGCCGCCGTACTTCGTGTCGATCTTCATCCCGAAGGCGCCGAGCTCCTTGAGCCCGTTCACGACCTCGTCGGGGATCTGCGACTGGCGCTCGATGAGGCGGCCGTCGACCCGGGTCTCGCAGAAGTCGCGCATCTTGGCGAGGAAGGCCTCGCCGCGCTCCACGTCCTTCGGGGCGGGCTGGGGGTGGGGGTGGATCAGGTCGAGGCGCAGCCGGCCGAGGAAGAGTTCCTTCGCGAAGCTGGGCTTGCGCCAGTCCTGTTCGCGGGCGGCCTCGGCGACCTGGCGCGCCTCGCGCTCGGAGACCTTGGGCGTGTGCTGTGGTGCGGTCATTGAGGGGTTCTCCTCGCCGCGGGCTGACGGGTGCGGGCGGCTGCCCGTTACCGGGTGGTGCTACTCGACCGTATGTACCCCATTCCCGGCACTTGGACCACCCCTCGCGCCCGCCCGGACGTACGACGGCGGCCGGAACCCCCGCACAGTGGGTTCCGGCCGCCGGTCTCGTGGCGCGGGGTCCTACAGGGCGAGGCCCGTCAGGACGAGGACGCGCTCGTAGGTGTAGTCGTCCATCGCGTAGCGGACGCCCTCGCGGCCGACGCCGGAGGCCTTGGCGCCGCCGTACGGCATCTGGTCGGCGCGGTAGGACGGCACGTCGCCGACGATCACGCCGCCGACCTCCAGGGCCCGGTGGGCGCGGAAGGCGGTCTGCACGTCGTGCGTGAACACCCCTGCCTGGAGGCCGTACTTGGAGGAGTTGACCGCGGCGAACGCCTCGGCCTCGCCGTCCACCTTCTGCACGGTGAGGACCGGTCCGAAGACCTCCTCGCAGGCGAGGGTGGTACCGGCCGGGACCTCGGTGAGCACGGTCGGCGCGTAGGAGGCGCCGTCGCGCTTGCCGCCGGCGAGCAGCGTGGCGCCGGCCGCGACGGCCTCGTCGACCCAGGACTCGACGCGCCGGGCGGCGTCCTCGCTGACCAGCGGGCCGACGTCGGTGGCGGAGTCGGAGGGGTCACCGGTGACCTGCGCCTCGACGGCCGCGACGATCTTCGGGAGCAGCCGGTCGTACACGGCGGCGTCCGCGATCACGCGCTGTACGGAGATGCAGGACTGGCCGCCCTGGTAGTTGGAGAAGGTGGCGATGCGGGTCGCCGCCCAGTCCAGGTCCTCCTCGGAGGCCCAGTCGGCGAGTACGACGGCCGCGCCGTTGCCGCCGAGCTCCAGGGTGCAGTGCTTGCGCGGCACCGAGTCCATGATCGCGTAGCCGACCTTGTCGGAGCCGGTGAAGGAGATGACCGGGAGGCGGTCGTCCTGCACCAGGGCCGGCATCTTGTCGTTGGCGACCGGCAGGATGCTCCACGAGCCGGCGGGCAGCTCGGTCTCGGCGAGCAGCTCGCCGAGGACGAGGCCCGAGAGCGGGGTCGCGGGGGCCGGCTTCAGGACGATCGGGGCGCCGACGGCGATGGCCGGGGCGACCTTGTGGGCGCACAGGTTGAGCGGGAAGTTGAACGGCGCGATGCCGAGGACGACGCCCTTGGGGAAGCGGCGGGTCAGGGCGAGGCGGCCCACGCCGCCGCCGTCGGTGTCCAGGCGCTGGGCCTCGCCGCCGTTGAAGCGGCGGGCCTCCTCCGCGGCGAAGCGGAACACGGACACCGCGCGGCCGACCTCGCCGCGGGCCCACTTGATCGGCTTGCCGTTCTCGGCGGAGATCAGCTGGGCGATCTCCTCGGTCCGCTCGGTGAGGCGCTTGGAGACGTGGTCCAGGGCGGCGGCGCGGACGTGCGCCGGGGTCGCCGCGAACTCCTCCACGACGGCGTGCGCTGCGGCCACGGCCTCCTCGACCTGGGCGTCGGTGGGGACGCTGACCGAGGCGACGTGCCGGCCGTCCCAGGGCGAGGTGACATCGAAGCTGTCGTCGCCGGTGGCCTCGCGGCCGGCGAGCCAGAAGGCGTGGGTAGAAGTCATGCCCTCACGGTAGGGCGCGGGGCGGGGGTGTGTGTTTGTCCGGGGTGGAGTGGTCCGCCCACTCCGTACGCCGCTTTGTCGCCTCCGCGAGGGCGGAACCCCTGGGGCTCCGCCCGGAACCCCGAGGGCCTTTCCCCTCCCCGCCCCTTCCCCCAACCCTCCGGGCGTTGAAGTGACCCTGGGGCTCCGCCCCAGACCCCGTTCGCGCCTGAACGGCGCTCGTCCTCAATCTCCCCCAAGGCCTCAAGGGCCAGGGGGGACCCCCATGACGGGCTGAAATGCTCTGGTGCTGGCCGGCACCGAGACATTCGGGGCCACCTACCGGGGCGCGGCACTGCGACACTTGCGCGGCTCCGCCGCAGTGGGCGCAACCGGAGAGACCCCGGGCCCCCTACAGGGGCGCGGGGAACTGCGCGACCAGCCACGCACGGTCCGCAGCCGAACCACACCAGGGGGCCCGGGGCGCAGCCCCCGAAAGCCCACCCACCCCCCACTCCACCCCCGGAGGGTTTCGGGAAGGGGCGGGGAGGGGCGAACCCCCGGGGTCTGGGGCGGAGCCCCAGGGAGAGGGGGGCGGGGGCCACCCCGGGTCGGGCCACCCCGGGTCGGGCCACCCCGGGTCGGGGCCACCCCGGGTCGGGGCCACCCCGGGTCGGGGCCACCCCGGGTCGGGGCCACCCCGGGTCGGGGCCACCCCGGGTCGGGGTCACCCCGGGTCGGGGGTGGAGGTTGCCTTCAGGGCGAGCCAGAGCTCCATGCGGACGTCGGGGTCGTCCAGGGAGCGGCCCAGGATCTCCTCCACGCGCCGCATCCGGTACCGCAGGGTGTGCCGGTGCACCCCGAGGTCCGCGGCGGCCGCGTCCCACTGCCCGTGCCGCGAGAGCCACGCCCGCAGCGAGGCCACCAGATCACCCCGCCCCGTCGCGTCGTGCTCGTACAGCGCCCGCAGCATCCCGTCCGCGAACGCCCGCACCGCGTCGTCCGCGAGGAGCGGCAGCACCGACCCCGCGACCAGCTCCTCGTGCTCGACGAGCGGCTTGCCCCGGCGCCGGGCGACCGACAGCGCCTGCTCGGCCTGCTTGTACGCGGAGGCCGCCGCGATCGGCCCGGCCGGCGCGGAGAGCCCGACGACGACCTCCTCGCCCTCGGCGGCCTCGTGGGCGAGGCAGGCCGAGACCGCCTCGCCCCCGTCCGCGGCGAGCACGACGAGCCGTGCGGCCTCCGGCACCACCAGGACCGCCTCGCCGCAGCGCGCGGCCGCCGACTCCATCGTCTCGGCGAGCGCCCCGAGCCCCGCCGGGTCGCCGTCACCCACCGGCTCGGCGATGACGAGGCGGAACGGCGCGTCCAGGAGCCCGCCGTACAGGTCCCCCGCGACCGCGCGGGCGTGGTCCTGCTGCCCGGAGAGCAGCATCCGCACGATGGCCGCGCCCAGGCGCTGCTCGGCGGCCTGGAGCGAGCGGGAGCGTTCGGTGGTGAGGGTGAGCAGCGCGACCGCCGAGTGGACCGCGTACCGCTCGGCGGTGCCGAGCGGCGCCCCCGTGCCGACGGCGAGCGCGCCCCGCACCCGGCGCCCGGTGCCGAGCGACTGGAGTTCGACGCGGTCCCCGGACGCCTCGTCGGCGCCGCCGACCACCGCGCTGGCCGGGGCCGCGCGCTCGCGCAGCCGGGCCACGTCACCGGTGAGCCGGGCGGCGCGGCGCGCGGCCCACTCCGGGGCGGCGGCCACGACCGCGCCCGAGGTGTCGTACAGCGCGGCCCAGCCGTCGACATGGGCGGCGAGCTTGGCGATCAGTACGGCCGGCCCGTCGGACAGCGCCGCCTTCGTGAGCTCGCGCTGCGCCTCGAAGCCCGCGGTGACCGCCCGGTACTGGTCGGCGGAGATGGCCGCCGACACCGCCTTGGAGATGGCCAGGAAGGGGGTGCGCCGGGGCACCTCCAGCAGGGGCAGGCCCTCCTCGCGGGCCGCGTCCAGGAGCGCGTCCGGGACGGAGTCGTAGTTGACGCCGATCGCGAAGCCGAGCCCGACCACTCCGGCCCGCGACAGCCTGCGCACGTAGCGGCGCATCGCCTGCGGGTCCTCCGCGTCCAGCGTCATCGCGGTGATGAGCAGCAGCTCGCCGCCCTCCATGTACGGGACGGGATCGGCGAGTTCGCTGACGTGGGCCCAGCGCACCGGGCGGTCCAGGTGTTCCTCGCCGGCGCGCACGGTGAGCTTGAGCGCCGAGTGCTGGACGAGCGAGGCGAGCGTGGGCGGCATGGGACCGGCTACCTTCGACGGGAAAGGACGGGACGTACGCGGGGCGTACGGGACGGACGGACCGCGGGCCATTACTACGTCCCGTATGAACGCACACTCCCATTTTGCCAGCCCGGCCAGATACCCGGGGGCCGCTCGACCGCCCGTTACCGGCCGCGCCTCACCCGGCAGATCGTCGCCCCCCCCTCGGCTCGTCACCGCCGCAGATCGACCAGCAGGGGCGGCGCGTGCTCTCCCTTCACCGTGGTCAGCGAGAGCACCGCGTGCCCCGCGGGCACCTGGTGGGCGAGCTCGGAGGCCGACCAGCGTTCGCGCTCGACCTTGCGCACGGTGACGGCGTCGGTGGTGACCGCCTTTCCGGTGACGAGTTTGCGCAGCGCGTGGACCGCCCGGGTGAGCGGCTGGTCCGCGAAGACGGTGTGCTTGGCGACCTCGGTGGTCTCCACCCATTCGGTGCCCCACGCCTGCGCGAACAGCCGCCCGTCCCAGGTGCTGAGCCCGGCGAACGCCATGTGGCAGCCGACCGAGCCGAGCAGCGAGGTGTGCAGCGGTTCGGGGACGTCACCGAGTGCGCGCAGCGTGAGCAGCACCCCGGCGTTGCAGTTCCGCAGCCGTTGCAGGCCGCGTACGGACTCGGCGGTGACGGCGTGCGTGGCGTCGTCGAGGGCGAGAAGGGCGAAGAGCGAGCGGTCCCCGCGGGCGGTCGCGCCGATGGTGAACTGGGCCAGGATCAGCCGGGTCAGGAGGCGGGCCGCCTCCGGGTGGGCGCGCTCGGGTACGTCGACGCGGACCCGCAGCGGGTGTTCCAGGGCGCGCAGCGAGAACGGCCGGCTTTCGCCGGTGGTGTCGAAGAAGCCCTCGAAGGCCGGGCGGTCGAGCACCGCGACGCGTGCGGCGAGCGCGAGCCCCGGGTCGCCCGGTGTCCCCAACTGCCTTTCCCTGGCGTCGAGTTCGCGATGGTAGGTGCGGTGGGTCTCGTCGTCGAGCCGGGCCCGCAGGTCCGCGAGCGCGCCGGGTGAGCCGTCGAGCAGTTCGCGCAGCACGGGCACGGAGGGGAAGCGCCGGTGGGCCGCGCGGTAGGGACCGAGCAGCTGGGCCAGGACCGTCGCGGCCCGCCGTGAGTCGACCTCGGCGAGGTCGCCCGCGAAGGCCTCGGCGAGCAGGGCCGCCGCCTCGTCGGGGTCGGTGGCGCCGCCGTACAGGTCGAGGTCGTACGCCGAGGACGGGTCGCCGGGTTTGATCACGACGTCGTAGCCGTCGTCCGGGCCCAGCGGGGTGCCCGCGGCACACACCGCGACGACGGCGGCCTTCCCGGCGAGCGCCTGGAGCGCGAGCGACTCCACGACGGGCCGCACCAGGTGCCGGGTCTTGCCCGAGCCGAACGGGCCGATCGCCAGCAGCGAGGAGCCGAGCGAGCCCGGGTCGATCGCGGCGCCCGCGCCCCGGCGGGTGGCCGGGGTGCGGTCGGTGTCGGGGTAGTGGCCGAGCCGTACCTGGGAGGTGAGCAGGTCGTGGGTGGCGGCACGGGCGGGCAGGTCGCGGTCGCCCGAGGGGTGCAGGCAGGCCCGCGCGCCCTGGCCCGCGACGGCCTCGGTGAACGCGCCGAGCCGGGCCGGGTCGGCCTTGACCGTCGTCCAGGCCCGCCGGATGCGGACGCAGTCGACGTCGTTCATGTGCCCGGAGCGCTCCTCGGCCACCAGCCGGTCGGCTACCGCCCCGAGCCCGGCGTCCCGCAGCTGCGGCCAGTCGGCGGGGGACGTTCCGGCGGCGGGTGCGGGGCCGCCGGGGGCGGCACCGCTCCCCCGGCCGGCCCGCAGGCCGCGCACCGCGGTGAGCCAGTCGCCGGCCCGTGCGGTCAGCCAGAGGATCACGGCGGCGCCCAGCAGGTGGTAGCAGGTCGCGAAGGTGCGCAGGCGGTCGGCGACGTCCGTCCCCGTGCCGCTGTAGAGCCAGTCGTGCGGCATCAGGTAGAGCGCGAGGTCGCCGAAGGGCAGCAGGGGTCGCGGCGGCGACGCGCCCGCCTGCACGGTGGCCACCGACGGGGCGTAGTCGTTGAGGCTGTCGGCCTGGGTGAAGCACCAGGCCAGAAAGGCCCCGGCCAGCGCGGTGCGCAGCGCGCGCGAGGGCTGCGGATGGTCGACGGCGTACCGCCGGAACACCTCGTGCCAGTTGCCGAGCCGGCCCGCCGTCCACAGGATCACGACCGCCACCAGGCTGTTGTAGACGGCGAGGGCGGTCGTGGCGGCCTGCGGCCGCTCCAGGCCCCACCAGTCGGCCGGGGTGACGAGTTCGAGCAGGATTCGGCTGTGCGGGACGTACCCGTTGCGCCACAGCGACCAGACCAGGGAGGCCGCGAGCAGGGCGACGATGGCGCCGCCCAGCAGCGCCCGGTCCGGCACCCGGTCCGGGTCCGCGTCGGGACGCGGCTTGTGGCCGAAGCGCCACAGGCCCGGCTCGGCGGGGGCGCGCGGGGTGCGCAGCCAGTCGCCGAGCGAGGTTCCCGCGGTGGGCGCCTCGACGGGCCGGGGCGGGAGCGCCGGGCGGGGCGGCGGTCCGGCGGGGCGCGGGACCGACCCCGAACGGGTGCCGCGTGCGTCGTACGTGCCTTCGGTGTCCATCGACCCCTTGCCCCCCTGACCAGCCAGGTCCGTTCCGAGCGGTGCGAACGCTCAATCTAGTGCCAGCGCACGACGGTTCACCGCTGCCGCGCACCGCGCGCCCGCCCGGGGGAACTGTCCGCCGAGGACAAGGGACACACCCCCACCACTACCGAACGGCGCATGCCAGGGGCCGTCCGCGCGCCCTAGCCTGCCAAGAAAGCCAAGGAAGCGTCCGAATCCCCCAGAAAATCTCCAGGAGCCCGTCATGAGCGCGATCCCGCAGGAGCGCCGCGTCGTCACCGCCATCCCCGGCCCGAAGTCGCAGGAGCTTCAGGCCCGCCGTCTCGCGGCGGTCGCCGCCGGTGTGGGCTCCACTCTGCCCGTCTTCACCGCGCGCGCGGGCGGCGGCATCATCGAGGACGTCGACGGCAACCGCCTGATCGACTTCGGCTCCGGCATCGCGGTGACCTCGGTCGGCGCCTCCGCCGAAGCCGTGGTGCGCCGCGCGAGCGCCCAGCTGCAGGACTTCACCCACACCTGCTTCATGGTCACGCCGTACGAGGGCTATGTCGCCGTCGCCGAGCAGCTGGCCGAGCTGACCCCGGGCGACCACGCCAAGAAGTCCGCCCTGTTCAACTCGGGCGCGGAGGCCGTCGAGAACGCCGTCAAGATCGCCCGTGCGTACACCAAGCGCCAGGCCGTCGTCGTGTTCGACCACGGCTACCACGGCCGCACCAACCTGACCATGGCGCTGACGTCCAAGAACATGCCGTACAAGAACGGCTTCGGCCCGTTCGCGCCCGAGGTCTACCGCGTTCCGGTGGCCTACGGCTACCGCTGGCTCACCGGCCCGGAGAACGCCGGCGCCGAGGCGTCCGCGCAGGCCATCGACATGATCAACAAGCAGATCGGCGCGGACAACGTCGCCGCGATCATCATCGAGCCGGTGCTCGGCGAGGGCGGCTTCATCGAGCCGGCCAAGGGCTTCCTGCCGGCGATCAGCCAGTTCGCCAAGGACAACGGCATCGTGTTCGTCGCGGACGAGATCCAGTCCGGCTTCTGCCGCACCGGCCAGTGGTTCGCCTGTGAGGACGAGGGCATCGTCCCCGACCTGATCACCACGGCCAAGGGCATCGCGGGCGGCATGCCGCTCGCCGCCGTGACCGGCCGCGCCGAGATCATGGACTCCGCGCACGCGGGCGGCCTCGGCGGCACCTACGGCGGCAACCCGGTGGCCTGTGCCGCGGCGCTCGGCGCGATCGAGACGATGAAGGAGCTCGACCTCAACGGCAGGGCCAAGCGCATCGAGGAGGTCATGAAGGCCCGTCTGGCCACCATCGCCGAGAAGTACGACATCATCGGCGACATCCGCGGCCGCGGCGCCATGATCGCCATCGAGCTGGTCAAGGACCGCGCCTCGAAGACCCCGAACCCGGAGGCCGCCGGCGCACTCGCCAAGGCCTGCCACGCGGAGGGCCTCCTGGTCCTGACCTGCGGCACCTACGGCAACGTGCTGCGCTTCCTGCCGCCGCTGGTCATCGGCGAGGACCTGCTGAACGAGGGCCTCGACATCATCGAGCAGGCCTTCGCCGGCGTGTGACGCCGAGCGACCGGTACCGCCTGTGAAGAAGGTGTGGGGGGCCGATGGCGGGATGGAGTTCCCGCTGTCGGTCCCCCGCTGTCTGCCGTACGGTTTCCGCAGATGAGAGAAACACCCCGCCCGCAGGGGACTGCGGGCGATTCCAGAGCGGAGCTTCCCCAGCCCTGCCCTGGTCGTGCCCTCGCGCACACCACTGGAGCCCCTGGCTCCGGAACTCCTCACCGATCGGCCGGCCGACCGCCCCACACCCCCCGGGGCGAGCGGCACGCCGGTCAAGGCGGCCGCCCCGGAACCTCCCCCCCTGTTCCGGGGCGGCCGGCTTTCCTCTTCGTCACGCTGCTCTGCGTGTTCGCGGTCATCACCTGGCAGGTCGTCTCCGACGGCCCGCTGCGCCGTCTCGACGAGCGCCTCGATCCCTCGCTCACCGGCCACGGCCCCTCCTGGCTCGCCGAAGGACTCTCCGACCTCGGCAGCATGCCGGTCGCCCTGCCGGTGCTCGCCCTGGCGATCGGCTACGCCCTGTGGCGCGGGCTGCGCCGCCGGGCCCTGATCGCCGCCGCCACGATGGCCCTGGTGCCGCTGCTCGTGGTGCCGCTGAAGGAGTGGACCGCCCGGCCGGGCCCGTTCGACCCCGCCACCGGCTACTACCCCTCCGGCCACACCGCGACCGCAATGGTGGCCTATGGCGCGGCCGCGCTGCTGCTCTCCCCGTTCGTACGCCGGCGTTGGCCGCTGCCCGTCGCCGCCGGGGTGCTGACGGCGGCGACGGGCACCGGCCTGGTGCTGCACGGCTACCACTGGCCCCTGGACGTGCTGGCCAGCTGCTGCCTGTGCGGGGCGCTCCTGGTGCTCAGCTCCACGGGTATGCGTCGAAGTTCTTCGAGAACTCTCCGCCGTTGAACCGGTCCCAGTTGATGGACCACGTCATCAGCCCGCGCAGGCCCGGCCAGCTGCCGTGGGTCTGGTAGGTGCCGCAGTTCGCCTTCTTCGTCAGGCAGTCCAGGGTCTTGGTGACCTCGGCGGGGCTGGTCCAGCCGTTGCCCGCCTGGGTGGAGGCCGGCAGCCCGATGGCGACCTGGTCGGGCCGCAGCGCCGGGAACACCTTGGTGGTGTCGCCCGCGACCGGGAAGCCGGTGAGCAGCATGTCGGTCATGGCGATGTGGAAGTCCGCGCCGCCCATCGAGTGGTACTGGTTGTCGAGGCCCATGATCGAGCCCGAGTTGTAGTCCTGGACGTGCAGCAGGGTGAGCGAGTCGCGCAGGGCGTAGATCACCGGCAGATAGGCGCCGCAGCGGGGGTCCTGGCCGCCCCAGGGGCCCGAGCCGTAGTACTGGTAGCCCATTTGCACGAAGAACGTCTCCGGGGCCATGGTCAGGACGAACTTGGAGCCGTACTTGGCCTTGAGGGTCTTCAGGGCGTCGATGAGGTTGACGACGACGGGAGTCGTGGGGCTCCGGAAGTCCGTGTCGCCGGTGTTGAGCGACAGCGAGTGGCCCTCGAAGTCGATGTCGAGGCCGTCGAGGCCGTAGTCGTCGATGATCTTCGAGACGGAGGAGACGAAGGTGTCGCGGGCGGCGGTCGTCGTCAGCTGGACCTGGCCGTTCTGGCCGCCGATGGAGATCAGTACCTTCTTGCCCGCGGCCTGCTTGGCCTTGATGGCCGCCTTGAAGTCGGCGAGGGGCTCCACGGTGGGGCACTCGCTGACCGGGCACGGCGTGAAGCGGATGTCGCCCGAGGTCGGGGAGGTCGGCTCACCGAAGGCCAGGTCGATGATGTTCCAGTCGTCGGGCACGTCCGCCATCCGCGTGTAGCCGGCGCCGTTGGCGAAGGACGCGTGCAGATAGCCGACCAGCGCGTGCCCCGAGGGCGGCGGGGTGGTGCCGCCGCTGGTGGTGCTCGCGCTGACGGCGGCCGACCTGGGCGACTCGCCCGCGCTGTTGGTCGCGGTGACCTGGAAGCTGTACGAGGTACTGGGCGCGAGGCCGGTGACGGTGGCCGAAGTCCCGCTCACAGAGGCCGCTTTGGCGCCGTCGCGGTACACGTTGTAGCCGGTGGCGCCGGCCGACGGGGACCAGCTCAGGCTCATGCCGGAGGAGGTGGCGCCGGAGGCGGTGAGCCCGGCGGGGGCGGCCGGCAGCTGGACGGGGGTGCCGCCGGGCCCGATCAGGCTCACGTCGTCGGCCTCGTAGGCGCCGGTGCCGTACCAGCCGTGGGTGTAGACGGTCACCGATGTGGTGCTCGCGCCGGTCTTGAAGGTGGTGGTCAGCTGCTGCCAGGACGGCGCGGACTGGGTCCAGGTCGACACATCGGTCGTACCGGTGCCGGACGCGCCGAGGTAGGCATAGCTGCCCTGCACCCAACTGCTCAGCGTGTAGGTGGAGTTGGGCTGGACGGCGACGCTCTGGGCGCACTGTGCGTTGTCGCTGCCGGCCGGAGTGGCCTTCAGGGCGTGGGTGCCGCCGTGCACGGGCGAGGTGACCACGGCGCCGCTGCCGGCGGTGCAGCTCCAGCCGTCGAGCCCGGATTCGAAGCCGCCGTTGCGCATGAGGTCGGCGTCGGCGGCCTGCGCGGACGGCGCCGCGGCGACGAGCCCGGCCGCGCCGAGGGCGGCCGCCGTCAGGGCGGCGCAGAGCGATGACCGGAGGGCCGGATGTCTGGTGCGGTCCACAACTGCCTCCAGGCAAGGGGGTATTGAGACACGAAGTGCGCACAACATGGTCCAGACCAATCCGGTTGTCAAGGCTTCCGGCAGCCGTCCGCCCCCACTCATTCCCCCTTGTCCCGGTTGTCCCCGTCGCGCGCGATCCGGGCCGCCGCCTCGTGCATCGCCAGCTCCAGGAGGGTGGGGTCGGTGAGCGTGCCCGAGCCGTCGGGCGGCACCAGCCAGCGCACCCCGCCGGTCGTCCGGCCGGGATAGGGCACCACGATCCAGGTGCCGTGGCCCGCACCCCGCACCCCCGTGCCGAGCCAGCGCGCGGCGGTGCCGGGCGGCACGAAGAAGCCCATCCGCGCGTCGCCGAAGTCGACGAGCACGGGACCCGGCCGGTCCACGAGCCGGGCCAGCACATCGAATGTGTGGTGGCCCAGCTCGCCCGGCACGATCAGTACGTCCCAGCGCCGGCCGGCCGGGAGGAGGGCGACCCCGAGGGGGTTGCGCTCCCACTCCCACCGGCAGGCATCGGGATCCGGCGCCACCGACGCCAGCCATTCCACCGCGGTCTTCGACCCCGAGGCAGTCATTGCCGTCCCTCCGCTCGACCCGCTCCACTGGACACAGCCAGTGCGTCCACGGGAGAGAGCGGCGCGGGGCCGGGTTATGACGCGACTTCGCGCAGCAATCGGCAGTGAGCTGGGTCACAGGGCGATCTAAGGGGTACGCCCCCGGCGTGACCCGGGGGCGTACGGGATGATCAAGCACTCAACTGCCGCAGGGGGAAGCCCTGTTGCGGTCCGGGGCCGTCAGCTGTCGAAGCCAAGGCCGACCCGGTCCATCGCCCTGAGCCACAGATTGCGCCGGCCGCCCCGCTCGTCGGCCCGGGCCAGCGACCACTTGGTGATGCCGATGCCCGCCCAGGCCACCGGCTCCGGCGGGAACGGCAGCGGCTTGGTGCGCACCATCTCCAACTCGGTGCGCTCGGTGTGCTCCCCGGCGAGCAGGTCGAGCATCACATCGGCGCCGAAGCGGGTCGCGCCCACCCCGAGCCCGGTGTACCCGGCGGCGTAGGAGACCCGGCCGCCGTGGGCCGTGCCGAAGAACGCCGAGAACCGCGAGCAGGTGTCGATCGCGCCGCCCCACGCATGCCCAAAACGGAGCCCCTCCAGCTGCGGGAAGCAGTAGAAGAACTGCTCGGCGAGCTTGGCGTACGTCTCGGGCCGGTCGTCGTACTCGCTGCGCACCTTCCCGCCGTAGGGGTAGATCGCGTCGTAACCGCCCCACAGGATCCGGTTGTCCGCGGAGAGCCGGAAGTAGTGGAACTGGTTGGCCGCGTCCCCGAGGCCCTGGCGGCCCTGCCAGCCGATCGAGGCGAGCTGGTCCGCGGAGAGCGGTTCGGTCATCAGGGCGTAGTCGTACACCGGGACCGTGTACGGGCGCAGCCGCTTGACCAGCGAGGGGAACACATTGGTGCCGAGCGCGACCTGCTCGGCCCGCACCTTGCCGTACGGAGTGCGCACGCCCATGCCGCTGCCGACCCGGGTCAGCGAGAGGCCCGGGGTGTGCTCGTAGATGCGTACGCCCAGGTCCAGGCAGGCCTGCTTCAGGCCCCAGGCGAGCTTGGCCGGGTGGAGCATGGCGACGCCGTCGCGGTCCCAGAGGCCGCCGAGGAAGGTGGGCGAGTCGACCTGGGCGCGCAGCGCCTGCTCGTCGAGGAGTTCGAGCCCGCCGAAGCCGAGCCCGGTCGCCTCCTCGTACATCTCGTGCAGCTCTTCCAGCTGGTGCGGCTCGGTGGCCACGTCGATCTCGCCGGTGCGCTCGAAGTCGCAGTCGATCTTGTAGCGGGCGACCGCGTCCCCGATGGCGTCGAGGTTGGCCGCGCCGAGTTGTTCGAGCTTGGCGAGTTCACCGGGCCAGCGGGCCAGGCCGTTGCCCAGACCGTGGGTGAGCGAGGCCGCGCAGAAGCCGCCGTTGCGGCCGGAGGCGGCCCAGCCGATCTCCTTGCCCTCGATGAGGACGACCTCGCGGCCGGGCTCGCGCTCCTTGGCGATCAGCGCGGTCCACAGTCCGCTGTAGCCGCCGCCGACGACGAGCAGGTCGCACCGCTCGTCGCCGGTGAGGGCGGGCAGCGCCTCGGGGCGGCCGGGGTCCTCCAGCCAGAAGGGGACGGGCTTCGCGCCCGCCAGGGACTGCCGTGCTGCGCTCTTCATGGCTCGGGTCACGGCCATGATTTCCAACTCCCTCAGGAACTGCGTACGGTTACGCTTTCGCGCTGTTCTTGCGCCGGTTCGCAATGAATTGTCCGGCGGTGACCACCACGACGGCAACGATGAACATCGCCGTCCCGATGACGTTGATCTGCACGGGCGTGCCGCGCTGCGCCGAGCCCCACACGAACATGGGGAAGGTCACGGTGGAGCCCGCGTTGAAGTTGGTGATGATGAAGTCGTCGAAGGAGAGCGCGAAGGCGAGCAGCGCGCCCGCCGCGATGCCGGGCGAGGCGATCGGCAGCGTCACCCGCAGGAACGTCTGGACCGGGCCCGCGTAGAGGTCGCGCGCGGCCTCTTCGAGCCTCGGGTCCATGGACATCACACGGGCCTTGACGGCGGTGACGACGAAGCTGAGGCAGAACATGATGTGCGCGATGAGGATGGTCCAGAAGCCCAGCTGCGCGCCCATGTTGAGGAAGAGCGTGAGCAGCGAGGCGGCCATCACGACCTCGGGCATCGCCATCGGCAGGAAGATCAGCGAGTTGATCGCGCCGCGGGCCCGGAACCGGTAGCGGACCAGGGCGAAGGCGATCATCGTGCCGAGCACGGTCGCGCCGATCGTCGCCCAGAAGGCGATCTGCAACGAGAGCGAGAGCGAGCCGCACATGTCGGCGACACCGCACGGGTCCTTCCAGGCGTCCGTGGAGAACCGCGTCCAGGAGTAGTTGAAGCGCCCGTTCGGCTTGTTGAACGAGAACACCATCACGACGACGTTCGGCAGGATCAGATACGCGAGGGTCGCGAGCCCCGCGATGACCACGAAGTTGCGGCGCAGCCATTTGAGGATGGGCATGAGACTCATCAGACCAAGTCCTCCGTCCCGGCTCGGCGGATGTAGACGGTGACCATGATCAGGACGATGGCCATCAGGATGAAGGAGAGGGCCGCGGCCGTCGGATAGTCCAGGACCCGCAGGAACTGCGACTGGATGACGTTGCCGACCATCTTCTGGTCGGTGGAGCCGAGCAGTTCGGCGTTCACGTAGTCACCGCTGGCCGGGATGAAGGTGAGCAGCGTGCCCGAGACGACACCGGGCATCGACAGCGGGAACGTCACCTTGCGGAAGGTGGTGGCCGGGGTCGCGTACAGGTCGCCGGCCGCTTCGTGCAGCCGGGAGTCGATGCGCTCAAGAGAGGTGTACAGCGGCAGGATCATGAAGGGCAGGAAGTTGTAGGTGAGTCCGCAGACCACCGCCATCGGCGTGGCCAGGACCCGGCTGCCCTCGGTCCAGCCCAGCCAGTTGGTGACGTCCAGGATGTGCAGGGTGGCGAGCGCGTGCACCACGGGCCCGCCGTCGGCCAGGATCGTCTTCCAGGCCAGGGTGCGGATGAGGAAGCTGGTGAAGAACGGCGCGATGACCAGGATGAGGACGATGTTGCGCCAGCGGCCCGCCTTGAAGGCGATGAGATAGGCCAGCGGGTAGCCGAGCAGCAGACAGAGCAGGGTCGCCGTGCCCGCGTAGAGCAGGGAGCGGATGAACTGCGGGTAGTACTCCTTGAAGGCGTCCCAGTACGTCTGGAAGTGCCAGGTGACCTGGAAGCCCTTCTCAAGTGACCCGGTCTGTACGGAGGTCGAGGCCTGGTACACCATCGGCAGCGCGAAGAACACGATCAGCCAGAGGATGCCCGGCAGCAGCAGCCAGTACGGGACGAGCCGCTTGCGGGTGGAGGCCTTGCGCACGGTGGGTGCCGCGGGCGCCTCGGCCAGGGCGGTCACGCGGCGTCCTCGACCTTCTCGACGCCCGCGTCCTTGGCCTGCGCCGCGTCCAGGCCGAAGGTGTGCGCCGGGTTCCAGTGCAGGACGACCTCGGCGCCGGGCACCAGGCGGGTGTCGCGCTCGATGTTCTGCTCGTACACCGAAAGGCCGCTGCCCGCCGGGGAGTCGACGAGGTACTGGGTGGAGACCCCGATGAACGACGAGTCGACGATGCGGCCGGTGACGCGGTTGCGGCCGTCGGCGATCGCGCCCTCGTCGTCGCGGTGGGCGAGCGAGATCTTCTCGGGGCGTACGCCGACGAGGAGCTTGCCGCCGCTCGCCGTGGGGGCCGAACATCGTCCGCCGGGCAGCCGCAGCTTGGCGCCGCCCGCGGTGACGACGAGGTCCTCGCCGCTCCTCTCGGCCACCTCGGCCTCGATGAGGTTGGAGGTGCCGAGGAAGTTCGCGACGAAGGTGGTCTTCGGGTTCTCGTACAACTCGGCCGGTGCGCCGAGCTGTTCGACCCGGCCGCCGCTCATCACCGCGACCGTGTCGGCCATCGTCATGGCCTCCTCCTGGTCGTGGGTGACGTGCACGAAGGTGATGCCGACCTCGGTCTGGATGCGCTTGAGCTCAAGCTGCATCTGACGGCGCAGCTTGAGGTCGAGGGCGCCGAGCGGCTCGTCCAGGAGCAGTACCTGGGGGTGGTTGATGAGCGCGCGGGCGACGGCGACGCGCTGCTGCTGCCCGCCGGAGAGCTGGTGCGGCTTGCGCTGCGCGAAGTCGCCGAGCTGGACGAGTTCCAGCATGTCGTCGACCTGCTTCTGCACCGACTTGATGCCCCGCCGGCGCAGCCCGAAGGCGATGTTCTCGGTGACGTTCAGATGCGGGAAGAGGGCGTACGACTGGAAGACGGTGTTCACCGGCCGCTTGTAGGGCGGCAGATCGGTGACGTCCTTGTCGCCGAGGAAGACCGTCCCGGTGGTCGGCTCCTCAAGCCCGGCGATCATGCGGAGGGTGGTGGTCTTGCCGCAGCCGGACGCACCGAGCAGGGCGAAGAACGAGCCCTGCGGGACGGTCAGTTCGAGCGGATGCACGGCGGTGAAGGAGCCGTACGTCTTGCTGATCCCGGTGAGGCGGACATCGCCGCCGGCGGTGCTGTCAGTCATGGGTGGGGTCCCAGGGGGTATCGAGGGGGGGAAGAGGAGGGGGATCACGGGTCCGGGCCTAGGGCCCCTAAGGGGCGCGGGGAACTGCGCGACCAGCCACAGCGGGCCCGCACCCGAAAAACACCGCACCCCGCGGAGCGCTCACGCTCCGATGAGCCTGGAGAACTTCTGCTCGTAGGCGGTCTCCTCGGCCTCGCTGAGCGAGCGGAAGGAGTGGGACTTCGCGGCCATCGCCTTGTCCGGCAGGATCAGTTCGTTCGCCGCGAGGGCCGGGTCGATCCTGGCGAGTTCGTCGCGCACCCCGTCGACCGGGCACTGGTAGTTGATGAACGCGGCGAGCTTCGCGGCGACCGGCAGCTCGTAGTAGTAGTCGATGAGCTTCTCCGCGTTGCTCTGGTGCCGGGCCTTCGCCGGGACGAGCAGGTTGTCGCTGGAGGTCATGTAACCCGCCGCCGGGATCGCGTACTTGATGTCCGGGTTGTCGGCGCGCAGCTGGGTCACGTCGCCGCCCCAGGCGACACAGGCCGCGAGGTCGCCCTTCACCAGGTCGCCGGTGTAGTCGTTGCCGGTGAAGCGGCGGATCTGCTTGGAGTCGACGCCCTTCTGGAGCCGCCCGATCGCGGCGTCGAAGTCGGCGTCGGTGAACCTGGCGGGGTCCTTGCCGAGGTCGAGCAGGGTCATGCCGATGGAGTCGCGCATCTCGGACAGGAAGCCGACGCGGCCCTTGAGGGTGGGGTCGTCGAGCAGCTGGGTGATGGAGTCGACCTTCTTGCCGCCGGTCGCCTTGGAGTTGTAGGCGATGACGGTCGGGATGCCGGTCCAGGGGTAGGAGTAGGCGCGGCCGGGGTCCCAGTCGGGCGAGCGGAACTGGGGGGCGAGGTTGGCGTAGGCGTGGGGCAGGTGCGCGGGGTCGAGCTGCTGCGCCCAGCCGAGCCGGATGAGCCGGGCGGCGAGCCAGTCGGTGAGCACGACCAGGTCCCGGCCGGTGTCCTGGCCGGCCGCGAGCTGCGGCTTGATCTTCCCGAAGAACTCGACGTTGTCGTTGATGTCCTCGGTGTACTTGACCTGGATCCCGGTGCGGCGGGTGAACTCGTCCAGCGTCGGGTGGTGCTTCTTGTCGTCGCTGATGTCCATGTACTGCGTCCAGTTGGAGAAGTTGACCTCCTTCTCCTGGGCGGAGTGGTCCGTGTTGGACGGTCCGGTGCCGTTCTCCTTCTTGGCCGCCGGGATGCCGCACGCGCTCAGGGTGGCGAGGCCGCCGACGGTGAGCGCGCCGACGCCCGAGGCGCGCAGCAGCGAACGGCGGGTCAGGGCGCCCCTGCCATTCGTCAAGCTGCGCCGGACGGCCGCCAGTTGGGCCGCTGACAGGCTTTCGGGCTCGTACTGCTCCATGCGCTGAATGCCCTTTCGGGTGGGTTCGGTGGCCTGGTCGGGCCGCCTTTTTATCGGTCCCCGAAGATCGTGCGGTGCCAGTCCTTCCTGGCGACCGCTGTGTTGTCGTACATCACGTGCTTGACCTGCGTGTACTCCTCGAAGGAATACGCCGACATGTCCTTTCCGTAGCCGCTCGCCTTGTAGCCGCCGTGCGGCATCTCGCTGAGGATCGGGATGTGGTCGTTGATCCAGACGCAGCCCGCCTTGATCTCGCGGGTGGCCCGCCCGGTGCGGTACACGTCCCGGCTCCAGGCGGAGGCGGCGAGGCCGTAGGGGGTGTCGTTGGCGAGCGCGATGCCCTCGTCGTCGCTGTCGAAGGGCAGCACCACCAGGACCGGGCCGAAGATCTCGTCCTGGACGACCTCGCTGTCCTGGGGCGCGTCCACGATGAGGGTGGGCCGGTAGTAGGCGCCGTCGCCCTCGGGGGCCTCGCCGCCGGTGACGATCCGGGCGTAGCTCCTGGCCCGCTCGACGAAGGCGGCGACGCGGTCGCGGTGGACGTGCGAGATCAGCGGGCCGAGGTCGGTGTCCTCGCGGAAGGGGGCGCCGAGCCGGACGGTCTCCATCAGGGCCGCGACCTGCTCGACGAAGGCGTCGTACAGCGGGCGCTGGACGTAGGCCCGGGTGGCGGCGGTGCAGTCCTGGCCGGAGTTGATGAGCGAGGCGGCGACCGCGCCGTGCACGGCGGCCTCCAGGTCGGCGTCGTCGAAGACCACGAAGGGGGCCTTGCCGCCCAGCTCCAGGTGGAGGCGCTTGACCGTGCGGGTGGCGATCTCCGCGACCCGCTTGCCGACGCCGGTGGATCCGGTGAAGGAGGTCATCACGACGTCGGGGTGGCCGACGAGGTGCTCGCCCGCGTCCTTGCCGGCGCCCGTGACGATGTTGATCACGCCGTCCGGAATGCCGGCCTCCGTGGCCGCCTCGGCGAACAGGAGCGAGGTCAGCGGGGTGGTCTCGGCGGGCTTGAGGACGATGGTGTTGCCGGCCGCGATCGCCGGAAGGATCTTCCAGGCGGCCATCTGGAGCGGGTAGTTCCAGGGCGCGATGGAACCGACGACACCGATGGGCTCACGGCGTACGTAGGAGGTGTGGTCGCCCTCGTACTCCCCGGCCGACCGGCCCTCCAGGTGCCGGGCCGCGCCCGCGAAGAACGCGGTGTTGTCGATGGTGCCGGGCACGTCGAACTCCCGGCTCAGCTTGATCGGCTTTCCGCACTGGAGGGACTCGGCCTGGGCGAACTCCTCGGCCCGCTCGGCGAGCACCTCCGCGAACCGGTGCAGGGCGGCCGAGCGCTCGCCGGGGGTGGCGCCGGACCAGCCGGGGAAGGCCTCCTTGGCCGCGGCGACCGCGGCGTCGACATCGGCGGTGCCCGCGAGCTCGTACGTGTAGACCGTGGCCCCCGTGGCCGGATCGACGACCGCGTGCTCGCGCCCGGAGGTGCCGGGGCGCAGCCGCCCGCCGATGTACTGGGCGCCGGCCGCGAAGCGGTCCTGCGCGGGGAAGCGGTCCTTGGCGGGATTGCTGTTGCCGTTGCCGGTGTCGGTGTCCATGTCGCCCACGTTCTTCGTAGCTTCAGCTCGATTTGAGTGCCGATCCTGACAGAGGCACATCTGGCCAACAAGTGATTCCGTTGTTGCCTTTTGGTTACGCGACGGAATCTGTCGACCATGTGTCGCGTCGGAGCCGTTATGGCCCGACGGAGTGTCAGTGGCGCCTGCCACACTCGCATGCATGAACGAGGACACGGGGGACCGCGCGGCGCTGGACGCGCTGATCGCGCAGGTCAGTGAGGGTGACCGGATCAAGTATCTGCATTTCTGGGGGCACCGGCCGCAGCGGGACGGGTCGCTGGGCCGGAGCTGTTTCAGCCAGTGGTGGCCCTCGCCCTTCACGGTCGAGGGCGTCCGGTACGCGACGGCCGAGCACTGGATGATGGCGTCGAAGGCCCGGCTGTTCGGCGACCCGGACGCGGAGCGCGCGGCGATCGACGCGGCGAATCCGGCGCTCGCGAAGAAGGCGGGACGCCTGGTGCGGGGCTTCGACGACGAGGTGTGGCGCCGGGAGCGGTACGGCATCGTGCTGGCCGGCAGCCTGCACAAGTTCGGTCAGGACGAGGCGCTGCGGGGCTATCTGCTCGGCACCGGGAAGCGGGTCCTGGTCGAGGCGAGCCCGCTGGACCGGATTTGGGGCATAGGCCTGGCGGCGGACGCGCCGGAGGCGGCGGACCCGCGGCGGTGGCGTGGCCTGAACCTGCTGGGCTTCGCCCTGACGGAGGCGCGGGAGCGGCTGCGCTGAGGCGGCTGCCTGCCCGTGCGGCCGGACAGGGCGGCCGGGCAGGGCGGCCCCGAGCGAGAGAGGCCTTGGCGGCCTCCCCCGCTCGGGGTGAGATCCCCGGATCCTCTTGGCTCGCTCCTCCGGAGGGTCCTCGGCAGTGCTTCCTCGGCGGGAAGTGCTTCCTCAGCGGGCCGAGACGGCCAGCGACAGGAAGTTCGAGTAGTCGTCGTACCGGGTGGAATGGTCGAGCGAATTGGTCACGATCACCAGGACGAGAATCCCGACGCCGATCACGATGGCGATGATGCCCATGATGATGCCCGTCAGGGACTGCCCGCGGTTGTTCGCCTCACCGCGCCTGACCCGGCCCTTGCCGAGCAGCCCGAAGATCAGGGCGAGCGTCCCGATCACGATGCCGGCGATGCCGATGGTGCAGAGCATGAGGACACATCCGACGATGCCGAGCACCATCGCGGCCGTGCCGAAGCCGTTCTGCGGCGGGGCGACCGCGGCGAATCCCGGATAGCCGTACCCGGGCTGCTGGCCCGGGTACCCGGCGTAGCCCTGCCCGGGGTGCTGCGGGTAGGCGGGGTAGCCGTAGCTGCCGGGGGCCGGCTGTCCCGGCGGCGGGGTCGGGGCGCCGTAGCCGGTGCCGGGAGCCTGCTGCCCGGGCGCACCCGGGAACGGGGCCTGGGCCGGGGCGCCGGGGGCGGCCTGCGGCGGGGCGGGGTACTGGCCCTCGGTCGGAGTGCCCGGCATGGATATGACCGTCTGCTGGTCGTGCACCGACGGCTTGTCCAGCGGGACCTTGCGCTCCGGCGGAGCCCAGGGGTCGCGGGGCTCCTGGCCTCCCGACGGCTGCTGGGTGTTGTCTGACATGGGCCTCCCCCATCGTGGTTCCGTCATGCTACGGCCAACGGATCCGGGCGCGTGTGCCCGGCCTACCATGATCCCCGACCGGCGAAGGCCGTACGCCGCCCATCGCGCGAGGACCCTCGCGGCAGACCCATGGAGGACCCCATGACCGACCTGCACCCCTTCATCGCGGGGCTGCCCAAGGCCGAACTCCACGTGCACCACGTGGGGTCCGCCTCACCGCGCATCGTGGCCGAACTCGCCGCCCGCCACGCGGACTCGAAGGTCCCCACCGACCCCGAGGCGCTCGCCGACTACTTCACGTTCACGGACTTCGCGCACTTCATCGAGGTCTACCTCTCGGTCGTCGACCTCATCCGCACCCCGGAGGATGTGCGCCTTCTCACCTACGAGGTGGCCCGTGACATGGCCCGGCAGAACGTCCGCTACGCCGAGCTGACCATCACGCCGTTCTCCTCCACCCGCCGGGGCATCGACGAGCGCGCCTTCATGGACGCGATCGAGGACGCCCGCCGGGCCGCCGAGGCCGAGTTCGGCACGGTCCTGCGCTGGTGCTTCGACATCCCGGGCGAGGCCGGTCTGGACGCCGCCGCCGAGACGGCCCGCCTCGCCACCGAGGACGGGGTGCGCCCCGAGGGCCTGGTCTCCTTCGGCCTGGGCGGCCCGGAGATCGGCGTGCCCCGCCCGCAGTTCAAGCCGTACTTCGACCGGGCCATCGCCGCCGGGCTGCACTCCGTACCGCACTCGGGCGAGTCCACGGGCCCGCAGTCGATCTGGGACGCGCTCATCGACCTGCGCGCCGAGCGCATCGGCCACGGCACCAGCGCCACCCAGGACCCGGCCCTGCTCCAGCATCTGGCCGAGCACCGGATCGCCCTGGAGGTCTGCCCGACGTCCAACCTGGCGACGCGCGTGGTGCCCGACCTGGACCAGCACCCCATCAAGGAGATGGTGGCCGCGGGCGTCCTGGTCACCGTCAACAGCGACGACCCGCCGATGTTCGGCAGCGACCTCAACAACGAGTACGCGGTCGCGGCCCGGCTCCTGGAGCTGGACGAGCGGGGGGTTGCCGACCTCGCGAAGAACGCCGTCGAGGCGTCCTTCCTCGACCCCGCCGGCAAGACGAAGCTCGCCGGGGAGATCGACGACTACACCGCGAAGTGGCTCGCCCGCTGATCCCCGCCGGCGGGGGCTCCGGCTGGCCGCCCCCGCCACCGCTCAGCACAATGACCCCATGCGCACCGTGACAGCCGTGGCCCACCGCGGCGACCCGTACCGCGTCCGCGAGAACACGCTCCCCTCCATCGCCTCGGCCCTGGAGCGGGGTGCCGACGCGGTCGAGCTCGATGTCCGCACCACCCGGGACGGCGTGCCCGTGCTGTTGCACGACGAGACGCTGAAGCGGCTGTGGGACTTCGACCGTCCGCTGGCCGAGCTCCCGCACGCGGAGGTCGCCGAGGTCACCGGCGGCGGGGTGCCCACCCTGCGGCAGGCCCTGATGGCGGCCGGGGCGCACCGGGTGCTGCTGGATCTGCCCGGCGCCACCGAGGCGTCGGTGCGCAAGGTGGTGAACACGGTCCGCGAGTGCGGTGCGGGCGAGCGGGTCTACTACTGCGCCGGGCCGGTCGCCATGCTGTGGGTGCGCCGCGCCGACCCGGCCGCCGAGATCGCCCTGACCTGGACCAAGCCCGCCCCGCCGCGCCCCGCCCTGGTCGAGGCCGTCAAGCCCCGCTGGCTCAACTACCGCTTCGGCCTGCTGAGTTCGGACCTGGTGGCACGGGTCCACCGGGACGGCCTCCTCGTCTCGGCCTGGACCGCGGACACCGCCCGCACCCAGCGCCGGCTGATCGGCCACGGCGTGGACGCGATCACCACCAACCGCCTGGACACGCTGTCGGCCGTCCTGTCGGGGCGGTAGGCGGGGCGGGGACGGCACGGGCGGGGCGGAAGCCGGCCGACGGGGACACGTGCGGGCGGGGAAGGTTGACGGGGGGGATGGGGTGGGTGGCACTGAACGGCCGGCCGAACAGCTGCGGGCACGACCGGTGGCACGACTCGCGGCACGGCCGGCGGCGCGCCTGACGGCACGCCTGACGGCACGGCTGCGGGCGGCGAACGCCCGGACGGTCGACATCGGCCTCGCCCTGCTCGTAGAGGCGGCCATGTCGATCCCGTTCGTCGTGGCCCGCCCCGACGGACTGCGCCCCGCCACTTGGGCCGACTACGCCCTGACCTCCCTGAGCGTGCTCCCGCTGGTGTGGCGGCGCCGGGCCCCGGTCGCGGTGACGCTCGCGGTCCTGGCGGCGGGCGCGGCATACAAGCTGACCCTGGACGGACCGGGCCAGCCGCTCCCCTATCCCGGGCTCATCGCCGTGTACTCGGTCGCGGCACTCTCTCCGGCCCGCAAGCGGGTCGGGGTGGCCGCTCTCGTCGCGGTGCTCATCGGGCCCTCGGTGGCGCTCAACAGCCAGGACGTCAAGGAGCTGATGTTCTCCTTCTTCGTCTTCGGTGCCGCGTACGTGCTCGGGCGGCTCACCCACACCCGGCAGGCCTACACCGCGGCCGTCGAGGATCGGGCGGCACAGCTGGAGCGGGCCAACCGCATCGAGGCCGAACAGGCCGCGGCCCGTGAACGGGCCCGGATCGCCCGGGAGATGCACGACATCCTCTCGCACGCGGTCAGCATCATGATCGTGCAGGCCGAGTCGGGCCCGCTCGCGGTACGGGCCGCGCCGGACCGGGCGGAGGCCGCGTTCGAGGCGATCTCCGAGACCGGTCGGGACGCGATGGTCCAGCTGCGCCGCATGCTCGGGCTGCTCCGCGAGGAGGACGCCCCGGGCGCTCCCCCGGCCGCCGCCCCGCGCGAACCGCAGCCGGGCCTCTCCGCGCTGCCCGCGCTGGTCCAGCGGGTGTCACTGGGCGGCCCCCCGGTCACGTACCGGACGACGGGCACGCCCGGCCCGCTCCCCCTGGACACGGAAACGACGGTGTACCGGATCGTGCAGGAGGCCCTGACCAACGCGGTGAAGCACGCGGACGCTTCCGCGATAACGGTCCAACTGGACTGCAGGGATGGCGAGTTGGCGATCCACGTCCTGGACGACGGATGCGGTACCGGCTCCGGACCCGGTACCGGACACGGCTTGGTCGGCATCCGCGAGCGGGCGGCCGCGCAGGGCGGCAGCGCCTCGGCGGGGCCGGGCCCGGACGGCCGGGGCTTCGAGGTGCGGGCCGTCCTGCCGCTGTCGCCCCGCGTACCCGGATCCCGCTCGGTACCCTCCTCGGCGGAGGTGGGGCCGTGACGATCCGTGTGGTGGTGGCCGACGACCAGGAGCTGGTGCGCAGTGGCTTCGCGCTGATCCTGGACGTCCAGCCGGACATCGAGGTGGTGGCCGAGGTCGGCGACGGCGCGCAGGCGGTCGAGGCGGTCCGCCGCCTCGCGCCCGATGTGGCGCTGCTCGACATCCGGATGCCGCGCCTGGACGGCATCGAGGCCTGCCGCGCGATCAGCGCCGCCGGGGCCTGCCGCACGGTGATGCTGACCACCTTCGACTCCGACGAGTACGTCTACGAAGCGCTGCACGCCGGGGCGAGCGGTTTCCTGCTCAAGGACGTCCGGCGGGACGATCTGGTGCACGCGGTGCGGGTGGTGGCCGCCGGGGACGCGCTGCTCGCCCCGTCGGTGGCGCGGCGACTGATCGCCGAGTACACCTCGCGGCCCACCGTCCCGGCCGCCCCGGAGCGGCTCGCCGCGCTGACCGCCCGCGAGCGCGAGACGCTGCTGCTGCTCGGCCGGGGCCTGTCCAACGCCGAGATCGCGGCCGAACTCACCGTCTCCGAGCACACGGTGAAGACGCACGTCGGCCATGTGCTGGCGAAGCTGGGGCTGCGCGACCGCGTCCAGGCGGTGATCTGCGCGTACGAGACGGGACTGGTCGCCGTGGCCGCACCGTCCTGACCGTGCTCCCCCGCGCGGGGGAGTCAGGGTCTCCGACTCCCCCGCTCCGGTGAGGAGTCGGAGGTTCGGAAACCGCTCGTCGCGGCGACCCACAGGCGGCGCGTGATCAGCAGGATGGGGTTCATCGGCGCCACCTCCCTCGATCACGAAGGCCTCCGTATGAACACCCGCACCCGCACCACTCTGCTCGCCACCGCCCTGGTCCTGGGCCTCTCGGTGGCCCCGGCCGTCGCGGTCCCCTCTCCCTCGCCGGCCGGGGCCACCGCCCATCGCGCCGACACCGGACTCGACACCGCCGCCCTGCGCGCGGCCATCACGGGCGCGGGGAAGCCGGGCGCGGACGCGACGGCGGCGCTGGTCCGCGTCGGCGGCTCGGAGGGAAGCTGGCGCGACAGCGCCGGGGTTCACGACCTGGTGAGCGACGCCCCGGCGGACCCGAACGGACGCTTCCGGGCCGGATCGGTCACCAAGGTGTTCACGGCGGCGATGGTGCTGCAACTCGCGGGCGAGGGCAGGGTCGCCCTCGACCGCCCGGTGCGCGGCTACCTGCCCGACCTGATCCCGGCGGCCTACGCCGGGGTGACGGTCCGTCAACTCCTGAACCACACCAGCGGGATACCGTCGGACGACTCGCCCGACGACTCCCTGGAGTACCTGTACGCGCACCGCTTCGAGGCCAGCGACCCGGCGGACGTGGTGCGCGCGGCGACCGCGCGGAAGCCGGACTTCGCGCCCGGCACCGCGCAGCACTACGACAACATCGGCTACACCGTGGCCGGGCTGCTCCTGGAGCGGATCACCCATGACTCCTACGCCCATCAGCTCGCCGCCCGCATCGTGCGGCCACTGCGCCTCACGGACACCTATGTGCCCGGTGCGGATCCCGCCCTAAGGGGCCCGCACAACCACGGCTACCAGGTGTTCCCCGCGCCGGACGGCTCGACGGAGCTGCGGGACGTGACGGTGTGGGGCGCGGGCGACACCTTCGCGGCGGGGAACCTGATCTCCACCACGGCCGACCTGGAGCGCTTCACGGACGCCCTGTTCACCGGCCGGTTGGTGCACGGCGCTCAGCTCAAGGAGATGTTCACGCTGCCCGACCCTGCGGTGCGAAACCGGGAGACGGGCAAGCCGGCCGCTTACAGCGCGGGCCTGTCGATGAAGCGGCTCGGCGGCCGGAACGTATGGGGCAAGACCGGCGGCCGCTGGGGCTACAACACGGTGATCGCCGGCGTGCTGTCCCCCACCGGCACCCTCGCCCGGACCCTGGTCTACAGCGTCAACTCCACGGACGCGAAGGGCGCGGACATGAACCCCACCGCGATGAAGATCATGCTCGCAACCTTCGGCGCCCCGGACCCTTCCTGAGGCCCGGTCGCTCAAGTCCTGGCGCCCGCCGCCGTCAGGCCGGCACCGCCCCCGCTCCCCCATCGCCTCAAGGGCCCTGATCTTGCGCCGCACCACATACAGCGGGATCACGCCGAACTGCAGGCGATCCTCGCGAACCCGACGACCCAGATGTTGCGGACGGGGTCGCGCAGCACCCCGTAGAAGGCGACCGCGATGACGAGATGGGCGAAGGCGAGCCAGTCCGTGCCGTGAGGAGGAACGGACAGTCGGCGTCGGCGGTGTCGAGCCCGGCCCGCACCCGGCCGATCCAGCCGGTCGGCCCCGGCAGCCAGACGCCCGTGTTGAACACGTCTAAAAATCAGGGGACGGATCGGGGCCGGGGCAGGGGACCGGCACCGCGGACCCCTGCCCCGGCCCCCGGCCGCAGCCTCAGCACCCCCGCCTAGAGCCCCACGATCTCGTTCCAGCGCTTGGCGAACTCGACGCGCTCCTCGGAGGTGATGTCCCGGGCGATGGCGAGGCGCCTCCGCATCGCGTCGTCCGGGAAGATCAGCGGGTCCTCGGCGAGCTGGGCCTCCTCCTTGTTCTTCGAGGAGGCCAGGACCTCGCGGGCGGCCGGCACCGGGCACACGTAGTTGACCGAGGCGGCGAGTTCGGCCGCGACCTGGGGGTCGTAGTAGTAGTCGACCAGCGCCTCCGCGTTCGCCTTGTGGCGGGCCAGGTTGGGGATCATCATCGACTCCGCCCACAGCTCGGCGCCCTCCTGGGGCACCACGAACTCGATGTCGGGGTTGTCGGCCTGGAGCTGGAAGACGTCACCGCTGTAGGCCTGACAGGCCAGGACGTCGCCCTTGTTGAGGTCGCTGGTGTAGTCGTTGCCGGTGAAGCGGCGGATCTGCTTCTTCGCGACCTGCTTCTCGACCTGGTCGCACATCCGGTGGAAGTCGTCGGCCGTCCACTTCGTGATGTCGACACCCTCGCCCTGCATCAGGAGCGCGAACGACTCGTCGAGCCCGGAGAACAGTGTCACCTTGCCCGCGAGCCGCGGGTCCCACAGATCGTGGACGTGCTGGATCTCGCGGCCGAGCTTCTTCTTGTTGTACGCGATCCCGGTGATCCCGGACTGCCACGGGACGCTGTGCAGACGCCCGTTGTCGAAGGCGGGGGTGCGCAGCTGGGGGTCGAGGTAGCGGGTGACGTTGGGCTGCTTGGCGCGGTCCATCTGCTGCACCCAGCCGAGCCGGACGAACCGGGCGGCCATCCAGTCGCTGATGACCATCAGGTCCCGGCCGGTCTCCTGGTGGTTCATCAGGGCCGGGCTGATCTTCCCGAAGAACTCGTCGTTGTCGTTGATCTCCTCGGTGTACGTGACGGAGATCCCGGTGCTCTTGGTGAACGCGTCCAGGGTGGGCCGCCGGGAGGCGTCGTTGTCGTCGACGTCTATGTAGAGCGGCCAGTTGGCGAAGGTGAGGGACTTGTCGGCGGCCGAGCGGTCGCGCCCGGCCCGGTCGCCCGGTTCGACGTACGCCGCGGGGACCCCGCAGCCGGCCAGCGCGGCCAGCGCGGCACCGCCGCCGAGGGCGCGCAGCAGGCTGCGGCGGGACAGGGGGCTGGCTGCGGGGAACGCGGTCGGTCGCATTCCGGCAGGATGCCTCCCGCGTCCACCGCGTTCAATGGACGCTGCGTACAGCCCGGAGCCCCGAGCCAGACACCCTGTCGGGGCATGGCGGCGGGGCATGACGGCAGCGAAAAGGGGCGGGGGACAACTCCCCCGCCCCGGTGCGCCGTTCAGGCCGTGGCTCAGCCCTCGATGGACGTCATCACGTGCTTGATGCGGGTGTAGTCCTCGAAGCCGTACGCGGAGAGGTCCTTGCCGTAGCCGGACTTCTTGAAGCCGCCGTGCGGCATCTCGGCGACCAGCGGGATGTGGGTGTTGATCCACACACAGCCGAAGTCGAGGTTCTTGGACATCCGCATGGCGCGGGCGTGGTCCTTGGTCCACACCGAGGAGGCCAGCGCGTACTCGACGTCGTTCGCGTACTGGAGGGCCTGGGCCTCGTCGGTGAACGGCTGGACGGTGATGACCGGCCCGAACACCTCGTTCTGGATGATCTCGTCGTCCTGCTTCAGGCCGGAGACGACGGTCGGGGCGTAGAAGTAGCCCTGCTCGCCGACCCGGTGGCCGCCCGCCTCGACCTTGGCGTGCGCGGGCAGCCGGTCGATGAAGCCGGCCACCTGCTTCAGCTGGTTGGCGTTGTTGAGCGGGCCGTACAGCACGTCCTCGTCGTCCGGCTGCCCGGTCTTGGTCTCGGCGGCCACCTTGGCGAGCGCGGCCACGAACTCGTCGTGGATCGACTCGTGCACGAGCACGCGGGTCGCGGCCGTACAGTCCTGGCCGGCGTTGAAGTAGCCCGCGACGGCGATGTCCTCGACGGCCTTGTCGATGTCGGCGTCCTCGAAGACGACGACCGGGGCCTTGCCGCCCAGCTCCAGGTGGACGCGCTTGACGTCCTTGGCGGCGGACTCGGCGACCTGCATGCCGGCCCGTACCGAACCGGTGATGGAGGCCATCGCCGGGGTCTTGTGCTCGACCATCGCGCGGCCGGTGTCGCGGTCGCCGCAGATGACGTTGAAGACGCCCTTGGGGACGATCGCGCCGATGATCTCGGCGAGCAGGACGGTCGAGGCGGGGGTGGTGTCCGACGGCTTGAGGACGACGGTGTTGCCCGCGGCGAGCGCCGGGGCGAACTTCCAGACCGCCATCATCATGGGGTAGTTCCACGGCGCGACCTGCGCGCAGACGCCGACCGGCTCGCGGCGGACGATCGAGGTCAGTCCCTCCATGTACTCGCCGGCGCTGCGGCCTTCGAGCAGCCGGGCGGCGCCGGCGAAGAAGCGGATCTGGTCGACCATGGGGGGCACCTCTTCGGTGCGGGTGAGCTCAAGCGGCTTGCCGGTGTTCTCCGACTCGGCCGCGATCAGCTCCTCGGCCCGCTCCTCGATGGCGTCCGCGATCTTGAGCAGGACGCGCTGGCGCTCGGCGGGGGTGGCGTCGCGCCAGGCGGGGAACGCCTTGGCGGCGGCCGTCATGGCGGCGTCGACGTCCTCCTGGCCGGAGAGCGGCGATGTCGCATAGGGCTGTCCCGTGGCCGGGTTGACCACCTCGATGGTCCGCCCGTCGGCAGCATCGCGGAACTCTCCGTCGATGTAGTTGCGCAAACGACGCAGTTCGGTGGTCACTTCGCTGGCCTCCCGGTCCGATGTCCGATGGGTGAGACACCCCACCCTAGTCGGTGAGGTGACGCTTTCGACAGACCTACCGCCCGTGAACTTCGGATTCAGTTCTCTGGAGGTCACAGAACAACGAATTTCATCGCTTCGGGGTTGCGGGACGGACGACTCGGGTGCACAGTGGCTCCGTGGCCAGCCGAAGCACAGAACCCAGGATCGGGAACGGACAGTCCCCGTCGATCGACGCCGTCTCCCTGGCGATCATCGAGCAGCTCCAGGAGGACGGACGCCGTCCCTACGCCGCGATCGGCAAGGCCGTGGGCCTGTCCGAGGCGGCTGTGCGCCAGCGCGTGCAGAAGCTGCTCGACCAGGGCGTCATGCAGATCGTCGCCGTCACCGACCCGCTCACCGTGGGTTTCCGGCGGCAGGCGATGGTCGGCATCCGCGTCGAGGGCGACCTCGACCCCGTGGCGGAAGCGCTGACGGCCATGGCCGAATGCGAGTACGTGGTGATGACCGCGGGCTCCTTCGACCTGATGGTGGAGGTCGTCTGCGAGGACGACGACCACCTCCTCGAAGTGATCAACAAGAGGATCCGCGCCCTCCCCGGCGTGCGTTCCACCGAGAGCTTCGTCTATCTCAAGCTGAAGAAGCAGACCTATATGTGGGGAACCCGATAGCCGTGAGCAAGGACCTCAGCCAGACCGCCTACGACCACCTGTGGATGCACTTCACCCGCATGTCGTCGTACGAGAACGCGCCTGTTCCCACCATCGTCCGTGGCGAAGGCACCTACATCTACGACGACAAGGGAAAGAAGTACCTGGACGGCCTGTCGGGCCTGTTCGTCGTCAACGCAGGCCACGGCCGTCACGAGCTCGCCGAGACCGCCTACAAGCAGGCGCAGGAGCTGGCCTTCTTCCCGGTGTGGTCCTACGCCCACCCCAAGGCCGTCGAGCTCGCCGAGCGCCTCGCGAACTACGCGCCGGGCGACCTCAACAAGGTCTTCTTCACCACCGGTGGCGGCGAGGCCGTCGAGACCGCGTGGAAGCTGGCCAAGCAGTACCACAAGCTCACCGGCAACCACACGAAGTACAAGGTCATCTCGCGCGCGGTCGCCTACCACGGCACCCCGCAGGGCGCCCTGTCCATCACCGGTCTGCCCGCCCTGAAGGCGCCCTTCGAGCCGCTGGTCCCCGGCGCGCACAAGGTGCCGAACACCAACATCTACCGCGCCCCGATCCACGGCGAGGACCCGGTGGCCTTCGGCCGCTGGGCCGCCGACCAGATCGAGCAGGAGATCCTCTTCGAGGGACCCGAGACCGTCGCCGCCGTCTTCCTGGAGCCGGTGCAGAACGCGGGCGGCTGCTTCCCGCCGCCGCCCGGCTACTTCCAGCGGGTCCGCGAGATCTGCGACAAGTACGACGTGCTGCTCGTCTCCGACGAGGTCATCTGCGCCTTCGGCCGCCTGGGCACGATGTTCGCCTGCGACAAGTTCGACTACGTGCCGGACATGATCACCTGCGCCAAGGGCATGACCTCGGGCTACTCCCCGATCGGCGCCTGCATCATCTCCGACCGGCTCGCCGAGCCGTTCTACAAGGGTGACAACACCTTCCTGCACGGTTACACCTTCGGCGGCCACCCGGTCTCCGCGGCGGTGGGCCTGGCCAACCTCGACATCTTCGAGAAGGAAGGCCTCAACCAGCACGTGCTCGACAACGAGGGCGCCTTCTTCGACACCCTCAAGAAGCTGCACGACCTGCCGATAGTCGGCGACGTCCGCGGCAACGGCTTCTTCTACGGCATCGAGCTGGTGAAGGACAAGGCCACCAAGGAGACGTTCAACGACGAGGAGACCGAGCGCGTCCTGTACGGCTTCCTCTCCAAGGCGCTGTACGACAACGGCCTGTACTGCCGGGCCGACGACCGCGGCGACCCGGTCGTCCAGCTCGCCCCGCCGCTGATCTCCGACCAGAACACCTTCGACGAGATCGAGGGCGTCCTGCGTCAGGTCCTGACGGAGGCCTGGACGAAGCTCTGACCCGTCCCGCCCACGGCCCGGCCGCGCCCATCCGAGTGAGATGGGGGCGGCCGGGCCGCGTGCTGTCATGGCAGTCACACCCCAGTGCCTAGCGTGCCCAGTGACCGATCGGCCCTGCCTTCGTTCCCCCGTACGGGGAGCAGGAAATCTGATCTGAACCGAGGTGTGCACCATGGTGGCTCCGCCGGACAACGACGTGCTGTGGGCACGTTCCCTGCATCACTCCCACAGCGGCTCGCCCGCCCTGACCGGGGTCAGCGTGGAGGCCCGCGAGGGCGAGATCCTCGCCGTCGGCGGCCCGCGCGGCTCGGGCAAGACGACCCTGCTGCGCTGCCTTTCGGGCGCGGTCGTGCCGGACGAGGGCGAGGTGTGGTTCAACAGCGGGGCCGTGCACACCCTGGGCGCGGCGGCCCGCGAGCGGCTGCGGCGCGACCGGTTCGCCTGGATCGACCCGGAGCCCGCCCTGGTGCCCGAGCTGAGCGCCTGGGAGAACGCGGCCCTGCCGCTGCTGCTGCGGGGCGTCTCGCACCGGAGCGCGAAGAACGCCACCCTGGAGTGGCTGGAGCGCCTCGACATCGACACCTGCGCCAAGAAGCGCCCGCACGCCCTGCTCCAGGCGGAGCGCCAGCGCGTGGCGATCGCCCGCGCCCTGATCACCGAGCCGGCCGTGCTGTTCGCGGACGAGCCGACCGCGACCCTGCACAGCGCCGACCGCGCCCAGGTGCTGCGCACGCTGCTCACCGCGGCCCGCTCGCACCACATCACCACGATCATCGCCACCCATGACACGGACGTGGCCGCCCTCGCCGACCGCACGGTGGTCCTCGTCGACGGGCGACGCGTCAACTCCCGTGAGAACAGTGGTACTTCGCAAACGGAGGGTATCGCCGCGTGCTCGCTCTCCGTCTAGCCCGCGGTACCCACCCCCTGGTCCTGCTGCGCCGGCTGCTGGTGGCCGCCGCGTCCGCCGGGGTGGGCTTCCTGCTCCTGTGCACGCTCGGATACGCGGTCGGCCATTCCGGCAGTTCGGTGCTGCGGCTGCTGTGGTGCGCGGTGCCGCTGGCGGCGACCGTGCACTTCGCGGTCGCCGTCGCCCGCACCGACCCGAGCACCCGGCCGCGCACCGGGCTCTCCGCCGTCGGCCTGGGCCCGGCGCGGCTCGCCGCGATCGCCGCCGCGTCCACGGCGGTGACCTGCACCCTGGGCTCGGCGGTGGCGCTCCTGGTGTATCTGCATCTGCGCGGTGACATCGACGGGCTGCCCTTCGACGGCGCCGCCGCCGGACTGCTCGCCGCCGACGAGCCGATGCCGCTGGCCGGGGCCCTGACCCTGCTCGCGGTGCTCCCGGTGACGGCGTCCCTCGCGGCCGGGCTCGCCCTGCGCCCGCGCACCCAGCGCGCCGGACGCACCAGCGACCCGGTGCACCCCGAGGAGCCGGCGCCCGCACCGGCCGGACTGCCGTGGGGCTTCGCGCTGGTCGCGGCGGGCCTCGCGGTCGAGACGTACGCGAGCCGTGGCTCGCAGGGCGCCGCTTTCCCGATGCCGGGGCACCCCGGGGGCACCCCGGCCGGCGTCCTCGCCGGCTGGGCGATCACCGTGCTCGGCCTCGCCCTGGCGGGACCGGCCCTGGCCCACTTCTGCGGGCGGCTGCTCCAGCTGGCCCGGCCCAGCGCGGCCCGGCTGCTCGCGGGCCGGGTCCTGATGGCGGAGGCCCGGCGCATCGGGCGGCCGCTCGGGGTGGTGTGCGCGGTGGCCGCCGGGGCGATCGCCGCGGCCACCCTGTACGGCGACCGGGCGGGCCCGCACCCCTTCGGCCCGCTGACCGGGCTCGGCGCGGCCCTCGTGATGAGCTGCACGGTGGCGACGCTGCTGACCGCGGCCCTGGAGTCGCGCCATGCCCGCGCCCACACCACGGCGGCCCTGGTGTCCATCGGCACGCCGGTAGCAGTGCTGCGGACCGCCGCGTTCCTGCGGGCGGCGGCGCTGCTCGCGGTCCTCACCCCGCTCACGGTGCTCGTCGCGGAGGTCGCGGCGCTGCCGCTGCGGTAGGCGCCGCGGCGGGGCGAAGCCCCTACGGACCGGGGCTTTCGTGACGGGCGCGGGCCGGGTGGCCCGCGCCCGCGGACCCGCCCGGGGAGCCCGCACCGGGCAGCGCCTAGCATGTGGGCGTGCCGGAAGACGAAGCGAAGTTCCCTGCGGGCAACGACACCGAGATCGAATCACTGGCCGAGTTCGACGCGGCCGCCGAGCGGGGCGAACTCGCCGGGTACCGCGTCCAGTCGGTCGACCTGACCGGGCGTACGAGCGTCCTGCTCGGCGTCGGCACGGCGGGCGCGGTGTTCCTCGGCTGCGCGATGGAGCCGGACGCGGCCGCGAAGGTGCGGGCCGACGGGGCGCTGGTCTTCCCGCCCGTACCCGATCTGCCCTTCGACCCCTACCGCGGCGCGCTCTACTCCCCCACCGAGCTCTTCGAGGGGCTCACGCAGGGGTACGAGGGGACACCGGACGCCCTGTCGTACGACTGGTTCCAGCGGACCAAGGCGGACGGCGACATATTCTCCTCGATGCTGCGCTCGATCCACGACGACGCGATCTCGGACGCCCTCGACGAACTGCTCGTCGGGGCGCGGGTCGTGGGCGTGATGGGCGGCCACGCGATGGCCCGCGGCACTGCCGAGTACGAAGGGGCGGCCGTACTCGGCCGCACCCTGGCCCGTGCCGGGTTCACCGTGGCCACCGGCGGCGGTCCGGGCGCCATGGAGGCCGCGAACCTGGGGGCGTACGCGGCGCCCTTCGACGACGCGATGCTGGCCTCGGCCCTCCAACTCCTGGGCGGGGAGCCCTCGTTCAGGCCTTCGGTGTCCGCCTGGGCGCGCGCCGCCTTCGAGGTGCGGACGAAGTGGCCGCGCGGCGGCACCTCCGTGGGGATCCCCACCTGGTTCTACGGTCATGAGCCGCCGAACGCCTTCGCGGGCGCCATCGCCAAATATTTCGCGAACGCCACCCGCGAGGACGGGCTGCTCGCCCGCTCCAACGCGGGCGTCGTCTTCCTGCCGGGCGCGGCCGGTACCGTGCAGGAGATCTTCGACAACGCGACGCCGAACTACTACGAGTCGCGCGGGACGCCGACGCCGATGGTGCTCGTCGACCGGGCGCACTGGACAAAGGAGCTGCCGACCTGGCCGCTGCTCCAGGCGCTCGCGAAGGACCGGCCGATGGCGGCCCGGATCGCCCTGGTCGACTCGGTCGCCGAGGCTCCCGACGCGCTGGCCCGCATGTCGCGATAGCGCGGCGCATCCGGGACGGTCCGGAAAAGGGCCGACCTCCAGGCAACTCCCAAAGGGCGGTAAACGTCTGGTAAAGCGGAGTGGGGCGAACGAGTTGCCCCCGCCAGGAACGGAGTCCTCTGTGCTGCTCGGTCTGCTGACCGCCATCGCCGCCTCGGTCTGCTACGGCACGGGCTCGGTCCTGCAAGCCGTCGGGTCCCGCAAGTCCGCCCGGCGCGACGCGACCGCCGCCGACCGGACCCAGCACGGCGGGCCGAGCCTGTCGTCCACCGCCAAGGCCGCGATGACCTGGGAGTTCATCGTCGGTACGGTCCTCGACTTCGTCGGGTTCGGGCTCGGCGCGCTGGCGGCCCGGCTGCTCCCCCTCTTCCTCTCCCAGACGGTGATCAGCGCGAACCTGGTGATCACGGCGGTGCTCAGCGTCAAGCTGCTCGGCATCCGGCTGAGCCGTGCCGAGTGGACGTCGATCGGGGTGGTCTGCTCGGCCCTGGTGCTGCTCGCCTCGGCGGCGGGCCACGAGGGCAGCGGGCACACCGAGTTGGCCACGCACTGGTGGCTGCTGGCGGTCGCGCTCCTGCTGATGGCCGGGGGCACAGTGGTCGTACGCCTCCTGGGCTCGCGCGCCGCGATCCTGGCGGGGCTGCTGTCCGGGCTCGGCTTCGGTGCGCTCGGGGTGGGCGTACGGATCCTGAACGGCGTGGACCCCTTCGACGCCGGGGCCCTCCTGACCGACCCGGCCCTCTACGCGATCCTGGTCGCCGGAACCGGCGGGATGTATCTGCACACGGTGGCTCTCCAGATCGGCTCGGTGAACGGGGCGACGGCGGCGCTGGTGGTGGGCGAGACGGTGCTGCCCGGGGCGATCGGGGTGCTGTGGCTCGGGGACGCGTCCCGGGCGGGGCTCGCCTGGATGGCGGTCCTGGGGTTCGTCCTGGCGGTCGGCGGGGCGGTGGCGGTGGCGTGGTTCGGCACGCCCGACACGGCGGAGCCGGTGGCTCCGAAGGAGCCGGCCCGGGTCGGCTAGCGGGCCTCGGCCCCGCCCGCCCGTTGCCCGGGGTTGGTGGGCCCCGGCCCCGCGGGGCTCCGCCCCAGACCCCCGGAGGGGCTGCGCCCCTCGAACCCCCGCAGGGGGCGGAGCCCCCTGCACCCCCGTTCGGGGCTCCGCCCCGGACCCCGTTCGCGCCTGAACGGCGCTCGTCCTCAAACGCCGGACAGGCTGAAGTGCCCGATGCGGGCCAGCACCGAGGCCTTTAGGGGCGCGAGGAACTGCGCGAGCAACCACGCACGGTCCGCAGCTCAAACAGACCCAGGGGCGCGGGGAACTGCGCGACCAGCCAAGCACGATCCGCACCCGAACCAACGGGCCCGGGGCGCAGCCCCGGAAGCCGCCCAGCCCCACGCCCACCCCCGGAGGGTTGCGGGAAGGGGTGGGGAGGGGCAAAAACCGGCGTCCGGGGCAGCGCAAGCCACCCGCCCCCGCAGGCCAGGCCACCGCGACGCAGCCGCACAGCACGGAGCCTGAAGGGGGCGGGGGCGCGACCCCGCAGGACTGGGACCGAGGCTGCCGCAAACCCGCGGAGCCAGGCGCAAACCGGCCGCAAACCCTGCGGAGCCAGGCGCAAACCCCGCGGAGCCAGGCGCAAGGCCGCCACAAAGCCCGCAGAACCAGGGCCAAGCCCCACGGGCCGGGCCCAGGAGCGACGCGGGCCGCGGGGCTAGTCCTCCGCCAGCACCACGACCCCGCCCGCCGCGAAGGCGACCCCCACCCCGGAGCCAACCTCCGGCGCGGCCGCCAAGTCACACTCGGCCTCCAGCAACGGCCCCGCCCCGGGCCGCAGTCGGAGGGCCACGTGGTTGCCCCGGAACGTGCGCGCGACGACCTCGCAGGGCAGGCCGTCCCGGGAGGGGACGAGCCGGATGCCCCCGGGGCGGAGCAGCAGGCGCACCTCGCCCTGAGGGGAGCCGGGAGGAACCGGCACCTTCCCCCAGGGGGTGGCCGCCACCGCCCCCGTCACCGTCGCCGGCACCACGTTCTCGAAGCCCAGGAAGCGCGCCACGAACTCGGAGGCGGGGCGCTGCCAGACCTCCAGGGGCGTACCGGTCTGCGCGATGCGGCCGTCCCGCATCACCACGACCCGGTCGGCCAGGGCGAAGGCCTCGCCCTGGTCGTGCGTGACGGCCAGTACGGTCGTACCCAACTGGGCGAACAGGGAACGAAGTTCGACCACCAGACGCTCGCGCAGAGTACGGTCGAGCTGCCCCAGCGGCTCGTCCAGCATGAGGAGGCGCGGCGAGGGCGCCAGCGCCCGCGCGAGGGCGACGCGCTGCTGCTCGCCGCCGGAGAGCGCGGCGACGGCCCGCCGCTCGGCGCCGGGAAGGCCGACGAGGTCGAGCAACTCCCCTACCCGGGCAGCCTGTTCGGCCCGCGAAGCACCCCGCATGCGCAGCCCGAACGCCACGTTCCCGGCGACGTCGCGCTGCGGGAAGAGCTGGTGGTCCTGGAACATCAGGCCGAGCCCGCGCTTGTGCACCGGCACCCCGGCCTGGTCGGCGCCGCCGAGCAACACCCGTCCGGCGTCCAGGGGTTGGAGGCCCGCGACGACCCGCAGCAGCGTCGACTTTCCGCTGCCGCTGGGCCCGAGCACGCACACCGTCTCGTGGTCGGCGACCTCAAGGTCGACCGCGTCGAGCGCGGCCCGCTGTCCGAACCGTACGGTCGCACCGTCGAGCTTCAGCATCAGAACTCCCCGCCGCGGTCGGTCCGGATGCGTTCCAGGACGAGCAACGACACCGCGCACACCACCATCAAAATCGTGCTGAGGGCCATCGCCTGGCCGTAGTTGAGGTCGCCGGCCCGGCCGAGCAGGCGGGCCACCGCGACGGGCAGCGTCGGGTGGTCGGGCCGGGCGATGAAGACGGTCGCCCCGAACTCGCCGAGCGAGACCGCGAAGGCGAAGCCCGCCGCGACCAGGAGCGCCCGGCGCACCAGCGGCAGGTCCACTTCGCGCCAGGCCCGCAGCGGGGACGCGCCGAGCACGGCCGCCGCCTCGCGCAGCCGCCCGTCCACCGCGCGCAGCACCGGCAGCATGATCCGTACGACGAAGGGCGTGCCCACGAGCGCCTGGGCGAGCGGCACCAGGATCCAGGAGGTCCTGAGGTCCAGCGGCGGCTTGTCGAGGGTGATCAGGAAGCCGAAGCCTACGGTCACGGCGGAGACGCCGAGCGGCAGCATCAGGAGCGCGTCGAAGCTCCGCATGAGGCGGCCGGTGCCGCGCCGGGCGAGGGCGGCCGCCGCGAGCCCGCCGACGACGAGCGCGATGGCGGTGGCGGCGAGGGCGTACTGGAGCGAGTTCCCGATCGCCTCGATGGGCGGCACGAGGAAGCTGCCGTTGTCACCGGCGGCCTGGAGTGCCCGGTAGTAGCCGAATCCGTAGCCGTCGGGGGTGTCGAGGGAGCGCTGGACCAGGACGCCGATGGGCAGCAGGATCAGCAGGGCGACGACCGCCAGGACCGAGCCGAGCAGGACGCGTTGGGCGGCGCCGCGGGGCCGGCGTGCGGTCTGGGCGGGGTCCACGAGCTTCAGGGCGCTCTCGCGGCGGCGTACCGTCCAGGCGTGCACGGCGAGGATCGCGCCGACCGCCGCGAACTGCACGATCGTGAGGACGGCCGCGGTCGGCAGGTCGAGGAGTTCGGCGGTCTGGCGGTAGATCTCCACTTCGAGGGTGGAGAAGGTGGGCCCGCCGAGGATCTGGACGACACCGAAGGAGGTGAAGGTGAAGAGGAAGACCATGAGCGCGGCCGCGGCGACCGCCGGGCCGAGCGCGGGCAGCGTGACCCTGCGCCAGGCCGCGAGGCGGGACGCGCCGAGGACGCGGGCGGCCTCTTCCTGCCGGGGGTCGAGCTGGGACCACAGGCCGCCGACGGTGCGTACGACGACGGCGTAGTTGAAGAAGACGTGCGCGAGCAGGATCGCCCACACCGTGGTGTCCAGGCGCACGCCCCACAGCTGGTCGAGCAGCCCGCCGCGGCCGAGCAGCGCCAGGAACGCGGTGCCCACGACGACGGTCGGCAGCACGAACGGGACGGTGACGGCGGCCCGCAGGAGCTGTTTGCCGGGGAAGTCGAGGCGGGCGAAGACATAGGCGCCGGGCAGTGCGATCGCGAGGGTCAGCGCGGTGGAGGCGAGGGCCTGCCAGGTGGTGAACCACAGGACGTGGCCGATGTCCGGGTCGCCGAGTACTTCGGTGATCCGGCCGAACTGCCAGGCCCCGTCCGCCTTGAGCCCGCGGCCGACGATGGCGGCCACGGGCCAGGCGAAGAACAGCGCGAAGAACACGAGCGGCAGCGCCATGAGCGCGAACCGCATCCCGCCGCGGCGCAGCGCACCGCGCCGCGCCACCGCGTCCGCCCGCGCCTCGCCCCCGCGGCGGCCCGCCCCGGGGGCGTCCGTGTCGGGGCCGTTCGCATCGGGCCCGTCTACTTCAGGACGAGCGAGGACCACGTCTTGACCCACTGGTCACGGTTCTTGGCGATCTTGTCGGGCGCGACGGTCGTCGACTCCGTGATCTTCGTGCCGTACTTGGTGAACTCCGCGGGCAGCGCGGCGTCCTTGGCGACCGGGTCCACGAACATCTGGAGCGGCATGTCCTGCTGGAACTTCTTGGAGATCAGGAAGTCCAGGAGCGCCTTGCCGCCGGCCTCGTTCTTGGCGCCCTGGAGCAGGCCCGCGAACTCGGTCTGGCGGAAGCAGGTGCCGGTGGCGACGCCGGTGGGGGCCTCGGCCGGCTTCGGGTCGGCGTAGATGACCTCGGCGGGCGGGCTGGAGGCGTAGGAGACGACCAGCGGGCGGTCGCCCTTGGCCTTCTTGCCGCCGGCCGAGCCGGAGAAGTCCGTGTTGTACGCCTGCTCCCAGCCGTCGACGACCTTGACGCCGTTGGCCTTCAGCTTCTTCCAGTAGTCCTGCCAGCCGTCGTCGCCGTACGTGGCGACCGAGCCGAGCATGAAGCCGAGCCCCGGGGACGAGGTCGCCACGTTCTCCGTGACGAGCAGGTCCTTGTACTCGGGCTTGATCAGGTCGCCGAAGGACTGCGGCGGGCTGAGCTTCTTGTCCGCGAAGTACTTCTTGTCGTAGTTGACGCAGATGTCGCCGGTGTCGATGGGCGTGACCCGGTGCTTGTCCTTGTCCAGCTGGACGTCGCCGGGGACCCGGTCCAGGCCCTTGGCCTCGTACGGAGTGAAGATGCCGTTGTCGAGGGCGCGCGAGAGCAGGGTGTTGTCGACGCCGAAGAACACGTCGCCGCGCGGGGAGCCCTTGGTGAGGATCTCCTGGTTGAGGGCGGCGCCCGCGTCCCCGCTCTTGAGGACCTTGACGGTGTACCCGGTCTCGGCGGTGAACGCCTTGAGCACCGGGGCGGAGGCGTTGAACGAGTCGTGGCTGACGAGCGTCACGGTCTTGCCCCCGGACCCACTGGCCGTACCGGACGCCTTGGTGCCGTCCGATCCGCCGCAGGCCGCGAGCGTGGTGACCCCGAGGGCGGCGGCGAGCGCGCCGGCCGCGAGCCTCTTGGTACTGCGCATTTCTTCATTCCTCCTGGAGATGACCAGGAAGAGACGCGGCCCTGCCCGCACGACGCGGGGTCGTGCGGGCAGGGCGCAACAGCTTGAGTAATCGCCGAACTTCCTACCCCGAATGACCGGGGCAAGGTTCAGAGGGTCTGCGGTCCGTATCCCTTGCGGGTACCGCACTCTCAGCGCTGTGGCGCTCCCCTGTCGGAATATGCAGATGTTTCCAGCCAGGTTACACGGGCCCCCTGACCTGCCCCAGGCCGTTCTGCCCTTCGGACGACGGCCCAGCTGCGGACTACCGCTCGGAGGCGGCGAGCTGGCCGCAGGCCCCGTCGATCTCCTGGCCGCGGGTGTCGCGCACGGTGACGGGCACGCCGTGGGCCGCGATGGCCTCGACGAACGCCTTCTCGTCCTCGGGCCGCGAGGCCGTCCACTTGGAGCCCGGCGTCGGGTTCAGCGGGATGAGGTTGACGTGCACCCGCTTGCCCTTGAGGAGCCGGCCGAGCAGATCGCCGCGCCACGCCTGGTCGTTGATGTCCCGGATCAGGGCGTACTCGATGGAGATGCGGCGGCCGGACTTCTCGGCGTACTCCCACGCGGCGTCGAGGACCTCGCGGACCTTCCAGCGGGTGTTGACCGGGACGAGGGTGTCGCGCAGCTCGTCGTCGGGCGCGTGCAGGCTCACCGCGAGGCGGCACTTGAAGCCCTCGTCGGCGAAGCGGTGCATGGCCGGGACCAGGCCCACGGTGGAGACGGTGATGCCGCGCTGGGACAGGCCCAGGCCGTCCGGCTCGGGGTCGGTGAGGCGGCGGATCGCGCCGACGACCCGCTTGTAGTTGGCGAGCGGCTCGCCCATGCCCATGAAGACGATGTTCGACAGGCGGGCGGGGCCGCCCGGCACCTCGCCGTCGCGCAGCGCCCGCATGCCGTCGACGATCTGGTGCACGATCTCGGCGGTCGACAGGTTGCGGTCCAGGCCCGCCTGGCCGGTGGCGCAGAACGGGCAGTTCATGCCGCAGCCGGCCTGCGAGGAGATGCACATCGTCACCCGGTCCGGGTAGCGCATCAGGACGGACTCGACGAGCGTCCCGTCGTGCAGCTTCCACAGCGTCTTGCGGGTGGTGTCGTCGTCGCAGGAGATGTGCCGCACGACGGACATCAGGTCGGGCAGCAGCTCCTCCTGGAGCCGGCCGCGCGCGGCGAGCGGGATGTCGGTCCACTCCGCCGGGTCGTGCGCGTACCGCGCGAAGTAGTGCTGCGAGAGCTGCTTGGCGCGGAACGGCTTCTCGCCGATGGCGGCGACGGCTTCCTTGCGCTCGGCGGGCGAGAGGTCGGCGAGGTGCCGCGGCGGCTTCTTGGCTCCGCGGGGGGCGACGAAAGTGAGTTCTCCGGGCTTGGGCATGGTTCCTCAAGTGTCTCAGACGTACGGAAAAGGGCTCGCCGTCCTGTGGACGAAGAGCCCTTTACCGTTCAAAGCGATAAGAAAACGCAGGTCAGCCAGTTCCTACGAACACCGCCAACAGCAGCCACACCACCGGAGCCGTGGGCAGCAGGGAGTCGAGGCGGTCCATGATGCCGCCGTGGCCGGGCAGCAGCGTGCCCATGTCCTTGATGCCGAGGTCCCGCTTGATCATCGACTCGCCGAGGTCGCCGAGCGTGGCGCTCGCGGCGACCGCGAGGCCGAGCAGCAGGCCCTGCCACCAGGTGCCGTCGTCGATGAGGAACTGCATGCACAGCGCGCCCGCCACCATCGCGAACGACACCGCGCCGAACAGTCCCTCGCGGGTCTTTCCGGGGCTGATGCGCGGGGCCAGCTTGTGCTTGCCGAAGCGCCAGCCGATCGCGTACGCGCCCGTGTCACTGACCACGGTCAGGAGCAGGAAGGTGAGCACCCGCCAGGGGCCGTCGTCCGCGGTGAGCAGCATCGCCACGAACGTGGCGAGGAACGGCACGTAGAACGCGGCGAAGACGCCCGCGGTGACGTCCCGCAGGTAGTTCGCGGGCGGCTCGGTCATCCGCCACACGAGGACCGCGAGCGAGGTGAGCGCCATCGCCACCCACGCGCCCTCCGCGCCGCCGACGTACCCGGCGACCACCATCGCCGCGCCGCCGACCGCGAGCGGCACCAGGGGCGCCTTGATCTCCTTGCGCTCCTGGAGGCGGCTGGTCAGCTCCCACAGTCCGACCACGACGGCGACCGCGATGACCCCGACGAAGACGGCCTTCACGATGAACAGCGACGCGATGATGACCACGCCGAGACCGACGCCGACCCCTATCGCGGAACGCAGATCGCGGCCCGCCTTCTTCTTCTCCGGCTGGGCGGGCACGGGCGGCACGGGCGGAGGGCTTGCCATGGGCTCCTGCGGCGGCTCGTCGCGGAAGTCAGGGCCGCCCGGCAGAGCGGCCCCCGGATCACGTTCGCGGTCTTCGGCGCCTCGGCCGAGGTCGGGCACGACCGGCATCGGCTGTGTCCGCGACACCGGCGGGGCGTCATACGCATCGTATGCAGGCCCCGCCGGGAACGCCCCCTGGGAAGGCCCCTCGGGGGTTCCCCAGTATTCGGGTCTCGGCGGAGCCCCCCAGGAAGAGTCGTTCATCAGACCTCTAGCAGCTCGGCTTCCTTGTGCTTGAGCAGCTCGTCGACCTGCGCCACGTACTTGGCGGTGGTGTCGTCGAGCTCCTTCTCCGCACGGCGGACCTCGTCCTCGCCGGACTCCTTGTCCTTGACGAGCTTGTCGAGGGCGTCCTTCGCCTTGCGGCGCACGGCGCGGATCGACACCTTGGAGTCCTCGGCCTTGGTGCGCGCGACCTTGATGTAGTCCTTGCGGCGCTCCTCGGTCAGCTCCGGGAAGTTCACGCGGATGATGCTGCCGTCGTTGCTGGGGTTGACGCCCAGGTCCGAGTCGCGGATGGCCTGCTCGATGTTGCGCAGGGCACTCTTGTCGAACGGGGTCACGACCGCCATGCGCGGCTCCGGCACGGAGAACGAGGCGAGCTGGTTGATCGGCGTCAGCGCGCCGTAGTAGTCCGCCACGATCTTGTTGAACATCGCCGGGTGCGCACGGCCGGTGCGGATCGCGGCGAAGTCCTCCTTGGCGACCACGACGGCCTTCTCCATCTTCTCCTCGGCTTCGAGGAGGATTTCTTCGATCACCACTTGCTCCTGCATGTCTTGGGTGGGCCGGGAGGACTCAGTGCGATCTGAGCCCTTGGGCCCTGGATAACCAGCGTCTTTCCCTGCACGGTGTCCGACCGGCAGGGGATTGTCCATCCCCCGGTCAGGCCCGGGTGCCCTGGTCGCTCACGAGCGTGCCGATCTTCTCACCCTTGACGGCGCGCGCGATGTTGCCGGCCGTCAGGAGCTCGAAGACGAGGATCGGGAGGTTGTTGTCCCGGCACAGGGTGATCGCGGTCATGTCCGCGACCTTCAGGTCCCGGGTGATGACCTCGCCGTACTCAAGGGCGTCGAACTTCACCGCGTCGGGGTTGGTCCGGGGGTCGGAGTCGTAGACCCCGTCCACGCCGTTCTTGCCCATCAGCATGGCCTCGGCGTCGATCTCCAGGGCACGCTGGGCGGCGGTGGTGTCGGTGGAGAAGTACGGCATGCCCATGCCCGCGCCGAAGATCACGACGCGGCCCTTCTCCAGGTGGCGCACGGCCCGCAGCGGAATGTACGGCTCGGCGACCTGGCCCATCGTGATCGCGGTCTGGACGCGCGAGTCGATGCCCTCCTTCTCCAGGAAGTCCTGGAGGGCGAGGCAGTTCATGACCGTGCCGAGCATGCCCATGTAGTCGGAGCGCGCCCGGTCCATGCCGCGCTGCTGGAGCTCGGCGCCCCGGAAGAAGTTGCCTCCGCCGATGACGACGGCGATCTCCGCCCCGTCCCGGACGACTGCGGCGATCTCGCGGGCGATGTTGTGCACGACGTCGGGGTCGACACCGAGCCCCCCACCGCCGGCGAACGCCTCACCGGAAAGCTTCAGCATGAAGCGCCCGGCCACCTTGCCGTCATCGCGCTTGTGGTCGGCCGAGTGATCGGCCTTGGCGGCGTCCGCGCCCTGATTCATAGGGATCTCCTCGTGCACATACGAAGAAGGCCATTGCCGGTGGGTACTCGCGGTCCCTAGCGGCAATGGCCTCCTCGTCAGATCTGCCGTCGTCCGTCGCGTGCGCGGACGACTGCCTCAGACCCTAGCGGGGTCTAGTGTCGAACGCCGAACGGACTCAGATGCCGACCTTGATGCGCGTGAAGCGCGTCAGGGTGACACCCGCCTCCTTCAGGACCTGCTCGACGGACTTCTTGTTGTCCAGCGCGTACGGCTGGCCGAGGAGCGTGGCGTCCTTGAAGAAGCCGTTCACGCGGCCCTCGACGATCTTCGGGAGCGCGGCCTCGGGCTTGCCCTCGGCGCGGGTGGTCTCCTCGGCGACGCGACGCTCGGTCTCGACGACCTCGGCCGGAACGTCCTCACGGGTGAGGTACTTCGGCGCGAAGGCGGCGATGTGCTGGGCGACGCCCTTGGCGACCTCGGCGTTCTCCTTGTCGAGCTCGACGAGGACACCGATCTGCGGCGGCAGGTCAGGCATGGTGCGGTGCATGTACGCGGCCACGTAACCGCCCTTGAACTGCGCGAAGCGGTCCAGGACGATCTTCTCGCCGAGGTTGGCGTTGGCCTCGTCGACGAACGCCTGCACGGTCTTGCCGGCCTCGATCTCGGAGGCGAGCAGCGCGGCGATGTCGGCCGGGGAGGTGGCGGCGACGTGCTCGGCGAGCTTGGCGGCGACGGCCTGGAACTTGTCACCCTTGGCGACGAAGTCCGTCTCGCACTTCAGCTCGACCAGGACGCCGGAGGTCTTGTCCTCGGAGATGAGGGAGACGACGGCGCCGTTCTCGGCAGAACGGCCCTCGCGCTTGGCGACGCCCTTCTGACCCTTGATGCGCAGGGCCTCGACGGCCTTGTCGACGCTGCCGTCGGCCTCGTCCAGGGCCTTCTTGCAGTCCATCATGCCGGCGCCGGTGAGCTCACGGAGCTTCTTGACGTCAGCGGCGGTGTAGTTCGCCATGAGTCTGTGTTTCTCTCTCGGAGTCTAGAAAGATCTACGAAGATCTGCGGGGCTACGGGTCGACGGCGGGGGCTTGTGGCCCCCGCCGTCAACTACCGAACCTGTGGGTCCCGGTTAAGGGGTCAGGCCTGCTCGGCGTCCGCGGCCGGAGCCTCGGTGGCCTCGGCGGCCGGAGCCTCGGCAGCGGCCTCGGCCGGCTTCTCGGCCTCGGCGGCCGGAGCAGCCTCGGCCGCGGGGGCCGCAGCCTCGGCGGACTCCTCGGAGTCGGCCTTCTTCTCGCCTTCGAGCAGGTCGCGCTCCCACTCGGCGAGCGGCTCGCCGGCGGCCTTCTCGCCCGGCTTCGAGTCGCCCGTGGCGGCACCGGAACGGGCGATGAGGCCCTCGGCGACGGCGTCGGCGATCACGCGGGTGAGCAGGGTGACGGAACGGATCGCGTCGTCGTTGCCCGGGATCTTGTAGTCGACCTCGTCGGGGTCGCAGTTCGTGTCGAGGATCGCGACGACCGGGATGTGGAGCTTGCGCGCCTCACCGACGGCGATGTGCTCCTTCTTGGTGTCGACGATCCAGACGGCGCTGGGAACCTTCGACATCTCGCGGATACCACCGAGGGTCTTCTCCAGCTTGGCCTTCTCGCGCGAGAGGACCAGGAGCTCCTTCTTGGTGAGACCCGAGGCCGCGACGTCCTCGAAGTCGATCTGCTCAAGCTCCTTGAGGCGCTGCAGACGCTTGTAGACGGTGGAGAAGTTGGTCAGCATGCCGCCGAGCCAGCGCTGGTTGACGTAGGGCATGCCCACGCGCGTCGCCTGCTCGGCGATCGCTTCCTGCGCCTGCTTCTTGGTGCCGACGAACATGATGGAGCCGCCGTGCGCGACGGTCTCCTTGACGAACTCGTAGGCGCGGTCGATGTACGACAGCGACTGGAGCAGGTCGATGATGTAGATGCCGTTGCGCTCCGTGAAGATGAAGCGCTTCATCTTCGGGTTCCAACGACGGGTCTGGTGACCGAAGTGGACGCCGCTCTCCAGCAGCTCCCGCATCGTGACGACGGCCATGGCCGTACTCCTTGAGGTACTCGGTTACCGCGGCCGCCGGTCGGCTGCCGCGCCTGACGCCCCGTTGCGCCGTGCCCTGGACCCTGCGTGGGTTGAGGACCGAGAGGCGCGGCCGGCGATGGTGGTGAGACCGCCGGCGGGGCGTGCGAAGTCGATCCGGTCACCCGGATCGCCACAAGAAGTGTACGGGACCCGCACAGTGCCGGGTGACGGCGGTGAGCGGAACCCGGACCGGGCTGAGTCGCGGCGGTCAGCGGGGCCCGGACCGGGCTGAGTCGCGGTGCTGCACGGAACCCGGACTGGGCTGAGCCGCAGCGGTGAGCGGGACCCGGACCGGGCTGGGTCGACGGCGCTGCACGGAACCCGAACCGGGCTGAGCCGCAGCGGTGAGCGGGACCCGGACCGGGCTGAGTCGCGGTGCTGCACGGAACCCGGAGCCGTGCTGGCTCCCGGCGCTGCACGGGATCCGGACCCTGCCGGGTGACGGCGCTGTCCACAACCGGGGAGTTCTCCACAGCTACCGAGCAAGATCCACTCCGATCGCTCCCGCCCGGGACCCTGTTCCCCATGTACTTCCGCAGGCCCTTCATGTACTTCCGCAGGTTCCCCAAATACCGGCCACTTCTGCTGACCCTGACTGCCATGACCACCGCGGCGGCCTGGCCCGTCGTCCCGCCCACGGTGGTCCACCCCTGGGCTCCACCGTCCACGCCCTACGGCCCCGGCCACCGCGGCATCGACCTCGCCGCGCCTCCGGGCACCCCCGTCCGTGCCGCCGCCCCCGGCCGCGTCACCTTCGCGGGCCAGGTGGCAGGCCGGGGCGTCCTCACGATCACCCTGTCGGGCAAGGCACCCCCACCAGGGGGAACACCGCTGAGAACGACCTACGAACCAGTAAGGCCCGAGGTGAAGGAGGGCGAAGAAGTAACCGCGGGCGAGGTGGTCGCCACCACCACCGAAGCCCCCTCGCACTGCCCACAGGGCTGCCTGCACTGGGGGCTGAGAAGAGGCGACACCTATATGAACCCGCTCCTGCTCCTACACCGGGCCGCACGATCACGGCTGCTGCCGGTGGCGGGGGTGGTTGAGCCGGGGTGAGGGGGGTGGGGGGGTGTAGGGGGAGGGAGGCCCCCAGCCTCAGCCCCTGACGCCCGTCAGGGCCATGGCCACTGCCGCGTCCGCGATCGCGGCGGGGGATTCCGTCGGCGCCGCTTCGATGCGGCGGACCGCCGCATCGACGATGCCCTGGAGGAGGACCGCGGCCAGCCGGGGCTGGGCGTGGTCCAGGTCGGCCAGGGCTTCGACGATCATGGCGATGAGGCCGCCGTGGGCGGCGCGGATCTTTTCGCGGGCCCCGGCGTCGAGTTCGCTGGCCGAGATGGCGACCACGGCCCGGTGGCGCTGGTCGCCGACAAGGCCGAGCTGGTGGCGTACGTACGCCTCGACCTTGCCTTCGGGGGTGTCGGCCCGTTGCATCGCGCCTTCGATCTCGGCGGCCCACAGCGGGAAGTCGACGGCGCACAGTTCCTCGACGACCGCGGCGCGCGAGCGGAAGTACTCGTACACGGAGGAGCGGGCAAGGCCCGTGCGCTCGGCCAGGGCGGGGAAGGTCAGCGCTTCCGTTCCGCCTTCGGACAGCAGCGATCGTGCGGCGTCCAGCAGGGCGTCGCGCTGCATGGTGCGGTGCTCGGCCACGGAGGCCGCTCGGATCCTGGGCACTGCTCCACTTTACGGCCGGGCGCCGAACGTGATCGGCAGGGACGATTCGCCAAGGACCCCTCAGCGCCCGACGTCCGCCAGTTTGGCCCTCAGCTGGAGCACCGATTTGGTGTGGATCTGGCTGACCCTGCTCTCGGTGACCCCGAGGACATTGCCGATCTCGGCGAGGGTGAGGCCCTCGTAGTAGTAGAGCGTGACCACGGTCTTCTCGCGCTCGGGCAGCGTGTTGATAGCGCGGGCGAGCAGCCGGCGCAGTTCCCGGTCCTCGGCGACCTCGACAGGGTCGTCGGCGGAGGTGTCCTCCAGCGTGTCCATGAGGCTGAGCCGGTCGCCGCTCTCGCCTCCGACGTGCAGCAGCTCTTCGAGGGCCACGACGTTGGCGAGCGACAACTGGCTGAATACGGCGTGCAGTTCCTCGACGGCGATGCCCATCTCGGAGGCGACTTCCGCCTCCGACGGGGTGCGCCTGAGCTGTGCTTCGAGGGTCGCGTACGCACGCTCGACGGCTCGTGCCTTCTGGCGTACGGAGCGCGGGATCCAGTCGAGGGCGCGGAGCTCGTCGATCATCGCGCCGCGGATCCGGGTGATGGCGTACGTCTCGAACTTGATGGCCCGCTCGATGTCGAACTTCTCGATCGCGTCGATGAGCCCGAAGACTCCGGAGGAGACGAAGTCGGCCTGTTCGACGTTGGGCGGCAGACCCACGCTCACGCGTCCCGCGACGTACTTGACCAGGGGCGAGTAGTGCAGGATCAACTGCTCGCGCAGCCGCTCGTCGCCGGTGGCCTTGTACGACCGCCACAACTCGTCGACGGACGAGGGGGCCGGTGGCCGCACGGTGCCGCTGCCGCGGGCAGCCGGGGGCGCTGCCGTGCGATCAGACCCGGAGGTGTGCTGGGGCATGCGTTGCCTTGAGCCGTTCTGCTGTGACGTGAGCGGGGGCTGTTTCCGGTCGGGGATCCTCGTGAGCGTAGCGTGACTGGACCGTCGCGGTGCGCGAGGTCCGGTGAGCGGGCCCGGTCGCACCGGCCGTTACCGGCGCACGCGCAGGTGGGGGTCGCGGTGCCGCTCGTCGGCCCCGAAGGCGCTGCCGTGCGGCCCGTGGTGGACGTATCTTGCTCACCTTGTCACCCGAATGCCCCTGGTCAAGCACCGCCTCGCCGGGTGGCCGCGGCCTGGAGCGTGCCCGGCGTCAACCTCCAGCTGTCGCCGACGCGTTCGACGAAGCCGAGCGAGTGCAGTTCGTAGAGACGGCCGAGCGCCTCGTCCGTACTGGTTCCGGCCTCGCGGGCGAGGTCGCGGACGGCCGCGGTGCCGCGGGAGGGCAACGCTTCCAGGACACGTGCGGCGTCCGGGGCGAGGAGGTCCCGGGGCAGGACGGGGCCGCGGCGAGCGGGGGCGAGTTCACCCATGTCTCCAACGAGTTCGACGATTTCCGCCGCGTCGGTGACCAGGGTGGCCTCACCGCGCAAAAGTTCGTGGACGCCGGCCGAGAGTCCGCTGGTGGCGGGGCCGGGGACGCCCATCGTGAAGCGGCCGAGCTTCTGCGCGGCGCGGGCGGTGACGAGCGAGCCGCTGCGGTACTCGGCCTCGACGACCACGGTGCCGCGGGTGAGGGCGGCGATGACGCGGTTGCGCAGGATGAATCTGCTGGGTGTCGGATGGTCTCCGGGTGGTAATTCGCCCACGAGGAGGCCCTGTTCGGCGATGCGTCCGATCAACTCGGCGTGTCCGCGCGGGTAGATGACGTCGACCCCGCAGGCGAGCACGGCGATGGTGGCTCCCCCGGCAGCCAGGGCCCCGCGGTGCACCGCTCCGTCGACACCGGCAGCGGCCCCGGACACGACGACCCACCCCTTTTCGGCGAGCCCTGAGCCGAGGACGGCACCCATGTGCGCCCCATAGGGCGTGCAGGCCCGGGCGCCGACCAGGGCGACGGAGCGCAGTGCCCATATCCGCAGGTCGGCGTGGCCCCGCACCCACAGGCCGACGGGTCGGGCGTCGGCGAGGTCGTCGAGTTGGCTCGGCCATTCCTCGTCGCCGGGGACGAGGAACCGCGCGCCGGCCGTCGCGGCGGTCGCCAGGTCTCGTTCGGGGTCGGCCAGGGCGGCCCGGCGGCGGTGGGCGTCGAGCCGGGCCGCGCTGGCGCCGGGCGGATCGTCCTCGGGCCCTTCGGGTGAGGTGAGGCGGCGCAGCAGCTCGACGGCGCCGAAGGTGCGCAGCCAGCGGCCGCCGCGTTCGTCGCCGGGTTCGATGACGCGGGTGAGGGCGGCCCTGGCCAGGCGTTCGGCGTCCGCCCCGGTGCGGTTGGCCCGGGATCCGGATCCCGAGCCAGGTAGGGGGCCGGGTGCGGGGCCGGGCCCAAGTCCGGGTACGGGTACAGGCCCAAGTCCGGGTCCGGGGCCGAGTCCGAGTACGGGGCCGAGGCCGGGTACGGGGCCGGGCACGGATACGGGGCCGAGCACGGGTCCGGGGTGCTCCCGGCCGGAAGGCCTGTCGGAAAGCCTGTCGGAAGGCCTGTCGGAAGGCGGCCCGAGAGGGGGGCCGGAAGACGTGCCGGAAGACGTGCTGACAGACCTGCCGACGGCCAACGGCTCCTCTCGGCCCGTGTGCTCGTCGTCATACGCGCTCACAGGCTCACCCCCACCGGCATGGGGGCGCCTCGGGAGATGCCGGTGCGCAGTTCCAGGGCGAGGGCGACGTGGTCCGCGTCGGGGCGGTCGTGGCCGGCCAGGTCGGCGATGGTCCAGGCGACGCGCAGGACCCGGTCGAGTCCGCGGGCCGTGAGCAGGCCGCGCTCCATGTCGCGTTCGGCTCCGGTGAGGGCGCCGGGGGCGGTGAGCCAGCGGGTGCGCAGTTCATGGCCGGGGACTTCGCTGTTGCTGTTCCAAGGGGTGTCCTCCAGACGGGCCGCGGTGCGCTCGCGGGCGGCGAGGACGCGGGCTGCGACGACGGCGCTGGGCTCGCCGCGGCCCCCTCCGCCGAGGAGGTCTTCGCGGCGTACGGGTTCGACTTCGACGCGGAGGTCGACGCGGTCGAGGAGGGGGCCGGAGAGCCTGGCCTGGTAGCGGCGGATCATGGAGGCGGGGCATTCGCAGCCCGCGCCGTGCAGGGTGTGGCGGCCGCAGGGGCAGGGGTTGGCGGCGAGGATCATCTGGAACCTGGCCGGGAGCCGGATGACTCCGGCGCTGCGGGCGATGACGACATGGCCCGATTCGAGGGGCTGGCGGAGGGCGTCGAGGGCTTTGCCGGCGAATTCTGGCGCTTCGTCGAGGAAGAGCACTCCTCGGTGGGCGACGGATACCGCGCCGGGGCGCGGCAGGCCGTTGCCGCCGCCGACGAGGGCCTGCATGGTGGCGGAGTGGTGCGGGGCGCAGTAGGGGGCGCGGCGGACGAGAGGTTCGCCGGGCGGGAGGATTCCGGCGACCGAGTGGACGGCGGTGACTTCGAGGGATTCCTGGCGGGTGAGGGGCGGCAGGATGCCGGGGAGTCGTTCGGCGAGCATGGTTTTGCCGGCGCCCGGGGGGCCGGAGAGCAGCAGGTGGTGGCCTCCCGCAGCGGCGATTTCGAGGGCGGCGCGGGCGGCGTGCTGGCCCGCGACGTCGATGAGGTCGAGGTCGGCGTCGCGGGGGCCGGCGGCGAGGCCGGTGCCCGCTCCGGCTCCGGGGACGACGAGTCCGGCCAGCATCGCGTCGGGGCGGCCCTTCTCGGCGGGTTCTTCGTCGGGGACGGGCTCGTCGGTGAGGACGGCGACGAGTTGGCGCAGGCTGCGCACTCCCAGGACGGAGATGCCGGGGACGAGGGCCGCTTCGGCGGCGGTCTGTTCGGGGACGACGACTTGTTCGTAGCCGGCCTCGGCCGCGGCGAGGACGGCGGGCAGGATGCCCCGCACGGGCCGTACGCGGCCGTCGAGGCCGAGCTCGCCGATCATGACGAGGTCGGTGAGTTCGCGGGGGTCGATGCGTTCGGCCGCGCCGAGGATCGCGCAGGCGATGGCGAGGTCGAAGCCGGCGCCGCTCTTGGGGACGGACGCGGGGCTGAGGCCGACGGTGAGTTTCTTCTGGGGCCAGGAGTCGCCGGAGTTGACGACGGCGGCCCGTACCCGGTCGCGGCTCTCCGCGAGGCTCTTGTCGGGAAGGCCGACGAGGGTGAAGGCGGCGACGCCGGGTTCGAGGTCGGCCTGGACCTCGACGACGACGCCTTCGACACCGACGAGGGCGACCGAGCAGGTGCGTGCGAATCCCATGTCAGGCCACCCCCCGCACGTGCTCGGCGCGGGGTGCGCCCTTGCGGGGCAGGACGACGCCGACGAGGTCGACGCGTACGCCGCCGGGAGGTGGTCCTCCGTGGTCGGCGAGCCAGTGGCCGGCGAGGCGTTTGAGGCGGTCGGCCTTGGCGGGGGTGACGGCGGCCATGGGGTGTTCGTAGGCGCCCGCCCTGCGGGTCTTGACCTCGCAGATGACGAGCACGGGGCCGCCGGGGGCCGTGTCGTCGTGGGCGACGATGTCGATCTCGCCGGTCCTGCCGCAGCGCCAGTTGCGTTGCAGGATCGTCATTCCGGCCGCTTCGAGCAGCCGTACCGCCAGGTCTTCGCCGTATTTTCCGAGAGCTCCGCGAGCGTTCATCCGGCACCACCTCCGGCACCGACTCTCACGCATCCGGCGCCGGGAAGTGGATCTTGGTGGACAACCCTCCGGTTGTGGAAAACTCCGCCACCCGAAGGGGTTCGTCCGCCCTCCCCGGCCCCGCTCGGCCCCCTGCCCCTGCCCCTGCCCCGCTCAGCCGTTCACCGCGGCAGCGCTCAACCGTTTTCCCCTGCCCCGCTCACCGTTCACCGCGGCAGCGCTCAGCCCCCCGGCAGTTCGAGGTCGCTCTTGTTCAGCTCCTCGATGTTCACGTCCTTGAAGGTGAGGACCCGGACCTGCTTGACGAATCTGGCCGGCCGGTACATGTCCCACACCCAGGCGTCCGCCATCGACACCTCGAAGAACACCTCGCCCTGGACCGAGTGCACCTGCATCTCGTAGTCGTTGGTGAGGTAGAAACGGCGCTCGGTCTCGATCACGTATTTGAACAGACCGACGACGTCGCGGTACTCCCGGTAGAGCTTCAGCTCCATCTCGGTCTCGTACTTTTCGAGGTCCTCGGCGCTCATGGCATGTTCCCCTTCAGCCGTGCGTCCCCCTATTGTGCGTCAGCCCCCTGGGCCCCTAGACGATTTCCGGGGCCAGGACCACCGGCGCGTGCGGAGGACCCTCGTCGAGCAGCGTGCGCAGCAGCTCGGCGAGCCTGGTCGGGTACACCGTCTCACGCGCCGCCGACAGTTCGGCGGAGGTCCACCACCTCAGCCCCGAGGTGCTGCGCCGCTCCAGTTCCGTCAGGCCGGTCGGGGCGGCCTCGGTCTGGGTGGTACGGGCCAGGTAGTACCACTCGTCCTGGTGCCAGCGGCGCCCGTCGAAGGGGAACGAGCAGACGCGCTGCCACAGGACCGGCCCGAGTTCGACGTCTGTGATCCCGGTCTCCTCCGCGAGTTCGCGCAGGGCCGCCTCCGCCCGGCTCTCGTCGCCCTCCAGGCCGCCGCCCGGGGTGAACCACCAGGTGTCGGCGGGGTCTTCGGGCTCGTAGCCGTGCATGAGCAGGATGCGGTTGTCGGGGTCGAGCAGAACGACCCGGGCGACCTTGCGCGGTTCGGTCACGGGGTTCACCTTCCGGCGGGCGCTGCGGTGCGGTTCCCGCGGCGGCGGGCGAGTCCGGCGATGGGGCCCCAGGCGGCGCCGACCACGATCAGGACCGCGCCGGCCACGATGGCGCCCAGGACCAGTTTCAGCGGCCCGGGCGAGGAGATGCCGCCTGGCAGGTCCGCGAAGTTCGTGGGCCGCGCCAGCATGCCGTCCATGGGCCAGGCGACGGCGTCCACACGGGCGGTCACCGTGCTCAGCGGGACCGAGCCGTTGGCGGCGTCGTCCAGGTGGACCCGGGAGTCGAGCGAGACGAGCCGGTCGTCGCCGAGGAGGAAGACCTGGCCCGCCGGGACCTTGGCGTCGAAGGGCGTACCGGAGGCCTGCGCGCCGTGCAGATACGGTTCGTCCAGCGGTTTGCCGTTGATGGTGAGGCGGCCGCCCGTGCCACAGCAGGCGACCTGGTCGCCGCCGATGCCGACGACGCGCTTGAGCATGGGCACGTTGGCCCACTTCGGGTCGTTGAAGACGACGACGTCACCACGGCGTACGTCGCCGCCGGATATGCGCTGGGCGAGCACCCGGTCGCCCGCCTTCACGGTCGGCGACATGGACTGGGTGGGCACGGTGTACGGCTTGTACTGCACGGCGCCCCAGGCGAAGCCGCCGAGGAAGAGGACACAGCCGACGGCCACGGCCACCCCCGACAGCACGCTGCCGAGACTGCGGCCGTGGCCGTCGTGGTCCTGTCCGTTACCGCTCATCGCAGCGCTCCCTTGCCGGCAGCGCCCCGGGACGCGCACGGCGTCCCGGGACCCCGGAGATCGACATTCCGGGACCGCACCCTACCCGGCGGTATGCCCGCGGGTCAGCCCTTGGCTGCCGGGGTTTCCGCCTTGACCTGCGCTTGAACGAGCTTGCGCCGGCGCCACAGCACCATCGGTACCGCGCCCGCGAGGCCGACGGCGGCGGGCGCCGCGGTGCCCATCGCGCTCAGACCCGGCTGGTCGAAGGTGTCGGGGACGCCGAGCCAGTCGATGCGGTTGAGCGGCCAGGCGATGGTGAAGGCGCGGCCGACGACCTCATCGGTGGAGACCGTGCCGCCACCGGTCAGTTCCTGGTGGTAGCGGGAGTCCAGCGAGTTCTGGCGGTGGTCGCCCATCACCCAGATCCGGCCCTTGGGCACCTTGATCGGCCCGAACGGCATGTCGTCGCAGGCGCTGTCGCCCGGGAAGATGTACGGCTCCTTCAGGGTCTTGCCGTTGACCGTGACCGGGCCGCCCTTCTTGCACTCGACGGTGTCGCCGCCGACCGCGATGACCCGCTTGATCAGGTCCTTCTCCTCGGCGGACGGCATCAGGCCGATGAAGGAGAGGAACTTCTGCGCGGCGTTCGGGTTCGGCGTGGGCTCGCCGTCGAGCCAGCCGCCCGGGTCGTGGAAGACGACCACCTCGCCGCGCTGCGGCTCGGCGCCGAACCACGGCGTGAGTTTGTCGACCAAGACCCGGTCCCCGCGCTGGAGGGTGTCCTGCATCGAGTCGGACGGGATGGAGAACGCCTGGACCAGGAACGTCTTGATCAACAGGGCGAGGACCAGCGCGATGCCGATGAGCAGCGGCAGTTCCTTCCAGAAGGAACGCGGCTTCTTGGGGGTGCGCCCCTCGCCCTCACCGGGTCCTTCGCCACCAGGCCCGCCGTCGCCCCGGCCGCTGTCCTGCGCCGGCACCAGGTGCTCGGCCGGGGGGCTGTTCGCCGGGTCCGCGGAGCCGTGGCCCGCCGCGGGACCGCCCGGGGAGGAATCGGCGAGCTGCTGCTCCGGCCGCTCCTCCGGCTCTTCGCGTCCGGATCGTGCGCCGACCGCCAAATCCCCCACATCCACTCCTCACTCTGTGCCACCGCCTGGCCCGTACGAGGCTCAGGCCCACCACTCCCATAACGAGCGGGAGTTCCGCAGGGGTCGGGGGCTGGGTCGCCTGGTCCGGCTGCGCCGCCGGATCCCGGGACGACACCCTATGCGACTCGGCACCTCCCGGACCGCCGGGCGCGGCGGCCACCGAGCCGAAGGTGGGCGGCACTTCGAGTCTGCGCCAGTGCGAGAAAGGCCAGGCCACGACCACTGCGCGGCCCACCACGCCGCTCACCGGCACCGTGCCGTACTGACCGTTGTCGAGGTGGTAGCGGGAGTCCGCGGAGTTGGACCGGTGGTCCCCCATGACGAAGATCCGGCCCTGGGGAACCTTTACCTCGAATTGGATGAGTGCGGGCGGATCGGTGGCGGGCGTGAAGACGTACGGCTCGTCGAGGGCATGCCCGTTGACGGTCACCTTGCCGTCCTTGTCGCAGCATCTGACGGTGTCGCCGCCGACTCCGATGACGCGCTTGATGAGGTCCTGCTCGTTGTCGGAGGGCAGCAGACCGATGAAGGTCAGGCCCTCCTTGACCTGTTTGACGACGACGGGGTCCTGGCCCGAGGACGTCTTCGGTTCGTCCTTGAGCCAGCCACCGGGGTCCTTGAAGACGACGACGTCGCCCCGTTCGGGCTTCGAGCCGAACCAGGGAGTGAGTTTGTCGACGAGGACGCGGTCGCCGATGGTGATGGTCTGCTGCATCGAGCCGGAGGGAATCACGAAGGCCTGGACGAGGAACGTCTTCAGGACCAGCGCGATGAGCAGCGCGACGGTGATGAGGAGCGGTATCTCGCGCACCGCGGAGCGGCGTCTGCGCCGCTTGACCTTGCGGGCCAGCCTGCGCCGCTCGGCCCGGCCGCTGTGGCCGCGCCGGCCGGGGGCGGCCGGGGCGGAGGTGGGCCGGGTGCCGGTGGGCAGCGGCTGGTCGCCGCCCGCAGGGGCGGCCGGGCGCGAGCGCCCGTGGTTACCCATGGGCCCCGCCCGGGTCGCGTACGTCCGTGAAGGCACCGGAGTCGCCGAGGGAGGTCCAGCGGCCGAGGGGCCAGCCGATCCAGTCGGCCCGGCCGATGACGCGGTCCACCGGGACCATGCCCCCGCCGGGGTCGCCGAGGTGGTCGCGGGAGTCGCTGGAGCGGGAGCGGTGGTCGCCGAGGACCCACAGGGTGCCGTCGGGCACGACGATGTCGAAGGGCACCTGGGAGGGGCGGTCGCCGGGGTGCAGATAGGGCTCGTCGATGGCCGTGCCGTTCACCTGGAGCCTCCCCCGCCGGTCGCAGCACACCACATGGTCGCCGCCGACTCCGATGACGCGCTTGACGTAGTCGGTCTCGGCGGGCTCGGTCAGGCCGAGGGCCGCTCCTGCTGAACGCACCGCGCGCCCCAGCGGGTTCCCTTCGTCACCTTCTCGTACGAAGGAACCCCGTCCGTCGAAGACGACGACGTCACCGCGCCGGGGCGTTCCCCCGAAGCGGTAGGCGAGCTTGTCGACGAGGATCCGGTCGCCGACCTGGAGCGTGTTCTCCATCGAGCCGCTGGGGACGAGGAAGGGCTGCACCACGAAGTGGCTGAGCAGCAGCAGGAAGACGACGCAGAGCGCGAACAGTGCCCCGGTCTTGCGCCAGGGGCCTTCGAGGAGGCCGGCCAGGGTGGAGAAACGCGCGGAGCGCGACCGCTCCGCCGGCCCCGGTTCGGGGGCCGCGGAAGGGTCGCGCTCCGTGTGCTGTGCTTCGGTGTCCATCGGGGCCAGAGCTTATCCGGCCGCCGTCAGGCCCGTGCGCGGGTGTGAGCCGGGGCTCAGCGGTCGCGCTTCTCCTTGATCTTCGCGGCCTTGCCGCGCAGCTCACGGAGGTAGTAGAGCTTGGCGCGACGGACGTCACCGCGGGTCACGACCTCGATCTTCTCGAAGATCGGGGAGTTCACCGGGAAGGTGCGCTCGACGCCGACGGAGAAGGAGACCTTGCGGACCGTGAAGGTCTCGGAGACACCGGCGCCCTGGCGGCGGATGACTACGCCCTTGAACTGCTGGATACGGGAGCGGTTGCCCTCGATCACGCGGACGTGGACGTTGACGGTGTCACCCGGGCGGAACGACGGGACGTCGCTGCGCAGCGTGGCGGCGTTGACGGAGTCGAGCAGGCTTGCCATGACTGACTACTTCCTCACTGATGCCACAGGTCATCAGCGGAATTCGAGATGAATGGGGTGCTGTGCGCGAAGGGCGGGCGTCGTTCCCCCTGTGGCAGGGGCGCCGGCTGAGCGTACGGCAGCGGCCTATTCTTCCACGGCCTGCGGCCTGCGCCAAAATCGGCCGCCGGGCTCGGGGGCCCAGCCGAGGATGGAGAGGGTTTCGCGGTCCTTCTTGTCGAAGGCACTGGCCTCGCAGCGCTCGATCAGGTCGGGCCGGTGCTGGGCGGTGCGCTTGAACGCCTCGTCCCGGCGCCAGCGCGCGATCTTGCCGTGGTGGCCGCTGAGCAGGACCTCGGGGATGCCGTGGCCGCGCCACTCGGGGGGCTTGGTGTAGACGGGCCCTTCGAGGAGGTTGGCCATGGCGCCGGGCGCGAAGGAGTCGTCGCGGTGCGACTCGGCGTTGCCGAGGACGCCGGGCAGCAGCCGGGCCACCGCCTCGGTGATCACCAGGACCGCGGCCTCGCCGCCGGCCAGGACGTAGTCGCCGATGGACACCTCGTACACGGGCAGCCGGGTGGCGTACTCGTCCATGACGCGGCGGTCGATGCCCTCGTAGCGGGCCGGCGTGAAGATCAGCCAGGGCCGCTCGGAGAGTTCGACGGCGAGTTCCTGGGTGAAGGGGCGGCCGCTGGGCGTGGGTACGACCAGGACCGGGCCGTTCGCGCCGGATTCGTAGCCGTTCGCGAGCGCCTCGTCCAGGCAGTCGCCCCAGGGCCCGGTCTTCATGACCATGCCGGGGCCGCCGCCGTAGGGGGTGTCGTCGACCGTGTTGTGCCGGTCGTACGTCCAGTCCCGCAGGTCGTGGACGTGAACGTCGAGCTGCCCGCGGGCCCGGGCCTTGCCGACCAGGGAGACGTTCAGCGGTTCGAGGTACTCGGGGAAGATCGTGACGACGTCGAGCCGCATCAGCCGGCGTCCCCGGCGTTCTGCCCGCCCCGGCCGGACCGGCCGGGCTCCTCGGCCTCCCCGGGCTCGTCCGCCTCCTCGTCGCGGGCGGAGGCGATCACGGCGCGGTCGTCGATCAGGCCGGGCGGCGGGTCGATGACCGCGCGCTGCTCCTGGAGGTCGATCTCGGTGACGATCTGCTCGACGAAGGGGATCATGACCTCGCTGCCGTCGGGCCGCTCCACGATGAAGAGGTCCTGCGAGGGCAGGTGGGTGATCTCGGTGATGCGGCCGACCTCGGTGCCGTCCGCGAGGACCACGTCCAGGTCCATGAGCTGGTGGTCGTAGTACTCGTCGGGCTCTTCCGGCAGCTCGGCCGGGTCGACGTCGGCGATGAGCAGGGTGTTGCGCAGGGCCTCGGCGGCGGTGCGGTCGCGCACGCCCTCGAAGCGCAGCAGCAGCCGGCCGCTGTGCACCCGGCCGGTCTCGATGGTGAGCGGGCCCGCCGACGCCGGGTCGGTGGTGAGGACGGCGCCGGGACCGAGCCTCAGCTCGGGCTCGTCGGTGCGCACCTCGACGGTGACCTCGCCCTTGATGCCGTGGGCGCGGCCGATCCGCGCGACTACCAACTGCACGCTTGCTTCTCCTTCGGACAACTGCGGCCTCATGACGGCCGCGGCCTTCGTACCACTATGGCCCGGAATACGACTACGGGCCGGGGCGGGCGAGAAGCCCTCCCCGGCCCGGAGCCGGCGTATCTAGGTAAAGCGACCCTACTGGTCAGCGGACCTGGTCCACGTCGACGAGGTCGACGCGGATGCCACGACCGCCGATTGCACCCACGACGGTGCGCAGGGCGCGAGCGGTGCGGCCGTTGCGGCCGATCACCTTGCCGAGGTCGTCGGGGTGGACCCGGACCTCCAGCACGCGCCCCCGGCGCAGGTTGCGCGAGGCGACCTGCACGTCGTCGGGGTTGTCGACGATGCCCTTCACGAGGTGCTCAAGAGCCTCCTCGAGCATGCTCAGGACTCGGTCGACTCGGCGGCGGCCTCGGCCTCGTCCGCCTTCTTCTCGGTCTTCTTCGCCTTCTGGGTGATGGCCTCACCCTTGGCGTCGTCGCCCTCAAGGGTCTTGGCAAAGGCCTCGAAGGAAGCGCGCTTGTCTTCCTTCGCCTCCGGCTGGAGCAGCGGCGCGGGGGCCGGGAGGCCCTTGTGCGCCTGCCAGTCGCCGGTGAGCTTCAGGATGGCGAGGACGGCCTCGGTCGGCTGGGCGCCGACGGACAGCCAGTACTGCGCACGCTCGGCGTCGACCTCGATGCGCGACGGGTTGTACGTCGGGTGGTACAGACCGATTTCCTCGATCGCGCGACCGTCACGGCGAGTGCGGGCGTCGGCGACGACGATGCGGTAGTGCGGCTGGCGAATCTTGCCGAGGCGCTTGAGCTTGATCTTGACTGCCACTGGAGTGGTGTCTCCTGGTCTTGACGTGGTTGGGCACATGAGATGCCACGTGGGGTTGCGGTACTCGGAGTGCCCGATGGACGCGTCAGCCGGAGGCGAGAGGGTTCCTGTGCGGCTGTCGAGTACAGCTAGCCATTGTGCCACACGCCTGGAGTGCGCACGCCGGGGGTCCGTGGGGCACCCCCGGGCGGCCCGCTCCCCCGGACCTGCCGCCCCTGCCGGCGGCCGGGCCCGGGGTCAGCCGGCCGCGGCGACCACCTCGGCCCCTTCCGGGATGCGGAACGGCTTGCCGCAGCCGCCGCAGACGATCGGCGCCTGGGCGAGCACGGACGGAACGACGCGGACGTTGCGCCCGCAGTCGCAGACCGCCTTGACCCGGACGCCGCCTCCGGAGGAGCCGTGCCGGGCGGCCGGTCCGCGGAAGGAGCGCTTGGTGTCGGCGGCGGTGGCGACGGTGTGCGCCTTGAGCGCCCGCTGCAGCCGTTCGATGGTGGGCCGGTAGCGGCGCCTTGCCTCGGCGTTCAGCGTGACCAGGGAGAAGCCGCTGCTGGGGTGCGGCTCCTCCGGATGGTCGAGGCCGAGCTCCTCGGCGATCGCCAGGAACCTCCGGTTGTGATAGCGGCCGGCGCGGGAGGTGTCGCGTACACCGCGGGCGGCGGCAATGCCGTGGACTGCCTCATGGAGCAGTCGCTCGAAGGAGAGCTCGGCGCCACAGGCGGACGACGACTCTCCGATCAGGGACTCGGGCGCGGCTAGGTCCGGCAGCTCGGAGTGGTACCGCTGAATGTCGGCCCACGCCTGTGCCAGCTCTGCGGCGAGAACAGGTGGTGTCGTGCTCACGTCGTGACAACGAGCCGCAGGGCCGCTGTGTTCCTATTCCGGGGCATCCCAAATAATTTGCTCGTACCCGTCAGTTGGCATTGATGCGTGCGGACGAGGGCGGGTGCGCTGATCTGCGGAGAAGGCTCACAGCTCGCACCAAGGTATGACGTAGCGGCGGGTACGCCCCGGCGTGTAGGAGAACTCCCCACGCCGGAACGACCGTTGTCGGACGTTCCCGGCCGGCGCGCAAGAGGGGTTTCGGCCGACTGTCAGTGGCCTGTGCGCCACCTGTGCCGGCCGGGCCCCCTCGGGAGCGCGGGGCGCGGTCTCAGTAGGCGCGGGCCACGATCGCGACCGTACCGGGTGCGTCGTCGGCGTCGGGCACGGACCCGTCCTCGGCGACCAGGCACCGTACGGACACGGCCTGTTCGGCGAGCTTGGCCTCGCCCTCGGGGCCGAGGTCGGCCCACGGGATGCGCGCCCAGCCGCCGGCGATGGCGGCCTCGGCCGCCTCGGCGAGGGTGGTGACGTCGCTCGTGCGGGACTCGCGGCGCTCGCGGGACTGCCTCAGGAGCAGCGCCTGGTCCTCTTCGAGGAGGGCGGGCAGCAGTTCGGCGAGGGCGTCGAGGGAGACGGGCTCCTTGCCGCCGGGGATGCGGCGGGCCAGCATCGCGGTGCCCGCCTCCAGGTCGCGCGGGCCGATCTCGACGCGTACGGGGACGCCCTTCAGCTCCCAGTCGACGGCGCGGCGGCCGAAGGGGGTGTCGATCCGGTCGTCGACCTGGACGCGCAGGCCCGCGGCCTTGAGCCGGTCGCCGACCTCGCGGACCTTGGCGACGGCCTCGTCGCCCTTGATCGCCACGACGACGACCTGTACGGCGGCGAGCCGCGGCGGCACCCGCAGCCCGCTGTCGTCGCCGTGCGACATGATCAGGCCGCCGACCATGCGGGTGGAGACGCCCCAGGAGGTCTGCCAGACCAGTTCCTGCTTGCCGTCCTTGGACAGGTACTGGGTGTTGAAGGCCTTGGCGAAGTTGGTGCCCAGTTCGTGGCTGGTGCCCATCTGCAGGGCCTTGCCGTCGCCCATCATCCCTTCCAGGGTGAGGGTGTTGATGGCTCCGGCGAAGCGCTCCTTGGCGGTCTTGCGGCCGAGGACGACGTCGATGCCGAGCACGTTGATCATGAAGTCGGCGTAGACGTCCCGGTGGATGCGCGCGGCGTAGTCGCGGGCGTCCTCGTAGGTGGCGTGGGCGGTGTGCCCCTCCTGCCACAGGAATTCGCTCGTACGGAGGAAGACGCGCGGGCGCATCTCCCAACGGACCACGTTCGCCCACTGGTTGATGAGCAGCGGCAGGTCGCGGTAGCTCTGGACCCACTTCGAGAAGTAGTCGTTGATGATCGTCTCGGAGGTGGGGCGGACCACGACGGGCTCTTCGAGCTCCTTGCCGCCACCGTGCGTGACCACCGCGAGCTCGGGCGCGAAGCCCTCGACGTGCTCAGCCTCGCGAGTCAGGTAAGACTGGGGGATGAAGAGCGGGAAGTAGGCGTTCTGGGCGCCTGCGTCCTTGATGCGCGCGTCCATTTCCTGCTGCATCCGCTCCCAGAGGCCGTAGCCGTACGGTCGGATCACCATGGTGCCGCGCACCGGGCCGTTGTCCGCGAGCTCGGCCTTGTTGATCAGATCCTGGTACCAGCGCGGAAAGTCTTCCGCCTGGGGCGTGAGAACGGGTGCCTTTGCCATGGCGCGAATGGTACGGCGCCCGCGTGGTGGAGCGTGAATCGCGTTCCGGCCGGGGGCCGGAGCGCGGTTGATGGCTCCGCCCTCTGGACGCGGGCCGGGATGCGGAGTTCCCTGGCATACGGGGGAAGTGCGTACGGACATTCACGGGGGGCTGTCAATCAGGGCACAGCTGACCTCTCGGCGGATTGGGGCGCTTTCCATGACACCAACGCTCGTCCGGCATCACTCCCGCACGGCCACCGCCCCTTCGGCGGGCACGACCGGGCGCGCGCGGGACTGGGCGGAGATCCAGGAACGGATGCTCGTCCCCCTCTTCGAGGCGGCCTACGAACGGCTCGGCGTGGGCCCGGGGACCCGGCTGCTCGGGCTCGGCTGCGGCTCGGGCCTCGCGCTGCTGATCGCGGGCTCGCGCGGCGCGGCGGTGACCGGCGTGGACGGCCCGGAACGGGCCGCGCTCCTGGCGCTGGCGCGGGAGCGGTTCGCTCCGGATTCCGGGCGCCGGGGCGTCACGGGACGGGGTGCGGCCCGGCTGGTCACGGGCGGTCCCGCCGACGCGGCCGAACCGGACTCGCCCCCGTACGGCGTGATCACCGCCTTCGAGCCCGTCGGCTGTGCGGCCGGCGACACGGAGGGCCTGGTGCCCGCTCTGGAGGAGGCCGTGGGGCTCGCGGAACGCGGCAGCCCCGTGGTGCTCGCCGGCTGGGGGCCGCCGGAGCGGTGTGCCACCTCGGCGGTGCTGCGGGTGGCGACCCGGCTGACGACCCGCGTGAGCGATGCGCCGCGCTGGCGGCCGAGCCTGCGCGACGACCTGGAGGACGTGGCGGCCCGCGCCGGGCTGAAGCCGGACGGTTCCGGCCGGGTGGCGTGCCCCTTCGGCTATGCGGATCTCGACAGTGCGATACGGGGTCTGATGTCGACCGGTGCCTTCGACGCGGCGGCCCGCGCCACCGATCAGGCGCAGGTGGAGAAGGAGATCGTCGAGGCGCTGCACGGCCATGTGCGGCGCGACGGCACGGTGTGGATGCCGAACGTCTTCCGTTACCTCATCGCCCGCACGCCGTGAACGTGCAGTAACCGCCTTGCCCCATAAGGGAGTTGGCAGCGGTCCTGCTCCGCGCCCGGCTAGACCTCCGCCTTCGACAGCCGGGGGATGCCGGCCGCGCGGTAGGCCGCCGCCTCCTCCAGGGTCTCGTTGGCCAGCAGGGCCTCCGCGAGGGCGTCCAGCTTGTCGCGGTTCTCGCGCAGGAGCCGGCACGCCTTGTCGTAGCACTCGTCGACGATCCGGCGCATCTCGACGGCGATGGTGTCCAGGGTGCCGGGCGCCGCCGAGAGCCCGTACGCCTGCTGGGCGTCGCCCGGCAGCGCGGACAGCGGGCCGATCTTCTCGCTCATGCCCCAGCGGCCGACCATGCCGCGCACGATGTTGGTGACCTGTTCCAGGTCGTTCTCGGCGCCGGTGGTGATGACGTCGAAGACGATCTGTTCGGCCGCCATGCCGCCGAGCGCACCGATGATGCGGCCGCGCAGATATTCCTCGGTGTAGGCGTACTTGTCGGCGTCCGGGGTGGACAGGGTGACGCCGAGGGCGCGGCCGCGCGGCACGATGGTGACCTTGCGGACCGGGTCGGCGCCGGGCTGGAGCATGCCGAGCAGTGCGTGGCCGCTCTCGTGGTAGGCGGTGCGCCGGCGCTCCTCGTACGGCATCACCAGGGGCCGCTCCGCGCCGAGTTGGACCTTTTCGAGGGCGTCCGAGAGGTCGGACTGGGTGACCTCGCGCTGCTGGCGCTTGACGGCGAGCAGGGCCGCCTCGTTGGCGAGGTTGGCGAGGTCGGCTCCGGTCATGCCGGGCGTGCTGCGGGCTACCTGCTCCAGATCGACCTGCGGCGCCATCGGGATCTCACGGGTGTGGATCTTCAAGATGGCCTCGCGGCCGCCCCGGTCGGGCGGGCTGACGTGGACGATGCGGTCGAAGCGGCCGGGGCGGGTGAGCGCCGGGTCCAGGACGTCGGCCCGGTTGGTGGCGGCCAGCACGATGACGCCTTCGGAGCCGGTGAAGCCGTCCATCTCGGTGAGGATCTGGTTGAGGGTCTGTTCGCGTTCGTCGTGGCCGCCCATGCCGGAGCCGCCGCCGCGGGCCCGGCCGATGGTGTCGATCTCGTCGATGAAGATGATCGCGGGGGCGACCTTGCGGGCCTCGGCGAACAGTTCGCGCACGCGGGAGGCGCCGACGCCCACGATCATCTCGATGAACTCCGAGGCCGACGCCGAGAAGAACGGCACCCCGGCCTCCCCCGCGACGGCCCGCGCGAGCAGCGTCTTGCCGGTGCCGGGCGGGCCCGCGAGCAGCACGCCGCCGGGCATGCGGGCGCCCATCTCGTGGTAGGCGCCCGGGTTCTTGAGGAAGTCGACGACGTCGTTGAGCTCGCCCTCGACCTCGTCGATGCCGGCCACGTCCTTGAAGGTGGTGCGCTTGTCGTCGGCCATCTCGACCGGTTTGGGCGGCGTCTTGCGGCCGAGCATCCCGCCGGCGCCGCCGCCGAGACCCGCGCTCATGCGCCGGGCGATGAACAGCCACAGGACGACGAGCAGCAGCATCGGGGCGAGCGAGATGAGCAGGTTGGCGAGGAAGCTGCGGTGTTCGACGACGGGCTCGGCGGTGACGGTGACGTTCTGCTTGGTCAGCTGGGCCCACAGGTCGTCGTCGGCGAAGGTGGGGCGCTGGGTGGTGAACTTCGTGTAGTCGCCGCTGCCCTCGCCGGACGGGACGGGCGCCTTGTTCTTGAGCTGGCCCTGGATGGCGTCGCCCTTGGCGTAGATCTTGGAGACGTTGCCGGCCGTGACCTGCTTGCTGAACTCGGTGTACGAGACGGTCGGCTCGTCGCCGTCGTTGAAGAACGACAGGATCAGATTGGTGATCAGGTAGACGATCAGGGCGGTGAGGATCAGCCGGCCCCAGCCGCCGGGCATCTTCTTCTTCGGCGCGGGCGGCGGGGGCGCCCCTTCCGAGCGCCACGGCTGGTCGGGGCGGTCGCGCGGGGGTACGGAAGTGGGCACGTGCTCTCCTCATGGCCGGTACGCGCCATTATTGGAGACTCGTATAAATAAGGCATTCCGGGCGGGTCCTGATGAGGTGCCGGAATGCGTGCGGGGCGCCTCCCCGGTCGATCGGGAGGCGCCCCGCACATACGGTCGCGGGCGGTCAGCCCATGAACTTCTTGAACTCGTCGGGCAGCTCGAAGTTCTTCTGCTCCTCGGCGGAGGGAAGCCCGAGCGCGCCGCCCTGCGCCTTGCGCTCGGCGGCCGCGGCCTCCTCGGCCTTGCGCTTCATCGGGTTGCCGCTCTTGCGCTTGCCCTTGCCCTGCTTGACCTGCTTCTTCTGCCGGCCGGGGCCGCCGCCCATGCCCGGCATCCCGGGCATGCCCGGCATGCCGCCGCCCTGGGCCATCCGGGACATCATCTTGCGGGCGTCGAAGAAGCGCTCGACGAGGTTCTTCACCGCGCTGACCTCGACGCCGGAGCCCTTGGCGATACGGGCGCGGCGCGAGCCGTTGATGATCGTCGGGTCGTGGCGCTCGCCGGGGGTCATCGACTTGATGATGGCCGCGGTGCGGTCCACATCGCGCTCGTCGATGTTGTTGATCTGGTCCTTGATCTGCCCCATGCCGGGCAGCATGCCGAGCAGCTTGGAGATGGAGCCCATCTTGCGGACCTGCTCCATCTGGGCCAGGAAGTCGTCGAGCGTGAAGTCCTTCCCGCCCTTGCTGGACGCCAGCTTGGAGGCCATCTTCTCGGCCTCGGCCTGGCTGAACGTCTTCTCCGCCTGCTCGATCAGGGTGAGCAGGTCACCCATGTCGAGGATGCGGGACGCCATCCGGTCCGGGTGGAAGGCGTCGAAGTCCTCCAGCTTCTCGCCGTTGGAGGCGAACATGATCTGCTTGCCCGTGACGTGGGCGATCGAGAGCGCCGCACCGCCGCGGGCGTCGCCGTCGAGCTTGGAGAGCACCACGCCGTCGAAGCCGACGCCGTCGCGGAAGGCCTCCGCGGTGTTGACCGCGTCCTGACCGATCATCGCGTCGACGACGAAGAGGACCTCGTCGGGGCTGACGGCGTCGCGGATGTCCGCGGCCTGCTGCATCAGCTCCTGGTCGATGCCGAGGCGACCGGCGGTGTCGACCACGACCACGTCGTACTGCTTGGACCGGGCGTACTCGATGGAGTCCTTGGCGACCTCGACCGGGTCGCCGACGCCGTTGCCCGGTTCCGGCGCGTAGACCGCGACTCCGGCGCGCTCGGCGACGACGCTCAGCTGGTTGACGGCGTTGGGGCGCTGGAGGTCGCAGGCCACCAGGAGCGGGGAGTGGCCCTGCCCCTTCAGCCACTTGCCGAGCTTTCCGGCGAGGGTGGTCTTACCGGCACCCTGGAGGCCCGCGAGCATGATCACGGTCGGCGCGGTCTTGGCGAACCGCAGGCGCCGGGTCTCGCCGCCGAGGATGCCGATGAGCTCCTCGTTGACGATCTTGATGACCTGCTGGGCGGGGTTGAGGGCCTGGGAGACCTCGATGCCGGACGCGCGCTCCTTGACCTGCTTGATGAAGGCGCGGACTACGGGCAGCGCGACGTCGGCCTCAAGCAGAGCGATGCGGATCTCGCGCGCCGTGGCGTCGATGTCCGCCTCGCTCAAGCGTCCTTTGCCCCGGAGGTTCTTGAACGTCGCACTCAGGCGGTCGGAAAGGGTATCGAACACGGTGGTCGCGGGTCCTCGGCTCGTGGGGCGGTCGGGTGAACAGGCCCCAGGGTATCCCGGCGGGTGGGGGTACGCGGGGGTGCCTGCACACCCCTTCCCGCGTCGGGGGTGCTCACGCGGGCCCGGGCACCTCTCCCAGGGCCGACTCCAGCTGCCCCGCCACCCGCGCCGCCTCCCCCGCGCCGAGGGCCGCGCCGTCCGCGTCCGTCACGTAGAAGGCGTCCACGGCGTTGGAGCCGAGCGTCGAGACGTGGGCGGAGCGCACCCGTACGCCCGCGCTCTCCAGGGCGTGCCCGATGCGGTGCAGGAGGCCGGGGACGTCCTGGGCGCGGACCTCGATGACGGTGGCGTGCCGGGAGGCCGAGGGTGCCACGGTCACCCGGGCCGGCGGGGCCGGGGCGGCGCGGCGGCGCGGGTAGGCGGCCTCGCGTTCGGCCAGGCGGGCCCCGATGTCGAGGGAGCCGTCGAGCGCCCGCACCAGGTCGGCCCGCAGCCGGGCGGCCTGCGGCAGCGAGCCGTAGGCCGCGGCCACCCGCCAGTCCAGGAGCAGGACCGAGCCGCCGACCGGGTCGGGCAGGTCGACCGCGCGCAGCTCGGCGGCGCGGACGGTGAGGCGGTGCAGGGCCAGCACCCCGGCCGTCAGGGGCAGTACGGCGGGCTGGTCGGGGACGGCGATGAGCAGTTCCACGCCGAGGGGTTCGTGTTCGTCCGAGCCGTCGGTGCGGGCCCGCACGGCGAGGACGGGGCCGCCGGTGCGGTGGGCTTCCACGGCGAGGCGTTCCTGTTCGGCGGTGACCGCGGCGGGTTCGGGGTCCGCGGGCGCGCCCGCGAGGACCGCCGAGGCCCGCTTGACCAGGTCGGCGACGAGGGAGCCGCGCCACGAGGACCAGGCGGCCGGCCCGGTGGCCAGCGCGTCCGCCTCGGTGAGGGCGTGCAGCAGTTCCAGGGTGCCCGTCGAGCCGACGGCCTCGGCGACCGAGCGCACGGTGACCGGGTCGTCCAGGTCGCGCCGGGTCGCGGTCTCGATGAGCAGCAGGTGATGGCGTACGAGGGTGGCGACGACGGCCACGTCGGCGGCGTCGAAGCCGATCCGGGTGGCGACGTCGCGGGCGATGGTCTCGCCGGCCACCGAGTGGTCGCCGGGCCAGCCCTTGCCGATGTCGTGCAGCAGGGCGGCGACCAGGAGCAGGTCGGGGCGGTGCACCCGGCGGGTGAGGCGGGAGGCGCGTACCGCGGTCTCGACGAGGTGGCGGTCCACGGTCCAGGTGTGTACGGCGTTGCGCTGGGGCCGGCAGCGCACCCGTTCCCAGTCGGGAAGCAGCGCGGTGACGAGCCCTTCCGCTTCGAGTGCCTCCCACACGGGGACGGTGGACTCGCCCGCGCCGAGCAGCGAGACCAGCCGGTCGCGGGCCTCGGCGGGCCAGGGCGTGGGCAGCGGGGCCGCCGTGCCCGCCAGGTGGCGTACGGCGTGCCGGGAGATGGGCAGGCCCGCCTGGGCGGCCGCGGCCGCGGCGCGCAGCGTGAGGACGGGGTCCTTCTCGGGGCGGGCGGCGAGTGCGAGGCCGACCTCGCCGTCCTGTTCGACGACGCCTTCGGCGAGCGGGGTGCGTTCGGGGGCGCCGGGGCGCCCGCCGCCGAACAGCTGGCGCAGCCGGGGACGGGCGGAGCGGGCGCGCAGCACGCGGCCGACCTCGCGCCAGGTGACGTCGCCGGCGTAGGAGATGACGCGGGCCGCCTCCGATACCTGACGGAGCATCACATCGGCGTCCAGGAGCGCCAGTTCGGCCGCCACCGCGTCCTGTTCCTGGAGGGCGAGGCGGTCGGTGGCGCGGCCGGTGCACAGGTGCAGCGCGTCACGCACGTCGAGCAGACGGCGCCTGGCCTCGGCGAGGCCTTCGCGGGGGGCGTCCGCGACCCAGGAGGCGGCGACCGCACGCAGGGCGGTCGCGTCCCGCAGCCCGCCCCTGGCCTCCTTGAGGTCGCCTTCCAGGAGGTACTGCAACTCGCCCTGGCGCTGCGCCCGTTCACGGCACAGCTCGTCCAGCTCGGGCAGGCGCCCGGGGGCGGTGTTGCGCCAGTCGGCGAGGACGGTGGTGCGCAGCGCCGTGGTGAGGCCGAGGTCGCCGGCCACATGGCGGGCGTCCAGGAGGCCGAGCTGCACCTTGAGGTCCTCGCCTGCCGTCTTGCGGGCCTGGGCGGGGGTGCGCACCGAGTGGTCGAGGGCGAGGCCGAGGTCCCACACCGGGTACCAGAGCCGGTCGGCGAGCAGCGCGAGTGCCCCGGCGTCGGCCCGCCCGTCGTGCAGGAGCAGCAGGTCGAGGTCGCTGCGCGGGGAGAGTTCGCCGCGTCCGTAGCCGCCGACCGCGACCAGGGCCGCCCCGCCCACCCCGGACCCTTCGACCGCGCCGGCGAACAGGGTGGCCAGCCAGGCATCGGTCAGCTGGGACAGGGCCGCGCGGCGCGGCGGCCCGGACCGCCCCTTCTCGGTGAGAAGGCGCAGCCGGGCCGCCGCGTAACCGCCGGGCTCCGAGTCGCCGTCGTTGGATCCGGTACTCACTTCAACGCTCGTCACCCAGCAGCTCCTTGCCGTGTTCCCGGGGTGTCGGTGGGCACGGCCCCGCCAGGGCCCACCGGACGCCCCTACAGTGCGTCAGGTCCGCGTTCGCCGGTCCGGACCCGGACCGCCGTCTCGACGGGCACGCTCCACACCTTGCCGTCGCCGATCTTTCCGGTGCGGGCCGCCTTGACCACGACGTCGATGAGTTCCTCGGCGTCCTCGTCCTCGACCAGGACCTCTATCCGGATCTTGGGGACGAGGTCGACGGTGTACTCGGCGCCGCGGTAGACCTCGGTGTGGCCGCGCTGGCGGCCGTAGCCGCTGGCCTCGGTGACGGTCAGGCCCTGGACGCCGAAGGCGTGGAGGGCTTCCTTGATCTCGTCGAGCCGGTGCGGTTTGACGACCGCGGTGATGAGCCTCATGCGTCCACCTTCTTGTTCGCTGCCACGTCGCCCGGGACCGGCACGGCCTTGCGGGGGATCGTGCCGCCGCCCGCGCCGCTGAAGTCGTACGCCGTCTCGGCGTGCTCGACCTGGTCGATGCCGGAGACCTCGTCGTCCTCCGGCACCCGCATCCCGATCGTCTTGTCGAGGGCGAGGGCGAGGACCGCGGAGACCACGAGGGAGTAGCCGAGGACCGCGCCGACTCCGATGGCCTGCTTGCCGAGCTGGTCGAGGCCGCCTCCGTAGAAGAGGCCCTTGGCGGTGGACTGTACGCCGCCGGTGGCGAAGAGGCCGATGAGCAGCGAGCCGGTGATCCCGCCGACCATGTGGACGCCGACGACGTCGAGCGAGTCGTCGAACCCGAAGCGGTACTTGAGGCCGACGGCCATGGCGCACAGGACGCCCGCGATCGCGCCGACCGCGATCGCGCCCAGCGGGCTGACGCAGCCGCCCGCGGGGGTGATCGCGACGAGGCCCGCGACCGCGCCGGAGGCGGCGCCGAGGGTGGTGAAGGAGCCGTGGCGCAGCTTCTCGTAGAGCAGCCAGGCGAGCATGGCCGCGGCCGTGGCGACCTGGGTGTTGACGAACATCACGGCGCCCACGCCGTCGTCGTTGCCGAGCCAGGAGCCGGCGTTGAAGCCGAACCAGCCGAACCAGAGCAGGGCCGCGCCGAGCATGACGAGCGGCAGGCTGTGCGGCCGCATCGGGTCCTTCTTGAAGCCGACCCGCTTGCCGATGACGAGGATCACGCCGAGAGCGGCCGCACCCGCGTTGATGTGCACGGCGGTGCCGCCGGCGAAGTCGATGACGCCCTTCTTGAAGAGCCAGCCGTCCGAGGCCCACACCCAGTGCGCGACGGGGAAGTAGACGACGGTGACCCACAGGGCCGTGAACAGCGACCAGGCGGTGAACTTGACACGGTCGGCGAGCGCCCCGCTTATGAGCGCGGGTGTGATGACCGCGAACATCAGCTGGAACACGGCGAAGACGTAGATCGGGATGGTGTATCCGGGCCAGAGCTGGACCAGGCCGATGCCGCTGAGCCCGAAGTAGTCCTTGGACCAGCCGATGAAGCCGTTGCTCTCGCCGAAGGTCAGGCTGAATCCGTAGAGCACCCACAGGATCGTGACGATGCCGAGGCTGATGAAGCTCATCATCAGCATGTTGAGGGTGCTCTTGACGCGGACCATGCCTCCGTAGAAGAAGGCGAGGCCGGGCGTCATGATCATCACCAGCGCTGAGCAGATCAGCATGAATCCGGTGTTGGCGCTGGACAGCTGCGGAGCGTCAGCTGCGAGCGTGATGCCTGGAGGCATCGGCGTCTCCTCGTCGTCGGTACGGCCCGTGCGGGGGCGTTACTCGGGCGGGAACTGGCCGGGGGCCGGTTATGCGCCATGAGGTTGTCCCAGCGCGGTTTCCGTCGATGCCGCTCGATGTTTCACCGCAGTGACGAAGGAGGCGGGCGTGTTACGTGCCCGTGAACTGCCGGATCGGCCGGGAGCGGGCGCTGCCGTCCGAGGGCGCCCGCACCTGGCGGACCGGCCGCGACGCCACCCGTTTGACCTGGCGTGGGGGAGCCGAGTCGGGCTGAACGGGGTAGGTGTCGCGGCCGGGGTCTTGTATGCCGTCGCGGAGCCGGGCGACGGCGGGTGGGTCAGACGGCCTCGGCCGTCTCGGGCAGCTCCTTGGTGAGCAGGTCGGTCATCCGCACCACCTCGGCCACGTCCGAGAAGTCGCGCGCGGCGGTGTCGACGGTCTTGCGCAGCCGGGTGTTGACCCGCTCGGAGCGGACCCGCTTGGCGACCCCGAGGGCCTGCTCGGCCAGCACGGTCGACTGCTCGGGCTCCCGCTTGAGCAGGTGCACGGTGGCCATCCCGATGAGGTTCAGGGCGTAACTGCGCTGGTGCTCCTCGTCCTTGCCGAACAGGGCGACCGCCTGTTCCATCACGGGCTCGGCGAGCGAGGCGTAGGTGGGGCTGCGGCCGGCCACATAGGCGAGGTCGCGGTAGGAGTGGGCGTTCTCCCCGTTGAGCTCCGCCTCGGAGAAGAAGCGGATCCAGTCGGGCTCCGGCTCGCCGTCGAGCCCGGCGTCACCGAAGGTGTCCTCGGCCATCCGGGCGGCGCGCTTGGTCTTGCTGGGCTGGCCCATGTTGGCGTAGGCGCGGGCCTCCATCGCGTACAGCATGGCCTGGGTACGGGCGGTGGCGCAGTCGCGGCTGCCGTACTGGGCGAGGTGGATGAGTTCGAGCGCGTCGTCGGGCCGGCCGAGGTGGATCATCTGCCGGCTCATGGAGGACAGGATGTACGAGCCGAGCGGCTTGTCGCCCGCCTCCTTGGCGGCGTGCAGGGCCAGCACGAAGTACTTCTGGGCGGTGGGCTGGAGGCCGACGTCGTAGCTCATCCAGCCGGCGAGCTCCGCGAGTTCGGCCGCGCACTTGAACAGGCGCTTGGAGGTGTCGGTCGGCTGGGGCTCCTGGAGCAGGTCGGTGACCTCGTGGAGCTGGCCGACCACGGCCTTGCGGCGCAGGCCGCCGCCGCACTGGGCGTCCCACTGGCGGAACATCGCGGTGGTGGATTCGAGCAGTTCCAGCTCGGGGCGGGAGAGCCGGGAGGGGCGCCGCGCGCTGGCGGCGGTCTCCGGGGGCCCGGGCTCGCCGGCCGGCGAGGGCACGAGCCAGCGCTGCATGGGCTCGATCAGGGAGGGGCCCGCGGCCAGCATCAGCGAGGTGCCGAGGAAGCCGCGCCGGGCGAGCATGAGGTCGCTGCGCGAGAACTCGCTGAGCAGCGACACCGTCTGGGGCCCGGCCCACGGCAGGTCGACCCCGGACACCGAGGGCGACTGGTGGGCCTGGCGCAGGCCGAGGTCCTCGATCGCGACGATGCTCCCGAAGCGCTCCGAGAACAGCTCCGAGAGGATGCGCGGAATGGGCTCGCGCGGCATCTCGCCGTCGAGCCAGCGCCGGACTCTGGAGGTGTCGGTGCTGATGTGGTGGGCGCCCATCTGGCGCGCCCGCCGGTTCACCTGGCGCGCCAGCTCACCCTTCGACCAGCCGCTCCGTACGAACCACGAACCCAGCTGTTCGTTGGGGCGCTTTCCGGCGCTCGTACCGCTAGCCCCACTGCCGCCCACTGGAACGCCCCCAATCTGCTGAAGCCTCATGTGCGTCGGTTGTGCGTCGATCGCGCGAACCCCTATCAGAATGCCGCTAGTTGGGCCTCCTGTCCCGCGGTTGCACCCGCTCGGACCGGAAACCGCCTTGCCCCCGGCATACCCACGGGTGCGCCCATCCCCCAGGTCCGTGTACCGACGGTAATCCTACGATCACCCGTCCGGCCATGGCGATTCCAGAAACGCCACCATTCGCCACCCCATCGAATGAACTCCCCTGCCGCCAGGCGCGATTCACTTGACACAGGACGATCAGCGTCGGGTGGAGCGGAGTGCGCCGGGGCGCACGAAGCGCATCGCACCACCCCTTTCACGACCGCATCCGACCTGGCGGAAACGGAAAGTGACGGGAAAACTCCGGATCGTCACGACTACGCCACTGGCGTCGTAACCACTGACGCGGCAGACCCGTTGGAGGGGGCATGGGCTTCACGATCGGCGGCAGCCGGGGCATCAGGGAGACCCGGCCCGGCTCTTGGCGCCGCGGCCGCTCCACACGCACGACCCGCACCAGCGAGGCCACGGCCGTCGCCGAGTACACCGGCCTGTGGGGGTGGGCCGTGGCACCCGGCGCCCGGGCCCTCAACGGCGTGTGCTCGTGCGGCAGTTCCTCGTGTACGGAGCCGGGCGCCCATCCGCTCGCCTTCACCCCCGAGGTCCCGGCGGGGGCCACGCTCGACGACGTCACCGAGGCCTGGTCGCAGTGCCCGGGCGCCGCCGTGCTGCTGCCGGTCGGGCGGACCTTCGACGTGCTGGACGTGGCGGCCCCCGCGGGCCGGCGGGCACTGGTGCGCCTGGAGCGGATGGGGCTGCCCCTGGGCCCGGTGTCCTCGACGCCCACCGGCCGCACCCACTTCTACGTCGCGCCGGGCGCCTGCGCCGAACTCCCCCGGCTGCTCTACCGGATGGGCTGGGACGACGCGGTCCTCGATCTGCGCTGCCCGCCGCGCGGCAGCTATGTGCCGGCGCCGCCCTCCGGCGAGGTCAACTGGCTGCGCCCGCCCTCGCTCGACACCGCGACCCGCCCCCCGGAGGCCCGCCTCCTGCTCGGCACGCTGGCCTACATCTGCCATCGTTCGGCGGCCTAGGCCGGGAACGCGCCGACGCCCCGCCGCATCGGGCAGATGCGGCGGGGCGTCGGTGCGCGAAGGGTGGGGCTCAGTCGCCGATCAGCGCGTCGACGAACGCCTCGGGCTCGAACGGGGCCAGGTCGTCCGCGCCCTCGCCGAGTCCGACGAGCTTGACGGGGACGCCCAGTTCACGCTGGACGGCGATGACGATGCCGCCCTTGGCGGTGCCGTCCAGCTTGGTCAGGACGATGCCGGTGATGTCGACGACCTCGGCGAACACCCGGGCCTGGACCAGGCCGTTCTGCCCGGTCGTGGCGTCGAGCACCAGCAGCACCTCGTCGAGCGGGCCGTGCTTCTCGACGACGCGCTTGACCTTGCCGAGCTCGTCCATGAGGCCGGTCTTGGTGTGCAGCCGGCCCGCGGTGTCGATGAGCACGACGTCCGCGCCCTCGGCGATGCCCTCCTTGACGGCGTCGTACGCGATCGAGGCCGGGTCACCGCCCTCGGGGCCGCGCACGGTACGGGCGCCGACGCGCTCGCCCCAGGTCTGGAGCTGGTCGGCGGCGGCCGCGCGGAAGGTGTCGGCCGCGCCGAGCACGACGGACTTGCCGTCGGCGACCAGGACGCGGGCGAGCTTGCCGGTGGTGGTGGTCTTGCCGGTGCCGTTCACGCCGACGACCATGACGACGCCGGGGACGGTCTCGCCGCCCTCCGTCTTGACCTCGCGGTCGAAGTCGGTGCCGAGCAGGGAGAGCAGCTCCTCGCGCAGCAGGGTGCGCAGGTCGTCGGGCGTGCGGGTGCCGAGCACCCGGACGCGCTCGCGGAGCCGGTCGACCAGCTCCTGGGTGGGCGCGACGCCGACGTCGGCGGTCAGCAGGGTGTCCTCGATCTCCTCCCAGGTGTCCTCGTCGAGGTGTTCGCGGGAGAGCAGGGTGAGCAGACCCTTGCCGAGCGAGTTCTGCGAGCGGGCGAGGCGGGCCCGCAGCCGGACGAGCCGGCCGGCGGTCGGCTCGGGCACATCGAGCGCCGGCGCCTCGGGGGCGGCGGGCTCCTCGATGACGACCGGGGTGGCGGGGGCCTCGGGAAGGCCGACCTCCTCAATGGTGCGGCGCGGTTCCTCCGCCGTCTCCGCGGCGTCCTCACCGACCTGAGGCTCTGCGGGCGGGGCTGTGATGGTCGGCGTGCTCGGCGGCGCGGTGGGCGGCAGCTGCTTCTTCTTGCGGCTGCTGACCACGAGCCCGCTGATCGCGCCGACCGCGACCAGGGCGATGACTACAGCAAGGATGACGAATTCCATAACGCTCCCAGTATCGGGTACGAGTCCGCGAGGGCCCAGTTTGTACCTTCCTCCGAGAACGGAAGGGAATTATGGGGCAGGTGTCAGATTAAAGTACGATAGAGGTAGCTGCATCAACGCGCGTAGAGTCCCCTTCGACTACCCCCACCGGCTCAGTGTCGAGCCGAGCGAGAGGCACGGAACTCCACCCCCATGAACGACACCGGCTCCCCCGACGAAGCGCAGAGCGCCCTGGAAACACGTGGCCTGGAGCCCGTGCCGGACGCGGAGCGCACCGCCAGAACCCGCGAGCTCTTCCCCACCTGGGTCGCCGCGAACATCAGCGTGCTGCTGCTCACGATGGGCGCCAGCCTCGTCGTCGCGTACAAGCTCAACTTCTGGCAGGCGATCGTGGTCGCCGTGTGCGCGCCCATCCTCTCGTACGGCCTGGTCGGGCTCATCGGGATCGCGGGCAAGCGCGGCGGCGCCCCCGGCATGGCGCTGTCGCGCGCGGTGTTCGGCCAGCGCGGCAATCTGCTGCCCGGTTCGCTGATCTGGGTGGCGCGCTGGGGCTGGGAGACCATCAACGCGGTGACCGGCGCCTACGCGGTGCTGACCGTCCTCGACATCCTCTTCGGGATCAAGAGCAACACGTTCCTGATCATCGTGACGCTCGCCGTCTTCGTGGTCATCACGTTCGCCATCTCGGGCCTCGGCATCCACGTCGTCCAGAAGTGCAACAAGTACGCGACGTTCCTGTTCGGCGCGTTCTCGGTCCTGGTGCTCGTCTACCTCGTGCTGAACACCGACTGGTCCGCCGTCTTCCACCAGCCGGCCGGCAAGACCTCGCTGATGGTCGCCGGCATCGGCATGATCGCCGCGGGCGGTGTCAGCTGGATCCCGTCCGCCCCCGACTTCGCCCGCTACCTGCCGCGCACCGCCTCCTCCAGGGCGATCGTCGGCAACTCGATCGGCGGCGCCGGCATCGTGGTGCTGCCGATGGTCCTGATGGGCGCGGTCATGGCCGTCTCCACGCCCGACCTCGCCTCGGCCGCCGACCCGGTGTCCTTCCTCGGCGAGATCCTGCCGATGTGGATCGCGGTGCCCTACCTGCTGATCGCGCTCGTCGGCATGCTGCTGATCAACTCGATGTCGATGTACTCGGCGGGCTTCACCGCGCAGACCCTCGGCTTCAAGATCCCGCGGCACTGGGCGGTCTCCGTCAACGCGGTCATCTCGCTGGTCTTCGGCGGCATCCTGATGCTGGTCGCCACCAGCTTCATGGGCTCCTTCATCGCCTTCCTCTCGCTGCTCGCCGTCGCCTTCTCCGCCTGGGTCGGCGTGTTCGGCGCGGACATGCTGCGGCGCACCGAGTACGACGCGAAGGCGCTGCTCGACACGACGCGTACGAGCGCCTACTGGTACAAGGCCGGCTTCGCCCCCGCCGCGGTCATCGCCTGGGCGGTGGGTCTGCTCGGCGGCCTGATGTTCACCAAGTCCGACTGGTTCACGGGCCCGCTCTCCGCGAACAACCCGGTCGGCGAGTACGGCCTCGGCTGGATCGCCACGATCGTGATCTCCGGCCTGCTGTACCTCGCGCTGCCCAAGCCGCCGGTGGTGCAGTCCGAGGCACCCGAGGGCGCCGACACCGCCAAGTCCGCCGAGACTCTGGCCGTCTGACGCTCCGTCAGCTACCGTCCCCCTTCGCCCGGGTTCCCACGGAACCCACCCGGTGGAGGGGGACTTTGCCATGCCGTTCACGGTCGTACGCATGAACCTGGTGGACCCGGACGCCACCGCGCAGTCCCTGTCCGCCCGCTACCGGGCGGCCCTGGAGATGGCGGCGTTCGCCGACGACCGGGGCATCGACACCGTCCAGACCGAGGAGCACCACGGCACGGACAACAACTGGCTGCCCTCCCCGTTCGCCTTCGCGGGCGCGGTCTTCGGCGCGACCCGCCGCATCGCGGTGACCGTCTCGGCGATCATCGGCCCCCTGTACGACCCGCTGCGTCTGGCCGAGGACATCGCGGTGCTCGACCTGGTGAGCGGCGGCCGTCTGGTGACGGTCTCCGGGATCGGCTACCGGCCCGCCGAGTACGAGCAGCAGGGCGTCGAGTGGGGCCGGCGCGGCAAGCTCCAGGACGAGCTTTTGGAAACCCTTCTGAAGGCGTGGAGCGGCGAGGAGTTCACCTTCCGGGGCCGCCAAGTGCGGGTCACACCGCGCCCGTTCACCGAGCCGCACCCGATGCTGCTGGTCGGCGGCTCCTCACGGGCGGCCGCGAACCGGGCGGCCCGGCTCGGCCTGCCGTTCTTCCCGAGCGCCCATCTGCCGGACCTGGAGTCGTACTACAACGAGAAGCTCGCCGAGTACGGCACCGAGGGCTTCTGCATGATGCCGGCGGCGGCGACGCCCCTGCTGCACATCAGCGAGGACCCCGACCGGACCTGGGCCGAGTACGGCGAGCACTTCCTGCACGAGGCGCGGATGTACGCGTCCTGGCAGTCCAAGGACATCCGCTCGGCGGTGAAGTCCGCGGCGACGACGGTGGCCGAGCTGCGCGCGGAGGGCGTCTACCGGGTGCTGACCCCGGAGCAGTGCGCCTCACTGGCCTCCGACTCCCTGGTCCTGCACCCGCTGTGCGGCGGCATGCCCATCGACGAGGCGTGGAGCAGCCTCCACCTGTTCTGCGACCGGGTGCTGCCGGCGCTCTAGGGTCTGTCCGGCGGATCCGGTCGCCATCGAGAGACCTCGGCCTTATGGGAGCACCTCACCTGATCGCCGAAAGAGGCCCTCCATGACGTCATGGAGGGAGGGGCGAAGGTTGCCCGATACGGCTCTAGGCCGGTTCCGCGTCTTCCGTCCGGCGTGGTGCGAGAGCCATGAGGACGAGGACCACGGTCCGCACGACGAGGCCGCCGAGCAGGGCCGTCCCGAAGCCGTCGACCTCGAAGCCGTCCAGTTTGCCGCCGACCCATCCGGCGAGCAGCCACAAGAGCGTGTCCTGCACGACGCCGACGGCCCCGAGGATCAGGAGCATGACGGGCGGGGCGCTGCGGATGTCCGTCGGGTAGCACCGGATCGCCTGGTTGACGACGACGAACAGCAGGCCCGTGAGCACGAAGCCCAGAACGGGCGAGGCGCCTTCGCGCAGCGATATCCCCGGTAACAGCACGGCCGCGCCGACGCCGATGAAGTTGAAGACGGCGACGGGGTTGGTTCTCTTTTCCATGATCAAAAGCCTGGCACGGATGACCCGGAATCAGGAATTCAGCACCAAACCGCCCCGGCTCGACGGGCGAGCCGGGGCGGTTTGATGAGAGGAGAGAGGGGCAGCGGGGATTAGCCCATCTCCTCCAACGCCTTGCCCTTGGTCTCCTTGACGTACCGGAGCACGAAGGGGATCGAGAGCGCGGCGAAGATCGCGTAGATGACGTACGTGCCGGACAGGTTCCAGTCCGACAGGCTCGGGAAGCTCGCGGTGATGGCCCAGTTGGCGATCCACTGGGCGGCCGCGGCCACGCCGAGGGCGGCGGCGCGGATCCGGTTCGGGAACATCTCGCCGAGGAAGACCCAGACCACCACGCCCCACGACAGGGCGAAGAAGAGCACGAAGACGTGGGCGGCGATCAGTGCCACGACGCCCTCGGTGTTGGGGAGCTTGCCGTCGACGAGGTGGGCGGAGAACGCCCAGGCCTCGACCGCGAGGGCGATCGCCATGCCGATGGAGCCGACGAGCGCGAGCGGCTTGCGGCCGACCCGGTCGACCAGGACCATCGCGATCACGGTGCCGATGATGTTGATGATCGACGTGGTGAACGAGTAGAAGAACGAGCTGGACGGGTCGATGCCGACGGACTGCCACAGCGTCGAGGAGTAGTAGAACGCGACGTTGATGCCGACGAGCTGCTGGAAGACCGAGAGGCCGATGCCGACCCAGACGATGGGCAGGAAGCCCATCTTCGAGCCGAGCAGGTCCTTGAAGCTCGACTTGTGCTCGGAGCGCATCGCGTGCTCGATCTCGGCGACGCGGGCGTCCAGGTCGACGTCCTTGCCCTCGACGTCGGCGAGCACCTTCTTGGCGTCGGCGTCACGGCCGACCGAGATGAGGAAGCGCGGCGACTCGGGGATGGCGAAGGAGAGCAGCCCGTACAGGACGGCCGGGACGACCATCACGCCGAGCATGACCTGCCAGGCCTCCAGGCCCATGAGCTTGCCGCGCTGGTCGCCGTGGGCGGCGTTCAGGATGCCCCAGTTGACGAGCTGGGAGATCGCGATGCCGATGACGATGGCGGCCTGCTGGAAGGAGCCGAGCCGGCCGCGGTAGGCGGGCGGGGCGACCTCGGCGATGTAGGCCGGGCCGATGACCGAGGCCATGCCGATGGCGAAGCCGCCGATGATCCGCCAGAAGGCGAGGTCCCAGAGCGCGAACGGCAGCGCGGAGCCGACGGCGCTGATGGTGAAGAGGGTCGCCGCGATCTGCATGCAGCGGATGCGGCCGATGCGGTCGGCGATCCGGCCCGCCGTGGCGGCTCCGATCGCACAGCCGATCAGGGCGATGGCGATGACCTGGGCGAGCGTTCCCGAGCCGATGGAGTACCGGTCGCGGATCGCCTCTACGGCGCCGTTGATCACGGAACTGTCGTAGCCGAAGAGGAAGCCGCCCATCGCGGCCGCCGCCGTGATGAAGATGACATGGCCGAGGTGGTCCGGAGCGGTGTGGCCGCCTCCGGACGCCTGCGACTGCGCGGTACTGGTCACGTGTACTCCTGGGGCCGCCCGGCAACGCCGCCGGGGGTGAGGGGACTCCGTCTAAGTGGCGCACAACTTCCGGTCACCCACCACTTGAACGTAAAGACAACGTTGCAGAGACTATGCCTTCAAGTTTCTAAGTCAATACCTGGTCGGTTGTGAATTTTCAGGGACCGGTGACGGGTGTTCATTCAAGACTTGAACAGCTGCGGGGGCAGGCGGGATACCCACCCCCGCGCCGTTCAGCGGAGCCGCTGGCTGATGACCTTGGAGACGCCGTCGCCCTGCATCGAGACGCCGTACAGCGCGTCGGCGACCTCCATCGTCCGCTTCTGGTGCGTGATCACGATCAGCTGGGAGGACTCCTGGAGCTCCTGCATGATCCGGATGAGGCGCTGGAGGTTGGTGTCGTCCAGGGCGGCCTCGACCTCGTCCATCACGTAGAACGGGCTGGGCCTGGCCTTGAAGATGGAGACGAGCAGGGCCACCGCCGTCAGGGACCGCTCGCCGCCCGAGAGCAGCGAGAGGCGCTTGACCTTCTTGCCCGGCGGGCGCGCCTCCACGTCGACTCCGGTGGCCAGCATGTTGCCCGGGTCGGTCAGGATCAGCCGGCCCTCGCCGCCCGGGAAGAGCCGCGAGAACACGCCCTCGAACTCCCGGGCCGTGTCCCGGTAGGCCTCGGTGAAGACCTGCTCGACCCGCTCGTCGACCTCCTTCACGACTTGAAGGAGGTCGGCCCGGGTCTTCTTGAGGTCTTCCAGCTGCTCGGAAAGGAACTTGTGGCGCTCCTCCAGCGCCGCGAACTCCTCAAGGGCGAGCGGATTGACCTTTCCGAGCTGCTGGTACGCCCGTTCGGCTGCCTTGAGCCGCTTCTCCTGCTCGGCCCGCACATACGGGACGGGCTGGTTGCGCGGGTGCAGTGGATCATCCGGCAGCTCCTCCCCCTCGGCGGGCGGAGAGGGGGCCACCGGCTGGTCGGGCCCGTACTCGGCCACGAGCCCGGCCGGCTCGACCCCCAGCTCCTCCAGCGCCTTGGTCTCCAGCTGCTCGATCCGCAGCCGCTTCTCAGCTCCTAGTACCTCGCCGCGGTGAACTGAATCAGTGAGTTTGTCGAGTTCTGCCTTCAGATCCCGGCCGGCCCCGCGGGCCGCGGCCAGCTCCTGCTCCCGCTCCCCCTTCGCGGCCTCGGCACCGGCCCGCTCCCGGTCGGCCCGCACCAGCGACACCTCGACGTGGCCGAGCAGGGTCCGGGCCCCCGCGGCAACGGCCTCGGCGACGGCGGCCTCGTGCCGCAGCCGGGCGCGCCGCTGCTCGGCCCGGGCCCGCGCCTCGCGCTCGGCCGCGGCCCCGCGGTCGAGCGCCTCGGCCCGTCCGGCGAGCGCCTTGACGCGCTCCTCGTGGGTACGGGCCTGGAGGCGGGCCTCCATCTCGGTCTGCCGGGCGTTGGCGCCGTCCGCCGCCAGCCGGTCGCGGACCGAGGTGTCGGGCTCCTCCTCGACCGGCAGCTCCTCGGCCACCAGGAGCCGCTCGGCCAGCTCTTCGGCCTCCTCGGTCGCCCGCTCCAGCGCCTCCTGGGCGCGGGCTGCGGCGGCAGCGGTCCGCTCGGCCTCGCCCGCCGCGCCACGGGCCTGCCCGGCGAGCCGTCCGAGCTGCTGGGCCACCGCGGACCGCGCCTTCTCGGCGGCCCGCCTCCGCTCCCCCGACTCCTCCACTTCCAGGGCCAGTTGACCGCGACGCTCCTGCGCCGCCCGCTGGGCCCCGGCCAGTTCCTCGCAGCGTACGGCCAGGTCGGCGAGTTCGGCGGCGGCCTCGTCGACGGCGGCCTGGACCTCCAGAAGGCTGGGTGCGCCGGCCGAGCCGCCGTGCGCGAAGTGGGCGCCGAGCAGATCGCCGTCGGCGGTGACGGCGGTGAGCGCGGGCCGCGCGTAGACCAGGTCCTCCGCGTCCTCCAGCGTTGCGACCACCACGACCCCGCGCAGCAGGTGCCGTACGGCGGGCATCAGTTCGGCGGGGCCGCGCACCAGGTCGGCGGCGCGGGGCGGGCCCTCGCCGGGGGCCGGGCGCTCGTCCTCGGGGGCGCCGCTCAGGAGCAGGGCCGCGCGGCCGGCGTCCTGCTTGCGCAGCAGCCGGATGGCCTCGGCGGCCGACGAGGGCCCGCTGACCGCGATGGCATCGGCCGCGACACCGAGGGCCGCGGCGAGCGGCACCTCATAGCCGGGTGCCACGGTGAGCAGTTCGGCCGCGGGCCCGAGCAGCCCGGCCAGCGCGTCGCGGGCGCCGAGCAGCGCGCCCGTGCCGTCCTTGCGGCGCAGCCCGAGCGCGAGGGCGTCGTGCCGGGCGGCGACGGCGGCACGTTTCCGCTCGGCGGCGGTGGCTTCCTCGCGGGCGCCGCCCAGCGCCGCCTCGGCCGCCGCCAGCTCCCGCCTGGCCGCGTCGTGGGCGTCGGCAAGCTCGGTGTCGTCGGCTTCGAGGCCGTCCACCTCGGCCTTGAGCCGCTCGTACTCCTCCTGGGCGAGCGCGGCCCGCTCGCCCGCCTCGTCGCGCGCGCCGGCGAGCCGGTCGATCTCGGCCTGGGCGGAACCCGCGCGGCTGCGCGCCGCGTTGACCTGGCCGTGCAGTCGCGCGAGCCCTTCGCGGCGGTCCGCGATGGCCCGGGCCACATCCTTCAAACGCCTTTCCTCGACGGCGAGTTCCCGCTCCAGATCCGCGCGGTGGGCCGCGGTGTCCTCCAGGGCGTGCTCGGCCGCTTCGAGAGCGGCCTCCAGCTCGGCCTCCTGTTCGCGGATCCGGGCGGCCTCGCGCTCCATGTCCTCGGGGTCACGGCCGCGCCGCTCCTCGGGGGGCTGGGCACGCGCGCTCTTGACCCGGGCGTCGGCAAGCGAGATCGTGCCGCGCACCCGCTCGGCCAGCTGGGACAGCTCGTACCAGGTCTGCTGGGCGCGCTGGAGCCGAGGCGCCAATCGCCGTACGTGCTCCTCCAGTTGGGCCTCCCGGGCGAGGGCCGCCCGGAGGTCGGCGGCGGCGCTCTCCTTGCGGCGCAGCAGCTCGGCCTCGTCGGCGATCTCGGCGCTGAGCGCCTCCCGCATGCGTACGAGGTCGTCGGCGAGCAGCCGCAGCCGGGCGTCGCGCAGGTCGGCCTGGATGACGGCGGCGCGGCGGGCCACGGCGGCCTGCCGGCCGAGCGGCTTGAGCTGGCGGCGCAGCTCGTCGGTCAGGTCCTGGACACGGGCCAGGTTGGCCTTCATCGCGTCCAGCTTGCGCAGCGCCTTCTCCTTGCGCTTGCGGTGCTTGAGGACGCCGGCCGCCTCCTCGATGAAGGCGCGCCGGCCCATCGGGTCGGCGTGCAGCACGGAGTCGAGCTGGCCCTGTCCGACGATGACGTGCATCTCGCGGCCGATGCCGGAGTCGGAGAGCAGTTCCTGAATGTCGAGAAGCCGGCAGGTGTCGCCGTTGATCTGGTATTCGCTGCCGCCGTTGCGGAACATGATCCGCGTGATGGTGACTTCGGCGTATTCGATGGGCAGCGCGCCGTCGGAATTGTCGATGGTGAGGGAGACCTCGGCCCGGCCCAGCGGCGGGCGGCCGGTCGTCCCGGCGAAGATGACGTCCTCCATCTTTCCGCCGCGCAGCGACTTGGCGCCCTGCTCACCCATGACCCAGCTCAGCGCGTCCACGACATTGGACTTGCCTGATCCATTGGGCCCCACCACGCAGGTGATGCCCGGCTCGAACTTCAGCGTGGTCGCGGAGGCGAATGATTTGAATCCGCGCAGGGTGAGGGCCTTGAGGTGCACGCCGCCGGACTCTACCTTCAGCTCCCGGTTTCGCCCAGGAAGGTGCAGGGCAGATCAGAGCGTGAAGGGAAAGGCGGAGCACCCCTCCGGCACCCACCGGCGGAAAGAAAGAAGGGACGCCGAAGCGTCCCTTGCAATACATTGCAGGTCTTGCGGATCTCTCGATCTCGACGAGAGAACGAAGCCTCTCCCACCTGGATCAGGTGAGGGCGGGCTCCGCCTGGGGGACGTCGATGTCGATGCCTTCGAGCAGCGAATCTCCGCGGTGCGAAGCGGCGGCAGCGGCGAGCACGTCGTTCTCGGACTGAATCCGGTTGAGCTCGGACTCAAGGTCCTGGACGCGCTGCTGGAGCCGTCGCATCTCGGCGAGGAGTCGCGGGTCGGAACCGCCGACGTAACCGAGAAGCGCCTTTGCCATGATGGATGGTCCTCCACACTGAGTGACCGACCGAAGCGGTGTGGGTCGTGAGGGAATCGCACCCGCGGTGCTTGGACTTGACTGCGGTTCTTCATGCCAAACAGCTAAGGTGCGCGGGGCTTCCAGAGTCTCACCAAAAAGTTTGACGGTCAACACGATCACGCCCCGTATCCATGGGCAATCCGGGGGCACGCGGCCGCGGACCGGGCGGCGCTGCCTCTCCTCGGAGCCCCGGGGGCGTGGAGATCGTCCTTACTGCCGCAGCCTTCCACGCCGGACGCGAGATGGCAACAGTCAGATCGTTCGAGGTCAGCGCGTGGTTGCGAGCCGGACGCGCGGTGTCACCGCGGCCGGCTCACGCACGGCGGGGCCCCGGCTCAGCGGATCGCGAAGCTGTCGTAGCCGCCCCGGGCTGTGTCCCAGATCTCGGTCACTCCGTCGACCCGCCCCGGTGTGTCGCCGGAGCGAAGCCACTCCAGCAAACGGTGGCAATTCTCACGTGGCCCCTCGGCGACGACCTGGACCCGCCCGTCGTCCAGATTGAGGGCGAACCCGCGGAGGCCGCCGATCTCCAGAGCATTTGCCCTGGTGAACCAGCGGAAGCCGACTTGCTGTACTCGCCCGCGCACCCAGGCCGTGACTCGAACATCTCCGTGCGCATCCTCGTTCATACGTGCACGCTAACCGGCCAATTGCTCACGCTGCACTTCACCCCCATGCGCCATGGCGTACAGTCGCGACGCAATCGGCCTCACCCGTATGGGTTAGTGGCTATTTGATCATTTCGGGCCGACCGCGGCCCGCGCGGCAATGCGTCAGGCATTGCCCCGGCATGGAGGAAGGCACCGCAGATGGGACGCCATCGTCGCTCCGCCGCCGACCCCGCGCCCGCCGAAGCGTCGGCGGGCCGGGGCGGCCGGCCCCGAGGTGGGTCGCGCCGGAGGAAGCGGGCCGCGGCGCCCGTGCGCACCGGGCTGCTCGGCGTCTCCGCGGCGGTGGCCGTGGGCGCCGTGGCCGTCGCCTCGGGTCTGCTGCCCGGCGGCGGTACGTACAAGGTGAGCGGCGACACGATGACCGGCCCCCGGGTCCAGGCGAGCCGCACCCCCGACATACGGCCGCAGGGCAGCGAATCGCGGAAGCCCACCGAGGCGGCGCCCACGCCTGCCGGGCCGAGCCGGGCCGCGTCGGCGGCGCCGACGGCCACGCCCTCCTCGCCCAGCGCCCCGGCCACGCCGTCGGCGCCGGCCTCCTCCGCTCCCTCCGCGCCGCCCGTCCCGCAGAAGAAGTCCGAGGCCCCGGCCCCCGCTCCGTCGAAGCCGGCGGCTCCCCCGAGCAGCCCGCCCAGCGCCGCGCCCGCGCAGCCGGTGCAGTCGCCGAGCGCCGAGGTGTCGGCCGCCGCGACCGTGATGTCCCTGGTCAACCAGCAGCGGGCGCAGGCGGGTTGCAGCCCCGTGGCGGCGGACCCGGCGCTGGCCGCGCTCGCCACCGCCTTCAGTGACGACATGGCGGCCCGCGGTTTCTTCGACCACACCGACCCGGACGGCCGCACCCCGTGGGACCGGGCCGCGAAGGCAGGCGTGCAGGGCCTGGGCGGCGAGAACATCGCCCGCGGCCAGGCCGACGCCAAGGCCGTGATGGACGCCTGGATGAACAGCCCGGGCCATCGCGCGAACATCCTCAACTGCGAGTACAAATCCCTGGGCGTCGGTGTGCACTTCGGCCCCGGCGGCCCCTGGTGGACCCAGGACTTCGGCTTTTGATCCTTCGCCCGGGCGCACGGCGCACCGGGGCAATTGATCAATTCACTCGCTCATTCGCCACTCCGGTTCGGTCATTCGGCCGGACGCGCGCGAAGAGCACACCGGAAGTACGCACGGGAACGTGAAAGGGCCCCCTCCGCCATGAACGGAGGGGGCCCTTTCGGCTGTGCTGCATTCGATCACCCGGCGGGAGTGCCGTCAGGCGCCGACGGCCGCCCGGCCGGCGACGAAGAGGCGGGCGGTTCCGGCGATGCGGCGGCCGAGGTGTTCGGCGGTCGCGATGTCGGCCTTGTGGACACCCTCGGGTCCTTCGTCGTTGTTGGTCTGGGCGCCGGCCCCGGCGAAGAAGCCGAGCCGGTTCAGGTCGTGCTCGGAACCCGTCGAGACGTTCCAGCCGGGCTTCAGGCCGAGGTTGACCCAGTGCATGCCGTGCTGGGCGGCGAGGGTCTGGAAGAACTGCAGGGTGTGGCCCTTGTCGCCGCTCTTGGAGCCGGAGTTGGTGAAGCCGGCGGCCAGCTTGTCCTGCCAGGCGTCGGTGAACCAGCGCTTCGAGCTGGCCTCGGCGAACTGGTGGAAGGCGCCGGAGGCGGTCCCCATGTAGGTGGGCGAGCCGAACACGATGGCGTCCGAGCCGTCGAGCAGCTCCCACTCGGCCTCGGTGATGGTGTCGACCTTGATGACGTGCACGGTGGCCCCGGCCTCGGCGGCCGCGGTCCGGACCGCCTCGGCGAGGACGGCGGTGTGGCCGTAGCCGGAGTGGTAGGCGATCGAGACGACAGGAGTGATCACAGCGGTTCCCCTCAAGGGCATGCGACAGGGCATGGAACAAGGCACGGAAAGGACGGCGGAACAGGCGCACGGGCCGGAGCCGGTGCAGCGGCGGCGGCACGGGCAGCGCTGCACTCAGGTAAGCACTAACTTCTAGTTAGCGCAACCTAGGCGTACGCGCTGTGGGGGCGTATGGTGACGGTATGGATGAGACTTCCCCCGGTTCCACCCGCACGGACGGGGTCGCCGTCGAGGACCGCGCCGACGGCGACCTCGCGTTCGACGTGTTCGCCAAGTCCTGTCCCTCGCGGCGCACCCTGGAGGACGTCACGGGGCGCTGGGGCAGCCTGACGCTGGGCGCGCTGCACGAGGGGAGCCTCCGCTTCAACGAGCTGCGGCGGCGGGTCGACGGCGTCAGCGAGAAGATGCTCTCCCAGACGCTGCACTCACTGGAGCGCGACGGGCTCGTCCACCGCGAGGCGCAGCCGACCAATCCGCCCCGGGTCGACTACGAACTGACCCCGCTGGGGCGCGAGGTGGCCGAGCGGCTGCTGGCGCTCATCCACTTCGTGGAGGACAGGATGCCGTCGGTGCTCGACGCGCAGCAGAGCTACGACGTGGCGCGCGGGACGCGCTGACACTTGGGGCAGAAGTAGCTGGACCGGTTCATCCAGGCCCGCCTGCGCATCGGCGTGCCACAGCGCCGGCAGGGCTCGCCCTCGCGGCCGTAGGCGTCGAGCGAGCGGTCGAAGTAGCCGGATTCGCCGTTGACGTTGACGTAGAGGCTGTCGAAGCTGGTGCCGCCGACGGCGAGCGCCGCGTTCATGACGTCCCGTGCATGGCCCAGGAGTTCCGCCGCCTTGGGGCGGTTCAGGGTCGCGGTCGGACGGTCGTAGTGCAGCTTCGCGCGCCAGAGCGCCTCGTCGGCGTAGATGTTGCCGACACCGCTGATGAGCGATTGATCGAGCAGTGCTCGTTTGACCGTGGTGCGCTTGAGCCGCAGCGCCACGAAGAAGGCCTCGTCGTCGAACTCCGGGTCCAGCGGGTCCCGGGCGATGTGCGCGATGACGTCCGGAAGGCCGTCCGTGCTGTTGGCGGCGGTGTCGTGCAGCGAGAGGCCGCCGAACGTGCGCTGGTCGACGAAGCGCAGCTCGGTCCCGGCGTCGTCCTGGAAGCGCACCCGGATCCGCAGGTGCTTCTCGTCGGGGGCGTCCGTCGGCTGCACCAGCAGCTGCCCGCTCATCCCGAGGTGTCCGAGCACGGAGGCATCGGTGTCGGCGAGCGGCAGCCACAGGTACTTGCCGCGCCGACGGGCGACGCCGATCCGGTGGCCTTTGAGCCGGGCCGCGAAATCGTCGCCCCCGGCGAGGTGACGGCGTACCGCGCGGGGGTGCAGCACCTCGACGTCCGCCACGGTGCGCCCGGCCACCCAGCGCTCCAGACCGCGCCGGACCACTTCGACTTCAGGCAGCTCAGGCATGCGCGCAGATTACCCCCGCGGCGCCCCCGCGGTCGCGGCGGCCCCCGGCAGCACGCACCCCCGCCCGGCGCCGGAGCGCTGGACGGGGGTGCGCGAGGAAGGGGCGGTCAGGCCGCCGTACCGCCGGCGGCGGGGGTCGGCGACCCGCCATCGGCCGGAGCGGCGACGGCGGCCTCGGCCACCGTCCTGGCCCGCTCGTCGGCGGCGGCGCGAATGGCCCGCCACGCCGACTCGGCGGCCTGCTGCTCCGCTTCCTTCTTGCTGCGGCCGGTGCCGGTGCCGTACGAGACACCACCGACGCGGGCGGCAGCAGTGAAGGTCTTCTCGTGGTCGGGTCCGGTCTCGGAGACCAGGTACTCGGGGACGCCGAGCCCTTCGGCCGCCGTCAGCTCCTGGAGACTGGTCTTCCAGTCCAGGCCGGCCCCGAGGTTCGAGGACTTCTCGATCAGGGGGTCGAACAGCTTGTGGACGAGCACGGACGCCGCCTCAAGACCCTGGTCGAGATAGACAGCGCCGATCACCGCTTCGAGGGTGTCGGCGAGGATGGAAGCCTTGTCCCGGCCGCCCGTGCCCTCTTCACCCCGGCCGAGCCGGATGAAGGAGCCGAGTTCGAGCCCACGGCCCACTTCCGCGAGCGCACGAGAATTGACCACCGCGGCCCGGAGCTTGGCCAGTTGGCCTTCCGGAAGGTCGGGGTGGGTGCGGTACAGCGTGTCCGTGACGACCAGACCGAGCACCGAGTCCCCGAGGAACTCAAGCCGCTCATTGGTCGGCAGACCGCCGTTCTCGTACGCGTACGAACGGTGGGTGAGCGCACGCACCAGAAGGGCGGACTCAAGTTGATACCCGAGCCGCCCTTCCAGAAGCGTGTGGGACGAGGCCGTGTTGTTGTCCGCCTTTTTGGCGTTGGACTCAGACATCGGGCCTCTCACCAGCCGCTCAGACTTCGAGGACCTGGCGCTTGTTGTACGTACCGCAGCTCGGGCACGCGATGTGCTGGAGCTTCGGCGCATGGCAGCTCTCGCACGCAACCAGGGTGGGGACCGCAGCCTTCCACTGCGACCGGCGGTGGCGCGTGTTGCTGCGCGACATCTTCCGCTTCGGAACAGCCACGGCTACTTCTCCTGCTTCTCGGCGGCATCCTGCACGTCAGACGCAGTGCCGCTCATGTTGTCCTTCTCGCCGTCCTGGATGGTCCCGGCGAGTCCCTGCAATGCCGCCCAACGAATGTCGACGGCGTCATGGTGGTGCTCCGGGTCGTCCGCCAGGCGCGCTCCACATTCGGAACACAGCCCCGGGCAGTCCTCCCGGCACACCGGCTGCATCGGCAGTGCGAGCACTACCGCATCACGCAGCAAAGGCTCAAGGTCGAACAGGCCGTCCTCAAGCGGAATCATGTCCTCGTCGTCCTCGGCATCGTCGTCCGCGGCTGCCTTGCGGCGGCCCCGGTCGTCGGTGTCGGGGTACGAGAACATCTCCTGGAAATCCACTTCAACGTCCTGCTGAAGCGGCTCCAGACACCTTACGCACTCACCCTCGGCCGATGCACGGGCGGTGCCTGTGACAAGCACCCCTTCCATGACCGACTCCAGGCGGAGCTCAATGTCCACGGGCCTGCCCTCGGGCACGTGGATGACCTCGGGAATCCCGAGTTCCTTCGGGGCCTCCACGGTGCGGGTCAGACGCTGGAGCGCACCGGGACGCCGTCCCAGCTCGTGTGTGTCGAACACGAGGGGATTGCGGTGGTCAAGGCGCGTGCTCAGGGTTCTTCCCGCTTTCAGGGTCGTGGAGTGGCTGCCACCGGCTTCGCGCAGCGAATCGGGCAGCTTGGATCGCGGACGTACGCGCGACCGAAGAACCAGGATACTGGACCGGCCGCGATAGGCCCAATCCGGTCCGGTTCCCCCCGTTCGGCCCGCCGGACGGGCCCTATGAGCGGTTCTGTCCGTGGCCCTGTTCGTAGGCGCGCAGCTGGTCCAGGTCGATCATGCTGGTGTCGAAGAGGCTGGTCTCGTCGAGCGCGGCCTGCTGCGGCTGGTGCTGCGGCTGCGGAGGCATCCCGTACTGCCCGGTGTCCGGGGCCGCGTACTGCTGCTGGCCCTGGTCGTAGCCGTACGGATCCTGCTGGGCGTACCCGTACTGCGCGTACGGGTCCTGCTGCTGGACCTGGGGCTGGTAGCCGTACGGGTCCTGCTGCGGCTGCTGGTAGCCGTAGGGGTCGTAGACCGGGGGCTGCTGCTGGGCCGGGATGTGCGGCTCGGCGGCGGCGTGGGCGGCGGCCGGCTCGGGCTCGGCGAGTTCGGCGAGGCCGGCCAGGTAGTCGGCGTCACTGGTGTGCTGGTGCAGTCCGCCCGCCGCGTCCTGGGCGGCCATGTGGGCGCCGAGCTCGTCGGACGCGGTCCTGCCGTGCAGCTTGAGCCGGCCGCGGCCGACGGCTTCGAGGGTCTTGGCGAGCACGGCCTCGAACGCACCCAGCTTGGCGTCGACGTACTCGTCCGCCCGGTGGATCAGGGTTCCCGGGTCCGAGCTGTACTCGGGGGCGTCCTCGTCCGTGTGGCCCTGGTCGTCCAGGCCGGGGCCGCGGCCGAGCAGCTTCTCCCGGCCGCGGTCGACCGAGCCGATGGTCTTGGTGAGGACGACCTCGAAGTTGGCGAGCTTGGAGTCGACGTAGTCGTCGGCCTCGGCGCGGATCTCCTCGGCCTCCCGGCGGGCCTCGTCGAGGATGCGGTCGGCCTCGTCCTGGGACTGGCGGGCGACGGCGGTGTCCGAGATCAGCGTGCCGCGCTGGGCGTGCGCGGACTCGATGATCCGCTCGGCCTCCTGGCGGGCCTGCTCGACCATCTGCTCCCGGCCGCCGATGAGCTCCTGGGCCTGGGCGAGCGAGCCGGGCAGGGCCTCGCGCACCTCTTCCAGCATCGCGAGGAGGTCGGCGCGGTTGACCACGCACGAGGCCGACATGGGCATGGACCGGGCGCTGCCGACCACCTCGACGATCTCGTCGAGCTTCTTCTGCACGTCCACCGGTGATCGCCACTCTTCTAACGGATTGGAGACGGACGGGACGACTGTAAGGCCAGTCGGCGCCCGCCCGACACCGGATGACGGACTGTCAGCGATCCGCTCCCTACCGCTCGGCCGCCCGCTTCTCGGCGAGCCGTGCGACCAGGGCCTCCTGGACGGCGGCCGGCAGCAGGTGGGAGACGTCTCCGCCCCAGGTCGCCACCTCCTTGACCAAGGAGGACGACAGGAAGCTGTACGTCGGATTGGTCGGCACGAACAGGGTCTCGACGCCGGAGAGCCCGTTGTTCATCTGGGCCATCTGCAACTCGTAGTCGAAGTCGCTGACGGCCCGCAGGCCCTTGACGATCGCGGGGATGTCCCGCTCCTTGCAGAAGTCGACGAGCAGGCCGTGGAAGGACTCGACCTCGACATTGCCGAGGTCGGCCGTCACCTCACGGATCAGCTCGATCCGCTTCTCGATGGCGAACAGGCCCTGCTTCGACTGGTTGATCATCACCGCGACATGTACGACGTCGTACAGCCGGGAGGCGCGGGCGATGATGTCGAGGTGTCCGTTGGTGATGGGGTCAAAGGACCCCGGACAGACGGCGCGGCGCAACTGATGTCCCTCGCTCTCCGGTCCGGTCATGGGGTGTCTCGTGGTGCGTTTTCGCACGTGGAGGCGGCGCGACCGTACCAAAGCGTGCCCTCGCCGTAACGACGGGCCCGCAGCGCTTCGAATCCTTCGGGCCAGCCGAAGGCTCCGCCTCTGGTGCTGCGCTCCACGGTGACGAGACAGTCCTCCGCGAGCCAGCCCCCACGACCGAGTGTGAGCAGGATCTCCCGAAGATCGTCATCGGTGACGGCGTACGGCGGATCGAGGAAGACCACGTCGTAGGGGGCGGCGGGCGCCGGCCCTGTCACGATCTGCTCCGCTTTGCCGGTCCGCACCTCGGCGCCCGGCAGCTTGAGCGCGGCCACGTTGTCGCGGACCGTGCGGGCGGCCCGGGTGTCGGCCTCCACCAGCAGGGCGTGGGCCGCTCCCCGCGAGAGGGCCTCCAGGCCCACGGCTCCCGACCCGGCGTACAGATCGGCGACCCGGATGCCGTCGAGCGTGCCGAGCAGTGCCTCCCAGGTGGAGAAGAGGCCCTCGCGCGCCCGGTCGGAGGTGGGGCGGGTGCCGGTGCCCGGCGGTACGGCCAGACGGCGTCCACCGGCCCGGCCGGCGATCACGCGGGTCATCTCAGTCCTTGTCCGTGTCCATGCGGTCCACGCGGTCCCGGTGGGCCACGCGGTTCACGAGGCCGGTGCGGTTCCCGCGCCGGATGTGTTCCGACAGTCTCTCAGCCCTTGTCGAGATACTGCTCGCGGTCCTTGTCGAGCAGGGCGTCCAGCGCCGTGCGCAGGCCCGGCAGCCGCTCAAGGTCCGGGTCGGCGGCGACCACCGTGACGGCCTCCTCGCGGGCCGCGGCGATGACCTCCTCGTCGTCGATGACGGTGAGCATCCGCAGCGAGGAGCGCACTCCGGACTGGGCCTGGCCCAGCACATCGCCCTCGCGGCGCTGTTCGAGGTCGATGCGGGAGAGCTCGAAGCCGTCGAGCGTGCCGGCGACGGCGTTGAGCCGGGCCCGGGCCGGGCTCGCCTCGGGCATGTCGGTCACGAGCAGGCACAGGCCGGGCGCGGAGCCGCGGCCGACGCGGCCGCGCAGCTGGTGGAGCTGGGAGACGCCGAAGCGGTCGGCGTCCATGATCACCATCGCGGTGGCGTTCGGCACGTTCACCCCGACCTCGATGACGGTGGTGGCGACCAGGACGTCCACCTCGCCGGCGCCGAACCGGCGCATCACGGCGTCCTTGTCGTCCGGCTGCATCCTGCCGTGCAGGATCTCGACGCGCAGTCCCTGGAGGGGCCCCTTGGCCAGCTGGCCGGCGGTCTCGATCACGGCGAGCGGGGGCCGCTTGTCGGCGGTCTCGGCCTCCTCCGCCTTCTTCTTGCCCTTGGCGGTCTTCGCCTCCTCCTCGTCGTCCCCGATGCGCGGGCAGACCACGTACGCCTGGTGGCCCTTGTCGACCTCCTCGCGGACCCGCTCCCAGGCGCGGGCCAGGAAGTGCGGCTTGTCCTGCGCGGGCACGACATGGCTGGCGATGGGCGAGCGGCCGGCGGGCAGCTGGTCGAGGACGGAGGTCTCCAGGTCGCCGAAGACCGTCATGGCGACCGTGCGCGGGATGGGCGTGGCCGTCATGACGAGCAGGTGCGGGGGCTGCTTGCCCTTGCCGCGCAGGGCGTCGCGCTGCTCGACGCCGAAGCGGTGCTGCTCGTCGACGACGACCAGGCCCAGGTCGTGGAACTGCACCTTGTCCTCGATCAGGGCATGCGTGCCGATGACCAGGCCCGCCTCGCCGGTGACCAGGTCGAGCAGCGCCTGGCGCCGGGCCGGCATGCCCATCGAGCCGGTGAGCAGCACGACCTTGGTGCCCTGCTCGGACCCGCCGAGCAGGCCGCCCTCGGCGAGTTCGCCCATCATCTCGGTGATCGAGCGGTGGTGCTGCTGGGCGAGGACCTCGGTGGGCGCGAGCATCGCGGCCTGTCCCCCGGAGTCGACGACGGCGAGCATGGCGCGCAGCGCGACCATCGTCTTGCCGGAGCCGACCTCGCCCTGGAGCAGGCGGTGCATGGGGTGCTCGGTCGCCAGGTCGTCGAAGATCTCCTCCGAGACCTTCTCCTGGCCCTCGGTGAGCGTGAAGGGCAGCTTGGCGTCGAAGGCGTCGAGCAGGCCGCCGGGGGCCGGTCGCCTTGCCACGGCGGGGAGTTGGCCGTCCGCGTGGCGGCGGCGGGCGAGCGCCACCTGGAGGACGAAGGCCTCGTCCCACTTCAGGCGTTGGCGCGCGTCCTCGATGTCGGCCTTGGTGTGCGGCCGGTGCACCTTGAGGAGGGCCTCGGGCAGCGGGACGAAACCGCGCCCCTCGCGCAGGGAGTCGGGCAGCGGGTCGACGGCCTCCTGGGCGCTGGGCAGCACCGCGTCGACCGCCTTGGCGATCTTCCAGGACTCCAGGCCCTTGCAGGCGGGGTAGATCGGGATCAGGGCGCCGGCCCACGAGTCGATGTCCGCCGTGTCCTCGCCCTCGGCCGCGTCGGCTCCGAGCTTGGCGTAGGTGGGGTGGGCGAGCTGCATGCGCCGGTTGAACATCGACACCTTGCCGGCGAACATCGCCCGGCTGCCGGGCAGCAGTTCCTTGTGCGGCTTGTGGATGCCGCGCCCGAAGAAGACCAGCTGGAGCCGGCCGCTGCCGTCGGTGATGGTGATCTCCAGGCGCTGGCCGCGCCCGCCGTTGAAGGTGTGCACCCGGGCGTCGGCGACCTGGGCGACGACGGTGACGTCCTCGTCCAGGGGCAGCTCGGCCAGCTTGGTGAGCTGGCCGCGCTCCTCGTAGCGCCGCGGGTAGTGGTGCACGAGGTCGCCGACCGTGTGCAGGTCGAGGTGCTCGGCCATCACCTTCGCGGTGGGTCCGCCGAGCAGCTTCTTCAGTGGTTCTTCGAGCGCAGGCACGCGATCCATTGCACACCACCGGACTGACAGCCCGCCAAAGCCTGTGGATAACCGCTGGTCAAACCCGTGCCGCGAACGCCACGGGCACCGGCGAGCGGGGTGCTACTCCACGCCGATCAGCAGCGGGACCCCTTGGCGGCCGCCCTCGTACACCACGGTGTCGACCGCCAAGTGGGCCTTGCCGACATGCGATTCGAGCTGTGCGGCCAGGTCCGGCGGGGCGTCCGCGGACAGCACGAGGGTGACCAGCTCGCCGCCCGCCGCCAGCATCCGGTCGAGCACGGTACGGGCGGTACCGGCGAGGTCCTGGCCGATGACGACCACGTCCCCGTCGATGAGGCCGAGCACGTCCCCGGCCTGGCAGACGCCGGCCATCGTCCACGACTGCCGCTCCGCGACGGCGAGTTCGGCGTGCCGGGTCGCGCCGGCCGCCGACGTCATCGCGACGACGTCCTCGTCGAAGCGCCGCTCGGGGGCGTGCACGGCGAGCGCCGCAATGCCCTGGACGGCGGCCCGGGTCGGGATGAGCGCGACCCGGATGCCCTCGGCGCGGGCCTGCTCGACGGCGGCCGCGGCCGTGTGGCGCAGCTCGGCGTCGTTCGGCAGGAGCACGACCTCGCGGGCGTGCGCGCGCCGGATCGCCTCCACGAGTTCGCCGCTCGCCGGGGCCTCGCCCGGCCGGGCGAGCACGGTCGTCGCGCCGGCCTCGGAGCACAGCCCGGCAAGACCCTCGCCGGGTACGACGGCGACGACGGCCCGCTGGACCTGTTCGCGGGGCGGTTCGACCGGGGTCGGCTGCTCGAAGTGCGTGATGCGGATCCGGTGGGGCCGGCCCGCCTCCACTCCGGCCTCGACGGCGGCGCCCGCGTCGTCGACGTGCACATGGACGTTCCACAGGCCGTCGCCGCCGACGACCACCAGGGATTCGCCGAGCCGGTCGAGCCGGGCGCGCAGCCGGTCCACGGCCGCGTCGTCGGCCTCCAGGAGGTAGATCACCTCGAAGGCGGGCCCGGCCCCGGCCGCCTCGGCCGGGCAGTCGTCGACGGGCACCGGCACCGGCGCCTCCCGGCGCACCACGGGGGCCTCGCCGGAGAGCGCCTGGACGAGGGCGCCCAGCATCGTGACCAGACCGCGCCCGCCCGCGTCCACCACGCCCGCGCGGCCGAGGGCGGCCAGCTGGGAAGGCGTGGCGTCCAGGGCGTCGCGGGCGCCCGCGTAGGCGGCCTGCGCCACCGCCGCCGGGGTGCCGTTCGCGCCCGCGGCGGCCTTCGCGGCGGCGGCGGCCACGGTGAGGACGGTGCCCTCGACGGGGTGGGCGACCGCCTGGTAGGCGGCGGACGCGGCCCGGTCGAGGGCCAGGGCCAGATCGCCCTCGCCCGCCGCGACGACCTCGGCCATGCCCCGCAGGAGCTGGGCGAGGATCGTGCCGGAGTTGCCGCGGGCGCCGAGCAGGGCGCCGTGCGCCATGGCCCGTACGACATCGGCGGTGGGCGGGACGCCGGCGTACACGGGCGGCTCGGGGTAGGCGGCGAAGACGGCCTCGACGGCCTGGGCCGCGGACTCCATCGTCAGATAGAGGTTGGTGCCGGTGTCCCCGTCCGCGACCGGATACACGTTGATCGCGTCGATCGCCTCGCGGTCCCGGCCCAGTGCGTCGAGCGCCAGCGCGCACCAGCCGCGTACCGCGACGGCATCGAGGGTCTGCGGCACCTGGTGGTCCTCCTTGTGGGCGGGGAGCGGATGAGAGCCCGTGTCGGGGTGCGGACACAGGCTCTGAGCGCAGGGTAGACCCGGTGCGGCCGGGGGCCGGGGCGGGGGCGGCCGGGACCGTGGTAGTTTCGTATCTCAGGAGCAGGCGTTGTATGCTGCTTCGGTTGCCCGGCGAGAGTCGGGCCAATTCCCCCGGCAAGCCACTTCAGATCTCTGATTCCGGTGCGCCGGATTCACTGTAAGTGCATTTAATGCATCTGAAGCTTTTGGAGTGACCCGTGGCTGCCAACTGCGACGTCTGCGGCAAGGGGCCGAGCTTCGGCAACAACATTTCGCACTCGCACCGCCGTACGTCTCGTCGCTGGAACCCGAACATCCAGCGTGTGCGTGCCGTGGTCGGTCGGACGCCGAAGCGGCTCAACGTCTGCACCTCGTGCATCAAGGCCGGCAAGGTCTCGCGCTAATTGCGACGTCTGTCGTAGCGCAGCCCCTGCGGTTGCCTTGAAAAGCCGGTCCACCTCGGTGGGCCGGCTTTTTGCCGTGCGCCGGACCGCGGCGGCGTGCGTACCCGGGGCCCACCCGGGCACGCACGCCTCCCCTACCGCAGGCGCCAGCCGTGGTCCACGGGTCCTATGCCCGCGCCGAGCGCGAACCCCGCGGCTATCGCGCCCGTGACGTACTCCTTGGCCGCCCGGACCGCCTCCGGGACCGCGAGGCCCTTGGCCAGGCCCGAGGCCATGGCGGAGGCGAGCGTGCAGCCGGTGCCGTGGGTGTGCCGGTTGTCCAGGCGCGGGGACCGCAGCCAGTGCTCCTCGGTGCCGTCGCTGAGCAGGTCGAGCGCGTCACCGGGGAAGTGGCCGCCCTTGATCAGCGCCCAGCGCGGTCCGAACTCCAAGATCGCGTCGGCCGCCCGCCGCATTCCGTCCTCGTCCTCGACCTGGACACCGGTGAGCTGCGCCACCTCGTCCAGGTTGGGGGTGGCGACGGTCGCGGTGGGCAGCAGCTTGCTGCGTACGGAGTCGAGCGCCTCGGCCGCGAGCAGCGGGTCGCCGTGCTTGGAGACGCCCACGGGGTCCACGACGACGGGGGCGCCGGTGCCGGCCAGCAGCTCGGCGACCGCCTCCACGAGGACCGCCGAGGACAGCATCCCGGTCTTCACGGCCTGGACGCCGATGTCGTCGACGACGGCCCGGTACTGGGCCCGCACCGCCTCCACCGGAAGGTCCCAGGCGCCCTGGACGCCCAGCGAGTTCTGCGCGGTGACGGCGGTGAGCACGCTCATGCCGTGCACACCGAGCGCCAGCATCGTCTTGAGGTCGGCCTGGATGCCCGCGCCGCCGCCGGAGTCGGATCCGGCGACGGTCAGCACACGGGGGATGCGGGGAGTGCGCAGGATCATTCGGGATCGTCCCCGAAGTGGTCCCAGCCGCCCTTGCTGGTCCAGGGGGCGCCGTCCACGGTGACCGTGGGCAGCGCGGACGGGTTGAGGACCTCGCCGATGACCTTCCAGCGGGCGGGCAGCTTCACGTCCGGCGGGAACGTCGCGACGATCGCGTGGTCCTCGCCGCCGGTGAGCACCCACTGGAGCGGGTCCACGCCGACGGCCTGCCCGATGTCGCTCATCTGCGTCGGAATGTCGATGAGCCCGGACCGCAGGTCGATGCGGACCTTGCTGGACTCGGCGATGTGCCCCAGGTCGGCGACCAGGCCGTCGCTGACGTCGGTCATGGCGGTGGCGCCGAGCCCGGCCGCGGCGGGACCCGCGTGGTACGGGGGCTCGGGGCGGCGGTGGGCCTCGACGAAGGCGCGGGGCGAGCGGAAGCCGCGGGAGAGCACCGCGTAGCCCGCCGCGGACCAGCCGAGCCAGCCCGTGACGGCGACGACGTCGCCGGGCTGCGCGCCGGCCCGGGTCACCGGCTCGTGGCCGCGCAGGTCGCCGAGCGCGGTGATGGCGACCGTGATGGTGTCCCCGCGCACCACGTCGCCGCCGACCACGGCCGCGCCCGCGACCTGGCACTCGTCGCGGATGCCGTCCATCAGCTCGGTGGGCCAGGTCACCGGCAGCTCGGCCGGCACCACCAGGCCGAGCAGCACCGCGGTCGGCACCGCGCCCATGGCGGCGATGTCGGCCAAGTTCTGCGCGGCGGCCTTGCGGCCCACGTCGTACGCGGTCGACCAGTCGCGGCGGAAGTGCCGCCCCTCAAGGAGGATGTCCGTGCTGGCGACCACCCTGCGGTCGGGTGCGGTCACGACCGCGGCGTCGTCGCCCGGCCCCAGCCGGACCGCGGGGGTGGTGGTGAGCCGCGAGGTCAGCTCCCTGATGAGCCCGAACTCCCCCAACTCGCCCACAGTGCCTTTCACCGTGTCCCACCTCTCATCGTCGTACCTCTTCTGCCCCCGTGCGCTTGCGGTCGCGAGCGGTCACGTGCATGGGTACCGTCAACACATACGTCAACTTCAGGGCCGCTCTCGCTGCTCGGCATGAGCGGCCGCTCGCGCGGGTCTCCCCGTCGCCCGGGGCGACGCGGTACCGTGGCGTCTCTTTCTCTCCCCCACATGATCCTCGTGGCCGCCCTGGAGGTTCCGTGGTACAGGCGTACATCCTCATTCAGACCGAGGTGGGCAAGGCGTCGACCGTCGCCGAGGCCATCGCAAAGCTCCCGGGGGTCATCCAGGCCGAAGACGTGACCGGACCCTACGACGTGATCGTGCGGGCCCAGGCCGAGACGGTCGACGAGCTGGGCCGCATGGTGGTCGCCAAGGTCCAGCAGGTGGACGGCATCACCAGAACCCTGACCTGCCCGGTCGTCCATCTGTAGCCCCCGCATACCCTGGGCCGGTGACTTTCTCTCGCCGGCCGCTTCTCATCCTGCCCGTGGCCGCCCTCCTGGCGGTCGCGGGCTGTTCTTCGTCCGACGCCACCGCGAAGGTGGCGGTTCCCTCGCCCCCCGCGCAGGAGGCGCGGGCGTGCGAGGCGCTGGACAGGCTCCTGCCCGACACCGTCGCCGGCCAGAAGCGGCACGACCCCACCCCGGACTCGCCACTGACGGCCCGATGGGGGGACGGGGACGCGGAGATCGTACTGCGCTGCGGGATCCCGCGGGGTGACGATATGAACGACCCCAAGTCCAACGGTGTTCAGGTGGAGGGGGTCTGGTGGGTCGTGTTCCCGCGCCCCGAGGGTCCCCGGTTCGTCAGCGCTTACCGTGAGCCCTACATCGAGCTGCTGACGGGGGCGCGGTACGCGCACGACGCGTCCGTGCTCCAGGCGTTCGGCGCCCCCGTCGTCAAGACCACCAAGAGCCTCTAGCGCAGTCCCGTCGGCCGGCGCAGGGCCGCCTGGATGAGCTTGTCGACCAGGTCCGCGTACTCGACGCCGCTCTCCTGCCACATCCGCGGGTACATCGAGATCGGCGTGAAGCCGGGCATGGTGTTGATCTCGTTGATGACGAACTCGCCGTTGTCCTGAAGGAAGAAGTCCGCGCGGACCAGGCCCTCGCAGGACGCGGCCTCGAAGGCCTCCACGGCCAGGCGCTGCACCTCGGCGGTGGCCTCCTCGCCGATCGGCGCGGGCACGATCCCGGCCGCCGAGTCGATGTACTTGGCCTCGAAGTCGTAGAAGTCGTGCGCGGTCACCGGCGGGATCTCGGCCGGCACGCTCGCCCGCGGCCCGTCCTCGAACTCCAGGACGCCGCACTCGATCTCGCGGCCCCGCAGCAGCGATTCGACCAGGAACTTGGGGTCGTGGCGGCGGGCCTCGGTGATGGCCTCGTCCAGCCCCTCGAAGGAGTCGACCTTGGTGATGCCGAACGAGGAGCCGGCCCGGGAGGGCTTGATGAACAGCGGCCAGCCGTGCTCACCCGCGAAGTCCGCGATGCGCTGGCGGGCGCCCTTCTCGTCCTGCTCCCACTCGCGCGGACGCACCACGAGGTAGGGCCCGACGGGCAGCCCGAAGGAGGTGAAGACGCGCTTCATGTACTCCTTGTCCTGGCCGACGGCCGAGGCGAGCACACCCGCGCCGACGTACGGGATGCCGGACAGTTCCAGGAGGCCCTGAAGGGTGCCGTCCTCGCCGTAGGGGCCGTGCAGCATCGGGAAGACGACGTCGACCTCGCCGAGCGCCTTGGGAACCGATCCGGGCTCGCTGTAGACGACTTCGCGGTTGCCCGGGTCCACGGGCAGGACCACGCCGCCCTCGGGGGATTCGGCGAGCTCCTCGACGCTGGGGGTGCGCCGGTCGGTGATCGCCATCCGCTCCGGTTCGTCGGCGGTGAGCGCCCAGCGGCCGTCCGTCGTGATGCCGATGGGCAGCACGTCGTACTTCGTCCGGTCGATGGCGCGCAGCACCGCGCCGGCGGTCACGACCGAGATGCCGTGTTCCGAACTGCGGCCGCCGAACACCACGGCCACCCGCGGCTTGCGGGACTGCTTCTCAGGGCTCTGGGGGAGGTTCTCGCTGCTCATATCGCGTTGAGGGTACCCGTTCGGAGCGTCGGATCCACGGCCGCGGGGGCCCGGCGCGGTCAGCGCCGCTCGGCCTTGGCGCTGCGGGACATGAGCTCCTTGAGCGCGACGACCGGCGGCTTGCCCTCGTGGACGATGCCGACGACGGTCTCCGTGATGGGCATGTCCACCCCGTGCCGGCGGGCCAGATCCAGTACGGATTCGCAGGACTTGACGCCCTCGGCGGTCTGCTTGGTGACCGCGATGGTCTCCTGGAGGGTCATGCCCCGGCCGAGGTTGGTGCCGAAGGTGTGGTTGCGCGAGAGCGGCGAGGAGCAGGTGGCGACGAGGTCACCGAGGCCCGCGAGTCCGGAGAACGTCAGCGGGTCGGCGCCCATCGCGAGGCCGAGCCGGGTGGTTTCGGCGAGGCCGCGGGTGATGAGCGAGCCCTTGGCGTTGTCGCCGAGCCCCATCCCGTCGGCGATGCCGACGGCGAGCCCGATGACGTTCTTGACGGCGCCGCCCAGTTCGCAGCCGACCACGTCGGTGTTGGTGTACGGGCGGAAGTACGGGGTGTGGCAGGCGGCCTGGAGGCGTTGAGCGACGGCTTCGTCGCGGCAGGCCACGACGGCCGCGGCCGGCATCCGCTTGGCGATCTCCTTGGCCAGGTTGGGCCCGGTGACCACGGCGACGCGGTCCTCGGAGACCTTGGCGACCTCGGCGACGACCTCGCTCATCCGCTTGGCGGTGCCGAGTTCGACGCCCTTCATCAGGGAGACGAGCACGGTGTCGGGGGCCAGCAGCGGCGCCCACGCGGCGAGGTTGTCGCGGAGCGTCTGCGAGGGCACGGCGAGGACCGTGAAGTCGGCGCCGGCCGCGGCCTCGGCGGGGTCGGTGGTGGCCCGTACGGACGCGGGGAGTTCGATGCCGGGCAGGTAGTCCGGGTTGGTGCGGGTGGAGTTGACCGCTTCGACGAGGTCGGGGCGGCGGGCCCACAGGGTCACCTCGCAGCCCGCGTCGGCGAGGACCATGGCGAACGCCGTGCCCCACGAACCGGTCCCGAACACCGCTGCCTTGGTGGTGCCGTGTGTCACTTGGAGCCCTCCCCGGCGGCCTCGCGGCGCTGCCGTGCGCGGACTTCGCGCAGATCGTACGGTTTCTCCGGGGCCTGCTCGCCCCGCAACTCCTCAAGCAGGGAGGTGATCGCGGCCATGATGACCTCGGTGACCTCCTTGAGGACGTCGGGCGTCGGCTCCTTGTCGTAGTACCGGTCGAGGTCGACGGGCGGACCGGCCTTCACCTGGAGGGTCTTGCGCGGGAAGAAGCGGACCTTCTTCTCCTTGGCGTACGGCGGCATCGCGAGGTTGGCGCCCCACTGGGCGACCGGGATGACGGGTGCCCGCGTCAGCATGGCGGCCCGCGCGACACCGGTCTTCGCGGTCATCGGCCACTGGCCGGGGTCGCGGGTGAGAGTGCCCTCGGGGTAGAAGGCCACGCATTCACCGCGTTCCACGGCGTCCACGGCGGCCCGGAAGGCGCCGACCGCGTTGGTGGACTCGCGGTAGACGGGAATCTGGCCCGTCCCGCGCAGCAGGATCCCCACGCCGGGCGCCTTGAAAAGGGCGGCCTTCGCCAGAAATCGGGGCACCCGTCCGGTGTTGTATTGGAAATGCCCGTACGAGAACATGTCCAGATACGAGTTGTGATTGATGGCGGTGATGAATCCGCCCTCGGCCGGAATGTTGTCCATTCCCCGCCAGTCCCGCTTGAACAGAACGACCAGCGGCGGTTTTGCGATGACCGCCGCCAGGCGGTACCAGAAGCCGATTCTGCGGCGGGACACTCGGACACCTTCCTCTGTGGACCCCGGCCGGGCCGCTGCGGGACCCGGGGGAACGGACGCTGGGTTGCTGCTGGGGGCAAGTGTCGCCCCAGGCCCCTGGTCTGTCGAGAACACCGTACGCCCCGGTCCGCACGGCGGCCGTCCGGGCGGGTGACAATGAAGCCGCCGCCGCCCGGCCGACGCGGGGCGGCGTCCGGACGGAGGGGACGCCACGAACACCGCCACAGCTGCCCGCTGGTCCCTCGTCATACCCCTCAAGCCCTTGGCCCTGGCCAAGAGCAGGCTCGCGGCCGCCGTCGGCGACGAGTTGCGGCCGCGGCTCGCCCTGGCGTTCGCGCGCGACACCGTGACGGCCGCCCTCGCCTGCCCGGCGGTGCGCGATGTGGCGGTCGTCACGGACGACCGCCTGGCCGGGGCCGAACTGGCCGCTCTCGGCGCCCGCGTCGTGCCCGACTCCCCCGGCGCCGGCCTCAACGCGGCCCTCGCGCACGGCGCGCACCGGGTACGCGCGCGCCGGGCGGCGCTCCCCGTGGCCGCCCTCAACGCGGACCTGCCCGCGCTGCGCCCCGCCGAACTGGGCCGGGTGCTCGCCGCGGCCGGGGCATTTCCGCGGGCATTTCTCGCGGACGCGGCCGGAATCGGCACGACTTTCCTTTCGGCGCTTCCCGGCAAGGATTTGGACCCGTTTTTCGGCGGCCCCTCACGAACGGCCCATTCGGCATCGGGCGCCATCGAAATCCTGCTCGCGGACGTGGACACGGTACGCCGGGACGTGGACACCGGCGCCGATCTGCGCACCGCCCTCGCCCTGGGCGTGGGCCCGTCCACCACGGCCCTCCTGGGCGCCCTCGACCCCGTGAAGGCCCTAGGCTGACCGGTATGCAGGCGACCGCGTACACGTACGACTCCGAGACCCGCAGCGGCAGTGTGCTGCTCGACGACGGCACCCCGGTGGACTTCGGGGCGCCGGCCTTCGACGCGGGCGGGCTGCGGCTGTTGCGGGCCGGGCAGCGGGTCCGTATCGAGACCGAGGGCTCGGGTGCGGAGCTGCGCATCACGCTGGTGACGTTGCAGACGTTCTGAACCCGCGCGGCGGGCCCCGAGGGGCGGCCGCACGGCGACTTGGCCGGAAACGGCCGCGGGCCGGGTCTCCCCGAGGGGAGCCCGGCCCGGCGCATGAGCCTTGCCGCTGGTGACTACTTCTTGCGAGCGGTCGCCTTCTTGGCAGTGGTCTTGCGCGCCGTGGTCTTCTTCGCGGGCGCCTTCTTCGCGACGGTCTTCTTGGCCGGCGCGGTCTTCTTCGCGGTGGCCTTCTTGGCGGTCGCGGTCTTCGCCGGCGCGGCCTTCTTGGCGGTCGCCGTCGTCTTCTTGGCGGTCGCCTTCTTGGCGGTGGTCTTCTTCGCCGCCGTGGTCTTCGCGGCAGCGGTCTTCTTCACCGCCGCGGTCTTCTTGGCGGTCGCCTTCTTGGCGGTCGTGGCCTTCTTGGCCGCGGCCTTCTTGACGGTCGTCCGGGTGGAAGTACCGCCCGAGAGGCTGCCCTTGGGGGCCTTCTTGACGGCCACGTCGTTCTTCGGGAGCTTCTTCGAGCCCGCGACGAGGTCCTTGAAGCCCTGGCCCGCGCGGAAGCGCGGAACCGAGGTCTTCTTGACCCGGACGCGCTCACCCGTCTGCGGGTTGCGGGCGTAACGGGCCGGGCGGTCGACCTTCTCGAACGAGCCGAAACCGGTGACCGAGACGCGGTCCCCGGCGACGACTGCGCGGACGACCGCGTCCAGCACCGCGTCCACCGCGTCCGCGGCCTGCTGACGGCCGCCGACCTTGTCGGCAATCGCTTCTACGAGCTGCGCCTTGTTCACGTCTTCCCCTTCGGAGACATTGCCTGAGCGAAAGTGTCCAGGCCTTTTCGCACGTTAGGCAGATATATACCGCAAATCAAACACGAAACGGGCTAATCACCCTAGTGCCGCAACGAAGTCGGCTCTCGCCTAGTTCCTTACGGCTCAGTCGCCTTCGGGGAATCGGCCCTCGTCGAGGTCCTTCAACAACCGGTCCAGACGCCTTGCCGCATCGGCGAGATCGTGTTTGGCAGCCGCTGTTATGACCAGCAGCTTCCGGGACAGCGCCATCCGTACGCCCTCCGGGACTTGCAGTTCGCGCACCCTTGTGTGCGCTTCTTTCAGTTGGTCCGCGACCAGCCCGTAGAGCTTGAGTTGGCTGTCGCGTTCCATGCGTCGATTGTGCCATCTGAGGCGAGTTGTCACCTCCGGCGGGGGCAACTGAGCGAATCCGGCGACTCGGGGACGTCCGTACGCCCCCGCGGTCGCGCAAGCGACTATCCGGCCATCTGCCCTGCGCACAAGGCTAGTTGACGTCACCCCCGGAGCCCAAAACGCGACGCGCCCCCTGCCCGGAAATCAATCCGGAAATCAGGGGGCGCGATGCAGCCGAAGGGGGGTCAATAGGCGGTTCAGGCCTGGATCGTGCTCGGCTTGTGGGCGGGGCGACGGGCCTCGTAGGCGGCGATGTCCGGCTCGTTCTGGAGCGTGATGGAGATGTCGTCCAGGCCGTTCAGGAGCCGCCAGCGGGCGTTCTCGTCGAGTTCGAAGTCGGCGGTGACGCCTTCCGCGCGAACTTGGCGATCCTCCAGGTCAACGGTGATTTCGGCGTGGGGATCGCGCTCGGTCAGCTCCCACAGCGCGTCCACGACTTTCTGGTCGAGAACTACGGTGAGCAGCCCGTTCTTCAGCGAGTTGCCGCGGAAGATGTCGGCGAAGCGGGACGAGATCACGGTTTTGAAGCCGAAGTTCTGGAGCGCCCACACCGCGTGCTCGCGGGAGGAGCCGGTGCCGAAGTCGGGGCCGGCCACCAAAACCGTGGCGCCCTTGCGCTCGGGCTTGTTCAGGACGAACTCGGGGTCCTTGCGCCAGGCCTCGAAGAGTCCGTCCTCGAAGCCGTCCCTGGTGACCTTCTTCAGCCAGTGGGCCGGGATGATCTGGTCGGTGTCGACGTTGGAGCGGCGCAGCGGAACGGCCCGGCCGGTGTGCGTGGTGAAAGCTTCCATGGTTCTCAGGCCTCCACGGGGGTACGGGCGTCGGACAGGTCGGCGGGCGAGCCCAGATGGCCGAGAACCGCGGTCGCGGCGGCGACCTGGGGCGAAACCAGGTGGGTGCGGCCGCCCTTGCCCTGCCTGCCCTCGAAGTTGCGGTTGGAGGTGGACGCGGAGCGCTCGCCGGGGGCCAGCTGGTCCGGGTTCATGCCGAGGCACATCGAGCAGCCCGCGTGCCGCCATTCGGCTCCGGCGGCCGTGAACACCTTGTCCAGGCCCTCGTCGATGGCTTGCAGGGCGACCCGGACCGAGCCGGGGACGACCAGCATCCGTACGCCGTCGGCGACTTTGCGGCCCTCGATGACGGCCGCGGCGTTGCGCAGGTCCTCGATGCGGCCGTTGGTGCACGAACCTACGAAGACGGTGTCGACGTTGATGTCGCGCAGCGGCTGTCCCGCGGTCAACCCCATGTATTCCAGGGCCTTTTCGGCGGCCAGGCGCTCCGAAGCGTCCTCGTACGAAGCCGGGTCGGGGACGTTGGCCGACAGGGGCGCGCCCTGGCCGGGGTTGGTGCCCCAGGTCACGAACGGGGCCAGCTCGTCGGCCTTGATGACGACCTCGGCGTCGAAGACCGCGTCCTCGTCGGACTTGAGGGTCTTCCAGTACGCGACCGCCGCGTCCCAGTCCTCGCCCTGGGGAGCGTGGGCGCGCCCTTCCAGGTAGTCGAACGTGGTTCGGTCCGGGGCGATCATGCCCGCGCGGGCACCGGCCTCGATGGACATGTTGCAGATGGTCATGCGGGCTTCCATCGACAGCTTCTCGATGGCGGAGCCGCGGTACTCCAGGACGTAGCCCTGGCCGCCGCCGGTGCCGATCCTGGCGATGATGGCGAGGATCAGGTCCTTGGCGGTGACGCCCTCGGGCAGTTCGCCGTCGACGGTGATGGCCATCGTCCTGAAGGGGGCCAGCGGCAGCGTCTGGGTGGCCAGGACGTGCTCGACCTGGCTGGTGCCGATGCCGAACGCCAGCGCGCCGAAAGCGCCGTGGGTGGAGGTGTGCGAGTCGCCGCAGACCACGGTGGTGCCCGGCTGGGTCAGGCCCAGCTGCGGTCCCACCACGTGGACGACGCCCTGCTCGACATCGCCGAGCGGGTGCAGCCGCACACCGAACTCGGCGCAGTTCTTGCGCAGCGTCTCCAGCTGGACCCGGGAGACCGGGTCCGCGATCGGCTTGTCGATGTCGAGGGTGGGGGTGTTGTGGTCCTCGGTGGCGATGGTGAGGTCGAGGCGCCGCACCGGGCGGCCGTTCTTGCGCAGTCCGTCGAAGGCCTGCGGGCTGGTCACCTCGTGCAGCAGGTGAAGATCGATGAAGAGCAGGTCCGGCTCGCCCTCGACTCGCCTGACGACATGGTCGTCCCAGACCTTCTCCGCGAGTGTCCTACCCATCGCCTTCCCTCCGGCCGGCGGCTTCGCCGGCACTTCTAGAGACCCATTGCCCCGCCCGTGCGCACGCCCCGGACGAGGGCCGCGTTCCGTTGTACGGATCGCCAGTACAGCTTGACGACTTCCGGAGAAAATTGAACTTGCGTTTCACAGAGTGAGACGCGAATATCGTTGCATGGACAACTCTAGCGGCGTAGGCGTTCTGGACAAGGCTGCCCTTGTCCTGAGCGCTCTGGAGTCCGGTCCGGCCACCCTCGCAGGTCTGGTCGCGGCCACAGGGCTCGCACGACCCACGGCACACCGACTGGCCGTGGCACTGGAACACCACCGGATGGTGGCCCGGGACATGCAGGGCCGTTTCATCCTCGGCCCGCGTCTCGCCGAGCTCGCCGCGGCGGCCGGCGAGGACCGCCTGCTGGCCACGGCCGGCCCGGTCCTGACGCATCTGCGCGACGTCACGGGCGAGAGCGCGCAGCTCTATCGCCGCCAGGGCGACATGCGGATCTGCGTGGCGGCCGCCGAGCGCCTCTCGGGCCTGCGCGACACCGTGCCGGTCGGCTCCACGCTGACCATGAAGGCCGGGTCCTCCGCGCAGATCCTGATGGCCTGGGAGGAGCCGGAGCGCCTGCACCGCGGCCTCCAGGGCGCCCGCTTCACGGCGACGGCCCTCTCCGGGGTGCGCCGCAGGGGCTGGGCCCAGTCCATCGGCGAGCGCGAGCCGGGTGTGGCCTCGGTGTCCGCGCCGGTGCGCGGCCCGTCGAACCGGGTGGTGGCCGCGGTCTCGGTCTCCGGCCCCATCGAGCGCCTGACCCGGCACCCGGGCCGGATGCATGCCCAGGCCATCATCGACGCCGCGGCCCGCCTGTCCGAAGCCCTGCGCCGCAACGGCTGAGTCCCCCACGTCCCCTTCCGGCCCACCGCTTCAACGCCGCAGCGGTGGGCCGGAGGCGTGTCCGGGGCCCGGTCCAGGGCCGGCGGGAGCCCTTCGGCCCGTCACAGATGCAGCGGAAGAGGATTGAGATCGGCCGGGTCCGTCGGCCGGGGCAGCCGGCCGAGCGCGACCGGCACCTCGAAGAGCCGGCCCGGTCCGAACCTCGCCCAGATCGGGCGCAGCCCGGGGACCAGCACCTTGGCGACGGGCATCTCGACGTCGGGGCGGGTCTGGTCGAGCACCAGTACGTCGAGCCCGTGCCGGCGCAGTAGCGCGACCAGCGCCCCGGCCTGGGCCGCCGCGTCGGCGGGCGGCCGCAGAGCCGCGGGCGGCCGGGAGGACCGGCGGGCGGCCGGCAGCAGATAGGGCTGATTGGCGGTGGTGGCGTGCCGGAACCAGCGCAGGGCCTCGCGGTCGGTGCCGGTGTAGGCGGACCCTCCGTCAACGGGTTCCCGGGCCAGCGGCGGGAGCATCTGATGGAGTTCGGTCAGCGCCCGGCGCAGGGCGACCCGTGCGTCGAAGTGGGCGCCGAAGCCGAGCACGATGTCCTCGGCGGGCTTCCCGATGCGGGCCGAGACGGCGGCCACGACGGGAATCCCCAGATCGGACGTGAGGTCGAGGGCCCACACCGACCTGCCCATGCCCTTGAGGCCGGCCCGCGTCCGCGCGAGCCACGGATCCCGCGGGTCGAGGACCACCCCAGGCTGGCGCGTGCGGTTGTACCACCACAGGGCCACCGCGTCCCGCTCGACCAGTTCCAGACAGCCGTGTACGACCGCGTCCTCCAGACTGGTCCCCGCGGCGGCTCCGTTGGAGGTGGCCCGGCAGTACCGGGTGCCCGCGTCCGGGGCGTTGTAGTAGAGCAGACTCGTGGGCACCAGCCGCTGCCGCTGCTCGGTCAGTGACCAGACGGGCGTCCAGTCGAGCGGGGCGTCCTCGTCGAAGATCTCCGGCACCTGGTGGAAGGGCCCGTGCGTGCGGTTCCAGGCGTCCCGGTCCTCGAACTGCCGCCGGTCGAAGAGCTGGACGGTGTCGGGGTGAACGGCCAGCGGTGCGAGCTCTCGGTAACTGCCCCGCCGCCGCGGCTCGTCGCCCTGGAAGTATCCGCTGTACCGCTCCAGGGCCTCGGCCAACGCGCTCACCCTGGCGTGCAGTTCGGTGACCCCCTTGCCCGAACCGGGGCTGCGCAGCGGGGTGTGCAGCGGGGGCGGGGGCAGCGAGGGGTCCCAGGGCGGCTGAGCGCCCGCGTGGAAGCAGTTGAGGAACTCCGGTCCCCGCGGATCCCGGCGGATCTCGCCGACCAGACCGGTGACGGGGTCCACGAGGTGGCCGTACCGTGCCAGCACCCGGTCCGGACCGACCGTCCGCTGACCCCCTCCCCCGGTGTCGCGCACCGGCCGGGGGGACAGCACGACCGGGGCCGACACCCGGTCGCGTACGAGCAGGGGGTCGCCGCACCGGGGGCACTGGGGGCGGCGCCGTACGGGATGGCGGCTGCTCTCCAGGGTGCGGGTGTCCAGCCGCCACAGGCTGCCCTGGTCGGCATCCCGATGGCCGGCGAGCCACTTTCCGGCCTCCAGCAGGGCCAGTTGCAGAGCCGCCGCGCGCCCCGCCGGAAGATACGACGGCCGATGCGCGGCCGGGCCGCTGTGCCCGAGCCGGTGCTGGACGTAGGCCTCGCCGCGCCGGCGCAACCGGAGCCGATCCGCGACACAGCGCCAGCACGGGCCGTCTCCGGGGGAGAAGAACGGGCCGATCCACAGGTGGGTGCCGCTCGCTCGCACCGGCAGCCAACTGCGGCCCGCGGCACGGTGTTCCGCGTCCAGCGCGCTCAGCCGTGGATCGAGATAGTCGTGGCACAGCACCAGCGCCAGATCGGCCGGCTCGCCCGCGGCGGCGGTGCGCAGCCCCGCCGCCGACACGGCCGCGCACAGCGTGCTTCCGGCGTCCTCGGTGAGGTCGACCGGGGCCACCCGCGCGCCCCCGCCACCGCCGGGCCGCGCCTCCAGGCCGGTCAGCGTCCAGTAGGTCCGCTCGGGGCCGGCGGATCCGCCCGGCGGATAGGCGTACAACAGGCCCGCGTCCAGCAGCCTGGCCACGAGCCGTTCGGTGCTTTCGGCCGACAGTCCGGGCGCCGCGTCGGCGACGATACGGGGCAGATCACGACTGCCGTCGAGCAGGGGGGCCAGCAGGGCGACCTGTTCGCCGCCGAGCGTGGTCACCCGCTCCTCGGTCATCAGGAACACGGCCTCCCCCGGCACCGATTCGACCCGCAGATGCGGGGCGAATCCCAGCCGCGGGAGCCGGTCGCCCGGGGGCGGACGGTTCACCGGGGCAGACGGCAGCCGTCCGCGGCGGACCTCGGAGCGGCCGCCGGCATCCAGCAGATGCAGATGCGGCTGTCGGCGAACTCGGCGGATTCGGGGCCGAATTCGGTGATCACGAGGTCGTCGGTGAGCCCCGCGGCCGGCGCGTCGATGTTCGGCAGAGGTGTGATCGGTGACATGTGTGCTCCCTTTCCCTGTCGATGTCGTGGCGGCGTGCCCCATCCCGGCCGGGGTGCGGCGCGCTGCCGCCATCCTTTCGGTCGCGCCGGGCCGCTACCAGTGCGTTCGGCGCGGTACCTATATGAGAAACACACATCTTGCGCACACGTTCCGCATATGCGTGGCCGGGCCCTCAGTACTGGTTGAGACGGGAAGCAGCCAGCAAGACTGCCTGGCAAGGAGCTCTTCGCGGTGCTCCACCGACCAACCACATGGGGGAGAGACATGGACATTTGGTTGCTGGGACCGCTGACGGCCGAGGTGCGGGGCCGATCGATCGTGCCGACCGCGGCGAAACCGCGCCAGATCCTCGCCCTGCTCGCGATCCACGCCAATCGCGTCATGCCCGTGGCGACCCTGATGGAGGAGATCTGGGGAAACGAACCGCCCCAGAGCGCGCTGGCCACCCTGCATACGTACATCCTCCAGCTGCGCAGGCAGCTCACCGCCGCCTACGGCACCGACGCGGGCGTGTCCGCCAAGGACGTCCTCGTCACCCAGTACGGCGGCTACTCCTGGCAGGCGCCGCCGAACGCCGTCGATGTGCCGCGGTACGAACGGCTGGTCGCCGCGGGGCGGCTCGCCACCGCCGAGGACCGGCAGGAGGAGGCGTCCGCCCACTTCCGTGAGGCGCTGTCGTTGTGGCGCGGATCCGCGCTGGTGGACGTGCGGATAGGGCCTGTTCTGAGCATCGAGGTGGCCCGTCTTGAGGAGAGCAGGCTCGGTGTGCTGGAGCGGTGTCTCGAAGCGGATCTGCGGCTGGGGCGCCACGCGGAACTCCTGGCCGAGCTGATCGAACTCACCGGACGCCATCCGCTGCACGAGGGCCTGCACGCCCAGTGCATGACGGCGCTGTACCGGGCGGGCCGCTCCTGGCAGGCGCTCGACGTCTACCAGATGCTGCGCCGCCGGCTGGCGGAGGAACTGGGGCTCTCGCCGTCGCCGCGGTTGCAGCGCCTACAGCAGGCGGTGCTCGCGGCGGAGCCGTGGCTGGACGTGCCCGGCTGCGGGGAGGACGCGTTGCTGGACCGGATGATCGGCTGACGGGTCCGGGCGGCTCAGCCGTTCTTGGCGACGAACTCGACGATGGACTCCCGCATGTAGTCGGTCATCTCCTCGGTGATGCCCGGATACACCCCGATCCAGAAGCTCTGCTCGGTGATGATGTCGCAGTTGCGGAGGTCTCCCGAGACCCGGTGCGGGGTGTCGAGGTACGCCGGGTGGCGGGTGAGGTTGCCGCCGAACAGCCGGCGTGTGCCGATGCGCCGGTCCTCCAGGAAGGCGATCAGGTCGCGGCGGGTGTAGGTGGCGTCGGGCAGCACCGTGATGACGAAGCCGAACCAGCTCGGGTCGCTGCCCGGCGTCGCGCTCGGCAGCAGAAGGCCCGGGACGTCGGCGAGGCCGTCGCGCAGCCGCTGCCAGTTGCGCCGCCGGGCCTCGCCGAACGCCGGGAGCTTCTTCAACTGGCTGAGCGCCAGGGCCCCTTGGAGGTCGGTCGCCTTCAGGTTGTAGCCGATGTGCGAGAAGATGTACTTGTGGTCGTAGCCCTTGGGGAGATCGCCGAGCTGGTAGTCGAACCGCTTGAGGCAGGTGTTGTCCTCGCCCGGCTCGCACCAGCAGTCGCGGCCCCAGTCCCGGAACGACTCGACGATCCGGGCCAGTTCGAGGTTCTTGGTCAGGACACAGCCGCCCTCGCCCGTCGTGATGTGGTGGGCCGGATAGAAGCTGACGGTGGCCAGGTCCCCGAAGGTTCCCGTCATCCGCCCCTGATAGGTCGAGCCGACGGCGTCGCAGTTGTCCTCGACCAGGAACAGCTCGTGGTCGGTGGCCAGTTGCTGGATCTCCGCCGCCTCGTAGGGGTTGCCGAGGGTGTGCGCGATCATGATGGCCCTGGTCCGGTCCGAGATCGCCGCCCGGACGCGCTCCGCCGTCGTGTTGTAGGTGCCGAGTTCGAGGTCGACGAAGACGGGCGTGAGACCGTTCTGGATGATCGGGTTCACCGTCGTGGGGAAGCCGCCGGCCACGGTGATCACCTCGTCGCCCGGGCGCAGCCGCTGCTCGCCGAGCCGGGGCGAGGTCAGCGCCGAGAGCGCCAACAGGTTCGCCGAGGAGCCGGAGTTGACCAGATGCGCCTTGCGTACGCCGATATGGCGGGCGAACCTGCTCTCAAAACGCCGGGCGTACGCCCCGGCCGCGATCCGCAGCTCCAGCGCGGCCTCCACCAGCGCGATCCGGTCCTCCTCGTCCAGGACCGCACCCGAGGAGAGGATCGGTGTCACTCCCGGCACGAAGTGCTCCGGCTGCTGCTGGCGGTGGTACTCGCGAACCTGCTCCAGGACCAGGGCCTTGGCGTCCGACGTCATAGCCGTCCCTCCTCAAAGGATTGCCTCCGGGCCATGCTCGCGCCGCTCGGTCCAGGAGCCATGGAGTCCGCGCGGAAAGAGCCTGCTCCAGCGGGCGTCCAGGGGTTTTCGACCTGATCTGGCTAGCTTGATCGGTGACGTATCCGACAGGTGAGGTGGCAGATGCCCGAGGACACTCCACGACCCGTACTCCGCATGGGCGTTCTGGGCTGTGCCGATATCGCGGTGCGCCGGATCCTGCCCGCGCTCGTGGAGCACCAGTCGGTGCGGCTGGTGGCCGTGGCGAGCCGGGACGGGGCGCGGAGCGAACGTCTCGCGGCCCGTTTCGGGTGCGCGGCGGTGACCGGCTACAAGGCGCTGCTCGACCGGGACGACATCGACGCGGTCTATGTGCCGCTGCCGCCGGGAATGCACCACGAGTGGGTCGCGGAGGCGCTGACCGCCGGCAAACACGTCCTGGTGGAGAAGCCGCTCAGCACCACGTACGCGCAGAGTGCCGAACTGGTGGCGCTGGCCGCCCGGTTCGATCTGGCGCTCACCGAGAACTTCATGTTCCTGCACCACTCGCAGCACGCGGCGGTACGGGACCTGGCCGGCGAGATCGGCGAACTGAGGGTCTTTTCGAGCTCCTTCGGGGTGCCGCCGCCCGATGCGGCGTCCTTCCGGTACGACACGCGGCTCGGCGGCGGCGCCCTGCTGGACGTCGGGGTGTATCCGCTGCGCGCGGCCCAGCTCCACCTCGCCGGCGAACTCGACGTCCTCGGTGCCTGTCTGCGCGTCGACGAGGCCACCGGTGTCGATGTCGCGGGGAGCGCGCTGCTCTCCACGCCGACCGGTGTGACGGCGCAGCTCGACTTCGGATTCCAGCACTCCTACCGGTCCGTGTACGCCCTGTGGGGCAGCCGGGGAAGGATCAGCGTGCCGCGGGCCTTCACGCCGCCCCGGGAGCACCGCCCGGCGGTCCGCCTGGAACAGCAGGACCGGATCACCGAGGTGACGCTGGCCGCCGACCACCAGGTGGGCAACGCGCTCGACGCGTTCGCCGCGGCGGCCCTGTCGGGCACCGGGCGGGCCGCCCTGGGCGAGGCACTGCTGCGGCAGGCGCTCCTGGTCGAGCAGGTGCGCAAGGCCGCGCGGGTCATCAGCGGCTGAGGCAGCGCCCGGTACGGGCGGGCCGGGGCCTTTCACGCCCGGCTCCCGCCGGGGGCCGGCCCGGCCGTCGCGGCCGCCCCCGACGGGAGCCGGTTCACACCCGCTCGGCCGTTCCCGGTCGCCGGGACGACCGGCCGCGGTACCAGTCGACGACCTCGCGCAGCCCCTCGTCCAACGACCGCAGCGGCCGGTAGCCGAGTTCCGTGCGGATCTTCGAGTCGTCCACCGCGTACCGGAGGTCGTGGCCCTTGCGGTCGGGCACCTGGCGGACCCGGGACCAGTCCGCGCCGCACAACTCCAGCAGCTTGGCGGTCATCTGACGGTTCGTCAGGTGCGTGCCCCCGCCGATGTTGTAGATCTCTCCGGCCCGGCCGCCCGTCAGTACCGCGTGGACGGCACGGCAGTGGTCGTCCACGTGCAGCCACTCCCTGACGTTGTTGCCGTCCCCGTACAGCGGCACGCTCCGGCCGGCCAGCAACTCCGTGACGAACAGCGGGATGAGCTTCTCCGGATGCTGGCGCGGTCCGTAGTTGTTGGCACACCGGGTGGTGCGCACGTCGAGCCCGTGCGTGCGCCAGTAGGAGCGGGCGACGAGGTCGCTGCCGGCCTTCGACGCCGCATAGGGCGAGTTGGGCAGCAGCGGCTCCTCCTCCGTCCAGGTCCCCTCGGCGATGGAACCGTAGACCTCGTCGGTCGAGACGTGCACGAAGGTGGCGATCCCGCAGCGCAGGCTCGCCTCCAGCAGTGCCTGCGTACCCAGCACATTGGTGCGGACGAACTCCTCGGCACCGGTCAGGGAACGGTCGACATGGGTCTCGGCCGCGAAGTGCACCACCGCGTCGTGACCGGGGAGCACATCGAGGAGTGCGTCGAGGTCGCGGATGTCGACCCGCCGGAAGTCCAGCCGGGAGTCCGCCAGGGGCAGGTTGTCCGTGCTTCCCGCGTAGGTGAGCAGGTCGATGACGGTCACCCGGCTCGGCAGGGGGCCGGGCAGACCGCCGGCCAGCAGGGAGCGCACATAGTGGGATCCGATGAAGCCGGCGCCGCCGGTGATCAGGACACGCATGATGGGGACGTACCTCCTGGACGTCGGCGCCCGTGGGCGTGGTGCTGGGCGGTCAGCCGCTCCAGTACGGGGACGACCTCCGCCGGGGTCGGTTCGGACGCGGCCTCGGTGCGCAGCCGCGCGGCGGCCGCGGCGAACGAGGGCTCCTCCAGGAGCCGCACCAGCCTGCTCCGCAGTCCTTCCACCGTCACCTCGTGGGAGGGCAGATGGAGACCGGCGCCCAGTTCCTGCTGGCGGCGCGCCCGCTCGATCGCGTCCCAGATCCAGCCCATGGCGATCTGCGGGACGCCCTCGACGAGGGCCGTCGACCAGGTCCCGGCACCGCCGTGGTGCACGATGGCCGCGCAGGTCGGAAGCAGCGCGTGCAGCGGTATGTGGTCCACCAGGCGCACATTGTCCGGGACGTGGGTCAGCAGCGCCCGCTCCTCGGCGCCGAGCGTGGCCACCACCTCGACATCGAGCCCCTCGATCGCCTTGAGGACCAGGTCGACCGGGACGGCGTTGGGGAACTCCGAGGTCCGAGCGGTGAGCCCCAGGGTGACGCACACACGCGGACGTGTCGGCGGGACCCGGAGCCAGTCGGGTACGACGGCGGGCAGCGGCCCGTTGTACGGGATGTAGCGCATGCCCACGGTCGGTCCGTCCGACGGCGGGCGGAAGCTGCGCGGTACCTGGTCGACCGACCACTGCCCGGTCACCGCCTCCTCGTCGAAGGGCACGCCGTAGCGTCCGAGGGTCCACTCCAGCCATTGGCCCAGGGAGTCCTCGGTGTGCGCCCCCCGCCGCTCTCCGTCCCCGGCCGTGGGGCCGGGGGCGAGCTGCGCGAGGAAGGCCCGCCGCATCGGCAGGAACATGTCGGGGAAGGACAGCAGCCGCGCGTGGGCCGCGCCGGTCACCTTCGCGGCCACCGCGCCCGCGAACGTGAACGGCTCCCAGAGGACGAGGTCCGGCTTCCAGTCGCGGGCGAACGCGACGAGTCCGTCGACCATCGGATCGTCGTTGACCAGGGCGAAGAAGGTGGCGGTCATCATCGTGTCCCAGCCCGTGAGGAAGGCCGGGGTGAGCTGTCCGGGGGCATCGGGGTCAAGCGACTGGTTGGCGTGGTGGGACAGCACGGAGTCACCCACCCCCTTGACCATCTCGTCGAGACCGTGGTCGGCTCCCACCGGGACGGCGGTCAGTCCGGCCGCCGTGATGCTCCCCGTCAGGGCGGGCTGGCTCGCCACCCGTACCTCGTGCCCGGCGGCCCGCAGCGCCCAGGCGAGCGGCACGGACCCGTTGAAGTGCGCGTCCATCGCGAAGGACGTCAGCAGTACCCGCATGGCCGGTCCTCTCTCTGCGGCTCGGTCGAAACTCCGGCGGTGCCGCGCCCGGGCGGCCCGGCGCACCTCACGCGGAGGTGGTGAGCGCGCACCGCAGCACTCCGCCCAGGACGGGGGATCGCATCCGGCGCTGGACGCCGTCGGCCGGGGCCAGCCGGGGGTGGCGCTCCCGCAGGGTGCGTACCGCGGTCTCGGCCTGGAGCCGGGCGAACGCCCCGAACAGAGCGGTGTGCGGGCCGGACAGCGACAAGTGCCCCGGTCCCGGGGGCCGGGTGAGGTCGAAGTGGTCCGGGGCCAAGAACGCCTCGGGATCCCGGTTGGCCGCTCCGACGTGGACCACGACCTGGGCGCCGGCGGGGATGTCCTGACCGGCCAGGGTGAGGTCCTCGGCGGCGATCCGGCTCTCCAACCGCACCGGCGGCGCGTGACGCAGCGTCTCCTCCACCGCGCCGGCCGCCAGTTCCGGGCTCTCGCCGAGCAGCGCCCACTGCCGGGGATGGGCGAGGAGTGCCTCCAGGGCGTTGTTGATGAGCCCGGCGGTGAACTCGACGCCCACCGCGGCGGTCAGCACACCGACCGCGAGTGCGTCCTGGGCGCGAGAGCCGGCGGAGTCGGCGGAGCCCGCGCTCAGGACCGTGCTGAGCAGATCGTCACCCGGCTCGGCCCGCCGAGCCGCGACGAGCTCGCCGACTAGGGCGCGGACATCCTCGATCGCCTCGGTGAGCCGGCGGGTGACGGCGAGCGGCTGCGGGCAGAGCGCCGCGTCGAGCGCGACACCCAGGGCCAGACAGGCGCGGGCGAAGCGTGTCCGCTGCGCGTCCGGGACCCCGAGCAGCGCCGCGGCGGCTTCGGTGGCCACCGGGCGGGAATAGTCCGCCATGAGATCGAAGGCGGCACCGAGTCCGTCGGCGGTCTCCTGGTGCACGCGTTCGGCGCTCTTGCGGTGCCCGTCCGCCGCGGCCGCGCCGAGCACCGGTGCCGCCGACCGCTCCCAGCGCGCGTGGTCGGCGCCCGAGGCGTGCAGGAAGGCCCGGTCCAGCGGGACGATGTGGCACAGCAGCGGATTGCTCCAGGCATCCGAGAAGACGTGCCGCTGCGGACCCGGCAGGTCGGCGTGGCGCAGGCTCAGCCGCGGGTCGGCCAGCACCTCGGCGGCCACACCGTGCCGGCCGGTGACCCAGGCCCCCGCGGCGCTCTGCCACAGCGGTGTCTCCGATTCCCGTATGCGGCGCGCGAGCACCACCGGGTCGTCGCTCTCCGCGCGCAGCGTCAGGGCGTAGGGATCGCCACTGGTTCCGTAGATCCAGTGGAAGCCTCGGGCGGTCAGGAGATGACGGCCCAGCTCGCTGTCGGTCTGCTCAACCTCCTCGGGCGCCGCGGGGCTCTCGTCGGTGGCCGTCTCGTCGGTGTCCGTATATGTCACGGCGGTCTCCTTCGGGGCGTGGTTCAGGTGAGGGACAGACCGCCGTCGACCGCGAGCACCGCTCCGGTCGCGTAGGCGGCGCGCGGATCGGCGAGCTGGACGGCCCACCAGGCGATGTCCTCGGGGCGGCCGACCCGGCCGGCCGGGACGCGCGCGGCGATCTGCTGAAGGAAGCCCGCGTAGGCCTCCTGGGACATGCCGGACCGTTCACCGATGCCGGTGTCGATCACGCCCGGCGCCAGGCCGAGGACCCGGATGCCGCGGGATGCCAGTTCCACGGCCCAGGTCCTGGTGAGGAAGTCGAGCCCGGCCTTGGCGGCGCCGTAGACCCCGTTCTCCGGCCAGGCACGCAGGCCCAGCGCGCCGGCCGAGCCGATGTTCAGAACGGTTCCGCCGCCCTCGGCGCCGAGGGCGTCCAGGGTCTGCCGGGTCAGCAGCAGCGGGGCCAGGAGATTGCTGCCGAGCTGGTCGATGACGGTTTCCCGCGTGGTCTGGGCGAGAGAGGCGAATCCGCCGGTGGCCGCGTTGTTGACCAGCACGTCGATTCGGCCGAAGGCGTCCAGCGCCGCGGCGGTGACGGCCCCGGGGGTGTCCGGGTCGGTGAGGTCGGCGGCCAGGACGCTGATGCCGGGGTGTCCCTCGGCCGTCCCGGCCAGGGTCGCGGGCGTACGGCCCACGACGAGTACCCGGTCGCCGCGGTCCGCGAAGGCGCGGGCCGTGGCCCGCCCGATGCCGGTCCCGCCGCCGGTGACGATCACGCCCCGAGGCGTCGTCGGGGCCTGGGCCGCGCTCATGTGCGGGACCGGGGGCCGGGCCGCCCGAAGCGCGGCCTGCTTCCGCTACGGCCGGTCGTCACGGGTCACCACCCTTTCCCTGACCAGGAGTTCGCCCGCCTCGCGCACCAGGACGTCCCGGCAGGTGCACACCAGGTGCAGCCGGGCCGGGCCGCCCCGCGGAACCGCGATGATCGAGACCTGGCTCTCGGCCGTCAGTGAGCCGTCGTCCGCCGGGGTGACGGTGAGCATGCCGACCCAGTGGCGGTGCGTCTCGCCCGCGGCGGCGAGGCCCGCGGCGGCCTTGCGGGCGCCCTCGGTCAGGGCCGGGCGGCCGCGTACCGGTTCCGGGAGCGACGGCGGCGCGAAGGAGCCGTCCGCGGTGAAGGTGCCGGCCCAGACTTCGGCCTCGCCCGAGTCCAGGTGCCGCATCTGCCGTGCGTAGAAGTGCTGTACCTCGGCGTAGACCTCCGCCGGGGCCGTCGGGGCCTGTGCTGCCATGCCGTGTCCCTTCCGCCGCTCCCTCGTGCCGGGGCGGGTGCGTTCCCGGGTTCCCGATGGGTCACGACGGTGTCAGCGGCTTCTCCAGGATCGATCGAGCGCGGGGTGTGCGGGCGCGCAGGCGGTCGTTCATCCAAGCTCCAACGCTCTTCCAGCCGCGCTGGTGAACATGGGCTGACTTGCAGGAACCCATCGCCGGGAGGCTCGTGTGCGCATCATCGACCTGTCCTCGCCCGTGGACGCGGCGGGTTTCGAGCCCGATCCCGTGGTGCACGACGTGCTCGGCCCGAAGGAGGCCGCGGCGCACATGAGCGATGAGATGCGTGACCACTTCGGGATCGCGTTCGACCCGGCGGAGCTGCCGGAGGGCGAGTTCCTCTCGCTCGACCGCCTCCAGTTGACGACCCACACCGGTACGCACGTCGACGCGCCCTCGCACTACGGCACGCGCGCCTCCTACCGCGACGGGCCGCCGCGCCACATCGACGAGATGCCGCTCGACTGGTTCTTCCGGCCCGCGGTCGTGCTCGACCTGAGCGACCAGGGCACGGGCGCGGCCGGCGCCGACGTGGTGCAGCGGGAACTGGACCGGATCGGGCACACCCTCTCCCCCATGGACATCGTGCTGCTCAGGACCGGCGCCGACGCGTGGTCGGGGACGCAGAAGTACTTCACGGACTTCACCGGGCTCGACGGCTCGGCCGTGCACCTGCTGCTCGACCAGGGAGTCCGGGTGATCGGCACGGACGCGTTCAGCCTGGACGCGCCCTTCGGCGACATCATCGCCCGCTACCGGGAGACGGGTGACCGCTCGGTGCTGTGGCCCGCCCACATGATCGGCCGGGACCGGGAGTACTGCCAGGTCGAACGGCTCGCCGGGCTCGACCGGCTGCCGGTCTCCCAGGGCTTCCGTGTCGCGTGCTTCCCGGTCCGGATCGTCGGCGCGGGCGCCGGCTGGGCGAGGGCGGTGGCGCTGCTCGACGACTGAGGAGCGTGCCAGGCGAGCGGACGACGCGCCCTGCGGGGCGACCACAGGAGGAGACCCACATGTACGGCCGGGAACTCGCGGACGTGTACGAGACCATCTACCGAAGCCGGGGCAAGGACTGGGGGCAGGAGGCCAGGGACGTCGCCCGCCTCATCGCCGAACGCCGCCCCGGAGCCGACTCGCTGCTCGACGTCGCCTGCGGCACCGGCGCCCATCTCAGCGTGTTCAGCACGCTGTTCGAGGTCGCCGAGGGACTGGAGATCGCGGAGCCGATGCGCCGGCTCGCCGAGCAGCGGCTGCCCGACGTCACGGTGCACGCGGGAGACATGCGCGACTTCGCGCTGGGCCGCAGCTACTCGGCGGTGAGCTGTATGTTCTGCGCCATCGGCTATCTGGAGACGGTGGCCGACATGCGGGCCGCCATCGGGTCGATGGCCGGCCATCTGGAGCCCGGCGGCGTCCTGGTCGTCGAACCCTGGTGGTTCCCGGAGAACTTCATCGAGGGCTATGTCGCGGGTGACCTGGCCCGGGAGGAGCACCGCACCATCGCGCGGATCTCGCACACCACCCGCAAGGGCCGGGCCACCCGTATGGAGGTCCGCTTCACCGTGGGCGACGCCGCCGGCATCAAGGAGTTCACCGAGATCGACGTCCTGACCCTCTTCACCAAGGACGAGTACGTCTCCGCGTTCACCGACGCCGGTTGTTCCGTGGAGCTCCTGGCGGACGGCCCGACCGGTCGTGGTCTCTTCGTCGGTGTACGCGAATCGGCGTGAGTGGCGCAGGCGTCAGGACGACATTTCGCGGGCCACCGACATCACGTATCGGCCATAACCCGACTGGGACATCTTCTCGCCGAGCTGGTGGCACCTTTCCGGGTCGATGAATCCCATGCGCAGGGCGATCTCCTCCACGCAGGCGATGCGCACGCCCTGGCGTTCTTCCAGGGTCCGGACATACTGGGAGGCCTGGAGCAGGGATTCCGGAGTTCCGGCGTCGAGCCAGGCGAAACCGCGGCCGAGGTCGACAAGGCGGGCTCGGCCGCGGGCCAGGTAATTCCGGTTCACATCGGTGATCTCCAGTTCTCCGCGGGCCGACGGGCGAAGGTTCTTGGCGATGTCGAGCACTTCGTTGTCGTACAGATAGAGCCCGGTGATGGCGAGGTCGGAGCGCGGCCTGATCGGCTTCTCCTCCAGGGAGACGAGGCGGCCCGAGGCGTCGGTCTCGCCCACCCCGTAGCGCTCCGGGTCCTCCACGGGGTAGCCGAACAGCACACAGCCCCGCACGTCCCGGACGTTGTTCTGGAGCAGGTCGTAGAAGTGGTAGCCGTGGAAGATGTTGTCCCCCAGGACCAGGGCGACATCGTCGTCGCCCACATGGTCGGCGCCGATGACGAAGGCCTCGGCCAGTCCGGCCGGCCGGTTCTGGACGGCGTAGTCGATCCGGATGCCGAGCTGGGTTCCGTCGCCCAGGAGTCTGCGGAACTGCTCCAGGTCGCGCTCGGTGCAGATGAGCAGGATCTCCTTGATACCCGCGAGCATCAGCACCGAAAGCGGATAGTAGATCATCGGCTTGTCGCCCACCGGAAGCAGTTGCTTCGATACGGAGACAGTTATTGGATGGAGCCGTGATCCCGAACCGCCGGCGAGAATAATCCCTTTCACGTTATGCCCCTGTCCTTGATTTCCGACCATGTTAACGACCGGATTCACCCGACAGCAAGAAGGAAATCCCGGAGTCCACGGAGATTCGACCGAGAATAGAGGAATGCAAGGGTTGTGGATCGGTCCGGCAATATGGTGGGCTGTAAGGGAACGGTGACGTCCCGTGGCGTGGCATCGGTATGGGAGGGAAAGAATTAATGACGACTCTCGTGTGGGACTACCAGAAGGAATACGAGAACGAAAGCGCCGATATTCTGGACGCTGTGGAGACGGTCTTCACCTCTGGCCGGCTCGTCCTCGGAGAGAGTGTCCGCGGCTTCGAGCGGGAGTTCGCCGGCTATCACGGCGTGGGTCACTGCGTCGGCGTGGACAACGGCACCAACGCGATCAAGCTGGCCCTCCAGGCGCTCGGCGTCGGCCCCGGGGACGAGGTGGTCACCGTGTCCAACACGGCGGCCCCCACCGTGGTCGCGATCGACTCGGTGGGCGCCACCCCCGTGTTCGTCGACGTCCACCCGGACAGCTACCTCATGGACACCGAGCAGGTGGCCGCGGTCCTCGGCCCCCGGACCCGGTGCCTGCTGCCCGTCCACCTCTACGGCCAGTGCGTGGACCTGGCCCCGCTGGAGCGGCTGGCCGCCGAGCACGACCTGTTCCTCGTCGAGGACTGCGCCCAGGCCCATGGTGCCCGCCGCGACGGCCGGCTCGCCGGCGCCGCGGGTGACGCCGCCGCCTTCTCCTTCTACCCCACGAAGGTGCTCGGCGCGTACGGCGACGGCGGCGCCGTGCTGACCTCCCGGGACGACACCCACCGCGCGCTGCGCCGACTGCGCTACTACGGCATGGAGGAGCGGTACTACGTCGTCGGCACCCCGGGCCACAACGCCCGGCTCGACGAGGTGCAGGCCGAAATCCTGCGGCGCAAGCTGGGTCGGCTCGACACCTACATCGAGGGGCGGCGGGCGGTCGCCCGCCGCTACGAGGAGGGGCTCGGCGACACCGATCTGGTGCTGCCGCACACCGTCCCCGGCAACGAGCACGTGTACTACGTCTACACGGTGCGCCACCCCCGGCGCGACGCCATCATCGAGGCCCTCAAGGCGTACGACATCGAGCTCAACATCAGCTACCCCTGGCCGGTGCACACGATGTCCGGGTTCGCCCACCTCGGGTATCCCCTGGGCTCGCTACCCGTCACCGAGGAACTGGCGGGCCAGATCTTCTCGTTGCCCATGTACCCGACCCTCGCGCCGGACGTCCAGGACAAGGTGATCAGTGCGGTGCGCGACGTACTGGACAGCCTCTGAGCCGGTGCGGCGGGCCGGCCGCGGCGCGCACCGGACACACCGAGGGCCCGGCGCCATGTGGCCGGGCCCTCGGTGTGTCCGGTGCGGTGCACCGGTCCTTCTTCGGTACGGCCGCGCCCCTCGCCCGGTCAGCCGGCCGGGCGGCTCGCCTCAAGGCCGCGCAGACACGCCACCAGGCTCCGGGCCTGCACATTGAGGTAATGGCTGTGCCGGAGCAGTTGGGTGAGCTGGTCCATGGTCAGCCAGCGGTAGTCGGGATGGCCGGGGTCCTCGGGAACGTCGCTGTCCACGATCAGATAGCGGTTGCGGGCGTGGAAGAAGCGGCCGCCCTCCTCGGAGAGCACGGCCTCGAACCGGATGCGGTCGGGCCGGGCGGCCAGCACCTCGTCGAGGTGGCGGGGCCTCGCGGAGGGCGGCAGCCAGCGGTAGCTGTCCGGGACGCACTGCACGGTCGGCGCCAGTTCCACGACGTCCGCGTAGCCGGGCTCGGTCCGGGCGTGCACCAGCACATGCGGCACCCCGTTGATCTCGCGGGTCAGAAACGCGATGACCCCCGTGCCGTGCGGCTCGATCATCGGCTGGCGCCAGGTGCCGACCTCGCGCCCGGCGGCCGTCACGGAAACCCCGATGACGTCGAAGAACCCGCCGCTCTCGTGCGAGTGGCCCATCTCGCTCTGCCGCCACTCGTCGAGCGCGTTGAGCGCGATCCGCTCGGTGTGCACGGAGGCCAGCGAACGGGCGCGGGTGATCCAGCTCAGCACGTCGGTCGTCCGGTGCAGCGCGCCGTCCGGCCGGGAGGCGTGCGGCAGACAGGCCAGCACGGTCCTCGCGTCCATGTTCACGATGTCGTCACGCGCCAGCAGCCGGTACAACTGCCCCAGCGTGAACCAGCGGAAGCCCTTGAGGACCTCCACCTCGGCGGTCGTCTCCACCACCATGTTGCGGTTGCGTTTGCGGTAGAACCAGGCGCCCTGCTCCGACTGCCGGACATCGGCGACCACCCGGTGCCGTGAGGTGTCCCGGAAGTAGTCCAGATACGGCACGGGCTTGCCCTTGTGGACGCCGGTGTAGTTGCTGCGCGTCGCCTGCACGGTGGGAGAGAGCTGTAGGCCCCCGGGGTTGCCCGGTTCCGCCTTGGCCTGCATCAGGAAGTGCGGAACGCCGTCGAACTCCTTGATGAGGATGCCGAGGATGCCGACCTCGGGCTGGTCGATGATGGGCTGGTCCCACCAGGGCACCGCGTTGCCCGGATCGTGCACCCGCAGGCCGTGGACCGTGAAGAACTTGCCGCTGCGATGGCGCAGATCGCCGGTCACCGGTGTCTGGTACCACTGGTCGAGGGCCGCCAGCGGCACCCGCTCGGCCGTCGTGTAGATCTGCTCCCCGTACTCGGCGAACCAGTCGTCGAATCCGGCGAGATCGGTGCGGGCGCTCTCCACGGCCGCAGCCGACCTGGCGATCCGCGCCGTCATTTCGGCCATCTGAACTCCTTGTCATGGATGGGGCGTACGCGGCCCGGTCCGGGTGGATCAGTCGGCGGGCGTCTCCCAGGTGGCCCGCATCGCCTCGCTGAGCGGGATCCGCGGTTTCCAGCCGAGCAGTTCTCCCGCCAGCCGGATGTCGGCCAGGGTCCAGCCGCCGCCCTTGCTGGCGATCGGCCCGTCCTCGATCCGCACCGCCCCGGACGGCAGCCCCGAGACGGCGACCAGCAGATCCACCAGCTCACGCATGGCGGAGGCCTCCCCCCGGCCGATGTTGACGACCTGTCCGGTGGCCGGTGACGTCACGGCGAGGACCACGGCCTCGGCCAGGTCCCGTACGTCGATGAAGTCCCGCCGCGCGTCCGCGACCCGCAGCGTCACCGGCTCGCCCGGGTCCGCGGCCCGCAGGGTGTCGACGACCGCCCCGAGGAAACTGGCCCGCGTGGTGCGGGGACCGCAGACGTTCACCGCGCGCAGCACCAGTCCGTCCACCCGGCCGCCCCGGGTGGCGTCGAGCACCAGCTCGGAGCCGGCCAGCTTGGTACTGGCGTACATGGTGGTCGGCCGGGGTTCGAGGCCTTCGCCGATGGAGCGGGGTTCCGGCACCGGGCCGTACTCGTGGATGGAGCCCACATGGACCAGCCGCGGCCGCGCCTCCATCTGTGTCACGGCCCTCAGGAGCCGGTCGACCAGGGTGATGTGGGCGTACCGCATCTCCTCCTCGGTCGTGCCCCAGCCGCCCGTCACGTTGACCACCGCGCTCACCCGGTGCCTGGTGAACAGCCGCGCGAGATCGGAGGGCGGGACCGCCGCCACGTCCAGGCCGACGAAGTCGTGGTCCGCCACCGCGGGCCCGCCGCGTCGTGCGACGGCGAGCACCTGGTGCCCCTCGCGCGCCAGCGCCGCGCTCACACAGCGGCCGACGCAGCCGGTGGCCCCCAGCACCGCGATCCGGGATCCCGCGGTCGGTGGCCGGCCCTCGCTCAGCGCCGCCACAGTGCGGCCTCGATCCGGCGGCACTTGTCGTACTCCGGCAGGCCGCCCTCCGCCCGCACCTGCGCGAGCAGCGGCGCGGCCGTGTCCCGTGCGGACAGCAGGGGCTCCGTGTCCCGGGGGATCGGCAGGCCGAGCGCGGGGTCGAGCGGCGAGAGGGCGAGCTCGTGCTGTGCCTCGTAACTCCCGGAGAGCATGTACGACATCACCGTGTCGTCCTCCAGGGCGACGAAGGCGTGCCCGACACCGACCGGAAAGTACATCGCGCTGAAGCTCTGCGGATCGAGCAGGCAGGAGTCCCAGCGGCCGTAGGTGGGCGAGCCGACCCGGATGTCCACGACGATGTCGATGGCCCGGCCCCGGGCGCAGTACACGTACTTGGCCACGCCCGGCGGGGTGACGGTGTAGTGGATGCCCCGGACGGTGCCGCGCCGCGATCTGCTGTGGTTGGACTGGGCGACGGGGAAGAGCGGATGCCCCAGCGCCTCCCGGAACGCCGGCTCCTGGTACGGCGAGGTGAAAAGGCCGCGGTCGTCCTCGAAGACGGGCGGGGTGAAGGCGTACGCGCCCGAGACGGCGAGCTCGCGGAACTGCACGGCGGAGGTCATCTACCGCTCCTTTCGGTCGGTGCCGCGGGTGTCCCGAGCCGTACGGTGCTCCGCGGTGAGTTTCTCCAGCAGGGGGACGATGTCGTTGGGGCTCGGCGTGCCCACCATCTCCCGGCGGATCCGCGCGCAGTTCTCCGCGAACGACGGGTCCTCAAGCAGGCGCAGCACGTGCTCGCGCAGGTCCTGGGCGGTGTAGTGGTCGACGTCGTGCAGATACAGCCCCGCGCCGAACTTCTCCAGCTGCTTGGCCTTGTGGATGGTGTCCCAGACCATGTCGGGCACGATCAGCTGCGGGACCCCGTGCGCCAGCGCGGTCTGGAAGGTGCCGGAGCCGCCGTGGTGGATGACCGCGGAGCAGGTCGGCAGCAGCGCGTTGAGCGGCACGAAGTCGACGGCCCTGACGTTGTCGGGCAGCCGCAGTCCGGCGAGCTGTTTGGCGTTGAGCGTCGCGACCACCTCGACGTCCAGCTCCGCCAGCGCCTCGACCAGTTCGCCGATGGAGGCGCGGTCGCCGTCCAGCACCTCCCGGTGGGCCACCCCCAGCGTCAGGCAGACGCGCGGCTTCTTCGGCGGCTCGTGCAGCCAGTCCGGTACGACGGCCTGCCCGTTGTAGGGGATGTAGCGCAGCGGGACGAACGGCTGCCGCACCGGGAACCGCATCGACGGCGGCACCGGGTCGATGGTCCACTGGCCGACCGCCACCTCCTCCTCGAACCGCGCGCCGTAGCGGCCGAGCGTCCAGGTCAGCCACTCGCGCAGCGGATCGTCCCGCTGCTCGGGAAGCCGCTCCGCCAGCAGGTCGAGGAAGGTCTCGCGCATCCGCCCCAGCAGATCGAGCCCGAACAGCAGCCGGGCGTGTGCGGCGCCGGTGACCTGTGCGGCCACCGGCCCGGCGAAGGAGAGGGTGTCCCAGATGACCAGATCGGGCTGCCACTCGCGGCTGAACGCGACCAGGTCGTCGATCATGCGTTCCGGGCAGGAGTTCTGGAAGGCCATGGCCGTCATCGAGGTGAACACCCCGAGGACGTGGTCCCAGGTCAGCATCTCGGGCCGGGTCTCCGTCATGTCCATCCCGGCTTCCGCCTGGCTCTCCATGATCTCGGCGTCCTCGCCCAGGCCCTCGTTGACCCGCTGCATCTGCTCCTCCAGGAGCAGCGGCTCCCCCACGCAGACGGCGGTCAGTCCGGTACGGGTGATGTCCTCCGCCAGATCCGGCTGGCTGGCGATACGGACCTCGTGGCCGGCGGTCTGGAGGGCCCAGGCCAGGGGGACCTGGGCATGCATATGGGACTTCGCGGCGAACGTGGTGAACAGGACCTTCATGGGTCTCCCTTTCGCGAGTGGTGGTGCCGGATCCGGGCCGGCCCGGCGCGGATCCGGCACGTCCGGGGCGGCGGCCCTCACTGCCCGTCGTGGCGGACGTGACGGTGGCTCACCAGCCAGCCGTCCCCGTCGGCGACGAGGACGTCCTGGCACGACGTGCTCAGCCGGATCACGGGAGCCGCGCCCTCGGTGGTCGAGACGACCAGGGCGTCGTAGCCCGTGCGCACCGAGCCGTCCGGGAACCGCCAGGCGGCCGGCAGGCCGATCCAGTGCCGGCGTACGGTCCCGGCAGGCGCCGCGGGCCGTTCGCGCACGGCCCGCGCGATCGACGCCCGGCCCCGTACCGGCTCGGTGAACGAGGTCTGCTCAAAGGCCCCCTCCTCGGTGAAGGTGGCCGCCCACGCCTCGCCGTCGCCCTCGTCCAGGAGCCGCATCTGCCGGGCGTAGAACTGCTGGACGGAGGCGTACTCGGCGGGCGGCAGCGGCTCGCTCCGGGCCTGTAGCTCGGCGTGCTCCTTGGCGTGCCGCATGGTGATCGTGCTGTTCCCGCCGAGCGCGTCCCGGATGAAGGTGCGGGCCTCGGCGGTGGTCGCGGCGGGGCCGAGGACCTGGCCGACGGCTGCGGCGTTGACGACCACCGTGTGCCGGGAGACGGCCACGCAGCCGGACGGGGTCTCCGCCACCGACCAATCGCCGGTGTGCACGGACATCAGGGGCGGGGTCCGCAGCTGCTTGTACGCGATCCGGCCGTCGGGCAGGCAGATCCGCACGGAGGCCGTGGTGTGCGTCGAACCGTCGGGGGTCCGGGTGTCCATCTCCAGGTGCTGGACGTCGGGGGTGTCCTCTTTCAGGAGGACCCGGGCGACGTGCGGAAGCCGCTGCTGCCACAGCTCCGCGTCGCGCAGGAAGTCCCGTACCTGCTGGGCCGGGGCGTCGATGCGCACGGAGTCCTCGAAGGTGTACGGCGCCTCGTCGGTGCCGGAGCGCAGTGCGGCGGACTCCAGCGCGGCCAGCTCGGCGCCGCTGTTGCGCTCGATCGCCGCCAGGATCCAGCGGACGTTGCTCTCCAGGTCGCCGACGGCCCGGAAGTCGTGCAGCAGGCGTACCCGGCTGCCGCCGTCCGGCAGCGCCTCGACGATCCACTCGCCGCCCATCGCGGCGACGGGATCCTGGGAGATCTCCTGGCGGAACCGGATCCGCAGTCCCTCGCGGTCCAGGGTGCGCCGGGAAGTCCAGGTCTTGACCTCGCCGTTGGCGGTGGCCCAGATGCGCAGCCGCTCCTCGTCCCGCGACCGCTCCAGATATTCCACGTGCAGGCTCGGCGGGAAGACGTGCGGCCAGTCCTGCGCCCGCTCCACCAGGGCGAAGACGGCCTCCGGGGCTGCGGCCACCGTGATCGCGTGTTCGGTCGTGTGCACCTCGTGCGCCATGCTGATCCCCTCTGTCTGCCCGCGGCCGTGCCCGGCCGGGCCCGCTGTCAGTAGTTGCCGAGCCCGCCGCAGACGTTCATCGCCTGGGCGGTGATCGAGGCGGCCGTCGGGGTGAGCAGATAGCCGACCAGCCCGGCGACCTCGTCCGGCGTGGAGTAACGGCCGAGGGGGATCTTCGCCTCGAACTTCTCCAGCACCTCGTCCTCGGTGATGTCCCAGGCACCGGCGTATCCCTGGCGCACCCGCTCGGCCATCGGCGTCTCGACATAGCCGGGGCAGACGGCGTTGACGGTGATGCCCGTCTTCGCCAGCTCCAGGCCCAGGGCCTTGGTGAAGCCGACCACGCCGTGCTTCGACGCCGAGTACGGCGCTCCCAGGGCCACGCCCTGCTTGCCGCCCGTCGAGGCGATGTTGACGATCCGTCCGGCGCCGCGCTCCAGCATTCCGCCGGTCGTCAGGACCTCTCGGGTCATCCGGAAGACGCTGGTGAGGTTGGTCTCGATCACGTCGAGCCACAGCTCGTCGGGGATCTGCGCGGTATGGCCGCCACCGCTGCGGCCGGCGTTGTTCACCAGCACGGTGACGGGGCCGAACCGCTCCCTGGCCTCCTGGACGAAGGCACGCACCTGGCCGCCGTCGCGTACGTCGCACGAGGTGCCGCCGATGTCGTGGCCGGCCTCGCGCAACTCCTTGACGGTGTGGGCGACCCGGTCGCCGTCGCGGGCGCAGATGAAGACCCGCGCACCCCCTTCGGCCAGGCTGCGGGCCACGGCCAGACCGATCCCGCTGGTGGCACCGGTGACGATGGCGACGCGTTCTGCTCCTTGCGACATGACGGCTCCTCAGCGGTCCCCGCGGTGACGTGCCGGACGACTGCGAGGGTGTCAGCGGCCGGTCGGAACGCGCTCTACCCCCGGCCCGGCCAGGGCTCCATTGGCCGTCCATCCACCTGAGAGACCTGGCACGCAGCGTGGAACGACACGAGCGAACGCACGATGTCAAGCGACGCGGGGTCCATGAACGCGTTGACGAGAGACCGGGCAACACCAGGCAACGAGGAGGCCATCGATGACGGATCAGGAGCCGGATGCCAGGGGGGCCGCTGCCGTGACCTTCGTGAACACCTTCACCGTGCACGCCGAACCCGAGGTGTTCGAGAAGGAGTTCGCGCGGACGTCCGAGTTCATGGCGCGCCAGCCGGGTTTCGTCCGGCACACGCTCTCCCGGCACGCGGAGCGGCCCGGCCAGTACGTCAACGTCGCCGAGTGGCGGGACCTCGCCTCGTTCCGCGCGGCCGTCTCGGGGGCCGGCTTCCGGCCGCACGCCGAGGCACTGCGCGCACTGGGCGAGAGCCGGCCGGAACTGTATCTCGCGCGGCTGCGCCGTGGCGGCGCCCTCGACGACGCCCCGGCGCGGGAGGAGATATGACGACCCGCCGGGTGGTGATCACCGGCCTCGGCGTGATCGCCCCGGGGGGCATCGGCACGAAGGCGTTCTGGGAACGCATCGTCTCCGGTGTCTCGGCGACCAGGACCATCACCGCCTTCGACCCGGCGCCGTTCCGCTCCCGGATGGCCGCCGAATGCGACTTCGACGCGGCCCGCTCCGGACTGTCCGAGCGGGACACCGTGCGCCTCGACCGCGCCACCCAGTTCGCCCTGGTCGCCGCCCGCGAGGCGCTGGCCGACAGCGGCATCGAGATCGACGCGGGCAACGCGCACCGGACCGGCGTCAGCCTCGGCTCCGCGGTGGGATGCACCCAGAAGCTGGAGGAGGAGTACGTCGCGCGCAGCGGCGGCGGCCGGCAGTGGCTGGTCGACCACGCGGCGGGGACCCCGTATCTGTACGACTACTTCGTGCCGAGCTCGATGGCGGCGGAGGTCGCCTGGGAGGCCGGCGCCGAGGGCCCCGTCGCGCTCGTCTCGGCGGGCTGCACCTCCGGCCTCGACTCCCTGGGGCACGCCGTCGAGCTCATCAGGGAGGGCAGCGCCGACATCATGATCGCCGGGGGCAGTGACGCTCCCATCGCGCCGATCACCGTGGCCTGCTTCGACGCCATCAAGGCGACCTCGCCGCGCAACGACACCCCGGACCGTGCCTCGCGGCCCTTCGACCGGACCCGTAGCGGCTTCGTGCTCGGCGAGGGGGCGGCCGTCCTCGTCCTGGAGGAGCGGGAGTCCGCCCTGCGGCGCGGGGCGCCGGTCTACGCCGAGATCGCGGGCTTCGCCGCGCGGGCCAACGCCCACCACATGACCGGCCTGCGTCCCGACGGACTGGAGATGGCCGCCGCCATCACCGGCGCGCTCGACGACGCCCGGATCGACCGCGAGGCCGTCGGCTACGTCAACGCGCACGGCACGGCCACCAAGCAGAACGACATCCACGAGACGGCCGCGATCAAGCACAGCCTGGGCGACCACGCCCGCCGGGTCCCGGTCAGCTCCATCAAGGCGGTCATCGGCCACTCGCTCGGTGCCGTCGGCTCCATCGAGGCGGCCGCCTCCGCGCTGGTGATCCGGCACGGCGTGCTGCCGCCCACCGCGGGCCTGCACGAGCCGGACCCCCAACTCGACCTGGACTACGTGCCGTTGACCGCGCGCGACCAGCCCACCGACACCGTACTGACGGTGGGCAGCGGCTTCGGCGGCTTCCAGAGCGCGCTGGTGCTCACCGCCACGGAAGGGAGGCGCCCATGACCACCGCGGCCGCGGTCACCGGACTCGGCGTGCTCGCGCCGAACGGGATCGGGGCGGAGGAGTACTGGTCGGCGACCCTGCGCGGCGAGAGCGGCATCGGCCGCATCACCCGCTTCGACCCCTCCTCGTACCCCTCCCGGCTGGCCGGCGAGGTCACCGGGTTCTCGGTGCGCGAGCACGTCCCCAGCCGTCTCGTCCCGCAGACCGACCGCACGACGCAGTTCGCCCTGGCGGGTTCCGACTGGGCGCTCGCGGACTCCGGCCTGGCGGCCGACAGCCTGCCCGCCGCCGAGCGCGGGGTGGCCACCGCCAGTGCCTCGGGCGGGTTCGAGTTCGGGCAGCGCGAACTGGGCCACCTGTGGGGCAAGGACCCCAAGCACGTCAGCGCGTACATGTCCTTCGCCTGGTTCTACGCCGTCAACTCGGGCCAGGTCTCCATCCGGCACGACCTGCGCGGACCCACCGGAGTCCTCGTCGCCGACCAGGCGGGCGGCCTCGACGCGGTCGCCCAGGCCAGGCGGCGGATCCGCGGGGGCACCCCGGTCATGCTGACGGGTGCCATGGACGCCTCGCTGTGTCCCTACGGACTCGCCGCGCAGATCTCCGCCGGAATCCTCAGCGAGAGCACGGATCCCACCCGCGCCTATCTGCCCTTCGACGCCGCGGCCGACGGCCATGTGCCGGGCGAGGGCGGAGCGATCCTGGTCCTGGAGGACGCGGAGCGGGCCCGGGCACGCGGGGCACGCAGCTACGGGGAGATCAGTGGCTACGCCGCCACCTTCGACCCCCGCCCCGGCTCGGGGCGGCCCGGCAACCTGGAACGGGCCGTCCGCGGTGCGCTGGCCGACGCGGGTCTGCGTCCCCGGGACATCGCCTTCGTCCTCGCGGACGGCGCCGGGGAACCGGAGGCCGACCGCGTCGAGGCAGCGGCCCTGACCGCGGTGTTCGGGCCCGCGGGCGTGCCGGTCACGGTCCCCAAGACCATGACGGGCCGCCTGTACGCGGGCGCCGCCCCGCTCGATCTCGTCACGGCCCTGTTCGCCCTGCGGGACGGTGTCGTCCCGCCCACGGTCCACGTCGACGGACCGGCCACGGGCTACGACATCGACCTCGTGACCCGCTCGTCGCGCCCCGTCGACGGGGCGGCCGTGCTGGTACTGGCCCGGGGACGCGGCGGATTCAACAGCGCCATGGTCGTGAGCCGTCCGGCGGCGGCCTGAGGCAGAGCAACTGCACATCTCCCGCACCATCCGTTCCGCCCGGCCGTGCCGTGCACGGCCGGCCTCACCGCGGCCCGCGGGGCCGCCCCTTGGAGACGTCATGTCCGCTTTCACCGTCGAAGACCTCTTCCGGATCATGCGTGAGTGCGCAGGCGAGGAGGAGGCGGCCGATCTGTCGAGCGCCGCCGCGGAGCAGGAGTTCGCCCTGCTCGGCTACGACTCGCTGGCCCTCATGGAGGCGATCAGCAGGGTCGAGCGCGGCTACGGTGTCGAGCTCCCCGAGGAACTGCTCGGCGAGGCTCTCACCCCGGCGGCGTTCGTCGACGCCGTCAACGCCGTGCTCGCGGGTCACCCGGCCCCGCTGGAGGCCGCCGGATGACCGAGGCGGGACTCGGTGCGGGGGACGCCCCCGCGGTGGCGGCACCGGACATCCGGATCGCGGGGTGCGCGTCCTGGCTGCCGCCCCGCACCGCGGTCGCGGACGCGGTCGCGGCCGGGCTGTGCGACGAGGCTCTGGCCACGGCCACGGGCATGGTGTCCGTGGCCGTGGCGCACGACGAGCCCGCGCCCGAGATGGCGGCCCGCGCCGCCCGGACCGCCCTCGGGCGCTCCGGTTTCGACGATGTGTCGCTGATCCTGCATGCCAGCTTCTTCTATCAGGGGCACGACCTGTGGGCGCCCGCCTCGTACGTCCAGCGCACCGCCGTCGGCAACCAGTGCCCCGCGATCGAGGTCGGCCAGGTCTCCAACGGCGGCATGGCCGCGCTCGGGCTCGCGGTCGACCACCTGCGCTCCGGCCCGGCGTCCGGCGAGCTCGACCGGCGCGTGCTGGTGACGACCGGCGACGCCTTCCGCCCGCCCGGCTTCGACCGCTGGCGCAGCGACTCGGGCACCTTCTACGGGGACGGGGGCACCGCCCTCGTGCTGTCCTCGCGGGAGGGCTTCGCCCGGATCCGCGGTCTTGCCACCGTCTCCGCGCCGGAACTGGAGGGGATGCACCGGGGCGAGGACCCGTTCGGCCACGCCCCGTTCAGCCACCGGCCGGTCGTCGACCTGGACGCCTGCAAGAAGGACTTCCTGGCCACCCGCCGGGTGACCCAGGTGATCGCGGCGAGCGCGGCCGCGCAGGACGCAGCCGTCGAAAGGGCCCTCGCCGGCGCCGGGGTCACGCTCGCCGACGTCGACCGCTTCGTCCTTCCCCACCTGGGCCGCAAGCGGCTGCGGGCGGGCCATCTCGCCCGCTTCGGGATCGCGGAGGAGCGCACCACCTGGCAGTGGAGCCGTGGTGTCGGGCACCTCGGCGCGGGCGACCAGATCGCCGGGTTCGACCACCTGGTCGGCTCCGGCGCGCTCGGCTCCGGGGATCTGGTCGTGTGGATGAGCGTGGGCGCCGGATTCACCTACTCGTGCGCGGTTGTCGAAATGCTGGAACGGCCCGACTGGGCGGCCACGACCAACAGGGAGGGCGTCGTATGACCCCCGCACCGTCTCCGCCCGTCGCCCTGCTGCTGCCGGGACAGGGCTCCCAGCACCAGCGGATGGCCGCAGGGCTCTATGGGCACGAGCCGGTATTCACCGCGGCGATGGACGCGTTCTTCGACGCGGCGGGTCCCGAGGGCGTCGCGCTGCGCGAGGACTGGCTGGCCGAACGGCCGGTCACGGAGCTGGACCACGTCACGCGCTCGCAGCCGCTGCTCTTCGCCGTGGACCACGCGCTCGGCAAACTGGTGCTGAGCTGGGGCGTGCGCCCGGCCGCCCTGCTCGGGCACAGCATCGGGGAGCTGGCGGCGGCGGTACTGGCCGGGGTGTTCGGCCTGCGGGACGCGACCGGCCTGGTCCTGGACCGGGTACGACGACTGGCCGGGGCCCCGCCCGGCGGCATGCTGGCGGTCGCCGCGTCCCGGGCGGAGGTGACGCCGTATCTGAGCGGCGATGTCGTCGTCGGCGCGGTCAACGCCCCGCGCCAGACCGTGCTGGCCGGTCCCGACGGCCCGCTGGACAAGGTCGGCCGCACGCTGCGGGAGGCCGGGTTCGTCTGCCGCCGGGTGCCCTCGCTCAGCGCCTTCCACAGTCCGGTGCTCGAACCCGCCTGCCGTGGCGCGGCCGAACGATTTGCCGCCGTGGACCGGCGTGTGCCGTCCTTGCCGGTCCATTCCGCCTACACCGCCGCCCCGTTGACGCGGTCCGACATCGACGACGTGTCCTTCTGGGCGCGGCAGCCGGTGGCTCCGGTGCTCTTCTGGCCGGCGCTGGAGGGGCTGTTGGCGACCGGTGACCACCTGCTGGTGGAGGTGGGACCCGGGCAGGGCCTGTCCCAGGTGGCCCGCCGCCACCCGGCCGTCCGGCGGGGGACCAGTGCCGTGGTGTCCCTGCTCCCGGCCCGGCCCGGGCCGCCCGAGGCGGACCGGGCCGCGGTGGACGCCGCGGTGGCCCGTGTGGCGGCCGCGGGTCACCCGATCGTCCGCACCCCGGTCCCCCACGACCTGCCGCAACGGCCCGCCACCGCTGTCTGACCCCCGCACCCGAGGACACGCAACTGACGCCCCTCCCCTGTCCGTTCAGGTGGGTGGGGCGTCAGGCGCGTGCGGCGCAGCGAGCCGGGGCCACCGGTTCCGTGGCGTCGCGTACGGAACCGGTGCCGCCGCCAGGTGCGGACGGTCGCCTCAGGTGCGGACGGTCGCCGTGACGTAGCGCACCGGTGTGTCGATCGTGAGCGGCCCGTCCCCGTCGCGCATCGCGTCCAGCGAACCGATCAGCCGCGTCCGCAGCTGCTGCCGCTTGTCGTCCGAGAGGTGGTTCCAGAGCAGGCGCATGCCCTGTGTGTGGGACCAGTCCACCCACGCACGGCCCGACTCGGCCACCAGCCGGACCGGTTCGTCGACGACCGAGACCTCCTGGAAGCCGGCCTCCTCCAGGGTGCGGGCGAGGTCGGCCGGATCCGCGAGCCAGCTGTTGAAGCGCTCCTGAAGACGCTCGGGCTGCCACTGCGGCGGCAGGTCGAGCAGCAGCTCGCGCGGGATGAGTTCGGTGAACACCGGGGGCAGGAAGGGGAAGGTGTCCTCGGTGAACACCGGGCTGGTGAAGGCGAGTCGGCCTCCCGGGGAGAGCAGCGGCGCGTAGCGGGCCAGTGCCGCGGGCGCGTCGGGCAGGAAGATGATGCTGTAGCTGCCCAGGACCACGTCGAAGGAGCGCGGCGCGAAGTCCGGGTACTCCCCGTCCATCACCCGCAGCTCCACCGTGGCGGCGTCCCGCAGCGCCGCTTCCTTCGCGGCCTCCTCGATCATCGCCTCGGCGACGTCGATGCCGGTGACCCGACCGCCCGGTCCCACGCGTTCGGCTGCCGGGAAGACGCAGGCCCCCCGGCCGCAGCCGATGTCGAGGACCCGGGCCCCCTCGCCCGGTGCCGCCCGTTCCACCAGGCGCCGGCCCATCGGGGTGAAGAACTCCACACCGAGCCGGTCATAGGACGCCGCGGCGCTGTTGAAGGCTGCTGCCACTTCGGTCTTGTACGTGGACGTGTCCACTGACTCTCCCGCTCTCTCGGTGGACCCACCACCTTTCCCGCTCCGTCTCCGACGCGGATGGAGGGGCCTTGGAGCGCCACTGGATTGCGGTTGGATAAAACGTAAAGCAATCCGTGGCGAGCCGGTCGGCCCTTGTTTCCGGACAGGACTTCTCCTAAGAATTGATTCCGGCACGTACCGCATCGATTCGGGAGGGTAAAACGTGAGCGATCAGATAGCGAGCGTTCGGCGCCTGGTGGAGGCGTACAACACCGGGAAAACGGACGATGTAGCCGACTACATTCATGCGGAATACATGAATCCGGGAACTCTGGAATTCACTTCGCTGCGCGGCCCGGAGCTTTTCGCGGTCAATGTCGCGTGGGTCAGGAGAACGTTCTCGGAGGAGGCGCGCCTGGAGGAGGTGGGCATCGAGGAGAACGGCGACTGGGTGCGCGCCCGTCTGGTGCTCTACGGGCGGCACGTGGGCGAGATGGTGGGCATGGCGCCCACCGGCCGGCTGTTCTCGGGCGAGCAGATCCACCTCCTCCACTTCGTCGACGGAAAGATCCACCACCACCGCGACTGGCCCGACTACCAGGGCACCTACCGCCAGCTCGGGGAGCCGTGGCCGGAAAGGGAGCACCGCCGTCCGTGAGGGCGGGAACCGCGACGGCGGAGAGTGGGGAGAACACGATGGAATTCGGTGTGCTGGGGCCGTTGTGCGTGCGAGTGAACGGGGAGACGGCCGCGCCGAGTGCCCCGAAGCTGCGGAACGTGCTGACGATGCTGCTCGTCCACACGGGACAGGTGGTGCCCGCGCCTTCCCTGGTGCGGGAGTTGTGGGACGATGATCCACCCGTCAGCGGTCTGGCGACGCTCCAGACGTATGTCCTGAACCTGCGCAAGATGTTCTCCGCCGTCACCGGGCTGACCGCCGGCGAGGTGTCCCGCGACATCCTGGTGACCCGGGCGGGCGGCTATCTCCTGGCGACCGAGGCCGGAGTGCTGGACCTGCACCGCTACCGGCGCCTGGTGACCGCGGGCCGCGAGGCCCTGTCGCGCGGCGACGACGCGGCCGGGGTGCGGGATCTGAACGAGGCGCTCCTGCTGTGGCGGGGTCCCGCTCTGGTGGACGTTCCGGTCGGACGGGTGCTGGAGAGCAGGCGCCAGCAGCTGGAGGAGTCCCGGCTCGCCGCGTTCGAGTGCCTGGTCGACGTGCAGCTGCGGCTCGGCCTGTACCGCGAGGTGCTGGCCGAGCTGGCGGCCCTCACGGTCGAGAACCCGCTGTACGAGGGGCTGCACGGCCAGTACATGTGGGCCCTTCACCTCAGCGGGCGCCGGGCGCAGGCACTCCAGGTCTTCCACCGGCTGCGGGTCGCGCTGGTCGCCCATCTCGGTCTGGAGCCGAGCCCACGGGTGCAGCGGCTGCACCAGGCGGTGCTGAACGCGGACCTCGACTTCGAGCCCCGGTTCGTCGGCCGCGTCCCGGTCGCCGCGCCGGCCTCGGTCTTCGGCAGGGGCCGGGCCTACTGAGGTCCCGGTACCCACAGGTGATTGCGCGGCCGGGTCCCGCGTGGCTAGGGTCTCATCTAGACAAACTTGATTAGCTCGGAGGGGCCATGCCGGATGAGCAGCAGCCGGAGCAGCAGGACGAGACACCCGTCGACAGCCCGACGGGCTGGGTCGCCGCGCACATACGCCGATACGACCGCAGCGGCGGCAAGGAGGGGGCGAAGTGGTACGGGCTCGACACCCTGCTGCTCACCACCCGGGGCCGGAAGTCCGGCCGGCTGCGGCGCACCGCGGTGATCTACGGCCGGGACGGTGACAACGTCATCGTGGTCGGCTCGAACGGCGGAAAGCCCGAGCATCCGCTCTGGTATCTCAATCTGGTCGCTTCGCCCGAGGCCCATGTGCAGATCGGCGAGGAGCATCTCGACGTGCGGGCACGCACGGCGAATGCCGAGGAGAAGCCGGAACTCTGGAAACTCATGGCGGGGATTTTCCCGCAGTACAAGAGTTACCAGAAGAAGACCACCAGGGAGATTCCCGTGGTGATCCTGGAACCGGTGACGCCGTAACCGCCCAAGGCAATGGCGGCGAGCTCCGGCCGAATGACCGGAGCAATGTCATGACAGGGAAGGAAGGGTGTTTGTGTTGAACGAATTCACGCGCCGCGGATTCCTCGGCAGTGCGGCCGCGGTCGGTGGAGCGGCCGTGGTGACCGCGGCCGTACCGGGCGCCTCGGCCGCCGAGGCGGCCGCACCGGCAGCGGCGCAGGGCGGCGCGTGCGGCCCCGCGACCGGGCTCGTCCAGGTGGACCGGACCGACCGGCGCTACCAGGACCTGATCTCGCGGGGCTTCAACGGGCGCTTTCGCGGCAGACCCGACACCGTGTACGTCGTGCACACCGCGGACCAGGTCGTCGACGCGGTGAACCGGGCCCTGGAAGCGGGCCGGCGGATCGCCGTGCGCAGCGGCGGGCACTGCTTCGAGGGCTTCGTGGACGACCCCGCCGTCCGGGCCGTCATCGACATGTCCGAGATGAGACAGGTCTGCTACGACGCCGCCAGGCGGGCGTTCGCCGTGGAGCCGGGCGCCACTCTCGGCGAGGCCTACCGCACCCTGTACCTCGACTGGGGCGTGACCATTCCGGCCGGCGTCTGCCCTCAGGTCGGGGTCGGCGGCCATGTCCTGGGAGGCGGCTACGGCCCGCTCTCCCGTCGCGACGGGGTGGTGGCCGACCATCTGTACGCCGTCGAGGTCGTCGTCGTGGACGCCTCGGGCCGGGCCCGCAAGGTCGTGGCCACCAGCGCGGCGGACGACCCCAACCGCGAGCTGTGGTGGGCCCACACCGGCGGAGGCGGCGGCAACTTCGGGATCGTCACGCGGTACTGGTTCCGCACCCCCGGAGCCACCGGCAACGACCCCTCCGCCCTGCTCCCCAAGGCGCCCCGGTCGACCCTGCGGCACCTCGTGACCTGGGACTGGTCCGCGCTCACCGAGGCGGCGTTCACCCGGATCATCGCCAACCACGGGGCCTGGCACCAGCGCAACAGTGCCGCCGGCACCCCGTACGCCAGTCTGCACAGCGTCTTCTACCTCAACAGCCGGGCGGCCGGGCAGATCCTGCTCGACACCCAGATCGACGGCGGACTCGACGGCGCCGAGGGGCTGTTGAGCGACTTCGTGGCCGCGATCAACGAGGGCACCGGGGTACAGCCCGCCGTCCAGCGGAGCACGGAGCCCTGGCTGCGCGCCACGCTGGCCAACAAGTTCGACACGGGGGGCTTCGACCGGACCAAGTCGAAGGGCGCGTATCTGCGCAAGCCGTGGACCGCCGCCCAGTCCGCCACCCTCTACCGGTATCTGAGCGCCGACTCCCCGGTCTGGGGCGAGGTCTCGCTCTACTCCTACGGCGCGAAGGTCAACACCGTGCCGGAGACGGCCACCGCCACCGCCCAGCGGGACTCCATCATCAAGGTGTGGATGTCCGCGACGTGGATGGATCCCACCCAGGACGACGCGAACCTCGCCTGGATCCGGGCGATCTACCGCGATGTCTTCGCCACCACCGGCGGCGTTCCGGTGCCCGACGACCGCACCGAGGGCACCTTCATCAACTACCCCGACATCGATCTCGCCGACCCGGCCTGGAACACCTCCGGAGTGCCCTGGCACACCCTCTACTACAAGGGGAACTATCCGCGCCTCCAGAAGGTCAAGGCCCGCTGGGACCCGAAGAACGTCTTCCGGCACGCGCTGTCCGTGCAACTGCCCGGCTGATGGCGGCGAAGGGGCGGTCACCGCCCCTTCGCCGCGGGCGGGTCCGCTCAGCGCCGCCCGCCCTCGGCCCGGTCGGCGAGAAACAGGCCGCGGCCCGACTGGATCTTCTCGACGAAGGTGACCCGCAGGCCGGCGCGGGTGAACGCCTCCTCGTACTCGGCCCGCGTGAAGAGGGTCAGGGAGTGCTGCTCCGCGAAGTGCTCCACCCCGCTGCCGGGTTCGGCCACCACGTAGTGCACGACCATGTGCGAGATGTGCCCCTGCCGCTCGGTGTGGGAGACGCGGGTCATGGTCCGGCTCCCCACGGTCACCGTGTCCGCGCTGACATGGCGGTCGAGGGAGGTTTCCAGGAACCACCACGGGTCGACCGCCACGACCCCGCCCGGCGCGAGATGGTCCGCGAACGACCGCAGGGTCGTGGTCAGTTCGGCGGTGTCCTTCAGATAGGCGATCGCGCCGAACATGCAGGTGATCACGTCGTAGGAGCGCCCCAGGGACAGGTCGCGCATGTCACCGCCGTGCAGCACGGCGGCGGGCACGGCGGCGCGGGCCATCGCCAGCATGGCGTCGGACAGCTCCAGCCCCTCGACCTTGTCGAAGAGTGCGGCGAAGTGACGCAGATGCGCGCCGGTGCCACAGGCGACGTCCAGCAGCGAGGCCGCCTGCGGATTCCAGCTCCTGACGAGTTCCGTGACGGTGGCCGCCTCCGCGCGGTAGTCCTTGCCGCGCGACTCGTGGAGCAGCTCGTAGATCTCGGCCATCCCGGATCCGTACATCGCGGTCTCCCCTCCCTCAGCCGGAACTGCTGAAATTGTCGACGTGCTCCGCGGCCCAGCTCGCGAAGGTGCGGGCTTCCCGGCCCGTGACCTTGTGCACCACATCGGTCACCGGGCCGGGGGCGGCGGCCGATGCCGCGAGGTAGTCGAGCAGCATCTCGACGACCTCGGGCGGCATGAAACCGCTCATCGCCGCGCGCCCGGCCGCACGGCTCAGCTCCTCGAAGCGGATCTCCCGGCCGATCGCTTCCGCCAGGACGCGGACCTGCTCGATCTGTGTCAGTGCCGCGGGGCCCGTCACCAGGTACCGCGCGCCCGCGTGTCCGTCCTCCAGCAGGGCGGCCACCGCCACCGCCGCGATGTCGGCCTCGTGGACGACCGCCCGGGCGGCCTTGCCGTACGGGGCGCGCACCACGTTCTCCGTACGGATGGAGTCCCCCCACTTCCAGAGGGCATTGCCGGCGAACTCGTCGGGGCGTACGAAGGTCCAGTCCACGCCGCTTTCCTCGACGGCCCGTTCGACCGCCCGGTGGTGCTGGTGGCTGGGGTTGTCGGCGTCCTCAAGGACCGAACTGGACGACAGGACGACGATGTGCCGGACCCCCGCGTCCCGGGCCAGCGCCGCCACCTCGCGGGCGGTCCCGGGCACCGGGAAGAGGTACATCCGGTCGATGCCCACCAGGGCCTTCGGCAGGGTCCCCGGCTGCTCCAGATCACCCTGGACGACCTCGACTCCCGCTGGCAGCGCGGCAGTTGACGGAGTCCGGGTGAGCGCCCGCACATGATGTCCCATGGCCACCAGGCCGTCCGCGACATGGCGGCCGACCCTGCCCGTGGCACCGGTCAGCAGGATGTTCAAAGGCTCCTCCTCGGCAGGCGGGCGTGCTCCCCGGCGGCATGCCGGAGAGGTGGTTCCAGGACGCCAAGGCTGTCGCGCCGGGCTGGAGGGTCCCGCGAGGCCCGATGGACCGGGGCTGCCCGCGCCGCTCAAGGAGGAATGGAGCGGTCCTTCAGGCGATTTCACGCGGGCGCGGGCAGGCTGGCGGGACATCGTCCGCGAGACTGTGAGGAATCGCCATGTCATTGGCCGATCGCAAGGCGCTGTGCCTGGAGATGGTCGCCGCCTGGAACCGGTGGGATCTGAGCGGGATCATCAAGCACTGGTCGCCGGACATCGTGCACTACTCCGAAGACAGCGAGGTGAGTTCCGCCGACATGATCAAGCTCATGGAGGGCGGGTTGAAGGCGTTCCCCGATCTCCGGCTCGAAGTGAAGAGCATCATGGCCGAGGAGGACCGGGTCATCCTGCGGATCACCGTGACCGCCACCCACCAGAACGAGTTCATGGGCGTGAAACCGACCGGCCGGCCCGTGAGTTGGCACCTGGTGGAGGAGCTGCGCTTCGCGGACGGCAAGGTCGTCGAGCACTGGGACGTCATCAACATGCGCCCCCTGCTGGTGCAGTTGGGCAAGCTGCCGGACGTTCCGAAGGTGGAGCTTGAGGCGAGCAGCTGAGCCGTCACACAGCTCAACCGCCCGTCGGCCGCCGGGAGTTCGGGGACGGTGCGTGCTCCGTCACCGCCGCCGGCGGTTCACTATGCTGACGCCCAGGCGGGCGGCGGGCAGGCGGTACGCCGCACCAGGCGGAACGGGGTGATGATGTCGGCGACGCGGCTGTTGGTCCTCGGAGTGGTACGCGGTTTCGGCAGGACGCACGGCTACCGGGTGCGGGCCGAGCTGCTGTCCTGGGGGATCGACGACTGGGCGAACGTCAAGCCCGGATCGATCTATCACGCGCTGCGCCAGCTGGCGAAGGCCGGACTCATGGAGGCCAGCGAGATCGCGCACTGGCCGGGGCGGGTGGACTACAGCGTGACCCCCGAGGGGGACGCGGAGTTCTTCCGGCTGCTCGTCGACGCCCTGGAACGGCCCGAGCACCGGGCCGACATGCTCAGCGCCGGCCTCGCCCTGATGCCCGCGCTCCCCCGCGACCGCGCCGTCGCGGCCCTCGCCACCCGCCTGGACATCCTGGAGGCACAGCAGGCGGCACTCCGGGGGGAATCCACGGCGGCCCGCGCCGACGGCCTGCCGCCGCATCTGAGCGAGCTGTGGACCATGCGCACGCGGTATGCCGACCTCGGTGTGGAGTGGACGCATGACCTGCTGGAACGGGTGAGGGCAGGGGAGTACGAGATGGCCGGCGAGCACGGAGACGCCTTCGGGATGCCGGGAGCCTGGCATGCCCCCGTCGAGTCGCCGGCGTACTGATCGTTCTCTCCTGACCCACTAATCAAACTTGCATAGTTGGCTCCTCGTGCTCTAGCTTTGAGGGAGTGGTCAAATTTGAATATTGACCCTGGGTGCCGCTCGTTTCCCGCCCTTCCACCCCTCAGAGTCCCTCCCGTGTGCCTGCCGTGGGCGCAGTCCCTCGTGGCGCATCAGGACCAAGGAGTCACAGATTGAGTTCGCAATCCACTCTTGCCATCGAGACGTCGGGCCTCGTCAAAGTCTTCGGTGAGACCCGCGCCGTCGACGGCGTCGACCTGGCCATCCCCCAGGGCGTCGTCTACGGGGTGCTGGGACCCAACGGCGCGGGCAAGACGACGACGATCCGGATGCTGTCCACCCTGCTGACCCCGGACGGCGGAACCGCCCGGGTGCTCGGGCACGATGTCGTCAAGGAGGCCGAGGCGGTGCGCAGCCGGGTGAGCCTCACCGGCCAGTTCGCCTCGATCGACGAGGACCTCACCGCCACCGAGAACCTGACCCTGCTCGCCAGGCTGCTGGGCTTCTCCCGCGCACAGGCCGCGGACCGGTCCGAGGAGCTGCTCGCGGCCTTCGACCTCACCGATGCCGCCGGACGGCAGGCCAAGACCTTCTCCGGGGGCATGCGCCGCCGGCTCGACATCGCCGCCAGCCTCGTGATCACCCCCGACCTGCTCTTCCTGGACGAGCCGACCACCGGCCTCGACCCGCGCAGCCGCAACCAGGTGTGGGACAGCGTGCGGGCGATGGTGGCCCTGGGCACCACGATCCTGCTCACCACGCAGTACCTGGACGAGGCCGACCAACTGGCCGACCGGATCGCCGTCATCGACCACGGCCGGGTCATCGCCGAGGGCACCACGGGCGAACTCAAGGCATCGGTCGGCACCGGCGCTCTGCACGTACGGCTCGTCAACGCCGAAAGCCGCCCCGAGGCCTCCCAGTTACTCACCCGGACGCTCGCGTCACCGGTCTTCCAGGAGTCCGACCCGTTCGCGCTCTCCGTGCGGACCGACGACAACGACCGGGTGGTCCGAGCCCTGGCCGAACTCGCCCGCGCCGAGATCGCCGTCTCGGACTTCGCATTCGGCCGACCCAGTCTCGACGAGGTCTTCCTGGCCCTGACCGGGCGCCCCGCCGAAGACAGCACCGCCAACGAAGAGGACGCGGCATGACCATCACATCCGAGACGGCGGCCACCCCGGGCGTGCCCGCCGACGCCCTGCGCAAGGCCCTCACCAGCCAGATCCGCCCCTCTCGCCCCAACCCGCTGACGGCGGTGCGGGTCTCGGCCTGGCGGACGATGCGGAAGATGAAGCACTACGGCGTGGCGGTGCTGTTCGACGTCACGCTGATGCCCATCGTCTTCCTGCTGACCTTCACCTACCTCTTCGGCGGCGCGTTCGCCGGGTCGACCAAGGAATACCTCCAGTACTTCCTGCCCGGCGTCCTCGTGCAGACGGTCGTGATGCCGACGGTCTACACCGGCACCGCGCTCAACATGGACATCACCCGGGGCATCTACGACCGCTTCCGGACCCTGCCGTTCTGGCAGCCGGCCACCATCGTGGGAAGCATCCTCGGCGACATCTTCCGTTACGTGCTGGCCCTGACCACCACGATGGCCGTCGGCCTCGCCCTCGGCTTCCGGCCCGACGGCGGGGTGGGCGGAGTGCTGGCCGCGATGCTCCTCCTGCTGGTCTTCGCGGTGAGCGTCAGCTGGATCTTCGCCGCGCTCGGCGTGGTCGCCAAGGCGCCGGAGACGGTGTCCGGCTCCAGCATGCTGGTGATGTTCCCCCTGGTCTTCACGAGCAACATCTTCGTGCGGCCCGAGACGATGCCGGGCTGGATGGAGGCGATCGTCAACGCCAACCCGGTCAGCAGGGCGGCCACCGCCGTACGCGGACTGGTCCACGGCGACGCGAGTGGCACCGACATCGGCTGGGTCCTGCTGGCGTGCGGCGTCATCACGCTGATCTTCGCCCCGCTGACCATGCACCTGTACCGCGCCAAGAGCCGCGTCTAGCGGCACCCTCCGAACGAGCCACGGCAGCCGGGGTCGGTTGTCCACCCCCGTCGGCCGGCCCCGAGCTGCCGTGGCTTGCCTCCCCGACCGAAGCGGCGCCTGCGAGGTGAAGAGCCCTCGCAGGCGCCGCCAGGTCGTGCCGAAAGCAACGGGCAGGGTGCGTTCCGTCGGACAAGCGTAGAAGGAATACCGGATTCCGGCGAAGGTGAACGGCGACCCCTTCGCCCACCCCAACTCGCGCCCCGCACGGATAACTTGAGCAGGTCCGCCCATTATCCTGCCGAGTTTCCGCTTCCTGGCATTCCGGCCGATTAAAATCGACCAGGAATTCCTATATCTTCCCGGTACGCCGTGAGAGGCTGGAGCAGCGCCGCCAGACTCACTGACTCGTTCGGCTCGTCCGGGGGGAAGAGATGCAAGGTTCTGCTCTGCACCATGACCCGCACGTCGAACAGGAGGACGCGCGAAGCAGACACCTCGCCCTCGGGACCGCCGTCGCCATCACCTTCGCCGTGCTCGTCGCGTTCTTCGGCATCGGCGTGGGCTATCTGCTGGAGGACCGCCCCTCACCTGCCGGTCTGGCCAGCGGCATGACCACTCTCTTCTTCGTCTATGGGCTCCAACTGATCCATTCCTTCCCGCACCTCCTGCCGCGACTGGCCGGCCTCCAGTACTGGAGCTTCGGGTGCCAGGCCGTCCTCACCTACGTTCCGTTTCTCGCCTATGCCGAGGCATGGCTCGCCACCCCGGGGTTTCTCGCCGGCTCCGCCCTGCTCGTGCTGCCGTTTTGGTGGAGATGGCTGATCTACGCGCTGGCCGTGGGGTCGGCCGGCCTGCTGGTGCTGGGGACGGGAATGGGCCGCGGTTCGCTCTGGTACGGGACCATCGCGACCGCGCTGACCGGTCTTGTGGTCTACGGCCTCTCCGAGCTGACCCGTCTCGTCGAGGAGGCCCACCGCACCCGGAACGAGCTGACCAGGATGGCCCTGGAGGCGGAACGGCTGCGGTTCTCCCGCGATCTGCACGACCTGCTGGGCATCAGCCTGACCACGATCGCCTTCAAGTGCGAACTGGCTCGACGGCTGCCGCCTTCCAAACACGCCCGCCTGCGCCAGGAGTTGACGGAGATCCTGGACACCACGCAGCGGGCGTTCGCCGATGTGCGGGCCGTCTCGCAGACCTACCGCGCCATGTCACTGAGTACGGAGATCGACACCCTCTTCGCCATTCTCCGGGACATGGGCATCCGCGCCGTGTCCCGGGGCAGCGCCGGACCTCTGCCGTCCGACGTCGAGACGACACTGGCGACGGTGCTGCGCGAGGGCATCACCAATGCGCTCCGGCACAGCCGGGCCGGAAGCTGCATCGTCCAGCTCAGCCGCGAACCGGGCGCGGTCCGACTGATCGTGACCAACGACGGGATCCAGGAGACCCCGGTCAGTCCCACCAGCGGAACGTTGCTGGGAAGCGGCCTCACCAACCTCCGCGAACGCCTCGAAGCGCTGGAGGGCCGGCTCAACATCGAGATCGTCGACGACACATGGTTCTCCCTGACGGCAGTCGTCCCGCTCCCGGCAGCGGCCCAGGAGCCGAGACGCCGCTTCCTGCGTCCTCCCGCCGCAGCCGTGCGCCCGCCGGAGGGAGACGCACCACTCGGCCGTGCCGGCCGGGGCCGGACAGCGGCCTGAACGCGGAGGCCTGAGCCGAAGGACGACGGGGCGGTACCCGAGGCCGGCGGAACGCGCTCGCCCCGCCTCAGATCCAGCCGCTCTCGCGCGCGATCCGTACCGCGTCCATACGGTTGCGGGCGCCCAGTTTCACCACGGCGCTGTTCAGGTAGTTGCGCACCGTGCCCGGCGAGAGGAACAGCCTGCGGGCGATGGCCGCGGTGCCCTCGCCCGCGGCGGCGAGCCGGAGGACCTCCAGCTCGCGGGGCGCCAGCGGCTGCGTCACGTCCTGGAGTGCCGCGATCGCCAATTGGGGGTCGATCGCCGTCTCCCCGGAGGCCACCGCCCTGATCGCGCCCATGAGTTGGGCCGGATCGGCGTCCTTGCGCAGGAAGCCGGTGGCCCGGGTGGCCAGGGCTCGGCGCAGGGTGCTGGGGTTGCCGAGCCCTGTGAGCATGAGGATCCGGCAGTCGGGCAGGACGGTACCCAGCGCGGCGGCCGCGGAGATGCCGTCCATGCCGGGCAGACCGATGTCGAGCACAGCCACATCCGGTTGCAGGGCGATTGCCTTGGGGACGATCTCGTCGCCGGATTCGACTTCGGCCACCACTTCGAAGTCCGCTTCCAATGAGAGGATTTCGACCAGCGCTCGGCGCAGCATCGCCATGTCCTCGGCAATCAGAATCTTTATCATGGACCTCTCGCATCGACCGCCCGCAAGGCCCATGCTCCATGCTCCCACCCGGAATGCCAAGACGACGGCCTGCCAAGTTGATGATGTGGCCGATGAGTTGTCCCTGGTGAGGACGTGGCCGCGCCCCGGCGGGAAGCCCCTGGTGTCCGAGGGTCGGAATCAACCCGCCTGGATCTTGAGACGGTCGGCCGCCCGATCGCCCCGCCGGCCGACCGGGACCAGACCGGTGGCCGCGCCGAGACCGGCCGCCGACTCCGGCATGTTCAGGTACACCGACTCGTACGACCCGGCGGGCACGACATACGTCTCGTGCCAGATCCCGACGTGGCCCCGGCCCGCCCGGGCCCGGCGGTTGAAGGCCGCCCAGGCCGGTCGGTGCTCCTTGTCCGCGGCGGACGCGTAGGCCAGCAGCTTCTCCTTGGACTCCCAGTACTGGATCACGCCGATCAGGCGCGGCCCACCGAGCACGGGCCGGTAGCCGAGCAGCCCGACGCCCTGCTCCTTCTCCCTTTCCAGCTCCTTCAGCATCCGCGGCATGGCCGCCGAGACGGGCAGCCAACTGCGCAGCGCCCTGAAGCTGTTGATGCGCATTCCGATGAGAAAGACGACCACGTCTCCCTCGGCGGCGGCGGTCATGCGCCCCGGGACCGGCTTGTCGTTCATGACGTTCCCCCTGTCACGATTCCTGGCCATTGGATAGCCGAACTATCCATGATTGGATAGTGACACTCTCCAATGAACGACGCAAGGGGGAACCGGCGTGAAACTGGCGGAACTGAGCGAACGCAGCGGGGTCTCCACGGCCACGATCAAGTACTACCTGCGCGAGGGGCTGCTGCCGCCGGGCCGCCGGGTCACGGCCACCCGGTCCGCGTACGACGACAGCCACCTCCAGCGCCTGAGGCTGGTGCGCGCCCTGATCCAGGTCGGCCGGGTTCCGGTGGCCACCGCCCGGGAGGTGCTCGCCGCCCTGGAGGACGACTCCCTCGACCACCACCACCGCCTGGGCATCGCGGTAGGAGCGCTGCCGGGCGCAGCCGAACCCGACCCCGGGGCCCCCGCCGCGGACCTCGCCCGGCACACCGTCGACGCACTGCTCTCCCGGCTCAACTGGCGGGAAGGCGCGCACGCCTGCGGCCCGGGCTCCCCCGCCTACGGCACGCTCGTCGACGCGGTGGGGGCGCTGGTCCGGCTCAACTACCCGTGCGCCGTCGACGACTTGCTGCCCTACGCGCGGGCGGCCGCCGAACTGGCGGTGACGGACCTCGATCTGGTGGAGCGTTACGACTCCCCCGACGCACAGGTGGAGGCGGCGGTGGCCCTGACCGTGCTGTACGAGCCGGTACTGCTCAGCCTGCGCAGGATCGCCGAGGCGCGGGAGTCCGGGCGGCGCTTCACGAGCGGGTGACCGGGCGGCGGGGTGGCGCGAAGCCGCCCCCCCTGAGCAGGGCAGGGCAGGGCAAACGAAAAGGCCCTCCGCAAGATGCGAAGGGCCCATTCTCTGTGCGTACCCCCGACCGGATTCGAACCGGCGCTACCGCCTTGAGAGGGCGGCGTGCTAGGCCGCTACACAACGGGGGCCTACTTGCCTTTTCGGACCTTCGACGAAGGTCCAGGATCTTGAAATGACCCGCTGGGCTACCAGGACTCGAACCTAGAATGACGGTACCAGAAACCGTAGTGTTGCCAATTACACCATAGCCCATGGTGGTTTAGACCAGTACCCCCGACCGGATTCGAACCGGCGCTACCGCCTTGAGAGGGCGGCGTGCTAGGCCGCTACACAACGGGGGCCCTAGCGATCCTGCATCAGGTTCACCGGGAGCGACCCTGGTGATCCCGCGGGAAGGATCTGTACCCCCGACCGGATTCGAACCGGCGCTACCGCCTTGAGAGGGCGGCGTGCTAGGCCGCTACACAACGGGGGCCTTGCAGATAAAGCTCTGCGAGCTGGGCTACCAGGACTCGAACCTAGACTAACGGAACCAGAAACCGTCGTGCTGCCAATTACACCATAGCCCACCAAAACGCAACCCCCGTCGGGGGTTTTGCTTGGCTTGCGCTTCCGGTTCGGGGTTTTTCGTCCCGTTCCCCTTGGCGCAGGAAGAACATTACCCGAAGGTGTCCGGCGCTCCAAAACGGGTATCGCGGCGCAGCAGGCCGGGGAGCTGGGCAAGTCCGGTGATGCGTACGAGTTCGGGCCTGCCGCCCTGCCCCGACCGGTCCAGCCAGACCGCCTTGAGCCCCGCCTCGACCGCCCCGCGTGCGTCGATGTCCGGCTGGTCGCCCACGTAGACGACCTCCTCGGGCGGCAGCCCGAGCGCCTCGCAGCCGGCGAGGAAGGCGGCCGCCTGCGGCTTGGCTACGCCGAGTTCGACCGCGCAGAGCAGCGCCTCGAAGCGGTCCCGGACGCCCAGGATCCGCAGCTTCCGCTCCTGGTTGTGCAGGGAGGAGTTGGACAGGACGGCATGCCGGTAGTCGTCGGCGAGGACGTCGAGAACGGGCAGCGTGTCCGGGAACAGGCTCCAGGCGGCCTCGTAGTGCGCGATGTGCCGCTCGAACCAGGCCTCGGCCAGCTCGTCGCTCATGGCCGCGCCGAGGAACGACCGCACGCGGTCGCGCCGCTGCCCGTGCCAGTCCGTCTCCCCGGCGGCGAACCGGGCCCAGTGGAAGGCGGTCAGTTCGTCCCAGCCGTCGAGGGCCGCCTCCAGGGACTCGTACGCGGGGGGCAGGCCCTCGATGTCGAGGTGCGCGCGCATGCCGGAGCGGGAGGCCGCGGCGAAGTCGAAGATCGTGTCGTCGATGTCCCAGAGGACGGCGCGGATGGCCATGCTTCGAGCTTAGGCCGCCCGCCCGGCAGGCGGCCCGGGTTTTCTGGCACAGGCGGCGGGCCGGCGGCTCAGGGGACCAGCGCCTCGGCGGGAACGACGAAGAAGTCGGTGACGAAGCAGGTGACCGCGCCGGCCTCGTCCCTGCCTATCCAGGTCGGGTACGCCCCATCGCCCCACCCCGAGGTGAAGGCGATCAGGTTGTGGCCGGACGCGGGGTCGGTGACGGTGTGCGGGCCCGGTGAGGGCGGAACGGTGTCGAAGGCGTCCCACAGCGGGCCCTCGTCGCCCGCGCAGTCGGGGAAGGACCCGTCGGACCCGGCGTCGTAGAAGCATCCGGTGCCGGCGTCGACCCCGTAGCCGAAGAACTCCTCGTCATCCAGCTCGGCCAGCTCCTGCCCCGGCTGGAGCGCGAGCTCCCAGGAGACGGCGGGGACGTCCTGGATGACGAGCCGCGCGGCGGCCACCCGCAGATGCGGCCCGTCCACCTCCGGCTCCCCCGGCCGCACCAGGGTGGCCAGGGCCGCTTCCACCGGATAGCGCCCCGGCTCCACCCGCGCCGTGAACGGCTCGGCCTCCCCGGCCCCCAGCGAGACGAACGGGTCACAGGCGATGACCCGCCCGGTGTGCAGCCACAACTCCCCGCCGCGGACCACACTCATCGTGCCGGTACTGCCCGACTCCTCCTCGAACACGTTGCCCGGGGTGAAGTGCCAGGAGAAGTCGGGGGCGGGCATGGGCATGAGGGTCTCCCGGTGAGGCGTGGCGACGGCGGTCCGCAGCGTTGCGCGCACTGCCCGAAGAACATAACTCGCCCCACCGACATCCGATTCGGGGCGGCACCCGTCGGGCCACCGTGCCTGCTCCAGAAGCAACTCCCTTACCTCTGGGGCCCGTTGCCAAGCTCCTCGCACCGCGGAGCCCGGCCCGCTCTGGCCGCGCGGCGGATGGGACAGGACGGAGGGGCGGCAGCCGGATCGGCTGCCGCCCCTCGATCGGGCCCTGCCCTCCGGCTACGCCGCCAGCTTCGCCAGCGCCGCGTCGATGCGGGCCAGGGTCTTCTCCTTGCCCAGGATCTCCAGGGACTCGAAGAGCGGGAGGCCGACCGTGCGGCCGGTGACGGCCACGCGGACGGGGGCCTGGGCCTTGCCGAGCTTCAGGCCGTGCTGCTCGCCCGCCGCCAGGACCGCGTTCTTCAGGGACTCCGGGGACGTCCAGTCCGCCGACTCCAGCTTCTCCCGGGCCGTGCGCAGGAGCTCGTCCGAGCCCTCCTTCATCGCCTTCGCCCAGGACGCCTCGTCCTCGACCGGCTGGTCCAGGAAGAGGAAGTCGACGTTGGCCGTGATGTCCGAGAGGACGGTCACGCGGGTCTGGGCGTGCGGGGCGATCGCCTGCCAGGCCTTCTCGTCGAACGCCTCGGGGGCCCAGTTCGCGTGCGGCGCGCGCAGCCACGGCTCGCAGGCCGCGGCGAACGCCTTCTCGTCCAGCATGCGGATGTGGTCCGCGTTGATGGACTCGGCCTTCTTCAGGTCGAAGCGGGCCGGGTTGGCGTTGACGTCCGCGATGTCGAACTTCGCGACCATGTCCTGGATCGAGAAGACGTCCTGGTCCGCGGAGAACGACCAGCCCAGGAGGGAGAGGTAGTTCAGGAGGCCCTCGGGCAGGAAGCCGCGCTCGCGGTAGACGTTCAGGGACGCCTGCGGGTCGCGCTTGGAGAGCTTCTTGTTGCCCTCGCCCATCACGTACGGCAGGTGGCCGAAGGTGGGGACCTGCTTGGCGATGCCCAGCTCGATCAGCGCCTTGTAGAGCGCGATCTGGCGCGGGGTCGAGGAGAGCAGGTCCTCGCCGCGCAGGACGTGGGTGATCTCCATCAGGGCGTCGTCGACCGGGTTCACGAGGGTGTAGAGGGGCGCCCCGTTCGCACGGACGATGCCGTAGTCGGTGACGTTCTCCGCCTGGACGGTGATCTCGCCGCGGACCAGGTCCGTGAAGGTGGTCGCCTCGTCGGGCATCCGGAAGCGGACGACGTGGCTGCGGCCCTCGGCCTCGTAGGCCTGCTTCTGCTCGGCGCTCAGGTCGCGGCAGTGGCCGTCGTAGCCGGACGGCTTGCCGGCGGCGCGGGCCGCCTCGCGGCGGGCGTCCAGCTCCTCGGTGGTGCAGTAGCAGTTGTACGCGTGGCCGGCGGCGAGCAGCTTTTCGGCGACATCGCGGTAGATGTCCATGCGCTGCGACTGGCGGTACGGCGCGTGCGGACCGCCCACCTCCGGGCCCTCGTCCCAGTCGAAGCCCAGCCAGCGCAGGGAGTCCAGGAGCTGGTTGTAGGAGTCCTCGCTGTCGCGGGCCGCGTCGGTGTCCTCGATGCGGAAGACGAACGTGCCGCCCTGGTGCCGGGCGAACGCCCAGTTGAACAGGGCGGTGCGGACCAGGCCCACGTGGGGGTTGCCGGTCGGGGAGGGACAGAAACGGACGCGGACCTTCGCGTCCAGGGGGTTAGCCACGCTTGATCACCCTGTTGGTGAGAGTGCCGATGCCTTCGATGGTGACGGCGACTTCGTCGCCGACGTTGAGGGGGCCGACCCCGGCCGGGGTGCCGGTGAGGATGACGTCGCCCGGGAGCAGCGTCATGGCCTCGGTGATGTGGACGACCAGGTCCTCGATGGAGCGGATCATGTCGGCCGTGCGGCCGAGCTGACGCTGTTCGCCGTTGACGGTCGCCTGGATGGCGAGGTCGCTCGGGTCCAGGTCCGTCTCGACCCAGGGGCCCAGCGGGCACGAGGTGTCGAAGCCCTTGGCCCGGGCCCACTGCTTCTCGCGCTGCTGTACGTCACGGGCGGTCACGTCGTTGGCGCAGGTGTAGCCGAAGATGACGTCCTTGACGCGCTCGCGCGGGACCTCACGGCACATGCGGCCGATCACGACGGCCAGCTCGGCCTCGTGGTGCAGCTCGTTGGAGAAGGAGGGGTACTCGATGGTGTCGCCGGAGCCGATCACCGAGGTGGTCGGCTTGAAGAAGGCCACCGGCGCCTCGGGGCGGCCCTGATCGTCGAAGACGGAGTTGCCGAGCTCCTTGGCGTGCTCCGCGTAGTTGCGGCCGATGGCCACGACCTTGTTGGGCAGCACGGGCGGCAGCAGGCGGACCTTGCTCAGCGGCACCTTGGTGCCGGAGAGCTCGAAGTCCGCGTACGGGATGCCCTTGATGATGTCGAGTACGAGACCGTCGGGGCCTTCACCCTCGACGGCTCCGAAGGCGACATTGCCGTCGATGGAGAACCTGGCGATGCGCACGAGTGCTGTCGCCCCTCACTTCGCTTGAGCGGGTACTGGCCGACCGGCCGGAGTCTGACGCTCCAGGCTAACGCGGGCGGGGGCGCAGGCCGTGCGATTCCGCCCGGCCGCGAGGCCGCCCGGCCGTAGCGCCACCGCACGGGGGCGGCCGGTCAGACAGCGGCGGCGGCGTCGGCCCGGGCCGGGGTCTCGGCCTGGGGCGCGGCCGGGGCCTTCATCAGGATGGTGCGGCGCGGGTTGGCCGTCTGGGTCGGCAGTGCGACGGTGTGCTCCGGCTGGGCCGCCCGCTGCAGTTCCTCGGCGTCCGCGAGGTGCGCCAGGGTGGTGCGGCGCGGGTTGGCTATGTTGCGGATGATCATCGTCGTCTTCATCTCTGCTACGAACCCTGTCTTTACGGGCGCCGACGGGCGCCGATTGTCGGTCTGGCCATCCCTGTAAAGCGTCAGGCTAAACATTCGAATTCCCGGCAAAGGGTCGTAGAGACGACGATCAACATGTGAGTTTGCTCACGAATCAAGCCGCAAAAGGGATATAAGGGTCCGTCAACTGCCGTTCCAGGAACGGACATTTAGGCATCGAACCCTTCATTCCGCTCCTGATCATGTCGACTGGGACACCCCCCGCCCGTAAGTGACTCGGGAGCATAAGTCCGTTTTCTCCGTGATCACTTTCTACGTGTTGTGACGCGATACTCACAATGTGTCACTCGGGTCACGGCCCGGTACGCGGGCCTTGTTGGAGATCCGGCACTGTGCTGGAATTCCACGCACCGCCGCGGGTCACTGACCGGTGCGCAGGGGCGCAACGCAGCGCCGGGTGAGCGGCGGGAGGGGGAGCAGGACAAGCGCCGGTCACTCAGACCACACAGGGGGCGCGCAGTGCCCCCATGACGCCGACACCGTCCCATCCGCCTTGAGCGGGGGGACGCCTGGTCCAGAGGTTGCGACGCTAGTGCAGGGACGTTTCAAGAGGGATGGCAGCGCTGCGGCGGAGCAGGAGCCGCAGGGCGGGACTGGCCCCAAGACGGCCAGTTCCTCGCCCCAGCACGCCCAGAACCCCCGGGGCCCCGAGAACCCGACCGCATCGCCGGCCGGTGAGGCGGGCGGCCAGACGGCCCGCACCAGCGGGCCCGCCGGCCCGTCCGCGGGCGACAGCGCCGGTGCCGACCGCAAACCCACGGGTCCCGTGGACACGGGCTCCCGAATAGCCCTGCGCAACTGGCGCATCTCGACCCGACTCGTCGCCCTGCTCGCCCTCCCCGTGGTGGCCGCGACCACCCTGGGCGGGCTGCGCATCCAGCAGTCGATGAACGACATGCAGCAGCTCGACCACATGCAGCTGCTCACCGACATGACCAAGCAGGCGACCGAGCTCGCCGCCGCGCTCCAGACCGAGCGCGACGACTCGGCCGGCCCGCTCTCCACCCAGACCTCCGACGCCCGCGTCCAGACCGACCGCTCGGCCACCGACCTGGTCAGGAAGTCGTTCATCCACGCGACCCAGGACGTCAGCGGCACGGAGAACGACGCCGCCCTGGAGTCGATCCGGCGCAACGTCACCAACATCGCGATCCAGCTCCAGGACCTGGAGAGCATCCGCAGGACCGCCTACAAGGAGGGCTCGACCAACTCCCAGACGGTCGAGTCCTACAGCCGTCTGATCCGCGGTCTGCTCAGCCTCTCCCAGGACATGGCCCAGGCCACCTCCAACCCGGAGATGATCAAGCGGACCCGTGCGCTCGCGGCCTTCTCCTCGGCCAAGGAGTACGCCTCCGTCCAGCGCGCGATCATCGCCGCGGCCCTGCCGGCCACCAAGGACAAGGCGGGCGACCTCACGGAGCCCGACCGCCTCTACGCCAAGGCGGCCCAGGACGGCGAGCGCCAGTCACTGGCCTCGTTCCAGAACGTGTACGAGGCCAACGGCGGCAACTCCACCGAGCTGATGGCCCCGCTCGACAAGGGCAACTCGGAGATCACCGCCGCCAACGCGTACTCGCAGCGGGTGCTCAAGAACACCGGCGGCATCAACCAGGAGCAGCGGCGCTCGTACCTCGACTGGTACGACCAGGACTCCAACAAGATCAACCAGATGAAGACCATCGAGCAGACCCTGCTCGGCGAGATGGAGCAGAAGGCGCGCGAGCTGCGCGACTCCTCGCAGCGCGACGCGATCCTCAACGGTGCGCTGATCCTCATCGTGCTCGGCGTCTCGCTGGTCGGCGCGTTCGTCGTGGCCCGCTCCATGATCCGCTCGCTGCGCCGCCTCCAGGACACCGCGACCCGGGTCGCCCAGGACCGTCTGCCCGAGCTCGTCAAGCAGCTCTCGGAGTCGGACCCGCAGGACGTCGACACCTCGGTGGAGTCGGTCGGCGTGCACTCGCGCGACGAGATCGGCCAGGTGGCCGCGGCCTTCGACGACGTGCACCGCGAGGCCGTCCGCCTCGCCGCCGAGCAGGCCCTCCTCCGGGGCAACGTCAACGCGATGTTCACCAACCTCTCGCGTCGCTCCCAGGGTCTGATCCAGCGTCAGCTCTCGCTCATCTCCGAGCTGGAGTCCCGCGAGGCCGACCCGGACCAGCTGTCCTCGCTCTTCAAGCTGGACCACCTCGCGACCCGTATGCGCCGTAACGGCGAGAACCTCCTCGTCCTCGCCGGTGAGGAGCCGGGCCGGCGCTGGACCCGCCCGGTCCCGCTGGTCGACGTGCTCCGCGCCGCCGCGTCCGAGGTGGAGCAGTACGAGCGCATCGAGCTGGCCGCCGTGCCCGCGACCGAGGTCGCCGGACGCGTGGTCAACGACCTCGTGCACCTGCTCGCCGAGCTCCTGGAGAACGCCACCTCGTTCTCCTCGCCGCAGACCAAGGTCCGCGTCACCGGTCACGCGCTGCCCGACGGCCGCGTCCTGGTCGAGATCCACGACACCGGCATCGGCCTCTCCCCCGAGGACCTCGCCGCGATCAACGAGCGGCTCGCGTCGCCGCCCACCGTGGACGTCTCGGTCTCGCGCCGCATGGGCCTGTTCGTGGTCGGCCGCCTGTCCCTGCGACACGGCATCCGCATCCAGCTGCGCCCGTCGGACTCCGGCGGTACCACCGCGCTCGTCATGCTCCCCGTCGATGTCGCCCAGGGCGGCAAGAAGGTGCCCGGCAAGCCGGGTGCCGGGCAGCCGCAGGCCCCGGCGGGCCAGGGCGGCCGGCCCGGTCTCGCGGGCGGTCCGCCCTCGCGTGCCGGTCTCGCGGCCGGCCCGCTCAGCGGCGGCGGCCCGGGCGCTCCCGGCGGTCGGCTCGGCG
>NZ_NNBJ01000013.1:40579-269073 GCF_002803085.1 Streptomyces sp. CB01201 | reverse complement strand
CGCACCAGACCGTAAGAAATTACGGTCACGGTGCGGGGCTTTTTCGCGTTGTGGCAGTATCGGCCCATGGAACACGTCATACGCCCTGTCCGCGCCGATGAGTGGCGCAAGGTCAAAGAGCTGCGGCTCGCATCGCTCGCCGATCCCGTCGCCCCGGTCGCGTTTCTCGACACCCTGGAAACCGCCTCTGCGCAGCCCGATGAGTTCTGGCAGGAGCGGGCCAGGAACGCGCAGGGCCCGTCCGTGCGGCAGTTCGTCGCCGAGGGCCCGGACGGCACATGGGCCGGCAATGTGGTGGTGATAGCCGAGACCGAGGGTGCCGATGATGTCTTCGGGAACCGGATCGACTCGTCCCAGGCGCACATCGTGGGGGTCTTCGTACGGCCCGAACACCGTGGCACCGGGCTGACCGAGCGGCTCTTCGCGGCCGCGCTCGCCTGGGCCTGGGCGCTGGAGGAGCCGCGGGTGAACCGGGTCCGCCTCCTGGTGCACGAGGACAATCCGCGGGCTCGGGGCTTCTACCGGAAGGCCGGCTTCGTGCTCACGGGGTTCACGGCGCTGCTGACCGATGACGGCGGGCGTGACCTTGAGATGGAGATTCCCAGGCCGTAGCGCCGGCTACGTCAGGGCCTCGGTCCAGCGGGATCGGGCCTGTTCGGGGGAGCGGAGCAGGACCAGGAGCGGGAGGTCCTGGCCCTGACCGGTCGACAGCAGCTCCGGTAGCCGGGGAAGCGGAGCCACGGCCGCGACGTCGTCCAGGACGAGCGTCATTGGTGGGTCGAGGCGACCGTCAGATGACCGTTCGGCCATGCGGCGGCCGCGCTCGACCACGTCTGAGGCGAGTGCCGTCAGGAGCGGCATCGCGGCGGGGTCGGACCGGGGATCCTCGATCGCTTCCCCCACCACATAAAGGGTGCCCCCTTCGTTCGCGAATGATTCCAGAGCGAGCGAATCCGCTCGGTTTGGTGTGCAGGCGTCCCGGATGTGGATGGACGAGAGGCAGGCCAGGGCTCGGGCCGTCAACTGCTGGGCGATTTCCCGGCGTTCGGGGTAGGCCGTGAGCGCCGATTCCAGGAGGCCCGCGCTGCCGCTCTGCGCCTTGGGATGCGTGCGCAGGATCCGTACGGCCTCGTGGGCGGCCGTTCCCTGGGCCCAGCGGTGCAGTTGCTTCGTCGCTCGGCCGTCGCGGCTCTCCAGGGCGGCTGCGTGCAGCCAGCAGCGCAGCAGGGTCTCCGCGGTGTCCGCCATGGCGGCGTCCATGCGGGCCTGGGGGCGTACGGGGGCGAGGAGGGCGGCGGCCCGTGCCGCGGCGGTGTCCGGGTCCTCGCAGTCGGCGGTCGGGGACCAGTGGAGTCGGGCGGGGGTGTCACAGCGGTGGGTCGGGTCGTAGACGTGGACCGGGCCGAGCTTGGCGCGGGCGTCCTTGGTCTCGGCCCACAGGGTGGGGTCCGAGGTGACGACGAGGGCTGCGCCCTCCGCGTCCTGGATCGCCTGGAGGGCGCGGGGCCTCCGGGTCTCCGGGGGGCCGAAGTGGAGCCGGGGGTGCGGCTGTTCGGCCCGGGGGGTGGGGAACTGTTCCACCGCGCTCGACCGGGTGGGCACGGTCCATGCCGGGGGGCTGGGCTCGGGAACCGCGGGGGCCGCCGGCGCGTGGGCGGGCTCGATGGGCTGCTCGGGGCCGGAGGCCGGCGGCTCGGCGGGGCCGCCGGCGGGTACCGGGGCTCCGGCGACGGGAGCGATGGGGAACCCGGCGGCGGGAGCGGGCGCCGCCTCAACGACCGCTGGTGCCGGGTGGGGGGACTGGGCGGAGGGGGCCGCCGCGGGTGCCGCGTGCTGTCTCGCTCTCGCTCGTACCGCTCGCCAGCGCGTGAACGTCCCCAGCATGAAGATGGTCAGGACGATCAGGACCAGGAGTTCGCCGATCAGGAGGCCCCAGAAGAGACCGTAGCCCGGGAGGGCCGGGGGCGGGGTGTCCGGCCAGGCGGTGGTGAGGTCCTGGGGGGCCGTGATCAGGGATCTCAGGGCCATCGGGCTGTGCGTGAACGATACGCCTGGGGGCCAGGACCCATGGGTGAACAGGCCGGCCAGGCCCGTCGCCGTCCACACCAGGACCGTCAGGCCGAGCAGGAAGGCCAGGAGGCCGACCAGGAGGGAATCGGGGATGCCTCGCTGGTCGCCTCTCGGGGTGCCGGTTCCGCTCACTTCAGGCCACCGTGGACTCGGGTGAGTCGGATGCGGACAGTTGTTGTTCGATCATCGCTGCCCGGCGTTCCGTCTCGGATTCGAGTTGGGAGTCCAGCTCCGAGGCCAGGATGTCGTCCGTTGCCGCGGACTCAGTCATCGCGCGGTCGGTGAAGACCAGGGGGCGTTCGCGTTCCGTGATCAGGTGCTTGACCACCTGGACGTTGCCGTTCACGTCCCATACCGCGATGCCCGGGGTGAGGGTCGGGATGATCTCCACGGCCCAGCGCGGCAGGCCCAGGACCCGGCCCGTCGCCCGTGCCTCGTCGGCCTTCTGCGCGTAGATCGTCCTCGTCGAGGCCATCTTCAGGATGGCGGCCGCCTCCCTGGCCGCGGCTCCGTCCACGACGTCGGACAGGTGGTGGACGACCGCCACGAAGGACAGGCCGAGGCGCCGGCCGAACTTCAGCAGGCGCTGGAAGAGTTGGGCCACGAACGGGCTGTTGATGATGTGCCAGGCCTCCTCGACCAGGAAGATGCGCTTCTTCCGGTCGGGGCGGATCCAGGTGTGCTCCAGCCAGACGCCGACGATCGCCATCAGGATCGGCATCGCGATCGAGTTGCGGTCGATGTGCGAGAGGTCGAAGACGATCAGGGGGGCGTCCAGGTCGATGCCGATGGTCGTCGGGCCGTCGAACATGCCGCGCAGGTCGCCGTCGACCAGGCGGTCGAGGACCAGGGCGACGTCCAGGCCCCAGGCGCGTACATCTTCTATGTCGACGTTCATCGCCTCGGCCGACTCGGCCTCCGGGTGGCGCAGTTGCTCGACGATGTCGGTCAGGACCGGCTGGCGGTCCGTGATGGTGGTGTTGACGTACGCGTGCGCCACCTTGAGGGCGAAGCCCGAGCGTTCGTCCAGGCCGTGCCCCATCGCCACTTCGATGATCGTGCGGAGCAGGGCGAGCTGGCCGGTCGTGGTGATCGCCGGGTCCAGGGGGTTGAGCCGGATGCCGCCGTCCATCGCGGTCATCGGGTCGAGCCGGATGGGGGTTATCCCCAGCTCGCGCGCGATGAGGTTCCACTCGCCGACGCCGTCCTCGCCCTGTGCGTCAAGGACGACGACCTGGCGGTCGCGGAACCTCAACTGCCGCAGTACGTACGTCTTTTCAAGCGCCGACTTGCCGTTGCCGGACTCGCCGAGGACCAGCCAGTGCGGGGCCGGGAGCTGCTGTCCGTACAACTGGAAGGGGTCGTAGATGTAGCCCTTGCCGCTGTACACCTCGCGCCCGATGATCACGCCGGAGTCGCCGAGGCCGGGGGCGGCCGTCGGCAGGTAGACGGCCTGGGCCTGGCCCGTGGAGGTGCGGACGGGGAGCCGGGTGGTCTCCACCTTGCCGAACAGCAGGGAGGTGAAGGCGTCCGAGACGAGAGACAGCGGATCTCGCATGGCGGGTACTGCCTCTCAACTAGCGGCGGATTCCGGTCGCGAACGGCAGGGTGTTGACGAAGGCGCGGTGGTGCTCGCGGTCGCACCACTCCAGCTTCAGATACGACTTGCCGGCGGAGGCTCTGATGGTCCGCTTGTCGCGGGCGAGGGCCTCCGGAGAGCGCGAGGACACCGTGATGTAGCCGACCAGGTTGACGCCGGCGGCGCCGCTCGCGAGGTCCTCGCCGCGCTGGTCGAGACGGCCGTGGGCGGCGATGTCGCGCGGGTCGACGGTGCGGTTCATCTTGGCGGCGCGGGACGCCTCCGCCTCGTCGTTGGTCTTCTCCGTGAGCATGCGCTCGATCGCGACCTCGGTCGGCTCCAGGTCCATGCAGACGGCGACCGTACGGATCACGTCCGGGGTGTGGACGAGCAGCGGGGCGAGGAAGTTGACGCCGACCGGGGTCATCGGCCACTCCTTCACCCAGGCCGTGGCGTGGCACCAGGGCGCCCGCGTCGAGGACTCGCGGGTCTTGGCCTGGAGGTAGGTGGGCTCCACCGCGTCGAGCTCGGCCGGCCAGGCGTTGCGCTTGGTCATGGCCTGGATGTGGTCGATGGGGTGGTCCGGGTCGTACATGGAGTGCACGAGCGAGGCGAGCCGGCTCTGGCCGAGCGGCTGGCGTACGCGGATGTCGGCCTCGGCCAACCGGGCGCAGATGTCGGTGAGTTCACGTGCCATGACGACGGCGAGGCCGGCGTCGCGGTCGAGCTTGCGGCCGTGCGGGTTGGCGGCGCGGGCCATCGCGTTGGCCTCGGCGGCCAGCTCACGGCTGTACTGCATGCAGGCCACGAGGTAGGCGCGGTGCTGCTCGCTGGAGGTGGACACCATCGACTGGAGCTGCTCGTAGGAGTCCTGGAGCCAACCGGGGGCCTTGGTGTCGCCGCGCTGGGCGACGTCCTTGGCGTGCGCGTCGGGGTCGGCGGGGAGGGTGCGGGCCAGCATCTGAAGCCGCGTCACAAAGCCGTCGCCGTTGGCGACATGCTTGAGCAGCGTGCCGAAGCGGTCGACGAGGGCCTCCTGGTCCTCGCTGTCGCGCAGGCCTACGCCGGGGCCCTCGATCTCGATGGCGGCGGTGACGGTACGGCGGTCCGCGTGCAGCAGGACCGCGATCTCGTCGGGGCCGAAGGGGGCGGCGAGCCAGCTGACGTGGCCGATGCCGGGCGGCGGTCCCACCTCGACCTCGCGCCCGTCGAGCCGTACGCCGGCCTCGGCCGCGCCCGAGCGGAAGGCGGTGCCGCGGCGCAGCGAACGCTTGTAACTGCGGTTGATCTCGAACCACTTGTAGAACGTGCGGTGCTTGTACGGCAGGTACACCGCCGCGAGCGCCAGGAACGGGAAGCCCATCAGAAGCACGATCCGCAGGGACAGGACGGGGACCAGGAGCCCGCACATCATGCCGAGGAACGCGCCGCCGATGATCAGTACGATCTCGCCGGTCTCGCGGTTCTTGCCGACGACGGCCGACGGCCGGGCGCGGCCGATCAGATACGTACGGCGGGGCGCGACCGGTTGGGACTGGGTCGTCAACGCCCTCCACCTCCAGTGTTCTTGTTGCCTGCGGTGCCGCCGGAATTACGGCGGTGGGTGTGCGGCGTGCCGGACGTCGGGCCGGAGCCGCTGCGCGGCGGAGGTGCGGCGGAGGGGACAGTTCCGCCGCCGACTCCGCCGCCGGAGCCCCGGCTGCTGTGGGCGGCCACGCCACCGGACATGGGGTTGGCGGGGCGGGCCTGGGTGGCGCCGCCCCCCTGGTTGCCACGGCCGCTGTGGGTCTTGATGCCCTGCGAGACGAGGGCTGCGGGCGAGGAGATGAGGGCGGCGGCCTGGGAGCCGTCGGTGGCCTGCTTGCGGTTGGTGCGGGCGGAGGCGATCTCGTCGCCGAAGCCGGGCACGAAGCGGTAGATCATCGCCGAGGCGAAGATCGCGAGCAGGATGATGGCGAGGCCGGAGACGACGGCCGAGAAGGAGTCGGGTCCCTTGCCGGAGGAGAGCGCTCCGGCGAGCCCGAGCACGATCACGATGACGGGTTTCACCATGATCACGGCGATCATGATGCCCGCCCAGCGGCGTACGTGGCCCCACATGTTCTTGTCGACGAGCCCCGCGTACACGACCGTGCCGAGCAGCGCGCCGACGTACAACAGGGCCGCGCGGATGACCAGTTCGAGGAAGAGGACGCCCGCGGCGAGGATCGAGACGAGGGCGACGACGATCAGCATGATCGGGCCGCCGCCGATGTCCGTGCCCTTCTTGAGCGCGGCCGAGAACGAGCCGAAGAACACGTCCGACTGGTTGCCGGTCGCGTTGGCGATGGCCTCGGTGACGGCGTCCGTCGCGGATACGACGGTGTAGAGGATCAGCGGGGTGAACGCGGAGGCGAGCACGGTGAGCCAGAGGAAGCCGACGGCCTCCGAGATCGCCGTCGACAGCGGCACCCCGCGGATGGCCCGCTTGGCGACGGCCAGGAGCCACAGGACGAGGGTGAGGAAGGTGGCGGCGGCGAAGACGACGGCGTACTGGGTGCGGAAGCTGGGGTTGGTGAAGTCGACGGTGGCGGTCGACTTCACCGCGTCGGAGAGCTTGCCGACGATCCAGGCGGCGGCGTCGGCGCAGCCCTTTGCGAGGGAGGTCAGGGGGTCGGAGGCGGCGCCGTCGCCGGGGGGCGGGGTGCTGCTTTTGCTGCCGCCGGATTGGCAGTAGTCCCGGGCGGGGCCGCGGATGAGGTCGCAGGCGTTGTTGCTCGGGCTCGGGCTCGGGCTGGCGCCCGGAGACCCGCCGGGCGTGGGGGTGGGCGCGGAGTACGCCCTGCTCGCGAGCAGGATGGCCGCGGTCTGTACGGCGGTGAACGCGGCGGCGACGGAAAAGGCGCGGCGATGCGGCTTACCGGGCATACGTGAACCCTCCGAACTGCTCCACCGCGTCGGTCATGTCCTTGGCGGGAGCGGCGGCCTGGTCACGGCCGACGGGTGCCGGGCCGTCCTTCTGCGTGAAGTCGGTGATCTTCCAGTCCCCGCCGGTCCACTTGAGCTGGAACGTGTTGGTGAACCAGCTCTCGGAGACCGGGTTCTTGGAGCCCTCGCCGGCCAGACCGAAGAGAGCGGAGTACCAGACGGACACGCTCGCCGTGTTGCCGTCGAACTTGTCCGCCTTGGCGCCGACCGGGTTGAACCGGGAAATGAAGGTCTGGCCCGAAGGCGCCGTACCGTCGGCATTGAGGCCGATGCGGGTCAGGAAGTCCTTCCCGGAGTAAACCTTGTCGAGGTCTCCTTGCCGGGCCGCGGCGATGTCGGGGGCATACACCGTGTTCACGATCTCGTGCCGGCGGCTGGTGCTGTACATGCCGTCGGAGCCGAGGGCCACCAGATAGTTGACCGCAGCCGACTGCGCCCCCTGCTCATCGTGGGCGAACCCCGACGCGATCCCCCCCTGCTTCCCCCCCACCGGCTTCGTCCCCGTCGCCGCCGTCGGCTCGGCCGCGCCGGGCTTGGCCGTGTCGGGGGTGGTGGCGGAGCCGTCGCCGCCCCGGTTGGCGAAGGCGATCGCGGCCACGAGCAGGACCACGACGCCGACCACCATCACGAGTGAGCGCGAGGTGCGCTGGGGGCGGCGGGCGCCGCCGTAGACGTCGCCGGTCGTCTCCGGCATGCGCGTACGGGTCTGCCGGGTGCCGCCGAGCGTGCTGAAGCGGTCGTCGCCGCGGCCGGGGTCGCCCCCGACGTGGCCCGGCTCGTCGTCGAAACTCATGCCTGCGCCCCCTCGGCCGTGTACGAATCCGCGTAGTACGACGGTAGCCGTGCTGGTTGCCGCGCGGGCGCGGTGTGGTGACTCGACATCAGGGAGACGCAACCTCTGCCGGTGGGCACGACGGACGGATGGTGTGAGGGGGACGGGAGGGGTGACAGGACGCCTGACGGGAGGTCAGACGGCCATCCCGTAAACGATGGTGAAGAGCGTGCCCAGGGAGCCGATGATGAAGACTCCGGTCAGGCCGGCCACGATCAGGCCCTTGCCCTGTTCGGCGCTGAAGGTGTCGCGCAGCGCCGTCGCTCCGATCCGCTGCTTGGCCGCACCCCATACCGCGATGCCGAGGCAGAGGAGGATGGCGACCGCCATCACCACCTCCACCATGATGCGGGCCTCGTTGCCGAGCGTCCCGAACGGCCCCCAGTTGGGGGCGATTCCGCCGATGATGGTGGTGATGTCGCCTTTTCCGGCTGCCAGGTACATGTAACTCACCGCCCCTGTCGGGTAGTTCGATGCCCCTGCCCCATGGCATGGGTCAGGTTCTATCTTCGCTGATGAAACCGGCGGAGTAGGACGCCTTGGCGCCTCTCTTTACCCGCCCCCGCACACATGTGCCCGTAGAACCGCCCTGACCTGCGGTGAATCGGTTGTATGCGAAAACGCGTATGGTCACTCTGTGTATCACGCAGGGTGACTCCGGGCAATGACTGTCGTTGTTACACCCTTGGGCCGCTTGTCGTGTCGGCGGCCGACGGCGCAGGTCGGAGCGACGGGCCGTTCATAGAAACTTTTCAGAAAAGGTTCATGGTCGCTCTCAGCCGGGGCAGCGAGAGTTTGAGTGTTCGCAGTCAGCAAGCACGCCCGCCGACCTCCAGGAGACGCACCGTATGAAGCGCACTGGCATCTTCGGGACGAGATTCGCGACCGGTCGCGGACGGTTCGGCGCGCTGTCCGCCGCGGCCGTGCTCCTCGTCATACCGGCGCTGGGGGCCAGTGACGCGGGGGCGGCCGGCCGGACCACGACGGCGCCGGCCAGCGCCGAGAACGCCCGGGTGGGGGCGCTGTTCAAGGGGGGCCTGGACGACGGGCACTACTGCACCGCGTCGGTGGTGCAGAGCTCGGGCCACGACGTCATCGTCACCGCCGCGCACTGTCTGACCGCGGACGAGTCGGAGGACGGCAAGGCGGTGTTCGCGCCCGCCTACCGCGACGGCTCCGCGCCCTACGGCACGTGGCCGGTGGAGTCGGTGTACGAGGAGGACAGCTGGACCGAGGACGGCGACCAGGACAGCGACGTCGCCTTCGCGGTCCTCGGGCCGGGCTCGCAGGGGGGCAAGCAGATCGAGGACGTGGTGGGCGCCGCCCCGCTGTTCGCGGGCCGGGCCACCGGGGAGTCCGCGACGCTGACCGGATACCCGTCCGACACCGAGGTCCCGCAGGTCTGCGCGAACACGGCCGTCGCGTACGGGGACACCCAGCAGCGCATCGAGTGCCCCGACTTCCCGGGCGGCACCAGCGGCAGCCCGTGGGTCGTCGAGGGCGGGGCGGTGGCGGGGGTGATCGGCGGCTACCAGTTCGGCGGGGACGACCCCGACGTCTCCTACAGCATCGTCTTCGGGCCGAAGGTCAAGTCCCTGTACCAGCTGGCGAACACCGCGGGCACGCCGAAGCCGGCGGCTCCGACGGCGTCCCCGACCCCGGCCGCGCCGGCCCCTTCCGCGACCCCGGCGGCCAAGGCACCCGCTGCCGCCGAGCCCGCCCCCGCGTCCTCCGGCGCCAAGTCCGCCCCCGAGGCGTGGACCGGTCAGGTCCTGCGGCTGCTCACCGCCTTGATTCCCTGGAGCTGAGACCGGGGCGGACTGCGCGACGGTCGGTCACGGTCCTTTCCGAACACTCCCGCAGCGCCTGCACGGTGACGTACCGTCATATGGAGGCCAGTGGATCACGGGAGCGGTGGCGGTTCGGGTTCCTGGCCGAATGAGCGAGGGTCCGACACGAGTGCGGGCGAAGTGGCGGTGAACCGCGCCTCGATGGGGGAGGGTTGAGGGGTGCGCAGAGTCTGGGTGGTCGGCGGGATCGGGTTCGGGGTGTGCCTGAGCTTCGTCGCGCTGCTCGTCGTCGGTACGTACTCGGCCGCCGCCGGGCTCGCTTCCCGGGCGGGCGGTGCCATCGGCCTCGCCAAGGGAGCCGTGCCCGCGCTCTACCAGCCGCTCGTGCAGAAGTGGGGCGACTACTGCCCCAGCCTCAACCCGGCGATGCTCGCCGCCCAGCTCTACTCGGAGAGCGGCTGGAAGACGACCGCGGTCAGCCCGGTCAACGCGCAGGGCATCGCCCAGTTCATGCCCGCCACCTGGGCGAGCCACGGCATCGACGGCAACGGCGACGGCAAACGGGACATCTGGGACCCGGCCGATGCCATTCCGTCAGCGGCGTCCTATGACTGCGAATTGGCCAAATACGTCAAGGACGTACCCGGCGACGCGAGCGACAACATGCTGGCGGCGTACAACGCGGGCGCGTACGCGGTCATCAAGTACCAGGGTGTTCCGCCGTACAAGGAGACCCAGGGCTATGTGAAGACCATCCGTTCCCTGGAGAAGAGCTTCGCCGCGCCCGTCGGCCGGGTGCAGCCCTCGCAGCAGGCGGCCGGGGCGATCTACTACGCACAGCAGAAGCTCGGCACGCCCTACCTCTGGGGCGGGGAGGGGACGCCCGAGCAAGGGGGGCGTTTCGACTGCTCGGGGCTTACGCAGGCCGCGTACCAGAGCGTCGGGATCACGCTGCCGCGCGTCGCCAACGACCAGTACAACGCCGGCCCGCACCCCGCCCGCAACGAGCTGCTCCCCGGTGACCTGGTGTTCTTCTCGACCGACCTCGGCAATTCGCGGGCCATCCATCACGTGGGGCTCTACGTGGGCGGCGGGTACATGATCAACGCCCCGTACACCGGTGCCGTCATCCGCTTCGACAAGATCGACGCACCCGACTACTTCGGCGCGACCCGGGTCACCAAGGACGGCGCGGCGGCGCTGCCCACGCCCCAACCGGGGTCCTGAACAAGGCCCTTCGGTGGCTGGAACTCTCCGTGAAGCCATGGCCCTGAGCTGGGGCTATTCGTCTCTCTTCGATAACGTCGAGGTGATCATTCAGTGGAGAGTGGAACGCGGCCGCCGTGGAAGGCGTTCCCTGGACAGTGACTGATGTACGTACTGACCACGGGGGTTGGTAGCAGGACGGATCAAGGCAAGGGGCCGCAGCATGGCTGGACTCGCATTCGACGGAGCGAATCCCGATGTCAGCCTGCTCTACGACATCAACGGACTCGCCAAGGACGCCCCCTCCTGGCTCGACCGGACCATGGCCTTCGTCGGGGAGTACGGGATCCTGCTCGGCCTCGTGCTCGTCGTGCTGTGGTGCTGGTGGAGCGTGCGGCGCGCGGCGGACCGGCAGGCGGCGGTCGCGTCCGTCGCCGGGATCGTGTGGGCGCCGCTGGCCGCCGGGATCGCCGTCCTGGTCAACATCCCGATCCGCGGCTTCGTGCAGCGGCCCCGGCCCTTCCTGGACCACAAGGGACTCGATGTCCTGGTCGGCGGCAAGAGCGACTTCTCGTTCGTCAGCGACCACGCCACCCTCGCCATGGCGCTCGGCGCCGGACTGTTCGTCGCCAACCGGAAGTTCGGCCTGATCGCGCTCGGCCTCGCCCTGCTCGAAGGGTTCTGCCGGATCTACCTGGGCGTGCACTACCCGACGGACGTCGTCGGCGGCTTCGCGCTCGGCACGGCGGTCACGCTGCTGCTCGCCCCGCTCGCCCAGCTGCTGCTCACCCCGGTCGTCGCGGCCGTGGCGCGTTCGCCGCGGCTCGGCCTCCTGGTGCATTCGCGCAGGGTCCTGACGGTGGTTCCGGCCGCGCCCGGCGGAGCGGTCGAGCGCTCCGGCCCCGAGGAGCGCGATCTCGCGGCCTGACGGGCCGGCCCGGTCGTCGGAGTGCCTGCCGAAGGCCGGTCCACGTGCCGCCGGTCACAGTGCCTGGGGGAAGTCGAAGAGCCGGTTCGGGTCGTACTGCTTCTTCAGTGCGGCCAGGCGCGGCGCAGCCGAGCCGTAGTAGGCCGTACGCCAGTCGGTGAGCGAGGCGTCGGGGTAGTTCTGGTAGGCCGCGCCCGAGGCGTACGGGCGCATCGCGTCGTGCGTGCGCGTCAGCCAGGACTGCTGGGTCGCACCGGAAGTGCCGGGCCGCCACGAGGCGATGTACTGGGCGAGCACCCGTGAGGTGCGGTGCACGAACGCGGTGGCGCCGGGGTCGACCCGGTTGATCGCGCCGCCGAGCGCGGTGAGCACGACCGTCCCGGCGCCCCCGTTGTCGGCGGCCGGGATGCGGGTGAACTGCTCGGCGCCGGTGAGGAGTTGGCGTACTCCCGACGTCGGTATCGCCTTGGTGTAGAAGTCGGACTTCGCGGCGTACGTCTCGCGCTGGAGGACGCCCTGCGGGCTGCGGCCCGGGGTCCGGCCGGGCAGGTGGCACTGGGCCTGGCTGAAGGTGGCACACCCGCCGTAGAGCAGCATCGCGTCCTGGAACCCGGTGCGGTGCAGGGACACCGAGGAGGCGGAGGCGCCCGCCCGGTCGGCGAGGCGGTCCAGGGCGTTCTGCAGCTCGCCGTACGAGCCGAGGGAGAACGCGGAGACGGTCAGCGTCGGGTTGCCGCCGCCGGCGCCGCCCGCCAGATGCGCGGCGGACCAGATCTCGTCGGCCTGGTCGGGCCCCCACTCCTGCCAGGCCTCGATCACCGCCTGCGCCTGGCGCCAGGGCCAGGTGAGATAGGCGGTGACGCCCTGCGGGGCCTCGTGCGTACGGAAGGTGAGTCCGGTGACCACGCCGAAGTTGCCGTTGCCCGCGCCGCGCAGGGCCCAGAACAGATCGGGGTTCTGCTTCTCGCTCGCCGTCAGTTTCCGGCCATCGGCGGTGACAAGGCTCACGGAGGTCAGGCTGTCGCAGGCCAGCCCGTAGGCGCGGGCCGTGACGCCGTGGCCGCCGCCCAGGGTCAGGCCCGAGACGCCGACCGTGGGGCAGGAGCCGCCCGGGATGGTGCGACCGCTCTCGGCGAGTCCGGTGTAGACGTCGAGGAGGCGGGCGCCCGCGCCGATGCCGCCGTCGGCGGACACGCTGTTCAGCCGCGATACGTCGATGACCAGGCGGCCCGTCCCCGAGGACCGGCCGGCGTAGTCGTGGCCGCCGCTGCGGACGGATATCGGGGCGTGGTGGGCGCGGGCGTAGGCGAGGCACTCCTGGACGTCGGCCTCGTGCGCCACGTACGCCACGGCGTCCGGTTTCTGGTCGTCGAAGCGGGTGTTGTAGAGCTGGCGGGCGGCGGCGTAGTCGGCGTCGTCGGGACGGACGAGCTTGCCCTCCAGGGAGTGCGCCAGCGCGTTCCAGTCCGCCGGGGCCGAGGCGCTCGGTGCGGGGGTGCGGCTCGCGGTGCCGGTGGGCGGCGGTGTGGCCGTGCCGGTCGGCGCGGGGGCCGGGTGCGCGGTGCTGCCGCAGCCGGCGGCGGCGAGGGCGGCGGTGCCGGTGGCGGCGGTGAGGAGGGTGCGGCGGCGCATGGGGGCTCCCGGGGGCGTGTGGGGCGCTGGGCTGGCTCCTTCCCCGTGCCGCCCCTTCCCGAACGGGGGGAAGCGGTCCGGCCCTCGGGCCCTCGGGCTCAGCCGGCGGACGGGGTCGGGTTCGGGGAGTGGTGGGACTCGGCGTCCGTGCGGGCTCGGTCGCGGCTCCGGCGGGCCGGGCCCGTCCAGCCGCAGGAGCAGCGGGCCACTGCGAAGCTGCCGCGTTCCGTGATGGTGGTCTGGTGGGGCACCTCACCACCGTACTGCGGGCGTGACGGCGGCCGTACCGCGGTCGTTAGGAGTGCGGGCTATGCCAAGGGCGTTGGGGGTTCGGCGACGATGGTGGTGCAACGGCACGGAGCCGGGCGAGCGGGTGCGATCGTGACCGCCGCGCTGGTGGGCGGTGTGATCGCGGCGGCGGGCGGCTGCGGTGGGAGCACCGCGGAGATGGCGAGCGGGCCCGCACCCGATCCGGCCGCGCTGGTGCGCTCGGCGGCCGACCGCCTGGTGGCGGCGGGCAGTTCACAGGCCACCACCTCGCTGGAGATGGCCACCGGGGGCACCCGGGTCACCATCCGCGGCGAGGGCACCTACGACTTCCGGCACCGGACCGGGCAGTTGACGGTGATGCTGCCCAAGGACGTCAAGGGCGCGGCGGAACAGCACCCGATCACCGAGGTCCTCGCGCCGGGCGCGCTCTACATGAAGAACCGGGGAGCCGGGGTGCCCGCGGACAAATGGGTACGGGTCGACACGGCGGCGCTCGCCGACGGCAACCTGGTCACGGGCGGCGCCACCGACCCGTACACGGCCGCCGAACTGCTGCGCGGCGCGCGGGACGTGACGTACGTCGGCGAGGAGAGCCTTGCGGGGGTGAAGGTGCGCCACTACCGGGGGAGCGCGGCGCTGCCCGGGCAGGTGGCGAAAGGGTTCTCCACAGCCGTGGTGCCGTTCGACGCGTACTTCGACGAGTCGGGCCGGCTGTGCAAGGTGCGCCAGCAGTTCAGCTACGTCAATCGGGGGCGGCCCGTCGCGGTGGCCTCGACGACGCTGCTCTACGGGTTCGGGGCGGCGGTCGGCGTACGGCTGCCGGAGGCGCGGGACATCTACGACGGGAAGATCCAGCCGTAATCAGCCAGATATGGCCCCCTCAGGTGGGCCGGGGGTGGCGGAAATGGTCCGTCCGTGCCATGCGCGGTCCGTGTCCCCCTCCCTACGCTAGGAAGCCGAGCGGGCGACGGCGGATGAGCGGAAGAGCGGAAGAGCGGGAAGAGGTCGAGGAAGAGGTGATGAGCGTGGCTTCGCTTCGGGGTGCGACCGTCCAGGACCACGTGGCCCTCGTCGAGATCGAGCTGTGCGGTGAGTTGATGATCGCGGCGTCTGCGGCGGAGGGGGACCGGCTCAGTCCGGACCTCATCGACGAGGTCCTGAACGTCGGCCGCCCGTGCCCGCCCCCACCGCCACCCGGGGCCCGGCCCCGGTAGCCCCCCTTGGTGGGGGTGCCCCTGCGGGACGGTGCGGCGGGGTGCCCCTTCGGGGGTGGAGGCGCTGTTGTGGGTGCGGGGTGCGGGGTGCGGGGTGCGGGGGGTGCGGGTCGTGCGTGGTTGCTCGCGCAGTTCCCCGCGCCCCTGAAACCCGCTTTCGACTGCGGACCGTTGGGGCTGTTCGCGCAGTTCCCCGCGCCCCTGTGGGGCGCCCAGTGCCGAGTGGTTGCGCCCCTGCGGCGGAGCCGCATAGAAGACACAGCCCCGCGCCCCTGAAACCCGCTTTCGGCTGCGGACCGTTGGGGCCGTTCGCGCAGTTCCCCGCGCCCCTAAAGGCCTCGGTGCTGGCCCGCATCAGGCATCCCCAGCCCGTCCGGCGTTTGAGGACGAGCGCCGTTCAGGCGCGATGCGGGGTCCGGGGCGGAGCCCCGAAGCGGGGTGCAGGGGGCGGAGCCCCCTGCGGGGGTCCGAGGGGCCCAGCCCCTCGTGTCAGGTGCGCATCATGCGGGCGATGGCCTTCGTGGCCTCCTCCACCTTCGCGTCGATCTCGTCGCCCCCCTTGACCGCCGCGTCGGCGACGCAGTGCCGCAGGTGCTCCTCCAGGAGCTGGAGCGCGAAGGACTGCAACGCCTTGGTGGACGCGGAGACCTGGGTGAGTATGTCGATGCAGTAGACGTCCTCGTCGACCATGCGCTGGAGGCCGCGGATCTGGCCCTCGATCCGCCGCAGCCGCTTGAGGTGCTCGTCCTTCTGCTGGTGATAGCCGTGCACGCCGCGGTCGTGATCGGTCACAGGGGTCTCGACCGGGGGGTCGGCTGCCTCGGTGGTCGTCATCGCGTCCTCCCGTTGTCTGCCAAGTGGTCTGCCATGTGCCCGGCGGCCTGGCGTGTGCCTGGTGGCCTGCCTGGTGGCCTGCCTTGTGGGGCAAGGGGAGTGATACCCCTCATGGGTATATGGTAACGAATTTTCGGATCCCTGGCGGGGGCCCGTGCGGATCACTGTGCCTGATGGGCGACACTGAAGAACGCCGGTTAGCCGTGGCCGGATGATGCGCCTAGCATCAGCCTGACCGAATCCCAAGCACTCCGAGGACCCCACGTGCGCTTTCGTCTGACCCCCAGGGAGACGAGCTTCTACGACATGTTCTCCGCATCCGCGGACAACATCGTCACGGGCTCGAAGCTCCTCATGGAACTGCTCGGAGCGGATTCCGCGTCCCGGGCCGAGATCGCGGAGCGCATGCGGGCAGCGGAGCACGCGGGGGACGATGCCACCCACGCGATCTTCCACCAGCTGAACTCCTCCTTCATCACGCCGTTCGACCGCGAGGACATCTACAACCTCGCCTCCTGCCTCGACGACATCATGGACTTCATGGAGGAGGCCGTCGACCTGGTCGTCCTCTACAACGTGGAGGAACTGCCCAAGGGCGTCGAGCAGCAGATCGAGGTGCTCAACCGGGCGGCCGTGCTGACCGCCGAGGCGATGCCGAACCTGCGGACGATGTCCAATCTGACCGAGTACTGGATCGAGGTCAACCGTCTGGAGAACCAGGCCGACCAGATCCACCGCAAGCTGCTCGCCCACCTCTTCAACGGCAAGTACGACGCCATCGAGGTGCTCAAGCTGAAGCAGATCGTGGACGTGCTCGAAGAGGCGGCGGACGCGTTCGAGCATGTGGCGAACACGGTGGAGACCATCGCCGTCAAGGAGTCCTGACCCAGTCATGGACACCTTTGCGTTGATCGTGACCATTGGCGTCGCGCTCGGATTCACGTACACGAACGGCTTTCACGACTCGGCGAACGCCATCGCCACATCGGTCTCGACGCGGGCGCTGACCCCCCGGGCCGCGCTAGCGATGGCCGCCGTGATGAACCTCGCCGGTGCCTTCCTCGGCAGCGGCGTCGCCAAGACGGTGAGCGAGGGGCTCATCTCCACGCCCGAAGGCAACAAGGGCATGGGGATCCTGTTCGCGGCGCTGGTCGGTGCGATCATCTGGAACCTGGTCACCTGGTATTTCGGGCTGCCGTCCTCCTCCTCGCACGCCCTGTTCGGCGGCATGGTGGGCGCTGCCCTCGCGGGCGGTACGACCGTGTACTGGTCGGGGGTGCTCGACAAGATCGTCATCCCGATGTTCGTCTCGCCGGTGGTCGGCCTGGTGGTCGGCTACCTGGTGATGTGCGCGATCCTGTGGATGTTCCGCAAGGCGAACCCGCACAAGGCCAAGCGCGGGTTCCGCATCGCGCAGACCGTCTCGGCGGCCGGCATGGCGCTGGGCCACGGCCTCCAGGACGCGCAGAAGACCATGGGCATCGTGATGATGGCGCTGGTCATCGCCGATGTGCAGGACGCCGGCTCGGAGATCCCGATCTGGGTCAAGATCGCGTGCGCGGCGATGCTGTCGCTCGGTACGTACGCGGGTGGCTGGCGGATCATGCGGACGCTGGGGCGGAAGATCATTGAGCTCGACCCGCCGCAGGGGTTCGCCGCGGAGGCGACGGGCGCGTCGATCATGTTCGGGTCGTCGTTCCTGTTCCAGGCGCCGATCTCCACGACGCATGTGATCACCTCGGCGATCATGGGTGTGGGGGCGACGAAGCGGGTCAACGCGGTGCGGTGGGGGGTCGCGAAGAACATCATTCTGGGGTGGTTCATCACGATGCCCGCGGCGGCGCTGGTCGCTGCGCTGAGCTATCTGCTGGTCCACGTCTTCTTCAGCTAGCCCCGCCTTTGGCTCCGCCCCTTCCCCGGCCGGCCCCGCCTTTTTGGCTCTGCCCTGGGGGTGACCCCGCGTTCCGGCTCCGCCGGGGGCGGGGTTTTGGCGTTGGTGCGGGTGCGGGTGCTGCGGGTGGTGGTGGTGCTGGTGGCGCTGAGGTCCTGGGGTGCTGCCCAGGGGCACGGTGTTTTTGCCCCTCCCCGCCCCTTCCCGCAACCCTCCGGGGGTGGGAGGCGGAGGTGAGGTTCTGCGGGGGCTGCGGCGTGGGCACCCTGCTTGTTCGGGTGCGGATTGTGGGGGCTGGTTGCGCAGTTCCCCGCGCCCCTGACCTCGTTTTGCCTGTCGGTGGTGGGTGGCTGGTCGCGCAGTTCCCCGCGCCCCTGGAGGTCTGCCGTCTTCGCGTCGTGCGTGGCGTTCGCGCAGTTCCCCGCGCCCCCAAAATCCGTTTTCGTCCGCGGGCCGTGGTCGCTTCTCGCGCAGTTCCTCGCGCCCCCAACCCCGTTTTCGTCCGCGGACCGTGGTCGCTTCTCGCGCAGTTCCCCGCGCCCCTAAAGACCTCGGTGCTGGCCCGCATCGGGCGCTTCAGCCCGGCCTGCTGATCCGTGCGGGCCGACATTGGCATCCCCAGCCCGTCCGGCGTTTGAGGACGAGCGCCGTTCAGGCGCGACGGGGGTGCAGGGGGCGGAGCCCCCTGCGGGGGTCCGAGGGGCGCAGCCCCTCAAGGGGGTCTGGGGCACAGCCCCAGGGCTCAGCTGATCCAACCCGCCGCACGGGCGGGCGGCGGGCAAGCTGCCCGGGGTCTGGGGCGGAGCCCCAGGGGCCCCGGGTAGGGAAGAGGCCCGCCTCCCGGGGTTCGGGAGGCGGGCCGTTCGTCTGGCGGTGGCACCGCCATGCAGCACCGCAGACGGTCGGGGACGGGCCGCGGCCTAGCCGAAGCGACCCGAGATGTAGTCCTCCGTGGCCTGCACGGAGGGGTTGGAGAAGATCCGCTCGGTCTCGTCGATCTCGATCAGCTTGCCGGGCTGCCCGACCGCCGAGAGGTTGAAGAAGGCCGTACGGTCGGAGACACGCGCGGCCTGCTGCATGTTGTGCGTCACGATCACGATCGTGAAGCGCTCCTTCAGCTCCCCGATCAGATCCTCGATCGCGAGCGTGGAGATCGGGTCGAGCGCCGAGCAGGGCTCGTCCATGAGCAGCACGTCCGGCTCCACCGCGATCGCCCGCGCGATGCACAGCCGCTGCTGCTGCCCGCCCGACAGGCCCGAACCCGGCTTGTTGAGGCGGTCCTTGACCTCGTTCCAGAGGTTCGCGCCCTTGAGGGACTTCTCGACGACGTCCGCCAGCTCGCTCTTCTTGAACTTGCCGTTCAGACGCAGCCCCGCCGCCACGTTGTCGAAGATCGACATCGTCGGGAACGGGTTGGGGCGCTGGAAGACCATGCCGACCGTGCGGCGCACGGCCACCGGGTCGACCGCGGAGCCGTACAGGTTCTCGTCGTCCAGGAGGACCTTGCCCTCGACGCGCCCGCCGGGGGTCACCTCGTGCATGCGGTTCAGGGTGCGCAGGAACGTGGACTTGCCGCAGCCGGACGGGCCGATGAAGGCCGTCACGGAGCGCGGCTCCACGGTCATGGAGATGTCGTCGATCGCCTTGTGGGCGCCGTAATAGGCGGAGAGGCCCGATACGTCGATTCGCTTGGCCATGGGATCACTGCTTCTTTCGGGGCGTACGGGATCGGTCGCTGGTGTGGCCGCGTCAGCGACCGGTCTTGGGGGCCTTCCAGCGGGCGATGCCGCGAGCCACCAGATTGAGGATCATGACGAAGGCGATCAGGACCAGGGCGGCGGCCCAGGCGCGGTCGTACGCCGCGTCACTGCCGACCCGGTACTGCTCCCAGATGTAGAAGGGGAGCGAGGACTGAGCACCCTGGAACGGGTTGGTGTTGATCAGCTGGTTGCCGAAGACCAGGAGCATGATCGGGGCGGTCTCACCGGCGATGCGGGCGATCGCGAGCATGACGCCGGTGGTGATGCCGCCGATCGCGGTCGGCAGGACCACCTTCAGGATCATGCGCCACTTCGGTACGCCGAGGGCAAGGGCGGCCTCGCGCAGCTCGTTCGGTACGAGCTTGAGCATCTCCTCGGTGGAGCGGACCACGACCGGCAGCATCAGGATCGCGAGGGCGAGCGAGCCCATGAAGCCCGAGGGGCCGAGGTCGAACATCAGCATCAGGGTCAGGATGAACAGGCCGGCCACGATGGACGGGATGCCCGTCATGACGTCCACGAAGAAGGTCACGGCCTTGGCGAGCGCGCCCTTGCCGTACTCCACCAGGTAGACCGCGGCGAGCAGGCCGAGCGGGGCCGAGATCAGGGTGGCGAGGCCGACCTGTTCCAGGGTGCCGATCAGCGCGTGGTAGACGCCGCCGCCGGTCTCGAAGCCGGGGACGCCGGCCATCGAGTGGGACAGGAAGTACCCGTTGAGGACCTTGGTGCCGCGGCTGATCGTCGTCCACAGCAGGGAGGCCAGCGGGATCACGGCGAGGATGAAGCAGACCCAGACCAGGGAGGTCGCCACCCGGTCCTTGGCCTGCCGCTTGTTCTCGACGGCCGTGGTGACCGCGTACGAGACGAGGATGAAGAGCAGCGCCGCGATCAGGCCCCACTGGACCTTGCTCTGCAGGCCGAAGACGAGGCCGATGCCGACCGCGAGCGCGATGGAGACGACCGCGAAGCCGGCTCCCGCCCAGCGCGGAAGCGAGCGTGCGCTGAGGCTGCCCTTGTGGGGGGCCGGGGCGGCCGGCCGGGCGTCGGATACGGCTACGTGGCTCATGCGGGGCTCCCTTCGGGGGCTGCGGGACGGAGGACTCGGGGCTGGGCGGAACACCGGGCTCGCGGCTCGGCGAGGCATCGGCCTCGCGGCTCGGCGGGGCTCACGCGTTGGCCCCCGAGTACTCCTTGCGGCGCGCGATGATCATGCGGGCGGCGCCGTTGACCAGCAGCGTCAGCACGAAGAGGACCAGGCCCGAGGCGATCAGGGCGTCCCGGCCGAGCTGGTTGGACTCGTCGAACTTCGCGGCGATGTTCTGCGCGAAGGTGCCGCCGCCCGGGTCGAGGACGTGCAGCGAAAGGACGTAGCTCGGGGACAGGACCGTGGCGACGGCCATCGTCTCGCCGAGCGCGCGGCCCAGGCCCAGCATCGAGGCGGAGATCACGCCCGAGCGGCCGAAGGGCAGGACGGAGAGGCGGATGACTTCCCAGCGGGTCGCGCCGAGGGCCAGGGCGGCCTCCTCGTTCATGCGCGGGACCTGGAGGAAGACCTCGCGGCTGACGCTGGTCACGATCGGCAGGATCATGATCGCGAGCAGGATGCCGACGGTGAACATCGAGCGGGCGACGCCGACTTCGGTCTTCTCGAAGACGTACGTCCAGCCCATGTACTGGTCGAGCCAGTCGTTGAGCCCGCCGAGGTAGGGCACCAGGAACAGGGCGCCCCAGACGCCGTAGACGATCGAGGGCACCGCGGCGAGCAGGTCGACGACGTAGGCGAGGGGCGCGGCCAGCTTGCGCGGTGCGTAGTGCGAGATGAAGAGGGCGATGCCGACGGCGATCGGAACCGCGATGACCATCGCGATGATCGAGCTGACGACGGTGCCGAAGAGCAGGACCGCGATGCCGAACACCGGCGGGCTGCCGGCCGGGTCCCAGTCGAAGGTGGTCAGGAAGTTGCCCTGGTCCTTCGAGATGGCGATGCCGGCCCGGACGCTGAGGAAGATGGCGATGGCCGCCATGACGACCAGCAGGAAGATGCCGGAGCCCCGGGAGAGTCCGAGGAAGATCTTGTCGCCCGCGCGGCCGGTGGACTGCTTGCGGCGCTGCGCGGAAGCGGGAGCGGGTGGAGGCGGTGTGTCGGTTGCTATGGAAGAAGCCATGATCTTTCCGGTCTGTGGGCGGGGACCTGGTGGGTCCCCTGGCGGCGGTGCACCGGATGGTGTGCGGCGGGGGCCGGATCGGGGCCCCCGCCCCACCTGAGCCGCCGGGTCTTCGGCCCGGCGGCCCACCTGTGGTTCTACGAGAGGGAGTTGACCGTCTCAAGAACCTTGGCGTTGATCTCGGCCGGGATCGGGGCGTAGCTGGCGTCGGAGAGCAGCTTCTGGCCGTCCGCGCTGGCGGTGTAGGCCAGGAAGGACTTGACCGCGCCCAGCGTCGCCGGCTTGTTGCCCTTGTCGCAGGCGACCTCGTACGTGACGAGGACCAGCGGGTAGGCGCCGTCGGCCTTGGTCGTGTAGTCGAGCTTCAGGGCCAGGTCCTTGCCGGTGCCCGCGATCTTCGCGGCGGCGATGGCCTTGGAGGCGTTCTCGGCGGTCGCCTTGACCGGGGCGGAGGCGCCGGTGTTGATGTCGACCGTCTTGATGGACTGCGAGGCGGCGTAGGAGAGCTCGAAGTAGCCGATCGCGCCGTTGACCTGCTTGACCTGGGCGGCGACGTCGCCCGAGCCGGAGGCGGCCTGACCGCCGGAGGCGGCCCACTTCTTGGCCGGCGGGTAGGGCCAGTCGGTCTTGGCGGTCGCGGAGAGGTACTTGGTGAGGTTCTCGGTGGTGCCCGAGTCCGTGGAGCGGTGGAAGGCCTGGATCGCGAGGTCGGGAAGCTTGGCGCTCGGGTTGAGCTTGGTGATCGCCTCGTCGTTCCACTTGGTGATCTTGCCGTTGAAGATCTTGGCGATCGTGGAGGCGTCCAGCACCAGGCTGTCGACGCCCTCGACGTGGAAGCCGACCGCGATCGGGCCGCCGACCATCGGGAGGTTGATGCCCTGGCCGCCGGAGCAGACCTTCTTCGAGTCCTCGACCTGCTGCGGGTTGAGCGGCGAGTCGGAGCCGGCGAAGCCGACCGTGCCCTGGGTGAACGCGACGATGCCGTCACCGGAGGAGGAGGACTTGTAGTTGACCTGGGCGTCCTTGCAGGCGGCCATGTAGTTCTTGACCCACAGGTCCATGGCGTTCTTCTGGGCGGACGAGCCGGATGCCAGGAGCTGGCCCTTGGCGCCGTCGCACTTCACGCTGGAGGCCGCCCCGGTGGTCTTGTCACCGCTGCCGCCCGTGCTCCCGCCGCCGCTGTTGTTGTCGCTGCCGCACGCCGTGAGGGCCAGGGCGCTGGACACGGCGATGACGCCGAGGGCGGTGGCGCGGAGCCGGTTCTTGCGCTGAAGCTTCACTTTCGGGTGTTCCTTCCGGGAGCCGCCGGTTTCCGTTCGTTGTACGGCGGCGTGCGTTGGATGGGCGGTGAGGGCGGGATGCCGTGCACCGTGTAAGGCCGAAATTAGGCAGAACAGGTGAAGTGGTCGGCGGGGAAGAGTTAACGGGAGGTGAACCGTGGCGGGCAGTGCGGTGCCGACCGTTACCGGTTCGTGTTCAGCAGGAGTACGGAATCGTGTTCAAGCTGCGTACGGAACCGCCCGCGCGGCGGTGCGCGCCCGGCCCCGGGCCCGATTTTCAGGGGCCGCGGGGACTTCAGGTGCTTCGGGGACGCCGGGTGCTTCGGGGACGCCGGGCATCTCCCGGGATCTCCCGGGGTTCCCGGGAGGGTGGGCTCAGGCGGAGTGCAGCGCGTCGAGCAGCGCGAGGACCAGCTGGCGGTCGCGCGGGTGGGTCAGGCGGTGATGGGCGGCCGGCGGCGTCAGCCAGAGCAAGCGGTCGACCTCGTCGTTCGCGGTGAAGCGCCCCTCGCCCGCCTCGGCGGCCCAGTACTGGACGCGCTTGGGGCGGCCCTGGCCGTCCGTGTAATGGGCGGTGGGCAGCACCGCGCCCGGCGCGCACGCGAAGCCGGTCTCCTCCAGGACCTCGCGCAGCGCGCCGTCCAGCGCGGCCTCGTCCCGCTTCAGCTTGCCCTTGGGGTGCGACCAGTCGTCGTACTTGGGCCGGTGCACGAGGCAGATCTCGATGCCGCCGTCGCCCCAGGGGGAGCGGCGCCACAGGACACATCCCGCGGCGAGGACGGTTCCGTCGGGTGCGGTACTCATGGGGCGGCCGTGGTCGCCGGCGCTGCTGCTGTTGCTGACGCTGCCGGGTTCGCCGACACGGCCGTGGTCGCTGACGCTGCTTGGGTCACCGCCACAGGCTGCCAGATCCGCTGGAAGGCGAAACGTGCGGCCTCCACCTCGTGCCGTTGATCGGCGTGCAGCACGCCGAGCGCGTACGCGGTGGCTGGGGCGATCCGGGGCGTGCGGGCCGCGCCGGACGCGGCCGAGGCGGCCTCGGCCGCGTCCCGGTGCCGGTCCAGGGCGCGGCCCGCGGCCAGCAGCCGCTCGGGTGCCTCCCGCTCGTCGAGCCCGTGGTGCAGTACTTCCTGCGCGTACCGGTGCAGCCGGAGCAGCAGCCGCACCTGGTGCCAGGGGCTGTCCTGGCTCTCGCTCTCCTGGCCCAGCGCGTCCGCGTTGTACGGGTGCGCCGCCCGGGCCAGCGGCAGCGCGGCCACCGCCCGGTCCAGCCGGTCCTGGGCCTCCAGGGCCGCGGGGGCGAGCACCTCGCAGGCGTGGGCGGCGGCGGCCGGGGCCAGCGGCACCTCGCTGGCGAGCAGTGCGACCGCGTCCGCCACCGCGTGGAAGCGGGAGGAACCGAGCGCCTGGAGCGCCGCCGAGTGGGCCCGGGTGCGGGCCAGGGTGAGCTGCCGGTCGAGCAGGGCGCCCGCGCGGGCCGCGCCCACGGTGAGCGTGCCGGTGTCGCCGCGTGGCGGTGGCACCCGGTGGCCGGCCAGCCGGTGCAGCGCGTCCAGGAGCCGGGTGAGCCGGGCCGAGCAGGCGTGCTCGCCCGCCAACGTGCCGGACAGCCAGGCGAGTTCGGCCCGCAGCTGGTCGGCCCAGGCGGTTTCGAGGAGCGGCCGGAAGGTGTGCAGGGTCGCGCTGATGCGGCGGGCCGCGGCCCGCAGGGCGTGGGCGGCCTCCTCGGTGGACTGGTTGTCGGGCCCGGCCTCGCGGTGGAGGCGCAGGCCGCGCAGGAATTCCCCCGCCTGTTGGTGGAGATAGGGGGCGAGGATCTCGCCCGCCAGCTCCTGCCCGGGCATGTGGGCGATTCCGGCGGTGTTCTCAGGGCGTTGCACGCCGGCGCCTCCGGGCGTCTATCAGCATCTCCTGTACGTTCCGCAGCGGCTGGCCCTCGGCGTCGGTCGAGTGCCGGGTCCAGTTCCCGTCGGCGCCCAGGTGCCAGGACGAGGTGCTGTCCGACATCCCGGTCTCCAGGAGCCGGCTCAGGGCCGCGCGGTGGGCCGGGTCGGCGACCCGGACCAGTGCCTCGATGCGTCGGTCGAGGTTGCGGTGCATCATGTCGGCGCTGCCGAACCAGACTTCGGGCTCGCCGCCGTTGCCGAAGGCGAAGACCCGCGAGTGTTCCAGGAAGCGGCCGAGGATCGAGCGCACCCGGATGTTCTCCGAGAGCCCGGCGACTCCGGGCCGTATCGCGCAGATGCCGCGGACCCAGACGTCCACCGGCACGCCCGCCTGCGACGCCCGGTAGCAGGCGTCGATGACGGCCTCGTCCACCATCGAGTTGACCTTGATGCGGACGTAGGCGGGGCGCCCGGCGTGCTGGTGGGCTATCTCCTTGTTGATCCGCGAAACCAGGCCGTCCCGAAGGGACTTGGGGGCCACGAGCAGTCGGCGGTAGGTCTCCCTGCGGGAGTATCCGGACAGCCGGTTGAAGAGGTCCGAGAGGTCCGCGCCGACCTGCGGGTCGGCGGTGAGCAGCCCCAGGTCCTCGTACAGCCGGGCCGTCTTGGGGTGGTAGTTGCCGGTGCCGACGTGGCTGTAGCGGCGCAGCGTGTCGCCCTCCTGGCGCACCACGAGCGACAGCTTGCAGTGCGTCTTGAGGCCGACGAGCCCGTAGACGACGTGACAGCCGGACTCCTCCAGCTTGCGGGCCCACTTGATGTTGGCCTGCTCGTCGAAGCGTGCCTTGATCTCGACGAGGACCAGCACCTGCTTGCCCGACTCGGCCGCGTCTATCAGCGCGTCCACGATCGGCGAGTCGCCCGAAGTCCGGTACAGGGTCTGCTTGATGGCGAGCACGTCGGGATCGGAGGCGGCCTGTTCCAGGAAGGCCTGCACCGAGGTGGAGAACGAGTCGTAGGGGTGGTGGAGCAGTACGTCCCGCTCGCGCACCGCCGCGAAGATGTCGGGCGCGGAGGCGGACTCCACCTCGGCGAGGTCGCGGTGGGTGCCCGCGACGAACTTGGGGAACTTCAGCTCCGGCCGGTCGAGCGCGGAGATCCCGAACAGTCCGGTCAGGTCGAGCAGGCCGGGCAGCGGGTAGACCTCGGCGTCCGAGATCTTCAACTCCCTTACCAGCAGGTCGAGTACGTAGGGGTCGATGGACTCCTCGACCTCCAGGCGCACCGGCGGTCCGAAGCGGCGCCGCATGAGTTCCTTCTCCAGGGCCTGGAGCAGGTTCTCGGCGTCGTCCTCCTCGACTTCGAGGTCCTCGTTGCGCGTCACCCGGAACATGTGGTGCGCGAGCACCTCCATGCCGGGGAACAGCTCCTCCAGGTGCGCCGCGATGACGTCCTCAAGGGGGACGTAGCGCTGCGGCGAGGCCTCCAGGAAGCGGGACAGCAGCGGCGGCACCTTCACCCGGGCGAAGTGGCGGTGGCCCGAGACCGGGTTGCGCACCACCACGGCGAGGTTGAGCGAGAGCCCCGAGATGTACGGGAAGGGGTGCGCCGGGTCCACGGCCAGCGGGGTCAGGACCGGGAAGATCTGCTGCCGGAACAGGGTGAAGAGGCGGGCCTGCTCCTTCTCGGTGAGGTCCGGCCAGCGGATGAGGTGGATGCCCTCGTCGGCCAGGGCCGGGGCCACGTCCTGCTGGTAGCAGGCGGCGTGCCGGGCCATGAGCTCGCGCGAACGCGTCCAGATCAGGTCCAGCACCTCGCGGGGCTGGAGGCCCGAGGCGGACCGGGTGGCCACCCCGGTCGCGATGCGGCGCTTGAGTCCGGCCACCCGGACCATGAAGAACTCGTCCAGGTTCGAGGCGAAGATCGCCAGGAAGTTCGCCCGTTCGAGGAGCGGGGTCGCCGGGTCCTCGGCGAGCTCCAGGACGCGCTCGTTGAACGCGAGCCAGCTGCGCTCCCGGTCCAGGAAGCGGCCCGAGGGCAGCTCGTCGCCCTCGCTCTCGTCCTCGTAGGCGTCCAGATCCGCGTCGAGGTCCGGCTCCAGATCGGAGACGGCGGCCGCGAGGGTGTGCGGCCGGTGCGCGGCTATGGAGCCGACGGACGGCTGGGCGGGCTTGAGCGGGACGTCGGCGCTGGGCTGCTGGCTCATGTCCCCATTGTTCCGCGCACCGGGGTCCTCCAGCGCGTCGGAGAGCGCGGGAGTGAGGGCCCGGGGGGTTCTGGGCGGGGGAACTGTTCCGTTCCGGGGGACGGGCGCCGGCGGCTTCATTACGCGAGCGTCGCAAGCGCGTCTGAATGGCTGGTTACGGGGACATGACGTGCGGGCAAGCGAACCCGGGCCCCGGGACGTCGGGGCGGGGCCACGACGCGCCGCCCCTGGCGTGGCCGGGCCCCAGGATGCGGCGCTTCCCCCGGCCGGGGCAAGCCCTCGTCCCGGCCGGGTTCAGGGGGCCGACCCGGGCGGCCGGGCGGGTCGGAGCGCTGTCCCGGCTCCGCCCGCCCGGGCCTCGGGGCTGGGCCCGGTGTGGCGGCCTCAGGACTCCGCCTTCGGGGCTGCGCCCGGTCCGGCCCCGGGGCTGCGCCCGGTCCGAGCTCCGGGCCGTGCCCGGTCCGGCGGCCTCAGGACTCCGCCTTCGAGGCTGCGCCCGGTCCGGCCCCGGGGCCGTGCCCGGTCCGAGCTCCGGGCCGTGCCCGATCCGGCGGCCTCAGGACTCCGCCTTCGAGGCTGCGCCCGGTCCGGCCCCGGGCTGCGCCCGGTCCGAGCTCCGGGCCGTGCCCGGTCCGGCGGCCTCAGGACTCCGCCTTCGGCGCTGCGCCCGGTCCGAGCTCCGGGACCGCGCCCGATCCGCGCTCCGGGCCGTGCCCGATCTGCGCTCCGGGCCGTGCCCGGTCCGGCGGCCTCAGGACTCCGCGCGGTACATCAGGTCCACCTCGTGGGTGGTGAAGCCGAGGCGCTCGTAGACGGTGACCGCCGCCGTGTTGTCGGCGTCGACGTACAGCATCGCGGTGGGCAGGCCCTCGGTCGCGAGGTGGCGCAGGCCCGTCGCGGTCAGGGCCTTGCCGAGGCCGCCGCCCTGGGCGTCCGGCCGGATCCCGACCACGTACACCTCGCCGAGCCGCTCCGCGGCGTGCACCTTCGTCCAGTGGAAGCCGACGAGTTCGCCGTCCTTCTCCGCGAGGAAGAAGCCCTTGGGGTCGAACCACGGCTCGGCCTTGCGGTCGTCGAGGTCGCGCTGGGTGAGCGAGCCCTGCTCGGGGTGGTGCGCGAAGGCAGCCGCGTTCACCGCGAGCCAGGCCGCGTCGTCCTCGCCCGGCGTGAAGGTGCGCACGCTGACGCCCTCGGGCCAGACCGGTTCGCCGATGCCGAGCGGGCTCAACGGCCGCCGCAGCTGGCGCAGTTCGCGGAAGAGGGTGAGGCCGAGGACCTGCGCGAGGTGGCGGGCGGCCGGGTGGCCGCCGTGCGCCCACACCCGCAGCCGCTTGCCGGTCGCCCCGAGCAGCGCGCTGCCCAGCGCCCGCCCGTGCCCGTGCCCGCGGTACGCGGGGTGCACGACGAGCTCGGCGGCGGGCGCCTCGACGGGGTCGGCGTCCTCCAACTGCGCGTATCCGGCGAGCACCTCGTCCACGGTCAGCAGGAAGTGCCGCACGCCCGGCCGCCGGCCGCCGCGCAACTGGAGCCGCCCCTGCTCGGAGACCGCCTGCTGCCCGTCGTTGCGGGCGGCTTCGGCGAGCAGGTCGAGGACGGCCTGCGCCTGGCCGGCACTGAGTTCGTCGAGCGTCTGGATGTCGCGGGAGGACGGCGAAGGGGCGGCTGCGTCTGTCATGGATACGAGGGTACGGCGCGGTGCCCGGCGGACCGGGTCGCCGGTACGGGGTGAACGTGCCGGGCGGACGGCGTCCCCGGTACGGGGCGAACGCGCCCGGCAGGAGGCGCCGCGGTGCGGGGCGAACGGCAACCAGCTCGTAACCCGCCACCCCCTGTTGCGCTACGCGCGTTGACCCTAGGCTGCGCCGGGACCTCACCGGAAACTCACAGGGGACTCAAAGAACACATGCCAGCGAAACCCCACATGAAGCGTGCCGCCACACGAATGTGGGCGGGGGCCGCCGGACTCGCCACCGTCGCGGCCCTCGTCGCCGCGATGCCCGCGGACGCGCACGAGCGCGGACACGGACACCACTCGAAGCCGGACCGCACCGTCGACGTGCAGCTCCTCTCCTTCAACGACCTGCACGGCAATCTGGAGCCCCCGGCCGGTTCGGCGGGCGCGGTGACGGAGCGTCAGGCCGACGGGACCACCAAGTCCGTGCCGGCCGGTGGCATCGAGTACCTCGCCACCTCCCTGCGCACCGCCCGCAAGGGCCACCCGTACTCGATCACCGCGGCCGGCGGCGACATGATCGGCGCGAGCCCGCTGCTCTCCGGGCTGTTCCACGACGAGCCGACCATCGAGGCGCTCAACAAGCTGAAGCTGGACGTCACGGCCGTGGGCAACCACGAGTTCGACGAGGGCGCCACCGAGCTCGCCCGCATGCAGAACGGCGGCTGCCATCCCACCGAGGGCTGCTACGAGAAGGGCAAGAAGTTCCGCGGCGCGGACTTCCCCTACCTCGCGGCCAACGTGACGAACGAGAAGACCGGCAAGCCGATCCTCAAGCCGTACACGGTGTGGGAGAAGAACGGCGTCAAGATCGGCTTCATCGGTGTGACGCTCGAAGGCACCCCGAACGTCGTGACCGCGTCCGGCGTCAAGGGCCTCAAGTTCGCCGACGAGATCGAGACGATCAACAAGTACGCCAAGGAACTCGACCGCCAGGGTGTGAAGTCGATCGTCGCGCTGATCCACGAGGGCGGCATGCCGTCGAGCAACGCCTACAACGACAGCTGCGACAGCCAGGGCCCCGGCAGCGGCATCTCCGGCCCGATCGTGGACATAGCCAAGGGCATCACGCCCAAGGTGGACGCGCTGATCACCGGCCACACCCACCAGGCGTACGTCTGCACCATCCCGGACCCGGCGGGCAACCCGCGCCTGGTGACCTCGGCGGCGTCGTTCGGCAAGCTGTACACGGATACGAAGCTGACGTACGACCGCCGCACGAAGGACATCGTACGCACCGCCGTGGCGACGCCGAAGTCCCCGAAGTCGGCGAACCACATCGTCGGCAGGGACCAGGCGAAGGCGCCCGACATGACCCAACTGATCTCCCGTTGGGGCAAGTTGGCGGCACCGATCGCCGGCCGTCCGCAGGGCTACATCTCGGCCGACATCAACGGCCGCGGCTCCGACTCCCTGGAGCAGCCGCTCGGCGACCTGATCGCGGACGCCCAGCTGGCCGGGCTCTCCGCCCCCGACAAGGGCGGCGCCCAGCTCGCCCTGATGAACCCCGGCGGCATCCGCTCCGACCTCGTGTACAAGGCGAGCGGGAGCGAGGGGGACGGGGTGGTGACGTACGGCGAGGCGTTCACGGTCCAGCCGTTCACCAACATGATGAACGTGGTCGACCTGACCGGTGCGCAGCTCCTGACGGCGCTCCAGCAGCAGGTCAGCGGGCCGAACGAGGCCTCCCCGAAGATCCTCCAGGTCTCCAGGGGCCTGACCTACACGCTCGACCTGAAGAAGTCGGGCGCGGCGCGGGTGCTCGTCGACTCCGTCAAGCTGAACGGGGCGGCGATCGACCCGGCGAAGACGTACCGCGTGGCGATGAACGAGTTCCTGGCGGGCGGGGGTGACGGGTTCCCGGCGCTGGTCGGCACGAACAAGCTGGTCGGGGCGTCGGATCTGGACGTCTTCGACGCGTACCTGGCGGCGAACTCGTCTGCCTCGGCGCCGATGGCTCCGCCGGTGGGTGGGCGGATTTCGGTCCTGAAGTAGTCAGGCGCTGGGGGAGGCGGGGGCGGTCTCCCGGCTTCCCCGGTCCCGGTTTTTTTGCCCCTCCCCACCCCTTCCCGCAACCCTCCGGGGGTGGAATGGGGGGTGGGGAAGTTTCCGGGGGCTGCGCCCCGGGTCCCGCCTCTTTCGGGTGCGGACCGTGGTCGCTTCTCGCGCAGTTCCCCGCGCCCCTAAAGACCTCGGTGCTGGCCCGCATCGGGCGCTTCAGCCCGGCCTGCTGATCGTGCTGGCCACATGGGCATCCCCAGCCCGTCCGGCGTTTGAGGACGAGCGCCGTTCAGGCGCGAACGGGGGTGCAGGGGGCGGAGCCCCTTGCGGGGGTTCGAGGGGCGCAGCCCCTCAGGGGGTCTGGGGCGCAGCCCCAGGGCTCAGCTGATCCAATCCGCTGCACGGGCGGGTGGGTGGGCAAGATGCCCGGGGTCTGGGGCGGAGCCCCAGGGCCCGAGCCCTTCGACCCGCTGCACGGGCGGGTGGGTGGGCAACCCCCCCCAGGGCGTCAGGGCGCGGTCTCCGGAGGCGGCGTCGGGGCACCCGGCAGGGTGAGCCTGGCCAGGGTGCCGCCGCCTTCGGCGGGGGCCAGCGAGACCTCGCCCCCGGCGTGCCGGACCGTACGGGCCACGATCGAGAGCCCGAGGCCCGACCCGGGCAGGGCCCGCGCCGAGGGCGAACGCCAGAAGCGCTCGAAGACGTGCGGCAGGTCCTCCGCCGAAATGCCGGGCCCCTGGTCGCGGACGGTCAGGACCCCCCGGTCCAGGACCACCGTGACCGCCCCGTGCGGCGGGCTGAACTTGACCGCGTTGTCCAGCACGTTCACCACCGCCCGCTGCAACGCCGCCGGCTCGGCCCGTACGTACCAGGGCGCCAGCTGCGCCGTGATGGTGAGCTCCGGGCCCCGAAGCCGCGCCCGGTCGAGCGCGACCCGCGTGATGTCGTGCAGGCCGACCACTTCGAGGGGGCCCTCCCGGACCGCGTCCGGACGCGAAAGCTCCTGCAAGTCCCCGATGAGGGAGGCGAGTTCGGACATCTGCGCCGTCACGGAGGCCATCAGCGCCTTGCGGTCGGCGGGCGGAATGGCCCGCCCCGTCTCCTCGCTCCGGGCGAGCAGCTCGATGTTGGTGCGCAGCGAGGTGAGCGGCGTACGCAACTCGTGCCCCGCGTCCGCGATGAGCTGCGCCTGCCGGTCCCGCGAGGTGGCGAGCGCGGCGGTCATCGCGTTGAAGGACCGCGAGAGCCGGGCGATCTCGTCCTCGCCCTCGACGGGGATGCGGACCGTGAGGTCCTCGGTCCTGGCCACGTGCTCGACGGCCCCGGTCAGCTTGTCCACGGGCCGAAGCCCGGTCCGTGCGACCCACAGGCCCGCGGCCCCTGCCGCGAGGACGCCGATCCCGGCGACGGTGAACAGGACCCAGGCCAGCGTCGACAGCGGCTTGTCGACCTCTTTGAGGGGGCGGGAGAGCGAGTACGTGAGGGTGCCGATGGGCGTGCTCGCCAGCGCGGTGTACACCCGGACCGGGCTGCCGTCCGCCGCCTTGGCGTCGTGCCGGGCCCAGGGGCTGAGCCCGAGCGCGACATTGACGTCCTGCTGCTGCACGACGACCGCCTCGGAGCCCCGCCCCACGCACCGCGCGCCGTTCGGCTGCACGACCTGCACGTTGTACGCGCCGGGCCGCTGGTCCGCGCTGGCCTTGGTGGACACCGAGGTGCACCGCTCCAGCGTCTGGGCCAGATAGCCGAGGTCGGGCTGGACGTTGCGCAGCGAGTTGTCCATCTGCTCCTGCAACTGCGCGCGCGTCACGAACCAGCAGGCCACCGCGACCGCCGCCACCGCCACCGCGACGGCCGTCGCGACCAGCATCGCGAGACGGGAGCGGAGCGGCATCGCGCGGTAGCGCCGCAGCACACGGTTCACTCCGCGCCGCCGGGCCGGAGCGCGTACCCCACGCCCCGCACGGTGTGCACGAGCCGCGGCTCGCCGCCCGCCTCGGTCTTGCGGCGCAGGTACATCACGTACACGTCGAGGGAGTTGGAGGAGGGCTCGAAGTCGAAGCCCCACACGGCCTTGAGGATCTGCTCGCGCGTGAGCACCTGGCGGGGGTGGGCCAGGAACATCTCCAGGAGGGTGAACTCGGTGCGGGTCAGCTCCACCACCCGGTTGCCGCGGGTGACCTCGCGGGTGGACAGGTCCATCCGCAGGTCCGCGAAGCTGAGGACGTTCCCGGCGTCCTGCCCGGCCGCCCCCGCGTCGACCGCGTACGAGCTGCGGCGCAGCAACGCCCGGATGCGGGCGAAGAGTTCGTCCAGCTCGAACGGTTTGACCAGGTAGTCGTCGGCGCCCGCGTCGAGCCCGGTGACGCGGTCGCCCACCGTGTCGCGCGCGGTCAGCATCAGGATCGGGGTGGTCGAGCCGGCCGCGCGCAGCCGGCGGGCCGCGGTGAGCCCGTCCATCCTCGGCATCTGGATGTCCAGGACGATCAGCTCGGGCTGGTAGGCCTCGGCCTTCGCGAGGGCGTCGAGGCCGTCCACGGCGACCTCGGTGCCGTATCCCTCGAAGGCCAGACTGCGCTGCAACGCCTCGCGGACGGCGGGCTCGTCGTCGACGATCAGGATGCGCTGCGGTTCGTCCTCGGCGGGGCTCATGAGCGGGTTTCCTTCTGGTGCGTCTTGTCGGCTCGGGACCATCAGCCTCGCATGCGGACGGTGTGGCGCGGGGCGGCTCGCTGCCCCGGGAGGGTCAGTTGCCGCCCCACGCGGTTCGGGTGGCCTCCGGGCCGCTCAGTAGCTGCCGCCGAAGCCGCCGGAGTTGTCGCCGCCCTGGCTGTTGTCGTTGCCGCCGGTGTCGGCGCCGCCGCTGCCGCCGTTGCGCAGGCTCGACAGGTCGGACTTGACGGTGTTGATCGGGATGGCGAAGCCGAGCCCGACACTGCCGGCCGACGAACCGCTCGCGCTGCTCGAACTCGGCGAGTACATCGCGGAGTTGATGCCGATGATGTTGCCGTTCATGTCGATGAGCGCACCACCGGAGTTGCCCGGGTTGAGCGAGGCGTCGGTCTGGAGCGCCTTGTACGTGGTCTTCGAGGAGCCGGTGTCGCCGTTGAACTGCTGCCCGCCGAACTCGAACGGCCAGCCGCCCTGACCGCGCCCCTGTCCCTGGCCCTGCCCTTGGCCCTGGCCCTGGCCCTGGTTGCCCTGCTCCTTGGCGACGGTGACATCGCGGTCGAGCGCGGAGACGATGCCGCTGGTGACGGTGCCGGTGAGGCCCTCGGGGGAGCCGATGGCGACGACCTGGTCGCCGACCGCGATCTTGCTGGAGTCGCCGAGGGAGGCGGGCTTGAGGCCGCTCGCCCCGTCCAGCTTGATCAGCGCGAGGTCCTTGTCGGGGTCGGTGCCGACGACCTTCGCGGTGTACGTCTTGCCGTTGCTCAGCTTCACCTTGATGGAGGTCGAGCCCGAGATGACGTGGTTGTTGGTGATGATCTCGCCGTTGGCGGTGACGATCACGCCGGCGCCGGTCGACTCGCCCGAGCCGGAGGTCGCGTTGATCTCGACGATGCTCGGCATGACGGCCTTGGCGACACCGGAGACCGTGCCGTTGGTGCTGTTGGACGCGTTGGTCCCGCTCACCCCGGAGCTGACGCTCGCGTTGTCGTTGCCGACGTAGTGCTCGACGAAGCTCGCGGTGCCGCCGCCTATCGCCGCCGCGATGATGGCGACGGCCGCGATGAGCCCCACCGAACGCTTGGCGCGCCGCGGCCTGGGGGCCTCCGGCCCGGCGGTGGCGAAGTGCGCGGTGGCCGGGTACGGGGGCGGCGGCGGATACGCGGCCGCGTGGGCCTCTGCCTCTCGCCGGGCGTCGTCCTTGGCTCGCTGCCAGGACTCGTCGGCGTGGTCGGAGTGCTGAGGCTGCTGCTCGGGGTACTCGCCGCTGTGGCGGGGGCTCTCGGTCATGTCTATGACTTTCGCCACGGATGATGAGAGCAGTCTGAGGACCGCGTAAGAAGCCCGGCAGAACCGCGTTTGCCCGAAATAAAGACGCCTTCGCGGCGTCCGTCAACGGCTCGTGGGCGGGTTAGCCGCAGCCGCAGGAACGGCGCACGACGAGCCGCGAGGGGAACTGTTTGAGGCGTTCGCGGCGCGAGCCCGCGACCCGCAGCCCGTCGTCCAGGACCAGGTCCACCGCGGCCCGCGCCATGGCCGGCCGGTCGGAGGCGATCGTGGTCAGCGGCGGGTCGGTCAGGGCCGCTTCCTTGACGTCGTCGAAGCCGGCCACGGCCAGCTCGCCCGGCACGTCGATGCGCAGCTCGCGCGCGGCCCGCAGCACACCGATCGCCTGGTCGTCGGTCGAGCAGAAGATGGCGGGGGGCCGCTGGGGCCCGGCGAGGATCTCCAGGGCCACCTTGTAGGCGTCGTAGCGGTTGTACGGGGCCTGGAAGAGGCGGCCTTCGAGCGAGCGGCCGGACTCCAGCATGGCCCGGCGCCAGCCCTCGACGTGGTCGGCCACCGGGTCGCCGACGGCCGGGGTGGACTCGACCCCGCCGAGGCAGGCGACGTACTCGTGGCCGTGTTCGAGCAGGTGGCGGGTGGCGAGCTGGGCGCCGCCGATGTCGTCGGTCACCACCGCCACGTCGTCGATCGCCTCGGGCCGCTCGTGCAGCAGCACCACCCGGGCGTCCCAGGCGTCGATCTCGGCCGCGGCCCGCTCGCTGGGACCCTGGCTGACCAGGATCAGCCCGGCGACCCGCATGCCGAGGAAGGCCCGCAGGTAGTGGACCTCGCGGTCGTCGACGTAGTCGGAGTTGCCGACCAGGACCATTTTTCCGCGCTCGGACGCGGCCTGTTCGACGGCGTGCGCCATCTCCGCGAAGAACGGCTGGCGCGCGTCCGGGACGATCATTCCTATGAGGTCGGTACGCCGCGACGCCATGGCCTGGGCGACCCGGTCCGGCCGGTACCCCAGCTCCTTGATCGCGGCGAGGACACGCTCGCGCGTGGCCGGGGCGACCGGCCGGGGTCCGTTGTTGATGACATAGCTGACGACGGCGGTCGAAGTACCCGCAAGTCGTGCCACGTCGTCCCGCGTCACCTTGGCCACGCGCGGCAGTCTACGCGGGGTGACCCCCCTCTGGGCAGGGCGTATCGCAGGTCGTACCCCAGGTGTGATCTACCGTCCGGGCTACGGCTTCGCGGAGCGCGCCGCCGCTTCCTTCGTCTCGGCGGTGGCCGCCTCCACGACGGCCTTCGCCTTGGCGTCCTCGGCGGAGCGCTCGGGCTTCTCCGGGGTCACGAAGCGGTAGCCGACATTGCGCACGGTGCCGATCAGCGACTCGTGCTCGGGGCCGAGCTTGGCCCGCAGCCGCCGTACGTGGACGTCGACCGTGCGGGTGCCGCCGAAGTAGTCGTAGCCCCAGACCTCCTGGAGCAGCTGGGCGCGCGTGAAGACCCGGCCCGGGTGCTGGGCGAGGTACTTGAGCAGCTCGAACTCCTTGAAGGTCAGGTCCAGGACCCGCCCCTTGAGCTTCGCGCTGTACGTGGCCTCGTCGACCGACAGGTCGCCGTTGCGGATCTCCATGGGGGAGTCGTCCGAGACGGCCTGCGCGCGACCGGTCGCGAGCCGCAGCCGGGCCTCGACCTCGGCGGGGCCCGCGGTGTCGAGCAGGACGTCGTCGATGCCCCAGTCGGCGGTGACGGCGGCCAGTCCGCCCTCGGTCACGACCAGCACCAGCGGACAGCCCGGTCCGGTGGAGCGCAGGAGCTGGCACAGCGACCGCACGTGGGGCAGGTCGCGGCGGCCGTCGATCAGGATGACGTCGGCACCGGGGGTGTCGACGAGGGCCGGGCCCTCGGCGGGGGCGACCCGCACGCTGTGCAGGAGCAGTCCGAGGGCGGGGAGCACCTCCGTCGACGGCTGGAGGGCGTTGGTGAGGAGCAGCAAGGAGCTCATCGGGCTCCACCTGCCCAGGTAGTCCGCTTCGTATCGTGCACGGTTGGCTCGCCCATGACGTCGGTTCCTCCTGCTCGCTGAGAGCTCGGGGGCGTTGCGGCACTGCTTCGTACGTCCTGCGTAATGCGTAATGCGTTCTGCGTTTTTCGTTCTGTGCTCGTTCCGCTCCCGGTCCCGGGCCCGCACGCACGGCCCGAGGCCTGTGTGAGCGTTTGTTCACCCGTCCGTAACAACGACCGGGAAACACAAAAGGACCCGGGGGCTTCGGTGCCCGGATCCTCTGCCAAGCAGAATAGCCCACATGAATGCCGAGGCAGATGATCGATTTCACACTTCCGCTGTTTCCTCGATCACTCCCGGCCTCCGGCGCGCAACCCTGTGTACGACCGACGGTGTCCGGATCGAGGCGGTTCACACCCCCTGTGTGCAGGGTCACGTCGATACCGCGATCGTGGTCGCGCACGGCTTCACGGGCTCGGCCGACCGGCCCGCCGTACGCCGGGCCGCGGGGGTGTTCGCGCAGTACGCGGGCGTGATCACCTTCTCGTTCCGCGGGCACGGCAAGTCCGGCGGCCGCTCGACGGTCGGCGACCGCGAGGTGCTCGACCTGGCGGCGGCAGTGGAGTGGGCGAGATCACTCGGGTACGCGCGGGTGGTCACCGTCGGCTTCTCGATGGGCGGGTCCGTGGTGCTGCGGCACGCGGCGACCCACCGGGGGAGCGCGGTGAGGCGCACGGAAGCAGTGGCGGCGGTCAGCGCGCCCGCCCGCTGGTACTACCGGGGCACGGCCCCCATGCGGCGGGTGCACTGGCTGATCACCCGGCGCGCGGGCCGTCTGGTCGGCCGCCTGGGCTTCGCCACCCGGATCCACTCCGAGGACTGGGACCCGGTACCGCTCTCGCCCGTCGAGGCCGTCCCGCTGATCGCGCCGACCCCGCTGCTCATCGTCCACGGCGACCGCGACCCGTACTTCCCGGTGGACCATCCGCGCATGCTGGCGGCGGCCGGACCTGCGCGCTTGTGGCTGGAGCCGGGCATGGGGCACGCCGAGAACGCGGCCGGTGACGAGCTGCTCGGGCGGATCGCGAGCTGGCTCATCGCCGCGCGGCCCGCCGCGTAGCCCATCATGGAGGGCGACGAAAGGAGCCTGACCATGGCAGCGGGAACCATCCGCTTCTGGGCCGCGGCCAAGTCCGCGGCCGGTGTCGCAGAGGAGCCGTACGCGGCCCGGACGCTGGCCGAAGCCCTCGACGCGGTGCGCGAACGGCACCCCGGTGAGCTCACGCGCGTACTTCAGCGGTGTTCCTTCCTGGTCGACGGTGACCCCGTCGGCAAGCGGAAGCATGAGACCGTACGCCTTGCCGAGGGCGGCACGGTCGAGGTGCTCCCGCCGTTCGCAGGAGGGTGACCCCCACGTCATGAGCGAGCAGTACCCGTATCAGCAGCGGCCACAGGCCCAGCCCCCGTACGACCCGTACGACCAGTACGGGCAGCCCGTACAGCCCCAGCCCCAGTCCCAGCCGCCGTTCCCGCACGAGCCGTACCAGGACCACCAGCAGTACACGCAGACGTGGGAGGGGCAGACCTGGGACACCCAGTACCAGCCCACGATCCCGCCCGTGCAGCAGCAGCCGGTGCAGCAGCATCAGCCGGTGGATCCGTCCCCGCGCCGTGGGCGCCACGCGCAGCCCGCGCAGCCCATGCAGCCCGCGCAGCCCGAGCCGTCGTGGGAGGAGCGTCCCGTCGACCCGGCGTACGCGCCGCCGCGGCACGCGGGCGCCGAGGAGACGGCCTATCTGCCGCCGCAGCACGGCGCGGGTACGGCCTCCGTGCCGCTGCCGCCCGAGATGCCGATGGCCTCCGCGCCCGCTCCGGCCCCGGTCTACGAGCCCGCCACGCCCCCGGCCGCCGGGCCGGCCGCCGCATCCGCCTCGGGTCCGGCCTACAGCCCGCCCACCACGGTCGGCAACGCGCGGATCACCGACGCCCAGCGGGCCCGAGCGGAGGGCCGCTCGCCGGTCATCGCGCCCGGCATGCAGCCCGCGGCCATCACGGCGGTGCTCGGCCTGCTCCTCGCGGTGGCCGCGCCCATCGGCCCGTACGCCCTGGCCGTCCCGCTCGTCGCGCTCCAGGCGGTCACGGCGGCGGGCTGGTTCCGGCTCAACGGCATGTGGCCCGCCCGGCAGGGCATCGCGCTCGCCTTCGCGGGCGCGCTCGTCGCCGACGTGGCCCTGCTCGCCCTCGGCCGCGAGCACGCGCCGGCCGCGATCCTCGGCACGCTCGGCGTCTGGGTGCTGCTCACCCTGGTCCTCCAGCTCCGTTCGCACGCCGATCCCGACGAGCGGATGTACGGCCTGATGGCGACCGTCACCTCGGCGGCCCTCGCGGTCATGGCGGGCGGCTACCTCGCGGCGCCGCCGCACGCGGTGTCCGTCGGCGCGGCCGCGGTGGCCGTCGCGGTCCTCGCCCGCGCCCTGCCGCTGCCGTCGGCCGTCTCGGTGGCGGTCGCGCTGCTCGCGGCCGCGGGCTCCGGCATCGCGGTGGGCGGACTGACCGGCATCGGCGCGTCCGGCGCGCTGCTCGGCCTCGGGGCGGGCGCCTGCGCGCTGATCGGGCTGCGGGTCGCCTCGTACGACTACCCGTCCCGGTTCGTCCACATGACGGCGGGCGTGGCCCTGCCGCTCACCGCGGCGGTGCCCGCGCTGTATCTCATCGGCCGGGCGGTGGCTTAGGGAACCGCGGCTGGTGTCGTGATCGTCTTTCGAAGGCGTCGGTTCTTCCGTTCGTCTGCTTCTGACGTTTCTGATCAATGAGTCCATGGCCGAGTGGCGGCCGACTGGTGGGGGACACGTAGGCAATGCGCGCACTGCGAATACTTCTGGTCATCGCGATCGTTCTCGGCGGAATCTTCGTCGCCGTGGACCGCATCGCGGTGAACGTCGCCGAGTCGAAGACGGCCGACAAGATCAAGAGCAGCCAGCGGCTCGGCTCGACGCCCGACGTCGACATCAAGGGCTTCCCCTTCCTGACCCAGGTGCTCGGCAAGGAACTCGACGAGGTCGACGTCTCCCTCTCCGGGGTCACCGCCACCGCCGGGGGCCACTCGGTGAACGTCACCGAGGTGACGGCCGAGCTGTACGCGGTGAAGATCGACAGCTCCTTCTCGTCGGCGGTGGCGGGCCGGGCCGACGGGGCGGCGAACATCTCGTACGCGGACCTCTCCAAGGCCGCGCCCAAGGGGGCGACGGTCGGTTACGCCGGGCCGGAGCGGGCCGCCAAGGGCCAGGTCAAGGTGTCGGGCCCGCTCACCGACCTCATCGAGGGCCAGGGCGTCACGCTGCCGGCGGCGGTGAAGGCGCTGCTCCAGGGGCGTACGGTCTCGGCCTACAGCACGGTCGGTCTGAACGCGGCGGGTTCGGTGCAGCTTCGGGCGGAGTCGCTGCCGGCGTTGCCCGTGCCGGGGTTCGATGCGCGGTTGCGCAAGGCGGTCGACTACGACCTGAAGATCGACGGCATGCCGTCGAGCATCAAGCTCAGCAAGGTCACGGCGTCTGAGTCGGGCCTCCGCTTCTCGGGCGAGGGCAAGGAAGTCCGCCTGGCGGGCTGAGCACCTGGGTCTCCGCCCCTGGCCCCGGTCCCCGCTTCTTCGCCTGCGGGCCGCGGGGGCCGTTCGCGCAGTTCCCCGCGCCCCTGGGTCCGTTTTGAGCTGCGGACCGTGCCCGCTTCTTGCGTAGTTCCCCGCGCCCCTGGGTGCGTTTTGAGCTGCGGACCGTGCCCGCTTCTTGCGTAGTTCCCCGCGCCCCTGGGTCCGTTTGAGCTGCGGACCGTGCGTGGTTGCTCGCGCAGTTCCCCGCGCCCCCAACCCCGTTTTTGTCCGCGGGTCGTGGTCGCTTCTCGCGCAGTTCCTCGCGCCCCTGTAGGTGGCCCCGAATGCCTCGGTGCTGGCCGGCATCGGCATCTTCAGCCCGTCCGGCGTTTGAGGACGAGCGCCGTTCAGGCGCGAACGGGGGTGCAGGGGGCGGAGCCCCTTGCGGGGGTCGAGGGGCGCAGCCCCTCAGGGGGTCTGGGGCGGAGCCCCAGGGGCTGAACCCTGCGGCGCGCCGCACGGGCGGGAGGGTGGGCAAACCCCGCCCCCAGCAGCGCACGGCCCGCATGCTGAGACACCCCCGTCCGCAGGACAGGCGCGGGGCCGGGCAAAGCCCGCCGCGGCCGAGCCGGAGGAGACTTCGCAGGCCCGCGCGTATCAGTATGCGGATGATCGAGTCTCAGCATGCGACACACCGGTGACACGCCCCACTCCCCCTCCCTACGATCGGACGCATGAAGCGACAGGCGGACCTCACGAAGCGGCGGGCAGTAGACCTGTGCCGCGTCGCCGCCATGCTCTGTCGCCCCTTCTGAGCGGGACGCTCGCACTCCCGCATTCCCCGGGCCCCTCGGCCGTACCCAGGCCCCCAGGCCCACCCCTCGTGCCGCCGTACGCGCCCCGCACCCCCGCACCCGCAGCCGTGCGAAGCCGCCGTCGCCGAGGCCGCGTACCCGCACACCGCACCGCCCCCGCAGACTGCCCCGGAGGAGAAGAACATGAGCCGCAGTGACGTCCTGGTAGACGCCGACTGGGTCGAGGCCCACATCGAGGACCCGAAGGTCGCCATCGTCGAGGTCGACGAGGACACCTCGGCCTACGAGAAGAACCACATCAAGAACGCGATCCGGATCGACTGGACGAAGGACCTCCAGGACCCGGTCCGCCGCGACTTCATCGACCAGGAGGGCTTCGAGAAGCTCCTCTCCGCGAAGGGCATCGCGAACGACACCACCGTCGTCCTGTACGGCGGCAACAACAACTGGTTCGCCTCGTACGCCTTCTGGTACTTCAAGCTCTACGGCCACCAGGACGTGAAGCTCCTCGACGGCGGCCGCAAGAAGTGGGAGCTGGACTCCCGCGACCTCGTGGACGGCGACCAGGTCCCCAGCCGCCCGGCCACCCAGTACAAGGCCAAGCCCCAGGACGCCTCGATCCGCGCCTTCCGCGACGACGTCGTCAACGCGATCGGCTCCAAGAACCTCGTCGACGTGCGCTCGCCCGACGAGTTCTCCGGCAAGCTGCTCGCCCCGGCCCACCTCCCGCAGGAGCAGTCGCAGCGCCCGGGCCACGTCCCGTCCGCGCGCAACATCCCGTGGTCGAAGAACGCCAACGACGACGGCACGTTCAAGTCGGACGACGAGCTCAAGGCCCTGTACGAGGACGAGCAGGTCGACCTCGCGAAGGACACCATCGCGTACTGCCGCATCGGCGAGCGTTCGGCGCTGACCTGGTTCGTGCTGCACGAGCTGCTCGGCCAGGAGAACGTCAAGAACTACGACGGCTCGTGGACCGAGTACGGCTCCCTCGTCGGCGTGCCGATCGAGCTCGGCGCCAACAAGTAACCCGCGCAGCCCGCTCAGCCCCCAGCACCCGGACCGTAGACCGTAGACCGTAAGGAAGAACCCATGTGTGGAGCGAAGGCCGGCGGCCCCGACGCCTCGACGATCAAGCCCGGTGAGACCACGATCCAGGGCCAGGTGACCCGCGACGGCGAGCCCGTCACCGGTTACGTGCGCCTGCTGGACTCGACGGGCGAGTTCACCGCCGAGGTCCCGACCTCGGCCACCGGACAGTTCCGCTTCTACGCGGCCGAGGGCACGTGGACCGTGCGCGCCCTGGTGCCGGGCGGCAGCGCGGACCGTACGGTCGTCGCCCAGACCGGTGGCCTCGCCGAGGTCGCCATCGCCGTCTGACCGGCGGCAGCACGCAGTACCGGCCGGAGGGCCGCACCCCGGGGGTTGGACGCCTTGGAATGGGGTGCGGCCCTTCGCGCCGTCCGGCCTGCCCCGGCCCGCTCTCTTACCGGCCTCTTCCCGTATCCGGCTCGGCTCCCCGGTCGTACGCTGGATGCATGTTGGCCCGACGTCGGCGCGGCTATTTCTGGATGATGGGCGGCTGCATCCTGCTCTTCGTGTCCGCCTGGGGATTCGTGCGCCTGTGGTCGATTCCGGTGGCGGTCGGGATGTGCGTCGTCGCCATGGTGATCCCGCCGATCGCCGCGATGGTCGCCAACCGGCGCGGCCCCGACGACCGCTGGTGGGACGACCCCTCGGGCGACCCCAAGTCCGACGAGTGGTGGGACGAGCTGGACGGCAAGAAGCGCCGCCCCTAGCCCGCGGCGGCTGCCCTCGCCCGCCCCTCGCCGGTCAGTACACGAGCGCCTGTACGCCGTCCGCCATGATCTCCTGCACGAAGACCTGAGCCCCCGCGATCCGTACGCCCTCCAGGACGTCCTGCTCCGTGATCTCCCGCCGGGTCGCGCACTGCGTGCACAGCGTGATCCGGCCGCCCGCCTGCACCGACGCGATGAGGTCCGGCAGCGGCGCGGCATGGGGGAGGGTGAACTCGGCGGCCCGGCCCGGCAGGGCGAACCAGGACGATTCGCCGGTCAGCCAGAGCGAGACCTCGACCCCGCTGGCCACGGCCACCGCCGCCACCGTGAAGGCCTGCGAGCACCGCTCGGGTGCGTCGGCACCTGCGGTCACCTTGATCACGAGCTTCTTGTTCGGCATATGCGGAACTGTAATCCGCCGGGTCACGACCGGAGTTCGGCGCCGGCCGCCGGGTCTCCGGTACGCACGAGGCCGCCGCGGTCCCCTTCCACCGGACGACCGTCCTCCAGGAGCAGCTCCTGGAGGACGGTCCGCCCGTACGCGGGGCGCGCCACCGGCGGCGTACCTCACCGAGAGGGCCGGCCCCCCACCCATTAGGCTGGGGGCCGGCCCTGACCGCCCCTACACCCGCTCATGCGAGGAGCCCCCCGTGCTTGAGGCTGTTTTCTCCACCCTCCTTGTCCTGGTCTGCGTCGGCGTCCTCGCCTTCGCCGGTCTGACCGTCAAGAAGCTGTACCAGGGTCAGCGCTAACCCCGACCGCAACGAAGAGATCGCAGCCTCATGATCGAGATTCCGTCCGACCTCCACCCCGACCTGGTCCCCCTGGTCTTCCTCCTCGGTACGTGGGAGGGCGCCGGCGTGACCGACTTCCCGGGCGCCGAGAAGGCGAACTTCGGGCAGTCCGTGACCTTCTCCCACGACGGCCGTGACTTCCTGGAGTACGTCTCGCACTCCTGGATCCTGGACGCCGAGGGCAACAAGGTGAAGCCGCTGGAGTCCGAGTCGGGCTACTGGCGCATCGACAAGGACCGCAAGGTCGAGGTCGTCATGGTCCGTGACCAGGGCATCGTCGAGATCTGGTACGGCGAGCTCGCCCACCAGAAGCCGCAGATCGACCTGGTCACCGACGCCGTCGCCCGCACCGCGGCCTCCGGACCGTACACGGGTGGCAAGCGGCTGTACGGCTACGTGAAGAGCGATCTGATGTGGGTCGGCGAGAAGGCGACCCCCGAGGTCGAGCTGCGCCCCTACATGTCGGCGCACCTGAAGAAGGTCGTCACCCCGGAAGAGGTGGCGGACATGGCCCGTGGCCTCGGCGACCTCCCGGACGACGGCATCGCCTTCTTCAAGTAGGCCCGCTTCCGGAAGCCGGGCGTCCTTCGCCCCTGGGAGTCGCCGCACTCCCTCCTACACTGGGAGCGTGGTGACCACCGACTGGCAGAGCGACCTCCGCAGGCGCGGGTACCGCCTGACCCCCCAGCGACAGCTCGTCCTGGAGGCCGTCGACGTGCTCGAACACGCGACGCCCGACGACATCCTCACCGAGGTGCGGAAGACGGCGGGCGGCGTGAACATCTCGACCGTGTACCGGACCCTGGAGCTCCTGGAGGAGCTGGGTCTGGTCTCGCACGCGCATCTGGGCCACGGCGCCCCGACGTACCACCTGGCCGACCGGCACCACCACATCCACCTGGTGTGCCGGGACTGCACCACGGTGATCGAAGCGGACGTGTCGGAGGCCGCGGACTTCACCGCGAAGCTCCGGGACACCTTCGGCTTCGAGACGGACATGAAGCACTTCGCCATCTTCGGCCGCTGCGCGGACTGCGCAAAGAAGGCTTCAAGCGCCGAGTCGTAGGCTTGCCCGCATGAAGAGCCCTCTGCTGTCCCAGGCCGGCGCCGTCCCCGCCGAAGGGCGCGACGAAGGAGTCGCGGCGCACTACGGCGATCTGTTCCGCGAGCAGCGCGCGCTCGCCGGCGGAACCGGTCTCGTCGACCTCTCGCACCGCGGAGTCGTCACCGTCACCGGCGACGACCGGCTGAGCTGGCTGCACCTGCTGCTGACCCAGCACGTCAGCGAGCTGCCCGTCGGGCAGGCCACCGAGGCACTGGTCCTCTCCGCGAACGGACACGTCGAGCACGCCCTGTACCTCGTCGACGACGGCACCACGGTGTGGATCCACGTCGAGCCCGACACCCAGGGCGAGCTGATCGCGTACCTGGAGTCGATGAAGTTCTTCTACCGGGTCGAAGTGGCCGACCGCACCGAGGAGTTCGCGGTCGTACACCTGCCGGCCGGGTCCATCGCCGAGGTGCCGGACGGGGTGGTCGTGCGCGAGACGGCGTACGGCCGTGATCTGTTCCTGCCGCGCGCCGACCTGGAGACGTACGCGGCGCAGGCGGGCCCGCTCGTCGGCATCCTGGCGTACGAGGCCCTCCGGGTCGAGGCGCACCGGCCCCGGCTCGGCTTCGAGACCGACCACCGCACGATCCCGCACGAGGTGGGCTGGATCGGCCCGGCCGTGCACCTCCAGAAGGGCTGCTACCGGGGCCAGGAGACGGTCGCCCGCGTCCACAACCTGGGGAAGCCGCCGCGGCGCCTGGTCTTCCTGCACCTGGACGGCAGCGAGGTGCTGCTTCCCGGGCACGGCACTCCGGTGCGGCTCGCGGCCGACGGTGCCGAGGGCCGCCAGCTCGGCTTCATCACGACCTCGGCCCGCCACCACGAGCTGGGCCCGATCGCCCTGGCCCTGGTGAAGCGGAACGTGCCGGTCGACGCGCCCCTCCTGGCGGGGAACACGGCCGCGGCGCAGGAGGTCGTGGTCGAGCCGTAGGCGACGCCGGGCCCGGGTCTCAGACCTCGATCTGGAGCGTGAACGGGCCGTGGTTGGTGAGGGACACCCGCATGTCCGCGCCGAACCGGCCCGTCTCCACCAGGGCGCCGAGCGCCCGCAGTTGGGCCACCACCTCGTCGACGAGGGGCTCGGCCACCTCGCCGGGGGCGGCCGCGTTCCACGTGGGGCGGCGGCCCTTGCGAGCGTCCCCGTAGAGAGTGAACTGCGAAATCACCAGCAAGGGCGCATTCACGTCCGAGCAGGACTTCTCGCCCTCAAGGATGCGAACCGACCACAACTTGCGGGCGAGCTGGGCCGCCTTGTCCGGATCGTCCCCGTGGGTGACCCCGACCAGGACACAGAGGCCCTCGCCCTCGATCTCGCCGACCGTCTCACCGTCCACGACGACCTGTGCGCCGTCGACCCTCTGCACCACCGCTCGCATGCGCCCCAACCTATGCCAACGGCACGGCCGAATTCCGAGCGGCTGAACGGGTGCAGTGCACCTGCACGTGCCGTACCCGGAGTGGCACGATGCGTACAGGCGGTGCTTCCCCTGGGTCCCCTGGGCCGGGGGAGACCCCATGCACCGGTCGAGGGGACGAAAAAGCATGAGCACATCAGGCGCCGGGCAGCCGTCCGGTCCCGTATCGCTGACCCGGACCAACCCGCGTACCGCCGTGCGCCCGCCCGTGCAGCGAGCGGGCGGCACTCTGCCGCCCCAGCGCGAACACGACCTGGCCGCGCTCCGGCTGGCCGAGCTGCGCACCCTGCGCCGCCAGTCGCAGCGCGACGAGGCCGACCTCAGCTATGTGCGGCGGCTGCTGCACGGCCGGATCGACATCCTGCGGGCCGAGCTGGCCCGGCGCACCGGGCCGCAGGCGCCGGTGGTGGAGCGGCTCGCCGAGATCCTCACCGACGCGCCGTCCTCGCACCGCGCCTCGGCCCGCCACGTCACGCTGTCGGCGCCGCGCAGCGAGGAGTACCGGCTGCTCGCCGCCGAGATGGACGCCGAGGTCGAGCTGTCGGACCTGGGCGCCCGAACGGACGACGAGCTGCACACCGCCACCGGGCGCCTCATCCGCTACGAGCAGCAGGTCTCGCGGCGCCGCAAGGAGGTCCAGCGCACCGCCGACGATTGCAGCGCGGAGATCGCCCGCAGGTACCGTGATGGGGAAGCGCAAGTAGACGATCTGCTCATGTGACCCGCTCGTATCGGAAGCGATCCCTCCGGGGCGGGTCACCCGCCCGGAAGGCCGCACCCCATGACCGCCGTGACGTCCCCGATACCCCCGGTCCTCGCCGAAGTCGTACGCTCCGGATTCGTCGAGGGCCATCATCGGGGCTCGCTGGTGGTGCTGGCGGCCGACGGCAGCGTCGAGTTCTCGCTGGGCGACCCGGCCGCGCCCGTCTTCCCCCGCTCGTCCAACAAGCCCATGCAGGCCGCCGCCGTGCTGCGGGCCGGTCTGGAGCTGTCCGGCGAGCGCCTGGCCATCGCCGCGGCCAGCCACTCGGGCGAGGGCTTCCACCTCGACCTCGTGCGCAAGATGCTGGCCGAGCACGGCCTGACCCCGGACGACCTCCAGACCCCGCCCGACCTGCCGCTCGACCCCGCCGAGGCCGAGGCGTACCTGGCCGCCGGGCACGTCCGTGAGCGGCTCACCATGAACTGCTCCGGCAAGCACGCGGCGATGCTCGCGGCCTGCAAGCTGAACGGCTGGGACCAGGGCACCTACCTCGACCCCGGCCACCCGTTGCAGCGGCTCGTCCTGGAGTCCGTCGAGTCGGCCGCCGGCGAGCGGGTCGCCTCGGTCGGCACGGACGGCTGCGGGGCGCCGCTCATGGCGATCAGCCTCACCGGTCTCGCGCGCGCCTTCCGCACCTTCGCGACGGCGGACGCGGGCACGGTCGAGGGCCGGGTGGCCGAGGCCATGCGCGCCCACCCCGAGTACGTGGCCGGCACCCGGCGGCCCGACACCTGGCTGATGCGCGAGGTGCCCGGCACCCTGTCGAAGATGGGCGCCGAGGCGGTGCAGGCGGTGGCCCTCGCCGACGGCCGGGCGCTCGCCTTCAAGGTCGACGACGGCGCGATCCGCGCGCTCGGCCCGATCCTGGCCCGTGCGCTCCGGCAGCTGGGCATCGAGGGTCCGGTCGTGGACCGCATCGGCCGGGCGCCGCTGTTGGGCGGGGCCGCGGAGGTCGGCGAAATACGGGCGACATTCTGAGCCCGACCGGCCTAGCGTGGCCGCCATGAGCACTCCGGCCAAGCCCGCCATCGAGGTCCGTACCGTCGCCGACGACGAGTTCACCGACTGGATGGGGGCGGTCAATGTGGGATTCCTTCGGCCGCCCGCGGCGGACGAGGAGTACGTGCGGGGTCTGCAGGCCAACAGCGAACTGGGCCGGATCCAGGGCGCCTTCGACGGCGGCCGGTGCGTGGCCACGTTCCGCTCCTTCGCGCAGGAGCTGACCACGGTCGGCGGCGCCGCGCTGCCGGTGAGCGCGGTCAGCGGTGTCACCGTCACGCCCACCCACCGCCGGCGCGGCCTGCTCACCCGGATGATGGCGGCCGAGCTGGCGGCGGCCAAGGAGCGCGGCGAGGTCGCGTCCACGCTGATCGCCGCCGAGTACCCGATCTACGGCCGCTACGGGTACGGCCCGGCGTCCCACATCACCGAGTGGGAGATCGACACGGCCCGCGCCGGGCTCGACCCGCGCTGGGCGGCCCCGGCCGACGGCGGCAGCATCGAACTCGTGGATATGGCCGAGGCCGCCAAGCTCGGCGCCGAGGTGTTCGAACGTTTTCGGCCGACCCGGCACGGGGCGATCAGCCGCGACCGGCGCTGGTGGGACCTGACGACCGGAGTGGCCCGCCGCTACGAGCCCTGGACCGAGCCGTTCTTCGCGGTGTACCGCACCGCCGACGGCGCCCCGGCCGGGTTCGCCGGCTACCGCGCCGACGACAGGTGGAGCGACGCCAAGCTGCCGGAGAACACGGCGACGGTGGCGGACCTGATCGCCCTCACCCCCGAGGCCGAGCGCGCGCTGTGGCACTACCTGTGCTCCATCGACTGGATCCGCACGGTGCGCACCGGCCGCCGCGCTCCCGACGACCTGCTGCCGCAGTACTTCCCGAACCCGCGCGCGGCCAGGATCGTCACCCACTCCGACTATCTGTGGCTGCGGCTGCTCGACGTCGTACGGGTCCTGGAGGCACGCACCTACGCCGCCGAGGGCACGCTGGTCCTTGAGGTCGTGGACCCCGCGGGCCTCGCGGCGGGCCGCTTCCTGCTGGAGGCGGGCCCGGCGGGAGCCCGCTGCACCTCTACCACCCGGACCGCCGAACTGACCCTGGACGTAAGGGAGTTGGCCTCCCTCTACCTCGGCGACGAGTCGGCGCGGCGGCTGCTCGCGCTCGGCCGGGCGGCCGAGGAGAGGGCGGGGGCGGCGGCGCGCACGGACGAGTTGTTCCGCACGGCCGGCCGCCCCTGGTGCCCCGACATGTTCTGACCCCCACCCCCGTGGGGGATCGGAACCGTGCCGGGCGTTCACGGGGTCACGGCTTGAGCAGCACCTTTCCGACCAGGGCGCGGCTCTCGATGGCCCGGTGCGCGTCTGCGGCGCGGGCCAGCGGGAACACCTCGCCGATCACCGGCCGCAGCCGGCCGGCCGCCGCCTCCTGGAGCACCCGGCCGAGCAGCTCGCGGCGGCGCTCCGGCGTCAGCTGTACGTCGCCGATGCCGAGCAGGGTGATGCCGCGCCGCTCGGCCTGCGCCGGGTCGACGGCCGCGAACCCGGTGCCGCTGGGGGCGCCGTGTGCGGAGAAGCGACCGCCGTCGGCGGTCAACGGGAAAGCCGAAAGCCCGAGTTGGCCGCCGACTCCGTCCAGAACGAGATCGGCGCCGCTTTCGCCCAGCGCCGCGCGGGCCTGCCGGCCCCACCCCGAATCCGCCGCGTCGACGACATGGTCGGCCCCCAACTCCCTTACCAGCGAGGTCTTTTCGGGCCCACGGGCCACACCCACCACCCGGGCGCCGAGCGCGTGGGCGAACTGGACGAGCAGGGTGCCCATGCCGCCCGAGGCGCCGGTGATCAGGACGGTCTCGCCCGGCTTGAGCGCGGTGGTGTCGAGGAGCGCGAGGGCGGTGACGCCGTCGTGCACCAGGGCGGCCGCCTCGCGCGGACCGACGCCGTCGGGCACGGGGGAGAGGTGGGTGGCCGGGACCTTCACGAACTCCGCGTAGGTGTCGTCCGCGCCGGACACCGCCACCCGGCGGCCGACCAGGCCCGTGTCGACACCCGGGCCGACGGCGGTGACCGTGCCGGAGACACCGCCGCCGGGCACGTAAGGGGGCTTGGCGTCGAAGTACTCGCCGAAGGCTCCCGCGCGGATCTGGGTCTGCACGAAGAGGGTGTCGATGTGGTCGACGGCCACCACGGCCTCGCCCTCCCCGGCGAGCGGGTCCGGCGCGCTCGCCGTCACCAGTACCTCGGGCCCGCCGAATTCCTGGACCTGTGCCACACGCATGTCGATCACTGCTCCAACCCGTTGTCCGCGCCGGGGCGCGGCCTGCGCTCGCTCTTGCCGCGGTAGCTGCTCTCGCTGCTCTCGCTGCTCGTACGGTGAGTGTTCGGCCTCAAGTGCGCTTGAGGTCAAGGACGGCTGGGCGGCCCGTACTGGACGGCCGGCGGCCCGTACTAACGGTGCCGGGATTCCCTTAAAGTGAGGGAAAGCGAGGAAAATGGCTCGCCTCCGTCGGGCCGGGAACGGGAGTCGCGCGTGGAGGGCATGGAGCCGGGCACGGTCCGGCCGGGCGGGCGGACCGCCCGGGTACGGGCCGCCGTGCTGCGGGCGGCCGGGGACGCGCTGGTGGAGCACGGCTTCGACCGGCTCGACCTCGCGGATGTCGCGCGCCGGGCGGAAGTGGGCAAGACCACCGTCTACCGGCGCTGGTCGACGACGACGGGCCTGGTCGCCGACCTCCTGGACGACATGGCCGAGCAGTCCTCGCCGCGCGCGGACACCGGCTCGCTCGACGGCGATCTGCGGGCGAACGCACGACTCGTCGCCGGGACGCTGACCGACCCGCGGCAGGGCGCCCTGTTCAAGGCGGTGATCGCCGCGGCCACCTGCGACGACCGCGCGGCCGGCGCGCTGCGCCGCTTCTACGCGACCCGCATCGAGGAGTGGGCGCCCTGCGTGACGCGGGCCGCCGAGCGGGGCGAGGTGCCGCCCGGCACGGACGCCCGCGAGGTGATCCGGGCCGTCTCCGCCCCGCTCTACTACCGCTTCCTGGTGAGCGGCGACCCCCTGGACGAGCCGACCGCGGACCGCGCCGCGCTGGCCGCGGGTGCGGCGGCGCGGGCGGGTGCGTACGGGAGTTGGCGGGTCGTCAGGGCGCACGCCTAGCGGCTCTGCTCGGGCAGCGGCCGGTAGCGGACGTTCACGGTGGCCGTCGGGTCGTCGCCGTTGACCAGGGCGAGCGGTACGGGTGAGCCGCCGGGGTCGTCGAAGAGGCGGATGCCGTCGCCGAGCAGCACGGGCGCGATGTGCAGATCGATCTCGTCGATCAGGCCGAGCCGCAGGAGCTGGCGGCCGATGCTCGGCGAGAACACCTCCAGGTTCTTGCCGCCCGCGGCCGCGAGCCCGGTCCGTACGGCCTCGGCCGCCCCGCAGCCCAGGAACGTGACGCCCGCGACGGGCCCGGCGTCCTCGGGGTGGTGGGTGAGCACGAACAGCGGACCCTGCCAGGCGCCGCCGTAGATGCCCGTGGGGTCGGGACGGGCTTCCCAGCCGTCCCGGCCCCCGAGCACCGCGCCGGTGGTCGAGACGTACTCCTGGACGAGCCCGGCCCGGAACGAGGCCCCCGCCAACCACCCCATGGAGTGTTCGGGGCCGGCCACGAACCCGTCCAGGGACATGGTGAAGTGCCAGAGCACCTTGCCTTCGGGGGTCTGGGGTGCGGTGTCGGGCAGGGCGGGCATGGCGGGTTCCTCTCGCCGGGGCGGTACCGTCCTGGGGGTAGACCCGCTCGGCCCCCGGAACTCATCGCCGCCCGGCTCGGCGCGGCTCGCCGAACCAGTGGCCGAGCGCCGCTTCCAGGCCGTCCCGGCCGGCCCAACACACGTAACCGTCCGGCCGGATGAGCATCGGCTCGGAGCCGGAGCCGGAGCCGGAGCCGGAGCCGGAGCCGGAGCGCATCAGGGCCACTTGGTCCACCCGGTCCGACCAGGGGTCGACGATCTTGGCGGACGCGTCGGACAGGTCGGACAGGTCGGACGGGTCGGACGGGTGGGACGGGTGGGGCAGTCCGGACGGGGCGTCGGGCAGGTCGAGCAGGATCCCGCGCCCGGACCGCAGTAGCTCGTGCACCCGGGTCGGGCCGAGGTCCAGGTCGGGCGCGGGGCGGCCGACGAGCGGATGGTCCCCGGTGCCCGGCATCGGATAGCGAACCGCCGTCCCGGACATCAGATCGGCGAGATGCCGCTGGACGTCCGGGAGTTGGGCCAGGCCCGTGAAGACCTCCCGGGCGGCGAGCACGTCCGGATCGCGGGTGCCGGTCCAGTCCATGAGGAGGCTCTGCGCCCGGACGTTGCGCAGGACGGCGGCCCCGGCCGGATGCCGTTCCGCGTGGTACGTGTCGAGCAGGTGCTCCGGAGCCCAGCCGTGCACCGCGGCGCCGAGCTTCCAGCCGAGGTTGAATGCGTCCTGCATCCCGGTGTTCATGCCCTGCGCGCCGAGCGGAAGGTGGACGTGGGCGGCATCGCCCGCGAGGAACACCCGGCCGTGCCGGTACCGCTCGGCCTGCCGCGACGCGTTGGTGATGCGGCGGGCGTAGCGCAGTTCGAGGAGCCGTACCCCCGTGCCGAAGACGGTGGCGAGGCTGTCACGGATCTCGTCCTCGGTGACCGGTATCTCCCTCGGCAGGGACCGGCCGGGACCGCCGATGACCAGCCGCCGCAGCGGCCTGCCCTGCGCGTCGGTGCCGAGCGGGAACAGCGCCGCCCAGTGCCCGTCCTCGCTCCAGGTGTGCGAGCCGACCCGATCGTCGCCGCTCAGCCGCACGTCGGCGGCGACGATCGTCAACGTGCCGGGCTGCCCGGGAAACGCGGCCCGCAGCAGCGACCGTACGATGCTGTGGGCCCCGTCGGCCGCGACGAGGTAACGGGCGCGGAGGGTCGAGCCGTCGGCGAAGGTCGCGGTGACCCCGTCGTGGTCCTGGGCGAGACCGGACAGCTCGTGGCCCCGCCGGGCGTACAGGCCGTGCTCGGCCAGGTGCCGCTCGAAGAACCCCTCGATCACCACCTGCGGTACCGAACGCCAGGGCAGCCGGGGCCCGTTGGAGCGGAGCGGCAGCGGGATCCCCGCGAAGTGGCCGGTGGTGACGGGGTGGTCCCCGGTGGCCAGTAAGGGCTCCAGGAGCCCCCGCTGGTCGAGCGCCTCCAGCGTGCGGGACTGCACACCGCCCGCCTTGGACAGCTCGCTGCGCCGGGCCAGCCTGTCGACGAGAACGGTCGGTACGCCTGCCGTCAGCAGCTCGTTGGCGAGCGTCATTCCGGTCGGCCCAGCGCCGACGACGAGCACTTCGGTATCCATGGAATCTCCTCCGGCCGTGCGGTCAGGACAGAGGCAACGCTCCGCCGCCCACCCCACCCGAACCAGAAAACGACCCCATCACGCCGGTATCCGACACGCGCTGCCCGGTCGACGGTGGAATCCGACAGCAGGCGCTGAGTGGGGCCACGGCTGAGTGGGACGTTGGTGGCGGTCGGGTGCCCGCTCGACCGCGGGGAGCCGCCTCTAGGGTGTTCATCGCGGAGAACCACGATCGATTCGGGGATGCCATGACCATGCCCCTGCGGATGAAGTTGGTCGCGATAACGCTGGATTGCTCCGACCCGATGGCTCTGGCGGCGTTCTATCAGCAGGCGACCGGCCATGAACTGCACCCGAAGTCGGATGCCGACTTCGCGGGCCTCAACGGCGAACACGGCCTCCTCATCGGCTTCCAACGGGTCGACGACTACCGGGCTCCGACCTGGCCCGACCAAATCGTCCCCCAGCAGCTCCATGTCTGCTTCAAGGTCGAGGACTTGGACGCGGCCGAGGCCCGGCTGCTGGAGTTGGGCGCGGGCAAGCCGGAGCACCAGCCGCACGGTGACAAGGCGCGGGCCCTCACCGATCCGGCCGGGCATCCCTTCTGCATCATCAGAAGCTAGAAGAGAAGCTAGAAGCTGATCGAGGGGTTCGGGGGTTCGAGGGGTTCGAGGGGTTCAAGGGCTTCAAAGGGTGTCCAAGTGCCGGACCGAGGTGTCGCCCCGAGTGCCCGGGGCTCTCTGCGTCGGGGCGGAGGCGACCAGCAGCGCCGCGAACACAAGAGGGGCGATTGCCTGGTACCCCATCCAGACTTCGCCCCCGGCGCCGCTGCCCTGCCACGCCATCAGGAGACCGGCCAGGGCCGTCGACACCCAGCCGGCGTCGTACGCGATCATGAGCCGCGTGTAGGTGCGCATCGACCGGCTGCGCGTGTATCCGATCTCGAAGCCGCCGCCCATCAGCAGGGCCACGCCCGAGGCGACCATCAGCCAGGTCGGCGTGCCGAGCAACCGGCCCAGCGGGGCGGCGCCGACGACGCAGACAGCGGCGAGCAACACCTTGAAGGCGCCATCGGCGAGGGCGCCGACGGTCTGGCGGGTCACCCGCGGTGCCACGGCCTGGGTCATGAGCGTCCCCCTCGAAGCTTGTCTCCGACCACCAACCAATCCCGTAACGAGATTACGGTAATAATCAAACTATGAGAATGACAAGAGCGGAGGCCAAGGAACGCAACCGCCGTGCCCTGTTGGACGCCGCGTTCCAGGTCGTGTCCCGGGACGGATACCGGGCCAAGCTGGAGGAGATCGCCGAACGTGCCGGCCTGACCACCGGCGCCGTCTACTCCCTGTTCGGGAGCAAGAACGGCCTGGTGGTCGCCCTGGTCGCCGATCACCTGCGGCCGTACTACGAGGAGATCCAGCAGGTGGCTCCCGCCGAGCTGGATCTCCTGGAGGCGGTCGACGCGTTCGCCCGGTACTACCGGCGCAGCTGTGACGCCCCGGACGCACTGGCTCGCCTGTCGCTCCAGATCACCTTGCTGGACATGGCTCTGCACGACCCGGGGCTGGGGTCCCGGCTCGCCACGTCCATCCGGTCGCAGGAGGAACATCTGGCCGCGCTGTTCACCGGAAGGTCCCACAACGGAAGCGTGGTGACCTCGCATCAGGCGCAACGCCTGACCACCGCGCTCCGGGCCCTGTTCGTCGGCCTCGGCCAGGGCGTCCCCCTCGGCCTGGCCCCGGCGGCCGACGAGCAGTACTTCGTCGACACGGCCCGCGCGCTGGCATCCGCGATCTCGCTCCTCGATCACGACGCGGCTGCGGCTGCGGACGCTTCGTAAGGGCGGCCGACCGGACGCGGCGTCGCCGGCCGCCGCGCCCGGGAGATGATCGCGGGCCGGAGTGATCGGCCCGATGCCGGCGCCGAGCGCACCAGTGCCCAGGGTCGCCCGAGACACCGCGTCGAATGCCCGAGGCCGGGCGAGCCGGGTGACCAGATGCCTCGACGGCCCGCCGGTTGCATGCAGGACGCCGCCAGATCGCGCCTTTCACTGCGCAGGTCCAGGAACCCGCCGACCTGACCACCCGCCTCACGCGGACAGGCCGGACGCGCCGAGTAGCTCGCCGACGGCAGTACGGATGTCCTCGTCCTGGGCGAAGCCCCGCCAGCCGCTATGGGGACGCAATCGCTGGTCATATGCGGCTACGTTGCGCAGGAGGAGGGCGGCGGGCCGGGCCGCCTGGCCGATCCGGGCCAGGTGGTTCAGCGCGGGGAGCATGACAGGCAGGCAGGAACCCTCAGCCAGATCCCGCACGGCAGTCGTCAGCACGGGGACAGCGGCCTCCGCATCGCCGGTCGCAGCCCACAGAGTGTGGGCCGCCTCGACGGAGTCCAGGGGTCGCTGTCGGCGGTCATCGCCCTGAATCGGTCCGCGTAGGGGGCGGCGTACGGGCCGAGGTCGGCCAGCTTGCGCAGGGCAGGATGGGGGCGCCCTCGCTCGGCGGCGCCGCGTCCGAGTGCTTCCAGGGCGCTGCATCCTCGGCAGACCCGTAGTCGTGCTTCAGCCCAGCCCAGTCGCCTGCATCCAGTCCCGCCCACATGCGCGCGACCCTACCGCCGTGTTGCACGCGAAGCTCAAGTGAGGCCGCAGGGGCCTGCACGCCTGTGGCCGCGCTGTGCCGGCCACGGCTGCGAAGTGTCAACCACCGCGGGCGGTCACAGCCGCCCACGGAGTGGCGCAGCGCACTTTTGCAAGCATCCGCTTGCAATAGTTAGCGCGATGGGTGCACCATCGGGGCATGGCATCGCTCAACGTCGGCAATCTCGGCGAGTATCTGCGCGAGCAGCGGCGCAACGCACAGCTGTCGCTGCGGCAGCTCGCCGATGCCGCCGGGGTGTCCAATCCGTATCTGAGTCAGATCGAGCGCGGGCTGCGCAAGCCGAGCGCGGACATTTTGCAGCAGCTCGCGAAGGCGCTGCGGATCTCCGCCGAGACGCTGTACGTGCAGGCCGGAATTCTCGACGAGCGGTCTCCCGAGGCCGCGGGGACGCGGAGCGTCATTCTCGCCGACCCCTCGCTCAGCGAGCGTCAGAAGCAGGTTCTGCTCCAGATCTACGAGTCCTTCCGCAAGGAGAACGGGCTCGACGCCGACGAGACGGGCACCGAAAGCGCGGCCGACGGCAGCGGTGCCGACGGCAGCGATGCCGACCACCCTCAAGCGAGCAACTGAGCACTGATCCGGGAGGACAGTCATGGCCATCACCGATGACCTGCGCAAGACCCTCACCGACCCCACCCCCCTCTACTTCCTCGCCGGCACGGCGGACCTCGCAGGGCAGCAGGCCAAGAAGGTTCCGGCGCTGATCGAGAAGATCCAGGCCGAGGCGCCCGAGCGCATCGAGGCCGTGCGCCGCACCGACCCCAAGGCCGTGCAGGAGAAGGCGACCGCGCGGGTCAAGGAGGTGCAGGGCGTCGTCACGACGCGGGCCAACGAGCTCTTCGGGGCCCTCGACGGCGACCTGAAGAAGCTCGGTGAGAACGCCCAGGACCTGGCCCTGCGCGGCGTCGGCGTCCTCGCCGAGTACGCCGTCAAGGCGCGCGAGGGCTACGACTCGGTCGCCGAGCACGGCCAGGAGGTCGTCAAGCAGTGGCGCGGCGAGGCCGCCGACGAGATCGTCGAGATCGCCACTGTGGTCGAGCCGGACGCGGAGACGAAGGGCGCGGAGACGAAGGACGCGGCTCCGGGCCAGGGCGCGGGCACGGTCGCGGCCGACTCGGACGCCGACAAGCCCGCCGCCAAGAAGGCCGCCCCGCGCAAGGCGCCGGTGAAGAAGACCACCGTCAAGTCCGCGGAGTAACGCCTTCCGCGGTGCACGCGCCGGTTCGCGACGCATGGGCCGGGTTTGCTGGTCGGGCACCGGGGTGGGTAGGGGTTGGGTGCGGGTCGGGCACCTTCAGGGTGTCCGATCCGTTGAACCAGTACCTTGGCCGCGAGGCGTTTTCCACACACATCAGTACTGACTAGGCGGTGCACGGCATGTTGCTCTCGGGATTCAGCCTTCTCACCTCGCTGCTCTATCTCGCGATGCTCGTCATCGCCGTCGTGGCGCTGGTCTTCGCCGTGATCGCCCGCGAGGACGCCTACCGGGCGGCCGAGAAGCAGACCAAGCCGTTCTGGCTGATCGTCCTCGGCATCACGGTCGTGGTGAACCTGTTCGTGCCGATGCTCTTCCTCCAGCTCGCCGGGCTCGTCGCCTCGATCGTGTTCATGGTGGACGTGCGGCCGGCGCTCCGGCAGGTCTCAGGCGGTGGCCGGGGCGGCCGCCGTGGCGGCGGCTCCAGCAGCGACGGCCCGTACGGGCCGTACAACGGTGGCCGGTAGGCACGGGCGAGCGGATCCCCGCAGCGGGCGGCTCCCAGGCCCGGCGAGCGGATTCCTCAGGCGCGGCGGCCGTTCCGGTCGCCGCGTTTGCGTTCGAGCAGGACCACGGCCACGTCGTCCGTCAGCTCGCCGCCGTTGAGTTCGCGCGCCCGGGTCACCGCCGCTTCCAGGAGTGACTCGCCGCGCAGGCCGGACGCCAGCTGGGTATTGATCATCTCCAGCATCCCGTCCTGGCCGAGCCGCTGGCCGCTGCCCGCGTCGGTGCGGCCCTCGATCAGACCGTCCGTATACATCAAAAGCCCCCATTCGCGGCCGAGTTGAACCTGCCGGCGCGGCCAGCGGGCGCGCGGGAGCAGGCCGAGGGCCGGGCCCCCGTTCTCGTACGGGAGCAACTGCGCCCGGCCGTCCAGGGCGATCAGCGGCGCCGGGTGGCCGGCCAGGCACAGCCCGGCGCTGCGGCCGTCGGGTGCGATGTCGACCGTGCACAGCGTCGCGAATATCTCCTCGCTGTCACGCTCGTGCTCCAGGACCTCCTGAAGAGTGGAGAGCAGGTCGTCCCCGCACAGCCCGGCGAACGTCAACGCCCGCCAGGCGATGCGGAGTTCGACCCCGAGGGCCGCTTCGTCGGGGCCGTGGCCGCAGACGTCGCCGATCATCGCGTGGACGGTTCCGTCGGGCGTGCGCACCGTGTCGTAGAAGTCGCCGCCGAGCAGCGCCCGGGAGCGGCCGGGGCGGTAGCGGGCCGCGAAGCGCAGGTCCGAGCCGTCGAGCAGCGGTGTCGGCAGGAGGCCGCGCTCCAGGCGGGCGTTCTCCTGGGCACGCAGCTTCGACTCGGCCAGCTTGTACTGGGCCGTGTCGGCGCGCTTGCGCTCCACCGCGTACCGGATGGCGCGGCTCAGGAGCCTGCCGTCCAGCTCGTCCCGGAACAGATAGTCCTGCGCGCCGACCCGCACCGCTTCCGCCGCCCGCTCCGCGTGCCCGGACGGGGTGAGGGCCAGTACGGCGTGGTGCGGCGCGAGGAGGAGCAGATGGCGCAGGGCCGCCAGCTCGTCGTCGGGGTCGCGGCCCGGCAGCGCCAGGTCGAGCAGGATGCAGTGGATGTCGTCGGTGAGCAGCCGCTCGGCCTCGGTGAGGTTGCGGGCGGTACGGATGCGGATCCGGGGGCCCGCCGCGTCCAGCAGTTCGTGCACGGTGAAGGTGCCCGCCGGGTCGTCCTCGATGACCAGCAGGTTGAGCGGGCCGTCGCCGGCGCTGCCCGGCGCGGCCTGAGGGGCGGCTCGCTGGTGCGGTACGGGTACGTGCTGGGATGCGGGCATCGTCGGTTCCGGGATCCTTCCCTCCCCCCGAGGGCGCGGGTGAGCGCCGGTCGGCGCCCCACCAGCCGGGACCCTAGCGTCATCCACGGGCGTGGCGGAATGGCGTTGGGTGGTTCATCACGTCCGACCGGATGGCATATGCCACATGCCTCATTTGTCCGGGCCTCAGGAAGTTCCGCACGGCCCCGGCCGCCGGGGCCGGGTGTGCCCCGGGTTCCGGTGCGCGGGTGGCTACTTGTCCGGCCGTACGACGCCGAGTATCGGCATGGAGCCCGCGCCCGTGATCGTCACCGTCCGGCCCGGGCGGGGGGAGTGCACGATCGCGCCGTCGCCGATGTACATCCCGACGTGGGTGGCGTCGGCGAAGTAGATGACGAGGTCGCCGGGGCGCATGTCCTTGATCGCGACGTGCGGCAGCTGGGCCCACTGCTCCTGCGAGGTGCGCGGGATGGGGTGTCCGGCCGCGAGCCAGGCCTGGGAGGTGAGCCCCGAGCAGTCGAAGGTGTCGGGACCGGCGGCGCCCCAGACGTACTTCTTGCCGATCTGGTCCGTGGCGAACTTCACGGCCTTCTTGCCCTGCTCGCTCGCGCTGCTGCTGATGTCCTTCAGGACGCCCGTGCTCAACCAGGCCGTCTGCGCGTCGAACTCCTTCTTGCGTTCCAGCTCGGCCAGGCGCTCGCGCTCCTGCTCCTTCAGCTGGGACTGGAGCTTCTCGGCCGCCGCGATCTTCTCCGTTATGTCCTTCTTCGCCGCTTCCTTCTTGACCCGGTTGGCCTCCAGGTTCTTCCACTGTGCGGTGGCGTCCGCGCTGTACGCCGCCAAGTCGGCCTGGGTCTTGTTCAGTTCGCCGAGCAGGCCCTGGGCCGCCTGCTGGCCCTGGCGCAGCGAATCCGCCCCGTCGAAGAAGGACTGCGGATCGCCGCTGAGCATCATCTGCGCGCCGAGCGGCAGACCGCCGTTGCGGTACTGCATCCGCGCGGTGGCGCCCGCCTGGTCCTTCAGACGCCGGATCTTCTCCTGGCCCTTCACGATCTCCTGGGCCAACTGGACGATCTGCGCGGACTGCTGCTTGGTCTTCTCCTCGGCGAGGTTGTACGCGTCGGTGGCCGCGGCCGCCTGGCGGTACAGGTCGTCGATCTCCTTGCTCACCTCGTCGAGCGTCTTGGACGCGGCCGGTGCCGTGGTCGACGGCGTCGGTGCCGGGTCGGCGAACGCCGTGCCCGGCGCGGCCAAAGCGGTCAGGGCGCACACCAAGGCGATCGCGGTCGCCAAACGGCGCTTGTTCGGCACCTTGTTCGGCACTGAGAACTCCCCCTCCAGTCAACTCCGGCCCCACACCGGAACACCGGGCAACCGCATGTGATTTACCGTCAGTAACATCACACCGATGCCCGCGATGCTGCCACGCCCCCGGCCAAAACGACAGAGGCGCAGGGGCACCGGACGACGCTCGTCCCCTTCGCGTGCGTCGCCACCCGGCTCCCATCCGTCTGACGAACCCCGGGCTCCAGGCGTTCCTCGGGGCACAGGAGTTCACTCGTTAGACGACAGCGACAGCGGCAGCGATGGCGACGGCGACGGCGACGGCCGTCCGCTTCGCGCCGCGCGGGCCTCAACGGGGCGCGAGCGCCGACCAGTTGACCGTCACTTCGCCCTGTCGCCAGCGCCGGGCGCCGTCCACGACCGGCCAGTCGCCCGCCAGATCCCGTACGGACTTGATCCAGCGCTGGCGCGCGCCGAGCGAGGCGTACGGGGCCGCCGCCGCCCACGCCCGGTCGAAGTCGCGCAGGAAGGCGTGCACCGGCTCGCCCGGCACATTGCGGTGGATCAGCGCCTTGGGCAGGCGCTCGGCCAGGTCGGAGGGGCGGTCCAGGGAGCCGAGCCGGGTCGCGAAGGTCACCGTTCGGGGACCCGAACGGTCGAGCGCGACCCACACGTGGCGGCGGCCGATCTCGTCGCAGGTGCCCTCGACGAGCAGCCCGTCGGGCGCGAGCCGCTCGCACAGGCGGGCCCAGACCGCGGCCACCTGCGCCTCGTCGTACTGGCGCAGTACGTTCGCCGCGCGGATCAGCAGCGGCGGTTCGGGCAGCGGGACCTCGAAGCCGCCGTGCCGGAAGGTGAGGCCCGCACGCTCGTACGGTTTGGCGGCGGCGACCCGGGCCGGCTCGATCTCGATGCCCACCACCGAGACGGCGGGGGCCGCGGTGCGCAGGCGCTGGAGCAGTTCCACCGCGGTCCAGGGGGCGGCCCCGTACCCGAGGTCGACGGCGACCGGGGCCGTCGCGCGGCGCAGCGCCGCCCCGTGCGCGTCCGCGATCCAGCGGTCCATGCGGCGCAGCCGGTTCGGGTTGGTGGTGCCGCGGGTGACGGTGCCGACGGGGCGTTTCGCGGGCGGGGCGGGTGGAGCCATGGGACGAGGGTAGGCGGCGCAAGCCGGTGACCGGCCGGTCCGGGGTCGCGCAAGCGGCGCCCCGGCGGGTCCGGCAACATTTTGGCAAAGTGGAAATGAAAGGGCGGGTTCCGGTGTTCGGGGCTTTGGAGGGGCGTCCCGCATGCCCGATCCGCGTCACAGGCAGTGCCCCGATCCGCGTCCCAAGGCAGTGCCCCGAGCCGAGGAGGCCCTCGACGTGAGCCAGTACGTGTCCCGGTTCGCCGGCACCCTGGCGGGGCCGCCCAGGCTCCGGCTGCCCGGCGGCCACCGCAAGCCCCGGCGCGTCGCCATGCTCAGCGTCCACACCTCGCCGCTGCACCAGCCGGGTACGGGCGACGCGGGCGGCATGAACGTGTACATCGTCGAGCTCGCCAAGCGCCTCGCCGCGATCAACATCGAGGTCGAGATCTTCACCCGGGCCACCACGGGCGGGCTCGCTCCCGCCGTGGAGATGTCGCCCGGCGTCCTCGTGCGGCACATCGACGCGGGGCCGTACGAGGGCCTCGCCAAGGAGGAGCTGCCCGCGCAGCTCTGTGCGTTCACGCACGGCGTGATGACGGCCTGGGCACGCCACCGGCCGGGCTACTACGACCTGGTCCACTCCCACTACTGGCTCTCCGGACACGTCGGCTGGCTCGCCGCCCAACGCTGGGGCGTGCCGCTCGTGCACGCCATGCACACCATGGCCAAGGTCAAGAACGCGGCGCTCGCCGAGGGTGACACCCCCGAACCGGCCGCGCGGGTCATCGGCGAGACGCAGATCGTGAACGCGGCGGACCGCCTGATCGCCAACACCGCCGAGGAGGCCGACGAACTCGTCCGCTTCTACGACGCCGAGCCCGGCAAGGTCGCCGTCGTCCACCCCGGCGTGAACCTCGACCGCTTCCGCCCGGCCGACGGACGCACCGCCGCACGCGACCGGCTCGGCTTGCCGCGGGACGCCTTCGTTCCGCTCTTCGCGGGCCGCATACAGCCCCTCAAGGCGCCGGACATCCTGCTGCGCGCGGCGGCCGAGCTCCTGGACCGCGACCCCTCGCTGCGTTCGCGGATGATCGTGCCGATCGTGGGCGGGCCGTCGGGGAGCGGCCTGGCCAAGCCGGAGGGCCTCCAGAAGCTGGCGGCCAAGCTCGGCGTCGGCGACGTCGTACGGTTCAAGCCGCCGGTCGGCCAGGACCGGCTCGCGGACTGGTTCCGGGCGGCGTCCGTCCTGGTCATGCCCTCGTACAGCGAGTCGTTCGGCCTGGTCGCCATCGAGGCGCAGGCGGCCGGGACGCCGGTGGTCGCGGCCTCGGTCGGCGGGCTTCCGGTGGCGGTACGGGACGGCTCGACGGGCTTCCTCGTCCGGGGTCACGACCCCAAGGACTACGCGGCCGCGCTGTACCGCTTCGTCGAGGAGCCGGCGCTGGTGGAGCGCATGGGCGGCGCGGCCGCCCGGCACGCGCAGTCCTTCGGCTGGGGCACGGCCGCGGCGGCGACGGCGGACGTGTACACGGCGGCGATGCAGGAGCACCGGCGGCGGGTGCGGTCGCACGGTTGAGGTGCTTGCGGTGGTGTGGCAGTGCGGTCGAGGTGGGCGCGCTCGCGCGGCGGCCAGGTGCCCCGGCCGGGGCCGGGCGCTTCGCGTAGGCTCGCGGCATGGCTGACGTGCGGCAGGTCATCGAAGCGGCGCTCAAGGACGCGGAGCTCTCGTGGGAGTCCCCGGAGCCGGGCGCGTACGTGGTGACGCTGCCGGGCACCCGCAAGCTCTCCACGACCTGCTCGCTGCGGGTCGGGGCGCACGCCCTCTCCGTGAACGCGTTCGTGGTGCGCCACCCCGACGAGAACGAGCCGGCCGTGCATCGCTGGCTCCTGGAGCGCAACCTCCGTCTGTACGGCGTGAGTTACGCGGTCGACCGCCTCGGGGACGTGTACCTGGCCGGCAAGGTTCCGCTCGCCGCCGTCACGCCGGAGGAGCTCGACCGGCTGCTCGGGGTCGTCCTGGAGGAGGCGGACGGTTCCTTCAACACCCTGCTGGAGATGGGGTTCGCGTCCGCGATCCGGCGGGAGTACGCGTGGCGGGTGGCCCGGGGGGAATCTACGCGGAACCTGGAGGCGTTTGGGCGGGTCACGGGGGAGGCGGGGTAGGGGGTTTTCCCGCCCGCCTGCCCGTATGCGCAGGGTCGAGGGTGCGGCCCCCGGGGCTCCGCCCCGGACCCCGGGGGTTTCCCAACCGCCCGCCCGTTGCTCGGGGTTGGAGGGTTCCGGCCCCTGGGGCTCCGCCCCAGACCCCCTGAGGGGCTCGCCCCTCACACCGCAGAGTCCGCCCGAACCGGCACCGGCACCGCCACCTCCACCTCCACCGGCGACGCCACTGCCCCCGCGCTCGCCGCCTCCGCCGTCCCCTCCGTCGGCAGGCTCCGCATCAACCCCCAGTACCCCAACGCCGTCACCGTCCCCAGAACCGCACACGTGCCCCACAGCCACTCCGCCCCGAAGTGGTCGATGACGTAACCCGACATCAGCGGAGCGACCAGCGCTGCCACTGACCAGGACATCGTGTAGACGCCCTGGTAGCGGCCCCGGCCGTGGGTGGGGGAGAGGCGGACCACCAGGCCCGTCTGGGTAGGGGCGTTGACGATTTCGGCCAGGGTCCAGACGCAGATCGTCAGCGCGTACACCGCGACCGAACCGGCGAACGCCGTCAGGCCGAAGCCGTAGCCCGCGAGCAGCGCCGAGACGACCAGCAGACGGCGCGGGTCGCGGTGCTGGATGTAGCGGGTGACGGGGATCTGGACCGCCACGATCAGGATGCCGTTCACCGCGATGGCCAGACCGAAGTCCGCGCTGGAGAACCCGTCCGTGCCCATCGCGACCGGCAGGCCCACGTAACCCTGTTGGAAGATGAGGGAGATGAGGAAGGACAGGCCGACCACTCCCATGAAGCGGCCGTCGCGCAGCACCGTACCGATGCCGACCTGGGGCTCCGTCACCTTCTCCTCGGCCGTGCGCTGCGGGCGCGACTCGGGCAGCTTGAGGAACACCACGATCGCGCAGACCAGGGTCAGCGCCGCCTCGCCGAGGAAGCCGGCCAGGTAGCTGTACTGCGCGATGAACCCCGCTGCCATCGAGGAGACGGCGAACCCCAGGTTGATCGCCCAGTAGTTGAGGGAGAACGCCCGCACCCGGTCCTCGGGCCGCACGATGTCCGCCATCATCGCCTGCACCGCGGGGCGCGACGCGTTGCTCGCCATGCCGACGAGGAAGGCCACGCCCGCGATCGCCACCGGGTCCGTCATGAAGCCGAGCAGCGCCACGGAGAAGGCCGTCGCCGTCTGGGCGATGACGAGGGTGGGCCGGCGGCCGAGGCGGTCGGTCATGATGCCGCCGCCGATCGAGGAGACGACCCCGCCGAGCCCGTGCAGCGAGGCCACAAGTCCCGCGTACGAGGCCGAATAGCCCCGGTCCAGGGTGAGGTAGAGCGCCATGAAAGTGGCGACGAAGGCCCCGAGCCGGTTGATCAGCGTGCTGGTCCACAGCCACCAGAATTCCCGGGGCAGCCCCGAGACGGTCTCTCGTGCGGCGCGTCTCAGACTGGCGACGGACATACGGCTTCCCCCGGAACTGTGGCTCTGCTGATGGCGATGGTGCGGTGGTGCGGTGTGCGGTGTGCGGTGGTGCAGTGGCGCAACGCCTGCTGCTGTAAGTGGTGCAACAGATGCCCGCACGTTACAAGTGGCCCGGTTCCGGGGGCCAGTGAATTGACGGCGTCCGTCAATCGAGACGGGCCCGGGACCTTGGTCCCTGCGCGCGCGAGGGCCCCGGAACGTCGATTAGGCTCGGACGCATGGCCGACGCACCGTACAAGCTGATCCTGCTCCGCCACGGCGAGAGCGAGTGGAACGAGAAGAACCTGTTCACCGGGTGGGTGGACGTCAACCTCACGCCGAAGGGCGAGAAGGAGGCGGCGCGCGGCGGTGAGCTGCTCAAGGACGCCGGCCTGCTCCCCGACGTGCTGCACACCTCCCTCCAGAAGCGCGCCATCCGCACCGCCCAGCTCGCGCTGGAGTCCGCGGACCGCCACTGGATCCCGGTGCACCGCAGCTGGCGCCTGAACGAGCGCCACTACGGCGCGCTCCAGGGCAAGGACAAGGCGCAGACGCTCGCCGAGTTCGGCGAGGAGCAGTTCATGCTGTGGCGCCGCTCGTACGACACCCCGCCGCCCGCCCTTGAGGACGGCACGGAGTTCTCGCAGAGCGACGACGCCCGTTACGCGACGATCCCGCCGGAGCTGCGCCCGCAGACCGAGTGCCTCAAGGACGTCGTCACGCGCATGTTGCCGTACTGGTACGACGGCATCGTCCCGGACCTGCTCGACGGCAAGACCGTCCTGATCGCCGCCCACGGCAACTCGCTGCGCGCGCTGGTCAAGCACCTCGACGGCATCTCCGACGCGGACATCGCGGGCCTGAACATCCCGACCGGCATCCCGCTGGTGTACGAGCTCGACGCCGACTTCAAGCCGGTCAAGCCGGGCGGCACCTACCTGGACCCGGACGCGGCCGCCGCCGCGATCGAGGCGGTCAAGAACCAGGGCAAGAAGTAGCCGAAGCCCCACCTGGCGCCCAGGCGCGCCAGCCGGCATCCGCCCCGCCCCACTTGGCGCGTGCCTCGCGCCCGTCGAGCCCCCTGCCGCCGTTCCCTCGGTGGCAGGGGGCTCGCGTTGTGTGGCCACGAGCCGGTCGACGATTACGTACCGTCACGGCCCCGGCACCCTCCGGTCGCCGTATCGCGACTCCGTGGATAGCCTCGAACCTCGAAAGGTGCATTTCGCCCGAAGTGGTGAACTGCGTTTCCTGGGGGAGTCCGCCAAGACGGGAGTCCAGATCGTGAACACCACCCTGCGCAACCGCTGTGTCCGTACCTTCGCCGCCGGTGCGCTGTCCGCCGCCCTGCTGTCCGCCGGAGCCGCCGGCACCTTCGCCTCGGCCGCCGCCAGCCCCAAGCCGAGTCCGTCCGCGTCCAAGATGGCCGGCTCGATCACCGTGAAGGCCTCGTCCACGTCGGTGAAGGCCGGCGACAAGGTGACCTTCACGGGCCGCACCAAGGGCCTGCCCATAGGCACCAAGGTCGTGCTCCAGCACAAGAAGGGGAGCAAGTGGACGACCTTGCAGGCCAGCGCCGTGGTCAAGCAGGGCAGCAGTTACTCCCTCGACGCCAAGCTCAACGACAAGGGCAAGCAGGACCTGCGGATCAAGTACGACGAGGTCGTCTCGCCGACGGTCACCGTCACCGTGAAGTGACCCCCGTCGCGCGCTGAGCATGTGAAGGGCCCCGCCCGGAACCGGGCGGGGCCCTTCGACTGCCGGTCCCGTTGGGTCAGCCGCCGCACTGGCAGGGCGCGCCCGACTGGCAGCCGCAGCCGCAGCCGGAGCCGCAGCCGCACGCGCCGATCAGGGGAAGCCGGATCACTTCGACAGGTGTGACGGGTGCTTCCTGACGTGGTTCGGTCGTGGGTGAATCGGCCATGGGTCCCTCCCGGGGGTAGGCAGCCGCAACGAGCCTTCGCCCATTGCATGCCCACTGGGGCGGGCGCATCAACGGCGCATGTGCGCAAGCTTGTTGAGGGCGCTCCCCGGAGTCCGGCCGGTGGCCGGAGGGCCGGCCGGACGGCGGAGGTCAGGCCCCCTCGACCTGCGCGGGCGGCTGGAGGTCGTCGGCGTGCTCGCCGGTGACCAGGTAGACCACGCGCTTGGCGACCGACACCGCGTGGTCCGCGAAGCGCTCGTAGTAGCGGCCGAGCAGCGTCACGTCGACGGCCGTCTCGATGCCGTGCTTCCAGCGGTCGTCCATCAGGTGCTGGAAGAGCGTGCGGTGCAGCAGGTCCATCTCGTCGTCGTCCTGCTCCAGTTGGAGGGCCAGGTCGACGTCCTTGGTGATGATGACCTCGGCCGCCTTGGCCATCAGGCGCTGGGCGAGCTGGCCCATCTCCAGGATGGTGGCGTGCAGGTCGTGCGGTACGGCACGCTCCGGGTAGCGCAGCCGGGTCAGCTTCGCCACGTGCTGGGCGAGGTCGCCCGAGCGCTCCAGGTCGGCGCTCATCCGCAGGGAGGTCACCACGATCCGCAGATCGGTGGCGACCGGCTGCTGGCGGGCCAGCAGGGCTATCGCGCGGGCCTCCAGATCGTGCTGGAGGTCGTCGACCTTCTGGTCGGCCGCGATCACGCTCTCGGCGAGCTTGAGGTCGGCGTCGAGCATGGCCGTGGTGGCGCGCCCGATCGCCGACCCGACAAGGCGGGCCATTTCGACCAGGCCCTCGCCGATCGAGTCCAGTTCCTCGTGGTACGCGTCCCGCATGGGTGTCCCTCTCTACAACGGTCTCGGGGGGCCGGGGGTGCTGTGACCCCCACGCTCCCACGGTCCGTCCCGTACGCGTCCGATTCGGCCACAGGAAGTGAACCGGCACTATCACCTCGGTGAACTCTGGGCGACGAACGTTCGAGCGGCCACCCATTTGGCTGGGAGAGTGTCGGTGGCGCCGCATAACCTGGGTGCATGGACGTGAACGCGGCGGTCGCCGCATTGGCAGCGATCGCCGGGGTGTGCACCGGCGTGATCGCCATGCTGGCGTTCCGCTGGAGCGAGCGCGACCAGGCGCGGCCCACGCGGACCTCCCTGCACACCGACGCGGTACTGCCCCCGGGCGTGGACACGGTCCTCTCCGTGCTGCGTTCCTCCGCGGTCGTCCTCGACGAGAGCGACTCGGTGGTCAAGGCCAGCTCGGCGGCGTACGCGCTCGGCCTGGTCAGGGGCGGCAAGCTGGCCGTCGAGCCCATGCTGCACATGGCCCGCGACACCCGGCGCGACGGCGAGATACGGCAGGTCGAGCTCGACCTGCCCCGGCGCGGCACCGGCCGCGGCGAGGCCCTCGCGGTCTCCGCCCGGGTCGCCCCGCTCGGCTCCCGGCTCGTGCTGCTCCTGGTGGAGGACCTCACCGAGGCCCGCCGCATCGAAGCCGTACGGCGTGACTTCGTGGCCAACGTCAGCCATGAGCTCAAGACCCCGACCGGGGCGCTCTCGCTGCTGTCCGAGGCCGTCATGGACGCCTCGGACGACCCCGAGGCGGTCACCCGCTTCGCCGGCCGGATGCAGATCGAGGCGACCCGGCTCACCAACCTGGTCCAGGAGCTCATCGACCTCTCCCGGGTCCAGAACGACGACCCGCTGGAGGACGCCGAGCCGGTCCGCGTCGACGAACTCGTTGCCGAGGCCATCGACCGCTCCCGGCACACCGCGTCCACCAAGCAGATCACCATGGCCGCGGGCGGCACCGCCGACCTGTACGTGTGGGGCAACCGCGGCCAGCTCGCCGCCGCCCTCGGCAACCTGGTCGAGAACGCGGTGAACTACTCGCCGGCCAGGACCCGGGTCGGCATCGCCGGGCGGCGCATCGCCGCACCCGGTGGGGACCTGATCGAGATCGCCGTGACCGACCAGGGCATCGGCATCTCGGAGAAGGACCGCGAGCGCATCTTCGAGCGCTTCTACCGGGTGGACCCGGCCCGCTCCCGCGCCACCGGAGGCACGGGCCTGGGCCTCGCCATCGTCAAGCACGTGGCCGCCTCGCACGGCGGGGAGGTCACGGTGTGGAGCTCCGAGGGACAGGGCTCCACCTTCACCCTGCGGCTGCCGGAAGCCGGCGCCGTTCGCGACCGCGCCTCGGCCGGGCGCGGTCCGGTCACGGCCGACGAGGACGACGACGTCCCGTACGAGACCTTCAGTTCCGCTGTGCCTCATTCACCAGCCATAGTTCCTGCCCCGGAGGTCCTTCCGTGACCCGAGTGCTCGTCGTCGAGGATGAGGAATCCTTCAGCGACGCCCTGTCCTACATGCTCCGCAAGGAGGGCTTCGAGGTCGCGGTGGCGGCCACCGGGCCCGACGGCCTGGACGAGTTCGAGCGCAACGGCGCCGACCTGGTCCTGCTCGACCTGATGCTGCCCGGCCTGCCCGGCACCGAGGTCTGCCGTCAGCTGCGCGGCCGCTCCAACGTCCCGGTCATCATGGTGACGGCGAAGGACAGCGAGATCGACAAGGTCGTGGGCCTGGAAATAGGAGCCGACGACTACGTCACCAAGCCGTTCTCCTCGCGCGAGCTGGTGGCCCGCATCCGCGCGGTCCTTCGCCGCCGCGGCGAGCCCGAGGAGGTCACCCCGGCCGCCCTGGAGGCGGGCCCGGTCCGCATGGACGTCGACCGGCACGTGGTCACCGTCTCCGGCGGCAAGGTCGACCTCCCGCTGAAGGAGTTCGACCTCCTGGAGATGCTCCTGCGCAACGCGGGCCGGGTGCTGACCCGTATGCAGCTCATCGACCGGGTGTGGGGCGCGGACTACGTCGGCGACACCAAGACGCTCGACGTCCACGTCAAGCGCCTGCGCGCCAAGATCGAGCCGGACCCGGGCGCCCCGCGCTACCTCGTCACGGTCCGCGGCCTGGGCTACAAGTTCGAGCCGTAGGCCGACGCCCGGACCAGCACCTAGGGCATGAAGGAGGGCGGCCCCGGATCGAATCCGGGGCCGCCCTCCTTCTGCTGCCTGCGGCTTGGCGCCTATGGCTTGGTGCCTGCGGCTAGTGCCTGGGACCCGACCCGGGTCAGTGACCCGTGCCAGTGCTCGCGCTGTGCGTGGGCGAGCCGGAGCCCGCGGGCTTGCCGCTGCCGCCCGCGTTCGGGTTGGCCGAGTTGGTCGGTGTGCCCGAGGGGCTGTTGGAGGCCTTGCCCGACGGCTCGCCCGAGGGGGTCTCCTTGGGCTTGGGGAGCTCGCTGGGGCCGACACCCTCGAAGTAGCTGGTCGCCGGGACCACGAAGGCGTCCAGGCTCACCGCGCCGGCCTTGCTGAACTGGAAGGTGACCTTCTGCGCGTCGCCGTTCTTGGCGGCCTCGCGGCCGTTGTCGACGACCGCGGAGGCGTTGTTCTTGCCGCCGAGGACGACCGAGCCGTGGCTGGGAATGGTGATCGCGCCGGTGCCCTTGGCGGGGGAGAGCTTGACCGCGGTGCTGCCGATCTGAACGGAGTCCAGGGTCTGCGGGGCGGTGCCGTTGTTGAACAGCGTCGCCGCGACGACGGCCGGGCCTTCGGCGTCGGCCTTCGGCTGGGTGACGACCGTCGCGTTCTGGATCTTGATGTCGCCGACGGTGACATAGGCGTTGTCCGCCTTGACCCCGAGCGTCTGGGCCTTGTTGCCCGCCGCGCAGGCGGAGAGGGAGGCGAGCGAGAACGCGATGGCAGAAGCGGCGAGGGCGCCGCGTCGAAGGCTGCGGCTCACGGCGGCGGCAACTCCTTGGACGTACGAGACGGACTGCTTCGGACGGACTGCGGGTCAGCCGGCCGCGTACCTAAGGGCCGGCTAAGGGTGTGTCAGCGGGCCTAGATTACCGAGCCGTCCCACGCGCCCCGCACCCGACCCGCCCCTACCGGCGACGGGCCCGGAGAAGTCGGGTGGATCATCGGCCGATCTCCGGTGGATACCCCGCTGATCTCGCGCTTTCGTACGCCGTTCACATATCGGCGAGTGATCAATTCCCCGGCCGGCCACGCATTCCTTACCGAAAATCCACCGAGGCGGTCCGGCCCGGCCGTTCGTTGATCAATTCCGGAAAGAATCCCGCGCGTCCGAACGGGTGAACGGGCGCCGAACGGAGTAGATGAAGTTCACCGTCCGGACCCGGCAAACCGGGACGTTCGGCCTCCTGGGGGCCTTCCGGGGGTGCGGAACGCACACGTTTCGCTGCCCCTTCGCAGCCGCTCCGACCTGCGAATACCGCCTTCCCTGCGCCCCGCGCAGCACGTTCCTGTTGCTGTTGTCAAGCCCCGAGATATGCCCTGACCTGCGAAAACGCCATTCAGAAGAAGCAGTTTCCGTGTTACCCTGGATAGCCACGGAAGGGGTACCTGTCACATGACGTTCAAGGTTGGCGACACCGTGGTCTATCCCCATCACGGGGCCGCGCTGATCGAGGCCATCGAAACTCGCCAGATCAAAGGCGTGGACAAGACCTACTTGGTGCTCAAGGTCGCCCAGGGCGACTTGACTGTGCGCGTGCCCGCGGACAACGCGGAGTTCGTCGGTGTTCGCGATGTAGTTGGTCAGGACGGGCTGGACCGGGTCTTCGAGGTGCTGCGCGCGCCGTACGCGGAGGAGCCCACGAACTGGTCCCGTCGTTACAAGGCAAACCTTGAGAAGCTCGCCTCCGGCGATGTCATCAAGGTCGCCGAAGTGGTGCGTGACCTGTGGCGTCGTGAGCGCGAGCGCGGACTGTCCGCAGGTGAGAAGCGCATGCTCGCCAAGGCGCGCCAGATCCTGGTGAGCGAGCTGGCCCTCGCGGAAAACACCAACGAAGACAAGGCCGAGGCCCTTCTCGACGAGGTTCTCGCGTCCTGACGCCGTAGGGCCCGTCCGCTGGACAGGCCCTTGTTCCGGGGCCGCCGCCCTGGAATGCCCGGCTTTGCCGCGGTGCCCGCTGACCAGCAGTGAACATTGCTGTGTCGCCGGGCGCTGCGGCATGTTCGTATCCCCTCGCCGCCGACGCCCCGCGCCATGTCCCTATGTCCCGGTCGCCATCGGCGCCCGCACTGTGTGTGCCGGGCCCGGGCGGCCTGCCTGACCGGTCGTCACGGAAGGGCCGGTCAGGGCGTCGCGCCCGGCACTCCCCCAGGCTCCAGGAGCAGGGGGTACCCCCAGGCCATACCCATGTCGTTTGAGGACACAAACCTTGTCTGACGAATCGCGCCCTTTCCGCACCGCCGCGGTCATTCCAGCGGCCGGACGCGGTGTGCGGCTCGGCCCGGGCGCCCCCAAGGCGCTCCGCGCGCTGAACGGCACTCCCATGCTCGTGCACGCCGTCCGGGCGATGGCCGCGTCGCGGTCCGTCTCGCTCGTCGTCGTGGTCGCCCCGCCGGACGGCGCGACCGAGGTGAAGAACCTGCTCGCCGAGCACGCCCTGCCGGAGCGGACGGACTTCCTCGTGGTGCCCGGGGGCGAGAGCCGCCAGGAGTCCGTGAAGCTCGGCCTCGACGCGCTGCCGCCCGGCTTCGACGTCGTCCTGGTCCATGACGCGGCCCGCCCGCTGGTCCCCGTCGACACCGTCGACGCGGTCATCGAGGCGGTACGCGACGGCGCCCCCGCCGTGGTGCCCGCGCTCCCGCTCGCCGACACCGTCAAGCAGGTCGAGCCGCGCGCCGACGGCTCGCCCGAGCCGGTCGTGGCCACCCCCGAGCGGAGCCGGCTGCGCGCGGTGCAGACCCCGCAGGGCTTCGACCACGCCACGCTCGTGCGCGCCCACGAGAGCGTCACCGAGAACGTCACGGACGACGCGAGCATGATCGAGCAGCTGGGTCTGCCCGTCGTGGTGGTGCCCGGCCACGAAGAGGCGTTCAAGGTGACCCGCCCGCTGGACCTCGTACTCGCCGAGGCCGTACTCGCACGACGGAGGGCCAACGATGGCTTCTGAGACCCCGGCCGGCACCGCTGCCGAGGCCCCCGTGAGCCCGCTGATCCCGCTGGTCGGGATCGGCACCGACGTCCACGCCTTCGAGCGCGGCCGTGAGCTGTGGTGCGCGGGGCTGCTGTGGGAGGGCGAGGAGTACGGCCTGGCCGGGCACTCCGACGGCGATGTCGCCGCCCACGCCGCCTGCGACGCGATCTTCTCGGCGGCCGGCGTCGGCGACCTCGGCGCCCACTTCGGCACCGACCGCCCCGAGTGGTCCGGCGCGTCGGGCGTCAGCCTGCTCGCCGAGGCCGCCCGGATCGTGCGCGCCGAGGGCTACGAGATCGGCAACATCGCGGTGCAGGTCATCGGCGTACGCCCGAAGATCGGCAAGCGCCGCGAGGAGGCGCGGAAGGCGCTGTCGGCCGCCGCCGGGGCGCCCGTGGCGGTGTCCGGCACCACCACGGACGGGCTAGGTCTGACCGGCCGGGCCGAGGGGCTCGCGGCGATCGCCACGGCGATGGTGTACCGGTTGCCGTAGAAACGCAGCGGTCTGGGGTAGGAGAGGAGGCGACGATTTCGACCTCCTCCGGAAGGACCGCACGTGTCCGCTCAGCTCAGCGACGACCTCAAGGCACTCCTCGACACCCCCGTCTTCGTCAACATCGCCACCATCCAGCCCGACGGCAGCCCTCAGGTGTCCCCGGTCTGGGTGAAGCGCGACGGCGACGACGTACTGATCTCGACGACCGTGGGCCGGCGCAAGGAGAAGAACCTGCGCCGCGACCCCCGCGTCACCGTCCTCGTCCAGCCCTTCGACGCCCCGTACACCTACGCCGAGATCCGGGGCACCGCCGAGCTGACCACCGAGGGCGGGCAGGAGCTGATCGACGACCTCGCGGTGAAGTACGTGGGCAAGAAGTACCGGGAATTCAACCCGGACTCGGTGCACGACGCCGAGCGGGTCGTCGTCCGGATCACTCCGCGCAAGATCGTCGGAAGCCTCTGAGACCCAACAGTCGCCAAATTGTGTGCCCCGAGGCCCGGAAAGGGTCGCGGGGCACTGGTATTGGGCCACTACCCTGGTGGGGTGACCATTCGCCTGTACGACACCAGCGCCCGGCAGATTCGTGATTTCGTCCCGCTCACGCAGGGCTGTGTCTCGATCTACCTCTGTGGCGCCACCGTCCAGGCGGCCCCGCACATCGGCCACATCCGCTCGGGGCTCAACTTCGACATCATGCGCCGCTGGTTCGAGTACCGCGGCTACGACGTCACGTTCATCCGCAACGTCACCGACATCGACGACAAGATCATCAAGAAGTCGGCCGAGCAGGGCCGCCCCTGGTGGTCGATCGGATACGAGAACGAGCGGGCGTTCAACGACGGCTACACCGCGCTCGGCTGCCTCGCGCCCACCTACGAGCCGCGCGCGACCGGCCACATCACCGAGATGGTCGAGATGATGCGCGGCCTCATCGAGCGCGGCCACGCCTACGAGGCGGACGGCAGCGTCTACTTCGACGTGCGGTCCTTCCCCGAGTACCTGTCCCTGTCCAACCAGGACATCGACGACCTGCGCCAGCCCGACGAGGGCGTCGCCGGCAAGCGCGACCCGCGCGACTTCGCGATGTGGAAGGCCTCCAGGCCGGGCGAGCCCGACTGGGAGACCCCGTGGGGGCGCGGCCGGCCGGGCTGGCACCTGGAGTGCTCGGCGATGGCCCACAAGTACCTGGGCTCCGCCTTCGACATCCACGGCGGCGGCCTCGACCTGATCTTCCCGCACCACGAGAACGAGATCGCCCAGGCCAAGGCCTTCGGCGACGAGTTCGCCACGTACTGGGTGCACAACGCCTGGGTCACGATGTCCGGCGAGAAGATGTCGAAGTCGCTCGGCAACAGCGTGCTGGTCTCCGAGATGGTCAAGCAGTGGCGCCCGATCGTGCTGCGCTACTACCTGGGCACCCCGCACTACCGGTCGATGATCGAGTACAGCGAGGAGGCCCTGCGCGAGGCCGAGTCGGCGTTCGCGCGGATCGAGGGCTTCATCCAGCGCGTGGCGGAGAAGGCGGGGGGCGTCGTCGAGCCCGCCGCCCAGGTGCCGCTCGCGTTCGCCGAGGCGATGGACGACGACCTGGGCGTGCCCCAGGCCCTCGCGATCGTCCACACCACGGTGCGCCAGGGCAACAGCGCGCTGGCCGCCGACGACAAGGAAGCCGCGACCGCGCGCCTCGCCGAGGTCCGCGCCATGCTGGGCGTCCTCGGCCTGGACCCGCTGGACCCGCACTGGGCCGGCGAGACCGACCGCGGCGAAGACCTGCACGGGGCCGTCGACACCCTCGTACGCCTGGTCCTGGAGCAGCGCGAGGCGGCCCGCTCCCGCAAGGACTGGGCGACCGCGGACGCGATCCGCGACCAGCTGACCCAGTCCGGCCTGGTGATCGAGGACAGCCCCAGCGGCCCCCGCTGGACCCTTGGTCCGCGCTGAGCGGCAGCCTGATGTGCCGCCCGGGCGATCGGGCGGCACACTTCATATACGTACGTACACGATCTGCATCCGCATGTGGATCGCGGATTCACTGAGGAAATAGGTAGGTCATGGCCGGGAACAGCCAGCGCAGGAACCGCCGCACGTCCAACAAGAAGGGCGCGACGGTCGGCAGCGGTGGCCAGCGGCGCCGTGGCCTGGAGGGCAAGGGCCCCACTCCCAAGGCCGAGGACCGCAAGAAGCACAAGAAGAACCGCATCGCGACCGCCAAGGCCAAGCAGGCCGCCACCCGCCGCCCCGCGCCCCGGCGCGGCGGCGCCAAGGGCACGTCCGAGATGGTCGTGGGCCGCAACCCGGTCTTCGAGGCGCTGCGCGACGGCGTCCCGGCGAGCACGCTCTACGTCCAGCAGTACATCGACAACGACGAGCGGGTCCGCGAGGCCCTCCAGCTCGCCGGCGAGCGCGGCAACATCAACCTGATGGAGGCCCCGCGCGTCGAGCTCGACCGCATGACCAACGGGCTCAACCACCAGGGCCTCGTCCTCCAGGTCCCGCCGTACGAGTACGCGGACCCGCAGGACCTGACCGCCCTCGCGTACGACAACGGCGAGGACCCGCTGATCGTCGCGCTCGACGGCGTGACCGACCCGCGCAACCTGGGTGCCATCGTCCGTTCCACCTCCGCCTTCGGCGGCCACGGCGTGGTCGTGCCCGAGCGGCGCGCGGCCGGCATGACGGCGGGTGCCTGGAAGTCGTCCGCGGGCACCGCGGCGCGCACGCCGGTCTCCCGTGTCACCAACCTGACGCGCGCCCTTGAGGCCTACAAGAAGGAAGGCCTCACGATCGTCGGTCTCGCGGCCGACGGCGAGCACACGGTCGAGGACCTGGAGCAGATCGGCGGCCCCGTCGTCATCGTGATCGGCAGCGAGGGCAAGGGACTTGGCCGACTCGTCGGCGAGACCTGCGACTACCGCGTGCGGATCTCGATGCCGGGCGGCGCCGAGTCCCTCAACGCCGGTGTGGCGGCGGGCATCGTGCTCTACGAGGCGGCCCGCCGACGCGCCTGAACTGGGTGATCTTGACGGGTCTCGGACAGATTCGGACCCGTCAAGCAGTGTCCTAAACACCCGTCACTCGGTTAGATGAGTGTGGACACCAGAACGCCCCGGCCCGGGTTCGACGACCAGCCTGCCCTGAGCATGGCCAAGGTGGACTGCGACCCCGCGCAGGTCATCGTCAACCACGCGAGTTTCAGGGTGCAGCTCGCTCCCAAGTCGCTGCCGAAGCCCGTCATTTCGAGCACCGCGGTGCGCCGCAGGGCGCCCGTGGTGTGGAGCGGGAAGTCGGCGCCGGGGGCGAGCGGACTGCTCCAGGCGGTCCGCGCCACCTCCGTCGGTGGCGGCGGTGGCGCGAGCTACGACACCGGCGCGACGCAGACCATCCCGCGCATCTCCGTCGACGACACGATGCCGACGCCGCTGGTCACCGGACCCGGCGCCGGACCGGAGACCGCGCTGCTCCCGCAGATGCGCACGCCGTACGGTCAACAGCCTTACGCCCAGGGCGAGTTCGAGGACTTCGACGAGCTCGACGACGGCGCCGGCGACGGCTCGCCCGCCAAGCGGCGCGGCGCCGATCCGGTCCGGCACGCCTACTACCCCGGCCGCCGGATGAACCTCGGCGTCGTGTTGCTCCCGCTGCGCGTCTTCCTCGGCTTCATCTCCGTCTACGCGGGCATGGGCAAGCTGTGCGACCCCGTCTACTTCGACGGCGGCGAGCGCGGCTCGATGGTCAAGTGGCTGAATTCGCTGCATCCTTGGGCGCTCGCCGAGCCCCTGCGCGACTTCGCCCTCCAGCATCCCGTGGGTGCGGGTCTGACCGTCGCCTTCCTCCAAGTCGTCGTCGGCGTACTGACGATGCTCGGCCTGTGGCAGCGGGTGGCGGCCGTGTTCGGCGCGCTCCTGTCGGCGGCTCTGCTCGTGACGGTGAGCTGGCAGACCGTACGCGCCTATGACGCGCCCGACATCATCTACCTCGCCGCCTGGTCCCCGCTGATCATCGCGGGCGCCCCGGTCTACTCCCTGGACGCCCGGCTGGCGGGCGAGGCCTGGCGCAAGCTCGGCCCCCGCTCCGAACTCTGGGAGCTGCGGCGGCGGGTGCTGCGCCGCGGCCTGGTCATGACGACCGTCGTCATCGGCCTCACCCTGACCACCGGCGCACTGCTCGGCGGCGCCGTCCGCTCCACCACCGTGGTGACCGTGCCGGGCCCCGACGACGACCCGACCAACTACCTGCCCGGCACCCCGCTGCCGAGCGAGACCGGCCCGGCGCTCGCGCCCCGGAACACGCCCAGGGCGGTCAAGCCCTCGCCCAAGGCCAAGAGTTCGGCGAGCCCGTCCCCGAAGGCGTCCAAGAAGCCGAAGGCGCACCAGACGGCCACGGCGGGCACCACCGGGCAGCCGAGCCACTCCGCCGGCACCGGCGGCCACGCCCCCTCCCACCACCGGGGCACCACGCCCCAGGCCCCGGCGGCGCCCACCAGCGCCGGTCCGACGTCCTCGGGCGGCACGGGTTCCAGCGGTGGCGGCGGCACCGGCGGCGGAGGCGGCGGCGCCCGCAACCCCATCGGCGGCCTGCTGGGCTGACGCCCCAACACACAGCAGGGGCCGGACACTTGAGGTGTCCGGCCCCTGCGGCGTTCCCTGCAGGTCACGCCTACAGCTCAGTTGACGCCAAGAGGAATCAACTCCCGTCGGCGGAGAGCTCCTTGGCCGCCTCCGTGAGGTCCTTGACGGTGTCGATGGCGCGCCAGTACGCGCCCTGGGGCAGCGGGAAGCCGGCCAGGCGGCGCTCGCGGGCGAGCCGGGGGAAGGTGGTGCGCTCGTGGTCGCCGATGTCCGGCAGCATCGCGGTGAAGGCCGCGGAGAAGACATACACGCCCGCGTTGATGAGGTACGGCGAGGGCGGCGACTCGATGAAGTCGGTGATGTGGCCGAAGGCGTCGGTCTCGACGGCGCCCCACGGGATGCGGGGGCGGGCCAGGGCCAGGGTGGCGGTCGCGTCGCGCTCGCCGTGGAAGGAGGCCATCTCGCGGAGCGAGAAGCGCGTCCAGATGTCGCCGTTGGTGGCGTACCAGGGCTGGTCGTGGTGGGGCAGCGAGGCCGCCGCGTACTTGAGGCCGCCGCCCCGGCCCAGCGGCTCGTCCTCGACGACCGTGGTGACGCGCAACGGCAGATCGGCCTTCGCCAGCCAGTCCTTCAGGACGTCGGCGAGGTGGCCGCAGGAGACCACGGCGTCAGTGACGCCCTCGGCGGCCAGCCAGGCGAGCTGATGGCCGATGATCGGGACCCCGGTGCCCGGGATCTCGACCATCGGCTTGGGGCGGTCGTCGGTGTAGGGCCGGAGCCGTGAGCCCTGGCCGCCCGCCAGAACCACGGCCTGGGTCGGAAAAGTCGCAGTCGTGCTCGCAGTCATGCGGTGAACGATAGGCGTCCCCGCAGCGGGACGTCACCGCTCCTGGGCCACGCCGGAGGCGAAGGAGGTGTCGCAGACGGGGCGGGAGAACGACTGGGCCTTCACGGGGCCGTAGTGCTCCACGGCGGCCCTGCCGAGCGCGCGGGCGATCGACATGCAGTGCTGGGCGAGCGAGGGGCGGTGCTCGACCTCGCGCTGGAGGTGGGTCAGCGCGGTGCCGGGGTCCTTCTCCTGGAGTTCGGTCAGGAGCGCGTCGCGCAGCACGTCCTGCGGGGCGCGGGACTTGGCGCGTACGGAGACGTTCTCCGAGGAGGCGGTCAGGATCTGCGATTCGTTTCCGGCCCAGTTGACCCGGGTGACCGCGAGCGTCCCGGAGAGGACGAGGACGACGGGCAGGACGAGGGCGAGAGTTCGGCCGATTCGGCGGGCTGTGTGCGTCACGGAGGCGAGCGTAGCGGGGAGTGATGATTTGGCGACATTTAGTCACTCTGTCGGGGGACGGTTCGACGTCGTTTTTCGAATGGCGTGTTGACGAACACGATTCGAAATGACCGGCGTGCCGGGGTATTTGTCGACAACCGGCTGCGGCCCCGCACTCGCGTGCGGGGCCGCCACAACCGTAGACCCCCTGGTGGCGGCCGCCTCACGGTCTCAGTCTGTAAGGCGTTCGCCCGTAGAGGTGGAGAACACGTGGGTCTCACCCGGACGCGGGACGACGTGAAGCTGTGTGCCCTTGTCCGGCACCGCGCGGCCGTTGACGCGGACCACGAGGTCCTTGGTCTCGCCGCCGACCTCGGCGGAACCGTACACATAGCCGTCGGCGCCGAGTTCCTCGACGACGTTGACGGTGACGGCCAGACCGGCCGGCGCGTCGGCGGCCGCCTTGGTGAGGCCGGTCCCGGCGCCGCCGTTCTGCTCGACGATGTCGAAGTGCTCGGGGCGCACGCCGACGGTGACCGTACGGTCGCCGCGGTCGGCGGCCGCGGCCAGCGCCTCACGGCTGACCGGCACCACGCTGTTGCCGAACTTCACGCCGCCGTCGGTGATCGGCACCTCGACCAGGTTCATGGCGGGCGAGCCGATGAAGCCGGCGACGAAGAGGTTGGCGGGGCGGTCGTACATGTTGCGCGGCGAGTCGATCTGCTGGAGCAGACCGTCCTTGAGGACGGCCACGCGGTCGCCCATCGTCATGGCCTCGACCTGGTCGTGCGTGACGTACACGGTGGTGATGCCGAGGCGGCGCTGGAGCGAGGCGATCTGCGTACGCGTCGAGACGCGGAGCTTGGCGTCGAGGTTGGAGAGCGGCTCGTCCATGAGGAAGACCTGGGGCTCACGCACGATGGCGCGGCCCATCGCGACGCGCTGGCGCTGACCGCCGGAGAGCGCCTTGGGCTTGCGGTCCAGGTACTCGCTCAGGTCGAGGATCTTGGCCGCCTCCTCCACCTTCTTCCGGATCTCCGCCTTGTTCACGCCGGCGATCTTCAGGGCGAAGCCCATGTTGTCGGCGACGGTCATGTGCGGGTACAGCGCGTAGTTCTGGAACACCATCGCGATGTCCCGGTCCTTGGGCGGCAGGTGCGTGACGTCACGCTCGCCGATGCGGATCGCTCCGCCGTTGACGTCCTCCAGGCCCGCGAGCATGCGCAGGGAGGTGGACTTTCCGCAGCCGGAGGGGCCGACGAGGACGAGGAACTCGCCGTCCTCGATCTCGATCTCCAGACCGTCGACCGCGGGCTTGGTGGAGCCCGGGTAGATCCGGGTCGCCTTGTCGAACGTGACAGTGGCCATGACTGATGTGTCCCTTCACCGGCAGGAACGTGCCGGACGATCCGAGTAGAGGGAGAAGTGGTTTAGTCCACCTGGGTGGGCTGGGTCAGGACGCTACCTGGGGATGCGCGGCTTGTCAGCAGCCCGGCGCCGACCAATTCCGGGGATCGGGCCCCGGCCCCCTCGACTTCACCGCGCCGCCCGGCCTGGCCCCGCCGGGGCGCCCGCCCGGCCCCGCCCCGCTGGCCGCCCCGGTCCAGTCGGGGCCGGCGACCTGGTCCTGCCCGGGCCGGTCACCCCGGTCCTGTCGGGCGCCGGCTGCCCGCCCGCCCAAATTCCCGCCCGACCACATTTCCGGCCGCACTCGCACGAGCGTTGGTTACACTTCACGGGTTGCCTCCTTAGCTCAGCTGGCCAGAGCACCGCTCTTGTAAAGCGGGGGTCGTCGGTTCGAACCCGACAGGGGGCTCGTGGGCGAGGGCCCCCGGCCGGTGTTGGCTGGGGGCCCTCGGCACATCTTCTTCTGATATCAACGGGCGGCGCCGCCGGCGGTGGGGCGCTTCGGCGTCCGGTGTGGTCGCTGGACTATCAGGAGGATGGATGCAGTCAGTACAGCTGGCGGTAGGGGGCGGGACGTCCGTCTTCGGTGTGGGGACGGTCCTGGCGCTCTGCGGGTTCTTCTTCTGGATCGCGGCGGCCTCGGGCTCAAGCCCTTGGGCGTGGTGCCTGCCTGCGGGGATGGGGGTCATGGGCGCCGGGTTGCTCTGGGCCCATGATGCGTGGCCCGCCTTCGTGGTCCCCGGTGGCCTCCTGATAGCGGTGGGGGCCTTTGTCATCAAGGGGTACCGGGAGGGGGCCCTGCCGAGGAGCAGGCACAAGGGGAAGCCCAAGCGGAGCCGCCCCTACAAGCTCCCGCCTCTGTGAGGCGGCGGGCGCACGGCGGGAGTCTGTAGCGAACAGGTGTGAGAGATCGTCCCGGGCCCGCCAGGTCCGGGACACTGGTGTTTTCGGGGTGCTTGAGGGGTCTGGGGAGAGGGGAAGTCAGCGCATGAGCCGGCGTTCCAGTGGGCTGGTCGGGGTCTGGGCCGAGGCGCAGCGGCAGCAGCAGCGGCAGCGGGAGGCGCAGCAGCGGGCCGTGGTGCAGCAGCAGCGGCAGCAGCGGGCGTACGAGCGGGATCTCGCGCGGATGCAGCGCGAGCAGCAGGCGGCGTACCGGCAGGGGCGGGAGGCGGATGCCCGGCTGCGTACGGAGGAGATCGAGCAGCAAGTCGCGGCGCTGGGCGGGTTGTTGGCGGCGGGGTGCCGGGCCGCACCCTTCCGGGTGGCGGCGCTGACCCGGGTGGAGGCGGTCGCGCCCTTCGAGCCCGGCTCGCTCGCGCAGCCGGTGCCCATGCCCGACCCGGCGCACTACCAGGCACAGGGCGGCTGGACGTCCGGGCGGCGGGCGCAGGCCCAGCAGGAGGCGCAGGCCCGGTACCAGCACGACTGGCAGGCCGCGCAGGCCGCCGAGGCGCATCGGGTGCGGCAGCTCGCCGAGTACCGGGCGCAGTACGAGGCGTGGGCGGCCGGGCAGCTCGCCGAGGTTCGCACGCACAACGCGGGGCTGGCTCAGCTGGTGGACGCGCTGCGGGCCGGCGAACCGGGCGCGGCGGTGGACTACTTCTCGGCCGCGCTGTACGCCTCGGGCGCCTGGCCGGAGGGGTTTCCGCGTCAGGTGGCCGCCGCCTTCGACCGGGGTGCGCGCCAGCTCGTACTCGACTGGGAGCTGCCTCCCATCGACGTGGTGCCCGAGGTCAAGTCCGTTCGCTATGTGGCCAGTTCGGATCAGGAGAAGGAGGCCGCTCGGCCCGTCACCCAGCGGCGCGCGGTGTACCGGGACGCGCTCGCGCAGTGTGTGCTGCTGGTGCTGCGCGATCTGTTCGCGGCCGATGAGTTCGGGGTGCTCGAATCGGTTGTCCTCAATGGGTTCGTTGATGATGTCGATCCGGCTACCGGGCAGCGCGCGGAGATCTTTCTCGCGGCGGTGAGCGTGCCGCGTGCCGCCTTCGCGCCGCTCAACCTCGGGCAGGTCAGCGCGGTCGACTGCCTGGTGGAGGCGCTGCGCGGGCAGTTGTCGGCGCGGCCCGACCAGCGTGCGGCCGTACGTCCCGGACGGCGGCCCGCCGATGTGGGTACGGGGGTCGTGTCGCACGGGGGCGGCGACGAGCCGGACCTGTTCACGATGGACCCCATCGAGTTCGAGGGGCTCGTCGCCGAACTGTTCCGCGCGCGGGGGATGCAGGCGCTCACCACGCAGCGCTCCAACGACGGCGGGGTGGACGTCGAGGCGCTCGATCCGGATCCCATCAGTGGCGGGCGGATCATCGTCCAGGTCAAGCGCTACCGCAATACGGTGCCGCCGACCGCGGTGCGGGATCTGTACGGGACGGTGCAGGGGGCCGGGGCCAACAAGGGTGTTCTGGTGACGACTTCGGGGTTCGGGCCGGGGTCGTACGGGTTCGCCGAGGGCAAGCCGTTGACGTTGGTGTCGGGGGCGGAGCTGGTGGAGCTGCTGCATCAGCACGGGTTGCGGGGGCGGTTGGGGGAGGGGGCCTCGGGCGGTCCCGGTGCTGCGGGGGCGGCGGGCGTGCCGACACCCCGGCCCGCGTCGGACGCGACCGTGCCGGACATGACGGTGCCGGACGCTGTCGCGCCGGGCAGGGCCGGGGACTTCAACCTCCTCGGCATGGTGTGGGCCGGGTCGGTCGCGCTCGACGTGTGCGCGCTGGTGTGCCGGGGGTCCCGGGTGCTGTCCGAGGAACAGTTCGTCTTCTTCAACAACCCCGCCAATCCCGGGAGTTCGGTACGGATGGTGCCGGGGGTCGGGGGTGACCGGGCTGCGATACGGGTCGCCTTCGACGCGCTGCCGGAGGGGGCGGACCGGTTGGTGCTCGTCGCCGCCGTCGACCCCGAGGCCGCGCCGGGCGGGGATCTGGCGGGGTTCACCTCGGCGGCGATCTGTCTGCGGGACGCGGCGGGGGCCGAGCTGGACCGGTTGCCCGTGGCGGACGGGCGGCCGGGGGAGACGGCGTTGGTCCTCGGTTCGTTTCGGCGACGGGGCGGGGGTGACTGGGACTTCGTCCCGGGTGGGAAGGGATATCGGGGTGGGCTGGGGGAGTTGGTGGGGGAGTACGGGGTGGTGGTGGCTTAGGGAGAGCAGGCTGTCGCGGCTCGCGGGGAAGCAGGCCGACGATTCCGGCGCCGGCCGGCACCCCCACTGCCACGGCCGCGCGGGCAGGGGGGGGCTGGTGTGCCCGGAATCGGATCAGTGGCGGCCCGCGATCCGGTCGGCCAGGGTCGCGAGGGGGTCGGTCGCGGGGCGGGGGCGTAGGAGCTCGCGGCGGTCCGCCGAGCGGTACGCCGCGTACATGCCCCGCACCCCCACCCACCGCAACGGCTCCGGCTCCCACATCCGCACCTTGTGGTTCACCCAGGGCAGGGCGGTCAGGGCGGTCGCGCCCGCCTGGCCCGAGTCCTGGCGGACCAGGTCGCGCAGCGTGCGTGCCGCGAGGTTCGCCGTGGCCACCCCGGAGCCGACGTATCCGCCCGCCCAGCCAAGGCCCGTCGTGCGGTCGAGGGTGACCGAGGCGCACCAGTCGCGCGGCACCCCGAGCACGCCCGACCAGGCGTGGCTGATCCGTACCCCGGCCAGTTGGGGGAAGAAGCGGACCAGGATCTCCCGCAGCGCCTCGATCGTCGCCGGCTGCGTGCGGCCGTCGTTGTCGGTGCGCGAGCCGAAGCGGTACGGCACGCCCCGCCCGCCGAGCGCGATCCGGTCGTCCGCGGTGCGCTGCGCGTACATGTACGCGTGCGCCATGTCGCCGAGCGTCTCGCGCCCCGCCCAGCCGATCGCCTCCCACACCTCGGGCCCGAGCGGCTCCGTCGCGATCATCGAGGAGTTCATCGGCAGCCAGGCCCGCCGCTGTCCCTTGAGGGACGCCGTGAAGCCCTCCGTGCAGCGCAGGATGTAGGGCGCGCGGACGGTTCCGTACGGGGTGACCGCGTGCCCGGGGCCGATCTCGGTGACCGGGGTCGACTCGTACACCCGCACGCCGAGGGACTCCACCACCCGGGCCAGGCCCTTGACCAGTTTCACCGGGTGGATGCGTGCCCCGTGCGGCGTCCAGGTCGAGCCGACCGCCCCGGCCACCCGGATCCGCTCGGCGGTCTCGCGCGCGCCGAGCAGGACGCGCTCCTTCTCGCCGAAGGCCACCTCGGCGGAGTGGAAGGCCTTCAGGCGTCCCAACTGGCTTGGTGTGTAGGCGACTTCGAGTACCCCGCCGCGGTGGATGTCGGCGTCGATCCCCTCCGCATCGGCGACCCGCACCACCTCTCCCACCGTGTCGTTCATCGCCTCTTGGAGGCGTACCGCGCTCTCCTGGCCGTGCAGCTTCGCGTAGCGGTCGCGGCCCGCGATGCCGTTGTAGAGCCAGCCCCCGTTGCGGCCGGAGGCGCCGTAGCCGCAGAAGCGGGATTCGAGGACCGCGATGTCGACGAAGGGCGCCGCCTTCTTCAAGTAGTACGCCGTCCACAGGCCGGTGTAGCCGCCGCCGACGATCACCACGTCGGCGGTCGCGTCACCGGGCAGCGGCTCGCGGGGGGTGGGGAGGCCGTCGGTTGCGTACCAGAAGGAGATTCCGCCGTTGATCGCGCTCATGGGGCTTGTTCGTACACCCGCCTCCCGGAACTGTCCACCCATGGAATTCGCAGGTGGCGGGCGCGTTGCGGAATCCGTGGGACCAACGGCGGCGTGGGGCGGGACCTTTGGCGCGGGTGGCGGCACGGGTGGGTGTTTAGTGTCGAAGGTCAGGTGGGTTTCGCCGCTTTTGTGCCGAAGGGTTGAGTCTTCATGGGTGTACGCAGTTTCCGTCGTGCCGCCGTCGCGGTGGTGGCGGCCGCCGCCCTCGGCCTCTCGGCGGCCGCCTGCTCCTCCGGCTCCGGATCGGGCACGTCCTCGCAGGCGGAGCTGACCGCCAAGTCCTCCCCGGACGCGGCCACGCTGGCGAAACTGCCCGCCAAGGTCGAGGGTGCGGAAATCGTCGTCGGCGATCCGAAGGCGCCGCACACCGTGACGGTGTACGAGGATCCGCGCTGCCCGTTCTGCAAGCACTTCGAGGAGGGCGGCGCCGGAGCGGTCGCCCGGCTCGCGGCCGAGGGCAAGGTCAAGATCCGCTACACGATCGCCTCGTTCCTGGACCGCAACTTCGGCGGCGACAGCTCGAAGCGGGCGGTCAACGCGATGCGGGCGGCGGTCGAGCAGGGCAAGTTCCCCGAGTTCCACGCGGCTGTCTTCGTCAGCCAGCCGAAGGAGGAGACGGACGACGCGTTCACCGCCGACAACCTCCTGAAGATCGCCGACAAGGTGCCGGGGCTGCGCGGAGCCGCCTTCGACAAGGCGGTGCGCGACAACTCGTACGGCGACTTCGTGAGCGCGGCGGAGAAGGCCTTCGAGGACTCGGGCGTCCAGAGCAGCCCCGTGGTCCTGATCGACGGCAAGAAGCCGGACGGCGACGGCCGTGCGCTCTTCGACGCGGACGCGTTCAAGAAGGTCCTCGCCGAGGCGGGCGTCTCCTAGCGGGAACTCCGGTCGAAGCCCCCGGGATCCGGCCGGCCCGCCCGCCGGTGCCGCCGGAGCCGCCGGCCGGCCGCGGCCGTACTCCTTACCGTGTCGGCCGGATTCCACGGCGGCCCGCCCTGCCCGCGCGTGAGCGGATACCAGGCGAGCCCGACGAGCACGGACGCGAAGTGCCCCAGGTCGGTGAAGGTGCGGCCGCTGATCAGCGGGGCGCCGTAGATGACGAGTACGCCGAGCAGATAGAGGTAGCGGTACGGGGTCGCGATCCGGTACGTGAGTACGGCGACGACACCGGCCAGCGCGTAACTCACGCCCACGTCAAGGGTGTTGACGGCCGAGTGCGGGGCGTAGCCGTGCCGGACGGCCCACAGCAGGGCGCCCTCGCTGATGAAGGTGGCGGCCACGTGCGTACCGAAGGCCACGAGCAGCCAGCGCGCGGTGCCGAGCCAGCGTTCGGCCTGGGCGTGGAAGACGCTGTAGAGGACGGCGTACGAGAGCCAGGTGCCGCCGTCGATCCAGAACGCGCTCGCGATCAGGACCCGGCGGGGGTTGGTCGACAGCTCGTGGATGTTGGTGGACCGCTGCCGCAGGAAGTCGGCCTCGAACTCCGGTGACATGTGGTGCATGGCGATGGTGGTGACGAACAGCGCGGCGAGCCAGAGGTAGGTGCCGGGCGCGCTGCGAATGTAGCCACCGACGCGGACGCCGACGGCACCGAGGGAGACGCCGATGGAGACGCCGATGGAGCGCAGCCTGCGCCGGATCGGCCGCGCGTCGGGGGGGAGGGGCCTCATGCCCCGATTCACCCATGGGGGCGGGTCGGGCGGGTGGACCGACATCCCGGGGCGTCGGCCGGGACCGGGGTGCGGGGCGTCGGCCGGGACCGGGGTGCGGGGTGTCGGCCGGGACCGGGGTGCGGGGTGTCGGCCGGGACCGGGGTGCGGGGTGTCGGGACCGATCGGGCTCGGGGTGCGGGGTGCCGGGGCGGTAGTCGGCGGCCGTCGGAGCTGGGATCCGGGCCGCCGGCCGGGGCCGGGGTGTCGGGACCGATCGGGCTCGGGGTGGCCGGGATCGGGGTGAGGGGTGCCGGGGCGGTGATCGGTGGCCGTCGGGGCTCGGATCCGGGCCGCCGGGGCCGGGGTCTTGGCTCGCTGGGGCCGGGGGCCCGGGCCGTCGGTGCTGGGAGCGCGGGTCCGCCCGGGCCGGTGTCCGCATGACGAAATAGGCGGGCGGGGCACCGGGGCCGGTGCCTACCCTTCGCCAATGATCCGTAACGCCACAGCCGCCGACGTCCCCGTGATCCACGAGATGATCCGCGAGCTCGCCGAGCACGAGAAGTCCCTGGACGAGGTCCGCGCCACCCCGGCCCAGCTCCACGCGGCCCTGTTCGGCGAGCGCCCGGCCGCCTTCGCACACATCGCCGAGGACGGTTCGGGCGAGCCGGTGGGCTTCTCGATCTGGTTCCTGAGCTTCTCGACGTGGCGCGGGACGCACGGCATCTACCTGGAAGACCTGTACGTACGCCCCGGGGCCCGCGGCGGCGGCCACGGGAAGGCGCTCCTGAAGGAGCTGGCCCGTGTGTGCGTGGAGCGCGGCTACGACCGCCTGGAGTGGTCGGTCCTGAACTGGCTCACCCCGACGATCGAATTCTACGAGTCGCTGGGCGCGCGGCCGCAGGACGAGTGGTCGGTCTACCGGCTCACGGACGGGGCGCTGGCGGAACTGGGGACGCCAGGGGGGTCGGGGAAGCAGGGGAAGCCGGGGAAGCCGGGGAAGCCGGGGGCGGCGACGGCGGATGCCCAGGCGTAGCCGCTGACCGGTGGCCGGGGGCGGGGGCCGGGGCCCGGGCCGGGGAAGCGTTCCGGCCAGCCCGGGGTGTCCTGGGTGAACTCGCCCTCCAGCAGACCCTGTTCGGGGCTTCGCGAGGTGCCGCCGCGCCGGCGTGTGGTTCCGCGTTCGTACGGTGCGGGGCCGGCGGCGGTACGGCCCCGGCACGGGCGCGGTTCCGGTCCTGGAAGGCGTACGGAAACGGGACGGAACGGGCGGCTGGAATGTGACATGTCCAGGGCGCGAATTTATGGAGTGAGCGGTTCCCCCGGTTCCGAGCAGGGGTGATTGTCAGTGCCATGGTCCAGCATGGGGATATGGCAGCGGCACGGAGTGCGAAGAAGACGGCGGCTAGGGCGGGTGCCCGCAGGGCGGAGGTGCGACTGCCGCCACTGGCGCCGTTCGGCGCGGGTGAGCTGGAGCCGGAGGGTGACTATGACGGGCTTGAGTTCAGGGATCTCGACCTGTCGCGCCAGCAGGCGCCCAGCTCGCGCTTCCTCGACTGCGGTGTGTACGGATGCGTCCTGGACGATACGCGGCTGACCGGAGCCCGCTTCATCGACTCGGTGCTCTCCGGGATCCGTGGGGTGGGTACGGATCTGGCGCGGGCCAGCCTGCGCGACGTGGAGGTGCGCGACGTCCGGATGGGCGGGGTGCAGCTGCACGGCTCGGTCCTGGAGCGGGTGCTGATCCGCGGTGGCAAGATCGACTATCTGAACCTGCGCGAGGCCGAGCTGCGCGACGTCGTCTTCGAGGGCTGTGTGCTCTCCGAGCCGGACTTCGGCGGGGCCTCGCTCGTACGGGTCGAGTTCCACGGCTGCGAGCTGCGCGGGGCGGACTTCACGGGGGCCCGGCTCAAGGACGTCGATCTGCGCGGGGCGACTCTGCTCGACATCGCGCGCGGGGTGGAGCGGCTCGCGGGGGCGGTCATCAGCCCGTCCCAACTCCTGGATCTGGCACCGGCGTTCGCGGCGCAGGTGGGGGTGCGGGTGGAGGCGTGAGCGAGCCTCTCGCTCCCGGCCCCGCTCCCGGTCCTGCTCCCGGCCCCGGTCCCGGCCCTGCTCCCGGCCCCGGCCCCGGTCCCGGCCCTGCTCCCGGCCCCGGCCCTGGTCCCGGTCCTGCTCCCGGCCCCGGCCCCGGTCCCGGTCCTGCTCCCGGCCCCGGCCCCGGTCCCGGCCCTGCTCCCGGCCCCGGCCCTGCTCCCGGTCCTGCTCCCGGTCCCGGTCCCGGTCCTGCTCCCGGCCCCCGTCCCGGTCCTGCTCCCGGCCCCGGTCCCGGCCCGCTCCCGGCCCCGGTCCCGGCCCCCTCCCGGTTCCATTCGCCTGGTCCTCCCCCTGGGGGGCCGGCCGTCAGTCGATTCGGGGGAAGCGGGCCTGGAGGTCCCAGACGATCGGGTTCTCGCCGAGGCCCTCGTGGAGGTCGGTCAGGTCCGCGATCAGATCGTGCAGGAAGTCCCTTGTCTCGCGGCGGAGTTCGGTGTGCGCGAAGGTGAGCGGGGGCTCGTCGGCGGGCATCCAGTCCGCCTCGACGTCCACCCAGCCGAAGCGGCGCTCGAACAGCATGCGGTCCGTCGACTCGGTGAAGTCGATCTCGGCGTACTGGGGGCGGGCGGCGCGGGAGCCGAGGGGATCCTGGTCCAGGTTCTCGACGGTGTCGCACAGCGCCCAGGCGAAGTCGAGCACGGGCACCCATCCCCAGGCTGTGGACACCTCGCGGTCCGCCTTGGTGTCGGCGAGGTAGACGTCTCCGCAGAAGAGGTCGTGGCGGAGGGTGTAGACGTCCGCGCGGCTGTAGTCGATGCGGGTGGGGTCGGGGAAGCGGCGGGATAGGGAGTAGCCGATGTCGAGCACGCCTCGATGGTGCCATGGCTTGGGGCACGTCCCATTTGCGGCCCCCTGCGGCCCCCTACGGCCCCTGCGGCAGCCTCCCCTTTGGCCCGCTGTGACTTTTGCGGCTCCGCCGTGCGGCCTCCGGGGGTGGGATGCATCGGCTGCGGGCCGTGGGGGCCGTTCGCGCAGTTCCCCGCGCCCCTGTAGGTGGGCCGGGGTGGAGGGGGAGTGCCGCGGTCTCCGTGCCTCTGTAGGTGGGCCGGGGTCGAGAGGTGAGGTCCGGGAGCGCTCCTTCTGATCTACCGTGGTCGCATGGCGCTTTCGGCGAAGATGATCACGATTGACTGTGCGGAGCCCCGGGCCCTTGCCTACTGGTGGGCGGGGGCCCTGGGGGTTGAAGTGGCCCAGGACTTCGGTGAGTTCGTCGTCCTCGCGGCCCAGCCGCTCGTCCTGGGTTTCCAGCGCGTGCCCGAGGCAAAGGTGGGCAAGAACCGTATCCATGTCGACTTCTCCTCGTCGGACCGCAGGGACGAGGTGGATCGGCTGGTGAAGATGGGGGCCACGATCGTCGGCGAGCACAGCGCGCCGGGCCTCGCGTGGACCACCCTCCAGGACCCCGCCGGCAACGAGTTCTGCGTCTCCGGCTGACCCGCCCCGGCGGGTGGGCCGGGGGGCATCACGGGCGGGTGGGCATCACGGGCGGGTGGGCGGGCGAACTCCCCGGGCCGGCCCGCCCCCGTAAGCCCCCGCGAGCCCCCCCGCACCCCCTCAGGGCAGGAGGCGGTGTTCCTTGGCCACCGACACCGCCCCCGCCCGCGTATCGACGCCGAGCTTCTCGTAGATGCGTCCCAGGTGCGTCTTCACCGTCGCTTCGCTGATGAACAGCGCCCGCGCGATCTCCCGGTTGCCGAGGCCGTTGGCCAGCTGGGCCAGGATGTCGAGCTCGCGCGGGGTGAGGGCGGGCCGGGAGGCACCCCGCAGCCGGTTCATGACGCGGCTCGCCACCGGCGGGGACAGCGTCGTACGGCCCTGCGCCGCCGCCCGGATCGCGGCGAACAGCTCCTCGGGGCGCTCCGCCTTCAGGAGGTACCCGGTCGCCCCCGCGGCGATCGCCCGCGTGATGTCCGCGTCCGTGTCGTACGTCGTCAGGACGAGCACGTGCACCCCGCTCGCCGAGATCCGCCGCGTCGCCTCGACGCCGTCGATGCCCGGCCCCAGCTGGAGGTCCATGAGCACCACGTCCGGTTTCAGCTTGGCCGCCGCGGCCACCGCCTCCTCGCCGCTGCCCGCCTCGCCGACCACCTCGATGTCCGGCTCGCTGCCGATGAGCGCCAGCAGCCCCGCCCGCACCACCACGTGGTCGTCGCACAGCAGGATCCGTACCGGAACGGGCGATGGGGTCATGGGCGCGGCTCCAAGGGGATCGCGGCGGACAGGACGGTGCCTTCGCCGGGGGACGATTCGACGGTCAGGGTGCCGCCCAGCTGCCGGACCCGGGCGTGCATCGCGGGCAGGCCGTGCCCTCGTACGCCGGGGGAGGGGGCCCGTACGCCGAGCGGGCCGGGCGTGAAGCCCCGGCCGTCGTCCGCGATGTCCAGGACCACCTGGTCACCCAGATAGGTGAGCGTGAGCGCGGCCGTCGTCGCCCCGGCGTGCTCGCGTACGTTCGCGAGCGCGCCCTGGGCGATGCGCAGCAGGGCCGAGCCGACCCGTTCGGGCAGCGCCGCGACCGGCGCCCCGTCGATGTGGCAACGCACCTCGAACGCCCCCGCCCCCGACTCCGACTCCGCCGATTCCCGCGCCGCGAGCGCCCGCAGCGCCTCGTCCAGGCCGCCGCCCGCCGCGAGGTCGGCGGGGGTGAGGTCGTGCACGAACCGGCGGGCCTCGGCGAGGTTGCGTTCCGCGATGGACTCGGCCGTACGGACATGGCGGCGGGCCGCGTCGGTGTCGCTGGCCCACACCCGGTCGGCGGCCTGGAGCAGCATCTGCTGGCTGGACAGGCCCTGCGCGAGGGTGTCGTGGATCTCCATCGAGAGCCGCTGGCGTTCGGCGAGCGTGCCTTCACGGCGTTCGGTGGCGGCGAGTTCGCGCCGCGTGCGCAGCAGGTCGTCGATCAACTGCCTCTGCTGCTCTGCCAGTTCATGCTGGCGGTCGGACTGGCGCTGCATCTGTACGAACACGGCGGTCGCGATCGCCGCCACGGCGGGCGGGGCGAGCACGAGGTTCGGGTCGAAGCCGTTGGTGGAGAGTTCGACCTGGGCGATCACGACGAACGCGGTCAGCACCGCGACCAGGACCAGCGCCGCGCGTGGCCGCAGCGTCCGCAGACCGGTGTAGAACAGCGGCACCGCACACCACGCGAAGCTCGGCGCGAGCACCACCAGGACCATCCAGGTGGCCACGACCCCGCCGAGCCAGGCCAGCCGGCGCGGCGTCGGCCGTGAGCCCAGCGCGGGACCCAGCACGTACAGCAGGGCCAGTGCGGTGGAGAGCGCGATGATCCACGGCGTGCGGGCGTCCCCGGGGTGCCGGATCAGAAACCGGGCGAGCGAGGCGCCGAGCAGCAGGAAGAACGCCGCGTGCATGACGACCGGCAGCCACCGCTCGGTACCGGGCGGATCGACGGCGCCGTGTGCCCCGGGACCGTCGCCGGGCTCGTCGTGGCCGTCGGCGATGGTGTCGTGTGCCGCGGGTCCGTTGCCGCGGGCGTCCGCGTCGAGGTCGTCGCCGGGCTCGTCGTGGCCGTCGGCGATGGTGTCGTGTGCCGCGCGTCGGGCGCCGCCGCCGTCCTCGTCGCGGTCGTCGCCGCTGTCGGCCATCCGTCCTCCGCCCTCCTCGTTCACGCCTCTCACCTGCCCGTACGCACGAGCCGCCCCCTCATCGTCACCCGCTCCGGCCACCCCCGCATCAACCGATCGGCTGACGGGGCCATCCGCCGTACCGCGCCGCGGGAGCAGCCGGTACGCCGAGGGGAACGGGGCCTTCGCGCCGCCAGGATCGAAGCATGAACCTCACCAAGAAGAACAAGAAGCTCGCCCTGTCCGCCACCGCGCTCGCCATCGCCGCCGCCGGCACCTTCGGCGTCGTCACCGCCAATGCCGCGAGCGGCACGGCCGGCACCGCGGTCCCGGCGGCGGCCCCCGCCGCCGGTCAGAACCTCACCACCTCCACCCACCTCACCGTGACCGCCGCGACCAAGGCCGCCCAGGCCGCCCTCAACGCGGCCGGCAAGGAGAACCAGAAGGTCTCCGTCGCCGTGGTCGACCGCGACGGCAACACCATCGTGACGCTGCGCGGCGACGGCGCGGGCCCGCAGTCGCCGGAGTCGGCCGAGCGCAAGGCGTACACCGCCGTCTCCTGGAACGCGCCCACCTCCGAGCTGGCCAAGCGCCTCGCCCAGACCCCGAACCTGAAGGACATCCCCGGCACCCTGTTCCTGGCGGGCGGCGCCCCGGTCCAGGCGAAGGGCGCACCGATCGCCGGTGTCGGCGTGGCCGGGGCCCCGAGTGGCGACCTCGACGAGAAGTTCGCGCAGGCGGGCGTCGCGGCACTGGGGAAGTAGGGCACGCGGAGCCCCGCACGCGGGACCCCCAAGTAAAGCCCTGGTAGCGGAATCACGGCCCCCGGTCGCGGGTGGCCGTGTCGCCCGTAGGATCACAGACGTGGACAAAGGACCGGAGAGGCGGGCACTACCGGCACGGCTCGGGGGCAGCCGAACACGCCGAACGCACCGCACCCGCCGCACCCGCCTCGCGGCCGTCGCGCTGCTCACCGCCCTCGCCGTCACCTCGTGCAGCGGCGGAGTGACCGGCACCCCGGGCTCCTCCGGCATGCGCGACGCGCTCTTCCCCAAGCTGGGCAACGACGGCTACGACGTCCAGCACTACAGCCTGGACCTGGACTACGACCCGGGGAGCGGACGCCTCAAGGGCGGGGCCACCATCGTGGCCAGGGCCGTCAAGGACCTCAGCGCCTTCGACCTCGACTTCGCGGGCATGGACGTGGAGTCGGCCACCGTCGACGACGAGCCGGCCGCCGTCAACCGGGCCGGGGACGAGCTCACCCTGCGGCCCGCGGAAGACCTCACCGAGGGCGAGACGTTCACCGCGTACGTGCGCTACTCGGGCCGCCCCAAGACCATCACGGACCTGGACGGCTCGCAGGAAGGCTGGCTGCGCTCGCCCGGCGGCCGCGTGCTCGCGCTCGGGGAGCCGACCGGCTCGATGGCCTGGTTCCCGTCCAACAACCACCCGAGCGACAAGGCCACGTACGACATCAAGGTGACCGTGCCCGACGGTCTCCAGGCCGTGTCCAACGGCGAGTTGGTGTCACGGACCGTCAACAAGGGCCGGGCTACGTTCAGTTGGCGTACGAAGGAGCCGATGGCGACCTATCTGGCGACCGTCGCGATCGGGCCGTACGAGATCGACAAGGGCACGACCAAGTCCGGCATTCCGATCTACAGCGCCATCGATCCCGGGGTGCGCAAGCAGACCGCCGCCGTCGTCGCTCAGCTGCCGGACATGCTCGCCTGGGAGGAGAAGCGGTTCGGGCCGTACCCGTTCGCGTCCACCGGGGTGATCGTGGCGCCCGCGAAGGCCTCGGGCTACGCCCTGGAGACCCAGAACCGGCCGGTGCTCCCGCTGGACCACTTCGACGCCAGCACCCTCGTGCACGAGCTGGCCCACCAGTGGTTCGGCGACTCCGTCACCCCGGCCGCCTGGCGGGACATGTGGCTCAACGAGGGCTTCGCGCAGTACACGGAGTGGCTGTGGAGCGAGGACCACGGCGGTCCGAGCGCACAGCAGATCTTCGACGGGGAGTACGCCAAGGACGACGGCGACGAGATCTGGGCCTTCCCGCCGGCCAAGCCGCCGACCGCCTCCGACGTCTCGGGGCGGCCGGTGTACGTGCGCGGCGCCATGGTCGTCCACAAGATCCGCGAGGCCGTCGGCGACGCCAGGTTCCGCACCCTGGTCCAGGACTGGGTGCGCGTCCACCGCCACGGCAACGCCTCCACGAAGGACTTCGTCCGCTTCGTGGACGACGAGATGGGCCACCGCCTCTCGGCGGTATGGGACATCTGGCTCTACGGAGACGGAAAGCCCGACACCCCATAGGGTGCCGGGCCCGACTGCCCGTCAGGGCAAGCGCGTTGGAGCGCTACACCGCACGGTTCACTTCACGTTGATGGCGGTCCAGGCGGCGCCCACCGTCTTGTACTCGGTGCTGGTCGTGCCGTACAGGTCGCCCGTCGCCTTCAGGGTCGCGGCGCGCGCGGCCTTGTAGTTGGTGGTCGAGGTCATGTACGTGGAGAGCGCCTTGTACCAGATCTTGTACGCCTTGACGCGGCCGATGCCGGTGACCTTGGAGCCGTCGTACGTGGGCGAGTTGTAGTTCACCCCGTTGATCGTCTTCGCGCCGCTGCCCTCGGACAGCAGGTAGAAGAAGTGGTTGGCCGGGCCGGACGAGTAGTGCACGTCCTTGTTGCCGACGCCGCTCGACCAGTAGTCGGCCGACGCGCCGTCCTTGCTGGGCTTGTCCATGTAGCGCAGCGGGGTGCCGTTGCCGTTGATGTCGATCTTCTCGCCGATGAGGTAATCGCCCTTGTCGGAGGCGTTGTTGGCGAAGAACTCGACCGAGGTGCCGAACATGTCGCTGGTCGCCTCGTTGAGGCCGCCGGACTCACCGCTGTAGTTCAGCTTGGCGGTGGCCGCGGTCAGGCCGTGGCTCATCTCGTGGCCGGCCACGTCCAGCGCGGTGAGCGGCTTGTTGTTGCCCTGGCCGTCGCCGTACGTCATGCAGAAGCAGCTGTCGTCCCAGAACGCGTTGACGTACGCGTTGCCGTAGTGGACCCGGGAGTAGGCGGCCTTGCCGTTGCCCGCGATGCCGTTGCGGCCCAGCTCGGTCTTGTAGAAGTCCCACGTCTCGGCCGCGCCGTAGTGGGCGTCGACGGCGGCGGTCTCGCGGTTGGACGGCGAGCCGTTGCCCCACGTGTCGGTGGACTTCGTGAAGAGCGTGCCGGTGCCGGAGCTGCCGCCCTTCAGGTCGTACGTCTTGTGGCCGCCGCGCGCGGCGTCGGTGAGGCTGTAGGTCGAGCCGCTCTTGGTGGTGCCGAGCGTGACCGTGCCGGAGTACTCGCTGGTCCCGGTGCCGGTCTCGATCTCCTCGTGGGAGTACAGCTGGGCACCGGTGGTGGCGTCCGTGACGATGTCGCGGCGGCTCGGCGTGCCGTCCGGCTGGGTGCCGGTGACGGTGCGCTCGTAGGCGAGGACGGGCTTGCCGGAGGCGGCCCAGACGACCTTGCGCGAGCCGGTGGGGGCGGCCTTGAGCGAGGTGGTGGTGGCGACGGATATCTTCGCGTCGGTCGCCTTGTCGACGCCCTTGACGGCGCCGTCCTTCGCGGTGTGCACGACGAGGTCGCCACCGAGGACGGGCAGGCCGTCGAGGGTGCGCTCGTAGCGGGTGTGGACCGTTCCGTCGGCGTCCTTGACGACGTCGCGGACGACGAGCTTTTCCTTGGCGCCGAGCCCGAGTTCCTTGGCGGTGGCGGGCGCCGCGTCCTGCGCCGCGCTCAGGGCGTCGGCGCGCTGGGTGGTGGTGAGGTCCAGCGCGGTGGCGCCGGCGGCGCGGTCGGTGGCACCGGCGGTGGAGCCTGCCTGGACGCCGACGACGACCATGGCGGCGGATGCAGCAAGAGCGGCGGCACGCAGAGTGGTTCGCACTCGGTGGTCTCCTTCACTCGTTCCGTGGGGGCGAATGGGAGACTGCCAGGCGATGACCTCTTCTTGACAGTGACGCGACAACTATTTGACCTGATCGTGTCCGAAAACAGGTGGATGCTGTCCGCTGAACGACTAATTCAAGCCGCCGGTAAGGGAGTTGCTGAGGGGGTCCGCGTGCTCGGCGAGCGCGTGAAAGGCGCCCCCGGCGCGGATGGTGTCCGCCACGCCGGACGCGAAGGTGCCCCCGGCGATGATCGCCGGGGGCACCTTCGCGCTCAACTGCCGTTGGGAACGGCCGAACGTCAGACGTTGACGCCGAAGTCCTGCGCGATGCCGACCAGGCCCGAGGCGTAACCCTGGCCCACGGCACGGAACTTCCACTCGGCGCCGTTGCGGTACAGCTCGCCGAAGACCATCGCGGTCTCGGTGGCGGCGTCCTCGCTCAGGTCGTAGCGGGCGATCTCAGCGCCGCCGGCCTGGTTCACGATGCGGATGTAGGCGTTGCGCACCTGGCCGAAGTTCTGCGAGCGCGTCTCGGCGTCGTAGATGGAGACCGGGAAGACGATCTTGTCGACGTCGGCGGGCAGGCCGGCCAGGTTGACGTTGATCGCCTCGTCGTCGCCCTCGCCCTGGCCCGTGGTGTTGTCACCGGTGTGGACGATGGTCTGGTCCGGCGTCGACTTGTTGTTGAAGAAGACGAAGTGGCCGTCGGAGTAGACCTTGCCCGTGGCGTTCACCGCGATGGCCGAGGCGTCCAGGTCGAAGTCGGTTCCGGTGGTGGTGCGGACGTCCCAGCCGAGGCCGACCGTGACGGCGGTCAGGCCCGGGGCCTCCTTGGTGAGCGAGACGTTGCCGCCCTTGGACAGGCTTACAGCCATGGGATGTCCCCTTCATCGTGGTGTGCGGGCTTCGAGCCGTCCCGAAGCTACCGTCATCTCCCATAACGTCGGCAGGGGACCGAGAGGTTCCATCCCGCTTTGCTTTCTTTGCCAAAGGGCCGTCAAGGGCGGTCGCGGCCCGTCGCCGGGGGCCCCGCGACCGCGAAAAGCGCGTGACGGGGTGCCGCGTACCCGGCACCATGGATGTCATGTCCGGGCCCTATGTCATCCGCGGCTCCGTCTCCCTCCCGGAGGCCGAGCTGATCTGGCGTTTCTCCAGGTCGTCAGGGCCCGGCGGCCAGCACGTCAACACCAGCGACTCCCAGGTGGAGCTCCGCTTCGACCTCGCGAAGACCGAGGCGCTGCCGGAGGTCTGGAAGGCCCGCGCCCTGGAACGGCTCGCGAGCCGTCTGGTGGGCGGCGTCGTGTCCGTACGCGCGTCCGAGCACCGCTCGCAGTGGCGCAACCGGGAGACGGCGGCCGTGCGCCTGGCCTCGCTGCTCGCCGAGGCGACCGCCCCGCCGCCCAAGCCGCGCCGGGCCACGAAGATCCCGCGCGGCATCAACGAGCGCCGCCTGCGCGAGAAGAAGGCCCGCGCCCAGACGAAGAAGGGGCGCTCGGGGCGGGACTGGTAGGCGCCGGGGGCGCCGGTGCCGGGCCCTTCCCTCGGAGATGCCGGGCCGGGTGCCGGTTCGGCCTTCGGCGGCGGTCGGCGGCGTCGGCCCGAGAAGCCTCCGGCTCCCGTAGGGGTACGACGATGGCCCCTACGCCCCCTCGGCGATCAGCATCACCAAACGCTCCGTATCGGACAGATCCGGCAGAACCGCGAACGGCCCACAACCGCGCAGCTCGTGCTCGTCACTGCTCCCCGTGGCCACGGCGATGACCCGCACCCCGTTAGCGAGCCCTGCCTGGACGTCGGCCGGGGTATCGCCGATCAGCACCGTGTCTACGGCCGTCGCGCCGGAACGCTCCAGGGCAAGCCGTACCAACTCCGCTCGTCCGTCCGCGTCTTCACCATAGGCGCCGAGCTCCCAGCGGATGTGCCGGTCGAGCCCGAACACAGCCAGCTTGATCCCCGCCACGGCCCGTACGTTTCCCGACACCACGGTCTGTGTCACGCGGGCCGCGTCAAGGGCTCCGAGGGCCGCGGCAGCGCCGGCCAGCGCTACCCCGTGCTCGCGCAGTTCACCCGACCGAGTCCGATGCTCCTCGGACAGCACCTGGGCGAACTCCTCGAAGTCCGCTCGCCCAGTAACCAGGCCGTGCAGCTTCGCGGTCTCCCGAAAGATGACCGGCTCTGTAATCCCGTCGATCTTCGCCTGCTCCCGCATCGGCTGCCCCGTCACACGAAGGAACGCCGCAGCCGACAGCTCCCTCCCCACCCCACGTGTCGAGATCAAAGTGTGGTCGATGTCCCACAGCACCAGCCGCATGTCCGGCCTCCCCAACTCCCCGAATCCCACAAGGTATCGAGCCTGTGCACCGATGGTCACAGAAAGTGTCCGCGACGTGTGTCGTCGCCCTAGGCTGACGGAACACCCACCACGCGGGGAGGGAGCGAGCACAACATGGACGCACCAAGACTGCCGATCGGTGGGCGGATCGCGTACTACCGCACCACGAACGGCAACCGCACACAGGCCGCCGTCGCCGGTCTTTGCGGCATCAGCGAGCGCTACCTGTCCCTCATCGAGAACGGCGCACGCGTCCCCTCCGCCGCCGTGCTCTCCCGCCTCGCCGCCGAACTAGGCGTACCCGTCGCCGCCCTCCTCGCCGAGCAGACCCCACCCGAACTCCCGGCACCCGTGACCGACGAACCAGCCGTCGCCCGCGCACTCATGGGCTACGGCCCAGCCCGGTCCGGCGAGCCCGTCGAGTCCGCAGTGCTCCGTGAGCGGGTCGAACGGGCGTGGCGGATCTGGCAGACCTCAACGACGCGCTTCACTGGCATCGCCGTCGTACTCCCCGCTCTCATCGTGGATGTCGAGCACGCGGTACGTGTCCACCGCGACGGCAGCGACCCGGCGGCCCGGCGTGATGCCCTGCGCACGTCTGTCGACCTGTACGGGCTGCTGCGCTCCTACTGCCGCCGTGTTGGGCGCCTCGATCTGTCCCTGATGGTCGCCGATCGGGCCGTTCGCGCCGCCGAAGACGCCGACGATCCGGTTCGGATCGCCGCGGCATCCTGGAATCTCGGCCACGTTCTGCTCTCCGATCCTCGCGACGACGCCCTCGAAGAGGCCGCCGACATCGCACTCAATGCCGTCAGCCGACTCGACCGCGAGACCAGAACCCCTCGGATCAGCGCCATCCAGGGCGCCCTGGAACTCGTCGCCGTTGTTGCCGCGGCCCGCCACCACCAGTGGTGGAACGCCCGAGCGCGCCTGGCGGAGAAGGCCGTCCCCCTCGCGAGGGAGGCCGGGGAAGGCAACGTGCAGCACACCGTCTTCGGTCCCACGAACGTGGAACTGCACGCCCTCAGTATCGAGATGCTTGCCGGCGAGTCGGCCGAAGCGCTGCGAGTCGCGGACGAAGTCGACACCGAAGCCCTGCCCAGCCGGGAGCGGCAGTTCACGTTCACCCTGGAAGTCGCTCGCTGCTACGCCATGCGCCGGGACGACGCCGCGGTCCTCGTCCACCTCCTCGCACTGGAGGAACTCTCACCGGAGGATCTTTCGCGCAGCCCGACGGCGATCACCCTCATCGCAGAACTGCGCAGACGGGTACGGCCCACCTATCGCCGCCAGGTCGACAGCCTTGCCGAACGTCTCCACATCACCTGACGGACCCGAACCCTGGGTTCGCCCGAACTCCCTGTTCGGGTAACGGGTCTGATCCACCCCTACCTTCACTCCATGCCAGTGAAGGAACCGGAGCAGATGATGAACGTGCCTCGCAGAACGGCCCCCACTCGGCCCAGTGTCGGAGGTGCCCGCCCGACCTTGGCCGACGTCGAACGGGACGCCGTCAACACCCCCGGCGCCGCGGTATGAGCACCGCGGACGTACGGCAGCTCACCGCATGGCTCGCAGGCCCGATGCCCGAGGCCGGGCAGGTGCTGCGGGAGTGGGGGCGCGATCCGGAGGCGACTCCCGTGATCGCGCTCGGGGCCCGGTTCGAGGCCGTGCGGATCGCCGACGCGGTCGTGCACGCCGCCGTGAGCAGCACCGCGCACGCGACGCTCGCCTGGTTCCTGGCGGAGTACCTCCAGGGGGCGGTCATCCGAGATTCGGGCGCGTACTACGCCCTGGCCCCGACCCGGACCGCACGGGACTGGCAGGCCCCGGCGAGCCGTTGCCTGGGGCGTGGGACCGGGCTCGCGGTTCCGCACCCCAGCCGCAGGCAGGGGCCGGGTGCGCACTGGGTCGTGGCGCCGGAACGCGTGGGTGACGTGTGCGATCCCGTCCGGGTCGCCGACCTGGCGCGGGTCGGGCAGGAACGGCTCCTCGCCCGGCCGGCGCCGAGAAGGTGGCCGGTTTCGCACGCTCCGGCCGTGCTCGACGGGGGAGCCGCGACGTGAAGCGGTGGGACTACGTCGTGTACGAGCGTGAAGGCCGCACGGGGCTCATCACCCTCGACCTCGGCGACGGCCTGCTGAGGGTGGCGTTCCTGCGGCCGCCCCCGTGGGGTCAGTTGCGTGAGGCCACGATCCGGACCGGCGACCTGAGTCCCGCCTCGGCCAAGCAGACGGAAGCCGCGCGTGCGGCCGGGCTGACGCGGGAGTCTCAGAGGAGCTTCCTGCCCGGCCGCGGCTGCGAGGATCGCCCGGCTGACCCGGACGGCGGTCAGGTCACCCCAACTGCCGGTACCGCCCCCGGAAGTACGTGAGCGGCCCGCCCTCCGCGCTCGGCAGGGCCGCCGTCAGGACGCGGCCGATGGCCAGGGTGTGGTCGCCCGCCGCCACGCGCTGCTCGGTGCGGCACTCCAGGGTCGCGAGCGCGCCGCCGACCAGAGGGGCGCCGCTGGCCTCGCCGCGGGTGTACGGGATGTCCTCGAACAGCAGGCGGTCGCTGATCCGGCCCTTCATCGCGAACCGGCCCGCGATGTGCCGCTGGCTCTCGGACAGCAGGGACACCGCCCACAGCGGCTGCTCCGCGAGGAGGTCGTCCATGCGCGAGCCGTTGCGCAGCGAGATGAGGACGAGGGGCGGGTCGAGGGAGACGGAGAGGAAGGCCGTCGCGGTCATGCCGACGTCTTCGCCGCGCGGGCCGTCGTCGGTGTCGTGCGCGGTCACCAGGACGACGCCTGCGGCCAGTCGGGACATCGCGGCGCGGAACTCGTCATTGCTCACCCCCACAGGATGCGGGGTTTCCGGAGCAAGTGCGGAAAGGGCGGCGGTCAGGGGTGTCTGCAACACAACCGGAACGCTAGTCTCCTGCCACCGCGACGCGCATCGGGCCTTGGGACCAGGCGGGACCTAGGTCCCTGGGCCGAGCCGGATCCGGCCGTGGCGCCCTGGTGTGAAGGGGCCGCCGCTTCCGGCCCGTTCTCAGTTTGCGTTCAGGAAAGGTAGGGGGCAAAGACGGAAAGAACGGCCAACCCCCCATCATCTGCTGTGACTTGAGTCACAGAAGGCACTATTTGTTGACCCTGTGTACCGGCTAGACAGCTCGCTGTGATTCAGTGGCTGGACAGTGCACGAAGGAATGCCGATCTGAAGCCAGGAGTTGCTGTCGAGGTCTCGGGGAGAGCGAGCAATGGAGACCGAGTCGGAGCCCTACGTCCGTCTTGCGACCCTGCGGCAGCTGCACCAGGTGGTCGGAGAGCTCAACACGGCCCGCAGCCTCGCGGACACGTTGCAGACCGTTGCGGACGGCGTCATCGCCGGGCTCGGCTACGAGCTGGCCTGCGTCAACCTCGTACGCCCCGACGGTGACCTGGTCGTCGCCGCCTTCGCGGGCAACGCCGCGGCCGAAGCCCTGATCACCGGGCGGGTCGGCTCGCGCCCCTCCTGGGAGCGCCGCCTCGCGATGGGCGAGGACTGGGACGGCCTGCGCTTCATCCCGCACACCGAGGGCTGGGTGCTCCTGGAGGACGACGTACCGCAGTGGTACACCGAGGGCCCCGACCCCCGGTTCGAGGACGAGTGGCATCCCCAGGACCGCCTCTACGCCCCGATGTACGCCGCGGGCGGCACCCAGGAACTCCTCGGCGTCATCTCCGTCGACAAGCCCCGCAACGGCCGCAAGCCCGGCGCCTGGGGGCGGGAAGCCCTCCAGATGTACGCCTCGCAGGCCGCGATTGCGATCAGCAATGCCCGGCTGCGCGCAAACATGCAGCGCGCCCTGGTCCGCCTGGAGCGGGAGCAGCAGGCGCTGCGCGCGAGCGAGGAAAGCTTCCGGCAGGCCTTCGAGTACGCGCCCTCGGGCATGGCCATCGCCGAGATGGGCGGCGACCAGCACGGGCGCCTGCTGCGCACCAACGACGCGCTGTGCCGGCTGCTCGGGCGGCCCGCCTCCGTCATGCGGCGCTACTCCTTCGCCGACCTCGTACACCCCGAGGACATAGGGACGCTGCTGCGCACCTCCGCCGAGGGCGGCCGGGCCGAACTGCGGCTCGGGCGGCGCGACGGCACCTATGTGTGGGTGTCGCTGCGCAACTCGGTGGTCGCCGACACCGCCGACGGGCCGCGCTTCCTGCTCACCCACGTCGAGGACATCGAGGACCGCAAGCGGCACGAGCTCCAGCTCGCCCACCGCGCCTCGCACGACGCCCTCACCGGACTGCCCAACAGCGCCGAGCTGCGCGCGAGGCTCTCGGCCCGGCTCTGTCCCCGGCCGCACTCGGTCGGCCCGGCGGCCGCGGCCGAATCCCTGGACGCGGCCTACGACCGGCCGCCGGGAGCGGCCGAGTCCGAGGTCCACGGGCACGCCTTCCGCGCCGACGGCTTCGACTTCGAGGCGGTGCCCGGCGGCGGACCGTACGACCACCACGTCCACACCGTGGCCCCCGACAGTGAGATCGACGACGGCGCGAAGGGGCTCGCGGTGCTCTTCTGCGACCTCGACGGCTTCAAGTCGATCAACGACCGGTTCGGCCACCACACCGGCGACGCGGTCCTGATCGAGGTCGCCCGGCGCCTCACCACCGGGGTGCGCGACGGCGACACCGTCGCCCGGCTCGGGGGTGACGAATTCGTCGTCCTCGCCGACGGGCTCGGCGCGGCGGACGCCGCCGACCTGGCGGTTCGGCTCCGCAACGCGATCATTCCGCCCATCCGGGTCGACGGCCGGGCGGTCCGCGTCGGGGCCAGCTTCGGCATCGGCTGGGCCAGCTGCGGGATGTCCGTCGAAGAGGTCCTGCGCTCCGCGGACCAGCGGATGTACATCGAGAAGCGCTCCCGCTCCAAGGTCCACCGCCGCGCGGGCTGACCGCGGCCCGGCCCCGGCGGTGTGTGCTCGGGGCCAGATCGGGCAGTGGTCCGTTCGGGGTAGGCTCGGCCGGTCGGCGACGGCTGGCGGACAGTGAGGAGTGACCCCGGATGACGACGCCCGGCAACAACGGCGCGAACACCCCCGAGGACGACGATCCGTTCGGCTACCTCTACGAGGACGGACAGGCGCAGGGCGCCAACCCGCCTCGCACCGGTGGCGGCTACGGCTACCCGGGTCCGACGGTGGGGCAGCAGCAGCCCGGAGTCCCCAGGACGTCGTACAACCAGGTGCGCACGGTCGGTGAGCGCAAGTACGGCGGCCAGATCCCGCAGCAGCAGTACCAGGGAGCCCCGCAGTATCAAGGCCCTCCGCAGTACCAGGGCCCGCCGCAGCAGGGGTCCGCGCAGCAGCAGTACGGGCAGCCGACCGCGCAGTACGCGGCGCCCGAGAACTACGCCGGCGGCCCGCCCCGGCAGGGCCCGCCCCCGCAGCAGAACGGCGGTGGCGGCCGCGGCCCCAACACCAAGGGCCTGCTGATCGGAGCGGTCGCCGTGGTCGCGGCCGTCGTCATCGGCATCGCGGTGGCGCTGGCCAGCAACAGCGGCGACAAGGACAAGAAGGACAACACCGCCAATCCGGGCAATTCGGCATCCAGTCAGGCCTCGTCCACGCCGAGCGGCGACCCGTCGTCCACGCCTTCCGGCTCGACGGAGCTGCCCAAGGGCGACGCGGCGACGCTCACGCTCGGCGGCTCCGCGCAGGTCGGCACCAACGTGCCCGGCGCCAAGGGCACGGGCGGGGCGTTCGTCGGCAACTTCAACAACGTGGGCGCCTCGGTCACCTGGAAGGCCAATGTCCCCAAGGCCGGCTCGTACCGGCTGAACCTGCGCTTCGGCGTGCCCGGCACGGACGCGAACGCGACGATAACGCTCAACGGCAAGGCCGAGTCGCGCCCGATCAACATGAAGAACTACGCGCACGCCGCGGCCGGCGACTGGGCCAAGGGCTGGGCCACCACGTACGCGAACGTCACGCTTGCCAAGGGCGACAACGAGATCAAGGTGTCCTGCGAGCAGGGCAACCAGTGCAACGCCAACCTCGATCAGCTCTGGCTGACAGCTGACTGACGCCCCGTCAGCAGGGTGGAACGCTCGGCTCAGGGCGCGTGCTCGGTCACGCGCACCGAGCCGAGCGTTTTCTCGTACGTCGTGAGGTCGAACTCGCCCGCCGTGGGCGCCGCCACGGTCGCCGCGGACAGGGCCACCGCACGCGTCAGACGCCCCGGCCAGTCCAGGCCCTCGACCAGGCCCGACAGCAGACCGGCCACCGCCGAATCGCCGGCGCCCGTCGGATTGCCGCGCACCACGGCCGGCGGCGCCGCCTGCCACAGGCCGTCGGGGGAGACGGCGAGCAGGCCGTCGGCGCCGAGCGAGGCGACCACCGTGTGCGCCCCGCGCCTGCGCGCGTCCCGCGCCGCCCGCAGCGGCTCGCGCGAACCGGTCAGCTGCGCCAGCTCGTCGGCGTTGGGCTTGACCAGGTCGGGCCGGGCGGCGATCCCGCGCCGCAGCGCCTCGCCGCTGGTGTCCAGGAGCACGGGCACCTTGGCGCCGCGGGCCTGGCGCACCAGCTGCGCGTACGCCCCCACCGGCAGCCCCGGCGGCAGGCTCCCGCACAGGGCCACCGCGTCCGCGCCCTCCAGCAGCCTCCCGTACGTGACGAGGAAGGCCTCCCACTCGGCGGGCGAGACGAGCGGTCCCGGCTCGTTGAGCTGGGTGGTGTCGCCGGTCGCCGCGTCCACCACGGCGATGGTCCGCCGGGTGGCGCCCGCGACCGGGACGAGCTCGTCGACGGGTGCGTCCCGCGCGAGCAGCGCGCGCAGCACCTCGCCGCTCGGGCCGCCCACGAATCCCGTGACGACCGCCTCGTGCCCGAGCGCGGCGAGCACCCGGGCGACGTTGAGGCCCTTGCCGCCGGCGCGCTCCGTGACCTCGTCGACGCGATGGCTCGCGTGCGGTACGAGGGCGGGGACGCGGTAGGTGATGTCCAGTGCGGTGTTCAGCGTGACGGTCAGAATCACCCGGTGATCATGTCAAACGGACGGCGGCAGGCCCAGCCCCCGGACCGGCCGCCGTGCGAAAGACGTCGGGCCGGGGTTCGGCCGAGGACCCCGGGCAGCGGCTCAGCCGAGCTGGGGCTCGACGACCCAACTGCCCTTGCGCAGAACGCCCTTGACGGTGAAGTCGGCGTCCAGGACCACCAGGTCGGCGTCCTTGCCGGGCTCCAGCGAGCCGACCCTGTCGTCGAGGCCGAGCAGCCGGGCCGGGTTCGCCGAGAGCGCCCGTACGGTGTCCTCCACCGAGATGCCGTCGACCGTCACCGAGCGCTTGAACGCGCGGTCCAGGGTGAGCGTGGAGCCCGCGATCGAGCCGCCCTCCACGAGCCGGGCCACGCCCTCCTTGACCTCGACCTCCAGCGGGCCCAGGTGGTAGAGGCCGTCGCCGAACCCGGCCGCGTCCATCGCGTCGGTGATGAAAGCGACGCGGTCCGCGCCCTTGTGGTGGAAGGCGAGTTCGAGGGCCGCGGGGTGCAGATGCGTGCCGTCGTTGATGAGCTCGACGGTGATCCGGTCGTCCTCCAGGAGCGCCGCGATCGGGCCGGGCTCGCGGTGGCCGAGCGGCGGCATCGCGTTGAAGAGGTGGGTCGCGACGGTGGCGCCCGCGTCGATCGCCTCGACGGTCTGCTCGTACGAGGCGTCGGTGTGGCCGATCGCCGCGATGACGCCGTGCTCGGCGAGCAGCCGCACCGAGTCCAGGCCGCCGGGCAGCTCGGTGGCGAGCGTGAACATCTTCGCGGTGCCGCGCGCGGCGTCCATCAGCTTGCGGACCTCGGCCGGGTCCGGATGGCGCAGCAGGCTCTCGCTGTGCGCGCCCTTGCGGCAGGGCGAGATGAACGGGCCCTCGAAGTGGATGCCGGCCAGGTCGCCCTGCTCGACCAGCTCGGAGAGCAGCCCGGCGCGCTGGGCGAGGACGTCCATCTCGCCGGTCACCGTGGAGGCGACCACGGTGGTCGAGCCGTGCAGGCGGTGGGTGTGGACGCCCTTGAGGACGTCCTCCACCGTGCCGTTGGTGAAGGAGGCGCCGCCACCGCCGTGATTGTGCATGTCGACGAAGCCGGGCACGATCCAGTGGCCCGACAGGTCGAGCGAGGCCGCGTCGGCCGGGGCGGCTCCGGCGATCGCGGTGCCGTCGACGATCACGCGTCCGTTCTCGACGACCCCGGTCGGGAGGACGACACGGGCGCCGGAGAGAACTTTCGATGCGGCCATCAGGCGGTTACCTCACTGGAGTCGGAGTCGGAGTCGGAGTCGGAGTCGGCACGGGCGCTGGGGTCGGAGCCGGTGGCGGTGGCGGTGGCGGGTCGGGTGGATTCCGCCGCCAGGTCCCAGGCGAGCAGGCCCGCGCCCAGGCACCCGGCGGTGTCCCCGAGGGCCGCGGGGACGATCTCGGGCAGCTTCTGGAACGTCACCCGCTCCTCCACGGCGGCCCGGAGCGGTACGAACAAGGTTTCCCCGGCTTCGGCCAGTCCGCCACCGATGATCAGCACGCGGGGGTCGAGCAGGGTGAGCGCGGTAACCAGACCGTCGGCGAGCGCCTCGATCGCGTCGCGCCACACCGCGAGCGCGCGCGGGTCGCCCGACTCGACGGCCTTGGCGCAGTCGGCGGCGTCCGCGTCCGGGTCGCCGCTGGCCCCGGCCCAGGCAAGCGACACCGCGGAGGCCGAGGCGAGGCGCTCAAGGCAGCCCCGCTGGCCGCACGGGCAGGCGACGCCGCCGGGGCGTACGACGATGTGGCCGATCTCCCCGGCGAAGCCGTGCGCGCCCGGCTCGACCCGGCCGTCGATGCCGATGGCGCCCGCGATGCCGGTGCCGAGCGGCACGAACAGGAAGCGGTCCGCGCCCCGGCCCGCGCCGACGCGGCCCTCGGCCAGACCGCCGGTGCGCACATCGTGGCCGAGCGCGACCGGCACTCCGTGCAGCCGCTCGCTGAGCAGCCGCCGCATCGGTACGTCCTGCCAGCCCAGGTTCGCGGAGTACGCGGCGATCCCGTTCTCGGCGTCGACGATGCCGGGCACGGCCACACCGGCCGCCACCGCGCTCTCGCCCAGGTGCTCCTCGCCGTACGCCCGCAGATCCTCGGCGAAGGAGAGGATCGACTCGACCACGGCCTCGGGCCCGCGCTCCCTGCCGGTGGGCCTGCGCGCCTCGTGCAGCAGCTTGGGGGGTCTGGGGGCAGTGTCCCCGGACAGCGCGGTGTCCGCCCCGACCAGGGCGGCTTTCATCCCGGTGCCGCCCACATCCAGGGCGATGACGTGTCTCACGGGGACAGTCTCGCGCCAACACCCACTAAAGGTCTAGTCCACTCGCCGGATGAAAGAGAAAGCGCTTTCTCCGCTGAAAGTTCCCCAATGTACTCTTGCACCGGGCGTTGCGGAAGCGATATGCGACTGGTGTAGACCTCATTCCCCCGTATGAGGGAAAATCGCAGCTCAATACAGGACGTCACGGGGGACCGGCTGGATCCGCCAGGATCACAACGAGGGTGGGATAGCGCGTGCGCAGGCGCTTCTTGGGCTTGACCGCGGCGGTTGCCGCATTCGGTATGACGGCAGTGCTCTCGGGATGCGGCGGGCAGAGCGGGTCCGGTGACGTCACCCTCAAGCTGGTGGCCGCCGACTACGACATAGCCGGCGGCAACACCACGAAGACGTACTGGCACAACGTGGTGGCCGACTTCGAGAAGAAGAACCCGAACATCAAGGTCGACGTCCAGGTCTTCTCCTGGGACGTGGTCGACGCCAAGGTCGCCGAGATGGTGAAGGCGGGCAACGCCCCCGACATCGCGCAGATCGGCGCGTACTCCGACTACGCGGCGAGCGGCAAGCTCTACAGCGTCGACCAGCTGCTCTCGATCCCCGTCGAGGCCAACTTCCTCGCCCCGCTGGCGGACGCGGGCAACGTCAAGCGCGTCCAGTACGGCATGCCGTTCGTGGCCTCCACGCGACTGCTCTTCTACAACCAGACGCTGTTCGACCAGGCCCACATCAAGGCGCCCACCACCTGGGCCGAGATCGCGTCCGACGCCAAGGCGCTCAAGGCCAAGGGGGTGAAGACCCCCTTCGCGCTGCCGCTCGGCAGCGAGGAGGCGCAGGCCGAGACCATGATGTGGATGCTCAGCGGCAACGGCGGCTACACCAACACCGTCGACGGCTACGACATCGACTCGCCCGAGAACATCCAGACCTTCGACTGGCTGAAGAACAACCTGGTCGAGCCCGAGCTGACCGGTCCGGTCGCCCCCGCCAAGCTGAACCGGCAGGCCGCGTTCGACGCGTTCGCCAAGGGGGAGGTCGGCATGCTGAACGGCCACCCCTCGCTGATGGAGCAGGCGAAGAAGAAGGGCATCAAGTTCGGCATGGTCCCGCTGCCAGGACCCAACGGCCAGGCCAAGGCGGCGATGGGTGTCGCCGACTGGATCATGGGCTTCAAGCAGGGCGGGCACCGGGCGCAGATCGGCAAGTTCCTGGACTTCACGTTCTCCGACGACAACGTGCTCAAGTTCGCCGACCAGTACGACCTGCTGCCGTCCACGGTGTCGGCGTCCTCGGCGATGGCGGCGGACGCCAAGCACAAGGAGCTGAAGCCGTTCCTGGCCGCGCTGCCGACGTCCGAGCTGCCGCCGGTCGGCAAGACGTCGTGGCCGAAGGTGAGCGAGACGGTGAAGAAGAAGATCGGTACGGCTGTGGCGCCCGGGGGGTCGCCGAAGGCGGTTCTGCAGGACATCGCGAAGGTGGCGCTGGACGCGGAGAACGCCGAATAACCCTGGGTTCCTTGGGGCCCCGCCCGCCCGTGCGGCGGGTTGGCCCGGCTGACCCCCAGACCTTCTGAGGGGCTCCGCCCCCTGCACCCCGTCGCGCCTTAAGGGCGCTCGTCCTCAATCCCCGGACGGGCTGGGGATGCCTGTGCGGGCCAGCACCGAGGCCTTTAGGGGCGCGGGGAACTGCGCGACCAGCCACCCACGGCCCGCAGCCGACCGGGGTTTCAGGAGCGCGGGGAGCGGCGGCCCGCAGCCGACCGGGGTTTCAGGGGCGCGGGGAGCGGCGGCCCGCAGCCGACCGGGGTTTCAGGGGCGCGGGGAACTGCGCGACCAGCCACCCACGGCCCGCAGCCGAACCGGTAGCGGGGCCCGGGGCGCAGCCCCGGGAGCGGTCTCGGGAGCGGTCTCGGTCCCCGCTCCACCCCCGGAGGGTTGCGGGAAGGGGCGGGGCGGACCCCCGGGGTCTGGGGCAGAGCCCCAGCCGCCCCACCCCGCCGCACCCCGGGACGGCTACCGTGGGCGGCATGGAAGCGCACCCCCTGGACGCCCGCGCCCGCGCCGTCCTCCGCATGGAGACGCACCCCTGGCCCACCCCCGGCGCCAAGGAACGCGCCATCCGGGAGGAGCTCGGCGTCTCACCGACGCGCTACTACCAGCTCCTCAACGCCCTCCTCGACGACACCCGCGCCCTCGCCCACGACCCCGTCACGGTCAACCGCCTCCGCCGGATCCGCGACGAACAACGCGAGCGGCGCTGACCGGAGCGGGGCCGAACGGGCCGGTGCCAAGCCCCACGCCCCGTCGCGCCACACGTGCCCCCACCCCCGATAGGGTCACCCGCATGGGAAGCCAACCGGAACCCCTGCCGACCCCCGCCACCCCGTCCGGCCGTGACGGCCTCGCGGCGATTCTCGCGCGGCCCGAGAAGGCCGTCGTGGCCATCGATTTCGACGGCACGCTCGCAGAGATCGTCGCCGACCCCGAGCTGGCCCGGGCCCACCCCGACGCCGTACCCGCGCTCGCCGCCCTCGCCCCGCACACGGCCTCCGTGGCCGTGATCACCGGCCGCCCGGCCGGAGTGGCCGTCCGCTACGGGGGCTTCGCCGGCGTACCCGGACTGGAGCACCTGGTGGTCCTGGGCCACTACGGCGCCGAGCGCTGGGACGCGGTCACCGGCACCGTCCACACCCCCGCGCCCCACCCCGGCGTCGCCGCCGCCCGCGCGGAACTCCCCGGGTTCCTGGAATCGCACGGGGCCTGGCGCGGTACCTGGGTGGAGGAGAAGGGCCAGGCCGTGGCCGTCCACACCCGCAGGGCCGCCGACCCGCAGGCCGCCTTCGAAGCCCTGCGCGACCCTCTCGCGCAGCTGGCCACCCGGCACGGACTGGTCCTCGAACCCGGCCGCATGGTCCTTGAGCTGAGGCCCCCCGGCATGGACAAGGGGGTGGCGCTCACGGCGTACCTGCGCGAGGTGGGCGCCGAGTCCGTCCTGTACGCGGGCGACGACCTGGGCGACCTCCCCGCCTTCGCCGCCGTCGAGAAGCTCCGCTCGGACGGCCTGCCCGGGCTGTTGGTGGCGGCGGACACGGTGATCCCCGAACTGGCCGAGCGGGCCGACCTCTCCCTGAACGGCCCCGCAGCGGTGACGGCCTTCCTGACGACCCTGGCCCAGCACCTGCACCTGTAGCCCGCCGGGTGCTCCGCCGTCCCGGTGCCGCCCCGCAGCCCCAGGACCTAGCCCCCCAGCGCCTCCAGCTGGTCCAGGAACCACCGCCGGGGCGGCAGCGCAGTACCCGCCGCCGCCAACCGCTTCGTCCGCTCCGCCCGTTCCCCCTCCGGCAGGGACAGCGCCGCGTGCAACGCCGCCGCCGTCCCCGTCACGTCGTACGGGTTCACGACCAGCGCGTCGTCCCGCAGCTCCGCCCACGCACCGGCCTCTCGCGAGAGGACGAGGACGCAGCCCGCGTCGGACACCACCGGCACCTCCTTCGCGACGAGGTTCATGCCGTCGCGGACGGGGTTCACCAGGGCGACGTCCGCGAGCCGGTACGCCGCGAGGGAGCGGGCGAAGTCGTCCTGGACGTGGAGGACGACCGGGGTCCAACCAGGCGTCCCGTAACGGGAGTTGATGTCCTCGGCGACCCGGGCGACCTCCGCCGTGTAGTCCCGGTACACCGCGAGGTCCTGCCGCGAGGGGTACGCGAACGCGACGTGCACGACGCGCTCGCGCCACTCGGGGCGTGTGTCCAGCAGATGCCGGTAGGCGAGCAGCCCCCGCACGATGTTCTTGGACAGCTCGGTGCGGTCGACCCGCACGATCGTCTTGCGGCCCGCCCCGATCTGCTCGCGCAGGGCCGCCATCCGCTCCTCGACGTCGGCCTCGTGCGACCGCTTGCGCAGGAAGTCACCGTCCGCGCCGAGCGAGTGCACGGCGATCTCCGTCGTACGCCCCTGCCCGCCCGCGGCCCCGTGCCGGAAGAACCGGCGCCCTTCCGGCCCGCCGCCGGACGCATCCCCCTCGTGCCCGGCCACCTCGCCGTCCTCCGCCGGCAGCACGCCCGCCACCGAGTCCAGGAACGCCGACGCCCACCGACGGGTGAGGAACCCGAGCCGGTCGGCACCCAGCATCCCGCGCAGCAGCTGCTCGGCGATGTCGTCGGGCAGCATCCGGAAGTAGTCCACCGGCGCCCACGGCGTGTGCGAGAAGTGGCCGATCCGCAGGTCGGGCCGGAGCTCGCGGAGCATGCCCGGCACCAGCGCCAGGTGGTAGTCCTGCACCAGGACCCGCGCCCCGTCCGCCGCCTCGGCCGCCAGCGCCTCGGCGAAGGCCCGGTTGTACGCCTCGTACGACGCCCACTGCCGCCGGAACTCCGCGTCGAAGACCGGCTCCAGCGGGATCTGGTACAGCATGTGCTGGACGAACCACAGCACCGAGTTCGCGATGCCGTTGTACGCGTCGGCGAACACCTCGGGGTCGATGTCCAGCATCCGGACACCCTGCTCACCCACGCCCTGCCGCACGGCCTCGCGGTCGCCCCCACTGAGCGCGGCACACACCCACACCGAGTCCACGTCGGAGCCGATCGCGCTGAGCCCGGAGACGAGCCCGCCCCCGCCCCGCTTGGATTCGAGGGACCCGTCGTCCTTCAGGGTGTACGAAACGGGGCCTCGGTTGGAGGCGACGAGGACCTGAGCCCGGGGAGATTCCTGCGCGGTGACCATGTTGCGGAACCTAGCCCGCCCCGCAATACCTCAAACACCCGTACGCCCACCCCCAGGGGAAGGAACCGGCCACCCCCTCCGCTCACCCGGGCCTAGGCCGCGCGGTGCACCGCGTACTCCTCGATCTCCCGCATCGGCGGCCGCTCCTCGGTGTCCACCGCATACGTCCGCGGTACGAAGCCGTCCGCGCCCCGCTCGAACTGGGTCAGCTCGGGCCGTACGAGATGGCCCCGCGACAGCCGCAGCTGCGCGGTGCGGTAGATCGCGGCGGCCATCCGGCCGAGCGCCTGCCCGTCCTGGTGGCGGTGCTTGCGTACGCCCACATCCACCTGGGCCAGCGCGTCCAGGCCCACCGTGTGCAGCGCGTCCACCAGCAGCGCGAGCTCCACCCCGTACCCGACGGGGAAGGGCAGCCGCTCAAGGAGCGAGCGCCGGGCCGCGTACTCGCCGCCCAACGGCTGGACGATTCCGGCCAGTTGGGGCCAGTGCAGATTGAGCAGCGGGCGCGCCACCAGCTCGGTGACCCGGCCGCCCTGGCCGGCACCCCCGCCGAAGGGGCGGTCGTACATCGCCTTGACGAACGCCACGTCCGGGTCGGTCAGGAGCGGCCCGACGACGCCGGATACGAACCCGGCGTCGAAGTCCTTCAGGTCGGCGTCGATGAAGCACACGATGTCGCCGCTGGTCACGAGCAGCGAGCGCCACAGCACCTCGCCCTTGCCGGGCAGCGCCGGGACGCGCGGCAGGATCGCGTCGCGGTGCACGACCCGGGCGCCGGCCTGCGCCGCGACCTCGGCCGTACGGTCGGTGGAACCGGAGTCGACGACCACCAGCTCGTCGACCAGCGGCACGGCCTGCGTCATCAGCTCGCGCCGGATCGCGGCCACGATGTCACCGACCGTGGCCTCCTCGTCCAGGGCGGGCAGCACCACGCTGACCGTGGTCCCCGTGCGGTGCTTCGCGGCCAGGATCCGCTCGATCGGTCGCTCGGCCGCGGCCCAGGAACGCCTGCTCAGCCAGCGTTCCACCTCTTCCAGCACGGCTCCTGGCCTCCTTGTGTGATCCATCTCGCGGTTCGGACGACTATCTCAACCGTCCAGGGCTTCGGTTACAGTCTTGAACAACGCGGATGACCGTCGCATGTCGGGGGTCGTCGTCACGCTGACAATCGAATACCGCTCATCCAGAGGGGCAGAGGGATACGGCCCGTTGAAGCCCCGGCAACCCTCCAGTCGGTTCTCGTCGATCGCGTCGGCCACGACACGGTCCGGACACGAGGCCACCGGCTAGGGAAGGTGCCAAATCCGTCTCATGGCGAAGTTCGTCATGAGGAAGATGAGGAGAAAGGGCCTCCCCTCCATGTCTGCTCAGACTGTCGCAACCGTTGAAACCCGCACCGCCGTCGACCTCGGTCCGGCATCCGGACTTTCCTGCCGCGAGTGCGGCCAGCGCTTCGAACTTGGGCCGATTTTCGCCTGTGAACTGTGTTTCGGACCGCTCGAAGTGGCTTATGACCTGCCGCTCGGCGACCCCGAGGCGCTGCGCAAGAAGATCGAGTCGGGCCCCGAGAACATCTGGCGTTACGCCCCGCTGCTGCCCGTCCCGGCGGACGTCGCCGACAAGCCGAACCTGAACCCGGGCTTCACCAAGCTCGTCAAGGCCGAGAACCTGGCCCGCGAGCTGGGCGTCGAGCCCGGCAAGCTGTTCGTCAAGGACGACTCCGGCAACCCGACGCACTCCTTCAAGGACCGCGTCGTCGCCCAGGCCCTGGAGGCCGCCCGCGCCTTCGGCTTCACCACGCTCTCCTGCTCCTCCACCGGCAACCTGGCCGGCGCGGTCGGCGCCGCCGCCGCGCGGGCCGGCTTCCGCTCCTGCGTGTTCATCCCGCACGACCTGGAGCAGGGCAAGGTCGTCATGGCCGCGGTGTACGGCGGCGAGCTCGTCGGCATCGAGGGCAACTACGACGACGTGAACCGCTTCTGCTCCGAGCTCATCGGCGACCCGCTGGGCGAGGGCTGGGGCTTCGTCAACGTCAACCTGCGCCCGTACTACGGCGAGGGTTCCAAGACGCTGGCGTACGAGATCTGCGAGCAGCTCGGCTGGCGGCTGCCGGACCAGCTGGTCATCCCGATCGCCTCCGGCTCCCAGCTCACCAAGATCGACAAGGGCCTCCAGGAGCTGATCAAGCTCGGCCTGGTCGAGGACAAGCCCTACAAGATCTTCGGCGCCCAGGCCGAGGGCTGCTCCCCGGTGTCGACCGCCTTCAAGGCCGGCCACGACGTCGTACGCCCGCAGAAGCCGGACACCATCGCCAAGTCGCTCGCCATCGGCAACCCCGCGGACGGCCCGTACGTCCTGGACATCGCCCGCCGCACCGGCGGCGCGGTGGAGGACGTGAACGACGAGCAGATCGTCGACGCCATCAAGCTGCTCGCCCGCACCGAGGGCATCTTCGCGGAGACCGCGGGCGGTGTGACGGTCGGCGTCACCAGGAAGCTCATCGAGGCCGGCCTCCTCGACCCGTCGCTCACCACGGTCGTGCTCAACACCGGTGACGGGCTCAAGACGCTGGACGCGGTGGCCGCCACGTCCCAGGCGACCGCGACCATCCGCCCGAGCCTGGACGCCTTCCGCGACGCGGGCCTCGCCCACTGAGCCACTGCTGATCGACTAGGAGTACCGAACCATGAGCGTGAACGTCCGCATCCCCACGATCCTGCGCACCTACACCGGCGGCAAGGCCGAGGTCGCCGCCGAGGGCGCCACCCTCGCCGAGGTCCTCGCGGACCTGGAGAAGAACCACACGGGCATCGCCGCCCGCGTCCTGGACGACCAGGGCAAGCTGCGCCGCTTCGTCAACGTGTACGTCAACGACGACGACGTGCGCTTCGAGCAGGGCCTGGAGACCGCCACGCCCGAGGGCGCCGGCGTCTCGATCATCCCGGCGGTCGCGGGCGGCTGAGCCGCGGCCCCGATTAACCCGGGTCGTACTCGGAGTTGCTCGTGAGTTGCCCCTGAGTTGCCCCCTCCGCACGAGAAGCGGAGGGGGCAATTCAACATGGTTGAGCGGGGTACAGTTGGGGAAGCCCCTTCGCTTCGAGTGCCAAGTGCATATGAGAACGCGACAACATGGGGTCAAAGTGTGAGAGCCCTTTGCGCAGTAAGTGCGCTTTGTCCGGCCCGACTTGCCCCGGAATGCAGAATAAATGGCATTCCGCTCCCCGCGCGTGCCCGGAATTCTCGTCCGATTGACCTGTTGCAGAGGGCAGTTGGGCAGATACATTCAGCCGCGGTCGACGCGTTCCGGCGCACACCCTCTCCTGTCGGAGGGTGCAGGTCTGACCCGGGTCCGCGAAGTGTGGTCCCGTGCAAGGGCCAGTAATAGGGGAGTTAGGCATGGCTCAGGGCACCGTCAAGTGGTTCAACGCGGAGAAGGGGTACGGCTTCATCGCGGTCGACGGTGGTGCGGATGTTTTCGTCCACTACAGCGCGATCCAGATGGACGGTTACCGCACCCTTGAAGAAGGTCAGCGAGTCGAGTTCGAGATCTCGCAGGGCCAGAAGGGTCCGCAGGCGGACATGGTCAAGCTCGCCGTCTGATCTCGGCGCGATCGACCAGCGACGCAAGCAGACTTGAAGGGGGCCACCCGCGAGGGTGGCCCCCTTCAAGCATCCCGGACACCGGTACGGCGAGCCCGACCGTGGGGACCGGGTCACCTACAGGGGCGCGGGGGCGGAGCCCCCGCCGGGACCCGGGGCCCGGGGCCGGTCAGGCACCCCGAAGGCCCGGTGAGGCACGCCGAACACCCCCCGAGGCACCGAGGAGAAGGCGCCCGGTTCAAGAGACTCGCTTGCACTCGCAGGGGCCGAGTGCTAATCATTGGGCTTAGCACTCTCCCAGTGAGAGTGACAGAACTTGGATCGGGTCAGTGAGGTCGGCAGACCGCGTGGGGCAAGGAACCACAAGGGATGCGGGCCGTCCGTCGCGGGCACCGGCGCGATCCACGAAGAACGCCACCCCTGTCCGGGAGGACCACTTCACATGGCCAAGATCATCGCGTTCGACGAGGAGGCACGGCGCGGTCTCGAGCGCGGGATGAACCAGCTCGCCGACGCCGTCAAGGTCACCCTCGGCCCCAAGGGCCGCAACGTCGTCCTTGAGAAGAAGTGGGGCGCCCCCACGATCACCAACGATGGTGTTTCCATCGCCAAGGAGATCGAGCTTGAGGACCCGTACGAGAAGATCGGCGCCGAGCTGGTCAAGGAAGTCGCCAAGAAGACGGACGACGTCGCCGGCGACGGAACGACCACCGCGACCGTCCTCGCTCAGGCCCTGGTGCGCGAGGGTCTGCGCAACGTAGCCGCCGGCGCCAACCCGATGGCCCTGAAGCGCGGCATCGAGAAGGCCGTCGAGGCCGTCTCCGCCGCCCTCCTGGAGCAGGCCAAGGATGTCGAGACCAAGGAGCAGATCGCTTCCACGGCCTCCATCTCCGCCGCCGACACCCAGATCGGCGAGCTCATCGCCGAGGCGATGGACAAGGTCGGCAAGGAAGGCGTCATCACCGTCGAGGAGTCGCAGACCTTCGGTCTTGAGCTTGAGCTCACCGAGGGCATGCGCTTCGACAAGGGCTACATCTCGGCGTACTTCGCCACCGACATGGAGCGTATGGAGGCGTCGCTCGACGACCCGTACATCCTGATCGTCAACTCGAAGATCAGCTCGGTCAAGGACCTGCTGCCGCTCCTTGAGAAGGTCATGCAGTCCGGCAAGCCGCTGCTGATCATCGCCGAGGACGTCGAGGGCGAGGCCCTGTCGACCCTGGTCGTCAACAAGATCCGCGGCACCTTCAAGTCCGTCGCCGTCAAGGCTCCGGGCTTCGGCGACCGCCGCAAGGCCATGCTCGGTGACATCGCCATCCTCACGGGCGGCACCGTCATCTCCGAGGAGGTCGGCCTCAAGCTGGAGAACGCCGGTCTCGACCTGCTCGGCCGCGCCCGCAAGGTCGTCATCACCAAGGACGAGACGACGATCGTCGACGGCTCCGGTGACAGCGACCAGGTCCAGGGCCGCGTCAACCAGATCCGCGCCGAGATCGAGAACTCGGACAGCGACTACGACCGCGAGAAGCTTCAGGAGCGCCTGGCGAAGCTCGCCGGCGGTGTTGCGGTCATCAAGGCCGGTGCCGCGACCGAGGTCGAGCTCAAGGAGCGCAAGCACCGCATCGAGGACGCCGTTCGCAACGCGAAGGCGGCCGTCGAGGAGGGCATCGTCGCCGGTGGTGGCGTGGCCCTGCTCCAGGCCTCCGCGGTGTTCGAGAAGCTTGAGCTTGAGGGCGACGAGGCGACCGGCGCCAAGGCCGTGAAGCTGGCCCTGGAGGCCCCGCTCAAGCAGATCGCCGTCAACGGTGGTCTTGAGGGCGGCGTCATCGTCGAGAAGGTGCGCAACCTGCCCGTCGGCCACGGCCTCAACGCCGCGACCGGTGAGTACGTCGACATGATCGCCGAGGGCATCATCGACCCGGCGAAGGTCACGCGCTCCGCGCTCCAGAACGCCGCCTCCATCGCGGCGCTCTTCCTCACCACCGAGGCCGTCATCGCCGACAAGCCGGAGAAGGCCGCCGCGGCCGCTCCGGGCGGTATGCCGGGCGGTGACATGGACTTCTGAGCCACGGCTCAGTAGCTCCATCCGTACGCGCGCCGAGGGCGGCACTCCCCATCGAGGGGGTGCCGCCCTCGGCGTTTCCGTACCACCGGGGTAGGAGAATCCGAACCATCGAAGGTGGTACTGGCTCCATGGTGCGGGTACCCGGGTCGGGGCTAGCTTGGTGATCAGGGGGCAGCCACGGACCGCCCCAACTGACGCACATCCGGGGGACCTTCATGACCAGCACACGACTGCGCATCCGCTCCGCCGCGGCCGTGACCCTGACCGTCCTGGCGGCCGGCGGACTCGCCGCCTGCGGCCCGCTGGACGACCAGACGTTCAAGGACGACGCGACGGTCAAGGACACGATCACCGCGGTACGCATCGACGGAAACGCGGACGGCTTCCGGGTGCGCGGCAAGAAGGACCTGGCAAAGGCGTCCGTGCACCGCGAGGTCACCTACCGCGACAAGGCGAAGCCGACGGGGTCGACGTACCGGGTGGAGAACGGCGTGCTCGTGCTCGGCGGCTGTGCGGGCCACTGCGCGGTCGACTACACGGTGGACGTGCCGGCCGGAGTCCCGGTCACCGGTTCCACCAGGGCGGGCGCGCTGAGCCTGTCCTCGGTCGGCCAGGTGCGGGTGTCCACGAGCGACGGCTCGGTGAAGGTACGGGGTGCGACCGGCCCGGTGGACATCCGCACGAGCAACGGCTCGATCGACGCGAACGGCCTGAAGGGCACGGGCATCACGGCCATGGCGTCCAACGGCTCGATCTCCCTCACCCCCGAAACCGCCCAGAACGTCACGGCCCAGACCTCCAACGGCAGCATCACGGTGACCGCCCCGCCCGCCCCCTACCGCGTCTCCGCCCGGACCGGGCACGGCCACAAGACCCTCGGCATATCGGATGACCCCAACGCCACCCATCACCTGAATCTGACCAGCGGCAACGGCGGCATAACCCTGAAGTCCGCGCACTAGCCGACCAATTGACGGGGTGGGCGGCGGAAGCGCCCAGCGGCCGGGCTCGTCGAGGACGATGTGGCCGGCGGGCACCGCGAATGCGCCGGTCAACCAGGTTTGATGCCATGGGGTCTTGGGGGCCCGGACTTGCGGTCCGGCGATCCTCGGCCCCGGGCGGCCCGGGGCGGCGCCGGTCGTGCGATGCCGATCTCGGCGGTCCGGTCTCGTGGGCTCAGCGGGGAGCGGGCACTATGGAGTGGGGGAGTGATCACATCGGTCACGCTTACCGAGACCGTAGTGCGAGCTGCGCGCCATGCAGAAAGGACCCTGTGCACGCCAACGACCAGGCCCAGACCTCCGAGAACAAGAAGCCGGCCGGCCCCGCCAAGTCCTCCGCGTCGGGCGGCGGCGTTCCCCATGGCCTCCACTCCCTCCAGGGCAGCGCGGGCAATGCCGCCGTAGTCCAGATGCTCCGCCGCGCGGGCCACCCCGGCGCCCAGGCGGCCGACCAGGAGCGGCACCAGCACGGCGCGGGATGCGGGCACCAGGGACACGAGCAGGCCGAGCGGCCGGCGGCGCAGTCCGCGGTCCAGCGCGCGGCCGGACCGCACATGCAGCGCTCCGCCGGGCACGCGGTGCAGCGCTCCGCCGTGCACGACGTGCTCCGCACCGGCGGAAGCCCCCTCGACAGCGCCACCCGTACGGACATGGAGTCGCGCCTCGGTGCGGACTTCTCCGACGTACGCGTCCACAACGACAGCGCCGCCAAGGCCTCCGCGGCGGAGGTCGGCGCCCGGGCCTACACCTCGGGCAACCACGTCGTCATCGGCGACGGCGGAGCCGACAAGCACACCCTGGCCCACGAGTTGACCCACGTCATCCAGCAGCGCCAGGGCCCGGTCGCCGGCACCGACAACGGCTCGGGACTCAAGGTCTCCGACCCCTCCGACCGTTTCGAACGCGAAGCGGAAGCCAACGCGACACGGGTGATGTCGTCGGCGGCCCGGCCCGCCCGAGAGGCGTCGGCGGAGTCGGCGGGACATGTCCACGAGGCCCCCGCGGCCGCCGCCATCCAGCGCATGCCCAAGGCCAAGCAGTCCCCGGAGGCCCGAGCGAACAAGGAGTTCGCCCGGGCCGTCAAGGCGGGGTTCGAGGCCAAGGGCTGGAAGGCCGACGGCAGTCCGGAGGTCTGGTCCCGGATGACCCTCCACAAGATCGGGGGGATGGACGCGAAGCAGGCCGCCGCCTACAAGTCCAGCACGGCGGCCTACAAGGAGAACGAGGGGAACACCATCGCTCCCCGCTCCTACCGCGGAGAACCCGATAAGCAGGCCATGCGCTGGGTGGCCACCGTGGTGAAGAACTATCTGACGGACTACGGGGCAAATCCGGTCGAGATACAGGCGGCAGTCCACGAAGGGGCCCTGTACATAGCCGGAAACACCGCGGCATCGAACAGCATGCTCGCGGAACACCTGGAAGGGCTCAGCGGGAGCGCCTTCCTGAAGAAGGTCCTTGAGGAGTACCCGGCCGAGACGAGCCATCTCAACAGCGGAAACGCCGAAGGCAGGCTCGCCCGCCACACGGACAAGACGGACAAGCGCATTGTCGGCGACGATGTCGATGCGGCAGTCGCCGACAAGTACAAGAACGTCATCGCCGCACTCACCAAGCCCGTGACCGTGGCCTCCGACGGTGAGGACGGCTATCACGCCGAGCGCAGGATCGTCTCGCATCTCACCGGCGACGGACCGGACCAGGTCATCCCCGACAGCCTGGCGGGAACGAAGCGCCCCTGTGTTTCGTGCTACGCGAACCTGTTCATCGGTACCGAAACGCGTCCCGGGCCGCTCTGGATCTCCGGAGCCGCCAACATCGAAATGGCCGGCTACTCGGCGAAGAACGCCCCGCTGTTCGTCAGCCGCGTGGACCAGGCGGTCGGGAACACCTACGCAACCCTGCAATGGGAATGCGACGCCGACCACGAGATCACCATCGCGACGTCCAACGGGACCCCGAAGGTGACGACCGACTACGGCTCCGACTCGGACAGCGACACCGAGGGCAACCTCCGTCGCAGGACCGAGGCGATGGAGCTGGCCTGAGCGGTCGGCGGCAGGCGGTCCCGCGCAGGGGTGTCCTCCCGCCCCCGGCCCGCCGCTGCCGCCCTGGCCTCGGCTGCGTGGGCGCGGACGCGTTCGGAGGCCAGGGGCGGGCCCGCCGGACGGGGCGCGGGTTCGCCTCGGCAGGGTCCGCATGCGCCGCCCGGCAGGGCCTCGGCGCGGCCCGGCGCACCGCACTTCACGCACTCCAGGATGCGCAGCACCGGACGCGTCGGCGGGGACGGTGGCGGTTCCGGGGGCAGCTTGTCGATGAGCCGCGCCCGGGTGAAGGCGGCCGGGCTGTGAACCGGGTTCGGGAGACCGCAGGTCAGGGCACGCAGTACGTCCTCATCCGTCGCCCCGCGCTCGAACCACGCGGACGCCAGCGGTGCCAGCTCGGCGCAGTCCCGCGCCGAGAGGGACAGCGGCGGTGCGGTACGTCCCAGGGCCGCCAGCAGGATCAACGCCCGTCTCCGGACGGCCGGTTGGGCTGTCGGGGACGTGGGTGAGGCGATCGGGGGAGCGGGGTGAGGCGGCGGGGACGGCGGTGGTTGTGGCGGTGACGAGGAACCTTCGCCGACACCCCCACGGGTGAATTCCGCCCACCACGCGTCGTCCCGCGCCGTCCGCGAGAACCACGTCCGGGTCACCCAGCGCGCACTGTCCGAGCCGCGCAGGTGTTCCCGTCCCCGCCGCAGATGTCCGGCCTGAACGAGTCGCTGAAGCGCGGTACGCAGCGCGCACTGCCCGTACGGCAGCACCTTGGCCAGCGTCTTCACGGACATGTCCGCGCCCTCGGGAAGCCGGTCCACGTACCCGGCGACGGCCGCCTCGCGCGGCGGCAGGTGCGTGAAGTCATGTTTGGTGCGCGGGTGTTGATCGGGAACGCGCCGTTTTCCGTAGCCCGGATTGGCCATCGGGTGCCGGTCTGGATGCGCGGCGAAGGGGTCGGCACTAAAGTGGCTGTCAGCCATCGGATCGCCTAACGATCGAGGTGGTCGCACCGCCGGATCGGTCTCTTCGATCTTGCGGTCAAGCCCCCGGAGGTGTTCCCGCACCTGTCGGGGGCTATTTCGTTGTCTGGGACGCTAGACGGTCGTCACCCTCTGTGGCAAGTCGAACGCGGAATGTGCCAAACGCTGTTCGGTGAGCCCAACTCGCAGGGTGGGAGGGTGGGTTGAGACCCTCCGCCCATTCGATTTCAAGCACGGCTCGGCGTCCGGCGCGTGAGCTTCGAGCCGTACGCGAACGAGCCGGCCACCTCGGGGGAGGTGACCGGCTCGTCCCGGCCGAACGGCCAGTCAGTAGCGAACGGCGAACTGCGTTCTCAGTCAGCCGTGTTGGATCCCTTCACGTCAGCGATGAAGGCCGACCACGCCCCGGCTCGGAACACGAGCGTCGGGCCGTGGGGGGCGGTCTTCGAGTCCCGGACGGGGACGATGTGCGGTACGTCGTCGCGGACTTCGAGGCAGTCGCCGCCGCTGCTGTCGCTGTACGTCGACTTGCGCCAGCGGCCCACCTCAAGGCAGTTGCCGCCATCCCCGCCGCTGTAGCTGGACTTGTGCCAGCGAGCGATCTCAAGGCAGTCACCGCCGCTTGCTCCGCTGTAGCTCGACTTGTGCCACGTGGCCTTGCTCAGGTCGTACTCAGGGCTGATCCTCATGGGCGTAATCCTCCGCCACTGATTCGATCAGGGCCAGGGATTGTTGTGGTGACAGCGCGCTGGCCCCGACCAAATCGTAGGTCAGCTCGTACTGAGTGACGGTGGCCGGGTCGTCCTGGAGCCGTCCAGTTCCGAGGCCTTGGAGATAGGCGAGCGGGGGTGCGTCCTCGAAGGCCATCAGTTTGAGGGAGCCCCCCAGTGCCATGTGTGCGCCGGCGTCGAACGGCAGCACCTGAACGATGACGCGATGTCGGAAGCCCAACGCGGCGACGTGGGCCAGCGCCTCGGCCATGACTGCGGGTCCACCGACCCTTCGCCTTAGGACTGCTTCGTCGAGGACGGCCCACAACAGAGGCTTCGTTGGATCGTTGAGGAGTTGAGAGCGAGCCAGGCGGTTGGCGACTAGTTCGTCTATCGCCTCTTCCGGCGCCGTGAGATGACCAGCGCGGAACATCGCCCGCGCATACGCCTCAGTCTGAAGCAGCCCAGGAATCAGCAGCGGCGCGTACTCGCGGATGGTCGTCGCCACGGCCTCCGCCTCCGCCGCCTCCGCGAAGTGATCCGGGTACTTCGACTTCGCCGCCGCGACGCAGTTGCGGGTGAAGAAGCCCTCCGTGCCGAGGATGTCGTCGATCTGGCGGGCGTATTCGAGGTGCATCCGCCGCGTGCCCGCTTCGAGTTGGCCGATGAAGGAGCCCGAGACGAAGAGGGGCTGGCCGAGCTCGTCCTGGGTGAGGCCGCACTTTTCGCGGGCGAAGCGGAGTTCGGCGCCGAGGAAGGCGCGGGGAGAGGATGAGGGGTCGAGGTCCTTGGGTCCTGGCATGGGCAACTCCTGCGACATGCGGGTTTGTTGGGCTGCCGCCGGTAGTCAGGCTAGCGGGACTCGGCCACGCTGGGTGAGGAAAGCAGAACACTCGGTGTGCAGGAGGGCAAGGCGGATGGCACTGACGGCAATGGAGCGGGTGCGGGCGGCGGAGGAGGCCGTGGAGCAGCTGCGTACGGAACTGGGGCGGGCCGGGGTGGTGCTGCCGTCGCTCAGGATCGACCCGCTGACGTGCGGGGGGCACGTCCTGTTCCCGCTGGTCGACCTGGGGCGCTGCAACATGGACATGGCGCTGCGCCTGGTGGCCGTACTGGCCGGGACGTACAGCGCGGAAGGGGCGCCGCCCGTGGGCGACACCCCTCCCTCTGGCGCTGTTGAGCGGCCTACGGCTGAGCCTGCTTAGCCGAGGCTGTTCCGGCGGCGTCGGAGCCAGACCAGGGTGGCGCCCGCGCCGACCAGGAGTACGGCCGCGCCCGCGAGCGCGGCGACCTGGGTGCCCGTGTCGGCGAGGCCGCCACTGGCGTGCTGGTCGCCGGGGGCGGGCCGGTGGCCGCCCTGGCCGGAGGGGGCCGGGGCGGGAGTGGACGGCGGAGTGGAGGACCCGCCGCCGCCCGTGTGGGTCGGGGTCGGGGTGGGCGTCGGGTTGCCGCCCGTGCCGGTACCGGTGTGGGCGGCGGTGTTGCCGCCGAGGGCGAGGAGCGCCTTGTTCTCCGCGTCGTCCGTCATCGCCTTGACGGAGATGTCGGTGGTGCGCGGCAGGTTCTTGTGCTCGGCGGTGAACTTGGCCTGAGTGACGTTCTGCTTGGGCGACTTGGAGAAGTCGACGCCGCCCGCCACGCAGGTGCCGGGGCGGCCGGCCTTCTCGCAGGGGTAGCTGTAGTCGCCCTCGGTGAAGGACTTCACGTACTCCTTGTAGGTCTGCGTGGGTGTCCACGAGGCGTTCTTGCCGCGCAGGGGCCAGCTGGTCACCTTGTTGCTGTTGATGACCGCGTGGTAGTCCGTCGGCGACTTCGCGTCCTGCTGGCGGATCCACTCGGCGGCGACGCGCGCGTTGTAGACCGTGCGCAGGTCCGCGTACTTGGCGTCGGTGTTCACCTTCTTCTCGATGTCCGGCACGATCATCGCGTCCATGAGTTCCTGGACGCGCTTGTGCTGGGCCTCGGTGAGGTCACAACTGCCGTTCGGTTGCGGGGTCTTGAAGTCTTGCGGGACCGAGTTGACCTTGAGCGGGGCGTCGAGGATGTACAGACCGCCGTCCTGCTCGCGGACCTCGGCGGGTTTGGGCACGATCCAGTTGCGCACGCCGTGGGTGCAGGGGATGTGCTCCGTCGCGAGCTTGTCGAAGAGCTGCTTGCCGATGCCGGTGCGGGGGTCCATGTCCTTGGCGTAGTCGTGCTTCATCTCCAGGTCGGCCTGGAGCAGGACGCGGCCGGCGTCGGTGGTGCCGAACGTCTTGTCCATGACCCGGTCGGGCTCGTCCGGGTTGAGGTTGACCCAGAACTTCTCGGGGGTCAGCGCGAGCCAGGTGAAGAACGAGTCGGAGATGAGCTCGGCCCGCTCCTTGCCGCCGTAGCCGAGGCCCGAGGACTCGTCGACCTTGTTGGCGGAGAACGAGTAGTTCAGGCCCTGGCCCTTGACCGGCTTGCCGACGTAGCGCAGTTCCAGGGTGGAGAAGTCGACGCCGCCGGGGCCGCGCACGCGCAGCCCCTCGGGGTCGGCGGCGCGGATGCGGTCCATCTGGCGCTTCATGTCGGCCGGGTTGGGCGGCGACTGGCGGATGACGTCGGCGCCGCGGCCGATGCTGCGCGCGGTGTCCTGCGCGGTGTACTTGCCGGGCTTGAACTCGGCCTCCGGGGTGGAGACATGCTCGTACGTCGTCACCCGGCCCGAGCCGCCGAGCTTCTTGAGGCTGTCGGTGTAGCGCAGGGTGTCCGCGGACTGCTCCTGCCCGAAGGTGTAACGGAGTTTGTAGTCCTTGTACTTGGGATCCTTCAGGAACGCGCGGTCCTTCGGAGCCTGCGAACTGTCGTGGTTCCCGCCCGACTTGATCTCCAGGACTTCCTTGGTCTTGTGATTGACCGCGTCGAAGCGCCGGGTGTACGGCTTGCCGGTGTCCGGATCGGTGACGGTGAGGCTCTCCTCGCAGATCCAGTCCGGACCGATGAGCCCGAGGTCCTTGACGACCTTGCCGTGGAAGGACTCGCCGCGCGGATTGCGCCCGTACACCTCGATATAGGCCTCGTTGAGCCAGTTGCCGAAGCCGCCGTATTTGGTGTCGGTGTTGCCGTTGCGCGACAGGTAGTCCTTGTACGTGGCGTAGACCCGCTCGGGGGTGCCCTCCGCGTACTTCTTGTAGGGCAGGGTGAGCTTGCCGAGGATCTTGTCGCGCTCGGCGGGGTCGTCGGGCAGGGTCAGGCCGTCCATGGCCTGGCGCTGGTTGGGGAATCCGTAGGAGTCCCAGTCGGCCTCAGGCCGGGCCGCGTCACCGTTGGCCCATGGCAGTTTGCCGGGGTCGGTGGGCTTGCCCTTGAGCTTGAACATCTGCTGGCAGGGCATGGCCTTGGTCGCGGCGTCGGCGGTGCCCTGGAGCTGCGGAAGGCCGCTGACGGAGAGGATGCCGACGGTGGCGAGCGCGACGGCTGCGCGTGGCCACAGGTGCTGTCGGCGGGTGGATGCGGATATCGGAGATATCCGGGAGATCGGTCGGTTCACGCGAACGTGTCTTTCCCCGGGAGCCCGAAGAAGTGGGCGTGCAGCATGCAGCGACACCAGGGGCCCCCGTGCTCGATGGTGTCGCGCAGCACCACACGGTAGCCCTCGCGGCCCACAGGAGCCCCACAGTTTTCCGAGCCGCCAAACTCCCAACTCCCCATCTCCACAAGCCCCTTACACCGCTCCCGTACGCTCGGGTGCCATGAGCGAGCTCGATCAGCAGTGGACGGACCACCCGCGGCTCGCGGCGTGGCTGGCTCGGCAGGAGGCGGCGTTCGGGGAGTGGGCCGCCTCGCACCCCGGGCAGTGGGACTTCTCCGCGTCCTCGGTCGACGCGCTGGAGCGGGCGGTACGCGCGGACTTCGCCGGGGCCGCCTGGGAGGACGTGCGCGCCGCCCAGGACACCCCGCGCCTGACCGCCCCCGCCTGGTACCTCGGCGAGGTGTGCGTGCGGGCGGGGGCGGTCTGGAAGGTCAATCCGGCGTCGGACTTCGCGACGTGGGACGGCCCGTTCGTCGGCGTCCCCGGGGACCCCATGGAGGACCCGGACCACGAGGACCTGTACGAGGACGACGACTACCGCCCGGCGTCGGTCCCCGTCCCCGAACTCCGCGACATGTTCCTGAAGGACCCGCCGTGGCGGCTGCGGGACGTGGTGGGGGAGTTCGAGGAGTGGGCCGGGGGGCGGGGCTGACGTCCAACTGGGGTGGCTCACCGTAGACGGTGGCGCGGCGGTGCTGGTGACGGTACCGCCGTGCACGGCGGCGGGTGGGGCGCCCGGGGGGCGAGGTCGGGGCGGCGGGCGCTTCTACCCCAGTCAGCGGCTCATCGGGACACAGCACCCCCTGCGGGAAGCCCAACGAGAGGATGGGATCGCGAACTGGCGCTTCAATTCTAGGAGTTGCGCATCACGACGGCGTTGGCGTACGACGCGAGATCGTAGACCCAGACCTGTAGGCGCCGTCTCCTGAGCGTGTCCAAGAGGGGGAGGGCGTGCCGGTAGGTCGCCGACCACGTGATGTCGGTGCCGCCATGGGGGGCTCGGGCCAGGTCCACGGAGCCCCGGTGGGAGGTGAACAGTCCTGAGGCCTGTTCGTAGCCGAAACGCCGGTCGGGAACCATCTCGACGACGCGCTCGCGGCAGCACACGCTTGCATTGCGGCTGCGGATGATGCGCCGGTCACCCACGCGTGCCGGGCGGTCGACTCCCGCGGGGACCTCCCATTCGACGTCGGCGTGGGCGGACCACGCCGGCCACGATTCTGCATCCAGGAGCGCCGCGTAGACGACGGCGGCAGCGGCCGATGAGTGCGAGGAAGCGGAAAGGGTGAGGGGCGACACCCCAACAAGGTAGACCGCGTCTCACCATGATCGTGACGGGTGCCACGTCCCGCCGTTTCCCCGGCCGTGGGCCGGCCGTCGGGGACGAGCGGTCCATGCGGCCGAGGGTCAGGCTCGGGCCGGTTCCGCCGGGGTCGGGGTGGGGGGCTCCGTCGGGGTGGGGGCGGTCGCGTTCAGGTCGGTCAGGGTCGCTTGGGTGAAGCCGAAGTAGTACGTGGCCAGGAAGCCCACCGCGTAGCCCACCAGGAGGCCGGCCGCGTAGATCGCGATCGTCGTGCCCAGGCCGTGGTTGCCCTGGAGGAGGGGGAACAGGGCCCAGCCCGAGGGGCCGATCGCCGTGGAGCCCACCTTGTCGCCCAGCATCGAGAACAGGCCGACGAACGCGCCGCCCGCCGCGCCGCCCGCGCACGCCGTGATGAAAGGGCGGCCGAGGGGGAGGGAGACACCGTAGATCAGGGGCTCGCCCACGCCCAGGAAGCCGGCCGGGAGGGCGGACTTGATGGTGGCGCGCAGGGGCTCGTTGCGCTTCGCGCGGAGGTAGACCGCCATCGCGCAGCCCACCTGGCCCGCGCCCGCCATCGCCAGGATGGGGAGCAGGACCGTGTAGCCCTGCTGCTCGATCAGGGTGGTGTGGATCGGGATCAGGGCCTGGTGCAGGCCCAGCATCACCAGGGGCAGGAACAGGCCGCCCAGGACCAGGCCCGCGAACGCGCCCGTGTTGTCCAGGAGCCAGTTCGCCCCGTGGCCGATGCCCGTCGAGACCTCGCCCGCCAGGAACATCAGGCCGTAGAGGGTCACCAGGCCCGAGACCAGGACCGTGAGGGTCGGGGTCACCAGGACGTCCAGGGCTTCGGGAACCCAGCGCCTGCACCACCTCTCCACGTACACGGCGAGCAGCGCCGCGCCCAGCGCGCCGAGGACTCCGCCCTGGCCGGGGGCCAGCGTCTGGCCGAAGACGGTGATCTTCGCTACGCCCGCGAACACGATGATGGACGCCACCGCCCCGCCCAGGATCGGCGTACCGCCGAACTCCCGCGCGGTGTTGTAGCCGACGAACACCGCGATCAGCGCCATGAAGCCGGAGGCGATCGCGGCGAGCGCGGGGGTCACCCCCGGCAGCCAACCCAGGTTCACCAGAAGGCCGTTGAGGCCCGCGATGATGCCGCAGCCGATCAGGGCCGGGATCAGCGGGACGAAGATGTTCGCCACCTTGCGGAGGAAGAGCTTGAAGGGGGTGGCGTTCTTCGCCTTCTGAGCCGCCTTCAGTTCGGCTCCCCTGGTCGCCAACTGCTCGGGTGCGGCGGCCGGTTGGGAGTCGCCCTCCATCGCCACCAGCGCCTCAAGCTCGGGGGTCACCCTTGCCACCGTGCCGGGGCCGAGCACGATCTGGTACGTGTCGTCCTCGACCACGCCCATCACTGCGGGCAGCGCCTTCAGCGCGTCGTCCTGGACCAGCGAGCGGTCCTTCAGGCCGAGGCGGAGACGGGTCATGCAGTGGGCGATCGAGTCGATGTTCCGGGCACCGCCGACGAGCGGGAGGATCGCGGCGGCTGTGGCGCGGTTCTTGTTCTCTGGTGCCATGGTGCGGGTGCCTTGCTGTGCGGGTGGTGCCTTGTTGTGACGGTGCGGTGGGGTGGGGTTGGGGTGGGGTTGGGGGTCGCTGTGACGGCGCGGGTGGGTCAGGGGGCCGCGTGCAGGGCCGCGCGCAGATGGCCTCGGGATTCGGCGAGGAGGTGGGCGGCGGTGGGGCCCTCGACGCCGCCGAGGATGACCAGGATCGCGTTCTTCACCTCGCCGTCCGTCGCGGCCAGCGCGGCCTCGATCTCGGCGTCGTCCGCGCCGGTGGCCAGGGCCACGATGCGGCGCGAGCGGGCGCGCAGCTTCTCGTTGGACGCCCGCACGTCGACCATCAGGTTTCCGTAGGTCTTGCCGAGCCGGATCATCGTGATCGTCGAGATCATGTTGAGGACCAGCTTCTGGGCCGTGCCCGACTTCAGCCGGGTCGAGCCGGTCAGCAGCTCCGGGCCGACCACGACCTCGATGCCGTGCTCGGCCGCCGCCGCGAGCGCGGAGCCCGCGTTGCAGGACAGCCCGATCGTGAGGGCGCCCACGCGCCGCGCGTGTTCGACCGCGCCGATCGCGTACGGGGTGCGGCCCGAGGCCGAGATGCCGACGACGGTGTCGCGGTCGGTCAGGCGCAGCGCGTCCAGGTCCTCGGCGGCCAGCTGCTTGGAGTCCTCGGCGCCCTCGACCGCCTTGACCATCGCGGACGGGCCGCCCGCGATCAGACCGACGACCTCGGACGGGTCGGTGTTGAAGGTGGGCGGGCACTCGCTGGCGTCCAGGACACCGAGCCGCCCGGCCGTGCCGGCGCCCGCGTAGATCAGCCGGCCGCCCCGCGACATCCGCGCGGCCGTGGCGTCGATCGCCGCCGCGATGTCCGGGAGCCGCTCGGCCACGGCGGCGGGGACCGTGGCGTCCTCGGCGTTCATGATCCGGGCGATCTCGGCGGTCGGCAGCCGGTCGATCTCCGCGAGGTCGGGCCGGAACGCCTCGGTGGTGAGGGTGGCCAGCTGGGCGCGCAGCTCGGCGTAGTCCTGGGTGGTCATGGTGACGGCTGCTCTTTCTCTGCGTACGGCTCTGGCGGGTGCGGGTGCGGGTGCGAGTGCGGGTGTCGTTTTTCGGCGGCCCGGGCGGGGGTGCCGGTGGGGCTAGCGGGTGCGGGGGTTGTGCCGGTGGGCGAGCGCCTCGTACGAGGCGGAGAGGGCCGGGGCCGCCGTCTCGTAGGTGCGCTGCGCGATGCCGATGAACAGGCAGTCCACGACGAGGAGTTGACTCGTGCGGGACGACATGGCGGCCGGGCGCAGCTCGCTCTCGCGGGCCGTCGAGGTCGTCAGTATGTGATCGGCGTACTGCGAGATCGGGCCGTCCGGGCGGCCGGTGATCGCGATGGTGGTGGCGCCGTGGTCGAAGGCGACGCGCAGCGGCTCGATGACGTCGCCGGTCGAGCCGGAGTGGGTGATCGCCACCGCCGCGTCGCCCGAGCGCAGCTGCACGGCGTTGGTGACCGCGAGGTGCGGGTCGGTGTGGGCGTGCGCGATGAGGCCGATGCGCAGCAGCTTCTGCGCGAGGTCCTGGCCGACCAGCGAGGAGGCGCCCACGCCGTAGATGTCGATGCGCCGGGCGCCCGCCAACACGCCGACCGCGGCGCCGAGTTGGACGGTGTCGAGGGCGGCCGCGGTGTCGGCGAGGGTCTGCTGCTCGTCGTAGGCGAGCTTGGCCACGACGTCCGCGATCGGGTCGTCGACGGCTATGTCGGCGGTGACCGCGGGGGCCCGGCCGGACTGCTGCTGGGCCGCGAGGCCCGCGAGCGCGAGGCGCAGGTCGCGGTAGCCGGGGTAGCCGAGGAGGCGGGCGGTGCGCACCACGGTGGCCTCGCTGGTGCCGGTGAGCTCGGCGAGGCCGGTGACCGTGAGGGCCGCGCAGCCGGCCGGGTCGCCGGCCACGGCCTCGGCGACCCGCTGCATGGAGCGGGTCATGGACGGCGCGAGCGTACGCACCTTGGCGGCGAGGGCCGCCGGCGCGGGCGGGGCGCCGTCGCTTCCGCTGAAACTTTCCTTCAGGTCGTTGGTCACTCTTGAAAGATATTTTCGCGCCGTCCCGTGGTCAACCCCTCTTTGGTCCCTTCGTCGTCCGGGCCCTTCGTCCCGGACGACGACACGGAGGGAGCGCGGAGGGGGGGTGCGGAGGGGGGTGCGGAGGGAGTGACGACGCCCCGTGCGCCGGGAGTGACAATGGAGGGCATGGACGACGTACAGCCCATCCAGCCCCTCGAACAAGCACTGCATGCCGCCCGCGCCCTGGTCCTGGCGGATCTGGCGGCGCGCGACGTGGCGCACGCGGACGTCGTCTCGATGGTCGAGGACGCGGTGACCCACCGGCGCTGGTGGGTGGAGCAGTGGCCGGAGGGCACGGAGTACGTGGCGGGGCTCGTCGCCCAGGACGTACAGGACGCGCTCCTGGAGCGCTACGGGCGCTGGCCGCTGTGCCCGGTGTGTGACGCGGGCGACCCGCACGCCCTCGACGTGGAGCCGGAGCTCGGGCCCGACCCGCACTGGGTCTGCGGCAAGGCGGGCGTCGTGGTGGCCTCGGTCGGCGCGCTCGGCCGGCCCGGCGGACCCGGCGGACCCGGCGAATGACCCTCTACATCGACCCGCCCACCTGGCCGGGGCACGGCCGCATGTGGTCGCATCTCGTCAGCGACGTCTCGTACGAGGAGCTGCACGCGTTCGCGGCGTCCATCGGCTGCCCGCCGCGCGCCTTCGAGCGCGACCACTACGACGTTCCCTCGCACCGCTACGCGGACGCGGTGCGGGCGGGCGCGCGGGAGATCGGCTCGAAGGAACTCGTACGGCGGCTGACGGAGGCGGGGCTCAGACGCCCCAAAGGGCGGCCCGCCTGAGGCGTCGAGCAAGGGCCCGAAGGGCCGCCGGGACCCGGCCGGAGGACTCCGCAGGCCGGAACTTGTCGCCGGTTCGGCTGCGGCCCGTAGCCAGACGACTGCGGATCGGCTAACTTCCTTGCCAGTAGTCGTGGTTCCGAAGTCTCAGCGCCCGCGGTTTACGCCGTGGGCGTTTGCCTTGCAGCAATGTCCGAGGACCAGGGCGATCACCTCACCCAGGGGTACTGACAAGCCAGTACCCCGCGATCCTCGACAGGGGAAACACATGGCAACCGGCACCGTCAAGTGGTTCAACGCCGAAAAGGGCTTCGGTTTCATCGCGCAGGACGGCGGCGGCCCGGACGTCTTCGTCCACTACTCCGCGATCAACTCCACGGGCTTCCGTGAGCTCCAGGAGAACCAGCAGGTCAACTTCGACGTCACCCAGGGCCCGAAGGGCCCGCAGGCGGAGAACGTCACCCCTGCCTAAGCAGTGAGTGACCCCGGTCCGCCGGGGGAACGAACACCGAAGCGCCCCGCACCCGGGAGACCGGATGCGGGGCGCTTCGCCGTGTGCGGGAGGGGTCACACCTCGGCAGGGGCGGCCACCCGGGCCTGCTCCGCCGAGCGGGCCACGATGCGGGACTGCGACTTGTGCAGGCGCAGCGAGACCGTGACGAGGACGAGGGCGACCACCGTCATCGCGGCGCCCGCCCAGGCGGTGGCCGCGAAGCCCATGTTCGCGCTGATCACGAGGCCGCCGAGCCAGGGGCCGGCGGTGTTGCCCAGGTTGAACGAGGACGTCGTGGTCGCCCCGGCCAGCGTCGGGGCGGCGCCGCCGACGTTGAACATCCGGGCGTTGAGCGCGGGGGCCGTGTAGAAGGCCGAGAGGCCGATCAGGAACGACAGCGTGATCGCGACGGCCGGAGTCGAGGCGAACAGCGCGAGCGCGACGAGGAACACGGTCGAGGCGGTGACACCGCTGAGCAGCACGCCGAAGAGGTGCGCGTCGGCGACCCGGCCGCCGATCGTCGTGCCGATGAGCGCGCCCACGCCGAACAGGCCGAGCACCGCCGGAACCCAGCCGGCGTCCACGTGCGCCACGTCCGTGAGGAGCGGCTTGAGGTAGCTGAACGCGCAGAACACGCCGCCCGCGGCGAGCGCGGTGACCGCGACCGAGAGCAGCACCTGCGGATCGCGGTAGATCCGCAGCTCGCGGCTGAGCCGGGGCTTCTCGGCGGGGAGCGGGATGCGGGGGATCCGGGTCAGGATGCCGACCAGGGCGATCGCGGAGGCGGCGCCGACCGCCCAGAACGCGGAACGCCAGCCGAGGCCGTCACCGAGCAGCGCGCCGAGCGGCACGCCCAGGACGTTCGCGATCGACAGGCCGCCGATCATGACGGCCATCGCGCGGGCCCGTGCGGTGACCGGGACCATCGCGATGGCGACCGCCGCGCCGACCGCCCAGAACCCCGCGCAGGCCAGCGCGGACACGATCCGGGAGGCGAAGAGCAGGGCGTAGTTCGGGGCCAGCGCGCCCGCGACCTGGCCCAGGCCGAACACCGTGATCAGCGAGATGAGGGTGGTGCGGCGGGGCAGCCGCAGGGTGGCCACCGCGAGCAGCGGGGCGCCCACGACCATGCCGATCGCGAAGGCGGAGATCAGCAGGCCCGCCTGCGGGATCGACACGTTCATGTCGTCCGCGATGTCCGGGAGCAGCCCCGTGAGCATGAACTCGCTCGTGCCGAGGGCGAAGACGGAGAGGCCGAGGATGTAGACGGCGAGCGGCATACGGGCCGCCGCTGAGGCGGTAGATCCGGCCGATCCGGTCGATTCGCTCGGTGTCGATCCGGTCGGGCCGGGGGGTGGGGAGGCGGGCGCGGGCGTGGGTATGGGCTCGGCGGGCATATCGGGTGCCAACGGCGCCGGCCGGATCCGTATTCCCGGGCGCGGCTGGTCGGGCGCGGCTCGAACCGGCCGAGCCGCTGGACCGGCCGGCGCGCCTCGGACCGGCCGGCTCGGCGCTAGCGCTGGGTGGTCGCGCTGCCCCGTCGGTCGTCCCGGGTGTGCTCGAAGAGGTGCTGGGCCTCACGGCCGCCGATCGGGCGGGGGGTATCGCCGATGCGGCGGAAGCCGGCCCGTTCCAGGACGCGCTGCGAGGCGGTGTTGTCCTCGTCCGTGGTCGCGTACACCGTCTCGACGTCGGGCTGGGCGAGCGCCCAGGCCGTCAGCGCGGCCAGCGACTCGGTGGCGTACCCGTGGCCGCGTACCGACTCCGCCAGGTCGTAGCCGATCTCCGCGCGGCCGTCCTCGGGCGGGCCGTGGAAACCGATCCCGCCGATCGCCCGGCCGTCCTCGGTGCGGACGATGACGTACGCGCCCCAGCCCGTGCGGTGCCGGCCGGTGGCCATGCCCGCCAGCATCTTCGCGGCGGCGAAGCGGCTGCCCTCGTGCGGGCCGCCGGGTGCCCAGTCCCAGCCGCCGGAGCCGCCCTCCTGCAACTCGGCCGCCGCGGCGCGGGTCAGCTCGTGCAGGGCGATGCGGTCGGCCTTGACGGTCACGGGGAGCACGCGGGTTACCTGCTTTCCGTCCGGGGTGGGCGAGCGGTGGGTGGGCGAGCGGTTGGTGGGCTCGCGCACGGGGCGTTCGGGGCCGATTATGCGGTCAGCAGGGTCAGTTCCGCCTCAAGATTCTCCCGAGCCGTGGTCTCCCACTCGCGCTCGCCGTACGGGGTACGGAACAGCCTTGGCAGCGCGAGCAGTTGGGACAGCACCTCGGCGCGGCCGGTGCGGAACGCCTCGCCCGGCACGAACGCGTACTCCTCGCGCACGGCGGCGGCATAGGCGGCGTACGCCTCCGGGGCGGCGGCCAGGATCGCGAGGTCCGCGTCGCACAGGACGGCGCCGTTCGTGTCGCCCTCCTCGGGGTCGTGCGTGACGGTGAGGCGGACCAGGCGCACGACCTCGGCGGTGTCCTGCGGGCTCAACCCGGCCTCGCCCAGGGCACGTTCGGCCAGGCGGGCCGAGCGCTCCTCGTTCTCCGAACGGTCCGGGAAGTACACGGCGTCGTGGAACCACGCGGCGAGGCGTACGAGGTCGGGGGCGTCGGCGTACTGCTCCAGTACGTCGATGTGGTCCAGGACGGCCGCGAGGTGGGCGGTGTCGTGGTAGCGGCGCTGCGGTTCCGCCCAGCGGGCGAGGAGGTTCTCGCCGTACGGGGCCGGGTCGACGGGGGCGGCGTCGGCGGGGCGGGCGGCGAGGAGGGCGTGCTGCCAGCGGGCGCGGAGGGGGTCGGTGTGCGGCATGCGGCCGAGGGTATCGGGGGCGGCTCGCACCTCCCAGAACCCGTTCCCAGAACCGTTCCTGGAACCCGTTCCTGGAACCCGTTCCTGTCCGCGGACCGTGCGCGGCCGGTCGCGCAGTTCCCCGCGCCCCGCTGGGCGGCCCCGCTCAGCCGGTGGCTGGTGACCGCCGGCCCAGGACGCAGAACTCGTTGCCCTCGGGGTCCTCAAGGACGACCCACGACGCCGCGCCCTGGCCGATGTCGACGCGCCGGGCGCCATGGGCCACCAGACGGGCCACCTCCGCGGCCTGGTCGTCGGGCCGGAAGTCGAGGTGCAGCCGGCTCTTGGACTTCTTGGCCTCGGCGAGGCGCACGAAGTCCAGGCCGGGCATCCGGTCCGGTGCGGGCCGGATCTCGAACTCGTCGTCGGAGGCGTGCACCACGACCCAGCCCAGCGCATCGGCCCACCACTGCCCCAGGGCCGCCGGGTCTGCCGAGTGGACGATTACCTGTTCCCATTCCAAGGTCATCCGCGGAGCCTAACCGGGACCCGGCCGGGGCGGCGCTCAGTTTTCGGTGGGCCGGAAGCGGCGCAGGCGCAGGGAGTTGCCGACCACGAAGACCGAGGAGAAGGCCATCGCGGCCCCCGCGATCATCGGGTTCAGCAGACCGGCCGCGGCGAGCGGCAGGGCGGCGACGTTGTAGGCGAAGGCCCAGAACAGGTTGGAGCGGATCGTGCCGAGCGTCCGGCGCGAGAGCCGGATCGCGTCCGCCGCCGCGCGCAGATCGCCGCGCACCAGCGTCAGGTCGCCGGCCTCGATGGCGGCGTCCGTGCCGGTGCCCATTGCCAGGCCCAGGTCGGCCTGGGCGAGGGCGGCCGCGTCGTTGACGCCGTCACCGACCATGGCGACCGAACGCCCCTCTGCCTGAAGGGACTTGACGACGTCCACCTTGTCCTGCGGCATGACCTCCGCGTACACCTTCTCGATGCCGACCTCGGCCGCGACCGCCTCCGCGACGGCCCGGTTGTCGCCGGTCAGCAGGATCGGGGTGAGGCCGAGCGCGCGCAGCCGCTCGATCGCCTCGGCGCTGGTCTCCTTGACGGCGTCGGCGACCTCCAGGACCGCGCGGGCCTCGCCGTCCCAGGCGACCGCGATGGCGGTGCGTCCCGCCGCCTCGGCCCGCTCCTTCGCCTTCGTCAGGGCCGGGGTGAGTGCCATGGCCCACTCCGCGAGGAGCTTCTCGCGGCCGACCAGGACCGCGTGCCCCTCGACGACGCCCTGGACGCCGAGACCGGCGAGGTTGGCGAAGTCCTCGGGGGCGGGCAGCGTACCGACCTCGGCCGTGGCGCCCTCGGCGACCGCGCGGGCGATGGGATGCTCGGAGGAGTGCTCCAACGCGCCTGCCAGACGCAGGACTTGGGGGCGGGTCACGCCGTCGGCGGTGTGGACGGCGAGCAGCGTCATCCGGCCGGTGGTCACCGTGCCGGTCTTGTCCAGGACGATCGTGTCGACCTTGCGGGTCGTCTCCAGGACCTCGGGCCCCTTGATCAGGATGCCGAGCTGGGCGCCCCGGCCCGTACCCACCATGAGGGCGGTCGGAGTGGCGAGCCCCAATGCGCACGGGCAGGCGATGATCAGTACGGCGACGGCGGCCGTGAAGGCGGCGGTGAGGCCGGAGCCGGTGGCGAGCCACACGCCGAGGGTGGCGAGCGCCAGGCCGATCACGACCGGCACGAAGACGGCCGAGATCCGGTCCGCGAGCCGTTGGGCAGCGGCCTTGCCGTTCTGCGCGTCCTCGACGAGCCTGGCCATGCGGGCGAGCTGGGTGTCCGCGCCGACCCGGGACGCCTCGACGACGAGCCGGCCGCCCGCGTTGAGGGTGGCGCCGGTGACGGCGTCCCCGGGGGCCACCTCCACCGGGACGGACTCGCCGGTCAGCATGGACGCGTCGACGGCGGACGAGCCCTCGACGACCGTGCCGTCCGTGGCGATCTTCTCGCCGGGCCGCACCAGGAAGCGGTCTCCTACCGCCAACTCGCTTGTCGGTACGGTCCGTTCGCTTCCGTCCGGGTCGAGCACGGTGACGTCTTTGGCGCCCAGTTCGAGCAGCGCCCTCAGGGCCGCGCCCGCCTTGCGCTTGGAGCGGGCCTCGAAGTAGCGCCCGGCCAGGATGAACGCGGTGACCCCGGCGGCGGCCTCCAGGTAGATGTTGCCCGAGCCGTCCGAGCGGCCGATGGTCAGCTCGAAGGGGTGGGTCATGCCGGGGTGGCCCGCCGTGCCGAAGAACAGGGCCCATACGGACCACAGGAACGCGGCCGACGTGCCGACCGAGATCAGCGTGTCCATGGTCGCCGCGCCGTGCCGGGCGTTGGTCCAGGCGGCCCGGTGGAAGGGCCAGGCGGCATACGTCACGACCGGGGCGGTCAGGGTCAGCGAGAGCCACTGCCAGTACTCGAACTGGAGGGCCGGGACCATCGACATCGCGATCACCGGCACGGCGAGGGCGATCGCGGTCAGCAGCCGTTGGCGCAGCGGGCGCAGCTCGTCGGCCGCCCGCCCGGCGCCGCCGTCGTCGGCCCCGGCCCCGTCGTCCGCCCCGGCCCCGGCCCCGGCGCCGGTCCGTACGGGAGCGGGCTCCTCGGCCGTGTAGCCGGTGGCCTCGACGGTGGCGATGAGGTCGGCGACGGACACGTCCTCGCGGAAGGTGACCTTCGCCTTCTCGGTGGCGTAGTTGACGGTGGCCTCGACCCCCTCCATGCGGTTGAGCTTCTTCTCGATCCGGGCCGCGCAGGAGGCGCAGGTCATGCCGCCGATGGCGAGCTCTACATCGGCGGCGGCGCCGGATGCTGCGCCGGGTGCGGTGGTGGTCATGGCTGCGGCTCCTTGTGGCCGGCGATGCCGGCGGGACGCTTCTCGATACCCCCTGGGGGTACCACCTTCGGGTTCATGTATACCCCCCAGGTGTATGGGATGCAAGGGGGCGGGGATGGGTGGGTCGATACCCGGCGGGGGTATTGGTGCACCGGGAGCCTCACGGCCCTGCGGTGCGCGGGCGGCCTCCGCTCGGGCCTCCGGCGCGGCGGGAAGGTCCGGACGGCCGTGTTTTACCGTCCGCGTGGATGGGCATCTCGCGGCGTAGGCTAGTGAATGGACTAGACCTATTTGGGCCGAGTCGGGCCCGGGTTACGGAGGAATGGGGTCAGATGAGCAACCGCGCACTGCTTGAGGTGATCGCGCTCGACGCGCAGGACGCCGTCGCGGCCCAGGCCGGCGGGGCGGACCGTCTTGAGCTGGTCACCGACATGGCGGCGGACGGGCTGACCCCGCCCCTGAAGACCTTCGCGGCGATCCGCGCGGCCGTCGACATCCCGCTGCGCGTGATGCTGCGGGCGGCGGACGGGTTCGCGGCGGGGGACGTCGACGCGCTGGTACGGGACGCGCAGGCGCTGCGGGCCGAGGGGGCGGACGAGTTCGTGCTCGGCTTCCTCGACGAGACCGGGGGGCCCGACATGGCCGCGGTACGGGCGCTGGCCGCCGCGCTCGACGGGTGCCGCTGGACCTTCCACCGGGCCATCGACCGGGCCGCGTCCCGCGACGCCCTGCGCAAGGAGCTGGCGGGGCTGCCCGGGCTCGACACCTACCTCACGGCGGGGTCGGCGCGGGGCGTCGACGACGGGCTGCCGGTGCTGCTCGCGGAGGCGGGGCTGGCGGAGCCCGGCTACGAGCCGCAGATCCTGGTCGGGGGTGGGCTCTCCCTTGCCCACCTGCCGGTGTTGCGGGGGGCGGGGATCGACGCGTTCCACATCGGCGGGGCGTCGCGTCCCGACGGGTGGTCCGCCCCCGTGTCCTCCGCGGCCGTCGCGGAGTGGCGGGGGGCGCTGGACGCGTAGCGGGTGCGGGGTGAGGGTGTTTGCCCGCCCTCCCGCCCGTGGCCCCGGGGTTGGTCGGTCCCGGCCCCTGGGGCTCCGCCCCAGACCCCGGGAGTCGCCCCTCCCCGCCCCTTCCCGCAACCCTCCGGGGGGTGAAGTGACCCTGGGCCCCTGGGGGCTCCGCCCCCAGACCCCCGTTCGCGCCTCAAGGGCGCTCGTCCTCAATCGCCGGACGGGCTGAGGATGCCGATGCTGGCCAGCACCAAGGCCTTTAGGGGCGCGGGGAACTGCGCGAGAAGCGAGCATGGTCCGCAGACCGAGACGGGGTTGGGGGCGCGGGGAACTGCGCGACCAGCCACGCACGGTCCGCAGTCGAGGGCGGGTTCCAGGGGCGCGGGGAACTGCGCGAACGGCCCCGCAGTGTCGGGGGCTAGGTCAGCTGGGGTGGGAGGGGGGTCGCGTGGATCACCGTCAGGCCTGAGACCGCTCGGGTCAGGGCCACGTACAGGCGCCGCAGGCCCGTCCGTTCGTCGGGTTCGGCGGCCACCAGGGTCGCGGGGTCGTCCAGGACCACGTAGTCGTACTCCAGGCCCTTGGCCAGGGAGGCCGGGACCAGGGTCAGGCGGGACTCGGCGGTCGTCTCCTCGCCGGGGGCCAGGTAGGGGAGACCCGCGGCCTCAAGTGCCGCCGCCAGCACGGGGATTCGGGGATCCGCCGCGATCAGGCCGATCGAGCCCTCGTGGGCCAGCGACTCCACGCACGCGGCCACCACGTCCGCGTCCGGGGCCGAGGACTCCCGAACGTTCAGGGAGCCCGGCGTCTCGCGCACCGACTCCACCGGGGTCAGGCCGGGGGAGATCGACGGCAGCAGCTTCGAGGCGTACGCGATCACCTCGCGCGGGACGCGGAAGCCGGCCGTCAGCTCCTCCACCACCGCCTCTGCCTTGCCCAGGTGGCGCAGCGCCTCGGCCCAACTCGCCGTCGCCCAGGGCGTGGTGCCCTGCGCCAGGTCGCCGAGGACCGTCGCCGAACCCGTCGTACAGCGGCGGCCGACCGCGCGGTACTGCATGGGGGACAGGTCCTGCGCCTCGTCGAGCACGACATGGCCGAGCGAGTGGGTGCGGGCCACCAGGTCGTTCGTCTCGTCGATCAGGACCGCGTCCGCCGCCGACCACTTCGCCGACTTCACGCTGCGCGCGGGCTTCGCGGTGAGGATCGTCTTCTGCTCGTCGGCAGTGAGGACGCCCTCGGCGTGGGTGGCCAGGAAGTCCGGGTCGTTCAGCAGCCGCAGCACCAGCTTCGCCGGGTCCACCGGGGGCCAGATCGTCTTCACGGCCGCCTTCACCGCCGTGTTCCGGGCCACCGCGTCCTGCACCCGGTCGTCCGGCGCCTCGCCCGCCTGCTCCATCCGGACCAGGACCGTGTGGGCGATCCGCTGGGGCAGGGCTTCCCTCGCAGCCCCGTACCGGATGTCCCTTGTCCTCAACTCCTCGACGATCTCGGCGAGTTCGTACGCCGGGACGCGCCAGCGGCGGGAGCCTCGTACCACCACCAGGGGTTCGGTGGGGGTGGTGACATGGGACCAGACCGCGCGGCGCAGTACCTCGGCCATGCGGGCGTCGCCCTTGACGACGGCCGACTCGGCCGGGTCGGTGCCGCGCACCTCGATGCCCGCCGTCACCAGGTCGTCCACCGTCGCCTGCTTGACCTCCAACTCGCCGAGCGCGGGCAGTACTTGCTCGATGTAGTGCAGGAAGGACTTGTTCGGGCCGATGACCAGGGTGCCCGTGCGGGCCAGGCGGTCGCGGTGGGCGTAGAGGAGGTAGGCGACCCGGTGCAGGCCCACCGCGGTCTTTCCGGTGCCGGGGCCGCCCTGCACGCAGACGCTGCCGCTCAGGCCGGAGCGGACGATCTCGTCCTGCTCGGGCTGGATCGTCGCGACGATGTCGCGCATCGGGCCCACACGGGGGCGTTCGATCTCCGCCTGGAGCAGTCTGCTGGTGTGCGTCGACTCCGTCGGGTCGGTGAGGTGTTCGTCCTCGTACGCCGTCAACTCGCCGCCGGTGTAGCCGAATCGGCGGCGCAGGCCGACGTCCAGCGGGTCCTTCTTCGAGGCGCGGTAGAACGGCTGCGAGACGGGGGCGCGCCAGTCGATGACCATCGGGTCGCCGTCGGCGTCGTGGACGTGGCGGCGGCCGATGTAGAACCTCTCCCCCTCGGCGCCCTCCGCGAGATCCGCGCCGGGGGCGTGGAGATAGTCGAGGCGGCCGAAGAAGAGGGGGGTGTGGGAGAGGTCGGCGAGGGCCTTGATGCGGTCGTCGATCTGGCGCTGGAGGACGGCGGCGTTCACCCAGTTCGCGGTGACGTCCTTGATGTCGAGCGACTCGACGTCTTCGCGCATGGCGCGCAGGGCCGCGCGGGAGTGGGTGAGGTGGGTGCGTTCGTGGAGGAGCGGGTCGGGGTCGGGGTCGTGCCTCTGCACGGGGTGCCTCCGGCGGTTTTGGGGGAGGGGGGATTTTAGGCCCCTGGCCGGGTGGGGGGCCAATGCTTTTCGGGGTTGAGCCGGCCCCCTGGGGGCCGCCGCCTCCAGACCCCCGTTCGCGCCTGAAGGGCGCTCGTCCTCCAACTCCCCGAAGGCCTTGAGGGTCAGGGCCCCATGACTGGCTGAGGATGCCAAGGCCTTCAGGGGTGCGGGTGCGGGAACCGCGCGACCAGCCACGCACTGTCCGCAGCCGAAGACCGGCCGAGCCACCCCGGCCGGGCCACCCCGGCCGGGCCGGTCGGCCAGGTCGGCCAGGTCGGCCGGTCCACCCCGGACCGGTCGGCAAGGGGCGGCCTCGGCCGGAGGGGGTCGCTCAGGTGCTGGGCAGGAACGACACGTCCAGGGACGGGACCCGTTCCGGGTCCGCCAGGATGTTCAGCTCCGTGATGCGGCCGTCCGCACCCAGCGTGAAGGCCAGGACCGAGAACGCCCGGCCCTCCGAGACCGCGGCGATGCCGGGCATGCCGTTGACCAGGACGACCCGGTTGAGGGGGGCGAACCTGCGGAAGGTGTAGGCCTGTTCGGCCACCGTCCGGGCGCCCCGCACCAGCTTCGTGCCCGGCATGGCGCCCGCGTCCGCGCGCAGCACCACGTCCGGGTCGAGCAGCGCGAGCAGCGCTTCGAAGTCGCCGCCGCGCGCCGCGGCGATGAACGCCTCGACCACCTCGCGCTGACGGGTGCGGTCGGTCGAGTGGGAGGGCGTGCGGCCCTGCACCCGGCGCCGGGCCCGGCTCGCCAGCTGGCGCGTCGCCGCCGGCGTCTTGTCGACGATCGTCGCGATCTCCTCGAACGGCACCGCGAACAGGTCGTGCAGGACGAAGGCGAGCCGCTCGGCGGGGGCCAGCGTCTCAAGGACCACCATCAGCGCCAGGCCCACCGAGTCGGCGAGCAGCACTTCCTGTTCCGGGTCCACCACGTCCACCGGGCCCAGCAACGGATCCGGCACCCGTACGTACTCGTACGCCTGGACGTCGAGCGCCGCCTCCCGCCGGGTGCCGCGCGAGCGCAGCACGTTCAGGCAGATCCGCGCGACGATCGTGGTCAACCAGCCGCCCAGGTTGTCGACCGCGCGGCTGTCGGCCCGGCTCGCCCGCAGCCAGCCCTCCTGCACGGCGTCCTCGGCCTCGCTGAGGGAGCCGAGCATCCGGTACGCCACCGCGTGCAGATGGCCGCGGTGCTCCTCGAAGCGCTGGGTGAGGTGTTCGACGTCGCCGTCCATCCGTGGTGTTCCTCCGTCGCGTTGCGTGGTGGCGTAGTTGCTCGGTGGTGAGGTGCGTAGTGATGCGGTGGGGCCGGGCGTGGTGCTGCGGTGGGGCGGGGGTGCGGGGATGTGCGGGGTTCTGCTCTGACACGGGGGAGGGGGTGGTGTGACTTGCGGGCCGGTTTGGATCGTCGTCCCAGGGTCCCTCGTCCTGCGTGCGGGAGGCGATCGGTCATACCCGTAGGGGACGGGGTCGGACCAGAGGACTACGCGGGGGGCGGGGAGGTTCAGCCCCGGGGTCGATGTGCCTGGGTTGTCCGGGTTCCATCATGGAGACATGAGTGCAGCGACCTTCACCCCAGCCCCCTCCGTCCGCCCCGGCGCCCCCAACGGGGCCACCGCCTCCGGCGCCGCCCCACACCGTACCCACAAGATCGGCAATGCCGTCCGGGCCGCGAAGGTTCTCGCCGGTGCCGCGTTCAGCGTCGTCGTCATGGGCGAGTACGCCGAGGAGGCCGGGGTCCGGCGGCGTCAGCACTGACGCCGCCCACGCCCGGGCGGGCCCGCGTGGCCCGCCGTGATGTGCCGCCCCGCTAGGGTCACTTCGTGTGACCGAACGTTCACCGCGTGCCAACGCCGGGGCCCTGCTCGTGCTGTCGCTCTCGCTGGCCGCGCTCGCCGCGCTCTGCGCCGCCCTGCACATCCCCATGGCGGACGCCCTGGTCTACCGGGCGGAGGGAGCCGCCGTGGCGCACGGCACCTCGTTGTACGGGTTCACCGTCACCTCGTGGCACCTGCCCGCCACCTACCCCCCGTTCGCGGCCCTCGTGTTCGTCCCGAGTGCCTTCGTGCCGCTTCCGCTGCTGAAGGTGGCCTTCTGCGTCGGGAACGCCGCACTGCTCGCGGTTCTCGTCCTGCTCTCCTGCCGGCTGGCCGGTATCCGGCCCCGGCGCCATCACGCGCTCGTCGCCGTCGCTCTCGGGCTCTGGCTGGAGCCCGTCTTCCAGACGCTGCTCTTCGGGCAGGTCAACATCGCGCTCGCCTGCCTCGTGCTCTGGGACCTCTCCCGGCCGACGGGCGCCCCCGGCAAGGGCTTCGGCAAGGGATTCGACAGAGGCTTCGGTAAGGGCTTCGGGGTCGGGATCGCCGCCGGGGTCAAGATCACCCCGCTGTTCTTCGTCCTGTATCTGCTGGTGCGGGGCCGTCGACGGGAGGCCGTCACCGCGCTCGCCGGATTCGGGGCGACCGTGCTCATCGGGGCGCTCGTACTCCCGCGCGCCAGCGTCGAGTTCTTCACCCGGCGGCTCTTCGAGACGGGGCGGGTGGGCAAGGCGTGGATCGTCGACAACCAGTCCCTGCAAGGGCTGACCGCGCGGTTGCTGCACACCGCCGAACCCGGCGCGGTGTGGGCGGTCGGGGCCGTCGCCGTCGGCGCTGCCGGGCTGTGGGTCGCCCGCCGTGCCGACGAACCCCGGGCCCTGCTCGCGGCGGCCTTCACCGCGCTGCTGATCTCGCCCATCAGCTGGTCGCACCACTGGGTGTGGTGCGTTCCGCTGATCGCCGTTCTGTGGGCCGAGGGGCGGACCCGTACGGCCGTCGTCGTCGCCCTCGTCTTCACCGCCCGTAGCCTGTGGCTCGTACCGCACGCTGGTGACCTGGATCTCCAACTGCCGCTGTGGCAGCAGCCGTTGGCGTCACCGTACGCACTGGCCGGGCTCGCGGTGCTGGGCTGGGCGGGGTGGGCGGCCCGGCGGTCCGTCGCCGCCGGGCCCAACGCCCCATGTGGGGCGGGTCAGTTGTCCGCTTCTCCGGTGGGCCGGTTGTCCGCGAGCAGCTCGTCCGCGTCCATGATCCGGTAGGCGTAGCCCTGTTCGGCCAGGAAGCGCTGGCGGTGCGCCGCGAAGTCCTGGTCGATGGTGTCGCGGGCGACCACCGAGTAGAAGTGCGCCTGGTGGCCGTCCGCCTTCGGACGCAGCACGCGGCCCAGGCGCTGAGCCTCCTCCTGGCGGGAGCCGAACGTGCCGGACACCTGGATGGCGACCGTCGCTTCCGGCAGGTCGATCGAGAAGTTCGCCACCTTGGACACCACGAGCACGCTGATCTCGCCCTCGCGGAACGCGCCGAACAGCTTCTCGCGCTGCGCGTTGGTCGTCTCGCCCTTGATGACCGGCGCGTTCAAGTGCTCGCCCAGCTCGTCGAGTTGGTCGATGTACTGGCCGATGACGAGGATCTGCTGGCCCGCGAACCGGCGCACCAGCGCCTCCGTGACCTTCCGCTTGGTCGCGGTCGTCGCACAGAAGCGGTACTTCTCCTCCGCCTCGGCGGTCGCGTAGGCGAGGCGCTCGGAGTCCGTGAGGTTGACCCGGACCTCGACGCAGTCGGCGGGCGCGATGTAGCCCTGCGCCTCGATCTCCTTCCACGGCGCGTCGAAGCGCTTCGGCCCGATCAGCGAGAACACGTCCGACTCGCGGCCGTCCTCGCGGACCAGCGTCGCGGTCAGGCCGAGCCGGCGGCGGGCCTGGAGGTCGGCGGTGAACTTGAAGACCGGCGCGGGCAGCAGGTGCACCTCGTCGTAGACGATCAGGCCCCAGTCCCGCGAGTCGAACAGCTCCAGGTGCGCGTAGACGCCCTTACGGCGGGTGGTGAGCACCTGGTACGTGGCGATCGTGACCGGGCGGATCTCCTTCTTGGTGCCGCTGTACTCGCCGATCTCGTCCTCGGTCAGGCTGGTGCGCTTCACCAGCTCGTGCTTCCACTGGCGGGCCGAGACGGTGTTGGTGACCAGGATCAGGGTGGTCGCCTTCGCCTCGGCCATCGCCCCGGCGCCGACCAGCGTCTTGCCCGCGCCGCACGGCAGCACGACCACGCCGCTGCCGCCGTGCCAGAAGCCCTCGACGGCCTGCTTCTGGTACGGGCGCAGGGCCCAGCCGTCCTCGGCGAGCTCGATGGGATGCGCCTCGCCGTCCACGTACCCGGCGAGGTCCTCGGCCGGCCAGCCCAGCTTCAGCAGGGTCTGCTTGATCTGGCCGCGCTCGGAGGGGTGCACGGCGACCGTGTCCGGGTCGAGGCGGGCGCCGACCAGCGGGGTGACCTTCTTCGAGCGCAGGATCTCTTCGAGGACGGGCCGGTCGGTCGAGGTCAGCACCAGGCCGTGGACGGGGTGCTTGCTGAGGGTGAGGCGGCCGTAGCGGGCCATCGTCTCGGCGATGTCGACGAGCAGGGCGTGCGGGACGGGGTAGCGCGAGTACTCGACCAGCGCGTCCACGACCTGCTCCGCGTCGTGCCCGGCGGCCCGCGCGTTCCACAGGCCCAGCGGTGTCACCCGGTAGGTGTGGATGTGCTCCGGCGCCCGCTCCAGCTCCGCGAAGGGCGCGATGGCACGGCGGCAGGCGTCGGCCTGCTCGTGGTCGACCTCCAGGAGCAGGGTCTTGTCGCTCTGGACGATGAGTGGTCCGGTCACCTGGGGCGTGTCCTTCCGACGGCTGGCCACCCGGGGAGGGCGGGCAAACTTCCAGTCTGCCGCATCGGCGGCCCCGGTGGGGCGCGCACCGGATCCGAACGCGGTGAGTACGGGGCGCAGGCCGGATGAGTAGGCGGACGGTGCCGGTGGGGCGGGGGCGGCGGGTGGGATGGGGGCATGACGACGCAGGGGAATCAGACGCGGCGGAACCGGAACCCGTACGCCTACCGGGAGGCCTCGGCCGGGGGATGGGCGCAGAGCGCCAGTGGCTTCGGGGGCTTCGGGGGCTTCGTGGGCGGCCGTGGTGCCGTTGGCGGGGGTGGCATTCGTGATGTCGGGCCCGACGGCCGGTGGTGGGTGGCGCCCGCCGTGTCCACGGTCGTGCTGGTGCTGTGCGCGGGGCTGGACCTCTCGGTGCTGGCCGGGACGGGGATGTCCGGACCGGCCAAGACGGCGTTCTGCTACGCGGTGCCGGCCGTGCTGGTCACCGTGAGCTGGCTGCTTCCGCACCGGCGGAACCTGCGGCCGGCGCGGATCGGTCTGGGGGTGACGGGCGCGGGCGCGGCCGTCCTGTTCTCGAAGATCGCGGCCTTGGGTCTGATGCTCCTGTTGATGTTCTTCGTGCTGCTCTGCGGTGGGACCCTGGAGGGGTAGGCCAACACGGGGTGGCCCGACCATAGGCGGGTGATCCCGGCAGGTCTAAGGTCTGGAATCCAGGACCAGAACGATGGGGGGCGCCAGGCCGTGGAACAGGACAACGACGTCGTCGGCTGCCCCGGGGTGCTGCACGTGGCCACTCGTGGAACCGCCGGACCCGGTGAGGTCGTGGTGAGCGTCAGAGGTGGCACGGAGGCATTCCTCGCCTGGTCGGAGGAGCCCCTGCCGAGAGGGGCGACCGTGCTCGTGATCGGTTCCCGTGGCACTCGCCAGGTGGACGTCATCGAGTGGGCCGATCCGTTGGATGCGTTGGGCGGTTTCACCGCCGACGCCGGCTAAGGAGACAAAGGATGTTCGGTTACCGGGTGCCCGCCCCCGACGAGGCAATGCTGATCTCGGGTGGCAGGCGCGGACTCGGGGGCGCCCCGTTCCGCGTAGTGACCGGCCACGGCAAGTTCGTCCTGCCGATTTTCCGCAAGACCCGCTTCCTCACGCTGTCGATGTGCGAGGCCGAGGTCACCGAGACGTGCGTGACCAAGCAGGGCATCGCGCTGCACGTGCGCGCCGTGATCGCGTTCAAGGTCGGCAACGACACCGAGTCCATCGTGAACGCCGGCCAGCGCTTCCTGTCCGACCAGGACCAGATGTCGGTCCTGACCGGCCGGATCTTCGCCGGTCACCTGCGGTCCATCATCGGCTCGATGACCGTCGAGGAGATCGTCACCGAGCGCCAGAAGCTCGCGGCGGAGGTCCTGGAGACCTCCAAGACCGAGATGGCGAAGATCGGCCTCATCGTCGACTCGCTCCAGATCCAGTCCATCGACGACGGCGACGTCGGCTACATCGACGCGATGTCCGCGCCGCACAAGGCCGCGATCCAGCGGGCCGCGCAGGTCGCGCAGGCGCAGGCCACGCAGGCCTCGGTCGAGGCGGAGCAGGTCGCGGCGCGCAACCAGGCGGAGTACGCGCGGCAGACGGCGGTCGTGAAGGCGGAGTACTCGGCGGAGGTCGACCGTGCGCAGGCGCAGGCCGCGCAGGCCGGCCCGCTCGCCCAGGCGCACGCCCAGCAGGAGGTGCTCCTCGCGCAGACCGAACTGGCCCAGCGCGCGGCCGAGCTCCGCCAGCAGCAGCTCGTCGCGGAGATCGTGAAGCCGGCGCAGGCCGAGGCCGAGCGCATCAAGGTGCTCGCGATCGCCGAGGCCGAGCGGATGAAGATCCAGGCGGAGGCGGCGGCGTCCTACGACCGCGTCGCGCTCGACCGGATGCTGATCGACCAGCTGCCGCTGATCGTGAAGGAAGCGGCGGGGGGTCTGGCGGGGGCGAACGTCAACGTCCTGAACGGGGCGGACGGGTTGGGCGAGATCGCGGCCGGGCTCGTCGGGCAGGGCCTGACGATCCTCGACTCCGTCCGGCAGAACCTCGGCGGCGGTTCGGGCGACCGCGACTCCAAGGGCCCGGCTCAGCTGTCCCTGCCGGGGCTGCTGTCGGGATCGGGGTCGGGGTCGGGATCGGGGTCCGGCGACGGCCCCTCTAAGCGGGACGGTTCGGTCGACATCGACTAGCTCGTTGGGCGGCCGGGCGGCCGGGCGGCCGGGCGGCCGGGCGGCCGGGCGGGTGTGGGCTGCTGGGGCTCTGCCCCAGGCCCCGGGGATTTGGCCCCTCCCCGCCCCTTCCCGCAACCCTCCGGGGGTGAAGGGCGGCGTGGGCGACCTTCCGGGGCTGCGCGCCGGGCCCCTGATTCGCCTGCGGGCCGTGCGTGGCTGGTCGCGCAGTTCCCCGCGCCCCCAACCCCGTTTCCGTCTGCGGGCCGTGCGTGGCTGGTCGCGCAGTTCCCCGCGCCCCCAACCCCGTTTCCGTCTGCGGGCCGTGCGTGGCTGGTCGCGCAGTTCCCCGCGCCCCCAACCCCGTTTCCGTCTGCGGGCCGTGCGTGGCTGGTCGCGCAGTTCCCCGCGCCCCCAACCCCGTTTCCGTCTGCGGACCGTGATCGCTTCTCGCGCAGTTCCCCGCGCCCCTAAAAGCCTTGGTGCGGGCCCGCACCGGGCATTTCAGCCGGTCCGGCGTTTGAGGACGAGCGCCCTTTAGGCGCGAACGGGGTCTGGGGCGGAGCCCCAGGGGTCGGGCCTCTCCAACCCTGGGCATACGGGCGGGTGGGTGGGTAGATCCGCCGGGGTCTGGGGCGGAGCCCCGGGGAGCCGGGGTTCAGCCCGGGGGCAGAGAGGGGGCAAGCCCCTGGAGGGGTTACGCCGGGTCGTCGGCGAGTTCGGCCACGCCGGTGATGCGGTGGAGCGGATACGTACGAACCTCGTCCGCCGTGTGGTCGTACGCGGTGACGAACCCGCCCTCCACCCGCACCGGCGCGATGACCCGCTGACTGGCGGAGCCCTCCGCGTTGACGTAGCCGATCCACACCGCCGAGCCCGTCATCGCCGCCGCCTGCACCGTAGCCAGCGTCTCCGCCGGTGAGGTGCGCGGGAGCGAGCCGTCCGTGCGGGCCGTCTCGGGTTGGTCCTTGCGGACGACCGTGGCCGCCGTGTCCCCCGCCCGGATCGCCCGTACCGCCGCGTCGAGCAGTGTCTCGTCGGGCAGCGGCGGCCCGTCCGGGACCGGCACGGGGGCCGTGCGGCGCGGGGTGCGGCGGGCGTCGGCACGGGTGATCAGGACGTCGCCCTCGGCGGATTCGGCGGCCGGGGCGTAGCCCATCGAACGCAGCCCGTCGAGCAGCGCGCCCGGCTCGGCCGTGGTGGCCAGGACCGTCGGGGCGAGCCGGCGCAGGCGCAGGGCCTGGCTGCGCCGGTCGGCCAGGATCTCGCCCAGCATCGCCTCGTCGTCGCAGCGTACGTACGCCGAAGCGGCGCCCACCCGCAGGTGCCCGTGTCTGCGGGCCACGTCGTCGATGAGGTAGCTGAGCGGCTGCGGCACCGGCGTACGGCTGTGCTCGGTCAGGAAGGCTTGCAGGTCGGAGGCGGTCTGCCCGGCGTCGAGTGCGCGGCGCACCGAGCCCGCCGTGAAGCGGTAGACCGTCGCGCCGCCCTTGGACTCGATGTCCGCGAGCACCCCCAGCATGGCCGCCAGCGGACGCCGCAGCGGCCCCGGCGCGACCGCCGTCAGGTCCGCCTGGAGCAGGACGTGGTCGACGGGTTCGGGCAGGTGCGGGGCGAGCGCCTGCGCGGCGAGCACGCCGAGTGCCCCGCGTTCGGCCGGGCCGGCGGCCGGGGCCAGCAGCGTGCGGCCGTGCGTGGTGAGCGCGCCCCGGCCGGTCACACCGATCAACTCGGCCTCGGACAGGGCCCATTGGGCGAGCCGCGAGCGCAGGTCCTCGGGTCCGCTGCGGGCCGGGTGCTCCCAGCGCAGCCGGGCGAGCAGCGACGCGGGGTCGGGCGAGGTGGCCTCGGGCAGCGTGGTGAGCAGGGTCAGTACGCGGCGGCGGACCTCGGGCGCCGGCGAGCGGTCGAGGTCGGGGCCGAGCGCGGCGAGGGTGCGGCCCTTGGCGTCCTGTTCGCCGACGAGCCCGGCGGTACGGGTGGCGCCCAGCCAGGCCACGGCGAGCCGGGACCAGCGTTCGGCGGGCGGCAGCTCCAGCCAGTCGTCGTACTCGGGGGTCGGCGCATAGCGCTCGTCCGCCTCGCCGTCGGACGCCAACAGGCCTGCCGCGTAAGCGAGTTCGAGCCAGAACGCGGCGATCGGCTCGCTGCTGTCCAGGGCGGTCGCGGTGCGCTTGAGGTCCCGTACGGACAGACCGCCGGCGCGCAGCACGGCGGGGCCGCCCTCGTTCCATTCGGCGAGCAGGTCCTCGACGGTGGTGAGCGCGGTGAACGCCTGGCCCGCGGCGGTCGCGTCCACAACCTGTGGACGGTACTCGCGCAGCGGCGCGACGGCGGGCGGCACCGGTTCGGTGGTGCGGTGCGCGCGCCCGGCGCGCAGATGCAGGGCGACCTCGCGCGGCAGCACCAGGGTGCGCGCGGTCGCCGGGAGCAGCAGGCCGTGGTCGCGCAGCCAGCGCACCGGGGGCGGCGGATCGGCGGACACCTCGCCGTACGGCGGGCCCCACACCAGACGGTCCAGGACGGTCAATGCGCCGGCCGGAGCGCTGTCGAGCAGCTCCGCCATCCGCGTGCGGTCGGTGAACAGCGCGGTCAGCGCGGCGACCGCGGACACCGGATCGTGCGTGGCCGGGAGCCCGGCGGCCTGGAGGATCTCCTGGACGCGCCCCGGCGACATCCCCGAGGTCGCCTCGGCGACGGTCGGGCCGAGACCGGTGGGCGAGGGATGCGTGGGGGAGGGCGCGAGCAGTTCGCGGGCGGTGCGCACCAGGCGCAGCCGGTCGTCGCCGCCCCACACCAGGGCCTGTTCGCGCAGCGCGGCGAGCGCGCCGGGCAGCGCGGCCTCGACCTCCGGGTCGCCGTCGTCCCCGGCGAGCAGCTCGCGTACGGCGTCGTACGGTGCCGGGTCCGGGGCCACCGCGAGGACCTGCGCGGTCTGGAGCGCGAACGTGTCCAGCCGCTCCAGGGCCCGGACGACGGAGGCCCGGGTGCCGGCCCGGGTGGCCAGCTGCGTGAGGTCGCCCGGCACCGGGCTGAGCAGATCGGGGCGGGTCCGCAGCAGCGCGGCGAGGGATTCGTCGGGGCGGGCGCGCAGGGACTCGGCGAGGGTACGGGGTGCCGAGGCGGCGGTGCGCGCTGCCGCGTCAGCTCTGTCCGTAGCGCCGGTCGATCCTTCGGGCACGTGCGCCTCCTGATTGCGCTCGCCGGTCCCCATCCGCCCCACGGTAGCCCGTGCGCGCTACCGTCAGGACCCGTAGCCGGGGTCCGAAACGCGACCGGACCGGCGGACGGCGGCTCGCAGGTGGCCGCGGGGCGGGCTCGCGGAGGGGAAACGCGCGTGGGGATCGAGAGCGACCAGCTGGTCTACGACTATCTGAGCCGGGTCGGCGACCTGGCCCAACAGCGGCAACTGCCCTCCGGGGACCGGAGGCGCCTGGTGTCGTCGCTGCGCAACGAGATCGACCGGCAGCGGGCGAAGTACGGGACGGAAACCCCGGCGACGGTACGGCGGGTGCTCGGGCGGTTCGGCACGCCGGAGGAGCTGGTGGAACGGGCCGCCTCCGGCGCGGGCCTCGACCTGGGCGCGCCCTCCCCTCCCGCGGCGCCTTCCTCTTCATCCGGTTCCTCTTCCGGCGCGTCGTACGCCGTCCCGGAGCGGTCGCCCGCCTCGGAGCGGGCTGTGCCGGTCCAGCGGGACCGGCTCTTCCCGGGGCGGACCAAACGCGTGCCGCGGCCGCGTCGGCGTGAGGTGGCGGAGGAGCCTCCCGCGCCCTCGGTCCCGGCGCCGCCGCACCTCGCCGGGATGGACGAACTCGGCCGCCAGGGCGACGAGCCCGACTGGTGGCGGCTGGGGCCGCCCGGCCCGCTCGGGGGCGACTCCGTCGCGGGGTTCGTCGGCGGGGTCGAGATCCCGGAGATACTGCGGCCGCCGGTGGAGGACGAGGACGAGGAGGGGGAGGGGGATGCGGACGGGGACGCGGATGGCGAGGGCGAGGGCGATGCCGAGGGCAAGGGCAAGAGCAAGGATGGCTCGGAGGACGTCGATCTCGTCGAGGCGCCCCCTCTGCGGCGCCGCCGCCTGCGTCTGCGCCGCCCCGCCAGGAGCCGGGCCGCCGCGCTGTCGAACCCCCTCCTGCTCCTCGCGGCGGCGCTGCTCGTGGCGGGCGCGCTGTTCGGCCTGTGGCTGGCTCTGGGCGCGGGCTGGCTCCTGGCGTACGCGTCCCGGCGGCTGACCCCCGCGGAGTCGAAGTGGGCGGTCTTCGGGGTGCCCGGCCTCACGCTGGTGGGGGGCTTGGTGTGGCTCTGGGGCCGCCAGGACGGCCGCTGGGGCGATCCGATCGCCCAGGGCGAGATGGGGGTTGCCCTGTCGGGGATGTGGCCGTGGCTGATCCGGATCGCGGCGGTGGGGTCGGCGTCGTTCCTGGTCTGGCGGTCTCAGCGGGGCGTGCGCTGAGGGGGTGGGCGGGTGTGCGGGGGCTCCGCCTTGTGGTGCCGGGGAGGGCGGTCCGGCTGGCCGGGGTGCGCTGGGGCTTCGCCCCGGGCCCCGGGGGTTTTGCCCCTCCCCGCCCCTTCCCGTAACCCTCCGGGGGTGGAATGGGGGTGGCTTCCCAAGGGCTGCGCCCCGGGCCCCGTTTGTTTCGGGTGCGGACCGTGCGTGGCTGGTCGCGCAGTTCCCCGCGCCCCCAACCCCCTGTCGGCCTCGCACCGTGCGTGGTTGGTCGCGCAGTTCCCCGCGCCCCTAACCCTCTGTCGGCCTCGCACCGTGCGTGGTTGGTCGCGCAGTTCCCCGCGCCCCTAACCCTCTGTCGGCCTCGCACCGTGCGTGGTTGGTCGCGCAGTTCCTCGCGCCCCCAACCCGTTTCCGTCTGCGGACCGTGGCCGCTTCTCGCGCCGTTCCCCGCGCCCCCAAAGATCCGTTTTCGTCCGCGGGTCGTGGTCGCTTCTCGCGCAGTTCCTCGCGCCCCTGTAGGTGGCCCCGAATGCCTCGGTGCTGGCCCGCATCGGCATCCTCAGCCTGTCCGGCGTTTGAGGACGAGCGCCGTTCAGGCGCGACGGGGGTTCGAGGGGCGCAGCCCCTCAGGGGGTCTGGGGCGCAGCCCCAGGGCCCGAGCCCTTCAACCCCGCCGCACGGGATGGGGGTCCCCCCTGCTCATTAAGAGCTTGGGGGAGGGTGGGCAAGCCTCCCGGGGTCTGGGGCGGAGCCCCAGGGGGGCCCGGGGCCTACCAACCCCGGGTAACGGGCGGGTGGGTGGGCAGGCAACCCCCCCAGGGACGTCAGCGCGGGAGCAACTCGGCAAGTTCACGCAGCACTTGATCGGCAGCGGTGTAACCGATGCCCTGGATCCAGAGCTGGTCGTCCACCCCGTGCGCCCGCCCCGCCCGCACCGCGGCCAACCCCTTCCACAGGGAGCCGGCCAGCGTCCGGGGCGCCCCCGCCTTCCCCGGGTCGCCGTACGTCGCGTAGAAGATCACGTCCGCCGCCGCGAGATCGATCCGCTCGGGGCTCACCTCGTACGCGAACCCGCCCTTCGCCTGGTCGACGACCGCCGGCCGCCCGAGGCCCACGTCCGCCAGGATCGTCGCGATGAAGTTCTGCCGCTCGTAGATGCGGATGTCCGCGCCCTCGACGAACCGTACGACGTTCACCTTCAGTGCCGCCGCCTTGGCGGGGCCGCCGAGCCGCGCGGTCAACTCCCGTACCCGCGAACCGTATGCGGCCGTCACCCGCGCCGCCTCGGACACCCGCCCCAGCGCCTGTGCGTGCACCTGGAAGTTCTGCTTCCAGGGGTAGCCCGTGGACTCCGTCATCACCGTCGGCGCGATCTTCGACAGATCCCCGTACTTGTCCCCGTGCCGCACCTTGCTGGTCAGGATCAGGTCCGGCTTCAGCGCCGCGACGGACTCCAGGCCGGGGTTCAACATCGCGCCCACGTCCCTGATCCCGGCGAGCCGGTCCTTGGGGAGGTAGTCGAGGAACCCGGAGGCGGCGTCCGTGTGCGTCGCGCCGACCGGGCGGACGCCGAGCGTGATCGCCGAGTCGAGTTCCGCCGTGTCGAGGACGACGACCCGCTCCGGACGGGACGTGACCCGTACGTCTCCCATCACGGTCTTCATGACATGTGAACTGCCGCCCTCGGCAGGGGAGTTGGAGCGGCCCGACGGCGTGCAGGCCGCCAGTGCCAGCACCGGCGCGCCGAGCAGCACGCCACGGCGGGGAAGGGTCATCCGGGAATCCTCTCCTTCGGGGGTGCGTAGGGGGCGCCGGGCACCACCAGGGGCGAGCCCGTCACCGGGTCCGGGACCACCACCGAGTCCAGGCCGAACACCTCGCGTACGAGTTCCGCCGTCACCACCTCCTCGGGGCGCCCCTCGGCGACGATCCGCCCCGCCTTCATCGCCACGAGGTGGTCGGCGTACCGCGCGGCCTGGTTGAGATCGTGCAGGACCATCACCACCGTACGGCCCCGCTCGTGGTTCAACTGCCGTACCAGGTCCATGACTTCGACCTGATGGGAGATGTCCAGATAGGTCGTCGGCTCGTCGAGCAGGAGGACGTCCGTCTCCTGGGCCAGGGCCATCGCGATCCACACCCGCTGGCGCTGGCCGCCCGACAGCTCGTCGACCGGGCGGTCGGCGAGGGCCGTCACGTCCGTGCGGTCCATCGCGTCGGTGACCGCCCGCTCGTCCGCGTCCGACCACTGCTGCCACCAGTGCTGGTGCGGCTGGCGTCCGCGCGAGACCAGGTCGGCCACGGTGATCGCCTCCGGCGCCACGGGCGACTGCGGAAGCAGGCCGATCGCCTGGGCGATCCGCTTGGTGGGGATGCGCGCCAGCTCCGTACCGTCGAGGAGCACCGCGCCGCCCCGCGGCTTGAGCAGGCGGCCCAGCGCGCGCAACGTGGTCGACTTTCCACAGGCGTTGGGGCCGACGATCACCGTCACCCGCCCGTCCGGCACCGCGAGGTCGAGGCCGTGCACGACGGTCCGGTCCTCATAGGCGAGGGTCAGCTCACGGGCCGTCAGCCGGCTGGTCATCTACTTTCCTCCAGTCGTACGGCTGCGCACGATCAGCCAGATCAGATACGGGGCGCCGATCACGGCGGTGAGCACGCCCACCGGCAGCTCGGTCGGCGAGAACAGCTTGCGGGCGAGCAGATCGGCGAGCACGACGATCACCGCGCCCGTCAACGCCGAGCAGAACAAGGGTATTTGGGCGGTACGGGTCATCCGTCGGGCGATCTGCGGCGCGAGCAGCGCCACGAAGTCGACCGGCCCGGCCGCGCCGGTGGCGACCGACGCCAGGATCACGCCGATCACGACCAGGCCGAGCCGCACCCGCCCGAGCCGCACGCCGAGCGCGGTCGCGGTGTCGTCGTCGAGGGAGACCGTGCGCTGGGCGCGGGCCGCCCACAGCACGGCCGGCACCAGCGCGAGCAGCACCCAGCCGAGCGGCGCGGCCTCGTCCCAGCCGCGCCCGTTGAGCGAGCCGGTCATCCAGATCTGGGCCTGCTGGGCGACCAGATAGTCGCCCTTGGTCATGAACAGGGTGGTGATCGAGCGCAGCGCGATCGCGAAGCCGATGCCGATCAGGACGAAGCGCGTGGCGTGCAGCCCGCCGCGCCAGGCGAAGACGTACACGAGCGCCGCCGCCAGAATTCCGCCGACGACGGACAGATACGGCAGCACGGTGTACGAGGTGACGCCGAACGTCATCGCGCCCACGGTCAGCGCGGAGGCGCCCTGGCTGATGCCGATGATGTCGGGGCTGGCCAGCGGGTTGCGGGCGACGGTCTGGATGAGTCCGCCCGCGATGCCGAACGCGGCGCCGACCATCAGGCCCACCACCATGCGGGGCAGCCGCAGGGTGTTGACGACGAGTTCGGCGTCCGAGTCCTGGCCGGTCAGCACCTTGAGCACGTCGCCGGGCGGCACGAAGCTCTCGCCGACGCAGAGGTAGGCGACGCAGAGCGCGGCCAGCAGGGCGAGGAGGCAGCCGCCCACCGCCGCCGCCCTGCGGTGCAGCAGGAAGGCGGCCCGGCCGGCCCGCACGACGGCGTATCCGGCGGGGCGTACGCGCGGCCCGGCCGAGGAGAGGGCGCTCATGCGGGGACCGCCTTCGCGAGGGGCCGGGGGGCCTGCGGGTCGAGTGCTTCGGTGCCGCTCATGCCGGCACCGCCTTCCTGCGGACCAGCGTGACCAGGAACGGCACGCCGATCAGGGCGGTCATCACGCCCGCCGGGATCTCGCTCGGCGGGAACACGATCCGGCCGGCGGTGTCGGCCACGAGCAGCATCACCGGGCCCACGAGCGCCGCCATCGGCAGCACCCAGCGGTGGTCGCTGCCCACGATGGCGCGGGCGATGTGCGGGATCGCGAGGCCGATGAAGGCGATCGGCCCGGCCGCCGCCACCCCGACGCCGGTCAGGACGGTCGCCCCGATGCCGCCCAGGACGCGGACCGTGGCGACGTTCTGGCCGAGGCCCTTCGCGACGTCCTCGCCGAGCGCGAGCGCGTCGAGGCCGCGCGCCACCCAGGCGACCAGGACGACCCCGACGAGCAGGAACGGCCAGATCTGGTGGGCGACTTGGGCATCGCGGCCGGCGAGCGAACCGACCTGCCAGAAGCGGAACTCGTCGAGCGCCGCGGCCTTCGTGGTGAGCACGCCCATCGTCACGGACACGAGCAGCGCGTTGATCGCGGCCCCGCCGAGCGCGAGTTTCACCGGGGTCGCACCGCCGCGCCCGCTGGAGGCGATGGCGTACACCACGACGGAGGCGATGCCCGCGCCCGCGAACGCGAACCACACGTACCCGGTCAGCGTGTGCACGCCGAGGAACGCGATCGCCAGGACCACCCCGACCGAGGCGCCCTGGCTGATGCCGAGGATGCCGGGGTCGGCGATGGGGTTGCGGGTGATGCCCTGGAGGACGGTGCCCGCGACCGCGAGGGCGGCGCCGACCATCAGGCCGATCAGGGTGCGCGGCACCCGCAGTTCGCGGACGACCTCGGCGTTGGGCGTGTGCGCGCCGCCGAACAGCGCGTCGAGCACCTCCGACGGCGGGATCTGGCGCGCGCCCACGGCGAGCGAGAGCAGGACGGCGACCAGGAGCGCCGCGACGGCCGCCGCCGTCGCGAGCACGCGTCTGGTCCGGCGGGGTGCGGCGGCTGGCATAAGGCCCATCACGGTCGACGTTTCGAGAGTTCGGTGAGGCCGGCTCCGACGAGGTCTGACCTCGGCGGGCCGGCTTCGGTAAGGCTTGGCTAACTACCGGGCCAGTCTAGGGGGCCGGTTCCGCCGCCCGTCTGGGCACAATGGCCTTCATGCCCCTCGACGCACCCACGGTCGGCTTCGACCTCGACATGACCCTGATCGACTCGCGACCCGGCATCCACGCCGTCTACCAGGAGCTTTCCGCCAGGACCGGGACGTTCATCGACGCCGACCAGGCCGTCAGCCGACTCGGGCCGCCGCTCGACTGGGAGCTGCGGCACTGGTTCCCCGAGGAGCAGATCGCGGCGATGGTCCTCGCCTACCGTGAGATCTACCCCACACGCGCGATCCTGCCCACCCCCGCGCTGCCCGGCGCCGCCGACGCGGTGCGCGCGGTGCAGGAACTCGGCGGGCGGGCCGTCGTCGTCACCGCCAAGAACGCGCCCCAGGCCCGGCTGCACCTGGACCACCTCGGCATCACCCCCGACGAGGTCGTCGGCGGGCTGTGGGCGGAGGGCAAGGCGACGGCGCTGCGCGAGCACGGCGCGGCCATATACGTCGGCGACCACCTCGGCGATGTACTCGGCGCGCGGGCCGCGGGCGCCCTGTCCGTCGGCGTGCCGACCGGACCGATCGGCGCGGCGGAGCTGCGCGAGGCCGGCGCCGATGTCGTCCTGGACGATCTGACGTCATTTCCGGCCTGGTTGAAGGGTTACGCCGCCGAACGTGCTTGACAGCCGGGCCTCGTACTCGCGTACGGGACCGGCCGGTTCGGGTGGGCTTCCGGCCCGGTCAGACGCGGGCCCGGCGGCGCTGCTCCCCGATGGTGAGCAGCACGCCCGCCCCCGCGATCAGGAAGCCGACGCCCATCAGCATGCAGACCAGATAGGCGACGGACGGGAACGGGGCGGTGTGCAGGAACAGCGGTGCCACGGTGACCAGTGTGGCGAGCGCGCCGACGAAGAACACGACGACGCCGACGCGAACCAGCCGATCACCGGTGGTGAGGGCGTCGCGGTCGGTCCTGGCCTGGGTTTCGGTACTCACCCCGCCAGGGTAGTTCCCTGCTCGTAAGGACAGGCCGGGACGTCTTGTCAGCTGCCCCTGGACCATTAGCCTTGGTGTCGGCGGGTCGGAAGGCGACCCGCTGTCGTGCTATCCAGAGCCGTTTTCGGCGCCCCCGCACACAACGACGAGTACGAGGACGAGGACAGACGTGCCTACCGGCAAGGTCAAGTGGTTCAACAGCGAGAAGGGCTTCGGCTTTCTCTCCCGCGACGACGGCGGCGACGTCTTCGTCCACTCCTCCGTGCTCCCCGCCGGGGTCGACGCACTCAAGCCCGGTCAGCGCGTCGAATTCGGCGTCGTCGCCGGTCAGCGCGGCGACCAGGCCCTGTCGGTGACGGTCCTCGACCCGGCCCCCTCGGTGGCCGCGGCCCAGCGCCGCAAGCCCGACGAACTGGCCTCCATCGTGCAGGACCTGACCACCGTCCTGGAGAACATCACGCCCATGCTGGAGAAGGGCCGCTACCCCGACAAGGCCGCCGGCAAGAAGATCGCGGGCCTGCTGCGCGCGGTGGCGGACCAACTGGACGTGTGACCCCGTCGGGGTTCAGGCGAACGACAGCGCATCGCGGCCGAGGGGCGGTACGAGCCCCTCGGCCGCGGCGCGTGTCAGCAGACCCCGCACCGCGGCGTAGCCGTCCTCGCCGAGGTCGGCGGTGAACTCGTTGACGTACAGCCCGATGTGGCGGTCGGCGACGGCCGGATCCATCTCCTGGGCGTGCTCCAGTACGTACGCCCGGGACGCCTCGGGGTCCTCCCAGGCGAGCCGCACGGAGGTGCGGGCCGACTCGGCGAGCAGGCGCAGCGTGTCCGCACCCAGCGAGCGCTTGGCGATGATCGCGCCGAGCGGGATGGGCAGCCCGGTGGTCGACTCCCAGTGCTCGCCCATGTCGGCGAGGCAGTGCAGCCCGTAGTTCTGGTACGTGAAGCGGGCCTCGTGGATGACGAGTCCGGCATCCACCTTGCCGTCGCGCACCGCGGGCATGATCTCGTGGAACGGCATCACGACGACCTCGCCGACCCCGCCCGGCACTACGTCCGCGGCCCACAGCCGGAACAGCAGGTACGCCGTCGACTTCTCGCTGGGCACGGCGACGGTCCGGCCCGTGAGGTCCATGCCGGGCTCGCGCGTGAGGACCAGCGGGCCGCAGCCCCGGCCGAGCGCGCCGCCGCACGGCAGCAGCGCGTACTCGTCGAGGACCCAGGGCAGCACCGCGTACGACACCTTGAGCACGTCGAACTCCCCGCGCTCGGCCATGCCGTTGGTGATGTCGATGTCGGCGAACGTCACGTCGAGTGCGGGTGCGCCCGGCACCCGGCCGTGCGCCCACGCGTCGAAGACGAAGGTGTCGTTCGGGCAGGGAGAGTAGGCGATCTTCAGCGCCGGTTCAGTGCTCATGCGAGGTCCAACTCTCCAATGCTGGGGGTAGCTTCCCGAATGCTTCGGTGAGGGCGGCGAGGGCGTCGCCGATCCGCCAGGCCGAACGGTCGCGCGGGCCAACGGAGTTGGAGATCGCGCGGATTTCGAGGACCGGCAGGCCGTACTGGTCGGCAGCCTCGGCGACACCGAAGCCCTCCATCGCCTCGGCGGCGGCGGACGGATGGCGGGCCAGGAGTTCGGCGGCGCGCTCGGCGGTGCCGGTGGCGGTGGTGACGGTGAGGACCGGCCCCGGGAGGGCACCCAGGGCCCGGGCCGCGTCCTGGCACAGGCGGTGCGGGGAGGCCAGCCGGTCGCGGCCGAAGCCCAGTTCGCTGACGGGCAGGAAGCCCTCGGGGGAGCCGGCACCCAGGTCGGCCGCGATCAGGTGCGAGGCGACGACGAGCGAGCCGAGCGGCGCGACGCCGGGGAAGCCGCCGCCGATCCCGGCCGACACGACCAGGTCGTACGGGGTGCGGGCGAGCGCGATGGCGGTACCGGCCGCGGCCGCCGCGGGGCCCACGCCGACGGGCAGTACGTCGATCTCGACGGCATGGCCTGCGGCACGGCAGCGGGTGAGCGGCGGGCGCGTACCGTCGGGACGTACGTGTTCGCCGACGGGCGGCGCGTACCCGGCGACCGCGAGGCCGGCGGCGACGGAGTCCGCCTCCGCCGCCACCGCGGTCACGACCAGTACGCGCATCAGGCAGGCCCGGTCGTCAGGAGTTGGTGCGCTTGAGCGTGAAGCTCCAGACCGACTCGGGCTTGTTGTCCTTGTCGACCTGCACGATGCTGACCTTCTTCTCCTTCGGCGCGGCACCGCCCTGGCCGCTGGCGAAGACGTCGGCGTTGGGGAAGCTCCGGTAGGTCTGGGCGGACGCCTCCGTGATCGGGCTGCCGTCGAGCAGCGCGATCCACTTGCTGCCGTTCTCGACGACCTTGGGGTCGACGCCCAGACGCAGGGTCGAGCCGGGCGCGTAGTCGATCGACTTGGCGTCCTTGACGCCGCTGAGGCAGCCGGTCAGCTTGGACTCGGCGAGCGGCTTGCCGTCCTCGCCGCGGCAGGACGCCTCGGCGTTGACCGAGTTGGTGCCGACCGTCACGGTCGCGAGAGGCGTCGGCTTGTCGCAGGCGGAGAGGACGAGGAGTCCGGCGGAGGCGGCGGCGAGTGCGGCGCCGGCCCGGCGGGCCCTACCGGAATGAAGTGACATTGTGCGGCTCCGCCGCGGGGCAACGGTCATGAAGTGAAGGCTATCGGTCGCCCCGAGCCACGCCGCGCGGGGGTGCGGCGTGCGGTGTGGCGCGGGCCGGCCGACGTGCCCGCCCGGTCCCCGGCGGCTCAGGCCACCCGGGGGTGGGGCGTGCCGCGGTGGGCCGCGCCGAGCAGGCCGCGTACCGAGACGGCCGCGCCGAGCGCGAGCAGGCCCGCGGCCACCGACATGCCGAGGATCCCGTTCAGCGGAAGCGCTATGCCGATGGCACCGCCGAGGACCCACGCCACCTGGAGGAACGTCTCCGAGCGGGCGAACGCGGAGGTGCGGACCTCCTCGGGCACATCGCGCTGGATCATCGCGTCCAGGGACAGCTTGGCCAGGGCCTGGGTGAGCCCGGCCGTGGCGCCGAGCACGGCCACCATCACGCCGCTGAAGAACGCGGCCGACAGGACGGCGGCGCCCAGCGCGATCGTCAGCATCGTCACGATGAGCACCTCGGGCCCGCGCGCCTTGAGGAGCGAGCCGACCGCCGTACCGAGCGCGTTGCCGATGCCCGCCGAGACGCCGACGATGCCGAGCGATACGGCCGCGCTCTGCCCGGACAGCGGGTGTTCGCGCAGCAGGAACGCGAGGAAGAAGATCAGGAACCCGGACAGGGCGCGCAGCGCGGCGTTGGCGTACAGACCGTTCTGCACGGACACTCCGACGGTCCGCAGGCCGGGCTTGCGGCCGCCCCGGTCCGACAGGCGGTCGGTGAGACGGTCCGAGAGTCGGTCGGAGCGGCGGTCGGAGAGGCGTGCCTTCGTCTCGCCCTTGGCCGAGTCGACCTTCGCGGGCAGCGTGAAGGCCAGGAACGTACCCCCCAGGAAGACACAGCACGCCCCGTAGAGCGGCCACTCGGGCCCGATGCGGGAGAGCCCGGCACCGATCGGGGCGGCGGCGCCGGTGGCCAGCAGACCGGCGAGGGTGACCCGTGAGTTCGCCTTCACCAGGGAGAAGCGGGGTGGCAGCAGACGCGGCACCACGGCGCTTCTGACCACGCCGTACGCCTTCGACGCGACCAGCACGCCGAGGGCTGCGGGGTAGAGCTCCAGGCCGCCGGTGGCGACCGCGCCCGACATGGTCAGGGCGAGCAGCGCGCGGGCCAGCATCGCGCCGGCCATCGCGGCGCGCCGGCCGTGCGGCATCCGGTCGAGCAGGGGGCCGATGACGGGCGCCAGGAGGGTGAACGGGGCCATCGTGATCGCCAGGTAGAGGGCCACCCGGCCGCGCGCCTGGTCGGTCGGCACGGAGAAGAACACGGTCGAGGCGAGCGCCACGGTGATCATGACGTCGCCGGCGCCGTTCACCGCGTGCAGCTCGATCAGTTTGCCGAGGCCCGACTCACCGGCGCCGTGCGCATGGGTGGCTTTTCTGATCGAACGCGCCGTCCCCGTGAACGGCAGATGCAGGGCGCGACCGACCGCCCGCCCTGCCCTGCCCAGGCGGCCGGACCCGTCCGAAGAACCTGACGACCTCGCGGTTGCCACCCCGCCATAGTGCCCCAACCCCGTCCGACCCGAACCAGGATTCGGACGTGCAGGTGGGCCGCGGGCCACGAAGGGGGTAGCGTGACAGGCGCGCCGCCCGCGGCTGCCCAAGGCCGCGCGCCTCTCCGCGATCCCGCAGAATGGGTCGCAGAAGGTGCGCCTCCACGCTCATACGGAGCAGGGGGGACCCCCTTGGTCAGTGAACTGGACAGCCGCTGGGCAGTTGATCGCCCGGGCGCGGACGTTGACGCGGCCCCCTGGTCCGCTCCGCCCGCCCCGTACGCACTCGGCTCCCCGGCGCACCCGTGAGACGGCGTAGGAGAGAAGCGAGACCTGTGAGTGCTGCGACGACGCGAAGCCGTACCCCTGACCGCCTGTGCGCCGAGGCGGTCGACCTAGCCCGCGAGGCGGCGGAGGAAGCCGCCGCGCCCGGTGTGGTCGGCGAGCACGTGACCCTCGTCTCGGAGGGCGACCGGGTCGTCACGCACTTCTTCGAGTGCAAGGAACCCGGCTACCGGGGCTGGCGCTGGGCCGTGACGGTGGCCCGGGCCTCCCGCGCCAAGCTGGTCACCCTCGACGAGACGGTCCTGCTGCCCGGGCCCGACGCCCTCCAGGCCCCCGAGTGGGTGCCGTGGAGCGAGCGGCTGCGGCCCGGCGACATGGGCCCCGGCGACCTGCTTCCGACGGAGGCCGACGACCTGCGGCTCGAACCCGGCTACACCGGCGAGGACGTGCCGCCGCCGAACTCGGCGGTCTCCGAGGAGATGGCCGAGCGGGTCGACGCGGAGGACGCCGAGCTGGCGGACCGGTCCGACGCGGCCTCCGCCGGCACCGCGCGCGGCTCCATCGCGGCCGTCGCCGACGAGCTCGGCATGCGGCGGGCGCGGGTGCTCTCGCGGTACGGGCTGCACGCGGCGGCCGACCGCTGGGAGGAGTCCTTCGGCGGGAAGACCGCGATGGCGCAGGCGGCGCCGGCCTCCTGCGAGTCCTGCGCGTTCCTCGTTCCGATCGCGGGGTCGCTGTCGCAGGCGTTCGGGATCTGCGCGAATGAGTTCGGTCCGGCGGATGGGCGTGTCGTGGCGCTCGACTACGGGTGCGGGGGGCATTCGGAGGCTGCGGTCATGCCGAAGCCGCCGCGTCCGGCGGCGCCGGTCCTGGACACGATCGGTCCCGACCCGCTGCCGCTCCGTCCCGCCCGCGACGGCTCGGTCCCGGAGACGCCGGACCCCACGGAAGACCTGGGCCACTCGTAGCCCTGGCCCCGCGGGGCGCTGGGGGTTCGCCCGCCCGTAGCCCGGGCCCCTGGGGCTCCGCCCCAGACCCCGGGCATCTTGCCCACCCACCCGCCCGTGCAGCGGATTGGATCAGCTGAGCCCTGGGGCTGCGCCCCAGACCCCCTGAGGGGCTGCGCCCCTCGAACCCCCGTTCGCGCCTGAACGGCGCTCGTCCTCAATCGCCGGACGGGCTGAGGATGCCGATGCGGGCCAGCACCGGCTTTTAGGGGCGCGGGGAACTGCGCGAGAAGCGACCACGACCCGCGGACGAAAACGGATTTTGGGGGCGCGAGCAACCACGCACGGTGCGAGGCCGACAGGGGGTTGGGGGCGCGGGGAACTGCGCGAGCAACCACGCACGGTGCGAGGCCGACAGGGGGTTGGGGGCGCGGGGAACTGCGCGACCAGCCACGCACGATTCGCACCCGAAACAAACGGGACCCGGGGCGCAGCCCCTGGGAAGCCACCCCCATTCCACCCCCGGAGGGTTACGGGAAGGGGCGGGGAGGGGCAAAACCCCCGGGGCCCGGGGCGAAGCCCCAGCGCATCCGCAGCGTTCCCCAGCGTGCCCCGGGGCGCCGCACCCCCGGGGTCCGGGGCAAGCCCCGGGGGAGGGGGATTGAGGGGGCGGGCCCGGCGCGCGGTACCTTCGGGCCGCGGTCCCGGGACGCGGGGCAGGACAGAGCGGAGTACGGCGTGATCGTCATGGCGATGGGGGCCGAAGGGGCCGACCCCTTCGGGACGGCGCGGCTGCGGCGCGGGGTCCTGAACGCCTGGGGCGCCGCCCCGGCGAGGTTCCGCGAGGACGCCAACGCCGAGGAGGACCTCGCCCTCGGCGGCTACCGCGACCGACTGATCGTGGAGCTGGCCCAGAACGCCGCCGACGCCGCGGCCAGGGCGAACACCACGGGCCGCCTGCGGCTCACCCTGCACCCGGCGACCCCCGACACCCCCGCCGTGCTGGCCGCGGCCAACACCGGCTCCCCGCTGGACGCCGTCGGCGTCGAGTCCCTGTCCACGCTGCGCGCCAGCGCCAAGCGGGCCGACACCGAGGTCGCCGTCGGCCGCTTCGGCGTCGGCTTCGCGGCGGTGCTCGCCGTCAGCGACGAGCCCGCCGTGGTGGGACGCACCGGCGGCGTGCGCTGGTCGCTCGCCGAGGGCCGCGAGCTGGCCGCCGAAGCGGCCCTCGCCAGCCCCGGCCTGGGTGACGAGCTGCGCCGCCGCGAGGGACACGTACCGCTGCTCAGGCTGCCGCTGCCCGCCGAGGGCGCAGCCCCGGAGGGCTACGACACCGTTGTGGTGCTGCCGCTGCGCGACGGCACCGCCGAGGACCTCGTGCGCCGCCTCCTCGACGGCATCGACGACGCCCTGCTGCTGACCCTTCCCGGCCTGACCGAGATCGTCGTCGAAACCCCGGACGCCACAAGGGTGTTGACCCGGTCCGTGCACGAGGCGTACGTGCACATCGACGACAGCCGGGACGCATCCGTCCACCGCTGGCGGACGGTCAGTCACCATGGGCCCATCGGGAAGGAGCTGCTCGCCGACCGACCCGTCGAGGAGCGGCTGCGTCCGCACTGGACGGTGACCTGGGCGGTCCCGGTCGACGAGGACGGCGCGCCCGAACGCCCCCGCACCGCCGCCGTGGTGCACGCGCCGACCCCCACCGACGAGCCGCTCGGCGTGCCCGCGCTGCTCATCGCCTCGTTCCCGCTCGACACCGCGCGCCGCCACCCCGCGCCCGGCCCCCTCACCGACTTCCTGGTGCAGCGCGCGGCCGACGCGTACGCCGAACTCCTGGGCGCCTGGCGGCCGGTGTCGACCGGCGTCGTCGACCTGGTGCCGGGGCCGCTCGGGCGGGGCGAGCTGGACGGCGCCCTGCGCGCGGCCGTGCTGAAGCGGCTGCCCAGGGTCGCGTTCCTGGCGCCCGCCGCGCCCACCGAGGAGCTCGTCGCGCTGCGCCCCTTCGAGGCGGAGGTCGTCGAGGGCGCGGGCGTGGACACCGTGCGGGTGCTCGCCGAAGTGCTGCCCACGCTGCTGCCCGGTGGGCTCGAACGGCGCCCAGAACTGCGGGCGTTGGAGGTCGGACGGCTCTCGCTCGGTGACGCCGTCGAGCGGATCGCGGGGGCCGAACGGGCCCCCGAGTGGTGGCACCGGCTGTACGACACGCTCGCCGGGGTCGACCCCGACCGGCTGTCCGGGCTTCCGGTGCCGCTCGTGGGCGGCCGTACCGCGATCGGCCCCCGGCAGATCCTGCTTCCGCTCGCGGACACCCCCTTGGACCTGGGCCGTCTCGGCCTGAAGGTGGCCCACCCGGATGCGGCCCATCCGCTGCTCGAAAAGCTCGGCGCGCTGCCCGCCACCCCGCGCGCCGTGTTGACGACCCCTCAGGTGCGGGCCGCGGTGGCGGCCTCGCTCGACAGCGGGGAGGTCTGGGACGAGGACGGCGGCCTCGATGCCGATGAACTCGCCGACACCGTACTGACGTTGGTGCGCGAGGCGAACCTCGAACCCGGCGACGAGCCGTGGCTCGGTGCGCTCGCCCTGCCCGACGAGGACGGCGAACTGGCCCCGGCCGGTGAACTCGTACTGCCCGGCTCGCCCTTCGCCGCCGTCATTCGGGAGGGTGAACTCGCAGAAGTGGAAGGTGAGTTGGCGGAACGCTGGGGTGTGCAGCCGCTCACCGCGTGCGGCGTCCTCGCCACGTTCGCCCTCGTACGCGCCGCCGATGTCGTCCTCGACCCGGACGAACTGGAGCCCCGCGAAGGGGACTTCGCCGAGCCGGACGACGCGGGGCTGCTCGACGCGGTCGACGTGTGGTGCGAGGACGTCCTTGACCGGCTGCCCGAATCGCCGGTCCCGCCCGTCGCCACGGAGATCGTCGCGGTCCGCGACCTCGACCTGGTCGACGACGACGCCTGGCCGCGGGCGCTCGCGCTGCTCGCGCAGCCGCCGCTGCGGGATGCCCTGGTCCAGCCGGTGCGCGTCCTGCTGCCCGACGGCACGACGGAGTCCGTACGCCCCTACACCGCGTGGTGGCTGCGCGACCACCCGGTGCTGGCCGGCCGCCGCCCCGCGGGTCTGCGCGCGGCCGGCTCCGACCCGCTGCTCGCCGGTCTGTACGAGTCCGTGGACGCGACCGGCTTCGACGACGTACAGGTCCTGCGGGCGCTGGGCGTACGCACCTCGGTGGCCGCGCTGCTCGACGAGCCGGGCGGTGCGGCGGAACTCCTCGGCCGCCTGGCCGACCGGGACCGTACGGTGTCCGCCTCCCAACTGCACGCGCTGTACACGGCGTTGGCGGACCTGGACCCCGAGCAGGTCACGCTGCCGGACGAGTTGCGCGCGGTGGTGGACGGGGAGGTGCGGGTGGTCGACGCGGCGGACGCGGTCGTGGCGGACGCCCCCGACCTGCTGCCGCTCGCCGCCGGCCTGCCCCTGCTCCCGGTCGCCCCCGCGCGGGCGGCCGAGCTCGCGGAGCTGCTCCAGGTGGGACGGCTCGGCGAGGCGGCGGCAGCGGAGGTGACGTCCGAGGGCGTCGAGCACGCGGTGCCGGAGGCGGTGCGGGCTCTGCTGGGCCCGGGTACGCCTTCGACGTACGTCGAGCACGAGGAACTCCGGGCGGGTGGGGTGGAGCTGGACTGGCGCCGCGCGGCGGACGGCACGGTCCACGCGTCCACCCTGGAGGGGGTGGCGGCGGGCCTCGCCTGGGCGACCTCCCAGTGGCCCCGCCGCTTCGAGGTGGCGGCCCTCCTGGAGGACCCGTCCCGCACCGCCGAACTCGCTACGGCCCGCTGGTTCGACTAGCGGGGTGCGCGCCGCCGGGGCTCCGCCCCCAGACCCCCGTTCGCGCCTCAAGGGCGCTCGTCCTCAATCTCCCCCAAGGCCTTAAGGGCCAGGGGGGACCCCCATGACGGGCTGAGGATGCCGATGCGGGCCAGCACCAAGGCATTTAGGGGCGCGGGGAACTGCGCGAGAAGCGACCGCGGTCCGCAGCCGAAAAATGGGGCCCGGGGCGCAGCCCCGGAAGCCCACCCACCCCGGCGGGCGGGGGCCTAGTCCGGGTAGCGGAGCGTCACGCGGCGCCACACCAGTTCCAGCAGTGCCGACGCCAGCACCGCGATGCCGACGGCGGTCCACGGCATCACCGCCCCCACCAGCTTCAGCGCGAAGAAGTTCTGGAGCCACGGCACGGCGAGGACCAGCAGGAACGCCACGCCCATGGAGACGACCAGGGTGATCCGCCACCACGTGTAGGGGCGGGCGATGATCGCCAGGACCCACATGGAGACCAGGAAGAGGGTCAGCGTCGTGACGCTGGTCTCCGCGTCCAGGTCGCCGGGCCCGGTGTAGTACGCCCGCGCGATCATGTACGTCACGAACGTGGCCACCGCCGCGATGACCCCGCTGGGAATCGCGTACCGCATCACCCGCCGCACGAAGTGCGGTTTGGCGCGCTCCTTGTTGGGCGCGAGGGCGAGGAAGAACGCCGGGATGCCGATGGTGAAGGTGGACAGGAGCGTCAAGTGCCGCGGCAGGAAGGGGTATTCGACCTGGAAGCAGACCACGAGGACGGCCAGCAGGACCGAGTACACCGTCTTGGTCAGGAAGAGCGTGGCCACCCGCGTGATGTTGCCGATCACGCGGCGTCCCTCCGCCACCACCGAAGGCAGTGTCGAGAAGCTGTTGTTGAGCAGGACGATCTGGGCGACGGCCCGGGTCGCCTCCGAGCCCGAGCCCATGCTCACGCCGATGTCGGCGTCCTTCAGGGCCAGGACGTCGTTCACGCCGTCGCCGGTCATCGCGACGGTGTGCCCGCGTGACTGGAGGGCCGCCACCATGTCGCGCTTCTGCTGCGGGGTGACCCGTCCGAAGACCGAGTTGGAGTCGAGGACGTCGGCCATCTCCTCCTGTTCGGTGGGGAGTTGACGGGCGTCCACCGTGTCGGCCGCACCGTGCAGGCCGAGCTTCCCGGCCACCGCGCCGACGGACACCGCGTTGTCGCCGGAGATGACCTTGGCCTTGACGTTCTGCTCGTCGAAGTAGCGCAGGGTGTCGGCCGCGTCCGGCCGCAGGCGCTGTTCCAGGACGACGAGCGCGGTGGCCTTGGCGTCGGAGGCGACGGCGGGGTCGTCGAGGTCGCGCGACGCGCGGGCGAGCAGCAGCACGCGCAGGCCCTGCTCGTTGAGCGCGTCGATCTCCGCGAGCGCCGGGTCGCCGGACTTCAGCAGGACGTCGGGCGCGCCGAGCAGCCAGGTGCTGTTCTCGCCGTCGCCCTCGCTGAACGCGGCACCGCTGTACTTGCGGGCCGAGGAGAACGGCAGCGACTCGGTGCAGCGCCACACCTCGCTGTCCGGATAGGCGTCGATGATCGCCTGGAGGGAGGCGTTGGGCCGCGGGTCGGATTCGCCGAGGGCGCCGAGCACCTTGCGCACGTACGCCTCGTCCGTGCCGTTCAGCGGGCGCAGCTCGGTGACGTCCATGCCGCCCTCGGTGAGCGTGCCCGTCTTGTCGAGGCACACCACGTCGACCCGGGCCAGGCCCTCGATCGCGGGCAGTTCCTGCACCAGGCACTGTTTGCGGCCGAGCCGGATGACGCCGATCGCGAAGGCGACCGAGGTCAGCAGGACGAGCCCTTCCGGGATCATCGGCACGATGCCGCCCACGGTGCGGGCGATGGAGTCCTTGAAGTTGTTGTCCTTGACCACCAGCTGGCTGATGACCAGGCCTAGCGCGGTGGGGATCATCATCCATGTGACGTACTTGAGGATGGTGGAGATGCCGCTGCGCAGCTCGGAGTGGACGAGCGTGAACCGGCTCGCCTCCTCGGCGAGTTGAGCCGCGTACGCCTCCCGGCCGACCTTGGTGGCGGTGAACGCGCCGCCGCCCGCGACGACGAAGGCGCCCGACATCATCTTGTCGCCGGGCTTCTTCAGGACCGGGTCGGCCTCACCGGTCAGGAGGGACTCGTCGACCTCCAGGCCGTCCGCCTCGACCGCCTCGCCGTCCACCACGATCTTGTCGCCGGGCCCGAGCTCGATGACGTCGCCGAGCACGATCTCCGAGGTGGAGATCTCCACGGCCTGCCCGTCGCGCCGCACGGTCGGCTTGGCCTCGCCGATGACCGCGAGCCCGTCCAGCGTCTTCTTGGCGCGCATCTCCTGGATGATGCCGATGCCGGTGTTGGCGATGATCACGAAGCCGAAGAGGCTGTCCTGGATCGGCGCGACGACGAGCATGATCGCCCAGAGCACGCCGATGATCGCGTTGAACCGGGTGAAGACGTTGCCGCGGACGATCTCCGCGGTGGAGCGACTGCTGCGTACCGGAACGTCGTTGACCTCGCCGCGCGCCACCCGCTCGGCGACCTCGGCCGTCGTCAGACCGCCGGCCCGCCGCGCCGTCGCGGGGCACTTCATGGGGTGTACGGGGTCGAGTTCGGCCCCGGCATCGATGTTGGCGGGCTGCGTCATGATGTCGACGGTACGGGGGGTTCGGGCGCTTCACCTGCCGGGACGGCCGAACATCCGACCCTGGGAGGAGGCGAATGGTCCTGTGGCCGTACACAGGTCCCGCCTGCTACTGACTTTCGGCCCTTGCGCCCGTCGCGGTGCCGTCCGCCTGTTGTGCGGCGTGCCGCTTGAGGGCGGCGTCGCGGCCGCGGACGTACCAGATGCCGATGAGGCCCAGGCCGCCGCCGGCCAGGCAGGTCCACACCCACCACAGGTGGCCGTGGTCGTCGAACCAGCCGTAGAAGGGGAGCTGGACGAGGAAGAGGACGAACCAGAGGATCGTGCCGCCGGTGATGGTGGCGACCACGGGGCCCTCAAGGGGCTCCGGCGCCTCGTGCTGGGGTGTCCACTTCGCCATGCGATCAGTGTAGGGCGCGCTCTTTCGCCTCCTTTCGCGGGAATCCGGACACCGGAGAATGCCGGGTCGGGCGCCGGAACACACCTGGTCCGGGCCGCTCGGACCCTTGGTGCGACAGGGGTCTACGCGCGGAGATGGTGATCTTCGACTTATGTATTCATACTGAAACGGCTTACGGCTGACTCATTCTGTTCGTTAAAACGTCCAAAGAAGTTCGGGTACGTGCCGTTCCCCCGCCCCTTCACGACTGAGGTTCCGCATGCCCTCCTCGGCCCCCGACACGGTCGACGCCGCAGCTCAGCCGCCGGTGCCCAACAGGCCGACCAACGGCCTCGACCGCTACTTCAAGATCTCCGAGCGGGGTTCCACCCTGGCCCGCGAGGTCCGTGGCGGATTCGCGACCTTCTTCGCGATGGCCTACATCATCGTGCTGAACCCGATCATCCTCGGCAGCGCGAAGGACATGTACGGGCACCAGCTCAACAGCGGTCAGCTGGTCACCGCGACCGTGCTCACCGCGGCCTTCACCACGCTGCTCATGGGCGTCATCGGCAATGTGCCGATCGCGCTCGCGGCGGGGCTCGGCGTGAACACCGTCGTCGCCCTCCAGCTCGCACCCCGGATGAGCTGGCCGGACGCCATGGGCATGGTCGTGCTCGCGGGCATCGTGGTGATGCTCCTGGTCGCGACCGGCCTGCGCGAGCGCGTCATGAACGCGGTGCCGCTGGGCCTGCGCAAGGGCATCGCGATCGGCATCGGCCTGTTCATCATGCTGATCGGCCTGGTCGACTCGGGCTTCGTCTCGCGCATGCCGGACGCCGCGCACACCACGGTTCCGCTCGAACTCGGCGGCAACGGGCACCTGCTCGGCTGGCCGGTCCTGGTCTTCGTCCTCGGCGTGCTGCTCACGCTCGCGCTGATGGTCCGCAAGGTGCCGGGCGCGATCCTGATCTCCATCGTCGCCATGACCGTCGTCGCGATGATCATCAACGCGGTGGCGACCGTGCCGTCCTGGGGCCTGACCACCCCGAAGTGGCCGGGCAACCCCGTCGACACCCCGGACTTCGGTCTGGTCGGCCAGGTCAGCCTGTTCGGCGGCTTCTCCAAGGTCGGCGTTCTGACCGGCATCCTCTTCGTCTTCACCGTGCTGCTCTCGTGCTTCTTCGACGCGATGGGCACGATCATGGGCATCAGTGACGAGGCGGGGCTGACCGACGCCCAGGGCAACATGCCCGGCATGAACAAGGTCCTGTTCGTCGACGGCATCGCGGTCGCGGTGGGCGGCGCGTCGTCCTCGTCGGCCACCACCTGCTTCGTGGAGTCCACGGCGGGTGTCGGCGAGGGGGCCCGTACGGGGCTGGCCAACGTGGTCACCGGCGGCCTGTTCACCGTGGCGCTCTTCCTGACCCCGCTCGCCACGATGGTGCCCTCGCAGGCCGCCACCCCCGCGCTGCTCGCGGTCGGCTTCCTGATCCTGTCCGGCTCGATCCGGGAGATCGACTGGGCGGACTGGACGATCGCCATCCCGGCCTTCGTGACGATGCTGATGATGCCGTTCACGTACTCGATCACCAACGGCATTGGGATGGGGTTCATCACGTTTACGGTCCTGCGGCTGGTGGCGGGGCGGGCTCGCGAGATCCCCGTCGCGATGTACGTCGTGTCGGCGGTGTTCGGCTTCTACTACCTGATGCCGGCGCTGGGTCTGACCTGACCCGGGGGGTTTGCCCACCCGCCCGCCCGTTACCCGGGGTTGGTGGGCTCCGGGTCCCCCTGGGGCTCCGCCCCAGACCCCGGGCATCTTGCCCACCCACCCGCCCGTGCGGCGGGTCGAAGGGCTCGGCCCCTGGGGCTGCGCCCCAGACCCCCTGAGGGGCTGCGCCCCTCGGACCCCCGCAGGGGGCTCCGCCCCCTGCACCCCCGTCGCGCCTTAAGGGCGCTCGTCCTCAATCGCCGGACGGGCTGAGGATGTCGATGCGGGCCAGCACCGAGCCTTTAGGGGCGCGGGGAACTGCGCGACCGGCCCCGCACGGTCCGCGGACGAGAACGGGGTTCAGGGGCGCGGGGAACTGCGCGGACAGGCCCCGGCGCCGCCCGAAAGCCCCGCGGAACGGCCCGGCCCGGCCCCCGCACCGGGGGTAGCCTCGCAAACGAGCCCCCAGCGGAGCTACGCCGCCCCGTAGAACCTCTCCGTCTCGTCGACCGCCGCCTTGAAGCGCTCGTCGAAGTCGTCGCGAACGAGCGTCCGGACCACATAGTCCTGGACGCTCATTCCGCGTTTCGCGGCGTGGTGCTTGAGCCGGTCGAGCAGCTCACCGTCTATGCGCAGGCTGAGCACGCTGGTCCCCATGGAGCGAGGGTCGCCGCCCGCCAGGGCCTCGCGCGTCACTTTTCCCAGCCAACTCACTCGTTCGGGTGATGTGTGCCGCAAGGGGGCCCATGACGCCGGTGTGGCGCTCGACACCTGGACTTAACCCGGTGGTATTTAGCCAGAGTAATGAGTTATGCTAACGAACATGTCTGACCTGTCCCACGGCAGTGGCGAGGACGCCGCCGCCGTGAACTCCTTGCGCTCGGCCGTCATGCGGCTGGGCCGGCGCCTCAAGCACCAGCGCGTCGACGAATCGCTCAGCCCGACCGAGATGTCGGTGCTCGGCACCCTTGCCCGCTGCGGTTCGGCCACCCCCGGTGAGCTGGCTCGCAAAGAGCACGTACAGCCGCCGTCGATGACCCGAATCGTCGCACTGCTGGAGGCGAAGGGCCTGGTCAGGCTGGAGCCGCACCCCGACGACCGCCGCCAGAAGGTGGTCAGCCAGACCGAAGAGGCCGAGGCGATGCTCGAAGAGAGCCGCCGCAAGCGCAACGTCTGGCTGGCTGCCCTCGTGGAAGGTCTGGACGAGGACGAATGGGCGAAGCTGCGCGCGGCCGCCCCCGTTCTGGAGAAGCTCGCACATCTGTAAACGCGCATCACTAGGAGGCGAGCCCTTTTGAGTACGGGATCCGGAGCAGACTCCGCCCCCGCACCTGACCCCACCTACAACAAGCGTGGCGGGGGGACGTTCTCCTCGCTTGCGGTACGCAATTACCGACTGTTCTTCTCCGGCGCCATCGTGTCCAACATCGGCACCTGGATGGCCCGGATCACCCAGGACTGGCTGGTCCTGACGATCACCGGCTCCTCCGTGGCGGTGGGCATCACCACCGCCATGCAGTTCCTGCCGATGCTCCTGTTCGGCCTGTACGGCGGCGTCATAGCCGACCGCTTCGCCAAGCGGAACATCCTGTTCGTGACGCAGGCGGCGATGGGCCTCGGCGGCCTGTTCCTCGCCGTGATGACCCTGTCCGGGCACGTCCAGGTGTGGCACGTCTATCTCACGGCCTTCTTCACCGGTCTGGTCACCGTCGTCGACAACCCGACCCGGCAGTCCTTCGTCTCCGAGATGGTCGGACCCGACCGGGTGCGCAACGCGGTCAGCCTCAACTCGGCGAACTTCCAGTCCGCCCGGCTCGTCGGCCCCGCCGTCGCCGGTGTCGTGATGGCGGCCGTCGGCCCCGGCTGGGCGTTCCTCGCCAACGGCCTGTCCTTCACCGCCCCGCTGATCATGCTGTCGCTGATGCGGACCAAGGAGCTCCAGCCGACCCGCCTGGCCCCGCGCGGCAAGGGCCAGTTGAGGGAGGGGCTCGCTTATGTCTCCGAGCGGCCCGAGCTGATCTGGCCCATCGTGCTCGTCGGCTTCGTCGGCACCTTCGGGTTCAACTTCCCGATCTGGCTGAGCGCGTTCGCCTCCGACGTCTTCCACGGCGGCTCCGGCATGTACGGCGTGTTCAACAGCCTGATGGCGATCGGCTCGCTGGTCGGCGCGCTGCTCGCGGCCCGTCGCTCCAGTACGCGGCTGCGGATGCTGGTGCTCGCGGCGGTGCTGTTCGCGGTGCTCGAACTCGCGGCCTCCGGCGCCCCCGACCTCGGTCTGTTCATGGCGCTGCTCATCCCCGTCGGCATCCTGGGCCTCACGGTCAACGTGACCGCCAACGCCTCGGTGCAGATGGCCACGGACCCCGAGATGCGGGGCCGGGTGATGAGCCTGTTCATGATGGTCTTCACCGGCGGCACCCCGCTCGGCGGCCCGCTCTTCGGCTGGCTGACCGATGTGTACGGCGTCCGCGTCAGCCTCGCGCTCGGCGGCCTCATCTGCGGCGCGGCGGCGATCGGGGTCGGTCTGATGCTGGCCCGCGCGGCCAATCTGCGCCTGAAGGTCGACGTTCGCCCCGGCCACCGCCACCTCGCATTCGTACCGAGGAACCCGGCGCTCGTGGCCGCCGCCTGACGACCGGACCCGCGCGCAGAATCACCGGACGTCCCACGGCTCGGCCCGGCCCCCGCACTGCGGGGGCCGGGCCGTTTCCGTACGGGCTCGGTGCGGGCTCCGTACGGGCCGGTGGGCAGGGCCGCCGTGCGTCCGGGGCGGGTGCCCGGACCCGGCGCGCGTCGCGACAGCCGGGGGCGATCTTGGTTGACTGTCCCCATGCGCCTCTTCGCCGCCGTACTGCCCCCTGCCTGGGCCGTGGACGAACTAGGGCTCGCGGTCAGGGAGTTGACCGAACTCCCCGGTGCGAACGGGCTGCGCTGGACCGGGCGCGAGGGCTGGCACCTCACCCTCGCGTTCCTGGGCGAGGTCGAAGAGGCAGTCCTGGACGAGCTGCACGAGCGGCTGCGCCGGGCGGCCCGTCGCACCGACCCGTTCGCGCTGCGCCTGCACGGCGGCGGCCGCTTCGACGGGCGCGCGCTGTGGGCCGGAGTCGCGGGCGGCCTCGACGAGCTGCGGCTGCTCGCCGAACGGGCCGACGCCGCCGCCCGCCGCTCCGGCGTCCCGATGGACCGGCACCGCCGCTATGTGCCGCACCTCACCCTGGCCCGCTCGCGCACGCCCCGGGACCTCGGGCCCTACGTCGGCGGGCTCGCCGCCTTCGAGGGAAGTCCCTGGCAGGTCACCGAGTTGGCGCTGATCCGCAGCAGCCTGCCGCGCTCGGGCGTCGCCGGGGAGCGGCCCCGCTACGAGGCGGTCGCCCGCTGGCCGCTCGGCCGGGACGGTTAGGCTCAAGGGGTGGACCCCAAGACCAGGAACCGGATCATGGCCGGTGTGCTCGTGCTGATGTTCGTCGTCGTGGCGGTGGCGGCCGCCGTCGGCTGACCGCGCCCGCCTCTCCGCACCCCCAGCCGGCCCAAGGCCTCCGGCATGACCTGGCGGCCGACCCGGACCGCGCCCGCATCGCGGTCACGGGCCGCGCCGGCGGCGGCGCCTACCAGGCGAAGGCCTCGGGGGACGGTCCCGGGCCGGGGAAGATGTCGTCGAGCGCGGTCAGGAACCCCTCGGGCAGGTCGAGTTCGACCGCCCGCAGCGCCGAGTCCAGCTGTTCGGCCGTGCGCGGTCCCACGATCGGGCCCGCCACTCCGGGCCGGGTGAGCAGCCAGGCCAGGCCCACCTCGGCGGGGTCGAGGTCGTGCTTGGCGGCGAGGTCTTCGTACGCCTGCACCTGCGCTCGCACCGCCGGGTCCGTGAGGGCCTGGGCCGCGAGGCCGCCCTGCGAGCGCCCGGTCGCGCCCTCGCGCTCCTTGCGCAGGATGCCGCCGAGCATGCCGCCGTGCAGCGGCGACCAGGGGATGACGCCGAGGCCGTATTCCTGGGCGGCCGGGACGATCTCCATCTCGGCGCGGCGTTCGGCGAGGTTGTAGAGGCACTGCTCGCTGACCAGGCCGAGGCGTCCGGTGCGGGTGGCGATCTCGTTGGCCTGGGCGATCTTGTAGCCGGGGAAGTTGGACGAGCCGGCGTACAGGATCTTGCCCTGCGTGATCAGGACGTCGATGGCCTGCCAGATCTCCTCGAAGGGGGTCAGGCGGTCGATGTGGTGGAACTGGTAGAGGTCGATGTAGTCCGTTCGCAGGCGCTTGAGGGAGGCCTCGACGGACCGGCGGATGTTGACCGCCGACAGCTTGTGGTGGTTGGGCCAGGGCTCGCCCGCGGCCATGTTTCCGTTGAGCTTGGTGGCGAGGACGGTCTTGTCGCGCCGGTCGCCGCCCTGGGCGAACCAGCTGCCGATGATCTCCTCGGTACGGCCCTTGTTCTCGCCCCAGCCGTAGACGTTGGCCGTGTCGAAGAAGTTGATGCCGGCGCCCTGCGCGGCATCCATGATGGCGTGGCTTGCCGCCTCGTCGGTCTGCGGTCCGAAGTTCATCGTCCCCAGGACGATCCTGCTCACCTGGAGACCCGTGCGTCCGAGCTGCGTGTACTTCATGGGAGACCAGCCAACGTCTTCGAGCGTGCTCAAGGCAAGAGGTAGGCCTCATCAGGGGTTCGGTCGGGTGGTCACTTCGAGCCGACCGGACCGACGTACGTGCCGGGGCGGGTCGCGCCGTCCTGGAGCAGCACCGAGGAGTAGGTCCAGGGCAGGGAGTGGGAGTGGGTCTCGTCCGGCGGGGTGATCACGATCGACTTCGGCCGGAACTCCTGTCCGTCACCCTTGTCGAACGGCAGATAGAAGATGACGAAGGTGGTCGTCGCGCCGGGCCGTACGGTGACCGTCGAGGGGGACTCCGAGGTCTGGCGGGTCAGCGACCACCGGGTCGGGCCCCCGACGAGGTCGACGCCCGGATAGCCCTTCATCACACAGGACTTGGCACCCTTGTTGGTGAGCGTGACGGTGACCGCGCCCTGCGCGCCCTTCGACTGGGCTCCACTGCCCGGGGCGACGGCGAAGGCGAGCTGAGCGGTCCGGCAGCGGGTGCCGTCGGCGCCCGTACCGGTGCCGGGTCCCGCGTTGGTGCCGCCACCCGTGCTGCCGCCGGAGGGGGCCATGCTCCGGCCGCCGTCGGCTCCGGGGGAGCCGGTGACGGTGGCGGTCGCGGTGCCGGTGCCGCTGCTGTCCGGGGCGCCGGTGGTGCCGTTCGGGCTGTCGGAGCCGCCGCCGTTGCCGCCGCAGGCGGTCAGGGTCAGGGTCAGGCCGGCGGCGAGGGAGACGATCGCGGTCAGGGGGGAGGTGCGCGGAGGCAACACGGCGATCCTTTCGTTGGGGCGGCCCGGTTCCTGGGGGCCGGTGGGGCGGCCCGCGTTTCGTGGTTCCGTTCGACAGCTGGGACGATTGTGGGGTCCGGGACGCGAGGATTCGTTGAGGAGAGACTTCCATGTCGGTGTGGCCCAGCGCGACGAGTCGGTCGCGCGCCCGCGGGGCGGTGCGGTGATGGACGCCGTGGACCGCGCGTTCGCGGCGGCGCTGTACGTCGAGGGTGACGCGGCCCTGGACACCGGTGCCTCGCTGCTCGCCGCCGCACCGGCCGCCGACGCCGAACTCGCCCTGCGGGGGCGGGAGTTCGTACGCCGCGCCTGGGGCCGGGGCTGGCAGCCCGCCGATGTCGTACGGATCGTACGGCGTGACCTGGACGAGCCGCAGGTACGCATTCTGGCCGGGCTGGTGCGCGAGGAGCTGTCCCGTTACGAGCGGCTGCCCGCGCGCTGGCAGGGGCAGGTCGAGGAGCTGCCGCGCGAGGCGTGGCGGGCGGACCGCTTCTCGTACGCCACGGCCGTGCTTGAGCTGTACCGGGTGCTGCTCGCCCTCCCCGCGATCGAGCCGGCCGGGCCCGCGCCCGGTGCCTCGGTGCTCGGGCCGCCGGTGCACGGCGAGCCGAAGACGCTGGCCCGCATCCGGGCGCTGCTCGCCAAGGCCGAGGCGACGGGGTTCCCGGAGGAGGCGGAGGCGCTCACCGCGAAGGCGCAGGAGCTGATGGCGCGGCACAGCGTGGACGACGCGCTGCTCGCGGAGCGCGGGGCGGGCGGGGAGGTGCCGGGGGCCTGCCGGATCGGGGTGGACGCGCCGTACGAGACGGCGAAGGCGATCCTCCTGGACGCGGTCGCCTCCGCCAACCACTGCCGGGCGGTGTGGAACGCCGAGCTCGGCTTCTCGACGGTCGTCGGGTTCGAGGGTGACCTGGAGGCGGTGGAGCTCCTCCACACCTCGCTCCTGGTGCAGGGCACGGCGGCGATGACGGCGGCGGAGGCGGCGCAGCGAGCGGGTGGGCGCAAGCGCACGAAGACGTTCCGGCAGTCGTTCCTGCTGGCGTACGCCGGGAGGCTCGGCGATCTGCTCGCCGAGACGGCGCGCGGGGTGGAGGCGGAGTTCGGGGGCGAGCTGCTTCCGGTGCTCGCGTCGCGGGCGGTGGCGGTTGCGGGGCGGGCGGAGGAGATGTTTCCCCGGACGGTGTCGACGCGGGTTCGGGGGGTTTCGGACGACTCGGGCTGGCGGGACGGGCGGGCGGCGGCGGACCGGGCCCACCGGGGTCGCATGCGCGGCCTGGAGGGTTAGGGGGGGTAGGCCGAGCCCCCTGGGGCTCCGCCCCAGACCCCGGGAGTCGCCCCTCCCCGCCCCTTCCCGCAACCCTCCGGGGGTTGAAGCGACCCTGGGCCCCTGGGGGCTCCGCCCCCAGACCCCCGTTCGCGCCTCAAGGGCGCTCGTCCTCAATCTCCCCCAAGGCCTTGAGGGCCAGGGGGGACCCCCATGACGGGCTGAGGATGCCGATGCGGGCCAGCACCAAGGCCTTTAGGGGCGCGGGGAACTGCGCGAGAAGCGAGCATGGTCCGCAGCCGACAACAGGGGGGCCCGGGGCGCAGCCCCGGAAGCCCACCCACCCCACTTCCACCCCGGAGGGTTGCGGGAAGGTGCGGAGCGGGGCAAAGACCCCGGGGCCTGGGGCGGAGCCCCAGCGCACTTCGACCGGCCGCACCCTTACCCCGAAGCCACGCCGCAGGCGACCCGGTAGCCTCGGGATCATGGGATGGGTCCGGGCGCTGAAGGAGACCGCCCGCTCGGGGCTGAAGGTCGAGCGGCGCCGGCTCGAACCCCTCGTCGCCCTGCGCGGCGCGGCCGGCCTCGCCATCGTCGTCGGCATCAGCCTCACCTTCTTCGGCCCCTCCGTCGCCGCCAGCTCGGCATTCGGCGCGTTCCAGGGCGCCATCGCCACCTACCAGCGCAGCTGGCGCCCCCGGCCCGTACTCGCCCTCGCCTCCGGCCTCTCCCTCGCGATCTCCACCTTCCTCGGCTACCTCGTCGGCACCCACTCCCCGTTCTTCCTGTTGCTGCTCGCCCTGTGGACGTTCGTGGCCGGCCTCGCCTGGGCGGTCGGCCCGACCGTCGGGGTGATCGCCTCCTCGAACGTGGCGATCATGCTGGTCACCGTCACCCTCCCCAGCACCCTTGCCGAGGCCGCCGGGCACGCGGGGATGATCGCGGTCGGCGGGGTCGTCCAGGCCGCGCTCGTCGTCCTGTTCCCCATCCGCCGCTGGGGTGCCCAGCGCGACGCGCTCGCGGACGCCCTGGCCGCGGTCGCCGACTACGCGCGCAGGCTGCGGCACGACCCGGTCGCCCCCTTCGACCCCGAGCCCCTCATGACCGCCCGGCTCGCCGCGGCCGTCACCCCGCGCGAGGCCCGCCGCCGCCCCGCGGAACTGCACGGCGCCCGGGGCGTCGCCGAGCGGATCCGACCGGTGCTCGCCTCGCTCGCCGACCCCGCGCTCGGCGTGCCGGAGGAGGGCGAGGAACGCCACCGGGTCAGGGAGTTGCTCGCCGCCGCGGGCACCGTCCTGGACGCCGCCGCCCGGGCCGTGCGGCACGGTGAGGCCCCCGTCATCCCGCCCGCCGCCCGGGCCGCGCTCGCCACCCCCGACACCGGCGCCATCCTCACCGGGCCCGCCCGCCGCGCCGCGGGACGGCTCACCACCCTGCTCGCCGACGTCGTCGAAACCGCCCGGGGCAGCGGCACCGGGCAGGGCGCGGAACCCCTGCTGCGCCCCACCCTGCCGCGTCTGCTCCCGGCCGCCCTGCGCACCATGCGCGCCGAACTCGGCCGGCGCCGCTCGCCGGTGTTCCGGCATGCGGTACGGGTCTGCGTGGTGGCGACGGTGGGCTATCTGCTCGGCTACGTCCTGCCGTTCGGCCACGGCTACTGGGCCCCGATGGCCGCCGTGATGGTGATGCGCCCGGACTTCACGCTCACCTACGCGCGCGCGGTCGCCCGCTTCGGCGGCACCCTCGTCGGCGTCGCCCTCGCCACCGGCGTCGTCCAGCTCGCCCACCCCGATACCGGCCTGTCCGCCGCCATCGCGGTGACCTGCGCGTTCCTGGCGTACTTGCTGATGCGTACCGGCTACGCGGTACTGAGCGGGTGCGTCTCGGCGTATGTCGTCTTCCTGCTGGGCATGGGCGGACTCCAGTGGACCCAGACCGTGCCCGACCGGGTGTTCCTGACGCTGATCGGCGGCGCGCTCGCGATGGTGTCGTACGCCGTCTACCCGGCCTGGGAGACGCCCCGCCTGCGCACCCGCCTCGCCGACTGGCTTGCCGCGAACGGCCGTTACGCCTCCGCCGTCGTCCTCCACTACGCCGATCCGGACCGCGGCACGGGCGAGCTGCGCCAGGCGCTGCTCGATACGCGCGAGGCACGTATCGCCTGGCAGGAGGCGCTCGACAAGGCCACGCACGAGCCGGTCCGCCACCGGGGCCTCTCGCACCTGGCGGCCGAGGAATCGGCGCACGCGCTCAGCCAGTTGGGGCGTACGGCGATGCTGATGGAGGCGCATCTGCCGGACCGGGACGCGATGCCGGTGCCGGCCGCCGCGAAGCTCGCCGAGGCGCTGCGCGAGGCCACCGAAGAGGGTGCGAAGGCGGTGCGCGAGCGGCGCGTCCCGAGGTGGGACGAGGTCGAGCAGGCCCTGGAGGCCTGGGACGGCGAGGGCGTGCCCGACCGCGTGGTGCGGCGGGGCGCCGGTCTGGTCCTGCACTGCCTCGATGATCTGACGGACGCACTCACGGTCCCCAACTCGCCCAAACCGTAAGCTCGTTGGGTCGCAGCCCGGGTCGGGCGGGCGTCGGTCGCGTGACGGCGGGGGCAGACGACTGCCCCGGTCCACTGCCGGTACTGGATCCACGTATGTGACCGGCAGGAAGCGGCGCAGCGCCCCGACCGCAGGGCATTCGCCGGCGTCCGCGACGGGACGGTGGCGGAAAGTCTGAACCAGGAGGCGCCGGAGTGCGTCTCTTGTTCGTGCACGCGGAGTTCCAGGGGACGGCCCGGCGCGGATGTCGTGGCGCGAGGTGCGGCGAGCGGCTGTAACCGCTCGGGCACCCCGCGTGCACGTGCATCTTCCCATGCAGGCGCACATGAACACAGCTATGATCCGGGGCAGTTGACCATTCACAGTTGCACGTCTGCACATCCCGGGAGCGACCTTGCACCACGCGTACAACGGCATGGCCGCAGCGGAGCTCCAGGGTGCCGCGTGGCAGAAGAGCCGGCACAGCAACTCGCAGGGGTCCTGCGTGGAATTCGCCAAACTTCCGGGCGGCGGGGTGGCGGTACGCAACTCGCGTCACCCCGACGGGCCCGCCCTCGTCTATACGAGAGCCGAGATCGAGGCCATGCTGCTCGGGATCAAGGACGGCGAGTTCGACCATCTGATAGCCGACTGACGGCGGTTGGCGGAGAATGGCCGGAGGGCGGGGGGTCCGCTCGCGGCCGCGCATTGACAGGTGTCAGCCGGGCCGCGGGGGCCGCCGGGAGCGGGCCGGGTCGGCCGGTCAGTCCGAGGGGTGCAGCCGGAACAGCGCCCAGACGACCTTGCCGCTGATCGCCCCGGACAGCGGGTGCCAGCCCCAGCTGTCGGCGAAGGACTCCACCAGGAACAGGCCACGGCCCGACTCGGCGCCGAAGTCGTCGCCCGCCCGCTCGATCGGGCTCTCGTCGCTGGGGTCGCGCACCGCGCACACCAGGCGGGTGGTCCAGCGCATCAGATGCAGCCGCACCGGGACCTCGGTCTCGCGCGGGATGTCGGCGGGCAAGGCGTGCCGCAGCGCATTGGTGACGAGTTCCGAGACGACCAGGGCGACATCGTCGAAGCGCTCGCCGAGGCCCCACTGCGTGAGCGTCGAACCGGTGAACTTCCTTGCCCCGCGCACCGCTTCATAGCGCGCGGGCAGCGCGCAGGACGCGGAACCCGCCACGGTCGAGGGGTCGAAGGGGGGAAGCGCCTGCCTTAACGGGTCGTAAGGCTCCAGCATGGTCGATCCATTCGTCCCCATGCGAGGCACTCCCGGGTTCGCGGCCGTGGCGGTACAGGACGCAAGCGACTAGACGCAGTTGAGCACGCAGGTGCGCGAGGACCATGGTTCCCAATGCTTCGGCCCGATGCAAGGGCAGATGCACGTGCACGCGACCGACCTGTCCCTGCCCGTGCCGTTTCTTGCTCTTTTCTTCCTCAGAAGTTCCTCAGGCCGATTTCACTCCTTGACCATTTCCGTAATCACGCGGGTACGGGGTGAAGCGTTTTGATGGCAGACTGCCCACCACCATTGGATGGGGAGGACGGCGAAGTGACCGCAGGGGAGGCATGGGGATCCCCCCGGCCGAGTGCAGTCGAGGCCGGCGGAGGTTCGGTGGTCCGGCGCATTCTGCTGGGCTCTCAGCTGAGGCGCCTGCGCGAGTCGCGCGGCATAACCCGGGAAGCGGCCGGCTATTCGATCCGGGCGTCCGAGTCCAAGATCAGTCGTATGGAGTTGGGGCGGGTGAGCTTCAAGGCCAGGGATGTCGAGGACCTGCTCACGCTCTACGGCGTCGGCGACGAAGCGGAGCGCATGTCGCTCCTCGGCCTCGCCAAAGAGGCCAACATCGCGGGCTGGTGGCACAGTTTCGGCGATGTGCTGCCGGGCTGGTTCCAGACGTACATCGGCCTGGAGGGCGCGGCCTCGCTCATCCGCATCTATGAAGTCCAGTTCGTACACGGCCTGTTGCAGACCGAGGCGTACGCCCACGCGGTGGTCTCGCGGGGCATGCACGGTGCACCGGCCGCCGAGATCGACAAGCGCGTCGCGCTGCGGCTCGAACGCCAGAAGGCCCTGGTGTCGGAGCGGGCACCCCAGTTCCACGCGGTGCTCGACGAGGCGGCGCTGCGCCGCCCGTACGGGGAACGGGACGTCATGCGCGGCCAGTTGAAGCACCTCATCGAGATGTCGGAGCAGCCCAACATCAACCTCCAGGTGATGCCGTTCAGCTTCGGCGGGCACGCGGGCGAGAGCGGCGCCTTCACGATGCTGCGGTTCCCCGAGTCCGACCTGTCGGACATCGTGTATCTCGAACAGCTCACCTCCGCACTGTATTTGGACAAGCCCGAAGAGGTCGCGCAGTACGAGCGGGCCATGGCCCGGCTGCAACAGGACAGTCCCGGCCCGGAAGAGAGCCGCGATCTTCTGCGCGGACTCCTCCAACTCAGCTGACTCATCAGTAGGATGACGTCACATCAGGCCAGTGACGCGATTGACCGCGCGGAGCCGGCGGACACAGCAGTAGGGGATGGCATGTCCTTCTTCACCGACCTCGCCCACCAGTTCATAGACGGCCAGTGGCGCACCGGCAGCGGGTCGTGGGACATCATCGACTTCGATCCGTACAACGGGGAGAAGCTCGCCACCATCACCGTGGCCACCGTCGAGGAGGTCGACGAGGCCTATCGCGCGGCCGCACGGGCCCAGCGGCAGTGGGCCGACACCAACCCCTACACCCGACGGCTCGTCTTCGAGCGCGCCCTGCGCATCACCGAGGAGCGCGAGGCCGAGATCATCGAGGCCATCATCAGCGAGCTGGGGGGCACCCGGCTCAAGGCGGTGTACGAGGTCCACCTGGCCAAGGAGTTCCTGCGCGAGGCGATCCAGCTGGCGCTGCGCCCCGAGGGCCGCATCCTGCCGTCCCCGGTCGACGGCAAGGAGAACCGGGTCTACCGGCTCCCGGTCGGGGTGATCGGGGTGATCAGCCCCTTCAACTTCCCGTTCCTGGTGACCATCAAGTCCATAGCCCCGGCACTGGCGTTGGGCAATGCCGTCGTCATCAAGCCGAATCAGAACGCGCCGGTGGTCGGCGGCGGCCTGATAGCGAAGATCTTCCAGGACGCGGGGCTGCCCGCGGGTCTGCTGAACGTCCTGGTCACCGACATCGCCGAGATCGGGGACGCGCTGATCGAGCACCCCGTCCCCAAGGTGATCTCGTTCGCCGGCTCGGACCGCACCGGACGCCATGTCGCCTCGGTCGCCGGCAGCCACTTCAAACGCGTCATCCTGGAGCTGAGCGGCAACAGCGCGCTGGTCGTCCTCGACGACGCGGACCTCGACTACGCGGTGGACGCGGCGGTTTTCAGCCGTTTCGTCTACCAGGGCCAGGTCTGCATGGCCGCCAACCGGATCCTGGTCGACCGGTCGGTGGAGGAGGCGTTCACGGGCAAGTTCCTCGCCAAGGTGGCCTCGCTCAGAACGGGTGACCCGGCCGACCCGGCCACCGACATCGGTCCCGTCATCAACAACTTCCAGGCGGAGGCGCTGACTTCACTGGTCGAGCAGGCCCTCGCCGAGGGCGCCACCGCCCTCGTGCGGGGCCGCACGCGCGGCAACCTGGTGGAGCCCACCGTCCTGACGGGCCTGCCCGCCGACTCTCCGGTGCTGCGCCAGGAGATCTTCGGCCCGGTCGCCCTGCTCATCCCCTTCGACGGGGAGGAGGAGGCCGTACGCATCGCGAACGACAGCCCGTACGGGCTCAGCGGGGCCGTGCACACCGCCAATGTGGAGCGCGGGGTGCGGTTCGCCAGGCGGATCGACACCGGGATGATGCACGTCAACGACTCGACGATCCAGGACGAGCCGCTGGTCGCCTTCGGCGGCGAGAAGTACTCGGGGCTCGGGCGGCTGAACGGTGACTCCACGGTCGAGGCGTTCACGACCCAGAAGTGGATCTCGGTGCAGCACGAGCGCAGCCCGTTCCCGTTCTGACCGGCCCGCGCGGTACGGGAGTTGTCCGGCCGTTCCGACACTCGCGATAGAGGACAGCAGCTGACCTCTTTGACTCCTACCGTGTCTCTTGTCGGCACAGGGCAGGCGCGAAAGAAGGCGGTTGGATCATGGTTACTCACGTTCCCTCGGAGACGTACGGCGACGAGCGCGGCGCCCTCATCAACTTCGTGGAGGCCCAGCGCGGCGGGCTGCGCCGAGCGCTCATCGGGCTCACCGACGAGCAGGCCGCGAGTCGCCCCAGCGCGAGCGAGCTGTCGCTGTCCGGGCTGGTCAAGCACGTTGCCGAGACCGAGCTGAACTGGCTGCGGATGGCACAGCAGCGGCCCAACGAGAAGCAGCGGGACCAGTCCAACTGGCACGAGAGCTTCGTGCTGACCGGGGACGAGACCGTCGAGGGCGTGCTGGCCTTCTGGGCCGAAGTGGCCGTCGAGACCGAGGAGTTCATCCGCAAGGTGCCCTCCCTCGACGACACGTTCCCGCTGCCCGAGGCGCCGTGGTTCCCGAAGGAGGGCCGGGTCTCGATGCGCTGGCTGATGATGCACCTCGTCGAGGAGACGGCCCGGCACGCCGGGCACGCGGACATCATCCGCGAGTCGCTCGACGGGAAGACGGCGTTCGAGCTGGTGGCGCTCGCAAACGGCTGACGTCTGCCCGGGAGGGCCGGGGTCATATTCTTGCGGTCATGTCAGCCATCCGACTCCTTGTCCTCGGTTCGGTACGTCAGCACGGCCGGGCGCACGGCTATCAGGTGCGCAACGACCTGGAGTACTGGGGTGCCCACGAGTGGTCCAACGCCAAGCCGGGCTCGATCTACCACGCGCTCAAGCACATGGCGAAGCAGGACGTGCTCCTCGCGCACGAGGTGGCGCCCAGTACGGCGGGCGGGCCGCCGCGCACCGAGTACGAGCTGACGGAGGCGGGGCGGGTGGAGTACTTCCGCCTGCTGCGCGAGGCGCTCGCGTCCTACGACCAGAAGATGGACGTCCTGTCGGCGGCGATCGGCTTCATGGTCGACCTGCCGCGCGCGGAGGTGATCGCGCTGCTGCGGGACCGGCTGGCGAAGCTGGCGGCGTGGCGCGGCTCGGTGACGGAGTACTACGCCCCCGAGGGCGGCCCGGCCCAGCTCGGCCACATCGGCGAGATCATGAACATGTGGGTGCACTCCGCGGATGCGGAGGCGGGGTGGACGCAGGGGCTGATCGCCCGGATCGAGGGCGGGGCGTACGTCTTCGCCGGCGAGGGCGAGCCGCTTGCGGGGGTGCTGGGGGATGGCCCCTCCCCGCCCCTTCCCTAGACCCTCCGGGGGAGAGTTCATCGGCTGCGGACCGTGCGTGGCTGGTCGCGCCCACGCGGCGGAGCCGCACATGTCACAGTCCCGCGCCCCTTGAGCCCGGGGGCTCCGCCCCGAGACCCCCCGTTCGCGCCTCAAGGGCCAGGGGGTCAGTGGTGGAAAGCCGTGGCTTCGGATTCGGAGCGGCCCAGCGGAGCGGCCTGGCGGCGGAGCTCCGGCAGCAACCGCCCCAGGTCCTCCAGGAGCAGCGCCCCGAGATCCGAGGAGAACCCGTTGCGGCACACCACCCGCAGCACCGACAGGTCCTCCCGGTTCGCCGGAAAGGTGTAGGCCGGCACCAGCCACCCCCGCTCCCGCAGCCGCCGCGACACGTCGAACACGTCGTAACTCCGCACCTCCGGCGCCGTGGTGAAGGCGAACACCGGCAACTCGTCACCCCGGGTGAGGAGGTGGAAGTCCCCGAGCGCCTCGATCCGCTCCGCGAGCCCGCGCGCCACGTCCCGCGTGGTCTGCTGCACCGCCCGGTACCCCTCGCGGCCGAGCCGCAGGAACGTGTAGTACTGGGCCACCACCTGCGCCCCGGGCCGCGAGAAGTTGAGCGCGAACGTGGGCATGTCGCCGCCGAGGTAGTTCACCCGGAAGACCAGCTCCTCGGGGAGTTCGGCCGCCGTGCGCCACAGCGCCCAGCCGACCCCGGGGTAGACGAGCCCGTACTTGTGGCCCGAGGTGTTGATGGAGGACACCCGCGGCAGCCGGAAGTCCCACACCAGGTCCTCGTCGAGGAAGGGCGCGACCATCGCCCCGGACGCCCCGTCGACATGGACGGGGATGTCCAGGCCCGTACGCTCCTGCAAATCGTCGAGCGCCGAGCACAATTCGGCGATCGGCTCGTAGGACCCGTCGAAGGTCGAGCCGAGGATTCCGATGACGCCGATCGTGTTCTCGTCGCAGAGGGTCGCGGCGGCCTCGGGGTCGAGGTGGAAGCGGTCCCCTTCCATGGGGACCTGCCGCGGCTCGACCTCCCAGAACGTGCAGAACTTCTCCCAGCACACCTGCACGTTCACACCCATGACCAGATTCGGGCGGGCGTCGCGCGAGGGGTAGCGGTCCGCGTTGCGCTTCATCCAGCGCCGCTTGAGCGCCATCCCGGCCAGCATGCACGCCTCGCTGGACCCGGTGGTCGAGCAGCCGACCGTGGTGCTCGGGTCCGGGGCGTGCCACAGGTCGGCGAGCATCGCCACGCACCGCCGCTCCAGCTCGGCGGTGCGCGGGTACTCGTCCTTGTCGATCATGTTCTTGTCCCGGCACTCCGCCATGAGCACCCCGGCCTGCGGCTCCATCCAGGTGGTGACGAAGGTCGCCAGGTTGAGCCGGGCGTTCCCGTCGAGCATCAGCTCGTCGTGCACCACCTGGTACGCGGTCGCGGGGGCCAGCGGCCGGTCGGGCAGCCGGTGCCGGGGCGGCGCGGAGGTCATCGAGCCGACCGGGTCGGCCTCCCCGAAGAAGGGGTTCAGGGCGAGCCGCCCGTACTCCTTCTCGTCGGTGCGGTCCTTGTCGCTGCCGCCTCGGTGCAGTGCCATGGACGGTCAACCACCTTTCGGGGGACGGGAGTTGGGGGTGCCGCTGTCAGTTGCGGGCCAGGACCACCGCGGTTCCGTACGCGCACACCTCGGTGCCCACGTCCGCCGCCTCGGTCACGTCGAACCGCATCATCAGGACCGCGTTCGCGCCCCGCGCTTTGGCCTGGGCCACCAGCCGCTCCATCGCCTGGTTGCGGGTCTCGACCAGCGTCTTGGTCAGGCCCTTCAGCTCGCCGCCGATCATGGACTTGAGGCCGGCGCCGATCTGGCTGCCCAGGTGGCGCGAGCGTACGGTCAGGCCGAAGACCTCCCCGATGACCTGTTGCACGGTGTACCCGGGCACGTCGTTCGTGGTGACCACCAGTACGTCCGACTGCGGAGTCTGGCCGCCGCCGTATTCCTCGATGCCCATCGGTTCCCCTTCGGTAGCGCTTGTCGCCCCTTCCAGCCTGCCCCTGGAACCTCGCTTTCGCGCGTTACGTTGATAACTTTGGCTGCCGACGGCAGACAGCCCGCCCGACACCCACACCAGGAGCCCGGTACCCGTGACCACCCTTGCCCTCGGACCGAGCTGGCTGGACCCCGACTATCTGTTGCAGACCTTCGGCCCGATCGGCCTGCTGGTCATCGTGTTCGCCGAGTCCGGCCTGCTCATCGGCTTCTTCCTGCCGGGCGACTCGCTCCTGTTCACCACCGGCCTGCTGATCACCACGGGCAAGCTCGACATGCCGCTGTGGCTGATGTGCGTCCTGGTGGTGTTCGCCGCGGTCCTCGGTGACCAGGTGGGCTATCTGTTCGGCAAGAAGGTCGGCCCCTCGCTGTTCAGCCGGCCCGACTCGAAGCTCTTCAAGCAGGAGAACGTGGAGAAGGCCCACGAGTTCTTCGAGAAGTACGGACCCAAGTCGCTGGTCCTGGCCCGCTTCGTGCCGATCGTGCGGACGTTCACGCCGATCATCGCGGGCGTCAGCGGCATGAACTACCGCTCGTTCGTCACCTTCAACATCATCGGCGGCACGCTCTGGGGCGCGGGCGTCACGCTGCTCGGCGCCGCGCTCGGCAACGTCGAGTTCGTACACAAGAACATCGAGCTGATCCTGGTCGCGATCGTGCTGATCTCGGTCGTCCCGATCGCCATCGAGTTCCTGCGGGCCCGTTCCAAGGCGAAGAAGAACCCGTCTGCCGAGGGCCCGGGCGGCCCCGGCCAGTCCCCGCAGCGCGGCGGCCGCCACGCCAAGCGCTGAGCGCTCCGCGCCCCCTGGTAGGCGGCCCAGCGCCCGGTCGCGCCCTCGCGGGGCGGGGCTCAGAAGCCCCTGGTGCGCTTCGCGGCCGCTCGGCCGGCGCCCGGGGCCCGCAGGAAGAGCCGGGCGATCTCGTTTCCGAGGTTCACGCCGATCGCGATGGCCAGGGCCAGTGCCGCCGCCTTGGCGAGCGAGGTGAAGCCCTGGTTGAGATGGTTCTGGGCGATCGCGAGGACACCGAAATAGGTGGCGCTACCGGGCAGCAGCGGGCCGATCGCGGCGGTCACGTACAGCAGCGCCGAGGTGTTCCAGTACCGCGAGAGCAGCTGCCCGAACAGGCCGACCAGGCCGGCCGCGACGGCCGTCGCCATGATCGGTGAGCCCCCCGCGGTGATCGCGATCGAGGCGTACACCACCCACGCGACCCCGCCGTTCGCGGCCACGATCAGCACCGTGGAACGGTCCTGCTGGAGCAGGACCGCGAAGGTCAGACAGAGCAGGATCGACGCGAGGGTCTGAAGGATCGGCCGGTCGATGGGCTGGAAGGTGCCCTCGGGATTGAGCTTGGCGTGGAACTGGAGCCCGCCGTACAGGACCGTCAGGACGCCGACGACGATCGCGACGAAGAAGTACCCGACTTCGAGCAGCCGGGCCGCCGCGGTGACGTAGAAACCGGTCAGGCCGTCCTGGACGGCCGCCACCAGGGCCCGTCCGGGGATCAGGGCGAACAGGCCACCGGTGATGACCGCGGACGAATTGAGTTCCCAGTGGAGCAGGGTGAGGGCCACGCCCATCGCGGCGGGCGGCATCGCGGCCACGGCGAACTGGTAGAACTCCGGCAGCCCGCGGGACGCGCACAGCCAGGCGAGCCGGTCGCCGAGCACCGCACCGACCGCCGCCACCAGGAAGACCGTGATGCCGCCGCCGAGCAGCACGGAGGCCGCGCCGGCGAGGAGCCCGCAGGCGGTGGTGAGGGCCCAGCCCGGGTAGGGGTGGCGGTTGCGGCGGATCTCGGCGAGGCGCCGGTAGGCCTCTTCCAGGGAGACCTCGTGGTCCTCGCTGGTCATGTCGGTGACGAGCCGGTGCACGGCCGCCAGACGGGTGTAGTCGGTGCCGCGGCGGCGCACGGTGCGGTTGGCCGTCACCGGGTCGTCCACGAGCGAGGGCTGGTGGGTGACGGCCAGCATGGTGAAGGTGACCGTCGGCTCGCAGCGGTCCAGGCCGTAGCTGCGGCAGATCGCGAACATCGCGGCCTCGACGTCCTCGGCGCCCTCGCCGCCCGCGAGCAGCAGCTCACCGATACGCAGCACCAGGTCGAGGACGCGGGGCACCGCGGGCCCGGTGTCGTCGTGCTTCTGGATCGGCTCGGCCACCGGCCGGTCGCCGACCGGCATGCGCAGCATGGTGCGCATCCGGTCCTGCCAGGGGGCGTCCTTGGACAGCCGCACGAGCGGCATGGACCCGGTGGTGGCCATCGGGTTCGGCTCGCGCGCGGTGTAGCCGCTGGGGGTGGTGAACGCGGAGGCGGGCTGGTCGGCGGGCGGCTCGGCCACCGGGGTGGCGAGCCCGGCGGGCAGCGCGAACTCGGAGGTCGGCGACTCCTCCTCGGGCACCTGCGGCTGCTCCACGCCCTCGGGAGGGGTGAAGGCACTGCGGGCTTCGTCGGACTGCGGTTTGCGATCCTCCATCACATCGTGCTGCTCGAACCCCACTGGTCCCTCGCCTCCCTCCGGCCGCTTGCGTGCGCCTGCCCAGTATGTGGGCCGTCATCACCTGATACGACTGCGGGCGGCCCACCCGGAGGTGAGCCGCCCGCAGTCGTTACGGAAGGACGCGCGTCAGTGCGCGCCACCCTGCGCCTCAAGGCGCTTGTAGGACGCCTCGACCTCGGCCTCGGCCTCGACGCGGCCGACCCAGTCGGCGCCCTCGACGGACTTGCCGGGCTCCAGGTCCTTGTAGACCTCGAAGAAGTGCTGGATCTCCAGGCGGTCGAACTCGGAGACGTGGTGGATGTCGCGCAGGTGCTCGACACGCGGGTCGGACGCCGGGACGCACAGCAGCTTGTCGTCGCCGCCGGCCTCGTCGGTCATCCGGAACATGCCGATCGCGCGGCACTTGATGACGCAGCCCGGGAAGGTCGGCTCGTCGAGCAGGACCAGGGCGTCCAGCGGGTCGCCGTCCTCGCCGAGGGTGTTCTCGACGAAGCCGTAGTCGGCCGGGTAGCTGGTCGAGGTGAAGAGTCGACGGTCCAGGCGGATCCGGCCGGTCTCGTGGTCGACCTCGTACTTGTTCCGCGATCCCTTCGGGATCTCGATGGTGACGTCGAACTCCACGGGTGGCTCTCCTCCATGATCAGCACATGCATCGGACGGGGCTGCGTCGCCGCCGGGTTCCCGGCCGGACGCAGTTCTGGTGATTAAGTGTCCCTCACGCAGGAGTGTGATCGCGAAAGGGGCTGGTCTCCGGTGCCGGGACCCAGGACATGGCAGCTCACAGCTGGTGCGGCGGCGGTCGGCCTGGCACTCTCGGCCGGAGCCGTGGCCCTCGCCGGACCGTGGGACTCAGGCCAGCGTACGGCCGAGCGGGCAAGGGCCGCATCGGGGGCGGCCGGGGGTGGCGCACATCACCAGCGCCGCACGGATCCGGACGCTCCCGCTCCGGCCCCGAGCGCGCCCGGTGTTCTCGCGGCCCTCGGTGTCCCCGGCGGCGCCCCCGTCCCGGCGGCCCTGCCCGCGGACCTCGCTCCGCTGCTCGGCGACCCGGCGCTCGGGGCGCAGCCCGCGGCCTCGGTCGTCGACACCGCGACCGGCCAGGAGCTGTACGCCTCGCGCCCGGACGCGGCCATGACACCGGCCTCCACCATCAAGATCGCCACCGCGGCCGCGGCCCTCACCGCGCTCCCGGCCGACCGCCGCTTCGCGACCACCGTGGTCGCCCCCCAGCGGGGCAGCGCGCTCACGCTCGTCGGGGGCGGCGACCCCACCCTGGACACGGCCCGGCTGACCGCGCTCGCCGACGGCACCGCCCGCGCGCTGCGGGCCCGCTCCCTCGACCACGTACAACTGGCGTACGACGCCTCGCTGTTCAGCGGGCCCTCGGTGCATCCGATCGGGCCCAACGAGAACCTGGCGCCGGTCGTCGCCCTCATGACGGACGAGGGGCGCGTCGGGGCGGCGGGCGCCTCGGACGGCGGGCCCGCCGCGCGCACCGCGGACCCGGCCGGCGACACCGCCCGGGCCTTCGCCCGGCTGCTGCGGGACCGCGGGATGCGGGTCGACGACCCGGTGGCCGGCACCAGGCCCGCCGGCGCCGAGGAACTGGCGAGCACGCTGTCGGCGCCGCTGCCCGACGTCGTCGAGCGGATGCTGACCAACAGCGACAACGACATCGCCGAGGCCCTGAACCGCCAGACGGCGATCGCCACCGGCAGGCCCGCGAGCTTCGACGGGGGCGCCGAGGCCGTGGCCGACCGGCTCGGCAAGCTCCAACTCCCGCTCACCGGAAGCGCGTTCACGGACGGCAGCGGGCTCAACCGCGCCGACAAGGTCACCGCCGGGCTGCTCACGCGACTGCTCGCGAAGGCTGCCGACCCGGCCCGCCCCGAACTGCGCCCGATCCTCACCGGCCTGCCGGTCGCCGGGTTCACCGGCACCCTCAGCGCCCGCTACGGCTCCGCCTCCGCCGCGACCGGCCTGGTCCGGGCGAAGACCGGCACCCTGGGCGGCGCCGGGGTCAACACCCTGGCCGGCACGGTCGTGGACCCGGGCGGCCGCCTTCTGGCGTTCGCCTTCCTGTCCGCCGGGACGCCGGGCGCCGACCCGGCCCCCGCGCAGCGGGCCCTGGACCGGCTCGCCACCCGGCTCACCGCGCACTGAAGGACCGCGCCACCCGGCCCGTCGCACTGAAGGACGCCGACCGGGTTCCCTCACGGTGTCGACAACGTACGGTTGACGCATGACTGGCATCGGCGGTGCAGGTACCTCTGGGATGGTCGACTGGAACCTCGCGGTCGCGACCGCGACCCGACTGGTGCGGCCGGGCCCCGACGTGAGCCGCGACGAGGCACGTGAGATCGTCGCCGAACTCCGTCGGCACGCCAAGGCCGCCGAAGAACACGTACGGGCGTTCACCCGGATGATCCCGGAGGGCGTGGAGCCCGAGGACACCCCGGTCCTGGTCGTGGACCGGGCCGGCTGGGTCAAGGCCAACGTGGCCGGCTTCCGCGAGGTGCTGCGGCCGCTGCTCGACAAGATGCAGGAGCGCCGCGGCAGCAGCCCCGGCGGGGCCGTGCTCGGCGCGGTCGGCGGCAAGGTCACCGGCGTCGAGCTGGGCGCGCTGCTCAGCTTCCTGTCCTCGCGGGTCCTCGGCCAGTACGAGACGTTCGCGCCCCCGAGCCGCGACCTGCCCTCGGCCCCCGGCGGTGGCGGGCGGCTGCTGCTCGTCGCGCCCAACATCGTCCACGTGGAGCGCGAACTCGACGTCGCCCCGCACGACTTCAGGCTCTGGGTGTGCCTCCACGAGGAGACCCACCGCACCCAGTTCACGGCCGTGCCCTGGCTGCGCGACCACCTGGAGAGCGAGATCCAGTCATTCCTCGACCAGACCGAGGTCGACCCGATGACCGTCCTGGAGCGGCTGCGCGAGGCCGCCCAGTCGCTCGCGGGCGGCCGTCCGGAGGGCGAGGAGGACGAGGGCCGCTCCCTGGTCGAGCTGGTGCAGACGCCGGCCCAGCGCGAGATCCTCGGCCGGCTGACCGCCGTGATGTCCCTTCTGGAGGGGCACGCCGACTACGTCATGGACGGGGTCGGGCCGCAGGTCGTGCCCTCGGTGGGGGAGATCCGGGAGAAGTTCCAGCAGCGCAGGGCCAAGGGCGCGTCCCGGCTCGACATGGCGCTGCGCAAGCTCCTCGGCCTCGACGCGAAGCTGCGCCAGTACCGCGACGGCGAGCGTTTCGTGCGGGCCGTGGTGGAGGAGGTGGGCATGGACGGCTTCAACCGGGTGTGGACCTCGCCGAACACGCTTCCGACGAAGTCCGAGATCGCGGCGCCCGCGGACTGGGTCGCCCGGGTCCACCGCCGCGCCGAGTCCTGACCCGAAAGCCGCCGGTGGGCGGGTGTCAACGCGGGAATCACCCATCCGAGGGACCGTGGGGCATGGGTAGGCGTGCAATGCTCGGGTAACGGCTCTGTTCTGTCACCATCTACGCACTCTGTGTGACTGAACAGCCCCGGTCGTCACCCCGCTCCTCCGATCCCCCCGCTTCCTCTCCGCGCCGAGGCACCCCCCAACTTCACCGAAGGGCACCGGACATGGGTCCCCATCCTGCGGTCGCAGCGATACGCCTGGCGGTTCGCCGCGTACTCCACGACGTACTGAACGAACACTCCCGCGACCACGAGGCCGTCGCCACCGCCGTGACCGCGGGGGCCCCCGCCGGTCCCGGGACCGGCGGCCGCAGCACCGCGCCCGAGCCCCTCGTGCTCGTGGCCTGCTCGGGCGGCGCCGATTCCATGGCGCTCGCCTCCGCCCTCGCCTTCGAATCCCGCAAGCTATCGCTGCGCGCCGGCGGCATCACCGTCGACCACGGCCTCCAGCACGGCTCCGATCTGCGCGCCGCCGAGGTCGTCTCCCGCATGACCGGCCTGGGCCTGGACCCCGCCGAGGCCGTCGCCGTGCAGGTGGGCCGCGAGGGCGGGCCCGAGGCCGCCGCCCGGGACGCCCGCTACGCCGCCCTGGACGATGCCGCCGAGCGCCACGGCGCCGCCGCGATCCTGCTCGGCCACACCCGCGACGACCAGGCCGAGACCGTGCTCCTCGGCCTCGCCCGCGGCTCCGGCACGCGCTCCCTGTCCGGCATGGCCGCCGTCTCGGGGGCGGCGGGCCGCTACCGGCGCCCCTTCCTGGAGATCGACCGCCAGACCGCCCGCAAGGCCTGCATGGTGCAGTCCCTGCCGGTCTGGGACGACCCGCACAACGCCGACCCCGCCTACACCCGCTCCCGGCTGCGCCAGGAGGGGCTGCCCGCGCTGGAGAAGGCGCTCGGCAAGGGCGTCGTCGAGGCCCTGGCCCGCACCGCCCAGCTCTCCCGCGACGACGCCGACGCCCTGGACGCCTGGGCCCTCCAGGCCGAGGCGACCGTGCGGGACGACACCGGGCTCCTGGAGTGCGCGAAGCTCTACGCGCTGCCGCCCGCCGTGCGCCGCCGCATCGTGCGCCGGGAGGTCATCGAGGCGGGTGCGCCCGCCGGTTCGCTCTTCGCCCGCCATGTGGAGGAGGTCGACAAGCTGATCACCAGCTGGCGCGGCCAGCGGGCCATCAATCTCCCGGGCCGCGTCGTCGCCCGTCGGCAGGGTGGCAGACTGGTCATTCGGCAGAGCTGAGCTCACGCACGTAACTCGGCTCCCGCACGGACCAACCGAACCCCCCAAGAAAGCGGCCCGGGTGAACGAGAAGGACATGGGCACCGACCTCCAGTCGGTGCTCATCACCAAGGAAGAGATCGACGCGAAGCTGGCGGAGCTGGCCGGGAAGATCGACGCGGACTACGCGGGCAAGGACCTGCTCATCGTCGGTGTCCTCAAGGGCGCCGTCATGGTCATGGCGGATCTGGCCCGCGCGCTGTCCACCCCGGTCACCATGGACTGGATGGCCGTCTCCTCGTACGGTGCGGGCACCCAGTCCTCCGGCGTCGTGCGGATCCTCAAGGACCTGGACACCGACATCAAGGGCAAGCACGTCCTGATCGTCGAGGACATCATCGACTCGGGTCTGACGCTGTCGTGGCTTCTTTCCAACCTCGGATCGCGCGAGCCCGCCTCCCTGGAGGTCTGCACGCTGCTCCGTAAGCCGGATGCCGCAAAGGTCGCGATCGACGTGAAGTGGATCGGTTTCGACATTCCGAATGAATTCGTCGTCGGTTACGGCCTCGACTACGCCGAGAAGTACCGCAATCTCCCCTTTGTCGGCACGCTCGCGCCGCACGTGTACGGCGGCTGACGAGGGCCCGGGCCGTTCGGGGAACCACAGCCCGCCTCCCGCCGTTGGAGCAGGGGAAGGACCCTTTCATCCGTACCGTGCGACCACGGGTGACAATGCTGGGGTACCGTCCGAAGAACAGTCTTTACACACAGTCTTAGTCACACTCACAGCAGCATTTACCTACGGGCAGGAGGGACGGGGCGTTCTCGCTCCGTATGGATGGACGTGAAGCGATACTTCCGTGGGCCGGTCATGTGGATCGTGCTGGCCGTCCTCGCCGTGGTCGTGTTGATGCAGGTCGTCGGCTCGTCGGGCGGCTACAAGACGGTCGACACATCCGATGTCGTACAGGCGATCAACAACAAGCAGGTCGAACAGGCCAAGATCACCACTGGTGACAGCCAGGTCATCAAGATCGACCTGAAGGACGGCCAGAAGGTCAAGGGCAGCAGCAAGGTTCAGGCCAACTACATCGGTGACGCCCAGGCGACCGACATGGCCAACCAGTTGCAGACCGGAGTGAAGGGCGGTGACATCCCGAAGGGGTACACCGTCTCGCCCGACAAGCAGAACCCGTTCCTCGGGATCCTGCTGTCCCTGCTGCCCTTCGTCCTCATCGTCGTGGTGTTCCTGTTCCTGATGAATCAGATGCAGGGCGGCGGCTCCCGGGTCATGAACTTCGGGAAGTCCAAGGCCAAGCTCATCACCAAGGACACCCCGAAGACGACCTTCGCCGATGTGGCGGGGTCCGACGAGGCCGTCGAGGAACTCCACGAGATCAAGGAGTTCCTCCAGGAGCCGGCGAAGTTCCAGGCCGTCGGCGCCAAGATCCCCAAGGGTGTGCTGCTCTACGGCCCGCCCGGTACGGGCAAGACGCTGCTCGCCCGCGCCGTCGCGGGTGAGGCCGGCGTTCCCTTCTACTCGATCTCGGGCTCCGACTTCGTCGAGATGTTCGTCGGTGTCGGCGCCTCGCGTGTGCGCGACCTCTTCGAGCAGGCCAAGGCGAACGCCCCGGCGATCGTCTTCGTCGACGAGATCGACGCCGTCGGCCGGCACCGCGGTGCGGGTCTCGGCGGCGGTCACGACGAGCGCGAGCAGACGCTCAACCAGCTGCTCGTCGAGATGGACGGCTTCGACGTGAAGGGCGGCGTCATCCTGATCGCCGCCACCAACCGGCCCGACATCCTGGACCCGGCGCTGCTGCGCCCCGGCCGCTTCGACCGCCAGATCGCGGTCGACCGCCCGGACATGCAGGGCCGTCTGGAGATCCTCAAGGTCCACCAGAAGGGCAAGCCGGTCGCCCCGGACGTCGACCTGTCGGCCGTCGCCCGCCGCACCCCCGGCTTCACCGGCGCCGACCTGGCGAACGTGCTGAACGAAGCGGCGCTCCTGACGGCGCGCAGCGACAAGAAGCTGGTCGACAACCACGCGCTGGACGAGGCGATCGACCGCGTCGTGGCGGGTCCGCAGAAGCGGACGCGGATCATGTCCGAGAAGGAAAAGAAGATCACCGCGTACCACGAGGGCGGTCACGCCCTGGTCGCCGCGGCTTCCCCCAACTCGGACCCGGTCCACAAGATCACCATCCTGTCGCGCGGCCGGGCCCTGGGTTACACCATGGTTCTGCCGGACGAGGACAAGTACTCGACGACGCGCAACGAGATGCTCGACCAGCTGGCGTACATGCTGGGCGGGCGCGCGGCCGAGGAGCTCGTCTTCCACGACCCGACGACGGGCGCGGCCAACGACATCGAGAAGGCCACGGCCACCGCGCGAGCGATGGTCACGCAGTACGGCATGACCGAGCGTCTGGGCGCGATCAAGTTCGGTGGCGACAACACCGAGCCGTTCCTGGGCCGTGAGATGGCGCACCAGCGCGACTACTCGGAAGAGGTCGCGGCGCTCGTCGACGAAGAGGTCAAGAAGCTCATCGAGACGGCGCACAACGAGGCCTGGGAGATCCTGGTCGAGAACCGCGACATCCTCGACAACCTGGTCCTCCAGCTCCTGGAGAAGGAGACGCTGGGCAAGGAGCAGATCGCCGAGGTCTTCTCCGGCATCGTCAAGCGTCCGGCCCGTCCGGCCTGGACCGGCTCCTCGCGGCGTACGCCGTCGACGAGGCCGCCGGTGCTCTCCCCCAAGGAGCTGGCGCTCACCAACGGCGCCACCACCAGCACCAACGGCTCCACGCCCCTGGAGACGCCCACGGAGGCCATCCCGGCCCCCGAGGACCGTCCCGAGAGCTGAGCACCGGGGGCCGCCCCGGCCCCGGAATGCATCCCGCGCCCCCCAGGTTCTAGCCTGTGGGGGCGCGGGTGTTTTCCGGCCACGCGCATGGATTGACAGTCGAGGAACGAGGCACAGATGACCGACCCGGTGACGCTGGACGGCGAGGCCAAGATCGGTGAGTTCGACGAGAAGCGGGCCGAGAACGCGGTGCGCGAGCTCCTCATAGCCGTCGGCGAGGACCCGGACCGCGAGGGCCTCCAGGAGACGCCGGCGCGTGTCGCGCGGGCCTACCGGGAGATCCTGGCGGGTCTGCGGCAGACGCCCGAGGAGGTCCTGACGACGACCTTCGACCTCGGGCACGACGAGATGGTCCTGGTGAAGGACATCGAGATCGTCTCCCTGTGCGAGCACCATCTGCTCCCGTTCCACGGGGTGGCCCACGTCGGCTACATCCCCGCCGAGTCCGGCAAGATCACCGGTCTGTCGAAGCTGGCCCGCCTGGTGGACGTGTTCGCCCGCAGGCCCCAGGTGCAGGAGCGCCTCACGACCCAGGTGGCGGACTCGCTGATGCGCATTCTCGACGCGCGCGGCGCCATCGTGGTGATCGAGGCCGAGCACATGTGCATGTCGGTGCGCGGCATACGCAAGCCCGGCGCGAAGACGACGACGTCGGCGGTCCGCGGCCAGCTCCGCCACCCGGCGACGCGCAGCGAGGCGATGAGCCTGATCATGGCGCGCTGAGCCGTGTGACGGCGTACCGCTGGTCCGGCTGACATCCGACGGCCCCGCACCCACTGCCGCAGCAGGGGTACGGGGCCGTCCGGCGTTGCGTGGTGACGGTGCGTCAGATTACTGACGGTGTGTCAGGTGGCGGTGTCTCAGGTGACCGGGGCGGTGGTGTCGTCCTCGTCGTCGGGCAGCTTGCAGACGCGCTCCAGGAACAGCGCGGCGGCCACCACCGCGATGCCGGCGAGGACCGAGAAACCGGCGTAGATCGCCTGGTCGCGGCGGGCCGGGACGTCGAGGTAGCTGAGCAGATAGACGCCCGTGCCGCCGTACATCCCGCAGACCAGGGCCGCGACCAGGGCGCTGGCCTGGCCGAAGACCACCGCGCGGGCCGCCATCAGGGGCTCCACGCCCTTGGCGCCCGGGCGGCGCTCGCGCTGGGCCCGCAGCCTGGCCCGGATGGACAGGCCGGTCGCCAGCAGGACGACGGCGATCACGCCGAGCACGATGGGTGCCGCGAGCGGCACGCTCGGCAGGGTGGAGACCGAGTCCCACAGCCGGGCGCCCGCCCAGGAGAGCACCCCGGCGACGACGAACAACCCGGCCAGCACGCCCAGGCGCAGTTGCTTCACGGAGTAGGGCCCTTCGCGTCTTGAGTGATCGACCTCAGAAGCGTAACGACTACTCGGGCAGGCGGAGTTCCAGATCGGCGCGCGGCTGTACGCCGATGCGGCCGACGCCGGTCAGCAGGTCGGCGATCGCGCCGTGGCCGGGCAGCTGGGCCTCGGGGTCCACGTCGAACCACGGGGCGAGCACGAAGGCGCGCTCGTGGGCGCGGGGGTGGGGCAGGGTGAGGACCGGGTCGTCGGAGACGACGTCGGCGTACGCGACGATGTCGACGTCGATGGTGCGCGGGCCCCAGCGCTCGTCGCGGACCCGGTCGTAGGCCTCTTCGATGGCGTGGCCGCGCTCCAGGAGCGAGGCCGGGGGCAGGGTCGTCTTCACGACGACGACCGCGTTGAAGTACGAGGGCTGGGAGCCGGGGTCGACGCCCCAGGGCTCGGTCTCGTACACCGGCGAGACCGCTTTGACGCGCAGGCCCGGGGTGTCCTCCAGGGCGTCGATGGCGCCCTGGAGCGTCTCCAGGCGGTTGCCCAGGTTGGACCCGAGGGCGATGACCGCGCGGCGCGGGTTGGAGAGCGTGACGTCCGCCGCGTCCACCTGCTCGACCACGGAGGCGGGTACCGGCTGAACGGTCGGGTCGCTCTGCGCGGCCCCCTGCGAGAACACGGTCATACTCGGCTCCGGGTGATCGTGATGGTCACGTCGTCGAACGGGACGGTGATCGGCGCGTCGGGCTTGTGGACGACCACCTCCACCTCCTGGACCCCTTCGTGCTTGAGGCACTGCTGGGCGATCCGCTCGGCGAGCGTCTCGATCAGGTCGACGGGCTCGCCCTGGACGACGTCCACGACCTCCTCGGCCACCACGCCGTAGTGCACGGTCTTCGCCAGGTCGTCGTCGGCCGCCGCGAGGCGGGTGTCGAGGCCGAGCACCAGGTCCACGATGAAGGTCTGGCCCTCTTCGCGTTCCCGGGGGAAGACGCCATGGTGCCCACGGGCCTTGAGGCCGCGCAGCGCGACACGATCCACGCGAATCACTCCTGCTGTCGTTGGTCAGACGGGCATGCGGCCGCGTGCGGGCGGCACGGTGCCCACAATCGAATCTACCTGCGGGCACTGACACTGCTCGCCCACGGGGGCTATGGACAGATCCAGACAGGCCTGGTAGCCGCCCCTACCCGATGGCTTCGGGTTCAATCCCCCGAGACATCGGGTTCAACCCTCCGAAGTCCCCAAACCTGCCCGGTTTCAGTCCTCTTCCGGCTCGTCGTCGCCCGATTCGGCCAGTACCGGCGAGCCGTGGTGGGACCACAGCCGCCAGCCCTCGGATGTGCGGCGGAACACATTGGTGGCGACCACGAGCTGGCCCACGAGCGGGCCCAGCTCGCCGCTCTCCTCGGCGGGGCCGCCGCTGAGGATGTTCTCGGTGCAGGTGACCAGCGCGGTCTCACCGAGGATGACGACCTTGACGTCGGTCAGGAAGAACTGGATGTACTCCGTGTTCGCCATGATCAGGGCGTACGAGCGGAGCACCTCGCCGCGCCCGGAGAGCACCGGCCAGCCCGGGTGGACGCAGGAGATCCCGGTGTCGCCGGCCTCGGTGGCGTCCAGCCACAGGGCGGACAGCTCGTCGAAGTCGCCCCGCTCCAGGGTCTCGTAGAACGCGGTGTTGGCGCGCTCGACCGCCTCGCTCTCGGTGCGCGGGCTCACCGGGCTCCCTCGACGGCACGCGCCACGCGGACGGCGTCGGCGGTGGCCCGCACCTCGTGGACGCGGACCGCCCAGGCGCCCTCGTGGGCGGCGATGGCGGAGACGGCGGCGGTGGCCGCGTCGCGCTCGCGGGCGGGCGGCGGGGCGCCCTCGTGTCCGGCCAGGACGCGGCCGAGGAAGCGCTTGCGGGAGGCGGCGACCAGGACCGGGCGGCCGAGCGCGCGCAGTTCGCCGAGGTGGGCGACGAGCGCGAGGTCGTGGTCGGCCTGCTTGGCGAAGCCGAGGCCGGGGTCGATGACGAGCCGCTCGGGGGCGATGCCGCCCTCGATGACGGCCTCCGTGCGGGCCCGGAGTTCCGTGACGACCTCGGTCACCACATCGGCGTACACCGCGCGGGCGTTCATGTCCTGGCTGAAGCCGCGCCAGTGCATGACCACGAAGGGGGCGCCGGTGGCGGCGACGGCGGGGATCATCGCGGGGTCGGCGAGGCCGCCGCTGACGTCGTTGACCAGGACCGCGCCGGCGGCGATCGCCTGCTCGGCGACGCGGGCGCGCATGGTGTCCACGGAGACGGTGACGCCCTCGGCGGCCAGGCCCCGCACGACGGGGATGACGCGGCGCAGCTCCTCGCTCTCGTCCACGCGGGAGGCGCCGGGGCGGGTGGACTCGCCCCCGACGTCGACGAGGTCGGCGCCGGCCGTGACGAGGTCGAGGCCGTGCTTGACCGCGGTGGAGGTGTCGAACCACCTGCCGCCGTCGGAGAAGGAGTCGGGCGTCACATTGACCACGCCCATGACCGCGCAGCGGTCCCACTCGGGCAGGCCTTCGACGGACCCCCGCCCGTTCCACTTACTCATACGTCAAGCCTAGGCGTCAGCCGGACATTCCAGGACCACGCTCGGAGGTGGCGAAAAGCCGCTGGAGGAGATCGTGCAGGGCGACCCGGTCGGCGTCGGGGAGCCCGTCCAGGGCGGAGTGGGTGGCCAGCATGCCGGTGCGGACGGTCTCCACGGTGCGTACGCCCGCGTCGGTCAGGACGACGTTCTTGACGCGGCGGTCGGTGGGGCTCGGCTCGCGGCGCACGAGGTCACGGGCCTCCAGGCGGTCGATGATTCCGGTCACGTTGGAGGCGTCGCAGTGCAGCGTGGTGGCGAGCGAGCGCATGGAGGCGGGGCCCCTGCGCAGCACGGTCAGGGTCTTGGCCTGGCTGGAGGTGAGGCCCTCGTCGGCGGCGGCCGAGGTGAAGTCGCCGTAGAAGCCGGCCAGGGAGTCCCAGATGGCGTCCATGAGCGCGGCGTTGCTGACGGCTTTGCTGACCGCGGTCGGGCGGCTGGTTCCTGGCATGCGCTCCACTGTACCCGCGGACCGAGCGAAACTTGACTACCTCAACCTTCGATGTTTACCTTCATTCAGTTGCTTGAGGTAATCAAGCTTCCATGTGTTCAAGTACCTGCTCCTGAGTGCTCGGGAGCGCTCGCTCCTGCCGTACGGAAGAAGAAGTGACCACTAACCAACGCCCCAGCGGCGGTACCGGGCTCGTCCTGGTCCTCGGCCTTGCCGCCATGGTCGTCTCGATGATGCAGACCCTGGTCGTGCCGATCCTCGGGATCATCCAAAACGACCTCGGCACCACCACCTCGGGCGTCAGCTGGGTCACCACCGCGACCCTGCTCTCCGCGGCCGTCTTCACCCCGCTGCTCGGCCGCTTCGGCGACATGCACGGCAAGAAGCCGACGCTGATCGGGGTGCTCGTGGTCATGGTCGTGGGCTCCGTGCTCGCCGCCACCACCAGCTCCCTCGTCCTGCTGATCATCGGCCGGGTGCTCCAGGGCGCGGCCACCGCGATCTTCCCGCTGGCGCTCTCCGTGCTGCGCGAGGAGATACCGCCGCAGAAGCTGCACGGCGCGATGGCCCTGGTCAGCGGCACGCTCGCGTTCGGCAGCGGGCTCGCGCTCGTCGGTGCCGGGCTGCTCACGCAGGGCTCGAACCCCGACTACCACCGGGTGTTCTGGCTCGCCGTGATCCTCGCGGTCCTCGCCCTCGTCGCGGTCATCGTGGTCGTGCCGGCCTCTCGCAACAAGACGGGCGGACGCACCGACTGGCTCGGCGCGGCCACCCTGGCCGCCTTCCTCGTGCTGCTCCTGCTGCCCATCTCGCAGGGCCACGAGTGGGGCTGGTCCTCCGGCCGGACGATCGGGCTCTTCGTCGGCGCGGTCGCGATGGCCGGGGTGTGGGTCCTGGTCGAGCGCAAGGTCGCGGCGCCCATGGTCGACATGCGGATGTTCGCGCACCGGCCGGTGCTCTTCACGAACCTGGCCGGGCTGCTCCTCGGCTTCGCGATGTTCTCCCAGTTCATCGGCGTCTCGTACCTGGTGCAGATGCCGGACCGGCTCACCGGGTACGGCTTCTCCGCCTCGGTGCTGCGGGCCTCCGTCGAGTACCTGCTGCCGACCACGCTGGTCTCGCTGGTCGCGGCGCCGCTGGGCGGGCAGCTGGTCGGACGGATCGGGGCGCGCTTCACGCTCGCCGCGGGTGCGGCCTTCGGTGTGCTCGGCTTCGCCTGGCTGACCGGGGCGCACGACTCGACGTCGTCCGTGATCATGGCGGGCATGCTCATCGGGGCGGCGATCAGCTTCGGGTACGCGGCGATGCCGGCGCTCATCGTGGCGAGTGTCCCGCACCACCAGACGGGGATCGCGAACGGGATCAACTCGATCTCGCGGTCGGTCGGTTCCGCGATCGCCAGCGCGGTGATCACGTCGCTGCTCGCCTCGAAGGTGCTGTCCGGCCTGCCGGCCGGGGTGCCTCCGCTGCCGGCGGAGAGCCAGTTCACGCTCAGCTTCGCGCTGGCCGGGATCGCGTTCGTGCTCGTGGTGGGGGTGGCTCTGGTGGGGTTGTCCTCCGACGGGTTGCGTGGGCGGCGGGTTGCCGCGTCCTCGGCGACCCCGGACCCGACCCCGGAGCCCGAGCTCCAGCAGGCCTGACCCCCCGGGTGCCGGCCCCCGCGCCCCCTGGGCTCCGCCCGGGGGGTTTGCCCACCCGCCCGCCCGTTGCCCGGGGTTGGTAGGTTCCGGGTCCCCCTGGGGCTCCGCCCCAGACCCCGTTCGCGCCTGAAGGGCGCTCGTCCTCAAACGCCGGACGGGCTGAGGATGCCCGATGCGGGCCAGCACCGATCAACCGGACGGGCTGAAAGGCCCGGTGCCGGCCGGCACCGGGCCTTTAGGGGCGCGGGGAACGGCGCGATCAGCCGCGCACGGTGGACGGCCGGGAACGGGGTTAGGGGCGCGGGGAACGGCGCGAGAAGCGGGCACGGTCCGCGGACGGAAACGGGTTTTGGGGGCGCGGGGAACGGCGCGATCAGCCGCGCACGGTGGACGGCCGGGAACGGGGTTGGGGGCGCGGGGAACTGCGCGAGAAGCGGGCACGGTCCGCGGCCGGGAACGGGTTTTGGGGGCGCGGGGAACTGCGCGATCAGCCACGCACGACCCGCACCTGACGCACCCCCCCGGGGGAGGGCAGACCCGCCCGCCCGCGACCCACCCGCAGCGCAGCCAAAACGCGGCGCAGCCAAAACGCGGTGCAGCCAAAACGCGGCGCAGCCAAAACGCGGAACCCCGGCCCAGGCCCCCGCAGGGGGAGCCGGAACCGGGGTTCGAGGGGGCGCGGCTACGCCGCCGTCGCGCCCTGCTTGCTCGGGGGGACGTGCGTGCACGCACGGTCCCGGCGGGCCGCCCGGGTGAGGCGGGCCAGGGGGCCGGGAAGGCCCAGGTTCACGAAGCCCTCCGCCTGCATCACGGCGAAGCCGATGCGAGGGAGGTCGGCGTGGGCCCGGTACACCATGAAGCGCGGCTCCCACCGAGGCTGGAACTTCGCGTTGAACTTGTAGAGGGATTCGATCTGGAACCAGCGGGAGAGGAAGACCAGCAGCCCCCGCCACATCCGCAGTACGGGCCCCGCACCGATCTTCTCGCCGCGCGCCAGCGCCGAGCGGAACATCGCGAAGTTCAGCGAGACCTGGCGTACGCCGATCTTCTCGCAGGCCTGGAGCGAGGCCACGATCAGCAGCTCGTTCATGCCGGGGTCGGCCGCACGGTCGCGGCGCATCATCTCCAGGGACATGCCGTCCTTGCCCCAGGGCACGAAGTGAAGGATGGCTTTCAGGTCGCCGTAGGGGGAGGGGGCGGCGCCCTCCTCGTCGGCCTTGTGGGCCGTCGCGATCACGCAGTCCCCGTCGTTCGGGTCGCCGATGCGGCCGAGCGCCATCGAGAAGCCGCGCTCGGTGTCCGTGCCGCGCCAGTCCTCGGCGGCCCGGCGGACGCGTTCGAGCTCCCCGTCGGAGAGGTCACGAACGCGCCGTACGCGGGTTTCGTAGCCATTGCGCTCGATGCGCTTGACCATCTGGCGTACGTTCCGCATGGCGCGTCCGGCGAGGGAGAAATCCGCGACGTCCACCACCGCCTCGTCACCCAGTTCCAGCGCGTCCAGGCCGGTCTCGCGGGTCCAGACCTCGCCGCCGGTCTCCGAGCAGCCGACGACCGCCGGCGTCCAGGAGTGCGCCTTGGCCTCGTCCATGAAGCGCTCGATGGCGCCGGGCCAGGCCTCGACATCGCCGATCGGGTCGCCCGACGCGAGCATCACGCCGGAGACCACGCGGTAGGTGACGGCGGCCTTGCCGCTGGGGGAGAAGACGACGGCCTTGTCGCGGCGCAGCGCGAAGTGGCCGAGCGAGTCGCGGGCGCCGTGCTTGGCGAGCAGTTCGCGCAGCTTGTGCTCGTCGTCCTCGGTGAGCCGGGCCGCCGGGTGCTCGGGGCGGAAGGCCAGGTAGATCGTGGTGATCGCGGTGAGCAGACCCAGTGCGCCGAGCGAGTAGCCGACCGTCCAGCTGGTCTTGCCCTGGTACTCGACCGGCCCCTCGACGCCGAACAGACCGAACATCACGTGCTGGATGCGGTCCACGATGCTCGGATTGCCGACCGTGCGGTTGGGGTGGACGCTCACGATGACCAGGCCAAGACCCAGCGACCCCGCTCCCATCAGGAAGAAGTTCGCCACCGCCTTCCAGCGGCTGCGCGGGTCGGGCAGGGCGTTGAACTCGCTCCGGTGGCGGACCAGCAGCGTGAGAAGTACCAATGAGATCAGCACCCCGACGACGGAGTGCCGGTACCAGAACTGGGCCACCGCCCCGATCGGCAGCAGCACCACGGCGGCCCGCCAGGCCCGGCGCTTGCGGCGCTTCAGGCCGTGGGCGAGGAGCAGCAGCAGGATGCCCGCGCTGAGTGCCACGGCCGCCGCGAAGGGGCCGAAGGTGCCCGGCAGCACCTCGCTGACCGTGTGGAACCGACTGTGCCGGACGCGATCGAAGACTCCGGCCGCGACGTCCAGGAGGCCCACGATCGTGCAGGCCGTACCGACCAGCTTGGGCACCGACTCGGGGCGCGGCCCGCGGAGGACCTTTCGTACACGAGTCGGAACCGAACCGTTTTTGTCCCCATCTATCCTGACAGACATCGCTTCCCGTGACTCCGCGAGAGATTCAGTTGGCCGGGGGACGGCGTCCGCACCGTCCAGCCGGACAATTTGCGCCCTCTAGGACGGGACTTGTGGGGGGCGGGTTCCCTCGGTCTCAGGAAAATCTCAGCCAGAAAGTTTCATCGACTCATGGGTCTCACGAGCAACAAGGTCCTGGCACTCGCCGTGTTCCTGGCGGTGGTGCTGTTCGCGGTCACCATCTGGTTGTGGCCGCGCCTGGCGCGTCGCAGCTGGAAGGCCGTGACGGGCCGGATCGGGCTGCTGCTCGCGACCCAGCTGGCGATCTTCGCCTCGGTCGGTCTGGCCGCCAACAATTCGTTCCTGTTCTACGGGTCCTGGGCGGACCTGTTCGGGCAGGAGCAGGACATGGGCACGGTCGTCAACCACTCGGCCGGCGGCAAGAACATCCAGGTCGTCGCCAAGCAGAAGCCTGACACCCCGGGCGCGGGCAAGCCGCAGCTGGGCGGCGAGATACAGAAGATCGTCCTGGCCGGCGAGCAGTCCAAGATCACCAGCCCGGCCTACGTCTATCTGCCCCCCGAGTACTTCCAGAAGGCGTACGAGAACAAGACGTTTCCGGCCTCGGTCGTACTGACCGGATATCCGGGCACCGCCGAGAACCTGCTCAAGGGCCTCAGATACCCGAAGACGGCCTGGGCGCAGGCCAAGCAGAAGAAGATGCAGCCGATGATCCTGATCATGATGCGCCCGACGGTGGCGGGCCAGCGGGACACCGAGTGCGTGAACATACCGGGCGGCCCGCAGACCGAGACGTTCTTCGCGAAGGACGTGCCGGACGCGATCTCGGCGACCTACCGGGTCGGCAAGAAGCCGCAGAACTGGGGCTTCATCGGCAACTCGACCGGCGGCTACTGCGCCCTGAAGATCGGCATGCAGCACCCCGAGCGGTTCGCGGCGAGCGCGGGCCTCTCGGCGTACTACAAGGCCGCGGACGACCCGACGACCGGTGACCTCTTCCACGGCAACAAGCACGAGGAGAACCGCGCCAACCTGCTGTGGAGCCTGGACCACCTGCCGGCCGGCAAGTCGTCGTTCCTGGTCACCAGCTCGCTGTCGGGCGAGGACAACTACAAGCCGACCCAGGCCTTCATCAAGAAGGTGAAGGCGCCGGGCCGGGTCTCCTCGATCACGCTGGACAGCGGCGGCCACAACTTCAACACCTGGCGCCGCGAGATCCCGCCGACCCTGGAGTGGATCAGCGGGCGGCTCAGCGCGAGCTGACCGAGGCCACCGATTCGACCGTCACCTCGGTGCGGGGCACCGCCTGCGCGTCCGCGTCGATGGAGCGGCGCAGCGCCTCGTGCAGCCGGGCCGGGGTGAGCACGCCCAGGAAGCGGCCCCGCTCCTCGCGGTCGATGACCGCGATCCAGCCCGCGTCGTGCTGGAGCATCGTGGCGAAGGCCTGCTTGAGGGAGGCGCCGACCGGCAGCCAGGCCTCCATGCGCCGGGCGTGCTCGCGGACGGTGCCCTTGCCGAGCCGGGCCTGCTCGCCGGAGATCCAGCCGTGCAGGTTGTCCTCGCCGTCCAGGACGACCGCCCAGCGCGCGATGTCGGCCGGCAGCCGGTCGTCGAGGTGGACCACGGGCGGCTGGTCGAGGTCGCTCTCCTCGATGGGCGTCACCGAGAGGCGCTTGAGGCCGCGGTCGGCGCCCACGAAGTCCGCGACGTAGTCGGTGGCGGGGGCGCCGAGCACGGCGGCCGGGGCGTCGAACTGCTCGATGGCGCCCTGCCCGTAGACCGCGATGCGGTCGCCGAGGCGGACCGCCTCCTCGATGTCGTGGGTGACGAACAGGACGGTCTTGCGCACCTGCGACTGGAGCCGCAGGAACTCGTTCTGGAGCCGCTCGCGCACCACCGGGTCGACCGCGCCGAACGGCTCGTCCATCAGCAGGACGGGCGGGTCGGCCGCCAACGCCCTTGCCACGCCCACCCGTTGGCGCTGACCGCCGGAGAGCTGCTCCGGGTAACGCGCGCCGTACGTCTTCGGGTCGAGCCCGACCAGATCGAGCAGTTCGGCCGCGCGCTGCCGCGCGACGGACTTCTTCACGCCGAGCAGGTGCGGGACGGTCGCGGTGTTCTCCAGGACCGTCTTGTGCGGGAAGAGCCCGACCTGCTGGATCACATAGCCGATGCGGCGCCGCAGTTGGACGGGGTCGACGGTCGATATGTCCTCACCGTCCAGGAATATCCGCCCGCCGGTCGGCTCGATGAGCCGGTTGACCATTTTCATCGTGGTGGTCTTGCCGCACCCCGACGGGCCGACCAGGGTGACCAGTTCACCCTCGGCCACCTCGAAGGACAGGTCGTCCACGGCGATGGTGCCGTCGGCGTACCGCTTGGTGACGTGCTCGAACCGGATCATGGTTCCCCATTGTGAAGGCTGGCGGACGCGCTTGTGTGAAGCCCATGTTGCTGTACTGCAAAGGCGCAGGTCGATTGTCAGTGGGCGGCGATAGGGTTTTGGCACGTACGTTCGGGGCACCGGCGAGGTGTCAGGGGAGGTGGGGGAGTGGCGCAGAACTGCCTGGCGGCGAACGACTGGATCTGCTGGGAGTACGTCAGCTCCCGGAGCCAGGAGCTCACCGACGCGACGGTCCAGCACATCTGGATCACGGCCGTCTCGGTGCTGATCGGCCTCCTCATCGCCTTCCCCCTCGCGCTGCTCGCACGCGGGCGCAAGGGCGTCGCGGCCACCGTGCTCGGCTTCACGACCGTGCTCTACACCGTGCCCTCGCTCGCGATGTTCGCCTTGCTGCTCCCGCTGCTCGGCCTCTCGGCCGGCCTGGTGATCACGGGCCTGGTGCTCTACTCGCTGACCATCCTGGTGCGGAACATCCTGGCCGGCCTCGAATCGGTGCCCGCGGACGCCCTGGAGGCGGCCCGCGGCATGGGATACGGGCGCATACGGCTGCTGTTCGAGGTCGAGCTGCCGCTGGCGCTGCCGGCCCTGATGGCCGGGCTCAGGATCGCCACGGTGGCCACGGTCGCGCTGACCACGATCGGCTCGCTCGTCGACCACGGCGGCCTGGGCAACCTGATCGAGCAGGGCCTGCCCACCTTCTTCAAGGCGCAGATCCTCACCGCGTCCGTGCTGTGCGTGGTGCTCGCGATCACCGCCGACCTGCTGCTCCTCGGGATCCAGTGGCTGCTCACGCCGTGGACCCGCATCCGTACGGCGAAGGCGGTCTGAGCGATGGAGGTCTTCCCACAGGCCTGGACGTGGCTGACGACCGGCGCCAACTGGTCCGGGGACGACGGGGCCTGGCACCGCCTCGGTGAGCACGTGTACGTCAGCGCGCTCGCCCTCGTGGTGTCCTGCCTGGTCGCGCTGCCGCTCGCGCTGTGGCTCGGCCACATCGGCAAGGGCGGCGCCCTCGCGGTCAACATCTCCAACGTCGGCCGTGCGATACCCGTCTTCGCGGTGCTCGCCCTGTTCATGGTGACGCCGCTGCGCAACGCGGGCTATCTGCCCACCGTGATCGCCCTGGTGCTCTTCGCGGTGCCGCCGCTGCTGACCAACGCCTATGTCGGGATGCGCGAGGTGGACCCGGCGGCGGTGGAGGCGGCCCGGGGCATGGGCATGTCGGGGCGCCAGCTCTTCCTCCAGGTCGAACTGCCGCTCGCCTACCCGCTGATCATGACGGGGCTCCGCTCGGCGGCGGTGCAGATCATCGCGACGGCGACGATCGCCGCGATGGCGGGCCTCGGCGGGCTCGGACGCATAGTCACGGAGGGCTTCGCGGTGTACAACACCCCCCAGGTGGTGGCGGGGGCGATGCTCGTGGCGGCGCTCGCCCTGCTGGTGGAGGGCGCTCTGGTGACGGTCGACCGCCTCTTCAGCCCGCTGCGCAAGCGTTCGTGAGCCCGCGCCGCCGCCGCGTACCTCCTGCCGTGCCCGCCTCGCCGCACCGCCTGTTACCCGCTACCTCGTCACCCCTCGACTCCCTTGATTTCGTGACATCTCCTGGACGGTGAAACCCTCATGAGCAAGATCCTGCGCACGACCGGTGCGGTGCTCGGCACGCTGGCCCTGGCCGGCACGCTCGCCGCGTGCGGCGGCGACAGCCTGGAAAAGAGCAAGGACAAGAGCAGTGCGAGCGCCTCGGGCGGCTCCAGCAGTACGGGCGGTGGGAAGAAGGGCTCGCTGGTGATCGGCGCGGCCGGCTTCACCGAGTCCGCGGTGCTCGCGGAGCTGTACTCGCAGGTCCTCGCGGACGCCGGGTACTCGACCTCGGTCACCACCGTGAAGAACCGCGAACTGTACGAGCCGGCCCTGGAGAAGGGCGAGATCGACGTCGTCCCCGAATACGCGGCCACGCTCACCGAATTCCTCAATGCCAAGGCCAACGGTGCCAACGCGAAGCCGATCGCGTCCAGCGATGTGACGGCCACCGTCGCCGAACTGTCCAAGCTGGCCGGGCCGCGCGGACTGAAGGTTCTGCCGGCCGGTGCGGCGGTGGATCAGAACGCGTTCGCGGTGACCAAGGAATTCGCCGCCAAGAACAACCTCAAGACCCTTTCCGACCTGGGGACTTCAAAGGCCAAGGTGAAGATCGCCGCCGGTGACGAGTGCAAGGTCCGGCCATTCTGCGCGCCGGGTCTCACGTCGAAGTACGGCATCGACGTGACCGGCATCGACCCCAAGGGCGTCGGCACCCCGCAGGCCAAGCAGGCCGTCAAGGACGGGGTGGACCAGCTGGTGCTGACCACCACCACCGACGCGACGCTGGACACCTACGGCCTCGTCCTGCTCCAGGACGACAAGAAGTTGCAGAACGCGGACAACGTCCTGCCGGTCGTCAATGCGAAGGAAGCGGGCGCCCAGGAGATAGCCGATGCGCTCGGCAAGCTCACCAAGGCGCTGACGACCGACGATCTCGTGGATCTCAACCGCAAGGTCGACGCCGAGCGCGCCAAGCCGGCCGATGTCGCCAAGGCGTATCTCCAGTCCAAGGGACTGATCAAGAAGTAGCCGAATTGGGCGATCGGAGTAACTACAGGGGAACAGATTGACGGGTGGGGGTCCATGTGCGGGCTACGCACGGTAAATTTCAGGCCATGCCACGTGGACGCCACCGTCATTCCCCTCCGCTGCACCGGCTTCTTCAGCCGTCGGCCGTCGCAGGCGTCTCCGTCCTGTGCGCCGGCGGCGCCTGGCTCTTCGATCAGCCAACGGCACTGAGAGCGTTGGCCGCCGCCGCGGCGGCGGCCTGTGTCACCGGCTCGGTGCTCATGCGCGCCTGGGACCGGGCGGCGGGCCGCCGGGTCGCCGAGCTGACCCGCTCGCGCGCCGCCGACCAGTGGCGCACCGAGGAGCGGATCGCCGAGCTGGAGACGGAGTTGGAGGAGTCGCGCGAGCTGCGCGGCCGCCTCGACGCCAAGCTGCGCACCAAGCGCATGGAGCTGGCCGGGCTGCGCGGCGAACACGCGGCCCTGCTGCGGCGCTACGCCAACGCGGAGACCGAGCGGGCCAGCGCCCTGGAGGGCCGGCGTCAGCTGGCGCTTGAGTCCGCCGGGCCCAAGGCCCTTACGGCGTCGGGAAGTACGCCGACGCCGGCCTCCTACCTCGCGGCGGCCCGCGCCCTGGAGTCCCTCTCGCTCAGTGCCGAACGGCAGGCGAAGGCGCGTGCCGAGGCCTCGCGCATACGCGAGGCCAGGGAGGCGGAGGAGCCGCAGGGGAAGCCCGCGGCGGTCCTCGGCAGCGGAGAGCACACCCGCCCGTCGGCCGCCCTCACCGCCAAGCCCCGCCACGCCGAACTGCCCGCGGCTCCCGCGCCGGTCGCCGCCGCGGTGGTCCCCTACCTCGCGCGCCGCGCGGTGCGCCCGGAGGGAAGCTTCGACTTCTTCGGCACGGGGGGCGCGGGCGCTACGGGTGGCGCGCAGCCGGTCACGACCGCGGACGCGGACGTGGATCACAAGGCGGCCGCGATCGAGGCCGTCCAGGACGAGGACCTCGCCGACGTGGTGGGCGAGGAAGTCCTCGCGAACCGGGCCCACCAGGGCCCCGACAAGGTGGTTGGCGAGGTCATCGACCTGACCGCCCACGACGAGACCGAGCAGCTGGACGTGGCGGTGCTGAGGACCGCGATCTCGTAGGACACGGGGTGCTGCCGCCGCCCCGAACCGGCCGGGGCGGCGCGCTACTTGTCGATGTCGCCGACGACGAAGAACAGCGACCCCAGGATCGCGACCATGTCGGCGACCAGCGTTCCGGGCAGCAGCACGGCGAGAGCCTGGATGTTGTTGAACGAGGCGGAGCGCAGCTTCAGCCGGTACGGGGTCTTCTCACCCTTGCTGACCAGGTAGTAGCCGTTGACGCCGAGGGGGTTCTCGGTCCAGGCGTAGGTGTGGCCCTCGGGCGCCTTGAGGACCTTGGGCAGCCGCTGGTTGATCGGTCCCGGCGCGAGGCCGGCCATCTTGTCGAGGCAGGCGTCGGCGAGGTCGAGCGCGTTGTGGGTCTGCTCCAGGAGGCACTCGAAGCGGCCGAGGCAGTCGCCCTCGGCGCGGGTGACGACCTTCAGGGTGTCCTGGAGCTCCCCGTACGCCAGGTAGGGCTCGTCGCGCCGCAGGTCGAAGTCGACGCCGGAGGCACGGGCGATCGGGCCGCTCACGCCGTACGCGTGCACGGCCTCGGCGGACAGGACGCCGACGTTCCGGGTGCGGGCCCGGAAGATCTCGTTGCCGAGGACGAGGCCGTCGTACACGTCCATGCGCGAGCGCACCGAGGCGACGGCGTGCCGGACCCGGCCGAGCCAGCCGAGCGGCAGGTCCTCCTTGAGGCCGCCGACCCGGTTGAACATGTAGTGCATACGGCCGCCGGAGACCTCCTCCATCACGGCCTGGAGTTCCTCGCGCTCGCGGAAGGCGTGGAAGACGGGGGTGATGCCGCCGAGCTCCAGCGGGTACGAGCCGAGGAACATCAGGTGGTTGAGGACGCGGTTCAGCTCGGCGAGCAGGGTGCGGGTCCAGACGGCGCGCTCGGGCACTTCCATGCCGAGCATCCGCTCCACGGCCATGACGACGCCGAGCTCGTTGGAGAACGCGGAGAGCCAGTCGTGGCGGTTGGCCAGCATCACGATCTGGCGGTAGTCGCGGGCCTCGAAGAGCTTTTCCGCGCCGCGGTGCATGTAGCCGATGACCGGCTCGGCCTGTTGAATGCGTTCGCCGTCGAGCACGAGCTTGAGGCGTAGCACTCCGTGGGTGGAGGGGTGCTGGGGGCCGATGTTGAGCACCATGTCGGTGCTCTCCGCCCCGCCCCCGATCCCGACCGTCGTCTCCGTCATGCTGGCCAGTATCCCCCGGGGCGCGCGGCCCCTGGCCCCACCCCTACCGAGTCCCTCCGGGGGGGCAGGGGGAGGGCGCTTCAAGTGCCCGGCTGGTTGCGCAGTTCCCCGCGCCCCTCGAAGCCGGGTTGTCGTCTGCGGGTAGTGGCTGGTCGCTCGCGCAGTTCCCCGCGCCCCTGACCCGCTTTGGGTTGCGGGCCGTGGCTGATTACGCGCGCCGTTCCTCGCGCCCCTTGGGACCTGCCTTTGTCCGCGGGCCGTGCGAGGTCGTTCGCGCCGTTCCTCGCGCCCCCTGACCCGTTTTCGGTTGCGGGCCGTGGTCGGTTGCTCGCGCCGTTCCTCGCGCCCCTTGGGACCTGCCTTTGTCCGCGGGCCGTGGCTGATTGCGCGCGCCGTTCCTCGCGCCCCTTGGGACCTGCCTTTGTCCGCGGGCCGTGGGAGGTCGTTCGCGCCGTTCCTCGCGCCCCCTGAAACCCGCCTTCGTCCGCGGACCGTGGTCGGTTGCTCGCGCCGTTCCTCGCGCCCCTTAAGCGGCCCAGCACCTCCGGTTGCGCTCGTCGGGGCGGGGGCGCGCACGTAGTGCAGCCCGGCGTCTCCGTAGGGGGGCGGCCCGAATGCCTCGGTGCTGGCCCGCATCGGGCATCCTCAGCCCGTCCGGCGTTTGAGGACGAGCGCCCTTCAGGCGCGATCGGGGTCTGGGGCGGAGCCCCAGGGGGACCCGGAACCTACCAACCCCGGGCAACGGGCGGGAGGGTGGGCAAACCCCCCCGGGGCCAGAACCGGGGCTAGGCCCGCTGGAGCAGCCAGAGGAAGTCGCCGAGGGCACCCCGCGCGGTGAGCTCGGCCGCCGCCCCCGCCGCCGCCAGCGCCCGGACGTACGCCGCGGGGTCCGAGGACGCCAGGGCCAAGGGGGGCCGGGCCCCCGAGACCCCGAGGCGGGCCAGGGCCTCGCGCTGGGGGAGCAGCTCCGCGCCGGGCAGCGCGCACGCGTCGAGGGCGACATGCGCGGTGATGTCGCAGGACCCGTCCGGCACCGGCACCACCTCGCGCCCGCCCCGGAACCCGGCCAGCGTTCCGAAGGGCGGCCGGGCACCCCGTACGTGCGCGTAGTCCACGGCCACCGCGAGCCCCGCCGAGAGCGAGCCGACCGCGTTCGCCCAGGCCTCGTCGCGCGGCCACCCGATCTCGGCCCGGGCCCCCGGCTCGCCCAGCGGCCACCACCGCGCGAGCCACGCCGCGTCCGCGCCCGACACCGGCGCACCCAGGGTCTCGGTGCCGTCGGGCCCGACGAGGACGAGCCGGGCAACCCCCTCCGCGTCGACCTCCGCGACCTCCACCGGCACGTTGTCCAGCCATTCGTTCGCGAAGAGCAGCCCCCGGACGCCCCGCGGCACCGAATCCCGCCAGACGATCCGCTCGTCGAGCCCGGCCGGGCGGGCCGCGCGCTCGACGGCGTACGCCCGGACCGGAAAGTCCGGGGGCAGCGCGGCGAGCACCCCGGTGAGCAGCTCCCCGCGCCCGGCACCGACGTCCACGAGGTCGAAGGGCCCGGGGCCGAGCCCCGCCGCGACCTCGGTCAGGAGGCGGGCGACGGCCCCCGCGAAGAGCGGCGAGGCATGCACCGACGTGCGGAAATGCCCGGCCGGCCCCTCGGGTCGGAGATAGAACCCGCCGTCCCCGTACAGCGCCCGCTCGGTGGCCGCACGCCACCCGAGGAGCGCACCCCGCCCCGCCGGATCCGCCGGTCCCGGCCGGCTGTCGTCGCCGGAGTGCTGACACGTCTCATCCGTCACGCGCCCAAGTCTCCACCTTGCGGAGTATGCCGCCGGGATCAGGATCGCCCCGGCGGCTGACCCCTGCACCTGTCCGCTTTCCCTACGCTGGGTTACGTGCAGCGCCTCTACGACTTCATCCGCAGGAACCCGACCGGGGTCGACGCCTTCTGGGCCGTCGTCCTGTTCGGGTTCTCCTGCCTGCAGATCCTGTCGGGGCCGCACCACGCGGAGGAGCCGGCCTGGAGCCTCCAGGTCCTGGTCTCGCTCGGGATGGGCGTGGCCGTGGCGCTGCGCCGCCGGATGCCCGAGCGGATGCTGCTCCTCGTCATCGCCGTGGGCCTGGCGCAGCTGGCCCTGAACGTCCGGCCGGAGGTCCAGGACTTCGCGATGCTGGTCCTCGTCTACACCGTGGCCTCCGCGGGCGAGCGCTGGGCCTCGCGGGTCGCCCTGGTCGGCAGCCTGCTCGCGGCCCCCCTCGCCCAGGTGCGCTGGACGGCGGCGGGAGCGGAGAGCAGCGGGCAGCAGACGGCCTTCTTCGTTGTCATCATGACGGTCCCGTTCCTGCTCGCCTGGGTGCTCGGCGACTCGATGCGTACCCGCAAGGCGTACTTCGCGCAGCTGGAGGAGCGGGCCTCGCGCCTGGAGCGGGAGCGCGAGGCGCAGGCCAAGGTGGCGGTCGCGGCCGAGCGGGCCCGGATCGCCCGCGAGCTGCACGACGTGGTGGCGCACAACGTCTCGGTGATGGTGGTCCAGGCCGACGGCGCCGCCTATGTCATGGACACCTCGCCGGACCAGGCGAGGACAGCCCTGGAGACCATCTCCATGACGGGCCGTCAGGCGCTCGCCGAGATGCGCCGGCTGCTCGGCGTACTGCGCACCGGCGAGCACCAGGAGGCGGGGGAGTACGTCCCGCAGCCCGACGTCCAGCAGATCGAGGACCTGGTGGAGACGGTCCGCGGGGCGGGTCTCACCGTCGACTTCAAGGTCGAGGGCACCCCGCGCCCGCTGCCCAGCGGCGTCGAGCTAACGGCGTACCGCATCGTGCAGGAAGCCCTCACCAACACGCGCAAGCACGGCGGGCCGGACGCGGGGGCGAGCGTGCGGCTCGTGTACTTCGACGACGGCCTCGGCCTGCTCGTCGAGGACGACGGCCGGGGCGCCGCCCACGAGATGTACGAGGACGGCGGCGCGGACGGCCAGGGCCACGGCCTGATCGGCATGCGGGAGCGGATCGGCATGGTCGGGGGCACGCTTGACGCGGGGCCGCGCCCCGGCGGCGGCTTCCGCATCAGCGCCCTGCTGCCGCTCAAGCCGGCCCACTGATGTCCTGTACGTGCTCGTGTGCCGGCTTGTACGGCGTGATGGAGAGGGAACGATGACGATCCGCGTGATGCTCGTCGACGACCAGGTGCTGCTGCGCACCGGCTTCCGGATGGTGCTCGCCGCCCAGCCGGACATGGAGGTCGTCGCGGAGGCGGGCGACGGCGCGGAGGCGATCGACATCCTGCGCGCGACCGCCGTCGACGTGGTCCTGATGGATGTGCGCATGCCGAGGCTGGACGGGGTGGAGGCGACCCGGCGCATCTGCGAGGCGCCGAATCCGCCGAAGGTGCTGATCCTGACCACCTTCGACCTGGACGAGTACGCCTTCTCCGGCCTGAAGGCGGGGGCCAGCGGCTTCATGCTGAAGGACGTGCCGCCGGGCGAGCTGCTCGCCGCGATCCGCTCGGTCCACAGCGGTGACGCGGTGGTGGCGCCCTCGACGACCCGGCGGCTGCTCGACCGGTTCGCCCCGATGCTCCCGACCAGCGGCAAGGAGCCCGAGCACAAGCAACTGGAGCGGCTGACCGAGCGCGAGCGCGAGGTCATGCTGCTGGTCGCGCAGGGCCTGTCCAACGGCGAGATCGCGGCCCGGCTCGTCCTGTCGGAAGCCACGGTGAAGACCCATGTGGGCCGCATCCTGACCAAGCTGGAGCTGCGCGACCGGGTCCAGGTGGTGGTCCTGGCGTACGAGACCGGCCTGGTGCGGGCGGGCGGCGCGGGCTGACCCGGCCGTCGGCGCCCGGCGCGGGCTGACCCGGCCGTCGGCGCCCGGCCGACCGGGGAAGCGCGCCCGCAGGCTCAGCGCAGCACGCCCTCCAGGAAGTCGCTGCCGAGGCGGGCCACCACCGTGAGGTCCAGCTGGTGCAGTACGTACCGGCCGCGGCGCCGGGTGGTGATGAGCCCGGCCTTCTTCAGGAGGGCCAGATGGCGGGAGACCTCCGGCGCGGTGATCCCGTGCGCGTCGGCGAGCTCGCTCGTGGTGTACGGGGAGCGGGCCAGATTGCGGCACAGGCGCATCCGCATCGGGTGGGCCAGCGCCTCCATGCGCAGCTTGAGCGTCTCCACCGAGGCGGGCGAGGGCAGTTCGGGGCCGTGCACCGGGTAGTGGATCACCGGCCGCCAGCCCGGCGCGTGCAGCACCATCAGGTGCGGCCAGCCGAACGAGGTGGGCACGAAGGTGAGCCCGGCGCCGGGCTCCGGGTCGGTGGCGGTGGTGCGGCCCTCGGTCAGCTTGTCGATGCTGATCCGGGTGCCGCCCCTGTCGACGCCGAGCGCGGCCGAGACCGCACCGATCGCCTCGTCGAGGCCCTTGCGGCGCAGCAGCTCCGCCTTGTGCCGTGCGTCGGCGGCCAGTTGGACCCGGACCCGCTGCCAGGTGTCCGCGAAGAAGGCCTGCTCGCAGTCCTCCAAGAGGCGCCGCAGCCAGGCCCGTACGGACGCGGGATCGTCCAACAGGCGCTTGGTGAAGTCCACTTGGTGGGGTCCGCGGGTGGCCGCCATCTCGAGGGCGCGCATCCGCATCGCCGGATCGTGCAGCGCGGAGAGCGTCTTGACCCCGTACAGGCTGGAGCAGGTGAACTCCAGGGCGGCGGAGGTGAAGCGCTCGTCGGTGAGCCGGTCGAGCAGGTCGAGGTCCTCGGCGAGCGTGGCGCCGGGGGTGCCGTCGTGGCCGGGTATGCCGGCGAACGGCATGAACACATCGGAGAAGGTGTTGCGCCACAGGAACTCTGCCTCGTGCAGCCGGTCGGCCAGGTCGGGCTTGAGGGCCGCCGCGGTCGCCGTCGCCCAGCCGTGCAGGCCCGGGTGGTGCCCCGGCTCGGAGAGCGCGTGCAGGACCAGGCCGAGCTCCGCCAGCGGGGAGACGGCGAAGCCGATGCGCTCGGGCGGCAGGCCCGTGATGTCGATGGTCACGCTCATGCGCCCATGGTGCACCGGCGCACCGGCACAGCGGCCGTCGATTGACGGTCCCGGTCAATCGACGGCGCTGGTCGGGCGCCATTTGACGCGGCTCGTCAATCGGCGCGACGCGGCGCCCGAACGGGCTCACCGTGGAGGCATGGACGCGATGCAGCAGCACATGATCGACAGCTACCGCGCGGCCCGCCTCGGCGAGCCCGCGCCTCCGGTACCCGGCACCCACGACGTGGCGACCGTGCGCGCGATACGGGACTACCGCCGCTTCGAGGCGGTTCTCGCGGGCCGCCTCGCCACCGGCCGGCTGCGGGCGGCCCTGGCCCACCTGCACGCCCCGCGGCACGGCCGCCGCCCGCCCGCCTGCCCGTGAGGCCGTGCGGGGCGGCAGGGGCTACGGCAGCAGCCGTACGAAGTCGGCCACCGCGGCCCGTACGTCCGCGGCGGTCCACGCGAGGCCCGGCGCGTTGACGGTGACCTCGGTGACGGCGAGGCCCGCCGGGCCCGAGGGGCTCGCGAACCAGCGCCGGAACAGGCATGTGCCCGCCTCGGCCTGCCGGAGGGCCGCGGCGCTGAGCACCTCGGCGTCGTAGGGCAGCCACACCTGGAACTGGTGGGTGTGCGGCGGCTCGGGGTGCACCCGGAACCACGGCACGCCCGCCTCGGCCAGGCCGGCCGCGATCGCACCCGCCACGACCTTGGCATGGGCCACGTACGACGGCAGCCCGGGCAGCTCGCGGCGCAGGCCGAGCAGGCCGGAGAGGGCGGCGGGGAACTGCTGGAAGAGCTGGCCGCCGTAGCGGTGCCGCCAGGCGCGGGCCTGCGCGATCAGCGACTCCGGGCCCACCAGGACCGCGCCCGAGAGGCCGCCGAGGGTCTTGTAGAAGGACACGTACACGCTGTCCGCGAGGCCCGCGATCTCCCGCAGCGGGCGGCCGAAGTGGGCGGTGGTCTCCCACAGCCTGGCCCCGTCGAAGTGCACCACCGCGTCCCGCTCACGGGCGGCCTCCACCACGGCGACCAGCTCGTCCCAGGTCGGCAGCACATAGCCCGCGTCGCGCAGCGGAAGCTCCAGCATCAGGGTGCCGAAGGGCTCCTCGAAGTCGCGCACCTCATCGGCGGTGGGCAGCCGGGGCTCGGCGGTCGGGTGGACCGTGCGCAGGCCGCTGAGCTGTCCGAAGGCCTGGCGCTCGTGCACCTCGGGGTGGGCGAGCGGGTGCAGGGCGACCGTCGTGTCGCCGGTGCGCGCGGCCCAGCAGCGCAGCGCGACCTGCTGAGCCATCGTGCCGGTGGGGAAGAAGACGGCCGCCGGGAAGCCGAGCTCCTCGGCGGTGCGCCGCTCCAGCTCGGCGACCGGGCCGTCGCCGTAGATGTCGGCGAACGCGTCCAGGTCGTAGACCTCGGCCCCGTCCGCGAGGAGGGCCGTCAGTCGTTCCGCCATGGTGTGGTCGACCGTGTGGTGCGCCAGGGTCCGCCCGGCGCTCCTGAAGACGGCCAGGCGGTGCTGCTGGGCCTGTTCCGGGGTTTCCTCCGGCCCCGCTCCGGGGGCCGGGGAAGGGGAGTCGGGGCGGGGATTCGGCTCGGTGTCTGGCATGGGCCGATGATCGCCCACACCCTGTGGACAACCAAAGGGGTTTCCGGGGCCGGGGCGTAGCATGAGCGGGCCGTTTGATTTGGTTCGGCGTCCGGTACCCCTCGCGGACTGGAACGGAAGGCCCCACCGCGTGAACGCACCATCAGAGCACCGCCACGAACACAGCCCGGCGGACCGCCCCGCCCGCCTCGCCGTGGGCGTCGTCGGCGCGGGCCGGGTCGGCCCCGCCCTCGCCGCGGCCCTCCAGCTGGCCGGACACCGCCCGGTCGCGGTCTCCGGCGTCTCCGACGCCTCGGTGCGCAGGGCCGCCGCCCTGCTGCCCGACGTGCCGCTCGTGCCGCCGGCCGAGGTCTTCGCGCGCGCCGAGCTCGTCCTCCTGACCGTCCCCGACGACGCCCTGCCGGGCCTGGTCGAGGGCCTCGCCGAGACGGGCGCGATCCGCCCCGGCCAGCTCCTGGTGCACACCTCCGGGCGGTACGGAACGGCCGTCCTCGACCCGGCCAGGCGGGCCGGCGCGCTGCCGCTCGCCCTGCACCCGGCGATGACGTTCACCGGCACGGCCGTGGACGTCCAGCGGCTCGCGGGCTGCTCGTTCGGTGTGACCGCCCCCGAGGAGCTGCGGCTCGCCGCGGAGGCCCTGGTCATCGAGATGGGCGGCGAGCCCGAGTGGATCGCGGAGGGCGACCGCCCGCTCTACCACGCGGCCCTCGCGCTCGGCGCGAACCACCTGGTCACGCTGGTCGCCCAGTCGATGGAGCTGCTCGGCCGGGCCGGTGTCGCCCACCCCGACCGGATGCTCGGCCCGCTGCTCGGCGCGGCTCTCGACAACGCCCTGCGCTCGGGCGACGCGGCCCTGACCGGCCCGGTCGCGCGCGGCGACGCGGGCACGGTCGCCGCCCACGTGGCCGAGCTGCGCAAGCACGCGCCGGGCACGGTCGCCGGATACCTCGCGATGGCCCGTACGACCGCGGACCGGGCGCTCGCCCACGGCCTGCTCAAGCCCGAGCTTGCCGAGGACCTGCTCGGGGTGCTCGCCGAAGGAGACGAACGATGACCGCCCTGGTGCGTACGGCCGCCGAGCTCGCGGCCCTGGAGCACACCGGCCGCCGTGCCGTCGTGATGACCATGGGCGCGCTGCACGAGGGCCACGCCACGTTGATCCGCACCGCGCGCGAGCTGGCCGGGCCCGAGGGGCAGGTCGTGGTCACCGTCTTCGTCAACCCCCTCCAGTTCGGCGCGGGCGAGGACCTGGACCGCTATCCGCGCACCCTGGACGCGGACCGCGCGATCGCCGAACGGGCCGGCGCCGACGCCGTGTTCGCGCCCTCCGTGGACGAGGTCTACCCCGGCGGAGAGCCCCAGGTGCGCGTCACCGCGGGCCCCATGGGCGAGCTCCTCGAAGGCGCGGCCCGGCCAGGGCACTTCGACGGCATGCTGACCGTCGTCGCCAAGCTGCTCCACCTCAGCGCGCCGGACGTCGCCCTGTACGGGCAGAAGGACGCCCAGCAGCTGGCGCTGATCCGGCGCATGGTGCGCGATCTGAACTTCCCGGTCGAGATCGTCGGCGTACCGACGGTCCGCGAGGACGACGGGCTCGCCCTGTCCAGCCGCAACCGCTACCTCGAACCGGCCGAACGGACCGCGGCCCGTGCCCTGTCGCGCGCCCTGTTCGCGGCCCGCGACCGGCTGGCCGCCGAGCACGCCCTGCACGCGCGGGCCACCGCCGGGGGCGCGGCCGCCGGCCGGGCCGACGCGCTCACCGCGATCGGCGAGGCCCGCGCCGCCGCCGACGCGCACGCGGTCGCGGCGGCCGCGCCGTCGCCCGCCGCCATCAAGGCCGTCGCCCAAGGCGTGCTCGACGCCGCCGCGAAGGCCGAACCGCCGGTCGTGGTCGACTACTTGGCGCTCGTCGACCCGGCGACGTTCCAGGAGATCGGCCGCCCCGACGAGGACGGGTCCGGGGAGCGTCCCCCGGGAGGGCACGGCCGGGAGGCGCCCGGGGGCTTCGACGGCACCGCGATCCTCGCGGTCGCCGCCCGCGTCGGCACCACCCGCCTCATCGACAACATCCCGCTCACGTTCGGAGCACCGGAATGACCAGTACCGGAACCGGAATACGACTCGACGCCCCCGCCCCGGGCTGGGCCATCGACGCGGACGTCGTGGTCGTCGGCTCCGGCGTCGCGGGTCTGACCGCCGCGCTGCGCTGCACCGCGGCCGGCCTGGCCACGGTCGTCGTCACCAAGGCCCGCCTGGACGACGGCTCCACGCGCTGGGCGCAGGGCGGCATAGCGGCCGCCCTCGGCGAGGGCGACACCCCCGAACAGCACCTGGACGACACCCTGGTCGCCGGCGCGGGCCTGTGCGACGAGGACGCGGTACGCCTCCTGGTCACCGAAGGCCCGGACGCGGTACGGCGGTTGATCGCCACCGGCGCCCACTTCGACACCGACGACTCGGGCGCGATCTCGCTGACCCGCGAGGGCGGCCACCACCGCCGGCGCATCGCGCACGCGGGCGGCGACGCGACGGGCGCCGAGATCTCCCGCGCGCTCGTCGAGGCGGTCCGCACCCAGGCGGTGCGCACCATCGAGAACGCCCTGGTCCTCGACCTCCTCAAGGACGGGCACGGCCGCACCGCCGGCATCACCCTGCACGTCATGGGCGAGGGCCAGCACGACGGCGTCGGCGCGGTCCACGCCCCCGCGGTGGTCCTCGCGACCGGCGGCATGGGCCAGGTGTTCTCGGCGACCACCAACCCGTCGGTGTCCACCGGCGACGGCGTGGCCCTCGCGCTGCGCGCCGGTGCCGAGATCTCCGACCTCGAATTCGTCCAGTTCCACCCCACGGTCCTCTTCCTCGGCGCCGACTCGGAGGGCCAGCAGCCGCTGGTCTCCGAGGCGGTGCGCGGAGAGGGCGCCCACCTGGTGGACGCGGCCGGCACCCGTTTCATGCTCGGGCAGCACGAGCTGGCCGAGCTCGCCCCGCGCGACATCGTCGCCAAGGCCATCACCCGCCAGATGCAGGCACAGGGCGCCGAGCACATGTACCTGGACGCCCGGCACTTCGGCGCCGGGATGTGGGAGCAGCGCTTCCCGACGATCCTGGCCGCCTGCCGCTCGCACGGCATCGACCCGGTGACCGAGCCGATCCCGGTCGCCCCCGCCGCGCACTACGCCTCCGGCGGCATCCGCACCGACCTGCGCGGCCGCACCACCGTGCCGGGCCTGTACGCGTGCGGCGAGGTCGCCTGCACCGGGGTGCACGGCGCCAACCGGCTCGCCTCCAACTCCCTTCTGGAGGGCTTGGTCTTCGCCGAGAACATCGCGGCGGACATCCTGGCGGACCCGGGCGGGCCCACCCCAACTCCCGTACAGGGCAAGGCTGTTGCGGCCGACCTGCTCGACGGTCCCGTACCGCTGCTCGACCCGGCGGCCCGGATCCGGATCCAGCGGATCATGACCAACGGCGCCGGGGTGCTGCGATCGGCCGCGAGCCTCGCCGAGGCGGCCGCGCGCCTGGAGGAGATCCACGCCGACGAGCGCAAGGCCGCCGTGCCGGGCGTCGAGGCGTGGGAGACCACCAATCTGCTGCTGGTCGCCCGGGTCCTGGTCGCCGCGGCGGCCGCCCGCGAGGAGACCCGCGGCTGCCACTGGCGCGAGGACCGGCCGGACCGCGACGACGCGGCCTGGCGCCGCCACCTCGTCGTCCGCATCACCCCCGGGCGGTCCCTGGACATCCGCCCCACCACCAGCGCCACCTTCCCCCCGACCGTCGCAGCCACCCCCCTGGAGCCGTAACCGTGAGCACGCCCGAGGAACTCCGTCCCCAGCCGGTGGACGTCCCCCTGATCCAGATCGGTGCGCCCGTCCAGGGCGGCGGCTGCGGCGACGACTGCGGCTGCGGCGGCGAGGAGGTGTACGAGTGCGGGCTCGACCCCGCGCTCGCCGCGCTGCTCGCCGAGTCCGGCCTCGACCCCGTCCAGGTCGAGGACATCGCCCACCTCGCCATCGAGGAGGACCTGGACGGCGGCTTCGACGTCACATCGGCCGCCACCGTCCCCCAGGACGCCGTCGCCACCGGCGACTTCACCGCCCGCGAGGCCGGCACGGTCGCGGGTCTGCGGGTCGCCGAGGCGATCCTGTCCATCGTGTGCACCGAGGAGTTCGAGGTCGAGCGGCACGTCGCCGACGGCGACCGGGTGGCCGCGGGCCAGAAGCTGCTCAGCGTCACCACCCGCACCCGCGACCTGCTGACCGGCGAGCGCAGCGCGCTCAACCTGCTCTGCCGCCTGTCCGGCATCGCCACCGCCACCCGCGCCTGGGCGGACGCCCTCGAAGGCACCGGCGCCAAGGTCCGCGACACCCGCAAGACCACCCCGGGCCTGCGCGCCCTGGAGAAGTACGCGGTGCGCTGCGGCGGGGGCGTCAACCACCGCATGTCCCTGTCGGACGCGGCCCTGGTCAAGGACAACCACGTGATCGCGGCCGGCGGGGTGGCCGAGGCCTTCAAGGCGGTGCGCGACCGCTTCCCCGACCTCGCCGTCGAGGTCGAGGTCGACACCCTGGACCAGGTCACCGAGGTCCTGGACGCCGGGGCCGACCTGATCCTGCTCGACAACTTCACGCCGGCCGAGACGGCCGAGGCGGTCGCCCTGGTCGCGGGCCGCGCGATGCTCGAATCCTCCGGCCGCCTCACCCTGGCGAACGCCGCCGAGTACGCGGCGACGGGTGTCGACTACCTGGCGGTGGGCGCCCTCACGCACTCCTCGCCGATCCTGGACATCGGCCTCGACCTGCGCGAGGCCGGCCGAGAGGGCTCGGCCTGATGCTGCTCACCATCGACGTCGGCAACACCCACACCGTCCTCGGCCTGTTCGACGGCGAGGAGGTCGTCGAGCACTGGCGGATCTCCACCGACGCCCGCCGCACCGCGGACGAGCTGGCCGTGCTGCTCAACGGCCTGATGGGCACCCACCCGCTGCTCGGCGCGGAACTCGGCGACGGCATCGAGGGCATCGCGATCTGCGCGACCGTCCCCTCGGTCCTGCACGAGCTGCGCGAGGTGACCCGCCGCTACTACGGCGACGTCCCGGCGGTCCTGGTGGAGCCGGGCATCAAGACGGGCGTGCCGGTCCTGACCGACAACCCCAAGGAGGTCGGCGCCGACCGCATCGTCAACTCGGTCGCCGCCGTCGACCTCTACGGCGGCCCCGCGATCGTCGTCGACTTCGGCACGGGCACGACCTTCGACGCGGTCAGCGCGCGCGGCGAGTACGTCGGCGGCGTCATCGCCCCCGGCATCGAGATCTCCGTCGACGCCCTCGGCATCCGGGGCGCCCAGCTCCGCAAGATCGAGGTGGCCCGGCCCCGCTCGGTGATCGGCAAGAACACCGTCGAGGCGATGCAGGCCGGCATCGTGTACGGGTTCGCGGGCCAGGTCGACGGCGTCGTGCGGCGCATGAAGCGCGAACTGGTCGGCCCCGACGGCGATCCGGACGACGTGACGGTCATCGCGACCGGCGGCCTGGCCCCCACGGTCCTCGGCGAGGCCGAGGAGATCGACGAGCACGAGCCGTGGCTGACCCTGATCGGCCTGCGCCTGGTGTACGAGCGCAACGTGGCGCGCTCCTGAGTCCCCGAATTCCCGAGGACTCCGGCCGGTGCCGGGCGTGCGGGACCCGCAGGTCCCGTCAACGCGCCCGACATCGGCCTGTTAAACGGATTTTGTCCCTTTAGGACGTATCGTCACCGCATGCCCACGCCATACGGATCCCGCGGCGGCATGGCGTTCGGTGCGGACGAGCTGCGTGTGCTCCGACGCGCCCTCGCCATCGCCCTCCACCCCAGCGCCGTCCAGGATGAGGACATCCGGGACTGCCTGCGCCTGGCCGACTCCGTGGACGAGGCCGTCCGCGAGGGGGAGCGGCTGCGCGCCTTCCTGCTCGCCGACCTCGACCGCTACCGTGACGCGCTCCCCGGCTCGCTGCCCGGCTACACCGAGCTGCTCCAGGACGCCCTGGCGGCCGGCTACCAGCCCGGACCCGACGATCTGGCCGCGCTGCGGGCGCTGCGCTCGGACCCGGTGTGCGAAGCCCTCCTGGAGCGCTGCCGGCGGATCGCCGAGCGTTCGGTGCGGGCCCGGCTGGCCGGCCGCGCGGTCGCGGCGCCCGACCGGCGCGGCAGGCTCCTGACCCTGGTCGGCGGAGGCGCGGCCGGCGGCGACGGGTCGGCCGAGCCGCGGCCGGGCACCCCGGCCCGACCGGCGCCCGCGCCCGAGCGGCCCGTACCCAAGCCCTCCGAGGTCTTCCCGCCGCGCCGCCGGCCCGAGCCCCCGGCCGAGGAACGGCGAGCGGGCTGAGGCCGAGGGTGCCCGGCGGGTCGCGGCCCACCCGGCCCCGACCCGCCGGGCGTCCCTCGCTACCCTGTCGGTATGGACTACGTTTCCGCGCTTCTGCCCCCCGTGGTGATGGCCATCTTCTTCATCGCGCTCGTCGTGACG
>NZ_NNBJ01000013.1:0-40533 GCF_002803085.1 Streptomyces sp. CB01201 | reverse complement strand
CAGGGCGGCCCCAACAAGGGCAAGGAGGACGCGGCCGTGGACAGCGCGCTCGCCCGCGCCGAGGCCGCACAGCAGAAGCCCGCCGCACCCTGACCGCACGCGGTCCGGCGGGGTACGCACAGCGGGGGCGCACGGGGTATTTCCCCACGTGCGCCCTTTTTGCTGCGTGCTAACTGCAAATAAGCAGCCATTCGCGACATCTCCCACTATGGTGCAGTTGTGCCCCGTCAATTGGGAGAGCTGGAAGACGCCGTCATGACCCGGGTCTGGCAGTGGAACCGCCCGGTGACCGTCCGGGAAGTCCTCGAAGACCTTCAGCAGGAACGGTCCATCGCGTACACCACGGTCATGACCGTAATGGACAATCTCCATCAGAAGGGCTGGGTCCGCCGGGAAGTGGACGGGCGGGCCTATCGATATACGGCGGTCTCCACCCGGGCCGCCTACGCCGCAGCACTGATGAACGAAGCCTGGTCCCGGAGCGACAACCGGGCGGCCGCACTCGTGGCCTTCTTCGGCATGATGTCCCCCGAGGAGCGCGAAGCACTGCGCGATGCCGTGCGCATGGTGCAGGAGCCGGAACCCGAACGGGACCGCGAACCCGAACAGGGATCCGAAGAGGGCGATGCGCCCGGACCCGAAGCGGGGCGATAGCGTCCAGGCATGTCTTATCCCGCCGCGAATGCGGTCACCGTCCGCCGCGCCAGGACCGGCGATGTACCGGCCGTGCGAAGCCTTCTCGACGCGTACGTCGGAGGCGGGATCCTGCTCGACAAAGCAACGGTCACGCTTTACGAGTCCATCCAGGAGTTCTGGGTCGCGGAACGCGACTCGGACGCCCGGGTGATCGGCTGCGGGGCACTGCACGTGATGTGGGAAGACCTCGCCGAAGTGCGAACTCTTGCCGTGGACCCCGAGTTCCACGGTTCCGGCATCGGACATCTCGTGCTCACCAAGCTGCTCCAGACCGCTCGCTGGCTCGGAGTGCGGCGGGTTTTCTGCCTCACCTTCGAAGTGGCGTTCTTCGCGAAGCACGGGTTCACCGAGATCGGCGAGACTCCCGTCGATACCGTCGACACAGATGTCTACAGCGAGCTGCTGCGCTCCTATGACGAGGGCGTCGCCGAGTTCCTCGGTCTCGAACGAGTGAAGCCGAACACCTTGGGCAACACCCGGATGCTTCTGCACCTGTGATCGGGGAAGCGGCGGGAAGCTGTCGGAACCCTATGTCCGAATCGCGTACGTTTCCCGCGGAGCAAGGATCCTGAACCTCTCCCGGGGGTTTGTGTTTTCCAGTCAAAAGCGGTTTCCTTTCCGCGTACTGCATTTTCGATGAAAGGAAATCCGGTGGCACAGAAGGTTCAGGTCCTTCTTGTCGATGACCTCGACGGTGGCGAGGCTGACGAGACCGTGACGTTCGCTCTTGACGGGAAGAGCTTCGAGATCGACCTCACCACGGCCAACGCGGACAAGCTCCGGGGTCTCCTTGAGCCGTACGTCAAGAGCGGCCGGCGCACCGGTGGCCGCGCGGCCGGCGGTCGTGGCAAGGCCCGTGGCGCGCTGCTCGGCACCGGCAACCAGAACACGGCCGAGATCCGCAAGTGGGCCAAGGAGCAGGGCTACAACGTGAACGACCGCGGACGCGTCCCGGCCGAAATCCGTGAGGCCTACGAGAAGCAGAACGGCTGACTTCCCGCGTTCCCCGTTCCACCTGGGGATTTCGCGTGAAACAACCGGGCCCGGTGGCATTCCGTCGCCGCCGCGGCCACCAGCCTCACGAGGCTGAGGCCCGCGGCGTGGCCGCCCCGCGCGGCCCGGGAGGCATCCGAAGCGTCCCCGTCGCCGGCACCACCGCACTGAGTGAATCCGGTGAACGAGGGCAACCGCGCCTCGATCTCGCACCCGGGCTCGGGGGGCCGCAGCCATACGGCGGCCCCCCGCGAGCCGGCCCAGCCCGGCGGCACCGGGGCGGTCATGCGGCCCCCCGCGCCGAGGGCGCGCAGGTCCAGGGCCACCCCGCCCCACTCCAGCCAGTCGAGCAGCCCCGGCAGCTCGTCCGCGCTGCCGGCCGCCACGAGCAGCCGCATCCGGCCCCCCGCCAGAGCTACGGGACCGGTCCGCCGGTACCGCTCCAGGAGTGCGAAGCCGGCGCTCGCCGGGAGTTCCAGAACGTCGAAGCGCAGCCCGGTGAGCAGCTGGACCGGGGGCCCCTCGCAGACGGCCCAGCCGAGCCCGCGCTCGTACCACTGCGCGAGCGAGCCATCCATGGGTGCGCGGGGCTGCGGGACGGTGAGGGCCATGCCCGGAGCAACTGAAGAAACGGCGCCGAGTTACGCTGGGTTTCCGTACGAACGCGCTCCGTCGGCAATTGTGCGTCGCTCCGGGGGATGGGCGGACGCAAGGTTGTTCGCCCGTAGCTTACGGAACCGGGGTCTTTCGCATGGAGTGTCAGTGCGGGCGGGTAAGACATTCCTAGTGGGGAGGGGCGACACGCTCGTCAGGCGGTCTCACGTTCGCCATCGGCGTACTGGAGACAGGGGTATCTGTCTGGCCTGCGGGAACATCGTCTCGCACCATCGGGTTGGAGCAGTTGTCGGCTGTTCGGGCCGGGAGGCATTGAACGGGTGTCGGCAGTTGGAATGAGCTGTCCCGCCCTGCGGGACTAGCATGCGGAAGGACAGGGAGGGGACCGCCCCCTTACTGCCCGACCGCTCTGAGGAGCGATTAACGATGTTCGAGAGGTTCACCGACCGCGCGCGGCGGGTTGTCGTCCTGGCTCAGGAAGAAGCCCGGATGCTCAACCACAACTACATCGGCACCGAGCACATTCTCCTGGGCCTGATCCACGAGGGTGAGGGTGTCGCCGCTAAGGCCCTGGAGAGCCTCGGGATTTCGCTCGAGGCGGTCCGCCAGCAGGTGGAGGAGATCATCGGTCAGGGCCAGCAGGCCCCGTCCGGGCACATCCCCTTCACGCCCCGTGCCAAGAAGGTCCTGGAGCTGTCGCTCCGCGAGGCCCTCCAGCTCGGCCACAACTACATCGGCACCGAGCACATCCTGCTCGGCCTGATCCGCGAGGGCGAGGGCGTCGCCGCCCAGGTCCTGGTGAAGCTGGGCGCCGATCTCAACCGGGTGCGGCAGCAGGTCATCCAGCTGCTCTCCGGCTACCAGGGCAAGGAAGCCGCCACGGCCGGCGGCCCTGCGGAGGGCACCCCCTCCACGTCCCTGGTGCTCGACCAGTTCGGCCGCAACCTGACGCAGGCCGCTCGCGAATCCAAGCTCGACCCGGTCATCGGGCGCGAGAAGGAGATCGAGCGCGTCATGCAGGTCCTGTCGCGCCGCACCAAGAACAACCCGGTCCTCATCGGCGAGCCCGGCGTCGGCAAGACCGCCGTCGTCGAGGGCCTGGCCCAGGCGATCGTCAAGGGCGAGGTGCCCGAGACGCTCAAGGACAAGCACCTCTACACGCTGGACCTCGGCGCCCTGGTCGCCGGCTCCCGCTACCGCGGTGACTTCGAGGAGCGCCTGAAGAAGGTCCTCAAGGAGATCCGCACCCGCGGCGACATCATCCTGTTCATCGACGAGCTCCACACCCTGGTGGGTGCGGGTGCCGCCGAGGGCGCGATCGACGCGGCGAGCATCCTCAAGCCGATGCTGGCCCGTGGTGAGCTCCAGACCATCGGTGCCACCACGCTCGACGAGTACCGCAAGCACCTGGAGAAGGACGCCGCTCTTGAGCGCCGCTTCCAGCCCATCCAGGTCGCCGAGCCGTCGCTGCCGCACACCATCGAGATCCTCAAGGGTCTGCGCGACCGCTACGAGGCCCACCACCGCGTCTCGATCACGGACGAGGCCCTCGTCCAGGCCGCGACGCTGGCCGACCGGTACATCTCGGACCGCTTCCTGCCGGACAAGGCGATCGACCTGATCGACGAGGCCGGTTCCCGGATGCGCATCCGCCGGATGACCGCGCCGCCGGACCTCCGCGAGTTCGACGAGAAGATCGCGGGCGTGCGTCGCGACAAGGAGTCGGCCATCGACTCCCAGGACTTCGAGAAGGCGGCCTCCCTCCGCGACAAGGAGAAGCAGCTGCTCGCCGCGAAGGCCAAGCGCGAGAAGGAGTGGAAGGCCGGCGACATGGACGTCGTCGCCGAGGTCGACGGCGAGCTGATCGCCGAGGTCCTGGCCACGGCCACGGGCATCCCGGTCTTCAAGCTCACCGAGGAGGAGTCCTCGCGGCTGCTCCGCATGGAGGACGAGCTGCACAAGCGCGTCATCGGCCAGAAGGACGCCATCAAGGCGCTCTCGCAGGCGATCCGGCGTACGCGTGCCGGTCTGAAGGACCCGAAGCGTCCCGGTGGTTCGTTCATCTTCGCCGGCCCGTCCGGTGTCGGTAAGACCGAGCTGTCGAAGACGCTGGCGGAATTCCTCTTCGGTGACGAGGACGCGCTGATCTCCCTCGACATGTCGGAGTTCAGCGAGAAGCACACGGTTTCCCGCCTCTTCGGTTCGCCCCCCGGTTACGTGGGTTACGAAGAGGGCGGCCAGCTCACCGAGAAGGTGCGCCGCAAGCCGTTCTCCGTCGTCCTCTTCGACGAGGTCGAGAAGGCCCACCCCGATATCTTCAATTCCCTGCTCCAGATTCTGGAAGACGGTCGTCTGACCGACTCCCAGGGCCGGGTCGTGGACTTCAAGAACACGGTCATCATCATGACGACCAACCTCGGGACCCGGGACATCTCCAAGGGCTTCAACCTGGGCTTCGCCGCCCAGGGTGACGTCAAGACCGGCTACGACCGGATGAAGGCCAAGGTCAACGAGGAGCTGAAGCAGCACTTCCGCCCCGAGTTCCTCAACCGTGTCGACGACACGGTGGTCTTCCACCAGCTGACCGAGGAAGACATCATCCAGATCGTCGACCTCATGATCGACAAGGTGGACGAGCGCCTCAAGGACCGCGACATGGGCATCGAGCTCAATGCCGAGGCCAAGTCGCTGCTCGCCAAGAAGGGCTACGACCCGATCATGGGCGCCCGGCCGCTGCGCCGGACGATCCAGCGGGAGATCGAGGACATCCTCTCCGAGAAGATCCTCTTCGGTGAGCTGCGCCCCGGTCACATCGTGGTCATCGGCACCGAGGGCGAGGGTGAGGAGAAGAAGTTCACCTTCCGCGGCGAGGAGAAGTCGGCCCTGCCCGACGTCCCGCCGATCGAGGACGCGGCCGCCGGCGGCGCGGGTCCCAACCTGAGCAAGGAGGCGTAGTCCTCTTCGGAGGCCTCGCCTGAAGGGGCTGCCCCGGCCCGTACGTCACGTACGGACCGGGGCAGCCCCTTTTCCATGGCCGCCGCCGGGTGCTTCACGGGGCCAGCGGGCCGCCGTTGACGGTGACGGTCAGGCCGGGGTGGCGCAGCAGTGCGCCCGGGTTCCACGAGCCGGCCTGCACGGTGCCGACCGCCAGGTCCACCGTCGTCAGCGCCGGGAACGCCGCCAGGACCGCGCCGAGATCGCCGTCGGAGTTGGCGAGCCACAAATCGAGGTGGCGGACGCTGGCCAGCGGGGCCACCCCGGCGAGCGCGGCCACCGAGCTCAGCGCGACGCCGAGCCGGACGATGCCGGGCTGCCCGCGCACATACGCCAGGAGCCGTCGGGTGGTCGCCGACGAGGAGGGGGCGAGCTCCAGATGGCTGAGGGCCGGCCAGCGGCTCAGGGCGTCGAAGCCGGCCACCTGGTCCGCCTCCAGATGCAGGGTCGTGACGTGGCTCAGGACCGGGAGCTGGGCGAGGTGCAGATCGGTGCTGCTGCCGAACAGCAGCGTGCGCAGCGCCGGGACCTCACCGAGCGGCGCGAGGTCGACCTCCTGCGCGGACACGTCGAGCAGCCCGAGCGAGGTGAGGCGCGGCAGCCGGGCCAGCTGGGTGAGGTCGCGCAGGCCCGAGCCCCGCAGCACCTCCAGGTCCGCCAGGCGCTCCGCGCTGTGCCGCAGGAAGGCGAGGTCCCGCAGGCGCTCGGTGCCGTTCAGCCGCAGGGCCGCCACCTCGCGGCCGCGCAGCGCGCCGTGCAGCTCGTCCGCCGTGAGGTCGGGCGGCACGGTGATCCACAGCCGGCGGGCGTCGGGCACGAGCGGGAGCTGGGCGAGCTGCCAGCGGGTCTCCACGTGCAGCCGGGCCTCCCGCAGATCGAGGTGCGCGAGCACCTCGCGGGCGTAGCGCTCGGCGGGGTAGCGCGACCACTCGGAGGCGAACAGGTCGACCGCGTCCGGGTGGGCGGCCGACCAGGCGCGGGCGTGCTCGATGGCCTCGGCGTTGCCGACCCGGTTGATGAGCCCGACGACGTGTCCGAGCGCCTCGGCCGAGGTGGCGGCCGGGTCCGGGAGATGGCCGAGTACGGACGGGCCGAGCCGCGCGAGCAGCGTGACGGTCTCCAGGTCGCGGGGCGGAAGCAGCGCCGCGATGTGTTCGCGGACCCGGCGGGCGGTCGTCTCGTCGAGATAGGCGGCGTGCTGGGCGCAACGGGCCGCCAGGACATGGATCTTGGCCTTGTCCTGGTGGGACTGGTGGCGGGAGCCCGCGTCGAGCAGACCGTTGACGAGGACGGGCCGGTCGCGCCGGCCGCAGTGGCCGGCGGCGAGCAGGATCACGTCCTGCCACTGCTGCTCCTCCGAGGCGTGCCGAAGCAGCTCGCCGAGGTGCCCGTCCTCCACGAACTCCTTGGCGGCGAGGAAGTCCTGGAAGGTGCGGTGGGTGAACTGGAAGACGTCGTCGGCGCGTTCCTGGAGCAGCCCGCTGCGGTTGAGGAGGTGGCGCAGGACGTCCTCGGGGGTGCCCTGGCCGCGTACGTTCTCCATGCCGGACAGGGCCCGCTTGAGCTGGCGCAGCGCCTGGTCGCGGGAGAACTCCAACTGGCCCTCGCGCACCAGCCACACCGCGATCCGCTGGAGCAGTTCGGTGCACTCCTCGGCGCTGATCTCGATGCCCTCGGGCGCCTCGACCTTGCGCTGCTGGTCCCGGTTGCCGAGCAGCATCCGCAGGGCCGCCTCGTACAGTTTCCAGCGGGTGTCGGGCAGGAAGCCCTGGCGCAGCCGGTGCAGGGCGCAGATCACCGCGCACAGCAGGGGAGTGCGGGCGAGGCCCTTGAGGGTGCTGTTCTGCTTGAACTGTTCGGACAGGTCGCGCTCCAGCTCGTCCAGGTCCTCGTGCGGGCCGCTGTCGAGCCGGGCCGCGCGGTGCCAGGCGGCGATGAACGCGGTGATGTCCTCGTCGTTCATCGGGAGCAGCCGCAGCTCCTCGAAGCCCGCGTACTTCAGCCAGTCCGGCTCGACCGCCATCGGCCGTACCGTCACCACACAGCGGGTGCGCGGATAGCGGTCCAGGAGGGCGGCGAGCCAGCGGTGGGCCTCCTCGCGGTCCTCCTGCGGCACCTCGTCGAGCCCGTCCACCAGGAGCAGCCCCTGCCCGGTCTTCAGGACCCGGCCGGCCCATCCCTCGGGTGCCGCGTCCACCACGAGCCGTGCCGCAGTGGGGAGTTGGGCGGGCAGCGGGAAGGTGGCGCCCTGGGCGCGCAGGGTGCGCAGCGGCACCACGAACGGGATGAGCGCGTTGAGGTCGGCGAGTCCGGGGCCGAGCCGGCCGGCCGCCGCGTGCGCCGCCAGCCACCACACCAGGGTGGTCTTGCCGGCGCCCGCCTCGCCCCGGATCAGGACGCGGGGCCGCGATGCGAGCAGCGCGTCGATGCGCTGCGGGGCGCTGTCCATCAGGGTGCGGCCGGCCTGCGGCGGCTCGGTGGCCTTGGGTCTCGCCTCCAGGCTGAGGTAGGCGGTGTCCAGGTCCCATTCGGAGTCCCGCTTGTTCAGCTCGTCCAGGCCGAAGATCTTCGTCTTGCGGTACGAGGCGCCGATGGCCTCCGCGTACTCGTGCTCGTAGCTCTGGTCCTCCGGTGGTACGCCGGTGACCAGTTCGAGCGGGGCGGGCGTGGCCAGGGTGGCGAACGCGGCGCGGAAGCCGTCCGAGGCGAAGATGCCCCGCAGCGGCACGCACACCACCCTGCGGTGGCCGCGTCCGCGCGGGATCTCCTTGACCAGGCCGAGCAGGGTCGCCGCGGCGAACAGCGGGGCGCCCGACAGGCCCGCGAGCGGCGAGCTGCCGTCGGCGCGTTCGGCGGCGGGTGGCCGGTGCAGCTCGCAGACCAGGTCGTCGCGCAGACTGCCCGCGACCGGCAGGACCGTGCCGACGAACTGGTCGTAGTCGAGGTGGTGGTCGGCGCCGTAGCGCTGGATGTCGGGGAAGCCGATGATCTCGCAGCCCGGCAGCGACTGCGCGGTGTCGACGCTGCCGAGCCGCAGCAGACCGGGCAGCAGCTCCTCGTCGCTGTAGATCAGTGCCGCGTCCAACTCGTCGTCCCGCCACAGGACTTGGGCGCTCACCTCGCCGAGGGAGGGGTGCGCGAGCCGGGTCGGCGGACCGCCCGCCAGATTGTGCGCACAGGTGAGCACCAGCCACGGCGAGACGATGACCCCGCTGCCCTGGCGCCCGTCGGAGAGTACGGCCACGACGCGGTCGGCGGTCGTGGGTAGGGCGCCGCTCATCGCGGCCCGGCCCCGAAGCTCCCGCCCGGCCGGTCGTTGCCGACCCGCCAGGCGGCGCCGTCGGCGGCAGCGTGCGGCTTCAGGGTGAAGGCCACCTTGTGCGTACGCCCCGTACCCCGCCCGGCGTCGACGCCCGCGTCCACCACCCAGGCCCGCACCTTGAGCCCGCCCTTGACCTCCTTGCGGAGCTCAAGTGTGAACTCCATCTGAATGTCGCCGAGTTCGAAGATCAGAGCGTGCCCCGAAGCCCGGGCGGCGGCCTCGGTCAACTGCTCGCGTACGGACTCGATGGCGTCGGCCAGCTCGATCCCGTCGAACGCGTCGGATGCGTGCGTGTTGTTGTCGGTCATGGCACTGTCCCCTCGTTGCCCTCAATTCTCGCGCCGGGGTGGGGAGTTGGGACAGGGGTGGGAGACGGATGGTGGCGCGGGGCGGGGGTTCGCGTGCGGTCCGTCCGCCCCCGCAGCCGCCATCGGCACCCGGACGGGCGGGAAGGGCTCGGGGGGCCGGTCGAGGGCGGCCCGGGACACCTCCGCCCCGGGTTCCGGAGCCGAGCGGTCCGCGCCGGCGGTCGGCGAAGGCCGGTCGGCGAAGGCCGGTCGGCGGGCGGGGGACGGTCGGCGTGCGGGACCCGCGATGCGTGGGCCGGCGAGGACCGCCGGGCCTTGGTCCCGAAAGGGAAGGACCGAGGACATGGACTTGGGGCCGGAGGCGGTGACAAGGCACACAGGGCCCCGGGGGCCTACTACGCGGCCTAGGGGGCGTTGGCCGCGCATCGGGCGTATTCCCCGGCTGATCGTTACGGCTTTCGTTAGTAGATGGGCGTTTTGGGCGGAGATGGGGGCTTGGGTTACCAAGGTGAGGCCGACCCGGTGTGCCGCTGTGCGTGCCGGGTCCGCGCATGCCGCCGGAACTCAGTCCTGGGTCGCACTCGGCGGATCCCCTTGTCGCCGTAAGGAAGAGCTCCCGCATGCCCCAGCGCACCCTGTCCAAGACCGTCCGCCCGTCCGCGTTCCGCCTGCGCGCCGCGGCGATCGCCGCCGTCGCCGCCGGAACGGGCGCCGCGACGCTCCTCGGCGCGGGTGCCGCGGCCGCCGACTCCGCGTCGCTGGCCCCGACCTCCGTCACCACGTCCGCCGTCGCCGACCAGGCCAAGGCGCAGACCAAGGCCGCCGCCGCGGTCAAGCAGGCCGCCGCCGCCAAGGCCGCCTCCTGGGTGCACCCGGTCTCGCGCTACACGCTGAGTGCCAGCTTCGGCCTCGGCGGTTCGATGTGGTCGCACAAGCACTCCGGACAGGACTTCGCGGTGCCCAACGGCACGCCGGTCCTCGCCGCGCACGCCGGCACCGTCGTCAAGGCCGGCCCGGTCGGCGCCGGTGACGGCCCCGCCTACGGCAACGCCGTCGTGGTCCGGCACGCCAACAACACGTACTCGCAGTACGCCCACCTGTCGAAGATCAACGTGCGCGTCGGGCAGAGCGTGGGCACCGGCGAGCGGATCGCGCTCTCCGGCAACACCGGCAACTCCAGTGGCCCGCACCTGCACTTCGAGATCCGCACGTCGCCGAACTACGGCTCGGCCGTCAACCCCGTCGCCTTCCTGCGTACGGTCGGCGTCACCGTCTGACCGCCGGGGCTGCTCGACGGGCCCCTCGACCCGCCTAAGTGCGGGGCGAGTTGTGGTGGGCCTGGGTGACCAGGTCGCTGGCGACCTCAAGGACGCTGATGCGCTTCTCCTCGGGGTCGCCCTCCATGTCCTTGAGGACGAACATCCCGGCGTGCATCGAGAACAGCGCCGTGAAGCACCGGATCCGGTCGGCCATCGAGGCGTCCGGGTCCTTCAGCAGGTCGACCATCGCGTGCATCCGCTCCTTGAACATCTCGCCGATGCTCAGCTCGCGCATGGTCGCCTGGTTCTCCTGCATGAACCGGAACAGCGGCTCCGCCCCGAAGAGGGCCTCGCTGTAGCGGCGCAGGATCTCCAGTTTGACGTCGAGGGTGCCCGGCTGGGTCCGGCCCCACTCGATCACCTCGTCCATGGGCCTGGTGAGGTCCTGGAAGAGGCTGATGATGATGTCTTCCTTGGTCTTGAAGTGGTAGTAGAGCGCCGCCTTCGTCACATCCAGCCGCTCGGCGATCTCGCGCAGCGAGGTCTTCTCGTACCCCTGCTCACCGAAGAGCTCCAGGGCAACGTCCTGGATCCGCTGGCGGGTGTTTCCTCTGGCCATGCCGCTCTCCCGAATGCGTACGGCCGCCGTCCCCCGGCGGCCGTGCCGTGAGCCATGTACTTACTTGACGCCCGGCTAGTTACGGTCTACCTTCCCCAGTGTAGTGGTAACTAGCCGGGCGGCAAGTAAGTGCCTCATCCGGTGGACGGCAGGTTTCAGGGAGTTGGGGACGATGGCGACGGGGATACCTAAAGAGAAGGCGGCGGAGCCGGGGGTGACCGACGGGCCGCAGCCGCGCAGCGTGCGGGTCGTGCTGCTCGCGCTCATGATCGCGATGCTGCTCGCCATGCTCGACAACATGATCGTGAACACGGCGATGCCGACGATCGTGGGCGAGCTGGGCGGGCTTGAACACCTGTCGTGGGTGGTGACGGCCTATACGCTGGCCACCGCCGCGTCCACGCCTATCTGGGGCAAGCTCGGCGACATGTACGGGCGCAAGGGCGCCTTCCTCACCTCCATCGTGATCTTCCTGATCGGCTCCGCGCTCAGCGGCATGGCCCAGGACATGAGCCAGCTCATCGGCTTCCGCGCGATCCAGGGTCTGGGCGCGGGCGGTCTCATGGTCGGCGTCATGGCGATCATCGGTGACCTCATTCCGCCCCGTGAGCGCGGCAAGTACCAGGGCATGATGGCCGGCGTCATGGCGCTCGCCATGATCGGCGGCCCGCTGGTCGGCGGCGCCATCACCGACCACCTCGGCTGGCGCTGGACCTTCTACATCAACATCCCGCTCGGCGCGGTCGCGCTCGCCATGGTCACCGCCGTGCTGCACCTGCCCAAGAAGCGGGCCCGCGGCCGGATCGACTACCTCGGCACGATTCTCCTCACCGTCGGCATCACCTCGATCGTCCTGGTCACCACCTGGGGCGGCTCGCAGTACGCCTGGGGCTCCGGGACCATCATCGGGCTCATCGTGCTCGGCGTCCTCGCGATCGTCGGCTTCCTCTTCGTCGAGACGAAGGCCGCCGAGCCGATCGTGCCGCTGCACATCTTCCGCAACCGCAACTTCTCGCTGATGTCCGGCATCGGCTTCCTCACCGGCTTCGTGATGTTCGGCGCGATGCTGTTCCTGCCGCTGTACCAGCAGTCCGTGCAGGGCGCCTCCGCCACCAACTCCGGTCTGCTGCTGCTTCCGATGCTGCTCTCGATGATGGCCGTCTCGCTGATCGCGGGCCGGGTCACCACCAACAGCGGCAAGTACAAGATCTTCCCGATCCTCGGCGGCGCGCTCGTGGTCGTCGGCCTGTTCCTGCTGTCCACGATGGACACCACCACGACGCGGTTCATGTCCGGCGTCTACATGGCCGTGCTCGGCGCGGGCATGGGCTTCCTGATGCAGATCACGATGCTGGTCGCGCAGAACAGCGTCGAGATGAAGGACATGGGCGTCGCCTCGTCCTCCACGACCCTCTTCCGTACGCTCGGCTCGTCCTTCGGCGTCTCGATCATGGGCGCGATCTTCACGAACCGGGTGGGCGACGAGATGACCCACCGCCTCGGCTCGGGCGCCGGCAAGCTGGCCTCGGCCCAGCTGGACCACGCGAGCCTGCTGAAGCTGCCGGCGCCGGTGCGGGAGGCGTACCAGTACGCGGTCTCCTCCGGTACGCACGGGACGTTCCTGGTCGGTTCGATCATCGCGGTGGCCATGTTCGTGGCGGCCCTCTTCGTCAAGGAGGTCCCGCTGCGGGGTGCGGCGCCGGCCCCCGAGTCGGGCAAGGCGCCGGTGGATGCGGCGCCGCTGTCCGAGCCCGTGCTGTAACCCGGGCCAGGGCCAGGGCTCGGGCCGCCCTGGCCCCGACCGCCTTGGCCTTGGCCGGCCTGGCGCTGGTTCGGATGCCTTGGCCTTGGCCGGCCTGGCCCTGGTTCGGATGCCTTGGTCTTGGCCCTGGTCTGGATCCCTTGGCTCGGCCGGGGTGGTTTGGCTCGGCTCGGCTCGGCTCTGGGATGGCCTTTGCCGCCTTCCTGTCTTCTTCCGCGTGCGTGCGGTTGGGGGCGGGGAGGCGGTTTTTTCGGTGCTGGCTCTGGGAGGTTCGGGTGGATGTGGGCCGCTGGGGCTTTGCCCCAGGCCCCGGGGTTTTGCTCCTCCCCGCCCCTTCCCGCAACCCTCCGGGGGTGAATGGGTGGTATTCCGGGGGCTGCGCCCCGGGGCCCGTTTGTTCGGGTGCGGATCGTGGGGGCTGGTTGCGCAGTTCGTCGCGCCCCTAAAAGCCCTTTCCGTCCGCGGATCGGGGGGCGTTCGCGCAGTTCCCCGCGCCCCTAAAACCCGTTTCCGTCCGCGGATCGTGGGGGGCGTTCGCGCAGTTCCCCGCGCCCCCGAAGCCCGTTCTCGTCCGCGGATCGGGGGGCCCGCAGTTCCTCGCGCCCCTGAACCCCGTTCTCGTCCGCGGATCGTGCGCGTCTGGTTGCGCAGTTCCCCGCGCCCCTAAAGGCCTCGGTGCTGGCCCGCGTCGGGCACTTCAGCCCGGGCGGCTGATCCGTGCTGGCCCCGCACAGGCATCCCCAGCCCGTCCGGCGATTGAGGACGAGCGCCGTTCAGGCGCGATACGGGGTCCGGGGCGGAGCCCCGAAGCGGGGTGCAGGGGGCGTAGCCCCCTGCGGGGGGTCCGAGGGGCGCAGCCCCTCAGGGGGGTCTGGGGCGCAGCCCCAGGGCCCGAGCCCTTCGACTCCGCCGCACGGGCGGGTGGGTGGGCAAGATGCCCCGGGGTCTGGGGCGGAGCCCCAGGGGGACCCGGAACCAACCAACCCCGGGTCACGGGCGGGCGGGTGGGCAAACTCCGGCCCCCCGGGTCCGCGGCGCAGCCCCAAACGGCCCCCAGCTCAGCCCGCTTCGGCGACACGCCGGCGATGACTCGGCGCCTCCGCCGCCACGGACAGGGCGAGCAGCAGGGCAGGCCCGGCCAGCATCGCCCACACCGGAGCCCGCCCCGCCGCAGGCACCAGCGCCGCAATGAGGAGCGCCGTCACCAGACGGAGGCGTACCACCGGATCCCCCACCCCCGTGAAGGCGACCCGTACCGCCGCCGTGGAGACCAGGAACAGCGCGACCCCGCCCAGCACGCACAGCGCGAGCGCGGTCGTGAGCCGGCTGCCCGAGCCGAGGACGGCCGTACCCACCGCGCCCCCGGCCACCGCGAGGCCGAGCTGCACGGGCAGATGCCCCAGGACGTACGTGTTCAACAGCCGTGGGCTGTCGGCGAGTTCGGCGTGCGCACCCGGCCGCGTACCGCTCGCGCTGAAGTAGGACCACCACAGGCAGGCGCACAGCGCGAACGCCGCCGCCCCGGTCACCATCGCGGAGCCGGCCGTACGCGCCTGGACGAGCCCGTTGGTGAAGCCGAGCACCGACTCACCGAGCACGATGATCGTGAACAGGCCGAAGCGTTCCCGCAGATGCTCGCTGTGGTGCGGGGCCCGTGCGATCCGGCTCCCCGAGAGCAGCGGGATCGCCAGGTCGACCGCCATCCCGCCGGCCCAGATCCCGTACCGCACCGCCCCCGCCGGGGCGAACAGCGCGCCGCCCGCCCAGAACAGGGCGGAGAGCGCCGACCCCGTGGCGAAGGAACGCAGCAGCGGGACCAGGCGCCGGTCCCGCCGGGCCTCCAGGGCGTACAGCAGCGCGACGCCGAGGCGCGCGCCGAGGTACGACAGGGCGAAGCCGGTGTCCGCGCTGTCGGAGTGGCCCACGCCGCCCACGAACACCGCGAGCCCGCACACGGCGACCAGCCCCGCCATGGTCAGCAGCCGGTGCGAGGTGACGTCCCGGTCGGCCCGGTTGGCCCGGACCGCGTACAGCACCCAGGTCCACCACAGCGGTACGAACAGGGCGGCCGCGGCCGCGACCGAGCCAAGGGTCGGCTCGGCGCTGATCCGCCGGGTGATCTGACCGACGGCCGCGACGAACACGAGGTCGCAGAACAGCTCGAACCAGGTCGCCCGCCGCTCGCCCTCCACCGCCTCCACCGCCCCGGGCGCCTCGGGCGCCTCGGGCGCCTCGGGCGGCTCGGACGACGGCGACAGCGACGGCGATGCCGACAGCGACGGCGATGTCGATAGGGGATCGGACGGCGAAGTGTGTGGGCCCTCATGCATGGTCAACAGTGTTGCCACTGTTGCCCGTTGGCGCCCCCCGGTTCGCCCACCCGTCGGCTACACCTGGCGCGCGCTCTTCGACGAAGGCGGCTGCACAGGGAAGCTTCCCGTGTTGGTCGGTGCGTGCTCGGGCAGCCAGAGCACGGCGATCGCCCCGCCGGTGCCCGCCGCGTTCGGGGCGCCCTCGGGCGCGGCGTTGCGGAAGGTCAGCCGGGCGCCGAGCACCTTGGCCTGGCCCGCCGCGATCGTCAGCCCCAGGCCGTGCCCGTTGCCCGCCCGGTCGCTCGACCCGGTACGGAACCGGCTCGGCCCCTCGCGCAGCAGCGCCTCGGGGAAGCCGGACCCGTGGTCGCGGACCCGTACGACGCGCCCCTCGACGGTGACCTCGACCGGCCCCTTGCCGTGCTTGGCGGCGTTGCCGAGCAGATTGCCCAGGATGCGTTCCAGGCGGCGCGGGTCGGTGCTGACCCACGACTCGTGCACCACCCGCACCTTCACCTCGGGGTCGAAGGCCGCGACCCGGCGGCTCACGAACTCGCCGAGCGCCACGTCCTGCAACTCGGCCCGCTCGGACGCGCTGTCGAGCCGCGCCACCTCCAGCACGTCCTCGACCAGCGTGCGCATGGCCTGGGCCCGGTTGCGCACCAGCTCGGTGGGGCGGCCCGGGGGCAGGAGTTCGGCGGCGGTGAGCAGTCCGGTGACCGGGGTGCGCAGCTCGTGCGCGATGTCCGCGGTGACCCGGCGCTCGGCCTCGATGCGCTCCTGTAGCGCGTCGGTGAGCGCGTCGACCGCGCGGGCCAGCTCGTCGGTCTCGTCGCGTACGAAACCGCCGATGGCGTCCCGTACCCGTACGTCCGTGTTGCCCTCGGCGACCTTGCCCGCCGCGTCCGCCGCCTTGCGCAGCCGGCGCGAGATCTGGCCGCCGATGAGGATGCCCAGCGCGCAGCCGCCGAAGACGACCGCGACCGAGCCGATGACCAGGGCCCGGTCGAGGTCGGCCATCACGTTGGAGCTGCGGTCGGTGAAGGTGGAGTGCAGCGACAGGACGTCACCGTTGCCCACCGGGACCGCCGCCCAGATGTCGGGCGGCCCGCTGCCGCGCTCCTGCACGGACGAGACCTTGCGCCCTTGCAGTGCCTTGGACTTCAGCGCGGGCGGCAGCGCGGGATCGTTCAGCTTGGTGCCGAAGCGGACCCGCTTGTTGCTGGTCTCGTAGTAGTTCTGCGCGAAGTTCAACCGCTCCATCTGCACTTCGCGGGCGTTGTCGAGCATGGAGACACGGGCCGCGTTGTGCACGACGAGGCTGAGCGCCATGACGGTGAGCGCACCGACCGCGGTAATGGCGATGCTGATCTTCCAGCGCACGCCGGTACGCAGGGCGAACCGCCTCATGCGCGGTGCTCCTGTTCGGCTTCGGCTTCGGCTTCGGCGGGGCGCCTCACGTGGCCATCACGCCTTCAACTTGTAGCCGAAGCCACGGACGGTCTCGATCCGGTCCTGCCCGATCTTGGTGCGCAGGCGCTGGACGTGCACGTCCACGACCCGGGTGTCGCCGCCCCAGCCGTAGTCCCACACCCGCTCCAGGAGCTTGTCGCGGGACAGGACCGTGCCGGGAGCCGAGGAGAATTCGAGCAGCAGCCGCATCTCGGTCGGCGTCAGGGCGACGGTCTCGCCGCGCTTGCGGACCTCCATGCCCTCGGTGTCGATCTCGATGTCGCCGAAGGCGAGCACCCCGCGCTCGGGCGCCTCGTCGGCCGTGTCGGTGGCGGCGCCGGGCCCGCCCGCGTGCCCGAAGCGGCGCAGCACGGCGCGGATCCGGGCGACCAGGACGGCGCCGTCGAACGGCTTGGTGACGTAGTCGTCCGCACCGGCTTCCAGGCCGAGGACGACGTCGATGGAGTCGGCCCGCGCGGACAGCATGATGACCGGCACGGTCGACTCGTCGCGGATGCGGCGACACAGGCTGACGCCGTCGAGGCCCGGCAGCATCACGTCGAGCAGGGCGATGTCCGGCCGGTCGGCGCGGAACGCCTCCAGGCCGGAGAGCCCGTCGGGCATGGCGGTCACGGTGAAGCCGTCCCGCTCCAGGGCGAGCTGGGTGGCTTCACGGATGACGTCGTCGTCCTCGACGAACAGAACATGGGTCTCGGCCATCGCGCTGCTCTCTCAGTTCTCCGGCGGTCTCTTCCGGCGCCCGGCGGTGGTGCGGCGGTGCGGGTCGTGCAGGTCGTACGGTGTTCGGCGGTGCCGCTCTCGTGGTGGCGAGCGGCTCCGGGCGCAGTACCAGTCTGCGGCATGCCCACCGCGCAGCTTGCCGACACGGGCGGGCGGCTCAGGGAGTGGCGGGGACGGGCGCGGGGGTCCCGTTGCCGTCGACGGCCTTGCTGTAGTCGTTCTCCACCTGGTCCTGCTGGGCGAACTTACCGTTCGTGCCGCCGGACCAGCGATACGTCGTGACGACCTCGCTGGAGGCGAAGGCCGGCTTGTCGCCGGGCGCGTACATCTGCCGGGTCACCACCAGGTCGCCGCGGTCGATCTCCGCGTACACCGGCGTTTCCTCGGCGATGAAGACGTTGTCGTACGAGGCCCCGGAGGCGCGGTAGACGTAGGAGCCGAGACCGACCGCGTCCGCGCAGTTCATGACGTTCACGACGACGTCCTGGCCGGTCGTGCCGGTCAGGTGCCCGTACGTCACGTCGATGGGGTACTCGTCCTTGGTGCAGGGCTTGAGCTCGGCCTTGACCCGGGGGCTCACCTTCGGGTCGCCCTTGAGCAGCCGTACCGGGTCGACCTTGGTGAACGGCGCCGGCGAGGACACGCTCGGCGACGGTGTGGCGTGGGCGACCTTGTCGGACCGGGGGGCCTCGCCCTCGTCCCGGGTCCCGGTGCCGCCGGTGGAACAACCGGCCATGAGCAGCCCGAGGGCGGAGAGCCCGGCCAGTGCCGTGGTCCCCGCCGTCAAAGCGCCCCCGCTCCGCCTGCTCAGGCCGCGCACCGCTCCCGCCCCTTTACCTCGCCCGTGTAACCGTGCTCCAGCGCACGGAAGTCCAGCTCGCGGCTCTCCAGCTCCTGGCGGAGCCGGGCCAGCGCCCGGTGCAGCGTGCTCTTCACGGTGCCGGCCGACATGCCGAGGGCCGCGGCCGTCTCCTCGGTGCTCATCTGCTCCCAGTGTCGCAGCACCACGACGCTGCGCTGCTTGGGGGCGAGCACCTTCAGGATGTCCATCAGGAGGGCGCGGTCGGCGCGCTGCTCGGAGCCGTCCTCGACGCGGGCGTCGGGCAGCTGCTCGGTGGGCACCTCTTCGAGCTTGCGGGCCCGCCACCACTCGGTCCGGGTGTTGATCATGACCCGGCGCAGGTACGCGTCGGCCAGCGTCTTGTCGGCGATGCCGTCCCAGCGGCCGTACGTACGGGCCAGTGCGGTCTGCAGGAGGTCCTGCGCGTCCACCGGGTCCGGAACGAGCCGCCGGGCACTGCGCAGCAGCGCGTCCTGCCGGGTGCGTACGTACTCCTCGAACTCAAGCACCTCGCCCTGCGCCATACCCAACCGCCTCCGTCATCCCCGTGAGCTGGTCCCGCTCGCCCTGCTGGTCGCTTACGTGAATGAACCTACGGAGGACTTGTCACGGGCCTGTGCGGAGCAGCCGTCGGCCGACGCACGGAGAGCCATCGGTTGTGTAACAGCCGAGGTTTACCGCCGTTTTCCAGGGGTAACGCCGCTCTTTCGGGCGTTACGGACACAGTCGGGCACCCTCGGCCGCCGGGCCGGGATCAGGACTGGGGCAGCCGGTAGAAGCCGTCTTCGAGCGGCTCGACGAGACCGTCCGAGACCAGCCCGTCGAGCGCCCTGGCCCGCTGCACCGGCTCGTGCCACACCGCGTCGAGCGCCGACTGCGGTACGGAACCGGTGGCGTCGCGCAGCACCGCGAGCAGCCGGCCGCGCACTTGGCGGTCGGTGCCCGCGTACGTCTGGCCGCGCCGGGCCGGGCCCTGGTGCGCGGGTTTGCCGGCGAGCCGCCAGGCGCACTGCGCCGCGATCGGGCAGCGCCCGCACGTCTCGTTCTTCGCCGTGCAGACCAGCGCGCCGAGCTCCATGGAGGCGGCCGCCCAGCGGGCCGCCGTCACGTCGTCCTCGGGCAGCAGCGCGCGCGCCAGGCGCCGCTCGGCGGCGGTGGTGGCGGTCGGCGGGTACTGCACGCCGGTGACGGCCCGGGCGAAGACCCGGCGGACGTTGGTGTCCAGGACCGCGTGGCGCTGCCCGTACGCGAACGAGGCGACCGCCGCTGCCGTGTACTCGCCGATACCGGGCAGCGCGAGCAGCTGCGCGTGGTCGGACGGTACGTCGCCGCCGTGCCGTTCCGTTATGGCCAGGGCCGCGCCGTGCAGCCGCAGCGCGCGGCGCGGGTAGCCGAGCCGGCCCCAGGCGCGGACCGCCTCGCCGGGTGCCTCGGCGGCCAGGTCGGCCGGGCGCGGCCAGCGCGCCAGCCACTGCTCGTACACCGGAAGGACCCGGCTGACCGGGGTCTGCTGGAGCATGAACTCGCTGACCATCACGCCCCAGGCGCCCGCTTCGGGGCGGCGCCAGGGCAGGTCGCGGGCGTGTTCGCCGAACCATCCGATGACGGATTCGTGGAGGACGGCGGGCTCGGCGGCCGGGGCCGCCGGGTTCGTCTCGTTCATGGGCGTGGTCACGGTGGGCATCGTCGGCAGAATGTTCATCGCAGAGCCGATCCTGGCATGTTCGGGCCCGAAGGGGGGCGCGCAGCGGCCCTCAGCGGCCTGCGTGCTGCCTCGCGTGCACACGTGCGCCGGGTCCGGTGAACCAGGCGACGGCCGCGATGTCGCTGCTCCGCATCGACTCGGCCAACGCCCGCACGGGCCGGGTCCCCGCCTTCACCACGATCAGCGCGATCACGGTGCCGAGCACCAGGCCGACCGCCACGTCGTGCGGGTAGTGCACCCCGACGAAGACCCGTGAGAAGGCCATCGCCAGGGCCATCGGGACGGTGAGCATCCAGATGCGCGACCAGGCGAGGGCCAGGCCGACGGCCGCCGCGCCCGCGATGGTGGCGTGGTTCGAGGGGAACGACCAGTCGCCGTTGGCGGGGCAGGCGATCAGCGAGGTCGCCGCGCCGGCCACCGCCCGGCAGGGCCGTTCCTCGTCGATCAGCGACTTGATCACCTCGCTGCACAGGTAGGCGGCCGCGGTCGCCAGCGGCGCGAGCAGGGCGAGGGCGAACGCCGTCGTGTCCCGGCGGCGGGCCCGCCACCAGGCGCAGACGAACAGCACGCCGAACAGGAGCAGGCCGAGCTCCGTCCAGACCTCGACGAAGCTCTGCACCCAGGACGGCATGTCGTGGGCGAAGTCGGTGATGTTGCGGTAGAGCTCACTATCCATGGTGACCGACAGTATGAATCATGAATGGGGGGTGACCACGAGTCGGCCGTGAGGCTGCGCCAGGACCGCGGAGCGGGGTGCTCCGGGATGATGATCCGGAAAACTTGGCCGGAGTGGCGGCGGGTGGGGCCGGAGTTGGCCACGATCTCTCGTAAGGTTCGGTGCGTGGGATCTCTGCGCAATCCGGTCGGGCCGCTTCCCTCCTCCATCTATTGGCGACGGAGGGCAGTAGCGCTGTCCTTGATCGCGCTGCTTGCCGTTCTTGTCCTATGGGCCGTCACTTCCGGTGGCGGCAGCGGGAACAAGGGCGGCGGCAACGACAAGGGCCCGAACCCCACGCAGTCCATCACCCCGGGCCCCTCGGGCTCCGGCCCCGCCATCAGCACGGCTCCGGGCGGCCGCGACGAGTCGGGCGGCTCGGGCGGGTCGGGCGGCTCGGGAGGCTCCGGCTCCGCAGGCTCGGGCGGCTCCGGGGGCGCCAACTCCGGTGACGGCGGTACGAGTACGGGCTCGGGTGGCTCCGGCGGCGCCAACTCCGCTTCCGGGGGCGGGAGTTCGGGCGGTGGCGGCAGCGCGGGCAGCCAGGTGCCGGCGGACTCCAGCCTGCCGACCTGTGCGCCGGGGGCGCTGTCGCTGACCCTGCGCAGCACGAAGACCTCGTACGAGCCGGGGGAGAAGCCCCGTATCGAGATCCTCCTCAAGAACAACTCGGGGTCGGCGTGCAAGGCGGACCTCGGGCCCAAGGGGGCGGTGGTGACGGTCACGTCCACCGCGAACGACCGGGTGTGGTCGACGGACGACTGCGCGTCGGGCGATGCGGGTGCCTTCTTCCAGGTGCCCGGTGGTTCGACGATCACCCACACCGTGGAGTGGGACCGTACGAAGTCGGCGCCGGCCTGTGCGACTCCCTCGCCGGGTGCGGTCCCGCCCGGCACCTACCTCCTGGAGGCCCACCTCCCCGGCCTCCCGGTGGCCCGAGCCTCCTTCGCCCTGGCCAAGGACTAGCCCCACGCCCCCAACCTCCCGGGCCTACGCCCCGGGGCCCCTGCCCCCGGCGCGGACCGTGGGGCTGTTCGCGCAGTTCCCCGCGCCCCCAAAATCCGTTTCCGTCTGCGGGCCGTGGTCGCTTCTCGCGCCGTTCCCCGCGCCCCTGAAACCCGTTTTCGTCCGCGGGTCGTGGGGGCTGTTCGCGCCGTTCCCCGCGCCCCCAACCCCGTTTCCGTCTGCGGGCCGTGGTCGCTTCTCGCGCCGTTCCCCGCGCCCCTGAAACCCGTTTTCGTGCGTGGGCCGTGGAGGCTGTTCGCGCAGTTCCTCGCGCCCCCAACCCCGTTTTCGTCTGCGGGTCGTGGTCGCTTCTCGCGCAGTTCCTCGCGCCCCTAAAAGACTTGGTGCTGGCCGGCGCAGGCATCCCCAGCCCGTCCGGCGTTTGAGGACGAGCGCCGTTCAGGCGCGACGGGGGTTCGAGGGGCGGAGCCCCTCAGGGGGTCTGGGGCGTAGCCCCAGGGCTCAGCTGATCCAATCCGCTGCACGGGCGGGAGGGTGGGCAAGATGCCCGGGGTCTGGGGCGGAGCCCCAGGGGGACCCGGGGCCTACCAACCCCGGGCAACGGGCGGGTGGGCAAACCCCCAGGCCGGCCCCAGCTATACGTACCGCTCCAGAATCGAAGACTCCGCCAACCGCGAAAGCCCCTCCCGCACGCTCCGCGCCCGCGCCTCCCCGACCCCGTCGACCGCCTGGAGGTCGTCCACCGAGGCGGCCAGCAGCTTCTGCAACCCCCCGAAGTGCTCGACCAGGCGCTCGATGATCGCCCCCGGCAGTCGCGGCACCTTCGCGAGGAGCCGGTAGCCCCGCGGGGACACCGCCGAGTCCAGCGTCTCGGGCGAGCCGCTGTAGCCCAACGCCCGTGCCACTATGGGCAGTTCGAGCAGCTCCGCGTGCGTGAGGTCGTTGAGCTCGCGCAGCGCCTCGTCCACCGTGCGGGAGCGCTTCGCCGTGGGCTCGGGCACGTAGTCCCGTACGACCAGCTCCCGCTCGGGCTCGACCCCGGCGATCAGCTCGTCCAGCTGGAGCGAGAGCAGGCGCCCGTCCGTGCCCAACTCGACGACGTACTCGGCGATTTCGGTGGCGATGCGCCGCACCATCTCCAGGCGCTGGGCGACCGCGGTGACGTCCCGCACCGTCACCAGGTCCTCGATCTCCAGGGCGGACAACGTGCCCGCCACCTCGTCGAGGCGGAGCTTGTAGCGCTCCAGGGTGGCGAGCGCCTGGTTCGCGCGGGACAGGATCGCCGCCGACTCCTCCAGGACCCGGCGCTCGCCGTTCACATACAGCGCGATCAGGCGCATGGACTGGCTGACGGACACCACCGGGTAGTTGCACTGCTTCGAGACGCGGTCCGCCGTGCGGTGGCGGGTGCCGGTCTCCTCGGTGGGGATGCCCGCGTCCGGCACGAGCTGCACGCCGGCCCGGTGGATCTTGGTGATGTCCTTGTCCAGGACGAGTGCGCCGTCGAGCTTGCACAGCTCACGCAGCCGCGTCGCGGCGAACTCGACGTCCAGGACGAAGCCGCCCGTACACATCGAGTCGACGGTCTTGTCCAGGCCGAGGACGATCAGGCCGCCCGTGTTGCCGCGCAGGATGCGCTCCAGGCCGTCGCGGAGCGCGGTGCCGGGCGCGACCGCGCTCAGCGCGGCCCGCATCAGTGCTTCGTTACCGGAGCCTGTGCCGGACTTTCCGGGTGATGATGCCCGGTCGTTGGCTGCCACTGCACTCCTCCGGTGTTGCTCTTACGGCGCGTACTGCTCGCGTGCTGCTTGCGTACTGCACGTACGGACGGGCGAGACCAGGGCAAAGTCTACCGGCGCGGCTACTCCTCCCGTGGGGCCTGTGCGCGACGCCCGCGCGGCAGCACCCGCAGCGCGTCCCCCATGTCGGCGACTTCCGTGACCTTCATACCGGCCGGGACCTTGCCCGGGTCGGTCGGCACCAGGGCGTGCGTGAAGCCGAGCCGGTGCGCCTCGGCGAGCCGGCGCTGCACCCCGGTGACCCGTCTGACCTCGCCCGCGAGACCCACCTCGCCGATCGCGACGAGGTTCTTCGGCAGCGGAGTGTCGCTGGCCGCCGAGGCGAGCGCGAGCGCGATCGCGAGGTCGGCGGCGGGCTCGGAGAGCTTCACCCCGCCGACGGTCGCGCTGTAGATGTCGCGTTTGCCGAGCGCCGTGATGCGGCCCCGCTGTTCGAGCACCGCGAGCATCATCGAGACGCGCGAGGTCTCCAAGCCCGAGGTGGTGCGGCGCGGCGAGGGGATCTGCGAGTCGACCGTGAGCGCCTGCACCTCGGCGACCAGCGGACGGCGGCCCTCCAGGGTGACCGTCAGACAGGTGCCGGGCACCGCCACGTCACGCCGGGTGAGGAACAGGCCGCTGGGGTCGGCGAGTCCGGTGATGCCCTCGTCGTGCAGCTCGAAGCAGCCGACCTCGTCCGTCGCCCCGTAGCGGTTCTTGACACCGCGTACCAGGCGCAGCCGCGCGTGCCGGTCGCCTTCGAAGGAGAGCACCACGTCCACCAGGTGCTCCAGGAGGCGGGGGCCCGCGATCGCGCCGTCCTTGGTGACGTGGCCGACCAGGAGCGTGGACATGCCGCGTTCCTTCGAGGCGCGGATCAGGGCGCCCGCCACCTCGCGGACCTGGGCCATGCCGCCGGGGGCGCCGTCGATCTCGGGCGAGGCGACGGTCTGCACGGAGTCGAGGACGAGCAGGGAGGGCTTCACCGCGTCGAGGTGGCCGAGCACCGCGGACAGGTCGGTCTCGGCCGCCAGGTAGAGGTGGTCGTCGAGGGCCTTGATGCGGTCGGCACGCAGCCGGACCTGGCTCGCCGACTCCTCGCCCGTGATGTAGAGCGTGCGGTGCTCGTCACTGGCCGCCTTGGCCGCCACGTCCAGGAGCAGCGTGGACTTGCCGACCCCGGGCTCGCCCGCGAGCAGCACCACCGCGCCCGGCACGAGACCGCCGCCGAGCACCCGGTCCAGCTCGTCGACGCCCGTGGAGCGGGCCGTGGCCTGGCGGCCGTCGACCTCGCCGATGGGCAGCGCGGCCGTGGAGACCCGGCCCGCCGCCGTGGTGCGGACCGCGGGCGCGCCGTACTCCTCGACCGTCCCCCACGCCTGGCACTCGGGGCAACGGCCGAGCCATTTGGCGGTGGTCCAGCCGCATTCGGTGCAGCGGTAGGACGGCCGGTCCTTCGCGGATTTCGTACGGGCAGCCATGGCGTCACCGTATAGGGGCCCACTGACAGTCCCGCCCGGCGGACCTGTGGAGGCGGGGAGCGCGGGGGGCCGGGCCGGGGAGCCGTGCCGGAGCCGTACCGGAGCGGGGCTGGGGCGCGAGGCCGGGCGGTGGGGCCGGGAGCGGCGCCGGGGAGCGGGGCCCGGCTTTCCGCGCCCCGCCGTTCGGGTGGATGCGGCCGGGCGCACGTCGCCCCGATCCCTTGCGCCCGTTTGCACAGTGCGTGATGGCTCTGCCATGGAATGCCGTGGAATTCCCCATTCCTGTCCCCTTTTGAGGGACACGTTCACCCGTAAGGATTAAATGTGCTCAACCGGTACGAAGAACCCTTCATGCTGCCCCTACGGTCGCACGCGTGACGAGCAGCAGACTGGATCAACCAGCGCACAACACCGGCGCACACCGGGCGCAGCGCCGTGCGCCCCGGACCCTGACCCAGCGGCCGCCCGCGCGGTACGAGGCCTACCTCGACGGCCTGTTCACCTATTGCCTGTCCGTCCTGTGCGACCACGACGAGGCGACCGAGGCCCTCGGCGACCTGCTCGCCGTCTCCGAGCGCCAGTACGCGCGCTGCCCCGCGGGCGAGGCCGAACGCAAGGCGTGGCTGTACGCGCTGGCCCGCTGGGCCTGTCTGCGCAAGCTCGCCGAGCGCAGGCGCGGCCGCCAGGGCGCCCACACCGGCCGGGCCCCCGAGCCGGCCCCGGCCGTGGAGGTCTCCGAGGAGGAGCGCGAGCGCCGCCACCGCGAACTCGCCCTGCTGGCCTGGCCGGAGGCCGCCGGCACCACGCCCGAGCAGCGCGAGGCGCTCGAACTCGCCGTCCGCCACCAGCTCGGCACCCGCGAGGTCGCCTCGGTGCTCGGCCTGAGCTACCCGGCCGCGCGCGAACTGCTCGCGGCGGGCGCCTGCGAGGTCGAGCGGACCCGGGCCGCGCTCGCCGTCGTCGAGATGGGCGGCTGCCCCACGGTCGCCCAACTCACCGGTGACCACCAGGTGTTGCTCTCCGCGGCGCTGCGCCGCGAGCTGGTCCGGCACGTCGACGACTGCCCCCGCTGCCGCCGCGCCGCCGAGCGCGCCGGCGCGGCCGATCCCTGGCCCGGTTCGACCGTGACGCCTGCCGCGCTGCCGCTGGCCGAGGCGCCGCGGGCCGCCGCGCAGGCCGCGATGCTGCACGTGCCGAGGGCGCGCGGCGGGGCCCCGCGCTTCGACCGCACCGGCTTCCCGATGGACCCCAAGGACCGGGCCGCCCGGCGCGACCGGCTGCGCGCCAGGGCCGTGACCACCACGGTCGTCGCCACGGTCGTGGCGGCCCCCGTCTTCGCGCTGTGGGCCGCCTACCGCGGCGCCCCCGCGACCGGCGAGCCCGAGGGCGGCGCCAAGGTCACCGCGAGCGAGGCCGACAACCCGGGCGGGATCGCCGGGCATCCGTACGACCGTTACGAGAACGCGGGCAACGCCCGCAGCGAGCCCGACAGCCGCTTCACCGCGGGCAGCCGCGCCCCGGATGTGTCGGTGGAGGTCATCAGCCCCACGACGGCCCCGGCGGGCGCGGCCCGGCTCGCGGTCGCCGCGAGTTCGGCGGGCGACACGACCGTCCTCACGCTCACCTCGACCGGCGGCGCCCCCGTCGACTGGTCGCTGCGCAGCCGGGCCCGCTGGCTCACCTTCAGCCAGAGCGCGGGCCGGCTCGCGCCCGGCGAGAGCGTCACCGTGTACATCCGCGTCGACCACGCCGCGGAGCCGCACCACGCCTGGTCGGCCCGGGTCGAGGTGGCCCCGTCCGGTGCCGCGGTACGCATCGGCGGCGACGGCACCCCGATCGTGACCCCGTCCTCGCCCGACCCCGGCACCACGGGCCACCCCGGACCCGGCGGATCCAGCGCGCCGGGCTCGCCCCCGCCCACTCAGAGCCCGGGCAGCCCCACGCCGACGCCGACCCCGCCCAGCCAGAGCCCCACCCCGACGGCAACGCCCACACCTACGCAGACGCCGCCGTCCCCGACCGCGACTCCGAGCGGCTGACAACTCACTTGCCCCGTACGAGAGTTACCGCTTCGGATCGGCCGGATGCGGAGCGACGAGCGGAAGCTGCGAGGCGAGCCGCGCCTCACACTGCTCGACGAGGACGGCGTACGCCTCCGCGCCCATCAGCTCGGTCAGCTCCGGCCGGTACGTCACGTACACCGGCTCACCCGCCCCGTGCGCGGAGGTCGCCGAGGTGCACCACCAGTGCAGGTCGTGGCCGCCGGGGCCCCAGCCGCGCCGGTCGTACTCGCCGATCGAGATCTGGAGCACCTTGGTGTCGTCGGGCCGCTCGATCCAGTCGTACGTCCGGCGCACCGGCAGCTGCCAGCAGACGTCCGGCTTGGTCTCCAGCGGCTCCTTGCCCTCCTTGAGGGCCAGGATGTGCAGCGAGCAGCCGGCGCCGCCCGCGAAGCCCGGCCGGTTCTGGAAGATGCACGAGCCGTTCCAGCGCCGGGTCTGGCGGTCGCCGTCCTCGTCGGTCTGGATCCAGCCCGACTCCGTACCCACGTCGTGGAACTGCCAGAGCTCCGGAGTGAGCCGCGCCACGTGCCCGGCCACCCGCTTCTCGTCGTCCTTGTCGGAGAAGTGGGCGCCGAGCGTGCAGCAGCCGTCGTCCGCCCGGCCCGCCTCGATGCCCTGGCAGCCGCTGCCGAAGATGCAGGTCCACCGTGAGGTGAGCCACGTCAGGTCGCAGCGGAAGACCTGCTCGTCGTCGGCGGGATCGGAGAACTCGACCCAGGCCCGCGGAAAGTCGATCCCCTGCTCGTCCTGGACCTTCTTCCGCCCGTCCTGCGACGGCTTCGCGGGATTCTTCGGGGCATTGGCTTTGCCCGGCTTCGCCTTTTTCGTCTTTGGCACACCTCCAGCGTATGTCCGAGGGGGTGTCGCCACGCGCAGTAGCGTTCAGTCCATGAGACTCGGAGTCCTCGATGTGGGGTCGAACACGGTTCATCTGCTGGTGGTGGACGCGCACGCCGGTGCCGCGCCGCTGCCCGCGCACTCGCACAAGGCCGAACTGCGGCTGGCCGAACTCCTCGACGAGGACGGTGCGATCGGACCGGAGGGCATCGACCGGCTCGTCGCCACGATCAGTGCGGCGCTGCTCTCCGCCGAGGACAAGGGCGTCCAGGAACTGCTCCCCTTCGCGACCTCGGCGGTGCGCGAGGCCAGCAACGTCGAGCACGTCATCGCCCGGGTCCACGACGAGACCGGTGTCGAGCTCGCCGTGCTGTCCGGCGAGGAGGAGGCCCGCCTCACCTTCCTCGCGGCCCGCCGCTGGTACGGCTGGTCGGCCGGGAAGCTGCTGCTGCTCGACATCGGCGGCGGCTCCCTCGAAGTGGCGTACGGCATCGACGAGGAACCGGACGCGGCGGTCTCGCTGCCGCTGGGCGCGGGCCGGCTGACCGCGGGCTGGCTGCCGGGCGACCCGCCGGACCCGGCCGACGTACGGGCGCTGCGCCGCCATGTCCGGGCTCAAATCGCGGGCACGGTAGGGGAGTTCACGCGTTCGGGCCGCCCCGACCACGTCGTCGCCACCTCCAAGACGTTCAAGCAGCTCGCGCGGATCGCGGGGGCCGCACGGTCGAGCGAGGGCGCCTACGTGCAGCGCACCCTGAGTCGCAGGTCACTGGAGGAGTGGGTGCCCAAGCTCGCCGCGATGACCGCCGAGCAGCGCACCACGCTGCCCGGCGTCTCGGAGGGCCGGGCCCCGCAACTGCTGGCGGGGGCGCTGGTCGCGGAGGGGGCGATGGACCTGTTCGCGGTCGACGAGCTGGAGGTCTGCCCCTGGGCGCTGCGCGAGGGCGTCATCCTGCGCCACCTCGACCACCTGCCGGTGGGCTGAAAGCGGCCGGGGGCGGGCCCGGGGTTACCGGCGAGTGTGACGTTCGTCGGGGTCGCCGGACCGCCTCCCCTCCCGGCGGTGACGGCCCGTACCCTGTCTGCGTGGCAGAACCAGTGGTGCGCATCCCGGATGCGAAGGTCGCCCTGTCCACGGCCTCGGTCTATCCGGAGTCGACGGCAACGGCCTTCGAGATCGCCGCGCGCCTGGGCTACGACGGTGTCGAGGTCATGGTCTGGACCGACCCCGTGAGCCAGGACATCGAAGCCCTGCGGCGGCTCTCCGACCATCACCAGGTGCCGATCCTGGCCGTCCACGCGCCATGTCTGCTGATCACGCAGCGGGTCTGGTCCACCGACCCCTGGGTGAAGCTCCAGCGGGCGCGCTCGGCGGCGGAGAAGCTCGGCGCCTCCGCGGTGGTGGTCCACCCTCCCTTCCGCTGGCAGCGCCAGTACTCGCGCGACTTCGTCGACGGGATCTGGCGGATGGCGGACGAGACGGACGTCAGATTCGCGGTGGAGAACATGTACCCGTGGCGCTACCGGGACCGCGAGATGCTGGCGTACGCCCCCGACTGGGACGTGACGAAGGACGACTACCGCAACTTCACCGTCGACCTCTCGCACGCGGCGACCTCCCGCATCGACGCGATGGCCATGGTCGACCGGATGGGCGACCGGCTGGCCCACGTCCACCTCGCGGACGGGCGCGGATCGGCGAAGGACGAGCACCTGGTGCCGGGCCGCGGCACCCAGCCCTGCGCGGAACTCCTGGAGCGCCTCGCCCTGACGGGCTTCGACGGCCACATCGTCATCGAGGTCAACACCCGCCGGGCCATGTCCGCCGCCGAACGCGAGGCCGACCTGGCCGAGGCCCTCGCCTTCACCCGGCTGCACCTGGCGTCCGCGCCGGCCCGCCGCGGATGACGGACGCGGCGAACGGCACGGGCGCGGGGCCGGCCACCCCCCGCCGGCGCGGCCGCCCGCCGCGCTCCGCCGGGGACGACGGCCCCGGCACCCGCGAACGGATCCTCGGGGCGGCCCGTACGGAGTTCTCCGGCCGGGGGTACGACAAGACGTCCATGCGCGGGATCGCCAAGGCGGCGGGGGTGGACGCGGCGCTGGTGCACCACTACTTCGGCACGAAGGAGGCGGTGTTCGCGGCGGCCATCGAAGTCGACTTCGAACCGGCGCTGACGGTGGAGGCGATCCTGGGCGACTCCTTCGACGGCGTCGGCGAACGCCTGGCCCGCCACTTCCTGGCGATCTGGGAGAACCCGGCGACCCGCACGCCGCTGCTCGCCGTGATCCGCTCGGCGCTCACGCACGAGGCGGCGGCGAAGGTGCTGCGGGGGGTGGTGCTGCGGCGCCTCCTGGAGCGGGTCGCGGCCGAGCTGTCGGTCCCCGACCCCCGGCTCCGGGCGGAGCTGGCGGCGTCGCACATGATGGGGATCGTGATCATGCGGTACGTACTGGAGCTGGAGCCCCTGGCGTCGGTCCCGCCCGCCCGGATCGTGGCCTTGGTGGGCCCCACCCTCCAGCGCTACCTGACCGAGGCATGACCCCTGGGGCTCCGCCCCAGACCCCGGGGGTGAGTTCTTCGGCTGCGGCCCGTGGGGGCCGTTCGCGCAGTTCCCCGCGCCCCTGAGAGCGCCGGGTGCTGGGACACCTACAGCCTGTCCGGCGTTTGAGGACGAGCGCCGTTCAGGCGCGAACGGGGGTCTGGGGGCGCAAGCCCCAGGGACTCGGCCCCGCCCGGCCCGGGGGCCACATGGCGAACCCCCTGTCCCAACATCTGGACGCCCTGTCCAGATGGCGGAGCCAGGCGTAGGCTCGCACCAGAGCAGACCCATACCTAGGAGACGAGCGACGATGCCCGAGCTGAGGTCCCGCACAGTCACCCACGGCCGCAACATGGCGGGCGCCCGCGCCCTTATGCGGGCCTCCGGTGTAGCGAGCGAGGACATCGGCAAGCCGATCATCGCCGTGGCGAACAGCTTCACCGAGTTCGTGCCGGGCCACACCCACCTCGCCCCGGTGGGCCGGATCGTCAGCGAGGCGATCCTGGCCGCCGGCGCGGTCCCCCGCGAGTTCAACACCATCGCCGTGGACGACGGCATCGCCATGGGCCACGGCGGCATGCTCTACAGCCTCCCCTCCCGCGACCTCATCGCGGACAGCGTGGAGTACATGGTGGAAGCCCACTGCGCCGACGCCCTGATCTGCATCTCCAACTGCGACAAGATCACCCCCGGCATGCTGATGGCGGCGCTCCGCCTCAACATCCCCACCGTCTTCGTCTCCGGCGGCCCGATGGAGTCCGGCAAGGCGACCCTGGTGGACGGCACGGTCCGCACCCTCGACCTGGTCGACGCGATCTCGGACGCGGTCAACGACAAGATCTCCGACGCGGACATCCTCCGCATCGAGGAGAACGCCTGCCCCACCTGCGGCTCCTGCTCCGGCATGTTCACGGCCAACTCCATGAACTGCCTGACCGAGGCGATCGGCCTGAGCCTCCCCGGCAACGGCTCGGTGCTCGCGACCCACACCGCCCGCCGCGCGCTCTACGAGAACGCGGCCCGCACGGTCGTCGAGATCACCAAGCGGCACTACGAGGAGGACGACCACACCGTCCTGCCCCGCTCCATCGCGACCCGCGCCGCGTTCGAGAACGCCATGGCGCTCGACATCGCCATGGGCGGCTCGACCAACACGATCCTGCACCTGCTGGCCGCCGCCCAGGAGGCCGAACTCGACTACGGCCTCGGCGACATGGACGCCGTGAGCCGCCGCGTCCCGTGCCTGGCCAAGGTCGCCCCGAACGTCGCCAAGAACCGTACGTACTACATGGAGGACGTCCACCGGGCCGGCGGCATCCCCGCCATCCTCGGCGAGCTGTACCGCGCGGGCCTGCTCAACGAGGACGTCCACACCGTCCACTCCCGCTCCATCAAGGAGTGGCTGGACGCCTGGGACGTGCGCGGCGGCTCCCCGTCCGCCGAGGCGGTCGAGCTGTGGCACGCCGCCCCCGGCTGCGTCCGCTCGGCCACCGCGTTCTCGCAGTCCGAGCGCTGGGACACGCTGGACACCGACGCCGCCGAGGGCTGCATCCGGGACGCGGCGCACGCGTACAGCAAGGACGGCGGTCTCGCGGTCCTGCACGGCAACCTCGCCGAGGACGGCTGTGTCGTGAAGACGGCCGGGGTCGACGAGTCGATCTGGACCTTCGAGGGCCCGGCCGTCGTCTGCGAGTCGCAGGAGCAGGCCGTCGACAAGATCCTCAAGAAGCAGATCACGCACGGCGACGTCGTCGTGATCCGCTACGAGGGCCCCAAGGGCGGCCCCGGCATGCAGGAGATGCTGTACCCGACGTCGTTCCTCAAGGGCCGCGGCCTCGGCAAGACCTGCGCGCTGATCACCGACGGCCGCTTCTCCGGCGGCACTTCGGGCCTGTCCATCGGCCACGCCTCGCCCGAGGCGGCGTCCGGCGGCACCATCGCGCTCGTCGAGGACGGCGACCGCATCCGGATCGACATCCCCAACCGTACGATCGAACTCCTGGTCCCCGACGCCGAGTTGGCGACCCGGCGCGAGGCACTGAACGGGGTGTACGCCCCGAAGGACCGCGAGCGCAAGGTGTCCGCAGCGCTGCGCGCCTACGCGGCGATGGCCACCAGCGCCGACCGGGGTGCGGTCAGGGACGTCTCGAAGCTCGGCTGAAGCCACCGGGCGACAGCGGCCTGACGGGACGTCACCAGCTCCCGATGTCCCCGGGATCGACCCCGAACACCGACCCGTCGGGGGAGGCGGCATACACCCGCCCCCCGACGGCGAGCGGCGCCGGGAGTGCGGGCGTGAAGGAGTAACGCCCCTCGTTCATACGGGGGTTGGTCTGCCCGACGAGTACACCCTTGCCCGCGTCGAAGGCGAGCAGCCGGCCGTCGGCGCCGGTCAGGAACACCCGCCCGCCCGAGGCGACCGGCCGTGAGGCGCGGGCCACCCCCGTGTCGAGCCGCCACTTCTCCTCGCCGCGGAGGGAATCGACCGAGACCAGTGCCCCACCCGCCCCGAACAGATACACCGCGTCCCCGTCGACCCCGGCCTGCGCCTGGTCGAGCGGCGCGGTGAGCGTGGTGCGGCGGGCGGTGCGGGTGGCCGTGTCGAGGCGTACCACCGCGGTGGTGAACCCGCTCGTGTCGGTGGCGAGCAGCATCACGGCCCCGCCGTCGGCCGCGACGGGCGTCAGCCGCCCCTTCACGCCGGCCCGCCACCGCACCGAACCGTCGGCGGGATCGACGGCGGCGATGGAGGTCGTGCCGCCGTCACCGGAGGCGCCGGGGGGCGTCACGACGTAGACGGCCCCTGTTCCAACCCCGCCGGGCGCGATCCACTGGGACCGGGGACCGCCCAGCGCCTTCCGCCAAATCTCGTTGCCCGTACGGGAGTTGAGCGCGGTCGCGTGCCCGTCCGCCGTGGTGAGCAGTACCGCGCCGGCTGCGGAACGTACCCCCGAGTACCCCGATACGTCGGCGGACCAGACCGGCTTCCCGGTCCCCGGGTCATACGCCCGCAACGGTCCGCCCGGAACCCTGGCCAGGACCCGGCCGCCGGACACGATGGGCGCGTAGTCGTCCGAGAGGAGCTGTTCACCCGCCCCTGCCACCGTCCACACGGCCTTCCCACCGACGGCGTCGAGTCGGGCCAGGGCGATGCCGGGCGCGGAACAGTACAGGGCGCCGTCGCCGTCCCCCGCCGAGCAGAAGGCCGTACGGTTCCCACCAATGCCACCGCTCGCCTTGCCTGATGCCTCCAACTGGGTATTCCAGGGCCGGAATTGAGCGGCCCCGTGCTGCTCGGGCGCGGCGGCCACGGCCTCCGTACCGTCGGCACCATCGGGCAGCATCCGCACACCGACGACACCGGCTCCGACGACCGCGGCGACCCCGACCAGGACGGCGGCCCCCGCGACCCACCGAGCCCGGCGCGGGGCCCCCTTCTCGGATCCGGCGGGTTCGGCGGGTCCGACGGGGTCGACGCGATCCATGGAACCGACGCCACCAACAGGGTTACGAAACTGCTGAGTTGGAATATGGGCCTCGGAGCCGTACGCGGCGGAGCGCAGCGCCGACATCAACTGGTCCGGAGTGGGCCGTTCCCGCGGGTCCTTGGCGAGACAGCCGCGCAGCACGGGCACCAGGTCGTCGGGCACCCCGGCCAAGTCGGGCTCGTTGTGGACCACTTGATAGGCGACGACATACGGGGAGTCGGAGTCGAAGGGCCCCCGCCCGGTCGCGGCGTGCACGAGCACGGCTCCCATGGCGAACACGTCCGCGGCGGGCCCGACCTCCCGGGGCCGCTGGAACTGCTCGGGCGCCATGAACGGCGGGGTGCCGATGAGCTTGCCGGTCTCGGTGCGCAGATCGCTGTCGTACGGCCGCGAGATCCCGAAGTCGATGACCTTGGGTCCGTCGGCGGCGAGCAGGACGTTGCTCGGCTTGAGGTCCCGGTGCACCACCCCGGCCCGGTGGATGTCCCGCAACGCCTCGGCGAGCCCGGCACCGAGCCGGCGCACCTCGACGGCGTTCAGGGGCCCGTCCTGCTTGACCCGCTCGGCGAGAGTGGGCCCGGGGACGTGCAGGGTGGCCATCCAGGGCCGCTCGGCATCGGGGTCGGCGTCGACGACGGAGGCGGTGAACGCGCCGCTGACCCGCCGGGCCGCCGAGACTTCCTGCCGGAACCGCGCCCGGAACTCCGGATCGGCGGCGTGCTGGGCGTGCACGACCTTGACGGCGAGCCGCATGCCGGACGGCGACGTGGCCAGATGCACCACCCCCATGCCACCCGAGCCGATGACGGTTTCGAGCCGGTACGCCCCGACGGACTCCGGGTCGTCGTCACCCGGCGCCCCGAACCCGACAGTGCGCGGCGACGCCATGGCCCACCCCCGTGTGTCCGGTTTACGCGTACGCCCGACGGAGCCTAGTCGATGGGCCTTAAGGGACCCACGGCGCTTGCTAGCCTGCGTGTTGCACGCAGAGTGAAGCCAATGGGGGAGTTGGACATGACAGCAGAGTCGGCCGAAACAATGGCGTCGGGGTCGGTGCACCGCTACCCGGTGGCCCCCGGCTGCGAACTGAACGTACGCAGTGGTCCGGGCACGGGCTATTCGATCGTGGACGTCCTGCCGCTGGGCGCGACGGTCCCGGTGAACTGCCAGACCCCGGGCACGCGGGTCACGGGCCCCTACGGCACGTCGAACATCTGGGACAACATCGGCAACGGCCGGTTCGTCGCGGACGCGTACGTGAAGACGGGCAGCGACGGCTACGTGGCTCCGCGCTGCGGCTGACCGGCCCCGCCCGGCGCCCTACCTTCCCCCCGTCGTCCCCTACTTCCCCTACTTCCGCTTGGGGCGCTTGCGGGTCGCGGGGTTGTTCTTGCGCCGGGTCCATTGGGCGAGGGCCGCTTCGTATTCCTTGCGGTGCAGGGCTTCACCGGGGGCCTCGGTGAAGGTGCGAGCGGCGTAGGCCAGCAGCGAGCCGATGAAGCCGATGGCCTTGAGGCCCTGGAGGGAGCGGTCCGCGTCCGGGTCGGCGGGCCGGGTCGAGAAGCCCTCCCAGGTCTTGCGGAAGGCCATCGCGCTACAGATCGCGAACATCACGACGACCAGCACGTTGACGAACGAGCCGGTGTTCGCGAGCTGCAAGCCCTCGTAGGCGAACCGCAGGACGAAGCACGCCGCGACCGCCGCCGCGACCGCGCCGATCCCCGCGCCCACCCGGCGCAGCCCGTAGCCCCCGTCGTGGTCCACCCAGGTGGTGCCGAAGAATCGGATGGCCTCGGGCTGGGGTCCGACGGGAGTGGCCCCGCGCGCGGCGTCGCTCTCGCCCTTGTTCTCGGTCATGACCCCGATTATCCCCGAGCACCGACCCCCGTCGCCCGACCGAAGGCGCCACCTCACGATGGGGTCGGCTTCGGGCGCTGCCGACCGGCGGTGGCGTGGTCAGGGGCGCGACAGGCCATGCCCGGTGGGCGGTCGAAAGGGGGTCCGGCTCACCCGGGGTGGGATTTCGGTTCTGCGGGTGCTGGCGTGTTTAGGGGCGCGGGGAACTGCGCGAGCGACCACGCATGGTGGCTGGTCGATAGGGGGTCGGGCTCACCCGGGGTGGGATTTCGGTTCTGCGGGTGCTGGCGTGCTTGGGGGCGCGGGGAACTGCGCGAGCGACCACGCACGGTCGGCAGTCGGAAGGGGACCCGCCCACCTCAGCGCGAAGGAATTCGCTTCCCCCACCCCCCGAACCCCTCGGCACGGCGGAACGGGCGGGCGGGAAAACCACCACCCCCCAACCCCCCGCACGGCAAACTCCCCCCATGACCCGACCCCGCGCCCACTCCTTCAACGCCGCCGCAGCCCAATACGCCGCCAACCGCCCCTCCTACCCCCCGGCCCTCCTCGACGCCGTCGAGGCACTCGCAGCCCACCCCCTGCGCAACGCGCACGTCGCGGACATCGGCGCCGGCACCGGCATCGCCAGCACCCTCCTGCACGCCCGAGGCGCCAGGGTCACAGCGGTGGAGCCCGGCGACGGCATGGCCGCCGAGTTCCGCAGGAACAACCCGGACATCCCTCTGGTGCGGGGCGACGGCAACCACCTCCCCCTCGCCACCGCATCCGCGGACTTCATCACGTACGCCCAGGCCTGGCATTGGATCGACCCGGCGAAGGCGGGCCCGGAAGCCCGCCGAGTACTGCGTCCGGGCGGCGCACTCGCCCTGTGGTGGAACCACACGGACCACTCCGCTCAGTGGCTCGCAGACCAGGACGCCCGAATCCGCGCCTTCTTCCAAGCAGACCAGGCAACCCCAGCAGCCCAACCGGCCCCAGCAGACCAGGCGGCCCAAACGGGCCAACCCGTCCAAGCAGGCCGCCCCAACCACCCCGAGCCCACCCAACGGGGCGACCACCCCTGGACCGACATCCCCGGCCTGACCTTCACCGAACGCACCATCCCCCACACCCGCAAGGTCCCGCTCGCCACCCACCTCGCGAACCTCGGCAGCCACTCCCTGTTTCTGGTCTCCGGCGAGGAGCGGACGCAGGAGTTCATGACCCGCGAGCACGCCGTACTGAGCGAACTCTTCCCCGACGGCACGATCGAGGAAAGCTACGTGGTCCACCTGCGCCTGGCCCGCAACGACGCCCCATGACGACGCACGACGGTCCTTGACGCCCGAACCCACCCGGGCGCACTATTCATCACATGGTGAATTACAGCCCGCACCCTCCGGGCAACAGCACCACCCCCGACAACGGGCCGCCCGGCACCGGCCCCACCCCCGAGCAGTCACCCGGCCCCCGCCCCGCCGTAACGGCGACCGCCCTCACGGTTGTAAGAGACAACCGCAAAGTCCTCCAGAGCCTGGACTTCACCGTCCCGCGCGCCCGAATCACCGGTCTCCTCGGCCCCTCCGGCTGCGGAAAGTCCACCCTGATGCGGGCGATCGTGGGCACCCAGGCCAAAGCCACCGGCACGCTCACGGTCCTGGACGCCCCCGCAGGCACCCCCGCCCTGCGCAAACGGATCGGCTACGTGACTCAAGCCCCGTCCATTTACCAGGACTTGACGGTGCGTCAGAATCTGGACTACTTCGCGGCGGTACTCCACCCCGGCCGCACCCACGGCGAGCCCCAAGCGGAAGCCCACCCTGAAGCCCGCCCAACCCAGGCCCGCCGAACCCAGGCCCGCCCCACCCGGGCCGAAGCCCGCACCGCCCGCGCCGAAGCCGTCGCCCGAGCCATCGAGGACGTCGACCTCACCAGCCACGCCGACGACCTGGCGGGCCGGCTCTCCGGCGGCCAGCTGAGCCGGGTCTCGCTCGCCGTCGCCCTGCTCGGCAGCCCCGAACTGCTCGTCCTGGACGAACCGACCGTAGGCCTCGACCCCGTACTCCGCCGCGACCTGTGGGCCCTCTTCCACTCCATCGCCACCACCCGCGGAACCACCCTCCTGGTGTCCTCGCACGTCATGGACGAAGCGGAGCGCTGCCACCGCCTGCTCCTGCTCCGCGACGGCACGCTCCTCGCCGAGGACACCCCCGACGCCCTGCGCAGCCGTACCCGCACCGAAACCGTCGAAGAAGCCTTCCTGCACCTGGTGGACGAGGCCGCCCGATGACCGCCCCCGCCACCTACGCGCACCCCCCGCCACCTTCGGGCACGCCCCCGGCCACCTTCGTGCACCCCCCACTCCGACGAGGCAACCCCATGACCGCGTCCCGCACCCTCGCGACCGCCGCCCGCGTCCTGCGTCAGCTGCGCCACGACCCCCGCACGATCGCGCTGCTCCTGATCGTCCCGTCCCTGATGATCATCCTGCTCCGGTACGTGTTCGACGGCAGCCCGGCCGTGTTCAACAGCATCGGCGCCTCACTGCTCGGCATCTTCCCGCTGATCACGATGTTCCTGGTGTCGTCCATCGCCACCCTGCGCGAACGCACCTCCGGCACCCTGGAACGCCTCCTCGCCATGCCCCTGGCCAAAGGCGACCTCATCGGGGGCTACGCACTCGCGTTCGGCGCGATCGCCGTGCTCCAGTCGCTCATCGCGACGGGCATCGCCCTCTGGCTGCTCGACCTGAACGTCACCGGCTCCCCGTGGCTGCTCCTTCTGGTCGCCCTCCTCGACGCGCTGCTCGGCACCGCCCTCGGCCTGTTCGTCTCCGCGTTCGCGGCATCGGAGTTCCAGGCGGTCCAGTTCATGCCGGCGGTGATCTTCCCCCAGCTCCTGCTCTGCGGCCTGTTCACCCCGCGCGACACCATGCAGCCGGTACTGCGCTGGATCTCCGACGTGCTGCCCATGTCGTACGCGGTCGACGCGATGACCCAGGTCCTGCACCACCCCCACCCCACGGCCGCCTTCGCGCGGGACGCCGGCATCGTGGCCGCGGTGGCGATCGTGGTCCTGGCCCTGGGCGCGGCCACCCTGCCCCGCCGCACCCCGTGAACCCGTACCTGCCCGCCGGCCCCGCAACGGCGTAACGCCGCGCCCCGTACCGCCCTTCGGACGCCCCCTTCGGCCGGCCGCCCCCGATGCGAGGATGACGGCACGAAGCGCCGCACCACCTGGAGGGTGACCATGACCCAGACCGTCGCAGTCCTCGGCACCGGCAAGATCGGCGAGGCCCTCCTCAGCGGAATGATCCGGGCCGGCTGGCACCCGGCCAACCTCCTCGTGACCGCCCGCCGCCCCGACCGCGCCGCGGAACTCCACAACCGTTACGGCGTGGACGCCGTCACCAACGCCGAGGCCGCCAAGCGCGCGGACACCCTGATCCTCGCCGTGAAGCCCCAGGACATGGGCACGCTCCTGGACGAACTCGCCCCGCACCTCACCAACGACCGCCTGGTGATCAGTGCCGCCGCCGGCATCCCGAGCTCGTTCATCGAGGCCCGCCTGGCCGCCGGCACCCCGGTCGTACGCGTCATGCCGAACACGCCGGTCCTGGTCGACGAGGGCATGTCGGTGATCAGTGCGGGCAGCCACGCGACCCCGGACCACCTCGCCCATACGGAGGAGATCTTCGGCGGCGTGGGCAAGACCCTGCGCGTGCCGGAGTCGCAGCAGGACGCGGCAACGGCCCTCTCCGGCTCGGGCCCGGCCTACTTCTACTACCTGGTCGAGGCCATGACGGACGCCGGCATCCTGCTCGGCCTGCCACGCGCCCAGGCGTACGACCTGATCGTGCAGTCCGCGATCGGCGCCGCCGTGATGCTGCGCGACAGCGGCGAGCACCCGGTGAAGCTCCGCGAGGCGGTGATGTCCCCGGCGGGCACGACCATCAGCGCGATCCGCGAGCTGGAGAACCACGGCGTACGGGCCGCCCTGATCGCGGCACTCGAAGCGGCCCGCGACCGCAGCCGCGAACTGGCCTCCGGCAACAGCTGAACCGGGCCGCGGCTAGTCCTTCTTGTACGGCCGCCGCACCACGGCGGCGGCCATCCCGCCCCCGACGAGGGCCAGTGCACCTCCACCGATGAGGCTCAGCACCCCGACCGGGGTGTCCGGCAGCGCGGCCCGCGCGGCCTCGAACGCGTTGTCCCCACCGCGACCACGCCCGGAAGACGAGCCAGCTGCCGAGCCGCCTGCCGAGGCCCTCGCCGAACCGCTCACGGACCCGCCCGACGGATCCACCGAGTACGCGACCGAATACACAGCCGGCGTCGACGAGGCCGACGAGGCCGGCGTCGACAGCAGAGCCGCGCCACTACCGGCGTCGTCCGCGACAGCGCCCGTCGCCGACCCCATCGCCGTGTGTGTCCCGGCGGCCTCCACGAAGCCCCGTCCCTGCACAGCCCCGTGCGACCGCACCGACCTCAGGTCCGCCGCGAGCTGCCACCCGCTGCGCAGCTTCGCCTCAAGCCGGACCACCTCCTCGGACAGGCCACCACCGGTGGCGCCCCGGAGCCGCTGGATCTCGCTCAGGGTGCCCTCGTTGACCGCATCGACGACCCGCAGCCGCATCTGGGCGATCCGCTCATCGCCATTCACGGCGTGTGCGGCCCCGGGCGCGACGGCCATCCCCACCAGGAGGAAGGTCGCGGCGGCCACGGCAATCCGAAGAAGAGACCTCATACTCGCCAAGCTAGGACGCAGGGCAGCGCCAGGAGATCAGCCGTCACGCCACGCCTGCCTCCGCCGAAAGTACGAGGTCGGGACGCCTGAGCCCGCCAAACCACCCCGCTGAACCACCCCGTGGGACCACCCCGGCGGCCCGCCCCCGATCTCCCCCGGGGAGCCACGGCCGAGGGTTGACACGGCCATCCCCGCTACGTAGTGTTCTCCGAGTTGTCCGACGTGAGCGCCGACCCCGGTCGGTCCCCGGACAGCCATTCCGCACCAACCACTTCTTATGAACGACACCTAGTCGTCTCGTTTTTCGTGCGCTTTTGCGAAATGAGGAATCCGCGTTCGAGAACGCACCCCGATTGGCGTCGGGGGCCAGGATTCCGCTAATGTCTCACTCGTCGGAACGGCCCAACAGCCGGGAAGACAAGCCGACTTGGCCCCGGGAGACCGGGAATCGGGCCCGA
>NZ_NNBJ01000012.1 GCF_002803085.1 Streptomyces sp. CB01201 | reverse complement strand
CCCGGCGGTCGGCTCGGCGCGGGCGCCCCGCGCGGCCAGGTCGCCGGCGGCCAGGGCCCGCGCGCGGCCCTTCCGCCCCGCAACGGCGGCCCCCAGCAGGGTCAGGCCCCGCAGCAGGGCCAGCAGAACGCGTTCGGCAGCGCCCCGGCGGCCCCCCGCCGCGGTGACCGTCCGATGACCCCGCCGCCCGGCGCCCCGCGTGCCGAGCTGCCCGGCGGCAACCCGCAGGCGCAGCAGCCGGTCCGGCCGCAGGCCGCGAGCTGGGGCACCGACCCGTCGTCGGCCCTGGACGCGCCGCGCGGCCACGAGGAGCCGGAGCAGCACACCGGCCAGTACCCGCGTCCCGCCCTCGACGACCGCCAGGGCCCGGCCGCCACGGCCGAGTTCGCGCGCCCGGACTTCGACGGCCCCCCGCCCGGCGCCCAGCAGGACCAGGGTTCGGGCACCGGCACGTTCGTACGCCCCGACGTGTTCGGCGCGCCGACCGCGCAGGACCCGGCCGCGACCGGGCAGTTCGAGCGCCCCGGCACCTACAACGGCTACGGCGACCAGGCCTCCAACACCGGCTCGTTCGCGCGTCCGGACCAGGACCCGTCCGGCACCGGGCAGTTCGAGCGCCCCGCGCAGGACCCGTCCGCCACCGGCTCGTTCGCACGGCCCGGCCAGGACACCGACCCGTACGGGCGGCCCGCGGCCGACGGCCGGCAGAACCCGGCGGCGACCTCCGGGTTCGCCCGCCCGGACTTCAACGCGCCGCGGCCGCCCGCGCCGCAGCCGGTCCAGCCGCAGCAGTACCAGCAGCAGCCCCAGCAGGTCCAGGACTTCGGTCCCGGTCCCGGTGCCCCGCGCCGGCGCCCCGAGGCCGACGGCTTCGGCGCCCCGCGGCTGCCCGCCGCGAGCCTGCCCGCACCGTCGGGGCCCGAGGACGGGGGCGCCGCGGAGCGGCTCGACGAGGCACGGCGGCCCGGCGACGGGTGGGCGCTGCCGCCGGCCGGCGCCGGTGACGGACGCACCCCGCTGTACGACACGCTGGAGACCAACTGGTTCCAGCAGCAGGGCGGCCAGCAGCAGGGTGGTGCCCCGCAGGCACCCCAGGACCCCCAGCAGCCGGCCCCCGAGCGGCTCCCCGTCCGCGAGGGCGGCGGCGCCTGGCGCAGTTCGCCCAACGACGACCTGGTCCGCCAGGCCGAGCGGGCCCGCAAGCCCGCCGCCGGCGGCGTGACCACGTCCGGACTTCCCAAGCGGGTCCCGCGCGCCAACCTGGTGCCGGGCACCGCACAGCAGCAGAACCACCAGGCAGGACCCCAGGTCTCCCGGGCGCCCGATGACGTGCGCGGCCGACTGACCAATCTCCGCCGGGGCATCCAGCAGGGCCGGCAGGCCAACAACGGCTCGACCGGCAGCTTCCACGTGGACCCCACTCACCAGCAGGAGCGTTAGTTGAGTCCGATGAGCCAGGCGGCACAGAACCTGAACTGGTTGATCACCAACTTTGTGGACAACACCCCAGGGGTGTCCCACACGGTGGTGGTCTCCGCCGACGGCCTGCTCCTCGCCATGTCCGAAGGTTTCCCGCGCGACCGCGCCGACCAGCTGGCCGCCGTGGCGTCCGGTCTGACCTCGCTGACCGCCGGGGCCTCCCGGATCTTCGAGGGGGGCAGCGTCGCCCAGACCGTGGTCGAGATGGAGCGCGGTTTCCTCTTCCTGATGTCCGTGTCCGACGGTTCCTCCCTGGCCGTGCTCGCCCACCCGGAGTGCGACATCGGCCTGGTGGGCTACGAGATGGCCCTCCTGGTCGACCGCGCGGGCAGCGTCCTCACTCCGGACCTGCGCGCCGAACTCCAGGGCAGCCTGCTCCACTGACCGCAAATCCCCCGGCCGAGCCGCTCGCGAGGCCGGGGGTCGGGAGCCGAGGTGCCGCCCCCTCCGGCGCGTACGACTCCCGCACGACGCAGAACATCCGTCCTGGCCGCACCACTTCCCCCCCACCGGCCCTGTCAGACGGCTTGCAGATGCCTTGCTGTCCCCGCCCGGAGGAACCAATGACCCCGCCACCCGCCTCACACGATTCGTACGGCGCGCTGCACGACGCGGCGTACGACGGTGAAGGCGACCAGCCGCTGGTCCGTCCGTACGCCATGACCGGCGGCCGGACCAGGCCGCGCTACCAGCTCGCCATCGAGGCGCTGGTCAGTACCACAGCAGACCCGGCGCACCTTGCCACGCTGCTTCCCGAGCACCAGCGGATATGCCACCTCTGCCGTGAGGTCAAGTCGGTGGCCGAGGTCTCCGCGCTGCTCCAGATGCCGCTCGGGGTCGCCCGGATCCTCGTAGCCGACCTGGCCGAGGCCGGCATGGTGGCCATCCACCAGCCGGGCAATGGAGAGACCGGCGGTACGCCGGACGTAACGCTGCTTGAGAGGGTGCTCAGTGGACTTCGCAAGCTCTAGCGGCGGTGCCGCCCGTTCCACCACGTCGGCGAAGATCGTGGTGGCGGGCGGCTTCGGCGTGGGCAAGACCACGTTCGTCGGCGCGGTCTCGGAGATCAACCCCCTGCGCACCGAAGCCGTCATGACCTCCGCCTCCGCCGGAATCGACGACCTGACCCACACCGGAGACAAGACCACCACCACCGTGGCCATGGACTTCGGCCGCATCACCCTCGACCAGGACCTCATCCTCTACCTGTTCGGCACCCCCGGACAGGACCGCTTCTGGTTCATGTGGGACGACCTCGTCCGCGGCGCCATCGGCGCCGTCGTCCTCGTCGACACCCGCCGCCTCGCCGACTGCTTCCCCGCCGTCGACTACTTCGAAAACTCAGGACTCCCCTTCGTCATCGCCCTCAACGGCTTCGACGGACACCAGCCCTACACCCCCGACGAAGTACGCGAAGCACTCCAGATCGGACCCGACACCCCCATCATCGTCACCGACGCCCGCCACCGCGCCGACGCCAAGAGCGCCCTCATCACCCTCGTCGAACACGCCCTCATGGCACGACTCAAGTAGGCAGCGCCCTACGGCAGTTGTCGTAGGCGAAACGGGGGCGGACTGTGTCCTTTGCCACGATCCGCCCCTGTGTTCATAACGTTTCGACAGAGAATTCCCGTGTCACCGCAACCCGCCGCGTTCATCCGGTGTCACTGCGCTCACAACAGCCCCGTCATTTGGCGGGGCTCGCTCTTTATGCCCGTTTTATCTGAGGTCTTGGCCACTCGGAACCCGAGATTCCAGACGTTTGGATGGCGACCGTCCCACGTGCTGGAATTCGACGAACTCCCGAGTAGTACGGCCCCGAGAAGTACGGCTCTGAAAGACACGCGGCACGCCCCACGGGTGCCGGCTCCGAGAGGTTGTTGGTCGAGTGAAGCGAAGCAGGACGAGCTCCGCGACGCAGCAGGCGCGGGGCAACTTCACCCCGCCGCAGCGCACGGCGGTGGCACAGCCCGCGCCCCAGACCTCTGCCCCGGACAACGGCAAGAAGGCCGCCCCGGGCAGCAAGAGCCGCTTCTCGCCGCGCAACTGGCGGGTGGCCACCAGGCTGAACGCGATCCTCCTCATCCCCGTTCTGGTCGGCCTCGTCATGGGCGGCTTCGAGGTGAACGGATCCATATCCACCTGGCGCGACGCCCGCAACGCCGAGAAGGTCGCGAACATCGTCCGCGCCGCCTCCGACTACGGCCAGGCCCTGCTCAACGAGCGTGACCTCACCGCTCAGCCGCTCCTGGAGAACAAGCGCGACAGCGACGTCGTCAGCAAGGCGTACGCGACCTCCGACGCGGCCCGCGCCAAGTTCGACCAGGCCGTCCAGGGCATGCCGGACACTCCCAGCCTCAAGCGCCGCCTCGCCAAGGTCCACGAGGCGGAGAAGACCCTCGACGACCTGCGCAAGACCGCGTACGCCAAGGGCGTCGAGGCCAAGAACCCGGTGCTGACCGAAGAGGGCTACACCGCGATCCCGCACTACCTGAGCACGTTCTCCAACGAGCTCGGCCTGGGCACCGGCAACATCACCAGCTACGGCCGCATGGTGTACGCGGTCGACCTCGCCAAGTCGGCGGAGTCGCTCCAGCGTTCCATCGGCCTGCACCTGCTGCTGCGGCCGAGCGACGACCCCAAGACCTTCCAGATGCAGGTCAAGGCGTTCAACTCGTACAACTACCTGGAGTTCATCGCCCTGGGCGAGTTCGACGCGGGTGGTACGGACGCCGACAGCAAGCATCTCAAGGACGTCATGGCGGAGAAGGCCAAGAAGGCCGCCCAGGACTTCCCCGGCGTGAAGCTGAAGGCCGACGACGGTCCGCACATCAGCGCGGCCCCGTCCGCCGACGGCTCGATCTACAGCGGGATGGCCGCCGCGATCGGCGATGCCCAGAGCGTCCAGAGCCTCAAGCAGCTCAAGGCCCAGGGCATCACCCCCGAGTCCTGGACGGCCGCCGCCACCTCCAAGTTCGACGGCTACAGCCAGGTCGAGGACGAGCTGGTGACCCGGGCCGTGACCGAGGCCGGGCAGATCGCCGACGACGCCAAGACCACCGCCTACGTCAACGGCGCGATCGTCGTGGTCGCCCTGCTCGCCGCGTTCATCCTGGCCGGCATCGTGGCCCGCCAGATGAGCCGCTCGATGCGCCGGCTGCGCAACGCCGCCTTCGATGTGGCCGAGCAGCGCCTGCCGATGCTCGTCGACCAGCTCTCGCGCACCGAACCGGGCCGGGTCGACACCCGGGTCGAGGCGATCCCGATCGACTCCACGGACGAGATCGGCGAGGTCGCCCGGGCCTTCGACCAGGTCCACCGCGAGGCCGTCCGGCTCGCCGCCGAACAGGCCCTGCTCCGGGGCAACGTCAACGCGATCTTCACCAACCTCTCGCGCCGCAACCAGTCCCTGATCGAGGGCCAGCTGACCCTCATCACCGATCTGGAGAACAACGAGGCCGACCCGGACCAGTTGGAGAGCCTGTTCAAGCTCGACCACCTGGCGACCCGTATGCGCCGCAACGGCGAGAACCTCCTGGTCCTCGCCGGCGAGGAGCCGGGCCGCCGCTGGGACCAGCCGGTCCCGCTGGTCGACGTGCTGCGCGCCGCCTCCTCCGAGGTGGAGTCCTACGAGCGCATCGAGCTGTCGGGCGTGCCGGAGGCCGAGATCCACGGCCGGGCCGTGACCGACCTCGTGCACCTGCTCGCCGAGCTCCTGGAGAACGCGACCACGTTCTCCTCGCCGCAGACCAAGGTCCGCGTCACCGCGACCCGTCTTCCCGACGGCCGTGTGATGGTCGAGATCCACGACAAGGGCATCGGCCTGACCGCCGAGGACTTCGCGGACATCAACCACCGCCTGGCCAACCCGCCGACCGTGGACGCCGCCGTCTCGCAGCGCATGGGCCTGTTCGTGGTCGGCCGCCTCGCCGACCGGCACGGCATCCGCGTCCAGCTGCGCCCCTCGGGCGAGCAGGCCGGAACCACGTCCCTGGTCATGCTCCCGGACCCGATCACCCACGGTGGCGGCGGCGAGAGCGCGCCGATGGGCGACGACTTCACGGTCTCGTCGATCATCCCCGCACAGCAGCACCGGGAGCAGCCCTACGAGGCCGTGCCCGCGCCGATGCGCACAGCGGCCGAACTCGGCTTCGACGACTCGCGGTACGAGAACGCCGAGCAGTCCGACCCCCGTGAACTCGACCCGGTGAACCGGTCGTTGATGCGCGAGGAGCGCCGAGCGGCCCTGGAGGCCCAGGCGCAGGGCGGCGAACGCCCGCTGTTCCGGGACGAGATCGAGTCCCAGCAGAACCCGGCGTACGACGGCGCTTACCAGAACCAGCAGCAGTACCCCGCGCAGGAGCAGTCCTACGAGGGCTCCTACGAGCCCCAGCAGGGCGCCGGCTACGACGGCTCGTACCAGAACCAGGGGTACGCCCCCGAGCACACCGGGGGCTACGCCCAGGACTCCTACGCACCCCGTGACGGCTACCGTGAGTCCGCCTATCCGGAAGGCTCCTACCGGGAGCCCGCAGCCGACCAGGGCCCCTACGAGGCTCCCTACAACGGCCAGGCGCCGCAAGGCGATTGGCCGGGGGCGAGCACCTACCAGGAGCCGTACGCGGCTCCCTTCCAGCCGGAAGCGGAATCCGTGGAGGAATCCCGGGGCGTTCCCGCGGGTGCCGCGGACCGCGTAGGCTTCGACCGTCCGGGCCCCACCCCGGCCCCCGCCCACGAGATGACCGACGCCGGTCTGCCGAGGCGCGGCAGCCAGCAGAGCTGGCCGGCCGAGCCCGAGCAGGAACAGCAGGCCGAGACGCCGGACGGACCGGCAGGCGACTGGCGTTCGACCAACGACGAGCGCTGGACGCGGGCCGAGAAGCTGCGTGAGCCCAAGGCCGGCGGGGTCACTCCCTCCGGTCTCCCCCGGCGGGTGCCCAAGGCCAATCTGGTCGAGGGCGCGGCCGAGCAGACCCCGCAGGGCGGCCCCCAGGTCTCCCGCGCTCCGGAGGACGTGCGGGGCAGGTTGAGCAACCTGCGCCGCGGTGTCCAGCAGGGCCGTAACGCGGGGTCGGACACCAGTAACACCTACAACCAGGAGCGTTAGTGTGAGCCCGATGAGCCAGGCGGCGCAGAATCTGAACTGGTTGATCACCAACTTCGTGGACAACACCCCCGGGGTGTCCCACACGGTGGTGGTCTCCGCCGACGGACTCCTGCTGGCGATGTCCGAAGGCTTCCCCCGGGACCGGGCCGATCAGCTGGCGGCCGTGGCCTCCGGTCTGACGTCCCTCACCGCGGGCGCCTCCCGGATCTTCGAAGGCGGCGCCGTCAACCAGACGGTGGTGGAGATGGAGCGCGGCTTCCTCTTCATCATGTCGGTCTCCGACGGTTCCTCCCTCGCCGTCCTCGCACACCCCGAGGCCGACATCGGCCTGGTGGGCTACGAGATGGCACTGCTCGTGGACCGGGCCGGAAGCGTGCTGACTCCCGACCTCCGCGCCGAGCTTCAGGGAAGCCTTCTTAACTAGTTACCGATCAGTTCTCAATCAGCAGACAGGCCGTGCGTTTCTCGCCACCGCCCCATAAGGTGCGGTGGCGCGGCCCCAATGGGACGGGCACCGGTAGTCGGAGGAGGAAACGTGACAACACCCCCAGGCGGGCACCCCTACAGCGGTGGACAGCAGTCTCCGGGTGAGCACGGCCAGAACCGCTTCAACTACCCCTCCACTCCCGGCAGACAGGGTCAGGGCCAGGGCGGCCACTACCAGCAGCCCTATCAGCAGCCGAACCGCCGGCCCAGCCCGTACGACCAGCCGCCGCAGCCCCGGATCGAACCGGTGCAGCCGAGGCAGACCCCCCAGCCCTCCCCTGCGGGCGGCGCGCACAACCCGCTTGTGCGCCCGTACGCCATGACCGGCGGCCGGACCAGGCCGCGCTACCAGCTCGCCATCGAGGCGCTGGTGCACACCACGGCCGAACCGTCAAGGCTGCAAGGGCAGTTGCCCGAGCACCAGCGGATCTGCCATCTGTGCCGCGAGATCAAGTCGGTCGCCGAGATCTCGGCACTCCTCACCATCCCCCTCGGCGTAGCCCGGATCCTCGTAGCCGACCTGGCCGAGGCCGGACTTGTCGCCATCCATCAGCCCGGCGGCGACGAGTCCGCCGGCGGACAGCCAGACGTGACACTGCTCGAAAGGGTGCTCAGTGGACTTCGCAAGCTCTAGCGGCGGTGCCGCCCGTTCCACCACGTCGGCGAAGATCGTGGTGGCGGGCGGCTTCGGCGTGGGCAAGACCACGTTCGTCGGCGCGGTCTCGGAGATCAACCCCCTGCGCACCGAAGCCGTCATGACCTCCGCCTCCGCCGGAATCGACGACCTGACCCACACCGGAGACAAGACCACCACCACCGTGGCCATGGACTTCGGCCGCATCACCCTCGACCAGGACCTCATCCTCTACCTGTTCGGCACCCCCGGACAGGACCGCTTCTGGTTCATGTGGGACGACCTCGTCCGCGGCGCCATCGGCGCCGTCGTCCTCGTCGACACCCGCCGCCTCGCCGACTGCTTCCCCGCCGTCGACTACTTCGAAAACTCAGGACTCCCCTTCGTCATCGCCCTCAACGGCTTCGACGGACACCAGCCCTACACCCCCGACGAAGTACGCGAAGCACTCCAGATCGGACCCGACACCCCCATCATCGTCACCGACGCCCGCCACCGCGCCGACGCCAAGAGCGCCCTCATCACCCTCGTCGAACACGCCCTCATGGCACGACTGCGGTAACCAGACGCACCTGCGTGCGGAGCCCCGGGGTGCGGGGCTCCGCGTTTCAGCGCAGCAACTCGCCCAGTTCGAGGGCGAATTCACGGGGGCGGGTCACCACACCGACGTGGCCCCGGGGAACTCCGCGAGAGCGACCCCGTACCGCTCGGCCAGCCACGCCGCGGGCCGGTACAGCCGCAGCCGGTACGACGCCCAGCCCGCGGCGGGCACCAACTTGCCCGCACTGGCGTCGAGTTGGGCCAGATCCGGTGCGTGGGCGCTGAACTGCCCCAGGATCCGGCCCAGGAAGAACGCCGAGTTCCCCCGCACCCGCGACAGCGTGGCGAGCATCCGCGGCGAGAGCCCGGACAGGTCCGGCTCCTCGCCCCGCTCCTCGCCGCACCCCGCACCCATTTCGGCCATCGCGGCATCCACTCCGGCCCGGTGGAAAGTGGATACGACCTGGCTGAAAAAGGTGTGCTGCTCGGCCGCGTCGGGCAACAGCGAGACCAGCACGGGCTCGTGGGCGACCACTCTCGCCAGCCGCTCGGGGTGGCGGGTGAGCAGCTCCACCGCCACGATCGCCCCCGAGCTGGTCCCGAAGACGTACGCGGGCGGGCCGTCGGGCGCGACCCGTTCGAGCAGCCGGTACGCGTCGTCGGCCTGTGTCTCCACGCGCTGGTCCACATCGGGCCCGTCGAGCGGGCTGCGGGAGTGGCCGCGCGGATCGTAGGTCACCACCGTAAACCGGTCGGCGAGCGCGTCGGCGACCGGTTCGAAGATCCCCGCGTCCCCGCCGCCGCCCACGATGAGCAGCAGCACGGGCCCGGCGCCGCGCACCTCGTAGCGCAGGCTCGCGCCGGGGACCTCCAGGGTGCCGATGGCCGGTTCAGTCATGGTGTTCGTCCCCCTCTTCGCTCCTGGGCCAGTGCTCCAGGAGAACGTGCAGCGCCTGGACCCCGCGCTCCCACGACCTCCGCACCTCGCGGGGGTGGCCGAAGCCGCCCTCCGCTTCGAGCGTGAGGTAGCCGTGGAAGGTGCTCCGCAGCAGGCGTACCGCGTCGGTCAGGTCGGGCTCCGTGAGGCCGTAGCCGCGGAGCATTCCGTACGTGGTGTCCACCGTGCTCGCCAGCACGGTCGTGCCGGCGAGCAGCTCGGGGTCGATCTGGTACTGGGTAGCGGCGTACCGGCCCGGGTGGGCCAGGGCGTAGGCCCGGTAGGCGTCGGCGAAGGCGATGAGCGCGTCCTTGCCGACCCGTCCGGCGACGGCCGCCGCGATGGAGTCGATGAACTCTCCGGCTGCGGGAACAGCGAAAAAGCCCCCGCCTGTCGAGGCGGGGGCTTTCTGCGGACGGCTCCTGGGCGGGGTCAGCCCTGCCAGGAGTGGGGAGCGCGGAAGCCGGGGGTGCGCTCCAGGCGGCGCCAGCCCGCGGTGGAGCGGCCGCGCTTGGGGGCGGCGGCGGCCGGCTGGGCGGCGGCGCGGGCGAGCAGCACCGCGGTGATCGCGGCGAGCTCCTCGGGAGCGGCTTCGCCCTTCTCCACGCGGAGCAGGGACTCGGACGAGTTGGAGTTCGGGGTGGTCAAGTTCGTCTCCTCTTGGCTGAGGTCCGGTAGGCCCTCTTACTGAGGCGGGTTGCCGTGCTTGCGGGAGGGCAGGTCGGCGTGCTTGGTCTTGAGCATCGCCAGCGAGGCGATGAGGACGGCCCGGGTCTCGGCGGGGTCGATCACGTCGTCCACCAGGCCGCGCTCGGCCGCGTAGTACGGGTGCATCAGCTCGGCCTTGTACTCCTTGACCATGCGCGACCGCATCGCCTCCGGGTCCTCGGCCTCCGCGATCTGGCGGCGGAAGATGACGTTGGCGGCACCCTCGGCACCCATCACCGCGATCTCGTTGGTCGGCCACGCGTAGGTGAGGTCCGCGCCGATGGACTGGGAGTCCATGACGATGTACGCGCCGCCGTAGGCCTTGCGCAGGATCAGCGAGATGCGGGGCACCGTCGCGTTGCAGTACGCGTAGAGCAGCTTCGCTCCGTGGCGGATGATCCCGCCGTGCTCCTGGGAGACACCCGGCAGGAACCCGGGGACGTCCAGCAGGGTCACGATCGGAATATTGAAAGCATCGCACATCTGGACAAAGCGGGCAGCCTTTTCGCTCGCCTCGATGTCCAGGACACCGGCCAGGGACTGCGGCTGGTTCGCCACGATGCCGACGACCTGGCCGTCGAGCCGGGCCAGGGCACAGATGATGTTCCGCGCCCAGCGCTCGTGGATCTCCAGGAAGTCGCCGTCGTCGACGAGCTCCTCGATCACCTTGTGCATGTCGTACGGCCGGTTGCCGTCCGCCGGGACCAGGTCCAGGAGGATGTCGGAGCGGCGGTCGGCGGGGTCGTCACTGGCGTGGACCGGCGGGTTCTCCCGGTTGTTCGACGGCAGCATCGAGATCAGGTAGCGCACCTCCGCCAGGCACGTCTCCTCGTCGTCGTACGCGAAGTGCGCCACGCCGGAGGTCTCGGCGTGCACGTCCGCGCCGCCGAGGCCGTTCTGGGAGATCTCCTCGCCCGTCACCGCCCGCACCACGTCCGGACCGGTGATGAACATCTGCGAGGTCTCGCGGACCATGAAGACGAAGTCCGTGAGGGCGGGGCTGTAGGCCGCGCCGCCCGCGCAGGGGCCGAGCATCACGCTGATCTGCGGGATCACACCCGAGGCGCGGGTGTTGCGCTGGAAGATGCCGCCGTAGCCGGCGAGCGCGCTGACGCCCTCCTGGATCCGGGCACCGGCGCCGTCGTTCAGCGAGACCAGCGGGGCGCCGGCCGCGATGGCCATGTCCATGATCTTGTGGATCTTCGTGGCGTGGGCCTCGCCCAGCGCGCCGCCGAAGATGCGGAAGTCGTGCGCGTAGACGAAGACCGTGCGGCCCTCGACCGTGCCCCAGCCGGTGATGACACCGTCGGTGTACGGCTTCTTCGCCTCCAGGCCGAAGCCGACGGCCCGGTGCCGGCGCAGCTGCTCGACCTCGTGGAACGAGTCCGGGTCGAGCAGCAGGTCGATGCGCTCGCGGGCGGTCAGCTTGCCCTTGGCGTGCTGCGCCTCGGTCGCCCGCTCGCTCGGCCCGCGACGGGCTTCCTCACGCAGGGCGAGAAGTTCTGCCACACGGCCACGCGTATCGCTCGGCTCACCCGGGGTCTGGTCCACAACGGTCATGTACCGACCCTACGAAAGGGACCAAGGATTTCCTCCGTCGACTCCGAACAGTCTCGGGACCGCTTTCCTAGTGAGGCCTGACAGTAGACCCACGCCGGGCAGCCGACTCGACAGCGCAAGGACCCCGAGATCTGTTGGGTTCCGACAGCGACTCCGCACCGGTCCCGCAACGTCCCGTCGGCGTCCGGTCGGCGTCCGGTCGGCTCCGGTCGGCGCCTCGCCGGGGCGGGACCGGGCCCGGGTCAGCCCAGGACGACCTCGGTTCGCACCGTGTCGCAGGACGTTCCGGGCGTGACGCGCAGCCGCAGCGAGCGCCCGGTGGACAGCACCTCCACCCGCGGATCCCGGGTGGCGACCGAGCGCACCGGCCGGTCCCAGGTCAGCTCGACCGGTGTGCCCGAGCGCTCGGGCGCGGCGAGCGACAGTGTCGCCGTGCGGTGCGCGGTGTGGACGAGGACGCTCGCCGGGCCGTCCACGCCGAGACCGCCCGTCGCGCCCGCCGTCCAGAAGTTCGCCGCGAGCAGCCCCAGCCTGCGGGCCCACATGGCCTGCACGGAGGCCGAGTTGGCGAGAACGCGGATCTTGTCGCGATCGGCGGCGCGGACCGCGGTCTCCAGCTGACGGGCCCCGGGCAGCAGGACGTAGGCGTACGAGGCGTCGGTGGGGTCGGTGCCGTGGTCGAACCAGAGCGTGAGGTAGCGACGGGTGACGGGGTCCGCGGTGCCGCCGGTGTTGATGGCCTTCCACGTCCCGGTGCGCTCCTCGCGCAGGGCCTGTACGGCGGCACCGTCGGGGAAGACATAGCCGCCGTGGCCCGCGAGGTGCGCCCAGCGGGCCCGCCGGAAGCTGTCGTGCCGGCCCAGGGTCGTGGGCAGTCGGCGGCCGTCGACGGTGAGGGCGTCGGTGCCGGTGGCGCCGAGGTTGCGGTGGTCGGCGACCGTTTCGACCGGGGCGCCGTCCGCGGCGGTGATCCCGGCGCCCAGGCAGACGATCTCGTCGCCGACGAAGAACCAGGACTTGCGGGCGGTGAGGGTGGAGGACAGCCCCTTGAGGTGCTGGCCGACGGCCGCGTACGTACCGTCGCCGGCGCCGCCGACCCAGGTCGTGGCCGGCCTGGCCGCGCCCCACGCGCCGCCCTCGCCGTCGGCGAGCGGTTTGCGCGAGACGGTGGTGCCGGGCATGCGGTACGGGTCGGCGGTCGGCCAGAAGCCGTCGCTGTACTGGTCCCCCGCGAAGCCCTCGCCCCACCAGGCGAGCATCCCCGAGCCGGTGTGCCAGCCGCGCAGGTTCTCGCCGTTGCCGTTCTCGTAGTACGCGATCCGGCTTGAGGACATGCTCAGGGAGGCGGCGAAGCGGGCGCCGCGGTGCACCGCGCGGTCCATCGCGGGGAACAGGCGCGGTCCGGTGGGCGCGGGGGCCGCCGAGGGTGCGGCATCCACGGCCGCGCGCAGCAGGGCGAGGTTGGCGACGGAGAGGCGCTGGTCGGTGAGGACGGGGGTGGTCCGGTTGCGCTGCACCCAGCCCTTGATGAGCGCGCGCCAGCGGTCGCGTTCGGCGGCCGAAGCGCCGAGGGCCAGCATGGCGATATGGGCCATGATCGTGCGGCCCATCAGCTGGTCGTCGGTGGTCTGGCGGGAGATCGCGCGGCCGTTGACGCAGTCCATCATCAGGCCGTCGTGGAGGAAGGGCGCGTAGCTGCGCTCGACGGAGTCCAGGATGATCTGCCGGTTGGGGTCGGTGACCGCCCAGGTGGAGCCGGCGAGCAGCGCGAACAGCCGGGACAGGCCGTCGATCTGCACCTCCCCGTACGAGCCGGTGTAGGCGATCCAGGTGTGCTGGACGAACGAGCCGTCGGCGTACAGGCCGTCGCCGCCGGTGACGTACGGGAAGACGGGCGAGAGGGCGTCGCGGGCGAGCGCGATCTTCGCGGCGTTGCGGCCGAGCACCCCGCGGGTGGCGAGCACCCGGCACAGATCGGTGCGGTTGGCGCCGGTGGAGGTGCCGCTGTAGACGGCGACCGCGCTGTCCGGCACGAAGTGGTCGATGGCGGCGGTGCAGTGCCCGATCTGTTCGGCGGTGAGGGTGTCGTAGGCGATGACCGCGGTGTCGAGGACGAGCCGGGAGCTGCCGATCTGCCAGTCCCACCAGTTGCCGAAGGACTTGGTGTTCTCGTTGTAGATCTGTGTGTAGAGGTGGTCGAGTCCCTTGCCGACGGCGGCGATCAGGGCGGTGTCATCGGTGGATCCGGTGCCGGGCTGGGCCCAGGCCTGCGCCATGGTGTTGAGCCGGCCGTAGCTCGCGGTCATGTTGGCGGAGCCGGTGGCGGGGTTGGTGAGCGGCTGGTCGGGCCAGAGGGAACCGGTCGCGGGGGCCATCGCGGCGAGCGCGGCGCGGGCCGAAGTGCCCAGGGCGGCGAGCTTGGTGGCGTAGGGCTCGGCGGTGGCGTCGTATCCGGTACCGAGCGTCAGATCGCGCCAGCGCAGGCGCAAGCCGTCGAACTCATCTGCCGTCGGGGCGAGTTGGGCCGCGACGGCCGGTGCGGCGGGCAGCGTCAGACCGAGGGTGACGGCGGCGGCGCCGGTACCGGACGCGGCGAGGAAGGTACGGCGTGAACTGCCCTGCGGGGATGGCATGGTGGCGGACCTCCGGAGCGAAAGCGAGGAAGGAGGGACGGGCGAAGGAGGGCGAGCGGGAGAGGCGAGCGCGGCGCGATGGAGCGGTTTCTCTCATGAGATCGAAAGAACGCGCAATACTTCGCACATTCATCAAGGAAATTGATCGTTCGCGCAGAATCGTGCACGAACGATCTAACGAGGGTTACGCTCCTGGTCAGCGGTTGACGGCGGTCGGCGGAGGCCGGCGGGGAGGGGCGGAACCACGTGCATGCCGAGGACAGGCACCAGGCGATACTGCGGCGGCTGCGGGAGCGCGGCTCGCTTCGAGTGACGGACTTCGCCGAGGAGTTGAAGGTCTCCGCGGTGACCGTGCGCCGGGACGTCGAGGCACTCGCCGAGCGGGGTCTGGTGGCCCGGGTGCACGGCGGTGCGCTGCTCCCCGAGACGGCGTCGGCCCCGGCCGCGTTCCAGCCGCCGCCTCCGTCCGGCCCCGGGCTGGTCTTCGGCCTCGTCGTGCCGACGGCCGACTACTACTACCCCGAGGTGATCAGGGGCGCGAGGGAGGCGGCGGCCGCCCGGGGCGTCCGGCTGGTCCTCGGCCTCTCGCAGTACAGCCCGGACGAGGAGAGGGCGCAGGTCCGCCAACTCCTGTCCCACGGAATCGACGGGCTGCTCATCGCGCCGTGCGGAACGCCCGGCGACCAGGACTGGCTCGCGGCGCTCGGCGTGCCGTACGTCCTGGTGGAGCGGCGCTCCGGGGACGACGTACCGGGCGCGGAGCGGGTGGTGACCGACCACGCCCACGGCGCCCGGCTGGCCGTCCGCCACCTCGCCGGCTCCGGCCGCGAACGGATCGGGCTGCTCCTTCGCGCGGACAGCCCGCACAGCGCCCTGGTCCAGGAGGGCTACCTCGCCGGCCTCGCCTCGCTCGGCCTGTCCGCGCCGGATGCGCTGCGCTTCACGATCGCGGCGCCGGAGACCGACCCGGTGCGCCGGGACGCCCAACTCGACGCGTTCACCGCGGCGGTCGAGGCGCGGCTGCTCGACGCGGTCCTGGTCCACAACGACCACGATGCGATCGTGCTGCTGCCGCGGCTGCGGGTGCGGGGGCTTTCGGTGCCGGGGGATCTCGCGATCGTGGCGTACGACGACGAGGTCGCGGCGCTGGCCGACATCCCGCTGACGGCGGTGGCGCCGCCGAAGCGGGCGGTGGGGGTGGCGGCGGTGGACCTCCTCGCCCTCCGGCTCACCGACCCCGGGCGGCCTCGGCACCACCTCTCGATCCTCCCTGAGCTGAAGATCCGGGCTTCCAGCACGTAGGCCCGTCCGGGGGTTGGGGGGGGCGGGTTTGCGTACGCGTGCGGGGTTGGTTGCGCGGGGCGGGCTTGCTGGCGCGGGGCGGGGTTGGTTGCGCGGGGCGGGGTTGCATGTGCGTGCGGGCTTGCTGGCGCGGGGCCCTTTTTTGCGCAGTTCCCCGCGCCCCTGACCCCCATTCCGTCCGCGGACCGTGCTCGCTTCTCGCGCAGTTCCCCGCGCCCCCAACCCCCTTTCGGCCCCGCACCATGCATGGTTGCTCGCGCACGTCACCCCCATTTCGGCTGCGGGTCGTGCTCGCTTCTCGCGCAGTTCCCCGCGCCCCAACTCCCTTTCGCCCTCGCACCGTGCATGGTTGCTCGCGCAGTTCCCCGCGCCCCCAACTCCCTTTCGCCCTCGCACCGTGCATGGTTGCTCGCGCAGTTGCCCGCGCCCCCAACCCCCTTTCGGCCTCGCACCGTGCATAGTTGCTCGCGCACGTCACCCCCATTTCGGCTGCGGGTCGTGCTCGCTTCTCGCGCAGTTGCCCGCGCCCCTGTAAGTGGTCCCGAATGCCTCGGTGCTGGCCGGCGCAGGCATTCCCAGCCCGTCCGGCGATTGAGGACGAGCGCCCTTAAGGCGCGACGGGGGTGCAGGGGGCGGAGCCCCAGGGGCTGGGCCCTTCAGCGCGCTGCACGGGCGGGTGGGTGGGCAGGATGGCCGGGGCCCGGGGCGGAGCCCCAGGGGCCGGCCGGGGCCCGGCAACCCCGGGCCGTGGGGGAATCAGCGGTGGACCCCCCAGCGCACCACACCCCGCAACCCCGCCCCCAGCAGGGGATCCCGCACCGAGGGCGTCCGGTCGGACACCAGGACCGAGAGGGTGTGGGACCCCCGGCCGAGGCCGAGAGCCCGCACCGACAGCGACGTACGGCCGTCGTACCGCCGCAGCTCCCGCCCGTCCAGGTACCAGCGGACCGTCAGCTGCCGGGCCCCGGCGAGCCGCGGCACCACGACCCGGGCCGTGTCGGACGGGCGCAGCGTCCGCGCCGTGGAAACCCCCGGCGTCGCGATCGACGCGTGCCGGTAGAACCCCGCGATCATCGCCTCCACCCCCGGCAGATTGAACGGTTTGCCCAGGATCCGCATGATCGACCCGTCGGTCGGCCGGCTGAGCCCGGTGACGTAGTAGCCGCCGCCCTCGTACGCCCCCACCGTCCCGCCGTCCGGCGAGGTCTCGCCGAGCCACCGGTACCACTTGGTCCGGTCCGCGGCCATCCGGTCCGCCGTCAGGATCGAGATGTTGGACTGCCCGGCCTCGGGCCCCGAATAGTGCTCGTAGCCCGGCGTGCCCGGATAGAAGTACTCGTCGGCCAGCTTGCCCAGCGAGTGCCCGGTCTCGTGGATGGCGACCTGGCCGGACTTCGCGTTGCCGGCCGACGCCGTGGATATGCCCTCGTAACCCAGCTTCGCGGACGGCTCGTTGTACCCGGCGCCGCCGTACTTCGCGCTGTTGGCGAGGACGAGGACCAGATCGGCCTGGGGCGCCTTCGCCACGTAGGAGTCGACCTTGTCCTGGTCGACGCAGAGCAGCCGCTCGACGCCGTCGCACCAGAAGTACGAGCCGAGCGCGGTGTTCCTCGTATCGCCCTGCGCCGGGTCGCCGGAGACGCCGCTCTCGGGCGAGACCGCGTCCACCGTCCATACGTTGAAGAGGTTCTGGTACGTCGTGTACGGCTCGACGCCGGTGATCTCGCCCCACTTCTCCTTGGCGTCGGCGTGGAACCGGTCCAGCTGGTCGGCCGTGTAGCCGTCGCCCACGACCACGATGTCCAGGCGGTCCGCGGTCGAGCCGTTGTCCACCACCTTGGTGACCCGGCCGTCCGCGGCGACCGCGGCCGGCGCCGAGAGGTGCGGGGCGGGCCCGCCCCGCCCCGCCACCGGCACCAGGGCGTGGCCCGAGCCCGCGGGGGTGGCCCCGGAGGCGGCTTCCGGGCCCGGTATCTCGACTTGGACCAGCGGCCTCGGCGGGGGTGGGTCCGCGGCGGCCGCGGTGCCGGGCCCGGCGGCCAGCGCGGCCAGCGCGGCCAGCACGACGGCGCCGGCGAGCGTGACCGCGCCGGCCCCTCTCCGCGCGAACGGGCGCCTGGACGGACTGGACGGAGGCGCGGACGGAGGCGCGGACGGAGGCGTGGACGAAAGCGTGGGTGGGCGCATGAAGTCCCTTTCCTGCAACGGAAGTTAAGCATTCGGGTAAACGCATTGAACGGGCTGCTTAAATTAGGGGGCGCACGGGGCGTGCGCAATGCCCTGGGGCCAAGGGGACGCCATGGATGAACCTGCCGTGATCGGCCGCCGAGTTCAGCGACTGCGCTCCCAACTGGGCCTGACTCAGCGGCAGTTGGCCGAGCCGGCCTATACGCCCGCCTATGTCTCCACGCTGGAGTCCGGCAAGGTCCGCCCCTCCGAGGCGGCCCTCCGCCATCTCGCCGAGCGCCTCCGTACGACGTACGAGGAGCTGACCACCGGGCGCCCGGCCCGCCTTGCCACCGAACTGCGCCTGGGCCTCACCGACGCCCAGCGCGCCCTCGCGACCGGCGAGGCGGACGAGGCGGCGGTCCGCTTCCGCCGGCTGCTCACCGAGGCCGAACTGCACCACCTCGACGAGGAACGCGCCGAGGCACTGCTCGGGCTCGGCGACTGCGCGCTCGAAACCGGTGAACTGACCGACGCCGTCCGGCACTTCGAGGCCGCCGAGCAGCTAATGGCCGCCGAGCCGCTGCCCCGCCGGGTGCGCGCGGTCCGGGGCCGGGCGGTCGCCCACATCCTGGCGGGAGAGCTGCGCTACGCCTGTTACGTGCTGGAGTCGGCCATCGACGAGCTCGGCACGAGCGGCCTCGCCGACCCGGAGGCGCTGGTGCTCCTGTACGCCGCGATCATCGGGCCGTATCTGGACATGGGCGCCCAGGCCCGCGCGGCCCGGGCCGCCGAGCTGGCGCTCGCGCTCGCCCCGCAGGTCTCGGACCCGGCCCTGGTCGCCGGGATGCACCGGCAGGTGGCCCGCACCTTTCTGGCCGAGGGCCGGCTCGCCGACGCCGACGCCTCGCTCGCCAAGGCCCAGTCGATCTACCGCCAGCTGTGCCTGCGCACCGATCTGGCGCACTGCCACTGGATGCGTGGCTACGTCTACGCCCAGCAGGCCCAACTGGAGCTCGCCGAGCGGGAGTTGCGTACCGCACGCGACATGCTCGCGGCCAAGCGGGCGGCGCTGTTCACGGCCCAGGTCGAGGTGGAGCTGGCGGACGTGCTGCGGCGCCTGGGGCAGCACGAGGAGTCGATGGCCCTGCTGGCCCCCCTCACCGAGCTCGGCGACCAGCACGGCGCGGTGCACGCGGGCGGCGCACACCGGCTGCTCGGCCTGATCCGCGAGGAGCAGGGGGACGCCGAGGCGGCCGAGGAGCACTACGTCACCGCGCTCGGCCTGCTGGAGCGCAGCGGGGCGAGCGGCGATCTGGCCGACCTGTGCCGGCTCCTCGGCGACCTGCTGCGCCGCACCGGCCGCGTCGAGGCCGCCATGGACGCCTACCGCACCGGCCTCGGCCACCGCGCCGCCCCCGGCACCACCACCCTGGGCCCGGCCCCGCTGCCGCCCCGCCCCTGACACCCGCCCGGGCACTGGACCCGCCCAGCCTCTGACGCCCGCCCCCTTCCGGGGCCCGGCCGCCCAGGGGCCGACACGCCATCGCGTCGAAGTAGTTGAATCTCGAACGGAATAGTCCTACAGTGAATCCCGTTGAACTCGTTGAAACTTAAACCGCTTCGGCGCAAGGCCGCGGCACGTCCCCCAAGGAGCACATCATGGGTCTCTTCGGCCGCAAGAACAGCACCGACACCACGCTCGACTCCGCCGCGCCCGCGGCCACCGCGCCCGTCGCGGTCGACCCGGCGCTGGCCGCGCTGAGCGGTACGTACGCCATCGACCCGGCGCACAGCAGCATCGGCTTCACCGTGCGGCACGCCATGGTCACCAACGTCCGCGGCTCCTTCACCGAGCACGAGGGCACCCTCACCCTGGACGGCGCGAACCCGGCGGCGTCCACCGCCTCCCTCGACGTCAAGATCGCCAGCGTCGACACCGGCATCGCCGACCGCGACGCCCACCTGCGCAGCGGCGACTTCTTCGACGCCGAGCAGTTCCCGCTGATGACGTTCCGCTCGACCGGCGCCCAGCAGCTCGGCGGCGACAAGTACCGGATCACCGGCGACCTCACGATCAAGGACGTCACCCGGCCGCTCGCCATCGACCTGGAGTTCAACGGCACGGCCACCGACCCCTACGGCAACCAGCGCGTGGGCTTCGAGGGCGGCGCCGAGATCCTGCGCTCGGACTGGGGCCTGACCTGGAACGCGGCCCTGGAGACCGGCGGCGTCATGGTCAGCGACAAGGTCAGGCTCACCTTCGACATCTCCGCGATCAAGTCCGCGTAACACCTGGCCACACCCGCGCGGCACCCGCCCCGGATCCCCGCCGGGAGCCTCAGGGCTCCCGCGGCGGGGCCGCGGCCAGGACGGCCGCGAGCAGTCCCGGGAAACGGGCGTCCAGTTCGGCCGTGCGCAGGGTGATCTGCTTCTCCCGGCCGGAACGGCTCTCGCGGGTCAGCCCGCTCTCGCGCAGCACCCGCCAGTGATGCGTGGCGGTGGCCTTGGTGACCTCGATGGGCAGGCTGCCACAGCTGCGCGGCCCGGCCGAGCCGGCGAGTTCGCGCACGATCGAGATCCGCACCGGATTGCCCAGGGCGGCCAGCACGTCTTCGACGGCGACACGGTCGAGATCGGGGTGGTGGGTCGGCATTCCCCCAGTGTAAGCGCCATGGTAAGAGAGATCTCGTACTGTACGATGTCTTACGTACTTTCGTACCATGCTGTGCCGTGCCCTCCCCTACGGCAGGTACGGCAGCACACTGCGGACCCCCCACGGCCCCCGCCGACCGGACCCCGGAGCGCTCCCCCATGCCCCACCCGACCCAGCCCGTCGCCCTCGTCACCGCCGCGAGCCAGGGCATCGGCGCCGCCATCGCCCGCGAGCTCGCCGCCGACGGCTACCGGGTGGCGCTGCTCGCCCGCTCACCGGGCGTGCTCGACCTGGCCGGGCAGCTGGGCGGGATCGCGGTGCGCGGTTCGGTGACCGAGCCGGCCGATCTGGAGCGCGTGGTCGCGGCGGCCCTCGACGCGTACGGGCGGATCGACACGGTCGTCAACAACACCGGGCACCCCGCCAACGGCGGCCTCCTGGAGACCAGCGACGCCGACTGGCACGCGGGGCTCGACATGCTGCTGCTCAACGTGGTGCGCATGGCCCGGCTCGTCACGCCGCAGCTGACGGCCAACGAGCACGGCGGCACGATCGTGAACATCTCCTCGTACACGGCCTTCGAACCGCTGGACTTCATCCCGGTCTCGTCCAGTCTGCGCGCCGCCCTGACCTCGTTCACCAAGCTGTACGCGGACGAGTACGCGGCCCGGGGCGTCCGGATGAACAACGTGCTGCCCGGCTACGTCGACAGCTGGCCCGAGGACCCGGACACCGTCGCGCGCATCCCGGCCGGCCGGTACGCCACCGTCCGGGAAGTGGCCCGCGCCGTCGCCTTCCTGGCCTCGCCGGCCTCCTCGTACATCACCGGCCAGAACCTCCGCGTGGACGGCGGTGTGGCCCGCACGCTGTAGCGGCCCCGCCCTGCCCAGATCAGTGCGCGATACGCGCCACGAAGACGGCGAGCGTGACGGCGACCGTGAGCACGACCAGCGCCGCGGTCGCCTTCTCACGGGTGGTGTACGGCGGCACGGGCGGCAGCGACGGGAACGCCTCGTGCACGGGCGTCGACGCGGGCCCGGCGGGCGCGCGCCCGGCCGCCCTGCGGCGGGCGCCGCGCAGCAGCCCGTACAGGAGCGGGAAGATCGCCGGGCCGAGCAGCGCGGCCAGGCCCGTCCAGGCCGGCAGATGCAGCGCGGCCACCGTCAGGAGCACCGCGTCGAACCACGCCCAGCAGCCGAGGGCAGCGGTCAGCGGGGCCCGCACGAGCAGCCGCAGCGGGGCGCGGCCCCTGCGGGCCAGCGTGGTGAGGGTCTCGGCGAGTACGGCGGTCCGGTCGTCGGTGGGCCGCGCCCGCGCCCGGTCCCAGGCCTGTTGCGCGGCGCCGACCGGGTGGCCGATCACGGTCAGGACGAGGCGGGCGTCATGGCGCTGCATCCGGCCGCCGGGCCGGGACGCCGTCTGGGGGCCGGTCGGCTCGGGCACCGCGTCGGGGTCCAACTCCCGTATCCGTGCGACGAGTTCGGGCAGGCGGCGACTGCGCTCGGGGTCGTCTCCGGTCCGGCACAGCTCGTGGTAGGCCAGGAGCAGGCCGAGATCGTCGGGGAAGGTCGCGAGACCCTCGGTGAAGACCGCCTCGGCCCGGTCGGCGTGGTCGCCCGTGCCCTCGGCCGCGTGCGCGCGGCCGAGCAGGGCGTACAGGGCGGGATCGGGCCCGTCCGTGTAGAGCGCGGCGCGTGCCGCCTTGCGGGCGGCGCTGGTGCGGCCCGCCCGCAGCAGCGCCTCCGCGTCGGCGCAGGCGGCCGTGACGTCTTCGTGCCCGGCTTGCAATGTGTCCCCAACCCTGGATGTGCGGCTCGCAACTATCACCCGTTGGAACGGGGCGGGTCAACAGCGGCCGGGCAGGTCAGGCGGGTTGGGGCGGGCTACCAGTCGCCGCCGCCGAAGCCCCCGCCGTCGCCGCCACCGCCCCCGTCGCCCCAACCGCCGCCGAAGTCGGACGGGTTGAAGTCGGAGCCCGACACATCGCCGCCGTCGAAGCTGGAGCCGGCGTCGTAGGACCCGGCCCCGTAGTCGGCCGCGTAGGCGGGGGTCGACAGCATCGAGCCGAGCATCGTGCCCATCAGGAGGCCGGGCAGCATGCCGCCGCCGAAGTAGCCGCCGGCCCAGGGGCCGTAGGCCGGCCCCGCGTCGTAGTACGGACGGCGGCCCTGGTCGGTGTCGACCTCGCGGACCATCGGGTCCTGCCCGTCGCGCAGCCGGGTCGCGTCCGCCTGGCACACCGGGACCTGGCGCGGGGCGCCGCCGGCCGGGGTCCAGGTGGCGTCCTCGACGGAGGGGCCGTGGCGCGGGTCGAAGAAGCAGGGGGCGCGGCGCTCGGGCAGCGGCCGGTGCTCGCGCCGGGCGGCCAGGGTGGCGAGCGAGAACCGGCCGTCCTCCAGGGCCTGGGTCACCCCGGTCACATCGGCGGGGCGCTCGGCCTTGGCCATCAGCGTCTTGGCCGTCTCGTACGAGTCGAGGGCGCGTTCGTAGTCGGCGCGCATCGCGTCGTCGGCGCCGGCCTCGGCCGGGTGGAAGTCGAGCCGGTCGAGCTCCTCGCCGAAGGCGGTGATGTCCTCGTCCACGACGACCTGGAGGCGCTGGAGCGCGGCCCGCTCCTCCTCGGCCTTCTTCTTGCGGTTGCGGCGCACCAGGGCGTACGCGCCGGCGCCGCCCGCCACGACCACGGCGCCCACCGCGATCAGCGCACCGCTGCCGTCCCCGCCGCCGGAGCCCGAGCCACCGCCCCACGAGGCGGGGGCGTGGCCCTTCATCTGCGGGAGCGCCTTGTCGACGAAGGCGTTGAGCTGGGTGGCGGCGCTCTCGCCGGTACCGGGGGCGCGCACCGCGCTGTTCAGGTTCTGGACGGCCTGGCGCTGCATGACCTTGCTGTCGGCGCCGGAGGTGAAGGCGTCGCCGAGCCGGATCGCGTACAGGCCGGTGACGCCGGTGTCGGTGCGCAGGTTCGGCAGGATCGAGTTCTTGGGGTACGCGGTGCTGTTGGGCAGCACGGCCACGAACAGCGGCTTGTCCGCGTCCTTGATCTTCTTGGCCAGGGCGTCGGCCTGGGCCTGGCTGAGCTGGTTCGCGGCTCCGGGGTCCACGTAGACCGGGCTCTTCTTGAGGTGGTCGGCCACGTCGGACGCGCCGCTCGCGGCCATGGCGGGACCCGCCGTGGCCAGTGCGGCGAGTGCGACGGCGGAGAGTGCGGAGAAAACCCTGAGCCTCATGGTCCCGACGCTACCCGAGGCCGCGCGGAAACGGACATACGGGGTGGCGCGGCCGGGGTCGGCGGGGCGCCCGGAGGACCGGGGTCCCGCCGTGACGCGGGCCTTTGGTCCACCCCCGTCCGCTCCCCCCGGGCCCCGGAAGACCGCGTCCGCCGGACAGCGCCTAGCGGAGCGGCTGGGTCCCGGCGCGCAGCAAGCCGTAGGTGTACGCGTCCTGGAGGGCTTCCCAGGACGCCTCGATCACGTTGGGTCCCGCGCCGACCGTGGTCCACTCGCCGGTGCCGTCGGTGGTGGTGATCAGGACCCGGGTGGTGGAGGCGGTGCCGTGCTTGCCCTCCAGGGTGCGGACCTTGTAGTCGACCAGCTCGAACTTGGCGACCTGCGGGTAGAAGCGCTCCAGGCCCTCAAGGAGCGCCGAGTCCAGTGCGTTGACCGGGCCGTTGCCCTCGGCGCTGACGATGATGCGCTCCTCGCCGACCCAGAACTTCACGGTGGCGCCGTTGGCGTGGGTGCCGTCCTTGAGCGTCTCGATGATCGCCCGGTAGGACTCGATGCGGAAGTAGTCGCGCGGGCCGCCCTCCACCTCGTCGCGGAGCAGCAGCTCGAAGGAGGCGTCGGCGGCCTCGTAGGTGTAGCCCTGGAGTTCGCGGGCCTTGACCCGCTCCACGACCCGGGCCACGACCTCGCGGTCGTCGCCGAGGTCGACGCCGAGCTCCTTGCCCTTGAGCTCGATGGAGGCGCGGCCCGCCATGTCGGAGACCAGCATCCGGATGCGGTTGCCGACCAGGCCCGGATCGATGTGCTGGTACAGATCGGGGTCGACCTTGATCGCGGAGGCGTGCAGGCCGGCCTTGTGCGCGAAGGCGGAGACGCCGACGTAGGGCTGGTGCGTGGAGGGGGCGAGGTTGACCACCTCGGCGATGGCGTGTGAGATGCGGGTCATCTCGGCGAGCGCGCCCTGGGGCAGCACCCGCTTGCCGTACTTGAGCTCCAGGGCGGCGACGACCGGGAACAGGTTGGCGTTGCCGACCCGCTCGCCGTAGCCGTTGGCGGTGCACTGCACGTGGGTGGCGCCCGCGTCGACCGCGGCCAGCGTGTTCGCGACCGCGCAGCCGGTGTCGTCCTGGGCGTGGATGCCGAGCCGGGCGCCGGTGTCGGCGAGCACGGTGGCGACCACGGCCTGGATCTGGGCGGGCAGCATCCCGCCGTTGGTGTCGCACAGGATGACCACGTCGGCGCCGGACTCGCTCGCGGCCCGCACGACGGCCTTGGCGTACTCGGGGTTGGCCCGGTAGCCGTCGAAGAAGTGCTCGCAGTCCACGAAGACCCGGCGGCCCTGCTCGCGCAGGTACGCGACGGTGTCCCGGACCATCTCCAGGTTCTCGTCCAGGGTGGTGCGCAGGGCCAGTTCGACGTGCCGGTCGTGCGACTTGGCGACCAGAGTGATCACGGGGGCGCCGGATTCGAGCAGGGCCCGCACCTGCGGGTCCTCGGCGGCTCTGCCGCCCGCGCGGCGGGTCGCGCCGAACGCCACGAGCTGGGCGTTGCGGAAGCTGATCTCCTGCCGCGCGCGGGCGAAGAACTCCGTGTCGCGGGGGTTGGCGCCGGGCCAGCCGCCCTCGATGAAGCCCACCCCGAACTCGTCCAGGTGCCGGGCGATCGTCAGCTTGTCCGCGACGGTGAGGTTGATGCCCTCGCGCTGTGCCCCGTCGCGCAGCGTCGTGTCGAAGACGTGGAAGCTGTCGTCGACCCGGAGGCCGTCGCGAAGACTCTCCTCGGCGGCTTCGTTCGCCTCGTTGGTCGTCATGCTGATCTGACTCCTGTCGGGTGAGTGGCTCCGAACTCATGGCTCCACTTGCCCCCGTCGTCGCGCTCCTCGCCCCGGCCGTGGTGGGGGCCGGTAAACGAAAAGACCCCTCGCGGGTGCGAGAGGTCTGCGCGCGGGTCTGGGGCACGATGTCCGCTGCCGCGGGAGGTGTCCACGGTTTCAGCGGTCACTGCGGACCGGCGCGCTGCTGTCCATAATCATGTCGGAAGCGAGCACGCTGGCAGTCTGCCACATGGGCCGGGGGGCCCGAGCCGGGGTCTCACCATCCGGGCGCCCCGCCGACCTGCGCTAATTCGTCGGAACCGGTTCGGCCTGGGTGCGCAGGGGCTCGTCCTTGACCCGGTGGAGATCGATGTCGCGCGTCTCGCGCATGGTCAGGTAGACGACCAGGGACACGGCGGCGCAGCCCGCCACGTACCAGTAGAACCCGGACTCGGCGCCGGCCTTCTTGAACCACAGCGCCACGTATTCGGCGGTCCCGCCGAACAGCGCGTTCGCGAGGGCGTAGGGCAGGGCGACACCGAGGGCGCGGATGCCGGTCGGGAAGAGCTCGGCCTTCACGCAGGCGTTGATCGAGGTGTAGCCGGTGACCACGAGCAGGGCGAGCAGGGCGAGGCCGAAGGCCGGCCAGAAGGTGCCCGCGTGCTTGAGCATCGTCATGATCGGCACGGTCAGGAAGGTGGAGCCGACGGCGAAGGTGATCAGGAGCGGGCGGCGCCCGATCCGGTCGGACAGCGCGCCCGCGAGCGGCTGGACGCACATGAACACGAACAGGGCGCAGAAGCTCACGAGCGAGGCGGTCGACTTGTCCATGCCCGCGCTCTTGGACAGGAACTTCGTGAGGTACGTCGTGTAGGTGTAGTACGCGACCGTGCCGCCCATGGTGAGCGCCATGACCAGGAGCGCCTCGCGCTTGTGGGCCCACAGCGCCTTCAGGGTGCCCCGGTCCTCGTCGCGGGCCGCGCCGGACTCCTCGTAGACCTCGGTCTCCAGCATGGAGCGGCGCAGATAGAAGACGACGGCCGCCCCGAGGGCGCCGACGATGAAGGGGACGCGCCAGCCCCAGCTGTGCAGGGCCGCGTCCGAGAGGCTGCGCTGCATCACGATCTGGAGGCCGAGGCCGATGAGCTGGCCCGCGGTCATCGACACGTACTGGAAGCTGGAGGCGAAGCCGCGCTTCTTCGGGTCGGATGCCTCGGTGAGGTAGGTGGCGCTGGCCGCGTACTCGCCGCCGACGGAGAGCCCTTGCAGCAGGCGGGCGACCAGCAGGACGGCCACTCCCCCGTATCCGGCGACCGCGTAGGTGGGGGCGGCGGCGATCAGGATCGCGGAGGCGGACATGAGGGTGACGGTCAGCGTGAGGGCCGCCTTGCGGCCCTTGCGGTCGCCGATCCGGCCGAGCAGCCAGCCGCCGACCGGCCGCATGAAGAAGCCCACCGCGAAGATCCCCATGGTGTTCATGAGGTTGGCGGTCTCATTGCCCTTCGGGAAGAACGCGTCCGCGAAGTAGACGGCGAACGTGGCGTACACGAACCAGTCGAACCACTCGACCATGTTGCCGGCCGAACCGACCCAGATCTTCTTCCACTGCTCTCGTCCCATGGACGCCCACGGTGGCGCAGGGCCGCCCGGCGGACAAGGCGTCCGGGCGCAACGATCGGGCCTACTTGCGTGCGTTGCGTTCCCCGCGCCGGGCACGGCTCAGCGACGCATCAGCGTCTCGTCCACGAACTCCCTTACGTGGTCGAGCACTTGGGCCCTTCCGGTGCCGGGCAGGCCGACGGCGACATGCACGCTGAACCCGTCCAGCAGGGCGCGCAGGCGGTGGGCGAAACGGTCGGCGTCGACCGGGCGGAACTCGCGGCGCGAGACGCCCTCGGCGAGTATCGCGGCCAGGTCGCGGTGCCAGGCGCCCTCGATGGCGGCCTGGCGGGCGCGGGCTGCCACATCGGCGTTCTGCGAACGGTTCCAGACCTCAAGCCACAGGATCCAGTGCGGATCGCTCGGCCCGTCCGGCACGTACAGGTCGACATAGGCGTCGAGGCGCTCGCGGACGGTGCCGGGCCGGGCGAGCAGGGCGCGCCGCTCGGCGCCGAGGCGGCCCTCGCTCCACTCCAGGGTCTGGAGCAGCAGCTCGTCCTTGGTGCGGAAGTAGTAGAGGAGGTGCCCGCTGGACATGCCGACCTCGCGGCCGAGCCCGGCCATGGTGAGTCCGTCGAGTCCGCGTTCGGCGATCGTGGCCATGGCGGCGACGAGCACCTCCTCGCGGGGCGGAGCGGTGTTGCGGCGGCGGGCGGCGGGACTCATCACCCGTCAGTTCTACCCGATGCGCCCGCCGGCGCCGCCCGCGGTCACACCTTGGGCTGCTGCTGGGTGATGCAGTGGATGCCGCCGCCGCCCGCGAAGATCGTCCGGGCGTCGACGAGGGTCACCGTGCGCTCGGGGAACAGCCGGCGGAAGACGCCTGCCGCGTTCTCGTCGCGCGGGTCGTCGAAGGCGCACAGGACCACTCCGCCGTTGCAGAGGTAGTGGTTGATGTACGAGTAGTCGACCCAGCCGTGCTCGTCCTTGATGACGGTGGGGGCGGGGATCTCGACGACTTCGAGGGAGCGGCCTCGGGCGTCCTTCTGGGAGCGCAGCAGGGCCGCGTTCTCCTTGCCGAGTTCGTGGTCGGGGTGGGCCGGGTCGGGCTGGGTGTGGACGACCACGACGCCGGGCCGGGCGAAGGCGGCCACGATGTCGACGTGGCCGAGGGTGCCGTAGCCGTGCGGCGGGTAGTCGGCGGTGAGGCCGCGCCGCAGCCAGATCGCCTTGCTGGTGCCGAGCATGGCGTGGATCTCCGTCTCGACCTCCTCGCGGGTCCAGTCCGGGTTGCGCTCGGGGCCGAGCTGCACGGTCTCGGTGAGCAGTACCGTGCCCTCGCCGTCTACGTGGATGGCGCCGCCCTCGTTGACCAGGCGCGAGCTGTAGGTGCGCGCACCCGCCAGGTCCGAGACATGGGCGCCGATCTTGGCGTCGTGCTCCCAGGTCGCCCAGTCCTGGGCGCCCCAGCCGTTGAACGTCCAGTCCACGGCGGCCAGTCGGCCCTTGCCGTCGGTGAGGAAGGTGGGCCCGATGTCCCGCATCCAGGCGTCGTCGAGTTCACGCTCGACGAGGTCGATGTCGGGGCCGAGCAGGGCGCGGGCGCTCTCCGCCTGGCCCGGTCCGACGACCATGGTGACCGGCTCGAAGCGGCGCACCGCGCGGGCGACGGAGGCCCAGGCGGCGCGGGACTCGGCCAGCTCGGCCTCGTTCGGGAAGGTGACGTTGGGGCCGGGCCACGCCATCCAGGTCCGCTCGTGCGGGGTCCACTCGGCGGGCATGCGGAAGCCGTCGGCGGCAGCAGACATCAGCGTGGTCCTTACAGGAAGTAGAGGCGGTTGAGGGAGACGGAGTCGGCCGGTTCGGAGCGCAGCGGGTCGCCGTCGAGGGTGACGAGTCCGGTGCGGCCGTCCACGCCGACCGCTCCGGTACGGGAGTTGAGCAGCAGGTCGGCGGGGCCGATGCCGCGGGTGCCGCGTACCGCGACCCGGCGGCGGCGGGTGGGCAGCTGGTCGCCGCCCTGGTCGAGGGCGGCCTTCGCCACGAAGGCGACGGACAGCTCGGCGGCGGTCCCGCCGTGCGCCCCGAACAGGGGCCCCAGGACGAGCGGTTCACAGGTGTCGGTTGCCGCGTTGGGGTCGCCGGTGACGCCCCAGGCGGGGAAACCGGACTTGAGGACCATCTGCGGTTTGGCGCCGAAGTAGGCCGGGCGCCACAGCACGATGTCGGCCATCTTGCCGATCTCGATGGAGCCGATCTCGTGCGCGAGGCCGTGCGCGATGGCGGGATTGATGGTCAGCTTCGCCATGTACCGCAGGACCCGCGCGTTGTCGTCACCGTCCCCGTCGCCCTCCAGCGGACCCAGCTCCGCCTTCATCTTCCCGGCCATCGCGAACGTGCGCCGCACCGTCTCACCGGCCCGGCCCATGCCCTGCGCGTCCGAGGACGTGATCCCGATCGCCCCCAGATCGTGCAGCACGTCCTCGGCACCCATCGTCCCCGCCCGGATCCGGTCCCGGGCCATCGCCGCGTCCCCCGGCAGATCCGTCTTCAGATCATGGACCGAGACGATCATGCCGTAGTGCTCCGCGACCGCGTCCCGCCCGAACGGCAGCGTCGGATTCGTGGACGAACCGATCACATTCGGCACCCCCGCCATCTTCAGCACGTTCGGCACATGCCCACCACCACACCCCTCGATGTGGAAGGCGTGAATGGTCCGCCCCTCCAGCACCTTCAAGGTGTCCTCGACCGTCAGGCACTCGTTCAACCCGTCACTGTGCAGGGCGACCTGCACATCGTGCTCCTCCGCCACCCGCAACGCCGTGTCCAGCGCCCGGGTGTGCGCACCCATGTCCTCGTGCACCTTGAACCCGCACGCACCGCCCTCCGCCAAAGCCTCCACCAGCGGAGCCCCGTCCGAGGACGAACCCCGGCCCAGGAAACCGATGTTGACCGGCCACGCATCGAACGCGGCGAAGGCGTTGCGCAGCGCCCAGGGCGAGTTGACGCCCACACCCCAGACCGGGCCGAACTCCTGCCCGATGATGGTCGTGACGCCGGACGCGAGCGAGGCCTCCATGATGCGCGGGGACAGCAGATGCACATGGGTGTCGACGGCACCGGCGGTGGCGATCAGCCCCTCACCGGAGACGATCGAGGTGCCGGTGCCGACGACCACGTCCACGCCGTCGAGCGTGTCCGGGTTCCCGGCCCGCCCGATCGAGCAGATGCGTCCCTCGCGGATGCCGATGGACACCTTGCGGATGCCCTGCACCGCGTCGATGACGACGACGTTGCTGATCACGACGTCGCAGGTCTCGCGGACGGCGGCGGCCTTCAGATGCAGCCCGTCCCGGGCCGTCTTGCCGAAGCCCGCGAGGAACTCGTCACCCGGCGCCTGCGAGTCGGACTCGACGCGCACGGTCAGGCCGGAGTCCCCGAGCCGGATCCGGTCCCCGGCGCGGGGGCCGTGCACGGAGGCGTACTCGTACGGGTCCATCACTTGTCTCCCTCTCGCACGCCGGTTCCGAGGTATCCGCAGGCGGCGGCCCTGCGCAGGGCCTCGTCCTTGGCGCCGGGCGCGTCAAGGGGGCCGTCGACCAGGCCCGCGAAGCCGATCGCGACACGGTCGCCGCCGATGGGGACCAGGCCGACCTCCTCGCTCTCGCCGGGCCCGAACCTGACCGAGGAGCCGGCGGGCACGCACAGCCGCATGCCGTAGGCGGCGGCCCGGTCGAAGTCGAGCCGCGGGTTGGCCTCGAAGAAGTGGAAGTGCGAGGTGACCGAGACGGGCACGGTGGCCGTGTTGGTCACGGTGAGCCGCACCACCGGGTCCGCCTCCGGGTAGCCCGCGCCGGGAAGGAGCGCGCCGGGCGCGTTCCGCCCGGCCGTGCCGCCGATGGGGTCGGAGACCACCGCGAGCCGGGAGCCGTCGTCGAAGACGGCCTCCACGTGCACCTCGGTGACCACGTCGGACACGCCGGGCAGCACGTCGTCGGGGCCGAGCACGGACCGGGCCGCCTCGATGGCCTCGGCCAGCCGCCGGCCGTCGCGGGCCGCCTCGCACACGGTGTCCGCGATCAGCGCGGTCGCCTCCGGCACGTTCAGCCGCAGCCCCCGGGCCCTGCGGGCCCGGGCCAGTTCCGCGGCACCGAACAAAAGCAGCCGGTCACGTTCCGTCGGGGTCAGTCGCACGTCACCACACCTCCTGTTTGAACGTCACTCTAACCAGAGATTTCACAGACGGGAAGCATTGACGTCATGGCTTGGTGTGCGTCACATTGAGCGGCACTCAAACTCCACGACGAGTGACCCCAGAGCGAGAGGCCCCGGCATGCCCATAGAACAGCGCGGAGTCGATACGGTCCCGGAGGCGGAACGCACCAGCGGGCCGCGCGACCTCGTGTCGATCCTGCTCGGCTCGAACCTCTGCCTCGGGGTGATCGTCTTCGGCTGGCTGCCGGTCTCCTTCGGGCTCGGCTGGTGGGCCTCGATCGGCGCGGTCGCGGCCGGCACCGCGCTCGGCACGCTCCTGACGGCCCCGCTCGCGCTCGTCTCACTGCGCACCGCGACCAATCTGTCGACGTCCTCCGGCGCCCAATTCGGCGTACGGGGACGGCTGGTGGGCTCGATCGTGGGCCTGCTGCTCTCGCTCGGCTACACCGCCCTGACCGTGTGGATCGGCGGGGACGCGATGACGGGCGTACTGCACCGGCTGTTCGGCCTGCCGACCGGCGGGGTCTCGTACTCGATCGTGTACGCGCTGCTCGCCGCCGCCACCGTCATCGGCGCGGTCTACGGCTACCGCGTGATGCTGCGGCTCTCCCGCATCCTCGCGGTGGGCATGACCGCCCTGCTGATCCTCGGAGTCGTCGCCTACGCACCGCACTTCAGCACCGCCGCGCTGCCGGACGCGGGCGGCTATCTGCTCGGCTCGTTCTGGCCGACCTGGCTGCTCGCGCTCGTCGCGGCCGGGCTCAGCGGGCCGATCGCGTTCATCACCCTGCTCGGCGACTACACCCGCTACATCTCGCCGACCCGCCACCGCCCGCGCCGCGTCCTGCACGCCACCTGGCTGGGCCTGACCGCGGGCCTGCTGATCCCGCAGCTCTTCGGCACGTTCACGGCGTACGCGGCCCGCGCGGCCACCGACTACGCGGGCCCGCTGGTCGCCGCCGCGCCCGGCTGGTACCTGGTGCCGCTGCTGCTCGCGGCCTCGGCCGGCTCGGTGGGCAACGCGGGTCTGATGCTCTACTCGATGGGCCTGGACCTGGACGCGATCCTGCCGCGCGCCTCGCGCACCCAGGCCACGTTCGCGGTGGCCGGCGTCGCCACGGTGTGCGTCTTCGCGGGCCACTTCGCCTGGGACGCGCAGGCCGCGATGACCTCGTTCGTCCTGCTGCTCACGGCGATCGGCACCCCCTGGGCCGTGATCACCCTGATCGGCTTCGTGCGCTGTCGCGGCGTGTACGACGCGGACGCCCTCCAGGTCTTCAACCGCCGCTCCCGGGGCGGGATCTACTGGTACCGCTCCGGCTGGAACCTGCGCGCGGTGGCCGCCTGGGCGCTCGGCGCGGGCGCCGGCCTGCTGGCCGTCTCCCTGCCCAACTACCAGGGCCCGCTGCTGAGTTGGACCGGCGGGGTGGACTGCAGCTTCCTCATATCGGGGGTCGTGGGAGGGCTGGCGTACCTGATCCTGACGCCACGCCGGGCGGACGCGCCGGAGGGGCTGGATGCCGGGGCTGAGATCAGCCCGGCATCCAGCCCCTCCGGCGTTTAGCCGTTCCGGGGGCGCGAGCCCCCGGAAGTGCCGCCTAGCCCAGCGGGTGCATCCAGCCGTGCGGGTCCGGGGTCACCCCGGTCTGGAGGTCGAGCAGCGCCTTGCGCAGCTTCATCGTGACCTCGCCCGGCTCGCCGTCGCCCTGCGTCCAGTTGGCCCGCGCCGACTTCACCGAGCCGACCGGTGTGATGACCGCGGCGGTGCCGCAGGCGAACACCTCGGTCAGGGTGCCGTTCTCGTTGTCCCGCTTCCAGTCCTCCGTGGAGATCCGGCCCTCGACGGCCTCGTAGCCGAGGTCGCGGGCGATCTTCAGGAGGGAGTCACGGGTGATGCCGGGGAGCAGCGAACCGGTCAGCTCGGGCGTGACGATCTTGTTCCCGTACACGAAGTACAGGTTCATGCCGCCCATCTCCTCGATCCAGCGGTGCTCGACGGCGTCGAGCCAGACCACCTGGTCGCAGCCGTGCTGGGCGGCCTCGGCCTGGGCGACGAGGGAGGCCGCGTAGTTGCCGCCGGTCTTGGCCGCGCCGGTGCCGCCCTTGACGGCGCGCACGTACTCCTCGGACAGCCAGACCGAGACGGGCTGCACGCCGCCGGGGAAGTAGGCGCCGGCCGGGGAGGCGATCACGATGAACAGGTACTCGTTCGCCGGGCGCACACCCAGGCCGACCTCGGTCGCGATCATGAACGGGCGCAGGTAGAGGGAGGCCTCTCCGGTGGACGGGACCCATGCCTTGTCCTGCTGGATCAGCGCGTCACAGGCGGCGATGAAGAGGTCGGTGGGGAGCGCGGGCATCGCGATGCGGCGGGCCGAGTTCTGGAAGCGCTCGGCGTTGGCCTCGGGCCGGAAGGTGGCGACCGTGCCGTCGGGCTGGCGGTACGCCTTCAGGCCCTCGAAGATCGTCTGCGCGTAGTGCAGCGTCATGTTGGCCGGGTCCATGGACAGCGGGGCGTACGGCACCAGCTGGGCGTCGTGCCAGCCGCGGCCCTCGGTCCAGCGGACCGTCACCATGTTGTCGGTGAAGTGGCGGCCGAAACCGGGGCTGGCCAGAATCGCCTCGCGCTCCGCGTCGGACAGCGGGTGCGAGGTGGGCTTGAGCTCGATCGTGGGCGTCGTCATGAGTGCTGTGTCCTTCACCGGTGGATAGTGACGGACCGCGCTCACGCCGCTGCCTGTACTGGACGTCCGAGCTCCGCATGCCGCGGCCCCAGGTCCGATTATCGCTCTTGCCTGGGCCTTGGACATAACGGTGTGATGTGCGGTCCGGGGTTGATGGTGTCACCCGGTGGCCGCATGCGAAAAGCCGCCGGGTGCGAAATGCGACCCGGCGGCTTCTCGTGCGTGTGCCGCGGGGTCAGCCGGCTACCGCTACGGCGAGGGCGTCGCCGATCTCGTCCGTGGTGCGGACCGAGTCGCCGCGCGATGCCAGGTCGGCGGAGACGGCGCTCTCGATGCGGACCGCCTCGGCCTCGTATCCGAGGTGGCGGAGCAGCAGGGCGACCGAGAGGATCGTGGCCGACGGGTCGGCCTTGCCCTGGCCCGCGATGTCCGGTGCGGAGCCGTGCACGGGCTCGAACATCGACGGGAACTCGCCGCTCGGGTTGATGTTGCCCGAGGCGGCGACGCCGATGCCGCCGGAGACGGCCGCGGCGAGGTCGGTGATGATGTCGCCGAAGAGGTTGTCGGTGACGATCACGTCGAACCGCGCCGGGTCGGTGACGAGGAAGATCGTCGCCGCGTCCACGTGCAGGTAGTCGGTGGTGACGTCGGGGAACTCCTTGGCCACCGTGTGGAAGATGTTGGTCCACAGGTGCCCGGCGTAGGCCAGGACGTTGTTCTTGTGGACCAGCGTCAGCTTCTTGCGGGGACGGGCCTGGGCGCGGGCGAAGGCGTCCCGGACCACGCGCTCGACACCGTAGGCGGTGTTGACCGACACCTCGGTGGCGACCTCGTGCGGCGTGCCGGTACGGATGGAACCGCCGTTGCCGGTGTACGGGCCCTCGGTGCCCTCGCGCACGACGATGAAGTCGATCTCGGGCTGTCCGGCGAGCGGGGTGGAGACGCCGGGGAGCAGCCTGCTGGGGCGGAGGTTGACGTAGTGGTCGAAGAGGAAGCGGAGCTTCAGCAGGAAGCCGCGCTCCAGGACGCCGGACGGGACCGTGGGGTCGCCGATCGCGCCGAGCAGGATCGCGTCATGCTGCTTGAGGGCCTCGACGTCGGCGTCGGTGAGGGTCTCACCGGTGGCGTGGTAGCGCCGGGCGCCGAAGTCGAACTCCCTGGTCTCCAGCTTCACATCCTGCGGAAGGACGGCGGCGAGGACCTTGAGGCCCTGGGCCACGACCTCCTGGCCGATGCCGTCACCGGGGATCACTGCGAGATTGATGCTGCGAGAACTTGCCGACATGGGGGAACCCTACGCGCCGTCCCAGCCATTGACATCCGATGTCCACAGTGTGGACGCCCCTGCGGGCGGTCCGGAAGTGCTCGGGGAATCGCGTAGGCAGTTGTACGCCTCGCGTTCATCCGCCGGAGAGAATCGCGTCGACTCGATGGAGGACTTTTTCGGCCATGGACATCCCCAGATTCGGCATTCCCGACAAGCTCGCCGAGCGCATGAGCATGGCCGAGCAGCACGAATACCTGCGGAGCAGGCTGAGCCGTCGCGGTGTGCTGCGGACCGGCGCGGCCACGGCCGCCGTCGCCGGAGCGGGTCTCGCCACGGCCGGGGCGGCCTCGCCCGCCTACGCCGCGCCGACCGCGCTCACCTCCACGTCCCGGCACGGCGTGGACGGCTCGCTGGCCGCGCCCTTCGGCCGCCACCTCGCGTACGGCGCCGATCCCAAGACGCAGATGCGGGTCTCCTGGCAGGTCCCGTTCGCGGTGAAGAAGCCCTACATCCGCATCGGCACCAGCCCCTGGTCGCTCAGCCGGAAGATCGACGCCGAGGTGCGCCATCTGACGACGCCCGCGCTGAACGGCGGGAAGATCGCGGCGGCCGAGCAGTTCTACGTGCACGCCGGCCTCGACCGGCTGCGGCCGGGCCAGACGTACTACTACGGCGTCGGCCACGACGGGTTCGACCCGGCGGACCGCCGCAACCTGGGCACCCTCGGCACCTTCACCACCGCCCCCGCGCACGCCGAGAACTTCACCTTCACGGCCTTCGGCGACCAGGGCGTCAGCTACCACGCGCTCGGCAACGACCAGGTGATCCTGGGCCAGAACCCGTCCTTCCACCTGCACGCCGGCGACATCTGCTACGCCGACCCGTCGGGCTCGGGCCAGTCCTCGGACCAGTACGACGCGCGCACCTGGGACCAGTTCCTCGCGCAGACCGAGTCGGTCGCCAAGACCGTGCCGTGGATGGTCACGACCGGCAACCACGACATGGAGGCCTGGTACTCGCCGCAGGGCTACGGCGGCCAGAACGCCCGCTGGTCGCTGCCGGCCAACGGTCCGGACCCGGTGAACCAGCCCGGCGTCTACTCCTTCGTGCACGGCAACGTCGGCGTGATCGCGCTCGACGCCAACGACGTCTCGTACGAGATCCCCGCCAACTTCGGCATCAGCGGCGGCAAGCAGACGAAGTGGCTGGACAAGCGGCTCGGGGAGCTGCGCGCCAACCACGCCGTCGACTTCATCGTGGTCTTCTTCCACCACTGCGCGTTCTCCACGACGAACTCGCACGCCTCGGAGGGGGGCGTGCGCGACGCGTGGGTGCCGCTGTTCGAGAAGCACCAGGTGGACCTGGTGATCAACGGCCACAACCACGTCTACGAGCGCACCGACGCCATCAAGGGCAACAAGGTGGGCCGCAAGGTCGCGATCGGTGAGCGCACCGACCCGACCCGCGACGGCATCGTGTACGTGACGGCCGGTGCGGCGGGCCGCTCGCTCTACAGCTTCCCGGTGCCGGACTCGTACGAGGGCCATGTCGCGGACCGCGACAGCGTGGACACCTACCACTGGGCCAACGGCGGCGCGAAGGTCACCGAGACCGTGGAGTGGTCGCGGGTGCGCTACACCAACTACTCGTTCCTCGCGGTGGAGGTCGAGACCGGCCGCCACCCGAGGATGAAGGTCAGCGCGCTCGCCGAGACGGGCGAGCGCATCGACCACTTCGAGATCCAGCGCGGACGCTAGTCCCGGTGCGGGACCCGGGCCTCAGTGCCCGGTGGCGCCGCCGTTGTCCCTGCGGTCCAGCGCACGCTGGAGGGCGGCGGCGGCGTTCTTGCGGTCGGACTCGCTGCTGCGCGAAGAGTGGCGGACTCGGCGGGCGGGCTGCTGGACCATGGGGATTCGACTCCTCTGCTGGGGGGTCCGGGGGCATGCCCCGGCGGATGCAGTGAGGTGCCGGAAGGGGCGGGGAGCGCGGCCGCAGGGGTTGCCTGCCAAAGGGCACTGCGCTCTCGACCGCCATTCGCTGGATCAGCGAGACGTTCGGCTCCTACAAAGCTAAGCCTTCCGCTGGAGTCTGTCTCCACAATTACTCGGACTTCCTACTATCTGAGACGACCACCCCCGCCGAGGCCCTGGCAGCGGTCCGCGCGGGCCCGCCGCGCACCGCGTCCCCGGCGTCCCCGCGCAGCCGCAGGGCCCCGGCCGTAGCGGCCAGGCAGACCGCGCCGAGCAGGCAGAACGCCACCGCGTAGGAGCCGGACTGGGTGGTGGTGACGGCGCCGCCCAGGCGCAGCGCGACCGTGGCGACGGCCACCCCGAGGCCGGCCCCGAGCTGGTTGGCGGTCGCGGACAGCGCGTTGGCGTCGCGCAGCCGCTCGGCCGGCACCTCGCTGAACGCGATGGTCGAGTAGCAGGTCAGACCGAGTGAACGCGCCGCGCCGCCGAGCAGGACGAGGGCGGCGGTCACCGCGAGGGGTGTCGCCGCCGTGAGCAGGGCGCAGCCGGCGACCGTGACGGCGAGGCCGAGCGTGGAGACGAGCAGCAGCGGGCGGAACCCGAAGCGGTTGAGCAGTGCGGTGGTCGCGGGCTTGATCCCGATGTTGCCGACGAAGACGAAGAGCACGACCGCACCGGACTTCACCGCGCTCCAGCCGAAGACCTCCTGGAACAGCAGGGGCAGCAGGAACGGCATCGAGCCGACCACGATCCAGAAGAGCGAGCCGCCGGTCACACTGGCCCGGAACGAGGCCACGTCCAGGGTGCGCAGGTTCACCAACGGGTGCGCGGTGCGCAGCAGATGGCGTCCGGCCGCGCCGAGCGCGAGCACGGCGAGCGCGGCGACGGCGGCCACGGTCCCCCGGCCGCTGTCGGTCTCGGCGACCAGGTGGGCGGCCCAGGTGAGGGCGCCGAGGCCGGTGCAGGTGAGCAGTACGCCGGGTAGGTCGAGCGGCGGCGGGGTGGCGGTGGGCCCGGCCGCCACCAGGCGCCGGGCGACGAGGAAGGCGATCGCGCCCAGCGGGAGGTTCACCAGGAACATCCAGTGCCAGCTCGCGTACGTGGTGAGCACTCCGCCGAGCAGCGGGGCGACCACGGGCGCCATGAGCCCCGGCCACACGATGTACGCCATGATCTTCGGCAGATCGGTCCTGGCGGCCCCGGCGAGCACGAGCAGCCGGCCGACCGGGACCATCATCGCGCCGCCCGCGCCCTGGAGGACGCGCATCGCGACGAGCAGGCCGAGGCTGTCGCTCGCGGCGCAGGCCGCCGAGGCGAGGGTGAACAGGACGATGGCGGTGAGGAAGATCCGCCGGGCGCCGAAGCGCGCGGTGAGCCAGCCGCTGAGCGGTATGAGCACGGCGAGGGTCAGCAGATAGACGGTGATCACCAGGCCCACGGAGGAAGGGGTGGTGTCGAGGGAGGCCGCCATCTGCGGGGCGGCGGTGGCCACGATGGTGCCGTCGAGCATCTCCATGAAGAAGCAGCCGGCGACGAGCAGGGCGGTGGCGCGCTGTCGGGTGTCGAGCATGGGATTCAGCGTGGCCGTCACCATTGCTGCACACAAGGTCCGGTTGGTTAACCGAGAAGTGCGCGCGGCGCAGCATACTGGTGCCATGCAACAGCTCCCCGACATGAATCTGCTGCCCGCGCTCGACGCGCTCCTTCGGGCCGGGAGCGTGGCCGGGGCCGCCGCCGAGATGCGGATCTCCCCGTCCGCGATGAGCCGGACGCTCGGCCGGCTGCGCCGGGTGGTGGGCGACGAGCTGCTCGTTCCCTGCGGACGTGGCCTGGCCCTGACGCCGCGCGCCCGGGAACTCCAGCCGCGCGTGGAGGCGGCGCTCGCCTCCGCACTCGCCGCGCTCCGCCCGCCGCCGGAGCTCGAACTGGCCACGCTGCGCAGGGAGTTCAGGATCCGGGTCAATGACTCCGTGGCCATCATCTTCGGCTCGGCGCTGACCGGGCGGGTGCTGCGCGAGGCCCCCGGCGTACGGCTGCGCATGCTGCCCGAGGGCGACGAGGACCCGGCGGACCTGCGCGACCGCATCGACCTCGACGTGGGGCAGATGGGCGAGCTGCCGCACGACATCCGCAGCGAGTCGCTCGGGGCCTACGGCTATGCGGCGATCGCCCGCGCCGACGGACCGTACGCCACCGAGCGGCTGACCCCCGAGCGGTTCGCCGCGCTCCCCCACATCACGGTCACGCGGCGCGGCCGGGTGCGCAGCGTCGTCGACGAGAAGCTCGCCGAACTCGGCCTGGAACGCGACGTGTTGGCGACCGCGCCGACGTACACCGCGGCCTGCTTCCTGGCCCTGCGCTCGGACGCGCTCGCGCTGGTGCCGCGCGAGTTCGCGGTCGAGGCGGCCCGGGCGATGCCGCTCGCGGTCCTGGACATCCCGCTCGACCTGCCGGCCAGCCCCTACCGCCAGGCCTGGCACCTCCGGGTGGACGCCGACCCGGCCCACCGCTGGCTGCGCGGTGCGCTCGCGGAGATCGTCGCCGAGCTCGGGCCGCCGGACGCCGAGCCCGGACCGGCGTCCCAGGGCGGCCCGCCGCCACGCTGAGTCGATGGCGCGATAGGGCCGAAGGTTCTCATCGAACCTTAAGAAACCCTGGCGTTGACCGACTGTTCACAAATCCATCCCTGTAGAGGTCTAGCTTCAGACCATTGGGCGGCGTCACTCTTGCGCTCGATGTGCCGCAGGGGCACATGCGACGAAGAGGCGGGCGGATGACTCCGATCAGTCGTAGAGGGTTCGTGGCCCTCGGTGCGGGCATGGCGGCCGGCGCGGTGCTGCCGGCGGGGACGGCGGCGCAGGCCGCCGGTGCGGTGGTCACGAGCACGGCGGCCGCTTCGGCGACCGGCACCATCAAGGACGTCAAGCACGTGGTGATCCTCATGCAGGAGAACCGCAGCTTCGACCACTACTTCGGCCGCCTCAAGGGCGTCCGGGGCTTCGGCGACAAGAGCGGCATCCTGCTCTCGGGCGGCCGGCCCGTCTTCAACCAGCCCAACGGCCTCGGCCGCCAGTATCCGTGGAAGCTCAGCTCCACCCCGGCGGCGGGCGGCGCCGACGGCGAGACCCTCGCCCAGTGCAACGGCGACCTGCCGCACAGCTGGACCTCGCAGCACTCGGCGTGGAACAAGGGCCGGATGGACAACTGGGTCGCCGGCGTGGGCAACGTCCGCTCGCTCGGCTACCTCGACCGCGGCGACATCCCCTTCCACTACGCGCTCGCCGACAACTACACCATCTGCGACGCCTACTTCAGCTCCACGCTCAGCGCCACCGGCCCCAACCGCACCTTCCTGTGGAGCGGCAAGGTGGACGCCACCAGCAATGACGGCGGCGACGAGTCGGGCCTGACCTGGGAGACGTACGCGGAGGCACTCCAACGCGCCGGGGTGAGCTGGAAGGTCTACCAGAACGCGAACGACAACTACGGCGACAACGGGCTCGCGTACTTCACGCAGTTCACCGGCGCCAAGGCGGGCGACCCCCTGCACGACCGCGGCATGGGCTCCGTCCCGGCCACCACCGGCTCCACCCCCGACGACATCGCGGCAGCGATCCGGGCCGACGCGCTGAACGGGACACTCCCCCAGGTGTCCTGGGTGGTCGCCAACCAGGCCTTCTCCGAGCACCCCTACGCCCCGCCCGGCGACGGCGCGCACTTCGTCGACCTGGTCTACCGCGCCCTGGCCGCCTCCCCCGAGGTCTTCGACTCGACCGTCCTGTTCCTCAACTACGACGAGAACGACGGCTTCTTCGACCACGTCCCGCCGCCCTCGCCGCCGGCCGGAACCGCGGGCGAGTTCCTGGGCGGCATCCCGTACGGGCTCGGCTTCCGGGTGCCGATGCTCGTCATGTCGCCCTGGACGCGCGGGGGTTGGGTCTCCTCGGAGGTCTTCGACCACACCTCGGTACTGCGCTTCATGGAGAAGTGGACGGCCGCGCTCGGCACCCCGGCGAACTGTCCCAACATCAGCGCCTGGCGCCGCAAGGTCACCGGCGATCTGACGGGGCTCTTCGACTTCGCCTCGCCGGTGTACGGCATGCCGTCCGGGCTGCCCGGCACCAAGGTGATCGGCATCGGCACCTGCGGCCCGCTGCCCAACCCGGCGCCGCAGAACAACGCGCTGCCCGCGCAGGAGTCCGGCACCCGGCCGGCCCGAGCGCTGCCGTACCAGCCCAACGGCAACCTCGACCGGTTCGAGTTCAAGGCCGCCGGGCAGATCGTGGCCTGGTTCGGGATGGCCAACCAGGGCGCCCCCGCCACCAGCGCCGCGCACCTGTCCATTCACCCCAATGCCTACCGCGACACCACCCCCTGGCAGTACACGGTCGACCCGGGCGGCACGGCCGCGGACTCCTTCCAGATCGGCACCGGTGCGGGCGCGGGCAAGTACGACTTCACCATGGTGGGCCCCAACCGCTTCCTGCGCCGGTTCGCCGGTGACGCCACGAAGGCGGGCAAGTCCGTCGAGGTGGCCGCGCGCTACGCGGTGGAGCCCGGCACGGGGAAGCTGGCGATCTGGTTCAGGATGACCAACTCCTCGGCGGCGGCGGTGAAGTTCACCATCACCTCGAACCAGTACCGCACCGGCACCTGGACGTACACGGTCCCTGCGGGCGGCTCGACCGAGGACTTCTTCAACGCGGTGGCGTACCAGGACGGCTGGTACGACTTCACGGTCACGGCGGACTCGGACAGCACGTGGTCGCGGCGGTACACCGGCCACCTGGAGACGGGCGCGGTCTCGGTCAGCGGCTGACCGGGACCGGCCCACGGGGGTGCTAGAGCACGTCCCCGTCCCGCCAGTCGAAGGTCAACGGGCTTGCGGCGGAGGGGACTTGCGGCCCCAGGACATAGGTGGTGCCCTCCTCCTCGGGGAGCGGCACCACCCCGTCCGGCGCCAGCGCCTCGATGCGTCCGCCCCACGCCCGCCAGCCCCGGGCCCGGTACAGCGGGGCGCCCTGCTCGCTGGCCGACAGCGCGCCGAAGGCGTAGGCGCCCTCGATGACCCGCTCCAGGGGCGCCATGACGAGCCCGCCGAGCCCGCGCCGCCGCTGGTCCGCGCGGACGGCGACGCCCTCCACGTATCCGACGCGGTACGACCGCCCGGCGTGCAGCACCCGGCGCTGCACCACGCTGCCGTGGGCCACGAGGTCGCCTCCCTGGTGGACGAGGGCGTGCACACCGCCGAGGGTGTGGTCCCAGTCGTCGTCGCTGAAGCCGCCGTCGAAGGTGGTGTCGAGCAGGGCGCGGATGACGTGGAGCTCGGCGGGGGTCAAGTCCGCGGTGTGCGCGGTGCGTTGTGTCACGTCCATGACCCGGATCATTCCAGGGACCGGCCGTTCGGGGCGCGGGAACGGTCCGCGGACCGCGCTGGGCGGTCGCGCGGCTCCCCGCGCCCCTCGGGGGGCGGCTCAGAACAGCCGGTCGCTCGCATCCGGGTACTGCAGGGGCTCGGCCGCCGCGAGGCGGCCGCCCGGCAGGCCGCGGTAGAGGCTGACGACGGTGCCGGTGCCGAGCAGGTCGGGACGCCCGTCCCCGTCGTAGTCGCCGATCCCCAGCAAGGAGTCGTAGGCGCCCCAGCCACCGCTGCCGATCATGACGCGGGTGCCGAACCAGCCGCGGCCGTTGCCGGGGTAGAGCCACAGCTTGCCCGTGTTGTCGCTGACCACGAGGTCGTTCCTGCCGTCGCCGTTCAGGTCGCCCGCCCCGGCGAAGGACTTCATGACGTTCCAGCCGCCGCCGATGAGCAGACGCTTGCCGAACCAGCCCTTGCCGTTGCCCGGGTACATCCAGAGCTGCCCCGCGGTGTCACGGGCCAGCAGGTCGCCCTTGCCGTCGCCGTTGAGGTCGCCCGCGGCCTGGATCGCGCTCATGGTGTTCCAGCCGCCGCCGATGAGCAGCCGGGTACCGAACCAGCCCTTGCCGTTGCCCGGGTACATGTAGAGGTTCCCGGCGGTGTCCCGGGCCAGCAGGTCCTCGTTGCCGTCGCCGGTGAGGTCCCCGTGCCGGGTCAGCGCGGTCATGGAGTTCCAGCCGCCGCCGATCAGAAGGCCGCCGCCGTCGTGCAGGAACCACAGCCGTCCCGCGTAGCTGCGCTGGAGCAGATCCGGTGCCCCGTCGCGGTTGAGGTCCCCGAAGGCCTGGGCCGGGCCCGGTCCCCGCGGTGTCGACCAGTCGAGGTTCTCGGTGCCTCCCTGGCACTCCCGCCAGGTGTGGGCCCAGCGGGCGGAACCGAGGTTGTTGTCCATGTGGCTGTTCTTGTCCGCGAACAGGGACAGGTCGATGCCCCACGATCCCGAAGCGGACACCTCGACGTCGTGGACCGCGTCGATGTACTGGAAGTTGGTCCGGCTGTAGAGGCAGAGGTCTTCGTAACCGGTGCGGTTGATGACCGAGGACGCCTTGAAGCGCCAGGAGCCGAAGTCGCGCTGCGGCGACGAATAGGACGCCATCGCGCCCTGCCCCTCGGCACCCTCGAAGACGCAGAACTTGCCCTGCGGACAGCGGTCGAAGCCGGTCGCGGCCTGGGCCGGGACGACGGAGGTCGCGACAAGACCGAGGGCGGCGGCAGCCGTCACCAGGGCAGCGCGAAGCTTGGTGCGCATGGAAGGTTCCCCCCAAAGGAACGACTCGCCCGGCCGTGTGAGCCGGGCGGGAGCTGCATCGTAGTGGCCGCACAGGGACCCCACAGCACGGGGTGGGCGAGCCGCTTTCCGTCCGCCCGGCGGGCCCCCTGCGCACGCCTGCCCGCCACCCTGCACCGACTTTCACGTCACGTGTGCGCCAAGGGACTTGGACCGGACCAAGCCACCCGCCAGACTCGCCCCATGCCCACACCCACCGAGCAGCACTGGACCCCCGTCCACGGCGAGCCCTACCGGCCCGTCCCCTACCGTCCGGCCCGCATGGCGAGCGCCGAAACCCTGGCGCGCGCCGCCGAACTGCGCGAGCGCCTGGCCGAGCGCCGTACCGTGCGCAGCTTCTCGCCCGACCCGGTGCCCGAGCAGGCCGTCCGGGACGCGGTCGCCTGCGCCGCGACCGCGCCCTCCGGCGCCCATCAGCAGCCGTGGACGTTCGTCCTGGTCAAGGACGCAGAGGTGCGGCGCAGGATCCGCGCGGCGGCCGAGGAGGAGGAGCGGATCTCCTACGACGGGCGGCTCGGCGAGGAGTGGCTGGCGGCGCTGCGGCCGATCGGCACGGACGCGGTGAAGACCCACCTCACGGATGCCCCGGCGCTGCTCGTCGTCTTCCAGCAGCGCTACTGGCTGGCCGAGGACGGCACCAAGCACAAGCACTACTACGTGGACGAGTCGGTCGGCATCGCGGTGGGACTGCTGCTCTCCGCGCTGCACCAGTCGGGTCTGGCCGCCCTGGTGCACACGCCGAGCCCGATGCGGTTCCTGTCCGAGGTGCTCGATCGCCCCGCGAACGAGAAGGCGTTCGCCGTCATCCCGGTCGGCTATCCGGCCGACGACTGCGAGGTCCCCGATCTGGTCCGCAAATCCCTCGACCAGGTGCTCGTCGAGGTCTGAGCGGGCGGCCCGCGCGCGGACGGGCGGACAGGGAAACCGCCCCCGTCCTCGGTTGGGGGACCAAGGACGGGGGCGGGGTTTCGGTGCGGCTACGGCATCAGCCCATGTGCGGGTAGCCGTAGTCGGTCGGCGGGACCAGCGTCTCCTTGATGGCGCGGGTCAGCGTCCAGCGCATCAGGTTCTGCGGGGCGCCCGCCTTGTCGTTGGTGCCGGACGCGCGGCCGCCGCCGAAGGGCTGCTGGCCGACGACGGCGCCGGTCGACTTGTCGTTGATGTAGAAGTTGCCCGCCGCGTAGCGGAGCTTGTCCATCGTGTACGCGGCCGCGGCACGGTCGTTGGAGATGACGGCGCCGGTCAGGGCGTAGTCGGAGGCCGACTCCATCTGCTCCAGCATCTCGTCGTACTTGGCGTCGTCGTAGACGTGGACCGCCAGGATCGGGCCGAAGTACTCGGTCGTGAAGACCTCGTTCGCCGGGTCGGTGCACTCGATGACGGTCGGGCGCACGAAGTAGCCCACCGAGTCGTCGTAGCTGCCGCCCGCGACGATCGTGCAGGAGGCGTCCGCCTTCGCGCGGTCGATCGCGGCCTTGTTCTTGGCGAAGGAGCGCTCGTCGATGACCGCGCCGATGAAGTTCGACAGGTCGGTGACGTCACCCATGGAGATGCCGTCGACCTCGGCCGCGAACTCCTCCTTGAAGCCGTCGTTCCAGATCGACGCCGGGACGTAGGCGCGCGAGGACGCGGAGCACTTCTGGCCCTGGTACTCGAAGGAGCCGCGGGTCAGCGCGGTCTTCAGGACGGCGCGGTCGGCGCTGGGGTGCGCGACGACGAAGTCCTTGCCGCCGGTCTCGCCGACCAGACGCGGGTAGGTGCGGTACTTCTCGATGTTCGTGCCGACGGTCTTCCACAGGTGCTGGAAGGTCTTGGTCGAACCGGTGAAGTGGATGCCGGCCAGGTCGCGGTGGTTCAGGGCGACCTCGGAGACGGCCAGGCCGTCACCGGTGACGAGGTTGATGACGCCCTTGGGCAGACCGGCCTCCTCCAGGAGCTGCATGAGCAGCACGGCTGCGTGGGTCTGCGTCGGGGACGGCTTCCACACGACGACGTTGCCCATCAGGGCCGGGGCGGTCGGCAGGTTGCCCGCGATGGCCGTGAAGTTGAACGGCGTGATCGCGTAGACGAAACCTTCGAGCGGGCGGTGGTCCATGCGGTTCCACACGCCCGGGGAGTTCGCCGGGGGCTGCTCGGCGAGCAGGTTGCGGGCGTAGTGGACGTTGAAGCGCCAGAAGTCGACGAGCTCGCAGGGCGTGTCGATCTCGGCCTGCTGGGCGGTCTTCGACTGGCCCAGCATGGTCGAGGCGGCCAGCGTCTCGCGCCAGGGGCCCGAGAGCAGCTCGGCGGCGCGCAGGATGATCGCGGCGCGGTCGTCGAAGGACATCGCGCGCCAGGCCGGGGCGGCGGCGAGGGCGGCGTCGACCGCGTCCTTGGCGTCCTGCTCGGTGGCGTTGGCGTAGGTGCCGATGACGGCCCGGTGGTTGTGCGGCTGCACGACGTCGAAACGCTCGCCGCCGCCCATCCGCTTCTCACCGTTGATGGTCATCGGCAGGTCGACGGGGTTCTCCGCCAGTTCCTTGAGCTTGGCTTCCAGACGGGCGCGCTCCGGGGAACCAGGGGCGTAGCCGTGCACCGGCTCGTTGACCGGGGCGGGGACCTGGGTCACTGCGTCCATGATTCCTTGACTCCTTTGTCCTGTGTGAGGGGTGTTCGGGTGAACGGAGGCACGGGGCCTGTCCGAAAAATCCGTGGTCCTGGTGGACGGCTAGTTCTTGGTGATCATCGAGCGGACGAAGAACAGCAGGTTGGCCGGCTTCTCCGCGAGGCGCCGCATGAAGTAGCCGTACCAGTCGGTGCCGTACGCCGTGTAGACGCGCATCCTGTGGCCCTCGGCGGCGAGCCGCAGGTGCTCCTCGCTGCGGATCCCGTACAGCATCTGGAATTCGTACTCGTCCAGCTTGCGCCCGGCGCGGCGGGCGAGCTCCTGGCCGATGGCTATCAGGCGCGGGTCGTGGGACCCGATCATCGGGTAGCCCTCGCCCTCCATCAGGATCTTCAGGATGCGGACGTACGACTTGTCGATCTCGCTCTTGTCCAGGTAGGCGACCTCGGCGGGCTCCTTGTAGGCGCCCTTCACGAGGCGCACCCGGCTGCCCGCGGCGGCCAGGCGGCGGGCGTCGTCCTCGGTGCGGAAGAGGTAGGCCTGGATGACGCAGCCGGTCTGGGGGAAGTCCTTGCGGAGCTCCTCGTGGATGGCGAACATCGAGTCGAGGGTGGTGTGGTCCTCGGCGTCCAGGGTGACCGTGGTGCCGATCGCGGCGGCGGCCTCGACGACCGGGCGCACATTGGCCAGGGCCAGCTCGTGGCCGCCCTCAAGCGACTGGCCGAACATGGAGAGCTTCACCGACATCTCGGCCTTGGTGCCGTGGCCGAGCTCACCCAGGCGCTCGATGAGCTCCAGGTAGGCGTCCCGCGCGTGGGCGGCCTGCTCGGGGGTGGTGATGTCCTCGCCCACCACGTCCAGGGTGAGCTCCAGGCCCTTGCCGACCATCTCCTCGACGATGCGGACGACCTGGTCGACGCTCTCGCCGGGGATGAACCGGTTCACCACGGGCTTGGTCACCGGGGCGGCCGAAACGAGCTTGCGCATCTTGTCGCTGCGCGACGCGGCGAGGATCACGGGACCCAGCACGGGGCACCTCCACGGAAAGAACTAGACGGGGCCGGGACCGGGATCTTTCGGACGATGGACGCCTTCGGGACGAAACGGTAACGGCACGGAGAACCACCGTGAAACCTATGGATCTCCCCGATCCTCTGCCATCGACAGCTGTCACGCATCCGTGGCCCAGATCTCATACACCTGTCTGAAGCGGTGCGGGGGATGAGCGAGAATGGCTTCCGTGAAGGGCGACTACCAGGACCTGGTCGATGAGATCTCGGCGCTGCTCGGCGCCCCCGCGACGCTGGAGAACCGGGATTTCGGGCTGATCGCCTTCGGCGCGCACGACTCCGACGACGACCTCGCCATGGACCCCGTCCGCACCCGTTCCATCCTGACCAGGAAGTCGACGCCGGCCGTCCGCGCCTGGTTCGAGGGCTTCGGCATCACCCGCGCCACCGGCCCGGTCCGCATTCCGGCCGCGCCCGACGCGGGGGTGTTCCGCGGCCGGGTCTGTCTGCCGGTGCGCCATCGGGGCGTGGCCCTCGGATACGTCTGGCTGCTCGACGCCGAGCCGGGACCGGCCGAGGACAAGCTGGCCGCCGCGATGGAGGTGGCGGCCCGGATCGGGGTGCTGCTCGCCGACGAGACGCAGGCCGGCGCGGATCTGTCCCGTGAGTTCCGGGCGGTGCTCACCGCCGGGCGCGGCTGGCAGCGCGACACGGCGACGGCCGCACTCCAGACCGCCCTCGGCCCGGACGCGGAGGGCCTGCACGCGCTGGTGTGCGTGGCGCCCTGGCCGGGCGAGGACGCCCCTTCGGTCCGTACGGTCCCGGGCGCGGCGGCGGTGTGCACCCTGCCCTGGCCGGGACCGGCCGGCGGCGGGCATGCGCTGGCCGCCCTGGTGCGGCTGCGTTCGGCGGACGCGCTCGCCCCGGCCCGCACCGCGGCGGAACGGCTGCGCGGCGACGCCGGGCACGGAGCGGCGGCCGGGGTGGCGACGGCCCGCCGGGGCCTCGCCGAGCTGGGCCCCGCCCACCGGGAGGCAACGTCCGCCGTGCGCGCGGCACTTGCCGAACCGGGGCTCGGCCCGGTGGCGCACTGGTCGGACATCGGCCCGTACCGGATGCTGACCGCACTGCCGACCCCCGAGCAGCAAGATCCTTGCGTACGGGCCCTGTTGAGCCCGGCGCACCCCGAACTCGCCCGTACCGCCGAGGTGTTCCTGGACCACGCGGGCCAGGCCGGGCGCACGGCGGCGGCGCTGGGCATCCACCGCCAGACGCTCTACTACCGCCTCTCGCGCGTGGAGCACCTGACCGGACTCGACCTGGACCGGGGCGAGGACCGGCTGCTGCTGCACATGGCGTTGAAGGCGGCGCGGCTCTGAGGGCGGTGCGGGGCGGGGCGGTTCAGCCGCCGGCGGCGACCTCGTCCCGCCCCGTGACGATCTTCAGCCCCTCGGTGAGGTCCTTCGCCGAGGGAGCGGTCCCCGGGTCGATCATCCGCTGGACCATCACCCCGGCCAGCAGCGCCTGGAGGAAGGTTCCGGCGAGCCGGGCCCGCTCGGGGTCGGCCCGCTCGTCGATGCCGAGCAAGCTCTCCGCGAGGCCCTTGCGGCCCTCCAACTGCGGTCCGGCGAGGGCGTGTTGCAGCTCGGGGTCGCTGTCGAGCCGGGAGACGATCTCCATCTGGAGCTGCCACACCGGGCGGCTGTGCCCGTAGGAGTCGATGGCCTTGGCCCAGCCCCGCTCGAAGCGTTCCAGCGGGGGCAGGTCCCCGGCGGTCGCGCCCTCGCCCCGGCTGTCGGCGAGCCCCTCGCCCCACTCCTCGGCGAGCTTCAGGAAGGCCAGGTTGAGCAGGGCCTCCTTGGAGCCGTAGTGGTAGCCGATGGAGGCCAGATTGGTGCCGGACTCGGCGACGATGTCGCGGGCGGTGGTCCGGGCGTAGCCCTTCTCAAGGAGGCAGCGCTTGGCGCCTTCGAGCAGACCCTCACGGTGTCCCATGGCGGCAGCGTACCCGGCGTGCGGACATCGTCCTGGACAGGTGTCCAGGACCCGATGCCGCAGCCGGGTACGGGAATCGCGAGATCTCGGGGTCAGTCGGTCAGGTTCACCGAGCGGGCGGAGTTGGCGCCGATCTCCTCGGCGACCTCGGCCAGAACGTTCGGCGGGATGGTGTCGTCCACGGTCAGCACGGCGAGCGCCTCGCCGCCCTCCTCGGCGCGGGCGACCTGCATGCCGGCGATGTTGAGCCCGGCCTCGCCGAGGACCCGGCCGACGGTGCCGACGACACCGGGGCGGTCCTCGTAGCGCAGCACGACCATGTGGTCCGCGAGCGCCAGGTCCACGTCGAACTCGCCGATCGCGACGACCTTCTGGAGGTGCTTGGGCCCGGCCAGGGTGCCGGACACCGAGACCTCCTCACCGTCCGACAGGGTGCCGCGCACGGTCACCACATTGCGGTGGTTGGGCGACTCGCTCGACGTGGTCAGGCGGACCTCGACACCGCGCTCCTGCGCGAACAGCGGGGCGTTGACGTAGGAGACCGTGTCGTCCACCACGTCCTCGAACACGCCCTTGAGCGCGCTGAGTTCGAGCACCTTGACGTCGTGCTGGGTGATCTCGCCGTACACCTCGACGTCGAGGCGGACCGCCACCTCGCCGGCCAGGGCGGTGAAGATGCGGCCCAGGCGCTCGGCGAGCGGCAGGCCCGGCTTCACGTCCTCGGCGATGACGCCGCCCTGGACGTTGACCGCGTCCGGGACCAACTCGCCCGCGAGCGCGAGGCGTACGGACTTGGCGACGGCGATGCCGGCCTTCTCCTGGGCCTCGTCGGTGGAGGCGCCCAGGTGCGGGGTGCAGACGACCTGGTCGAGCTCGAAGAGCGGGGAGTCCGTGCAGGGCTCCTTGGCGTACACGTCCAGACCGGCGCCGGCGACACGGCCCTCCTTGAGGGCGGAGTACAGCGCGGCCTCGTCCACGATGCCGCCGCGCGCCGCGTTCACGATCCGCACGTGCGGCTGCACCTTGTGCAGCGCCTCGTCGCCGATCAGGCCGAGCGTCTCGGGGGTCTTGGGCAGGTGCACGGTGATGAAGTCGGAGACTTCGAGCAGCTCGTCGAGGGAGAGCAGCTTCACGCCCATCTGCGCGGCACGGGCCGGCTGCACATAGGGGTCGTACGCGACGATCTTCATGCCGAAGGCCGACATGCGCTGCGCGACCAGGACGCCGATGCGGCCGAGGCCGACCACGCCGAGGGTCTTCTCGCTCAGCTCGACGCCGGTGTACTTGTTCCGCTTCCACTCGCCGTTCTTGAGTGCGGTGTTGGCCTGCGGGATGTTGCGCGCGGTGGCGACCAGGAGGCCGCAGGCGAGCTCGGCGGCGGTGACGATGTTGGAGGTCGGGGCGTTCACGACCATGACGCCGGCCTTGGTGGCGGCGGAGACGTCGACGTTGTCGAGGCCAACTCCCGCGCGGGCGACGACCTTCAGCTTCTTGGCGTGCGCGACGGCCTCGGCATCGACCTTGGTGGCCGAGCGGATCAGGATCGCGTCGACATCGGCGATGGCGGGCAGCAGCTCCGCGCGGTCGGCTCCGTTGCAGTGCCGGATCTCGAAGTCCGGCCCGAGGGCGTCGACGGTGGCGGGCGACAGCTCTTCAGCGATGAGTACGACAGGTTTCGAGCTCACGTGGGTCCTCACTGAATCCTTTGCGGACGGCCGTCCCGACGGCCGCAGGCGGTGGAGGGGCTAGCTAGCCGCGTGGAAGACGCACGACGCTGTGGGCCTGACGCGTAGGTGTTGCTGAGCAGTCTAGTGCCGCTCCCCCGGAGGAATTCCGCCGTGGCGGCAGGATCACCCGATGGTGGTTGGACGTGGTGTCCAGAGCGGCGCGAAGCCGACGGGGCCGGACACCGGTGGTGTGCCCGACCCCGTCGGCAGGAGGCCTACGCCTCGTCGTTCTGCACCCAGCTCATGAGCTTGCGCAGCTCCTTGCCGGTGGTCTCCAGGAGGTGCTCGGAGTCCTGGGTCTTGTACTCGTTGTACTTCTTCAGACCGCCGTGGTACTCGTCCATCCAGTTCTTGGCGAACGTGCCGTCCTGGATCTCGGCGAGGACCTTCTTCATCTCGGCCTTGGTGTCGGCCGTGATGATCCGGGGGCCGGTGACGTAGTCGCCCCACTCGGCGGTCTCCGAGATCGACCAGCGCATCTTCTCCAGGCCGCCCTCGTACATGAGGTCCACGATCAGCTTCAGCTCGTGGAGGCACTCGAAGTAAGCGATCTCCGGCTGGTAGCCGGCCTCGGTCAGCGTCTCGAAGCCCGCCTTGACCAGCGCCGCGGTGCCACCGCAGAGCACGGCCTGCTCACCGAACAGGTCGGTCTCGGTCTCCTCGGTGAAGGTCGTCTTGATGACGCCGGCCCGCGTGCCGCCGATGCCCTTGGCGTACGAGAGCGCCAGCGCCAGGCCGTTGCCCTGCGGGTCCTGCTCGACGGCCACGATGCACGGCACGCCGCGGCCCTCTTCGTACTGGCGGCGCACCAGGTGGCCGGGGCCCTTGGGCGCGACCATCGCGACGGTCACGTTGGCCGGGGGCTTGATGAAGCCGAAGCGGATGTTGAGGCCGTGGCCGAAGAACAGCGCGTCGCCGTCCTTCAGGTTGTCCTTGATGGACTCCTCGTAGACCTGGGCCTGGATCGGGTCCGGAACCAGGATCATGATGACGTCGGCCTCGGCGGCCGCCTCGGACGGCGTCACCACGCGCAGGCCCTGCTCCTCGGCCTTCGCCTTGGACTTGGAGCCCTCGTGCAGGCCGACGCGGACGTCGACACCCGAGTCACGGAGCGACAGCGCGTGGGCGTGGCCCTGGCTGCCGTAACCGATCACCGCGACCTTGCGGCCCTGGATGATGGACAGGTCGGCATCGTCGTCGTAGAACAGCTCGGCCACTGGGAAATCTCCTTGGTGTGCTGGTGTTGCGTCCACCGTATCGGTGGGGGTGAGTAAGGAATGGGTGAGTCTCGCGATACGGGCGGGTCAGGGCCCGTGCCGGCGGGGCTCAGGCGCTGCGGTCCAGGGCGCGCAGCGAGCGGTCCGTGATGGACCGGGCGCCACGCCCTATGGCGATCGTGCCGGACTGGACGAGCTCCTTGATGCCGAACTGCTCCAGCATCTTCAGCATCGCCTCCAGCTTGTCGGCGCCGCCGGTGGCCTCGATGGTGACGGCCTCGGGCGAGACGTCCACGGTCTTGGCGCGGAACAGCTGGACGATCTCGACGATCTGGGAGCGCGTTTCGTTGTCGGCACGCACCTTCACCAGGACGAGCTCGCGCTGGATCGCAGCGCTGGGCTCAAGTTCGACGATCTTCAGGACGTTGACCAGCTTGTTGAGCTGCTTGGTCACCTGCTCAAGCGGCAGGTCCTCGACACTGACCACGATGGTGATGCGGGAGATGTCGGGGTGCTCGGTGACACCGACCGCGAGCGAGTCGATGTTGAAGCCGCGGCGGGAGAACAGGGCGGCGATCCGGGCCAGGATGCCGGGGGTGTTCTCGACCAGGACCGAGAGCGTGTGCTTGGTGGACATGAGCCTCTTACCTCTTCCTACAGCTCTCAGTCGTCTTCGTTGTCGCCGAAGTCGGGGCGGACGCCGCGGGCGGCCATGACCTCGTCGTTGGAGGTGCCGGCGGCGACCATCGGCCACACCTGGGCGTCCTCGTGGACGATGAAGTCGATCACGACGGGGCGGTCGTTGATGGAGTTGGCCTCCTCGATCGCCTTGTCGAGGTCCTCGGGGCGCTCGCAGCGGATCGCGTAGCAGCCCATCGCCTCGGACAGCTTGACGAAGTCGGGGACGCGGGTGCCGCCGCTCGGCTTGCCCTGCTCGGCGACGCCGTCCTCGGGGCCGGAGTGCAGCACGGTGTTGGAGTAGCGCTGGTTGTAGAACAGGGTCTGCCACTGGCGGACCATCCCGAGCGCGCCGTTGTTGATGATGGCGACCTTGATCGGGATGTTGTTGAGCGCGCAGGTGGTCAGTTCCTGGTTGGTCATCTGGAAACAGCCGTCGCCGTCGATCGCCCAGACCATCCGGTCCGGCTGACCGGCCTTGGCGCCCATGGCGGCCGGCACCGCGTAGCCCATGGTTCCGGCGCCGCCCGAGTTCAGCCAGGTGGCGGGCAGTTCGTAGTTGACGAAGTGCGCGGCCCACATCTGGTGCTGGCCGACGCCGGCCGCGTAGATGGTGTCCGCGTCCGCGAGCTCGCCGATGCGCTGGATGACGCGCTGCGGGGACAGCGTGCCGTCGTTCGGCTCGTCGTAGCCCAGCGGGTAGGTCTCGCGCCAGCGGTTGAGGTCCTTCCACCAGGCGGTGTAGTCGCCCCGGTGGCCCTCGGAGTACTCGGCCTGGACGGCCTGGACCAGATCGGCGATGACCTCGCGGGCGTCGCCCACGATCGGCACGTCGACCTCGCGGTTCTTGCCGATCTCGGCCGGGTCGATGTCCGCGTGGATGACCTTGGCGAACGGCGCGAAGCTGTCCAGCTTGCCGGTGACGCGGTCGTCGAAGCGGGTGCCGAGCGCGATGAGCAGGTCCGACTTCTGCAGTGCGGTGACGGCGGTGACCGCACCGTGCATGCCGGGCATTCCCACGTGCAGCGGGTGGCTGTCGGGGAAGGCGCCGAGCGCCATCAGGGTGGTGGTGACGGGCGCTCCGGTGAGCTCGGCGAGGACCTTCAGTTCGGCGGTGGCGCCGGACTTCAGGACGCCGCCGCCGACGTACAGGACCGGGCGCTTGGCCGCGACGATCAGCTTGGCGGCCTCGCGGATCTGCTTGGCGTGCGGCTTGGTGACCGGTCGGTAGCCCGGCAGGTCGGTCGTGGGCGGCCACGCGAACGTGGTCTGCGCCTGGAGGGCGTCCTTGGCGATGTCGACCAGGACGGGGCCCGGGCGCCCCGTCGAGGCGATGTGGAAGGCCTCGGCGATGGTGCGCGGGATGTCCTCGGCCTTGGTGACCAGGAAGTTGTGCTTGGTGATCGGCATGGTGATGCCGACGATGTCCGCCTCCTGGAAGGCGTCCGTGCCGATCGCCTTGGAGGAGACCTGGCCGGTGATCGCGACCAGCGGCACCGAGTCCATGTGGGCGTCGGCGATCGGGGTGACCAGGTTGGTGGCACCGGGACCCGAGGTCGCCATGCACACGCCGACCTTGCCGGTGGCCTGGGCGTATCCGGTGGCCGCGTGGCCCGCGCCCTGCTCGTGGCGGACCAGCACGTGCCGGACCCGGGTGGAGTCCATCATCGGGTCGTACGCCGGCAGGATGGCGCCGCCGGGGATCCCGAACACGACCTCCGCCCCGACTTCCTCAAGAGAACGGATGAGGGACTTCGCGCCCGTGACGTGCTCAACGGTCGCGGACTGGTGTCCGCCGTTACGGGGCCGCGGCTGCGGATGGTGGGCCCCGGTGGCCTGCTCGGTCATCGGCATTCTCTTCTCGAAGCTGAGGGTTTTTGCGGTGGTTTAGTCGAGATCGCGGTGGTGCTTGAGGGGTGCCAGTGCAACAAAAAACCCCTCGTGCCGCGAGGCAAGCGAGGGGAGCGCGTCGGGTGCGGTCTGCGGAGCCCACAGGGGCTCCGCTTCAGCCGACGCGCTTTCCAAGTACGAGAATTCGGGTGCGCATGGCATTGACCCTCCCCCCGGCGCGCTGGTGGTGTCAAGTAGGTGGGACGGGCGTCTCATTATGTGAGCCCAGCAGCGGTCCGCTCCGGCCACTGAGCACGGGCAGCGCGGCCCCGCCCGGCACCGGATACTCGCCCCTCAGCAGGGCCCTGCGCAGCCGGAACTCGTCGAGCGGACCGGAGAACGCCATGCCCTGCCCATGCGTACACCCCATGGCGCGCAGGGCCAGGACCTGCTCCGGCACGTCCACTCCGTCGGCCACCGACTGCATGCCGAGATCGCAGGCGATCCGGAGCAGCCCGGCGGTGATCTTGTGGAGGCGGGCCGACTCGACGACACCCTCGACCAGTCCCCGGTCCAGCTTCAGGACGTCGACGGGGAGCCGGCGCAGCGCGTTGATCGCGGCGTAGCCGCTGCCGAACCCGTCGAGCGCGATCCGCACGCCGAGCCGGCGCAGGCCCACGAGGTGCCGCTCCAGCTCGTCGAAGGAAATCCTCGGGTCGCTGTCGGCCAGCTCGATGATCAGGGCGCCGGAGGGCAGCCCGTGCCTGCCCAGGAGGGCTTCCACCGCTCCGATGGGCATCGACTTGTCGAGCAGCCTGCGGGCCGAGAGGCGGACCGAGACGGGCGCGGCATGGCCCGCCCTGCGCCGCTCGGCGGCCTGCTCCACGGCCTCCTCAAGCAGCCAGCGGCCGAGCTCGGCGGCGCGCTCGCTCTCGTCGGCGACCCGGAGGAATTCGGCCGGGGTGAACAGGATGCCCTGGGCCGACCGCCACCGGGCCTGGGCCGCGACGGCGGCGACCTCGCCGGTGGCGAGGTCGACGACCGGCTGGTGCAGCACGGCGAACTCGCCCTCGTTGAGCGCGCTGCGCAGCCGCGCCGCGAGTTCGGTCTTGCGCACGACCTCGGCCTGCATCTGCGGGGCGTACATCTCGACGCGGTTCTTGCCGCCCTTCTTGGCGCGGTACATCGCGAGGTCGGCGTTGCGCAGCAGTTCCCCGGCGCCGACGCCCGGCTCGGCGAACGCGACGCCGATGGAGGCGGCGACCCGGACGTCGTTGCCGTCGATCAGGTACGGCTGCGACAGGGTCAGGCGCAGCCGGTCGGCGATCTCCCGCACCTGGTACTCACGGGCCGCCGGGTCGCGGGTGCCGTCGCCGAGGATGAGGGCGGCGAACTCGTCCCCGCCGAGCCGGGCCGCGGTGTCTCCGGCCCGTACCGAGTCCTGGAGCCTGCGGGCGGCCTGGATGAGCAGTTCGTCGCCGGCCTGGTGGCCGATGGTGTCGTTGACCTGCTTGAAGCCGTCGAGGTCGATGAAGAGCACGGCGGTGCCCGGGTCGGTGGTGCGGCGGCCGCCGAGCGCCTTGCGCACCCGCTTGGTGAACAGCGCCCGGTTGGGCAGGTCGGTCAGCGGGTCGTGTTCGGCGTTGTGCTCCAACTGCGCCTGGAGGCGCACCCGTTCGGTCACGTCACGGCTGTTGAGAATGAGCCCGCCCTGGTGGCGGTTGACGGTGGACTCCACGTTGAGCCACTCGCCGGTCCCCGACTTGAAGCGGCACTCGATCCGCGTCGTGGGCTCCTCGGCGGGCGGCGCCGCCAGAAACCTGCGCACTTCGTGCACCACCCGGCCCAGGTCCTCGGGATGGATGAGCGAGGCCAGTTCGGACCCCACCAGCTCCTCGGCGTCCCGCCCGTAGACACCGGCGGCCGCCGGGCTGACGTACCGCAGTATGCCGGTGGGCGCGGCGATCATGATGACATCGCTGGAACCCTGCACCAGGGAGCGGAAGTGGTTCTCCTTCTGGGCCAGTTCATGGGTGAGCGCGATGTTGTCGAGCAGCATGATCCCCTGGCGGACCACCAGGGCGAGCACGACGGTGCAGCCGGTGAACACGACCATCCGGTCGACCCGGTGGCCCTCGATGACGTTGTAGAGGATGCCCAGGGTGCACACGGCTGCCGCGAGGTACGGCGTGAGCGCGGCCAGCGAGCTGGCGAGCGGCCGGGTCGCCACCGGCTGCGGGCGCGGCCGGCCGGGGGCCGGGCGGGCTCCGCGCGGGGCGACGGCGGGCCTGCGCGGCGGCGCGGCGGGCAGTCGGCGGGCGCCCCAGGGGGCGTAGGCGAGGAGCAGGGAGCCGGCGAACCAGCCGGCGTCCAGGAGTTGCCCCGAGCGGTAGTGCTGGCGCAGCAGCGGCGAGGTGAACAGGGCGTCGCACAGGACGGTCAGGGCGAGCGCCGCGATGGCGGTGTTCACGGCGGACCGGTTGGCCGAGGAGCGCCGGAAGTGCAGTGCGAGCACCATGCTGACGAGCACGATGTCGAGCAGCGGATAGGCCAGCGCGAGGGTGGCGTGGGCCACTCCCTCGCCCTCGCCCTGCCGGGCGGTGCGGGCGAGGGCGAGGCTCCAGGACAGGGTGAGCAGGGAGCCGCCGATGAGCCATGAGTCGAGGCCGAGACACACCCAACCCGCCCTGGTGACAGGGCGTTTGGCGAGGACGAGCAGGCCGACGATGGCGGGCGGCGCGAAGCAGAGGAAGAAGAAGTCCGCGGCCGAGAGGGTGGGCACCTGCCGCCGCAGCACCACCTCGTAGAAGCCCCAGACGCCGTTGCCGCAGGCGGCCATGGCGGAGGAGAAGGAGAACAGCAGCCAGGCCGGCCGAAAGCTGCTCTCGCTGCCGGTCGCCCCGCCACGCGCGTAGCGGAAGCAGGAGACCGCGGCGATCAGCGCCGCGGCGGAGAGCCCGAAGTCGCCCATGAACTGGGCGAGTTGCGGCGAGCCCCAGCCGAGGAATGCGCCGGTGGCATATCCGGCACAGATCACCGCGAGGACGAGTTGGGAAACCATGCCGGTTCCGCCACCTCCGGTCATGGGGGGCCGGGTCAGGACCGCTCCCGGCGCGCTCACCGGACCGCTCCGCGCCACCGGGGCCTGGCCGTGGTCCCGCCCGGCCGGGGCCGGGTGCCGGGATTCGCGGCCCAAGAGCCGTGATTTTGGCCGCCGTTGGTCGTTGTGCCGCTTATCGCCCCGGCGAGTGCCGCTCCATCGCGGCGCATCGCCGCGCGCTGCCCGCGACGGGGCCGCCGCCGGCTGCTCCACCGCGTCGGATCGTTCGTCCATTGGCCGTGCATCGCCCGTCGCCCCCCTCGCCGTGATCGCTCCCCGCGCCGTAGACGCACGGCAGCGGGCCCCGGTCGGGACGATACACCAGTCTCGTCACTCAGGGACATAGCCCTTATACGCTCCGTGACAGCATGGAGTCACGAAGGCACCCGGTGCACCCGAATAGCTCCAGAGAGTTACTGATCCGTCGTCAGAACCACGTTGGCGAGCGGCTGTTGGGCCGCGAAGCGGGTGAGCTGAGCGGCCAGCAGACGCTTGGCCCGGGGCAGGAAGGCGGAGCTGGATCCCCCCACGTGCGGGCTGATGAGAACGTTGGGCGCCCGCCACAACGGATGCCCCACGGGCAGCGGTTCGGGGTCGGTGACATCCAGTGCCGCGTGGATCCGGCCGGACTCCAGTTCGGCGAGCAACGCCTTGGTGTCCACGACGGGCCCGCGGGCGACGTTCACCACCAGCGCCCCGTCCTTGAGGCGGCCCAGGAACTCGGCGTCCACCAGGCCCTTCGTCTGCTCGGTGAGCGGCGTGGAGACGATGACGACGTCCGCCTCCGGGAGCAGCGCGGGCAGGTCGGTCAGTGCGTGCACTTGGCCGCGCTCCGTTGCGCGCGAGGAGCGCGCGACGCGCGCCACCCGCGCGCACTCGAACGGCGCGAGCCGGTCCTCGATGGCCGCCCCGATCGACCCGTACCCGACGATCAGCACCGACTTGTCGGCGAGCGCCGGATAGAAACCGGACCGCCACTCCTGCCGCTGCTGCCCCTGGACGAATCCGGGGATCCCGCGCAGCGAGGCGAGGACGAGGGCCAGGGTCAGCTCCGCGGTGGACGCCTCGTGGACCCCGCGCGCGTTGCACAGGCGGACGCCCGGCGGCAGCAGTCCGACGCCGGGCTGCACATGGTCGATGCCGGCGGTCAGCGTCTGCACCACCCGGACGCCCGTCATCCCGGCGAGCGGGCGGACGGAGGTCTCGGGCGACTTCATGTACGGGACGACGTAGAAGGCGCAGTCGGCGGGGTCCGCGGGAAAGTCGGGGCCGCCGTCCCAGACCCGGTAGGTGAAGGAGTCGGGCAGGCCCGGCACATCGGCCGGGTCGAAGGGGATCCATACCTCGGAAGTCATGGTCAGGAGGCTATGCGAAGGGCGTCGGCGGCCAGAGGTTAGTTTGGGGAGCGACGAGGGAGGGATCCGGCCAGGTGGAGCGCAGGACAATCGGGGCGGGGGCCCTGCGGGCGGGTGCGATCGGACTCGGCTGCATGCCGATGAGCTGGGGCTACAGCCGCTCTCAGCAGGACCTGGAGCGCTCGCTGCGCGCCGTGCACGCCGCCTTGGACACCGGCTCGAACCTGCTCGACACCGCCGACATGTACGGCCCGTTCACCAACGAGCTGCTGATCGGCCGGGTGCTGCGCGAGCGCCGCGAGGAGGCCTTCGTCGCCACCAAGTGCGGACTGCTCGTCGGCGTCGACCAGCACGTGGTCGCCAACGGCCGCCCCGGGTACGTGCGCCGGGCCTGCGACGCCTCGCTGCGCCGGCTCGGCACCGAGGTCATCGACCTGTACCTGCTGCACCGCGCCGACCCCGAGGTCCCGGTCGAGGAGACCTGGGGGGCGATGGCGGAGCTGGTGGGGGCCGGCAAGGTGCGGGCCCTGGGACTCAGCGCGATGGGCGCGCGGGCGGTGCGCCGGACCGCGCCGGTGGCCGGGGTGCACGGGCTGCACGTGGGCCGGTACGAGGAGACGGTGCGGCTGCTCGACCGCGTCCAGCAGGTGTTCCCGGTCGCCGCGGTGCAGGCCGAGCTGTCCCTCTGGTCGCGCGAGGCGCTGCGCACGCTGCTGCCGTGGTGCACGGTCCGGGGTGTGAGCCTGCTGGCCGCGATGCCGCTGGGCAACGGCTTCCTGACCGGAACGCTCACCCCCGGCCAGGGCTTCGAACCGGACGACATCCGGGCCCGCCACCCCCGCTTCACGGCGGAGATGATGGCCGCGAACCAGCCCGTGGTGGCGGGCCTGCGCCGGGTCGCCGAGCGGCACGCGGCGACCCCGGCGCAGGTGGCCATCGCCTGGCTGCTGCGGCTCGGGCAGCAGGTGGTCCCGGTGCCGGGGGCCAAGCGGGAGGAATGGGTGCGCGAGAACGCCCTGGCCGCGGACCTCTCCCTGAGCCCCCTCGACCTGGCGGAGCTGGCCGCACTGCCGCCCGCCCGGGACTGAGCGGGCGTCCGGCGATGCGCCGGAGCGGGCGGGCAGCACAGGAACCGTGCGCGGCAGGGGAGTTGGAACGGCCGGACGCGGGGGTGAGACCGCAGAATGGGCCCAGCGCATCGACCCCGGCGAAGGGAACCCCGACCGTGCGACGTACCACCGTGGCAACCGCCCTGGCCGCAGCCGTGCTCGTGCTCGCGGCCGGCTGCTCCTCGGGGCCCGCGCAGCCGCGGGGACAGGGCGCCGGCTCCGCCACCAAGGCGCCCCCGGCGGCCTCGGCTGCCTCGCCGAAGGCCCAACTACCGCCCGCCAAGGGGTCGGTGAAGGTGGCCAGGACCGTCACCGACGGGCTGAAGTCGCCCTGGGGCGTCGTGGCGCTCCCCGAGGGCGCGCTCCTCGTCGGCTCGCGCGACGACGGCTCGGTCGTGCGCGTCGACACCGCGACCGGCCGGAAGACCTCCGTGGGCAGCGTGCCCGGCGTCGCCCACCAGGGCGAGGGAGGCCTGCTCGGGCTGGCCCTGTCGCCCACGTACGCCTCGGACCATCTCCTGTACGCGTACTTCACCACCGAGTCCGACAACCGCATCGCCCGGATGATCTACGACCCGCAGCGGCCCGAGGGCCAGCAGCTGGGGGCGCCGGACACCATCCTGCGGTCGATCCCCAAGGGCAGCGTCCACAACGGCGGGCGCATCGCGTTCGGTCCCGACCGGATGCTGTACGCCGGGACCGGCGAGACCGGTGAACGGGGGCTCGCGCAGGACAAGAAGTCGCTGGCCGGGAAGATCCTGCGGATGACGCCGGACGGGCAGCCCGCGTACGGCAATCCCGAGGCGGACTCGCTGGTCTACTCCTACGGGCACCGCAATGTGCAGGGCCTGGCCTGGGACGGCGAGAACCGGCTGTGGGCCGCGGAGTTCGGGCAGGACACCTGGGACGAGCTCAACCTGATCGAGCCCGGCAGGAACTACGGCTGGCCCGTAGTGGAGGGCAGGGCCGGCAAGGCGGGGTACGTCGATCCCGTCGCCCAGTGGAGGACGTCCGAGGCCTCCCCCAGCGGGATCGCGATCCAGGACGGCTCGGTGTGGATCGCGGCGCTGCGGGGCGAGCGCCTGTGGCGCGTCCCGCTGGACGGCACCAAGGCGCTCGCCGGTCCCGAGGCCTTCCTGGGCGGTCAGTACGGCAGGCTCCGTACCGTCCTCGCGGCCGGGGGCGGCAAGCTCTGGCTGCTCACCAACAACACCGACTCGCGCGGCACCCCCAGGCCCGGCGACGACCGCGTCCTGGAGCTGGACGTCACCTGAGCCGGCCGTCACCCGAGCGGCGTCAGCCCCCGCGCCGGCTGTTCGGCGAACAGGTTGAGGCGGTGAGCCAGGGCCGCCGCCTCGCCCCGGCCCGAAACCCCCAGCTTGGCAAGGATGTTGGAGACGTGGACGCTCGCCGTCTTCGGCGAGATGTAGAGCTCCTCGGCGATCTGACGGTTGCTGTGGCCCGCCGCGACCAGACGGAGCACGTCCCGCTCCCGGCTGGTGAGCCCGAGGGCCTCCACCGGGTCGGCCGGCTCCTCGGCCCCGGCCGGGTCCGGGGCGGTCAGCGAGACCCGGGCCCGGCGGGCGAGCAGCTCCAGCTGTTCGCGCAGCGGCCGGGCGCCGACCCGCTCGGCCTCGGCGTGGGCCTGGCGCAGCAGCGTGGCCACGGTCTCGCGGTCGCCGCCCTCGGCCAGCAGGGCATGGGCCCATCGGTGGCAGGCCGCGGCCAGTTCGTAGGGGCGCTCCAGGGGCTTGAGGTCCCGGACGGCCGCCTCCCAGCGGGCCGCGGTGTCGCGGCCCTCGGCGCGGTCCAGTTCGGCGGCGACGACGCGGGCGAGCGCCTCGCACAGGGAGGAGCCGGTCGCCAGCTCCTTCGCCGCGGTCCGGATCAGTTCGAGGGCGGCGCCCCGGCCCTGCTCGGCCGAGGGGAGCCCGCGCACATCGGCCTCCACGGCGGCGGCCGCGACGAGCAGCGGCCAGCCGTAGCGCTGGGTGCCGGGCGGGAAGCCGCGCTCCACGGCGCGGGCCAGCTCCGCGCGGGCCTCGTCGACACCGCCCCGGGCGGCCGCCACGCCGAGCCCGATCCGGGCGAGCGGTATGGCGTGCTGGGCCAGCGGGTCGTACTTGCCGAAGGCCGCGCGGGCATCGCCGACGGAGGCCACGGCCTGCTCCAACTCGCCCCGCAGGAGTTCGAGTTCGGCCCGGCGCAGCAAGGCGAGCCCGAGCGGCTTGGTGCTCACCGCGGTGCGCAGGACCCGCTCGATGGAGTCGGCGGCCTCCTCCCAGCGGCCGAGGCCGAACAGCGATTCGGCCCGGTTGGCCTGCACCCAGGCCTCGTTGTCGAGCAGCCCGTACTTCTGGGCGAGGCGCACCCCGTCGTCGGCGACGCGTACGGCCGCGGCCGAGCGGCCGACGGCCTCCAGACCGGAGCTCAGGTTCACATGGCCGCGCATCGCCTCACCGACCAGACCGAGTTCCAGGGAGCGGTCGATCACCGCGCGCATCGTGGCGATGCCCTCCTCGATCGACCCCGAGTCGGCCATCAGGCTGCCGAGAGTCAGCCTGACGTTGAGTTCGATCTCCTCGGTCTGCACCAACCGGGCGTATTCCACGGCCTGTTCGGCCGCAGCGAGGGACTCGGGACCGGGCTTGTGGAGCATGCCCCAGCTGGCCGCCGTGGCCAGCACCTCGGCGTGCACGGGGGACGGGGCGAGGCCGCGCACCAGGTCCTGGGCGGTGGCTATCTCCGCCCAGCCGTCCCCGCGCCCCGCGTGCTGCACCATGCGGGAGCGCTGGATCCAGAACCAGGCGGCGCGCAGCGGGTCGTTCCCGGAGCTCAGGTCGCTCCCGGCCTCGATGAGCCGCAGCGCCTGCTTGGCGAGTTTCAGGGCGCCCTCGCGATCACCGCAGAGCCGGGCCGCCTCCACGGACTCCGCCAGCAGATCGAGGTAGCGCAGCGAAGCGGCCTGTTCGGGTGCGCAGCCGCACGGCGGGTAGGTGCCCGCGTGGTCCAGGGGCCTGAGCCCCTCGCGCAGCTCGGCGGGGACGCTGTCCCACAGCTCCATCGCCCGGGAGAGCAGCCGCAGTTGCTCCGCGTAGGCGTACCGCCTGCGGGCCTCCACCGCGGCGCGCAGCACCACGGGCAGCGCCTTGGCCGCGTCGTGCGCGTGGTACCAGTACGTGGCGAGCCGGGTGGTCCGCTCGTCGGCCCGGACCAGCGACGGGTCGGCCTCCAGGGCTTCGGCGTAACGGCGGTTGAGGCGGGAGCACTCGCCGGGCAGCAGGTCGTCGCTGACGGCCTCGCGGACCAGGGAGTGGCGGAAGCGGTAGCCGTCGCCGTCCGCCGCGGGCAGCAGGACGTTGGCGCCCACGGCGGCCCGCAGGGCCTCGATGAGCTTGTCCTCGGGGAGCCGGGCGACGGCGGCGAGCAGCGGGTACTCCACGGTGGAGCCGCCCTCGGCGGCGATCCGCACCACCCGCTGGGCGTCCTCGGGCAGGCTCTCGACGCGGACGAGCAGGAGGTCGCGCAGCGAGTCGCTCAGGTCCGGGCAGGTGCCGTCGGGGTCGCGGCCCACCACGAGTTCCTCGACGAAGAAGGCATTGCCGTCCGAGCGCTCGAATATCTCGTCGGCCAGGCGCTGTTCCGGTTCGGCGGCGAGGATGCCGGTCAGCTGGTGGTGGACCTCGGCCCGGTTGAAGCGGGGCAGTTCGATGCGCCGCACGCTGCGCAGCCGGTCCAGCTCGGCGAGCAGGGGGCGCAGCGGGTGGCGGCGGTGGATGTCGTCGGCGCGGTAGGTGGCCACGACGACGAGACGGCCGCGCCGCAGGGTGCGGAAGAGGTAGGCCAGCAGATGGCGGGTGGAGGCGTCCGCCCAGTGCAGGTCTTCGAGGACCAGGACGACGGTCCGCTCGGCGGCGATCCGCTCCAGCATCCGTACGGTGAGCTCGAACAGGCGCGCCGTGCCGTCCTCGCGGGCGGTGGGCGGGCCGGTCCTGGCCAGCTCGGGCAGGAGCAGGGCCAGCTCCTCCTCCTGGCCGTCGGCCGCCGCGGCCAGTTCGTCGGGCAGTTGGCGGCGCAGCGCGCGGAACGCGGCGGAGAACGGGGCGAAGGGCAGCCCGTCGGCGCCGACTTCGACACAGCCGCCGATGGCGATCACGGCGCCGTTCGCGCGGGCCGCGTCGGTGAACTCCTCGATGAGCCGGCTCTTGCCGACGCCGGCCTCGCCGCCGACGAGGAGTGCCTGCGGCTCGCTCCGGGGGCCCGCGGCGCGCGCGAGTGCTTCGTTCAATGTCCGCAGCTCGCCGGCGCGGCCGACGAACACGGGGCTGACTGACCTGGTCTCCACGCCGCCGAGCATCGCACAGGCCGGTGACAACGGGGAGGCGGACGGTCCGTCCCCGGCTGGGGAGGCGGCCCCCGAGGAGGTGGGGGCCGCGGTCGGGGACGGCGTCCGGGCGGGATTGGCGGGGCGGGTCGGGGTGGTCGTCATCGCGGTCGGCCGGGCGGTTCAGGCGGCCCGTGCGAACCGGCTCCGCGGTGAACTCACCCGCCTCTCCGGCCCGTTGCCGCCACTGCGGCGGCCGAAACGGCGCCCGGCCCGGCGGACCTGGGCCGCGAGGCGCTCCTGGTCCGCCTGGCGCAGCAGCTCGGCCTGGCGGTTCTTGTAGATCTCGTAGTCGTACATCTCGGTGCTCCCGGGTGGTGGTGAGTGGCTGGGGCTTTCCGCTCGGACCCGGTGTTCCGGGTTCCTTGCGATGCCTCAACTCTCGTCTCCCAGGGGCCTCTCGCGCATGGGGCGAGTGCCGCATCTGTACGGGGGTGCCGCCTTAGACGGTCCGTATGGCGGACCGGAGCGGACCGCAGCCGCCTAAGGCGGGGGGCCGGGGGGCCTTAGACGCCCCCCCTCGCCTCGGGCTCAGCCCTTGGCGCTGGGCAGGGCCGCGAACAGGTCGAGGTACATGCCCGCCGAGATCAGCAGGCCGACCACGCCGAGGACGACTCCGGCAAGGGCGACGGCCTTGACCCACACCGGCTGCTCGGCGCGGCCGGGCGTGCCGAAGGCGGGCCGGGCCAGCACGACCGCGCCGACGATCAGGGCGAGCAGCGCGAAGACGCCGTTGACCAGGGCGGTGGTGTGCCAGGAGTTTCCGTAGATCTGCTGGATCTGCTGGGCCGCGGTACCGCCCTGGGAGGTCTTGATCTGGCCGATCAGGGTGGCCCGCTCGGAGAGCGTCTTTCCCATCCAGGTGCCGGTGAGGGACACCGCGCCGAGCGCGCCCGCGACCACGGCCGCGGCGCCCGCGCCGAATCCCGCGCGGGCCGGGGCCGCCCCGGCGTCGAGCTCGCCTCCGAGGTGTCCGTCCTCGGGTTCGGGGTGGTCCTCGGTGTCCGGCGCGTCCGGGGTGCCGTTGGCGCCGGACACCTTCTCCGCGGGCGCTCCCCCAGGGGTGGACGTGGCCTCGGCGGTGGCGGCGGTCTCCTTTTCGGCGTCCGTCCTGGGCTCGGTCTCGGCGTCGGTCTTCGTCGTGGCGGGGGTGGCGTTCATGCCCGGCACGCTAGGGGCCGTTTCTGAGAGCCCGCTGAGAGCTTCCTTAACGCCCGGCGCGGGCCGCGCGCCAGTCGTCGGCGAGCACCGCCCATACCTCGCTGTCGTGGCGCACCCCGCGGTAGAGGTAGTTCTCGCGGAGCACCGCGTCCCTGGTCATGCCGAGCCGCTTGGCCACGTTGATGCTCGGGGTGTTCTCGGCGACCGCCACCCATTCGACGCGGTGCATGCCGCGGACGTCCACGGCCCAGTCGATCAGCAGGGCGATCGCCCGGGTGATCAGGCCCCGCCCGAGTGCCGAGGGCTCCAGCCAGCAGCCGACCTCGCAGGTGCCCTGTGCCGCGTCGAAGATCCGGAACAGGACGCCGCCGACCAGGGTGCCGTCGATCCGGATGCCGTACAGCCGCCCGGCGTCCGCGGCCGTCTTGTCCGCGTAGCTCTGGAGGTAGGCGCGGGCGGAGGCCTGGTCGGTCACGAAGTCGGGCAGCGCGATGTGGGTGCCGATGAACTCGCGGCCCCGGTCCATGTGGGTGAGGAACTCCTCGGCCTGCCACGGCTCCAAGGGGCCCAGCTCGGCCCCGTCGTCACCCAGCGATACTGCGAACATCCCCGCGCTCCTCCACCCGCGTACACCCGGCCGGTCACGGCACGGGCGGCACGGCCCGCTCGGCCGTCCGGGAATCTTCGCACGGCGGTGCAGGGGCCGGGCCCGGCGCCCGAGGGCCCGGGCCGGCCTGCCGCCGGGGTCAGCCGGAGACGCTGGGCCGCCCGTTCTCGATGTGGCCCATCAGACGGCGGCGGAAGGAGGTCCCGTCGTCCGTGGTCACTTCGAGGTCGTACCAGCCGTGCGCGTCGGCGGCGGAGTGCACCACGGTGCGGCTGCGCCCCGGCTTGACCGTCACGGTCCGCTTCCAGTCCCGCAGATCGGCCTCGTCGGCGTAGCCCAACGGCCGTACGACGAAGGTGACGGCCCGGTGACCGCGGTTGCGCAGCGTCAGATGAACATCGCGGTCGTCGTGGTCGAGGTACGTGGTCAGCTCGGCGGCGTCGGTGGCCGCCGCCCCCTCGAACTCGCGCCGGAAGCCGTTCGGCCCGGTCACCGTGAACTTGTAGGCGCCGTTCGCTCCCTGAGCCAGGGGCACGTTCCACTGCGCCTTGCCCCGGACGTCGCTGTGCTGCGGCGCGGGGAATTCCTTGGCGTACGGGTAGAGCGCGAAGTGGACACTGGACCGGCCGTTGTTGCTGAGCTGCACCTGGAGCGCCTCGCCCGCGACCTTGGCGTACGCGTCCGGCTGGTACGGCAGCGGCCGGGCGGGCCGGGTGCCCTCCTCCTGTACGGGCATGTGCTGCTGGGCGGGCGGCCTGGGGCTCCAGCGTCCGCTCAGCGGCGGGATGGGGCCCGGGTGCGTCACGGCGGGCTGCGGCCTGCCGCGCTTGAAGTCGAACGCGGAGGTCAGATCGCCCGTGACGGTGCGGCGCCACTTGCTGATGTTGGGCTCGCGCACTCCCGTCCAGTGCTCCAGGAAGCGGATCACGGAGGTGTGGTCGAAGACCTCCGAGCAGACGTAGCCGCCGACGCTCCAGGGCGAGACGACCAGCATCGGCACCCGCGCGCCGAGCCCGGTCGGATGCCCCTGCCACTGCTCGTCGGCCACCTCGGGCGGGGCGACGGGCGGCGGGACGTGGTCGAAGAAGCCGTCGTTCTCGTCGTAGTTGATGAGGACGACGGTGTGCCGCCAGACGTCGGGGTGCTTGCCGAGCGCGTCGAGCACCTTGTAGACGATGGTGGCGCTGTGCACGGGCGAGGAGACGCTCGGGTGCTCCGAGTCGAGCGCGGAGGGCACCAGGTAGGAGACCTCGGGCAGGGTGCCGGCGGCGACGTCCTTGCCGAAGGCGTCGGCGAGCGTGCCGGTCGGCACCCGCCTCAACCCCCGCTCGAACAGGCTGCGTTCGGCCTTGGTGAGGGTGGCGACGCCCTGGTCGAGCAGCCCCAGGAGCCGCTGCCGCTCGGTGTCGTCCGGGGCGTCGCGCACGACACCGTAGAAGGACTCCATGAAGGTGTGCCCACCGGTCTTGGCCAGCGCCTTGCGGGCGATCGCCTTGAAGGTGGTGAAGAACTCGATCTGGTTGTCGGTGAAGTTCTCCCACTCGGTGTACGTCTTCCAGCTGCGCCCGGCCTTTTCGAGCCGCTCGGCGTAGGTGCCCCAGTCGTACCCGGGGTGGGTTCCCTCGTCGTACGCGTCGTTGCCGACGGCCCGCTGACCGTTGGCCTCGAACCCGGTCTTCCCGCTCCACAAGTGGTTGCGGTTGGGGCTGGTGGAGCTGTGGATGGAGGAGTGGTAGGCGTCGCAGACGGTGAAGGTGTCGGCGAGCTCGTAGTGCAGCGGGATGTCCTGGCGGTCGTAGTAGGCCATGGTCGCCGAGGTCTTCGCGGAGACCCAGTTGTCCATCCAGCCGCCGTTCCAGGCCTTGGCGCCGCCGCTCCAGGAGTGGTCGAGGGCGCCTATGTACTGGAGGTCCTTGTGCTGGGTGGCCGCGGCGCCGCGCACCGGGAAGGGCAGGACGGTCGTGCCGAGCGGACCCGGCTGCTCGAACACGGGCTTGCCGCCCGGGAGTTGCAGCGCATTGCGGTCACCGAAGCCGCGTACGCCGCGCAGGGTGCCGAAGTAGTGGTCGAAGGACCGGTTCTCCTGCATGAGGATCACGACGTGCTTGACCGCGCTCAGCCCGCCGGGGGGAGGTCCGGCGGCCATCGCCGACTGCAACGAGGGCGGCAGCAGCGAGCCGGCTGCGGCCGCGCCGAGGGCTCCGCCGCTCAGGGCGAGCAGTCGGCGCCGTGAGATGCCGGCTGCGGCGGCGGCGTTGTCCGTGGTCAAGGGGTCCTCCCGAGCGGTGTGGTGCGTACGGGGGGAACGGTAGTGACCCGGGGTGTCCCCCAGAAGGCCCCACCCCGGCCCCCGGATGAACGTCCAAGCCCTCCTTCCGGAAGTCCAACCCCCTTTTCCCCTGCGGGGGGCTGGGGGGGGCGGGGGTGGCTTGGCCCTGGGGGCCGGGGGTGCGGGTGGTGCCGGGGGCTTGGCCCTGCGGGCCGGGGTACCGGGGCGTGGGCTTGGCCCTACGGGCCGGGGTGTGGGCGGGGCTTGGCCCTGCGGGCCGGGGGTGCCAGCGGTGGGGGCTTTGGCCCTGCGGGCCGGGGGTGCGAGCGGTGGGGGCTTTGGCCCTGCGGGCCGGGGGTGCGAGTGGGTTCGATCTCTGCGGACCGTGGGGGCTGGTCGCGCAGTTCCCCGCGCCCCTGTAGGCGCGCCCCGGTAGGGGACGGACCCGGACCCCCGCCCGTCGCGCCACCGCGGCGAAGCCGCGCAAACGACACGGCCCCGCGCCCCTTGGCGGTACCGCTGTTGGCCCGCACGAGGATCCTCACCCCGCCCGGCTGATCGGCGCGGGCCCATGCAGGCACCCTCACCCCGCCCGGCTCATCAACACGGGCCCATGCAGGCACCCTCACCCCGCCCGGCTCATCAACACGGGCCCATACAGGCACCCTCACCCCGCCCGGCTGATCGATGCGGGCCAGTGCAGGCATCTTCAGCCCGTCCGGCGTTTGAGGACGAGCGCCCTTAAGGCGCGAACGGGGTCTGGGGCGGAGCCCCAGGGGGACCCGGAACCAACCAACCCCGGGCAACGGGCGGGAGGGTGGGCAAACCGCCCGGAGCCGAGCAAAGGGCGGCCCCCACCGGACAGACGCCGACGGGGGCCGCCCCCAACAGGGCCGGAGGGCTAGCCCTCCACGCCCAGCCTCTCCAGGATGAGCTGCTTGACGCGGCCCGCGTCGGCCTGACCCCGCGTGGTCTTCATGACCGCACCGACCAGCGCCCCCACCGCCGCAACCTTCCCGCCCCGGATCTTCTCGGCGATCGCCGCGTTGGACGCGATCGCCTCGTCCACGGCAGCCCCCAGGGCCCCCTCGTCCGAGACGACCTTCAGGCCGCGCTTCTCGACGACCGCGTCCGGGTCGCCCTCGCCCGCGAGGACACCCTCGATGACCTGGCGAGCCAGCTTGTCGTTGAGGTCACCGGCCGCGACCAGCGCCACGACCCGGGCGACCTGCGCCGGGGTGACGGGCAGCTCGTCGAGCGCGACGCCCCGCTCGTTGGCGTTGCGGGCGAGCTCGCCCATCCACCACTTGCGGGCACCGGCCGCATCCGCCCCGGCCGCGATCGTCGCGACGATCGGGTCGACCGCACCGGCGTTGAGCATCGACTGCATGTCGTGCTCGCTGACGCCCCACTCCTCGCGGAGCCGGTTGCGCCGCACCCGCGGCATCTCCGGGAGGGCGGCCCGCAGCTCCTCGACCCAGGCGCGCGCGGGAGCCACCGGCACCAGGTCCGGCTCGGGGAAGTAGCGGTAGTCCTCGGCGTTGTCCTTGATGCGGCCCGAGGTGGTGGACCCGTCCTCCTCGTGGAAGTGCCGGGTCTCCTGCACGATCGTGCCGCCGGAGGACAGCACCGCCGCGTGCCGCTGGATCTCGAAGCGGGCGGCCCGCTCCACCGAACGCAGCGAGTTGACGTTCTTGGTCTCCGAACGCGTACCGAACTTCTCGGTGCCGTTGGGCCGCAGCGACAGGTTCACGTCGCAGCGCATCTGGCCCTTGTCCATCCGGGCCTCGGAGACGTCCAGCGCCTTGATGACCTCGCGCAGCTCGGCCACGTACGCCTTGGCGACCTCGGGGGCGCGCTCGCCCGCTCCCTCGATCGGCTTGGTGACGATCTCGATGAGCGGGATGCCCGCGCGGTTGTAGTCCAGGAGCGAGTGCGAGGCGCCGTGGATGCGGCCCGTCGCGCCACCGACGTGCGTGGACTTGCCGGTGTCCTCCTCCATGTGGGCGCGCTCGATCTCCACGCGGAAGATCTCGCCGTCCTCCAACTGGACGTCCAGATAGCCGTTGAAGGCGATCGGCTCGTCGTACTGCGAGGTCTGGAAGTTCTTCGGCATGTCCGGATAGAAGTAGTTCTTCCGGGCGAAGCGGCACCACTCGGCGATCTCGCAGTTGAGCGCGAGGCCGATCTTGACGGCCGACTCGACGCCGATCGCGTTGACGACCGGGAGCGAGCCGGGCAGGCCGAGGCAGGTGGGGCAGGTCTGCGAGTTGGGCTCGGCGCCCAGCTCGGTCGAACAGCCGCAGAACATCTTGGTTTTGGTGCCGAGTTCGACATGGACCTCAAGGCCCATGACGGGGTCGTACGACGCGAGGGCGTCCTCGTACGAGACCAGATCAATGACGGTCACGGTGAAAAACTTCCCTCTCAGCCCAACAGGACGTCGTCGTCACCGATGCGCTTGAGCTCGCGCAGCAGGAGGGCGACACCGGTGGCGATGGCGGCGGCGGAGACGATGGCGTCCAGGAGCTTCAGCGTGTCGTTGTCGGTGCGGGCCTTCTTGGCCTGCTTGGCGACGCTGATGGCACCGAAGGCGGTGGTGCCGATGGACAGGTACGTACCGGCCTTGGACTTCTTGAAGCCTTTGGCCTTGGTCAGTGCACTCACAGCGACGGAGCCTCCTCAAGCAGCGGGTGTCCCCACTTTTCCACGAAGGCGGCCTCGACGGCGGCACCCACCTTGTACAGGCGGTCGTCCTTCAGGGCAGGGGCGATGATCTGGAGCCCGACCGGCAGGCCGTCCTCCGGCGCGAGGCCGCAGGGCAGCGACATGGCGGCGTTGCCCGCCATGTTGGTCGGGATGGTGCACAGGTCCGCGAGGTACATCGCCATCGGGTCGTCGGCACGCTCGCCGATCGGGAAGGCGGTGGTGGGCGTGGTCGGCGAGACGATCACGTCGACCTGCTCGAAGGCCTTCTCGAAGTCGCGCGTGATGAGCGTGCGGACCTTCTGGGCGGAGCCGTAGTACGCGTCGTAGTAGCCGGAGCTCAGGGCGTACGTACCGAGGATGATGCGACGCTTGACCTCGTCGCCGAAGCCGGCCTCGCGGGTCAGCGCGGTGACGTCCTCGGCGGACTTCGTGCCGTCGTCGCCGACCCGCAGGCCGTAGCGCATGGCGTCGAAGCGGGCCAGGTTGGAGGAGCACTCCGACGGCGCGATCAGGTAGTACGCGGAGAGCGCCAGGTCGAAGGACGGGCAGTCCAGCTCGACGATCTCGGCGCCGAGCGATTTGAGCAGCTCGACCGACTCGTTGAAGCGCTGGACGACACCGGCCTGGTAGCCCTCGCCCGAGAACTGCTTGACGACGCCGACGCGCATCCCGGCCACCGAGCCGTTGCGGGCGGCCTCGACGACCGGCGGGACCGGCGCGTCGATGGACGTCGAGTCGAGCGGGTCGTGCCCGGCGATGACCTCGTGGAGCAGCGCCGCGTCCAGGACCGTACGGGCACAGGGCCCGCCCTGGTCGAGGGAGGACGAGAAGGCGACCATGCCGTAGCGGGAGACCGCGCCGTAGGTCGGCTTGACGCCGACCGTGCCGGTGACGGCGGCCGGCTGGCGGATGGAGCCGCCGGTGTCGGTGCCGATGGCGAGCGGCGCCTCGTAGGAGGCGAGAGCGGCGGAGGAACCGCCGCCGGAGCCGCCCGGGATGCGGGTCAGGTCCCAGGGGTTGCCGGTCGGGCCGTACGCGCTGTTCTCGGTGGAGGACCCCATGGCGAACTCGTCCATGTTGGTCTTGCCGAGGATGACGACGTCCGCGTCCTTGAGGCGCTTGGTGAGCGTCGCGTCGTACGGCGGGATCCAGCCTTCGAGGATCTTCGAGCCGACGGTGGTCGGGATGCCCTCGGTGGTGAAGATGTCCTTCAGCGCCAGGGGGACGCCGGCCAGCGGGCCGAGCTTCTCGCCGGCCGCGCGCTTGGCGTCGACGGCACGGGCCTGGGCCAGCGCGCCCTCGCGGTCGACGTGCAGGAAGGCGTGGACCTTCTCGTCGACGGCCTCGATGCGCGCCAGGTGGGCCTCGGTGACCTCGACGGCGGTGAGTTCGCCGGCCGCGATCCTCGCGGCGATCTCGGCCGCGGTGAGCTTGATGATGTCCGTCATGGTGATTAGTCCTCCCCCAGGATCTGCGGCACCTTGAAACGCTGCTGCTCCTGGGCCGGGGCGCCGGAGAGCGCCTGCGCGGGGGTGAGCGACGGACGGACCTCGTCCGCGCGCATGACATTGGTCAGCGGCAGCGGGTGGGAGGTCGGGGGTACGTCTTGGTCGGCGACCTCGGAGACGCGGGCGACCGCGCCGATGATGTCGTCGAGCTGTCCGGCGAAGTGGTCGAGCTCTTCGCCCTTCAGCTCCAGACGCGCCAGCCGGGCGAGGTGGGCGACCTCCTCGCGCGTAATGCCAGGCATGCAGCGATCCTCAGGGGTGAGTGAGTGTGGTTTGGGCCCAATCCTATGGGGCGCACCGCCCTCACCACGAAACGGATTACCCACTCACCCTCGGTCACCGGCCCCGGCGCTCGTGACCGGTCGCTCTCCGGGCGCTTCCCCGCGCGTCCGTGGATCTCCCACATCTGGTCATCCTCCGTTCACATCGCGTGTGCGGACGCCTGGCTGACTGGGCGAAGTTGTTCAGCCAACTCGCCCCACCACGGCGTCCATCGAGAGGACCAGGCCCCCCGTGTCCCCCCTCAGTACGATCCGGCTCAGTACGCCGGGCAGCCCCCGCGAGGGCGACAGGCTCGCCTTCCACTGGACCACCGAAGCGCCCGACCCGAAGAACTGGATCGGTGTCTACGACGGCGACCGCGCCCCCGGCACCGGCTCCTCGCTCGCCTGGTCGTACGTGACGACCGCGGCCGGCGACATCACGCTCGACACCTCCGGCCTCGGCGAGGGCGTCTACACCGCCTACCTGCTGGCAAAGGACGGCTACGGGATCCTCGCGCGGACCGCGCCGATCACGATCGCCGCCCGTCCGCCGGTGGTGGCGCCGCACGCCGCCCTGGACTCCTTCACGACCGGCGAGTACGCGGCCGGGTCGTCGGTTGCGGTTCCGCTGGCCCCGCTGTGGGTGCGCCCGCCGGGCAATCCGGCGGGCACCCCGTCGTTCCGCCGGCTGTCCGGCGACGCGTGGCTGTCCGTCGGCGCCGACGGCACGGTCACCGGGACCGCGCCCGGGCGGCCGGGCCCGCACCCCGGACGGATCGTCGTCGCGGTCAAGGACAGCGCGGGCGCGAGCGATGCCGTCACCGTCCAGGTGCCGGTGCGCGCCGCCGGGTCCCGGCCGCGTCTGACGATCGCCTCCCTGAACCTGTGGGACGCCGGAACCCACATCGACGGCCCGGCGGAGAAGCTGGCGCGCCTCGTGCTCGGGCAGGGTCTGGACGTCCTGGCCCTCCAGGAGACGGGCGGCACCTCGGCGAAGCCGCTCGCCGACGCCCTGGGCTGGCACGCCTACGACACCCCGGCCGGGGTCGGCATCGTCAGCCGCTTCCCGCTCACGGACGCGGCGGCCCCGGTCGCGGACGTGCCCGCGGTCGCCGCCACGCTCCAACTCCCGGGCGGGCGACGGCTCCGGCTGTGGGCGGCCCAACTGGACGAGGCCGCGTACGGGCCCTACGCGCTCCGGGACGGACGCACCCCCGCCGAGGTCGAGGCCGCCGAACGCGCGAGCCTGCGGCACCGGCAGGCGACGGCGCTGCTCACCGCGATGAAGGGCGACCTGGCGGCGCGGAGCACACCGGTCGTGCTCGCGGCCGGCCTGGCCTCCCCCTCGCACCTCGACCGCGCCACCAAGGTGCGCTGGCCGGTGACGGTGGCGCTCGCCTCGGCAGGCCTGCACGACGCGTTCCGCGAGGCGCACCCGAACCCGTCCCGCGAGCCCGGCACCACCTGGTCGCCGGTGCGCCCGGACGAGCCGCGGGACCGCGTCGACCAGGTCCAGTACACGGGCCCGCTGCGCGTCGAGGCGGCGTACGCGCTGTGCACGGGCTGGCCGAAGCCGGTGCCGGACACCGCCGCCAACGGCTGGCCCTCCGATCACGCGGCGCCCGCGGTCACCTTCACGGTCCGCTGATCCGCGGTCCGCCGAGCGCCCGGCCCGACCCGCCGACGCGGCGAGCCACCACCGGGCCTGCCCCGGCCTCACCCTCCGACCCGAAGCGCCGAAGACCCGAAGCCCTGAAGACCTGAAGACCCGAAGCCCTGAAGACTCGAAGGACTCCCCCGTCATGACTCCCCTGAGCCGCCGCGCCTTCGTGGGCGCGTCCGCCGCGACCGCGGCCGCCGCCGCCGTCGGCCTGCCCGACCCCACCACCGCCACCGCCGCCCCGCGCCCGAAGGGCAGCATCGAGGACGTCAAGCACGTCGTCGTCCTGATGCAGGAGAACCGCAGCTTCGACCACTACTTCGGCGCTCTGGCCGGTGTCCGGGGCTTCGACGACCGCCAGGCACTGACGTTCCCCAACGGCGACTCCGTCTTCCGCCAGCCGGACGCGGGCCGCGCCGACGGCTTCATGCTGCCGTTCCGGATGGACACCACGAAGTACAACGCCCAGAACGCGGGCGGCCTCCCGCACGACTGGGGCACCGGTCACACCGCGATCAACGGCGGCGCGATGAACAAGTGGGTGGCCGCCAAGGGCGAGCGGACCATGGGCTACTTCACCCGCGAGGACATCCCCTACCAGTACGCCCTGGCCGACGCGTTCACCCTGTGCGACGGCTACTTCTGCTCCCAGGCGGGCCCCACCGACCCCAACCGCCTCTACCTGTGGACGGGCACCTGCGGCCCCGGCAAGGACGGCACCACCGGGCCCTGGACGGACAACACCCCGGTCACCGACAACCCGGTCGCGGACTGGACGACGTACGCGGAGCGCCTGGAGGCGGCGAAGGTCAGCTGGCGGGTCTACCACAACCCGTCGAAGGACGACCGGTACGGCGACTACGACGACAACGCCCTCTCCTACTTCAAGCAGTTCCACCACTTCCCCGCCGACGACCCGCGTTACGTCAACGCGATGACCAAGTTCGACCCGGCCGCCTTCGACAAGGACTGCAAGGACGGCACACTCCCGACGGTGTCCTGGCTGGTGGCCCCCTACCTCTTCAGCGAGCACCCTTCGGCGGGCCCCGACTACGGCGCGCACTGGGTCGACCAGGCCCTCCAGTCCCTCTTCTCGAACCCGGAGGTGTGGAAGCACACCGTCTTCCTGGTCATGTACGACGAGAACGACGGCTACTTCGACCACGTGCTGCCGCCGTTCCCCGAGCCGGGCACCCCGGACGAGTTCGCGGCGGGCCGCCCGATCGGCCTGGGCAACCGGGTCCCGCTCTGGGCGATCTCCCCGTGGTCGCGCGGCGGCTACGTCAACTCCCAGGTCTTCGACCACACTTCGGTGCTCCGCTTCCTGGAGCTGGTGACCGGAGTCCAGGAGCCGAACATCTCGGCCTGGCGCCGCTCGGTGTGCGGCGACCTGACGAGCTGCTTCGACTTCACGAAGCCGGACTACTCGATCCCGAAGCTCCCCGACACCGTGGCCCTGATGGCCAAGGCGGACGCGGGCAACGCGCTGCCCGCGGTCAAACTGCCGCCCAACGGAGCCCAGTCGATGCCCACCCAGGAGCCGGGCACCCGTCCGCACCGGGAGCTGCCGTACCGCCCGTGGGCGGACGTGGCGGTGGACCGCACGACGGGCCGGGTCACCTGCACCCTGGCCAACCACGGATCCGCCACCTTCCACTTCACGGTGCTCCCCAACACCCTGAAGCCGTTCGCCGGCACGCCGTTCACGGTGGCACCCGGCACGTCGAAGACCTACGTCTGGGAGACGGCGGACACGGACGGCCGCTACGACTTCACGGTCCACGGCGCGGACGGCTTCCTGCGCCGCTTCTCCGGCACGGTGACGCGCGCGACACCCTCGGCCCCGGCCCCCGTCCCCTCGGTGACGGCCACCCTGCACGGGCGCCGCACCATGGAGCTCCGCCTCCGCAACGAGGGCACGGCCGAGCTGTCCTTCACGGTCTCCGACGACCGGGGCTCCCGGGTGGTATGGGTCCCCCCGAGGGACCGCACATCGGTGAACTGGCCTCTGAAGAACGGGAGTTACGACCTCACGGTGACGGCGGCGAGCGGGGGCCGTTTCGTACGGAGGTACGCGGGGACGGTCCACGCGGGGTAGGGCGCACCCGGGCGCGGGGTCGGTGCGCAGGCCCGGGGGCGGCGGGGGCGACTGCGGACCGTGTGTGGCTGGTCGCGCAGTTCCCCGCGCCCCTAAGCCCGTTTCCGTGTGTGGACCGTGGCCGCTTCTCGCGCAGTTCCCCGCGCCCCCGTAGGTGACCCTGAATGGCTCGGTGCCGGCCAGCACAAGCATCCTCAGCCTGTCATGGGGGTCCCCCCTGGCCCTTACGGCCTTGGGGGAGTTTGAGGACGAGCGCCCTCAAGGCGCGAACGGGGTCCGGGGCGGAGCCCCGGGCGGGGTCACTGAACGGGCTGGCCCGAGGCCCGGGACGCCTCCGCCGCGGCCCGCGCAGCCTCCGCCGCGATCTCGGCAGGCCGATGCCACCCGGAGTCCCCCCGCGCAAGCAGCCAAGCCGTCGCCTCGGCCGGCGGCATCGCCGCAGCCACCAGCCACCCCTGAACCGCATCGCACCCCAGGTCCCGCAACCGCTCCCACGTCTCGTCGTCCTCGACGCCCTCCGCGACCACCAACAGGCCCAGCGAATGGGCGAGATCGACGGTGCAGCGAACGATCTCCGCGTCCTCGTTGTCGATGGCGAGCCGCGCCACGAACGACCGGTCGATCTTCAGCTCGCTGACCGGCAGCCGCCGCAGGTGCACCAGCGAGGAGTACCCCGTACCGAAGTCGTCGAGGGACATCTTGACGCCGTGCCCGGTCAGCCCGGCCAAGGTATCGGCGGCCCGTTGCGGGTCCTCCAGGAGGACGTGTTCCGTTATCTCCAGTTGCAGCGCGCCGGCCGGCACCCCGTGCCGGGCGAGCCGGGCCGCGACGGACCCGGCGAAGCCGGGCGTGTGGACGTCGCGCGGCGACACATTGACGGCGACCGGGACGTTGAGGCCCTGCGCACGCCACCGGGCCACCTGCGCGAGCGCGGTGTCCAGGACGTACTCCGTGAGGTGCGGCATGAGCCCGCTGGACTCGGCGATGGCGATGAACTCGTCCGGCGCCACCCGCCCGCGCTCGGGGTGCACCCAGCGCACCAGCGCCTCAAGCCCCGCCACCTGCCCGTCGAACTGAACCTTCGGCTGGTAGTGCAGCTCCACGTCCCCGGCGTCCAGCGCCCGCCGAAGATCGCCCAACAGGCCAAGCCGGTCAGGGGTGTTGGAGTCCCGTTTGGACTCGTACACCTCCACGCCCGTACGGTCCCGCTTCGCCTGGTACATCGCGACGTCGGCCCGCCGCAGCAGCCCTTCGGCGTCCAGCGCGTGGTCCGGGAAGAGCGCCACGCCCGCACTGGCCTCCAGGACCAGGGTCAGCCCGTCCAGGTCGAGCGGTGAGGACAGCTCGGCGACCAGACCGCGGGCGGTGCGCATGGCGCTGGTCGCGGATTCGCAGACCGGAAGCAGCACGGCGAACTCGTCCCCGCCGAGCCGGGCCACCTCGGCGCCACGCGGCAGAGCGGTCCTGAGGCGTTCGGCTATCTGGAGGAGCAGGCGGTCTCCGGCGAGGTGCCCGAGGGTGTCGTTCACCGACCGGAAGCGATCGAGGTCGATCAGGACGAGGGCGGTACGGGAGCCGGCGTTCTCCGCCTCCTCCAGGGCCGACCAGGTCCGCTCCAGGAGCCACTGGCGGTTGGGGAGCCCGGTCAACGGGTCGCGCAGCTGCTCCTCGGCGCGGGCCCGGGCGATCCAGAGCGTCGAGTCGAGGGCGACGAGCGGCACCGCGAACAGCGGGAGCAGCACGGGCACCGCCATGGCGACGACGCAGATCAGCGGTGCGATGCCGAGCAGCGCGACCGCCACCAGGCCCTGTCGCAGCAGAGCCGTACGGGCGACCGTGGGCAGGCCGTTGCGCGGGGCGAGGGCGTACCAGAGCAGCGTCCGGGTGATCAGCAGGTACGTGCCCGCCGCGAGCACGATCTCAGGGACGGTGGCGAGGCTCCACTGGGTGGGCCACCACGGCTGGGCGACGCTCGGGACGATGTCGAGCGCGGCAAGCACCAGGCCCGCGGCCCCTATCCCGAGGACGTCCACGGCGCCGTGCAGCACGCCCTGGCGCCAGCGGTTCCGCCGCGCGGCTCCGACCAGGACCACCACGGCCAGGCTGACCAGCGCGGCCGGCAGCCAGCCGTACAGGAGCAGGACCGCGATGGTGAGGGCGGCGCCGGAGCCGGTGCCGCCCCACCAGCGCTCCCGGCCGAGCGCGACGAGGTGGCCGACGATGATGCCGCTGAGGACGGCCAGCGACCAGCCCGTGGTCCCGCCCGGAAACAGGGCGTCGCCTGCTTGGACGGCGCGGTAGCAGCCGGTGGCGAGGACCACGCCCGCCAGACCGGTGACCACGGCCGTCAACCCGGACGAAAGGCCCGTGAACCCGCGCAGCCTCACGGCCGGGGCGGTGCTCTCGGTCGGTTTCATTCCCGTCCCTCTCACAGCCGGCGGTGCCCGTGCACGCGATGGCCCCGATGTCATGCCACCACGACTGGTGTTGCTCCCCAAACGCTTCACGAGCAGGGGCCATCAGCCGTGCACGACCGGCGCACATCTCAACAGTAGGCCGCGGAAGGCTCTGTCGGGCAGCGGTCTACAGCTCTTGCCCGAATGCGACCCAGCCACCCGCATCGGTCTGCTATGCGCCGAACGGGTGACTCCGCGCAGCCTCCAGGCCCCCTGTTACTACCCTTCTTTGACTCTCATTCCCCCTCCGGGGCGGTGGGCATCGCGGCTTCCCTCGCCGCGTCGGGCCCTTGTTCCAGCAGAACGGCGAAGCCGTCCTCGTCCAGAACCGGAACCTTCAGCTGCATCGCCTTGTCGTATTTGGAACCGGGGCTGTCGCCGACAACGACGAACGACGTCTTCTTCGAAACGGAACCGGTTACCTTCGCTCCACGGCTCTGCAACGCCTCTTTCGCGCCATCTCTGGTGTGCCGCTCAAGCGTTCCGGTCACGACGACGGTGAGGCCCTCCAGCGGGCGCGGCCCCTCGTCCTCGCCGGTGCTCTCGTCCTCCATGCGGACGCCCGCGGCCTTCCACTTGCGCAGGATCTCCTGGTGCCACTCCTCGGCGAACCACTGCTTGAGGGAGGCCGCGATGATGCCGCCCACGCCCTCGACCGCGGCGAGTTCCTCCTCGGTCGCCTGCTCGATGCGCTCGACGGAGCGGAATTCGCGGGCCAGCGCCTCGGCGGCGACCGGTCCGACGTGCCGGATGGAGAGCCCGGTGAGGATGCGGGCCAGCGGGCGCTCCTTGGCGGCCGCGATGTTCTCCAGCATCGAGACGGCGTTCTTGCGCGGCTCGCCGTTCATGTTGGCGAAGACGAGTGCGGTCTTCTCCTCGCCGGTCTTCGGGTCCCGCTTGGGCAGTCCGCTGTCCTGATCGAGCACGTACGCCCTGATGGGCAGGAGCTGATCCATCGTGAGGTCGAAAAGTCCGCCCTCGTCGAGCAGGGGCGGCTCGGCCGGCTCCAGCGGTTTGGTGAGGGCGGCGGCGGCGACGTATCCGAAGTTCTCGATGTCGAGGCTCTTGCGGCCCGCCAGGTAGAAGAGCCGCTCCCTCAATTGGGCGGGGCAGGACTGCGCGTTGGGGCAGCGGAGGTCGATGTCGCCCTCCTTCATCGGACGCAGCGCGGTGCCGCACTCCGGGCACTCGGCGGGCATCTCGAAGGGGTATTCGCTGCCGTCGCGCAGGTCGGCGACGGGGCCGAGGATCTCCGGGATGACGTCCCCGGCCTTGCGCAGCACCACGGTGTCGCCGATGAGGACGCCCTTGGCCTTGACCACGTCCTGGTTGTGGAGGGTGGCGAACTCGACCTCGGAGCCTGCCACGGTGACGGGCTCGACCTGTGCGTAGGGCGTGACACGGCCCGTACGGCCCACGCCCACGCGGATGTTGATGAGTCTGGTGTTGACCTCTTCGGGCGCGTACTTCCAGGCGATGGCCCAGCGCGGGGCGCGCGCGGTGGAGCCGAGGCGGCCCTGGAGGGGGATCTCGTCGAGCTTGACGACGACACCGTCGATCTCGTGCTCCACCACCGAGTGCCGGTTCTCGCCCATGTAGGCGATGAACTGCCGCACTTCTTCGAGGGAGTTGACGACCTTGTTGTGCTGAGCGGTGGGCAGGCCCCATTCGCGCAGCAGCTCGTAGGCCTGGGAGAGGCGGTCGATGTCGAAGCCCTCGCGGGCGCCGATGCCGTGCACCACCATGTGCAGCGGCCGGGTCGCGGTGACCTTCGGATCCTTCTGGCGCAGTGAACCGGCGGCCGCGTTGCGGGGGTTGGCGAACGGCTTGTCGCCCGCTTCGACCAGGCGCGCGTTGAGGCCCTCGAAGGCCTCCATCGGGAAGTAGACCTCGCCCCGGATCTCGACGAGGGCGGGGATGCGGTCGCCCTTGAGGCGGGTGGGGATGTCGGCGATGGTGCGCACGTTGGGCGTGATGTCCTCGCCGGTGCGGCCGTCGCCGCGGGTGGCGGCGCGGGTCAGCCTGCCGTGCTCGTACGTCAGGTTCACGGCGAGGCCGTCGACCTTCAGCTCGCACAGGTAGTGGTAGGCGCCGGTGCCGACGTCCTTGGCGATGCGCTCGGCCCAGGCGGCCAGTTCCTCGTCGTCGAAGGCGTTGTCCAGGGACAGCATCCGCTCGCGGTGCTCGACCGAGGCGAAGTCCGTCTCGTAGGCGCCCGCGACCTTCTGGGTCGGCGAGTCGGGCGTGCGCAGCTCGGGGTGCTCGTCCTCCAGGGCTTCCAGGGAGCGGAGCAACTTGTCGAAGTCTCCGTCGCTGATGACCGGTTGGTCCCGTACGTAGTACCGGAAGCGGTGCTCCTCGATCTGCTCGGCGAGGAGCGCGTGCTGCTCCCGTGCCTCCGCGGGCACCGCCGCGTTCTGTTCGCCAGCCACCGTCATGTCCTCCCGTTTCCCGTTGACCCCGTCACTCAGGGTTGTCCGCGAGCGATCTCGCCGCCCGGACGCAGTGGGCGAGCGCGGCCCGCGCGTGGGCCGGGGACGCGCCCGCCATGCCGCACGTGGGAGTGATCACCACGGACTCGCCCAGAGTCCCCGGATTCAGCCCCAGCCTGCGCCACAGCGTCCTGACACCCATGACGCTACCGGCAGGGTCTGACAATGGGCCGTCGGTGGCGGGCACCACTCCGGCGAAGAGCTTCACACCGCTCTCGGCGGCCTCACCGATCTGCTCGTCGTCACGCTCGGTGAGCAGCGAGAAATCGAACGACACTCCTGCGGCTCCGGCCCGCCGCAGCAGCGCGAACGGGACGTCGGGGGCGCAGGAGTGGACCACGACGGGGCCGTCGTGCACGGCCATGACCTCGCGCAGCGCGCCCTCCACGAGCTGCCGGTCGACGGCCCGGTGGGTGCGGTATCCGCTGGCGGTACGGATCTGTCCGCGCAGTACGGAGGTGAGCGAGGGCTCGTCGAGCTGGAGCACCAGCCGGGCTCCGGGGACGCGGCGGCGTACGTCGGCGAGGTGGTCGCGCAGGCCTTCGGCGAGCGACCCCGCGAGGTCGCGGCAGGCGCCGGGGTCGCCGAGCGAGAGCTCGCCGTTCCTGAGCTCCAGGGCCGCGGCCAGCGTCCACGGGCCGACGGCCTGCACCTTGAGCGGGCCGGTGTACTCCTGGGTGAACTCCTCCAGGGCGTCGAGGTCCTCGCCGAGCCAGGACCTGGCCCGCCGGGTGTCCCGGCCGGGCCGGTCCCCGACCCGCCAGCCGCTGGGCTCGACGTGCCCGTACATCTCGACGAGGAGCCCGATGGTCCGCCCGATCATGTCGGAGCCGGGCCCGCGCGCGGGCAGTTCCGCGAGGTACGGGAAGTCACCGCTCGCCCCTTCGGCCCCGATCAGCGAGCCGGTGACGGTCTTGGCGGTCTCCCGCGCGTCGCCGCCCGGCATCGAGCCGACGCCGGTGGCGGGCCCCCAGGGAAATTTGCTCTGTTCGCTCACCCCGGAAGCCTACGCAACCGGGCGCACGGCCCGGTCCCGGCTACTTGCCGGGGCGCACGGTGAGGTCGTTGACCTCGGCGTCGGCCGGCAGGTCGATGGCCATGACGATGGTGGTGGCCACCGACTCGGGGTCGATGAACTTCGCGGGGTCGTACTCCTTGCCCTCCTGCGAGTGCACCTTGGCCTGCATGGGGCTCGCGGTGCGGCCGGGGTAGACCGAGGTGACCCGGACGCCGTTGGCGTGCTCCTCGTGGCGCAGCGAGTCGGCGAGCGCCTTGAGGCCGTGCTTGGAGGCCGCGTACGCACCCCACTCGGCGTGCGCGGCAAGGCCCGCGCCGGAGTTCACGAAGACCACGTGGCCGCGCGAGGCGCGCAGTTGGGGCAGCAGGTGGCGGGTGATCTCGGCGGGGGCGATCAGATTGACGTTGAGCTGCTGGTGCCAGGTCTTGGGGCGCAGTTCGCCGACCGGGCCGAGGTCGACGATGCCCGCGATGTGCAGCAGCGAGTCGAGTTGCTCGGGCATCGGCTGCTTGTCGAAGGCCCAGGAGAGGCGGTCGGGGTCCGCGAGGTCGCCGACGAGGGTGCGCGCGCCCGGGTAGCGGGCGGCGAACTCCTTGGCGCGTCCGGCGTCGCGGGCGAGCAGGATGAGCTCGTCGCCGCGCTCGTGCAGTCGGCGGGCGACGGCCGCGCCGATGCCGGAACCGGCGCCGGTGATCAGATGAGTAGCCATACCCGCCATGCTCGCACTGCCCGGGGGCTCACTGGATACCGAGGGACTCTTCCAGGTAGGCGAGGGCCGCGACGCCGTCCTCGGCGAAGAAGACCAGCTCGGTCAGGGGGACGGGCAGGAAGCCCTCCGCCTCCATGCGCCGGAACTGCTCCTTGAGGCCGTCGTAGAAGCCCGCGGTGTTGAGCAGGACGACCGGCTTGGTGGTCTTGCCGTGCTTCTTCAGCTCCAGGATCTCGGTGGCCTCGTCCAGGGTGCCGGTCCCGCCCACCATGATCACAACGGCGTCCGACTTGGCGAGCAGCAGCGCCTTGCGCTCGGCGAGGTCCTTGGCGATGACCATCTCGTCGGCGTTCTCGCGGGCCTTGGCGGCCAGGAAGTCGACCGAGACGCCGACGAGCCGGCCGCCGGCCTGCTGCACGCCGTCGGCGACGACCTTCATGAGGCCGCTCTCGGACCCGCCCCACACCAGGGTGTGGCCGCCCTTGCCGAGCAGCTCGGCGAATTCACGGGCGGGGCGCGTGTAGCGCTCGTCGAGGTCGGCCGCGGAGAGGAAGACGCAAATGTTCATGGGGCAACGATACGAGGGGAAGAAGCGGGCGCCCCGAAGCGCTGCACTTCTTATGACGACAGGACATCGCATCACCGTGGAGCGGGGCACCGAGCACGTGCGGGTCGTGCGCGACGGGCAGGTGCTGGCCGAGAGCCGGCGCCCGCTGCTGCTGCGCGAGACCGGCCTTCCGGTCCGCTACTACCTTCCGCCCGAGGACGTCCGTACCGACCTGTTGACACCGTCGGACACCCACACCTATTGCCCGTTCAAGGGAACGGCCTCCTACTGGTCGCTGCCGGACGCGCCCGACCTGGTCTGGTACTACCCGGAACCGAAGGAGGACGTGGCCGAGATCAAGGACCACCTCTGCTTCTACGAGGTGGAGACCGTCACCGGCTGACCGGGGCCGGTCGCCCCCAGCCGGTCGGCGCCCTTGAAGGTGCGCCGGTAGGTCACGGGCGAGACGCCGAGCACCGAACGCATCTGCTGGCGCAGCGAGTTGGCCGTGCCGAAGCCCGCCCGGTGGGCGACCAGGTCCACCGGGAGGTCGCTGGACTCCAGGAGCTGGCGGGCGACTTCGAGGCGCTGGGCGGTGAGCCACTGGCCCGGCGTCATGCCCGCCTCCTCCCGGAAGCGGCGGGTGAACGTGCGCAGGCTCATCTTCGCGTGGGCGGCCAGCTCACCGAGCGAGAGCGGCTCCTGGAGCCGGTCCAGGGCCCAGGCGCGGGTGTCGGCGGTACTGGCGAGCGTCGGCTCGGGGACCGGGCGCTCGATGTACTGGGCCTGCCCGCCGTCGCGGTGCGGCGGCACCACGCAGTGGCGGGCGGCCCGGTTGGCGACGGCGCTGCCGTGGTCGCGGCGCACGATGTGCAGGCACAGGTCGATTCCGGCGGCGGCACCCGCCGAGGTCAGCACGTCGCCGTCGTCGACGAACAGGACGCCCGGGTCCAACCGCACGCGCGGGAAGGTGCGTTGGAAGGCGTCGGCGTCGCACCAGTGCGTGGTGGCGGGGCGTCCGTCGAGGAGCCCGGCGGCGGCCAGGACGTAGGAGGCCGTGCAGATGGAGACCATGCGGGTGCCCGGCCGGATCCGCTCGAAGGCGCGCGCCAGCGGCTCGGGCAGCGGGCCGCCGGAGGCGATGGCGCCGAGGTCGTGGGTCGGGGGAACCACGACGGTGTCGGCGGCGGCGAGGGCCTCGGGCCCGTGCTCCACCGCGACCGAGAACCCCGCCTCGGTGCGCACCGGGTTCCCGTCGACGGTGCAGACGAGCACCTCGTAGAGGCGCTCGCCACCGGGCCCCTTGGCGCTGTCGAAGATCCGGGACGGGATGCCCAGCTCGAAGGAGACGACTCCGTCGAGGGCGAGCACCGCGACGCGGTGGGCTGTCGGTCGTACGGCCATGGCCAGATTCTGTCACATCATGGCCAAACGGCCAGCACCACATGCGGCGCCGGGGGTGCAGTCTGGTCTCCGTTGGTGCCTCCCACCAGCGAAAACACCCCTCAAAGGATCAGACATGTCCCAGACCATGCGTGCCATCAGCTCCCCCAGGCTCGGCGGCCCCGAGGTACTCGCCGAGATCGACATCGAGCGCCCCGAGCCGGGCCCGACCGAGGTCCTGGTGCGCGTGCACGCGGCCGGCGTCAACCCCGCCGACTGGAAGATCCGCGAGCACGGCCCCTTCGGCCGGGAGACCACGCCGCCGATCCTCGGCTTCGACGTGTCCGGCACGGTGGAGGCGGTGGGCCTCGGCGTCACCCTGTACGAGGTCGGCGACGAGGTCTTCGGCATGCCGCTCTTCCCGCACCAGGCGGGCGCCTACGCCGAGTACGTCGCCGCCCCCGCCCGGCACTTCGTCCGCAAGCCCGCCGGCATCGACCACATCCAGGCCGCCGCGCTGCCCCTGGCCTCGCTCACCGCGTACCAGGCGCTCATCGAGACGGCCCGACTGACCGCCGGGCAGCGGGTGTTGATCCACGCCGCGGCGGGCGGCGTCGGCCACCTCGCGGTGCAGATCGCGAAGGCGCACGGGGCGTACGTGATCGGCACGGCCAGCGCCGGCAAGCACGACTTCCTGCGCGGGCTCGGCGTGGACGAGCTGATCGACTACACGGCGGTGGACTTCACCGAGGCGGTGCGGGACGTGGACGTCGTCCTCGATCCCATCGGCGGCGAGTACGGCAGCCGTTCCCTGAAGGTGCTGCGCCCCGGTGGCACCCTGGTCTCGATCTCGTCCCCGGACGAGGACGCGCTGCGCACGGAGGCGGCCGCGCTGGGCGTCCGGGCGGGCTTCACCCTGGTGGAGCCGGACCAGGCGGGCATGCGGGCGGTCGCGGCGCTGGTCGAGGACGGCCGGCTGCGGGCCGAGATCGACTCGGTCTTCGAGCTGTCCGACGCCGCGAAGGCGCACGAGTACGGCGAGCGCGGGCGCACCCGGGGCAAGATCGTGCTCCGGGTCGCCGAGTAGCCGCCCGGTCCGCGGGGTCAGACGCGCGTGGCGGCCCGCTCGGTCGTCGCGATCGTGGCGGAGCCCACCACGCGCGTGCCGTCGTACAGGACGATCGCCTGGCCGGGGGCCACACCGCGGACCGGCTCGGCGAACGTCACGTTCAGGGTGCCGTCGACCAGTTCCGCGGTCACCTCGGTCTCGCCGCCGTGTGCGCGCAGCTGGGCGGTGTACGTGCCCGGCCCGGCCGGGGCGGTGCCGCACCAGCGGGGCTTGATCGCGCCGAGGGCCGTGACGTCGAGGGCCTCGACGGGGCCGACGGTGACGGTGTTGTTCACCGGCGAGATGTCCAGGACGTAGCGGGGCTTGCCGTCGGCGGCGGGGTGGCCGATGCGCAGGCCCTTGCGCTGTCCGATGGTGAAGCCGAACGCACCCTCGTGGCTGCCGATCTTCGTGCCGGACTCGTCGACGATGTCGCCCTCGGCCTTGCCGAGGCGGTTCGCGAGGAAGCCCTGGGTGTCGCCGTCGGCGATGAAGCAGATGTCGTGGCTGTCGGGCTTCTTGGCGACCGCCAGGCCCCGGCGCTCGGCCTCGGCGCGGATCTCGTCCTTGGTCGTCAGGGTGTCGCCCAGCGGGAACATGGCGTGGGCGAGCTGACGCTCGTCGAGCACCCCGAGGACGTACGACTGGTCCTTGGCCATGTCGGAGGCGCGGTGCAGCTCGCGGCTGCCGTCCTCGTTCAGGACGACGGTCGCGTAGTGGCCGGTGCACACGGCGTCGAAGCCGAGCGCGAGGGCCTTGTCGAGCAGTGCCGCGAACTTGATCTTCTCGTTGCAGCGCAGGCACGGGTTGGGGGTGCGGCCCGCCTCGTACTCGGCGACGAAGTCCTCGACGACGTCCTCGCGGAAGCGTTCCGCCAGGTCCCAGACGTAGAAGGGGATGCCGATGACGTCCGCGGCGCGGCGGGCGTCCCGGGAGTCCTCGATGGTGCAGCAGCCGCGGGCCCCGGTGCGGAAGGACTGCGGGTTCGCGGAGAGCGCCAGGTGCACGCCCGTGACGTCGTGGCCCGCCTCGGCGGCCCGGGCGGCGGCGACCGCGGAGTCCACCCCGCCGGACATGGCGGCGAGGACGCGCAGGGGACGCGGGGAGGTCATCGGCGAGGGCTGCGGCGAAGTCTGAGTCATAGCACTCGTAAGGGTACGTGGGATCGGGAACCCGGGGCGCGGGAGTATCCGTTGTGGATCTCAGAGGGGTCGGATCCGGGAGTCACCGGCCGTCGGGGCGCGGTGGTGGTGCGGGGTGGCCCCGCGGGGAGCGGTACGGGGAGGGACGGGGGCGGGGCGTATGGCGACCAGCCGCAGGGGGCTGCTGATCGGGGGCGCGGTGGTGGCGCTCGGCACGATCGGATACCTGAACAAGCCGCAGGCGAGGCCGCACCGGCCGCGCAAGGCCGGCGAGCTGGACTTCGCGGGGGCGCAGTGGGTGGCGGCGGCCCCGCCGAACTGGCGAATGGCGGACCGGCCGGACGACTACGCGGTGGACCGGGTGGTGATCCATGTCGTCCAGGGCAGTTTCGACAGCGCCCTCAGAACGTTCCAGGACCCGGGGAACAAGGCCGCGGCGCACTATGTGGTGCGCAAGGACGGACACATAGCGCAGACGGTGCGGGAGCTGGACGTGGCCTTCCACGCGGGCAACCGGGATTACAACGAGCGCAGTGTCGGCATAGAGCACGAGGGCTTCGTGGACGAGGCCTCGTCGTTCACCGACGCCATGTACGCGTCGTCGGCACGCCTGACGGCGGCGATCTGCGCCCGCTATCGAATAACCGTGGACCGGACGCACATCATCGGGCACGTGGAGGTGCCCGGCACCGATCACACCGACCCCGGCCCGCACTGGGACTGGCCGCGCTACATCAAGCTGGTAGGGGCGGCGGCCGGCCGGGCCTGAACCGCGCTTGGGCCTGCGCCGCGCCCCGTGGCGGAGCCGTGCCACGGGCGGGGCCCTCGGCGCGGCCCCGGCTCAGACGAGGCCCGCGGTACGGGCCCGCTCCACGGCCGGCCCGATGGCACCGGCCACCGCGTCGACATCGGCCGCGGTCGAGGTGTGGCCGAGCGAGAAGCGCAGGGTGCCGCGGGCCAGGTCGGGATCGGTGCCGGTGGCGAGCAGGACGTGGCTGGGCTGGGCGACGCCCGCGGTGCAGGCGGAGCCGGTGGAGCACTCGATGCCCTGCGCGTCGAGCAGCAGCAGGAGGGAGTCGCCCTCGCAGCCGGGGAAGGTGAAGTGGGCGTTGGCCGGCAGCCGGCCGGCCGGGTCGGGGTCGCCGCCGAGGATGGCGTCGGGCACGGCCTTGTGGACGGCCTCCACGAGGCGGTCGCGCAGTCCGCCGGTCTCCCGGGCGAAGGTGCCGCGCCGTTCCGCGGCGAGCCGCCCGGCCACCGCGAACGCGGCGATGGCGGGGACGTCGAGGGTGCCGGAGCGGACGTGCCGCTCCTGGCCGCCGCCGTGCAGCACGGGCACGGGGGTGTACTCGCGGCCGAGCAGCAGGGCGCCGATGCCGTACGGGCCGCCGATCTTGTGGCCCGAGACGGTCATGGCGGCGAGTCCCGACGCGGCGAAGTCCACGTCGAGCTGGCCGAAGGCCTGCACCGCGTCGGCGTGCAGAGGGACTTCGAACTCCCTTGCCACGGCGGCGAGTTCGGACACCGGCATGATGGTGCCGATCTCGTTGTTGGCCCACATGACGGTGGCCAGGGCGACGTCGTCGGGGTCCCGCTCGATCGCGGCGCGCAGCACCTCGGGGTGCACCCGGCCCTGCGCGTCGACGGGCAGGTACTCGACGGTGGCGCCCTCGTGCTCGGCGAGCCAGTGCACCGCGTCGAGCACGGCGTGGTGCTCGACCGGGCTGGCGAGGACGCGCACGCGGCGCGGATCGGCGTCCCGGCGGGCCCAGTACAGGCCCTTGACGGCGAGGTTGTCGGCCTCGGTGCCGCCGGCCGTGAAGACGACCTCGCTGGGGCGCGCGCCGAGCGATGCGGCGAGGTCCTCGCGCGCCTCCTCGGCGGTGCGGCGGGCCCGCCGCCCGGCGGCGTGCAACGAGGACGCGTTGCCGGTGGCGGTCAGCTGGGCGGTCATCGCCTGGACCGCCTCCGGGAGCATCGGAGTGGTCGCGGCGTGGTCGAGGTAAGCCATGGTGGGCCCGATTCTACGAGCCGCACGGGGCGGGCCGTGCCGCAGTTCCGGCCAGGACCGTGGCGAGGGCTCAGCCGTTGAGTCCCCAGGACACGGTGTGGTCGGCCATCATCAGGCCGGCGAGGACCGCGAGGTCGGCCACGCCCAGGGCGAGACCGAGCAGTGCGCGACCCCGGCGCTCGGTGCCGTACAGCAGGGAGAGCGACGACAGGACGATGGCGACGGGGCCGAGGACGACGTTCATGACGAGCAGCCCGACGAGTCCGAGGACGAAGGCCGCGACGGCCATTCCGTCCCTGTCGCGATTGCGGGTGCGGCGGCGGATCGCTGCGAGTTCCATCGTCAGCCCTTCCGGTGCGAGAGGCGTTCACGGGCGGCGAAGACGAGCAGCCAGACGCCGATGACACCGGCGACGGCCAGGGTGACCGGGAGCGGGAGGTGCGCCGCTGAGCCCAGCACGACCCCCAGCAGGAGGAGGGCTGCGACGAGGAAAAGCATGGGAACCCTTTCTGTGCACGACTCCGAGGCATTCCGGATGTTCCGGTGTTCCGGTGTTCCGGGATGGCCCGGATGATCCAACAAGCCTTGAGAGTACGACTGTTCACTGACCGTTGAGTCTAGTCTTCCCAACTTCGGCGAACACATGTTTACTGAGTGGTATGAGCCACACTCTCGGCATCCGGCAGGCCCAGAAGCAGAAGACCCGGCAGGCCCTCATGGACTCGGCGCTCCAGCTCCTGGAGGACCAGAGCCTCAGCAGCCTGGGGCTTCGCGAGGTGACCCGGGCGGTGGGGATGGCTCCGGCCGCGTTCTACCGGCACTTCGCGGGGACGGCCGACCTGGGAGTGGCGCTGGTCGAGCAGGCACTGGGTTCGCTCCACGGCACGATCAGGGCGGCGATCGTCACGACGGGGTCGAGCGAGGAGCGGATCGACCGGGCGGTGGCGCTGATCGGCGCGCACGTGCGGGCGCACCCGGCGCATGTCCGCTTCATCGCCCGCGAGCGGCACGGCGGGGTCGCGCCGGTACGGGAGGCGATCGGGGTGCAGCTGCGCCGCTTCGCGGACGAGGTGGCCGAGGCGCTCGGGGCCGACCCCGAGTCGGCCGGCTGGACCCCGGCGGATCTGCGGATGCTGGCCGGGGTGTACGTCGACCACATGGTGATGACGGCGTCGGCGCTCCTGGAGGGCGACGCGGGCTCGGAGGAATCGGTCCTGGCCACGGCCCGGGCCCAGCTGCGCCTGGTGACCCTGGGCCGCCACCACTGGCTGGACTAACCCCCTGGGGCTCCGCCCCCAACCCCGCCTTCACCCGCCCACCGCGCGTGGCCGGTCGCGCAGTTCCCCGCGCCCCCCTAAAACCGATTTCGTCCGCGGACCGTAGGGGCCGTTCGCGCAGTTCCCCGCGCCCCTAAAACCGATTCCGTCCGCGGACCGTAGGGGCCGTTCGCGCAGTTCCCCGCGCCCCTAAAACCGATTTCGTCCGCGGACCGTAGGGGCCGTTCGCGCAGTTCCCCGCGCCCCTTGGCAGTACCGCTGTTGGCCCGTGCAGGCATCCTCACCCCGCCCGGCTGATCAACACGGGCCCGCACGAGCATGCTCAGCCCGCCGACTGATCAACACGGGCCCGTGCAGCCATCCTCAGCCCGTCCGGCTGATCAACGCAGCCCCGTGCAGGCACCCTCAGCCCGTCCGGCGATTGAGGACGAGCGCCCTTCAGGCGCGAACGGGGTCTGGGGCGGAGCCCCAGGGGGACCCGGAACCTACCAACCCCGGGCAACGGGCGGGAGGGTGGGCAAACCGCCCCCCGGACTCAGCCGCGCGGCGCCCGCGCCAACTGGCGGGACTGGGCGACCAGACGGTCCGCCGAGTCCCAGACCTCCGCGTCCTCCTCCAGAAAACCCCCCGCCAGGTTCCGCGTGGTGATGGACACCCGCAGGGGTCCCGGCGCCGGCCGGCACCGAACATGCGTGGTCAGCTCGACCGTGGGCGTCCAGCCCTTGAGGCCCAGCTCGAAGGAGGTCGGCGGCAACGCGTCCACCGTGAGCAGCAGCGAGAGCGGATCCGCGTCACGCCCGTCCGCGAGCCCGAACCAGGCCCGCATCTCGCCCTTCCCGGACGGCGCCCCCACGGCCCAGCCCAGCGTCGTCGGGTCGAGCTTGAGCATCAGCCGGTCGGTGATGGCGGAGCTGCCCGGGATCGGCGGACGGCTGCCGTCGGGGGCGTCCGCAGCGCCGATGCAGTGCGAGAGAGGCGGCATCGCGGGCGGCTCGGCCGTGGTGCGCACGTCGTCGCTGAGCGCGTCGAGGTCCCCGTACGAGGCGAGCACCCGGATGCGCTCGACCTCCGCGCCGCTCTCGTCGTACTGGAAGAGCGAGGCCTGCCCCGTGGAGAGCGTGCGGCCGGTGCGCACGACCTGGGTGCGGATGACCGCCGGCCCCGGCACGGACGGCGTGAGGTAGTGCGCGGAGACGGTGAACGGGTCCGGGTGCGGCAGCGCGTCGCCGAGCGCGCGGCCCAGCAGGGCGAGCAGATAGCCGCCGTTGACGGCGTGGATGATGGTCCAGCCCGCCGAGAGCTCCGCGTCATAGACCCCCGCTTCCCGCAGGGAGACCGCGGTGTCGCGGTCGAACTCGCTGTCCCCGATCGCGGCGGGGAGTACCGGTGACGATGCCTGTGCCATGGGCAGCACCGTACACCGATAAATTACTGAGCGGTAGCTTTTTCTGCGGCCCGGCGGCCCCCCGGATCCCTCACGCCTCCTCCAGCGTCGAGCTGCGCCGGTTCCAGGCGCGCGGCGCCCGCCAGTGGTACTTCAGCGCGGCGATGCGCAGCAGGAACGCGGTGACCACCGCGAGCCCACTGGTCCCGGCGGTCAGGATGTCGAAGCGGATGAAGAGCACGATCATCGTGGACCCGACGATCGCGGGCACCGCGTACAGATCGCGGTCCCAGCGCAGCAGCGAGGGAACCTCGTTGGCCAGCACGTCGCGCAGCACACCGCCGCCCACCGCCGTCGCGAGGCCGAGCGCGGCGGACGAGGTGAGCCCGAGCCCGTAGTCGTACGCCTTGGTGGTGCCGCTGACGCAGAACAGGCCGAGCCCCGCCGCGTCGAAGACGTTGACGGCGGTCTGGGTGCGCTCGACCTCGGGGTGCAGGAAGAAGACGAGGACCGCGGCGAGCAGCGGGGTCACGAAGTACCCCAGGTCCGTGAACGCGGCCGGCGGCACGGCCCCGATGATGAGGTCGCGGAACAGCCCTCCGCCCAGCGCGGTGACCTCGGCGAGCACCGCGATGCCGAACACGTCGAAGTTCTTGCGCACGGCGAGCAGTGCGCCGGAGATCGCGAAGACGAAGATCCCGACGAGGTCCAGCGCGTGCTGGACGGAGGGACTGAACAGTGAGTGAAGCACCCCGCATTTTTACTCATCACGGGGTGCCACCCGGCACACCCCGGGCTCAGAGCGCGGGCTTGCCCGTGTCGTAGACCCACTTCTGGAAGAGGCTGTCGAGGGACTTGCCCGAGACCTTCTCGGCCAGCTTGATGAAGTCCTCGGTATCGGCGTTGTGGTAGCGGTGGGCCTTGGTCCAGGCCGGAAGCAGCTTGAAGAAGGCCTGGTCGCCGATGTTCTCGCGGAGTTCCTGGAGCATCATCGCGCCGCGTTCGTAGACCGCGTCCGAGAACATCGTGTCGCGCTGGGGGTCGGCGACCTCGATCTTCCAGAAGTCGTCGCCCGCCGGGATCGAGTTGTAGGCGGCGAGGAAGGAGTCGTGCGCGCTCCTCGTGCCGCGGTGCTCCGCCCACAGCCACTGCGCGTACGTCGCGAAGCCCTCGTTGAGCCAGATGTCGTCCCAGTGGGCGACCGAGACGGAGTCGCCGAACCACTGGTGGGCCAGCTCGTGCACGATGGTCGACTCGCTGCGCACCGCCGAGTAGCTCGGCTTGGACTGGGTCTCCAGGGAGAAGCCGGCCTGCGGCATGTCGTCGACGACCGCGCCGGTCACCTCGAAGGGGTAGGGGCCGAAGAGCTTGGACCAGTAGTCGGTGGCCTCGGCGGTCACCGCGTACACATCGACCTTGTTCTGGTTGGCGAGGACCGGGTCGATGGCGACGTAGATCGGTATGCCGCCGGGCGTGCGGCCGGTCTTCACGTCGAACTTGCCTATGGAGGCGGTGGCCAGATAGGTCGCCATCGGCTTGGACTCGCGCCAGTGGTAGTACGAGCGGTTGCCCCGGTCGTGGGACTCCACCAGGCGGCCGTTGGACACGCCGGTGAGGCCCTTGGGGGCGTCGATGCGGATGTCGTAGGTGGCCTTGTCGGAGGGATGGTCGCTGGAGGGGAACCAGGTGGAGGCGGCGTTGGGCTCGCAGGCCACGAAGACGCCGTCCTTGGTCTTCATCCAGCCGTAGTCGGAGCCGAAGACGATGGGTCCGTTCAGCGGTTTCGGCACCCCGCCGTAGACGACGGTGACCTCGAACTCCTCGCCCTTGCTCAGCCGGTGGCGCGGGGTGATGACGATCTCGTCACCGCTCCTGTTGAAGTCGGCCGGCTTGCCGTTCACCCGGATCGAGTCGACCGTGAGCTTCTGGAGGTCGAGGTCGAAGCGGGAGAGGTTCTGGGTGGCGCGCGCGGTCACGGTGGTGCGCCCGTCCAGGCGCCCCGAATCGGGGTTGTAGCTGACGCCGAGATCGTAATGGAGGGCGTCGAAACCGCCGTTGCCCATCTCGGGGAAGTAGGGGTCTCCGATGCCGGGGGCGCCGGGTGAGGCGGCGGGCGCGGCGGCGATGGTGAACCCGGCGGCCACCGCGGTGGCGAGGGAGAGCCAGCGGGAGGTGCGACGTGCCGAACGGGAGAGTGCCATATGAGTCTGCCCTTCGAACGCATGCCGTTGTTACGGACACGCAGACTCTGCACTCTCCCGCTTCGGCATGGACATGACTTTGCCGAACTGTCATGGCCTACTTGTCGGTTGACTCCTGTGGCTCCTCAGGGGCGTCACCCCGGCTGGCTCCGCCCTTGCCGTCCGCGGCCTCGGCCGTCGCGGCAGACTCGGCCGTAGCGGCAGACTCGGCAGGCGCGGCAGACTCGGCCGTCGCCGCAGCCGGCTCGGTCTCGGCGGGCTCGGACGCCACCGGAGCAACCGGCTCCGACGGCTCCGCGCCCTCGCCGATCGTCACGACCTCGATCGACTCCCGGGCCTCCGGCAGGATCGCCTCGCCCGGCGCCTGGTCCGGCGCGTTCTCCGGGTGGTGGCAGGCGACGCGCTGGCCGGGCTTGAGCTCCACGAGCACCGGCTCCTGCGTCTTGCAGACCTCGGTCGCCTTCCAGCACCGGGTGTGGAACCGGCAGCCGCTCGGCGGCGAGATCGGCGAGGGGACATCGCCCTTGAGCAGGATCCGCTCGCTCTTCACCCCGCGCCGCTTCGGGTCCGGCACCGGCACCGCGGACATCAGGGCCGTGGTGTACGGGTGCATCGGCGCCGAGTACAGCGACTTGCGGTCGGCCAACTCCACGATCTTGCCGAGGTACATGACCGCGATCCGGTCCGACACGTGCCGGATGACGGACAGGTCGTGCGCGATGATCACGTACGTCAGTCCGAGCTCCTGCTGGAGGTCGTCCAGCAGATTGACCACCTGCGCCTGGATCGACACGTCGAGCGCCGACACCGGCTCGTCCGCGACGACCAGCTTCGGGTTCAGGGCGAGCGCGCGGGCGATGCCGATGCGCTGGCGCTGGCCGCCGGAGAACTCGTGCGGATAGCGGTTGTAGTGCTCGGGGTTGAGACCCACCACCTCCAGGAGGCGCTGGACCTCCTTCCTGATCCCGCCCTCGGGTTTGACGCCTTGCAGCTTGAAGGGCGCGGAGATGATGCCGCCCACCGTGTGCCGCGGGTTCAGGGAGGAGTACGGGTCCTGGAAGATCATCTGCACATCGCGGCGCATCGGCCGCATGCCGCGCACCCCGAGGTGGGTGATGTCCCGGCCCTCGAACTCGACGCTGCCACCGGTCGGTTCGAGCAGCCGGGTGATGAGCCGGCCCATCGTCGACTTGCCGCAGCCCGACTCGCCGACCACGCCGAGCGTCTCGCCGGAGCGCACGTCGAAGTCGATGCCGTCGACGGCCTTGACCGAACCGGTCTGCCGCTTGAGCAGACCGCTGCGGATCGGGAAGTGCTTCTGGAGACCGCTGACCTTGAGCAGCACCTCGCCGGGAGCGGCTTCCTTGTTGAGCACGCCCTGGCCGGCCGCGCCCTTGCCCTGGGCGGGAATCGTCACGTCGTTGTCCGTCACGCCTTTGTCCTCGCTCACAGCTTGGGCGCAATCTCTTCGGTCCAGATGCGCTCCCGCTCGTCCGGCGTCATGTGGCAGGCGGCCCAGTGGCCGCTCCCGCCGTCGCTCAGCTCGGGGCGTACGGTCCTGGTGATGTTGTCCTTGGGCACATCGGCGTACGGGCAGCGCGGGTTGAAGGCGCAGCCGGACGGGATGTTGATCAGGGACGGCGGGGAGCCCTTCACCGGGATGAGACGCTCGGTCTCCTCCCGGTCGATGCGCGGCATCGAGCCGAGCAGGCCCCAGGTGTAGGGGTGGCGGGGCTCGTAGAAGACCTTCTCGGCGGGGCCGCGCTCCACACAGCGGCCGCCGTACATCACCAGGATGTCGTCGGCCAGCTCGGCGACGACGCCCAGGTCGTGGGTGATGATGATGACCGCGGAGCCGAACTCCTTCTGCAAGTCCCGGATCAGGTCGAGGATCTGCGCCTGGACGGTGACGTCCAGGGCGGTCGTCGGCTCGTCCGCGATCAGCAGGTCGGGGTTGTTCACCAGCGACATCGCGATCATCGCGCGCTGGCGCATGCCGCCGGAGAACTCGTGCGGGTAGGAGTCCACGCGCTTGTCGGGCTGCGGGATGCCGACCCGGTCGAGCATCTCGATCGCCCGGACGCGGGCGGCCTTCTTGTCGACGTCGTGGTGGACCCGGTACGCCTCGACGATCTGCTTGCCGATGGTGAAGTACGGGTGCAGCGCGGACAGCGGGTCCTGGAAGATCATGGCCATGTCGCGACCGCGCAGCTTGCGCACGTCGTCCGGGTCGGCGGTGAGCAACTCCGTGCCGTTGAGCCAGATTTCGCCGGATATCTGCGCCTTGCGCTTGCCGTACTGGCCGGCCGTGTGCAGGCCCATGATGCCCATCGAGGTGACGGACTTCCCGGAGCCGGACTCGCCCACGATGCCGAGGGTCTTGCCCTTCTCCAGGGAGAAGCTCAGCCCGTCGACGGACTTGACCAGGCCGTCGTCGGTCGGGAAGTGCACCTTCAGGTCGCGTACGTCGAGGAAGGCGTCCGAGGGCCGCTCACCCGCGACCGGCTCGCCGACCGCGGCGCCGGTCTTGTTCAGGTCGGTCATACGAGCCTCACTCGGGGGTCGATCACGGCGTACAGGAGGTCCACGACGAGGTTCGCGAAGATCACCGCCGCCGAGGTGATCAGCGTGACCCCGAGGATCACCGGAAGGTCGCGCTCGTCGATGGCCCGGAGCACGGCCTGGCCGAGACCGGGGATGCTGAACGCGGTCTCGGTGAGGATCGCGCCGCCGATCAGGGCGCCGATGTCCATGCCGAGCACCGTCAGGATCGGTGCCATGGTGGACCGCATGGCGTGCTTGCCGATGACGGTGGATTCCTTGAGGCCCTTGGCCCGGGCGGTTCTGACGTAGTCCTCGCCCATCACTTCGAGCATGGTCGCCCGGGTGAGCCGGGCGTACATCGCCGCCTGGAGCAGGGCGAGCGTGATCCAGGGCAGGATCAGTCCGCTGAACCACCCGCTCGGTGAATCGCTGAAGGAGACGTACTGGCCGTCGATCCAGTGCAGTCCGTACGTGAAGATCGCCAGCGACAGCAGACCGGTGAAGTAGATGGGCAGCGAGACGCCCGCCAGGGCCACGGTCATGGAGGCCCGGTCCCACAGCGAGCCGCGCTTGAGGGCGGAGACCACGCCGGTGAGCACACCGAAGATGACCCACAGGATGGCCGCGCCGATGACCAGCGAGAGCGTGACCGGGAAGCGGTCCTTGAGGACCGGCCAGATGGCCTGCTCGTTCTTGAACGAGTAGCCGAAGCAGGGGGCGCCGCAGTGGATCGTCGAGCCGCCGCCGGTGTAGTCGCGACCGACCAGGATGCCCTTCACGAAGTCGAAGAGCTGCACGAAGATCGGGTCGCCGAGACCCAGCTTGGAGCGGATCGCTTCGAGCGCGGCGGCGTCGGACTGCTTGCCGACGTACATCGTGGCCGGGTCGACACCCGTCCACTTGGGAACCAGGAAGAAGATGCCGAACGTCACGAGCATGACGATCAGCAGCATCACGATGGCGGCGAAAAACCGCCTGATGAGATATGCGAGCACTGCTCTCGGCCCGGCGGCGGGCCGGGGGCACCGGATTGCGGTACCCCCGACCCGTCACGCGACGGCCTTCACCTGCCCTTCGTGCCTAGCGGCGGGTGCGCCGGCGGAGCGATTGGACGACGGTCACTTCTCGACGCCGAGCGAGGCGTAGTCGTAGAAACCGTTGTTGTTGGTCGTCGTGTAGACGTTCGTGAGCCGGGAGCTGCGCCACTTGACGTTCTTCTCGAAGACGAACGGCAGGTAGACGGCGTGCTCGGAGACCTTCTGGTTGATCTGCTTGTAGAGCCCGGCCGCCTCTTCGGGGGTACCGGCCGCGATGGCCTGGTCGAAGAGCGTGTCGATCGCCGGGTCCTTCAGCATCGAGTAGTTGTTGTTGCCGTTCGGCAGGATGAACTTGGAGTCGACCAGCGGGAGCAGGAAGCCCTGGCCGGACGCGAAGTCCGGGCCCCAGCCCATGATGATGATTCCGTAGTTCTTCTTCTTGACGACCTCGGGGTTGCCGATGATGCCGGTCGTCTGCGAACCGTCGTACTGGTCGATGTCGACCTTGATGTTGACCTTGGCGAGCGCGGCCTGCATCGACTGCGCCGTGGCGACCTCGACCGGCTTGTTGTTGCGCACCGCGATGGTGGTCGAGAAGCCGCCGGGCTTGCCGCAGGCAGCCAGCTCTTCCTTCGCCTTGTCGAGGTTCGGCGCACCGCTGTTCTGGGTCACGCCGTACGGGTCGTACGCCGGGTCCGAACCGCTGATGATCGGGGGCAGCATGTTGGTGGCGATGTCACCGCCGGCCTGCGGGCCGCCGCGGGCGGTCTGGAGCGACTTGTGGTCGGCCGCGTAGATGACGGCCTTGCGGCAGTGCTCGTTGTCGAACGGGGCCACCGTCTGCGGGAAGACCGCGTAGCGGATGTAGCCGGTGTCCGGGTTGTCGACGTTGCCCTTGTGCTGCTGGAGGGCCTTGGTGCGGCCGGCGGCGCCGAGGCCGGTGCCGTTCAGGTCGACGTCGTAGTCACCGTTGATCAGACGGTTGTCCATGTCGTCGGCGCTGCTCAGCAGGGTGAGGCTGATCTTGTCCGGCAGGGCCTTGCGGACGTCGTCCGTCTTCGGGTCCCACTGGTCGTTGCGGACCAGGACCATGGACTTGTTGGGCGAGTAGGACTCCCACTTGTACGGGCCGAGCGAGAACGGCTTCAGGCCGTACTTCGACTGGGTGTCCTTGTCCTGGCGGACCGGAGTGCCCGACGGCATGGCCAGCATCTGCTGGAAGTCCACGTTGGGCTTCGGCAGCTTGAAGACGATGGTCTTGTCGTCCGGCGTCTCGATCGCCTTCAGACCCAGCTTGTCGGCGGAGGTGTCCTTGTAGGGACCCTTGTACTCGCCGGTGGGGTCGAGGACGTCCTTCAGGTAGACGGGGCCGCCGGAGATGACGTCCTGCGCCCAGATGCGCTCGATGCCGTACTTGACGTCCTTGGAGGTGACGGGCTTGCCGTCCTCCCACTTGACGCCGTCCTTCAGGTGGTACGTGTACGTCTTCTTGTCCGCCGAGACGTCCGCGAGGCCGGTCGCGATGTCCGGGACCAGCGTCTCGCTGTCCTTGCCCGGGGCGGGCTTGTAGGTGATCAGCGTGCGGGTGTAGTAGCGCGCGTAGTCCCACATGAAGCCGTAGTAACCACGCTGCGGGTCCCAGGAGTCGGCGTCCTGGGTGCCAACGAACTTGAGCTCGCCGCCCTTCTTCGTCGACGCGTTCGCCAGCTTGCTGTTGGCGGCGTTGAACCCCGGGGCCTTGTCGCCCTTGGAGTCGTTGCTGCCGCCCCCGCCGCAAGCCGCGGTGGACAGCAGAGCCGCAACGACGATGGCGGCGCCGGCGACCGACTTTCGCCTTGATGAACCTAGGGTTGTCACGATCTCGCTTCCTCCGTTGTGGGCGTCTTGGGTGTCGCGGCCCGTGCGGTGCGCCGGGCCGGAGTCTGTGAAGTCCCGCATCAGCGGGAGCCCTTCGGGTCGAAGGCGTCGCGGACGCCGTCGCCGAAGAGGTTGAACGCCATCACGGTGATGAAGATCGCCACACCCGGGATGATCATGAACATCGGATCCGACTGATAGATCGAGGTCGCGGACGAGAGCATCTGCCCCCAGGAGGCCGTGGGCGGCTTGACGCCCGCTCCCAGGAAGCTGAGCGCCGCCTCGGTGAGGATGTTCGTCGGGATCATCAGCGTCATGTAGACGGTGATCGGCGCGATCAGGTTGGGCAGCAGCTCGCGGAACAGGATGTAGCCCCGGCCGGCCCCGAGGCTGCGCGCGGCCTCGACGTACTCGCGCTCCCGCAGCGACAGCGTCTGGCCGCGCACGATGCGTCCGACGTAGGGCCAGCCGAAGAAGCCGATCACCACGATCATCACGAGCAGCCGGACGCCGGTGCCGCTGAGCCCGAAGAGCTGGGAGGGGACCACGGAGATCAGCGCGATGATGAAGAGCAGCTGCGGGAAGGAGAGCAGCATGTCCATCACGCGGCTGATGAGGGCGTCGATCCAGCCGCCGAAGTAGCCGGCGACCACGCCGAGGACGGTGCCGACCACGACCGCGAAGACGGCCGCGAGGAAGCCCACGAGCAGCGAGATCCGGGCGCCGTAGACGATGCGGCTGAACACGTCGCGGCCGTTGACCGGCTCAACTCCCAGCAGGAAGTGCGAGTTGATGCCGCCCCAGCTGCCGATCGGGGTCGAGAGCAGCGGGTCGATCTGGTCCTCGTGGAACTCCTCCGGCGGATGGCCGAACGCGTCGACGATCAGCGGCGCGAAGATCGCGACGAGGACGAGGAACACGACAACGATGCCACCGGTGAGGGCGAGCTTGTCCTTCTTCAGCCGGTTCCAGGCGATACGGCCCAGCGAACGTCCCTCGACCGCTCTGGTCTCGCCGCTCGGCGTGACACTGATGTCCGCGGTCGGGTCCGCGTCGGCGGGTGTGTCGTGCAATGGTGCCGTCATCGTGGCAAGGACCCCTCTCAACCGGCGGTGACCGGCCCGCGCTTGCCGCTGTAGCGGCGCGTTCCCATCAGCAGTGCGAGCGGGGGGCGACACCGGGCAGCGGGTCGAGCTGCTCGCACAAGGGCCCGAACGGCCCTGCATGCCGGGAGTCTTCAATGGCGTCGCGATCACCCGCCAGCCCTGGCGGCGAATGTATGCGTAAACGTGATGCGGAAAGAGGGTTTCCGTTATGCGGACGCAGGTGAACCAGGGGCGGACATACGGAAGTTGGGGCGCAAGCGACGCCCTGGACCATTGCGGCGTTCGCCCCATCAGAACGGACATTCCCCTTACGCGTGAGGGGAGTTGGCGGGGTCTGTCCCGGTTGGGGCGCCGGGCGGAGCGGAGCCCGGTAGGCGGATCAGTACGTGTCAGTACGTGCGCGGGGCGGCCGGCGGATAGCCGTAACCGGGCCCGCCGGGCGCCGGAGCGGCGTGCGCCTCACGGTCGTAGAAGGGCCGGGTGGCGGCTTTCAGCCACATACCGACCGGGTCGTACTCGTCCGACATCGCGACGGTGGAGACCGCGAGGCCGTCCGGTACCGCGGGGATGGACTGCTGCATCATCGCCCGCACCGCGTCCACCGACTGCGGGCTGGTGTCGTAGAGGTCGAGCCCGATCGCCAGGTACGGCGTGCCGAGCGCGGGCTGCACCCAGGCGCGGCGCAACGAGCGCACGGCCGGGGTGCGGTGCGCGTGCTGCGCGAGCAGGGCGTAGAACTGCGGGATCTCCACGGCCGGTTCGGACAGCCGCAGGGGGCCGGCCGGCATCCGGTCGAGGCCGGTGGCGATCCGGCGAAGGTCCGTCCAGGGGATGCCGACGCCGCCGCCGGGGGCATGGGGATTGAGCCAGATCCCGTAGCGGTCGGGGTAAAGCGTGCGGGCTACGTCGAGGACGCCGGTCACTTCGTGCGCCCGGTTCCAGCCGCTGGCGGAGAGCTCCTGCGCGGAGGTCACGCAGGGCGCGTAGGAGACGCCGTCGACCTCCATGTTTCCGTACTGCGCGTCCGGCGAGCCCGGCCGGCCGTGCCACAACAGCATCAGGATCCGGCCGGAGGCGGGCTCCGCGAGGGCGTGGAGCAGTGCCTCGTACACGTCGTAGCGCCCGGGGGTCACCTGGCGCAGCATGTGCTCGACCTGCCCGGCCGCCGCGGTGCCTGACGCGCTCACCCTGGGTCCCGCCCCTCTTCGATCCACCGTGCCGACGTCTGCGCCGCCCCGCAGCCCCGGGCACACGCGTGCGGCTGCGGGGGTGCAAGGGTCATGAAACCAGGTTAAGCCGCCGTACAGACACCGCCATGACCCGGCGGGACCTGCCGCGACGCACCCGATGGTTGCTACTGGGCCCGTGCGTAGAAGGGCCGCACCCGCTCGCGCATCCACGTGGCGACCGGGTCCTGGGTCACGTCCAGCAGGACCAGATTGACCGGCCAGCCGACCGGGACCCGGCCGAGCGCCCGGCCGAGCGCCTCCATGGGGGCGCCCCGGCCCGCCCCGTCCCAGGTCGCGAACTCCACGCCGATGAAGAGCGTGGGCGACTCCCCCTCGATGGAGGCGAGCGCGCGACGGGCGCTGAGCACCACGCCGATCGCCTCGAACTCCTCGGCCGCCGCGGCCAGGAAGTCGACCGGCTCCTCCTGCCAGTCCGGCTCGAAGAGCCGTACCCGCGCGCCCGACGCGGGCCCGTCGAGCGCGGTGAGCCCGGTGCGGCACAGCTCGGCGACGGCGGGCGGGGGCAGCGGCATGCCCACCGCGCCCTCGGGGTTGACCACGATGCCGAGCCGCGGCGGCAGCCCGCGCGCGAACTCGACGGCGGGGGCGACGGCGAACGACATGTGGGAGCCGACGCAGTGCAGGAACTGCTGCTCGGAGCTGTACACCGGGACATAGGGGGCGCCGTCGAGCTCCATGGTGGGGAGGTCGAGGTCCCTGCTGTCCTGGCCGCCGCCGTTGGGCAGCGGCACCCATACGGGATTGCGGCCGAGCACCTCTATGAGGCGGGGGCCCGCGTCGGGCTGCCCGACGGCCGCGGCGAGGACCTCTTCGAGCTCGTTGCCCGGCCAGCCTCCGCCGCCGTGCGGATGCGCGAACGTCTGCTCCGGAAAGTTCATGTGCCGTCCTTCTCCCCCGACTGCTGTCGTGCCCCTCGACCCTAACGTCGAGGGCACGACGCGGGGAAAGGGTGCCGGGAAATGGCCCGGCGCGCGCCACCGGGCGCTACTTCGTGAAGCCGATGCGGTGCAGTACCGCTGCCGACTCGCGGTCGAGCAGCACCGCGCTCGCGCAGCCGGTCGGCAGGCGTCCGGCCTCCACTCGCGCTATGAGGCGGCGGGCCGCGCCGCGGTGCCGGGCGAAGGCGTACCTGGACACCCAGCGGCCCCGGTCGGCCTGGCCCTCCAGGGCGGTGCCGGGCGCCACGTCGAGCACGACCAGGCGCAGCGCGCGTCCCCGGCGCCGGGCGCCCCGGCCCAGCCAGTGCCGCACCCAGGCCTGGGTCCCGCAGTCGTGCACGACCAGGCTGTCGCCGGAGCGCAGCGCCCACCAGGTCCTGGCGAAGTGCGCGGTACGGGTGAGCGGGCGGTAGAGGGCGTACGGGATGCCGGGGAGCCGGCGCTGCCAGGCGAGGCGGGTGTCCTGCGAGTCGATGCGGCGGTCGGTGACGGTCCGGCGCATCAGGGTCGTCTTGCCGCTGCCCGGCAGGCCCGACACCACCACGACGTCCCCCGCGTCGAAGAGCAGCTCCGGCGGCGTGCGCGCGGGCCGGCCGCGCAGATCCCGTACCGCCTCGCTCATCACCGGCCGCGACGGCGGCGCCGGGGCGGGCCCGTCCGCCGCGGGCGCCTCCCGCACCTGGCCCGTCTCGTGTCCAACCGTCATGGCACTCCCCCCTGTTCGGATCCCGGGACCCCTGCCCTGGAAGTGTAAAGAGACGGTAATAGAGCTCAAGCGATTTGCCGCTTCCGGGATGCGTGCAATGATGTGCGCGCCAACTGCATACCGGCCGTTCGAATCCGCGCGGGAGAGTCCTCAGCAGCTGTGAGCTGGGGCGCCGAAGGAGCAAGTTCCTCCCTTGAATCTCTCAGGCCCCGTACCGCGCGGGTGAGGCAGATCTGAAAAGCGGGCCGTCCCCTGCCGGGCGGTCCCACCCAAGGTGCAAGCCGTGCCGCGCGTGCGCGACGGTGAACCTCTCAGGTTCCGATGACAGATGGGGAGGATGTCCTCGACCGTCATGCCCCGGGACCTTGGAGCAACATCCATGAGCAACGCCCCCCGTCTGACCTCCCTCGATGCCCTGCATCGTGCGCTGGGCGCCACGATGACCGACTTCGCGGGCTGGGACATGCCGCTGCGGTACGGGAGCGAGCGCGACGAGCACAACGCCGTGCGCACCCGCGCCGGGCTCTTCGACCTGTCCCACATGGGCGAGATCACCGTCACCGGCCCCGAGGCGATGAAGGCCCTCAACTACGCGCTGGTCGGCAACATCGCGACCATCGGGCTCGGCCGCGCCCGGTACACGATGATCTGCCAGGAGGACGGCGGGATCGTGGACGACCTGATCGTCTACCGCCTGGGCGAGAGCGAGTACATGGTCGTCGCCAACGCCGGCAACGCGCAGATCGTGCTCGACGCGATCACCGAGCGCGCGGCCGGCTTCGACGCCGAGGTCCGCGACGACCGCGACGCCTACGCGCTGATCGCGGTGCAGGGCCCGGAGTCCCCCGGCATCCTGAAGTCCGTGACGGACGCCGACCTCGACGGCCTGAAGTACTACGCGGGCCTGCCCGGCACCGTCGCCGGTGTCCCTGCGCTGATCGCCCGCACCGGCTACACCGGCGAGGACGGCTTCGAGCTGTTCGTGGCGCCCGAGCACGCCGAGGGGCTGTGGCGGGCGCTGACCGAGGCCGGCCAGGACGCAGGCCTCGTGCCCTGCGGTCTGTCCTGCCGCGACACGCTGCGCCTTGAGGCGGGCATGCCGCTGTACGGGCATGAGCTGACCACCGCGCTGACCCCGTTCGACGCGGGGCTCGGCCGGGTCGTGAAGTTCGAGAAGGACGGCGACTTCGTGGGCCGCGAGGCGCTGGCGGCGGCCGCCGAGAAGGCCGAGGCCACCCCGCCGCGCAAGCTGGTCGGCCTGATCGCCGAGGGCCGCCGGGTGCCGCGCGCCGGGTTCTCGGTGGTGGCCGGCGGCGAGGTCGTCGGCGAGGTCACCTCGGGCGCCCCGTCCCCGACGCTCGGCAAGCCGATCGCGATCGCGTACGTGGACGCCGCGCACGCCGCGCCCGGCACCGAAGGGGTCGGCATCGACATCCGCGGGACGCACGAGGCGTACGAGGTCGTCGCGCTCCCCTTCTACAAGCGCCAGAAGTGACGCGCGCCTCCCTCCGGCCGCCCCTTTCCCGTCTCGCCGTCCGAGACACTCGTCCGTACCCCGTCACCAGCACTCCCCCGCGTACAGGAGAATTCACGTCATGAGCAACCCGCAGCAGCTTCGCTACAGCAAGGAGCACGAGTGGCTGTCGAGCGCCGAGGACGGCGTCTCGACGGTCGGCATCACGGAGCACGCGGCCAACGCGCTCGGTGACGTGGTGTACGTACAGCTTCCGGAGGTGGGTGACACGGTGACCGCGGGCGAGACCTGCGGCGAGCTGGAGTCCACCAAGTCGGTCAGCGACCTGTACTCCCCGGTCACCGGCGAGGTCGTCGCGGCCAACCAGGACGTGGTGGACGACCCGTCGCTCGTCAACTCGGCCCCGTTCGAGGACGGTTGGCTGTTCAAGGTGAAGGTCACGGACGAGCCGGGCGACCTGCTCTCCGCCGACGAGTACACCGACTTCGCCAGCTGACCTCAACCACAGGGATACAGGGATTCGTCTGATGTCGCTTCTGAACCAGCCCCTCCACGAGCTGGACCCGGACGTCGCCGCCGCCGTCGACGCCGAGCTCCTCCGTCAGCAGTCCACCCTCGAAATGATCGCCTCGGAGAACTTCGCTCCGGTCGCGGTCATGGAGGCCCAGGGCTCGGTCCTCACCAACAAGTACGCCGAGGGCTACCCGGGCCGCCGCTACTACGGCGGCTGCGAGCACGTCGACGTGGTCGAGCAGATCGCGATCGACCGCATCAAGGCGCTGTTCGGCGCCGAGGCCGCCAACGTGCAGCCCCACTCGGGCGCCCAGGCCAACGCGGCCGCGATGTTCGCGCTGCTCAAGCCGGGCGACACGATCATGGGTCTGAACCTGGCCCACGGCGGTCACCTGACCCACGGCATGAAGATCAACTTCTCCGGCAAGCTCTACAACGTGGTCCCGTACCACGTCGACGAGACCGGCGAGGTCGACATGGCCGAGGTCGAGCGCCTGGCCAAGGAGTCGAAGCCGCAGCTGATCGTGGCCGGCTGGTCCGCGTACCCGCGTCAGCTGGACTTCGCCGCCTTCCGCCGGATCGCGGACGAGGTCGGCGCGTACCTGATGGTCGACATGGCCCACTTCGCGGGCCTGGTCGCCGCGGGTCTGCACCCCAACCCGGTGCCGCACGCCCACGTCGTGACCACCACCACGCACAAGACCCTGGGCGGTCCGCGCGGCGGTGTCATCCTGTCGACGCAGGAGCTGGCCAAGAAGATCAACTCGGCGGTCTTCCCGGGTCAGCAGGGCGGTCCCCTGGAGCACGTCATCGCGGCGAAGGCGGTGTCCTTCAAGGTCGCGGCCTCGCCCGAGTTCAAGGAGCGCCAGCAGCGCACCCTGGACGGCGCCCGGATCCTGGCCGAGCGCCTGGTCCAGGACGACGTGAAGGCCGTCGGCGTCGACGTCCTGACCGGCGGCACCGACGTGCACCTGGTCCTGGTGGACCTGCGCAACTCGGAGCTGGACGGCCAGCAGGCCGAGGACCGCCTCCACGAGGTCGGCATCACGGTCAACCGGAACGCCGTCCCGAACGACCCGCGGCCGCCGATGGTGACCTCGGGCCTGCGGATCGGCACCCCGGCCCTTGCCACCCGCGGCTTCGGCGACGACGACTTCCGCGAGGTCGCCGACATCATCGCCGAGGCCCTGAAGCCGGACTTCGACAAGGACGCCCTGTCCGACCGGGTGTCCGCTCTGGCCGCCAAGCACCCGCTGTACCCCGGCCTGAAGTAGTTTCGTACGCTTTCGTTCTCGGTTCATTCCGTACGAAGCCCCGGGGCACCGCGCACACTGGGTAGTGAGCGCGGTGCCCCATCCCATGCTGTGCCAGCTTTGCTCTGCGATACCCCGGCAGACAACGGCGTCTTCCAACCCCCACAAGGAGTCTCCCGTGGCCATCTCGGTCTTCGACCTGTTCTCGATCGGCATCGGCCCGTCCAGCTCCCACACCGTCGGCCCGATGCGGGCGGCGCGGATGTTCGCCGCGCGGCTCAAGAACGAGGGCCTGATCGCCCACACCGCGCGGATACGGTCCGAGCTGTACGGCTCGCTCGGCGCGACCGGCCACGGCCACGGCACCCCGAAGGCGGTGCTGCTCGGCCTGGAGGGCGCCTCCCCGCGCACGGTCGACGTGGAGAACGCCGACGAGCGGGTTGAGCGGATCAAGGACTCCGGACGCCTGAACGTCCTCGGCATGCACGAGATCGGCTTCGCCTACGACGACGACCTGATCCTGCACCGACGCAAGGCGCTGCCGTACCACGCCAACGGCATGACGATCTTCGCCTACGACGTCGACGGCACGCTCATCCTGGAGAAGACGTACTACTCGGTCGGCGGCGGCTTCGTGGTCGACGAGGACGCTGTCGCGGGCGAGAACCCGATCGTGCCGGACGACACCGTCCTCAAGCACCCCTTCCGCACCGGCGACGAGCTGCTCCGGCTCGCCAAGGACACCGGCCTCTCGATCTCCGCGCTGATGCTGGAGAACGAGAAGGCGTGGCGCACCGAGGACGAGATCCGCTCCGGGCTCCTCGACATCTGGCGGGTCATGCAGGCCTGTGTCTCGCGCGGCATGTCCCGCGAGGGCATCCTGCCCGGCGGCCTCAAGGTCCGCCGCCGCGCCGCCAACACCGCCCGCCTGCTGCGTGCCGAGGGCAACCCCGAGGCGCACGCCATGGAGTGGGCGACGCTGTACGCGATGGCGGTCAACGAGGAGAACGCGGCGGGCGGCCGGGTCGTGACGGCGCCCACCAACGGCGCCGCGGGCATCATTCCGGCGGTCCTGCACTACTACATGAACTTCGTGCCCGGCGGGTCCGCCCAGGAGAAGGAGGACGGCATCGTCCGCTTCCTGCTCGCGGCCGGCGCGATCGGCATGCTGTTCAAGGAGAACGCCTCGATCTCCGGCGCCGAGGTCGGCTGCCAGGGCGAGGTCGGCTCCGCCTGCTCGATGGCGGCGGGCGCGCTCGCCGAGGTGCTCGGCGGCACCCCCGAGCAGGTCGAGAACGCGGCCGAGATCGGCATGGAGCACAACCTGGGTCTGACCTGCGACCCGGTCGGCGGTCTGGTCCAGATCCCGTGCATCGAGCGCAACGGCATGGCCGCGGTGAAGGCCGTCACCGCCGCCAAGATGGCGATGCGCGGTGACGGCAGCCACAAGGTGTCCCTGGACAAGGTCATCAAGACGATGAAGGAGACGGGGGCCGACATGAGCGTCAAGTACAAGGAGACGGCCCGCGGCGGCCTCGCCGTCAACATCATCGAGTGCTAGCAGCTCCGCGGGAGACGGAACGCCTCGACCGCGGACCGGCCTTGGCCGGTAGCGCGGCTCCTCGTACCCCTAGGGAGCGCTGTGCGCCGCCGGCCGCTCCCGCGGTGCGGCGGCCAGCGCCTCGGTGACCTCCGCCTTGTTGCCGCGCAGACCGTAGACGGGGGTCGCGGGCTGCTGGCGCCAGGAGTCGTCGATGCCGCCCGCGTCCACGGTGTCGAAGCCCAGCTCGTCGACGAGTTCGCGGACCAGCTGCTTGGCGGCCGCGTCGTCGCCCGCGATGGGCACGGCCACCCGGTCGGGAGCGCCCTCGGGGCGCGGCCGGTCCAGGAGGTCCTGGGCGTATGTGCCGTTCAGGACCTTGATCACCGGGTGGCCGAGGTGCTGCTCGGTCCAGCGGCTCTCGGTCAGGCCCTCCTCGATCGCGTCGATCCGGCCGTCGCGCTCCTTGGGGTAGTAGTTCCCGGTGTCGATGACGGCGAGGCCGTCGGCGGCCTTGCCGAACAGGCCCTTGGGCAGGTCGGGCACGTTCTTCAGCGGGATGGTGACCACGACGACCTGGGCGCCGTCGGCCGCCTCCTCGACGGTGACCGGCGTCGCGCCGGTCTCCTCCGCGAGGGCGGAAAGGGTGTGCGGGCCACGGGAGTTGGCGATGGAAACCTGGTGGCCGAGCGCGGTGAGGCGACGGGTCAGGTTGCCGCCGATGTTGCCCGCGCCGATGATGCCAATCTTCATGAGCCGGCCTTCCGGAGTCGGTACGTTGTCACGCTCCGGCAACTTGCGGACACTGCGGGTTATTCCGGCTCGGCACCGGCGGCGCTCCGCAGGAGCGGTTTCGCGCCACCGGTACCGATCGGGGTCAGCTGTTCGGGGTCACTTGTTCAGGGACGCCCAGAACTCCTCGAAGGAGAGCTTGCCGTCGCCGTTGGCGTCCTTGGCCTTGATGATGGCCTGCGCCACGGTCTCGGTGACGTGGAAGTCGCCCAGCTGCGCCATGACCGCCTTGTACTCGCTCGCGGTGACGCGTCCGTCGCCGTCGACGTCGAGCTTCGCGAACGCCTTGCGCGCCTCTTCGATGTCCGCCACTGGGTCCACCCCTTTGTTGGTGCTACTGCTTGGTGCTTTTCTGACGCCGGTCAGATTAGCCGCCGATGTGCGCGCACCGTGCGGCGGCCGGGGCTTTGCGGGGCGCCGCGGGTGGAGACTCGGGGCCGGGAACGGGAGAGACGGGGATGACGGTGGATCAGACGCTCGGGGACATTCTGGCGGCCGCGGCCGATGGCCGGTTCCCGCCGGTGGACGGCGGTACGACGCTGGTGGCGCAGCCCGGGCCGCGGGACGCCGGCGTGCTGGCGTTCACGGCCCATTCGGTGATCTTCCTGGACGAGGACCCGGACTGGCTGCGGGCCACCCTCGCCGCGACCGACGCGGACCCCCTCGGCGCCGCCATGAACCCCGCGTTCCTGGCGGCCTTGATGGCCCGTACCGGCCGCTCGATGAACTGCGTCGACCTGCTGACCTGCGCCCCCGCCCTGCCGGGCGAACCGCCTCTGGCGCTGCGGGAGATCGAGGATCCGGCGCATCCGAGGGTGGCCCGAGCGCTGAAGTTCCGGGACGACGTGCGGGTATGGGCGGCGGACGGCGGCGTACTCGTGCTCGGGCGGGGCGTCGCGGGCCGCTGGGAGGCCGCCATCGAGCTCGACGAGTCCGCGCGCGGCCAGGGCCTCGGCGCTCAACTCGCCATCACTGCACGGCACTTGGTACCGGACGGGGTGATCTGGGCCCAGCAGTCGCCGGGCAACGCGCGCAGCGTACGCACCTTCCAGGCCGCCGGTTTCCGGCCGGTCGGCGCGGAGGCGCTGCTCCTGGCGCACTGACCGGGGACCCGCCCATCGAACCCCCACCCTGACTGTTCGCCATACACGGAGGACCGTTTTCCGCCCGACAAAGAGGAGTTCACGCCAACTTCACGGCGCCACTTCCTTACGCTCCGCCACTGATGGATAACTTCGTGCTGTCGCCGCCACACCGGGAGCACAGGGCACCCAGGGACTAGCGGCGCTGGGGCGTTACAGCTGTGGCCATCACAACTGAAGCATTCACCGTGCAGCCCTTCACACGAAGTTGCCACCACATATGGGACGAGGGCGATCACGTCCTCATCGGTGTGAGTCCGGGGAACAGCTACTTCAGCGCCGGGCGCATCACCGAACTCGTCCGCTGGGCTTCGGCACGGTTCTCCCGCATCGACATCGTGTACGCCGACCTCCACGTGGCCGAGCTGTTCGGCGCGCTCGGCTACGAGCCCGGCCACGCGGCCCGCCGGGCCGGCAAGGAGCTGAAGGCGGTGCGCCGCAGGATCCTGCGCGGCGTCGAGGAGGCGGACCCGCAGGGTACGCCGGTCGGCGTGCACGCCCTCTCGGAGTTCGCCGGGAACCCCGTGTACGAGCTGCTGCACCGCCGGGTGCGGCACTTCCTCGCCACCGACCCGCACTTCCGCGCCGGCTGCGAACACATGGCGGCGCACTTCCTCTCCACGAAGGTCGGCGAGCCCGCCGTAAGCGCCCGGCAGCTCTCCGCCTGCCTCGACTACATCGCCGCCGAACTCCCCTTCTTCCTGGACACCCCGGGCATCCTCGGCGTCCCCTCATCGGTGTCGTGCTACCACGCGCCGATCCCGCTGACCGAACTCCTCTACGCCAAGGGCGGCGGGCTGCGCGCCTCCCGCAACCAGGCCTACGCCGTGGTGCGCCCGGAAGGAATCGCCGCATGACCGCCGAGCCCGTACTCGACTTCCCGCTCTCGCGCCGCGGGGACGTACTGCCCGAGGAGTGCACCTGGCTGCGCGAGAAGCAGCCCGTGGCCCGGGTGCGTACGCTCACCGGCGACCAGGCCTGGCTGGTGAGCAGTCACGCCCTGGCCAAACAGGTCCTGGAGGACGAGCGGTTCAGCCTCAAGGACACCGCCGCGCCGGGCGTCCCGCGCCAGTACGCACTGACGATCCCGCCCGAGGTCGTCAACAACATGGGCAACATCAACAGCGCCGGACTGCGCTCCGCCGTGATGAAGTCGCTGAGCCCGCGCGCCGACGGCCTGGCCGGGCGGCTGCGCGAGCGGGCCGGCGAGTTCGTCGACGCGCTGCTCGCCGAGGGCCCGCCCGCCGACCTCCGGGCGGGGTTCGCCGACCCGTTCTCGGCGGCCCTGCACTGCCAGGTGATCGGGGTCCCCTTCACGGACTGGCGCCGGCTCATGTCGGGCCTGGACACCGCGTTCATGACGAGCACCCACACCTTCGAGGGCGCCGGGCTCAACTGGTACAAGGACCTCGGGTACATGGTGGAGCGCCTGAACGCGCCCGATGTGCCGCCGGACAGTCTGCTCGGCCGACTCGGGGCGCTGCGCGAGGACCGCGAGTCCGCGCATCTGACGGACGAGATGCTGGCCACGGTCGCCGTCTCCATGTTCGGCGCGGGCGCGGTATCGACCTCCGCGTTCCTGATCCTGGCGATCCTGGCCCTGCTCCAGCACCCGGAGCTGATCGGCCATCTGCGCGAGCACCCCGAGCGCATGGGCCGGGCCGTGGACGAGCTGCTGCGCTGGAACCTGTCCATCGGCGACGGGCTGCCGAGGCTCGCCCTTGAGGACGTACGGCTGGGCGAAGTCCTGGTCAGAAAGGGCGAGTTGGTGCTCGTACTGGTCGAGGGCGCCAACTTCGACCCGGCGGTCTTCAGCGACCCCGAGCGCCTGGATCTCGACCGGGGGCACAACCCGCACCTCTCGTTCGGGGCCGGCCGGCACTTCTGCCCGGCCACGGGCCTTGGCCGGCTGCACGCGGAGACCGCGCTCGCGGTCCTGGTGGACCGGATGCCGGGTCTGCGCCTCGCGGTCCCGGCCGAGCAGCTGGTGTGGCGCACCGGCTTCATCAAGCGCCTGCCGGAGCGGCTGCCGGTGCTGTGGTGACCCAGGGGTGCCCCGGGGCCGGCGGGCCCCGGGGCACTTGCTGGCCGGACGTTCGCGGACCGCACGTTCGCGGACCGTACGCGCGCGGACCGTACGCGCGGGCCGGTTCAGCGGAAGATGCCGGTGTGGCCGAGCGAGTACCGGCCGGGCTGGGGGTAGACGGCGAGTCCGTGCGGGCCCGAGCCGACGGGGATGCGGGCCAGCTCCTTGCCGGTGGTGGTGTCGATGGCGTACACCTCGGCGTTGTAACGCCCGGACAGCCAGAGCACCTTGCCGTCGGCGGAGACGCCGCCCATGTCGGGGCTGCCGCCGTCGGGCAGCTCCCACTTCTTGGTCAGCTTGTTCTGGGTGAAGTCGAAGATGGAGATGGTGCCCTCGCCGCGGTTGGAGATGTACATCTCCTTGGAGTCGCGGCTGATGTAGAGCCCGTGGCAGCCCTTGCCGGTGGGCAGCAGGACCGGCTTGTCGAACTTGTCGCCGTTCAGGACCCACATGCCGTGGGCCATCATGTCGGCCACGTAGAACGTCTTGCCGTCCGGGGACATCTTCACGTCCTGCGGCATCGCCCCGTCGAACGGCAGCTTCTGCTGGCCGACGATGGCCATTTTCTCGGTGTCGACCTTGAGCAGCTCGCCGGAGAACTCGCAGGAGACGATGAAGTACCGGCCGTCCATGGAGAAGTCCGCGTGGTTGACGCCCGCGCAGGTCACCGGGACGGTCTTGACCCGGTTCATGGTGACGGGGTCGCGGAAGACGAGTTCGCGGTCCATCGAGGCCATGACCACGGCGTACTTGCCGTTGGGCGTGAAGTAGAGGTTGTACGGGTCGGAGACCTGCACGGTGCGGCCGGTCTTGCCGGTCGCCGGGTCGATGGCGGTGAGCGAGTCGCCCAGGTCGTTGTTGACCCAGAGCGTCTTCATGTCCCACGACGGGACCACGTGCTGCGGCTGGTGGCCGACCGGGATCGTCTCGATGACCTTGTAGGTCGCCGGGTCGATCACGGACACCGTGTTGGAGTTGGTGTTGGGCACGTACACGCGCGGCAGGAAGTTCTTCACGGCGGGCTGGAGCGCGTTCGGCCGGTCCGCCGCGTAGGCGTCCTTGGGGTCGAGGACGGGCGGCATCCCGGGCAGCCCCTGCGGCACGGGCTTCTTGACGACGGCGGGCGGGGGCGCCGCCTTGGTGCTGAGCGCCTCGTTCTCGTGGTCGGCACCCGAGCCGCAGCCGGCGAGCGCCGCGAGCAGGGCGGCCGCGAGCAGCGCGGTGGTCGTCTTCGTTACGGTCGGCATCAGATCAGCAGCTCCGTGGTCGTGACCGCGCGCAGTCGGCGGCGTTCCAGTTCGGCGAGTAGAACGGGCAGCGCGGCGACCGTGTCCGCATAGCCGAAGTGCAGGCTCACCACCGATCCGTTGCGGATCTGCTCGGTGACGTTGCGGGTGACGGCCGAGGCGCCGGGCGAGGTGAAGTCGAGCGAGTCGACGTCGTACGACAGGACGTGCGGGTATCCCGCCTGCCGGGCCAGTTTCTGAACGAGCGGCGTCGCGTACTGGGCACGGGAGGGCCGGAACCACGTCCCGATGGAGCCGGTGAGCCGGCGCAGGCGGTCCGCGCAGCCGGTGATCTCGGCGTAGGCCTCCGACTCGTCCATGGCGGAGATGTCGATGTGGTGCTGGGTGTGGTTGCCCAGTTCATGGCCGCCGTCCAGGATGCGGCGGGCCATCGCGGGCTGCTCGTCGAGCCAGCTGCCGACGGCGAGGACGGTGACGCGGGCACCGGCCTTCTCGGCCTCGCTGAGCAGGGTGGTGGCGATCTTCGGATCGCCCTGGCCGTGGAAGGTGAGCGCGACCTGCGGGCGGGCCCGGGGTCCGCTCTCGATCTGGACCGGCTGCCCGGGAAAGGCGCGGGGGGCCGGTGCGGGGCGGGGCTTGCCGGGGCGGGCGGCGGCCGCGGCGGAGGCGGACGGCGGCGGTGTCGAAGATCCGGCCGGCCGTGCGCCGCCCTCGTCGTCCGAGCAGCCCGTCGTGAATGCCCCCACGATGGCCGCGCCCGCCCCGGCCCGCAGGGCGCTGCGGCGGTCTACCGCACGGGGTGATGGATTCAGCACATGGACATTTAAGTGCGCCGAGGCGCGCTTGGTAACGATTGACCCACTTCAGGACCTTTGCGGGTCGCGCCCGGCCGGGGCGCGCCCCGGGCGTCAAGCTCGCTGATTCACTCAGCACCCTCGATACTTATTCACAGTTTGAAAGGTGAGTGCTCTAGCTCACCTACGATTCACAGCTAAACTGTGATGGTTCATGGCGTTATGTCCGAGTAGGGACTTTTGAGGATGGGCCGCCCATCTGTCATAGTCGGAGCCACGACCCCCATTGACCCGGGCCAGGTCGTCCTCAGTCGCCGTGGATCACACCCCCCACAGATCCGCGGCGCTCCACAGAAGCCCCCGCAGGCGCCGCACCCGGCAGCCCAGGGGGCTTCTGTGATTCCCGGCCCCCCGACCCCCCGGCGCTTCGACGCATCGGCGCGACGGCGCGACGGCGCCTCAGCGGTCGGCGACCCGCATCTCGAACCAGGTGGTCTTGCCGCGCGGCAGCAGATCCACGCCCCAGCGGTCCGAGAGCTTGTCGACGAGGAAGAGGCCGCGCCCGCTCACGTCCATCTCGTGCACCGGCATCAGACAGGGCAGCCCGCGCGAGGGGTCCCGGACCTCGATCCGGATCCAGCCCCGGCGCCGCAGCATCCGCAGGCCGAAGACCCGGGCCCCGGTGTGCCGGACCGCGTTGCCGACCAGCTCGGAGACGAGGAGCACCGCGTGTTCGGCCAGGGTCGGCGAGAGCACCCACTGGCGCAGTACCACGGACTGGGTGATCCGCCGAGCCGTCGCCGCGGACTCCGGACGCGACGGCAGCCGCACTTCGCCCTCCGTCGGATTACCGAACAACTCCAGCGCCTTCAGCGCCAGTTCGTCGTCGGCGGACGGCATCCAGCGCGCCGCGGTCGCACTCACACGCTGCGCCGGTTGTTCCACACCCTCCAGCCCCGCCATGCCCCCATCATGGCCGCCCGGAGCGGCCTCCGGGGCGGTTCCGAAGGAATAGCGCCTCCGGAAGCTGACGTTCCGGAGGCGCCTTTTGGCATATGACGGAGGCAGTCGAGGACCTTTCACGCCCCCTCCGACCTGCGATGACCTGCCGCGTTCGCTTGATCACCAAGCGTTCCGGAGAGGTTTTCCTTAAGGTGCCCTTAAGGCTGCGCTAATCCCCCCACAGGGTGTACACATCGTCATCACATGTACAGCCGCCGTTGACGCGACGCCCTCAACTGCCCTGCGCTCAGAGGAACTTGGCCTTGCCCGGGCCCTCCTCCACGAAGCTGCGCATGCCCCGCTCGCGGTCCTCGGTGGCGAACAGGCCCGCGAACCAGTTGCGTTCGACGGCGAGGCCGGTGTCGATGTCCGCCTCCAGACCGGTGTCGATGGACTCCTTGGCGGCGCGCAGCGCGATCGCCGGGCCCTGCGCGAGCCGGGCGGCCCAGGCGTGGGCCCGCTCGTACACCTCGGCGGCCGGGACCACCTGGTCGACCAGGCCCATGGCGAGCGCCTCGTCCGCCTTCACCTGGCGGCCGGTGAAGATGAGGTCCTTCGCCTTGGACGGGCCCACCAGACGCGCCAGGCGCTGGGTGCCGCCCGCGCCGGGGATCAGGCCCAGCAGGATCTCGGGCTGGCCGAGCTTCGCGTTGTCGCCGGCGATGCGGAAGTCGGCGCAGAGCGCCAACTCGCAGCCGCCACCGAGCGCATAGCCGGTGACGGCCGCCACGACGGGCTTGGGGATCCTGGCGACGGCGGTGAAGGACTCCTGCAACGCCCTGCCGCGCACGACCATCGCCGCGTGGTCCATCGCCTGCATTTCCTTGATGTCCGCGCCCGCCGCGAACAGCTTCTCGCCGCCGTACAGGACCACCGCCCGCACGTCGTCGCGCCGGGCCGCCTCCTCGGCCAGCTCGCGCAGCCGGTCCTGCGTCGCGACGTCGAGCGCGTTCATCGGGGGGCGGTTCAGACGGAGGGTGCCGACGCCCTCGGAGACTTCCAGGTTCACAGTCATGAAGGCAGGTTAACGGCCACTAACGACAAGGGACCCGGTGCTGTCGCTCACAGCACCGGGTCCCTCATGGCCGGTCGGGGTTACTTGGTCCACTCCGCCCAGGAGAGGTTCCAGCCGTTGAGGCCGTTGTCGGGCTGGATGACCTTGTCCTTGGAGTTCTTCACGACGACCACGTCGCCGATCAGGGAGCTGTTGTAGAACCAGGCGGCCGGCGTGGACGGGTCGCCCGCGCCGCGTGCGTCGCGCAGACCGACACAGCCGTGGCTGGTGTTGGCCGAGCCGAACACCGAGGGGTCGCCCCAGTAGTTGCCGTGGATGAAGGTGCCCGAGCTGGACAGGCGCATCGCGTGCGGCACGTCCTTGATGTCGTACTCGCCGCCGAAGCCGACGGTGGCGCCGTTCATGCGCGTCACCTCGTACTTCTCGCTGATGACCATCTGCCCGTTGTACGTGGTGTTCTGCGGGGAGCCCGCGCTGATCGGGATGGTCTTCAGGAGCTTGCCGTCGCGCTCCACCTTCATGGTGTGGGCGCTCGCGTCGACGGTGGAGACCTGGGAGCGGCCGATGGTGAAGTGGACGGTGCGGGTCTGCTTGCCGTAGACGCCGGGCCGGCCCTCGACGCCGTCCAGGTTCAGCTTGACGGTGACCTTGGTGCCGGGGGCCCAGTAGTTCTCGGGGCGGAAGTCGAGGCGGTCGTTGCCGAACCAGTGGCCCTCGACCGGGACGGACGGCTCGGCCGTCACGGTGATCGCCTTCTTGACCGCGTCCGGGTTGGTGATGCCCCGGCTGAAGTTGATGGAGACCGGCATCCCGACACCGACGGTGGACCCGTCCTCGGGCACGTACTGGCCGATGAACGTGTTGGTCGGGACGAGCGTGGTGAAGGTGGTGTCCTTGGCGGACTCGCGGCCCTTGGCGTCCTTGGCGACCGCGTGCACCTTGTACTGCGTGGCGGAGGCGAGGTGCTGGTCCGGGGCCCAGCCGAGGCCGTCCGCGGATATCTTTCCGGCGACCGTGTTGCCCTTGCTGTCGGCGACCGCGACGGCGGTCAGCCTGCCCTTGTCGGCGGATATCTTCAGCGCGCCGTTGGTGGCCACGTCCTTGGCGTTGTCCGCAGGGACGATGGTGACCACGGCCTCGGACGCCTTGGTGTCCTCGGTGGCGCCCGCGCTGCCGGCCTTCGACTTGGATCCGCCGTCGCCCCCGCCGCACGCGGTGACGAGCAGCAGCAGCGCTCCGCATATGAGGGCCGGCAGTGTGCCGCCCCGACGGCCGCGGCGTCCGGCCGCGGCCGGAGCCCCCGAAATAGGCTGCCCGTTCAAGACTGATCTCCCCTCGCACGGCGTGGCCCCGCCACCGCCCGCACTCACTCACCCCCGCGCGCGTCCTCGCGCGCGCACGGCGCTAGATAATCACACCGAACAGGCCGCGATCTCCCCTCCCATGTCACTGTTCAGTCCCAAGTTTTCCTGGAACTCTCAGGTGAAACACAGGAACCGTTCCCGGTTGGTTAACCGGGAACGGTCATGGGGCCGTGCGTTCGAGAGCGGGGACCTCAGGAGACCGCGGAGCCCGCCTTCCACTTCGCCCAGTCCAGGTTCCAGCCACTGAGCCCGTTGTCCGGAGCGACCTCGCGGTCATGGGAGTTGACGACCTCGACCACGTCTCCGATGAGGGTGCGGTCGAAGAACCAGCCCGCCGGGGTGTCCGAACTGCCGCCCTTCACGTCCCGCAGACCGACACAGCCGTGGCTGGTGTTGGTGTTGCCGAAGGTGCTGGAGGGGGCCCAGTAGTTGCCGTGCAGGAAGGTGCCGGTGTTGGTGAGCCGGATGGCGTGCGGCACGTCCGGGATGTCGTACTCCCCGCCGAAGCCGACGGTCTGGCTGTTCATCCGCGTCACGTCGTACATCTCGGTGACGACCATCTTCCCGTTGTACGTGGTGTTCTTCGGCGACCCCGCGGAGATGGGCAGCGTCGACACCAGCTCGCCGCCCCGCCGCACCTCCATGGTGTGCGCCTCGGCGTCCACCAGGGACTCCTGGTCGCGCCCCACGGTGAAGCCGATCGTCTTGTCCTGGATGCCGTAGACGTCGGGGGCCGCGAGCACGTCGCGCAGCCGCATGTCGACGGTGACCTTGGTGCCGGGCACCCAGTACTTCTCGGGCCGGAAGTCGAGCCGGTCCTTGCCGAACCAGTGGCCCCGCACCGCCACCGGGGGCTGCGAGGTGATCCTGATGGCGCGCTCGACGGCCGCCTTGTCCTTGATCGCCTGGTTGAAGTTGAACGACACGATCATGCCGACGCCCACCGTGGAGCGGTTCTCCGGCTTGAAGTACCCGATGAAGCGGTGCTCGGGCACGAGCGTGGCGAAGCTGGTGTGCCGGGCCTGGCGGCGGCCGTGGCCGTCGAGCGCCACGGTGTCCACCGTGTAGAGGGCGGCCAGTTGCAGCGCGCCGCCGGTCGGCGTCCAGGTCAGTCCGTCCGCGGAGATCTTGCCCGGCACCTCCTCGGGCTGCGCGTCCTCCGTCTTCATGACCTTGACCCGCTCCAGGCGCCCGCCCGGCACCCGCACCTCCACCTTCTGGTCGGCCTTGACTCCCTTGGCCCCGTCGTCCGGGGTCACCAGGATGGCCTCCTGCGGCGTCAACGGCTTGCCGCCGATGTCGCCGATGTCCAGGGTGCCCCCCGAGCACCCGGTCAGCGCGGTCACCAGGACCGCCGTCAGTCCTGCCCATGCCAGGGCGGCGGCCGTGCCCGCCCCTGCCCGCTTCAGTACGTCTCTCACGACCGGCCCAACGACCGCCCCCCGCCGGGGGAAACGTGAGTACGAGGGCTGTTGCGGGAAGAACAGGTGCAGAGACGCGCAGGGAAGCCGCGGCCGGGACGCCGCTGCCGCCCCCGCGCCGAGCCGCGGGAGGCCGTCAGGTGTCGAGCGCAGCCGAACAGAAGGCAGTGCGGAGTGCCGCGGGCGGCGCGCCCGGTACGGAGGGGCAGCGCCCCCGTCAGACCGCCGTGGACGGCCATCGGGGTGAACCCGGGGCCTTGCGCCCCCCTGTCTGGCCGGGCGCCCCCACCCCGCTCGGCGCCCGCTTCCGGGTCGGCCCGGACGGGGTCGCCGGCACCAACTTCGCGCTGTGGGCGGGAGGCGCCGAATCGGTCGAGCTGTGCCTGTTCGACCCGGCGGGCATCGAGACCCGGCTCGTCCTCACCGAGCTGACCCACGAGATCTGGCACGGCTTCGTCCCCGGGGTGTGCCCCGGGCAGCGGTACGGATTTCGGGTGCACGGGCGCTGGGACCCGTGGACGGGCGCCCGCTGGAACCCGGCGAAACTGCTCCTGGACCCGTACGCGCGGGCCGTGGACGGCGACTTCGCGTTGCCGCCCGAGGTGTACGGGCACGTACGGGACTGGCCGCAGCAGCAGGTCGCCGACACCGTGCGGGACGACCGCGACTCGGCACCGCACGTGCCCAAGGGCGTCGTCGTGCAGGACGACGACGACTGGGCGGACGACCGCCGGCCCAAGACGCCCTGGTCCGACTCCGTCATCTACGAGCTGCACGTACGCGGCTTCACCCGGCTCCACCCGGACATCCCCGAACCGCTGCGCGGCACCTACGCCGGGCTCGCCCATCCGGCCGCGATCGACCACCTGGTGCGGCTCGGGGTCACCGCGGTCGAGCTGCTTCCGGTGCACCAGTTCGCGCACGAGGACCATCTGCTGCGGCGGGGCCTGAAGAACTACTGGGGCTACAACTCGATCGGCTACTTCGCGCCGCACGCCGGCTACTCGGCGAGCGGCACCGCGGGCCAGCAGGTCGGCGAGTTCAAGCGGATGGTGCGGGCGCTGCACGAGGCGGGCATCGAGGTGATCCTCGACGTGGTCTACAACCACACCGCCGAGGCGGGCGAGATGGGCCCGACGCTGTCCCTGCGCGGCATCGACAACCGCGGCTACTACCGCCTCCAGGCGGACGCCCGGCGCTACGCCGACTACACCGGCTGCGGCAACACCCTGCACGTGGTCCAGCCCCATGTGCTGCGTCTGATCACCGACTCGCTGCGCTACTGGGTCACCGAGATGGGGGTGGACGGCTTCCGGTTCGACCTCGCGGCGGCGCTGGCCCGCTCGATGCACGACGTCGACATGCTGTCGCCCTTCCTCGCGGTGATCGCGCAGGACCCGGTGCTGCGCCGCGTGAAGCTGATCGCCGAGCCCTGGGACGTGGGCAACGGCGGCTACCAGGTGGGCGCCTTCCCACCGCTGTGGACCGAGTGGAACGACCGCTACCGGGACGCGGTCCGGGACTTCTGGCGGGGCTCGCTGCCGGACATGCGCGACCTCGGCTACCGCCTTTCGGGCTCCAGCGACCTGTACGCCTGGGGCGGCCGGCGCCCGTACGCGTCCATCAACTTCATCACCGCGCACGACGGCTTCACGCTGCGGGACCTGGTGTCGTACGAGCGCAAGCACAACGAGGCCAACGGCGAGGGCAACCGGGACGGCACCAACGACAACCGGGCCTGGAACTGCGGGGTGGAGGGCGAGACCGACGATGCGGGGATCAACGCGTTGCGGCGGCGCCAGCTGCGGAACCTGCTCACCACCCTCCTCGTGTCGACGGGCGTGCCGATGCTGGTCGCGGGCGACGAGATGGGCCGCACCCAGGGCGGCAACAACAACGCCTACTGCCAGGACGGCGAGGTCAGCTGGCTCGACTGGTCGCTCCTGGACCAGCCGGGAGCGCGCGGTCTGTTCGAACTGGCCGCGCGGCTCATGGAGTTGAGGCACCGCCACCCCGTGCTGCGGCGCCGCGCCTTCTTCTCGGGCCGGGCGCAGGGCGCGGACGGCCTGCGGGACCTGGCCTGGTTCACCGCACGCGGCGAGGAGATGACCGAGCGGGACTGGTACGCGCCCGCCGCGACGCTCGGCCTGTACCTGTCGGGGCGCGACATCCCGGGGGGCGACGCCCGGGGCGCGCCGGTGACCGACGACAGCTTCCTGATCCTGCTGCACTCGGCGGACCGCCCGGCGGACTGCGTCCTGCCGGGCCCGCCGTGGGCCGGCTCCTACGATCTGGTCGTGGACACCTCGCGCGAGGACCAGGCCGAGCCGCCGGGAGTGGCCTACCGGGGCGGCGAGATGGTGACGCTCCCGGCCCGCTCGGTGCTGGTCCTGAAGGTGGCGGGGTAGGGGGCGGGACTCGTCGGCTCGCGGAGATCTCCACCCACCCGTCCACCCACGGGCCGATCCGCTCCACCCGCCCCGCCTGGGATCGTCGTATGTGCCGGAGCCAGCGACGCGCGACGAAGGAGTGGTGCGGCATGAGCGGCGACCTCGGTCTGGCGATCCAGATCACCCTGTATGCCTGGCTGGTCTGCGAACTGGGCCTCCAGATCCGCCAGTTGCGGATCAGCGGGCCCACCGAGCGGACCGAGTGGGGCAGCCTGCTCGTCCTGGTCGCGGCGGCCGTCGCGATCTCCCTCGCGGCCCACCCGGTCGCGCGCGCGACGCCCGCCCTGGACTACTCGACCTCCTCGGCCGCGGCCCGGCTGGCGGTGCTGCTGTTCGCCTGGGCGGGGATAGGCCTGCGGCTGTGGGCCATCGTCACGCTCGGCCGGTTCTTCCGCGGCACGGTCCACATCCAGCGGGACCACGAGGTGGTGCGCTCGGGGCCCTACCGCCGGGTGCGCCACCCCGCGTACAGCGGCATCCTGCTGGCGGGCGTGGCGCTGGGGGTGACCTTCGACAACGCGGCGGCGTTCGCGGTGTTCCTGGCCGGAGCACTGGCCGCGCTGGGCTACCGCATCCACGTGGAGGAGAAGCTCCTGACCAGAGCCCTCGGCACCGCCTACACCCAGTACGCGGCCGCCACTGCCCGGCTGATACCCGGAGTCTGGTGAGCGGGCGCCCCGTTCCCGCTAGCCGAGGATCTTGCGGTCGTACGCCACCGCCACCGCGGCCGCCCGGTCCTTGACGCCCAACTTGCCGTAGAGATGGGTGAGATGGGTCTTCACCGTGGCCTCGCTGATGAACAGGGCACGGGCGATCTCCCGGTTGGAGGTGCCCTTGGCGACCAGTTCGAGGACTTCGCGCTCGCGGCCGGAGAGCGGTTCGCCCGCGGGGACGGCCGGTGTGCGCACCGCCGACACGAGCCGCGAGGCGACCGCCGGGGAGAGCACCGTACGGCCCGCGGCGGCGGCGCGGACCGCGGTGAACAGCTCCTCGCGCGGCGCGTCCTTGAGGAGGTAGCCGGTGGCGCCCGCCTCGATCGCGGGGAGGGTGTCGGAGTCGGTGTCGTAGGTGGTGAGGACGAGGACCTTGGAGCGCAGTCCGCGCCGGGTGAGCTCGGCGATCGCGGCCACTCCCCCGCCGCCGGGCATCCGCAGGTCCATCAGGACGACGTCCGGGTCGAGCCGCTCGGCGAGGTCGACGCCCTCGACGCCGTTGGAGGCCTCGCCGAGGACCGCGAAGCCGTCGGCGGAGGCGAACATACCGCGCAGACCGTCCCGCACTACGGGGTGGTCGTCGCAGATCAGGAGGGTGATGGTGGCGTCAGTGGTCATGGGGCACCAACGGTACGCGGGCCGAGACCGCGGTGCCATGGCCGGGCTCCGACTCGACGGTGAGAGTGCCCGCGATGCGTTCGGCTCGGGCCCGCATCCCGTCCAGGCCGAAGCCCCCGCTGCCCGAGCGGGCCGGCAGGTCCACCGGGTCGAAGCCGCGGCCGTCGTCGCGGACGTCCAGGGAGACCTCGTCGCCCATGAAGGAGAGGGTCACGCCGATGCGCGAGGCCCCGGCGTGGCGGCTCGCGTTGGCGAGGGCCTCCTGGGCGATGCGCAGCAGAGTGGCCTCGATCTCGTCGTGGAGCTGGACGGCGGTGCCGGTCACGGTGAAGTCGGCGCGCACCCCGTGCCGGGTTCCCCATTCGGCGACGGTCTTCTTCAACGCCTCGTGCAGCAGGTCGTGTTCGAGGTCGAGCGGGCTGAGGTTCTGCACCGAGCGGCGGGCCTCGCCGAGGCTGTGGCGGGCCAACGCCTGGGCGCTGGCGAGGTGTTCGCGTACCAGGGCGGGGTCCTTGCTGCTCGTGACCACCTGGAGCTGGGCGATGATGCCGGCCAGGCCCTGGGCGATGGTGTCGTGGATCTCGGCGGCGAGGCGCCGCCGCTCGTCTGCGACGCCGGCTTCCCTTGCCTGGAGCAGGAGTTGGGCGTGCAGGGCGGCGTTCTCGTCGAGGGCCTGCTGGAGCCGGGCGTTGGCGGTCTCCAGGGCGGCGATCGTCTCGACCTGCACCCGGGAGCGCTCGTCCTCCTGGGCGGCGAGATGGCTGAACACCGTCAGCAGGACGCAGTTGATGACGAGCACCGCGCCGAACACCACCCAGCCCATGGTCCCCTTGGGCGGAAGCCCGCCGGACTGCGAACCGGCCATGGTGACGGCGGTGGCGAACAGACCGATCCGCACCAGGCGCCGGGGCAGCACCGCCTGGGCGCCGAAGTAGCCGCAGACGGCGAAGAAGGCGAAGAACGGGTTGAGCCAGGTGAGCGCGAAGGCGATGCCCCAGCGCACGAAGTAGTAGACGGCCCCCGCGGCGCTCGGTCCCGGCCGGGTGCGGCGCCACCGGTCCCAGCCGATCTGGACCAGCAGGGCGCCGCCGACCAGACAGAGCGCGGCCCAGCGGGCGTCCGGGCTCATCAGGAGGTCGGCGGTGGCGGCCGCGGCGAGGCAGCCGATGAACAGCAGGCCGAAGGGGCCCCAGCGGTGGAACACCTCCCAGCGTTCCTCCACCAGGTCCCGCTTCACCTCGTTCACCCCGTCGCTCATGGCACCAGTGTCATCCACGTCGCAGGGCCCGCCGGTACCGCCCCAGCGGGCGATCGCCGTCATTCCCACCGGAACCAGCGGGTCGCGGCGGCCGAGAGCAGCACGGTCCACAGGGCGAGGACGCCGATGTGGTCCCAGCCGGGCCAGCTGCCGGCCGCGGCCTCGGTGAGGGCCTGGGCCGCGGCGCCGAAGGGCAGCAGCTCCACGATGCGGCCGAGCGTGTCGGGCATGGCCTGGACGGGCAGCCACACACCGGCGCTGAACATCATCGGGAAGAACACCGCGGAGCCGATGGCGTTCGCGATCTTGGAGGTGCGCGACACCGCGGAGACCAGGGCGCCGAGGGCGAGCGCGCTCAGCACGGCGAGCAGCAGCGCGAAGGCGTATCCGAACAGCTGGTGCGGCAACGCCACCCGGAAGGCGAGCCGGCCCACCGTGAGGGAGAGGACCGCGGAGATCACCGCGGCCACCCCGTGCAGCCCCATCTGGGCACCGAGCAGGGCCGAGGGGCGGACGGGAGTGACCGACATCCGGCGCAGGATGCCGCGCTCGCGGTATCCGGTGATGACCGGCGGCATCGCCTGGAGCCCGGCCATGATCATGGAGAGGAGCACGGCGACGGGAACGTACGCGTCGACGAAGCGGATGCCGCCGAGCGCCTTGTCGGGGTCGCGGAAGCCCGGGATCGAGCCGAGTACGACCAGCAGGACGGTCGGGAAGACCATGATCCAGAACAGCCCCGCGGGCTCGCGCCGGAAGAGGGTCGCCTCGGTCTTCAGCACGGCCCCGGCGGCCCGGCGGGAGGGACGGGCGGCGCGGGCGGGGCGGGCCGGGGTGAGGGTGGTGGTCATGCCGAGGCCTCCGTCAGGTCCAGGAACGCGTCGTCGAGGGTGGCCTCGGAGACGCGGAGTTGGTGGGCGGTGATGTGGTGCCGGGCGAGCAGGGTGATCACGGCGTTGACGGTCTCGTCGGTGCCGTGGATGGTCACCCGGCCCTGCTTCTCCTCGACGGCGGCGGCCTTCGGCAGCTCGGCGAGCGCGAAGTCGTCGAGCGGGGCCGAGGGGGTGAAGGAGATGACGGTGGAGCCGGCCGCGCGCCGGATGAGGCCCGAGGGGGTGTCCAGGGCGGCGATCCGCCCCTTGTCGATCACGGCGATCCGGTCGCAGAGGCGCTGGGCCTCCTCCATGAAGTGGGTGACCAGAAGGACCGTGACCCCGCCGCGGCGTACGTCCTCGATCAGTTCCCAGGTGTCGCGGCGGGCCCGGGGGTCGAGTCCGGTGGTCAGCTCGTCCAGCACCACCACGCGCGGATTGCCGATGAGGGCCAGCGCGATGAACAGACGCTGTTTCTGGCCACCGGACAGCTTGGCGAAGCGGGTGTCGAGCTTCTCGGCGAGGCCGAGGCGTTCGGCGAGCGGGCGCCAGTCGGCCGGGTCCGGGTAGAAGGAGGCGTACAGCTCAAGGGATTCGCGCACGGTGAGCTTGGGCTGGAGCTCGCTCTCCTGGAGCTGGGCGCCGAGGATGCGGGTCACCTGGTCGTGGTCGGCGACCGGGTCGTACCCGGCCACCCGGATCGTCCCGGCGTCCGGGACGCGCAACCCCTCGATGCACTCGACGGTGGTGGTCTTGCCCGCGCCGTTGGGGCCGAGGATCCCGAAGATCTCCCCTTCCTCGACGGCAAAGCTGACGTCGTCGACAGCGGGCCTGCGGCCGTATGCCTTGCGCACTGCGTTGACTTCGATGATTGCCATGCCCTGAGAATCCCGGCCGGCGGGGGTCCGCCACATCGCCCATCGCGCTCGACCCCGCATCAACCGATCGGTTGATGGGCGGGTACGACCCCCATTGCCTCCGAGCGGTCCTAGGACCAGCGGACCAGCCGGGCCCGGCCGAAACTCGGTGGGCACTGTCGGTGCCCGTCCGTAGGCTCGGCCCTGATGTCCGAAACACATGCAGCTATCAAGGACCAGTCGGCCACGCGCTCACTCCTGAGGCTCTGGCCGTATGTACGCCCCATACGAACTCGCCTGTTCAGCGCGGCATTTGTGGCCATTGTCGCCTCCTGTCTCGGTCTGGTGATCCCGCTCGTCCTGAAGTGGATCGTGGACGGCCCGGTGGCCGACCGCGATCCCGGCGGCGTGTGGCTCGGCGCGCTGTACCTGCTGCTGCTCGGCCTGGCGGAGGCGGCGCTCTTCGGGTACCGGCGATGGCTGGTGGCGCGGCCGCTCGCGAGCGTCGAGGCGGAGATGCGGGCCGATCTGTACCGGCATGTGCAGCGCCTTCCGGTCTCCTTCCACGACCGCTGGGCCTCGGGCCAGCTCCTGTCGCGCGGCACCACGGACCTCATGCTGCTCCGGATGTTCCTGGCGTTCCCGCTGACCTTCCTGGTCGTCAACGCGGTCACCATTCTGGCCGGGTTCGCGATCCTGCTGTCCCAGCAGTGGAGCCTCGGCCTGGTGCTGCTGGTGCCGGTGATTCCGCTGGTCGTCCTCTGCTCGCTCTTCGAGACGCGTTACTCCCTGGTCGCCCGGCAGGCGCAGGACCAGGTGGGCGATCTGACGACGGTTGTCGAGGAGAGCGTGCTCGGCATCCGCATCATCAAGGGGTTCGGGCAGCACCGCAGCCAGGCGCTGGCCTTCCGTGAACTCTCCGAGCGGCTGCGCGGCACCGAGCTGGCGAAGGCCCGGCTGCTCGCGGGGCTGTGGGGCCTGATCACCACGATCCCCGAACTCGCCATCGGCGCGGCCCTGGTGCTCGGCACGGTGCAGGTGGCCGACGGCGACCTCTCGGCCGGGACGCTCGTGGCGTTCCTCTCCACGGCCCTCGCGTTGCGCTGGCCGGTCGAGTCGATCGGGTTCCTGCTCGCGATGAGCCAGGAGTCGGCGACGGCTACGGCCCGCTTCTTCGAGGCGATGGACGCGCAGGAGGAAGCGGAGGCGCCGGGCGCCTCCACGAGTCACCCCCCGGGGAAGTTGCCCCCGGGCACCCATCAAGGGCCTTTTTCCCTGGAACCGCTGGAACCCCTGGAAGCCCCTCGGGGCTCCGCCCCGGGACCCGCCTCCGCCGCTGCTTCGCCTGCGGACCTTGCACCGGGGGCGCTGCCTCCGGACCCCCGCTCCTCAAACGCCGGAGGGGCCGAATTGGGGTCGTCCAGCGCCGAGTTGGAACCCCGCGCCGCCGGTCGGACGGCCGGTATCCGGTTCGAAGGGGTCGCCTTTCGCTACCCCGACGCCGCCGACGGCAGTGCCCCTGTCCTCGCGCGCATCGATCTGCACATACGGCCGGGCGAGACCATGGCCCTGGTCGGCGGGACCGGGTCGGGCAAGACCACGCTCACCGCGCTCGTGCCGCGACTGCACGAGGTCAGCGGCGGGCGGATCACGCTCGACGGCGAGGACATCGCGCACATGACGCGGGACCGGCTGCGCGGTCTCGTCTCCGTGGCGTTCGAGGAACCCACCCTGTTCTCCGCCACCGTCGGCGAGAACGTCGCGATGGGCGGCGGGAGTCCGGACGATCTGGAGCGGGCGCTCGACATCGCGCAGGCCCAGTTCGTCCGGCGGCTGCCGCAGGGCGTGGACACCCAGGTCGGCGAGCAGGGGCTCAGCCTGTCCGGCGGCCAGCGCCAGCGGCTCGCGCTGGCCCGGGCGGTCGTGGGGCGGCCGAGGTTCCTGATCCTCGACGACCCCCTGTCGGCCCTGGACGTCCACACCGAGGCACTGGTCGAGGCGGCGCTGCGCCGGGTGCTCCAGGACACCACCGCGCTGGTCGTCGCGCACCGCCCTTCCACCGTGCTGCTCGCCGACCGGGTGGCACTGCTCTCGGAGGGCCGCATCAGCGCCGTCGGCACCCATCAGGAACTGCTGCGCGGCAGCGCCGAATACGCCTGGCTGATGTCCGGCGCAGATGTCCGGCACGACGAGGGGGAGGACCGGCGATGACCACGACCGTCGGGGAGCAGAAGACCACGGGCGACGAGGAGTTGAGGCCCGCCGGGGACGGCGATCCCTTCGACCGGGACGAGCTGCCCGCGCCGCCCGGAGCGACCAGGGCCCTGCTCGGCTCACTGCTGCGCCCGCTGCGCCGGGGCGTGGTGATCGCGACCCTGATGCTGGTGGTGCAGCAGGCGGCGGCCCAGGCGGGCCCCCTGCTCGTGGCGTACGCCATCGACCGGGGCGTCCCCGCCTTCCGGGCCCACGACCACGGCCCGCTGATCGCCGTCGGCGTCGGATATGTGCTGTGCGCGCTGGCCTCCGGTTTCTTCCAGTACGCGTTCGTACGGGCCTCGGCGGTCGTCAACCAGGGCGTGCTGCTCGATCTGCGCGGCCGGATCTTCCGGCACGCTCAGGCGCTGAGCGTGGACTTCCACGAGCGCTACACCTCGGGCCGGCTGATCTCGCGCTCCACCACCGACGTCGAGTCGTTGCGCGAACTGCTCAGCGAGGGCCTTCAGGAGCTGATCGGGGTGATCCTCTCCTCGGTCTACATCTGCGCGATGCTGCTCTGGCTGGACTGGGGCATCGGCGCACTCGCCGTCGCCTCCTACCTGCCGCTGCATTTCCTGATCCGCCGCTACCAGCGCCGCGCCGGGGTCGTGTACGCGGCCCGGTCCACGGCGACCGCCGCGGTGATCGTCAAGTTCGCCGAAACGCTCAACGGCATCCGGCCGGTGCAGGCGTTCCGTCGTGAGCGGGCCAACGACGCCGAGTTCAAGGTGCTGAACCAGCGCCACGAGCGGACCAACGGCGACGCGCTCCTGGAGATGGCCCGGTATGTGGTGGGTTCCCGGCTCACCGCCAACATCGCGGTCGCCGCGATGGTCCTGTGGGGCGCGACGCGGGTCGCGGACGGGGATCTCGAACTGGGCGTGCTCGCGGCCGCGGTCCTGTACCTGCGCCGCCTGTACGACCCCATCGACCGGCTCGGCATGTTCCTCAACTCCTACCAGTCGGCGGCCGCGTCCCTGGAGAAGGTCGCCGGGCTGCTCGCCCAGACGCCGTCGGTCCCCGAGGCGGCCCGGCCGGTCCCGCTGCCCGGGGCGGCGGGTGAACTCCCGGGCCGCCGGGTCGACTTCGAGGGCGTCGGCTTCGGCTACCGCACCGGCGGCGAGGTGCTGCCCCGCTTCGACCTGACCATTCCGGGCGGCCAGACCGTCGCCGTGGTCGGCTCGACGGGCGCGGGCAAGTCCACCCTCGCCAAGCTCCTGGCCCGCTTCTACGATCCGACGGCCGGCCACGTCCTGCTCGACGGGACGGATCTGCGCGAGCTGTCCGTACGGGACCTGCGGCGCGGGGTCGTCATGGTCACCCAGGAGGCTTTCCTGTTCTCCGGCACGGTCGCCGAGAACATCGCGATCGGCCGCCCGGACGCCACCCGGGCCGAGATCGAGCAGGCGGCGAAGGCGATCGGCGCACACGACTTCATCGCGAGCCTGCCGGACGGCTACGACACCGACGTCCGCAAGCGGGGCGGTCGCATCTCGGCGGGCCAGCGCCAACTGGTCGCGTTCGCACGGGCGTTGCTCGCCGACCCGGCCGTCCTGATCCTCGACGAGGCGACCAGCTCGCTGGACATCCCGGGTGAGCGGGCGGTGCAGCGCGCCATGCACACCGTCCTCAACGGCCGCACGGCGGTGGTGATCGCGCACCGGCTCTCCACGGTCGAGATCGCGGACCGGGTCCTGGTGATGGAACAGGGCCGGATCGTCGAGGACGGCTCCCCCGGGGACCTGATCGCCGGCACCGGCCGCTTCGCATCCCTGCACCGCGCCTGGCGCGACAGCCTGGCCTGAGCGTGCCGAAAGGACCGGGAGCCCACCCCCACCTGCGGGTTTCCGGTACCTGCCGGGCGGCAACCGGGACCGGGTTCCGTAGGATCGGGGGCGTGGCAACGGGGACGAGTACCAACTGGGCGGCGCCGACGGAGACCGAGTGGCTGCTGCACACGGCGGGGCTGCGCGGCGATGTGGCGGCGCAGCTGCGGGTGCTCGCCCGCGAGGAGCTGTACATCGCGGCGCCGAAGGCCGAGGTCGACGCCCGGCCCGACCGGATCCACTGGCCCGCCTACCGGGACGCGTCAGGCCGGCGGATCAAGCCGGTGCTCACCCGGGGGATGCTGCCGCCCTGGCATCCGGACTGGGTGTTCCACGGGGTGTCCCTGCGCTGGATCGCCGACTCCGGCCTCCTGGACGGGCGGGCCCTGCTCGCGGTCAACGCCGGCACTCCGGCCCAGGCCGTCCTGCCCACCGGGCCCGACCACCTCGCCCACTGGCGCCGGCTCCACGTGGAGGTGGACCGCCCGGCCCGCCTGATCGGCCTGCGCCACGGCGCGTTGCGCGGCCCGCTGGCGTACGGGCTGGCCTGCGGCGCGCATCTGGCGCTCAGCAACGACGTCCCGTGGAACGAGGTGGGCTCCGTCTACCGGGAATACACCGAACAACTCCGCATGCTGCGCGATTCGTGGGGCATCACCGAACGGGCGCACTGGCAGCAGCAGTTGGACGCGCTGCTCGACGCGCGCAACAGCCCAGCCGAGCCCGACTTCGTCCTGCGCGTACGCGAGGAGCTGCGGGCTGGCCTGGACGAGGCGCCGCCCGCGGAGCTGTGGCGCGAGACGGCGGCCGGGCACGCCCAGGACATCGGGGTGGGCCATGACGCCGTCCGGGAGATCGAGGAGCTGGTGCGGCGCATCATCCGCTACGAGGCCCGGTTCCGGGCGGACGGCCTGCTGCCGCCGGACGGCCGGGTCACCACCGCCGTCGCCTACGACTACGGGCGGGCCGTGAACCTGGCGCGCTGGGGGCTCGCGGCCCGGTTCTGCACCCCGCACGAGGCGGAGCAGGCGATCGTGCACGCGGGGGCCCTGAGCCGGTCGGCGTACCGCTCCTGGGAGGGCTTCTCGGCGGCGTACGCGCTCGGGCGGGTGCTGCGCTTCGACGGGGAATCGTACGGGAGTTACTACCAGGGGAACCTGACCGCGCACCGGATCCTCACCGAGCACGAGGCCAGCCCCTGGCGCAACATCGCCTGGCGCTGAGGCGCGGGTGGCGGGCCGCGGCCTGCCGGTGCGCGGGCTCAGGCGCCCACGGTGCCGTCGATGCCCTCGCGCAGGAGGTCGGCGTGGCCGTTGTGGCGCCCGTACTCCAGGATCATGTGCAGCATCACCATGCGCAGCGACACGTCCTCGCCCCAGCGCGGCTGGACGGCCACGAGGTCGAGGGACTCGGCCTCCCGCTCGACCTTGCGGGAGTGCTCGACCTCGGCCTCCCAGGCGGCGAACGCCTCGGCGCGGGTGGAGCGGCTCGCGTCATAGGCGGCCTGGAAGTCCACCTTGTCGGACCACACCATGGGTGCGTCCTGATCCTCGAACACCCGGCGGAACCAGGCCCGTTCGACCTCCGCCATGTGCCGGACGAGGCCGAGCAGGGAGAGGGTGGACGGGGGCATCGACTGCCGCCGCAGGGCGTCGTCGTCCAGCCCCGCGCACTTCATGGCCAGGGTGGCCCGGTGGTAGTCGAGGAACGCGCGCAGGGTTTCCCGTTCGTCGCCGCAGTGGGGCGGGCCCGTGCGGGGGTCGTTCATGAAGTGCTCCTCGTACGCTTCGGTTCCGGCCGCCGAACAGTACCCGCGCGCCATCCCCGGGGCGACCCAATTCCCCCGGGCCCCTTGGCCCGCAGACCGCGGGGCCGCCCACCCCTGGAACGCCGTTCCACCCAGCACCCCGGGGGCAGGCCCCCAGCTCCGCCCCTTCACCCGCGGACCGCGTCGGCCGTTCGCGCAGTTCCCCGCGCCCCTGAACACGCCGCCCCGCTCAGCACGGAGAAGCGGAGCCCACCGCCCCAAACCCTTCGACTGCGGACCAGTGGGGGCCGTTCGCGCAGTTCCCCGCGCCCCCGAAGGCATCCTTCCCGGACCAGCACGAGGACATCACGCTCCCAGGGGCGCGAGGAACCGCGCGACCAGCCACGGACAGCCCGCACCAAACCGACCACCCCCACCCCCTGAGGGGCGCGGGGAACTGCGCAAAGCACCACCAACCCCCCGCACCCCAAACCCCCCGAGGCCGGGACGCCTCACCTCCCCGGGGGCGAGGGCACCCCCTCAAGTCGAGGCCCCCGCAGCCGGGCGAGCGCAACCCCCGCCGCCCCGGCCATCAGCACCGCCGCACCCAGTGCCGCGCAGTCGAGGCCGCGGGTGAAGGACGCCAGGGCGGGGGCCAAGTCGGGGCCCCGTAGGGACGACAGCGCCCCGCCCAGCGTTTCGCGTGCCGCGCTCGGCGCGCCGGCCATGCCGTGGCGGTAGACCGCCGCGCCTATCGAGCCGAGCACCGCCATCCCGAGCGCGCCGCCCAGCTCCTGCCCGGACTCCATGACCGCCGCCGCGGCCCCGGCCCGGTCGGGCGGCGCCGCCCCGAGGGCCAGTTCGTTCGCGAGGGCCATCGCGGCCACGAGCCCCGAGGTGTAGACCGCGCACGCCGTGAGCGTGAACCACAGTGCCGAGTCCGTACGCACCCGCGTGAGCGCGAGGAAGCCGCACGCCGAGACGGCGAAGCCGGTCGCCATGACCCACCCCCGGTCGAAGCGCCGCGCGAGCACCGCCCCGGCCGGCGCCCCCACGCACGCCCCGAGGGCCGGCACCAGGCTCCACAGGGCCGCCTGGAACGGGCTCTGGCCCAGCACGGACTGGAGGTACTGGGTGAGGAACACCGCCATCCCCACGGTCGCCGCGATGGCGAAGAGGTTGGCGAGCACCGCCCCGCCGTACGTGCGCCGGCGCAGCAGCTCCAGGTCCACCAGGGGGTGGGCGAGCCTCGACTGGCGGCGGACGAACACGTACAGCAGCGCCAGTCCGGCGACGACGGACAGGAGGGGCGGCAACCCGACTCCGTTCCGGGCCAGTTGCTTGACGCCCTGGATCAGCGGGAGCAGCCCCGCGAGGGAGAGGACCGCGCTCACCCAGTCGAAGCGGCCGGCCGGGGGCTGTTTGACCTCGGGCAGCAGCAGGGGTGCCAGGACCAGCAGCAGGACCATGGCCGGCAGGTTGATCAGGAACACCGACCCCCACCAGAAGCGTTCGAGCAGCGCGCCGCTGACGACCGGCCCGAAGGAGATGCCGAGCGTCATGACGCCGGTCCAGGCGGTGACCGCCCGCGCGCGCTGCCCGGCGTCGTGGAAGAGGTTGCGGATCAGGGCCAGCGTGGAGGGCATCAGGGCGGCCCCGCCCACTCCGAGCAACGCCCGCACCGCGATGAGGAGTTGGGGCGAGTCGGCATAGGCCGCGGCCACCGAGGCCAGGCCGAACACGGCCGCCCCCGCGAGCACGAGCCGCCGGCGGCCGACGCGGTCGCCGAGGGCGCCCATGGTGATGAGGAGGCCGGCGAGCACGAAGCCGTACATGTCGAGAATCCACAGCTGCTGGGTGGAGCTGGGCGCGAGGTCCTCGCTGATGAAGGGGATGGCGAAGTAGAGGACGGAGACGTCCATGGAGACGAGCAGCAGGGGCAGCATGAGGACGGCGAGCGCGGTCCATTCCCTGCGTCCGGCACGCGGCGGCGCCGGGTCGGTGCGGCCCGCGAGGGGGCCGGTCGTGGTGTCCATGCGGGGAGCGAACAGCGCGGCCGCGTACATCGCAACGACAGGGCTGGTGCACCCCTGAAGCACCCGTGTATCAGCTGGCAGGACGCCGTCCGGCGCACTAGTACACTCCGGCCGTGACCGAGCTGCCGCCCTACCTCGCCATCGCCGACGGCATCCGGCGCCGCATCGCCTCGGGCGAGCTGGCGCCGGGTGACCGGGTGCCGTCCACGCGGGCCATCGTGCGCGAGTCGGGGGTGGCGATGGCGACCGCGACCAAGGCGCTGGCCGCTCTCGCCCGGGAGGGCCTGGTGCGGGCGGTGCCCGGAGTGGGCACGGTCGTCGCCGAGGTGACGTCGGCGCGTGCCGCGCACGAGGGCGCGGCGCCCTTGAGCCGCGAGGCGCTGGTGCGCGTCGCCGTGCGCATCGCGGACTCCGAGGGGCTGGCCGGGGTGTCGATGCGCCGGATCGCGAGTGATCTCGGCACGTCGACGATGGCCCTGTACCGGCACGTCGCGAGCAAGGGCGAGCTCGTCCGCCTGATGACGGACGCGGGGTTCGGGGAGATGTCGCTCGGGCACCCGGCCGCCGACTGGCGGGCCCAACTGGAGCGCGCGACAGGGCAGTTGTGGTCTGCCTACCGCAGGCACCCCTGGATGGCCCGGGCGATGGCCTCCTTCAACCGGCCGCACCCGATGCCCCGGGCGATGAAGTACACCGAGTGGGTGCTGCAGGCACTGCGCGGCACCGGACTGCGTGTGCACGAGGTGATGCATGTGCACCTGTCGCTCATCGCCTTCGTCCAGGGACTGGGCGTGGCGCTGGAGTTGGAGGGCGAGGCCGTCCAGGACACCGGAGTCTCCGGTGACCAGTGGATGGACCGCCACGAGGGGCGCTTTGCGGCCATCGTGTCAGGAGGCGGCTTCCCCGTCCTGACCACCATCTTCGAACACGAGCCGTTCGAGCTGGACTTGGACTCGCTCTTCGGGTTCGGGCTGGCCCGACTCCTCGACGGCGTCGAAGCACACATCCGTGAAACGTCCGCTTAACGAACGACGACCTTCGGACAACGGACGGTTTTCGGCCAACTTCTTGACGCGCTCCTGACACCGGTTCTCCACTGCTGGCACTCTTCCCCCGTTCCACGCACGAAGTTTTCACGCACCACATCTCGTTGCCGTACTCGCTCCGCTTTGCTCTGCCCGGCCGGCCCCACCCAGTCGACCGGAACCCCCTCGCAGAAGGAGTTCGCGTGAGATCCACGCATCGTCGTCGTGCCACCGCCACCGGCGCCCTGATCGCCGCAGCCGCCATGCTCAGTGTCGGCGTCCAGGCAGGTAGCGCCAGCGCACGCCCCGACGACTCCGCGGCCGCCGCGGCCGTGAAGGCCCAGGCAGTACGCAACACGGGCGCCCTGCCCGTGAGTCTGACCCCCTCCCAGCGTGCCGAGCTCATACGCCAGGCCACGGCCACCACGGCGGCCACGGCCAAGGACCTCGGTCTCAGCGCGCAGGAGAAGCTCGTCGTCCACGACGTGTCCAAGGACCAGGACGGCACCGTCCACACCCGCTACGAGCGCACCTACCAGGGTCTGCCCGTGCTCGGCGGCGACCTGATGGTCGACACCGCGGCCGGCAAGACCAAGGATGTGCTCAAGGCGAACAGCGCGCAGCTCCAGGGCGTCTCCACTGCCGCCCCCGCGAGCGCCCCGGCCACCGCCCAGGGCCAGGCCCTCAAGGCCGCCAAGGCCGCGGGCTCGAAGGCCGACAAGGCCGACAGCGCCCGCAAGGTCATCTGGATGGTCAAGGGCGCGCCGACCCTCGCGTACGAGACGGTCGTGGGCGGAGTGCAGGACGACGGCACCCCGAACCAGCTGCACGTCATCACGGACGCCAAGACGGGCGCCAAGCTGCACCAGTGGCAGGGCATCGAGACCGGTGTCGGCAACACCCGCTACAGCGGCCAGGTCACCCTCAACACCTCGCAGTCCGGGTCGAACTACACCCTGACCGACACCACGCGCGGCAACCACAAGACGTACAACCTGAACCACGGTACGTCCGGCACCGGTTCGCTGTTCACCCAGACCAACGACACCTGGGGTGACGGCACCAACTCCAACGCCGCGACCGCGGGTGCGGACGCGGCCTACGGCGCGGGCGTGACCTGGGACTTCTACAAGAACGTCTTCGGCCGCAGCGGCATCCGGGGCGACGGCGTCGGCGCCTACTCCCGCGTCCACTACGGCAACGCGTACGTCAACGCGTTCTGGGACGACAGCTGCTTCTGCATGACGTACGGCGACGGCACGGGCAACAACGACCCGCTGACCGCGCTCGACGTGGCCGGCCACGAGATGTCGCACGGCGTCACCGCCGCGACCGCGGGCCTGAACTACGCGGACGAGTCGGGCGGTCTGAACGAGGCCACCTCCGACATCTTCGGCACCTCGGTGGAGTTCTACGCGAACAACGCGTCGGACCCGGGTGACTACCTCATCGGCGAGAAGATCAACATCAACGGTGACGGCACCCCGCTGCGCTACATGGACAAGCCGAGCAAGGACGGCGGCTCCGCGGACAGCTGGTACTCCGGCGTCGGCAACCTGGACGTCCACTACTCCTCGGGCCCGGCGAACCACTGGTTCTACCTGGCCTCCGAGGGCAGCGGCACCAAGGTCATCAACGGCGTCACCTACAACTCGCCGACCTCGGACGGCCTTCCGGTCACCGGCATCGGCCGGGACAAGGCGCAGCTGATCTGGTACAAGGCGCTCACCACCAAGTTCAACTCCAGCACGGACTACGCGGGTGCCCGCGCGGGCACCATCGCCGCGGCGACCGAGCTGTACGGCGCCAACAGCGCCGAGGTCACCAACATCACCAACGCCTGGGCGGCCATCAACGTCGGCGCCCGCGCCGGCGGCGGCAACCCCGGCGGCAAGGTCTTCGAGAACACCGCCAGTGTGGCCATCCCGGACTACCCGGGTGCCGCGGTGACCTCGCCGGTCACCGTCTCGGGGATCACCGGCAACGCGCCGGCCGCCCTCCAGGTCGGCGTGAAGATCACGCACACCTACATCGGTGACCTCCAGATCGACCTGGTGGCCCCGAACGGCACCTCGTACCGTCTCCAGAGCTCTTCCTCGGACTCGACGAAGAACCTCAACAAGACGTACACCGTCAACGCCTCCGCGGTCGCCGCCAACGGCGTGTGGAAGCTGAAGGTCCAGGACAAGGCGCGGCAGGACGTCGGCACCATCACCGACTTCAAGCTCACCTTCTGACCAGGCGGCTGGCCGGAAAGTGAAGGTGCCCGGAGCCCACGAGGCTCCGGGCACCGCCCATGTCCGGGTGCAGCAGGACCGGGCTCAGCGCATGAGCACGCCCGCGCCCTCCCCGGTCGTCCCGGTCGGGCCGGCCACCAGGCCCAGCTCCGCGTGGGTCGCGAGGTGGCGGTGGGCCGGAAGCACCCGGACCGTGTAGCCGAACGGGCCCGTGCGGTCGAGCGCCAGAGGCCCCTCGTACATCCAGCGGCCCTCCAGATCGGGGCCGCCCGTCGGCTTCAGCGGGAAGGTCTCGGCGTCCGCGATGGCGTCGGCCGCGTCCACCCGGCCCGCCACGGCCTGCACCTCCACGTCGTCGGGCCCGAGCTCGCCGAGCGCGACCCGGACCTTGAGCGCGAGGGTGGAGCCGAGTTCCGCGGTGCCGTTCGGGGCCGCGACCGGGGCCAGTGCCTCGACGTGGTCGACCGCGACCCGCGGCCAGGCACCGCGCACCCGCGCCTTCCACTGCGCCAACTCCCCGGCGGTGGAGGGGTCCAGGACCCGATGGGCCGCGGCGGCGGGCGCGTAGAGGCGGGTCACGTACTCCCGCACCATCCGGCCCGCGAGCACCTTCGGGCCGAGCGTGGTGAGGGTCTGGCGGACCATCTCGATCCAGCGGTCCGGCAGGCCGGCCGCGCCCCGGTCGTAGAAGCGCGGGGCGACCCGGTCCTCGATGAGGTCGTACAGCGCGTTGGCCTCCAGTTCGTCGCGCCGGTCCTCGTCGGTGGCCGCGCCGTCGGCGGTCGGGATGGCCCAGCCGAAGTCGGGCTCGAACCATTCGTCCCACCAGCCGTCCAGGACGGACAGGTTGAGGCAGCCGTTCAGGGCCGCCTTCATGCCGCTCGTCCCACAGGCCTCCAAGGGGCGCAGCGGATTGTTGAGCCAGACGTCGCAGCCCGGGTAGAGCTTCTGCGCCATTGCCATGCCGTAGTCGGGCAGGAACACGATCCGGTGGCGCACCCTCGGGTCGTCGGCGAACCGCACCAGTTCCTGGACCAGGCGCTTGCCGCCGTCGTCGGCCGGGTGCGCCTTGCCCGCGACGACGATCTGCACCGGCCGGGTCGGATGCAGGAGCAGCTCCATCAGCCGGTCCCGGTCGCGCAGCATCAGCGTGAGCCGCTTGTACGAGGGGACCCGCCGGGCGAAGCCGATGGTGAGCACGTCGGGGCTCAACACCCCGTCGATCCAGCCCAGTTCGGCCGATCCGGCGCCGCGCTGGCGCCAGGAGGCGCGCAGCCGCTCGCGGGCCTCGACGACGAGCTGCTCGCGCAGCTCCCGGCGCAGCTCCCAGATCTCGGCGTCCGGGATGTCGGCGACCGCGTCCCAGCGCTCCGAGCCGCCCACGCTCAGCGCGTCCTCGGTGCGGCCCGCGCCGATCTGGCGGGCGCCGAGCCGCATGACCTCGGGCGCCACCCAGGTCGGGGCGTGCACCCCGTTGGTGACGGAGGTGATCGGCACCTCCTGCGCGTCGAAGCCCGGCCAGAGCCCCGCGAACATCTCCCGGCTGACGGCGCCGTGCAGGGTCGAGACCCCGTTGGCGCGCTGGGCGAGCCGCAGTCCCATGACCGCCATGTTGAAGAGGTTCGGCTCGCCGCCGGGGTAGGTCTCCATGCCGAGCCGGAGGATCCGCTCCACGTCGACACCCGGCAGCTCGCCGTCGTCGCCGAGGTGGCGGGCGACCAGCTCGCGGTCGAAGCGGTCGATCCCGGCCGGCACCGGGGTGTGCGTGGTGAACACGGTCCCGGCCCGCACCGATTCGAGCGCGGCGTCGAACTCCATCCCCTCGCCCGCGAGTTCACGGATGCGTTCGAGCCCGAGGAACCCGGCATGGCCCTCGTTGGTGTGGAACACCTCGGGCGCCGGGTGGCCGGTGAGACGGCAGTACGTGCGCACCGCGCGCACCCCGCCGATGCCGAGCAGCATCTCCTGGAGCAGCCGGTGCTCGCTGCCGCCGCCGTACAGCCGGTCGGTGACGTCGCGCTCGCCGGGCGCGTTGTCCTCGACGTCCGAGTCGAGCATCAGAAGCGGCACCCGGCCGACCCGGGCCAGCCAGACGTTGGCGTGCAGCGCGCGCCCGCCGGGCAGCGCGAGCGAGACCCTGGCCGGGCTGCCGTCCTCCTCCCGAAGGAGCGAGACGGGCAGCTCATTGGGGTCGAGCAGCGGGTAGTGCTCCTGCTGCCAGCCCTCGCGCGAGAGCGACTGGCGGAAGTAGCCGTGCCGGTAGAGGAGGCCGACCCCGATCAGCGGTACGCCGAGGTCGCTGGCGGATTTGAGGTGGTCCCCGGCGAGGATGCCGAGGCCGCCGGAGTATTGGGGCAGGGCCGCGGTGATGCCGAACTCGGGCGAGAAGTAGCCGATGGCACAAGGGAGTTCGCCGCTCTGTTCCTGGTACCAGCGGCGGCCGTGCAGATAGTCGTCGAGGTCGTCGGCGGCGGCGGTGAGCCGGCGCAGGAAGCGACGGTCCTGGGCGAGCGAGTCGAGCCGGGCGGCACCGACGGAGCCGAGCAGCCGCACCGGGTCCCCGCCGGCCGCCCGCCAGCCGTCGGGGTCCACGGACTGGAAGAGTTCTCTGGTCTCGGTGTGCCAGGACCAGCGCAGATTGCGCGCGAGATCGCTGAGCGGCCTCAGGGCGTCGGGCAGGACAGGGCGCACGGTGAATCGACGGATTGCCTTCACGCTTCCACCTTTGCAGGGGACGTACGTATCGGGGTGGGCACACCGCGATGTGCGCCCCTCCTTCACCCCCGAAGGTAGTGCCGACGCGCCCCGCCAACCACAGCGCCTCGCGGCCGGTCCCCCGGATTCCGCTTTTCGCCCCGCCACTCTGATGGACCGTCACGTATCGGCCGTACAGGCGGAGTTCGGCCACGGGTCACGGATGTCCGGTGCGCTCATCTGTCCGAAATCATTACGGGCAGGTAGTTAACAAGCTGCCGGAATGCCCACCCGTACACCGTGGAAGGCTCATCCGGTAACGCATTCCCGCAGTCTCTCCCGCACGCCATTCGAGTGAACGCGGACAGGAGCGGCCATGCCCGCAGCCGGTCAGCCGTCAACGGAGCAGTTAAAAAGGACAGATTCCCGCAAACGCGGCAAACCCTACCAATCACCCGCAGGTGAGCCCGTGAACCCGAACCCGTCAATCGGCCGCATTCCCGTCCTCGACGTACGCCCCGCCGTCGAGTGCGGCACCAGGCCCGCCAAGGCGGTGACCGGGGAGAGCTTCCAGGTCACCGCCACCGTCTTCCGCGAGGGCCACGACGCCGTCGCCGCCAATGTCGTGCTCAGAGATCCCGGTGGGCGCCCGGGCCCCTTCACGCCCATGCGCGAACTCGCCCCCGGCACCGACCGCTGGGGCGCCGAGATCGTCGCCGGTGCCGAGGGCCGCTGGACGTACACGGTCGAGGCCTGGAGCGATCCGGTCGCGACCTGGCGCCACCACGCCGGCATCAAGATCCCGGCCCGCCAGGACACCGACCTGGTCCTGGCCGAGGGCGCCGCGCTCTACGAGCGGGCCGCCGCCGGGGTACCCAAGACCAAGGGCCGGCGCGAGACGGTGCTCGCCGCGGTGGACGCCCTGCGCGACACCCGCCGCACCCCCGCGGCCCGCCTCGCGGCCGCCCTCGCGCCGGAGGTCGACGCGGCCCTCGCCACGCACCCGCTGCGCGACCTGGTCACCGCCTCGGCCCCGATGCCGCTGCTCGTCGAGCGCGAGCGCGCCCTGTTCGGCTCCTGGTACGAGCTGTTCCCGCGCTCGGAGGGAGCCGTGGTCAAGGCGCGCGGCAAGCCGGTCTCCGGCACCTTCCGCACCGCGGCCGAGCGCCTTCCGGCGGTCGCCGCGATGGGCTTCGACGTGGTCTACCTGCCGCCGATCCACCCCATCGGCACCACCCACCGCAAGGGCGCCAACAATTCCCTGACGGCCAGGAAGTGGGACGTCGGCGTGCCGTGGGCGATCGGCTCGGCGGACGGCGGCCACGACGCGGTCCACCCCGACCTCGGCACCCTGGACGACTTCGACGCCTTCGTGGCCGCCGCCCGCGATCTGCGTCTGGAGGTGGCCCTCGACTTCGCGCTCCAGTGCTCCCCCGACCACCCCTGGGTCCAGAAGCACCCCGAGTGGTTCCACCACCGGGCGGACGGGACGATCGCGTACGCCGAGAACCCGCCGAAGAAGTACCAGGACATCTATCCGATCGCCTTCGACGAGGACATGCCGGGCCTGATCGAGGAGACCGTCCGGCTGCTGGGGTTCTGGATGGGGCACGGCGTGCGGATCTTCCGCGTCGACAACCCGCACACCAAGCCGGTGGTCTTCTGGGACAGGGTCATCGCCGAGATCAACGGCTCCGACCCGGACGTGATCTTCCTGGCCGAGGCCTTCACCCGGCCCGCGATGATGCACACGCTCGGCAAGATCGGGTTCCAGCAGTCGTACACGTACTTCACCTGGCGCAACAGCAAGCACGAGCTCACCGAATACGTCACCGAACTGGCGGGCGAGAGTGCGCCCTACATGCGGCCCAACTTCTTCGTGAACACGCCGGACATCCTGCACGGCTACCTCCAGGACGGCGGCCGCCCGGCCTTCGAGGTGCGGGCCGTGCTCGCCGCGACGCTCTCCCCCACCTGGGGCGTCTACGCCGGGTACGAGCTGTGCGAGAACACCCCGGCCAAGCCGGGCAGCGAGGAGTACCTGGACTCGGAGAAGTACCAACTCCGGCCCCGCGACTGGGAGTCGGCCGAGCGCTCGGGCCGCTCCATCGCGCCCTTGATCACCACCCTCAACCGCATCAGGCGTCGCCATCCGGCGCTGCGGCAGCTGCGCTCGGTCCACTTTCACGAGACGGACAACGAGGCGCTGATCGCCTACAGCAAGCGCTCGGGATCGAACACCGTTGTGGTGGTCGCCAACCTCGACCCCCACCACACCCAGGAGGCCACGGTCTCGTTGGACATGCCGGCGCTCGGCCTCGCATGGGACGAGACCGTCCCGGTGCGCGACGAGCTCACCGGAGAGACCTACCACTGGGGCAGGGCCAACTACGTGCGCCTAGAGCCGGGCCGAGCGCCCGCGCACATCCTGGTCCTGCGACCGTCCCCGCCGATCGGAGGGTCACCCACACCATGATCGTCAACGAGCCCGTCCACGACACCTTCGAGGACACCCCAGCCAAGGACCGCGACCCCGAGTGGTTCAAGCGAGCGGTGTTCTACGAGGTGCTCGTGCGGTCCTTCCAGGACAGCAACGGCGACGGCGTCGGGGATCTCAAGGGCATCACCGCCAAGCTGGACTACCTGCAATGGCTGGGTGTCGACTGTCTCTGGCTGCCGCCGTTCTTCAAATCCCCGCTGCGCGACGGCGGTTACGACGTCTCGGACTACACCGCCGTGCTGCCGGAGTTCGGCGACCTCGCCGACTTCGTCGAGTTCGTCGACGCCGCCCACCAGCGCGGCATGCGCGTGATCATCGACTTCGTGATGAACCACACCAGCGACCAGCACGAGTGGTTCCAGGAGTCCCGCCGGGACCCGGAGGGCCCCTACGGCGACTACTACGTCTGGGCCGACGACGACAAGCAGTTCCAGGACGCGCGGATCATCTTCGTCGACACCGAGACGTCCAACTGGACCTTCGACCCGGTCCGCAAGCAGTACTACTGGCACCGCTTCTTCTCGCACCAGCCCGATCTCAACTACGAGAACCCGGCCGTGCAGGAGGAGATCGTCTCCGCGCTGCGCTTCTGGCTCGACCTCGGCATCGACGGCTTCCGCCTGGACGCCGTGCCGTACCTGTACCAGGAGGAGGGAACCAACTGCGAAAACCTTCCGGCAACGCATGAGTTCCTCAAGCGGGTACGGGCCGAGATCGACGCGAGCTACCCGGACACCGTGCTGCTCGCCGAGGCCAACCAGTGGCCCGAGGACGTCGTCGACTACTTCGGCGACTACGCCAAGGGCGGCGACGAGTGCCACATGGCGTTCCACTTCCCGGTGATGCCGCGCATCTTCATGGCGGTGCGCCGCGAGTCGCGCTATCCGGTCTCGGAAATCCTCGCCAAGACCCCGGCGATCCCGAGGAACGCCCAGTGGGGCATCTTCCTGCGCAACCACGACGAGCTCACGCTTGAGATGGTCACGGACGAAGAGCGCGACTACATGTACGCCGAGTACGCCAAGGACCCGCGGATGCGGGCCAACATCGGCATCCGGCGCCGGCTCGCCCCGCTGCTCGACAACGACCGCAACCAGATCGAGCTGTTCACCGCGCTGCTGCTCTCGCTGCCCGGCTCGCCGATCCTGTACTACGGCGACGAGATCGGGATGGGCGACAACATCTGGCTCGGCGACCGCGACGCGGTGCGCACCCCGATGCAGTGGACGCCCGACCGCAACGCGGGCTTCTCCTCCTGCGACCCGGGCCGGCTCTATCTGCCCACGATCATGGACCCGGTCTACGGCTACCAGGTGACCAACGTCGAGGCGGCCATGGCCTCGCCGTCCTCGCTCCTGCACTGGACCCGGCGGATGATCGAGATCCGCAAGCAGAACCCGGCCTTCGGGCTCGGCTCGTACACCGAGCTGATGTCGTCGAACCCGGCCGTGCTCGCCTTCCTGCGCGAGCGCGGCGACGACCTGGTGCTGTGCGTGCACAACTTCTCGCGCTTCCCGCAGCCCACCGAGCTGGATCTGAGGGCGTTCAACGGGATGCACCCGGTGGAGCTGATCGGCGGAGTGCGCTTCCCCGCCATCGGCGAATGGCCGTATCTGCTCACCCTGGCCGGCCACGGTTTCTACTGGTTCCGGCTGCGGAAGGACCCCGTTCCACCCGCCATCGGCTGACCGTCGCCCGGGGCGGGGCGGGTTTCCACCGCTCCGCCCGGGGCACTCTGAAACCCGAACCCCGCGCGCCGCCGGACAGCTTCTGTTGCAATCCGGGACACTCTGCGCAAATCGATTGTGTGCCCGGGGAAAGGATGCGCCGCCATGCCGAAGGCCGCACCGCCCCGTACCACCGGCCTCCCACCCACCCGGCTGCTGACCTCGCTCGCCCCGCTCCTGCACGAATGGCTGCCCCGGCAGCGCTGGTTCGCGGGCAAGGGGCGGCCCGTGACCGATTTCGTGCTGCTCACCGCGACCGAGCTGCTGCCCGGCTTCCTGCATCTGCTCGTCCGCGCCGAGCACGCACCCCTGGCGCTGCCCGCCGACGCGGCGCCGGTGCCGGCCGACTGCTACCAGCTCCTGATCGGCGTACGCGACCAGCTCCCGCCACGGCTCGCCCCCGCCCTCATCGGCCACGCGAGCCAGGGCCCGCTGGCCGGGCGGACGGTCTACGACGCCCTCCAGGACCCGCAGTCCGCGGCCCTGCTCCTGGAGCGGCTGCGCACCCCGGGCACGGTCGGCCCGCTCAGCTTCGAGCACGACCCCGAGGTGACGATCCCGCCGGGGCTCGCGCCGCGCCTGCTCGGCGTGGAGCAGTCCAACTCCTCACTGGTGTACGGAGATACGTTCATTCTCAAGGTCTTCCGGCGGGTGCAGCCGGGCGTCAATCCGGATCTGGAGCTGCCGTGGGCGCTGGCCCGCCAGGGCTGCGACCGGGTGCCGGCTCCCGTCGCCTGGTTCCGCACCTCCGAGCCGGAGGAGGCGACCCTCGGCGTGCTCCAGCCGTTCCTGCGCGGCGCCGACGACGGCTGGACCCTGGCGCTCGCCTCGCTCGCCCAGGGCCGGCCCTTCGCCCGGCAGGCGTTCGAGCTCGGGCAGGCCACCGCCGAGGTGCACCTGGCTCTGGCCGACGCCTTCCCGCCGATCACCCTCGGCCGTCCGCAGACGGCCGCCATCGCCGCCGCGATGACCGAGCGGCTGGACGCCACCGCCCAGGCGGTGCCCGCGCTCGCGCCCCACGTACCCGGCCTGCGGGCCGCGTTCGAGGCGGTCGCGGCCCTCGATTCGGCGGGCACGGCCCAGCGCGTGCACGGCGATCTGCACCTGGGTCAGGCGCTGCGGCCCGCCGACGGGTCCTGGTCGGTGATCGACTTCGAGGGCGAGCCGGCCCGGCCGCTCGCCGAGCGCCGCCGCCCCCAGCCGCCGGTCCGCGATGTCGCGGGCATGCTCCGCTCCTTCGACTACGCCTCCTGCACCGCGCGGCCCCCCGACCCGCAGTGGGCCAAGGAGTGCCGGGCCGCGTACTGCGACGGATACGCGGCCCGGTCGGGCGCCGACCCACGCGACACCCCCGAGCTGCTGCGCGCGTACGAGACCGACAAGGCGGTGTACGAGGTGCTCTACGAGGCCCGGCACCGACCCGACTGGCTGGCCGTGCCGATGGCGGCGGTCCGCCGTCTGGCCGGATCCTGAACCCGCCCCGGAATGAAGCCACTTGAGGAGGCCGACCCCGTGACCCCCCGCCCCGCCCGCAACTCCTCCGAGCCCGCTCCCGGCACCGCCGAACCCGTGGCGGCGGCGAAGCCCGCCAAGGCCGCGGCGAAGCCGGCCAAGGCGCCGGCCAAGGCCGCCAAGAAGCCGCCCGCGCCCCGCCGGGCCGCGAGCCGCGGCGTACGGCCCGCCCCCGCCCTCGACGCGGCGGAGCGGGGCCGTCTGCTCGCGGGCGGGCACCACGACCCGCACTCCCTGCTCGGCGCGCATCCGACGCGCGGCGGAGTGGTGTTCCGGGCGCTGCGCCCGTTCGCCGAGGCCGTGACCGTGCTCGGCAAGGGGCTGCGCGCGGAGCTCCACAACGACGGCGACGGGCTCTTCTCCGGGGTGCTGCCGCTGAGCGAGATCCCCGAGTACACCCTGCTCGTCAGCTACGCGGACGCCGAGATCGAGGTGCAGGACCCGTACCGCTTCCTGCCCTCGCTCGGCGACCTCGACCTGTATCTGATCGGCGAGGGCCGGCACGAGGAGCTGTGGACGGCGCTCGGCGCCCGCCCGATGACCCACCAGGGCGTGACCGGCACCCGCTTCACCGTCTGGGCGCCCAACGCCCAAGGGGTTCGCGTCACCGGGGACTTCAGCTACTGGAACGGCACCGCGCACCCCATGCGCTCGCTCGGCTCGACCGGGGTGTGGGAGCTGTTCCTGCCGGGGGTGGGCGACGGGGCCCTGTACAAGTTCGAGATCATGCGCCCCGACGGCAGCCACACCCTGCGGGCCGACCCGATGGCCCAGCGCACGGAGGTGCCGCCCGCCAACGCCTCGATCGTCACCGAGTCGCACCACGTCTGGCGCGACCAGGAGTGGATGGCACGGCGGGCCGCACGGCCGGTGCACGAGTCTCCGTTCTCCGTGTACGAGGTCCATCTGGCGTCCTGGCGGCCCCGTCTGACGTACCGCCAGCTCGCCGACCAGCTTCCGGCCTACGTCAAGGACCTGGGATTCACGCATGTGGAATTCCTGCCGGTGGCGGAGCATCCCTACGGCGGATCGTGGGGCTACCAGGTCACCGGCTTCTACGCCCCGACGTCCCGGATGGGCACGCCCGACGACTTCCGCTTCCTGGTGGACGCGCTGCACGAGGCGGGCATCGGGGTGCTCGTGGACTGGGTGCCGGCGCACTTCCCGAAGGACGACTGGGCGCTGGCCGAGTTCGACGGGCGCACGCTGTACGAGCACGAGGACCCGCTGCGTGCCGAGCACCCCGACTGGGGCACCCTGGAGTTCGACTACGGCCGCAAGGAGGTGCGCAACTTCCTTGTCGCGAACGCCACTTACTGGTGCGAGGAGTTCCACGTCGACGGGCTGCGGGTGGACGCGGTGGCCTCCATGCTCTACCTGGACTACTCGCGCGAGCACGGCGAGTGGACCCCGAACGAGCACGGCGGCCGGGAGAACCTGGACGCGGTGGCCTTCCTCCAGGAGATGAACGCGACGGTCTACCGGCGCTGCCCCGGCGTCGTGACCGTCGCCGAGGAGTCCACGGCCTGGGACGGGGTGACCCGGCGCACCGACCACGGCGGCCTGGGCTTCGGCCTGAAGTGGAACATGGGCTGGATGCACGACTCGCTGGGCTACGTCCAGCACGAACCGGTGCACCGCAAGTACCACCACAGCGAGATGACGTTCTCGATGGTGTACGCGTACAGCGAGAACTACGTGCTGCCGATCTCGCACGACGAGGTGGTCCACGGCAAGCGGGCGCTGGTGTCGAAGATGCCCGGCGACTGGTGGCAGCAGCGCGCCACCCACCGCGCCTATCTGGGCTTCATGTGGGCCCACCCCGGCAAGCAACTCCTGTTCATGGGACAGGAGTTCGCGCAGGGGGCCGAGTGGTCGGAGGGCCACGGCCCGGACTGGTGGCTGCTCGACCCCTCCTACAGCGCCGAGTCGGACCACCGGGGCGTGCGCGACCTGGTCCGCGATCTGAACACGGTGTACGCGGCACAGCCCGCCCTGTGGGAGCGCGACACCGACCCGTCGGGCTTCTCGTGGATCGCGGGCGACGCGGCCGAGGACAACGTGTTCGCGTTCCTGCGCCACGACGCGGCGGGCGCCCCGCTCCTGTCGGTGTCCAACTTCTCGCCGGTGGTGCGCGCCGAGTACCGCCTGGGCGTGCCGGAAGGGGCGGCCGCCTGGCAGGAGGTCCTCAACACGGACGAGTCCCGCTACGGCGGAGGCGGCGTCGGCAACCCGGACCCCCTGAAGCCGGAGGCGATCGAGTCCCACGGGCGGCCCGTGTCCCTCAGCCTGACGCTGCCGCCGCTGGGGACGGTCTGGTTCCGGCCGGTGTGAGCGTGCGCCGCGCGCCCGGGCCGACGCGTGGTCGGCCCGGGCGCGGCGGCCTGCCCTGCGTGCCTACGCGCGGGTGAACCGCAGGGTGCGCAGTTCGAAGGGGCGCAGGGACAGCTCCACCGGGCCGGAGGTCGCCTCCGGCTCCCCGAGCGGGCGTTCCAGGAGGTCGGTCGTGGTGACCGACGCCGTCGGGAAGCCCGGGGTCAAGGTGGCTCGCGCCCGGCCCCCGCACGCCTCGTGGAAGCGGACGACCACATCACCGCTGCCGTCGTCCGCCAGCTTCACCGCCGTCACCACCACCGCGTCGTTGTCGACCTCGGCCAGCGGCGCGACCGGCCCCGCGCCGGGCAGCGTGCGCTCGGGCAGGTTCACGACGTACCCCTCGCGCACCGCGTCCCCGATCGTCGCGCCCGGCACCAGGGCGTGCCGGAAGCGGTGCGGACCCTGGTCGGTCTCCGGGTCCGGGAAGCGCGGAGCGCGGAGCAGCGAGACCCGCAGGGTCGTCGTGGTACCCGAGTCCTCCGGCCGTACCGTACGCGTCACGTCGTGGCCGTACGTCGAGTCGGTGACCAGGGCCACGCCCCAGCCGGGCTCCTCCAGGTGGACGAAGCGGTGGTTGCAGGCCTCGAACTTGGCCGCCTCCCAGCTGGTGTTGGTGTGCGTGGCCCGGTAGAAGTGCCCGAACTGGGTCTCCGACGCGTACCGCTCGGCGTGCACGTCCAGCGGGAAGGCGAGCTTGAGGAACTTCTCCGTCTCGTGCCAGTCCACCTCGGTGAGGATGTCCAGCCGGGCCGCCCCCGGGGCCAGTGTCAGGGTCTGGGTCGCCTTCGACGATCCGAACGAGCGCACCACCCGGACCGAAGGGCCGTCGCCCGCCGTCACCTCGTCCGTCTCGACCAGGTCGGTCACCGTGTTGCGGTAGAAGGCGTCCACGTCCCACGCGTCCCACATGTTCGGGAAGTCGGGGTGCATCTGGAGCAGGTTCGCGGGGTGCCCCGGCGCGATCGACTCCCGGCCGGCGATCAGGTCGTACGCCGACACGACCAGGCCGCGCCCGTCGATCTCCACCCGCAGGCGGCCGTTGGCCAGGACGAAGCCGCCGCCCGGACGGTCGGACAGCTCGGCCGGTCCCTCGTCCGTCGCCACCTCGGCTCCGCCGGCCGCGACCCCGTGCCGGGTGTGCGGGGTCGCGTTGAAGACCAGGGTCCGGGTGCCCTCGCCCGCGAGCGCGCGCTGGGCCTGTTCGATGAGGCCGGTCAGCTCGGCCGCGACCGCCGCGTACGTCTTCTCCGCCTCGCGGTGCACCCAGGCGATCGAGGAGCCCGGCAGGATGTCGTGGAACTGGTGGAGCAGGACCGTCTTCCAGATGCGGTCCAACTCGTCGTAGGGGTAGGCGAATTCGGGCACGCGAACCGCCGCCGTCGCGGACCACAGCTCCGCCTCGCGCAGCAGGTGCTCGCTCCTGCGGTTGCCCTGCTTCGTCTTCGCCTGGCTGGTCAGGGTGGCCCGGTGCAGCTCCAGATACAGCTCGCCCACCCACACCGGCGGGTTCTGGTACTCCGCCTCCGCCTTCGCGAAGAACTCGGCCGGGGTCTCCCACACGACCTGCGCACTGCCCTCCAGGTCGCGCAGCCGGGCCGCCTTCGCGATCATCTCGCGGGTGGTGCCGCCGCCTCCGTCGCCCCAGCCGGTGGGGGCGAGCGAGTGCCGGGCGACGCCCTTGTCCTTGAAGTTCTTCGCCGCGTGGGCGATTTCGCTGCCCTTCATGGCGCAGTTGTAGGTGTCGACCGGCGGGAAGTGGGTGAAGATCCGGGTGCCGTCGATGCCCTCCCACTGGAAGGTGTGGTGCGGGAACTTGTTGGTCTGCGACCAGGAGATCTTCTGGGTGAGCAGCCACTTGGAGCCCGCCGCCTTGATGATCTGCGGCAGGCCCGCGGCGAAGCCGAACGTGTCGGGCAGCCACGCCTCGTCGTTCTCCACGTCGAACTCGTCGATGAAGAACCTTTTCCCGTGCACGAACTGACGGGCCATCGCCTCCGAGCCCGGCATGTTGGTGTCGGCCTCGACCCACATGCCGCCGGCCGGCACGAACCGGCCGTCGGACACCGCCTTGACCACCTTCGCCCACACCTCGGGCCGGTGCTCCTTGATCCAGGCCCACTGCTGGGCCTGCGACATCGAGAAGATGAACTCGGGCTCGTCCTCCAGGAGCGCCGTCATGTTGGATGTCGTGCGCGCCACCTTGCGCACCGTCTCGCGCAGCGGCCACAGCCACGCCGAGTCGATGTGGGCATGGCCCACCGCGCTGATGCGGTGCGCGGAGGGTTCCGCGGGCGAGGAGAGGACCTCGGTCAGCTCCGAACGGGCCGCCTGCGCGGTCCCGTTGACGTCCTGGAGGTCGAGGGCGTCCAGGGCCCGGTCCACCGCGCGCAGGATGTCCCAGCGCCGGCCGGAGTCGACGGGCAGCTCCGCCATCAGCTCGCCGAGCACCTCCAGGTCGATGACCAGGCGCCACACGGTCTCGTCGAACACCGCGAGGTCCATGCGGGTCAGCCGGTACAGCGGGTCGCGGTGCGAGGTCTCGATGTCGCCGAGCCGCGTCGGCACGAAGGGGTGGTAGTCGAGCAGCACCGGGTTGGACGCGGCCTCGATGTGCAGGAGGACCTCTTCGCCGCCGTCGACCGGGGCCCCGATACGCACCCACTGGTTGCGCGGGTTGAGGCCCTTCACCGGGGTGCCGTCGGGCCGGTAGACCAGGCCCTCGCACTGGAAGCCCGGCATGTTCTCGTCGAAGCCGAGGTCGAGCAGGGCCTCCACCGACTTCCCGGCCCACTCCTCGGGCACGGTCCCGCTCACCCGGAACCAGCTGGTGCCCCAGGGCGGACCCCACATCTCGCCGACCGCGACCGGCGTCACGGGCGCGGCGAGCCCCTCCTCCACCGGCACGGGCTCACCCGGCGCGTTCCAGACGGCGACCTCCAGCGGTACCGACTCCGGGTACACGGCGGGGCGTACGCGCTCGTCCAGAACGCGCTTGAGGCGGGCTTCGACCAGGCCGCGGTCGTCATGCATGAGGGTGCTCCGTTCGGATGGGTGGATCTACCGGGTGGGGACGGCGGGGGCCGGATGGGGCGCGGTGTGAGGATCCCCCGCCGTCCGTACGCCGAACCGGCCCGGCGGCCGGGCGCGGCTGGTACCGGCCCGGCGCGGGTCAGGCGTCACCGGACCTGGTCGGGGGTGACGACGTCGGTGATGCCGCGTGCGGTGAGGTGGGCGCGGTCGTCGGCGCGGGTCGCGAGGACGGTGGTGGGCCGGGCGCCGTCGGCGGTGAGCCGGAAGAACGCCTCGAAGACGGCGCCGCCGGGTGCGCAGGCGGAGCGGGCGGCCGGGTCCGCGGGCACGGCGAGCGCGGTCGTGCGGGGAGCGGGGGCGTAGGTGCGGGCTCCGTCGCGGAACGCGGCGGCGGTCCGGGCGAGCACCCGGGCGGTGTCCTTGGGCCGGCCGTCGTTGGTCAACAGGCCCAGTCCGTATTCGAGTTCGGGGAAGTCGGCGAGTTCGCGCGAGACGTCGTGGGAGCACCACCAGGTGATGCCCCACAGCTCGGGGCAGTCCAGCGCGTTCTCGACGGTCGCCTCGGTGAACGCGGCGGCGTGCGCGGGCGGCACGAGGGGGGCCGGGGCGCCGACCTCCTGGAGCCAGACCGGGCGGTGCGGGTCCTCGGCCCACGCCTTGGACAGCTCGACGAGGTAGGCGGCGTGGTGTTCGCTCGGCACCGACGTACGGCCGTGGCGTTGCGCGGTGCCGTTGAAGACCCAGGAGTGCACGGCGGTCACGGCGCCGCGCCGGGCGGCCTGGGCCGGGGTGAACGGCATGTCGTCCTGGTACCAGCACGCGTCGTACTCGGCGTGCAGATGCAGCTTGCCCGGGGCGCCCTCCGCGCAGGCCGCCAGCATCCGCTCCAGCCAGCGGTCGACCTCGGCCTCGGTGGCCCGGTCGGGATCGGGGTGGGGTCCGGCGGAGAACTGGTTGACCTCGTTGCCGAGCGTCATGCCGATGAAGTTGGGCCGGTCGGCCAGCGCCGCCGCCAGGGTGCGCAGATAGGCGGCCTGCCCGTCGACGACCTCGGGGTCGGTGAACAGGTTGCGGCGGTGCCAGGTCCTGGTCCAGGCGGGCAGGAAGTCGAAGCTCGACAGATGCCCCTGGAGGCCGTCGACGTTGACGTCGAGGCCGCGCTCGGCGGCGGCGTCCGCGAGGTCGACGAGCTGCTCGACGGCGCGGGGCCGGATCAGGGTGCGGTTGGGCTGGAAGTACGGCCAGAGCGGGAAGACGCGCACGTGGTCGAGGCCGAGGGCCGCGATCGCGTCGAGGTCTGCCCGTACGGCGTCCGGGTCGTAGTCGAGCCAGTGGTGGAACCAGCCTTGGCTGGGCGTGTAGTTGACGCCGAAGCGCGGGGCTGCCATCGGATGGACTCCAAGGTAGTTCTGTGGAAGGGGAGTTGAGGGCCCGCTGGTGCCGGGTCAGCCCTTGACCGCGCCCTCGCCGACGCCGCGGAAGAAGAACCGCTGGAGGCAGGCGAACATCACGATCAGGGGGGCGACGGCGATGATGGTGCCCGCCGCGACGACGCGCTGGTTGTTGGAGAACGTCCCGTGCAGGAAGTTCAGGCCGACGGTCAGCGTGAAGTGGTCCGAGTCCGAGAGGACGATCAGGGGCCACAGGAAGTCGTCCCAGGCGCCCATGAAGGAGAAGATCGCGACGACCGCGAGGGTGCCCTTCACGGCGGGCAGCGCGATCCGGGTGAAGCGCTGCCAGACGTTGGCGCCGTCGACGATGGCGGCCTCTTCGATCTCGTACGGGATGTTGTCGAAGGCGTTGCGCATCAGGAGCACGTTCATCGCTCCGATGCAGCCCGGCAGCACCACGGCGACCAGGGTGTTGTTGAGTTCCAGGGACCGCATGGTGGCGAACTGGGCCAGCATGGTCGCCTCCATCGGCACCAGCAGCGCGAGCACGAAGACGATTCCGGCGACGCCCCGGCCCTTGAAGCGGAGCCGGGAGAGCGCGTAGCCGGCCATCGCCGCGCCGATCACATTCGTCAGGACGTTGCTGACGGCCACCTTCACGGAGTTCAGGATGAAGTCCCAGACGGGGATGATGTCCGCGACGCCCCGGTAGTTGGCGAAGGTGGGGTGCTCGGGCAGCAGCCGGGGCGGCGAGGTGTAGATGTCCTCGGTGGTTCCCTTGAGCGAGGTGGACAGCTGCCACAGGAACGGCCCGATCATGATGAGCAGCACGACGACGAGGGCCGCGTAGCGCAGGGCCTTGAGCCGGCGGGGGGCGCGGGTGCGGCGGGGCCCGGCCGGGTGGTGGGTGACGGCGGCCATCAGTGGGTGTCCTTCCGGTCGGCCATCAGTCCTTGTCCTTCCGGTCGGCGCGCAGCACGAGGAGCATCAGCACGAGGGTCAGCAGGAACAGCACGATCGACATGGCCGAGGCGTAGCCGGTGCGGCCCTGGAGACCGGTGCCGGTCCGCTGGATGAGCATGACGAGGGTGGTGTCGTCGCCGCCGGGTCCCCCGGTCGGGCCGGCGATCATGAAGACCTCGGTGAAGACCTTGAAGGCGGAGACCGAGGAGAGCGCGCCGACCAGCACCATGGTGGAGCGCACGGACGGCATGGTGATGGAGACGAAGCGCCGGATCGGCCCGGCTCCGTCCACCTCGGCGGCCTCGTGCAGTTCCCTGGGTACGTTCGCGAGCGCGGCCAGATAAATGATCATGTAGTAGCCGAGCCCCTTCCACACCGTCAGGGCCATCGAACTGAGCAGCAGCAGCCACTGGTTGGACAGGAACGGCACCGGGTCGACGCCCACCATGTGCAGGACGCCGTTGATGAAGCCGCGGTCGTCCAGCATCCACACCCACATCAGGGCCACGACGACCACGGACGCCACGACGGGCGTGTAGTAGGCGGACCTGAAGAAGGCGATGCCGGGGATGTGGCGCTGCACCAGGAGGGCGAGCAGCAGCGGCAGCAGGACCAGGCACGGCACGACCAGGACCACGTACAGGGCGCTGTTGCGCAGGGCGACCCAGAACTGGTCGTCGTGCACGAGGGCCGTGAAGTTGTCGAAGCCGACGAATTCGCCGGTGGTCAGGGTGCGGGCGTCGGTGAACGACTTCCACACCGTGGCGAGGAACGGGTAGAGGTTGAAGGCGAGGGTGATCAGGAGTCCGGGGGCCAGGAACAGCCAGGGGCTGAACGCCTTGTGCGTACGGCCGGCGGGGCGGCCCGCGCGCCGGCCGGGGGCGGCGGCGCGCGGGCGGCCCGCGACCCCCTTCGCGGCGACGGTCGTGGTCGACGTGCTCATCGCTCGGTCACCGGGTCACTTCTGCTGGATCAGCTTGGTCATCTGGTTCGCCGCGCTGTCCAGGGCCTGCTTCGGGGACTCCTTGCCCTGGAGACACTTGGCTATCTCGTTGCGCAGGATCGTCTTCATCTCGTCGCTGAACAGCACCGGCGTGTAGTTGACGGCGGTCGGCAGCATCTTGGCCGAGGCGACCCGGATCTTGCCCTCCTCGGTACCGTCGGACTTCGTCCAGTACTCCTTGTCGAGCGAGCCCTTGGTGCTGGGGAAGACGGCGACCTTGTGGCCGAAGTCCTCCTGGTTCTTCTGGTCGGTGACGAAGTGCGCGAAGGCGAGGGCGGTCGCGGCGTTCTTGCTCTGCGAGTTGACCGACAGGCCCTGCAAGTACATGTTCTGCTTGCCGGTGTTGGTCGGTACGTCGGTGATGCCGAGGCTGTTGTAGAGCGACGGGGCGTTCTTCTTGAAGGTGTCCAGATCGTGGGCGCTGCCCGGGTTCATGGCCACCTCCTGCTGGAGGAACTTCTGCCCGGCCGTCTCGGCGGTGAGCGTGAGTGCCTGCTTGTGCAGACCGCCCTCCTTGAACATCGCCTGATACTTCGTCAGGAAATCGACACCCTTGGCGTCGTTGAAGGTGAACTTCGTCCCGTCCTCGCTCATGATCTGCACCCCGTAGCGCCCGAAGTCCTCGACGGTCGGCGGCTGCGCGAGGGTGGCCTTGCCCTTCTGCGCCAACTGGGCCGCGTCCGCGAAGAGTTCGTCGAAGGTCTTGGGCGCCTTGTCGGGGTCGAGCCCGGCGTCCTTGAACATGGACTTGTTGTAGAAGAGCGGTCCGGTGTTCAGGTACCAGGGGAAGGCGTACGAGCCGTCGAGCCCCGGCATGTCGAAGCCCTGCCAGGCGCCGTCCAGGTACTCGGGCTTGAACTTGGCGGCGACCTTGTCCTTGTCCAGGTTGAGCAGCGTCCCGGCCTTGGCGAGCGGATAGGCGAGGTCCGGCGAGAGGTTCACGACATCGGGGAGGGTGCCGGCGGTGGCGTCCGCGCTCAGCTTGTCGGCGTAGTTGTCGGCGGGCTGGTCGACCCACTTCACCGTGGTGCCGGGGTTGGCCTTCTCGAAGTCCTTGATGACGCCTTCGAAGTAGTCCTTGAAATTGGCGCGGAGGTTCCAGGTCTGGAACTTGATCTCGCCCTCGACCTTCCCGTCGGTGGCCGACCCCTTGCCGCTCCCGCCGCCACCGCACGCGGTGAGCAGGGTGAGCGAGAGGGCGGTGCCGAGACCTACGGCCGTCCGGATCGCGACACTGCGATGAATGGACATGAGTGGCTGACTCCTTCGCCTCGTCCCGATGACGTTGCCGCACACCATGCAGCGCGAATTAATTGGCCGTCAATAGCGAATAAGTAGACAGATTCACTAAACATGCAGGTCAGCGCGGCTAAAAAGGACTAAAGTCCTGAATCTTGCGAGACTACTAAGGCGGTTTAGTGCGATTCAACTAAACCGCGTTACCATCAGCGGATGAGCGAGATCGAAAGCGATGCGCCGCCGCCCCGCCGTCCGACGATGAAGGACGTGGCCAGAGAGGCCGGGGTCTCCACCAGCGCGGTGTCCTTCGCGCTCAACAACCGCCCCGGGGTGTCGGATTCGACCCGGCGCCGGGTCATCCGGGTCGCGGACCGGCTCGGCTGGCGCCCCAGCTCGGCGGCGCGTGCGCTCTCCGGCGAGAGCGCGGGCGCCGTGGGCATGGTCCTGGCCCGCCCGGCGGACAGCCTGGGCGGGGAGTCGTTCTTCCTCCAGCTCGTCTCGGGCATCCAGGCGAGCCTCGCGCCGCGGGACCAGGCGCTGGTGTTCCAGATGGTCGACGACGTCCAGGCGGAGTGCGAGCTGTACCGGCGGTGGTGGGCGGAGGGGCGGGTCGACGGAGTGATCGTGGTCGACCCCCGGGTCTCGGACCCGCGCCCCGAGACCCTCGCGGTCCTCGGCCTGCCGGCCGTGATCATCGGCGGGATGGAGGCGCCGGGCAGTCCTGACGCGCCCCAACTCCCGCGCCGGGCGCGGCTCTCCAACATCTGGGCCGACGACTCCGGGGCGATGGACCTGATCGTCCGTCATCTGTACGGGCTCGGCCACCGGCGCATCGGCCACATCGCGGGGACGCCGGGCTTCGCCCACACGGCTCGCCGGATCGCGTCGCTGCGGGCGGCCGCGCGGCGGCTCGGCCTGGAGCACGCGGTGTCCGTGACGACGGACTTCACGGACCGTCAGGGAGCCAAGGCGGCCCGGCGGTTGTTCTCGGCGCCGGTGCCGCCCACGGCCCTCATCTGCGACAACGAGGTGATGGCGGTGGCGGCGGTCAGTGTCGCGGCGGAGCGGGGGCTGTTGATCCCGCGGGACGTGTCGGTGGTGTCCTGGGAGGACTCCGTCATCTGCCATACGCTGCATCCCCAGCTCACGGCGCTGGTGCGGAAGGCCGACGAGTTCGGGGGCCGGGCGGCGGCCCAGCTCCTTGCCCTCCTGGACGGCGGCGCGCCGCGCCAACTCCAGGATCCGCTGCCGCGGTTGGAGTCGCGCGAAAGCACGGGGGCGCCTCCGGCTTAGGGTTCGGGTCCGGGGGGTTTGCCCACCCTCCCGCCCGTTGCCCCGGGTTGGTAGGTTCCGGGTCCCCCTGGGGCTCCGCCCCAGACCCCGTTCGCGCCTGAACGGCGCTCGTCCTCAAACGCCGGACGGGCTGAGGGTGCCTGCGCCGGCCAGCACCGAGGCATTCGGGTCCCCCTACAAGGGCGCGGGACGGTGACCTTCGCGCGGCTCCACCGCGGCGGCCGCGACCGGGGAGACGCCGGCCACCTACAGGGGCGCGAGACTGTGACATGCGCGCGGCTCCGCCGCAGTGAGCGCGACCAGGGAGACGCCGGCCACCTACAGGGGCGCGAGGAACTGCGCGACCAGCCACACACGGCCCGCAGCCAAACCGAACGCGACCCGAGGGCGCAGCCCCGGAAAGCCATCCCCCACCCCCGCACCGCCACGCCCAGGGGCGCGAGGAACTGCGCGACCAGCCACGCACAGCCCGCAGCCGAAGCGAGCGGGGCCCGGAGGCGCAGCCCCGGAAAACCGCCCCCCACCCCCGCACCGGCACGCCCAGGGGCGCGAGGAACTGCGCGACCAGCCACGCACGGTCCGCAGCCGAAACGAGCGGGGCCCCGGGGGGGCAGCCCCCGGAAGCCCACCCATCCCCGCACCACCCCCGGAGGGTTTAGGGAAGGGGCGGGGAGGGGCAAAGGCAAGGCCCCAGGGGGCGCGGCGGCCGGCTAGGCGGTCGGCAAGTCGCCCAGGGGCGGGGGCAGCGGCCCCGAGGCCAGCACCCCCAGCCTCTGCGTGGCCCGCGTCAGCGCGACGTACAGGTCGCTCACCCCGTACTCCCCCGGCTCCACCACCAGCACCGCATCGAACTCCAGCCCCTTCGCCTGACGCGGGTCGAGGAGGACCACCTCGCTCGTCAGGTCGGGGACGGGGCCCGACGACGCGTCGGGCAGGGCCGCCAGGAGCGCGGCATGCAGCGCGGCCGGAGCGATGACCGCGAGGCGCCCCGCGCCCTGGTCGGCCGCGACGGCGTCCGCCACCGCCGACGCGAGCGCGCCGGGTGCGACCCGCCGGGCCCAGGGCCGCACCCCGGTGGAGCGGACGGAGCTCGGCGGCACGAAGGAGGGATCGGCGTCCCGCAGGACCCCGGCCGCCACCTCCATGATCTCGGCCGGCGTGCGGTAGTTGACGCCGAGCCGGACGTGCTCCCAGTGCCCGGCGGCTGCGTACGGGGAGAGGATCCCCTCCCAGGAGCCCACCCCCGCCGCGTCCGCGGTCTGCGCGGGGTCGCCGACGAGCGTCATCGAGCGGGTCGGGCAGCGCCGCATCAGCAGCCGCCACGCCATCGCCGAGAGCTCCTGCGCCTCGTCGACGATGATGTGCCCGAACGCCCAGGTCCGATCGGCGGCGGCGCGCTCGGCCGCACTGCGGTGGTCGGCCTCCTCGTGCCGCTCCGCCATCCGCTCGGCGTCGATGATGTTGTGCGCCGCGAGCACCTCGGACTCCTCGTCCTCGAACTCGTACGACTCCGAGCCCGCGGAGAGGTCGAGCACACCCTGCGCGTAGGCGATGCGGTCCTGGCGCTCGGCCTCGGCGGCGGCCCGCGCCGCGCTGTCGTCCGCACCGAGGATTTCGGCCGCCTCGTCGAGCAGGGGCACATCGCCGGGCGTCCAGTCGCCGCCGGTCCGCCGGATCAACTTGGCCTCGGCGTCCGGGAGATGGGAGGGCTCGGCCAGGAAGTCCGCCACGAACTCCTGCGGTGTCAGCATCGGCCACAGCTCGTCGATCGCCGCGTGCACCTCACGGCTCGTCGCGATCTCCTTGCCCATCTGGGCGGCGTCGTCCGGGCCGAGCAGGTTGGGTCCGCCGAAGGGGTCGGCGCCGATGCGCTCCACCAGCTGTGCGGTGAGCGCGTCGATGATGTGGAAGGCGAAGTGCGGCCGGGCCAGGTTGTGCGGCAGGCCGCTCTCGCGCGCCCGCCACCGCGCGTCCTCGGCCATCGCCCGGTCCAGCTGGAGCGTCCCGTATCCGTCGTGCGGGATCTCCGTGGCCCACTCGGGCACGGTCTGGCGGTCGCGCACGGCCGCGGCCAGCACCTCGGCCATGACGGCCCGGCCCTTGACCTCGGCGGCCTCGGGGGTGTCGGAACCGGTGGCGTGCACGCCGGGGAACAGCTCGGACATCGTCGACAGAAGCACGCCCGTCTCGCCGAGCGAGGGCAGCACATCGCCGATGTAGCCGAGGAACGCCGGGTTGGGGCCGACCACGAGTACGGCCCTGCGGGCCAGCAACTCCCGGTATTCGTAGAGGAGATACGCCGCGCGGTGCAGCGCGACGACCGTCTTTCCGGTGCCGGGCCCGCCCTCCACGACGAGCACACCGCGGTGCGGGGCGCGGATGATGCGGTCCTGCTCGGCCTGGATGGTCTGCACGATGTCGTGCATCCGGCCGGTGCGGGCGGCATCCAGCGCGGCGAGGAGCACCTCGTCGGCGTTGGCGCCCTCGTGCCCGGTGCGCTCCGGATCCGTCAGGTCGAGCAGCTCGTCGTGCAGCGCGGTGACGGTGCGGCCCTGGGTGGTGATGTGGCGCCTGCGCCGCAGTCCCATCGGGGAATACCCGGTGGCGAGATAGAACGGGCGTGCCTTTTCGGCCCGCCAGTCGATCACGAGGGGAGTGCGTTCCCGGTCATTTCTGCGGATTCCGATGCGCCCCACATGGTGCGTTGCGCCGTCCTGGAAATCGAGCCGCCCGAAGCACAGCCCGTTCTCACCCGCGTCGAGCGCGCCGAGCAGCCCGGACTGTTCGGCGACCGTCACATCCCGTTCGAGCCGGGCCTGGAGACCCGTGCCGACCTGGGACAACGCCGACCGCACCGCGCTCTCGGCCTGCTCCCGCAGCTGGTCGAGCCGGATGTAGAGGTCGGTGATGAATTGTTGTTCCTTCCGAAATTCCTCGGTTGACAATTCCACTCCTGACGCGATACAGTGCTTCCATAAAGCTTATTCGTGACTTCTTATCGGAAGGCGCGAAACACTTAATATACGCAGGAGAACGCCCCGGATGTCAATTCATCCGGGGCATTTTTGTGGGCTCGCCCGCTCAGATCACATCGGCCAGTTCCTGTTGCAGCCGCCGCTTGGGGCGCGAGCCCACCATCGACTTCACCGGTTCGCCGTCGACGAAGACCACGAGGGTGGGCGCCGACAGGATGCCGTACTTGGCGGTCGTCTCCGGGTTCCGGTCCACGTCCAACACGACGATCTTCAGCCGGCCCGCCTCCTCCTTCGCCAGCGCGCCCAGGACGGGCGCGAGTTGGCGGCACGGCCCGCACCAGTCGGCCGTGAACTCCACCAGGACCGGAAGGCTCGACCCCGTCACCTCCTCGGCGAACGTCTCGTCCGTGACCTCGTCCACGCCTGCTGCCTCGATCAACGCGTCATCCCCTCGGATCCAAGTGCCCGTTGTCGTCCGGTCACCGCGCGCATGCGGTGCGCCGGTCATGTCTTCGGGCTCAACTCGCAGCGCGGCTCGGGCCCGCCCGGCACCTCCGCCGTCGCCAGCACCTCGGCCCGCGCCAGCTCCGCCCGCACCCGGGTGCGCACGGCACCGAGCTCGTCGATCAACGCGTCGAGCTCGGCCAGCTTGCGGCGGTACACCGCGAGCGACGCGGGACAGCTGTCACCGGCCGGGTGGCCCGCCCGCAGGCACTCCACGAACGGCCGGGTCTCCTCCAGATCGAACCCGAAGTCCTGGAGGGTCCGGATCTGCTGGAGCAGCCGCAGGTCGTCCTCGTCGTACGTGCGGTAGCCGTTGTCGGTGCGCCGCGCGGCGAGCAGGCCGCGCGACTCGTAGTACCTGAGCGCGCGAGTGGTGGTGCCCGCCCGCGCCGCGAGTTCGCCGATGCGCATGACAAGGACGGTAAGCGTTCACGTCGACGTCAAGGCAAGGCCGCCGTCGCAGGAGCCGGGCGATCGACGCGCACGCCGACCGCCCGACCAACCGACCAACCCGACCAACCGACCAAACCGACCGCCCGGCCGCCCGCGCGGTCTCCGGGCCGCTCAGACCGACAGGGGCTCGCGCTCCGAGTCGTCCGACGGCTGCTCCGGCTGCGCGGCGCTCTTGTCGCGGCGCGGCAGGAGGACGGCGACCAGGACGGTGCCCACACCCAGGATGACCGCCCCGATGAGGCTGGTGCGGGCGACCGCGTCGGAGAACGCGGAGCCGACCGCGTGGCTCATCTGCTGCGCGCCCGCCGCGAGTTGCTCGGCCTGCGCCTTGAGCTGGGCCGCCTGCTGCGGGGAGCCGGCGTGCAGCGCCTGGGCACCGAGCTGCTTGGCCTGGTCCCCGATGCCCTGGGCGACGGCGTAACCGGCGCCGACGGAGTCCTGCGCGGTGGCGAGGGCGGATGCGGGCAGCTTCGTGCCGGCGGTGGCGTCCGCGAGGTGCGAGGAGTACGACTTGGCGAGCACCGAGCCGAGGATGGCGATGCCGAGGGAGCCGCCGAGTTCGAGCGAGGTGTCGTTGACCGCGCCGCCGACGCCGAGTTCGGCCTCCGGGAACGCGCCCATGATCGCGTCCGTGCAGGGCGAGAGGGCGAGCCCGATGGCGACGCCCAGGATGATCAGCGGGGCGAGGAAGTCGCCGTACCCGGAGCCGGAGTCGACCCGGGTGAGCAGGGCGAGCGCGACGGTACCGGCGACCATGCCGGCCGTGACGGTGACCTTCATGCCGAGCCGCGGGGTCAGGAACCCGGTGAGCGCGGAGCCCACGAAGACCGCGCCGGCCAGCGGCAGCATGCGGATGCCGGTCTCCAGCGGGGTGTAGCCGAGCACGAACTGGAGGTGCTGGGTGAGGTAGTAGAACGCGCCGAAGACCGCGAGGAAGAACAGCGCGACGGCGAGCAGCGAGCCGGAGAACATGCGGTGCGCGAAGCGGCGTACGTCCAGGACGGGGCGCGGGTGGCGCAGCTCCCACAGGACGAAGACGAGGAAGCCGAGCCCGGCGACGACGGCGGCGCCGATCGCCTTGATGTCCCAGCCGAAGTGCGGGCCCTGGATGATCATGTAGACGAGCGCGCCGACGGAGACGACCGACAGCAGACCGCCGACGTAGTCGATGCGGTCGTGGTGGGCGGCCTTCGACGGCGGTACGAGGACGAACGCGCCGACGACCGCGAGCAGTGCGATCGGCACGTTGATCAGGAACGTCGAGGCCCAGCCGTGGTTCTCCAGGAGCGCGCCCGCGACCAACGGCCCGGCGGCGATGGCGATTCCGGCGGTCGCGGTCCACAGCAGGATCGCCTTGGCGCGCTCGGCGCGCGGGAAGGTGGAGGCGAGCAGCGACAGGGTCGCGGGCATGATCAGCGCGGCGCCGACGCCCATGACGGCGCGGGACGCGATGACACCGGTCGAGCTGTCGACGAGCGAGCCGGCCACGGAGGCGCCCGCGAAGACGAGCAGACCGAGCACGAGTGCGCCGCGCCGGCTGTACTTGTCGCCGATCGCGCCGAGCAGCAGCATCAGGGCGGCGTACGGGACGGTGTAGCCGTCGATGACCCATTGCAGGTCGGAGCTGCTGAGCCCCAGGTCCTTGGTCATGTCGGGGGCGGCCACCGTCAGGGCGGTGTTGGCCATCACGATGATCAGCAGGCTGAGGCAGAGCACGAGCAGCGCCCACCAGCGTCGCCGGTAGGGCGCCCCCATCTTCTCGACGGGCTGGTTGATGACGAGACCCACGGTGTCTCACCCTTCCTCGGTCTTGCTTCCCCGAGGCCTGTCGCCCCCGGGGCCCCCAGCGGGGAAGATCCACATCGACTACTTGCACAACACTGTGCAATTACACAGCGCTGTGCAATTTACGCCCCTGCACGGCGCTGTGCAAAATGGGGGCGTGACAGCAACCCCTGCCGCCCCCTCGGGGGGCCGCGCCGACGCGAACCGCCGCCGCATCATGGAGGTGGCCTTCGCCGAGCTGCTCCGCGACCCGGACGCGTCGATGGACCAGATCGCCCGCGCGGCGGGGGTCGTGCGGCGCACGGTGTACGGGCACTTCCCGAGCCGGGACGCGCTGATCGCGGCGCTGGTGGACGAGGCGGCGGAGACCGTCGCGGACGCGCACCGCGAGGGTCGCGCGGGCATCACCGACCCGGCCGAGGCACTGGCCCGGGCCACCCTCGCGGTCTGGGAGATCGCCGACCGCTACCGTCTCCTGGTCGCCCTGGCCCAGCGCAGCGTCACCATGGCCGGCATCAAGCTGCGTCTCGCCCCGGTCCGCAAGGAGTGCGTGGACCTGCTCCAACTCGGCCTGCGGGCAGGGGTGTTCACCTCTCCCCTGCCGCCCGCCGCCCTCGCCTATGTGCACGAGCAGTCCCTGTTCGGCCTGATGGAGGCGGTCAACGAGGGCGCCCTGCCCGCATCCGAGGCGGGCCGCTCGGCCGCGACGACCCTCCTCCTCTCGGCCGGCGTCCCGGCGGACCGCACGGCCGAGATCGTGGCGGCGGCGCTGAGCCGGTAGCCGGTGGGCGACCCGTGGGGGGCGGAAGCCGGTGGGCGACCGGGGGGGGAAGCCGGTGCCAGGCAGTCGGCCACAAGCAGCCGGCCAGAGGCAGTCGAACCGATGGACAACCGGACGGTCGGCGCTCGACCGGTGACCGGCAGTCGACAACCCCGGAAATCTTTCGGGGCTTCTTCAGCAAGCCCGTAGCCCGCACACGGCCCGTGGGGCGAGAGTGACGGCACGTCACCTACCGCTCCCCCCACGGAGGTTCAGGATGCGCCGTCGTACCACCCTGAGCATGACCGCGACCGCGGCACTCGCCCTCGCCGCGTTCGCCACCGCCCCGGCCCAGGCCACCCCGGCCGACAAGGCGCAGGTGCTCGCCTCCTTCACGCAGACCAGCGCGAGCAGCTCCAGCGCGTGGCAGGCCGCCCACAACGACCAGGGCCGCTGGGCCGCGTACGGCTTCGACTGGTCGACGGACTACTGCTCTAAGTCCCCCGACAACCCCTTCGGCTTCCCCTTCAAACTGTCCTGCGCCCGCCACGACTTCGGCTACCGCAACTACAAGGCGGCGGGCCAGTTCCCCGCGAACAAGGCCCGCGTGGACAGCGCCCTGTACGAGGACCTCAAGCGCGTCTGCACCGCGTACGGCACCGCGAAGAAGGCCTCGTGCGACGCGACGGCGTGGACGTACTACCAGGCGGTGAAGGCCCTGGGCAGCTGAGCCCCGGCCCCGTTCTCCGGCCTCGGTCCACCCCGCGGGGAGCCGAGGCCGGTGCGTCCGCTTAGGATCCCTGGCCATGGGGGAATCGAACACGGCGCCCGCGCTCGGAGTCGTCCTGGCGCGCGGCCGTACCCGCGCCTGGGTGGAGCAGGGCGCGTTGCACTGGACTCGGGGGCGCAGGACCGTCGTGGTGCCCGGGACGCGGATCCGCCGGGTCGAGGCCGCCGGGAAGTCGCTGACCGTGCACCTCGTCGAGGACGCGCGGGACCCTCAGGACGCCCGAGCCGCTCCGGCCTCGCGGGACGCACGGGGCAGCTCGGCCGTCAGGGTCCGGCACCGCAACGCGGACATCGTCACCGCGCTCGCCTCGGAGATCGAAGCGATCATCGGTGACGCCGGTCCCTCGGGCAACCGGCAGCCCGTACAGCGGCATTCGCGCCGCATATGGCCCCTGCGCCTGGCGGCAGGCCTTCGCGATCGGGTGCTGCACGGCAACCACTGGTGGCGTCGGGGACTCTCGTACGCGGTCGTGGGGTTGCCCCTGGCCGTCGCGCTGCCCGTCGATCCGGTCGGGGGCTTCTTCGCCTGGCTGCTGCTCCCGGCCGGATTCGCCCTGCTGTGGCTATGGGTGTGGATGACCCAGTTGAACACGCGGTGGGTGATGTGGCGCCGGGGCGTCACCGTACGTGCGAGGTTCGAAACGGTCTTGAGGGCCGAAAACGACGATCCGCTCGCCCACTTCCGCACGCTCGACGGCCGGGAGGTGGCCGCGCATTGCGCCCGGGAGGAACGCGACGAGATCACGTACGACCCCCGGGACCCCTCACGCGTGCTCGCGCCGGCCCGCGTGAACTCCTGGCTGGGCTACACCCTGGGCGCCTTCTTTCTGACCGGCTGCTGGGGCGTCCTTCTCTGCGTCCCGGCTGTCATCTGGCTGACCCGGCTGCTGACCTTGCCGTTCTAGGCGGCGTCTTCGAATGATCGTGGGTGGTGGGTCATGGTCGGTGACAGGTCGCCTTGAACGGCCTTGAACCGAACGGGAGTCGTCCGACCTTTGCTGCTGCCACCCGAAGGTACGAGTACGCGCCCGAGCCGGACGGCTGACCCCCGGTTCGCTCCCGCCCGGCCGGGGCGGCAGCATGGGCCCCGTGACACACGTACCGCACGACGAGCCCGAGCACGACCCGGCGCACGGCTCCGCGCACGACCCGGCGCACGGACCCGAGCAGGGCACCCCGCACCACCCCGCGCACCCGCCGGTGCCCGCATGGCAGCGGGCCACCCGGGGGGAGTCGCGGTGGGCATCCGCCGTGGCCGTGCTGGTCGCCGTCGCCCTGCAATGGACGCTGCCCGAGCGGCTGACCATTCACCCGGGGTGGCTGCTGCCCGCGCTGGAGGTCGCGCTCGTCGCGGCGCTCATCGCGGCCAACCCCCTGCGCATCGAACGGGCCTCGCGGCTGTACCGGGTTGCGGGGCTCGTGCTCATCGCCTGCATCAGCGCGGCCAACGGCTGGTCGGCGGTACGGCTCGTGGTCGGGCTCGTGCGGGGGCAGGAGGGCCATGACGCCACCGCCCTGCTGGTGACGGGCGGCGGCATCTGGCTGACCAACGTGATCGTGTTCGCGCTCTGGTACTGGGAGTGGGACCGGGGCGGACCGGTCGCCCGGATGCAGGCGACCCGGATCTATCCCGACTTCCTCTTCCCGCAGATGCAGAGCCCCGAACTGGCCCCGCCGCACTGGGAACCGGCCTTCCCGGACTATCTCTATCTGTCGTTCACCAACGCCACCGCGTTCAGTCCGACCGATGTGATGCCGCTGAACCGGTGGGCGAAGATGCTGATGATGGTGCAGTCCGCCGTTTCCCTGCTGACCGTCGTGCTCGTGGTCGCCCGCGCGGTCAACATCCTCAATTAGGCATCCTTGAGCGGGAATGGGGCATTCCCGATCGGACTTCCTCAGTTGGGCACCGGGGAACTGGCCGCGGGGGAAGCCGGCTTCGGGTCCTCGCGCTGTTCCGGCACCTCGGGTTCGCCCGCCGTCAGCATCCGCTCGTCGAACGGCAGGCGGCCCGCCAGGACCTCCGCGACCCTGGCCTTGTCGATCTCCTTGGTCCAGGTGCCGACCAGGACACAGGCCACCGCGTTGCCCGCGAAGTTGGTCAGCGCCCGCGCCTCGCTCATGAAGCGGTCGATGCCGACGATCAGGCCGACGCCGTCGACCAGTTCGGGGCGGTGGGACTGGAGACCGCCGGCCAGGGTGGCCAGGCCCGCGCCCGTGACGCCGGCCGCGCCCTTCGAGGCGATGATCATGAAGAGCAGCAGCGAGATCTGCTCGCTCGCGCCCAGCGGCTTGCCCATCGCGTTGGCGATGAACAGCGAGGACATCGTCAGATAGATCGCGGTGCCGTCGAGGTTGAACGAGTAGCCGGTCGGCACCGTGATGCCGGCCACCGAGCGGCTCACGCCCAGGTGCTCCATCTTCGCGATGAGCCGCGGCAGCGCGGACTCCGACGAGGACGTGGACAGGATCAGCAGGAACTCCCTGGCCAGGTACTTCAGGAGGCCGAAGATGTTCACACCGGTCATCAGCTTCAGGATCGCGCCGAGCACCACGAACACGAAGAGGGCGCAGGTGACGTAGAAGCCGATCATGATGACGGCCAGCGCCTTCAGGGCGTCCACACCGGTCTCCCCGACCACCCCCGCGATCGCGCCGAACGCGCCGATGGGCGCCGCCCACATCACCATCGCCAGGATGCGGAAGACCAGCCGCTGGATGTGCTCGATGCCGCGCAGCACCGGCTGCCCCGCCGAGCCGAGCGCCTGGAGCGCGAAGCCGGCGAGCAGGGCGATCAGGAGGGTCTGGAGGACCTGGCCCTCGGTGAAGGCGGACACCATCGTCCTGGGGATGATCGAGAGCAGGAAGTCCGCGGTCGACTCGCTGGCCCCGGCGGCCTGCTTGGCGCCGGCGTGCCGGGCCGCCTCCGTCAGATGGAGGCCGGAGCCGGGCTCCAGGATGTTGCCGACCACCAGGCCGATGGCGAGGGCCACGGTCGACATGACGAGGAAGTAGCCGAGCGCGAGGCCGCCCACGGCACCGACCTTGGCGGCCTTGCGCACCGAGCCGACGCCGAGCACGATCGTGCAGAAGATGATGGGCGAGATCATCATCTTGATCAGGTTCACGAACCCGGTGCCGATCGGCTTCAGCTGGACGGCGACCCCCGGCGCCGCGAAGCCCACGACGATGCCGAGGATCACCGCGCCGATCACGGCGAGGTAGAGATAGCGGGTGCGTTCCCGGCGGGCGGTGGCGGCTGGCTCTGCCACTGGGGTTCTCCTTCGTTGCGGCTCTGCTGCGGCTGCGGCCATGTCCCGATGGCCCTTGAGCGATCCCCGCGACTATCCAGCAGACTGTGACGCCGGTCACCGTTACGTGCATTTCGTTCATGCGGATCCAGCCAGCACACTGACCGGATGCGTCTTCCCCGACCCCGTTCGCTCGCCGGCCAGCTCTTCGCCATGCAGGTGGTCCTGGTCGCCGCGATCGTGGCGGGGTGCGCGCTCTTCTCCTACCTGGCCGACCGCCGCCAGGCCGAGGAGACCGCGCGGCGCCAGGCGATCGCGACCGCGACCTCGGTCGCCGCCTCGCCCTCGGTGATCGAGGCGGCCCGCACCAAGGACCCCACGGCTGCCCTCCAGCCGTACGCAGGGACCCTGGTCGCCACGACGGGCGTCGACTTCGTCGTGGTCATGGCGCCGGACGGCACCCGCTGGACGCACCCCGTGCCGGGCGAGATCGGCCGGACCTACCTCGGCGACACCGCCCCGGCGCTCCGCGGCGAGACGTTCACCGAGACGCACATGGGCGTGCTCGGCCCGTCCGTACGGGTCGTGACGCCGGTGCGCGACCCCGATGATCATGGCCGGATCACCGCGCTCGTCAGCGCGGGCATCACCATCGACCGGATCAGCGAGCAGGTGCGCAAGCAGCTGGCGGCACTTGCCGGCATGGCGGGTGGCGCGCTGGTGCTCGGCGGCCTCGGCACCTACGTGATCAACGCGCGCCTGCGGCGGCACACGCACGGCATGAACGCGGCCGAGCTGAGCCGTATGCACGACTACCACCAGGCCACCCTGCACGCCGTGCGCGAGGGACTCCTGATGCTGGACGGGCGGCGGCGGATCGCCCTGATCAACGACGGCGGGCGCGAGCTGCTCGGGCTCGGCGAGGACGCGGTGGGCCGCCCGGTCGCCGAACTGGGCCTGCCCGCCGCCCTCGCCGGGGCGCTGCTCGCCTCCGAACCGAGGGTGGACGAGGTGCACATGACGGCCGACCGGATCGTGGTCCTGAACACCCGGCCGGTCTCCTCCGGCGGGCAGCGCGGCACCGTGGTGACCCTGCGCGACCACACCGAACTCCAGGCACTCTCCGGCGAGTTGGACTCCGAGCGCGGATTCACCCAGGCGCTGCGGGCCCAGGCGCACGAGGCCGCGAACCGGCTGCACACCGTGGTCTCGCTGATCGAGCTGGACCGCGTCGAGGACGCCGTCGAGTTCGCGACCGCCGAGCTGGAGCTGGCCCAGGCACTCACCGACCAGGTGGTCACCGCGGTCGGCGAACCGGTGCTCGCCGCGCTGCTCCTCGGCAAGGCGGCGCAGGCCAACGAGCACGGGGTGGAGCTGGTCCTCACCGAGGGCAGCGCGATCGGGGACGGCCTCCTGCCGGACTCGCTGCCCGCCCGCGACCTGGTGACCGTCCTCGGCAACCTCGTGGACAACGCGGTGGACGCGGCACAGGGCAGCGCCGCCGCCGAGGTCGCCGTCACGCTCACCACCGAGGACGGCTCCCTCGTGGTGCGGGTCGCGGACAGCGGGCCCGGCGTCGACCCGGCCGCCGCCGAGGCCGTGTTCGAGCGGGGATGGTCGACGAAGAGCCCGGGGCGCGGCCTCGGTCTCGCCCTGGTCCGGCTCACCGCGGCCCGGCACGGCGGCACCATCGCACTCGACCGAAGTCCTTACGGCGGGGCCGAGTTCACCGTGCGGCTGCCCATACAGCAGGGAGTGCGCGCATGATCAGGGTCCTGGTCGTCGAGGACGATCCCGTCGCGGCCGAGGCGCATCGGCTCTATGTCGGCCGGGTGCCCGGCTTCACCCCGGTCGCGGTCGCGCACTCGCGGGCGGAGGCGCTGCGCGCCCTGGAGCGGACCGAGGTGGACCTGCTGCTGCTCGACCTGTATCTGCCGGACGGCCACGGCCTCCAGCTCGTACGGTCGCTGCGGGCGGCCGGGCACAGCGCCGATGTGGTGGCGGTGACCTCGGCACGGGACCTGACGATGGTGCGCGAGGGCGTCTCGCTCGGCGTCGTGCAGTACGTACTGAAGCCGTTCACGTTCCCCACCCTGCGCGACCGGCTCGTGCGGTACGCCGAGTTCCGGGCGGCGGCCGGGGAGGCGAGCGGGCAGGAGGAGGTGGACCGGGCGCTGGCCGCGCTGCGCGCCCCGCAGCCGTCCGCGCTCCCCAAGGGGCTGAGCGCGCCCACGTTGCAGGCGGTCACCCGCACCCTGCGCGAGGCACCGCAGGGCGTGACGGCGGCGGAGGCCGGCCTGGCGGTCGGCATCTCGCGGATCACCGCCCGCCGCTATCTGGAACATCTGGTCACCACCGGCCGCGCCGAGCGCACGCCCCAGTACGGCCAGATCGGCCGCCCCGAGTTGCAGTACCGCTGGCTCAACTCCGCGCGGCGGCACGGCGGTTGACAAGGTTGTCAGCCGGGCCGGGGGCGGGGTTGACCTTGTCCGCGGGCACCCTTACGTTCACCGGGCAGCCAAGTGCGGCCGTGGCCATGGCCGCACGCCTGGCCCGAGGAGGTCGTGCCCGTGCGCCCCACCGCCCCCGCCGCAGCCCCCGTGTCCCGCCCGCGCCGAGCGGCCAGGGGACACCGGCTCTCCCTGGCCCTCGCCGCCGCCCTCGCCGCCGGAGCGCTCGCCGGCTGCGGCGGCTCCGGCAGCGACGCCAACACCGTGAAGATCGCGTACAACCGCTCCACCGACAACAAGATCCGCTTCAAGGACGCGTTCCTGGCGGACGTCAAGGAGCAGTTCGAGCAGGCCCATCCCGGCAAGAAGGCCGAGCTCGTGCCGATCCAGGCCGCCGACAACGACTACGCGGCCAAGGTCCAGCAGATGATGCGCTCCCCGAAGACCGCCCCCGACCTGGTGTACGAGGACACGTTCCGCATCAACGCCGACATCGGGGCGGGCTATCTGCGCCCGCTGGACGACTACCTGTCCTCCTGGGACCAGTGGGGCCGCTTCGTCGACACCGCGAAGGCGGCGGCGAAGGCCGAGGACGGCAAGACGTACGGGGTCCCGGACGGCACGGACACCCGGGGCCTGTGGTTCAACAAGCAGATCTTCGCGAAGGCGGGCCTGCCGGCGAACTGGCAGCCGAAGAACTGGGCGGAACTCCTGGACGCCGCCCGCACGGTCAAGGAGAAGGTCCCCGGCGTCATCCCGCTCAACGTCTACACCGGCAAGGCGGGCGGCGAGGCCTCCGCCATGCAGGGCCTGGAGATGCTCCTGTACGGGACCGGCACGAACCCGCTGTACGACCCGGCGGCCAAGAAGTGGGTCTCGGGCACCCAGGGCTTCAAGGACGCCCTCGCCTTCGTACGGACGGTGTACGCGGAGAAGCTCGGGCCCGACCCCTCCGACGCCCTCGACCCCAATGTGGGCACGCATCTGGCCACCGACTGGATGCCGAACGGCAAGCTGGCCATCGCCCTCGACGGTTCCTGGCTCGGCCAGAACTGGATCAACAAGGGTCCCAAGGAGTGGCCCGCCTGGTCCACCACGCTGGGCCAGGCGGCGATGCCGACCCAGTACGGCCAGGCGCCGGGCAAGGTCTCGATGTCGGGCGGCTGGACGTGGGCGATCCCCGCGAAGGCGGCCAACCCCGCCCTCGCCTTCGACTTCGTCAAGACCCTGCAGACGACACAGAACGCGGTGAAGTGGGACGTGGCGGACGCCCAGATCGCGGTCCGCACGGACGTGGCCGCCGACCCGACGTATCTGCACTCCATGCCGGGCATCACCTTCTTCACCGGCCTCGTCCCCGTCACCCACTACCGGCCCGCGCTCGCGGTGTATCCGCAGGTGTCGACGGCGATCGGCGAGGCGATGGAGTCGGTCACCACCGGCGGCTCGGCGGCCGCTGCCGCCAAGAACTACGACGAACAGCTCAAGTCCCTCGCGCAGGAAGCGAGTTGAGCATCTTCGTACCGGCGCGGGGCGGGGCGCGTTCCCGTGCGGTGCGCTGGCTGCCGATCGCGCCCGCGACGCTGCTCCTGCTGCTCTTCCTCGCCGGTCCGATCGGCTACTGCGTCTACATCGCCTTCACCGACATGCAGTTGACCGGATCGTCGACGGTCGACTTCGTCGGCCTCGCCAACTTCCGGCGGGCTTTCGCCGACCCGGCATTCCGCAACGCGGTCCGGCTCACCCTCGTCTTCACCGTCCTGTCGTCGCTGATCGGCCAGAACACGCTCGGCCTGGCGCTCGCGGCCCTGATGCGGCGGGCCTCGCGCCCGGTGCGGACGGTGACGGGGGCGCTGGTGATCACGGCCTGGGTGCTGCCGGAGATCGTGGCGGCCTTCCTGCTCTACGCCTTCTTCCGGCGCGAGGGAACGCTCAACGCGATCCTCGGCTGGCTCCATCTCCCCACCCAGAACTGGCTGTTCACGCTGCCGATCCTCGCGGTGTCGTTCGCCAACGTGTGGCGCGGCACCGCGTTCTCGATGCTGATCTACTCGGCCGCGCTCGCCGAGATCCCGCGCGACATCGAGGAGGCGGCGGAGGTCGACGGGGCGGGCGGGGCGCGCCGGTTCTGGCACATCACCCTGCCGATGATCCGGCGCTCCATCGGCACCAACCTGATGCTCAACACCCTCCAGACGCTCTCCGTCTTCGGCCTCATCTGGGCGATGACCCGGGGCGGGCCGGGCGACCGCAGCCAGACGCTGCCGGTGTTCATGTACGACCAGGCGTTCCTGAAGAGCCTGATCGGCTACGGCACGGCGGTCGCACTCCTGCTGCTCCTGGTCGGCTCGCTGTTCTCGGTGGTCTATCTGCGGCTGATGAAGGTGGACGTGTGACGGCCCGCGGGGGACGCGGGCCGACGCCCCGCGGAAGCGGGCCGGCCACCCCTGGCCGCGGGCCGGCCCGCACGGGCCGGGTGCGCCGCCGCACCCGGCAGCGGCTCGCCGCCGACCTGGCCCTGCTCGCGGTCGCGGCGGCCTTCGCGGTGCCGCTGCTCTGGCTGCTGCTGGCCTCCGTGGACACCCAGGCCGATCTGCGGGTGCGGCTCCCCGGCTCGGTGACCCCGGACAACTTCTCGGCCGTCCTGACCCCCGACATCACCTTCACGCCGATGCTCAACAGCCTCGTCCTGTGCGGGAGTTCCACGCTGCTGACGGTGGTGTGCGCGGCGCTCGCGGCCTACCCGCTCTCCCGCTACCGCTCCCGCCTGACCCGCCCGTACCTGCTCACGGTCCTGTTCACGACGTGCCTGCCGATCACGGCGGTGATGGTTCCGGTGTACGGGCTCTTCGTACAGGTGAACCTCGTGGACACGACGTACGGCACGGCACTGTTCCTCGCCACCTCCCAACTCCCGTTCGCCATCTGGCTGATGAAGAATTTCATGGACGGGGTGCCGCTCGCCCTGGAGGAGGCCGCCTGGACGGACGGGGCGTCCATGCCGCAGACCCTGGTGCGGGTGGTGCTGCCGCTGATGGGCCCGGGAGTGACCGTGGTGACGGTCTACACCTTCATCATGCTGTGGGGGAACTTCTTCGTCCCCTTCATGCTGCTGCTCTCCCCCGACCGGCTGCCCGCCTCGGTCTCGATCTTCACGTTCTTCGGGAACTACGGCTCGGTGGTCTACGGCCAGCTCGCCGCCTTCTCGATCCTGTACTCCACGCCGGTGCTGCTGCTGTACGTCCTGATCGCCCGGCGGCTCGGCGGAGGTTTCGCACTGGCCGGCGGAGTGAAGGGTTAGCGTGGGCGAGCACACGCTTATCGAACCCTTAGGTAACCCGGACGCCACCAAAACCGTACTTTCCTCCAATTCACGTTCTTTGGTGGAACACACCGTAGGCAGATGTCACTTACCGTCCTACGGTGTGCGCGTGCACCCCACCCCACCCTTCAATGCCCTCGCGGCCCGCCGACTGCGAGAGGCCCTGGGCATGGCCCCCGGCCACGTCGCCTACGGCATGCGCGCCCAGTACGGCCTGCTGGTGTCACCGGACACCGTGATGGCGTGGGAGCGGGGGCTCGCGGCGCCCGAGGCACGGGAGCTGACCGCACTGGCCGGAGTCCTGTGGTGCTCCCCCGGCGATCTGATGGCGGCCGCCTCCACCCTGCGCGAGCACCGGCTCGCGCGCGGCCTGACCCTGGAGGACATGGCCCGCCGGGTCGGGCTCGACGTCGGGGCGTACCGGCGGATGGAGGACGCGGGGCGCTGGCGCGGCAACGAACGCCAGTCGGCGGCCCTGGCCGATCTGCTCCAGCTGTCGCTGCGCGACTATGTGACGGCCACCGGCCAGAACGAGGACCTGGCCGAGCTGTTGCGCGGCGCGGTGACCACGCGCTGGCAGGCGTACGTCAAGCCGACGGCGAAGCTGCTCCCGCTCTCCAGGCAGCATGTGGAGGGAGTGCTCGACCAGCTCCACGGCGAGTACCAGTCGCACATGGTCGCCACGCTCAACTGGGGCTCGGACAACGACACGGGGGACGCGGGGCGGGACTTCCTCGACCGCATCGTCGACCGGTTCTGGGAGCTGGCCCATGGGTAGCGCGCCCGCCGACAGGTGACCTCCGGCCCCCGGAATTAGGGACTCAGGTCCCGTGTCGCCCGGCTAGAACACCGACTCCGCCTCGTACATCCGGTTGTCCGGGACCGTCTTCAGGGTGGTCACCGCGTGGGCCAGCGGGGCCATCACGATGTCCGTGCCGCGCAGCGCGGTCATGTTGCCGAACTCGCCGCGGTGCACGGCCTCCACCGCGTGCCAGCCGAACCGGGTCGCGAGGACGCGGTCGTAGGCGGTCGGGACGCCGCCGCGCTGGACGTGGCCGAGGATGACCGGGCGGGCCTCCTTGCCCAGGCGCCGCTCCAGTTCGACCGCGAGCCGGTTGCCGATGCCGGCGAAGCGCTCGTGGCCGTACTGGTCGATGGCGCCCTTCTCGTACGGCATCGAGCCGTCGGCGGGGTGCGCCCCCTCGGCGACGCAGACGACAGCGAACTTCTTGCCGCGCGCGAAGCGCTCTTCCACCATCTTGACCAGGTCGTCGACCTGGAAGGGCCGCTCGGGCAGGCAGATGCCGTGGGCGCCGCCGGCCATGCCGGACTCCAGGGCGATCCAGCCCGCGTGCCGGCCCATGACCTCGACGACCATCACGCGCTGGTGCGACTCCGCGGTCGTCTTGAGGCGGTCGATGGCCTCGGTGGCGACGCCCACCGCGGTGTCGAAGCCGAAGGTGCGGTCGGTGGCGGAGATGTCGTTGTCGATGGTCTTGGGCACGCCGACCACGGGCATGCCCGCGTCGGACAGCATGCGGGCCGCGGTGAGCGTGCCCTCGCCGCCGATCGGGATGAGCGCGTCGATGCCGTAGCGCCTGGTCAACTCGGCGCAGTTCTCGGACGCTTCGCGCAGCCGGTCGCGTTCCAGGCGGGCCGAGCCGAGGATGGTGCCGCCGCGGGCCAGGATGCCGCTCACCGCGTTCAGGTCGAGCGGGCGGTAGTGGCCGTCGAGCAGGCCCTTGAACCCGTCCTCGAATCCGATGACTTCATCGCCGTGACCGACCACGGCTCGGTGCACGACCGACCGGATCACTGCGTTCAGGCCGGGGCAGTCGCCGCCTGCGGTGAGAACTCCGATGCGCATCGTGGTCAATCTCCTGCTTCGCTGGTCCTGGGAGGTCACGCCCTAATCCCCCGTAACGTGAGCAATTCAGATTGTCCCACGCACCCCGGGCCACCCGCCCGTCCTGCTACTCCGACCATCATGGGGGGCGGGTCTTCCGACCCTGCCGCCGGGCCTTTCGTCCGGCGGGCGTCCTATCCATTGGCAGAGGTATTGTCAAGGGGGCAAGACCGCCCTATATGGACAATTTCCTGCGATGCAGAACGGGAGAGCACGCGTGACGCGCAGCGTGTACGTGACCGGGATCGACCGGGGAGACGGCCGCCAGGTCATCGAGCTGGGAGTCATGGAGCTCCTGACCCGCCAGGTGGACCGGGTGGGCGTCTTCCGCCCGCTGGTGCACGACGGACCTGACCGCCTGTTCGATCTGCTCCGCGCCCGTTACCGGCTGGCCCAGGACGCCGCCACGGTGTACGGGATGGACTACCACGAGGCGTCCGCGCTCCAGGCGGAGCAGGGTACCGACGAACTGGTCTCACGGCTCGTCGACCGCTTCCACCGGGTGGCCCGCGACTACGAGGTCGTCCTGGTCCTCGGCACCGACTTCGCCGACACCCAGCTCCCCGACGAGCTGGCGCTCAACGCCCGGCTCGCCAACGAGTTCGGCGCCTCGGTGATACCGGTGGTCGGCGGCAAGGGCCAGACCGCCGAGTCCGTACGGGCCGAGGCCCGCAACGCCTACCGGGCCTACGACGGGCTCGGCTGCGATGTGCTGGCCATGGTGGTCAACCGGGTCGCCCCCGTCGACCGGCACGAGATCGAGGAGCGCCTGGCAGCGCGCCTGCCCGTGCCCTGCTACGTCCTGCCGGACGAGCCCGCGCTCTCGGCGCCCACGGTCGCCCAGATCACCGCGGCCCTGGGCGGCACGGTGCTGCTCGGCGACGACGCCGGGCTCGCGCGCGACGCCCTCGACTTCGTCTTCGGCGGCGCGATGCTGCCGAACTTCCTGAACGCGCTGACCCCGGGCTGCCTGGTCGTGACCCCGGGCGACCGCGCCGACCTGGTGGTCGGCTCGCTCGCCGCGCACAGCGCCGGCACCCCGCCGATCGCGGGCGTGCTGCTCACCCTCGACGAGCGGCCCGGCGAGGCGATCCTGACCCTGGCCGACCGGCTCGCGCCGGGCACCCCGGTGGTCGCGGTCAGCCACGGCTCCTTCCCCACCGCGCAGGAACTCTTCGCCCTGGAAGGGAAGTTGAACGCGGCGACCCCCCGCAAGGCGGAGACCGCGCTCGGCCTCTTCGAGCGGCACGTGGACACCGCCGACCTGCTGCGCCGGGTCTCGGTGGCCCGCAGCGGCCGGGTCACCCCGATGATGTTCGAGCACGTGCTCCTGGAGCAGGCCCGCGCCCACCGGCGCCGGGTCGTGCTGCCCGAGGGCAACGAGGACCGGGTGCTGCGCGCCGCCGATGTCCTGCTGCGCCGGAACGTGTGCGAGCTGACCCTGCTCGGTGATGTGGAGGCGATCCGCAAGAAGGCCGCGGACCTCGGCATCGACGTCACCAAGTGCCAGATCATCGACCCGGCGACCTCCGAGCTGCGCCAGCAGTTCGCCGAGCGCTACGCGCAGCTGCGCGCCCACAAGGGCGTCACCGTGGAGCTGGCGTACGACGTGGTCGCCGACGTGAACTACTTCGGCACGCTGATGGTCCAGGAGGGCCTGGCCGACGGCATGGTGTCGGGTTCGGTGCACTCCACCGCCGCCACCATCCGGCCCGCCTTCGAGATCATCAAGACGAAGCCGGACGCCTCGATCGTCTCCTCGGTCTTCTTCATGTGCCTCGCCGACAAGGTGCTCGTGTACGGCGACTGCGCGGTCAACCCCGACCCCAACGCCGAGCAGCTCGCGGACATCGCGGTCCAGGCGGCCGCCACCGCCCAGCAGTTCGGCGTGGACCCGCGGATCGCGATGCTGTCGTACTCGACGGGCACCTCCGGTTCGGGCGCGGACGTCGACAAGGTGCGCGAGGCCACCAAGCTGGTGCGCGAGGCCAGGCCCGACCTGAGGATCGAGGGCCCGATCCAGTACGACGCGGCCGTGGAGCCCTCGGTGGCCGCGACCAAGCTGCCGGACTCGGAGGTCGCCGGGCAGGCGACCGTGCTGATCTTCCCGGACCTCAACACCGGCAACAACACCTACAAGGCCGTGCAGCGCTCGGCCGGCGCCGTGGCCGTGGGCCCGGTGCTCCAGGGTCTGCGCAAGCCGGTCAACGACCTGTCGCGCGGCGCCCTCGTCCAGGACATCGTCAACACCGTCGCCATCACGGCCATCCAGGCCCAGGCGCAGGGGCAGGAGGCCTCCGCATGACCACCGCCAACCAGGGCACCCGCGTCCTCGTGCTCAACTCCGGGTCCTCGTCGGTGAAGTACCAGCTCCTCGACATGCGCGACGCCTCCCGGCTGGCCGTGGGCCTGGTCGAGCGGATCGGCGAGGAGACCTCCCGGCTCAAGCACACCCCGCTGGCGACCGGCAGCGGTTCCCGTGAGCAGAACGGCCCGATCGCCGACCACGCGGCCGCCCTCAAGGCGGTCGCCGCGGAGCTCGCGCTGGACGGACTCGGCCTGGATTCCCCGGAGTTGGCGGCCATCGGCCACCGGGTGGTGCACGGCGGGCTCAAGTTCAGCGCGCCGACCGTGATCACCGACGAGGTGCTCGCGGAGATCGAGCGCCTGGTGCCGGTCGCCCCGCTGCACAACCCGGCGAACATCACGGGCATCCTCACCGCCCGGGCGCTGCGCCCCGATCTGCCGCAGGTCGCGGTGTTCGACACCGCGTTCCACACGACGATGCCGGAGTCCGCGGCCCGGTACGCGATCGACGTGGCGACGGCCGACGAGTACCGCATCCGGCGCTACGGCTTCCACGGCACCTCGCACGCGTACGTGTCGCGCGAGACGGCGCGGCTGCTCGGCAAGGCGCCCGAGGACGTCAACGTGATCGTGCTGCACCTGGGCAACGGCGCCTCCGCCTCGGCGGTCCGCGGCGGCCGGTGCGTCGACACCTCGATGGGGCTCACGCCGCTGGAGGGCCTGGTCATGGGCACCCGTTCCGGTGACATCGACCCGGCGGTCACCTTCCACCTCAAGCGGGTCGCGGGAATGTCGGCGGACGACATCGACGCGCTGCTCAACAAGAAGAGCGGTCTGGTGGGTCTGTGCGGCGACAATGACATGCGGGAGATCCGCCGCCGCTGCGACGAGGGCGACGAGAAGGCACAACTCGCCTTCGACATCTACATTCACCGTCTGAAGAAGTACATCGGCGCCTATTACGCCGTGCTCGGCAAGGTCGACGCGATCGCGTTCACGGCGGGCGTCGGCGAGAACGCCGCCCCCGTCCGCGAGGCCGCGATCGCGGGTCTTGAGGAGCTGGGTCTCGCGGTGGACGGCGAGCTCAACGCCGTACGGGCCGACACGGCGCGGCTGATCTCCCCGGAGTACGCCAGGGTCGCGGTGGCCGTGGTACCGACGGACGAGGAGCTGGAAATCGCGTCGCAGGCGTATGAGCTGGTGACACCGGGGGCGAATTCCTGACCGAATTTCCGGTTTGCCTGGACGACACCTGAGCGTCATCCCGCCCATTTGTACATTCCACCAGACGGAATATTCCGTAGCGAAACAAACCGATAGGATCCGCCTTATGCGCCGTTCCAAAATCGTCTGCACCCTGGGCCCCGCCGTCGACTCTCATGAGCAGCTCGTAGCTCTGATCGAGGCCGGCATGAGCGTGGCCCGCTTCAACTTCAGCCACGGCTCCCAGGCCGAGCACCAGGCCCGGTACGACCGGGTCCGCAAGGCCGCCGAGGAGACGGGCCGCGCGGTGGGCGTGCTCGCCGACCTCCAGGGCCCCAAGATCCGCCTCGCCAAGTTCGCCGAGGGCCCGGTCGAGCTGGTCCGGGGTGACGAGTTCACCATCACCGCCGAGGACGTCCCCGGTGACAAGTCGATCTGCGGCACGACCTACAAGGGTCTGCCGGGCGACGTCACCAAGGGCGACCCGATCCTGATCAACGACGGCAACGTCGAGCTCAAGGTCGTCTCGGTGGACGGCCCCCGGGTGAAGACCATCGTCATCGAGGGCGGTGTCATCTCCGACCACAAGGGCATCAACCTGCCCGGCGCGGCGGTGAACGTCCCGGCGCTGTCCGAGAAGGACATCGAGGACCTGCGGTTCGCCCTGAACATGGGCTGCGACCTGGTCGCGCTCTCCTTCGTCCGGGACGCCGACGACGTCAAGGACGTCCACAAGGTCATGGACGAGGTCGGCCGCCGCGTGCCGGTCATCGCCAAGGTGGAGAAGCCGCAGGCGGTCGCCAACATGGAGGGCGTCGTCGCCGCCTTCGACGGTGTCATGGTGGCCCGTGGCGACCTCGCGGTCGAGTACCCCCTGGAGAAGGTCCCGATGGTGCAGAAGCGCCTCGTGGAGCTGTGCCGCCGCAACGCCAAGCCGGTGATCGTCGCGACCCAGATGATGGAGTCGATGATCACCAACTCGCGGCCGACGCGCGCCGAGGCGTCCGACGTCGCCAACGCGATCCTGGACGGTGCGGACGCGGTCATGCTCTCCGCCGAGTCCTCGGTGGGCGCGTACCCGATCGAGACGGTCAAGACGATGTCGAAGATCGTCGAGGCGGCCGAGGAGGAGCTCCTGTCCAAGGGCCTCCAGCCGCTGGTCCCGGGCAAGAAGCCGCGTACGCAGGGTGGTTCGGTGGCCCGTGCCGCCTGCGAGATCGCGGACTTCCTCAACGGCAAGGCGCTGGTCGCCTTCACCCAGTCCGGCGACACGGCCCGCCGCCTCTCGCGCTACCGCACGTGCCAGCCGATCCTCGCGTTCACCACGGACCCGAGCACCCGCAACCAGCTCGCGCTGAGCTGGGGCGTCGAGACGTACGTCGTCCCGCACGTGGACTCCACGGACGCGATGGTCGACCTGGTCGACGCCGAGCTGCTCAAGCTCAACCGCTACAACGAGGGCGACACCATGGTCATCACGGCCGGTTCGCCTCCCGGCATCCCCGGCACCACCAACATGGTCCGGGTGCACCAGCTCGGCGGCTCCGAGCAGAAGTAGTCCCGGCCCCACCGCACCGGAGGGCGGCACCCGTCCAAGACGTGGTGCCGCCCTCCGGTGCGTCCGGGCCCACCCGCGCCCGGCCAAGATTTTTCCGGGCGAAAAGCGGAACTTTGCCCGCCATTTTCCTTGTCAACTCCCAAACCGTTACTTCCAGTTGTGGGGGTGAGGTGTAAGGATCGTGTCAGCCCTGGGGGGGGCGACAGGGCTTTCAGACATCGCGTTCGGGCGCAGTTGCCCGACGGCGCTTCCGCCGTCTCGTACGGAACAACCCGTCAGCCGGCACCGCACCATCCGCTTCCTCCTGGGCCGAACCATCACCCAGAGGCAGGAAGACACGTGCGAAGAGGATTCCTTTCCGCGGCCGGATTCGCCCGGCGGCCCTTGCGCAGGGCGCTGGTCGCGGCCGTGGCGCTGGCCGCCGTCGGCGCGGTGGGCGCGGCCGCCGCCACCCAGACCGGGCAGGCACCGGCCCAGAACGCGGCCGCCGGTCAGCAGACGGCACTGGCCGCGCCCGGCGCCGCCAGGACGTTCCCGCTGCTCGCGCGCAAGAGCACCGGGCACCTCTACGACTACGAGGCCAAGGGCACCGGCGGCTTCCAGGCCCAGGCGGACCTGGGCGGCGGGTTCGGCGACGCGAGCGCCCTGGTCCAGGCGAACGTCTCGGCCGGCGGCACCGGCAACGACCTGTACTACCGGGTGGGCGGCACGCTCTACTACACCGCCGAGGAAGGCACCGACACCAAGGTCATCGGCGGCGGCTGGGACGCGTACAACCTGCTCGTGTCGGCCGGGAACATGGGCGGCAGCGCCGACCCCGACCTCGTCGCGCGGGACGCGGCCGGCGCCCTGTGGCTCTACCAGGGCAAGCCGGACGGCAGCTTCCAGACGAAGATCCGGATCGGCAGCGCCGGCTGGAACGGCATGAACCAGATCGTGGGGCGCGGGGACTTCACCGGCGACGGCAAGAGCGATCTGATCGCCCGGGGCACCGACGGAACGCTCTACGTCTATCCCGGCACCGGCACCGCGACGGCGGACGCCGCGCTCGGCACCCGGATCACGGTGGGCAAGGGCTGGGAGGCGTACAAGCAGCTGGTGTCGACCGGCGACAACAACGGCGACGGCAAGGCCGATCTGATCGGCAGCGACGCGGCCGGAGCGCTCTGGCTGTTCAAGGGAACCGGTGACCCGAAGGCGCCGTTCGCGGCCCGGGTGCAGATCGGCACCAGCGGCTGGGCCGGCTTCGACACCCTCTTCTGATCCTCCCGCCGAGCCCGCACGGCGGATCTCCGCCGATCCGCGCCCGGCCTCCCACTCCCCCAACTGCCCCATCAGAACGGCTACTTCGTGATGCGTACACACGCGCCCGGGGCCAGACGCCGCCGACACCTCGGCAACTGGTCGAAGCTCCTGGCCTCCACGGCCCTCGCCACCGCGCTGGCCACCACCGTCTCCGGCAGCGGTCTGCAGCCGCCGCTCGCCATCCAGAACGCCGCGGCGGTCACCGGCCCCCCGGCCGGCTTCGACCTCGACGCCGCCGCCAAGGTCCGCCAGGACCAGTGCCGGCTCGACTTCGTCCTGCGCAAGGGCGGGGCCGAGATGAAGTCGGTCGCCCGCACCGGCCTGAGCGGCACCGACGCCGAGCTGGCCACCGCCGCCAACCCGCAGTACTGGGAGGGCACTCCGCTCTCCGCCGCGTTCAAGAAGGACCACGACGCGGGCCTGGCCAAGATGGACGAGCTGTACGGGCGCAACAACGTCTGGTCGCAGTCCCTCAACCAGGAGCCGCCACCCGGCTACGCCTCGGTCGCCGCCTTCCAGGACCCGCCCGGCATGCCCGGCGACTCCACGCCCTCGATCTTCGAGCAGACCGGGTTCTCGGGCTGGATAGCCGACCAGTTCTGGACGGGCGAGAGCGACTTCTACAACGACCTCACGCCGCTGGCCAACAAGGCGTCCGCGGACGCGGTCACCGCGCTCGCCAAGTCCCGGTACTACCCGGAGACCAACGACAACTACTACGACCGCCGCGCGTTCGAGGACATGACGTTCATGCACGGGATGTACGCGGACGACGCGCGCATCTTCCTGCAGAACGGCGGCTTCCCCACCAGCACGCCCGACCCGGACTCCATGGAGTTCCGGATCGACGTGGAGAACCTCAAGGCGCGCTTCGCGTCGTGTGCCAGCCAGAACCCGCCGGACCCGCACCACGTGCTCGGCCAGGAGCTGGCCACCGCCGCCCTGGAGTGGCAGGCCGAACTCGCCGGGCAGAAGGACCAGCGCAGCGCCGTCCTGACCGCCGAGGCGCAGGCCAACAAGGACCTCCAGATCGCGACGCAGGCGATGGGCGAATCCCTCGGCCAGTCCCTGATCGCGAGCCGGCTCGCCGACTGGGAGGCCTACTGGCTGAAGGCCGACCCGGCCAAGGCGGGGCTCTCGTACCCGTCGAAGGCCGACTTCGCGAAGGTCAAGGTCGACATCGCCAACGCCAAGGCGCGGGCCACCGGGCGGCTCTACGTCGCCTCGCGGGCCGCCCTCGACGCCAAGGCGCAGGCCGACGCCGTGGACAGGGCCCAGCAGGCGGCGTACGCGATCGCGGACGCGGCGGGCGTGCCGCGCGGGCGCGGTCTGCTGTACGGGCAGCAGGCCGCCCAGATCACCAAGGCGTCGGCCGCGGCCGCCCTCGCCGCGGCCAAGGCCACCGAGACGGCGTCGAACGCGACGCGTGCCTCGGCCGCCGACAGCAAGACGCTCAACGCCCTGGCGATGACACAGGCGCACGCCTCGAAGGCGGAGTTCCGCCGCAAGGCCGCCGAGGAGGCCGCGGCGCAGGCCAAGGCCGCCGCCGACGGCGCGGCCCTGCAGGCCAAGGCCGCCGCCGACAACGCCACCAAGGCGAAGGCCGCCCAGACCAAGGCCGAGGCCGCCGAGTCGACCGCCAAGACCGCGGCCGCAGACGCCCACGCCAAGCGGGCCACCGCAGAGGCCGAGCGGGACAGGGCGGCGGCCGAGCGCGCCACCGCCGACAGCGAGCGGGCCAAGGCAGCCGACGCGGAGGCCCGGGCGCAGACCCAGCAGGCCGCGGCGAGCGCCGCGCGGCAGAACGCGGAGACGGCGGGCGCGACCGCCGCCAGCAAGCGGGCGGATGCCGAGACCGCCGAGCTGAAGGCGTTCAACGCCCGCAACGACGCGGCGGACGCCGACCGCAACAAGGACGCCACCACCGCCCGGGCCAAGGCTCTGGAGGCGGCTGCCGCGGCGGCCGAGGGGACGGCGGCCGCGGGCGAGACCCGGCAGGCCGCCACGGACGCGCGCAACGCCGCCAACGCGGCCACCGGCGCGGCCACTTCGGCCCGTTCGGCGGCCAATGACGCGGGCGCCGCGTCGCAGGCCGCGGACGCGGCCGCCACCCGCGCGGAGGGCGCGGCCGCACGCTCGCAGGCGGCCGCGGACGGAGCGGCGGCCGACGCCGCGACCACGCACGCCGCGGTGCTCAAGGCGCATGCGGCGGCGGCCGACGCGATCGAGGCCTCGGAGGCCGCGGCGCAGAACGTGAAGAACGCCCAGGCGCTCGCGGCGGAGTCCGCCAAGCAGGCCGTCGTGGCGCGGCAGAACGCGACGGCGGCCCGGACCGAGGCAACCGCCGCCGCGGCGACGGCCGTTCAGACCGCGGGCTTCGCCTTCGCCACCGCGCAGGCGGCCACCGCCGCCCGTGACTCGGCGCTCCAGGTCGTCAAGCCGGCCAACGACGCCATCGAGCTCGGCTCCCCGTACAAGGAAACCGACTCCTCGGCGGGCCTGGCCGTACTGACCGGGCAGGCCGCCAAGTCGGCCGCCGACCAGCAGGCGGCCGTCGCCCAGGCCAAGGCCGACCAGGCGGCGAAGGCCGCCGCCGAGGCCAAGGCGCTCGCCGCCAAGGCCGACGCCGACGCCAAGGCCGCGGCCACCGCCGCGTCGCAGGCCGCCGACTCCGCTGCGGCCGCCACCGTGTCGGTGCGGCAGGCCCGGGCCTCCGCGTCCGAGGCCGCAGCGGCGGCCAAGGCGGCGAAGACGGCCGAGGCCCACACGGTCGAGTACGACCGGCAGGCCAACGAGGACGCGATGTTCGCGCAGCAGGCGGCCACCACCGCCGGCACCTCCGCTACCGCGGCGCGCGCCTCGGCGACCGACGCGGAGCAGAGCGCGAGCGGCGCCCGCTCGGCGGCCTCGGCCGCCGAGGGCGACGCGTCGAGCGCCCGTGCCACGGCGACCACCGCCGAGTCGGACGCCACCGCCGCCGAGGAGGCCGCCTCCAACGCGGACGGCTACGCCAAGGACGCGGACGCCTCGGCCGATCACGCCGAGGAGGAGCTCCGCGAGTTCCAGGCCGAGCAGCGCGCGGCGGCACTCGCCGCGAGCAAGGGCGACGGCGGCAGTGGGAACGCGGGTCCCGATCTGACGTCCGACGAAGAGGCGGCGCTGCGCCAGGAGTGCGGGCAGGCCTGTGTGGACGAGTTCCGCAAGGCGCTCGCCGACTCCAACAAGAGCGTCATCGACTGGGTGATCGAGAACGGCGGCCAGGTGCTCCTGGACGTCGTCGGCGTCACCGACGCGAAGCGCTGCTTCTCGTCGGGCGATGTCGAGAGCTGCCTGTGGACGCTGGTGAACGTGGCCAGCCTGGTGGCGGTCATCGGGAAGATCCCGGCGGTCAGCAAGGCGATCGTCGCCATCTCCTCCGGCCTCTCCGACTTCTTCCGCTCGCTGCGGATCGCCGAGCGGACGGTGGAGCGGCTGCGGTCGCTGGTGCGGGCGAAGGTCGTGGCCAGCGCGCACATGGAGATCGGCGAGTTCAAGGAGATCTCCAAGGCGGGCGAGGCCCTCGTCAACATGCGGCGGGCGGTCCAGGCCGGCGGCTACACCTGGCGGTTCAAGACCGGCCACTCCTTCTACCGCGCCCACCCCGGTCCGGGCACCCTGAAGGACTTCCGGCTCACGGACCTCACGCCGGACCAGGTAGAGAAGGCGATCATCAACGACGTCGTGACCTATCTCGGCCAGGGCGGCAAGCTGCCGAAGGCGGGCCCCGGTGTCCAGGCCCTGACCAGGACCTTCAAGATCGGCAAGGTGGAGGTCGGGTACCGCATCATGCAGATCACCGATGACATCATCGACAGCAGCACCTACTGGCCCGGCCCCTGAGAGGAGCTGACCCCGTGACCGACCTGATCTCCCTGGCGCGTGCCGTCATGGCCGGCGGCCGCCCGGCGGACGCCGAGCCCGGATTCGCGCTGCCCGAGCACGAGTTCATCGAGGCGGTGAGCTACGCCGACGCGGACGCCATCCGCGAGATGCTGCGGGTGGTCATCGCGGAGGACTGGTCCGGGCTGCCCGTGTGGGCCCGCAACCTGTCCTACCGGATCGCCTGCCTGCAACGTCCCGACGATGCCGGCCTGCTCCGGGAGGCCGCGGCGGACCTGTACAACTTCGGCCCCGACTGGGACGACATCGCGGCGGACCTCCAGGCGAGGGCCGACCGCATCGACGCAGGCCCGAAGCCGGGGGCGTAGCGCGCGGCCGGGGGTCTAGCGCGCGGCCGGGGGTCTAGCGCGCGGCCCGCGCGAACACCGGCCCGTACGGTGTGGCCCGTACTCCCTCCGGGGGTGCGGGCCACACCCGTGTCCAGGGCCCGCAGGCTGGTGGACGGGCTGCGGCGCTTGGCCGTTCCATGAACAAGACGTGGCAAATTCCACGGTCGGACGGATCAGAACCGTGACACCTCCTGAGGTACGTTCGCGTGCATGCGTCCTCCCATATCGCCACAGGTCCGACGCGCACTCGTGGCGCTCACCGCCACCGCGATCACCGCCGCCACCGCCGTCGCCCCGGCCGTCGCGAGCGGTCATCCCGCGAAGCCGGTCAAGGCGGTGAAGTCGGCGACGCCCGGGGCGCCCGGCGGCGAGCCGAAGAAGGAGCCGCCGGCGAACATGTCGCAGCTGGGCGGCGCCCAGTTGGGCCGGGCGGGCGATCAAGTCGGCGCGGGCGCACCGGCGTTGCCGCCGGGACTGTCCGCGCTGTCCTGGGTGGTGGCGGACGCCGACACCGGCCAGGTGCTCGGCGCGCGGAACGCACACTGGCCGCTCCCCCCGGCCAGCACCCTGAAGATGCTCTTCGCGGACACCGTGCTGCCCGGGGTGGCGCACGACGCGAGCCGCAAGGTCAGCGACGAGGACCTCAAGGGCATGGGCGACGGCAGCAGCGCGGTGGGCATCGTGCCCGGCCAGACGTACCAGGCGCCCGATCTGTGGCGCGGCGTCTTCCTGCGCTCGGGCAACGACGCCGTGCACGTACTCGCGGCGATGAACGGCGGCGTCCCCAAGACGGTCGCCGACATGCAGAAGAAGGCGCAGGCGCTCGGCGCCAGGGACACCCACGTCCTGAGCCCGGACGGCTATGACGCGCCGGGCCAGGTGTCGTCCGCGTACGACCTGGCGCTGTTCCTGCGCTCCGGTCTGAAGAACCAGGACTTCAAGACGTACTGCGGTACGGCGTCGGCCGACTTCCCCGGCGGCCCCAACACCAAGGGCAAGCCCTTCGGGATCTCCAACACCAACCGCATGCTGTCCGGCATCGACGGGGTGGCCAAGTACCCCGGCCTGATCGGCGGCAAGAACGGCTACACCACGAACGCCGGCAACACCCTGGCCGAGGCGGCCCGGCGCGACGGGCACACCCTCGTGGTGACGGTGATGAACCCGCAGGAGAACAAGCACGACAAGGTGTACACCGAGATGCGCCAGCTCCTGGACTGGGGCTTCGCGGCGGCCGGCAAGGCCAAGCCGGTCGGCACCCTCGACCCGCCGAAGCAGGCCACCGGGTACCAGGCCGCCACCTCCGGCACGGCGGCCGGCTCGGCGGACTCCTCCGGGATCGGCGCGCTCGGCTGGACCGGGATCGGCGCCGCCGTGGTCGTGGCGGCCGGCGCGGGCGTACTGGTCCTGACCCGGGGCAAGCGGAACAGGCCTCAGACCGACACGGTGGGCTGAGCGGGAACCGGGACCCCGGCCGCCGGGACGGCGGCCACCTGCTCCGCGGTCGTCCGGACCCCGGTCATCCAGTCGATGACCTCGGCGGCCGTGTAGGGGCGGCCGTCCGGGCTGATGTCGTCGAGGAAGCCGAGGTCCTGCCCGATGGTCACGACGGGCGGCTCGACCGCGCCGCCGGGCCTGCGCTGGCCGAGCCCCACCGTCGCGAGCAGCCCGTTGCACAGACACACCCGCCCGGCGGTGTCCACGGCCTCGCCGCCCTTGCGCACGTACGCGGTGATCGGCTCGGCGGCGCAGCGATAGACGAGGGCGCCACTCGCGGAGCGGGCGGGGGTGCGCAGGTAGCCGAGGTCGCACACGGGCCGGCGGGCCGCGCGTACGGCCTCCTCGGAGAGGGTGCCGGGGAGTTCGGCGACCTTGAACGGGAAGGCGGTCGGCGAGGCCCGGGGGTCGTTGCGCACCCGCAGGGTCCCGGCGCGGGCCCGGGTCCTCAGCTCCGCGCGCAGATCGTCCCGCAGCCCTGACTCCTCGCAGAGCGCGAACACGCTGCCGAGCTGCACCCCGACGGCCCCCAACGCCCTTGCGGCGGCGAGCCGTTCGGGGTGGGCGGCGCCGCCCGCCAGCCAGAACGGGATGCCGAGGGCGGCGACCTTGGCGAGGTCCGGGTGGTCCCGGGGCCCGTACACGGGCTCCCCCGCCCCGTCCAGGACGAGCTTCCCGCGCGGCGGCGCGCTGTGCCCGCCGGCCCGGTGCGTCTCGATGACGAATCCGTCGGGCCGGGTGGCGGGATCGCGCACGAGGTACGAGGCGAGCACCGGCAGCGAGACGATGGCGAGCACGTCCGGACGCCGCAAAGGCGTTGTCCGATGCGGGAGTTGACCCATGAGAGCCCGTCCCGGATCGAACGTATACGGAATCGGCGCGTCGTCCCCCTCCACGTCGACCAGGGTGGTGACGGGCTCGGCGCGGGCGAGCCGGGAGGCGAGGGCGGGAATCTGCCCGGGTATCCCGGCGCCGACCAGTACATGATCGACACCCGCGAGGATCGCGCCGAACAGGGCTGGTGCGGTGGCGAGTTGAATCTTGGCGAGGTAGTTGACCCCGACGGGCCCGTCGTGGCCCTCCTTCGCGAGCCACACCTCGACGAAGTTACCGAGCACGGTGAGGAGTTCGGCGCTCTCGCCCCGATCCATCCGCAGCCGCGCCATGGCCCGCATCCGCTCCCCGGGCGCGACCCCGCCCTCGACGAAGTACCGGTCGAGCACGTACGCGGCGGCCTCCGGCACGGGGAAGGCGGCGAGCGCCCGCCGCATGTGCCCGCCGGGGTCACCGAGCTGAAGCCGCCGCGCGAGCACCGCGTCGAGCGCGGTCCCCGACACCACCCCGAGCTGCCCCCGCCCCGCCACGGCCCGGGCCAGCCGCCACCCGGACACGGCGACACCCATGCCGCCCTGAATGATCTGCGGCCGGGCTGCTGGACGGGCTGTCGCCATGGGGTGTGGTCCGTTCGTCGGGGCGGTGCGGCGGGAGCCCGAGAGCTCCCGGCGGGAGCCCGAGAGCTCGAACCTACGGAACCGTAGGTTGCTACTCCCGAGTCTCGACCACCCCGCCCCGCCGGACGCCCGCCGAAGGTCCCCATTCGGGGTGCCGTCGGCCCCCGGACGCGCGGGGAATTGGACCCGGAACCGGCCAGGACCACGACATGGCCGTGGACCGCACCCCCTGGAGGGGGATGCGGTCCACGGATCAACTGCGGCTCCCGGATGGGTACTTGGGTTACGTCGTCGGATTGCCCTCGGTGACGTAGTTGTGCAGGCCGGGGACTGTCAGCGTGCCGCCGAACTGACCGGCCTGACGGACCGTCACATTGGTGAAGATGGCGAGCGGGACGTTCAGCGGTGGCGGGGTCGCCGGGCTGAAGGTGACCGGGATGAGGCCGAAGAGGTTGCCTTTCAGCTCCTCCGTGTACATCGTCACGGTGCCGTTGGTGATGGTCGAGGTCGAGCCGGAGCGCGCCACGACGTGGGCGGTCGTGGGCTTGCCGTTCACCTCGGGTCCGTACACCTGCTGGTCCAGGTTGTCGATCTTCACGGACGAGGCCGTGAACTTGAGGACCTTCTTCGTCGTGTCGCCCGCCTTCACCTCGACGATGCCCTCGTAGTTCAGGCCCACCAGGGTGAGCTTCGAGCTCTTGAGGATCCATGGCTGGGTCGGCAGCGTCGGCACGCCGCCGTCCAGCTTGGCCGCCGCGAGCGCCTTCGGGTCGGCGGTCGGGCACGGGAAGGGGGGCTTGGCGCCATCGGGGATGGCCGCGTCCTTCTTCGGGTCCAACCCCTTTGCCGCGTCCGGGAGTTCGGAGACCTTCTGGCCCGTCTCCTCGGCCGCCTTCTTGATCTCCTCCGCCGTCTTGTCCAGCGCGCTGCCGCCCGGCTTCGCCGCGGGAGTGCTCGGCTTGGCCGACTTCGTCGACGGCTTGGCCGAGGACTTGGGCGTGGCCGTGCTCGCCGACGGCTTCGGCGCGGGCGGTGTCGAGTCGCTCGGCGTGGGCGTCGGAGACGGCGTGTCGTGAATGCCGAACAGATCCTTGAGCGCGTCCCCCAGACCCAGCGGGTCCAGCGGGTTCTTCGTCTTGGCAGCCGGCGGCGTCGCAGGCGCGGACTTGCTCGCCGGCGGCTGGGCCGTCGACGGCTTGCCCGAGGGCTGGGTCGCGGGCTTCAGGAGCTTGTCCACGGCGTCCCCGGCCGAACCGGAGGCGGTGGGCGTGGGCGTCTTGGAGTCGGCGGCCTTGTCGTCCGCCTTCTTGTCCGCCGACGCCGACGCCGACGGGCTCGGCGACGCCTTGCCGGACGCGCTGCTCGACGGGCTCGGCGAGGCCGAGGGACTGTCCGAGCGGGTCACACACGGGCCGGGAGCGAACGGAATGTCCGTCTTCTCGTCGGCCATCGCGAGCTTGGGCGTGAGGCTCATTCCGACCAGCACGGCCGTGGGCATGGCGGCGAGTGCCATCGCCTTGCCTGCGGGCATGTGCCACTTGGTCAGCAGCGACTTCCTCGGGGCCGCGTGCCGCGGCCCCTTTCTTCCCCGCGGGTCGCCGCCTCCGGTCGAGTCCAGCTGCGTCTCGTCACCCCGCACTGTTCCTCCCGCCGTTGGCGTCAACTGTCGTTTCGTTAGCGGCGGTTGCCGACGGCTCCGACTCGCCCTCCGGCGCGGGACCGGCGGGCGTTACGTCCGTCGACTCCGTCTGCTTGTCCCCTCGACGCGGCTTGGCCGGCACCCAGGCACAGGCGAGCGCACCGCCGAAGAGGGCGAGCAGGAAGCCGATGACGAAGCCGCCGATGTTGGCGATGGGGATGGAGATCAGCGCCAGCAGGATCGCCGCGATGCCCGCGAACGTCCGCACCACGCTGTGGAACCACATGGTGAGACCGAGCGTGACCAACAGGACGCCGATGATGAGAGAGCCCGCACCGGCCGTCGTCGACATCGCCAGCGTGACGTTGCCGAGGTGCATGTTGGCGTACGGGAAGTACATGATGGGCACGCCGCCGGCCATGGTGAAAAGCCCGGCCCAGAAAGGCCGCTGGCCCCTCCACGCCCGGAACCGAAGCCGCCAGTATCGGAAGTCGCGGGAACCCGTGGTCTCGGCGCTCATGGAAACAGCTCCCTGGTACCGCAATTGCTGTGAGAAAGATGGAGAGGTTCCAGTGGCCGCTGAACTCCGAAGCGGTCAGCGGCCACTGGACGGAGTGCTTACTGGTTGCGCCACTCCGTGGCCCAGGGCTGGCACTCGTTCTTCTTCGGATCCTTGTCCACGGCCAGACTGAGCTTGAGACCGGGAAGCTTGAAGGACCCGGCCGTGGTGGCCCACGCCCGCTGCTCCACGTCGCTCAGCACCGCCTTGTCGGCGCGCTGGGCGAAGCCGTACTGCGAACCCTTCGGGATGTTCCCGTCCTTGTCCCGCTGCATCTGCGTGACGAGGTTGCCGTCCTTGTCCCTCTTGCCCTCGCCGGCCGCGACACCGATGTCGATGTGGGTGAACTGGGCGTTGGTCGAGAGCTCGGAAACATCCAAGTAGATGTTGTCCGCCTGGATCTGCTGCGACCCACCCGCCTTCAGCTTCATCGTCACGTAGCCGAGCAACGGCACCGGCTGAACGACCGACTGACACATCTTGTCGATGCCGGCGTGGCTGAAGCCCGAGACCACCACCGGGTGGTTCTCGTCTCCACCCGCGAGGTTCTTGCCGGTGGCAACGCTTCCGTACTGCAACAGATTGTCGCCGTCCAGCTTCTCGGCCGTCACCTTGAAGTCGACACCCGACACACTGAACGACGCCGCAAGCGCGCCCTGTGCCAGGCCGACGCCGATCGCGGCCGTCGCGGCCACGCTCGGCACCATGACCAGCGCGAACCGCTTCCATCTGGTCCCGCCACGTACTTGGGACTCCATGACTTTCCTCCTTCTCGGACGTACATCTCCGGGACGGACCCTCAAGGGCTGTCACGGGATGGGAGAAGTGCTACGTCCTCGGGAAGGGGAGCGCACGGGAGGTCGACCGCGTACGACTCGCGCACCTCGTCCGACACCGGCGATCACCCCCGAGCGACAACCACTGGCCACGCATTCGCGCAACCTCTGGACAGGCCCTGCCGGAGAGCAGAGACCCCCCTGTCCACGGCCGGTGCCACTGGTCACCGGCCGGCCCGGTGGGGACCCAAGTGGGCGGCAGCGCCGAGTGGCTGTCGGGCTGGTGCGTTATTGGACCGAGCGTGGCCGATCGTGGTCCATTCGGAGCCGTGGCACAAGGGGGTTCGTTACTAGCCAGTAACGGCCTGATAACCGAGGCGCGACCGGCGGGTATCGACCGGGCACGCAGGGTGCCGTCGAGGTGCCGGACAGAAGGTGAAATCGCCGCAGAAAAGCGGACGTAAGATGCGGCTCAACTTACTGGAAGTAACAGCGGCCGCGTTTACCAAGTTTTGGTAAAACGCGGCCGCCTCTTGTCTCTCTGTCGCCAAATCGTCCGCCGCATACCGCGTTTCGGGACTCACTCGGTGACAGGTTCATGAACGTCCGAGGACGTTCAGAGGTGGGTCAGAAGAGCACCCTCGCCAGCGCGGTTCGGGCCGCCGAGACGCGCGGGTCGTCCCCGCCGATCACGTCGAAGAGCTCCAGGAGCCGGACCCGGGCGGCATCGCGGTCGTCACCGAACGTGCGCCGCACGGTCTCGACGAGCCGGCCGAAGGCGTCCTCGACATGACCGCCGACCAGATCGAGGTCGGCCGCGGCGATCTGGGCCGCCACATCGGCCGGCTTGTCGGCGGCGTCCTTGCGGACCTGGACGGGGTCGAGCGACTGGACGCGCTGGAGCAGTTCGGCCTGCGCCAGGCCCAGCTTGGCCTCGGGGTTGCCGGGGTCGTCGCTCAGCACGTTCCTGTACGCCTGGACCGCACCGGCCAGATCGCCCGAGTCGAGGGCGACGACGGCCGCTTCGAGCAGGGCGTCGTAGGGACCCACCGGGGCCGGCGCCTCGGCCGCGGGCACGGCGGCCGCGTTCGGGTCGACCGCGATGCCGGTCAGGCCGAAGCGCTCCTCGGCGACCTGCACCAGCTGGTCCAGGGTCTCGCGGATCTGCGCCTCCGGGGCCGCGCCCTGGAAGAGGGGCAGCGCCTGGCCGGCGACGACCGCGAAGACGGCCGGGATCCCCTGGATCCCGAACTGCTGCATCAACATCTGGTTCGCGTCGACGTCGATCTTGGCAAGGAGGAAACGGCCGTTGTACTCGACGGCGAGGCGTTCGAGCAGCGGGCCGAGCTGCTTGCAGGGCTCGCACCACTCGGCCCAGAAGTCGATGACTACGGGCACCTCGGCGGAGCGGGTCAGTACGTCGCGCTCGAAGGACGCCTCGTCGACATCGATGACGAGGGCGGACGGCGCGACCGCCGGGACCCCGCCCTGCCGGGCGGCCTCGGCTCGCGCCTGCTCCGCCTTGCTCTTGGCCTCACCGGCCGCCTTCACCGCGGCGAGGTCGACGACGCCGCTCATGGACATGTTCCTAGGCTGCATGCGTACATCCTCCCCCTTCCGCGACGGTGCGTGGTGATCCGGTGGCAGGATCCGGGTCCGCCCGATGCCTCCCGCCGAATTGCGAGACATCGAAGCGCCCGGATCGAGCCAGGCGTACTTTTCTTGTGGCACCCGGGTCCCCACCCGGTGCCCTCACATGTGGTTGTCGCGGAAGGCCGCTCAAAGTCTTTCGCTACGAGCCGTAGCGTAACTGGTGCGAGCACTCGCGCGCAGGGTGATCTCGCGCACACCGCACGCCCCCTGGCGCGATTGCTACCGGCCGGTATGGTCGCCGTCATGCCTTCCTCATCCCGCGCCGCGAGCCCGTCCTGTACGGGTCGTACGGGCCGCCCCCGCAGCCCCGAGGCCGATGCCGCGATCCTGCTGGCGACCCGGGAGGCGCTGGTGGACCTGGGCTGGTCGAAGCTGACGATGGGGGACGTGGCGACCCGGGCCGGCGTCGCCAAGACGACCCTCTACCGACGCTGGGCGGGCAAGAACGAGCTCGTCGTGGACGCGGTCGCGGTCCTCTTCGACGAGCTCGAACTCCCGGACCTGGGCAGCCTGATGGCCGATGTGGAGGGCGTCGTCCTCCAGTTCGCGGCGCTGCTCGAACGCCCCGAGACGAAGACCGCGCTGATGGCGGTGGTGGCCGAATCCACCCGGGACGACGCACTGCGCGGACGGATCCGCTCGGCCATCGTCGACCGCCAGAAGCGACTGGTGCTGGTCGGCCGCGAGCGCGCCCAGGCCCGGGGCGAACTCCCCTACGAGCCCGACCCGACGGCCTCCGCCCGCCACACCGACCTCATCTTCGACGTGGTGGCCGGAGCGGTCGTGCACCGGGCGCTGGTCAGCGCGGAGCCGGTGGACGAGGCATGGGCCCGCGACTTCACCCTGCTGATCTGCACGGGGCTCGCCGCGACGGCCTGACGCCAGATCGGAAGGTGGCCCCGGTATCGGACGGGGGCCTGTACCAGAGCGTGGCCCAGGTGTGGCCGGACCGTGATCCTCCCCGGTGCCGCGCCGCGACCCCGGCCTGCCACGCTCGCGGAATGGGACGAACACCGGGGTGGCCCGACGAACCCGACGGCGTCTACCAGGAGGGCGAGCCGGGCAACGAGGTCAACTGCTGCCTGGCCTCCTGCTGCCTGTTCTTCATCGGCGCCTGGATCCTCCTGCTGTGGACGGTCGCCCACGCGCGCCACATGTTCGTCTGACGGCTGAGACCTGATGGCGGATCAGGCCTGACGGCTGAGACCTGATGGTGAGTCAGGCCTGATGGTGAGTCAGGCCCGACAGCAGCTCAGACCTGATAGCGGCCCGGCGCGAACAGGGCGAGGTTCTCCTCCACCCACGCCGAGGTCTGCTTCAGGCCTTCCTCCAAGGTGACTTCCGGGCTCCAGCCCGCCCACTCGCGGGCCCGGGTGTTGTCCGAGAGCAGGCGTTCCACCTCGCTGCCCGAGGGACGCAGGCGGGTCGGGTCGACCACGACGGAGGCTTCGCGGCCGGACGCGGCGATCAGGGCCTCGGCGAGGTCGCCGATCGCTGTCTCGCGGCCCGTGCCGAGGTTCACCGCATGGCCGAGCGCGCGGTCGCACTCGGCGACCGCGAGGAAGCCCCGCGCGGTGTCGGTGACATACGTGAAGTCGCGCGTCGGGGTCACCGAGCCCAGCTTGATCTCCCTTGCGCCCGAGTGCAGTTGGGCCAGGATCGTGGGGATCACGGCGCGGGCCGACTGGCGCGGGCCGTAGGTGTTGAAGGGGCGCACCACGGTGACCGGGAGCTCGAAGGCGTGCCAGTGCGAGAGCGCCATCATGTCGGCGCCGATCTTGGAGGCGGAGTACGGCGACTGCGGCTGGAGCGGGTGCTCCTCGCCGATCGGCGCGGTCAGGGCGGTCCCGTACACCTCGCTGGTGGAGGTGTGCACGAGGCGGCGGACGGAGTGGCGCCGGCAGGCCTCGGCCACGTTCTCGGTGCCGACCACGTTCGTCTGGACGTAGGCGCCCGGGGAGTCGTAGCTGTACGGGATGCCGATGAGGGCGGCGAGGTGGAAGACGGTGTCGCAGCCGGCCACCGCGTCCGAGACCCGGCCGGCGTCCCGGACGTCCCCGGCGATCATCTCCACCGCGGGGTGGTTCAGCAGATGGGCCAGGAAGCCCTTCTCGGCGTACGGCTTGTAGTGCACGAACGCCCGGACGTTCGCGCCGAGTTCGACCAGCAGGTCGACGAGGGTCGAGCCGATGAAGCCCTCGGCTCCGGTGACGAGGACGGTGCGGTTGTGCCATGCGGTGGCGGTGTTCACGCTGGCGGTGTTCATGCCGACGGTGCTCATGCTGCGTACTCCCTGGTGTGCGAGGTGGGGTAGGAGGCGAGTTCGAGGACCCGGGCGGCCAGCAGATCGGCGGCGCGGGCGTGGTTGCCGGGGTCGGCGGCGCCGCTCATCGCGGCGAGCCGGGCCGGGTCGGCCAGGAGCGGCTCGACGAGTCCGGCCAGGCGGAACGCGGTGGTCTCGGCGTCCGGCACGAGCAGGCCCGCGCCCGCGTCGGACAGGACCCGCGCGTTGTGGGTCTGGTGGTCGCCGGGCGCGTGCGGATAGGGCACGAGGACGGCGGGCACACCGGTCGCGGCGAGTTCGGCGACGGTCGCGGAGCCGGCTCGGCACACGACGAGGTCGGCGGCGGCGTACGCGAGGTCCATCCGGTCGAGGTAGGGAACCGCACGTGCGCCGGGCAGGCCCGACAACTGCCGCTCGGTGTCGGCAAGTTGGGCCGGTCCGGTCTTGATGAGGAGGTGGACGTCGGGCCGGTCGCGCCACCGCTCGGCCAGGCCGACGGCCGCCGCGGTGAGCCGGGCCGCGCCCAGGCTGCCGCCGTTGACCAGCACGAGCCGCGCCCCCGGCGGCACGCCGAGCGCCCGCCGGGCCTCGGTGCGCAGCGCCGGGCGGTCCAGCGCGGCGAGCGAGGCGGCGATGGGCATGCCGGTGGTGAGGGCGTCCTGGCCGCCCGCGAGGTGGGCGCGGCTGCGGTCGAAGGCGACCGCGATGTGGGGGGTGAGCCGGGCCGCGAACTGGTTGGCGCGGCCCGGCACCGCGTTGGACTCGTGGATGAGGCTGGGCAGCCCGGCCATCCTGGCGCCGACGATCACGGGAGCGCTCGGATAGCCGCCCATACCGACGGCGACCTGGGCGCCCTGCGCCTTGAGGATGGCCCGGCACTGCGCGCCCGACCTCAGCAGTGCGGCGGGCAGCAGATACCGCTTGGCGCCGAGCGAAGGGTCGAAGGGGATCATGTCGACGGTGTGCAGCCGGTACCCGGCGCGGGGTATCAGCTCGCCCTCCAGGCCCCGGGTCGTGCCGACGAAGGAGATCACCGCGTCGGGGACGGCCCGCCGCAGTGCCTCGGCGAGCGCGAGCCCGGGGTAGATGTGCCCGCCGGTACCGCCCGCCCCGATCACTACTGACAATGGTGTGCGCATGGCACCGAGGTTCACGGGGCGGTTTAAGAGGGTTCTAAGAGCGGCGTTTGGCAGGCTTTGCCCATGAGCACCACGCGCGCGGTCAGAATTCTCGTCGTCGACGACGAGCCGGAGGTACGGGCGGCCGTCGAGGACGGCCTGGCGGTGGAGGGGTACGAGGTCCACGGCGCCCCGGACGGACTCGCGGCGCTCTCCGAGGTGGCCGCCTGGCGCCCTGACGCGATCGTCCTGGACGTGATGATGCCGGTCCTCGACGGCCTCGGCGTCTGCCGCCAGCTGCGGGCCGTGGGCGACCGCACACCGGTCCTGGTCCTGACCGCCCTGGACTCGGTGAGCGAGCGCGTGGACGGCCTGGAGGCGGGCGCCGACGACTATCTGGTCAAGCCCTTCGCCCTGGACGAACTCATCGCCCGGGTGCGGGCGTTGCTGCGTCGGGCGGCCCCCGATCCGGCCGAGCCACGGGAACTGCGGTACGCGGACCTCGTCCTCGACCCGGTCGCGCACACGGCCCGGCGGGGCGAGCGGCCGATCGACTTCACCCGGACCGAGTTCGCGCTCCTCGAACTGCTCCTGCGCAACCCGGGACAGGTGCTGCCGAGGGAGCTGATCCACGAGCTGGTGTGGGGACGCGACTTCGGGCCCGACTCCAATTCCCTTGCCGTGTACGTGGGTTACCTGCGGCGCAAGCTGGAGGCGGCGGGCGAGTCGCGTCTGGTGCACACCGTGCACGGGGTGGGCTACCGGCTGGACGCCTCATGAGCGCCCGGCGCCGCCTCGGCGCCCGCTGGCGCCGGCACCGTCCGCTGCGCACCCGGCTCGCGCTGGCCGCGTCCGCCGCGGTGGCCCTGGTCGCGGTCGGCGTGTGCACGGCCGCGTTCTTCGTGATCCGCTTCGAGCTCTACCACCAGCTGGACCTGAACCTGACGCAGTCCGCGACGCTGGCCACCCAGCAGAACCGCGGCGCGGCGCCGGGGGTGCTGGCGGGCGAGTGCCGCTTCCTGTCCGCGCCGGCGTGTTCGCAGGTGGTCCCCGCCGACCCGGCCAGGGATCCCGCGCAGCCGTATCTGCTGCCGGTGAGCCCGCCGGTGCGCCAGGTCGCATCGGGTGCGCGCAACGCGTACTACACCAACATCGCGCTGCCCGGCGGACAGCCCGCCCGGATGCTCACGCAGCGCTTCGGCGAGGGCAAGTCCCTTCAGGTGGCGCTGCGTTCGGACGGCGTACGCAAGGGAGTGGGCCAGGCGGCCGGGCTGCTCAGCGGGGTCGGGGCGGCGGGGGTGCTGCTCGCCGCCGCGCTCGGCTACTGGGTCTCGCGCACCGGTCTCGCGCCCGTGGCCCGGCTCACCGCGACGGCCGAGCGCATCGCAGCCACCCGCGACCCGAGCCACCGCATCGAGCTGCCGCCGGGCCCGCCGGACAAGGAGGACGAGGTGACGCGGCTCGCGGCCTCGTTCAACACGATGCTGGGTGAGCTGGAGCAGTCGGTGACGGCCCAGCGGCGGCTGGTCGCGGACGCGTCCCACGAGTTGCGCACGCCGCTGACGGCGCTGCGCACGAACGCCGAACTCCTGGCACGGGCCGACCGATTGACCGACGCCCAGCGCGATCGGGCCTCGGCGGCGCTCGGCCGCCAGATCCGGGAGGTGTCGGTGCTGGTCAACGATCTCATCGACCTGGCGAGGGACGAGGAGCCGACGCCCCTCCTGGAGGAGGTCCGGCTCGCTCCGCTGCTCGCCCACACCGTGGACACGGCGCGGGCCCACTGGCCGGCCACACCGTTCCAGCTGGACCTCGCCGACGCCTCGGTGACCCTGCCCGGCGTACCGGCCCGGCTCGCCCGGCTGGTCGCCAACCTCCTGGACAACGCGGCGAAGTTCAGCCCGCCCGGGGCGCCCGTCGAAGTCGCCCTGTCGTCGGCCGAGTTGACGGTACGGGATCACGGCCCCGGCATCGCGGAGGCCGACCTCCCCCATGTTTTCGACCGCTTCTACCGTGCGGAGCAGGCGCGGGCACTGCCCGGTTCTGGGCTGGGCCTGGCCATGGCCCGCCAGATCGCCCGCGCACATGGTGCCGAGCTGACGGCCCATCAAGCGCCGGGCGGAGGAGCGTTGTTCCGCCTCGCGCTGCCCGGCGGACCCCTGGTCAGGTCCAGCAGAATGTCCTGACAAGATCCGTCGGCCGACCGAGCAGGAAGAACGCGATGCCCTCCACACCCACCTGCATACTCACCGGCTCCCGGGAGCCCGTGGCCCGCGACGGTCACGCCCTCGACGCGTATGTCCAGATCGGCTCGCTCACCAAGCCGCTCACCGGCACCGCGATGATGCGCCTCGCCGCCGAGGACACGCTCCAACTGGACACCGCCGTGGAGGAGTTACTGCCCGGCGTGCCACCGGGCACCGGCATCACCCTGCGCCACCTGGCCGAGCACACCTCGGGGCTGCCGCGGCTGCCCCCGGGCCTGGGTGGGCGCGACCCGTACGCCCGCTTCGACGCGGCCGCGCTGGCTGCCGTCCTGCGCGGTCTCGACGGGCTCGCCGTCCGGGCGCCGGGGGCGGCGCAGGAGTACTCGAACTTCGGCTACGCGGTACTGGGGGCGGCGCTCTCGTCGGCGGCGGGACTGCCGTACGAGGAACTTCTGCGCCGGTACGTTCTCGCGCCGCTCGGCGTCGACGAGGTCACCGCGCGCCCGCCCGCGGACCGGCGGCTGGTCGCCCGGGGCCCGTTCGGCCGCCCGCGCCGGCCCTGGACCATGGACGGGGCGATCCTGCCGGCCGGCGGGCTGTGGGCCACCCCGCGGGCGGCCGCGCGGCTGGTGGAACGGCGGCTGGGCGAGCCCGCGCCGTCGTGGCAGCGGGCGGGATCCATGTACTGGCACAACGGGGCGACCCGGGACGCGTCGGTCTTCGCGGGGGCGCTGCCGGACGGGCGCTGGGTGCTGGTCCATCGGCTCGACGGGCGCGCGGAGTTGACGGACGAGCTGGGCGTGGGGGTGCTTCGGGGGCCGTCCGGGGGTGCGGGTGGGTGAGGGCGCAGGGCGTGCCCGGGCCGTGCGCGCGATCGCCGCACCCCTCTGCCCCTGCGGCGTCGGAGACGCCGGAGGGGCAGAGGGAGCAGTCGGTCAGAAGCCGGGCGGCTCCGTGTAGGTGCCCCACTCCTCGCGGAGCACCCCGCAGATCTCGCCCAGCGTCGCCTCCGCCCGCACCGCGTCCAGCATGGGTGAGATCATGTTCGAGCCGTCCCGCGCCGCGGCCAGCATCGCGTCCAGCGCGGCTTCGACCGCCGCGTCGTCGCGGTGGGACTTGCGGTCGGCCAGGGCGCGCACCTGCTCCCGCTCCACTTCGTGGCTGACCCGCAGGATCTCCAGGTCGCCCGTCACCGAGCCGTGGTGGCAGTTGACGCCCACCACCCGCTTGTCGCCCTTCTCCAGGGACTGCTGGTAGCGGAACGCCGACTCGGCGATCTCCCCGGTGAACCAGCCGTCCTCGATGCCGCGCAGGATGCCCGAGGTGATCGGGCCGATCGGGTGCTGCCCGTCGGGGTGGGCCCGGGTGCCGCGCTCCCGGATCTGGTCGAAGATCTTCTCCGCGTCCGCCTCGATGCGGTCGGTGAGCTGCTCGATGTACCAGGAACCGCCGAGCGGGTCGGCGACGTTGGCGACGCCGGTCTCCTCCATCAGCACCTGCTGGGTGCGCAGCGCGATCTCCGCCGCCTGCTCGCTCGGCAGCGCGAGGGTCTCGTCCAGCGCGTTGGTGTGCAGCGAGTTGGTGCCGCCGAGGACGGCGGCGAGCGCCTCGACCGCGGTGCGCACGACGTTGTTGTACGGCTGCTGCGCGGTCAGCGACACCCCGGCGGTCTGGGTGTGGAAGCGCAGCCACTGCGCCTTGTCCGACCGCGCCCCGTACTCCTCCTTCATCCAGCGGGCCCAGATCCGGCGCGCGGCACGGAACTTGGCGATCTCCTCGAAGAAGTCGACGTGTGCGTCGAAGAAGAAGGACAGGCCGGGCGCGAAGACGTCCACGTCCAGGCCCCGGCTGAGGCCCAGCTCCACATAGCCGAATCCGTCGGCGAGGGTGTACGCCAGCTCCTGCGCGGCCGTCGCCCCGGCCTCGCGGATGTGGTAGCCGGAGACGGAGAGCGGCTTGTACGCGGGGATGCCCTGCGCGCAGTGCTCCATCAGGTCGCCGATGAGACGCAGATGGGGCTCGGGCTGGAAGAGCCACTCCTTCTGCGCGATGTACTCCTTGAAGATGTCGGTCTGGAGCGTGCCGTTGAGCACGCCCGGGTCGACGCCCTGGCGCTCCGCGGCGACGAGGTACATGCAGAACACCGGCACGGCCGGCCCGCTGATGGTCATGGACGTGGTGACGTCACCGAGCGGGATGTCCTGGAACAGGACCTCCATGTCGGCGGCCGAGTCGATGGCGACTCCGCAGTGGCCGACCTCGCCGAGGGAGCGGGGATCGTCGGAGTCGCGGCCCATGAGCGTCGGCATGTCGAAGGCGACGCTCAGGCCGCCGCCGCCGGCGGCCAGGATCATCTTGTACCGCTCGTTGGTCTGCTCGGCGTTCCCGAACCCGGCGAACTGCCGGATCGTCCAGGTGCGGCCGCGGTAGCCGGTCGGGTACAGGCCGCGCGTGAAGGGGTACTCGCCGGGCCAGCCGATGCGCTCGAAGCCGTCGTAGGTGTCGCCGGGCCGGGGCCCGTACGCCGGGTCGACGGGATCTCCGGAGAGCGTGGTGAAGTCCGCGTCGCGCTTGCGGGCCTTGTCGTAACGGGCCTGCCAGCGGCGGCGGCCCTCTTCGATCGCGTCAGCGTCCATGGCACAAATTTACTTGGACGTCCTAGTAAATGTCGATGGGGGACCGCCGCGGATTGCTCGCGCGGCGGTGGGGGGTGCGGCTCGGGCTTGCCCGGGTGGGCGTTTGGGCCTGCCCGGGGCGGGGCTTGCCCGGGGCGGGGCTTGCCCGGGGGCCGCCGGGCTGGTCAGGCGCGGGCGGGTGCGGGGACGCCGGCGGCGACCTTGGACTCCAGCTCCTTGGAGACCTTGCGCTCGACGAAGAAGGCGGCGGTGGGGATCGTGCCGGCGATCAGCACCCACAGCTGCTTGCCGACCGGCCACTTCGCCTTCGAGCCCAGGTCGAAGGCGAAGACGAGGTAGATCACGTACAGCCAGCCGTGGGCGATGCCGACGATCTTCGTGAAGTCCGCGGCGCCGTTCATGTCCAGGATGTACTTGGCGATCACGCCCAGGGTCAGCAGGACCAGCAGTACGCCGGTGACGTACGCCATTACCCGGTAGCGGGTCAGTACGCTCTTTTTCATGCGGTCGAGCGTAACGGGACATGCGGGGCGATCTTCCCCCGGGTACCCCGCCCGGCCCCTGGGGCTGCGCCCCAGACCCCCTTCGCGCCTGAACGGCGCTCGTCCTCAATCGCCGGACGGGCTGAAATGCCCGAACCGGGCCAGCACCGAGACCTTCAGGGGCGCGAGGAACTGCGCGACCAGCCACGCACGGTGGACGGACGAGAGGGGGTTGGGGGCGCGGGGAACTGCGCGAACGGCCACGCACGGCCCGCAGGTGAAAGCGGGTTTCAAGGGGCGCGGGGAACTGCGCGAACGGCCGCCCCGGCTCGCAGGCGGGAACGTGCTCGGTGGGGAGTCCGGCCGTGGGCCGGGCCGTGGCGCCCTGCGGGGTTACTCCTCGAAGTCCTCGGCCGCGACCCGCAACGGGCGGAGGATCGCGAAGATCTCCCCGCACTCCTCCGCGTCGTACGCACCGAGACCGAACTCCATCGCCATCAGGTCGCGCGTGGCCTGCTCCACCACCTCGCGGCCCTTGTCCGTGATGGACGCCAGCGTGCCGCGGCCGTCGTTCGGGTTGGGGCGCTTGTCCACGAGGCCCGACTTCACGAGGCGGTCCACCGTGTTGGTGACCGACGTCGGGTGGACCATCAGGCGTTCGCCGATCTTGGACATCGGCAGCTCACCCGCCTTGGAGAAGGTGAGCAGCACCAGCGCCTCGTACCGCGCGAACGTCAGGCCGTACGGCTTGACCACCGCGTCGACCTCCGCCAGCAGGATCTGGTGCGCCCGCATGATCGAGGTGATCGCCCCCATCGCGGGCACGGGGCCCCAGCGCTGCTGCCAGAGTTCGTCGGCTCGGGCGATGGGATCGAAGGGAAGGCTGAGCGGCTTGGGCACCCGTTGACCTTACCCACTGGTCACATGCCGGTCAGCCCTGTCTCGGAGTTCGATATCCCCACCAGGAGTCCCGCCCGGCATGGCCGCCGGTGTCCCTCCCGGCCCGCACCGCCTCGCCGGCGCCCGCGGCCGTGCCGTCCGGCATGGCGCTCCCCCACACAGAGTGACCGTCATGTCACGATTGCCCGGTCCCGTGCATGCCCTCTCGACCCCCAGGGGGCCGGATGTCCCGGTACCGCATCGTCCTCGCCGCCGTGCTGCTCGCCGCCACCACCGGCTGCTCCTCCGGTTCCGGCCCCGGCGAGGCCTCCGCGACCCAGGGCCGGGCCCGGGCCGAGGCCGCCCCCGCTCCCGCGTCCGGCTCCCCCTTCTGGGTCGACCCGGAGAGCGACGCCGCCCGGCAGATCAGGCTCTGGCAGGGGCAGGGGCGTACCGCCGACGCCCAGGTGCTGCGGCGGATCGCCGATCGGCCGGTGGCGGTGTGGCCGTCCGGGGACAACCCGCGGCCCCGCATCCGCAAGGCCGTCGAGGGCGCGGCCAAGGAGCACCGGACCGCGCTGTTCGTGGCGTACAACATCCCCCACCGCGACTGCGGCAAGTACTCGGCGGGCGGCGCGAACGGCGTCGACGGCTACCGCGACTGGTACGGCCGGTTCGCGGACGCGATCGGGGACGCCCCGGCGGTCGTGGTCCTCGAACCCGACGCGGTCGCCCACATGGTCGACGGGTGCACGACGCCCGACCACCATGCCGAGCGCTACCAGCTGCTGAACGAGGCGGTCGAGCACCTCAAGACGCTGCCCCGCACCAAGGTGTATCTGGATGCGGGGAACCCGTCGTGGATTCCCGACCCCGGCAGTCTCGTCGAGCCGCTGCGGCGGGCCGGGGTGGACCGGGCGGACGGGTTCGCCCTGAACGTGTCCAACTTCCAGACCGACGACGCGGTCCGGGCGTACGGGGCGAAGGTGTCCCAGGGCCTGGGCGGCAAGCACTTCGTGATGGACACCAGCCGCAACGGCGACGGCCCGCTGCGCGACGACCGCGACCAGGCCTGGTGCAATCCCCCGGGCCGCTCCCTCGGGGCGCCGCCCTCGGTCAGCACGGGGGATCCGCTCGTCGACGCACTCTTGTGGATCAAGCGGCCCGGGTACTCGGACGGGCCCTGCCGCGGGGGCCCGTCCGCCGGCACCTGGTGGCCGGAGTACGCGCTGGGGCTGGCCAAGCGCGCACGGTACTGAGGTCTCTCGGACCGCCCGGAACCGGTCGCCCCGGACCGGACGACCCGGATCAGTCCACCCGGAGCCACTTCGCCTCGGACGGGGTGCCCTCCTGGTCGCTCACGAAGACCATGTACCAGCCGGGCGGGACGAGCGCGTGGTCCTTCGGGACGGTGATCGTGACCGAGTTCTTGTCCTTGGTCAGCCCCAGATCGATCGAGCGCTGCTCCACGTCCGTGGTGTGGGTGACCGCGCTCGGCCGCATCAGCCGGGCCTTGACGACGCGCTCGGGGTGGTCCGTCCTGAAGGTCGCCTTCCCGTCGGCGGCCGCGGCCTCGGGGCCGTCGCCGAGTGCGGGACGCTTGTCCTTGTCGCGGTAGAGGTAGGGCGGGGTGTAGACCTCCATGCGCTGCTCGAACTTGCCGAGCTTGGTGTTGTTCTTGTCGCCGAACAGCGAGTCGGAGCCGAAGGTGGCGACCCGGCCGTCGGGCAGCAGCAGCGCCTCGGAGTGGTAGTTGCGCCCGATCGTGGGGTCGGCCGCCTCGCGGAAGGCGTTGGTCTTGGGGTCGTAGAACTGGGCCTTGAGGATGTTGGAGCCGCCCCGGCCCCGGTAGTCGGACGAGCCGCCGCTGGTGAAGACGGAGTCGTCCGGCATCAGCACGCTGTTCAAGTACCGCGTGCCCTGCGGGAGTTCGGGTCCGGACTGGAAGACCGGGCTGTTCTGCTTCAGGTCCACCACGGCGGTGCGCGGGGTGGCCTTCTCGGACTCGCCGACCCCGCCGCCGCCGAGCAGCATGAAGCGCTGGTCCTGGGCGGGCGGCAGCAGGAGTGAACTGGCCGTCTCCAGCTGGTCGGTGGCCTTCAGGCCGTCGATCTTGGTGAAGGTGTTCTTCTCGACGTCCCACACGCCCGGCTCGCGGCCCTTGTTGGCGGGTCCGTAACCGGAGTTGGCACCGGAGTAGAAGAGCTTGCCGCCCTTGGTCAGGAACAGGGAGGGGTAGGTCGGGAAGTAGCGGGTCGGGCCCTTGGACCACTTCTTGGTCTTCGGGTCGTAGATCTCGTTGTCGCCCTGGATGATCGCGCCCACGTCGTCGAGCCCGGAGACGGCGAGCACCTTGCCGTCCTGGAGCGTGGTGAGCGTCGGGTACCAGCGGGCCTCCTTCATGGGGGCCACCGGGACGTACTTCTCCGCCTTGGGGTCGAACTCGTACGCCGCCCTGATCCCCTGGTAGTCCTGCTTGTCCATGGTTATCTTCTCGGCGAGCCCGTACACGTTGTCGGCGTCCTTGCCGGTCATGCCCTCGACCTCGTACTGGGCCTGGTCGGTGGCGACCGACTGGGCGCCCGGCGCCACGGCCTCGACGAAGACACGCGCCTCGGCGGCGGTGGTCTTGGTCTTCCAGGGCTTCATCTGACCGGTCGCGTAGTACGAGATCTCGAACTCGCGCTTGGCGCGCGGCACCGTGACGTCGAACCTGGAGACGTACTCCACGCCCGACGGGGAGCGGAACTTGGTGCCCTTCTTCAGGGTGACGGGCTTGTTCGGGTCCTCGTTCTTGACCCGCATGCCGCCGCCGGCCCGCTTCACCTCGCCGTCCAGGACCTCGTAGCGGGCCGTGCCGCCGGCCACCAGGAGGTTGCCGTCGGGGAGTTGGGCGTGGCCGCCGCAGAAGAAGTCCTCGGGGGTGGGGATCTTCTTGAAGGTGTTGTCCTTCGGGTTCCACAGGACGGTGTCGAAGGTGCCCGCGTCGAAGTGGTCCTGCTTGTTGCCGGAACCCGCGATGATCAGGACCTTGCCGGTGTGCAGCAGGGCCGTGTGGATGGCGTTGGTGCGGTACTCCTTGGGGATGTCGACGTCCTGCCAGGCGCCGAACTTCGCCATGTACTCGGGCTGTGCGATCTGGTACTCGTGGTACTGCTCGGTCGCGAAGGAGACCGCGGCGGGTGCGTTGAGTCCCGCGAGGACCACTACGGCGCCGCCGCCGAACAGGGTCTTCTTCGTCCGTTTCGAGGGCCGGTAGGCCATGGCTCAGTTCCCTCCTGTCGTCGTGGCGATGGCGGGTTCCGCCTCGCCCGTGGTCTTGGGCTTGTGGTCGGCGGGCTTGGCCGCGCCGCGGGCCGTGGCGCGTTCGCGCAGCGTGGTCCAGGCCCAGATCGCGGCCGGGGCCAGCGCGATGCACAGGGCGAGCACGGCCCAGGTGCGCATCGCGACATGGGTGTGCCGGTAGTACACGGAGGCGACCAGCGAGCTGGTGAGCACGGCTGCCCAGAACAGGTGGATCCGGAAGGTCCACAGCCGGTCGGGGCTGGTCTGGCCGCCCTTGGGGGTGACGACGAACCGGCCGCGGGTGCGCAGCACGGCCGAGCCGAGCGACTTGAGGTAGATGGGCGCCGAAAGGGCCGACATGCCCATCCCGGCGAGCCCGCCCGAGCCCTCGGGTTCGTGCGGCGAGACGTTGTGCCGCCGGTTCCAGAGGTAGAGCCCGATCTGGAGGGCGGCGGCGTCGCTGTAGAGCATCAGCCAGACCGACGCGCTGACCTCGGTACCGGAGGCCCCGAACCACAGGAACAGTACGCAACTGACAATGCCCAGAAGCCAGTTGACGGCCGTCATGGGGTAGTAGACGAGCATCAGGGTGTACGAGAGCAGCCGGCCGGGGGGCATGGTGAACGGCGCCTTCCAGTACTGCTTGAACAGCGTCTCGTAGGTGCCGCGCGACCAGCGCATCTGCTGGGTGAAGAAGTCGGTCCAGGAGGCCGGGCCCTCGCCGACGGCCAGCACGTCCGGGGTGTACACGGAGCGCCAGTGGCGGCCGGTCTTCGGGTTCTTGTGCCGGTGCAGTTCGAAGCCGGTGGCCATGTCCTCGGTGATCGAGTCGTACAGGCCGCCGATCTGCCGCAGCGCCGCGATCCGCACGACGTTGTTGGTGCCGACGAACATGGGCGCCCGGTAGCGGTTGCCGGCCCGCTGGATCAGCGCGTGGAAGAGGAACTGCTGGGACTCGGCGGCCTTGGTGACGGGCGAGTCGTAGTTGCCGTAGACCTGCGGTCCGACGACGAAGGCGACGTCCGGGTCGCGGAAGTAACCCATCATCCGCTCAAGGAAGTTGGGGAGCGGGGCGTGGTCGGTGTCGACGGAGGCGAAGAAGTCGTAACCGCCGCCGTGCATCGCGATCCAGGCGTTGTAGTTGCCGTGCTTGGTGCGCGCCTTGTGGACGCCCTTCTTGCGGTTCCACTCGGGGACGCCCTTGCGGGTGAAGTGGCGTACGCCCAGCTCGGCGCAGAGCGCCCGGGCCTGTTCGTCGTCGCCCTCGTCCAGGAGCCAGATGTCCAGCTTCCCGGGGTGGGTGAGCCGGACGGCCGCCTCCAGGGTGTTCCGCACCATGGATATGGGTTCCTTGCCCGGCACGTACGTGGTGAGGAAGGCGACCCGGGTGCCCTCTTCGGGGGTGACCGGAACGGGGTCGCGGGCGACCAGCGTGGCGTGGGCGACGGAGGCGACGTTGGCGACCATGAACAGCTCGATGAGCCCGATCGAGACCAGCATCGCGATGTCGAGGCCCACGAGCCAGCGTTCGCCGTCCTCGCGCTCGACCCAGTGGGTGGGCCAGACGAGATAGACGAGCAGCAGGCCGGTGAGTATCGGCGCCAGGGTCATCAGGAGGATGGCGCGTATGCGGTGCGGCTCCTGGGAGAGGAGGCTCCGGTACTGCACCCGGTAGGGCGAGGGGCCCGGATCGGTGAGCGGTCCGGCTAGCCGGCTGTGGGTGTCGTAGTCGTAGCCCTCCGGGCGCACGGTGCCCTCCAGCGGATCGTCGAGCAGGGTTCGAACGGGGTTGATATCCCCACAAAAGTGGAGAAAGCCCGGCGTGTCGACTGGAGTACTCCGAGTGAGCGGTTCTACGGTGGATCCATTTTTCGGCTGCGGGCCGCCCCTCGGCGCGCGAAGAGCCCCCGGCCTGGACGGCCGGGGGCTCTTTCGGTACTGGCTCTCGGGGCGGGTGCTACTCGGCGGCCAGGTGCCGCTCCACCGTCTCCACCTTGGACGTCAGGCCGTCCGTGACGCCGGGGCGGATGTCCGCCTTGAGCACGAGGGAGACCCGGTTCGAGCGGGCCTCGACGGCGGCGACGGCACGCTTGACGACGTCCATCACCTCGTCCCACTCTCCTTCGATGGAGGTGAACATGGCGTCCGTGCGGTTGGGCAGGCCGGACTCGCGCACCACGCGGACCGCTTCCGCGACGTACTCCCCCACGTCCTCGCCGACGCCGAGCGGGCTGACCGAGAAGGCGACGATCATGCGTTGACCACGCCTTCCTTGCGGGCCCGGGTCGCGATCACCGCGTCGTCCAGCTCGCGCCGGATCTTGCGCTCGGCGAAGAAGCCGCCGAAGGGCAGCACCGCGAGCACGAAGTAGAGCGCGCCGGTCTTCACGGACCACTTGGTGCGGTTCCAGGCGTCCAGCCAGAAGAGCACGTACAGCGTGAACAGGATGCCGTGGACCATGCCCATCACCATGACCCCGTCGAACGACGTGGTGCGCTTGAGCACGGAGCAGACCAGCAGGATCGGGAACGAGATGGCCTCGGGGAGCGAGACCAGTCGGAGTCGATGCAGGGCGGAGGCTGTCTTGATGTCCACGGGCGGGGGCACCTTCGCTGGGAGGGGCGGGCGGCGGCGATCGTCTGGCGGCGATCCGTCGGCAGCGATCTTGTGAACGCATGCACAAACGTTCCCCATTCTGACATCGCGCCCTTGCCCCTGTCGGGGCGGGTCCCCGCCCGCTAACGTCGGGCCGTGGCAATGTTCCGACTCCAGGGCAGCAAGGTGCTCGCCGTCGACATGACCGGCGACGCCGTCAAGGCGAAGAACGGCTCGATGGTCGCCTACGACGGCCAGATGGCGTTCAAGAAGATGACCGGCGGCGGTGAGGGCCTGCGCGGCATGGTCACCCGCCGCCTCACCGGGGAGCAGATGACCGTGATGGAGGTGAAGGGGCACGGCACGTGCTACTTCGCCGACCGCGCGAGCGAGATCAATCTGGTGAACCTCGACGGGGACAAGCTCTACGTCGAGTCCAGCAATCTGCTCGCCACCGACGCCGGGCTGCGCACCGGCACCACCTTCACCGGCCTGCGCGGCGCGAGCCAGGGCAACGGCCTGTTCACCACGACCATCGAGGGCCGGGGCCAGGCGGCGATCATGTCGGACGGGCCCGCCGTGGTGCTGCGGGTCAGCGGCCAGTACCCGCTGTCGGTCGACCCCGGGGCGTACATCGCCCACCAGGGGAACCTCCGGCAGAGCTTCCAGTCCGGGGTGACCTTCCGGACCTTCCTCGGCGAGGGCTCGGGCGAGGCCTTCCAGATCCGGTTCGAGGGCGAGGGCCTGGTGTACGTGCAGCCGAGCGAGCGCAACACGATCGGCGGGGACGTCTGATGCCCTTCCGCGAGATCAACTCCAAGATGGTCGAGGCGACGGTCAACCCCGGCCAGAAGATGTTCAGCCAGCGCGGCGCGATGCTCGCGTACAAGGGCGAGGTGTCCTTCACGCCCAACATCCAGGGCGGCCAGGGCGGCCTGATGTCGATGATCGGCCGCCGGGTCGCCAACGAGGCGACCCCGCTGATGACGGTGGAGGGCAGCGGCACCGTGATGTTCGGCCACGGCGGCCACCACATCCAGGTCATCAACCTCCAGGGCGACACCCTGTACGTGGAGGCCGACCGGCTGCTCGCCTTCGACGGCACCCTCCAGCAGGGCACGATGTTCATGGGCTCGCAGGGCGGGGTCATGGGGATGGTGCGCGGCCAGGTGACCGGGCAGGGCCTGTTCACCACCACGCTCAAGGGCCATGGGGCCGTCGCCGTGATGGCGCACGGCGGGGTGATCGAGCTGCCGATCACCCCGCAGCGCCCGGTCCACGTCGACCCCCAGGCCTATGTCGCCCACCACGGCGACGTACGCAACAAGCTCTCGACCGCGCTCGGCTGGCGCGACATGGTGGGCCGGGGCTCCGGCGAGGCCTTCCAGCTCGAACTGTCCGGCCAGGGCGCGGTGTACGTGCAGGCCTCGGAGGAGAAGCTGTGACCGCCCCGGTGATCTTCGATCCCCACTCGCTGCCGTCCGACGACAACGTCAACAAGTACACCTTCTGCGTGGAGCTCAAGTCGAGCCAGTGGTTCCTGCAGAAGGGCAAGATGATCGCCTACTACGGGCGGATCGAGTTCAACGGCATCGGGCACGGCCGGCTCGACCGGCTGCTGCGCACGAGCTTCCACTCCCCGCTGCACGCCGGCGACTGGGTGGTGGCCGACGGCAGCGGCAAGATGCTGCTCGCGGACCGCGCCTTCGACGTGAACAGCTACGACCTGGACGACGGCAACCTGACGATCCGCTCCGGCAACCTGCTCGCCTACCAGCCCTCGCTCGCCCTGAAGCAGTCGATCGTGCCGGGCTTCCTGACGCTGATCGGCACCGGCAAGTTCGTGGCGGCGTCCAACGGCCCGGTGGTCTTCATGGAGCCGCCGATCCGGGTGGACCCACAGGCCCTCGTCGGCTGGGCGGACTGCCCCTCCCCCTGCCACCACTACGACCACGGTTACATGACGGGCGTCCTGGGCGGAATCCGGTCACTCACCGGCCTCGGCGGAACGTCCGGCGAGGAGCACCAGTTCGAGTTCGTGGGAGCGGGTACGGTCCTGCTCCAGTCCACCGAAGTCCTGATGGCGGAGCAGGCGACCGGGCAGGTCGCCAGCGAGCCCGGGGTGCCGGGCGGCGGTCAGGGCGCCCCCGGTCAGGCCGGGGCGGCACCGCGTCTTCCCGGCCAGCTGGGGGACCTCCAGCGTCGCTTCGGCCTGTGAGCGGTAGTCTGCGGAGTGTGACGTCGAACGCCTGAGCCCCTCGGGGCTCGGCGCGGGCGCGTGCGGGGGGCTGGGGGACGGCTCACGTGCCGGGCGTCACACACACTCACTTGGTTCAGAATTCAACTTCTTAGGTAGAATCCACATATGGAGACCGAGACGGCCACGAACTGGCTGAGCGACGACGAGCAGTGCGCCTGGCGCACCTATCTGGACGTCAACAGGATGCTGACGTACCAGATGGAGAAGGATCTACAGCCGTTCGGCCTGACCAACAACGACTACGAGATCCTGGTGAACCTCTCGGAGTCGGCGGACAAGCGGATGCGGATGAGCGACCTCGCGGCCGCCACCCTCCAGTCCAAGAGCCGCCTCTCGCACCAGATCACCCGGATGGAGACCGCGGGCCTGGTCCGGCGCGAGAACTGCGAGTCGGACCGGCGCGGGCTCTTCGCCGTGCTGACCGAGCAGGGCACGGAGACCATGGAGAAGGTCGCCCCGCACCACGTCGCCTCCGTACGGCGCCACTTCATCGACCTGCTGTCGAGCGGGGCGCTCGCCGATCTGCGGGAGTCCCTGACGCCGGTCGCGGAGCATCTGCGCGGGCACCGCGGCAAGATCTGAGGCCCGGGGGCCCGCCGTCCGGCGCCACCCGGCCGGGATCCGGCTCCGGCGCAGCCGTCTCGACCGTTCGGGCCGCTCCGGCCGCTAGGGTCGGCCTCAGGCTCCGGTGATCCCCGCCACCAGCTCGTCCGCCGCCGCGTAGGGGTCGAGCTCGCCGTCGACGATCCGCTGGGCGAGCGCGTCCAGGCGGCGGTCGCCGTGCAGCGAGCCGATGCGCTCGCGCAGCGCGGTGACCGCGATGGTCTCGACCTCGCGGGCCGCACGGGCCCGGCGGCGCTCCGCGAGGACGCCGTGCTCGGCCATCCACGCGTGGTGCTTCTCCAGCGCTTCGAGGACCTCGTCGATGCCCTCGCCGCGGGCCGCCACCGTCTTGACGATGGGCGGGCGCCAGTCCCCCGGGCCGCGCGATTCGCCCAGGCCCAGCATGTGGTTGAGCTCGCGGGCCGTGGCGTCCGCGCCGTCCCGGTCCGCCTTGTTGACGACGTACAGGTCGCCGATTTCGAGGATGCCCGCCTTGGCCGCCTGGATGCCGTCGCCCATGCCGGGCGCGAGCAGCACCACCGAGGTGTCGGCCTGCGAGGCGATCTCCACCTCGGACTGCCCCACGCCCACCGTCTCGACCAGGATCACCTCGCAGCCCGCCGCGTCCAGCACCCGGATCGCCTGCGGCGCCGCCCAGGCCAGACCCCCGAGGTGGCCCCGGGTGGCCATCGAGCGGATGTAGACCCCGGGGTCGGAGGCGTGCTCGGACATCCGCACCCGGTCGCCGAGCAGTGCCCCGCCCGAGAACGGCGAGGACGGGTCGACGGCGAGGACGCCGACCCGCTTCCCGGCCCGCCGGTAGGCGCTGACAAGGGCGGAGGTGGAAGTCGACTTGCCGACACCGGGCGAGCCCGTCAGACCGACCACGTACGCGTTGCCCGCGAGCGGGGCCAGCGCCGCCATGACCTCCCGCAGCTGCGGGGACGCCCCCTCGACCAGCGAGATCAGCCGGGCGACGGCCCTGGGCCGGCCTTCCCGGGCCTGGGCCACCAGTTCGGGGACGTCCACCATTGCCGCTCCGTTCAGTCACGTACGCACCGCAGGGATCAGGGAGTTGCCGTCCGGGTCACGCGCTGCTCGCAGCCGCCGCCCGGACCACTTGCTACTTGCCCGGGACGCGCACGATCAGTGCGTCGCCCTGGCCGCCGCCGCCGCACAGGGCCGCCGCGCCGACCCCGCCGCCGCGGCGCTTCAGTTCGAGGGCGAGGTGCAGCACCACGCGGGCGCCGGACATGCCGATGGGATGGCCGAGGGCGATGGCGCCGCCGTTGACATTCACCTTTTCCGGGGACACCCCGAGGTCCTTCATTGACTGGACGGCGACCGCCGCGAAGGCCTCGTTGATCTCGATCAGATCGAGGTCCTCGACCGCGATGCCCTCCTTGCCGACCGCGTGCCGGATCGCGTTCGAAGGCTGCGACTGGAGCGAGTTGTCGGGGCCCGCCACATTGCCGTGGGCGCCGATCTCGGCGATCCACTCAAGACCCAGCTCCTCGGCCTTCGCCTTGGACATGACGACGACCGCGGCCGCGCCGTCCGAGATCTGCGAGGAGGTGCCGGCCGTGATCGTGCCGTCCTTGGCGAAGGCCGGGCGCAGCTTGCCGAGGGACTCGACGGTGGTGTCGGCGCGCACGCCCTCGTCCTTGGCGAACAGGACCGGGTCGCCCTTGCGCTGCGGGATCTCGACGGGGGTGATCTCGGCCTCGAAGACGCCGTTCTTCTGGGCGGCCGCGGCGCGCTGGTGCGAGGCCGCCGCGATCGCGTCCTGCTCGGGGCGGGCGATGCCCAGGCGGGTGTTGTGCTTCTCCGTGGACTCCCCCATGGGGATGTTCTCGAAGGAGTCGGTCAGACCGTCGTACGCCATCGCGTCGAGCATCTCGATCGCGCCGTACTTGTAGCCCTCGCGCGACTTGGGCAGCAGGTGCGGGGCGTTGGTCATGGACTCCTGGCCGCCGGCGACCACGATGTCGAACTCCCCGGCGCGGATGAGCTGGTCGGCGAGCGCGATCGCGTCCAGACCCGACAGGCACACCTTGTTGATGGTGAGCGCGGGGACGTTCATCGGGATGCCGGCCTTGACGGCCGCCTGGCGCGCGGGGATCTGCCCGGCCCCGGCCTGGAGCACCTGGCCCATGATCACGTACTGGACCTGGTCGCCCCCGATGCCGGCCCGGTCCAGGGCCGCCTTGATGGCGAAGCCGCCGAGGTCGGCACCGGAGAAGGACTTGAGGGAGCCGAGGAGCCGGCCCATGGGCGTACGGGCGCCCGCGACGATCACTGAGGTGGTACCGGTCGTTCCAGACATGAGGCACGGCCCCTTGGGAGGTGAGGTGTGAACGAGGGTTTACTTCGAATGTACTGAGCGGTACTGCTCCACGTCACCGGGCAGCCGGTGTGATCGCGCGCACGTTGCGTAACCACCCCTGTGAGCGCTGCACTAAGGGCATGCTGACGCGAATCGACCACATCGGGATCGCCTGTTTCGACCTCGACAAGACTGTCGAGTTCTACCGTGCCACGTACGGATTCGAGGTGTTCCACACCGAGATCAACGAGGAGCAGGGCGTGCGCGAGGCCATGCTCAAGATCAACGAGACCGACGACGGGGGTGCCTCCTACCTCCAGCTCCTGGAGCCCACCCGCGAGGACTCCGCGGTCGGCAAGTGGCTGGCCAAGAACGGCGAGGGCGTCCACCACATCGCCTTCGGCACCGGGGACGTCACCGCCGACTCCGAGGCCATTCGCGGCAAGGGCGTACGCGTCCTCTACGACCAGCCCCGCACCGGCTCGATGGGCTCGCAGATCACCTTCCTGCACCCCAAGGACTGCCACGGCGTGCTCACCGAACTCGTCACTTCGGCCCCCCAGGGCACCGTCGCCCACTGAGCCCGCACCATGGAGGCCGGACCTCCGGATACTCGGCCCGGTACAGTGGGCGGTTCCGGGCCGGGGTCGGGTCGGGGCCTGGGACCCACGCCCCTGTTTTGATCTGACACCATTCACCGGGGGCCCGTCCGCTGTCACTCGCGGTCGGACGGCGCTCGTACGGGCAGTGTTCGCGACCAGGGGACGGATGGGACCGCGCAGTGCGGGGCTACGAACGCCAGGAGAGCCAGAGCCACCGGCCTGACGACCACCTCTCGCGGTTCGAGGCCGAGATGGAGCGGCTGAAGACCGAGCGGGAGAAGGCCGTTCAGCACGCCGAGGATCTCGGCTACCAGGTCGAAGTGCTGCGCGCCAAGCTCCACGAGGCGCGCCGCAATCTCGCGACCCGTCCCGCCTACGACACGGCGAACGTCGGCTACCAGGCCGAACAGCTGCTCCGCAACGCCCAGATGCAGGCCGAGCAGCTGCGCACGGACGCCGAGCGCGAGCTGCGCGACGCCCGCGCCCAGACCCAGCGCATCCTCCAGGAGCACGCCGAGCACCAGGCCCGGCTCCAGGCCGAGCTGCACGCCGAGGCCGTCAACCGCCGCCAGCGCCTGGACCAGGAGCTGGCCGAGCGCCGGGCCACCGTCGAGTCCCACGTCAACGAGAACGTGGCCTGGGCCGAGCAACTCCGCGCCCGTACCGAGGCGCAGGCCCGCCGGCTGATGGAGGAGTCCCGCGCCGAGGCCGAGCAGTCCCTCGCCGCGGCCCGCGCGGAGGCCACCCGGATCGCCGAGGAGGCCCGCCAACGCCTGGGCTCCGAGGCGGAGTCGGCGCGCTCCGAGGCGGAGGCGACGCTGCTGCGCGCCCGCAAGGACGCCGAGCGGCTCCTCAACGCGGCCTCCACGCAGGCCCAGGAGGCCACCTCCCACGCGGAGCAGCTGCGTACGACCACCACCGCCGAGTCCGACCAGGCCCGCCAGCAGGCCGCCGAGTTGAGCCGCGCCGCCGAGCAGCGGATGCAGGAGGCCGAGGCCGCGCTGCGCGAGGCGCGCGCCGAGGCCGAGCGGGCCGTCACCGAGGCCAAGGAGTCGGCGGCCAAGCAGGTCGCGAGCGCCGAGTCCGCCAACGAGCAGCGCACCCGCACGGCGAAGACCGAGATCGCCCGTCTGGTCGCCGAGGCCACGAAGGAGGCCGAGACCCTCAAGGCGGAGGCCGAGCAGGCCCTTGAGGACGCCAAGGCGGAGGCCGAGCGGCTGCGCACGGAGGCCGCCGAGAAGGCCCGCACCAGCGCCGCCGAGGATGCCGCGGCCCAGCTCGCCAAGGCCGCGCGCACGGCCGAGGAGGTCCTGACCAAGGCGTCCGACGACGCCCGCGAGACCACCCGCAAGGCGTCCGAGGAGGCCGAGCGGATCCGCCGCGAGGCGGACGCCGAGGCCGAGCGGCTGCGCGGCGAGGCGGCCGAGCAGGCCGACGAGCTCAAGGGCGCGGCCAAGGACGACACCAAGGAGTACCGGGCCAAGACGGTCGAGCTCCAGGAGGAGGCCCGCCGGCTGCGCGGCGAGGCCGAGCAGCTGCGCGCCGAGGCGGTCGCCGAGGGCGAGCGGATCCGGGGCGAGGCGCGGCGCGAGGCCGTCCAGCAGATCGAGGAGGCGGCCAGGACCGCCGAGGAGCTGCTCGCCAAGGCGAAGGCGGATGCCGACGAGCTGCGCACGACCGCGGGCAACGAGTCCGAGCGCGTACGCAATGAGGCCGTCGAGCGGGCCAACACCCTGCGCAAGCAGGCCGAGGAGACCCTGGACCGCACCCGCGCCGAGGCCGAGCGGATGCGCACGGAGGCCGAGGAGCAGGCCGAGCAGACCACAACGGACGCCGAGCGGGCGGCCGTTGGCCTGCGCGAGGAGACCGAGCGGGCGATAGCGGCCCGCCAGGCCGAGGCCGCCGAGGAACTGACCCGCCTGCACACCGAGGCCGAGCAGCGCCACGCCGCCGCCGAGCAGGCCCTCACCGATGCCCGCGCCGAAGGCGAGCGGATCCGGCGCGAGGCCGCCGAGGAGACCGAGCGGATCCGCACCGAGGCCGCCGAGCGCATCCGTACGCTCCAGGCGCAGGCCGAGCAGGAGGCCGAGCGCCTGCGCACCGAGGCCGCCGCCGATGCCTCGACCGCCCGTTCCGAGGCGGAGAACGCGGCCGTGCGGCTGCGCGCCGAGGCGGCCGCGGAGGCCGAGCGGCTCAAGTCCGAGGCGCAGGAGACCGCCGACCGGATGCGCGCGGAGGCCGCGGCCGCCGCCGAGCGGGTCGGCGCCGAGGCCGCCGAGGCGCTGGCCGCCGCGCAGGAGGAGGCCACCCGGCGCCGCCGCGAGGCCGAGGAGACGCTCAACTCGGCGCGCGCGGAAGCCGATTCGGAGCGCTCCCAGGCCCGCGAGCAGAGCGAGGAGCTGCTCGCCTCCGCCCGCAAGCGGGTCGAGGAGGCGCAGGCCGAGGCGCAGCGGCTCGGTGAGGAGGCCGACCGGCGCGCCACCGAGCTGGTGTCGACGGCCGAGCAGACCGCCAAGGACGTACGGGATTCGGTGTCCGGGCTCCGCGAGGAGGCCGAGCAGGAGATCGCGGGGCTGCGCAGTGCCGCCGAGCACGCGGCGGAGCGCACCACGAGCGAGGCGCAGGCGGAGGCGGACCGGGTCCGCGCCGACGCGCACGCCGAGCGGGAGCGGGCCGGCGAGGACGCGAGCCGTATCCGCACCCGTGCCCAGGAGGAGTCCGAGGCCGCGAAGGAGCTGGCCGAGCGGACCGTCGCGGACGCCATGGCCGAGGCGGAGAAGGCCCGTTCGGACGCCTCCGAGTACGCGCAGCGCATGCGCACCGAGGCCTCGGACGCGCTGGCCTCCTCCGAGCAGGACGCGGCCCGCACCCGGGCCGAGGCCCGCGAGGACGCCAACCGGATCCGCTCCGACGCCGCGAGCCAGGCCGACCGCCTGGTCGGCGAGGCGACGGCGGAGGCCGAGCGGCTCGCCGCCGAGTCGACCGCGGAGGCCGAGCGCCTCACCACCGAGGCCCAGCAGGTGCGGGTCGAGGGCCAGGCCGAGGCCGATGCGCTGCGCGCCGAGGCCCGCGAGGAGGCCGACCGGGTCACGTCCGCGGCCCTCGCGGAGGCCGAGCAGGTCACCACCGCGGCGCTCGCCGAGGCCGAGCAGGTCACGACGGCCGCCCGTGAACAGGCCGAGCGGGTCACCGGTCAGGCGCAGGCGGAGGCCGAGCGCACCACCAACGAGGCGAACGCGTATGCCGAGTTGGTCACCACCGAGGCCCGGTCGGACGCCGGCTCCACGCTGGGCGCGGCCAACGCCGAGGCCGAGCAGACCGTCAACGAGGCGCGCGCCGAGGCCGACCGGCTGCTCGACGAGGCCCGCCGGGCCGCCGACAAGCGGCGCTCCGACGCGGCCGAGCAGGCCGACCAGTTGATCGCGGAGGCGAGCGGCGAGGCCGAGCGGCTGCGGGCCGAGGCCGCCGAGACGGTGGGCTCCGCGCAGCAGGCGGCCGAGCGGATCCGCGCGGAGGCCGAGAAGAACCGGTCCCGTGCGGACGAGGCCGCCGAGAAGACGCGCACCGAGGCCCGCGAGGAGGCGGACCGGCTCCTCGACGAGGCGCGTACGGCCGCCGCCAAGCGGCGCGGCGACGCGGCCGAGCAGGCCGACCAGCTCATCAACAAGGCCCAGGAGGAGGCGCTGCGCGCCGCCACCGAGGCCGAGGAGCAGGCCGACACGATGGTCGGCGCGGCCCGCAAGGAGGCCGAGCGGATCGTCGCGGAGTCGACGGTCGAGGGCAACTCCCTGGTGGAGAAGGCCCGTACGGACGCCGACGAGCTGCTCGCGGGGGCCCGCGCGGACGCCACCGCCATAAGGGAGCGCACCGAGGAGGTGCGCTCGCGCACCGAGGCGGAGATCGAGGAGCTGCACGAGCGGGCCCGCCGCGAGAGCGCCGAGCAGATGAAGACGGCGGGCGAGCGCGTCGACAAGCTGGTGAAGGCCGCGACCGAGCAGTCCCAGGAGGCGCAGACCAAGGCCAAGGAGCTGGTGTCGGACGCCAACTCCGAGGCGGGCAAGGTGCGTATCGCCGCCGTGAAGAAGGCGGAGGCGCTGCTCAAGGAGGCCGAGACCAAGAAGGCCGAGCTGATCCGCGAGGCCACCGCACTGCGCGACGAGGCGGCTGCCGAGGCGCGCCGCACGGTCGAGGAGGGCAAGCGTGAACTCGACGTCCTGGTCCGCCGGCGGGCCGACATCAATGCCGAGATCTCCCGTGTCCAGGATGTACTTGAGGCGTTGGAATCATTCGAGGCGCCGACCTCGGGCGGCAAATCCGGCTCCGGCAGCGGTACTTCCGCAGGTGTCAAGGCAGGTGCGGCGGCCGGAGCGACTCGTTCGGGTGGCAAGTCTTCGGAGGGCTAGCCACTCAAAAGGCTGGACATTCTCCAGATCAAACGGGCATCCGCTCGATGACACGCCGCTTGGGCCCCTAGGATTCCCCCTATCACCTCACCGGTCTCATTCGACAGGAACCCCATGAGCGACACTTCCTCCCCCTTCGGCTTCGAGCTCGTGCGGCGTGGTTACGACCGCGGTCAGGTGGATGACCGCATTACCAAGCTCGTCGCCGACCGTGACAGTGCTCTGGCACGGATCACTTCTCTGGAAAAGCGCATCGAGGAGCTCCACCTCGAAACGCAGAACGCCCAGGCCCAGGTGAGCGACGCGGAGCCGTCGTACGCCGGTCTCGGTGCGCGGGTCGAAAAGATCCTGCGGCTGGCCGAGGAAGAGGCGAAGGACCTGCGCGAGGAGGCCCGTCGGGCCGCCGAGCAGCACCGGGAACTCGCCGAGTCGGCCGCTCAGCAGGTGCGCAACGACGCCGAGTCGTTCGCCTCCGAGCGCAAGGCGAAGGCGGAGGACGAGGGCGTTCGGATCGTCGAGAAGGCGAAGGGTGACGCCTCTCAGCTCCGTTCCGAGGCGCAGAAGGACGCGCAGTCCAAGCGCGAGGAGGCGGACGCGCTCTTCGAGGAGACCCGCGCCAAGGCCGCCCAGGCCGCCGCGGACTTCGAGACGAACCTGGCCAAGCGCCGCGAGCAGTCCGAGCGCGACCTGGCGTCGCGTCAGGCCAAGGCCGAGAAGCGCCTCGCGGAGATCGAGCACCGCGCGGAGCAGCTCCGCCTGGAGGCCGAGAAGCTGCGTACGGACGCGGAGCGCCGGGCGCGCCAGACGGTGGAGACGGCGCAGCGCCAGGCCGAGGACATCGTGGCCGACGCCAACGCCAAGGCCGACCGCATCCGTTCGGAATCCGAGCGCGAGCTGGCGGCCCTCACCAACCGCCGCGACTCGATCAACGCCCAGCTCACCAACGTCCGCGAGATGCTGGCGACGCTGACCGGTGCGGCCGTGGCCGCCGCCGGTTCCCCGGTCGACGACGAGCCCGTCTCGCGCGGCGTTCCGGCGCAGCAGTCCCGCTAGCGGCCCCGCAGCCCCTCCCCCGTGGGCTGCGGCCGCAGGCCCCGAAGCCCCCTGCCACTCCGGTGGCGGGGGGCTTTGTCCGCATTTAGCGTTGCCGCATGATCGAGCTTGAGGGCCTCACCAAGCGCTATGGCAGCAAGGTCGCCGTGGACCAGCTGTCCTTCCAGGTCAGACCCGGTGTGGTGACCGGCTTCCTGGGACCGAACGGGGCCGGCAAGTCGACGACCATGCGGATGCTGCTCGATCTGGACAACCCGACCAGCGGTTCCGTACGCATCGACGGGAAGCACTACCGCGAACTCGCCGAGCCGCTGAAGTACATCGGGGCGCTGCTCGACGCCAAGGCGATGCACGGCGGCCGCACCGCGTACAACAACCTGCTGTGCCTGGCCCAGTCCAACCGGATCCCGGCCGCACGGGTCTCCGAGGTCCTGGACACGGTGGGTCTGACGGCGGTGGCGAAGAAGAAGGCGAAGGGCTTCTCGCTCGGTATGGGGCAGCGGCTGGGAATCGCCTCCGCGCTGCTCGGCGACCCCGAGATCCTGATGTTCGACGAACCCGTCAATGGTCTGGACCCCGAGGGAATTCACTGGATCCGCAATCTGATGAAGCAGCTCGCGGGTGAGGGACGAACGATCTTCGTTTCGTCTCACCTGATGAGCGAAATGGCGCTCACGGCGGATCACTTGATCGTTATCGGGCAGGGCCGACTGCTCGCCGATACATCGATGGCGGATTTCATCCGGCAGAACTCCCGGAGTTTCGTACGACTCCGCTCGCCGCAGTGGGAACGGCTCCTGGACGTGCTGCACCAGGCCGGCGTCCCCTTCCTCCAGACCGGGGACGGCGCCATCGAGGTCGACAACGGCAGGATCGAGGCGCTCGGCGAACTGGCCGCCCAGCACCAGCTCGTGCTGCACGAGCTGTCCGGCCAGCAGGCCTCGCTCGAAGAGGCGTTCATGCAGATGACGGCGGGTTCGGTGGAGTACCACGCGCATGGCGCGACCACCCCGGGCGGCCCACCGGCCGCCCCGCCCGACCGGGGCGGCGCCCAGGAGCCGCCGCGGTGGGGCGCCCGCGGCCAGGACAAGGGGGTCTGAGCGATGGCATCGGTACCCGCGGTCCTGAAGTCCGAGTGGACCAAGATCCGTACGGTCTCCTCGACGACCTGGACGCTCGCCTGCGCCCTGATCGTCACGGTCGCGATCGGCGCCGCCCTCTGCGCGCTGATGCGGTCGCAGTTCGACGATCTGGGGCCGGCCGAGCGGCTGACCTTCGACCCCACGCTCATCAGCTTCTCCGGCATGATCCTGGGTCAGCTTGCGATGGTCGTCTTCGGCGTCCTGGTGGTCGGCACCGAGTACAGCTCGGGCATGATCCGCTCCTCGCTCGCCGCGGTGCCCCGGCGCGGCACCTTCCTGTTCTCCAAGCTCGCGGTGGCCACCCTGCTCGCGCTGGTGGTGGGCCTGGTGACCAGCTTCGTCACGTTCTTCCTCGGCCAGGCGCTGCTCGGCCCGCACCGGACGACCATCGGCGCGCCCAACGTGCTGCGGGCGGTCGTCGGGGCCGGGCTCTACATGGCGCTGATCGCGCTGTTCTCGATGGGCGTCGCCGCGATGCTGCGCAGCTCGATGCTCTCGCTCGGCATCCTGATGCCGTTCTTCTTCCTGATCTCGCAGATCCTCTCGGCGGTGCCCGGCGCCAAGACCGTGGCCCGTTACTTCCCCGACCGGGCCGGCTCCCAGATCATGCAGGTGGTGCCGGACGCCATGAACAGCGATCCGGCGCCGTACGGGCCGTGGGGCGGGCTCGGCATCATGGCGCTGTGGGTGATCGCCGCGCTCGCGGGCGGCTACCTCGTCCTCAGACACCGGGACGCCTGAGCCGGGACGGCCGCCGTCCGGTAGATCACGGCTTGGCCGGAACCGTCAAGGCCTGGATAAGCTCCTCACTCATACGGGGGCACGCCGGCCGCACGCCGGACACCGCCCCGACGACCCGAACCGTCGATGGGGCTGGAGAATGATCGAGGCAGTCGGCCTGACGAAGCGCTACGGCGCCAAGACGGCCGTGCACAACCTTTCCTTTCAGGTCCGCCCGGGCACGGTCACCGGGTTCCTGGGGCCGAACGGCTCCGGCAAGTCCACGACCATGCGCATGATCCTCGGCCTCGACCGGCCGACCTCGGGGCACGTCACCATCGGCGGCCACCCCTTCCGCGGTCTGCCCAACGCACCGCGCCAGGTCGGCGCGCTGCTCGACGCCAAGGCCGTGCACGGCGGGCGCAGCGCCCGCAGCCACCTGCTCTCGCTCGCCCAGCTCGCCGGCATCCCGGCCCGCCGGGTGGACGAGGTGCTCGGCGTGGTCGGCCTCCAGCAGGTCGCCAAGCAGCGCTCCAAGGGGTTCTCGCTCGGCATGGGCCAGCGGCTCGGCATCGCCGCGGCACTGCTCGGCGATCCCCAGGTGCTGCTCTTCGACGAGCCGGTCAACGGGCTCGACCCGGAGGGCATCCTGTGGGTGCGCAACCTGATGAAGCAGCTCGCCGCCGAGGGCCGCACGGTCTTCGTCTCCTCGCACCTGATGAGCGAGATGGCGGTGACCGCTGAGCACCTCATCGTCATCGGCCGCGGGCAGCTGCTCGCGGACATGAGCGTCAAGGACTTCATCTCGCACAACTCCGCGGACTTCGCCCGGGTCCGCGCGCCCGGCACCGACCCCGCCCAGCGCGAGAAGCTGACGTCCGCGCTGACCGAGGCGGGCGGCCAGGTGCTGCCCGAGCCGGACGGCGCGCTGCGGGTGACGGGCCTGCCGCTGCCCCGCATCAGCGAGGTGGCCCACGAGGCGGACGTACGCCTGTGGGAGCTCTCGCCGCACCAGGCCTCGCTGGAGGAGGCGTACATGCGGATGACGCAGGGCGCGGTCGACTACCGCTCGACGGCCGACCAGAAGGCCGGCCTCCAGCCCGCCGTGCCGCCCGGGTACGCGCCACCGCCGGTCATCCCCGACGTCCCGCAGCAGGGCTGGTACGCCCCGCCACCGCCCGGCCAGAACCCGTACGCGGCCGGACCTCCCCAGGCCCCGGTGCACCCGCCGCTCGGCTCGGACGCGGTCCGGCAGCCGGACCCGCAGGCCCCGGCCCGGCCGGCCCCGCGGCCGCCCGCCGCTCCCCCGGTTCCGCAGGCCCCGGACACGCCTGCCGCCCCGACCACGCCCGAGGACGCCCGATGACCACCCCGTACCAGCAACAGCCGCACGCCCCGCAGGCGCCGGGCCCGCAGCTCGGCACCTACACCTCGCCGATCGCTCAGCGCCGGCCCGGCTTCGGTGATGCGCTCGCCTCCGAGTGGACCAAGATCCGGTCGGTGCGTTCCACGATCTGGACGCTCGGGGTGCTGGTCGTGCTCATGCTCGGGCTCGGCCTGCTCTTCGCCGTCCTCCTCCGGGCCAACGACCGGGGGGAGACCAACACCCCGGTTCTGGTGTTCGGCGCCTTCGGCGTGCTCCTCGGCTCGATCTGCGTGATCACCCTCGGCGTGCTCACCATCTCCTCCGAGTACGGCACCGGAATGATCCGCACGACCTTGACGGCCTGCCCGAGCCGGGGGCGGATCCTGGCCGCGAAGTCGGTGGTCTTCTTCCTGATCTCGTTCGTCATCGTGACGGCGGGCGCCACTCTCGTCGCGATCCTCCAGACCGCCATGGTGCCGGACGGACCGAGGCCGACCTCCGGGGACTGGCTGCGGGCCACCGTCGGCGTCGGGTTCTACATCGCGATGCTGGGCCTGCTGTCGCTCGCGGTGGGTGCGCTGATCCGGCACTCCGCCGGCGCGATCACGATCATGATCGGGGTGGTGCTGCTGCCCCTGGTCCTCGCCATGTTCATGTTCACCGCCTCCCTGAGCGGCCTGCGGGACTTCCTCATGGCCTACTCGATCCCCAGCCAGCTGATCGCCCTCTACGGCGATCAGCTCTCGACACCGGGCCCGTCCGGCTGGGAGTCGCTGGGGATCATCACCGGCATCACCGCGGTCGCCCTCGGCGGCGCGTTCGTGTCCCTCAACTCCCGCGACGTATAGGGACGCCGGACCCGGCATCCCCACACCTGGGCGCGTTCGCCCGGTAGAGGGCCGGGCCGTTCAGTACCTGGGTGCGTTCCTGGACCGCTGCACCCGCGTGGTGCGGCGGTCCTTCGCGTTCCAGCAGGCCTTGTGCCAGTGCCGGCGCTCGTCCACGCCCCCGTACTCGGGCCAGGCCACCAGGTGCGGGGCGCCGGAGGGGATCTCCTGGTCGCAGCCGGGGCAGCGGTAGCGCTTGCCGGCCGCGCTGGCCCCCGCCACGTGCCGCACCGACCACTCCTCGCCCTGCCAGGACTCGGTGCCCTGGACACCGAAACGGTCGCCGCCCATCCGGCTCTCGGACTCGGGCGGGTTCTCGCCGCCCTTGGGGCGGTTGCGGCGCGGGGACACGTAGACACCTCACGGGGCGGGCCGGACGTTTCTCCCCAGCCTAGGCCCACCCGGTGCGGGTACCCGCCCGGGTGGAGGGCGCGGAGGTCTCCGGCGTCACTCGTTCGAGGGACTCTTAGCGGACAATCGCAAGAAGTTGGCGATGGGCCGTGCCTTTGGCACTTGTCAGGCGTTCTTGCCAGTAAGAGGGGGAGAGCCGCGTCGGCCGCAAGGAGGCAGAAGGCGATGCGTGTCGGAACTTTTGTACTGGCGGCCCAGTTTCCGGGCCAGGGGCAGGGAGAAACGCTCCATCGTGCGGTCAGGTCCGCCGAGGTGGCCGAGGAGTCCGGGCTTGACTCGGTGTGGCTGGCCGAACATCACTTCGTACCGTACGGGGTGTGCCCGTCCGCCGTGACGCTGGCGGCGTTATTGCTCGGGCGCACCCGGCGGATCAGGGTCGGCACGGCGGTCTCCGTGCTGCCGACGGCGCATCCGGTGGCGCTCGGCGAACAGGCCGCGCTGCTGCACCTCACTTCCGGCGGGCGCTTCTCGCTCGGCGTGGGGCGCGGCGGACCGTGGGTCGACCTGGAGGTGTTCGGCTCGGGCCTCTCGGCCTACGAGCAGGGCTTCCCCGAGTCGCTCGATCTGCTCCTGCGCTGGCTGCGCGAGCCCCGCGTGTCCGGCGAGGGGGAACGGTTCAGCTTTCGGGAGGTCCCGGTCGTGCCGCGGCCCGCGGAGATCCTGGACGGCGGCCCGGAGGACGCCTGCCCCGAGGTGATCGTGGCGTGCACGTCGCCCAGGAGCGTCAAGCTGGCCGCGGAACGCGGGCTTCCGATGCTCCTGGGGATGCACTGCGGCGACGAGGACAAGGCCGAGATGGTCGCGCTGTGGCGCAGGCAGGCGCTCGCGGCCGGCCACGCGCCGGAGAAGGTCGCGGCGGCGGGCCATGTGTCGGCCGGGGTGGCGCAGATCGCGGACCGGCGGGCCGAGGCCGCGGAGACGTTGATCAAGTCGATGCCGGGCTGGCTGAAGCAGGGGCTCGACGCCCATGTGACGGTCGACGGCCGCCACCGCGCGATGCGCGACCCGGTGGCGTACACCGAACTGCTCTGCGGTCTGCACCCCGTGGGCACCCCCAGGCTCGCGGCGGACCGCCTCGCGGCCACCTCCGAGCGCACCGGCATCACCCGCTTCGCCCTCCTGGTGGAGGGGTCGGGTGACCTGTCGGCGACGGAGGAGAACGTACGCAGACTCGGTACGGAGGTGCTACCGCTTCTGACGTAGCCCGGGCGGACGGGGCGCCGATACCGGAGGCCGCCCAAGTGGCCGCCGCTCCGCGTCAGTTGCACCTCCCGCGACGCGGAGCGACAGCGAAGACTTCAGCAGTCCCGGAGCTCCGGCGACTGGTTGAGCAGCTGACCCCTGATCGAGGTGAAGCGGGCGAGCCGCTCATCGGACGAGGGGTCCAGAGGGAACACCGCGACACGGTGGCAGTTCTGGAACGCCAGACGGACACCGAAGTGCCGCTGGAGCGCACCGCGAATGGCGTCACTCGCCAGGGCACGCAGCAACTGGCCGCGCGCCTGCTCGTCCGGCGGGGGCGTCTGGTTGTCGGCGAACGCTCCGCCGTCGACCTTCAGCTGGGCCACCAGAGAGCTGATCATCTCCCACGCGTAGGGCAGGGAGGTCCGGACGCAGTCGACGAAGGCGGCTTCGTCGACCTCGCCTCGCTCGGCCTGTTCGAGTAGGGCCGGTGAGACGTCGAGCGACATGGTTTCTCCTCTCGCGACCCCGGAAAGCGGGGCCTTACGGGCAGGGAAAGGGAGCATGACGGCCGTATCTCCCGACAACGCAGCGTGCGCGGCCGACAACCTCCCGCTTCCACGGTAGGCGCGATGTCGGGCCCGTGGCAGGTACTTGGCACATAACCGGCCAATAACGAACAGTGCACTCCAGGGCGAATCGCGTTCCGCGGGGAGAGTCGAGTAGCGTTGCCCACCATGCGTCTCGTCATCGCCCGCTGCTCCGTCGACTACGCGGGCCGCCTCACCGCCCATCTTCCGTCCGCCCCCCGCCTCATCCTGGTGAAGGCGGACGGCAGCGTCTCCATCCACGCTGACGACCGGGCCTACAAGCCCCTCAACTGGATGTCTCCGCCGTGCACCCTGAAAGTGGGGTCGGGGGACGACGAGGGCGTCTGGACCGTCATCAACAAAGCGGGCGAGAAGCTCATCATCACGATGGAGGAGGTCCTGCACGACTCCTCGCACGAACTCGGCGTAGACCCCGGCCTGATCAAGGACGGCGTGGAAGCACACCTCCAGGAGCTGCTCGCCGATCGGATCGACACCCTCGGCGAGGGCTACACCCTGATCCGCCGCGAATACCCCACCGCCATCGGCCCGGTGGACATCCTGTGTCGTGACGGTGACGGCAAGACGGTGGCGATCGAGATCAAGCGCCGCGGCGAGATCGACGGCGTCGAGCAGCTGACCCGCTATCTGGAGCTGCTCAACCGCGACCCGCACCTCGCCCCGGTCCAGGGCGTCTTCGCGGCCCAGGAGATCAAGCCCCAGGCCCGGGTGCTCGCCACCGACCGCGGCATCGGCTGCGTGGTCCTCGACTACAACGCCCTGCGCGGCATCGAGGACGACAAGCTCCGCCTGTTCTGACCAGGTGACCGCGGAAGCGGTACGTACGCGAAGGGGCCCGCAGAGTGCTGCGGGCCCCTTCGCGTATGCGCTGTCCGATCCGCGCGGTGGTCCTACGGGGTGGTCCTACGGGGTGGTCGACGCCGTCGGAGGCTTGGAGCCGGCCGGGCCGGGCGTCGGGGAGTGGGAGGCCTCGCTCGAAGGCGGCGGCGGTTTGGTGGAGGCCGGCGGGCTGCTGCCCCCGCTGTTCGACGGGGTGGGCGCGGTCGTACCCGTGGGCGAGGAGGAGCCGCTCGGCGAACCCGAGGGCGGCTTCGACGAGTGCGACGGCTGACCCGAGGGCGACGACGGCTTGCCCGAGGGGAACGGCTTGGTGGTGCCCGGGCCCGACGGACCGGAGGAGGGGCGGCCCGAGGAGCTCGGGCTGCCGCTGGTGCCGGGGACCGGGTGGCCCGAGGTGCCGGGCGTGGGGGTGGTGCCGGGCCTGCTCGGGCTCACCGGGCCGCCCCCCTTGTTGTCGCCCGGCTTGGCGCCGCCGCTGGGGTTGTTGGGGTCGGCGTCCAGACCGCCGGTCGAGCCGTCCTCGTTGGCGGACTGCTGTTGCGTCACGTCGCCGCCCTGGCCGCCCCCCTTGTCGTTGGAGGTCGCGCCGAGCGTGACCACGGTGCCGAGCACGGCGGCCAGCAGCGCGCCGGCGCCGGCCGCTACGAGGTTGCGCCGGGCTCCCCCGAACAGCGCCCGGCGCCGCGCCTCGGGCATCGCGCCGCCGACCGGGGCGGCCCGGCGGGTCACCAACGTGGCATCGGGACGCGGGAGTTGGGCCGTCACCATGGCCGAGGGCACGCCTCCGGGCGGCGCCTTGGACTCCTCGTACCGGGCCGCGGGCACCTCTTCCCCGCCGGGCGTACGGGAGAGCACGGGCAGGCCCCCCGAGCGGTCCTCGACGAGGGCGAGCGCACGGCGCCCGGCGACGGTGCCGCGCTTGTCGGAGAGTGCTCCGCGCAGCGCGATGGAGGCCTCCAGCTCGGCGCGGGCCCGGTCCAGGCCACCGTTGCAGAGCGCGAGGACGCCCAACTCATGATGGAAGTACGCCTCTTCGCCCACCTCGCCGGTGAGCCGGGCCGCCTCGGAGCCGGCCCGCAGGCTGCGCTCCCAGGCACTCCAGTGCAGTCCCGCGGCGAGCACGGGGGCCGCGGTGCGGGCCAGCTTGACGGCGGTGGCGGGGTGGTCGTCCTGGTCGCCGGGTACGAGCGCGCTCAGGGCGGCGAGCACCGCGTCCGCCTCACCGGCGGCCCGCTCGGGGGTGACGGAGGGGTGCCCGGTCCACCAGGTGTAGTGCTGGGCGGCGGCGTGGGCGCGCTCCCCCGCGCCGGTGTCGTAGCCGTTGCTCTCCAGCTGGGTGAGGACTCCGGCGGCGAGGCGGTAGCGGGAGCCGACCGGGGACAGGAGTCCGCTGCCGAGGAGTTCGCCGAGGGCGGCGTCCGCGTGGGTGTCGCCGATGAGCGCGGGCAGATGGGCCTGGTGCGGCACCTCGCCGCCGAGTGCGACCGCGAAGCGCAGGGTGTCCCGGGCGGCCTCGCTCAGCCGGGAGGCGAGCAGGGCCGCGGGGGCCGCGCCCTCGCCGAGCGTGGGCAGCGGGATCTCGCGGCCCTCGCCCGAGAACACCGACGCATCGGCCGACTCGTCCAGCGGAAAGCCGTACGCGTCACGGGAGTTGGGATCACCGCGCAGCTGGTCGCGCTGGCTCAGCAGGGCGCCGGCCTGGACGAAGCGCAGGGGCAGGCCCTCGGACTCGAACCAGAGGTCGCCCGCCCAGTTGGCCTCCTCGTCGGTCAGCGCCCGGTCGACGGCCTGCTCCAGGAGTTCGAGCGAGGCGCTGCGGCCGAGGCCGCCGAGGAAGACCTCCTCGATGCCCGAGTCGGGGTGCGGGGCGGGTACTTCGGGGGTCGCGGCGAGCACATAGGCGCACTCGGGCGTGGCCAGCAGGAGTTCTTCGAGGGGGGCCCCGCCGAATTCGAGGTCGTCGAGGACCACGACGGCACCGATGTCGTGGACGCGGCCGAGCAGCGTGGCCCGGTCCGGCCGGTGCAGCGAGGTGTGGAACACCGTTGCGTACAGCTCGTGGAGCAGCTCGGTGGAGGTGCGGCGGTGGCCCGAGAGGCGTACGACGCCGTCGGGTGCGAGGTCGGCGCAGTCGCCGGCGACCGCGTCCAGCAGGGCGCTGCGCCCGGAGCCCGCCGGCCCGGTGAGCCGCACGGAACGGCCGCGGCCGAGCAGGCGCACGAGCCGGGCGCGTTGCTCCTCGCGTTCGAGCAGGGCGGGGGTGGGGGCCATCAGGCCGGGCGGCAGGGGCGGCCGGGCGGCCCGTTCGCCCTCGGCCCGCTCGGCGGCGCTGCGCCGCACGGGGGCTCCGGGTATCTCACCCGGCGGGCAGTTCTCGATCTCGCTGCCGTCGATCGGATTGACCGTCAGGAGGAAGTCGCCTGCGACGAGCTGGACCGTGCGCGCGAGTCCGGCCGCGCGCTGTCCGAAGTCGGGTGTGACGGGCTCCCTGTCGCGTGCGGAGTGCTGCGGTCCGGCGCCGGGTTCAGCGTGTGCGCCCGCAACGCCGACCGTGTCGTCGGCATGGCTGAACTCTTCCGGTCCCCGGTTCATCGGGTCCATGGTGAAAGCCCCCAGATGCGTGGTGCGTAAGGATTGCCCCTCCCGGCCCTTGCACACTTCGCTCTTCGCTGTCGCTTCTGGTCCGGTGCCCGCCGTGTGGGTTCGTCGATCGGCGGGAAGCCGAACCCTAGACTCCGCACAGTATCTACGAACGGGCGGGGTGCCGCCCCGCCCAAGACGTCACAGTCTCGTGAGGATTGCGCGCGGAGTCCGTTTCCCGCACTCCTGTCCCGCTCCGGTCCCGGCACCTCCCGCCCGGCGGACGTCCACCGGACAGGCTCTAGACGCGGGGCAGCGCCTCGGCGACGATGCCGCCCTCGATCGCGAGGATGCGGTGCAGCCGGGTGGCGACCAGGAGGCGCTGCATCTGGGGCGGCACGCCCCGCAGCACGAGGCGCCTGCCGCACCGCCCGGCCCGGCGGTGGGCTCCCATGATCACGCCGAGTCCGGTGGCGTCCCACGAGTCCAGTTCGGTGAGGTCGAGCACGAGGTCACCGGCCCCGTCGTCGACCGCCGAGTGCAGGGCCGTACGGGCGTCCGCCGCGCTGCGGACGTCGAGGCGGCCCCCGACGACCAGCTCGACGTGGTCGCCCCTGATGTGCATATGCGCTCCCGAGAGTGCTTGGCTTTTCGACAACCGACTCAACAACTGACTGCCCCACGGCCACAGAAGTTGCCGCCCGTGAGCGAACCGATACCTAATTCACCCCAGGGAGTGAGGTCCGGGGGCGGTCGGCGGTTCAGTGCTTGTAGAAGCCCTGCCCGCTCTTGCGACCGATGTCACCCGCGTCCACCATCCGGCGCATCAGCTCCGGCGGGGCGAACTTCTCGTCCTGGGACTCGGTGTAGATGTTGCTGGTGGCGTGCAGCAGGATGTCCACGCCGGTGAGGTCGGCGGTGGCGAGCGGGCCCATCGCGTGGCCGAAGCCCAGCTTGCAGGCGAGGTCGATGTCCTCGGCGCTGGCCACGCCCGACTCGTACAGCTTGGCCGCCTCGACGACGAGCGCCGAGATGAGCCGGGTGGTGACGAAGCCGGCCACGTCGCGGTTGACCACGATGCAGGTCTTGCCGACCGACTCGGCGAACTCCCGTGCCGCGGCGAGGGTTTCGTCGCTGGTCTTGTAGCCGCGCACCAGCTCGCACAGCTGCATCATCGGGACCGGCGAGAAGAAGTGGACGCCGACGACCCGCTCGGGGTGCTCGGTGGCCGCCGCGATCTTGGTGATCGGGATGGCGGAGGTGTTGGAGGCGAGCACGGTCTCCGGGCGCACGATCTTGTCGAGCGTGCGGAAGATCTCGTGCTTGACCTCCAGCTTCTCGAAGACGGCCTCGACGACGATGTCGGCGTCGGCGGCCGCGTCCAGATCGGTGGTCGTGGTGATGCGGGCGAGCGCCGCCTCGGCGTCCTCGGCGGCCAGCCTGCCCTTGCTCACGAACCTGTCGTACGAGGCCTTGATGCCGTCGGTGCCCCGGGCGAGGGCCTCGTCGGTGACGTCGCGCAGGACGACGTCCCAGCCCGCCTGGGCCGAGACCTGCGCGATACCGGACCCCATGAGTCCGGCTCCGATGACGGCGAGCTTCCTGGCCACGACGCTTCCCTCCAACAGGTTTCCAACCAAGCCTTCTTGAGCCTTCCTGGCGGAGGCTATCGGCCGGGCGGGCTTCTGGGAGTGCTTAGAGATGCGCGTCACGTCTCAGATGACGGACATCACACCGGGCGGCGTGAGGTGGGTCTCAGCGGGCGCCCCGTACGGCGTAGTTGAGCACCTTGTCCCCCAGGAGCCCCTCCATCTCGTCGATCAGGACGAGCACCTCGCGGGAGACCGCCCGGGGGTCGCGGCCGGCCATCATCTCGCGGCCGATGGCGGACATGACCGTCTGGTGGACCCAGTTGATCTGACCCGCGATCAGGGCGGGCAGCGGCTCGCCCGGCCCCGCGCCGACCTCCTCGCGCAGGGTCGCCTCCAGGTTCGCGAGCACGTCCTGGCCGACCGCCCACAGCCGGGCCTTGAGCGCGGGCGAGCCGTCGATGACGGCCATGAACCGGCTGTAGCCCTCCATCAGGCCGACCCTCGGCGAGACGGACTCGACCTCGGCGCGCAGCTCGCGAAGGACGGCCTCGGCGGCCGACTCCCCGTCGTCACGGCCGCGCACCCAGCGCGAGAGCCGGTCGACGATGCCCCGGCTGCGGTCGAGGAACAGGTCCTCCTTGGCGGGGAAGTAGTTGTAGACGGTGTTCACCGAGACGTCGGCCACCTCGGCGATCTCCGCGATGGTGACCGCGTCGAAGCCGCGCTCCAGGAAGAGCCCGGTGGCCAGGTCCGAGATCCGCTGCCTGGTCTCGCGCTTCTTCCGCTCCCTGAGCCCTTCTGCCATGGCCCCAGCGTAGGCGATGTTCTGCACCTTCTTAAATTTTGGAGTCATTGCAAATTTTAAGCGACTCTGTTTTTCTGTCCTCATGGCAATCATCAGCACGGCCGGGCTCGCCCGGACGTTCCGGAGCAAGGCCGGCCCGGTCGAGGCGGTGCGCGGGATCGACCTGACGGTCCGGGCCGGCGAGATCCTCGGCTTCCTCGGCCCCAACGGCGCGGGCAAGACGACCACCCTGCGCATGCTCACCACGCTGCTCCCGCCGACCGGGGGCGCCGCGACCGTGGCAGGACACGACCTGCTGCGCGATGCGGCCGGGGTGCGCCGGGCCTGCGGTTACGTGGCCCAGTCCGGGGGCGTCGACCCGAACATCTCGGTACGCGAGGAGCTGGTCACCCAGGGCCGCCTCTACCGGCTCACCAAGCCCCAAGCCGCCCTGCGCGCACGGGAGTTGACAGCCGACCTCGGCCTCGACGGGCTGCTGGAGCGCAAGACGTCAACGCTCTCCGGCGGCCAGCGCCGCCGCCTCGACATCGCGATGGGCCTGATGCACCGGCCCGAAGTGCTCTTCCTCGACGAGCCGACCACCGGGCTCGACCCGGGCAGCCGCGCCGACCTGTGGGACCTGGTCCGCCGGATCCGCGCGGACCACGGCACCACCGTGTTCCTCACCACCCACTACCTGGACGAGGCCGACGCGCTCGCCGACCGCCTGGTGATCGTCGACAGGGGCGTGATCGTGGCCGACGGCACCCCGGCCGGCCTCAAGTCCCGTTACGCGGGCGGCCCGGACGCCTCCCTCCAGGACGCCTTCCTCGCCATCACCGGGCGCACGGCCGCACCGCAGGACTCCGCCCCCGTAGCCGTCTAGGACTCCCCATGAACCTCGCCCCGCTGCTCTCCGACACCGCGCTGATCTTCGGCAGATACGCCCGCCAGACCCTGCGCTCCAAGTTCCAGATCCTCTTCGGCGTGCTGATGCCGCTGCTCTACCTCCTCTTCTTCGGCCCCCTCCTGACCCGGATGCCGCTGGGCTCAAGCGGCAGCTCCTGGCAGGTCCTGGTCCCCGGCCTGCTCCTCCAACTCGCCCTGTTCGGAGCCTCGTTCGCCGGTTTCGCGGTCATCATCGAGAGCAGCTGGGGCGTCGTGGAGCGGATGCGCGTCACGCCGGTCTCGCGGTTCGCCCTGCTGCTCGGCCGGGTGCTGCGGGACTCCGCGCTCTTCGTCTTCCAGGCGGTGCTGCTGGTGCTCGCCGCCCTGGTGATGGGCCTGCGCGCCCCTCTCGCGGGCATCCTCATCGGCTTCGCCTTCGTGGCGCTCCTGACCCTGTCCCTGGCCTCCCTGTCGTACGCGCTCGCCATGAAGGTGCGCACCCCGCAGGGGTTCGGCCCGGCGATCAACGCCATCGCGATGCCGTCGATGCTGCTCTCCGGGCTCATGCTGCCCATGTCGCTCGCACCGGGCTGGCTGAACGTGCTGTCGCACTTCATGCCGTTCCGCTATCTGGTGGACGCGGTGCGCTCCGCCTACCTGGGCTCGTACGCGACCACGACCATGCTGTACGGGGGCCTGGTGGCGGCCGGTTTCGCCGCGCTGGCCGTGACGGTGGGCACACGCGTCTTCCGGACGGCCGGAGCGTAACTACTCTGGCGGCATGGTCAATCTGACGCGCATCTACACCCGCACCGGCGACCAGGGCACGACCGCCCTCGGCGACATGAGCCGGACCGCCAAGACCGATCTGCGGATCTCGGCGTACGCCGACACGAACGAGGCCAACGCCGTCATCGGCACGGCGATCGCGCTCGGGCAGCTGTCCGAGGAGGTCGTGAAGGTGCTGGTCCGGGTCCAGAACGACCTGTTCGACGTGGGGGCGGACCTCGCCACGCCGGTCGTCGAGAACCCGGAGTACCCGCCGCTGCGGGTCGAGCAGTCCTACATCGACAAGCTGGAGGCGGACTGCGACCGCTTCCTGGAGGACCTGGAGAAGCTCCGCAGCTTCATCCTGCCCGGCGGCACGCCCGGCGCGGCGCTGCTGCACCAGGCGTGCACGGTGGTACGGCGCGCGGAGCGCTCGACGTGGTCGGCCCTGGAAGTACACGCCGCCGTCATGAACCCCCTGACGGCGACGTACCTCAACCGCCTGTCCGACCTCCTGTTCATCTTGGCGCGTACGGCGAACAAGGCGGTGGGGGATGTGCTGTGGGTGCCGGGTGGGGAGCGGTGAGGCTCGGGGGGTCGTATCAGCTCGGGGGGTGATTCCCCTGACCCTCTGCGCAGCTCCCCGCGCCCCCAGCCCCCTGTCGCCCTCGCACCGTGCGTGGTAGCTCGCGCAGTTCCCCGCGCCCCCAACCCCGTTTTCCTCTGCGGGCCTTGCGTGGCTGCTCGCGCCCCCAACCCCGTTTCCGTCCGTCCACCGTGCGTGGCCGGACGCGCAGTTCCCCGCGCCCCTCAAAACCCGTTTTCGTCTGCGGGCCTTGCGTGGCTGCTCGCGCAGTTCCCCGCGCCCCTGAAAGCCTCGGTGCTGGCCCGCGCTGGGCATCTTCGCCTGGCTGGCTGCTCGATGCGGGCCGGTATGGGCATCTTCAGCCCGTCCGGCGTTTGAGGACGAGCGCCCTTTAGGCGCGACGGGGGTGCAGGGGGCGGAGCCCCCTGCGGGGGTTCGAGGGGCTCCGCCCCTCAAGGGGGTCTGGGGCGCAGCCCCAGGGGCCGGACCCATCGACCCCGCCGCACGGGCGGGTGGGCGGGCAAACCCCCCGGGGCCCGGGGCGCAGCCCCAGGGGGCGGACCCGGCGCACGGGCGGGTAGGCAAACCCCAGGCTCAGGGGTTGGCGGAGGCGTCCGCGTCGGCCGCCGCCGCGGCCGACTCCGCGTCGCTGACCTTCGCCTCCATCTGCCGCTCCGTCCCGGACGAGGACGACCCCGCCGCCCCGGGCCGGGGCCCGGACCCGTGCCCACACCCCGTGGCAAACGCGGCCAGCAGAGCCGCGGCAACCACCGCGCCCCGCACCCCCCGCCCCCGCCCCCGCACCCGCCCCCACATCACTTGCCGCCGTTGTTGGACGAACACCACGCCGCCACGTCCTTGAGGTCCTTCTGACGCTGCTGAAGGGTCGTCACAAGCCCCTTGCGATAGGCCAGCTTGTGGTCGAGCAGGGTGCCGATCGCCGCGTGGCCCTCCTTCTTCGCATTGTCCGCCCGCTGCTGCATACGCGCCACCGAGCCCACGGTCGTGGCACCCCCGTCGAGGCGGTTCAGGGCCCGCTCGACGTGCTTCTCGGCCTTGGACTCGCGCTTGCAGATGCCCTTCGCGCCGTCGCCCGTGGGCGGCTTCGCCGTGGTGGCCGGGGCGGGCGTGGAGTCCGCGAAGGCGCTGGGCGCCGTGACGGTCAGTACGGCCGTCGCGGCGAGCACCGCCGCCGCGATCCGGCGACCTCCGGACGTGCTTCGAAACGTGGCGTTGCGCATGACTGCTGCCTCCCAGATGTACGGATTTCCGGTTCACCCGGGAGGCTAGGAAGGCTCTTTGTGGGAACTCTGTGATCGCTCCGCGGTGACCGTCAACCAGTCCCGTCGAAGCGGGAGTTCACCTTCCCTACCGGGATCCGAGCCGGGCAGCCGAACCGTGCACCGAGTGCCGATGCCGTCGGGCCCCGCTCCGAGTTCGGCCCTGCCCCCGTGCAGCGCCGCCTGCTGGGCGACGAGGGTCAGGCCGAGGCCGGAGCCGGTACTGACCGGCCCCCGGTGGAAGCGGCGGAACACCTTCTGCCGATCGGCGGGCGCGATGCCGGGGCCGCGGTCGTCGACGGTGATCAGTACCTGGCCGTCCGCGAGGCCGACGGCCACCGCGATCTCGGCCCGCCCCCGCGGGTCCCGCCCGTGCGCCAGCGCGTTGCGCAGCAGGTTGTCGAGCAGGATGCGGATGCCGGGCTCCCAGCCGTGCAGCGGCGCGGGCCCCGCGCTCAGTGTGAGCACGGCATCCGGGGCACGCCGACGTGCCTCGGCGACGGCGGCATCCGCGACCTCCGCCACGTCGAACACCCGGAACGCGTCGGCCTCCACCAGATCCCCGCGTCCCAGCTCGCGCAGGGCCACCAGCATCCCGAGCAGTCGCCCGTGCTCGCGCCCGAGGTCCTCGACGACCTCGGCCCGCTCGGCGTCCGGCAGATTCGGGTGGGCCAGCACATCGAGGTTGGTGCCCATGCTCATCAGCGGGTTGCGCAGCTCGTGCGAGGCGGCCGCGGAGAACGAGCGGGCGGTGTCCAGGGCCTGCGCGGTGCGAGCGGCCTGCTCGTCGTAGCGGGCCAGGACCGTCCGCAGGGTGGCGGCCAGGTCGTCCACCTCGACGATCCCGGTCGGCCGGTGCTCCAAACGCACCGACGTGGTCCGCGGGTCCAGCCCCGCCGCCGCCTTCCGCAGCCGCCCGAGCGGCCGGGTCGCGGCGCTCGCGATCGCCCAGGCGAGCAGCGCGGACAGCGGGGCGGCGAACAGCGCGGTGGTCACCACGCGCCTGCGGACCAGGGCGACCTCGGTGCGGCTCGCGGTGTCCGGTGAGAACACCCACAGGGTGCCCGAGACCTGCGCTCCCCCGACCGGCAGCGCGTACGCCCGCCAGCTGCGCCCCCCGCCCCGCACGGTGACCGGGCTCCGGCCCGGTGCCGGTAGCGCCACCGAAGGGCCGGGCTGGGGCCCGCCGCTGAAGGTGCCGTCGGGCCCGGTGAGCCGTACGCCGACGTCCAACGCGGCGTTGAACAGCCTGCGTTGGCGGTTCTCCTCGGCGGTCGGCTGCCCGTTGGCGGCGGCCCGCAGCAGTGTGCGGGCGTCCTCGGCGACGGCGGTGGCCCGGGTCTTGAGGTGGCTGTCCTCCGCGCTGTGCAGGTCCCGCGCGACCAGTGTGAGCAGCAGCCAGCCGCAGGCCAGGACGAGCAGCGGAACGGTGACACCCACGGCGATCGCGATCCGCGTGGCGAGCTTCACGGCCGCTCCCGAAGGACGAAGCCGACCCCGCGCACGGTGTGCAGCAGCCGGGGCGCCCCGTCGGCCTCCAGTTTGCGGCGCAGATAGCTGACGAAGGTGTCGACGGCGTCGGTGCGTACGTCGAAGTCGTACCCCCAGACCCGTTCGAGCAGCTGGTCCCGGCTCAGGACGAGACCGGCGTTGCGCGCGAGCGCCTCCAGGAGCGCGAACTCGCGCCGGGTGAGGTCGAGGGGCCGTCCGTCGCGGTGGGCGGTGCGGGCCGCCGGGTCGATGACCAGGCCGCAGGCGCGGACCACGTCGTGCGGGGCGGGCGGGCGGCGGCGCAGCAGGGCGTGCAGACGCAGCACCAGCTCCTGGAGCGCGAACGGCTTGACCAGGTAGTCGTCGCCGCCGGCCTGGAGGCCGGCGATGCGGTCGGCGGTCTCGTCGAGCGCGGAGAGCATCAGGACCGGCAGATCGTGCCCGGCCGCGCGCAGCGTCCGGCACACCTCGATACCGCTCATACCGGGCATGGACACGTCCAGGACCAGCACATCGGGCGGCCCCAGCTCGATCGCGGCCAGCGCGGCCCGGCCGCTGTCGGCGGTGCGGACCCGGAACCCGTCGAGCCGCAGGCCCCGGTCGAGCGAGCGGCGCACCGCGTCGTCGTCGTCCACGACCAGGACCTCTCCGGCACGGCCGGACCCGCTCATCCGCGCTCCCCCACTCCATCCGCCAGTCCGCTATCGACGGGTCAGCGTACGGTCCTCGGCTGTGTGCTTCCGGGGGCGGTCGGAGGGGGGCTTCAGGAAGCGGTCGAGGAGCGAGGGCTTGGGCTCCCCGTCCTTGCCCGGGAACAGGGTGTAGCTCAACGCGATGACCGCGTTGACGCCGATCACGATCAGCATCCGCCCCTGCCACATCCGCAGCGACGCGGTGCTGCCGTCGCCGCCCACGTACCAGATCGCGGCCTGGAGCAGGGCGATCGCGAGCAGCGCGGACACCGTGAAGCGGCCGGCCGTCCGCCACTCGTACGCCATCCTCGCGACGCCTCCCGCGGGCGTCCTGGACGGCCGCGGGCCACCCGCGAAACGGTAGGCGACCCAGGCGTCGGCGCGGGTCACCAGGTAGTGGCCCATTCCGGCGGAGAAGCCGATGTAGACGGCGGCGAGGCCGTGCTTCCAGTCCGGCTGCGCGCCGTGCTTCAGGTCGACGGCGGTCACCACGAGCAGCACCACTTCCAGGAGCGGCTCACACAGCAGCACCGCCACGCTCGCCCGGGGCATGCGGGCGAGGTAGCGCAGGGCCAGGCCCGCGGCCAGCAGGACCCAGAACCCGACTTCACAGGCGATGATCAGCGTCACGATCACGGCGGTCTCCTCTCGTACTGCCCACTCGGGGAGCCCCGCACGTCGTACGGCGTCGTACGGCGTCGTACGACTCAGGGCACCCTCCAAGGCTGGCCCGCGCGCGCCCGCCCCTCGTCGTCGTCAGTGACGAAAGGCGACTGCATCCTTCGATGTAGCGGCACTTCCACTGGTGAGGGGAGGCCCGGGCCCGGGCGGCCGTGTTGGATGGGACCGTGACCTCGTTTCTCCGACCGCACCGCGACGACGTCCTCATCGCCGTCGCCGGCCTGCTCGGCGGCCTCGCGCTGTGGGCCGTCGGACTGCACACCCAGGGCGGCCGTCCGCTGGGCGGCGCTTGGGTGCTGCTGCCGCTCGTGGGGACGGCCGGCCTCGAACTGCTGCGCCGCACCAGGCCCCAGACCGGCCTCGTCCTCGGCACCGTCCTGCTGGTGCTCGACCAGTTCACGCTCGGCAGCCTGGCCACGGTCGTGATGTTCACCGACCTCGTGTACGCGGCCGTCGTGTACGGCACCCCGGCCGCCGCGCGCCGCATCCCGGTCACGACCGGGCTCATCACCATCGGCATGACGATCGGCTTCCTCGCCTGGTTCCACAAGCCGGAGGCGCTGCTCATCGGGGTGGTGACCGGCCTGGTCTCGTTCGTGCCGGCCACCACCGGGGCGCTGGTGCGCAATCATCGCGAGGCCGCCGACAGCGCCCGGCTGCGGGCCGAACAGACCGCGCTGCTCGCCGAGATGGACCGCAGCCAGGCGGTGGTCGCCGAGCGCGCCCGGATGGCCCGCGAGCTGCACGACATGGTCGCCAACCACCTCTCGGCGATCGCGATCCACTCCACGGCCGCGCTCTCCCTGGACGACCCGGCGACCACCCGGCAGGCCCTCACCGTGATCCGTGAGAACAGCGTGGACGGGCTCGCCGAGATGCGCCGGCTGATCGGACTGCTGCGCGACACCAGCGGGCACGACGAGCCGGCCGCGGCGCCCACCCTGGCCGGCCTCGACGCGCTGATCGCCCAAGCCCGCGTCAACGGGGCCGACAGCGGGCTCGGATTCGCCCTCACCGACCGCCGTGCCGCCGAGGATCCGCTGCCCGCGCCGGTGGAGCTCGCCGCGTACCGGATCGTGCAGGAGTCCCTCACCAACGCGCTCAAGCACGCGGCGCCCGGGACCGTCGAGGTCGTCGTCACCGGCGTGGACGGTCTTCTCACGGTGGTTGTCACCAGCCCCTACGGTGACCGGGCCGGGCCGCGCGCACCCGGCTCGGGGGCCGGGCTCATCGGGATGCGCGAGCGGACCGAGCTGCTCGGCGGCACCTTCGCCGCGGGCCCCGAGAAGACGTCGGACGGCACCGAATTCTGGCAGGTGCGGGCCCAACTGCCCGCGGAGGAAAGGGCGTTGAACGCATGACCATCCGGGTACTGGTCGCCGAGGACCAGTCGGCGGTACGCGCGGGGCTCGTCCTGATCCTCTCCAGCGCCCCGGACATCGAGGTGGTCGGCGAGGCGGCGGACGGCGAGCGGGCCGTCGAGCTGGCCCGCGAACTGCGCCCCGATCTGGTCCTGATGGATGTGCAGATGCCGAGGCTCGACGGCGTCTCGGCGACCGCGGCGGTGACCGGCGAGGGCCTCGCCGACGTCCTGGTCCTGACCACCTTCGACCTCGACGAGTACGTCTTCGGTGCGCTGCGGGCCGGCGCCTCGGGCTTCCTGCTCAAGAACGCGGACGCCAAGGACCTGATCGAGGCGGTGCGGACGGTGGCGCGCGGCGAGGGGCTCATCGCCCCGGCCGTCACCCGGCGCCTGATCGCGGAGTTCGCCTCGTCCGCGCGCCCGGCGGCGCCGCGGCGCCCGGCCGCCCTCGACGCCCTCACCCGGCGCGAGGGCGAGGTGCTCTCCTGTCTGGGCCGGGGGCTGTCCAACGCGGAGATCGCGACCTGCCTGGACATGGCGGAGGCCACGGTGAAGACCCACGTCAGCAGGCTGCTCGGCAAGCTGGAGCTGCGCAGTCGGCTCCAAGCCGCCGTCCTGGCACAGGAGTTGGGACTCTGAGGCTCCGGAAGCCGTCGAAGGTCTGGACCTCTTGACGGTTGGTCCAGACCTTTCTACGCTCACCGCACACTGCTGTGGTGGGCAGGCCATCCCTGGAGCTCTGCGGCACGCCCACCGGACGGAGCAGGGTCCCACCCCCACCACCGTCGCACCACACGGGAGCAGCCTTGAGAACCGCACGCAAGCGCTTCAGATCAAGAGCCGCAGCGGCCCTGACCGCACTCACCCTTCCCCTGGCCGCACTCATCGGCCTGGCCTCCCCCGCCGAGGCCGCCACCTCGGCGACCGCCACCTACGCCAAGTCCTCGGACTGGGGCACGGGGTTCGGCGCCGGCTGGACCATCAAGAACACCGGCACCACCGCACTCAGCTCCTGGACCGTGGAGTGGGACTACCCCTCGGGTACGTCCGTGACCTCGGCCTGGGACGCGGACGTCACCAGCTCCGGCACCCACTGGACCGCCAAGAACAAGTCGTACAACGGCGCCATCGCCCCCGGCGCCAGCGTCAGCTTCGGCTTCAACGGCGCGGGCTCCGGCTCGCCCTCGGGCTGCAAGCTCAACGGCGGCTCCTGTGACGGGAGTTCGACGCCGCCCGGCGACACCCCGCCCTCGGCCCCCGGCACCCCGACCGCGAGCAACGTCACCGACACCGGTGTCTCGCTCTCCTGGTCCGCCGCGACCGACGACAAGGGCATCAAGAACTACGACGTCTACCGGGGCTCCGCGAAGATCGCGACCGTCACCGGCACGACGTACGCCGACTCGGGCCTGACCAAGGGCACGACCTACACCTACAGCGTGACCGCGCGCGACACGGCCGACCAGACGGGCCCCTCCTCGGGCTCGGTCACCGTGACGACCACCGGCGGAGGCGGCGGCCCCGGCCCCGGCCCCGGCGGTGACAAGGTGCGGCTCGGCTACTTCACCGACTGGGGCATCTACCAGCGCAACTACCAGGTGAAGAACATCGTCACCTCGGGCTCGGCGAGCAAGCTGACCCACATCAACTACGCGTTCGGCAACGTCACCAACGGGCAGTGCGCCATCGGTGACGCCTACGCCGACTACCAGAAGACGTACGACGCGTCCTCCAGCGTGGACGGCACCGCCGACACCTGGGACCAGCCGGTCGCGGGCAACATCAACCAGCTCCGCGAGCTGAAGAAGAAGTACCCGAACATCAAGATCCTGTGGTCCTTCGGCGGCTGGACCTGGTCCGGCGGATTCGGCGCGGCCGCGGCCAACCCGACGGCCTTCGCGAACTCCTGCTACTCGCTGGTCAAGGACCCGCGCTGGGCCGATGTCTTCGACGGCATCGACATCGACTGGGAGTACCCGAACGCCTGCGGCCTGTCCTGCGACACCAGCGGGGCCACGGCCCTGACGAACGTGCTCTCCGCGCTGCGCGCCAAGTTCGGCAGCTCGGCGCTCGTCACGGCGGCGGTCACCGCCGACGGTTCGACGGGCGGCAAGATGGACGCGGCCGACTACGCGGGCGCGGCGGCCTATGTCGACTGGTACAACGTGATGACGTACGACTTCTTCGGCGCGTGGGACGCCAAGGGGCCGACCGCCCCGCACTCCCCGCTCACGTCGTACAACGGCATCCCGATCGCGGGCTTCAACACGGACGCGGCGATCAGCAAGTTCATCGGCAAGGGCGTCCCGGCGAGCAAGCTCAACCTGGGCATCGGTTTCTACGGCCGCGGCTGGACGGGCGTCACCCAGGACGCCCCCGGCGGCACGGCGACGGGACCCGCGCCCGGCACCTATGAGCAGGGCATCGAGGACTACAAGGTCCTCAAGACCGCCTGCCCCGTGACCGGCACGATCGCGGGCACGGCGTACGCGCACTGCGGGTCCAACTGGTGGAGCTATGACACGCCGGCGACGATCGGCGGGAAGATGACGTACGTGAAGAACCAGGGTCTCAGGGGAGCGTTCTTCTGGGAGTTCAGCGGTGACACGTCGAATGGTGAGTTGATCTCGGCGATCGACAGCGGCCTCAAGTAACCCGGGCCGATCTGCCCGACCCCTGCCTGACCCGGAAAGCGGGTCCGTCCCCCGCCCCGGGTCAGGCTTTCGTCTGCGGGCCGTGGGGGCCGTTCGCGCAGTTCCCCGCGCCCCTAAAGGCACTGGGTGCTGCGGCGTCTTCAGCCCGTCCGGCGTTTGAGGACGAGCGCCGTTCAGGCGCGAACGGGGGTCTGGGGGCGGAGCCCCCAGGGGCACTTCAACCCCCGGAGGGTTGCGGGAAGGGGCGGGGTGGGGCAGCTCCCAGGGTCTGGGGCGGAGCCCCAGGGGGCCGGGGGCCTATGCCACGTTGACCCGCTGGCCGGGCGGGGCCGCCTCCAGCCAGGCGAGGAAACCGGTCAGCGCGTCCTCGCTCATCGCCAGCTCAAGCCGCGTACCCCGATGCGTACAGCCGAGGATGATCGCGTCGGACAGCAACGCCAGCTCCTCCTCGCCCTCGGGCACCCGGCGGGACACCACGTCGATGGCGGACCGCTCAAGAACGCGACGCGGCCTCGGCGCGTACGAGAAGACGCGGAACCACTCGATCCGGTCGCCGTTGTAGCGGGCCACCCCGTACACCCAGCCCTTGCCGCTGGTGTCCGGCACCTCCGGAAGGTTCCAGCGCAGACTGCAGTCGAACGTGCCGCCCGACCGCTGGATCAGCCGCCGGCGCAGACCGAAGACGAAGAGTCCCACCAGTACCAGCGCGACAACCAGACCACACACAAGCAGAGCGAGGGTCATCTACACCGACCTCCTCGCTCAACCAGTAATCCAGCAACGGAAAAATCTGCCTGCATCGCCTCAGCCGCGACCGGCTCCGGAAAATTCCGGACCGAGCCGCGGCTGAGGGAAATCTCCGGCGGGGGTGCTAGCGCACCGCCACCGCACGCAGTCGTACATCGGCGCGTCGCTCAGCGGCGGCGTCCGACTCCGACTTCGCGCTCTCCAGCGCACGCTCGGCACGCTGGACATCGATCTCGTCCGCCAGCTCGGCGATCTCGGCCAGCAGCGAAAGCTTGTTGTCGGCGAAGGAGATGAATCCACCGTGCACCGCCGCGACGACGGTGCTGCCCTCGCTCGTACGGATCATCACCGGGCCCGACTCCAGCACACCAAGGAGCGGCTGGTGACCGGGCATGACGCCGATGTCGCCGGACGTGGTGCGCGCGACGACCAGGGTGGCCTCGCCGGACCACACGCTGCGGTCCGCGGCGACGAGCTCGACGTGCAGCTCAGTAGCCAAGGTTGGCTCCTCGGGTCACCACCCGGCGGTTCGGCCGGGTGTTGGGTCGAATTCTAGTAGGCGTACACGAAGGGGCGGGACGCACCCGCCCCTTCGCGCGGTCGGGCGCGTCAGGAGACGCCCAGCTCCTTGGCGTTGGCCTTGAGGTCTTCCAGGCCACCGCACATGAAGAACGCCTGCTCGGGGAAGTGGTCGTACTCGCCGTCGCAGATCTGGTTGAACGCCGTGATCGACTCTTCCAGCGGAACGTCCGAACCGTCGACGCCGGTGAACTGCTTGGCGACGTGCGTGTTCTGCGACAGGAAGCGCTCCACGCGGCGGGCGCGGTGCACGACCAGCTTGTCCTCTTCGCCGAGCTCGTCGATGCCGAGGATGGCGATGATGTCCTGGAGGTCCTTGTACTTCTGCAGGATCGTCTTGACGCGCATGGCGGCGTCGTAGTGCTCCTGCGCGATGTAGCGCGGGTCCAGGATGCGGGACGTGGAGTCCAGCGGGTCCACGGCCGGGTAGATGCCCTTCTCGGAGATCGGACGGGAGAGAACCGTCGTCGCGTCGAGGTGGGCGAACGTGGTGGCCGGGGCCGGGTCGGTCAGGTCGTCCGCGGGGACGTAGATCGCCTGCATCGAGGTGATCGAGTGACCACGGGTCGAGGTGATGCGCTCCTGGAGGAGACCCATCTCGTCGGCCAGGTTCGGCTGGTAGCCCACCGCGGAGGGCATGCGGCCGAGCAGGGTCGACACCTCGGAACCCGCCTGGGTGTACCGGAAGATGTTGTCGATGAAGAAGAGGACGTCCTGCTTCTGGACGTCACGGAAGTACTCCGCCATCGTCAGACCGGCCAGGGCGACCCGCAGACGCGTGCCCGGCGGCTCGTCCATCTGACCGAAGACCAGGGCGGTCTTGTCGATGACGCCCGAGTCCTGCATCTCCTCGATGAGGTCGTTGCCCTCACGGGTGCGCTCACCGACGCCGGCGAACACCGACACACCGTCGTGGTTGTTGGCCACGCGGTAGATCATTTCCTGGATGAGGACGGTCTTGCCGACACCGGCACCACCGAACAGGCCGATCTTTCCACCCTTGACGTACGGGGTGAGAAGGTCGATGACCTTGACGCCGGTCTCGAACATCTCGGTCTTCGACTCAAGCTGGTCGAAGTTGGGGGCCTTGCGGTGGATCGGCCAGCGCTCGCCGATGTTGGCGTTCTCCTCGGGCTTGTTCAGCACCTCACCGAGGGTGTTGAACACCTTGCCCTTGGTGAAGTCGCCGACCGGCACCGTGATGCCGTTGCCCGTGTCGGTCACCGGGGCCTGGCGGACCAGGCCGTCGGTGGGCTGCATCGAGATCGCGCGGACGATGCCGTCACCCAGGTGCTGGGCGACTTCGAGCGTCAGCGTCTTGAGCTTGCCGTCCTCGGCCGGGTCGGCCACCTGGACGTGCAGCGCGTTGTAGATGTCCGGCATCGCGTCGACGGGGAACTCCACGTCGACGACCGGGCCGATGACCCGGGCGACGCGGCCCGTGGCAACGGCCGTCTCAACAGTGGTCGTCATTACTTGTCACTCCCCGCGGTCGCGTCGGCCAGCGCACTGGAGCCACCGACGATCTCGCTGATTTCCTGGGTGATTTCGGCCTGGCGGGCCGCGTTGGCAAGCCGGGAGAGGCTCTTGATGAGCTCTCCGGCGTTGTCGGTGGCCGACTTCATCGCGCGGCGACGGGCGGCGTGCTCGGAAGCGGCCGACTGAAGCAGCGCGTTGTAGATGCGGCTTTCGACGTAGCGCGGCAGCAGGGCGTCGAGGACGTCCTCCGCCGACGGCTCGAAGTCGAAGAGCGGAAGGATCTCGTCCTTCGTGCCCGTCTGTTCCTGAGCCTTCTCCAGCGACAACGGCAGCATCCGGTTGTCGACCGGCGTCTGCGTCATCATCGACACGAACTCCGTGAAGACGATGTGCAGTTCGTCCGCTCCGCCCTCGGCCGTCTCCGTCTGGATGGCCTCGATCAGCGGTGCGGCCACCTGCTTGGCGTCCGCGTAGGTCGGGCTGTCGGTGAAGCCGGTCCACGACTGTGAGACCTTGCGCTCACGGAAGCCGTAGTAGGCGACACCCTTGCGGCCGACGATGTACGTGTCGACCTCCTTGCCCTCGCCGCGCAGCCGCTCCGAGAGCCGCTCCGCGGCCTTGATGGCGTTGGAGGAGTAGCCGCCGGCCAGACCGCGGTCGCTCGTGACGAGCAGGACCGCGGCGCGGGTCGGGGCCTCGGCCTCGGTGGTGAGCGGGTGCTTGGTGGTGGAGCCGGTCGCCACCGCGGTCACCGCACGGGTGAGCTCGGTCGCGTACGGCGTGGAGGCCGCCACCTGGCGCTGCGCCTTGACGATGCGCGAGGCGGCGATCATCTCCATCGCCTTGGTGATCTTCTTGGTCGCGGTGACGGATCGGATGCGACGCTTGTAGACCCGGAGCTGCGCTCCCATGAGTCAGGTCCCTTCCGTCGTCGTCACTTGCTGGTGCTGACCGGCGCGTCGTCGCCCAGGAGCTTGCCGTCCGAGGTCTCGAACTGCCGCTTGAAGCCGGCGATGGCGTCGGCCACGGACTGGAGCGTGTCGTCCGACATCTTGGCGCCCTCGGCGATCGAGGTGAGGAGCTCCTTGCGCTCGCGGCGCAGGTACTCCAGCAGCTCGGCCTCGAAGCGGCGGATGTCCTCCACGGGCACGTCGTCCATCTTGCCGGTGGTGCCGGCCCAGATGGAGACGACCTGCTCCTCGACCGGGAACGGCGAGTACTGCGGCTGCTTCAGCAGCTCGACCATGCGCTTACCGCGCTCAAGGGAGGCCTTGGAAGCGGCGTCCAGGTCGGAACCGAAGGCGGCGAACGCCTCCAGCTCGCGGTACTGGGCGAGGTCGACACGCAGTCGGCCGGACACCTGGCGCATGGCCTTGTGCTGCGCGGAACCACCGACTCGGGAGACGGAGATACCGACGTTCAGCGCGGGGCGCTGACCGGCGTTGAACAGGTCCGACTCCAGGAAGCACTGGCCGTCGGTGATGGAGATGACGTTGGTCGGGATGAACGCCGACACGTCGTTCGCCTTGGTCTCGACGATCGGCAGACCCGTCATCGAACCGGCGCCCATGTCGTCCGACAGCTTCGCGCAGCGCTCCAGCAGACGCGAGTGCAGGTAGAAGACGTCGCCCGGGTAGGCCTCGCGGCCCGGCGGACGGCGCAGCAGCAGGGACACGGCGCGGTAGGCGTCGGCCTGCTTCGACAGGTCGTCGAAGATGATGAGGACGTGCTTGCCGTCGTACATCCAGTGCTGGCCGATGGCCGAACCGGTGTACGGCGCAAGGTACTTGAAGCCGGCCGGGTCGGACGCGGGCGCGGCGACGATCGTCGTGTACTCCAGCGCGCCGGCCTCTTCCAGGGCGCCACGCACGGAGGCGATGGTCGAGCCCTTCTGGCCGATGGCGACGTAGATGCAGCGGACCTGCTTCTTCGGGTCGCCCGAGCGCCAGTTGTCGCGCTGGTTGATGATCGTGTCGACGGCCAGAGCGGTCTTGCCGGTCTGACGGTCACCAATGATCAGCTGACGCTGGCCACGGCCGATCGGCACCATCGCGTCGACGGCCTTGTAACCGGTCGCCATCGGCTCGTGCACCGACTTACGGACCATGACGCCCGGAGCCTGGAGCTCCAGGGCGCGGCGGCCGTCGGTCTCGATCTCGCCGAGGCCGTCGATCGGGTTGCCGAGCGGGTCGACGACGCGGCCGAGGTAACCCTCGCCTACGCCGACCGAGAGCACCTCACCGGTGCGCTGCACCGGCTGGCCCTCTTCGATTCCGCTGAACTCGCCGAGGACGATCGCACCGATCTCGCGCTCCTCAAGGTTGAGGGCGAGACCAAGGGTTCCGTCCTCGAACCGCAGCAGCTCGTTCGCCATGGCCGAGGGAAGTCCCTCGACCTTCGCGATGCCGTCGCCGGCAACGCTGACCGTACCGACCTCCTCGCGCGAGGCCGCGTCCGGCTGGTACGACTGGACAAAGGTCTCCAGCGCGTCCCGGATCTCCTCCGGCCGGATCGTGAGCTCCGCCATCTGGGTTCCCTGCTCTCCTTGTTGGGCCCGAAGTTTCTAAGGGGGTCTGGGGGCCGACCCCCAGGAATCTTCTGCAATTTCTGCACGGCCCAACCGGGCCGCAGGTGTTGCTAATTCAGTTGCTGTGCCGACCCCGGGGTCAGCGAGCCAGCCGCCGGTTCGCCTCTTCGAGGCGCTCCGCGATGGTGCCTTCGATGACCTCGTCGCCGACGCGCACCGAGATCCCGCCGAGGACCTCGGGGTCCACGTCGAGGTTCAGGTGCATCTGGCGGCCGTAGATCTTCGCCAGAGCCGCGCCGAGACGCGCCTTCTGGATGTCGGTCAGCGGGATCGCCGAGGTGACCACGGCCACCATCCGGTCCCGACGGCCCGCGGCGAGCTTGGAGAGGGACTCAAGTCCCGATTCCAGGCTACGTCCACGCGGCCGGGTCACCAGACGGACGACCAGACGCTCGGTGACCGGGTTCGCCCTGCCGCCCAGCAGGCTGCGCAGCAGCTCGCCCTTGGCCGCGACCGTGGCGGTGCGGCTGGTGAGCGCGGAGCGCAGTGCGGGGCTGGAGGTGACGATGCGGCCGAACCGGAACAGCTCGTCCTCGACGTCGTCCAGAGCGCCCGACTGCTGCGCGGCGGTGAGGTCGGCGGTGCTCGCCAGTTCCTCCAGCGAGTCCACCAGGTCACGGGACTGCGACCAGCGGGAGCGGACCATGCCGCTCACCAGGTCGGCGGTCTCGCCGCCCACCTGGCCGCCGAGCAGACGCCCGGCCAGCTCGGCCTTGGCCTCGCCGGCCTGCGCCGGGTCGGTCAGGACCCGACGCAGCGAGACCTCGCGGTCGAGCAGCGTGGTGACGGCGGCCAGCTCGTCGCCGAGCTTCGCCGCGTCGACGGACGTGCTGTCCATCAGAACGTCGAGACGCTCACGTGCGGCGGCCAGTGCCTCGCGGCTCGCACCGTTCATCGGACGGCCTCGGCCTTCTCCTCAAGCTCGCCGAGGAAACGGTCGATGGTGCGGCTCTGGCGGGCGTGGTCCTCAAGGGACTCGCCGACCAGCTTGCCGGCCAGGTCGGTCGCCAGCTTGCCCACGTCCTGACGGAGCGAGTGCGCGGCGGCCTTGCGGTCGGCCTCGATCTGGGCGTGGCCGGCAGCGATGATCTCCTCACGCTGCCGCTGGCCTTCCGCCCTCATCTCCTGGATGAGCGCGGTGCCCTGCTCGGTCGCCTCCTGGCGCAGGCGGGCAGCCTCGTGGCGGGCCTCGGCGAGCTGCGCCTTGTACTGCTCAAGGACGCTCTGGGCCTCGGTCTGAGCGGCCTCGGCCTTCTCGATACCGCCTTCGATGGCCTCGCGACGCTCGTCCAGAACCTTGTTGATGTTCGGGAGGAGCTTCTTGGCGAGGAAGCCGAAGACGATGACGAAGGCGAGGAGGCCGATGACGAGCTCAGGCCACGGCGGGACGAGGGGGTTTTCCTTGCCCTCGGCCGCCAGCTGAACCATGGTGAGGTTCACATCAGTGCCTTTCGTCGGATCGGTCTAGTCGTGACTGTTCGTCAGCTGTAGACGAACGGCATGACCAGACCGATCAGGGCGAGCGCCTCACAGAAGGCGAAACCCAGGATCTGGTTGGCGCGGATGAGGCCGGCCGCTTCGGGCTGACGGGCGAGAGCCTGCGTGCCGTTACCGAAGATGATGCCGACGCCGACGCCCGGGCCGATCGCGGCGAGGCCGTAACCGATGGAGCTGAGCGAGCCGGTGACGCCGGTGGAGGCAGCGAGGATCTGGGACATGCCAGTTCTTCCTTCTCTTTCACGGACCGGTGGGGGTTGGCCACCGGACGACTGGGGGTATGGAGGGAGCGGACGGTCAGTGGTGCTCGGCGGCAGCACCCTGGAGGTAGCTGCAGGCCAGGAGCACGAACACATATGCCTGAACGGCCTGGATGAAGAGCTCGAAGCCGGTCATCACGATGACCATCACGAACGAGACGCCGGAGTACGCGATGCCGATGCCGTTGAGCATGTACCAGCTGGCGATCGTGAACAGGAGCAGCAGGGTGTGACCGGCGAACATGTTCGCGAAGAGTCGCACCGCGTGCGTGAAGGGCCGGACCAGCACGTTCGAGAAGAACTCGATGACCATGACCAGCGGCAGGACGGCGCCGAGCGACTTGTCGTAGCCGGTGAGGTTCTTGAAGCCGCCGACGAAGCCGTGCCGCTTGAAGGTGACGCTCATCCAGCAGATGTAGACGATCGCGGCGAGCACCGCGGGGTACGCGATGATCGACGTCACCGGGAACTGGGCGAGCGGGATGATCGACCAGAGGTTCATCATCCAGACGAAGAAGAACAGCGAGACCATGAGGGGGACCCACTTCTCGCCCTCCTTCTTGCCCATCGTCTCGTAGACGATTCCGCGGCGCACGAAGTCGTAGCCGGCCTCGCCGATCATCTGGAGCTTGCCGGGAGACTTCACCTGGGGCTTGCGGAAGGCCGCCCAGAAGAAGCCGACGATGACGACCGAGCCCAGCAGGGCCAGCAGCATCGGCTTGTTGAAGTACAGGCCGTTGGTGTCGCCCCAGAGCGGCTCGAAGAGGAACGAGTGCAGGCCGGGACCCTCGAAGCCACAGCCGTTCGACTGGAAGATGTGGCAGCTCGGATCGAAGGCGAGCACCTGCGTCGGGTCAGCACTCACCGCGGGCTCCTTCAGCGTGGCGCATAGGTACGGCAACCTCGTTGTGTCGGCGCGGCGCACAGCCGCGGTTCGGCACTGGACTGGTGTTACGGATGATGGGGCGGCGGTCGGGCATCAAGCCTCGCGATTGAGCAGGCGTCAGCTCAGATGCCCGCGCCCGCAGTGCCGCAGTTGGCACCGGACGATAGCAGGGTCCTGAACACGCATTTATTCCGGCCCTACCGTTCACGACGACGGCCCCGTCTTTTCGGGCTTGCTGCCCTCGGCGGTATCCGGTTCGACGTAAAGAATCTTCGCCTTCATGTGCGCACGCGCCTGTGCGCCGATCCAGACGAGGGTCAGCGCGACGAGGGTGGCGGCGAAGCATTTGGGGTTGAACAGCGTCGTGTTCTTGAAGACCGCGACAAAGATGAAGAGCAGGAGCAACTGCGCGGTGTACAGCATCAGTCCCATCGCCTGGAACAGATGCGGAAGCGATTTGGCAGTGCGTTCCAGGACGACGAGTCCGATGCCCATGAAGAGGATCACGACCAGCGTCGCGACGATGGCGCCCACCGCTCCCTTGCCGCCCGCGACCACACCGCTGATCACGGCGGCAACAGCGCCCGCGGCAGCGGTGGGTAGGACGGTGGGGAGAAGAGTGCGTGCGTCGTTGGACGGCATGGCGGCAGCTCCGCTTGCTGGTGGGGGCAAAGTGGTGTCGTCATGGACGAGCGTAAGCCCGGGCCGAGTTGGTCCCTCGGGCCAACGGACCGTCGCACTACGGTCCTTCGGCTCTGGCGCCGGGTCTCGTGAACCGTATCACAAACTATTTGATGAGGTCTTTACCATGGAAGTGTGACGGTCGGCACACTTGAGAGTGACGCCGCGCGTTTGTGCACAACCGGCTGCGAGATGTCTGGTATTGGGCATCGACGCGGCAAATCGTCAGCGCGATGCACCGGTCTTACGTCGGTCGGGGAAACGCGAACGGGGGCCGATCGCTGTCGCCCCGTTGACGCCGGAGACTCCGGCGACCACGGGAGTGCGTTCGCCGCGCACCGCCTCGTCCTCCTCGGCGGCCATCGAGTGCACCGCCTCCGGTTCCCCCTGCGCGTGCCGGTAGCGCGGCGGCACGAAGCGCTCGGCCCACTGCGGGGTGCGCGGGGCGAACCGCGGCAGCAGCAACAGGACGAGTCCGACCGCGCTCAGCGCGACGATCATCAGCACGATCCACATCGACGCGGAGTGCACCGAGTAGGAGACCGCGCCGAAGGCGATGAGCGCCGACCAGAAGTACATGATCAGGACCGCCCGGCTGTGCGAATGTCCGATCTCCAGGAGCCGGTGGTGCAGGTGTCCGCGGTCCGCGGCGAACGGCGACTGGCCGTTCCAGGTCCTGCGGACGATCGCGAGCACCAGGTCGGCCATCGGGATCGCGATGATCGTCAGCGGCATGAGCAGCGGGATGAAGACCGGCAGCATCGCGTGCGTGGCATCGCGGGTGCCGCCGAAGTTGAGCTTCATCGCGTCCGGGTCGACCTGGCCCGTGATGGAGATCGCGCCGGCCGCGAGCACCAGGCCGATCAGCATCGAGCCGGAGTCGCCCATGAAGATCCTGGCCGGGTGCATGTTGTGCGGCAGGAAGCCCAGGCACATGCCCATCAGGATGGCGGCGAACAGCGTCGCGGGGGCCGCCGCCTCGATCCCGTACCCGTACCAGAGCCGGTAGGCGTACATGAAGAAGGCCGCCGAGGCGATGCACACCATGCCGGCCGCGAGGCCGTCGAGGCCGTCGACGAAGTTCACCGCGTTGATGGTGATCACGACGAGCGCGACCGTGAGCAGCGTGCCCTGCCAGGAGGTCAGCGAGACCGAGCCGATGCCGGGGATGGGCAGCCACAGGATGGTCAGACCCTGCATGACCATGACGCCCGCGGCGATCATCTGGCCGCCGAGCTTGATCAGGGCGTCGATCTCGAACTTGTCGTCGAGGACACCGATCAGCCAGATCAGCGCGGCGCCGGAGAGCAGGGCTCTGGGTTCGTTCGACTGGAAGACGGCGTTGAGGCCGTCGAGGTGGTCGGCGACCAGCAGTCCCGCGCACAGACCGCCGAACATGGCGATGCCACCGAGCCGCGGCGTCGGTTCCCGGTGCACATCGCGCGCACGGATCTCCGGCATCGCACCGACGGCGATGGCGAACTTCCGCACCGGCCCGGTGAGCAGGTAGGTCACCGCGGCCGTGACGCACAGCGTCAGCAGGTATTCACGCACGGGCTGCCCCAGAGGTATCGCTGGCCATCTCAGCCCCACACCCTAGCTTCGCGCGCATGTGGTTGAAGACATTCGTATCCGGCAGATGGTTGCAGGTACCCCGCAGGAGCGGGGATAAGCCCGTATTTCTGCCCCTATGCGAATCCTGTGAAAAGCCCCGAACGCCGAAAACAGGCCCCTCTTATGGACGCTTCGATCAGCGTGGGAGGGTCTCGGGACGCCGGTCTCAAGGAGGCGGGAATCGCCGTGCCAGTTCCCGCACTTCCGCCCGTGTCCCCGGATCCTCCCGCATCGCCATCGCGAAGAGCACCGCGATTCTGGCCATTTCCGCCTCGCCCATTCCCTGGCTGGTGACGGCGGCCGTGCCGAGCCGGATGCCGCGGGCCTCCGCGTGCGGCAGGGCGCAGGAGTCGAGGACGAGCCCGGCGCCCGCGAGCCGGCCGCGCGCGGTCCGGCCGTCGACGCCGAAGGGCGCCGGGTCGGCGAGCACGAGGTGGGTGTCGGTGCCGCCGGTCACCAGCCCGAACCCCTCGGCGAGCAGTCCCTCCGCGAGGATGCGTGCGTTGGCGACCACCTGGTGGGCGTACCCGGAGAACGCGGGCGTGGACGCCTCGCCGAAGGCGACGGCCTTGGCAGCGATCGTGTGCATCTGGGCGCCGCCCTGGGTGAAGGGGAAGACCGCGCGGTCGATGCGGGCGGCGAGGTCGGCGCCGCACAGGGTCAGTCCGCCGCGCGGCCCGCGCAGCACCTTGTGGGTGGTCGCGCACACGACATCGGCGTACGGGACCGGGCTGGGCGCCGCTCCCCCGGCGACCAGACCGATGGGGTGCGCGGCATCCGCGATGAGGTGGGCGCCCACGTCGTCGGCGATCTCGCGGAAGGCCTGGTAGTCGGGGTGCCGGGGGTAGGCAATCGAGCCGCACACGATGGCCTTGGGCCGGTGCTCGACCGCCAGGTCCCACACCTCGCCGTAGTCGATGAGCCCGGTGTCCGGCTCGACGCCGTACCCGACGAAGTCGAACCAGCGCCCCGAGAAGTTGGCGGGCGAGCCGTGCGTGAGGTGTCCGCCGTACGGCAGGCCCATCGCCAGAACGGTGTCTCCCGGCTTCAGGAGCGCCGCATAGGCCGCCAGTACCGCCGAAGTCCCCGAATGCGTCTGTACGTTGGCGTGAGCGGCTCCGAACAGGGCCTTGGCGCGGTCGACGGCGATGCGTTCGGCGACGTCCACGACTTCGCAGCCGCCGTGGTGGCGGGCGCCGGGGTATCCCTCGGCGTATTTGTTGCCGAGCTCCGAGCCCAGGGCCGCGCGGACGGCCGGCGAGGTGAAGTTCTCGGCGGCGATCAGCTGGAGCGAGGTGGCCTGCCGCTCGGCCTCGCCGAGCAGCACATCGGCCATTTCGGGGTCCTGGCGCCGTACGGCCTCGAACCCCGCGCGTTCATCGGTGCGGCTGTCTACGGAGATGACCGGCATGAACTCAGCGTAGGCCGCAACCGCCGGGGGCGCCCGGCGTGTGGGGAGGCGGTACTCCGGGTGGTGTCAGTGGTGGGTCGGGACGCCGGTGAGGGCGGTGACGACCGGGTCCAGGGCCTGGTTGATCTCGTCCCCGATGGAGCGGAAGAACGTGATCGGGGCGCCGTAGGGGTCGTTGACCTCGTCGGCCTCGGCGTTCGGCGCGAGCAGCCAGCCGCGCAGCGCGGCCGCGGCCCGCACCAGTGCCCTGGCCCGCTCGACCATGCCCTCCTGGAGGGGGTCGGGCAGCGTGGCCGGGTCTATGGCCCGGACGAGACGGGTGAACTCCTTCAGGGTGAAGGTGCGCAGGCCCGCGGAGTGGCCCATCGAGATGACCTGGGCCCGGTGGTCGCGGGTGGCCGTGAGGACCAGGTCCGCGGTGATGACGTGCTCGTCGAGGAGCTCGCGCCCGGTGAAGCCGGTCGCGTCCGCGCCGAAGTCGGCGAGGACGGCGGCGGCGTTGGCCTCCATCGGAGCGCCCTCGTGCCCCCAGGTGCCGGCGCTCTCCACGATGAGGCCGCCCGTGAACGGGTCCCCGAGCCGGTCGCTCAGGGCATGGCGGGTCAGCCGCTCGGTGATGGGCGAGCGGCAGACGTTGCCGGTGCTGACGTGGAGGATGCGGAACGAGTCCACCGCGGGGTGAACCGTGCCTATGCCACGCCCCTCAGGGGCGGTCAATTGGCCACCTCAAGGTCGGGTACCACCTTGCGCAGCTCGTCCGCGTCGAGCGCACCGGCGCGCAGCAGCACCGGCACCTTGCCCGTGACGTCGACGATCGAGGACGGGACGATGCCCGGGGTCGGGCCGCCGTCCAGGTACACGGAGACGGAGTCCCCGAGCATGCCCTGGGCCGCGTCGCAGTCCTCGGGCGCCGGGTGGCCCGTGAGGTTGGCGGAGGACACGGCCATCGGGCCGACCTCGGTGAGCAGCTCGATGGCGACCGGGTGCAGCGGCATCCGGATCGCGACGGTGCCGCGGGTGTCGCCGAGGTCCCACTGGAGCGACGGCTGGTGGCGGGCGACCAGGGTCAGGGCGCCGGGCCAGAACGCGTCGACCAGCTCCCAGGCCTGCTCGGTGAAGTCGGTGACCAGGCCGTGCAGGGTGTTCGGCGAGCCGATGAGCACGGGGGTCGGCATGTTGCGGCCGCGGCCCTTGGCGTCGAGCAGGTCCCTGCAGGCCTGCGTGCTGAACGCGTCGGCGCCGATCCCGTACACGGTGTCCGTCGGCAGCACCACGAGCTCACCGCGGCGGACGGCGGACGCGGCTTCGCGCAGACCGGTGGTGCGGTCGGTCGCGTCGTTGCAGTCGTATCGCCGAGCCATTAGCGGGCCTCCTCGTACACATACACGGTCTGGGGGTGGGAGCGGATCACGGGGTGGCCTTGCGGGCCGTGGCGAAGCGGGGGCGCTTGTTCAGGTCGGGGTGGTCGGCGGCGTCCACCCAGCCGGCCTCCTCGTTGAAGATCCACGGCACTTGGCCACCCTGGGTGTCGGCGTGCTCGATGACGACGAGCCCGCCGGGCCGCAGCAGGCGGTGCGCGGTCCGTTCGATGCCCCGGATGGTGTCGAGACCGTCCTCACCGGAGAACAGCGCGAGCTCGGGGTCGTGGTCGCGCGCCTCGGGGGCGACGTACTCCCACTCGGTGAGCGGGATGTACGGCGGGTTCGAGATGACCAGGTCGACCTGGCCGTCGAGCTCGGGCAGCGCGGTCAGCGCGTCGCCCTGGTGGAGAACGACGCGGGACCCCTCGACGTTCTTCCGCGTCCACTCCAAGGCGTCCTCGGACAGCTCCACGGCGTGCACGCGCGAGCGCGGCACCTCCTGCGCCATGGCGAGCGCGATGGCGCCCGAACCGGTGCACAGGTCGACGATGAGCGGCTCGACGACGTCCATCGCGCGGACGGCGTCTATGGCCCAGCCGACCACGGACTCGGTCTCCGGGCGCGGCACGAACACCCCTGGCCCGACTTGGAGTTCGAGGTAGCGGAAGAAGGCGCGGCCGGTGATGTGCTGGAGCGGTTCGCGGGCCTCGCGGCGCGCGATCGCCTCCCAGTAGCGGGCGTCGAAGTCGACGTCCTTGACGTTGTGCAGCTCTCCCCGCTTGACGCCGTGGATGTGCGCGGCGAGCTCCTCCGCGTCGAAGCGCGGGGAGGGCACGCCGGCGTCGGCCAGCCGCTGGGTGGCCTGGGCCACCTCGGCAAGCAGCACGCTTCGGGGGCCTGGGGGTCGCCCCCCAGAGTTTTGCTGCACGCTGGTCCTCCGGCAGTCGTACGGGGGTGTGATTACTGGGCGGCCGCGAGCTTGGCGGCGGAGTCCGCGTCGACGCAGGCCTGGATCATCGCGTCCAGGTCGCCGTCGAGCACCTGGTCCAAGTTGTACGCCTTGAAGCCGACCCGGTGGTCCGAGATGCGGTTTTCCGGGAAGTTGTACGTCCGGATCTTCTCGGAGCGGTCGACCGTGCGCACCTGGCTGCGGCGCGCGTCGGCGGCCTCCTGCTCGGCGGCCTCCTGAGCGGCGGCGAGCAGCCGGGAGCGCAGGATGCGCATGGCCTGCTCCTTGTTCTGGAGCTGGCTCTTCTCGTTCTGGCAGGAGGCGACGACGCCGGTGGGCACGTGCGTGATGCGCACGGCGGAGTCGGTCGTGTTGACGGACTGGCCGCCGGGGCCCGAGGAGCGGTACACGTCGATGCGGAGGTCGTTCATGTTGATCTCGACGTCGACCTCCTCGGCCTCGGGCGTGACGAGCACGCCGGCGGCGGAGGTGTGGATGCGGCCCTGCGACTCGGTCGCGGGCACGCGCTGCACGCGGTGTACGCCGCCCTCGTACTTCATCCGCGCCCAGACGCCCTGGCCGGGCTCGGTCGCGCCCTGGCCGCCCTTGGTCTTCACGGCGACCTGGACGTCCTTGTAGCCGCCCTGGTCGGACTCGGTGGAGTCGATGATCTCGGTCTTCCAGCCGACCCGCTCGGCGTAGCGCAGGTACATGCGCAGGAGGTCGCCGGCGAACAGGGCCGACTCGTCACCGCCCGCACCCGCCTTGATCTCCAGGAGTACGTCCTTGTCGTCGCTGGGGTCGCGCGGGACCAGGAGCAGGCGGAGCTTCTCGGTGAGCTGCTCGCGCTGTGCGGTCAGGTCCTTGACCTCGGCGGCGAAGTCCGGGTCGTCGGCCGCGAGCTCGCGGGCCGTCTCGATGTCCTCGCCCGTCTGCTTCCAGGCACGGTAGGTCCCGACGATCGGCGTCAGCTCGGCGTAGCGCTTGTTCAGCTTGCGCGCGTTGGCCTGATCGGCGTGGACCGAAGGGTCGGCGAGCTTCGTCTCAAGGTCGGCGTGCTCGCCGATCAGGTCCTCGACCGCTTCGAACATCGGTTGCTCCTGGGGTTCAAACGGAGAAGTAGGTCTTGACGGCAAAGCGCCGGTCGCGGCGCCCCCGGAACGGAGGCGCCGCGGACCGGCGCAGTTGGCTCGCTACTTCTGGGCGGAGCCGGCAGCGGCCTTGCCGAAGCGGGCCTCGAAGCGGGCCACGCGGCCGCCGGTGTCCATGATCTTCTGCTTGCCCGTGTAGAACGGGTGGCACTCGGAGCAGATTTCGGCGCGGATGGAGCCGCCGCCGATCGTGCTACGGGTGGTGAAAGCCGCGCCACAGGTGCAGCTGACCTGGGTCTCGACGTACTCGGGGTGAATGTCGCGCTTCAAGGTGTCTCCTAGGTTCGGGAGGGCGCCGGGTCGCAGGCGCGGATTGCGCATACGTGAACCGGGGCCGACGTACCAGTCTGCCAGGACTGGCCGCATCTCCCAAAACCGGGGTGCGGGCCCATCTATTCCCGGGCCCGCCGGACGGTGGCACGGGCCGCTACTGCCCGCCCACGTAACCGCTCGCGGTGCCCTTGTCGCCGGCCGAGTCGGCGGTCGCGGACGCCGGGATCGGCTGGTCCTTGGCGAGGGCGTCCCAGACCTGCCGGGACTGCTCGGGGAGCGGGCTGACCCGGTTGGGGTCGAGCTTGTCGTACTGCACCGGCAGCGTGATCATCTTGACGTTCGAGGCGTCCAGGCCCTTGAGGCCGTTGGCGAAGCCGATCAGCGAGTTGACGGAGCTGATGTCCGAGTCGGTGGTGATCGCCTTGGTGGCCGCGTCGGCGAGACCGTAGAGCTTGGCCGGGTTGCTGAACACGCCGACGCTCTTGATCTGGCCGATCAGGGCCTTGATGAAGGCCTGCTGGAGCTGGATGCGGCCGAGGTCGCTGCCGTCGCCCACCACACCGTGCCGGGTGCGGACGAGGCCGAGCGCCTGCTCGCCGTTGAGGGTGTGCGTGCCGGCCGGCAGGTCGAGGTGGCTCTTGTCGTCCTTGATCGGCTTTTTGGTGGTGACGGGCACCCCGCCGAGCTGGTCGATGAGCTTCTTGAAGCCGGTGAAGTCGACCTCGACGTAGTGGTCCATGCGGATGCCGGACATCTGCTCGACGGTCTTGACGGCACAGGCCGGGCCGCCGACCTCGTACGCCGTGTTGAACATCTGCCGCTTGGCGCCGGGGTCGGTCTTGCCGTCCTGCGTGGTGCAGGAGGGGCGCGTGACCAGGGCGTCGCGCGGGATGGAGACCACGCTGGCCGTCTTGTGGCCCTGGTACACGTGGATGACCATCGCGGTGTCGGACCGGGCGCCGCCCCCGTCGTCGCCGTACTCCTTGTTGGCACCGGCCCGTGAGTCGGAGCCGAGGACCAGGATGTCCTCCGAGCCGTTGTCGACGTTCTGCGGGCGTCCGGTGCCGAGCTGGGCGTTGATGTCGACGCCCTTGAGGTTGCCGTTGAGCTTGAAGTACACGTAACCGAGTCCGCCCCCGCCGACGAGCACCACGCCGGCCGCACTCCAGGCGGCTATCCGCACGGCGCGACGGCGCGTGCTGGGGCGCTTGCGGCGCTTGCCGGCCCCGCGTATTCGGCTGCTGCGTGTGCCCTGCTCGGTCATGGTCTCCTCAGTTCTCGGTGCTCCTCCGATTACCCCCTGCCCAGTCCTTCAGGCACGGATTGTCGACACGTGTCGGACGTCGAAGCACCAAGCAGGGTTGCACAGGGTTCTAAGAAGGCCATAAGAGCGCATTCCGGCCGACGCGCAACCCGGAACCCGTCCCACCGCCCTCACCTGCGGTTTCGCGAGGGCTCGCGGCCGCGTCCGGGGCGGTCGCGGCCGCCGGGCGTGTGTCGAATGCCTCAGCCGGCACCGCGGGGGACGACCGGTCGGCGCGAGACCCCGCGAGGCACACGCCGGGCCCCGGTGCGATCCCGCCGCACACGAGAGCGCCCCCGGCACCGAAGTGCCGGGGGCGCTCTCAACTGGCCCTGCTGGAACCGGAGTTACTAGTCGTTGCCGTTGCCGTTGCCCGGCCCCGGCGTCGTCTTCTGGATCTGGAGCAGGAACTCGGCGTTCGACTTCGTCTGCTTCATCTTGTCCAGGAGCAGCTCGATGGCCTGCTGCTGGTCGAGCGCGTGCAGCACCCGGCGCAGCTTCCAGACGACCGCGAGCTCGTCGCTGCCGAGCAGGATCTCTTCCTTGCGGGTGCCGGACGCGTCCACGTCCACCGCCGGGAAGATGCGCTTGTCGGCGAGCTTGCGGTCGAGCTTGAGCTCCATGTTGCCGGTGCCCTTGAACTCCTCGAAGATCACCTCGTCCATGCGCGAGCCGGTCTCCACGAGCGCGGTGGCGAGGATGGTCAGCGAGCCGCCGTCCTCGATGTTGCGCGCCGCACCGAAGAAGCGCTTCGGCGGGTAGAGCGCGGTCGAGTCGACACCACCGGAGAGGATGCGTCCGGAGGCCGGGGCCGCCAGGTTGTACGCACGGCCCAGGCGGGTGATCGAGTCGAGCAGCACGACCACGTCGTGACCGAGCTCGACGAGACGCTTGGCGCGCTCGATGGCCAGCTCGGCGACGGTGGTGTGGTCCTCGGCGGGACGGTCGAAGGTCGAGGAGATGACCTCGCCCTTCACCGACCGCTGCATGTCGGTGACCTCTTCCGGACGCTCGTCGACCAGGACGACCATCAGGTGGCACTCGGGGTTGTTGTGGGTGATCGCGTTGGCGATCGCCTGCATGATCATGGTCTTGCCGGTCTTCGGCGGGGCCACGATCAGGCCTCGCTGGCCCTTGCCGATCGGCGACACGAGGTCGATGATCCGCGTGGTCAGCACGCCCGGGTCGGTCTCCAGACGGAGCCGGTCCTGGGGGTAGAGCGGAGTCAGCTTGTTGAACTCCGGACGGCCCCGGCCGGAGTCGGCGGCCATGCCGTTGGAGGAGTCCAGGCGCACCAGCGCGTTGAACTTCTCGCGGCGCTCGCCGTCCTTGGGCTGGCGGACGGCGCCGGTGACGTGGTCACCCTTGCGCAGCCCGTTCTTGCGGACCTGGGCGAGCGAGACGTACACGTCGTTCGGGCCGGGCAGGTAGCCGGAGGTCCGGATGAACGCGTAGTTGTCGAGGATGTCGAGGATGCCCGCGACGGGGATCAGGACGTCGTCGTCGGCGACCTGCGGCTCGGCGCCGAACTCGTCACGGCCACCGCGGCGGCCACGGCGGTCGCGGTAGCGTCCGCGCCGGCCACGGCGGCTGCCGTCGTCGTCGAAGTCGTCCTGCGGGCCGTTGTTGTTCTGCTGCTGGCCCTGGCCCTGACCCTGCTGCTGGCCACCCTGGCCGCCTTGGCGCTCCTTGCGCTGGCCGCCCTGCTGGTCCTCGCCCTTGCCCCGGCGGTCGCCACGGTCACCGCGGTCGCCACGCTCTCCGCGCTCGCCGCGGTCACCGCGCTGGCGGTCCCGGCGGTCACCGCGGTCGCGGCGCTCCCGGCGGCCCTCGGCGGTGTCGACGGCCTCGGCGGCCTTCGACTCGGGCTGGGCCTCGGTCTTGACCTCGGCCCTGGCCTCCGTCTTGGTGACGGTCTCGGCGGCGGCCGAGGCGGACTCGGGGCTGCCGGAGGGCGCGGTGGCGCGGCGGCGGCGGCGCTCGCCCGCGGGCTGGTCGTCCTGGTCGGAGACCTTGGGGGACGGCTGGCCGGGGATGTCGATCTGCTGCTGCGCGGACTGCTTCTCGGCGGGCGCGGCGGCCTCGTCGCCGGTGCGGGCCTTGGAGGTGGCGCGGCGCTTCGGCTTGGTCTCGGCGTCGGCGGACGCGGCGGCGCTCTTGGCCGGGGCCGAGGAACCGCCTCCGGCCTGCGCCTCCTTGATGACCTCGATCAGCTGGCTCTTGCGCATGCGCGCGGTGCCCCTGATGCCGAGGCCGGACGCGACCTGCTGCAGCTCGGCCAGGACCATGCCGTCGAGGCCGGTGCCGGAGCGGCGGCGCCGTGAGGTGGTGCCAGAGGCAGCACCTGCGGCGGGCGCGGAGGTGTCGACAGAGCTGTCGGCAGTCACGCCCATCAGATCGGTGGTGTCGCTCACGAAGGGTCCTTCCCTGGAGCGGACGTCGGCCTGTCTGGCTCGGCGACCGGTTGTGCTGTCCGGCTGCGGCCTGTGATCTTCTCGACCACTGATCGTGCCGGGGCGGTGGCCCGCCGCGTACGGCGGAGAGACAAAAGTGCGTGGGTTCCGGCCCGAGATCCCCCTACTCGGCCCCTGCCGGGAAAAAGCGTGGGGTGTCGTGCCGGTTCCGGAGCGTGCTCGCAACTGCTCAGGCAGGCTGCACAGGCAGTTGGGGAGGCTCTCGGAAGAATGGCGGTCCCTGAAGGGGACACGAAGCACCGCGCCACGAAGACGACCGATGCAGACTTGAGGTTAACACTACCGGATCCAACAAACATTCCCCCTCTCGTTCACCGGCAAGCCGTGCTTCCCGCGCCCGTACCTACGCCCCGAGCGGCAGGACGCTCGCACCCGCGGCGTCGAGATTGAGCCGGTTGGCGGCCCATCCCTCCCCCGCAAGGGCGGCGACCTTGTCGGCCGCGCCGTCCTCGACCAGTGCGAGGACCGTGGGCCCCGCGCCGGAGATGACCGCGGGCACACCGTCCGCGCGCAGCCGGTTGACCAGTGCCACGCTGTCCGGCATCGCCGGTGCGCGGTACTCCTGGTGGAGCCGGTCCTCGGTGGCGGCGAGCAGCAGTTCGGGACGCCTGGTCAGGGCCTCCACGAGCAGGGCCGCCCGGCCGGCGTTGGCCGCGGCGTCGACGTGCGGGACCGTGCGCGGGAGCAGCCCGCGGGCCGTCTCCGTCAGGACCGCCTTACCGGGCACGAAGACCACCGGAACGATGGAATCCGCCGGGTCCATCCTGATCGCGCGGGCCGCTCCGCCGTCCATCCAGGACAGCGTGAACCCGCCGAGCAGACAGGCGGCCACGTTGTCGGGGTGTCCCTCGATCTCGGTCGCGAGCTCAAGCAGCGCCGCGTCGTCGAGCCGGGCGTCGCCGCCTATCGTCACGGCGCGCGCGGCGACGATGCCGGCGCAGATGGCGGCGGAGGAGGAACCGAGGCCGCGGCCGTGCGGGATGCGGTTGGCGCAGACGACCTCAAGGCCGCGCGGCTGCCCGCCGAGCAGGTCGAAGGCGGTGCGCAGGGACCGTACGAGGAGGTGGCTCTCGTCGCGGGGCAGCGTCTCGGCGCCCTCGCCCGCGATGTCGATGCCGAGGCCGGAGTCGGCGACGCGGACGACCACGTCGTCGTACAGCCCCAGCGACAGGCCCAGGGAGTCGAAGCCCGGACCGAGGTTGGCGCTGGTGGCGGGGACGCGCACCCGTACGGCGGCGGCGCGGAATGCGGGACCGGCCATCGCTCTGATGACTCCTTGTGAGGCTGCTGCTGGTGTCTGCTGCGAGGTTTTCGAAGACGTACGGAACACCCGAGGGCCACGTGGGCGACTGCACCACGGCATATGCGGCGGGGCGGGTTGGGTACAGCCTATCGAAGGAAGGTTCTGTGGCGACATAGGGCGCACAGGAGGCGCACGATGCGTGTCGCGAGCCCCCTGTGCCCCTACGTAGGGACTTGTCCGGCTTTACGTACGCGTCCCGGTGGTGCGGGACGCGTACGTGGGGCGGCGCGCCGGCGAACTACGCGAGACCGAGGCGCTCGGCCGCGGCCGCCGCGTCGACCGGAACGGTGACGGGCTGCGGGGCTCCGGCGACGGCCCAGTCGGGGTCCTTGAGGCCGTTACCGGTCACCGTGCACACGATCTTCTGGCCCGGGTCGACCAGGCCGCGCTCGGCGGCCTTGAGCAGACCGGCGACCGAAGCGGCGGAGGCCGGCTCGACGAAGACGCCCTCCTGCGAGGCCAACAGGCGGTACGCGCGCAGGATCTCACGGTCCGTCACCTCGTCGATGAACCCGCCGGACTCGTCCCGCGCCGCCAGCGCGAACTGCCAGGACGCCGGGTTGCCGATGCGGATCGCGGTGGCGATCGTCGAGGGGTCCTTGACGACCTCGCCGCGCACGATCGGCGCCGAGCCGGACGCCTGGAAGCCCCACATGCGCGGGGTGTGCGTCGAGATGCCGTCTCCGGCGTACTCCTTGTAGCCCTTCCAGTACGCCGTGATGTTGCCGGCGTTGCCCACGGGCAGGACGTGGATGTCGGGGGCGTCGCCGAGCGCGTCCACGATCTCGAACGCGGCGGTCTTCTGGCCCTCGATCCGCACCGGGTTGACCGAATTGACCAGCGCCACCGGGTAGTTGTCGGACAGCGAGCGCGCCAGCGTGAGGCAGTCGTCGAAGTTGCCGTCGACCTGGAGGATCTTGGCGCCGTGGATGAGTGCCTGGCCCATCTTGCCCAGCGCGATCTTGCCCTGCGGCACGAGGACCGCGCACACCATGCCGGCCCGCACCGCGTAGGCGGCGGCGGAGGCCGAGGTGTTGCCGGTGGAGGCGCAGATGACCGCCTTGGCGCCCTCCTCCTTCGCCCGGGTGATCGCCATCGTCATGCCGCGGTCCTTGAAGGACCCGGTCGGGTTGGCGCCCTCGACCTTGAGGTGGACCTCGCAGCCCGTGCGCTCGGAGAGCACCTGCGCGGGCACGAGGGGCGTGCCGCCCTCGCGGAGGGTGACGACCGGGGTCGTAGCGGAGACGGGGAGCCGGTCCCGGTACTCCTCGATGATTCCGCGCCACTGGTGGGTCATTGCTGGTTACTCCCCTTCAACACGCATGATGCTGGCGACACCACGCACGGTGTCGAGCTTGCGCAGGGCGTCCACGGTCCCGGTGAGGGCCGCGTCGGCCGCGCGGTGGGTGACGACGACGAGGGAGGCCTCACCGTCCTTGCCGGACTGCCGCACGGTGTCGATGGACACCCCGTGCTCGGCGAAGACCGTCGCCACCTGGGCGAGCACGCCCGGCTTGTCGGCCACGTCGAGGCTGATGTGGTAGCGGGTCACGACATCGCCCATCGGGCTCACGGGCAGCTGCGTGTACGCCGACTCCCCGGGCCCGGTGGATCCGGCGAGCTTGTTGCGGCAGACCGCGACCAGGTCGCCGAGCACGGCGGACGCGGTCGGGGCGCCGCCCGCGCCGGGCCCGTAGAACATCAGCTGTCCGGCGGCCTCGGCCTCGACGAACACCGCGTTGTACGCGCCCCGCACGGAGGCCAGCGGATGGTCGAGCGGGATCATCGCCGGATGGACCCGGGCGGTCACGGAGTCGCCGTCGGCGGCGCGCTCGCAGATCGCGAGCAGCTTGATGGTGCAGCCCATCTGGCGCGCCGAGGCGAAGTCGGCGGAGGTCACCTCGGTCATGCCCTCGCGGTACACGTCGTCGAGGCGGACCCGGGTGTGGAAGGCGATGCCGGCGAGGATCGCGGCCTTCGCGGCGGCGTCGAAGCCCTCCACGTCGGCGGTCGGGTCGGCCTCGGCGTAGCCGAGCGCGGTGGCCTCGTCGAGGGCCTCCTGGTAGCCGGCGCCCGTCGAGTCCATCTTGTCGAGGATGAAGTTGGTCGTGCCGTTCACGATGCCGAGGACCCGGTTGACCTTGTCGCCGGCGAGGGACTCGCGCAGCGGGCGGATCAGCGGGATCGCGCCGGCCACGGCGGCCTCGTAGTACAGGTCCCGGCCGTGCTCGACGGCGGCCGCGTGGAGTGCGGCGCCGTCCTGGGCGAGCAGCGCCTTGTTCGCGGAGACGACCGAGGCGCCGTGCTCGAAGGCGGTGGTGATGAGGGCGCGGGCCGGCTCGATCCCGCCGATGACCTCGACCACGACGTCGATGTCGCCGCGTTTGACCAGCGCGGTGGCATCGGTGGTGACCAGGGCGGGGTCGATGCCCTCACGCACCTTGGAGGGCCGGCGGACGGCGACTCCGGCGAGCTCCACGGGTGCGCCGATGCGCGCCGTGAGGTCGTCGGCGTGCGTCGTCATGATGCGCGCCACCTCTGAGCCGACCACTCCGCAGCCCAGCAGCGCCACCTTCAGCGGACGCGTACGCATCATCCGACCTCGTTTCCTCTTCAAACCTGCAATGCGAACCAGTCTCACTCACCGGACCGGGGTTTCTGCCCCCGGTCCGGATCCTGAGACAAGTATTTCATTCACCCGACGTCGAGACGCAGGAGATCTTCCTCCGTCTCCCGCCGGACGATCACCCGCGCGGAACCCTCGTTCACGGCGACGACCGGCGGGCGCAGCGCGTGGTTGTAATTGCTGGCCATGGAGCGGCAGTACGCCCCGGTGGCCGGCACCGCGATCAGATCGCCCGGCGCGAGATCGGCGGGCAGGAACGCGTCACGCACCACGATGTCACCGCTCTCGCAGTGCTTGCCGACCACCCTGACCAGCATCGGCTCGGCGTCGGAGGTGCGCGAGACGAGCGCGACCGAGTACTCGGCGTCGTACAGCGCGGTACGGATGTTGTCCGACATGCCGCCGTCCACGCTCACATACGTGCGCAGCCCTTCGAGCGGCTTGATGGTGCCGACCTCGTACAGCGTGAACGCCGTAGGACCGACGATCGCGCGGCCCGGCTCGACCGAGATGCGGGGCACGCGCAGGCCCGCGGCGGCGCACTCGCGCGTGACGATCTCACTGAGCGCCTTGGCGATCTCGTGCGGCTCACGGGGGTCGTCGTCCGAGGTGTAGGCGATGCCGAGGCCGCCGCCGAGGTCGATCTCGGGCAGCTCGACGCCGTGCTCGTCGCGCACCTCGGCGAGCAGCTGGACGACGCGGCGCGCGGACACCTCGAAGCCGGCCATGTCGAAGATCTGCGACCCGATGTGCGAGTGGATGCCGACCAGTTCGAGCCCGTCGAGCTTGAGTGCGCGGCGCACGGCCTCGGCGGCCTGGCCGTCGGCGAGACCGATGCCGAACTTCTGGTCCTCGTGCGCGGTGGCGATGAACTCGTGGGTGTGGGCCTCGACGCCGACCGTGACGCGGATGAAGGCCTTCTGCACGGTGCCCAGCTCCTGGGCGATGTGCGCGACGCGCACGATCTCCTGGAAGGAGTCGAGCACGATCCGCCCGACCCCGGCCTCGACGGCCCGCCGGATCTCGGCCTCGCTCTTGTTGTTGCCGTGGAAGGCGATGCGCTCGGCCGGCATCCCCGCGTCCAGGGCGGTGACCAGCTCGGTGCCGGAGCAGACGTCGAGGTTCAGCCCCTCCTCGTGCAGCCAGCGCACAACGGCCCGCGACAGGAAGGCCTTTCCGGCGTAGAACACGTCGGCGTCGCGTCCGAAGGCGTCGGCCCAGGCCCGGCAGCGCTCACGGAAGTCGGCCTCGTCGAGGAAGTAGGCGGGGGTCCCGAACTCCTCGGCCAGGCGCGACACTTCGAGCCCGGCGACGGTGACCTCGCCGTCCCCGTTGCGCCGCACCGTGCTCGACCAGACCTTCGGGTCGAGGGAGTTGAGGTCGGCGGGCGGCGCGGAGTAGTGCCCCTCGGGCAGCACATCGCCGTGGCGGGGGCCGGCGGGGTGGGCGGATCGGCTCATGTTCTGTACGTCTCTTCTCTTACACGTCTGCGGTCACCACGGCGGGCGACGGTGATGTCCGTCCGCGCATGTCACAGGAGTTCGGGTGCGTCGATGCCGAGCAGGGACAGGCCACCGGCCAGCACCGTCCCGGCGGCCTCGGCGAGGGCCAGCCGCGAGCGGTGGGCGGCCGAGGGTTTCTCGTCGCCGAGCGGCAGCACCGCGTGCTGGAAGCGGAGCAGTTCGTCGGCCACGGCTTCGAGGTGCCGGGCGAGCCGGTCGGGTGCCCGGTGCCGGGCGGCGCCTTCGAGCACGCCGGGGTGGTCGTGGAGCAGCCCGAGCAGCCGCTCCCCCTCGGGGACGGCCCCGGGCTCGGCCGTGAATCCCAGCTGAAGCGCGTTGCGGGTGAGGGCACGGCTGCGGGAGTACGCGTACCGCACACGGAAGAGGGGGTTGCTCTCGCGCTGGGCCAGCAGTGCCTCGACATCGATGCGCGGCCGGTCGTGCCGGGCGGCCCGGAGCAGGGCCCAGCGGGCGGCATCGCCCCCGACGAGCCCGACGAGCCCCGGCGTGGGACACGGGACGACCGCGAGCACCTCCCCCGGCGCCCCTTCCCCCACCCCTTCCGCTTCCGCTTCCGTTTCCGCTTCCGGGACGATCCGTGCGTCGGCCCCCTGGCTCCGCAGCAGCCGCACGACGACCTCGACGACGATCCGCGCCCGCTCCTCGGCCACGGCGGCGAAGTCGTACGCCTCCCCGCGCAGCGCGTCCCCGTATCCGTACGCGGCGGGCGACGCGAGCACCTGCCGCACCACCCCGCACTGGACGTCTCGCTCCAGGGTGATGTTGAGGAAGCCGGGCCCGCTGATCTCGACGAGGGCGATACCGGGCCGGCCGGCGATCCGTGCGCGCAGCACCTCGGCGACCTCGCGGGGCGGCCGGCCGGTCGCCGCGGCCAGCTTGAGGGCGATCCCGCTGGCGTAGTCACCCCCGCCGCCGGGCCTCGGCCGCTCGACCTTGACGGTCTCGGGAACCATGCCGCCGATCGAACCCAGGGCACCCTCGTCGACCGCGCTGCGCACGGCGCGCACGACGGTACGGGAGAGCTCTGCGGGGGTCACGGGACAAGCGTATGGGAGAGGGGGGGTCCCTCCGCGAACCGGTTTCGCCATACGGGCAGAACGGCGGGCTCGGGTCACCTCGACCGGGGCTCAGCCCCGGCTGCTGCCGGCCCGCCCGGGCTCCCTGCTGCCGTCGGCAGACGGCGGAGCCTCCCGGTGCAGCAGCAGTTGCCGTACGACCCTGATGAGCTCGGCGGGCTCGAACGGCTTCGCGAGGAAGGCGTCGACCCCGGCCGCGAGACCGGTCTCCACCTCGTACTGGGTGCAGGCGCTGATGATCGCGACGGGCAGCCCGCTGGTCCGCGGATCGGAGCGTAGCCGAGCGGCCGTACGCAGCCCGTCGAGCCGGGGCATCATCACATCGAGGGTGACCATGTCCGGGCTGACCCGGTGCACGACCTCCAGGCATTCGGCACCATCGGCCGCGGTCACGACCTCGAAGCCCTCCAGCTCAAGGTTGACCCTGATCAACTGCCGGATGACCTTGTTGTCGTCCACCACAAGGACCCGGCCGGACACGCCTGACACACCTTGAGGTTAGGTGCGGGGAGGGCACCGCGTCCGGGTTTTCCCCACTTCCACCCCGCCCGGGCGACACGGCCCGCCGAGGGGACCGAAATACCTGTTCACAGCCACCCCGAGAGAGCTGGTAGGGTTCTACCCGTCGCCGCCAAACACGGTGAACGCCCCCGTAGCTCAGGGGATAGAGCAACGGCCTCCGGAGCCGTGTGCGCAGGTTCGAATCCTGCCGGGGGCACTTCGCTTCAACCGTCCAGATCAGATGGTTGACGAGCGCGAGTGCCAAGCTTGAAGAGCGGGATCCAGTACTACTGGGTCCCGCTTTTCGTTGTCTTCGTGTGCGGTGTCTCCGTGCGGTGTCTCCGTGCGGTGCCGACAGCTCCATGCAGTGCCGACAGCGGTTTCCGTGTGGCTCTTCGCGGACGTGGTGCCCGTGCCGTTCGCCCGTGAGCCGCACACGAGGGCAGGGCCTCAGGGGTCTCCAGAGAGTTCCTCAGGAGGCCCGCGCAAAGAGGTCTGGCAGGCCTTCCAAGGCCGCTTGACCCCCACGGACGCCGGCGGCCCCGATACGGACCCGCCTGCTCCCTCAGGGCCGGGGCACCCGAGGCTGATGAGACTGGCCCGCTCAGCATCCGACGACCCGCTTGAGTGGTTCCTCTACTTGGGTGTGGTCGTCGTCTATGCCCTCGGCCGCTGGTTCTTCGCCTGGCGGCAGGCTCGCCGTGACGGCCAAATCCACCCCTTGCGCGCCGTGTTGGCCGAGGACGACGATTCCGAGACCATGCGGCGGACACCGTACGGCGGCTTCAGTTCCTACCGGCAGTTCTTCGGCTTCGTCGGCAGCGCCGCTGCGGTGGCCCTGATTGCGTCCCTGACCCACGGCCGGCTTCAGGTCTCGCTGATGTGGACCATCGTTCCGCTGCTGACCCTGGCGTTGGCATATCTCGATTTCCGACTGCCCCGTAAGGCACGTGACCGACGCGGTGAACGCAGAAAAGCCCCGCACCAGATCCGTATTTCTACAGATCATGATGCGGGGCTTTCCCCAAAAATTGTTCGGCGGCGTCCTACTCTCCCACAGGGTCCCCCCTGCAG
>NZ_NNBJ01000011.1:213160-538924 GCF_002803085.1 Streptomyces sp. CB01201 | reverse complement strand
ACTCTATCAGACTCTTTCGTGTCCGATTTCCTCGGTGCCTTTCAGGTTCTCCCTCTCGGGTTTTCCTTTCCGGCGATTCAGACTCTAGCAAGTCTTTTCCGTCTTCCTGACCATGATTCCGCGAGCATGCGGAACCAGGGATTCAGGTTAGGATCGGGACTTGGTAGGTGCCGCCGACCGCCGAATCACAGTGTCGTGATGGGGTCAGGCAGGAGTACGACAGTACATGCCACCGGGAGTCGAGGCAAATCGTTTCCGGTGTGCACCTAGGTCCGCCAACCAGTACCTGTCGTGCGGAACTAGGACTTCTTATGACTTACCCTTCTGAACAGTACGCCGTCCAGGACAGGTAGTGACGGCGACACTAGAAGCTCCGCCCCTGGGAGGCTCCCCATGACTAGCGTGACGTCCCCACTTGCCGGACAGGCCATCGGGCTCGCGGCAGTGCCCGACCCCGTCTTCTCCGGCGCGATGGTGGGCCCCGGCACCGCTATTGATCCCGTACGTGAGCCGTCGGCGGCCGTGGCGCCTGTTGACGGCGTCGTTGTGTCCCTGCACCCGCACGCGTTCGTCGTCGTCGACGGCGAGGGCCACGGTGTGCTGACGCACCTCGGAATCGACACCGTTCAGCTCAACGGCGAGGGCTTCGAGCTCCTCGTCAACAAGGGCGACACCGTGACGCGCGGCCAGGAGGTCGTGCGCTGGGACCCGGCCGCCGTCGAGGCCGCCGGCAAGTCCCCCATTTGTCCCATCGTGGCGCTCGAAGCCACCACCGACTCCCTCTCCGATGTCGTCGAGAGCGGCGATGTGAAGGCCGGCGACGCGCTGTTCAGCTGGCAGTGACGCCCGCGCCGCTGTGACGGCGCGCTGGACAGACCACAACGGCGGCGGCAACGACCGCCGCGACTATCGGAGACGGGTGAGATGGAGACAACGCTGCGAGGCGTCGGCGTGAGCCACGGTGTGGCGATCGGCGAGGTTCGGCACATGGGTACGGCGGTTCTTGAGCCGCCGGCCAAGCAGATTCCGGCATCGGACCACGGGCGCGAACAGGGGCGTGCCCGCCAGGCCGTGGAAGCTGTGGCCGCCGACCTGATGGCGCGTGGCAATCTGGCCGGCGGTGAGGCGCAGGCCGTGCTTGAGGCCCAGGCGATGATCGCCCAGGACCCGGAGCTCATGTCCGACGTCGACCGGCGCATCGTCGTCGGCAGCACCGCGGAGCGCGCCGTCTACGACGCGTTCTCGCACTATCGCGAACTGCTCGCGGGTGCCGGTGAGTACATGGCCGGACGCGTCGCCGACCTCGACGATGTGCGGAACCGGATCGTGGCGCGCCTGCTCGGCGTGCCGATGCCGGGTGTGCCGGACAGCGACGAGCCGTATGTGCTCATCGCCCGGGACCTGGCGCCTGCCGACACCGCGCTGCTGGACCCTGCGCTCGTGCTCGGCTTCGTGACCGAGGAGGGCGGGCCCACCAGCCACAGCGCCATCCTGGCGCGGGCGCTCGGCGTGCCGGCGATCGTGGCCCTGCCCGGCGCCGGTGAGCTGGCCGAAGGCACGCTGGTCGCCGTGGACGGCAGCACCGGCGAGATCTTCGTGGACCCGAGTGCCGAGAAGCAGGCCGAGCTTGAGCGGGCCGCGGCCGAGCGGAAGGCGGCGTTGTCCGCCTCGTCCGGCCCGGGTGCCACCTCGGACGGGCACAAGGTGCCGCTGCTCGCCAACGTCGGCGGTCCCGCCGATGTGCCGGCCGCGGTCGAGGCGGGCGCCGAGGGCGTCGGCCTGTTCCGTACCGAGTTCCTCTTCCTCGACGACTCAGCCAAGGCGCCGTCGGAGGAGAAGCAGGTCGAGGCGTACCGCAAGGTGCTTGAGGCGTTCCCCGAGGGGCGCGTCGTGGTGCGGGTCCTGGACGCGGGCGCCGACAAACCGCTGGACTTCCTCACCCCCGCCGACGAGCCCAACCCGGCGCTCGGCGTGCGTGGTCTGCGCTCGCTGCTGGACCACCCCGAGGTGCTGCGGACGCAGCTGACCGCGCTGGCCAAGGCCGCTGCGGGTCTGCCGGTCTACCTTGAGGTCATGGCGCCGATGGTGGCCGACCGTACCGACGCCAAGGCGTTCGCCGACGCGTGCCGGGAAGCGGGGCTTCAGGCGAAGTTCGGCGCGATGGTGGAGATTCCGTCCGCCGCGCTGCGGGCTCGCTCGATCCTCCAGGAGGTCGAGTTCCTGTCGCTCGGCACCAACGACCTGGCGCAGTACGCCTTCGCCGCCGACCGTCAGGTGGGCGCGGTGTCGCGACTTCAGGACCCGTGGCAGCCCGCGCTGCTCGACCTGATCTCGATGTCCGCCGAGGCCGCCAAGGCCGAGGGCAAGAGCTGTGGTGTGTGTGGCGAGGCCGCCTCCGATCCGCTGCTGGCCTGCGTCCTGACCGGGCTCGGTGTCACCAGCCTTTCGATGGGTGCGGCTTCCATTCCCTACGTGCGCGCGACGCTGGCGAAGTACACGCTGGCCCAGTGTGAGCGTGCGGCTGCCGCGGCCCGTGCCGCGGACACCGCCGAGGATGCGCGCAACGCCGCTCAGGCGGTGCTGTCCGGCGAGTGACCGGACGGTCGTGAGACCGGTGTGAGAGGGGCTTCCCGTCGCGATGCGGACGGGGAGCCCCTTTCGCTTGCCCCTCAGTGGTGGGGGTCGGGGTGGTCGACCGGGAATCCGGGGCGGTATTCGACACCTGGTTCGGGGGCCAGGGGTTCTCCCGTCTCGGCGTCGGTGCAGTAGGCGCTGAACACCTCGCCCTCGGTCAGCGGGTCGAGGTGGCCCTGCCGCAGCCGCCATCCGTGCAGCCGGTCCGGGCTGCCCGGCTCGGTCGTACGCAGGACGAGGCCGCCGGCGCTGTCCCGGGCGATGCCGGCGGCGAGGACGGTGACGAACTCGGCCGCGTCCGTCTCGTCGAGGCGCACCGGATCGGTGCCCGGGCGCTCGGCGTGGAGGACGGCGATGAGCTGCTCCTCCTGGGTGGGGATGCTGCAAACCAGGTGGTGGGTGCCGGGGCCGGCCGCCTCCAGCAGGTTCAGCAGGAGCCGGGAGGCCCGGTCGAACGCGGCTCGGCCGATGTCCTGGCCGCATTCGGCGCAGTCGCCCGCTTCGGCCAGGAGCAGCGTCGCGTACTCCCAAGTCGCTTTGCGGACGGCCTTGTTGATGAGCTGTGGAACCAGGCTGTCGATGGGCTGGCCCGCGTAGGCGACACAGGCGCCGCCCGCTGCCAGTTCGGCGGTGAAGCGCGTGCGGCTGTCCGGAGTGTCCGGGTCCAGGCCGCGTGCCGTGCAGAACTCGGTGAACTCGTCCGGGTCGAAGAGGGCGACCGTGGTGTGGGCGCCCTGGGCGGAGAGTGAGCGGAGGAGCCCTTCGACCTGGCGGAGGTAGCGGGTGTGGTCGTCGAAGACGAAGGAGCGGTATCTCGTCATGGCCGTGAAGTCGCGGGCGTCGGCGATGAGGCCGACGGTGCCCGGCATTTCACGGCGGAGTGTGCGCCGGACGGCCTTGGTGTGATGGGTGTGCGCCATGTTTCCCCCTGAGCACGGTGTCGATCAATGCTCACTCACCGTAATCGAGGCCACTGACAGTGGCGTCCTGGCTGCCTGTGGGCGGACGAGCCGGTGCTGGACCAGGCACGTTCCCGCGATGGCCGCGCCGAAGGTGATCCAGCCGGCCGGTCCCGTCGCGATGGCGGCGGTGACGGCGAGGGGGCCGACGCTGCGCTGGACCGACTGGGCGAGGCCGTGCACTCCGAGGTAGCTGCCCTGCGCGTCGTCGGGGGCGAGGGCGATGGAGAGTTCCCAGGAGATGGTGGCGTGGACGATCTCGGCGAGGGTGAAGGCGATGGTCGCGGCCACGAGGAAGGCGGCGGCGGGTCCGGCGCCGGGGGTCGCGGAGGCCGCGATGGCCACGCCCGCGACGGCGAAGGTCGCGGAGAGCGGGAGCAGCAGCCGCCGGGCCGCCGGGGTGGTGGTGCCGAAGCGGGCGAGGGGCACCTGGAGCCCGACGACCATCACGTTGTTGATGACCATGAGGAGCGGGACGAGTCCGTGCGGGGCGTCGGTGGCGTGTACGGCCCATAGCGGCAGGCCGACCTTGAAGACGGCGTCGTCCAGGAAGAGCACGGTTTCGGTGGCCACGAACGCCAGGTATCGGCGGTCGCGCCAGGGGTTGGTGCGGCTCGGACTCGCGGTGGGCTCGCCGGACTTGGCGACCGTCCGCGACGGCGTCGCGGGCTCGGCGCAGAGCGCGGTGATGAGGGCGGAGCCGAGGAAGGAGAGGGCGTTGCCCGCGAGGAGCCATTGGTAGGCGGAGGCCGAGCCGATGGCGATGGCCCCGGCGGCCGCGAGGCCGCCGACCGCCCAGCCCGCGTTGGCGACGGTACGGCTCACGGCCTGGTAGCGCACGCGCTCGGGTCCGGCGATGCGGGCCGCGTACAGCTTGGTGAGCACGTTCGCGGAGCGGTCGCCGAAGCTTCCCACGGAGGCGAAGAGCAGGAGCAGCGCGAAGTTGTCGGTGGTCAGAAGGGCGAACGCCGCGGCCGCGCGCACGATTTGGAGGCCGATCAGGACGCGGGTCAGGGGCAGCCGGTCGGCGATGCGGCCGCCGATGGGCGCTCCGGCGATGCCGACGGCTCCGGACGCGGCGACCAGGGTGCCGATCTGGGCGAGGGAGAGCCCGGCCGCATAGGTGAAGTACAGGACCGAGACGGCTTCCCAGAGGCCGCTTCCGGTCCGGTCGACGAAGGCGACCGAGAGCATCCGGCGGCCGTCGAGGCCTCCCGGGATGCGTTCCCACAGTGCGCCTCGTCGGCGGCTCCAGCTCATTGCTCCCCCTTGACCAGACTTATGTATTGATACATACTCACTTACGTGGCAACACATTATTCGATCGCTGGTACGACAGCCAAGGGAATTGCCGCCTCCGTGGAACGCGCGGTCGCCGACGGGGGCCTTGGTCCCGGGGACGCGCTTCCGCCCGTGCGCAGGCTGGCCGATGAGCTGGCGGTGAGTCCCGGCACGGTCGCCACCGCCTACAAGGAGCTGCGGCAGCGCGGTGTGGTGGTCACCCGTGGGCGGGGCGGCACCGTGGTGGCCGCGGCGCCCGCCGTCGCATCGCGCCGGCCGCCCAAAGTGCCCGACGGTTTGCGGGATTTGGCGGGAGGCCATCCCGACGCGGCCTTCCTGCCGGACCTGCCGGCGCTCGTGGCGCCCTCGACGGGACCCCGCTCGCACCGCTCCACGCCCAGGCTCCCCGAGCTGGAGGAGCGGGCGCGCGCCTGGTTCGCCGGGGACGGAGTCCCGTCCGGGCATGTGACGTTCGCGCACGGCGCGCTCGACTGCGTCGCCCGGCTGCTGACCACCGAGCTGCGACCGGGGGACGCGGTCGCCATGGAGGATCCCGGCTATCACCATCTGCTCGACCTGCTCCAGGCGATGGGGCTGCGGATCGTGGCGGTCGCCGTGGACGACGAGGGCATGCGGCCCGCGGAGCTGAAGGAGGCGCTGCGGGCCGGTGCGCGGGCGGTGGTGTGCAGTCCCCGGGCACAGAATCCGTATGGAGGCCGCTTCTCCGCGGCGCGGCGTGACGCGCTGGTCGAGGTGCTGCGCCAGTTTCCGGAGGTGCTCGTCGTCGAGAACGACCACGCCGCCGAGATCGCGGGGGCCGAGCTCAACTCCCTTACCAGTGACGGCCTTTCGCGGTGGGCTCAGGTGCGGACCGTGACCAAGTACCTCGGCACCGATCTGCGGTGGGCCGCCGCCGCGTGCGACCCGGTGACGCTGGCACGGCACGACGGACGACTGCTGCTCACCTCCGGCTGGGTGAGCCACCTCTTGCAGGCGGCCGTGCTGAGCTTGATGGACGATCCGTCGGCCCAGCTATTGGTGAGGCGCGCGGAGCAGACCTATGGGGAGCGGCGTACGGCGTTCGTCAAGGAGCTGGCCCTGCGCGGGATTTCGGCACACGGGGCGAGCGGAATGAATGTGTGGGTACCGGTGCGTGATGAGTCCGCCGTGGTCAACGGGCTGCGTACACGAGGCTGGTGGGTGGCGGCCGGCGCGCGGTTCCGCCTGGCCGCAGGTCCGGGGGTACGGATCACGGTGGCCGGTGTGGACGCCTCGGAGGCCGCGCTTCTGGCCTCGGACTTCGCCGATGTCCTGGGCGAGTCCGAGGCCACGTACGGGGGTTGATCCGGGGCCACGTGCCACGTACGGGGGTTGATCCGGGGCCACGTGCCACGTGCGGGGCTTGGTCAGCCGCGCTTGCGGGCGATGTCCTCGTAGAAGCGCAGCAGGTCCAGGTTGTCGACCGAACCCGGGTTGACGGCCTGGTCGAGAGCGGCGCCCTGGAGGAGGCGCTTGACGGGGACCTCGATGCGCTTGCCCGTCAGGGTGTGCGGGACGCCGGGGGCCTCGATGATCTCGTCGGGGACATGGCGGGGCGAGAGCTGTTCGCGGATCGCCCGCTTGATTCTCGTCCGCAGTGCCTCGTCCAGGACCGCGCCCTCGGCGAGGTGCACGAACAGCGGCATCCAGTAGCCGCCGTCGGGCTCTTCGAGGCCGATGACGAGGGATTCGCGGATCTCGGGGAGCCGCTCGACGACCTCGTAGATGTCGGCCGAACCCATGCGCACGCCTTGGCGGTTGAGGGTCGAGTCCGAGCGGCCGTGGATGATCACCGAGCCGTGGTCGGTGAGGGTGATCCAGTCGCCGTGCCGCCACACGCCCGGGAACATGTCGAAGTAGCTGTCGCGGTAGCGGCTGCCGTCGGGGTCGTTCCAGAAGCGGATCGGCATGGACGGCATGGGGTTGGTGACGACGAGCTCGCCGACCTCACCGATGACGGGCCGGCCCTGCGCGTCCCAGGCCTGGAGGTCGGTGCCGAGGCAGGGCGCCTGGAGTTCGCCGATGTGCACGGGCAGGGTCGGGACCGCTCCCGCGAAGCAGGAGCAGACGTCGGTGCCGCCGCTGACCGAGGCGATCCACAGGTCCTCGCGCACCTCGTCGTGGAGCCAGCGGAACCCGTCGGGCGGCAGCGGTGAGCCGGTGGTCGCGACGCCCTTGACACGGGACAGGTCGAAGTCGCGACCCGGGTGCACATCGGCCTTGCGGCAGGCCATCACATAGGCGGCCGAGGTCCCGAACAGGGTGGCGCCGGTGCGCTCCGCCATCCGCCACTGGGCGCCCGTGTCGGGGAAGCCGGGGCTGCCGTCGTACAGGACGACGGTGGTGCCGGTGAGCAGGCCGGAGACGAGGAAGTTCCACATCATCCAGCCGGTGGAGGTGTACCAGAAGAACCGGTCGTCGGGGCCGAGGTCGCAGTGCAGTCCGAGCTGCTTGAAGTGTTCGAGGAGGATGCCGCCCTGGGACTGCACGATCGCCTTGGGCAGTCCGGTCGTGCCGGACGAGTAGAGCACCCACAGGGGATGGTCGAAGGGCACCTGCTCGAAGGCGGGCTCCGCGTCGCCAGAGGTGAGGGCGGACCATTCGAGGGCGCCCTCGGGGGCCGGGCTGCCGAGCAGCGGGATGTGCACGACGGCGCGCAGGGTGGGGAGTTCGCGGCGCAGTTCCGCGACGACGTCGGTGCGGTCGTGCTCCTTGCCGCCGTAGCGGTAGCCGTCGACCGTGAACAGGACGACCGGCTCGACCTGCTGGAAGCGGTCGAGGACGCTGCGGGCGCCGAAGTCGGGGGCGCAGGACGTCCACACGGCGCCCACGGCCGCCGAGGCGAGGAACGCGATGACGGCCTGCGGCACGTTGGGGAGATAGCCGCTCACCCGGTCCCCGGGGCGCACGCCGAGCGCGCGCAGCTCGGCCGCGAGGGAGCCGACCTGGCGGCGCAGCTCGGACCAGCTGGTCTCGGCCGGTTCGTGGGTCTCGTCGACGTGCACGAGCGCCGGGTCATGGGCCCGGGCGGGGTCCTCTGCGGTGCGCAGCGCGTGTTCCGCGTAGTTCAGCGCGGCGCCCGGGAACCACTGGGCGCCGGGCATCGTTCGATCGGCAAGGACAGCGGTGTACGGGGAGGAGAAGCGGATGTCGAACCAGTCGGCGACGGCCCGCCAGAAGGTGTCGAGCTCGGCGACGGACCAGCGGTGGAGAGCCGGGTATCCGCCTTCGGCCGGTGCGCCGTAGCGCTCCGCGGCCCAGGCCTGGAAGCGGGTGATCCGCGCGGCGGCGATGCGTTCGGAGTCCGGCTGCCACAGGGGCGCGGGCTGCGGAGCGGGGTTCGCTGCTGAAGTCATGGGTCGGCTCCCGGGCTGTAACGCGTGATGTGCGTGTTTCCCGCGCACACGCGTGGGGTGTGCGCGTGAGGCGGCTGACAGGGACGATGCCATGTGATCGTCTTCCGCACCAGGGTGTGCCCCCCATACTCGGCCGCCCGGGTATGTGGCGCCACCACGGGTGAACGGCAGTTGAACGAACCGCCCGCGGGGCCGTCCGGGTGGCAGGGTGAGCTGCATGAACGGCGATGACCTGGTGCGCTCGGTGAAGGTGGTCGGCTCGGTGCGGGGGCTGCGGGCGGTGCGCTCGGCCCTGCGGCGGCGCCGGGCGGACGCGCGGGACCTGCCGGCGCGCGGGCCGGAGCGGGCCCGGGTGCCGGGTGCCGTGACCGCGGCGGAGCCGAGGCCCGGCGGCGGCGTGGTGCACTTCGCCCGCTCCCGGCTTGAGGTGCGGGTCGCGGCGGGCGGTGCGGTGTTCTGGGGCTGGGACGGTGCGGAGCCCGAGCCGTCGTACGCCGTGGACGGCCGGGTGCCCGAGCCGGATCCGCGGGCCGTTCTGGAGCCGGACAAGGACGGCGGCTGGCGGGTCGTCTCGGAGCGGCTGACCGTGGTCATCTCGCGGCACGGCGCGGTGGACGTGTGCACGCCGGGCGGTGTGGTGCTGCGCCGGGAGCTGCCGCCGCGCTGGTGGGAGCCGGCCGGCGGCGGGCCGGCCCGCTGGCAGCAGAGGTCCGAAGTGGCCGCCGACGCACGGTTCTTCGGGCTCGGCGGCCGTGCGAGCGGCCCGCGGCTTCGGGACGGTACGTACCGGCTGTGGAACACCGACCCGGGCGGCGGCTTCGGTCCGGGCGACGACCCTCTGTACATCACGATGCCGGTCCAATTGGTGGTCGCGGACGCGGGGTGCCATTTGGCGTTCTACGACAGCACCTGGAACGGCCGGGTGGTCCTGCGCGAGGGCGAGGAGGGCGCCGGGTCCGGCCACGACCGGCTGGGCGGCAGCGAGCTGCGCATGGAGGGCGGCCCGCTGCGCTGCTGGGTCGTCGCCGGCACCCCGGCCCGGGTGCTCCAGGGCTGGACGGCGCTGACCGGCGCGCCCGCCCTGCCGCCGTCCTGGGCGCTCGGCCCCCAGCACGCCCGCTGGGGATTCGGCACCGAGCGCGAGGTGCGGCGCGTCGTCGGGGGCTACACCGAGCGCGGCCTGCCGCTGTCGGCGCTGCACCTGGACATCGACCACTACGACGACCACCAGGTGTTCACGGTCGGCCGGGCCGCCTTCCCCGATCTGCCCCGGCTCGCCAAGGATCTCGCCCAGGACGGGGTGCGGCTGGTCTCGATCGTGGATCCCGCGGTCCGGGCCGCACCGGGAAACGCGCTGTACGAAAGCGGGCGCGCCGCCGGGGCCTTCGTCCGGGACGCCCGCGGGCACGAGGTGCGCGGGGAGGTGTGGCCCGGCGAGTGCGCCTATCCGGACTTCACGGCTCCGGCGGCCCGCGCCTGGTGGGGCGGGCAGTACCAGGAGCGGCTCGACCAGGGTTTCGCCGGGGTGTGGCACGACATGAACGAGCCCGTGGCCTTCGCTCCGTTCGGGGATCCGACGCTGCCCAGGTCCGCCCGGCACGATCTGGACGGCCGGGGCGGCGACCACCGCGAGGCCCACAACGTGTACGGCCTGTGCATGGCCCGCGCCGGATACGAGGGCCTGCGCCGGCTGCGGCCCGACGAGCGGCCGTTCCTCTTCTCACGCTCCGGCTGGGCCGGGATGCAGCGCTACGGCGGCACCTGGTCGGGCGATGTGTCGACCGGCTGGCCGGGCCTGCGCGCCTCGCTCTCCCTGGTGCTCGGCCTCGGCCTGTGCGGGGTGCCGTACTCGGGCCCCGATGTGGGCGGCTTCACCGGCAGCCCCTCGCCCGAGCTGTATCTGCGCTGGTTCCAACTCGGCGCCTGGCTACCGCTGTTCCGCACGCACGCGGCCAAGTGGGCCGGGCGGCGCGAACCCTGGGAGTTCGGGCCGAAGGTCCTGGAAGGCGCACGGGCCGCGCTGGCCGAACGGCAGCGGCTGCACCCGTACTTCGTGACGCTGGCCCACTTGGCGCGGCTGACCGGAGCCCCCTATGTCCGCCCCCTGTGGTGGGGCGCGCCGGGCGACCGGGCGCTGCGCGACTGCGAGGACTCCTTCCTGCTCGGCGACGCGCTGCTCGTGGCCCCGGTCCTGGAGCGCGGCGCCGACCGGCGGGCGGTGCGGCTTCCGCGCGGGCGCTGGTACGACACGGCGACCGGGGAGGCCCACGACGGGCCCGGCCAGGTGCTCCTCAACGCTCCCCTGTCCCGGATCCCGGTGCTCGCCCGGGCCGGCTCGGTGATCCCGGTCCTGGGCGAGGGCGGCGGCCTGGAGCTGGAGGTGTGGGCACCGGCCGCCGGGCGTGCCGGGGGCGGGCTCGTGGTGCGGGACGCCGGGGACGGCTGGGAGCAGGCGAAGGTGGAGCGCTTCGCGACCCGCGTCGATCACGGCCGGGTCGTGGTGGAGCGGATCGACGGCGGGTCGGGCACCGAGGTCGGCCATCCGGTGCGGGTACGGGGGGCGGTGCGCTGAGCGGATGCGGGGGCTCGCCGGGCGGATGCGAGGGGCTGAGCGGGAGCTGTGCGCTGAGCGGGAGCTGTGCGCTGAGCGGGTGCCGCGTCCGGCGACGCATACTGATGACCCGTCAGGCGAGCGGTGCCCACCCCTGGCCGTACTCCCCCGCGAACCATTTGCGGACCGCCTCGGTATGCAGCGGAAAGGTCAACTCGGCCGGTTCGCGCAGGAGTTCCCAGCCTTCGGTCTCGCCGGTCGGGCGCGAGGGCGGGAGCCGGTCCGCGGGGCGACGGGGCAGCAGGCCGAACAGGAGGAGGTGTTCGGGGGAGCTGAGGGCGTCCGCCAGGCGGACCTCGGCGACCGGCACCTCGATGCCGGTCTCCTCCTTGAGTTCCCGGACGACCGCGCTCTGCCAGCTCTCGCCGAAGTCGATGAACCCTCCGGGCAGGGCCTTTCCGCCACGCCGGGGCTCGATGGTGCGGGTGATGACGACGAGTCCGGTGCCCCGGGCGTCGGTCACCGGCAGGAGGGCGATGGCGACGGGGAGCGGATTGCGGTAGGCGACGGTCCCGCAGACCGCGCAGGAACGGGGCCAGGCGCCGTTCGGTGCGGAGTAGGACGCTCCGCACGCGGCACAGTGGGAGTCCGGAAGAGGCTGCTCGGAGAGGGCGATCACGCGCGGACTCTAACCGACTGCCCTTCCCCGTGGACCAGTTGACCTGATAGAGGGTGTGCGCATGACACAACGTACCGAAGGGCGGCGCACCCCGGCCCGGCGCAGGGCCGCGCGGACCTCACGATGGCTGCGCGGGGCCACCGCCGGGGCCGCCGCGTTGCTGACCGTCGCCGCGCTCTCCCCCACCGCGCACGCGGTGCCGGAGCCGAAGGCGCCCGGGGAGTTCGTGGCGCTGCGCACCGTCGACCCCTCGATCATCCAGGAGATGCGCTACATCACCCCGCACGACTTCGTGGGCGAGCCGATCGACGGCTACCGGCAGCCGCTGTGCATCCTGACCCGTCCCGCCGCCGAAGCGCTGCACCGCGCGCAGCCGAAGCTTCTGCGCCAGGGCTACTCGCTGAAGGTGTACGACTGCTACCGCCCGCAGCGGGCCGTCGACCACTTCGTGCGCTGGGCCAAGGACCTGGCCGACGAGCGGATGAAGGCGGAGTTCTATCCTCGTGTCGACAAGTCGAGGCTCTTCGCGGACGGCTACATCGCCGAGAAGTCCGGCCACAGCCGGGGCAGCACCATGGATCTGACGATCGTGAAACTGCCCGCACTGCCCACCCGCCCCTACCACCCGGGCCAGCGGCTCGTACCCTGCTACGCGCCCAAGAGCCAGCGTTTTCCCGACAATTCCGTCGACATGGGGACCGGCTTCGACTGTTTCGACACCCTGGCGCACACCGACGACCCGCGCGTTCGGGGCGTGCAGCGGGCCCATCGGCAGTTCCTCAAGCGCACCCTGGAGGCGCAGGGCTTCGTCAATCTGCCCGAGGAGTGGTGGCACTTCACGTATCAGCCGGAGCCGTTCCCCAGCACCTCCTTCGATTTCCCGGTGTCATGGCGTTCGGTGGCCGGGCACTGAGAGCGGGAGCGCCTGCGGGCCGGCCGCTCATCCCGTCGCCGCCGGCACCGATGTCCGCCGCGGCGACTCCGCCCGAGGTGCGAGCGGACGCCCGGGGCCACCCCCGTGCGTCCCGGACGCCCGCTCTGTCCTCTCGGACGCGAAGGAGCCGTATCCGGTTCTCCGGGGAACGATTAGGTTCGGTCGCATGACCAAGACGACGAGCACGACGACAGACCGGACGACGACCGGGTCGCCGGACACCACACCGCCGACGTTCGACTCGTACGAGGAGTTCTGGCCCTACTACGTGGCGATGCACTCCCGGGCCGCCACCCGCTGGGTCCATCTGGCGGGCACCCTCACCGGACTCGCCCTCAGCGCCTACGGCCTGGCACGCGGACGCAAGCGGTACGCGCTCGCGCTCCCGCTCATCGGGTACGGGACCGCCTGGCCCGCGCACTGGTTCATCGAGAAGAACAACCCGGCCACCTTCGGACATCCCGCCTGGTCGCTGCGCGGGGACCGGCAGATGATCGCGGCGATGCTGGCGGGGCGCGACCGCGAGCTCGGCGAGATCGCCGCCAAGTGGCTGGCCGAGAACCGCTGAGCCGGGACCCGGACGCGGCCGCCCCTCCCCAACTCCCGTTGCCCGTGGCACACTTCTGACGTTCCGTCAGAAGTGAGTGCCGGGAGGGGTCTTGACACACGCACGCACGCGCACGCCCGTGGTCGCGGGCTGGTTCACGGACGCGCCGGGGCCGGACTTCCGGCTGCTCGGCACCCGGTGCACCGCCTGCGCCTCCGTCTTCTTCCCGCGCGAGGACGCCTTCTGCCGCAACCCCGGCTGCACGGGCGGCGAGCTGGCGGAGGTCCCCCTGTCCCAGCGCGGCAGGGTGTGGTCCTTCACCGACGGCCGCTACCGTCCGCCCTCTCCCTATGTGTCGGACCCACAGGTGGAGTGGGAACCCTATGTGCTCGTCGCCGTGGAGCTGGCGGCCGAGCGGATGGTGGTGCTCGGCCAGGCGGTGCCCGGGGTGAGCGCCGCCGATCTCGCGGTGGGCATGGAGGTCGAAGTGGTGCCGGGTGTCCTCAACGAGGACGCGGACACCACCTGGACCACTTGGCACTGGCGGCCCGTGGAGGTGGCGGCATGAGCGGCGACATCGCGGTACTGGGTGCGGGAATGCACCCCTGGGGCAAGTGGGGACGGAGTTTCGTCGAGTACGGGACCATCGCGGCCCGGGCCGCGCTCACGGATGCCGGGCTCGACTGGAAGCAGGTGCAGTCGGTGGTCGGCGCGGACACCGTGCGGGGCGGCTACCCGGGCCATGTGGCGGGCGCGACCTTCGCGAAGGCGCTCGGCTGGCAGGGCGCGCGGGTGACCAGCGTGTACGCGGCCTGCGCCTCCGGCGCCCAGGCGATCGGCGCGGCCCGTGCGCAGATCCTGGCCGGGCTCGCGGACGTGGTGCTCGTGGTGGGCGCCGACGCCGCGCCCAAGGGGTTCTTCGCGCCGGCCGGGGGCGAACGGCCGGACGATCCGGACTGGCTGCGCTTCCGGGTGCTCGGCGCCACGAACCCGGCCTACTTCGGGCTCTACGCCCGGCGCCGGATGGCCCTGCACGGCGACACGGTCGACGACTTCGCACAGGTCAAGGTGAAGAACGCGGCGGCCGGCACGCTCAATCCGAACGCCCGCTACCGCAGGACCGTCAGCGCCGAGGAGGTCGCCGCCTCGGCGGTGGTGGCCGATCCGCTGCGGCTGCTCGACATCTGCGCCACCTCGGACGGTGCCGCGGCCCTCGTTCTGACCAGCATGGACTTCGCACGCCGGCACGGCACCACCGACCCGGTGCGGATCCGCGCGGTCTCCACGGTCACCCCCACCTTCCCCCGCTCGGTGCTCGATCTGCCCGATATCGCGACCGACTCGGCGGCCTCCGTCGAGCCCGCCCCGCACTCCTTCCGCGCCTCCATCGCACGCGCCGCGTACGAGGAGGCGGGCATCGGGCCCGAGGACGTGTCGCTCGCCGAGGTCTACGACCTGTCCACCGCGCTGGAGCTGGAGTGGTACGAGGACCTCGGGCTGTGCGGGGCCGGCGAGGGGGCCAAACTCCTGCGGGACGGGACGACGGCGCTCGGGGGCCGGATCCCGGTCAACCCCAGTGGCGGGCTCGCGTCGTTCGGGGAGGCCGTGCCGGCCCAGGCGATCGCCCAGGTCTGCGAACTCACCTGGCAGTTGAGGGGAGCGGCCGGAGACCGTCAGGTGTCCGGAGCCCGGGCCGGAATCACGGCGAACCAGGGCCTGTTCGGACATGGCTCGTCGGTCGTGGCCGTGCGCTGAGGAGCACCTCCGGCAACCGACCCGGCAGGGCGCCCCCCGGCATCCGGGAGAGGGGGCCAGCACATGCCACCGGGCACACATCTGTTCCGCCCACCCCCGGCGACAAGGTCAACACCCCTTGCTGCGCGCAGCCTTGACGGCCCATTACGTCCGGTGAACACTTCCCGTTGTCTTTCGGCAGCGCCGTGTCCACCGCCCGAAGCCCCCTCGACCGGCCTTGCCGCCAGGGAAACGCGCCGCGCCTAGACAACCAGGGGTAGCCATGACGGACCGGTTCGTTGCCGCCATCGACCAGGGGACCACTTCCAGCCGCTGCATCGTCTTCAACCAGGACGGGGCGATCGTCGCGGTCGACCAGCGTGAGCACCGCCAGATCTTTCCCAAACCCGGCTGGGTGGAACACGACGCCACCGAGATCTGGTCCAAGGTGCAGGCCGTGGTCGCGGGCGCGCTCGCCCGGGCGGGGCTCCGAGCCGACCAGCTCAGCGCGCTCGGGATCACCAACCAGCGCGAGACGACGGTCCTTTGGGACCGGGCGACCGGCAAGCCCGTGCACAACGCGATCGTATGGCAGGACACCCGCACCTCCGCGCTCTGTCACCGACTCGGCGGCGAGCACGGCCAGGACCGGTTCCGGGACGCGACCGGACTGCCGCTCGCCAGCTACTTCTCGGGGCCCAAGGCGGCCTGGCTGCTCGACAACGTGCCGGGCCTCCGCGCTCGCGCCGAGCGGGGCGAGATCGCCTTCGGGACCATCGACTCCTGGCTGATCTGGAACCTGACGGGCGGCACGTCAGGCGGCGTCCACGTCACCGATGTCACCAACGCCTCGCGCACCATGCTGATGAACCTGGAGACCCTGGAGTGGGATCCCGAGATCCTGGCGGCGATGAACGTGCCCCGCGCGGTGCTGCCGGAGATCAGGTCCTCGGCGGAGGTGTACGGCACGGCCGTCGGCCCCGTGGGCGGTGTGCCCGTCGCCGCCGCGCTCGGCGACCAGCAGGCAGCGGTCTTCGGCCAGGCCTGCTACGAGACGGGCACCGCGAAGAACACCTACGGGACGGGAAGCTTCCTGCTGCTCAACACCGGTGCCAGGCCGGTGACTTCCAAGAACGGGCTGATCACCACGGTCGGCTACAAGATTGGCGAGCAGGCGCCGGTCTACTGCCTGGAGGGCTCGATCGCGATCACCGGGGCGCTCGTGCAGTGGTTCCGCGACCAGCTCGGCATCATCCGGCACGCGGACGAGATCGAAGCGTTGGCCGCGAGCGTCGACGACAACGGCGGGGCCTACATCGTGCCCGCCTTCTCCGGGCTCTTCGCGCCCTACTGGCGTTCCGACGCGCGCGGGGTCATCACGGGCCTGACCGGCTACGTCACCAAGGCGCACCTCGCCCGCGCGGTCCTGGAGGCGACGAGCTGGCAGACCCGCGAGGTAGTCGACGCCATGTTCCAGGACTCGGGCGTACGGATCACCACCCTGAAGGTGGACGGCGGGATGACCGCCAACAGCCTCCTGATGCAGCATCAGGCGGATGTGCTCGGGGTGCCGGTGATCCGCCCCAAGGTGTCGGAGACGACGTGCCTGGGGGCGGCGTACGCGGCCGGGCTCGCCACCGGCGTCTGGTCGGGCCTCGACGAACTGGGGACGCACTGGCAGGGCGACGCACAATGGTCCCCGCGCATGGCGGAGCCGGTCCGGGAGCGCGAGTACGCCAACTGGCACAAGGCCGTGGAGCGCAGCCTCGGCTGGCACGAGGAGGAGGGGCGGTAGCCCGCCCTTCCCGGAACGCGCGGCCCGTACCCCCGTCGGTGGGGGTACGGGCCGCGCCGATCGGGGACAGTCGTCAAGTCACCGCGTGCTGACGGGACTTGGCGGACCTCTCCATGGCGTGCTCGACCACGCCGACCAGGATCTCCTTGACGGAATCGCGCACCCGGGCGTCACACATGAGGAGCGGCACCTCGGGGTCGAGGTCGAGGGCGGCGCGCACCGTGTCGACCGGGTAACGGGCCGCCTCGTCGAAGCAGTTGACGGCGACGGTGAACGGGATGCCGCGCCGCTCGAAGTAGTCGATGGCGGCGAAGCAGTCCTCCAGGCGGCGGGTGTCGGCGAGGACGACCGCGCCGAGCGCGCCCTGCGCCAGTTCGTCCCACAGGAACCAGAACCGGTCCTGGCCGGGTGTGCCGAAGAGGTAGAGCACCAGGTCCTCGCGGAGCGTGATGCGCCCGAAGTCCATGGCCACGGTGGTGGTGCTCTTGCCCTCCACTCCCACGAGGTCGTCGACCGGGCGGCCCGCCTCGCTGAGGCGTTCCTCGGTACGCAGGGGCCGGATCTCGCTCACCGCTCCGACCAGGGTGGTCTTGCCGACGCCGAAGCCGCCGGCGACGAGGATCTTGAGCGTCACCGGATCGACGTGCCGCTTCCTGCGGCTAGAGCGCCCGAAGGCCATTGATCACCTCGCGGAGAAGGGACTCGTCCGGCAGCTCGGCCGGCGGAACGGGTCGGGTTACGTGCACCAGGGCGTCGGCGACGAGATCGCCGACCAGGACCCGGACCACCCCGACGGGGAGGTCGAGTCCGGCCGCGAGTTCGGCGATCGACTGCGGGGAGTCCGCACAGCGTTCGACGATCTCCACGTGCTCCGGTGAGAGCGTCTGGTCGCGGCCGGGGTCGTCGGCGGCGGGTTCCGGGACGACCACGGCGATCAGGTCGAGGCGGTCCTTGCCGGCGCTGGTGGTGCGCCCGCGCGTCATCGCGTACGGCCGCACCACCGGCCCCGCGTCGTCGTCGAACCAGTGGTCCGGCCGCCCCGGAGCGGTCGCTTCCGAGGGGGCCCGCAGCTGGTCCTGGGCCCGCTGGTCTGCCTCACTCATCCGGTCCCCCGCTCATGGCGTCCCCCGCTCACCCTCCGGCGCGCAGGCCGGTCCGTGGTGCGGTGGTCAGGTGGACGCCCACCCGCTTGACCATCAGGGTCATCTCGTACGCGACCTGTCCGACGTCGGAGTCGGCGTCCGACAGGACGGCCAGGCAGCTGCCGTCGCCGGCGGCGGTCACGAAGAGGAAGGCGTCGTCGAGTTCGACGACGGTCTGCCGGACCCGGCCCGCGTCGAAGTGCCGGCCGACGCCCTTGGCGAGGCTGTGGAAGCCGGAGGCGACCGCGGCCAGGTGCTCGCCGTCCTCACGGGTCAGATCGCGCGAGGTGCCGGTCGCCAGGCCGTCGCTGGAGAGCACCAGGGCCTTGCGGATCGAGCCGACGCGGTCGACCAACTCGTCGAGGAGCCAGTTCAGTTCGCCGGAACCGCTCCCGGTGGTGTTGCGTACTGCGGCTGAGTCTTGTGGCGCGGTCATCGACCGTCCCCCTCCGGTGTGGTTCGTCGTGCGGTGTCGCCGCGGTCCCGCGCGAACGGTCCATCCGCGGTGTCCGAGGCTTCGTTGTGCCTGCGGCCTCGCTGCCAGCCGCGCTGGAGTGAGGCCATCCGGTCGCGCACCTCGTCGGCGTCGCGCTCCGGCTCGGGCCCGTCGTCGGGCCCGGCCGTGGCGCGTTGACCGTCGGGGGCGTCCTTGAGCTGCGGCGCGAGGCTGGCCTGGCGGACCCGGCGGGGCAGCCCGCCGAGCGGGGCCGCGGCGTCCGGCTGGGGCTCGGGAAGGCTGCCCCACGAAGGCGCGGAGCTGGGCGCGCCCGGCAGGTCGGCCGGGTTGGCCGGGGCCGCCGGAGTTCGCTCGCCCAGCCCGCCCGGCCTGACCGGCGTCAGACCCGAGGGCTGCGGCGCGGGCCGCAGGGGCTGCGGGACCGGGGGCTCGGCCAGGGGTGCGGAGGGGTGCGACGGCTGGGGCGGGCGGCGCTCGGGCAGCCGGTTCTCACCAGCGTGGCCCGCCCGGGATTCCGGCTCGGGTCCCGGCGCCGGATGCCCGCGTCCGTGGCCGTCGACACGGCGGCCGTTGTCGCTGACCAGGGTCGGCACCCGGTGGCGGCGCGGCAGCGGCAGCGGTTCCCGGTCGTCGCCCTCGTCCGCGGCCTGCTGGTGCTGCTGACGGTCGTCGGCCGACTCCGCCGCACGGCGGGCCGAACGCAGCAGGCCGCCGCGCCCCGGCTCCATCGTGTCGCGCGGCTCGCGCCCCACGGGGGCCTCGAACACGGAGGGCTCTTCCAGGCCCAACGGGTCCAGCGGGGGCTCCAGTTCGACGGGTCCGTCCAGGACCGACTGGCCGGGGATCCCGACCGGCATGGGCGAGAGGGCCCGGCGGGGCGGGTCCTGCACACCCCTGCCGTCACCCTTGGCCCCTTTGCGGTCCAGGCGCAGGTCGCCGCCCTCGGTCTCGGGTGCGTCGGTGAGCAGCGTCGCCGGGATGAACACGACGGCGGTGGTGCCGCCGTACGGCGACGGCTGGAGCGAGACCCGTACGTTCTGGCGCTGGGCGAGGCGGCTGACGACGAACAGACCGAGCCGGTCGGTGTCGGACAGCTCGAACTCGGGGGTCTCGGCGAGCCGCAGGTTCGCGTCCAGCAGGGCCTCGGGGGCCATGCCGAGACCGCGGTCGTGGATCTCCAGGGTGAAGCCGTTGGCGACGCGTTCGCCGTGCACCTGGACGGCGGTGTGCGGGGGCGAGAACACCGTGGCGTTTTCGAGGAGTTCGGCGATGAGGTGCGTGAGGTCGGCGACGGCCGGGCCGCCGACGCCGAGCCGGGGCAGCCTGCGCACCTCGATGCGTTCGTAGTCCTCGACCTCGGCGACCGCGGCCCGTACGACGTCCATGAGCTGGACGGGCCTGCGCCACTGCCGGGAGGGGGCGGCGCCCGAGAGGATCACCAGGCCCTCGGCGTGCCGGCGCATACGGGTGGTGAGGTGGTCCAGGCGGAAGAGGTCCGCGAGTTCGTCGGTGTCCTCGGTGCGCCGTTCCATGGTGTCCAGGAGCGTCAACTGACGGTGCAGGAGCACCTGGTTGCGGCGGGCGAGGTTGACGAAGACCTCGGAGACGCCGCGGCGCATGTCGGCCTGTTTGACGGCGGCTTCGACAGCGGCGCGCTGAAGGGTGTTGAGGGCCTGGCCGACCTGGCCGACCTCGTCGCGTTCGTAGTCCAGGCGGGGCGCCTCGGTCTCCACGTCTACCTGTTCACCGGCGGCCAGGCGACGCATCACGCTGGGCAGGCGGACACCGGACACCTCGTGGGCCTCCTTGCGGAGGCGGGTGAGGTCGCGGACCAGTTCGCGGCCGATGCGCACGGACATGAACAGGGAGACCAGGAGGGCGAGGAGGCCCAGCACTCCGGCGAGGCCGGCCTTGATCAGCACGCTGAAGGCGACCGGTTCGACCCGGTCCTGGTAGCGGTTGCCGGCCTCGGTGCCCAGCTGGGCGAGGCGGTCGAGCACCGGCGTCGCGGCCTGCTGCCAGCGGGTGGCGTCGATGTGCCGGGGGTCCTTGGCGGGCCCGGCGTCGATGATGGCGGCCTCGGCGGTGCGCAGCGCCTCGGTGTCGGGGCCGCGCCAGTACTCCTCGAAGACATCGCGTTCGGAGCTGGGCAGGATCTCCAGATTGGTGTCGTAGAGCAGCTGCCGATTGGCCACCAGGTCGGATATTCGGCGCAGTTCGGGTGCGGTGGTCTTCGGGGTGATCAGGGAGGAGGCGACGAGGGCGTCCTCACGGGAGAGCATCTCGCGGGCCCGGGTGATGCCGACCAGGGCCCGGCCCTGCTTGTCCATCTCCACGTTCTCCAGGGCGTGGAGATTCATGAGGAAGCTGTAGCAGGGGTCGATGAGGCGGTTGTAGAAGTCCAGCGCCTGGGTCCGGTCGGCGGTGCCCTGCTCGATGGAGCTGCGCAGCCCGGCGAGCGAGTCGAAGCCGGCGAGCACGGCTTTGAGGCGGTCCCTGGCCACGGGCTGGAGGTCGCTGCGGACGTCGGAGTCGCGGGCCGCCGCGCGGATGGCGGCCACCGCGGTGTCGGTGGCGGCGCGGCGGCTGCGCAGCGAGGTGAGGGCGTCGGAGGGGCGTTCGTCGGCGAGGTAGACGAGGGTCTGGCGGCGCTCCTGCTGGATGACGCGGACCGTGTCCTCGATGGGGTAGCCGACCTTTTTGACGATGTTCGCCACGTTCATCAGCTCGTTGGCCTGCCGGCCGGTGAGGTAGGTGGAGAACCCCCACAGCGCGGTGAGGGAGACGAGCGGCACCAGCAACAACGCCACGATCTTCCTGCGGATGGACTTCCCGCGAAAGCGCATGGCCTCCCCCAGATCAACCGTCAACAAACGGCGTGAGCCTACTACTGACACAGAGACAACTCGAAGGAACGTCCGGACGATTTTCGGCCGCCCTGGACGGCCGCGATCATGCGTTGTCCTGGCATTCCGGGAGATGGCAACCCCCTTCGAGTCAGGGGGCACTTGTCATGGCGGCTTTTCGACCCTGGGGGCAGATGGCTGGAACTCTTCGTTCCGGGCAAATCCCGGGAATCTTCGGGGAGTTCCGTTCGTCTGTCTGTACGGGTGGCGCGGAACGGCCGGGGTACGCGTGGCGGGGAGCGAGGCGTCGGGGCCCCGCGGGTGGGGAGGAATGAAGGCATGAGCGTTGAGCAGCAGCCGTTGTGGGTGGAAGAGCCTGCGGTGCGACCGCGCCTGCCCGACCCGGTGCGTACCGCGGCCGTGCGCGCGGTCATCATCGTCGCGGCGACGCTGATGCAGGCGATGGTCGCCTTCCTGAGCGCGCTCGCCGGTTCCTGGCTCGCCTTTCCGATGGTGCTGAGCAGCGTCGGCAGTACGGTCCTGGCCACCTGGGGCGTGCTCGACGTCTGGATCACCCGCCAGGTGTGGAACCAGCGCAACGGCGTGGTGTCGATACCGAGCAGCACGGCCCGCAAGCTGCGCAAGGAGCGGCGCCGGGCCCGGCGGGCCGCCCGGGCCGGCGAGCGCGGCGCCCGAATACGGTCGGCGGACGGCTCGGGGCAGCGGCTGTCGCGCGCCTGAGCCGGTCCGCCGGGGCCCGGACTCCCGCACGCCCCTGAGCCGGGCTTCGGGCTCAGGGACCCGGACCCGGACCAGGACGGACCCGGACTCCGACCTCCGGATCCCGGGCCCGGGTTTGCGGACTCGGGGCTCCAGCCTCCGACCCCCGGGTCTCAACTCCCTTGCGTGGCGGGCCTCTTGAACATGCGCGTCGCCGTGATCTCGCCGTGCACGGTCTCGCCCGCGGTGTCCTGCTGCGGCAGTCCCGGCCGCAGATGCTCCTCGACGCTGATGTACTTCAGCCCCGCCCTGAGGTCCGCGTCATTGCGCAACCGGATCACCAGGGGGAACTCGGCGAGCGCGGTCGTGTCGAACAGGCCGGTGGTGTAGAGGAGTTGGACGCCGAGCGCGTCGGACACGGCCCGCTGGAGCTCCAGGAGGTAGGTCGCGTTCGCGCGGCCGATCGGATTGTCGAGGAAGAGCGTGCCGGCGTGCCGGTGCTTGTCGCGGCCCCGGTCGTTGCTGCGCAGCGCAGCCATCGTGCAGTACAGGGCGATCGCGGCGGTGAGCAGCTGACCGCCGGAGAACACATCGCCCATCTGTCCGACGGGGACGCGCTCGGCGCGCAGCACCGCGTCCGGCTTGAGGATCTCGACGCTGATGCCGCGCGGCTCCAGGGCCGCCTGAACGCCGCGCAGCAACAGGGACATGCCGTCCCTGCGCAGATCGGAGTTCTTCTTGACGGCCGCGCGGGTGGCTTCGTCGATGACCTCGCCGAGGCGCTCGGTGAGGGTGGCCTGATCGGGCTCCTCGAAGCGGATGCGCAGGAATTCCTGGCCCGACCACTCGCCGAGGCCTTCGGGGAGCTGGGAGAGGCGCTGGGCGGAGCGGAGCGTGGTGAGCGCCGACTCCACCAGGCCGCGCAGCCGGTCGACGATGGAGTCGCGGTTGCGCTCCAACTGCTCCAGCTCGTCGGTGAGGACGCGCAGGCGGGGTTCGAAGGCGGCGGCCCAGGCGGCGGCGTGCTCGGGCAGGGCGGCGGCGGGCAGTTCACGGATCTGCTGGCGGGCCGGCGTACGGACCTGCTCGTAGCGGGTCGCGTTGGCGTGGCGCACCAGGATGTCGCTCGCCTCGCGCACGGCGGAGTCCGCGGCCGAGAGGTCGCCGGAGCAGCCGCGCAGGGAGCGGCGCGTCTCGGTGGCGGCCTGGCGGGCCTCCTCCAGACTGCCCGGATACGGCTCGGGGGCGCTCTCCTCGTCCGGGCCGTGGCTGTTGTCCCGCAGCAGATCGCGCAGCAGCGCCGCCGTCTCGTCGAAGCCGCCGGCCCCGTCCTCGGCGGTCCGGTGGGCGGTGAGCAGCTCGGCGTGGGCGGCCCGGGCGGTCTCCAACTCGTCGGTGCGCACGGCCAGTTGGGTGGTCGCGGTACGCAGCAGGGCCTGGGCCTGCTCGGCGTCGGCCGGGACCTGGTCCTCGGGCAGTTCGGTGTGCCGCTCGCCGTCGGCCGGTGCCAGCCGCTCGGCCTCGCCGCGCAGCCGGCCGAGCTGCTCGCTGGCGGTGGAGGCACGGGTCTCCAGCATCTGGACCAGCGACTCGGCGCGCGCGGCGGCGGCCTGGCGGGAGGGTCCGTCCGCGCCGTCGGTGCCTTCGAGGAGGGTGGCCGCGCGGGTGCGCACCTTGTTGCTGAGCCGGTCGAGCTCGGCCAGGGCCGCGCTCTCGTCGCTCTCGGCGCGGGCCTGCTCGGCCCGCAGATCGGCGCCGACGCCGACCTTCTCGTACAGCTGGGACGCGGCGCGGTAGGCCTCGCGCAGGGCGGGCAGCGCGTGGCGCGGGGCGTCCGCGTCGGGCTCCGGGAGGTTTTCGGGGGCGCCCGCGATCTCGGCGCGCTCGGCGCGCAGCGCGCGGGAGGTGCGGTGGGCGTCGTCGGCGGCGCGCTGGGCGGCGCGGCGGTCCTCGTCGGCGGCCTTGGCACGCTCCAGGAGCGACTGGGCGCGGGCCTCCGACTCGGCTGCCTCGTCGGCGAGTTCGCGGAGCTTGACCTGCCAGCCGGCCCGCTCGCGGAGTCGGAAGGCGAGCCCGGCGAGGGCGTCGGCGGCGCGCCGCGCGCGCTGGGCGGCCTCCTGGCGCTCCTCGCGCACGCGTGCCGTCTCGGCCGCGGCCTCGTCCGCCTCGGCGCGTGCGGTGCGGGCCTCGGTCAGTTCCTCGGCGGCCTGCTGGGCGGCTTCGCGGGTGGTCTCGGCGGCCGTGGCCAGCTCGGCGAGCATGCCGGGCGGGCAGTCGGCGCGCCAGGATCCGATCCGGGCGGCGAGCGAGCGGTCCCCGGTCAGCCGGGCGGCGAGCGTGCGGATCTCCTCGTCCCGGGCGGTGGCACGGGCGCGGAGCGTCTGGCGTTCCTCGTCCGCGGCGTGCTCGTCGTGCATGGCCGGGTTCGGCGGCACGAGGAAGATCCCGCTCTCGGCACCCGAGTCCGGCGCCGGAACGGGCGCGAGCAGCGCGGCCGTTGTGCCGACGGCCACGGCGGAGCGCGGCAGCAGGGCCGCGTTCGCGAGCGCCTCGCGGGCCCGGACGTGCGAGGCCGGGTCGGTGATGACGACGCCGTCGACGAGCTCGGGGCGGGCCGCGAGCACCGCGGCGTGGTCGGCGGGGGCCACGGCCTGGGCGAGGTAGCGCCAGCCGGGCAGCGCGGGGATGCCGTGCTCCCCCAGGTACTCGACGGTGGCCAGCACGTCCGCGCTGGGCGGCAGGAGGCCTCCGTCGCCGAGCGCGCCGAGGATGCGCGCGTCGTCCGCGGCGGCCGTGCGCAGCTCGAAGAGCTGGCGTTCGGCGGTGGCGACGGACTGGTCGAGGAGCGCGCGCAGTTCGTCCGCGCTGCGGTCCAACTCCTCTGCGCCGAGCGGCCCTTGGGGCATCTCTTCGTCGTGCCTGCGGGGCTCGGGCACCCCGGAAGCGGTACCCGTACCAGGCAGGCCGAGGAGTTCGGCCAGGCGTTCCTCGGCGGCGATCGACTCGGCGGCGCGGCGCTCGGCGTCGTAGGCGTGGCCGGCGGCGCGCGCGGCGTCCTCGGCGCGGGCCGCGGCCAGCTCGGCGCGGGCCTCGACGGAGGCGGCCTCGCGGGCCCGGTCGGCGGCGGTGCGGGCGGCTTCGCGGGCGGTGTCCCAGCCGGCCACCGCGGTCTTCTCGGCGTCGCTGGCGGCGAGCGCGGCGCGGGCCGGGTCGGCGTCCGGTGCGCTGTCGTCGAGCCAGCCCGCCCGGACCGCCTCGGCGGTCTCCTGCTCGACCTCGGCGAGGCGCTGGCGCAGGTGCCCGGTCTCGCTGCGGGCGCGCTGGGCCTCGGTGGCGGCCGCGGTGGCATCGCGGTGCGCTGCCTCCCCTGCCTCCTGGAGGCCGGCCGAGCGCTCCTCCTCCTCGGCGGCGACCCGCTCGCCGTCCTCGGCGGCCGTGTGCAGGGCCCGTACGAGATCGGCGGCGGCCTGGGCGCGGGCGGCGAGCGCGGGAGCCGCGTCCCGCTCGGCCTCCTGGATGGCGGCGGCGACACGGGCCGATCGGTCGGCGGCGGCGCGGTGGCGCAGCACGGCTTCGGCGGCCTGCCAGGCGGAGTGCAGGGTGCGTGCGTCGGCCAGCTCGCGGCGCTGCGCGGCGGCCGCCTTCTCGGCGACGGCGAGCGCCAACGAGGCGTGCCGGTAGGCGAGTTCGGAGGCGATCAGGGAGCTCGTGCCACGGGCCCGCTCGGCGAGCGTGACGTGGTGGGCGGCGGCGGTGACCCGCTGGGCGAGGTCGGTGGCGCGGCCCCGCTCCTCGGCGGCGCGGGCCGAGAGGCGGCGGGCGAGCGTACGGGTGCGGCGCTCGGCGCCGGCGTGGATGTCGCGGGCCCGGGCGCGGGTCTCGGCGGCTTCGACGATGCGGTTGAGCAGGTCCACCGAGCCCGCAGTGAAGTCACGTTCGGCGGTGAGTTCGGCACGGCGGCCGAGCTTGTTCCCGAAGCCGCTGACCAGGTCGGCGAGACCGTCCGTGTCCCGGGTGTCGGTGACGGCGCGCAGGAGCAGGTCGGTGAAGTCGGAGTCCTTCTTGACCGCGAACAGGCCAGCGGCCTCGCCCTCGTCGGCGTTCATCTCCCGCTGGTAGCGGAAGAGTTCGGGGTCCAGACCCAGATCGCCGAGGTGCTCGTTCCAGCGGTCGTGGATCTCCTCCCAGTAGACCTCCAGATGCGGGTACGCCTTGGTCGCCTCGGTGATGGCGTCGCGGAAGCCCTTCATGGTGCGGCGCCGGCCCTGGGCGCCGGAGGCGCCTTCCGCGGACGGGCGCATCGCGCTGGACTCGGCGACCGGCAGCGAGTCCAGGCTGAGGCCGGGGCCGGGCCGGAAGGAGTACCAGGCCTCGGCGAACTTCCTTGGATCGTTGGACACTTGGCGGCCACGCCACTCGCTGACCTTGCCGACCACGACCAGTTCACCGGTGAGGGTGTGCTGCCACTCCAGGGCCACGTGTCCGCAGTCGTCGGCGAGCAGGAACTTGCGCAGCACGCCGGAGCTGGCGCCGCCCAGGGTGTTGCGGTGGCCCGGCAGCATCACCGAGAAGATCAGCTTGAGCAGTACGGACTTGCCGCCCCCGTTCTCCAGGAAGAGCACACCCGCGGGCGCCGGGCGGCGCGGCGGGCCGACCGGCTCGTCCTCGAAGAACTCGGCCTGCGCGGGGGCCGGGTTGGGCACGGGTGCGCCGACTCCCCGCAGGTCCAGCACGGTGTCGGCATAGCGCGCACCGGCAGGCCCGATGGAGTAGAGGCGGACCCGGGACAGCTCGTACATGTCGGCGGACTCTCGTCGTTGTGGGGGGCGGGGAAGGCTGGTCAGGAGTGGAAGGGCAGTCCGGCGTCGGCCGCCAGTTCCAGGTCGTCGCCGTCGGGCGGCGGCAGCAGGGTGGCGCCGCCGTCGGTGACCGCGACCACGCCGAGCTCGATCAGTTCGGTCAGTGCGGCGCTGCCCGCCATGTCGCGCACCTGCAACTGGTAGCGGGCGGTGGTGCGGTAGGCGCCGCCCGCGTCGTCGCCGGTCCGCTGGAGGAAGCCGGACTCGGTGAGGAAGGCGACGGCCTTGGCGACGATGCCGGTGGTCGAACCGGCGAGCCGACGGGCGTCCTTGGTGGCCCCGGTGGAGCTGCGCCGGGCGTAGATCCGCCAGGCCGCTTCAAGCCCGGGAGCGCCGGTCTCCGGGTCGGTGTTCTCGCCGGTCTCCTCGGCCCGCTCCTCCAGGCGGCGGCAGGCCTGCCGGACGAACGCGTCCACGCCGTTGACGGTGATGCGGCCGATGTATCCGTCGTCGGCGAGGTCCTCGGGGCGTGGGAACGCGAGGGCGGCGACGGCGAGATGGGCCAGGCCGTGCAGGAAGCGGTCCGCCGAGTCGGGGGCGGCGGCGCGGCGGGCGTAGTCGCCCATGCGGACGGCGAAGACGGAGTCCTCGGCGGCCGTCACGGCCATGCCGGCGCGGGGCGACACCTCCAGGACGATCAGGCCGAGGCCCGCCGCGACCGCGTCGGCCAGGCGCGCGAACGCGGGGTCCTCGCGGTGGCGGCGGAGCAGCTCCGCGTACTCCGCGTCGCGGGCGGGGAGCAGCTTGGGCTGGAGGCCGAAGGCGACGAGCCGCGCGGCGTCGGCGGCGTCGGCGGGGGTGATCCGGCCCTCGCCGCCGGTGCCGGCGCCGGGCACGGCAGGCGCCGGTTCGGCCTCGTCGCCGAGGGCGACGTGCTCGGTGGGGTGGTCGGTCACGGGGTGGTCTCCTTGGTGCGTGCGGTGCGCGGTGCCCGGTGCGCGTGCGGGGCGCCTGCGGCGGGCCTGCTCCCCGCCCCGCCCCTTCCCGCAACCCTCCGGGGGATGTCGTTCGGGTGCGGGCGGTGCGTGGTCGCTCGCGCCCGCGCGGCGAAGCCGCATGTGTCACAGCCCCGCGCCCCTGGCAGCACGGAGTATGCGGCACCCCCAGCCCGTCCGGCGTTTGAGGACGAGCGCCGTTCAGGCGCGAACGGGGTCCGGGGCAGAGCCGCGGGGCCGGAGGTGGTCCGGGGTGGGTGTGTCACGCCGCCTCCGTCCGGCCCGCGGCCATGCCCGCCGCGTCCAGCAGGGCCATGCCCACGATCAGGTCCGCCCCGCCGAACTCGGGGTCGTCCAGCCGGGTCCCGTCGTCCACCGCGAACAGGAGGCGCTCCTCGCCCTGGCGGTAGGCCGTACCGACCGGGGGGCTCGCGGCGTGGACCGCCAACAGGGCGACCAAGTACGGCAGTTCGGGGTCGAGGCGGCGGGCGTCGGCCAGCAGGCCCGAGAGACGGCGGGGCGCGTCGTGCTCCAGGTCGAGCAGCTCCATGGCCGAGGCCAGCTGTTCTTCGCTGAAGCGGCTGTCGTCGGGGGTGGTGATCAGCTCGGGCTCGGGCATCTCCGCGCCGAGGTGTTCCCGCTCCGTCGGCGGGGTGAGCAGTATGTCCACCAGATCCCCGACGCGTACCGACACCGGGGTGCGCAGGCCGGTGCCGCGCGCGAAGAACGCGTCGGTCACCCGGATCGCGTCTCCCACCGGGAGCGGCAGCAGGGGGGCGACCAGCTGGCCGTACAGGTCGAGCCCCGAGCGGGCGGCGGGCCGGGCGAAGGCCTGGCGGTCCTGCTCGGCGCGGAACAGCGGGCCGGCCTCCAGGAGGCGGGACTGGAGCTGGGTGTGGCGCCGGATGCAGTCCTTGACGATGTCGACCAGCTCGGCGGCGCGGCGCTTGTTGTCCGGGTCCTCCGCCTCGTCGCGGGCCTTGCGGATGTTGGTGAGGATCGCGTTCTCGTGCCGGTAGCGGTCGGCCACGTGGTCGAGGGCCTCGGCGATCATGTCCGGCACCGCGTTGAGCCAGTCGACCGCGCGCACGTTGCGCCGCGTCGCCTCCAGGGTGCGCCGCAGGGTCTCGGCGTACTGCACCGTGCGGTAGCGGGCCTGTTCGGCGGCGAGCTGGGCGTCGGCGAGGCGGCCGCGGCTGATCAGGACCTCCAGCTTGACCTCGGCCGCGATCTGGGCGCTCGTGACGTCTGTGTCGAGGGCGCCCACCAGGACGTTGACCGCCTCGTCGGTGGTGCGCAGATAGACGGCGCCGCCGTAGCCGGGGACCTCTTCGAGGAGCTTGAAGTCGTAGTCCCTGCGGACGTAGACCCCGTCGGGGTTGAACGTGCCGTACACCGCGCGGAAGCCGCGGTCCACGCTGCCGACGTTGATCAGGTTCTCCAGGACCCAGCGGGCCACCCGCTCGTGCTCGGCGGTGGGCCGGGTCGGGGCCTGGGCGGCGACGCGCGGGACGAGCCGGGCCACGATCTGGTCGTGGTCGGCGCCCGTGTCGAAGTCCATGCTCAGGGTGACGAGGTCGATGGAGGCCAGCGCCACCTCGGCCATGGCGTACACCGAGTACTCGCCCGCGAGGTTGGCCTTGCGCACGTCGAGATCGTGCAGCGGCGCGGTGCAGGCCAGCGCGCGCAGGCGGCGCGCGAGGCCCTCGTCGGCGGCCGGGCCCGGTGCCGGGCGCACGGCCGCGCTGAGCTGGGGCGGAACGGATTCCGTCGAGGCAGGCGAAGTCACGCTGGACAGATTAGGTCCTCGCACTGACAACGGTCGAAACGGCGCAGATCCGCCCGCCTCGCGCGGCCGGGGCGCGGGTCAGGCCGGCAGCTCGGTGACCAGTTTCCCGTACGCCTCGACGAGCTGGGCGAGCGAGTCGTCGAGGTAGTCGGCGAGCAGCCGCCGGGCCGCGTCCCGCTGCCCCGCGCGCAGCGCCTCCAGGATCTCCCGGTTGCGCACGAGGTAGGGCTGGTGGAGGCGGCGCGGGTCGTCCACCACGTGGAAGGCCAGGCGGAGTTCGGCCAGGACGCCGCGCATCAGCTCGTCCGTGCGGGCGCTGCCCGCGAGGCCCACGAGTTCGCGGTGGAAGTGGATGTTGGCGGTGGAGACACCCGGCCAGTCCCCTGCGGCGGCCGCGCGTTCGCCCCCGGAGACGGCCGCGTCGAGCCCGTCGAGGGGGTACGGCGGCCCGCCGAGCCCCTGGACCACGGCGCATTCGACCAGGCGCCGGGTGCGGTAGATGTCGGTGACGTCCTCGACGGCCAGTACCCGCACGAAGACCCCGCGGTTGAGCTCGTGGACGAGCAGCCGTTCGTGGGTGAGCAGCCGGAACGCCTCGCGCAGGGTGTTGCGCGAGACCCCGAGGGCCTTGCCGATGGCGTCCTCCACGAGGCGCTCGCCCGGCGGGAAGAAGCCCTCCGCGATGCGGGTGCGCAGAATGTCCGCGACCCGCTCCGCCGTGCTGGTGCGGCCGAGCAGCGCGCGGTCCTCGGCAAGTCCGCCCAGCCCGGGACCCGTTGTCGCCACAGCACCCTCTCTCCCCCGCCGGCGCTCCCGCCGACGTGCGCGCCCATCGTAGAAGCATCTTGAGGACGCGAGAAAGCGGGAACGTCCACGCAAGAGCCTTGTCGGATCGTTCAACAATCCTCTACGTTGAAACGACCGTACCCCGGGACCGCACTCCCGGCCGCACCCCCGCCCACCCCACGCCCCTCCCCCATGCCCACCCCGACTCCCCTCCCGCACAGCCCCGGCAGTCCTCTCGTCCGCCCTCTCGTCCCCTCCTGCGAGGTGCACATGAGCACGACCAAGGCAGCGCCGCAGCACGGTCAACTCCCGCACGAAGACGGCCCGTTCGGCTGGCTGCGCGCGCTCGGCCCCGGTGGCCGCCGCGCGTTCGGGGGCGCCTTCGGCGGCTACGCGCTCGACTCGTACGACTTCTTCACGCTGCCCCTCAGCATGGTTGCGATCTCGGCCTACTTCGGGCTCGACACCGGCCGGACCGGACTGCTCACCACGGTGACGCTGGTGGTCTCGGCCGTCGGCGGCGCGCTCGCCGGGGTGGTCGCCGACCGCATCGGCCGGGTACGGGCGCTGATGATCACCGTCGGCACGTACGCCGTCTTCACCGTCCTGTGCGGCTTCGCGCCCAACTACGAGACCCTGCTCGTCTTCCGCGCCCTCCAGGGGCTCGGCTTCGGCGGCGAGTGGGCGGTCGGCGCGGTCCTGGTCGCCGAGTACGCCGCGGCCCGCCACCGCGGCCGCACCCTGGGCGCCGTGCAGAGCGCGTGGGCGGCGGGCTGGGCGCTCGCCGTCGTCGTGTACACGCTGGTGTTCCAGTACGTCGGCCCGGACACCGCCTGGCGCGTGGTGTTCTGGACCGGGGCGCTCCCGGCCCTGCTCCTCGTCTACGTACGACGCAACGTCGAGGACGCGCCCGAGGCCACCGGGCGACGGCTCGCCGCGGCCCGCACCATGAGCGGCACCGCCACCTTCGCGGCGATCTTCCGCGGCCCGCTGCTGCGCACCACCGTCTTCGCGGTGCTGCTCTCCGCGGGCGTCCAGGGCGGCTACTACACCCTCGCCACCTGGGTGCCGACCTTCCTGAAGAGCGAGCGGCACCTCACGGTGGTCGGCACCGGCGGCTATCTGGCGTTCCTCATTTCGGGTGCCTTCGTCGGCTATCTGACCGGCGGCCACCTCACCGACCGGCTGGGCCGCAAGAAGAACATCGCCCTGTTCGCCGTCCTTTCGGCCGTCTGCATCCTCGTCTACACGCACCTCCCGTCCGGGGCGAACACCCTGCTCCTCGTGCTCGGCTTCCCGCTCGGCTTCTGCATGTCGGCCATCTTCAGCGGCTTCGGCGCCTTCCTCAGCGAGCTGTACCCGACGGCGGTGCGCGGCAGCGGCCAGGGGTTCACCTACAACACCGGCCGGGCCGTGGGCGCCTTCTTCCCGACCCTGGTCGGCTTTCTCGCCGACAGCTGGGGCGTGGGCGGTGCCCTGGTCTTCGGCGCCGTCGGCTACGCGCTCGCCGTACTGGCCCTGCTCGGCCTGCCCGAGACACGCGGACAGGAGCTGTCATGACCCGGCTCGAACCACCCGCTCTCGCCTCCCCCGAGCAGGCCCGCGCCCTGTTCCGTTCCGGCACGGACGTGCCGACGGCGGGCTGGGCCCCCGGGCACACCCAGGCGAACCTGGTCTGCGTGCCGGCCGACTGGGCCGAGGACGTACGGCTGTTCTGCGAGCGCAATCCCCAGCCCTGCCCGGCCCTCGACGTCACCGCGCCAGGGGCGTTCCGCACCCGGCTCGCGCCCGGCGCCGATCTGCGCACGGACGTTCCCCGCTACCGGGTCTGGGAGAACGGCGGACTCGTCGCCGAACCGGTGGACGCCACGGCCTTCTGGCGCGCCGACCTGGTGACGTTCCTCATCGGGTGCAGCTTCACCTTCGAGTCCCAACTGGCCGCTGAAGGCGTGCCGTTGCGCCATATCGAGCAGGGCCGCAACGTCTCGATGTATGTGACGAGCCGGCCCTGCCGTCCGGCCGGGCGGCTCAGCGGGCCGCTGGTGGTGTCGATGCGGCCGGTCCCGGCCGCCCTGGTGGCCACCGCCCACCGGGTGACCCGGGCGATGCCCGCCGTGCACGGCGCACCGGTGCACTCGGGCGATCCGGCGGTGCTCGGCATAGCGGACCCGTCCCGCCCCGACTTCGGGGATCCGGTGCGGGCCGAGCCCGGTGACGTGCCGGTGTTCTGGGCCTGCGGGGTCACTCCGCAGGCCGCGGTGATGGCGTCCCGGCCGCCTTTCGCGCTCACCCACGCGCCGGGCCGGATGTTCCTCACCGACGTCCGCGACGAGCACTACCGCACCGGCTGAACCACGCACGACCGTGTGCCCAGGCCGAGCGCGTCCCACCCGATCGGGGCACACTGCACCACACGACCACGCACCACAGGACCACGCACCCCCGTGAACAGGAGACGCCCCGCCCATGACCCGGTCCGCGACCACCTCGATCGACCTCAATGCCGATCTCGGCGAGGGCTTCGGCCACTGGCGCCTCACCGACGACGAACAACTCCTCTCCGTCGTCACCAGCGCCAATGTGGCCTGCGGCTTCCACGCGGGTGACCCGGCCATCATGCGGCGGGTCTGCACCCTGGCCGCGGAGCGCGGGGTACGCATCGGCGCCCAGGTCTCCTACCGCGACCTGGCGGGCTTCGGCCGTCGCGCCATGGACGTACCGTCCGCCGAGCTCGCGGCCGAAGTCGCCTACCAGATCGGCGCGTTGGAGATCTTCGCGCGCGCGGCCGGCAGCCGGGTCTCGTACGTCAAACCGCACGGCGCGCTCTACAACCGCGTGGTGCACGACGAGGAACAGGCGGCCGCCGTCGTCGAAGGGGTGCTGCTCGCGGACGCGCGGCTGCCGGTGCTCGGCCTGCCGGGTTCCCGGCTGCTCGCGGCCGCCGAGCGGGCCGGGCTCCCTGTGGTCACCGAGGCGTTCGCGGACCGCGCCTACACCTCCGACGCCACCCTGGTGCCGCGCGGCCGGGACGGGGCGGTGGTCAGCGACCCGGACGCGGTGGTGGCGCGGGCCGTGTCGATGGCCCTGGACGGCTCGGTCGTGGCCGAGTACGGCGAGCGGGTCGCCGTCGGGGCGGGTTCGCTGTGCCTGCACGGGGACACGCCGGGCGCGGTGGACCTGGCCCGCCGGGTGCGGTCCGCACTTGAGGCGGCGGGCGTCGAGGTGGCGGCGTTCTCGTGAGCACCCCGCGCGTCCTGCCGGTCGGGGAGCACGCTCTCCTGGTCGAGCTCCCCGACGGCGATGCGGCCGGCGCCCTGCACGCCGAGCTGCTGCGCCGCCGCGCCGCCGGAACCCTGCCCGCGGTGACCGAGATCGTGCCCGCGGCCCGTACCGTCCTGCTCGACGGCGTCGCCGATCCCCCGTCCCTGGCGGCCCGGTTGACCACCTGGGAGATCCCTCCCCTGACAGAGGCCGCCCCGGAGACGGTCGACATCCCCGTCCGCTACGACGGCCCCGATCTGGCGGCCGTCGCCGCCCTGTGGGGGGTCCCCGAGGACGCGGTGGCCGGGATCCACTCCGCGGCCGAGTTCCGGGTGGCCTTCTGCGGTTTCGCGCCCGGCTTCGCCTACCTCACCGGGCTCGGCGACCGGTACGCGACGCCCCGCCGGGACACCCCGCGCACGGCGGTCCCGGCGGGCTCGGTGGGCCTCGCGGGCCCGTACACCGGCGTCTATCCACGCTCCTCGCCCGGCGGCTGGCAGCTGATCGGCAGCACGGACGCGGCCCTGTGGGACCCCCACCGCGAGCCCGCCGCCCTGCTCACCCCGGGCACCCGGGTCCGCTTCGTCCCCCGGGCGCCGCGATGACGGACCGGGCCCTGTCCGTCGTACGGGCCGGAGCGCTCACCTCCGTACAGGACGAGGGGCGGCACGGGCACGCGCACCTCGGGGTGCCGCGTTCGGGCGCGCTCGACCTGGCCGCGAGCCGGCTCGCCAACCGCCTGGTCGGCAACGCCCCGGGCGCGGCCGTTCTGGAGACGACCCTCAACGGCTGTGCCGTACGCCCTCGTTGCGCGGTCACCGTGGCGGTGACCGGGGCGCCCTGCCCGGTCACCGTGGCGGGCCGGCCGGCCGCGTGGGGCGCCCCGGTGCGGGTGCCGTCGGGGGCGGTGGTCGAGGTGGGCGCGGCGACGCGCGGGGTGCGCTCGTACCTGGCGTTCGCGGGCGGCATCGCCGTGGAACCGGTCCTCGGCAGCCGCTCGACCGACCTCCTGTCGGGGCTCGGCCCGGCCCCGCTCAGGGACGCGGAGGTGCTGCCGCTCGGCCGCCCGGAAGGCGGGCATCCGTACGTGGACTGGGCGCCCGCTCCAGGGGTGCCGGACCAGCTCGTGCTGCGGGTGCGCCCGGGGCCGCGCGTGGACTGGTTCACGCCGGACGCGCCCGGCGTGCTCGCGGCCGGGCACTACCGGGTGTCCTCGGCGAGCAACCGCATCGGACTGCGCACCGAGGGCCCCGCGCTGCGGCGGGCCTCGCGGCGCGAACTGCCCAGCGAGGGAATGGTGTTGGGGGCGGTGCAGGTACCGCCGGACGGGCGGCCCGTGGTCTTCCTGGCCGACCATCCGACGACCGGCGGCTACCCGGTGATCGGCGTCGTACCCGAACCGGACCTGGCCGCCGCGGCACAGGCCGCGCCGGGCACCCCGCTCCGGTTCGCCTTGGCGCACTGGAGCTGATCCGGTACGGGCGCGACCGCCGCGAGGGCGGCGGCGAGCGCGTCGGCGGCGTGCAGATCGAGCCGGACCGCGGTGCCGCGCACCCCGTGCCGCAGCTCGTCACCGGCGAGCCGCAGCAGTTGGGGCAACAGGTCGGTGGAACGGCGGGCCAGCCACGCGGTGCCCGCGGTCGCCAGCCAGTACAGGGAGGCGGCGGCGCCCGGCGGCGGCTGCTCCGGTTCGGCCGGGGGCGGTGCGCCCGGGGCCAGCCCCCGCTCCGCGAGCAGGGCGTGGCAGCGGGCGGCGATCAGCCGGTGCCCGCGCTCACCCGGGTGCAGTCGGTCGGCGCTCCACAGGGTGCGGTCCTCGACCCAGGCCGGGTCGGCGAGGTGCAGGTGCACGGCCCCATGGCGCGCGGACAGCGCGTGCACCACGCTGTTGACGGCGCGCTGGCGGCGCGCGAGCGGGCGGGCGAGCGGGCCCGGCAGCCCCAGCATGGCGCCAGGATCGGGCAGGCAGGCCGTGAGCAGCACGGCACCGTTCCCGACGAGGTCCGCGTACAGCGTGTCCAGGCGGACGGCGATGTGCCGGATGTCGAAGGTGCGGCGCAGGGTGTCGTTGACGCCGACGACGACCGAGACCAGATCGGGCTCGAACTCCCTTGCCCTGGGCGCCTGTTGCTCGACCACATCGAGAGTGAGCGCCCCGCTGGCGGCGAAGTTGCGGAACTCCCACCCGCACTGCCCCGCAGCCAGCAGCGCGGCCCAGCCGCGCCGTCCCCCGGCGACCGGATCGCCGACGCCCTCGGTCAGGGAGTCGCCGAGCGCCGCGAACCGCAGCGCGCGGCGCGGGATGCGGGGCGCCGCCTCGACGGCCAAGCCGCTCACGCGATCGCCTCCGGTGCCGCTCGGTGCGGGGCCGGCCCGGATGCCCGGGGTGTCCGGGTGCCGTGCGGGGTGGGCGCGGCGGGTTCGGGCGCGCGTGCCACCGGAGCGTCGTGCGCCGCGAGGAACGCGTTCACCGCCGCGTCCCAGCCGAACAGCTCCGCCCTGGCCCGCGCGGCAGCCCGGCGCTGCCGTTCCGGCCGGGCCAGCAACTCCCTTACCGCCAGGGCGAATTCCTCGCCCGTGCCGCCCGCCGCGAGGCCCGCGTCCGCGATGACCTCGGGGAGTGCGGACGATGCCGCGCACACCACCGGGGTCCCACACGCCAGGGCCTCAAGGGCCGAGAGGCCGAAGGTCTCCGCCGGGCCCGGAGCCAGGCAGATGTCGGCGGCGGCCTGGAGGTCGGCCAGGGCCTCGCGATCGACGACGTGGCCCAGGAACTCGACCGGAAGGCGTTCCGCCGCCGCCCGGCGTTTCAGGCCGCCCGCGAGGGGGCCGTCCCCCGCGATCACCAGGGCCGCCCGCACGCCCGCGCGGCGCAGCGCAGCGAGCGCGTCCAGCGCGAGGGCCGGCCGCTTCTCGACCGAGAGCCGCGAGCACAGCAGGAGCAGCACCCGGGCGCCACGCGCATGCCGGGCCCGCAGCACCGTGGAGCGCCGGCCCGGCCTGGAGCGGACCAGGTCGACGCCCAGCGGTGCCCGGACCACGTTGCGCGCGCCGATCCGTACGAACTCGCGCTCGGCCCATTCCGTGGTGCACACGATCCGCGAAAAGGCCCAGCCCGTACGTCTGTTGAGCCGGTCGGCGGCGCCCCGGGCCACCGCTTCGGGCAGGCCCCAGGTGCGCAGGACACCGTCGGCGGTCTCGTGCGAGACCATCACGGAGGGCACCCGGGCCCGCCGCGCCCACTCCCCGGTCCAGCGCAGGGTGGTGCGGTCGGACACCTCGACGCGGTCGGGCGCGAGGCCCTCAAGGACCCGGCGGACCGGGCGCGCGTCGGCGAGCACCCGGTAGCCGCCGGTGCCCGGCAGCAGGGTGCCCGGCAGGGTGATCACCCTGCCCTGTTCGGTGAGTTCGTCGCTCGCCCGCGCGCCCGGCACGATCAGTACGGGCTCGTGCCCGGCGGCCAGATAGCCCCGGCCGAGTTCGCGCAGGGCGGTGCGCAGACCGCCGGACGCGGGCGTCACGAAGTTGGCGAGCCGGACGATCCGCAGGCCGCTCATGCCGCCACCGCCGTCCGCGCGTCGAGCACCTCGGCGTAGTGGTCCAGGAGCAGATCGCCCACCGCGGCCCAGGTCCGCCCGAGCACGGCGGCCCGCCCGGCCCGCCCGAAGGCGGCGCGGAGCGCTGGATCCCCGAGTCCGAGTACGGCGTCGCGCACGGCCCCGGCGTCGCCGGGCGGGACGAGGAGCCCGGTTGTGCCGTGGGCGACGAGGTCGAGCGGGCCGCCCGCGGCGGGCGCGATCACGGGCACCCCGCTCGCCATGGCCTCCTGCACGGTCTGGCAGAACGTCTCGTACGGTCCGGTGTGCGCGAAGACGTCCAACGAGGCGAAGACGCGGGCGAGTTCGGGCCCGGTGCGGCGACCGAGGAACACGGCGCCGGGCAGGGCGGAGCGCAGCGCGGGGGCGCTCGGCCCGTCGCCGGTCACGACGACGCGTACGCCGTCCATCGCACAGACGCCCGCGAGGAGTTCGACCTGCTTCTCGGGCGCGAGCCGGCCGACGTAGCCGACGAGCAGTTCACCGTTGGGGGCGAGTTCGCGGCGCAGGGCGACATCGCGCAGACCGGGCCGGAAGCGCTCGGTGTCGACGCCGCGGGGCCACAGGCGCACCCGCCGTACGCCGTGTTCGGTCACGTCGCGCACGGCCGCGGTGGAGGGGGCGAGGGTGCGGTCGGCGGCCGAGTGGACCGCGCGCAGCCGGCGCCAGGCGGTGCCTTCGCCGGCGCCCATGTAGGTGCGGGCGTATCCGGCGAGGTCGGTCTGGTAGACGGCGACGGCGGGGACGCCCAGGCGGGCGGCGGCGGCCATGCCCCGGACGCCGAGGACGAAGGGGCTCGCGAGGTGGACGAGATCGGCGCGGTGCGCGGCGATGGCGGCGGCGACGCGGCGGCTCGGCAGGGCGAGGCGGACCTCGGGATAGCCGGGCAGCGGAAGCGAGGGCACCCGTATGACGGGGCACGGCGCGTCAGAGCCCTCCCCCGTGGCCGTGGCCGGGGCTATGACGAGCGGCTGGTGACCGCGTACGGCCAGATGCCGTGCGGTCTGCAGGGCGCAGTGGGCCACGCCGTTGACGTCGGGCGGGAAGGACTCGGTGACGATGACGACACGCATACCCGTGTTGTCGTCGCGCCGGGAGTGGCCCGGTCGACTTGGATCTTTCCGCCCGGGGAACGTCCCATGAGCGTTGCCCTTCCGGGTCCGGTTTCGGGGCCCGTGAGCGTTGTGCTTCCGGGTCCGGCCGTGGATCGCACGGCCCGCCCCCGCCGGCCGTGGATCACACGGCCGTGGCGTCCGGGCCGAGCCGGTCGTGGATGGCGCTCTGCACCTCGGCCTCCTCGGCCGGGTCGGCGGCGAGCCTGCGCAGCCGGTCGGCCACCCTGGCGTCCACGAGCTCCGCGTACTGGGCGGCTACTTCTCTGGTGGTCTCCTCGCAGTCCCACAGGCATTCGACGGCGAAGCCGGTGGCGAAGGAGGGGTCGGTCGCGGCGAGCGCACGGGCGGTGCGGCCGCGCAGTTGGGAGGAGGCGGTCTCGCGGTAGACGTGCCGCAGGACGGGGGCGGCGCAGCAGATGCCGAGCCGTCCGGCCCCGTCGACGAGGGCCCGCAGGAGCGGGGCGTCGGGGCCTTCGGAGCGCACGGTCTCGCGGAGCGCGCCGAGCACCAGCTTCTCGTCGCCGGCCTCGCCGCGTGCGGCGAGCACGCCGGCGGCTGCGGCGCCGAGCTGGTCGGGGCGCTGGACCCAGCCGCGGGCCCGGTCGACGGCCTCGGGGCCGCACATCCGCTCGAAGGCGTGCACGGCCGCGTCGGCGGCGGTCCGGGAGCCGGTGGAGACGGCCGCTTCGATCAGGTCGAGCACGCGGGCGTCGCACGATTCGGCGAGGTAGTGCAGGGCGGCGCCGCGGGCTCCGTCGGTACCGGAGCGGGCCGCCTCGATGATGGCGTCCCGGTCCTCGGGCCCGGCGACCGCGCCGAGGCACCTGGCCGCGGGCAGGTGCAGGACCGCGCCGCGTTCCAGACCTTCGTCGGCCCAGTCGAACACCGCCTGGACGCTCCAGCCGGGGCGCGGCCCCGACGGTCGCATCTGGCGCTGCCAGCGGTCGAAGGAGCCGGTCTCCCGGGCTGCCCGCACCCGCTTGCCCACCTCGTCGCGCGGGTCCTCGGCCCACAGCCGCCAGGGCCGGGGCTCGAAGGCGTCGCGCACGGTGGCGGCCAGCTCGGCGTCACCCTCCGTGGTGGCCGGGAAACGGCCGAGCACGGATGCGGCGAGGGCGCGCAGGCCCGCGTCGTCGTCGCGCAGCGCGAGCTCGTCCAGGGCCCAGGCCCAGTTGGAGCCGGTCGCGGCGTAGCGGCGGAGCAGCGCGAGCGCGTCGCTCCTGCCGTACGAGGCGAGGTGGCCCAGGACGGCGAGGGTGAGCCCGGTCCTGGAGTCCTCGGTGTCCAGGACGTCCTCGGCGCCGAAGAGGTGGCGCTCGATCTGGTCGAGCCCGCCGTCGAGGTCCAGGAAGAGCCGCGCGTAGTACAGCGAGCGGTTCTCGACCTGCCAGTCCTGGCGTGGGTCGCTCAGTACGCAGTGGTTGAGGGCCGCCAGGGCCTCGTCGCGCGGGGCGGCCAGCGCGTGCAGCGTGCCGTCGCCGCGGCCCCGCTGGAGCAGGCCGAGCAGCGTGCCGCTCGGCGCTATGACTGGATCGAACATGGAATTAGCCTCACATCAAGCTGTCGACGCAACCGGGGATTCGTGCCTTGCCCTAGGCCGCGCAGCAACATGAGGGGTCGCCCGCCGTCTTCTGCTTGGTGTAGACCATCTTCCTGCCTCTCGTCGTGGTTCCGGATGAAGGAACCCTGCCCCCGATGTAGGGGTTCGACGTCATGATGACCCAGCCATTTCGCCATTGCGACCACATTTACGGCGCCCCTCTCCGCGGGCTCTTCGATGGATCCCCCGTAAACGCTTGGTGGACGCTCAGTTGGCCCCGAACAGGGCGAGCAGGTCCGCCTTGCCGAACATCCGGGCGGTGTCGACCGCGGAGGGCGTCCCGGCGGAAGGATCGGCTCCGCCGGCCAGCAGGGCCTTGATCACGGCGTCCTCGCCCTTGAAGACCGCTCCGGCGAGCGGGGTCTGGCCGCGGTCGTTGGCGCGGTCGGCCTCGGCGCCGCGGGCCAGCAGGGCGGAGACCGCCCCGGCGTGCCCGTGGTAGGCGGCGAGCATCACGAGGGAGTCGCCGCGGTCGTTGGTGAGGTTCGCGGGCACCCCTGCGTCGACGTACGCGGCGAGCGCCTCGGCGTCTCCCTGGCGGGCCAGCTCGAAGATCTTGGCTGCCAGCTCGACCACCTCGGGATCGAGTTCCTCGCTCATCGAAAACTCCTTAGGGGCAACGGAACAAACCCGCACGGCGACAGCGCCGTACGAGTGAATCGACAGGGTACTGCCCACCGGGCGACATGACGTGGCCCACCGGCGGCAAAGATCACCGCGCGTGACGGTTTGACCGGCCGACGGCGGCACAGTGTCCCGCTCCGGTCTGCTTTTCATATCCGCCACTCCAGTGAAAATGGCGGAGTTTCACCCGTTTGCACCTTTTATCGCATAGATACTTCCTGTGAGCCTGGAAGAACTCATGGTGACCGTCCCCATCAACCAGGAGATCCCCAATGATCCTGTCCATCTCAGGTGTGGTGCTGCTCGGAATCATCTGCTTCCTCTTCTTCAAGAAAGACGGACTCAAGGCCTCGCACGCCCTGGTGTGCGCGCTCTTCGGCTTCTACCTCGCGGGCACCGCCATCGCCCCGAGCATCACGGCCGGAGGCGCGAGCCTCGCCAGCCTGCTGGGCGGGATCAAGTTCTGACCTCCCGCCGTCCGCCGTCCCACGGCGGGCACCACGGCGGACCCCCTTGCGGACACAACTCCAGGAGAACGATGTGGCCCGGCGACCACTCCCCCGCATTCTGAGCAGCAGCAGCGCATCCATCGTTCGCAGCCGCGAGATCGCGCGCACGGCCGCCGACAGCGCCACCGACGTTCTCCATCCGCTCATCACGATCAGCCGCGGCCTGCGGCTGATCGCCGCCGCCCTGCGCGGCAAATGGGCCGCCACCCCCAAGGAACGGCGTGGTCCCGCGCTGTTCCTGACGGCGGCCGTGGTCCTGGTCGTCGCGCTCATCCCGTACGGGCCGCTCCTCGCCCTGATCACGGTGATGGGCGCGGCCGGCTGGAAGGGCCGGGTGAAGCCGGTCGTCAAGACGGGCCCCGACGAGGCCGAAGTCGCCCGTCTCCAGGCCCTCTACGAGGCACTCGTGCCCTACTTCTCCGTCCCGGAGGACCCGAGCCCGCTCTACTCCCACGGCGGTGAGTGGGACAAGGCCTTCGGCGACCACGCCTTCGACGACAGCGGCCGCCTCACCCGGCTCGCCCTTCGCTACCCGGCGTACTTCACCGACGGCGAGCCCGCGGCGCGGGCCCGCATCGAGCAGCTGCTGCACGCCAAGTCGGGGCGTGGCCGCGAGTACCACTTCGCCTGGGACGAGGAGGCCAACCAGCTGACGATGAGCGTCCTGGGCGCGCTGCCCACCTCGATCGCGGCCCAGCGCTTCGTGACCTCGCCGGGCGAGACCGTCCTGGGCTTCACCGACGCGGACGCCGTGCGGCGGACGGTCCCGGTGACCGCGGGAGAGGAGAGCCACGACGCCCCTCCGGTGATCTGGCGCACCGGCCCCCGCTCCACCGAGCCCCATCTCCTGATCGTCGGCCGCCCCGGTTCGGGCACCACGACACTGCTCCGCTCGATCGCGCTCCAGGCCCTCCAGCACGGCGATCTGCTGATCGTCGAGGGCAGCGGCACCGGTGAGTACGCCTGCCTGACCGGCCGCTCGGGCGTGCTCGCCGTCGAGTGCGGCCTGGCAGGGGCGCTCGCCACCCTGGAGTGGGCCTCGCACGAGACCGAGCGCCGGCTGATCTCGGCGAACCGGGCCCGCCAGGCGGGCCACCCCGCGCCCGAGGACACCAAGCGCCCGCTGTGGATCCTGCTCGACCGGCCCAGCGTGTTCGCCGACCTGGCCGCGGCCGACGGCCGCCCCGACCCCCAGCACCTGCTCCAGGTCCCGCTGCGGCACGGCCGGGCTGCCGGCGTGACGGTGGTGGTGGCCGAACAGTTCGAGACCCTGGACGACCTGTCCGAGCCCGTACGCTCGCACACCCGGGCCAGGGTGGTCCTCGGCCCGGCCTCGGCAGGACAGGTCGAGTCGGTCCTGGGCGTCCCGCCGCACACCACACCCACCCCCGAGGTCCCGCCCGGCCGCGGCTACGCGCGGCTCGGCACCGGCCCGGTGCTCCGCCTCCAGGTTCCCGCCACGCCGGACCCGTACGACGACGCCACGACCGAGGCGCACCGCCAGGCGGTCCTGGGCCTCCTGCCGGAGCGGGAGGGTCCGGTGGAGGCGACGCCGGTGGAGGCAGCGACCGTCCACACCGCCCCCGCGGACGCGACACCCGTGGAGGCGGTCCCCGCCGAGGGATGAGGGGGCCCGGCCCGGAACCGCCGATCGCCCCCAAGGGGTGGAACGAATACCCACCCCTCCCGTTGCCCTTGGACTCATGCCCAATAAGCCATGCCCACTAAGCCCTGGGGCCCCTCGGGCAACGAGCTGCTCCCGCTAAGCCACGAACGTGCGCGGCGGCTCCGCGCTCCCCGAGCCGCCGCCCGTCTCCACCAGGCGGGCCGCCGCCGCGAGGCGCACCGCGGCCTCCTCCGCGACCGGGCCGCCCACCGTGAACGGCAGCCGCACATAGCCCTCGAAGGCGCCGTCCACTCCGAAGCGCGGCCCCGAGGGCACCCGCACTCCGACGCGTTCGCCGACCTCGGCGATGCGGGAGCCCGACAGGCCACCGGTGCGCACCCACAAGGTCAGGCCGCCTCGTGGCACGTCGAACTCCCAGCCGGGCAGTTCCCGGCGCACCGCGGCCACCAGGGCATCCCGGTTCTCGCGGGCCTGGGTCCTGCGGAGTTCGACCGCCTGCTCCCAACCCCCGGTCCCCATAAGCCAGTTGACGGCGAGCTGCTCCAGGACCGGCGTCCCGAGATCCGCGTACGCTCGGGCGGCGACCAGCGAGCGGATGATGTCGGGCGCGGCCCGTACCCAGCCGATGCGCATGCCCGCCCAGAACGCCTTGCTCGCCGAACCGACCGTGAGCACCGTGGCCCCTGCGGGATCGAAAGCACAGACCGGGCGCGGCATGGCGAGGTCCTCGTCGAGCCACAGCTCACTCATGGTCTCGTCCACGACGAGGACCGTGCCGGCCGAGCGGGCCGCGTCCACCAGCTGGCGTCGCTGATCCTCGTCGGCGAGCGCGCCGGTGGGGTTGTGGAAGTCCGCCACGACATAGGCGAGCCGGGGCGCGGCGTCCCTCAGAACCTGGCGCCAGCGCGGCAGGTCCCAGCCGGTCAGGCCCTCGGCCATGGCGATCGGCACCAGCCGGGCGCCCGCCTCGCGCATGAGCTGGAGGATGTTGGCGTAGGAAGGTGACTCGACGGCGATGCGCTCGCCACGGCCGGCGAACAGATGGCAGATGGCGTCCATCGCGCCCATCGCGCCCGTCGTCACCATGATCTGCTCGGGCATCGTCGGGATGCCGCGCGCGGTGTAGCGGTCGGCGAGCATCTGCCGCAGCGCGGGCAGGCCCGCCGGGTAGTCGCCGTGGGTGTGGGCGTACGGCGGAAGCTCTTCGAGCGCGCCCTGGACACCCCGGGTCAGCCAGGGTTCGGGCGCGGGCAGGGCGGCGCAGCCGAGGTCGATCATCGAACCGAGCGACTCGGGCGGAAGCGGTTCGAGCCCCCGGCCGGGCAGCGGATGCCCGGCGGGCACCGCGGTCCAGCTGCCCGCGCCGCGCCGCGATTCGAGGAAGCCCTCGCCCCGCAGCGCCTCGTAGGCGGCGGCGACCGTGGTGCGGCTCACCGACAGGGCCACGGCCAGCTCGCGCTCGGCGGGCAGCCGGGCGGCGGCCGGAACCCGGCCCTCCAGGACGAGCAGGCGGATGCCGTCGGCCAGCGCCCGGTAGGCGGGCGGCTTGCGCAGGCCCGTACCGACCGGGCGGGGCTGCTGTGCCTTGAGCTGACGGGCGAGTTGGGCGGGCCCGATCGCCGAGGTCCACTGAGCCATCGAAGTCAGTCCACCTTCCCGGAATTGGCCATGGTTGCAGTCCATTGTGCCGCCACAGAGTGGCACGGGTCAGTCCACTACCACCACACAGGGGGCCCACCTTGTCCACGCACCTCACCCGGAGGGTGGTCCAGCTCTACGTCGGCCTGGCGCTGTACGGCGTCAGCTCCGGGCTGCTCGTCCGCGCCGGACTCGGCCTCGAACCCTGGGGGGTGCTGCACCAGGGCCTCGCCAAGCACACCGGTCTCTCGATCGGCGTCGTGTCCATCATCGTCGGGGCGGCGGTCCTGCTCCTGTGGATCCCGCTGCGCCAGCGGCCGGGGCTCGGCACGGTCTCCAACGTCTTCGCGATCGGCGTCTTCATGGACGCGACCCTCGCCGTCGTACCCGATGTGCACGGGCTGCTCGGCCAGGTTCCGCTGACGGCCGCCGCGATCGTCTGCAACGGGGTGGCGACCGGCCTCTACATCTCGGCCCGCTTCGGCCCGGGCCCGCGCGACGGCCTGATGACCGGCCTGCACAGGGCGACGGGACGCTCAATTCGGCTCGTCCGTACGTCACTTGAGGTCGTCGTAGTGGCGACGGGATTCCTGCTCGGCGGTTCACTCGGCGTCGGCACGGTCCTGTACGCCCTGGCGATCGGACCGCTCGCCCAGTTCTTCCTCCGCGTCTTCGCGATCCCGGAAGCGCCCCCGGCCACGGCAACCACCTCCGCCACCTCTACCCCTACCGCTTCCGCTTCCGCACCCGCACCCGCACCCGCACCCGCACCCGCACCCGCACCCGAGGGCAACCCCGCCGTCGCACCTGCGTCACCGAAGCGCGCGATACTTCCCCGGTGACTCGCGTACGCCACCCTTATCTGGACCACCCCTCGCCGATCCCGTTCGCCCACCGCGGCGGGGCGGCCGACGGCATCGAGAACACGGCCGCCGCCTTCGAGCGTGCGGCCGAGGCCGGTTACCGGTACTTCGAGACCGATGTGCACACCACGGCCGACGGCCGCCTGGTCGCGTTCCACGACGCGACGCTCGACCGGGTCACCGACGCCCGGGGCAGGATCGCCGAGCTGAGCTGGGACGAGGTGAAGCGGGCCCGGGTGGCCGGGCGCGAGCCGCTGCCGCTGTTCGAGGAACTCCTGGAGTCCTTCCCCGAGGCCCGCTGGAACGTCGACCTCAAGGCCGAGTCCGCGCTGGCCCCGCTGGTCGACCTCATCCGTCGGACCAACGCCTGGGACCGGGTCTGCGTCGGCTCGTTCTCGGAGGCCCGGGTCGCCAGGGCGCACCGGCTCGCGGGACCGCGCCTGGCCACCTCCTACGGAGTGCTGGGCATCGCCGCGCTGCGACTTCGCTCGTACGGGATCCCGGTGCCGCTGCGACCCGGCGCCGTCAGCGCCCAGGTCCCCGAGAGCCAGTACGGCATCCCGGTCGTGGACCACCGCTTCGTGCGGACCGCGCACGCGCTCGGCCTCCAGGTCCACGTCTGGACGATCAACGACCCCGAGCGCATGAGGGCGCTGCTCGACCTTGGCGTGGATGGCATCATGAACGATCATCTGGAGACACTGCGCACGGTACTGACCGACCGGGGCGTCTGGCACTGACCCGACCCCCGGCAGCCACCGCTTCGCGTACGGGCACGAGCGAGGGGGCGCGGGTTGAGCGCTGAAGCCATGGACACGCTGGACCGGCCGGAACAGCCGGCCGCCGCGGCCGACCGCAAACGGGAACAACACGGCTGGTACTTCTACGACTTCGCCTGCTCGGTGTATTCGACGAGCGTGCTCACGGTGTTCCTCGGCCCCTATCTGACCTCGATCGCCAAGTCGGCGGCCGATGTCGACGGGTTCGTGCACCCACTGGGCATACCGGTGCGCGCGGGCTCGCTCTTCGCGTACGCGGTCTCCGCATCGGTGATCTTCGCGGTGATCCTGATGCCGATCGTGGGCGCCGCCGCCGACCGCACCGGCCGCAAGAAGCCCCTCCTGGCGGCCGCCGCCTACACGGGTGCCGCGGCCACGGCCGGGATGTTCTTCCTCGACGGGCACCGCTATCTGCTGGGGGCGGTGCTGCTGATCGTCGCCAACGCGTCCCTGTCCGTCTCGATGGTCCTCTACAACGCCTATCTGCCGCAGATCGCCGGCCCCGAGGAGCGTGACCAGGTCTCCTCGCGGGGCTGGGCGTTCGGCTACACCTCGGGCGCCGGCGTCCTCGTCCTCAACCTGATCCTGTACTCGGGGCACGCCGGCTTCGGCCTGTCCGAGTCGGCCGCGGTACGGATCTGCCTCGCCTCGGCCGGAGTCTGGTGGGGCGCGTTCACGCTGGTGCCGCTGCGGAGGCTGCGCGACCGCAAGGTCGCGACGGCCGAGGGCCGGGCCGGCGCGGTCGACGGGCGGGTCGGCGCGGGCTGGCGGCAACTGATCTCGACGCTGCGGGACATGCGGGCCCGTCCGCTCACCCTCGCGTTCCTGCTCGCGTACCTCATCTACAACGACGGTGTGCAGACGGTCATCTCGCAGGCCTCGATCTACGGCTCCGAGGAACTCGGCCTGGATCAGGACACGCTCATCGTGGCCGTGCTGCTGGTGCAGGTCCTGGCGGTGGCCGGGGCACTCGGGATGGGGCGGCTCGCGCGGACGTACGGGGCGAAGCGCACGATCCTGGGCTCGCTCGCCGTCTGGGCGGTGATCCTCGGGGTCGGCTTCTTCCTGCCGGCCCGTCAGCCGGTGCTGTTCTTCGTGCTCGCGGGCGCGATCGGCACGGTGCTCGGCGGCAGCCAGGCGCTTTCGAGGTCGCTTTTCTCACACATGGTGCCGAGCGGCAAGGAGGCCGAGTACTTCTCGGCCTACGAGATGAGCGACCGCGGCCTGAGCTGGCTGGGGCCATTGGTGTTCGGTCTCGCGTATCAGCTGACCGGGAGCTACCGGGATGCCATCATCTCGCTGGTGGTCTTCTTCGCGGTCGGATTCGTCCTGCTCGCCCGGGTGCCGGTGCGGGCTGCCGTGGCCGCCGCGGGGAATCCCGTTCCGGCGCGGATTTAGACGTTGAAGTGAAAGGCCGGTAGTGTACGCCTTTGGCCTGCCAGGCGGACCGTTACTGCGTGCTCAAGTAGAGAAGACGCTGGGTGACATCTGCTGTCAGATGTGACAAACCGGTCACTGGTGGGTACAACAAGGGGCGGCACGACGGCGACGCATGACCCAGAACGGGAATCTTTACCGCCGACCGGACGTTGACCGGATGACGACGACAGTGACACCTGTCCTGTGGGCGACAAGCCCGGGAGGCACGATTCATGAGTGAGCGAGCTCTTCGCGGCACGCGCCTCGTGGTGACGAGCTACGAGACCGACCGCGGCATCGATCTGGCCCCGCGCCAGGCCGTGGAGTACGCATGCGAGAAGGGACATCGCTTTGAGATGCCCTTCTCGGTGGAGGCGGAGATTCCGCCGGAGTGGGAGTGCAAGGTCTGCGGGGCCCCCGCACTCCTGGTGGACGGCGACGGCCCTGAAGAGAAGAAGGGCAAGCCCGCGCGTACGCACTGGGACATGCTCATGGAGCGGCGCACCCGCGAGGAGCTGGAGGAGGTTCTGGCCGAAAGGCTGGAGGTCCTTCGTTCCGGCACCATGAACATTGCCGTGCATCCGCGCGACAGCCGCAAGTCCGCCTGATCGCGCAGTTCGGCGATACAGCGCACAACAGCTGAGGGCCGGTCACACCGTCTGGTGTGACCGGCCCTCAGCTTTTGCGTGGGCTGGGCTCGTCGGACTCCGAACCGCGGTCGGCCCGAACCTCGGTCGGCCCGAACCGCGGTCGGCCCGAACCGCGGTCGGCCCGACGTACGGTCAGGCCGACGTACGGTCAGGCCGAACTACGCTCAGGCCGAACTGCGCTCAGGAAACCAGCGGCGGACGCGGGCCCCGGTCCTCGCGCGGCGGGTAGGCGGAGGACCCGTCCTCCCTGATGACCTCGCCCGGCACGACCTTGCCGTCGGGATAGTGGATGCGGGCCTGCTGGAAGGCGTCCCCGAGGGGGCCGCCGCCCGCGGCCCGCATCCGCTTGTCCAGCGAGCGCTGCGCGAAGCGGGTGACGTGCTTCCGCACCGGCGGGAGCAGACAGAGCAGCCCCAGCGCGTCCGAGACGAAGCCGGGGATGATCAGGAGCAGACCGCCGAGCATCGTCAGCGCGTTGCCCTCGCCGCCGCCCTTCGCGGCCGTGGGGGACGCGCCGGACTGCTGCTCCTTGAACGCCTCGGTGAGATTGCGGAAGGCGCGGCGGCCGGCCCGCTTGATGACGTAGCTGCCGAGCAGCAGACCGCCGACGAGCAGCAGCAGCACCAGGAGTCCGCTGGTGGCCGAGGCCACCACGGTGAGCAGCCAGATCTCCAGGACCAGCCAGGCGGCGATCCCCAGGGGTACGAAGGTGCGTGCGCGCGAGCGCTTGGGAGCTGTCGGAGGCGGAGTGCCGGTCGTCATGCTCCCAGTGTGCCTGGGCGGCGATCCGGACGGCGTAAGGAGGAGATCAGTACGCCTGTGGCCGGACGACCGGCCACAGGGGGCATCCCCCGGCCGGGCCGGAGCGCCCGCGGCCTGACCGGAGCGCCCCCGCGCCCTACGGCTTGCGGCCCAGAAGCTTGTTGGCGCGGGACTCGACGCCCCAGGCGGTGACCCGCCAGAGCGCCTCGACCAGGATGTCGTTGCTCATCTTGGAGTCACCGCGTTCGCGCTCGACGAACGTGATGGGCACCTCGACCACGTGGAAGCCCGCGGCGACCGCCCGACGGGCGAGGTCCACCTGGAAGCAGTAGCCGGCCGAGGCGACCTCGTCGAGGCCGAGGCCTTCGAGGGTCTCGCGGCGGAAGGCCCGGAAGCCGCCGGTGACATCGCGGATCGGGACGCCGAGGAGCAGCCGGGAGTAGGTGGAGCCGCCGCGCGAGATGTACTCGCGGTACTTGGGCCAGTTCACGATCCGGCCGCCGGGCACCCAGCGGGAGCCGAGCACCAGGTCGGCGCCCTTGAGCGCGGTGAGCAGCCGGGGCAGCTCCTCGGGCTGGTGGGAGCCGTCGGCGTCCATCTCCACGAGGACGCCGTAATCGTGCTCGATGCCCCAGCGGAAACCTGCCAGATAGGCGGCGCCGAGACCTTCCTTGCCCTTGCGGTGCAGCACGTGCACCTGGTCGTCCTCGGCCGCGATCTCGTCCGCGAACTTGCCCGTGCCGTCGGGGCTGTTGTCGTCGGCGACCAGGACGTGGGCCTCGGGGACCGCCGCCCTGACGCGGGCGACGATCGGCTTGATGTTCTCCGCCTCGTTGTAGGTCGGAATGATCACCAAGGCCTTGCCCAGCGGGCCGTACCGCCTCTGACCGCCGTCGTTCACTGCTGCCCCTTATTGTCCGTACGCAGGGGTCCACCATAGCGAGCGGTCGTGATCAGGCCGTACCGCGAGGGTGTGTGGTGTCGGATGCGCCCGGATGGCGGTGGGGATCTGCCGGAATGCCGGATGTCAACGTGTCGGTACGGGGGCCCGGCGCCCTTCGGGCCGACCTGGGACCCGCTGGCTGCGGGTCGACCGAAAGCCGTTGTCTACTGAGCATCCGGGCCCCACCCGGGTCGCACCTTCCCCGGGCCCTCGGCGGGCAGGGGGGACGCCCTCGCGGCTGAAACCTTCCCTCGCCCCCGAGGCGCGGGCGCTGAACCTGGCTGCCAGTGGTGGTGCGCCGGTGCGGCACACCACCCCATGACCCAGCGGCGTTCGACGACTGCGTGGAGGTTCAACCGGTCGGACAGTCCTGTGGTGGACTCGGCCGAACCTACCGGCCCGTTGCCGCGTTCTGTCAACAGCCGATTGAGCTGCGACGTTTTTTCAAATCACCAGGTCAGTCCCGAAGATCCGCAGGTCGTGGCGATGCCGTGACGGCCACCCTTCGGCGGTACGAAATGTCCCCATGTCACTCGTTCGGACGCGCGAATACCGTTTGTCCGAACACCACGGTGCGCAGACAGACCGGCAGGGCCGCGCCCGGAGTGAGGTCGGGCAGGCCCGGGGTGCCCGAGCGCGGATCGGTGGACCAGCGGGCCACCCGGTCGTCCGGGGCCTGCACCACCAGGTCTTCGGCGCGCCAGACCGCGTAGTCGGCCGGGGCGCCCGGCACCAGCGTCCCCGCGTCGTCCCGGCCGAGCGCGCGCCAGCCGCCCCGGGTGTGGGCGGTGAAGGCGGCGCGGGCGGAGACGCGGTGCTCGGGGGTGTGGTGGAAGGCGGCCGCGCGCAGGGCCGCCCACGGGCCGAGCGGGGTCACCGGGGCGTCGGAGCCGAAGGCGAGCGGCACCCCGGCCCGCAGCAGGGCCGCGTACGGGTTGAGGGTGCGGGCCCGCTCGACGCCGAGGCGCTCGGCGTACATGCCGTCCTCGCCGCCCCACAGCGCGTCGAAGACGGGCTGAACGGAAGCGGTGAGGCCCAGCTCGGCGAAGGCGGCGATCGTCTCGGGCGTCAGCATCTCGGCGTGCTCGACGCGGTGCCGGGCGGCTCGGATCCGGGCGAGGCCGACCCGCTCGGCGGCGGCCCGTACGCCCTCGACGACCGCGCTGAGGGCGGCGTCCCCGATCGCGTGGAAGCCGGCCTGGATGCCGGCCTCGGTGCAGGCGGCCACATGGGTGGCGATCTCGGCGGCGTCCAGGTGACGGGCGCCGGTGTGCGGGGCATCCGCGTACGGGGCGCGCAGGCAGGCGGTGTGGGAGCCGAGGGAGCCGTCCACGAAGAGGTCGCCGGCCGCGCCGACGGCACCGAGTTCGCGGATGCGATCGGCGTCCTTGGCCCCGGCGACGCGCTCGGCCCAGTAGCCGAAGACCCGGGGGCCCGCGCCGTCGCGGGCCAGCGCGAGCAGGGAGGTGAAGTCGTCCTCGTCGGAGATGTCGGGGCCGCCGCACTCGTGCACGCTGCCGATGCCGAGCGAGGCGGCCCGCCGCAGCGCCGCGCGCTGGGCCTCGGTGCGCTGGCGCGGGGTGATCGCGGCGTGGGCCGCGGCCCGCACCGCGTGGTGGGCGGCGCCCGTCAGCGGCTCGCCGTCCCGGTATCCGGGCAGGTCGCGGACGCCCGGGACCAGGTCGAGCAGGCCGGTGGTGACGACGGCGGAGTGCACGTCGATGCGCGGCAGGTACAGCGGGCGCCCGCCGGTGGCCGCATCGAGCTCGGCCCGCGAGGGGTGGCGTCGCTCGGGCCAGCGGGCCGCGTCCCAGCCGTTGCCGAGCAGCACCTTGTCGTCGGGGCGGGCGGCGGCGTGGGCGCGTACGGCGTCCAGGGCCTCGGCCAGGGTGCGGGCCGAGGACAGGTCGAGGCCGGTCAGGGCGAGGCCGGTGGCGGTGGTGTGCACATGTGCGTCGGTGAACGCCGGGGTGACGAGGGCTCCTTCGAGGTCGACGACCTCGTCGACGCCACTGGCGAAGGCGTCCGCGGCGCCCTCCGAGCCGACCCAGGCGACGTGGCCGCGTTCGACGACCATCGCGGTGGCGAAGGGGTCGGCGGGGCTGTGCACGTCACCACCGCGCAGCAGGACGGTGCGCCGGGCGGCTTCTTCGGTGGTGTCTTCGGTCGTCGAACTCGCGGAACTCATGGAGGACAGCCTAGATATGCGGCGGCCGTGCCTCGTACGGGGTCGACAGGACCACCGTCGTCCGGGTCGAGACGCCGGCCAGGGTGCGGATGCGGGTGAGCAGGTGCTCCAGTTCCAGCGGGGTGGCGACCCGTACCTTGAGGATGTAGTTCTCGTCCCCGGCCACGCTGTGGCAGGCCTCCAGCTCGGGCACGCCCGCGAGGCGCTCCGCGATGTCGTCGGGGGCGCTGGGGTCGAAGGGTTTGACCGAGATGAACGCGGTCAGCGGCAGGCCCACTGCCTCGGGGTCCACGACGGCCGCGTATCCGCGGATGACCCCGCGCTGCTCCAGCCGCCGTACGCGCTGGTGCACCGCCGAGGTGGACAGGCCGGTGGCCTTGCCCAGGTCGGTGTAGCTCATCCGCCCGTCCTTGACGAGCAGATCCACAATCTGACGGTCCAGCTCCTCCATGACGATCAACCTATGGCCCCCGGTGCCCTCCGGCACAGTCGGAGGACGTCCGAAGGGGCACCTGCGGGCGGCATGTGACGAACGCCACAGGTTCGCGGACGGCCGGACGGGGGCCCGGTGGTTATCGCCACGGCTTGGCGGGAAGTGCTTGCTTTGGTCGCGGCCGCGGCGCAATGCCGGCCCACCCGAGGGGGAGTGTCCCAATGCAGAATCCCAAGCGAACCGGACGTACGGAACGCGAACGTGGCGAATTGGAGCCTGTCGATATCGCCGACCTCGGCGAGGACGAGGACTCGTTCGACGCGTACGACACCTTCGAGATGTACCGGGTCATCTGCCCGGACTGCGCCCAGCCGATCGCGCTGCTCGCCGACGAGGAGGAGCTGCCGGAGCACGCGCTGTGCCCGAGCCCCTGGAATCCGTTCGTGCTCACGGTGTGTGCCGGGACCGGGCGCCCCGCCACGGCGGCGAAGGCGGCCGACGAGACGCTTGAGGTCCAGGAGCAGGACACCGCACTGCTGTTGACGCTCCCTCAGGGACTCGACTGGCGCACCCAGCCGTTCTCGCACGTCGGCGGCCCGGGCTCGCGCCCGTTGCGCATGCCGCAGATGCGCCGCGCCGCCTGACCTCAGCGCCGTGCGGGCCGGACGCCACCGGGGGCGTCCGGCCGTCACCTCTCGACTCCGGTACGCACCGCACGCACCGCCCTCGCTCAACTCCAGTACGTACCGCGCACCATGGCCTCCAAGGTGGCCCGGTGCAGGATCAACGCGTCGGGATCCAGCGGCGGTTCGACCTCGCCGAAGTGCACCTGCCGGTAGGCGATCCGCAGCATGACCACGGCGTGCCGCAGCGCCGCGTACAGGGTGTGGAACTCCATGTCGCGCGGGGTGTGTCCGGTGAGTTCGGCGTACCGCCGCTCGATGTCGGCGCGCCGCAGGAAGTCCGGCAGGCCACGCTGGCCGAAACCCACCGTGAGGTCCTGGAAGAAGCGGTGCAGATAGACGGTCCAGCCGAGGTCGAGTTCGCGCGGGCCGCAGGCGGCCATCTCCCAGTCGAGGACGGCAGCCGGCTCGAAGCCGTCGTAGACGATGTTCCCGATGCGGGCGTCGCCCCAGTTGAGGACGGCGGGGCCCTCGTCCTCGGGCCAGTGCGCGTCGAGCCAGTCGAAGGCCGCTTCGATGAGGGGTGAGCGCGGCACCCCGTCAACCACCCATGCGTAGTAGTCCCGTTGGGCCGCCACGTGCCGAGTGAGCGCCGATCCCTTCGGGAACTTCGCCGGCAGCAGGAACTCGGCCTCCCCGGGCGGGACTTGGTCGTGCAGCCGGGCCAGGACGGACAGGGTGTTCTCCTGGAGGCGGTCGCGCTCGGCGTCGGTCGCGGCGTGCAGCCAATTGCCCTCGTACGTATAGGGCATGACGTCCGGCGGTACGCGCCCCTCGGCCCGGTCCATCACGAAGAACGGCGCGCCCAGCGGCGCCGGGTCCTCCTCCAGCCAGCGCACCCGTGGCACGGGTACGTCGGTGTGCTCGGCGACCAGGCGCATCACGCGGTGCTGGCGGGCCATGTCGTACACCGGGAAGACGGTGTACGCGGCCGGGTCAGCGGCGAGCCGCAGCGCGCAGGCGCGGACCGGGGTGTCGGGGTGCTCGATGTCGAAGAGCAGGGTCTCGCTGGACATGCCGTTGGAGGACGGCACCCGGATGTCGGTGACCCGGGCCCCGGGCAGTCGGGCGTCCAGCCAGGCGGTGAGGCGACGGCCGACGTCCTCGGGGTCGCGGGTGGAGGTGCGGGGGCGCGGCGCGGTGGCCAAGGCGGTGCTCCCTTCACGACGAACGGCGAACGAGCGGTGACAGACGGGTACGCGGCTGGGTCAGGGGGCTACGGAGGAGTAGTCCGTGAAGCCGCTGGGGTCGTGGCGGCCGAAGCTGCCGTGCTCGAAGATGCCGTAGCCGGTCCGCCCGTCCAGGGTGAAGCGGGCCGCGTGGTCGGTGACGCCGTAGGCGGCCATCGGGTGGGCGGCCGGGTCGGACAGGTCGTAGACCTGCCGGTCGATCCAGTCGCGGCCCTGCCAGGTGCCATGCTGCCAGCCGTCGGCGGGCGGGTATCCGGCGCCGACCGCGAGCGGTGAGGAGGCGAGGATCTCGACGCCGAGTTCGAGGGGTTTGCGGGACTGGTCGGTGAGGTGGATGACGGCACGTTCGGGGTGCCGGGTGCCGGAGCGATACGTGATGTCGGCCTGGGGCCAGCCGAGTTGGGCGTCCGGCTGCCCGTCGCGCACCAGCGCGGCCTCGTTGAGCGTGCGGTAGCCGTCGGCGTCCTCCTGGGCGATGACCATGACGAACCGGTCGTCGAAGCGGGCCGGCACCCACAGCCAGTGGAAGCCCTCGGGCCGGTACTCGGCGCCGCGCCCGGCCTCCTCGCCGGGGATCGGCCGCACACCCCAACTGCGGTCGCGCGTCCCGGTCCACTCCCCCGCCGTGACGGGTATCTCCTCGCCGCCCACCCGGATGACCCCGGTGCAGTGGCCCGCCTGCACGAACCGCCGCCCCTCCAGCGTCAGCCGGCCACCGCTGCGCTGCACGTGATGGGGTTCCCACAGGGCGGGGAAGTCCGCGTTCCAGACAATGTCGTACGAGAGCGAACTCGGGTCGTCCGGATCGGGAGCGCAGTGGAGTGCGAGGCGGCGCAGCGGGATGTCAACGGTGATCCGCAGGGGGCCGACGGCCAGGTTCATACGGTCGTCGGTGAGGGCGTCCGAGGCGCGCACGGCGTGCAGTCGGTCGCCCACGCGGAGGGTGGCGTAGGCGTCGATCACCCCCGTGTTCGGGTAGACCCCGAGGCCCGCGATCAGCAGGGCTCGGCCCTGGTGATCGAAGACGTGGAAGATGCAGCGGTCGTAGGCGTTGCGGTCGCCCGTCGCGACGTGGCGCATCGAGAGGGGGGCCTGGTGGATGGGGTACTCGTCGAGGGGGGCGGGGCGGGTCTGGGGCATCGGCAACCTCCATGCGTCCGGGGGCATCTGACGGTACGTCAGCTCTTTGGCTCCCGCCATACCCTGGGCGGCGGACCCCCGGTTTGGCTACCCCCGGGCGGTTGCCCACCCTCCCCCAAGCTCTTAATGAGCAGGGGGGACCCCCATCCCGTGCAGCGGGTTGAAGGGTTCGGCCCCTGGGGCTCCGCCCCAGACCCCGTTCACGCCTGAACGGCACTCGTCCTCAAACTCCCCCGAGGCCTAAGGGCCAGGGGGCCCATGACGGGCCGAAGACGCCTACGCCGGCCCGCACGGATCAGCCGCCCGAGCTGAAGTGCCCGATGCGGGCCAGCACCGAGGTATTTGGGGGCGCGGAGAACTGCGCGACCAGCCCCACGGCGCCCGCAGACAAAAACGGGGTGTTGGGGGCGCGCAGAACTGCGCAAGAAGCGGGCACGGCTCGCACACGAAGGCGTGTTCAGGGGCGCGAGGAACTGCGCGAACAGCCCCCACGGCCCGCAGACAAAAACGGGGTGTTGGGGGCGCGCAGAACTGCGCAAGAAGCGGGCGCGGCTCGCACACGAAGGCGTGTTCAGGGGCGCGAGGAACTGCGCGAGAAGCGACCACGGCCCGCGGACGAAAACGAGGTCGGGGGGCGCGGGGAACTGCGCGACCAGCCCCCACGATCCGCACCCGAACTCCCACCCGGCGTATCCGGCTCCGCATCTCCCTCTCCCCCCGCCGGAGGGTGGGCGCCCGCGCGCACGGCCCCCGGGCCAAGGTGGCTGGGCCGGTAGCAGGGCCTACGCAGGCGGGCCAAGGGTCAGGGCAAGCGGGCCAAGGCGGCTGGGCCGATAGCAGGGCAGGCAGGCAGGCGGGTCAAGGGCCGGGGCAGACGAGCCAAGGGGCACGGCAGGCGGGCAAGGGCCAAAGACCGGCGCCGGGCGCCGGAGGGCGTCGTACGGACGGGCGAATTCGCATGGGGGTGACCCCCGCTCGGCGCGTCCCGTTGGCCAGGCTATGAGTGCGCTGTATTCGAACGCCCCCGGCCGAGGCCGGCGAAGGCTCGTGACGAGTGGCGGCGGAGCCACCCCCGCACCGGCCGCCGACCCACCCATCTACCAGGCCCTGCTGCGGCATTGGGCGAGCCGCGGCCGGACCCTGCCGGGGCGGCGGGATCAGGAGTGGGTCCGGATCGCGGCCGCCCCGGTGTGGCCGGGGCACTCGGTCAGCGGGTCTCCGGACCCGCGAGGTGGCGGGCGATGACCATCCGCTGGATCTGGTTCGTGCCCTCGACGATCTGAAGCACCTTCGCCTCGCGCATGAAGCGCTCGACCGGGAAGTCGGACGTGTAGCCGTATCCGCCAAGGACCTGGACCGCGTCCGTGGTCACCTTCATCGCCGCGTCCGTACAGAACAGCTTCGCCATCGCGGCCTGGCGCGAGAAGGGGCGGCCCGCGTCGCGCAGCCGGGCGGCGGCCAGGTACAGCGCGCGGCCCGCCTCGATCTGGGTCGCCATGTCCGCCAGCATGAAGCGCAGGCCCTGGAAGTCGGCGATGGGGCGGCCGAACTGCCGCCGCCCGGTGGCGTAGTCGAGGGCCTCGTCGAGCGCGGCCTGGGCGACGCCGATCGCGCAGGCGGCGATGCCGAGCCGGCCCGAGTCGAGCGCGGACAGGGCGATCGCGAAGCCCTGGCCCTCCTCGCCGATACGGCGCGCGTCGGGGACGCGTACGCCGTCGAAGTGGAGTTGGGCGGTGGGCGAACCCTTCATGCCCATCTTCTTCTCGGGGGCGGCGGGGCTCAGGCCCGCCGCGTCGCCCGGAACGAGGAACGCCGTGATGCCGCGGGCGCCTTCGCCACCGGTACGGGCGAGGACCGTGTAGAAGTCCGCGACCCCGCCGTGGGTGATCCACGCCTTGGTGCCGGTGATGACCCAGTCCTCGCCGTCGCGCACCGCCTTGGTGCGCAGCGACGCCGCGTCCGAGCCCGACGCCGGCTCGGAGAGGCAGTACGCGCCGAGCAGGCCGCCGCCGAGCATGGCCGGCAGGTGCTCGGACTGCTGCTCCTTGGTTCCGTAGCCCGCGAGGCCGTGGCAGGCCAGCGAGTGGACGCTCACGCCGAGGCCGACCGTGAGGCGGGCCGCGGCCAGCTCTTCGAGCACCTGGAGGTAGACCTCGTACGGCTGGTCGCCGCCGCCGAAGTCCGAGTCGTACGGCAGGCCGAGGAGGCCGGATTCGGAGAGCAGGGTGAAGATCTCGCGCGGGAAGTGCCCGGCGTCCTCCTGCTCGGCGGCCCGAGGCGCGATCTCCCGCTGGACGATGTCGCGCACCAGCGCGACGAGGTCCCGGGCCTCTTCGGTGGGCAGCTGTCGTTCCACCGGCTGTGGGGCACGGTCGGGCATGGCGCGCTCTCCTCCCTGTCGGGCGCTACGGCGGACGCACGCGCAGGGTGTGGCGGCGCCGCCGGTGACTCTGCTCTACGGCCGTTACCTTCCCTCCCGGGTCACGGAAGTAGCAGGCGGGCGGCCGTGGCGCTGTGAGTATGCCCGATCGGACGCGTCCCGTCACTGGTTCCAAGATCACGACTTCCCGGGGACGGCCGCACCCACCGGTGCTGGAATTGAGCACTCCGGAATTGGTCCGAACCATTGACCGCACTGGTCTAGTCCTTCTAGCGTTCCCTTCGACGCCTTAGTGCGTTCATGTCAAAGCATCCCCCACAGCACCTGTGCGCGTCCCCCACGCTCCCCTCCCCACGAGGAGATCACGATGCCCGGACCCCGTCCCCCACGCCCCAGGTTCAAGCCCCTGATCGCGGCCGCGTGTACCGCCGCCCTCGGTGTCACCCTGCTCGCCGGCGCGGGCAGCGCCACCGCCGCCCCCGAGCGGGCCCCGGCCCCGCAGGCCGCCGCGGCCGGCTCCAAGGTGGTCGGATACTTCACCGACTGGGGCGTCTACCAGCGCAATTACCACGTCAAGAACATCGAGACCTCCGGCTCGGCCGCGAAGCTGACCCACATCAACTACGCGTTCGGCAATGTCACCGGCGGCAAGTGCGCCATCGGCGACGCCTACGCCGACTACCAGAAGACGTACGACGCCGCCTCCAGCGTGGACGGCACCGCCGACAAGTGGGACCAGCCGGTCGCCGGCAGCATCAACCAGCTGCGCGAGCTCAAGAAGAAGCACCCCGGTCTCAAGGTCCTCTGGTCGTTCGGCGGTTGGACCTGGTCGGGCGGCTTCGCCGAGGCCGCGAAGAACCCGGCCGCGTTCGCCTCCTCCTGCTACAGCCTGGTCAAGGACCCGCGCTGGGCCGATGTCTTCGACGGCATCGACATCGACTGGGAGTACCCCAACGCCTGCGGCCTGTCCTGCGACACCAGCGGGCGCGAGGCCTTCAAGAACCTTCTGGCGGCGCTGCGTTCGAAGTTCGGCGGCTCCAGCCTGGTCACCGCCGCCATCACCGCCGACGCCTCGGCGAACGGCAAGATGGACGCCACCGACTACGCGGGCGCGGCGAGTTACGTCGACTGGTTCAACCCGATGACGTACGACTTCTTCGGCGCCTGGGCCGCCCAGGGCCCGACCGCCCCGCACTCCCCGCTGACCTCCTACAGCGGCATCCCCACACAGGGCTTCAACACCGACGCGGCGATCACGAAGCTGAAGGGCCTCGGCATCCCGTCGAGCAAGCTGCTGCTCGGGATCGGCTTCTACGGGCGCGGCTGGACCGGCGTCACACAGAAGGCCCCCGGCGGCACCGCCACGGGCCCGGCGGCCGGCACGTACGAGCAGGGCATCGAGGACTACAAGGTGCTCAAGACCAAGTGCCCCGCCAACGGCACGGTCGCGGGCACGGCGTACGCGTACTGCGGCAACAACTGGTGGAGCTACGACACCCCGTCCACCATCGCCGGGAAGATGACCTACAAGAACAACCAGGGTCTCGGCGGGACCTTCCTGTGGGAGCTGAGCGGCGACACCACCAACGGTGAGCTCATCAAGTCCATCAGCTAGTACGGGAGTTGGGTCGAAGGGGCGGGGCCGCGGCGGCCACCCGCCCCTTCGTCATGCCCGGGGCGGCCCCGGCGGCCCCGGCGGCTACGACGGTGCGGGGAGCTCGGGAGGTCGGGGCGGTTCCGGCGAGGGGCAGGACGGCTCGAACTCCTCGATGGTGTCCAGGGTGCGCCGCAGCATCCGCACGAGCAGCTCGCGCACGGTGTCGCGGGGCGGCTCCAGGTCGCCGAGCCAGTCCAGGGTGACGCTCTCCACGCTCCCCAGCCAGCCGAGCAGCGCGAGCCGGGCCAGGACCGGGATCTCCCGGGTGCCGTAGGCGCCCTCGGCGAGGGTGGCGACGAGTTCCTCGCGCACCGCGTCCCGGATGGCCTGCACCTGGGTGTCGAAGCCGACCCCGCCCGTCACGATCGTCCGGTACGCCGCCTGGTGGTGCTCGGCGTAGCGCAGGTAGCCGTCGATGGTGCGGTGGACCCGCTCGGCGCGCGGCAGGTCGGTGTCACTGCCCGCGCGGGACACGAGGTCGGCGACGGAGTCCTCGACGATGGCCAGGTAGTAGCCGCGTTTGGACTTGAAGTAGTAGTAGATCAGCCCCTTGGCCACCCCGGCCTGCTTGGCGATGTCGTCCATCGACAGCGCGTCGTAGGAGGTGTCGGCGAACAACTTCCGGCCAGTTGCGATGAGTTCGGAGCGACGGACCTGGGATCTCTCGGTCGCACCGCCCTGTTGACTATTATTCAAATTCGGCCCTAGTCTCCAACTGCCACAGGATGCCCGCAGTATGGCAGACCTGCATTCGCACTCCCCCAGCACCGCCCTTCGAGGGTTCGCCGGATCGTACGGGAGGATCAAGTGAGCGCAGCCGGACGGCCGTTGGCCGAAGGCAGAACAGCCTGGAAGAAGACGGCGGTCATCGCCCTGCCCGCGGTGGTCGCGGTCGGGATCATGGCCAACGTGATGGCGGAGGGCGCGCTCGCGGCGTCCTTCGCGGTCTCCGGGACCAGTTTTCAGGTCTCCTCGGGGAAGCTGACCAGCTCGGGGCTCTCCTCGTACGTGCAGACCGACCGGTCCGTCGACGGCAAGGGCCACCCGGTGGCGCTGCTCGGCATCGGGGACGCCACGCTCAGCGACATCTGCCAGGCCGCCGAGGTGAGCACCCCGGTGGGCACGGTGGTGTTCAAGCTGACGGCGGGCGGCGACGCGGGCCAGGTGACCGCAAGCAATCTGGTCATCGACGGCGAGGACCTGGTCGGCGACGCCCGGTTCGGCACCGCGGAGATCGGCCGGGACGCCTCAACTTTGGACGCGGTCAAGGGAGTTCAGGGCCAGGCGGGCAAGTTCGGACTCCAGGCCGGGGACATCGAGGTGAACGGTGTGAGGTCGCACGCCTGGTCGGCGACCGGCGGCAACTTCCGGCTGAAGGGGATGAAGGTCGATGTGAGCATCGGCGGCAAGAAGTGCTTCTGAGACGACTCGGGCTGCTCCGGCTCCCCCGCACCGGCGCGACCACCCCCACGCCCCGGCCGCCGGTCCGGGTCCAGGGCGGCCCGCGGCCGGGCGCCGCCGGCGCCCCGGGCAAGGGTGCGGGGTTCGCGCCCGGCGCCCGCACCGGCCGGGCCGCGGGACCCCGAGTCGGCGAGGGGACGGGGTCCCGCACCGAGGACGGGGGACGCTCCCCGTGGAGCGGGCCCGCGCCGGGCGGAGGTCCCCAGCGGGTGCGGTACCCCTGGCTCGACGAGCGGCTCCCGCTGCCCGAGGCCCGCCGGGTGCTGCGCGGCTGGCGGCGGACCCGGCCGTTCTGGGCGGGGCTCTTCCTCCTGCTCGGCGGTGTCGAGCTGCTCGTGGTGCCGCTGTCGCCGCTGACCATCCTGGTCAGCCTGGGGCTCGGCGGTATCGCGGCGATCGGCATCGGGCTCGCGCTCGTCGCCGCCGGGCTCTTCCTCTGGCTCCTGCCGCACACCCGGCACTATGTGTCCATCAACGCGCTGATCCTGTCGGTGCTCTCGTTCGCGGCGACCAATCTGGGCGGATTCCTGATCGGGATGGCGCTCGGCATCACGGGCAGCGCGATGGGCTTCGGCTGGACGCCGAAGGAGCAGCCGGGCGCGCGGGTCCCCAACGTCCGCACCCAGCGCACGCTCGCGGCGGCCCTGCCGGCCGCCCTGCTCCTCACGCTCGGCGGGCGTCCGGAAGCGGTCCCGCAGGCCGGGCGGATCACCGCCCCGGCGGTGCCGCCGACGGTCACCACGACCCGCTTCTCGCCGCACGGCTTCCTGCTCGCCGGGGTGACGACCGTGCCGACCGCGCACGGCCCCCTCAAGGTGATGGTCCTGCGGATGACCTCGGCCTCGCTCACCGACTACCGCCTCAACACCCGCGACGGGCACGACGAACTCGCCCTGGGCGCAAGCTCGTTGGACCTGAGCGGCAAGGTGACGCTCTACCTCTCCAAGTTCAGCGGCTGTCTCGAAGGGCTGATCTGCGTCACCTTCGACCCCAACACGCTGCCGGTGCCGCCGATCGTGCCGCCGTTCGTCTTCATGACCGATGTGACGGCCGAACAGGCCCTGGTCACCTCGGACTCGATCGTCGCCAACGGCCTGACCCTGGGGGCATCGTGATCCAGATCCAGGCGGCGCTCTTCTGGGCGTACGCCACCGGCGCGACCTTCGCCCTCTCGGCGGCCCGTCAACTCCAGTGGTGGCAGCGGTCGGTGTACGAGGAAGGAGTACGCACCCGCAGCCGCGCGGCCAATCCGTATCTGATGCTGACCGCGCTCTTCGCGGCCGTACTCCTGGTCCCCACCGGCCTGTTCATGCTGTGGCAGTACCCGTCGTGGGCGACCATGCAGGTGGCCGGCGGCCACGGCGGGATCTGGGCCGGGTTCGTGCTCTGCTACGCGGGCGGTACGGTCGTCGCGGCGCTGCTCGGCTTCCTCGTGGCGCAGTCGCTGGTGCTCGTGGGCGCCGGGTACTGGGCCTACCTGCAGAGTGTGGGCGGGCACTTCCTGCTGTTCGGGACGCTGATCCACGGCTGGGACGGTACCGGCTACCGCCGGCTGCTCACCACGGACCGGACGGCGCTGCGGGACTGGCCGAAGGACAGCGTGATCAACAACCTGCTGCACTTCCTGACGTCCGGGACGTTCCTCGCGCTGCTCGTCCTCGGAGCCGCCGTGATCGGCACGATGCTGATCACGGAGATCGGCTGGCTGATGGAGGGCTGGGAGCTGCCGGGCGCCGACGAGGACCGCAAGGTGCCCCGGGTGCTCGCGGTGGCCGTCGCCGCGGCCGGGGCGTACGGGCTGCCGTTCGTCGGAGCCGTGGTCGCGAGCGGGCTGGTGCGGCTGCTCGGATGGCCGCTGGGGCTGCTGCTCTTCGCCGTACTGGCGGGCCTCGCCCTGCTGGCCCGGCGCTCACCGGTGCGGTTCCTCTACGGCCTGGTCGGCGTCCCGGGGCGGCACTGGAAGGCCGACCTCGACCTGGAGCTCACCACCTAGCCGCGGCGGCTCCCCGCTACAGCAGGCCCGTCTGTGTGACCAGCATGGCGATGACCACCACGAGGGTCCAGCCCAGGATGTGTTCGAGGACCTTGGGGCCGGTGTCCTTGGGGCCACCGGTGCGGGCGCGCAGCTCGGCCAGGGCTCGGGGATCGTCGAGGGTGGTGGCAGGCAGGGTCATGGCAACTCACTCGGTCGTGTGGCGGTGCACGGTCCCCCCGGTGACCCGTCCACAGTGCCAGCGGACCGGCGCCCCGGGGTAGAGACGTTCGTCACTGACCCCGGGGCGCCAAGGCCCGCTCAGCGGATGCCGACGGCCGCCAGGGCCTTGCGCTGACCGGCCGTCGGGGATGCGGGCCAGTACAGGTAGCAGATGCCACCTGTGCCGGAGGACACGTTTCCGCTCGCGTTGTAGCGCTTGGTCCGCAGCCAGATGTTCTCGAATTCGCGCCGTTTGTAGACGCGCCGTACGGCCGCGTCATCGGGCGACGCCGGGTCGTGGGCGATGACGTCGCCGTCGGCGGTGAAGCCGATCACGGTCATCAGGTGCCCCGAGGTCCCGTAGCCCGCGCCGGTCAGTTCGGTCGCGAGGAACGACTGGGACGTTATGGCCGGGATGCCGGCGCGGACCAGCGTCTCCACGTCGTTCAGCGAGCGCAGCCGGGTGACCACCGCGCTCAGGTCCCGGTAGGTGGCGGCGTAGGCGGCGTTGAAGGGCCAGTTGCCGCAGCCCTGGTACTGGTAGTCGTAGGTCTGACGGGCCGCGTGGCACACCTGGGGATCGGCATAGGACGGGTCCACCCAGGCGAGGTCGGCCGCGCTCGGCCGGCGCCCCCAGTGCTCGATGATCATCTGCGAGGAGGTGGGGCTGCACCAGGCCTCGCCGCCGTTGTCGTACTGCGGGTACTGGCCCTTGTGGATCTCCTGCGAGTAGCTCGGCACCGCCAGCTCGCCCGCGTGGCCCGGCGTCGAGGCGTCCACGGTGAACCGGTCCGGGATGTCCGACGCCATCGCGCCGAGCCGCCACACGGTCGGCGTGAGCCGGCTGCCCGGCGGGCGGTAGAGGGTGACCCGCAGCCGGTAGGAGGCCAGGCGCAGGCCGCTCGCCGGGGTGTCGATGGCGAAGGTGTCGGTCGAGATGGAGCTCTTCCCGTCGCCCTGGCCGTCGACGGAGGTGCGGCGGATGTCCGTGTCTCCGTCGCCGGCCGTCCAGCGGCCCATCACGTACGCCGGTGTGGCGGTGCCGTCGGTGTAGGTGCCGAGCAGCTCGACCTGGATCCAGGTGCCGGGCGGAGTGTGGGCGTTCCAGTGGGCGACGGACTCGGTCGCGGGCACGGTGGAGCGGTGCACCGGCGAGGTCCAGCTCGCGTACTCCCAGGTGGCGGTCCGCTGGGTGTGCGGGTCGGTGTAGGAGCTGGTCCCGGCCGGGCGCGCGATGACGATGCCGGGGCGCCGGCCGGTCTCGGCACGCACCCCGTGGGCGGTGCCGGAGCGCCAGTCGGCGTGGGAGGTCCAGGCCTGGTTGTCCACGAGCGGCCGGCCCTGCTTCGGTCGGGCGGCGCCGCCGGACGCGGCCGCCGGGCCCGCGGACGCGGTCACGGCGCCGGCCGCGACGGCGACGGCCGCGGCGAGGACGGTTCTGCGGGAGGTGGGGCTTGTCACGGTGAGGACCCCCGGTCGGTCACGGATGGGGTGGCGAGTGCACACGACAGCGGGCCAACTATTGCGGGTCGGGGGCCCCTTCGGCCAGTGCTTCGGCGCGTGCCACGGGGCCAATATTGGTCTGGACGTATTGGTCTCCACCACTGGCATGAGCTGGGCGGCTCTCCGCCGGCGGGTGGCCGCCCCCAGGTCGCCACCCGCGCGCCCCGCTCCCCCGCACCGGGTACGGTCGAAGCATCTCCCCCCGGAGTCCGCCCGGCAGCACGCCGGTCCGGGCCCGCCCCGGCACCACCCAGGCAGGACGCGATGACGAGTACGCCACCCACTGGCCCCGCCGTGGCCGAACTGGCCGCGTTGGCAAGGGAGTTGCCCCCGTCCTGCGGCCCGGTACGGCTGGTCGGGGTGGACGGGCACGCGGGCTCCGGCAAGTCCACGTTCGCGGACCGCCTCGCCGGGGCGCTGGGCGGGGTGCCGGTGCTGCACCTGGACGATCTGGCCACGCACGAGGAGTTCTTCGGCTGGCCGGACCGGCTGGGCCGCCAGGTGCTCGATCCGTTCGCGCACGGCGAGCGGGCCCGGTACGAGCCGTACGACTGGCAGCTGCGGCGGTTCGGGGCCCCGCGCTCCCTGGAGCCCGCGCCAGTGGTGATCATCGAGGGCGTCGGGGCCGGCCGGCGGGCGCTGCGGCCCCGGCTCGCGCTGCTCGTCTGGATGGAACTGGCCGCGCCGGCCTCCTGGGCGCGGGGCCGCCAGCGCGACGGAATCGGACTTTCCGCCTTCTGGGACGACTGGACGGAGGCGGAGATGCGCCATTTCGCCGAGGACCCGTCGAGACCCTTCGCGGATGCGTTGGTACGGCAGGTGCGGAAGGGGTACGAGTGGCTGCCGGGACTCGATTCGGCTGCCCGTACGAGCCATTCGCTCACCGAACGTGACGAGTTCACCCCACCGCACGGAACAGTCGCAAAACAGCCCCCGGAGTGCTTCAACTCCGCTTGACCCAGGGGCCATACAGGTCTTACGTTCTCAATGTGCGGCTTTTCGGAGCCGCCGCGGACGCGAAGCCCCCGGTTGTTCCCCCGTGATCGGGGGCTTCGTTCTGCCCTCTCCTCCCTTTCGAGCCCGCCGCACAGGGCGTTTCACTCACCCTGGGTCACCATGCGAGCTCCCCTCCCGCCCCCTTCGGCAGCGGGCCTTCCCGCAGGTACGATGCACATCGGTGCGGTCAACTCCCGTCAATTCCGTTGTGCGAATGGGCGGTTCAGCACGGGGCACGGTGGTGGGGGACGTGATGGACTTCGGCACTCCGGGCGTACACGCCCCGGCCGATCTGGCCTGGCTGCGCGGGGTGGACGCGTACACCATGGGCGCGTACCCGCAGGCCGAGGAGGAGTTCCGCACCGCGGTGCGGCTCGACCCCGCGATGGCGGACGGCTGGCTCGGACTGCACGCCCTGCGCGTGGACACCACGACCGCGCTGCTGCGCATGTACCGCCATCGCGAACGCTTCGGCGAACAGCGCGCCGGTCACCGCAGGACCCTCAACTCCTGGTACTGGCTGGGCTGGTGGGTCCAGCCGGTGCTGGAGAGCCCGCGCGATCTGCTGCTCGCGCACGCCTCGCACTGGCTGGACGGACGCCATGTCCCCGAGCTGGACCGGGCGTTGGCGGGTCTGCCGCCCGTGGACGCCGATCCCCAGGTCCGCTTCCTGCATGCCTGCCGCGCCTATCTGGTCAAGGACTGGGACCAACTGGTGCGCCACACCGAGCCGTTGGTCGACGACCCGCTGCTCGGCATCGAGGCCGGCCTGTTCGGCGGGATGGCCCGGGTCCGCCTGGAGATGTTCGGGCAGGCCGAGCCGCTGCTTTCGGCCGCACTGATGCGCTGCCGCAGTGAACAGCCCCAGCGCAAGGAGCTGCGCTACTGGCTGGCCCGCGCCCACGAGGGCACCGGGCGCTCGGCGGCGGCCCTGCCCCTGTACCGGGCCGTGCACCGCGTCGACCCGGCGTTCATGGACACCGCGGCCCGGCTGACCGCGATCACCGAGAACGACGGGTACGAGGGCGCCGACGAGTCCCCCGACCTCGCCGCGGTCGCCCTGTCCGGCTTCGGCGACACCGTGGAGGCGGAGGCGGACTCCGCGCTCGGGCTCGACGCCCCCGAGGGCCGTGAGCTGCGGCTCGGCGGTGAGGCGCAGGCGCCGCTCGCCGGCCCCGCGGGGGTGGTGCGCGACGGCGTCCGGGACAAGCCCGGCGTTCCCGCGCAGCCCGCGCCCCCGCAGTTCCCGGCCGGGCCCACCGATCCCGCTCTGCTCGCCGAGGCGCTGGCGGAGCTGGAGCGGATGGTGGGGCTCGAACCGGTCAAGCGTCAGGTCAAGGCGCTGTCCGCGCAGCTCAACATGGCGCGGCTCAGGGCGAGTCAGGGCCTTCCGGTCCAGCCGCCGAAACGTCACTTTGTCTTCTCGGGCCCCTCCGGCACCGGTAAGACCACCGTCGCCCGCATCCTGGGCCGGGTCTTCTACGCGCTCGGGCTGCTCGGCGGCGACCACCTGGTGGAGGCCCAACGGGCCGATCTGGTGGGCGAGTTCCTCGGCCAGACGGCCGTCAAGGCCAACGAGCTGATCGACTCGGCGCTCGGCGGCGTGCTCTTCGTGGACGAGGCGTACTCGCTCGCCAACTCCGGTTACAGCAAGGGCGACGCGTACGGCGACGAGGCGCTCCAGGTGCTGCTCAAGCGCGCCGAGGACAACCGCGACCACCTCGTGGTCATCCTCGCCGGCTACCCCGAGGGCATGGACCGCCTCCTCGCCACCAACCCGGGCCTGTCCTCGCGCTTCACCAGCCGCGTCGACTTCCCCTCCTACCGCCCCCTGGAACTGACGTCGATCGGCGAGGTGCTGGCCGGCGAGAACGGGGACGCGTGGGACGAGGAGGCCCTGGACGAGCTGCGCTCGATCAGCGGGCACGTCGTCGACCAGGGCTGGATCGACGAGCTGGGCAACGGCCGATTCCTGCGCACCCTGTACGAGAAGAGCTGCGCCTACCGGGACCTGAGGCTGTCGATGTACCCGACGACCCCGACCCGCGACGACCTCTCCACCCTGCGGCTGCCCGATCTGATGCAGGCGTACGGGGAGGTCCTGTCGGGTCGCGGCCCCGCGCGCCGCGACCCCCAGGAGCCGCTCTAGCTATCCGGCCAGCGCCTGCTGTGCCTGTTCGCCGCGCGGCTCGGCGAGCCGGGCCAGCGGGGCCGGTTCCTCGCGGTGGGCCGGGTCGCGGACCTCGCCCACCAGCTTCTCCAGTACGTCCTCCAGGGCGACCAGACCGAGCACCCGCCCGGAGCCGTCCGTGACGAGGGCGAGGTGGGTGGCCGCGCGGCGCATCACCGTGAGGGCGTCGTCCAGGGGCAGTTCGGCCCGCAGGGTGGCGAGCGGCCGCCACAGCTGCTGGGGCACCGCGCGCCCCTGCTCCTCCACGTCGAGGACGTCCTTGACGTGCAGGAAGCCCATGAAGGCGCCGCCCTCGGCACACACCGGGAAGCGGGAGTATCCGGTGCGTACCGTCAGCTCCTCCAGCTCCCGGGGCGTCACCGAGCAGCCGACCGTGACCAGGGAGGCCCGGTCGAGCAGGACGTCGGTGACCGGGCGGCTGCCCAGCTCCAGGGCGTCCTCCAGGCGTTCCTGGGCCTCGGGCTCCAGGAGCCCGGCCTGGCCGGAGTCCTCGACGAGGCGGCCGAGCTGGACGCTGGTGAAGACGGCCTCCACCTCGTCCTTCGGCTCGACCCGGAACAGCTTCAGGATGAGCCGCGCGCAGGCGCCGAGCGTGATCGTCACGGGCTTGCAGACCCGGGCGAAGGCGACCAGGCCCGGGCTGAACCAGAGCGCGGTCCGCTCGGGCGCGGCCATCGCCATGTTCTTCGGGACCATCTCGCCGATGACGAGGTGCAGCGAGACCACCAGGGCGAGCGCGATCACATAGCCCAGCGGATGGATCAGGCCCTCGGGCAGCCGGGCCGCCTGGAAGACGGGCTCCAGGAGCCGGGCCACGGTCGGCTCCGCGACCGCGCCGAGCGTCAACGAGCAGACGGTGATGCCGAATTGGGCCGCGGCCATCATCTGCGGCAGGTTCTCCAGGCCGTGCAGCACCTGGCGGGCCCGCGCGGAGGAGGCGGCCAGCGGTTCGATCTGGCTGCGGCGCACGGACACGAGCGCGAACTCGGCGCCGACGAAGAATCCGTTGGCGAGCACGAGCAGCAGCGCGAACAGGAGTTGGAGCAGGCTCATCGGACCGCCTCCGCCAACGGTGCCTCGGCCGTCCGCACGAAGCGGACCCGCTCGGCGCGGTACCGCTCGACCCGGCGGACCTGGATCCGCCAGCCGGGCAGCTCGACCCGGTCGCCGGGGACCGGGATGCGGCCGAGGAGGTCGGCGACCAGGCCCGCGACGGTCTCGTAGGGGCCCTCGGGCGCCTCCAGGCCTATCCGGCCGAGCGAGAGGACCCGGCAGCTGCCGTCGGCCTCCCAGGCGGGCCTGCCGTCCTCGCCCGCCACCACGGCGAGCTCGGGCCGGCCGGCGTCCGCGCCGTCGTGCTCGTCACGGACCTCGCCGACGAGCTCCTCGACGATGTCCTCCAGGGTGACGACGCCGGCCGTGCCGCCGTATTCGTCCACGACGACGGCTATCGGCTGTTCGCTGCGCAGCCGCTCCAGGAGCTGCTGCACGGGCAGCGTCTCCGGGACGAGCAGCGGCGGCACCGCGATCAGGCCGACCGCGGTGCGCAGCCGCTCGGGGGGCCGCACCGCGAGCGCGTCCTTGAGGTGGACCATGCCGACGATCTCGTCGATGCGCTCCCGGTAGACCGGGAAGCGCGAGAGGCCGGTGGCGCGCGTGAGGTTGAGGACGTCGGCGGCGGTGGCGGTGGTTTGCAGGGCGCTGACCTTGACGCGCGGGGTCATCACGTTCTCGGCCGTGAGGTGGCCGAGCGAGAGGGTCCGTACGAAGAGGTCGGCGGTGTCCTGTTCCAGGGCGCCGGCCCGGGCCGAGTGCCGCACCAGGGAGACGAGCTCGCCGGGTGTGCGGGCCGAGGCCAGCTCGTCGGCGGGCTCCACCCCGAGCGCCCGCACCAGGCGGTTGGCGACGGTGTTGAGCAGCGCGATGAGCGGGCGGAAGAGCCGCGAGAAGCGGTCCTGCGGCCCGGCCACGAAACGGGCCACCTGGAGCGGCTTGGAGACCGCCCAGTTCTTCGGCACGAGTTCGCCGATCACCATCTGCACGGCTGCCGCGAGCAGCATGCCGAGTACGACGCTGATGCCGGAGACCGCGCCGGCCGGGAGCCCGGTGGCGCCGATCGGCCCGTCGAGCAGGTCGGCGAGCGCCGGCTCGGCCAGCATGCCGACCACGAGCGAGGTGATGGTGATGCCGAGCTGGGTGCCGGAGAGCTGGAAGGACAGCTCGCGCAGGGCGCGCACCACGGTGCGGGCCCTGCGGTCGCCCTCGGCCGCCGCCCGTTCGGCGTCCGGCCGGTCGACGGTGACCAGGCCGAACTCGGCGGCGACGAAGAAGCCGTTGGCGAGGATCAGAAGGAATGCCGCGAAGAGCAGCACGAGTGTGATGGTCATGCCGCCGCCTCCGGGGAGGGGGCGGCGCAGGTACTACCGGACGATCCGTCCATTGCTGGAGGGAGTCACTCCTCGGGTCGCTGGTGCCCCGCGGCCGATGGCGCCGGCCCTTGTGCGGGGCGGGGCGCTCTTGGCGCCGCCGACATCAGGGTAATCAAGATGGTGCCTGGTGGGGCAAGGGGCTCAGCCGTTGTCGTGAGCCGAGCCGGGTGAATCGGGTCCGGTGCCGCGGCTGCCGTGGCTCTCGGCGAGCGCGCGCAGCGCCCTGGCGTCACGGATCGCGCGGGCCTTGCCGCTGCCGGGCTGGATGCCGAGCGCGGGCAGGCTGGTGCCGTCGGAGAGGTCGAGGAAGACCCAGGGGTCGCCGGGGCGCAGGTTCACCCGGAGGATCTCCGGCCAGGCGAGCCGGCGCCGCGCGGTGAGGTTGACCACGGTGACGCCCGTGTCGTCGGCGACCACCTTCGGCCGGCTGAGCAGCACGAGCACCCCGGCGAACAGGGCGGCCATCAGGATGAAGCTGCCCCGCTCGCCCCCGCTCAGGGTCTCCAGGAGCAGCGACATCACCGTCATGGCGACGAACATGGCGGCGGCGCTGATCAGCAGGACGGCCCGGGTCACGGTCGGCCTGAACGTGACCGGCAGGACGGGGGGTTGGGGCACGGGGGCGGACACGGTGTCGTTCGCTTTCGTCGCGGTCGTCTTCGTCGCTGTCGTCGGCGGCGCCGTCCGGCGCCGTCCACGGGTCAGAGGCGGCAGGCGTGGATGGCCGTGGTGAGGATGGCCCGGGCGCCCAGCTCGTACAGGTCGTCCATGACCCGCTGGGAGTCCTTGGCGGGGACCATCGAGCGGACGGCGACCCAGCCCTCGTTGTGCAGCGGGGAGATCGTGGGCGACTCCAGGCCCGGGGTGAGGGCGACCGCCCGCTCCAGGTGCTCGGCGCGGCAGTCGTAGTCCATCATCACGTAGCTGCGGGCGACCAGGACGCCCTGGAGGCGGCGCAGGAACTGCTGGACCTTGGCGTTGTCCTCGGCTCCGGTGCGGCGGATGACGGCCGCCTCCGACTTCATGATCGGCTCGCCGAAGACTTCGAGGCCCGCGTTGCGCAGCGAGGTGCCGGTCTCCACGACATCGGCGATGACCTGGGCGACGCCCAGCTCGATCGCGGTCTCCACGGCGCCGTCGAGGTGCACCACGGAGGCGTCCACGCCGGCTTCGGCGAGGTGCTTGGCGACGATGCCCTCGTAGGAGGTGGCGATCGTCTTGCCCGCCAGGTCCTTGATGTCCGAGACGGTGCCGGGCTTGGCGGCGAAGCGGAAGGTGGAGCGGGCGAAGCCGAGCGGCAGGATCACCTCGGCGTCGGCACCGGAGTCGATCAGCAGGTCCTCGCCGGTGATGCCGATGTCGAGCTTGCCCGCGGACACGTAGATCGCGATGTCCTTGGGGCGCAGGTAGAAGAACTCGACCTGGTTGACGGGGTCGACCAGGACGAGTTCCTTCGACTCCTTGCGCATCCGGTAGCCGGCCTCATGGAGCATCGCCGACGCAGGTCCGGACAGTGAACCCTTGTTGGGGACGGCGATGCGCAGCATGAGGTCAGCTTCCTTTTCGTACGGAGAGGTGTGCCAGGGGGGAAGGGGTGCTCAGAGGTGGGCGTAGACGTCGTCGAGGGAGATCCCGCGCGCGACCATCATCACCTGGACGTGGTACAGCAGCTGCGAGATCTCCTCGGCGGCGGCTTCCTTGCCCTCGTACTCGGCGGCCATCCAGACTTCGGCGGCCTCCTCGACGACCTTCTTGCCGATGGCATGCACGCCCTTGTCCACCAGCTCGGCGGTGCGGGAGGTGGACGGGTCGCCGTTGGCGGCCTTGAGCTGGAGCTCGGTGAAGAGCTCTTCGAAGCTCTTGGAGGGTTTGTTCGCCATGATGCTTCTTAGGGTAAGGGGTGGGGTCCGGTCGCTCAGCGCCAGGGTTCGCTGACCGTGCGCAGCGTGGCCGCGGTGGCCACGGCGGCGGTGACCGCTTCGTGGCCCTTGTCCTCGTTCGACCCTTCGAGGCCGGCCCGGTCCAGGGCCTGCTCCTCGGTGTCGCAGGTCAGCACGCCGAATCCGACGGGTACGCCGGTGTCCACGGTGACCTGGGTGAGGCCGTTGGTGACACCCTGGCACACGTACTCGAAGTGCGGGGTGCCGCCCCGGATGACGACGCCGAGCGCGACGATGGCATCGTAGCCGCGGCCCGCGAGCACCTTGGCCACCACCGGCAGTTCGAAGCTGCCGGGGACGCGCAGCAGCGTCGGCTCGTCGATGCCGAGCTCGTGCAGGGCGCGCAGGGCGCCGTCGACGAGTCCGTCCATCACCTTCTCGTGCCACTGTGCCGCGACCACGGCGACACGGAGGTCTCCACAGTTGCGTACGGACAGTTCGGGTGCGCCCTTGCCGCTCACGTGCTCTCCTTCAGGTGTTCTGGGACGTGCTGTGTTCTGGGATGTGCGGTGTTCTGGAATCTGTGGTTTCCCGGTGTGCGGTGTCTCGTCCTGCCTACTGGTTGCCGCAGGCCGACATCGGCGCGGGGCCGCCGTCGAGCCACGGCAGGTCGTGCCCCATGCGATCCCGCTTGGTGCGCAGATACCGCAGGTTGTGCTCGCCCGCCTGGACGGGCATGGGCTCGCGGCCCGACACCGTCAGACCGTGCCGGACGAGCGCGGTGATCTTGTCGGGGTTGTTGGTCATCAGGCGCAGGCTGTGCACGCCGAGGTCGGTGAGGATCTGGGCGCCGGCCGCGTAGTCACGGGCGTCGGCGGGCAGGCCGAGCTCCAGGTTGGCGTCGAGGGTGTCGCGGCCGCGCTCCTGGAGTTCGTACGCGCGGAGCTTGGAGAGCAGGCCGATGCCCCGGCCCTCGTGCCCGCGCAGATAGACCACGACGCCCCGCCCGGCCTCGGTGATGCGCTCCATCGAGGCCTGGAGCTGGGGGCCGCAGTCGCAGCGCAGGGAGTGGAAGATGTCGCCGGTCAGGCACTCGGAGTGGACCCGGACCAGAACGTCCTCGCCGTCGCCGATCTCGCCGTGGACCAGGGCGACGTGCTCCACGCCGTCGACGGTGGAGCGGTAGCCGTAGGCGGTGAACTCCCCCGCCACGGTGGGCAGATGGACTTCGGCCTCGCGGCGCACGGTGGGCTCGGCGGAGCGGCGGTAGGCGATCAGGTCCTCGATGGAGATGATCGTCAGGCCGTGCTTGCGGGCGAACGGGACGAGCTCGGGCAGGCGCAGCATGACGCCGTCCTCGCCCGCGATCTCGACGATGGCGCCGGCCGGGGCGAGCCCGGCGAGCCGGGCGAGGTCGACCGCGGCCTCGGTGTGGCCGTTGCGGACCAGCACCCCGCCGGGCTTGGCGCGCAGCGGGAAGATGTGGCCGGGGCGGACGAAGTCGCCGGAGGCGGAGCGGCCGTCGGCGAGCAGGCGCAGGGTGGTGGCGCGGTCGGCGGCGGAGATGCCGGTGCTCACGCCGTGGGCGGCCGTGGCGTCCACGGAGACGGTGAAGGCGGTCTTCATCGACTCGGTGTTGTGCTCGACCATCTGCGGCAGTTCGAGCCGGTCGAGGTCCTCGCCCTCCATGGGCGCGCAGATCAGACCGCGGCACTCGCTCATCATGAACGCGACGATCTCGGGGGTGGCCTTCTCGGCCGCGATGACGAGGTCGCCCTCGTTCTCGCGGTCCTCGTCGTCGACGACGACCACGGGCCGGCCCGCCGCGATGTCGCGGATGGCCTGCTCGACGGGGTCGAGGGCGAGGTCCTCGCGGTTGTCGGTGGAGTACCAGGTGGGTGCGTGCGTGGTCATGCCGTCGCTCCTTCCAGGACGGGCTTGACGCTCGTGCGCGAGCGCAGCCACCAGTCGCGCATGCCCCACAGGACGAGCGCGCCGTAAATGACGTAGACGAAGCCGGAGAAGGCGTATCCGTTGGCGAAGTTGAGCGGGACGCCGACGAGGTCGACGAGCAGCCAGGCGAACCAGAACTCGACCATGCCGCGGGCCTGGGCGAACATCGCCACGACGGTCCCGACGAAGACGTACGCGTCGGGCCACGGGTCCCAGGAGAGCGCCGGGTAGGCGGTGAACAGGCACGCCACGGCGACCGTGCCGACGGCGGCGCCGCCGAGCAGGAAGGCCCGCTCGCGCCAGGTCGCGAACCGTACGGCGATGGAGCCGTCCTGCGCCTGCTGCCGGCCCCGGCGGCTCCAGGCGAGCCAGCCGCCGGCCGCGACGACCATCACCACGACCTGCTTGCCGGCGCTGCCGGACAGGTGCCCGGCGGCGAACGCCACGAACAGGATCAGCCCCGAGACGAACTGGGCGGGCCAGGTCCATAGGGAGCGGCGCCAGCCGAGCGCGAGGGCGATCAGGCCGATGGTGTTGCCGATCATGTCCGACCACTTGATGTGCTGACCGAGGACCGTGAAGGCCTCGCCGTTCAGCCAGTTCACCATGCTCACTTGTCGTTCCCCCCGTGGCTCGCGCCGAGCAGCCGCTCGACGTACTTGGCGATGACGTCGACCTCCAGGTTGACCGGGTCGCCGGGCTGCTTGATGCCGAGCGTGGTCAGCGCGAGGGTGGTCGGGATGAGGCTGATGGTGAAGTAGTCGGCGGCGGCCTCCACGACCGTGAGGCTGACGCCGTCCACGGTGATCGAGCCCTTCTCGACGACATAGCGGGAGAGGTCGGCGGGCAGGGCGATCTTGACGATCTCCCAGTTCTCCGAGGGCGTGCGGGCGAGCACCGTGCCGGTGCCGTCGACGTGGCCCTGCACGATGTGCCCGCCGAGCCGGCCGCCGACGGCCATGGGCCGCTCCAGGTTGACCCGGGAGCCGACCTCCAGGGCGCCGAGGCTGGAGCGCTTGAGCGTCTCGTCCATCACGTCGGCGGTGAACTCGCCGTCGCCGAACTCCACGACCGTCAGACAGACGCCGTTGACGGCGATGGAGTCGCCGTGTCCGGCACCTTCGGTGACGAGGGGGCCGCGCAGACGGAAGCGGGAGGCGTCACCGAGGGTCTCGATGGCGGCGACCTCGCCCAGCTCTTCGACGATTCCGGTGAACACGTTCAGCGCTCCTTGGCGAGAGGGGTGGCAGTGATGCGCAGGTCGGGGCCGATGCGCACGGCCTCGGTGATGTCGAGCCGCAACGCGTCGGCGATGGTGGTGATTCCCGCTCCGGCGAGTGCGGTGGGTCCGGCGCCGAGCAGGGCGGGTGCGAGGTAGCCGACGACCTTGTCGACGGCGCCCGCGGCGACGAAGGCGCCGGCCAGGGTCGGGCCGCCTTCGAGGAGGACCGAGCGCACGCCCCGGGTGTGCAGGGCGTCGAGCAGTGCGGGGATGTGCAGGCCGGTCGCGGCGCGCGGGAGGCGCAGCACGGCGGCCTCGGGCAGGTGGGCCGCGTCGACGTCCTCGGCGACCGCGATCAGGGTGGGCGCCGCGTCGTCGAGGATGCGGGCGCCGGGCTTGACGGCGGTGGCGTCGGTGTCGACTGCCAGGCGCAGTGGCTGAGTTGCTCCGTCGATGCCGCGCACGGCGAGGTGCGGGTCGTCGGTGCGAGCGGTGCCGGAGCCCACGACCACGGCGTCGCACTCGGCGCGCAGCCGGTGGACGTCGGCGCGGGCCTCGGCGGAGGTGATCCAGCGGCTGGTGCCGTCCTCGGCCGCGGTGCGCCCGTCGAGGGTGGCCGCGTACTTCCAGGTGACGTGCGGGCGGCCGAGCCGCATCGAGGTGAGCCAGGCGGCGTTGACCGCCTCGGCCTCCTCGGCGAGCAGGCCCCGCTCGGCGTGGACGCCGGCCGCGCGCAGGGTGTCGGCCCCGCCGGTGGCCTGCGGGTTCGGGTCGCCGACCGCGTAGTGGACACGGGCGACGCCGGCCTCGATGAGCGCCTGGGCGCAGGGCCCGGTGCGGCCGGTGTGGTTGCAGGGTTCCAGGGTGACGTAGGCGGTGCCGCCACGGGCCTTCTCGCCCGCGTCCCGCAGGGCGTGGACCTCGGCGTGCGGGCCGCCGGCCCGCCGGTGGTATCCCTCGCCCACGACCGTGCCGGAGGCGTCGGTGATCACGCATCCGACGACCGGGTTGGGGCTGGTGGAGCCGAGTCCGCGCGCCGCGAGCTCGACGGCTCGGCGCATGGCGGCCGCGTCGGCTGTGGGTGCCACCGGGTCCTCCTGCCTCTTCGGGCACGGACTCCGGGGCCTGTCGATGACGACAGAGAGCGGGAAAAGACCATCGCGCACAGCTCACGCCACGGCCGAAAGAGACCGGTGCCCACGTGGACGACCGGTAACAGACGGCCGACGTGACCGGTCAACGGTCCGCCCGCCGCGCACTGCCTCCCATCCGGACTTTCACCGTCGGTCCAGGAATTTCACCTGGTCAACCGGCCGCTGGATGCGGACGGGTCGCGGACTATAACCGCCGGTTCGGAATTGCACCGACCCCGGAGTGCGCTGCTGCTGGTACAGGGCCAGTGTGCCACGGCTGCCCGAAGGCCATGCGAGTGAGTAGATGTGGCCTGGCTCACAGATTGGCCGAAATCCAGTGGGGCCGCCCGGGAGCCGGGCGGAACGCGCGCAGCGGCGTATGCCTTTGGTCCATACCTATTGACGCACTGGTCTAGTCCTTTTAATCTCTGCGTCACCTCCGAGGAGAGGCCCGCCGGTGTGCGCACGCCGGGGCCGCGCACGACCACCGCCTTGTTCGTTGTGTTCCGCCCACCTCCCAGGAGGAACTGCCCGTGCTCTCCCCCACCCGCAGACGCACCGCGCTGCTCACGGCCGCCACCGCGGTCGCCGGGCTGCTGTTCGGCGCGCTGTCCACCGGCGTCTCGCAGGCCGCCGTCGACAACGAGGCCTGTCGTCCCGACGGCCTGTACAAGACGCCGGGCGTCGACGTCCCGTACTGCTCGGTGTACGACACCGACGGCCGCGAGAAGATGGGCGCCGACCACCAGCGCCGGGTCATCGGCTACTTCACCGGCTGGCGCACCGGCCAGGACGGGACGCCCGCCTACCTCGCCTCCGACATCCCGTGGGACAAGGTCACCCACATCAACTACGCCTTCGCACACGTCGGTTCGGACAACAAGATCTCCGTCGGCACCGACAGCGACAAGAACGCCGCGACCGGGATGACCTGGCCGGGCGTCGCGGGCGCCGAGATGGACCCCTCGCTCCCCTACAAGGGCCACTTCAACCTGCTCAACAAGTTCAAGAAGCAGCACCCCAACGTGAAGACCCTGATTTCCGTGGGTGGTTGGGCCGAGACCGGCGGCTACTTCGGCGACGACGGCAAGCGCGTCGACTCCGGCGGCTTCTACGCGATGGCCACCAACGCGGACGGCTCGGTCAACCAGGCCGGCGTCGACACCTTCGCCGACTCGGCGGTCGCCTTCATCAAGAAGTACGGCTTCAACGGCGTCGACATCGACTACGAGTACCCGACGACGATGAAGGACGCGGGCAACCCGCTCGACCTGAGCATCTCCAACGCCCGCCGGGCCGGTCTCGTCAAGGGCTACGCGGCGCTGATGAAGTCGCTGCGCGAGAAGCTCGACCGCGCGGGGGCGGCCGACGGGAAGCACTATCTGCTCTCGGTCGCCGCGCCGTCCTCCGGCTACCTGCTGCGCGGCATGGAGACCTTCCAGGTCCAGCAGTACCTGGACTACGTCAACATCATGTCCTACGACCTGCACGGCGCCTGGAACCAGTACGTCGGCCCCAACGCCTCGCTCTTCGACGACGGCAAGGACGCGGAACTCGCGGCCGCCGGCGTCTACTCCACGTCCCAGTACGGCGGCATCGGCTATCTCAACGCCGACTGGGCCTACCACTACTTCCGCGGTTCCATGCCGGCCGGGCGCATCAACATGGGCCTGCCGTACTACACGCGCGGCTTCCAGAACGTGCAGGGCGGCACCAACGGCCTCTGGGGCAAGGCGCCTTCGACCACCTGTCCCGCCGGTTCCGGCCTGACGGCCTGCGGTGACGGCGCCGTCGGCATCGACAACCTCTGGCACGACCTGGACGCCAACGGCAAGGAGGCCCCGGCGGGCTCCAACCCGATGTGGCACGCCAAGAACCTGGAGAAGGGGATCGTCGGCGACTACGTCACCCAGTACGGCCTCCCTGCCGCCACCAAGCTCACCGGCAGCTACGTCCGCAACTACGACTCCACGCTGGTGGCGCCCTGGCTGTGGAACGACCAGAAGAAGGTCTTCCTGTCCACCGAGGACGAGCAGTCGGTGGGAGCCAAGGCCGACTACGTCGTGGACAAGGGCATCGGTGGCACGATGGTCTGGGAACTGGCCGGCGACTACCAGTGGAACGCGGGCAAGGGCCAGTACGAGCAGGGCTCGACCCTGACGAGCGAGATGTACGACAAGTTCAAGTCGGCCACCCCGTACGGCAACAAGCGCTCCACGATCGCCCTGCCCAGCCAGGCGCTGAACATCGGCGTGGACTTCGGGCAGTTCCCGCTCGGCGACTCCAACTACCCCATCAGCCCCAAGGTAACGCTCACCAACAACACCACGGCGACGCTGCCCGGCGGCACGGAGTTCCAGTTCGACTACGGCACTTCGGCCCCCGCCAACGCCAAGGACCAGTCCGGCTTCGGCACCACGATCGTGCGCAGCGACCACACCGCGGCCAACAACATCGGCGGGCTCAAGGGCGACTACAACCGCGTCTCGCTGAAGCTGCCGAGCTGGCAGTCGCTGGCACCGGGCGCCTCGGTCACCCTCGACTTCGTCTACTACCTGCCGGTTTCCACCCCCTCGAACTGGACGGTGACCTTCGGTGGCAAGACCTATGCGCTGGCCGGCGACCGCACCCGGGGGGCGGTCGTGAGCGACCCCGGCACCTCGACGCCCACCCCGACCCCCTCGGGCACCCCGACCCCGACCCCCGCCCCGACGCCCTCGGGCACGACCGGGCCCTCGCCGTCACCCACGCCGCCGGGGGGCACCTGCGCGGCGCCGGTCTGGTCGGCGGGTTCCGCGTACGGCGGCGGCACGACCGTCTCGTACAAGTCCCACACCTGGAAGTCCAAGTGGTGGACGAAGGGCGAGGAACCGGGTACTACCGGTGACTGGGGAGTGTGGCAGGACCTCGGCGCCTGCTGATCCGCTCCCCGCACGAACGCCCGGCGGCGGTCTCCCGGCCCTTGGCCGCCGTCGGGTGCGGGCATATGAGGGCGCATCAGATATGACGTGTCGTCAGTCCGCTTGCCACGTCAGGGATGTGGCGCGAAGAGGTCGTCCTGGGCCGCATCCCGCGCGGTCAGCAGCGCGCCGCCCAGGACCGCGCCATCGCCCAGGGCGCTCGGCCTGACCTCGGTGGGGAGCGGGGTCAGGGCGGCCAGGGCACGCTGGACGCGGGAGGCGAGCAACGGGCCGCCGGCGTGGCCCAGTTCGCCGCCGAGCACGATGAGCCCGGGGTCGAGGACCGCGACCACGCCCGCCGCGCCGACGGCGAGCCGCTGAGCCAGCACGTCGAGGAAGGGCCCGTCGGCGCCCCGGACGGCCTCCTCCGCGCCGCCGGGCCGCCCGAACCCGGCGGCGAGCCGCGCCACCGCACCCGCGTGCACCAGCTCGTGGAACCCGCCGTCGCAGCCGGTCGCGGACGGCAGGCCACTGGTGCCCGGTACCGGCATGAATCCGATCTCGCCCGCGCCGCCCGAGGCGCCCCTGCGCAGCTTGCCGTCCAGGACGAGGGCCGAGCCGATGCCCTGCCCGAGCCACAGGAGCACGAAGGTGTCCTGACCACGGGCGGCGCCCAGCCGCTGTTCGGCCACGGCGGCCAGGTTGGTCTCGTTCTCGACGAGCACGGCGGCGGGCAGCCGCCGGGCGAGGACCCGGACGAGTTCGCGGTGCCAGGCGGGCAGCCCGCTGGTGTCGCGCAGTTCGCCGCTGGCCGGGTCGATGAGCCCGGGAGCGCCGACCCCGACGCTGTGCAGCCGCTCCGCGCCGGCCTCCTTCGCGGTGCGCTCCAGGAGCGCCACGGCCTGCTCGACGGCGGGACCCGTCCCGGCCTCCGGCTCGATCGGCAGCGTGGCCTCGGCGAGGGTGTGCCCAACGAGGTCGGCCACGACCAGCGAGACGCTGTCGGTGCGCACGTCCAGGGCCGCCAGGTGTGCCCGGTCGGCGACGATCGCGTAGAGCCGCGCGTTGGGGCCGCGCCGCTCGGCACCCGACTCCCCCACCACATGCACGAGGCCGGAGCCCTGAAGGCGCTCGACGAGGTCGGCGACGGTCGGCCGGGAGAGTCCGGTGAGGTTCTTCAGCTGGCCTGCCGTCAACGGGCCCTCGTCCTGTAGGAGGCGCAGGGCGAGCCGGTCGTTGATGGCCCGGGCGGTGCTCGGGGATGCGGGCATGCCAGGAATCCTTCCAGATCGGCGTAAGCGGGTTGCGACCCGTTCTATTTATCAGGCAGGGTTCCTGATAGTTTACGCCGCGGCGGCGGGGAAGCCGCCCCCGAGGGAGGGAAACCCGGTCGACATGGCAGCCGAACTTGCTCTGGATCCAAGGCAGTTGAGGCGGGCGCGGATCGCGATCGCCGCAGTGTTCTGTGTGCACGGCGCGGTGACCGGCAATTTCGCCACCCGGGTCCCCTGGATCCAGGACCACGCCGGGGTCTCCGCCGGCCAACTCGGCCTCGCCCTCGCCTTCCCGGCGATCGGCTCGTCCCTGCTGATGCCGCTGTCCGGCGCGATCACCCACCGGTTCGGGGCGCGCAACGCGCTGCGCGGGCTGCTCGCCCTGTGGACCCTGGCGCTCACGCTGCCCGCGCTCGCCCCGAACCTCTACACGCTGTGCGCGGTGCTCTTCGTGTACGGCGCGAGCGCCGGAATGGCGGACGTGGCGATGAACGCGCTCGGCGTGGAGACCGAGACCCGGCTCCGCCGCTCGATCATGTCCTCGCTGCACGGCATGTGGAGCGTGGGCGCGCTGATCGGCTCCGCGTCCGGGACGCTCGCCGCGCACCTGGGAGCGGACGCCCGGCTGCACCTCACCGTGGCGGCCGCCGCCCTGACCCTGCTCGGCCTCGCCGCCTGCCAGGGCGTGCTCGACCTGCGCAGCGCACCCGACGAGACACCGCCGCCCCGGTTCACGCTGCCGCCCAGGTCGGCGCTGATCATCGGCATGGTGGCGTTCTGCGCGGTGTTCGCCGAGGGCGCGAGCCTGGACTGGTCGGCGGTCTATCTGCGCGACGTCCTGGACACCTCGGCCGGTACGGCCGCGGCCTGCACCACCGCGTTCACGCTGACGATGGCGGTGGCCCGGCTCGCGGGCGACAAGGGGGTGGACCGCTTCGGGGCCGTGCGTACGGTGCGCGCCGGAGGGGTGCTCGCCACACTGGGCGGTCTGCTCGTGGTGTTCGCGCCGGGACCGGCCGTCGCGATGGCGGGGTTCGGTCTGATCGGGCTCGGGATCGCGGTCGTGGTGCCGCTCGCCTTCGCGGCGGCCGGGCGCAGCGGCACCAACCCGAGCCAGGCCATCGCGGGTGTGGCGACCATCACGTACACCTCGGGCCTGGTCGCGCCCTCCGCGATCGGCGGGATCGCCGATCTGACCTCCCTCGTGGTCTCGTTCGGGCTGGTGACCGTGCTCGCGCTCGGCCTCATAGCGGGGGCCCGGGTGCTGCGGGCGGGGGTCCGTCCGCAGGAGCCGGCCGGTACGGCGGACGTCGCGCCGGCCCGTCAGCCCTGACCCGCCCCGCGCGCCCGCGGCCCGGCCGACGGGGGAGGTCGAGATCCGGCACTAATATTTGGCCTGATCTTTTCTTGGCACCGACCCCCACCGACGAACTGGAGCGACCATGCGCCTCGGCGTGCACTGGACCTTGCACGGCGACGGGCGGACCCCCGCTCCAGGAGCCGTCGTCCGCCCCGACGAACGGCTCACCTGGCCGCGCACGATCGGTCTCGGCGCCCAGCACGTGGTGGCCATGTTCGGCGCCTCGTTCGTCTCGCCGGTCCTGATGGGCCTCGACCCCAACCTCGCGATCATGATGTCCGGCATCGCGACGGTCATCTTCCTGCTCGCCACCAAGGGCCGGGTCCCCAGCTACCTCGGCTGCTCGCTCTCCTTCGTGGGCGTCGCCGCCGCGATCCGGGCCACGGGCGGCACCAGCGCCACCGTGACCGGCGCCGTCTTCGTCGTCGGCGTGGTGCTGTTCTTCGCCGGTCTCGCGGTGCAGCGGTTCGGCGCCCGGATCATCCACGCGGCGATGCCGCCCGTCGTCACGGGCGCGGTCGTCATGCTGATCGGCTTCAACCTGGCACCGGTCACGGCCTCCACGTACTGGCCGCAGGACCAGTGGACCGCGCTGATGGTGATGCTGTTCACCGGTCTGGCCGTGGTGTGCCTGCGCGGCTTCTGGTCCCGCATCGCGATCTTCCTCGGGCTGATCTTCGGGTACGGCATCTCCTGGGTGCTCGACCAGGTCTTCGGCAGGATCCACTCGGTGAACGGCGGCCCGCAGGCCGTCGACCACTGGCGCCTGGACCTCTCGGGCGTGGGCAAGGCCGACTGGATCGGACTCCCGAGCTTCCACGCGCCGAGCTTCCAGTGGTCGGCGATCCTCGTCGCGCTGCCCGTCGTCATCGCCCTGATCGCGGAGAACGCGGGCCACGTCAAGGCCGTCGGCGAGATGACCGGCACCAACCTGGACGACAAGCTCGGCACCGCGATCGCCGCCGACGGCGTCGGCTCGATGCTGTCGACCGCCGTGGGCGGGCCACCGAACACCACGTACTCAGAGAACATCGGCGTCATGGCCGCCACCCGCGTCTACTCGACCGCGGCCTACTGGGCCGCCGCCGGATTCGCGCTGCTCTTCGGTGTGTGCCCCAAGTTCGGCGCGGTCGTCGCGGCGATTCCGGGCGGTGTCCTCGGCGGCATCACCGTCATCCTGTACGGCATGATCGGGCTGCTCGGCGCGCAGATCTGGATCAACGCCAAGGTCGATCTGCGCAATCCGCTGAATCTGGTTCCGGCCGCGGCCGGCATCATCATCGGCATCGGCAACGTGACGTTGAAGTTCACCGAGAACTTCCAGCTCAGCGGCATCGCGCTCGGCACGATCGTGGTGATCACCGGCTACCACGTGCTGCGCGCCTTCGCCCCGGCCCACCTCAAGGAGCAGGAGCCGCTGCTCGATTCGGGCACCTCGTCGTACGAGAAGGACCAGGCGTAGCGCGTCCGGCCCACCCAGCGCGGCCGCCCCGCCCGCCGTTCATCCGATCCGGTCAAGCCCTCTTACGGCGGTGCTGGGCCGGGCCGGCGGGCTGGGACGCTGCCCCCATGACGCAGACCGCATGGACCGGAACCGGACACCCCGCGCGGCACCCCCAGCACACCCACCGGTTCGCCGCGCCGCTCGACCCCGTGGTGCGCAGGATGCGGGCGCTGCGGGCCGACCTGCCGGCCCGCGACGGCATCGCGGTCTTCAACCGCGTCTATCTGACGGTGACCGAGGAGATCTCCCGGCTCCTCGCGCACGACCACTTCACCGACCCGCGGGGCGCGGCAACGCTGGACGTCCTGTTCGCCGGGCGCTATCTCGCGGCGGTGGAGTCCTCCTCGCTCGGGCGGCGCCCGCCGGACTGCTGGCGTCCGCTGTTCCAGTACCGGCGCCATCCCGGAGTACGTCCCCTGCAGTTCGCACTGGCCGGGATCAACGCCCACATCGGGCACGACCTGACGCTCGCGGTGGTCGACAGCTGCCGGGCCCTCGGCTGCGAACCGGCTTTCCTGGAGCGGGACTTCGACCGCGTCGGCGACACGCTGGTCCTCCTGGAGGAACGCATCCGGGAGGAACTCATGCCCGGGCCCGACCTGTTCGAGATCGCCGACCCGATGACGCATCTGCTGGCGTCCTGGAGCCTGGAGCGGGCCCGGGACGCCTCCTGGTCCGCGGCGAAGGTCCTGTGGCAGTTGCGGGAACTTCCGTCCCTGGCCCAGGAGTTCACCGATCGTCTGGACGCGGGCGTGGGTCTGGTGACCCGCTGTCTGCTGACCCCCCTTTCGGTACCCGACTGAGGAGAGACCATGGCGATACGGCTCGGACTCGGACTCCCGCAGATGAAGCAGTACGACCTCGGCCGCGATGTGCCCGCGGTGGCGCGGACGGCGGAGGAGATCGGTTTCGAGAGCCTGTGGGTGTTCGAGCGGGTGCTGTTCCCCGAGCCCGCGACCCAGGGCCTGTACGGCGTTCCGGGCCTGCCCTGGCCCGACGGCTACCGCGCGGTCGCCGACCCGCTGGTCACCCTGACGCTCGCGGCGGCCGCGACCGGCCGGGCCCGGCTCGGCACCAGCGTCCTGGTGGGCCCGCTGCACATCCCGTTCCAACTGGCGCGCTCACTGGCCTCGTTGGACGTGGCGAGCGGCGGCCGGGTGGTGGCCGGGATCGGCACGGGCTGGTCGCACGACGAGTACGCGGCGGCAGGGGTGGCGCCGTTCGAGAAGCGCGGCAAGGTGCTCGACGAGCTGCTCGATGTGTGTGCCGCGGTGTGGGGGCCCGATCCGGTCGCCTACCAGGGCGAGTTGACGACCGTCGCCCCCGCCGTGGTCGGCCCCAAGCCGGCCCGGCCCATCCCGGTCTACCTCCCCGCGTCGAGCCCGAAGTCGGCCCGCCGCCTGGTGGACCGGGCGGACGGCTGGCTTCCCGCGGCCCAGGGCGCGGCCCAGCTCGCCGAGCAGTGGGCGAGGCTCCAGGACCTGGCCGCGGAGCGCGGCAGGACGCGCCCGATCGAGGTCTGCGTCCGCGTGAACGCCCAGCATCGGGTGAAGCCGTTCGAGGGCGCGGAACGCCCGCCGTTCACGGGCAGCGCGGCCCAGATCGTGGACGACCTGGCCGCCCACGCGCTCGACGGCATCGGGGAGTTCCTCCTGGACCTCCAGAGTTCCGCACGGGACGCGGAGGAGCTGAAGGACCTGGCGGCGGAGGTGTACGGACTGGCGCGGGCGGCGGGGTTGTAGCCCACCCCGCGAGCCCGCCCGGGCACGCTCGGGCCGTCATGGGGGTCCCCCCGCCCCGGGAGGCTAGTCCTCGGGAAGCTCGACCGGGGCGATCGAGTCGTACAGGTCCCCCGGCCCGGGATTGCCCGCGTCCGTGGCCCCGCCGAAGTGGTGCATGACCCCCCACACCGCGTTGAGCGCGGTCTGCACCGCACCCTCGGCCCAGCCCGCCGTCCAGGAGATGTCGTCCCCGGCGAGGAAGATCCCCCGCTTGTCCTCGGGCAGCGAGTCCTGCATGAAGTGGGTGAACAGACGGCGCTGGTAGCGGTAGTGCCCCGGCAGGTTCGCCTTGAACGCGCCCATGAAGTACGGCTCGTTCTCCCAGGACACCGTCACCGGGTTGCCGATGATGTGGCCCCGGATGTCGACCTTCGGGTAGATCTCGCCGAGCGACTTGAGCATGACCTCCATGCGCTCGCCCGCCGACAGCGGCAGCCACTTGAGGCTGTCGTCGCACCACGTGTAGGAGAGGCAGATGACGGCGGGCTTGTCCGGCCCGTTGTCCAGGAGGTAGGTGCCGCGCGTCATGCGGTCGGTGAGCGTCATCGACATGACGTCACGGCCGGTGTCCTCGTCCTTGTCCAGCCAGAACGGCCGGTCGACCGGCACGAACAGCTTGGAGGACTCCATGTAGTGGGTGCGCTCGATCGCGGTCCAGTGGTCGATCGGGAAGAGCGAGTCGTCGCAGGCGATCTTGGAGAGCAGCATCCAGGACTGCGCCGTGAAGATCGCCGCGCGGAAGGTGCGGATGTCGCCGTCGGAGTCCGTCACGGTGATGCGGTTGCCCGCGGTGCGGTGCAGCCGGGTCACGGCGGGCCGGGGAGCGCCGTCGTGCAGCGAGGAGAGCGAGGTGCCCTGCGCCCAGTGCACGATCTTCTCGGGCTCGCGCTCCCACAGGCGCAGCGGCAGCTGCTGGGAGCCGCCGACGATCCCGCGGTGGTGGTCGTCCGCCTCGGTGTAGACGACGCGCAGGATCTCCAGGATGGAGTTGGGGAAGTCGGTGTCCCAGCCGCCGGTGCCGAAGCCGACCTGGCCGAAGATCTCGCGGTGCCGGAAGGACTTGAAGGCCTCCGACTCGCAGAGGAAGCCGTAGAAGGTCTGGTTGTCGAGCTTGTCGACGAGCCTGGCCCAGATCTCGCGGATGCGCGGGATGTCGCGCTCACGGATCGCCTGGTTCATGTCGGAGAAGTCGGCGCCCTCTTCGAGACAGGCGTTCCAGGCGTCCATGACCTCGCGGTAGACGGGCGGCAGCTCGTCGACCGACGTCGCGTAGTGGGACTCGCCCTTGAGGTCGACGACCGTCGAGGGGGTGTCCGGCGCGAGCGGGTTCGGGAACGGCTTGGTCTCCAGGTCCACCAGGTCGATGTAGTGCTGGAGCGCGGTGGAGCACGGGGGGAACCGCATGGCGCCCATCTCGGCGGTGAGCTCGGGGTCGCAGCCCGGGAAGCCGACGGTGCGCAGCCGGCCACCGATCTGGTCGGCCTCGTACACGACGGGCTTGAGGCCCATCTTCATCAGCTCGTACGCGGCGACGATGCCGGAGAGACCGCCGCCGATGACCGCGACCTCGGCGCCGTGCTCGGTCGCGGGTATCTGGCCGAGCCCGGCCGGGTGCGCGAGGAAGTCGTCGTACGCGTAGGGGAAGTCCGGCCCGAACATCGTGACGGGCGGCTGCTCGTCGATGTGCTGGACGGCGGTGGGCACCGTGGACGTCATGGGGTACGGACTCCTTGCACAGTACGGAAGTTGAGGGGGCGGGCCCTCATGTCCCGGGGTGGGGACCCGGGCTCGGGGGGTCAGTGGATCGAGGGCCTCAGACGAGGGACGAGTAGAGCCCGGGGCGGCGGTCGCGCAGATACGGGTTGTTCGCGCGCGAGGCGGCCAGGAACTCGGGGTCGACGTCCCCCACGACCAGCTCGGTGCCGCGGCCGGCGCGGGCCCGTGCGGCGCCGTCGGGGCCGGCCAGACAGCTCAGCCCGACGAACTCGAACTCGCCCTCGGGGCCGGTCCGGTTGACGTACGCGACGTACAGCTGGTTCTCGAAGGCGCGGACCGGCACGAGGGACTCGGCGACGAACTGGAAGGGGTGCATCTGGGCGGTGGGCACCAGGAGGAGGTCGGTGCCGGCCAGCGCGTGGGCCCGTACGTTCTCCGGGAACTCCACGTCGTAGCAGATCATCATGCCGACGCGGAGGCCGTTCAGCTCGGCCTGGACGACCGGCTGCTCGCCCGGCGTGAAGGCCTCCTGCTCGAAGCCGCCGAAGAGGTGGGTCTTGCGGTAGTTCGCGAGGCGGGTGCCGTCGGGGCCGATGAGCTGGGCCGCGTTGTAGACGGCGTCGCCGTCGCGCTCGGGGTAGCCGTAGACGACGGCCAGGCCGTGGCGCACCGCGATGTCGGCGATCGCCCGGGCGGAGGGGCCGTCGGCGGGCTCGGCGAGCCTGGCCACGTCGTCGCCGATGGCGTACCCGGTGAGGAACAGCTCGGGGCAGACGATCAGCCCGGCGCCGGTCGCTGCCGCCCGCCCGGCCGCCTCGTCCAGCGCCGTCAGGTTCGCGGCGACGTCCGAGAGACGGCCGGAACTCTGGAGCAGGGCGGTACGCAACGCGGGCATGGGCGGTCCTCGGCGGGGCTGGGGGTGCGGGGTCACTAGACGGTACGTTCCGCCGTTCGACACGGACAAGGCGCGAGCGTTGCGCGTAGCCGCGCGATTCGTTGCGCAAGATCGCCGGGTGGCGGCGATTCGTTGTGCGTTCCCCGTGCATGCGGTTTCCCGCTGGATGCGGTGGGGGCACACACTGCGGGCCGTGCACGGCTGGCCGCGCCGTTCCCCGCGCCCCGGAAACCCGTCCTTCGCCTGCGGACCGCAGGGGCCGTTCGCGCAGTTCCCCGCGCCCCTCGGCGGCACCGGTGCCGGCCACGCGTGGACGTTCGCGCAATTCCTCACGCCCCGGAAACCCGTTCTCGCCTGCGGACCGCAGGGGCCGTTCGCGCAGTTCCCCGCGCCCCTTGGCGGCACCGGTGCCGGCCACGCGGGGACGCTCGCGCAATTCCTCGCACCCCGAAAACCCGTCCTCGACTGCGGACCGCGGGAGCCGTTCGCGCAGTTCCCCGCGCCCCTTGGCGGCACCGGTGCCGGCCACGCGTGGACGTTCGCACAGTTCCTCGCACCCAGGAAACCCGTTCTCGACAGCGGACCGCGGGAGCCGTTCGCGCAGTTCCCCGCGCCCCTTGGCGGGACCGGTGCCGGCCACGCGTGGATGTTCGCGCAGTTCGCCGCGCCCCTGTAGGTGGGCCCGGATGACTCGGTTCGGGTCTGTATGGGCATCCTCAGCCCGTCCGGCGATTGAGGACGAGCGCCCTTTAGGCGCGAACGGGGTCTGGGGCGGAGCCCCAGGGGGAACCGGAACCTACCGACCCCGGGCAACGGGCGGGAGGGTGGCCAAACGCCCCCCAAGGGGCTACGCGGGCGACCCCGAGGTGTACCGCCGCAGCAGCGGCGAGAGCACCAGCACCGACTTCGTACGCTCCACGTACGGCTCGCCCGCAATCCGCTCAAGGACGCGCTCGAAGTGCCGCATGTCGGAGGCGAAGACCTGGACGATCGCGTCCGCCTCACCGGTGACGGTGGAGGCGGACGCGACCTCGGGATACCGCTCAAGCCCCCGCTTGATCGCGTCGGGCGAGGTATTGCGACGGCAGTAGATCTCGATGAATCCCTCCGTCTCCCAGCCGAGGGCCGCCGGGTCCACCCGTACGGTGAAGCCGGTGATGGCACCCTCGGCCCGCAGCCGGTCGACGCGCCGCTTGACGGCGGGCGCGGACAGACCGATCAGCGAGCCGATGTCGGCGTAGGAGCGTCGGGCGTCTTCGGCGAGCGCGTGGACGATGCGTTCATCGAGGTCATTGAGTCGCACTGCGGGTGGATCACTTCTGTGAGGCGGTGGCCAGCCTGGAACGGCGGTAGCCGTAAGCGAAGTAGATCACGAGACCGGCGGCCATCCAGTATCCGAAGTACTCCCAGGTGACCCCGGAGAGGTTCCACATGAGGTAGCCACAGGTGGCGAAGCCGAGGATCGGGATGACCCAGCCGAGCGGCACCCGGAAGGTGCGCGGCATGTCGGGGCGGGTCACGCGCAGGATGACGACGGCCACATTGACCAGCGCGAAGGCGAAGAGCGTGCCGATGCTCGTGGCGTCCGCGAGGTTGCCGAGCGGCACCGCGGCGGCGAGCACACCGCAGAACAGGGAGACCGCGATCGTGTTGGCGACCGGGGTGCCGCTGCGCGGGCTGACCTTGGCGAACACCTTGGGCACCAGACCGTCGCGGGACATCGCGAAGAGGATGCGGGTCTGGCCGTAGAGCACGGTCAGGACGACGCTGGCGATGGCGATCACGGCGCAGGCCGCGAGCAGCGTGGCCCAGAAGGAGTGTCCGGTGACGTCCTTCATGATCCCGGCGAGCGCCGCCTCCGAGCCCTCGAACTGCTTCCAGGGGCGGGCGCCCACGGCGACGAAGGCGACCAGGACGTAGAGCGCGGTGACGATGACCAGCGAGAGCATGATCGCGCGGGGCAGGTCCTTCTTGGGGTTCTTCGCCTCTTCACCGGCCGTGGAGGCCGCGTCGAAGCCGATGTAGGAGAAGAACAGCGACGAGGCGGCCCCGCTCACTCCGGCCGTGCCCATCGGCATGAAGTTGGAGTAGTTGCCCGACTTGAAGCCCATGAAGCCGATGACGCAGAACAGCACCAGGGCGGCGATCTTCACGCCGACCATGATCGTGTTGATGCGGGCGGACTCGCGGGCGCCGCCGAGCAGCAGGCCCATCGCGAGGACGACGACGATCAGCGCGGGCAGGTTGAATATCCCGCCGTCGCCGGGCGGCGCGGACAGCGCGTCGGGGATGGTGACGCCGATCGTGCCGTCCAGGAACTCATTGAGGTACTGGCCCCAGCCGACGGCGACCGCCGCCACCGAGACGCCGTACTCCAGGATCAGGCACCAGCCGCAGATCCAGGCGACGAGTTCGCCGAGCGTTGCGTAAGCGTACGAGTACGAGGAGCCCGCGACCGGGATGGAGCCCGCCAGTTCGGCGTAGGACAGGGCGGAGAAGAGCGCCGTGAGGCCGGCGAGCACGAAGGAGACCGTGACGGCGGGTCCGGCCTTGGGGACGGCCTCGCCCAGCACCACGAAAATGCCGGTGCCGAGCGTCGCACCGATGCTGATCATGGTCAGCTGCCACATGCCGAGCGAGCGCTTGAGGGAACCGCCTTCGCCCTGGCCACCCTCCTCGACCAGGCGTTCCACCGGCTTGCGCCGCATCAGTCCGCTACCGAGGCGCGGGCCCCCGGCGGCGGGTGCATCGGTCGAGGGTGGCGCTGCGCCGTGATCCAACACTGAGGTGGCTCCTTATCGCTGCCAATCGGCGGCGGGTGACCGCGACGGACCGGCCTGCCCGCACAAAGGGGTATTTCGGGCAGCATGGAGCCTTCCCGTGGCCGGTTCCGCCGAGCAGGCGGTCCCCGCCACTCCACGTACGGCGAGAACCCTATGGGTTTCCGCTTCCCGGTCGTAATGCAGCAACCTTGCGCATCGGCGGTTGATCATTGCGCACGGACGCGTGGGGTGGGTGTTTGTTGCACATCAACGTTCGATCCGTGCGTATGCCCTGTTCGTACCCCTTCTCACAGGCTCGCGCAGTGGTCCTGGTCACGGCCCCACGGCGGCACCGGCCACGGCCCGCGCAGCAGCCCTGTGCACGGGGCCGTCTTGACACCTGATCAGGGCTGTTGCAGGGTCGCGCCCCATGGAGCTGCACCTGCCGTACGAGACCGCCGGGCCGTCGGCCACGGGCTGGCTGGATCCAGCCCCCTTCCTGCGCGGGGTCGCCTGGCTCGACGCCGAGGGGCAGCCGGTGCGCGCGGATCCGGACGATGTGATGCGGCTGCCGTGGGACACCGGCGAGCGGGCCGCGCTCCCCATCGGGATGCGCATCGAGTTCACCGCGCGCGGGGCCTCGGCGGTGGAGGTGCGCTACCGCGCCCGGGTGCCCGAGGACGACGCGGAGCTGCACGACCTCGCGCACACCTTCGCACTCTGGCAGGGCGACCGATGCGTCACCGAGGAAACCGTGACACCCCGTCAGGAAGGCCAGGTACGTCTACAACTCCCCTGTCCCGACGGCCTGTTCACCATCCACCCGCCCGAGACGCAGGCGCCGAGGATCGTCGGCCTGCGGCCGGTCGGCGGCACGCTCGCACCGGCCCCGGCACGACCGCGCTGGCTCGTGCACGGGGACTCCATCACCGAGGGCTGGTGGTCGACGCGCCCCGCCCACGCCTGGCCGGCCGTGGCGGGCCGGGCGCTGGGCCTGGACGCGGTGAACCTCGGATACGCGGGCGGGGCTCGCGGGGAACTCCCCACCGCCGAACAGCTCGCGCGACTTTCCGCCGACGTCATCACGCTCGCCTTCGGCACCAACTGCTGGTCGCGGCTGCCGTTTTCGGCCACGCTGATGTACGAGACGACGCTGGCGTTCCTGCGGCTCGTGCGCCGGGGCCATCCGACGATCCCGCTGCTTGTCGTCTCCCCGCTGCTGTGCCCGGAGGCGGAGCGGACGCCGAACGCCCTGGGCGCGACGCTGGCGGAGTTGAGGGCGGCCATGGAGAGGGCGACCGAGGAACTCATCGCGAAGGGCGACCAGGCCCTTCAACTGCTGCCCGGGCAGGGCCTGTTGACCCCGGACCACCTCGCCGACGGCCTGCACCCCACGGACGAGGGCCATGCCCTCCTGGCCGCGGCGGTGGCGCGGGCGCTGGCCCCGCGGGTGCCGGGGGCGGAGCGGACGCCCGGGTCTTCGCGCCTCCCGTAGCCCCGCGCCCGCAACCCCCCACAGGCGGAAGCCCCCGCACAGGCCGGAGCCCCCGCGAGAGGAATCGCGGGGGCTCCGGGGCGTACGGCAGGTCGCGGGACGCGGACGGTACCGCTGTGCGGTGACTAGCTCCAGCTGGCGTGCAGCGGCTTGCCCTCGGCGTAGCCGGCGGCGGACTGGATGCCGACGACGGCCTTCTCCTCGAACTCGGCGAGCGAGGAGGCACCCGCGTAGGTGCAGGAGGAGCGGACGCCCGCGATGATCGAGTCGATCAGGTCCTCGACGCCCGGCCGGGTCGGGTCGAGGAACATGCGCGAGGTGGAGATGCCCTCCTCGAACAGGGCCTTGCGGGCCCGGTCGTAGGCGGACTCGTCGCTCGTGCGGTTCTTGACCGCGCGGGCGGAGGCCATGCCGAAGGACTCCTTGTAGAGGTGGCCTTCGGCGGAGGTGTGCAGGTCGCCCGGGGACTCGTAGGTGCCCGCGAACCAGGAGCCGATCATGACGTTGGAGGCACCGGCCGCCAGCGCCATGGCGACGTCGCGCGGGTGGCGCACTCCCCCGTCGGCCCACACGTGCTTGCCGAACTTCCTGGCCTCGGCGGCGCACTCCAGGACCGCGGAGAACTGCGGCCGGCCGACGCCCGTCATCATCCGGGTGGTGCACATGGCGCCGGGGCCCACACCGACCTTGATGATGTCCGCGCCGGCCTCGATGAGGTCGCGCACGCCCTCGGCCGCGACGATGTTGCCCGCGACGATCGGAACCTGCGGGTCCAGACCGCGCACGGCCTTGATCGCGGCGATCATCGACTCCTGGTGGCCGTGAGCGGTGTCCACCACGATGGTGTCCGCGCCGGCGTCCAGGAGCTGCTTGGCCTTGCCGGCCACATCGCCGTTGATGCCGACGGCGGCCGCGATGCGCAGCTTGCCCTCGGCGTCGGTGGCCGGGGTGTAGAGCGTCGCGCGCAGGGCGCCCTTGCGGGTCAGGATGCCGGCGAGGCGGCCCTCCTTGTCCACGGCGGGGGCGTAGCGGCGGTTGGCGTTGTCGAGCTTGTTGAACGCCTCGCGCGGGTCGATGTCGGCGTCCAGGAGCAGCAGGTCCTTGGACATGACCTCGGAGAGCTGCGTGAAGCGGTCCACGCCGGTGAGGTCCTGGTCGGTGACGACGCCGACCGGCCGGCGCTCGCCGTCCACGACGACGCCCGCGTTGTGGGCGCGCTTGGGCAGCAGGGCCAGCGCGTCGGCGACGGTCTGGGTCGGGTCCAGGACGATCGGGGTGTCGAGCACGTGGTGGCGCGTCTTGACCCACGAGATGACGTCGGTGACGACCTCGATCGGAATGTCCTGGGGGATCACGACGATGCCGCCACGGCGTGCCACGGTCTCGGCCATGCGGCGGCCGGCGATCGCGGTCATGTTGGCGACGACGAGCGGGATGGTGGTCCCCGTGCCGTCGGGGGATGCCAGGTCGACGCCCTGGCGGGAGCCCACCGCGGAGCGGCTCGGCACCATGAACACATCGTCGTACGTCAGGTCGTACGGCGGCTTGATGTCGTTGAGGAAACGCACGTGCTGAACATCCCAGTCGATCGAGGTGGCCCCAGGCATTTCAGCCAGGGGAAAAGCACGTAGTTCATTGTCCCATGTTCGTACGATTGCGCTGCCCGGGCCGATCGTCCAGGGACGGGACCTTGGGCCTAGTGCGATCCTCCTAGCGCGAGCACCGGGCACAGCTCGGGCCCCGCCGCCCGGTCGAGGATGTCCCGGGCGATCGCCCACTCCTCGGGGCGGGCGTCGGCGTACGGCTGCCAGCCGGTGACGATCAGGAGCCGGCCGTGGCCGGCGGCCGGGAGGTCGCCCAGACAGTCCGCGAGCGCGTCCCAGTTGCGGCCGAACCAGTCGGGCAGGTCGAGGGCGCGAGCGAAGCGGTCCATCAGGGCCGCCTTACCGGTGACGCCGGTCAGGTCCAGGACCACCGTGGCCCAGCCCTCGGCGCGGGCGCCGGCCAGCAGACCGGCGAAGGGGTGGGCCGTCATCGCAGTACCGCCTTGAACGTCTTGTAGTGGTCGCCGGTGTAGTAGAACTCGCCGCCCTGCCCGGTGATCAGGCGCCGGGCGCCGCGGTCGCGGGAGCCCGGGGTGTCGACGGTGTACTCGTGGTAGTAGCCGCGCTTCTGCTGCGGCAGCAGCTTCTCGAAGTTGCCGAACACCACGCCGTCCTTGCTGTACGGGAACGGGCCGCCCTTGTCGATGAGCTTGAGCGTGTTGCGCGCCTCGGGCGGCAGCTGCGCCGCGGGGACCGTGGCCATCCCCTTGGCCCAGGCGGGTGCGGAGGCCCGCGGGGAGGACCCCGGGCCCGTGGGTTTCGCGCTGTCCTTGCCTCCGCAGCCGACGAGCAGCACGGCGAGGCACGCGAGGACCGCGGCGAGGGCGATCCGGGCAAACCTGTTGATCATGCCTCGATGCTCCCATCCGGCAGGGGCCGGAGCGAATGCGTATACCGATGTTTCCGGGTCACGATGGAGCCATGCTGCTCTCCGACGTGGCCAGAACCTCGGCCGAGATCGCCGCCACCGCCTCGCGCTCGGAGAAGTCCGCGCTGCTTGCCCGGCTGTTCTCGGCCACCGAGGCGGACGAGGCTCCGCTGGTGGTGACCTACCTGGCGGGCCGGCTCCCGCAGCGGCGCACCGGGCTCGGCTGGGCCGCCGTCAAGGACCGGCCGGCGCCCGCCGCCTCACCCCGGCTGACCGTACGGGAGGTCGACGAACGGCTCGACGCGATCTCGCGGGTGGCCGGAAAGGGCGCCCAGGGCGAGCGCAAGCGCCTCGTCGGTGAGCTGATGGCGGCGGCCACCGAGGAGGAGCAGCGCTTCCTGGTCTCGCTGATCACCGGTGAGGTCCGCCAGGGCGCGCTGGACGCGGCGGCCGTCGAGGGCCTCGCGGCGGCGGCCGGCGCTCCCGCGGCGGATGTGCGCCGCGCCGTGATGCTGGGCGGCTCGCTCGGTGTCGTGGCCCGGGCGCTGCTGGCCGATGGCCCCTCGGCGCTTGCCGCGTTCCGGCTCGATGTGGGGCGCCCGGTGCTTCCGATGCTCGCGCAGAGCGCGAAGGACGTGGCCGAGGCGCTCGACCGGCTCGGCCCGTGCGCGGTGGAGGAGAAGCTCGACGGCATCCGCGCGCAGGTCCACAAGGACGGCGACGCGGTACGGGTCTTCACCCGCACCCTCGACGAGATCACCGAGCGGCTGCCCGAAGTCGTGTCCGCAGCAAGGGAGTTGACCGCGCACACGGCCGTGCTCGACGGCGAGGTGATCGCCCTGGGGCCCGACGGGCGGCCCCGCTCGTTCCAGGACATCGCGGGCCGCGTCGGCTCCCGGCTCGATGTCGCGGGCGCCCAGGACCGGTTGCCGCTCTCCCCCGTCTTCTTCGACCTGCTCCTCGTGGACGGCCGCGACCTGCTCGATCTGCCGGTGTGCGACCGCCAAGCGGAGCTGACCCGCATCGCGCCCGAGCCGCGGCGCGTGCGGCGGTTCGTGGTGGCGGACCCGGCCGATCCCGAACTGCGCGCCGCCGCCGAGGAGTTCGCGGCCGCCACGCTGGAGCGCGGGCACGAGGGTGTGGTGCTCAAGGCGCTCGACTCGTCGTACGCGGCGGGCCGGCGCGGCGCCTCATGGCTGAAGGTCAAGCCGGTGCACACGCTGGACCTGGTGGTCCTCGCGGCCGAGTGGGGGCACGGCCGGCGCACCGGCACGCTCTCCAACCTGCACCTGGGCGCCCGCCGCGAGGACGGCACCTTCGCCATGCTGGGCAAGACGTTCAAGGGCCTCACCGATGCGCTCCTGGCCTGGCAGACCGAGCGGCTGCGGGAGTTGGCGGTGGCCGAGGAGCCCTGGGGGGTGCGGGTGCGGCCGGAACTCGTCGTCGAGGTGGCCTTCGACGGCGTGCAGAGATCGTCACGGTACCCGGAAGGGGTGACACTGCGTTTCGCACGGGTAGTGCGCTATCGCGAGGACAAGAGGGCCTCGGACGCGGACACGGTCGCGGCAGTCATCGCACTGCGCGGCGGGAGGGACTGACACCGGTGGAGCAGGGGAACGGCGCGGGGCGGCTCGAAGAGGCACAAAGGCGGGGGCAGGAGGCCGCGCTCGCGGCCGCCAGGCTGACCGCGGAAGGGGTCACGGCGGTCGCCCTGACCTGGGTGGACGTGGCGGGCCTCACCCGCCTCAAGGTCGTACCGACCTCGCGGCTCGCCCAGGTCGCCGCGCACGGGGTGGGCATGTCACCGGTGTTCGACGTGTACCTGGTGGACGACTCCGTCACCACCAGCCCGGGTATCGGCGGCCCGGACGGCGATCTGCGGCTGATCCCCGACCTCGACCGGCTCACCGTGCTGGCCGCCCAGCCCGGCTGGGCGTGGGCGCCCGTCGACCGCTTCGAGCAGTCCGGCAGCCCTTACGACGCCTGCCAGCGGCAGTTCGCCCGCCGGATGGCGGAGCGGGCCGCCGAGCGCGGCATCGAGCTGCGGATGGGCTTCGAGACGGAGTGGATCGTCGACCCGCCGCTCGGGGGCCCGGCGTACGGGATGTCCCGGATCGTGGAGCGCTCGGCGTATGTGAAGGACGTGATCGACGCCCTGGAGGCGCAGGGCATCGAGGTGCTCCAGATCCATCCGGAGTACACGGCCGGCCAGTTCGAGGTGTCGGTCGCACCGGCCGACCCGGTGGGGGCCGCGGACCTCGCGGTCCTGGTGCGCGAGACGATCCGCGCGGTGTCGGTCCAGCACGGGCTCACCCCGTGGTTCGGCCCGGTCGTCGATCCCGAGGGCGTGGGCAACGGCGGCCATGTGCACCTCAGCCTGTGGCAGGACGGCCGCAATCTGTGCCGGGGCGGCGAGGGCCCGTTCGGGATGAGCGCGACCAGCGAGGGCTTCCTGGCGGGCATCCTCGACGCGCTGCCCGCGCTGCTCGCCATCGGCGGCCCCACCCCGGCGAGCTATCTCCGCCTGACGCCGTCCCGCTGGGCCGGCGCCTTCCAGTGCTGGGGCCTGGAGAACCGGGAGGCGGCGCTGCGGTTCGTGGCCGGCCCGCCGGGGGCGCCGGACGCGGCGAACGCCGAGGTCAAGTCGTTCGACCCGGGCGCCAACCCCTACCTGGTGGTCGGCGCGCTGATCGCGGCCGGGCTCGCCGGACTCGATGCGGGCCTGCGGCTGCCCGAGCCCGTGACGGGCGACCCGGTCCACGCCGACGGGCCCCGTCGGCTGCCCTCCTCGCTGCCCGAGGCGGTCGCGCACTTCACGGAATCGGCGGTGCTGCGCGAGGCGCTGGGCGACCGGCTGTTCGAGGCCATTGTGGCGGTGCGCGAGGCCGAGACGAAGCTCTTCGACGGCCGTACGCCGCAGGAGATCGCCGAGGCCACCCGCGGGCGGTACTGAGTGCTGCCGCTCGTCGACCACCACTGCCACGGCGTGCTGCGCACGGACCCGGACGACTCCGCGTTCGAGGCGTTCCTGACCGAGTCCGACGCCCCGGCCGCCCCCGGCACCAGCTTCTTCGACACCCAGCTGGGCTTCGCGGTGCGCCGCTGGTGCCCGCCGCTGCTGGGCCTCGAACCGCACTGCCCGCCGGAGCGCTATCTGGCCCGCCGCCGCGAGCTCGGCGCGCAGGAGGCGAACCGGCTGCTCCTGGGCGCGAGTGGGATCGGCACCTATCTGGTGGACACCGGCCTGCCCGGCGACCTCACCAGCCCGGCCGAACTGGCCCGGCTCGGCGGGGCCGAGGCGCGCGAGATCGTCCGCCTGGAGCACCTCGCGGAACGGTGCGGCGCAGAGGAGCAGGATCCGGACAAGTTCCTGGCGGTGCTCGCCGACGCGATCGGCGCGGCGGCGGGCACGGCGGCCGGGTTCAAATCGGTGGCCGGATACCGCTACGGGCTCGACCTCGACCCCGAGCCGCCGGGCCAGGCCGAACTCCGGGCGGCGACCGCCGCCTGGCTCGCCGCCGGGGCGGGCCGGCTCGCGGACCCGGTGCTGCTGCGCCATCTACTCTGGTCGGCGGCGCACACCGGGCTGCCGCTACAGATCCACACCGGGTTCGGCGATCCGGATCTGCGGCTGCACCGCTGCGATCCGCTGCTGCTCACCGATTTCATCCGGGCCGTACGACCGACAGGGTGCCGCCTCGTCCTGCTGCACGGCTATCCGTACCACCGCAGCGCGGGCTATCTGGCGCACGTCTACCCGCATGTGTACGCGGACGTGGGTCTTTCGCTGGCCCATACGGGGGCGCGGGCGGAGGCGGTCCTCGCCGAGTTCCTGGAGCTGGCCCCGTTCGGCAAGCTGCTGTTCTCGACGGACGCCTATGGGCTCGCGGAGCTGTACGTCGTGGGGGCGCGGCTGTACGGGGAGGCGCTGGACCGGCTCCTGAACGGCTGGACCGGGTCCGGGGCGTGGTCGGCGGCTGACGCCGAGCGGGTGGCGGCGCTGGTGTCGGCCGGCAACGCCGAGCGGGTCTACGGCGCCTGAGCCGGCCGGGTCACCGGAGGCCCGACGGCCCCCGGTGGCCCGCTCCCGGTGGCTCAGATGCCGTCCGGGTCCGCGCGGTCGAGGGCGGGCCGCGGCTTGGGACCGGTCTCGTTCAGGAGGAAGTCCGCCGCGGCCGTGTCGGTCACCAGGCTGGTGACCAGGCCGGAGCGCAGCACCGCGTCGATCGCGGCGGCCTTGCGCTGGCCCCCGGCGATCGCGACGACCTCGGGGATGCGGCGCAGCCGGTCCGCCTCGACCGTGATGCAGCGCTCCCCCAGGTCGCGGCCGACCCGGCGGCCCTCCGCGTCGAAGAGGTGCGCGGACATCTCGGCGGCGACGCCGAGCGAGGCGTAGTGCGCCCGCTCCTCGTCGGTGAGCATGTCGTGGACGGTGGAGATGCCCGGCTCCCAGGAGCCGATGGACACCGCGGCGACGGTGACCTTGTCGAAGTACTCGAAGGCGCGGGCGATCCCCGTCTGGTTGCGCAGCGCCGCGGCCGTCGCCGGGTCGGGCAGCAGCATCGGGGCGTAGATGGGGTGGGCCTCGCCGCCGGAGACCTGGGCGGCCCGGCGCACCGCCTCGACGGAGCCGCGCTCGGCGGTGCCCGCGTCGTACACCCCGGTCAGCTGGACGACCGTGCAGGGTGGGAGGCGGTCGAGGGCGGCGGCCATGTGGATGGTGGAGCGGCCCCAGGCCAGACCGAGCACATCGCCCTCGCTGACCAGCTCGCCGAGCAGGTCGGCCGCGACCTCGCCGAGGTTCTCCGGGTCGGGCGAGGTCTCCTCGCCCTCCGCCGGGGACTCGACGACGACCGCGTGCCGCAGGCCGTACCGGGCACGCAGGGCGTCGGACCGCTCCGCGTCCAGCTCGGCGGGGACGCGGATCTCGATCCGTACGAGATCGCGCTCCAGGGCGGTTTCCAGGACCCGGGCCACCTTGAAGCGGCTCACGCCGAACTCCTCGGCGATCTGGATCTTGGACTTGCCCTCCAGATAGAAGCGGCGGGCCATCGCCGCCGCCTGCACCAGCTCCGCGGGTCCCATCCGCAGGGCTGACCGACCCGCCGACATTGCAGACACCGCGATCTCCTCACTGCTGTTCACAACTGCTGTTCACGCACCGGACTCGCTGTTCATCCTGTCAGATCCAACGGTCCTTGATCAGCCCCGAAGGGTTCCGTTCATTCAGTGGCGGCTCAGTGTGCGCACGCCCAAGGTGCGGCCGCCGTCGTCCGTTCAGCCATGGAGCGCAGGGACCGCACCGCTTCGGCCGGGTCGTCGGCCCCGTAGACGGCCGAGCCGGCGACGAACACATCGGCTCCGGCCTCCGCGCAGCGCTCGATCGTGGACGCCGAGACGCCCCCGTCGACCTGGAGCCAGAGTTCAAGTCCGTGTTTGGCGATCAGCTCACGGGTCCGGCGGATCTTCGGCAGCATGATGTCGAGGAAGGCCTGGCCGCCGAAGCCGGGCTCGACCGTCATGATCAGCAGCATGTCCAGCTCGGGGAGCAGGTCCTCGTACGGCTCGATCGGGGTCGCGGGCTTCAGGGCCATCGAGGCGCGGGCGCCCTTGGCCCGGATCTCACGGGCGAGCCGCACGGGGGCCGCGGCGGCCTCCGCGTGGAAGGTGACCGAGCCGGCCCCCGCCTCCACGTACTGCGGGGCCCAGCGGTCCGGGTCCTCGATCATCAGATGGCAGTCCAGCGGCGTGTCCGTCGCCCTGGCCAGGGATTCCACGATGGGCACCCCGAGCGTCAGGTTGGGCACGAAGTGGTTGTCCATCACGTCGACGTGCAGCCAGTCGGCACCTTCGACGGCCCTGGCCTCGTCGGCCAGTCGGGCGAAGTCCGCGGAGAGGATGCTGGGGTTGATCTGAGCCATACCCCAAGCCTGCCATGCCCCGGGCGACTTGCCTGCCACGGTGCGGGCCGAAGCCTGGCCGGATCCGCGTGCGCCCGGCGATCCGGCAGGCAACGCGGGCCCGGGCCGGTGATCCTCCGCCCACGGCCGGGTCCGGCCGGAACCCCTCCCGAACGCGCACGGACCAAACCGTGATGCCGCCAAGTCCCCTGCGGCGGGCGCGCGTTGGTGACGGTCGCGCTCGGCGCACGGGCTGCGACGCCCCGCGTCCACGGGGCGCCGCAGCAGCGTCAGGCCGTACGCCTCAGGAGCGCGAGGTACATCGCGTCGGTGCCGTGCAGATGCGGCCACAACTGGACGTCGGGGCCCTCGCCGAGGCCGGCCACCCCGGGCATCAGGGGGCGGACGTCGATCCACTCGGCCTCCACCGGCTCGGCGTCGCCGCCACGGCCCTTCAGGACGTCGTCGACGACGATCCGGGTCTCGGCCAGGTGCGGCGAGCAGGTCGCGTACCCGACGACGCCGCCGATACGGACCGCCGACAGGGCTTCGCGCAGCAGCCCGCGCTGGAGCGGGGCGAAGCCCTCCAGGTCCTCGGGGCGCCGGCGCCAGCGTGCCTCCGGGCGGCGGCGCAGCGCGCCGAGACCGGAGCAGGGCACGTCGACCAGGACCCGGTCGAAGGACCCCGGCAGCCACGGCGGGCGGGTGCCGTCGGCCGCGATGACCTGGTACGGGCCCGGGTTTCCGGCCAGCGCCCGCTCGACCAGGCGGGCCCGGTGCGGCTGCTTCTCGGAGGCGAGCAGGGCCGCGCCGCGCCCGGCCGCCAGGGCGGCGAGCAGGGCGGCCTTGCCGCCGGGGCCCGCGCAGCCGTCCAGCCAGCGCTCGTCGCGGCCTTCCAGCGGGGCGTTGGCGAGGGCGGCCGCCACCAGCTGGCTGCCCTCGTCCTGGACGCCGGCCCGGCCGTCGCGCACGGCGTCGAGCGCGCCGGGCTCGCCGCCCTCGGCCATCCGCACGGCGTACGGAGACCAGCGGCCGGGCAGGCCGCCGTCCTCGCCGAGCGCGTCGAGCAGTTCATCGGTGGTGGAACGGCCGGGCCGGGCGACCAGGGTCACCTCGGGCCGCTCGTTGTCGGCCTCCAGGAGGTCCTCGATGCCGGCCCGGCCGCCGCCGAGCGAGTCCCACAGCGCGGAGACGACCCAGCGCGGATGCGAGTACACGACCGCGAGGTGGTCCTCGGCGTCGTCCTCGTAGGAGGGTGCGACCTTCTCCAGCCAGCCGTCGAGGTCGTTCGCCGAGATCTTGCGCAGCACGGCGTTGACGAACTTGGCCCGCCCGTCGCCGAGCACCACACGCGCCAGCTCCACGCTCGCGGAGACCGCGGCGTGGGTGGGGATGCGGGTGCCGAGCAGCTGGTGCGCGCCGAGCGCGAGCACATCGAGCACCGGCGGATCGACCTCGCGCAGCGGCCGGTCGATACAGGCCGCGATGATCGCGTCGTAGGTGCCCTGGCGGCGCAGCGTCCCGTAGACGAGTTCGGTGGCGAGCGCCGCGTCCCGGGTGTCGAAGTTCCCGCCCTCGCGCGCCTTGCGCAGCAGCGGGGGCAGCACGAGGTTGGCGTAGGCGTCGCGTTCGTCGACGGCCCGCAGGGCCTCGAAGGCGAGGATGCGGACCGGGTCCTTCTTGGGACGGCGGTACGGCTTGCCGCCCTGGCCGGCGTTGGCGTTCGGCTTGCTGCCCTTGCCCGCGCCGGGGTTCGGGCTGCGACGTGGCGAATCGTTCACGTGAAAGGTGCTCCGCGGATCAGATGGGTCGAACCCCTTCAGCGTACGTCCGGCGGTCCCACGCGCTCACCCGGGGCGATCCGGACCCCGCGGGCCCAGTCGGCGCCGCGCATCGGCTTCTTGCCCTGCGGCTGGACCCAGAGCAGCTCCACGGCGTGCGAGCCGGTGCCCACGTACACGTTGTTCTTCGCCGCGGAGATCTCGCCGGGCGCGAGATCGGTGCGGTCGGTGACCGGGGCGGCCTGGATGAGCTTGAGGCGCTCGCCGCGGAACACGGTCCAGGCACCGGGGGCGGGAGTGCAGCCGCGCACCACGCGGTCGACCCGCAGCGCCGGGGCCGCCCAGTCGATGTGCGCCATCTCGACGGTGATCTTCGGGGCGAGCGAGATCCCTTCGGCCGGCTGCGGAACGGCCTTCAGGGAGCCGTCCTCGATGCCGTCCATGGTCGCGGCGAGCAGCCCGGCACCCGCGAACGCGAGCCGGGTGAGCAGATCGCCGCTGGTGTCCGTGGCCCGGACCTCCTCGGTGACGGTGCCGTACACCGGGCCCGAGTCGAGGCCCTCCTCGATGAGGAAGGTGGTGGCCCCGGTGATCTCGTCGCCCGCCATGACGGCGTGCTGCACGGGCGCCGCGCCGCGCCAGGCGGGCAGCAGCGAGAAGTGCAGGTTGACCCAACCGCGCGCCGGGACGTCGAGGGCGACCTTGGGCAGCAGTGCCCCGTAGGCCACGACCGGGCAGCAGTCGGGGGCGATCTCGCGCAGCCGGGCCAGAAACTGCTCGTCCCGCGGCTTCGCCGGCTTGAGCACCTCGATGCCGGCCTCCTCGGCGCGCTCGGCGACCGGGCTGGCCACGAGGCGGCGGCCGCGTCCGGCGGGCGCGTCGGGGCGGGTGACGACCGCGGCGACCTCGTGCCGGCCGGAGGCGATCAGGGCGTCCAGGGCGGGGACGGCGACCTCGGGGGTGCCTGCGAAGACGAGCTTCACTGGGGGTTACCTCGCTTTGTCGAGAGCAGCGTCCCAGTCTATGGGCCCCCGGCCCGGGGACCGACGCGGAGGTGTCCCGGGCCCGTGCGGACCGGCTGCCGGGTGCCGTACGCGTCTTGGCGGAGAGTGCCGTACACGACGCGTACGGCAGGGGCGTACGGGGACTTGTGCGCCCTGTGCATATGCCCATACGCCCCCGCAGCGTGACCACAACAGGAGGTGGCGCGTTGGTCAAGAGAGATTGACCGAATCGGGCCGCTTGTGCGTCCCGCGCCTTTTCAGCACCCGCGCCACGTCAACACGGCAACCGCTCCACGCAGTACCAGCACCACCATCAGCACCACCCCACGCACCACTCCGAGTTCCGACCGCACCACTTCCCTTCCGTCCCTTTTCATCGCCGGTTCGAGAGGCTTGCTCATGGCCGACCACGCAACCCACGACGCCCAAGCGCGGGCCAGCCTGCACCTGTTGGTGCGGGACATCGAGCGGGTCCGCCGGCAGGTGGACGCACTGCGCACCCTCACCGCGCAGCTGGGCAACGTCTACCGCCCGCGCCGCTCCGGCCCCTCCACGGGCTTCGTCGTGTACGGACGCGCCCCGGCCCCGACCGTACGGCTCGCCCAGGAGCTGCGGGACAGCGTCGAGACGCTGGTCACCGCGGCCGTCGACTTCGACCGCTCCCTCGGCTTCTCCTGGGACGCCGTGGGCTCCGCGCTCGGCGTCACCAAGCAGGCGGTGCACCGCCGTTACGGATCCCGCCGGGCGGGCGCCCAGGCCACGGGCCAGGCCGACGCCGAGCGTCCGGCCGAGGCCACGACGACCCGCACGCTGCCGTCGCTGCCCGCCATGCCCGCGGTGCCCGCCGCCCGTTCGATGCCGCCGCAGCCGACGGCGAGCAGCCAGTCCCTTCGCGAGGAGGTCCGCACCAGCGCCTTCCCCGGGCCCCGCAACGGCTGACCCGCGTTCGCCCCTTCGTGCCCTCGCGTGTGTGCGGATCGCGGGGGCACACCCCTGTCCGGGCCGGGATCCTCAGCCGATGTCCGGCGGGTCGATCCTCAGGCGCACCGGGTCGCCGCCGCCCCGGGCGAGCCGGGAGGCCTGGGCCGCCTTGAGCGCGGCGGCGAGCGCGGCGCCGGAGCCCGGCGGGACCCGTACGAGCGCCCGCTCCCAGCGCTCGCCCACCGGAGGATCGCCGGGCCTGCGGGGCCGGCCCGGGTCGGGCACCGGCAGCGGGACCGGACCCAACACCTGCGCCTCGGGCGGCAGTTGGGCCGCCTTCAGGAAGGCCTCGACCGCCTCGGGACGGCCGATGGCCTCGGCCATGCGGGAGACCGGGGGGAAGTTGAGCTCGGCCCGCTCGGCCAGTTCGCGCAGGGCGTGACCCACCGGGTCCCAGCGGACCAGCGCCTGCACCGGGCGCAGCGTGGGCTCGGCGACCACGACCACGGTGCCGCCCTCCTCCTGCCCGCGCACCAGCGAGGACGCCGAGATCCAGCGCCGCAGCGCCTCCTCGCCGGCCCTGATGTCCGGCCGGCTGAGCATGGCCCAGCCGTCGAGGAGCAGCGCCGCCGCGTAGCCGCCCTCGGCGACCGGCTCGGCGCCGGGCGTGGACACCACGAGGGCGGGCTGTCCGGGCACGCTGTCCAGGATGTGGTCCCGCCCCGAGGTGCGCACCGGCACCGCGGGAAAGGCCCGGCCCAGCTCCTCGGCGGTGCGCCGGGCGCCCACGATCTGGGCGCGCAGCCGGTTCGCCCCGCACTGCGCGCAGTGCCAGTCGCTCTCCGCCGTGCCGCACCAGGCGCACGTCAACTCCCGCTCGTCCGGCGCCTCCAGGGGCCCGGCGCACTTCCCGCAGCGGGCGGGCGTACGGCAGCGGGCGCAGGCGAGCCGTGGCGCGTACCCGCGCCGGGGCACCTGGACGAGCACCGGGCCGCTCTTCAGGCCCTCGCGCACGGCCTTCCAGGCCAGGCTCGGGAGCCGGGCCGCCCGGGCCGCCTCGTCGCGCGCCAGCTCGCCGTCGCCCACCGTGCGTACGAGCGGTGCGGCGGCCCTGACGACCGTGCGGTCGGCGACCAGGGGCGAGGCCCAGCCGCTCTCCACGAGTTGGGCGGCCTCGACCGTGCAGCTCGTACTCCCCAGCAGGAAGCCGCACTTGTCGTGTGCGGCGCGCAGTTCGAGGACCTCGCGCACATGCGGGAAGGGGGCGTTGTCGTCGCTGTGGCTGGAGTCCCCGTCCTCCCACACCACGACGAGCCCCGGATTCTCGACGGGGGCGAACATCGCGGCCCTGGTGCCGACCACCGCCCGCACCGCGCCGCGCCGCACCGCGAGCCACTGCCGGTAGCGCCGCTCGGGGCCCGAATCGGCGGTGAGCAGGGCGTGCCGGCCCTCGCCGAGCAGCGCGGTCAGCGCCGCGTCGACCCGGCTCGCGCTGCGGCCGTCGGGCACGACGACGAGGGCGCCGCGCCCCGAGGCGAGCGTCGCCCCGACGGCCCGGGCGATCTCCGCCGCCCAGTGCGGCCCGGGCAGCGCGGTCCACACCGCGCGGGGGGCGCCGCCGGTGCCCAACGCCCGCAGGAAAGCGGGGCCTTGCTGGTAGCGCTCCCAGGTGCCGGGCTCCGGCGGGGCCGGGGGCGGGGGCGGTTCGGGGGACGGCTTGGACTCGGCGCGGGCGTTCCTCGGCGGGACCGCGAGCTGGAGCACATCGGCGAGGCTGCCCGCGTACCGGTCCGCGACCGCGCGGGCGAGCGACAGCATCTCGGCGCTCAGCACCCGCTCCGGCGAGACGACACCGGCCAGCGCGGCCAGCGGGCCCGAGTAGTCCGACTCGGCCCGGCGCTCGACGAGGAACCCGTCGATGAGGCCGCCGCCCTCGCGCCGCCCGTCGCGCACATTGCGCGACCCGGCCCCGAACCGCACCCGCACCCGCACCCCGGGCTGCGCGTCGGCGTCCAGCTCCTCGGGCACCGCGTAGTCGAAGAACTGGTCGAGGTGCAGCACCCCCTTGTTCACCACGACCCGGGCGACCGGCAGCTCCTTGGCGAGCGCCGCCCCCCGCCACGTCCGCGGCTTGGCCTTGGGCACCTTGGCCTTGCGCACCGTCTCCCGAATGAGCGCAAGCTGCTCCGGCCCCGCACCCTCGGCGCCCCCGCCCTGCCGTTCGTTCTCGCTGCTCACAGCCAAATTCCTACCAGACGGGACTGACAGTGGCGGCCGGTGCGGGCTCCGGGGGCATGCGTGAGGGCCCCGGACCGATCCCGGTCCGGGGCCCTCACGAGGTGCTGTGTCCTACAGGCCCGCGGCGGCGCGCAGCGCCTCCACGCGGTCGGTGCGCTCCCAGGTGAAGTCGGGGAGTTCGCGGCCGAAGTGGCCGTACGCCGCGGTCTGGGCGTAGATCGGGCGGAGCAGGTCGAGGTCGCGGATGATCGCGGCCGGGCGCAGGTCGAAGACCTGGGTGATCGCGGTCTCGATCTTCTCGTTGTCGACCGTGTTGGTGCCGAACGTCTCGACGAACAGACCCACCGGCTCGGCCTTGCCGATCGCGTACGCGACCTGGACCTCGCAGCGCGCCGCGAGACCGGCGGCCACCACGTTCTTGGCGACCCAGCGCATCGCGTACGCCGCCGAACGGTCGACCTTCGACGGGTCCTTGCCCGAGAACGCGCCACCGCCGTGACGGGCCATGCCGCCATAGGTGTCGATGATGATCTTGCGGCCGGTGAGACCCGCGTCGCCCATCGGACCGCCGATCTCGAAACGGCCGGTCGGGTTCACCAGCAGGCGGTAGCCGTCGGTGTCCAGCTTGATGCCGTCCTCGACGAGCTGCTTGAGGACCTGCTCGACGACGAACTCGCGAATGTCGGGAGCGAGCAGCGACTCCAGGTCGATGTCGCTGGCGTGCTGCGTGGAGACGACGACCGTGTCGAGGCGGACGGCCTTGTCGCCGTCGTACTCGATGGTGACCTGCGTCTTGCCGTCGGGGCGCAGGTAGGGGATGGTCCCGTTCTTGCGGACCTCGGTCAGGCGGCGCGAGAGGCGGTGCGCGAGGTGGATCGGCAGCGGCATCAGCTCGGGCGTCTCGTCGCAGGCGTAGCCGAACATCAGGCCCTGGTCGCCGGCGCCCTGCTTGTCCAGCTCGTCCTCATCGCCCTCGACCCGCTTCTCGTAAGCGGTGTCGACACCCTGGGCGATGTCCGGGGACTGGGCGCCGATCGACACCGAGACGCCGCAGGACGCGCCGTCGAAACCCTTCTTCGACGAGTCGTAGCCGATCTCCAGGATCTTGTCGCGCACGAGCTGGGCGATCGGCGCGTACGCCTTGGTGGTGACCTCTCCGGCCACGTGCACCTGGCCCGTGGTGATGAGGGTCTCCACGGCGACGCGGGAGGCCGGGTCCTCGCGCAGAAGCGCGTCGAGGATCGTGTCACTGATCTGGTCAGCGATCTTGTCGGGGTGACCCTCGGTCACAGACTCCGAGGTGAAGAGACGACGGGACACAACGCTCCCTGGGGTTGCAGCGGCTGCTGGCTGATCATGGTAGGTCGCGCCGGGAGCTGCGCCCGGCTGCGGTTCCGAGACCAGTTTATCGGTCGGTTCTGCTCAATGGACCACGTGTCTCGCCACGTGGAGTCCGGAGATCTCCGGATCTGGTCGTTCCGGGGTCCGATATCGGCCACGCGAGACGCCGGGAAGGAGGGCGATACGGGTGCCTGCGCGGCCCCGGGCCGATCAGGGACGGGCGCCGGGTCCGGCTCCGGCCGGTCCGAAACGCCGGCCCACCAGATCCCACACCGTGTCGGCGAGGGCCTCCTTGGGACCGTACGGCACCGGCGTCTCGGAGCCGTCGGCGCCGAGCACGACGGCCTCGTTCTCCTCGGAGCCGAACGTCTTGCGCTCACCGACCTCGTTGACGACGAGCAGGTCACAGCCCTTGCGCCGGAGCTTGAGACGGCCGTTGGCCAGCACGTCGTCGGTCTCGGCGGCGAAGCCCACCACCAGCTGACCGGGCCGGGCCCGCTCGGCCGAGATCTCGGCGAGGATGTCCGGATTGCGGACGAGGGTGAGCGGGGCGGGCTCCTGCCCGTCCTTTTTCTTGATCTTTCCGGCGGCGTAGGTCTCCGGCCGGAAGTCGGCCACGGCGGCCGCCATGACCACCGCGTCCGCGTCCGCGGAGGCCTTCAGGACCGCCTCGCGCAGCTGTACGGCGGTGCCGACGCGGACCACATCGGCGCCGGCCGGGTCCGGGAGTCCGGTGTTGGCCTCGATCAGGGTGACCCTGGCCCCGCGCGCGACGGCGGTTCGGGCGAGCGCGTAGCCCTGCTTGCCGGACGAGCGGTTGCCGAGATAGCGGACGGGGTCGAGCGGCTCGCGCGTGCCGCCCGCGCTGACCACCACGTGCCGCCCGGCCAGATCCCGCTCGGCACTCCCCCGCGCGAGCACCCGCCGGCACACCTCGAACAGCTCGCCCGGATCGGGCAGCCGCCCCTTGCCGGTGTCGACGCCGGTGAGCCGCCCGACGGCGGGCTCGACGACGACCGCGCCCCGGCGGCGCAGGGTCGCCACGTTCTCCTGGGTCGCGGGGTGCTCCCACATCTCGGTGTGCATCGCGGGCGCGAAGACGACCGGACAGCGCGCGGTGAGCAGGGTGTTGGTCAGCAGGTCGTCGGCCAGGCCGTGGGCGGCCTTGGCGAGCATGTCGGCGGTGGCCGGGGCCACGATCACCAGGTCGGCGCCCTGTCCGATGCGGACGTGGGGCACCTCGTGGACGTCCGACCAGACCTCGGTCGAGACGGGGTGTCCGGAAAGCGCCGACCAGGTGGCGGCGCCGACGAAGTGGAGCGCCGACGCGGTCGGCACCACCCTCACCTCGTGCCCCGACTCGGTCAGCCGGCGCAGCAGCTCGCACGCCTTGTAGGCGGCGATGCCGCCGCTGACCCCCAGAACGACCTTCGGCTTGGCCATCGAAAACTGCCTCTCCCCGCGCGCCTGATGCGTGTACGTACCCATGACACACCACAGGCCCGGCAGTCGCGCTGCCGGGCCTGTGGTGGAAACGTATCGTCGCCTACTGAGCGGGGCCCTCGATGGCCTCGGAGGTCAGCAGACCGGCGTTGATCTCGCGCAGCGCGATCGAGAGCGGCTTCTCGTGGACGTGGGTGTCCACCAGCGGGCCGACGTACTCAAGCAGGCCCTCACCGAGCTGCGAGTAGTACGCGTTGATCTGACGGGCCCGCTTGGCCGCGTAGATCACCAGGCTGTACTTCGAGTCGGTTGCCTCAAGGAGCTCATCAATCGGAGGGTTGATGATGCCCTCGGGCGCGGTAATGGAAGAGGACACTCTCTGCCTTCCGATGGGGATCGAAGATGTGAGCCGGGTCGAGCGGATCGCAAGGACGTCGAACGGATGACGTCATACGACTCGATCAAACAACTCGCATCAAGGCTAGCAGCTCGCGGGCCACGTCCTCGACCGAGGTGTTGACCAGGGTGGTGTCGAACTCCGCCTCGGCGGCCAGTTCGACCTTCGCGGCGGCGAGCCGGCGCTCGATGACCTCGGGCGCCTCGGTGCCCCGGCCGGTGAGCCGGCGGACCAGTTCGTCCCAGCTCGGCGGCGCGAGGAAGACGAGCTGCGCCTCGGGCATCGACTCGCGCACGAGCCGGGCGCCCTGGAGGTCGATCTCCAGGAGGACGGGCTCACCCGCTTCGAGACGTTCGAGTACGGCCGTGCGCGGGGTGCCGTAGCGGTTGCCCGCGAACTCGGCCCACTCCAGCAGTTCGCCGTTGGCGACGAGCTTGTCGAACTCCTCGTCGTCCACGAAGAAGTACTGCACGCCGTGGCGCTCGCCGGGCCGCGGCTTGCGGGTCGTCGCCGACACCGAGAGCCAGACCTCGGGGTGGACCTTGCGCATATGAGCGACGACCGTGCTCTTGCCGACCCCGGAGGGGCCGGAGAGCACGGTCAGCCGCGGACGTGCGTCCGGGGGTACGGGGGTGGTCCCCCGGGGTGTTGCTGCCATGCGGCGATTATTCCAGCTTCTCGGGTATGCCCGAGACGTCAGGCCCCGGAGCCGCCGAACTCGCGCTCAAGGGACGCGATCTGGTTGGAGCCGAGCCCCCGCACGCGGCGGCTCTCGGAGATCCCGAGCCGCTCCATGATCTGCTTGGCGCGGACCTTGCCCACGCCGGGCAGGGACTCAAGGAGGGCGGAGACCTTCATCTTCCCGATGACGTCGTTCTCCTGGCCCGACTTGATGACCTCGTGGAGCGAGGCGCCGGAGTGCTTGAGTCGATTCTTGACCTCGGCCCGCTCCCGGCGAGCCGCGGCGGCCTTTTCGAGCGCGGCTGCGCGCTGTTCAGGGGTAAGGGGCGGAAGAGCCACGCCTACGTCACCTCGGATGTCGAACTGTCGGATACGGACCGGTGAGGAACCTAATCGCCCCACACCAGGCGAGCAACGAACAACGCACTCGCGCACGTGCTCGTCTGCTCTCGTCGGAGACTAGCGGCCAAGGCCGCTCCAGTCAGCGAGAACAGACGAAAAGTCCTGGTCAGCCTCAGCCGACCAGGACTTTTCGGACAAAACACCCCGGTTTTGAGTAAGGAAATTGTCAACGCCGGGTGTGCGGGCACCGCACAGCCTCCCGCGACCGCCCCTTTCCCCGTCGCGTACGCGGCGCATCGGCCGTCGTCGCATGTCGGCCGGGTGTCCGGAATGCGCGCCGCCCCGGTGCGACACATGTCACACCGGGGCGGTCGCGCGGCGATCAGGCCCGCGGGATGGCAGCGCGGACCTCGTCGGCGTAGCGGATCGCGGCCTCGCGCAGGGCACCGACATCGGGACCGTGCCGCAGCACGCCGCGGCTGACGCTCGGAATCACGTTGTGCGCGGCCGGGCCGAACACGCCCGGCAGATCGGCCGGGGTCGCGCCCTGGGCCCCAATGCCGGGGGCGAGCAGCGGGCCGTTGATGTCCAGGTCAACCCCGGCGTCGCCGAGGGTGGCGCCGACCACCGCGCCGACCGAGCCCAGGGGCGAGGCGCCCGCGTTCTCGGCCTTCATGTGGTCCAGCATCAGCTGGGCGAGCGGCCGGCCGTCGGCCGCGGTCGAGCGCTGCACCTCGGCGCCCTCCGGGTTGGAGGTCAGGGCGAGCACGAAGACGCCCGAGCCGGATTTGGCCGCGAGGTCGAGCGCGGGGCGCAGCGAGCCGAAGCCCAGGTAGGGCGAGACGGTGACCGCGTCCGAGAACAGCGGGGCGGCGGGGTCCAGGTAGGTGGCCGCGTACGCCGCCATCGTGGAGCCGATGTCGCCGCGCTTGGCGTCCATCAGGACCAGCGCGCCGGCCGCGCGGGCCTCCTCGACCGCCTTCTCCAGGACGGCGACGCCGCGCGAGCCGAACCGCTCGAAGAACGCCGACTGCGGCTTGAGGACGGCCACCCGGTCGGCGAGGGCCTCCACGGTGATGCGGGTGAAGCGCTCCAGGCCCGCGATGTCGTCGTTCAGGCCCCAGTCCGCGAGCAGGGAGGCGTGCGGGTCGATGCCCACGCACAGCGGCCCGCGGGTGTCCATCGCCTCGCGCAGTCGGGTGCCGAAGGGGGTCATGCGGCGGCCTTCTTCCGGGTCTCGGCGCCGACGGCCTCGGCGAGCGTCGCGTACGGGGAGGTGGCGAGCCGGGCCGCGAGGCCCTTGTGGATCGCGCGGGCCCAGAAGGGGCCCTCGTAGATGAAGGCGCTGTAGCCCTGGACGAGGGTGGCGCCGGCCAGGATGCGCTGCCACGCGTCCTCGGCGTTCTCGATGCCGCCGACCCCGATCAGGACGAGACGGTCGCCGACGCGGGCGTACAGGCGGCCGAGCACCTCAAGGGAGCGCTCCTTGAGCGGGGCGCCGGACAGGCCGCCGGTCTCCTTGACGAGGCCGGCCGGGGACTTCAGGCCGAGCCCGTCGCGGGCGATGGTGGTGTTGGTGGCGATGATGCCGTCCAGGCCCAGCTCGACGGCGAGGTCGGCGACCGCGTCGATGTCCGCGTCGGCGAGATCGGGGGCGATCTTGACGAGCAGCGGGACGCGGCGGCCGGTGACGCTGCGGTCGGCGGCCTCGCGCACGGCGGTGAGGAGCGGGCGCAGCGACTCGGTGGCCTGGAGGCTGCGCAGGCCGGGGGTGTTCGGCGAGGAGACGTTCACCACGAGGTAGTCGGCGTGCCGGGCCAGGCGCTCGGTCGACTTCACGTAGTCGGCGGCGGCCTCGGCCTCGGGGACCGCCTTGGTCTTGCCGATGTTGACGCCGACCGTGGTGCGGAACACGGCCTTGCGGGCCGCCAGGCGCTCGGCCACGGCCGCCGAACCCTCGTTGTTGAAGCCCATGCGGTTGATGAGCGCGCGGTCCGGCACGAGCCGGAACAGGCGCTTCTTCGGGTTGCCGGGCTGGGGCTCGCCGGTGACCGTGCCGATCTCGATGTGGTCGAAGCCCAGCATGGACATGCCGTCGATCGCGACCGCGTTCTTGTCGAAGCCGGCCGCGAGGCCGAAGGGGCCGTGCATCCGCAGGCCGAGGGCCTCGGTGCGCAGCTCGTGGTGGCGGGGCGCGAGCACGGCGGCGGCGAAGGTGCGCAGGACGGGGACGCGGGCCGCGAGGCGGATCCAGCGGAAGGCCAGGTAGTGGGCCTGCTCGGGGTCCATCCGCTTGAAGACGAGGTTGAAGAAGAGCTTGTACATGTTCGTTGTCCTCAGGGGCTCTGGGTGGGGGCTCATGAAGAAGGGGACTCATGAAGAGGGGGACACCGTTTCCGGTGTCCCCCTGCTTCCCCGCCTGCTAGTCGCGTGCCGCGATCAGGTGTTCCGCGTGTTCCTGGAGGGAACGCACCCCCACGTCACCGCGGTTGAGCGCGTCGATGCCCTGGACGGCGGCGGCGAGCGCCTGGACCGTGGTCAGGCAGGGCACCGAGCGGGCGACGGCCGCCGTGCGGATCTCGTAGCCGTCGAGCCGGCCGCCGGTGCCGTACGGCGTGTTGACGATGAGGTCGACCTCGCCGTCGTGGATCAGCTGGACGATGGTCTTCTCGCCGTTCGGGCCCTCGCCCTCGCTGAGCTTGCGCACCACGGTGGCGTTGATGCCGTTGCGGCGCAGCACCTCGGCGGTGCCGGAGGTGGCCATCAACTCGAAGCCGTGGGCGACCAGTTCACGCGCCGGGAAGATCATCGTGCGCTTGTCCCGGTTGGCGACCGAGATGAACGCGCGGCCCTTGGTCGGCAGCGGACCGTAGGCGCCCGCCTGCGACTTGGCGTACGCGGTGCCGAACACCGAGTCGATGCCCATGACTTCACCGGTGGAGCGCATCTCCGGGCCGAGCACCGTATCGACGCCGCGCCCGTGGACGTCGCGGAAGCGGCTCCACGGCATCACGGCCTCCTTGACGGAAATCGGCGCGTCCAGCGGCAGGGTGCCGCCGTCGCCCTCCTTCGGCAGCATGCCCTCGGCGCGCAGCTCGGCGACGGTGGCGCCCAGCGAGATGCGGGCGGCGGCCTTGGCGAGCGGCACCGCGGTCGCCTTCGAGGTGAAGGGGACGGTGCGCGAGGCACGCGGGTTGGCTTCGAGGACGTACAGGATGTCGCCCGCCATCGCGAACTGGATGTTGATCAGTCCGCGGACGCCGACGCCCTTGGCGATGGCCTCGGTCGAGGCCCGCAGTCGCTTGATGTCGAAGCCGCCGAGGGTGATCGGGGGCAGCGCGCACGCCGAGTCGCCGGAGTGGATGCCGGCCTCCTCGATGTGCTCCATGACGCCGCCGAGGTAGAGCTCGGTGCCGTCGTACAGGGCGTCCACGTCGATCTCGATCGCGTCGTCGAGGAAGCGGTCGACCAGGACCGGCCGGGTGGGGCTGATCTCGGTGGACTCGGCGATGTACGAGGCGAGCCGCTCCTCGTCGTACACGATCTCCATGCCGCGTCCGCCGAGCACGTACGACGGGCGTACGAGGACCGGGTAGCCGATCTCGTCGGCGATGGCCTTGGCGCCCTCGAAGGTGGTGGCGGTGCCGTGCTTGGGCGCGGGCAGGCCGGCCTCGGCGAGCACCCGGCCGAAGGCGCCCCGGTCCTCGGCGGCGTGGATGGCCTCGGGCGAAGTGCCCACCACCGGGACGCCGTTGTCCTTGAGCGCCTGCGCCAGGCCGAGCGGGGTCTGCCCGCCGAGCTGGACGACGACGCCCGCGACCGGGCCCGCGAGGGTCTCGGCGTGCACGATCTCCAGGACGTCCTCAAGCGTGAGCGGCTCGAAGTACAGGCGGTCGGAGGTGTCGTAGTCCGTCGAGACGGTCTCCGGGTTGCAGTTGACCATCACGGTCTCGTAGCCGGCGTCGCTCAGGGCGAAGGAGGCGTGGACGCAGGAGTAGTCGAACTCGATGCCCTGGCCGATGCGGTTGGGGCCCGAGCCCAGGATGATCACCGCGGGCTTGGTGCGCGGCGCGACCTCGCTCTCCTCGTCGTAGGAGGAGTAGAAGTACGGGGTCTTGGCGGCGAACTCGGCGGCGCAGGTGTCGACCGTCTTGTAGACCGGGCGCACCCCGAGGGCGTGCCGGACCTCGCGGACGACGTCCTCGCGCAGGCCGCGGATGCCGGCGATCTGGGCGTCGGAGAAGCCGTGCCGCTTGGCCTCGGCGAGCAGCTCGGGGTGGAGCTTCTCGGCGGCGGCCAGCTCGTCGGCGATCTCCTTGCTCAGGAAGAGCTGATCGACGAACCAGGGGTCGATCTTCGTGGACTCGAAGACCTCTTCCTGGGTGGCGCCCGCGCGGATCGCGTACATGACGGTGTTGATGCGTCCGTCGGTCGGCCGCCTGGCCTCGTCGAGCAGGACGTCCTTGTCGCCGACCGGGCCGGTGAAGTCGAACTGCGAGCCCTTCTTCTCCAGGGAGCGCAGGGCCTTCTGGAGGGCCTCGGTGAAGTTCCGGCCGATGGCCATGGCCTCGCCCACCGACTTCATGGTGGTGGTGAGGGTGGAGTCGGCGGAGGGGAACTTCTCGAACGCGAAGCGCGGGGCCTTCACCACGACGTAGTCGAGGCTCGGCTCGAAGGAGGCCGGCGTCTTCTCGGTGATGTCGTTGGGGACCTCGTCGAGCGTGTAGCCGATGGCGAGCTTGGCCGCGATCTTGGCGATCGGGAAGCCGGTGGCCTTCGAGGCGAGCGCGGAGGACCGCGAGACGCGCGGGTTCATCTCGATGACGATGACCCGGCCGTCGTCGGGGTTGATCGCGAACTGGATGTTGCAGCCGCCGGTGTCGACGCCGACCTCGCGGATGATCGCGATGCCGATGTCGCGCAGCCGCTGGTACTCGCGGTCGGTCAGCGTCATCGAGGGGGCGACGGTGATCGAGTCGCCGGTGTGCACGCCCATCGGGTCGAAGTTCTCGATGGAGCAGACGACCACGACGTTGTCGTTCTTGTCGCGCATCAGCTCCAGCTCGTACTCCTTCCAGCCGAGGATGGACTCCTCCAGGAGCACCTCGGTGGTCGGCGAGAGCGTGAGGCCCTGCCCGGCGATGCGGCGCAGCTCCTCCTCGTCGTGCGCGAAGCCGGAGCCGGCGCCGCCCATGGTGAAGGAGGGGCGCACCACGACGGGGTAGCCGCCGAGGGTGTCGACGCCCTTGAGGACGTCGTCCATGGAGTGGCAGATGACCGAGCGGGCGGACTCGCCGTAGCCGATCTTCGCCTTGACGGCCTCGACGACGCCCTTGAACAGGTCGCGGTCCTCGCCCTTGTTGATGGCCTCGACGTTGGCGCCGATCAGTTCGACGCCGTACTTCTCCAGGACACCCTGCTCGTGCATGGAGATCGCGGTGTTGAGCGCGGTCTGGCCGCCGAGGGTGGGCAGGAGCGCGTCGGGGCGCTCCTTGGCGATGATCTTCTCGACGAACTCGGGGGTGATCGGCTCGACGTACGTGGCGTCGGCGATCTCCGGGTCGGTCATGATCGTGGCCGGGTTGGAGTTGACCAGGATCACCCGCAGGCCCTCGGCCTTGAGGATGCGGCAGGCCTGGGTGCCGGAGTAGTCGAACTCGGCGGCCTGGCCGATGACGATCGGGCCGGAGCCGATGACCAGAACGGACTGGATGTCGGTGCGCTTAGGCACGCTCGGCCTCCATCAGAGTTACGAAGCGGTCGAAGAGGTACGCGGCGTCGTGCGGGCCCGCGGCCGCCTCGGGGTGGTACTGGACGCTGAAGGCCGGCTGGTCGAGCAGCTGGAGGCCTTCGACGACCTGGTCGTTCAGGCAGACGTGGGAGACCTCGGCGCGCCCGAAGGGCGTCTCGGAGATCCGGTCGAGCGGCGCGTCCACGGCGAAGCCGTGGTTGTGCGCGGTGACCTCGACCTTGCCGGTCGTGCGGTCCTGCACCGGCTGGTTGATGCCGCGGTGGCCGTACTTCAGCTTGTAGGTGCCGAAGCCGAGGGCGCGGCCGAGGATCTGGTTGCCGAAGCAGATGCCGAACAGCGGGGTCCTGCGCTCCAGGACCGCGCGCATCACGGCGACGGGGCCGTCGGCGGTGGCCGGGTCGCCCGGGCCGTTGGAGAAGAACACGCCGTCGGGGTTGACGGCGTAGACGTCCTCGGCGGTGGCGGTCGCGGGCAGCACGTGCACCTCGATGCCGCGCTCGGCCATGCGGTGCGGGGTCATGCCCTTGATGCCGAGGTCCACGGCGGCGACGGTGAACTTCTTCTCACCGATCGCGGGCACGACGTAGGTCTCCTTGGTGGCGACCTCCGCGGAGAGGTCGGCGCCCTCCATCTGCGGGGCCTCCTTGACGCGGGCCAGCAGGGCCTCGTCGCGGACGCCCTGCCACGCCTCGCCGGAGAAGATGCCGACGCGCATGGCGCCGCGCTCGCGCAGGTGGCGGGTGAGGGCGCGGGTGTCGATGCCGGAGATGCCGACGACGCCCTGCTTGACCAGCTCGTCGTCCAGGGAGCGGCGCGAGCGCCAGTTGGAGGGGAGGCGGGCGGGGTCGCGTACGACGTACCCGGCGACCCAGATCCGTCCGGACTCCGGGTCCTCGTCGTTCACGCCGGTGTTGCCGACGTGCGGGGCGGTCATCACGACGACCTGTCGGTGGTACGACGGGTCGGTGAGGGTCTCCTGGTAGCCGGTCATGCCGGTGGAGAACACGGCCTCACCGAAGGTCTCCCCCACGGCCCCGTAGGCGCGGCCGCGGAAGATCCGGCCGTCCTCCAGGACGAGTACGGCGGGAGCCTTGGCGGCTCCCCGGGTGGAGGTGGTCATCGTGCGGCGCCTTCCGTCGAGGGGGTGGACCGTTCAGAGGTCCCGGTCATGGAGTTGATGGCTTCGACCCAGGCCGGGTGCTGCTCGGCCCGGTCGGAGCGGAAGCCCGAGTCGATGAGCTGGTCGCCGTGGCTCCAGGTGACGACGAGCAGTCCGCTCTCGGTGAGGACCTTGCCCGCGATGCCCTTGTCGAGCCGGGCCTCGCGCAGTTGCGCGGCCGGGACGAAGAAGTCGTTCGCGCCGGGGCGTACGACCTCAAGGCCCGCGTCCGTCAGGGTGAGCTCGGCCTTGCTGCGGACGCCCAGGCCGTGCGCCACGATGCGGTCGAGCCACTGTCCGGCGGTGGTGGAGCCGTGGTAGCGGCCGCTCAGCTCCAGTTTCGCCTCGCCGGGCGTCTCGGGCGCGGTGGGGAGGTCGGGCAGGTCGGACTGGAGGCGGCCGCGCCACTGCCAGCCCTGGCGCATCAGCCAGTAGACGAGTGCCACGAACAGCGCGAGCCCGACCACCCAGCCGATGCGTCCGCCCCAGTCGGTCACCTCGGCGGACTTCTCCTCGGCGGCCAGATTGATCAGTGATGCGTACGTCACGCCAGCTTCCCGTCCACGACCGTTGCCCGGCCCCGCAGGAAGGTGTGGGTGATGCGTCCGGGCAGCTCACGGCCCTCGTACGGGGTGTTGCGGCTGCGGGACGCGAAGCCCGCGGGGTTCACCTCACCACGGTATGCCGGATCGACCAGGGTCAGGTTGGCGGGTTCGCCTGCCGAGACGGGGCGGCCGTGGCCGGTCGCCTGCCCGATCTCGGCGGGCTTGTGGGCCATGCGGTCGGCGACGCCGGCCCAGTCGAGCAGGCCGGTCTCCACCATCGTGTGCTGGACGACGGAGAGCGCGGTCTCCAGGCCGACCATGCCCATGGCGGCCGCGGCCCACTCGCAGTCCTTGTCCTCGTGCGGGTGCGGGGCGTGGTCGGTGGCGACGATGTCGATCGTGCCGTCGGCGAGCGCCTCGCGCAGGGCCAGCACGTCGCGCTCGGTGCGCAGCGGCGGGTTGACCTTGTAGACCGGGTTGTAGGAGCGGACCAGCTCGTCGGTGAGGAGCAGGTGGTGCGGGGTGACCTCGGCGGTGACGTCGATGCCGCGCGACTTGGCCCAGCGGACGATCTCGACCGAGCCGGCCGTGGAGAGGTGGCAGATGTGCACGCGGGAGCCGACGTGCTCGGCGAGCAGCACATCGCGGGCGATGATCGACTCCTCGGCGACGGCGGGCCAGCCGCCGAGGCCGAGCTCCGCCGAGACGACGCCCTCGTTCATCTGGGCGCCCTCGGTCAGGCGGGGCTCCTGGGCGTGCTGGGCGACGACGCCGCCGAAGGCCTTCACGTACTCCAGGGCACGGCGCATGATCACGGCGTCGTCGACGCACTTGCCGTCGTCGGAGAACACGGTGACGCCGGCGGCGGAGTCGTGCATGGCGCCCAGCTCGGCGAGCTGCTTGCCCTCAAGGCCCACGGTGACGGCGCCGATGGGCTGCACGTCGCAGTAGCCGGACTCCTTGCCGAGCCGCCACACCTGCTCGACGACGCCCGCGGTGTCGGCGACGGGGAAGGTGTTGGCCATGGCGAAGACGGAGGTGTAGCCGCCGCGTGCGGCCGCCTGGGTGCCGGTGAGGACGGTCTCGGAGTCCTCGCGGCCGGGCTCGCGCAGGTGGGTGTGCAGGTCGACGAGGCCGGGCAGCAGGATCTGGCCCTCGGCGTCGACGACGGTCGCGTCCCCCGCGTCCAGGCCGGTGCCGACCGCTGCGATGGTCTCGCCGTCGATCAGGACGTCCTGGACGTCGCCGCCGAGGACCTTCGCACCACGGATCAGGATCTTGCTCATGGTTACTTGTTCTCCGAGTCGGTGGGACGGGCGTGGCTGACGGCGGGCTCGTTGCCGCCGAGCAGCAGGTACAGGACCGCCATGCGGGTGTGGACGCCGTTGGCCACCTGCTCGACGACCGTGCAGCGGTCGGAGTCGGCGACCTCGGCGGTGATCTCCATGCCGCGCACCATCGGGCCGGGGTGCATCACGATGCCGTGCTCGGGCATCTTGGCCATGCGCTCGCCGTCGAGCCCGTAGCGCCGCGAGTACTCGCGCTCGGTCGGGAAGAAGGCGGCGTTCATGCGTTCGCGCTGCACCCGCAGCATCATCACCGCGTCGGACTTCGGCAGCACGGCGTCCAGGTCGTACGACACGTCGCAGGTCCAGTGCTCGACGCCGACCGGGAGCAGCGTCGGCGGGGCCACCAGGGTGACCTCGGCGCCGAGCGTGTGCAGGAGGTCCACGTTGGAGCGGGCGACCCGGCTGTGCAGGACGTCGCCGACCAGGGTGATGCGCTTGCCGGCCAGGTCCTGGCCGAGCGCGTCCTTGCCGACCAGGCGGCGGCGCATGGTGAACGCGTCGAGCAGGGCCTGGGTGGGGTGCTGGTGGGTGCCGTCGCCGGCGTTGATGACCGGGGCGTCGATCCAGCCGGAGGTGGCGAGCCGGTAGGGGGCGCCGGAGGCGCTGTGCCGGATGACGACGGCGTCGACGCCCATCGCCTCCAGGGTCTGCGCGGTGTCCTTGAGGGACTCGCCCTTGGAGACCGACGAGCCCTTGGCGGCGAAGTTGATGACATCGGCCGACAGGCGCTTCTCGGCGGCCTCGAAGGAGATCCGGGTGCGGGTGGAGTCCTCGAAGAACAGATTGCAGATGGTCCGGCCGCGCAGGGCGGGGAGCTTCTTTATCGGCCGGTCGGAGACGCGGGCCATCTCCTCGGTGGTGTCGAGGATGAGCACGGCGTCGTCGCGGGTGAGGTCGGCGGCCGAGATGAGGTGACGCATCATCTGGGGGTTCTCCAGGTGTGGTGGAGGTTTTGGGCGTGCGGGCGCGCAGAAGCAGCCCGTACGGGTCGGTGCGGTCCGTACGGGGTGGTGGGAGCTACTGCTCGCCGGCCGGAGCGGTCTGCTTGACGCCGAGCAGCACGGCGTCGCGGCCGTCCTCCTCGGCGAGCTGGACCTTGACCGTCTCCCGCAGCGACGTGGGGAGGTTCTTGCCGACGTAGTCGGCGCGGATCGGGAGTTCGCGGTGGCCCCGGTCGACGAGGACCGCGAGCTGGACGGCGCGCGGGCGGCCGATGTCGCCGAGCGCGTCGAGCGCGGCGCGGATGGTGCGGCCGGAGAAGAGGACGTCGTCGACGAGGACGACCAGACGGCCGTCGATGCCCTCGCCGGGGATCTCGGTGCGGCCGAGCGCACGGGCCGGCTTCATCCGCAGATCGTCGCGGTACATGGTGATGTCGAGGGAGCCGACCGGGGTCTTGCGCCCGGTGATGCCTTCGAGCTTCACGGCGAGCCGCTCGGCGAGGAAGATCCCGCGGGTCGGAATGCCGAGGAGCACCACGTCGTCGGCGCCCTTGGCACGTTCGACGATCTCGTGGGCGATACGGGTCAGGACGCGGGCGATGTCGGGGCCTTCGAGCACGGGCCGCGCCGCATCGGCGTGCGTCTGATCCTGCTGGTGGTGCGGGTGCTGCGTGTCCATATGAAACGGACCTCCTTCTCCGCCTCACGGGACGGACCTTAAAGGACGTCGGAATTGCGTCACCAACGGTACCAGGGGCCCGGAGCCGCCCGACACCCGGGCCATCACTCGAACGGGTGAGCCGGGCCGGGGAATCGCCGTGACCTGTACGGCCCGCCGTACGACGAGCCTGTCACTCCTGCGGGGCGGGGGTGTGGACCATTCGGCTTGACGCGGCCAAGTAACGCTGCGTAACCTCACAGTGAGTTACAGCCGCGCGGCGGAGCCGCACGTTGTCACAGCGTCCGGGGAGCTATATGTCCAGCGAATACGCAAAACAGCTCGGGGCCAAGCTCCGCGCCATCCGCACCCAGCAGGGCCTCTCCCTCCACGGCGTGGAGGAGAAGTCCCAGGGCCGCTGGAAGGCCGTCGTGGTCGGCTCGTACGAGCGCGGCGACCGCGCCGTGACCGTACAGCGCCTTGCCGAGCTGGCGGACTTCTACGGCGTTCCGGTGCAGGAACTGCTGCCGGGCACCACGCCGGGCGGGGCCGCCGAGCCGCCGCCGAAGCTGGTCCTCGACCTTGAGCGCCTCGCGCACGTGCCGCCGGAGAAGGCGGGCCCGTTGCAGCGCTACGCGGCGACCATCCAGTCGCAGCGCGGCGATTACAACGGCAAGGTCCTTTCGATCCGCCAGGACGATCTGCGCACGCTTGCCGTCATCTACGACCAGTCCCCCTCGGTGCTGACCGAGCAGCTGATCAGCTGGGGCGTCCTGGACGCGGACGCCCGCCGTGCGGTCGCCCACGAAGAGGGCTGACACCCCTTCAGCAGAAACGTGCCGTCGGGCCCGTTGGGAGCACTCGCTCCCGGCGGGCCCTTCGGCTTTCGCGCAAGGTTCGGCGTACTCGCACGCGCGCGCCCGAGTACGCCGAAGGGCCCGCGGCACGGATCGTGTCGTGGGCCCTTCGTGGGCCTTGGCCCCCGCCAGGTGCTAGTCCCGGCGCAGGCTCGGCTTGAGGTCCTTGAAACGGGCGAGCAGGCCGTTCACGAAGGCCGGGGAGTCGTCCGTGGAGAACTCCTTGGCCAGCTGCACGGCCTCGTCGATGACGACCGCGTCGGGCGTCTCGTCCTCCCAGACCAGCTCGTACGCGCCGAGGCGCAGGATGTTCCGGTCGACGACCGGCATCCGGTCGAGCGTCCAGCCCACCGCGTACTGGGAGATCAGGTCGTCGATGCGGTCCACATGGCCCGCGTAGCCCTCGACGAGCTGCATCGTGTACTCGGCGACCGGCGGCTGACGGTCGTCGGACCGCGAGTGCCGCACCCAGTCCGCGAGGACCGTCTGCACGGACTCACCGCGCTGGTCGGCCTCGAAGAGGATCTGGAAGGCGCGCTTGCGGGCCTTGTTCCGGGCAGCCACGGTTAGCTGTTCACCCGGCCGAGGTAGTCGCCGGTGCGGGTGTCGACCTTGATCTTCTCACCGGTGGTGATGAAGAGCGGGACGCCGATCTCGTAACCGGTCTCCAGGCGGGCCGGCTTGGTGCCGCCGGTGGAGCGGTCGCCCTGAACGCCCGGGTCGGTGTGCTCGATGGTCAGCTCGACGGCGGCGGGGAGCTCGACGTAGAGCACCTCGCCCTCGTGCTGGGCGACCGAGGCGGTGAAGCCCTCGATGAGGAAGTTGGCGGCGTCGCCGACGGACTTGCGGTCGACCATCAGCTGGTCGTAGGTGCTCATGTCCATGAAGACGAAGTACTCGCCGTCCATGTACGAGAACTGCATGTCGCGGCGGTCGATGGTGGCCGTCTCGACCTTCACACCGGCGTTGAAGGTCTTGTCGACCACCTTGCCGGAGAGCACGTTCTTGAGCTTGGTGCGCACGAAGGCCGGGCCCTTGCCGGGCTTGACGTGCTGGAACTCGACGACGGACCAGAGCTGGCCTCCGTCGAGCTTGAGCACCAGGCCGTTCTTGAGGTCGTTCGTGGAAGCCACGGTTGCGGAATCTCCTGGACTGAAAGCTGGTGGACGACCGAGGGTACGCACCCGGGGCGCGTACGCGTGCTAGAGCGCTAGCAGCTCCTTGGTCGTGATGGTGAGTAGCTCGGGGCCGCCGTCCGCCTCGGGGCGTACGACGAGCGTGTCATCGATCCGGACTCCGCCCCGGCCCGGGAGGTGGACCCCCGGTTCGACGGTGACCGGCACGCAAGTGTCCAGTTTACCCATGGCTCCAGGTGCGAGCTGCGGCTCCTCGTCGATTTCGATCCCGACACCGTGTCCGGTGAGCGGTCCGAAGGCCTCCGCGTGGCCCGCGGCGTCCAGTACCTGACGGGCCGCGCGGTCCACGGCACGGTACTCGGCGCCCGGTACGAGGGCCTCCCGGCCGGCCCGCTGGGCTGCGAAAACAGCGTCGTACAGCTCGATCTGCCAGTCCGCGGGGGTGGTGCCGATCACGAAGGTGCGGCCGATCTCGCAGCGGTATCCGCGGTAGGTCGCGCCCAGGCAGACCGAGAGGAAGTCGCCCTCCTCGACCCGGCGGTCGGCCGGACGGTGGCCCGCCCGCCCGGAGTTGGGGCCGGTGCCGACCGAGGTCATGAAGGCGGGCCCGTCGGCGCCGTGGTCGACCAGTCGGCGTTCCAGCTCCAGGGCCAGGTGCCGTTCGGTACGGCCCACCAGGATCGACTCCAGGAGTTCACCCAGGGCCTGGTCGGCGATCTCGGCGGCGATGCGCAGACAGGCGATCTCGTCCTCGTCCTTGACCAGGCGGCGCTGCTCGACGGCGCCGCCCAGATCACTCAGGAGCAGTCCGGGCGCCACCGAGCCGAGTGCCCGGTGGCGGGCCACGGAGAGGTGGTGCTCCTCCACGGCCAGCGAGTCCGCGCCGCTCGCGAGTGCGAGGTCGGCGGCCGCGACGGCGGGGTCGCCGCCGGGAGCGGGCAGCACGGTGAGCCGCAGCTGCTCGTCCAGATGCCCCTCGATGAGGTCGCCGGAGGGTGTCTGCGGGCAGAGCAGGACGTCCTCCGCGGGGCCGAGCAGCAGGACCGCGCCCGGCGGGGCGCCGCCGGAGAGATAGCGGACATTGGCCGGGCGGGAGACCAGGGCGGCCGCACTGCCTGCGGCCGCGCAGCGGTCCCGCAGCCAGCCGCGGCGTACCGCGAACACCTCTGACATGCCCCGAGCGTATGAGGGGGGGCGCGGGTTGGCTGTCTCAGCGCGTCCGACCGGGGGCCGCCCCGGTAGTCGGTCCGCCCTTGCCCTCAATCGCCGGACGGGCTCGGGGGCTGCACCCATGCTCCCCGGTTCTTCGGCTGCGAGCCGTTCGGGGCTGGTCGCGCAGTTCCCCGCGCCCCCTTGGCGGGACCGGGGTCGCACAGTTCCCCTAGCCCCTGGCGGGCCCGGTGCCGGCCGGAGGCAGTTCCCTAAAGGGGCGCGAGAAACTGCGCGAACGGCCACGCAGCCCGCAGCCGAAAACGGGCCCGATCAGGGGCGCGAGGAACTGCGCGACCAGCCACACACCACCCACAGCCGAAAACCGACCCCATCAGGGGCGCGGGGAACTGCGCGAACGGCCACCCACGGCCCGCACTCGCAACCCGAACCCCCAAGGGGCGCGGGGAACTGCGTGGACGGCCACCCAAGGCACGCAGCCGACGAACGCGCGCCGGGCGGGAAGGGCTACCAGCTCGGGGGGCTTGCGATGGTTCTGGCCAGGACGTCGTCCAGGAGGCGGGCCGTGGTGGGGACGTCGTACTGGGAGTTGTCGATGATCGGGAGGCCCGAGCCGTACCAGCCGGCCATGCGGCCGTGGATGCCCGCGACCTCCTCGTCCGAGAGGCGCCGGTTGCCGCTGCGCTCCGCGTTGCGCTCCAGGACGACCTCCAGGCCCGGCAGGAGCACGACCGGCAGCAGGCCGGGGCCCACGTGCCGCTTCCAGCCGCCGAGGCCGACGACCGGCCGGTCGGGGAAGACCGCGTCGTCGAGGATGCAGGAGATCCCGTTGGCCAGGAAGTTGCGCGCGGCGAAGCCGCAGGTGCGGCGGGCCAGGCGGTACTGGGCCTCGGAGTGGTCGTTCCAGCCGGACTGCGGGTCGGCGAACCCCGAGCACACCCATTCGCGTACGTCGTCGAGGCTGATGTGCGCGGTGGGCACCCGGCGGTGCTGTGCCCAGTACCGGGCCACGGTCGTCTTGCCGGCGCCGGCGGGGCCGATGAGGAGCACCGCCAGCGTGGTGGCGCCGGTCCCCTCGGGGGCCTGCGGCAGCGGTACCGGGCCGCCGGGCGGCAGCGCGACGTGCCCGGTGGTGTCCCGGGACGGTGGCCGGGCCGAGGCGTGCTGGGGCGCGGGCCCCTGCCAGCCCTGGGCGGGCGGCTGTTGGGCGCCGGGGTGGTGCGGGGCCTGGGCAGGGGGCGTCGGCGGGTGGGCCGGCAACTGGCCGGCCACGGGACCTGGCTGGAACGGCGGGGTGCCCGGCGCGCTCGGCCTGAGCGGAGCCGTGCCCTCCGACTCGATGCCCGGGGCCCAGTCGTGCGGGGACCGCCCCGGGGCGTGGGGCGGCGGCGGTGGAGCCCCCCCTGCGTGCTGCATCCGGTGCCACTCCGTCTCGTACAGGCAACTGGCGCTGGTCGGGCGCCCGTCGGTGTGGGCGGCCCGGTGCAGAACCGTACCTCCCCCGGCCGCCACAGTGTGAACGGCCGGAGGGCGGCAACAGTGCCCGTCAGCCGAGTTGGTCGGCCAGCTCGTCGGCGAGCGCGCGCAGCGCGAGCCGGTAGGAGCCGATGCCGAAGCCCGCGACGGTGCCGGTGGCGACGGGTCCGATCACCGAGGTGTGGCGGAATTCCTCACGGGCGTACGGGTTCGAGATGTGCACCTCGATGAGCGGCGCGGTGCGCTGTGCCGCCGCGTCGCGCATTCCGTACGAATAGTGGGTGAAGGCGCCCGGGTTGATGACGACCGGAATTCGACCGTCCGCCGCCTCGTGGAGCCAGCGGATGAGCTCGCCCTCGTCGTTGGTCTCGCGCACCGAGACCTCGAAGCCCAGCTCCTTGCCGAGCCCTTCGCAGACCTCGACGAGGCCCGCGTAGGAGGTGGCGCCGTACACATCGGGCTCGCGGGAGCCCAGGCGGCCCAGGTTGGGGCCGTTGAGGACGAACACCCGCCGCGTCACGCGGAGACCTCCCCGAAGGCGGCGAGCAGCACCGCCGGGTCCGGGCCCTCCAGGACGGTCGGCTTGGCGAGGCCGTCCAGGACGATGAAGCGCAGCAGGTTGCCGCGGGACTTCTTGTCCAGCTTCATGTTCTCCAGGAGCTTGGGCCACTGGTCGCCGCGGTAGGTGAGCGGCAGACCGACGGACTCCAGGACCGCCCGGTGCCGGTCGGCGGTCGCGTCGTCCAACCGCCCTGCCAGACGGCCGAGTTCGGCCGCGAAGACCAGGCCGACGGAGACCGCCGCGCCGTGCCGCCACTTGTAGCGCTCGTTCTTCTCGATCGCGTGCGCCAGGGTGTGGCCGTAGTTGAGGATCTCGCGCAGACCCGATTCCTTCAGGTCGTTGGAGACCACTTCGGCCTTGACCCGGATGGCGCGCTCGATGAGCTCGGCGGTGTGCGGGCCCTCGGGGGTGCGGGCGCCTGCCGGGTCGGACTCGATGAGGTCGAGGATCGCCGGGTCCGCGATGAAGCCGGTCTTGATGACCTCGGCCATGCCCGACACGTAGTCGTTGACCGGCAGCGAGTCGAGCGCGGCCAGGTCGCACAGGACGCCGATGGGCGGGTGGAAGGAGCCCACCAGGTTCTTGCCCTCGGCGGTGTTGATGCCGGTCTTGCCGCCGACGGCCGCGTCCACCATGCCGAGCACGGTGGTCGGCACCGAGATCCAGCGCACCCCGCGCAGCCAGGTGGCCGCGACAAAGCCCGCGAGGTCGGTGGTGGCGCCGCCGCCCACGCCGATGACGACGTCGGTGCGGGTGAAGCCGGACTGGCCCAGCGCCTTCCAGCAGTAGGCGGCGACCTCGGCGGTCTTGGCCTCCTCGGCGTTGGGCACCTGGATGGCGATGGCTTCGTAGCCCTCGGCGGCGAGGTCCAGTCGGACCGCGTCCCCGGTACCGGCCAGGGCCTCCGGGTGGATGATCGCGATCCGCTTCGCCCCGTCACCGATGAGCCCGGGCAGCTCGCCGAGCAGGTTGCGGCCGACGAGCACTTCGTACGGGTCAGTGCCGGCGGTGCCGCCGACCTGGATCCGGGTGGGTGCCTGCTCCGTCATGCGTCCTTCAACTCCAGTGCGTCGAGGACCGCCTGCGCGACCTCTTCGGGGGTGCGCTCGTCGGTCGCGACGACCGCACGGGCGACTTCGGTGTACAGATGGCGGCGCGCCTCCATCAGCTCGCGCCACTGCCGGCGCGGGTTGACGGCGAGCAGCGGCCGGGCCGTGTTCAGGCCGACGCGCTTGACCGCCTCGTCGACGTCCATCGAGAGATAGACGACGGGGTGCGCCGCGAGCAGCGCGCGGGTGTCGTCGTCGAGGACGGCACCGCCGCCGAGCGCGAGCACACCGGGGTGCTCGGCGAGCGCGGCGCGCACCGCGGCCCGCTCCAGGGCGCGGAAGTGCGGCTCGCCATCCTCGATGAAGATGTCCGAGATGGGCCGGCCCTCGGCGGCGACGATGTCGGCGTCGGTGTCCCGGTAGGACGCACCGAGCCGCTCGGCGATCAGCGCGCCCACGGTGGACTTGCCGGAGCCCATCGGCCCGACCAGGACGACCAGGGGTCCGGCGCTCACCGGATCTGGAGGTTGTCGAGGAAGGAGGTGACGTTGCGGCGGGTCTCGGGCACGCTGTCGCCGCCGAACTTCTCGGCGACGGCGTCCGCGAGGACGAGCGCGACCATGGCCTCGGCGACGATGCCCGCGGCCGGCACGGCACACACGTCGGAGCGCTGGTGGTGGGCCTTGGCGGCCTCGCCGGTGGCGACGTCGATGGTGGCGAGCGCGCGCGGCACGGTCGCGATGGGCTTCATCGCGGCCCGCACCCGCAGCAGTTCACCGGTGGTCAGGCCGCCCTCGGTGCCGCCGGAGCGGCCGGAGGTGCGCTTGACGCCGTCGGCGGTGTTGACGATCTCGTCGTGCGCCTTCGAGCCGGGCACCCGGGCCAGGTCGAAGCCGTCGCCGACCTCCACACCCTTGATCGCCTGGATGCCCATGAGGGCGGCGGCGAGCCGCGCGTCCAGACGGCGGTCCCAGTGCACGTGCGAACCGAGCCCGACGGGCACGCCGTAGGCGAGCACCTCGACGACGCCGCCCAGCGTGTCGCCGTCCTTGTGGGCCTGGTCGATCTCGGCGACCATCGCCTTCGACGCGTCGGCGTCCAGGCAGCGCACCGGGTCCGCGTCCAGCTTCTCGACGTCGGCGGGGGTCGGCAGCACGCCGTAGGGGGCCTTGGCCGCGGCCAGCTCCACCACGTGGCTGACGATCTCGATCCCGGCCGTCTCCTTGAGGTAGGAGCGGGCCACCGCGCCGAGCGCGACCCGGGCCGCGGTCTCCCGGGCGCTGGCGCGCTCCAGGATCGGCCGGGCCTCGTCGAAGCCGTACTTCTGCATCCCGGCGAGGTCGGCGTGGCCGGGGCGCGGGCGGGTCAGCGGCGCGTTGCGGGCCAGCTCCGCGAGGATCTCGGGGGCGACCGGGTCGGCCGACATGACCTGCTCCCACTTGGGCCACTCGGTGTTGCCCACCATGATCGCGATCGGCGACCCCATGGACAGACCGTGCCGCACACCGCCGAGGAAGGTGACCTCGTCACGCTCGAACTTCATGCGGGCGCCGCGTCCATAGCCGAGCCGCCGCCGGGCCAGGTGGTCGGCCACCATGTCCGTGGTGATCGGTACGCCGGCGGGAAGGCCCTCCAGCGTCGCGACAAGTGCGGGTCCGTGGGATTCCCCAGCGGTCAGCCAACGCAGCCTGCTCAACGGTGCTCCTCGTTGCTCGCGCGTCCTGGTACTCCTACGACTGGCGCGTCCAGGATGCGCGGCCCTGGCCCGCCACCCCTGATCCTCCCACGTCCCAGGTGATGGACCGGGCCCTGGTCCATCAGGCGGACTGTGATGGGGGCGGCGGACGGCCTCCCGCCAGCGGGCGGGAGGGCTCAGCGGTGGGTCAGGGCCGCCTCGCCCGCCTTGCGCATGGCGTCCAGCGGGGCTGTCGGGCAGCCGGTCATCTGCTCGACCTGGAGCACGGCCTGGTGCACCAGGAGGTCGAGCCCGCCGACGACCGCTCCCCCGCGCTCCGCCCAGGCCGCCGCCAGCGCGGTCGGCCAGGGCTCGTACAGCACGTCGAAGAGGGTACCCGCCGTTTCGGGGACGGCCGCGGCCAGCGCGTCGGTGGCGCCGGCCGGGGTGGTGGCGACGACCAGCGGCGTCTCGAAGGCCTCGGCCGCGCGCGACCAGTCGACGGTACGCACGTCGATCTCCAGGCGCTCGCCCCAGCCGCGCATCTCCTCGGCCCGCGACGCACTGCGTACGTACGCGGTGACCGGCCCGGTGCAGATCCTGGCGAGCGCGGCGAGCGCGGAGGACGCGGTCGCGCCCGCGCCGAGGACCGCGGCCGACTCGACCCGGGTGACCCCGCGCTCCTCCAGGGCCGCGATCATGCCCGGGATGTCGGTGTTGTCGCCGAGGCGGCGGCCGTCGTCCGTGAAGACGACGGTGTTGACCGCCTCGACCGAGGCCGCGGTGGCGCTCACCGCGTCGAGCAGCGGGATGACCGCCCGCTTCAGCGGCATCGTGAGCGAGAGCCCGGCCCAGGAACCGTCGAGCCCCGCGAAGAAGCCGGAGAGCCCGGCCTCGTCGACCTCGAACCGGTCGTAGGACCAGTGGTCGAGGCCGAGTTCGGCGTACGCGGCCCGGTGCAGCACCGGGGACAGCGAGTGCGCGATGGGCGACCCGAGCACGGCCGCCCGACGCGCGCCCTCACTGACCGGACTGGGCATTGAACTCTTCCTTCAGCTTGTTGAAGTCGGCCAGGTTCTTGGCGAACTCGGTCTTGTGCATGCCGTCGGTGGCCACGAAGTACAGCCAGCCGTCGCTCGTCGGATCCAGCGCGGCGGCCAGCGCCTCGCTGCCGGGGTTGTCGATCGGCCCCGGGGTCAGTCCGGGCCAGTGGTAGGTGTTGTACGGGTCCGTGTTGCTCTTGATCTCGGCCAGACCGATCTTGATGTTGCTCTTGTCCCGGAGGTAGTTGTAGGCCGAGTCGAACTGGAGCTTCTGGTTCGTCTCGGTGTTGGTCTTCTTGAGGCGGTTGTAGACGACCTCGGACATCTTGCGGAAGTCGTCGTGCGTCTTGCCCTCGGCCTGCACGAGGCTGGCCACGGTGATGAGCTGCCAGGGGCCGTCCAGGTTCAGCTTCTTGGCCTCGGCGGCCAGGTCCTGCTTGCCGTACTCGGAGGTGGCCCGGTTGACCATCTTCCGCAGGATGTCCTCGGGCTTCATGCCCTTGGCCACCGGGTAGCTCGCCGGGTAGAGGAACCCTTCCAGCGGATCCTTGACGTCCTTGTGGTTCTTGGCCCAGTCGGGCAGGCCCATGCTGTCGGCCTGCTTGAGCGCGATGCCCTTGGTGGTGCCCTCCGACAGCCCCAGACGCTTGTCGATCTCTGCGTAGACCCAGCTGTTGCGTCTGCCCTCGGGAATGATGAGCGAGTTCCGGCTGCTCGGGTTGAGCATCAGCTTGATCGCGTTCGCCGCCGACATGCCCTTCTTCAGGGTGTAGGCGCCGGCCTGGATCGTCTTGCCCTTGGGGTCGTCGTTCTGGGCCTGGACGAAGGCGTCGATGCTCTTGACCACGCCGGCCTGCTTGAGCAGCTGGCCGATCTCGGAGCCGCCCGCGCCGGTCGGCACCTCGATGGTGACCGTCTCGCTGCTGCCCTCGCCCACGTAGTCCGGGGCCGCGCCGAACTTCTTCTGGTAGAAGTCGTAGCCCACATAGCCGATTCCGCCGGCGCCGACGGCGAAGATTACGGCGAGAACCAGACAGGCACGCCCGCTCTTGCCCTTCTTCTTGGTCTTGCTCCGGCGGTCACGGCCACCGCCGCCGGCCGCCCGGCGCGAGTCGCGCGGCTCGTCCCCGTCGCCTTCGCGGTCGCCCGCGCCGGTGAAGAAGGGGTGGTTTTCCTCCTGCGGTTCGGCGTTCCACTCATGGCCCTGCTCGGGCACCTCGGGCGCGGCGGGCGCCTGGCGCTGGCCCGGCGGCTGCGGAGGGGGATACGCCTCGGGCGTGCCGTAGAGGTCATGACCCTCGTCGGCATAGCCGTTGTGGTACGGGTCGGGCTGCTGGCCCGCGTACGGCATGGCCGCCTGCTGACCCGTCGTGTTCCAGCCACCGTCGTACTGCTGCGGTTGCCGCGGCTGGGCCGCGTACTGCTCCGCGTACTGCTGCTGGGGGTAGCCCTGCTGGGGCTGTTCGACGTAGCCCTGCTGCGCGTGCTGGTCCGCGTAGTGCTGCTGGGCCTGCTGGTCGCCGTAGTGCTGCTGCCCGTACGGGTCCTGCGGCTGCTGCGGGTAGTACTGCTGCTGGCCCTGGTGTTGGGGCTGCTGCTGGTACTGCTCCTGCTGCTGGTAGTGGCCCTGCTGCGAGCCGTCGTACGGAGCCTGACCGGAGGCAGCCTGCTGCGCTCCCCACCCCTGGTCCCCGTAGAGGGGATCCTCTGGGTGCCACGGTTCGGAGCCTTGGCTCCGGCCATACTCAGTCATCGGTCCCCTAGAGCCGCGAGGCATCCGGACGGTCCGCCTCTTGTGCTGTGCGGCGACTGTTCGAATGCCTCCGCATCGGCCGGAACGTTACCGTATCGCGATCAGATAACCACTTCGACGCCTTCGCCCGGTGCGTTACCTGACACCCGTTCGGCCTCAAGTGCGGTCTGAAGGATGATCACGGCCGCGGCCTGATCGATGACGGAACGTCCCTTCTTGGACTTCACTCCGGAGGCGCGCAGCCCCTGGCTCGCGGTCACCGTCGTCATGCGCTCATCCACCAGCCGCACCCCGATCGGGGCGATGCCGCGCGCCAACTCCTTGGCGAAGAGGCGGACTTTGGCCGCCGCCGGGCCCTCGCCCCCGTTGAGGGAGCGGGGCAGTCCGACGACCACCTCGATCGGTTCGTACTCCTCGACGATCTGGCGCAGCCGCCGGTGGGCGGCCGGGACATCACGTCCCGGCACGGTCTCCACCGGCGTGGCGAGCACCCCGTCGGGGTCGCACGAGGCGACCCCGATCCGGGCGTCCCCGACATCGATCGCGAGTCGGCGTCCTCGTCGCATCAGGCGGTCTCGGCGACCTGGCGCTCGACGGCGTCGATGGCGTCGCCGATCGCGTCCGGGTTCTGGCCGCCGCCCTGGGCGACGTCCGGCTTGCCGCCGCCACCGCCGCCGAGGGTCTTGGCGGCGGTACGGACCAGCTCGCCGGCCTTGAGACCGCGCTCGCGGGCCGCCCCGTTGGTGGCGATGACGGTCACCGGGCGGCCGTTGGCCGTGGTGAACAGGGCGACGACGGCCGGGCGGTCGCCCGCCCCCGCCGACTGATCCAGCCGGCCGCGCACGTCCAGGACCAGCTTGCGCAGGTCGTCCGCGGAGGTGCCGTCCGGCACCTGGCCGGTGACCAGCGCGGTGCCGCGGACGTCCTTGGCGGAGTCGACGAGACCGGCGGCGGCCTGGAGCACCTTCTCGGCGCGGAACTTCTCGATCTCCTTCTCGGCGTCCTTCAGCTTGCCGAGCATGGCGGAGATCTTCTCCGGCAGCTCCTCGGAGCGGCCCTTGACCAGCTCCTGGAGCTGGGCGACGACCGTGTGCTCGCGGGCCAGGAAGTTGTAGGCGTCGACGCCGACCAGAGCCTCGATGCGGCGCACGCCGGAGCCGATGGACGACTCTCCGAGCAGCTTCACCAGACCCAGCTGGGCGGTGTTGTGGACGTGGGTGCCGCCGCACAGCTCCTTGGAGAAGTCTCCGATGGTGACCACGCGGACCCGCTCGCCGTACTTCTCGCCGAACTCGGCGATGGCGCCCTGCTTCTTGGCCTCGTCGATCGACATGACCTCGGCCTGCACGTCGAGCTCGCGGGCGAGGACCTCGTTGATCTTCTGCTCGACGTCGGTGAGGACCGTGCCGGGGACGGCGGCGGGCGAACCGAAGTCGAAGCGGAAGCGGCCCGGCGAGTTCTCGGAGCCGGCCTGGGCGGCCGTCGGGCCGAGCGCGTCGCGCAGCGCCTGGTGGGTGAGGTGGGTGGCGGAGTGCGCGCGGGCGATGGCGCGGCGCCGCCTGGTGTCGATGGCGGCGTACGCGGACGCGCCGACCGTCACCTCACCGACCTGGACGACGCCCTTGTGCACGTGGACGCCGGGGACCGGCTTCTGCACGTCGCGGACCTCGATGACCGCGCCGCTGTCGAGCTTGATGCGGCCTTGGTCGGCGAGCTGGCCGCCGCCCTCGGCGTAGAACGGCGAGCGGTCGAGGACGACCTCGACCTCGTCGCCCTCGGTGGCGGCGGGCGAGGGCACGCCGTCGACGAGGAGGCCGACGATGGTCGACTCGTTCTCGGTGGAGGTGTACCCGGTGAAGTCGGTCGCGCCGGAGGCGTCGGCCACCTCGCGGTAGGCGGACAGGTCGGCGTGACCGGTCTTCTTGGCGCGGGCGTCGGCCTTGGCCTGGTCGCGCTGCTGCTTCATCAGACGGCGGAAGCCGTCCTCGTCCACGGAGAGGCCCTGTTCGGCGGCCATCTCCAGGGTGAGGTCGATCGGGAAGCCCCAGGTGTCGTGGAGCAGGAACGCCTTGTCGCCGGCCAGGACCGTGCCACCGGTGGCCTTGGTCTCGGTGATGGCGGTGTCCAGGATGTTGGTGCCGCCGCGCAGCGCCTTGAGGAAGGCGGCCTCCTCGGCGAGGGCCACCGTCTCGATGCGCTTGCGGTCGGTGACGAGCTCCGGGTACTGGAGGCCCATCGTCTTGATGACGACGTCGATGAGGTCCTGGACCACGGGGCCGGTGGCACCCATGAGGCGCATGTTGCGGATGGCACGGCGCATGATGCGGCGCAGCACGTAGCCGCGGCCCTCGTTGCCCGGCGTCACACCGTCGCCGATGAGCATCACGGACGTACGGATGTGGTCGGCGACCACGCGCATCGAGACGTCGGACTCGTGCTTGTCGCCGTAGCGGACACCGGTCAGCTCGGTGGCCTTGTCCATGACGACGCGCAGGGTGTCGGTCTCGTACATGTTCTGTACGCCCTGGAGGATCATCGCGAGGCGTTCGAGGCCGAGGCCGGTGTCGATGTTCTGGGAGGGCAGGTCACCGAGGATCGGGAAGTCCTCCTTGCCCTCGCCGGCGCCGCGCTCGTACTGCATGAAGACCAGGTTCCAGATCTCCACGTACCGCTCGTCGTTGACGGCCGGGCCGCCCTCGACGCCGAACTCGGGGCCGCGGTCGTAGTTGATCTCGGAGCAGGGCCCGCAGGGTCCGGGCACGCCCATGGACCAGAAGTTGTCCTTCTTGCCGAGGCGCTGGATGCGCTCCTTCGGCACACCGACGACCTCGTGCCAGATGCGCTCGGCCTCGTCGTCGTCCAGGTAGACGGTGATCCAGAGCTTCTCGGGCTCCAGGCCGTAGCCGCCGTCCGCCACGGAGCTGGTGAGCAGCTCCCAGGCGTACTTGATGGCGCCTTCCTTGAAGTAGTCCCCGAAGGAGAAGTTGCCGCACATCTGGAAGAACGTGCCGTGCCGGGTGGTCTTGCCGACCTCTTCGATGTCCGGCGTGCGCACGCACTTCTGCACGCTGGTGGCGCGCGGGGCGGGCGGCTTGGTCTCACCGAGGAAGTACGGCTTGAAGGGGACCATGCCCGCGTTGACGAGCAGCAGAGTCGGGTCGTCCGCGATGAGCGACGCCGAAGGGACGACGGTGTGCCCGCGCTCCTCGAAGAAGCTCAGCCAGCGGCGGCGAATCTCGGCCGACTCCATCAGTGGTCCTCATTCCGGTTGTACGAATGCTTGGTGTGCTGCTGTGGTGTGGTCTCGATGGCGACGAGGCGGCGCTGCGCGGGCAGTTCGCGCGGCGGCTCGCCCTCGCCGATGCCCAGGACGTCGTTGAGCTCGGCCTCGCGCTGGGCCATGCCGGACTTGATGTCGAGGGCGAAGTCCTTGAGCCGGTGGCCGGCCTCGACCGCCTTGTCGGCGGTGCGCGCGGCCAGACTCTCGGGGGTCAGCTGTTTCAGCTTCCGGTTGACCTTGGTGGTCGCCCAGACTCCGGCGGCAGCGCCCGCGGTGAACCAGAACGTACGGCGGAACATCGCAGCGTCAGCCCTTTCGCTTGGAGCGCCGCGCGGACGGCACGGTCCGCCCGACGATCACGGTACGTCGGCCCTCCCGGGTGGGCGCCTCGGCGGGGGCGGCGCCCTTGCGGCCGATGGCCCGGCGCACCCCGTACCCGAAGGCGGCCACCTTCACCAGGGGGCCGCCGAAGGTGGAGGCGACGGTGGTGGAGAGCGCGGAGGCGTTGGAGGTGACCTCCTGGACGTCGGACGCGATCGCGTCCACGCGGTCCAGCTGGGTCTGTGCCGAGCGCACCGCGCCGGACGCGTCCGCGAGCAGCGGGACGGCCTGGTCGGTCACGTCCGCGACCAGCTTGGTCGTCGCCTTCAGCGTCTGGGCCAGCCTCACGAGAACGACCGCGAGAAAGGACACCAGGATCGCCCAGAAGACGGCCACCAGGATCCCGGCCACCTCTCCACCGGACACTTGCACCGCTCCCCGCAACCCGTCGGAACCCGAAAACCTCGAAAAAGGTAGTCCTCCGACCCTATCGCGCCGCGGATGGCTTCCCGTACCGCGTTCCCGCCCACCACCGGCGGAGTCGAGCAGGCCGATTGTACGCAGTGCATACCCTTGAGTACGCTGCGTGTTCCATGCGCTCCCATGTGCCCGCGGAGTTGAACCGCTTCGTCGGGCGAGAACGAGAACTGGCCCGTCTCGACCGGCTGCTCAGCGATGCGCGCATGGTCACGGTGACCGGCGTCGGCGGGGTCGGCAAGACCCGCCTCGCCCTGCGTGCCGCGGCCGTGGCGGTGGAGCAGGAACGGTACTGCGGGGGCGTCCGCCTGGTGGAGCTGTCCGCGCTCACCGATCCCGCGCTCCTCGACCACGCGGTCGTCGAGGCGCTCGGCCTGACCGATCACACGGCCAGAGCGCCGCGGCGGCTGCTCCTCGACCACCTCGCCGAGCGTGAACTCCTGCTGGTCGTCGACGGGTTCGAGCAGCTGGTGGAGGGCTGCGCCGAGCTGTTGCGGGAGCTGCTGCGGGGCTGCCCGCGGCTGCGGGTGCTCGCCGCCGGGCGGCTGCCGCTGCGGATCGAGGGCGAGCGGGTCTGCGCGCTGGCGCCGATGGACGAGGACGATGCGCTGCTGCTCTTCGCCGAGCGCGCGGCCGAGGCCCGGGGCGGGGAGCGGGCGGCCGAGGCCCGGGGTACGGCGGCGGCCGAGCTGTGCCGGCGGCTCGACGGGATTCCGCTGGCCCTGGAGCTCGCGGCCGGCCGGCTCGGGACGCTCTCGGTGGAGCAGCTCCTTCACCGCCTCGACGACCGGTTCCGGCTGCTCACCGGCGGCGGCCGGGGTGCGCTCCCGCGCCACCGGACGCTGCGGACGGCCATCGGCTGGAGCCATGAGCTGTGCACGGGAGCGCAGCGGCTGCTGTGGGCGCGGCTCGCGGTGTTCGCGGGCTCCTTCGATCTGGAGGCCGTCGAGTACATCTGCGTGGGCGCCGATCTGCCGCAGCACGACGTCCTGGACGTCCTGGGCGAACTGCTCGACCAGTCGGTGGTGGTGCGCGAGGACGGCCCGGCCGGCATCCGCTACCGGCTGCTCGACACGGTTCGCGCGTACGGAGCCGAGTGGCTGGCGGCGACCGGGGACGCGGAACGGCTGCACCGGCGCCACCGCGACTGGTACCTGGGGCTCGCCACCTGGTGCGAACTGGACTGGTTCAGCCCCCGCCAGGCGGAGGCGGCCGCCCGGGTGGAGGGCGAACTGCCCAATCTGCGGGCCGCGATGGAGTTCTCGCTCGGCGCGTCCGAGGACGTGCACCTGGCCCAGTACCTGGCAGGCACGCTCTGGTTCTACTGGACCGGCTGCGGGCGGCTCGCCGAGGGACGGCACTGGCTGACCCAGGTCCTGGACGCCCGGGGCGAGCACGACAGCTCCCGGCTCAAGGCGCTGTGGGTGCTCGGCTATGTGGCGGTGCTCCAGGGCGACGCGGTCGCGGCGATCGCCGCGCTACAGGAGTGCCGCGAGGCGGCCGAGCTGCACGGCGACCCGGTGGCGGTGGCGTACGCCGTGCACCGCACGGGGTGTCTGGCCCTGGTCACCGATGACATGCCGCGCGCCGAGGAGCTCATCCGCGCCGCCCTCGCCGGGTACGAGGAGGCCGGCGAGCTCAACAGCAATGTGCTGATGGGCCGGGTCGAGATGGCGATGGCGGTGGGCTTCCGGGGCCGCCTGGACGAGGCCGTCGCGGCGTGCGAGCAGGTCCTGGAGGTCTGCGAGGACCACGGCGAGCGCTGGGTTCGCGCGTATGCGCTGTACGTCCTGGCGTACGCGGCCTGGTACCGCGGCGATCCGGAGCGGGCGCGCGCCCTGCTGCGGGAGACCCTCGCGATCAGCCATGCCTTCCACGACTTGGTGGCCACGGTGCTCAGCCTGGAGCTGCTCGCACTCGTCGAGGTGGACACCGGGGACCCGGTGGAGGCGGCCGTGCTCCAGGGCGCGGCGGAACGGATCTGGCCGTCGGTGGGCCTGCCGCTGTTCGGTTCGGCGTACTTCTACGCCGCGCATGTGCTGTGCGAGGAGCGCACCCGCGAGCGGCTCGGAGACACGGCGTACGAGGAGCACCGGCGGCGCGGCAGCTCGATCGATCTGGAGACCGCGGTGGCACGGGCGCTGGGAGCGCGCCAACCGGCCGACGGGGCAGGGGAGTTGGCATCCGCACGGGAGGGCCGGGGGCCGGCGGAGCCCGGCCACGCGAAAGCCCGCCGCCTCCCGCTCCGTGCGGAGCGGGGGGACGGCGGGCTGAAGCGCTGAGGCTCCGGTGTTACGCCTGGATCAGCGGGCGTAGTACTCGACGACGAGCTGCTCGTCGCAGATGACCGGGATTTCCTTGCGGTTCGGGTCGCGGTCCAGGCGGAAGGCCAGGGCCTTCAGGTTCACCTGGAGGTAGCGCGGGGTCTCGCCCTCGCCGGCGTAGCCACCCTCGCGGGCAACCTGGAAGGGAACCTTCTCGCGGCTGCGCTCGCGGACGGTCACGACGTCGTCCGGACGGACGCGGAACGACGGCTTGTCGACCTTGCCACCGTTGACCTGGATGTGACCGTGGACGACCATCTGGCGGGCCTGGTAGATGGTGCGGGCGATGCCCGAACGCAGGACCAGGGCGTCGAGGCGACGCTCAAGCTCGACGACCAGCGCCTCGCCCGTCTTGCCCTCGGCCTTCTTGGCGCGGTCGTAGGCACGCGCCATCTGGCGCTCGCTGATGTCGTACTGGGCGCGCAGGCGCTGCTTCTCCAGCAGACGGACCTTGTAGTCCGAGTTCTGCTTGCGGCCACGGCCGTGCTCGCCCGGCGGGTAGGGGCGGGCCTCGAAGTACTTGACGGCCTTCGGCGTCAGCGCGATGCCGAGCGCACGAGACTTCTTGACCTTGGGACGCGACTGGTTAGGCACGTTCTCCAAACCTCCATGGTTGGGTTAGGTTAGGCTCACCTTACTCAAGGAGATCGCATGTCTCGTCCGGGGAACACCAGTCACATCACGGACAGCACGAAGAAGGTCGGCCAAACGCCGCTTTCGCGGGAGGCCGACTCTCCCGACTCCTCAGGAGCCGGGCACGTGACGGAGGTCCGATCAGATCGTGGTCAGCCGCGTCCCAGCGGACTTGAAATCGCGCGGCTGCCGTCAGCAGCCGAACGCACACGAACTCTCGTACATAGTACCTGCTCGGCGATGCTGCTCGTACCGGGCCTTGTGAGCGCCCGTCCGGAGCAGCTCGTGGCCGACGAACGCGGCGTCGACCCGGACGGCGATCTGTTCCTGACCTACCCCGCCGATTCCCCGGCGGTACGGGCCGCCACGCACGCGCAGGCCGACGAGGTCCCGGCCGTCCTGGAACTCGCGGATGTGGCCCCGGTCTCCGTCCCCCACCGTATCCGGGGCCGCGCCTGGGTCTCCGGCTGGCTGACCCTGGTGCCCGGCCGGGCAGCGCCCGGGCGCATGACGCTCCGGCTCGAAGTGGGCGAGGCCTACGTCGACGATCTGTGGGGCGCCGAGGCGGTGGACCCGGAGGACTTCGCCCGGGCGACGCCCGATCCGCTGGTACGGCACGAGCCCGAACTCCTCCAGCACCTCGCGGCCGTCCACGGCGAGCAGCTGGGTCTGCTGTGCGGGCTGGTCGAGCGCGCAGGCGTGGCACGGGCCACTCCACTGGCACTCGACCGGTTCGGGCTGCGGGTGCGTTTCGGTCACGCCGACGGTCACACCTTCGACGCGCGCTTCGACTTCCCCGAACCGGTGGCCGACATCACCGGCCTGCGCCGTGCGATGCACCGGCTCTTCGAGGCCGCGGCGGGCTGAGCTACGGCCGGCCGCAGCCGGCCAGCATGTCCTGGAGGGCCGCCTTCTCCGGCGGGGTCACCGTCAGCCGGTACTTCGCCTTGATGCCGACCCAGCGGCGCGCGTACTCGCACCAGTACGCGTGGCGCGGCGGCTTCCACTTGTCCGGGGTCAGGCTGCTCTTGTCGTAGTTGGTCTGCTTGTCGGTGGCGAGCAGTACGTCCAGGTCGTTGGCGTACTCCAGGCGGCGCTGCGGGCTCCAGGCCCAGGCGCCCGCCCGCCAGGCCGCGCCGAGTGCCACGACGTGGTCGGTCTGGATCTGGGAGGCCCGGCGGTAGTAGTACGGCAGCGACTTCCCGGTGTACGGGGCGTGCAGCGTGCCGGAGACCACCACACAGGGATTGCGGTCCCCCTGCTTCAGGTCGGACAGGTCGCGCCGCAGTACGTCGTCGCGGGTGTCGCAGCCGTTGCGTCCGCCGGGGGCGTCGGTGTCGTCGGACCAGGTCTCGCCGAACTCGGCCCGGCGGTACGTCTCCCAGTGCTGGCCCCAGCCGACTTCGAGTCGCCCCAACTGGTCCCGGGCGGTGGCGGGATCCGGCGGGAAGCCCGCGCTGGTGAGGGGAACGGCCGACACCCGCGCCTGAGCGTCGGCGTACGCCGTGCTCTCGGCGGCCCGGCCCGCGCATCCGGTCGCCGCCGCGAGCAGCAGCGCGGCGGTGAGCACGACCGCGGAGCGGGGCGAGGTCATGCGCCGAGCGTAGGCGCGGCCCGGGAGCCCCGCCCCCCGAGGGGCGCCCGCCCGTCCCGGCACGCGCCCACATGGGCACTGTCAGAGGCGCGGGGCTGTGACATGTGCGGCTCCGCCGCGTGGGCGCGGCCGGACACCACCGGCCCGCAGCCGAACCGGCGCACGCCACCGAAGGTGGGTCATTCCCCGGCAGGACACGGCAGCCCCGTCCGGAGTCGAGGGCGTCAGTCCTCGCCCTGCCGGAGGCGCCCCCGGACCTTCTCCACCACATCCGCGTACCGCGCCTCCGCGCCGTACCGCGTCGGCTCGTAGTAGCGCTTGTCGGCCACCGCGTCCGGCGCGTACTGCTGGGAGGCGATCGCTCCGGGGACGTCGTGCGGGTAGACATAGCCCTGGGCATGGCCCAGCTTGGCCGCGCCCTTGTAGTGGCCGTCGCGCAGATGGGCCGGGACCGGGCCCGCGAGGCCGGCCCGCACGTCCGCCAGCGCGGCGGCGATCGCCGTCGTCGCGGAGTTGGACTTCGGGGCGAGCGCCAGCGCGATCGTGGCGTGGCTCAGTGTCAGGGCCGCCTCGGGGAAGCCGATGAGGGCCACGGCCTGGGCGGCCGCCACCGCCGTCGGCAGCGCGGTGGGATCCGCCAGCCCGATGTCCTCGCTGGCGGAGATGATCAGGCGCCGGGCGATGAAGCGGGGGTCCTCGCCCGCTTCGATCATCCGGGCCAGATAGTGCAGCGCCGCGTCCACGTCCGAGCCGCGGATCGATTTGATCAGGGCGCTCGCCACGTCGTAGTGCTGGTCGCCGCCCTTGTCGTACTTCACCGCCGCGCGGTCGACGGTCTCTTCGAGCGTCTGGAGCGTGATCTCCTGCTCGGACTTGGCGAGTGCCGAACCGGCCGCCGCCTCCAGGGCGGTCAGCGCACGGCGGGCGTCGCCGCCCGCGATGCGCAGCAGATGCGACTCCGCGTCCGACGGCAGGGTGACCGCGGAGCCCAGGCCGCGCTCCTCGCTCAGCGCCCGCCGCACCAGGGCCCGCAGGTCGTCGTCGGTGAGCGGTTCGAGCGTGAGCAGGAGGGAGCGGGAGAGCAGCGGGGAGATCACCGAGAAGTACGGGTTCTCCGTCGTGGCCGCGATCAGGGTGACCCAGCGGTTCTCGACGGCGGGGAGCAGTGAGTCCTGCTGGGCTTTGGAGAAGCGGTGGATCTCGTCGAGGAAGAGGACGGTCTCCTTGCCGAAGCCGCCGATGGCGCGGCGCGCGCCGTCGATGACCGCGCGGACCTCCTTGACCCCGGCGGTGATGGCCGAGAGCTCCACGAACCGCTTGTTCGTGGCCTTGGACACCACGTACGCGAGCGTCGTCTTGCCCGTACCGGGCGGGCCCCACAGGATCACCGAGGACGGACCGGCCGGGCCGCCGGCCCCCTCCCCCACGAGGCGGCGCAGCGGCGAGCCCTGTTTCAGGAGGTGCTGCTGGCCCACCACCTCGTCGAGGACGCGCGGGCGCATCCGTACGGCCAGAGGGCTGCCCGCCGGGTCTTTCTCCTGGCGGTCCTCCGCTGCTGCGGTGAAAAGATCGGGTTCCACGCCACCGACCTTATGGCACCGCACTGACAACGCCGTCCGAGCTGCGAAAACGCCCCCGGGCCCGTCAGCTGGTCCAGAAGTCCCACCAGCGGGTCAGGATCAGCATGCCGATGATGCCGACGTGCAGCACCGGGAAGACCCAGGTGAACTCGGCCAGGAAGTTCTTCGCCCAGCCCGGCGCCGGCAGCAGCCCCTTGCGGAGGTTGAACGAGGTGACGTACCAGAACATGAAGATGGTGGCGACCCAGGCCAGGCAGCACCACAGGCACAGCGAGTTGATCCGGTACAGGGACTCGAACTGGAGCCAGGTGACGAATCCGACGCCGAACAGGGTGCCGGCGTTGAAGGTGAGCCAGTACCAGCGGCGGAAGCGGGCACCCGCGAGGATGCTCATGCCGACGCAGATGACCATGCCGTAGGCGACCAGGCCCAGCATCGGGTTCGGGAAGCCGAAGGCGGCCGCCTGCTCGCTCTTCATGATGTTGCCGCAGGAGACGACCGGGTTGAGGCTGCACCCCGGCACGAAGTTCGGGTTCTCCAGGAGCTTGAACTTGTCGAGCGTGATGACCCAGGCCGCCACCAGGCCGGCCGCACCCGTGATCACGAGCAGCCAGGCGAAGGCGCGGCTGCCGCCGATCGCCCCCTTGCCGCTGACCTCGGAGTGGCCGGAGTCGGAGGAGACGTCGTCAAGTGTTGTGGTCATAGCGCCGGTCCGTCATCCCGTCATCGTGGTTGCCTGTGCTGCCGGGGCCTCATTCTGCCGCACGGGACACTCTGTCCACCGTTCGATGGGGATAAGTGCGGCCGGGGACGGTCGGGTACGGCGCCATGCCGGGGCCGTACCCGAGCCGCCGGTCAGGCCAGCCGCTCCTGAAGGGTCGTCAGGATGTCGTCGAGGCGCACCGGGCCCTGCTCACCCGACTCCATGTCCTTGAGCTGGGCCACGCCCTCGGCGAGATCGCGCTCGCCCACGACCAGGGTGAACCGGGCCCCGCTGCGGTTCGCGTTCTTCATCGCGCCCTTGAGGCCCTTCGAGCCGAAGGAGAAGTCCGCCGCGATGCCCGCCCGCCGCAGCTCCGTCACCTTGGCGAAGAGCACGCGTCGCGCCTCCTCGCCGAGCGGGACCGCGAACACGCTGGTGGCGGCGGGGAGTTCGAGGGTGACGCCCTCGGCCTCCAGGGCCAGGACCGTACGGTCGACGCCGAGGGCCCAGCCCACCGACGGCAGCGCGGGGCCGCCGATCATCTCGGAGAGACCGTCGTAGCGGCCGCCGCCGCCGACCGCGGACTGCGAGCCGAGGCCGTCGTGGACGAACTCGAACGTCGTGCGGGTGTAGTAGTCGAGGCCGCGCACAAGGCGCGGGTCGTCCTCGTAGGCCACGCCCTGCGCGGTCAGGAGCGCGCGCACCTCCTCGTGGTACGCCTTGCACGCGTCGCACAGGTAGTCGCGCAGCAGCGGGGCGTCCGCGAGCTGCTTCTGCACCGCTTCCCGCTTGTCGTCGAGCACCCGCAGCGGGTTGATCTCGGCCCGGCGCAGGGTGTCCTCGTCGAGGTCGAGCCCGCGCAGGAACTCCTGGAGCGCGGCGCGGTAGACCGGGCGGCACTCCTTGTCGCCCAGCGAGTTCAGCAGGATGCGGAACTCGCGCAGGCCGAGCGAGCGGTACGCGTCGTCGGCCAGGACGATCAGCTCGGCGTCGAGCGCCGGGTCCTCGGCGCCGATCGCCTCGGCACCGACCTGCGAGAAGTGGCGGTAACGGCCCTTCTGCGGGCGCTCGTAGCGGTAGTACGAGCCCGAGTACCAGAGCTTGACGGGGAGGTTGCCCGCCTTGTGCAGATTGGCCTCAAGGGCCGCGCGCAGCACGGAGGCGGTGCCCTCGGGGCGCAGTGCCAGCCGGTCGCCGCCCTTGGTCTCGAAGGCGTACATCTCCTTCGTGACGATGTCGGTGGATTCGCCGACACCGCGCGCGAAGAGCTCGACGTTCTCGAAGCCGGGGGTCTCGATGTAGCCGTAGCCCGACCGCTTCAGGGGCGCCGAGATGGCCTCGCGCACCGCGAGGAAGCGCGCCGAGTCCGGCGGGATCAGGTCGTAGGTGCCCTTGGGGGCCTGGAAGGTGCTCATGGGAAGGCTTCTCGTCACATTCCTCGTCGGGGAGAGGCGATGCCCTCTCCCTGGCCGGCGGCCACCTGCCGCAGATACGGGTTGGTGGCGCGCTCCTGGCCGATGGTCGTCTGGGAGCCGTGGCCGGACAGCACCACGGTCGAGTCGTCGAGCGGCAGGCACACACGGCCCAGCGATTCGAGGAGCTCCACGTGGCTGCCGCCGGGCAGGTCGGTGCGTCCGACGGAGCCGGCGAAGAGCAGGTCGCCCGAGAACAGGATCGGAGGAATGTCCTCCGCCTCAGGCAGCCCGAACGTCACCGACCCCTTGGTATGGCCGGGCGCGTGCGACACGGTGAGCTCCATACCGGCGAGCGCCAGCCTGGCGCCGTCGGTGAGCTCCTTGACGTCGTCCGGCTCCCCCACCGTCAGCTCGCCCATGAGCTGGGCGCCGAAGGCACGGCCGAGGGCCTTCTCCGGGTCGCTCATCATGTAGCGGTCGTCGGGGTGGATCCAGGCGGGTACGTCGTGGGCTCCGCAGACCGGGACGACCGAGGCGCAGTGGTCGATGTGGCCGTGGGTGAGGACGACGGCGACGGGCTTGAGCCGATGCTTCTTCAGCGTTTCCTCGACGCCCTGGGTGGCCTGGTGGCCGGGGTCGATGATCACGCATTCCTCGCCTGCGGCGGGGGCGACCAGGTAGCAGTTGGTCCCCCAGGCCCCGGCGGGGAACCCGGCAATCAGCACGATCGTCCTCGATTTCTTGCGCGGCGGGTGATTACGGCTGTTCAGAGCCTACCGGCGCCGCTCGGGTCACAGCGAACCCATATACGGTACGGGTCACAGTCAGCTCGTACGCACGTACCCGCACCCCACGAGACCGCACAAGGAGACGACCGGTGGTCAGCAGCGAACAGCGTCGGCGCCAGCTCGCGCGCGAGAAGTTCGAGCGGCAGCAGCAGCGCCGGGAGACGGCCCGGCGCAAGGCCAGGCGCCGCAACACGGTCATCGCGGCCGCCCTCGCGGTGGTCGTGGCGGCGGGCGGCGCCGCCTTCGCGACGGGCGCGTTCTCCAGCGACGGCAAGAAGTCGGACAGCGCGGCGCCCTCCAACAGCCCCTCGCCGTCGGCCAGTTCGACGCCGGAGCCGAAGATGGCCGTGGACGCCAAGGCCAAGTACGACATGGCCCTGAAGACGAACACCGGCGACATCAAGATCGCGATGGACGCGGCGAAGACCCCGCACACCGTAAACTCCTTCAAGTACCTCGCCGACAAGGGGTACTTCAACAACACCAAGTGCCACCGCCTCACCACGCAGGGCATCTACGTGCTCCAGTGCGGCGACCCGCAGGGCACCGGTTCCGGCGGCCCCGGCTACACGATCCCGGACGAGAACCTGAGCGGTCTCGGCAAGGCGGGCGCGGACGGCACGGTGACCTACCCGGCGGGCACGGTCGCGATGGCCAATACCGGCCAGGCGCACACCGGCGGCAGCCAGTTCTTCCTGGTCTACAAGGACAGCAAGCTGCCGCCCACCTACACGCCGTTCGGCACGATGGACGCGGCCGGTCTGAAGGCCGTCCAGGACGTCGCCAAGGAAGGCGTGGAGGGCGGCGCGGGCGACGGGGCGCCCAAGAAGGCCGTCACCATCGAGAAGGCCGCCGTCACCAAGGAGTGACGCCGCCGGCCGCCCGGCACCGAGCGTGAACCGCTGAATTCGGCCGCGCTGAGTGCGGACAGCCGGGCGGCCGGTCGCCTAGATTGGCGTTGTGCAGCGCGGGCTCGTGCCGCGCTGTGGAGGGCGGGCGAGGCCCGCCGGGAAACTGTGGACGATGCCCCGGGGGACGAACCCCCCGCGCAGGCATCATGTGGAGGAGGCGCTGTGAGCAGCGACCCGTGGGGCCGTGTCGACGAGACGGGCACCGTGTATGTGCGTACAGCCGAGGGCGAAGTGGTCGTCGGATCGTGGCAGGCGGGCTCTCCCGCGGAGGCCCTGGCCTACTTCGAGCGCAAGTACGAGGGCCTGGTTGTCGAGATCGGCCTCCTCGAACGGCGGGTGAAGACCACCGACCTGTCGGCGAAGGACGCGCAGACCGCGATCGACCACCTGCGCTCGCAGGTGGACGAGCATCACGCCGTCGGTGACCTCGACGCGTTGCGGGGGCGCCTCGACAAGCTCGTCAAGACCGTCGAGTCGCGTCGCGAGGAGCGCAAGGTCCAGAAGGCCAAGCAGACCGACGAGGCCAAGCACGCCAAGGAGGCGCTGGTCGCCGAGGCGGAGGAGCTGGCGCAGAGCGAGCAGTGGCGCTCGGCGGGCGAGCGGCTGCGGGCCCTGGTGGACACCTGGAAGGGTCTGCCGCGTCTGGACCGCAAGTCCGACGACGAGCTGTGGCACCGCTTCTCGCACGCCCGCTCGGCGTTCTCCAAGCGGCGCAAGGCGCACTTCGCGTCGCTCGACGCGCAGCGCGAGGACGCCCGCAAGGTCAAGGAGAAGCTGGTCGTCGAGGCCGAGGCGCTCTCGGGCTCCACGGACTGGGGCACGACGGCCGCGCGCTACCGCGACCTGATGGCCGACTGGAAGGCCGCCGGCCGTGCCCAGCGCGAGGCCGAGGACGAGCTGTGGAACCGCTTCCGCGGCGCCCAGGACGTCTTCTTCGCCGCCCGCAGCGGGGTGTTCGCGGAGCGCGACGCCGAGCAGATCGAGAACCTGAAGCTCAAGGAGGAACTCGCCGTCGAGGCCGAGAGGATCCTCCCGGTGAGGGACCTGAAGGCGGCTCGCGCCGCGTTCCGCTCGGTCAACGAGCGCTGGGAGGCCATCGGCCACGTGCCGCGGGACGCGCGTCCCAAGGTCGAGGGCCGGATGCACGCCGTGGAGCGGGCGATCCAGGAGGCCGAGGAGGCCGAGTGGCGTCGTACGAACCCGGAGGCGCGGGCGCGTGCCGCGGGTCTCACCGGTCAGCTCCAGGACGCCGTCGACAAGCTGCACCGGCAGATCGACGCCGCCCGCGCGTCCGGCAACGACGCGAAGGCGGACAAGCTGGCCCGTGAGCTGGAGGGCCGTCAGGCCCTGCTCGACCAGGCGCTGAAGGGCCTGGAGGAGTTCGGCGGCTGACCCGCCCCCGCCCCTGCCGAAGGCCCCCCGAACCCGAAAGGGCGCGGGGGGCCTCACGCATCCGCCCCGCCGAAGTCCCGGGCGCGGGGCTCTGACACCGCCCGGCTCCGCCACGGCGGGCGCGACCACCCGGCACCGGGCGCCCTGCAGGGGCGCGGGGAACTGCGCGACCAGCCACGCGCGGTCCGCAGCCGAAAGCGGAGGGCCGCTGGGGCTCCGCCCCAGACCCCGTTCGCGCCTGAACGGCGCTCCTCCGCAAACGCCCCCAAGGCCTCAAGGGCCAGGGGGACCCCCATGACGGGCTGAAGGTGCCTCTGCCTAGCCCGGCCGGGGGGGCGGGAAGCGGCGCCGCGCCCCCGCACCCCACATGCAGCCCGCCTAAGGGCGCCGCGCCGAAGTCACCCGGTACACGTCGTACACGCCCTCGACGCCCCGCACCGCCTTGAGTACGTGCCCGAGGTGCTTGGGATCGCCCATCTCGAAGGTGAAGCGCGACGTGGCGACGCGGTCGCGGGAGGTCTGGACGGCCGCCGACAGGATGTTGACGTGCTGGTCCGACAGGACGCGCGTGACGTCCGACAGGAGCCGGGAGCGGTCCAGGGCCTCGACCTGGATGGCGACCAGGAAGACCGAGGACTGGGTCGGTGCCCACTCCACTTCGAGGATCCGCTCGGGCTGCTGGGACAGCGAGTCCACGTTGACGCAGTCCGCCCGGTGCACCGAGACGCCGCTGCCGCGGGTCACGAAGCCGATGATGGGGTCGCCGGGCACCGGCGTACAGCAGCGGGCCAGCTTGACCCACACGTCGTCGACGCCCTTGACGACGACACCGGGGTCGGCGTTCTTGCGGCGCTTGCTGCGGCCGCGCGAGGGCGGCGCCGACTCGGCGATGTCCTCGTTGGCCGCCTCCTCGCCGCCGAGCGCCTGCACCAGCTTCTGCACGACGCCCTGGGCCGCGACATGGCCCTCGCCGATCGCCGCGTACAGCGAGGAGATGTCGGGGTAGCGCATCTCGTGGGCCAGGGTGACGAGCGAGTCGCCGGTCAGGATGCGCTGGATCGGCAGGTTCTGCTTGCGCATGGCGCGCGCGATGGCGTCCTTGCCCTGCTCGATGGCCTCGTCGCGGCGCTCCTTGGAGAACCAGGCACGGATCTTGTTGCGGGCCCGCGGCGACTTGACGAAGCCGAGCCAGTCCCGCGAGGGTCCGGCGCCGGCCGCCTTGGAGGTGAAGACCTCCACCAAGTCCCCGTTGTCCAGGGTGGATTCGAGCGGCACGAGCCGCCCGTTGACCCGTGCGCCTATGGTGCGGTGACCGACCTCGGTGTGGACCGCGTACGAGAAGTCGACGGGCGTCGAGCCCGCCGGCAGCGCGATGACGTCGCCCTTCGGCGTGAAGACGAAGACCTCGTTGCGCGACAGATCGAAGCGCAGCGACTCCAGGAACTCGCTGGGGTCCTCGGTCTCCTTCTGCCAGTCGAGGAGCTGGCGCAGCCACGCCATGTCGTTGAGGTGGTCGTCCTTGCCGGTCTTCTTGGGTGCGTCGGTGCGCACCTTGGAGGCGCCGGCGGACGGATCCTGCTTGTACTTCCAGTGCGCGGCGATGCCGTACTCGGCCCGGCGGTGCATGTCGAAGGTGCGGATCTGGAGCTCGACCGGCTTGCCGTTGGGGCCGATCACCGTCGTGTGCAGCGACTGGTACATGTTGAACTTGGGCATCGCGATGTAGTCCTTGAACCGGCCGGGGACCGGGTTCCATCGCGCGTGGACCGTGCCGAGGGCCGCGTAGCAGTCGCGGACCGTGTCGACCAGGACCCGGATGCCCACCAGGTCGTAGATCTCCGCGAAGTCACGGCCGCGGACGATCATCTTCTGGTAGACGCTGTAGTAGTGCTTGGGGCGGCCGGTGACGGTCGCCTTGATGCGGGCCGCGCGCAGGTCGGACTGGACCTCGTCGGTCACTATGGCGAGGTACTCGTCGCGCTTGGGCGCGCGCTCGGCGACGAGCCGCACGATCTCGTCGTACATCTTGGGGTAGAGGATCGCGAAGGCGAGGTCCTCCAGCTCCCACTTGATGGTGTTCATGCCCAGGCGATGGGCGAGCGGCGCGTAGATCTCCAGGGTCTCGCGCGCCTTCTTCTCCTGCTTCTCGCGCTTGAGGTACCGCATGGTGCGCATGTTGTGCAGGCGGTCGGCGAGCTTGATGACCAGGACGCGGGGGTCCTTCGCCATGGCCACGACCATCTTGCGGACGGTCTCGGCCTGTGCGGCATCGCCGAACTGCACCCGGTCGAGCTTGGTGACGCCGTCGACGAGGAGGGCGACCTGGTCCCCGAAGTCGCGCCGCAGGGTGTCCAGGCCGTACTCGGTGTCCTCGACGGTGTCGTGCAGCAGGCCCGCCATCAACGTGGCCGGATCCATGCCCAGCTCGGCGAGGATCGTGGTCACGGCGAGGGGGTGCGTGATGTACGGGTCGCCGCTCTTGCGCTTCTGGCCGCGGTGCCAGCGCTCGGCGACCTGGTAGGCCTTCTCGACCTGGCGCAGCGTGGCCGTCTCGATCTTGGGATCGTTGCTGCGCACTATCCGCAGCAGCGGTTCGAGCACCGGGTTGTACGCGGAGGAGCGCTGCACGCCCAGACGGGCGAGGCGCGCGCGGACGCGGTTGGAGGAGCCGCCGGAGCGGGACACCGAGCCGGCCGGGACCACGGGCTTGGCGACCGGCGCCGGGGCCGGGGCCTTGGCCTCCGCCCGCTCGGGCGCCGCCGGCTTCGGCTTCGCCTCGGGCTCGGTGGGCGTGGCCGGGGCCGCCGCGGCCTCTGCGGCCTGCTTGTCCGGCTGCTGCTTGTCCGGCTGCGCGGCGGAGAGTGGCTGGGCCTCGTCTGGCAAAAGCGCTCCTCTGGGGATCCCCCGAACGGAGTCTGGGGGGAGGGTCCGGGTCCCCCGGTCAGGCCCGGAAGTACCCATGGTATCGAGCCGGCGGCTTCCGCTCGCCCCGGGCCGGTAGGAGGGCTCCGGCAGGAGAAACGCCGAAGGCGGGCGCCGGATTCCTCCGGGCCCGCCTCGGCGGTGTACTACGGCCGGCTCAGACGCTGCTCGGCCGCCCGCTCACACCGTGATCAGCGCGTCGAGCGGGGCGCCGTCCAGGGCGCGCTCCAGGCGCTCGCGGCCGCTGAGGAAGCTGAGCTCCATCAGGACCGCGACCCCGGCGACCTCGGCCCCGGCCCGGCGGATCAGCTCCAGGGACGCCTCGGCGGTGCCGCCGGTGGCGAGCACGTCGTCGATGACCATGACGCGGTCGCCCGCGCTGAGGTCCTCGGCGTGCACCTCGATCTCCGCCGTGCCGTACTCCAGCTCGTACGCCTGCTTGAGCGTGGCTCCGGGGAGCTTGCCCGCCTTGCGTACGGGGATGAAGCCGATCCCGGCGCGGACCGAGACGGGAGCCGCCAGGATGAAGCCGCGCGCCTCCAGGCCGACGATCTTCGTCGCGCCGTGCTCCACGCACAGCGCGGCGAGCGCGTCGGTGAGGGCCGTGAACGCCTCCGGGTCCGCGAGCAGCGGGGTGATGTCCTTGAACATCACGCCCGGCTTCGGATAGTCCGGCACATCACGGATGCGGCTGAGCAGCAGATCCACGGTCTCGGTGGAGACGCTGGTCATCGGCGCTTCCCCCGGTTGTTGCGGCTCGGCTGGCGGCGCTGGCCGACGACCGCGCCCGCGGTCTCGGAGTCGTCGTCCTCGTCGAGCGGCGCCGCGTCCTGCTGCTCCTCGGTCTCGCCCTTGGCGGCGGCTGCCGCGCGCTTGGCGAGCACCCGCTTCTTGAGGGCCTTCATCTCCGGCATGGTCTCCTTCAGGTCGGCGACCAGCGGAGTGGCGATGAAGATCGAGGAGTACGCACCGGCCGCGAGGCCGACGAACAGCGAGAGCGAGATGTCGTTCAGCATGCCGGCGCCGAGGACGCCGCCACCGATGAACAGCAGGCCCGCCACCGGGAGCAGCGCGACGACCGTGGTGTTGATGGAACGGACCAGGGTGCCGTTGAGGCTCTTGTTCGCCATCTCGCTGTAGGTGAGCCGGGTCTGCTTGGTGATCCCCTTCTGGCCCTCCTTGAGTCCGTCGAAGACGACGACGGTGTCGTAGAGGGAGTAACCGAGGATCGTGAGCAGACCGATCACGGTGCCCGGGGTGACCTCGAAGCCGACCAGGGCGTAGATGCCGACCGTGATCGTGAGGTCGTGGATCAGGGCGATCAGGGCCGCGACCGCCATCCGCCATTCGAAGGCGATGGCCAGATAGATCACCACGAGCACCATGAAGATGATCAGGCCCGTCCAGGCCTTGTTGGCGATCGTCTGCCCCCAACTGGGGCCCACCAGGTCGGCGTTGATGGTGTCCGCGTCGACCTTGAGGTCCTTGGCGAGCTGGGTCTTGATCTGGTCGGACTTGCCGGTGTCGACCCCGCCGATGGTGATGCGGATCGTGCCGTCGCCGAGCTTCTGGGCGATCGCGTCGTGGCCGGAGGCGGCCTGGGCGTCCTTCTCGGCCTGCTGGGCCGAGATGGAGGTCTTCGGGGTGGTGAAGACCGCGCCGCCCTCGAATTCGATGCCCATCGTCAGACCCCGTACCGCCAGGCCGACGATGGCCGTGATGGTGATCAGGATCGAGATGCCGTACCAGATCTTCCGCTTGCCGACGAAGTCGTAACCGACCTCACCGCGGTACAGCCTGGCGCCGAGAGTGCCGAGCTTCGACATCTCACGCCTCCTTCGGGTTGTCGACGGGGGCGGAGGTGGTGCGGCGGGTGCGGCGCAGCGGGGGCTTGGCGCCGAGCCGCTTCGGGTCGAGGCCGGACCACGGGTGGCCGCTCGCGAAGAACTTGCGGCGGGCCAGGAGCGTCATCACCGGCTTCGTGAAGAGGAAGACGACGACCACGTCGAGCAGGGTGGTCAGACCCAGCGTGAACGCGAAGCCCTGGACCTTGCCGACGGTCACGATGAACAGGACCGCGGCGGCGAGGAACGACACGAAGTCGGAGACCAGGATGGTGCGCCGGGCGCGGGGCCAGGCCCGCTCGACGGCGGGACGCAGGGTGCGGCCCTCGCGGATCTCGTCACGGATGCGTTCGAAGTAGACGATGAACGAGTCCGCGGTGATGCCGATGGCCACGATGGCGCCACAGACCGCGGGCAGGTTCAGCGCGAAGCCGATGCCCGGGCCGAGCAGCGTCATGATCGCGTACGTCAAGATCGCCGAGACGACGAGGCTGAGGATCGCGATCATCGCGAGGCCGCGGTAGTAGGCCACCAGGTAGATGATGACCAGCGCGAGGCCGATGGCACCGGCGATCAGACCGGCGTGCAGCTGGTCGGCGCCGAGGGCGGCGGTCACGGTGGTGACGCTCTGCTCCTGGAAGGAAAGCGGCAGCGCGCCGTAGGACAGCACGTTCGCCAGGTCCTGGGCGGTCGTCTGGTTGAAGCTGCCGGAGATCTCGGCGGAGCCGCTGAGCGTGGAGCTCACGGTGGGGGCCGAGACGACCTGATTGTCGAGCGCGATGGCGAAGCGGTTGTTCGGGTACTGCTGCTGCGACAGCTTGCCGGTGATGGCCGCGAACTTCTTCGAGCCACCGCCCGTGAAGTCCATCTGAACGATCCACTGACCGTTCTGCTGGTTGATCACGGCCTGCGCCTTGGCGACGTCGGTGCCGTCGACCTCGGCCGGGCCGAGGATGTACTTCTCGGCGCCGTCCTTGTCACACGCCACGGTCGGCTCGCTGGACTTGGCGCCCTCGCCGGCCTTGGCGCGGGACTCCCTGGTGGAGCAGTCGAGCGCGGCGAACTTGGCCTGGAGCTGTGCGGCGGCGGCCTCGCCCGCGGAGGCCGACGGGTTCGGCGCCGGGGTGCTCGGCTTGCTCGCGTTCGGCGTGGGCGAGCCGGAGGCCTTCAGGGCGTCGGTGAGCGCGCGGCCCTGGGGGGTGCCGCTCGGCTTGCCCGCGCTGGGCGTCGCCTTGCCGGAGGCGGTCGGGGTGGCCTTGCCGGACGCGCCCGGGGTGCCCGAGGGAGTCGGCGTGCCCTTGCCGGAGGAGCTCGGGGAAGCGCTCGGGGCGGGGGCGGCGGTCGGCTGGGCGGTCAGCACCGGCCGGAAGTACAGCTTGGCGGTCTGACCGACCTGCTGACGGGCCTGCTCCGAGTTCGTGCCCTTGGGGATGTTGACAATGATGTTGTCACTGCCCTGGGTCTGGACCTCGGCCTCGGTGACACCAAGACCATTGACACGGCGGTTCATGATCCCGACCGCTGTGTCCATGTTCTTCTTGTTGATCGCCGATTGCTGGCCCGGCTCGGCCTTGGCCTTGAGCGTGATGCTCGTGCCGCCCGCGAGGTCGATGCCGAGCCTCGGGGTGGTGGTGTGGGAAATGAACATCCCACCGACGAGCGCGACCATGGCGATGAGAATCAAGGCCAGGGCGCGGCCCGGCTTGCTCTGACCCCCCGCCGCCGGCCTTCGGCCCTTGTTCGGTGCTGCCACCTTGTCGTTTCTCCCTGTCCAACCGCCCTGCGCCGGATGTGCGCGGGACAGCCACGAAGTGTTGTGGGGACGTCCCCCGTGGAAGTGGGCGCGCTCCGGGGACCGCCCGCGCCGGTCGGGCGCGACGGTCCCGGTGCGTGACTACTTCGTGTCGGCCCCGCCGTCGGCCTTGCCGTCCTTGCCGTCCTTGGGCGCGGCGGCGTCCTCCGCCTCGTCCTTCTTGCCCAGGTCGATCTTGGCGTCCTTGGCGACCTCGGCGTCGGCCTCGGCGGCCTCGGTGCCCGCGGTCAGCGAGGAGGCGTCGTCCGGAACGACCGGGAGCTCCTCCTCGGTGTCGCCGTGCACGATCCGGTTGTACTCCGCGTCGTCCAGGACCGCGCCGATGGCGTTCTTGGCGTAGACGGCGTGGACGCCGGGAGCCACCTCCAGGAGGACCGTCTCGTCGCCGATCTCCTTGACGGTGGCGTACATGCCTCCGATGGTGCGGACACCGGTGCCGGGCTGCATCTCATTGCGCATGGCGGCGGCGGCCTGCTGCTTCTTCTTGGCGGACCGGGTCATCAGGAACATGGCCCCGATAAGCACAATGAAGGGGAGGAGAGTAATAGGGCTCACGGGACGGAACTTCCTTCGCATGACCGCGCCTGTGGGGCGGGGCCTGATCTGGGGGTGGGTACGCCGGCCTGGAAGGGCGGCATCGGCGGAGTCTAAGCGAGTCCGCACAGATGGAACAACGCCCAGCATCCCACCGGGGTTCCTCGCTGTGCGACCCTCCGCGCCGTCACGCCCCGAAGAGCCCCTGTTGTCCGCTTCCTGTCGCGCCGCCGCCCTGCTGCGGCGGTACGAGACCGAGGTGGGCCCAGGCCGCGGGCGTGGCCACCCGGCCGCGCGGGGTGCGGGCGAGCAGACCCTCCCGGACCAGGAACGGCTCGGCCACCTCCTCCACCGTCTCGCGCTCCTCGCCCACCGCCACCGCGAGGGTGGACAGGCCCACCGGGCCGCCGCCGAACAGCTTGAGCAGGGCTTGCAGGACCGCCCGGTCGAGCCGGTCCAGGCCGCGGGCGTCAACCTCGTACACCGCGAGTGCCATCGAGGCGATCTCGGGGGTGATGACGCCGTCCGCCTTGACCTGGGCGTAGTCGCGCACCCGGCGGAGCAGCCGGTTGGCGATGCGCGGGGTGCCCCGGGAGCGGCCCGCGATCTCGGCGGCGCCCGCGCTGTCGATCTCCACGTCGAGCAGCCGGGCCGAGCGGTGGAGGACCCGCTCCAGCTCGGACGGCTCGTAGAACTCCATGTGGCCGGTGAACCCGAACCGGTCGCGCAGCGGGGGCGGCAGCAGGCCGGCCCGGGTGGTGGCGCCGACCAGGGTGAAGGGCGGCAGCTCCAGCGGGATGGCGGTGGCGCCGGGGCCCTTGCCGACGATGACGTCGACCCGGAAGTCCTCCATCGCCATGTAGAGCATCTCCTCGGCGGGCCGCGACATGCGGTGGATCTCGTCGAGGAAGAGGACCTCGCCCTCCTGGAGGGAGGACAGGATCGCCGCGAGGTCGCCCGCGTGCTGGATCGCGGGGCCGCTGGTGATGCGGATCGGGGCGCCCATCTCGGCCGCGATGATCATCGAGAGGGTGGTCTTGCCGAGGCCCGGGGCGCCGGAGAGCAGGACGTGGTCGGCGGTGGCGCCGCGGGCACGGGCCGCCCGCAGCACCAGGTCGAGCTGCTCGCGCACCTTCTCCTGGCCGACGAACTCCTCCAGGTCCTTGGGCCGCAGCGCGGCCTCGACCGCGGTGTCCTCGCCGTCGGCGTCGGCTCCCACCAGCCGGTCGCCCGCCGTCGCGGACAGATCCGCCGTGTCGGAGCCGTCTTCCCAGTTCATGACGTGTGCCTCGGATCGTGGTCGCGGTGGGGGGCCTGCGGGCTGGTTCAGCGGGCTCGGTTGAGGGTCTGGAGGGCGGCCTTGAGGAGCGCGCCGATGTTCGGCTGGTCCGCGGCCTCGGCCTGGGCGGTCACGGCCGTGACCGCCTCGTCGGCCTCGCGGGTCGCGTAGCCGAGCCCGATCAGGGCCGCGTGGAGCTGGTCGCGCCAGCCGGAGGTGACCGGGGCGCCGATCGCCGGGGCGTTGCCGACGGGCGCGCCGAGCCGGTCCTTCAGCTCGATGAGCAGCTTCTGCGCGCCCTTCTTGCCGATGCCGGGCACGGCGGTGAGCGCCTTCTCGTCGCCGGTGGCGAAGGCCCGGCGCAGCGCGTCCGGGGTGTGCACGGAGAGCACCGCCTGGGCGAGCCGGGGGCCGACGCCGTTCGCGGTCTGGAGCAGCTCGAAGACCTGCTTCTCGTCGTCGTCGGCGAAGCCGTACAGGGTCAGCGAGTCCTCCCGCACGACCAGTGACGTGGCGAGTTTGGCGTGCTGTCCGATGCGCAGTTCGGCCAGGGTGTTGGGCGTGCACTGGAGGGCCATGCCGATGCCGCCGACCTCGACCACCGCGGTGTCGGGGGCGAGGGCGGCGACCGGGCCGCTGACGAACGCGATCATCGGGTGACCTTCCGTACGGAGTGCTGGGCGTGGGCCTGTTGGAGCCTGTTGAGCGCGGGGGCGCGCCAGATGTGGCAGATGGCGAGGGCCAGCGCGTCCGCCGCGTCGGCCGGCTTGGGCGGGGCGTCGAGCCGGAGGAGCCGCGTCACCATCGCGCCGACCTGTGCCTTGTCGGCCCGGCCACTGCCGGTGACGGCGGCCTTGACCTCGCTGGGGGTGTGCAGGGCGACGGGGATGCCGCGGCGCGAGGCGCACAGCATGGCGACCGCGCTCGCCTGGGCGGTGCCCATCACCGTACGCACGTTGTGCTGGCTGAACACTCGCTCCACGGCGACGAATTCGGGCCGGTGCGCGTCGAGCCACTCCTCGATGCCGCGCTCGATGGCGACGAGGCGGTGGCCCAACTCGGCGTCGGCGGGCGTGCGTACGACGCCGACTCCGATCATGGTGAGCGGTCGTCCGGCGACTCCCTCGACGACGCCCACGCCACACCGCGTCAGTCCGGGGTCAACCCCGAGTACGCGCACGACCCCTCCCCCTCGCCCGTCGGTGATCGCTGTCTGTCAGTGATCTTTGATCCGCTGCCAGGCTAGCCGCTGCCACTGACAACGGCGGCGGGCCGATGGGACGTGTCCCATCGGCCCGCCGAAAACGCGTCGCCCGCGGCAGTACTACGCGTCGACCTTCTCCATGACCTCGTCGGAGACGTCGAAGTTGGCGAAGACGTTCTGGACGTCGTCGCTGTCCTCCAGCGCGTCGATCAGCTTGAAGATCTTCCGCGCGCCCTCTTCGTCCAGTTCGACCTGCATGGTCGGGACGAAGTTGGCCTCGGCCGAGTCGTAGTCGATGCCGGCCCCCTGGAGCGCGGTGCGGACCGCGACCATGTCGGTGGCCTCGGAGATGATCTCGAAGGAGTCACCGAGGTCGTTGACCTCCTCGGCGCCCGCTTCCAGCACCGTCTCCAGGACGTCGTCCTCCGACAGCTCGCCCTTGGGCAGGACGACGACGCCCTTGCGGTTGAACAGGTACGAGACCGAACCCGGGTCGGCCATGGAGCCGCCGTTGCGGGTCATCGCGACACGTACGTCGGAGGCGGCACGGTTGCGGTTGTCGGTGAGGCACTCGATGAGCACCGCGACACCGTTGGGGCCGTAACCCTCGTACATGATCGTCTCGTAGTCGGCACCGCCCGCTTCGAGACCGGCACCGCGCTTGAGCGCGGAGTCGATGTTCTTGTTGGGCACCGACTGCTTCTTGGCCTTCTGCACGGCGTCGAAGAGCGTCGGGTTGCCGTCGATGTCGGCGCCACCGGTGCGCGCCGCGACCTCGATGTTCTTGATCAGCTTCGCGAAGAGCTTGCCGCGCTTGGCATCGATCACGGCCTTCTTGTGCTTCGTCGTAGCCCATTTAGAGTGGCCGGACATCTGCCTGTCTCCTTCGCGTAACCCATTCTGCGTCGTTCGGCAGAGATCCTACCGGGACCCGGCGCACGCGTCGCCCGGCCCCCGCCCGTCGTCGGGCCCTTTCCGGCGCCTCTCTCAGGAGGCGGCGCGCACCATGTCCACGAACAGGGCGTGCATACGGTGGTCGCCGGTCAGCTCGGGGTGGAACGAGGTCGCCAGGGCGTTGCCCTGACGGACCGCGACGATGTGGCCGCCGTGCTCGGCGAGCACCTCGGTCTCGGCGCCCACCGACTCGACCCAGGGGGCGCGGATGAACACGCCTTCCACCGGGCCGACGCCGGCCACCTCGACGGTCGCCTCGAAGGACTCGTTCTGCCGCCCGAAGGCGTTCCGGCGCACGATCATCTCGATGCCGCCGATGGTCTCCTGGCCCGAACGCGGGTCCAGGATCTTGTCGGCGAGCATGATCAGCCCGGCGCAGGTGCCGTACACGGGCAGGCCCGCCCGCACCCGCTCGCGCAGTGGCTCCAGCATGCCGAACAGCGCGGCGAGCTTGGAGATGGTGGTGGACTCGCCGCCGGGTATGACCAGGCCGTCCACCTCGGCGAGCTCCTCGGGGCGCCGGACCGGCCTGGCCACGGCGTCCGCCGCGGCCAGGGCGATGAGGTGCTCCCGTACGTCGCCCTGGAGGGCCAGGACACCGATCACGGGTGTGTTCATGAGTGATTACCAGCCGCGGTTGGCGTAGCGCTCGGTCTCGGGCAGCGTGTCGCAGTTGATGCCGACCATCGCCTCGCCCAGGTTGCGGGAGGCGTCCGCGATGATCTTCGGGTCGTCGAAGAAGGTGGTGGCCTTCACGATGGCGGCGGCACGCTTGGCCGGGTCGCCCGACTTGAAGATGCCGGAGCCGACGAAGACGCCCTCGGCGCCGAGCTGGCGCATCAGCGCGGCGTCGGCGGGGGTGGCCACGCCACCGGCGGAGAACAGCACCACGGGGAGCTTGCCGAGCTCGGAGACTTCCTTGACCAGCTCGTACGGGGCGCGCAGCTCCTTGGCGGCGGCGTACAGCTCGTTGTTGTCGAAGCCGCGCAGCTTGGCGATCTCGTTCTTGATCTGGCGCAGGTGGCGGACGGCCTCGACGACGTTGCCGGTGCCGGCCTCGCCCTTGGAGCGGATCATGGCCGCGCCCTCGGCGATGCGGCGCAGGGCCTCGCCCAGGTTGGTGGCGCCGCAGACGAACGGCGTGGTGAAGGCGAACTTGTCGCTGTGGTTGACCTCGTCGGCCGGGGTCAGGACCTCGGACTCGTCGATGTAGTCGACGCCGAGGGACTGAAGGACCTGCGCCTCGACGAAGTGGCCGATGCGGGACTTGGCCATCACCGGGATGGAGACCGCGCCGATGATCTCCTCGATCATGTTCGGGTCGGACATCCGGGCCACGCCGCCGTCCTTGCGGATGTCGGCCGGGACCCGCTCCAGGGCCATGACGGCCACGGCGCCCGCGTCCTCGGCGATCTTCGCCTGCTCGGCGTTGACGACGTCCATGATCACGCCGCCCTTGAGCTGCTCGGCCATGCCGCGCTTGACGCGCGCGGTGCCGATGGCGGGGCTGTCGGACTGGGGGGTGCTGGAAGGCGTGGTGGACACGGAGCGACCTCACTGGGCGAAGAAGGGATTCTGCTGTCCCGAGAGAACCCCGGCGGAGCAGTCCACATCAAGGGCCAATGCGTACCCGGTGGATCGTTTTCGCCGGTCAGCCGGTCCGTTCGGCCTGCCCGGCCTGCCGCGGTCCGTTCGGCCTGCCCGGCCTGCCGCAATCCGTCCGGGGCCTGCCCGGCCCGCCCAGGTCCCCCGGGGGCCGCCCGTGCCCGCCCAGGTCCGCCCGCCCAGCACCGCAGGCCGCGCCGGTGCCCCCGCGATCAGGTGCCCGGCCGGTCCGCCAGCGCCGTCGGCGGCTCGTCGTCCATCTCGAACGCGAGCGGGAAGGGTGCGTGCCCGGCGAGGCGCAGCCAGCGCACCGTGCGGTGCCGGCGCAGCGCCCGTGCCGCGCGTACCGCGTCGTTGTGGAAGCGACGCGCCATCGGCACCCTGCGCACGGCCTGCGCCAGCTCCTCGGCGGCCTCCACGCCCCCCGGCGCCTCCCGTACGGCGTCGACCTGTGCGGGCTCCCCGAACACCGCTCGCAGCGCCTGGCTCAGCTCGCTCTCGGCGACCTCCCGGTGCTCCTCCTCCGCCTGGCGCGCGGCATGCGCGGCCTCATACAGGACGATGGAGGCGGCCGGGTCGAGCACCCCGCTGGTGGCGAGTTCCTGGGTGACCGAGGCACGGCGCAGGAGTTGGGCGTCCAGGGCGGCGCGGGCCGCGTCGATGCGGGTGTGCAGCCGGTCGAGCCGGCCGGCGGTCCAGCTGAGGTAGAGGCCGATCCCGACCAGGGCGACGACGATCCAGATGAGGGTTACGGTCACGGGCCGCAAGGCTACCGGGCACGGCTACCGGGGCGAAGCCTTGCCAGGGCGGCCCGTGCGGCCCACCCCGGCCCATCCGGCTGCTCGGCGCCGGCCGCCGCGGTGCGCCCCCGCCGGTCATGTTGGTCCCCTTGGCCCTCAACGCCTTGGGGGAGCTTGGGGAGGTCCGAGGACGAGCGCCCTCAGGGCGCGTGCCGGGTCGGGGGCAGAGCCCCAGCAACCCCGCTTACGTCTGCGGACCGCGCCCGCGTCTCGCGCAGTTCCCCGCGCCCCCGGCGAAGTGCACCTCCGCAGAACAGCCCAGCTCCCCCACCCTGGCCGTAACACACCCCGACCGACCAGCCCAGCTCCCGCACCCCGAGGGGGAACGCACCCCCGACCGAGCAGCCCAGCCGCCGCACACCCGGCGAAGGGCACGTCCGACAGACAGCCCAGCTCCCGCACCCCCAGCGAAGCGCACCCCGACAGAACAGCCCAGCTCCCGCACCCCCAGCGAAGCGCACCCCGACCGAGCAGCCCAGCTCCCCCACCCCGGGCGAAACACACCCCGACCGACCAGCCCAGCTCCCGCACCCCGAGGGGGAACGCACCCCCGACCGAGCAGCCCAGCTCCTCCGCCCCCCGACGAACCACACCCCGGCAAGGTCGGCAGGCGAGGCCGCCTCTGTCGCCGCGGGGCGGTGCGGGGCGGGGCGGGGCGGGGTCAGTCGCGCGCCAGCCCGAACCGCGCTCGGAATCCCGTGCGTTCGTCCGTCGCCACCGCCGCCGCGCCGTGCGTCACCGTCTCGTACACCGCGAGGATGTCCGCGCCGACCGTCGCCCAGTCGAAGCGCCGCACATGCGCCGAGCCGCGTTCGCTCAGGCCGGCCCGGCGGTCCGGGTCGGCGAGCAGCCGTACCGCGGCGGAGGCCAGCGCGTCGGCGTCCTCGTTCGCGAAGAGGTCGCCCGCCGCGCCCTGGTCCAGGACCTGCGCGAAGGCGTCCAGGTCGCTGGCGAGGACCGCGGCACCGGCCGAGAGCGCCTCGACCAGGATGATCCCGAAGCTCTCACCGCCGGTGTTGGGGGCGACGTACACGTCCACGCTGCGCAGCAGCCGCGCCTTGTCCTCGTCGCTGACCATGCCGAGGAACTCGACCCGCGAGCGCATCTCGGCCGGCAGCGATGCGACCGCCTCCTCCTCGTCGCCGCGGCCGGCCACGAGGAGCCGGGTGTCCGGGCGCTCGGCGAGGATCTTGGGGAGGGCCTTCATCAGGACCGGCAGGCCCTTGCGGGGCTCGTCGATGCGGCCGATGAAGCCCAGGGTCTGCCCCTGCCACTCCTTCTTCGGCTCGGCCTTGGCGAAGAAGTCGACGTCGACGCCGTTGGGGATGACGACGGCGTCGCCGCCCAGGTGCTCCACGAGCGTGCGCCGCGCGTACTCGCTGACCGCGATGCGCGCGCTGATCTTCTCCAGGGCGGGCTGGAGGATCGGGTACGCCGCGATCATCGCGCGGGAGCGCGGGTTGGAGGTGTGGAAGGTCGCCACGATGGGCCCCTGCGCTGCCCAGCAGGACAGCAGGCCGAGCGAGGGCGAGGCCGGCTCGTGGATGTGGATCACGTCGAACGTGCCGTCGTGCAGCCAGCGCCGCACCCGGGCCGCCGAGAGGAACCCGAAGTTGAGCCGCGCGACCGAGCCGTTGTACGGGACGGGTACGGCCCGGCCGGCCGAGACGACGTACGGCGGCAGCGGGGTCTCGTCGTCGGCGGGGGCGAGCACCGACACCTCGTGGCCCAGGCGGATGAGGTGCTCCGCCAGGTCGCGGATGTGGAACTGGACCCCGCCCGGGACGTCCCACGAGTACGGGCAGACGATGCCGATCTTCACGTCCGGCGCTCCTCCAGGTCGGCGAGCCACAGGCGTTGCAGCATGTGCCAGTCCTCGGGGTGGTCGGCGATACCGGTGGCGAAGGCGTCTGCCATCGCCTGGGTCATCGAGGAGGTCTTGGCGGCCCGGTCGCCTGTCTCGGGCACCTCGATGGGCGGGTGCACCCGGCCCTTCATGATCGGCGAGTCGTCGTACCAGAGCGTCACCGGCATGAGCACCGCGCCGGTCTGCTGGGCCAGCATGGCCGGCCCCGCCGGCATCCGGGTCGTCTCGCCGAAGAACTTGACCTCGACGCCGGACGCCGACAGGTCGCGGTCGGCGACCAGGCAGACCAGGCCGCCCGCACGCAGCCGCCGGGCCAGCGTGCCGAAGGCGGAGCCGCCGGTGTGCGGCAGCACCTCCATGCCGAGGCTCTCGCGGTAGGCGACGAAGCGGTCGTACAGCGTCTCGGGCTTGAGGCGCTCGGCGACCGTGGTGAACGGGGTGTCCATCTTGGTGGTGACCCAGGCGCCCGCGAGGTCGTAGTTGCCCATGTGGGGCAGGGCGATGACGACGCCCCGCCCGGAGGCGAGCCCGTCGACGAGATGGTGGACGTCCTCGGGCACGAAACCGTTCGCCATCCGGTCCCTGCTCCACGACGGCAGCCGGAAGGACTCCATCCAGTACCGCATGTAGGAGCGCATGCCCGCCCGGGAGAGGGCCGCGAGCCGCTCGGGCGAGGCGTCGGGGACGACCCGGGCCAGGTTGGACTCAAGGCGCAGCACGCTCTTGCCGCGCCGCTTCCACACCTGGTCGGCGATGCGCCGGCCGAGCCCGTTCGCGACGGGTTCCGGGAGCTTCTTGACGGTGGACCAGCCAAGGCCGTACAGCGCGTCGGTCAGCCTGTCCTTCATGCGCCCGCCTCGCCGGCCGCCCGCGCGGCGGCGGCATCCGCCTCGGCGGACTCCCGGCGGACGGTCACCACGCGCTGGATCAGCGTGACGAGGCTGCCGGCGGCGACGATCCACAGGGCGATGGGGAGCAGCACCTGGATGCCCGGCACCCCGAAGTTGTGCAGTCCGGCGAGGCCGGCCGCGACCAGCGAGATGACGAGCCGCTCGGCGCGCTCGACCAGGCCGTTGACGGCGACGGGAAGGCCGATCGCCTCGCCGCGCGCCTTGGTGTAGGACACCACCTGGCCGCTGGCCAGGCAGAAGATCGCCACCGCGCACAGGACGTTGTTGTCGCCCTGCCCCGCGTACCAGAGGGCGAAGCCGCCGAAGATCGCGCCGTCGGCGACCCGGTCGAGCGTGGAGTCGAGGAACGCACCCCAGCGGCTGGAGATCCCGGCCTGGCGGGCCATGTTGCCGTCGACCAGGTCGGAGAAGACGAAGAGGGTGATGACGATGGTGCCCCAGAAGAACTCTCCCCGGGGGAAGAAGACCAGCGCACCCGCCATCACTCCGGCCGTGCCGATGAGGGTCACCGCGTCCGGGCTCACTCCGCGGCGGAGCAGAAATGCGGCGAACGGCGTGAGGACACGCGTGAAGAATGCACGCGCGTACTTGTTCAGCATGGCCTTCCCGAGGGGTCGGTGTGGCCGCGCGGCCCCTGCTGGCCACCGGCCGACCCATCGTAGCCACGACTGCGCCACCGCACCGCCGGGCACCCGCCGGGCGGGCTTCGGGCCACTTGGCGCGCGCGGACCCGTACGACGTATGGACGCACCGTGACGGGAGTGGAAAGCTCGAATTACCGCGGGCGTCGCAGATGCCGCCTCTCGGCACGCGGAGTCCGCGTGTCCGCGCCCCCTCACCACCTCACCGCGCACGAAACCGGGAGGAACGGACATGGGCGACAAGGCGAACGCACACCCCGGAGCCGCCGGCAGGGCGACGACGGCCGACCACCCCGCATCCGTACGGAACGTGGTGCTGGTCGGCCACAGCGGATCCGGGAAGACCACGCTGGTGGAAGCGCTCGCGCTGGCGGCGGGCGCCGTCAACCGCGCGGGCCGGGTCGAGGACGGCGGGACCGTCTCCGACTACGACGACATCGAGCACCGGCAGCAGCGCTCCGTACAGCTGTCGCTGGTGCCGGTGGAATGGGGCGGCTTCAAGATCAATATCTTGGACACCCCCGGATACGCCGACTTCGTCGGGGAACTCAGGGCCGGTCTGCGGGCGGCGGACGCGGCCCTCTTCGTCGTCTCGGCCGCCGACGGCGTGGACGGCTCGACCCGGATGGTCTGGGACGAGTGCGCGGCGGTCGGGATGCCGAGGGCCATCGTGGTCACGCATCTGGAGGCGGCGCGCGCCGACTTCTCCGCCATGACCGGGATCTGCGCCGAGGCGTTCGGCGGCGACGACCCCGACGCGGTGCTCCCGCTGTACCTGCCGGTGCACGGCACTGCGGGACCGGACGGCCATGCGCCGGTCACCGGCCTGATCGGGCTGCTCTCGCAGCGCGTGTTCGACTACCAGTCCGGCGAGCGCAAGGAGACCGGGCCCGACGAGGCCCAGCTCCCGCTGATCGAGGAGGCCCGCAACCGGCTCATCGAGGGGATCATCGCGGAGAGCGAGGACGAGACCCTCATGGACCGCTACCTCGGCGGCGAGGACATCGATTTCGCGTCATTGGTGAGCGATCTGGAGCGCGCGGTGGCGCGCGGCACCTTCCATCCCGTCCTCGCCGCGGCCCCGGCCGCCGACGGCGCCAAACAGGGCCTGGGCACCGTCGAGCTGCTCGAACTCGTCACCGGCGGCTTCCCCTCCCCCCTGGAGCGGTCCGCTCCCGACCTCACCACGACCGACGGCAAGCCGCGCCCCGCGCCCGCCTGCGCGGTGGACGGCCCGCTGGTGGCCGAGGTGATCAAGACCTCGTCCGATCCGTACGTCGGCCGCATCAGCCTGGTCCGGGTCTTCTCCGGGACCCTGCGCCCCGACGAGACGGTGCACGTGTCCGGGCACGGCATGGCGGACCGCGGCCACGAGGACCACGACGTCGACGAGCGCGTCGGCGCCCTGTCCTCGCCGTTCGGCAAACAGCAGCGCACCCTCGCCCAGTGCGTCGCGGGCGACCTGGCATGCGTGGCGAAGCTGACGCGGGCCGAGACCGGGGACACCCTGTCGGCCAAGGACGACCCGCTCCTGATGACACCGTGGGACATGCCCGACCCGCTGCTGCCGCTGGCCATCGAGGCACACAGCAAGGCCGACGAGGACAAGCTCTCGCAGGGGCTGGCGCGGCTGGTCGCCGAGGACCCGACGATGCGGCTCGAACAGAACGCGCACACCCACCAGTTGGTGCTCTGGTGCCTGGGCGAGGCGCACCGCGAGGTGGCCCTGGAGCGGCTGCGCAGCCGGTACGGCGTCCAGGTCGACGTCGTGCCGCACAAGGTGTCGCTGCGCGAGACCTTCGGCGCGAAGGCGGCCGGGCGCGGCCGGCACGTCAAACAGTCCGGCGGCCACGGCCAGTTCGCGATCTGCGAGATCGACGTCGAGCCGCTGCCGCCGGGCAGCGGCATCGAGTTCGTGGACAAGGTGGTCGGCGGCTCGGTCCCGCGCCAGTTCATCCCGTCCGTCGAGAAGGGCGTACGGGCACAGGCGGCCCGGGGCGTCGCCGCGGGCTATCCGCTCGTCGACGTGCGGGTCACGCTCCTGGACGGCAAGGCGCACTCGGTGGACTCCTCGGACGCCGCCTTCCAGACCGCGGGCGCCCTCGCACTGCGGGAGGCGGCCGCCGAGGCCCGCATCGACCTGCTCGAACCGGTCGCCGAGGTCCAGGTCCTGGTGGCCGACGACTACGTGGGCCCGGTGATGAGCGACCTGTCCGGGCGGCGCGGCCGGGTGGTCGGCACCGAGCAGGCGGGCCCGGGACGCACGCTGGTGCGGGCCGAGATCCCGGAGATCGAGATCGGCCGGTACGCCCTGGACCTCAGGTCGCTCTCGCACGGCACCGGCCGGTTCAGCCGCAGCTACGCCCGGCACGAGCCGATGCCACCCCAGATCGCCGAAAAAATGCGTGAACAGGCAGAAGCGGGTCGATAGTTGACAGAGCATCAGAAAGCCGCCCATCGCACGGAGATCGCGATGGGCGGCCTTGCGATGTCCCCTGACGGGCGGGCCGCGTCCCCGATACGCTGGGGTCCCGGTTCAGCAGGTGTGCGGGGAGCGGTGACCGGGAACGGGCCGCAGAGCAAGGACGCGCGGCGATGGGGGCGGCAGTGACCACGGAAGAGCCATTCTTCGACTTCTTGCCCAGGCCGCAGGTGCCGCTCCAGGGTTCCGCGGGCCAGACCGCGGCGACCCAGGCGCTCGCCTCGGCCGCGTACCGGGACAGCCCGGTCGAGGACATCCTGAAGGCCAACGGCGAGTGGCACGAGTCGGTGGTGACGAAGGGCAAACTGTCCCTCTTCGAACCGAATCTCGGCGAGGCCTTCTCGCGGGCCGTGCAGAACCGGATGCTCGGGGCCACCCGCAAGGGCATCATCCAGTCCTTCGGCACCGAGCCCGGCACCATCGTCGAGCACTGCCTGGCCTCGATCCGCATCCGCAAGGAGCGGGACACCAAACTGACCCTGGTCATGGGCGTCTTCGGGGTGCTCTTCCTGCCCGGGATGCTGCTCTGGCTTGCCGTCTTCCAGCTGCGCCGCACCCTGGCCGGCGCCAAGGACCGGCGGGCCGGCGCGCTCGGCACGGTCCTGATGGTGGCGGTGGCCGGGCTCGCCGTGCTCTTCCTGCTCAAGCTGCCCTTCCACGGGATACTCGCGCTCTATCTGCGCGCGATGCTGGTGGCCCCGGTCATCGGCTGGTACTGGGCGAAGGTCATCTGCGAGCGGACCGCGCGCGATCTGCGCTCGCGCTGGGACAGCCTGCTCGGCGGCGGCGGCATAGGAGCCAAGATCCCCGAGGCGGTGCCCAAGAGCTCGGCGGCCGGCTCCGCGGAGCAGCTGCGCCAGTCGCTGGTCAAGCTGGCCGCCGAGGACCAGAGCAACGTCGTCTTCTACGCGGGGCCCAAGGGCATACTCGGGATGGGCACCCGGTGGGGCAGCTGGCAACTCGCCGAGGAACTGGAGCCCAAGGAAGCCGGCAAGGAGATCCACGGCTTCCGCAGCTGGGACGTCATACGGGCCATCCAGGACCGCCTCCAGCTCCTGGAGCGCGGCCCCCTGCACACCGGCGGCTTCCCCACCCCGTCCATCAAGAACTGGGTGGTGTCACCGATCGGCGAGGGTGCCAAGGAGGTCTCGCGGCCCAGCGGCCAGGACATCGACAACTTCCAGGTGCGCCAGCACGAGATACAGCGCATCTGCAACGAGCAGCAGTTCTCCAGCGGCAACCGCCACTACCTGGGCATCCAATTCACGCTCTGGGACGGCCAGTTGGTGATCACCATGATGGTCACCGTCACCGTGCTGCACGAGACGCTGCGCATCGAGGTGACCGGGCACGCGCTCGGCCCGGTGCACTCCCTGTTCACGACCAAGCCGTCGCCCAAGACCAGGGAGGTCGACAAGACCTTCAAGTTCTGGGAGAAGAAGACGATCCAGCTGCCCCTGGTCGACGCGACCGAGGTGGTGCGGCTCGCCGCCCGCGCGCCGCTGACCTGGTATCCGCCGCTGCTCGACCACCTGGGCGGGCGGATAGCGCTGCCCGAGCCGTTCGGGCTGCGGCACGCCTGGGCCGACAAGCCCTGGCGCCACCGCTTCATGGCCGACGACGCGATGCGGGCCGCGACGCCGGTCCTGCGGGTGGTCCACTCCGCCGCCATGAAGGTGCTCGACGAGCACGGAGTGAACACCGACCGCTTCACCAACCGCTCGATGATCCTGAGCGGCCTGGTCCAGGACCCGGCACCGCGCAAGGCGGACCTGTACGACGCGTGAGGCCTACGCGGGCCAGGCGTCGGCCAGCATCTGGCGGGTGTCCGCGAGGAGTTGGGGCAGCACCTTGGTGTGGCCGACGACCGGCATGAAGTTGGTGTCGCCGCCCCAGCGCGGCACCACGTGCTGGTGCAGATGGGCGGCGATCCCGGCGCCGGCCACCGCGCCCTGGTTCATCCCGATGTTGAACCCGTGGGCACCGGAGGCGGCGCGCAGCGCGGTCATCGCCCGCTTGGTGAGGTCGGCGAGCTCCAGCGTCTCGGCCTCGTCCAGCTCGGTGTAGTCGGCCACATGACGGTAGGGCACCACCATCAGGTGCCCGCCGTTGTACGGGTAGAGGTTGAGCACCGCGTACACGTGCTCGCCGCGCTTGATGATCAGGCCGTCCTCGTCCGACTTCGCCGGAATCGAGCAGAACGGGCATCCGTCGCCGGACTCCGGTCCCGTCGGCTTGTTCTCGCCCTGGATGTAGGCCATCCGGTGGGGCGTCCACAGGCGCTGGAACGCGTCCTGCGTCCCCACTCCGATCTGCTGCTCCGGCTCAGTCGTCATGGTGTGCAGCATATGACTTCGGCGGCCCGGGGCGTCGCCCGGGTCGCCGGTGGCAGAACGCGCGCGGGCCCCCGGGAAGGCGTCTCCCCGGGGGCCCTCGGCGTGCGGCGGCGTCAGACCTGGGTGCGCTCCGCCACGACCTTCTCGATCTTCGCGATGGCCTCGGCCACCGGGACTCCGTTCTCCTGCGAACCGTCGCGGTAGCGGAAGGAGACGGCGCCGGCGGCCATGTCCTCGTCACCCGCGATGATCATGAACGGGACCTTCTGCTTCTGCTGGTTGCGGATCTTCTTCTGCATCCGGTCCGACGACGCGTCGACCTCGACCCGCAGCCCCTTGGCCTTGGCCTGGCGCGCGAACTCCTGGAGGTACTCGACGTGCGCGTCACCGATCGGGATGCCGACCGCCTGGACGGGGGCCAGCCACGCCGGGAACGCGCCCGCGTAGTGCTCAAGGAGCACCGCGAAGAAGCGCTCGATGGAGCCGAACAGGGCGCGGTGGATCATGACCGGGCGCTGCTTGGTGCCGTCGGGGCCGGTGTACTCCAGGTCGAAGCGCTCGGGCAGGTTGAAGTCGAGCTGGACGGTCGACATCTGCCAGGTACGGCCGATGGCGTCCCGCGCCTGGACCGAGATCTTCGGGCCGTAGAAGGCCGCGCCACCCGGGTCGGCGACCAGTTCGAGGCCCTGCTTCTCGGCCACCTCGCGCAGCGTGTTGGTGGCCTCCTCCCAGATCTCGTCCGAGCCGACGAACTTCTCCGGGTCCTTGGTCGACAGCTCCAGGTAGAAGTCGTTCAGACCGTAGTCGCGGAGCAGGTTCAGGACGAAGGTGAGCGTCCGGTCCAGCTCGTCGGCCATCTGCTCCTTGGTGCAGTAGATGTGCGCGTCGTCCTGGGTGAAGCCCCGGGCCCGGGTCAGACCGTGCACCACGCCCGACTTCTCGTACCGGTACACCGTGCCGAACTCGAAGAGCCGCAGCGGCAGTTCACGGTAGGAGCGCCCGCGCGCATCGAAGATCAGGTTGTGCATCGGGCAGTTCATGGGCTTCAGGTAGTAGTCCACGCCCTCGTCGAGCTGCATGGGCGGGTACATGCCGTCGGCGTACCAGTCCAGGTGGCCCGAGGTCTCGAAGAGCTTCCCCTTGGTGGCGTGCGGGGTGTAGACGAACTCGTAGCCCTCCTCCTCGTGCCGGCGGCGCGAGTAGTCCTCCATGACCCGGCGGATGATGCCGCCCTTGGGGTGGAAGACGGCGAGGCCCGAGCCGATCTGCTCCGGGATGGAGAACAGGTCGAGCTCGTTGCCGAGCTTGCGGTGGTCGCGCTTCTCGGCCTCGGCGAGGAACTCCAGGTGCGCCTTCAGCTCGTCCTTGGACGGCCAGGCGGTGCCGTAGATGCGCTGGAGCATCGGGTTCTTCTCGCTGCCGCGCCAGTAGGCCGCGGCGTTGCGCATCAGCTTGAACGCGGGGATGTTGCGGGTGGTGGGCAGGTGGGGACCGCGGCAGAGGTCCTTCCAGCACAGCTCGCCGGTCTTGGCGTCGAGGTTGTCGTAGATGGTCAGCTCGCCGCCGCCCACCTCCACGTTCGCGCCGTCGTCGGTGGAGGCGGCGCCCTTGATGCCGATGAGCTCCAGCTTGTACGGCTCGTCCGCGAGCTCCTCGCGGGCGGCCTCGTCGGTGACGACGCGGCGCGAGAAGCGCTGACCGCGCTTCTGGATCTCCTGCATCTTCTTCTCGACGGCCTTGAGGTCCTCGGGCGTGAACGGCTTCTCGACGTCGAAGTCGTAGTAGAAGCCGTCCCGGACCGGCGGGCCGATGCCCAGCTTGGCCTCGGGGAAGAGCTCCTGGACGGCCTGGGCCATGACGTGCGCGGTGGAGTGACGCAGGATGTTGAGGCCGTCCTCGGAGGAGATCTCGACGGGCTCGACCTCCTCGCCGTCCCGCACCTCGTACGCGAGGTCCTTCAGCTCACCGGCCACCCGGGCCGCGACGATGGTGCGCTCGCCGGCGAAGAGCTCGGCGGCCGTAGTGCCCGTCGTCACCACGCGCTCTTCCCGCTCGGAATCGCGTTGGATGATCACACGGACGTCTGACACCGGACTTCTCCTGCCGTAGGGGGCGCGCAGCGCGTGTCGCGTACGCGGAACGATCCTACCGAGCCGGTGGGGTACGCCGCGAAACGGTTTGCCGGCGCTCAGTCCGCCGCCGCCTCCGGATCCGCCCCGCAGGCCTCCTCGAAGAAGTCGAGGTTCTCCTGGAGCGACTTCATCAGCCGGTCCCGCTCGGCGTCGTCGACCTGGACCGGGGTGACCTCGCGGGCCGCCGACAGCCTGCGGAATCCGCCCCGGCTCTCCAGGCGGCCCACGACCCGGATCGGCAGCCCGACCAGATGCGCGTGCCCGGCGATGCGGTACGCCTCCTCGTCCAGCTCCATGCGGACGTGCGGGACCTCCGCCCCGGCGAGCACCCGCAGCCGTACGACGCCGGGCCCGCGCGGGCCCGAGCGGCGCAGCCGCACCACGGCGCCGGTGATCCGCACCGGCACGGACGGTTCGTCGCTCAGGTAGCGGGCGCCGGCCGCGCGCAGGGCGGGCAGGTCGCCGGGCGAGAAGTCGACGGGCTCGGGGCGGGCCGCGCACCCGGCGGGCACGCCGGCCGCGGGGGCCCACTCCAGGGCGACCCGGACGCCTTCGGTGCCGTGCACGAGGGCGACGACGGCCTCGGTCAGCTCCCGGCTCACCCCGGCGCGCACGGCCGCGTCGAAGGCCTCCATGCCGCCCGTGGCGCGCTGGTAGTCGACCGCGTCCCGCACCGCGTTGAGAGCCGCGTACAGCCGCACCACCGCGGGCCGCCCGGAGGCGGCCGGCACGAACGCGGTGAGGCCGCCGCCGGGCCCCGGCTCGACCAGGACGCCTTCGAGCGAGGCGAGGGCCTGCCTGCGGTGGCGGGCCCCGTAGTACCCGGCGGCCCCGCGCACCGCGAGCGCGCCCGCGAGCAGCATCCGGTGGGCGGCGCCGCGCAGCCGGTCCTGCTCGCTCCAGGAGGCGGCACCGGCCGGCCCCTCGGGGACCTCGCGCCGCCAGCGCACCTCGTCGCTGGGCAGCGCGAGCGAGACCAGGACCTCGCGCGCGGAGGGCGCGGCGCTGTGGGCGAGCGCGGTGAGGGCCTCGCCGAGCAGGTCGTCGCAGTCGGGGTAGGCACGGCTCTCGGGGACCAGCAGGCTGGTGCCGGAACCGATCGCGCCGGGCGGCGTCCAGCGCGCGTAGCGCCCCGCCGCTCCCCCGCGCCGCCGCCAGCCGTGCCGGTGCAGGAGCACCCCGAGCACCGCCGGATCGACCTGGCCGGGAACCGGCGGCGTGCCACCGGGATCGTCGTCGGTCCAGCGCATCAGGGCCTCCCTCCCACCCCGACCCGCGTCATGATCTCGCAGAGCGCGCGGTCGTCGAAGATCCGCGAGGTCGGTATTCGCACCGTGGTCCTGCGCCGGCCGGTCACCGGATGCCCGGCCAGGTTGGTCCAGTAGCAGCAGTGCCGCAGCGCCAGGCGGTCGTGGCCCGCGCGCAGCCACTCGTCCCGGATCCTCGGCGCCAGCATCACGACCAGGATCTTGTGCACCGACACGGGTGTGCGGGCCAGCTTCACCAGATGGTCGTTGTCCAGCGTGAAGGAGAAGGCCCCGCCCGGCGGATGCGGCGGAATCTGGTACGTGCACTTGAGCTGCACCTTGATCGTCACTTCGTCGTCGACGGTGTGCCCGGGAGCGCTGTGGCTCACGTGCCAGTCGATGCCGTTGTCCGGAAAGGGCTGCGACAGCGAACACCCCGCGGCAGCCGCCACCGCGTGCAGGTAGCCCACCTGAAGGGTCTCCATGCAGGCGGTGGTGGCGAGCGAGCCGCGCAGCGGTGCGATCCGCTCGGGCAGCAGACCGTGCCCGGGCGCGGCCGGATCGGGCTGCGCGAGCGCCATGGCTGTCGTATGCCTTCCGGAACTGTGCCGAACTTTTTCCTGACGGCGCATCAAACACCATTGCCGTCAAGAGTGTTGTCTCCGTACTCGACTCCCCGCAAACGGCGTATGTCGCAAACAGCCCGGGTATCACGGAAACGGGCAGGGGATGCACGCCATCTGCCGGTAGTGCGCGAGGAGTTGAGTAGTCATGACGTGCTGGTACGAAGGTCCCCTGGCGGCGTTCGACACGGAGACGACCGGGGTGGACGTCGAAGGGGACCGGATAGTGTCGGCCGCCCTGGTGGTGCAGGACGGCCCCGGGGCGCGGCCCCGGGAGACGCGCTGGCTGGTGAACCCGGGCATACCCGTACCGGCGGGCGCGACCGCGGTGCACGGCCTGACCGACGAGCACCTCCAGCGCAACGGGCGCTGGCCGGCACCCGTGATGGACGAGATGGCGAGGGGCCTGGCCGAACAGTGCGTGGCGGGCCGGCCGCTGGTCATCATGAACGCGCCGTTCGATCTGACGCTCCTCGACCGGGAGTTGAAGCGGCACCGCGCGGCTTCCCTGGCCCACTACCTGGGTCAGAACCCGATGCGGGTGCTCGATCCGCGGGTCCTGGACAAGCATCTGGACCGCTATCGCAAGGGCCGCCGCACCCTCACCGACCTGTGCGAGCACTACGGCGTGACGCTGGAGGGGGCGCACGACGCGGCCGCCGACGCGCTGGCCGCCCTGGAGGTCGTACGGGCGGTGGGCCGCAGGTTCGCGACCCGCCTGGAGCGCCTGACGCCGACCGAGTTGCACACGCTCCAGGCGACCTGGCACGCCGCGCAGGCGCGCGGTCTCCAGGCCTGGTTCAGCCGGCAGGGCACTCCCGAGGTGGTGGACACCGCGTGGCCGTTGCGGCCCGAAGTCCCGGCGGCCGCCTGAGCGTTGGGGGCGACCGCGGTAGCGGCACCGACAGCGGCACCGACAGCAAAAAGGCCGGTCCGTCGATGACGGACCGGCCTTTCCCGGTGGGCGATACTGGGTTCGAACCAGTGACCTCTTCGGTGTGAACGAAGCGCTCTCCCACTGAGCTAATCGCCCGGGAACGGACTGAACAATACAGGCCCCCGGGCCCAGCTTTCAAACCGCCCGCCCGTCGCCCGACGGCCACCCCTCAGCGCCGCGCTCCGCGCGGGTTCCCTTTCCCCAGGTGATGCCGCAGGCCTCGCCTGCCCGACCTCATCATCAACGCGTGGTTGGCCCGGAACACCGCGCGGCCGGGCACCGCGAGCCGTCGCATGAGCGGCTTGCGCACCTCGACCTCCTGCTCGTAGACGGCGCGCGTCCCACCGCGGTGCGCCAACAGCGTCCAGCGCGCCCAGCCTTCGAGATCGCCGCGGAGCTCGACCTCCAGGACCAGCGCCACGGGATCGCGCCGGCGCTCGCGGGCGGTGACGAACAGGTCGTACGGGACGAGCGAGCGCAGCCGGGCGGTGCCGGTGCGGTCGTCGACCGGCGTCACCTCGCGGACCTCGCGCCACCAGCGCGGGTACTCCTCGACGCGCTCCAGGGCGGCGTAGACGGCACCAGGAGCGGCCCGCAGGTCCCAGACGCTGCGGAAGCGGTAGCGGCACCAGTTCATGCCGTCAGTCTGCGTGCAGGGCCCCGGGCGCGGAACACCCGGGGACGACGAAGGCCCCGGAGATCGTGATGATCTCCGGGGCCTTCGGTCCGGGTGGGCGATACTGGGTTCGAACCAGTGACCTCTTCGGTGTGAACGAAGCGCTCTCCCACTGAGCTAATCGCCCGGGCGCACCGCAAACATTACCGCATGTCAGCGGGGCCTTTGACCACGCGCGGTCACTCGTTGATCCGCCACGGCATCACCATGCCGAACTTCCACACGTAGATGCCGACGAGCACGGCGATGATCACCAGGCCGACCGCCGTCAGGATGATGTTGCGCCGCCGCACCTTGGGGTCGAGCGCCTTCTGCGCGGCCTCGGTGACCTTGCGCCTCGTCCAGCGGAGCACCAGTTGGGCCCAGACGAATTCGGTCGCCCAGATCGCCATACCACCGAAGATCACCAGCCAGCCGGGGCCCGGCAGCGGAAGCATCACGATTCCGGCGGCCACCACCGCGAGACCCACCACGAAAACGCCGACCTGCCAGCTCAGGTGCAGCGGCCGTGACGCCTTGATGAACTCCGGCGCACGCGAGCCGAGGGCCGCGGCGCCCTGTTCGTCACTCCCCGTATCCATGGGCCCAACCTACCGGAACGGTGTCCGGAAACGCGTTCACCGAAATGGACCTATAACCCAAAGTAATAGTCCGCTGTACGAGCGACATGAAGGCCCGCAAAACGGTCAGAGGGGTTTACAACGGCACCGTAGGTGGCATGTCGATTTCGCCGACGTGCGAATCCCCGAGCGCACACTGAGCGAAAGGCCCTGGCGCTTATGAACACCACGGTCAGCTGCGAGCTGCACCTGCGCCTCGTTGTGTCGAGCGAGTCCTCACTGCCTGTACCCGCGGGCCTGCGGTATGACACGGCCGATCCTTATGCCGTGCACGCCACCTTCCACACCGGAGCCGAGGAAACCGTCGAGTGGGTCTTCGCTCGCGACCTCCTCGCCGAGGGCCTGCACCGGCCCACCGGAACCGGCGACGTCAGAGTCTGGCCGTCACGCAGTCACGGTCAGGGTGTCGTCTGTATCGCCCTGAGCTCGCCGGAAGGAGAAGCCCTGCTCGAAGCCCCGGCGCGGGCCCTGGAGTCGTTCCTGAAACGGACCGACGCCGCGGTGCCGCCCGGCACCGAGCACCGTCACTTCGATCTCGACACGGAACTCTCGCACATCCTGGCCGAGAACAACTGAGGCCAGGCAGAGAGCCGCACGGCGCCGTCCGACTCGGGGCGACGGCGCCGCGCGGACAACCACATAACGGCAGTCACCGGTGCCGTCCCCCACGAAAGCCGTCGTGGGGGACGGCACCGGTGCGCGTACGGCACGAGCCGCTAGAGTCCTCCCCCATCGACGGGCGCCCGCCCGACGCAGGCCAGGGAGCGAATCGTGCTGATCCCTCACGACACCCGAAGCGCGCTCGACATGGTGGTCGATCTGGTGAACACCGCGCCGGAGAGCGAGGCCACCGACCGCCTCGCCGATGTGGAGGCGCTGTACGGCTTCGTCCACGACCACAGCGTCAGTGGTGTGGAGCGGCTCTCCATCGGTGACCTCGTGGGCGTCCAGGCGGTGCGCAACAGGTTCGCGGAGATCTTCGCGGCCCCCGACGCCCGCAGCGCCGCCGAGCTCGTCAACCAGCTGGTCGCGGCCGCCGGCACCACCCCGCAGCTGACCGACCACGACGGCTACGACTGGCACGTCCACTACTTCGCGCCGGGCGCCTCGGTGGCCGACCACCTGGCCGCCGACGGCGGCATGGCGCTCGCCTTCATCGTCGTCACCGGCGAGCAGGAACGCCTTCGCCGGTGCGAGGCGCCGGACTGCGGCCGGGCCTTCGTGGACCTCTCGCGCAACCGCTCCCGACGCTACTGCGACAGCCGCACCTGCGGGAACCGCCTGCACGTGGCCGCGTACCGGGCCCGCCGCAAGGAGGCCGAGGCCGCGCGCTGACCCCGCGCGCCCAGGACCTCACAGCAGGAACAGGTCATGCACGGCCGCCATGAGCAGGAGGAAGCCGATCACCCCCAGGAAGATCATCAGGGGTGGCTGCGAGAGCGCGAAGAGACAGCCCCGCGCTTGCGGGTCGGGCGCGCTCGGCCCGTCGGTCGGTGCAGGGGTGGAGCCCTGGGAAGTGTCCAGCATCTCGGGGCGATGATGACTCAGCCACACCGCATGGGTATACCAACACGCCCATAAACAGCGGGAGTTCGCCCGATCTTGTAGCGCGTACGGGAGCGGAAGCGCGCGGTTCACACGCCTTCGCGCTCCCGGCGGAACAGGGTCAAAAGCTCAGATGCCGTGCTTTTTCAGGATGGCCTCGATATCGCTGAAGTCCTCGCTCGGAGCGGGCTGCGCCTTGGCCTTCGCGGCGGCCTTCGCGGCGGGCTGGGCGGCCGGCGCCGGACCCCCGCCGAGCGAGGGCGCGGAAGCCCTCGGGGCCACCGCGTCACGCTCCGCGGCCCTGCGTTCCTTGCGGGTGCCGCCCGTGCGCCGCTCGACGGCCCGGGTCGTCATGAACAGCAGCCAGGCGACCCCGAGCAGCCCGAAGCCGAGCCAGACGCTCGGCTTGAAGACGATCCCGGACACCCACTGCACGACGCCGGTCATGACGAGGCCGACCGGCACCAGCGAATAGGCGGCGATGCGCGTAGCCGCGAGGAAGCGCTTGCGGTACGCCGTGATGGCAGCGATGCCCAGTCCGGCCGCGGAAACGGCGGAGCAGACGGTCTCGGCGAGCATCCGGTTCCTCCAGGCATGGGTGGTATGGCTTCTTCCATCGTGCACCGGAACCCGCCCCTCGGGCCACGGCCGGGCAGGACCTCAGGGAGATCTCCGGGGCGGGATCCTCCCCAGGTCCCGGTTGCTGGGAGACTGACCCCATGAGCGAGACCACCCCCTCCAGCACCGCCGGCCCCGTCGTCCTCGACGTGTGGTGCGAGTTGCAGTGCCCCGACTGCCGCACCGCCCTCGACGACATCCGCGCCCTGCGCGCCCGCTACGGCGACCGCCTCGACATCCGGCTGCGGCACTTCCCGCTGGAGAAGCACAAGCACGCCTTCGCCGCGGCCCAGGCCGCCGAGGAGGCCTTCGAGCAGGGGCAGGGCTGGCCGTACGTGGAGGCGGTGCTCGCGCGCACCGAGCGCCTGGCCGAGCGCGGCGAGCCGGTCCTGGTGGACACGGCGGCCGAACTCGGCCTGGACGCCGAGGAGTTCGAGACCGCCCTCATCGACGGGCGGCACATCCTGATCGTCGACGCCGACCAGGCCGAGGGCAAGGCGATCGGCGTGACCGGCACGCCGACGTACGTCATCGACGACCAGCGGCTGGACGGCGGCAAGAGCCAGGAGGGTCTGCGCGAGCGCATCGAGGAGATCGCGGACCGGCTGCTCGCCCAGTAGCTCCGGCGGCCCGACGCGGCCCCGTACGCTCAGAGCAGCTCCTTGTACTGGTTGTGGCGGACGGTCCGGTACCCGAGCGAGTCGTACAGGCGCCGCGCCGGGGTGTTGCCCGCGAAGACGTGCAGCCCCACGATGTCCTGACCGTCGGCCAGCGCCACCCGCTCGGCGAGCAGCAGCAGTGAGCGGCCGTGGCCGCGTCCGCGGTGCTCCTCGGCCACCAGGACGTCGTAGACGTACGCCCCCTCGGCGGGCGGCCTGGCCCGGGCCACCCACAGGGTCCCCACCACGCTCCCCCGGTCCTCCAGGACCATCAGCCACATCCCGGCGGTGGCGGCCCCGTCCGGCAGCAGTGCGCGGTGTTCCCCCTCCGACCAGGCCAGGGCACGCTCCGCGGGCATGCCCTCCTCGATGCGGCTCCGCGCATAGCTTTCGACCGCCTCGCGCCGCCACTGCTCGTACTCGTCCGCGCTCATGGCGCGCCCGGTCGTCCCGGCGGGCAACTCCGGTGCGGTGTCCGGGAGTTGCTTGACCATGTTCCGGCTGCGCTCCTGGTAGCCGAGGGCGGCCGCCATCCGCAGCGCCGCCTCGGCGTCGGCTCCGACCGAGAGGCGGACCTGGCCGCAGCCCCAACCGCGCAGCACCTCCTCGGCGGCGAGCGCGGCGACGGTCCCCCGGCCGCGGCCCCGGTCCGCCTCCTCGATCCACAGCTCGTCGATCCGGCCCACCGCGTGCCCGAGCGAGGTGTCGGCGGCGATCGCGATCCGGCCCACGCGCCGGCTGTTCACACACACGTCGTAGGTACGCGACTTGGCGCCGTCGGCGCCCTGCTGAAGCGGCTCGGTCGGCCGAATGGTGGTGGTCATCAAGGCCGTTGTACCCGCCCCGGCGCCGCCCGTCATCAGTATTTACGGGTCGAGATCCGATCCGGCCCGCTCGTCGAAGATCCGCATGGCCTTCGCCGTGACCGGACCGGGCACACCCGCCAACTCCCGCCCGTCGACCCGGTGTACGGCCTGGATGTCCCGCAGTGTGGAGGTCAGGAAGATCTCCTCGGCGCGCTCCAGTACGTCCATCGGGAGCTCGCTCTCGTGGGCCCCGGTCCATTCGACGGCGAGGGCGCGGGTGATCCCGCCGAGGCAGCCGGAGGCGAGCGGTGGGGTGTGCAGCCGGCCGTCGACGACCACGAAGACATTGGAGCCGGTTCCCTCGCAGAGTTGCCCCGCGGTGTTGGCGAACAGCGCCTCCGAGGCACCGGCCCCGTGCGCCTTCGCGAGGGCGACCACGTTCTCGGCGTACGAGGTCGTCTTCAGGCCCGCCACCGCGCTGTGCTCGTTGCGGGTCCACGGGACGGTGATCACAGCGGTGCTGTCGGGCCTGCGCGTGCTCTCGGCGATCGCGACGACCAGCGTCGGCCCGGCGTCGCCCCGGTCGGAGCCGAGCGGCGAGAGGCCGCCGGTGTAGGTGATCCGCAGCCGGCCGAGCGGCATGGGGTTGGCGTCGACGACGGCCGCACAGGCGTGCCGCACTTCGTCGAGGTCCGGGTCGGACAGGCCCAGGCCGCGGGCCGAGCGCGTCAGCCGGTCGAGATGACGGGTGAGCGCGAACAGGCTCCCGCCGCTCGCCTTCACCGTCTCGAAGACGCCGTCGCCCACGGTGAGCCCGTGGTCGAGGACCGACACCCGTGCGGCGTCGGCGTCCCGCAGTGCGCCATTGACCCAGATCTGCATTTACACGGTCCTTCCGCTGTGGTCAGTACGTCCGCCGTGGCCGCCATGGCCGCCATGTCCTACGGGGGCGCCAGGGGCGCCGTGTCCTGCGGGGCGGCCGGGTCCGCCGGGTCCGCCGGGTCCGCCGGGTCCGCCGGGTCCGCCCAGGGCGTACGCACCCGAGGCCACCGCCAGCAGACGCGAGGCCTTCAGCTCGGTCTCGGCCCACTCGCGTTCCGGGTCGGAGCCCCAGATGATGCCCGCGCCGGTACCGAAGCGGAGCACCCCGTGGGGCCGGTCGATCCAGAAGGTGCGTATCCCCACGGCGAGCTCCGCGGTGCCCCGGTCGGCGTCCACCCAGCCGATGCCGCCGCAGTAGGGACCGCGCGGCGAGGTCTCCAGGGCTTCGATGATCCGCAGGGCGCTGGACTTCGGCGCCCCGGTGACCGAGCCGGGCGGGAAGGTGGCCCCGAGCAGCTCGCGCCAGCCCGCGCCCGCGCGCAGTTCGCCGCGCACGGTGGAGACGAGGTGGACGAGGCCCGGGTGCTCCTCGACCGCGCACAACGCGGGCACGGTCACCGAACCGGTGGCGCAGACGCGGCCCAGGTCGTTGCGGACGAGGTCCACGATCATCACGTTCTCGGCGCGCTCCTTCTCCGCGAGGTCCGCCGCCGTCCGCCCGGTCCCCTTGATGGGCCCGGACTCCACGACGCGGCCCGCCCGGCTCAGGAACAGCTCGGGGGATGCGCTCGCGATCTCGACGCCGTGCGCGGGCAGCCGGATCGTTCCTGCGTAGGGCGCCGGGTTGCCGCGGGCGAGCAGTGCGGTGAGCGCGTCCACGTCGGCCGCCGCGGGGTCGGGCAGCGGTGCGCTCAGCACCCGGCAGAGGTTCGCCTGGTAGACCTCGCCGGCCGCGATGTGCTCGCGGATGCGCCGTACTCCGGCCGTATACGCGGCCCGGTCCAGGGAGGACGTCCAGTCGCCCTCGGCGGGCCCCCGCCAGGCGCCGGGTACGGGCGCGGGGACCGGCTCGGTGCGGACGTCCGCGAAGCGGGCGCACACCAGGCGGCCCTCGAAGTCGTGCGAGACGGCCCAGAAGCCGGCGGAGTCCAGGGCCTCGGGGTCGCTGGTGACATCACGCAGGTCCGAGGCGACGAGCTGGCCGAAGCGTGCCAGCGGAGTGAGGTCGTGCACGGTTGCGAGTCTAGAGCCGGTGCAGGTGGGGTGCCCCTGAGTGACCTGGAGGCGAACACCGGCCCGGACTCCGGCCGCGGTCCGGACCAGGCGTAACGCAGCACGCTGCACAAACGCGTTTTTGTGCTGGCCCGGGAATCCGCTAGAGTTCAACACGTCGCCGGGACGCGCAAGCGAAACGGAAACGACAAGCGGACGTGGCTCAGTTGGTAGAGCATCACCTTGCCAAGGTGAGGGTCGCGAGTTCGAATCTCGTCGTCCGCTCGGTGTGGGGGATCTTCCCGAACCCCCATATGCACTCCTGGTGGAGTGGCCGAGAGGCGAGGCAACGGCCTGCAAAGCCGTCTACACGGGTTCAAATCCCGTCTCCACCTCCAAGCGCGATTAGCTCAGCGGGAGAGCGCTTCCCTGACACGGAAGAGGTCACTGGTTCAATCCCAGTATCGCGCACGCAGTAACACGAAGTAACCGGTCCTGTAGGATATGGGATCGTCCCGCGCGATTAGCTCAGCGGGAGAGCGCTTCCCTGACACGGAAGAGGTCACTGGTTCAATCCCAGTATCGCGCACGCAGTAACACGAAGTAACCGGTCCTGTAAGATGTGGGATCGTCCCGCGCGATTAGCTCAGCGGGAGAGCGCTTCCCTGACACGGAAGAGGTCACTGGTTCAATCCCAGTATCGCGCACCATCCGGAACCCCCGGCCTTCATCAGGCCGGGGGTTCCGTCGTTCGTCCCGCCGTCGGTGCCTCCTGGCCAACACCCGCGCGGGGAAGCCCCGTTGCCCGTCGAGTGGCCAGGCCGGCCATTGCTCGCCGCCGACGCAAAAGGCGGTGCCCGATCGGCTCCCCAGCCGATCGGGCACCGCCTTTTACAGCCGTCCGCCGCACCCCCGTCCCCACGGGGTTGAAAGGGCTCGATGTCCCCGACCCGGTCCGCTCTACCGGGTCCGGAGCGCCGCTCAGCGCCCCAGCATCACGCCCACGGACGACGCTTGTGTGACCACCGCGTCCCAGCCGCCGAAGACGACCACGAGCAGGGCCGCCAGGGGAAGGACCATGGCCGTCGCCACCAAGGGGTGGCGCGGGCCGGACCGGCGGGCGCCGAATGCGGCGCCGAACGCTCTGCGTCCCTGCGTGCGGATCATCGTCCGCGCAGCGGTGTCCGCCATGGTCCTCTCCTGTTCGTTCATGGCCCGGTCGTTCGGTTGCCCGGTCATTCGGTTGTCTGCTTGCAGCGGCGGGTGTGTGACCTCGGGGGACGAGTGCAGCACCCGCCGCTTGTCTTCAACAGTAGGGATCCGGAGGGTGCCGGACGTCATGCCCTCGTATCGATCTGCTGGCCTCCCAGGGGATGAGCCGTCACCCCCGGGACTACTCCCCAGGGTGGAGACGAGCCCCTACACCTTGGGGTCTTCCCGGAGGGGTCGGCCCTGGGCGCGGGCCTCCGCCTCCCCCGCGTCCTCCCTCGGGACCGGCTGCTCGACCAGGGCGAGCACCCGGGTCGCCATGAAGCGCGCGGTGCGCACGACCGTGCCGCTGCGGGTGACTTCGCTCACTTCCACCACCCCGCGGCGGACGGCTGTTTCCACCCTGCGACCCGCCCGGCTTGCCACCACTTCGTACGTCCGGGTCGTGTCTCCCGCGTCCACCACTATCTCCACGCGGTCACCCTTCATAGATCCAAACCCCCTTCTGCGACGGACCGTTGAGATCTCGCACGGGTCAGCGGCCATGGATCCGCGGCCTTCTGACCACTCTTCAAGTTTCCCACCCGGCACTGACAATCGCCCGGGCCGCGAGGGCGCGGCCTATGAGCACACCGGGCGACGGGTACGTAAGCTGTGCCACGTCAACAGGACTGGCAGCGGGGATGGAAATGGCGATGATGCGGCTCCGGCGCGAGGACCCGCGTGTCGTCGGCTCGTTCAGGCTCCACCGGCGTCTCGGCGCGGGCGGCATGGGGGTCGTGTACCTCGGTTCGGACCGGCGCGGGCAGCGGGTGGCCCTGAAGGTGATCCGGCCCGACCTCGCCGAGGACCAGGAGTTCCGCTCCCGGTTCGCCCGCGAGGTCTCGGCCGCGCGGCGGATCCGGGGCGGTTGTACGGCCCGGCTCGTGGCCGCCGACCTGGAGGCCGAGCGGCCCTGGTTCGCCACGCAGTACGTGCCCGGACCCTCGCTGCACGACAAGGTCGCCGAGGAGGGCCCGCTGACGGCCGCCGAGGCCGCGGCGATCGGGGCGGCGCTGTCCGAGGGGCTCGTCGCGGTGCACGAGGCGGGGGTGGTCCACCGCGACCTCAAGCCGTCCAACATCCTGCTGTCCCCGAAGGGGCCCAGGATCATCGACTTCGGCATCGCATGGGCCACCGGGGCCTCGACGCTGACCCATGTGGGCACGGCGGTCGGCTCCCCCGGTTTCCTCGCCCCCGAGCAGGTCCGGGGCGCCGCGGTCACACCGGCCACCGATGTCTTCTCGCTCGGCGCGACCCTCGCGTACGCCGCGATGGGCGACTCGCCCTTCGGGCACGGCAGTTCCGAGGTGATGCTCTACCGCGTGGTGCACGAGGAGGCGCAGCTGCGGGGCGTTCCGGACGCGCTCGCGCCGCTGGTACGGGCGTGTCTGGCAAAGGACCCCGAGGAGCGGCCCAGCACGCTCCAGCTCTCCATGCGGCTCAAGGAGATCGCGGCGCGGGAGGCCCAGGGCGGTCTGCACGAGGGCCGGGACATCCGGCCTCCGGCCCAGCGGGAGCGGGCCGAGATCGAGCGGCCCACGGGGCGGCTGGACGAGCGGACCCAGCGGTACACCGAGGCGGGGCGGGGCCCGGGTTCTTCGGCCGGGCCGCGGTCCGGGACCGGGGCCCGTACGGGGTCGGGGACGGGTTCCGTGCCGCGTACGGGGTCGGGTGCCGGTTCGGGTTCCGTGCCGCGTACGGGGTCCGGTTCGGGTTCGGCGCCGCGTACGGGTGGCTCTCGTCCGGGTGGGCCGCGCAGTGGGTCCCGGCCCGGAGGACGGCCGGGCACGCGGCCCGGGGCGCGCACGTCGGGCGGCGGGCTGCGGCCCGCGAACCCGCGGCTGCTGCGGCAGCGGCTCACCGTGTTCGTACTGGTCACGCTGATCGTTCTGCTGGGGATCGCCGCGGTCAAGCAGTTCTGAGGGTTCTGGCGGCTCTGGGGGTTCTGGCGGCTCTGGGGGTTCTGGGGGCGCCTGCGTTTCGGGTGCGGGCCGGCCCGGGTTGCTCGCGCAGTTCCCCGCGCCCCCGGCGGGGTTGACGGGCTTCGGTCGGCTAGGTCGTCGGGCGGCCCGTCGCCACCGCGTAGAAGGCCACCGCCGCTGCCGCTCCCACGTTCAGGGAGTCGACTCCGTGGGCCATCGGGATGCGGACCCATTCGTCGGCCGCCACCAGGGCCTGCGTGGAGAGGCCGTCGCCCTCGGCGCCCAGCATCAGGGCCACCTTGTCCAGCTTGTGCGGGGCGGCGTCCTCGATGCTGGAGGCCTTTTCGTCGGGGGTCAGGGCGAGCAGGCGGTAGCCGGCCCCGCGGACCGTCTCCAGGCCCTTGGGCCAGGACTCCAGGCGGGCGTACGGGACCGAGAAGACGGCGCCCATCGACACCTTCACCGAGCGCCGGTACAGCGGGTCGGCGCAGTCCGGCGAGAGCAGGACCGCGTCCATGCCGAGGGCGGCCGCGCTGCGGAAGATCGCGCCGATGTTGGTGTGGTCGTTGACGGCCTCCATGACCACCACCCGGCGGGCGGTGGTCAGGAGTTCCTCCGCGGCCGGGAGCGGCTTGCGCTGCATCGAGGCGAGCGCGCCGCGGTGCACGTGGTAGCCCGTGACGCGCTCGGCGAGCTCCGGGCTCACCGCGTACACGGGCGCCGGGAGTTCGTCGATGACGTCCCGCATGACGTCGACCCACTTGGCCGAGAGCAGCATCGAGCGCATCTCGTAACCGGCGTCCTTGGCCCGTCTGATGACCTTCTCGCCCTCGGCGATGAAGAGGCCTTCGGCGGGCTCGCGGCGGCGCCGCAGTTCCACGTCGGTCAGGCCCGTGTAATCGCGCAGACGGGGGTCGTCGGGGTCCTCGACGGTGATGAGATCGGCCACAGGGTGATACTGCCTTGTCCTGGGTGAGGTGCCAACGGCTGGGGATCGGATCCGTCGCCGGCGGTCGTGGGCCGGCTCGTTACGGGTGGGTGTTCCTCGTTACGGGTGGGTGTTCACGGTGACGACGTCGCCGACGACGATCACGGCCGGGGGCTTCACTTCCTCGGCCCTGGCGACCTCGCCGACGCTGCCCAGGGTGGCGTCCACCCGGCGCTGCGCGGCGGTGGTGCCCTCCTGGATGAGCGCGACCGGGGTCGTGGCGTCCTTGCCGTGCGCCACGAGCGCCTCGGCGATCTTTCCGATCTTGTCCACGCCCATCAGGATCACCAGCGTCCCGCGCAGCCGCGCCAGCGACTTCCAGTCGACGAGCGAGCGCGGGTCGTCGGGCGCCACGTGGCCGCTGACCACGGTGAACTCATGGGCCACGCCCCGGTGGGTGACCGGGATGCCGGCCGCTCCCGGCACCGAGATGGAGCTGGAGATGCCGGGCACCACCGTGCAGGTGATCCCCTCCGCGGCGAGCGCCTGGAGCTCCTCCATGCCCCGCCCGAAGACGTACGGGTCGCCGCCCTTGAGCCGTACCACCGCCTTGCCCGCCTTGGCGTGCTCGATCAGCGCGTTGTTGATGGCCTCCTGGGCCATGAAGCGGCCGTACGGGATCTTCGCGGCGTCGATGACCTCGACGTGCGGCGGGAGTTCGTCGAGCAGGTCGCGCGGGCCGAGCCGGTCGGCGATGACCACGTCCGCCTCGGCGAGCAGCCTGCGGCCGCGCACGGTGATCAGGTCCGGGTCGCCGGGACCGCCGCCGACCAGCGCGACACCCGGCGTGCGGGTGCGCTGCTGCGGGGCGACCAGGGTGCCGTCGCGCAGGCCCTCGACGATCGCGTCGCGGATCGCGGCCGAGCGGCGCGGGTCGGGGGTGTCGGTGGTGAGGACGGCGACCGTGACGCCCTCGGAGCGGCCGGTCGCCGGGGTCCAGGCGGTGGCGGCGCCCGCGTCGTCGGCGCGTACGCACCAGACGCGCGAGCGCTCGGCCTCGGCGGAGATGCGCTCGTTGGCCGCGGTGTCGGCGGTGGCGACCAAGGCGTACCAGGTGTCCGCGAGGTCGCCGTCCTGGAAGCGGCGGCGCTCCCAGCGGATCTCGCCCGCGTCCGCCATGGCCTGCACGGACGGGGTGGCGCTCGGGGAGACCAGCGTGATGTCGGCCCCGGCGGCGATGAGCGCGGGCAGCCGACGCTGGGCCACCTGGCCGCCGCCGACGACGACGACACGGCGGCCGGTGAGGCGGAGGCCAACGGGGTACGCGGGGTGTTCGACCATGGCGGGCGGTGCTCCTCGGGCGGAGTGGCGTGCGGTGAGCCGCTGCTGCGATGAAGCGGCTGGTGGGAGGGGGTACGCGGTCCCACGGACAGCCTAAGGGGCGGGCGGGTGTCGCGGCACGAGCGGGGGCCGGGGTCAGCGACCCCGGCCCCCGCTCCCGCCCGGTGCGTACGGGCTACTTCTCGGTGACGCCCGCCGAGTCGAACGTGGCGACCTCGTGCATCGCGCGGGCAGCGCTCTGCACCACCGGCAGGGCGAGCAGCGCGCCGGTGCCCTCGCCGAGGCGGAGGTCGAGGTCCACCAGGGGACGCAGGCCCAGCTTGTTGAGGGCGGCCACATGGCCGGGCTCGGCGCTGCGGTGGCCCGCGATGCAGGCGGACAGGACCTCGGGGGCGATCGCGCGGGCGACCAGGGCGGCCGCTCCCGTGCTGACGCCGTCCAGGATCACCGGTGTGCGCAGCGAGGCGCCGCCCAGCAGGAAGCCGACCAGGGCCGCGTGCTCCAGGCCGCCGACCGCGGCGAGCACGCCGATGGGGTCGGCCGGGTCCGGCTGGTGCAGTTCGAGGGCACGGCGTACGACGTCGACCTTGCGGGCGTGCGTCTCGTCGTTGATGCCGGTGCCCCGGCCGGTGACCTCGGCCGGGTCGACGCCCGTGTAGAGGGAGATCAGGGCGGCCGACACCGTGGTGTTGGCGATGCCCATCTCGCCGGTGAGAAGCGCCTTGTTGCCGGCGGCCACCAAGTCTCGGGCGGTCTCGATGCCGACCTCGATCGCGGCGATCGCCTCCTCGCGGGTCATCGCGGGGCCGGTCGTCATGTCACCGGTTCCGGCCCGCACCTTGCGGGGCAACAGGCCGGGCGTGGCGGGGAGTTCGGTGGCGACGCCCACGTCGATGACGCAGACCTCGGCGCCGACCTGGTTGGCGAAGGCGTTGCAGACCGCGCCGCCGCCGAGGAAGTTGGCGACCATCTGGCCGGTGACTTCCTGGGGCCACGGGGTGACGCCCTGGGCGTGCACCCCGTGGTCACCGGCGAAGATCGCGACGGCGGCCGGCTCCGGGATCGGCGGCGGGCACTTGCGCGAGAGGCCCGACAGCTGGGCGGAGATGATCTCCAGCATGCCGAGCGCGCCCGCGGGCTTGGTCATCCGCTTCTGCCGCTCCCAGGCCTCGCCGAGCGCCTTGGCGTCCAGCGGGCGGATGCCCGAGAGGGTCTCCTGGAGCAGGTCGTGCGGGTCCTCGCCGGGCAGCGCGCGGCGGCCGTACGTCTCCTCGTGGACGACCCAGGACAGCGGGCGGCGCTTGGACCAGCCCGCCTGCATCAGCTCGGGCTCCTCGGGGAACTCGTCGACGTATCCCACGCACAGGTAGGCGACGACTTCGAGATGCTCGGGCAGGCCGAGGGCGCGGACCATCTCGCGCTCGTCGAAGAAGGAGACCCAGCCGACGCCGAGCCCTTCGGCGCGGGCCGCGAGCCACAGGTTCTCGACGGCGAGCGCGGAGGAGTACGGGGCCATCTGCGGCTGGGTGTAGCGGCCGAGCGTGTGCCGGCCGCCGCGGGTCGGGTCCGCGGTGACCACGATGTTCACCGGGGTTTCGAGGATGGCCTCGATCTTCAGTTCCTTGAACTGCTTGGCCCGGGCCTTGGGCAGCGACTTGGCGTACGCCTCGCGCTGGCGCTGGGCGAGTTCGTGCATCGTGCGGCGGGTCTCGGCGGACCGGATGACGACGAAGTCCCAGGGCTGCGAGTGCCCGACGGAGGGGGCGGTGTGGGCCGCCTCCAGGACCCGGAGCAGTACCTCGTGCGGGATCGGGTCGCCGCGGAAGCCGTTGCGGATGTCGCGGCGCTCGCGCATGACGCGCAGCACCGCCTCGCGCTCGGCGTCGTCGTAGGCCGGGGCGGCGGGGCCCTGTTCGGCCGTCTCGACGATCTCGGCGAGCTCTTCGGCAGCGGGCTCCGGCGCGGCGGCCGGCTGCGGTGCGGCGATCACTTCGAGCGGCGGTTCCCCGGCCGGAGCCTCTTCGGGAGCCTCGGGCGCGGGTGCCTGCGCGACGGCCGCCACGGCTGCGGCGGCTGCGGTGTCGGTTTCGGGGGCCGTTTCTGAGATCGCCGTCTCGGAGGCCGCTTCCACGACAGGCTCAGCGACGGGCTCAGGGGCCGTCTCGGCGGCCGGCGCCTCGGCGGCCAACGGCTGCTCCTGCTGCTCCTGCGGTACGAGCACGGGCTCACCTGCCGGCGCCTCGGGAGCGACGGCGGTCGCCTGCTCCTCGGCCGGGATCTGCGGCACGGGCACCGCGACATGCGTGGTCGCCTGCCCCTGCGGGACGGCGACGGGCTGCGCCTCGGGCGCCTCCGCCGGAGCGGGCTCGCCGGCCGCAGGCTGCTGCGGAAGCTGGACCACCGGCTCGGCGGCAACCGGCTCGGCCACCGGGGCCTCGGCCGGGGCGGCCTGGGCCACGACCGGCTCCGGGGCGACCGGCTCGGCGGCGGCCGGGGCCACCGGGGCGGCCTCGGCGGCGGGCTCCCCCACGGCGGGCTCGGCGGCGACCGGCTCCGCGGGTGCCTGCTCGGCCACGGCCGCCTCTGCCACCGGGGCCCCGGTGGAGGTGGAGGCGGGATCCGCGGGGGCGGGATCGGCTGCGAGGGGCTCGGCGGCGGTCGGAGCGGCCGGCTCGGCGGAAGCGACCGCCTCCGGCTGCGCGACCGGGGCGGCGGGCTCGGCGGGGATCGGGCCGATCGGGCCCACGGGCTCGGCGGCCGGCTGCGGCACGTCGGCGGTACGGGGTGCGGCCGAAGCGTCCTGCGCGGGCTCGGGGTGGACGGGCTCGGGGCGGCTCGGGGCGGGCGCGAGATGCGGGCCGGTCGGCACCGAGCCCTCCACCGGCACGAACTGGCCGACGGGCCCCGGCTGTCCGGGCTGCGCCGGGGAGGGCTGCGGCGAGGTCTGCTCGGCGGCCTGCTCCTGGGCCTCCTGGGCTTCCTGCGCCTCCTGGACCTGCTGGACCTCCTGGGCCTGCTGGGCGACGAGCCGGTCCACCAGGAGGGTGGACTGCGCGACGGCCTGGGGCGCCGGCGCCGCGTGCTCGGCGGCCTGCGGCTGGGCGGCCGGAGCGGCGGTCCGCACCGCGAACTCCTCCGGGACGACCGTTTCTGCAGGGGGCATAGGGGTGTTGAGTGACGGGTGGGGCGCGGAACGCTGCTGAGGCGTCCATGCCATCCCGGGCCCGGGCGCGAGATCCCCGAGCGGGGCTCCCGGCTGCTGGGCGGCGCTCTCGTCACGCGGGATGTCCAGGTACTCGGGACCCGTGGTCGGCGGTCCCTGGGTGCGCGTCGGCATCGGGTTCACGGGGGCGCCGGCCGGGCCGCGGTCGGCGAGGGAGCGTACGACCCCGGCGGAGGCGTCCGGCACCTGGGGGCCGAGGTGCAGGGGGCGGCGGGACGGCGGCGGGGTGGCCACGGGCTGCTGCGCGGCGCGGACGCCGCCGAGCTCGACGGAGCCGGTGTCGCGGCCGCCGGCCTCGTGCGCGCCGGGCTCGGCCTGGCCGGGCGCGGGCGGCGCCTGAGCCATGACGGGCGCCGGGGCGGGCGCGGACTGCGGGTCGATCCAGGCGCCCTGGGCGCCCGGCATCAGAAGCAGATCGTCGTCGTCCGCCACGTTCTCGGAGGGGTCGAGGAAGGTGTAGGCGCCGGGAGCGGGGACGCCCGGCTGTTCCACCATGCCTGCGTTCTCCGGCAGTCCCTCGCCCGGGACCTGGCCGGTGTCAGTCATGCGTACCCCTTGCCCATCTGTAGTGCTCCTTCGGCCTGCGCCCGGGAGCCGCACGCGCAGGACGCGTACGTCACCCGTCGCCAAGAACGAGTGCGCCGCGCGGTTGCGAACGGCCCGCAGGCATCAACGACACCATGCATTGTCGCGGGCCTTCGCCGCCGTGGCGCTCAGTCTCGACCACGGCCCGTGTGGGCTGCGCCACGTTGCGCGTCCCCCGGATGTGCCGTACCGCGAAGGGGTCCCAAAGCGGGCCCCTCTTCCGGCCCTTGGCGACCTGGGTGCCGAACGGCCGGGTGCGGTACAACGATCGGCCAGCCTACCCCCCGCGACGCGCCGGAGAAGTCACAGGGATCTTTCTTTCCGCCTTCCGGAGAGCAGGAAGACGACCGAGCGTTCGCGCTCCGACCAGGCGCTCGTGTCGAGGTCGACCGATTGCAGGAGCGCGCACTCGACGTCGTAGCCGCCGGCGCTCAACGCGGCTCCCACGGCCTCCGCCTCGTCCCGGGTGGCCGCGTGCGTCACGATGCGCTCCGGCCTGCGGTCGGCGCACGCCTCCACCACGGCGGCGCCGCCTCCTCCGACGCGTACGACGTCGGGCTCGGGCAGCGACTCCAGGACGTGCGGGGCCCGGCCGCGGACCACTTGGACCTGCACGCCGAAGCGGCGGGCCGCGGACTGGGTGCGCGAGCAGGCCTCCGCGTCGGCGTCGACGGCGATGACGGCGGCGCCGAACCGGGCAGCCTCCGCGGACAGCGCGCCGCTGCCGCAGCCGATGTCCCAGACGAGGTCGCCCACGCGCGGGCCGAGCCGGGCGAGTTGGGCGGCGCGCAGATCGGTGGACTCCCCCGGGCCGAGCCCGGCGCCGTACTCGCGGTCGGGCAGCGCCCAGCCGCGCGGCGCGGAGGGGTAGCCGGGGGTGGGTCCGGCGAGCCAGCCGTCGCCCTCGCTCGCGGGGCCGCCGCCGAGGACGATGACGACGTTGGGGTCGCGCCAGGCGTGGTCGACGGCGTTCTCGGAGGTCAGGACGGTGACCTGCTCGCGGTCGCTGCCGAGTTCCTCGCAGATGACGAAGGTGCGGTGCACTCCTTCGAGGAGCAGGGCGAGTTCGGCGGGCCCGGCGCCGGGCGAGGTGAGGACGGCGACCTTGGCGTGGGCGCGGCAGACGTTGACCGCGCGGCGCAGGGTGCGGGGGTGGGCGACGACGATCCGGGCGTCGTCCCAGGGCATCCCGGCCCGGGCGAAGGCTCCGGCGGCTGCCGAGACGGCGGGCACGACCTCGACCTCCAGGCCGTGCTCGGGGGCCCGCAGCGTGCGGACGACCCCGAAGAAGCCCGGGTCCCCGTCGGCCAGGACGACCGCGCTGCCGCGGTGCCCGGCGATGCGGCGGGCGGCCAGGCTCACGCTGCCGAGCCGGATGCGCTCGGCGCCGGCCGGCACCTCGGGGAGCGCGAGGTGGTGGGCGGCGCCGGCCACCAGGGTGGCCGCGGAGAGGGCGGAGGTGGCCGCGGGGGTGAGGGGCGAGCCGTCCCAGCCGATCACCGTGACGCGGTCGGCCATCTTCGTCAGACTCCAGGGGGTGTGGCTGGTCGGGGCGGCGGATGCGCGCCGGGTACGGACTTGAGGGTAGCTCCGGATTTCCGTTCCGGCCGTCGGCCCGGGGGTTCAGTTCCAGTCGGTGTAGGAGGCGTATCCGGCGTCCGCGAGCTGGTCGGCGACCCCGTCGAGGTCCTCGGGGAGCAGGCTCCAGACGATGAGGTCGGTGCGGATGTCCGTCCAGCCGCCGTCCTCCGTCTGCGTACGCGCTATCCAGGCGTTGCGCAGCACCCCCTCGCTGATGCAGCCGATCTTCTGCGCGACCTGCTGGGAGGCGGTGTTGTCGGCGGCGGTGCGCAGTTCGAGGCGCTCGAAGTGCTGGTCCCCGAACAGCCATTGGGCGGCGGCGAGCACACCCTCGGTCGCATAGCCCTCGCCGCGCGCCCAGGGCGCCACGACATAGCCGACCTCGGTGGCCAGGGTGCGCCAGTTGGTGTTCTGGAAGTGGACGATGCCGACCAGGCGCTGGGTGAGGAACTCGGTGACCGCCCAAACGATTCCTCGGCCCTCGGTGCGCTCGCGCGGGGCGAGGTGGCGGACCCAGTCGTCGGCGTCGCGGGCCGAGTAGGGGTGCGGCACCGACGTCCACGCGACGACCTGCTCGTCGTTCATCATCTCGATCAGCGCGGAACTGTCGGCGTCCTCGAAGGGGCGCAGCACCAGGCGGTCCGTGCTGATGGAGATGTCCGGGAAGACCGGAAGGGGGGTAGTCATGTGCCGCTCCATGCCGTGGACCGCCGTGGGGACCGGGGAGGTCCTGGGACCTCCGTGGCCCGTCAACCTATAAGGACCGTAAAGGCACAGCATGCAGCATCGGGCCCCCGGCGCGCATGGCCGGGTGGGCGGTACGCCGAAGGTCCCGGACCCCTGGCGGGGTGTCCGGGACCTTCGTCCTGCCGTACGGGCAGGGCTACTTGGCGGCGCCGAACGCGGGGACGACGGAGCCCGCGTACTTGTCGGTGATGAACTTCTTGACCTCGTCGGAGTTCAGGAGCTTGGCGAGCTTCTGGACGCGGGGGTCGTTCTCGTTGCCCTGCTTGACGGCGAGGAAGTTGGCGTAGGGGTTGCCGTCCGCCTTCTCCAGGGCGAGGGAGTCCTTGGCGGGCTTCAGGTTCGCCTCGATCGCGTAGTTGCCGTTGATGACCGCGGCGTCCACGTCGTTCAGGGCGCGGGGCAGCGTGGCGGCCTCCAGCTCCTTGAACTTCAGGCCCTTGCTGTCCTTGATGTCGGAGAGCTTGGCACCGGAGCCGACGCCGTCCTTCAGCGTGATCAGGCCGTTGGCGGCGAGCAGTTGGAGGGCGCGGCCCTCGTTGGTGGTGTCGTTGGGGACGGCGACGGTCTGGCCGGAGGCGAGGTCCTTCAGCGACTTGACCTTGTGCGAGTAGACGCCGAGCGGCTCCAGCTCCACATTGACGACGGGCACGATGTGGGTGCCGTTCTTCTTGTTGAAGTCGTCCAGGTAGGGCTTGTGCTGGAAGAAGTTGGCGTCGACCTGGCCCTGCTCGGTGGCGGTGTTGGGCAGGACGTAGTCCGTGAACTCCTTCACCTCCAGCTTGAGTCCGGCCTTGGCCGCCAGGTTGTCCTTGACGAACTTGAGGATGTCGGCGTGCGGCGTCGGGGACGCGGCGACGACCAGCGCCTTGGAGTCGTCCGCCTTGGCGCCCGCGGGCTTCGGGTCCGAGGAGGAGCCGCAGGCGGTGAGGCCGACGGCGAGCGCGCCAGTGACGAGGGCGGCAGCGGTGATCTTGGTGTTCTTACGCACGAAAAGTGCCTCTTTCCGGTGGTGCGGTGGGACGCCCGGACAAGGAGTGCGGGCTGTGGGGAAGGAAGTTCAGGAGGTCCGGCCGCGCCGGGCGATCAGGCGGACGACGCCGTCGCCGAGCAGCTGGACCACGGTGACGATGGCGATCAGGACGGCCACCGTGATGAGCATGAAGTTGGTCTCGAAGCGCTGGTAGCCGTAGGTGATGGCGACCGAGCCGAGCCCGCCGCCGCCGACCGCTCCGGCCAGCGCGGAGTAGCTGACCAGGGTGATCACGGTGGTGGTGATCGCGGAGACGAGCGAGGGCAGCGCCTGCGGGAGCAGCACCTTCCACACGATGGTGGGGATGCCGCCGCCCATGGACTGCACGGCCTCGACGAGCCCGTGGTCGACCTCGCGGACGGAGGTCTCCACCAGGCGCGCGAAGAACGGGATGGCGCCGATGGACAGCGGCACGATCATGGCGCTGGGGCCGATGAAGGTGCCGACGAACCAGGTGGTGAAGGGGATCAGGGCGATCAGCAGGATGATGAACGGCAGCGAGCGGCCGATGTTCACGATCACGCCGATGACCTTGTTCACCGGACGGTTCTGGAGGAGCCCGCCCTTGTCGGTGAGCACGAGCAGCACACCGAGCGGCAGCCCGAGCCCGATGGTGACGACGGTCGCCCACAGCACCATGTAGAGGCTGTCGTACGTGCCCTGCGACAGCAGCGGCTGCATTTCCGACCAGGTCACTTGGCACCTTCCTTCACCAGGGCGGTGGCCCGGCTGTCGTCCACGACGTCCACCTGGAGGCCCTGCTCGCGCAGGAAGCCGACCGGGACGACGTTGTCCTCGTAGCGTCCGGGCAGTTCGATCCGCATCCGGCCGATCTGCTTGCCGGCCACGGTGTCCATGGCCGCGCCGAGGATCGAGATGTCGATGTTGTACGTCCGGGCCAGCTGCGAGACGACCGGCTGGGTGGCGGCCTCGCCGTGGAAGGTGACGTCGATGACGGTGTGCTCGGGGCCGCTGGCGTCGCCCGTCACCGGGAACAGTTCGGCGGCGAGCTGCGAGCCGGGGGTGGCGAGCAGTTCGCCGACGGTCCCGGACTCGACGATCCTGCCCTTCCGCATCAGCGCGGCCGAGTCGCAGACGGTCTTGACGACGTCCATCTCGTGCGTGATGAGCAGGACGGTGAGGCCGAGCTGCTGGTTGAGGTCGCGAAGGAGCTGGAGGATCGAGCGGGTGGTCTCGGGGTCGAGCGCGCTGGTCGCCTCGTCGGAGAGCAGCACCTTGGGATCGCCGGCCAGGGCGCGGGCGATGCCGACGCGCTGCTTCTGGCCGCCGGAGAGCTGGGCGGGGTGGGCCTTGGCCTTGTCGGCGAGACCGACGAGGTCGAGCAGGTCGAGGGCCTTGCGGGAGCGCTCCTTGCCGGAGACGCCGAGGATCTCCAGGGGCAGCTCGACGTTGTCCTGCACGGTGCGCGAGGACAGCAGGTTGAAGTGCTGGAAGACCATGCCGATGCGGGAGCGGGCCCGGCGCAGGTCCTTGCCGGCCCGCCGGCCGCGGCCGGCGAGTGCGGTGAGGTCGACACCGTCGACGGTGACCGTGCCGGTGGTGGGGCGCTCAAGGAGGTTGACGCAGCGGATGAGGGAGGACTTGCCGGCGCCGCTCTGGCCGATGACGCCGTACACCTCGCCCTCGCGGACGTGCAGGTCGACGCCGTCGAGCGCGGTGATATCTCGTCCACGCGACTGGTAGACCTTGGTCAGGCCCGTTGTGGTGATCACAGGATTTCCGTCACTGTCGAGTGCGCGGCGCGGGGTATGCCGGGCACGGGGCAAACGTGTTCGGGGCGCGGCTCGGCCTCATCGGTGGGTACCGGGGGCACGGTGTGCGCGGGGGCGGGCCGGCTTCGCATGTTCGATACGGAACCGGGCACGGCCGACAGTCTCGCTTCGGGGCGCGAGGCTCAGGCGGGGGCCCTCAGAAGGCGCACATTCGACACATACAACGAGCACCGGGCGTCATCATCGCCTCGGTCGCAAGGGTGCGGCTGCTCGTCGTGGTCATAGGGCAAGTAAAGCAGAACCGGTCAGGAACAGATCAGGGATGTCCGAATACCGGACATCCCTGGACTGGCATGCGGACGGTCTCACTCCGCGGTGGTGATCTCCACGCCACCGGCCGTGGCCTGCGCGGACACGGCCGACAGGTCCTTCACGACCACGTCCGCGACCAGTTCCCCGGCCTGGTGCGTTGTGGTCAAGGCCACGGTCGTCATGCCCGCCGCGCGCCCGGCCGCGAGCCCCGCCGGGGCGTCCTCGAACACCACACAGCGGGCCGGGTCCACCCCGAGCCGGGCGGCCGCGAGCAGGAAGGGCTCGGGGTCGGGCTTGCCCCGGGTGATGTCGTCGGCGGAGACCAGGAGCTTGGGCTCGATGCCGGCCTCGTGCAGCCGGGCAGCACCGAGCCTGGCGGTCGCGGAGGTGACCACGGCCCAGCGGTCCGCGGGGAGCGAGGCGAGCAGGGCCGCGGTGCCGGGCAGCAGCACCACTCCCCCGGCGACGTCCTCGACCTCCAGCTCCTCGATGCGGGCGAGGGCGCCCGGCACGGCGTCGGCGGGCAGCAGGTCGGCCACGATCTCCACGGCCGGGCGGCCGTGCAGTTCCACGCGGGCGAAGTCCTCGGCGGTGATCCCGTACTCCTGCGCCCAGCGGGTCCAGCAGCGGGTGACGGACGCCATCGAGGAGACGAGCGTTCCGTCGTTGTCGAACAGGAGGGCTTCGGCATGGATCTTCATGTCTCCCGAGCCTACGGGCGGGGGTGGGGGTCGGCGCATCGGGCCTTTCGGCCCGTAATACCCTCGACCCCATGCTCGATGCCCTGACGGTCGCGGTCGCCGCCGCCGCGCTCGCCCTCGCTGCCTGGTGCGGTTTCGCCGCATACCGGGACCAGCCCACCAAGGACTGGCACTTCATCGGCATGGCCGTGGTCGCCGTCCTCGCGCTGGCCCAGCTGGTGGTCGGGCTGGTGCAGCTCGGCCGGGGCGAGCGGCCCGAACAGGGCGTCGCGATCTTCGTCGCGTATCTGGCCGGAGCGTTCGCGGCCGTACCGGCCGCGGGATTCCTCTCGCTCTCCGAGCGGACCAAGTGGGGCTCGGTGACGGTGTCGGCGGGTGCCGTGGTGCTCGCCGTGCTCGAAGTGCGTCTCTACGACATCTGGGGAGGCTGACCGTGACCGAGTCCGCCACTGACACCACGCCCGCCGACGAGGGCGACGAGCTGGGCTCCGGGCCCGGCCGGGTACTCGTCTGGTTCTACGGGGTGTTCACCGTGGCCGCGGCGTCCCGCTCGATCGTCCAGATGATCATGGACTTCGGCAAGGCCCCGCTGGCGTACGTGCTGTCCGCGGTCGCGGCCTGCGTGTACGGCTTCATCACGTACTCGCTGGTGCGCGGCGGCGAGAAGGCCCGCCGGGCAGCCCTGGTGTGCTGCGCGGCGGAGCTCCTCTTCGTCCTCGTCGTCGGCACCTGGACCCTGGCGGACGCCTCGGCCTTCCCCGACAAGACGGTCTGGTCGGACTACGGGATGGGCTACCTCTTCATCCCGGTGATCCTGCCGGTCCTCGGCATGCTGTGGCTGCGGCGGAACAAGCGCTGACGCTCAGCAGGCGCCGGCCGCCAGGCGCTAGGCGCTAGGCGCTCGCCACGAACTCCCGGGCCGCCGCGTCCTTTTCGAGGGTGATCAGGGACAGCCGCGCGCTCACCGGCTCGGTGGCCACGGTCGCGTAACCGTGCCGTCGGTACAGCCGCAGATTCGACTCGCTGCGGTGGCCGCTGAAGAGCTGGAAGCGCTTGGCGGCGAGCTCGGCCGCGCAGTGCGCCTCGATGGCGTCCAGGAGCCGGCCGCCCAGACCGTGCCCCCGCATCCGCGGGTGCACGATGAGCTTGTCGATGCGGCCCGTGCCCGAGCCGTCCACCCGGCCCCGCACCGAGGCGACGATCTCGTCACCGAGCCGGGCCACCAGGGCGTATCCCGTGGAGAGTTCGTCCCGCAGTTGGTCCAGGCTCTGGGTCAGGGGCTCGATCGAGTAGTCGCCGTAGAGCTCGGCCTCGCTCTGGTAGCACAGGTACTGAAGCTTCAATATCTGCTCGGCATCCTGTGCGCCGGCCGCAGAGATGGTCACGCTCATGCCCATGTGTGCATGCCTCTCGCTCAACTGGTCCCCGATTGTCTACCGCTCCTTTCCCCCGAGTTCAGGAGCGGCAACCTCCGCCGCCAGCATTCTGCGCAGGCATCCCAGGCAACGGGAACGCATCGGCCCCAGGCTGCCCTGTGAGATATCCAACTCCCCTGCGATTTCCCGGTAGGTGGGGTCCTTCGGCGACAGCAGCGCGGTCAGCAGCCGGGGGCAGTTGCCCGGCGTGCGGCGGACCGCGGCGCGCAGCACACGGCGACGCTCGGCGGTGATCGCGGCGAGTTCGGGCCCCGGGTCCGGATCGGCGGCGGGCGCGCTGCCGTACGGGCTCTCCTGGCGGCGCAGCCTGCGGGCGCGGCGGGCCTCGGCCCGCACGGCGGTGCGCACCCAGTGCGCGGGGTCGGCCGGGTGCTGCTCCAACAGCCGCAGCCAGACGGCCTGTTCGAGGTCGGCGGCGTCCACTCCGGTACCGGGTGCCTCGGCGGCGGCCTCGGCGGCGAGCAGCGGGCTGAGCTGTGTGACGAGATCCATGCCGGGCGGGACGCGCCCGCCGCGGGCGCCGGTTTCCGCGGCGGGCACTTCTCACTCGTACGAGGACGGACTCAGCGCCCCCGGAAGTCGGCGGCGGCCAGCAGCGCGGTGTCGGCGTTGTCCGAGAACACCGCGTCGATGCCGGTCGCGAAGTACGTCCGGAAGGCGCCGAAGGCGTCCCCGTAGGCATTGGGGTCGGTGCCGCGCCGGAAGTCCGCGGGCAGGAAGGTGTTCTCGTTGCGCATCGTGTACGGGTGCAGGATCAGGCCGCGCGCGTGCGCGTCCCGGACGAGGGTGGTCGGCTTGGTGAGGCGCCCCGAGGCGTCCTTGGGGATGATCAGGTCCAGGGTGGGGCCGATGCCCTGGGCGTACGAGGCGATCCACTTCAGGCCGGCCGGTGCGACCAGGTCGTCGACGGTGCGCGGGTCGCCGCCGACCACGAAGTCCCAGGGCCTGGTGCCGGCGTTGGAGAGCAGCACCACCGAAGGGGTGTCGACCAGGCGCGACAGGCGCTGGATGCTGCTGGGCTCGAAGGACTCCAGGAACTGCGGGGAGTCCGCGCGGTGGCGTCCGTAGCGGCGCAGCAGGGCCGCGACCCGGTCCTCCAGGGGCAGTCCGATGCCGCGGAAGTAGGTGGGGTGCTTGGTCTCGGAGTGCAGCCAGATCCGGCGGCCGAGGCGGCGGCCCTGCTCCTCGGCCCAGCGCAGCACCTCCTCGAAGGTGGGTACGTCCCAGCGGCCGTCGTACAGGGTGTTGTGCTGCCGGTTGCCCGGGATGCGCTCCTTGGCCCGCAGCGTCTTCAGCTCGGCGAGCGTGAAGTCCTCGGTGAACCAGCCGGTGATCGCGACCCCGTCGACGGTCTTGGTCGCCTTGCGGGAGGCGAACTCGGGGTGGTCGGAGACGTCGGTGGTGGCCGAGATGTCGTTCTCGTGCCGGCAGACCAGGTGCCCGTCCTTGGTGGGCACCAGGTCCTGCTCGATGACATGGGCGCCGAGGTCGAGGGCGTGCTGGTAGGAGCCGAGCGTGTGCTCCGGCCGGTACCCGGCGGTGCCGCGGTGCCCGATGACGTACGGGACGGGCAGGTCGCGGTAGCCGCCGCGCCCGCCGCCGTGGCGCGGGGCGGCTCCGGCCGGTGCGGCCGCGAGCCCGGTGGCCGCGGTGCCGAGCACGGCCGCGCCCGCCGCTCCGAGCACGGTCCGGCGTCCGGGGCTCTTCCGCTCACCCTCAGTCATGAACACTCCTCAGTCATCGTTTCCCACGGGCGAATTCCGCGTGTCCCGCACCTGTCAAAGCGGGGAGTCGAGCGTAGGCGGACGGACCTGAAGAGAGGGATGCTTTATGGGTACCCGGGGACGAATGCGGGCCGAACCTGGCGCAAACACATGTCAACAGCGCGTATCCACTTCGTGAACCCGATGTGCGATCAGCGGCGGCCCGCGAGTATCGTCCTCACCTGCACAGACATCCCACCCCCACCCAGACGACTCCGGAGGGCCCGTTGTCCCGCTTCGCGCTCATCAAGGCAGTGCTCGGACCGATCATGCGCCTGATGTTCCGCCCACAGGTGGAAGGCGCCGAGAACATTCCGGGCACCGGTCCAGTCATCCTCGCCGGCAACCACGTGACGTTCATCGACTCGATCGTGCTGCCCATCGTGTGCGACCGTCAGGTGTCCTTCATCGGCAAGGACGAGTACGTCACGGGCAAGGGGCTCAAGGGCCGCCTCATGGCGTGGTTCTTCACCGGGGTCGGCATGATCCCGGTCGACCGGGACGGCGCGAACGGCGGGGTCGCGGCGCTGATGACCGGCCGCCGGGTCCTGGAGGACGGCCAGATGTTCGGCATCTACCCGGAGGGCACCCGCTCCCCCGACGGCCGCCTGTACCGCGGCCGCACGGGCGTCGCCCGGCTCACCCTGATGACGGGCGCGCCCGTCGTCCCCTTCGCGATGGTCGGCACGGACAAGTTGCAGCCGGGCGGTTCGGGGATGCCGCGGCCCGGCAAGGTGACGGTCCGCTTCGGGGAGCCGATGGAGTTCTCGCGGTACGAGGGCATGGACCGGGACCGGTACGTGCTGCGGGCCGTCACGGACTCGGTGATGGCGGAGGTCATGCGGCTGTCCGGCCAGGAGTACGTCGACATGTACGCCACCAAGGCCAAGGCGGCCTAGCCCCCATCGGCTCGGGGCACGCCCCAACTCCCCTGCCCTGACGGGCCTTGGGCCCAACCCGCGAGGGTCGGGCCCATTTCCGTTGCCCCGAAGGGGAGTCGGGCCCAGCCCCGCCAGTGGCGCGAGGAACTGCGCGGCCAGCCCCCGACGGTCCGCAGATGAAAACACACAGGCCGCGCCCGAACGGCGACCCCTCACCCGCACACCGTGCATGGCTGAGCGCGCAGTTCCCCGCGCCCCCAAGATGCCAGCACCGCATCTCGCAGCACCGAGACCCGCACCAACTCAGCTGCCGCCGGCCCCACCAGGGGCGCGGGGAACTGCGCGACCAGCCCCCGGCGGCCCGCAGACGAAGACGCACAGGCTGCGCCCGAACGGCGATCGTTCGCCTGCACACCGTGCGTGGCCGGTCGCGCAGTTCCCCGCGCCCCCGAACAGCCGGGCCGCAGCCCACGCAACCCCGACCGCACCCCCAGCCCGCTCAGGGGTGCGGCGCTCGGGGCGTCAGGGGTGTTCCAGGCCCTCGGCCAGCTTCTGGCCGCGCAGGAGGAACCAGGCCGCCGTAGCCGTGGCGAACAGCACCACCGCCCCCACCCCGGCCGCCGTCTGGAAGCCCTGGGTGAACGTGTCCCGCGCCGCGGACAGCAGCGCGTCCGCCTGGTCGGAGGGCAGCTTCGCGGACGCCTCCACCGCACCGCCGAGCGAATCGTGCGCCTCGGCCGCGACGTCCGCGGGGACGCCCGCCGGGACCACGAAGCCCCGGTAGATGCCGGTCACCACCGAGCCCAGGAGCGCGATCCCGAGGGCCGCGCCCAGCTCGTACGCGGTTTCGGAGACCGCGGACGCCGCCCCCGCCTGCTCCTTGGGCACGCTGGAGAGGATCACGTCGGCCGTCACCGTGAAGGCGAGCCCCGCCCCGAGGCCACCCACGAACAGGGCGAGCCCGAGCGAGAACACCTTGGTCTCGGCGCCGAGCAGCATGCACGCGGCGAGCGAGACGCCGACCGCCGCGAGGCCCCCGGCGACCGCGCTGCGCACCGAGGCCCGCCGCGCGATCGTGCCGGCCGCGAGCCCGGCCCCCACCGCGCCGACCGCGGCGGGCAGTTCGATCAGCCCCGCCTGCAACGGCGAGCGGCCCTGGACGAGTTGGAGGAACTGGGACAGGAAGAACACCAGGCCCGAAAGCCCGAGGATGGTCAGCAGATCGGCGAGCACGGCTCCCGAGAAGCCCCGGTGGTGGAACAGCCGGATGTCCAGGAGCGGCGAGGCCAGCGTGCGCTGGCGGCGTACGAACCAGACGAGGGCCGCGATGCCGAGCACGCCCGCCACCAGGATGTCCCAGCGGAACCCGTTGACCGCGGCCTCCTTGACGGCGTACACCACGGCGACCATGCCGACGAGCGAGAGCCCGACACTGATGAGGTCCCAGGGCCCCGGGTTCGGGTCGCGGGACTCGGGGAGCAGCTTGATGCCGACCAGGACCAGGACGGCCATCACGGGCAGGTTGATCAGGAAGACCGAGCCCCACCAGAAGTTCTCCAGGAGGAACCCGCCGACCACCGGCCCGACCGCCGCACCCGCGGACGCGGCGGCGCCCCAGATGCCCACGGCCAGGCTGCGCTCGCGCGGGTCGTGGAAGATGTTGCGGATCAGGGCGAGCGTGGACGGCATCAGCGTCGCGCCCGCGACACCGAGCAGCGCCCGGGCCAGGATCATCATCTCGGGGCTGGAGGCGTACGCGTTGAGCACGGACACCGCGCCGAACGCCACGGCACCCATGAGCAGCAGCTTCTTGCGGCCGATGCGGTCGCCGAGGCTGCCCATCGAGACCAGCAGTCCGGCGATGACGAACGAGTAGACGTCGCCGATCCACAGCAGCTGGGTGCCGGTCGGCTTGAGGTCCTCACTGAGGAAGGGGGTGGCGAGGCCGAGCACGGTCGCGTCGACGGCGACGAGCAGCACGGCCAGTACGAGTACCGCGAGCGCGAGCCAGCGGCCCATCGGGCCGATGGCCTGGGGCGCCCGCTGTTCGGTTGCGGTCACTTCTCCACGCTCCGTCGTGCACCGCCGAGCAGCAACTCGACGATCATGTACTGGAAGTCCTTGGCGGCGACCCGGCCGTCCTGCACGGCCCAGGCGCCGGAGCCGATCAGCCCGTACAGGGCCTCGGTCAGCCAGGCGGGGGTGAGGTCGATCCGGAACTCGCCCTGCTCCTGGCCGCGCCGGAAGAGGGCGGACACGCGGGCGTCGATGCGGGCCCAGCCCTCGTTCATCTGCTCGGTCTCGAAGAGCTGGTTCTCGGTGACGAGGAAGGCGAGCAGACCCGCCACCGGCTCGACCTCGGTGACCAGGCGGCGCAGCGCGTCGGGGGCGCCGTCCTCGTCGAGCCGGGCCGTGTCGAGGGCGGCCTCCAGTTCGCGGATGCCGAGTTCTTCGAGGGCCCTGACCAACGCTTCGCGTCCCGCGAAATGGCGATGGAGGGTCGCCCGGCCTATTCCGGCGGCGCGGGCCACCTCGTCCATGGTGGCGGTGGCCTTGCGGGTGAGGAGGGCGGCGGCGGTGCGGAGTACCTGGTCTCGGTCCACGGTCATGAGACAAGTCTAGCCCTGATGAGACACGAACGTCTCATCAGGGCCAGTGGACCGGTCTGCGCCGGGTGCTACCGCTTCGCGGTCGCCCACGCGTGCTGGACCGCCAAGTCGGCCTTGACCTCGGCCAGTTGGACCGCCACCGCCGACGGGGCCGTACCGCCCCGGCCGTTGCGGGAGGCGAGCGCACCCTTGACGTTGAGGACCGTACGGACCTCGGGGGTCAGATGCTCGGAGATCTTCGCGAACTGTTCGTCCGTGAGCTGGTCGAGCTCGATGCCGTGCGCCTCGCACTCCTTGACGCACTCGCCCGCGACCTCGTGCGCGACCCGGAACGGCACCCCCCGCTTGACCAGCCACTCGGCGATGTCGGTGGCGAGCGAGAACCCGGCCGGGGCCAGTTCCTCCATCCGGTCACGGTTGACGGTGAGGGTGGCCATCATGCCGGTGAAGGCGGGGAGCAGCAGCTCCAGCTGGTCGCAGGAGTCGAAGACCGGCTCCTTGTCCTCCTGGAGGTCCCGGTTGTACGCGAGCGGCAGCGCCTTCAGCGTCGCCAGCAGGCCGGTGAGGTTGCCGATGAGGCGGCCCGACTTGCCCCGCGCCAGCTCCGCGATGTCCGGGTTCTTCTTCTGCGGCATGATCGACGAGCCGGTCGAGAAGGCGTCGTGCAGGGTCACGAAGGAGAACTCCTTCGTGTTCCAGATGATGATCTCCTCCGCGATCCGCGAGAGGTTCACGCCGATCATCGCCGTGATGAAGGCGAACTCGGCGACGAAGTCCCGCGAGGCCGTGCCGTCGATGGAGTTCCCGACCGAGCCGTGCTCGAAGCCGAGGTCGGCCGCGACCGCCTCCGGGTCGAGCCCGAGGGAGGAGCCGGCGAGCGCGCCGGAGCCGTACGGCGAGACCGCGGTCCGCCCGTCCCACTGCCGCAGCCGCTCGGCGTCCCGGGAGAGGGACTGCGCATGGGCCAGCACATGGTGGGCGAAGAGGACCGGCTGGGCGTGCTGGAGGTGGGTGCGGCCCGGCATCGCGACATCCGCGTGCGCCTCGGCGAGGCCGACCAGGGCGTCCTGGAGCTCCGCGATCAGGCCGCCGATGGTGCGGGCATGGTCGCGCAGATACATCCGGAAGAGCGTGGCGACCTGGTCGTTGCGGGACCGGCCCGCACGCAGCTTGCCGCCGAGGTCGGCGCCGAGCCGCTCCAGGAGGCCGCGCTCCAGGGCGGTGTGGCAGTCCTCGTCGGCGACCGTGCCGACGAACGAGCCGTCGGCGACATCGGCCTCCAGCTGGTCCAGGCCCTCGGTCATGCGCTGGAGCTCGTCGGCGGTGAGCAGTCCCGCCTTGTGCAGCACACGGGCGTGGGCGCGCGAGCCGGCGATGTCGTACGGGGCGAGCCGCCAGTCGAAGTGGACCGAGGCGGACAGCTTCGCCAGCGCTTCGGCGGGGCCGTCGGCGAACCGGGCTCCCCAGAGCCGGACGTCACCGTTGTTGCTGCTCACAGCTCAAGCTCCTCAGAAGTGGATGTGCGGCCGCCGCCCCGCCGCGGAGGAACGGGGAGGCGGCCGTATAACGAGCCGGGCTCACCCGGAGTCGCGCCGGGCGACCTTCTCGTCCATAGGCATAACTATGCAATCCTCTGTATGTTTTGTCAACGAGTCGAGGTGAGTCGCCGCCCGCCCGCGCCCCGCGGACAGCCCGCGGCGTCCGGGCCGGCCGCACGTACGGAGCAACTCCCGCCGGTTCGGGCGGCCGGGCGGCGCGCGGGCGCATACGGTCCGGAACATGCGCATCGTTGCCGTGCTCCTGGCGTCCCTGCTGTTCCCGCTCGCCGCACCCGCGGCCCCCGGGCCGCTGCCCGAGCGACTGGCCGACACCGGGGGCGGCAGTCAGCTCCTGACCGCCCAGGCGCTCGACACGGGGGCCACCACGGGCCGGCTCACCTGGTGGGACCGGCGCGACGGAAGCTGGGTGGAGGCGGGCTCGGCGCCGGCCAGGTTCGGCGCGAAGGGACTGGTGGAGGGCGCTTCCCGGGTCCAGGGCACCGACACCACGCCGACCGGCCTCTACTCGCTGCCGTACGCCTTCGGGGTGGCGGCCGCGCCGCCCGGCACCCGCTATCCGTACCGGCGCGCCACGGACCGGTCCTGGTGGTGCGAGGACAACGAGTCCCGCGCCTACAACCGCTGGGTGGAGGACCTGCCCCCGGACTGCCGGGCGAGCGAGTCGGAGCATCTGACGGCGTACGCGAGCCAGTACGCCCGGGCGCTCGTCATCGGCTTCAACTACACCCGGCCCGTGCGCGGTCGGGGGGCCGGGATCTTCCTGCACGTCAACGGGCGCGGCGCGACGGCGGGTTGTGTGTCGGTACCGGCCGAGGCGATGGACCGGGTCCTCGCCTGGGCGGACCCGGCGCGCCGACCGCACATCGCGATCGGCACGAACGGGGGCGCGACCGCGATCACGCGCTACTGAACGTGACCACAGCGCCGCACAGTTGGGGCCGTGGCCCCCAACTCCTCAGTCAGCGATGGTCGTTCTGGGCCAGCCGCAGCAGATGGTCGGCCAGCGCCTGGCCGCCCGACGGGTCGCGGCTGATCAGCATCAAGGTGTCGTCCCCCGCGATCGTGCCGAGGATGTCGTGCAGTTCGGCCTGGTCGATGGCCGAGGCGAGGAACTGGGCGGCGCCGGGCGGCGTGCGCAGGACCACCAGGTTGGCGGAGGCCTCAGCGGAGATGAGGAGTTCCGCGGACAGCCTGCGCATCCGCTCCTCCTTCGCCGACTCGCCGAGCGGCGCCTTCGGCGTGCGGAAGCCGCCCTCGCTGGGTACCGCGTAGATCAGCTCGCCGCCGGTGTTGCGGATCTTCACCGCGCCCAGCTCGTCGAGGTCGCGGGAGAGCGTCGCCTGGGTGACGCTCAGCCCGTCGTCCGCGAGGAGCTTGGCGAGCTGGCTCTGGGACCGCACCGGCTGCCGGTTGAGGATGTCCACGATCCGGCGGTGGCGGGCGGTGCGGGTCTGCGGTACGGCGGGGCCGCCCGGGTCGAAGTCCTGCGCCTCGTCGGTCATCGTCGTCTCATTCTCCGGATCGTCCGTCCCCGTTGACTGTGCCGAGGACGCCGGGCAGTGCCCGGAGGAACGCGTCCACCTCCGCGTCACCGATGATGAGCGGCGGCATGAGCCGTACGACATCGGGGGCGGGCGCGTTGACCAGGAAGCCGGCGTCCTGAGCCGCCTGCTGCACCTGGGGTGCGAGGGGCTCGTTGAGCACGATACCCAGCAGCAGCCCCGCACCACGGACATGGGAGACCAGCGGGTGCCCGAGCGCCTCGATTCCGGCGCGCAGCTTCTCGCCCGTCGACTTGACCCGGTCGAGCGCGCCGTCGGCGGCCAGCACGGCGAGCACGGCGAGTCCGGCGGCGCAGGCGACCGGGTTCCCGCCGAAGGTGGTGCCGTGCATCCCGGGCTTCAACAGCTCGGCCGCCGCGCCGAAGGCGACCGTCGCGCCGAGCGGAAGACCGCCGCCGAGGCCCTTCGCCAGCGTGACGATGTCGGGTTCGACGCCCTCGTGCTGCTGGTACTCGAACCAGCTGCCGGTCCGCCCGATGCCGGTCTGCACCTCGTCCAGGACGAGCAGCGTGCCGGTGGCGCGGGTGATCTCGCGGGCCGCCTCCAGGTATCCCGGCGGCGGGACGACGACACCGATCTCGCCCTGGATGGGCTCGATGACGACGAGGGCGGTCTCCTCGGTGACGGCCGCCCGCAGCGCCTCGACGTCCCCGAACGGTACGTGGGTGACCTCGCCGGGCAGCGGCAGGAACGGCGTCCGCTTGCCCTCCTGGCCGGTGAGGGCGAGCGCGCCCATCGTCCGGCCGTGGAAGCCGCCGTCGGTGGCGACCATGTGGGTGCGCCCGGTGAGGCGGCCGATCTTGAAGGCGGCCTCGTTGGCCTCGGCGCCGGAGTTGCAGAAGAACACCCGGCCGGGCCGGCCGAAGAGCTGGACCAGCCGTTCGGCGAGCGCCACCGGCGGCTCCGCCACGAACAGGTTCGAGACATGGCCGAGCGAGGCGATCTGCCGGGACACGGCCTGCACGACGGCCGGGTGGGCGTGGCCGAGCGCGTTGACCGCGATGCCGCCGACGAAGTCGGTGTAGGCGGTGCCGTCCGCGTCCCACACGGTCGCGCCCGCGCCGCGCACCAACGACAGCCCGGGCGTGCCGTAGTTGTCCGTCATGACCTGCTGCCAGCGCTGTGCGAGCTCCTGGTTGGTCACCGCGCTCCCCCTTGTCCATCGCTTACGTGCGGTCCGTCGGGCACGACCATGGTGCCGATGCCTTCGTCGGTGAAGATTTCCAGCAGGATCGAGTGCGGGACCCGTCCGTCGATCACGCGCGCGGTGTTGACCCCGTTGCGCACGGCGAACAGGCAGCCCTCCATCTTGGGGACCATGCCGCTGGAGAGCTCGGGCAGCAGCGTCTCCAGCTGACTCGCCGTCAGTCGGCTGATCACGTCGTCGCTGTTGGGCCAGTCCTCGTACAGCCCCTCGACGTCGGTCAGGACCATCAGGGTCTCGGCGCCCAGCGCAGCCGCAAGTGCCGCAGCCGCCGTATCAGCATTGACGTTGTAGACATGTCCGTCGTCCTGGGAGCGGGCGATCGAGGAGATGACCGGGATCCGGCCGTCGTCCAGGAGTGCCTCGATGGCGCCCGGATCGATCGCGGTGATCTGGCCGACCCGGCCGATGTCTACCAGCTCGCCGTCGATCTCCGGGCGGTGCTGGGTGGCGGTGATGGTGTGCGCGTCCTCGCCGGTCATGCCGACGGCGAGCGGTCCGTGCTGGTTGAGCAGCCCGACGAGTTCGCGCTGCACCTGCCCGGCGAGCACCATGCGGACGACGTCCATGGCCTCGGGGGTGGTCACCCGAAGGCCCGCCTTGAACTCGCTGACCAGGCCGTGCCTGTCGAGCTGCTTGCTGATCTGCGGTCCGCCGCCGTGCACGACGACGGGCTTGAGCCCGGACTGCCGCAGGAACACCACGTCCTGGGCGAACGCGGCCTTCAGACCCTCGTCGACCATGGCGTTGCCGCCGAACTTGATGACGACGGTCTTGCCGTGGTGCCGGGTCAGCCAGGGCAGCGCCTCGATGAGGATCTGCGCCTTGGGCAGGGCGGTGTGCTTGCGCGTGCTCATGAGCTGTACGCGCTGTTCTCGTGGACGTACTCGGCGGTGAGGTCGTTGGCCCAGATGACGACGGGCCCTGCGGTGCCGGCCGCGAGGTCGGCGGTGATCCTGACCTCCCGGTAGCGCATGTCGACGAGGTCGCGGTCCTCGCCGACGGAGCCGTTCTTGCAGACCCAGACGTCGTTGATGGCGACGTTGAGGCGGTCCGGGTCGAAGGCGGCCTGCGTGGTGCCGATGGCGGACAGGACCCGGCCCCAGTTGGGGTCCTCGCCGTGGATGGCGCACTTGAGGAGGTTGTTGCGGGCGATGGAGCGTCCGACCTCGACGGCGTCGTCCTCGCTCGCGGCGTTCACGACCTCGATGCGGATGTCCTTGGAGGCGCCCTCCGCGTCCCCGATGAGCTGGCGGGCCAGGTCGTCGCAGACGGCCCGGACGGCCTCGGCGAACTCCCCGTATTCCGGTGCCGTTTGAGCAGCGCCGGAAGCGAGGAGCAGCACGGTGTCGTTGGTGGACATGCAGCCGTCGGAGTCGACCCGGTCGAAGGTCTGCCGCGTCGCGTCGCGCAGCGCCCGGTCCAGGGTGGCGGCGTCGAGGTCCGCGTCGGTGGTGAGCACGACGAGCATGGTGGCGAGACCCGGGGCGAGCATCCCGGCCCCCTTGGCCATGCCGCCCACGGTCCAGCCGTCCCGGGTGACCACGCTGGTCTTGTGCACGGTGTCGGTGGTCTTGATGGCGATGGCGGCCTTCTCGCCGCCGTGCGGGGAGAGTTCGGCGGCCGCGCGCTCGATGCCCGGAAGCAGCTTGTCCATCGGCAGGGTCACCCCGATCAGGCCGGTGGACGCCACGGCGACCTCGCCCGCGCTGTGCCCTTCGAGCACCTCGGCGGCCTTCTCGGCCGTGGCGTGGGTGTCCTGGAAGCCCTGGGGGCCCGTACAGGCGTTGGCGCCACCGGAGTTGAGGACCACGGCGCTCACCTCGCCGCCCTTGAGGACCTGCTCGGACCACAGGACCGGCGCGGCCTTGACGCGGTTGGAGGTGAAGACGCCCGCGGCGGCGCGGCGGGGCCCGGTGTTGACCACGAGGGCCAGGTCCGGGTTGCCGTTCTGCTTGATCCCGGCGGCGATGCCCGCCGCCGTGAATCCCTTGGCTGCCGTCACGCTCACGGCGCAACTCCCATCGTGGAAAGGCCCGTCGACTCGTCGAGTCCGAGGGCGATGTTCATGCTCTGCACCGCGCCGCCGGCGGTGCCCTTGGTGAGGTTGTCGATGGCACTGACGGCGATGACGCGCTGCGCGCTCTCGTCGTAGGCCACCTGTACGTGAACGGAGTTGGACCCGTACACGGAGGCGGTGGCCGGCCACTGCCCGGCGGGGAGCAGATGGACGAACGGCTCGTCCGCGAAGGCCTTCTCGTACGCGGCCCGCACGCTCTCGGCGCTCACACCGGCCTTCGCCCTGGCGGAGCAGGTGGCGAGGATGCCGCGGGACATCGGCGCGAGGGTGGGCGTGAAGGACACGGTGACGTCCTCGCCGGCCACGGCGCTCAGGTTCTGGATCATCTCGGGGGTGTGCCGGTGCCCGCCGCCGACGCCGTACGGCGACATCGAGCCCATCACCTCGCTGCCCAGCAGATGCGGCTTGAGCGCCTTGCCCGCGCCGGAGGTGCCGGTGGCGGCGACGATCACGGCGTCCGGCTCGACGAGTCCGTCCCGGTACGCGGGGAAGAGTGCGAGGGAGACGGCCGTCGGGTAGCAGCCCGGCACGGCGATCCGCCGCGTCGACTCCAACGCGGCGCGCGCGCCCGGCAGTTCGGGCAGCCCGTAGGGCCAGGACCCGGCGTGCGCCGAGCCGTAGAACTTCTCCCAGTCAGCGGCGTCACGCAGCCGGAAGTCGGCGCCCAGGTCGACGACCAGCACGTCGTCGCCGAGCTGCTCGGCGACGGCCGCGGACTGCCCGTGCGGCAGCGCGAGAAAGACGACGTCGTGCCCCGCGAGCACCTCGGCCGTGGTGGCCCGAAGAACCCGCCCGGCCAGCGGGACAAGATGCGGCTGAAGCGCCCCGAGCGGCTGTCCGGCGTTGGAGTTCGCGGTCAGCGCCCCGACCTCGACCCCCGGGTGCCCGAGCAGCAGACGCAGCAATTCGCCGCCCGCATACCCACTGGCCCCCGCCACTGCCGCACGTACCGCTGCCATCGTTCCTCCTCGGTGATGGCATGACTATACGCAGGCATGCAGTTTTATGCAAAGAGTTCTCCGGCCCGACCGATGAGTTCGCGGCACCCGACCGATGAGTTCGCGGCTCCCGGCCGGTCCAAGCTCGTGACACCCAAGGAAGGGACACCACCATGTCGGAGCTTCTCGTCGACTTCATCACCTCCCTCGACGGCTACGCCTCAGGAGAGGGGTGGCCCGGATTCTGGGGCCTCGAAGGCCCGGAGTACTTCGCATGGCTCGGCGAGCAGCCCCCGGCCACCTACCTGATGGGAGCGAACACCTACCGCCTGATGTCGGGCTTCGCCGCGGGCGAGGTCCCCGAGGGCCAGGACGAGTTCAGGCCCGAGGAGGAGGCGTCCGTCGACGAGCTGACGCGAGCTTCCAAGGTGGTGTTCTCCTCCTCCCTCACGGAGCCACTGACCTGGGCCAACTCCACGCTCGTCCGCGACGACGCCGTCGAGGCGGTCCGTGCGATGAAGGCGAGCGGCTCGGGGCTCCTCACCACGATCGGCAGCCTCAGCCTCTGCCGGTCCCTGCTACGAGCCGGACTCGTCGACCGCTTCCGGGTCGTCATGTTCCCGGTGATCACCGGGGCCACGGGTGAGGAACGCATCTACGACGGCTATCCGGATGTCGCCCTCCAGATGATCGGGCACCGGACCTTCGACGGCCGTACCCAGCTGGTCGAGTACACGCCCCGCGTGCTCGACCACCCGCCGCTCGTCACCCCTGCGTGACGACGCCCCGCCGCGAGGGCTCGGCCGCGGGCCCGGAGCTTCGCCGAGGGGCCCGCGCCGGGCTCCCGGCCGCGGCCGGGAGCTAATATCCGGGCCATGGCGCTGACCGTGAACGACGTGGACCGGTTCGAGGCCGCCCGGCCCCGGCTCCAGGCCATCGGCTACCGGATGCTCGGGTCCGCGAGCGAGGCCGAGGACATGGTGCAGGAGACGTTCCTGCGCTGGCAGGCGTCCGACGTGGAACGCATCGAGGTGCCCGAGGCCTGGCTGACCAAGGTGCTGACCCGGCTCTGCCTCAACCAGCTGACCTCGGCCCGGGCCCGCCGCGAGACCTACGTGGGCCAGTGGCTGCCCGAGCCGCTGCTCGACGGGGATCCGATGCTCGGCCCCGCCGACACGGCCGAACAGCGCGAATCGGTGTCGTACGCGGTGCTCACCCTGCTGGAGCGGCTCTCCCCCAACGAGCGGGCGGTGTACGTCCTGCGCGAGGCGTTCGGGTACGCGCACCGGGAGATCGCCGAGATGCTCGACCTCACCGAGGCCGCCAGTCAGCAGATCCTCCACCGGGCCAAGAAGCACGTGTCCGCGGGCACCGCCCGGACCGAGATCGACGCGGCCGCGGCGCGGCGGGTGGTCGAGGAGTTCCTGGCCGCCGCGGCCAGCGGACGGACCGAGCCGCTGGTGCGGCTGCTCACCGCGGACGTCACCGCGATCGGCGACGGCGGCGGCAAGGTCCCGGCGCGGACCCGTGCCTTCGAGGGGGCGCTCGCGGTCGCTACGTTCATGCGGGGCCTGTTCAAGCCCGGCAAGGCCAAGCGCGCCCTGGTGGGCGGCTCGGCCGAGATCCACGCCGCGAACGCCAACGGGGCGCCCGCCGTCGTGGCCGTCGTGGACGGCCGGGTCGTCGGCGTCATGTCCCTGGAGATCGGCGCCGACGGCATCGTGGCGTTCCGCAGCCAGGGCAACCCCGACAAGCTGGAACGCGCGACCCGGCAGTGGGCGGCCATCGAGCACGGAGAGCCGCTGCTCCACGCCTTCTGACTTCTGTGACCCGCTTCACATCCCGTGCCTGTCAGGAAACGGCGGGCCGCTCGGTTCAAGGGGCGACACCGCGCGAGACAGGAGCAGGGATATGCAGCACCGCATCATCGTCCTCGGAGCCGGATACGCCGGAGCGATCGCCGCCGGACGGCTCGCCAGGCGCTTGTACCGCGACGACGTCGCCGTCACCCTCGTCAACGCCGAGCCCGACTTCGTCGAGCGCGTCCGGCTGCATCAGCTCGCCACCGGTCAGGGCCTCAGGCCCCGCCCGCTGAGCGAGATGTTCGCGGGCACCGGCGTCGAGGTGCGGCTCGCCGAGGTCACTGGCGTCGACGTCGACCGGAAGACCGTCGGCGTCGTGGCTGCGCACGGCATCGACACCGACGGCGCGGCCGAGGACCTCCCGTACGACACCCTCGTGTACGCCCTCGGCAGCGGCTGGAGTGACCACGGCGTCCCCGGCGCGGCCGAGCACGCCCATGAGATCGCCGGGCGCGCCGGGGCGCTGCGGCTGCGCGACCGGCTCGCGCGCCTCGGCGCCGGGCAGCCGGTGGTCGTGGTCGGCGGCGGCCTCACCGGCCTGGAGGCGGCCACCGAGATCGCCGAGGCCCGCCCGGACCTCGATGTCGCCCTCGTCGCCCGCGGCGGCCTCGGCGACTGGCTCTCGCCCAGGGGCCGGGCCCATCTGCGCAAGGTCTTCGCCACCCTCGGCATCACCGTCCACGAGCACGCGGCCGTCACGGGCGTCACGGCCGACCACGTCACCACCGCCGACGGCAGCACTATCCCGTCCGCGGCCACCGTGTGGACGACCGGCTTCGCCGTCCACGCCATCCCCGGGGCGTCCGCCCTGGAGACCGGCGCCGACGGCCGGATCGCGGTCGACGCGACCATGCGCTCGCTCTCGCACCCCGATGTGTACGCCGTCGGTGACGCGGCGGTGACGACGGGCGCCGGCGGCAAGCCGCTGCGGATGTCGTGCGCGTCCGGCACCCCCATGGCCTGGCAGGCCGCCGACGCGATCGCGGCCCGGCTGACCGGCGGAAAGCTCCCGGACGTGCCGTTGCGCTACGTCAACCAGTGCGTCTCGCTGGGCCGCAGGGAGGGCCTGATCCAGTACGTGACCGCCGACGACCGGGCCGTGCGCGGGGTGCTGACCGGGCGGTTCGCCGCCCTGTACAAGGAGGTGGTCTGCAAGGGCGCGGCCTGGGCCGTCGCCAACCCGCTGCTGGGGATGCCGGCCCGGCGCCGCCATGTGGTGGCGCGGACGGCCGGGGCGGCCCGCACGGCGGACTCGGCGGGCGCGGCAGCCAAGGCCTCGGCCTGAGCGCGGCGGGAGCCGGCCCCCTATGCGGCCCTCAGCTCCGCCAGCCTCCGCTCCAGGAAGGCCCGCTCCGCGGCGTTGTCCGTCCGGGCCAGCGCCTCCTCGTAGGCGCGCGCCGCCTCCTCGCACCGGCCGAGCCTGCGCAGCAGGTCCGCCCGGGTGGCGTGCAGGAGGTGGTAGGCCGGGAGGTCGAGCGCGTCGACGAGGGCGAGGGCCGTGGCCGGGCCCTCGGTCTCGGCCACGGCGATCGCCCGGTTGAGGGCCACGACCGGTGTCGGCGCGAGGGCGAGCAGCTGGTCGTACAGCTGCCGGATCTGGTGCCAGTCCGTCCCGCCCGCCGTCGCGGCGTCGCTGTGCACGGCGTTGATCGCGGCCAGGATCTGGTACGGACCCGGCCGGCCGCCGCGCAGACAGCGACGCACCAACTCCTGCCCCTGTGCGATGAGTTCGGGGTCCCAGCGGGTGCGGTCCTGGTCCGCGAGGAGGACCAGTTCGCCCGCCGGGCCGGTCCTCGCGGCCCGGCGCGACGCGGTGAGCAGCATCAGCGCGAGGAGCCCGAGCGGCTCCGGCTCGTCCGGCATCAGCTCGACCAGCAGCCCGCCGAGCCGCAGGGCCTCCGCGCACAGGTCGTCGCGGACGAGCCGGTCACCCGAACGGGCCGCGTACCCCTCGTTGAAGATCAGGTAGACGACGGCGAGCACCGCGCGGAGCCGGTCCGGGAGTTCCGCCTCCTGCGGGATCCGGTAGGGGATGCGGGCCTCGCGGATCTTGCCCTTGGCCCGCACCAGACGCTGGGCCATCGTCGGTTCGGGCACCAGGAAGGCCCGGGCGATCTCGGCGGTGCTCAGGCCGCCCAACAGCCGCAGGGTCAGGGCGACTTGGGCGGTGGGGGCGAGCGAGGGATGGCAGCAGGTGAAGACCAGGCGGAGCCGGTCGTCGTGCACGGGGCCCTCCTCGGCGGGCTTGTCGCTCGCGTACAGGCGCTCGCGCCGGGCGGCCTCGGCCTGCCGGTCCGCGCGGGTCGACTCCCGACGCAGCCGGTCCACGGCCCGGTTGCGGGCGGTGGTGATGATCCAGCCGGCCGGGCTCGGCGGCGGCCCGTCGGCGGGCCAGCGCACCAGCGCGGTCGCGAACGCGTCCTGCACGGCCTCCTCGGCGAGGTCGATGTCCCCGAGCACCCGGACCAGTACGGCGACCGCCCGGCCGTACTCGGCGCGAAAGACCCGCTCGACCTCGTCGTTCCCCGGTGCGCCCGGCCCCGTCCCGCTCACTCCTGGACTTCGCCGTAGAAGGGCCGCACCTCGATGGGCAGCGTCGTCGCGAGCACCGCCCTGCGGCCCCATTCCAGGGCCGCGTCCAGGTCGGGCGCCTTCACGATGCACAGGCCGCCGAGGTACTCCTTGCTCTCGATGTACGGCCCGTCGGTGGTGAGCACATCGCCGTTCTTCTCGCGCAGCACCGTGGCCGTGGACGGTGCCGCGAGGCCCCCGGCGAAGACCCAGGCCCCGGCGTCCTTGAGCTCCTGGTGGAAGGCCTGGAGGTTTCCGGTGATCCTGGCCATCTCGTCGGCGTTCGGCGGGGTCCCCTCGCTCGGCGTGACTACGCTGAGCAGGTAGTGCAGGGCGTTCGTCATGGCGTTCTCCTCGGACGGTGGCGGCCCCGGCGGGGCGGCCCTCACCATCTATACGAACGGGAACCGGCCGGATCGACACGGATCGCGGCCGCGCGCCGACGTTTTTCCGTCGCGCCCGGCGCCGGATGGCGTACGGTCTGGGCGACCGTGCGGTGGGGCGGCAGAGCCGGAAGGACGTCCATGGGTGAGAACAAGCGTCTGATGCTGGCCGGCGAGTGGTACCTGCCCGACGACCCGGAGCTGCGCGCCGACACCGAGCGCCGCGTCCGGCTGTGCGCGGCCTACGACGCGGCCGTGACGGCCCCGGCCGCCGAGCGGCACGCGATCCTCGCCGAGCTGCTCGGCAAGGTCGACGCGTCCGTCCACGTGCGGGCACCGTTCCGGTGCGACTTCGGCTACAACATCAGCATCGGCCCGGGGACGTTCGTGAACTTCGGGGCGGTCTTCCTCGACACCGGCGCCATCACCGTCGGAGCCGATGTCCAGATCGGTCCGAACGTCCAACTGCTCACGCCCAGCCACGAGTTGGATGCCGAGCGGCGGCGGGCCGGGTGGGAGAGGGCGCTCCCCGTGACCATCGGGGACAATGTGTGGCTGGGCGGCGGGGTGATCGTCTGCCCGGGCGTGGACATCGGCGCGAACACGGTGGTGGGCGCGGGTGCGGTCGTCACCCGGGACCTGCCCACGGGCGTGCTCGCGGTCGGCAACCCGGCCCGGGTCGTCCGCGAGCTGACCTGAGCCGGGGCCGCGGCGCGGGCCTACTGCACGCGGCGCGGGCCTACTGCACGCCGAGGGCCATCCACTTGTCCGCGGTCTCCAGGGTGCGGAAGCCGATCTTCTCGTAGACCCCGTGGGCGTCCGCGGTGGCGAGCAGGATCCTGCGCAGCCCGGCCGGCGCCAAGTGGTCCCGTACGGCGGTGACGAGGGCCGTGCCGAGACCCTCGCCGCGCACGGCGGGGTCCACGTACACATCGCAGAGCCAGGCGAAGGTGGCGTGGTCGGTGACGATCCGCGCATACGCCACCTGCTCGCCCGAACCGGCTTCGTAGGCACCGAAGTTGAGGGAGCCGGCGATGGCGGCGTCCTGCTTCTCGCGGGTGCGGCCGAGCGCCCAGTAGGTGTCCGTGGAGAGCCAGTGGTGGACCCGGGCGGCGTCGAGGCGGCCGGGATCGCTGGAAATCGTGTAGTCGCGGAAGATCACTTCACTCATGCCGGGAGCCTCGCAGGCGGCGGGCCGGTTGTCAGTAACCCAGCACACTGTCCAGGGCGGTGCGCAGCCTGCGCACCGCCTCGGAGATCTCCGCACCGCCGGTCACGCCGGCGAAGCTGAGGCGCAGATGCCCGGCCGGGGGCTCGGCGCTGAAGTAGGGGCGCCCCGGGGCGACGGCGACGCCCGCGCGCAGCGCGGCGGACACGACGGCGGTCTCCGACGCGCCGTCGGGCAGCCGGAGCCAGAGGTGGTAGCCGCCGGACGGGACGTGCGGCAGGGCGAGTTCGGGGAGCCCGTGCAGCACGGCGGCCGCGAGGGACTGCCGGCGCGCGGTCAACTCGGCCGAAACGGCGCGCAGATGACGGCCCCAGGCCGGGGAGCCGACGAGTTCGAGGGCGGTCTCCTGGAGCGGACGCGGCACGAAGAACGAGTCGACGACCTGGATGGCACGCAGGCGTTCCAGGACCGGCCCGCGGGCGGCGAGCGCGCCGACGCGCAGGCTCGGCGAGGTCGCCTTGGTGAGCGACGAGACGTGCACGACGACGCCGTCGGGGTCGTCGGCGGCGAGCGGGGCGGGCAGGGGGCCCGCGTCCTGGTGGGCGAGCCTGCGGGCGAAGTCGTCCTCGACGACGAACGCGCCGTGGGCGTGCGCGATGCGGACCACTTCGCGGCCCCGGTCCGGGGACAGCAGGGCGCCGGTCGGGTTCTGGAAGAGCGGCTGGCAGATCAGGACGCGGGCGCCGGTGGCGGCGAAGGCGCGGGAGAGGAGCTCGGGGCGGATGCCGTCGGGGTCGACCGGGACGGGGACGGGCCGCAGGCCCGAGGCCCGGGCGATGGCGAGCAGGCCGGGGTAGGTGGGTGACTCGACGAGCACGGGTGCCCCGGGCGCGGCGAGCGCGCGCAGGGCGGTGGTCAGGGCGGTCTGGCCGCCCGCGGTGATCAGGACGTCGGCGGCGGCGACCGCGCCGCCCACTTCGCGGGCGAACCAGGCGCGCAGTTCGGTGAGCCCGTCGACGGGCGGCCGGCTCCACACGCCGGGGCGGCGGCCGGCCCGGCCGAGCGCGGCGGCCATGGCCCGCTCGGGCTGGAGGCCGGCGTCGAGGTAGCCGCCGCTGAGGTCGATGACGCCGGTCGCCGGGATGCCGAGGGTGGCCAGGACTCCGCTCGCGTCGACGGCACGCGGGGCGGGCTCGGTGGCCCCGTCGGCGCTGAGTGCGACCTCCTGCCAGGAGGTGTCGCCGGCGCGCGGGGTGACCGGGCGCGGCTCCGCCCGGTAGGCACCGGCACCGGGCCGGGTGACCACGAGCCCCTCGGCGACGAGCTGGGCGAGCGCGCGCGAGACCGTCACCGGGGACACCCGGTACCGCTCGACGAGCACCCGGCTCGACGGCAACTTCCCACCCACCGAGTAGCGGTTGAGCTCACTCCGCAGGGATTCCGCCAGTTCAACCACGCTGCTACGCTCGTGCATGACAGCACAGGATAGCGCTACTCCCCTCGGCCCGATAGCGGTCGGCGCGGCCGACGGCACCGGACCCGGATCCACCGCGGTCGGGGGCGACCCGGCCGGCCGACCCACCACCGGCACCGCCGCGGGCGGCAGGCGCAGCCGGCCCAAAGCCGCCGGACCCGGCCGGACCACTGCGGGCGCCGACCCGACCGGCATCGGCCGCCGCACCGGCACCGGCCTCGGCCGTACCGGGCCCGGTACGGACGGCACCGCCGGGGATGTCGGCGCAAGGCCCGGGACCGGCACCGTCGGGGTCCGGGCCGCCGGGCCGGGCGCCACCCCCGCCGCCCCCGCCCCCCTGCCCCGCGGAGCCCTGCTCGCCGCGCTCGGGGTCGTGTCCTTCTCGCTCACCTTCCCCGGCACCGCCTGGGGACTTGAGAGCTTCGGGCCCTGGTCGCTCGTGTGCCTGCGGATCGTGCTGTCCGCGCTGATCGCGGGTGCACTGCTGGCCGGGCGGCGGGTGCCGCTGCCCGCGCGGGCGCACTGGGCCGGGCTCGCCGTGGTCGCGGGTGGTTCCCTCGTCGGGTTCCCGCTGCTCACCACGCTCGCCCTGGAGACCTCGACGACCTCGCACGCCGCCGTGGTGATCGGGCTGCTTCCGCTGGCCACGGCGGCCCTCGGCGCGGTACGCACCGGGCGCCGCCCCTCCCCCGCGTTCTGGGCGGCCTCGCTCGCCGGGGCCGCCGTGGTCGCCGTCTTCACCGTGCAGCAGAGCGGCGGGGCGCTGTCCTCGGGCGATGTCTATCTGTTCGCGGCGCTGCTCGTCTGCGCCGCCGCGTATGTCGAGGGCGGCCGGCTCGCCGCGCTGATGCCGGGCTGGCAGGTGGTCGCCTGGTCGCTGGTCCTGTGCCTGCCGCTCGCCCTGGCCGGCGCCGCGGTGGCGCTGGTCCACGAGCCCTGGCGGCTCACCGGGCACGGCGTGGCCGGCCTGCTGTGGCTGGCCGCCGGGTCCAACTGCTTCGGCCTGTACGTCTGGTACCGGGGGCTCGCCGCGGTCGGCGTGCCGAGGGCCAGCCAGCTCCAGCTCGCCCAGCCGCTGCTCACCCTCTTCTGGTCGGTGCTGCTGCTCGGCGAGCACCTCTCGCCGGCCGCTCCGCTCGCCGCGGCCGGGGTCCTGGTGTGCATCGCGGTGACCCAGCGGGCCCGGTCCTGAGAGACCGCGCTTCCGGCCCGTTCGGCGGGCCCGGGCCGTTCGGCGCTTCCGGCCCGTTCGGCGGACGCAGCCCGTTCAGGGGACCGAGCCCATTCAGCGGGCCCGGCCCGGGTAGTGGTCGGCGACGACGCGGGCCATGGCCCCGATGCGGTCCTCGGCCACCTCCTTCGCGGCGAAGAAGCAGTGCCCGCGCACCGAGGGGTGGCGCGCCGCCAGGGTCAGATGGCGGGACAGCTCGGCCGGGTCCTGCCAGGCGGCGGGCTGCGCCGGATCCCCCGCCTTGTACAGGGCCTCGCCGATGTACAGGTCCACGCCGGTGCCCCGGGCGACCTCGTCCCACCAGGGCACCAGGACCGCGTAGTCGGCGGCGGCGAAGCCGATGTTCCAGTACAGCTGCGGACAGATGTAGTCGAGGATGCCCTCGCGGACCCAGGCACGCGTGTCGGCGTGCAGGTCGTCATAGGTCTGGACGCCGGCCGTGGTCGCCGAGCCCCGCGGGTCGCTCGACCTGTTGCGCCACACCCCGAACGGGCTGATGCCGAACCGGAGTCGGGGCCGGATCCGCTTGATCCGGGCGCCGGTCTCGCGCACCAGAAGGTCGATGTTGTGCCGCCGCCAGGCATCGCGGTCGGGGAAGCCGGACCCGTACCGCACGTACGCCGCGTCGTCGTCGAAGCTCTGGCCCGCCACCGGGTACGGGTAGAAGTAGTCGTCCCAGTGCACGCCGTCGACGGCGTAGCGGCGCACCGCGTCCAGCATCGCGTCCTCGACGAACCGGCGGACCTCGGGCAGCCCCGGGTTGTAGTAGAGCTTCCCGCCGTAGGGGACGACCCAGTCGGGGTGCAGCCGCGCCGGGTGGGTGGGCGCCAGACGCGACAGGTCGGTGTCGTTGGCGACCCGGTACGGGTTGAACCAGGCGTGCAGCTCCAGGCCGCGCCGGTGCGCCTCGCGCACGGCGGTGCCCAGTGGGTCCCAGCCGGGATCCCGGCCCTGCGTCCCGGTGAGCCACTGCGACCAGGGCTCGTAGGGGGACGGCCACAGCGCGTCGGCGGTCGGGCGGACCTGGAGGACCACCGCGTTCAGCCGCCGCTCGACGGCCTTGTCGAGATGGGCCAGCAGCTCGGTGCGCTGGGCGTCGGCGGTCAGGCCCGGCCGCGAGGGCCAGTCCCGGTTGGCGACGGTGGCCAGCCACACTCCGCGGAACTCGCGCCGGGGCCGCCTGCCCGCCACCTCCCGCACCGCCCGCTCCAGCGTCCCGTCCCGGTCGGCGGCCGCCGCGCCGCCCGCCGTGATCAGGCCGCTGACGGCCCCCGCCGTGCCCGCCACAAAGCTCCTGCGCGTGATTCGCCCCACGTCACACCCCTCGCTCGGATCCCATCGGCCCAGGTGTACCGGACAGCATGCCCGCCCCGGCCCCACTGGCACACGCGCGTCCGGAGTAACGTCAGGGGCCGAAGGCGGGCGCCGGAATCACACGGGGGACCCGCCGGGGACGGCAGTAGAGCGAAGCGAAAGGCACGATGTGACCGACATCGAACGCGTCGGAATTGTGGGCTGTGGCCAGATGGGCGCGGGCATCGCGGAGGTGTGCGCCCGCAGCGGCCTGGACGTCATGGTCGCCGAGACCACCGGCGAGGCCCTGGAGATCGGCCGGACCCGGCTGCACAACTCCCTCTCGAAGGCCGCGGAGCGCGGCAAGATCACCGAGGAGGAGCGCGACGCGACGCTCGGCCGGCTCAGCTTCACCACCGACCTGGGCGAGTTCGCCGACCGCGACCTCGTGATCGAGGCCGTCGTGGAGAACGAGCAGGTCAAGACCGAGATCTTCCAGGTGCTCGACCAGGTGGTGACCCGCCCGGACGCGATCTTGGCGTCCAACACCTCCTCGATCCCGCTGGTCAAGCTCGCGGTCGCCACCTCGCGGCCCGACCAGGTCATCGGCATCCACTTCTTCAACCCGGCCCCGGTGCAGAAGCTGGTCGAGCTGATCCCCGCGCTCACCACGTCCGAGGGCACCATCAGCCGCGCCCAGGTCCTGGTCGAGAAGGTCCTCGGCAAGCACGCGATCCGCGCCCAGGACCGCTCGGGGTTCGTGGTCAACGCGCTGCTCATCCCGTATCTGCTCTCGGCGATCCGGATGTTCGAGTCGGGCATCGCCAGCCGTGAGGACATCGACAACGGCATGGAGCTGGGCTGCGCCCACCCGATGGGCCCGCTGAAGCTGTCCGACCTCATCGGCCTGGACACCGTGGCCTCCGTCGCGGACTCGATGTACGACGAGTTCAAGGAGCCCCTGTACGCCGCTCCCCCGCTGCTCCAGCGGATGGTCGACGCCGGGCGCCTCGGCCGCAAGACCGGGTCCGGTTTCTACTCCTACGCCTGACCTGCTGAAACGCAAGATTCCCGGGTCTCGCCGACTCTCCCGCAGGCACAACAAAGGGCCGCCAGTCACGAGTTGACTGGCGGCCCAAACAAGATCCAGAACAAGCCCAGGGAGTTCTCAGGGAGTTTCAGCGGGTGCTCGCCTGCAACCAGGCGTCAATCGCGGTCCGCCCCCGCTGCCCCCGGTCAGGCATGAAGTGCGCGTAAATCCGGAAGGTCGTCTCTGGCGAGGCGTGACCCATCCAGTGTGACAGCGACACCGGATCCTCACCAGCCTGCAACTGAACACTCGCGTAGGTGTGGCGGAAGCGGTGATGCATCCTCTCCCGCGACGGCTCCCAGCCCCAGCCCTCCTTGCCATCCTCGCTCCGCGGCGCCAGAAGGCCGGCGGACACGAGGGCAGGCTTCATGTTCTTGTTGTTGTAGACGCTCGGGTTGATCCGATTCCCATAGGCCGTCGTGACCAACAGGCCGACCGATGCTTCTTTTCGCCCGTCGTTCCCAGGCCCCTGCCACGGCAGGGTGACGGTGACCGGCGGGTACTTCTCCGCGTGGGCCTTGATCGCCTTGAGCAGCCCGGCGGAGAGAGGGATGTTCCGCTCCTTCTTGCCCTTAGGCAGCTTGAAATAGGGGCGGGAGGAGTTCTCCCACAGCAGCTGGCGCCGCAGCGTGATCAGCATCCGGCTCTCGTCGATGTCGTCCAAACTGAACCCGATCACCTCAGCCTGCCTCAGGCCTGCGCCCATGCCAAGGTCGGCGACGACCTGGTACCGGTCGGCCAGGCCGTTGCGGATCGCCAGCACCTCCTCTGGCAACCAGGCGCGCGCCTTGGTTTCTCCGGCCTTCGGCGGCCTAGTCTCGGAGCCGGCCTCCCTGCACGGATTCTTCGCGATCCGCGATCCGGTGGCCGACTTGAAGATGGAGCTGAGGTGATTCCAGATCACCTCGATCGTGTAGGCCTCCAACCCACGCGCGCGCAGCTCCTTCTGCCAATTGACCAGCTGCCTGTCCCCGATGACATTCATCGGCTGGCGCCCAAGAGCGGTACCGATGACGTGCCGCCAGATCTTCGATTTCATCGTGATGGCCGTTCCGGCGGGGTCACTGCGTGTCGGCCACCACTCGTTCTCGATGTAGTCGCCGAGCAGGATGGCCCCGTCGCGGTCGTCGACAAACTCCTTGCGCTTGCTGTCGATGATCGCCTTGGCTTTCCAGATCTTCGCCTCTTCGAGCACGTCGAACGACCTGGAGCGCACCCCAGGGATACCGGATACCTTGTAGCGCTTGCACTTACCCCACAGCGCGGTGCGCTCCCGCTTCCCCGTGACGGGGTCCTTGCGCTTGTTCAGCCAGCGATCTTCAATGTAGCCCGCCATGGCCAGCCCTCCCCCTTGAGGTCGCTCAATCGCACCTGCAAGAGGCGCTCCGTCACGTCGAGTTCGGCCGCTGCCGCGAAGAGGTCCGGCGCCCACTGCGCCACCTGCGCCAGGTCCGAGATGGCTACGAGTTTACGGGCGGCTTCGATGTCGGCGCGGCGCTCTTGGCGCACAGTTCTCAACGTGCCGTCGCAGCCAGCATCGTGGGCGAGGACGTGCTCCAACTCGTGGGCGAGCACACAGCGTTCCTGCACGCGGCTGAGGCCGGCAGCTACGACGACGCAGCGCTTCTCTTCGGACCACGCCCCCCACGTGTCGCGCAACCAGGCCCTCTGTACGGGGATCCCCAGGCCTTCCAGGATTTCGGCGGGCGCGTAGCGCGTCCCCATCTCAGCGATTCGCAGCACCGGCGACATAGTCATGCGCCCCCCATGGGAGTCGGTACGTGTGGGAAGCGCGCCGTGTGGGCTCTATGTCTACCCGAGCAACGGGGGGTAGAGGAAGGAAACGATAAGAAATCTTTCAACTTCCTTCGTGTCGCGCCGTATCGGGGCAGCGACAAGCGCGGCGACGCCTTGCTGGCGTCGCCGCGGCTTCTTGTTGGACAGGCAGGGGGCGCAGAAGGTTGCGCTTCCCCTACTACCGGCTGCGATCCATCGCGCGGGCGATCCGGTCGGCATCATCGGCGGGGACGCCCTCGCCGACCGCATGCGGTCGGTACGCGGCCAGCCCGTAGGCGGAACCCGGAGCCACGCCAGCCCCTGCCGGAATGGACTGCAACAGCCTCTGCGCCATCTCATCGAACTCGTCCCGCAGGACGGGGTCGCCGCCGCCGGACACGGCGGCGCGGCTGAACTCGTAGACGGACGGCAGGAGTTCGAGCGCCATCTCCCGAGGCCCTGGCGCCGCACCGGCTCCAGGATTGTGTGATCCGAGCACCTGGTGCGGGTCTTCGCCCGCGAGGATCCGGTCGACCCAGCCCGGCCGCCAGTCGAGAGCTGCGGCGGCAGGTTCAAGAGAAGGGGGCTTGGTGCCGCGACGGGGGACGACTCCCGTCTCCAGGCTGCCGATGCTGCGGGTCGTGATCTTCCCGCCCCGGTCGATGACGCGTTGAGCGAGTTCTCCCCTGGTCAGCCCTTGTCGTTCGCGGTCACTCCTGAGGGCCTTGCCGAGGGTCTCCCACGCCGTGGGGTCGTGGTTCATGGCCTGTCTCCGCCCAGTCTCCGCATGCAACAGGAAGCAACGTCAGGAAACAACCTACCAACCAGTCGCTAGGCGGCACAGACAGGATCAGGCCTCGGACCTGCTCTTTCTCATTTTTTCCACTCCTTTCTGTCGAAGACCTTGTGATCTTGCACTTACTTTCCTAATCTTTCCACTGTGCAAGCGCGAGGCAGAACCATCCGGCGCAGGCGCGAAGAGTGCGGATTCAACCTGACGGCCTTTGCCCACCTGGTTGGGATCTCCCCCTCGTACCTCTCCCGGATCGAAAACGAGAAGTCCAGACCCGGCCCTGACGTGCTCAAACGCATAGCGCTGGCCCTGCAAAGCGCACCAGACGTCAGGGACGCGATCGCCAAGATCGCCCGACATGAAACAGAGGGAAGTGATGACGATTCACCCGGTGGATGAGTCCCCCCACCTCACCGTCCCGCAGCTCGCGAAGCGGTGGCACACGACCAGCCAGGCCATCTACCTGCTCCGCCACCGCGGCAAGGCCCCCAGGGGCTTCAAGAGCGGCCGGAACGTGCTGTTTCCGCTGGCTCTGGTCGAGAAGTTCGAGGCCGAGCGCCTCGCCAACGACAAGCCATCGACGCGCATGCCCCTCGCGGCCGGCCTCCCCGTAGAGGCCTCCACCCCCAACGCCGCCTAGGCGGCCATGCGGGCCGGCCGCCGGTAACTGCCAGGCCACCGGCAGACGGCCCTTCGAGATCCACCCCTCCACCGCAATGCACTGCGAGAGAGAGCGAGAAGCTCGTGAACCCATCATCTCCCACAACAGCCCTAACTCCTATGGACGACCGCACCCGATACATCGACGGCCTGCGTGAGCTGGCCGCGTGGCTGGAGGAGAACCCGGACGTCGAGGCCCCGGTTGGTCTCCGGGTCCTGCTCCCCTTGACCACGAACGGTGCAGTCGAGGAGTTCGCCGCCAAGCTCGGTCAGACCGTCGACTACGACGACGAGGGCAATGCGTCCACGACGCGCGAGTTCGGTCCGCTCCAGCACCACGCCTATGGCTACGTCGACTTCGCCGCCAGCTGTGACGCTCTGGACGAGCGTTCGGCTCGCCGGTGGGCCGCGCGGCAGGGTCTGGAGATCCGCGAAGCCGAGCCGTCGATGACCGCCTCCACGACGGGAGGCATGTCGTGAAGTGCGGTGAGCCGCAGCCCGGCAGCAGCTACGCGACGTGCGACAAGGATCTCCGCCACTCCGGGGATCACCGGTACCTGAACCAGTCCTGGCCGCGCCCGGTCCCGGCCCGGCCGGACTGGGACGTGAATGAACTGCTGGACTCGACGGTCCCGCGCAACTGCTGGGACTACACCGAGCGCAGCTTCCCGATCGTCGTCACCGAGACGGTCACGCGGGTGATCTGGGTCGACGCCGAGGACGAAGACCAAGCGCTCGGTCGCTACGCCGACGACTGGTCGGACATCCCTCTCAGGGACGCCGAGACCCTCGTGTCCGACCTCGAACTGCGGCGCCCGGAGAACTGGGAGCGCAAGGAGGCCTTCGCCTCCCGGGGGCACGGCAGCAAGATCGGCCCGCAGATCGCCTGCCCCGACTGCCGTCGGCTCGCCTTCAGGCGCGCGTGGTCTCACGACCCGATGCGGAAGTGCCACGGCCCTATCGAGTGGCGCGAGACGCAGGCATCTCTCCCAGCGTGGCGTTGGCGCCGCAAGTACCAGGAGACGCCCGTCTTCAACGCGGCCCGCCAGGCGGTGGCGTCATGACCACTCCCACGAACCCGATCGAGCGCCTGGACGTGCCGCTGGCGGACGTCGAGCGCCAGATCGCGGAGATCTCCGCACACGCTCACGCCGCCGTGCCCGTGCCGGACGGCCGACTGGCCGAGCAGTGGCACCAGTTCCTCGACATCGACCCCGACCTGCGGGGCCGCGACTACACCCGCACCGAGCGCACCCGTGGAGGGGCGTCATGAAGCAGACCCGCGTCATCCACACGACGATCTTTCTCGATGGCCTCCCCGAGGACCTGAGGCTCGACGGCGCTATTGAGAGCGACCTCGTCCTCCGTCTCAGTGGCGCCGCCACGCTGCACCTCACCGAGACTCGCCCCGACACGCTGCGGCGCGCCGCTGAACTCCTCGCCGTCGCCGCCGACATGCAGGAGTGCCAGTCGCTGAAGGCGGTGGCGTGATGGACATCCGCATGGTCCGCGCCGAGGACGTCGAAGAGGCCGAACTGGCCGCCGTCGACGAGGAGTTCCACGACTACTACGGGCCCGAGCGGTTCTGGCAGCCGTGGATGCGCGAGACGTACCTGGACGCGATCCAGAAGGTCCACGAGCAGTACGCCGGGCAGGTGGCAGCATGAGCGCCTTCACCATCGCCGAAGCCCGGTCCCGGAAGTCGCAGAACCCGGCCGCGTTCATGGCGAACTTCATCAAGGGCCGCGCCTGCGCAGAGGCCGGCGACGAGCCGCGACTGGACGGCAAGACCGCCGCGCAGATCGCCGGGCTGATCGAGGGTCTCGCTTCGTGGCGGGCACAGACCGCGAAGCCCCGCGACTACATGGGCCACGCCAGCAAGCGTCGGGCGGTGACCTCATGACGCTGCTCGTGTCCTCCGCAGTGGTCTCTGTATTGCGCGCGATGCGCCACGAGCAAGGCGTCTCCGCTCAGCTCTTGGCGGACCGCATGACCGAACTGGGCTACCCGACGAAGCGGTCGGCGCTCGCCAACGTGGAGTCAGGCCGCCGTAAGGAGATCTCCGTCGACTACTTGGTCGCGGCCGCCGAGGCGTTGAACACCGATCTCCTCACCGTGCTCGTGCGCTGCCAGCTCGTGGCCTGCCCGGCCTGCAAGGGCAGCCCGCCCGGAGGCTTCACCTGCAACTCGTGCGGAGCCGCCTCGTGAGCCCGAGCCTTCGCATCGTGGCCGTCCTCGCGGCCCTCGACCTCGCCGCATCCACCGCCGCCCTGATCTGGGCATGCCGACGCACCTGGGGGAACAATGTCTGAACCGACCCCGCACCTGTGGGAGATCGACCACCCGTACTACTGCACCGAAGGCAACTACTACGAGCGTGGGTTGCACGACGTCTACGACTCGTGGGACCAGTTCCACGCCGACTGGGGCGACGCGGACCACGACATGAACCTCGTGTTCCGCTGGGACTGGCAGCGCGACAGCGGCGAGTTCCTGGAGGAGGGCGAGACGCCGGGCCCGGACGTGCTCAAGGTCTTCTGGGTCCTCCAGCGCAAGGCCATCATCCGGTCCACCGAGTGCACCGTCACCGAGGCCGACGAGCCCGCCGTGAAGGCGTGGCTGGCCGACCGGGCGAAGACCATGGCCGCCATCTGGGAACCGTTCGGCGTCGCCACCGAGGCCGGTGAGCGCGATGACGACTGACCTCACCGCCGCCGACACCAACGCCGCCGAGATCGCCATGACCGAGGCGTACCGCGTCGCCGTCCAGGAGATCACCCGCCTTCGCAGCGAGTTGGACGAGGTCAAGCGCGACCGGCGCCACCTCGGCCAGCTCCTGGACGAGTTCGCCGCCGCTGTCGCCCCGGCCGACCTTCTCGGCGAGCACACGCCCGACAACCAGCCGTGGCGCAACGCAATCGCGCTGATCACGCCCATGGCCGTGGTCGACGATCTCCTCCAGGAGAACGCCCGGCTCCGACAGGAGAACGACGACCTGAGCGTCGGACTCGGCATCCCGCGAGAGCCGGTGACCTCATGACCGACAACCCGTGGCCGTCCATCGCATGGACCGCAGGCCTAATCGGCCTCATCGGTTTCCTCGCGGTCTGGGGCCAGCACCTCAGCAACCAGCGCGCAGAGCGCCGCGAAGCCGCCCGCACCCGCATTCCGCACCAGCGCCAGGGGGACCGACCGTGAACGACTACGAACAGCACGCCGACGAGGAGCGCGAGTACCCGACGGCGGCCGAGGAGAAGGCCGCGGAGATCGCCCTCGACATCGCCGACGAGGAGCGCCACGCGGCCGAGGAAGCCCAGGCCGAGAGCCCGCGTGAGTGCGAGGGCGAGTTCATCGACGGGACCTGGTACGGCGACGGCTGCGACGGCTGTGTCGCCCAAATGGCCGACGACGAGGCGGAGTGGCGGCCGGGCGAGTGCGACCACTGCTTCGGCCAGACCGTGAGCAGCCCGTTCGGCGACATCTACTGCGCTTGCGCTATCGGCCAGGGCGCGGACCCCGATGACTGCGTGTGCGGCCCCGAGGACGGTGACGAGGGATGACCATCACCTTGCCGTGGCGGACCCCGGGCCGGCACACGCCTGAAGGCCGCCTGCACCGCGCCAAGCAGGAACTCGCCGCAGCGCGTGCCGACATCGCCGCCCTGCTGGAATGGCGGGCCGCGGCCGACGACTTCTTCGAGCGGATCATGGCCGACAACGCCGACGTACACGCCCTGTGGCAGTACGCCGAAGACAAGTCGGCCAGCGCCGAGAAAGTCGTCGTCTGCCAACAGGCCACCATCCGCGACCTGGAACGACAGCTCCGCGAACTGGAGCAGCGACTGACCGTCGCGGTCAAGGCGGATGCGGCCGGCTCGCGGACGCAGGAGATCGACGTCCGCAGCCTCACCGAACGCTTCGCATCGGGGCCGGTCGTCAGCCCCACGCACGTGCCGGGCTGGGTGCCGGACACCGACACCGTCGAACTCCCGGTCCTCGCCGACCGGCTCGTGCAGGGCGCCGCCTAGACCGGTCCGCGCCTCCGGATGCCACCGGCCAGTGGCGCGGACCCCACCACCACCCATAGACGCCGCGTAGAGCCGCCCCCGGGCTCCGCGGCACGCCAGGCCGCCTCGCCCCCTCTAACCGGGGCGGCCTGGCCACCAACACCCGAAAGGCCAAGCACATGAGCACCACTCTTCGCATCGGCCGCTGGACAGTAGGGCTGTACCAGCGGGCCGTGAACGTCACCCGAGAGCCCGACCCCAACTGTCCCGACTGTTCCGGCAGTCGCGGGGGTTGGATCGCCTACGGCTCCGACGCGGGCTGGGACGAATGCGCCTGCCTCGACCAACTCCGCACCTTCCGGCTTCCGTTGTGGCCCCGCGCCCGTCACACCGAGACGGAGCCGTTCTGATGACCCCGCTCGCCTGCCGCCACTGCGGTGACACCGACGGACCCTTCACTACCGACGGGACATGCGAGGGCTGCGAACCCGCCACCGCCTTGCGCAGCGCCTTGGAGGACGGCGGCTGGCTGGACGACAACGCCTCCCGCCTCATGAACGCTTACGCCGCCACCATCCTCAGTGCCGCCGCAATGGCCATCCGCCAAGCCCCTGACTGCGAAACGGCGGCGCGAGCCGTGGCCGGCATCGCTCGGAGGTACGCCTCATGACCGCCCCGACAGCGACGGCCGAGATCATCCCCGGCCTGTACGACATCCCGGCCGAGGTCTACCACTCCGATCCGGTCCCTGGCGGCAGCCTCTCGTCGACCGGAGCGCGGCAACTCGCGGACTGCCCGGCCCGGTTCAAGTGGGCTCTCGACAACCCGCAGCCGCCGAAGAAGGCCTTCGACGTTGGCACCGCCGCGCACAAGCTCGTCCTCGGAGACGGTCCGGAGCTCGTCGTCGTCGATGCGGAGAAGTGGAACACGACCGCCATCAAGGCCGAGGTGTCCGCGATCCGCGCCGCCGGGGCTGTACCGCTGAAGCAGGCCGAACTCGACCAGGTCAAGGCCATGGCCGCAGCGTTGCGCCAGCATCAGGAGGCCGCGGACCTGCTGGAGCCCGGCTCCGGTGTCGCCGAACAGTCGATGTTCTGGGAGGCCGACGGGATCTGGCGGCGGGCCCGCCCCGACTGGCTCCGTGACAACGAGATCGTCGACTACAAGACCACCACCAGCGTCGACCCCGAAGAGATCTCCAAGACCGTCCACAAGTGGGGCTATCACCAACAGGCGGACTGGTACCGCGCGGGCGCCTGGGAGCTCGAACTGGTCGGCCCTGAGGCCAGGTTCGTCTTCATCTTCCAGGAGAAGCAGCCGCCCTACCTGGTGACTGTCGCCGAACTCGACGTGACCGCCATGGACATCGGCCGGCGCCTCAACGAGAAGGCCCTCTACCACTACGCCCACGGCATGGCCACGGGCAACTGGCCCGGCTACTTCCCGACCACCGCTCTCATCCCGCTCCCCGCCTGGGTCGAGCGCCAGTACAGCTAGGAGCAGTCCGTGAACCAGCTTCCCCCGCCGGTCCGTACCGGCCGCCAGAGCCAGGCTCCCGCGGCCGACAACGGCTTCGCTTTCCGGCCCGCCACCAAGGCCGGACGCAAGGCCCGCCTGTCCATTCAGGGCGTGTCCGGCTCCGGCAAGACCTGGACCGGCCTCGGCATCGCCCACGGCCTGTCCGAGGGCAAGCCCTTCGCGGTCATCGACACCGAAAAGGGCGCGGCCAGCCTCTACGCGGGCATCGGCGGCATCCAGTTCGACAGCTGCCCGATGGACACCTACAACCCCCGCGACCTGATCCGCGTACTGGATGCCGCGGCGCAAGCCGGATACCCGACCGTGTTCGTCGACAGCCTGAGCCACTTCTGGACCGGCACAGACGGCACCCTCGACCAAGTCGACAAGGCCAGCAGTAAGTACGGCGGCAACAAGTTCGCGGGCTGGAAGGACGGCACTCCGCTCCAGAACGAGATGATCGCCGCGATCCTCGCCTACCCCGGCCACGTCGTCGCCTCGATGCGCTCATACACCGAGTGGGTGCTCCAGGAGAACGAACGCGGCCGGAAAGAACCGACCCGCGTTGGCACCCGCCCCGAGCAGCGCAAGGGCATCGAGTACGAGTTCGACATCGCCGTCTCCATGGACCTCGACAACCGGCTCGAAGTCCTCAAGTCCCGGTGTCCCGGCCTCAGCCGCAAGGTCATCGAGCGGCCGAACGGAGCCCGCGACATTGCCAGCCCGCTCCTCGCCTGGCTGAGCGCCGAGCCCAAGTCCGCCGAGCAAGAGGCGGCGCAGCCGCCCGCCCCCACCGCCTGACCGCCTTCGGGGCTCCTGCCCGCCGCAAACAGGCAGGGGCCCCGGCCATCCAAGGAGAACACGCCATGACCGATCCCATCGAGGACCGCCTCTACGACGCCATCGAGTACTCCCTCTGGGCCGATCTAGCCGACGCCCTCAATCGCATCGAGGAGTACGGCCTCGACCCGATCGCCGGTCTCTGCGAACAGCTCCACGCCACACCGGTCCACACCATCGACGCCGGCGACGTCATTCACGGCGGTGGCGTCCGCAAGCCCGGCGGCTACCTCCTGCGGAACCAATCCTGCGAGCACGGCTGGGCCGTCGCGGAGCGCGCCGGAACCGAGGGGAGCACGTCATGAACCCGCAGAGCATGCGGCCGATGACCATCGCCGAATGGGAGGCCGCCGTCACCGCCGCCGACTTGCTGGTCGGACCCTCGCTCGGATTCCGTGCGGTCACGGGCGAGTGGAACGCCGCCGTGCACATCGCTACAGGCGACCAGCTCACCGACGAGAACCGCAGCGAGCTGATCGCCGAACTCGCCAAGGCCGTAGACGACACCGTCAACCGCGTTCTGCGCACGACAACCGTCCGTGTCAGCTACGGAGCGGCGTCATGACCCTCATCCAGCCTGCCCTCGACGGCAGCATCCCCGCCCCCAAGACCACCGCGGCCCGGCGTCGCGCCGAGGACTACGAGACGTGGCTCGCCGAAGTCTGGCCCATCTTTCTCGAAGTCGCCTCAACCGGACGGACGTTCACCTGCTACGAGGTCGCCAAAAACCGTGACCTCGCGGACCCGCCCGACCCCGCCCACCACTGGGGACGGCTCATGACCCTCCTCAAAGACGAGGGCTACGTCCGCACCGCCGGCTGGACCTGCTCCGACCGCCCCACCGCCCACCACAGCGGCGTAAGGACGTGGCGTGGCACGACCGCGGCCAGGGCTGGGAGGGCAGCCGCATGAACCCCCTCGACTACGCCCCGACCATCGCGGCCCTCGGCCTCCTCACTGGAGCCGCATACGGCGTGCTGCTCACCGGCGACGCCTGGCGGACCCGCCGGGCGGCCCGGACCCAGGACCGCCGCACCGCGGACCGCCGCACCCGCCTCGAAACCGCGGCCATCCGCCACCTCGGCGACCGCCTCCATGCCCACCCCCGCGACGCCATCGACGGCGAACTCGACCGCCACCTCGACCAGTACGCCGCCAGCATCCGCCCCCTCTACCCGACGGGAGAGCAGCAGCAATGACGACCGCGACCCCGCCTCGACACGGCACCTTGACCATGGCCAAGCACCACCAGTGCAAGTGCCGGAAATGCCGGGACGTGAGCAACGCATACGATCTGCGCCGCTACCGGAAGATCGGATACGGCACCTGGAAGCCCCTCGTCGACGCGGAACCCGTCCGCCAGCACATCGCCGCCCTGCGCGCTGCCGGCCACAGCCTCCCCAGGATCCAGAAGACCGCGCAGGTCTCGGCCGCAACCATCGCCCGAATCCTCTACGACAGCCCGCCACGCAACCCGCGAGCCCAGCGCATCCGCACCGAAGTCGCACAGCGGATCCTCGCCCTCCCCATCGAGCCGGCCCCCATCACCCCGACGACGGTCATCGACGCCACCGGTACCCGCCGGCGCATCCAGGCCCTCGTCACCATTGGGTGGCCGTACACGCTCCTCGGCCCCCACCTCGGATTCCACCCGCGGCGCCTCACCGAACTCGCCCGAGGAGAACGCGTCCTGGCCTCCACGGCCCGCCGGATTGCCGACGCCTACCGCACCGTCCAGACCTGGGATCCCGCACAGCACGGCGTCCCCCTGGCAGCCCGCACCATGGCCCGCAACCTGGCCGCGCGCGAAGGCTGGCACGGCCCCCTCGCCTGGGAGGACATCGACGACCCCTCCTGCCGGCCGGAGAAGACGCCCCGCTATGAGCCGATCGCGGCGAACGGCCGCGACTCGATGCGCCGCGACGAAATCCGCCGCCTCGTCGAAGCCGGCGAGTCCGAGCACTTCATCGCCAAAAAGCTCGGCCTCGACCTCCAGTACACGCACGACCTGTGCCGCGAAGCCCGCAAGGCCGCCGCGTGACCGCCTCCCGCCCGGCCCGCGCCGGACCCCGCTAACCGGCACCCGCACCCCTTACCCGTACCGCCAGGAAGAAGACCGAGATGGCCGTCTCCAAGCGCCTCCGCTACGAGATCCTCCGCAGGGACAACCACGCTTGCCGGTACTGCGGAGCGACGGCGCCCGGCGTGAAGCTCAACGTCGACCACGTCATCCCGCAGGCGCTCGGCGGCAGCGACAAGCCGACCAACCTCGTTACCTCGTGCGCCCAATGCAACTCCGGCAAGACCAGCAGCATGCCGAACGCGATGCCCGTCGAAGACGTCGACCAGGAGGCCTTTCGGCGGGTGTCTGAGCTGAAGCTGGTGCGGGCCGAGCCGAGAACGGCCACGGTACGGGTTGCCTTCCATGCACATCTCATCGCCGTATGGCGATGGGCGTGGGACAAGTGGGCCCACACCGAGCCGACCGAGGAGCAGGAGCAGGCCGCATTTGAGGGCTTGACGCTGTTCGCGGACGGCTCCGACCTGCCTTCGGACTACCTCACCGAGGTTGCCTTCCGCGCTGGCTCAGCTCGCTCTACCGACATAGCGCGGTTCGTGAATCCTCAGCTGAGCGAAGGACAGTTTTCCCTTGGCGCAGACGCCGTGACCCTCTGGTCAGAGCGATGGGAGGCAGCTAGCGGAGGGCCGGGCCCCTCCATGGACGAACTGGCCGAGTTCTGCACGATCCTCCACGCCTTGATCGTCCTTGTCGACGCTGACAACCAGCGGAGCACCGTCATGTACGCCGCAGGACGTTCGGGCGGACAGATGGACACCCAGCTCCTGCGGTACCTGGCTGCCCCAGCCTCACAGGAGAGCTGATGCCCTGGTTCAAGGTCGACGACAAGGCGCACTCCCACCCGAAGTTCATGCGGGCCGGGAACGCGGCGCTCGGCCTTTGGCTGCGCTGCGGCTCGTACTCCGCGCAGCACCTCACCGAGGGCATCGTGTCCGGCGTCATCGCCCAGCTGTACGGCACCGCCCCGCAGGCAGCCAAGCTCGTCAAGACCGGCCTGTGGCATGAGCACGGGCATGACTGCGCGCGCTGCCCGCAGCCGACCCCGGGCGACTACGTGATCCACGACTTCTTCGAAGGTGGACGCAACGTAACCAAAGCGCAGTACGAGGCCAACAAGAACGCTGCTGCCGACCGGGCCGCCAAGAGCCGCGCAACACGAAAAGCTTCCGGAATCGAAGAGGATTCGTCCTCGAAAACGATTCGTTTCGAGGACGAACCGAAGACGAATCGAGTTCGAAAAGACCCCCACTTTTTGCCAAGTGCCGCAGGTCAGGGGGGCTCGTCACACCGCACGCCTGCTGACGGCGTCACGCCTGCCCAAGCCACTGCCACGCCTGTACCTAGTACTTCCTTCGGAAGTACTAGGGCTGCAGCAGCGCGCGAGCCCGAGCCGGACATCCGCTCCTACGACACGCTCGGTGACCTCAAGCGCGCCGTCGCCAAGGCCGGCATCACCGGCGTCAGCTGGAACCTCCAGCCCTCGCAGATCGAACGAGCCCGCCAAGTCGTCGAACGCGTCGGCGTCGAGCCCATGGTCGCCATGGCGTACAGCAACGCCAGCTACCGCGGGGCGCCCGGCAGCGCCAGCGCCTGGCTGGCCGACTGGGAATCCCTCGAACCCGACATCCCCACACCGCAAGCCGGACCTGGCCAACTCCCCGCTGCTGTAGCCGACAACGTCGTGCGCCTCCAGCCCGGCGGCCAGCGCCCCGCTACCTCCGACCTCCGCGTACAGCAAGCCGTCGACGCCGGCCGCCGCCTCCAAGCCCTCGCCGACGCCCAGAACCAGGAGATCAAGTGATCAGTTACGAAGAAGCGGGCCGACTTCTCGGTCTGGCCGCAGCCCGAGACCAACGAATCGTTGGCGACGCCGACATCCTCGCCTGGCACTCCGACCTCAATGCGGCGGTCATCGCCTTCAAGGACGCCGACGCAGCCCTCACCCGGTTCTACGCCGTCGAAATGGCTGGCCTCGAACCCGAAGCGCGCCGCCGCGTCACCACCCCCGACGTCATCAGCATCGCCCGCAAGATCCGTGCCGAGCGGCTCGCAAACTTCGTGTACGACCCACCGCCCGGCGACGAAGACCCCGACTATCTGGCTCGCCTGCGTGGCCAGATCGCCAGTACCGCCGACGGCACCAGCCCCGCGCTCACCGAATGCCCCGCGCTTGAAGGTGGACCACACCCGGACGTCGTCAAAGCCCTGGCGCAGGTGGGCCGTTCAACACCGGACGTATCAAGCGAGAACCCCGTCACCGAGGTGCGCCGAGCCGGCCCCCTCGGGGTGTGCTGCCCGACCTGCCAGGCTGCGATCGGACGCCCCTGCAAGATCGGGGGCTTCGACGAGAAGCGGCCTCCGCGCCAACTTCGCACCCCACACGCAGCCCGCACCCGGGTCGCCAACGGCGGTCCCGCGCAGCTGGAGTCTCCGGCGGAGATCGAGCGCCGCCGCGCCGCGTCGATGGTCAAGCTCCAAGAGCTCCAGGAGCGGGAGACGTCCGGTGAGTGACATCGAACGCGACGACATCCGGGAGATGCGCGCCCAGGGCGACCTGACGGCGTTCCTACGCCAGCAGATCGCCGATGGCCGGGCCCGCCGCGAGAAGCCCCCGACCGTGCCTCCGCCGCAGCCACCCGGCTACCGGGCCGGCGCCTGGCCCACCGGCTCCCGGCCACCGGACCCGCCGCCCCCGCAGCCACCCGGCGCCTGGACCCGGGCCCTGGAGGCGTACCGCGCACACGTGGTCGCCACCGAGCACCGCGACCGGCTCGACGCCGACCCCGGCCAGACCTGCCCCTGCAAGCCCTGCACCGACCTGAGGAGGAACCCGTGAAGCACTCCCAAGCCCCGATGCCCGATTCGATCCGCCACATTCTGCGCGCCGCCCAGGCGCCCGCCCGGTCCGTGGCCTGCCCGCACTGCCAGGCCGCCCCGCACACGCCGTGCATCGTCCGCGGTACCGGCCGCCGCCTGACCGCCGACGTCCACCCCGCCCGCCGCTCAGCCTGGGCCCAGCTGACCGCGTGCTGCCCGGCCTGCCAGGTCGAGCCGACCGTTCCGTGCCACGAGGACGGCCGCGAGCGGGCCACGGTCCACGCTCGCCGGTACACCGAAGCCGAGCAGGTGGCGGCATGAGCCAGACCTGGCAGCTCACCCGCGACAACCTCAACGAGATCGATGACGCCATCGACTGCGACGGGGTCTACGCCAAGGGCTACTGGGAGTACGTCGGCGGCAAGACGGTCGTTACCGGTCTCCGGATCGGAACCGGCGAGAACCGTCTGGTGGCCCGGTTCGGCGACTCCATCACCCGGCACCGGAAGGGCCGTTGGAGCGTCCAGGCCGCAGGAGGCGCCTCGTGACGCCGCTGGAGCGCCTCATGGCCGAAGGGGTCCCCGACGGCACGTTCGGCGCCTCACGGCCCGCACAGCCCCGGCGCAAGGCCCTTCAGCCGCCCCGCTGGACGGCGGCCGAACAAGCCGCCCACTACGCCGAGCTGGCCGCCGCCCTCGGCGAACCCCACCTCCGCCTCGCCGACGCCGCCTGACCCCACCCGCCGAAAGGAGCACTGCCGATGACCGCCTGCCCAACCCCGACCAAGTCCCGCTTCGCCACCCGAGCCGCCGCCGTCAACTCCAGCCGGCGCGTCGACCTTCGCGCCAACCTCCAGCTCACGCCCTACGAGTGCGTCTGCACCTGGTGGCACCTCACCAAGAGCGCCATGGAAGAACCCATCACGGCGGCAGAAGCCGACCGCGCCACCGTCGAGCGCCTGGCCTCCCTGCCAGACATCGACTTCCGAGAGATCGTCGCCAACGACGTCCGCAGCGACGGCGACCGTGCCGAGCGCGGGGCCCTGAGGCATCCACTCAACCAGCGCCGTTGGAAGCGGCAGCTCGGCGAACTCGCCGCCGACATCGAGACCCGCATGTCGGCACGCAAGGGCGACAGCAGCCTGGAAGCCCACGACTGGCGCAAGCGCACCACCGGCTACCGCAACATGATCAAGATTCGGGTTGAGGAATGCCGCCGACTGAGGGCCGAAGCCCACGCCGAATCAGTGCGCAAACAGGACTGGCGACGACGCGACGCAGAGATCGCCGCAGCGGCCGGCGCAACCCCGAAGGAACTACGCGTCCACGCCGGGGAGATCGCCGTTGGCCGACTCATCGAAGCCCACCGCGACGAGTTCAACCGCTACTGCGCCGAGGAGTACCAGGCCCTGGGCCTCACAGTGCCCGAACGATTCGGCAACTGGACCCGCGACACCGCCGCCTGACCGCCTGCCGTGCCACGACGACCGCCGTGGCCGCCCCTGAAGGAGACCCACTGTGCCGATCAAGTCCCACGCCTGCCTGTCCGTCACCTGCGACGCCTGCGGCGACACGCTGACCAACGAGGACGACTGCGTGATGCACCTCGCCGACCTGCCCGAAGCCATGGCCGTAGCACGCGGCATGGACTGGTACGTGCTGTCCGACGCCCGCTTCGTCTGCCGGGAACGCGACGCCGCCCACCAGGCCCTGCTCGACGAACTACTTCCCGCCGAGCCGCAGATGTCCGGGCAGATCGCGATCGACGGAAGTGTCGAGCCGTGACCGGCCGCCGCGAGGGCCGGTCCGCCCGGGAGCCGCACGGCTGCCACTGGTGCGGCATTGCCCAGCGCGGACACGGCCGCCAGTGGACCGAAGCCGCTGGCTGGCATCCGTGGACACCGCCGACCGACAACCAGATCAAAGGCCGCATGCGAGACCGCCGTGGCCGCCCGCCAGCCCCCTGACCTGCCACCACACCGAGGAGAAACCCGATGCCGATCACAGCCACCTACGAAGTCCAGTGCGACGTCTGCTTCGGCGTCATGGACGGCCGCTACGAGACCCGCGAGGCCGCCGACAGCGCCCGCGTGGAGCTCGGCTGGGACGACCCGAACGGCGGCACCATCTGCCCCGAACACCGCACCCACCGCCCCGCCTGACCGTCCCGACCACCCGACCCGGAGGAACCCCATGACCGACTTCGACCCCTACGCGGACGGCGTCTGCCCGTTCGGTGAAGACGAAGCTCCAGGCTCCGGCTGCATCAAGCCCGTTGGCCACGTCCAGCGCGGCGACCTCGCCCACTGCGTCACCCCCGGCGACGCCGACGACGAGGAGCGGGCCCGATGACCGACCAGCCCACCCTGCGCGACCGGATCCGCCGCGCGATCTGCGAGGCCAATGGCTTCGAGTTCGACGACGACGGGATGGAGCCCGACGAATACGGCGACCACGCCGACGCCGTGATGGCCGTCCTGCCCGCGCCCGTCGACCGGGCCGCCTGCGACTGCGAGGCGGAGGTGCACATGGGCGCCGGGATCTACCACCACCCGTGGTGCGCGACGAAGTGGCCTGCCGCCGTCGCCGAGGCCGAGGCCCGCCGCCTGGCCCTGTCGCAGGCGCTCGGCCTCGGCACCGGGGCACCGTGGGACGCCATCCAGGAACGGGCCGGGGAGTTGCACCTCGCGCCCGTCGACCGGGCCGCCGTGCTGCGGGAACTGGAGGCCCGGTACCGGCGATACGCCCAAGACTCCATTCACCCCGTCTTCAGCGCCGCCTACGCCGCAGTCGCCAACGACATGAGCCGCATGGCCGACGAGGCACAGCAGCCCGAGGAGGCCGGGCGGTGAGCGCCGCCCCGCGCCCGCTGCACCCGACGCTGCACGGGTCGACGGCGGAGATCCTGCGCCGCTGCTACCGCTACGAGTCCCCGGCCGACGTCCTGGCCCGCGCGGTGCGGCTCCTCGCGACCGCCGACGGGCACCTCGACCCGGCCGGACGGATCATCACCGGGCCACGCACCGGGAGGCGGACGTGAGGCGGCAACTCACGGCGCAGCAGCGGGAGGTGCTGTGGCTGCGCGCGCAGGGCCTGTCGGGGCCGCAGATCGCCCGCCACCTATCGCTGGCCGTGTCGACGATCGACTACCGGGAACGGTGCATCGTCCACGCCCTGGACGCGGCCAACATCACCAACGCCGTGCACCTGGCGACGGCCGAGGGGTTGATCGGCCGGTACGCGGACTGTGGTGATCGGGCCGCCTACCTGAGGCACTGGCGGCGGGGCGAGATCGCCTGTCCGGCGTGCAAGGCCGCGAATGCCAGGCGGCAGGCCGAGCGGCGGGCTGCGACTCAACCGCCGCCAGTTACCCGCGAGTTAACTCCCTGAGCGCTTCAACCCCCATCTCCGGCACATCACCCCAACCCACCCCCACCGAGCCGTCTGACACGGCACCGGCAAGCGAATCGAGGCAGAAATGAGCGACACCCAAGAACCCCAACTCCCGTACACGGCCATACGGCACCCCCAGTGCGGCCAGTGGTGGACCGGCCCCAGCCGCTCCCACTGCCCGGCCTGCTGCCGGACCTTCTCTTGCGACAGCGCCGCCGACCGCCACAGGCAAGGCCGCTTCGGCATCGACCGGCAATGCGTCGACCCCGCCACCATCGGCCTCGTCGCCGTCACCAAACCGTGGGGCCAGATGTGGCAGAACCCCGGCGACAGTTCCGTCTGGGCCAAGAGCCGCGATGCCGACCAGGCCGCGGCGTGACCCAGCCCCTCGACCCCGACGAACAAGCCTTCCTCGACCTCCACGCCCCGGCCGAGGAGGCCCACGTCGACTGCCCCGGCTACCTCTCCGGGCTCGGCGCACACGGCGCACCCTGGCCCGCCACCCGCCAGCCCGCCTACCGCGACAGGCCCGACACGACCACCGACCTGAACCTGCCCGAGCCGCTCAGCCCCTGACCCACCGCACCATGGAGCCCGCCGTGAACGAGACCCCCGCTTCCTGGCCCTGCGAGATCTGCCGCCGCCCGTCCGCGCCCCGCGTCCACGCCGGATGCCAGGAACGCCTCGACGACAACCTGGCCCAACTCCCCAGCCTGTACCGGGCCCTGGCCGGCGCCCTCGCACCGGCACGGCGCGGCAGCGACGGCCGCACCGGCTCCCGCACCGCACCCCTGCCCGTCAACGAGCGCGTCCTCGACCTGCGGGCCCGCGGCGGCATCGAAGGCGTCGTCACCAGCTGGGAACGAGACGCCCGCGAACTCCTCGGCTGGTCGCCCCCACCGTTCCGCGGCAGCATCGAGCAGACCATCGACGGCGCCGTCGCCTTCCTGCTCGCCAACACCGGATGGTTCTGCGACCAGCACCCCGCCGTCTACGAATACGCGCAGGACATACGCCGGCTCCGCTCCGAATGCGACGCCATCCTCGGCGGCGAACCCCGGCCCCGCCGCATCCCCGTCGCCTGCCCCTGCGGCACCGTCCTCCGCGTCACCCTCGACACCCCAGGACGGCAATGCAGCGGCTGCGGCATCCAATACGGGCACGGCGACCTCTTCGAGCTGCCGCTGGCCGAGCGGAACGCGGCATGACGAAGCGCCCCCGACCATCACGGCCGGGGGCGCTGACGTGCGTTTGGGGGGGCTACTCCATGTTCCCGCAACCCTGGCAGATCCACTGACTCTCACTAGTGGTGTTGCCGTTCTGGTCGGTCTCGTAGGTCTTGTACATGGTGCCGCCGCACTTGCCGCAGCCCTTGGTCTGTATTCCGCCCATGGTGACCTTCCCTCATTCAGCGTCTGAGATGTCCTGTTCCAGGTCACTGATGACCTTGTCCTCGCGGCGCCGTTCCTCGATGACCGCATCCAGCAGGGCGATCGCCTCCTGCTTCTGCCGCTCCCGGGCCTCAATGTCTTCCGCCGTATCCGTGGACGCCGCAGTACGGCGACACTGAGGACACCAGTGCCGGTCAACCCAGCCGGGCGCCGGCGGCTTCATGTCGATGTGGCAGTGCGGGCATTCCATGACGGCTCCCCGGACGTGACCGCAGCCGGCGCAGACGAAATCCTTGCGCTGCCGCCACATCGTGCCCCGGCACTCCGGGCAACCCCGCGTCTCAATCCCGTGATGCCCCATCGGCGGCGGATCGGGCGTCCCATCCGCATACGCCAGCAAGTAGTCACGGAACCGGTCGTCACGCGACTGGGCCATGCGCAGCAGGTGAGCCCGCCGCGGACGCGCCTCGTCAGCAAACTCCACGAGATACTCCTGTTCACCATGGGGGGCGCCCTACGGTACGGGGACCATCTGCGCGACGAGGACCAGTAACCGAAGGATTCACCAACACCAGTGACCCCCCGCGTCGCACCCAGCGCCCGCCTCACGCGGCCTCGTCGAACTCCACGAACCGCAGCCCCATCGGCCAGTCCGCAGTGTCGACGTCGAACCAGTACGCCAACAGGCCGCGCACCGCCAGATCCCGCTCGATGCCGACGAGACCGGCCGCCACCACCACTTGCAGCCCCCAGTCCCGGCGACGCAGCCCGCCGTAGAAATCAGGCTCGGCGGTGGCGAGGTCCGTCACGCGGACGTCGAGGTGAGTCAGCAGGTCGTCGAGGGGGGCGGACAGAAAACCCCACGGAGTGAAGTCGACAATGGGCGTGCGCGGTAAACTCATGACAGAGCTCTCCTTCTACGCGGTTGGATCTCTACTGATCAGCGGGGTGATGACCCGCTGGTTGAACCGGCCGGGCGGGTGATGACCGCCCGGCCTTTTCTGTTTCAGACGCTAGGCGTCGCGAAGTTTTGTATGCCGAGAGCTGGCAGCCCATGGCGATGGCTCAAGTCTATTTAGCCGCGCGGGGCCGGTGCCAGAACTAGAAGCGGCCTGACCTGCGGTGACATATTCTCACTTTCGTGTACACGTCACATGAGGCGACCTGGGCCAAGTTTCGACAATGCGCACTTCGCCCCGATTCACCGAACTTCGATCGCGCGATTTGAAGTGGCTGAAATGCGACAGGTGCCCAGAAGATCACGATGCCCGCTTCCGTCCGTTGAAGTGGATGTTGTGGACGGGCTGCTCGGCGCGAATGGCCTTCGCCTCAGCAGCGAGGGCGTGGGCCCGAGTGGGGAACCACTCGATGGAATGGCTCGCGACCAGAGGCCACCACGGCTTGTCTCCCGCGTGATCCTTCAATCGACGCTTGGGGGCATCGGAGATGCCGACATACAGGAGCGAGTTGTCCTGGCCTCGAAGCCGGTAGAGGGCCGTCGGAACAGGAGTTTGTGGGCGGCCCCACTTGATGACGCGCACCAACGTGACCTCCTCGAAGTCCCACAAGCCGTAGCGGACTCCAGGCCCTCCGTTAGGGCAGCTATCCGCGGTGCCCATGTAATGGAGGGACAGGAGGAACTGCGGGTACAACTCGTCCAGGAAGGGGTGGAGACCCTCGTGTTCCTGCGTGCTGTAGAGGTCGTGGAGCGCGGTGCGCTCCGGAGGTGCACTCATGGCACTCCTCGTCATTGCGCGGTGTGACCGGGGCCACCCTCACGCCAACGACCGTATCCCGTAAAAGGAGATGTATCAAGGGCCCGGTTGTGGATACGCGAAAGCCCCCAACATCGTTGTTGGGGGCGGCGGTTGACGCGCAGGTCAGGGGGCGTCGACGTGATAGCCCATCTTGAAACGGTGGCCCGGCTTCACGAGGATCGAGACCTCGATCGGTCGCTGATCGTCGCTGTAGACGATGCGAAAGATCTCAAGAACGGGCACATCGCGCGGGACTTCCAGGTGTACGTACTCGTCGGTCGTCGCGGGACGCGTACCGACCGCGTCATCCTGCGAGCGGGTCGGGTAACCCAACTCGTCCAGTACCGCCGGTGACCCGCCGGGAATCAGGCGCCTATCCGCAAGGCGCGTGCCTTGCGCCAAATCCATCGGGTAGTACGAGTCCACGAGCTCGGCAGGCTGGCCGTCCAAGAAGCCAATGCGGTAGCGACGCATTGCTGTGCCGCCGTCCGGCAGGCCGAGCGCGCGAGCGACCTCGACCGGAGGCGCGACCTCGCCGACCTCTAGCATCCGGTACTTGCCGACCTGCTCCCGCTTGGCCGCTTCCGTGAGCCAGCGATACGGCTGCCCAGGCTGCGAGGGCGGCATATAGGAAGCGGGGATGATCGTCTGTGCAGGCTTGCTGCGCACGAAGACGCCGACCCCCGGCTGCCCGTCCAGGAACTGCTCGTCCTTCAAGATCTGAAGCGCGCGCTGCACGGTCACGTTGGAAGTGTTGAACTGCTCCCGCAGATCCTTGTTCTTGGGCACTCTCCGGCCCGGCTCCCAGTCCCCCGACATGATCTGCTTGCGGATCTCTGCGGCAATCCGTTCGGCGAGGGGGCGGTTGTCCGCATGCGGTTCGGGCATGTCAGTCGACCTCGATCTCGTAGTGGAGGCGGCGAGGCGCCTTCATGACCATGAACTGAACCTCGTATGGAGTGCCGTCCTCGCCTGCCGTAGCGCGTAGCAGCGTGAGGACGTTGGAGCCGGCGGGTAGGGCGAGCGCAGCACATTCGGCTTCGTGCGCCTCGCGCAGTTCCACGTCTTCGACCAGGCGCGTAGCGCGATAGCCGAGGCTGGCGAGCAGGGTCGGGGCTCCACCCTTGATCTTGCGCTTCTCGGCGAGTGCCGTGCCACGAGCGACCGAGAGCGGGTAGTACGAGTCGGCGAGCTCGATGACGTCGTCGTTGAGTAGGACGGCTCGTCGGCGGACGACTGCCTTCTCGTCGGGGGTCATGGCAAGGGCTGTGGCGACTTCCTGCGGGGGTGCAACCTCGCTGACCTCTGTGAGGCGTTGGCTGCCGCGTCCCTGCGACTCCGCCGTCCAGGCATCGGGCTGCCCTGGGTCTCGGGCCGTTGCGTAGGCGATTGAGTCGTTCCGGCGCTGCTTCTCGGCCATCCTCTGCGCCTCCTCTCAATGAGTTGAGCGTGCCTTGACCTCCCTACCTTAAGCCCCTGGGTATCGAGCGATGCCGTTGCTCCTGGCCAATTTCATGCCACGCACCTTGCTACATTATTCGGCAAGCTTGTATACCTGTAGGCAGATGCGAACCCCGCAACCGGAGGCGCAATGCTGCGAGTTCGAGACGTCGCGACGCACTTCCGAGTGCACCCCGCGACCGTCTACCGCTGGATCCACCAGGGCTTTCTTCCTGCCTACAGGAACGGCCAGCCCTACAAGCCTGGAGATCGTGCTGCTGGCGCGCTCCGCATCCCGGCTTCCGTCCTGAATTCGACGGAGCCCCCTACCGAGACCGAGGTGGCCTGATCATGAACACTCAGACCCTGCGTTCCCTCTCCGACGCCGACCTCGCCCGGCGCAGCCCGCTGGTTGCTCAGGCCCGTGCGTTGACGCTGGTGCCCGCCCCGCACGACCCGGACCGTCTCGCGCTTCAGCTGCTGACCGAGTTCCGCGCCGCTTGGGCTCGGGGCGACGAGTCCCGCATGACCGAGGTGATCCTCGACGCGGCCGAGTTGGACGCTGCCCACCGTGGCGGGCCGCGGCTGATGGACGAGATCCGCGGGATCCAGACTCCGGCGGTGGCGTGATGGCGACCGTGCTGGAGCCGATCACGATGTCGGACGACCTGTGGCACTCCCTGACGATCGAGCACCCCGAAGCCTGCCGTCTGCACCGCTGCTGGACCGACCAGTGCCCGGCCGGCTCGCACGACGAGGCCGCAGGTGGTGAGGCGTGATGGCGTTCCGTCAGCGTGGTGAGCGCGGCTGGGAGACCCGGCGTCCCTACGGCCACTCCAGTGGCGTCACGACCAGCGGCGCTTCCGGCGACCGTCCCGACACTCAGCCCGAGCCCGCCAAGATCCGGCGCCGGCCCGGCGTGAAGGGGAGCTGACCGTGCGCCCCTCCACCTGGCTCCTGCTGGCCGTCCTGACCCTGCTGCTGGGCCACGAACCGTGGCTGCTGGCCGCCGTGTTCACCGCGATCCATGTCTTGGCCGAGCAGCCGTGGGCGCTCGCCGCGCTGGCCGGAGGCATCCTCATCGACCGCGTCCGGAGGGCGACATGAGCACGACCCAGGAGACCGGTACTCGTACCGGTACCGGCTGGGACCCCCTCGTCGCTGTCTCTCTGGTGGCGGGCGTCGGGTTCACCGCGACCGCCGAATACGATCTCGCCCGCACGATCGGCGCGGCGGTACCGGTGGCGGTACTGCTGCCCCTCGCCCTCGACGTCTATGTGGTGGCCGCGATCCGTCGGGCGCGCGGCCGGGACATCGCTCTCTCCCTCGTGCTGATGGGTACCGCGCAGGTCGCCGCGCACATGCTCGCCGCCCATGTTGTCGCCGTGTCGGTACCGCTCGTGGCGGCCGTTTCGCTGCTGGTACCGCTGTCGATCTGGCGGGTCCACGCACTGGCGGTACCGGCCACAAAGAAGCAGGCCAAGCCCGGTACCGGTGCCGGGGCGGTACCGGCCGCAGACATTGAGCGAGTACCGGTACCGGAGGCGGTACCGGCACGCCCGGAACTCACCGCCGTACCGGAGATGACCGCGACCCCGGTACCGGTACGGCGCTCCAGCCGAGTACCGGCCCGCAAGACCGCCAAGAAGACCGGTACCGCGAAGACGAGTACCGCCAGCTTCGAGGAGCACGTCCGCACCGCCACCGGGTGGCTGCAAGCCGACCCGGACCTGTCCGGTACCGCCATCGGCAACCGGCTCGGTACCGGCGACTCCTACGGCCGGCGCGTCCGCCGCGCCGCCCTCGACACGACGCCTGGCCCCGAGCGCCCGGCCGGACCTACCGCCGTCGGCCAAGGCGGAGGGGGATACAACTGATGACCACGACCGCCGAACCCGTGAACCTGAGCAAGGACAACGAGCGGCCGGCGCTGAAGCTGGTGCCGGCTCCTGCCGCGTCGCCGGTCGAGCGCCGCGAAGCCCTGTACCGGCGGGCCGCCCGCAACGCCAGGGACGTCATCACCGATGAGCGCACCCGCACGCTGGGGCGTCTCGCGGTCCGGCACGGCATGTACGTCGTCGGCGGGACCCGCATCGTCGGGCGCCGCGCCTGGGACGGGCGCACTGCCGCACGCTACGAGCGGATGATTCGGTCCTGTGAGGCGGCCGGGAAGTATGAGGAGATCAAGGAGTGGGAGGAGAAGGGGCGCCAGTACCGGGCCGCCCGTCACGCCCGCCGCATGGACCTCCTCAAGTCCCCGGTTGACGCGGCCAAAGGTGTTGCCGTCGCCACCGGAATCGGTGCGGGCAGCCTGATCGGGCTCGGCGTCCTCATGGCCATATCGGAGAAAGACCCAGCTCAGGTGCTGGTGCCGATCGCCACGGCCATCGACTTGGTGCATTGGGCGGTTGTTGTCGCGTCCGTCGTGTGGGGTCCGTTCATCGTCACCGCGCCGTGGCTGGTCCTGCTGTCCCTGTGGGGAGTTGGGCGGCAGCGCGAGACGGCCCCGCAGTGGGCGCTCCCGGTGAAGCAGCGCAGCGCCGGAGGGGAGCTGATCACCCCGTCGATCGTGGTGAAGGCCTTCCGTGACCTGCGGATTTCCGAGCTGAAGAAGGCCATCCTGGCGATGGAGGATGGCGGCGCGTCGATGCTGTCCCCGATCGCGATGGCCGGGTGCGGCGTCGAGGTCGACGTCACGCTGCCCTCCAGCGTCTCCACCGATGAGGTCCAGCCCAAGCGCCGCAAGCTCGCCGAGAACCTCGGCCGGCACGAACACGAGGTGTTCATCCTCAAGTCGCCGCAGCCGCGCACCGTGAAGCTGTGGATCGCCGACTCAGGCGCCCTCGACGAGCCGATCGGGCCGTCTCCGCTGGTCACCGACCCTGAGCCGACCGCCAACTACAAGAGCGGATGCGCCCCTTGGGGGCAGAATCTGCGCGGCGAGCCGGTCACGCTGAGCCTCTACCAGCGGCACGTCCTGATCACCGGCCTGTCCAACCAGGGCAAAACGGCAGCGCTGCGGTCCTTGGCTCTCTGGTTGGCCTTCGACCGGTCGGTCGAGTTCTGGATCGGCGACCTGAAGGGCATCGGCGACTGGCGCATGTTCTCCGGCATGGCGAACCGCCTGATCGAAGGGCCGACGGACGAGCACGCCGTTGATGTGACGGAGATGGTCGAGGATGCCGTCGAGGAGATGAACCGCCGCCTCCTGGCTCCGGCGGGCACGAAATGGGACCCGCTGATCGTCATCGTGGACGAGGCGCAGGTCGCCTTCATGAACCCCGCCAAGACTCAGATCGTCATGGATGACGGGCGAGTCAAGGACGGCGCCCCGTATGGCGGTTCCAAGTCCACGAGCAGGTACTTCATGGCTGCCCGCAGGATCCACAACCAGGGCAGGGCGGTCGATGTTCTGCTGTGGGAGGGCACCCAGGACCCGACCGACCAGAACCTGCCGAAGCTGGTGCGCGAGGGCGCCCATATCCGGGCGTCTCTGGTCGTGGGCACAGAGTCGCAGGCACGGATGGCGCTTGGCGACAAGGCCGTCGACGGTGGTGCGGCGCCGCATCTCCTGCGGCAGGGCCTGGACAAGGGCACCCTGGTCGTGGCCGGAGATGGGGTCACGCTCCCTCCCGGCGAGGCGTCGCTGACCGTGCGCACGCACTTTGTGGACACCGAGCCCGATGCTCAAGACGTCGCCGACCGTGCCAGGGCCCTCCGTCTGCGCGTCGCCGCGCTGCCCACGCTGGAATCCGTTGAGGACGTCGACCATCTCGCCGATCTGGAGCGGGTGCTCGCGGGTGAGAAGCGTGTCCGCACCCCGGAGATCATCCACCGGCTGAAGAACCTCAACCCGGCCGTCTACACCGACTGGGACGGCGTCCGGCTGCGGCGCCTGATGACCGATCACGGCGAGGACACGGGGACCTATCAGGGCTACCCCGTCATCCACTTGAGCCACGTCCAGAAGGCCCTCGACGGCCGCGAGGACGACGTAAACGACCTTGGTGAGGCTCAGGTGGGGCGGTGACTTTCCACCAACCGCCCCACCAAGCCACCCCACCGGCCGCGACCTGCACAAACGGCGTTTTGGTGAGGAGGTGAGGCGCCCCGCCCCACACCTCCACGACCCCCAGAAACAGCGTTTTCGCACCCCACCCACCACGAAAAGGAGCACCGCCATGCCGATCAACGACCGCGACAGCGTCAACCACCGCGAGGCCGCCAAGATCCTCGGCACGAGCCTGTTGGCGGCCCTCCGCCGCGGCTACCTCACGGACGCCGAGGAGCGGCGCATCGACCGGACGATCGAGCGCGCCGAGATCCGCGAGACGGAGAAGCGCGAGATCCGCCAGGCCGCCGTCGAGGCCCGCGACCGGGCCCGGTTCGAAGCGAAGAAGCAGAAGGCCATCGACCGGGCGACGAAGCGGTCCGGCTTCAGCTGGCTCTGATGCGCCCGGCCCCGCGAGGCGAATGCCGCCAGTGCTGGCTGCATGCCTACGACAGCCGCCGCGTCCACGCGCACCTGGCCCCGCGCGAGGACTGCCCCGAATGCGTCGACCACATGATCAACGGCCATCCCGACCACCTCATTGCCAAGTGAGAGGAACTCCGCATGAGTGAGCCGAAGTACCAGAGCACCCGCGACTACATCGCCGCGAAGCACGCCGGCGACACCGAGACCACCTCCCGGATCGTCCGCGAGGTCGGCGAGCGATTCGAGACCCGCACCACAGACGGCACTGAGGCCGCCGAGCTGCTGGAGGCCACGATGACGACCCGCCTCGGCCGGAAGCACTGACAACCAACGAACTCGACCGAAGGGAGGCCCGCCATGGGCCTGTTCAGCCGCAAGCAGCCCGAAATCATCGTCACAGGGGCGGAGATCGACGCCGCAGCCCGCGCCATCGCCAACAACGACAGCGGACCCGCCGACCGGCTGTGTGACCGCGCCGGCGCCGACTCGCAGCGCGTCGCCATGGCGATCCTCGCCCGCAGCGTCGACTACACGCCGCAGGAGGACTGACCCCATGCCGCTGCCCGGCCAGCGCCCGACCGTCACGGCCGGGCAGCCCGACCTCAGCCATCAAGCCCAGCAGCTCCTCGCCGCCGTCGAGGACGCCCTCCAGGCGCCCACCTCGTACCGCAGCACCGACCCCACGGTCCCGTCGTGGGCGGACGGACCGAAGATCGGCACCGCACCGGCCGTACCCCAGCCGGGGGTTCCGCCGATGTCGCAGCGCTCCACGGACATCGGCCGCACGGCTCTGTACTGCGGGGTGGCCACGGTCCCGCCGGGGCTTATCGCGATCGGGCTGCTGCTCGCCTCGGGGCAGGCCAACCCGACCGTCATCGGCTGCATCTGCGCCGCACCCGCCGCGCTCGCCGCCCCGATCCTCGCCGTCGCCCGACTGCTGCGCGGCGCCAAGGAAGTCGTCGCCGCGGCGCCCGCTGAGATCCACCAGCACTACAGCGGGCCCGTCCACCAGGACCAGCGCAACGTCCACACCCGCACCAGCGGCCTGTGGGCCAAGACCCACAATCGGCAGTGAAGGAGACCCGAGCCATGCCCGAACCTCGCCAGCAAGACAGCGACGAGCAGAAGCGCGACGACCTCATCAAGAGCTTCTCGCAGGCCGCGGCCCGCGCCCACGACAAAGGCAACGACGCCGCCGCAACCGGGCTCACCGAGGCGGCGCTCCACCTCATCAACGGCAAAAGGGAGAAGTGACCATGGGTCTGTTCACGCCCAAGTATCCGAAGTCCGACACCCCGGGCACTGACCCGCAGCCGCTGCGCCGAGAATCCCGGGCGGACCGTAAGCAGCGCGAGACCTCCGAGCGCATTGACGCCGCACTGAAGCAGGGATGGCAGAACGCAGAGCGGGCCAGCAAGGAGCGATCGGCCCGCTTCTGGGACGACTACGAACGACTCAACGGCAAGGGCAGCGTTGAGTGGAGCTGATTGCCCCCAGAACTGCTTGACCGTTGGATCACCCATATGTCACAGTGCGTTCGTCGGAACACAACTGTGTCCGCAGCACCTTGAGCCCCCTGCTTCCGCCGGGGGCTTTCTGCATGTCAGGGGGCGAGATGCGTCCTGCCGAGCTGTACCCCGACGATCTCGTCTTCGAGCATGAAGCGACCGAAGCGACCGGCGTCCCCGGCCCGGTCATCCGCAAGTGGGCCTCGCGGGGCAAGATCCGCCGATACCCGGGCGACGGCTACTCCGGCCAAGGTCACGAGTACCGGACCATGTACGCCCTCCCCGAGATCCTGCCCCTCGCCGCCCGCTACCGGCCCGCCCCGCAGCGCGCCCCCAAAGCCGCCTGACCCCCTGTCTCGGGGCGCCGGAATCCCCCCAGCGGTGCCCCGACGTCCCGCCGCCTCCCTGGGCTCACGGCGGGACACCCGCTCCGGCCTCACTCACCGAGGGCCGGAGCGGGCCCAACTCGCCGTCTGGAGGTGCCCGTGACGCTTCCCGTCGGAATCAGCACCGTCACGGTGTCCGGCACCTACACGCACCCCGACGGCACGCCGATGCGCGGCACCGTCAGTCTCTGCCCGCACCCGGGAAAGATCGTTGCGGCGACGTCCGGGCTCGTCGTGCAAGGCCCCGCGGCCCAAAACCTCGACGCTGCGGGGTCGTTCACGATGACGGTCGTTGCCACCGACTCGGCCGGCATCAGCCCGACCGGCTTCACCTACGACGTGCGGATCGCCTTCACCGATGCGCCTGGCGACTCCTTCCCGCTGAGCCTGCCCAAGGCGACGCCCACCGTGTCGCTGCCCGCGGCGACTCCGGCCGCAAGTCCCGCGAGCGGGACCTATCTGGTCGTCAACCTCGTGCAGTCCGTCAACGCGAAGACCGGCGCGGTCGTCCTGGCCGCTGCGGATGTCGGCGCCGACGCCTCGGGTGCCGCCACGAGCGCCGTGTCCGCCCATACCGGCGCCAGCGACCCCCACGGTGATCGGGCCTACGGGAACGCCACCTTCGCCACCACCGGCGCCCTGTCCGGGCTGAACGGCACCGTCGTCACCCTGAACGGCTACCTCGATGATCTCCTCAACCGGGTCACCGCCGTCGAACAGGGCACTGCCTTCCTCGCCGGACTCAACGTCGTCGGCCCGATCGCCGCAAGCGGGAACATCAGCCACACCGGCGCCCCCGGCACCGCGACCATCGGTTTCTGGGGAAAGACGCCGACCACCCGGCCGACCGTCACCGGCAGTCGCGCATCGGGCGCCGCCCTCGTCTCGCTGATCGCCGCCCTCAAGAATCTCGGCCTCATCGACGACCAGACCACCAGCTAGGAATCTCATGGCCAACCAACTCGCCGGTGAGCAACGGCGTCCGGAAAGACTCGCCATCGACGACATGGTGAGCCGCGACGAAAGCACTCCGGCGGAACGGGATCTGCTCCGTGAGCTCCTGAGCGGCATGTGTGTGGACTACCAGGCAGAGATGGAGCGCCTACTGGTCACCGGGAACGGAACCGGCGAAATGATCGGCATCCCCGACACCCTGCGTCCGCGAAAGGACCCAGGACGCACAGCGTTCGAGATCCTTCGCCCGCATCTCCTGAGCGACCCGCGCTTCAAGTCCGAGTTCAACCGCTTCGATAGCTTCGGCTTCTGAGGAGTGATCGTGATGACCACCCCGGCCAGCGGCCTTGCCTGCATCCGTTGCGGCGCGCCTCCCGTCGTCCACTGGACTCGCAGGCTCACCGACGATGAGTTCGCGGCGTTCGTGGCTCTGGAGCAGGCCCGGCGCGACCTGGCTACGGCGCTTGCCGATCCACAGGGGCCTCCGCCCGATTTCGGGCCGCTTCCCGTCGAGTCCGACAACGCGCGCAGCGTCTACGCCTGCATCGACCACTCGATCAGCCTCGATGCCGCGGCTCTGGTCCACGCGAAGACCTGCACGGCGCCGCCCTGCAATTGCACGCCCGAGCCGGCGCCGCAGCCAGAACCCGCGCCGGATCCGGTCGAGTTGCCGCCCGGCTGGTCCGATGCCTAGGCCGAGGCCCTGCCTCGAATGCCAGCGCCTCACCCGCAACCCGTCACGCTGCGACGACTGCACCGCCAGCTTCGAGGCGCGGCGCGGATCATCTACCCAGCGCGGCTACGGGGCCAGGTGGCGACAGGTGCGGTCGCAGGCCGTCGTTGCACACCGGCAGGTGTATGGCGAGTGGTGCCCCGGCTGGAACGTCCCCGCTCACCCGGCCAGCGATCTGACCGGCGACCACATCACGCCCAAGAGCAAGGGCGGCACGGACGACCTGGCCAACGTGCAGGTGCTGTGCCGGGGGTGCAACTCCCGCAAGCACAACAGCGCATAGACCCCCCTGGTCCAGGTTTTCAGGCGGCGAGGATTCGAGGGGTGGGCTCAGTTTCCGGAAGGGGGTCGGGTCATACCCCCCGTCTGAAGATCAGGAATGCGCTGACGTTCTGGCCCTTGCCGGGCAGGAATGATGCCTTGTCCAGACGCCAGCCCTGTGTTTCCACTGCTTCGATCTGCTCGGCCACCCCGGACAGGGAGCCGCCCCAGTTGTCGTTCCAGCCGCCCTCGTTCACGCGGCACGCGAACACACGCCGGCCCTCGGCTATCGCACGCGCTGCCTGCTGTCCGATCGCGTCGGACTTGGCACCCTTGATGAACCCCACGGCCCCACCTCCAGCCACTGGCTGCCGTCCTGTCGCAGCAGCAGAGCTCAGCACCGTAGCGGCACGGCGTGAGCCGGGGAGGCGCTTCGGGGCAAGGTGCCTCACACAGAGGCGCGTTCGTCACGCTGCGTGAGTCGGGTTGCTGTGCGTGCACGCGAGGGGGGCGGGGAAAATCTCGAAAGCGAAGATCGTTAAGGGACCCGGCCCCCAGCCCCCAAACACGGCCGCGGAATTTTGACCCGGGGGGTCTCGGCAAGGGGTGGTGATCATGACGGCAGGGAGACCGCCTACACCCACGGAACGTAAGCGAAAGCTCGGTAATCCCGGCAAGCGGCCTATCGCCGACGTCTCAAAGGTCGTCGCGTTGCCTCCGGTTGCTGACGACACCCCAAAGCATCTCGGCCCGGCCGGCGGCGCGGTGTGGCGGCTCGTCATCGACGAGTGCAAGTGGCTGGCCGAGACCGACCGGCCCGCGCTGGTGCTGGTCTGCGAGAAGTTCGACCGCCGACAGGACTTCCTCGCTCGGCTGGAGTCGACGGAGCCGGTCCTGTTCACGGACAAGGGCTATGCGTATCCGAATCCGCTGGTCGGGATGCTGTCCACGCTGGAGACGGAGATCTCGAAGCTGCTGTCGGCACTCGGGATGACGCCGACGGACCGCTCCCGGCTCGGGGTGGCCGAGGTGAAGGCGAAGACAGCCTTCGAGGAGATGCTGGCCCGAAAGTCGGGGCGCGTCGGCTAGAGAAGGCCCTCGTCGTGAGCCGCTCCATATCGGGCTTCGATACTGCGCGCCCAAGTGATCAAGTCGCGGGCTCGTTGACCAGCCGGCTGACTCCTCACCCATAGCTCCAGATTTTCGATCCGGTTGTCCAGTTTGTCGCCGTTGAGGTGGTGGACCTCTTCGGCGGGTAGCAGGGGGCGGCCCAGATGCTCGGCCATCACTAGGCGGTGCTCCAGAACGTGGCCGTTGCGTTGCGCCATCGGGTGCTGGGGGGCGTAGGCCATGCGGTAGCCGCTCTTGGTGACGTGCCCCTTGGGTTGGTACCGGGCGTTGGGGTCACCCCACCGGCGGAAGCGTGCGTAATGCATTCCGCAGAGGCCTCGTGCGGAGGCTGCGTTGGAGCAGTCCTCCGCCGTGCAGGCTTTACCGGGTAGGTAACTTCGGACTGGCCTCGCTGACTGGATGTCTCCCTCGACACGCCGTCGTCGGTAGTGAGCGCCGCACAGCCCTACGGCAAGTACTGGACGGTCGCAGTCTTCGGCGGTACATGCGGATGCCCGGGGCTGACGCTCCTCGATGGGGCCGCCAGCATCCCCTGTCTTGCGATAGCGCGCGTAGTGCGTTTGGCAATACCCCCGCGCCTGAGATCGTCGATCGCACTCCACTACAGAGCATGGTGGGGGTGTGTTGTGGTTACTCATGCTGAAAGTCTAGGAGTAGGAGCCCACCCGCCGCTGTGGCTTTCTCAAGTTGCCCCCGAAGACGTCGAGCGGGGTGACGGCCCAGACTTCGTCACCTTCGCCGAGCGTCTGCTGCGAGTCACGAAGGATTCGATCGGCGGACCGTCCGGGTCGCTACTCAAACTGCGTCCCTGGCAGGTCGACCTGGTGGGCGGTCTGCTTGCCCGGCGTGCGGACGGGCGGCTCAAGCACCGCCAGGCGCTCATCGGCATGCCCCGCAAGCAGGGCAAGTCCGCGTTGGGCGCGGGTATCGCGCTGTACGGGCTAGCCTTCGGTCCTGCGGGCGGCGAGGTGTACTCGATCGCTGCGGACAAGGAGCAGGCGCGGATCGTCTTCGGTACGGCGAAGAAGATGATCGATCTGGAGCCGGAGTTCGCGAACTACTTCAAGACCTACCGGGACGCGATCGAGATGCCGTCGACGGGGTCGGTGTACCGGGTCCTGTCGAGCGAGGCGTTCACCAAGGAGGGCCTCAACCCGCATCTGACGGTGGCCGACGAGGTCCATGCCCAGCCGAACCGCGAACTGTGGGACACGCTCTCCCTGGCATCGGGGGCTCGTGTCGAGCCGCTGATGGTCGGCATCACCACGGCCGGCGTCAAGTCGGACACGACGGGCAGAGACAGTCTCTGCTACTCGATGTACCAGTACGGATGTCAGGTCATCCAGGGCGAGTTCGAGGACCCGGCGTTCTACTTCGCCTGGTGGGGCGCTCCGGAAGGCGCCGATCACCGCGACGAGCGGACCTGGCACCTGGCCAACCCAGGGCTGGGCGACATCGTGTCGGTCGAGGACTTCCAGTCCTCGATCCGCCGCACACCAGAGGCCGAGTTCCGCACGAAGCGCCTGAACCAGTGGGTCAATACGGCCGCGGCGTGGCTTCCGGCGGGCGCCTGGGACGCCTGTATGGGCGTAGAGAGCGTGCCGGACGGCGTCGAGGTCTGCCTGGGCTTCGACGGGTCGTTCAATGGCGACAGCACGGCCCTGGTGGTCGTGTCCTGCCCGTCCGGTGGCGGCGAGGTGCCGCATGTGGACGTGGTGGAGGCGTGGGAGCGCCCATCGACGGCGGGGAACGACTGGACGGTGCCCATCGTGGACGTCGAGGCGGCTATCCGGGCGGCCTGCCGGCGCTGGAATGTCCGGGAGATCGTGTGTGACCCGTACCGGTGGGGCCGCACCTACCAAGTCCTGGAGGACGAAGGGCTCCCGGTCGTCGAGTTTCCTCAGTCGCCCGCCCGGATGATCCCGGCGACGACCAGGTTCTTCGAGGCGGTCATGAACCGGTCTCTGACGCATTCCGGGGATCCGCGGCTGGCCCGGCATCTCGCGAACTGCGTGGTGCGGACTGATTCGCGCGGCTCGCGGCTATCGAAGGACGCCAAGGGCAGCCCCCGCAAGATTGACCTCGCCGTGTCGGCCGTGATGGCGCTGGAACGTGCCTGTACCGAGCCGGAACGGCTGCCCGAGCCGCAGTTCTTCTCCTGGGCCGACCTGTAGGAGGTGCCGTGCGCCTCCCCAAGCTGTCCTTCCGCATTCCCCGCAGTTCGGTGTCCGACGTCGTCGATCTGGCCGGTCTGGGCTGTCTGGTGGGTGCGGCGTGGTGGTGGGTGCCGGTGGTCGGGCTGGTTGTGACGGGTCTGGTCCTGCTGCTGATCGGGTGGGTGGTGGGCAATGAGCCTGATGCGTAGAGCGCTCGCCCGCAGCCCCGAACGGCGCTTCAGCGGTCCCCAGTCGGGCGCAGGCGACCCGTGGTCGGTGCCGTCGAACGCCTCCCTGGCCCCGCTGACCGCCGCGGGTGTGCCGGTGACCGAGGACACGGCGATGCAGCTGCTGGCCGTCGCGGCCTGCGTGCGGATCCTGTCCACGACGGTGGCCGGGCTGCCGTTCGACGCGGTGCGGATGCGCGGGGAGCTGCGGGAGACGATGGAGCCTCCGCCGGGGATCGTCAGTGATCCGTTCGGCGGGGCGAGCGACACGTCGATGCCGACCCGGCGGGCCGGGTTCACGCAGATGATGGTGTCGCTGCTGCTCCGCGGCAACGCCTATGCGGCGATCACCGCGCGGGACGGACTGCTGCGTCCGACCCGGCTGAGGGTTCTGCATCCGGACCGGGTGCAGTGCCGTTTCGACGACGCGGGCCGGCGCACCTACAAGATCTCCCGCAAGCCGGTGGACGCAGCCGACATGGTCCACCTCATGGGGATGGGCATGCCGGAGTCTCCGACCGGTATGAGCGTGATCTCTTACGCCCGCCAGTCCATCGGTCTCGGTCTGGCCGCCGAGGAGTTCGGCTCCCGCTTCTACGGGCAGGGCGCCCACCTGTCCGGCGTGATCAGCCTGGACGGCGACCTCGACAAGGAGCGCGCCCGCCAGCTGAAGGAGTCGTTCAGCGCCTCGCACTCGGGGTTGCAGAACTCGCATGCGGTCGGTGTGCTGTCCGGCGGCGCCAAGTGGACGCCGATTTCCGTCAGTCCGGAGGACGCCCAGTTCTTGGGGACGCGGGCAGCGCAGAACATCGACATCGCGATGCTGTTCGGGCTGCCGCCGCACATGCTCGGCCAGGTCGACCGCACCACGTCGTGGGGCACCGGCATCGAGCAGCAGTCGCTCGGCTTTCTGCGCTACACGCTGGCCAGCTGGATCGGGACTTTCGAGGATGGCTGGTCGGCGATGCTGCCCAAGCCGCAGGCGGCCCGCTTCAACGTGGACGCGCTACTGAGGACCGACACCGCGGGCCGGTATGCGGTCTATTCGATGGCCCGCAACGCGGCGCTCATGACGCCGGACGAGATCCGGGCCCTGGAGAACCTCGCCCCGCTGCCTGACGGCAAGGGCACCGACCCGTTCGCGCCGCTCAACTCGGCGCACACCGACGCCCCGCAGGGCGACGCAGGGGCGCAGACACCCAAGTCGGCGGCCGAGTCCGGACAGGAGAAGTGATGGACCTCAGCGCACGCGATGTGAAGCCCGCCGCCGTCGAGCGCCGCGGCATGCCCTTCAAGGGGATCGAGCTGCGCTCGGCGCCCGACGGGACGGGCGGCGACGTCCTGACGTTCACCGGGTACGCCTGCGTGACGGAGGCGTCCTACGAGATGCAGGACTGGCTTGGCCCGTACACGGAGGTCGTGCGGTCTGGCGCCTTCAAGAAGACCCTTAGCGAGTCCGCCGACGTGCCGTTCCTGGTCAATCACTCCGGGATGACGCTGGCCCGCACCAAGAGCGGCACGCTCCAGCTGGCGGAGGATTCCAGTGGTCTGCACACCGAGGCCCGCCTGGACCCGTCGAACCCGGCCGTGCAGTCGCTGCGTTCGGCGATGGAGCGCGGCGACCTCGACGAGATGTCGTTCGCGTTCTGGGTGACCCGCCAGCAGTGGTCCCCGGACTTCGAGCAGCGCGACATCCTCGAAGTGAACTTGAACAAGGGCGACGTCAGCGTCGTCAACTACGGCGCGAACCCGCACACGGCGGGCGCACAGCTCAACGCCCGTGATCTTGCTGGGCATCTCCAGCGTCTCGGTCCGGACGAGCGCCGCGAGGTCTTCGATCGGCTCGCCGGCGAGTTCGCCGAGCGCGAGGCGCCGGCCGTCGAGGACGAGCCGCTGCCGCATCCGGCCGACCTGGACCTGTACCGGCGCCGGGCCCGCGCCCTGGCCCTGTAGCCGCACCCCACAGACCACCCGGAGCCGTTCGGCTGCCGGGTTTTCCGCCTGCCCGGCCACGCGCCGGAGTCCGCGCCGGACCCCGCCAGTTGGGGCACCACCCGGACCACCACCCGTTTCGACGGCAGGCACGCCCATCTCGACCAGAGGAGCCCCCGTGAACAAGCGGGACATGATCAAGGCTCTCCAGGAGAAGCGTGCCGAGCAGCGTGCTGCCCTCGACGCGATCCTGGAGACCGTAGCCACCGAGGAGCGCACCGCGCTCACCGACGACGAGAAGGCCAAGTTCGACACCGGCGAGGGCGAGATCCGTGCCATCGACGCCCGGATCGGCGAGCTCGATGAGCAGATCCGTGCCGACGAGGCTGCCGCCGAGGTCGCCAAGCGGTACGCGGCCCCCGAGCCCGAGACCCGGCGCGCCGCGGCCGGTACCTCGGTCACCGAGCCGCAGGTCTACCGCTCCGGCACTGGCGGCCAGTCCTACTTCCGTGACCTGTACCAGGCGCGGCGCACCGGCGACAGCGCGGCGATCGAGCGGCTGCGCCGTAACGACCGCATGGTCGCCGAGGCCCGCGCGATCTCCACCACCGCGGGCGCGGGCGGCGAGTTCGTGCCGCCCCTGTGGCTGGAAGACCAATTCGTAGCGCTGGCGCGCGCCGGCCGCGTGACTGCGGACCTGTGCGTGCAGGGCGACGTCCCGCCGGGCACCAACAGCATCAACATCCCCAAGGTGCTCACCGGTACCGCCGCGGCCGTGCAGGCCACACAGAACTCGGCTGTCCAGAACACCGATATGACGACCACGTCGGTGTCCTCGCCGGTCATCACGATCGCCGGCGGCCAGACGATGTCGATGCAGTTGGTCGAGCAGTCCCCGCTGAACGTCGACGACCTGGTCCTCGGCGACCTGGCGGCGGACTACGCGAAGAAGGCCGACCTCCAGGTGCTGGCCGGGTCTGGCTCCAGCGGCCAGGTCACCGGCATCACGACCCTGGCGGGCACGAACAGCGTGGCCTGGACTCAGGCGACGCCGGCGCTTGGTGGCGCGGGCGGCATGTACTCGTCGATCGGCGCGGCCGTCTCCGCGATCCACGGTGCCCGCTTCCTGCCGCCGACGCACATCATCATGCACCCGCGCCGCTGGGCGTGGGCGATGGCGCAGTCCGACTCCTCGAACCGCCCGCTGGTGGTGCCCACGGCCAACGGCCCGATGAACGCGACGGGCGTGCCCGGGGCGCTGGCCGCTCAGGGCCACGTCGGGGAGATGCTCGGCCTGCCCGTGTACACGGACGCCAACCTGGCGACGAACCTGGGCGCCGGAACCAACCAGGACGTGATCCTGGTGGCTCGCATGCCCGACATCTACCTGTGGGAGGGCTCGGTCCGCGCTGAAGCCTTCGAGCAGACGTATGCGAACCAGCTGTCGCTGTTCGTGCGGCTCTACAACTACGTCAGCTTCCAGGCGGGCCGCTACCCGGCATCGATCGCGACGATCACCGGCACCGGCTCGGTCACTCCGACGTTCTGATCCCCCCGATCCCGGCGGCGGGCAGTGAGGGCTGCCCGCCGCCGGTTCACGCCCTGGAGGGCACCCCATGAACCCCATCAACATCGCCAAGGGTCTCCTCGACAAGTGGGACCAGGTCAAGGACATCGACCACGAGCTCGCCGACAGCATCAAGCGCGACCTCACCGCCATGAAGGACGACGTGCTCCAGGCCGTCGCGGAGATGCGCGGACTGGTCGACCCGGCCACCGTCGAGATCGACGGGCAGCACGTTGCGACGCCGATCGCGGTGGAGATCCGCGAGACCGGACGCCGCCTGGAAGAGGTCACCGGCTCCAGCGGCCCCAGGCGCAACACCGCTGCCGCCAAGGCCCCCAACAAGGCCGACTAGCCAGGGGGTTTCGGTGTCGATCGTCGACCTGTCGTCGGTGAAGCTCCACCTCAACATGCCGGTCTCCGACACGAGCCAGGACGCCGAATTGCAGGGGTTCATCGACGCTGCCGGGGACCTTGCCAGGGACGTGATCGGCCCGGTTTTCCCCGAGTCGTATATGCAGGCGTTCGACGGCGGCACCACCAGCATCACCGTGGACTGGCTGCCGCTCGCCTCCGTCACCTCGGTCACCGAGTACTACGGCCTGTCCAGCTACACCCTGACCGAACAGCCCCTGGGCGGACAGTCCAACGCTTTCGGCTTCACCGTCGACTACGACACCGGGCAGCTCACCCGCCGGGCCCTGGGTGGCGACGCGACAATCTTCGCCTTCGGGTCGAAGAACATCGTCGTCCAGTACGTGGCCGGCCGCCTCGGCATGGTCTCTCCGGCGGTCCGCCTCGGCGCCTTGGAACTGATCCGGCACCTGTGGCAGCTCACCCAGCAGGGCGGACGCCCCCAGTTCGGGGGCGCCGGTCTGGACGGCGAAGTGTCCGCCGTGCCAACCGGGTTCGCCCTGCCGGCCCGAGTGCTGGAACTGTGGCAGCCCTTCCGACGCCCCCCGGGGATCGCCTGATGACCATTCCCACCTCGTCGGCGCCCGCCGCACGCCAGTACCTCTTCGACCAGCTCACCGCGATGCTCACCCCGGATCCGGACTTTCCCGGCGAGCAGCTGCTGGTGTGCTTCGACGAGCCGGGCCCCTTCCAGCCCGCCGACATCGTGGCCATCGGCAAGGTCAGCAGGCAGGACGCCGTGTCCAGCATGGTCGGCTCCGGCGGACCGGGCTGGCTGGAAGAGTCCTACGACGTCGACATCACGATCGACGTCTACCGCGGCGGCGACTATCCGCAGCGCGTGTTCGCCCGCAGTGTCGCCTTGTTCGATGCGGTCTGTGCCGTGGTGCGGTCCGATCCGACGCTCGGCGGCGCCGTGCTGTCGGCGCGGCCCACGGCCAGCTCCCACGAAGTGGCGTGGGACGACGAGCATAAGGGCCGCCACTGCATTACCCCTATGCAGATCTCCTGCTACCAGCGCGTCTAGGAGGGCGGCATGCCCGCATTCACGTACCGGGGCGATGACGCCCGCTACTACCCCAGCCTCGGCATCGAGGCCGTTCCCGGCCTGTCGGCCGACCTCGACGAAGACCCGGGAGACGGCCGCTGGCAGCCGACCCGCTCCAAGGCCGCCAAGGCCGCACCGAAGGATGGTGAGTGATGCCGCAGCCCACGTTCCGGTCATTCCTGGGGATCGCGAAGGAGTCGGTGTTCGGCACGCCCGTGGCCGCGACGGCCTTCATCCCCGTCAAGAGCATGAAGCCGAAGGACAAGCAGGACTTCCTTGAGGACGCGGGCCAGCGCGGCTCGATGGTCGACTCCTACAACAAGATCGCCGGGACCTTGATGTCCGAGTATGACTTCGACGGCGACGTCTTCCCCGACACCATCGGCTTCCCGCTCGCGGGTGTCCTCGGCGACGTGACGACGACCGGGGCCTCCGCCCCGTACACGCACGCCATGGCCGTCCTGAACACCGGTACGGGCCAGCCGCCGTCCTACACGTTGTCGGACTACTACGCGATCACCACCCGCCAGTATGCGGGCGCCAAGATCAGCGAGGTCGGGCTGAAGTTCTCCGGCGACGGCCTGCTGACGTACTCGGCGAAGGCGGTCGCACTTGGCTCCGCTACGGCGTCGGCTCCGACCCCGTCGTACACAGCGGTCACGCCGTTGGCGGGCTGGGTCGGCGCGGTCACCATCGGTGGCTCGTCGAACCTCACCTTGATCGATGGCGAGTGCACCATCAAGCGCTCCGTCGACGCGATCAATACGGTCGACAGCACCCAGGCGCCCTACGCCCTATGGTCTGGGCCGGTGTCGGTCAGCGGCAAGCTGACGCTGGTCATGGAGGACGACACCCAGCTCCTGAACTACCTGAACAACTCCCAGCCCGCTCTGGACATCAACTATGCCCAGGGCGCCGGCGCTTCCGCCGTGCAGGTCAAGCTGCACATGACGAAGTGCGCGTTCACCGCCGCCGACATCGAACGCAGCAAGGACTACATCGCCTTGTCGGTGGACTACGAGGCGGTCGCCAACACCACCGACGTCGGCGGCAGCGGCGGCTACTCGCCGATCAAGGTCACCCTCCAGAACGCACTCGCCACGGGGACGTACAAGTGACAGACCTCGACATTACGCAGGCCAACCGCGTCCCGCTGCCTGGCGGGTGGGCCGACCTGCGGCCCGTCTGTGACATCACCGAGCGGATGCGGCGCCCGATCAAGCGCCTCACCGCGCGCCTCACGAGCTACCCCGCATTCCTCGAAGCGATCCAGGAGGCCCAAGCGCGGGGCGGCACCGAGCACCTGTCGGCCGATGACCAGCTGAAGATCGCCGCATCGATCGGTGACGCGTTCGACGTGCTTCAGGAGCTTCAGGATCAGCTCGTGATGGCTGCCGTGCGCGGCTGGAGCTGGGACTTCGCTGTCACGGCGGAGAACGTCCTCGATCTGCCCACAGCTGCTCTCGACGAACTGCACCAGGCGGTCGCGCCGTACCAGCACGCGCTGAATCCGAACTTTCAGCCGGACCCGGACCCGGCGTCCCCTACCGGGCCCTCCAGCGCCTGAGGGGGGTTCTGGAGGGGTCGTTCGAGTACAGGTCACACGAGATTCCTGACGAGGAGTACCGGACGTGGCGGCTGTGCACGATGCTGCACTGCCTGCCCTCCGACCTGGAGCAGCAGTCGGCCGTCGACCTCGACTGGCTGCTCGCCATCGACAACACCGTCGCCAAGGTGCGCGCCGAGCAGGAAAGGCGGGCGGCCCGTGGGTGAACTGGGCGCAGTTGTACGAGGCACCAAGGAAGGCATCGCCGCCATCACCGCGATGGACAAGCGGATCGAGCTCGCTTCTCTCAAGGCGCTGAAGGCGTCGCAGAGTGCGGCCAAGTCGTCGATCAAAGCCAAAATGCGCGGCCGTCCCCGCTGGGACCATCGCGGCAAGTCGGCCCGAACCGGCGACTCGGTGAAACTCCACCTCTCGCCGCACCACGTCTCCAAGTCCGGGGGCCCCGGCCGGCTGACCGGCCGTCTCTCAGGCGGCATTGGTGGCGTCCGACGGCCCAAGCCGCTACCCGAGGGTGGCTTCCAGGGCGGCGTCGGTGCGGGCGGAAAGCTCCAGAACCTGTACAAGCGGCAGGTCGAGGACAAGTACCCATACATCAAGCCTGGTGTGAGGGCGGCCGAGCCGAAGATGGCCGCCGCCTGGGAACTGGCGTGGGCGAAAGCGATCCGCGCCTGACAACTCGATAGCAGCACCAGCCGGACGGGGGTGATCCGGCATGGGCGCACTTCCTCCGGTATTCATCGAGTTCATCGGCTCCTTCGCCGGGGTCAGGGCAGCGGCGACCGGCGTCAAGACGCAGCTCGCCGAGGTCGACGCGGCAGGAGCCGGAGCTTTCGCCCGCACCGGAATGATGGGCAAGGCCGCCCTCCTGGGCCTCGGTGTCGCGGCGGGCGCCGCGGCCGTGGCCACCGTCAAGATGGCGGGCGACTTCCAGGTCCAGATGACCCGCGTCCGCACCGGCGCGGGCGAAGCCGCCTCCAACATGAAGATGGTTGGCGACGGCATCCTCGCGATGGCGGGCGAGGTCGGCCAGTCCACGTCCCAGCTCACGGCCGGTCTCTACATGGTGGAGTCGGCGGGCTACCACGGCGCGGACGCCCTGAAGGTGCTGAAGGTGTCGGCCGAGGGTGCCAAGGTCGGCGCCGCCGATTTGCACACCACCACGGATGCGGTCACGACCGCGATGAACGCGTACAAGATGTCCAGCGGTGACGCCACGACCGCGATGAACGCGCTGATCGCGACGGAGGCTGAGGGCAAGACCAACCTCGAAGCCCTCGCCGGGTCGATGAGCAGCATCCTGCCGGTGGCCGCGGCGGCCGGGGTGCGTCTGAACGAGGTCATGGGCGCGATGGCCACCATGACCGCCCAGGGCACGCCGGCGGCGGTCGCCGCGACGTACCTGCGGCAGACGATCGGCCAGCTCTCTAATGTCTTGCCCAAGGCCGCGACAACGATGAAGGGGCTGGGCCTCAACGCCATCGACGTCGAGAAGGAACTGGGGAGCCAGGGCCTCGCCGCAACGTTGACGACGCTGACGGACGCGATCAAGAACAAGATGGGCCCGAGCGGCACCGTTTTGATCGACACCCTGCAAAAAGCCTCGGCGAACTCCAAGGATTTCCAGGGCCAGCTCAACAAGCTCTCTGGCAGCCAGAAGACCTACATCGGCGCCTTGGCCACGATGGTTGGCGGCACGAAGTCGATGATGGGCGCCCTTCAGCTGACCGGCTCCCACATGGAGACCTTCAAGGCCAACATCGCGGGCGTAGACGAGCACGTCAAGGCAGGCGGCAAGAGCATTGAGGGCTGGGCGGACGTTCAGAAGAACTTCAACCAGAAGGTGGCCGAGGGCAAGGCCTCCATGGAGGCACTGGGCATTCAGATCGGCCAAGTCCTCATGCCCTACGTGCAGCAGATCATCGGGGTCCTGGCCACCAGCGCGTCGTGGATCGCCAAGCACTCGATGGCGGCGAAGGTCGCGGCCGGGATCATCGGCGGCGTCCTTGTGTTCTCGATCGCCGCCCTAACGGCATCGCTCTACAGCATGGCTGCCGCCGCCGCTGTGAATCCTGTGACCTGGATCATTCTGGGCGTGGTCGCGCTGGTCGCGGCCATCGTCGCCCTGGCCACGCACTGGTCCACGGTGTGGGGTGCGATCAAGAGTGTCGCGGAAAGTGTCGGGCACTTCCTGGCGTCGGTGTGGCAGTCGATCGCGAGCGTCGCAACGTCGGTGTGGCACAGCATTTCCGGCACGGTGATGGGCGTCTGGAATGCCATTGCCGGGTTTCTCTCGGCCGCGTGGCACACGGTGGTCGATCCACTGGTCGCCGGCTGGAACTTCCTGTGGGGCATCACGCAAACCGTGTGGAATGCCATTGCCGGGTTCTTCCGCAAGTGGTGGCCGCTCCTGTTCGTGATCTTCATGCCGTTCGTCGCCGCGATCGTCGCGATCTGGAATCACTTCCACACGCAGATCATCGGGACAGCGATCTCCGTCTGGAACGCGATCAGTGCGTTCTTCGGCTCGGTCTGGAACGGGATCAAGACGGTCGCGTCGGCCGTCTGGTCGATCATCCACGCCGTGATCATTGATCCGATCACGGAGGTCTGGACCGATGTAAAGATCATTTGGACGGCGTTGGGGATCTACCTCAGCCAGAAGTGGGCAGCGATCAAGGCTGTCGCTTCGGTTCTGTGGAACGCGATCAAGTCCAGCATGATCACGCCGATTCAGGGCGCACTCTCCACCATCATGAGCGTGGTCAGCCGCATCGCCTCGGCGATCTCCAGCGGGCTCCGCTCCGCCTGGAACGCCGTCAAGGGCGTGGGCTCCTGGTTCTTGTCCATCGGCTCGTCGATCGTCCACGGCATCATCAACGGCGTCGAGAACGCCGCGGGGGGCCTGTTCGACAGCCTGAAGAACCTCGCCGGGGACGCCCTCAGCTCCGCCAAGAGCTTCCTCGGCATCAACAGCCCGTCCAGGCTCTTCGCCGACCACGTGGGCGTGGCCATCCCCGAGGGCATCGCCAAGGGCATCACGGACAACGCCCACCTTGCGGTGCGGTCCGTCATCTCGATGTCCGACACCCTGGCCAGCCAGCAGGTCGGCGTTCCGTCACTGGCAATGGCCGGCGCCGGCGTCGGCGCGGGCGGCGGCTTCGGGGCCGGGGCGCCCGGGGGCACGGTGACCGTGCACCTGCATGTCCAGGGCTCGATCCTCACCGACAAGGATCTCCAGGACGAGCTCCAGCGGCAGTTCCTCCAGCGCGGATCCATTCAGGCGCAGACCTACCAGCCCTTCAGGAGGTGACCGTGGCCCTCAATCCGAACTGGCCCGTGATCGAGGAGGCGTGGGGGCCGTATTGGAACGCCACCACGGCGCTCACCCCAACGGACCGGTTCGTTGAGGTCACGCCCACCACGATGGGCAAGTCGGACAGTAAGCGGGGGCGGCAGTACGAGCTGGACCAGATCCAGCCCGGCACCGCCTCGACCGTCCTGTCCAACTCGACCGGCACCCTCGACCCGGCGAACACGGCGAGTCCGTTCTACGGAAAGATCGCGCCGTTCCAGCCGGTGCGCCGCCGCGCGATGTGGCCGCCGAGCATCAACATCCTGTCGCAGATCATGGCAACGGGCGGAGACCTCGGCGGCTACGCCGTTGGCGCCAACGTGCAGGGCGCGGACATCTTCAGCGACACCGACCCCTCAAGCTCCGGCATCGTCGCCGCCTCTGCCACGGCCTTCCAGGGCGCCAACGTCTTGCAGTTCTCCGTGCCAAGCGGCTCAGCCGCAAACGCACGGATCTGCTACACCCCGGAGACCGCGGCACAGCCTGGCCAGACGTACACCGTGCAAATGCGCATCCGGAACATCACGCCCGGCACGACTCTCCAGGTCAAGGGCAGTCAGGGCTGGTACCTGACACCGCTCGCCTCGACCACCACATTCGCCTACGGCTCGGCCGTCACGCTCACCGGTTCGGCCACCGCGGCATGGACGCAGATCACCGCGACCGCAACCTGCCCGGCCGGCGCGCTGGGCATGAACATCGGCGTGGCGGTCGCGGCGACCGCGGGCGCGGCCTGCACGATCCAGGTCGACGCCTGGCAGCTGGAGAAGGGCAGTTCAGCATCGGCGTGGGCGCAGCCCGGCGTCTGGTACCCGATGTACCTCGGGTACACCAACCAGTGGAAGCCCGCGTTCTCCGGCAACCAGTACTCGACGGTCACGCCGAACAGCGTGGACGCTCTCTCGCTGCTGTCGCAGTACATCCTCGACGACCCCCTGACCGAGGCCCTCACGGCGGCCGGCGCCCGCTTCGTGTACCGGCTCGACGAGGGTTCGGGCGCCACGCAGTTCGCCGACGCGACCGGCGCCAACGGCGTCGTCGGCATCATCAACTCGAAGAATGGTGCGGGCGCCATCTCGCCGGGCACGCAGATCACGGCGACCGACCCGATCGGCGGCGTGTTCACGGGCAGCAGCGGCACGGTCACCACTTTCACGAACCCGCATCCGGGCCAAGGTGCGGGCTTTCCGTCCAGCGTGATCAGTCTGCCCACCGCCGGCATCGTCGGGCCGACCAATCCGGCCTCGTGGACACGCGCGATCGCGTTCCGGTACACCGGGCCCACCCCTACGGATGCCGCGTGCATCTGGTCGTCCATGGACCGGCAGCACGCGGCGACCGGCACGGTCGCTACGGGAAGCAGGGTCTTCCTGTTCATCTCCACGGACAGTCATCTGCACCTGACCATCGGCGGCCCGGGAGGCTCCTACGGGAGCGTCACCTTCACCGCCAACAACGGCAGCTTCCCTAACGTCGTCGACGGCAACTGGCACCTTGCGATCTTTGGATGGAACGAATCCACCGGCGAGATGCGCACGTCCCTCGACGGCGCCAACTGGTTCTTCACCGGCTTCACTTCGGCGATTACACCGACTGGTCTGGTCTCCGACTCGGTTGGCGCCTGGTACGACGTCGGCCTCGGCGGCGCGGCAGGAAACAACTGGCAGGGCGACCTCGCCTTCGCGGCGGAGTTCACTACCTACCTGTTTAACCCGAACACCGACGCGATCTATGCGGCCTGGAAGAACTCGTTCACGGGCGAGTCGACCAATGCCCGGTATCTCCGCATCCTGGCCTATGCGAGCAACGAGGTCGGCTGGATCATCCAGCCCGGCCTGACCCGGTCGATGGGGCCGGCGGACTTCGCGGGCCAGGACGCGTTCACGGCGCTCCAGGCCGTTGTGGACACCGAGGGCGGATCGCACTTCGTTGACGCGGCGGGCTGGCTCAACTTCCGATCGCGGGGAGACCGCTACAACGCCACCGTGCCCGTCTACACGTTCGGCGAGAACGTCGCGGGCGGAGAGTTCCCCTACGAGAGCATCGACCCGGACTATGACACGACGCGCCTCGCGAACGTCGCCGTCGTCAGCCAGGTCTCGCCTGCGTCGAAGTTCACCGCGCAGGATGCGACGTCGATCGCGGCCTACGGGCCGCGCACGATGACGCGGACCGTCAACTCGACGTCGCCGCAGGAATGCCAGGACGCGGCGTCGTATCTGGTGTCGCGATACAAGCAGCCCGCCTACCGGGTCGCAGCCTTGAAATTGCACCCGAGCGCGTACCCGGCGCTTTGGCCGGTACTGCTCGGCCTGGAGATCGGCACCCGAGTGCGTGTGATGAAGCGGCCGTTCGGCGCCCCGCCAATCCAGATCGAATGCTTCGTCGAGTCGATCCAGTGGGACCTCGGCGACCAGAACGACGCCTGGTGCACGCTCCAGTGCAGCCCGGCGGACCTCACGCCGTACAAACTCTTCGCAGCCTGGCACACCACCCTGAAGACCACCGCAGCCAGCGGCGTTTCGTCGATCACGGTCAACAACAGCCAGGACAACGTCAACCCGCTTGCCGCGCAGCTCCCGGCCGGCACACAACTGGTCCTCGGGCTCGGTACAGCGAATCAGGAGACCGTCACCGTGTCCGCCGTGGGCGCGACAAGTTCAGGGTGGACCTCCGCCGTCATCACGTTCACTGGCGCCACGACGAAGGCTCACACCGCCAGCGATGTGATCTGCGAGGTGCTGCCCGCTGGGGTCACCAATGCCACCACCTGGGACGCCGTGTCGGCATTCGACGCCTCCGCGTTCGCCTACTGATCGGAGACCCTCGTGGGCCGCATCGTTCCCGTTCCTGTCAATGAGGCCCCCGGAAATTACGACACGGCGGCCCTGTTCAACGCCCAGGTTCGAGACCTGAACAATTTCGCCCTCGGGCCACCGGTGTTCCTCGGGTACGCGACAACCGCCCAGTCCATCGCGGGCAGCAACGCGATGGTCGCGCTCAACCTGGACACGGAAACCCTGGACGCCGACGGCGGGCACAGCACCGTCACCAACACGTCCCGCTACACACCGACCGTGGCCGGGCTGTACCTGGTGTTCGGGTCGGTGGGCTGGCCGAACACCGTCACGGGCGACCGGCGCTTGCAGATCGGCCTCAACGGCGGCGGCGTCATCGGCTCGGGTGCGTCGTTCGACCCCTCCAACGCTGTGACGTCCGGCATGCAAACCAGCGCGTTCGTCACCTGCAACGGCAGCACTGACTACATCGAGGTCATGGCCGCGCAGGCATCCGGCGGCGCGATGAACACCAGCGCCGGCGCCAGCATCTTCACCGCGTCCATGCGCGTGCTCTGGATCAGCCGATGACAAGGAGAGCCTGATGAGTTCGGTCAACACCATCACCGAGTACCAGTTCAGCTTCACGATCAACTCCGAAACCGGGGAGAACGACGGAGGCTTTCTGCTGACCTCGCTGGCCGGGGTCAACGACGAGATCGCCCTCGGCATCGTGCAGGCGTTCAACGCTCAGCCGTGGCCGCACGGGGTCGTCAATCCCATGTCCGTCACCAAGCAGGACCTCGAAAACCGGGTCTACACGACGAACATGAACGCCGTTCCGCCCGACTTCAGCTGACCCTGCCCCGTCCAACCGCGCCCCGCTCCGGGGCTTCTCTCTGCCCTGGAGGCGCTATGTGCACGCCGCATGTTGAACTGCTGCCCTCTCGTCCGGGCCGGCCGATGGGCCGCCACGTCGAGCACGACCCGCGCTCCCGCGACTTCGCGCACGAGACGCTTCCGGCCGACGCGATCCGCTCCGTCGCCTGGACCCGCCGCACGCCCGTCCTCGACCAGGGCCAGCTCGGCTCGTGCACCGGCAACGCGGGCACCGGCCTCATCGGCACGGACTCGGCGGCGCGGTCCGGCCAGACCTCCGTCACCATCACGGCCACGGGGGCTTCTGCCTCCCACGGCTTCTTCACCGCCGGAGTCCACGCGCCCGACGAGGACTTCGCGGTCCGCCTCTACTCGCTGGCCACGCACCTCGATTCCATATCCGGGCAGTACCCGCCCACCGACACCGGGTCGTCCGGCCTCGGCGTCGCCAAGGCCCTGAAGGCGCTCGGGTTGGCATCGGGCTACACGCACGCCTTCTCGCTCACCGCGCTGACCAGCGCACTCCAGCACGGCCCCGTCATGATCGGCATCCCGTGGCTGAACAGCATGTTCGACACCGACGCCGACGGGCGCATCCCCATCGCCCGCTCCTCCGGCGTCGCGGGCGGCCACGAGATCGAGCTGAACCGATTCGACGCCACCACCGGCGACTACTGGATCACCAACTCGTGGGGCACCGGCTGGGGCGTCTCCGGGAGTGGCTACTTCACCACTCCCGACCTGCGGTGGCTCCTGTCCCAGCAGGGCGACGTCACCATCCCCACCTGGACCACCGCCAGGGAGGGCTGATGGGCGCCTACGGGCAGGACTGGGCCTCGTACCAGTCCGCGCAGCCGGACACGAGCGGCCTCTCCTTCGTCTTCGCCAAGGTCACTGAGGGGCTCGGATACACGAGCCCCGTCTGGGTAGCGCAGCGCGACCACGCCAAGGCCAACGGCCTGGTCACCGGGTTCTACCACTACCCGCACATCGCCAACGACCCAGTTGCCGAAGCCGACTTCTTCCTCCGGCAGATCAACCTCGCCCCCGGCGACCTACTCGTACTCGACTGGGAGTGGTACGGCCAGAACGTCACCAACGCCCAGGCCCGCGCCTACAAGACCGCCTGGCTCGCCCGCGTCAAAGCCAAGGCGCCCGGCCACCGCGTCGGCGTCTATGCCGACCGCAACAACTGGCTCACCGTCGACGCCGACTCCAACGCCGGCGACTTCCTCTGGATCGCCGACTACGTCCCCGCCGGCCAGCCCCGCATCCAAGCCGACTGGCTCTTCCACCAGTACGGATCCCAGCCGGTCGACAAGGACTACTGCCACCTCGACGCCGCTGCACTCCGCGTGTGGGCGCTCGGCACCCAACCCCAACCGGAGGACGACATGCCCACCCCCGCCGACGTCTGGTCGTACTCCCACGGCGACAAGCCGGACGTACACCAGACCCTCGCCAACGCCGCGAACGCGGCCGTCGCCGCACAGGCCGGCGTCGCCGCGCTCAGCAAGAAGGTCGATGCCCTCACCACGACCGGCGCGAGTGACGCGCAGATGCAGGCGCTCGCAGCCTCGATCGCCTCGAACCCGGCGCTTGCCGACGCCATCGCCGCCAAGGTCGCCGCGAACATCGCCGCCCGCCTCGCCAACTAGGAGCAACTATGAAGATCTTCGGCAGGGAACCCGCACTCGTCCTCGGCCTCGTCGCCGCCTCCGTGAAGCTCATCAGCGCGTTCTGGCTGCACGCCAGCGCTGACCAGCAGGCGCTCGTCAACACCGTCGCCGCCGCGATCGTCGCGCTGATCATTGCGTTCCAGGTGCATGACGGAGTCGGCGCCGCGTTCCTCGGCTTCACCCAGGCCGCCATCGCCGCAGCAGTTGGCTTCGGCCTGCACTGGTCGCCGGACACCCAAGCCGTGGTGTTCGCGTTCGTCTCGGCAGCCGTCGCCGCGTACACCCGCACTCAGGTCATCGCGCCGGTACCCGCCGCTGCTCTTGTTCGGCCGGCCGGCCCGCAGGGCGTTTGATGTGGGGCGCGGGGGCGCGGCGGCCTGTCTCGCGCCGCCGCGTCGTCCTCGTCGTCGGCGGCCTCGGCTGGGCCTCCTACGGCTACTTCGGGATCATCGGTAACCCCAGGTACGGCACGTCGAGGAGCCTGGACTTCCTGACGCGTCACATCTCGCTGGCCACGCTCGGCTGGGGCTGGGTCGTCTGCGGGCTCGTCGCCGCGCTGATCGGACTCGCCACTGCCCGAGGGCAGCACGTCGGGTTCGCGGCCCTCGCCGTCCCAGCCGCCGTGTGGGCGGCAGCCTTCACGATCTCGGCGGCCCAGGGCTACGGACCGGCGTCGGGTTCAGCAGCCGGATGGGTGAGCTTCGCGATCATCATTACGTGTGTGAGCGGCATGGAGGACCCTCTGCCACCTCACCTCAGAAAGCGGCGGTGACGGATGGACTGGGAAGTGATCGCCACGGCCGGTGTCGGGGCGCTCGGGGGCATGGCCGCCTGGTCACAGACCCGCCGGGCAGCCCGACGAGACGATTTCGCGGCGATCACAGCACGCCTCGATCAAGAACTGAAAGACGAGCGGACCCAGCGGAAGCTCCTCACGAGCTTCGTGCTCGACCTGATGAAGTGGGCCCAGAGAGTCGAGCCGACGTCGCAGGCCGGGCCGCTGCCGGAACCGCCTCAGGAACTCGACCTGTCGCCCTGGCGGAGGTGACCGTCGATGCCGACCCGTCCTCCCCGCCAGCTCCCCCCGCCGCCTGATACAGACATGGCGGATGCCGGCACGCTCGTCGATATCGACGTTCTGGAGCCGCAGCCCGAGCCCCCGCCGCCTGAGTGGCAGGGCCTGTTTCTGGAGCCCGCCGTCGAGGCGGATGAGACCCCGGACCTGGACTGATCGTCCCCCGTCGCCTTCGGGCGACGGGGGCTTTGTCGTGCCGTTATTTCCGCAGCAAGCGCAGCGCGAACCGGCATATGGCGACCATGAGCCGGTAGGCCCATCCGAGGTACAGGCCGATCAAGACACCGAACAGGAAGAGCGTCCACGTCAAGCCCGCGATGGTCGTCCAACTCACGATTCCCCCCCGGCGTTCGTGTCCGGCGACAGCTTAGAGACTCAGTCCAGCACTCCGAGTTCACTGTCGGGGCGGCAGTACTGGCACGGCGGGACGTCCTCGACGGTGATGGCCCTCAGCGCCTGGTCTCGGGTGACGGGTCGGCTGGTGCCGTGGGCCATGCCGCAGCCGCCGACGTGCACGGTCCGCGCCCCGGCGGTGCCCGGGAGGGCGGGTCCGCGTCCGGCGGTGATGACCCAGTCCGGTGGTGGCGGGGGCGGCTGACGTGCCGCTATCTCGGCCTGCCTGGCTTCCTCGGCCGCGATCCAGCGCCGCGTCTGGTCGAGCTGCTGGAGCTGCACGCGTTCCAGGAAGCGGAGCAGGTCGAGGTGGGAGGGCATATCGGACACGCGTTCGAGTCTACGTTCCCGACGAAGGCCTGCCACACTGACCTGTGCCTGGACAGCGCTAAGCCTGGAGGCTTCCGTGTCGATCCTCATCGCTCTTACCGTCGTGTACGCGATCGCCTGCGGAACGCTCGGAGCCGAACCGGGCGCGCCGCTATGGCTGAGCTGGCCGCTTCCGATCTGGAGTCGGATCGCCCACGACTGGCGGCGGCCGAGGGCCGTCGCCGTGCGGCCCGACTACACGCGAATCGCCATGCTGGAGCACGAGCTCTTCGGGATCGAGCCGAAGCCGGGCACCGCTGCCGCCGCCCTCGTCAACGCCAAGCACGCGGCCAAGGCCCTGCGGTCCGCCGGGACCTCCCTGCACAATGAGCCATGACCACCACGCTCGTCTCGGCCGCCGCTCAGCCCGCCGCCGCCCCGCAGACCCGCCGGATCCCGCTCGCCAACCGGGCCGCAGCCCAGCACGCCGGACGCATTCCCGCCGCCCTCGACCGCATCACCACGGCCGCCGACAACGTGCCGTCCGCGTCCGCGTTCCAGTCCTCGCTGTAGCTCAGGCGCCCTCGGGTTCGGGGTGCCGAACCAGCTTCTTCAGCGCCGCCTCGACGTCGAACCGAGGCTGGCCGATCGCCTCCGCGTGCGCGGTGATCGCAGCCTGGACGGCCTCAGCCGCATCCCGCCACGGCCGCCACGCCTCCACCGAATACGGCCCGGCCAGCGCCTTCTCCCGCTCCGCCTCGGCGGAACGTTCCAGCTCGATCAGTTCATCAGTGAGTTCAATTGCCACGAGGCGGGATCCTAAGCGGCAGGACTGACATCGGCCTGCGTCGCCTCGCTACGCACCGCCGCCTCCCACTCGACGAGCAGCTGCAGGTACTCGTCGGACCCGAGCCCGCCGCCCTCGACGAGCCCACGAATCTCCGCATTGATCACCGCAGCAGGGCGCGCGGAGCCAGGAGTGGCAGGTGTAATGGGCATGGATCAAGCGTAGCCGCGGGCACTGACAATGGGGATGGAGCGGATCAGTCCTCTGCCGGCTGGTCGGCGACGAACGAGCCCAGCCCGACCTCGGTGCGCACCAGGCCCTCGGCCTTGAGATGCGCCAGAACCTTCTGCGCGGTCGATGCCGCCACGCCGAACTCGGTGGAGATTTCGACGACCGACGGGACCTTGCTCCCGGCCGGATAGGTGCCGTCGCCGATCCGCTCGACAACTACCGCCGCGATCTGCCGCCATACCGGCCTCGTCCGGTCAAGATCCACGCTCATGAGGTTGACGCTAGATACCTGTAGTACACCGCGCGACCGCAGTACAGTGCGGTACACCTCGGTACACTGAGGCTCAAATTGAACCCCGCGACCGTGTGACCGGCCCGGGGCATGGACGACGCCGTAGGGGGCACCGCCGTGACGGATTCTAGTGATGCCACACCCGCCCGCGAAGAGCTGCGCAGCTGCGCCTACTGCGACAAGACGGGCGCGGACTGCTGCGTGCGACAGCCGACAGCCGGCCCGCCCGTATTTGCGCACCAGGCGTGCGCGAGGGAAAAGGACGTCAAGCCCCTGTACCGGCTGACCAAGGAGCCCCCGGCCGTCGTGGTGACGTTCCCGTGGGCATGAGTGACGGCCCCGAGATGCCGGGGCACTGCTGGGACCGCCACCCGCACCGCGAGATCCACTGCCTCGAAGAGCCCGGTCACCGCGGGGACCACTTCAACTGGTTCACAGGCCTGCGATGGCCGAGTCGCGACAAGGCAGGCGCGCGGTAGAGCCTGACGGAGCGTCACCAAAACACACCCCGTGCGCGCCAGGCACACGCATATATGCAGCGCACACCGGTACCGATCACCTGCATACGGGGTACAGGGTGTGGGTGTGGGTGTATTTGAGTGGCGTCGGAGAGTGACGGAAGCAGCGCGTGTTTGCGCAAGTTCTGGCCGTCGCCTTCCACTGGCCCGAAACCAATGGTTCACTCACGTATCCAGGCCCGCGCCGACCTGACGCCCAGCTAACCCAGGAGGTCCCGCACATGGATTCCCAGAGCATCAGCGATGCGCAGCAGCCAGCTGAGCCGGGCATCGGTGGAGCCGGCCTCGATGCGCTGGATCGTCAGACGTTCGACGCCGGATAGGTCGCGCAGCCGCTCCTGCGTGAGGTCTGCGTCGATTCGGGCACCGCGGACGCGGTTACCGACCGCCCGGCGCCGCTGGAGGATCGAGTCGGGATCGGGTTCGCGTGGCACCCAGCAAACGCTGATTCGCCAACGATCTTGAGTCAGCCTCTGGGGGCATGCTTTTTATGATCATGAACGGGAGGATCGACAGGCGGCACTTCTGAGCGTGGATCCCGGGGTCACCCTGCGACGGGCTGGCATATGCCGCAGGGCTGGGGATAGTGTCCCTGATTCGAACGCCTGTTCACTCGATCGTGTGAACAACCGCCGGCGCGGACATCCGTTGAACTCGGCAGGCAACCCGACCTAAAGGTTGCCCTCAAAGCCGCCCGGTTGGATTAAAGCTATGGGAAGCGCGATCCGACCGGGCAACAGCCGCCCCGCACCGGAACCATCGGTGCGGGGCGGCACGACTTTTCTAGCGCCTCATGCGCCTCCCAGGGAGTCCCCAGAGAGTCAGGGAGTCGTCAGGGAGTAAGAAACCGAGAACCGTTGAGAATTGAAGAAAGACGTAGGAAGGCTTCTGGGCAGGTCAACGCGACCTCATCGGCCTGGACACCGTGGCCTCCGTCGCGGACTCGATGTACGACGAGTTCAAGGAGCCCCTGTACGCCGCTCCCCCGCTGCTCCAGCGGATGGTCGACGCCGGGCGCCTCGGCCGCAAGACCGGGTCCGGTTTCTACTCCTACGCCTGAGTAAAGCGGCGTACTTCTGTATACGCGGGTGTACGCCTGAAAGGCCTGAGCCGGGCTCGTACCGCGCACACCGGGTGTGCGGCACGAGCCCGCATATGCCCATCGCACACGCTCCCGCCCCCGGTGCACGGCGAGTTGACTCTGAGCCAACACATCAACGGCACGTCCTGACAGGACTAAGGAGCCACCGTGTCCAGCCACCCGGGACATTCGACCACCGTCGACGAACTGGCGGAGTTACGCCGCCGCCTGGACGTCGGCATGGCCCACATGGACGGACAGCTCGCGCTGCTCGCCCAGCGGGGCGAGCAGACGGAGCGTGAACTGACCGAGACGGTGGGACGGTTGGCGGCCCTCGAACACCTGAGGTGGCCGCTCCCCGCCCTCACCGCCCTGGCCGCCCTCGGCGCGCTCTCGCTCGCCGTATGGCAGGCCATCGGCCGCTGACCGCTTCCGCGGCTAGCCGTCGGCCAGGCGCAGATGGTGCAGGAGCAGGAGTCCGGCCGCCATGTTGGCGGCCGGGACCTCCCCCCGGGCGACCATGTCGGGCACCAGCTTCAGGGGAATCCACTCGCGGCGTGAGGACTCGAAGTCGTCCTCGGGGTGGCCGATGTACTCGGCCGACTCGGACCAGAACAGATGGTGCCGGGCGTCGATGAGCCCGTTGGCGGGCTCGACGGTGAGCAGGGGTTTGAGCGGTCCCGGCCGCCAGCCGGTCTCCTCCTCCATTTCCCGGGCGGCGGCGGCCTCGATGTCCTCGCCGTCCTCGACGACTCCGGCGGCCAGTTCCCAGCCCCAGCTGTCGGTGATGAAGCGGTGCCGCCACAGCAGCAGCACCTCGTTGGCCGCGTTGACGGCGGTCGCGACGGCGACCGGGCGCAGCCTGATCAGGAAGTGGTCCAGGTGTCGCCCGTCCGGAAGCGCTACGTCCGCGAGGTTGACCCGAAACCAGCGATTTTCATACACAGTTTGTTCGTTCAGGTTCGTCCACTGCACGTTTCTGCCACCTTCCGACAAGTAGATGGCAATATCGCAGCAGGCTGACGATTACAGGGGAACGCGAAGCGCCCCGTCGATCAGCTCGGCGGCCTCGGCGGCGCCCGCGCAACCGCTCTCGACCAGGTGCTCGCGCACCAGGCGGAGGCGGTCACGCAATCGCTGCGACTCCATCCCCCGGGCCCGCTCCGCCATCTCGACCGCGGTGGCCACGGCCCGGTCAGCGTCGCCCTGGCGCAGCTCGATCTGAGCGAGCATCGCGAGGCGGTGCACCCTGCCCCTGTCGTGGGAGGGCTCGTCGGCCGCGAGGGCGGCCTGTTCGCGCGCTGCCGTCAGATCGCCGAGGCTGAGCAGGGCCTCGGCCACTTGGACGTTGACCAGGCCCGGCTGCACATAGCCGGTCTCGGCCGGCTCCTGGCCCGGCCGGATCCGGCCGGCCGCCGACTCCGCGCTCCTGATCGAGGACAGCGCGCTGTGCCCGTCGCCGAGGTGCGCGTACGCCTTGGCCTGCATGGCGTGCAGATCGGACGCCAGCGCGGGGCTCAGGCTGCCGCCCGCCGCACGCAGGGCCGCCTCCGCGAAGGCGACCGACTGGCGGTAGTCCCGCATGAACAGGGCCTGGTTGACGAGCAGCGCGATGACATAGGCCCCAAGTCCCCTGTCCCCGCTGGCCTTTGCCAGCCGGAGTGCCTGGTGGAAGTAGCGCTGGGCCAGGCCCTGGGCGTTGGAGTCGTAGGCGCAGATCCCCGCGACCGCCACCAACCCGCCGGTGGCGCGGTGCAGTTGACGTCCCGTGGCGTCCGTGTAGCCGCCGCGCAGCAGGGGCGCCGTCTCGGCGTTGAGGAAACCGACGATCCGCGAGCGGGTCGCGATGCCGCCGGCCTTGCGGTACATCAGCTCGTAGTGTTCGCGCGCCGAGCGCAGCATCTCGATGTCGGACTCGCCCACCACGGTCTGGCCGTCGCGGGACACATCGGTGTCCTCCGGCGGGTTCTCCCACTCCCACACGGGCATGACGGCCGGGGTTCCGGTGACGGCCGGGGCGTCGAGGATGTGGGTGCGCTGCTGTTCGTCCGAGCGCCACAGGGCGGTGGCCCGCTCGACGAAGCCGGCGAGCGGCGAGCCGTGCTGGGGGGCCGGTTCGCCCGGCACCCCGAGGCCGATGTCGTCGAGGGTGACCCGGCGGCGCAGCCGTCCCGCGAGCACCTCGCAGATCAGGTCGGGCACCTGGCCGCGCGGGCGCTGGCCCTTCAACCACCGTGCCACCGCGGTGTGTTCGTATCTGAGTGCGAGACCTCTGGCTCGTCCCGCCTGGTTCACCCGGGCCGCAAGACCCGCGTGCGAGATCCCCGCCTCGTCCACCAGGGCGTCGAGCAGGGTATTGGGCTGCATGGGCCCCTCCAACGACTCGGTGTGGCCAGCGTAGACGAGCCCGGTTCACACGGGGTGCGAACCGAGTACCCGCATTTATGCGCCGCGCTCTCTGCCCATGGGCGGCCGCAGTCGGTTGACTCTGAACCGCCTCCCGTTGAGGCGGTCGGGCCGCCGGCTCCCCCTCGTACAGTGCGGCGGCCCGCTCCCGGCGCCGTCCGCCCTGTCCGCGCTGCCCGGCACTCCCGGCAGGGCGGCGGCGCCCCACCCCCAGCCGCGAACACCCCGCGCCTCACCGGCCGTCTGCCGCGCGGGCACCCCGACCCGGTCGTTGCGCGCAGCACCGCGACGCACGAGAGGGGCGTACCGGCAGTGCCGGTACGCCCCTCTGGTGTGCTCCGCGCGGGGCTAGGCGCCGCGCAGCACCGCGCCCGTGGACTCGGCCGCCTGGGCCACCGCCGCGTCGCGCGCGGCCGAGGCCTCCTCGACCGTCAGGGTGCGGTCGGCGGCCCGGAAGCGCAGCGCGTAGGCAAGGGACTTCTTGCCGGCGCCGGTCTGCTCGCCGCTGTAGACGTCGAACAGGCGGATGGACTCCAGGAGTTCACCGGCGCCGACGCGCAGCGCGTTCTCCACCGCGGCGGCCGGCACCCCGGCGTCGACGACGAGCGCCACGTCCTGGGTGGCCACCGGGAAGGTGGAGATCGACGGCGCCTGCACGGGGCCCTCGGCGGCCCGCTCCAGGACGTCGAGGTTCAGCTCCATCGCGCAGCTGCGGGCGGGCAGACCGAACGCCTTGACGACGCGCGGGTGCAGCTCACCGGCGTACCCGACGAGGGTCTTGACGCCCTCGGGGAACACATACAGCTCGGCGCAGCGGCCCGGGTGCCAGGGGCCGTACTGGCCCTGGTCCACGGCCAGTTCGAGCCCCGCCTCGCGGGCGACGGCACGCGCCGCCTCGACGGCGTCGGCCCAGTCGGCCGGGCGGCCCTTGCCCCACCAGCCGGCCTGCTCGCGCGCACCGGCGAGCACGGCGCCCACGTGCCGAGGCTGCACGGGCAGCACGGCGTCCAGGGCGGCGATCTCCTCGTCGGTGGGGCGGCGGTCGACGGGCAGCCGGGCGGCGACGCCCGGGGTCGAGGACGGGTGGAAGACCAGGCCCGTCTCGAACAGCGCCAGGTCGTGGCTGCCGCGGCCGACGTTGCGGCGCAGCGTGGCGAGCAGGCCCGGAAGGAGCGTGGTGCGCAGCGCCGGCTCCTCGTCGCTGAGCGGGTTGACCAGCTTCACGACATCGCGGTTCGCGTCTCCGGCGTCCAGACCGAGCTGGTCGAAGACCGACTCGGCGACGAACGGGTAGCTCGGCGCCTCGGTGAACCCGGCCCCGGCCAGCGCGCGGCCGACCCGGCGGTGCAGTCGCTGACGCTCCGTCAGGCCCCGTCCGGCGGGCGGCTTCGGCAGCGTGGAGGGCAGGTTGGCGTAGCCCTCCAGGCGGATGACCTCTTCGGCCAGGTCGTTCGGCTCGGTGAGGTCGGGCCGCCAGGACGGCACGGTGACGACGAGCTCGTCCTGCCCGTACGCGTCGCAGCCGACCTGCTGGAGGCGGCGTACCACGGTCTCGCGGCCGTACTCGATGCCGGCGACGCGGTCCGGGTGGTCGGCGCGCATCGAGATGCTGCGCGGCGCGGACGGCGAGACGATCTCGGTGACGCCTGCCTCGGCCGTGCCGCCGGCGAGCAGCACGAGCAGGTCGACGGTCCGCTGGGCGGCCGCGGCCGCGGCCTGCGGGTCGACGCCGCGCTCGAAGCGCTTGGACGCCTCGGACGTCAGCTTGTGGCGGCGCGCGGTGCGGGCGATGGCGACCGCGTCGAAGTGCGCGGCCTCGATGACGACCTCGGTGGTGCCCTTGACCTCGCCGGTCTCGGGATCCGTGACGGAGTCCGCGATCTCGGTGTTGGCCCCGCCCATCACACCGGCCAGGCCGATGGGGCCCCGGTTGTCGGTGATGACGAGGTCGGCGGCGTCCAGCTTGCGCTTGGTGCCGTCGAGGGTGGTGAGCAGCTCGCCGGCCTCGGCGCGGCGTACGCCGATGGGACCGTCGACCAGGCTCCGGTCGTAGGCGTGCAGCGGCTGGCCGAGCTCGATCATCACGTAGTTGGTGATGTCGACGGCGAGCGAGATCGGACGCATACCGGCCTTCTGCAGCCGGCGCTGGAGCCAGATCGGGGAGCGGGCCTCGGAGTCGAGACCGGTCACGGTGCGCGCGGTGAAGCGGTCGCAGCCGATCGGGTCGGCGACCTTGACCTGGTAGCCGTAGGAGTTGGGCGCGGGCACGTCGAGCAGCGCCGGGTCGCGCAGCGGCAGACCGTAGGCGATGGCGGTCTCGCGGGCCACGCCACGCATCGACAGGCAGTCGCCGCGGTTGGCGGTCACCGCGATGTCCAGGACCTCGTCGACGAGTTCGAGCAGCGCGATCGCGTCGGTGCCGACCTCGTGCTCCGGGGGCAGCACGATGATGCCGCCGGTGGTGTCCGGGCCCATGCCGAGCTCGTCGCTTGAGCAGATCATGCCGTGCGAGGTCTTGCCGTACGTCTTGCGCGCGGCGATCGCGAAGTCGCCGGGCAGCACCGCGCCGGGCAGCACCACGACGACCTTGTCGCCGACCGCGAAGTTGCGGGCGCCGCAGACGATCTCCTGCGGCTCGCCCGTGCCGTTGGCCCGGCCGACGTCGACGGTGCAGAAGCGGATGGGCTTCTTGAAACCCTCCAGCTCCTCGATGGTGAGGACCTTGCCGACGACGAGCGGGCCCTTGAGCCCGGCGCCGAGCTGCTCGACGGTCTCGACCTCAAGGCCGGCGTCGACGAGCCTGGCCTGCACGTCGCGGCCGGTCTCGGTGGCGGGGAGGTCGACGTACTCCCGCAGCCAGGAAAGCGGGACCCGCATCAGATCTCCATCCCGAACGGCCGGGTGAACCGGATGTCACCCTCGACCATGTCTCGCATGTCTTCTACGTTGTGGCGGAACATCAGCATCCGTTCGATGCCGAAGCCGAAGGCGAATCCGCTGTACTTCTCGGCGTCCACGCCGCAGGCGGTGAGCACCTTCGGGTTGACCATGCCGCAGCCGCCGAGCTCGATCCAGCCCTCGCTGGAACAGGTGCGGCAGGGACGGTCCGGGTTGCCGACGGACTCGCCGCGGCAGACGTAGCAGACCATGTCCATCTCGGCGGACGGCTCGGTGAACGGGAAGAAGTTCGGCCGCAGGCGGGTCTCGATGCCCTCGCCGAAGAGCGCCTTGACCATGTGATCGAGGGTGCCCTTCAGATCGGCCATGGTGAGGCCCTCGTCCACGGCGAGCAGCTCGACCTGGCGGAACACCGGGCTGTGCGTGGCGTCCAGCTCGTCGGTACGGTACACCCGGCCGGGGCAGATCACGTACACCGGAGGCTCGCGGTCGAGCATCGAGCGGATCTGCACGGGCGAGGTGTGGGTGCGCAGGACGACGCCGGAGTTGGCGGCGCCCTCGGGACCCTGCACGAAGAAGGTGTCGTGCTCGGTGCGGGCCGGGTGGTCCGGGCCGATGTTGAGCGCGTCGAAGGTGAACCACTCCGCCTCGACCTCGGGCCCCTCGGCCACCTCGTAGCCCATGGCCACGAAGACGTCCTCGATGCGCTCCGAGAGCGTGGTCAGCGGGTGGCGGGCGCCGGCCGGTACGCGGTCGTGGGGCAGGGTGACGTCCACCGCCTCCTCGACCAGGACCCGGGCGTCCCGCTCGTCCTCCAGCTCGGCCTGGCGCGCGGCCAGTGCCTTGTTCACGGCACCGCGGGCCATGCCCACGAGCTTGCCCGCCGCGGCCTTGGCCTGCGGCGGCAGCGCGCCGATCTCGCGGTTGGCGAGCGAGAGGGGCGAGGTGCCACCGGTGTGCGCGGTCTTCGCCTGGGCGAGCGCGTCGAGGTCCCCGGCGGCGGCGAAGGCGGCGAGCGCCTCGTCCCGCATCCGCTCGATCTCTTCCGGTTTCAGCGCCTCGACCTCAACAGGGTCGTACGACTTATTGGGTGCCGACATCTCTTCCCGTGCTTCCGATTGTCTTGGCTGGGGGTCCCCGCGACCGCGAAGCGATACCGCGATAGCGCGCGGACACAAACGCGCCAAAGGTCGAGTCTAACGGGGTGGGGGAACGCGGTTGCGCCCGTGGGCGGCTCGGAGGGCGATCTACTGGAGATACGCCGGAGCGCCGACGGGCAGGATAAATCGGAACTGGGCGCCGCCGCCGGGGCCGCGGCCCACCGAGATCGTGCCGCCGTGCGCCTCGACGATGCCCTTGACGATGTACAGGCCGAGGCCGGTCCCGCCGCGCTTGCTCCCCCGCCAGAAGCGGGTGAAGACACGGCCCATCGACTCCTCGGGGATGCCGGGGCCTTCGTCGCTCACGGTGACCGCCGTTCCCTTCTCGTCGTGCTCGTCGATACGGACGGGCGCTGGTGCCACCTCAATGGTGACGGTTCCCTCGCCGTGGCGCACCGCGTTTTCCAGCAGGTTGCCGAGCACCTGGTCGATCTTGTCCGGATCCGCCCACAGATCGGGCAGCGGGCGCTCGATGCGGACCAGGAAGCGGTCCGGGGCCCGGCCGGAGGCGACGTGGGCCTGGAGGTGGCGGCCGACGGCGGCCGGGATGTCGACCGGCTGGCGGCGCACTTCGAGGCGGCCGGAGTCGATGCGCGAGATGTCGAGGAGTTCGGCGATGAGCCGGGTGACCCGGTTGGCGTCGGCGTCGACGGTCTCCAGCATCAGACGCTTCTGGTCGTCCGTGAACCGCTCCCACTTGGCGAGCAGCGTCGCGGTGAAGCCCTTGACGGAGGTCAGCGGGGAGCGCAGCTCGTGGGCGACGGTGGCGATCAGCTCGGCGTGCGAGCGCTCGGTGCGCCGCCGGGCCTCGGTGGAGCGCAGGCTGACCACGACCCGGCGGACCGGGCCGGTGGGGCGCTCGCGGACGTAACGGGCGGAGACCAGCACCTCGCGGCCGCCGGGCAGCAGCAGATTGCGCTCGGGCTGACCGGCCCGGATGGCGAGGCCGCCGTAGGGGTCGGTGAGCTGCCACCAGCGGCGGCCCTTGAGGTCCTCCAGGGGCAGCGCCCGCTCCAGCGGGCGGCCGAGGGCCTCGTCCTTGGGGACCGCGGTGATCCTGACCGCGGCGGCGTTGAAGCAGATCACCCGGCCCTTGTCGTCGGCGACCACGATGCCGTCGGGCAGGTCGTCGGGGTCGAAGCCGAGGACATCAGGACCGCCGGACGGATACAGCGCGGTGCTGTTGCCGATGCCGCTCATGCCGACAGCCATCCCCGTATCCCACCTCTCCGAAGCGCTGAGTGGGCCCCCGAGCCCGCCACACTACTAGTACGAGGTGACGGAGCGGCACCCTCCGGCAGCACGCTGCGCACGGGCGGAGGCATAGAGGCACACGGCGGCGGCGGTCGCGAGGTTGAGGCTCTCGGCCTTTCCGTGGATCGGCACGCGCACCACGGCGTCCGCGAGCGCACGGGTCTCCTCGGGCAGGCCCCAGGCCTCGTTGCCGAAGATCCAGGCGGTCGGGCCGCCCATCGTCCCGGCGTCCAGCTCGGCGTCGAGGTCGTCCGTGCCGGCCCCGTCGGCCGCCAGGATGCGTACGCCCGCGTCCCGCAGTCCCTGGACGGCCTGCTCGACGGGGACGCCGACCGCGACCGGCAGATGGAAGAGCGAACCGACCGACGCCCGCACGGACTTGGGGTTGTACAGGTCGACGGAGGCGTCGGTGAGGACGACCGCGTCGGCGCCCGCGGCGTCCGCGCAGCGCAGCACCGTGCCGGCGTTTCCGGGGTCGCGGACGTGCGCGAGCACGGCGACCAGCTTGGGCTCGGCCCTGAGGATCTCCTCGAACGGCGAGTCCAGGAAGCGGCAGACGCCGACCAGGCCCTGCGGGGTGACGGTCTGGGAGACCTCGGCGAGCACCTCGTCGTCGGCGTAGTGGACACGGGCGCCCGCGTCCAGGGCCGCCGTCACGATGTCGGCGTAGCGCTCCGCGGCCTCCACGGTGGTGAACAGCTCGACCAGGGTGGGTTCACCGTCGCTGCGGTGCTCCACGGCCTCGCGGACGGCCTGCGGCCCCTCGGCGATGAACCGGCGTTCCTTGCCCCGGAAGTTGCGCCGGGCGAGCCGGCGGGCGGCGGCGACGCGCGGGGAACGCGGGGAGATCAGCTCGGGGGAGGGCATGTGCTCGCGGTCTCTCTGGAAGGGAGTGGGGGCCTGGGGGCTCGGCCCCCGGAGAGGGGGGTCCGGGGGGCCGAGCCCCCGGAGCGACCCCCGCAACGCACCGGGACCCGCAGGCCAGCGGCCTGCGGGTCCGGTCCTGCTCGACAAGCCGTCGGGCGCTTACGCGGCCTTCGGGGCGTTGACGTCGCTCGGGAGGGCCTTCTGGGCCACCTCGACGAGCGCGGCGAACGCGTTGGCGTCGTTGACCGCGAGCTCGGCCAGGATCTTGCGGTCCACCTCGATGTTGGCGGCCTTCAGACCCTGGATGAGGCGGTTGTACGTCATGCCGTTCTGGCGGGCAGCAGCGTTGATGCGCTGGATCCACAGCTGACGGAAGTCGCCCTTGCGCTTCTTGCGGTCGTTGTAGTTGTAGACCAGCGAGTGGGTGACCTGCTCCTTGGCCTTGCGGTACAGGCGCGAACGCTGACCGCGGTAGCCGGAGGCCGCTTCGAGGATCGCCCGGCGCTTCTTGTGGGCGTTGACTGCCCGCTTGACGCGTGCCACTTGTTTAACTCCTTGTAGCGGGGCCGTGGTTGGACTCACACGGCCCGAAATCGAATGGGTCCCGGTCTCGACGTTCCGCCTCCGCAGCGCGGAGGCGGAGGAACGTCACTTGCCGAGAAGCTTCTTGATCTTCTTGGCGTCGGCCGGAGCCACGACGACCGTGCCCGTCAGCGAGCGGGTCTTCTTGGACGACTTGTGCTCAAGCAGGTGGCGCTTGCCGGCACGCTCACGGAGCACCTTGCCAGAGCCGGTGATCTTGAAGCGCTTGCTGGTACCGCTGTGCGACTTGTTCTTCGGCATAGCGCCGTTATCTCCTCGTCAGTGGCGCTCCCAGCCGGTCCGGGGACCGGCGCTCGGGAGCGTCATATGTATCGGTTGACATCCGGAACAGGCTGTCCCGGAATCAGGCCTCGGCAGGTTCCTCGGCCGGCGCGGCCTCGGCGACGGGCGCCTCGGCAACGGCCTCGTCCTCGACGGAGTCGTCCGCCTGGGCCGACTGGCCCTGGCGCTCCGCCTTGCGGGCCGCCTGGGCCTCGCGGGCTTCGGCCATCGCCTCGGTCTTCTTCTTGTGCGGACCGAGAACCATGATCATGTTTCGGCCGTCCTGCTTCGGGCTGGACTCGACGAAGCCGAGCTCCTCCACGTCCGAAGCGAGGCGCTGGAGCAGTCGGTAGCCGAGCTCCGGCCGGGACTGCTCGCGACCACGGAACATGATCGTGATCTTGACCTTGTCGCCCTGCTTGAGGAACCGGACGACGTGACCCTTTTTGGTGTCGTAGTCGTGCGGGTCGATCTTCGGCCGGAGCTTCATCTCCTTGATGACCGTGTGCGCCTGGTTCTTGCGCGCCTCACGGGCCTTCATGGCCGACTCGTACTTGAACTTCCCGTAGTCCATGAGCTTGCACACGGGCGGACGGGCGGTCGCCGCGACCTCGACCAGGTCGAGGTCATACTCCTGGGCGAGCTCCAGGGCCTTGGCAAGCGGAACAATTCCGACCTGCTCGCCGCTGGGGCCGACAAGTCGCACCTCGGGAACGCGAATCCGGTCGTTGATGCGGGGCTCGGCGCTGATGGATCCTCCTCGGTAGCACCACACGACTGTCTGGCAGACAGCCGCGTACGTCTGGTGACGTGACCAACCGACGCGAGGCACAAAAAATGCCCCGGACGGACACAGGCGGGGCTCCAAGAAAACCGGAACACCACCACGGTCTACCGCGGGGCGCACATCGGGCGGCTCCATCGTCCGTACGGAACGATGGTGGCCACCTGACCGGATGACCCGCCTCCCCTGAGGGCGGTCGGGTGGGAGATCGGAGCCTCCACTTGTGGGCCGGGCACACGTGCCTGGCCGGTCGTTACACAAGGTTAGCAGCAACCGGACGGACGGGCTAATCGAGTGCGCGGGAGGAGGGCGTCCGGGCACCGCATATCGTGGGGGCATGAGTGAGACGCCCCCCAATCAGCCCGCAGACTTCGACACCATGGCCCGCGACATCGCGGAGGTCCCGGCGGTCGAGGTGATCGTGACGGTCGCCGTGAACCTGATGAGCGCCGCCGCCGTGAAGCTCGGTCTGACCGAGGAGGGCGACCAGTACAAGGACCTCGACGAGGCCCGCAAGCTGGTGCACGCCCTGGCCGGCCTGCTGGACGCGGGGGCCACCGAGATCTCGTCCTTCCACGCCGCCCCCCTGCGCGACGGTCTCAAGTCGCTCCAGCTCGCGTTCCGCGAGGCCTCGGTCGTGCCGGACGAGCCGGGCAAGGGTCCGGGCGAGAAGTACACGGGCGCCGTCTTCGGCTGAGCCCCCGTTCCCACTCCTCGCCCTTACGCGCCTGAACGACCCCGAGCGAGCCGCTCCTTCCCCTCAGCGGGTGAAGAGCGGCTCGTTCGGCTGTGGGGCCCCGGGCGGCAGCAGCGCCAGGTCCAGGCCCCGGACGAGCCGGGCCCGCAGGGTCTGGTCCGCGGCGATCAGCTCGGCCACCTCGCGGCCCGCGTCCGCGGGCGCCGTACCGTCGGCGAGTACCAGGGCCAGCGTGCCGTCCGCGCTGCCGGGGCCGAGATGGGCGCGCAGCACCGCGGGCACCGCGGCCACCGCCGAGCGCACCGCGTCGAGCACCGCGGGATCCTGGAGCGGGTCGGTGCTGCTGCGGCCCTCCGCGAGGGCGAGCAGGGCCGCGCCCTTCAGCTCGTACGCGACCGGGCCCGCCAGATCGATGACGACGGTGTCCGCCTTCTCGTGCACGGCCGCCGCCAGGGCCTGGTGCAGCGGGACCGCGACCGGCCGGGCCGCCGGGTCCCACCGGGCCAGGGACGCGGTCGAGGTGAACGCGGGCAGTGCGGTGCGGTCGCCGGCCTTCAGGGTGGGGACGGCCATGTCGCTGGTCTTCTCGCGCTTGAGGCCGTTCTCGTCGATCTCGCTCTCGCCCAGCACCGCGACCACGGGGACGAGCAGCCGCGCGGTGCGCAGCGCCGCGAGCACCCGTGGCTCGGCCGACCTGTCCTGCGCCCAGGCGGCGAGCGCCTCGGTCAGTTCGGGGGCGGCGGTGCCGTCGTCGTCGGAGAAGCCGGAATCCGGAATGTTCTTGAGCGCCACGCAACGAGCCTAACCGGGCCCGCTCCCCGGCCCGGCCACGGCCTCCTGCTCAGAGCCACTCGCGCGGGGTCCTGACCCGGGTGGAGCGCCACAGGGCCACCCCGGTCCCGAGCAGCAGGACGCCGCCGCCCGCGGAGAGCGGGACCAGCCAGTCGGCCGGGTCCTTGGCGGCGGCGGGCTGGTCGGGGCCGCGGCCGAAGTACGTGCTGCCGGTCGCCGCGGACTGTGAGCGCAGGCCCGCGGGCTTGAGGCGGGCGGCGGCGGCCAGGGCGGCGGCCGGGTCGATCATTCCGTAGCCCCGGGCGTCGTCGCGGCCGCCGTCGGGGGCGTTGCGGGCGGTGTCCTCCAGGAGCTTCTTGATCTGCGCCGGGGTGAGGCCGTGGTTCACCGAGCGGACGAGGGCGACCGCGCCGGAGACGAACGCGGAGGCGGCGCTGGTGCCCCAGCCCTCGTAGTACTTGCGGTCCGGGTCCGCTATGACGACGTCCACGCCGGGGGCGCTGACGGTGGCGTACCAGCGGCGGGTGGAGAAGGAGGCGTGGGTGCCGTTCTTGTCGACGGCGGCGACCGCGATGACACCGGGGTAGGCGGCCGGATAGGAGATGTGGTCGCCCTGGTCGCCGCCGTTGCCCGCGGAGGCGACGACGACCGCGCCCTTGCCGAGCGCGTACTGGATCGCCGCGTCCTCGGCGGGCTCGGGATGGGCCGAGGCACTGTCGTCGCCGAGCGAGAGGTTGATGACGTCGGCGCCGTTGTCGGCGGCCCAGCGGATGCCCGCGGCGAGTGCCCCGCCCTTGGTCTCGCGGGCCTGTTTGCGGGCCGGGTCGGTGGATTCCAGGATGACCCGCACGGGCAGGATCCTGGCCTCGGGCGCGATGCCGAGCACTCCGGCGCGGTCACCGGCGCCATGGCCGTGGCCCGCGATGATGCCGGCCATGGCGGTGCCGTGCCGGGCCCAGTCGCGGCTGCCCTGCCCGGCGCCGAAGCCGATGAGGTCGTTGCCGGGCAGCACCTGTCCGGCGAGGTCGGGGTGGCTGCCGTCGACACCGGTGTCCAGGACCGCGACGGTGATGCCCTTGCCCTTGGTCGTCTGCCACGCCTGCTCGGTGTGCATGGCGCCCAGCTCCCACTGGCGGTCCCGGATGCCGTCGGCATGCGCCGGGGTGACGGAGACGAGCAGGGCCAGGAGCGCGGCCGCGGCGAGGGCGCCGGTGCGGCGCGGCCCGGTACGGGTCCTGCGGGGCGCGGCGGTTGCGGTCGGCAGGGGCTCGGTCACGAGGCGGGCTCCGGGCTTGCGGCGGCCTTCTTGCGCAGGCCGCGTTCGACGTTGTCGGCGATGCCCTTGGCGTCCTGGCCGAGGCCTGCCTCGGCCACCGGCCCGCTCGCGCCGTCGGCCGTGGCCTGCTCGGCGGACTGGGGGGCGTCGATACGCCGGCCGTCGGCGAAGCCGGAGACGGCGGTGACGACCACGGGGGCGTCGGTGAGCACCCGTACCGTCCAGCTCGCGCGCTGCTGGTCGCCGAACGCGGCGGCGTCGGTCGCCTTGACCGGGTAGGCGCGCGGCATCAGATCGGAGCGCTCGGCGAGCTTCTCGGTGGTGAACCGGTTCGCCAGGGCGGCCATCGCGGCGGGCTCGGCCTGGGTGAAGACGAGGCCGACGGTGATCACGCTGCTGGCGGTGGCGTCGGTGTAGGTGGCGCGCACCATACGGGCGCAGCCGACCGGTTCGAGGACCTTGAGCAGGAGGGGGTCGAGGGCGCCCGCGCAGCCGCTGTCCGGCGCGACCCCGACCCGGGTCCACTCGCGGTCGGCGCCGCCGGGTCCCGCGCCGGTGCCCCGGATGGTGGGCGGGAAGAGGGTGTCGACGGGGGTGCTGTGCCACAGGTCGCGGGCGGCGGTGAAGTTGCTGGGTCGGGCAGGTTCCGAGCCGCCGTCCAGCCAGGTGCCCGCGGCGGCCCCGCCGATGAGTCCGACGCCGAGCACCACGCAGATCGCGGCGGCGGCCACCCGGCCGGGCCGCCGGACCGGCACCGGCCTGAGCGGGCCCGTCTCGTCGGACAGCGGTTCCGGCGGGAGCAGTGGCTTCGGCGGGCCGACCGGCAGCGGAGGTATCTCCGGCGGCCGCGGGACGGCAGGCGCCGGGGGTATGGGCGAAGAGCGGGGCGGTAGGGGGGTGTTCGGCAGGACGGGTCCCGGATCGACGAGGTCGAGTGCGGAGCGCAGCCGGGCCGCCGCGTCCCCGGGCGCGGGCTGCCGCGGGATCGGCGCGGACTTCTCCGCGGGCTCCGACTCCGGTGCGTGCGGCGGCCGTTGAGGGGTGCCCGGGGGTCGTGCGTCGGTGGTCATCCGCCCCCCTCGTGCCCCTCTTGCCGTCCAGCTCAGCCCGTTGCCGCCAGGGCGTCACTCTACGGGTTGATCCTGTGCGGGTGCAGACCGGCCGGGCTCCCTCCACATCCGCACCCCCGCTCCCCTACCTTGTGGTAACCGGTTCTGGCAGGCTTCCGCCATGACACCCCGCGCCGCTGACCGTGCCCGGTACGACCGGGCGACCGCTCATCTCGACGCGCCCGTGGCGATCGTCGACCTGGAGGCGTTCGACGCCAACGCGGACGATCTCGTCCGCCGGGCGGCCGGAAAGCCGATCCGGGTCGCCAGCAAGTCGGTACGCTGCCGCGCCCTGCTGGAGCGGGTACTGGCCCGCCCCGGGTTCGCCGGGATCATGTCGTTCACGCTCGCCGAGTCGCTGTGGCTGGCCCGGGCCGGGTTCGAGGACGTGCTGCTCGCCTATCCCTCCGCGGACCGGACCGCCTTCGCCGAGCTGGCCTCGGACCCCAAACTGGCGGCGGCCGTCACCGTGATGGTGGACGACCCGGCGCAGCTCGACCTGGTGGACGCGGCGCGCGAGCGCCAGGACCTGGAGGTGCGGGTCTGCCTGGAACTGGACACCTCGCTCCAGCTGTTCGGCGGCCGGGTGCGCGTCGGCGCCCGCCGCTCGCCCCTGCGCACTCCCGCCCAACTCGCCGACCTGGCGCGCTCGGTGGCCCGCCGCCCGGGGTTCCGCCTGGTGGGCCTGATGGCGTACGAGGGCCATGTGGCCGGGGTCGGGGACGCGGTGGCGGGGCGTCCGGTGCGCTCGCGCGCGATCCGGCTGATGCAGTCGGCGGCCCGCAGGGAGCTGGCGGCGCGGCGGGCCGAGGTGGTGCGCGCGGTGCGGGCGGTCGCCCCGGACCTGGAGTTCGTCAACGGCGGCGGCACCGGCAGCGTGCAGCACACCGCGGCCGAGGCGGCGGTGACCGAGATCGCGGCGGGCTCGGGGCTCTATGTGCCGCGGCTCTTCGACAACTACACGTCGTTCAGCGGGCGTCCGGCGGCGCTGTTCGCCCAGCCCGTGGTGCGCCGGCCGGGGGTCGGCGTGGTGACCGTGCTCGGCGGCGGCTATCCGGCCTCCGGCGCGCCCGGCGCGGACCGGCTGCCGGTGCCGTATCTGCCGGAGGGGCTGCGCTACGACGGGCAGGAGGGCGCGGGCGAGGTGCAGACGCCGCTGCTCGGCTCGGCCGCGGACGATCTCCTGATCGGCGACAAGGTGTGGTTCCGGCACGCCAAGGCGGGCGAACTGTGCGAGCGCTTCGAGGAGTTGCGGCTCGTCGAGGGCGACCGGGTGACGGCGACCGTGCCGACGTACCGCGGCGAGGGCCGCACCTTTCTGTAGGACGCGGTCACCGGGACGGCGGGGCCAGGCTGGTGCCGACCCCGCCGTTCTGTCCGCCGCCGATGGGCGCGATGCCCCGGGTGACGGTGTCGATGAGGGCGAGCGACGGGCCGTCCGGGCCCGCGTCGAGGGCGAACCTGGCGATGACCATGGACTGGCTGCCCACCGTGGAGGGGAAGGCGAGCGACTCGACGTAACCGCCGGGCCCGGCGGCGGTCCTGACCTGCCAGCGCACCAGGTATCCGGTGCGCCCGTCGACGACCACGGGACCGGACTTCACCTCACGGTGCGAGGTGAGGCCGTTGTAGGGGCGGGAGCCGACCGGGTCGTGGTCGTAGGCGGCGTTCGCGGCGCCGGTGATGTCGTTCTTGGCGACGGCCTCGGCGGTCGTGAGGTCGGTCATGGTGGCCGTCGACGTGGTGACCGTGCCGCGGTGGCAGAACCCGGCGTCACCGGGGCAGTCGTAGGTGTCCTTCGTCGTCATGGTGAGAAGGCCGGACACCGCGTCGTCGGTCTTCTCCCAGCCGTCCGGGATGGGCAGCGTGATGCCGTTGAGCTGGTCCACGAGGGTGTGCGGGTCGGGTGAAGGCCCCGAAGTCGGCCGGGCGGAAGGCGAGTCGACCGTCCCGGAGGCCACGGCGCTGCTGCCGGTGCGCTCGGGCTGCGGCCCCCCGCCGTCGCCGCCGCGGAGGGTGACGGCGACGGCGACCGCGGCCACCAGCAGCGCGGCCGCCGCACCGATCATCAGCGGGCCGCGCCGCCGGGCGGGCGGCACGACGACCGCGGTGACGGGCTCCGGCGGCCCGAAGACCTGCCCGCCCGGCGCCCTGGTGTGGGCGGTCCAGGCGGTGCCGTCCCACCAGCGTTCGGCGCCGGGCACTCCCGGGTCCGGGTACCAGCCGGGCGGCGTCCTCGTGGTCATGCGCACACCCTAGGACGCGTGTTCAGCCGGCGTACACCGAGTCCCGCTGGTCCGGGACGACCGAGCCGTCGGCGCGCCGTACCGGGGCCGGGGTGCCGTCGTGCCCGGTGTAGCCGGTGCTGGCGCAGGGGTAGGGCGCCGCCTTCTGCCCCTTGGGCTCGATGAACATGGGGTTCACGATCCAGCGGCCGTCGCTGTCGTCGTACGCCCGGCACATCAGCTCGTTCTTGTTGCGGTTCAGGACGAGCCGCAGCCCGGTCGCGTCCCGCAGGAAGGACACATCGGTGTCGGAGTCGCCGGCCGCGAACACCTGGCGCCTCTTGGCCGGCTGCACCTTCTCGGCGGCGGCGCCGCGCACGCCGAAGATCTCCTGGTTGATCCAGCAGCGCTTGCCGTCGATGTACGTGATCATCGAGTCGTCGCCGTCCTTGGCCGAGCCGCAGCCCTTGAGGTGCGAGGTGATGCGGCCGTGCTCGGTGGTGGAGCGGATGCCGATGGCGTGGTCCGGGTCGACGCCCGCGCCGCGCGCCCACACGTCGACGACGGGCTCGGGCGAGGCCGAGGTGATCCAGACGTCGAAGCCGGCCTTCTGGAGCGTGCGGATCAGATCGCGCTGCTGGTCGTAGTAGCGCACCCAGGCCGTCGCCTTGGTGTTGCTGCCCACCGTCTGGACGGCGTCGGCGGGGGCCTTGAGGTTCTCGGTGCGGGCCGCGCTCGCGAAGGCCTTGACCTGGGCCGGGGTCCAGCCGTGCAGGAGCTGGGCGAGCCAGGCGTACGAGGGCTCGATGGTGCGGCGGTCGTACCCGGCGAAGGCGGGGGCGCCCTTGCCGGTGGTGCCCTCGCCGTAGACCGCGAGGATCTCGTCCGCGCAGGCGGTGTCGGTGGCGGTCGGCAGCGTCGTGGACCGGCCCGAAGGGCAGGCGGTGGCGAGGTCCCCCGCGGCGGCGTCGGTCAGATAGCGGCTGGTGGTGTGCCAGTCGCCGCGCGCCGGGCGCTGGATCTTGGAGTTGCGCAGCAGCCAGTACATGGTGGCGTCGCCCACGTCGTTCTTGACGACGGTGTTGTCCCAGTCGAAGACGGCCACCGGCTTCTTGCCGTGCCCCGCGCCCGCGCCGCACTTGCCGTAGCTGTCGATCAGATCCTGGATCCGGTCCTGGTTGTCGCCGAACCAGCCGTCGGAGACGGTCAGTTGGGGGCAGCGGGCCGGGTGCGCCGCGGCGGGCTGGGCGGCGACGAGGCCGGCGGCGGCCATGGAGAGGGCCGCGGCGAGGACCGGAAGCCGGCGGACGGCGGGGGACTTGGACACGCTGGAGGACTCCTGTCGTCGGGACGATCATCGCGGACGTTAGACACCACAGCCGGGCGTCGTGCGACGCCCGGCTGCCGGGAGCGTGACCCCCGGGTGAACAGCGGGGGTTGGCGGGGTTTAGAGGGGGGTGACGTACGCCCCGGAGATGCCGCCGTCGACCAGGAAGTCGGTGGCGTTGATGAAGGAGGAGTCGTCACTGGCGAGGAAGGCGACCGCCGCGGCGATCTCGTCCGCCTCGGCGAACCGGCCCGCAGGGATGTGCACCAGGCGGCGCGCGGCGCGCTCGGGGTCCTTGGCGAACAGCTCCTGGAGCAGCGGGGTGTTGACCGGACCCGGGCACAGCGCGTTGACGCGGATGCCTTCGCGCGCGAACTGCACACCGAGCTCACGGGACATCGCCAGCACGCCGCCCTTGGAGGCGGTGTAGGAGATCTGCGAGGTCGCGGCGCCCATGACGGCCACGAACGAGGCGGTGTTGATGATGGAGCCCCGGCCCTGGCGCTGCATGTAGGGCAGGGCCGCCTTGCAGCACAGGTAGACGGAGGTGAGGTTGACCTCCTGGACCCGGCGCCAGGCGTCGAGCCCGGTGGTGAGGATGGAGTCGTCGTCGGGCGGCGAGATGCCGGCGTTGTTGAACGCGATGTCGACGCTGCCGTAGGTGTCGAAGGCCGTCCTGAAGAGCGCCTCGACCTGCTCCTGGTCGGTGACGTCGACCTTCGCGAAGGTGCCGCCGACGGCTTCGGCGGCGGCCTTGCCCGCCGTCTCGTCGATGTCGCCGCAGACCACGTCGGCGCCCTCGGCGGCCAGCCGCTTCGCGGTGGCGAGGCCGATGCCGCTGCCGGCTCCGGTGATGACGGCGGTGCGGCCGACCAGGCGGCGGCAGATGGTGTCGTCGGTCATGTGTGCTCAGGCCTCCGTGCTGATGAAGACGTTCTTGGTTTCGGTGAAAGCGGTGAGGGCGTCGGGGCCCAGCTCGCGGCCGAGGCCGGACTGCTTGTAGCCGCCGAAGGGGGTCGAATAGCGCACGCTGGAATGGGAGTTGACGGAGAGGTTGCCCGCCTCGACGGCCCGCGAGACGCGCAGCGCCCGGCCGATGTCCCGGGTCCAGACGGAGCCGGAGAGCCCGTAGTCGGTGGCGTTGGCGAGCCGTACCGCGTCCGCCTCGTCCTCGAAGGGCAGGACGACGGCGACCGGTCCGAAGACCTCTTCGACGGCGGCGGGCGCGTCCGCGTCCAGGCCGGTCAGGACGGTCGGCGGGAACCAGAACCCGGGCCCCTCGGGCGCGCTGCCGCGAAGGCCCGGGGCGTCGTCGGCGACGTAGGACCTGACCCGGTCCAGCTGTACGCGTGAGATCAGCGGGCCCATCTGGGTCTTCTCGTCGGCCGGGTCGCCGACCACGATCTCCTCGATCGCGGGGCCGAGCAGCTCCATGAAGCGGTCGTACGCGCTGCGCTGGACCAGGATGCGGGTGCGGGCGCAGCAGTCCTGGCCGGAGTTGTCGAGGAAGGACATCGGGGTGGCGGCGGCCGCGGCCTCGATGTCGGCGTCCGCGAAGACGATGTTGGGGCTCTTGCCGCCGAGTTCGAGCGTCACCCGCTTCACGCGGTCGGCGCACTTGGTCATGATCTGCTTGCCGACCCGGGTCGACCCGGTGAAGACGATCTTCGCGACACCGGGGTGCTCGACGAGTTCGTTGCCCGCGATCGCGCCCGCGCCCGGCAGCACCTGGAAGAGGCCCTCGGGAAGCCCTGCCTCCAGGGCGAGTTCGGCCAGCCGCAGCGCGGTGAGCGGGGTCGCCTCGGCGGGCTTGAGGACGACCGCGTTGCCGGCCGCGAGCGCGGGGGCGGTGCCCCAGGCGGCGATCGGCATGGGGAAGTTCCAGGGGGCGATGACGCCGATCACGCCGAGCGGTTCGAGCAGGGTGATGTCGAGGCCGCCCGCGACCGGGATCTGACGGCCACTCAGGCGCTCCACTCCCCCGGCGGAGAAGTCCAGCAGATCGCGGACGTTGCCCGCCTCCCAGCGGGCGTTGCCGATGGTGTGGCCGGCCTCCCGGACCTCCAACCGGGCCAGTTCCTCGATGTGTTCGTCGACCACGGCCGCGAAGCGGCGCAGCAGGCGGGCCCGGTCGGCGGGGGCCGCGGCGGCCCAGACCTGCTGTGCGGCACGGGCCCGTACGACCGCGGCGTCGACGTCGGCGGAGGTCGCTCCGCGGACGGTCGCGATCACCTCCTCGGTGGCCGGGTTGAGGACCTCAAGCTCGTATGCGCTGGACAAGTCGTTCCTCACAGGCGTTCGAAGGAGCGGCGGAGCTCCCAGTCGGTCACCGCGGCGTCGAACGCGTCGAGCTCGACCCGCGCCATGTTGCGGTAGTGCGCGACGACCTCGTCCCCGAACGCGGCCTTGGCGATGGGGCTGTTCTCCCACAGTTCGGCGGCCTCGCGCAGGGTGGTCGGGACGTGCGCGTAGTCGCCGACGTAGGCGTTGGACGTGCAGGCCTCGGGCAGCTCCAGCTCGTTCTCGATGCCGTAGAGGCCGGCCGCGACGAGTCCGGCGACGGCCAGGTGCGGGTTGACGTCACCGCCCGGCAGGCGGTTCTCGAAACGGGTTCCGGAGCCGTGGCCGACGACGCGCAGCGCACAGGTGCGGTTGTCGTGGCCCCAGGCGACCGCGGTGGGCGCGAAGGAGCCCGGCTGGAAGCGCTTGTAGGAGTTGATGTTCGGCGCGTACAGGAGGGAGAAGTCGCGCAGCGCGGCGAGCTGTCCGGCCAGGAAGTGGCGCATCACGGGCGACATGTGGTCGGGCCCGTCGCCCGCCATCACGTTGTGGCCGTCCTCGTCGGTGAGCGAGAGGTGGATGTGACAGGAGTTGCCCTCGCGCTGGTCGTACTTGGCCATGAAGGTGAGCGAGACGCCCTCCTGGGCCGCGATCTCCTTGGCGCCGGTCTTGTAGACGGCGTGCTGGTCGCAGGTGACCAGGGCCTCGTCGTAGCGGAAGACGATCTCGTGCTGGCCGGGATTGCACTCGCCCTTGGCGGACTCGACGGTCAGCCCGGCCGCCTGCATCTCGTTGCGGATGCGGCGCAGCAGCGGCTCGATGCGGCCGGTGCCGAGCACCGAGTAGTCGATGTTGTACTGGTTGGCCGGGGTGAGGCCCTTGTACCCGGCGTCCCAGGCCTGCTCGTAGCTGTCCTTGAACACGATGAATTCGAGTTCGGTGCCGACCTGGGCGGTGTAGCCGAGCTCGGCGAGCCGCTCCAGCTGGCGGCGCAGGATCTGGCGCGGGGCCGCGACGACCGGCGAGCCGTCGGCCCAGCCGAGGTCGGCGATGAGCATCGCGGTGCCCTCGTTCCACGGGACGCGGCGCAGGGTCGCCGGGTCCGCGTGCATCGCGAAGTCGCCGTAACCGCGCTCCCAGGACGACATCGCGTAGCCGTCCACCGTGTTCATCTCGGTGTCGACGGCGAGCAGGTAGTTGCAGCCTTCGGTGCCGTGCGCCAGTACCTCGTCGAGGAAGAACCCGGCGGCGAAGCGCTTGCCCTGCAACCGCCCTTGCATATCGGGGAAGGCGAGGACGACAGTATCGATCTCACCGCTCGCGACCAGAGCGCGCAGCTCCTCGATCGCGAGCGGGGGTGTGCGGTCTGCCACGGGAAGCTCCTCCTTGGGTCAGCCGAGAGCCATAAGGTATGGGGTAGGACCATTGATTGGGAAGGGGAATCCACGACGTGGCGAAGAAGATCGACTCGGCGGACCGCGCGGAGGGCCGGACAGCCGACCGCGCGGAGGGGCGGACGGCCGACACGCTCGTCCCCGTGCTACGGACCGTACGGGCCGGGAACGGCTTCGAGGAAGCGCTGGAGCAGATCCTCCAGCTGCTGCGCCTGGGACTGGTCCCCTCCGGTGAACGGCTGCCCGCCGAGCGGGAGTTGGCCGAGCGGATGGGGATCAGCCGGGTCACCCTGCGCGAGGTGCTCAAGGTGCTCCAGGACCAGGGCCTGGTGGAGAGCAGACGGGGCCGCTACGGCGGCACGTTCGTACTGCCCCGGGCCGCCGAGGGCGGCGAGGACGAACTGCGCCGGCGGGTCGCTTCGGTGGACGTCGAGGACATCCTGCGCTTCCGGGAGGTCCTGGAGGTCGGCGCGGCCGGGCTCTGCGCGGCGCACGGGCTGACCGACGACGGCGCCGGACGGCTGCGCGCCGCGCTCACCGCGACCCACGACGCCCCGCTCACCGACTACCGCCGCCGGGACACCCTGCTCCACCTCACCCTGGCCGAACTCTCCGGGTCGCCCACGCTCACCGCCCAGTACGCAGCGGTGCGGGCCACCGTGAACGACCTGCTCGACTGCATCCCGCTCCTGGTGCGCAACCTGGAGCACTCGCAGCACCAGCACAGCGCCCTGGTCGAGGCGGTCCTGGACGGGGACGCGGACGGCGCGCGCGAGGTGATGCGCGAGCACTGCGGGGGCACGGCGGCTCTGCTGCGCGGCTTCTTGACCTGAGCGGACCTGAGCGGACCTGGGCGGACCTGGGCGGACCTGAGTGGATCCGAGCACACCGGGCCGCCCCGCGCGGGCAACTCCCTTCACCCGGGCGCCCGTTCACCGGCGCTTTCCGTAACCGCGGTTTTACGTCCACCCCTTGCGCATCACCCTGCCCTCCGGCAAAGGTATGCAGCCGAACCATTGACCTGATCTTCCCTTGACGATCATCTGGAGCGGCTCATGGCCGAGGGCACCGATCTGCGCACCGCACCGACCGCCTCCGCCGAGGACGACTATCTGCACCGGCGCACCCTGCGGCGCGGCAGCGCCGGCTGGCTGCTGCTCACCGGGCTCGGCGTCGCCTATGTGGTCTCGGGCGACTTCTCCGGCTGGAACATCGGCCTGTCCAAGGGCGGCTTCGGAGGCCTGGCCACCGCCACCGTCCTGATGGGCATCATGTACGCCTGTCTGGTGTTCTCGCTGGCCGAGCTGTCGGCCATCCTGCCCACCGCGGGCGGCGGCTACGGGTTCGCCCGCCGGGCGCTCGGCACCTGGGGCGGCTTCCTGACCGGCACCGCGATCCTCATCGAGTACATCCTGGCGCCCGCCGCGATCTCGCTCTTCATCGGCGACTACGTCGAATCGCTCGGCCTGTTCGGCCTGACCTCCGGCTGGCCCGTCTACCTCGCCTGCTTCGCCGTCTTCATCGGCATCCATCTGTGGGGCGTGGGCGAGGCGCTGCGCTTCAGCCTCGTGGTGACCGCGATCGCCGTGGCCGCCCTGCTGGTGTTCGCCATCGGGGCCTTCACCGACTTCGACGCCTCCCGCCTCAACGACATCCCGGTGGACGCCTCCGCACTCGGCTCCAACTCCTGGCTGCCGTTCGGGGTGCTCGGCATCTGGGCCGCGTTCCCGTTCGGCATGTGGTTCTTCCTCGGCGTCGAGGGGGTGCCGCTGGCGGCCGAGGAGGCCAAGGACCCGGTACGGTCCATGCCGCGCGCGCTCGCCATCTCGCTGTCGGTCCTCGTGCTGCTCGCCGTCGTGACCTTCTTCGCCGCGACCGGGGCGCACGGCTCGGCCGCGCTCAAGGACGCGGGCAACCCGCTGGTCGTGGCGCTCCAGGGCGACGGCGGCCCCACCGCCCTGAGCCGGTTCGTCAACTACGCGGGCCTGGCCGGCCTGGTGGCCTCGTTCTTCTCACTGATCTTCGCGGGCTCGCGCCAGCTCTTCGCCCTGTCCCGGGCCGGCTACCTGCCCCGCTTCCTGTCCCTGACCAGCCGCCGCAAGTCGCCCTACCTCGGCCTGCTGATCCCCGGCGCGCTCGGCTTCGCGCTCGCCGCCTGGAGCGGCAACGGCGGCCGGATGCTGAACGTCGCGGTGTTCGGCGCCACCATCTCCTACGCCCTGATGGCCCTCTCGCACGTGGTCCTGCGCCGCCGCGAGCCGGGCCTTGAGCGGCCCTACCGCACCCCCGGCGGGATCCTGACCTCCTCCGTCGCCCTGGTGCTCGCGCTCTTCGCCCTCGTCGCCACCTTCCTGGTGGACAAGGACGCGGCATTCATCGCGCTCGGCGTCTACGCGATCGCGCTGGCCTACTTCGCCTTCTACAGTCGCCACCGACTGGTCGCCCACGCACCCGAGGAGGAGTTCGCCGCCCTGGCCGCCGCCGAGGCCGAACTCGCCCGGGACTGAACCCCTACGAACGGAGACAGCCGCCGTGTCCAAGCCGCTCATCGGCATCAGTACGTATCTGGAGCCCGCCCGGTGGGGCGTGTGGGACCTGCCCGCCGCCCTGCTGCCCGCCGGATATCCCCGGCTCGTCCGGGCGTCCGGGGGCCTGGCCGCGATGCTGCCGCCGGACGACACCTCGGCGGCCGCCGCCGAGGTCGTGGCGCGCCTGGACGGCCTGGTCATCGCCGGCGGGGCGGACGTGGAGCCGGTCAGGTACGGGGCCGAGCCGTCGCCGCTGACCGGGCCCCCGGCCCGCGAGCGGGACGCCTGGGAGCTGGCACTGATCGAGGCGGCCCTGGCGTCGGGCACTCCCCTGCTCGGCGTCTGCCGGGGTCTCCAGCTCCTCAACGTGGCCCTCGGCGGAACGCTGGTCCAGCACCTGGACGGGCACACCGGCGGCCGGGGCGTCTTCGCCGAGCACACCGTGAAGCCGGTGCCGGGCACCCGGTACGCCTCGCTCGTCCCCGAGGCAGCCGACGTGCCGACCTACCACCACCAGTGCGTGGACCGCCTCGCCCCCGGCCTGGTGGCCTCGGCGTACGCGGAGGACGGCACCGTCGAGGCGGCCGAACTGCCCGGTGCCGCCTGGGTCCTGGGCGTCCAGTGGCATCCCGAGATGGGCCGGGACACCCGGGTCACCGAGGGCCTGGTGCGGGCCGCCTCCGCGCGCTGAACCCCCACCTCTCCCCGGTGACGGCGGCCCGGGAGCAGGCCTCTCCCCGGTGACGGCGGCCCGGGAGCAGGCCTCGCCCCGGGCCGTCCGACACGCCCGGGAACCCGCGCCCCCGCGAGGGGGTGACGATTCGGCGATCATCCGGGTATCTTCCTCTCGCCGCCCCTCACCGGGCGGATTCCCCGAGACTCCTCGCCTTCACCTGGCCGCTCGTTCCTCTTCGCGCTCTCGTTCCTTCCCTGGCCATTTCACGGACACATCCTGACCATGTGTTCCTCCGTGTCCCCGCTCGCCCCGCCCACAGGTGGGGAAGCTCCGCCACGCCCCGAAGGACCGAAGGCCCCGTGCCCGCACCCGTCATCCTGTCGGGCCGTTCCGTACGGCTCGAACCGCTCAGCCCCTCCCACGCCCCGGCCCTGGCCGCCGCCGCAGCGGCCGACCGGACCTCGTACGCCTTCACACCGGTGCCGCACGGCCTGGACGCGGCGTACGCCTACGTCGACAGCGCGCTGGCCGACCAGGAGGCCGGCCGCAGCCTGGCGTTCGCGACCGTAAGGGCCGCGGACGGCCTCGTCGTGGGCTCCACCCGGTTCTGCGAACTCGACTACTGGGACGGGCCCGTGGTGTGGCCGCCCGCGCCGCGCGGCCCGCTGACCGGCGCCGCGGACGCGGTCCCGGACGCGGCCGAGATCGGCGCCACCTGGCTCTCCGCGCACGCCCAGGGCACCGGCATCAACACCGAGGCCAAGCTGCTGATGTTCCAGCACGCCTTCGACACCTGGCGGGTACGCCGGATCTCGCTGCGCGCCGACGCGCGCAACGCCCGCTCGCGGGCCGCGATCGAACGGCTCGGCGCGGTCTGCGAGGGCGTGCGCCGGGTGCACACCCGGGGCCTGGACGGTCTGGTGCGCGGGACGGCGTTCTACTCGGTCCTCGACGAGGAGTGGCCGGCGGTCCGGCGCACCATCGAGCAGCGCCTGGTCCACGCCCACGCGGACACCAACGGCTGCCGCCTGGTCTCTGCCTGACGAGCCGTCAGGTGAGGTGCCGGACGGCTCTCAGGTCGGCCGGGCCAGCGAGAGCAGATCGCGGGCGGGCCCGGCCGGCAGCGGACCCTGGCGCCACACGGCCCGCAGATCACGCCGCAGCCGCACGCCCTCGACCGGGATCTGCACGAGCCGGCGGGCGGCCAGTTCCTCGCCGAGCGCGAGTTCGCTGAGCACCGAGGGCCCGGCCCCGCTGACGACGGCCGCCTTCACCGCGGTGGTGGAGGCGAGTTCGATGAGGGGCTCGGCGAGGCCGCCGTGCGCGGCGAGGGCCGCGTCCAGGACCTGACGGGTGCCCGAGCCGTGCTCGCGCGAAATGAGCGGAGTCGCGGCCAGCTCCGCGGGCAGCAGCGGCCCCCGCCGACGGGCCCAGGGGTGCGTGGGGGCCGTGACCACGACGAGCCGGTCGTGACCGATGACCGCCGAGTCCAGGCCCACGGGCACGCCGAGCCCCTCGACGAAGCCGAGGTCGGCCTCATCGGCGAGCAGCCGCTCCGCGACCACCGCCGAGTTCCCGGCGCTGAGCGAGACGGCGGTGCCGGGGCGTTCCGCGCGCAGCGCGATCAGCCAGCCCGGCAGCAGATACTCGGCGATGGTCATGCTGGCGGCGACCCGTAGGCGCGAGTCCCGGCGTCCGCGCAGCGCCTGCGCGCCCGCGTCGAACGCCTCGGCCGCCTCCACGACCCGCCGCGCCCAGTCCGTCACCAGGACGCCCTCGGCGGTGAGCCTGGAGCCGCGCGGGGAGCGGTCGACGAGGGCGACGCCGAGGAGGCGCTCCATCGAGCGGACCCGGCTGCTCGCGGCGGGCTGGGTGATGCCGAGGTCACGGGCCGCCCGCCCGAGGCTGCCGTGCCGGGCGACCGCGAGCAGCAGCTCCATCGCCCCGAGGTCGGGGACCCGGTGGGCGAGGGGGGCGGTGTCCTCGGAATCGTTCCTGCTCATAAACCCAGCTTATGGGCTCATAGCTCCAGCAGGCGTGGCGGGGCCGGATCGGCGGGCAGAAGCTGGATCCATGGCCACCGTCGCGCAACCGCGCCCCCGCACCCACCACCCCGTCGCCGCCCGGCGCCGTCCCGCCCTGCGCCACCTCGGCCCGAACTGGTACGCCGCGGTGATGGGCACCGCGATCATCGCCAACGCGGGCGCCGGGCTGCCGTTCCACATCCCGGGCCTTCCGGTGATCTGGGCGCTCTCGCTGGCCATGCTCGCCGTCCTGCTCGTGGCCCGCGCCGGGCACTGGCTGCACCACCGCGACCAGGCCCGCGCCCATCTCCTGGACCCCACCGTCGCGCCCTTCTACGGCTGCCTGTCGATGGCGTTCCTGGCCGTCGGCATCGGCACCCTTTCCGTCGGCGCCGGCGTGATCGGCGAGGCCGCGGCCGTACCGCTGGCGTGGGTGCTGTACGGGGCCGGAACCCTGATCGGCCTGGTCGCCGCGGTGGCGGTGCCGTATCTGATGGTCGCGCGGCACGACGTGGCGCCCGGCAGCGCATCCCCCGTCTGGCTGCTGCCCGTGGTCGCCCCCATGGTCTCGGCGACGCTCGGCCCGCTGCTGGTGCCCCAACTGCCCGCCGGCCAGGCCCGCGAGGCCATGCTGCTCGCCTCGTACGCGATGTTCGGGATGAGCCTGCTCGCCACCCTGGTGATCCTGCCCGTGGTGTTCTCCCGCCTGATCCACCGGGGCGCACTGCCCCTGTTCCTCACGCCCACCCTGTTCCTGGTGCTCGGCCCCCTCGGCCAGTCCACCACCGCGGTGAACAAACTGGCCGATGTGGCGGGCGGTTCCATCGACGCGGCCTACGCGCAGGGCATGGCCGCCTTCGCCGTCCTGTACGGGGTGCCCGTGATGGGCTTCGCCCTGATGTGGCTGGCGCTCGCGGTGGCCATGGCGGTCCGGGCGGCCCGGAACGGGATGGGCTTCGCGATGACCTGGTGGGCCTTCACCTTCCCCGTGGGCACCTGTGTCACCGGCGCCGAGGGCCTCGCCCGGCACACCGGACTGCACGCCTTCGACTGGCTGGCGGTCGCCCTGTACGCGCTCCTCGTGACGGCCTGGCTGGTGGCCGGGTTCCACACCGTACGGGGGCTGGTCGACGGCAGGCTGCTCGCGGCGCCGGTGAAGAAGTAGCCGCGTCGAGCGGCCGCCCCGGCAGGGCGGCCCCGCTCAGGTCCCGACCCGGAGCGCCGCGCCGAGCACGGCCGGCGCTTCGGCCAACGACGGCCCGTACCAGGTGAGTTGACGCCCGTCCACGAGGGCGGCGGGCAGTGCGGGGAAGGCCTCGGGGCCGTCGTCGGGAGTGAAGCGGTACGGCTCGTCGGGCAGCACGACGAGGTCGGCGCCCGCCGCGTTCAGCTCGTCGATGCCGATGCGCGGGTAGCGCTCGGCGTGATCGGCGTAGACGTTGCGCACGCCGAGCCGGGCCAGCAGATCGCCCGCGAAGGTGTCGTGGCCGAGGACCATCCAGGGCCGCCGCCAGACCGGCACGACCGCACTCCGCTGCGGGCCCGGGCGCACCGCGCCCCACGCCCGCTCGGCCGCGTCCAGCCAGTCGGGCCGGGCGAGCCCGCAGCCCTCCACCAGAACGCGCTCCAGCTCGGTGAAGGCCTGCGGAAGGGTGCGGACCTCGGTGACCAGGACGTCGAGGCCGGCCGCGGTGAGGGCGGCCAGATCGGCGGGGCGGTTCTCCTCCTCGTTGGCGACGACCAGGTCCGGGGCGAGCGCGACGACACGCTCCACGTCCGGGTTCTTGGTGCCGCCGACCCGGACCACGTCGAGCCCGGCCGGATGGCTGCACCAGTCGGTGGCACCGACCAGGAGGCCGGGGCCGCTGACCGCGACGGCCTCCGTCAACGAGGGGACGAGGGAGACCACCCGCATCAGTGGCGGGTCTCCTCGATCGCCTCGATGTGATCGGCGACCGCCACGACCAGGATGCGGGTGCCGGGCAGCGCCGCCCGCCAGCGGTGGCGCACCCCGCCGGACAGGCACAGCGTGTCGCCGCGCTCCAGGCGGTAGGCGCGGCCCTCGGCCTCCACCTCGGCGGCGCCGTCGGCCACGTACATCAACTCGTCGTTGCGGTGCTGGAATTCACGCCCGGTGTCCTGCTCGCCGGTGAACTCCATGGCGTGCAGCTGATGGTGTCCGCGCAGCAGCTCCCGCACCCCGTGGCCCGGCTCCTCGGCCTCGGGTTCGGCCCGTACGACGTCGACCGTACGGGTGCAGTCGGCGGCGTCGTACAGCTCGGCGACCGTGGTGTTCAGGGCGTCCGCGACGCGCTGGAGGGAGCGGGCGCTGGGGCGGGCGCGTTCGTTCTCGACCTGGCTGAGGAAGGGCACCGATAGCCCGCTGCGCTCGGCGACCACCGCGAGGGTGAGGCCGAGGCTGCGGCGCAGACGCCGGACCGCCACTCCCACCCGAAGAGTTTCCTTGTCGTCCATCTCCCGGGCTCCCTCCCCGTTCACTCGGTCCGCGTACGCACCGGCTGCGTCCAGGTCACCCTACGCAGCTTCGCGGTCCGAGGGGACCGTCCCGCCAAGATCGCGAAGGGTTGGGCACCGGATCAGGCCGGATCGCAACGCCCCGCAGCCGCGGCCGGAGGACCGGCCGCGGCTGCGGAAGGGTGAGGTGGGAAGGGGGTTTCCCGGGGCGGCTAGGAGCCAACCGGCGTCCACTTGTCGGCCAAGCCCGGGTTCTCCTTCAGCCAGGCGCGCACCGCGTCCTGCTCCTTGCCCTTGCCGGTGGACTGGATCTTGGCCTCAAGGCTGGTGAGCTGCTTCTCGTCCATCTTGAAGTTCTTCAGCCACTTGCCGACCTCGGCGTTGTCGGAGGCGAAGCCCTTGCGGGCCAGGGTGTGCACCCCGTCGCCCTTGCCCCAGACGCCCTTGGGGTCCTTGAGCTTCTTCAGGTCGTAGGTGTTGTACGCCCAGTGCGGCGACCAGAGCGGAACCACGATCGGCTCCTTCTTGGCGTACGCGCGCTTCAGCTCGGCGAGCATGCCGGGCGTGGAGCCGTCGACGACCTTGTACTCGCCGTCGAGGCCGTACTCCTTGAGGATCTTGTCCTTCAGGATGCCCGTCTCACCGGCGCTCGGCTCGATGCCGACGATGCGGTTCTGGAACTCGGAGCCCTTGCCCTTGAGGTCGTCCAGGGTGTTGACGTCCTTGACGTAGGACGGCACGGAGAGCTCCAGGGACGTGGGGCCGTACCAGGAGCCCATGTCCTCCAGCTTGTCCTTGTACTTCGCCCAGTACTGGGCGTGCGTGGTGGGCAGCCAGGAGTCCGTCTCGAAGTCGATCTGGCCGCCGGCCATGCCGGTGTAGAGCGCGCCGGCCTCGTACTGGCGGGCGTCCACGGTGAAGCCGCGGCGCTCCAGGAGTTCCTTCCACAGGAAGGTGGAGGCGACGCCCTCGTCCCACGGGATGTAGCCGAGCGAGATCTTCTTGCCCTTGCCCACGTCCTTGGCGCCGGTGACGGCGTCAGAGCCGGAGGAGCCGAACATGTTCATGCCGCCCGCGACGACGGCGAGGACGACCACGCCGACGATCGCGACGACGGGCTGCGGACGGTAGTTCCAGATCTTGAGACCGCCGGCGGCGGCCTTCGCCTTGGCGAGCGCGCGCCGGCCGAGCGGCGAGACCTGGCGGCTGAGCGCGCCGGTCATCCGGTCCAGGTACATGGCCAGGACGACGATGGAGATGCCGGCCTCGAAGCCGAGGCCGATGTCGACGTTGCCGATGGCGCGGTAGACGGCGCCGCCGAGGCCGCCGCCGCCCGCCATGCCGGCGATGACGACCATCGACAGGCTGAGCATGATCACCTGGTTGATGCCCGCCATGATGGTGGGCAGCGCGAGCGGCAGCTGGACCCGCATCAGCGTGTTGCGCGGGGTGGTGCCGAAGGCCTCGGCCGCCTCGACGAGCTCGCCGTCGACCTGGCGGATGCCGAGTTCCGTCATCCGCACGCCCGGGGGCAGCGAGAAGACGATGGTGGCGATGATGCCGGGCACGACACCGACGCCGAAGAAGATGATGCCGGGGATCAGGTAGACCATCGCCGGCATGGTCTGCATGAAGTCGAGGACCGGCCGCAGGACGGCGCTGACCGTCTTGGAGCGGGCCGCCCAGATGCCGAGCGGGATGGCGACGACCAGCGTCACGATCGCGGCGACGAGCACCAGCGACAGCGTCGACATGGTGTCGTCCCACAGCTGGATCGAGTCGATCAGCGCGAACCCGACGAAGGCCAGGACGCCCGCGGACAGGCCGCGCAGCCACCAGGCGATCACGGCGAGGATGCCCGCGAAAAGCAGCGGCTGCGGCGCGTCGAGCACCGCGTTGATGCCGTCGTACATGCCGTTGACGAGGTGGGTGATGGCGTCGAACAGCCAGGAGAGGTGGCTCTGGAGGAAGTTGACGGCGCTGTCGACCCAGCCGCCGAGGTTCAGCCTAGGCATGCGTCGCCACCTCCTTCATCGAGCATTCGACCGGGCCCTGCTTGTCGTCCCCCAGGAAGGCGATGAGCCGCTCCTGCGGCACGACGCCGAGCACGGAACCGTGGGTGTCCTTGACGGCGACCGGGTGCGGAACGCGGGCCGCGACCGTGCACACGTCCGCGACGGGGGTGTCCGGCAGCACGCTCTCGCAGTCGCACTCGCCCGCGTCGGGGCGGTGCGGGGTGGTCATCACGGACAGCGCGGTGAGCACCCGGGAGCGGTCGACGTCCTGGATGAACGAGGCCACGTAGTCGTTGGCCGGCGTGAGCAGGATGTCCTCGGCGGTGCCGAGCTGGACTATGCGCCCGTCGCGCATGACGGCGATGTTGTCGCCGAGCCGCATGGCCTCGTTGAGGTCGTGCGTGATGAAGACGATCGTCTTCTTGAGGCGCTTCTGCAGTTCGAGGAGCTGGTCCTGCATGTCGCGCCGGATCAGCGGGTCGAGCGCGCTGAAGGACTCGTCCATGAGGAGCAGGTCGGCGTCGGTGGCCAGGGCGCGGGCCAGGCCCACACGCTGCTGCATGCCGCCGGACAGCTCGTCGGGCCAGGAGTCGCCCCAGCCGGCCAGGCCGGTCAGCTCCAGGGCCTCGGCGGCACGTTTCTCGCGCTCGGCGCGGGGTACGCCCTGAACCTCAAGGCCGTACGCCGCGTTCTCCAGGACGCTGCGGTGCGGGAACAACGCGAAGTGCTGGAAGACCATGCTGATCTTGCTGGAGCGGACCGTACGCAGCTCACGGGCGGGCAGGCTGGTCAGGTCCTGGCCATCGAACAGGACACGGCCCGAGGTGGGCTCCAGGAGCCCGTTGAGCATGCGCAGCAGGGTGGATTTTCCGGAGCCGGAGAGACCCATGACAACGAAGATCTGACCGGGTTCCACCGTGAACGAGGCGTCGATCACCGCCGCGGTCGTCCCGTCCGCCCGCAGCTCGTCGCGGTCGCCGCCGCTTTCGAGCGTGCGGACGGCTTCCTCGGGTCGTCTGCCGAACACCTTGTAGAGCTGCTCGGCTTGCAGCCTGGACACATACACCTCACGGGTTGAACCGAAAACGGCCCGCATCCCCCGCGGGCGGGCCGTGGAGCGGCGCGGATTCGGTCCGCAGCCCGAGAAATGGTTGAAAACCATACTTGGGTCCGCTCCGGCGACGCGCCTGCCCGGCCCGATCGGAAGCAAACACAACAGTGATCCAGTTCACTTGTTCACGAGCGGGACGGGCACTGAGGCGCGGGACGGGGCCGCGCCGCGAAGCCCGTGGCCGGGCCGGGCCGGGCCGCGGGGTGCATGTCAGTGGGGTGCGGCATCATCGGGGTGTGACGCGACGCCTGATGCTCCTCGACACCTCGTCCCTCTTCTACCGCGCCTATTTCGGGGTCCCGGACACCGTCAGGGCGCCGGACGGCACACCGGTCAACGCCGTGCGCGGTCTGCTCGACTTCATCTCACGCCTGGTCCACGACCACCGCCCGGACGACCTGGTGGCGTGCATGGACGCGGACTGGCGGCCGCAGTGGCGGGTCGACCTGATCCCCTCCTACAAGGCGCACCGGGTGGCCGAGGAGACTCCGGCCGGTCAGCCCGACGAGGAGGAGACCCCGGACACACTGGCCCCCCAGATCCCGGTGATCGACGACATGCTGGACGCGCTGGGCATCGCCCGCGTCGGCGTCGACGGCTACGAGGCGGACGACGTCATCGGCACCCTGTCGGGCCTCGCGCCCGGCCCGGTCGACATCGTCACGGGCGACCGCGACCTGTTCCAGCTGGTCGACGACGTGCGCGGGGTGCGGGTGCTCTACCCGCGCAAGGGCGTGGGCGACTGCGACCTGGTGGACGACGAGCTGATCCGTACGAAGTACGGGGTGCGACCCGATCAGTACGCGGACTTCGCGGCGCTGCGCGGCGACACCAGCGACGGGCTGCCCGGCGTCAAGGGCATCGGCGAGAAGACGGCGGCCCAGCTGATCAACGAGTACGGGGATCTGGCGGGCGTCCGCGCGGCCGCCGCCGACCGGTTCTCCAAGCTGACCCCGGCCAAGCGGCGGGGAATCCTGGAGGCGGCCGACTATCTGGACGTCGCGCCCAAGGTGGTACGGGTCGCGATGGACGTGCCGCTGCCGAAGTTCGACCCGGCACTGCCCACCGAGCCGCTCGATCCGGCCACCCTCGAAGAGCTGGTGGCCCAGTGGGGCCTGGCCGGAGCGACGGGCCGGCTGCTCACCACGTTGCGCGCCTGAGAAGGGCGTCCCGGGAACCGGAACCGGAGCCGGAAGCCGGAAGCCGGACGCCGGACGCCACGAGGAGGAGTGCTCCCCTTCCCGCCCGGCTCCCGCCCGGCTCCCACCCGGGCCCCGGCGCGGACCTCCCTCGGGCCCCACCCGGATTTCTCTCGGAATCCCCCGGCTCCCCTCGGGCCTTCCGGCACCGAAGGTGTTAACTTAGGTAATCCTAACTAATGGTGGATCAGGGGAGCGCACAGTGGCAGAACGCCCGTCTCGCAAGGCACCGAAGATCAACGAGGCGCGAGTGGTGCGCACCGAGCGCATCACGCCGCACATGGTGCGCGTCGTGCTCGGCGGCGAGTCGCTGGCCGGCTTCGGCGTCGGCGAGTACACCGACCACTACATCAAGCTGCTGTTCCCGGCGCAGGGCGTGAGCTACCCGGAGCCCTTCGACATGGAGCGGATCCGCGCCGAGTTCCCGCGCGCCCAGTGGCCCAGCACCCGCGCCTACACGGTGCGCGACTGGGACGCCGAACTGGGCGAGCTGACCGTCGACTTCGTGGTGCACGGCGACGAGGGCCTCGCGGGCCCGTGGGCCCTGCGGGTGCAGCCCGGCGAGACGGTCCGCTTCCTCGGCCCCGGCGGCGGCTACGCCCCGGACCCGGCGGCCGACTGGCACCTGCTGGCCGGTGACGAGAGCGCGCTGCCCGCCATCGCGGCGGCCCTGGAGCGGATGCCGGCGGGTGCGCTGGTGCATGCCTTCGTCGAGGTGGCCGGCCCCGAGGAGGAGCAGAAGCTCAGCACCCCGGACGGCGTCGCGGTGACCTGGCTGCACCGGGGCGAGCATGCGGTGGGCTCCCAACTGGTGGGCGCGGTCAAGGACTTGGAGTTCCCGGCGGGCGATGTGCACGCCTTCGTGCACGGCGAGGCGGGCTTCGTGAAGGAGCTGCGCGCGCTGCTCCGGGTCGAGCGCGGCGTACCGCGTGAGCGGCTGTCGATCTCGGGCTACTGGCGCCTCGGTCAGGACGACGACGCCTGGCGCGCGGCGAAGCGCGAGTGGAACGAGCAGGTGGAACGCGAGCAGGAGGCCCCGGCCGCCTGACCCGCTCCCCCGCCCGCGAAACCCCCGGCACCTGCCCCGCCGGGGGTTTCGTGGTTCAGCGAACGCCTGGGCCGCCAGGGCCCCAACCGGGCTCACCGATGACGGAGTTGGCCCGGGTTGTCGCTACACCGACTTCTGGTAGGAGCGGAACGTACGGGTCGACAGCCAGACCGCGACGATCGCGAGGCCGAGCAGGGCGCCGCCCCGGCCGAGCACCAGACCCCAGTCCGGTTCTGCCGCCATCGCCGAACGGCCCGCCACCATGCCCCAGTTGAGCGGGTTGAAGTCGGCGATGTGGCGCATCCAGGACGGCATCTGGGACGGCGCCATGAACGCCGAGGACAGGAAGGTCAGCGGCAGCAGCAGAAAGGTGTTGATGCCGATGATCGACTCGCGCTGGCGCACCAGCATGCCCAGCGCGTTGGAGAAGGCGCCGAAGACCGTGCCGAGCAGGATCGCGGCGACGGCCAGGACGACCAGACCGCCGAAGCCGCCCGGGTAGTGGGCGCCGCCGAGCTTGCCGAGCAGCAGGATGATCACGGTCTGGACGGTGATGCTGATGCCGTTCTGCACGACGTTGGCGTTCATCAGGGCGCCGCGGCTGACGGGCGTGGTGAGGAAGCGGTTGAGCGTGCCGCGCTCGATCTCCTCCAGGGTGCCCATGCCGGCCCACATGCTGGAGCCGAGCGCGCTCATCAGGACGATGCCGGGCACGAGGTAGTCCAGATAGGACGTGGTGCCGAAGCCGCCGAGCTGGACGACCTTCTTGAAGAGGTTGCCGAACAGGAACAGCCAGATCACCGGCTGCACCAGGGTGATCAGGAGATAGGCGGGCTGCCGGAAGATCGCCATCAGCTGACGCTGCGTCATGTACCAGGTCTGGGCGAGGGCGTTGGAGCGCAGCGGCGCGGGTGTGGCGGTGGTGCTGGTCATCGGGTGCCTCCGGCGGTGGCGAGGGCGGGGGCGTCGGCTGCCGCCTCGGCCTCGGAGTAACGGCGTCCGGCATAGCGCAGATAGACGTCGTCCAGGGAGGGGCGGGCCACGGTCGCGGCGGCGACGGAGGCTCCGGCGCGCTCCAGGGCGGCGAGCAGCACGGGCACGGCGGCCGCGCCGTCGTCGGCGCGTGCGCTGACCCGGCGGCCGTCCAGCAGCACCTCGTGCACGCCGGGCAGTCCGGTGAGGGCCTCGCGCAGCAGGGCGCGTCCGGTGACGGCTTCGCGCAGCTCCACATGGACGGCGTCGCCGCGGAGTTCGCCCTTCAGCTCGTCGGGGGTGCCTTCGACGACGACCCGGCCCCGGTCCACGATCGCGATCCGCTCGGCGAGCCGGTCGGCCTCTTCGAGGTAGTGCGTGGTGAGCACGATGGTGAGCCCCTCGTCCCCGGCGAGCCGCGCGATCTCGTCCCACATCGCGGTGCGGGCTTCGGGGTCGAGTCCGGTGGTCGGCTCGTCGAGGAAGAGCACCTCGGGCCGGTGCACCAGGCCGAGCGCCACGTCGAGGCGGCGCTGCATGCCGCCCGAGTACCCCTTCACGACGCGCTTGCCGGCGTCCGCGAGGTCGAAGCGTTCGAGCAGCTCGTCCACGCGGCGCTTGAGAGCCGCGCCGGTGAGCCCGTACAGGCGCCCCTGGAGCTGGAGGTTCTCGCGGCCGGTGGCCACGGGATCGGCCCCGGACTTCTGCGCGACGACACCGATCGCGCGCCGGACCCGGTCGGGGTGGCGCAGCACGTCGTGCCCGGCGACGGTCGCGGTGCCGCTGTCGGGGCGGGCGAGGGTGGTGAGGATCTTGACGGTGGTGGACTTGCCGGCGCCATTGGGGCCGAGCAGTCCGAAGACCGTGCCGGCCGCGACGGTGATGCCCATGCCGTTGAGGGCGGTGACATCTCCGGGATACGTCTTGATCAGGTGGTGCGCCTCGACTGCGGGCGCCCGGGTACTCCGGGTATTCATGACGGAGCTCTCCTGGGTGAGCGGGGATGGTCGGTGTGACGGACCGATCCGCGTGGGGAGCGCCGGGCTATCCTTGGCGTGCCGCACCTTCGATCGCCTGGCCTGCCTCGTGCGGGTCGGGTCCGGGGTCGCAACCCCGGCGGGGGCTGCTGCAACAGCCCGTGCCGGGGTTTTCCCTGTGCTACTGCGTACTGCTGGTCCCTGGGTACTGCGTGCGGGTCCCGTGTGTCCCGCGCGTCGGCGCGCCCGCCGTACGCGGTGCGTGCGCGTCGCCTGCGCGTCCGGAGACCGGTGGTGTCCCGGCCTCCCCGGACTACTCGCGGGAGTGGTCCTCGCCCTCCAAGTGCTTCCATTCCTCGGGCACTTCACCCGTGGCCTGCCAACTGCGCCATCCGTCGATGCCGCTGAGGGTGCCGTCCGCGATCTCCTTGAGGAGGCCGCGCACCCACTCCGCCTCGGCGTCGATCATGTGGAGCTGGTATTCGGTCTCGACGAGGAAGAACCGGGGCAGCGTCTCGCGCAGCTTCCGCAGCGCTCCCCGCAGCCCGGCGGCCCGCACCTCCAGCGTATTGACACGTTGCGCCAGCAGCGCGGTGACCTCGTCGGGCGGCAGTACGCCGATGAGGGACAGGGCCGTCTCGAAGACCGGGAACTCGTGCACCGGCACCGAGACGATGTCCGCCATCCAGTCCAGCATCTCCTCGCGGCCCGTCGGGGTGAGGGCGTAGAGGGTGCGCTCGGGGCGGTTGCCCTGCCGCTGGACGTCGGCGACCTCGACGAAGCCGTGTTTCTCCAGGTTCTGGACGACGGTGTAGAGCGAGCCGTAATTGATCTTGATGCTGTACTCCTTGCCGCGCCGGCGCAGAGTCTGGGCGATCTCGTACGGATGCATCGCGGGGCGCTCGGCGAGCAGGACCAGAACGGCCAGCGCCAACGGGTTGCGGAGCTTGCGCCGCCCTGCCGCCATCGCCGTCACCTCCTGCCCCTCGCTCGTCCCTCGTTCTCGAATACTCGTAGCCGAACATATCGCGACTATCGCGTATCGGTCAACCGCGATGTATCGCGAATATGAGGGTGCCTTGCATGAACCCGGCCGCCGGGCACCAGCCCGGCACCAGCCCTCCCGCCGCCCTGCTGCCGTGCCCTCTCGACTGCCCTTTCGCCCCTGGTGGGCGAGTGCCCGCGGTTCTAGCCTCGGCGCTCGGAACCGAACGGCGAGCTGGGGGGCTGGGCAGCGTGCGAGAGACAGGGACACCGCCGGTGGGTACCGGACCGGCGGCCGTGCCACCGGTCCGGCGACAGGCCGGAACCGCGAGCGCGACGGCGTCCGGCAGGACGGGCGCACAGCGCGCCGGGCTGGCCGCACTCCACGGGACCGCGGGCAACGCGGCCGTGGCGGAGTGGATCCAGCGCCAGGAGGTTCCCGGCGCCAACGAGGCGGCGCGGAAGAACGCCCTCGATCCGACCGGGCACGGGGAGTGGAGCACATTCCGCGACATGATGGCGCAGGCGGGGTTCCCGGACAGCGTCACGGACGCCGCCTGGCAGTTGGTCCTCGGCGGCCTCGCGGAGCAGGGCCGGCTCAACGACGAGGCCATGGCGAAGTTCACCGAGCGCCAGGAGCAGCGCGACCACCGCGCGTCGAACACGTGGTACCAGGAACTGGTCCAGCTCATCGGGGACTACCTGGAGATCGACAAGCCGACGATGGCCCTGTGGTCCGGCGGAATCGACACCAGCGTGTACGCCCGCTCCAAGGGCCACACCCCGCTGGAGGCCACGCCGTTCGGCGGCGTGGTCGACAAGCTGCGGCTGACCGAGGACTGGAAGCTCAAGACCCCGATGTGGAACGTGCTGTCCAAGGCGTTCGTGAACCGGGCCCGCGGCCCGGTCCACATCTTCCTGCGCGCCTACAACCCCGACAGCGTCCTGATCGCCCAGGAAGTGCCCCAACTCCGTGTCGTGATGGCGCTCAACCCGGCCGTGAAACTGATCTGGCACCCGGTGTACACCGCGCCGGACGGCAAGCTGCGGGAGGTCACCAAGGGCCTGGAACTGGCCGCGGACGCCTCCTACTCCAAGCGGGACGAGTGCGTGCAGGTGCTCTACGACTACCTGCGCCTGAAGCACGACCCGGAGAACGCCAACTCCGAACGGGCGCATGCGGAGATGAGCGACCGGCTCGCCGCCAACGGCAATCCCCGCTGACGGCAGGCCGGGCCGGGGACCCGCCTGCGGGCAGCCGACGGTTTCCGCCGCGCACCGGGCGGCTCGCGAACGGTTGGCTCAGCGGCTCCCGGGCAGCGACCGCGGCGCATGCGCCCGGACCGCCTCGAAGAGCTCCCTCTTGGACGGGTTCACCATCGCCCGCCCGGCCACCGTGACCGTGGGCACGGTCTCGTTCCCGTCCGCGACCGAGCGCACGAACGCGGCCGCGACGGGGTCGCGCCAGATGTTCACCTTGACGAACCGCAGCCGCGTGAACAGCAGGCTCAGCCGGAGCTTCATGCAGTACGTGCACAGGGGGCGCCAGTAAAGGACCACCCCGTCCTGATCCTCAGTCACAGACCTTCCCCCGTTTCCCAGAGCCGCCGAGAGCGGCCAAGAGCGACAACGATCCGAGCCTAGGCGAACCGGTCGGCATCCTCCGACGGGGGTGGCCGGATGATATTCGGTTCGCGCGGCCGGCGGCCCCCTGGCTAACGTCCTGCCCATGAACGCGGGCGGGGACAGAGACGGGGACCGGGACCGGGACACGGGCGTATGGCCCGGGCATGAGCGGGACATGAACGGGAGCACGGGCATCCAGCCCCCCGAAGAAGGACCCATGCGTCCGACTCGCCGGGCGGCGGGAGCGGTGGTCGGCTCCGCCGTGGGCGACGCTCTGGGCGCCCCCTTCGAGTTCGGCCTGCCCGGGGTGTACGCGCGGCGGTTCCCCGACGGCGTCGGCACGATGTGCGGCGGAGGCGGCTGGGATCCGGGCGAGGCCACCGACGACACCCAGATGGCCGTGCTGGTCGCCGACTCCCTCCTGGAGTGCGGTGGCCTCGAACCGGCCGACGTCTTCCGGCGGTTCCAGCGCTGGGCGGTCTCGGAGCCCAAGGACATCGGGCTCCAGACCGAGGACGTCCTGACGAACGGCGAGCCCTGGGATCTTGCGGCGGCCCGCCATTTCCAGGTCAACCGCCGCGCCGCGGGCAACGGTTCACTGATGCGCGCCACCACCGCCGCGGTGTACTTCGCCGGCGCGGGACGCTCGGCGACGATGGCCGCCGCCCGTCGTATCGCGGCGCTCACCCATGGGGACCGGGCCGCGTGGGAGGGCACGGCGATCTACCACGAACTGATACGGGCCGCACTGGCCGGCGCCGACCCGCTGGCGGCCGTGCCGGACGCGCTGGCCGCCGTTCACCCCGACCATTGGGCCCGCTGGTCGACGGTCCTCGCTCCCGACTGGCATCCCGACGACGCGACCGAGTTCAACGGCGCGGTCTGGCCCTGCCTCGGTTCCGCGCTCTGGGCGCTGCGTACGACGGATTCCTTCGAGCGGGCGCTGGGCGCGGCGATCGACCTGGGCGGCGACACGGACACGGTGGCGGCCGTGACCGGTGGCCTGGCGGGCGCCCACTACGGCCTCCACGCCATCCCGCCCCGATGGACCGCTCCCCTGCACGTCCCCTTGCCGGGCTTCGGCAACCGGATCCTTCGGACTGCTGAACTAGCCCGGCTGGCCGAGGAGTTGGAAGGCGCCAGGGCTCAATAGCCGAACCCGCCGGCCACTGCCCGCTTGCCGCGCCAGGCAGCCGGCCACGGGCCGCTCAGCCACGCCCAGCCAGGCACGGCTCGTTGCCCACGGCCCTCGGTGGGGTAGCTCCGGAGCGGCCGCGCGGGCCCGGGGCGGGGCCGGCGACCGCTCACGCTCTCCTCCGCACCGACGCCCGCACCTCCCCCTTCGCCTGGAGCGTCAGGCCCGGGACCGGGGTGAGGTCCTCGGGAGTCACGTCCAGATCGAAGCGGCCGGCCAGGACCGCCAGGATCAGCACCGCCTCCACCAGGGCGAAGCGCGTGCCCAGGCAGACCCGGGGGCCGCCGCCAAAGGGGAACCAGGCGTATTCGGGTATCTCCTCGGCGCCCTCCGTCCAGCGCTCGGGGCGGAAGTCCTCCGGGTCGCGGAACCAGCGGGCATCTCGCTGGGTGGCCCACTGGCTGACCCAGATCCGGGTGCCCACCGGGATGCCGCGGCCGCCAAGCACCGCGCCTTCCCTCGCGACTCCGGTGAGGAGCCAGATCGTCGGGTAGAGCCGGAGGGTCTCCTTCACCACGGCCTGGGTGTAGATGAGTTGGGCATAGTCGTCATAGCCGGGTTCGCGGGTGCCGCCCAGAACACGGTCGAGTTCGTCGGCCAGCGCCTCGCGCACGCGCGGGTTGCGGGACAGCAGGTGCCACGCCCACACCAGCGTGCTGCTCGTGGTCTCATGGCCGCCTATGTAGAGCGTGACGGTCTCGTCGCGTATCTCCCGGTCGGACAGGCGCGTCCCGTTCTCGTCCTGCGCGGCGAGCAGCCGGCTGAGCAGATCGGGGCGATCGCCGTCGCTCGCGCGGTGCCGGGCCACGACGCGGCTCACCTCGGCGTCGATGACCGCGGTCGCCTTCTTGATGCGGGCCCGGCCGGGGGTCGGCAGCCGGTCCGGCAGCAGGGCGCCGATCCCACTGAACTCCACCCCGATCTCGTGCTGGGCCACTTCCATGGCCCGGCCGATGGCGTCGGCGTCCGCGGCGGTGTCGACACCGAAGATGGTGCGGACGGCGATCCGCTGGGTGAGCGCGGACATCTCGCGCTTCACGTCGATCCGCTGCCCGTCCGTCCAACCGTCGGCGAGGTCCACCGCGCAGGCGGCCATGGTCGCCGCGTACGAACGTACCTGCTTGGGCCGGACCGAGGGCTGGACCAAGGATCTCTTGCGGCGCCAGTCCTTGCCCTTGGCCACGACGACGCCGTTGCCGAGCAGGGTGCGGAAGGAGATCCCGAGGTCGGGCTGGTCGAAGGTGTGCTCCATCCCGGTGAGGAGTTCGCCGATGCACTCCGGGTCGGCGACGAACAGCGAGGTCGCGCGGCCGAACCGCCAGTGCACGAAGTCGCCCCGGTCCCGCAGCTGTTCGAAGAAGGCGAGCGGGTCCTTGCCGAACCGGGGCAGGCTCCCCAGGTACGGCAGGCCGCGAGGACCGGCAACCACCTTGCGTGGCACGGAAGTTGTGCGGACGCTCTCGGACACATTGGCGGTGGTCAAGGTGTCTCCCTCCCTGTGGCACCCAGCCGTTGGTGCGGTCGGCCGATGCGGATCAGCCGCGTATGGGTCCATGCAAGCGGACTCGTCGGCACCCCGCCACCCCTGTGGATATCCCCCGGCCCGAGCCACCCGCCGACGTCCCCCGGGAGGGTCATGCCGTTTTCCACAGCTTGGCGGCGGCCGCCCCGGGCAGCGCCAACTCTCTTGCACAGAAGGCATATTGCAAGGGGGCGACATGGGAGCGGCCCCCGCCGGGCAATCCGGCGGGGGCCGCTCCCTCATCCAGCGCGTCGACCCAGTACGGAGACCCCGTACGGAGGCCCCGTACGGGGGACGTATGCCGAGCGTCCAGGCTCGGCCGGGCCCGGGCCCGGGCGCTCGGCGAGTACCGCCCGCTCAGCCGACCGAGCTGTAGGCCACGACTCCCCTCAGCAGCGCGTCGACCGCCTTGCGGGCGTTCTTCGCCACGGTGCTGTTCTCTCGTGGCGCCGCCGCCGCGATCTGGCCGAGGACGTCGATGACCTGCTTGCACCAGCGGACGAAATCGCCCGCCGGCATGTCCGCCTCGCGGAGCACCTCGTCCAGGCCCTTGTCGGAGGCCCACTGGTAGGCGGCCCAGGCGAAGCCCAGGTCGGGCTCGCGCTGGCCCACGCCCTCGGCCTGATTGATCTTGTGGTCCTCTTCGAGGGCATCGAGCCGGCCCCAGATCCGTACCATCTCGCCGAGCGACGCCTTGGCCTTGCCGGCGGGCGTCTTGGGCGCGACGGCATCGTCGGACTGGCGCGCCTCGTACACCAACGCCGAGGCGCAGGCGGCGAGTTCGGCCGGGTTCAGGCCCTCCCAGATGCCCGCGCGCAGACATTCGCTGGCCAGCAGGTCGAGCTCGCCGTACAGGCGGGCCAGGCGCTTGCCGTGCTCGGTGACCTCGTCGTCGCGCAGGTAGTCCAGCTCGGTGAGCAGCGAGACGATGCGGTCGAAGGTGCGGGCGATCGTGTTGGTGCGCCCCTCGATGCGCCGCTCCAGCTGCTGGGTGTCGCGCTGGAGGCGGTAGTAGCGCTCGGCCCAGCGGGCGTGGTCCTCGCGCTCGTCGCAGCCGTGGCAGGGGTGGGCGCGCAGGGCCGTGCGCAGCCGGGTGATCTCGCGGTCGTCCGCCGCCTCGGAGCGGGCCTTGCGGTGCCGCTCGGGAACGATGTGCCCGGCCTTGGTGCGCAGCGCGGACGCCAGGTCCCGGCGGGACTGCGGCGAGCGCGCGTTGAAGGACTTCGGCACGCGCATCCGCTCCAGGGCCTCCACCGGCACCGGGAAGTCCATCGAGGCGAGCCGCTTGACCTGACGCTCGGCGGTCAGCACCAGCGGGCGCGGCCCGTCGTGCTGCTCGAAGCCGCCGCGGTGGCCGTTGGTACGGCCTGCGGGGATCCCGGGGTCGAGGACCAGGGCGAGGCCGGCGAACTTGCCGGTCGGCACATGGATGATGTCGCCCGGCTTGAGCTTCTCCAGGGAGGCCGCGGCGGCCGCCCGGCGCTGGGCCGCGCCGTGCTTGGCCAGCTCGGTCTCACGGTCCTTGAGGTCGCGCCGCATCCGCGCGTACTCCTCGAAGTCCCCCAGGTGGCAGTGCATGCCCTCCCGGTAGCCCTCCAGGCCCTCCTCGTTGCGCTGGACCTGCCGCGAGATGCCGACCACCGACTTGTCGGCCTGGAACTGCGCGAAGGAGGTTTCGAGCAGCTCGCGCGAGCGGTGCCGGCCGAACTGCTGCACCAGGTTGACCGCCATGTTGTACGACGGCTTGAAGCTGGAGCGCAGCGGATAGGTGCGCGTGCCGGCCAGGCCCGCGAGCGCGCCCGGGTCCATGCCGCGCTGCCACAGGACCACCGCGTGGCCCTCGACGTCGATGCCGCGCCGACCGGCCCGCCCGGTGAGCTGGGTGTACTCGCCGGGGGTGATGTCGGCGTGCTGCTCGCCGTTCCACTTGACGAGCTTCTCCAACACCACCGAACGTGCGGGCATGTTGATGCCGAGCGCCAGCGTCTCGGTGGCGAACACGGCCTTCACCAGGCCGCGGACGAACAGTTCCTCCACGACCTCCTTGAAGGTGGGCAGCATGCCCGCGTGGTGGGCGGCGATGCCGCGCTCCAGGCCTTCGAGCCACTCGTAGTAGCCGAGGACGTGCAGGTCCTCGCCGGGGATGGAGGCGGTCCGCTCCTCGACGATCTCGCGGACCTTCTGGCGCGCCTCCTCGTCGTTGAGCCGCAGCCCCGCGTACATGCACTGCTGGACGGCTGCTTCACAGGCGGCGCGGCTGAAGATGAAGGTGATGGCCGGCAACAGGCCGTCGGCGTCGAGCCGTTCGATGACCTCGGGGCGGCCCGGTGTCCAGATCCGGGAGCGCTGGCGGCGCTCCCGCTCGCGGTCGGCCTCGCGCACCATCTTGCCGCGGCGCCGATCGCGCGGGTTGTACGTCTTCTGGTTCTCCATGCGCGCCATGCGCAGCAGGTCCGGGTTGACCTCGCGCCGGGAGACGCCGCGGCCGCCGTGGTCGGTCTCCTCCTCGAAGAGGTCGTACATCCGGCGCCCGGCCATGACGTGCTGCCACAGCGGCACGGGCCGGTGCTCGGAGACGATCACCTCGGTGTCGCCTCGGACGGTGTCCAGCCAGTCGCCGAACTCCTCGGCGTTGGAGACGGTCGCCGACAGCGAGACCAGGGTGACGGACTCCGGGAGGTGGATGATCACCTCTTCCCAGACGGCGCCGCGGAAGCGGTCGGAGAGGTAGTGCACCTCGTCCATCACCACGTATCCGAGCCCGAGGAGCGCCTGGGAGCCCGCGTACAGCATGTTGCGGAGCACCTCGGTGGTCATGACGACCACCGGCGCGTCCGCGTTCACGCTGTTGTCGCCGGTCAGCAGGCCCACCTTGTCGGCGCCGTAGCGACGCGCGAGGTCGGCGTACTTCTGGTTGGACAGTGCCTTGATGGGCGTGGTGTAGAAGCATTTGCGGCCCTGCTCCAGGGCCAGGTGCACGGCGAACTCGCCGACGATCGTCTTGCCGGAGCCGGTCGGAGCCGCGACGAGCACGCCCTTCCCGGCTTCGAGGGCCTGGCACGCTTCGATCTGGAAGGGGTCCAGATCGAAGTCGTACAGGTCACGGAAGGGTGCGAGCGCGGTGGCCTGCTCGACGGCGCGGAGCCGGGCAGCTGCGTACGCTTCGGCTGGTGAGAGGTCCTCTGTCATCTTGTCTTCGAGCCTACCCGCCGCCTCTGACAGAGGTCGCGATCTTTATTGGAGGCCAGGTGCCGCGGCCTTCCGGCCGGTCGCCGGTACGGGTGCCAATACCCGTACCGCGCCGCGTACACACTCCGCGGTGAGCGGCAGCGGGCCGAGCCGCTCCCCGTCGGCGTACCCGGTGATGCCGTCCGCGGCCAGCGTGATCGAGGCGACGCGGTACGTGCTGACCACGGGGTGGCCGAGATGGGTGCCCTGGTAGACCCGCGGGAAGACCTTGATGAGGGTCGCCCGGGAGCAGTCCCCGACGACGGTGACGTCGAAGAGCCCGTCGGTGAGGTCGGCGTCGGCGCAGATGCGCATGCCTCCTCCGTAGGAGGAGGAGTTTCCGACGGCGACCAGGGTCGCCTCGATCTCCCGGGTCTCGCCGTCGTCAAGGGTGATCTTGTACGGGATGGGCCGGAAGGCGGCCAGCTCGGCGAGCATCGCGAGGTCGTACTTGAACCGGCCGGAGGGCCATCGCATCCGGTTGCCCCGGTCATTGACCTTGGAGTCGAAGCCGGAGGCGAGGACGGTGGCGAACCAGCGCTCGCCGGTCCGGCCGAGGTCGATGTCCGTGAGCCGGCCGGCCTTGAGGGCCCGGGCCGCGTATTCACCGGCGCGGGCCGGCTCGCGTATCGGAAGCCCCAGGGCGCGGGCGAAGTCGTTGCCGGTGCCCGCGGCGATGACGCCGAGCGGGGTGGTGGTGCCCGCCACGGCCTGGAGAGCGAGGTTGACCATGCCGTCGCCGCCCACGGTGATCAGGGCCCCGGTGCCGCCCTCGACGGCCTCGCGGGCCCGGCGCAGCGCGTCACCGGCGTCCTCGCCGAGCACGGTGCGTACGGAGAATCCGGCGGCCCGCAACGCCGAAGCGGCCGGCTGCGCGGCGTGCGCGCCCCGGCCGCGTCCCGCGGTGGGATTGACGAAGAGGGTGATCTCGCTGGTCACCCGCCGGACCCTACAAGGTCCGGCGTTCCCGTCAAGGTCAGGTGATGTCGTCGTACCCGTTGAGCTTGCTGGAGCGCCCGCCGTCCGACTGCTCGGGCAGCGCCGGGGGCGAGGTCACGGCCTCGACGGTGCCGATGTCCTCGGGGGTGAGGTCCAGGTCCGAGGCCTCGTCGTCGGCCGGTCCCGCCTCGGCGCGCTGCTTGCGGCGCTTGTCGTTCATCAGCGAGATGATCACGGCGACGAAGTAGAGCCCGACGATCGGCGTTGCGAGCGAGAGCATCGAGACCGGGTCGACGGTCGGGGTCGCGAAGGCCGCGAAGACCGTCACACCCATGATCATTCCGCGCCACCAGCCCAGCATCCGGCGGCCGGTGAGGATGCCGCTGAAGTTGAGCATGACGAGGAACAGCGGCAGCTCGAAGGAGAGGCCGAAGACGATGATCATGCGGGTGACGAGGTCGATGAGCTCGTTCAGCGGCAACAGGTTGGCCACCCCTTCAGGGGTGAACTCCAGGAGCACCTTGGCCGCGGCGGGCAGCACGTTGTACGAGAACCAGCCGCCTGCCACGAACAGCGGGAAACCCGCCGCCACGAAGCTGAGCGAGTACCGCTTCTCGTGCTTGTGCAGGCCCGGCGAGACGAACGCCCACAGCTGGTAGAGCCAGACGGGGCTGGCTGCCACGACACCCGCCACCATCGACACCTTGATCATCAGCGTGAACGGCCCCATAAGACCGGACATCGTGATGTTGCCGCAGACCTCAGCGCCACCGTTCTTCCTGGTGAGCTCGGTGAACGGCACGGTGCAATTGACGGCTTCCTTGATCGGCCGCGTGATCAGCTCGGCGATGTCCTTGTAGTAGAACGCCGCCACGATGGCGCAGACCAGGATCGCCAACACCGACTTCGCGAGCCGGTTGCGCAGCTCGCGAAGGTGGTCCGAGAGCGGCATCCGGCCCTCGGGGTCCCTCTGTTGTTTGCGGGCAGACTTGAGCAACCCACGTCCTCATCTCGTGCGGCAGGTCGCTCTGGTCACGAAGGTGAACAGCGCCTGCTGGGGCCCGGTGTCAGCGCTTGGTGGTGTCCGTCGGCTCGGTCACCGGACGGGCGCTGCTCACGTCGCCGGGCGCGGACTGGATCGTGCGCTGGGCCGGCGGCTGCTCGCCCGGAACCGGCGGGTCGGCCGGGGCGGGCTGCTGGCCCTCGGACTTCATGGCCTTGGCCTCGCTCTTGAGGATGCGGGCCGACTTGCCGAGCGACCGCGCCATGTCCGGGAGCTTCTTCGCGCCGAACAGCAGGACGACGACGATGAGGATGAGAATGATCTCGGGGGCGCCGAGCCTTCCGAACATAAGCGTTTACCTTCTCACCGAGGCTGCGGGGTTGGGGCTGCCGGTTGGCGGCCGGACCGGTGTCCGACCGTTCTTACGTGCAGCGATCGTAACGCGCGGGGGTGAACGCTGGGCAATCCCCGTGCGTACGCCCGTTTGCGGACCGGGCCTCGCTACCTGGGCCGCGTTGTGCAGCGTACCGTCCCGAAACGGACGGCATCAGAGCGCACCTGTCATCTCAGCGTTTCGCCGGCCCCCGCGAGGTCGACGGCGGCGCGCTCCAGATCCTCCGCCGCACGGTTGATCTTGCTGGTGGTGTCGGCCACTTGGCGGCCGAGCCGCTGCGCCTCGACGAACACCTTGATGGCGAGCACGCCGAGCACGGCGATCCCGAGGAATCCGAGGGTGATGGCGGTCATCGGCCAGAACATGATGCGGACCTCAGACGGTGGAGTGGAGGCGGAGGGTGCGGACGCCGCCCCCGGTGAGGAGTTCGATGATGCGCTCCCCGGCGGGCTTGCGGACGGCCGAGCCGCACTCGGGGCAGGTGAAGGAGTAGAAGGTGGTGCGCCGGCTGGCCCCGATAGCGAGCCGCAGCGCGGCCGCGCCCAGCTCGAAGCGGGCGCGGCACTCCGGACAGGCAGCCTTGAAGAGGACCGGGATCACAGGACGAGCGAGACCGGGCAATACCGACATGATCCGCAGTTCTCCTCAGCTGTGGTGGTCCGGTACGGCGGGTTCGGCGCGGGCGGTTGGTTCGGTACGGCGGGTTCGGCGCGGGTGGTGCGGCTCCCGGAGGGGGCCGGTACGTGCCGCCGCTCAGTCCCGGTGGTCCAGGACCGGCGGTTGCTCGTATGCGGCCAGTGCCTCGCGGGCCACTCGCCGGGCGCTCTCGGCGAGATCGTCCGGCGTGACGATCCGGCCGTCCTGGCCGAGCCGCAGGGCCAGGCGGCGCAGGGACGCCGGGTCGGGCGTGCGCAGGGTGATCCGCAGGCCGCCGTCGGGCAGCTCGTCGGCGCTGTCGTGCGGGTAGTACTCGGCGACCCAGCGGCCGCCGGGGCCCACCTCGACGACGACCTCGGGGTCCTCGGCGGAGGGCTGGACGAGCCCTTCGGACAGGTCGCGCAGTTCCAGCTCGGGCGGCGCGGACGCCTCGTCGAGCAGGCGGATCTCGGCGACCCGGTCGAGCCGGAAGGTGCGCCGGGCCTCGGAGAGGCGGCACCACGCCTCCATGTACGTGTGGCCGACGGCGAACAGCCGGATCGGGTCGACCTCGCGCTCGGTCAGCTCGTCACGGGCCGGCGAGTAGTACTTCACCCACAGCCTGCGGCGCTCGGAGATCGCGCGGTCGACCTCGGCGAAGACGCTGCCCTCGGACTCGAAGGTGACCGAGAGCCGGGAGCTGGCCCCCGCGGTCTCGCCGGCGGCGGCCTCCAGTTTGGCGGTGGCGCGCAGCAGCGCCTGCCGGTCCCCCTCGCGCAGACCGGGCAGCGTCGAGACGGCCCGGGCGGCCACGAGGAGCGCGGTCGCCTCGTCGGCGGCGAGCCGGAGCGGGGCCGCGACGTCGTCCGGGTTGTGCCACCAGATGCGGTCGCCGTCGGTGTCGATGTCCAGGAGGTCGCCGCCGCGGAAGCTCGTGCCGCACATGGGCAGCACATCGAGGTCGGAGATCAGTTCGTCCTCGGTGATGCCGAAGGCGCGGGCGACGTCCGCGACATGGGCGCCGGGGCGCTCGCGCAGATAGGTCACCAGCGACAGCATCCGCCGCGTCTGGTCGATGGCGTTTGCAGCCATGGTCGTACCGTCCCCCTCAGCCCTTGGCCACGGCGCGCAGCCGGTCCATCACGTCGGCCCGCAGATCGGCGGGTTCCAGCACGACCACATCGGGGCCGAACTCCACCAGGTGGGCATCGAGCCCGTGCCCGTACGGAATCTCCAACTCGTCCCAGCCGTCGCCGAGTTCCCGGGTCGAGGTGGCCCGCGAGCGCAGCGGGTAGCCGGCGCCGGCGCGCAGCCGGATCCGGGCGGAGCGGGTCGCGGTCTCGCCCGCCCACGTCTCGACGGTCTCGCGCACGGTGACGACATCGGGCACCGGCGCGGTGAACGCGCCCGCGCGCGAGCGGACCTTGCCGGAGATGCGGCTGAGCCGGAAGACGCGCTCGGCGCCCCGGTCGCGATCCCATCCGGCCAGGTACCAGTGGCCGCGCCAGCACTCCAGGCCCCAGGGCTCGACATGGCGGGCCTCCGGGCGTACGGCGGTGACCTTGCGGTAGTCGAAGACGACCGGGCGGCGGTCGCGGCAGGCCAGCATCAGGGGCTCGAAGGCCGCCTCGTGCACCGGGATGCGCGGCTCGATCGCGCTGTGCTCATACGGATTGTCGGCCTCCGGCATGCCGGCGGCGCGCAGCTTCTGGAGTGCGCCGCTGGCCGCTCCGGCGAGCCGGGCCTGCTGCCACACGCGGGCGGCGAGCCCCAGGGCCGCGGCCTCCTCGGCGTCGAGCTGGACGGGCGGCAGCCGGTTGCTGTCGCGGCGGGCGAGGTAGCCGGTCTCGCCGTCGAGGTTCTCGACGGTCTCGATGACCAGGCCCAGCTCCCGCAGGTCGTCCTTGTCCCGCTCGAACATCCGGTTGAAGGAGTCGTCGGAGCCGGCCTCAAGATAGGCCTCGATGGACTCGCGCAGCTCTCGCTTGCTGAGTGCGCGTCGTGTCCCGAGCAGACACAGCGCCAGATTCATCAGCCGCTCTGCCTTGGCGATCGCCATCGATGCCCTACGCCCTCTCTCGTTGTGCGCTACGACCGTTGACCGTACCGCTCCGGGCTCCCGGGGCAAAAGCCGAGGGCCCATGCCCGCAGGCATGGACCCTCGGTCCGATCAGGTCCGATCGCTCGGGACCGATCCGGGTGCGTCTCAGACGGCGACCAGGTCGCAGACGAAGATCAGCGTCTCGCCCGGGGCGATGGCGCTGCCGGCGCCGCGGTCGCCGTAGGCGAGGTGGGCGGGGATGGTCAGCCGACGGCGGCCGCCGACCTTCATGCCCTGGATGCCCTGGTCCCAGCCGGAGATGACCTGGCCGGCACCGAGCTTGAACTCCAGCGGGTTGCCGCGGTTCCAGGAGGCGTCGAACTCCTCACCGGTGGAGAAGGCCACGCCCACGTAGTGGACCTTGACGAAGTCCCCGGCCTTGGCGACGGCGCCGTCGCCCTCCCAGATCTCCTTGATCTCCAGGTCCGCCGGCGGCTCGCCCTCGGGGAAGTCGATCTCGGGCTTGTCGATGCTCACGTAATGCTCCTACTAATCGCTATGGGCAACCGGGACAGTCTTACACTGCTCCGAGGATGTCCACGACGAAGACCAGGGTCGAATTGGCCGGGATGTCCGCGCCCTGGGCCTTGTCCTTGTAGCCCTGCTCCGGCGGGATGACCAGCAGGACACGGCTGCCGACCTTCTTGCCGACGAGGCCCTTGTCCCAGCCCTCGATGACCTGGCCCTGGCCGATCACCGTCGAGAACGGGGCGCCGGTCTTCCACGAGGTGTCGAACAGCTTCGCCTGCGGAAGGCCCTCGTTGGGCTTCCAGGTGGCGCCGCTGTACTGCATGTAGACGGTCTGGCCGCTCTTGACCTCGTCGCCCTTGCCCTCGATGAGCACCTGGTCCACGAGCTTCTTCGGCGGGTCGTTCTTCGGGACCGTGATCGTGGCGGCCTCCTCCTTGTCCGCCTTGATCTGCGGCAGGTCGGAGGGGATGGAGGCCTGGGTGCCGTCGACCTTCTTCGGCATCACGCTGTCGACGTCGAGGACGAAGACCAGGTTGTCGGTGCCGGAGACCCCGAGCTCCTGCTTGCCCGCGGCGCCGAACGCGGCGGCCGGCGGCGCGACGACCAGGACCCGGGCGCCGACCTTCTGGCCGAGCACGGCCTCGCTGAACGCCGGGATGTAGGTCTGCGAGCCGGCCGGGATGACCTGGGGCGCGCCGCCCTTGTCGTAGGAGCCGGCCAGGTCCTTGCCGCTCTTCCAGCTCTTCC
>NZ_NNBJ01000011.1:0-213137 GCF_002803085.1 Streptomyces sp. CB01201 | reverse complement strand
TTCCCGGTGTACTTCGTCACCGCGAGGTCGTCCTTCTTGACCTCGGGGCCGGTGCCGGCGGTCAGCGTCTTGACGACGAACTTCCCGCTCGGGTCGCCCTTGGGGATGGTGATCGTGGGCTTCTTGTCCGCGTCACCGGCGACGGTGGGCATCGGCGAGGCGTCGGACACCGGCTTGGGAGCCGCGGGCGGCTGCGACGCCGAGTCCGAGGGAGAAGCGGACGCGTCCTTCTTCTTCGCTGCGTCGTCACCTCCTCCGCAGGCCGCGGTGAGCATCAGGGCCGGCACGATGAGCGCGGCAGCAAGTCGGCGTCGCACAGTGGTCCTCGGGGTAGCTGGAACGGTCGGAGCGGCCACTCTACGGCCCCACTACGCCACCACAAGGGTGCGGCATGCCCGGGGGCCCCGTACGCAACAGCGCACGGGGCCCCCGGATCACACGGCTGACGTCGTCTCACATACCGGCGATCAGCTTCTCCACCCGGTCGTCCACGGACCGGAACGGGTCCTTGCACAACACGGTGCGCTGCGCCTGGTCGTTGAGCTTCAGATGCACCCAGTCGACCGTGAAGTCCCGTCGCTGTTCCTGCGCCCGGCGGATGAAGTCGCCGCGCAGCCGCGCCCTGGTGGTCTGCGGGGGCACCGACTTGCCCTCGAAGATCTTCAGGTCGTTGCAGATCCGGGCCGCCTGGCCCTTGCGCTCCAGGAGGTAGTACAGGCCCCGCCGACGGTGGATGTCGTGGTAGGCGAGGTCTATCTGCGCGACCCTCGGGTGCGACATGGTCATGTTGTTCTTGGCCCGGTACCGCTCGATGAGCTGGTACTTCATGACCCAGTCGATCTCGGTGCCGATCCGGTCGAGGTCCTCGGCCTCGATCGCGTCCAGGGTGCGGCCCCACAGTTCGAGGACCTGGTCGACGGTGCCGGTGCGGATGCCCCGGCGCTCCACGAAGTCGACGGCCTTCTCGTAGTACTCGCGCTGGACTTCGAGGGCGGATGCCTCGCGCCCGCTGGCCAGGCGCACCTTGCGCTGGCCCGTGATGTCGTGGGAGACCTCGCGGATGGCCCGGATCGGGTTCTCCAGGGTGAGGTCGCGCATGACCGTGCCGGCCTCGATCATGCGCAGCACGAGGTCGGTGGCGCCGACCTTCAGGAGCATGGTCGTCTCGGACATGTTCGAGTCGCCGACGATGACGTGCAGGCGCCGGTAGCGCTCGGCGTCAGCGTGCGGCTCGTCCCTCGTATTGATGATGGGACGAGAGCGGGTGGTGGCGGAGCTGACGCCCTCCCAGATGTGCTCGGCACGCTGGCTGACGCAGTAGACCGCGCCGCGCGGGGTCTGGAGCACCTTGCCGGCACCACAGATCAGCTGGCGGGTGACGAGGAACGGGATGAGGATGTCCGCGAGCCGGGAGAACTCTCCGTGACGGGCGACCAGATAGTTCTCGTGGCAGCCGTAGGAGTTTCCCGCCGAGTCGGTGTTGTTCTTGAAGAGATAGACGTCGCCCGCGATTCCCTCCTCGTGCAGGCGGCGTTCGGCGTCGACTAGCAGGCCTTCGAGAATGCGCTCACCGGCTTTGTCGTGGGTGACCAGTTCGGTCAGGTTGTCGCATTCGGGTGTCGCGTATTCCGGATGCGATCCCACGTCGAGGTAGAGGCGGGCGCCGTTCCGCAGAAAGACGTTGCTGCTGCGGCCCCATGACACAACACGGCGGAAGAGGTAGCGCGCCACTTCGTCAGGAGACAGTCGGCGCTGTCCCCTGAACGTGCACGTGACGCCGTACTCGTTCTCCAGCCCGAAAATGCGGCGGTCCATGAGTGAACATTACGCCTGATGGCCTGAGCTGAAACCGGGTTCGACAGCACGGTTTCGATCATTTTCGTCAACTCCCCCGACAGGGCGCGGACGCTCGGGGGCCGCAAGCACCCTTTGCGTCGTGAGCAGCACCACGAGCGCCGCGATTCCGCCGCCGCCCGCGACCGCGAAACTCGCACCGGTCCCGCCGAGTTCGACCGCGGGTCCGGCCGCCGCCGTGCCGAGCGCCGTGCCCACGCCGAAGGCGGTCACCAGCCAGGAGAACGCCTCGGTCACCGTGCCGCGCGGGGCGTGCCGGTCCACGACGATGAACGCGCAGGCGATGGACGGCGCGAGGAAGAGCCCGGAGACGACGGTGAGCGCGGCCATCGCGGGGACGCCCGGGACCAGCGTCAGCGGCAGATAGCCGACGGCGAGCAGCGCGACCAGGATCCGCAGCCGCTTCTCGGGAGCGCCGCTCCACCGGCGGGCCCCGTAGACGAGCCCGCCGAGCAGCGCGCCGAGCCCGTTGGCGGCCATGAGCCAGCCGTAGATCGTGTCGCTGCCGTGGTCGTCCGCATAGGCGGACGCGGCCACGATGATCGCGCCCAGCGCGAGCCCGACGAAGAAGAACGAGCCGAGCAGCGCGAGCAGCCCCGGTGAGCGCAGCGCGCCGAGCCAGTGCGCCTCGCGGGGCGCCGAGCGCCAGCTCCTGGACGGCCGGGACAGGACGACGCTGAGCGCGCCGAGCACCCCGAGCGCGTTGATCAGGACCAGCGCGGTGGCGGGCGACCAGAGGGCGATCGAGACGGTGACGAGCAGCGGCCCGACCGTGAACATCACCTCCTGGGCTATCGCGTCCATGGCGTACGCGGTGTGCACCTGGTCCTCGCGCTTCAGGACGCTGGGCCACAGCGCCCGCAGGCCGCCCTCCAGGGGCGGTGTGGCGAGTCCCGCGACGAGGACCGCCGCGTACGCCACGGCCACCGGCTCGATGCCGGCGACGGCCAGCAGGACCATGCCGAGGGCGGACAGGACGGCGGCGGGCAGCATCACGCGCGGCTGGCCGTACAGGTCGACGGCCCGTCCGAGCAGCGGCTGGCCGACGGCGGTGGCCACGCCGTACACGGCGGTCAGGGCCCCGGCGAGCGAGTAGCTGCCGCCCTCGGCCCGGACGAAGAAGACGACCGCGATGGCGGCGGTCGCGTTCGGCAGCCGGCCGGTCAGGGTGCCCGTGAGCAGCCGCGCGGCGTGCCGGGTCCGAAGGATCTCCGCGTATCCGGCCGCCATGGCCACTCCTTAGTGTTACGTATAACGTCCGAGGTCATACGTACCATGTGGCGAGTGCACGGGTCCACCCCGCGCCCGCCCGCACCTCGCCCTGGAGGCCCCTTGACCAGCCCGGACAGCCCGGAATCCGCAGCGGAGCCCGCACCCGTGGCCGCCCGCGCCGGGGTACGGGCCGCCCGCGCCGCGCTGTCCGGACGGGCCCCCGGGGCACGCCCGCCCACCAGCCGGGACGTGGCGAGCGCGGCCGGGGTGTCACAGGCCACCGTCTCGCTGGTCCTGGGCGACAAATGGCGTGGCCGGGTCTCCGAACGGACCGCGGGCCTGGTCCGGGAGGCCGCGCAGGACCTCGGCTACCGGCCCAACCTCGCCGCCCGCAGCCTGCGCCTCGGCCGCACCAGGACCGCACTGCTCGTCGTGCCCGCCATGACCAGCGAGTTCTTCGCCCAGGTCTACACGGGCGCGGCCAAGGTCGCCGCCGAACACGGCTTCGGCGTGGTGCTCTACCCCTCCCCCGAGGGCATCGGCCCCGCCCGCGACCCCTTCGACTCCGCGCGCACCGCCCTCGACGGCGTCATCGCCTCCTCGATGGCGGCGGACGCGCTCGCCTCGATCCGCGGCAGCGACCTCCCCCTGGTGATGCTCGACAGCGACCCCGCCGAGACCGGCCCCGCGGCCCACGTCAACCTCGACATCGCCGACGGCGTACGGCGCCTGACGGAGCATCTGCTCGGCCTCGGCCACCGCCGGTTCACCCACATCGCGGCCGACGTCGACTCCTGGACCTTCGTCGTACGCGCCCGGGCACTGGCCGACGCGCTCACCGACGTGCCGGACGCCGAGCTGCGCACGGTACGGGCCGAGCTCAGCGTGGACGGCGGCCGGCGGGCCGCCGAAGCCGCCCTGGGCTCCCCCGGCCCGCGCCCGAGCGCACTGGTCTGCGACGACGACTTCCTGGCGGCCGGCGCCTGCAAGGCCGCCCACCGGCTCGGCCTGCGCGTCCCCGACGACGTGTCCGTCACCGGGTTCGACGGCCTCACCCTCGCCACGGCCCTCGAACCGGAACTGACCACCCTCACCCTGCCCGCCGAGCAGGTCGGCGCGCGCGGCATGGCGGCCCTGCTCGCGGTTCTGGAGGGACGGCCCGCGGAAACCGGGGACCTGCCCGTGACGCTGGCCGTACGGGGCTCAACGGCCGCGCCCCGGCCCGCCTGAGGCGGAACCGGGGCGCGGTCAGAGCGGGCGGGGACTACTCGTCCTCCGTCTCCTCCAGATCCGAAGGGGCCTCGGTGGGCTCGGTCTTGGCCACATCGGCCTGGAGCAGCCGGGAGAGCTGGCGGCCCACGATGCGCTTGAACTTCCGCTGCTGCGGCCGCGTCCGGTCCAGAACCGCGACCTCCAGACGCTCGGCGGGAATCTCCCGGTCCGCGCCGTTCGTCTGGTTGGAGAGGGCCTGCACGGCCAGCCGCAGCGCCTCCGCGAGCGACATGCCCTCCTGGTGACGCTGGTCCAGGAACGTGCTGATCTGCTCGGCGTTGCCACCGACCGCGACCGAGCCGTGCTCGTCCACGATCGAACCGTCGTGCGGCAGCCGGTAGATCTGGTCCTCTTCGGGAGTGCTGCCGACCTCGGCGACCACCAGCTCCACCTCGTACGGCTTCTCGCCGACGCTGGAGAAGATGGTGCCCAGCGTCTGCGCGTAGACGTTGGCGAGCCCACGGGCCGTCACGTCGTCACGGTCGTAGGTGTATCCGCGCAGATCCGCGTAACGGACGCCGCCGATGCGGAGGTTCTCGTACTCGTTGTACTTGCCGGCGGCCGCGAAGCCGATCCGGTCGTAGATCTCGCTGAACTTGTGCAGCGCGCGGGACGGGTTCTCACCGACGAACACGATGCCGTCGGCGTACTGGATCACGACCAGGCTGCGGCCGCGGGCGATGCCCTTGCGGGCGTACTCCGCACGGTCGGCCATGGCCTGCTGGGGTGAGACATAGAACGGGGTCGACACCGGCTAACCGTCCCTTTCTGTCAGTGGCTGGGTCATCTCGGGGCCTGCGCGGGCCTCAGAGGAGGGAGGCCCGGGGGCCGTCGGGCTGCTCCAGCCGCCGTTCCAGGATGGAGCGGGCGAGTTCGGAGGACTCCGCCTCGGTGAGCCGGCGGAAGCCGTCCTCGGTGATGACGGTGACGATCGGGAAGATCCGGCGCGCCATGTCCGGGCCGCCGGTCGCCGAGTCGTCGTCGGCGGCGTCGTAGAGCGCCTGGATGACGAGCGTGGTCGTCTCCTGCTCCGTCAGATCGTCGCGGTAGAGCTTCTTCATGGAGCCCCGGGCGAAGATCGAGCCGGAGCCGGTGGCGGCGAAGCCGTGCTCCTCGGAGCGGCCGCCGGTGACGTCGTAGGAGAAGATGCGGCCCTTCTCGCGGTCCACGTCGTACCCCGCGAAGAGCGGGACCACGGCGAGGCCCTGCATGGCCATGCCCAGGTTGCCGCGGATCATCGTGGAGAGCCGGTTGGCCTTGCCCTCCAGGGAGAGCGTGGCGCCTTCGACCTTCTCGAAGTGCTCCAGCTCCAGCTGGAAGAGCTTGACCATCTCCACCGCGAGGCCCGCGGTGCCCGCGATGCCGACCGCCGAGTACTCGTCGGCCGGGAAGACCTTCTCGATGTCGCGCTGGGCGATCATGTTGCCCATCGTGGCCCGCCGGTCGCCGGCCAGGACGACCCCGCCGGGGAACGTCGCGGCCACGATCGTCGTGCCGTGCGGGGCTTCGACGTGGCCCTGCACGGGCGGCAGGACGCGCTTGCCGGGGAGCATCTCCGGCGAGTGGTCGGACAGGAAGTCCATGAATGAGGAGGACCCAGGCGTCAGGAAGGCAGCTGGTAGACGCCCGGTGCCACGAGTGTTGGCTTCCACGAGTTTCCTTCCAAGTAGGCGGCAGCGCGACGGACGGTGTCGGGATCGTCTCCCAACTTGCCGATGGCCGAATTGCAGTTGAAGCAGAGTACGCCCCGGACCCTACCCGTCTGGTGGCAGTGATCCACATGAACGGCGGGAGCGGAGAGGCAGATTACGCAGAGGCCCATCTGGGACTCGACCAGCGAATCGCGATCGGCTTCAGTGAGACCGTATGAGCGCTGAAGGTGCCTCGCACGGCCCTTCGCGGCCTTACACGACTTGCAGAGCGTTGCGAAGCCGTCTGACGCCCGGCGGTTCCGGGACCACTCACTGTGCGGCTCGATTGTTCCGCAAGTGCGGCAGAACTTGTGGCCTTCCGGGGCCTTCACCCTGGGCCGCACGTTTTTGCCGCGAGCCACCTGACGCTGCTGGTGATATGCGGCCGAGCATTCGCGACAGTAGACCTGGTACCCGTCGCGGGAAGCCCTGTTCTTTGCGAAGGCTTCCCACGACAGCATCCGTTCGCAGCGTGAACACCGCTTCATCCCCGACGTGTTCACATCCGTGGACTACTGCCCACCCTTCTGAACGAAGCTTCGCACGAAATCCTCTGCGTTCTCCTCTAGCACGTCGTCGATTTCGTCCAGCACGGAGTCGACGTCGTCCGACAGCTTCTCCTGGCGCTCCTTGAGGTCCTCCGAAGCCTGCGCGTCCTGCGCCTGCTCCTCGACCTCCTCGGTGGAGCGCGTCGCCTTCTGCTGTCCGCCGCCGGTGTCCTTGGTCGCCATCTACCTCACCCCGCTCGGTTCGATGTCCTTGATCAGACCCTACAAGCAGGGTCCGACATCGGCCCCGCGGTTTCTGGAACGTACGGGGCCTACCACTGTGTTTCCCACACCTGCGGTCTTTCAGCCGCCCGAGAGCACCCGCACCAGATCTTCGGCGGTCCGGCACCGGTCGAGCAGCGCCTTCACGTGATTACGCGTTCCGCGAAGGGGTTCCAGGGTTGGCACCCGCTGCAACGAGTCCCGGCCCGGGAGATCGAAGATCACCGAGTCCCAGGACGCCGCCGCGACGTCGTCCGCGTACTGCTCCAGGCAGCGGCCGCGGAAGTAGGCCCTGGTGTCCTCCGGCGGCTGCGTCTGGGCCCGCAGGATGCCGGGGTCGTCCAAGAGGCGCTTCATCTTGCCGCGGGCCACCAGACGGTTGTACAGGCCCTTCTCGGGCCGCACGTCCGCGTACTGGAGGTCCACCAGGTGCAGCCGGGCCGCGTCCCAGTCCAGGCCGTCCCGGCGCCGGTAGCCCTCCATCAGCTCGCGCTTGGCGATCCAGTCGAGCTCTCCCGAGAGGCTCATCGGGTCGTTCTCCAGGCGGTTCAGGACGTCCTCCCAGCGGACCAGGACGTCCTTGGTCTGCTCGTCGGCGTCCGCCCCGAACCGCTCCTCGACGTATTTGCGCGCCAGCTCGAAGTACTCCATCTGGAGCTGGACGGCCGTCAGCGTGCGGCCGCTGCGCAGGGTGACCAGCTGTCGCAGGGTGGGGTCGTGCGAGACCTGGTGGAGGGTGCGGACCGGCTGGTCCACGGCCAGGTCGACGTTGATGAAGCCGTCCTCGATCATGGACAGGACCAGGGAGGTGGTGCCCAGCTTGAGGTAGGTCGAGATCTCCGACAGGTTGGCGTCGCCGATGATGACGTGCAGGCGGCGGTATTTCTCGGCGTCCGCGTGCGGTTCGTCGCGGGTGTTGATGATCGGGCGCTTGAGGGTCGTCTCCAGGCCGACCTCGACCTCGAAGTAGTCGGCCCGCTGGCTGATCTGGAAGCCGTGCTCATGGCCGTCCTGGCCGATGCCGACGCGTCCGGCGCCGGTGATGACCTGGCGCGAGACGAAGAACGGGGTCAGGTGGCGCACGATGTCCGAGAAGGCGGTCTCCCGCTTCATCAGGTAGTTCTCGTGCGTGCCGTACGAGGCGCCCTTGTTGTCGGTGTTGTTCTTGTAGAGGTGGATCGGCTGGGCGCCGGGCAGTTGGGCCGCGCGCTCGGCGGCCTCGGCCATGATGCGCTCGCCGGCCTTGTCCCACAGGACCGCGTCCCGGGGGTTGGTGACCTCCGGCGAGCTGTACTCGGGGTGGGCGTGGTCGACGTAGAGGCGCGCCCCGTTGGTGAGGATGACGTTGGCGAGGCCGATGTCCTCGTCGGTGAGCTGGCTGGAGTCGGCGGCCTCGCGGGCGAGGTCGAAGCCGCGGGCGTCCCGCAGCGGGTTCTCCTCCTCGAAGTCCCAGCGGGCGCGGCGCGCCCGGTGCATCGCCGCCGCGTAGGCGTTGACGATCTGGGACGAGGTGAGCATGGCATTGGCGTTGGGGTGGCCGGGGACGGAGATCCCGTACTCCGTCTCGATGCCCATTACTCGCCGTACGGTCATGCGGCCCTCCTTGCCCGGCGGCGCTCCCCCGCGGGAGCGGCGCTCAAGTACCGCTGGTGTTCCGGTGCGTGTGCGGTGCCCGTCCCCGCACTGCGCGACTCGGCGGTACCGAAGAGCCTAGAACGCCTTTGCGCTGGTGGGGAGATCAATTCCGTCATTGCTCTTGCTCTGTTGGTGGCCTGAAAAGCAGTCGGCTGCGGATGCCCGCCCGGGCACCCGCAGCCGGCCTGCCTTTTACAGGTACTGACCGGTGTTGGCCACCGTGTCGATGGAACGTCCGGTGTCCGCGCCCTGCTTTCCGGTGACAAGGGTGCGGATGAATACGATCCGCTCGCCCTTCTTTCCGGAAATCCGGGCCCAGTCGTCCGGGTTGGTGGTGTTCGGCAGGTCCTCGTTCTCCTTGAACTCGTCCACGCAGGCCTGGAGGAGGTGGGAGATCCGGAGACCCTTCTGGTTCTGGTCGAGGAAGGCCTTGATGGCCATCTTCTTGGCCCGGTCCACGATGTTCTGGATCATGGCGCCGGAGTTGAAGTCCTTGAAGTACAGGACTTCCTTGTCGCCGTTGGCGTACGTGACTTCGAGGAAGCGGTTCTCCTCGGATTCCGCGTACATCTGCTCCACCACGGACTGGATCATCGCGTGGGTGGTGCCGTCCTTGTCGCCGCCGTGCTCGGCGAGGTCGTCGGCGTGCAGCGGCAGCGAGGACCTGAGGTACTTGGCGAAGATGTCCTTCGCCGCCTCCGCGTCCGGACGCTCGATCTTGATCTTCACATCGAGTCGGCCTGGGCGCAGGATCGCGGGGTCGATCATGTCCTCGCGGTTGGAGGCGCCGATGACGATGACGTTCTCCAGGCCCTCCACGCCGTCGATCTCGGCGAGCAGCTGGGGGACGATGGTGTTCTCCACGTCCGAGCTGACGCCGGATCCGCGGGTGCGGAAGAGCGATTCCATCTCGTCGAAGAAGACGATGACGGGGGTGCCCTCGCTCGCCTTCTCCCGGGCACGCTGGAAGACGAGGCGGATGTGCCGCTCGGTCTCACCGACGTACTTGTTGAGGAGCTCGGGGCCCTTGATGTTGAGGAAGTAGCTCTTCCCCGCGGGCTGGCCGGTCACCTCGGCGACCTTCTTGGCAAGGGAGTTGGCGACCGCCTTGGCGATCAGCGTCTTGCCGCATCCCGGCGGGCCGTAGAGCAGGATGCCCTTCGGCGGCCGCAGTTCGTGCTCCTTGAAGAGGTCGGGGTAGAGGTAGGGCAGTTCGACCGCGTCGCGGATCAGCTCGATCTGGTTGCCCAGACCGCCGATCTTGTCGTAGTCGACGTCCGGGACCTCTTCGAGGACGAGTTCCTCGACCTCGCTCTTGGGGACCACTTCGTAGACGTAACCGGACCTGGGTTCCAGCAGGAGCGCATCGCCGGGGCGGATGGTGATGTCCAGGAGGGGCTCGGCGAGCCTCACCACCCGTTCCTCGTCGGTGTGCCCGACCACCAGGGCGCGCTCGCCGTCCTCCAGGATCTCCTTGAGGGTGACGATGTCCCCGGCGCGCTCGAACTCCATGGCCTCGACCACGTTGAGCGCCTCGTTGAGCATGACTTCCTGGCCGCGCCTCAGGTCGTCGAGTTCGACGCTGGGGCTGACGTTCACCCGGAGCTTGCGGCCCCCGGTGAAGATGTCGGCGGTGCCGTCCTCGTTGGACTGCAGGAAGACACCGAAGCCGGCCGGCGGCTGTGCGAGCCGGTCGACCTCCTCCTTGAGGGCCACGATCTGGTCGCGGGCCTCACGGAGGGTGTTGGCGAGCCGCTCGTTCTGCGCGGACACGCCCGCCAGACTGGTCTGCAACTCGACGATCCGCTCTTCGAGAATCCTCGTATGACGCGGCGAGTCGGCGAGCTTGCGTCGCAGGACGGCGATTTCCTGCTCTAGATAGGCAACCTGGCCGGCTGGGTCCTCAGACCCCCGCCCGGGCCGGATGCCGCGGTTGATGTCGTCGTCGTGGGCTGCCACGGTCCTCACCTCCTCCAAGGGGAGCTGGACGCTTCCTGACCCTACCTGGGCTGGTGGTGATTGAAACCCCTAGATCACAAAGACTCTGGGGTGTGTCCGATCTTCACCCTTGCGCTCTCCCTCACGTCAGGGGGATACCCACCCAACAACATCGGAAAGCGGGCGGTTGTTATCGTCGATGGGGTCAACACCCGTCAGGGCTGGCACCGATTGATTCACTCGCGCAGGAACGGCAGGGACATGAACGAGGCTCTCGAAGTCTGGATCGACCAGGACCTGTGCACCGGCGACGGCATCTGCGTCCAGTACGCGCCCGAGGTCTTCGAGCTGGATATCGACGGGCTCGCATATGTGAAGAGCGCCGACGACGAGTTGTTGCAGACGCCCAGGGCCACCACGCCGGTGCCGCTGCCGCTCCTCCAGGACGTCGTGGACTCCGCGAAGGAGTGCCCGGGCGACTGCATTCACGTACGTCGGGTTTCGGACAGCGTCGAGGTCTACGGGCCGGACGCGGAGTGAGCGCGGGGTGACCGGCGGCTACGCGGGCCGGCCCGCTTCATCCGCTTCCTCCGCCCCTTCCACGCGGGGGTTCAGATGCCCAGCGCGTCGGCGCCGGTGGAGCGGACGAACTTCCCGCCCTGCCAGCGCCACTTGACTTCCTGGCGCACGTCGGGCTCGTACCGCGGCACGTCGTCGGACGAGTAGCCGAGCAGGGTCGCCGCCACTGTGCCGCCGCGTATCGCGAAGTCGGTGACGGTCTGCTTGCTCCTGGGGTCGACGAGCGTGGCCACCACGCGGGGCGGGGCTCCGCCGGCCGCCGGCCGCGTCAGGACGTAGACGCCGCTGGGCGGGGTGCCGGCGCCGGCCCGGCAGTGGACGACCGCCACGGTCTCCGGTACGCCGTCGCCGTCGAGGTCGCCCGAGGCCTTCTTCTCGACCACCGAGCCCAGGGGCCCGCAGTCCAGAGGGAACGTCACCGCGCCCGGGTCGGGCGCCGCCGCCGTCGTGAGCTGTGGGTCCCGCTTGTCCGGGGCGCCGGAGGCCTTGGCCGCGTCGGGCGTCAGGAGGCCGGCGAGGGCGACCACGGCGGCCATCGCGGCGGCGGTGGCGATCCAGTGCACGGGGCGGGCGTGGGTGTGCGCGAGCTCAGGGACGGCGGCATTCTGCACGCGGGAGGTCTCCTGTGGAGGGCGGTGCGGGTGGGGGTGGCCAGCATCGTGCCACACGTCACAGGTGGGCGGAATACCGGGGCATCAGGCTCAACGTAAAGGCGCCGCCGCCGAGTTCCCGTGTCGGTCCGGGAACTCGGCGGCGGCGCCGGTTCGTTGTACGAGGCCTGGCCCCAGGACGGTCGTCAGTCCTTGTTGGGGCCCTCGTAGTCGTCGCCGTACGCGCCCTTGGCGGGGCGGCGGCGGCGCATCGGGGGTTCCACGCCGTCCGCGAGGCGGCGGGCGGTCACCAGGAAGCCGGTGTGGCCGATCATCCGGTGGTCGGGGCGTACGGCCAGGCCCTCGACGTGCCAGTTGCGGATCATCGACTCCCACGGCTGCGGCTCGGCGAAGCAGCCGATCTCGCGGATGGACTCGACGGTGCGCGAGAGCTGGGTGGTGGTGGCCACGTAGCAGCACAGGATGCCGCCGGGGACGAGCGCCTTGGAGACGGCGTCCAGGCACTCCCAGGGCGCGAGCATGTCGAGGATGACACGGTCGACCTCGGTGTCCGACAGGTTGTCCTGGAGGTCGCCCACGGTGAGCTGCCAGGCGGGGTGCGGTCCGCCGAAGTAGCGCTCCACGTTCTGCGTGGCGATCTCGGCGAAGTCCTCGCGGCGCTCGTAGGAGTGCAGCATTCCGTGGTCGCCGATGGCGCGCAGCAGGAAGGCGCTCAGCGAGCCCGAGCCGACGCCGGCCTCGACGACGCGGGCGCCGGCGAAGATGTCGGCGAAGGCCAGGATCTGCCCCGCGTCCTTGGGGTAGACCACGGCGGCGCCGCGGGGCATGGACAGGACGAAGTCGGGGAGCAGGGGGCGCAGCGCGAGGTAGGCGACGTTTCCCGTGGTACGGACAACACTGCCCTCGGGAGCACCGATCAGCTCGTCGTGCGGGAAGGAACCCTTGTGGGTGTGGAAATTCTTCCCGGCTTCGAGCGTGAACGTGTAGTGGCGTCCCTTGGGGTCGGTGAGCTGGACCTGGTCCCCGACCTTGAAGGGCCCGCGACGGCGGGCGGCACCGGTCGGTTCGGACATACGACCAGAGTACCGGCCGTTCCAGGTCTCGAACGCCACGGCGGCCGGGCCGTGGTGCCGGGGGCCGGGCCGTGCCCGGGTGCTAGGAGCCGGGGCGTGCCATGGCCGCGACGAAGGCCTTTTCCACGTCGGCCGCGGAGAGCACTCCGTAGATCTCCCCGGTCTCCTCGATGACGAGGTACTCGGTCGCGGGCGTGGCGCGCAGGAGGTCCAGGAGCGGTTCCCCGGCGAGTTCGGCGGGGACGCGCATGCCGTCGGTGAGGTCCTGGGCGAGGCCGCTGACGGCGACCCAGGGGCGGCGGTGTTCGGGGACGCCGACGATGGCGGCCTCGCGGACCAGGGCGGTGGGGTCGCCGTGCCCGTCGACGACGACCAGGGCGCGGGCGCCGGCCTCGTTGGCGCGGCGCAGTGCCTCGGAGAGCGGGGTGGTGGACTCGACGGGGACGGCGCGCCGGGTCAGGGTGCGGGCCCGCAGTTCGGGGAGGTGCTCGCGCAGCCGGGCCATGCGCAGACTGTTGCCCGCGCCGGTCCAGATGATCGCGGCGAGGATGGCGGCGAGCAGCGCGTCGGTGACGGTGTCCATGCCGCTGACCTGGTCGGGCGAGTTGCCGAGCGCCCCGGTCTGGGTGAGCAGGGGCAGTCCGATGAGGACGGTGACGGCGAGCGCCCGGCCGACCCAGGCGGCGGCGATGGTGCCGCTCATGGGCTTGCCGGTGAGCTTCCACACGACGGCGCGGAGCATGCGGCCGCCGTCGAGGGGCAGGCCCGGCAGCAGGTTGAATCCGGCCACGATGAGGTTGGAGACCATCAGGCCGGCCAGCAGCACGCCGGGGACGGTGCCGGGTTCGACGGTCTTCATGCCGAGGTAGAAGACGCCGGACAGGACGAGCGAGAGCAGCGGGCCGACGAAGGCGAGGACGAATTCGCGGCCGGGGGTCTCGGTCTCCTTCTCGATCTCGGAGACGCCGCCGAAGAACTGGAGCTGGATGCGGCGCACGGGCAGCTGGAAGCGGAGGGCCGCGACGGTGTGGGCGAGTTCGTGGACCAGGACCGAGGCGTAGAAGGCCACGGCGAAGAAGAGCGACACGAGGTAGCGGGCCGCGCCGAGTTCGGGCAGGACCCGGTCGAGCTGGCCGCCGAAGACCCAGGTGATGAGGGCCGCGACCAGGAACCAGCTGGGGGCGACGTAGACGGGCACGCCGAAGGGGCGGCCCATCAGGATCCCCCCGCCGGGGCCGGGGCGCGGCTGCTTGCCGTTGCCCGGACCACCGCCTCGGGGGCTCTTGCCCGCCGCGCCGGACTGCGGCCGTCCGCTCTCGCCGCTCTCGCCGCTGTCTTCCACGGGTTCCCTTCGTCGGTACGATGCCTGCTCCGGGGAACCTGACCCGGGGCCCCGGCCGGACTCACTTCGTCCGCCGAATGTTCGCTGCATGGTGCGATGTCACGATCATGCAGGGTGAGGGCGCCTGTCGTCGATGGTATTCCGCTCGCTGTCAGTGGCGGGTCGTAGGGTCTGTGTCATGAGTACGAGTACCGGTGGGGCCGCGGCCGCACAGCAGCCGACGTCGCTGTCGCCGTCGCGTGCGAACGACTTCATGCAGTGCCCGCTGCTCTACCGGTTCCGGGTGATCGACCGGCTGCCCGAGAAGCCGAGCGAGGCCGCCACGCGCGGCACCCTGGTGCACGCCGTTCTGGAGCGGCTCTTCGACGATCCGGCGGCCGAGCGCACCGCGCCGCGCGCCAAGTCGATGATCCCGGGCCAGTGGGACCGGCTGCTCGAATCGAAGCCGGAGCTCACGGAGCTGTTCGCGGAGGATGCCGAGGGCGAGCGGCTGGCGCAGTGGCTGGGCGAGGCCGAGCGGCTGGTGGAGCGCTGGTTCTCGCTGGAGGACCCCACGCGCCTGGAGCCGGTGGAGCGGGAGTTCTTCGTCGAGACGGAGCTGGAGTCGGGGCTGCGGCTGCGCGGGGTCATCGACCGGGTGGATGTGGCGCCGACCGGCGAGGTGCGCATCGTCGACTACAAGACGGGCAAGGCACCCAGGCCGCAGTACGCGGAGGGCGCGCTCTTCCAGATGAAGTTCTACGCGCTGGTGGTGTGGCGCCTCAAGCAGGTCGTGCCGCGCCGGCTCCAGCTGGTGTACCTGGGCAGCGGTGATGTGCTGACGTACGACCCGGTCGAGGCGGACCTGGTGCAGGTGGAGCGGAAGCTGCTCGCGCTGTGGGAGGCGATCCGGCTCGCCACCGAGACGGGCGACTGGCGGCCGCGGCCCACGAAGCTGTGCGGCTGGTGCGACCATCAGGCGGTCTGTCCGGAATTCGGTGGGACTCCCCCGGTATACCCGCTGTCCATCACGGTGGCTTCGGAGTCGGCAGGCTGAGTCGCGCTGCGGACGCCGGCCCGGGTGCTCCCGGGCCGGCGTCCGCCGGGGGTCCCCGCCCGGCCGTGTCCGGCATCGGTGAGCAGGGCAGAATGGGCCCGGTCCAGCAATCTGATGAGGAGTACCCGTGGCGATCCGCGTCCTACTGGTCGACGACCAGCCGCTGCTGCGCACCGGCTTCCGCATGATCCTGGAAGCCGAGCAGGACATCGCGGTGGTCGGTGAGGCCGGTGACGGTCTCCAGGCGCTCGATCAGGTGCGGGCGCTCCAGCCCGATGTGGTCCTCATGGACATCCGGATGCCCCGCATGGACGGGGTGGAGGCGACCCGGCAGATCAGCGGGCCCGGCAAGGACGGCCCGGCGAAGGTGCTGGTCCTGACCACGTTCGACCTGGACGAGTATGTGGTGGAGGCGCTCAAGGCGGGGGCCAGCGGCTTCCTCCTGAAGGACGCGCCCGCCCATGAACTGGTGCAGGCGATCCGGGTGGTCGCGGCCGGCGAGGCGATGCTGGCACCGTCGATCACACGGCGGCTGCTCGACAAGTACGCCGACCATCTGCCGTCCGGCGAGGAGCCGGTGCCGGACACGTTGCACACGCTGACCGACCGCGAGGTCGAGGTCCTGAAGCTGGTCGCCCGCGGGCTGTCCAACGCGGAGATCGCGGCGGATCTGTTCGTCAGCGAGACCACCGTCAAGACGCATGTGGGGCATGTGCTGACGAAGCTGGGGCTGCGGGACCGGGTGCAGGCGGCGGTCTACGCGTACGAGAGTGGGTTGGTTCGGCCCGGCGCACAGTGAGGGGGGTGGCTCCCCGAGGCACCGGGGCTCCGCCCCTCGACCCCGGCTCCTCAAAACGCCGGAGGGGCTTCCTCTGTGCGTCCACCGCAGGTTGTACGTGGCTGGTCGCGCAGTTCCTCGCGCCCCTTGGCGGGGCTGACAGCAGCCACCGTCGCGCCCACGCGGCAGAGCCGCACATGACACAGCCCCGCACCCCTGGGCGAGGCTGACGACAGCTGCCCGCGCGACCGCGCGGCGGGGCAGCCGATGCCGCTGCCCCGCGCCCCCGGCGGGGCAGGCCGCCTCAGCCCTTCTTGATTTCCCAGAAGCGGAAGACCGTTGACGCGTCCAGGGTCCACTCCAGGCCGGTGATGCCGGTGCGGGCGACCGCGTACTGCTTGCCCTGCCACAGCGGGAGGACCGGGAGTTCGTCGGCCACGATGTCCTGGAGCTTGGCGAACTCGCCCTCGGTCGCGGCGCGGTCGGCGGTGGCGGCGGTCGCCGGCAGGATCTCGTCGGTGATCTGCTTGTTCGTGTAGTTGTTGGACAGCACGTTGCCCTTGCCGAAGAACGGCAGGGTGAAGTTGTCCGGGTCCGGATAGTCCGGGATCCAGCCCTTCACGTACACGCCGTACTTGCCGGCCTCGATGTCCTTCTCGTACTGCTTGAACTCGACCGACTTCACATCGGCGTCGAACAGGCCGCTCGCGTTGAGCTGGCCCGCGATCGCCTTCAACTCGTCGTCCGTGGCCGGGCCGTAGCGGCTCGGGGTGGACCACAGGGTCAGCTTCACCTTGCCGCTGATGCCCGCCGAGTGCAGTGCCGCCTTCGCCTTGACCGGGTCGGGGCTGCCCCCGTACTGGTCGAACAGGGCCGTGGTGTGGGCGGTGATGCCGCTGGGGACGACCGAGTACAGCGGGGTCGCCGTGGACGAGTACACATCGCGGACCAGGGCCTCGCGGTCGACGAGGTAGGCGATGGCCTTGCGTACCCCGAGCTTGCCGGCGACCGGGTCCTTCATGTTGAAGACCAGGTCCTGCACCTCGGCGCTGGAGCCCTCGATGACGTTGATGCCCTGCTTGCCCGAGGTCGCCGCGGTCTGGAGCGCGGCCGTGTCCTTCGCCGTGAGGCCTCGGTAGGCGAGGTCGATGTCGCCCTTGTTCAGGGCGGCGGCCAGGCCCTTCTGGTCGCCGTGGAACAGCTTGAGGGTCAGGCCGGAGTTCTTGGCCTTGACCGTGCCCTCGTAGGAGGAGTTCACCGAGAAGACGGCCTGCTGCTCGCCGAAGGAGTCCAGCTTGTAGACGCCGGAGCCCACCGCCTTGCCGTCGGTGCGCAGCTTGTCGGCCGGGTACTCCTTGTGGTCGACGATCGAGCCGGCACCCGAGGCGATCTTGCTCGGGAAGGTGGCGTCCGGGACCTTGAGGTGGAAGACGACCGTCTTCGCGTCCGGGGTGTCGACCTTGCCGAGCGTGACGAGCATCGGCGCCGGTCCGCTGGCGTCGTTGATCTTCAGCACGCGCTCGAAGGAGTACTTGACGTCCGCGGAGGTCAGCGGGTCACCGTTGCTGAACTTGAGCCCGGGCCGCAGGGTGCAGCGGTAGACCGTGGAGCCGCCCCGGTCGAAGCCGCAGCTCTGCGCCGCCTCGGGCTGCGGCGTCGTGCTGCCCTTGGGGAAGCTGAGCAGGGACTGGAAGACGTTGTTGAAAAGCAGCCACGAGCCCGGGTCGTAGCCGGAGGCCGGGTCGGTGGCCAGGATGTCGTCGGACATCCCCATGACCACGGAACCGCCGCCGCCGGAGGCGGCCCCGCCGCTCTGCTGCGTCCCACAGCCACTCACGAGACCGGCTGCCACCCCCGCCGCGAGCGGGGCGGTCAGCCATCGGTTTCGTATCTTCACCTGCACGTGCCTCACAGTCCTGCTGATGGAAATGTCCGGGCGCGCCAAGGAACCGCGCCCGGGTCCTGCGTTACTTCTTGCCGCGCGCGAGTTCCCACAGCTGTAGGTCGGACGAGGAGTTGATGGCCCACTCGGTGCCGGTGATGTCGGTGCGGGCCGCGACGTACTGCTTGCCCTGCCACAGCGGGATGACCGGGACGTCGCTCGCGACGATGTCCTGGATCTGCTCGAACGGCTTCGCCGCCTGGTTGCGGTCGGCGGCGACCCGCGACTGCGGGATCAGGGTGTTGCGGATGTCGGTGCTGACGTACGGCGTGTTGAGGAAGTTGTCCTTGCCGAAGAACGGGGCGACGAAGTTGTCCGGGTCCGGGAAGTCGGGGAACCAGCCGAGGCCGTAGACCGCGTACTCGCCCTTCTTCTGCGCGGGGCGGAACTTGGACCACTCGGTGCCCTGGATCGTCGTGCTGAACAGGCCGGTGGCGTTCAGCTGCGCCGAGAGGTTCTTGAACTCCTCCTCGGTGATCGAACCGTAGTGGTCCTTGGTGTAGTTGAGGGTGAGCTTGACCGGCGTCGAGATGTTGGCGCTCTTCAGGATGTTCTGCGCCTTGGCCTTGCTGGCCTCGCCGTACTTGTTGAAGAACGAGTTGGTGTGACCGGCGATCGAGGTCGGGATCAGCGAGTAGAGCGGCTCGGCGGTCTGCCCGTACACCTTGCTCACCAGCTGGTTGCGGTCGATGGCCTGGGCCATCGCCTGGCGCACCGCCTTGTTCTTCACCGACGGGTCGTCGGTGTTGAAGGCGAGGTAGCGGATCTCCAGGCCGGGCATCTCGACCAGGTTGACGTCCTTGCTCGGGCTGACCTGCATCTGCTGGATCTGCCCGGGCGTCATGGCGCGCGCCATCAGGTCGATGTCGCCCTTGGCGAGCGCGGTGCCCATGGCCTCGGCGGTCGGGAAGGAGCGCAGCTCGACCTTGTCGTTCGCGAGCTTCACATCGCCCTTGTAGTTCGGGTTCTTGGTGAAGGTGAACTTCTCGACCTGCTCGCCCTTGACGTCCGCCTTCATCGTGTACGGCCCGGAGCCGTCCATCTCGAAGCCGTCGCGGAGCTTCTTGGGCTGGTACTTGTCCTTCTGCACGATCCCCGCGGCGGGCGTCGCGAGCTTGTACGGGAAGGTGGCGTCCGGCGTCTTGAGGTGGAAGACGATCTCGGCGTCGCCCTTGGTCTCCATCGTGTCGATGTTGTCCAGGAGACCGGAGGGGCCGTTGTCGTCCTTGATGTCGAGCACGCGCTGGATCGAGTACTTCACGTCGTTGGCGGTCATCTTGGTGCCGTCGGCGAACTCAAGCCCGCTGCGCAGGGTGCAGCGGTAGCTCTCGTTCTCCTTGTCGGTGAAGTTGCACGCCGAGGCGGCGTCCGGGACGGGCAGACCGCCGCCGCGCGGCACGTGGACCAGCGACTGCGTGGTCTGCCGCATCACGTTCCAGATGCCGGTCTCGTAGGCGTGGGCCGGGTCGAAGGGAGCAGGCGCGTCCTTGGTCGCCACGAACTGGTCCGTGGTGCCCACGACGATGGTCTTCCCGCCGCTTCCCCCGCTCTCCGATCCGCCGCAGGCGGCGAGTACGGGAGCGAGCAGGCCCACTACGGCCGGCAGCACCAAAGTCTTGCGGTTCATCCTGGACGATCTCCCTTGTCCGGCACTTTGGGGTACGGCTCTGTACGGGACACTCCGCCGCGTCCGCCCGTTCGGGGCGGGGCGATCGGGCCGGGTTTGTGCGATCGGACCTGCGCTTCCCGTCCACTGGGTGTGCGGCGGGGCAGATGAGGATGCGGCGAAGTTCTCGGACGAGATTAGTGCTCGCCGCCCGTAAAGCTGGAACTGGCTCTGGTGCACGGGGAATCAATCCGTCCGCACCAATAGCGGCCCACCGATATCGAGGTGCCGGAATGTTTCGTACACCGGATCACCAATCGGGACACAAGGGCGCCCTCAGGGGCCCTGGAGTGCCCGGACGGGGCCGTCGGGAGCCGTCCGCCGGGTGACGAACGTCACCCCGTGGGCCTCTTTGACGGGGCGTGAATTCGATCTCGGAGGTCACGGAAAATGAACGCGCGGCTGCGATGAGTTTCTACCGTATTCAACGGCACACGCTAGGTGAACAGATCAGTTCAGGCGTGTGATCAAAGTGCGGAGAAAAGCCAGGTCGACCTCTTCGAGCGAGCCGACCACGACCCGGCCCTCGGCGGCGGCGATCGGGGCGACGGAGGGCACCGCGACCACCCGGCAGCCGGCCGCCTCGGCGGCGGCGACGCCGGTGGCGGTGTCCTCCACGACGGCGCAGCGGGCCGGGTCGGCGCCGAGCCCGCGGGCCGCGACCAGGTACGGGTCGGGGTGCGGCTTGGTGCGGGGAACTTCGTCGCCGGCGACGGTCAGGGCGAAGTGGGACGGGCCGAGCGAGTGCACGATCTTGTCGATGATGCGGCGGTGCGAGGCGGAGACGAGGGCGGTGGGGATGCCGTGCTCGGCCAGCTCGCCGAGCAGCCGGGCGGCGCCCGGCATCAGCGGCACCCCACGGGAGATCCGGGCCTCGAAGCGGTCGTTGAGCAGTACGGTCAGCTCGGCCAGGGTGATGTCGGCGCCGGTGGCCTCGATGAGGAAGCCCGCGCTGCGCGTCATGGGCCCGCCCACCACGATGTCCCGCCACGACTCGTCCAGGACGTGCCCGAGGGCCGCGAAGGCCTCGCGCTCGGCGTCCCACCAGAAGCCCTCGGTGTCGACGAGCGTGCCGTCCATGTCGAGGAAGACGGCCTGGAGCGCGGAGCCTTCGGCCGTCAGAGTCATGGCTGTGGGGACCGTACTGGTCATCGGCACACCTCCTGAAGGGACGAGAAGGCCGGTCGCCTTCCCCAGTGGGGAGAAGCGACCGGCCTTTTACTGGGCCGACCAGTGTACGTCCGGTCCGCTGAACGTGCGCTGAATTAACCGGGGCGCTTGGTCATCGGGCGTTGAAGTACTTGGCTTCGGGGTGGTGGATGACGATGGCGTCGGTGGACTGCTCGGGGTGGAGCTGGAACTCCTCGGAGAGGTGGACGCCGATCCGCTCCGGTTGCAGCAACTCGGCGATCTTGGCGCGGTCCTCCAGGTCGGGGCAGGCCCCGTAGCCGAGCGAGAAGCGCGCGCCGCGGTACTTGAGCGCGAACATGTCCTCCACCTCGGCGGGGTCCTCGCCCGCGAAGCCGAGTTCGGAGCGCACCCGCGCGTGCCAGTACTCGGCGAGCGCCTCGGCCAACTGGACGGACAGGCCGTGCAGTTCGAGGTAGTCGCGGTAGGCGTTGGCCTCGAACAGCTTGGCCGTCTCCTCGCCGATCCGGGAGCCGACGGTGACGACCTGGAGGCCGACCACGTCCACCTCGCCGGACTCCTCCGGGCGGAAGAAGTCCGCCAGGCACAGGCGCCGGCCGCGGCGCTGGCGCGGGAAGGTGAAGCGGGTGCGCTCGCTGCCGTCCTCGTTGAGCAGGATCAGGTCGTCGCCCTTGGACACGCACGGGAAGTAGCCGTGCACGACGGCCGCCTCCAGGAGGCCCTCGGTGTGCAGCTTGTCGAGCCAGCCGCGCAGGTGCGGACGGCCCTCGGTCTCCACCAGCTCCTCGTAGCTGGGCCCGCCCTTGCGGGCCTCCTTCAGACCCCACTGGCCCTTGAAGAGGGCGCCCTCGTCCAGCCAGGACGCGTACTCCTTGAGCGGGATGCCCTTGACGACGCGGGTGCCCCAGAACGGCGGGGTGGGCACCGGGTTGTCGACGGCCACGTCCGAGCGCACCGAGCCCTCGGGCTCCTCGGCCTCCAGGACCGGTGTGTCCCGCTTGGGCACCCGGCGCTGCTTGAGCTCGGGCAGTACGGCTCCGGGCACGCCGCGCTTGACGCCGATCAGGGCGTCCATGAGCCGCAGGCCCTCGAACGCGTCGCGGGCGTAGCGGACTTCGCCCTCGTAGATCTCGTGCAGGTCCTGCTCGACGTAGGCCCGGGTCAGGGCCGCGCCGCCGAGGATGACCGGGTAGTCGGCCGCCAGCTTGCGCTGGTTCAGCTCCTCCAGGTTCTCCTTCATGATCACGGTCGACTTGACCAGGAGGCCGGACATGCCGATGACGTCGGCGCGGTGCTCCTCGGCGGCTTCCAGGATCGCGGAGACGGGCTGCTTGATGCCGAGGTTGACGACGTTGTAGCCGTTGTTGGACAGGATGATGTCGACGAGGTTCTTGCCGATGTCGTGGACGTCGCCGCGCACGGTGGCCAGCACGATCGTGCCCTTGCCCTCCGCGTCCGACTTCTCCATGTGCGGCTCCAGATGGGCCACCGCCGACTTCATGACCTCGGCGGACTGGAGCACGAACGGCAGCTGCATCTGGCCGGAGCCGAACAGCTCGCCGACCACCTTCATGCCTTCGAGCAGGGTGTTGTTCACGATGTCGAGGGCGGGGGTGGTCCCGAGCGCCTCGTCGAGGTCGGCCTCCAGGCCGTTCTTCTCGCCGTCGATGATGCGGCGCTGGAGCCGCTCGTCCAGCGGCAGCGCCAGGAGCTCCTCGGCCTTGCCGGCCTTCATCGACTTCATGTTGACGCCCTCGAAGAGCTCCATGAGCTTTTGCAGGGGGTCGTAGCCCTCGGCGCGGCGGTCGTAGATCAGGTCGAGGGCGACCTTGACCTGCTCCTCCTCCAGGCGCGCGATCGGCAGGATCTTGGAGGCGTGCACGATGGCCGAGTCCAGGCCCGCCTTGACGCACTCGTCGAGGAACACGGAGTTGAGGACGACCCGGGCCGCGGGGTTGAGGCCGAAGGAGATGTTGGACAGGCCGAGCGTGGTCTGCACGTCGGGGTGGCGGCGCTTGAGCTCGCGGATCGCCCCGATGGTGGCGATGCCGTCGCCGCGCGACTCCTCCTGGCCGGTGCAGATGGTGAAGGTCAGGGTGTCGATGAGGATGTCCGACTCGTGCACCCCCCAGTTCCCGGTCAGGTCCGCGATCAGCCGCTCGGCGATGGCGACCTTGTGCTCGACGGTGCGGGCCTGGCCCTCCTCGTCGATGGTCAGCGCGATCAGCGCGGCGCCGTGCTCGACGGCGAGCTTGGTGACCTTGGCGAACCTCGACTCGGGTCCGTCGCCGTCCTCGTAGTTGACGGAGTTGATGACCGCGCGCCCGCCCAGCTTCTCCAACCCGGCCTGGATGACCGGGAGTTCGGTCGAGTCGAGCACGATGGGCAGGGTGGAGGCGGTCGCGAAGCGGCCGGCCAGCTCGGCCATGTCGGCCACCCCGTCGCGGCCCACGTAGTCGACGCAGAGGTCGAGCAGGTGGGCGCCCTCGCGGATCTGGTCGCGGGCCATCTCCACGCAGTCGTCCCAGCGGCCCTCCAGCATGGCCTCGCGAAACTTCTTCGAGCCGTTGGCGTTCGTGCGCTCGCCGATGGCCAGGTACGAGGTGTCCTGGCGGAACGGCACGGTCTGGTAGAGCGAGGCCGCGCCCGGCTCCGGGCGCGGGTTCCGCTCGCCGGGCACGCTGCCGCGCACCCGCTCGACGACCTGCCGCAGGTGCTCCGGGGTCGTACCGCAGCAGCCGCCCACCAGGGACAGGCCGTAGTCGCGGACGAAGTTCTCCTGCGCGTCCGCCAGGCCCTCGGGGTCGAGCGGGAAGTGGGCGCCGTCCTTGGTCAGGACGGGCAGACCGGCGTTGGGCATGCAGAGCAGCGGGATCCGCGAGTGCCGGGTCAGATAGCGCAGGTGCTCGCTCATCTCGGCGGGGCCGGTCGAGCAGTTCAGGCCGATCATGTCCACGCCGAGGGGTTCGAGCGCGGTCAGCGCCGCGCCGATCTCGGAGCCGAGCAGCATCGTGCCGGTCGTCTCGAAGGCGAGGGAGACGACGAGGGGCATGTCGACGCCGGCCGCCGCCATGGCGCGGCGGGCGCCGAGGATCGCGGACTTGGTCTGGAGCAGGTCCTGGGTGGTCTCGACGATCAGGGCGTCCGCGCCGCCCGCGATCAGGCCCTCGGCGTTCGCCTGGAAGCCGTCGCGCAGCGTGGGGTAGCCGATGTGGCCCAGGGTCGGCAGCTTGGTGCCGGGGCCGATGGAGCCGAGCACCCAGCGCTGCTGCCCGGTGGAAGCGGTGAACTCGTCGGCCACCTCGCGGGCGATGCGGGCGCCCGCCTCCGACAGCTCGTGCACCCGCTCGGGGATGTCGTACTCGCTCATCGCCGTGTGGTTGGCGCCGAAGGTATTGGTCTCCACACAGTCCACACCGACCGCGAAGTAGGCCTCGTGGACCGTGCGCACGATGTCGGGGCGGGTCACGTTCAGGACCTCGTTGCAGCCCTCAAGGTCCTGGAAGTCCTCCAGGGTGGGATCCTGCGCCTGAAGCATCGTGCCCATCGCACCGTCGGCCACCACCACCCGGGTGGCGAGCGCCTCACGGAGGGCGTCGATTCGGGTCCGGCTGTCAGCGGAAGGGGTCGGCAACGAGGCCATGGATGTACTCCCTGGAGTGCGACGGCTGTCGGCTTTGCGCCGTCCGGCAGGAGGGCGCACGCGGCCAGCCTAACCGGGCGGCCCCGGGCCGCGCGCGGGTGTATCAGGGGGCGGACGTTCGGGAGCGGCCCGCGCGCACCCGTCCCGAACGGGCGGGAGGGGCAGCGGCCACGGTGACACGAGGTCGACAACGGCCGATACTGTTCAGCATTGTCGAACCAGTCATGTCGGAACCGGCCGCGCGAGAAGCGGCAGCCGGTTCAGCAGTGCCGAAAGGGAGGGAGCGCGATGGCGCGCAACATCCAGTCGCTCGAACGGGCGGCGGCCATGCTGCGGCTGCTCGCGGGGGGCGAGCGGCGGCTCGGCCTGTCCGACGTGGCCTCCTCGCTGGGCCTGGCCAAGGGCACCGCGCACGGAATCCTGCGCACCCTTCAGGCCGAGGGCTTCGTGGAGCAGGACCCGGCCTCCGGCCGCTACCAGCTGGGCGCCGAGCTGCTGCGCCTGGGCAACAGCTATCTGGACGTCCATGAGCTGCGGGCCCGCGCCCTGGTGTGGACGGACGACCTGGCGCGGTCCAGTGGCGAGAGCGTGTACGTGGGGGTGCTGCACCAGCAGGGCGTGCTGATCATGCACCACGTCTTCCGGCCCGACGACAGCCGCCAGGTGCTGGAGGTGGGCGCCATGCAGCCGCTGCACTCCACGGCGCTGGGCAAGGTGCTCTCCGCGTACGACCCGGTGGCGCACACCGAGGCCGTGGACAACGCGCACGAGGCGTTCACGCCGCGCACGGTCACCTCGGCCGACGGTTTCGAGGAGCTGCTGGCGCTGACCCGGGCGCGCGGCTGGGGCGCGGACGTCGAGGAGACCTGGGTGGGCGTCGCCTCGGTGGCCGCCCCGATCCACGACCGCCGCAGGATGCCGGTCGGCGCGGTGGGCGTCACGGGCGCGGTGGAGCGCGTCTGCAAGGAGGGCGAGGTGCGGCCGGACCTGGTGGCCGCGGTACGCGACTGCGCCCGCGCGGTCTCGCGCGACCTGGGCGCCGGGCGCTTCTAGCGCCTCCCCCGGGGCGCCCGGTGGGCCGCACGACGCACTGCCGGCCCCCGCACGACCCGGAGGGCCCGCCCCGGTGCCGCACCGCCGACGAGCCCCGTCCGGGGCCTGCGCGAGCACCTCAAGTTGCCCCTGGGCCCGGGTCGGCGTTTGGTGGTTCGTACCACCTGGTAACGATCGGGATTCCAGTCACACAAGTATTGACGTGCAGTTAACCCGAGGGCAAAACTGCCGTTCAGCGGTCGGCATTGTCGAACACCTACCGGCAATACGAGTTAGAGTGTGACAACGCCAAGGGCCGGCAGCTCTCAACCTTGAGGGCGCGGAACACCGGAGGGACCCGGTGCTCTGCCTGTTGGGGTTTCCCCCCTGGACGAAGGACAAAGGAGTCGCGGATGTCCAGCCACGACATCTTCATCGGCGAGACCATCGGTACCGCCATACTGATCCTGCTGGGCGGTGGCGTGTGTGCCGCCGTCACCCTGAAGCGTTCGAAGGCCCGTAACGCCGGCTGGCTCGCGATCACCTTCGGGTGGGGCTTCGCGGTGCTGACCGGCGCCTACATCTCGGCCCCGCTCTCGGGCGCCCACCTCAACCCCGCGGTGACCCTGGGTCTCGCGATCGAGGGCGGCACCAAGTGGAGCGACGTCCCCGTGTACCTCGGCGGACAGATCCTCGGCGCCATGATCGGCGCGGTGCTCGTGTGGCTCGCCTACTACGGCCAGTTCCACGCCCATCTGACCGACCCCGAGATCGTCGGCGAGGGCGAGGGCAAGTCCGTCGAGGCCCGTGAGAACGCGGCGGGCCCCGTGCTCGGTGTCTTCTCGACCGGTCCGGAGATCCGCAACGTGGTGCAGAACCTCGTCACGGAGATCATCGCCACGTTCGTCCTGGTGCTCGCGATCCTGACCCAGGGCCTGAACGGCGACGGCAAGGGCCTCGGTGTGATCGGTGTCCTCATCACCGCGCTCGTCGTGGTCGGCATCGGCCTCTCGATCGGTGGCCCGACCGGCTACGCCATCAACCCGGTCCGTGACCTCGGCCCGCGCATCGTGCACTCCCTGCTTCCGCTGCCCAACAAGGGCGGCTCGGACTGGAGCTACGCGTGGATCCCGGTCGTCGGCCCGCTGATCGGCGGCGCGATCGCCGGTGGCCTCTACAACATCGCCTTCGCCTGACGAGACACGACGCGACGCCCCCCTTCGGACTTTTCCAGGAGCACCCATGAGCGACATCCACTCCACCGGCCCCTTCATCGCGGCCATCGACCAGGGCACCACCTCCAGCCGCTGCATCGTCTTCGACAAGGACGGCCGGATCGTCTCGGTCGAGCAGAAGGAGCACGAGCAGATCTTCCCGAAGCCGGGCTGGGTCGAGCACGACGCCAACGAGATCTGGACCAACGTCCAGGAGGTCGTGGCCGGCGCGATCGAGAAGGCGGGCATCACCGCCGCCGACGTCAAGGCGATCGGCATCACCAACCAGCGTGAGACCACGCTGATGTGGGACAAGAACACCGGCGAGCCCGTGCACAACGCGCTGGTCTGGCAGGACACCCGGACCGACGCGCTCTGCCGCGAGCTCGGCCGCAACGTCGGCCAGGACCGCTTCCGCCGCCAGACCGGTCTGCCGCTCGCCTCCTACTTCGCGGGCCCGAAGGTGCGCTGGCTGCTCGACAACGTCGAGGGGCTGCGCGAGCGCGCCGAGCGGGGCGACATCCTCTTCGGCACCATGGATTCCTGGGTCATCTGGAACCTGACCGGCGGCACCGACGGCGGTGTGCACGTCACCGACGTCACCAACGCCTCGCGCACGCTCCTGATGAACCTGCACGACATGGCGTGGGACGAGAAGATCCTGCACTCCATGGACATCCCGGCGGCCGTGCTGCCCGAGATCCGCTCCTCCGCCGAGGTGTACGGGCACGCCAAGGGCGGCGTCCTGGACGGCATCCCCGTCGCGTCCGCGCTCGGCGACCAGCAGGCGGCGCTGTTCGGCCAGACCTGCTTCTCCGAGGGCGAGGCCAAGTCCACCTACGGCACCGGCACCTTCATGCTGATGAACACCGGTGACAAGCCCGTCAACTCCTACAACGGCCTGCTGACGACGGTCGGTTACCAGATCGGCGACCAGAAGCCGGTCTACGCGCTCGAAGGCTCCATCGCCGTCACCGGCTCGCTCGTCCAGTGGATGCGCGACCAGATGGGCATGATCAAGACCGCCGCCGAGATCGAGACGCTCGCCTCCTCCGTCGAGGACAACGGCGGCGCCTACTTCGTGCCGGCCTTCTCCGGCCTGTTCGCCCCGTACTGGCGCCCCGACGCCCGCGGCGTGATCGCCGGTCTGACCCGGTACGTCACCAAGGCGCACATCGCGCGCGCCGTCCTGGAGGCCACCGCCTGGCAGACCCGCGAGATCAGCGACGCCATGACGAAGGACTCCGGCGTCGAGCTGACCGCGCTGAAGGTCGACGGCGGCATGACCTCCAACAACCTGCTGATGCAGACCCTCTCGGACTTCCTGGACGCGCCGGTCGTGCGTCCGATGGTCGCCGAGACCACCTGCCTCGGCGCCGCCTACGCCGCCGGCCTGGCCGTCGGCTTCTGGCCGGACACCGACGCGCTGCGCGCCAACTGGCGCCGGGCGGCGGAATGGACCCCTCGCATGGACGCGGACAGGCGCGACAGCGAGTACAAGAGCTGGCTCAAGGCCGTAGAGCGGACCATGGGCTGGATCGAGGACGAGGAGTAATTCGACATGACCACCCTGCAGAGCGTCCCTGCCCTCGGGACGCATCCGGCTTCCGGCTCCCCCGTGTCTTCCTTCAAGGCAGTGAGCCGTGCCGAGACCCGGGAGCAACTGTCCAAGGCGACGTACGACCTCCTGGTCATCGGCGGCGGCATCCTGGGCATCTCCACCGCCTGGCACGCCGCGCAGTCCGGTCTGCGGGTGGCCCTGGTGGACGCCGGCGACTTCGCCGGCGCCACCTCCTCCGCCTCCTCCAAGCTGCTCCACGGCGGTCTGCGCTACTTGCAGACCGGCGCGGTGAAGCTCGTCGCGGAGAACCACTTCGAGCGGCGTGCGGTGTCCCGTCAGGTGGCCCCGCACCTCGCCAACCCGCTCACGTTCTACCTGCCCGTGTACAAGGGCGGCCCGCACGGCGCCGCCAAGCTGGGCGCGGGCGTCTTCGCCTACTCGGCGCTGTCCGCCTTCGGCGACGGCGTCGGCCACCTGCTCTCCCCCGCCAAGGCGTCGGCCGACGTGCCCGAGCTGCGCACGGAGAACCTGAAGGCCGTGGCCGTGTACGGCGACGACCAGATGAACGACGCCCGCATGGCCCTGATGACGGTCCGGGCCGCCGTCGAGGCCGGCGCGGTCGTGCTCAACCACGCCGAGGTCACCGGGCTGCGCTTCACCAAGGGCCGGGTGACGGGTGCGGACCTCAAGGACCGCATGGACGGCGAGGAGTTCGGCGTCGACGCCCGGCTCGTGCTCAACGCGACCGGCCCCTGGGTCGACCACCTGCGCAAGATGGAGGACCCGGCCTCGGCTCCCTCCATACGCCTGTCGAAGGGCGCGCACCTGGTCCTCAAGCGCACCGCCCCCTGGAAGGCGGCGCTGGCGACCCCCATCGACAAGTACCGCATCACGTTCGCGCTGCCGTGGGAGGACATGCTCCTGCTCGGCACCACCGACGAGGAGTTCGAGGGCGACCCGGCGGACGTCGCGGTCACCGAGGCGGACACCGCGCAGATCCTCGACGAGGCCGCGTTCTCGATCCGCGACCAGCAGCTGTCCCGCGATCTGATCACGTACTCCTTCGCGGGTCTGCGCGTGCTGCCCGGCGGGCCCGGCGACACCTCGAAGGCCAAGCGCGAGACGGTCGTCACCGAGGGCCGCGGCGGCATGCTGTCGGTGGCCGGCGGCAAGTGGACCACGTTCCGCCACATCGGCCGCACGGTGATGAAGAAGCTGGAGCAGCTGCCCGGCCACCCGCTCGGCAACGACTTCGAGCCCATCTCCGAGCTGCCCGGCAAGATGCCGCTGCCCGGCATCGCCAACCCGCGTGCCGTCGCCCACCGCCTGATGGTGGACGCCCAGGCACCCGGTGCGAGCATGGCGGCCGACACGGCCAAGCACCTGGCCACGCACTACGGTTCGCTGTCCTTCGACATCGCGCGCCTGGCCAACGAGGACGCGGCCCTCGCCGAGCGCATCCACCCGGACGCCCCGGAGATCTGGGCCCAGGTCGCCTACGCCCGCGACCACGAGTGGGCCGAGACCGCGGACGACGTGCTGCGCCGCCGTACGACCCTGACGATCCGGGGTCTGGCCACGGACGAGATCCGGGGCAAGGTGGACGACCTGCTGAAGAAGCAGAACTGACGGTACGTCAACTCACGCCGGAGGGGCGGCTCCCGGAAGGGGCCGCCCCTCCGGCGTCCCCGTGACCGCTGCCATACGCCGTACATCCGGCCGCAACACGGCGCGGCGAGAGTGGAGGCATGAAGTTCCAGGTGCTTTCCATCGTCGGCCATGCCCCCCATCCCCTGACGGGTGAACTCCCCTCCGCCGCCGACCGGTTGGCGCAGGTGCTGGAGGTCGGTGAGGCAGCCGAACGGCTCGGCTTCGACGCGTACGCCATCGGCGAGCGGCACGCCGGCGCGTTCCTCTCGTCCAGCCCGACCGTGCTGCTGGGTGCGCTGGCCGCCCGCACCCGGCGCATCCGGCTGCTCACCGGCGTGACCGTGGTCGCGATCCTCGACCCGGTGCGGGTCGCCGAGGACTACGCGACGCTCGACCAGATATCGCGCGGCCGGATCGAGCTGGTCATCGGGAAGGGCGCGGAGGCCGGCCACTTCGATCTGTTCGGGCTCGACGAGGCCCGCCAGTGGGACCTCCAGCGGGAGAAGTACGAGCTGCTGCGCCGGCTGTGGAGCGAGGAGGGCGTCGACTGGGAGGGCGAGTTCCGTCCGCCGCTGCGCGACGTCACGACCGTGCCGCGGCCGTACGCCGGGGTGCCGCGGATCTGGCACGGCTCGGCGACCTCCCTCAACTCCCCCGAACTCGCGGCCCGGCACGGCGACCCGCTGTTCACGGCCAACGCGATCCAGCCGCGCGCCGCGTACCGCGGGCTCATCGCCCACTACCGGGAGAAGTTCGAGGAGTACGGGCACGACCCGGCGCGGGCCCATGTCGCGGCCGGCTCGGGCGGCCTGCTGATCGCCGACACCGCCGAGCAGGCGGTCTCGCGCTACCGGGAGGTGTACGAGGCGCGCGTGCGGCAGTCCTTCAAGCCGCACCTGGAGGGGAAGGCGGGCTACAACACCCCGTTCCGCACCATCGAGGACGCCATCGCCGACGGCCCGGCGCTCATCGGCTCCCCGCAGCAGATCATCGACAAGATCCTCGGCTTCCACGAGGCGTACGGGCACGACCTCCAGTCCGTGACGGTCGACGGGTTCGGGCTCTCGACCGCCGAACAGACCGAGACGCTTGCGCGGTTCGCGGAGGAGATCGCGCCGGTGGTGCGGAAGGAGGCGCCGAGCACTCTGTGGGAGTGAGCACCGGAGGCGGCGCGGCGCGCGCATACTGGGGCTCGATACATCGGATGTATGGAGGTCGCCCCATGGCTGTCACCGACGAGGCCATCGAGAAGATCAAGGCAATGATCGTCTCCGGCGCGCTGCGGCCGGGCGACCGGCTCCCCAAGGAGAGCGAACTCGCGGCCGAGCTGGGCCTGTCCCGCAACTCCCTGCGGGAGGCGGTGCGGGCGCTGTCCCTGATCCGGATCCTGGACGTCCGCCAGGGGGACGGCACCTACGTCACCAGTCTGGACCCGCAGCTGCTCCTGGAGGCGATGGGCTTCGTCGTGGACGTCCACCGGGACGACACGGTCCTGGAGTTCCTCGCGGTACGCCGCATTCTGGAGCCGGCCGCGGCGGCGCTGGCCGCAACCCGGCTCACCGAGGCCGAACTCGATTCGCTGTCGACGCGGTTGGACGCGCTGGAGGAAGCCTCCTCGGTGGACGAGCTGGTGTCGGCGGACCTCGCGTTCCACCGGGGGATCGCGGCGGGGGCGGGGAACGCGGTGCTCTGCTCCCTGCTGGACGGTCTCTCCGGGCCGGCCACCCGGGCCCGTAGCTGGCGGGGCCTGGTCGAAAAGGACGCGGTCGGCCGCGCACAGCGCGAACACCGGGCGATCCTGACGGCGCTGCGGGCCCGGGACGCCGAGGCGGCCCGGGCCTGGGCCACGGTCCACATCGCGAGCGTGGAGGACCAGGTCGGGGCGTCCTGATCAACGGCCGGATGAACCCTTGGACGAACGTCCGCAGAAACGTTCACGGGAATGTCGGTGCGAACATCGGATCTCTGTCGGAGATCGGACGTATATCCCCGCCACGCCGCAGGTGCCGTCCATACTCCCCCGGAGCGCGCTCCACAGCTCGGATGAATCCGCACCGGAACACACCGCTGCCCCGCCTGCCCCACCTTCATTCCCGTGTCACTCCCGGCAGTGCCGGACCGTGCACGGGGGCTGCGGCTGGGTAGGTCTGAAGCCGTAAGGTTGGGATGTACGCAAGGGAACTTCGGAGGGAGGCACTGGGTGATCGAGCTGGAGGGCGTTCCCGAGCTGGTCGACCCGGTCATGATCGCCGCGTTCGAGGGCTGGAACGACGCGGGCGATGCCGCCTCCTCCGCTGTCGCGCACCTGGACGGGGTCTGGAAGGGCGAGGTCTTCGCCGCGCTGGACGCGGAGGACTACTACGACTTCCAGGTCAACCGGCCCACCGTGTGGCTGGACGGCGGGGTCCGCAAGATCACATGGCCCACCACCCGGCTCTCCGTGGTCCGGGTCGGCGGCGACAAGCCGCGCGATCTGGTCCTCGTGCGCGGCATCGAGCCGTCCATGCGCTGGCGGTCGTTCTGCAACGAGATCCTGGGCTTCGCCCATGAGCTGGGCGTCGAGATGGTGGTGGTCCTGGGCGCGCTGCTCGGCGACACCCCGCACACCCGGCCGGTGCCGGTCAGCGGCGTGACCTCCGACCCGGACCTGGCGCGGACCATGGATCTGGAGGAGACCCGCTACGAGGGCCCCACGGGCATCGTCGGCATCCTCCAGGAGGCCTGCACGCACGCCGGCGTCCCGGCGGTCAGCCTGTGGGCCGCCGTGCCGCACTACGTGTCCCAGCCGCCCAACCCGAAGGCCACACTCGCCCTGCTCAACCGCCTCGAAGACCTCATCGACCTGCGCATCCCGCTCGGCGAGCTCGCCGAGGACGCCCGGGCCTGGCAGCTCGGCGTGGACCAACTGGCCGCCGAGGACAGCGAGGTGGCCGAGTACGTCCAGACCCTGGAGGAGGCGCGGGACACCGCGGACCTGCCCGAGGCGTCCGGCGAGGCCATCGCCCGCGAGTTCGAGCGGTACCTGCGCAGGCGGGACGGCGGCCCCGGCCCCGGCCAGGCCACCGCGGGCGGTCACGCCACCGAGGCGGACGGGTCCTATCTGCGGGACACCTCCAGCGGCCGCACCCGGCCGCCGAAACCCCCGAAGACCGACGAGCCCGGCGAGGAGAGCCCCGAGGAGTAGGGGGCCCGCCGGGTGGCCCCGGTTCGCCTTGCGGCGCCTCCTTCCGCGCGGGAAGGTCGAAGGACCAGTGCCTTCAGGAGGTGTCGTAGGTCATGCCCATCGCCACGGTGAACCCGGCTACCGGTGAGACGCTCAAGAGCTTCGGTGCCATGGGTCCCGAGGAGGTCGAGCGGCGGCTCGCCACGGCCGGGACCGCGTTCGCCGGCTACCGCACGACTGCCTTCGAGCAGCGTGCCCGCCTGGTGCTGCGCGCGGCCGATCTGCTCGACGCCGACCGGGACGACATCGCACGCACCATGACCCTGGAGATGGGCAAGCCGGTCGTGGCGGCCCGCGCCGAGGCGGCGAAGTGCGCGAAGGCCCTGCGCTGGTACGCCGAGCACGCGGCCGAGCTGCTGGCCGACGAGGAGCCCGCCGAGGACGACGTGCGCGACTCGGGCGCCGAGCGGGCCCGGGTCCACTACCGGCCGCTGGGCGTGGTCCTCGCGGTGATGCCGTGGAACTTCCCGCTCTGGCAGGTCGTACGGTTCGCGGCGCCCGCCCTGATGGCGGGGAACGTGGCGCTGCTCAAGCACGCCTCGAACGTGCCGCAGACCGCGCTGTATCTGGAGGACCTGTTCCGCCGGGCGGGCTTCCCCGACGGCTGCTTCCAGACGCTGCTCATCGGCTCGGACGGCGTCGAGAAGGTGCTGCGCGACCCGCGGGTGGCGGCGGCGACGCTGACCGGCAGCGAACCGGCCGGCCGCTCGGTCGCGGCGATCTGCGGCGACGAGATCAAGAAGACGGTCCTCGAACTCGGCGGCAGCGATCCCTATCTGGTGCTCGCCTCCGCCGATGTGGAGCGGGCCGCGCGGACCGCGGTGACCGCCCGGACGCAGAACAACGGCCAGTCCTGCATCGCCGCGAAGCGCTTCATCGTCCAGGACGGGGTCTACGACGCCTTCGCCGAGCAATTCACCGCCGGCATGCGGGAGTTGAGGGTGGGCGACCCGCTCGACGACGAGACGGACATCGGCCCGCTCGCCAGCGAGCAGGGCCGCACCGATCTGGAGGAGCTGGTCGAGGACGCCGTACGCAAGGGGGCGACCGCGCTGTGCGGCGGGAGCCGCCCCGAGGGCCTCGACGGGGGCTGGTTCTACCGGCCCACGATCCTCGCCGGCATCACCGCCGACATGCGGATCCACCACGAGGAGACCTTCGGGCCGGTGGCCACGCTGTACCGGGTGCGCGACCTGGACGAGGCCATCGCGGTCGCCAACGACACGCCGTTCGGGCTGAGTTCCAACGTCTGGACCCGCGAGAGCACCGATGTCGACCGCTGCGTACGCGACCTCCAGGCGGGCGGCGTGTTCTTCAACGGGATGACCGCCTCGCACCCCGCGCTGCCGTTCGGCGGCGTGAAGCGCTCCGGGTACGGACGCGAGCTGTCCGGCCACGGCATCCGCGAGTTCTGCAATGTGACGACGGTGTGGCACGGGGCGGAACCCTCGGAGTCCTGAAGTGCGGGGACTGCCCGATCAGCTTGCTTTCGAACTCCGTTCGCCGCCGGTGGGCCACCTCCCGCACAGCGGGCGCCGGGTGGGGACGGCCCCGCCCGGCGCCCGCCCGCGGCTAGGCGCAGCTGAACTTCGCCGCCGCCCAGTCCCCGTGGTCACCGGACTTGGAGTTGTTCGTGTCGGTGATCTTCAGATGGACGTGCCGTGCCCCGGCGAGCGGGACGTCGACCGGGACGGTCGCCGAGGCACCGGTCACCTTGGGCGAGGTCCACAGCACCTTGCCGTCCGCCTCGACGGAGAAGGCCACCTCCCCGTAGCCGTTGATCTCGTCGTCGATGCCTGCGTCGGCGGTGAAGGCGGTGCACCGGCCGCCGGTGTAGACCTCGATGTCGGAGTCGGCGTGTGCGCCGATGCCCTTGGCGTAGGTCGTGCCCGCGAGCGTGAGGGTGTGACCGTCGGACGCGCCCGACTCGCCGTTGGAGCGGTCGCGTTCGGGCGGCCCGTATCCGTTGACGGAGGTCAGCCAGGCCATATCGCTGGCCCAGGTGTCCGCCGACGGCGGCGCGGGCATCACGGACACCGCGATCCGCTGCTGTGAACTGCCGCTCCGCGAGCCGGTGTTGACGGTGAGCGTGACTTCTCCGGGCTTGGCGTCCTTGGCAGGTGTGACGCCGACCTCGACCCGCCGGGTGGTGCCGGCCGGCACACGGTCCAGCGCGGGGGCCGGGGTCACGGTCCACCCGGCCGGCGCCGCGACGGAAACCCGGACGTCCCGGGCGTCCTTGCTTCCGGCGGTGACGTCCACGGCCACCTTGCCGGGAGCGCCCGCGCCGAGTTCCTGCCCGGCGGGCGCGCTCGGCGTGACCGGGGAGCCGGGCGCCCTGCCGCCGACGGCGCTGGTGTCCTTGAGCTTCACCTCGAAGGCCCGGTCGGTGCGCAGGGTCGCGGTCTTCACCAGGACCACCCCGCCCCGGTCTCCCGCGTCGTAGAACCACCCGGTGGTGGCCCTGTCGTACGCGGCCTTCGAGCCGAGCCGGGCGAGCGGGCGGCCCTGGACCTCGACCTTCGAGGGCGCGCTGCCGGTGTGCAGGGTCAGCTGGTACGGCCGGGCGGTCTGCTTGCCCTTGAACTCGCCCTTGCTGGCGCCCACTTGGACCGTCACATCGCCCGAGCCGCGCTGCGGGGCCGAGACGTCGGCACGCTGGGTGGCGTAGGCGCCGGTCCGGTTGGCGCGGGTGACGCCGTCGTCCTCGTACAGCTGGAAGGAGGAGCGGCCCTGCGGGTAGATGTCCCAGGCCAGCGGCGAGTTCGCGGTGCGGTCCTGGTGGGAGCGGATGCCGGGCCACATCGGGACGGCGGCGCCGGCCTTCACGAACAGGGGCAGGGTGTCGAGCGGTGCGCTGTAGTGGTCGACGGTGGTCGGCCCCTGGTAGGTGCGCCCGCTCCAGTAGTCGATCCAGGTGCCCTTCGGCAGGTAGATCCCGTCGCGCACGGTCGTGTCCTGGTAGACCGGCGCGACGAGGAAGTCCTCGCCGGACAGGAACTCGTACTTGGCCGCGTCGGTGGCGGCCTTCGGGTCGTCGGGGTACTCCAGCGCCAGCGGCCGGACCGGCCCGATGCCGGTCTTCGTCGCCTCGTGGGCGTAGGAGTACATGTAGGGAAGCAGCGACTCCTTGAGCTTGAGGTAGTCGCGGTTGATGGAGGTGTACGGCTCCCCGTACTGGTAGGGCTGCTTGTCGCTGGCGGCCCAGCCGTCCATGGTCATCACGGCGGGCAGGAACGACTTCCACTGGAGGTCGCGGGTGTACGTCTTGGGGCTGCCGCCGAAGATGCCGTCGATGTCGCCACTGGTGTAGGCGAGCCCGGAGAGGGTCGCGCCCGCGTAGGTCGGGATCTGCCAGCGGATGTAGTCCCAGCTGCCCGACTGGTCGCCGGACCACTGGACGCCGCAGCGCTGGGCGCCGGACCAGCTCTCGGGCGCCCAGGTAAAGCCGCGGGCGTCGCTGTTGGCCTCGATGCCCTGGTAGGCGGCCTTGCAGCCGTCGAGCGCGTGCTTGTACCCGTCGCCGACCCAGGCGACGTCCAGCTTGGCGACGCGCTGGCCCGCCTTGACCTGGTCGGCGAGCTTGTCGAGCCCGTCCTCGGTCCACAGGCCCATCTGCATGGAGTCGCTGTGCAGGCCCTTGGCGGTCTCGGGCAGGTTCTCGTAGCCGCAGCCGTAGCCGTCGTTGACCAGCATCCAGCCGTTGGGCATGTCGTTGGCCTTGTACGCGTCCGCGATCTTCAGCGCGTCGAGGGTGTGGCGCTCGCCCCGGTTGGCGTTGTGCAGATAGCAGTCGGAGTCGCCGGGTTCGAGCCCGTAGACCGGCGGCAGGAACGGCTTACCGGTCAACTGGGTGTAGTCGCCGATGACTTGCTTGGGGTCGCCAGCGAAGTAGTAGGCGTCGAAGCGCTGTTCCTTGGCGCTCGCGGTGACGGGCTGTCCGAAGACGTACGTGTTGGGGGCGTACGTGTTGCGGAAGACGCCGTAGCCGCGGGTGGAGAGGTAGAACGGCACGGAGTTGGGGTGGCCGCCGTCGTTCCAGTTGTCGTCGACGCTCACCTGGACGGTCTGGTCGCGGTGCGAGGTGTTGCCGCGGCCGTTCTGCATGCCGCCGCCGTAGAACTGCTCGGTGGCGCCGCGGGACAGGGTCTGGGTGGTGGTGTCCTTGGTCCAGCTGAGCGGCTTGGTCTCGGACCACAGCTGGGTGCCGTCCGCCTTGTAGAGGGCGAAGCGCAGCGGGGACTTGAAGGCGCGCAGGGTGACCTTGTCGGTGCTCAGCTCGTAGCGGTCGCCCCTGTCCTTCCAGCGGGCGGCCGGCGGCTTGCCCTGCGGCAGGACGATGTCGGTCCCGGTCGGATCGGTGAACTTCCCGTCGGGGGCGAGCTCGATGCGGAAGGTGTCGGCGGCGACGAAGCTGACGCGGGCCTCGGCCGCGCCGGCGTGCAGCGTGAAGACGGAGCCGCCCGCCGCCTCGAAGCCGGTCACATTGCCTACGGAGGTGTCGCCGTCGCCCGCCGGGGCGCCCAGGGCGTCGGCCTGGGCGCTGCCGGGCCCGGCGAACACCGCGAGCAGACCGAGCACGGCCGCTCCCGCGAGCGCCACTCTCGTGCGTATTGGTGATTGCATAGAGCGTGTTTAGCGCACAAACGAGCATGGGACCATGGGGCGGGCCCAGGAAAAACGAAACCGCCCCCGGACTCGCGTGGAGTCCAAGGGCGGTTCGGGGCTTGCCCGTTGGGGCGGTCCCGGGGGTGATCCCGACGTTCCTCCGGGCTAGAGGGCGACGCCGAGCAGAGCGTCGACCGTACGCGAGACGAGACCGGGAGCGGCCTCGTCCGTGCCGCCCTCCGCGTCCTGGCGCGCGGCCCAGCGGTCCACCGCGGCGAGAGCGGCGGGGGCGTCCAGGTCGTTGGCCAGGGCCTCGCGGACCTCCTCGACCAGGGCGTCGGCCGAGGTCCCGTCGGGCCGCGACACGGCGGCCCGCCAGCGCCCGAGACGCTCGACGGCGTCCTGGAGCACCTGGTCGGTCCACTCCCAGTCGGCCCGGTAGTGGTGGGCGAGCAGCGCGAGGCGGATGGCGGCCGGGTCGACGCCGTCGCGGCGCAGCTTCGAGACGAAGACGAGGTTGCCCTTGGACTTGGACATCTTCTCGCCGTCCAGGGCGACCATGCCGGCGTGCACGTACGCCTTGGCGAACGGGTACTCGCCGGTCAGCGCCTGGGCGTGGGACGCGCCCATCTCGTGGTGCGGGAAGACCAGGTCGGAGCCGCCGCCCTGCACGTCGAAGCCCATGCCGAGGTGGTCGAGCGCGATGGCGACGCACTCGATGTGCCAGCCGGGACGGCCGCGCCCGAGCGAGGCGCCGTCCCAGCTCGGCTCGCCCTCGCGGGCCGCCATCCACAGCATCGGGTCGAGCGGGTTCTTCTTGCCGGGCCGCTCGGGGTCGCCGCCGCGCTCGGCGGACAGCGCCTTCATGGCCGCGGCGTCGTAGTGCGAGACGTTGCCGAAGTGCGGGTCGCTCTCGACGGAGAAGTAGACGTCCCCTTCGAGCTCGTACGCCGCGCCCGCGTCCCGGAGCCGCTCGACCAGCGGAACGATGCCGGGTATGGCCTCGACCGCGCCGATGTAGTGCTTCGGGGGGAGCAGCCGCAGGGCGGTCATGTCCTCGCGGAACAGCGCGGTCTCGCCCTCGGCGAGCTCCACCCAGTCCTTGCCGTCGCGGATGGCTCGCTCCAGCAAGGGGTCGTCCACGTCCGTCACGTTCTGGACGTAGTGAACCTGCCGCTTGGTGTCGAGCCACACGCGCTGAACGAGGTCGAACGCGTTGTAGGTCGCCGCGTGACCCATGTGGGTCGCGTCGTACGGGGTGATCCCGCAGACGTAGATACGGGCGACGGGACCGGGGTCGAGGGAGACGAGTCCGCCGGTCGCGGTGTCGTGGATCTGGAGGTCGCGGCCCTTGCCAGGCAGGGCGGGGACCTCAGAAGCGGGCCAGGCATGCATGTCTTGAGCGTAACCGGACGCACGTTCCGGATACGAACCGGATCCCGCTCTTGGCCGAATCGGGGGTGTTGGATCCCCCACCCCGCCCCTTCCCGCAACCCTCCGGGACCAAAGAAGCCACCCGAACCTTCGGGCCTGCCCCCCCCCGGGCCCCGTGGTCCGTCCGCGGACCGTGCGGGGTTGCTCGCGCAGTTCCCCGCGCCCCTCAAAGCCTCGTTGCGCCTGCGGGCCGTGCGGGGCTGGGCGCGCAGTTCCTCGCGCCCCTGCACCCGCCTTCGGCTGCGGGCCGTGCGGGGTTGGTCGCGCCGTTTCTCGCGGCCCTGAGGGCCTCGGTGCTGGCCCGCATCGGGCGTTTTCAGCCCGTCCGGCGATTGAGGACGAGCGCCGTTCAGGCGTGACAGGGGGTCTGGGGCGCAGCCCCAGGGGGCGGGACGGGGCGCGGGGTCAGACCGGGGGCCAGGGGATCGCGGGCCATTCGCCCGAGGGGGCGGGGTGGAGGCCCGAGTCCAGGAGGGAGGCCACCCGCGCGCGGAGGGCGTCCAGCTCGGCCTCGGTGATGAGCGAGGACAGCCGCACGCCCAGGTCCCCCAGGGGTAGAAGGGCCTCGGCCAGGCCCTTCAGAGCGCCCACCGCCTCCGAGGTGAGCGGCTCGCCCGCCCACCCCCACAACAGCGTCCGCAGCTTGTCGTCCACGTGGAACGTGACCCCGTGGTCGATCCCGTACAGCCGCCCGTCGGGCGCGGGCAGCAGATGCCCGCCCTTGCGGTCGCCGTTGTTGATGACCGCGTCGAGCACGGCGAGCCGCCGCAGCCGGGCGTCGTCCGCGTGCACGAGCAGCGCGGTCCGCCCCTCGCCCACCTCCGCGAGCGCGACCGCCTTCCAGCCCTCGGCCGGCTCCTCGTCCTCGACGAGCGCGAGCAGCCCGGAGTCGCCCTCCACCGGCTCGATCCACAGCTGGACCATGCCCTCGCCGTAGGGGCCGTCCCGCAGCACGGTGGGCGGTACCAGATCCCACCCGGTCGCCTGCGAGACCTCGTACGCCGCGACCTCGCGCTGGGCGAGCGTGCCGTCGGGGAAGTCCCACAGCGGCCGCTCCCCCGCGACGGGCTTGTAGACGCACTCGGCGCTCTCGTCCCCGTACGCGACGGAGCAGTAGAGCACCGCGTTGGACGCCTCGCGGATCTGCCCGAGGACGGTCAGCTCGCCCCGGGTCAGGAGCTCGACGGAGGTCAGGCTCCGCGGCGGTATCCGTTCTGGCGCGGGCATACGTGTCCTTCCGGGTCGAGCGGCAGGCTGCACAGCGGGCACGGCGGGCGGCCCGCGTTCACGACATCGAGGGCCCGCTTGGCGAAGGCCCGGGCCTGGGCCCCGGTCAGTCGCACCCGCAGCATCGGCGGGCCGTTCTCCTCGTCCTGGAGCATCCGCTCCTCGGCCTCGGCGAGGTCGTCCTCGGTCTCGGCGTCCAGCTCGACCAGGGCCTGCGCCTCGATGATCATGCGCTGTTCGTCACCGTCCCAGGCCAGCGCCATGGTGCCGACCCGGAACTCCTCCTCGACCGGCGAGTCGAGGGGCGCGGTGTCGGTCACGTCCGGCGGGGCCACGGCGGGCACAGGAGCGTTTCCTCCGGTCCTGCGCACGACCTCGTCGAGCAGCTCGTCGATCCGCTCGGCGAGCGCCGCCACCTGGGTCTTCTCCAGGGCGACGCTGGTGGTGCGGCTGCCCGCGGACGCCTGGAGGAAGAACGTCCGGCGCCCGGGGAGCCCGACCGTGCCGGCCACGAAACGGTCCGGCGGGTCGTAGAAGAACACCTGACGGGACACGTTCTGGTCTCCCTAGTTCGGAGTTGGAGCGGCGGTTTTCGGCGCGTCCACCCTACTGTGCCCGGCGATCACGGTGCTCCCGCACCGCCACCGACCTCGGCCTGTTCGTCCGCCGGCTTCTCGCGCGGCATCAGCGAGGCGAGATCCCCGGTGTCCCCCAGGCGTACGAGGTAGGGCCGCAGCCGGGTGTAGCGGATCACGGTCAGGGAACACGGTTCCACCGAGATGCGCTGAAAGAGGTCGAGATGCATGCCGAGGGCGTCCGCCACGACGGACTTGATGATGTCGCCGTGCGAGCACATGGCGTAGACCGCGTCGGGACCGTGCTCGGTCTCGATCCGCTCGTTCCAGTCCCGTACGGCCCCCACGGCCCGGGCCTGCATCGCGCGCATCGACTCGCCGCCGGGGAACGCCGCGTTGGACGGATGCTGCTGCACGACCTCCATGAGCGGGTCGGGGGACAGCTCGGCGAGCTTGCGGCCCGACCAGTCTCCGTAGTGGCACTCGCCGATCAGGTCCTCCGGGTGCAGCGGCAGTCCGGGGCGGGCGTCCAGGAGCGGCTGCACGGTCTCCCGGCAGCGCTGGAGCGGGCTGGTGACGACGGCGGCGAGCGGCACTCCGGCGAGCCGGGCGGGCAGGGCGGCGGCCTGGGCGTTGCCGCGCTCGTCGAGGGCGACACCCGGCGTCCAGCCGGCCAGCACCCCCGCCGTGTTGGCGGTGGAACGTCCGTGGCGTACGAGGATCAGCGTGGCCATGGGCGCCAGCCTAAGCGGCCCGTGCCCCTCGGGTGCGGGCGGCTCCCGTTCACGGGAGAATGCACGCGATGATCGTCGACTGCGCCATCTACCACGAGGGCCGCCGCACCGAGGGGCCCCAGGATTTCTCCGAGGCCCTCGCCCGGGCCCGAGCCGAAGGGGACAGCTTCCTGTGGGTGGGCCTCCACGAGCCCACCGAGGAGGAGTTCGACCTGGTCAGCACCGAGTTCGGGCTGCACGAACTGGCCGTGGAGGACGCCCTGAAGGCGCATCAGCGCCCCAAGCTTGAGGTCTACGACGACTCGCTCTTCATGGTCCTCAAGCCCGTCGTGTACGAGCCGGACAGCGACACCGTGTCCACCGGCGAGCTGATGCTCTTCGTGGGCGACTGCTTCGTGGTGACCGTCCGGCACGGCGAGGGAGCACCGCTCAAGGCGGTACGGCAGCGCCTGGAGGCGGAGCCCGAGCTGCTCGCGCACGGGCCCACGACCGTCCTGTACGCGGTGAGCGACGCCGTCGTCGACCACTACACGGACGTGGCGGCCGAGCTCCAGACGGACCTGGAGGAGTTGGAGGCACAGATCTTCTCGCCCACCACGGGCGGCCGCGACACCAAGGACACCGCGTCGCGGATCTACACCTTCAAGCGGCAGCTGCTGGAGTTCCGCCGGGCGACCGGTCCGCTGGCCCAGCCCGTGCAGCGCCTGGCGAGCGCGGGCGTGCCGTTCGTGAACGCCAAGTCCCAGCCGTTCTTCCGGGACGTGGACGACCACCTGATGCGGGCCAACGAGGCCGTGGAGGGCCTGGACCGGCTGCTCTCGGACATCCTGTCGGCGCATCTGGCCCAGGTCAGCGTCCGCCAGAACGACGACATGCGGAAGATCTCGGCGTGGGCCGCGATGGCGGCGGTCCCCACGATGCTGGCCGGCGTCTACGGCATGAACTTCGACCACATGCCGGAACTCCACTGGGCGTGGAGCTATCCGGCCCTGATCGTCCTGATGGTGCTCCTGGAGTTCGGCCTGTACCGCCTGTTCAAGCGACGCGGCTGGCTCTAGCGGGCCGGTGGCTCGGCGAATCCGGGTGCGCTAGGCGAATTCGGGTGCGGCGAGGGCGGGGCCGCCCAGCGCGTCGCGCCGCTCGGGCATGGCGAGGCCGACCATCCGCCGCCACCCGGCGAGCCGTTCGTAGGCGTACACCGCGTGGATGCCCGCGGTGAGGGCGGCGGCCCTGGAGCCCGGCCAGCCGAGGATGGCTCCCATGCGGGCCGTCACGGCGAGGCTGACATCACGGTGGACCCGGATCTCGGCGAGCGCGCTGTGGCGCAGCACCCGCTGGATGAGGCGCCCGTGTCCGGCGCGGGCCAGGCGCAGCAACTCCTCGTGGCAGTAGGCGAGGTGGTTGTCCTCGTCGGCGGAGATCATCCGCATCGCGCGCCCGAGGTCCGGGTCGTCGCCGAAGTGCCGGCACAGCAGCCGCATCTGTTCGGCGGCGCGCTGCTCGGTGACCCGGCTGTGTGCGAGGTAGACCACGACGTCCCGCGCGGTGAGCGGCTCCTCGCCCCGCAGCTGGGCATGGCCGAGCCCGATGCCCTGCCGTTCGAGCAGCATCGTGTAGTTCGTCTCGTGCGGTACGTCGACCGGGCGCAGGCCGCGCTTCTTCAGGAGCGCCTGGAAGATCCGCCCGTGCTTGTCCTCGTCGGCGCCGTGCCGGGCCACCTTCGGGGCCAGGGCGCGGTACTCGTCCGGCAGCAGCGCCGCGATCCGGCCGTTCTCCCAGCCGCCCTGGGCCTCGCCGCTGGCGGCGATGGAGCAGAAGAGCCGGTACGACTCGTCGTTGTCGAGGATCTCCTGGAACAGGCTCTTGGCCGAGAGCATCGCCGTACCTCCGGGTGCGCACAGGACTCTGCCGAACCGAGTCAAATGCGCCGCACCGGCCGCGGCAACAGGGATCGGGCCCCACTGGGCCGAACGAAGGAATGTGCGGTGCCCCCGGCGCCGTAACCGGGCGGCGGGGGCGGGCGTTGTGCGTCATGACGGCCGTGGCGGGGAAGACCCCCGAGCCCCCACCACGGCCGCAGAACCTCTTCGGCCCTCTCGGGCCTATGCCACGCCCGCGCGCTCCAGCGCCTCGGTGCCCGCGCGCAGCGAGGCGAGCCGCTCGTCGAGCGTGAAGCCGGCCGGGGCCAGGGTCAGCGTGGTGACACCGGCCGCGGCGTACGCCTGCATCCGGTCGGCGATCCGCTCCACCGAGCCGAGCAGCGTCGTCGAGTCGATGAGCTGCTGCGGCACCGCGGCTCCGGCGCCCGCCTTGTCGCCGGCCAGGTACTTGTCCTGGATCTCGGCGGCCTCCTTCTCGTAACCCATGCGCTGCGCCAGCTGGTTGTAGAAGTTCTGCTTGCGGCTGCCCATGCCGCCGACGTACAGCGCGGTGTACGGGCGGAACATGTCGGCCAGGGCCGAGACGTCCGCGTCGGCGCCGAGCGCGATCGGCAGCGTGGGACAGACGTCGAAGCCGTCCATGGTGAGGCCGGCCTTCTCGCGGCCCGTACGGATGTGGGAGATCGCGGTGGCCTCGATGTGCTCGGCGGCCGGGAAGATCAGCAGCGCGCCGTCGGCGATCTCGCCGGTCTGCTCCAGGTTCTTCGGGCCGATCGCGGCGATGTAGAGCGGGATGTGCTCGCGCTCGGGGTGCACGGTCAGCTTGATGGGCTTGCCGGGGCCGCCGGGCAGCGGCAGCGTCCAGTGCTCGCCCTCGTAGGAGAGCCGCTCGCGGGTCATCGCCTTGCGGACGATCTCGACGTACTCGCGGGTGCGGGCGAGCGGCTTGTCGAACTTGACGCCGTACCAGCCCTCGGAGACCTGCGGCCCCGAGACGCCGAGGCCGAGGCGGAAGCGGCCGCCGGACAGCGAGTCGAGGGTGGCGGCCGTCATCGCGGTCATGGCGGGCTGGCGGGCCGGGATCTGGAGGATCGCCGAGCCCACGTCGATGCGCTCGGTCTGCGCGGCGACCCAGGCGAGCACCGTGGGCGCGTCCGAACCGTAGGCCTCGGCCGCCCAGCAGACGTCGTAGCCGAGCTTGTCCGCCTCCTTGGCGACGGCGAGGTTGTCGCCGTCCATTCCGGCGCCCCAGTAGCCGAGGTTGATGCCGAGCCGCATGGCCGATCCCCTTACTCGTCGGGACGCGTACGCACGCGCCCACTCCCGCGTCTTACTCATGAGTAACGTTCCTGTGCCGGGGACTCTAGCGCGCGTGGCCGTGATGCGGCAGGGTCGAGTTGTCCACAGGCTCTCTCCCCGCAGGCCCTTGGCCAGTAATCTCGCGCCCATGGAGCAGAGGCATCTCGGCCGCACGGGCCTGCGTGTATCCCGGATCGGGCTCGGCACCCTGACATGGGGCCGGGACGTCGGCGAGCAGGACGCCGCCGATCTCCTGAAGGCGTTCTGGGACGCGGGCGGCACCCTGATCGACACGGCGGACGTGTACGGCGGCGGGGACGCGGAGTATCTGCTCGGCCAGTTGATGGAGCGGCTCGTGCCGCGCAGGGACCTGGTCGTGGCGACCAAGGCGGGCAGCGTGCCCGACCCCGACCGCCGCTTCGACGGCTCGCGCGGCCACCTCCTGAACGCGCTGGACGCCTCGCTCGAACGCCTCCGCACCGACTACGTGGACCTGTGGCAGGTGCACGCCTTCGACTGCGGAACGCCGTTGGAGGAGACGCTCCAGGCCCTCGACATCGCGGTCAGCAGCGGCCGGGCGCGCTATGCGGGCATCTCCAACTTCAGCGGCTGGCAGCTCGCCAAGGCCGCGACCTGGCAACTCGCCGCGCCCGGTGTGCGCACCCGGCTCGCCAGCACCCAGATGGAGTACTCGCTGCTCCAGCGCGGGGTGGAGCGCGAAGTCCTGCCCGCCGCCCTGGACCTGGGCCTCGGGCTCCTCCCGTCCTCGCCGCTGGGCCGGGGCGTACTGACCGGCAAGTACCGGCACGGGACGCCGTCGGACTCGCGGGGCGCGTCCGACGGCCTCTCGGCGTTCGTCGCGCCCTATCTGGACGACGCGGCGAGCCGGATCGTCGACGCGGTCTCCATAGCGGCCGACGGACTCGCCGCGACACCCCTTCAGGTGGCGCTGGCCTGGGTGAGGGACCGGCCGGGAGTGGTGGCGCCGATCGTCGGCGCGCGCAACGCGCAGCAGCTCGCGGCGGCATTGTCAGTGGAGGCCCTTAGTCTTCCTGACGAGATCTGCCAGGCGCTCGACGATGTGTCGGCGCCCGTGCACCGCTATCCCGATCAGGACTGGAGCACGCTGTGACTGCGCTTCCCCAGGGCTCGGCCCCTGGATCCACGGCCGACGAATCCGCCGAGGCGGAGGTGGCGCCCGAGACCGCTCAGGCGCCCGCCGAGGAGCCCGGGTCCCCCGAGGGTGCCGGGCCCGGCGGCGAGGGAGGGGCGCGGGCCGCGGCCGAGGACGGCGAACCTGCCGATGCGGCCGCGGGCGAGGAAGCCGGAACGACTGATGCGGCCGCGGGCGAGGAAGCCGGGCCCGCTGATCCGGTTGCCGGCGAGGCGGCCGGGCCCGATGAGGTCGGCGGTTCTGAGGCCGACGGTTCTGAGGCCGGTGCCGCAGAGGCCGAGCACGAGGCTCAGCCCGACACCACCGACGCCGAGGCGACCGAGGCTGCGCAGGTCTCCGAGGCCGCGGCCGAGCTCGCGGCCCAGCGGGAGTTGCGGGCCAGGATCGCGGCGCGCAAGGCCGAGAAGGAGGCGCCGATCCCGGCCGGCACCAAGCTGAGCGGAACGGCGGCCGACCTCCTCGCGGCGGTACGGGCGGTGGAGAGCGGCGAGAAGTCGGGCGCGGCGTTCTTCGCGGGCCCGCCGCCCGCCCCGCGCAAGCCCGTCTCCGGGCCCGCCCAGGAGACGGCTCCGGCACGGCCCCGCGCGCACGAACCCGCGCAGGCGCCCGCCACTTCGGCCGAGGCCCTCGACGCCGTCCGGGGCGTGCTGCGCAGGGGCGGTGCCCCCGAGGCGCTGGCCGCACAGGTCACCGGCGCCCTCGGCGAGCAGGCGGCCGAGCGGCTCGACGCGGATCCCTGGCAGCTCCTGGCCGTGCCCGGGGTGCGCCCCGAGCAGGCCGACGGCTTCGCGCGGGCGCTGCTCGGCGCCGAGTGCCGCCCGGACGACGAGCGCAGGGCGGCCGCCCTGGTCGGCTGGATCCTGGAACAGGCGGCGGTACGCGGACACACGGCGCTGGCCGCCGACGACGTGCGCAAGGCCCTGGCCGGGCGGTCCGTGCCCGATCCCGACGAGGCGGTCCAACAGGCCATCGCCGAGGGCGTGGTGCTGGTGTTCCAGGACGGTCTGGCCGAGGAGCCGGATTCCACCGAGAACGCCGAGAACACCGGGAGCGCCGAGAACACGGCGGACGCCGCGGACATCGACGGGGCCGAGGAGGCGGCGGAGCCCGCCGAGCCGGTCGAGGTACTGCTGGGGCTCGACCGGTACGCGCTGGCCGAGGAGAGCCTGGCCGATGGGCTCGCCCGGCTGCTCAACTCCCCGGTGGGGAACGACGGTTCGGTGTGGCCGGAGGGCAGTGAGCTGGCCCGCGCGGTCGCGGGCAGCGGCTTGGTGGCGCACACCGGCGGCGAAGCCGCGCGGGCCGAGTCGGCGGCGGTGGTGACCGCGGCCGCCGCGGCCGGACTGCGCGCCGCGGGCGCGGCGCACACCCTGGACGGACAGCGCCGCCTGGCCGAACTGACCGGTCCGCTGGCCGCGTTCACGCTCGCCGGCCTGCTGTCCGGCGAGGGCCCCGGCCGGGACGCGGACGGCACACTGGCGCTCGATGTCCTGGTGGTGCAGGACGCGGGCCAGGTCGACGTGGAGACCGCGGCGATCCTGGTGGAGTCACTGGCCGACGGCTGCCGTCTGGTCCTGAGCGGTGACCCGGGGGTGCTCGGCCCGGCGGGCGCGGGCCAGGTCTTCCAGGACGTGCTGGCCGCCCGCGTCTGCCCCGTCGTGGCGTCGCGGCTGCCCGACCCCGGGCCGGTCGGCGAGCTGGTCTCGGGCATCGGCATCGGCGAGCTGAACCAGGTCGAGGCGCCCGGCAAGGAAGTCGTGATCGTGCCGGTGCGGGACGCGGGCGAGGCGGTCCACCGCTCCGTGCAGCTCCTGGCCGACTCCATCCCCCGGGCCTTCGGCATCCCGGTGGAGCAGGCCCAGGTCATCACGGTCGGCCACGGCGGCTCCGCGGGCACCCGCGCCCTGAACGCGGCCCTGAAGCAGCGCCTCAACCCCGGCCCCGGCCGCTTCGGCGGCTTCGACCCCGGTGACCGGGCGGCGTACGCCAAGGATCTGGGGCGTACGGTCGTCGGCACCGTCGTGGAGGCGGACGCGGAGGGCCTGCGGCTCGACTGTGCGGGCACGCCCGTGCTCGTGCCGAAGGAGCGGGTCGAGTCCGCGCTGCGGCACGGCTGGGCGCTCACCGCGCACCAGGCGATCGGGATGCGCTGGCCCGCGGTGGTCGCGGTGCTGCCGGGAGACGCGGCGCAGGGGCTCAACCGGGCCTGGGTGTACACCGCGTTCGGCCGCGCCGAGCGGCATCTCTCCGTTGTCCACGGCGTCGACCAGGCGCTGCCACGCGCCGTGGCGGAGATCCTTCCGGCCCCGCGCACGACGCGCCTCACGCCGCTGCTGCACGGCCTGGTGAAGCCCGCGGAACAGTAGGACGGCGCACACGGCAGCGGCCGCGCACCCCGGGGTCGCGGGGTGCGCGGCCGCTGCCGTACCTGGCCGGGTCAGGGGGCGGCGTGGGGGCCGTCCTCCTCGTCGAGGTCGTCCTCCAGCTCCTCCTCGTCGAAGACCGCGCTCACATCGAAGCGGCACACCACGTACTGCGGGTCCGCGTGGTCGAAGGGGGTGCTCAGCCACTCGCCGGGTTCGGGCAGTTCCTCGGCGGCCGACACCCACAGCGTGGAGTCGCCCTCCTCCAGGCCGAACTCCTTGTGCCGGGAGGCGATTTCATCGGGTTCGTACTCGCCGAAGAGCACCCCGAGCGCGGCGTGCACACTGCTGCCGACGACCGGGGCCGTGCGCTCGCCCTCGTCCGACTCGGGGTCGAGGTCGGTGATCCGCTGGGCCTGGGCGAGCAGCCGCTGGGGCTCGGCCACCGCGTAGTCGCGGCGGATGAGGACGCTCAGGGCGTTGGGTTCCTCGGGGCCCGCGTAGGGCGGCAGCGAGTCGTCGGCGCCGGGGATCTCGAAGGGGGTCACCTCGTCGTAGCGGTCGTAGAGCCGCTCGTCGTACGCCTCGGCGGCCGCCGCGAGCGCGTTGAAGGCCTCGTACACATCGGGATCGTCGTCCCCCGTGCGGCGTTCCACCGCATCGAGGTGACGGTCCAGCGCGGCTTTGACCGCCTCGGCGGCGGCACGTACCTCGGCAGCGGTGGGCTGCGCAGCATCAGACATAGTGCAGACGCTATCCGTACCGGGCCGGTGCCCGCACAATAGATGCGATGGTGGAATACGAATTTGTCGACGTGTACGTCCCCCGCGGGGTGTCCCGCAAGGAGGCGACACGGCTGCTGACCGACCATGCCGAGTACGGACACTGGGAGTTGGACCGACTGAGTCTGCACCGGGACGGCAGCCGCCGAGTGCGGCTGCGCAGGCGGATCATCCGCCAGGTGCGAGCCACGTGGTGAACGTGGGCGTATGACGGAGCGGGCCCCGCACGTGCGGGGCCCGCTCCGTCATGACAGCCGTGCGGGACGGCCTGCCGGGACCGCTGCGGCTACTGCGCCGCGCGCCCGCGGCGGTAGAGCACCGCGCCGCCGAGCAGCAGACCCGCCGCGGCCGGAACGGCGAAGCCCATGCCCTGCGAGCCGGTGTGCGCGAGCTGCGGGGCCGTGGCCCCGGGGCCCGTGGCGGTCACGGCGTGCGTGACCGGAACACCGGCCCGGACGGGCGCGGCAGGCCCCGCGGGCGTGGCCGGCTGGTGCGCGACCGGGCTGACCGGGTGCTGCGGCACACCGGGGTGCCCCGGCTGACCGGGCTGCCCCGGGTGCTGCGGCTGGCCGGGGTGCCCGGGGTGGCCCGGCTGTCCCGGGTGGTGCGGCGGGCAGGGCTGCTGGTGGCCGCCCGGGTGGCCGGGGTGGCCGGGGTGCTGCGGCTTGCCCGGGTGCTGCGGCTTGCCCGGGTGGTGTGGCTGGCCCCGGTGCTGGGGGTGGCCCGGGTGCTGCGGAGTGCCGGGGCGGCCGCCCTCGTCGTTGGCGCAGTCGTTGCCGAACGCGGGGTTGCCGATGCCGATCACGCTCACGCTGTTCCCGCAGAGGTTCACGGGCGCGTCGATGGGGGCCTGGACGTGGTTGCCGGAGCCCACGCCGGGCGAGTCGACCGCCCTGCCGTGTGCGTCCGCACCGGCGCCCTGGCGCCCCGGGTGTCCCTGGTGTCCCTGGTTGGCACAGCCGTTGGCGAACGCCGGGCTGAGCAGGCCGACCACGTTCACGGTGTTGCCGCAGACATTGACCGGCACGTGCACCGGGAGCTGGACGGCATTGCCGGACAGCGCGCCCGGCGAGTTCGCGGCGCTGCCCTGGGCCGCCGAGTCGGCGTGCGCCGCCCCGCTGCCCATGGCGATGACCCCGCCGGCGGCGGCCATGGTGATCAGAGACTTGCGGGTGACCTGTCGCATAGATTCGTTCCCTGCCTTCTGCCTTCCGGAAAGCCCGGCTGCGCCGTTGCGCCCGGGCTGAAATGCCGGGCGGCCCCGGAGTGCATGGCGCGCACTCCGGGGCCGCCCGGCTCAGACCCTCACGGGTTGGGGCACAACGTCACTTGTTGACGCAGGTGTTGCCGAAGGCGGGGTTCAGCAGCCCGATCACGGAGACCGTGTTGCCGCACAGGTTCACGGGGATGTGCACGGGAACCTGGATGACATTGCCGGACGCGACACCCGGGGAGTTCACAGCGGCGCCCTGGGCACCGGCATCCGCGACAGCCAGACCCGCACCCGCGAGAACCAGACCACCAGTGACAGCCGCAGCAGCGACGACCTTCTTGATCATTACTTCCTCCTTGTTGGCATATGTGCGGTCCCAGCCGCGGACCGCACACCCTGTAACGAGGGGGAAGTTATGGGGCTACGAGCATATGAGTGCATTCACTCTTTTCAGTCGTATACGTACGTTCAAACGATTAGCGGAGCGACACCCCGACGCGTGGTGACCGCCGCTCGTGGGGCCCCGCAGGCCCCCGGCCTCAGGAGGCGTCGATGAACCGGTCCAGGACGCGTACGCCGAACTTCAGGCCGTCGACCGGGACCCGCTCGTCGACGCCGTGGAACATCCCGGCGAAGTCCAGCTCCGGCGGCAGCTTCAGCGGCGCGAAGCCGAAGCCGCGGATGCCCAGGTCGTCGAAGGACTTGGCGTCGGTTCCGGCCGAGAGCATGTACGGCACGGCCCGGGCGATCGGGTCCTCGGCCTGGAGCGCGGTCTGCATCGCGTCCACCAGGGCGCCGTCGAACGAGGTCTCCAGGGCCTTGTCCGCGTGCACGTCCTCGCGCTTGACCCGCGGGCCCAGGATCCGGTCCAGGTCGGCGAGGAACTCCTCCTCGTAGCCCGGCAGGAACCGCCCGTCGACATGCGCGGTGGCCTGCCCCGGAATGACGTTGACCTTGTAACCGGCGCCCAGCTGCGTCGGGTTGGCGGTGTTCTGGAGGGAGGCGCCGATGAGCTTGGCCATGCCGCCGAGCTTGGCGAGGGTCTCGTCCATGTTCTCGGGGTCCAGCTCGGTGCCGAGCGCGTCGCCGAGCTCGTCGAGGAAGTGCCGCAGCGTCTTGGTCACCCGCACCGGGAACTTGTGCCGGCCAAGACGCCCGACCGCCTCGGACAGCTCCGTGATGGCGTTGTCCTTGTGGATCATCGAGCCGTGTCCGGCGGTGCCGTCCACGGTCAGCTTCATCCAGTGCATGCCCTTCTGGGCCGTCTCGACGAGATAGAGCCGGAGCTTCTCGTTGACGGTGAAGGAGAACCCGCCGACCTCGCTGATCGCCTCGGTGACGCCCTCGAACAGCTCGGGGTGCTTGTCGACGAGGAAGCGCGCCCCGTACGTGCCGCCCGCCTCCTCGTCCGCGAGGAAGGCGAGCACGATGTCGCGCGGGGGCTTGCGGCCGCTGCGCAGCCGGTCGCGCACGACCGCGAGGGTCATCGCGTCCATGTCCTTCATGTCGACCGCGCCGCGGCCCCACACACAGCCGTCGGCGATCTCGCCGGCGAAGGGGTCGTGGGTCCAGTCGTCGGCGTTGGCCGGTACGACATCGGTGTGGCCGTGGATGAGCAGGGCGGGCCGGGACGGGTCCTCGCCCGCGATCCGGGCCACGGTGGAGGCCCGGCCCTTGTGGGACTCGAAGATCTTCGGCTCCAGGCCGACCTCCGCGAGCTTCTCCGCGACGTACTCCGCGGCCGCACGCTCACCGGGCCCGGAGTGGTCTCCGTAGTTGCTGGTGTCGATCCTGATCAGATCGCGACAGAGGTCGACGACCTCGTCCTCACCGGTCACGCCGCCGGTCCGGGTCGTGCTCGACTCGCTCACGCTGCTTCCTCCCGCTGTCGCTCCGCTCGGTACTCCCCCATCCTCCCCCCGGCCCCCCTCGGCACCCAAGGGCGGCTTCCCGTCGACATCCGGAGTTCACGCAGGCCAGGGGGGTGATCGAGCACCCCCGGATGTTTGCTATTGTTTTCCACGTCGGAACGGGCACGGCCCGCGAGACAGACACCTTGTCCGGGTGGCGGAATGGCAGACGCGCTAGCTTGAGGTGCTAGTGCCCTTTATCGGGCGTGGGGGTTCAAGTCCCCCCTCGGACACCAGCGAAAACCCCAGTTCATCTGGGGTTTTTTGCGTTTCCGGGCGGAGGGCTCAGAGTCGGCGGAGGGCCAGGACCGCGTTGTGGCCGCCGAAGCCGAAGGAATCGCTCAGGACCAGGTCGCCGCACGGCGGCAGGGGGCGGGGGGTGTCGCGGACGACGTCCAGGCCCAGGCCCTCCTCCGGGTGGTCGCAGCCGACGGTCGGGGGGATCAGGCCGTCCCGCAGGGTGAGGACCGAGGCGATGGCCTCGACGCCGCCCGCACCGCCCTGGAGGTGCCCGAGGGCACCCTTGTTCGCGGTGACGGGGATGTCCCGGATCTGGCTGCCGAAGAGCCGGCCGAGCGCGAGCGCCTCCGTGCGGTCGCCCTCGACGGTCGCCGTGGCATGCGCGTTGACGTGGGCCACGTCGTCGGGCGTGGCTCCGGCGTCCGCGAGGGCGGAGCGCAGCGCGGCCTCGACGCCGCGGCCGTGGGGTTCGGGGGCCGCCATGTGGAAGGCGTCCGCGGACAGGCCCCAGCCGGCCGCCTCGCAGTAGATGCGGGCGCCGCGCGCACGGGCGTGCTCCTCGTCCTCCAGGACCAGTACGCCGGCGCCCTCGCCCAGGACGAATCCGTCGCGCGCGTCGTCGAACGGTCTGGACGCGTGCTCGGGCTGGTCGTTGCGCCGCGAGACGGCCCGCATCGCGGCGAAGGCGGCGAGGATCTCCGGGGTGATCACGGCCTCGGTGCCGCCCGCGACGACGAGGTCGAGCCGGCCGGCGCGAATGGCCTCGACGGCCTGCCCGATCGCCTCCGTACCGGAGGCACAGGCGGACACGAAGGTGCGTGCCTCGCCGCGGATGTCCAGGTCCTTGGACATCTGCGCGGCGGAGGCGGACGGCACGGTCATGGGAGAGGTGTGCGGGGAGACCGCCCTCGGGCCCCGCTCGATGAGCGCGAGCCGGCTCTCGACCATGACGGGCGCGCCGCCGATGATCGTGCCCATGGACACTCCGGTACGGGTCGGACGCAGCCCGCTCGCCACCGTTCCCCCCGGGTCGAGCCCCGCGTCCCGCCAGGCCTCGCGGGCCGCGACGAGCGCGAGCTGGGTGGACCGGTTCATCCGCCGGGCCAGATGTCTCGGCAACAGCCGCGCGGGGTCGACGGCGGCCCGGGCCGCGATGCGTACCGGAAGCCCGTCGAATTCGGCCCCCTCCACGAGCGTGACCCCGCAGCGGCCGTCGAGCAGGCCCTGCCACAGTTCGGGCACGTCCGCGCCGAGCGGGGTGACCGCGCCGAGGCCGGTCACCACGACCCGGCGGCGGCGGGGTACGGCCCACTGCGCGGGGTCGGGCAGCTCGGCCGGGTCCACGCGGGTGGTGCGCACGACCTGGCGTTCATAGCGCGGCAGGACGCGTTCCACGTCGGGGCCGCCGGTCAGCGGACGCAGATGGAGCCGGGTCTTCGTCTCGGTCGCGGGCGCGGTGCGCACGACCACGAGCCAGGGGCCGTCGGGGTCCGTCGCGATGACGTCGCCGGGCGCCAGTTCGCCCGTGGTGAGCAGCAGGCACTTCCCGCCCATGACCGGCTCTTCGCTCATGCTGGACCCTTGCCCTATTCGCCATAGAAGCCGCCATGGCGGACGTAATCCCCCCAGGCAGCATGCCTCCCGGCGGGGACGTCCGCAGGCCAGGGGAATCCGTCGCGCCGCCGCGCTCCCCCACCGCCGTCCGCTCGCACGGCGCTGACCTGGGATTCTCTTGCCCCTGACGGGTCCGATGGGGTTCTCTGGTTCCGTGAGACGCAGATCCAGGACTCCCGGCGCCCCGCTCGCGCAGCGCGACGGCATCGACCCGGTACGTGTGCGGCTGCCGGCCGACCCGGACGGGTCCTGGGCGACGGTCGGCGATCATCTTCGGGACCGGTTCGAGGGAGCGATCGGCGCGGAGCGGGTGGGCGCGATGCTGCGCGAGGGGCGGTTCGTCGGAGCCGAGGGGGCGCTGAGCGGGGCGGAGGCGTACCGGGCGGGGATGTTCGTGTGGTTCCACCGGGATTTCGCGCCGGAGGTGCCGGTGCCGTTCGAGATCGGGATCGTGTACCGCGACGAGCGGATCGTGATCGCGGACAAGCCGCACTTCCTCGCGACCACCCCGCGCGGACGGCACATCACCGAGACGGCGGTGGCGCGGCTGCGCCGGGACCTGTCGCTGCCGGCACTCCAGCCCGCCCACCGACTCGACCGGCTGACGGCGGGCCTGGTGCTGTTCGTGGTGCGGCCCGAGGACCGGGGCACGTACCAGAATCTGTTCAGCGGGCGCCGGGTGCGCAAGGAGTACGAGGCGGTCGCGCCGTACGATCCCGGGGTCGGCCTGCCCGCGACGGTACGCAGCCGGATCGTGAAGGAGCGCGGGGTCATCGCCGCACGCGAGGAGGCGGGCGAGCCCAATGCCGAGAGCCGGATCGAGCTGGCCGAGCGGCGTGGGGGCCTCGGGCGGTACCGTCTGCTGCCCGTGACCGGCCGCACGCATCAGCTGCGGGTCCACATGAACCGGCTCGGTCTGCCGATCCTCCACGATCCGGTGTATCCGGTGGTGCTGCCGGAGGCCGAGGCGGGTGATTTCGAGGAGCCGCTCCAACTGCTCGCCAGGGTCCTGGAGTTCACCGATCCGGTGGACGGGCGGGCCCGCCGGTTCGAGAGCGGGCTGCGACTAGAGGCCTGGGGCCCCGGGAGTCGCCCCACCCCACCCCGCCCCTTCCCTAAGGACCCTGGGGCTCCGCCCCAGACCCCGTTCGCGCCTCAAGGGCGCTCGTCCTCAAACGCCGGACGGGCTGAAATGCCCAATGCGGACCAGCACCAAGGCTTTTAGGGGCGCGCGGAACTGCGCGACCAGCCCCGCACGGTCCGCACTAGACGAACGCTCCCCCGGAGGGTCTCGGGAAGGGGCGGGGCGGGGAGAAACCAGCCGACCAGCCCAGGCGGACCGCAAGGCGTTGGGACCCGGGGCCAGCCGCACCGCGAGCCGGTTGGGGCCCCGGCCGGAAAGGGGACTGGGGCGTGCCCCCGGTTGGGGGTGTCAGTGGCCCCGGGCCAGCCACTCGGCCAGGTGGGGGGCCTCCGCCCCGATCGTCGTCGCGTCACCATGCCCCGTACGGACCACCGTGTCCGACGGCAACGTCAGCACCCGGTCCCTGATCGAGTCGATGATCGTCGGGAAGTCGGAGAAGGACCGCCCCGTCGCCCCGGGCCCCCCGGCGAACAGCGTGTCGCCGGTGAAGACCGTGCCGAGGGCCGGCCCGTGGAGGCAGACCGCACCCGGCGCGTGCCCCGGGGTGTGGATCACCTCGAACTCCACGTCCGCGACCGACACCCGCTGCCCATCGCTCAGTTCACCGTCCGGCAGCCGCTCGGGATGCGTCTGCTTCCACAGCGGAAGATCGTCCCGATGCAGCAGGATCGGCGCACCCGTGGCCTCCGCCAGGGCCGGTGCCGCGTCGATGTGGTCGTTGTGGGCGTGCGTGCACAGGATGGCCCGCAGGGTGCGGCCGCCCAGCGCCGCGAGGATGGCCTCCGCGTCGTGCGCGGCGTCGATGACGACGGCCTCCTCGTCGTCCCCGACGATCCATACGTTGTTGTCGACGTCCCAGGTACCGCCGTCGAGGGAGAACGTGCCGGACGTGACCAGATGGTCGATGCGTGCGCGGACCGCCATCAGAACTCCACCACCGAACGCAGCACGTCACCCTCGTGCATCCGCGCGAAGGCCTGCTCGACCTCGTCGGGCGCGATCGTCTCCGTGACGAACGCCCCGAGGTCGATCCGGCCCTGCTGATGCAGGTCGACCAGCATCGGGAAGTCCCGCGAGGGCAGGCAGTCGCCGTACCAGGAGGACTTCAGGGCGCCGCCCCGGCCGAAGACGTCCAGGAGCGGCAGTTCCAGGGTCATGTCCGGGGTCGGCACGCCGACCAGGACGACCGTGCCCGCCAGATCGCGCGCGTAGAACGCCTGCTTGTACGTCTCGGGGTGGCCCACCGCCTCGATGACGACGTCCGCGCCGTTGCCGCCGGTCAGCTCGCGGATCGCCTCGACGGCGTCCTGGCTGCGGGAGTTGACGGTGTGCGTCGCGCCCATCGTCCTGGCCGTGGCCAGCTTGCGGTCGTCGATGTCGACCGCGATGATCTTCGCCGCGCCCGCGAGCCGGGCGCCGACGACCGCCGCGTCACCCACGCCGCCGCAGCCGATGACGGCGACGGAGTCGCCCCGGCCGACGTTGCCCGTGTTGATGGCCGCGCCGATGCCGGCCATGACCCCACAGCCGAGCAGCCCCGCCACCGCCGGGGAGACCGCCGGGTCGACCTTGGTGCACTGGCCCGCCGCGACCAGGGTCTTCTCGGCGAACGCCCCGATGCCGAGCGCCGGGGACAGCTCCGTACCGTCGAGCAGCGTCATCTTCTGCTGCGCGTTGTGCGTGTTGAAGCAGTACTGCGGACGGCCCCGCAGACAGGCCCGGCAACTGCCGCACACCGCACGCCAGTTGAGGATCACGAAGTCGCCGGGCGCGACATCGGTGACGCCCTCGCCGACCGACTCCACGATGCCGGAGGCCTCGTGGCCGAGCAGGAACGGGAAGTCGTCGTTGATGCCGCCCTGCTTGTAGTGCAGATCGGTGTGGCAGACGCCGCAGGCCTGGATCTTCACCACCGCCTCGCCCGGGCCCGGGTCCGGTACCACGATGGTCTCCACCCGCACGGGCTGGTTCTTGCCCGGTGCGATGACCCCTTGGACCTGCTGCGACATGCCGCCACTCCCTGCTTCGTACCGTCGGCTGTGTTCGGGTGTATCAGGAATACACCTTATGAGGTGGCTTCGTGCACCCGTCGGCCGCCGACATAGGTGGCGAGCACCCGGGTCGCACCGATCTCCTCGGGCGGCCCCGCGTACGGGTCCCGGTCGAGGACCGCGAGGTCGGCGAGCGCGCCGGGCCGGATCGAACCCGTGTCGTCGAGGTGGTTCACATACGCCGTCCCCGCGGTGTACGCGGCGAAGGCCGCGGTCAGGGTGATGCGCTGCTCCGGCAGGAACACCGGGCCCTTCTCGCCGGGAGCGACCCGGTTGACCGCGGTGTGGATGCCCTGCATCGGGTCGGGGCTGCTGACCGGCCAGTCCGAGCCGGCCGCCACGGTCGCCCCGGAGCGCAGCAGCGCCGCGAACGGATACTGCTGTCCGGCGCGCTCGGCACCGAGGAAGGGGATGGTCAGCTCGTCCATCTGGGGTTCGTGGGAGGCCCACAGGGGCTGGATGTTCGCGGTGGCGCCGAGCGCGCGGAAGCGGTCGATGTCGTCGGGGTGGACGATCTGGAGGTGGGCCAGGTGCGGCCGGGTGTCGGTCCGTCCGTTGGCCTCGCGGGCGGCCGCCACCGCGTCGAGCGCCTCGCGCACCGCCCGGTCGCCGAGCGCGTGGAAGTGGGCCTGGAAGCCGAGGGCGTCCAATTGGGTTACATAGCAGCGCAGTTCGGCCGGATCGACGAAGCTGGTCCCGGTGTTGGCGGTCGCGCAGCCGCAGGCGTCGAGGTAGGGGCCGAGCAGGGCGGCGGTGCCGGTCTCCGCGACCCCGTCCTGCATGATCTTCACCGATCCGGCGCGGAACCGGCCCTTGCTCAACTGTGCTCGCCGCGCGACCAGTTCGGGGATCTGCTCGGCGCCGCGCTCGCGGTCCCACCACAGGGCGCCGACGACCCGTGCGGTCAGCGAGCCGTCGCGCGCCGCGGTCACATAGGCGTCGGCGGGGTCGTCCATCGAGCCGAAGTTCCCGACGATCGCGTCCTGCCACGCGGTGATCCCGTACGAGTGGAGGTGGGCCTGGGCGCGCAGCAGGGCGGCGAGGCGTTCGGCGGGGGTCGAGCGGGGCGTGAGCCGGCCGACGAGGTCCATGGCGCCCTCCTGGAGCAGCCCGGTCGGCTCGCCGGTGGCGTCGCGTTCGATGCGGCCGTCGGCCGGGTCGGGGGTGTCCCGGGTGAGGCCTGCGGCGGCGAGGGCGCGGGAGTTGACCCAGGCTCCGTGGTGGTCCCGGTTGGGCAGGTAGACGGGCCGGTCGGGCACGACCCGGTCGAGCAGGTCGCGCGTCGGGCTGCCGCCCTCGAAGGCCTCCATCGACCAGCCGCCCCCGGTGATCCACTCCTGTTCGGGATGGGCGTCGGCGTAGGCGCGTACCGCGTCCAGCGTCTCGGTCGCCGTGCGCAGGCCCGTGAGGTCGCAGCGGGCCAATTCGATGCCGGCCGAGACGGGGTGGACATGGGCGTCCTGGAAGCCGGGGATCAGCAACTTGCCCGCCAGGTCGATGACTTGGGTCTTCGGGCCGATCAGTTCGCGCACCTCGTCGTGGCCGACGGCGGTGATGCGGTCCCCGGTGACGGCCACGGTGGTGGCGCGGGAGCGGGCGGCGTCCAGGGTGAGGACCGGGCCGCCGGTGAAGACGAGGTCGGCGGGGTCGTGGCGCATGCGTGCGTCCGTTCTGTGAGGGAGGGGTTTGTGTGGGAGGAATTGTGAGGCAGGAGTTGTGAGGCAGGAGTGCTGAGGAGGGTTGCCGGGGCGGGGGTTCAGGCGGGTTCGGATGCGGCGCCGAGCGGTGCCGCATCCGCTTCCGTGCTGGAGCGGCCGGTGACGAAGTACGGTGATTTCCTTACCCACTTGGCCCAGGCGGCGGCCCCCACACCGCTGAGCAGCATCGCCGCGGGGCAGGCGAGCATGAACCAGCCGTTGTCGGGGCTGACTTCGAAGTGGTCGGCGGAGGTGTAGAAGGTCCAGGCGAGGTAGCCGCCGAGGCCGAGCAGGAACAGGGCGCTCAGGACGGGGATCACCACGGCACGTATCGCCTCGCCGGCGCTCTCGCGCAGCGCCCCGCGGAAGCGGCTCGCCGCGGCCAGGGCGGTCAGCGCGTAGTAGAGGGACACCACGACCCCGATGGCGTTGACGGAGGCGAGGATCAGGTCGCCGATCTTGGGGATGAGCAGCGAGAGCACGGCGATGCCGGCCGCGACGCAGCCGATCGCGACGGTGCCGGCCGCCGGGGTCCCGTAGCGGGGGCTGACCTTGAGCCAGAGCGGGCCGAGCGTGCGGTCGCGGCTCATCGCGAACATGCCGCGCACGGTGGGGATGACACCGGACTGGAGCGAGGCGATCGCCGAGAAGGTCAGCGCGACCAGGGGCAGGGCGGCCAGCGGCTGGGTGGCGAGCCGGTCGCCGAAGAACGTGAGGCCCTGGGCGCCGTGGCCCACCAACTCATCGGCGGAGAGCACCCGTTGGAAGGCGAACGAGCCGAGCAGGAACAGGCCGAGCATGGTGAACAGGGTGATGAGTCCGGCCCTGGAGGCGTCCTCGGGGTCCTTGATCTCCTCGTTCACGCTGAAGGTCGACTCGAAGCCCCAGTAGCAGAAGACGGAGAGCAGCAGTCCCTGGGCCAGGGCCTGGCCCGAGGGGATGGTGAACGGGTTCAGCCAGTCCAGGCTGAAGGGGTGCGGGCCCTTGACGAGTCCGTAGCCGCAGAAGCCGAGGAGCACGGCGTACTCGAAGACCAGGAGCCACTTCTGGAGGGCGGCGGCCGAGCGGGTGCCGATCACCGCGGTGAAGGTGACGGCGACCAGGACGACGATGCCGATCGCGGTGGACTGGGCCGTGGAGTCCGGGTCCAAGCGCAGTCCGCCGAGGCTCACCAGGCCTGCCTCGCCTGCCAGTTGGATCAGGGCGGAACCGGTGACGGCGGTGGTGTAGGCGAGGAAGACGACGGTGGAGACGATGCCGATCCAGCCGGTCAGGAAGCCCAGCCAGGGGCTGAGCGAGCGGCCCACCCACACATAGCCGCTGCCCATGTTGGGCTCGACCTTGTTGAGCCGGGTGTACGCGCTCGCTATGCCGAGGATCGGAATGAACGCGAGGAGCATCACGATCGGCAGGTGCAGTCCCACCGCGCCCGCGGTGACACCCAGTCCGATGCCGATGCTGGTGGTGGCCGCCGTGGAGGAGGCGGCGATGGCGACGCCGTCCAGGACGCCGAGGCTCTTGCGCAGAACGGGTGGGTCACTGCCGTAGGGAGTGCGCACGGTCGCTCCTTCGCCGAGGGGCGCTTTTCGGCCCCGATGGCGGCACATGGAACTCCGGGTGGAGCCGATGCGTCAACGGCGTTGTCATAAGGTGCGCCGGTCCGTAGGGTGCGGCGCATGAGCGAGCGAGTCGTGGCGGACGGGGAGCGGCGCCGGCGGCGGCCCACCAAGCGGGGCACGGTGCTTTCCGAGGCGCTGATCGTCGAGACCGCGCTGCGCCTGATCGGCGAGCACGGGGCGGCGGCGCTGACCGTGCGGCGGCTCGGCACGGCGCTCGGCGCGGATCCGAGCGCGCTGTACCGGTACTTCCAGGACACCGACGACCTGCTGCTCGCGGTGGCGGACGAGCTGATCGGCCGCACCCTGCGCGCCTGGCGGCCGAGCGGCGAGTGGCGGGCGGATCTGCGCTCGCTCGGGCTGCGCATCCACGCCGACTACCAGGCCCATCCGCAGGCGGCGGTGCTGACGTGTACGCGGGTGACCGGCCGGGTGCACGAGATGCGCTCGGTGGAGACGATCCTCGGCATCCTGCGCGGGGCCGGGTTCCCGGATGCCGAGGCGGTGCGGATCTACCACGTGTTCGTGGACCAGACCCTGGCGTTCGCGGCGCTCGACGCGACCGTGCTGACCCTGCCGAAGGAGTCCCGGATCCTGGAGGAGCGGACCTGGCGGGAGCGGTACGCGCGGCTCGGCGCGGACACCCATCCGCATGTGGCCGCCACCGCGCCGACCCTGGTGGCGGAGATGGGCCGCAGCGCCTATCCGGCGGCCCTGGAGATGATGCTGGCCGCGGCCGAGGCCCGGCTGCGGCATGTGCGGGCGTGAGCCGGGCGGGGGTGAGCCGGGCGCGGCAGGGCGTGAAGAAGGGCGGCGCCCCGTGGTCCGGGGTGCCGCCCTTTCATGGCGCCGGGGTTACGGCTGGGGCTTGGTCGCCGCGATGGCGCCGACCCGCTTGCGGACGACGAACCAGCCGCCGACGAGCAGCGCCGCGATGATCGGGAGGCAGTAGATCGTGGTGCGGCCGACGCCGCCGCCGTACCACATCAGGAAGGCGACGGTCGCGAGGAAGACCAGCGTCACGATCTGCGTGTAGGGCGCCCAGGGCAGCTTGTAGGAGGGGCGCTCCAGATGGCCCTGCTGTGCGCGGCGCCAGAAGAGCAGCGAGCAGACCATGATCATCGCCCAGGTGCCGAGGATGCCGATGGAGGCGAAGTTCAGCACGATCTCGAAGGCGTCGTCCGGCACGACCTTGTTCAGGGCGACGCCGAGGACGCCGAAGAAGGCGGTGAACAGAACGCCGCCGTAGGGCACCTTGCCCTTGTTCATGACGCCGACGAACTTGGGCGCCGAGCCCGCGAGCGACATCGAGCGCAGGATGCGGCCGGTGGAGTACAGGCCGGAGTTGAGGCTGGAGAGGGCCGCGGTGAGCACCACCAGGTTCATCACGCCGGCCGCACCCGGCACGCCGATCTTGTCGAGGACGGTGACGAACGGACTCTGGTTCTCGGAGTACTCGGTGTACGGCAGCAGCAGCGCGAGCAGCACCACGGAGCCGACGTAGAAGACGGCGACGCGCCACATGATCGAGTTGATCGCCTTGGGCAGGATCTTCTGCGGGTTCTCCGTCTCGCCGGCGGCGACGCCGCACAGCTCGACCGAGGCGTAGGCGAAGACGACGCCCTGGATGACGAGCAGCATGGGCAGCATGCCCATCGGGAAGATGCCGCCGTGGCTGGTGATGTTGGCGAAGCCCGGCGTGGAGCCGTCCACGTCGTGCTGGGTGACCACGAGGTAGATGCCGACCAGCATGAAGGCGACCAGCGCGACCACCTTGATGATCGCGAACCAGAACTCCATCTCGCCGAAGTACTTCACCGAGATGAGGTTGGCGGTGAGGACGACCGCGAGCGCGACGAGCGCGCAGACCCACTGCGGGACGCTGCTGAACATGGCCCAGAAGTGGGCGTAGGTCGCGGCCGCGGTGATGTCGGCGACGGCGGTGGTCGACCAGTTCAGGAAGTACAGCCAGCCCGCCGTGTAGGCGCCCTTCTCGCCCATGAACTCACGGGCGTAGGAGACGAAGGCGCCCGAGGAGGGGCGGTAGAGCACGAGCTCACCGAGGGCCCGTACGACGAAGAAGGCGAACACGCCGCAGACCGCGTACGCGATCGCGAGGGAGGGGCCCGCGCCCGCCATCCGGCCACCGGCGCCGAGGAAGAGCCCGGTGCCTATCGCGCCGCCGATGGCGATCATGTTGATGTGGCGGGACTTGAGGTCCTTGCTGTAACCGGCGTCACCGGCGTCGATGTGGGGGGTGCCCGTCGTCGCCCCCGCGGGGGCACTCTGGGTCTCGGCCGCAGGCATGCGGTCACTCATGGAGTAGTTCGCCTTTGTGAGGGGTCATGCGGTCGTGCGGGACCGGTCGTGCCGGTGACGCAGGTCGTCACCGTGGCGGGGACTAGCGTCACCATGGCACGGACCAGCGGCCCATAGTTCCGCCTGGCGGCACAGTTTGGCAGTGGCCAATGTCACGTAGAGACAGATTTGAGATGTTTCTGAGGTATCCGAGGTAACGGGAAGGCATCCGGCGAGCGGAATTCGTTGCTCAGGGTACCTATGGCGCGAGAACGTCCAGCTCCTGGAGTGCGCCCACCGCGATCTCCCGGGTCAGCCGCTCGGCTTCCGCCGTGTCCCGCGCGCGGACCGCCTCGGCCACCCGCACATGCAAAGTGACGGCGGCCGGATCGGGGTCGGGGAACATCACCTGGTGGTGGGTGCGGCCGGCGAGGACCTCGGCCACCACATCGCCGAGCCGGGCGAACATCTCGTTGCCGGACGCGTTGAGCACGATCCGGTGGAAGGCCACGTCGTGCACGAGGTACGCCTCCAGCTGGCGCCCGCGCGAGGTCGCGACCATGCCGAGGGCCTGTTCGGTGAGGTCCGCGCACTGGGCGGGGGTGGCCCGCAGCGCCGCGAGGCCGGCCGCGACCGGCTCCACGGCGGAGCGCAGCACGGTCAGCGAGCGCAGCTGGCGCGGGCGGTCGGCGCCGGCCAGGCGCCAGCGGATGACCTGCGGGTCGTAGACGTTCCACTGCTCGGCCGGCTGGACGGTCACGCCGACCCGGCGCCGGGATTCGACCAGGTACATGGACTCCAGGACCCGGATCACCTCGCGCACCACCGTGCGCGACACGTCGAAGCGCTGGGCGAGTTCGTCGGTGCGAAGGACGCTGCCGGGCGGGTACTCGCCCGCGGTGATCGCCAGACCCAGGCTTTCGAGCACATGCGTATGGAGGCCCCGGGCCCGAGTCGTCATGGACCAAGCCTACGGGCCCTCCTGGAGGTCCACAAAAGTATGACTTTTAAATCACGACCTCTTGAATATGTCGTACCTAATGGGTTTGAGTGTCCGCGAAGGACATCGATGTCGATGAGGACAGCGAGGCACCACCCGCCATGAACACCCCCCTGACCGTCGTCGTGATGGGCGTTGCCGGAACCGGCAAGACCACCATCGGGCCGCTGGTCGCAGCACGGCTCGGCGTCCCCTACGCCGAGGGCGACGACTTCCACCCCCAGGCCAACGTCGCCAAGATGTCCGCGGGCATCCCCCTGGACGACGACGACCGCTGGCCCTGGCTGGACGCGATCGGCGTCTGGGCCCACGGCCGGGCCGAACGCGGCGGGGTGGTGAGCAGCTCCGCGCTCAAGCGGAGCTACCGCGACCGGCTGCGCGCGGCCGCCCCCGGAGTCGTCTTCCTGCATCTGACCGGCGACCGCGCGCTCATCGAGCACCGGATGGCCGAGCGCAAGGGGCACTTCATGCCGACCGCGCTGCTCGACTCGCAGTTCGCCACCCTTCAGCCGCTGGGCCCCGACGAGGCAGGCGTCGCCGTCGACGTGTCCGGCACCCCCGAGGACATCGCGGAGCGGGCCGCCACCGCGCTGCGAACGCTCACCAAGTAAGGAATCCCACCGTGACCAGACTCAGCGTCGAGTTCCTGGCAGCGGACGCCACGCAGCCGATCACCTCGGCCGGCCACGCCCAGCTGGGCATCGCCGTACTCGCGGGCATCGCCGTCATCGTCCTGCTCATCACCAAGTTCAAGCTGCACGCCTTCCTGTCCCTGACCATCGGCTCGCTGGCGCTCGGCGCCTTCGCGGGCGCCCCGCTCGACAAGGTCATCACCAGCTTCAGCGCGGGCCTCGGCAGCACGGTCGCCGGCGTGGGCGTGCTGATCGCGCTCGGCGCGATCCTCGGCAAGCTGCTCGCCGACTCCGGCGGCGCCGACCAGATCGTCGACACCATCCTGGCCAAGGCCGGGAAGTCCGGCGGCCGGGCGATGCCGTGGGCGATGGTGGCCATCGCCTCGATCATCGGTCTTCCGCTGTTCTTCGAGGTCGGCATCGTGCTGCTGATCCCGGTGGTGCTGCTCGTCGCCAAGCGCGGCAACTACTCGCTGATGCGCATCGGCATTCCGGCGCTGGCCGGCCTGTCCGTGATGCACGGCCTCATCCCGCCGCACCCGGGGCCCCTCGTCGCCATCGACGCGATCGGCGCCAACCTCGGCGTGACCCTCGCGCTCGGCGTGGTCGTCGCCATCCCCACGGTGATCATCGCGGGCCCGGTGTTCTCGAAGTACGCGGCCCGCTGGGTCGACATCCCGGCTCCGGACAAGATGGTCCCCGCCCGCCCCTCGGAGGACCTGGAGAAGCGCCCCAGCTTCGGCGCGACCATCGTCACGGTGCTGCTCCCGGTGGTCCTGATGCTGGCCAAGGCGCTGGTGGACATCGTGGTCGACGACCCGAAGAACCACGTCCAGCGGGTCACCGACGTCATCGGCTCGCCGTTGATCGCCCTGCTCGCCGCGGTCCTGGTCGCCATCTTCACCCTGGGCCGGGCCGCCGGGTTCACCAAGGAGCGGATCTCGACGACCGTCGAGAAGTCGCTCGCCCCGATCGCCGGCGTCCTGCTGATCGTGGGCGCGGGCGGCGGCTTCAAGCAGACGCTGATCGACGTGGGCGTCGGCCAGATGATCCTGGACTTCTCCAAGGACTGGGCGATCCCCTCGCTGCTGCTCGCCTGGCTGATCGCGGTGGCGATCCGGCTCGCGACGGGCTCCGCGACCGTGGCGACGATCTCGGCCGCGGGCCTGGTGGCACCGCTGGCGGCCGACATGTCGACCGCGCACGCGGCGCTGCTCGTGCTCGCGGTCGGCGCCGGTTCGCTCTTCTTCAGCCATGTCAACGACGCCGGGTTCTGGCTGGTGAAGGAGTACTTCGGGATGAGCGTCGGCCAGACGATCAAGACCTGGTCGGTGATGGAGACGATCATCTCCGTGGTGTCGCTCGGCTTCGTCCTGCTCCTGTCACTGGTCGTCTAGCCGGCCTGCGGTCACTCGTCCTCGCCCGCTGGTGCGGCGTCCGACTCCGGCTCCCACAAGGGGTGTTCGCGTTTCGCCCACGGCCGGTCGACCGACCCGGTGCGCATGCCACGGCGTGCCACCGGGTCGCCGATCGCCATCCACACATGCCCGGCGATCACGATGCCGACGGCGAGCGACAGCCAGTCGTGCACGAATGTGGACCCGATCCGCACCCCGATGGGCGCCAGGTGCGTGAACCACATCAGCAGCCCCGTCCCCAGCATCACCAGGGCGGCCCCCGCGATCCAGCCCGCGTACAGCTTCTGCCCCGCGTTGAACTTGCCCGAAGGCCGCGGCTCCCGCTCCCGCCGCAGAGCGGTGCGCAGCCAGGTCCGGTCGTACGGGTGGAAGCGGTTGAGGCGGCCCAGGTCGGCGCGGAAGGCGCGCGAGGCCAGGCCGAGCAGGACCGGCACCGGAAGCAGCACCCCGCAGATCTCGTGCACCCGCACCACGAGTTCGCGCCGGCCCACCGCCTCGGCGAACTGCGGGACGTAGAGGACCGCGGCGGTCACCACACAGGCGCCCATCAGCCAGGCCGCGGCCCGGTGCACCCACCGCTCCCCCGGCGTGAACCGCCGTACCGTGTGCGGGAGTTCAGGAGGTGGGGTGGTCCTCGCGTCCGTTGGACCGGCCGACCCAGGCGTCGATGTCATAGCCCCGCTCCTCCCAGAATCCCCGCTCGACCTTCTGTGTCACGGTGATCCCGGACAGCCATTTCGCCGACTTGTAGAAGTACATGGGAGCCACGTACAGACGGACCGGGCCGCCGTGCGCATGGCTGACCGGCTTGTCCTGCATGCTCAGCGCGATCAACACGTCGTCGCGGCGCGCCTGTTCGAGGGTGAGGCTCTCGCTGTACGCGCCGTCGAAGCAGGTGAAGCGGACGGCTCCGGCACCCGGCCGCACCCCGGCAGCGTCCAGGAGGCGGGACAGCTGGACCCCGGCAAAGGGGGTGCCGGGCACCCGCCAGCCGGTCACGCACTGCACATCGCGCACCAGCCGGGTCTGCGGCAGCGCCCGCAGTGCGTCCAGGGTGTAGGTGGCGGGCCGGGTGACCAGGCCGTCGACGGTGAGCCGGTAGTCGGCGGCGCTCCTGTCGGGCACCGAGGAGGTGACCGAGTAGTAGCGGAAGCCGCCGCCGTTGGGCAGCAGACTGGTGAGCCCGGTGGGGTCCTTGTCGGCGGCGGCGCCGAGGAAGGATTCGAGGCCGCCCTGGACATAGCGCGCCGACGCGACCCCGGCCACGCCGAGTCCGAGCATGCCGAGCACGAGCCGGCGCCCCACGGGAGTGCCCCGCGCGGGCGGCGGTGTTGGTTCTGGTGTCACCCGACGATTCGAACACCCGGCGGCCGGTCCTGCCAGGGGCCACGGCCGTACGTCACCGTTCCGTCAGGAATTCCCCAGCCGGCTCACAGCAGGGTGCCGTGCCCCGACTCCCGCGTCCCGGGGCCACCCGGACCCGGCAGTGCCCCGGGCGCCGGCGAGGGCTCGTCGCCCCGGCCGATCCCCGCGTGCGTCCCGGGCCTGCGCGCCCGCAGCACGAGCCCGTACCCGAGGCCCACGAGCAGGGCGAGGACGACGATCCCGGGCGGCATCCAGGCGAGCGTGTCGTTCGGCCCCGCCCCGACAAGGAGCTGGAACTGCCGGACGCTGTAGGCGGCAATGCCCAGCAGCGCGACGCCTGCGGCGGCCGCGGCGAGCAGCCGCCACCGCTGGGCACCGGCCTCGCCCCGGCGGACGAAGAAGACGATCACGGCGAGGGACGAGGCGGCCATGAGGAGCAGCACGCCGAGCACGCCGGCGTTGCCCGTCCAGGTGAACAGGTGGGTGACGGGGGCGGTCGGGTCGCCGGCCGGCCAGCGGTCGGTGAGCGCGAAGGCGGCCACCACGGCCACCGAGACCACGGTCTGGAACAGCGAGCCGGCCGCCGGCGCCCCGCTGATGGGGCTGGTCCGGCCGAACCCGGCGGGCAGCAGCCCCTCGCGGCCCATGGCGAAGACGTACCGGGCGACCACGTTGTGCAGGCTGAGCAGCGCCGCGAACATGCCGGTCACGAACACGACATGGAGGACGTCGGCGAAGGTGGTGCCCAGGTTCTTCTCGGCGAGCGCGAACAGCAGGCCGGGGCCCTGCTTCTGTGCGGAGTCCACGATGTCCTGCGGGCCCGCCGCGAGGGTGAGGGCCCAGGAGCTGAGCGCGAGGAGGGCGGTCACGAGGCCGACCGCGAGCAACAGGACGCGTCTGACGACGGCCTGGGGACGCCGGGTCTCCTCGGCGTACACCGGGGCCTGTTCACAGCCGATGAAGGCGGCGGCGCAGAAGCACAGGGCGATGCCGGCGCTGCCGTGGGCCAGGGCGCGCGGGTTGAAGGCGTGCGGCGAGAGGCGGCCGGTGGCCGGGTCCGCGAGCGCGGCGAGGTCGAAGACGACGACCAGCGCCACCTCGACGAGCAGGAGCACCCCGAGCACCTTGGCGTTCAGGTCGATCCTCAGCCGGCCGAGCGCGCCCACCAGGGCGACCGCGAGCAGCGCGGGCACCCACCAGTCGATGGTGACGCCGCGGTAGGTGTCGAGCAGCCCGGACACCTCGAAACCGAACATGCCGTAGATGCCGACCTGCAACGCGCTGTAGGCGGCGAGCGCTCCGTAGGCGGCCGAGGCGCCCGCGGTCGGCCCGAGCCCTCGCGCGATGTACGCGTAGAAGGCGCCCGAGTGACTCATGTGCCGGCTCATCTCGGCGTACCCGACGGCGAACAGGGCGAGCACCGCGCCGAGGACCAGGAAGAGCAGCGGCTGTCCGACGACGCCCGTCTCGGCGAAGGTGGTGGGCATCACCCCGACCGCGACCATCAGGGGCGCGCTCGCCGCGAGCACCGGAAGCAGCACTCCCGGGGTGCCGAGCCGGCCGGCGCGCAGGGCCCGTTCCGGTTCCTCGTACGTGCTGGTCTCGGGTTCGCTGGTCCGGCTCGGCATGCGAGGTTGGCCCTTTCGGTGATTTCCGGTCAGACCACACTTACGGCATCGCCCGCACGGAAAGATCGCCGGAGCATGAATGCGCGCTGAACGCATGCGCGATGGTCACCGCCAGCAAATCGCCGGTCGCCGCCGCCCGTCAAGGCCGTTCGGCCCCCGCCGCGGGCAGCGAACGCGGCCCCCGCGCAAGGGGATCGGGGACCGGCCGGACCACGGGTACCCGCGGGAGTCGAGGACCGGCCGGACCGCGCGCGTCTAGGACACCGCCTGCGCGGCGGCACGGCCCGCGGCGCGGCCCGAGAAGATGCAGCCGCCGAGGAAGGTGCCTTCCAGGGAGCGGTAGCCGTGCACGCCTCCGCCGCCGAACCCGGCCGCCTCGCCCGCCGCGTACACGCCCGGCAGCGGCTCGCCGCCCTCGGTGAGCACGCGCGAGGACAGGTCGGTCTCCAGGCCGCCGAGCGACTTGCGGGTCAGGATGTGCAGCTTGACCGCGATCAGCGGGCCGGCCCCGGGGTCGAGAATGCGGTGCGGCGGCGCGGTGCGGATCAGCTTGTCGCCGAGGTAGTTGCGCGCCCCGCGGATCGCGGTGATCTGGAGGTCCTTGGTGAAGGGGTTGGCGATCTCCCGGTCGCGGGCCACGATCTCGCGGCGCAGCGCGGCCTCGTCGATGAGGGGTTCGTCGGTGAGCGCGTTCATGCCGCGCACGAGCGCGGCCAGGTCCTTCTCGACGACGAAGTCGGCCCCGTGGTCCATGAACGCCTTCACCGGGCCCGGCACATCGGCCCGGGCCCGCCCGAGGACACCGCGTACGGACTTGCCGGTCAGATCGGGGTTCTGCTCGGAGCCCGAGAGCGCGAACTCCTTGCCGATGATCTTCTGGTCGAGCACGAACCACGTGTAGCCGTACCCGGTCCTCATGATGTGGTCGAGGGTGCCGAGCGTGTCGAAGCCGGGGAAGAGCGGGACGGGCAGCCGGTTGCCGCGCGCGTCCAGCCAGAGCGAGGAGGGGCCGGGCAGGATGCGGATGCCGTGCTTGGCCCAGATGGGGTTCCAGTTCTGGATGCCCTCGGTGTAGTGCCACATGCGGTCGCGGTTGATGTGGTGGGCCCCGGCCCGTTCGGTGATGCCGAGCATGAGGCCGTCGACATGGGCGGGGACACCGGAGAGCAGGTGCTCGGGCGGCGTGCCGAGCCGCTCGGGCCATTGGGCTCGTACGAGGTCGTGGTTTCCGCCGATGCCGCCGCTGGTCACGATGACCGCCTGCGCCGTAAGCTCGAAGGATCCGGTGACGGTCCGGGTCGACGCCGTCCCGCGCCCGGCGCCGGACGGCTCCAGGATCTCGCCGGTCACGGTGTCGACGGACCCCGCACTGCGCCCAAGACCCGTCACGCGGTGCCGGAACGCGAACCGGACCAGCCCCCGGGCGGCGGCCTCCCGCACCCTCCGCTCGAACGGGGCCACGATGCCGGGCCCGGTGCCCCAGGTGATGTGGAAGCGGGGAACGGAGTTGCCATGCCCGTTGGCGTCGTACCCGCCCCGCTCGGCCCAGCCCACCACGGGGAAGAACCGGACCCCCTGGGCGTGCAGCCACGCCCGCTTCTCGCCGGCCGCGAAATCGACGTAGGCCTCGGCCCACTTGCGCGGCCAGTGGTCCTCGGCCCGGTCGAAACCGGCCGTCCCGTACCAGTCCTGGAGGGCGAGCGCCCGGCTGTCCTTGATCCGCATGCGGCGCTGCTCGGGCGAGTCCACCAGAAAGAGCCCGCCGAACGACCAGTGGGCCTGTCCGCCGAGGGACTGCTCGGGCTCCTGGTCGAGCAGGATCACCTTCTTGCCGGCGTCCGCCAGCTCCGCCGTGGCCACGAGCCCCGCGAGCCCCGCTCCGATCACGATCACATCGGCGTCGTACGCCATCGGCCGCTCACTCCGCTCGTCCGCCAAGTTACCCGTGCGTCCGATCTTGGGCGGGCCACCACCCGGCGTCAACCGTCAGGCTCCCGCCGCCCGGGAGGCGGCCGGGCCCCGGGGGCGCTAGGGTCGGCCAAGTCGGCTTCCCCCGGCCGTACTTGAGGTGTACGTCGTGTCGGTTCTGGTCCTCGTCCTCGCCGTGAGCGCAGCGTGCTGTCTGGGCTCGGGCTTCGTGCTACAGCAGAACGCGGCGCAGCAGGCCCCGATCGGCGACTTCCTGTCGCCGCGGCTGCTGCTCGACCTGATGCGCATGCCGCGCTGGCTGGCCGGGATAGGCCTGATGGTGGCGGGCATGGTGCTGAGCGCGCTCGCCCTCGGCTGGGGCGAGGTCTCCCTGGTCGAGCCGCTGGTGGCCACCAATCTGTTCTTCGCCATGTGGCTGTCCCGGCTCTGGACGCGCCAGCCGCTGGGCCGCCAGGGCTGGGCGGGGCTCGCGCTGCTCGCCGGCGGGGTCACCGCGTTCATCGTGGCGGGCCAGCCGCACGGCAGCGTCTCGGAGGCCGGGGCGCTGCGGCACTGGCTGATCGTGGGTGTGGTGGTCGGCACGGCGCTGCTCCTGGCGGCCTTCGCCAAACACGATCGGCTCAGCGTGGCGGCCCCGGTCATGCTGGCCATCGCCGCGGGCCTGCTCTACGGCCTCCAGGACGCCCTGACCCGGATCAGCGGCCAGCGCCTGTCGGCCGGCGGCTGGTCGGAACTGATGTCGAGCTGGCAGCCGTACGGGGTGATCGCGCTCGGGGTGACCGGACTCGTCCTGGTGCAGAGCGCCTTCGAGACGGCCCCGCTGCGGATGTCGCTGCCCGCCCTGACCGCCGCCCAGCCACTGGCCGGGATCGCCTGCGGGGTCGGCTTCCTCGGGGACCGGCTGCGTACGGACACGGGCGCGCTCGCCTGGGAGGCGGCCGGTCTCGCCGCGATCGTGGCGGGCATCGTGCTGCTCGGACTGCACCCGGCCATGCCGTCGGGCACGGCGACGAAGGAAGCGAGCCGGGACCTCCAGCCGCACTAGAACCTCCCGCGCCGCACGGGGACGTACCGCGTTCGGCCCAAGGGGTGGTGCTGGCTTTTTAATAATGTCCAGCATTACTATGGCGTCATGGCAAGGACGTCGGGACCCGAGACCCGGGAGAAGCTGATCCGTGCGGCCGAGGAGGTCTTCGCGGCCCAGGGCGTCGACGGCGCCCAGCTGCGCGACATCGTCAAGCTGGCCGGCCAGAGCAATCCCTCGGCCGTGCAGTACCACTTCGGCTCGCGCGCCGGGCTGCTCGACGCGGTGATGGCCGGGCGCCAGCGGCGCACGGAGGGAGTCCTCGAAGCGCTGCTCTCGGCGCGCCTCGAAAACCCTGCCGCACCCCAGAACGCACCGGGCACACCGGGTACGCCCGGCACGCAGGATCTGCCTGCCCTGCTCGCGGCGCTCATCGGCGCGGAGGCCAGCGAGCTGCGCTCCGGGCGCGGGCGGCGCTGTCTGCGGATCTCGGCCCAGCTCAGCCACGAGAGCGGGGTGCGTACCCGGACTCCGCACCCCACCCTGGCCGGCACGGCCTACTGGCACCTCATCGGCCGGATCGAGGGCTGCCTGACCGAGCTGCTGCCCGAGCCGGTCCGCCTGGAGCGGATCGATCTCGCGCTCACCCTCGTCGGCGCCGCAATGGCCGACCGGGCCCGTCAGTACCTGTCCGGCACCGCGCCGCTGACCGGCGAGGAGCTGTTCCGCGCCGATCTGGTGGCGACCACGAACGCCCTGCTCACGGCTCCCCCGCCCACACTCGACACCCCGAAGGACATGAGATGAACGACCTCACCGGCAAGACAGTGATCATCACGGGCGGCGCCCGCGGCCTCGGCGCCGAGGCCGCGCGCCAGGCCGTGGCGGCCGGCGCCCGGGTAGTGATCACGGACGTCCTGGACGAGGAGGGCCGGGCCACCGCCGATGCCCTCGGCGCGAACGCCCGCTTCCTGCACCACGACGTCACCTCCGAGCAGGACTGGGCGCGGGCCGCCGAGTTCGCCGTCGCGGAATTCGGCGCGCTCCACGGCCTGGTCAACAATGCGGGCATAGCCGCGGGCAGCCTCCTGGAGGCCGAGTCCGTCGACTACTTCCGGAAGGTCCTCGACATCAATCTCACCGGCGTCTTCATCGGCATGAAGACGGTCGTCCCGGCGCTGAAGGAGAGCGGCGGCGGCTCGATCGTCAACATCTCCTCGGCCGCCGGCCTGATGGGCCTGGCCCTGACGGCCGGCTACGGCGCCTCCAAGTGGGGCGTACGCGGCCTGACGAAGATCGGCGCGGTCGAGCTCGGCACCGCCCGGATCCGGGTCAACTCGGTCCACCCGGGCATGACGTACACCCCGATGACCGCGGCGGTCGGCATCCAGAAGGGCGAGGGCAACTACCCGAACACCCCGATGGGGCGGGTCGGCGAGCCCGACGAGATAGCGGGCGCGGTCGTCTTCCTGCTCTCGGACGCGGCGTCCTATGTGACCGGCGCGGAGCTGGCCGTGGACGGCGGCTGGACCACCGGGCCGACCGTGAAGTACGTGATGGGCCAGTGAGCCGAGCCCGTCGCCCCTGCCGTTGACGGCATCGCCGGGGCGGCCGGTGTTTTCATGGGCCCATGAATCCGGCTGACGAAATCCTGGACATAGTCGACGAGCACGACAACGTGACCGGGCAGGCCCGGCGCGCCGACGCCTACGCCCGCAATCTGCGCCACCGCTGCGTGTTCGTCCTGGCCCGCGACGCGGCGGGCCGGATCTTCGTGCACCGGCGCACCCCGGACAAGCTCGTCTTCCCCTCCCTCCACGACATGTTCGTCGGCGGGGTGGTCGGGGCGGGCGAGTCGTACGACGACGCGGCGCTGCGCGAGGCCGAGGAGGAACTCGGCGTGTCCGGACTGCCGCGCCCCGAGCCGGTGTTCAAGTTCCGCTACGACAACGGCGAACAGAGCTGGTGGTCGTCGGTGTACGAGGTGCGCTGCGAGCTGCCGGTGAACCCTCAGGTGGAGGAGGTCGCCTGGCACGACTTCCTGCCGCTCGCCGAACTGGAGGCGCGTATCGACACCTGGGAGTGGGTGCCGGACGGGCTCGCGGCCTGGCAGCGGCTGCGCGCCTCGGGGCTCGGCCTGTCCTGAGGGGCCGCCGGGTAGGGTGCGGCGGGTGATCACGATCGTGCAGACCCTGCGGCTGTGGTTCGCGCCCCAGCGCATCGGCGAGGAGGGCGAGACCCCCGACTACCGGTTCTCGCTCGCCAACGAGCGGACGTTCCTGGCCTGGATCAGGACGTCGCTGGCGCTGGTCGGGGGCGGTTTCGCGGTCGATCAGTTCCTGCCGGACCTGCGCTGGGGCGTCCGGGTCGCGCTCGCCCTCGCGCTGCTGGCCGCCGGGGTGCTGTGCGCGCTGCGGGCGGTGAACCACTGGGTGCGCTGCGAGCGGGCCATGCGGCGCGGCGAGGACCTGCCGGTCTCGCGCTTCCCCACCCTGCTCAGCCTCGCCGTCGCGGTGGTCGCCGTCGTGATGGTGGTGGTCGTGGTCTTCGGCTGGGCCGGCTGATGCCCCCGCCGGTGCCCGCCCGCGACCCCGGCCTCCAGCCGGAGCGCACCCGGCTCGCCTGGCGGCGCACCACCTTGTCGTGCACGGTGGCGGCGGTGCTCGCCGCCAAACAGGCGCTGCACCAAGGGAGTTCACCCCTCGCGCTGGTCGCGGTGACGCTCAGCGGGCTCGTATGGCTCGGCTTCCTGGCCGTGGCGCACCGCCGTATCCAGACCCTGAGCGGGGGTGCGCGGCCCCGGGTGCTCGGGGTGCGCGCCGCCCTCGCGGCGGCCGGCTGCACGGTGGCCCTGGCCTGCTTCGCCGTCGCCACCCTTTTCTGAACCCGGCCCCTTGCCCTTCTCCCGGACAGCGCGGACGGGGGGACGGCGCGAACAGCGGGGCCACTCGCCGCGCGCCGGAATTCGGGAACCGCCCTGGACTGCATACCGACTGGTCGGTAGCGTGTCTGCGTACAGGACGCCCGACCCGTTCCGGAGGTGCCGCAGATGAGCACAGTCCCCCCGCCAGGCCTCGACCCGGAGCAGCTGCGGGCCCACCTCGACCGGGTGCGGCCGGGGCTCGTGCGCGGACCGCTCAAGGCCCGGCTGATCGAGGGGGGCCGGTCGAACCTGACGTACGTCGTCACGGACGGGGCCGGACAGTGGGTCGTGCGACGGCCGCCGCTCGGCCATGTGCTGGCCACCGCGCACGACATGAAGCGCGAACACCGGGTCATCAGCGCCCTGCACCCCACGGCCGTGCCGGTGCCCGAGCCGGTGCTGCTCTGCGAGGACGAGTCGGTGCTCGGCTCGCCGTTCTACGTCATGGAGTACGTCGCCGGGACGCCGTACCGCACCGCCGAACAGCTCGCCCCGCTCGGCGCCGAGCGGACCAGGGCGGCCGTGCTCGCGCTGGTCGACACGCTCGTCGAGCTGCACGCCGTGGATCCCGAGGCGGTCGGGCTCGGTGACTTCGGGCGGCCCGAGGGCTTCCTCGACCGGCAGCTGCGCCGCTGGGGCAAGCAGCTCGACGCCTCCCGCAACCGCGACCTCGCCGGCATCGACGAGCTGCACGCGTCACTCGGGCGCGCCCTCCCGGTCTCGCCCGCCCCCACCGTCGTGCACGGCGACTACCGTCTGGACAACGTGCTGATCGGCGACGACGACCGGATCAGGGCGGTGCTCGACTGGGAGATGTCCACCCTGGGCGACCCGTTGACCGACCTCGGCCTGCTCGTGATGTACAGCGCGAAGCTGGAGGTCGCCGACTCGCCGGTGTCCACCACGGCCGGCGCCGCCGGACACCCCTCCCCCGCCGAGCTGATCGAGCGCTACGCGGCGGGCTCGGGGCGCGACACCTCCGCCATCTCCTGGTACACGGCGTTCGCCTGGTTCAAGCTCGCCGTGATCCTCGAAGGCATCCACTACCGCTACACCCTCGGCCAGACCGTGGGCGCCGGGTTCGACCGCATCGGCGAGCTGGTCCCGGTCTTCATCGAGCACGGCCTCACGACCCTCCAGGAAGGCTGAACGCCCGTCATGGACTTCGCATTCGACGCCCGCACCGAAGAACTGCGCACCAAACTCCTCGCCTTCATGGACGCCTACGTCCACCCCGCCGAGGCCACCGCCGACGAGCAGCGCGCCCTGCTCGCCTCGCCCTGGGACACCCCGCAGGTGGTGGCGGACCTCAAGGCCGAGGCACGCCGCCAGGGCCTGTGGAACCTGTTCCTGCCGGACGCCGAGTACGGTGCGGGGCTCACCAACCTCCAGTACGCGCCGCTGGCCGAAATCACCGGCCGTTCCCCGCACTTGGCGCCGACCGCCCTCAACTGCGCGGCCCCGGACACCGGGAACATGGAGGTGCTCGCGCAGTTCGGCTCGGACGAGCAGAAGAAGCAGTGGCTTGAGCCGCTGCTCGCCGGGGAGATCCGCTCGGCGTTCGCGATGACCGAGCCGGAGGTCGCCTCCTCCGACGCCACCAACATCGAGACGCGCATCGAGCGGGACGGCGACGACTACGTCATCACCGGCCGCAAGTGGTACATCTCCGGGGCGATGAACCCGGACTGCAAGATCTTCATCGTGATGGGCAAGACCGATCCCGCCAACGCCGATGTGCGCCGCCAGCAGTCGATGGTCCTGGTCCCGCGCGACACCCCGGGCGTCGAGATCCGGCGTGCCATGCAGGTGTACGGCTACGAGGACCACTCGCACGGCGGCCACGCCGAGGTCGTCTTCCACGGGGCCCGGGTGCCCGTGAGCAACCTGGTCGGTGAGGAGGGCGGCGGTTTCGCCATCGCGCAGGCGCGCCTGGGGCCGGGCCGGATCCACCACTGCATGCGCCTGATCGGCATGGCCGAGCGGGCGATCGAGCTGATGTGCCGAAGGGCCGTGTCCCGCACGGCGTTCGGCAAGCCGATCGCCCAGCAGGGCGTGGTGCAGGAGTGGATCGCGGACGCCCGGGTCGCGGTCGAGCAGCTGCGGCTGCTCGTCCTGAAGACGGCCTGGCTGATGGACACCGTGGGCAACCGCGGGGCGCACACCGAGATCCAGGCCATCAAGATCGCCACCCCGCGCACAGTGGTCGGGATCATCGACGACGCGGTGCAGCTGCACGGCGCGGGCGGCGTCGGCCAGGACTTCCCGCTGGCCGAACTGTGGGCCGCGGCAAGGACGTTGAGGCTCGCCGACGGCCCCGACGAGGTGCACCAGCGCTCGCTCGCCCGCCGCGAACTGAAGAAGTACCTCTAGCGGCGCGGTAGTTCGGGTTCAGGGCCGCAGCGCGCGGAGCAGCAGGTCGGCGAGGTGATCGGCGACCTGCTGCTGGGTGAGCGGCCCGTCCGGCCGGTACCAGGTGGACAGGTGGTGGACCGAGCCGAAGTGGTAGTCGACCACCAGGTCGGCCGGGGTCGCGGTGGAGAACACCCCGGCGGCCTGGCCCTCCTCGATCAGCGCCCGGAACCGTTCGTGGTAGCGGCGGCGCTCGGCGCGCACCTGCTTGTTCTTCTCCGGGCTCAGCTGGTGCATCGAGCGGAAGAAGATCGCCGCGTCGTCGAGGTTGTCGATGGTGGTCACCACCACGTCGGCGGCCGCCTCGCGCAGCCGCTGCTCGATCGGCGCGTCCGCACCGGCGAACGCGTCGAGCCGCTCCTGCTGGAGGCGGAGCACCCGGGCGTAGACCTCCTGGAGGAGGTCCTCCTTGGAGCCGAAGTAGTGGTAGAGCGCGCCCTTGGTGACGCCGGCGGCCTCGACGATCTCCTGTACGGAGGTGCGGTCGTAGCCGTTCTCCGCGAACAGGCGGGTGGCGGCGGCGAGCAGCCGCTGGGGGACGGGGGTGGTGCCGCTCGTGTCCGTCGCCTTGGCCATCGCCGCCACCTTTCTCTCGTACGTGCGCGGGGGCCGCGGCCCCTCGCCCTGTTCCGGTCCTGCTGTGTCGCTGCGCCGGGCGCTACGCCTGAGTGCGCAGTTCCCGCCTGAGGATCTTCCCACTCGTGGTCTTGGGAAGCTCCGCCAGGACCTCCACCTCGCGCGGGTACTTGTAGGCGGCGAGCCGCTCCTTGCAGTACGCGGCGAGTTCGGCGGGATCGGCCTCGGCGCCCGGGCGCAGGCTGACGTACGCCTTGACGCTCTCGCCCCGGTAGGCGTCGGGGATGCCCACGACGGCCGCCTCGCGGACGGCGGGGTGGGTGTACAGGACGTCCTCGACCTCGCGCGGCCAGACCTTGAAGCCGGACGCGTTGATCATGTCCTTCATCCGGTCGACCACGTAGAGCCAGCCGTCGCGGTCCATGAAGCCGATGTCTCCGGTGCGCAGCTCCCCGCCGGGGAACGCCTCGGCGGTGGCTTCGGGGCGGCGCCAGTAGCCGGGCACCACTTGGGGGCCGCGCACCACGATCTCGCCCTGCTCGCCGAACGGCACGTCGTTGCCTTCGAGGTCGACGATCCGCACCACGGTCTCGGGCCCGGGCACGCCGACCGAGAGCGTGCCGGAGACCGGGTCGACGGGCGCCTCCTTCTCGGGCGGCACCGAGGCACAGGGGGCGGTGCACTCGGTCAGGCCGTAGCCGTTGCGGATGTACGGCCCGAAGCCCGCGCGGAACTTCTCGACGAGCGCCGGCGGCAGGGGCGCGCCGCCCGACGAGATGACCTCGAAGGAGGCGAAGTGCTCCCGGGTGACGCCGGGGGTGGCCGCGAGCGCCATGAAGGCCGTGGAGGGTCCGACCGTGTAGGCGGGGCGGTGTTCGGCGAACGCGTCGAGGACGACGCCCGGGTGGAAGCGGTAGGCCAGGATCAGGGTGCCCGCGTTGGCGACGCAGGCGGCGAGTTCGCAGACCATGCCGGTGATGTGGAAGAGCGGCGCGAGCGCGAAGTAGCCCGCGCCTTCTGCTATCGGATGTCCAGTGCGCTGCCTCTCCGCGTTGTAGGTGATGCCGCGATGGGTGTTCATCGCGCCTTTGGGGGTCCCGCTGGTGCCGGAGGTGTAACTGATCAACGCCGTGTCGGCGGACGACAGTTCCCGGTCCGAGGGAGCTTTCAGTCCCTGGCGTGCGACGGTGACGAGATCGTCGGTGTCGGTCGGTACGGGGAGCCGCTCGTACCCGCCGAACACCCTCTCGTCGTCGAGGCTCTGGAGATCGAGCTCGCAGGCGGTGAGCGCGATGCGGACCGTCGAGTCGGCGGCGGTGTCCCGCAGATACCCCTCCCAGGCGCGATCGGAGCACACCAGAGCGGTGACCTCGGCATCGCGCAGGACGTGCGCGACCTCGCCCGACTTGTACATCGGGTTCAGCGGGACGACGGTGGCGCCGGCCTTCCAGGCGCCGAGCAGGGCGATGACGAAGTGCGGGGTGTTCTGGAGCATCAGCGCGACGCGGTCGCCGCGGACCAGGCCCCGGGCGGCGAGATGGCCGGCCACGGAATCGGACAGCGCGTCGGTCTCGGCGTAGCTGAGCCGGCCGTCGAAGTAGGCGAGCGCGGTGTGCTGGGGGGCGCGGGCGACGGCGGCGCGGAAGGAGTGCAGCACCGTCTCGGGCGGGCTTATGTCGGCCCGCTGGGCCGCGCTGAGCTGGGCGAGCCAGGGCTTGGCCGCGTAGATCGAGGTCATTCGGTGTTGGCCTCCCACTTCTGCTGGAGGTGGTTCATGCTGGTCAGCCAGCGGTCGGGGGTGGCGGCCCGGGCCGTGTAGTAGTCGGCGACCTCGGGGTGGGGCAGCACCAGGAAACGGTCCTCGGCCATCGCGGCGAAGAGGGCGTCGGCCACCTGGTCCGGCTCGATCGCGGTGGGCCTGAGCACGAGGTCGCCGGCCGTTCCGGTGGCGGCCAGCATGTCGGTGCGGACCCCCTGCGGGCAGATGGCGTGGACCTTCACGCCCCGGTGGCGGTAGGTCAGCGACAGCCACTCGGCGAAGGCGAGCGCGCCGTGCTTGGTGACGCTGTACGGGGCCGCGCCGATCATGGTGAGCAACCCGGCGGCGGAGACGGTGGACACGAAGCGGCCCTCGCCGCGCTCCAGCCAGTCGGGCAGCAGTTCCTTGGCCGCGCGTACGTGGGCCATGACGTTGACGTCCCAGGCCGCGGCCCAGATGTCCTCGGGGGCGGCCTCCGAACCCCCCGATCCCAGGCCCGCGTTGGCGCAGTAGACGTCGATGGTGCCGCCGAGCGCGTCGCGGGCGGGGCCGACGATCGCCGAGGCGTCGCCGGGCACGGCGATCGCGCCGATCGCTTCGGCGGTGCGGTGGGCCTTGTCCGCGTCGAGGTCGTTGACGACGACGCGGGCGCCCTCCGCCGCGAATCTGCGGGCGAGGGCGGCTCCGATGCCGCCGCCCGCGCCGGTGACGACGACCGCGGGGCTGTGCCCCGGCTGTCCCGTACTCATCTGGACCCGCCTCTCTGCGTGCCGAATGCCCCGACAGACTAACCAGTCGGTATGTCCCGGGGGAACCCCCGCCGCCACCCTCGCGGGCCACGGCCCCCGCCCCGTGCGGCGCGCTTCGCCGGCCCGCCGACCCCCTTCACCCTCACACCGCACGCGACGGTTCGCGCAGTTCCCCGCGCCCCTACCCTCAACCCCCTTTCCGACTGCGGACCGTGCCCCCTTCTCGCGCAGCTCCCCGCGCCCCCGTAGGTGACCCGGAACCCCCCGGTCGCGCCCACCGCGGCAGAGCCGCACAAACGACACAGCCCCGCGTCCCTACCCCCCAACCCCCTTTCCGACTGCGGACCGTGCCCCCTTCTCGCGCAGTTCCCCGCGCCCCTGTAGGTGACCCGGAATGCCTCGGTGCTGGCCCGCATCGGCATCCTCAGCCCGTCCGGCGTTTGAGGACGAGCGCCCTTTAGGCGCGAACGGGGGTCTGGGGGCAGAGCCCCCGGGGAGCCCGCACCAGGCGAAACCTGCGCCTCCCCTCCCCACTCCCCCGGAGGGCCACGGCATGGGACGTTCCGAAACCCCGCCCCCACCGCTAGCGTCCGCAGCATGACGATGACCAGACGGGGCGTACTCACCGGCGTCACCGGCGCCCTCGCCGCCGGAGCGCCCCGCACGGGAACCCGCACGGGAGCCCACCCGGCCGCCGCCCCGGAAACCCCCACCCGTACCGGATTCGACCGGCTCGCAGCCGACGGCTACACCCCCCTGGCCGGCCAGGCCATCGGCATCGTCACCAACCCCACCGGCGTGACCCAGGACGTCCACCACATCGTGGACGTCCTGCACGCCGACCCCCGCGTACACCTCACCGCCGTCTTCGGCCCCGAACACGGCTTCCGCGGCACCGCCCAGGCCGGCGGATCCGAGGGCCGCCACGACGACCCGGCGACGGGGCTGCCCGTCTACGACACGTACACGAAGAGCGGCCGGCCCCTCGCCGACATCTTCACCGCCTCCGCCGTGGACACCGTCGTCTTCGACATCCAGGACGTCGGCGCCCGCTTCTACACCTACATCTGGACGCTCTACGACTGCATGGAGGCCGCCGCCCTCGCCGGCAAGCGGTTCGTCGTCCTGGACCGGCCCAACCCGGCGACCGGCCGGGCCGCGTACGGCCCGGTCCTGGACCCGGCGTTCGCCACCTTCGTCGGGCGCAGGCCCATCGCCCAGGCCCACGGGATGACGGCGGCCGAACTCGCCCGGCTCTTCAACGCCGAGTTCCTCGGCGGGAAGGTCCGCCTGACGACCGTCGGCATGACCGGATGGCGCCGCACCGACTTCTACGACCGCACCGCCCTGCCCTGGGTGCCGCCGAGCCCCAACATGCCCACCCCGGACACCGCCCTCGTCTACTCCGGCACCTGCCTCTTCGAGGGCACCAACCTGTCGGAGGGACGCGGCACGACCCGGCCGTTCGAGCTCCTCGGCGCCGAGGGCATCGACGGCCGCTGGGCGGCCGCGCTGGAACAACTCGCCCTGCCCGGGGTCCGGTTCCGCGAGGCGTACTTCGCGCCGACGTTCTCCAAATTCGCGGGGAAGACCATCGGTGGCGTACAACTACACGTCCACGAAAGGGAGTTGTTCGATCCGGTACGCACCGGCATCGCCCTACTCGTGACCGCCAAACGGCTGTGGAGCGGCTTCGCCTGGCGGTCGGACCACTGGATCGACAAGCTGACGGGCTCCACCCTGGTACGGACGATGATCGACGCCGGCGCCACCACGGACGAGATCGTCGCCGCCTGGCAGCCGGGGCTCGAAGCGTTCCGCACCATACGCCGCACGTACCTGATGTATGGCTGACCCACCTGTGCAGCACCTGATGCACCGCCGAGCCGCAGCAGGAAGTCCGGGATCCCACCACTCCGCCCCGTCCCGCATATGGCCAGGTCCACGGCGCGGCGGGACGATGGAGGACGCTCATCGTCGAGCGGACCGGAGGTCGGGGCATGACGGACATCGGAGTCGAGCCGTACCGGGAGATCACCTTCGACGCGGACGGCGACGCCGATCCCGCCGAACGCACGGCCCTGACCGGCGTGGACGCCACCGACCTGGTGCTGTTCGCGCACGGCTGGAACAACACCCCCGACAACGCGAGGAGTCTGTTCCGGGCGTTCTTCGCGGCGTTCCCCGCACTGGCCGCCGGGTCGGCCGGGGTGCGCCTCGGCTACGGCGGGGTGATCTGGCCGTCGATCCGCTTCACGGACGAGACCATCCCGAACTTCCCGCACGCCGCCGCGGCGGCCGCCCCGACCGGGCCCGGACTGGACGGCGCGACCGTCGCCGCGCTCAAGGGGTTCTTCCCCGGCCAGGACGCCGCGATCGACGGGATCGCCGGCCACCTGGAGCAACGCCCGGACGACGAGGCCGCGTTCACCGATTTCGCCCGGCTGACCCGGCAGCTGGTGACGGCTCCCACGACCGCGCCGTGGACGCCCGGGGACCTGGCGCCGGAGGACGGGCCCGGCGCCGCGCCCGCGCTCCTGACCGACGACATCCTCGGCCTGTGCCAGCGGTTCACGGCCGCCCTCGCCGACACCGGCATGGCCGTGCAACCGGGGCCGCCGGGGCCCTCGTTCTCGATCGGCGGCTCCCTCAAGCACCTCTGGGACGGCGCCAAGGAGGTGCTCCGCCAGACGACGTACTACGAGATGAAGCACCGGGCGGGCACGGTCGGCCAGCGCGGCCTCGGCCCGCTGGTCGGGCAACTCGCCACCGCACGGCCGGACTTGCGCATCCATCTCGTGGGGCACAGCCAGGGCGCGCGCCTGGTCGCCTTCGCGCTGAAGGGACTGCCGGGCACGGCGCACAACGTGAAGTCGGTGACCCTGCTCGAAGGCGCCTTCTCGCACTACGCGTTCGCGGAGCGGCTGCCGGAGGGACTCCCGGGGGCGGGCGCCCTGAGCGACGCGCAGGGCCGGGTCGACGGCCCGGTCGTGTCCTGCTACTCGCACTTCGACACCGCGCTCGGCGTGCTCTACCCGCTGGCCTCGGCGCTGGCGGGGGACTACGCGAGCGAGCTGCCCGGTCTCGACCGGCGCTGGTGGGCGATCGGCCACGACGGCATCCAGGCGGTCAGCCCCTGCACCACGCTCACGCTCGCCGAGGCGCTGCGCCACGGGGTGCCGGACTCGGGCTGTGTCAGCGTGGACGCGGCCACGGTGGTGAAGGACGGCGGCCCGCCCTCGGGCGCGCACAGCGACATCTGCCACCCGGAGCTGGCCCGGGTGGTGCTGGCCGCGGGCCGGATCGTCGGACCCTGACCCGCGGCCGTCCGTTCCCTATCGGTGGCTGGGGAACTCGACCACCTGCTGATAGGTGGGCCGGTTCTGCCAGTTGATGGTGGACTGGGTGATGCCGCCGAGCGGGCGCTGCGTGATGCTGTCGGCGCACCACTGGTCACCCGCCGAGCAGCCGGCGTCTCCCGGGTAGACCTGGGCCGGGGTCTTGGCGGCGGCCTGCTTGAGCGTGCCGAGCAGGCTGTCGCGGCAGGCGGCGAGCTGCCCGCCGCCGCAGTAGGCGCGGGCCAGCGGACCTTGCACGTTCTCGCCCAGGACCGTCCTCAGGTCCTTGTCGACATAACTCCACCAGCCGTACTGGAAGGCGGACCCGGCGTGCGCGCCGGTCGGGCCGTGCCCGGCCGAGGGTGCCTCGTCGATGCCGAGGTTGGTGGTCAGGGCGCTGTAGAGCGGGTCGCCGAGACCGGGCCGGAACTCACCCTCGACCAGCAGCGGCCACCAGGCGTCCATCAGCCGCACCGCGTCGGGATGGGTGTAGGTGTGCGAACCCTGCGAGGTCTCGCGGCGCTGGCTCCCGTCGGCCTGCCATGCCTCCAATTGCTGCACTGCGGTGACGAGTTGGGGGTCGGTGACGGGTGCACTGCGCAGCACCTTGAGGAGCTCGGGCAGCACGTCCTCGCCGCGCAGGTCCGTGACGGCGGCCTGGGCCATGGCCCGGGTGAGCGAGGAGCGGGTCACACCGCCCTGCGCGACCAGGGCCTTCACCCGGTCGTCGAGGAGGTTCACCCGGTGCACGGATCCGTCGCCGAACCCGGCCGTGGAGTAGTCCTTGGCCTGTTTGTTGTTCCAGGACACGTAGTAGTCCTGGCCGACCGACTGGGGGTGTTGGGCGGACGGGGTGTAGGCGGCCGTGTTGGCGGCGGGGTCGAAGCCCTGCCATTCATAGCCCTGCTCCGCCTTGACCGGCAGCGAAGGGTCGACGTCCGGGTTGCGGACCGGGTTCAGACCGCTGTTGTAGTACGCGGCCGTCCGTGAGTCCGCGTAGAACCAGTTGAAGGTGTAGTCGACGGCCTGGGCCGCCTCCTGGAAGGTCTTGGCGTCCTTCACGAACGAGGGGTCGTTCATCATCTGGAAGCCGATGATCGAGTCGGCCTCGTGACGGTAGGTGGAGCGCAGCGAGGTGTACGCGACGGGCTTGCCGCCCACGGTGGCGCGGGCCGTGACGATGCCGTAGTTGGTGCGCCACACCTGCATCCGGTAGGAACCGGCCGCGGTCGTGTCGGCGACGGTCGGCTTCCAGCTGTTGGTCTTCTCCAGCTTCTCCATCGGGGTGCACACCCCGCGGTACACGTAGTGGGTGGCGTCCTGGCAGAGCTCCACCGCATAGGTGTCGGTGATGTCCTGGCCCGCGGAGGTGGCCGACCAGGCGTAGTCCTGGCCGCGGCCGAGCTGGACATACATGCCGACCCCGGCGAAGGAGGCGCCCCGGGCGCTGATGCCGGGCCCCTGGATCTCCTGGAGCATCAGCAACTGCGGCGCGAAATAGCCGGTTTGGGGGCCGAAGACGGCCACCGGGTTGCCGCTCGCCGTGCGCGAGCCCGACACCACGAGGGCGTTGGACATGCCGCGCGGCTTGCCGAGGTCGACGCCGGGCAGCGCCCCGTTGTCGTACATGCCCTTCAACGGCTTGAGTTTCTGCGGAACCTTCACGTCGGCCTTGGCCCGGGTGTTCGCCGAGCCGGTGCGGTCGTAGACCAGTTGTTCGGGGACGACCGAGCCCGGGTCGGGCATCGCCGCGCCCTGGGCGTTGGCGGGCTTGCCCGCGTACGGGAAGCTGGTGCCGTCGTGCACGGTCAGGGCGGCCTCGGGGTCGTTGCGCTCGCGGAAGGACTCCCAGACCTTGGTGCCCTCGGCGACGCCGTACTTGGCCTGCGCGGCCTGGAGCGAGAGCGCGGCCTGGACTTCACCGCCGCCCCCGCCGCCGAACAGCCCGCCCACCACGGAGGCGAGCGCGATCAGGTCGGTCAGCTTGAAGGGCTGGATCTCCCCCACGTTCGTAATGGAGTCGATCTTGCCGGTGAGGACGTACTCGCCGGGGAAGTACCGGCCGTCCTTGGACTGCTTGGCGTAGGCGTTGATGCCGTCCACGTAGGCCTGCGCGTCGGCCATGGCCTGCTCGCCGCGGGCGCCGTTGGTGGTGCGGATCCGGTCGACCTGCGCCTGGAGATCGGCCTCGGTGTACGGGGCCTGCGGCCAGAACTCCTGCTCCAGGCCCTGGTTGGCGAGGGCGCCGCCCGCGAAGGAGGTCAGCTCGCCGCGCCCGATGTGCCGGAACAGGTCCATCAGCCAGAGCCGGTCCTGCCCGGCCGCGTATCCGGCACCGTACTCGGTTCCGTACCGCGTGGTGCCCTTGATGTGCGGTACGCCCGTCGCCTTGTCCCGGGTGATGGTGACGTCCGGGCGGGGCGAACTGGTCGACTGCTCCTGCCCGTTCGGCACCCCGAAGGAGGCGTCGTTGAAGAAGGAGTTGAGCTTGTCGTCGGTGAGCGAGGACTGCCCCGCCACCAGCGCGTCGTACTTGCCGAGCTCGTCGTCACTGTGTGCGGGGTGGGTCCCGAACACCTTGTTGCCGAGGATCTCGACGAGGGTGGCGTTGCCGTTGGCTCCGGGCGGCAGGATGTCGGAGCACTGCCCCTGGCAGTGGTCGCCGTCGGCGGGCTCGGCGGCGCCGGCCGGGACGGCGGGGCCGAGCAGGGCCGCGGAGAGGGCGATGACGGTGACGGCGCACGCGGCGGCTCTGCCGCGTCCGATGTCCGCCGTACGTCGAAGTCTGCTGATTTTGCCGGGTGTTGCGAGCCTTGCGGTGCGTCGTCGCATGCGCGCTCCTAGTGGGGGCCGATGCGCGGGAGGCTACTGGGGGGTACGGCACGCCGTAAGGTGAACATGCGTCACCTTCTCCGAATCCCCACACGCTCGCCCGATCGGCTTCGCGAGCGCGGCGGCGTACCACCGGAGGCTGTGCCCTTTCGGCCTCCGTCGGAGCGCGTATTCCTTCCGGCCTTCGCAGGGTTGTGCGGGGCGGACGGACGCGGGTCGGGCCGGAGGCGCACAAGTGCCTTGAGGGACCGGATGGGTTGCCGGGATTCCCGAGGCGCGGATCAACTCCGCCCGCGGCCAGCGCGGCCCCTTCCCCGACCCGCCCGCGGCCAGGCACTTTGCGTGTTACCGCAGGTCGCCGGGGTAACCGGCACATACGGGCCACGTTGTGAGGAGTTCCTGAGAATCGGATTCCAACCCTTGGGACAGGGTAGGCGAATCCCCCGTAATGGACTCCATCGGAATTTCGATGGAGCCGGATCGTCGTCCGGTACGTCCATTCCTCGACGCCGAAGTACGAGCGACGGAGGTGGCAGGGCCATGGCTGGTTTCCGCAGTCTGGCGAGACAGGTGCGCGACCCGAGGAACGACCTCGCGTTGCGGCGCTATTCGCTGCGCAAGTGTCTGGAGAGGTTCGCCCCCTACGGGCACCGGGCGACCTGGGACCATTTGTGCGGCAGGCACCGCATCGGGCCCGAGGACCGGGCCCCCGATCCGGCGCGGCTGGTGGCCGCGCTGGAGGAACTGGAGGCGGCCAGGACCGTCTGGCTCGCCTACGAAGTGGAGTTCGCGGCGCGCCGGAAGCGCGAGAAGCACGCGGGGCTGCGGCGCCCGGGCTCCTTCGACGACTGGCACCGGCGCACCTGGGGCGGTTTCGGGGTGGCCTGGTGCGACGATCCACGCACGCATCCCACCGAGCCGCTGGCCGAGGTGCTCGGCCGCATGATCGCGGCACTGCGGACCACACCCGGCGCGGGGTGCCCGGTGTGCGGGGGAAGGCGGCTGGTGTGGAGCCAGGACCTGTCCCACGAACCGTGGTTCGGGCCGGTCTGTTCGGGCTGCGGCATTCTGGTCCCGCGCCCCGTGCTGACCACAGAGGCACTGATGCGGGCCAAGGCGGCACGGCACGGAGAGCTGGCATCGGTGGCGTGAGCGGCGCGGGGGCGAGCCGACTCTCCCCCGCGTTGCCAGGAGACCGTGGTGCGCCCAAGGCGATTCCGGGGCGGTTGTCAGTGGGCCCTGGCACCATCGAACGCATGATGCAGGTCTGTCTGAACGGCGCACGCGGTGCGGGCGACGGCACGGCGGTGCCGCTGTCCCCGGCCGCCCTCGCCGAGTCCGCGGCGGCCGCGGTGGCAGCGGGCGCGGCCGAGGTCCATGTACATCCCAAGACACCGTGCGGCGGCGACTCGCTGTCACCGCGCGTGGTGGGCCCTGCCGTCGAGGCGATACGCGCGGCGGTGGACGTGCCGGTCGGGGTGACCACCGGCGCCTGGGCCGAGCCGGATCCAATACGCCGGGTGGAGCGCGTCCGGTCCTGGACGGTGCTGCCCGACCACGCCTCGGTCAACTGGCACGAGGACGGCGCCGACGAGGTGGCGGCCGCCCTGCTGGAGCGGGGCGTGGGCATCGAGGCGGGCATCCGGTCCGGCACGGACGCGGCTCGCCGCTTCCTCGGTTCGCCGTACGCATCAAGGGTGTTGCGCATCCTGGCCGAGGTGGCCGATCCGACACCGGGGGAAGCCGAGTCGACGGCCCGCGCCCTGCTGGCCGAGCTGGGCACGGCACACGGCAGGCCCGTGCTGCTGCACGGCCAGGACGCCGGCGCCTGGCCGGTGCTGCGCCTGGCGCGCTCGCTGGGCCTCGACACCCGCATAGGCCTGGAGGACGTACTGGTGCTGCCGGACGGCGAACGGGCCGCGTCCAACGCCGAGTTGGTGAGGGCGGCGCTGGCTTGCGCGTGAGAGCGACGCCGGCTTGAGCGTGAGGGTGGCACGGGCTTGCGCGTGAGGGCGGGCCCGTGTGCGCGAGAGGAGCGGGCCGGCCTGCGCCTGAGGACGGTGGCCCGCGTCGGCCCGTACGATCACTCCCCGCCCTCAGCCCTCGCGTTCGGCGAGCAGCCGGGAGCCGACCCGGGTGGTGCCGAAGACATCGTCCGGGTTGGACAGGACGCAGTTGTCCAGGGACAGGCAGCCGCAGCCGATGCAGTCCGAGAGGTGGTCGCGCAGGCGGCCCAACTGGCTGATGCGCCGGTCGAGTTCGGTCCGCCAGTTCTCGGAGAGGCGGGCCCAGTCCTCCTTGGTGGGCGTGCGCTCCTCGGGGAGTTCGGCCAGCGCGTCGCGAATCGTGGCCAGCGGAATGCCGACGCGCTGCGCGGCCCGGATGAAGGCCACCCGGCGCAGGGTGTCGCGGCCGTAGCGCCGCTGGTTGCCGGAGGTGCGGCGGCTGACGATCAGGCCCTTCGACTCGTAGAAGTGCAGGGCGGACACGGCGGCTCCGCTGCGCGCGGCCAGCTGCCCGACCGTGAGCTCGTGGATCTTCTCTGGAATCTGCGGCACCCCTCGAACCCTACTGTCCCCGCCCCTCCGCCCCGGTGCCGCCTTCCGCCCGCTGCCAGCGCCGTACGTCGTTGACAGGACCGGCGGCCCGAACCATGCTGAGCTAGCTGAGCAAGCGCTTGTACAGGTGCTTGCTCAGGCGCTTGTTCATGACGGCGAGAGCGTCGCGAGAGGCAGGGACCAGGGACATGGCAGAGCCGAGGATCTTCACGTCCGCCGAGGAGCTGAAGGCCGGGGTCGGCGAGCAGCTCGGGCACAGCGACTGGCTGGAGATCGACCAGAAGCGCATCGACCTGTTCGCGGACGCCACCGGCGACCATCAGTGGATCCACGTCGACCCGGAGCGGGCCGCGTCCGGCCCCTTCGGCACGACGATCGCGCACGGCTATCTGACGCTGTCGCTGCTGCCGACCCTGGTGCCGCAGGTGCTGCGCGTCGAGGGCATGAAGATGGGCATCAACTACGGCACCAACAAGGTCCGCTTCCCCTCCCCCGTACCGGTCGGCTCGCGGCTGCGGGCGACGGCCGAGCTGACGGAGGTCGTGGAGGCGGGCGGCGGGGTGCAGGTCACCGCGAAGGTCACCGTCGAGCGCGAGGGCGGCGACAAGCCGGTGTGTGTGGCGGAGTCGGTCTCGCGCTACTTCTTCTGAGCGCGGCCCCGGCTTCGAGCGGTCTTCCGGGCTTCGGCCTGCGAGGCCGGATCCACTACTTCTGGACCCCCACCATCCGCAGCACGAGGTCGGCGTAGAGCGCGCCGACCTCGTCGGGCGTGCGGCGGCCCTCGGTGTTGAACCAGCGGGCCACGTCGATGCAGAGGGAGAGCACGGCGAGCGTGGTGCCGGGCACGTCCGGGACGTCGAACTCGCCCGCCGCCACGCCCTCGTTGAGGATGCGGCGCACCGCGGCGTCGCTCTGCCGGCGCAGTTCCACGATCTCGGTGCGGTGCCCGGCACCGAGCGCGTCGAGTTCGTACTGGACCACGCGGGCCGTCGTGTGGTGCCCCGCGTGCCAGCGGACGAAGGAGCGTACGGCGGCGGAGAGCCGCTCGGCCGCGCTTCCCTCGGCCTCGGCGGCGGACCGCAGGATCTCCAGGGCCTTGTCGTGCCCGATCCGGCTGATCCGGTGGAGCAGTTCTTCCTTGGTCTTGTAGTGGATGTAGAGCGCGGCCGGGCTCATGCCGGCCCGGCCCGCGATGTCCCGGGTCGTGGTGGCGTGGTAGCCGCGCTCCGCGAACGCCTCGACGGCGGCGACCAGCAGTCTCCTGGCGGCCTCGGGCGTGACTTCGCCCCAGGGCTTTTCCTCGCCGTTGGCCGTCTCTTCGGTCACGTCAGCCGTACCCATCGCTCGCCCCTTCCGTCCGTCGGCGCTCTGTGTTCAGCGGGACGAACACCATACCCCGAAGGTGAGCAAGCGCTTAGAGCCTGTCCGGCGGGTCCGGTTCCGGCCGGACCGGCCCTTAGAGCTTCTGGAACGGGTCGTGCTCGGCGAGGAGCTTCTCCAGGCGGGCCTGGTCGACGCGGCTGACGATCTGGCCGGCCTCCTGGCGGTCCCTGATCACCTTGGCCAGGGTGAAGGCGGAGGTGACCAGGTAGAGGACCGCCATCGCGAGGAAGGCGCGGACCCAGGCGTCGGCCTGGAGGCGGAGGATGCCGATCGCGGTGGCGACCAGCGCGATCGCGAAGGCGGCGACGGCCTGGCCGTAGTACGCCGCGGTGTTCTGCTGCTTGACCTGTGTCTCACTCATGGCGACAGCATGGAGCGGATGTGGCACGCGCCACATCCGCTCTCGTACTCAGGACGTACTCAGAAGGCCGGGGCGCTGGTGCCGCATCCGGGCGGTCCGCGGCTTCAGAAGGCCGAAATCCCGGTCTCCGCACGGCCGATGATGAGCTTCTGGATCTGGCTCGTGCCCTCGTACAGGGTCATCACGCGGGCGTCCCGCAGCAGCTTGCCTACCGGGTACTCGTCGATGTACCCGTAGCCGCCGAAGACCTGGAGGGCGTTGTTGGCGGCCCGTACCGCGGCCTCGGAGGCGAACAGCTTCGCCTTGGACGCGGCGGTCGCGAAGTCCCGGCCCCGGTCGATGAGATCGGCGACCCGCCAGGTCAGCAGCCGGGCGGCGTCCACGTCCACCGAGATGTCGCTGATCAGCTCCTGGACGAGCTGGTAGTGCGCGATGGACTTGCCGAACTGCTCGCGTTCTCCGGCGTACCGGACCGCCGCGTCCAGGGCGGCCTGGGCGATGCCGACGCAGCCGGCCGCGACCGACATCCGCCCCTTGGCGAGCGCCGACATCGCGATCGAGAAGCCCTTGCCCTCCGGGCCGAGCAGCGCGGCCGCCGGGACCCGTACGTCCTCCAGGACCAGCTCCGCGGTGGCCTGGCCGCGCAGGCCGAGCTTGCCGTGGATGGTCCGGCGGGTGAGGCCGGGGGTGTCGGTGGGGACCAGGAAGGCGGACACGCCGCGGTGGCCCGGGGTGTCGTTGGTGCGGGCGAAGAGCAGCACCACATCGGCCCAGGTGCCGTTGGTGATGAACATCTTGGTGCCGTTGATGACGTAGTCGCCGCCGTCCGCGACCGCCCTGGTGACGAGGTTGCCCGCGTCCGAGCCCGTGCCGGGCTCGGTGAGGCCGAAGCAGCCGATGGCGTCGCCCGAGGTGAGCCGGGGCAGCCAGGCGCGCTTCTGCTCCTCGCTGCCCCAGTAGGCGATGGTCTTGGTGACCAGGCCCAGCGAGACCGAGACGATGCCGCGCACCGACGAGTCGCCACGACCCAGCTCCTCGGTGACCAGGCAGTACGCGAGGTGGTCGCCGCCCGAGCCGCCGTACTCCTCGTCGATGGTGAGCCCGAGGAAGCCGAGCGCGCCCAGCTTCTTCACGATCGACCTGTCGACATCCTCGGCGCGGTCCCACTCGATGACGTGTGGGGTGATCTCGCGCTCGACGAACTCCTCGGCGAGCTGCTGGACCGCCGTCTGTTCCTCGCTCAGCTCCAGGTTCATGTTCGCTGCACCCCAGATTTAATTACCACTGCTAGTTTTTGGTTGGCAGGCCCTACTATGTGCCGCATGGCCCGACCGCGCAAGCCCCTCCTGAGCACCGACCGCATCGTCGCGGCGGCGAGCGCGCTCGTGGACACGGAGGGCCTCGCGGCGGTCTCGACCCGGCGGCTCGCCGCGGAGCTCGGGGTCAGCGGGCCCTCGCTCTACAACCACTTCCGCACCAAGGACGAGATCCTGGAGGCCGTGGCCGACGCCACCTCGGCCCAGGTCGACCTGTCGATGTTCGACGCGGATGACGGGCGCGACTGGCGTACGTCCCTGCACGACTGGGCGCTGGCCTATCGCTCGGTGCTCACCCGGCACCCCAACATCGTGCCGGTGCTCGCCCAGGGGCCCGGCCGCCGGCCGGCCGGGCTCCGGCTCGCGGACGCGGTGTTCGGCGCGATGGTCGCGGCGGGGTGGCCGCCGGCCCAGGCGACCCGGATCGGCGCGCTGATGCGGTACTTCATCATGGGCTCGGCGCTCGGTTCGTTCGCCCGGGGTTTCGTGGACGACGAGGCGGCGTACGACCCGGCGGACTATCCGCACCTGGGGCAGGCGCACCTGCTCGCCGAGCGCCAGCAGGAGATCGACGAGGGGGCCTTCGAGACGGGCCTTCGGGCGCTGCTCGACGGGCTCGACCTCCAGTACGAGGCCCTGGACGGGTAGCACGGCCCCGCCCCGCTACCCGTAGGGGCCTCGAAGGTGCTGGGAGGCCGGGCCCCGGGGCCCGGCTAGAACACCACCAGCGCCCGGCCGCCCTTGCCCGCCAGCATGTTGTCGAAGGCGGCCGGGATGCCGTCCAGGGCGATGCGTTCGGAGACCAGTGAGTCGAGGTCCAGGCGGCCGGCCCGGATGTGGTCGGCCAGGACCGGGACGTCGGTCGCGGGGTCGCAGTTGCCGTAGACGCAGCCCGCGAGGGTGCGGCCCCAGTGGAAGATCTCCAGGGCGTTGAAGGTGACCTGCTGGTCCTTGCCGCCGATGCCGACGACCGTGGTGCGGCCGCCGCGCCGGGTCGACTCCCAGGCGGTACGGATCGTCACCGCGCGGCCCACGCACTCGACGGCCACGTCCGTGCCCTGGCCGCCGGTCAGCTTGCGGATGTCCTTGGCCGTGGTCTCCGACGCGACCACGAAGTCGGTCGCCCCGGCCTCGCGGGCCAGTCCCTCCTTGTCCGGGGAGACGTCGACGGCGATGATCTGCCCCGCTCCCGCGATCCGGGCGGCCTGGAGCGTGGCCAGGCCGACGCCGCCCGCGCCGAACACCGCGACCGTCTCGCCCGGCCGCACCTGCGCCGAGTGGTGGATCGCCCCGTACCCGGTGAGCACCGCGCAGCCGAGCAGCGCGGCCTCGGTGAGCGGGATGCCCGCGGGGAGCGGGATCAGGCAGTTCTCCGCGACGACGGTCTCCTCGGCGAACGCGGCCACGTTCAGGCCCGGGTGCAGCTCGGTGCCGTCGGCGGTGCGCGCGTACACCGAGCCCGCGCCGTTCAGCGCGTTGACGCAGAGCCACACCTCGCCGAGCGAGCAGGGGTGACAACTTCCGCAGGAAGGCGCCCAGTTGAGGACGACCTCGGCGCCGGGCGCGACGGAGGTGACGCCCTCGCCGACGGCGACCACCGTGCCCGCGCCCTCATGGCCGAGGACGGCCGGGACCGGGACCCGCATGGTGCCGTTGGTGAGGGAGAGGTCGGAGTGGCAGACCCCGGCGGCGGCCAGGCGGACCCGCACCTGGCCGGGGCCCGGCGCGGGCAGATCGATGTCGGTGATCTCCAGCGGAGAGCCGACGGCGGGCAGTACGGCGGCGCGAACCATGGCGTGCGTGACTCCTGAGCGGGGGAAGAGGGCGGACGGAGAGGGTCTCAGAACTGGAGCGACTTGGTCTGGAGGTACTCGGTCAGACCGTGCACGCCGAGCTCGCGGCCGACCCCCGACTGCTTGTAACCGCCGAAGGGGGCAAGGGGGTTGAAGCGTCCGCCGTTGATGTCGACCTGGCCGGTGTCCATGCGGCGGGCGAAGGCCACGGCCTCCGCGTCGTCGCCCGCCCAGACCCCGCCGGCCAATCCGTACACGGTGCCGTTCGCGATGCGCAGGGCGTCGTCCTCGTCCTCGTACCGGATGATCGAGACGACCGGGCCGAAGATCTCCTCCTGCGCGATGGCCATCTCGGGGGTGACGTCCGCGAAGATCGTGGGCGAGACGTAGTAGCCCTGCTCCAGGGGCGCATCGGCGCCGCCCGCGACGACGCGCGCGCCCTCCTGGACGCCCTTCTCGATGTAGCCGCGCACGCGCGCGAGCTGCTTGGCGTTGACGAGCGGGCCGATGCGGTCGCCGACCGTGTACTTGGCCGCGGCGGCCGATGCCAGCTCGACCGCCTCGTCGTAGCGGTCGGTGTGGACCAGCATCCGCGTCCAGGCGCTGCACGTCTGGCCGGAGTTGCCCATCACGTTCGCGACGCCCACGGTGACGGCCTTGGCGAGGTCGGCGGAGGGCAGGATGACGTTGGCGGACTTGCCGCCCAGCTCCAGGGCGACCCGCTTGACGGCGGCGCCGGCCGTGGCACCGATCTTCTTGCCGACGGCCGTCGAGCCGGTGAAGGAGACCAGGTCGACCCCCTCGTGCTCGGCGAGCGCCTGGCCCGCGACCGGGCCGAGCCCGGTGACCAGGTTGAACACCCCTGCGGGCAGGCCGATCTCATGCACCGCCTCGGCGAAGAGCTGCGCGGTCAGGGGCGTGTCCTCGGCGGGCTTGAGGACGACCGTGCAGCCCGCCGCCAGTGCGGGAGCTACCTTGTTGACGATCTGGTGCAGCGGATAGTTCCAGGGCGTGATCGCCCCGACGACGCCGACCGGCTCCTGGTAGACCGTGGAGTTCCCCACCTTCTCCTCGAAGGAGTAGGTGGCGGCCAGCTCCGCGTAGGAACCGGCGATCGCGATCGGCAGGCCGGTCTGCACGGCCTGCGCGAACGGGAGCGGGGCGCCCAGTTCGGCGCTGATGGTCGCGGCGATCTCGTCCTTGCGGGCGACCAGTTGGTCACGCAGGGCCGCGAGCCTGGCCGCGCGCTCGGCGGGCGGTGTCGCGGCCCAGCCCGGCAGGGCCGCGCGGGCGGCGCGTACCGCGGCGTCGACGTCCTCGGACGTGCCTGCCGGGACGTGGCCTATGACCTGCTCGTCGACCGGGTTGAGCACCGCGATGGTGTCGCCGCCGGCGGCGGCCCGCCAGTCGCCGTCGATGTACATGCCGTCGTGGGCGTTCATCACAATCCTCCCGAGCAGTGCCGCCGTGGTCGTCCGCCGCTCAAACTAGCGCCGTTAGTTTTCTGGCGCCAGGGCCCCCGGCGGAGCCGGCTCAGATGATGCCGAACAGAATGCCCGAGCCGAGCACCACCAGACAGGTCAGGGCCGCCCATTTCACGGTGAACCGGGTGTGGTCGCCGAACTCCACCTTGGCCATGCCGACCAGCACGTACACGGCCGGAACCAGCGGGCTGGACATGTGCAGGGCCTGGCCGGCCAGGGAGGCACGGGCGATCTCCAGCGGGGAGACACCGTGGGCGGCGCCCGCCTCGGCGAGGACGGGCACGACGCCGAAGTAGAAGCCGTCGTTCGACATGAAGTAGGTGAGCGGCAGGCTGAGCACGCCGGTCACCAGGCCCATCTGCGAGCCCATGCTGTCCGGCACCACGCCGACCAGCCAGTCCGCCATGTGCTTGACCATGCCGGTGCCGTTGAGGACGCCCGTGAAGACGGCGGCCGCGAAGACCATGCCCGAGACGTTGACGACGTTGTCGGCATGGGCGGCGATCCGGGCCTTCTGGGCCGGGATGTGCGGGAAGTTCACGGTCAGCGCGAGGGCCGCGCCGATCAGGAACAGGACCGGGATCGGGAGCCACTCCATGATCATGGAGGTGAGCAGCGCGACGGTGAGCAGCGCGTTGAACCAGTACAGCCTGGGCCGCAGGGTCTCGCGTGCGGGGTCGAGACCCGGGAAGTCGTCGTCGCCCTCGGGTGCGTCCGCTGCGGCGCCGCCGCCCGAGGCGCGCGGGGTCTCGCCGGAACCCCCGGCCCCGACGAGCACCGTCTCGGTCTCCGGCTCCAGGACCTTGTCGAGGGACAGGTAGCCCACGCGCTTGCGCTCGCGCATGCCGAGTACGTACGACAGGACGAGGACGGCGACCAGGCCGGTCGCGAGCGCGGGGATCATCGGCACGAAGATGTCGGAGGCGTCCAGCTTCAGGGCGGTCGCCGCGCGGGCGGTGGGGCCGCCCCAAGGGAGCGTGTTCATCACGCCGTTGGCGGTCGCGGCGACTCCGGTCATCACCACCAGGCTCATGCCGAGCCGCTTGTAGAGCGGGTACATCGCGGAGACGGTGATCATGAAGGTGGTGGAGCCGTCGCCGTCGAGCGAGACGATCGCGGCGAGCACGGCGGTGCCGACGACGACCCGCATCGGGTCGGCCTTGCAGAAGCGCAGGATGCCGCGCACGACCGGGTCGAAGAGGCCCACGTCGATCATCACGCCGAAGTAGATGATGGCGAACATGAGCATCGCGGCGGTCGGCGCGAGCGAACCGACGCCCTTGATGACGTAGTCGCCGAGGTGGGCTCCCTTGCCGACGAAGACGCAGAAGAGAGCGGGGATCAGAACCAGCGCCGCGATGGGCGACATCTTCTTCAGCATGATCAGGACCAGGAAGGTCGCGATCATGCCGAAGCCGAGGATGGTCAGCATTCAGAACACCTAACGTTCACCCTTGAACTGGCGCCGGGGGCCGGCGGTGCGGATGACGTTAGGTCGCCGTTTCCATCCTTAACAAGATGTTGACACCTGAGCAATAAGAGCAAAACTCCAGGTCACGACAGGGGTACGAGTTCGACGGGGAAGCCGTTGAGCACGGCGGTGCCCGACAGCGGGTCGAACCGCGAGCCGTCGAGGAGCTGGTTGACGTTGACTCCCGGCCGGTCGACGGCGACCGCGAGCCGGCTGCCGGGGCGGCTGTGGCCCCAGCCGTGCGGCAGGCTGACCACGCCCCTGCGCACGCTGTCGGTGATCTCCACGGGGGCCGCGACCGCTCCTCCCTCCGCCGTGATCCGCACCTCGGCGCCGTCGGCGAGGCCGAGCCTTGCCGCGTCCTCGGGGTGGATCTGGAGGGTGCAGCGGTTGGAACCGCCGCTCAGGGCGGGGATGTTGTGCAGCCAGCTGTTGTTGGAGCGCAGATGGCGCCGGCCGACCAGGACCAGGGCCGCGGGCCGTTCGTCGAGGGCGGCCCGCAGCCGGGGCAGGTCGGCGGCGACGGGCGCGGGGAGCAGTTCGATGCGGCCGGTGCGGGTGCGCAGCACCTGCGGCAGGCGCGGCTTCAGCTCGCCCAGGTCGATGCCGTGGGGGTGGGAGAGCACGCGTTCCAGGGTGAGGCCCTCGGGGTCGGCGCCGAATCCGTCGCCGTAGGGGCCGAGCCGGAGCATGAGGTCCAGGCGGCGCTCGGGGCCGCCGGCGCCGGTGAGTCGGGCGGCGAGCACCGTCGCGTCGCGGCCGTGCACGGGTGAGTGCGGGTCGGCGACGGCCTTGGCCAGGGTGCGCTCGACGACCATCGCGTCCACGGCGGCGGGTTCGGCGCCGTGCAGTCCGCTGACGGCGAGCACGAGCCGGGCGTGGATCTCGCACTCGTCCATGCGCCCCTCGGCGAGCGGCACGGCGGGCCGGGTGTAGCGGACCTGGTTGCGGACCGCGAAGCCGTTGAAGGCGAAGTCGAAGTGGGCGCTCTGCGCGGGCGGCGGCGGGGGCAGCACGACATCGGCGTGCAGCGAGGTCTCGTTCAGATACGGGTCGATGCTGACCATGAAGTCGAGCCCGGCGAGCGCCCGGTCGAGCCGGTCCCCGTCGGGCGCGGAGAGCACCGGGTTCGCGGCGGAGGCGATGAGCGCGCGGATCCGCCCCTCGCCCGGCGTCTCGATCTCCTCGGCGAGCGCGGCGAGCGGAAGTTCGGACTTCACCTCGGGGTGGCCGCCGACCCGGCTGTGCCAGCGCCCGAGCGAGAAGCCCTTGCCGGGCCCGGCCGGGCGCGGTGCCCGGTCGGTGGCGGAGAGCGGGAAGAGCGCGCCGCCGGGCCGGTCGAGGTTGCCGGTCAGCACGTTGAGTACGTCGACGAGCCAGCTGGCCAGGGTGCCGTGCTCGACGGTGCAGCTGCCGATCCGGCCGTATACGGCGGCGGTGGGTGCGGCGGCCAGTTCCCGGGCGATGTCCCGGATCGCGTCCGGCTCCACATCGCAGACGGGGCCGACCGTCTCGGGCGTGAACTCCCCTATGGCATGCGCCACTTCGGCCACTCCCTCGGCCTGCGCTTCGAGCGCGCCGAGGGCGGTGAGCTGCTCCGCGAAGAGCACCTGGGCGATCGCGGCGAGCAGCAGGGCATCGGTGCCGGGCCGGATCGCCACGTGCCGGTCGGCGAGCTTCGCGGTGCGGGTGCGGCGCGGGTCGACGACGGTGAGGCTGCCGCCGCGCCGGCGCAGGGCCCGGAGTTTTCCGGGGAAGTCCGGGGCCGTGCACAGGCTGCCGTTGGACTCCAGCGGGTTGGCGCCGAGCAGCAGCAGGTGGTCGGTGCGGTCGAGGTCGGGCACCGGGATGGCGAACGGGTCGCCGAACAGGAGCCCGCTGGAGACGTGCTTGGGCATCTGGTCGAGGGTGCTCGCGGTGAACAGGTTGCGGGTGCGCAGCGCGCCGAGCAGGGCGGGCGGGTAGAGGGCGCCGGCCATGGTGTGCACATTGGGGTTGCCGAGGACCACGCCGACCGCGTTCGGCCCGTGCTCCTCGACGAGTGCGGGCAGTCGGGCCGCTATCAGGTCGAAGGCCTCGTCCCACGTGGCCGGCACCAGCGTGCCGTCGCGGCGCACGAGGGGCGTGGTCAGCCGGTCGGGGTCGGCGTCGATCTCCCCGAACGAGGCGCCCTTGGGGCAGATGAACCCCTGGCTGAACACGTCGTCGGCGTCCCCCCGGGCGCCGGTGACGCGCGCGCCCTCCACGGTGAGGCTCAGCCCGCAGGTGGCTTCGCAGAGCGGGCAGATACGCAGGGCGGTGCGGGACATTCGTCCTCCCGGGGCGACGGCGCGCGAGCCCCTGGAGCATACCGACCGGTAGGCATGTCCGGGAGGTCCCGGCCGGGGTCAGTCCAGGGTGCGGGCGAGATAGGCGTGGAGCAGCTGCCGGGTCTCCTCGACGATCTTCGGGTCGCCCTGCGGGTCGGTGCGGAAGGCGAGGCGCAGCGTGGCGTCGGCCGCCTCCACCGCGACCAGGATCACCCGGCGCAGCTCCGCGTCCAGGGTGCGGCCGAACTGGGCCGGGAGCAGTTCGGCGAGGCGGGCGGCCAGCAGGTGGTTGGCGTCCGCGTCCGGGTCGGGCACCGGCTGGGGGCCGCCGAAGTCGACCAGGTTGAAACCGGGCACGGTCTGCTTCAGGACGAGGTATTCGTCCAGGACCGCGTCGACGGCCCCGCGCCAGTCGGCCGCCTCGATCGCTTCGAGGCGAGCGTTGATCATCCCGGCGTAGCGGTCGAGATTGCGGGCCGCGAGCGCCTCGGCCATGGCCCGCTTGTTGCCGAAGAAGCGGTAGACCGAGCCGATCGGCACCCCGGCGCGCTGGGCGACGGCCCGCGTGGAGAGGTCTTCGTAGCCGGTTTCGTCGAGGAGTTCGGCACAGGCGTCGAGTATCCGGGAGAGCCGCTCGGCGCTGCGCTGCTGCACGGGCGCCCGGCGGAGGTTCGCGTGGAGATCAGGAGCAGGAGACACCCGTCCATCATCTCCCGCCCGGCCGGTTTTCCCGTTGACGCGACCGCATCGTAATCCTACGGTTGACCATAGGATTCCGGCACGGGAGCAGGAGAGCGCACGATGACGACACCTACCGGCGACGGCGCGGTAAAGATCGCGGAGGGCCTCGGCCACTCCCGCGGTTTCGGCAATGAGCACAGCTCGGAGGCCGTCCCCGGCGCTCTCCCGCACGGCCGCAACGCACCCCAGCGCGCCCCCCTCGGCCTGTACGCGGAACAGCTGAGCGGCTCCGCCTTCACCGAGCCGCGCGCGAGCAACCGCCGCTCCTGGCTGTACCGGATCCGGCCATCGGCCGCGCACCCGCCGTTCACCCGTACCGACAACGGCCGCCTCCGCTCGGCCCCCTTCACCGAGTCCGTCCCCGACCCCAACCGGCTGCGCTGGAACCCGCTGCCCGAGCCCCCGTCCGGCACCGACTGGCTGGCGGGCCTGTGGACGCTGGGCGGCAACGGCGACGCCACGCAGCGCACCGGCATGGCCGTGCACCTCTACCACGCCAACTCCTCGATGGAATCGAGGGTGTTCAGCAACGCCGACGGCGAACTCCTGATCGTGCCCGAGCACGGCGGACTGCTCCTGCGTACCGAACTGGGCCTGCTCGCCGCCCGCCCCGGCGAGGTCGCCCTGATCCCGCGCGGCGTGCGCTTCCGGGTCGAACTGCTCGACGCGAGCGCCCGCGGTTATGTCTGCGAGAACTACGGCCGCCCCTTCGAGCTGCCCGAGCTCGGCCCGATCGGCGCCAACGGCCTCGCCAACGCACGGGACTTCCGGGCCCCGCTCGCCGCGTACGAGGACGTCGAGGGCCCGGTCGAGGTGGTCAACAAGTTCTGCGGCAACCTCTGGACCGCGACCTACGACCACTCGCCGCTCGATGTCGTCGCCTGGCACGGCAGCCACACGCCGTACGTCTACGACCTGCGCACCTTCAATGTGATCGGCAGCATCAGCTACGACCACCCCGACCCCTCGATCTTCACGGTGCTCACCTCGCCGTCCGACACCCCGGGCCTGGCCGGGGTCGACTTCGTGGTGTTCGCGCCGCGCTGGCTGGTCGGCGAGGACACGTTCCGCCCGCCCTACTTCCACCGCAATGTGATGAGCGAGTACATGGGCCTGATCGAAGGCGCATACGACGCCAAGACCGCCGGAGAAGGGGGCTTCGTGCCCGGCGGCGGCTCGCTGCACAACATGATGTCGGCGCACGGGCCGGACCGGGAGACCTTCGACCGGGCGAGCGCCGCCGAGCTGAAGCCGCAGAAGATCGACGACGGCCTGGCCTTCATGTTCGAGACGCGCTGGCCGGTCACCGCCACCGAGCAGGCGGCGAACGCCGACCATCTCCAGCGGGGTTACGACGACGTGTGGCAGGGTCTTCAGCGCCACTTCCGCTCCTGAAGCGACCCTTCCGCTCCTGAGCACCACCTGATACGGAATCCCTGTGACCTCCTCCTTCGCTCCCGACTCCCTGGTCCTGAACCGGAAGCTGCCGCTCTGGTACCAGGTGTCCCAGTCGCTGCGCGCCTCGATACTGGGCCGCTCCCCCGATGCCTCGCTGCGGCTGCCCACCGAGGAGCAGCTCGCCGCGCATTACGGGGTGAGCGTGTTGACGATGCGTCAGGCACTCAAGGAGCTGGAGGAGGAGGGCCTGATCAGCAGGCACCGGCGGCGCGGCACGTTCATCGAGCCGGCCGCCCGGCGGGCCTCTCCGGTCCGGCTGCTCGGCTCGATCGACGCGATCGTGGCGCAGCAGTCGGGCGAGCGCACCACGATCCTGGGCCATGGCCCGGAGCCGGTGCCCGGCGATCTCGCCGAGTACTTCCCGGGCAGCGCCGAGGTGGTGGCGTACCGGCGGCTGCGGTGCGACGACGAGAGCGGTGAGCCGACCAACTGGGCGTACAACGCGGTGCGTTCGGAGGTCGCCGCCGCGATCGACCTCAACGACCTCACGCGCTGGCCTATGACGAAGGTGCTGCGGGACGCGGTCGGGGTGGACATCGCGCGCATCACGGACACCGTGGAGGCCCGGCTCGCCGATCCGGTCACCGCGGACCTGCTGCGGGTCCCGCTGCTCTCCCCGATCCTGCACTACACGGGCGTCACCTACGACGGGGAGGGCCGGGTCGTCGACGTGGCCCGCATCCACTACCGGGGCGACCGCTTCTCGTTCTCGGTGACGGTCGAGGCCTCTCGGTGACGGCCGAGGCTTCTCGGCGAAGGCCGAGGCTTCCCGGCCAAGGCCGAGGCTTCCCGGCGAAGGCCGAGGCTTCCCGGCGAAGGCCGAGGCTTCCCGGTGAACGCCGAGGCTTCCCGGTGAACGCCGAGGCTTCCCGGCGAACGCCGAGGCTTCCCGGCGAACGCCGAGGCTTCCCGGCGAACGCCGAGGCTTCCCGGCGAACGCCGAGGCTTCCCGGCGAACGCCGAGGCTTCCCGGTGAACGCCGGGGCTTCCCGGTGAACGCCGGGGCTTCCCGGTGAACGCCGGGGCTTCCCGGTGACGGTCGAGGCCTCTGGAAACGGTCGGAGCTTCTCGGTGACGGTCGTAGCCCGCTGAGCGTTCTCACTAGCATGCTGGCTGTGAGCGATGACGTGCCCCTCCTCGACGACCTGATGCCCTGGTCGGTGCCCCCGCTGCGGCTCGGGCGCCCCTGGGTGCTGGCGCCCGACGAGCGCACCCTGCGCTCCCGCTGGGACCTGCTCGTACGGTCCGAAGGGGCCGAGCGGGAGCGTCTGTTCGGCCCGAGCCGGGCCCGTACGCCGCGCTCCGCGGTGGCCGCGCTGCCGGGCAGGACCACGGGCACCGGCCCGTTCGCGCAGGAGCGGGGCCCCTGCCCCGATCCGGTCCGTGTCCAGCACGGGCCCTTCGACGAGCAGTGGCTGATACCGGACCAGCGGTTGCTCGACGCCGCCCGGCCCGAGCTGTGGCGGGTGGCCGACGAACACCAGCTCTTCGTGGTCGAGCAGGGATACGTGCCGAAGGCCGACGGGCCCGCCCTGACCGTCTCGGCCGTGCTGCCCGACGGCCGCTCCCCCGCCGGCCGGCCCGGCCGCATCCGCCCGCTCTACCGGCGCCCGGGCGGCCTGGAGCCGAACCTCGTACCCGGCCTGCCCGCGTTCCTCGCCGGGATGTACGGGCATGCGGTGGCCCCGCAGGAGGTGGCCTCCTGGTCCCTGGCCGTGGCCCGTCCGAGCCCGGCGGGATGCCTCGTGGCGCTGCCTCGGGACCCTCAACTCTGGTCCACCGGCGTGGAGTTGGGGCAGCGCATGAGCGACCTGATGGTGCGCGGGGCGCGCGGCGGCGAGAAGCCGCGGCTGCCGGGCGGGCGGCGGCCCTATGTGCGCGCGGCCGTCCCGGCCCGCCCGCGCGAACTGCGCTACGACGCGGCCGAGGAGGTGCTGCACCTCGGCGACGGCGGCCGCATCTCGCCGGTGCCGCCCGGGGCCTGGGAGTTCCGGGTGGGCGGGGTGCGGATGCTGGAGCTGTGGTTCGAGCGGCGCACCGGGCCCGCCGATGCGGGCACGCTCGCCGCGGTCGGCCCCGCGAACTGGCCCCAGGAGTGGACGTCCGACCTCCTTGAGCTGATCACCGTGCTCGCCCTCCTCGGCGAACTCTGTTCAGACCGGGCCGAGTTGACACAGGCCCTCGCCGAACCGGTGACGCGCGGCGCACTGCGGGCCGCCGGTGTGCTGCCCGTACCGGCCGGCGCGCGCCACCCCGCCTCCGTGCTCGATCACCACGAGGAGGGACCGGGAGGCCAGTTCGCCCTCATCTGACGCCGCCTGAACCCCGGCCGGGGCGGCCGGGGTTCAGGCGGCGTACTCGGTCAGGTCGATGGAGTGGATGTTCAGCGCGTGCCCGAACTCCGGGTGGACCGTCTCGCGCTCCTGCTTCATCCCGAGCTTGCGCATCACGTTCTCGGAGGCGTCGTTGCCCACCCGGGAGACGCTGATGACCCGGCCGAGCCCGCGGTCCTGGAGCGCGAACTCCAGCGCGGCGTGCGCTGCCTCGGAGGCGTATCCCTGGCCCCAGAAGGGCCGGCCGAGCCGCCAGCCGATCTCGACCTCGTGCTCGACCTCGGGCAGGAAGTGCGGCACGGACAGGCCGGTGAACCCGATCATCTCGCCGGAGCCGAGGAGCTCGACGGCGAAAAGCCCGAAGCCCTCGTCGTCCCACTCCTCCTCCCACCTCTCGATGTCCGCGGCGGTCCTCTCCAGGTCCCGGACCGAGCCGTCGCCGATCCAGCGCATGACCTCCGGGTCGGCGTTGATCTCGGCCATCGGGACGAGGTCGTCGTCGGTCCAGCGGCGCAGCAGGAGGCGGGGGGTGCGGATCTCGGTCATGGGGCCATCCTGCACGGACCAGGGTCCCCGCCGGAAATCCGCCTCCCGCGCCCCCGCCGTCAGCCGAAGGCGTCGAGCGTCCTCGTCAGGGCCCGCTCGAAGACCGCGTCCAGGTCGATGGGGCCCGAGTCCTCGGCGAAGGCGGCCGCCAGGCGCGGATAGCGGCCGGTGGCGACCTGGCTGAAGAGGTAGGCGATCCGCACGCTCTGCTCCTGCTCGGGCGACCAGGGCAGCGAGCGCGTCCGCTCGGCGGTGGCGATCTCGTTGGCGACGTAGGTGGTGACCACGCCGGTCACCGAGGCGATCAGCTCCATCTTGGTGCCGTACTTCGCCTCCAGCGGGTCGAGGCAGGTCATGCAGTGCTCCAGGTACCGCAGGGCGTTCGGGCTGAAGCCGTACACCGGGGACATCAGGCGCGGCACCCAGGGGTGGCGGTGCATCAGCGCCCGGGTCTGGTGGGCGAGGGCGAGCACGTCGGCCCGCCAGTCCCCGGTCGGGTCGCACAGGTCGTACTCGGCGCTGACCGCGTCCACCATCAGCTCGTACAGGTCCTCCTTGCGCGGCACGTAGTTGTACAGGGACATCGTTCCGCAGCCGAGTTCGGCCGCGACCCGGCGCATGGACAGCGCGTCGATGCCCTCCGTGTCCGCGATGCGTACGGCGGCGGCCGCGATGTCGGCACGGCTGAATGCGGGCCTGGGGCCCCGTCCGGCGCGCTCGGGGCGCGCCCAGATCACTTCTGGTTCAGCAGGTCGCCCTGCCATGGATCATCACCTCGCCCCCCATCGTAGTTACGTACACCGTACGTAGTGCGCTATGGTGAGCCGCATGACAACTACGTACGCTGTACTTAGTGAAGGTCTGGTGAAGCGCTTCGGCGCGGTCCACGCGCTGCGCGGGCTCGATCTGGCCGTGGCCGAGGGCACGGTCTGCGGGCTGCTCGGACCCAACGGCGCAGGCAAGACGACGGCCGTACGCCTGCTGACGACGCTGCTCGCGCCGGACGCGGGCTCCGCGCGGGTGGCCGGTCACGACGTGGTGCGCGAGCAGGACGCGGTGCGCCGGGCCATCGGAGTCACCGGCCAGTCCGCCTCCGTCGATGTCGAACTCACGGGACGGCAGAACCTCCGCCTGTTCGCCAAGCTGCACGGCATGCGCGGAGCGGCGGGCCGCGAGCGGGCCGCCGAACTCCTGGAGCGGTTCGACCTGGCGGACGCGGCCGACCGGGCGGCCGGCACCTACTCCGGCGGCATGCGGCGGCGCCTCGACCTCGCGGCGAGCCTGCTGACCCGCCCCCGCGTGCTGTTCCTCGACGAGCCCACCACCGGGCTCGACCCGGCGAGCCGCAACCGGATCTGGTCCGCCGTGCACGAGCTGACCGCCGAGGGCACCACGGTGCTGCTGACCACCCAGTATCTGGAGGAGGCCGACCGGCTCGCCGACCACGTCGTCCTCGTCGACCAGGGCCGCGCCGCCGTCACCGGAACCCCGGCCGAGCTCAAGGCCCGGATCGGCTCCTACGCCCAGGTCGTGGTCGCGGACGAGGACGACCTGCCCCAAGCAGCCTCAGTGCTGGACCAGTTGACGGGGGCCCGTCCCCAACTCGACACCGCCACAAGGACGGTGGGGGCCGTCTCCATGGACCCGACACTCACCCTGCCCCGCCTGGTGCGCGAACTGGACGGCGCCGCGGTGCCGATCCTCGACGTCAGCCTGCGCCCGCCCACCCTCGACGAGGTGTTCCTGCGCCTCACCACCGCCGCCGACTCCCGCAAGGAGCTTGTGACATGACCTCGCTCGCGTACGACAGCACGGCCATGCTCGGCCGTCAGCTCCAGCGCATCAAGCACGCGCCCGGCGTGCTCATCCTCACCCAGACCATGCCGATATCGATGCTGCTGTTCTTCGGCTACGTCTTCGGCAGCGCGCTCGCCATGCCCGGCGAGGAGTACCGCGCCTATCTGGTGCCCGGCCTCCTCGTCGCCACCGCCGCGGGCGGCCTGATGACCGGAATGTTCCACGCCGCACAGGACTCGCACCGCGGCGTGATGGACCGCCTGCGCACCCTGCCGATGAGCCGGGCCGCGGTCCCGGTGGGCCAGAGCGCGGCGGACCTGCTGACCACCGCGCTCGGCATGGTCCCGCTGATGCTCGTGGGGCTCGCGGTGGGCTGGCGGATCGACTCCGGGCCGCTCGGCGCGCTCGGCGCCTTCGGGCTCCTGATGCTGCTGCGCCTCGCGACGACCTGGGCGGGCCTGTTCCTCGGCCTGCTGACCCGCAGCGAGGAGGCGGCCGGGCAGCTGGGCTCGGCCACCTTCATGCTGCCGCTGCTCTCCAACGCCTACATCCCCACCGACCGCCTCCCCGGCTGGCTCCGCACGATCGCCGAGTGGAACCCCATCAGCGCGGTCGCCTCGGCCGTCCGCGACCTCTGCGGCAACGCCGCGCCCGCCGCGGACGCCGCCTGGCCGGTGGCCCATCCGATCGCGGGCTCGCTCGCCTGGTGCGGCCTCCTGCTGCTCGTCTTCGGGCCGCTCGCGGTGCGCCGGTACGCGCACAACGGCCGCTGAGCGGCACCGCCGGGTGACAGGAACCACCCGTACGCGATAAGTACGGCCATGAGCACTCAGCCACTGCCCCTCGAAGGCATCACCGTCGTCGCCGTCGAACAAGCCGTCTCCGCACCCTTCGCCACACGGCAGCTCGCCGATCTGGGAGCCCGCGTCGTGAAGGTGGAGCGCCTCGACGGCGGCGACTTCGCACGCGGCTACGACACCGCGGCGCGCGGCCTCGCCTCGCACTTCGTGTGGTGCAACCGGGGCAAGGAGTCGGTCGCCCTGGACCTGAAGGACCCGCGCGGCCTCGACGTCCTGCGCCGGCTCGTCGCGGACGCCGACGTGTTCGTGCAGAACCTCGCGCAGGGCGCCGCCGCCCGGCTCGGCCTGGACGCGGCCACGCTGTGCGCGGCGCACCCCCGGCTCGTCGCCGTCGACATATCGGGGTACGGCGCCGGCGGCCCGTACGCGCACAAGCGGGCCTACGACATGCTGGTGCAGTGCGAGGCGGGCCTGGTCTCCGTCACCGGGACGCCCGAGCGGGCCGTCAAGGCGGGAATCCCGGCCGCCGACATCGCGGCCGCCATGTACGCCTTCTCGGGCGTCCTGGCGGCCCTCGTACGGCGCGGCACGACCGGGCGCGGCGGCCCGGTGGAGATCTCCATGCTGGAGGCGCTCGCCGAGTGGCTCGGGCATCCGCTGCACCATGTGATGCACGGAGGCACCGAACCGGCGCGCACCGGCGTCGCGCACGCCGTGATCGCGCCGTACGACGCCTACGACACGGCGGACGGCGGGCAGGTGCTGCTGTCGGTGCAGAACGACCGCGAGTGGCGTCGGCTCGCCGAACTGGTCCTGGGGCGGCGCGAGTTGGCGGACGATCCGGATTTCGCCACCAACGCGGCGCGGGTGGCGCACCGGACGAGGACGGACGAGGCGGTGGCGCGGGCGCTGGCCACCTTCACGGCGGCCGAGGCGATCGCCCGGCTCGAAGCGGCGGGGATCGCGTGTGCGCGGATCAATACGGTCGTGGACGTCGCCGCGCATCCACAGCTCGCGGCACGCGGCCGTTGGCGAGAGGTGGGATCAGCGGTGGGGCCGCTGCGGGCACTGCTGCCGCCCATCAATCTGGGCGGCAGTCAGGAGGCGCGCATGGGTGCGGTGCCCGCGCTCGGCGAGCACACCTGCGCAACGCTGCGGGCCCTGGGAATGACGGACGAGCAGTTGGCAGAGTTGCGCCGGGACGGCGTGATCGCCTGAACGCGGGGCGCCCGGTGTCGGGAGTGGGTTCAGCCGCGGCTGCCGAAGAGCGAGCGGCGCAGCCGCCGCAGCGGCGCGAAGAGCGAGACGCGAGCGCTCTTGCTCCTGCGGGTGTGTGCGATGTCACGCGAGGTCAGCTCGCGCATCAGCAACGTCGCCTCGGCCGCCTCGCGCTGCGGGACGGCAGGGCCGCCGAGCACCGAGAGATGGCGGTCGAGCCGCGAACTGGTCGCGCTGCTCCCGCAGGTGATGGCAGGCACTCGCGCCCTGCTGTGCATCGTTATCTGTTCCATGTCACTCCCCACCCGTACGAGGGCACCCGGCCCCGGGCAGGGTAACCCTATCGCCCCCGCGTCACACTCGTGAATCCGGTGGCAGGATTCACCTTCAGGGGCACCGGGTTGACGATTACGCTCCGAATACATCTGATTCCAGGGCGAGTTGGACACATTCGTGACTGCCCATCACACAGAGTCGCGACCCGTGTTCGTACGTGCTGCGCAATGCCGTTCAAGGGGGCGGCAGCGGCCCGGCCCTGAGCTAACTTGGAAGGGTTTCTCCGCCGCGGATGGGGGGCTCGCCAGTGAGCGAAGTGCCGGGCAGTGAGCAACGTCCGATCGCGGGCCGCTACCGGCTTCTCTCGCCGCTCGGCCGGGGCGGCATGGGCATCGTGTGGCGCGCCCGGGACGAGGTGCTCGGGCGCGAGGTGGCCGTCAAGGAGGTCCTGGCCCCCGCCGCGCTCGACTCCCCCGAGGCGGCCCGCCTGTACGCCCGCCTGGAGCGGGAGGCGTGGGCCGCGGCCCGCATCTCGCACCGCAATGTGGTGACCGTGTACGACGTGGCCACCGAGGACGGACGGCCGTGGATCGTGATGGAGCTGATCCGCGGCCTGGCCCTGTCCGACGTGCTGGACGCGGAGGGGCCGCTGCCCCCGCAGCGCGTCGCGCGGATCGGCGCCGAGGTGCTCGCCGCTCTGCGGGCCGCGCACGACGCGGGGGTGCTGCACCGTGACGTGAAGCCCGGGAACGTGCTGCTCGCCAACGACGGCCGGGTGGTCCTGACCGACTTCGGCATCGCCACGGTGGCCGGGAGCCAGACGCTCACCCTGACCGGGGAGGTCGTCGGCTCACCCGAATTCCTGGCCCCCGAACGGGCGTTGGGCCACACCCCCGGACCGGCCTCCGACCTGTGGTCGCTCGGCGTCCTCCTGTACGCCGCCGTAGAGGGCAACTCGCCGTTCCGCCAGGACACCCCGCTGTCCACGCTGCGGGCCGTGGTGGCCGATTCCCTCGAACCGCCGCTCCGGGCGGGCCCGTTGACGCCGGTCATCGAGGGACTGCTGCGCAAGGAACCCGGCGAGCGGCTGCCCGCCGAGGAGGCGGAGCACCAGCTGCGGCTCGTCGCGGCGGGCGGCACCGTGCGCTCCCCCATGGACCGGTACGAGGCCATCACGGTCCCGGTCGGTCCGCCCGCCCTGCCGCCCACCTCCGTACTCGGACCCGTCGCCGCGCCCGCCGAGGCCCCCGGCCCCCCGGCGCGCGGCGAGCCCCGCTCCCGCACCGGGGCGGCGGTCGCGGTCGGTGTCGTGGTGCTGCTGCTCGTCCTCGGACTCCTCGTGTACCTGCTGGTACGGGACAACGGGCAGGGGGGCCGGGGGACTTCCTCAGGGGGTGGCTCGCCCACCCCCTCCCTCTCGCACCCCGCTCAGCCGCCCGGCGCGACCGGGTCCACTCCCAGGAGCAGCCCGCCCCCCACGTCCGCGTCCGCGAGCGGCAGCCCGTCGCCCTCGCCGACCCCCGAGCAGTCGGTTGCGGTCAACGTGCAGGTCCTGCGCGGGAGTTACCGGGGCCCGTGTCCGGCTCCGAACAGCTCGGCGCCCTCGATGGTCGCCGTCTTCACCGTGGGGCGGGCGCCGGCCCAGGTGGAGTACCGCTGGGTCACCCGGGACGGCCAGTCGTCCGACCCGGGCTGGAAGACGCTCTCGTTCGCCTCGGGCAGCCCGAGGACCCGGCAGGTCGTGCACACCGAGTCGCCCTCGCACAGCGGCTCCAACGAGGTGCGTGTCGAGGTGCGTGCGCCGGTGCAGGTCTCGTCCGACGCGGTGGCGTACCAGGTGACGTGCGAGGAGGAGACACCGACGGGCGGGGCCTCCTCCCCCCAGTCACCGACGGGCTCCTCCCCGCCCTCCGGCTGAGCGGTTTCAGGCCGCGCGGGTGAAGGCGGGCAGGTAGGCGCCCGACTGACCGGCGGCGGTGGGGTGGTAGGACTCGCCGATGTTGGTCCATACGACGCTGTTCAGCCACGGGCTGCTGGAGCAGATCTCGTGCCCCGTGAAGCCCCCCACCACGTCCGCGAAGCCGAAGCCGTGGTCGGCGGCGCGCTTGGCGGTCACCGAGTTGAGCTCGTCGGCGGCGCCGTTGATGGCCGAGCGGGAGTTCTCGCTGAGGCCCGCGATGCAGCTGCCGCCGATCTTGTAGAAGTGCGGGTATCCGATGACGACGACATGGGCGTTGGGTGCCTTGGATCTGATCGCCGAGTACACCGAGTCGAGCAGTCCGGGCAGCGTCGAGTCGACGTAGGCGCGGGCCGCCGCCACCTTGCTGAGGCAGGTGGACTCCGAGTACAGGACGCAGTTGGTCATGACGTCCGAGAACCCTGCGTCATTGCCTCCGATGGTGATCGAGACCAGGTCGGTGGACGAGTCGAGCGGGCCGAGCTGGCTCGACGTCACATCACCCGTACGAGCGCCCGAGCAAGCGGTGAAGTTGAACGAGGCGGGTGAATGCGCCGCCGCCCACAGCGCCGGGTAGGCCTTGGTGGAACGCTTGCAGCTGCCGCTCGAACTGTCGTAACTCCCGGAGCCGACGCCGGAGGAGTACGAGTCGCCGAGGGCCACGTAGTGGGATCCGGCCGCCTGGGTTGCCGCTGATGCCACGCCGGCCCCGGTGAGGGAAAGCGCGGTGGTCAGCACGAGCGCCCATGCATATGCCGCGATTCGGGACAGTTTCATGGAACCTCCTTGTAGCGGGTTTTCCGCCACGGCAGTGGTACCAGCCCCCACAGCCCTCCGGAAGTGTCCATGCCAAGAACAACCGACGGACATCTGCGGCTATCTGGCGATCCGTCAGCAACTCGCGAGTAATCCTTCACCGGAGCACCACACTCCGCTGACAGTCCGTCAATCTCCGTTCACAGCAAGCGAGTCGGTGTCTTGACGGGACTGTCCGAACTGCGACACATTGAAGCCTCGCATCCGGCGCATCGGGGGGAACCGTCGCCAATGCAGACCATCAGTGACAGATCGGCAGTCGACTCACCCGTCCGGGCCGATCTGCTCGCCGTCCTCGCGGGAGCGGTCTTCGCCGCCTCCGCCGTCGGCGCCGCCCTGGCGTACGCCGATCTGGACTCTCCGCTGCGCGCTCCGCTCGCGCTCTTCTATCTGCTGGCCGCACCCACGGAAGCGACCGCGTTCCTGCTGCGCCGACTGGAACCGCTCGCCCGCTGGGTGGCGTCGTTGTCGGGAGCGGTACTCATCGATCTGCTGGCCGCCGAAACCATGGCAGGTCTGCACCTTTGGTCGACCCGCAACGGCGTTACCGCGGTGGGCGCGATCAGCCTTCTCCTCTTCCTGCTCGGCACGGGAACGGGGGTGAATCCCTTGGGGACCGGCCGTGAAAGAACGGTCGAAAACAGCGAAAGGTAGGGCCCCGAGTGGGGTCTTGCCCTAAAGTCCCCGTCATCAATACCGTCTTGCATCCACCCGCAACGGTCCATCGTCAAACGGCACTGGGGGAGGGCTCAAGCGCCGTGATGGCCACCGGTGCGGGGCGCGGTAGGGGGGTGCCGTGGTCGGCCTTCACCTTGTGGAGGCCGGAGCACGGGCCGCGCGGCCAGCAAAGCCAGCTCACCCGGCAAGTGCGGCGTGCCATGCCGTCACGACCGGGTTGAGAACCCCCCTTTCGTAACCGGAAAACCATCCGGATCGCCCGGGGGCGGGCGGTCCACCGGACGAGAGGGACAGAGACTCATCATGATTCCTTCCGTGCGCCCGGCCGCTCCGGGCGAAGATCAATTGATGGCGGATTCGCCGAACATTCATTCGGAATCCGTCGCCGTCGACCGAATATCCCGGGCCTATCGACCGGTCTCGGCGAATCTCGCCATTGCTCCGCCGGTGAGCGTCGTCATCCCGGCGATGAATGAAGCGAAAAACCTTCCCCACGTCTTCGGGACACTTCCGGACTGGATCCATGAAGTCGTCCTGGTCGACGGGAATTCCACCGACGACACCGTGCAGGTGGCCCGCGAACTGTGGCCCGACGTGGTGGTCGTCAAGCAGGTCGGCAAAGGCAAGGGCGACGCGCTGATCAGCGGCTTCGCCGCCTGCACCGGAGACATCGTCGTCATGGTCGACGCGGACGGCTCGGCCGACGGCGAGGAGATCGTCAGCTATGTCTCGGCCCTGGTCGGCGGCGCCGACTTCGCCAAGGGGTCCCGCTTCGCCAACGGCGGCGGCACCGACGACATGACCCCGATCCGCAAGCTGGGCAACGCCGTGCTGTGCGGCATCGTCAATCGCAAGTTCGGGGCCCGCTACACCGACCTCTGCTACGGCTACAACGCCTTCTGGAAGCACTGCCTGGACAAGATCGTGCTCGACTGCTCGGGGTTCGAGATCGAGACGCTGATCAACATCCGGATCGTCAAGGCGGGCCTGCGCGTCCAGGAGGTCCCCAGCTACGAGTACAACCGGATCCACGGCGTCTCCAACCTCAGCGCGGTGCGCGACGGCATCCGTGTCCTGAAGGTGATCCTCAGAGAGAAGGCGGTGCCTCGCGCCCACCGGAGGACCCAGGCGGTCTTCCTCAACGCACGGCGAGGAGAGGTGAGTTGACGAAGCGTCAATTCTCGGTGGTGATCTGTGCGTACACCGAGGAGCGCTGGGAGGACATCCTGGCGGCGGTCTCCTCGGTGCGCGCGCAGTCGCTGCCCGCCCTGGAGACGCTGCTCGTGGTGGACCACAACGAGCGGCTCAGGGAACGGCTCACCCGGGAGTACGCGGAGCACACGGCATCCGGGGCGGTGCGGGTGCTCGCCAACGCGGGCCCCCGCGGCCTCTCGGCGGGACGCAACACCGCGATCGCGGTGGCCCGGGGCGAGTTCGTGGCCTTCCTCGACGACGACGCGGTGGCCGAGCGGGACTGGCTGCGGCACTTCGCCGAGGGCTACGACGACCCGCGCGTGATGGCGGTGGGCGGCCGCACCCTGCCGGCCTGGGCCTCGGGGCGCAGGCCGGCCTGGTTCCCCGAGGAGTTCGACTGGATCGTCGGCTGCACCTACCGGGGGCTGCCGCCCGGCCGGGTCGAGGTGCGCAACGTCCTCGGCGGCAACGCCTCCTTCCGCGCCTCCGCGTTCGACGCCGCGGGCGGCTTCGCCACCGGCATCGGGCGCGACGGCGACAAGCGCCCGCTCGGCTGCGAGGAGACGGAGCTGTGCATCCGGCTCAGCGGGGCACTGCCCGGCGCCGTGCTGCTCATCGACGACCGCTCGGTGATCCACCACCGGGTGCCCGCAGCCCGCGAACGCTTCGGCTACTTCCGTACGAGGGCGTACGCGGAAGGCCTGTCCAAGGCCTTGGTGGCCCGAAGTGTCGGCTCCGGCAAGGGACTTGAGTCCGAGCGCCGCTATACGAGCCGGGTCCTGCCGGCCGGCGTGGCGCGCGGGCTGCGGGACGCGGTACTCGGGCGGCCCGGGGGCGCGGGCCGGGCGGGTGCGATCGTGGCCGGGGTCGCGGTGGCCGCGGGCGGCTATCTGCTGGGCACCGTAAGGGCGTTGCGGGGCGGGGCCACCTTCAGCGTGGCCCCGATCGAGCGCGTGGGGTCCACCCGGGCGGGCGAGGAGGGCGAGGCGGCATGAACTCCGCTCACCCGGGCCCGGTGCCGATCCTGATGTACCACTCGGTGGCGCACAGCCCCGCGAAGGAGGCGTACGGCCTGTCCGTCTCGCCGGACGCCTTCGCGGACCAGATGGGGGTGATCGCCGATCTCGGCTGCACTCCGCTCACCACGGCCCGGCTGGCGCACGCCTGGCGCACGGCCGGGGCGCTGCCGCGCCGCCCCGTACTGATCACCTTCGACGACGGCTACGAGGGGGTGCACCGCCATGCCCTGCCGGTGCTCGCCAAGTACGGCTTCGCCGCCACGCTCTTCGTGTCGACGGGCTGGCTGCGCGGCCCGCACGACGGCGGCGGCGCCCTGGACACCATGCTCGACTGGGACCAGGTGCGCGCACTCGCGGCGGCCGGAACCGAGATCGGCGGGCACAGCCACAGCCATCCGCAGCTGGACCAACTCGCCGACGAACGGCTCTGGTTCGAGACCCTGCGCTGCAAGGAGATCATCGCCGACGAACTCGGCGCGCCTCCGGTCTCGTTCGCCTACCCCTACGGCTACTCCAGCCGCCGGGTACGGCGCACGGTCCGCTCGGCGGGCTTCGCGCAGGCGCTGGCCGTGGGCAACGCGCTCGCCGCGCGCCGTCAGGGCCCGTACGCCCTGGAGCGGGTGACCGTGCGGCGCTCCACCGGCCTCGGCGAGTTCGAGCGGCTGCTCATCGGCACCGGCCGTGACATCGCCCGCACCTTCGCCCGCGACCGCGTCCTGACCAAGGGCTACGCCGTGCTCCGCGGCGCCCGCCGGGCCGGGCGCGGGCTCGGTGGCGACTGACCGGGCCGGGCGGCAGGCCCGGCGGTGACCGGCGGACGAGCCGTAGTGAGCGGTACCCGACAAGGAGGAGGCGAGCGGTACCCGTGACCGAGGTGAGCACCGCCCAGGACGCAAGGACCCCGGTCCCCGACGGGCGCCGGGGCACCCCGCTCTTGCGCAACGCCTACGCGCTGATGCTCAACACCGGGATCAGCGCGGTCCTCGGGCTCGGCTTCTGGCTGATCGCCGCCCGGTACTACAGCGATGACGCGGTGGGCCAGGGTTCGGCGGCGATCGCCGCCATGAAGTTCCTCGCCGGGCTCGCCGCGCTGACGCTGACCGGCGCGATGGCGCGTTTCATCCCGGTGTCGGGCGCCGCCACCGGCCGCCTCGTGCTGCGCATCTACGCCCTGAGCGCCTGTGTCGTCGCGGTGGCCGCACTCGTCTTCATGGAGACGCTGGACTTCTGGGGGCCCTCGTACCGCTTCCTGCACGGCCCTTTCAAGGGGCTCGGCTTCATCGCGGCGGTCGTCGCCTGGTCCGTCCTCACCTTGCAGGACGGGGTGCTCACGGGGCTGCGCAGCGCGTTCTGGGTGCCGGTCGGCAACACCGCGTTCTCCGCGGTCAAGCTGCTGCTCCTGGTGCTGATCGCGGCCTCGCTGCCGACCAGCGGCGTCTTCGTGTCGTGGGTCGCGGCGATCGCCGTGTCCGTACTGCCGCTGGGCTGGCTGGTGTTCCGGCGTCTGGTCCCCCGCCATGTGCAGCTCACCGCGCACACCGCGCGACCGCCGACCCTCCGGGAGGTGGGCCGCTTCCTGGCCGGCGACTGCACGGGCTCGCTGTTCGCGCTCGCCGTCGTGTATCTGGTGCCGGTGATCGTGGCCTCGCAGATCAGCTCGGCGGACAACGCGTACTTCTACATCACCGCGACCATCGGCGGCACCGTCGAACTGCTCGCCATCAACATGGGCGCCTCGCTGACCGTCGAGGGCGCGCACGACCCGGGGCGCCTCGGCCGCAACGCCCGGGAAGCGCTCCTGCGCATGATCAAGATCGTGCTGCCGATCTGCGCTTTCCTCTTCGTGTGCGCGCCGTACATCCTGGGCGTGTTCGGCCCGGGGTACGCGCAGCATGCCACGGCGCTGCTGCGCTGGCTGGTGGTCGGGGCGGTGCTGCGGGTGGTGATCGAGCTGTACTTCGCGGTGCTGCGCGCCCGCAGCCGTACGGCCGGACTCGCCGTGCTCCAGGGCGCGTTGTGTGTGCTGGTGCTCGGATCGACCCTCGCGCTGCTGGGACCGCTCGGGCTGACCGGCGTGGGCATCGCCGAGGTCGCGAGCCTTTCGGTGATCGCGGCGGTCGCCGCGGTGCGGCTGTTCGGGGTGCTGCGCCCGGCGGAGCCTCAACGGGTCAGCCAGCGCACCTCGTAGGCGGCCATCGGGAGCGCTCTGCCGTCCACCTTCGCGTCGATGGCCCGGTCGAGGGTGTTGACCACGAGCACGTTCTTGACGCTCGCGAGCACCCGGACGCTGCGTGCGTCGTCGGCGGCGACGTCGACGGTGGTGAACCGGGTGCCCGGCGGGAAGGCCCCGGCGAACTTGGCGATGAGGGCGTACATCGGCAACTCCCGGCCACCGTCGCCCTGTTGGGTCGGCGTCCATAGACAGCCGGGGCACGATCCGCTCCGCTGCTCCGGGCTCCAGTACAGGGCGGTGGCGGTGCCGCCGCGCGCCAGGGCCATCAGCCCCGCCGCCTGGGTGGCCACTCGGCGCTGCTCGCTCCAGCCCGACGTGGCGGGCTCGACGTAGTACTCGGCCCACCACAGCGGCAGACCGCTCTGCTCGCGCAGCCACTCGCTGACGGCGGTGAACTTGTCGGTGGCGGCGAAGGCATCGGGGAGCAACTGGTTGGCCCGGGTGAAGCTGGCGCCGTCGACGACCACGAAGTCGGCGCCCTTCTTGTGCTTGTTCCAGTAGCGGAAGGCGTCGAGCACCCGCTGGTCGACCGAGCCCCAGGGGCCCTTGAGCGAGGAAGCGAACGACCGGTCCTGGGGGCCGTAGCTGTCCATGACCAGATAGGGGCCGCCGACCAGATTGGCGTGGTTCACCTGCTTCAGGGCGTCGAAGACCTTGTTGTAGAGCCGGGTGTAGCCCTCGTAGTCCCAGCGCTGGGCGGCGTCGTCGAAGAAGCCCTTGAACTCGTTCCAGACGACGAAGTGCCGTACGTCCGGATAGCGCCGGGCGATCTTGGCCGCCAGGTCCGCGAAGTCCTGGTAGTGCGCGGGCAGTGGCGCGGTCTCCAGGGACCGCACGCTCCAGTCCGTGCCGCTCGCCCCCGCTTCGCCGCCCTTCATCCAGTCGGGCGCGCAGCACAGCGTGATGACGGGCGTGGCACCGGTGGACCGGATGAGTTCGACGCGCCGGTCCAGGTCCGAGAAGTCGTAACTGCCGGGTGACGGCTCGGGGTTGCCGGCGCCCCAGCCCATGATCGCCTGGTCCTGCGGCAGGCCCTGGCCCGAGAGGAGCTCGCGGGCGCGCGCCACCGCGGCGTCGTCGCCGGTGTCGGCGCTGTACTGGGTGTGCGTGAAGCCCCAGCCGAGGGCGGTGGCGGTGTTGCTCGCCCCGGTCCGCCCCGGCCCGGCCTCGCCGCCGTTCCGGCTCGTACAGCCGATCGCCGCCAGCAGGAGCGCGAGCGTGGTCAGCAGGACGGCGCCCAGGGTCGCGGTGGTCCTGGCCCGGGGCGCCCTGCCGGGCGGCCTCCCGCTCCGGACGGTGATCCCACGATGACGTTCCATCACGAGGCAGCGTACGGGCGGTAGTTGTCGTTCCGGCCAGTTTCTCCGGAACACATAGGGAACGTCCCCCGCCCGGCGACCCCGCCGCCGGCCCGGCCGGCGCCCCGCCGCTCAACGGGACAAAACACGTGCGCGTACGGACGTGTTGCCGGATCATGGGCGGCATGTCCGCAAACCCAGAGGCCACGCTGCCGATCCGGCTGACCATGGACGACAGCGACTCGCCGTCCGACGTCGTCGACGCGCTCTTCCTCGGCCGCTTCGCCACGGGCGAGCAGCCGTACTCGTACAGCTCCTCCATCGACCGGGTCAAGAAGGGGCTCACCCTGCTGCCGCCCGCCGCGAAGGTGCTGCGCACCGCCCGCGACGACGACCGCAGCGCGACCCTCGCCGAGGGCCCGGGCTGGACGCTGCTCGTCTCGCGCTGGAACCGGGGCGCGGACGTCACGGTGACGGCGACCAGCGAGGAGCTGGCCGAGGAGGTCCTGAAACAGGCCACCGACGGGGCCGAGGACGAGCCGGAGCCGCAACCGGAGAACGTCACCATGGGCTTCTGGTACGTCTCGCCCCGGCGCGGCCCGCACCGCACGACGCGTCAGATCGCGGCCGGCACCTGGGACGAGGTGCGGCACAACTACACGGCGCCGGTGGCCGACGCCATGGACCGTCTGATGAAGGTGACCCCGGACGACATCGCGGGCCGGCTGCTGCTGCTCCACGGGCCGCCGGGCACCGGCAAGACCTCGGCGCTGCGCACGCTCGCCCGCTCCTGGCGCGACTGGTGCCAGGTCGACTGCGTGCTCGACCCGGAGCGGCTCTTCAACGACGTCGGCTATCTCATGGACATCGCGATCGGCGAGGACGACGGCAGCGCGAAGGGCCGGTGGCGGCTGCTCCTCCTGGAGGACTGCGACGAGCTGATCCGCGGCGAGGCCAAGCACACGGCGGGCCAGGCGCTCTCCCGGCTGCTCAACCTGACGGACGGCCTGCTCGGCCAGGGCCGCAACGTACTGGTGGGCGTCACCACCAACGAGGACCTGGAACGCCTGCACCCCGCGGTGGTCCGCCCCGGCCGCTGCCTCGCCCGGATCGAGGTCGGCCCGCTGACCCGGTCGGAGGCGGTGGGCTGGCTGGGCACGGAGGAGGGCATCGGCCGCGAAGGCACCACCCTGGCCGAGCTGTTCGCGCTGCGCCGCGGCACGTCCCCGGCCTCGGTCCCGGACCAGCGCCCGGGGTCGGACGAGGGGCTGTACCTGTAGCCGGGGCTGTATCCGGAGCACGGAGCCGTATCCGGAGCGAGGCTGTATCGGCAGTGCGGGCTGCACCCGCAGTGCCGGGCCGGGTACATGTGCGGCCCGGCGCGGACTGCCGGTGCGGGCCGGCGCGGACTGCCGGTGCGGGCCGGCGCGGACTGCCGGTGCGGGCCGGCGCGGACTGCCGGTGCGGCCCGGCGCGGACTGCCGGTGTGGGCCGGCTCAGGCGGCGCGGGCCTACTTCCCGTACGCCGCCCGCAGCGCGTCCTCCACGGCGGCGCGGGCGGCCTCCCGATCCAGACCGAGCCTGCGGGCCTCCCCCGCGTAGGTGGCCGCGGCGGCCGCGGCCAGCCGCTCCGAGGCGTCTCCCGCCGCCGCGACGAATGTGCCGTTGCGGCCCCGGGTCTCGATGACGCCGTCCGCCTCCAGGGCCCGGTAGGCCTTGGCCACGGTGTTCGCGGCGAGCCCCAGGTCCTCGGCGAGGCCCCGGACCGTGGGCAGTTTGAAGCCCACCGGCAGCTTCCCGGAGCGGGCCCGGTCGGCGATCTGGGCGCGCAGTTGCTCGTACGGCGCGGTGGCCGCGCCCGGGTCGATCACGATCTTGAGGGTCACGGGCCGATTCTCCCCCGCCCCGGAGCCCACCGGGAACACGCGGGGCGCGGGTCCCGAAAATCGAAGGCGCCCCCGTCCGGCCCCCGCGTACCGTGCCACGACCGCCCCGAACTCTCCGCACCACCCCCGCTCCTGTCAGCAGATATGTGCCACGGAGGTACGTCATGTCCGCGTCCGCACGTTCGGCCGAGGCCGGCACCCGTATCGAGATCGTCCTGGTCAAGGCCGGGCGTACGAAGCTGCGTTATCCGGCGTCGGTGGTGTCCGACGACGGCGTCCGGCTCACCGCCGTCGCCCCTTGGGCGGCCGAGGGCGTCCGCGACTTCGGCTTCGTGCGGTTCGAGCCGGGCGATGTGTTCACCGAGCACTACTGGCGCGATCGCTGGTACGCCGTGAAGGAGGTCCGCGACGGCGACGCGGCGCTCAAGGGGTGGTACTGCGACATCACACGGCCCGCGGTGGCCCGGGACGGCGAGCTGATCGCGGAGGACCTGGACCTCGACCTCTGGGTCTCGGCCGACGGCGCGACCGTACTGCGCCTGGACGAGGACGAGTTCGCCGAGAGCGGGCTTGCCGAGCGCGACCCCGAGGCGGCGGCCCGCGCGCTCGCTGCCCTGGACGAGCTCGAACTCCTGGCGAAACTCGGCCAGTTCACGGCCCTGATCGACTGACCCGTCGATCCGAAGCGGGGTTGCGACCGGACCCGGGCCCCTCGGCGGGCGCCGGTCGTCAGGCCGCGGCCGTGCCCGCCGTGGCGACCACCGCATAGCGCTCATCGTCCACCTCGCGCCCCCACAACCGCGCGTCCCCCGACAGCCGTTCGTAGCGCGCCTCCGCGTTCAGCGGGGCGAGGGCCCCGGTGAGGCGCTCGGCGGGTATGCCCGCCTCGCCCCACACCCCCTCGACCAGGATCAGCCGGCCGCCCGGGCGCAGCAGGGACCACCAGTGCCGCAGCGCCGCCTCGGGGTCGGGCAGGGCCCACACCACATGGCGGGCCAGGATCACGTCGAAGGTGCGCCCCTCGACGGGCGGCCGGGCCGCGTCCCCGGTCAGGACCTCGGCGCCCGTGCCGGCCAGCTTGGCGCGGGCCCGCTCGGCCATCCGGGCCGAGCGGTCGACGGCCGTGACGCGATGGCCCCGGGCCGCGGCGAGCAGTGACAGGCTCCCGGTGCCGCACCCGAGGTCGAGGAACTCGCCCGCGCGCTCCGGAAGCCAGCCCCCGAGCCGCTCGTCCCACGCCGCCCGCACCAGGGGGTCGAGCAGCCCGTGGTCGGGCTCCTTGTCGAACGTGGCCGCTGCTTCGTCCCAGTCGATGTCCATGCCCCGATCGTGCCAGCCGCCACTGACAATCGGCCCGGCGCTCAGGCCCAGCGCTCAAGGCCGGCGCTCAGGGCCGGACCGCCGCGCCACCGGCCCGCGGGTCCAGCACCTTGCGGTAGTGCAGGCGGTCGTAGGGCCCGTCCACGCGCCGCTCGACGAGTTCGTATCCGTACCGCGGATAGATCTCCTGGTTCTCCCACATCAGCGCGTTGGTGTAGAGCCGGACCTCGGGCAGGCCGAGCGCCCGCGCGTGGTCGTCCACGAAGCGCAGCAGACGGCGCCCGAGTCCCGTGCCCCGGACGTCCGGATGGACGGAGACCGAGTCGAGGAAGAGGTGGTCGGGCTCCGCGACGAGGACCAGGACCCCGGCTACCGGGTCCCCCGCGACGAAGACGCGCCCCGCCGCGACGTTCGCCGCGTGGTCGGCCTCCATGGGGGCGGGCACGACCCCGATGCGTGCGATGTAGGGATGGTAGGCGGCGTCGGTGACCTCCTTGACCCGGGGCACGTCGGCGGCGTTCGCAAGCCTGATCTCGTCGTCCATGGCGTCACCGTACGGTGCGGGGGCGGGCCCGTTCCCCTGCATCACGGCTGCGGGGACCCGCGGTCGGGACCGGGCAGCCACCGTGTGTCCAGGCCTGCCTGTACAAGGACAGCGCAGACCAACTCACCATTCCGGGCGCCGCGTTGTGTCGAAAATTCGCTATCTGGCGGCGGGAGCGCCGTGATACACAGCCGACGTGCACAACACAGTGGAGTTCCCCGAGATCCTGCGGCTGATCGAAGACCGCTCGGCCGCGTTCCGCGCCGCGCTCGCATCCGCCCCCGACCTCGACGTCCAGGTCCCGACCTGCCCGGACTGGACGCTGCGCGAACTGGCGCAGCACCTCGGCGACGGGCGCCGCCGCCAGGCCGCCATCGTCGGGGCGGGGCCGGGCGCCGAGCCCCCGGCGCGGACGGACCCGAAGGGCGCTCCGACCGCTCCCCGCGACCGCGAAGCCCTGGACGCCTGGCTCGCCGAGTCGACCCGTCTCCTGCTCGACGCGCTGCGCGAGGCCGGCCCGGACCGCGGCTGCTGGACCTGGTGGGGCCGCTCGCAGGCCCCGCAGACCAGCGGAGCCGTGGCCCGGCACCAGATCCAGGAACTCGCCGTCCACACGTACGACGTCCAGCTGACGCAGGGGGCCGCACAGCCGCTGCCGACGGACATCGCGGTCGAGGGCGTCGACCAGTTCCTCACGACCGTCGCGGCGACCAGCGTCCCCTGGCCGTTCAAGCCGGCGACCATCGACCTGCACACGACCGAGGGCCGCTCCTGGCGTCTGACACTCAACGCCGACGGCGTCCGCTCCGACGGCCTCGCCGCCGACGCGGAGCCGGGCGACATGGCGATGCGGGGCGCAGCGAGCGAACTGGTCCTCTACTTCTACGACCGCGCCCCGCTCGACGGCCTGGAGACCACCGGCGACACCGAGCAGATGGAGCAGCTCGCGGTCTGGGACCCCAACGCGTAGCACGGACAGGGGGCACAGGTCGTTTCTGTGCCCCCGCTTAGCGTCTCCTTAAAGCGACCATAAGGATCGTCATCACCCGCTCCCAGCAGGGCATTTCACGGTTTCTTGGGGCTAGCGTGCTGAGCGCCGGACGGGACTTCCGGCAGTCGCGAACCCCCACGCACCCCATGCCCGTGCACCATCGAAGGAGTACGTCACGATGACCTTCCCCCAGCTCTCCACCGCGTCCGCGCAGCGGGGTCCCCGTCGGCGCAGGGCCGCCGTCGTCGCCGCCGTCGGCTTCGTGCCGCTCGCGCTGACCGGGCTCGCGGCCGGCCCCGCCGCGGCCCACGGTTCCATGACGGACCCGGTCAGCCGGGTCTCGGCCTGTTACGCGGAGGGCCCGGAGAGCCCGAAGTCGGCCGCGTGCAAGGCGGCCGTCGCGGCCAGCGGCGCGCAGGCCTTCTACGACTGGGCCGCGGTGAACATGGCCAACGCCGCGGGCAAGTCGAAGGAGATCATCCCGGACGGCCGACTGTGCAGCGGCGGCAACGACAAGTACAAGGGGCTCGATCTGCCGCGCGCCGACTGGCCGGCCAGCAAGCTGTCGGCGGGCAACCACACCTTCCACTACAAGGGAACGGCCCCGCACAAGGGCTCGTTCGAGCTGTACATCACCAAGGACGGATACGACCCGTCGAAGCCCCTCAAGTGGTCGGATCTGGAGGCGACTCCGTTCGTCAAGGTCACCGACCCGCCGATGCAGGGCGGCGACTACGTCTTCGACGGGAAGATCCCGGCCCGCTCCGGGCGCCATCTGATCTACTCGATCTGGCAGCGCTCGGACAGCCCGGAGGCCTTCTACACCTGCTCCGACGTGGTGTTCGGCAAGGACAGCGGCACGGCGGGCGCCCCCGCTCCGGCGCCCTCCGCGCCCACCGACCAGGAGATCGCGGACGGCGAGGCCAAGTCGACGGTCCAGCACCACCACGACGCCTCCGCCACCCCGGGCACGCAGCCGGGCACCGCCGCGGCCGCGACCCCGGAGGCCGCCGGCAACCAGCCGCAGCCGGACGGGGCGGCGGCGAGCACCCCGGTCACCACGACGGGCGGAACCGGCACGACGGGCACGACGGGCACGACCGGTACGCAGAACCTCGCCGAGACCGGGGGCGACAGCAGCACCCCGTACCTCGCCATCGGCGGCGCGGGCGCGATCGCGGTGGGTGCCGCGGCGTTCTTCGGGACGCTCCGCCGCAAGGCGGTGGCCTCCGGCCGGCACGGCCGCTGACGTCCGGCTCGCACGCCGCGCCGCCCCCTCCCGGATCCCGGGAGGGGGCGGTCTCGTGGGGTCGTCGCGTGAGCGGCGGACGGTTCGACGGCGGGTCAGCCGATGGCGGAGGCGCAGGTGGTGGGGGTGGCGTGGGCGGGATCCAGCGCGTTGGTCACCTCGTGGTAGGTGACGCGGTCGGTGAGGCCGATCGCCACGTGTTCGGAGAGGTCGAGCGCACACTTGTCCTGGATGAGGACGTTGTGGACGTCGGGGCCGTCGAGGAACTGCGTGCGGTACGGGGTGACCACCTCGTCGTACTTGGTCGCGATGACCGTGTAGTGGACGCCGGGGACGGTGTCGCCGCCCTGGTTCAGCTTGGTGACGAAGGGCGATCCGGCGATCTGGTCGGCGAGCCCGGGGGTGGCGAGCGTCAACAGGTCCTGGGCGCCGGGGAAGTAGGGCAGCAGCTGGGTGAGGCCGTCGAGAGTGGTTCCGTGGTTGTCGGGGGCGATGCCGACGAGCGCGTTGACCTTGGGGGCGCCGCCGAGGAACTTCAGGTACCAGCGCGGCATCATGCCGCCCTGCGAGTGGCCCACCAGGTCGACCTTGGGCGTGCCGGTCGCGGCGAGCACCTTGTCGACGAAGGTGGCGAGCTGGGCGGCCGACTTGTCGATGGGCCCGAGGCCGTCGAAGAGCGGAACGCCGGGGAGCTGGCCGTAGTCGAGCGAGAAGACGCAGTAGCCGCGGTCGACCAGGTACGGCGCGAGGGCCAGCCAGTTGTCGGTGCCGTTGCCGAAGGTGCCGTGCACCAGGACGACGGGCCGGGGGTGGGCGGCGGACGGCTTGCACGCGTAGTTGTTCCAGCCACTGCTCGGCGCGGACTGGGCGTGCGCGGCGGTGGCCGGGGCGAGCGAGGCCGCGGCGGCGAGCAACAGCGCCGACAGCGGTCTGAGCACACGTTTCCAGGGCAGCATCGGGTGATCTCCTTGCGGCTCAAGGGAGTTGCGATGGGGGATTCGCCCTGCGGCCCGGACCACAAGTGAGTGCCGTACTGGGTATGTACGGGGCGTGCTCACGCCAAATTACGCACGGGTAGCCCAGGAGTGAAGTTACGCGTCAGTAAAAAACTGTCGCGCCGCTCGCGCGGCACTTGCCTGCGGGTGGGGTGCGGGGCCCCGGCGGGTGGGGTGCGGGGCCCCGGCGGGTGGGGTGCGGGGCCCCGGCGGGTGGGGCGGGCGGGGTGGCGGGACCCGGCCCAGGCGCCGCCCCGCCCGATCGCGCACCTCAGCCTCGTCGCGCCGCCTCGCTTCCGAGGAGGGGGCCGAGCGCGGCGGCGATCTCCTCGGCGAGCGGGCCATCGACCGGGGCGTGACCGCTGAGCAGCCGATACCACATCACCCCGAACGCGAAGTCGACCGCCAGGTCGAGGGAGGCGGGCCCGTCCTGCCTCAACTCACCGCGCGCCACGCCCCGTTCGAGGATCTCGCGCAGCGCGGCCCGGCGCGGGGCGATCACTTCCGCCTGGAGCCTGCGCGCGAGCGAGGCGTCCGCCTGCGCGTCGGCCATCAGCCCGACGACGGCCCGCCCTATGGCTCCGCGGGTGAGGCGGAAGGTGTGGCCGAGCAGCTCCGCCACGTCGCGGTACACATCTCCCGTGTCGGGGAAGAGCTCGGCCTGACTGCGGTGCGGAAGCTCGGTCAGGACTTCGAGCAGCACGTCCTGCTTGGTGGGCCACCAGCGGTAGACGGTCTGGCGGCCGACCTGGGCCTCGTCCGCGATGCCCTTGATCGTCAACTCCTGGTACCCGTCGCGCCGGCAGAGCTCCAGGGCCGCGTCGAGCACCGAGCGCCTGGCCGTCTCGCTGCGGGGGCGGCCACGGGGTGGGGAGCCGTCGGCCGGCTCGCCCGGCCCGTTCTCGATTTCCTTCATGCGGACAGTTTACAAGACACCCTGTCTCGGAATACTCTTTACGAGACAGTGAGCCTCGAAAAGCACGGAGGCCCGTACGAGAGGGCCTGGAAGGACACGCACCATGAATGAGCGAGTTGTGATCGTCGGCGGCACCTCCGGCATCGGCCTGGAGACGGCGCGCCGCCAGCTCGGCGCGGGCCGGGACGTCGTCGTCACCGGCCGCGACCCCGAGCGTCTGCGGGGCGCGCTGGCCGACCTGGCCGGACCGGCCGCGACCGATGGCACGGCGGCCACGGCGAGCGGCTCGGTCGTGGACGCCCGGGACGAGACGGCCACGCGGGAGTTCTTCGCGGGCCTCGGCCGGGTCGACCACGTCGTGGTCGCCGCCACGGGCTCGACGGCCGCCGGGCCATTCCGCTCGGTCACCACGGACGCCCTGCGCGAAGCGAGCGAGGGCAAGTTGATCGCGCACAGCCTCACCGCGCGGGCCGCGCTCGACGTCCTCTCCCCCACCGGGTCGATCACCTTCGTGACCGCCGCGTCGGCCGGCGCCGCGATGCCCGGCACGGCCGGCCTGGCCGCGGTCAACGCCTCGGTGGCCGCCATGGTCCCGGTCCTGGCCGTGGAGCTGGCCCCGGTCCGCTTCAACGCGGTGTCACCGGGGGTGGTGGACACCCCGTGGTGGGACTGGATGGACGAGGACGCCAAGGCGGAGACCTTCGCGGCCTACGCCAAGTCCACCCCGGCCGGCCGCTGCGGCCGCCCCGAGGACATCGCGGACGCGATCTCCTTCCTGGTGGGCAACAGCTTCACGACCGGCATCGTCCTGACGGTGGACGGAGGTGCCCGCCTGGCCTCGGGAGCCTAAGGAAGTAGACGGACAGCGGAACCGGGCAGCCGGAAAGCCGGACAGCGGGACAGCGGGTTTTCTCTCAACCAGGGCCCGGTTGTGGGGAGTTCGCGACAACGGGCGCCGTTCGTCCCAGTACGGTCACTTCACGCTGGGCGCCCCTCAGCACAGGCCGTCCGTTCGGCGCAGGCCGGGTCCGTTCCGGCCGGGACGGATCGAGCTTCGTCCGTTCAGGCCGCGTCGGACAGTGAGCCCGGGATGACGGCGCGGGGGCCGAACTTGGCCCGGGCCAGGTCGGCCACCGCCTCGATACGACGGGCCCGCTCATCCTCGGGGGCGAACGTCAGCTGGTGGGCGGCGTGTTCGGCCGCCATCAGGCCCTCGGCCCGCAGTGCGATGCCGCGAACCCTGGCCCGTTGCAGGCCGAGCGCCGCGTGGAGGGCGCGGGCGAGGTCGGCCAGCGCGGGCGAGTGGGCCGTCGGCTCGCGCAGGCCACGGGTGCGGGTGGTGGTGGACCGGTCGGCGTAGCGCACCGTGAGGGTGAGGGAGCGGCACGCCTGACCGGAGCCGCGCAGCCGGACGCCCAGTTCCTCGGCGAGGGAGAGCAGGGCTCGCTGATGGCGTACGGGGTCCAACTCGTCGCGGGGAAAGGTCCGTTCGGCGGCCAGTGACCGGGCGGAGGCGTTCGGCACGACGGGGGTGCGGTCGATGCCGCGGGCGCGCTCCTGGAGGTCGCGGCCCTGCCGGGCGCCGAGGATCCGCTGGACGGTACCCGGCGGCGCCGCGGCGAGGCGGCCCGCCGTGTCAAGTCCGTAGGCGCAGAGGCGGCCGGCGGTCGAGCGACCGACGCCGTCGAGTGCCCGGACCGGCTTCGCGGCGAGGTAGCGGTCCACCTCGTCGGGGCGGACCGTGCGGGTCGTGCCGGGTCCGGCGTCCCGCGCGGCCATCCTGGCCAGCATCGGGTTGGGGGCGAGCCCGATGGCGCAGTCCAGGCCGAAGTGGGCGAGCGCGCGGACCCGCAGGACGGCGGCGAGTTGTCCGGCGTCCTGCCCGAAGTACTTCTCGGCGCCACCCAGGTCGGCGAGGAGGCCGTCGGGCGGGAGTGCCTGGACGACCGGGGTGAGGCCCTCGGCGAGGGCGACCAGCGCGGGCAGCGCCGTGCCCGCCTCCGCGAGAGCGAAATGTGCACAGAGGATCATCCCGCACTCCCCGGGCTCGAATGCCACAACTTCCGCCCGGTGGCAGCCCGTTCACCCGCGGGTTGCAGGTCGGCCCAGGGGTTCAGTTCATAGCCGGTGGACAGGTGGATGCGGCGGCCGTTGTCGGCGGTGGGCGCGGTCGCCCCGTCGGGCGCGGGGCCTCCCTCGGGCGCGGGGCCTCCCTCGGCCCCGCCTTCGGCCCCTCCCTCGGCCCCGTCCGCGGCTCCGGGCCGGGACATCGGCTCGGGCGGGGTCGCGAGGCGGGCCGAGACCGCGTCCAGGCCGCCCGCGCGGCGCAGTTCGACGAGTTCGGCGAGATTCCAGGCGCGGGCGCCCACCACGCTGAGGCTGCGCGGCCCGCGCCGCTGCACCACGCCCCGTACGAGGAGGAGCCAGGAGTGGAAGACCGTGTAGGCGCAGGCGTCGTGGCTGTCGTCGAAGAAGGCCAGGTCGACCAGGCCGGTGCCGTCGTCCAGGGTGCTGAAGACGACCCGCTTGCCGGAGCGGATCGGCGGGGTCTGGGTGGCCGCCTTGGCGCCCGCGACCAGAACCGTCTCGCCGTGCTTCGCGTCGCGCAGCCGCTTGGCGGACACGACGCCGAGTTCGTTCAGGAACGCGGTGTGGTCCTCCATCAGATGGCGGGAGGCGTCCATGCCGAGGACGCCGAGTTCGGCGCTGAGCCGTTCCGCGTCGTCCAGGTCGGGCAGCCCGGCGCGGGCCGTCAACATGCCTCCGTCCAGCGGCAGTTGACCGCCAGGAGCGCGACGGGAGCCATGCAGTTCGGACAGGTGGAGCAGCAGGTCGCGGCGGTTGGCGCCGAACGCGTCGAGCGCGCCGATCCGGGCAAGCCGCTCGGCGACCGGCCGGCCGGGCCTGGCTCGCTGCCAGAAGTCGCGCAGCGAGGCGTAGGGCCGGCCGGCCTCGATGCGCGCACTCTCGGCCTCGCTGATGCCGTGGACGTCGCAGAGCGCGAGCCGCACCCCCCACTGACCGGACACCAGTTCGATTCTGTGTGCGACCGAGGACCGGTTCACATCCACCGGCAGGATCGGCACCCCGCGCCGCCGCGCGTCCGCGAGCAGCAGCCGCTTCGGATACATCCCGGGGTCGTGGGTGAGCAGCCCGGCGTAGAAGGCGGCCGGGTGGTGCGCCTTGAGCCAGGCCGACTGGTAGGTCGGCACCGCGAAGGCGACCGCGTGCGCCTTGCAGAAGCCGTACGAGCCGAAGGCCTCGATGATCTCCCAGGTACGGGCGATCACCTCGGGCGAGTAGCCGCGCTCCTGGGCGAGTTGGGCGAACCAGACCTTGATGTGCGCCTGCAACTCCGGGTTGGAGAGCCCGCGCCGCACCCGGTCGGCCTCGCCCCGGCCGCAGCCGGTCATGATGTTCACCATCTCGATGATCTGCTCGTGGAAGACGACCACGCCATAGGTGTCGCGCAGCGCGTCGGCCAGGTCGGGGTGCGGGAAGCGCACCGGGGCGCGGCCGTGCCGGGCCTCGATGAACGGGCGCACCATGTCGGCCGCGACCGGGCCCGGCCGGAACAGTGAGATGTCCACGACGAGGTCGTGGAAGGTCGACGGCTGGAGCCGCCCGACCAGGTCGCGCTGGCCGGGCGACTCGATCTGGAAACAGCCCAACGTCTCGGTGGAGCTGATGAGTTGGTACGTCCTGGCATCGCCCGGCGGGACTTGGGCGGGGTCGTCGATGTCGAGCTCCTCGCCGGTGGCCCGGCCGATCTCGGCGACCGCATGGGCCATCGCGGACTGCATCCGCACCCCCAGGACGTCCAGTTTGAGCAGCCCCAGGTCCTCCACGTCCTCCTTGTCGAACTGGGACATGGGGATGGGGGCACCTCCCTGGCCCTCAAGGCCTAGGGGGATCTCACCGCTGGTGGGCATCACCGGGGTGCGGCGCAGCAGCGAGGCGTCCGAGAGAAGCACGCCGCACGGGTGCATCGCGATGCCGCGCGGCAGGGCGTCCAGGGCTTCGACGAGCTCCCAGAGCTTGCCGTACTTCTCCATCTCGGCTGCCAGGGAACGCAGTTCGGGCAGTTCCTGGAGGGCGGTGCGGGCGTCGCGGGCCCGGATGTGGGGGAAGGACTTGGCGATCCGGTCGATGACGGCCGGGTCCATGGACAGGGCGGCGCCCACGTCGCGGATGGCGTGCCGCACCCGGTAGGTCTCGGGCATGGCGACAGCGGCGACGCGCTCGGTGCCGAAGCGGTCGATGATCGCGCGGTAGACGTCGAGCCGGCGGGCGGACTCCACATCGATGTCGATGTCGGGCAGCACCGGGCGCCGCTTGGACAGGAAGCGCTCCATCAGGAGCCCGTTCTCGATCGGATCGGCGTGGGCGATGCCGAGCAGATGGTTGACGAGCGAGCCCGCGCCGGAGCCGCGCGCGGCCACGCGGATGCCCATCTCCCTTACGTCGTCGACGACTTGGGCGACGGTAAGGAAGTACGAGGCGTACCCCCAGTGCGCGATGATGTCCAGCTCGTGGTGCATCCGCTCCCAGTACGCGCGCCGGCCCGCATAGCCGCGCAGCACCATGCCGGCCGCGGCCCGGGAGGCGAGGACCCGTTGCGGGGCGCGGTGGGCGGCGCCGACGAGATACGGCTCGGGATAGCTCGCGGTGCCCATACCGAGGTCGTCCTGGGGGTCGACGAGACACTCGGCGGCGGTCTCCTCGGTCATGGCGAGCAGCCGGTGGGCGACATCGCGCCGCCAGCCGGCCGCCTCGGCGACCCGCTCGGCGATCTTGAACATGGCGTCCGGGCCCTTGAGCCAGCGCTCGCCGCTGTCGAACGGCGCCCGCACCGGAACGAGGCGCCGCGCGGCGTCCAGTACGTCGGCGACCGGGCCCTGGCCGGGGTCGGCGTAGCGCGCGGCGTTGGTCAGGACGGCGCGTACGCCCTGTTCGGCGGCGAAGCCGACGGTGCGGGCGGCGAGCCGCAGGGAGCCGGGGCCGGTGCCGCGGAGGCCATGGTGGACGGCCTCCAGACGGAGGGCGTCGCCGTAGATCTCCCGCCAGGGGGCGAGCAGGCGCGCGGCCCGGTCGGGGCGGCCGGCGCTCAGTGCGCGGCCGATCTCGGAGGCGGGGCCGAGCAGCACGGTGAGCCCTTCGGCGGGCAGGTCGGCGTGGGTCAGCAGCGGGCGGCCCACGGCGGTGTGCGCCGCGCTGACCAGTCGGCAGAGCTCGGCCCAGCCGGTCGCGCCGTCCCGGGCGAGGAAGGTGACGCGGGGGGCGGACTCGTCCACGAAGGCGCCGCCCCGCACGGGGGTGCGCCGGGCGGGGCCGCGGGCCGGGCCGGCCCCGGCGTTCCCGAGGTGTTCCGGCACGGCGAGTTCGGCCCCGAACAGCGGGCGGATCCCGGCCTCGGCGCAGGCCTTCGCGAAGCGGACGGTACCGGCGAGGGTGTCCCGGTCGGTCAGGGCGAGGGTGTCCATGCCGCGCTCGACAGCGCGCTCGGCCAGCCGTTCCGGATGCGAGGCGCCGTAGCGGAGGGAGAACCCCGAGACGGTGTGCAGATGCGTGAACCTTGGCATCCGCGCCTCCTACCGATTACCGAGCCGTCTCTCACCCCCTCGCTTCAACCATAGACCAGTTCGAACGTGCGTGCGACACGTATGTTCGAATCCTGGTGCTGCCCCTCCGGGTGGGGTGGCGATGGGTCCCCCGGGGTCGGCCTCCCTCACCCCGGCCCACGTCCGAACACGCCACGCGTAGCCGTTCGCGCAGTTCCCCGCGCCCCCAACCCCCTTTTCGGCTGCGGACCGTGCCCCCTTCTCGCGCAGTTCCCCGCGCCCCCGTAGGTGACCCAGAACCCCCCGGTCGCGCCCACCGCGGCGGAGCCGCGCAATGCCACAGCCCCGCGCCCCTGTAGGCGACCCGGAATGCCTCGGTGCTGGTCGGCGCAGGCATCCTCAGCCCGTCCGGCGTTTGAGGACGAGCGCCCTTAAGGCGCGAACGGGGTCTGGGGCGGAGCCCCAGGGGGACCCGGAACCTACCAACCCCGAGTAACGGGCGGGCGGGCGGGCAAACCCCCCGGACCCCGGTCAGTCGTTTGGGTCAGTCCGACTGCGGGGGCGGCCCGCTCGGCGGAGCGTGGGGGCATGACATTCGTCGACGAGGTGAAGAGCGCCGTCTCCGTACGGGCCGCCCTGCTGGTGATCGGCGTACTGGGGCTGATGGTCGCCTTCATCGCGTCCTACGCCGGCGCCTTCCACAGCCCGAAGCCGAAGGACATCCCCTTCGCCGTGGTCGCCCCCGCGCAGATCCAGGGGCAGCTCACCCAGCAGCTGGGCAAGCTCCCCGGCACACCGCTGGACGTGCGCACGGCGAAGGACGCGGCGGACGCCACCCGCCAACTGCGCGACCGCAGCATCGACGGGGCCCTGCTGGTGGACCCGCGGGGCACCACCGACCGGCTGCTCGTGGCGAGCGGCGGCGGGGCCTCCCTCGCGCAGGCCGTGGAGGCCATCACGACGGCCGCCGAGAAGGCCCAGCAGCGTACGGTCGAGGTGACCGACGTCGCCCCGGCCGCCGCGGGCGACTCCCGCACGCTGTCCGCGTTCTACCTCGTCGTCGGCTGGTGCGTGGGCGGCTATCTGTGCGCCGCGATCCTGGCGATCAGCGCGGGCGCCCGGCCCGCCAACACCCATCGCGCGCTGATCCGGCTCGCGGTGCTCGCCGTGTACTCGATCGCCGCCGGACTCCTCGGCTCGCTCATCATCGGGCCGGTGCTCGGCGCGCTGCCGGGCAGCTACCTCGGCCTCGCCGGACTCGGCGCGCTCGTCGTGTTCGCGGTGGGCGCCACCACCCTCGCCTTCCAGGGGCTCGCCGGAGTCGTCGGCATCGGCCTGGCGATCCTGGTCATCGTCGTACTCGGCAATCCGAGCGCGGGCGGCGCCTACCCGTATCCGCTGCTGCCGCCGTTCTGGCGGACGATCGGGCCGGGTCTGCCGCCCGGCGCCGGCACCTGGGCCGCCCGCTCGATCGCGTACTTCCGGGGCGAGGCGGTCACCGGTCCGCTCCTGGTGCTGTCGATCTGGGCGGTGGCCGGCGCCGTCATCACCCTGGTGCTCGCCGGTCTGCGCCGCGACCGCGCCGAGAGGCCGGTGGGCGTGTGAACATCCCCCGCCGCTCCGGCCCGGCCGAACAGGCCTTCTCCGTAAGGCGGATGGAGCCGAGCGCGCAGGCGCAGCTCGGTCCGCTCGGCCTGACCGGGTTCATCGTGGTGACCACCATCGCCACCGGCATCGACGCGGGGGTCTTCCCCGAGAAGCTCGCGGCGTCCGTGGTGCCGCTGGTCGGCTTCTTCATCGGCGGCCTGGCCCAGCTGCTCGCCGGGCTCTTCCAGGCCCAGCGCGGCGACACCTGGCACGCTACGGTCTTCGGCGGCTTCGGGGTGTTCTGGATGGCGAAGGCGCTGATGCTCCAGTGGGTGGTGCCGACGCTCGACCCGTCGCTGCGCGGCGACGCGATGGGTCTTTTCACGCTGCCCTGGGTGTTCGTGGTGTTCGTGCTCTGGCTGGGCAGCTTCCGCATCCATCTGGCGCTGCTCTCCACCTTCACCTGCGTGCTCGTCGTCTTCGTCGGGCTGGTCTGCAACGGGTTCACGGGCGAGGTGATCTGGAACCGGATCGCCGGGTGGGCCGGTCTGTGCGCGGCACTGGGCGCGACGTACCTCCTCGCGGGTCAGATCCTCGCCTCGACCTGGGGCCGCCCGGTGCTGCCGATGGGCCGCTTCCTGTCCCCGCCCGACCACCCGGAGACCTGACCGACCACCCGGAGACCCGACCGGCCGGCCGGAGACACGACTGGCCGGCCGGAGACACGAGGCGGGGCCGCCCGGCGAAGGGCGGCCCCGCATGCGGCGGACCTGGGGGACGCGGGCGGCCTACTTGCCGTAGTACGCCCGCGTCATGAGCGCCTTCATGTCGTCGATCATCGGCATCCGCGGGTTGGCCGGGGCGCACTGGTCGGCGTAGGCGTTCATCGCCTGGACCGGCAGGGCCTCGATGAAGGCGGTCTCGTCCACGCCCTCCTCCTGGAAGGAGGCGGGGATGCCGCACTTGGCGCGCAGTTCCTCGACGGCCCGGGCGTAGGACTCGACGCTCTCCTCGGGGGTCGCGGCCGGCAGGCCCAGCATCTTGGCGATCTCCTGGAAGCGCTCCGGGGCCCGGTAGACCTCGGCCTTCGGCCACGGGGTCGCCTTGCCGGACACCTGGCCGTTGTGCCGGATGACGTGCGGCAGGAGCAGCGCGTTGGTGCGGCCGTGAGCGACGTGGAAGGTGTTGCCGAGGGTGTGCGCCATGGCGTGCACCAGGCCGAGGAAGGCGTTGGCGAAGGCCATGCCCGCCACCGTCGAGGCGTTGTGCATCTTCTCGCGCGCCTCGGGGTCGGCCGCCCCGTCCACGACGCAGCGCTCCAGGTTCTCGAAGATCAGCTTGATCGCCTGGAGGCAGAGGCCGTCGGTGTAGTCGTTGGAGTAGACCGAGACGTACGCCTCGGTGGCGTGGGTCAGGGCGTCGAAGCCGGAGTCGGCGGTCACGGTGGCGGGCAGGCCCATGGGGAGCACCGGGTCGACGATCGCGACGTTCGGGGTGAGCGCGTAGTCGGCGAGCGGGTACTTCTGCGCGGCCTCCGGGTCGGAGATGACCGCGAAGGGGGTGACCTCGCTGCCCGTTCCCGAGGTGGTCGGGATGGCGACCAGCTGGGCCTTCTCGCCGAGCGCGGGGAACTTGTAGGCGCGCTTGCGGATGTCGAAGAACTTCTCCTTCGTGTCCGCGAACTCGACCTCCGGGTGCTCGTACATCAGCCACATGATCTTGGCGGCGTCCATGGCCGAGCCGCCGCCGAGCGCGACGATCGTGTCCGGCTCGAAGTCGCGCATCATCGCGGCGCCGGCCCGTACCGTCGACAGCTCCGGGTTGGGCTCGACGTTGTCGATGACCTGGAGGACGACCGAGCCGGGGCGGGCCTGGAGGATGTCGGTGACCTTCTGGACGAAGCCGAGCCTGCCCATGGTCTTGTCGGTGACGATCGTGACCCGCTTCAGGCCGTCCATCTCGCCGAGGTAGCGGATGGAGTTGCGCTCGAAGTAGATCTTCGGCGGGACCTTGAACCACTGCATGTTGTTGTTGCGCCGTCCGATCCGCTTGACGTTGACGAGGTTGACCGCGGAGACGTTGTTGGACACCGAGTTGTGTCCGTAGGAGCCGCAGCCGAGGGTGAGGGAGGGCAGGAAGGCGTTGTAGACGTCGCCGATGCCGCCGAAGGTGGAGGGCGCGTTCACGATCACGCGGATCGCCTTGACCCGCTTGCCGAACTCCTCGGCCAGCTCGTCGTCCTCGGTGTGGATGGCGGCACTGTGGCCCAGGCCGTGGAACTCGACCATCTGCGCGGAGAGTTGGAGGCCGTGCTCGGTGGAGTCGGCCTTGAGGGCGGCCAGGACCGGGGACAGCTTCTCGCGGGTGAGGGGTTCGCCCTCGCCGACCTCCGCGCACTCGGCGACCAGGATCGAGGTGGTCTCCGGCACCTCGAAGCCGGCCTGCTCGGCGATCCAGCGGGGCGACTTGCCGACGACCGAGGCGTTGAGCCTGGCGCCCGCGCAGTTGCTCGCGAAGGCGGTGGTGCCGAAGACGAACTCCTCCAGCTTGGTCTTCTCGGCCGCGCTCAGGACGTACGCGCCGAGCCGCTGGAATTCGGCCAGACCGCGCTCGTACACCTCCTGGTCGAGGATGACGGCCTGCTCGGAGGCGCAGATCATGCCGTGGTCGAAGGACTTGGAGAGCACGATGTCGTGCACGGCCCGGGCGAGCTTGCCGCTCCGGGTGACGTATGCCGGGACGTTGCCCGCGCCGACGCCGAGGGCGGGCTTGCCGCAGGAGTAGGCGGCCTTGACCATGGCGTTGCCGCCGGTGGCCAGGATGGTGGAGACGCCCTCGTGGTTCATCAGGAGGCCGGTGGCCTCCATCGACGGGGTTTCGATCCACTGCACACATCCCTCGGGCGCCCCGGCCGCGATCGCGGCGTCCCGCACGATCCGGGCGGCCGCGGCCGAGCAGTTCTGCGCGGAGGGGTGGAAGGCGAAGACGATCGGGTTACGGGTCTTCAGCGCGATCAGCGCCTTGAAGAGGGTCGTCGACGTGGGGTTGGTGACCGGGGTCATCGCGCAGATGACGCCGACGGGTTCGGCGATCTCGGTGATGCCGTTCAGCTCGTCGCGGCTGATCACTCCGGCGGTCTTCAGGCCGCGCATCGAGTTGACGACGTGCTCGCAGGCGAAGAGGTTCTTGACGGCCTTGTCCTCGAAGAGGCCGCGGCCGGTCTCCTCGACGGCGAGCCGGGCCAGTTCGCCGTGCTCGCTCAGCGCGGCCAGCGAGGCCTTCTTGACGATGTGGTCGACCTGCTCCTGGGTGAACGTCTCGAACCGGCCGAGGGCCTCCTGGGCCCCGCGCACCAATGTGTCGACCACGGTCTCGGCGGTCGTGACGTCCTCGGCGTTCTTGGCCTCCATGGCAGGAACTCCTTCTTGTCGAGCGCTAGGAGCATTGCGAGCGTTGCGATGCTTTTCCGATGTCTCAATTCGACACCTGTTCGCGGTGCTCGCGGGCCCGACAAAGCCCTGTTCCCGAGGGCAGAAGGTCCTTTCAATTGACCGGACGTCATCCGAAATATGGCGCTGAGCTGCGCTTTCACCTCAGGACTTAAGACCCATGCGCGCTTGTGAAAACTTTCACAAGTTTTTCGGAGGGTTATTTTCCTCGCCGTCGTCCACGATCTCCGAATGCGCCTGCGCCGGAGGGATTTCGGCCGCGGCCGGTTCCACCGGAGGCACGGCGGCCGGCCCGGCCGGTGTTTCGGCGGGTGCGGGCGGTGTTTCGGCGGGTGCGGGCGGTGTTTCGGCCGGCGCGGCCGCCGACGGCTGGGCGCGCTCCAGGAAGCGCAGGAGTTCCACCGGGAACGGCAGGACCAGCGTGGAGTTCTTCTCGGCGGCCACCGCCACCACCGTCTGCAACAGCCTCAGCTGGAGGGCGGCCGGCTGCTCGGACATCACCCCGGCCGCCTCGGCCAGCTTCTTCGAGGCCTGGAGTTCGGCGTCCGCGTTGATCACACGGGCCCGGCGCTCACGGTCGGCCTCGGCCTGGCGGGCCATCGAGCGTTTCATCGTCTCCGGCAGCGACACGTCCTTGATCTCGACCCGGTCGATCTGCACGCCCCAGCCGATGGCCGGGCTGTCGATCATCAGCTCCAGGCCCTGGTTGAGCTTCTCCCGGTTCGACAGGAGGTCGTCCAGGTCGCTCTTGCCGATGATCGAACGCAGTGAGGTCTGCGCCATCTGCGAGACCGCGAACTGGTAGTCCTCGACCTGGATCACCGCATCCGCCGGATCGATCACCTTGAAGTAGATGACCGCGTCCACCCGGACCGTGACGTTGTCCCGGGTGATGCCGTCCTGGGCGGGCACCGGCATCGTCACGATCTGCATGTTCACTTTCCGCAGCCGGTCCACGAAGGGGACGATCATCGTGAGTCCGGGCCCGCGCACCGAGTCCTTCAGCCGGCCGAGCCGGAGCACCACCCCGCGCTCGTACTGCTTGACGACGCGGGCCGCGGCCAGCGCGTAGAGGACCCCGCCGGATCCGACGGCGATGCCGGCCGCCACCAGTGCCTCGACCATCACGGCCCCCAAGGGTCCGAATCGGACGTGTACCTCGACGGTAACTCCGCATTACCCCCAGGGGGAGCCCCCGGCCGGGCCCCCGTCCGCGAGTAGGCTGCGGCCGGACGGGCCGGAGCGCCGGTCGGCGCCTGACCGGGTGGGTCGGCCGGTGCCCCGACCGGGTGCCCGGCCGGGTGAAGGGGGCAGCGGTGCGGGACAGGGTGTGCACGGCCGACGGCCGGATCCTCACGGTGGAGCTGTTCGGCGACCCGCAGGGCAGCCCGGTGTTCCTGCTGCACGGCACGCCCGGCAGCCGGCTCGGGCCGGCGCCCCGCAGCATGGTGCTCTACCACCGCCGGACACAGGTCATCGCCTACGACCGGCCCGGCTACGGCGGCTCCGACCGGCTCCAGGGGCGCCGGGTCGCGGACGCCGCGCGGGACGTGGCCGCGATAGCCGACCGTTACGGCTTCGAGCGCTTCGCGGTCGTGGGCCGCTCCGGGGGCGCCCCGCACGCCCTCGCCTGCGCCGCTCTGCTGCCGGACCGGGTCACCCGGGCGGCCGCGCTGGTCACGCTCGCCCCGCCGGACGCCGAGGGCCTGGACTGGTTCGACGGCATGGCCGCCTCCAACGTCGCGGCCTACGAGACGGGAACGGCCGACCCGGACGAACTGGCCGCGCGGTTCGTCGTGCGCGCGGCGCACATCCGCGAGAACCCGGTGCGGCTCCTGGACGAGCTGCGCGCCGAACTCACCCACGCCGACCGGATGGTGGTCAAGGACGCCGGGGTGCGCGCGATGCTGCTGCGCAACTACCGCGAGGCGCTGCGGACTTCGGCGTACGGCTGGATCGACGACGCGCTGGCGTTCTGCAACCCGTGGGGCTTCGACCCGTCCTCGATCCGGGGCGAGGTCCTGCTGTGGCACGGCGAGCAGGACGTGTTCTCGCCCGTCGGCCACTACCACTGGCTGGCCGAGCGCATCCCGGGCGTGACGGCCGTCCTGGAGCCGGCCGCCGCGCACTTCGACGCGCTGCACGCGCTGCCCCGGGTGCTGCGCTGGCTCATCGAGGAGTGAGGCCTGCCGGGCGGCCGCCCCCGCACCTCTTCGGCCGCTCCGGCCGCTCCGGCCGCTCAGACCGCGAGCGGCTCCAAGTCCCGGTGGAATCGGCGCAGTTCGCGCACCATACGGACCAGGACGTGGTCCTCGCCGAGCAGCCGGGCCAGTTCGAGCAGCGCCTCCGAGCGGAGCCGCTGGGCCTCCTCCCGGCGTCCGAGGGCATCGAGGGTCAGGGCCAGGTTCGCCGAGCAGGCGAGCCGCTCGGGGTGGTGGCGCCCCAGGGTTTCGGTGAGGCCCGCCACCGCGTCCCGCTCCAGCTCCAGGGCGTTGTGCAGCTCGCCCAGGTCCGCCTTCACCTGGGCGAGGTTGACCGTGGCGAACAGGGTGTGCGGATGCCTGGGGCCCAGGACCTCGCGCATCGTCGCGATCGCGCCCGTCAGGACCGACTCCGCGGCGGCCGTCTCGCCGCAGCCCCACTGGTAGATGCCGAGGTTGCTGAGCGCCGCCAGGGTGTAGGGGTGGCCGGGGCCCGGGTTCTCGCTGTACTGCGCGACCACACCGAGGGCGGTGTCGCGGGCCGCGGTGAACTCGCCCGCCGCGAACAGGTCGGCGGCCAGGTTGAGTTCGCAGGCCAGCGAGTCCGGGTTCACCGAGGTGTACTTGGCCCGGTAGCGGGCGCGGGCGGACTGCGTCAGGCGGCGCGCGTCCTCGTAGCGGCCGGTTCGGCGCAGCGCCACGGACAGGCTCTTGGCGGCGGCGAGGGTGCCGGGGAAGGACGCCCCCAGCCGGTCCTTGGAGAGGGCGTACGTGCGCGAGAGCAGCGCCACCGAGTCCTCGTAGCGGCCGATCTCGCGCAGATCGCGGGCCAGGCACATCGCCGAAGAGAGGGTGTAGGGGTGCTCGGGGCCGAGGACCTCGGTGCGCCGGTCGTAGACGTCCTGGTCGAGTTCGCGGGCCCCGGCGTACCAGCCGACCAGGCGCCGGGTGAGGGCCAGGTTGTTGCCCGCGGCCAGCGTCCTGGGGTGCGACTCGTCGAAGATGGCCCGGAAGCCCTCGTACGCCTCGGTCGCCAGCTCGATCGCCCTGTCGTAGCGGCCGAGCGCGCCGAGGTCCATGGCGAGGGCGCTGGTGGTCATGTAGGTGTGCGGGTGGGTGGCGCCCAGGGTCTCGCGCTGGCGGGCCAGGGTCTCCTCGTCCAGCTCCAGGGCTTCGGCGTAACGCCCCTGTGAGCGGCGGACGTTGGAGATGTGGAAGCGTAGATAGAGGTACTGGATGTCGTCGCTGCCGAGCTGCTCGCGCCACAGCTCGCGCAGTTCTTCGCCGAGGGCCGAGGCGGCGCTGAACTCGCCGCGCTTCCACAGATAGCGCAGCCGGTCGATGAGCAGTCTGCGGGGTTCGGGTTCGCCGCACAGCGGGACCTCGGAGGGGCCGAGGTGCGGCCAGATGCCGGCGAACCGGGGCCAGGTCTCGGGGTTGTCGATCGGCTCGTCGCCGTCGGGCCGGGCGCCGGCCAGGATCCGGTGGACGGTGTGCTGTGCCTCGTGGCGCTCCTGTTCGGTCAGCTGGGAGCGGACCACGGCCTGGACGAGCCGGTGCACCTCGATGGTGCCCTCGACCGGGTCGACCTTGGCGAGCGCGAACCGGCCGATCTCGCGGATGACCCGGCCGAGCACCAGCTTCTCGCGGAGCGAGGGGTCGTACGGGGTGAGCGCCTCGATCATCTCCCGCCCGTAGAGCAGCCCCGCCCAGATGGGCTCGGGCGCGAAGAAGGCGCACAGCTGGAGCAGGCGCACCGCGGCCGGTGAGCGCTGTTCGAGGAGTTCGATGGAGACGTTCCAGGTGGCGCCGACCGGTTCGGGGTAGCCGGCCGGCTGGTTGAGGGAGAGCACACCGGTGCTCTGCCGGGCCAGCTGGTCGAGGTAGTCGGCGACCGGGGTCGCGGTCTCGGCGATCCAGGCGGCCGCCTGTTCCACGGCGAGCGGCAGATCGCCGAGCGCGCCCGCGACCTGGTCGGCCTCGTGGGCGGACAGACCCGGCGCCCGGCGCTGGAGGTGCTCGACGGATTCCTCCCGCCGGAAGACGTCCACGGCCAGCGCGTCGCCGTGCTGCGACCAGGCCTGGTTGCGCGAGGTGACCAGGATGTGGCCGGGTCCGCCGCGCGGCAGGAACCGCTGGAGCTGCTCGGGGTCGTCGGCGTTGTCGAAGACCAGCAGCCAGCGCTCGACGGGCACTCCGCGCCGCAGCATCTCGATGGCCTCGCGGCAGGCCACGCCGATGTCGTCGCCGCCCTGGCCGCCCAGACGGCCGCCGAGTTCGGCGAGGCCGGCCGCCACGTCGCTGGTGCGGGCGCACTGGATCCACCAGACCAGGTCGTAGTCGGCCATGAAGCGGTGTGCGTACTCCAGGGCGATCTGTGTCTTGCCGACGCCGCCGAGTCCGTACAGCGTCTGCGGCTGCGGCAGGACGACCGCGAGTCCGCCGCCGCGCTGGTCGCGCATCCGCTCCAGGACCTGCGAGCGGCCGGTGAAGGCGAGGTTGCGGGGTGGCAGGTTCCAGATCCTCGGCACGGTACCGGGGAACCGCGGCCCCTCGCTCTGCCCGCCGCCCTGGCCCGGCCGGTCCAGGGCGCGCAGCAGGGACTCGGTGGCGTGGGCTTCGTCGAGCCGGAACAGGTCGACCGGGTTGCGGTCGAGATAGGTGCCCGGCAGGCGTACGTCGTCGACCCGCACCGGCAGCATCGTGCGGCGCAGCCCGGTCGGGTCCGCGGCGGCCGCGCGGCGCCACATGTCCGTCGCCCGGGCCGACTTGAGGTAGGCGGCGGAGAGCAGCACCACACTGCGGCTGGTGTCGGCGGCGGGCTCGGGGCGGGCCGGCGCCGGGTCGGAGACATCGCGCGGCAGCACCCGGAACCCGGCCCGGCCGAGGACCGCCTCGATCCAGTCGGCCCACATGCGGTTCTCGGCGGCGTACGAGAGGTGGACGTCGACGGGCAGGGTGGGGCGGCGGCGCGTGAAGGCGTCCTTGATGCGCAGCCGGGCCTCGTCGCCGACGCCCGGCATCGAGGTGACCTCGCCGCCGGTGATCACGGAGGTGAGCCGTTCGAAGGCGGAGAGCAGGGAGTTGGAGAGCCCGGCCTCGTCGCCGAAGGCGGCGAGCGACTCCTCGTAGGCGTAGTAGGGGCGGTACGGGATCTCCACCGAGCCCCAGTACTGGGCGAGCCGGTCGCCGGCCAGTCCGGTGGGGAAGCCGTCGAACTTGAGCCGGGCCAGGGCCCGTCCGGCGTCCGCCTTCTCCTTCTCGCCCTCGTCGATGCGCATGGGCACGGGCAGGACGCGGATGTTGCGGGTGCCGTAGCGCTCGGCTATCTGGCGGGCGACGGAGGCGGCGCCGTCGATGGACTGGTCGCTGAGGGTGAAGCAGTCGACGAGGATGTCGGGCAGGTGGACGGTGCAGATGTCGGCGACATCGCTGAGGCCGGTGCGGCTGTCGATCAGTACGTAGTCGTAGTGCGCCTTCATGTCGGCCTGGAGGGCGTCGAAGAAGAGGCCGCCGCCGAGCCGGTCGTAGAAGTTGTCCCAGTCGAAGGCGGAGACGGTCGCGGAGTAGTCGCGGTTCTGGAGGCCCGCGGAGACGAAGTCGAGGGTGCCGCCGTCGGGGAAGCTCCAGCCCAGGTTCTCCGGTCGCAGGGAGACCGCGTGCGGCTGGAGGCGGGCGTACGCCAGGTGCCAGTCCTGCGCCCGCTCCTCGGGGTCGGTGGCGGCCCAGGCGAAGTCGGTGATCAGATCGATGACGCCGGTGGTCGCGCCCAGCGTCGCCGGGTCGAGGAAGGGGTGGAAGAAGCGGTGCAGGCCGGGCGCCTCCAGGTCCCAGTCCACCGCGAGCACCCGCTTGCCGTTCGCGGCGAGGATCAGGGCGGTGTTGGCGAGGGCCATGGTGCGCCCGGTGCCGCCCTTGTAGGAGTAGAAGGTGACGACACGTCCGTCACGGCTGGCTGTCATCCGTGTCCTCCACATCGGGTGCCCGGTCGAGCGCGCGGTACGGGGCCGGGCCGCGGTGCCCGGGTGCTGGGGCGGTGTCCATCGGGCCGGTCAGACGCGGCCGTCCGCTGGGCGCGCGGTCCCCGGGGGGATGGGCCGGGGCGTGTCTGAGGTACTGCTGGGCCGCCGCCTCGACCACCTGCGGCAGCAGTTCCTCGAACGCGTCGAGGGACTCCACGCCCTGCGCGGCGGTCCGGCAGGCGGCCCTGCCGTGGCGCGTCCGCAACGGCAGGGTGGCCTCCGTGCGGGCGGTGAGTTCACCGGTGGCGGCCCGGCTCTGCGGGTCGGCCCGGTTCCACGGCACGACCACGCCGATCCAGGGCCGGCCGGCCGAGTCGAGGGCGGCGAGGCGGGCGCGCCGGCGCTCGTCGCGCAGCGCCCAGCGGTCGACGAGCAGGATCTCGGGGCGGGCCGCCGCCGGATCGCCGGCGGGGGGCTCGTCGTCGAAGGAGGCCACGGTGGGACGGTAGTTGAGCGAGCCCACGATGTCCTCGGCGATCAGCGCCAACGGCCGCCGGGTGTCCGGGTGGTAGGGGTTCCAGTCGAGCGCGCTCTCGCCGTAGTAGGCGCCGTCGCGCCCCGCGGGCAGCTCGCCGCGGGTGGGCGCGGCGACGGTCACCCGCAGCGGCCGGGGACCGGGGGCGGCGCCGAAGGCGCTGGGCAGGGTGCGGGCGTCCGGCGGGCGGCCGGGGCCGACGCGGGTGGCACGGGCGGCGCCCACGATGTGCCGGGCGAGGTGGTGGACGGCCCGGTGGTACTCCTCGGCGAGCAGCCTGAGCTTGATGAGGCCGTAGAGCCCGTCGGTGGCGTACCGCTCCCCCAGGCGGCGGTGGTCGAAGGCCAACTGCACTGCGGGCCAGGGCAGTTGATGTTCCGGTACGGGCACCCACAGGGCGGGGACGATGGCGTCGGCCGGAAGGCCGGTGGCGGCCCGCTGGTGGATGGCCCGCTGGTGGATGGCCCGCTGCGCGAAGGCGTACCACTGCTTGCCGCACCGCTCGCTCGCGAAGTACCGGGGCGACAGGAGCGGCACGAACACCCGGCAGGAGGCGAGGCCGCGGCCGATCTCCTCGGACCAGTCGGCGCCGGCGCGCGGCCCGGGGTCCATGAAGCCCGGGGGTGTGCCGTCGGGCAGCGCGGTCAGCTCGGCCACGCCCCGGCACAGGTCGTCGAAGAGCCGCCCCACCCACAGGTCGGGGCCGGGGCCGTCCGCGGCGCGGCCGGCCGGGGCGTGGCTGAGGAAGAAGTACGGGCCGTCGCTCACGGGCTCTCACCATCCTTCCCGGTCCTCGCTCAGGGGCGGTGGTGGACCATCCAGGCCACCGCGTGCTCGACGGCCGCGCCGATCGGGAAGAGCCGGGCGGTGCGGCGCCCCAGCGGGCCGTGGCGCAGCCGGGCGGCGGGGAAGTCCTCGCCGATGCGGGCGAAGTCGCTGTCGTCGAGGGCGGCGTCCCGGTACTCGAACCACCGTGCCGCGCCCCCTTCGTCCCTGATCACCGCCCGGTAGTTGCGGGTCGGGGCGGCGGGCACCAGGTATTCGGCGTGGTGGAAGGCGGAGCACACCGCGAAGCCCACGTTGACGAGGAGCACCTGGGCGTCGGCCGCGACGAGCTTGGCCAGTGGGGACTCCGGGCCGAAGTGGCAGTCGAGGGCGTGGCCCTTCATGAGCTCGGCGGCGCGGGCGCCGAGCGCCGCGAAGGAGGTCTGCGGATGGTCGCTGCGGACGGCACCCTCGGTGGTCCTGACCCGTTCGGCGAGGCGTCCGGTGCCCGGGGACGGGGTGTGCTCGGGGTCGAAGGGCGGCATCGCGGCCCGGAACGCCACCGGGTCGGGGGCCTCGCGCAGGAGGGCCAGATGGGCCGGTGAGGTGTCGGAGTTCTCGGGCGTGAACGCGGGGACCACCAGGGTGCCTTCGGGGCCGAGCACCGTACGCAGCGCGTCCAGGAGCACGGCGCTGCGCAGCCCGGTGTCGCGCAGCGAGGCGTGCACGAGGAGGATGCCGGCCTCGCGCACCCCGAGGGCGCGCAGTTGGCCTGCCAGGTCCCCCGCGCTCCGCTCCCCGTGGTCCTCAGCGGTGTTCTCGGGCACGCGATGCCTCTTCCCACTCCTGGCGCAGGGTCTGGACCAGGCGCCTTCCGGTGACGGTGAGTTCGGCCGCCCGCTCCAGCGAGTCGAGCGCCGGACCGAGCCCCGCCAGGGTCCGGGTGTCGCCCGTGTGGGCGGCGACCGCGACCCCTTCGTACGTGTCGGCAAGGAGCCGGGAGACCGGGAGCGGCCCCCGGGGTGACGGATGCTGCCACGCGCCGTCCATGTCGTACAGGTCCGCCACGTCGAGCAGGGCGCGCAGGGTCGCCGCGCGTCCCCCGCGCAGCAGGGCGATGTCGAGCGCCCGGTCCGTGAGGCCGAGGGGCAGACCGAGCGCGCCGAAGCCGTGCCGGCCCACCACGGGATCCGCTCCGCCGGCCAGCGGGGTGACGGTGGTGAGGGGGCCGGGCGGGGCCCAGGGCGGGGCGGCCCCGGCGAGGCGGTCGCGGGCGCGGGCCACCCGGCGCCCCCACTCGCGCGCCTCGCGGGCATCGAGCCGGGGCGCCACGGGGGTGCCGAAGCAGTCGCGGCAGGGGTCGAGGTCGTCGACGATCAGGCCGTCGATCCTGGTCAACGGCCGCCAGTTCGGGGCGGTTTGGTCGGGACGGGGCACGTGGTGCTCGGCGTGGGCGTGCCGTACCGAGAAGCCGTGCCGTGCGACGGCGACCTCGGCGAGACCTCGGGTGCCGGGGTCCCCCAGGCTCAGCTCCCCCAAGGTCGGCAGGTACAGCCGGCCGTCGGACCAGGGGACGGCGAGGCTCAGCGGGACGCCGGCGCGCACGGCCGCGGCGACCGTGTACGCGGCGAGGCGCCGGGCCGCGGTCTCGGCACCGGGGCGCCCCTCGTCCAGCGCCGCCAGGGCGTCGAGCAGCCGGCCGCGGGTGTACGGGGCGGCGAGGACGGCATCGAGCCCCGGGCCGTCGAGCGAGGTGGCGAGTTCCCAGATCCGCGCCCAGTCGGGGCCGCCCCGCCCGTCGAGCACGGAGTGCAGCCGGGCCAGCAGGAGCCGGTTCAACTCCAGTGCCGATGCGGCCAGTTGAGCCGGGTCGAGGAGATCCTCCGGCACCGGCGTGCGGGCCTCGATGCCGTGCACGAGGGCCATCAGGTCGGGGCAGTAGACCGAGGGGTTGTCGAAGCCCCGGTCGGCGCTGTAGCGGTGCGTGTAGTGGCCGCCTCCGCAGGAGCGGACGACCGGGCAGCGGCGGCATTGCGCGCCGACTCCGGCGAGGCCGCGCTGGCGGGCCCGGACGCCGGGGTGGGCGGCGACCGCGTCGAAGTCGTCCCGGAAGACGGAGAACCCGGTGGCGGCGGCGCCCTCGTAGGCCGACTTCAGCGAGTCGACCTGTTCGAGCGAGCCGTCGGTCTCCACGACGACGATGTCGGCCGGGGCAAGCCCCAGGGACTCGGTGAGACTGGGGCCGCCGTGCAGGGTGGAGAGCACCGAGTCGAAGAGCCGCACCGGGACCGTCCGGCCGCCCTCGTCCCAGCGGTCGAAGACCGCGAGCAGCCAGTCCGCGTAGGGCGCCGGCGCACCGCCGGGCCGGTGGGGCGGGGTCTCCCAGGTGGCGTGCGGCAGGAGGTAGTCGATGCGCGGCGGGTCGAGTTCCACCAGGGCGTCGTGTACGGCGACGGGGTCGTTGGCGAGGTCGATGGTGCAGAGCAGGCCGAGGAACAGCGGCCGGTGGCGCGGCTGTTGGAGCAGTTCGACGGCGGCCAGGACCTGCGGGTGGCTGCTGCGGCCGTCGGCGAAGCGGCGGTGGCGGTCGTTGGCGGCTCGGTCGCCGTCGAGGGAGATGCCGACCTTCACGCCGAACTCCGCGAACAGGTCGAGGTAGGCCGGGCCGAGGAGCACCCCGTTGGTGTGGATGCGCAGATCGAGTTCCGCGACGGGGGTGACGGCGGCGGTCAGTTCCTCGCAGACGCGCCGCAGTCGGCCGGGGCCGGCGAGCAAGGGCTCACCACCGTGCAGAATCACCGATACGGAGGGCAGCCGGTGCTTTTCGGCATGCTCGGCCAGTCGTCGGGCGGTGTGCGCAATGACGTGGTCGGAGACCGCCCTGGGCTGTTCGCGCCAGGTCTGGTCTCCGGCTTCGTACACATAACAGTGATCGCAGGCGAGATCGCACCGGCTGTGCACCTTGAGAACGATCTCGCGGAATGGGACCAGGGGTCCTGTCATTGCGCCAGTTTAGCGAGAACGGGAATTGAGGTGTCCGGTCCGGGAGTTCTCGCACTGCCCGCCCGGACGACCTCGTGCGGCCCACCCCGCCACCCGTTCCCCGCCGGGCACGCCCGGCGGGGTGGGCCGTCAACTCGCCCGTCAGAGCGAGGAGTTGAACGAGGCGCCTTCCATGAGCGGGCGGCCCGAGGCGGGGACCACCCTGGCGATCTTCTTCTCGGCAGCCGGGTCCGTACCTTTCGCTGCCAGGTCGGCCAGCGGCACCCGGGTCTTCTTCGCGGTGCTGAATGAGACTGTATTTACGGAGGTTTTCACGTTCGTCCCTGGGGTGAGTGATAACCGCGCGTGGACAGTGGCACCGGCACATGCACCGTTGCAGTACCGGCAGGACGACTTTACTCTCATCCCCATCGGGGGGTGGAGTGCGCAAAGGGGGCGCACAACTGCCTTACCCGGCACAGAATTCAGGTATAACCGCAGACGGGGGTGCATGTGACGGCGATTCCCGGCCCACTGCAGAGCATGGTCTTCCGGAACGCGGATCTGCCGGGCCTCTTCCACCACGCGGACGCGCTGGCGATCGGCCGCCAGCAGTCGGCGGTCAAGCTGACCCGCACCCAGCTCTCGCTCCTGGTCGTCGGGGCGGCCGCGGCGGCACTGCCGCAGGTGCGCGTCGGCTCCGGCCTCCAGCTGCTCAGCGCGGTGAGCGCGCTCGCCTACGCCGGGGTGCTGCTCGCCACGTTCGGGGCGGCCCGGCGCCATGCCGCTTCACACTGGCAACTCAACCGCTCGGCCGCCGAGTTCATCAAGTCGATGTGCTGGCGCTATGCCGTGCACGGCGCCCCCTTCGACCTGAGCGCCCCGGATCCGGACGGCCTCTTCGTCGCGCGGGTCGAGGAGGGCCTGCGCGAGCTGAAGAAGGTCGGCTGGCGCGACCCGCGCGAGGAGGGGGAACTCGCCGACGGGGGGCTCGTCACACCGGGCATGCGGGAGTTACGGGCCAGGGCGTTCAGCGTCCGCAAGGAGACCTACGTACGCGACCGCCTGATCGAGCAGCGCAACTGGTACCGGCGCCGCCAGGAGACCTCGCGGCGGGCCACCCGACTGTGGTCGACGGCGATCACCGTGCTCACCCTCCTCGCGCTCTTCCTCGCCGTCCTGGGGACCTTCTCGGTCGCCCAGCGGGCGGACGTCGCGGGCCTGCTGTCGGCCTCGGCCGCGGCCTGTCTGGCCTGGAGCGAGATCCGCCGCCACCAGCCGCTGATATCGGCGCATTCGCTGGTGGAGCAGGACCTGATGGAGATGCATGTGGCGATGGAGAACACGGTGACCGAGCGGCAGTGGCCGCAGGCCGTGTACGAGACCGAGCGCATCGTCTCGCCTCAGCACACCGACTGGCTGGCCCGGCTGCGGAGTTGACGGGGCGGCCTACGACCGCCGGACGCCGTCCCGCCAGATGACGGTGACGGGGCGGCCGAGGCCGCGGGCGTACTGCACGATGTCCCCGGTGCCGCCGAGGCCCCGGGCCGGCAGGCCGTCCCAGACGGCGACGAGCCGGTCGCAGTTGTCCGCGATGTAGGCGCCGGCCGCGTAGTACGCCTCGTCCGTGGAGTGCGGGTAGCCGAGGTCGACCTCCTGGCTCGCGCGGCGCTTCAGGCCCCGGTAGCGGGCCAGTTCGGCGGCGTCGGCGAAGCCCGTCTCGTAGTCGCCGCTGGGGATGACGACGGTGAGGGCGGCGCCGCACTCCAGGGCGATGGCCGCGAAGAGCTGGTCGGCGCCGGTGGCCAGGCTGGAGAGGGCTTCGAGGGAGCCGTCGTGGCCGCACAACAGCGCCCGCAGGCGGTCGCGGATCTCCTCGAAGGCTTCGGGCGGGATGTCCCGGTGACCGGTCACTCCGATGCGCTTCAATGCGTCTCACCCCGTGTGTCCGGCGCGGGTCATCAGTGGACCCGTATTCCGTCCTGCCCTTGCACATCCTCCCAAAACCACGCATCACGTTCAGCCGGAAGCCCCCGCCCGGTTGTTTCCGGGCGGGGGCTCGGGGCCGCGGGCGGCCACAGAGGACTGATGTGTCGTCAGAACAGGGTCACGCCATAGGCGTTCATCGCCTCGACGACGGGCTGGAAGAACGTCGTGCCGCCGGAGGTGCAGTTCCCGCTGCCGCCCGAGGTGAGGCCGAGGGCGGTGGAACCGGCGTACAGCGGACCGCCGGAGTCGCCGGGTTCGGCGCACACGGTGGTCTTGATGAGGCCGGACACGATGTCGCCGTTGCCGTAGTTGACCGTCTGGTTGAGCGCGGTGACCTTGCCGCTGTGGACGCCGGTGGTCGAGCCGCGCCGGGTGACCGTCTGGCCGACCGTGGGGTTGGCCGCGCTGGTGATCTGCTGGCTGCCCACCGCGCTCGGGTGCGCGAGCGAGGTGTTGGTGTACTGCACGAGACCGTAGTCGTTGCCCGGGAAACTGGTGCCGACGGTGGGGCCGATGCTCGTCGAGTGCGAGGAGTTGGTGTAGTAGTTCGGCTTGCCCTCGGTGCAGTGACCGGCCGTCAGGAAGTAGTACGTGGAGCCCTTCTTGACGTTGAAGCCGAGGGAGCAGCGCCAGCTGGTGGTGTAGATGGCGTCGCCGCCGGAGAGCAGCTTGGTGAACTTGCCGGGGGTGCGCTCGATGCGTATCGCGTCCGCGTTGACGCCGGCCTCGTGCCGGATCTTCGCCAGGTCGGCGGCCGTCACGGTCGAGTCGGCGGTGACGACGACCCTGCCGGTCGCGCTGTCCACGCTCCAGGCGGTTCCGGCCACGTCCGCGCCGCGTACGGCGTCGCTCGCGGCGGTCAGCGCGGCGGCGCCGAAGGTCTGGGCGGGGGCGGCGCTGGCGTGCGGAACGGCGACGGCCGCGGCGGCGAGCAGACCGGCGGCGACCGCCGCCAGCCTGGTGCGTCTCGCGAGACCGGAGGGTGCGGTGGGGGCGGTGCGGACTGTGGGGGTGGTGCGCTTGATCCTCACTTCTTTTCCTCCCGAGGGGAATCGAGGGGCCCATGGGTGGGGGGACCCCGTGAGGCGCAGCCGAGGAGCACGGCCGCACGACGGGTCGTGCGGCCGTGCTCCTGACAAGCGCTGCGGAGGAGTATTCGGGGGCCCGGCCGGGGCGCGCAAGGGGGCCTTTTGGCCGGACGCCCGCGAGGGAGCGCGCGCCGGGGTCAGTTGGTGCGGATGGTGCGCTCCCCCGCCGGGATGTCGATGGGGAGGGTGTTGCCCGGGGGCGGGAAGGGGCAGATGAAGTGGTCCGCGAAGGCGCAGGGCGGCAGTTGGGCGCGGTTGAAGTCGACGGTCACCGAGTGGTCGGCTGCGGGCGCCTCGGGCCGCAGGAAGCGGAACCGGAAGGTGGACTTCCCGCTGGTGCCGTCGGCGAACACGGCCCACAGCGAACCGTCGGCCTCCACCGCGACCTGGAGGGTGTGCTCCTGGCCGCCGAGCGTGAACGCGATCTCCCCCGCGAGGTCGAGACCGCGCTCGACCCCGTCCGCGTTGGGTACCCTCACCTGCCGGCGTTCGTACGGGCGGAAGGTGCCGGGCAGGCGGAACCGCTCCTCGTACGCGGCCGCCTCGATGCCCGCGAAGGCCCGGCGGGCCGGGGACTCGGGGTCCCACACCCGGACCGCCCACAGGCCCTCGCGGCGCAGCACCACGAGCCGGCGGCCCCGCTGGGAGAGCCGGGAGCCGTCCACCGGACCGGAGTCGGCGCCGAGCCGGACTTCGCCCGCCAACGGGCTTCCGTCAAGGCTCAGTCGGTGTCCGGCGGTGGCGGTCACGACCACCTCGTCACCGTCCTCGCGCCACTGCCCGAACTCCTCGGGCACCCCGTCCGCGAGCCAGTGGGTGGCGGTCAGGGCGAGCGGGCCGTACGGCGCGGAGACCGTCGCGACGCGGTGTTCGTGCCACTGCTTCCAGTCGAGCTCGTGGTCGGACTCCGGGCCGTTGTGTGCTTGCGTGCTCATGCGATCAACCTTTCCATACCGGCTGACGCAGCCCGAGGTGCGAGCGCAGCGTCGTTCCGGTGTATTCCGTGCGGTACACGCCGCGTTCCTGGAGCAGCGGCACCACCTGGTCGACGAAGTCGTCCAGGCCGCCGGGGGTGAGGTGGGGGACGAGGACGAAGCCGTCGGCGGCATCGCTCTGCACGAACGTGTCGAGCTCGGCGGCGACGGCGTCCGGGGTGCCGACGAAGGACTGCCGGCCGGTGCTCTCGATCACCGTCTGCCGGATGGAGAGCCCCTTGGCCTCGGACAGGGCACGCCACCTGGCCGCGATCTCCCGGGCGTTGGCGATGTCGACCCGGCCCTGGACGAGCGCCGACTCCGGGTCGGGGTCGATGTCGGGCAGCGGCCCGTCGGGGTCGTAGGCGGACAGATCGCGGCCCCAGACCTGTTCGAGGGCGACGATCGCGTTCTGCGGGGAGACCTGCCGCTGGCGGATCCCGGCCGCCTTCTCCTGCGCCTCGGCCGCCGTGTCCCCGAGGACGACGGTGACGCCGGGCATGATCTTGAGGTCGTCGGGCTCCCGGCCGTGGCGGGCCAGGCGGCCCTTGACGTCGGCGTAGAAGGCGCGCCCTGCCTCCAGGGTGCCGTGCCGGGTGAAGACGACGTCGGCGGCCGAGGCCGCGAACTCGCGGCCCTCGCCGGAGTCCCCGGCCTGGATGACGACCGGGTGCCCCTGCGGGGAGCGCGGCACCCCGAACCTGCCCTCGACGGAGAAGTGCCGCCCGTGGTGGACGACGGGCTTCGGCGTCTCGCCCTCCGGCCAGGAGTCCCACAACTCCCGTGTCGTGGACAGGAATTCGGCGGCTCGGGTGTATCTCTGCGCGCGGTCGAGGTAGCCGCCGCGGCGGAAGTTCTCGCCGGTGAAGGCGTCGGGCGAGGTGACCACGTTCCAGGCGGCCCGGCCGCCGCTGAGGTGGTCGAGCGAGGCGAAGCGGCGGGCGATCTCGTACGGCTCGTTGAAGGTCGCGTTCACCGTGGCGGCGAGCCCCAGCCAGTCGGTGACGGCGGACAGGGCGTTGAGCAGGGTGAGCGACTCGGGGCGGCCGACGACGTCCAGATCGTGGACGCGGCCCTTGTGCTCGCGCAGCCTGAGGCCCTCGGCCAGGAAGAAGAAGTCGAACTTTCCGCGTTCTGCGGTGCGCGCGAGGTGCTCGAAGGAGGAGAAGTCGATCTGTGAGCGCGAGCGCGGATCGGCCCAGACGGTGGTGTTGTTGACGCCGGGGAAGTGGGCGGCGAGGTGGATCTGCTTCTTGCCGCCGCTCCTGTTCTCGCCGCCGCTCCTGCCCGTGCTCGCGTCGCTGCCCGCGCTCAGGTGCTTACCCGTGGCCATGGCGGACTCCCCCGGCGGTGGCGTACTGGTTGACGGGCCGGGCCAGGCCCAGGTGTTCGCGCAGGGTGGCGCCCGGATAGAAGCGCCGCAGCAGACAGCGGTGCTGGAGCACGGGGACGGTGGCCTTCACGATGAGCGCGAGGTCGCGTTCGGGGTCGGCCAGGCGCAGATGGAAGCCGTCGACGGCCCGTTCGTCGTGCCAGGCGCCGATGAGCCCGGCCAGTTCCACGGCGTCCGCGGTGGTCTCCAGGGCCACCGGGATCGAGCCGAGCACCCGCAGCCGCTCGGGGTCCCGGCCGTGCGCGCGGGCCCGGTCGAGCAGTTCCTCGCGGGCGGTGCGCGCGGCGAACGGGTCCTGGGTGCGGAGCAGGGCGACGTCGGCGTGCCGTACGGCGGCGGCCCTCGGGTCGGCGGCGGTCGCGTCGATGACGGTGACGGGGTGGCCCTGGGGCGGCCGGGGCACGATGGCGGGGCCGCGCACCGAGAAGGCGCGGCCCGCGAAGTCGACGTGGTGCAGCTTGTCCCGGTCGACGAACCGCCCGGTGGCTTCGTCGCGTATCTCGGCGTCGTCCTCCCAGGAGTCCCACAACTTGGCCGCCACATCGGCGACTTCACGTGCCTCGTGCCACACCTCGCTGCTGCGGGCGGCGGGCCGGCGGCCGAAGAGGCGGGCCTCGGTCTCGGTGGTGGACACCTCGGGGCTCCAGCCGGCCCGGCCCCGGCTGACCCAGTCCAGGGTGGCGACGGCGGAGGACACGTGGAACGGCTCGGTGTGGGTGGTGTTCACGACCGGTACGAGCCCGATGCGCTGGGTGGCGGGGGCGAGCCGGGCCAGTACGGAGAGCGCGTCGAGACCGGGCCGGGTGAAGGAGTCCCCGAGCGTGACGAAGTCGAGCGTGCCCTGTTCGGCGAGCCGCGCGAGGGCGGTGAAGTGCCCGGCCTCGTAGTGCCCGCCCCCGTCGAGGGAGGCGGCCAGATGCACGGGGCTGCGGACGGGGGGTGCGGGCATGAGGGACCTTTCGTGGGGGCTGCGGGTGGCGCCGCCGCACCCGGCGGCGGCGCCCCGGATCAGGACGTGGGCTTGGGCAGGCCGGGCGGGTTGATCTCCGAGTGCGCGACCGCCTCGCCGGAGAGCCCCCAGCGCGCCAGCACCTTCGCGTAGGAGCCGTCCTGGATCACGTGGTCGAGGGCCGCGGCGTACGCCTCGACCAGGCCGCTGCCCTTCTTCGTCGTCGCGGCGATCTCCCCCTGGAGCCCGGCACCGCCCCCGGAGTACGTCCCGGCGATCTCGGTCTGTCCCGCCGACGCCGCGTGGTAGGCGGCCGACGGGTTGGGCCCGAGGTAGGCGTCGATGCGCCCTGACTGGAGGGCCAGGTAGTAGTCCGTGGCCGTCTGGTAGTACTTCACGTTCACCGGCTTGCGTCCGGCCCTGACGTCCTGAGCGCTCCAGTCGAGGAGGATCTTCTCCTGGTTGGTGCCCGAGGACACCGCGATCGTCTTCCCCGCCACGTCCTGCGGCCCGTTGACCTTCCAGCCGGCGCCCTTCTTCGTCTCGAAGGCGAGCTGATCCTTGCGGTAGGTGGCGAAGTCGTACTTCTCCTTGCGCTCCTCGGTCACGGTGACGTTGGAGAACACCGCGTCGAACTTGCCGCTGTCCAGGCCGACGAAGAGGTTCTCCCAGGACACCGGCTGGAACTTCGCCTGCACGCCGAGGGTGTCCGCGACCAGGGTGGCGATGTCGAGTTCGACGCCGATGGGCGTCTTGTCGTCGGTGGCGTAGAAGCTGAGCGGCGGCACCGAGCCGGTCGCCACGCCCACGGTGAGGGTGCCCCGGCCGCGCACGGCCGCCGGGAGCTTGGCGGCGATCGCGTCGACCTTCTGCTCCCTGATCCGCTGCTGGTCCGGGCCCAGGTTGATGCCCGTGCCCTTGGCGCCCTTGGGGGCGACCGTGTCGGCGGTGGCGGCGTCCCCGCTGCCGCAGCCGGCGAGGAGGCCGGCGGCGGCGATCGTGGCGACGAGGGCGGCGAGGGTGCGGCGCGTGGACACGTACGTTCTCCTGAGGAAGGGGGACATCACAGCACCTTGGAAAGGAAGGCGCGGGTGCGCTCGTGGCGCGGGGCGTCGAGGACCTCGGCGGGCGGGCCCTGCTCGACGATCGCCCCTTCGTCCATGAAGACGACGGTGTCGGCGACCTCGCGGGCGAAGCCGATCTCGTGGGTGACGACGATCATCGTGGTGCCGGAGGCGGCCAAGTCCTTGATGACGTCGAGGACTTCGCCCACCAGCTCGGGGTCGAGCGCGGAGGTCGGCTCGTCGAAGAGCAGCAGCTTGGGTTCGAGGGCGAGCGCGCGGGCGATGGCGACGCGCTGCTGCTGACCGCCGGAGAGCTGCTTGGGGTAGGCGTCCGCCTTGTCGGACAGGCCCACCCGGGCCAGCAGCTTCTCGGCTGCGGCCACCGCGGCCTTGCGCGGCCGCTTGAGGGCGGCCACCGGCGCCTCGACGACGTTGTCCAGGACGGTGAGGTGCGGGAAGAGGTTGAAGTTCTGGAAGACGAAGCCGATCTGGGTGCGCTGCTTCAGGACCTCGCGCTCGCGCAGCTCGTACAGCTTGTCGCCGGAGCGGCGGTAGCCGACGAGCGTGCCGTCGACGGTGATCCAGCCGCTGTCCACCTTCTCCAGGTGGTTGATGGTGCGCAGCAGCGTCGACTTGCCGGAGCCGGAGGGCCCGAGGACGACGGTGACCTCACCGGCCCGGACGTCGAGATCGACGCCTCGCAGGACTTCGAGGGAGCCGAAGCTCTTGTGCACGGACCGGACTTCGACCATGGCGGTGCTCATCGGGTGGCCCCCTTCGCGTAGTGGCGTTCGACGTAGTGCTGGAGGACGGAGAGCACGGTGGTGAGCAGCACGTACCAGACGGTGGCCACCATCAGCAGCGGTACGACCCTGCCGTTGCGGCCGTATATGACCTGGACCTGGTAGAAGAGTTCGCCGATCGCCATGACGGAGACGATCGAGGTGCCCTTGAAGAGCGAGATGATCTCGTTGGCGGCGTTCGGCAGGATGGAGCGCATCGCCTGTGGCAGCACGATCCGGCGGATCTGGCGCAGGCGCGGGATGCCGAGGGCGGCCGCCGCCTCCAACTGTCCGCCGTCTACGGCGAGTACACCGCCTCGTACGATCTCGGCCGCGTACGCCGCCTGGTGCAGGGCGAGCCCGAGCACGGCCGCGCTCATCGCGCCGACGAGCCCCACCGTGTCGAAGGTGAAGAAGCCCGGCCCGAAGGGCACGCCGAACGTCAACTCCTTGTACAGATAGGCCAGGTTGAACCAGAACAGGAGCTGCACGATCAGCGGGATCGAGCGGAACACCCAGATGTAGCCGAAGGCGACCGCGCGCAGGAACGGGCTGCCCGACAGGCGCATGAAGGCGAGGACGACACCGAGGGCGAAGCCCAGTGCCGTTCCGTAGAACGTCAGTTGAAGGGTGATCCAGACGGCCTTGAGGATGGTCTCGGTGGTGAAGAAGCGGGCGAAGACGTCCCACTCCCAGGCCGGGTTGGTGAGCAGTCCGTGCCCGAACTGGGCGACGAGCACCGCGGTGACGGCGACGGCGACCCAGCGCCAGGGCCGGCGCACGGGCACCACGGTGAGCGAGGCGTAGTCGGGCCGCACGGCCGGTGCGGCCGGGGCGAGGGGTGGATCGCTGGTGAGAGACATACGGGTCCTTCGGAACGCGGGGCGGCGGGCGGACGGCGGTCAGGCGCTGACGGGGCGACACGCGAGATCGCGCAGGAAGCTCAGCGCGGCGCGGGCCGTGGCGTCGTTCTGCCGGAACGCGGCGCCTCCGGTACGGGGCCGGGTGAAGGCCCCTGAGGCCCGGGCGACGGTGAAGGGGCCGAGGGCGAAGCGGCGGGGGTGGACCTGTCCGTCGCGGCCGACGACCCGGCCGTCGGCGGGGTCCACCTGAAGCAGGCCGGTGTCGGCGGCCGCCGCCCCCTCTTCGTACAGGGCCCGCAGCAGGGGGCTGCCGGGGCGCTCCGCCGAGGGCTCGGGAAGGCGGGCCTCGATCAGGGTCGCCGCCTCGATCCACTTGCCGGGCACGCTGGCGCTGCCCGCCCGGAAGACGCCGGCCGCCTCGTCGGCCTCGACGGTGACGCCCGCGCCGAGGAACCGCACCACGCCCGCCTCGGACAGGGCGAGCAGTTGCCGCAGCCGGGGTCCGGGCGGCCCGGAGGCGAGGAAGCTGAAGAAGCCGTGCCACCAGCCTCCGACGTCGCCGATCCGCTGGAGCTGCCCGTAGACCGAGAGCAGCCCGAGGAATACGGCCAAGTCGACGCTGTGGGCGTTGTCATGACGTCGCGTCAGGTCGTCCTGGACGTATGCCCGCAGGCCGTCCTGGAGGCTCGCGTACGACTCGAAGCGCAGCCCGTCGAGAGGGTGGTCGAGGGCTTCCAGGTCGAGCCGGTCGGCGGGGTCGGGGACGGAGGCGGCGACCAGGGTGGGGAGCTCGGGGCTGCCGGGGCCGGCCGCGGCGTACTTCTCCTCGAAGTCGGCCCAGCGCCCGGCGGTGCGCTCGGGGTGGGCGTGGAAGAGGCGGTGGTAGTGGGCGAAGCCCAGCTCCTTGTCGATCAGAGGCCAGATGTCACGCCGGAAGTCGGGCCGGTGCGGACGGCTCAGCAGGGCGTCGACCTCGGCGGGGCCGAAGAAGCGCGGCAGCGGCGGCCGTTCGCCGGTCCAGGTGTAGCCGATCTTGGAGTGGTAGGGCACGCCGCGCCGGGACCCGACGTAGAGGACGGGCTCGCGGCCCGAGGGGCGGTAGCTGCCGTCCGCGTCGTAGCGCCCGCCGCGCCCTTCGGTGAGCAGCGCCATGAGGTCGACGAAGGCGAGCCCGAAGCCCCGCACGATGACCGTCTCGCCGGGGCGCACGGCCGACAGGTCGCTGTCGGCGGTGAAGGCCGGCGGCAGGTGCAGCAGACCGTGCCGCTCGGCGAAGTCCGCCAACTGGAGCTGTTCGGCGTCGAGTTCGGCGTCCAGGTGCCCGAGGGCGAGGACGACCAGGTCGGCGACGAGCGGCTCGGGGCGGCCTTCGAGCCACACCCGCTGGCGGCCCGCGCGCGGACCGCCGACCCGGGTGGCGCGGGTGCGGTGCTCGTGCACGGTGACGTTCGGCGGCAGTGCGGCCACGGCGCCCTCGTACACCCAGCGCAGATACTCGCCCTGGGCCCGCCGGCTGGGGAAGCTGCGGGCGTCCAGGCCGGACCATTCGGCGAGGGTGGGGCCGGGCCGGACCGGGCCCTCCTGCTGGACGGTGTCGTCGGTGAACATGGTGACGTCCTCGGCCATGGAGTTCATCCACAGCAGCGGCGACTGGTCGGCCCGCCAGATCCGCCCGGCGCCCGCGGGATGCGGGTCCACCAGATGGACGTCCAGGGGCTCGTCCCCGTACAGCAGGGGCAGGTTGGCGGCGAGGCGCTCCAGGAATCCGGTGCCGCGGGGCCCCGCTCCGACCACGACGAGGGAGGCGTTCACCGGGCGTCCGCCGAACCGCGTGCGTAGTGGCGCTCGACGTAGTACTGGACCACCGAGAGGAGCGAGGTCACCACGACGTACCAGAGCGTGGCGACGAGCAGCAGCGGGACCACCTGATAGGTGCGGTGGTAGATCAACTGGGTCGAGTACAGCAGGTCGTTGACGGCGATGATGGAGACGATCGAGGTGCCCTTGAGGGTGCCGATCAGCATGTTCCCGGCGGGCGGCACGATGGAGCGCATGGCCTGCGGCAGCACGATCCGGCGCAGTCTGCGCAGCCGGCTCAGGCCGAGCGACTGGGCGGCCTCCAGCTGGCCGCGCGGCACCGAGAGGATGCCGCCGCGCACGACTTCGGCGGCGTAGGCGGCCTCGTGCAGGGTGAGCCCGACGACGGCGACGGTGACCGGGCCCATCAGATCGACGGTCCGCACGCCGAGGATGTGCGGATACAGCGCCCCGATGTTGAACCAGAAGAGCAGCTGCACCAGGATCGGCGTCGACCGGAACAGCCAGACGTATCCCCAACTCACCGCTCGCAGAACGGGGTTGGTGGACAGCCGCAGGACCGCGAGGAGCGTGCCGAGCGCGAAGCCGAGGGCCATGACGACGGCGGTGAGCCACACGGTCAGCCAGAGCCCGCGCAGGACGGCGGTGGTGGCGAAGTAGTCGGCGACCACGCCCCACTGGAAGGCGTCGTTGCGCACGACGGAGTTGATCGCCAGGCCGAGCAGCACCAGGACGACAACTGCCGTGATCCGCTGGCCGGTTCGGCGTGCGGGGACGATGCGCGGGGCTTCGGGGACGTCGCCGGCCGGCGCCGTGGGCGGGCGTTCGGGGAGGGTGAGGGACATGCGAAGGCTCCGTGGATACGGGGATCGAACACGGGAAGTGCCTTCACGGACACATGGCGCGGGTGGTGCGGAACCGAGCCCCTCAGCACGGTTTCCGGCCCCGAGGCTATGCGGTGCATGCTGGAGGTTGTCAAGCTTGTCCATACTGTGAACGTTGCGTCTCAGGGCAGTTGACGCAGAAACGGATGCCTGTTCCACTTGGGCCATGCATCCGCAGCAGTGGCTGGTCACGCGCTCCCACATCGACTTCGGTCGAGTGTGGTCCTCTTCCTGTTGAGCTGACTCCCTGCGCGGTCTCTTCCGCGTTCGGCGCGCTCAGCGCGCCCCGCGTCTTCCGTGCGCCTTCGCGCCGTTCTCCGCACGCCTTCACATCTTCGCTCACACGCGCACCCCTCCCCTCCCCTCGCCCTGTCAGGCATCGCGACGCGCCCGTCGCGCTGCCGTCCGTCCCGCCCGCGGCACCCACGTCCGCACCCGCACCCGCACCCGGCCGCGTTCGGCCTGCCCGAAAACCCTGGAGCACACCCCGTCATGAGCCGGTCCCGAAGCCTGAGCAGATCGCGCAGTCTCGCCGCGTTCGCCCTGATCACCGCCGCGGCCCTCGGTCTGACCGCCTGCGGGTCCGGGGACCCGGGCGGCACGGAGGCGGCGAACGCCGCGCCGGCCGCCGGGCAGAAGGGCACGATCCCCACCACCGATGTGGTGTCGGCCGTACGGAAGGACGAGGCCGCGGCGGCCCTGCTGCCCGCGGACGTCCGCGCCTCGGGCACCCTCACCATCGCCACCAGCGTGGGCACCCCGCCGGGGGCGACCTACCTGCCGGACGGGAAGACGGTCGTCGGCCAGGACGTCGACTTCGCGGACGCCGTCGCCAAGGTGCTCGGCCTGAAGCTGAAGCGCGAGGTGGCCGCGTTCGAGGTGATCCTGCCCGCGCTCGACAGCGGCAAGTACGACCTGGGCACCGGCAACTTCGGCGTCACCGATGCCCGCCGCAAGACCATCGACTTCGTGACGTACATCAACGACGGCCAGGGCTTCGCCGTCCGCAAGGACAGCAGGCTGACCTCGGTCACCGACCTCACACAGCTCTGCGGACTGAACGTGGCCAGCGCGGCGGGCACCACGTTCGAGGCGACCCTGGAGCAGAACAAGGCCAAGTGCAAGGAAGCGGGCAAGAAGCCGTACGCGGTGCAGAGCTACAGCGACACGGGCGCGCTGTGGATCTCGCTCCAGCAGGGCCGCAGCGATGTCGTCATGTCGACGATCAACGGGCTGCGGTACGCGGTGGGGCAGCAGGAGGGGCTGAGGTTCCTCAACGAGTACCACCGTCTCGACGTGGGCTTCGCCTTCAAGAAGGGCACCCCGCTGGCGCCGGCCTTCCAGGCCGCGGTGAACCGGCTCAAGAAGGACGGCACGTACGACAGGATCCTGACGAAGTGGGGCACCACGGGCTCGGGTATCGAGCAGTCCCAGATCTCCCCGCCCGAGCACAAGTAGCGTTTCGCGGGGACGGATTGAGGGTGCCTTTCGGCCGCTCGCGCGGCCGACCGGGGCACCCTACGCCGTTCCCGGACCCGCCCCCGCGGGCCTGAGGCTCCGTCAGGACCGTGGCGGACAGGCCGCTCTGGGGGCCCGGTGGCCCGCCGGGAGCCCGACCGACCCCTCGTTCTTCAGTACGGCAGGCACCGTATCGAGCCATCCGTTCACCCGTACGACCCCTGTGTCACTCATGTGGAGTGACATACATAATTTTGTTACTCCGGGCTTCACGTACCGGGCGTATCCCAGAAGATTCCTGACGAATCGCCACATGATCTGTGCCAGTACCGTCACGAATCACCTGCGCGGCGACTATCCACTTGGCGCGGTATCCGCATCATGGACGACCATAGGGATAGGGAACTGAACAAGCAGCAAGAAGCTGACCGCAGTGAGAGGAGGCGTCCATGGGATCGGTGCGCAAGGCCAGTGCCTGGCTGGGGCTTGTCGAGGACAACGACGACCGCTACTACGACGACGAGTACACCGAGGGTGCCGCCGAGTCCGGCGAGGCCTGGGTGACCGACCCGCGGGTGCGGGTGGCCTCCGAGACGGCCGAGGAGCAGGGCCGCCGGATCGCCACCGTCACTCCGGACGGCTTCCGCGACGCGCGGGGCATCGGCGAACTGTTCCGCGAGGGCGTCCCGGTGATCGTGAACCTCACGTCCATGGACGCCGGCGACGCCAAGCGCGTGGTCGACTTCGCGGCCGGGCTCACCTTCGGTCTGCGCGGCTCCATCGAGCGCGTGGCGACGAGAGTCTTCCTGCTGACGCCCGCCGACACCCAGATCGTCAGCGGCGAGGCCGCGGGCCGCCAGACCGGCGGCTTCTTCAACCAGAGCTGAACTTCCGGTGCGTTCCGACCGGGGGTCCGGGGGTTGCCCCCCCGGAGGACACAGGAACCAGAGCTGAACCTCCGGTGCGTTCCGGCCGGGGGTCCGGGGGTTGCCCCCCGGGGAGACGGGAGGTGTCGCCGGGCCCGGGTGTTCCTAGCGGAACGCGTCGAGTCCGGTGAGCGCCTTGCCGAGCACCAGCTGGTGCATCTCCACGGTGCCCTCATAGGTGAGCACCGATTCGAGGTTGGTGGCGTGCCGCATCACCGGGTATTCGAGCGAGATGCCGTTCGCGCCGAGGATCGTGCGTGAGGTGCGGCAGATCTCGATCGCCTCGCGCACGTTGTTGAGCTTGCCGAAGCTGACCTGCTCCGGGCGCAGCCGCCCCGCGTCCATGCGGCGCCCCAGGTGGTGGGCGAGCAGAATTCCCTTGTGCAGTTCGAGCGCCATGTCGGCGAGCTTGGCCTGGGTCAGCTGGAAGCCGCCGATGGGCCTGCCGAACTGCTCGCGGGTCTTCGCGTAGTCGACGGCCGCCTCGAAGGAGGCCCGGGCCGCGCCCATCGCGCCCCACACGATTCCGTACCGCGCGTGCGAGAGGCAGCTGAGCGGGCCCTTGAGCCCGGTGACCTCCGGGAGCACGGCGTCGGCGGGCAGCCGCACCTCGTCCAGGACCAGTTCGCTGGTGACGCTGGCCCGCAGCGACCACTTGTGCTTGATCTCGGGGGCCGAGAAGCCCGGGGTGCCGGTCGGCACGGCGAAGCCGCGGATGCCGTCGTCGGTCTGGGCCCAGACCACGGCGACGCCGGCCACCGAACCGTTGGTGATCCACATCTTGCGGCCGTTGAGGACCCAGTCGGTGCCGTCCTTCTTGGCGTACGTGCGCATGCCGGCCGGGTCGGAGCCGTGGTCGGGCTCGGTGAGGCCGAAGCAGCCGATGATCTCGCCCGCCGCCATGCCGGGCAGCCAGCGCTGCTTCTGCTCCTCGGAGCCGAACCGCCAGATCGCGTACATGGCGAGCGAGCCCTGGACGGAGACGAGCGAGCGGATGCCGGAGTCCGCGGCCTCCAGCTCCAGACAGGCGAGCCCGTACTGGACGGCGCTGGCGCCCGCGCAGCCGTACCCGGTCAGGGACATGCCGAGCGCACCGATCGAGCCGAGTTCCCGGGCCAGTTCACGGATGCCGGGCAGTTCGCCGTTCTCGTACCACTCGGCGATGTGCGGCAGCACCCGGTCGGCGGCCCAGGAGCGCACGGTGTCGCGGACCGCGAGGTCCTCGGGGCTCAGCAGGTCGTCGATGCCGATCGGGTCGGCCGGGTCGAAGGGGGGCAGCTTGGAGGAAGGAGCGGACATGGGGGCGCCTCCGCGGCTCTCGCTCAACTAAAACTAGCAGTGTTAGTTATTACCTGAGCGCTGACGTTACGGGTCAGTGTCCCGTGCGTCCAGACTCCACGGTCGCCACATCGCCCGGCCGGGCCGGGGCGGGCACCTTCACCGCGTGCGGGCGGCCCTGGGACGGCCGTTCCTCGCGGAGCGGCTCCGGCTCGGCGTCCCGGTCCTGGCCCGCCGCCGAGCAGTCCATGATCCGCGGCAGCCGGAGGCCGGCCACCGCGCCGAGGAGCAGCAGCGCGGCGCTGACGAACAGGGTGACGTGCACGCCGTGCACGAAGGAGGTGCGGGCCGCGGCGCGCAGCGCCTGACCGGCCGGGCCGCCGAGGCGTTCGGCGACGTCGTAGGCCTCGCCGAGCGAATGGGACGCGGCGGCGGAGGACTCGGCGGGGACGCCGCGCACGGCGGCGAGACCGGGCGCGTACGCGGCGTTCATGACGCTGCCGAGCAGTGCGATGCCCATGCCGGCGCCGAGTTGGTAGGAGGTCTCGCCGATGGCGGCCGCGCCGCCGGCCCGCTCGGGCGGGGCCTCGCTGAGCATCGACTCGTACGCGGCGAACAGGGTCGTCTGGAGGCCGAAGCCGAGCATGACGAAGGAGACGAGCATCAGGGCCGGCCAGTCGGTCTGGCCCATCAGGACGAGGAGGAGCACGGCGCCGGCGGTCAGCACGAAGCCGGTACAGACCATGCGGCGCGGGCCGAGCCATCGAATCGTGTACGACCCCGTGGCGCCGGCCGCCATCGCGGCGAAGGTGAGCGGCAGCATCCGCAGACCGGTCTGGAGCGGGGAGAGGCCGAGGACGAGCTGGAGGTACTGGACCGCTATGAGCTCCAGGCCGACGAGCGCCAGCATCGCGACGATGATGCAGCCGACCGAGGTGGAGAAGGCGGGCCGCGAGAACATCCCGATGTCGATGAGGGGATGTTCGCGGCGGCGCTGCCTGCGGACGAACAGGATGAGCAGGGCCGCGCCGATGCAGAGGGCGGCGAGGGCGCGGCCGTCGAGGAGGCCGACTCCGGTGCCGAGCCGCTTCACACCGAAGACCACCGCGAGTATGCCGCCGGCCGCCATCAGCGCGCCGAGCACGTCCCAGGGTCCGTCGGAGCTGCCCTTGGACTCGGGCAGGATCCAGCGGCCCAGCGGCAGTATCAGGGCCATCAGCGGGATGTTGATGAGGAAGACCGAGCCCCACCAGAAGTGCTGGACCAGGAAGCCGCCGAGCACGGGACCGGTGGCCGCGCCGATCGCGGCGACCGCCGTCCAGATGCCGATGGCGGTGGCCCGCTCGCGGCGGTCGGGGAAGACGACGCGCAGGATGGAGAGGGTCGCGGGCATGATCATCGCGCCGCCGATGCCGAGCAGCGCGCGGGCCGCGATGAGCACCGACGCCGACTCGGCGAGGGCGGCGACCGCGGAGGCGGCGCCGAAGATCGCGTAGCCGAGCAGCAGCACGCGCCGGCGGCCGATCCGGTCGCCGAGGGTGCCGAAGAGGATGAGGAGGGCGGCGCAGACCAGCGGGTAGGCGTCGACGATCCACAGGAGTTCCACCGGGCCCGGCCGCAGATCCTCGGTGACCGAGGGGATCGCGACGTGCAGCACGGTGGCGTCGAGTGCCACGAACAGCAGGCTCACGCACAGGACGACGAGGATGACCCAGCGGTTGGCGCCGCCGGCATGGGCGCGCGGTGACGCGCCGGTCATGGTCGTCCCTGTCATGTACGTACCTCCCAGTACTGCGGACCCAGGGGGTCCGGGACGGTGCGGTCTGGACGGACCGTGCCGTCAGCACTCGCGCGGTCGGCGGGCCCGGTGGACCAGTGACCAGCCCTGATCGGGGTCCCCGAAGGTCCGGCATCGACGGGCGAGTGGTTCGTCAGCGTACGCGAGTTCGCCCCCGCGGCGCGTGGTCCACCTCTCACCGCGCAGCCGGCCCGGGTGTGGTGTGCGCCACCCCCGCCCGACCGATGGGGTGATCTTTACGCTCCGTGCCGGTCCGGTGACCGAAGCATGAATTCCGCTCACCCGCCCGGCCAACGGAATTACGCCGGATAGAAACACGCCTTCAGGAGGCGAGTCGAATGAATAGAGGACAAGGACCGGGGTATTCGCGAAGGCCCGGGAATAAAGTGGGTCGTGAGACATACTCCACATCACGGCGACATCACAAAGACCGGGGATCGGCCTGGGCCGTCACTCACTCGCTGTAACGTCGATTGAGTGCGTACTGACCGAATCTTCGCCCGCCTGGACCGGGAGCCCGAGCCACCGAAGATAGAGATCCCGCGGATGAGCCGTCACCGCGTGGTCCTCTTCGGGGCGACGATGGCGTTCTACCTCGCCATCGTCGTCGCCGTGCTGGGCTCCTCCTGGCTCGTCGAGCTGGACTGGAAGGTCATGCTGTACCGGCCGTACGAGCAGTGGCCGCAGCTGCACGCCTTCCTGGACTACTTCGTGGTCCTCGGCCAGCGCGGTCCCACCGCGGTGATGGTGATGGCCTGGCTGGGCTGGCGCTCCTGGCGCCAGCACACACTGCGGCCGCTCCTGACCCTCGGAGCGGCCCTTCTGCTGCTCAACATGACGGTCGGTTCGGTCAAGCTCGGCCTGGGGCGTCTCGGGCCGCACTACGCCACGCAGATAGGGTCCGCCGAGCTCTTCGCCGGCGGCGACATATTCCCCTCGGGGCACACCGCCAACGCGGTCGTGACCTGGGGCATCCTCGCCTACCTCGCCACCACCCCACGCGCCAGGCGCTGGCTCTCGGTCATCTCGGCCATGGTCGCCCTGGGAGTCGGGGCGACCACCGTGTACCTGGGCACCCACTGGGTGAGCGATGTGCTCCTCGGCTGGGCGGCCGGGCTGCTGATCCTGCTGGCCCTGCCCTGGTTCGAGCCGCTCATCGCCCGCGCCGAGGCCTTCGTCTTCGCCGTGCGCGCGAAGGTGCGCGAGCGCCGACGCCGCAGCGTCGCCACCGCGCCGGCCCCGGTGCCCGCCCCCGCGGCGCCCGCGATGGTGCCCCAGCGCGGCCACGACGAGGACGACGTCCCGGTGCGCGAGCCCGTCGGCGCGGCCAGCGGACGCGGTTCCGGCCGGCCGCTCCCGGCCCGGCCGTACCAGCCCGCCCGTTCGGAGCGGCCCCCGGTCGTCCCCGCGGGCACCCGGCGCCCCCCGCACACCGAGCGCTCGCCGCGCACCGCCCCGGCCCGCCCCCTGGGCGGCTGACCGGCACCCCGGCGACGCGCAACGGTACGCACGCGGCACGAAGGCCCCCGGCAGCTCGCCGGGGGCCTTCGTGGTCTCCGTGGGGCCGGAGCGCGGGGGCGGGGAGACCTCAGCCGTGCCAGCAGCGCCGCACGCTGCCGTTGTCGACCTCGAAGTTCAGCCGGCCCGCCAGATACTCCATGGTGATGATCGAGCCCGGCGGCAGCGACCTGACGGTGGACCAGCCGCGCGACCTGGCAAGGCGCTCGGCGTCCCCGGCATCGAGGCCGACATAGGACTCGGGTGCGTCGTCGGGATGGGCGGAGTGGGACGGTATGGGTGCCATGCACCCCACCGTAGGCGGGCCGCGGCACGGACGGAAGCGGGGGGCCCGGGCGGCCCGCGAGGCCCGGACGAAGCCGCCGGTTGTCCGCCCCGGGTACCCCACCAGTCACACTTCTGTCACAGGATCGCGGGTCGAGTTCCCCTCGAACTCCGTCACTCGTACGGGCAGTTCCTGGCCCCTTGCCCAGTTATCGCACACCACGGTTCCGGCCACTCGAACGCATTTGGTGAATTGATTCAATTCGCCCCACGGCCCTTGGATCAATTCCCATGCGGCAGCACTGCGAGTGAAATTGACAGGGCGTTGGCAATTCACCACACCCTTACGCGATCCCTACTTCCGACTCGGTGTCCGTACCGGCACGGGTCTCGGCCGGATGACACCGGCCCTCTGTCGCGGCGGCCCGGAGCGCGAGCATCATGTGCCCTGGCCTGACGCCAGACACCTCTGGGGGTGCGATGGGAACGGAGACGGTGACCCCGGCGGCGAAACCCGCACGGGAGGGCCGGCCGGGTGCGGTGATCGTCGACTGGCTGACCACCACCGACCACAAGAAGATCGGGCACCTCTACCTGATCACCTCGTTCGTCTTCTTCCTGATCGCCGGTCTGATGGCGCTCCTGATGCGAGCCGAACTGGCCCGCCCCGGGCTCCAGCTGATGAGCAACGAGGAGTACAACCAGCTCTTCACGATGCACGGCACGATCATGCTGCTGCTCTTCGCGACGCCCACGTTCGCCGGGTTCGCCAACGCGATCATGCCGTTGCAGATCGGCTCCCCCGACGTGGCCTTCCCGCGCCTGAACATGCTGGCGTACTGGCTGTTCCTGTTCGGCGGTCTGATCGTGCTCGGCTCGGTGCTGCTGCCGACGGGTCCCGCGAGCTTCGGCTGGTTCGCCTACGCGCCGCTCAACTCGCTGACCCGCTCCCCCGGCGCGGGCGCCGACCTCTGGATCATGGGCCTGGCGCTCTCCGGCTTCGGCACCATCCTCGGGGCGGTCAACTTCGTGACCACCATCATCGGGATGCGCGCGCCCGGCATGACGATGTTCCGGATGCCGGTCTTCACCTGGAACGTCCTGTTCACCTCGGTCCTGGTGCTCATCGCGTTCCCGGTGCTGGCGGCGGCGCTGCTGGTCCTGGAGGCGGACCGCAGGTTCGGCTCGGTGGTCTTCGAAGCGCAGTACGGAGGCGCGCTGCTGTGGCAGCACCTCTTCTGGTTCTTCGGCCATCCCGAGGTCTACATCATCGCGCTGCCGTTCTTCGGCATCATCACGGAGATCATCCCGGTCTTCTCCCGCAAGCCGGTCTTCGGCTACACGACCCTGATCGGGGCGACGGCGGCCATCACCGGGCTCTCCGTCGTGGTGTGGGCGCACCACATGTTCGCGACCGGGGCGGTGCTGCTGCCGTTCTTCTCGTTCATGTCGTTCCTGATCGCGGTGCCCACCGGAGTGAAGTTCTTCAACTGGACCGGCACGATGCTGCGGGGCTCCCTGAGCTTCGAGACCCCGATGCTGTGGGCGATCGGATTCCTGGTGAGCTTCCTGTTCGGCGGCCTCACCGGCGTCATCCTGGCCTCGCCGCCGCTGGACTTCCACGTCACGGACTCGTACTTCGTGGTGGCCCACTTCCACTACGTGGTGTTCGGCACGGTGGTCTTCGCGACGTTCGGCGGCTTCTACTTCTGGTGGCCGAAACTGACCGGCCGGATGCTGGACGAGCGGCTCGGCAAGATGCACTTCTGGACGCTCTTCATCGGCTTCCACACCACGTTCCTGGTCCAGCACTGGCTGGGGGCGCAGGGCATGCCGCGGCGGTACGCGGACTATCTGGCAGCGGACGGCTTCACCGCGCTCAACACCATCTCGTCGATCGGTGCCTTCCTGCTCGGCCTGTCCACGCTGCCGTTCTTCTACAACGTCTGGAGGACGGCGAAGTACGGCAGGAAGGTGGAGGTCGACGACCCCTGGGGGTTCGGCCGCTCGCTGGAGTGGGCGACCTCCTGCCCCCCGCCCCGGCACAACTTCGTGACCATCCCGCGCATCCGCACCGAGTCCCCGGCGTTCGACCTGCACCACCCCGAGTTCGCGCCGTTCCGCGACGACCTGGAGCCGGCGGCCGGGCCGGCGGCCGTGCCGGGACCGGAGGGACCCGAGGGACCCGGGGTCCTGCCGGCGTCCTAGCCGGGGTCCTAGCCGGGCTCGCTCTCCCCGGGCCGGTAGTGCGGGGCTCGCGGGGTGGTGGCCGCCGGGGGGGGCCGCGGGGTGGTGGCCGCGGTCAGGTCCGGGCCGCGTCGGCCCGCACGCTCAGATCGTTCGCCCCGGTGTAGTACGGGCGCACCACGGCGGAGCCGGCCTTCCTCCCCGGGTACACGAAGATCGCCTGTTTCAGGGGCACGTCGTCGAGGATGCGGGCGAGCCGCACGGCGGGGCCGTCCGGGCCGGGCAGCAGCCACAGGTCCCAGAGCCACTCCTTGGCGTCGAGCCCCTCGGCGAGCGGCGCGTACGGCAGCGTGAAGGTGAAGCCCCCGCCGTCGCCGTCGGCGCGCGCCCCGACCCGGTGGGCGCGGCCGCCGGCGCCCCGCAGGCGTGCCTCGACGGCCGCCTCGGGGCCGAGCTGCGCTCCGTAGAGGCGGCCCTGGACGGTGACCGAGGCCCCGTCGAAGCCGATGGTGCCGGTCTCGGCGTGCGGCCTGCGCAGCCAGCTGCGGACCACGAGCGCGCCGGAGGCCGCCGGATAGGGGATGCGGACCGCGATCCGCTCGGCGTCCGGCCCCGGCGCCCGGTCGACCAGCGCGCGCAGGTCCCGTACGCCCGGCTCCAGGCGCTGCTCGGCGCCCTCGCCGAAGCGGAGGCCGGCGTCCCAGATGCCCTCCGCGAGGTCGACCGTGCTGGGCAGCACCGCCCGCAGGAGTCCCTCGGCGGCCGGAGTGAGCGGCAGCCGCACATCGGCGCCGGGGCCGGCGCCCTGGCGGCGCAGGACGAGCGTTGCGTCCGTGTCCGCGGTCGCGATGACGTCGAAGGTCAGCCCGCCCGCGGAGTCGGCTATGCAGTCGACGCGCGGCGCGGCGGGAGCGCTGCCGGCGTTCGGCGACTTGGCTGTGGTGGTCATGCGGTCTGCCCTTTCCGGAGCACGGAGGCGGCCTTGTGGCGCAGGGCGTAGGCCCCGTCGAGGGCCGTGCTGCGGGCCCGGTGGAGACCGTCGCGCAGCGCCCCGGCGGAGCGGCTGCCGGCGCCGCGGGCGTGCAGTTCGCCGAAGATCGCCTCGTGCCGTTCGGCGATCGCGGCCGGGTCGAAGCGCCGGGAGCTGTCCAGGGCGGCCTTGGCCATGCGCAGGCGCAGCGCGTCGTCCTGGATCAGTTCGAGCAGGCCCGCGGCCACCGCGTCGACGCTGCCGGTCTCGACGAGCCGGCCGTCCACTCCGTCGTCGATGATCTCGCGCGGCCCCTGGGGGCAGTCGGTGGAGACGACCGGGAGGCCGCAGCGCATGGCCTCGACGATGGTCATGCCGAAGGACTCGTGGCTGGAGGTCACGGCCGCGAGGGATCCCTTGATCCACTCGCCGTCGAGATCACCGGCCACACCCATGAGGAACACATGGTTGTAGAGGCCGAGATCGTCGATGAGGTTGCGCAGGGCGCCGCGTTCGTTGCCGAAGGCGTCGCCGGCGCCGTGGATCCGCAGCCGCCAGTCCGGCCGTACGGCGACCACCTGCGCGAAGGCCCGCACCAGCAGGTCGTACCGCTTGACCGGGGTGAGCCGGCCGGCCGCCACCACCAGCCTGCTCTCGCCGGAGGCGGGCTCCACGCGGGGTGCGGGCACCGAGTTGGGCACCGCGTCGAGGCGGACACCGCGCAGGCGCAGGGCCCGGTAGGCGTCGGCGTCGGCCCGGGTGACCGTGGTGATCGCGTCGAGCTGCGGATAGGAGTGGGCTATCTCGCTGCGCAGCCGGTAGCTGTGCCCGGCCAGGGTCAGGTGCTCCTGGCCGACGCGGACCACACCGGGGCGGGTCTCGCGGGCGATGTGGACGTTCAGGCCGGGCCGGGTGCCGACCACGACGTCGGCCTCGATCGCCGCGAGGTGGGCGCCGATCCGGGCGTCGGTGAGGCGGCTGTACTGGCTGTGGCGGCCGTCGCCGCGCGGGAAGACCTTGGCCGGCCGCTGGTGATCGGGGTGGTCGCCCTCGTATCCGGGGCCGTTCCTGCGGAGGTCGACGAGGTGCCTGAGGCGGACGCCCTCGGGGGCGGGCAGCGTGGGCTCGTCGTGGTGGCGGAAGACGGAGACGATCTCGACGTCGTGCCGCCGGGCGAGCTCGCCCGCGAGGTTGAAGGTCGACCGTATGGTGCCGCCCAGGCTGTACGCGTTGTGCAGCAGGAACGAGATGTGCATGGGCCAGGCATCCCTTGGTCGTGCGATCGGTCAGCCGATCGTGGTCTTGATCGTTTGACCATCCGGACGGATGAGGACCGAAATCCTTCGGACAGATACGGACTGTACTTGGCGTGTCCTTCATCTGTACTCCAGGAGCGGATCGCCTGTACTCCACGAGCGGATCGGACCACCCGGGGTCCACCCGGGGAGGAACGGGGGCGCGCGGCGCTGCGGTGCGGGGGCTACGGGCCCCGGCCGGGCGGCCGGACGGGGCCCCGGCCATCAGATCCGCAGCTGCTGCCCGGGCAGGATCAGATCCGGGTCATCGCCGATGACGGCCTTGTTGGCCGCGTACAGCGCCTCCCATCCCGAGCCGTGGGCCGCGGCGATGGCGGACAGCGTGTCCCCGCCCCGGACCGTGTAGGAGCCGGCGGCCACGCGCTCGGCGCGGAGCGGAGCGCCGGACCGCTGCCCGGCCTCCGCACGCCGCTGCCCGGCCTCCGCCGGCTGCGGCGCCGGCGCCTTGTGCGCCTTCGGCGCCGCCCGGCCGGGCTGCTCGGCCTGCTTCTTCGGGCGGGCCGGCGCTCCCGCCCCGGGGGCGCTGCCGAACGCGCCCGCCTGGCGCGAGCAGACCGGCCAGGCCCCCCAGCCCTGCGCGTCCTTGACCTTGGTGGCCACGGCGATCTGCTCGGCCCGGCTGGCCCGGTCGGCGGTGGCGGCGTACGCCCCGCCGCCGTGCGCCCGCCAGGTCCCGGCGTCGAACTGGAGCCCGCCGTAGTAGCCGTTCCCGGTGTTGATGTGCCAGTTTCCGCCGCTCTCGCACTGCGCGATGCGGTCCCACACACCCGCGTCCGCCGCGGCGGACGGGCCGGCGGTGACGCCGAGCAGGGCGGCCGGAGCCGCGATCGCGGCTCCGATCAGCGCTGCCGTGCCACGCCTGCGTGCGGAGCTGGAACCACTGGTACCAACGGACATGAAATCCCTCTCGAAGGACCCGGGGTCCCCCTGGGCGGTGCGGCCCTCGGCGCGTCCGGCGCCTCGTTCCGCGCTGCCCCGCCCGCCGGAAGGTCGTGCTGGCTGTGCGGCCGGCGGGCGTTCCCGGGCGGTGCTCGATGCACACGGCGCTGGAATCTAGGGACCTGCGGGCTCCGGCATCAACCAACGGCCCGTCCTGCAAGGCCAGTTGCCCGTTACCGGAAGTAGCGGCGCTTTCCGGTCACCCACTGAATCGCTTGATTTCATGATTTGTCGACCTGTCGGCGAAGTGATCTGTGAGTCAGCTCACCGCCCCAACTTCCGTGTCCCCCACATGCGTTGACGGGGAGTGAGCGGTTCCGGGGGCGGATTCACCCTCCGCTGGCGGCGGTTCGATTCCGTCCGGCGTCGCGCGTGACTCCGGCCACAGATCACCCGTTGTCGTTTGTACGAGAGAAGCCGGGAACCGCCCGGCGCATCCACTCAGTTCCTAGGAGCCACCCGTGCCGCGCATGCTCGACGTCAGTGAGGACGTCCGCGCCGAGATCGGCGACGAAGAAGCCGAGCGGCTGCTCGCCGGCGAGAACGCCCCGGGCAGCTATGACTGCACCTCCTGCCGCACGCCGGGCGACTCCGAGCAGGAGCGCACCAGCACCGTCCTGTTCGTCGGCGAGGAAACGGCCGTACTCGCCTTCGCCCACGCCAGCTGCATCCCCTCCCAGGTCGTCCAGGTCGCCGAGGAGCAGCTCCAGGGCGCCGTACGCTCCATCACCGGCGAGGACCCGGCGGCGGTCGGCGGTTCGCCCGAGCAGGCCGTGCTCGGCATCACCAGCGGCCTGGTCCTGATCGAGGGGGATCTGCATCCGGCGCTCGTCGTCGAGCCGACCGGCCCGATCGCCCGGGCCGGTTCGGGCGGCAGCACCGATGAATTCCTGCCGCTCCTCATCGAGCAGGGCTTCGCCCCGGTGACCGACATGGGCCGGCTGCCCGCCGTGCTGCCGGGCTGGTCCGTGCTGCTCGCCATGGGTCAGCTGCACGCCGTCCTTCAGCCCGGCACCGGCGGCGGCAGCGGCTCGGTGTCGTGGTGGCAGGCCCATCAGCCGCTCCAGGTGACGGAGGGCTGGCGCGCCGCCGCCAACAAGTCCCAGCGCGTCCTGGTCTTCGCGGCCCCGGTCGGCATGATCGGCCAGCAGCCGCGCGAGGACCTGCTCAGGGACGCGCTGGAGAAGGCCGCCGCCAATGGCCGGCTGGTGGCCGCGGCGATGCCGCTGGCCGGCACCTGACGGTTCCCGCGCGCCCGTCCCGGCAGGCCCGGGGCGGGCGCGGATAGGGGCGTGGGGCACCGGGCGGCGCGCTACCGATAAGCCGGAACACCCCGCATCCCCGGGCGTACGGGGTCGTTGGCACATACGTGCACACATACGACCCTTCGCGCCAGCCGTACCAGTCCCAGATCCCCGCCATGCGCCCCTCGGGCGAGGCCTCGGGAGCCCACTCCCCCACGCCGATCTACGACGCGCTGTACTCGGAGTACCTCCGGTCCTTCCGCGCCCTGCCCGGTGACCGGTCCGGCGAGGAGGACCTCGGCTTCACCGGCTTCGGCGCCATCGGCGGGTTCGGGACGGGGACGCACGGCAGCCGCACCGGGTACCAGACGGGCCACCAGACCCAGCACTTCCCGGCCACCTACGCCGGCAACTGGCATGTGCACCCCGCGATGAACGCGAACGGGCGGCAGTACGCCGGGCAGCACCAGCTCCCGGCGGCCCTGCCGCCCGGCCCCCGCAGGGGGCTCTGAACCGGATTCCGCAAGGGAGTTGCTCCCTTACGGAATCCCGGCTCCAGACTCTCCCGGCCACCGGCCACCGGCCACCGGCCACCGGCCACCGGCCACCGGCTCCCGGCTCCCGGCTCCCGTGAGGGAGTTACTTCTTGGGGTTGCGTCCGCGCTTCTCGCGCACCCGCACCGAGATGTGGATCGGGGTTCCCTCGAAGCCGAACTCCTCGCGCAGCCGGCGCTCGATGAAGCGCCGGTAGCCGGCCTCGATGAAGCCGGAGGCGAACAGGACGAACCGCGGCGGCTTGGTGCCCGCCTGGGTGCCGAACAGGATGCGCGGCTGCTTTCCGCCGCGGATCGGGTGCGGGTGGCCGGCCACCAGCTCGCCGAGGAAGGCGTTGAGGCGGCCGGTGGGGACCCGGGTCTCCCAGCCCGCCAGCGCGGTCTCGATCGCCGGAACCAGCTTCTCCATGTGGCGGCCGGTCAGCGCGGAGACGTTGACCCGGGGCGCCCACGCGACCTGCTGCATCTCGGTCTCGATCTCGCGCTCCAGGTAGTAGCGCCGCTCCTCGTCGAGGGTGTCCCACTTGTTGTAGGCGATGACGAGCGCGCGCCCGGCGTCCACCGCCATCGTGATGATGCGCTGGTCCTGCACGGAGATCGACTCGCTGGTGTCGATGAGGACGACCGCGACCTCCGCCTTCTCGACGGCGGCGGCGGTACGCAGCGAGGCGTAGTAGTCGGCGCCCTCCTGGAGGTGGACGCGGCGGCGGATGCCGGCCGTGTCGACGAACTTCCAGGTGATGCCGCCGAGTTCGATCAGCTCGTCGACCGGGTCGCGGGTGGTGCCGGACTGGGCGTTGACGACGACCCGGTCCTCCTTGGCGACCTGGTTCAGGAGCGAGGACTTGCCCACGTTCGGACGGCCGATGAGGGCGATGCGGCGGGGGCCGCCCACCGAGGTGCCGAAGCGCTGCGGCGGGGCCTCGGGCAGGGCCTTGAGGATCTCGTCGAGCAGGTCGCCGGTGCCGCGGCCGTGCAGCGCGGAGATCGGGTAGGGCTCGCCGAGGCCGAGCGACCACAGGACGGCGGCGTCGGACTCCCCGGACATGCCGTCGACCTTGTTGGCGGCGAGCACGACGGGCTTGCCGGCCCGGCGCAGCAGCCGGACGACGGCCTCGTCGGTGTCGGTGGCGCCCACGGTGGCGTCGACGACGAAGACCACGGCGTCGGCGGCCTCGATGGCGTACTCGGCCTGGGCGGCGACGGAGGCGTCGAGGCCGAGGACGTCCTGCTCCCAGCCGCCGGTGTCGACGACCTTGAAGCGGCGCCCGGCCCACTCGGCCTCGTAGGTGACGCGGTCGCGGGTGACGCCCGGCTTGTCCTGGACCACGGCCTCGCGACGGCCGATGATGCGGTTCACCAGGGTCGACTTGCCGACATTGGGGCGGCCGACGACGGCGAGGGCCGGCAGCGGGCCGTGGCCGGCTTCGCCGAGGGCCTCCTCGACGTCCTCGACGTCGAAGCCCTCTTCGGCGGCGAGCTCCATGAACTCCGCGTACTCGGCGTCGCCGAGCGCTCCGTGTTCGTGCTGGTCGTTCATGAAGTCCGTACCTCGTTCATCGTGGTGATCGGTGGACCGCGATCGAGCGGTCCACTACTGAAAGTCTGGCCTAGCGCCCGGTCAGGCGCCTGGCGGTCTCCAGGTGGCCGGTGAGCCGGTCCTGGATGCGGACGGTGGCCTCGTCCAGGGCTCTGCGGGTGCGTCTGCCGCTGCCGTCGCCCGCTTCGAAGGGGTCGCCGAACACCACGTCGACCCGGCTGCGCAGCGGCGGCAGCCCCTTTATCAACCGGCCGCGGCGCTCGGTGCTTCCCAGGACCGCCACCGGCACGATGGGCGCCCCCGACCGTACGGCGAAGTAGGCCAGGCCCGCCCGCAGCGAGGCGAAGTCGCCGTCGCCCCGGGTGCCCTCCGGGAAGATGCCGAGGACACCGCCGCCGTCGAGCACGGCGAGCGCGTCGGTGATCGCGGTGCGGTCGGCGACCGACCGGTCCACCTTGAGCTGGCCGATGCCTTCGAGGAACGGGCCGAGCGGCCCGACGAAGGCTTCCTTCTTGATCAGGAAATGGGTGCCGCGCGGGGCGGTGCCCATGACCATGGGTCCGTCGATGTTGTGCGAGTGGTTCACGGCGAGGATCACCGGGCCGGCCGCCGGAACCCGCCAGGATCCCAGCACGCGCGGCCGCCACAGGCCGTACATCAGGCCGACACCGATGCGGCGCCCGATCTCCGCGCCCCGCTCGGAGACAGGAACTGCTGTCACTTGGCGGCCCGCTTCTCCTCGACCAGGGTGACCACGCACTCGATGACCTGGTCCAGGGTGAGCTCGGTGGTGTCCACCTCGACCGCGTCGTCCGCCTTGGCCAGCGGGGACGTCTTGCGGCCGGAGTCGGCCGCGTCCCGCTTGATCAGGGCTTCCCTGGTGGCCGCCACGTCGGAGCCCTTCAGCTCGCCGCTGCGGCGGGCCGCCCGCGCCTCGGGGGACGCGGTGAGGAACACCTTCAGGTCGGCGTCGGGCAGCACGGTGGTGCCGATGTCACGGCCCTCGACCACGATGCCGAGGACGGCGGCCGCCGCGATGTCGCGCTGGAGCTGGGTGATCAGGGCCCGTACCTCGGGGACCGCGCTGACCGCGCTGACCTTCGAGGTGACGTCCTGGGTGCGGATCGGGCCCGAGGCGTCCTCGCCGTCGACCGTGATGGTCGGCGCCGACGGGTCGGTGCCGGAGACGATCACGGGCTTGGCGGCCGCGACGGCGATCTCCGCCGGGTCGTCGATGTCGATCCCGTTGCTGATCATCCACCAGGTGATCGCCCGGTACTGGGCGCCGGTGTCCAGGTAGCTCAGGCCGAGCTTGGCGGCGACGGCCTTGGAGGTGCTGGACTTGCCGGTGCCGGAGGGGCCGTCGATGGCGACAATCACTGCTGCCGGAGCGGTCCGGGCGGCGGTTTCCACGGTGACGGACACCTTCCTGGTACGGGGCGGGGATGCTCGGGGCGCAAATCCGCCCCCCACAAGGTTACTGGCTCGTGCGAGCCCCCCGTCCCGCCCGGTCGGGACGACCGCGTCACTCCCGGATCGGCCGTCACTGCCGGATCGACCAGCCCCGCTCCCGCAGCGCCGCGGTGAGCCCCGGGGCCGAGGCCGGCTCGACCATCAGCTGGACCAGGCCCGCCTGCTGGCCGGTGGCGTGCTCGATCCGGACGTCCTCGATGTTGACCCCGGCCCGGCCCGCGTCGGCGAACAGCCGCGCGAGGCCGCCCGGCTCGTCGCTGAGCAGCACGGCGACGACCTCGTACGTGGCGGGCGCCGCCCCGTGCTTGCCGGGCACCCGGACCCGGCCCGCGTTGCCGCGCCGCAGCACGTCCTCGATGCCGGCCGCGCCGCCGCGCCGCTTGTCCTCGTCGGCGGACTCCATCGAGCGCAGGGCGCGCACGGTCTCGTCGAGGTCGGCGGCGATCCCGGACAGCACGTCGGCGACCGGCCCCGGGTTGGCGGAGAGGATCTCCACCCACATCCGGGGGTCGGAGGCGGCGATGCGCGTCACGTCCCGGATGCCCTGGCCGCACAGCCGTACCGCCGTCTCGTCGGCCTCTTCGAGACGGGCGGCGACCATGGAGGAGACCAGCTGCGGGGTGTGCGAGACGAGCGCGACGGCCCGGTCGTGGGCGTCGGCGTCCATGACGACCGGCACCGCCCGGCACAGCGCGACCAGTTCGAGCGCCAGGTTGAGCACCTCGGTGTCGGTGTCCCGGGTCGGCGTGAGCACCCAGGGCCGGCCCTCGAAGAGGTCGGCGGTGGCCGCGAGCGGGCCCGAGCGCTCCTTGCCCGCCATGGGGTGCGTGCCGATGTAGGAGTTCAGGTCGCAGCCGAGCGCGAGCAGCTCGCGGCGCGGCCCGCCCTTGACGCTGGCCACGTCGATGTACGCGCGGGCCACGCCGCCGCGGATCGCCTCGGCCAGGGTCGCGGCCACGTGCGCGGGCGGCACGGCGACGACGGCGAGGTCGACGCGGCCCTCGGGCGCCTCGTCCGTGCCGGCGCCGAGGGCCGCGGCGGTGCGGGCCTGGCCCGGGTCGTGGTCGACGAGGTGAACGGTGACGCCCCGGCCGCTGAGGGCCAGGGCGGCAGAGGTGCCGATGAGTCCGGTACCGATGACGAGGGCGGTTCTCACTGGGCGATGTCCTTGCGCAGGGCGGCGGCGGAGCCGAGGTAGACGTGGGCGATCTCGGAGCGGTCGAGATAGGTCTCGACGTGCGCGAGGATCCGCACCACGCGGGGCATGGCGCCGGCTATGTCGAGCTCCTGCGCGCAGATCAGGGGTACGTCGGTGATGCCGAGGGCGCGCGCGGCGGCGGCCGGGAAGTCGCTGTGCAGATCGGGGGTGGCGGTGAACCAGATGCTGATGAGGTCGTCCGGCGTCAGGCCGTTGCGCTCCAGGATCTCGGTGAGCAGCGCGCCGACCTGCTCGTCCATGTGTCCGGCCTCGTCCCGCTCCAGCTGGACTGCCCCACGGACCGCTCGTACCGCCACGACGTGCTCCTAGCCTTGGTCTTCGTTCCCGTTCAGCGTAGTCAGCGCCGACGGCGGACGTACGCGGCGGCCGCCCTCCGGACGAGGACGGCCGCCGCGTGCGGTGCTCGTTACAGGTTCTGCTGCTTGATCAGGTCCTCCAGGGAGGTGCCCGCCTGCGGCAGCTGTCCGCCCGGGGTCAGCTTGTCGACGGCCTGCGGCAGGTGCTGGGCGATCTGGTCGGCGGCCTCCTCGGGGGAGACGCCGGCCTGCTGTGCGGCCTGCTGGAGCGCGTCGTTCGGCAGCGCCTCGGCGATCTGGGCGCCGCTCACCGGCTGGTTGTCGCCGTCGCCGACCCAGGACTTGGCCTGGTCGACGAGCCCGGACTTGGTGAGCATGTCCATGAGGCCGCCGAGCGGGTTGCCGCCGTTGCTCTGGCTGCCGGCACTGCCGCCGAGGGCGCCGAGCAGCGCGCCGAGGATGTTCCCGGCGCCGCCGGCGGAGGCTCCGCCGCCACTGTTGCCACCGCCGCTGTTGCCGCCGCCGAGGAGGCTGCCCAGAAGGCTGCCCAGGTCATTTCCCGCCATTGTCGTGCCTTTCGGATGGGGGGTACGCAGGAGGACAGGGCCAATCTCACCCAGCGGGGACACCTCCGCCACCTGGGGGAACCTCCCCTGCCCGGCGCGCTGGGGGCGGGCCCGGTGTAGAACCGAGAGATGATCCTGCATGTGGTTCCCCTGGTCGAGTGGTCGGCTCGGCCCGACCAGCCCTACCGTCCGCCCTCGCTCGCCGCGGAGGGCTTCGTGCACTGCTCGGCCGACGAGGCCTCGGCGCTGGCCGTCGCCGACGCCCGCTACCGGGATGTGCCGGGCCCCCTCGTGGTGCTGTGCGTCGAGGAGTCGGCGCTGGCGGCCGAGGTCCGCCGGGAGGGCACGGCAGACGTGCTGTTCCCCCATGTGTACGGGCCCGTCGAGCGGACGGCCGTGACGGCGGTGCTCGAAGTGCGCCGGGACACCGAGGGGCGCGCCCTGGGCCTCGCTCCCCGGACCTGACACGCCTCGGACCCGGTACGCCCCGCACATGACACCCCTCGGACCCGACACGCCCCGGGCGGGCTCCGGCACGGAGGACATGCGACCCGTCGGTGCTTCGTCCCGGGGTCCTTCGGCGCCAGGATGCTCCTGGCCGCGCGTCGTCCGGACGTCCGGCCCGACGACTTCGCGTACGGCGTGATGGTTCCGCGTCCGGCGTGATGACGACCTGAGGAGCACAGGGTGGACGCAGTCAACAGCCGCAGGACGGTACTCGTGGCGGCGGCGGGGGCAGCGGCCCTCGCCGGTTGCTCCAACTCCGGTGGCGGCGGCAGTTCGACGCCGACGCCGACCCCCAGCGCCCCGAGCGGCAGCGCGTCCGCCACTGCGGGCGCGTCGAGCCCGCCCGCTGCCTCCGGTCAGTCGAGCCCGCCCGCGCAGGCCGGCCAGGTCCTCGCCAAGGTCTCGGACATCCCGGTCGGCGGCGGCAGGATCTTCGCGGAGCAGAAGGTCGTCGTGACCCAGCCCACGGCCGGCACCTTCAAGGGCTTCTCGGCGATCTGCACCCACCAGGGCTGCACGGTCTCCGCCGTCGCGGACGGCACCATCGACTGCCCCTGCCACGGCAGCAAGTACCGGATCGCGGACGCCTCGGTGGCGCAGGGGCCGGCCACTCGCCCGCTGCCCGCACGGCAGATCACCGTCGACAAGGATTCGATTCTGCTGCCCTGACCGGCCACACTGACCGGCATGACACCCGAGGAGCTGATCGCCGAGCACACCGTCTACTCCTGTGTCATGGGCTCGCGCGCCTTCGGCCTCGCGACCGAAGGCAGCGACACCGATGTGCGCGGGATCTACCTCGCGCCGACCGAGCTGTTCTGGCGCTTCGAGAAGCCCCCGACCCACATCGAGGGCCCGGCCGACGAGCAGTTCAGCTGGGAGCTGGAGCGCTTTTGCGAACTGGCCCTGCGCGCCAATCCGAACATCCTGGAGTGCCTGCACTCCCCGCTGGTCGAGCACCTCGACGACACCGGGCGTGAACTCCTGTCCCTGCGCGGGGCGTTCCTGTCCCGCCGGGCCCATGAGACCTTCGCGCGCTATGCGCTCGGCCAGCGCAAGAAGCTCGACGCCGATGTACGACAGCACGGCGCGCCCCGCTGGAAGCACGCGATGCATCTGCTGCGGCTGCTGATGAGCTGCCGCGATCTGCTGCGCACGGGCGTGCTCACCATCGACGTCGGCGCCGAACGCGAACGGCTCCTCGCGGTCAAGCGCGGCGAGGTCTCCTGGCCGGAGGTGGAGTCGTGGATGGCCCGCCTTGCCGCCGAGTCCGACGCGGCAGCCGACGCCTCCCCGCTGCCGGCCGAGCCCGACCGGGCCCGGGTCGCCGACTTCCTGTACCGGGTGCGCCGGGCGTCAGCCCTGAAGGCGGACGCGTACGACGAAGTCGTGCAGCGCGTCGTGCCCGGCGGCGGCCTCGGGCAGTAGCGAGGCGGCCTGCGCCTCGTCGAGGACCGCGTGCAGCGCCTCGATGTCGGCGGCGAGGCGCTCCCGGCCGGGCCCGCTCGCGGCGCCGTGCTCGGCCTCCGCCTTGGCGGCGATCAGCTCGGGCAGATAGCCGGGCGCGGCCACCTCGCCGAGGAGCGCCGTCAGATCGGCCCGCACCTGCCCGCTGCGCATGAGGTGGATTCCGGTGAGCAGCACCCTGAACGCGTAGAGCAGCGGCTTGAGTTCACCGGTCTTCTCGAACAGGCGCCACTGCGTGGTGGCGAACCCCCGGTAGTGGTGGGCGTGGTGCGAGGTCAGCACCGACGGGGCGAGCGCGACGAGTTCGGCGTGCGCGTCCGTCGTGTGCACGACCAGCGGCGAGAGCAGCTGCTCCAGGACGTACCCGTTGCGGCGCAGCATCAGGCGGACGAACTTGCGCAGGTCGTGCGTGACGAGATCCATCTCGACCCCGTCCTCCACCCACATCCGCGACCGCGTCTCCGCCGGCTCGCGAAGGCCCACCAGGGCCTCGGTGGGCAGGACGTGGACGCCGCGCAGGTCGACGTCGGAGTCCCGGGAGGGGAAGCCGTAGAGGTGGGCGCCCGAGACCGTGGCGAACAGCAGCGGGTCGGGCTGTTCGGCTGCCACGGGCGCGAGGTCGGCGGTCCTGAGGTCGATCATGGCTCAAGCATCCCAGAGGGCCCCCAGGGTCAGGAGTTCGCTGCGGTACTCGATGCGCTCGGCCCACTCCTTGGGCCAGGCGGCCGCGCCCAGGTGGGCCCCCGCGAAGGCGCCGGCCAGGCAGGCTATGGAGTCCGAGTCGCCCTGGGTGCAGGCGGCCCGGCGCAGGGCGGTCAGCGGCTCGTCGGGGAAGAGCAGGAAGCACAACAGGGCGGTGGCGAGGGCCTCTTCGGCGATCCAGCCGTCGCCGGTCTCCAGGCAGGGGTCGGTCTCGGGCGAGGGGTCGCGCAGCGCCTTGAGCACCCGGTCCAGGACGTCCAGGCATTCGTCCCAGCCGCGCGCGATGAAGTGGCCGGGCGTCGGGTCCTGCGCGTGCGTCCACAGGTCGCCGAGCCAGCGGTCGTGGTACCGGGTGCGGTTCTCGTAGGCGTACGAACGCAGCTGGCCGACCAGGCCCGTCGGATCGGCGCCCTGGGCGAGCAGGAACACGGCGCGCGCGGTGAGGTCGGACGCGGCGAGCGCGGTGGGGTGGCCGTGGGTGAGCGCGGACTGCAACTGGGCTGCGCCCGCCCGCTGTTCCTCGCTCAGGCCGGGCACCAGGCCGATCGGCGCGACCCGCATGTTGGCGCCGCAGCCCTTGGAGTGGTGCTGGCTGGCCTGCCGCCAGGGCAGCCCGCCGTCCAGTTTGGCGCAGGCCACCAGGCAGGTGCGGCCGGGCGCCCGGTTGTTGTCGGGCGAGTGGTACCAGTCGACGAACTCGGCGCGGAGCGGCCCTTCGAGCCGCTCGGGGCCGAGCAGCCCGCGGTCCATGGCGGTGCGGATGCCGCGGCCGAGCGCGAGCGTCATCTGGGTGTCGTCGGTGACGATCGCCGGGGTCGGCAGCGCCATCTCGCGCCACGGCCCGCACTTGGCGAGGATCGCGGGCACGTCGTTGAACTCGGTGGGGAAGCCGAGGGCGTCCCCCAGTGCGAGACCGATCAAGGCGCCGGTCGCCGTCTGTTGGGCAGCACGGTTCATGTCTGTCGTCCCTCCGGGCGCAGAAGGGGCGGGTGCAGCGCGGTGGCCGGACCCGCCCGGTGGAGCGCGGCCGGCTTGCCCCGGCCACCGGTCAGCCGTGAGGCACCTGCCACCTGCTCGACGAAGCCGGGCGTGGCCAGCACCTTGCGGCGGAAGTTGGGGCGGTCGAGGACGGTGCCCCAGACCGTCTCGTACACCTGCTGGAGCTCGCCGAGAGTGAACTCGGGCGGGCAGAACGACGTGGCCAGGCAGGTGTATTCGAGCTTGGCGCCGATGCGTTCACGGGCGTCGGCGAGGATCTCGGCGTGGTCGAAGGCGAGGTGGCCGTAGCTGCCGAAGGCGACCCACTCGGCGTGTGCCGCGTCGCCGCCGCCGTGCGGTTCGGGCAGGTCGGGCACGAGCGCGGTGTACGCCACCGACACGACCCGCATCCTGGGGTCGCGGTCCGGGTCGCTGTAGGTGCGCAGCTGTTCCAGGTGGAGCCCGGCCACCAGGTCGTCGGGCAGGCCGGTCTCCTCGGCCAGTTCGCGCCGGGCCGCGAGGTCGGTGGACTCGCGCGGCAGCACGAATCCACCGGGCAGCGCCCATGCCCCCGCGTACGGCTCCTGGCCGCGCCGGATGAGCAGGGCGTGCAGGACGCCCTCGCGCACGGTGAAGACCGCGAGGTCGACCGTGACGGCGAACGGTTCGAAGGCGTGCGGGTCGTACCCCTCGGGGACGGCGCCCCGGGCTCCCCCCTCCCGGGCCCGGGGGCCGCGCACGGTCATCGCCGCCCCCCGATCCGCGCCGGGCCGGCGCCGGGACCTGGTCCACCCCCGTGGGCCCAGGTCCGCGGGCCGTACCCGGCGGAGCCGAGGGCCCCGGTCCCGGTGAGGCTCATCGCCGTACCTCCCTTAATGGTCAACATGACTATAAAGGCGGTGGGGCGAGCGCACAAGGCCGTTCGGGCGGGCGCACAGGGCCTGCGGGGGCGCACGAAGCCTCGGGGGGCGCACACACGCGAAGAGCCCGGCTCCCCCGCGGAACGGGGGAACCGGGCTCTTCGCCGGGTGTGCGGGACGCCTAGAGGTCGACCTCGCGCATCAGCATGCCGACCTCGGTGTTGGTGAGGCGGCGCAGCCAGCCGGACTTCTGGTCGCCGAGCCCGATCGGGCCGAAGGCGACGCGGACCAGCTTCTCGACCGGGAAGCCGGCCTCGGCCATCATGCGGCGCACGATGTGCTTGCGGCCCTCGTGCAGCTCGATCTCGACGAGGTAGTTCTTGCCGGTCTGCTGGACGACCCGGAAGGCGTCGGCCCGCGCGTAGCCGTCCTCCAGCTGGATGCCCTCCTTGAGCCGCTTGCCGATCTCGCGCGGCAGCGGGCCCGTGATGGCGGCCAGGTAGGTCTTCTTCACGCCGTACTTGGGGTGGGTGAGGCGGTGGGCCAGCTCGCCGTGGTTGGTGAGCAGGATGATGCCCTCGGTCTCGGTGTCGAGCCGCCCGACGTGGAAGAGCCGGGTCTCGCGGTTGGTGACGTAGTCACCGAGGCACTGGCGGCCGTCCGGGTCCTCCATGGTGGAGACGACGCCGGCCGGCTTGTTGAGCGCGAAGAACAGGTACGACTGGGTGGCGACGGTCAGGCCGTCCACCTTGATCTCGTCCTTCTCGGGGTCGACGCGCTTGCCCTGTTCGAGCACGATCTCGCCGTTGACCTCGACGCGGGCCTGCTCGATCAGCTCCTCGCAGGCGCGGCGCGAACCCATGCCGGCCCGGGCGAGGACCTTCTGCAGCCGCTCGCCCTCCTGCTCGGCGCCCGGGAAGGTCTTGGGCGTCTTCACGTCCGGCTTGTCCGCGTACCGGTCGCGGTTGCGCTGCTCGATCTTGGCGTCGAGCTCGCGCGGGCGGGCCTGGCCCAGGCGCTGGCCGTGCGGGCCGCGGCGCACCGGGGTGCCGCCCTGCGGGGACTTGGGGCCGCCCTTGGCGCCGCCGCGCGCGGAGGCGCCGCGGCCGCTGCGGGGGGCGTCGTTGCCCACGTCGTAGGTGCGCTCCTCGGGGCGCAGAGGGCGCGGCTTGCCGCTGCCGCTCTGGCGCGGGCCGCCGCCCTGGCGCTGGCCGTCCCGGCCACCGCCGGAACCGCCCCGGCCGCCACCACTGCTGCTGCCGCGGCCGCCGCTGTTGCCACCACGGCTCCCGCCGTTGTTTCCGCTGCTGTTCCTGCCGCTGCTGCTTCGCATCACATTTCCGTCTTGTCGTCTGCGGGGGTATCCGGGGCGTCAGGCGCGTCCGGATCGAACGACGGAACACCCTCCAGCGTCTCGGCCTCGATCGCGTCCGCCTCGGGGAGGAAGGGCGCAAGCTCCGGGAGCTCGTCCAGGCCGCGCAGGCCCATCCGCTCCAGAAAGTAGTTCGTCGTCCTGTACAGGATCGCACCTGTTTCGGGTTCCGTGCCCGCCTCGTCGACCAGACCCCGCTGGAGCAGGGTCCGCATGACCCCGTCGCAGTTCACTCCGCGCACCGCGGAAACCCTGGAGCGGCTCACCGGCTGGCGGTAGGCGACCACCGCCAGGGTCTCCAGGGCCGCCTGGGTGAGCCGGGCGTGCTGGCCGTCCAGGACGAAGCCCTCGACGGCGTCCGCGTAGGCGGCCCGGCTGTAGAACCGCCAGCCGCCCGCCACGAGCCGCAGCTCGAAGCCGCGGCCCTGGACGGTGTACTCGTCCGCCAGCTCCCGCAGGGCGTCCGCCACGGCCCGTCTGGGCCGCTCCAGGACCTTGGCGAGGTGTTCCTCGGTGGCGGGCTCGTCGACGACCATGAGGACGGCTTCCAGGGCCGGCTTCAGCTCCAGCTCTTCCCGCAGGCCCTCGCGCACGCCCTCACTCACGCCTTCTCCTCCGTCACCACTCGGTCGAACTCGTCGGTCACCGTCGGCGCCCCGTCGCCCTCGCCGCCGCTCCAGCGCACCATCAGCTCCCCCAGCGCCTCGTCCTGGTCCAGGACGACGGCCTTCTCGCGGTACAGCTCCAGGAGGGCCAGGAACCGGGCCACCACGGTAAGGGTGTCCGGGGCGTCCTCGGCGAGCACCCGGAAGCTGGTCGCGCCCGCCTCCCGCAGCCGGGCCACCACGATCTCGGCCTGCTCCCGCACCGAGACGAGCGGGGCGTGGATGTGATCTACGTACACCTGCGGCTTGGCCCTGGGCTGCATGGCCTTGACGGCCAGCTTCGCGAAGCCCTCGGCGCCGATGCTGATGACGACGTCGGGCAGCAGCTCGGCGAGGTGCCCCTCCAGGCCGACGGTGCGCGGGTACCGGCGCGCCTCGGTGTCGAGCCGCTCGCTGAAGATGTCCGCGATCCGCTTGTACGCCCGGTACTGGAGCAGCCGCGCGAAGAGCAGGTCCCGGGCCTCCAGGAGGGCGAGGTCGGCCTCGTCCTCCACCTCGGCGGCGGGCAGCAGCCGGGCCGCCTTGAGGTCGAGCAGGGTGGCCGCGACGACGAGGAACTCGGTGGTCTGGTCCAGGTCCCAGTCCGGCCCCATGGCCCGGATGTGCGCCATGAACTCGTCGGTCACCTTGGAGAGGGCGACCTCGGTGACGTCCATCTTGTGCTTGGAGATGAGCTGGAGGAGAAGGTCGAAGGGCCCTTCGAAGTTGGCCAACCGAACGGTGAACCGCCCGTCACCGGCTTCGGGTTCGGGTGCGGTACCGGCTTCGGAACCATCCGGTTCGGCTTCGGCATCCGGTTGGGCTTCGGCTTCGGCTTCGGCTTCGGCGAGCACCAACTCGTCGTCGGCGGAAGCCGATTCAGCCCCGGCCGGCGAAAATTCAGCCCCTGGGGGTCCCCCCTGGACGAAGTCCTCGGGGGAGTTTGAGGAGCGGGGGTCCGGGGGCGCTGTGCTCATTGGCGGCTCCGCCGCGGGGGTGGGGAAGGAACCCCCCGGACCCCGCCCCAGCGCACGCCGCACCCCACGCGCAGCGGGAACGGGGGGTTCATCAGCAGTCGGCGTCGGCAAGGGTGGTCCAGGGGAGGAAAGGGCGGGCGGGCGGTCCGAGGGGGCTCCGCCGCAGGCTAGCGGCTACCGCCCCCGAAGACGCCGCACGAGAATGCTCGCGTCGCCCCGCGACTCCAGGTCGGCGAGGACGACGGCCACCGCCTCGCGGACGATCCGCCCGCGGTCGACCGCGAGCCCGTGCTCCCCGCGCAGGACCAGGCGCGCGTGCTCCAGGTCCATCAGCTCCTCGGCGGAGACGTACACCGTGATCTTCTCGTCGTGCCGCTCCCGGCCGCTGGGCCGCCGGTTCGCGGCCCGCTGGCGGCGCCGCTGCTGCGCGGTGCCGGAACCGGACGCCGTGCCGGAGCCCTGGGCCTGCGCCCGACGGGCCTTGGCGGCCTCCGCCTCGGCGGCACCCCGGCTGCGCGGCTCCCCGGAGCCGGAGTCCTCGTCCGCGGCGGTGTGCTCCGCCTCGGCGGGCTCGGCGGCGACGGAGTCGCTCTCGCCCGCCGGGGCCGGCACCCGTGCCTCGCCGTTGGCCCCCCGGCGCGGGGCGGACGGCGAGAGCGCCATCCCCCCGGTCGTACGGAACAGTTCGTCGGCCCCGGGCAGACTCACTCGGCGTGACACCGGGCGAGCACCTCCCTGGCGAGCTGACGGTAGGCGGCCGCGCCGACGGAGTTGGAGGCGTACGTCGTGATCGGCTCGCCGGCGACCGTGGTCTCCGGGAAGCGCACCGTCCGGCCGATGACCGTGTGGTAGACGTGGTCGTCGAAGGCCTCGACCACCCGGGCCAGGACCTCACGGCTGTGCACCGTGCGGGAGTCGTACATCGTGGCGAGGATGCCGTCCAACTCCAGGTCCGGGTTGAGGCGTTCCTGCACCTTCTCGATCGTCTCGGTGAGCAGCGCGACGCCGCGCAGCGCGAAGAACTCGCACTCCAGCGGCACGATCACCTTGTGGGCCGCCGTCAGGGCGTTCACGGTGAGCAGGCCGAGCGAGGGCTGGCAGTCGATCACGATGTAGTCGTAGTCCTGCATCAGCGGCTTGAGCGCCCGCTGGAGCGTGGACTCGCGCGCGACCTCGCTCACCAACTGCACCTCGGCGGCGGACAGGTCGATGTTGCTCGGCAGCAGGTCCATGTTGGGGACCGCGGTCTTGAGCAGCACCTCGTCGGCCGACATGCCCCGCTCCATGAGCAGGTTGTAGACGGTGAGGTCGAGTTCCATCGGGTTCACGCCGAGGCCGACCGACAGGGCTCCCTGCGGGTCGAAGTCGACGAGCAGCACGCGCCGTCCGTACTCCGCGAGCGCGGCACCCAGGTTGATGGTCGACGTGGTCTTGCCCACGCCGCCCTTCTGGTTGCACATCGCGATGATCTTCGCGGGACCGTGGTCGGTCAGCGGACCCGGGATCGGGAAGTACGGCAGCGGCCGTCCGGTCGGGCCGATCCGCTCGCGGCGCTGGCGGGCGGCGTCGGGGGCGAGGGTGGCCGCGTACTCGGGGTCGGGCTCGTACTCGGCGTCGGGGTCGTAGAAGTGCCCCTGGGGCACCTCGTCAAAGTCGGCGAGAGCGGCGGTGTCCCGGCCGCTCTCGTTGCCGGCCGTGGCGTTCACGTGTAGGCCGTCCATCATCCGTGGGGCTGTCGTCATGTGCTGGGTGGTTTCGAAGGTGCGGACCGCGACGGAGCCGACAGCCTCGGGCCCCGAAGGGCTCTGGCCCCGTACGGACGTCCCCGCAGGGAATCCTGACTGACCACCTCCGGGAGTAAATGTCGACTCATTCACAAGTCGTCTTACCTCCTTGGACGTGACCAGGAAACTTTATCGATAGGTCAGCGTGGCACCATGCCGACGGTTGGCGACTCTATGGCGTGTCACCGGTCCGCAGCAACACAATCCGCCGGACCCGGCCCGATGTGTCGGCAACCGAACACCGCTCTGTCAAGGGCGTACAGGCACTCAGGCACACGTTTCACCAGTGCGCGAAACGGTTAAAGGGTTACGTTCGAGGCGAGTTGAGCAAGCCCGGCACAGGGGGCGGAAGTGTCGCGACACACATCCGGCCGGACCTTGGTCGACAAGGTCCGGCCGGATGTACGAGGTTGACGGTCCGGGTTGACGAACCGGCTTTTGACTAGCCGATGAGCGTGTGCAGGTCGACCTGCTCCAGGCCGTGCGCCTCGGCGACGGGGCCGTAAACGACCTGGCCGTCATGGGTGTTGAGGCCCAGGGCGAGGGCGGCGTCGCGGCGCAGCGCCTCGGCCCAGCCGTTGTTCGCCAGCGACACGATGTAGGGCAGCGTGGCGTTGGTGAGGGCGTAGGTGGAGGTGTTCGGCACCGCGCCCGGCATGTTGGCGACGCAGTAGAAGACCGAGTTGTGGACCATGAAGGTCGGCTCGGCGTGGGTGGTCGGACGCGAGTCCTCGAAGCAGCCGCCCTGGTCGATCGCAATGTCGACAAGAACACTTCCGGGCTTCATCTTGGCGACGAGCTCGTTGGTGACCAGCTTCGGGGCCTTGGCTCCGGGGATGAGCACCGCGCCGATGACGAGGTCGGCCTCGATGACGGCCTTCTCCAGCTCGAAGGCGTTGGAGACGATCGTCTGCACCTTGGTGCCGAAGACCTTGTCGGCCTCGCGGAGCTTGTTGATGTCCTTGTCGAGCAGGGTCACGTGGAAGCCCATGCCGACGGCGATCTGCGCCGCGTTCCAGCCGGAGACGCCGCCGCCGATGACGACCGCCTTGCCGGCGTGGGTGCCGGGGACGCCGCCGGGCAGCACGCCGCGGCCGCCGGCCGAGCGCATCAGGTGGTAGGCGCCGACCTGCGGGGCCAGCCGGCCCGCGACCTCGGACATCGGGGCCAGCAGCGGCAGCTGCCGGTTGGCCGTCTCGACCGTCTCGTACGCGATCGCGGTGGTGCCGGACTCCAGGAGGGCGTCCGTGCACTCGCGGGAGGCGGCGAGGTGCAGGTAGGTGAAGAGCGTCTGGTCCTTGCGGAGGCGGTGGTACTCCTCCGCGATCGGCTCCTTGACCTTCAGCAGCAGGTCGGCGGTGGCCCAGACCTCGTCGGCGCTGCCGAGGATCTCCGCGCCGGCGGAGACGTACTCGGCGTCCGTGATCGACGAGCCGACGCCGGCGTTCTGCTCGACGAAGACCTGGTGGCCGTGGCGCACCAGCTCGTGCACGCCGGCGGGGGTGATGGCCACCCGGAACTCGTTGTTCTTGACCTCGCGGGGGATACCGACCTTCACGTCGATCACGGTCCTTGGCTCAGGGAAAAAGGGGGGCAATGCCATACATACCCGGAAGCACGACGGCACACCGGGAGGTACCGCAGGACGTTGCGGCAGAGCCAGTCTAATGAAGGTTTTCTCGCTGTCTACCCTTACAAAGCTTCAATCTTTGGCTGAAGCGCTACGGATTTCGCAGGTCCCCCGGGGCTGTGGCCTCATCTTCCAGAAGCCGGTCGGCCGTCGCGCGGTGCAATCGCGCGGCCGCCGGGTCACCGAGCCGGTCCAAGGTGTCGGCCAGCCTGAGCTGGAGCGCGGCCTGGAGACGCAGATCACCGGCCGTGCGGGCCAGCTCCACGGCCTCGCGGCAGGTGCGCAGCGATTCCTCGGGCCGCCCGGCGTACTCCTGGACCCGGGCCGCCTCGCTCAACGCCCTTGCCTGGCTCGGGAGATCACCGAGCCGCCGGTATCCGGCCACCGCCGCGCGCCAGCAGCGCAGCGCCTCGCCGTAGCGGCCCGCGTAGGTGTGCACGGTGGCGAGGCGGCCGTACAGCCGCGCCTCGTCGGCGCGCTCGCCGCGCGCCAGCCGCTGGGACAGCGCGCGCCCGTACCAGTCGGAGGCCCGCTGCCAGTCCCCCAGCTCCTGGTGGGCGCCGCCTACGGATTCCATCGCGCGGCCGGTCGCGTACGGGTCGTTCGCGGCCCGGCCCGCGTCCAGGGCGAGCCGGTAGCGGGCCAGCGCCTCGGCCGTGCGCCCGTTCCCGGCGTCCAGGTCGCCCAGGTTGAGCAGGGCCGCGGCCTTCTCGCGGTGCAGCCCGCGGCGCTCGGCGACGTCCAGGACCAGCTGGTGCAGCCCGTACAGCTCGGGGGCGGCGGCCTCGGCACCCCGGTGGGCGGCGAGCGCCCGGACCAGGGCGGCCACCAGGCGGCGGGCCAGCGTGTCGAGCTCACCGTCCGCCACGGCGAGCCGGGCCGAGGCGAGCAGTGCGGGCCGGCGGGTGCTGAGCCAGGCGTCCGCGACGGCCGCGCTGGGGAAGCGCAGGGCGCGCGGCAGCCCGGCGAGCTTTCGGCGGGCGGGCGAGCCCTCGGGCTCGGTGACCGCGCGGCAGGACTGGAGCAGCCGTACCGTCCGCTCCAGCATGCGGGCGCGGGCCAGCTGCACCTCGCCGGGCCGGTCGACCCGCTCGCAGAGCGCGCGCAGCAGCGGCGCGAGCGCGCCCGGCACCAGGTACTGCTCGGGGACTTGGGGATCGCGGCGCAGCAGCCCGTACCGTACGAAGTCGGCGAGCGCGGTCTGGGCGCCCGAGACCGAGCAGCCGGCCAGCGCGGAGGCGGTGTGCGCGTCGGCGATCCCGGCGGGGGCGAGCGCGAGCAGTCGCAGTATCCGGGCGGCCGGCTGCGAGAGGGACTCGTACACGAGCCGGAAGGACCGGGCCAACGGCCTTGTGGCGTCCGGGACTTCGTCCTCGTCGTCGCACATGGCGCGCAACTGCTTGGCCACGTCGGCGACGGCGGCCTTGGGGCGGGCCGCGAGCCAGCCGCCGACCAGGACGAGGGCGGCGGGCTGCCCCCCGCAGACCTCGACGAGGGTCTCGGCGGCGCGCGGATCGACCGTGACGCGCACCGATCCGGTGTAGCCCTCCAGGAGTTCGACCGCCGACTTCACGTCCAGGCCGCCGAGGGTGCACGGGCGGACGTCGGGGATGCCGGTGAGCGGGCCCCGGGCGGTCGCCACGATCAGGCACCGGGAGGTGTCGGGAAGCAGCGGGCCGACCTGTTCGGCGTCGGCCGCGTCGTCGAGCAGCACGACCGCCCGGCGGCCCGCGAACGCCCCGCGGACCAGCTGGGCCAGCTCGTCCTCGCCGGCCCCCGGCGGCGCCGGGACGTCAAGGGCGTCCAGCAGATCGCGGGCGACCCGGTCGACGGGGACCCGGGCGCCGCCGGGTTCGGTGAGGCCGGCGCGCAGCACCCCGTCGGGGTAGTCGGCGGCCACCGTGCGGGCCAGCTCGCCGGCGAGTGCGCTGCGTCCCGATCCGGGGCGGCCCGCGATCAGCAGGACCCTGGCCCGGGGCGACTTCTTTCCTGACAGGGTGTCAAGTCCGGCCCGCTCGATGTCGGCCCGCAGCTCCTTCAACTCCCGCTGTCTGCCCAGGAATTGGTCCACACACTGCCCGGCGGCAGCGCCACCCACGTCCACCGCCTGATCCGTCACGGGCCACGCTCCGTCCGCCTGAGCACCTGGAGACCGTGCGGGTCTCCGCACGGGCAGTCCGAGCGTAGTTCACGCTTCGTGACCGTTTGGGCGGAGCGCGGCGGGGATGTCGCCCGATCGGATCAGCGGATTTTCAGATCGGATGGGATCGGGTGCGATCGGATGTGACCGGGGGAACGGCTCGGCTCACTCGTCGAAGGCCCCGGCCGGTCCGCGAAGGCGGGGGTCCGGCTCACTCCCCGCAGGGCCTCGAAGGGCCGGCCCACCGCGCGAAGGCAGAGGTCCGGCTCAGGCCTCGAACGGCCGGGCCGGCCAGGGCGCGTCGGCCGGGCGCAGCGCGTCCACACCGTCGCCCCGCAGCACGGCCGACAGCGCGAGCGCTCCGACCACCAGGCAGGTGTTGTGCAGTTCCCCGGCCAGAGCCCCGCGCACGAGGTCGTCGAGCGGTACGCGGGCCAGCTCCATGTCGGCCTCCTCCTCGGAGACCTCGAAGCGCTCGCCGTCCGCCTCGGACAGATCGCGGGCCAGGAAGATCCGTACGGCTTCGTCGCTGCCGCCGGGCGAGGTGTACACGTCGGTGAGGACGTGCCACTGCTCGGCCTTGACGTGCGCCTCCTCGTACAGCTCGCGCTGGGCGGCGTGCAGCGGGTTCTCGCCGGGCACGTCCAGGAGCCCGGCCGGGATCTCCCAGAGCTTGTGGCGCACCGGGTGGCGGTACTGGCGCAGCACCAGGACCCGGCCCTCGTCGTCGAGGGCGCAGATCGCCACCGAGCCGGGGTGGACCTGGTAGTCGCGCTGGTGGACCGCGCCGTCGGGCATGACGACGTCGTCGGTGCGGACGCTCGTCTTGTGGCCGGTGAAGGGAGTGGTACTCGCCACGACCTGCCACTGTTCGGCGGTGTCCTCGATGGCCATGTCGGCGTCCTCCCACAGTGCGCGCGCAACAACAGAAACCGGGGTACGGGCCCTGGTGAGGACCCCGTACCCCGGCAACGTTAACGCGCGCGCGGCGATGCGCGACTACTTGACGGGCTTGCCCGTCTTGCGCTCGACGGCGGCCTTGACCAGGCCCGCGAAGAGCGGGTGCGGGCGCGTGGGGCGCGAGCGCAGCTCCGGGTGCGCCTGCGTGGCGACCAGGTAGGGGTGCACCTCGCGCGGGTACTCGACGTACTCGACGAGCTTGTTGTCGGGGGACGTGCCCGAGAAGACGAGGCCCGCCTTCTTCTCCAGCTCCGCGCGGTAGGTGTTGTTCACCTCGTAGCGGTGGCGGTGGCGCTCCTCGACGTAGGGCTGGTCGTCGTAGACCTCACGCACGATCGAGCCCTCGGCGAGCTTCGCCGGGTACAGGCCGAGCCGCATCGTGCCGCCCAGGTCGCCCGCGCCCTCGACGTAGGCCAGCTGCTCCTCCATCGTCGAGATGACGGGGTGGGCGGTGGCCGCGTCGAACTCGGTGGAGTTCGCGTCGGGGATCCCGGCCAGGTTGCGGGCGGCCTCGATCACGATGCACTGGAGTCCCAGGCAGATGCCGAGCAGCGGCACCTTGTTCTCGCGGGCGTACTGGATCGCGCCGATCTTGCCGTTCACACCGCGGTCGCCGAAGCCGCCGGGGACCAGGATCGCGTCCACGTCACCGAGGTGCTTCTTGGCGCCGGCCTGCGTCTTGCACTCGTCGGAAGTGACCCACTTGACCTTGACCCGGGCCTTGTTGGCGAAACCGCCGGCCCGCATGGCCTCGGTGATCGAGAGGTAGGCGTCGGGCAGGTCGATGTACTTGCCGACCAGCGCGACGGTGACCTCGTGCAGCGGGTTGTGGACCCGGTCGAGCAGGTCGTCCCACTGCGTCCAGTCCACATCGCGGAACGGCAGGTCCAGCTTGCGGACGACGTAGGCGTCCAGGCCCTCGGTGTGCAGCACCTTGGGGATGTCGTAGATCGACTTGGCGTCGATGGCGGCGACCACGGCCGCCTCGTCGACGTCGCACATCAGCGAGATCTTGCGCTTGATGGACAGCGGCACCTCGCGGTCGGCGCGCAGCACGATCGCGTCGGGCTGGATACCGATGTTGCGCAGGGCGGCGACCGAGTGCTGGGTCGGCTTGGTCTTCAGCTCGCCCGAGGGGCCGATGTAGGGCAGCAGCGAGATGTGCACGACGAAGACGTTGTCGCGGCCCACCTCGTGGCGGACCTGGCGGACGGTCTCCAGGAACGGCAGCGACTCGATGTCGCCGACCGTGCCGCCGACCTCCGTGATGACGACGTCGACGTCGTCGGTCGCCATCCGGCGGATGCGGTGCTTGATCTCGTTGGTGATGTGCGGGATGACCTGGACGGTGTCGCCCAGGTACTCGCCGCGCCGCTCCTTGGCGATGACCTGCGAGTAGACCTGGCCGGTCGTCACGTTGGCGGACCCGTCCAGGTCCACGTCCAGGAAGCGCTCGTAGTGGCCGATGTCCAGGTCGGTCTCGGCGCCGTCGTTGGTGACGAACACCTCACCGTGCTGGAACGGGTTCATCGTGCCGGGGTCGACGTTCAGGTACGGGTCGAGCTTCTGCATCGTGACCCGCAGGCCGCGGGCCTTGAGGAGCGCACCCAGGCTGGAGGCAGTCAGACCCTTGCCGAGGGAAGAGGCGACACCCCCGGTGACGAAGATGTGCTTGGTCGTCGTGGCTGCGCTGTTTCGCAAAGCCGTGGGCTGCATGGCCAAGAGGGGGCTCCCGTGGTCGCTGTCTGGAGTGCGTACCGGTCACCCTGTGTGGATCTTGTGCGAGTTCACGCGAGATCTCAGAGGGTGCCGTCGCTGCGGTTCGGGGCTTTTTTCAGCACCCGGCCACGGGCTACCAGGGTATCAGCGACAGCGGGAGACCGCGCCCGGCCACGCTCTGTATGCCGCTGGTCAGCCCTGAGTACGAGCCTCACTCGTTCGGCTCAGTGGCGTTCGAGGAAGGCTTAAGCGGATCACTATCGTGCGTCGTATCCTGCTCGGACACTCGCTTGCCGAGCCACCTGGTAGCACGGCACCACCCAGCCCGTCACCCGGAACATGCGCTCGTTGGCGAACCCTTGACCGCTGTCGCTGTAAGCGCCCCCAGGGGGCGGACGTGGCCGTTCGACTGGAGATTGCACGTGGCCGGGCGCATCGAGGATTACGCACTCATCGGAGACATGCAGACCGCCGCACTGGTCTGCCGGGACGGCACGGCGGACTGGCTCTGCCTGCCCCGCTTCGACTCGCACGCCGTCTTCGCCGGACTGCTCGGCACCGAGGAACACGGCTTCTGGCGGGTCGGGCCCGCACACGGGACCGACGATCCGCCCCCGGCGGCCGACCGCCGCCGCTACCGGGGCGACTCGCTCATCCTGGAATCGGAGTGGGACACCCCCCGCGGCACGGTCCGGGTGACCGACTTCATGCCGCCGCGCGACGGCGCCCCGCAGCTGATCCGCATCGTGGAGGGGGTCAGCGGCCGGGTTCCGATGCGCTCCATGCTGCGCATGCGGTTCAGTTACGGGCGGATCACCCCCTGGGTGCACAAGGTCGACTCGCGCACGGTGGCCGTCGCGGGCCCCGACTCGGTCTGGCTGGACACCGAGGCCGAGACGTACGGCAAGAACCTGACGACGTACTCCGACTTCACCGTCTCACCGGGCGAGCGCGTCGCGTTCACCATCAGCTGGCAGCCCTCGCACCAGAAGCCGCCGGCGCTGCCCGAGCCCGAGGCGTCCCTTGAGGCGACCGAGGAGTTCTGGCGCGAGTGGGTGGACCACTGCACCTACCACGGGCCCTACCGCGAGGCCGTGGTCCGCTCCCTGATCACCCTCAAGGCACTCACCTACGCGCCGACCGGCGGCATCGTCGCCGCCCCCACCATGTCGCTGCCCGAGCACATCGGCGGCGAGCGGAACTGGGACTACCGCTACACCTGGCTGCGGGACGCCGCGATCACGCTGTCCTCGCTGCTGCGCACCGGCTACCGCGAGGAGGCCCGCGCCTGGCGCGAGTGGCTGCTGCGCTCGGTGGCGGGCGACCCGGAGAACCTCCAGATCATGTACGGGATCGCCGGCGAGCGGGAACTCGGCGAGACCGAACTGGACTGGCTGCCCGGCTACGAGAACTCCACCCCGGTGCGGGCCGGCAACGGCGCCGCCCACCAGCTCCAGCTCGACGTGTACGGCGAGGTCACCGAGGCGCTGCACCTGGCACACATGACGGGCCTGGCGCGCAACGACTACGCGTCGCTGCTCCAGCTGAAGCTGATCCGCTACCTGGAGAGCCACTGGGACCAGCCGGACGAGGGCATCTGGGAGGTGCGCGGCCCGCGCCGCCACTTCGTGCACTCCAAGGTGATGGCCTGGGTGGCCGTGGACCGCACGATCAAGCTCATCGAGTCCGGCGACGCGGACGGACCGCTCGACAAGTGGCGCGAGCTGCGCGACGACATCCACCGGGACGTCTGCGAGAAGGGCTACGACCCCGAACGCAACACCTTCACGCAGTCCTACGGCTCTCAGGAGCTGGACGCGTCCTTGCTGCTCATCCCGCAGATGGGCTTCCTGCCGCCGGACGACAAGCGCGTGATCGGCACCATCGAGGCCATCCAGCGCGAGCTGTCCACGCCGGACGGGTTCATCCTCCGCTACCCGACGACGGGCGGTGACGCGGACAACCTGGACGGCCTGCTCGGCGAGGAAGGGGCCTTCCTGGCCTGCTCGTTCTGGATGGCGGACGACCTCGCGATGATCGGCCGGGTCGACGAGGCCCGCAAGCTCTTCGAGAAGCTGCTCGCCCTGCGCAACGACCTCGGGCTCCTCGCCGAGGAGTGGGACCCGCACCTCCAGCGCCAGGTCGGCAACTTCCCGCAGGCCTTCAGCCACGTCCCGCTGATCGACACCGCCCTGCGGCTGACGGCGTCGGGCGCGTACGGCGGCTGACGGTCCGGCCCGGTCCGCCCCGCGTGACGTATGCCACAAGGGGCGGATTTCGGGGCGTAACCGCAGGTAGCGTCCGCCGCATGCGGTGTCGTCCCGGGGTCCGGCCCCGGATGCCGCGGGACGAGAGGTGGGCGCAGTGGACACGCAGGGCGGGATCACCGTGCAGCGGGCCCTTGAGCTGCCGGGCCTTCGCGGCGGTCTCCCGGAGGTCGTCGCCGGCGCCGAGCGGCTCCAGCGCACGGTCCGCTGGGTGCACGCCGGCGAGGTGCCCAACATCGCCTCGCTGCTCAAGGGCGGCGAGCTGCTCCTGACCACCGGCCTCGGCCTCGGCACCCGCCCCGCCGAGCAGCGCGCCTTCGTGCGCCGGCTCGCGGACCGGGGCATCGCCGCCCTCGTCGTGGAGCTCGGCCCGCGCTTCGCGCGCCTGCCGGCCACCCTCGTGGAGACCGCGCGGGCGGCCGGGCTCCCGCTGGTCCAGCTGCACCGCGAGGTGCCGTTCGTGACGGTGACCGAGGAGATCCACACCGAGATCGTCAACGGCCACTACGCCCTGCTCCAGCGCGCCGAGGAAGTGCACCGGCGCTGCACCGGGGCGCTGCTCGGCGGCGGCGGAATCCCCCAAGTCCTCGGCATCCTGGCCGACTTCACCGCCAACCCGGTCTTCCTGGAGACCCCCGACGGCCAGCTCCTGTACGCCGCGGCCTGCGACTCGGGCGAGGCGGCGGCCGACCCGCTCCAGGTCTGGGAGGGGCTGCGCGGCCAGCGCGAGGCCCGCGCCTCGGGGCCGCCCACCGGCGCGGTCCTGGTGGACGTGCCGGGCGGCGGCCACGGCGTGGGCGCGGTACGGGCCCGGCTCGCGCTGCTCGCGGTCGGCCCGCCGCTGCTCCCGGTGCACCGGATGGCGGCCGAGCGGGCGGCGGGCATCCTCGCGGTCGTCCTCATGCAGGCCCGCCAGGAGGAGGAGCTGGCCGCGCGCGGGCGCGGCGACTTCCTCACCGACCTCGCCGAGGGCCGCATCACCCCCGAGGACGCCCCGGCACAGGCCAAGGTGCTCGGCTTCAGGCCCGGCGAGGGGCCGCTCCTGCCGGTCGTGATGCGCCTCGCCCCGGAACTCGCCCCGACCGGCAACTGGGCCGTCCTCGCCCGTGCGGTCCTCGAAGAGCTGTCCTCGGTGGGCGTGCCGGTCCTGCTCGGCGTACGCCCCGTCGAGGGCCGGGTGCCGCTGCTGCTCGGGCTCCGCTCGGAGTCGGAGCGTACCGCGGTCGCCGACCGGGTCGCGGCCGCGCTGCGGGCCGGCGTCGAGCGGGCCGGGCTGATGGGCGCGCGGGCCGGCACCCAGCCGGTGGTCGTGGTCGGGATGGCGGGCGGCTGGGCGGCGGCCGGGGCCGGGCTGCGGCACGCGGCCGAGACGGCGGCCGCGGCCCAGGGCCTGCCCGAGCGGCCCTGGTACGACGCCCGGCGCCTGGACATCGACCTGCTGCTGTGGCGGCTGCGCGAACACCCGGACCTCGCGGCGTTCGTGGAGCGGGCGATCGGCCCGCTCCAGGCGCACGACCGCGCCTCGCGCCCGCCGCTGCTGCCCACCCTGGAGACGTATCTGGCGCACGCGGGCCGCAAGGCGGAGACCGCCCGCGAGCTCCACCTCAACCGGCAGACCCTGTACAACCGCCTGGCCCGCATAGCGGACCTCCTGGGCACCGATCTGGACGATCCGCAGACGGTCCTCGCCCTCTCCCTCGCGCTGCGGGCCCGCCGGCACGCGGCCGGTCAGTAGCCCGGGGCCAGCGTCCTGGGACGCCCGGCCGCGAAGGCCATCGCCCCGGGCACCCGCGCGCCCGGCTCAGGTTCCGGCCAACTCGTCGTAGACGGCGAGGACTTGGGCCACCGTCTCGTCCTCGGTGGGCCAGGTCCCGGCCTGCGCCCGCCCCGCCTCGGCCAGCGCCCGGCGCGCCCCCGGGTCGTCGAGGAGGCCCGTGACCGCGTCCGCGAGCGCCCCGGCGTCCCCGTACGGCACGAGCAGCGCCGCGTCCCCCACCAGCTCGGGCACCCCGCCCACCGCCGTCGCGACCAGCGGCACGCCCAGGCGCAGCGCCTCCTGCGCGAGCAGCGAGCGCGCCTCCCAGCGGCTGGGCAGCACCGCGACATCGGCGGCGCGGAGCAGCTCGGTGATGTCGTCGCGCCGCCCGACCAGGCGCACCGGCAGGGCCTCCGCCGCGATGCGCCGCTGGAGCCCGGCGCGGCCCGGCCCCTCCCCCGCGATGACGAGCAGGGGCGCCGGGTCGAGGTCGCGCCAGGTGCGGGCGGCGTCCAGGAGCAACTCGTAGCCGCGATCGGCGACCAGACTGCCCACCGCCATCAGCAACGGCCGCTCCACCGCGCCGAGTTCGGCCCGGGCCTTGCCGTCGGCGAGGCCCGGCGCGAGGCGTGGCGCGGGGACCGCGACCGGGGCGAGCCGGGCGTCGCGCGCGCCGTGGCCGCGGGCCAGGTCGACGAGGTCGGAACAGGTGGCGAGGACCACCGCGGCGGCCCGCGCGACCCTGCGCTCCAGGAGGCGCAGGACATGGCCGCGGGCGCCTTCGGCGTGCGCGCGGGTGTGCCAGGTGACGACCAGCGGCACGCCCCTGCGGCCGCGCAGCGCCAGGGCGGCGCGGACGGCCGCGTGCAGCCCGTGCGCGTGCACCACGTCCGCGTCGGTGCAGGCGGCCCGCAGCACGCCGACCGCCGCCGGGTCGCCGCGCCGCGAGACCGCCACGAATCGGGCCCCCGCCGCGGGGAAGTCGTACTGCCGCTCCAGTTCCGCGGGGGCGCAGACGGTGACGCGTACGCCCCGCGCGACCAGACCGGCCGCGAGCGACCTGACATGTGCGCTGCTGCCCGCACTGCCCCCGCCCAGCACTTGCACCGTACGCAGCTGTGACACGTGAACAGGCTCCCGGGGCGGCCGAGTCGACGGGTGGAGGTCGGTGTTGCCCGGCCAAGGATGCCAGTCCGTACGGACGTTCCGACGCCGTCCGGGGGGTTCCTTCCGTGTCGCGCCGGGAAGATCACCGCACCGGAAACACCCCCACGGGTGAACTTCGCAGGTCCCGGGCGACGCGACGGCGGGACCGGAACGGGGGCCGGCCGCCCCGACGCCCGGCCCCCGGCGGCCAGTTCGGCCGCCGGCGCACCCCACGAGGGCCGAGGCGCGGCCCCGACCCGGCGCTACCCGTCCGCGCGCGCGGTGGCGAGGAGCTCCTCCGCGTGGGCCCGGGCCGTCTCCGAGTCCTCCTGCCCGGCCAGCATCCGCGACAGCTCGCGCACCCGGTCCTCGCCCTCCAGAACGGTGACGCCGGACCGTGTGACGCTGCCGTCGTTGGTCTTCTCGACCAGGAGCTGACGATCGGCGAACGCGGCCACCTGCGGCAGATGGGTCACCACCACGACCTGCGCGGACTTGGCGAGCTTGGCGAGCCGGCGGCCGATCTCGACCGCCGCCTTGCCGCCGACGCCCGCGTCGACCTCGTCGAAGAGGTAGGTCGGCACCGGGTCCGTGCCCGCGAAGACGACCTCGACCGCGAGCATCACCCGCGACAGCTCACCGCCGGAGGCACCCTTGGCGATGGGCCGGGCCGGGGCGCCCGGGTGCGGGGCGAGCAGCAGCTCGACCTCGTCGGCGCCGGTCGGCCCGTACGCCACGGTCCGCCCGCCCACCTCCACGCCCTCGGGGTCCTCGCTCTGTCCGACCGCGAACGAGACGCGCGCGTGCGGCATCGCGAGGGAGGCGAGTTCGGCGGTGACGGCCTCGGCGAACCGGGCCGCGGCCTCGGTGCGGGCGTCCGTCAACTCCTGCGCCAGGACGGACAGTTCACCGCGCAGCCCGTCCCGCTCGGCGGTCAGCTGCTCGATCCGGTCGTCGTCTCCGTCGAGTTCGGTCAGCCGGTCCGCGCTCTCCTGCGCCCAGGCGAGCACGGCCGTGATGTCCTCGCCGTACTTGCGGGTGAGGGCGGTCAGCGCGGCCCGGCGCTCTTCCACGGCGGCCAGCCGCAGCGGGTCGGCATCCAGGTCGGCGGCGTACCCGGCGAGTTCGCCGGCCACGTCACCGAGCAGGATCGCGACCTCGCCGATGCGTTCGGCGAGCGCCGCGAGCGCCGGGTCGTGCGACCGTACGCTCTCCAGCGCCCGGTGGGCACCGGCCACCAGGGTCGCCCCGTCCACGCTCTCGGGGTCCTCCGGGTTCCCGGCGAGCGCCGAGTGCGCGAGGGCGGCGGCCGATGCGAGCGCCTCGGCGTGCCCGAGCCGTTCGGCCTCGGCCGCCAGTTCGACGTCCTCGCCGGGCAGCGGTTCGACGGCGGCGATCTCGTCGAGCCCGAACCGCAGCAGATCGGCCTCCTGGGCACGCTCGCGCGCCCGCGTGACCAGCTCCTCCAGTTCGACGGCCACGGCCCGCAGCCGCCGGTAGGCCCCGGCGTACTTGGCGAGCGGGCCCGCGACCGCGTCACCGGCGTACCGGTCGAGCGCCTCGCGCTGTCGGGCCGGGCGCAGCAGGCCCTGCTGGTCGGTCTGGCCGTGCACGGCGACGAGTTCGTCGGCGAGTTCGGCGAGCACCCCGACCGGCACCGACCGGCCGCCGAGGAACGCCCGTGAGCGGCCCTCCGCGGAAACGGTACGGCTCACGAGCAGCGTGCCCTCGTCCAGCTCGGCCCCGGCCTCCTCGGCCCGCAGCACCGCAGAGCTGCCCGGGCGCAGCGCGATCCGGCCCTCCACGACCGCCGCCTTGGCGCCGATCCGCACCAGGGCGGGGTCGGCGCGCCCGCCGAGCAGCAGCCCCAGGCTGGTGACGACCATGGTCTTGCCGGCGCCCGTCTCGCCGGTCACCGCGGTGAAACCGGGTGACAGCTCGACGACAGCGTCGTCGATGACCCCGAGCGACCGTATCCGCATCTCCTCCAACACGGACACGACCTTACGAGGTCCAGGGCCCTGTGTGCGACGCCCCCCGTACCGTCACCCTCTCGTGGAGCCCGTCGTGGTGCCCGCTCGTGGTACCCGGACCGGTCGTGCGGGGGAAAACCCCAGCCGGACGGGGAGGCCCGCCGGATGGCCCCGGCACCGCCCCCGAAGCGAACCTGGGCGCATGAGCACAGGACTGGCCCGTTCCGCCCTGCGCGGCCACCGCCCGGCGTTCGTCGGCACGTTCGTGGCCGCGCTGTTCGCGGCGACCGTGGTGAGCGCGTCGACGACCCTTCTCCTCAGCACGTCGGCGCACGGCCTCTCCGCCCGGGCGCGCACCGAGATGTCGATGCATGGCATAGGCGACATGGCGGTCGTGATGCTGATCGGCTCCATCTACATGTCGATCTTCGTGATCGCCTCGACGATGGGCACCGCGGTGGCCCAGCAGCAACGCGAGTTCGCCCTGGTACGGGCCATCGGCGCCCGGCCCCGGCAGGTGCGGCGGGCCGTGGTCGTCCAGGCGGTCGCCGCCGCCGTGCCGGCCGCGGGGGCCGGGTTCCTGCTCGGCGGCGGCCTGTTGAGCCGGGTCTGGTTCACCGGTCTCGTCGACCACGGCCTGGTCCCGGCCGAGGTGCCGTACCGCTTCACCTGGTGGGCGCTGCCGGTCTGTCTGGCCGTGGCCGTGGTCACCTCGGCGCTCGCCGCGTTCCTGGCCTCGCTGCGCTTCTCGGTCCTGCGCCCGGCCCGGGCCCTGGCGGAGGCGTCGGCGGGCCGGCGCGGGCTCGGGAAGGTGCGGGCCCCGCTGGGCGTGCTGGCGGTGGCGGGCGGCGGCGTGCTGTCGCTGGCGCTGGCCCGCCAGTCGTCCGACGACGCGGCCCAGGCCTCGTTCCTCGTCCTGCTGCTGTTCTGCGTCGGAACGGGCCTGCTCGGCCCGAAGGTGGTGGGCCCGGCCGCCCGGCTCGTGTCGGCGCCGGCCCGCGGGTTCGGCGGCAGCGCGCGTCTGGCGATGCTCAACGTCCGCTCGCAGCCGCGCCGCTTCTCGGCCGCGGTGGTCCCGCTGGTCCTGGTCACCGGCTTCGGCCTCACCAAGGTCGCCATGCATACGACGGCGGCCCACTACACGGGCTCGGCGGGCAGCGCGGGCGAGGTCTGGCTGGACTACTTCGGTACGGGTCTGTACGCCGGCTTCGCCGCGATCGCGGCGGCCAACACCCTGGCGATGATCTCCTTCGAGCGGCGCCGGGACATCGCCCTGCTCCGGGTGGTGGGCACCCTGCCCCGCCAGGTCCGCGCCATGGCCGCGTGGGAGGCCGGCATCGTCGCGGCCACCGCCCTGGCGCTCGGCGCGGTGGTCGCGCTCGCGACGCTGGCCCCGATGCTGGCGGCCGCGTTCGGCTCGTGGATCCCGTTCCTGCCGTGGCCGACCGCGCTCGCCGTCACCGGCGGCACGCTGGCCCTGACCCTGCTCGCCACCGGCATCCCGGTGCGCGCGGCGCTGCGCCGGCGGGCGATCAGGACGCTGGCCACGTCCTGATCCCCGCCGTGCGCGCACGGCCTGGTGCGGGGCGCCCGCACGGCCCGCTCAGTGCGGGGCGCCGCGCCAACCCGACACCGGCAGGGCGAACTTGGCGACAAGCCGGTCGGTGAACGAGGCGTGGTGCAGCCGGGCGAGCCGTACCGGAACGGCTCCCCGCCGCACCTCCACCCGCGCGCCCGAAGGGAGCTCGACCGTGCGGCGCCCGTCGCACCACAGCACGCCGTGCGGGGTGCCCGGCTGGACCTCGACCGCGAGGACCGAGGTCGGCGAGGTGACCAGGGGCTTGGCGAACAGGGCGTGCGCGCTGATCGGCACCATGAGCAGCGCCTCGACCTCGGGCCACACCACGGGCCCGCCGGCCGAGAAGGCGTACGCGGTCGAACCGGTCGGGGTGGCGCACACGATGCCGTCGCAGCCGAACCCGGTGACGGGACGGCCGTCGATCTCCAGGACGACCTCCAGCATCCGCTCGGGCGACACCTTCTGGACGGCGGCCTCGTTCAGCGCCCAGTCCTCGTGCACCACATCGCCGTTGTTGTGCACGACGACGTCGAGCGTCATGCGCTCCTCGACCTCGTAGGCCCGGGTCACGACCCGGTCGACCACCTTGTCCAGATCGTCGCGCTCGGCCTCCGCGAGGAAGCCGACCCGGCCCAGGTTGACCCCGAGCATCGGCACGCCGGACGCCCGCGCGAGCTCGGCGCCGCGCAGCAAGGTGCCGTCGCCGCCGAGGACGATGAGCAGCTCGCAGGCGTCCAGGCACTCGGGGGTGGCGTCCTCGACGATGTCCGCCTCGTCCGGCAGCGGCAGATCGGCCGCCTCCGCCCGCAGCACCCGCACGCCGAGGCCGCTGCGCAGCAGCCCCCGTACGACCAGCTCCGCGCTGCGGATGGCGGCGGGTCTTCCGGTGTGCGCGAGCAGGAACACGGTACGGGTCGCCGTACCGCTCTCCGGGGTGTTCTCCAACGGGCTCACTGAGGTCCCTCCGCCACCGCGCGTTCCACGTCCGCGGGATCCAGTGCGGGCGCCCCGGCCCGCAGCCACAGAAAGTACTCGACATTGCCGGAGGGCCCGGGCAGCGGGCTCGCGGTCACCCCGACCACGCCGAGGCCGAGCCCGGCCGCCTGGGCCGCCACGGTCCGCACGGTCTCGGCCCGCAGCTCGGGGCTGCGCACGACGCCGCCGCTGCCGAGCCGCTCCTTGCCGATCTCGAACTGTGGCTTGACCATGAGGACCAGGTCCGCGTCGGGCGCCGAGCAGCGCACCAGGGCGGGCAGCACGAGGCCGAGCGCGATGAAGGAGAGGTCGCCCACGACGAGGTCGGCCGGCTCTCCGTCGATGTCGTCCAGCGTCAACTCGCGTACGTTCGTACGGTCCTTCACGGTGACCCGGTCATCGCTCTGCAGGGACCAGGCGAGCTGTCCGTAACCGACGTCGACGGCGACCACGTGCCCGGCGCCGGCGCGCAGCAGCACATCGGTGAAGCCACCCGTGGAGGCGCCCGCGTCGAGCGCCCGGCGGCCCTCGATCTTGAGGCCCTGCGGGACGAAGGCCGCGAACGCCCCGGCGAGCTTGTGCCCGCCGCGCGACACGTAGTCCGGATCGCTGTCGTCCTCGACGACGACGATGGCGGCAGCGGTCTCGACCTGGGTCGCGGACTTCGTGGCGACGGTCTTGCCGACGCTCACCCGCCCCGCGGCGATCAGCTGGGCGGCGTGCTCCCGCGACCGCGCGAGTTTCCGGCGCACCAGCTCGGCGTCGAGGCGGCGGCGTGCCACTCCTGCCACGTTCGGTTCAGCTCCTGTAGTCGTAGTTCGGCGGCGGTCCGGCGGACCGCAAGGGGCCATGCCCGGCCAACGGCCGGACCGGCCCGGAGGTTCCCCCCTGGCCGGCGTCCAGCGCGGTCAGCGCGTCGCGCAACCCCCGGTGTACATCCTCGTACACCTCCAGGTGACCGTCGGTACCGAGGTGATCCACGTCCCCGAGCCGCTCGACGAGGCGGTCGATGTCGGCGTCGCCGGTGGGCGTACGGGCCACACCCAGCGGAAGGGGCCCGCCCCCCTCGGATTCCGTCCGGACGTCCCCCGCGGGTTCCGTCCGGGCTTCCCCCGCGGATCCGGCCGCGGGGCCCGGCATCGTGTCGCTCATGCCAAGACGCTACCGCGAAGGCCTGGGGTACGGTCGGTCACGATGGCGACCATGGAGGAGTGCCGCAGCGCACTCGACAAACTTTCGGACAATCTGGCCGGCGCGGGCGGCGACGTGCGGGCCGCGGCCACCCTTGACCGCTCGCTGAGCTGCCACATCACGGACCTGGACGGCACGTTCTCGGGCCGCTTGCGGAACGGGCGCATCGAGGTCCTCGGTACGGAGCCGGGGCCGCCCCGCTCGAAGGCCCAGATCCGCCTGGCGATGAAGGGCGACGACCTGGTCGCCCTGGTCGCCGGCGACCTGAACTTCGCGAAGGCGTGGGCCTCGGGCCGGGTCCGCCTGGAGGCAGGCCTGAGAGACCTCCTCCACCTCCGAACCCTGCTCTGACGGGCCCCCGGGGGGGGGCCGAACCGCGCCCCTGCACCAGCGCGGGCCCACTCGCGCAGTTCCCCGCGCCCCTAAAAGCATTGAGGCCAGCCCGAATGGGGCAGAGCCCCCAGGAGTCCGGACATCAGCACACCCACACCCCCGGAGGGTCTCGGGAAGGGGCGGGGTGGGGGAAAAATCAGCCCACCAACGAACGCCGCGGCGCGGCCGGCACCACCAGCGGCGTCCCCGTCTCCGGATCCGGGATCACCTGACACCGCACCCCGAACACCCGCTCCACCAGCTCCGCCGTGACCACGGAGGCCGGCGCCCCCTCGGCCACCACCTCCCCGTCCCGCATCGCGACGAGATGCGAGGCGTACCGCGCCGCCTGGTTGAGATCGTGGAGCACGGCCACCAGTGTCCGCCCCTGCTCCTCGTGGAGCTGCGCACACAGATCCAGGACCTCGATCTGGTGCTGGATGTCCAGGAACGTCGTCGGCTCGTCGAGCAGCAGAAGCGGCGTCTGCTGAGCCAGCGCCATCGCGATCCAGACCCGCTGGCGCTGTCCGCCGGACAGCTCGTCGACGTACCGCTCCCCCAGACCGCCGACCCCCGTCGCCTCCATGGACTCCTGGACGATCCGCTCGTCCTCGGGCGACCACTGCCGCAGCAGCCCCTGGTGCGGATAGCGCCCGCGCGCCACGAGGTCGCCCACCGTGATCCCGTCCGGAGCGATGGACGACTGCGGAAGCAGACCGAGGGTCCGGGCCACCTTCTTGGCGGGCAGTGAGTGAATGGCCTGCCCGTCGAGCAGCACCCGTCCCTCGCTCGGCTTGAGCATCCGGGACAGGGCCCGCAGGAGCGTGGACTTGCCGCAGGCGTTGGGCCCGACGATCACCGTGAAGGAGCGGTCCGGGATCTCGACGGACAGGTCCTTGGCGATCACCCGCTGGTCGTAGCCGAGGGTGACCGATTCCGCGCTGAGGCGCTGCATGCTCGTACTCCTGCTAGAAGAACCGCTGTCCGTAAGGGAGTTGGGGGTGCGGGTGGGTTCCGGTCGGCGGGTTTCGGGATGTCCGGTTCCGGGACGCCGGTTCATATCCGGCCCGCCCGGCGCTCGGTGACGAGGAGCCACAGCAGATAGACACCGCCGACCATGCCGGTCAGCACCCCCACCGGCAGCGTGCTCTCGCCGAACAGCCGCTGCGCGCCCCAGTCGGCGACGACCAGGAGGGCCGCGCCCATGCACGCCGAGGCGAGGATGTTCGGCCCGGTGGCCCGGGTGAGCCGGCGGGCCAGCTGCGGCGCGGTCAGCGCCACGAAGGAGATGGGCCCCGCGGCCGCGGTCGCCGAGGCGTTGAGCAGTACGGCGCAGAGCATCAGAACGGTACGGGTGCGCTGCACCGGCACGCCCAGCGCGTACGCCGCGTCGTCGCCCATCTCCAGCATCCTGAGCGGCCGCGCGTACCCGAGGACCACCGGGAGCAGCACGACGAACAGCACGAGCAGCGGCCACACCTGGGCCCAGTCGCGCCCGTCGAGCGAGCCGGTGAGCCAGACCATCGCGCGGGTGGCGTCCACCAGGGTGGACTTGGTGAGGAGGTAGTGGATGCACGCGGTGAGCATGGCGGCCGCGCCGATGCCGACGAGCACCAGCCGGTAGCCGTGCACGCCCTTCTTCCAGGCGAGGAGGTACACGGCGACGCCGGTGGCGAGGCCGCCGGCGAGCGCCCCGAAGGAGACGGCGACCGTGCCGCCGTGGAAGAACACGATGACGGTGAGCGCGCCGACCGAGGAACCCTGGCCGAAGCCGATCACGTCCGGACTGCCCAGCGGATTGCGGGAGATGGACTGGAACAGCGCCCCCGAGATGCCGAGCGAGGCCCCCACCAGGAGCGCCACGAGGACGCGCGGCAGCCGCAGTTCATTGATGATGAAGTCCTGCGCGGGCGTGCCGGAGCCGAGCAGGCTGCTGATCACGTCGGCGGGCGCGATGGTGAAGTCGCCGGTGCCGATCAGGACCACGGCGGCCGCGAGCGCCAGCACCACGAGCCCGCCGACCACGGCCATCGCGCGCGGCTCGGCCCGGAAGGAGAGCCCGCCGGGGATACGTATCGCCTTCACAGCTGGGCCATCCTCCTGCGCCGTACGAGACAGATGAAGACGGGCCCGCCGATGAGCGCCGTGACGATGCCGACCTGGAGTTCGGCGGGCCGGGTGACGACCCGGCCGACCACGTCGGAGCCGAGCAGCAGCACGGGCGAGAGCACGGCCGCGTACGGCAGGATCCACCGCAGGTCGGGCCCGGTGATGGCGCGCACGAGGTGCGGGACCATGAGCCCGATGAACACGATGGGCCCGCAGGCGGCGGTCGCGGCCCCGCAGAGCAGGGTGATCACGACCATCGACAGGACGCGGGTACGGGTCAGCCGGGCGCCGAGCGCGCGGGCGGTGTCGTCGCCCATGGCCATCGCGTTGAGCGGCCGCGCGAGCAGCAGCGCGACGACCACTCCCACCAGGATGAACGGCGCGACCTTGGCGACGGTGGCCATGTCCGCCGCGGCCAGCGAGCCGACCTGCCAGAACCGGAGCTGGTTGAGGGCCGCCGAGTCGGTGAGCTGTACGGCGTTGATGTAGCCGTACAGCGCGGCGCTGGCCGCCGTTCCGGCGAGCGCGAGCCGCACGGGCGTGGCGGCCCGGCTGCCACCGAGGAGGTACACCGCCGCCGACACCAAGCCCGCACCGAGGAACGCGAACCACACATATCCGGTGAGGGAGTTGACCCCGAGGAAACTGATGGCCGACACCACCGCGGCGGCCGCTCCCGCGTTGACGCCGAGGATGCCGGGTTCGGCGAGCGGGTTGCGGGTGAGGGCCTGCATGACCGCGCCGGCCAGGCCGAGCGCGGCCCCGACGAGCAGTCCGAGCAGCGTCCGCGGCACCCGTACGTCATGAATGAGGACGTCGTTGGCGGTGCCCGAGGAGTGGAAGAGCCCGTGCCACACGTCACCGAGCGGCATGGGTTTCGCGCCGACCGCGATGCTCGCGACGGCGACGAGCGCGAGCACGCCCACGGACGCGAACAGACCCGCGGCGCGCAGGGTGCGGCGCTTCGCGGTCGGGGCCGGGGGCGCGGACGTGGTCCCGTCACGCGGCTGAGGGGGGCTGTCTACCAACACGCAGGTTAGGTTAGCCTACCCTGCACTTCACTTGCGGCGCCCCCGGCCCGGGCTCAAAGGCCCAGGCGCTCAAGCACCTTCGCCGCGTCCAGCTCGCAGGCCCCGTCCCCGGCGTGGCTCCAGGCGGCCGCGCACAGCGCCCGCAGCCCGTCCAGCGCCTCCCCGTCCCCGTCGAGCGCAAACGCCCCGTCCCGCACGGACGCGGTCCAGCCACCGCACCCGAACCGGCCGTCCGCGCCCTTCACCTCCGGCTGCCCCGTCAGCAGCCCGCGCAGATCGGCGTCGACATACGTGGGCCGGTGCTCGGGCCGCGCGGCCAGCAGCTGTGCGCCGTCCGTCACACCGGTCAGCACGAGGAGCGAGTCCACCTTGCCGTTGAACGCACCCTCGATGTCCGTGTCGAGCCGGTCCCCCACCACCAGCGGCTTCTTGGCGCCGGTCCGCAGCACCGTCTCGCGGTGCATCGGGGGCAGCGGCTTGCCCGCCACCTGGGGCTCGGCGCCCGTCGCGATGCGCACGACCTCGACCGCCGCGCCGTTGCCGGGCGCGATGCCCCGGCCGCTCGGAATGGTCAGATCGGTGTTGGACGCGAACCACGGCACCCCGCGGGCCACCGCGTAGGAGGCCTCCGCGAACCGCGACCACGTGAGGTCCGGACCCCCGTACCCCTGCACCACGGCGGCCGGATCGTCGTCCGCCGACTCCACCGGAACGAGCCCGCGCTCGACGAGAGCGACCCGCAGCCCCTCGCCACCGATGAGCAACACCCGTGCACCCTGCGGCAGTTGCTCCGACATGAGCCGCGCCACCGCCTGCGCCGAGGTGATCACATCGCCCGCCTCGGCAGGCACCCCGAGCTCGGTCAGGTGCTCGGCCACCGCGTCCGGCGTGCGCAGCGCGTTGTTCGTCACATACGCGAGGTGCATCCCGCCGTCCCGGGCCTCGGCCAGCGCGTCCACGGCATGGTCGATTGCCTCACCACCCGCGTAGACGACCCCGTCCAGATCCAGCAGCGCCGTGTCGTACGCCTCGCTCAGCGCCCGCTCGCTGCCGCTCGTCATGATCCGGCCGGTCTGGCTCATCCTCATCCACTCCTCTTTCGGTGCTCTGCCCCCGATCATCGCGCATACCCGACTCCCACATACGATGCGCAGATGAGCACAACTGGGCGTGCGGACCTCGGGCTGCGCCTGATCCCGTTCCGCGGACTGCGCTACGTTCCCGAGCGGGTGGGCAGCCTCGCCGCGGTGACCTCGCCGCCGTACGACGTCGTCGTACGCCCGGACGGGCTGCTGCACCTGGAGTCGGCCGACCCGTACAACATCGTCCGGCTGATCCTTCCGCAGGCGTCCTCACCGGCCGCCCGCAACCAGAAGGCCGCCCTGACCCTGGACGACTGGCTCGACGAGGGCGTCCTCGCGCCCGACCCCGTGCCCGCCCTCTATGTGTACGAGCAGGAGGGCGACGGCATCCTCCAGCGCGGGCTGATCGGCGCGCTCGCCCTCTCCGAACCCGCCGAGGGCATCGTCCTGCCGCACGAGGACGTGATGCCCCACGTCGTCGAGGACCGCGCGGCCCTCATGCGAACCACCGCCGCCCACCTCGAACCGCTGCTGCTGACCTACCGCGGCAGCGGCACTCCGGTCGGCGCCACCGCGGTCATCGACCGTGCCGTCCTGCGCGAGCCGCTGCTGCGCACCACCACGGAGGACGGTTTCCGCCACCGGCTGTGGGCGCTCACGGATCCGGCCGATCTCGCGGAGGTGCAGGCCGACCTCGCGGCCCACCAGGCGGTGATCGCCGACGGCCACCACCGCTGGGCCACCTACCTGCGCCTGCGCGACGAACAGACCTCGCCGGGCCCCTGGGACTTCGGCCTCGTCCTCCTGGTGGACACGGCCCGCTATCCGCTGCGGGTCCGCGCGATCCACCGGCTCCTGCACCGGCTTCCGGTGGCCAAGGCTCTCGCGGCGGTCACCGAGTCCGGTGCGTTCCGCGTCCGCACCCTCGACGTGCCGCTCGCCCAGGCCCTGGAGGCACTCGCCGAGGCGGCCTCGCACGGCAACGCGTTCCTCCTGGCGGGGGACGGCCGCTTCCACCTCCTGGACCACCCGGACCAGGCCCTGCTCTCCCGCACGATCCGCGCCGACCGGCCCGAGGCCTGGCGCTCCCTCGACGCGACGGTCCTGCACTCGACCCTGCTCGACGAGATCTGGCACACGCCCGACACCCCCGACGACATCGCGTACATCCACGACACGGCGGCCGCGGTCGAGCAGGCGGAGCGTCACCACAAGACGGCGGTCCTGATGCATCCGGTACGCGAGGAAGTCGTACGGGACCTGGCCCGCCAGGGCGTGACGATGCCCCGCAAGTCGACGTCCTTCGGCCCGAAGCCGGCGACGGGCCTGGTCCTGCGCAGCCTGACGGTGAACTGAACACGGGAGCGGAACGAAAAAGAGGCGGCGCCCCGGGTGGGGCACCGCCTCTTTTCTTCTTACCCGGCCACCGGCCGACCGCCAACCATCAGCGGTCAGCGGTCAGCGGTCAGCTGACAAACACCGACAGCTGTCAGGCCTTCTTCTCGCCGTCGCCCGCCGGAGCGGACTCGACCGACGGAGCCGACTCGGCCGACTCGGCCGTCGGAGCAACGGCCTCGGTCGCCGGAGCGTCCCCGGTCTCACCCGGCGCGGGCTCGACGAGGTCGGCGTCGACGATCTCCGCGGCGCGGACCACATCGGCGTCGTCGCCCTCGAAGTCGTCCTCTTCCTCACCCTCGTCGTCGAAGTCGGGCTCGTCCTCGACGTCGGCGCGCGGCGCGTCGACGTCGCCGTCCTCGTCGTCCTCGACCATGGCGTCGACGAAGTCGACCCCGTCCAGCTCGGCGAGCCGGTCGGAGGCGTCGGTCAAACCGTCCTTGTCCGCCTCAAGAGCCTTGGCGAACCACTCGCGGGCCTCGGCCTCCCGCGTGGCGGCCAGCAGCGCGTCGGCGTAGGCGTAGCGCAGTCGCGCGGTCCACGGCTGTACGGAGTTCGACGCGAGCTCGGGGCTCTGGAGGGTCACGATGGCGGCGTCCAGCTGCCCCATGTCCCGGCGCGCACCGGCCGCGACCAACCGCATCTCCACCTGCCCGGGCTTGTCGAGCTTCTGCACCTCGGGCTCGCCGGCCATGGCCAGCGCCCGCTCGGGACGGCCGAGTCCACGCTCGCAGTCCGCCATGACGGGCCACAGTTCGACGGTGCCGGTCATGCGACGCGCGGCACGGAACTCCGCGAGCGCCTCCGAGTACTTCTGCGTGGCGTACGCGGCGAAGCCGGCGGCCTCACGAACGGCGGCCACACGCGAGGCGAGCCGCAGCGCGATGCGGGAGTAGGCGTAGGCCTGCTCGGGGTCCTCGTCGATGAGTCGCGCCACCATGACCAGGTTGCTCGCGACGTCCTCGGCGAGACCCTTGGGCAGGCTCATCAGTTCCTGGCGCACATCGGCGTCGATCTCGTCGCCGGTGATGTCCTCGTCGATCGGGAGCCGCTTGATGGGCTCGCGGTCACGATCCCGGTCCCGGTCGTCCCGACGCCCGTAGCCGCCACGATCGTCCCGTCCACGCTCACCCCGGTCGTCACGACCCCGGTAGCCACCGCGGTCACCCCGGTCGTCACGACCCCGGTACCCACCGCGGTCGTCATCGCGACGGGGAGCCGGACGGCTGTCGTCACGACGGAACCCACCACGGTCGTCATCACGCCGCGGAGCCGGACGGCTGTCATCGCGACGGCCGTACGAGCCACCGCCGCCACGGTTGTCGTCACGACGCCCGTAGGAGCCACCACGGTCGTCATCGCGACGGGGAGCCGGGCGACTGTCGTCACGACGGAACCCACCACGGTCGTCATCACGACGCGGAGCCGGACGGCTGTCGTCACGACGGCCATAAGAGCCGCCGCCACGGTTGTCGTCACGACGCCCGTAGGAGCCACCGCCACCACGGTTGTCGTCACGGCGGAAACCACCACGGTCGTCATCACGACGCGGAGCCGGACGGCTGTCGTCACGACGCCCGTAAGAGCTGCCACCGCCACGGTTGTCGTCACGACGGAAACCACCGCCGCCACCACGGTTGTCATCGCGGCGGAAACCACCACGGTCGTCATCACGACGCGGAGCCGGGCGACTGTCGTCACGACGGCCATAAGAACTGCCGCCACCGCGGTTGTCGTCACGACGGAACCCACCACGGTCGTCATCGCGACGCGGAGCCGGACGACTGTCGTCACGACGGAAACCGCCGCGGTCGTCATCACGACGCGGAGCCGGGCGACTGTCGTCACGACGGCCGTACGAGCCACCGCCACCACGGTTGTCGTCACGACGCCCGTAGGAGCCACCGCCACCACGGTTGTCATCGCGACGGAAACCACCACGGTCGTCATCGCGACGCGGGGCCGGGCGACTGTCGTCACGACGGCCATAGGAACTGCCCCCACCACGGTTGTCGTCACGACGCCCGTAGGAGCCACCGCCACCACGGTTGTCATCGCGACGGAAACCACCACGGTCGTCATCACGACGCGGAGCCGGACGGCTGTCATCGCGACGGCCGTAGCCACCACCAGAAGAGGAGCCGCCACGGTTGTCGTCACGACGGAAGCCGCCGCCACCGCGGTTGTCATCACGGCGGAAACCACCACGGTCGTCATCACGACGCGGGGCAGGACGGTCGTCACGGCGGCCGAACGAGCTGCCGCCGCCGGAACCGCCGGCGGGACGGCCGCCGCGGTCGTCGCGGCGGGGGTAGCCGCCACCGGTGGAGCCACCACGACTGTCGTCACGACGCCCGCCGTAACCGCCCCGGTCGTTGTCGCGGCGCGGACCACGGTCGTCTCGACCACCGCGGTAGCCGCCCCGGTCGCCACCGTCCTGACGGCGCGGCTCGCGCTCCGGACGGTCGTCGGGAGAGTTGGTGGGCATCGTGACTCCTAGTCTTCGGGTACTACAGTCATTCTCGCGCAGTCGGCTGCCCGACGCGCTTCGGCAAAACAAAGCGGAAAAACAAAAGGACCCTTGGTCCCAGCGTGAACGCTGGGACCAAGGGTCCTGAAATATTGTTCGGCGGCGTCCTACTCTCCCACAGGGTCCCCCCTGCAGTACCATCGGCGCTGAAAGGCTTAGCTTCCGGGTTCGGAATGTAACCGGGCGTTTCCCTAACGCTATGACCACCGAAACCCTATCGGTTTCGAGCGAACAAGCACACTTTTTAATTAAGTGGGTTCTGCTCAACCAGCAACTGTTCGTTGCTTCAGAACAAACACAGTGGACGCGAGCAACTGAGGACAAGCCCTCGGCCTATTAGTACC
>NZ_NNBJ01000010.1 GCF_002803085.1 Streptomyces sp. CB01201 | reverse complement strand
GCTCCGGCTCCGGCCGCCGCCCCCGCGCCCGCCCCGGCCGCTCCGGCTCCGGCCGCTCCGGCCCCGGCTCCCGCTCCGGCCGCCCCCGCCGCTCCGGCTCCGGCTCCGGCCGCCGCTCCGGCTCCGGCCGCCACCCCGGCTGCCGCCCCCGCGGCCACCTCCGGTGACGACGGCGCGTACGTCACGCCGCTGGTCCGCAAGCTCGCCTCCGAGTCCGGTGTGGACCTGGGCGCGGTCAAGGGCACCGGCGTCGGCGGTCGCATCCGCAAGCAGGACGTCATCGCCGCCGCCGAGGCCGCCAAGGCACCGGCTCCGGCCGCTGCCGCCGCCCCCGCCGCGAAGGCCGCCCCCTCCCTGGAGGCGTCCCCGCTGCGCGGTCAGACGGTCAAGATGACCCGCATGCGCAAGGTCATCGGCGACAACATGATGAAGGCCCTGCACTCGCAGGCGCAGCTCACCACCGTCGTCGAGGTGGACATCACCAAGCTGATGAAGCTGCGCGCGGCCGCGAAGGACTCCTTCGCCGCCCGCGAGGGCGTCAAGCTGTCCCCGATGCCGTTCTTCGTGAAGGCGGCGGCCCAGGCGCTGAAGGCCCACCCGGTCATCAACGCCCGGATCAACGAGGACGAGGGCACCATCACGTACTTCGACTCGGAGAACATCGGCATCGCCGTGGACTCCGAGAAGGGTCTGATGACCCCGGTCATCAAGAACGCGGGCGGTCTCAACCTCGCCGGCATCTCGAAGGCGACCGCGGAGCTGGCCGGCAAGGTCCGCGCCAACAAGATCACCCCGGACGAGCTGTCCGGCGCGACCTTCACGATCAGCAACACCGGCTCGCGCGGTGCGCTGTTCGACACGGTCATCGTGCCGCCGAACCAGGTCGCCATCCTGGGCATCGGCGCCACCGTCAAGCGTCCGGCGGTCATCGAGACCGCCGAGGGCACCGTCATCGGTGTCCGCGACATGACCTACCTCGCGCTCTCCTACGACCACCGCCTGGTGGACGGCGCCGACGCCGCTCGCTACCTGGGCGCCGTCAAGGCGATCCTGGAGGCCGGCGAGTTCGAGGTCGAGCTCGGCCTGTAAGGCTCTGAGAGGCACCGTGGGACGGCTGTAAGACTCGTCTCACCAGCGGCCGCGTCCCCGTCCGGGCACTTCCGGACGGGGGCGCGGCCGTATTGTTTGGACGTCGTCGCTCGTTTTAAGGAGCCCCCATGACCGTGCCCGTCGTCCACTCGCTGCGCGAGCAGATCCGCGAGCACATCGTGGAGGGCATCGTCAGCGGGCGCTGGAAGCCCGGCGAGCGGATCGTGGAGCGGCGCATCGCGGTGGAGCTCCAGGTCAGCCAGACGCCGGTGCGCGAGGCGCTGCGCGAACTGGAGAGCCTGCGCCTCATCGAGTCGGCACCCAACAAGGGCGTACGGGTGCGCAGTCTGAGCGCGGCCGACCTGGAGGAGAGCTATCCGGTGCGGGCCGGTCTGGAGCAGATCGCGGCCGAGCTAGCGGCCGACCGGCTCGCCGAGGACTGCTCGGCCCTGGAGCCGCATGTGGCGGCCCTCTACGCGGCGGACCGGGCGGCCGACGGCACCGCGCAGGTGCGGCACACGGTCGGTTTCCACCGGGAACTGGTGCGGGCGGCCGGCAACAGTGTGCTGTTGCACACATGGGAAGGCCTCGGCATCGAGGTGTTCACGGCCCTCTCCATCCGCTGGCTCGGCACCGTACAGAAGTCGTACGCCGAGGAGCACGAGGACCTGGTGGCGGCCTTCCGGCGGCGGGATCCGGCCATCGGCCCGCTGGTGAAGGCCCATGTCCTGGGGTGCGCGCCGCGTAGCGCCTGACCTGCGCGGCAGGCTGCGGGGCACCTGGCAATCCAAGGCACCCGGTGCCCTTTTTGGCGGCACCCTGTGCCGACTTTTGCGATTCGAAGAAGTTTTTGGCTCAACGCTTTGATCGATCATCGATCGTCGGCTTACAGTCAACGGCGGACTCACCGGTCCAAGGCCCCGTCCTGCCAGACAAAGGCCCCTATTTCTCCACCCCCCTCCTGTCCGGAAGGCGGCGATCATGATCGACCCCGTAGCCAAGTTTCCGAGCGAGCTCGACCAGCTCCCGGACCGTGACACCGAGGAGACCGCCGAATGGGCGGCCTCCCTCGATGCCGTCGCCAAGGCCGCCGGCCCGCATAGGGCCGCGTATCTGATGCGCCGCACGCTCCAGCATGCCGAAGGCGCGGGCCTCGCCCTGCCGAAGCTGCTGGAGACGGACTACGTCAACACCATTCCCTCCTCCTCCGAGCCCGCCATCGACGGCGACGAGGAGATGGAGCGCCGGATCACCGCATGGAACCGCTGGAACGCGGCGGCCATGGTGACCCGCGGCTCGAAGTACGGCGTCGGCGGCCACATCGCGACCTTCGCGTCCGCGGCCTGGCTGTACGAGACCGGCTTCAACCACTTCTTCCGCGGGAAGGAGGGCGACGGATCCGGCGACCAGCTCTACATCCAGGGCCACGCCTCGCCCGGCATCTACGCCCGCGCCTTCCTCGACGGCCGCCTCACCGAGGCGCACCTGGACAAGTTCCGCCAGGAGTCCGGCGGCGACGGCCTGCCGTCCTACCCGCACCCGCGCCGCCTGCCCTGGCTGTGGGAGTTCCCGACCGTGTCCATGGGACTCGGCCCGCTCTCCGCGATCTACCAGGCGCGCTTCAACCGGTACCTCACCAACCGGAACATCAAGGACGTCTCCAACTCCCACGTGTGGGCGTTCCTCGGTGACGGCGAGATGGACGAGCCCGAGTCGACGGCGGCCCTCGCGCTCGCCGCCCGCGAGGGTCTGGACAACCTGACCTTCGTCATCAACTGCAACCTCCAGCGCCTCGACGGCCCGGTCCGCGCCAACTTCAAGATCGTTCAGGAGCTGGAGGCCCAGTTCCGCGGCGCCGGCTGGAACGTCGTGAAGTCGCTGTGGGGCGGCGCCTGGGACGAGCTCTTCCAGCTCGACACCACCGGCGCCCTCGTCCGCCGCCTGCGCGAGGTCCCCGACGCCCAGGTGCAGACGTACCAGACGCGGGACGCGGCCTACATCCGCGAGGACTTCTTCGGCAAGGACCCGGCGCTCGTCGAGATGGCAAAGCTGCTCTCGGACGACAAGATCCTGGAGTGCTTCCACCTCTCGCGCGGTGGCCACGAGCCGCGCAAGGTGTACGCCGCCTACAAGGCCGCCCTGTCCCACAAGGGCGCGCCGACCGTCATCCTGGCGCAGACCGTCAAGGGCTTCACCCTCGGTGAGGGCTTCGCGTCCAAGAACGCGAACCACCAGATGAAGAAGCTCACCAACGACGAGTTCAAGAACATGCGCGACCTTCTTGAACTGCCCATCTCCGACGACCAGTTCGTCGACGGTGTGGTCCCCTACGGCCACCCCGGCGCCGACTCCCCCGAGGTCCGCTACCTCCAGGAGCGCCGCGCGGCCCTCGGCGGCCCGGCCCCGGCCCGCCGCAGCCACGCGCTCGCCCCGCTGCCGGCCCCGGCCGACAAGTCGTTCGCGGCCTTCGACAAGGGTTCCGGCAGCCAGTCCATGGCCACCACCATGGCGTTCGTCCGGCTGATGAAGGACCTGATCCGCGACAAGACCAGCGGCAAGCGCTGGGTGCCGATCGTCCCGGACGAGGCCCGCACCTTCGGCATGGAGTCGCTGTTCCCCTCGCTCGGCATCTACTCGCCGAAGGGCCAGACGTACGAGCCGGTCGACCGCGACCAGCTGATGTACTACCGCGAGGCCAAGGACGGCCAGATCCTCAACGAGGGCATCACCGAGGCCGGCTCGATGGCCGACTTCATCGCCGCGGCGTCCGCGTACGCCACGCACGGCGAGCCGATGATCCCGTTCTACATCTTCTACTCGATGTTCGGCTGGCAGCGCACGGCCGACCAGATGTGGCAGCTCGGCGACCAGCTCGGCCGCGGCTTCCTGGTGGGCGCCACCGCCGGCCGTACGACCCTGACCGGTGAGGGCCTCCAGCACGCGGACGGCCACTCCCCGGTGATCGCGGCGACCAACCCGGCGGCGCTGTCCTACGACCCCGCCTTCGCCTACGAGGTCGCGGCCATCGTCAAGGACGGTCTGCGCCGGATGTACGGCGAGGCGGCCCCGGGCGAGGACCGGGACGTCTTCTACTACCTCACGGTCTACAACGAGCCGATGCCGCAGCCGGCGAAGCCCTCGGGCATCGACGAGGGCATCATCAAGGGCCTGTACCGCTTCAACACGGCGGAGACCGCGGGCGTCACGGTTCCGGTCAACGCCTCGCGCATCCAGCTGCTCGGCTCGGGCACCGCGATCCACTGGACCCTGGAGGCCCAGAAGCTGCTCGCCGAGGAGTGGGGGGTGGCCGCCGACGTGTGGTCCGCCACCTCCTGGACCGAGCTGCGCCGCGACGCCCTGGAGGCGGACGCCGCCCTGCTGCGCGGCGAGGAGCGGATTCCCTTCATCCGCAAGGCACTTGAGGGCGTGGACTCCCCCGTCCTCGCGGTGTCCGACTACATGCGCCAGGTCCCGGACCAGATCGCGCAGTGGGTCGAGCAGGACTACTCCTCGCTGGGCGCGGACGGCTTCGGCCTCTCCGACACCCGCGAGGCCGCCCGCCGCCACTTCGGCGTCGACGCCCAGTCGATCGTCGTCGCGGCCCTGGCCCAGCTCGCCAAGCGCGGCGAGGTCCCGGTCACGTCCGTGAAGGAAGCGCGCGAGCGCTACGGCCTGTAGCCCGCGGGGTCCTGGAACCCGGTGCGCGAGCACCGGGACCCCGGTGCCCGGAGGTCACGCGCGCGTGCCCCGTCCCGATTGCCGGGGCGGGGCACGCGTGCGTGAATGGTCGCCCGGGGGGCGGCGCGACTCCGGGAGCATCGCATGAAGATCTACAACCGCCCGTCCGCCCCCGCCTGGGCCGACCTCTCGACCACCGGCGTACCCGCCGCCAAGGCCTTCTACGGAGACCTCTTCGGCTGGCGGGGCGCGGACGTGCCGATGGAGGAGGCGGGCGGCTACGGGATGTTCCTGCTCGGCGACCGGTACGTCGGCGGATACGGGCCCTGCAGGGCGCCGGAGCAGCCGGTGGCCTGGCTTGCGTACTTCCAGGTCGAATCGGCCGACGCGACGGCCGCGGCGGTGACCGGCAACGGCGGCTCGATCGTCGCGGGCCCCATGGACGTCTTCGACTCCGGCCGGCTCGCGGTCTTCAGCGATCCCGAGGGCGCGGTGTTCGGCGTCTGGCAGCCCGATCGGCACGCGGGCTTCGGCGTGGTGGACGAGCCGGGCGGCATGTGCTGGTTCGAACTGCTCACCCGCGACAGCGATCGGGCGAAGACGTTCTACGCGGCGGTCTTCGGCTGGAACACGGAGGCGGCCGACCCGTACGGGTCCTCCTCCGAGTACACGGAGTGGAAGCTGGACGGGGAGAGCTTCAGCGGCATGATGCGGATGGGCTCGGACTTCCCGCCCGAGGTGCCGGCGCACTGGATGGTGTACGTCCAGGTCGACGACTGCGACGCGGTCGCCGCGCGGGCACGGGATCTGGGCGGCGAGGTGCACGTACCCCCCACCTCGATCCCGCCCGGCCGCTTCGCCCTGCTCCGGGACCCGCAGGGCGGGGTCTTCTCGATCATCGCCCTCACCGACCAGCACAGCTAGGCGCGGCCCACACGGCTCGCGTACGGCCCGGCCCCGGGCTAGGGGCACTTGCCCGGTACGGGCGGCCCCGGGCATTTAGGGGCGCGGGGCTGTGACATGTACGGCTCCGCCGCGCGGGCGCGACCCATCACGCACAATCCGCACCCCGGAGCAGGACCAGGAGCACGCCGCCGAACCACCCGGCACGGCCCAGCACCCATGGGGGCGCGGGGAACTGCGCGATCAGCCCAGGACGGGCCCGCACCCGAAAAACAACAGCTTCGGCCGCAGGCCGTGCGTGGCCGGTCGCGCCCGCGCGGCGGAGCCGCACATGTGCCAGCCCCGCGCCCCTGGAGGGCAGGCCCGCGCAGACACCGGAAGCCCCGCCGCGGAGTGGCCCGGACAGAAACCGAAAGCCGCCCCGCCAGGGGTACCCCGTGCACACGGCGAAAGCCCGCCCCGCCAGGGGCAGCCCGCGCCGGTAGCTGCGGCCCATGCATCATGGGCCCATGCGTGCTGCCCGGCTCATCAAGATGGTGCTGCTCCTTCAGGCCCGGCCCACCATGACCGCCACCGAACTCGCCCGAGAGCTGGAGGTGTCCGAACGCACCGTCACCCGCGACGCGCAGGCGCTCGCCGAGGCAGGCGTGCCGGTGTACGCGGACCGGGGGCGGGCCGGGGGCTACCGGCTGGTCGGCGGATACCGCACCCGTCTCACGGGCCTGGCCCGCTCCGAGGCGGAGGTGCTCTTCCTGTCCGGCGTGCCGGGCGCGCTGCGGGAGATGGGCCTGGAGGACGCCGCCTCGGCCGCCCGCCTGAAGGTGTCCGCGGCCCTGCTCCCGTCCCTCAAGGACGCCCCCTCCACCGCCGCCCAGCGCTTCCACCTGGACGCCCCCGGCTGGTGGCAGGAGCCGAAGACGCCCGAGCTGCTGCCCGCCGTGGCCGAGGCGGTGTGGGACGACCGGTGCGTACGGGTGGGATACCGCCGTCCGGCCCGCCGCGAGGCGAAGCGCGCCACCGAGCGCGCCACCGAGCGCGAGGTCGAGCGCGACCTGGAACCGTACGGGCTGGTCCTGAAGGCGGGCGTCTGGTACCTGTGCGCACGGGCCGCCGAGGAGGGCGGCGACTTCCGGGTGTACCGGCTCGACCGGTTCACGGCGGTCGCGGCCGGCGAGGCCCGCTTCGTGCGCGACGAGGGCTTCGACCTGCCGCGGTTCTGGGAGGCCCGGGCCGAGGAGTTCGCCCGTACGGTACTCAGGGATACGGTGGTCGTACGGGTCTCACCGGCCGGAGCCGCCCTGCTGCCGTACACCACCGGCGACCGGGGCGTCGTGCGCGAGGCCCTGGAGCGGGCCGGGGAGCCGGACGAGGAAGGCCGACTGACCCTCATCCTGCCGGTCGAGTCCCAGGAGGTGGCGTACAGCCAACTCATGGCCGTAGGGCCGGAGTTGGAGGTCCTGGAGCCCGCCGAACTGCGCACACGGTTCACGGCGGCGGCTCGCGCTCTGCGCCAACTCTATGAATAGCGCGGGCCATTGGCAGATACGGGCAGTTTCCAGCAGACAACTCGCCGTCATTGGCAGGCCGTTGTAGGCTGGGTGTGTGCCTGGAACCAGCGCTTCTACCGATGGACAGCGTCGTCCGCGGGATGTGGTCGCCGACGGTCTGCGTGCCCTCATCTCCGGCGGGGAGCTGCGGGTCGGTGAGCACCTCCCGACCCAGGCGCAGCTCAGCGAGCGTTTCTCGGTGCCGCGCGGCGCGGTCCGCGGCGCCGTGGAACTCCTGGAGCGCGAGGGTCTGATCCGGCGGGCCCAGCAGGGCACCCCGCCGACGGTGGCCCGGCCGGGCCCGGGCCGCGCCGTCGAGGACCGGCGCGAGGTGCCGGGACCGCGCCGCCATTCGCCCCGGCCCGCGGGCGTCTTCCTGGGCGAGCGGGTGGCGCAGTGCTTCCGCCAGGACGAGGTGACCATCGACGCGTACTGCCTCAATGGCGAGACGCTGGCGGCGGCGCTGGCGGGCCCGCTCGTGACCGTGCAGGCCGAGGGCGCGGGTCCGCGCCGGGTCGCGGTGCGGATCCTGCTGCCCGACGCCGAGGCGCCCCTGGCGCTGCCCCAGGTGATCGGCGACCTGGGGAACGTCCGCCCGCGCGAGCGGCTGCGGATCACCAGCAACCACATCTACGGCTCGCTGCGGCACTCGCTGCGCATGCTGAAGGTCCGGGACCTGGTCCCGGACGTGACGGTCGAGGCCCGCAAGGTGTCGATCACCCCGACGCAGAAGGTGTACATCCTCAACGGCCGCGAGGTCCTCGCCGGGCACTACCAGGTGACCGAACGCACGGTGGATCTCGACCGGAATCCGATCGAGATCTACGACATGCTCGGCGTGGAAGGCATGCTCTTCCGGCACACCGTGGTGGACGACGACCAGGTCACCCGGAGCTATGTGGAGCAGACCCAGCAGTGGTTCGACTCCCTGTGGAACACCATCGCCCGCCCCATGGATCCGAACTGAGCCGGATCCGGAGCGGGCGCCGCTCGCCGTGAAGTCCCGTTCAGCGGGCGGCGATCAGCACGATCACCAGGAGCACGGCCGCCACGCACACGAGGTTGGTGCGCGGCCCGGCGGGCACCGCCGCCGGCCGTTCGCGGTCCGCGCCGCCGCCCTTCGCGAGCAGCACACCCAGGGCGAGCACCAGCAGGCCCGAGGGGCCGAGCAGGGACACCACACCCACGTTCGACAGCAGTTCGAGGACGATTTGCACGCGTGTCTCCAGTCCCATGGAACACCTCCTCCGGTTGTCGCCGCCGCGGACCGCGTGGAGTGACGCTCGGTACCCTCATTGGCAGGCGATTGTGTGCCCTCCTCCTACCCGGGCTGAATGGCTGCCATCTATGGTCAACCGACTGCATATCGAGCAACACGACTATGCCATTGGCGAGTTGCTCGGCCATCTGCTCCAACCAACCGGTCAACAGGGGGAGTTGCTCGCCTCCCGCAGCCATCTGGCCTGTCCTGACCGCGAGTTGTAGCCTCTGTGGGTGACGACCCACATCAATGGGGCCGACCGGGACGAGGCCGGGGAGATCCCCCGCTACCGATTGGTCGCCGACGCGCTGCGCCAGGACATCCAGAACGGGGTGCCGGCGCCCGGCGAGGGGCTGCCCAAGCAGGAGCAGCTGATGCGCCGCTTCCGCTGCGGACGCGGCACCGTACAGAAGGCGCTCCAGCTGCTGCGCGACGAGCAGCTCCTGGAGGAGGGCGTGCCGGGGCGGGGCGCCCGGGTGGCCCGGCAGGCTGCCATCGGGCGGCCATTGGTCCACTACGTCTCACGCGCCTTCGAGGCCCCGCACGTCTCCCTCGACGTCTGGTCGCTGCACACCGAGGAGCTGTCCCGCGCCGTCCAGCAGCAGGCCGAGCTGATCCGGCTCGGTGACCGCGCGGCCCCCCGTTCCATCCGGGTACGGGTCCTGGTGCCGGACCTGGACACCCACCACCCCTACCCGCGCCACCTCGACGACCCGGACGACATGCGCCCGCTGCGGCGGCTGCGCCGGGTCATCCGGATGTACGCGGAGGCGCTGCACCACTCGCTCACCCAGCTGGCCGAGGAGGGCACGGTCGGCTCGGTGTCCGTGGAGATCCGGGGCCTGCCGACGGTGCCCGGCGAGAAGCGCTACCTCATCAACGGCACCCAGATGCTGACCGGCTACTACTTCCTGCGCAAGACCCGCATCCTGGTGGACGCCGCGTCCATAGAGGTACTGGAACTGCACAGCGACACCCTGTTCCCGGCCACCCTGGAGGGCAACGGGGCGCGGCCCCTGGAACGCGCGGAGTTCCAGCAGGTCCAGGCGTGGTTCGACTCGCGCTGGGAGACGGTGGCGACCCCGCTGCGCCCGCTCGACGAGTAGCCGGGCCGGGCGGAGGCGGCGGCCGGTAGCGGCAACCGGACGAATAACGGCGCTCCGCGTGCGCCGCCCTGCCCCACCCACGATGCTGGTTCCGTGATGGACGAGACGGAGTTCTGGGAGATCGTCGACCGTTCCCGCGAGGCCGCCGACGGCGACCCCGAGGAACAGGCCGACCTGATCGTGGACCGGCTGCTCCAGTACGACCCCGACTCCGTGCTCGACTTCGCCCGGCACTTCGAGGCGCGCTACAACCGCGCCTACCGCTGGGACCTGTGGGGAGCCGCGGCCGTGCTGCTCGACGGCGCGAGCGACGACGCCTTCGACTACTTCCGCTGCTGGCTCATCGGCCAGGGCCGCGAGGTCTTCGAGGGCGCGCTGCACGACCCGGACGCGCTCGCCGGCCTCCTCGGCGAGTTCGACGAGGAGGTCGACGGCGACGGCGAGGAGCTCGGTTACGCCGCGGACGAGGCGTACGAGCAGCTCACCGGCGTCGAGGCGCCGGACCTCGGCATCCCGTCCCAGGCCGAGGAGCCCGAGGGGACCCCGCTGGACTTCGAGGACGACTCGGCGCTCGCGGCCCGCTTCCCGCGCCTGTGGGAGCGCTTCGGCACCGGCTGAGCGCGGGTCGGAGCGCCGCGCCACGGGCCGCGGGTGCCTGCCGGCGGTCAGAAGTGCGTGCCGCCGTCGACGCGGACCTCGGTGCCGGTGATGAAGCGGCCGTCGTCGCTCGCCAGCATCGCGACCACCGAGGCCACCGTCTCCGGACCCGCGAAGCCCTGGCCGATGGCCGGGGCGAGCTTCGCGAAGAGCGACATGTCGGCGTCGGCGGGCAGGCCGGGACCCACGCTGGAGCGGGAGGCGCCGGATCCGTCCGTCATGCCGGAGGAGATCGAGCCGGGCTGTACGGCGGTGAAGCGGATGCCCTGCTTGGCGTACTCGGCGGCGAGCGCGTGCGTCATCGACTGGATGCCGCCCTTGCTGGCCGCGTACGCCGCCATGTAGGGGTGGGCGAACACCGCCGAGGTCGAGCTGAAGTTGACGACGGCCGCGCCGTCGCCTTCGAGCAGCGCCGGAACGGCCTCGCGGATCATCAGGAAGGTGCCGGTCAGATTGACCGCGACGACCCGGTTGAAGTCGGCCAGGCTCGTCTCGTGGGTGTGCGAGGAACGCAGGATGCCGGCCGCGTTGACCAGCACGTCCAGGCCGCCGAGCGCGGCCACCGCGGCGGCGACGCCCTCGGCGACCGACGTTTCGTCGGCTATGTCGACGACGAGGGTGGTGAGCCGGCCGATGCCCGCGCCCGCCTTGTCCGCGGTGTCCTTGAGGCCCGCCTCGCTGACGTCCGCGGCGACCACGTGGCCGCCCTCCGCGAGCATGCGCAGCACGGTGGCCTGCCCGATGCCGCTGCCACCCCCGGTGACCAGGGCGCGGCGGCCTTCGTAGCGGTTGGTGACGGTGTTCACGCTCATCGCGGGTCCAGCTTTCTCGATGTTTCCGATGACTGCCGGGGACGGCGGCGTCGTGGTCCGGCCACCGGGCAGCTTCCGACGTCCACCGTACGCCTGGATGGCACGTTTTGCCATGACGTCAATCCATGCACACCCACAGGTCGCGGGCGTACGCTGGCGAAGTGACCCACCCTGTTCCGCAGCCCTCGTCCGCGCCCGTCCCCTCGCTCACCGAGCGCCGCAGGGCGGCCACCCAGCTCGACATCGCCCGGGCCGCGGCCGCGCTCTTCGCCGAGCACGGGCCGGACGGCACCACGGCCGAGGCCATCGCCCGGCATGCCGGGGTCGCCCTGCGCACCTTCTACCGCTACTTCCGCTCCAAGCAGGACGCGGTCGGCCCGCTCCTCTCCGGCGGCGCCGAGCGCTGGCGGGCGCTGCTTGAGGTCGCCGAGCCCGGCCCCCTCGCCAAGACCCTGGAGGCCGCCGTGCGGGGCGCCCTCTCGGCCCCCGACGCGGCCGCCGTGGAGCAGCTGAGATGGACCCGGGGCCTGCTGCGCGCGGCCGAGCGCGACGCGGCGCTGCGCGCGGTCTGGTACCGCGTGAACCAGGACTCCGAGGAGCGCCTGCTGCCCGTGCTCACCCGGCTCGCCGGGCCGGGGGCCGACGCCCTGGAGGTACGCCTCGTCGCGGCGGCCGCCACCGACGCGATCCGGGTGGCCCTGGAGGCCTGGGCGGCCACCGAGGCCCCGGCCTCGGGGGCCGGCTCCCCCGCCGAGCTCGCGGTGCGCTGCCTGCGCGAACTCACCGGCGGGATGCGCCTGTTGGGCCGCTGAGCGACCCCGCTACCGCGCGTCGAGCCAGGCGAGCGCGGCCGTGGTGAGGGCCGTGACACCGGTGGTCAGGGTGGGTTCGACGACCGGGGCGAAGAAGGGCGAGTGGTTGGACGGGATGTCCTGGTCGACCGTGCCCGCCGCGAACGCCGCCCCGTACACCTCGGGGTCGGCACCCCCGAACAGCCAATAGCAGAGCGGTACTTGGGCATCCGTGGCGAACAGTCCGACGTCCTCGCTGCCGGTGACGGGCCCCGGGTCCAGCACCTGGTCGCCGCCGATCACCGCGCCGACGGCGGCCATCGTGCGGGCCACCGCTCCGGCATCGTTGACGAGCACCGGGAACGAGTCGATCCCGGTGATGTCGGGCTCCCGCTCGGCCCCCGCCACGGCGGCCTCCCCGCGCACGATCCGCTCGACCGCGGCGAGCACCCTCGTGCGCACCTCCTCCTTGTACGTACGGATGTTGAGCTTGAGCTCGGCCTCGTCCGGGATGATGTTGTCCTTGGTCCCGGCGTTGAGCGAGCCCACGGTGACGACGGCCGTCTCGCCGCCCGGGATCTCGCGGGAGACGATCGTCTGGAGCCGCATGACGGTCGACGCGGCCATCACCACCGGGTCGACGGACGTCTCGGGCCGCGAACCGTGCGCCCCCTTGCCGTACATGACGACCCTGAGCGCGTCGGTGGCGGCGAAGGCGGGGCCCGCGTGCGCGCCGATCAGCCCGGCCGGGAACGGCCCCACGTGCTGGCCGAGCACCACGTCCGGAGTGCCGAACCGTTCGTAGAGACCGTCGTCGAGCATGGACCGCGCGCCCTGCCCGACCTCCTCGGCGGGCTGGAAGACGGCGAGGACGGTGCCGCTCCACAGCGAGCGGGCGTCCGCGAGCAGCTTGAGCGCGCCGAGCAGACAGCTGACGTGCATGTCGTGCCCGCAGGCGTGCATGACTCCCTCGGCGGTCGAGGCGTAGTCGAGCCCGGTGCGCTCGGCGACCGGCAGGGCGTCGAAGTCGGCCCGCAGCAGCACGGTGGGCCCGGGTCCGTTGGCCAGCACGGCGACGACCCCGGTGCGGCCGACCCCGCAGGTCACCTCGTACCCGGACTCCCTTGCCCTGCGCGCGACTTCGGCCGCGGTGCGGTGCTCGGCGAAGGACAGCTCGGGGTGGGCGTGCAGATCGCGGTAGAGCGCGGCGAGATCGTCCCGGATCGCGTCGAGTCCCCGCAGCGCGACGCGGGCGGTGTCGGCGACGGCCTTGGCGGAGGGGGCGGAAGGGCCGGAAGGGGTGGAGGGGGCGGATTCTGACACGGAGCTGCCCTGCTTTCGGGGGTCGGGGAATTCGGTGTCGGTGGTCAGCGGTCGAGCAGCGTCCGCCCCATCAGGACGTCGTCCACAGGGGCGCCGTCCAGCAGGAACTCCCCGGGCAGGACGCCCTCGACGGCGAATCCCTCCGCCGCGTACAGGGCGCGGGCCGGGGCGTTGTGGCCGAGGACGCGCAGGGTGATACGGGTGGCGCCCTGCCCGCGCGACACGTCGTACGCGGCGTGCAGCAGGGCCCGCGCGACGCCCCGGCCGCGTGCGGCCTCGGCGACTTCGAGCCCCTGGATCTGGCGGACGTGGCTGTTGCACGCGAGCGAGGTGGCCGGCACCAGGCGGAGGAACCCCACGACCTCGCCGCCGGCCTCGGCGAGGAGATAGTCCGCCGGCTCGTGCCGCTCGTCGAAGAAGGGCTCGTACGGGGGAACCGGGCGGGGCTGCACGGAGTGCAGCGGGGACCAGGCGTCCCGGGTGAGCACACCCAGCGCCTCGCCGTCCGAGCGCCGGGCGGGCCGTATGAGCGGAGGAGCGGGACGACCGGGCTCGGTGTACGACTCAGGCATGCGGCCACTGTGCCATGCGGGCCGGGGCGCGCGAGGATGGACTTCATGAAGATCGCGGTGACGGGTTCGACAGGACTGATCGGTGCGGAGCTGGTGCGCTCGCTGCGGGCGGACGGACACCAGGTACTGCGCCTCGTACGGCGCCGGCCGGACGCGCCCGACGAGGTGGAATGGGACCCGCTACGCCAGTACGTGGACGCGGCGGGCCTGGCCGGCTGCGAGGCGGCGGTGCATCTGGCCGGGGCGGGCGTGGCCGACCACCGGTGGACGGCCGCGTACAAGAAGGAGATCCGGGACAGCCGGGTGCTCGGCACGGCCGCCCTCGCCGAGGCTCTGGCCTCCCTGGACGTCCCACCGAAGGTGCTGGTCAGCGGCTCGGCGATCGGCTACTACGGCGACACGGGCGACCGGCCGGTCGACGAGTCCGCCCCGCCGGGCGACGGGTTCCTCTCGCGGGTGTGCGTGGAGTGGGAGGAGGCGGCGGCCCCCGCCGAGGAGGCGGGCATCCGCACGGTGTTCGCCCGCACGGGCCTGGTGGTGTCCCGCGAGGGCGGCGCGTGGGCGAAGCTCATCCCGCTGTTCAAGGCGGGGCTCGGGGGGCGGCTCGGCAGCGGGCGCCAGTACTGGTCGTTCGTCTCCCTGCACGACGAGGTGGCGGCGCTGCGGTTCCTGCTGGACGCGGAGGATCTCTCCGGCCCGGTGAACCTGACGGCGCCCGAGCCGGTCACGAACGCCGAGGTGACGGCGGCGATGTCCCGGCTCCTGCACCGCCCCGCCCTCTTCCCGGTCCCGGCCCCCGCGATGCGGCTGGCCCTGGGCGAAGCGGCCGGGGACATCCTGTCCAGCCAACGCGTCCTGCCGTCCCGGCTGCTGTCGGCCGGCTTCGCGTTCGCGTTCCCGAGCGTGGAGGACGCGCTCGGCGCGGCGCTGGCGTAGCCCCGGCAAGTCGCCCCCGGCTTCCGGGGGCTGCGCCCCCGGGCCCCGCTCGGTTCGGCTGCGGACCGTGCGTGGCTGGTCGCGCAGTTCCCCGCGCCCCTGTAGGTGGCCCAGCATGAGCACCTTCAGCCCGTCCGGCGTTTGAGGACGAGCGCCCTTCAGGCGCGATCGGGGTCTGGGGCGGAGCCCCAGGGGGACCCGGAACCAACCAACCCCGGGTCACGGGCGGGAGGGCGGGCAAGCATGCCCCCAGGACGGAAGCCGTGCGCCCGCCGTGCGCCCACGCCCACCCGCACGCGCGCAGCGCGAACCAGCAGAACCTACCTACTCTCTCCCCGAACTCCGGCATTCCGTGCGCCAGTTGGGGGCATGAGGCCTCCACCGACCGCGCCTACCTCGGGGAGGGCCACGTGCTCAGTACCGCACACCATGCGGACGTACTCATCGTGGGGGCCGGGCTCGCGGGCCTGTCAGCGGCTCATCAGCTGACCGGCGCGGGAGTCACGGTCAGCGTCCTGGAGGCGGCCCCCGACGTCGGCGGCCGCATGTCGACCGCCCACGTCGACGGCTTCCGCCTCGACCGCATCGGCCAGCTGCTGTCGACCTCGTACCCGGAGCTGACCCGCACTCCGGGCCTGGCGGACCTGCCGCTGCGCCCCTTCGCCCCCGGCGTCCTCGTGCACAGCGAGGGCCGGCACCACCGGGCGGGCACGACGGGGAGCGCGCGGGGCGCACTGGCCGCCGCGCGCGCCCGCGCGAGCGCCCCGCGCGGCACGGCCACCCCGCTCGGCGGCGCGCTCGACCAGGCACGGCTCGGCAAGGCGCTGGCCAAGCTCGCCGCGACCCCGGTCGAGCGGCTCGTCGCCCGGCCCGAACTCCCCATCGGTCAGGCCCTGTTGAGTCGGGGCCTGCCCGCCCGCACGCTGGACGGATTCGTCCGCCCGCTGCTCTCCGCCCTGCTCTGCGACCCGGACCTGACCACGTCGAGCCGCTGCGCGGACCTCGCGCTGCGCGGCTTCGCCCGGGGCCGGCTGTGCGTCCCGGCGGGCGGCGCGTCCACCCTGCCGGAGCTGCTCGCGGCCGGGCTGCCGCCCGGCACCGTGCGTACCGATGTGAAGGTGACCTCCGTCGCCACCACCTCGGTCACCACGGCCGACCACGGCGTGCTCGGCTGCCGTTCGCTGCTGCTGGCCACCGACGCCCCCGCCGCCGCCGAACTGCTGCCCGGCCTGCGGGTACCCGGCTTCCACCCGCTCACCGTGCTGCACCACACCGCGCCCCGCTCCCCGCTCGCCGACCCCGCGCTGCTCCTGGACGCGGACCGCAGCGGGCCGGTGGCGTACACCTCGGTGATGAGCGAGGTCGACCCGAGCCGCGCGCCGCACGGCCGGGCCCTGATCACCTCGACCGTGCTCGGCACCCCGCCGGCCGACCTGGAGGACGCCGTACGCCGCCAACTGGCGCGGCTGTACGCCACGTCCACGGACGACTGGGAGCTGCTCGCGGTGCACCACACCCCGCAGGCCGTGCCCTCGATGCCGGCCCCGCACGATCTGCGCCGCCAGGTCCGGCTGCTCGCCGGCCTGTACGTCTGCGGCGACCACCGCGACACCAGCACCGTCCAGGGCGCCCTGTACTCGGGCCGCCGGGCCGCCCGGGCGATCCTCGCCGACCTGGGCGTCCCGTCCTGGCGGGCGACGGCGGAGGTGATCCACAAGGCGGCCTGAGACCCGGCGTCCCGGCTGCGTGCGGCCTCGACACCCGAGGCCGCACGCAGCCGGGGCCGCACTCGGCCGAGGGCGCACTCGGCCGAGCCCGCACTCGGCCGAGGTGCCTCAGCCGAGGGCCGCCACCCGGTCCCGGTAGGTACGGACCGCCGCCGCGTCCCGGTACGGCTCCAGACGCCGCTCGAAGTCGCGCACGTACTCGACCGCGCGCGCCGACCGCATCTCGCTGGCCTGCTGCGCCGCCTCCGCACCCAGCGCACAGGCCTGATCGAGTTCGCCGAGCCCGAGCCGGGCGGTGGCGAGCACGACCCGGCAGAACAGCCGGGAGCGGGCATAGCCCGGCGCGCGCAGTTGCAGCGAGCGCTCCGCGTGCTGGGCGGCCGCGCGGTACTGCTGGAGATCGCGGTGGCAGTGGCCGAACTCGTCGGCCAGCTGCCCCTCGTCGAAGTGCCGGCCCCAGTGCGGCACGTCGTCGCCGGGCCGGGCGCTCTCCAGCGCCCGTTCGGCCCGCGCGAGCGACGCCGTGCACGCCCGGACCTCGCCCAGCACCCCGTGCCCCCGGGCCTCGACGGCGTTGAGCAGCGACTGCACGACCGGCGGCGCCGCCGAGCCCACCCCCTGCTGGGCGACCCGCGCCAGCTGCACCGCCTCGCGGCCGTGCCCCAGATAGACGGCCTGCCGGCTCATGGTGACCAGGACATAACTGCCGTACGCCCGGTCCCCCGCCGCCTGCGAGAGCCGCAGCGCCTGCACGAAGTAGCGCTGCGCGAGCCCGTGCGCCGCGATGTCGTACGAGGTCCAGCCGGCCAGTCTCGTCAGGTCCGCGGCGGCCGCGAAGAGCCGGCGGCCCACGTTCTCGCCGTAGCTGCCGCGCAGCATCGGCTCGGCCTCGTGCTCCAGATAGCGCACCAGGGCCTGGCGCGCGTGGCCGCCGCCGTAGGCGTGGTCGAGCGTGCGGAACAGTTCGCCGACCGACCGGAGCGCCGCGATGTCCCCGCCGGTCACCCGCTGTCCGGGCCCCCGGTCGGTGGTGCGCTGGCGGGGCACCGTGGGCCGGCCCTGGACCGGGATGCGGGTCACGTTGCCCGGCGGGGCCGGCTCACCGCGCCCCACCCGGTCGTCGGCCCGCCCGATCAGCCAGTCCCGGCTCGGGACCACCAGGCCCGCCGGGGTGAACGCGATCTTGCGGAGTTCGGCATGGCTGCCCGAGTCCTTGCGCCACAGGCCGCTGACGATGTCCACGGCCTCCTCGGGCGTCGCCGCGAACTCCAGGCCCGCGTACACCGGCGCACAGGCGTCGAGACCGAGGTCCTGCGCGGACAGCCGGCGGCCGAGCCGGCGGGTGAACACCTCGGCGATCAGCGCGGGTGTGGTGCCGCGCGGCTGCTGGCCGCGCAGCCACCGGGTGACCGAGGTCTTGTCGTAGCGCAGGTCCAGTCCGTGCTCCAGACCGAGCTGGTCAACGCGACGGGCGAGCCCCGCGTTGGAGAACCCGGCTTCCGCGATGAGTGTGGCGAGCTGGCGGTTGGGGGTGCGCTGCGAGGGTCGTTCCGTCATCAGCTCTGCGTTCTCCTGCCTTCCGGGCCAACCTTGCAGCCCTCATGGAACGGCGAGAATTTAGCGGTCAATACGGCCGGTGCCGCCACCTTCGCCCCCCATTCATCCGATCGTGTGGTGACGTGCCGTTTCTGCCGGGCTCCGGGGGGCGTGCGGGGGTCGTCGAACACGGTCGTACAGTGATTGAGGGCGCGCATCGATGGCATCCGAGAAGTTCGACAGGGGAGCTGGAGTGAACGAGCTGCGATTTGTCCGGCTGGGTTTCGGCGAGGACGCGGTCGAGTACCAGGAGGCCTGGGACGAGCAGCGCCGGGTGCACGCGGCCCGGTTCGCGGACGAGGTTCCGGACACCTGTCTGCTCCTTGAGCACCCCCCGGTCTACACGGCGGGCCGGCGCACCGAGGACAGCGAGCGCCCCCTGGACGGCACCCCGGTGATCGACGTCGACCGCGGCGGCAAGATCACCTGGCACGGCCCGGGCCAGCTGGTCGGCTACCCGATCCAGAAGCTCCCGCGCCCCGTCGACGTCGTCGCGCACGTCCGCCGTCTCGAAGAGGCCCTGATCCGCACCGCCGCCGACTTCGGCCTCGCGACCACCCGGGTCGAGGGCCGCAGCGGAGTGTGGGTGCTCGGCGACCCGGTCGAGCAGCGTCCGAAGCTCGGCGGCCTCTCCCTCGACTTCGACCCGCGGCTGAACGACGACGAGTTCGACCCCCGGCTCAACGGCCCGGAGTACGCGCCGTCCAACGCCGGGCAGCGCCGCGAGGACCGCAAGCTGGCGGCGATCGGCATCCGCGTCGCCAAGGGCGTCACCATGCACGGCTTCTCGTTCAACGTGAACCCGGACAACACCTGGTTCGACCGGATCGTGCCGTGCGGGATCCGCGACGCGGGTGTGACGTCGCTCTCGTACGAGCTGGGCCGCGAGGTCACGATCGAGGAGGTGCTGCCCGTGGTGGAGCGCCACCTCAAGGACGTCCTGGAGCACGCGGAACTGGCCCCCCGCGAGATCGAGCGGGCCTCGGCCTGACCGCCCCGGGCGGCCCCGGCCGGTCCTCGGCCCGGCCGACCCGCGGCGGGGGAATGCCCCCGCCCCTCCCGGGGTTGCCCCCACGGCAGTGGGCCGCACCCCGGCCGTTCAATCAACGGGCGTACCCTTGGGTTCGCCGAAGAATCGAAGTCACAGGGAGCCGGACGTGTCCGCAGTCGCACCCGACGGACGCAAGATGCTGCGCCTGGAGGTCCGGAACAGCCAGACCCCCATCGAGCGCAAGCCCGAGTGGATCAAGACCCGGGCGAAGATGGGCCCCGAGTACAACCAGCTCCAGAAGCTGGTGAAGAGCGAGGGTCTGCACACGGTCTGCCAGGAGGCGGGCTGTCCGAACATCTTCGAGTGCTGGGAGGACCGCGAGGCGACCTTCCTCATCGGCGGCGACCAGTGCACCCGGCGCTGCGACTTCTGCCAGATCGACACGGGCAAGCCCGAGGCGCTCGACCGCGACGAGCCCCGCCGCGTCGGCGAGTCGGTCGTCACGATGGACCTGAACTACGCCACCATCACCGGCGTCGCCCGCGACGACCTGACGGACGGCGGTGCCTGGCTGTACGCGGAGACCGTGCGCCAGATCCACGCGCAGACCGAGGGCCGCGCCGAGGGCCGCACCAAGGTCGAGCTGCTGGCCCCCGACTTCAACGCGGTCCCCGAGCAGCTGGAAGAGGTCTTCTCCTCCCGCCCCGAGGTCTTCGCGCACAACGTCGAGACCGTGCCGCGGATCTTCAAGCGGATCCGCCCCGGATTCCGTTACGAGCGCTCGCTCGACGTGATCACCAAGGCCCGCGACTACGGCCTGATCACCAAGTCGAACCTGATCCTCGGCATGGGCGAGACCCGCGAGGAGATCAGCGAGGCGCTCCAGCACCTGCACGACGCGGGTTGCGAACTCATCACGATCACGCAGTACCTGCGCCCCTCCGTGCGCCACCACCCCGTCGAGCGCTGGGTGAAGCCGCAGGAGTTCGTGGAGCTGAAGGAGGAGGCCGACGAGATCGGCTTCTCCGGGGTGATGTCGGGCCCGCTGGTCCGTTCCTCCTACCGGGCCGGCCGCCTCTACCAGCAGGCGATGGAAGCCCGGAGCGCCGCCACCACCGCCTGATCCGGGAGCGGCCTCGGAGACGGCTCCGGAAGCAGATCCGGAAGCGGATCCGGAAGCACCGCACGTGAATCCGCTCACAAGCGACTACCGACTGGTAATGGCCTCGCCGACGCGGCCCGTACCGTCCCCGCAGGTCGGGGCGCGCGTACGGGCCGCGTCAACGTTTGCGGGGTCCGCGTCAATGTTTCATTGGGGTTTGACCGCTTGGACACGCCCTGGTAACACCAATCAGTGACTCTGGCTTTACGCACCGCACACGCCCCCACGCCCACCGTCCGTTCCTGATCCCGTCCCGAGGGGGGACCCCGACGATGCAGGCCGCTACCGCTCCGCAGACCGTTCGAGCCACCACGCTTCCGTCCGTCACCGGCGCGCTGCGCGCCGTGGAGTCGTTGATCATGAGCTCCGGCCAGCGGACCGCCCGGCGCAACGCCTGGACCGCGGTCCTGGAGGACCGCCGCCGGGCCAAGGACCGGGTCGAGGCCCAGCACGTACTGGAGGCCGTGGCCGCCCGCCCCTCCTAGGCCACGTAAACTTCCTGGTATGGCGAGGAAGGCAACCGCAGAGAGCGCTGCGAACGATGCGAATGCGGGGCGACTGAAGCAGATCGCCCTGACCTACAAGATGACCCGCAAGGCCGACTCCAAGATCGGGCTTGTCATCGCTGGCGTGGGAATCGTCGTCCTCGGCGTCTTCCTCGCGATCGGGTTCCTGCTCGGGCACCCGGTCTATCTCGGCATCCTGGGTCTCCTGGTGGCCGTGCTCGCGATGGCGATCGTCTTCGGACGGCGTGCCGAGCGGGCGGCGTTCGGTCAGATGGAGGGCCAGCCGGGCGCGGCGGCGGCCGTGCTCCAGAACATCGGGCGCGGCTGGACCACCACCCCGGCCGTGGCGATGAACCGCAGCCAGGACGTCGTCCACCGGGCCGTCGGCCGGGCCGGCGTCGTGCTCGTGGCCGAGGGCAACCCGAACCGGGTCAAGTCCCTGCTGGCCGCCGAGAAGAAGAAGATGGCCCGCATCGTGGTGGACGTCCCGGTGCACGACGTGATCGTCGGTGACGGCGAGGGCCAGGTGCCGCTCAAGAAGGTGCGCACCACGCTCCTGAAGTTCCCGCGCGTGCTCTCGGGCCCGCAGGTGACCGCCGCCAACGACCGGCTGCGCGCCATGGGCGACCTGATGAGCAACATGCCGCTGCCGAAGGGCCCGATGCCCAAGGGCACGCGGATGCCGCGCGGCGGAAAGATGCGCTGACCCCCACCTCGTAGCAACAACCTCGTAGCAACAACGCCGTAGCACCAACGCCGTAGGCACAAGCCCGTAGGCACACGAGGCCTCGAACGCATACGAAGGCGGCCCGGACCGAGCTGGTCCGGGCCGCCTTCCGACGTAGGTGGGCGGGTCTAGATCCTGACCTGGACCGCGCGGGCGAGGCGGTCGTGCAGACCGCGGCCGTCGCGGTCCCAGATCAGCGCCGGGATCGCCAGGCACAGCAGCACGGTGCGCACGACGACCCGCACGATGCCGAGCCGGCCGCCCTCCTCGGCGACCACGCGCAGACCGAGCAGCCGCTTGCCCGGCGTGAACCCGACGGTCCCCACCGTGAGCACGCCGAGCACGAAGAACACCAGAAGCGCCCAGTTGCCCGCGCTGTGCTGGTTGCCGCGGGCGATCAGCTGGTACGCGATCAGGGCGCACAGGGCCCAGTCGATGAAGATGGCGGCGAACCGCCGCCCGAGCGGGGCCACCGAGCCGGGCCCGTCCTTGGGCAGACCGAGCCGCTGGCCCCGGTAGCCGAAGTCGACGCCCATGTCCTCGGCGGCCGCGCGGGGTCCCGAGAGCCACGATCCGATTGCTTGCCTGTTGTCCACGGATCCCACGGTACTGCGCCCGTTTTCGATCACTTCGGCCCGGGTCAGTCTTGGCACGCTTGTCACCAGGCCGGTTAACTTGGGTGAAACAAACGGGTCACGCTTGAGAAATCCCGCCTGCCTATGGTCGGGTCCAGCGTGTGCCACCGCACTGGCCGCACGACCGAGCTGCAACCCCGCCCCTCCCGGGTGGGAGTAGGAGGAGTTGGATGTTCCAGAACGGCGACGACGCGAAGAAGTTCATCGCGGACAACGACGTGAAGTTCGTCGACGTCCGGTTCTGCGACCTGCCGGGCGTGATGCAGCACTTCACGATTCCCGCGAAGGCGTTCGACGCGACGGAGGAACTGGCCTTCGACGGCTCGTCGATCCGCGGCTTCCAGGCCATCCACGAGTCCGACATGGCGCTGCGCCCGGACCTGTCGACGGCCCGCCTGGACCCCTTCCGCCGCGACAAGACGCTGAACATCAACTTCTTCATCCACGACCCGATCACGGGCGAGCAGTACAGCCGCGACCCGCGCAACATCGCCAAGAAGGCAGAGGCCTACCTCGCCTCCACCGGCTTCGCGGACACCGCCTACTTCGGCCCCGAGGCCGAGTTCTACGTCTTCGACTCGGTACGTTTCGAGACCTCCGCGAACCAGTCCTTCTACCACATCGACTCCGAGGCCGGCGCCTGGAACACCGGCTCCGAGGAGAACAACCGCGGCTACAAGGTCCGTTACAAGGGCGGCTACTTCCCGGCCCCGCCGGTCGACCACTTCGCCGACCTGCGTGCCGAGATCTCCCTGGAGCTGGAGAACTCCGGCCTCCAGGTCGAGCGCCAGCACCACGAGGTCGGCACGGCCGGCCAGGCCGAGATCAACTACAAGTTCAACACGCTGCTCGCCGCGGCCGACGACCTGATGCTCTTCAAGTACATCGTGAAGAACGTCGCCTGGCGCAACGGCAAGACCGCGACCTTCATGCCGAAGCCGATCTTCGGCGACAACGGCTCGGGCATGCACGTCCACCAGTCCCTGTGGTCCGGCGGCGACCCGCTGTTCTACGACGAGCAGGGCTACGCGGGCCTCTCGGACATGGCGCGCTACTACATCGGCGGCATCCTCAAGCACGCCCCGTCGCTGCTCGCCTTCACCAACCCGACGGTGAACTCCTACCACCGCCTGGTGCCGGGCTTCGAGGCGCCGGTCAACATGGTGTACTCGCAGCGCAACCGCTCCGCCGCGATGCGCATCCCGATCACGGGCTCCAACCCGAAGGCCAAGCGCGTCGAGTTCCGCGCCCCGGACCCGTCGTCCAACCCGTACCTGGCCTTCTCCGCGCTGCTGCTCGCGGGCCTCGACGGCATCAAGAACAAGATCGAGCCGGCCGAGCCGATCGACAAGGACCTCTACGAGCTGGCTCCCGAGGAGCACGCCAACGTCCAGCAGGTCCCGACCTCCCTCCCGGCGGTCCTGGACGCCCTGGAGGCGGACAACGAGTACCTCCAGGCCGGCGGTGTCTTCACCTCCGACCTGATCGAGACCTGGATCGACTACAAGCGCACCCACGAGATCGCCCCGATCCAGCTGCGGCCGCACCCGCACGAGTTCGAGCTGTACTTCGACATCTAGAGCGCGGGGTTGGGTGGCCTTGACCGGAGCCCCGAAAACGTGATGTGACCTGCGGAAACACTCTCCAGTGTTTCTCATTGGTACCGCTCGTTTTCCAGGCCCTTGTGCACCGGGTGTGCACCGGTCCGGCGGGTCTCTGACTGCGCGTCAGTCATAGTGAGGGCTGCTTCCCTGATTGCCAGGGAAGCAGCCCTCACTGCTTCGCCAAGTGCTTTGAGACGTCTCCGATTGGCCTATCCGTTGTTCAGAACATGCTGGTGTGGAACTCCTAGCTCCCCACGCGCTGAGGGTTGCGACTCAGGGCTGCACGCGGGCGTGGTCGAGACGACGGTGAACCATCGACAGAGTGGTCAACAGTTCAAGCAACTCGTCGTCGGAGACGGGTCGGTTAAGCCGCGGATCATGAGCGGTAGGGTTGCGATACATGCTGGCCAGTCCCTTCAGTAGGGACGCGAAGCCCTTCTGCTCGCCGGTTTCCGTCGGGGTTGCTCCGGAGTTGATGGCGACCCGTGGCGTGCCGGTGGAGCCGGGCATGAGGACAGCGTCGACCAACTGCGAACCGTCGCGCTGCTCTCCGGTGAGTTGCCGCAGCCGGTCAAAGACAGACTTCGTCGCTTCCAAACTGGCGTGGAACGCATTCTTCGTCAGGATCTCCCGGGTGCAGTACGCCAGGACCTGATGATGCGTTCCACGACGGCGAAGCTCCGCCCGCAGGGAGTTGGCGTGCTGCGCTGCCTCGCCCAGGGTGCTCGCGACCGGCCCACGAGCCACCTTTCCCGCCTCGTTGACCCGCAGGCCGATGTGGACCAGCACTTCGTTGAGGTCGTCGCATCGGCGGGAGAAGACATCGAGCTTCTGCGTGTAGCGCACGGGCGCCATCGCCTCGGCGATGAACCTGACCACGCAGTTCGACGCCTGGTCGCGTATCTGCCGTGCCCACAGTGCCCGAGCCAGCCGCTCACGCTTGTTGGGCCCCTCAGCCTCCGCGATGCCTATCTGAGAGAGCAGGAGACTGATCTCCCGGCCGGTCAGACCGTCGCTCGTGTCGGCGAGAACGTCCGCAATCGCAGTCACCGTGGCATGCGGCCAGACGGCGTAGGTGTTCTTGGCGGTGGTCATTCCATGCCCTTCCTGGGCCCGCTCCTTCTGCAGGCCAACCGTCCAGCATGGCATGAACACGCATCGCAGCAGTGTGAATTCTCTGGCTCCGAAAGTACGACCGGAAGGGGCTGCCTAGCTGCCGGTGGTCACCGCGAGTCGACCAAATATCCGTGTCACTGTTGGTCCCGCCGTTCAAGGGCACTGCGGAGTACCACACCGCGACGCACGGTCCGACAAGTGCAGCGTCACGCTGTCTCGGTCGCTCCAACGCCCCCCGCTAACCTGCGCGATCGGATCTTGCGCAGCACCTGTTCCAAGGGCTCGCTGAAGCCAACTTGGTGCACTTGCGTCCCATCGACCTCGATGACCTCAATGTGCCGGAACTCAACAAGTTCTTCGATAGTCGCCGGCTCGCTGTCGAAGTAGGCCCAGAGCTTCCTCAGCCGATCGAAGCCAGGTGCTTCATCTCGCTCCAGCCTCTCGATGACGCAGGCAAGATCGACGGCGGGACCGTCATGACTCCAGGTCTCCGTGAAGCCTCCTTGGGGGAAGTCCCGCGAAGCGCACCCGCTGGGAAACGCTCGCACTGCACGCAGCACGCAGTCTTCAACTGTCCGCGCGGCTTCCCTGTTGGGCACCTCCTGCTGCTCAAGAAGAACGCCTCCCTGCGCCTCGTGAAAGGCAATCCTGTCGTGCCGTACCTCGGTGCTGGTAATTCCAACCTTGCGCGCACGGAGCACGGGAAAGTGCATCACGTAAACGACGTGTACGGCATCGGGGTCTGTCGCTTCGGCGCAGCCGAGACAAGGAGCCACACCGCTCTTTAGCTCGGAGACCGAAATGCTTCGATCAGCACCGCAGTCAAGGCAACTGGCAGCAACCCGCTGACCGAATCGGGCATATCCCTCGTGGTCGCGCAACAACCGATGTGCTGTGAAGAACTCGTCTTGCCATGAAGCCAAGGGCAGCGAGAAGCAGTACGAACACCGGCTACGTCCAGGGTTGCTGCGGCTACCGAGAGTCCTCGACACGCTCCGTCTGGCGACGGTGCCGCATATGACGCACTCCACCGCGACCAACGACCACACGTGCTCCATCTGTGCAGCGAGCCCAACGGCATCCAAGACTTCACCGGCCGGACTGCGTGCAAGGAAGTCCTCCCCCAGGACGATCTCTGCGGCTTGTTCCACGGTAACGTCCCACTTCGAGGGATCGCTCACCAGACCCTGTTCGTACATCCGGCGGCACGAGCACCAGTCGCAGTAGCGGTTGTTGCTGTTGCGGATCTCGGTGTACGGGACGAGTTCGGCGCGATCACATTCAGTGCAGAGACACTGACGCGCATGCTCCGAAGAGACGTATGGCTCGATGGGATTCCAGCCAAGTTGCCGGTATCGTTTGTCGATACAGCCGACACATCGCCCCGGTTTCCCCTTCCGGTTGGCGCTGCCCCCAGCCTGACACTCCGGGCACTTTCGTTCTGTCGCCATACGCCCCTCCCACGCAGATCGAATGCTCGGGTCGGAACCGTATCTGCAGCCACTGACAGTGGGAGAAATTTCCGCTACTGCCAGCCGTTGAGGGAGACGTCCGCGCCACCGTCGAGGTAGCCGTGGAGGGCACTGGCGGTCGTGTCCACGAACTCCTCGGGGATGGAGTCGGTGTCGATCCAGCAGACCTGGGCGTGCTTTCGCGGCTCGCGGTTCTCGGGGGCCCCGGTCCACTCGTGGGCTGCGAAGACGACGGTCAGGAAGCCGTTGGGGGCCTCAACTCCCCATGCTCCGTGGATGATGTGGGCAACCTTGAGGGACTCCGGCTTCACCGTCAGGCCGGTTTCCTCGTAGAGCTCGCGCACCGCGGTCTCGGTGATGGGCTCGCCGGGTTCACTCTTTCCGACGGGCAGGTCCCACATGCCCTGGGCGAACTTGGCGTTCTCGCTGCGCTGTAGAAGGACGACGCGGTTGGTGGCCTTGTCGTGGACGATGACGGCGGCAACCAGCAGGGTCATGGATTCGAGGGCGGGCTTGAGAGCTTTCGGCTGGTCCTCGGTCTGCTGCTGAGCCACGGTGATCCCTTCGTCGGCCGGGTTGTTGGGCATGCTAAGGGAGTGCTTCTCGTGCGCGACGGGCGAGCTCGGTGGCTCCGGGCACCTTGCGCCGCTGGTAGGTCACGAGGGTAGATCGGAGCGACGTGATCGCTTTGCGGGTGCGGTCCGAGGTCATGCCCTCCATCAGCACCACGGCCTGGCTCCAGGCGGCGACTGCCTCGTCGGCGCGGGTCTGTGCGGCCAGGCTGTCGCCGAGGTCTGCGTATGTGAGGGCGTGGACGCGCTTGTACTTCTCCGGGTCCCAACGGGTGAGCGCGTCGCGGTGTTGCTGTTCGGTGCCGACGTGATCGGCGAGGTCGGTCAGAGTGCGGGCGGTGTGGCTGGCGACGGTGCCGGCGGCCGGGCCGCTGACGCGGGAGTAGCTGGGCTGGGGGCCGTCCTCGCGCAGCAGGGCGTCTTCCGCGGCGAGCAGGGCGCGGGCAGCGTGTGCTCTCTCGCCGGTGGCTGCGTAGGCGCGGGCGTGGGTGATGTGGAGCAGGGCCTCGGTCTGGCCGTCGATGTGGCCAAGGCCGCCGGCCAGCGCGGCTTCGGCGAGGTCGATGCAGTGGTGGGGTTGCTTGAGGCTGAGGGCCTGGTGGGCGAGGGCGCGCATCATCCAGGCGGCGTGGCCGTGGGGGTCTGCTTCGCAGGCGAGCTGGTAGCCGACTTGGTAGTAGCGCTGGGCGGCGCCCTCCTGGCCGAGGTCGTGGTGCTTCCAGCCTGCTAGGTAGGCGAGTTCGGCCACCGCGCCGAAGGCGGCCCGGCGTAAGACGTCGGTTGGGAAGCGGGCGCGGAGCATGGGAGCTGCTGTGTCGGCGAGGTAGGCGGTCACGGTGGTCAGGCCGTGGCCGCCGCCCAGGCGTTCGTCGGCTGCGCTGAAAGCGGCGGTAATCTGCCGTACAACGTCCACATCCTCCGCCCCCACCAGGGTCGTGCCGGTGCGGGCGCGGAGCATGCGGGTGGTGGCTTCGTGGTCGTAGGCGAGGGGCATGGCGACGCCGGCGGTGGTGAAGGCGGCGATGGCGAGGAAGCGGCGGCGTTCGACGTCGGCGCGGCCGAGATCGGTTGCGGCAAGGACTGGGTCCGGGTTCGGTTCGTCGGCCGTGGAGTCGGGTGCGGCCAGGCCGATCTCGACCTGAGTGACGGTCCTGTGGGACCGGCGGGAGAGGGCTTCGGCCAGGTACTGGCCGGTCCTGCCGGTGGGGTGGCGGGTTCCGCTCACCCAGTGGGAGATGGCCGACTTGTTGGTCTGCAGCATCTCGCCGTTCTCCGCGGCGACGCGGCGGACGTCCTTGGCGAGGGCCTCGAAGGTGCAGCCGACGGCGTCGATCGTTTCGCGCAGGCGGGAGTTGGGCTCTCTCGGTGCTGCCACGACCGCCTCCGATCCGGGGCTGTAAACCGCGTATACCGCTTGGCCTGCTCTTCACCGTACCCACTGAGCGTGACGGGCGGTTCACTAATCATCAGCCGCCCGGAACGGTTCAGGTCCGACCGTGAATCCAGGCTCCCCACTTGGCCGGGCGGCACCCAAGTTCCGTACGCCCGCTCCGGGTTCGGGCATTCCTATGCCCGAACCCGGCCGATCAGAGACGGAGACCCAGGTGACCACCATCGACACGGCGACCAATACGGCCATCACGGTCGAGCTGCCCGAGGCATTCGACGAGCGCTGGAGCCGCCTGCCCGGCATCCAGGTCGAAGGCCGGCGCATCACCATCGACCCGGCCGAGTACTTCTTCCGCTTCGAGTCCAACACCTGGCTCGTCGTCGACTGGGAGCTGGTCAAGGCCCAGCTCCTGAACGTGGATGAGACCGCGGAGAGTGCGGTCGAGCAGCTCGCCCTCGACTTCATCAAGGCCCACGCCGCCTCCACCTCGGATGCGGCCCGCGTGCTGGCCACCGCGTACGAGGTGTACGCCTACCTGTTCCGCGAGGAGCACCTCGCCGGCCTCGGCCTGCCGCAGATCACCGCCGACCACCTGCGGATGCTTCGCGAGGCGGCCACGCTGATGGCGCTGAACAAGGTCGAGCTGGACGGGCACATCTCCAACATCGGCCCGTGCTGGTTCTTCCCCGCCGCTACCTCCGTCGTCTTCGACCTGGACGACGAGACCGGCGGCATGCTCGATGAGGTCTACCACGGCGGCTGGTTCAACGAGCACCGCCGCATCGAAGCCATCAAGGCCCACACGGCGCTCGGCGGACGCCTCGTGCACGGCTGCCAGTCCGTGCCCGACCAGTCCGGCGGGGTCGTCGCACCCTACGGTGCCTCGATGGCCAACTTCCGTGACGACCTTGCCCAGTTCAAGGCCGGCTGGATCGAGCAGGTCTACGCCCGCCGCGTGAGCGACCCCACCGCGTAACACCCGACCAGGCTCCGGGGCGGGCAGGCCACCTTCGCCCACCCCGGACGCCACCAACCCACGGAGCCCACTCATGGACGAGAAGCTGACCGCCGAACTCCTCACCCACCTGTGCGCGGTCAAGGGCCTGCCCCTGCCCGAGCGCGCCGAGGTGCGGGTCTGGTCGATGTCCGGCGTCGAGCGCGTCACCTTCCCCGACCGCACCACTGCCATCTTCAAGTACGCCAAGCAGCCGTTCGACAGCGAAGCCCAGGCCCTGCGCCTGGCTCATACCCTCGGCGTTCCTGTACCCGAGCTGCGTGCAACCGCGATTCTGGACGGCTGCCTCGGCATGCTCCTCGAAGATCTCGGCGACCCGGCTCGTGACGCCGACGACCTCGACGGTGTCGCCGCGGCCGTGGTCCTCCACGGCACCCGTACAGCGCCGGCCCTGCCTCTGCTCGATGAGGAACGTCTGATCGGCTTGCCCGCCCGTGCAGCCCAGCACCTCGACCAACTCCACCAGGCCGGCCGCTGGCCGGACACCGCCGACATCGCAGACGCCCTCGCCCAGATCACCAAGGCCGCCGGGCCACGCGCGGTCGGAACCACACTGGCTCCGTTCGGCTGGGTGCATTCCGAGTTCCATCCCACCAGCCTCCACACCGGGGATCACGGCTGGCGTCTGCTCGACTTCGCTCGCACCTTCACCGGCCCGGGCCTGCTCGACCTCGCCAGCTGGCACGGCACCCTCGAGACCCCCGACCCAGTACGGATGCGGGTCTTCCTCGACCAGTACGTCACCGCCGGCGGCACCCCCGACGCCCTCGCCGAGCGCGGCGGTCTGCCCGCTGAGCAGTGGGCGCTCGGGTGGCACCGCATGTGGGCGGTCGAGTGGTTCATGGAGCAGTCCATCCGCTGGATCAACGACCCGGCTACCGACCCGGCGTACATCACCGTCGTACGCCGCCACCTCACCGACGTCCTCCAACTCCTGGAGGTCTAGGTGCCTACCGCCCAAGCTTCTCCCTGGTACGTCCATGCCCTCCAGCGCACCGCGACCGGCCCTGCCGAGCCACTGGCCATACCGGCGCGGATGGAATGGACGACGAGACCAGGGCGCGGACCAGGTGCTGAGATCCTCGGCCCCGACTTCAGCGGCAAGCGGGTGCTGGAGCTCGGCTGCGGCCCTGGCCACAACGTCGCCCACCTAGCCACCCGGCACGGCGCCCGAGTCACCGGCGTGGACCTTGTAGGACTCCAGATCCGCCGAGCACGCTCGCACTATGGACGGCTGAGCAACCTCACCTTCGTCGCCGGGCACGCGCTGCACTACCTGCACGGCTGCGACGAGCAGTTCGATGCCATCTACTCCGTGTTCGGCGCCGTTGGCCTCGTAGCCCCCGAGCTACTGCTGCCTGCCATCGCTCAGCGCCTCAAGCCTGGTCGCACCCTCGCCTTTTCCACCCCGCACCCTCAGCGAGGGGGACGCCGCGCGACGACGGGCGACCGCCCCCGCCGGGACTACGTCGTACTGCCCGACCGCACCCGACTGCCTGTCGCCCGTTGGGACTTCAGCGCCGAGCAGTGGCAGCGGCACCTTGTCGACGCCGGTCTATGGCTCACCGCCGCCCACGAGTTCCACGATGCCCGGCTCGGCCGCTGGCCCACGACCTTGCTGATAACGGCCCGCAAGCTCTGACGCTGCCGACCGCCACACCCATGGAGGCACCCATGAACGTGCCCTATCTGCTGTTGGACCTCGACGGTGTCCTCATACCTTTCCCCCAGGGTGACGACAGCATCCCGGCCACGCACGTCCGCCACGAGGTCGTGCCGGACGGTCGGACTCCGGAGGATCCGGTCACCGTCTGGCTCAACCCGGCGCACGGGCCCATGCTCGCCAGCATGTTCCGGAGCGTTCCACTTGCCCCGGTCTGGTGCACGAGTTGGCGCCGGGACGCCCCCACGCTGATCGGCCCGCTCCTCGGTCTTCCGGCCCTCACGTACGTCGATCTCCCACGCCCCAAGATCACGACGTCCCATCCCAACGGCTACCTCTGGAAGCGTGACTATGTCGACGCGTGGCTCGGCGACGAACCCTCGGCCTGGATCGATGACGACTTCACCGCGCTCGATCACGAGTGGGCCGTGCAGCGCACCGCTGCGGGCTTCCCCACCCTCCTCGTGCAGCCGAACGCCCGTCTGGGTCTGCAACCTGAGCACCTCACTCAGGTCACAGCGTGGGCGAGAGGGTTGAGCGGAGGCATCGCATCGTCTTTGCCGGCGGTCTCGCCTGGGCGCGAAGCCCCATAGGCATGGCGCAGAACCTGCCGGTACCTCGCGGCTCGCAGGCACCGCTGCGCGTGCAACTACCGGAGCCGACGACGCTCCTCGCGCGTCGGGCTCGTCGCCGGAGCCGAAGGCTGGACGGTCGGAGGCGCCGCTGCCGCACCCAGGAAGATACTGGGCTGTCGCGCTGCCCGCGCTCGCTTGTTGGGTTGTGTGGTGATGCGCCAGTTGAGGACCTCGGCTGGACGTTCGGCTGTGTCGAGTTCCCGGCCGGCAGCCACTTCGGCGAGGAGGGCACCGCCACCCCTCACGCCCCACCCCTCACACCCCGCCCCCCGCCCACTTCTGCTCGACCTTCCCCAGCCGCCAGTACGCCAGTGCCGCCGCCCACACCACCACGAACAGGCCGACGATCACGAAGCCGACGTTGTCCATGTTCAGCTCGGCTATCCAGCCGCTGACCGGGTCGGTGAGGTCGAGCTTCTCGTGCAGGACGCCGACGAGTTCGATGGTGCCGATGAAGAAGGCCACCGCGATGGACAGGCCCGTGATGGTGAGGTTGTAGTAGACCTTGCGGACCGGGTTCGAGAACGCCCACTGGTAGGCGAAGTTCATGAACGTGCCGTCCAGCGTGTCGAACAGGCTCATCCCCGCCGCGAACAGCAGCGGCAGGCACAGGATGGCGTACCAGGGCAGTCCGGCGGCGGCGCCGGTGCCGGCCATCACCATCAGGGTGACCTCGGTCGCGGTGTCGAAGCCGAGGCCGAAGAGGAAGCCCAGCGGGAACATCTGGCCGGGCCGGGATATGGACTTGGTGAAGCGGCCCAGAACCCGGTTCATGAAGCCCCGCGAGTCCAGGTGCGCTTCCAGTTCCTTCTCGTCGTACGCACCCGACCGCATCGCGCGGAACACCTTCAGGATGCCGAACAGGGCGACCAGGTTGAGGGCCGCGATGAGGTAGAGGAAGGAGCCGGATGCGGTGGTTCCGACCACGCCGAGCACCTGGTGGGCGCGGGAGTCCTCGTTCATCAGGGTGCCCGCGAGCTGGGCGCCGCCCGCCACCAGGGCCGCCATGATCACGACCACGCTGGAGTGGCCGAGCGCGAACCAGAAGCCCACGGACACCGGCCGCTTGCCGTCGGCCATCAGCTTGCGGGTGGTGTTGTCGATGGCCGCGATGTGGTCGGCGTCGAAGGCGTGCCGCATGCCGAGGGTGTACGCCGTGATGCCGAGCCCGATGCCGTACGTCTTGGTGCCGACGGCGTAGTGCGCGGGGGCCACGAGCAGGAACAGGACGCCGAAGGCAACGATGTGCAGGAGGGCTATCACTGTCAGGAGGACGGCGGTTCGGACGGTGTCCTCGCGCCGCCAGTGGAAGGAGGGCACCGCACGGGTGCCCCTCTCGGGGGACGTGCGAACAGGCAGGGTCATGCGGGTCACGCTCCAGCACCTCGTGGATCACTTCGTGAGATGCCGCGGCCGGTCTCCTGGCTGACGGGTTGATGCCTTGGTCCCGGCCTTCCCGGTCAGGTGGGTCCTGGCCAGTGGCGCCGCGAGGGGACGGCGGCTCCCCGGAACCCGGGGAAACCCGATCACAGTGGCGAGGGCCGCTCCGGTTTCGCACCGGAATTCCCGAACACCACGGCCGGGCCACCCTAGATCATCGGCGGTCCGGCCCGTCATCGGCGGTCCGGCCCGTCATCGGTGTCCCGGACCCTCATCGGCGTCCTGGGACCGGGCCGTGCCCCCCCCCGGCTTCCGGACGGCGCGACCCGGCCCCTCGAAGGCACGACCCGATCCCTCAAGGCACCACCGGGTCCCTCAAGGCACGACCGGGCCCGCCAGTCACGCGGAGGCGTCCGCACACCCTTCGTGCGCCGGCGCCCGCCGTGGGATCAGCACGCGCCCTGGATCGGCGCCCGCAGGGGATGGGCGCGTGCCCTGGATCGGCGGCCGTCCTGGCTCAGCGGCCGTCGTGGAGCAGCGCGCGCACCATCCGGCAGGTCGTCTCCGACGGCTGGTGGACGCCGATGAGCGCGGCCACCGTGCGTATCGCGCGGTCGGACGCCTGCTCGGGCCGGTAGACACCCGTGTCGAGCAGGGCGATGGCCAGGCGCATGGCCTTCAGGCGGCGGTTGTGGGACTCGTACCAGACGCGCGGACGCCCGGCGGGCAGCGGGACCTTGTGAAGGGGCTGGAGGGACAGCTGTTTCGGGGCGTGCGAGGTGAGTGCGGCAGCGGTCATGGGCATCCTCCTGGGCGGTCGGGAACCCTCACTTACTCTCTCGATTTTACTGGGCACCACTGACAATCGCCCCTGGCCAGCCGGGCTTTGACGGTGCGACGCGGGTAGCCTGGCGGCATGGAGATCTGGATCAACCCGGCCTGTTCGAAGTGCCGCAGCGCGGTGGACCTGATGGACGCGGAGGGCGCCGACTACACGGTGCGCCGCTACCTCGAAGACGTGCCGTCGCCCGACGAGATCCGGGCGGTGCTCGACCGGCTCGGCCTGGAGCCGTGGGACATCACGCGCACGCAGGAGGCCGCCGCCAAGGAACTCGGCCTGAAGGACTGGCCGCGCGACGTGGCCACCCGCGAGCGCTGGGTGGCCGCGCTCGCCGAGCACCCCAAGCTGATCCAGCGCCCCCTCATCACGGCGGACGACGGCACGGCCGTGGTGGGCCGCACCGAAGCCGCCGTACGCGACGCCCTCGCGCGCAAGTAACCCTTCAGCGGGCGGCCCCTCCCCAGGCGGTTCCGCAGGCGGCTCCGCGTCGGGCCCTGCGTCAGGCCCGGCCCGTGGCTCGCCCCAGCTGGGTCTCGGCGGCCGCGAGGAGCTCGGTGACCCGCGCACCGAACCGGGCGTCGCAGGGGTGCGGCACCCCGGTGCGGGCCGCGTCCAGGAGCGCGTCGATCGCCGCGCCGAACGCGTCGAGCGCGCCGCCCCAGCCCGGCATCACCTCGGTGCCGGCCTCGCCGAGCAGCGACACCTCGACGCCCGCGGCGGCCGGGGGCGCGGTGAAACTCAGGTCTGCGGTGCTGGAGGCGCCCGAGGCGTGCCGCAGGATCAGGTGCGCGGTGTCGCCGGGGCCCGCCGCCGCGGTCAGGGCGGTCACCTCGCCGAGCACCCCGGCGAGCACGGCGAGGGCGTGCGGTCCGACGTCCCAGAGCGCGCCCTTCTCGCCCCGCCAGGGCGATGCGGCGTACGGGCTGCGCTCGGCACCCGGCGTGAACAGCGAGCCGTACCACCGCGCCCGACCGGTCAACCACCCGTCCGTCGCGGCCTGTTGGGCCACCCAGGACGCGGTCTCCTTCGCGAAGCGCAGCGTGAAGAACACGACGGAGGCGACCTGGGCACGCTCGGCCGCCCCGGCCAGTTCGCGGGCGGCGGCCACGTCCGTGGCGACCGGCTTGTCCAGGAGCAGATGGCAGCCCGCCGCCGCGGCCCGCACGGCGAGCGGCGCCTGCACGTCCGGCGGCAGCGCGAAGGCGACGGCGTCGCAGTCCGCGAACAGCGCGTCGGCGTCCTCGTACACCGCGACACCGTGTTCCGCCGCCAGCGCCCGCGCCGCCTCGGGCCGCCTCCCCCACACCCCGACGAAGTCGACGCCGGGATGGGCGGCCAGCGCGGGCGCGTGGGTGGCGACGGCCCACGGGCCGGTGCCGAGGAGTCCGATGCGGGGGGTGCGGGCGGTGTCGTTCATGGGACCAGTCTGCCCGGCGCCGAATTCCGGTGGCGGGGCGAGGGGGGTGGAATGTTACGTTTCCGGGGCCGGCCGCGGGACTCCGGCGCGACTTCCGGGACTTGCCTCTACCGCAAACATTTCGCTGTTCGCGCCCCCATTCCCCGGCCGGCCTCCACTTCACCCACGGGGGACCTCCATGGCTCAGGAGAGCTGCGCCGACCTCATCGCGGCGGAGGACGTGCTGCTCTTCGTCAACGCCGCCGTCACCGCGACCGGCCAGCGCGAGTTCCGCTCGGCCGCGGGCGAGCAGCGCCTCTCGCTCGCCTTCCTCCACGCGTACGTACGGGTCAACTACCGCCGGGTGTACGCCGCCGTGCTCGCCCTGGACATCAACGACCACAACGCCGCGCTCGTCATCCGGCACCTGCTGGCGAGCGCGGGTGAGGCGGACGCCGAGGAGAAGCGCGCCGAGGGACGGCTGATCGCGGCCCGGCTCGCGGTGATGGCGCCACAGCGCGTGTACCGGCTGCTGCGCGCACTGCGGGCGGCGAAGGTCAACAACCGGCGCACCCGGGCGATCTTCCGCGACTGGCTGGCCGCCCGACCGGACCCGGCGTTCGACGCGGTGAAATACCGCGGCGGCCTCAAGGCGGCCACGCGGCACGCCCATCTCCCGCCCGTGGAGGCCGAGTTGGGGGACTTCCTGTTCCGTCCCGGACGTCGCGCCCGGTACGCGCACCCGCTGCTCGACGCACACCGGCGGGCCCACTACGAGCAGGCCGCGGTCTTCGAGCTGCCGTTCACCGTCGCCGAGGGATTCGCGGCCCGGCACGGGATACCGCGCGCGGTGTTCCTGGAGCGGATCGCTCCGCGCACCACCCGTCTGGAGCGGCTGCGCACGCAGTCGCGGGCCGGGGCCGTACCGGCCGACCTGGCCACCATGCCGCTGACCCGGCTCGCCCTGTACGTCCTGTCGCTCGGCCTCGACGAACGGGCGCGGCGCCGGGGCGAACTGACCGGAGCGCTGCGCGCCGCCGCCCTGCGCGCCGCCGGGCCGCACGCAGGGACGTGGGGCCGGATCTCGGCGGTGCTCGACGACAGTTACTCCTCGTCCGGCTCCGGCCAGAAACGGCGCCGCCCGCTCGCGGTGGCGCTGGCCTGCCACTTCCTCCTGGAGGCGCTGGCCTCCGGCGGCGCCTACCGCGGCCGGTGGACCTCGGGCGGCGGCGACCCGCTGCTCGCCCGGCCGTTCGGCGCGACCCCGCTCGGCATGCGCGTCCTGGACGCGCTGGACGACCGCCCGGAGCGGCTGGTGATCGTCTCCGACGGCTGGGACAACGCGCCACCGGGGCTCGCGGGCGAGGTGCTGCGCGTGTGGCGCCGCCGGCTCGATCCGGAGCGTCGCACCCGCGTCGTCCATCTGAACCCCGTATACGACGCGGACGGCTTCGACGTGCGCCGCCTCGCCCCCTCGGTGCCCACGGCCGGCATCCGCGACGCGGAGGACCTGCCCGCCCTGGTGGAGATCGCCCAGTTCGCCGAAGGCCGCACGGGCCTCGCCGAGCTGTACTCGTATCTCGACCGCCGCACCGCCGACTTCACGGGAAGCAGCCGATGACCGCGCTCGACCTGACCGGCCTGGAGGCAGGCCCCGCCCAGGTGTGGGGCGGCATCCGGCTCGTCCCGCTGCTGCGGGCGGAACCGGTGGCGGGGCTGCGCCTGACGCGCGAGGCGTACGGCCACCCCGAGGGCGCCGAGGTGCGCCTGGCCGGCCGCGCCCGCTACACCTCGTACATCCCGCACGGCTTCGTGGCCGACTGGTCGGGCGAGGGCCCTGGTGCCGCGTACGGCACGACGCTGGGCGACGGGGTGCCGGACCGGATGCCGCTGCACCGGATGGCCAAGCGCCGGCCCGGCGACCGGCTGCGGTTCCTGCCGCTGCACCTGGCCCTGGAGGGCTATCTGGCCCTGCACTTCGGCGGCCCGTCCGTGGCATGGGAGGAGTGGTCCCGCACGGCGCTGCGCGACGGCCTCTCGCCCCGCGTCGAGAGCGCGTACCTCGGCGCCAACGTACCCCAACTCGCCGACGCCCTGCGGGTGTTCGAGATCCTTCCGGGCCAGTGCGGCGTGCTCGTGTACGCGGCGGACGCACTCGGCGCCGCCTTCGCGGTACCGCACCCCGACGACTACCGAGCCCTGCACGCCACCCTGCTCCAGGACCTGTTCGGCGAGCTGATCCACCAGTACGCGCTGTACGGGCGTCCCGTCACGGAGTTCACCGCCCGGCTCGACGACCGGCACATCCGCAGCCTCGGCGATCTGCGGGCGGCGGCGCGCGGCCAGGAGCGGGCCTGGCGCGAGGCCCACGACACGGTGCTGGCCGCGGAGCTCCACGCGACCCCGTACACCTTCAGCCGGGTGCACCGGATGGGCGGCTTCGCCCTGTGGCGCTTCCTGCCGCCGTTCCAGCGGGGCGGCGCGGGCCGGCACATCGGGGAGACCATCACCGACCACCAGGGCAGGGTCGCGTACCTGAAGACGTTCCGGCTCTCCGAGAACCAGGTGCGGCGCGGCCATCTGCTGCGGAACCTGGCCGCCCACGACTGGCACCTGGGACGATGCGCCGAAGCCCTCGGCGCCACACCGGAGGAACTGACGAGGCGGATCCGCCGTGCGGGCCTTTCGGGGCTCCTGCGGAACCCCAGGTAACACCGGGTTCACAAACGGGCAACGGGCGGGAAATTTCGGGGTGTGAGGCTGCGGGGCATACAGCAGCGCCGCAGCGTGGCAGCGCGCAGGCAACCCGCAGCTCCCACAGAGGATGGCTTCCGTGACGTACAAGGCCGAGTACATCTGGATCGACGGCACCGAGCCGACCGCCAAGCTCCGCTCGAAGACCAAGATCATGGCCGGTACCCCCGGGGCCGTCGCCGAGCTGCCCGTCTGGGGCTTCGACGGGTCCAGCACCAACCAGGCCGAGGGCCACGCGTCGGACCGCGTCCTGAAGCCGGTGTTCTCCTGCCCGGACCCGATCCGCGGCGGCGACGACGTCCTGGTCCTGTGCGAGGTCTTCGACATCGACGGGACGCCTCACGCCTCCAACACCCGCGCCCAACTGCGCCCGCTCGCCGAGCAGTTCGCGGCGCAGGAGCCGATCTTCGGCATCGAGCAGGAGTACACCTTCTTCGACGGCGACCGTCCGCTCGGCTTCCCCGTGGGCGGTTTCCCGGCCGCGCAGGGCGGCTACTACTGCGGCGTCGGCGCGGACGAGATCTTCGGCCGCGAGATCGTCGAGAAGCACCTGGACCACTGTCTCGCCGCGGGCCTGAGCATCTCCGGCATCAACGCCGAGGTCATGCCCGGCCAGTGGGAGTTCCAGGTCGGCCCGGTCGGCCCCCTGGAGGTCTCCGACCAGCTGTGGATCGCGCGCTGGCTGCTCTACCGCACCGCCGAGGACTTCAACGTGTCGGCCACCCTCGACCCGAAGCCGGTCAAGGGCGACTGGAACGGCGCGGGCGCGCACACCAACTTCTCCACCAGGGCGATGCGCGAGGGCTACGACGCGATCATCACCGCCTGCGAGGCGCTCGGCGAGGGCTCCAAGCCCATGGACCACGTCAAGAACTACGGCGCCGGCATCGACGACCGCCTCACCGGCCTGCACGAGACGGCGCCGTGGGACCAGTACAAGTACGGCGTCTCGGACCGCGGCGCCTCGGTCCGCATCCCGTGGCAGGTCGAGGTGGACCGGAAGGGCTACATCGAGGACCGCCGCCCGAACGCCAACGTCGACCCGTACGTGGTGACCCGCCTCATCGTCGACACCTGCTGCGCCGGGCTGGAGAAGGCCGGGCAGGTCTGAGCCGGGCCCCGGATCCCCGGGGAGCGTCCACCGCCGGTGCGGTGGGCGCTTCTCGCGCGTTCGGACCACCCGGCGCGGTGGCCGGTTGTGGTCACGCTGTGCCAAGGATCCGTATCAGTCTGTGGGAGGGGGCTGCTGCACCGGGCGGATCGTCTGGTTGAATGGGGACATGACCAGCATCCAGAGCGCCACGACAGGTCGCACCGACCTCGAACCGTTCTGGCCGTCCCGTCAGGACCACGACTTCGACCGGGTGTGTTGCCGCGCGACGAACGCGCCGGCCCTCTAACGCCTCGATCCACTCCAGGCCTTCGGCCCGCGCGCAACGACGTACGTCTCCCGCTGACGACTCCTCGCGCGAAAGAGCTGACCCCTCATGGCGAACACCCGTACCCTCCCGTCCTCCGACGCCCACGCCCCTCTCCCCCTGGGCCGGCACCGACTGCGAGCCGTGGACCGTGACGAGGTGGCCCGGCCGGCCGCCGGCCAGGTCGCCGACTTCCTTCCGCCGGGCGCCACTTGGCTGCCCGCCCCGCAGCACACGCTGCCCGCGCTGCCGGGCCGCCCGGCGATGGTCGGCTACCTGGTCCTCGTCCCCGCCGACCAGCAGCCCCCGCTGCTCGCCGCCGCACCCGAGCCCCTGACGCCGGTGCCGGTCGTCGAGCCCGCCACGACCACCGGCGACGCCCTCGTACGGATCGACACCGTGCGCCGCACCGCCGAGGTCGACGGGGCCCAACTCGACCTCACCTACCTGGAGTTCGAGCTGCTCGCCCATCTGGTGGCGCACCCGCACCGGGTGCACACCCGCGATCAGCTGGTCACCACGGTGTGGGGCTACGGCCACGTCGGCGACGGCCGGACCGTGGACGTCCATGTGGCCCGGCTGCGCCGCAAGCTGGGCACCCAGCACCGCGCCGCGATCCAGACCGTACGCCGGGTGGGCTACAAGTACGCGCCCTGACGGGCGGGTTGGAAAGGGCGGGGCGCCGGGGGGCGCCCCGCCCTTTCGCATGTGCCGCCTCCCCTCGCGCATCGAGGGGGCGAACTACGAGGTCAGGGGGTGTTGCCAGCAACACCCCCGGGCCGGGGGCGGGACCCAGTGACCGCGCGTGCGGTGCCCGGCGACACTGGAGGCCGGTCCATCGGCGGCAAGGAGACGGGGAAACGATGAATGCGACCAAGGCGCGCGAAGCGCTCCTGGCGGGGGTGCGGGGGCTCGCCCTGACGCTGGTGTCGATGACCGGCTCGATCCTGCTGTTCACCCTGACCGTCGTCGCGATCGCCCTCATACCCGTCGGCGTCGGCGTCCTCGCCGCCCCGCCGCTCATCGAGCGGGTGCGCGCCCACGCCGACTTCCGGCGGACGCTGGCGCTGCGCTGGAGCGGGGTGCCGATCCCGTCGGCGTACCGGCCGGTGCCCCGGCGCCCGGGGGCGGCCGGCTGGGGCGAGCGGCTGGTCACGCTGCTGCGCGACCCCGCGACCTGGCACGACCTGCGCTGGATGCTCGTGGACATGACGGCCGGGTCCCTCATCGCGATCGTGCCGCCCGCCCTGCTCGCGTACGTGGCGTACGGCTGGGTCATCGCGCTCGGCGTGTGGCGGCCGATCGCGGACGCGGGCGGCGACTGGTTCCTGTTCATCCACGTCACCAGCCGGCAGAGCGGCTACGCGGCGGCCGCGCTCGGCACCGCCCTGTTCGTGCTCGGCCTGTTCGTCAACCCGGCTCTGCTGCGCGGCCACTTCCAGCTCACCCGGGCGCTGCTCGCGCCCTCCCGGGAGGCCGAGCTGGCGCAGCGCGTCGACCGCCTCACCGAGACCCGGCACGACGCCGTGGACACCTCGGCGGCCGAACTGCGGCGCATCGAGCGGGACTTGCACGACGGGGCACAGGCCCGCCTGGTCGCCATGGGCATGAACCTGGGCACCATCGAGGCCCTCGTCGAGAAGGACCCGGCGCAGGCCAAGAAGCTCCTCGCGGCGGCCCGCGCGTCCTCCGCCGAGGCCCTGACCGAGCTGCGCGACCTGGTGCGCGGCATCCACCCGCCGGTCCTCGCCGAGCGTGGACTCGCGGACGCGGTACGGGCGTTGGCGCTGCGCCTGCCGGTGGCGACCGAGGTGTCGGTGGACCTGCCGGACCGGGCCCGGGCCGAGGCGCCGGTCGAGTCGGCGGCGTACTTCGCGGTCAGCGAGCTGCTCACCAACGCGGTCAAGCACGCGGCGGCGGACAGCGTCTGGGTCGACCTGTCGTACGAGGCGGGCGCGCTGCGGGTGTCCGTCGGCGACAACGGCAGGGGCGGTGCGAAGGCCGGGGCGGGCGGTGGCCTGAGCGGGGTCGAACGGCGGCTCGGTACATTCGACGGCGTCCTGGCCGTCAGCAGCCCGATGGGCGGCCCCACCCTGGTCACCCTGGAGATCCCTTGCGCGTTGTCCTAGCCGAAGACCTGTTCCTGCTCCGCGACGGCCTGGTCAGAATGCTGGAGGCGTTCGACTTCGAGATCCTGGCGGCCGTCGAGACCGGCCCCGAGCTGACCCGGGCCTTCGCCGAGCTGGAGCCGGACGTCGCGATCGTCGACGTCCGGCTTCCGCCGTCGCACACCGACGAGGGCCTCCAGTGCGCGCTCGCCGCCCGCCGCGCCCGGCCCGGCCTGCCGGTCCTGGTCCTGTCCCAGCACGTGGAGCAGCTGTACGCGCGCGAACTCCTCGCGGACGGCGACGGCGGGGTCGGCTACCTCCTCAAGGACCGGGTGTTCGACGCGGCGCAGTTCATCGACGCGGTACGCCGGGTCGCGGGCGGCGGCACCGCGATGGACCCCCAGGTGATCCAGCAGCTCCTCTCCCGCAAGGCGCGCGACGAGCCGCTCGGCGGGCTCACCCCGCGCGAGCTGGAAGTGATGGAGCTGATGGCGCAGGGCCGGTCCAACGCCGCGATAGCCGAGCGCCTGGTCGTGACCGAGCGGGCCATCGCCAAGCACACCTCCAACATCTTCGCGAAGCTGGGCCTGCCGGTCTCCGACGACGACAACCGCCGGGTCCTCGCGGTCCTCGCCTACCTCGACCGGAGCTGAGCCGGGGCGCTGCGGGCCCCGGCCGCCCGGGGCCCGGGCGGCCAGGGCCCGGCCGGATGCGGGCCCCGGCCGGCGCGGCGGGGCACGGCCGCCGTTTCGGGTTAGCCTGGCAAGCAATGAACCGCATGATCACGCCCTGGGGCGAGCACGACCTGACCCGATTCCCCGAAGACCCCCGCGACCCGCTGCGGGCCTGGGACGCCGCCGACGACTATCTGCTGCGGCACCTCGCCGAGATCGGCGACCTGGACTTCTCGGGGACCGTCGTCGTGACCGGCGACCGCTGGGGTGCGCTCACGACGGCGCTCGCCGAGCACCACCCCGTACAGATCAGCGACTCGTTCCTGGCCCAGGAGGCGACCCGGGCCAACCTGGCGCGGGCCGGCTCCGCGCCCGACGCGGTACGTCTCCTGTCGACCCGGGACGCGGTGCCCGAGCGCGTGGACGTGCTGCTCGTGCGGGTGCCCAAGAGCCTCGGGCTCCTGGAGGACCAGCTCCAGCGGATCGCGCCCTCGCTGCACGCGGGCACGGTCGTGGTCGGGGCCGGCATGGTCAAGGAGATCCACACCTCGACGCTGAACCTGTTCGAGCGGATCCTGGGCCCGACGAAGACCTCGCTGGCCGAGAAGAAGGCCCGGCTGATCTTCACCACCCCGGACCCGAAGCTCTCCAGGCCGCGCAACCCGTGGCCGCTGACGTACTCCCTTGAGCTGGGCATCGGTCCCGCCTCCGGCCTCGCGGTCACCAATCACGCCGGGGTGTTCTGCGCCGACCGCCTGGACATCGGCACCCGTTTCCTGCTCCAGCACCTGCCCGAGCGCACCGGCCCCGACCACGTGGTGGACCTGGGCTGCGGCAACGGCATCGTGGGCACGGCGGCGGCGCTCGCCAACCCCCGGGCGCGGATCACCTTCGCCGACGAGTCGCACCCGGCGATGGCCTCGGCCGAGGCCACCTTCCGGATGTGTGCCGGGCCCGCGCGCGAGGCCGAGTTCCGGCTCGGCGACGGCCTGGCGGACTTCCCGCCCGGCACCGCGGACCTCGTCCTCAACAACCCGCCGTTCCACACCCACCAGGCGACGACGGACCGCACCTCCTCGCGGATGTTCGCGGACGCCCGGACCGCGCTGCGCGAGGGCGGCGAGCTGTGGGTGGTCGGCAACCGCCACCTCGGCTACCACGAAAAGCTGCGCCGCATGTTCGGCACGTGCGAACTCATGGCCTCCGACCCGAAGTTCGTGGTGCTGCGCGCGGTGAAGCAGGCCCGCTGACCGAGCGGGGTTTTCCCAACTCCCGTGAATCTCCTGAGCCGTTGAACGCCCCACCGTTCCCATCCGTATGGAACTGCGCGCTTCAAGCGAAGGAGTTCCATGGGACGCATCGCACGCTCACCCCGAAAACGGCCGACCCTCCCCCGTCGGATGACGCTGGCCGCGGCCGCGCTCATCCTGGGCGGAGGCGGGCTCGCCGCGGTCAATTTCTACGCCTCCGCCAGTGAGGGCGGTGCGGGCGGCCACGGGTCGCCCGGGCAGGACATGGCGCAGCTGCGCACGTTGTCGACGATCGACTGTCCGGACGTAGGCAATTCCCTTTCCACCGTGCCCGATTCGGCGAAATCACGCGTCGACCGGCAGCTCGCCGATCTCGATACGCAGATCACCGACGCGTACAGCGAGTTCGCCGACAACAAGGACCGGATCGAACGCGACCCCGCCCTCGCGGACAGCATGGTGCTCGCCCCGCTGAAGGCGAAGCGGACCGATTCGATCGGGCGGATCGCGGACGCCACCGGACAGCCGGACCTCAACGGCCGGAACCTGGCCGCCTGTTCGATGCGGGCCGCCGACGAACCGGCCCCCGGCGACCGGGCCGGCGACCCGGGCAGCGGCCAGGGCGACGGCCAGTCGGGCCAGGCCGGTGGCCAGAACGCCGGCCAGGGCAGCGGCCAGGGTGACGGCCAGGCCCTCGCGGCCACGGCCGCCGCCTCCGGGCTCTCCCGCCGCGACTTCGTCGACATCCGCTCCGTACGGCCGAACGCCGCCGCCCCCGCCCCCCGGCGCGGCGCCTCCACCGGCAGCTTCACCAGCGACTGCGGCCGCAACCGGAACGGCAAGCGCAATCCCGACAACGTCATCGTGGCGCCGGGCGTGAGCAATGGCGCCCACCATATGCACGACTACGTCGGCAACCAGGCGACGGACGCCTTCTCCAGCGACGCCGATCTCGCCGGGGGCGGCACCAGTTGCCGCAACCAGGGCGACAAGTCCACTTACTACTGGCCCGTCGTACGCGTCCTCGACCGGGGCAATGACGTGGACGCGAAGGCCGACGGCGGCGGCAGGGACAAGAACCTGGGAAAGATCCAGACCCCGGTGCAGGCGACGATTCAATTCGTCGGCAGCCCGGTGAGCAAGGTGACCGCCATGCCCCGGTTCCTGCGGATCATCACCGGGGACGCCAAGGCGTTCACCAACGGCAACGCGAATGCCAACGCCTCTTGGAGCTGCACCGGATTCGAGAACCGCCAGCTCAAGGACGCCTATCCGCTCTGCCCCCAGGGCAGCAAAGTGGTCCGTACCTTTAAATTCCAGAGCTGCTGGGACGGGAAGAACACCGACAGCGCCAATCACCGCGCCCATGTCGCCTTCACCGACCGAAGGGGTGCCTGCCCGGCCGGATTCAAGGCGATTCCCCAATTGGTGCAGCGCATCGTCTACGACGTGCCCGCCAAGGCCGGCGCCTTCGCGGTGGACTCGTTCCCCGAGCAGCTCCACAAGCCGGTCACCGATCACGGTGACTTCATCGACGTCTTCAGCGATCAGCTGATGGGGAAGGCGGTGAACTGCATCAATTCGGGGCGCGCCTGCGCCTGACCCCCCGCGCCCTCGCGCGAGGAGGCATCTGCCGCTGCGCGGCCGACCCGGTCAGTGTCCGGAATGCATGGTCCCGGTCTCGACACTGCCACCGAGCCGGCCGTGCAGTGCCGTGACCACGGGCTGCTCGCCGACCGCCACCCACTTGCGGCCGACCAGGTAGACACCGCCGTAGTCCTTCGCCTCGTTGATCCACTCGCGCTGGCCCCGGTCGGTGGCGAAGGTGGCGAGCACATAACGGCCGTCCTTCGTCGTGCAGTTGGCCTGCCGCAGCTCGGCCGAGTCCGTCGAGACGACCGGTGTGCAGTCGGCCCGCGCGGCCAGCTGTTCCAGGGTGCCGCTCGCGGTGGGGGCCGGACGCGGGGACGAGGAGCCGCACCCGGTCACGACGGCGGCCGCCACCAGCACCCCGAGAACCACTCGCGCATCGTTTCGCATCACCCCATCGTGCCCCCAACTCCCGTACAAATAAAGCGACTTGGCGATAATCGCCGGGCCACCGAGCGGCCCTCTCGCGCCATGCCGGATCATGGACGCATGCGTGTACCCACCCTCGCTCCCGCCTACGTCGGCGGCGTCCAGCTCCTCGCGTACGCGAGCAGGCGCCTGCTCAGTGAACCGGCCCGCCAGGACCTGCTGCGCTCGTGCTCCACCAACGTCGACAACCTGGCCGCGGGCCGCCGCTCCACCCTCGTCACCAGCGCACTGCTCGTCGAGGAGCCCATGGAGCTGCCCTACGCGCTGCTCCTGCTCGCCGTCCTCGGCTACGCGGAGTACGCGCACGGGGCCTGGTGGACGGCCGGGGTGTTCCTGTTCGGGCACGCCGGCGCGACGCTCCTGGTGTACGGGGGCCTGCGCGCGGGCCGCCCCTCGCCCGCCACCCGCGCCGCCCTGGACGTGGGCACCAGCTACGGCTTCTACGCGGTCCTGGGCGCCCTGACCTCGGCCCTGCCGCGCGGCCCGCTGCGCGCAGCCACCCGCATCGCCCTGCTCGCACTCGCCGCGAAGCCCCTCCTGAACCGGGGGCGCGGCTTCACGGACGCGGGACACTTCGCGGCGCTGGGGCTCGGTCTCGGGGTGGCGGGAGCCATGGACCACCGTTCGGCGGCCGTGGACTACCGTTCGGTTATGAACCGGTAGATTTCACCCGCTCAGGAGCCGCCCACCCATGATCGCGATCCCCGCCACCACCGTCGCCAACCTCCGCGACCTCGGCTCCACCCCGCTGTCCGGCGGCCGTACGGTCCGCCCGGGCCTGGTCTTCCGGGCCGGTCAGCTCGACCGCATGGACCCGGCCGCCGACCCGGCGGTGGCCGGACTCGGGCTGCGTACGGTCCTGGACCTGCGCACCGACGCCGAGCGCGCCGACCACCCCGACCGGGTGCCGGACGGGACCCGGCTCCTGATCGCCGACGCGCTCGCCGACAAGATGGCGTCGGCCGGGGCGCCCGCCGCCGCCCAGCTCAAGCACATCCTGGCCGACCCGATCGTGGCGGAGGAGCACCTCGGCGGCGGCAAGGCGCAGGCCCTGTTCGCGGACACCTACCGCTCCCTCGTCTCCTCCGGTTCGGCCCGCGCCGCCTACCGCGTCCTGCTGACGGAACTCGCCGCCGAGGACGCGGGCCCGCTGCTCTTCCACTGCACGGCGGGCAAGGACCGCACCGGCTGGGGCGCGACGGTGATCCTCACGCTGCTCGGCGCCGACGAGGCGACCGTCGAGCGCGAGTACCTGTCGGTCAACCCGGCCGTGCGCCAGGCCTTCGCCCCGCTCATCGAGGGCTTCGTCGCGCAGGGCGGCGACCCGGAGATCGCGCTCGCCATCATCGGCGTGGTGCCCGAGTACCTGGCGGCAGCGCTCGACGAGGTCGACGCCACGTACGGCTCGATGGAGAAGTACGCCCGCGAGGGCCTCGGGGTGCCGGACGACGCGGTGGCCCGGCTGCGCGAACGGCTCATCGCGTGAGCGGCGCGCGGCGCCGTCAACTCGCCTGAGGGACCGGGCGGTTGGGTGCGGGGTGACCATCTCCACATTCGCTCGTTTTGCTGAACGTGGCCCCAGAGCAGGACATCCTCAACCCACCCGCCCCCACCGTCGGCATCGAGCAGGCCGAAGCCGCGCTGGTCGAGCACTATCCGCGACTGGTGCGGCTCGCCTACCTCGTGCTGCCGCCCTCCCTCGGGCGCAACCGCCGGGTGCTCACCGCGCACGCGATCGTGCAGCGCTCGCTGCCGCGCGGCCGCGGCGGCCCCGGCGACAACGCCGACGAGGGCCTGATCCCCGGGGCCCGGCGGCCCGGATCCGGCGTCGACCCGGGGTATGTGTACGTGCGGCGCCGGGTGGTGCGCCAGGCGCTCGAAGCGGGGCTCCCGCTGCGCCGCCGGGCGTGGCCCAAGCGCGCCCAGCTTCCGCCGCTGCTGCCCCAGGTCTGGGGCCTGCGCCTGTTCCCGCGCTCGGGCGGCGCCGATGAACTCGCCCTGGACCAGCGCCTTTCCGCGCTGTCCGGACCCGCGCGGGCGGCCTACGTGCTGCGCGGTCTTGAGCGGCTCGGCGACGACGCGGTGTGCGCGGAGCTGACCGCGGCGGGGGTCACCGAGGCGCGCCAGGCGCTCGTGGCGGCGGGCGGCCCGGAGTCCCGCGCGGAGCTGCTTGAGTCCGCCGAGTTCGACCCCTGCTCACTCCAGGCCCGGCCCACCGATCTGATGCGGCGGCGCCAGCACGGCCGGGCCGCGCTCGCCGCCGTCGCCGCCCTCGTGGTGTGCGGGGCGCTGATCGGGCTGCCGGGCGGCGGCTGGGGGCCCGACGGCGCGGCCGCGCCCTCCTACGCACAGAACCCGGCGGCCCAGGCCGCGCTCGACCCCGGCCATCTGCTGCGGGTCGAGCCCACGGCGTGGACGACCGCGACGCGCAGCGACTTCTCGGTCTGGCCGGCCCGGGGCAATCTGCTCGGGGACTCGGGCCTGCTGCGCCGCGCGCTCGCCGTGTGGGCACGTCCGGGTCCCTCGGTGCAGGTCTCGGCGACGCCCGGCACGCCGTCGGGTCCGCCGATGGGCGCGCCGCAACTCCTGTTCGCGGGCGATGTGGACCGGGCCAGGGTGGTGCTGCTCTACGACGGTCTGCGGGTCGCCCGCTATGCCGAGCCGCACGAGGGCACGGCCGGTGCCGCGCTCGACTTCGCGCGGGTGGACGCCGCCGACATCGCGTCCGCGGGCGCCCTCGTGGTGGGCCGCACCGACGGCAACGTGCGCTATCTGACAGCGCCCTGGGTGCGCGAGGCCTCCGTGCGCGATCTGCTGACGCCGGCCGCGGCGGCGCGGCCGCTGCACCGGGACACCTACGGGGTGACCGACCCGGTCGTGTCGCCCACCTCGGCCCGTCAGTGCACGTCCTGGGACGCGCTCGAATTCCACGACGACAGCGGAGTCCGGCTCGTCACCGACCTCGGTGAGCTGGCCCCGGCCCGGCTCACCTGGGGTCCGCCGTCGGATCCCCGCGATGTCGGGGACCGTGCCGCGCGCGAGGGCTGGGCGCGCACCGCGTGTCTGCTGCCGACCGTCCGCTCGCACGGGGTGCGCTCGGTCAACGACTGGCAGTTCGCGCAGCAGGCGCTGCCCGAGAACAACGGCACGGCCGACTGGATCTGCACCCGGGCCGAGACCTGGCGGGGCGCGGGCAGCCGGGTGTTCGCCCAGTTCCAGGCGCCCTCCGAGCGGCTCGCGCCGGGGGCGATCGCGGCCCGTGCCGAGAACTCCGCGTCCTGCGGGGCGCGTGAGGCGCGGGTGCTCGCCGGGGTGCTGTGGAAGTCGCGCGGGGGGAACTGGTTCGTGCTCGCGGCGGGCAGCCCGCAGGTGTCCTCGGTGACCCTGTCCGGCGGGATGTCCGGCACCGAGAAGGGCAACCTGCTGGCCGTGCGGGCCAAGGAGGGGGCGCGCGCCGAGCTCAACGGGCGGCTCGCGGACGGGAGTCCGATCAGCACCCTGCGCTGACGCCCGGCCCCCGGCCAGGATGCCGTCCCCGAACAATCCGGTGCGGACCCCTGTCGCTGCGGCGTACCCGTCAGTACATTGACGCCATGTCTAATACGCCGCAGCCCGCTCCGATCGCGGAGGAGCGCATCGAGCTCAAGGCCCGGAACGTCTCGTTCGCGTGGGAGAACACCCCGCTGCACTGGATACCCGGCGACCCGTTCACCGGCCACACCATCAATGTGCTGCATCTGCTGCTGCCGGCCGGTGAGCGCTGGTTCGTGCACGTGTACAAGCAGGTCCTGCCGTACATCACGGACGACCGGCTGCGCGAGGACGTCATCGGCTTCATCGGCCAGGAGGCGATGCACTCCGCCGCGCACGACGACGTACTCCCCCATCTGAAGAAGCTCGGCCTCGACCCCACGCCGTACACCGCGCAGGTGGACTGGCTGTTCGAGAAGCTGCTCGGGGACCGTACGCTGCCGCCGGGCCGGGCGAGCCGCTGGTGGCTGATGGAACGGGTCGCCACCATCGCGGCGATCGAGCACTACACCGCCTTCCTCGGCAACTGGATCCTCAACGCCGAGACCCTGGACCGGCGCGGGGCCGACCCGACCATGCTGGACCTGCTGCGCTGGCACGGCGCCGAGGAGGTGGAGCACCGCTCGGTGGCCTTCGAGCTGTTCATGCACGTCGACGGCGGCTACCGCCGGCGGGTGCGCACCTGGGCGACCGCGTTCACCGCGCTCGCCTTCCTGTGGCAGCGCGGGGCCCGCTTCTTCATGGACAACGACCCGTCCCCGGAGGTCGGCCGGGCGAGCCTCGGCGCGTTCTACCGCGCGGGCCGCACGGGGATGCTGCCCTCGACGCCGTCCATGCTCAAGTCGATCCCGCGCTATCTGAGCCGTACCTACCACCCCTCGCAGGAGGGCAGCACGGCCCAGGCCGTGGCCTATCTCGCCTCCTCGCCCGGCGCCAACGGAGGCCACTGAGATGCGCCGTGCCACCACCGTCGCCCTGGCCGCCGGCGCCGCGCTGCTCGCCCGGCGGGCGCTGCGCCGGCGCATCGGGGCCTCCCCGCTGTGGCCGCTGCCCGCCCTGGAGGAACCCGTCTCGGGGCACGGCGCCCGGCGTTCCACCGTGCTGCGGAGGCTGACCGTCACCGAGCGCGCCGAGCCGGCCGAAGGCGTCGTGCGCCTGCGCCTCGAAGCCCCCGACGGGGCCGAGTTGCCCGCGTGGGAGCCGGGCGCGCATCTCGATCTGGTGCTGCCCTCCGGCCTCGTACGGCAGTACTCGCTCTGCGGCGACCCGGCCGACCGCACCGCGTACACGGTCGCCACCCGGCTCATCGGGGCCGGCCGGGGCGGTTCGCGCGAGGTGCACGAGCAGCTCCGGGAGGCGGTGGAGCTTTCGGTGCGCGGACCGCGCAACCGCTTCCCGCTGGTGCCGAGCGCGTCGTACGCGTTCATCGCGGGCGGCATCGGGATCACACCCATTCTGCCCATGCTCCGGGCAGTTGAGGCCTCGGGCGCCTCCTGGCGGCTGCTGTACGGCGGGCGTTCACGGGCCACCATGCCGTTCCTCGACGAGATCGAGCGGCTCGGCGGGGCCGGAGGGCCCGGCGGGAAGGTCACCGTCGTCGCGGAGGACGAGTCGGGGATGGCGGACCTCGGGGCGTTCCTCGCCGCATCGCCCACGGACGCGGCCGTGTACTGCTGCGGGCCCGAGCCGCTGATGGACGCGGTCGGCGCCGCGCTCGGCCCCGGCCGCACCCCGCACCTGGAGCGCTTCGCGCCCGGCGCGGCCACGGCGGGCTCCGGGTTCGAGGTCGAGCTGCGCCGCTCGGGGCGGACGCTGGCCGTTCCGGCGGACCGTTCGCTGCTCTCGGTGCTGCGCGCGGAGGTGCCCGGCGTCTCCTACTCCTGCGAGCAGGGCTTCTGCGGAACGTGCCAACAGCGCGTCCTGGAAGGGGAGATAGACCACCGTGACGAACTCCTCACGGACGCGGAACGCGACGGCTCGATGCTGATCTGTGTATCGAGGTGTCTCGGAAAGAGGCTGGTGCTCGACCTCTAGGGGGTGATCGTCCACCCCCTAGGTAGTCTGTTCGCATGACGACCGGGGTACGGCGACGGATGGGCGTCGACGAGCGCAGGCAGCAGCTGATCGGGGTCGCCCTCGAACTGTTCAGCCACCGTTCGCCCGACGATGTGTCCATCGACGAGATAGCGGCGGCCGCGGGGATCTCACGGCCGCTGGTGTACCACTACTTCCCCGGCAAGCAGAGCCTGTACGAGGCCGCGCTGCGCCGGGCCGCGGACGAGTTGGCGGGGCGTTTCCTGGAGCCGCACGAGGGCCCGTTGGGGGCCCGGCTGCTGCGGGTCATGGGCCGCTTCTTCGACTTCGTCGACGAGCACGGGCCCGGCTTCTCGGCGCTGATGCGGGGCGGCCCGGCGGCCGGCTCGTCCACCGCCAACGCCATGATCGACGAGGTGCGCAACGCCGCCTACCTCCAGATCCTCTCCCACCTAGACGTCCAACAGCCGCCCGCGCGGCTGGAGTTGGTCGTCCGGTCGTGGGTCTCGCTCGCCGAGTCGACGGCCCTGCTCTGGCTGGACGGGCGGCGGATTCCGCGCGGCGAGCTGGAGTTGCAGCTGGTGCACGACTTCGCCGCGCTCGCCGCGGTGAGCGCGGCCCACGACGAGGAGATGGCGGCGATCATGCTGCGGATGCTCGCGGACGAGCCGGCCGACGGTCCGTTCGGCGAGCTGGTGGACCGCCTGGCCGCCCTGCTCCCCCTGGTGCCCGCGCCGCGCGTGGGCTGAGCAAGGCCCGGGCGACCCGGCGGCCCGGGGCTCCCGGCCGTCCCGCGGTCACATCGACACGGCGGCGCTCCGGTCGTCCGCGCCCAGGCGCAGGGCGAGCAGGGCCACGTCGTCCTCCGGGTCGTCGCCGAACCGTTCGAGCAGCGCGTCGCAGAGCGCCTCGGTGGCGGAGGGGGCCTCGGCCGCCGCGCGCCTGAGGTGCTCCAGGGACACCTCCAGATCGGTGCCACGGCGCTCGATGAGCCCGTCGGTCACCATCAACAGGCCGTCGGAAGGCCCCAGTTGGATTCGCGTCGAGGGCGGATGGCGCAGGCCGAGGCCGAGCAGCGGCCCCCGGGTCTCGATGTACGAGGCCCCGCCGCCGCCCGGGAGGAGCAGCGGCGGCAGATGCCCGGCGTTGGCGATGCGGGCCGCGCCGGTCGCCGGGTCGATCAGGGCCAGGCAGAGCGTCGCGGTGGCCTCGGGGTGGTACAGCTGGAGCATCCGGTCCAGGAGGCGGACCAAGGCCGCCGGTTCGTGCTGGTCGGTCGCGTACGCCCGTAAGGCGTGGCGGAGTTCGACCATGACGGTGGCCGCGTCCAGGGAGTGCCCGACCACATCGCCGACGCCGACGAGGAGGCCGGCCGGGGTGCTGAGCGCGGTGTAGAAGTCGCCGCCGATCTCGGCGCGGCTGGAGGCCGGGACATAGCGCAGGGCGATGTCGGCGCCGGGGAGCCGGGGTGCGCGCTGCGGCAGGAAGCTGTGTTGCAGGGTGAGCGCGATGTGCCGCTCCTCCGCGTGCGTGCGCAGCGACTCGGCGGCGACGGCCAGGGACTGGGCGAGCCGCGAGAGCAGCGCCTCGGTCTCCTGCCCGTACGGCAGCCGGGCGGGGACGGCCAGGCACACCGGCGGCTGGTCGGCGTGGCTGCGGGCGAGCACGAGGCGGGCCCCTTCCGGGCCGAAGAGCTGCGGCGGCCACAGCGGGACCGGGGCCAGGACGGAGCGCACCCCGCCGCGGCCGGCCATGGCGCGGCGCAGCAGCACGGCGAGCGCCGGGGTCTCGGCGGCCTGATCGGGGCGGGCCGCGCCGCCCGCGTGGAGGAAGGCGTCGGCGCCGAACACGAAGCCGGTGACGGGACCGGAGGTGAGCAGCATGGCCGCGGCCGCGGCCGAGTCCGCGAGTTCCTGCGGGCAGCGCGCCTCGTACAGGGTGGCGGTGGCCTCCGCGAGGCGGCTGAGCCGGCCGGCCCGGGCCGCGTACTCGTGGCGCAGCCGGGCGCCGCGCAGCGCGGCCCGGACGACGGCCTGGATCTCCTCGGGCTCGACCGGCACGGTGAGGTAGGCCTCGGCGCCCGCGTCCAGGCCCCGGCTGCGGTCGTGCGGGGTGATGGCGGCGGCCGAGAAGTGCACGACGGGCATGGGCGCGATGCCCGGGTGGGCCTTGAGGCGGCGGCACAGCTCGAAGCCGTCCATGTCGGGCAGGCCCACGTCGACGACGGCGGCGTCGGGCAGGGCGCCCGCGCGCAGCCGGGCGTCGAGTTCGATGAGCGCGGCCGAGGCGCTGGCCAGCGGGACGACCCGGTGTCCGGCCCGGCTCAGGACGGCGCCCATCGCACAGCGGTTGGCATCCACGTCGTCGACCACCAGGACGGTCGTGTCCCAGGACCTGAACATCCGCCAACTCACCGCCCTTCGGCTCGGGAAGCCCGTCAAGAGGGAAGTGACCCCCCGCTGTTGACCCGTCGCCCACCGTAGCGCCGCCGGACCGTCCGAAACGGGTACATCCCGGTTTCGTCAACTGCCGTTCACGAAACCACCCTTGAGGGCCAGCGCGAGCCCCTCGTCCAGGCCGGCGGCCACGCCCCGGCCGAAGGCCGAGTCGTACGCGCCGTCGCCGAGCGCCGCACGCGCCCGGCGCTCGCACCGCTCGCGCACGGCGGTCAGCTCGGGCGCGCCCATCTGGGCCTTGCCGACCGTGCGCCAGCACTCCTGGCCGACTCCGAGGAGCAGCGCGCCGTCCTCGCCGTCCCCCTGGAAGGCGACCGCGCAGGCCAGCAGGTCGAGGCCGATGGCGATGCCGAAGCTGTCGTGCAGCAGCCGCTTGCCGCTCAGCATGGCCCGCGCGTGCGCGGCGGCCTCGGCCGGCCGGCCGAGCGCGAGCGCGCTGACGGCCAGCATGTAGTCGGCGTACGCCCGCATCCAGCGTTCGCCGAGCGCCGCGCACGCGTCGCGCAGCAGGACCGCCTCGGCGGACGCCTCGTGGTGGCGGCCCCGGTTGTTCAGGGCGTAGATCCGGGCGAGCGCGCACAGGGCGCGGCCCGGGGTGAAGCCGGTGTCCTGGGCGAGCGCCGGGTCGAGGATGTCGAGCGCCCCTTGGGGATCGCCCGGCATGAGGACGCTGCCGCCGTAGAGATAGGCCGCGCGCAGCCGCTGCTCGGGGTCGGTGGCGGCCCGCGCGCACTCCTCGCCGAGCCGGTGCGCGATGACGAAGTCGCCCTGGAGGAAGGCGCACATGCCGAGCGCCCACACGGCCGCGGCCCGGTAGGGGCCGGGGCCCGGGCAGCCGTCCAGGGCGCGCTGGAGGTAGCCGCGGCCCTCGCGCAGCCGGCCGCAGCAGAACCAGACGAACCAGAGCGAGCCCGCCATGTCCAGAGCGGCCTGCGGGTCGGTGGCCAGGAGGTGTTCGAGGGCGGTGCGCAGATCGGCGTGCTCGGCCTCCAGCCTTGTGTACCAGTCGAGTTGACCCGGGCCGAGCCAGGCGGCGTCGGCCTCGTGGGCGATGCGGCGGAAGCGCTGGGCGTGCCGGTCGGCCACCTCGGGGCCCTCCCCGAGTTCGTCGAGCCAGCGCAGCCCGTACTCGCGGATGGTGTCCAGCATGCGGTGGCCGAGCCGCCCGGAGGGGGCGAGCCGGGTGCGTACCACCGACTTGTCGACGAGGCCCGCCAGGACCTGTTCCACCGCACAGGCGGGCAGCGGGCCGCCCGCGCCGATGTCCTGCGCGGCGGCCAGGTCGAAGTCGCCCGCGAACACCGAGAGGCGGGCCCAGAGCAGCCGCTCCAGGGGTTCGCACAGCTCGTGGCTCCAGCCGATCGCGGTGCGCATCGTCTGGTGCCGGGGCAGGGCCGCGACGCGGGTGTCGGCGAGCACCTCGAAGCGGGAGCCGAGCCGGCTGGCGAGCTGCTCCACCGACCACAACTTGAGCCGGGCGCCCGCGAGTTCGAGGGCCAGCGGGATGCCGTCGAGCCGCCGGCAGACATCGGCGGCGGCCGCCGCCCGGCCGGGGTCGTCGAAGTCGAGGTGGGGCACGGCCTCGGTGGCGCGCTCCTTGAACAGGGTGAGCGCCTCGTGGGCGACGGGCAGCGGCTCCAGGGGGAAGACGTGTTCCTGCGGTCGCCCCAGGGGCTGCCGGCTCGTGGCGAGGACCGTGAGGCCCGGCGAGGTCTGGAGCAGTTCGCCGATCAGATGGCCGCAGGCGCTGATCAGGTGTTCACACGTGTCGAGCACCAGGAGCAGCCGCTTGTCGGAGAGCCAGGCGCAGAGTGCCTCGCAGGCGGTGCGCAGGCTCTGGTCGGTGACGTCGAAGGCGTCGGCGACGGTGGCCGCGAGTAGGTTCCGGTCCCGCAGCGGGGACAGCTCCACCCACCAGACGCCGTCGGGGCAGCGGTCCTGGAACTGCCGGGCGGCGCGCAGCGCGAGCCGGGACTTTCCGACGCCTCCGGGCCCGGTGACCGTGACGAGCCGATGCCGTTCGAGGAGCTCGTCCAGGGCGGTCAGTTCGACGGACCGGCCGATGAAGCTCGTGCTCTCCACAGGAAGATTCCCCACCACGGGCACAGTCTGGACCACGGCGTGGTCCGTGACGGAACCCGGGGCGGGGAACATCCGAAATCACTCGTCGAGCGACCTGGAATGATCGCTTCAGTGTCGCTTGAAGACCGCAACGGTACGGGCCGGGACCGTGAAGGTCCCCGAACCTCGATCGTATGTGGCCGTCTCGACCACGGGATCGGATCCGGCCGCCTGCCGCGGGTGCAGGGCGTACCCGGTTCCCGCGAGGTCGGCGACGCGCTGGGTCCGCGTCGTCGGGGTCGCGTTGAACACCACGACCAGCGGTCCGAGGCGCATGGTGATCACGCCCGGGGTCTCCGCGCTCCCCGACAGCGGGAACGAGAGCGCCGACTGGACCTGTTCCGCGGTGGCGAGCTTGAACGCGCCCTCCTGGCTCCGGATCGCGAGCAGATCCTGGTAGGCGGCGGAGGTTCTGTTGATCTGCGCGCAGTCGGGGGTGACTGCCGGGTTGACCAACAGGGGCTTCGCGTAAACCCACTTGGGCTGGTTGTCGGCGGCCGGCGGCAGCCCGCGCCCGAAGCCGTTGCCGGCCGCGCAGTTCCAGTGCAGGGCGTTGAACCAATCGCCGCTGTCGAAGGAGTTGCGGTCCAGCGACTTGGAACGCAGCAGGTCGCTCCCGGCCTGGGACAGCCCCGGGCCCTGCGAGAGGGCGGCGGTGGCGAGCGCCAGGACCTGCATGCGGGAGCGGTCGGCGGCCGAGGTGCCGGCGGGCAGCTTGTAGGCGAGCGCGTCGTAGAGCGACTCGTTGTCGTGGGCGTCCGCGTAGGCGAGGGCGTCTCCGGGGGCCGCCGCGTAACCGGCCGGGGCGCCGTTGTAGTCGACGTCGGAGCCCTTGACCGTGCGGCCGGCGCTGTCGGTGAAGGTGTACCCGGCGAGACTGCCGCTCAGGCCCACCTTGAGCAGGTCCTGGTAGTGCAGCAGCCGGGCCTTCTGTTCGGTCTCAGTGCCGTTCGCCGGCGAGGAGTTGGGGTCCGTGTAGAGGCCGGAGGCGAAGCCCTGCACCCCGGGGTCGGCGTCGAAGGGGCTCCCGCCGCGCACCGCGTCACGGGCCCGGTCGGAGAACGTGGCGATACCGGTGCCCGCCATGTTCTTCTGGGTGGCCTGCACGAAGCGGGCGTCGTCGGCGACCTCGCCGAAGTTCCAGCCCTCCCCGTACAGGATGACCTTCTTGCCGTCGACGCCGTCCTTGGCCGGGGTCAGCGCGTCGAGGGCGGCCCGCACGGCGAGGATGTTGGCCTTGGGGTGGTGGCCCATGAGGTCGAAGCGGAATCCGTCGACCTTGTACTGCTTGGCCCAGGTCACCACCGAATCCACGACGAGCTTGCCCATCATCGCGTTCTCGGGTGCGGTGTTGGCGCAGCAGGTGGAGTTGGCGACGCTGCCGTCCGCGAGGAGCCGCTGGTAGTACCCGGGCACGATCTTGTCGAGGACCGAGTTGTCGGCCTGACCGCTCGCCGCCGTGTGGTTGTAGACGACGTCCATGACCGTGCGAAGGCCCGCGTCGTTCAGCCCCCGCACCATCTGCCGGAACTCGACCGTGCGCCGCGTCCCCTGCGGGTCACTGGCGTAGGAGCCCTCGGGCACGGTGTAGTGCAGCGGGTCGTAGCCCCAGTTGTACGCGTCCTTCGCGGCCGACCGGGCGATACAGGCCTGCTGCTCCTCGGAGTCCGGCGCGTACGCCTTCAAGTCGCAGTCGGGGGTGGCCTGTTCGGACTTCCGCTCGGGGATGCCGGCGATGTCGAAGGCGGGCAGCAGATGCACATAGGAGGTGCCGGACTTCGCCAGCTGGGCCAGGTGCTTCATGCCGTCGGAGCCGGTGTCGGTGAACGCCAGGTACTGGCCGGGGTGGTGCGAGGTGGGGTCCGCGACGGAGAAGTCGCGGATGTGCAGCTCCTGGATCCGGGCCTCGCGCAGCGGCACGGCGGCCGGCTTCTTCAGGGTGGTCCAGCCCTGGGGCGCCAGCAGGGGATCGGCGAGGTCGACCACCAGGCTGCGCGCGGAGTCAGTGGTGAGGGCGGTCGAGTACGGGTCGGTGACCAGGTTGGTGACCACCCGCTGGACGGTCGGCGCCCACACCGTCACGGCGTACCGGTACGGCTTGCCCGCCCACGACGCGGGCCCGGTCACCGACCAGACGCCGGTGGCGTCGTCGCGCCGCATCGCGACCGTGCGCCCGTCGAGTTCGAGGGAGACCGTCCGGGCGGTGGGTGCCCATACGGAGAGGGTGGGCCGGCCCCGGGCGAAGACCGGGCCGAGTGCGGCCTTGGCGGCGTCGGCTCCGTACAGGTCGTCGAGGACGCCCTGGGTCTGGACGCCGGTCGCGGCGAGCAGCGCCCCGTTCGAGGCCCGCTGGGTGGCGATCAGCTGCCCGCGCAGGGACTCGCGCACCCGGGAGCGGTCGCGGGCGTCCACGGTGAACGCCGGGTAGTCCTTGAGCTGGGGGAATCTGGCCTTCTGGGCGGCGCTCAGCGCGGCGGGCGTGAGCCGCAGCCACTGGCCCTCGGCGGACAGGGCGCCGTCCTGGACGGTGATGCCGCCGCCGGGCGCGTACACGAGCTGCTCGCTGGTCGCGCCGGTCGCCTTGACCTGCCACACCACGGTGTCGGCGTCGATCCACTGCGCCCCGGACTTGCCGAGGTCGAGCGAGGTACCCGAAATGCCCTGCGGCAGGAGGTACTTGGCCTGTCCGGCGAGCAGCCAGGCCTCGTGGCCGTAGGTCGCCAGGTCGAGGGACTGGTCGTCGGGCAGGTCCTTCTGGTCGCCCTTGTGCAGGATGTAGCTCAGCGAGGTCGCGCCCGGGGCCAGCGGCACCTCGAAGGTCACCCCGAACGCGTCGCGGCCGGTCGGCGCGAGCGGCTTGGACCAGTCGGTGGGCGAGGCGGCCCCGGTCCAGGTGTGCAGGCCCCAGCCGGCGTAGTCGCCGTCGGGCCGGGAGTAGTGCAGGACGGCCTTGGCGGTGTCCTGCGGCGGGTACGCGCCGGGCGGCGCCTGCTCCGACTGCCCGTTCCTGCCCTGCTCCACCCACACCTCGCCGGTGCGGCCGAGGTCGACGGTCCGCCCGGGCCCGTCGGCGCTGCCGCCCTTGGCGACGGTGTACGTGAGCGATGCGGCGCCCGGAGGGACCTTGACCCAGGCGAAGGCGCCGTAGGCGTCCCGCCCGGTGAAGGCCGCGTTCTGGTCGCCCGACGTCAGCTGCCAGCCGTCGTAGTCCCCGGCGGGGCGCCGGTAGTGGACGACGGCGTGGTCCCGCTCGACGGCCGTGGGTTTCCCGGGCGCGGGCGTCTGCCCCGCCGTGGTGGCGGCGGACGCGCTCGCGGTCCGGCCGCGGCTGTCGACCACAACGGCCTTGTACCGTAAGGGAGTTCCGGCGGGAAGGTCCAGGTACTGGGTGACCTTGTAGGGGGCGTGGTCGGCCGAGCCGAGCGTCCGCCACGGCCCGTTGCCGCTCTGCGCGGCGAAGACGACCCGGTCGAGCTGTCCCCCGCCGGCGTCGGCCGACAGCTCGACCGTGCCGGTCGCCCCGGCGGCCGGCGCCTTCAGGGTGATCGTCGGCCCGGCGACGGGGTCGGGCAGCGGGGCCGCCGCCTTCAGGACCAGGGAGGACAGGGCGGGCACGGTCACCTGGACGGCGGCGTCCGAGCCGCTGCGTACCGCACCCGAACCTCCGTACAGCACGGCGAAGTCGGCGTTCGCGGAGCCGGTGGGCACGGTGACCGCCTTCGGCCCGGTGGCGTTGTTCACGGCCACGACGTACTCGACGCGCGTCCTGGCGTCGGTGCGCGAGAAGGCGTAGACGGAGTCCTTGGCGTACCGCTCGGTCTGGACGCCGTCGCGCAGGGCCGGGTTCGCCCGGGTGAGCCGGGAGAGGTCGGCGATGGTGCGGTAGAGCGGGTGAGCGGGGTCGTAGGCGTCGAACGCGTGGGTGCGGTCGGTGCCGAGTTCGTCGTCGTCGAGGTAGTCGGGGACCTTCGAGGCGAACATGGTCTGGCGGGCGTCCTTGTCGCCGCCCGCGCCGGTGAAGCCCTGCTCGTCGCCGTAGTAGACCACCGGGTTGCCCCGGCTGAAGAACATCAACTCGTTGGCCAGGCGGTCGCGTTGGAGCAGTTCGGCCTCGCCGGCCTGCGGATGGTCCTGCTTGAGGAAGGTCCCGATGCGGCCCATGTCGTGGTTGCCGAGGAAGGTGACCTGCTCGTAGGCGTTGGCCTTGTCGGTGGTGTAGCGGTAGTCGTCGGCGAACAGGGCGGCCAGCTTGGCGGCCGGGGCACCCTGCGAGGCGTACTGGCGGGCCGCGTCCTGGAAGGGGAAGTCGAGGGTGGCGTCCAGCCGGCCCCGGGTGACGTAGGGGGAGGTGACGGCGGGGTCGGCGGAGTAGGTCTCGCCGAACAGGAAGAAGTCCGGCCGCCCCCGCTTCTTCGCGTACGCGTCGAGGGCTGTCGCCCACTGGGTCCAGAAGGCCAGGTCGACGTTCTTGACGGTGTCGATGCGGAAGCCGTCCACGGCGAAGTCGCGGACCCACTTCTCGTAGATCCGCTCCATCCCGGTGACGACCTCGGGCCGCTCGGTCCACAGGTCGTCGAGCCCGGAGAAGTCGCCGTACTCGCCGCTCTCGCCCGCGAACGTCGAATCGCCCCGGTTGTGGTACATCGTGGGGTCGTTCAGCCAGGCCGGGACCTTCCGCTCCTTCCCGGCGGGCACGACGGGCGTGTAGGGGAAGGAGTTCGCGTCGACCTTCTTCGTCCCGGCCCGGTCGTCGAAGGGGCGCCCGGTGGCGTCGAGGTAGGGGTAGGCACCCTTGGGCCGGTAGTCGTACCGCTTCTCGGCGTAGTCGACGGTGTCGGCGGTGTGGTTGGTGATGACGTCGAAGAAGACCTTCATGCCCTTGGCGTGCGCCCCGGCTATCAGCCGGGTGAGGTCGGCGTTGGTGCCGAAGTGCGGGTCGACCTGGGTGAAGTCGGTGATCCAGTACCCGTGGTACCCGGCCGACGCGTCCTTGCCTGTGCCCTGCACGGGCTTGTTCTTGAAGAGGGGGGCGAGCCAGATGGCGGTGGTGCCGAGCCCCTTGATGTAGTCGAGCCGCTGCGTGAGGCCCTTGAGGTCGCCGCCCTGGTAGAAGCCCTTGTCCGTCGGGTCGTACCCGGTCTCCATCCGCGAACCGGTCAGCCCGCCGCGGTCGTTGGCCCGGTCGCCGTTGGCGAACCGGTCCGGGAGCACGAAGTAGAACTGCTCCCGCGTCGCGTCGTGCCGGGCGGGCTCGGCGGCGAGCCGGGCATCACTGGGCGGCGCGGGCGGCGCGGCCGCGGCCGTGGCGGGCGGCGCGGGGACGAATGCGGCGCACAGGGCGGCCGCGAGTGCGACCGCCGTTCTTCGCAGGGGGATCACCGGGTGCTCCTCGGTCATACGTACCGGCGCGGCTGAATGTTCTTGCTGCAAGATTGCAAGTGCCTCTGAGCAGGTGACCGTAGGAGGAGGGAGGGCCGGGGTCAACGGTTCGGGCGAAATCCGCAGCACGCGTGCGGCCATCTGCAAGGAATTGCGCGGCCGTTGAGCCGGAGCCCAGGGCGCCGGTCAGGCCGGCGCGTAACCACGGGCGCGGACGAAGTCCTGGGCGAGCCGGGTGAACTCCCGGGCCGCGGCGCTGCGGTAGGCGCTCTCGCGCCGCAGCAGCGCCACCGTGCGGGCGGGCAGCGGCGGGTCGAGGGCGACGGGCGCGAGGTCCGGGTGCTCATGGGTGACGGCGTCGGGCAGCACCGTGGCCAGCGGGGTGCGGCGGACGATCTCGGTCAGCGCCTGGAGCGAGTTCGCCTCGACGGCGATGCGCGGGGTGACGCGATGCTGCCCGAGATAGTCGTCGATATGGCCCCGCGTCGCGAAGTCACCGCTCAGCAGGGCGAGTTGCCGCTCCGCGAGGTCCCCCACGGCGAGCGACTCGGCCGGTGCGGCAGGGGCACCGACGACGAGGCCCAGGGTCTCGGTGTACAGGGCCGCCGCCTGGATGCCGGGCAGATGCGGGCCGGCGAAGGCGATGCCGAGGTCCAGCTCATCGGCCAGCAGCGCCGCCTCGATGCGGTCCTGCGCCAACTCCCTCACGTCCAGCACGATCCGGGGGTGCCGGGTGTGCAGTTCCGCGACGAGCGGGCCGACGAGGTACGCGGTGAAGGTCGGGGTCACCGCCAGGCGCAGGCTGCCGCGCGAGAGGTCGGCGACGTCCAGGACGGCGCGCTCGGCGGCAGCCAGGTCCCGCAGGGCGCGCCGGGCGTAGTGGGCATACGTCTCCCCCGCGTCGGTGAGCCGCACCGCGCGGCCGCTCCGGTCCAGGAGCTGGACGCCCACGGTGCGCTCCAGCTGCTTGATCTGCTGGGACAGCGTGGGTTGGGAGATGCGCAGCTCCTCCGCGGCGCGGGTGAAGGTGCCGTGCTCGGCGACGGCGAGCAGATAGCGCAGATGACGCAGTTCCGGGGCCATGGAAGCAACTATAGATGAGAGCTATAAGAGGTATGGAAAACACGTCTTGGACGCTATAGAGCCAGCTCATGCATGGTGGATCCCGTCGGCCCCCAGGGTCCGGCAGCCACCGAAGGGAGTGACCATGCAAGACCTCGCCGAGGGCGTCGCGCGTTTCCAGCGCGGTGTCTTCCCCGCCAAGGCGGACCTCTTCGCCCATCTCGCCGCCACCCACCGCCCCGGCACGCTGTTCATCAGCTGCTCGGACGCGCGGGTGGTGCCCGAGCTGCTCACCCAGAGCGAGCCGGGCGAGCTGTTCGTCATCCGTACCGCCGGAAACCTGGTGCCCGCGTACACCCCGGGAGCGGACGGCATCGCGGCGAGCGTCGAGTACGCGGTCGGCGTGCTCGGCGTGCGCGACATCGTGGTCTGCGGCCACTCCGCCTGCGGGGCCATGACCGCGCTCGCCGAGGGCCACGACCTCGCCGCGCTGCCCGCGGTCGCCGACTGGCTGCGGCACGCGGACGCGGCCCCGGCCCACGCGGACTCCGCGGATCTCGCGGCCCTCATACGCGGCAACGTACGCGCCCAGCTCGCGAACCTGGCGACGCACCCCTCGGTGGCCCGCGCCCTGGCCGGGCACCGGCTCACGCTGCACGGCTGGGTCTACGACATCCCCACGGGCAAGGTCGAGGTACTCGACGCCGCCCCCACCGCCAACTGACTCACCCTTCCCAGGAGTTATCCATGATCCAGTCCCAGTACGACACCACCGCCCGCCAGGACCTGGCCACCGCCGCCGTCGAGGCGAAGCTGCGCAAGGACCTCTCGTGGCAGCAGATCGCGGACGCGGCGGGCTTCTCGGTCGCGTTCGTCACGGCCGCCGTGCTCGGCCAGCACGCGCTGCCCGCCGATTCCGCGCGGGCCGTCGCCGAGCTGCTCGGCCTCGACGACGACGCGGCTCTGCTCCTGACCACCATCCCGAGCCGCGGCTCGATCCCGGGCGGCATCCCCACCGACCCGACGATCTACCGCTTCTACGAGATGCTCCAGGTGTACGGAACCACCCTGAAGGCCCTGGTGCACGAGGAGTTCGGGGACGGCATCATCAGCGCGATCAACTTCAGGCTGGACGTGAAGAAGGTCGCCGACCCCGAGGGCGGCGAGCGTGCCGTGATCACCCTGGACGGCAAGTACCTGCCGACCAAGCCGTTCTAGCGGCGGTCCGGGGCGGTCCCCGGACTCACCCCCGCGCCCGCGCCGTGGACCCCCGTACCACCAGCTCCGGCTGGAAGACGAACTCCGTTCGCTGGACGGGGGTTCCGGCGATCTCCTCCAACAGGGCGGACACCGCGGCCGCCGCCATCGCCCGCACGGGCTGGCGGACCGTGGTCAGGGGCGGGTCGGTGAAGGCGATGAGCCGGGAGTCGTCGAAGCCCACCACCGAGACGTCCAGCGGTACGTCGAGGCCGCGCTCGCGGGCGGCGCGCACCACGCCGAGCGCCATCATGTCGCTGCCGCAGACGATCCCCGTACAGCCCCGGTCGAGCAGCGCGCCCGCGGCAACCTGGCCGCCCTCCACGCTGTACAGGGTGGACAGGACGAGGGCCGCCGCCTCGTGTCCGGGCAGTCCGAGCCGCTCCCCCAGCGCCGCCGTGAACCCCTCGGTCTTGCGGCGCGAGGGGACGTACCGCGGCGGTCCGATCGCCAGGCCGATCCGGGTGTGCCCGAGGTCGGCCAGATGTCCCACCGCCATCCGCATCGCCGCGTGGTCGTCGGGCGACACGAACGGCCCGCGCAGCGCCTCGTTGTAGCCGTTCACCAGGACGTACGGGACGCCCCGTTCGGCGAGCGCCAGGTAGCGGGCCGGGTCGGTGGAGGTGTCGGCGTGCAGCCCGGACAGGAACACGATGCCGTTGACGCCGCGCTCCTCCAGCTGCTCGACCAGCTCGTCCTCCGTTGCCCCGCCCGGCAGTTGGGTGCACAGGACGGGCGTGTAGCCGTGGCCGGCGAGCACCTGCTCCACCGCCTGCGCGAAGGCGGGGAAGATCGGGTTGGTCAGCTCCGGGGTGACCAGGCCGATCAGCCCCTCGCTGCGCCGGCGCAGCCGGGCCGGGCGCTCCCAGCCGAGCACGTCCAGGGCCGCGAGCACCCGCTGCCGGGTGGAATCGGCGACCCCGGGCCTGCCGTTGAGCACCCGGCTGACGGTGGCCTCGCTGACGGCGGCCTGCGCCGCTATGTCCGCGAGGCGCGGCCCGCCCGGCTGCGCGGCCTGGCTCACACCGTCCACCACACCGTGGTGTCGCCCGGCAGCTCGACCCGGTCGCCGTCCACCGCGAAGGGGGCGCTGGCCAGGACCGCGCGGCCGGGCAGCGGCAGCGACACCAGGCGTCCGGTGAGGTTCACCGTGCACACGAAGCCCTCGCGGGCGAAGGCGAGGACGCCCTCGGGGGCGTCCAGCCAGCGCAGGTCGTCCCCGGCGCCGAGGCCCGGGTGGGCGCGGCGGGCCGCGATGGCCCTGCGGTACAGCTCCAGGGTGGAGTCGGCGACGCCGGTCTGCGCCTCGACGCTGAGCCCGGCCCAGGAGGCGGGCTGCGGAAGCCAGCTGCCGCCGCTGCCGAAGCCGTACGAGGGGCCCTCGACGGTCCACGGGATCGGGACGCGGCAGCCGTCGCGGAAGCCGTCCTGGCCCGCGGCGCGGAAGAACGACGGGTCCTGGCGCACCTCGTCGGGCAGGTCGGTGACGTCGGGCAGGCCGAGCTCCTCGCCCTGGTAGACGTAGGCCGAGCCGGGCAGGGCCAGCATCAGCAGGGTGGCCGCGCGGGCCCGGCGCAGGCCGAGTTCGCGGTCGCCCGGGGTGCGCAGCTGGGTGCCGAGGCCGGGCGGGTTGGCGAAGCGGGTGGCGTGCCGGGTGACGTCGTGGTTGGACAGGACCCAGGTGGCGGGGGCGCCGACCGGGCGCATCGCGGCGAGCGAGGTGTCGATGACCTCGCGCAGCGCCTTCGCGTCCCAAGGGGTGCCCAGATACTGGAAGTTGAAGGCCTGGTGCAGTTCGTCGGGGCGTACGTACAGGGCGGTCCGCTCGACCGTGGGGGTCCACGCCTCGGCGACGGCGATGCGCTCGCCGTCGTACTCGTCGAGGATGGTGCGCCACGAGCGGTAGATCTCGTGGACGCCGTCCTGGTCGAAGAACGGCATGACGTCGTTGCCGAGCAGCTTGAGCTGGTCGTGGCCGCCGATGTCGGGCAGGCCCGGCGCCTTGACGAGGCCGTGCGCGACGTCGACGCGGAAGCCGTCGACGCCCATGTCCAGCCAGAAGCGCAGGATGGAGCGGAACTCGTCGGCGACCGCCGGGTGGTCCCAGTTCAGGTCGGGCTGCTCGGGGGCGAACAGGTGCAGGTACCAGTCGCCGTCCGCGGTCCGGGTCCAGGCGGGGCCGCCGAAGATGGACTCCCAGTCGTTGGGCGGGAGTTGACCGTCCTCGCCCTTGCCGGGGCGGAAGTGGTAGCGGGCCCGCAGCGGTGAGCCGGGGCCCTCCGCCAGGGCGCGCTTGAACCACTCGTGCTGGTCGGAGGAGTGGTTGGGCACCAGGTCGGTGATGATGCGCAGGCCCAGCTCATGGGCGTCGCGGATCAGTGCGTCGGCGTCGAGCAGGGTGCCGAACATGGGGTCGATGGCCCGGTAGTCGGCGACGTCGTAGCCGGCATCGGCCTGCGGGGACGCGTAGAAGGGGGAGAGCCAGACGGCGTCGACGCCGAGGTCGCGCAGATAGGGCAGCCGGGCGCGTACGCCTTCGAGGTCGCCCATGCCGTCGCCGTTCCCGTCGGCGAAGCTGCGCGGATAGACCTGGTAGATCACGGCGTCCCGCCACCACTGCGTACCGGTCTTCCCGGTGAGGCGGTCGGGGGCGGTGAAGTGCTGGGTCATGTCGTCCTTAGAAGGGGGTCCCGGGGTGGTCGACCCTCGGAAACCGGTGGGATGGGAGGCCGGGGCGGAGCCCGGCTCAGCCCTTGGTCGCGCCCGCGGTCATGCCGGTGACCAGGTGCTTCTGCACCAGGTAGAAGACGGCGGAGACCGGGATCGCGATGAGTACGGCGGTGGCGGCCATGTAGTTCCACTGGGCGTCGTGCTGGCTGACGAAGCTGGAGAGGCCCACGGCGAGGGTGTACTTGCCGTCGTCGAGCATGAACGTGGAGGCGAACGCCACCTCGCCCCACGCGGTGAGGCAGGTGTAGAACGCGGCGACCGCGAGGCCGGGCCGGGCGAGCGGCAGGATGAGGCGGAAGAAGGTGCCGAACGGGGTGAGCCCGTCGACCCGGCCCGCCTCGTCGATCTCGATCGGGATCGAGTCGAAGTACCCCTTGAGCATCCAGGCGCAGTACGGCACCGCGGTGGAGCAGTACACCAGGATCAGGCCGCCGTAGGTGTCGATGAGGCCGAGGTCGCCGAGGATCTGGTACATCGGCACGATCAGTACGGCGATCGGGAACATCTGGGTGACGAGCAGCACCCACATCAGCTTCTTGTAGCCGGGGAAGCGCATGCGCGAGACGGCGTAGCCGGTGGTGGCGGCGAACATCACGCCGATGACGCAGGTGGCGACCGCGATCAGGGCGGTGTTGCCGAGCCAGGTGAAGAACTTGGTGTGCTCGGTGACGAACGCGTAGTTGGAGAAGGACATCTTGGACCAGATGCGGCCCGGGTGCAGATAGTCGTCCTTGTCGGGCCCGAGCGAGAGGAAGAGCAGCCAGACGATCGGGAAGAGGGCGACGAGGCTGGCGATGCTCAGTGCCAGGTGCGACAGGACGGCGGTGCGGCGCCGGGTGTGGTCCCGGGAGACGGCCTTCTTGGCCATGGGGGCATCAGACCTGTTCATTGCGGGCCAGCCAGCGTCGGTAGAAGGAGGAGAAGACGATCAGGATGGAGAGCAGCAGCACGCCGTAGGTGGCGGACTGCGCGAAGTCGCGGGGCTGCTGTCCGAAGCCGAGCCGGTAGGCCCAGGTGACGAGGATCTGGGCGTCGGGGGCGCCGCCGTTGCCGAACAGCAGGAAGATGATCACGAACTGGTTGAACGTCCAGATGATGCCGAGTAGGACGACGGTGGCGCTCACCGGTCGGAGGCCCGGCAGCGTCACGTGCCTGAAGCGCTGCCAGGCGGTCGCGCCGTCGATCTCGGCGGCCTCGTACAGGTCGGCGGAGATCGACTGGAGCCCGCCGAGCAGCGAGACCATCATGAACGGGACGCCCACCCAGGTGTTGACCAGGATCGCGGCGAGCTGCTGGAAGTGCGGCTGCTCCAGCCACTCGGGCTGCGGCAGGTGGAGGGCGCCGAGCACGGTGTTGACGATGCCGGAGTCGCTGAGCATCAGGCGCCAGGAGAAGACGGTGACGAAGGTGGGCACCGCCCACGGCAGGATCAGCATCATCCGGTAGAAGGTGCGCCCGCGCAGCTTCTGGTTGAGCAGCAGGGCGAGCGAGAGCCCGATGACGTAGTGCAGGGTCACACAGGCGACGGTCCACACCACGGTCCAGATGAAGTGCGACCAGAACCGGTCCCAGGCGGTCGGCCCCCACAGGATGTCCGCGTAGTTGTGCAGCCCGACGAACTCGTAGGTCGCGGCGATGTGGTTGGCGCCGATGGTGCGTGCCGAGTTGAGGCTGTTGGCGTCGGTGAGCGTGTAGTAGACGCCCTGGACCAGCGGATAGAGCACCAGGACGCCGAGCACGACGACGATCGGCGCGACCATCGCGTACGCGTACCAGTGCTTCTGCCAGGAGCGCCGGATGCGCTCCAGCGGCCCCCGGCGCGCCGGGGACGCGCTCTTGGGGGCCGCGCCATCGACGGCAACGGTCATCTCGACACCTTTTCCGGGGGAGTTCGACGGACGTGCGTGCCGCCGGGCCGCCCCGAGGGGGAACGGCCCGGCGGCGGGGCTCACTTGGTGAAGTCGGGGACCAGCTTGGCCATGTCCTGCTGAAGGCTCTTGGCGGCGTCGGCGACGGACTCCTTGCCGTCGGCGACCTTCGGCAGTTCGGTGTCCATCGGGGTCCACAGCGAGCTGTACTCGGGCAGCTCCGGGCGCGGCTGGGCGGCGGCGAGCACGCCCTGGAAGCCGGCGATGCCCGGGTCGGCCTTGACCTGTGCGGTGTAGGCGTCCTCGCGGGTGGGCAGCGTGGAGTTCTTCAGCGCGATGTTCTCCTGGCTCTTGGCCGAGGTCATGAAGTTGACGAACTTCATCGCGGCGGCCGCGTGCGCCTTGTCGGAGCCGGCGTACACGGACAGGTTGTGACCGCCGGTCGGGGCGCCCGCCTTGCCGGCGGATCCGGCCGGGACGGTGGCGATGCCGAGGTTGGCCTTGTCCTTGAAGGCGGCGCCCTTGTAGAAGTTGGTGATCTCCCACGGGCCCTGGACGATGGCGGCGACCTTGCCGTTCACGAAGGCGTCCTGGATGTGGGCGTACGCGTCGGCGGTGACGTCCGCCTTGTGCAGGCCCGGTCCGTCGAACAGGCCCTTCCAGGTCTCAAGTCCCTTGACTGCGGGGGCACTTGCGATGGTGACCTTCTTGGCGGTCGCGTCCACGGTGTCGGTGCCCTCGCCGTACAGGAACGGCTGGGCGTAGTACCCGGCGGTGGAGGCCCAGTAGCCGTCGACCCCGGCCTTCTCCTTGACGAGGGCGGCGTCCGCCTTCAACTCGTCCCAGGTGGTGGGGGCCTTGGTGATGCCGGCCTTGGCGAACAGGGCCTTGTTGTAGACCAGGGCGAGGGTGTCGGTGACCAGCGGGACGCCGTAGGTCTTGCCCTGGAACTGGGCCTGCTTGATCAGGTTGGGCCGGAACTTGGCCTGGTCGGTGAGGGCCTCGGTGCCGTCGAGCGGCAGGAAGTAGCCCTTCTTCGCGAAGGCGGGCGTCCAGCCGACCTCCGCGCGCAGCACGTCCGGGGCGCCCTTGGCACCGGCGGCGGTGTCGAACTTGTTCTGCGCCTGGTCGAAGGGGACGTTGACGTACTTGACCTTGATCGTCGGGTTCGCCTTCTCGAACTCCGTGACCAGCGCCTGGTACGTGGGCGCCTCGTTCGTGGCGTTCGAGGTGTCCCACCAGGTGATGGTGACCGGGCCGTCCGCCTTGCCGCCGCCACTGTCGCTGCCACCGCAGGCCGTCGCCGCGAGCGCCAGGGTCGCCGCGATCGCGGTGGCCGCTATGCCACGTCGCATGAGAACTCCTTCACTGGGTGCCGCTCCATCACGGCGCCGGATCGCCAGGAACGTAACAAGGATGAAAGGCGACCGAAAGACCTTGCGAAGAATTTCTGCAAGAGCGGTCGATCGTTACGTCAGCGTGTCCGCACGGTTGCCGCTGTGCGCCTTGTCAAAGCCGGTATCGCTGGTTCACCCGCGCCCGTGGAGGGACTGCAAGGGTTCCGCAAGACCTTGCAAGGCTGTTACTTTCGAGGCCCATCGGCGTTGATCCCGTGACCGCAGGATTTTCGAGAGGGCACCCCATGACGCAGGAGCTGACGACGGCCGCCGTCGCCCAGGAGCCCACCGGGCCCCGGACCGGCTGGTGGCGCGACGCGGTGATCTACCAGGTGTACGTGCGCTCCTTCGCGGACAGCGACGGCGACGGCATCGGCGATCTGCCCGGCATCACGGCCCGGCTCCCCCACGTGAAGGAGCTGGGCGCGGACGCGGTCTGGCTCACCCCGTTCTACGCCTCCCCGCAGGCCGACGGCGGCTACGACGTCGCGGACTACCGCACGGTCGACCCGCTCTTCGGCTCCCTGTCCGACGCCGACGCCCTGGTGCGCGAGGCCCACCGCCTCGGCCTGCGCGTCATCGTCGACATCGTCCCGAACCACACGTCCGACCAGCACCCCTGGTTCCGCGCGGCGCTGGCCGGCGGTCCCGAGCGCGAGCGCTACCACTTCCGCCCCGGAAAGGGGGCGAACGGCCAACTCCCGCCCAACGACTGGGAGTCGGTCTTCGGCGGCCCGGCCTGGACCCGTAGCGCCGACGGCGACTGGTATCTGCACCTGTTCGCCCCCGAGCAGCCCGACCTGAACTGGGACCACCCGGCGGTGCACGCCGAGTTCGAGTCCGTGCTGCGCTTCTGGCTGGACCTCGGTGTGGACGGCTTCCGCATCGATGTCGCCCACGGCATGGTCAAGGCGCCGGGGCTGCCGGACATCGGCGCCAGCGAGCAGGCCAAGCTCATCGGCAGCCAGGTGCTCCCCTTCTTCGACCAGGACGGCGTCCACGAGATCCACCGCGCCTGGCGGACCCTGCTCGACTCCTACCCGGGCGAGCGCATCGCGGTCGCCGAGGCCTGGGCCCCCTCCTCCGAGCGCCTGGCCCTGTACGTACGCCCCGGCGAGCTGCACCAGGCCTTCAACTTCCAGTTCCTCACGTGCGGTTGGGACGCCGAGCGGATGCGCGCGACCGTCGACGCCTCGCTCGCCGCGACCGGCGCGGTCGGCGCCCCCACCACCTGGGTGCTCTCCAACCACGACGTCGTACGCCATGTCACCCGCTACGGCGGCGGGGAGCAGGGGCTTCGCCGGGCCCGCGCCGCGACCCTGTTCACGCTGGCGCTGCCCGGCTCCGCCTATCTCTACCAGGGCGAGGAGCTGGGCCTGCCCGAGGTCGTCGAACTGCCCGACGAGCTGCGCCAGGACCCGGCCTTCCTGCGCGCGGCGGGCCAGGACGGCTTCCGCGACGGCTGCCGCGTCCCGATCCCGTGGACGGCCGAGGGCCCGAGCTTCGGCTTCGGGAGCGCGGCGCCCTGGCTGCCGCAGCCCGACACCTGGCGCGGGCTCAGCGTCGCCTCCCAGTCCGGGGACCCGCACTCCACCCTGGAGCTCTACCGCGCGGCCCTCGCCCTGCGCCGCGAGCTGCCGGGGCTCGGCGACGGCACGATGAGCTGGCTGCCCGCGCCCGAGGGGGTGCTCGCCTTCGCCCGGCCGGGCTTCGCCTGCACCCTGAACACGCTGCCCCGCACGGTCCAACTCCCGCTCGCGGGACGGCCGGTGCTCACCAGCGCGGCTGTCGAGTTCGACGCGGAAAACGCCCTGCTCCCGGCCGAATCCGCCGTCTGGTGGGCAATCTGACGTGCGACCGGTACAGTCCAATCCCGTGACCGCACGGCTCGCCGACATCGCAGCCCAGGCGGGGGTCAGCGAAGCCACAGTCAGCCGCGTGCTCAACGGCAAGCCCGGTGTGGCCGCGGGCACCCGTGAATCCGTCCTGGCCGCACTCGATGTGCTGGGTTACGAACGGCCCGTACGACTGCGCCGGCGCAGTGCGGGGCTCGTCGGCCTGATAACGCCCGAGCTGGAGAACCCGATCTTCCCGGCGCTCGCCCAGGTCATCGGCCAGTCGCTGACCCGGCAGGGATACACCCCGGTGCTCGCGACGCAGACCCCGGGCGGCTCCACCGAGGACGAGCTCACCGAGATGCTGGTGGACCGGGGCGTCTCCGGGATCATCTTCGTCTCCGGGCTGCACGCGGACACCACCGCCGACATGGAGCGCTACGAGCAGCTGCGCGCCCAGGGCGTCCCCTACGTCCTGGTGGACGGCTTCTCGCCCAAGGTGCAGGCGCCCTTCATCTCGCCCGACGACCGGGCGGCGATGCGGCTCGCGGTCACCCACCTCGCGGCGCTCGGCCACACCAGGATCGGCCTCGCGGTCGGCCCCAAGCGCTTCGTGCCGGTGCTGCGCAAGATCGAGGGCTTCACGGCCGGGATGCAGGACCGGCTCGGCCTGACGACGGCCGAGGCCGAGTCACTGATCCAGCACTCCCTGTACACGCTGGAGGGCGGGCAGGCCGCGGCCACCGCGCTCATCGCGCAGGGCTGCACCGCGATCGTGTGCGCCAGCGACATGATGGCGCTCGGCGCGATCAGGGCGGCGCGCCAGGCGGGCCTGGACGTGCCGCGTGATGTCTCTGTGGTGGGCTTCGACGACTCTCCGCTGATAGCGTTCACCGACCCACCGCTGACCACCATCCGCAAGCCGGTGACGGCGATGGGGCAGGCCGCGGTGCGTGCCCTGCTCGAAGAGGTCGGGGGCACCCCGGCGCCGCACAGCGAGTTCGTGTTCATGCCCGAACTGGTCGTACGCGGTTCGACCTCGGGTGCGCGACCCCGAAGCCGACCCTGACGTACGCCGGGAAACCTCGTCCTTTGGGAGTAGCAGGTGCGCAGCGAACCCGACCGGAGGATGATCGGCGGGGGGTATGTGCATCTGGCAGACTCTCTTCCTATGGGTGAAATGACCGTGAAGACTCTGGAAGGCCGGACGGCCGCTCCACCACATGAGCCGTCGGCCACACCCTCGAACAACGAACCGGGCCGCAGCGGCTTTTCCGCCCGGCTGCGGAGAGTGCGCCTGCCGCGCCGCCCGCGGATCTGGTTCGAAGTTCTTCTGATCGCGGTGAGTTACTGGGTGTACTCGCTGATCCGCAACGCGGTCCCCGAGCAGAAGGCGAAGGCGCTCAGGAACGCGGACTGGATCTGGAGTGCGGAGCACGACCTCGGCATCGCGGTGGAACAGTCGGTCAACCATGCCGTGAATTCGGTGACATGGCTCATCGTCGGCATGAACTACTACTACGCGACACTGCACTTCATCGTCACCATCGGTGTCCTCGTATGGCTGTTCCGTTACCACCCCGGCCGCTACGCGGCGTCGCGCCTCGTCCTTTTCGCGACCACGGGCGTGGCCCTGCTCGGCTACTACTTCTTCCCGCTCGCCCCGCCCCGCCTGATGAACGGCGGGCACTTCGTCGACACGGTCCTGGTGCACCACACCTGGGGCTCGATGGCGTCGGGCGACCTGAAGAACATGTCGAACCAGTACGCGGCGATGCCGTCCATGCACATCGGGTGGTCGACCTGGTGCGGCCTGACGATCTTCGCGCTCGCCTCCGCGCCCTGGGCGAAGATCCTGGGCCTGCTCTACCCGACGGCCACGCTGATCGTGATCGTCTCCACGGCGAACCACTTCTGGCTGGACGCGGTGGGCGGCCTGCTCTGCCTGACCTTCGGCTTCCTGGCCTCCCGCGCCTGGTACGGCAGCTTCCCCCACCAGCTCCCGAAGCTGGTGGATTCACAGCGCCCGGGGCCTCTTCTCCCACGCCGCCCGGGCACCTCCAGCCCGTCCGACGCCTGAGGACAAGCACGCCCCGAGGCCACGAATGCCGGGTCACCTACAGCCCGCCCGGCGTTTGAGGACAAGCACGCCCAAGACCGCGAACACCCGGCCACCCACAGCCCGCCCAGCGCCCGAGGACAAGCACGCCCCGAGGCCACGAACACCCGGCCACCCACAGCCCGCCCGGCGTTTGAGGACAAGCACGCCCAAGACCGCGAACACCCGGCCACCCACAGCCCGCCCAGCGCCCGAGGACAAGCACGCCCCGAGGCCACGAACACCCGGCCACCCACAGCCCGCCCGGCGTTTGAGGACGAGCACGCCCAAGACCGCGAACACCCGGCCACCCACAGCCCACCCAGCGCCCGAGGACAAGCACGCCCCGAGGCCACACGAACGCCGGGTCACCTACAGCCCGTCCGGCGTTTGAGGACGAGCGCCCTCAAGGCGCGAACGGGGGTCTGGGGGCAGAGCCCCCAGAAGGGGGCCCGGGGCCCAGAAACCCCGCACCCCCCGCCCGCGCCGCACGGCTAAAGGTGCGCCCCGTAAAACAGCTCCTCCACGATCCCCCGCGCCCTGCGCGTAAGACGCCGGTAGTCCTCCAGCATGTCCCCGACATGCCCCGGCTCGTACCCCAGGTAACGGCCGACCGCCGCAAGCTCCCGCCCGTCCGAAGGGAACGTGTCCCCGGCCCGGCCCCGCACCAGCATGACCCCGTTGCGCACCCGCGTAGCCAGCACCCACGCCTCGTCCAGTATCGAGGCCTCCTCCGTGCCCACGAGCCCCGCCGCGTGCGCGGCGGCCAGTGCCTGACGGGTCCGCGTGGTGCGCAGGCCCGGCAGCTCCCAGCCGTGCCGCATCTGCATCAGCTGGACCGTCCACTCGACGTCGGAGAGCCCGCCCCGGCCCAGCTTGGCGTGCAGGGTGGGGTCGGCGCCGCGCGGCATCCGCTCGGACTCCATCCGCGCCTTGAGCCGGCGGATCTCGCGGACCGCCTCGTCGCCGAGGCCCTCCACCGGGTAGCGCAGCGGATCGATGAGCTCGATGAAGCGGGCCCCGAGGTCCCGGTCGCCCGCCATCACCTCGGCGCGCAGCAGCGCCTGGCTCTCCCAGACGAGCGACCAGCGTCGGTAGTACGCCTCGTAGGACTTCAGGGTGCGCACCATCGGGCCCGACTTGCCCTCCGGACGCAGATCCGCGTCGATGAGCAACGGCGGGTCGGCGGTGGGGAGTTGGAGCAGTCGGCGCATCTCGGCCACGACCCGGTTGGCGGCCCGAGCGGCCTCCTGCTCGTCCACGCCCGCACGGGGTTCGTGCACGAACAGGACGTCCGCGTCCGAGCCGTAGCCCAGTTCGTGGCCGCCGAAGCGGCCCATGCCGATGACCGCGAAACGGGTGGGCAGGGTCTCGCCCCACTCGGCCCGCACGGCGGCACGCAGGGCGCCCGCGATGGTGGCCGCGTTCAGGTCGGTGACCGCGTTGCCGACCCGGTCGACGAGCGCGCCCGGGTCCTCCTCGGCGGGGCTGTCCTCGGTGCCGTAGGAGCCGATGAGGTCGCCCGCGGTGGTCCGGAACAGTTCGCGCCTGCGCACCCCGCGGGCCGCCGCGACCGCGCCCTCGGCGGTCTCGGCGCGGCCGACCGCGGCGAGCACCTCCTGCTCCAGGTGGTCCTGGCCGCGCGGCACGAGCCCGTCCGGGTCGCCCAGGATGGCGACCGCCTCGGGGGCGCGGAGCAGCAGGTCGGGGGCGAGCCGGCCGGCCGAGAGGACGCGGGCCAGGTTCTCGGCGGCGGCGCCCTCGTCGCGCAGCAGCCGCAGGTACCAGGGGGTCTTGCCGAGCGCGTCGGAGACCTTGCGGAAACCGAGCAGGCCCGCGTCCGGGTCGGCGGAGTCCGCGAACCAGCCGAGCAGGACGGGCAGCAGGGTGCGCTGGATGGCGGCCTTGCGGCTCACGCCCGAGGACAGCGCCTCCAGGTGGCGCAGGGCGGCCGCCGGGTCGGCGTAGCCGAGTGCTTCCAGGCGGTGGGCGGCGGCGCGGGCGCTGAGCCGCGTCTCGCCGGGCGCGAGCTGGGCGACCGCGTCCAGGAGCGGCCGGTAGAAGAGCTTCTCGTGCAGCCGGCGCACGACGGAGGCGTGCCGCTTCCACTCCTTGTTGAGGCTGACGACGGGCTCGGTGCGCAGGCCGAGCGAGCGGCCGAGCCGGCGCAGATCCGCCTCGTCCTCCGGCACCAGGTGGGTGCGGCGCAGCCGGTAGAGCTGTATGCGGTGTTCCATCGCCCGCAGGAACCGGTACGCCTCGTCCATCTGGGCCGCGTCCGCCCGGCCGACGTACCCTCCGGCGGCGAGGGCCGCGAGGGCGTCCAGGGTGGAGCCGCTGTGCAGGGTGGCGTCGCTGCGCCCGTGCACCAACTGGAGCAGCTGGACGGCGAATTCGACGTCCCGCAGGCCGCCGGGCCCCAGCTTCAGCTCGCGCTCGACCTGGGCTGCGGGGATGTTGTCGACGACCCTGCGCCGCATCTTCTGTACGTCGGCGACGAAGTTGTCCCGCTCGGCGGCCTGCCACACCAGGGGTGAGACGGCCTCGACGTAGTCCCGGCCGAGCTGGGGGTCGCCCGCCACCGGGCGGGCCTTGAGCAGCGCCTGGAACTCCCAGGTCTTGGCCCAGCGCTGGTAGTAGGCGAGGTGGCTGGAGAGCGTGCGCACCAGCGGGCCGTTGCGGCCCTCGGGGCGCAGATTGGCGTCGACGGGCCAGATCACACCCTCGACGGTGGTCTCCGAGCAGATCCGCATGAGGTGGGCGGCGAGCCGGCCCGCGGCCTGCATGGCCTTGCCCTCGTCGAAACCGTCGGCGGGCTCGGCCACGAAGATGACGTCGACGTCGGAGACGTAGTTGAGCTCGTGGCCCCCGCACTTGCCCATCGCGATGACCGCGAGCCGGCACTGTGCGGCGTCGGCCGGGGCCGCGGCGCTCGCGATGGCGAGGGCGGCGCGCAGGGTCGCGGTCGCGAGGTCGGCGAGTTCGGCGGCGGTCTCGGCCACGTCGGTCGTGCCGCACACGTCGCGGGCCGCTATGGCCAGCAGGCAGCGCCGGTAGGCGACCCGCAGGGACACGGGGTCGGTGGCCCCGGCCAGGCCGCGCTCGAACTCGGCGACCCCGGGGTGCAGGTCGGCCGCCTCGTAGGTGACCAGGGCGTGCCAGTCGTGCGGGTGACGGGCGAGGTGGTCGCCCAGCGCCTCGGAGGCGCCGAGCACCCCGAGCAGCCGGTCCCGCAGCGGCTTCGCGCTGACCAGGGTGTCCAGGAGGGCTCGGCGCTCGTCGTCCTCCTGCGCCTCCACCAGGCGGACGAGCCCGAGCAGCGCGAGGTCGGGGTCGGCGGTGGCGCCGAGCGCGTCCAGGAGCACCGGGTCGGACCGTACGGGCGCGAGCTCGGGGCTCTCCAGGAGCCGCTCGGCGGCCGAGGGGTCGGTGAAGCCATGCCGCAGCAGCCGTGTGAAGGTACTGCTCCTGCGCCCCGGCACCGTCATCTGGCCGCCTCCCACGTGTCCGTACACTCGCACGCCCGGCCGGGGGGGGTTCCCGGAACCGGCCCACCCGATCAAGACCCGGATTCCGAGCCTAGGCCCATCCGGCGGATCTTGTCCGGGACGCGGGGCCTGGCACTCCGGACAGACCCTAGCCGCAGTGGAGCCGCCGGGCCCCGGCGAGGGCGCGGAGCGAGCCCGGTCACGGCTCCGGGCGGGGGCCACAGCATGCGGGGCCGGAGGTCACAGCCTTCGGGGCCGGAGGTCATTCGGGGTGGAGCCAGGGGGCACCCGGGACAGGGCCGGAGGTCACCCGGGGCGGGGCCGGCCGGCTCGGACCGTTGACCCGAAAGACGCCCCACGCCGCCTCCCTCAGAGTGACGCCCCCCTCACACGGAGCGACTTCGGGGACATTTCACCCGCGAACTCCCGCTGCACCACGCCCAGTTCACCACCACTTCGCCTGACTTGTGCCGTTATAAGGCCAATTCGAGGTGATCAAGGACACATCGTTTTCCGAGTCGTCCAAATGAACCCGATTCTTGGACCTTTCGTCTTCAAGGTCGATCAGGTTCTGAACAGCCCTGATCGAGCACTCATGACCGGGCTCGGCGAGGAAGTGCTCACGCACTGACCGGCCGCCCAGGCCGCCCGTACCGAAAGACCACACCCATGAAGCCCAGGCTGCCGCTGCGCTCCGCGCTGCTCTCCCGCCGCGGCGCCGTCGCCGGCTCCGCGCTCGCCGCCGTCCTCGTCGCGGGCGGCGCCTTCGCCGAACTCGCCATGTCCGACACCGAGGGCGCCACGTCGCCCGGCGGCCGCGCCGCGGCCGTCCCCGCGTCCGTGTCCTCCGGCCCGGTGCGGCCCGCGAGCGGCTCGGTGATGCAGATCATGGCGCACCCGGACGACGACCTGTTCTTCATGAACCCGGACACCGGCCAGTCGCTGCGCTCCGGCCGCCCCATCACCAGCGTGTACGTCACGGCGGGCGAATCGGACGGCGTGAACTCGCCGTCGACCAGGAAGGGCGCCCCCAGGCCCCCGTCCGACCGGGCCAAGTACTCCGAGGCCCGCCAGAACGGCATACGCGGGGCGTACGCCCAGATGGCGACCGGCGACCGGGGCGCCAAGTGGACCCGCGCCGTCCTGCCCACCGCCGGGGGCGGCACCGCCGAGCTGGACACCCTGGACGGCCACCCCGGGATCCACCTGGTGTGGGTGCAGCTGCGGGAGGCCGAGACGATATCCGGCAACCAGCCGCACAGCCTGCGCGGTCTGTGGAACGGCCAGGTCGCCACGCTGACCTCGCAGCTGGCCTCGGGCACCCCGGTCCGCCCCTTCGCCTACACCAAGGAGCAGGTCGTCGAGACGCTGGCCGGGCTGATAGAGAAGTTCCGTCCGACGCATGTGCGCACCCTCGACCCGACCCCGGCCAGGGCAGGCAAGTTCCACAAGATCATCGACCACCAGGACCACACCTACAGCGCCCGCTTCGCGCAGGCCGCGCTCGCGCTGTACGCGAAGTCCGCGAACCACCCGCACTTCAGTGTGCAGAACTACGTCGGCTACAACACCGGCTTCCTGCCCCACACCTTCGCCAAGCCGGCCACCGACGCCAAGGCCGACATCGTCAAGACCTACGCCTGGATGAACCCGAAGGACAACTACTGCGCCAGCGCGGCCGGTTGTGGTGACCGCAAGGTGTCGAGCAACCCGCACGGCACCAACTGGGCCGAGTCGATCCGCTACAGCCGCACCAACTCCACCTCCTGGTTGCAGCAGGGCAAGGACGACAGCCTGTGGGCGTTCGGGGTGCTCGACCAGCGCCTCGCCGTGTGGCACAAGGCGCCCGGCGCGGACGCCACCTGGAGCGGGCCCGAGCTGCTGCCCGGCGACGGCATGGACTCCGGCGTGAGCGCCACGCGTCTGCCGGACGGCCGGCTCGCGGTGTTCGGCACCCGCACCCTGTTCGGCGCGCAGCTCACCGACTACCGCCGTGAGGTGGTCGCGGCGGTGCAGACGTCTCCCGGTGGCCCCTTCGGCGCGTGGCGCTCGCTCGGCTCGCCCGACCGCAGCGGCGTCGACGGCGTCTTCGACCTGTCCACTCCGACCGCGGCGGTGGACGGATCCGGAACGCTCTCCGTCTTCCTGCGCGGCGGTGACCTCCAGTTGCACGCGGCGACGCTCGGCACGAAGGGCGACTGGACGCCCTGGGCCGCTCTCGGCGGCACGAACCTGGTCGGCGACCCGGTCGCCACCACCGACGCCACGGGCCGCGTGCACCTCTTCTCCAGCACCGCCAAAACGTTGCTGACCTGGGCCCAGCCGGCACCGGGCGCCCCGCTGCCCGCGCGCGCCTCCGACACCGGTCTGCCGCCCAACACCACGGGTCTCTCCGCCCGCCAGGACGGCAACGGAGTGCGGGTGTACTACCGCCAGGCGAACTCGGGCAACATCCAGAGCGTGCTGTTCTCCGGCACCACGCCCTCGGCGGCCACCGACCTCGGCGACACCTCCGGCTACGGCATGGTCGGCGCGGCGGGCCCGCTCGTCACCGGCCGCACCGCCTCCGGCGCGCTGGCCACACTGGAGCCGGGCGCCCCCGCCCCGGCCTGGAAGTCGGACGGCAGCATCCTGTTCACCGGGGCGCCCGCCGCGGTGCAGGACGGCAACGACGCCGTGGCGGCCGCGATCGGCCTGGACGGGCGGCTGTACTGGACGCGGACCGCGGGCGGCCCGGCCGCACCCTGGCAGCCCGCCGCGCACTGACCCGCCACGGCCGGGCTCGCACCCGGTCGCCCGGTTCCTTACAACCCGTCCAACCCGCTCAAGCCGTCCACCCCGTCACCCCGTCACCCCGTCACCCCGTCACCCCGCGAGCGTCTTCTCCCGCTCGGCGCCGGCCGTCGGCACCGGCGCGGGCGCGGGCGCCACCTCGGTCCGGGGCACGAGCCACTTCGGCAGCCGCGGCTCCACCAGCGGGCGCAGCACCGCGCGTACCGGCGGCGTCGAGAGCAGTACGACCACACCCACCGCGGTGCCGCTGAGCACCAGCACACCCGGAACCCCCGCCTCGCGCACCACCCGGAAGGCGCCGTAGTACTCGGCGACGCGGAGCAGGATGCCGTGCAGCAGATACGGGTAGAGGGTGACGGCGCCGAGCCCGGTCAGCCACATCCGGCGGCCCGGCACGAGTGCGAGGAACGACGCCACGAGCAGCGCGGTCACCGCGAACAGGGCCAGCCTGATCAGCAGGTACTGCGTGAGCGACACGTTCAGGACCGTGTTGTCGGCGTCGCTGGAGAGCCAGTCGTCGCTCGGATACGGGGACAGCCAGTAGGCGAGCGCGAAGATCCCGGCGAAGACCGGCACCGCGATCAGACGGGCCGTGCGGGTGCGCAGCCGGGCGAAGTGCTCGGGGCGAAGGCGCAGCCCGAGAACGAACCACGGCAGGAACATCAGGACCCGTGGGAGCGCCAGGTCACCGCTGATCAGGGTCGTGCCCGCGGCGAGCGAGACGACGATCGAAATGGGCAGCGGGTAGCGCACCGCCTTCCAGATCGGCGTGGTCAGCCGCCACAGGAACAGCGCGATGAGGAACCAGCACAGATACGTGGGCGAGGTCGGCGTGATCGCGAGCTCGGTGCCGCGCAGCCAGTGGTACACGAAGCTGTAGATGGTCTCGAAGATCAGGTAGGGCAGCAGCACCCCGGTGAGCAGCCGCCGGATCTGGTCGGGGCGTCCGGTGAAGCTGCGGGAGAAATAGCCGCAGAGCAGGATGAAAGCCGGCATGTGAAAGCCGTAGACCAGGTTGTGCACGGCCCTGAGGACCGGCGTGTGCGGGGTGATGACCTGTTCCCAGCTGTGGCCGAGCGCGACCAGCGCGATCAACAGGAACTTGGCGTTGTCGAAGAACGGACTGCGATCGAGGTTTCGGGGACTTCCGGGACCGGAGTGGAGGGTGGAGCTGGTCATTCGCCCCAACCTAGGGGATGGTCACCCTTTCCCACAGGCACCACCGCTTCGGGCACGGGACGTTCCCCGGGTCTTCACTCACTTTCACCTTCCCGGTTGACATGGACACCCCTACTCTCTGGGTGCACCGCCGCCCGTGGGTGCACTCCCCCCGGCGGGTCCCCCGGCCCGTCCTCCCCCTCATTCCGGAGGTAGCCGTGTCCGGCGAGCCCAAACCGCGCCGCACCCGCACCGCCCTCTTGTCCGCCCTGGGCCTCGCGGCCGCGTCCGCCGGCCTGTGGGCCGGCCTCGGCGGCACGTCCTCGGCGCAGGCCGCGGCGAGCGTCCCCACGCCCGACCACGTGCTGGTCGTGGTCTTCGAGAACCACGCCTACGACCAGGTCATCGGCAGCTCCAGCGCCCCGTACATCAACTCGCTCAAGTCCGGTGGCGCCAGTCTGCCCGCCTCCTACGCCGAGACACACCCGAGCCAGCCGAACTACTACGCCATGTTCTCCGGCTCGACCCAGGGCATCACCGACGACAGCTGCGTGACTCCCGGCTTCTCCTCCGCGCCCAACCTCGCCTCCGAGCTGATCGCGGCCGGCAAGACCTGGGCGAGCTACAACGAGACGCTGCCCAGCCAGGGCTCCACCAAGTGCACCAGCGGCAAGTACGCGCAGAAGCACAACCCGTGGTTCGGCTTCTCCAATGTGCCCACCTCCTCGGCCTACACCTTCGCCCAGTTCCCCACCGACTACACGAAGCTGCCCCAGGTCTCGTACGTGGTGCCGAACCTGTGCAGCGACATGCACGACTGCTCGGTCTCCACGGGTGACACCTGGCTGAAGAACAACCTGGGTGCGTACGCGACCTGGGCCAAGACCCACAACAGCCTGCTCGTCATCACCTTCGACGAGGACAACCGGCTCGCCGGCAACCGGATCCCGACGGTCCTGTACGGCCAGCCGGTGACCCCTGGCTCCTCGTCCTCGGCCACCTACAACCACTACAACCTGCTGCGCACCATCGAGGACATGTACGGCACCGGCCACGCCGGACAGGCCGCCAACTCCACCGACATCACGGGGATCTGGGCCAACTGACGTGTACGTAGCGGACAGTCGCGGCGCTCCCGCCGCCGCTGCCGACGCCGCCCGGGCAGGTTCCGGGCGGCGTTCGGCGATCGCCCCCACCGTGTTCGCACTCGGCACGGTCAGCCTCATCACGGACGTCTCCTCGGAGATGGTCACCGCCGTCCTGCCGCTGTACCTGGTGACCGGACTCGGTCTGTCCCCGCTCGGCTTCGGGCTGCTCGACGGCGTCTACAACGGCTTCAGCGCCCTGGTCCGGCTCGTCGGCGGCCATCTGGCCGACCGGGGCGGCCGGCACAAGGCCGTCGCGGTGTTCGGCTACGGCCTGTCCGCGCTGTGCAAACCCCTTCTCCTGGTGGCGGGTTCACTGCCGCTGATCGGCGCGGTGCTCGCCGCGGACCGCACCGGCAAGGGCCTGCGCACCGCCCCGCGCGACGCGCTGATCTCCCTCGCCTCCGCTCCGGAGACACGCGGCCGGGCCTTCGGGGTGCACCGGGCGATGGACACGGCGGGCGCCATGCTCGGTCCGCTGACCGCCTTCCTGATCCTGCGCCAGGCGGCCGACGGCTACGACGCGGTTTTCACGGTGAGCTTCTGCGTGGCCGCCCTCGGTGTGCTCGTCCTGCTTCTCTTCGTCCCCTCGCGCACCCCTCAGTCCGCTGTGGCGGGCTCTGCGGCGGGCGCTCCGGCGCCCCTTTCGGCGCAGGGAGCGCCGCGCGTCTCCCTGAAGGCGGCCCTGGCCCTGCTGCGCGTCCGCCCGGTACGTCAACTCACGCTGGCAGCACTGCTGTTGGGTCTCGCCACGGTCAGCGACTCCTTCGTCTACCTCCTGCTCCAGCACCGGCTGGGCGTGCCCGACCGCTGGTTCGCACTGCTTCCCCTCGGCACCGCGGCCGCGTTCCTGCTGCTGGCCGTGCCCCTGGGGCGGCTCGCCGACAAGGTGGGCCGCTGGCAGGTGTTCCTCGGCGGCCACGCGGCCCTGCTCCTCGCGTACGTCCTGCTCCTGACCGGCTGGCAGAGCCCCGCGCTTCCGTTCCTCACGCTGGCCCTGCACGGCGGGTTCTACGCGGCGACCGACGGCGTCCTGATGGCCGCGGCGGCGGGCTCCGTCCCGGCCGAACTGCGCTCCTCCGGACTCGCGTTGATCCAGACCGGCCAGGCACTGGCCCGCTTCGCCTGCTCGATCGCCTTCGGCGCGGCCTGGACGGCGTGGGGCGACCGGACGGCACTCGGCACGGCGGCGGCCGTGCTGAGCACGTGCGCGGTGGGCGCGTACCTGCTGCGCCCCTCCAACTCCCCCAAGGAAGCCCGGCTTTGACTCTCCGTAACAAGATCCTGGTCCTCGTGGCGGTCCTTGCCGTACTGGCGGGCGTCGCCGCCGCGTCGCTGCTGCACGCGGCGGACCGCGCGGACAAGAAGAACCAGGTCCAGGCCGGCGGTCCCCAAGTCGGTTCGGGGAAGGTGTCGTTGGCGCCGGGCTCCGGGCAGCGGATCGTCTTCCGCAACATGGCGTGGGGCCCGCACCGCGACGAGCTGGCCACGGTCGCGGCCACCGACCCGGCGGGCCCGCGCACCGCCTCCGGCATGAAGTGCCTGCGCTTCTACGCGGCGGCCGGCACCGGCATCTGCCTCCAGGCCGAGCGCGGGGCGGTGACGGACTCCTACCGGGCGGTGGTCCTGGACGCCGGGCTCAAGGAGCGCGCGCACTACAGCCTGCCCGGCATCCCGACCCGGTCCCGGGTCTCACCCAGCGGGCGCTGGGTGGCCTGGACGGTGTTCGTGGGCGGCGACTCGTACGCGGGCACCAACTTCTCCACCCGCACCGCGGTCCTGGACACCCGGACCGGTCAACTCACGGCGTCCCTTGAGGACTTCACCGCCACGCTCGACGGCAAGGAGCACCACGCGGCCGACACCAACTTCTGGGGCGTGACCTTCGCCGCCGACGACCGGCACTTCTACGCCACGATGGCGACCGGCGGCCACACCTACCTCGTCCGGGGCGATCTGGCGGCGCGTACGGTGACCGCGTTGCACACCAACGTCGAGTGTCCCTCGCTCTCCCCCGACGGCACCCGGATCGTCTACAAGAAGCGGGTGGCGGGACTGCCGGCCGACGCCCCGTGGCGCCTGTACGCGCTGGACCCGGCGACGATGCGCGAGACCGCGCTCGCCGAGCCGCGCAGCGTCGACGACCAGGTGGTCTGGCAGGACGGCAACACCGTCGCCTACGCGCTGGCCGGCGACTACGGCGCCGACCTCTACACCGTCCCCGCCGACGGCACGGGAAAGCCCCGCCGCCTCCTGACGGCGGGGCTCGCCCCGGCCTACCTCCCCTGACCGGCGGGGGTCACTCCTTGTGCGCCCGGTAGAAGTCCCGCTCCATCTCCCGGGTCTCGACCATGACGTGCAGACGCCGCCCGGCGGCCCCGGTCACATGCTTGCGGGCGATCTCCAGGACCGTCTCGCCGAGCACCTCGATCGCCTTCGGGGTGCGTCCGGAGAGGATGGCGACCTGGATGAACACGGCGTCGATGTCGTCCTCGTCCGCGCCGAAGTACGACTCCTCGATCACCCGGAACCGGGTCTTGAAGGCCTCGGTGGAGGCGTTGATCCCCGTGGGCGCGACCTCGTGGACCTCCCGGGCGAAGGCCCGCCGGTCGAAGGTGTCGGCGAGCCGCTCGGAGTATTCGACGGTGACGAATGGCATGAGCAATTCCCTTGCGTAGTGCGCTGGTTGGCTTAGTCGGAGGCCTTGCGGGAGGCGTAGTGGCGGGCGGCCCGCACCCGGTTGCCGCACTTGGTGGTGCACCAGCGGCGGGCCGCGTGGGAGCGCAGGAACCAGCGGGTGCACCCCTGGGCGCCGCAGGGCGCGAGTCGGCCGGCCGCGGCCCCGGTGAGCAGGTCGGCAGCACCCTCGGCGAGCGAGCCGAGGGCGGCGCCCACCGGGTTCGCGGTGTCGGGTTCGTCGGCACGGCGCGGCTCGCGGCCGGTCCAGACGAGACGGGGCGTGGGGGGCGCGGCGGCGAGTGCGGCGTTGAGCGCGTCCAGACTCGACGCGGGCGGCACGGCTCCCTCCGCCCGCGCCGCACACAACTCCCGCAGCGCCTCGCGCAGCGCCCGCAGACGCCCGGCCTGACGTCCCGTCAACACGACACGATCGGGCAGCAGTTCATGCCGTACGAGCCAGAGCCGGGCCGCATCGGTGTCCTCCAGCAGGTCCACCGGCCCGTGACCGAGCACGAACCGGGTGTTCACCAGGGCCAGGCAGAGGAAGCGCTCCTCGCCGGGGACCAGTGGCTGATGGAGGTGGTGGGGCGCGTCATGATCCACGATCCTCATGCTAACGCTTGCCGTTCTCCGTGAGAAGCCCTACCGTCACCTCACGGCAAACGGATGCGTTGGGCGTGAGACAGGGGGTGCTGGAGCATGAGCACGACGACCGGTATCCATCCCCATGGTGTGGGCCACGGCCTGGCGGCGACAACGAGGGCGAGCTTCTGCGCCTACAACACCCCGGCGGAGGTGCGGCGTTGACGGAGGGGTGCGCGCAGCCCAGAACACCGAGGGGCCGACGGTCAACGACCTTCGGCCCGTCCATTTCTGACGGTACGAAACCCAAGCTGGCCTACCCCTCCAGCACCGGCAGGTTCTTCCCCGGCTCGAAGGCGGTGACTTCGGAGCGGTACTCCGACCAAGTCAGGATGCCCTCGGCCTCCCGCCGCCCCCTCAACCGGGTGGCTGATGCAATGCCGTCGGGAACACCGCTCGCCCGGTCCCGATGTCGACGACTGCTGAGTCCTCTGGCATCTCCGCCTCCGAGAGAGCCGACCAAGCAGCAACGACCAGTTGGGTCAGGCCCGGTATGGACTGCGCATGGATGGCACCGCGGGAGCGGCTCTGTGCGAGGTTTCGCGGCTGCCAGTCGCCGGACGTGCGCCGTCGGCGACTGTTCAACGGCGGTGCAGTTGCCATCTGCAGGGCGTGCTCCAACGCAAGGCCGCACACAGTGCGGCCCATTTCCTCGACCAACACCTGTTCGCCTGCGGGCGCTTCGGGGAGCAGCAGCGGCCAGCGGATCACTGTCACCCGCTCCCAGAGTTCGGGCGGCACCGTGTTGGCCAGGTGGTGGCTCTCGCCCACTGGCAGGTCCCTCAGGCGGCGCTCGGCCTCCTGCGTCTGTCCTACGTAGCAAAGGCCTGCACCGGCGGCGAACACCCCGTAGAGAACAGGCCCCGTCACAGCAGGGCCGACTCCATGTGCCTCGGTCAGAAGGGCTCCGACTCGATGAGCGAACTGAAAGCGGCGCTCCTGCCACCGTGCGAGCAGTGCGGGATCACCCATCAGCGTCGTCAGCGATGCTCGCCAACCGTGGTAGGCATCGTCGTAGGTCTGATCATCCACACACCGCAGCGTAGACCTTGGCCATGACACTGATCAGGAACGGCTTTCAAGACGTGCGCAGTGGGCTCCCGGCTCCCTCCCACCCGTCGTACGTGCCCCCTGTGCTCTTCATGCGCGCCTACCCGACGACGGTCTGCCCTGGGACGATGCAGTGTTCCGTCCACAGCGATTCGTACGCAGGAGGGGCACGTGACGCAGTCGAAGTGTGGAGCGCCCACCCAGAGCGGGAAGCGGTGTCAGAACAAGGCAGTCATCGGGACCTCGCGGTGCTCCAAGCACCAGGGGCCGTTGTCTGCCTACGGGGTGCAGCAGCGGAAGAAGAAGGAAGCCGAGGCGAAGATGAAGAAGCTTCGCAAGAAACGGTGAACCGGGGCGCCGGACCGCTCGGCCGACATCCACGGGCGACATCAAAGAGGGCGAGCCGGAGTGGCTCGACGGCTCGTCGCAGGGGTGCAGCCGGGGCGGGCGCGGCCGGGTCTGGTCGGCAGGCGAGCACCGAGGGGCCGACGGTCAACGACCGTCGGCCCCTCGGTTTCTGACGATGCGGAACCCAAGCTGTCCTACCCCTACAGCACCGGCAGGTTCTTCCGCAGCTCGAAGGCCGTGACCTCGCTGCGGTACTCCTCCCACTCCTGCTTCTTGTTGCGCAGGAAGAAGTCGAAGACGTGCTCGCCCAGCGTCTCCGCCACCAGTTCGCTGCGTTCCATCAGGGTGATCGCCTCGCCCAGGTTCTGCGGGAGGGGTTCGATGCCCATCGCCCGGCGTTCGGCGTCGGTGAGGGCCCAGACGTCGTCGTCGGCGCCCGGGGGGAGTTCGTAGCCCTCCTCGATGCCCTTGAGGCCGGCGGCCAGCAGGAGGGCGTAGGCGAGGTAGGGGTTGCAGCCCGAGTCCAGGGAGCGGACCTCGATGCGGGACGAGCCGGTCTTGCCGGGCTTGTACATGGGGACGCGGATGAGGGCCGAGCGGTTGTTGTGGCCCCAGCAGATGTACGAGGGGGCCTCGCCGCCCGCGCCCGCCGTGCGCTCCGAGCCGCCCCAGATGCGCTTGTAGGAGTTGACCCACTGGTTGGTGACCGCGGCGATCTCGGCGGCGTGCGTGAGCAGGCCCGCGATGAAGGAGCGGCCCACCTTGGAGAGCTGGTACTCGGCGCCGGACTCGTAGAACGCGTTGCGGTCGCCCTCGAAGAGGGAGAGGTGGGTGTGCATACCGGAACCCGGGTACTCCGAGAACGGCTTCGGCATGAACGTGGCCTGGACGCCCTGCTCCAGGGCGACCTGCTTCATGACCAGACGGAACGTCATGATGTTGTCGGCCGTGGACAGCGCGTCCGCGTACCGCAGGTCGATCTCCTGCTGGCCCGGCGCGCCCTCGTGGTGGCTGAACTCGACCGAGATGCCCATGGATTCGAGCATCGTGATCGCCTGGCGGCGGAAGTCCATGCCCACGTTCTGCGGAGTGTGGTCGAAGTAGCCCGAGTTGTCGGCCGGCACCGGGCGGGTGCCGTCCAGCGGCTTGTCCTTGAGGAGGAAGAACTCGATCTCGGGGTGGGTGTAGAAGGTGAACCCGAGGTCGGAGGTCTTGGCCAGGATGCGCTTGAGGACGAAGCGGGGGTCCGCGAAGGACGGGGAGCCGTCGGGCATCCGGATGTCGCAGAACATCCGCGCGGTGCCGGGGGCCTCCGCGCGCCAGGGCAGGATCTGGAAGGTGGACGGGTCCGGACGGGCGATCATGTCGGACTCGTAGACCCGGGCGAAGCCCTCGATGGCCGAGCCGTCGAAGCCGATGCCCTCGTCGAAGGCCTGTTCCAGTTCGGCCGGGGCGACCGCCACCGACTTCAGGAAGCCCAGCACGTCGGTGAACCACAGGCGCACGAACCGGATGTCGCGCTCCTCCAGAGTCCTGAGCACGAACTCCTGCTGCTTGTCCATAGCCACATCCTTGCAGTTCAGACGGCCTGTGCACCGCTCCCCCGGCGAAGCCGGGGACGGCGGGGGAATCCTCAGTATCGAGGCGCGGGATTACCTCCACATTACGCACCCGGTATGACCTGCGGCACGTCCCCTCCTGATGGGTGCCCCTGGGGGCTCCCGGCATGACGATGTGATGGATACTCGCTCCTCGTTGCCCGCCGAACGGCCGATCGGCCCGCTCGGCACACCCCCGGCATACCCCCGGCACACCACTCGGCAGAACACTCAGGAGAACGTCGCATGACCGGCACCCAGGTGGATCCCCCGGATACCGCCGTCGTACCGCAGGCCCGGCGCCGCTGGCGCGGCTGGCTGCTCGACGGGCTGAGCGAGCGCTCGGCCCGTCACCCCGGACCGCACGGCACCCCGCCGGCCGAGCACAAGGGCCATCGCTGGTGGCGGGTCATGTGCCTGACGGGCGTCGACTACTTCTCCACCCTCGGCTACCAGCCCGGCATCGCCGCGCTCGCCGCCGGGCTGCTCTCGCCGCTGGCGACCCTGGTGCTCATCGCCCTGACGCTCGGCGGGGCGCTGCCGGTGTACCGGCGGGTCGCCAAGGAGTCGCCGAACGGCGAGGGCTCGATCGCCATGCTGGAGCGGCTGCTGCCCTGGTGGGCGGGGAAGATCTTCGTCCTGGTGCTGCTGGGCTTCGCCGCCACCGACTTCATGATCACGATCACCCTTTCGGCGGCGGACGCCTCCGCGCACGTCGTGGAGAACCCGTTCGCGCCAAGCTTCCTGCACGGCTCGAACCTCTGGATCACGCTCGCGCTCGTCGCCCTGCTCGGCGCGGTGTTCCTCAAGGGGTTCAAGGAGGCCATCGGGATCGCGGTGGCCCTCGTCGGCGTCTATCTGGTGCTGAACCTCGTGGTGCTCGCGACGGCCGTCTGGAAGATAGCCACCGAGCCGGTCGTCATCGGCAACTGGTGGGACGCGATGACCGCCGCGCACTCCTCGCCGCTCGCGATGATCGGCGTCTCGCTGCTCGTCTTCCCCAAGCTCGCGCTCGGCATGTCCGGGTTCGAGACGGGCGTCGCGGTCATGCCGCAGATCCAGGGCGACGCCTCGGACACGTACGACAAGCCGGCCGGCCGCATCCGTGACACCCGCAAGCTGCTCACCACGGCCGCGCTCATCATGAGCGGGTTCCTGCTGGTCTCCAGCCTGGCGACGACGATCCTGATCCCGGAGTCCGAGTTCAAGCCCGGCGGCGGCGCCAACGGCCGTGCCCTCGCCTACCTCGCCCACCAGCACCTGGGCGAGGGCTTCGGGACGGTGTACGACATCTCGACGATCGCCATCCTCTGGTTCGCCGGGGCCTCCGCGACCGCGGGCCTGCTCAACCTCGTGCCGCGCTATCTGCCGCGCTACGGCATGGCACCCGAGTGGACGCGCGCGGTGCGGCCGCTGGTGCTGATCTTCATGGCGATCGCCTTCTTCATCACCTGGTGGTTCGACGCGAACGTGGACGCGCAGAGCGGCGCCTACGCCACCGGCGTGCTGGTCCTGATGCTGTCGGCGTCGTTCGCCTCGACGGTCGCGGTGCACCGGCGCGGGCGGCGGGCCGCCGCGCTCGGCTTCGGGGTGGTCACCGCCGTCTTCGCGTACACACTGGTCACCAATGTGATCGAGCGGCCGGACGGCATCAAGATCGCGCTGCTCTTCATCGTGGGCATCGTGGTGTCGTCGTTCGCCTCGCGGGTGCACCGCGCCTTCGAACTGCGGGCGACGGCCGTCACGTTCGACGCCTGCGCCGCCCGGTTCGTGGACGAGGCCGCGCGCAGCGGCCCGCTGCGGATCATCGCCAACGAGCCGCAGGAGCACTCGCGGCGGGAGTACCGGGCCAAGGAGTACAGCCAGCGCGAGGAGACCCACATCCCGGACGGGCGGCCGGTGCTGTTCCTGGAGGTCTTCATCCAGAACTCCTCGGACTTCACCACCGAACTCACCGTCCACGGCGACGAGAAGCACGGTGTGCGCAGGCTGCGCGTCGAGGGCGCGGTCGTGCCCAACACCATCGCGGCCGTGATGATGGAGCTGCGCGACCGGACCGGCGAGGTGCCGCACGCGTACTTCAACTGGACCGAGGGCCACCCGCTCAGCCATCTGCTGCGCTTCCTGGTGTTCGGCGACGGCGAGGTCGCGCCCGTCACCCGCGAGGTGCTGCGCCGGGCCGAGCCGGACCTCGCCCGCCGGCCCCGGGTCCACGTGGGCTGAGCCCGGGGCCCAGGCCGGGTCGGCCCGGACGGGTCCCACCGGCCCCGGGTGCGTGTGCGTGTGCGTGTGCGGCCCCGGCCGCACACGGGCCGACCCCGCTGTTTTCGGCCGGTACCCGACCCGGCCTGCCACGAGCCGCGCTCCCTCGCCTACCATCTGCGCCCATGGGGGGAGTGCGGCTCACGCGCATCACGCGTCCCGTGGCGCTGCTCAGTGCCATGGCGACGCTGCTCGCCGCGCTCTTCATCTGCCTGGCGAGCGGCGGCGAGCACCGGGCCCGCCACCACAACCCGCCCGCGAGCGGTGCCGCCGCGTACATCTGCCCCACCGAGCAGGGCGACTGCGGCCTGTTCCCGCGCGATGTCCCCGCCGTGCTCACGGCGCCCCCGCTGGACGCCCCGGCGCCGGCGGCGGTCCAGGACGTACACGCCGCCGCGCCCCGCGCCGGAGCCGTGTCCGCATGGCCCGGGGCCCGGCCGCGCGCGCCGGATCTGCACGTGCTTCAGGTGCTGCGGACCTAGGGGGCCCCGCGGCCGAAGCCCGGCCGCTCCGCCCCCGACTCCCCCTCAGCAGAAGGACGTTATCCACCCATGGCTGTCAACGAAGACCCCACCACCGCCCGCAGAGCCCGGATGGAGGAGCTGCGCCGCGCCGAGCAGGCCCGGCAGCGGCGCGGCCGGCTCGTGGTGATCAGCTCGGTCACCGCCGGCGTGCTGGTCGTCGCGGGCCTGGTCGGCTTCGGCGTGTACGAGTTCAACAAGTCCGACGGAGGCGGCAGTTCGGCCGACGCCAAGGCGCAGGGCAGCAGCGACCCCAACGCGTCGATCGCGGGCGAGAAGGACTGGGACGCCAAGAAGCTGACCCGCAACCACGTGACGACGAAGGTGAACTACCCGATGAAGCCGCCGGTGGGCGGCGACCACGACCAGGTGTGGATGAACTGCGGCGGCAACGTCTATCCGAAGCAGGTCCCGGACATGAACGCCGTGCACTCCCTTGAGCACGGCGCGGTGTGGGTGACGTACACCGACAAGGCGTCCGCCGCCGATGTGAAGAAGCTCGCCGACAAGGTGTCGAAGACGCCGTACTCGCTGATGAGCCCGTACAAGGACCAGGCCGGGGCCATCATGCTGAGCGCCTGGGGCAAGCAGGTCACCGTGGACGGCGCGGACGACCCCCGGGTGAACCAGTTCTTCACCAAGTACGTCCAGGGCCCGCAGACGCCCGAGCCGGGTGCCGCGTGCACGGGCGGGCTGGACGAGCGGTGATCCGCAGGTACTGGGGGGTGGCCGCCGCCCTCGCGCTCCTGATGGTGTTCGCGGCGGCCGCGGTGCTCGTCTCCTCGGGCGGCGACGGCTCGGCGGCCGAGGCCAAGTCCCGTACGCCGACGGCCACTTCGGCGGACGCGGGGTTCGCACGCGACATGTCGACGCACCACCAGCAGACGGTGGAGATGTCGTTCATCGTGCGCGACCGCACCTCCGACGAGGAGGTGCGCCGCCTCGCGTACGACATCGCCAACACCCAGGCCAACCAGCGGGGCATGATGCTCGGCTGGCTCGATCTGTGGGGGCTGCCGAAGAACGAGGCGTCCGAGCTGCCGATGGCCTGGATGGGCATGGGCATGCAGCCGGGCGCCGACGGCGCGCTGATGCCGGGCATGGCCACCAACACCGAGCTGGACCGGTTGCGGGGGCTCAGCGGCAAGGACGCCGAGGTGCTCTACCTCCAGCTGATGACCGAGCACCACAAGGGCGGCATCCACATGGCCGAAGGCTGTGTGCAGCGCTGCACGGTGGGCCCGGAGAAGCAGTTGGCGCAGGGCATGGTCGACTCCCAGCAGTCCGAAATCGACCTGATGGCGCAAATGCTGAAGAAAAGGGGCGCCGCACCCCGGTCCAACTGAGCCCGGATAAACGCTCTTTGGCGTTTCTTGGTGATCACATGCCCCCCGCATGAACCGTTCCTGACAAGAGTGACGCATTACATGCACGCATCAGACAGTGCATGTACAGCAGGCGAAGACCTCACGCAGGGGGTTACATGAGAACCAGCCGCGCCAGGCGGCGCGCCGGTGTGAGCATGGCAGCGACACTGCCACTGCTCGCCGGCGCGCTCGCCCTCGGCATACCGTCCGCCCAGGCGGCCGACCCGGTCCCGAGCGGACGGGCGGCCCTCGCGGGCACCCAGCCCGTCTGGGCCACCGGCTCCGCCGACCAGGGCGCCACGGCCGCATCCACCAAGGTCAACGCCCGGGTGTACCTCGCCGGGCGGGACGCGAAGGGCCTCGACGCTTACGCCGCGGCCGTGTCCGACCCGCAGTCGGCGTCGTACGGCAAGTACCTCAGCGCCGCTCAGGCGCAGCAGCGCTTCGGCGCGACCCAGGAGCAGATCGACGCGGTCACCAAGTGGCTGAAGTCGTCCGGACTGACCATCACGGGCTCCAACCAGCACTACATCTCGGTGTCCGGTGACGCGGCCGCGGCGCAGAAGGCGTTCGCCACGCAGCTGCACAACTTCCGCAAGTCGGGCCGGACTTACCACGCCCCGGCCAAGAACGCCTCCGCGCCGAACGCGCTCGCGGGCGCCGTTCTGACGGTGACGGGCCTGGACAACGCGCCGCACCAGTCGACGCACCAGGACACCCTTCCGGGTCCGGGTGCCGGCTTCCGCAACGCGGGTCCGTTCTCCACGTACTACGGCTCCAACATCGCCAAGAAGCTGCCGGACGCGTACGGCACGAAGGTCCCGTACGCCGTGCACGGCTACACCGGCGAGCAGCTGCGGGCGGCGTACGGCGCGGGCAAGTACACCGGCAAGGGCGTGACGGTGGCGATCACCGACGCGTACGCCTCGCCGACCATGGCCTCGGACGCCGAGAGGTACGCCAAGCGCAACGGTGACAAGGCCTACCGGACGGGCCAGTACACCGAGGTCCTGCCGGCGGCCTACAACAGCGTGGACGACTGCAAGGCGTCCGGCTGGTACGGCGAGGAGTCCCTCGACGTCGAGGCCGTGCACGCGGTCGCCCCGGACGCGAACATCGTGTACGTGGGCGGCGCGTCCTGCAACGACCCGGATCTGCTCGACGCCCTCAACAAGGTCGTCGACCGGCACCTGGCCGACATCGTCTCCAACTCGTGGGGCGACATCGAGGCCAACGAGACCCCGGACGTCGCGGCCGCGTACGACCAGACGTTCAAGCTGGGCGCGATCGAGGGCATCGGCTTCTACTTCTCCTCCGGCGACAACGGCGACGAGGTCGCCAACACCGGCAAGAAGCAGGTCGACACCCCGGCCAACTCGGCGTGGGTGACGGCGGTCGGCGGCACTTCGCTGGCGGTCGGCAAGAACGACAAGTACCAGTTCGAGACCGGCTGGGGCACCGAGAAGGCCTCCCTCTCCGCGGACGGCAAGAGCTGGGTGAACTTCCCGGGCGCCTACACCAGCGGCGCGGGCGGCGGCACCAGCTCCACCGTGAAGCAGCCGTACTACCAGCGCGGCGTCGTGCCGGACTCGCTGGCGAAGGCGAACGGTGCGACCCGGATGCGTACGGTTCCGGACATCGCGGCCGTGGCCGACCCCAACACCGGGTTCCTGGTGGGCCAGACCCAGTCGTGGCCCGACGGGTCGGTGAAGTACGACGAGTACCGCATCGGCGGCACCTCGCTGGCCGCGCCGGTCACGGCGGGCATCCAGGCGCTGGCCCAGCAGGCCAAGCGCTCGCCGATCGGGTTCGCGAACCCGTCGATCTACGAGCGCTTCGACTCGCGGCTCTACCACGACGTGACGGACCACCCGCTGGGTGCGGCCCGTGACCTCGCGGTCGCCCGGGTCGACTTCGCCAACAGTGTGGACGCGTCCGGGGGGCTTCTGACCTCGGTGCGCTCGCTCGGCAAGGACTCCTCGCTGGTCGCGACGCGCGGCTACGACGACGTGACGGGCGTGGGTTCGCCCGCCCCCGGCTACGTCGCCTCGTACGCCAACCCGTTCCGCCGCTAGCCCCTTGCGGGGTTCCGCCCCGCCCTTCGGCCACGTACCGGCCGGGGGGCGGGGCGGTTTGCTTTTCCCCACCCCGCCCCTTCCCGAGACCCTCCGGGGGTTGAAGTGACTTTGGGGGCTCCGCCCCCAGGCCCCCGTTCGCGCCTGAACGGCGCTCGTCCTCAAACTCCCCCAAGGCCTCAAGGGCCAGGGGGGACCCCCATGACGGGCTGAAATGCCCCCGCACCCGGCGCTTTTAGGGGCGCGGGGAACTGCGCGATCAGCCACGCACGGTCCGCAGCCTATGAACTCTCCCCCCGGAGGGTCGCGGGAAGGGGCGGGGTGGGGGAAACCGCCCCCGCCACCACCCCCGGCGCATCGAGCATCACCAAGTGCCCCGCCCCAGAGGCCAGTTGGAAGCGCGCGCCCAGCGCGGACGCGAGGGCCCGCTGGCGGGCCGTCCAGGCGGGGCCGCCCGCACCGCCGGCCACCACCGTCACGGGCACGGACGGCAGCGGCAACCGGCGCCGCAGGTACAGGAGTTCAGCCGCCACCGACCCGTACGTGGCGTTCTCCAGCAGCATCCCCCGCAGCACCCGGGACGTGCCGTAGCAGCGCCGCACCAGCTCCCGCGGCGCCGGATCCCCACCCCCGGCGCGGGCCGCGCGGACGGTGGCCCGGCGCAGCGCGGGGCCGAGCGCGGCCGGTACCCCCGCGCGGCAGAGCAGGGCCGCGGCCGCCCGCGCGAGGGCGGGCCGAAGGGCCGGGGCGGCCGGGGGGCGGGCGCGCTCCTCGATGCTGGAGTCGACCAGGACGAGTCCCGCCGTGCGGGCGGGGTACAGCCGCGCGAAGGCCTCCGCGTGGAACCCCGCGACGGAGTGGCCGACCACCGCGGCCGGGCCGGCCAGGCCCAGTGCGTCGAGGAGGCCCGCGATCCGGCGCGCCTCCCCCGCGGCGCTCGGCGGAACCGGAGCAGGCCCGGACAGGCCGTGCCCGGGCCGGTCGAAGCGGACGACCGTGCGGTGCGCGGTCAGGAGCGGCACCACCGGGTCCCAGTCGAACCAGCTCATGCCGAGGCCCGCGCTGAGCACCAGCACCGGGCCCGCCCCCTCCACCACCACGTGGTGGGCCACCCCGCCCAGCTTTACGAACTCCCCCGTCACACCCGCTCCTCCCGTGCCACGCTCCACGCGAGCACCCCCAGCCAGACCGCCACGAGCAGCACCTGGAGGCGCTGGCCCGCACCCAGGGCCCAGGTGCCCCGGCCCGCCTGGAAGGCGGCTACCGATGTCAACGTCCATACGGTGGCGGCCAGTTCGAGGGCCAGGAGGGCCGGTCCGAGCCGGGCCGCGAGCAGGGGCCACCAACCGTAGCGGCGGGCCGCGACGGTCAGGGCGACGACCCCGACGAGCGCCCCCACCATCGCGAGGCTGCTGCTCACCGCGTGCGCGGTGTGCGTCGCCGGGACCAGGCCCGCCGTCTCGCGGGCCGCGCACGCCGGGTCGGCAGTGGGGGCGCAGCTCAGCGGGAGCCGGGAGTCGAGGGCGGTGGCGGCGCCGAACAGCGCCAGCCCGGACCAGCCGGCGAGCGACCAGCGCCGCCGGTCGCAGCGCACCAGCGCGCAGAGCGCGGCCGCGAGGACGAGGAGTCCCGCCGTCAGGTCGGTCGCGCGGAAGAGGCCGCCGAGCGGCTGGTCGGCGGCGGCGAGTTCGCTCACATACGCCTGGATCGGGTCGAGCCCGGTCTGGAACAGGACCTCCAGGACCCATGCCGTGTAGGCCAGCGCGCCGAGCGCGAGCAGGACGGCCACCGGCCGGGTTCGCACACCACTGTGGGACATAGTGGGACCAATGCTACGGGGGTGACAGCGGTGGCTGGTGGTCCGGATGCACCCAGCTGGGCTTGCGGAACTTCAGGAAGGCGAGGGGCGCCAGGAGCCCGAGGACGAGCAGTCCGCCGCCGACGATCAGCAGATACCGCCAGAGCGGCTGGTTGCCGAACTGGTCCGGCGGTACGAACCCGATGCACAGCGCGGCCACCGAGGCCACGAAACCGATGCCCGCGACCCAGGCGACGGCGGGCACCCGGAAGCCCCGCTCGACCTCCGGCCGGGTCCTGCGCAGCCGGACCACCGCGACGAACATCAGCAGATAGGCGATCAGATAGATCTGCACGGTGATGACGGAGAACATCCAGTAGGCGCTCGACACATCGCCGCTGAACGCGTAGAGAACGCCGATCAGGGTGGTGATGACGCCCTGCGCGACCATGATGTTCCGCGGGGTGCCGTACTTGTTCAACCGCTGGAGGAACGGCGGCAGATAGCCCTCCTGGCGCGAGAGCAGCACCAGGCCCTTGGCCGGTCCCGCGAGCCAGGTCAGCATGCCGCCGAGCGCCGCCGCCACCAGCATCACGCCGACCACCTTGGTCATCCAGCCGATGTGGAAGTGGTCGAAGAACGCCTGGAACGCCTGCATCAGACCGGCCGTGAGGCTCAGCTCCTCGGACGGCATCACCCAGGAGATGGCCAGGGCCGGAAGGATGAAGATCAGCAGGACCAGGCCGGTCGCCAGGAACATCGACCTCGGGTATTCGCGCTTGGGGTGGCGCAGCGAGGAGACGTGGACGCCGTTCATCTCCATGCCGGCGTACGACAGGAAGTTGTTGACGATCAGGACGAGGCTGGCGAGCCCGGTCCACGGCGGCAGCCAGTGTGAGGCGCTCATGGGCGCGGCCGAGGGGTTGCCCTGGCCGAGGAAGACGAAGCCGAGCACGACCAGGACCACGCCGGGGACGAGCGTGCCGATGACGAGCCCGAGGGAGCTGAGCCCGGCGACGGTCCTGGTGCCGCGCGAGGAGATCCACACGCCGGTCCAGTAGATGACGACGATGACGATGGCGACGTAGAGCCCGTTCTCGGCCAGACGCGGGTTGATGACGTACGCGAAGGTCGAGGCGACGTAGGCGAGCAGGCTCGGGTAGTACGCGATGGTCATGGCGAACTGGCACCAGACGGCGAGGAAGCCGAGCGGCTTGCCGAGCGCCTCGCTCACCCAGCGGTAGATGCCGCCGGTCCAGCCGGAGGCCAGCTCCGCGCCGACCAGGGCGGTCGGGAGCAGGAAGACGATGGCCGGCAGGAGGTAGAGGAAGATCGCGGCCAGGCCGTAGATGGCCATGGAGGGCGAGGGGCGCAGGCTCGCGACGGATGCGGTCGTCATCAGGCCGAGGGTCACCCAGGAGACGAACCGGCGGCTGTTCCCCCCTTCGTCCGCGACGAGCTCTTCATCGGAGGCGTCCGTGGTCGTCATGCGCCCATGATCGGTTCGACGGCCGGGTCCCGCATGTCGGGCTGCCCGGCGTCCGGGAGGAACGCGCCACCTCGCGATCCGGTTCCAACCGGTCGGCGGCCGAGTCGGCCGGAGTCCGGCGCACCCCGGCCCTCGCGCGCCGCGCAGCCCGTTCCACCCCCCATCGCGTCGCATTGACGATTAAAGTGGGCCGCGTGCCTCAACTACGTCTCGCCCTGAATCAGATCGACTCGACCGTCGGGGACATTCCCGGCAACACCGAGGCGATCGTGCACTGGACACGGCACTGTGCCGAGCAGGGGGCGCACCTCGTCGCGTTCCCCGAGATGATGCTGACCGGCTACCCCGTGGAGGACCTCGCCCTCAGATCGTCCTTCGTCGAGGCGTCCCGCCGGGCGCTCACCGGCCTCGCCGGGCGGCTGGCGGCGGAGGGGTTCGGGGAGATCCCCGTGGTCGTCGGCTATCTGGACCGCTCGCCCGTCGCGGTCCCCCGGCTCGGCCAGCCCGCGGGCGCCCCGCAGAACGCGGCGGCGGTGCTGCACGGGGGCGAGGTCGTGCTGGCCTTCGCCAAGCACCATCTGCCCAACTACGGCGTCTTCGACGAGTTCCGCTACTTCGTGCCCGGCGACACCCTGCCGGTGCTGCGGGTGCGCGGCATCGATGTGGCCCTCGCCATCTGCGAGGACCTGTGGCAGGACGGCGGCCGGGTGCCGGCCACCCGGTCGGCGGGTGCCGGGCTGCTCGTCTCGATCAACGCCTCGCCGTACGAGCAGAACAAGGACGACTCCCGGCTCGACCTGGTCCGCAAGCGGGCCCAGGAGGCGGGCTGCACACTCGCCTACGTCGCGACCATCGGCGGCCAGGACGAGCTGGTCTTCGACGGCGACTCGATCGTCGTGGACGCGGGCGGTGAAGTGGTGGCGCGGGCACCGCAGTTCAGCGAGGGCAGTGTGATCCTCGACCTCGAACTCCCGGCCGCGGGGCCGGCCCCCTCCGGCGTGGTGGACGACGGCCTGCGCATCGACCACGTCGTCGTCTCCGGGGAGCCGCTCGCGGCGTACGAGCCGGAGCTGGCCGGCGGTTACGCCGAGCGGCTCGACGACGACGAGGAGGTCTACTCGGCCCTCGTCGTGGGCCTGCGCGCCTACGTCGCGAAGAACGGCTTCCGTTCGGCCCTGGTCGGCCTGTCCGGCGGCATCGACTCGGCGCTGGTCGCCGCGATCGCCTGCGACGCGCTGGGCGCGGCCAACGTCCACTGCGTGTCCATGCCGTCGAAGTATTCCTCGGACCATTCCCGCAGTGACGCGGCCGAGCTGGCCCGGCGCACCGGGCTCAACTTCCGTACCGTGCCCATCGAGCCGATGTTCGACGCGTACATGGGCTCGCTCGCTCTGACCGGGCTCGCCGAGGAGAACCTCCAGTCGCGGCTGCGCGGCACTCTCCTGATGGCGCTGTCCAACCAGGAGGGGCACCTCGTGCTCGCCCCGGGCAACAAGTCCGAGCTGGCGGTGGGCTATTCGACGCTGTACGGCGACTCGGTGGGCGCGTACGGGCCGATCAAGGACGTCTACAAGACGGCGGTGTTCCGGCTCGCCAAGTGGCGCAACCGGGCCGCGGCCGAGCGCGGCCAGACCCCGCCGATCCCGGAGAACTCCATCTCCAAGCCGCCGAGCGCCGAACTCAGCCCCGGCCAGGTCGACACGGACTCGCTGCCCGACTACCCGGTCCTGGACGCGATCCTGTCGATGTACGTCGACCGCGACCAGGGCGCCGACGCGATCGTGGCCGCCGGGTACGACCCGGAGCTGGTGGCGAAGACGCTGCGGATGGTGGACACCGCCGAGTACAAGCGGCGCCAGTACCCGCCGGGCACGAAGATCTCCGCGAAGGGTTTCGGCAAGGACCGCCGGCTGCCGATCACCAACCACTGGCGCGAGTCGCTCTGAGGCCGGGCGCGGGGCGCCCCGGGCGGGCGCCCCGCTGTCACACCTGGAGCCGCGCCGCGATCGGCAGGTGGTCGCTCTCCGTCTTCGGCAGCGTCCAGGACGACTTGGGCTCGATGCCCTTGACCATGATCTGGTCGATGCGGGCCATCGGGAACGAGGCCGGCCAGCTGAAGCCGAAGCCGCTGCCCGCCGCGCCCTGGGTGGAGCGCATCTGGGCGGTGATGTTGTTCAGGGAGCGGTCGTTCATCGTGCCGTTGAGGTCGCCGAGCAGCACCACCTTCTTGTTCGGCTCGGCGGAGATCGCCTCACCCAGCAAGTAGGCGCTGTTGTCACGCTGGTTGGCGGTGAACCCGGCGTTCAGCTTGACCCGCACCGAGGGCATGTGGGCGACGTACACCGCGATGTCGCCGGTCGGCGTCTTCACCGTGGAGCGCATGGCGCGGGTCCAGCCCATGTTGATGTCGACCGGCCGGCTGTCGCTGAGCGGGTACTTGGACCACAGGCCGACCGTGCCCTGCACCGAGTGGTACGGATAGATGTCGGCGAGCGCCCGCTTGTACGTGTCGACCTCGTCGCTCGGGATCTCCTCCAGGGCGAGCACCTGCGCCCCGGAGGACGCGACCTGGCGGGCGGTGCCGTTCGGGTCGGGGTTCTGGGCGTTGACGTTGTGGGTGGCCACCACCAGGTTGCCGCCCGAGCCCTGCTTGTCGGTGAGCAGCCCGCCGAACACGTTGAGCCAGACGATCACCGGCAGCAGCAGCGCGATCAGCGCGCTCGCCGAGCGGCGCCACAGCGCGAGGCCGAGCAGCACCGGCAGGAACACACCGAGCCACGGCAGGAAGGTTTCGGAGAGCGAGCCGAGGTTGCCGACCGAGTTGGGGATCCGGCCGTGCACCAGCATCACCAGGGCGATGAGTACGGAGAGCCCCGCGAGCACCAGGCCGCGGCGCCAGATGCCGCGGTCGCCCCGCCAGCGGTCGAGGCGGCGGCGGAACCGGGACCCGGTGCGCTCGCCCTCCGCGCTGCCGTCGCCCGTCTCCGTCATGTACGCCCGCGCCATACCGCTGTCCTCACTGCTGTTTCCGCACATCGTGTCCGCCTGTTCGACCCTAGGCGAAAACGAGTGCGTTTCCCTGCCGCCGTACCTCTCGTACGACATTCCCTACGGCCAGCAGGACGACCGGGCGCGGTGCCGGGTTCCAGGAGGGAGGGCCTTGCGGGGGGCCTGTAACGAAATGCGCATATTCAGCGGGGCGGGCGCAGCCCTTCGAGGACGGCGTCCACGATGCGTTCGGCGAACTCGGGGCCGGGCAGTTCGGTGTCGGGCCGCATCATCGTGCGCACCAGCATGGGGGCGACGAAGAGGTCCCCGGCCATGTCGAGGTCGAGTCCGGCGCGGAGTTCGCCCGTGGCCATGCCCCGCCGCAGCACCTCGTCGAAGAGCTCGCGGCGGGGGTCGATGACCGTGCTGTGGTACTTGCACCAGAGCTTGGGATAGCTCTGCATCTGTGCGAAGACGTTGTGCAGCAGCGCGGAGGACCGCTTGGCGGCGCCGCGCTGGCGCACGTTCTCCACCATGGCGATCAGGTCGCCCCGCAGGGACTGGCCGGGCAGCGGCGGGGTGGGCGACTCCATCGACTGGACGACCTCGACGAAGAGTTCCTCCTTGCCGGCCCAGCGCCGGTAGATGGTGGCCTTGCCGACGCCCGCGGTGCGGGCGATGCGCTCGATGGAGAGGTCGGCGAGCGATACGCCTTCCTCCAGCAGCTTGATCACGGCTTCCAGGATCTGCCGCTCCACGGCCTCGGAGCGGGGCCTGCCGCGCCGTGGTTCACCGTTGGTCTGCCGCTTGTCCATCAAGGTCACGCCCGCTCCGCTTCTGTCGACCGACCCGCTGATTGTCCCGAAGGCCCGCGCGCTACTTGCGGGCGGCCTCGGCGGGCCGGTCCTGTGCCGTGGGGGCCTGGCCCTTGGGCGGCTTCCCGGGCAGGAACAGGGCGACGACGAGCGCGCCGAGCAGCGCGACGCCGGACGAGGCGAGCGCGGTGACGTGCATGGCGTGGATGAAGGCGTCGTCGGCCGGGCCGATCAGGGCCTTGCCCGCCGGGCCCATCCGCTCGGCGATGCCCAGGGTCGCCTCGATGGATTCGCCGGCCGCCTTGCGCGCCCCTTCGGGGACCGCGCCGAGGTGGCCCTCGATGTCGCCGCGGTAGACGGTGGAGAGCAGCGAGCCGAGCACCGCGACGCCGAGCGCGCCGCCGACCTGGCGGAAGGTGTTGTTGACCGCCGAGCCCGAGCCGGCCTTCTCCCGCGGCAGGGACTGCATGATCGAGACGGTGACGGGCGGCATGATGTGGGCCATTCCGGTGCCCTGGACGAAGAAGACGACCTCCATGACCCAGATCGGGGTGCTCGCGTCGAACAGGCCGAAGGCGGCCAGGCCGACGGCCACCAGGATCAGGCCCGCGGTGCAGACCGCCCGCGCGCCGAACCGCTCGACGACGAGCCGGGCCCGCGGCGCGAAGATCATCTGGGCGGCGGCGAGCGGCAGGATGAGCAGCCCGGACTGGAGGGCGCTGTAGCCGCGCACGCTCTGCATGTAGAAGACCGAGAAGAAGGTGACGCCCATCAGCGCGAAGAAGGTGAGCGCGATGGCGACGACGGCCGCCGAGAACGCGGGCTTCTTGAAGTAGCCGATGTCGATGGCGGGGTGGTCGCAGCGCTTCTCGTACACGACGAAGAGCACCAGGACCGCGACGCCGCCGAGGATGGTGACGAGCACGGTGGTGTCCGTGAAGTCCGCCAGCTCGCCGCCGTGGATGATGCCGTACACGAGCAGCACCAGGCCCACCACGGAGAGCAGCACGCCGACCGGGTCGAGCTTGCCGGGGCTGGGGTCCTTGGAGTCCGGTACGAGGACGACCATGGCGATCAGGGCGATGATCACGACCGGCACGTTGACCAGGAAGACCGAGCCCCACCAGAAGTGCTGGAGCAGGATGCCGCCGGTGATCGGGCCGATCGCGATGGCGAGGCCCACGCCGCCGGCCCAGATGCCGATCGCCTTGGGCTGCTCGTCGCGCTCGAAGACGTTCATGAGGACGGCGAGGGTGGCCGGCATCACGAACGCGCCGCCCAGGCCCATCAGGGCGCGGAAGGCGATGAGCTGGTCCGGGGAGTTGGAGAAGGCGGCGAGCACCGAGCCGAGGCCGAAGACGGTGATGCCGAAGAGCAGGATCTTCTTCCGGCCGAGCCGGTCGCCGAGCAGGCCGGAGGTGAAGAGGAGCCCGGCGAAGACGAGCGTGTAGGCGTTGATCGCCCATTCCAGCTCGCTCTGGGTGGCGCCGAGCCCGGTGGGGGCGGGGCTCGCGATCGTCTTGACGGCGACGTTCAGGATCGAGTTGTCCAGGACGACGATCAGGAGGCTGAGCATCAGGACGGCGAGGATCGCCCAGCGCCGGCGGTGGACGGCTTCGGGTATCCGGGGCGCGGCCGGGGCACCGGACGCGACAGGCGTGGTTGACATACGGACCAGCCTAGACGCATTTCGATACGAGACCGTCTCGTATAGATAGCTCTTTGCTTTTCGGACACCGGTTCGTTTCCTGGCCGATTTGCCTTCCCGGCACACCCACTTCCCCGAGGAGGGCACGGGATGCCACCATGGATGTGGTCCGGAGACGCCGTGAGGGCGCTTCGAGATGACGAACAGGAGCAGTTGCGATGACGCAACAACTTCCGGCTGCCCAGAAGCAGAAGACCCCCGACAGCAGCGATCCCAAGGCGCTGTACGGAGGCAAGGGCACCCGCCGCATCACCGTCCACGACATCGCCCGCGCCAAGGAGCGCGGCGAGAAGTGGCCCATGCTCACCGCCTATGACGCGATGACCGCCTCCGTCTTCGACGAGGCCGGGATCCCGGTCCTGCTCGTGGGCGACTCGATGGGCAACTGCCACCTCGGCTACGAGACGACCGTCCCGGTCACCCTGGACGAGATCACCATGCTGTCCGCGGCCGTCGTACGGGGCACCTCGCGCGCCCTGATCGTCGGCGACCTGCCGTTCGGCTCCTACCAGGAGGGTCCGGTGCAGGCGCTGCGCACCGCGATGCGCCTGGTCAAGGACGCGGGCGTGGGGGCGGTGAAGCTGGAGGGCGGCGAGCGCAGCCACGAGCAGATCCGGCTGCTCGTCGACTCCGGCATCCCGGTCATGGGACACGTCGGTCTCACCCCGCAGTCCGTCAACACGCTGGGCTACCGGGTTCAGGGCCGCGGCGACGAGGCGGCACACCAGTTGCTGCGCGACGCCAAGGCGGTGCAGGACGCGGGCGCCTTCGCCATCGTCCTTGAGCTGGTCCCGGCCGAGCTCGCGGCCGAGGTCACGCGCAGCCTGCACATCCCGACGGTCGGCATCGGCGCGGGCGTCGAGTGCGACGCCCAGGTGCTGGTCTACACCGACATGGTGGGCCTGACGCCCGGGAAGACCCCCCGTTTCACCAAGCAGTACGTGAACCTGCGCGAGTCCCTCGGGGACGCGGCGAAGGCGTTCGCGGGCGAGGTCGTCGGCGGGTCCTTCCCCGCCGAGGAGCACACCTTCCACTGATCCGTCCGATGCATCGTCGACCACCGTTGCCCCCATAAAGCCACTGCGGTCACGACGACAGTCCGCCGACTTCCCCCATCGGCGGGCTGTCCGTCGTTGGGGCGCGCGCCCCCGGCACCCCGGACGCGGGGCGCGGATCGGCGGCCGTCGGCGGCCGTCCACCGGCTGTCGGCGTTCTGTCGGTGACCTGTCGGTGGGGACTGGCACCTTGGGGGCATGACGCGAATCGACAAGAAGCCCAGGAACAACGGGGAGGGCGCGGCCGGCGTCGCCGTCTCCGTGCGGGGGCTGGTGAAGCACTTCGGCGACACCAAGGCGCTGGACGGCGTCGACCTGGACGTCCGCGAGGGCACCGTGCTCGGTGTCCTCGGACCGAACGGCGCCGGCAAGACCACGCTCGTACGCTGCCTGTCCACCCTGCTCGTGCCGGACGCCGGAACCGCCGTCGTCGCCGGGTACGACGTGGTGCGCCAGCCCCGTCAGCTGCGCCGCACCATCGGCCTGACCGGGCAGTACGCCTCGGTCGACGAGAAGCTGTCCGGCCGCGAGAACCTGTACATGATCGGCCGGCTGCTCGACCTGTCCCGCAAGGACGCCCGCTCCCGCGCCGACGAGCTCCTGGAGCGCTTCTCGCTCACGGACGCCGGCAAGCGGCTCACGGCGACCTACTCCGGCGGCATGCGGCGCCGGCTCGACCTGGCGGCCTCCATGATCGGCCACCCGGCCGTGCTGTACCTGGACGAGCCGACCACGGGCCTGGACCCGCGCACCCGCAACGAGGTCTGGGACGAGGTGCGCCGGATGGTCGCCGAGGGCGCCACCGTGCTCCTGACCACGCAGTACATGGAAGAGGCCGAGCAGCTGGCGAGCGAGCTGACGGTCATCGACCGCGGCAGGGTCATCGCCAACGGCGAGGTCGACGAGCTGAAGGCACGCGTCGGCGGCCGCACCCTCCAGATCCGGCCCACCGACCCGGAGCAGCTGGGCGCGATGGCGCGGGCCGTCGCCGAGGCGGGCCTGGACGGCGTCGCGGGCACCCAGGTCGTGCCGGACGAGGGCGTGCTGAACGTCCCGATCCTCAGCGACGAGCAACTGACCGCAGTGGTCGGCCTGTTGGGGTCGCGCGGCTACGGCATCGCCCACATAGGCACCCACCTTCCCAGCCTGGACGAGGTGTTCCTGGCCATCACCGGCCAGAAGACCGCCGATTCCCAGGACGCCGCCCGAGAGACCGAGGAGGTCGCGGCATGAGCGCCACCACCACCGTCAACGCGCCTGCCCAGCAGGCCCCTTCGCCCCCGCGGGCGGCCGTCGGATCCGACGACGCACGGATCGGGCTGCGCGCGAACCTGCGCCACATCGGCGCCCTGGCACGCCGCAACATGCTCCAGATCAAGGCCGACCCGGAGTCGATGTTCGACGCGGTGCTCATGCCGATCATCTTCGTGCTGCTCTTCGTGTACGTCTTCGGCGGCGCGATGTTCGGCGCCGGCAACCGCGGCCAGTACGTCAACTACCTGGTGCCCGGCCTGATGGCGACGATGGGCCTCAACATCGCCATGGCGGTCGGCACCGGCGTCAACGACGACTTCAAGAAGGGGGTGATGGACCGCTTCCGGACGATGCCCATCGCCCGGTCGTCCGTCCTCATCGCCAAGATGGTGGTCGAGATCGGCCGCATGCTGGTGGCCACCACGATCCTGCTGATCATGGGCTTCATCCTGGGACTGAGCGTCAGCACCTCGGTGTTCGGCCTGCTCGGCGCCATCGGCCTGTCCCTGGTGTTCGGCGCGTCTCTCATGTGGATCTTCATCCTGCTCGGACTCACCATGAAGACGGTCCAGGCCGTCCAGGGAGTGGCCATGCTCGTGCTCATGCCGCTCCAGTTCGGCTCGTCCATCTTCGCCAAGCCGACGACCATGCCGGGCTGGTTGCAGTCCTTCACCGACTACAACCCGCTGTCCAACCTGGCCGACGCGGGCCGCGGTCTGATCACCGGCGGCCCGGTCGCCCACTCCGCGCTGATGACCCTGGCCTGGTCGGCGGGCATCACGCTGGTGACGGCCCCGCTGGCGGTCGCCAAGTTCCGCAAGCGCACCTGAGTCTGACGGTACGTCAGTCGCGTCCGGCCGCGTGAGCACGTCGTACCAGGGCGGTGGCCTCCTCCGCGGGGAGCCCACCGCCCTCGGCGTACGCGGCCTGGTAGGCGGCGTCGTCGAGCAGGGCGCGCGCGGTGCGCTCGGCCACGGTCCGCTGCTCCACTTCCACGGGCGAGGAGAAGTGGCCGACCGGAAGCAGGGCGTCGCCGGCGCCGATGAGGCGTGCCGCGTCCAGGCCGTTGTCCGTACCCCCGAGCCCGGCGACGGCCCAGGCCGCGGTGATCAGATGCACCGGGATCATCTCCGGCGCGACCATCCGCGAGAGCGGCTCCTGCGCCCTGTCCAGCGCGACGCGCGCCCCGGACAGGGCCTCGGCGTACCGCCCCTCCTCGTTGTCCAGCCAGGCCCGCACGCCGAGCACGAAGCCCTCGAACAGCATCAGGTTGGCGGAGCGGAACTCCCGCAGCATGATGTCGACCTGCTCGCGCGCCTCGTCGAACCGGCGGGTGCGGCCCAGCCACATGGTGAGGAAGAGCCGGGCCGCGGGCCGCGCCTCGACGCCCGCGCGGTGACCCTCGGCCAGGATCTCGCGCAACAGCACCTCGCCGCGCTCCGCCTCTCCCGTCTCCAGGAGCGCGGCGGCGAGCCGTGCCTTGAGCAGGGACGTCTGGGCCTCGGCCCCGAGCCACTCGGCGTGGTCGAGTGCGGCCGCGAAGTCCTCGGCGGCCAGGCCGTACTGGCCCCGCTTCTCCCGCGCCTCGCCGCGGGCCCCGAGCGCCTCGGCCGCACCCCAGGCGTCCCCCAGGCGCTGGAACATCAGGAGGCTGCGGTCGGCGTCGGCGGCCGCGTCGCCCGGCCATTCGGCCCGGTTGGCCCGAACGTTGGCGCGCATCTGGAGGGCCGCGGCCAGCTCCCACTCGTAGCCGTACTCCTCGCAGGCCGCCACGGTCGCGTCCAGCACCTCCTTCAACAGCTCCTGGTCGCCGGTGAGCACGACCGGGAAGAACCAGAGCGAGGCCGGCATACGGCAGGTCTGGGGAAGCCCCGGCCGGTAGGCGGACACGATCGCGCGCAGCCGCTCCAGGGCCTCGGGGGTGGTCCATACGTCCAAGTCGTGGTCCATGGAGGCCAGTTGGAGCAGATGGACGCCGCGCCTCGCCTCCTGGAGCACCTCGTCGTCGAACGGCGGCGGGACGTCCGTGCAGCGGGTGTGGACGGGCGGCGCGGGCGCCACGGGCGGCGCGAAGGGGTCGGGGCCGAGGGCGGCCACCTCCCGCCCCCAGTGTCGTGAATCGCCCCTGAGATCGCGCATCTGCCAGTACCAGAGCAGGGCGTGCACCAGGCACAGTGCCTCGTGCTCGTCGCGCAGCGCGACCGAGCGGCGCAGCGCGGTCCGCAGGTTCTCGTACTCGCGCTCGAAGGTGTGGATCGCGGTCCGCTGCCCGGGGCCGCGCAGCTCGGCGTCGGCGCGGCGGGCGAGCTCCCGGTAGTACGTGAGGTGGCGCCGCTCGGCGGCGGCCCGGTCGCCGGCCTCCGCGAGCCGCTCGGCGGCGTACTCGGCGACGGTCTCCAGCAGCCGGTAGCGCATCTCGCCGGCGCCGTCGGGGGCGGCCACGACGAGGGACTTGTCGACGAGCGAGCCGAGCACGGAGGCCACGTCGGGGCCCGTGGACGCGCCGCCCTCGGCACAGACCGCCTCCGCCGCCGCCAGCTCGCAGCCGCCCGCGAAGACGGCGAGCCGGCCGAGCACCGCGCGCTCGGCGGCCTCCAGGAGGTCCCAGGACCAGTCGACGACCGCCCGCAGGGTCTGCTGCCGGGGCAGCACGGTGCGGCTGCCGCTGGTGAGCAACTGGAAGCGGTCGTCGAGCCGGTCCGCGATCTGACAGGGTGTCAGCATACGGAGGCGGGCCGCGGCCAGTTCGATGGCGAGCGGGAGTCCGTCCAGGCGGCGGCAGATCTCGGCGGCGGCCTCCGGGTCGTCCTCGACACGGAAGCCGGGCCGGGCCGCGGCCCCCCGCTCGGCGAACAGGCGCAGCGCGAAGGGCGCGGGCAGCGGTTCCACCGGCCGCACCAACTCGCCCGGTACGCCCAGCGGTTCACGGCTGGTGGCGAGGACGACCAGCTGCGGGCAGCGGGCCAGGAGGTACTCGGCGAGCTCCGCGGCGGCGCCGATCACATGCTCGCAGTTGTCCAGGAGCAGCAGCATCCGGCGCGGCCCGCAGTGCTCGGCGAGCCGGACCACGGGGTCGTCCGCGTGCGGGTCGGCGGCCCTGAACTCATCGGCGCCGACCGCGTGCAGCACCGTCTTGCGGGCGCCGACGGCCGTGAGCACGGCGGCCGGCACCCCGGACGGGTCCTCCACCGGCGCGAGTTCGGCCAGCCACACCCCGTCCGGCCAGCAGGCCGCCAGTCCGTCGGCCGCCTCCTGCGAGAGCCGGGTCTTGCCGGCCCCGCCGGGCCCGAGCAGGGTGACGAGCCGGGCGCTCTCCAGGTCGCCCCGGATGTCCGCGAGGTCGGCCTCCCGCCCGACGAAGGAAGTGAGGCGGGCCCGCAGATTGCCGTGCGCCGGGGCGGCCGGCGGCGAAGGCTCGGCGGCCGGGTTGAGCAACTCGGCGTGGATGGACCGCAGTTCGGGCCCGGGGTCGGCGCCCAGCTCCTCGGCCAGGGTGGCGCGCACGCTCTCGTAGGCGGCGAGCGCCTCGGCCGGGCGGCCCGCGGCACGCAGTGCCTTGATGCGCAGCGCGTGCAGCGGCTCGTCCAGCGGATGGCCGTCGCACAGCACGGCGAGTTCGGCGAGCGTCTCGCCGGCGCGACCGAGCGCGAGGGCGGCGCCGAGCCGCAGCCGCCGGGCGTCCAGCCTGCGGGACTCGGCGCGGGCGCCGAGCGTTCCGGGTTCGGGCAGATCGGCGAGCGCGGGCCCGGCCCACAGGGCGAGCGCGTCGTCGAGCAGGGTCGCGGCCTTCGCCGCGTCGCCCTCCTCCAGGGCACGGGCGCCGTCGGCGGCGAGCCGCTCGAAGCGGTGCAGGTCGATGTCGTCGGCCTCGGCGGCGAGCCCGTAGCCGCCGCTCCCGGCGGAGAACACCGCGTCGTGGCCGAGCGCCCGGCGCAGCCGCCCGACCAGCGCCTGGAGCGCGGCCGGAGCGTCCGCGGGCGGGCGGTCCCCCCACACCTCGTCGACGAGGAGGCCCACCGGGGCGGCCCGGCCCGGCCGCAGCGCCAGGACCGTCAGGAGGGCGCGCAGCCGCGCACCGCCGAGGGCGACGGGGCTGCCGTCGGGGTGAAGGACCTGGGTGTTGCCGAGAATCCGGTAGCGCACGCCCCCATTGTCTTCGACACCGCCGCGCCCGGGTTCCCCGAGGCGGAACTACCGGCGGCTCCCGGGACGTTCGACGCAGGGAACCCGCCTGCGATCCGGGCGGGGGGCCGGACACGGGCGCGTACCCCCTGTACGGTCAGGCGCGTTCTTCCCGACCGTCCCACCAGCACAGGAGCCGACCGCATGGCCACCGCAACCTCCCGCCACCACGACCGGCGGATCAGCCCGGTCTTCCTCGGGATCGTCGCCGTCATGGCGGTCTCCGGGTGGGCGGTGTGGACGAGTTACGCCGCCTCGCGCGGCCTCGCCGTGTTCCTGTTCGTGACGTCGGCGTGGGTGGTGTCGCTGTGCCTGCACGAGTACGCGCACGCCCGCACCGCGCTGCACGGCGGTGACATCACGGTCGGCGCCAAGGGCTACCTCACGCTCAACCCGCTGAAGTACACGCACGCGCTGCTGTCGATCGTGCTGCCGGTCGTCTTCGTGATCATGGGCGGCATCGGCCTGCCCGGCGGCGCGGTCTTCATCGAGCGGGGCCGCATCCGGGGCCGCTGGCGGCACAGCCTGATCTCGGCGGCCGGCCCGCTCACCAACGTGCTGTTCGCCGTGGTGTGCACGGCCCCGTTCTGGCTGCACGCGCTGGACGGGGTGCCCGACGACTTCCGGTACGCGCTGGCGTTCCTGGCGCTGCTCCAGGTGTCGGCGGCGGTGCTCAACTTCCTGCCGGTGCCGGGTCTCGACGGGTACGGGATCATCGAGCCGTGGCTCTCGCACGCGGCGCGGCGCCAGGTCGAGCCGTTCGCCCCGTTCGGGCTGCTCGCGGTGTTCGGGCTGCTGTGGATCCCCGAGGTCAACCAGGAGTTCTTCCGGCTGATCTACGCGATCCTGAGCGGGCTCGGGGTGCCGGACTGGGCCGCGGCGGCCGGCCGCGGCCTCTACCAGTTCTGGCCGGACCTCGGCAGCCTCTCGATCACCCCGCAGCGCTAGGGCCTGTCCAGCGGATCTTGTCAGGTGAGCGGGGGCCTGCCCTCACTCCGCGGGGCTGGGGCTCGTCCGCTCGGCGCGGGCCCGGCGCAGGTAGTACCAGCACATGTTGGACGAGAGCCCGACGAGGAGCACCCAGACGATTCCGAGCCAGCTGCCCTGGACGAAGGAGACCACGGCCGCGACGGCGGCGAGGACACAGACGGCGAGGGCGTACAGAGCGAGGCGGGGCATGGAGGTCGGCTCCTGTCGGGTACGGCTGCTTTGCGGCACTGCGGTCGAGCGGGACGAAAGGGACGGGCGGGTGCGCTCGGCACCCGCCCGTCCAGTGTCCCCCATGTCCGTCGGCGCCCCGCACCTCGGGCACGGGCGCACGCGTCCCGGCCCGGGTGCGGCCGGACGGGCGGGCTCAGACGTCGGTGACGCGCAGCCCCGCGTGCGCCTTGTAGCGGCGGTTGACCGAGATCAGGTTGGCGACGAGCGACTCGACCTGGTGGGCGTTGCGCAGCCGCCCGGCGAAGACGCCGCGCATGCCGGGGATGCGCCCGGCGAGGGCCTGCACGAGGTCGGTGTCGGCACGGGCCTCGCCGAGGACCATCACGTCGGTGTCGATCTCCTCGACCGAGGCGTCCTGGAGCAGCACCGCCGATAGGTGGTGGAAGGCCGCGGTCACCCGGGAGCCGGGCAGCAGGGCGGCGGCCTGCTGGGCGGCGCTGCCCTCCTCGGGCTTCAGGGCGTACGCGCCCTGCTTGTCGAAGCCGAGCGGGTTGACGCAGTCGACGACGAGCTTGCCGGCCAGCTCCTCGCGCAGCGATTCGAGCGTCTTGGCGTGGCCGTCCCACGGCACCGCCACGATCACGATGTCGCTGCGCCGCGCGCACTCCGCGTTGTCGGCGCCCTCGACACCGAGCCCGAGTTCCTCGGCCGCGGTCCGGGCGCGCTCGGCGGCCCGGGAGCCGATGATCACCTTCTGGCCGGCCCGGGCGAGCCGGTAGGCGAGACCGCGGCCCTGGTCGCCGGTGCCGCCGAGCACGCCGACGACGAGACCGGAGACGTCCGGAAGCTCCCAGGGGTCCTTCGCGGCGGGCTTCGCGGCGTTGGCGGCGTTGTCAGTGGAAGTCATGAGGGCGACCTTACTCGTCCGTAGCCGAGGGCTTCGTTCGGATGAGGAAGACGCGTTCCGGCCCGCGGGCGGCCCGGATGCGGCACTCTTCCGGCATGGATGCCGTACGGGTCGCACTGCTGCGGGAAGTGCTCGCCGGGACGGAGTGGCTGCGGGCCACCCGCCGCTTCGCGGGCGTCCTGCGCTCCTCGGTCGTGCCGCACGGCGGCGGCCTCCTCCTGGTCGGCACCGAGTCGTACGAGCCCTGGCACCTGGCCGCCCATCTCACCGACGAGGCCGCCTGGTCGGGGCTTCCCGAGCTGAGCCCGACCCTGGTGCGCCACCGCACCGAGCCGGGCGGCCCGCCGCACCTGTCGGTCGGGCTCGGCCGCCTGGAGGCGGCGCGGCGCGGCGAGACACTGCTCGTGGTGGCGCCCGAGCGACCCGCCGAAGGGCTCCTCGAACGCGTTCATGACGCACGGAGGGCGGGCGCGACCGTGCTCGCCCTGGACGGCGGCGACCGTGAGGTGCGGGGCCTCGTCCACGAGTCGCTGACCGTGACCCCGGACGCGGAGCTCGACTTCGACACCGTGCAGCACCTGGTCAGCGCGGCCGCGGGCGAGAACGTCCTGCCGCCGCAGCGCGGCCCGCGCCGCTTCCGCGACCGCCTCGGCCGCCTGGCCGACCAGCTGACGGCCCCGCCGCCGGGACGCTGGTGACGGGGCATCGGCGAGCTGCCCGGGGTCCGCGCCACGGGACGGGAGCCTGTCCAGCGGGGCACGCACGCACGTAATTCGTTTGCGCCCGGCGTCCCGGGCCCGGAGCATGGCCGCTCGTGCCCGAAGAACCCCCCGCGTCCCGACTCCGCTCGATCCTGCCCGACCTCGCCCCCTGGCGGGCCTCGGCCGACTTCCGGCTGCTGTGGGTGCAGGGCCTGATCACCAACTTCGGCAGCTTCATGGCGATGGTCGCGCTGCCGTTGCAGATCAAGGAGCTGACCGACTCGCCGCTCGCGGTGGGCGCGATGGGCGCCGTGGAACTCGTCCCGCTGGTCGTGTTCGGCCTGTACGGCGGCGCCCTCGCGGACGCGGTGGACCGCCGCAAGGTCATCCTCGCCACCGAGGCGGGCCTCGGTCTGCTCGCGCTGATCCTGCTGGTCAACGCGCTGCTCCCGAACCCCGTGCTCTGGCCGCTGTACGTGGTGGCGGCCGGCGTCTCGGCGCTCGCCGGGCTCCAGCGCCCGGCCCTCGACTCGCTGATGGCCCGGATCGTGCCGCACGACCAGCTGACCGCGGCCGCCGCGCTCAACGCCCTGCGCTGGCAGCTCGGCGCGATCGCGGGACCGTCGCTGGCCGGCCTGGTCGTGGCGTACGCCGGTACGGCCACGGCGTACGCCACGACCATCGGCACGTTCACCGTGTCGGTGGTGATGTGCGCCCGGCTGACCCCGGCCCCGCCCGCCCACGACGCCCGGAAGCCCTCGCTGCGCGGCATCGCGGAGGGCGCGCGGTACGCTTGGTCACGGCCGGTGCTGCTCGGGACCTACGCGGTGGACCTGGCCGCGATGTTCTTCGCCTTCCCGAACGCGATCTTCCCGTTCCTCGCCGAGAGCCTGCACGCCGACTGGTCGCTCGGCCTGATGTACGCGGCGGGCTCGGCCGGTTCGGTACTGCTCAGCCTCACCAGCGGCTGGACCTCGCGGGTGCGCCGGCACGGCCTGTTCGTGGTGGTCGGCGCGGTCGTGTGGGGCGCGGCGATGGCCGGGGCGGGACTGATCGGCAACGTGTGGCTGGTGCTCGGCTGCCTCGCCGTGGCGGGCGCCGGGGACATGCTCAGCGGGCTCGGCCGCTCGACGATCTGGAACCAGACCATCCCGGAGGAGCTGCGCGGCCGCCTGGCCGGGATAGAGGTGCTCTCGTACAGCGTCGGCCCGCAGCTCGGACAGGTGCGGGCCGGCGCGATGGCCGGCTGGACCGGGACCAGGGCGGCCGTGTGGTCGGGCGGGGTGGCCTGCGTGGCCGCGGTGGGGCTGCTCGCCGCGGCGCTGCCCAGGCTGATCACCTACGACTCGGCGACCGACGAGGACGCGGCCCGCCGCAGGGCGGCCAAGCAGCCCACCACCACGGGGGCGTAGCCGGGCCGCCACGGGGGCTTGGCCGGCGCCGTCCTCGCACCCGGCCGGCCGCCGTCATGGCGTCGGGGTCGGCGCCTCCCCAGTCGGTGCCGCCTAGTCGGTGCCGTCCGTCGGGGCGGACTTGTCGTGCCACTTCGGGTCGTTCTCCCACTCCAGGTTCCGCTCCTGCGCGTTCTGCATCGCGTGCTCGGCCTCCTCGCGCGAGGTGTACGGGCCGAAGCGGTCCTTGGCCGGGCAGTCGGGGCCCTCCTCGACCTTGTGGTGGACCAGGCAGTAGTACCACTCGCCGGGTTTGCCGACGGTGCGCTTCTTGAACAGAGCCATGGCTGCCTCTTCCCTGGGACGACGGTGGCCTGGGGCCTCAAGCCCATGCTGCCCCACACCCGCTCGATAGACTCGCCGGCATGTCTGGCCAGCCGAAGTCGCAGTCCCTGCTCGTGCCCGGGGAGATCTCTCCGGCCCGTTCCGTCCCGGGTCGTATCCGGCGTCCCGAGTACGTCGGGAAGCCCATGCCCGCGCCGTACACCGGCCCCGAAGTGCAGACCCCCGAAACCATCGAGCTGATGCGGACCGCGGGGCGGATCGCGGCGCGGGCGATGGAGGAGGCCGCCAAGCACATCGCGCCGGGGGTGACGACGGACGAGCTCGACCGGGTCGCGCACGCGTACATGTGCGACCACGGCGCCTATCCGTCGACGCTGGGCTACCGCGGCTTCCCCAAGTCGCTGTGCTCCTCGGTCAACGAGGTCATCTGCCACGGCATCCCGGACTCGACCGTCCTGAAGGACGGCGACATCGTGAACCTGGACGTCACCGCGTACATCGGCGGGGTGCACGGCGACAACAACGCCACGTACTTCTGCGGGGACGTCGACGACGAGTCGAAGCTGCTGGTCGAGCGGACCCGGGAGTCCCTCAACCGCGCGATCAAGGCGGTCCGCCCGGGCCGTCAGATCAACATCATCGGCCGGGTCATCGAGTCGTACGCCAAGCGCTTCGGCTACGGCGTCGTACGGGACTTCACGGGCCACGGCATCAGCACGGCCTTCCACTCCGGTCTGATCGTGCCGCACTACGACGCCCCGCACGCCACGACGGTGATCAAGCCGGGCATGACCTTCACGATCGAGCCGATGCTGACCCTGGGCACCCACGAGTACGACATGTGGGAGGACGGCTGGACCGTCGTCACCAAGGACCGCAGGCGGACGGCCCAGTTCGAGCACACCCTGGTGGTCACGGAGACCGGCACCGAGATCCTCACCCTGCCGTAGCGGGACTGCCGGACATTTTTCGACCGGGTGTCCCGTCGCGGGACAGCGGGTACCTTTTTACCGACAGGACGTCGGGAACCCATTGACTTAGGTAACCCTAACCTGAGAAGATCCGACCGGTTCCCGCACCCCTCGGTCCCCGGAGGCCCGCCTTGACCACCAGCGCGACGACGCCGTTCTCCACGCTGATCCGCACCGCCTCGCACGAGCAGCACACGGAGGCCGAGACCTCGACGTTCATGGGGGACCTGCTCGGCGGCCGGCTCGGCGTCGACGCCTACGCCCGCTACACCGAGCAGCTCTGGTTCGTGTACCGGGCCCTGGAGGAGGGTGCCGCGGCACTCGCCGCCGACCCGGTCGCCGGGCCGTTCATCCAGCCGGAGCTGATGCGCACGGCCGAGCTGGAGCGGGACCTCGCGCATCTGCGCGGCGCCGACTGGCGGCGCACCGCCTCCCCGCTGCCCTCGACGGCCGCGTACGCGGAGCGCGTCGCACAGTGCGCCCGGACGTGGCCCGCGGGCTATGTGGCCCACCACTACACGCGCTACCTCGGCGACCTGTCGGGCGGCCAGATCATCCGCGACAAGGCGGAACGCACGTGGGGCTTCGCCCGCAAGGGCGACGGGGTCCGGTTCTACGTCTTCGACGGGATCGGCAACCCGGCGGCGTTCAAGCGGAGTTATCGCGAGCGGCTGGACGGACTGGGCGTCGACGACCTGGAGAAGCAGCGGATCGTCGACGAGTGCAAGCGGGCCTTCGCCCTGAACACGGCCGTGTTCAGAGAGCTGGGCTCGGAGTTCCCGCTCAGCGCGTAGCGCTCCGCGGGTGGGCCGGTTCGGGTGCGAGGACGAGCGCCCTTCAGGTGCGAACGGGGTCTGGGGCCAGAGCCCCAGGGCCCTCAACCCGTTTTCGGCTGCGGACCGTGCGTGGTGGCTCGCGCAGTTCCTCGCGCCCCCGTAGGTGTACCGGAGTGGCGCGCTGGTACGGCCGGGTCCAGGAGTACTCGGCCGCCCAGTTCGATCTCGCCGTCCGGGCCGGGGGCGGTGAGGAGTTGGGAGCCGGCTCCCTGGGTGATGTTCAGGGCCCGGCCCAGGCTCTGGGTGAGGAGGAGGGCGGCGGCGCCCGTCGCCTCGTCCTCCTCGATGCCGTCGCCGCGGCCGGGGAACGCCCGCGCACGGACCCGGCCGGCCGCTTCGTCCTGCCAGGCCCAGGCGTACACCCACTCCCCCGGCTCCGGCACCGCGAGCGCGTCGACCTCGGCGGCCGAGGCGTACTGGCGCAGGGTGCGCGGCGGCACCCACTCGGAGCGGGTCGTGATCCAGGTGAACTCGCCGTCCTGGCGGGCCAGTACGTCGCCCACCGGCAGTTCCAGAACCTCCAGGTCGAGCAGCCAGGCCGTACCGACCAGGGGGTGCCCGGCGAACGGAAGACGCACCCCCGGGGTGTAGATGTCGACGGTGCCGCGTTCGGGATCGTCCACGAACACGGTCTCGCTGAAGCCGAGTTGACGCGCCAGCTCCTGCCGGGCCGCCTCGCCCGGCACGTCCGCCCCCTCGCGCACCACTCCGAGCGCGTTGCCGTGACCGCCGTCGGGCCCGCAGAAGACCCTGAGCACGTCGATCAGTACGTCCTGCTCACTCACGTACGCATTCACGTACGCATTGAAGCAGCAGACAGGGCCGCACCCCCGAATCGGGGTGCGGCCCTCGGGCGTACGGGGTCAGGCCTTGCGGCGCCGGGCGGCGTACAGCATCGCTCCGCCCGCGGCGGCGGCCAGGCCCGCCGCGCCGAGCAGCGCGCCGGCCGGGACACCGGCGCCGGTGGCGGCCAGGGCCCCGGTGCCGCCCACGGACGACCCGACCGTGCCGGACGGGGTGGTGTCGGACACCGGGACCGCGCCGGAGCCGGAGCCGGAGCCCTGGGGCAGCGGGACGCCGTCCCGCACCGTGAAGGCGAGGTCGAGCGGGTCGATCGCGTCGCCGGCCCGGTACATCGAGCCCGTGGTGTCGTTGGCGAAGGCGGCGGCGCCCTCGGCCGTGAAGGCGGCCGGTACGGCGGCGAGGCGGACCACACCGCTCTTGTCGGTGTAGTCGGCGCGGGAGAGGTCGAGCGTCGCGAAGGCGATGTCGTCCTTCGTGCCCTTGGGGGTGGTGACGTCGAGCACCAGCGTGCCCCTGCTGCCGTCGGCCTTGACCTTCAGATCGCTGAACGTCATGTCCAACTGGTGTGCCGGATAACTGAAGTTGATGCTCCCCTTGAAGGCCGCGTCGAGCGTACGGGCCTGGGCGTCGAGGTCCGCCCTGCCGAGGGAGAAGTCGAAGAGGTCGCCGTTCTTCTTCGCCCCGCCGGCCGCCCCGGTGCCGCCGCCGCTGTTGACGTAGCGGCGGAAGGACTCCTTCAGACCCCAGGTGAGCCGGCCGTCGGAGACCTTGCTCTGCCCGGCCGGCCCGGGGGTGGGCGCGGTCGGCGGCACGGGCTTGTCCGACGGCTTGGGCTTGTCCGAGGGCTTCGGTGGGTTCGACGGCTTCGGTGGGTTCGACGGCTTCGGGGAGTCCGACGGCTTCGGCTTCTGGGAGGGCCCGGGCTTGTCCGGGGCGGCCGCGGGGGTGACCGTCAGGGTCGCCGGGTCGAGCGGGTCGCCCTCCTTGTACTGGCCGTTGAAGGCCGCCGCTCCGGCCTTGGTGAGAGCGGCCGGTATGTCCTTGAACACCATCGCGCCGCCCGCGCCGGAACCCGGCCGGACCTTCGACAGGTCGAGGTCGGCGAGCGCCACGTCGTTCTTGAGCAGGTCCTTGCCCGACTGGTCCTTGGTGGTGATGTCGGCGGTGATCGTTCCCTTGGTGCCGGTGGTGGCGACCTTCAGATCGGACAGCTTGATGTCCAGGACACCGCCGTGCGCCTCGAAGCGGACGCTGCCCTTGAAGGCGTTGTTCGTGCCGTGCGTCGCCGTGTCGTACGTGCCCGTGCCGCCGGTGAAGGTGAACACGCCGTTGGCGGCCGCCTGCTTCGCGCCGTCCGCGACCGTGATGCGGCCGGCCGCCGCGATGTACTTGCGGAAGCTTTCACGAAAGCCCCAGTCGAGGGTGCCGTCCTTCAACTCCAGCTTGGGCGGGGCGCCTTCGGGACCGGGTGCCGCGAAGGCCGGTACGGCCGCGCCCAGCGAGGCGGCGGTGGCGACGGCCGCCGCGAGCGCCGACCGCCGGCGGCGGCGGCGTGGAACGGAGGAAGAGGGAGTTGCGGGCATCGGCCGGGTCTCCTTGGTGGATCTACGAGGGACGGGGAGGGAGGTTCGGTCAGGCTTCGGTGGGGGGTTCGTCCGCGGGGGGTTCGGGGGTCGCCGGCGCCGTCCGCCGCCTGCGGGCCAGGGCGAACGCCGCGAACGCGCCACCCGCCACGGCGACGAGCGCCGCACCGAAGGCCGCGCAGCCGAGCGCACCCGGGCCCGAGCCGGACGCGGCCCCGGCCGCCGGCTCCGCACCGAGCGGGGACGCGCCGGGCGAAGGCGCCGCCGACGGCGTGGCGCTCGCACCGGTGCCGAGGTCGGGCAGGGCGGGCAGCCGCGCTTGAGGGTCGACGGCGACGGCGAGGGACACCGGGTCCATGCCGGTGCCCGCCGGATACCGCCCGCCGAACAGTTCGGCGCCTTCGGCGGTCAGCTTCGCGGGCGCCTCGGCGACGCTCACCAGGCCTTTGTTCAGGGCGAGTTGCGCCGGGAAGGTGACGACCGGACGGCCGCCCGCCGAGAGGGTGCCGGTTCCGTCGGCCACCGTCACCGCGACCCGGTCGAGGGTGAGGTCGAGCTCCCTGCCGGTGAAGCGGACGGCTCCGGTGAAAGTCGCGTCCAAGGTGGCGGCGCGCTCGTCGTACGTGCCCTTGCCGCCGGGGAAGCGGAACAGCGCCCCGCCGTCCCGCGCTCCGGCCGACACCGTCCACCTGCCCTGCGCGACGGGCCCGCCGACGTACTCGCGGAAGGTGCGGCGCACCCCCCAGTCGACGGCCGCGTCGGCGAAGCCGGCGGACCGGCTCGCCGGGAGCGATGGAGTTGAACGGGGTTCGGCGGAAGCGGAGTCGGCGGCCTTCGGCGCTTCCATGTCCACCGACAGGCTCAGCGGGTCGAGCACGGTGCCCGCCGCGTAGTACCCGGCGAAGGCCTCGGCACCCTGGGAGGTCAGCGTCGCCGGGACGTTCTGGAGGGCGACGGGGGTGGAACCGCCCTTCAGATCGATCCCGGCGAGCGCCAGCGAGGCGAGCGGAACCTGGGACTTGGTCGTGACCTGCCCGCTGCCCTTCGCCTTGCTGGTCACATCGGCGCAGAGGGTTCCCCTGCCGTTCTCGATCCGCACGGAGGGGCGCGCCACGACGAGGTCGAGTTCATGGGTGCCGTCCGGTTTCGGATGGCCCGTGAAGTGGACGCCACCGGAGAAGGCGGCCCGGAAGCCGCCGCCTTCCGGGTCGTAGGAGCCGGTCGCCGAGTGGAAGCGGAACCGGCCGCCGTCGATGGTGGCGGCACCGCCCGTCAGGCTCCAACTGCCGTGCGCCACCGGTCCGGTGACATAGCTCTGGAAGGACGACTTGATCCCCCAGTCGAGCCGCCCGCCCCGCACCGCCCGCTCCCCCGAGTCCGCCGCACGGGCGGATGCCGCCGGAAGCAGCGCCCCCAGGACCGCCCCCAGGAGCACCGCGAGCAGCGCGAGGACGGGTGTCCGGGCGGGTCTGGACGACGACATGGAGATCCCTCCGGTAAGGGGGCGGCGCGGCGCTCGGCCCGGGCAGGCCGGGCGGGCAGGGGCAGCCCGGAGACGGGCCGTACGGCAGGCCGCAGATGCGGTCTGGCGACTTAGGTAAGGCTAACCTAAGCTATCTCGTGGCGATGCCGGAAGTCCCTCGCAGCGCCGACCACTACCGAGCGAAGGACGGTGCACCCGGTGCGCAGACCAGGACTTCTCGCGGGTGCGCTGCTCTCCGCGCTCGCCCTCGCCCTCACGGGCTGCGGCACCGACAGCGGCACGGGTACGGGTACGGGCACGGTCGGATCCTCCGGGGCGGCGCCCGCCGCGGACCAGGTCGAACCGCTCTCCCCAACTCCCGTCCCCCGCATGCCTGTCACCGTGCGGTCGGCGGACGGCCGACAGGTCGCGGTGCGCTCCGGCGACCGGATCGTGCCGCTCACCGGTTCCCTCAGCGAGATCGTCTTCACGCTCGGGCTCGGCCGCCAAGTGGTGGCCCGGGACATCACGGCCACCTTCGAACAGGCCGCGAAGCTGCCGGTGGTGACGCGGGCCCACGACGTCTCGGCCGAGAGCGTCCTCTCCTTGAAGCCGACGCTCGTGCTCGCCGACACCTCGACCGGGCCGGCCGAGGCCGTCGACCAGATCCGCGCCGCCGGAATCCCGCTGGTCGTGGTCGAGCCCGCCAAGAGCCTCGCCGACGTGGACCGCAGGATCGACGCGGTGGCCGCCGCCCTGGGCGTCCCGGACGCCGGAGCCGCCCTCAAGTCCCGTACCGAGCAGCGGATTTCGGCGGCCAGGCACGCCGTCCCGAAGGGCGCCGGAAAGCCCCGGGTCGCGTTCCTCTATCTGCGCGGGCCGGCATCCGTCTATCTGCTCGGCGGGGCCGGCTCCGGCGCCTCCGCCCTCATCGAGGCGGCGGGCGGCGTGGACGCGGGCAAGCAGTCGGGCCTGTCGAAGGACTTCACCGCCATCACCAGCGAGGCCCTCGCCAAGGCCGCCCCGGACGCCATCCTGGTGATGAGCAAGGGACTCGCATCCGTGGGCGGCATCGACGGGCTCCTGAAGGTGCCGGGCGTCGCCGAGACCCCGGCGGGCCTGGACCGCAGGGTGGTGTCCATCGACGACGGCGTGCTGCTCAACTACGGACCGCGCACCGACCGGGTCCTGGGGTCCCTCGTGGACCAGCTGTACGCGGAGCCGACGAAGTGACCGCGACGGCCGAGGCCCCCGGCACGACGGCCCCGCCCGAGCCCGCCGAGCCGAACCGGAGACGCTCGACTCCCCTTCTCCTTACGGCCGTTCTGCTCGCCGCGCTCGCCCTGCTCGCCCTCCTGTCCGCAGGGCTCGGGGCGTACCACATCCCGCTCGACGACGTGCTCGGCTCGGTGCGCCACCGCGCGGGGCTCGGCGGCCACGGGCTCGACCGGGTCGGCGAGAGCGTGCTGTGGAACGTACGGCTCCCCCGGGTCGTACTCGCCCTGCTCGTCGGCGCGTCGCTGGGCTGCGCGGGCGCGCTCATGCAGGGCGTGTTCGGCAATCCGCTCGCCGAACCCGGCGTGATCGGGATCTCGGCGGGCGCGGCGGCCGGCGCGGTCGGCTCCATCGCGCTCGGGCTGAGCTTCTTCGGCAACTGGACCATCACGTTCTGCGCGTTCACCGCCGGCCTGGTCACGGTCCTCGCCGTGTACGCCCTGTCCCGCTCGGGCGGCCGCACCGAGGTCGTCACCCTCATCCTCACCGGCATCGCGGTGAACGCGTTCGCGGGCGCCCTGATCGGCCTGTTCATCTTCTTCGCGGACAGCGCCCAGATCTCCCAGATCACCTTCTGGCAGCTGGGCTCACTGGCCCAGGCGACCTGGCCCAAGGTGCTCGCCGTGCTGCCGTGCGCCCTGGCGGGCCTGGCCGTCGCCCCTCTGTACGCCCGCAGGCTCGACCTCCTCGCGCTCGGCGAACGGCCCGCCCGACACCTCGGCGTCGACGTCGAGCGGCTGCGCGTGGTGCTCGTGCTGGTCGTCGCGCTGCTCACCGCGGCAGCCGTGGCGGTGGCCGGGGTCATCACGTTCGTCGGCCTCCTGGTACCGCATCTGCTGCGCATGGCGGCCGGCTCGGGGCACCGCTTCCTCGTCCCCGGCAGCGCGCTCGGCGGCGCGGTCGTCCTGATGGCGGGCGATCTCGCGGCCCGTACCGTGGCCGCCCCCGCCGAACTGCCCCTGGGCGTCCTGACCGCCCTGTTCGGCAGCCCCTTCTTCTTCTGGCTCCTGCGCAGGACCCGGCGCACACAAGGAGGTTGGGCATGAACGCCCTGAAGTCCCTGTTCTCCGCACGCGGCCCGCGCGAGCTCCCCGTGCCGCCCGGGCCGGGTCATCCGGCCCTGGATGCCCGTGCGTTGTCGGTGTGGCTCGGCGGCCGTGCCGTTCTCGACGGCGTCGGGCTCCGGGTACGTACCGGCGAGGTCGTGGCGCTCGTCGGCCCCAACGGGGCGGGCAAGTCGACGCTGCTCGCCGCGCTCGCGGGCGATGCGGCCGCGGTCTCGGGGACGGTATGGATCGACGGGCGGCCGCTCGCCGACTGGCCCGCGCCCGAACTCGCGCTGCGCCGGGCCGTGCTGCCGCAGCAGGCCGCGCTGTCCTTCCCCTTCCCGGTCGAGGAGGTCGTATGGATGGGCCGGGCGCCGTGGGCCGGGACCGTGCGCGAGGAGGAGGACGACACGGTGGTCGCGGAGGCGATGGCGGCCACCGGGGTGGCCGGCTTCGCCCGGCGGCCCTTCGACGCGCTGTCCGGCGGCGAACGGGCCCGCGTCGCCCTGGCCCGGGTGCTCGCCCAGCGCGCACCGGTGCTGCTGCTCGACGAGCCGACCGCCGCGCTCGACCTGCGCCACCAGGAACGGGTCCTGCGGATCTGCCGCGAGCGGGCCCGCGCCGGGGACGCCGTCGTGGTGGTGCTGCACGACCTGGGCCTCGCGGCCGCGTACGCGGACCGGATCGCCGTGCTGCACGAGGGGCGGCTCGCGGCCGAGGGGCCGCCCCGCGAGGTGCTCACCGAGGAGCTGGTCGGCCGGGTCTACCGACAGCCCGTGGACGTCCTCGCGCACCCCCGCACGGGCACCCCGGTGGTGGTCCCCCGGCGCGATCCCCGGCCCGGGCGCGACCTGCGGGCCGTGGTCCTCGACCGGGCCGTGACCGAAGGGACGTGATCCGTGACCCCGTCGTGACCGGTGAGAGCTGAATCACGCACCCGGTGGGTATCGGTCAGGTAAGCCTCGGTTAAGTTAGGTCCGCCTCAGTCGACCTGTCGACCCTGACCCAGCGTGGAGCCCGCATGCGACCCGTCCGTACCTCCGTAGTCACCGCCGCCGCGGCCGTCGCGGCCCTGGCCGCCGTCACGGGCTGCGCCAACAAGAGCGATGCCAAGGCCGGCGGCGCCGACGGTTCGGTCCAGGTGACGGCCACCGACGACTCCTGCAAGCTGTCGAAGACCGACTTCCCGGCCGGACACGTCAAGTTCGACATCGAGAACAAGGGCTCCAAGGTCACCGAGGTCTATCTGCTCTTCCCGGACGACCGCATCGTCGCCGAGCGCGAGAACATAGGCCCCGGCCTCAAGCAGCAGCTCACCGCCGAGGTCAAGGCCGGCTCGTACGAGGTCGCCTGCAAGCCCGGCATGAAGGGCGACGGCATCCGCCAGAAGGTCACCGTCACCGGTGGCAGCGCCGCCAAGCGCAACCCGCAGCTGGACACGGCCGTGGCCGAGTACCGCAAGTACGCCCAGGAGCAGGCCGACGAGACGCTGCCCAAGGTGAAGGTCTTCACCGACGCGGTGCGGGCCGGCGACCTGGAGGCGGCCAAGAAGGCGTTCGCCCCCTCGCGCCTGGGCTGGGAGCGCACCGAGCCGGTCGCGGAGTCCTTCGGTGACATCGACCCGAAGACCGACACCCGCGAGGACGGCCTGGAGAAGGGCCAGAAGTGGACCGGCTGGCACCGCCTGGAGAAGTCCCTCTGGGCCGACGGCAAGATCGGTGACGACGAGAAGAACCTCGCCACCGAGCTGGACAAGGACCTGACCGACTGGCAGAAGCGGGTCGGCACCGCCGAGATCACCCCGACCTCGATGGCCAACGGCGCCAAGGAACTCCTCGACGAGGTCGCCACCGGGAAGATCACCGGCGAGGAGGACCGCTACAGCCACACCGACCTGTCCGACTTCAAGGGCAACGTCGAGGGCGCGCAGAAGGCGTACGAGCTGCTCAAGCCGGTCGCCTCGAAGAACGACGCGGCGCTCACCACCGAGCTGGACAAGCAGTTCGCCGCCCTGAACACGCTGCTCGACAAGTACCGCACGGACAAGACCTCCTACGACTTCACCTCGTACGACAAGGTCGGCGAGGGTGACCGCAAGCAGCTCTCCGACACCGTGAACGCGCTCGCCGAGCCGCTGTCGAAGCTCGCCGCCGCCGTCGCGAAGTAACACCAGGAGCAGGAGGAGATCCGCCATGAGTGACCAGACGCCCGAGGCCACCGGCGCCGGCAGGTCCCCCTCCCGCCGGGCGCTGCTCGGCTGGGGCGGGGCGGGCCTCGCGCTCGGCGCCGCCGCGGCCGGCGGCACGGTCGCCGTCGTCAAGAGCGGTGGCGGTGACGCGGTGCCGGCCGCGGACGCGGGCGCCGCGGTGCCCTTCCACGGCGAGCACCAGGCCGGCATAGCCACGGCGGTCCAGGACCGCCTCCACTTCGCCTCGTTCGACGTGACGACGAAGGACCGCGCCGAACTCGTCCAGCTCCTCAAGGACTGGACGGTGGCCGCCGCCGCGATGACCGAGGGCAAGACGGTCGGCGAGGGCGCCTACGGCGGGCTCGCCGAGGCGCCGCCGGACGACACCGGCGAGGCGCTCGGCCTCAAGCCCTGCCGGCTGACCCTGACCTTCGGCGTCGGCCCCTCGCTCTTCGCCAAGGACCGCTTCGGCCTGGACGGCAAGCGCCCCGAGGCGCTGGTCGACATCGAGCAGTTCCCCGGCGACAACCTCGAACCGGCGCGCAGCGGCGGCGACTTGTGCGTCCAGGCCTGCGCGGACGACCCGCAGGTCGCGGTGCACGCGATCCGCAACCTGGCCCGCATCGGCATGGGCAAGGTCGCCATCCGCTGGTCGCAGCTCGGCTTCGGCAAGACGTCCTCGACGACGCCGGACGCGCAGACCCCGCGCAACATGATGGGCTTCAAGGACGGCACCCGGAACGTCTCGGGCACCGACACCAAGGCGCTCGACGAGCATGTGTGGGTCGGCGCCAAGGACGGCTCCGACTGGATGACCGGCGGCTCCTACCTGGTGGCCCGCCGCATCCGCATGCACATCGAGACCTGGGACCGCACCTCGCTCCAGGAGCAGGAGGACGTCTTCGGCCGCGACAAGGGCGAGGGCGCCCCGGTCGGCAAGGCCAAGGAGCGCGACGAGCCGTTCCTGAAGGCGATGAAGCCGACCGCGCACGTCCGCCTCGCGCACCCCGACTCCAACGACGGGGCCCGGATCCTGCGCCGCGGCTACTCCTTCACGGACGGCACGGACGGCCTCGGCCGCCTGGACGCGGGCCTGTTCTTCCTGGCGTACCAGCGTGACGTACGCAAGGGCTTCCTGCCCGTCCAGCGGGCCCTGGCCCGCCATGACGCGCTCAACGAATACATCCAGCACGTGGGTTCGGCGATTTTCGCGGTCCCGCCGGGCGTCCGCGACAAGGACGACTGGTGGGGCCGGGGACTCTTCGGCTGAGAGGGAGACATGTTCGCCAACTATCTGATCGGCCTGCGCGAGGGTCTCGAAGCGAGCCTGGTCGTGTGCATCCTGGTCGCCTACCTGGTGAAGACCGGGCGGCGGGACGCGCTCAAGCCGGTGTGGATCGGCGTCGGGGTGGCCGTGTTCGTCGCGTTCGCGTTCGGCGCGGGCCTCGAATTCGGCTCGCAGGAGATGACCTTCAAGGCGCAGGAGGCGCTCGGCGGTTCGCTGTCGATCATTGCCGTCGGCCTGGTCACCTGGATGGTGTTCTGGATGCGGCGCACCGCGCGGCACCTGAAGACCGAACTCCAGGGCAAGCTCGACTCGGCCCTGCTGATGGGCACCGGCGCGCTGGTGGCGACCGCGTTCCTCGCGGTCGGCCGCGAGGGCCTGGAGACCGCCCTGTTCGTCTGGACGTCGGTGCACGCGGCCGGCTCCGACAACGGCACCTTCCAGCCGATGATCGGCGCCCTGCTGGGCCTCGCCACCGCGGTGTTCCTGGGCTGGCTGTTCTACCGCGGCGCACTGAAGATCAACCTGGCGAAGTTCTTCACCTGGACCGGCGGCATGCTGGTGGTCGTCGCGGCGGGCGTCCTCGCCTACGGCGTGCACGACCTCCAGGAGGCCGACTTCCTGCCGGGCATCAACTCCCTTGCCTTCGACATCAGTTCGACGATCGCGCCGGACAGCTGGTACGGCACCCTCCTCAAGGGCGTCTTCAACTTCCAGCCCGACCCGACCGTCGTCCAGGTCGTCGTCTGGGCCCTGTACCTGATCCCCACGCTCGCGTTGTTCTTCGCCCCGGTAGGGTTCCGGAAGTCCGAGGGGACGACGAGGGTCGAGGGGCAGAAGGCGGTCCATGAGCAGGGTGAGTCGGCTGACGGCGGGGCTCGCGACGGTGACCGTACTGACGGTGACCGCGAGCGGCTGCGTGACGGTGCACGGGGAGCGGGAAGTCGTACCGTCGGCGACGAAGGCTGAGGCCGCGACGGCGCTCACCGACTTCCTCGACGCCTACAACAAGGCCGACAAGGCCTACGACCCGGCCCTCGACGCGGGCCGGGTCACCGGCTCCTTCGGCGCCACGACCCAGGCGGGCTTCACCGTCCGCCACACGACGAGCCCGGGCGGCAACCCGCAGCACTCGCCGCTCGCCCTGAGCGACGCCGCGTACACGATTCCCAAGCAGTCCGGCTGGCCGCGCTGGTTCGTCGCCGACGCGGACTCCAACCGCGACCAGGACGACAAGGGCCCGAACGACACCCGCTGGCTGCTGCTCTTCCTGCGCACCGGCCCCGAACAGGTGTGGAAGCTGGCCTACTTGTCGATCCTGGGCACCAAGGACGTGCCCGCCTTCAAGACCGACAAGGACGGCTGGGCCGAGCCGGTGCGCCCGGACGACCCCTCGCTCGCGGTCGCCCCGAAGGACCTGAGCGCGGACTACGCCTCGTACCTCCAGAACGGCAAGCCACCGGTGTTCGCGCCCGGGGACCACACCAGCGCCTGGCGCGAGGCGCGCCAGAAGAACGCGGTGCGCTCGGGACGCGTCAGCCAGTTCATCGACCAGCCCCTGAACGACGGCGACTTCGCCCCCCTGGGCCTGCGCACCGCCGACGGCCGCGCCCTGGTCTTCTTCTCCGCCCGCCACTTCGAGCGCCAGACCGCCGCGAAGGGCGTCCGCCTGGACATCTCTCCCGACGAGAAGGCCCTGCTGACCGGCCGGATCAACACCTCCCTGACCCGGGAGTGGATATCCAACGAACTGGCCCTGGTGCCACCCAAGGGCCCGGTCGTGGTGACCAACCGGATCCAGGGGCTGGTGGGAACGAAGGGCGAGTAGGGACAGCCGCCTCCGCGGCGAGCCACCGGGCGTGCTGCCGGGCAAGCCGCCGGGCAGCCTCAGCCCGTCCGGCGTGCCTGGGGAATGCCGGGCACCCTCAGCCCGTCATGGGGGGTCCCCCTGGCCCTTAAGGCCCTGGGGGAGTTTGAGGACGAGCGCCGTCAAGACGCGAACGGGGTCGGGGGCGCGGCTCTGAGGAGGCAGTCCCCTCGGGGAGGCCGGGGTCCGGGGCGGAGCCCCGAGGAGGGGTGCAGGGGACGCAGTCCCCGCGGGGGTCCGGGGCGGAGCCGCGCGGAGGGGTGCAGGGGACGCAGTCCCCGCGGGGAGGCCGGATACGGGGCGGAGCCCCGAGGAGGGGTGCAGGGGACGCAGTCCCCGCGGGGGTCCGAGGGGCGCAGCCCCTCAGGGGGTCTGGGGCGCAGCCCCAGGAACAACCCTTACCCACCCCACCCCCGGAGGGTCTGGGGAAGGGGCGGGGAGGGGAGACCTACCGGCCGAGAGGCCAGGCAACCGCCGACGCCCCAGCCTCCCCCGCATACCGCGCACACGCATCGGTCAACGCCTCAAGCAACGTCAGCGGATCCGGAAGCGCAAGCTCCGGCCCCCGCACCCACCCCACCGCAAGCTCCCCCGGCAACCGCGCGGGCGGCACCAGCACATAGCTCCCCCGGCAGTGCCACCGCAGCCCCGGATGCTCGTCCATCGTCTCGGGGTGGCAGTCCAACTCGCAGGGCCACCACTCGTCCTCGTCCTCGGGCGTCCCCCGCGTCGCGGTGAAGAACAGCATCCGCCCGTGATCACCGTCGCCGGCCGCCTCGGCGACCGGCCCGACGTCGATCCCCTCGGAGAGCAGCCGGGCCAGTGCCTCGCGCCCTGCTTCGAGCGGTACGTCGAGGACGTCGTGGACCATCCCGGTCGCGGTGATGAAGTTGGCCTCCGGCTGCCCGAGCGCCCAGCGCTCGATCTGCGCGGGGTCGGTGGTCGACTGGGTCTGCCAGGCGAAGGAGACGGGGTGGCGGGCGGGCGTGGGACAGCCCATGCGCTCACAGGAACATCGGTAGCCGACGGGGTACGCGGCGGGAGCCAGGGGCAGACCGGCGGCGGCCACGGCCAGAAGCAGCGAGAGCCGGCCCTGGTCCGCACCCGGAGCGTCCTTGGGCCGCCTGCGCAGCCAGCGGGACAGTTTGCTCTCCTCGCCGCGGGAACGGCCGAACTCAGCGCCCATCTATCCCCTCACCTCACCGTCGACCCCAGGGACTCGCATCCGGGAGAACCCTGGAGAACATCGTCCCACCATCCTGCTCCCCGGGTGACCGCACCGGACATCCGGGGTGTGTGACATGACCCGCCCGTGACCATTGGCCGACGCGCACGCGGTCAGTACGGGACGATTCCGCGCGGCGCGCACCCGACACCCCGGCCGGCGCCCACGCGATCAGCGCGGGACGATTCCGCGCAGCGCATAGTCGACGAGGCTGTCCGCGTAGGCGTGCGTGAGCGGGAGCGTGCGCAGCAGCCAGCGGTGGGTGAGCGGGCCGACGAGGAGCTCCACCGCGATGCGCGGGTCGACGCCGGGCGCGAGCTGCCCCGCCTCCCGTGCCGCACCGAGGCGGTCGACGTAGAGCTGGAGCCCGGGTTCGAGCAGCCGGGTCACGAACCGGGCGCCGAGTTCGGCGTCGATGACGCCCTCGGCCGCGAGCGCGCGGTAGGGCGCCTCGAAGCCGGGGTCGGTGAGTTCGTCGACGGTGGCGCGCAGCACCTGCTTGAGGTCGGCTTCGAGGTCGCCGGTGTCGGGCAGGGCCGCCTCGCCCTCGGCAGCCCGCTCCCCCCGGTCGAGGAAGGCCTCAAGGAGGACCTCGGCCTTGGACGGCCACCAGCGGTAGATCGTCTGCTTGCCGACGCCGGCCCGCGCAGCGATGCCCTCGATGGTCGTCCTGCCGTACCCCGCCTCGCCCACGAGCGTGAGCGCGGCCTCGTAGATCGCGCGGCGCGACCGCTCGCTGCGGCGGGAGGCATCGGGTGTCTTGGCTACCGGCTTCACCCCGGCCCGGCCCGCTCCCTCGCTCACCGCCCTGCCTGCCGCGTCGCCTGCCGCCCCACCTGCCGCCTCGCTCGCTGCCTTGCCCGCTGCCTTGTTCTCTGCCATGGACCGATCCTAACCCCGCTACGAGGCGAGACGTATCGTCTATTGACAAGACGGAGCGTCTCGTTCAGACTCGAATCACGAAGCGAGACGCCCCGTCTCGCCGAGCGGGAAAGGAGCTGTGCCATGACCCGAGGTGGAGCAGGAAACATGCTGGGCGTCGGCGGCACCCGGAGCCGGCTGTCGCGCAAGGCGATGCGGGGAGCAGCCGGCGGCGCCCATGGGCCGGGCGGCGGGGTGGATCCGCTGGCCCAGAAGCGCGAACTGCTAAGGAAGTTGAAGGAGGGGCGTACCGCACCGGAAGAGCCGTGAACGCGCGGACGAACCGGGTGGGCCAGATGAAAAACACCCGGACGGTGCACTGCGCGGACGCCCCGCACGGCGGACCATGGGCTGCACGCGGCTGCGCGCCCGTGCAGCCCAAGTCGCCCGTGAGGAGCCCTCATTGCCTCGTGACGCCCGTGACCTCCGCTCCCAGAGAACCGCCCGACCCCGGCGCTATCTGATGTGCCCACCGGCACACTTCAAGGTCACGTATTCCATCAACCCCTGGATGGACCCCGAGAAGCCGGTCGACCTGCCCCTTGCCCTGGCCCAGTGGGAGGACCTGCGCGATCGGTACCGCTCACTCGGCCACACCGTCGAGTTGCTCGACCCCCGCCCCGACCTGCCCGACATGGTCTTCGCCGCCAACGGTGCCACCGTGATCGACAACCGGGTGCTCGGCGCCCGCTTCGCGTATCCGGAACGCGCGGCGGAGGCCGAGGTCCACCTGGACTGGTTCCGTGCGCACGGCTTCACCCCCGTCCACGAGCCGGCCCACATCAACGAGGGCGAGGGCGACTTCGCCGTCACGGCCTCCTATCTGCTCGCCGGGCGCGGCTTCCGTTCCAGCCCGCTCTCGCACGACGAGGCCCAGGAGTTCTTCGGCCGCCCGGTCATCGGCCTCGACCTGGTCGACCCGCGCTACTACCACCTGGACACGGCCCTGTGCGTCCTGGACGACGACGCAGACGACGTCATGTACTACCCGCCGGCGTTCTCGCCCGGCAGCCGGGCCGTGCTGGCCAGGCTGTTCCCCGACGCCCTGATCGCCGAGGAGCCGGACGCGGCCGCCCTCGGGCTCAACGCGGTGAGCGACGGGCATCACGTACTGCTCCCCCAGGGTGCCGTCGGCCTCTTCGACCCGCTGCGCGCGCGGGGCTACGAGCCGATCGGCATGGACCTGGGCGAGCTGCTCAAGGGAGGCGGCAGCGTGAAGTGCTGCACCCAGGAACTGCGTTCCTGACTGGACGCGGGATCCGGCGCGGGGCCGGGTGCCGGTGCGGGGCCGGGTGCCGGTGCGGGGCCGGGTCCCGGTGCGGGTCCCCGTGCCGGTGCGGGTCCCCGTGCCGGTGCGGGTCCCCGTGCCGGTGCGGGAGCAGGCAGGAGCGGAGGCCGGACCAAGCCCCGGAGGGGGACCGAGTCCCGGTCCGGGCCGTGGCGGCCCGGGACCGGGCCCCGGCCCCGACTTCGGTCCCGGTCCCGGTCCCGGCTCCGGCTCCGGCTCCGGCTCCGGCCGGACCCTAGGAGGCCGGCTCTGCGGGGTGGGACGGCCAGGGGTCGCCCCACTCGGCATTGCGGGCGGCCCGGTACAGCGCGCCGTGCCGCTTGCTGACCGTCTCACGGCGCAACTGCTCCTGCGCCGTGCAGAGTTCGAGCAGCACCTGGCCCTTGCGGATCTGGGGCCGCCGGGTGACCCGCGCCGGGGCGGGGTCGGGCGCGAACCTGGTCGCGGCGAGATAGCTGAACTTCTCGTCCTCGTAGGCCAGCGAGCCGCCCTTGACCTGGCGGTGCAGGGAGGAGCGGCTGACCCGGGCCGAGAAGTGGCACCAGTCGGTGCCGGGCTCGATGGGGCACGCGGCGCTGTGCGGGCAGGGCGCGGCGATGTGCAGGCCGGCCGCGATGAGCCGGTCCCGCGCCTCGATGACGCGGGCATAGCCGTCGGGGGTACCGGGCTCCACGATGACGACGGCACCGGTCGCGGCGGCGGCGACCGCGTCCACCAGGGAACCGCGGTCGGCGGGGGTGAGTTCGTTCAGGACGTACGAGACGGTGACCAGGTCGGCGCTCTCCAGGGCGAGGGTGGAGCCGATGCGGGCGCGCTCCCAGCGGGCGGTGCGCAGGCCCGGCAGGCCGGAAGCCCCGGCGAGTTCACGGCCGACGGCCAGCGCGGGCTCCGCCCAGTCCAAAACGGTCGTGGCCACGGGGGTCACCGCGTCCTCCCAGGCCTCGGCGACCGCCCAGCTCGCCGCGCCGGTGCCGCCGCCGATGTCGGTGTGCGTGGCCGGGGTCCAGGGCCCGGCCGCGTCCCGGAACGCGCCGAGCGCGGAGCGCACCGCCTCGAAGGTGGCGGGCATCCGGTACGCGGCGTAGGCGGCGACATCGGAGCGGTCCCGCAGCACCGGGGCGTTGGTGGGGACGACGCCGCGGTAGTGACTGATCAGCCGGTCGACGGCTCCTGCGGCCTGGGAGGGCGGCAGCCCGTCGAGCAGTCCGGCCAGGGCCGAGCGCAGGACGTCCGGGGCGGGGAGGGAGTGGTTCACCGGCAGAAGTCTACTTTTGCGGCGCCGCGTCCCCGGCCGTCCCGGTGAGCGGCTGCTGCCCCCGCTGCCAGGGGCGGCAGAGCAGCAGGAAGCAGAGCAGGGCGGCGACGGCCGACGCGAGCTGGACGACCGCCATGGGCACGGCGGTCGCCTCCCCCGCGATACCGACCAGCGGGGAGGCGACCGCGCCGACCAGGAAGGAGGAGGTGCCGAGCAGCGCGGAGGCGGAACCGGCGGCGTTCGGGGTACGCATCAGGGCCTGGGCGTTGGTGTTCGGCATGGCGAGACCCATCGCCGACATGAGCACGAAGAGCCCGGCGGCGATCGGCGCCAGGCCCACCTCGCCGAACACTCCGGAGGTCATGAGGAGCAGGGCGGTCGCCGCCAGGGTGATCACGGCCAGGCCGAAGCCGAGCGCCTTGTCCAGGCTGACCCGGCCGATGAGGAGCTTGCCGTTGATCTGGCCGACGACGACCAGGCCCACGGAGTTGAGACCGAACAGCAGGGAGAAGGTCTGCGGGGAGGCGCCGTAGATCTCCTGCACCACGAAGGGGGAGGCCGATATGTAGGCGAACAGCGCGGCGAAGGCGAGGCCGCCGGCGAGCATGTAGCCGGTGAAGACCCGGTCCTTGAGGAGGCCGCCCATGGTGCGCAGGGCCTCTCCGACGCCGCCGGAGTGCCGCCGCTCCACCGGAAGCGTCTCGTGCAGCCACTTGAACACCACGGCGGTGAGCAGCACGCCGATCACGGTCAGCACGACGAAGACGCCGCGCCAGTCGGTCAGCCGCAGCACCTGGCCGCCGATCAGCGGGGCGACCACGGGGGCGACACCGGAGATCAGCATCAGCGTGGAGAAGAAGCGGGCCATCTCCACTCCGTCGTAGAGATCGCGCACCACGGCCCGGGCGATCACGATGCCCGCGGCACCGGCCAGACCCTGCAACAGGCGGAAGGAGATGAGGAGTTCGACATTGGGCGCGAAGGCGCAGACAGCCGTGGCCAGGACGTAGACGACCATGCCGATGAGAAGGGGGCGGCGCCGTCCCCACTTGTCGCTCATCGGCCCGACGACGAGCTGCCCGAGCGCCATGCCGGCGAGGCAGGCGGTGAGGGTGAGCTGGACGGTCGCGGCAGGCGAGCGCAACGCGTCGGTGACCTCGGGCAGCGCCGGCAGATACATGTCCATGGAGAGCGGCGGGAGCGCGGTGAGGCCGCCGAGGACGAGCGTGACCAGAAGGCTGGTACGGCGCAGGGCGGCGGTGGCGGCGGCCGCCGCCTTCGGGGGCTCGGGAGCCTCGACGGGCTCGGCGTCGGCCGTGGTCGGTATGGGGCCCTGGGTGTCCTGGCCGCCGCTCTCCGGCATCGGTTTCTCTCCTGAAGGTTGAATCGAATAACCATGCTCTCAGCCGGTTCCGGCGCGGGGCACCACTCGGGATGAACGGGAAAGGAGGAACGGGTCACATCCGCGCGGGTCTCCCACATGGCGGACGCGGGGTCTCACCAGGCGGCCGCTCACGTACGCTCCGGGCTCATGGACATCACCTCGCAGAAGTCTGCCGTCGTGACCGGAGCCGGGTCCGGCATCGGGCGTTCCGTGGCGCTGGCCCTGGCCGGAGCGGGCTGGTCGGTGGCGCTCGCCGGGCGCCGCGCCGAGGCCCTGGCGGAGACCGCGGCGCTCGCCGGGCCGGAGGCCGAGGTGCTGTGCGTCCCCACGGACGTGACCTCGCCGGACGAGGTCGCCGCGCTGTTCGCCGCGGCGCAGGGCGCGTACGGCACGGTGGACCTGCTGTTCAACAACGCGGGGACGTTCGGGCCGGGCGGGGTGCCGGTGGAGGACCTGTCGTACGAGGCATGGCGCTCGGTGGTCGAGGTCAATCTGAACGGGGCGTTCCTGTGTGCCCAGGCCGCGTTCCGGGTGATGAAGGGGCAGACGCCCCAGGGGGGCCGGATCATCAACAACGGGTCGATCTCGGCGCACGCCCCGCGGCCGAACTCGGTGGCGTACACGGCGACGAAGCATGCGATGACCGGGCTCACCAAGTCGCTGTCCCTGGACGGGCGGCCGTACCGGATCGCGGTCGGGCAGATCGACATCGGCAACGCGGCCACCGAGATGACCCAGCGCATGCAGACCGGCATCCCGCAGGCCAACGGGGAGCTGGCGGTGGAGCCGGTGATGGACGCGCAGGACGTGGCGCGCACGGTGCTGCACATGGCGGAGCTGCCGCTGGAGGCGAACATCCAGTTCGTCACGGTGCTCGCGACCGCCATGCCCTACATCGGCCGGGGCTGAGCCGCCCGGGCCAGGGTTCCAAGCGTCCATCCCGGGCCAGGGGCCACTCATGCCCGGCCAAGGGGCCACTCCTGCCCGACCCGGGGGCCATGCATCCACCGGGGTCCCATGTCCGCCGGGGCCCGGTGGCGGTAGGTCGCCGGAAGCGGAATAGGCCTGCCGGCAGGGGAGTTGGGGTGATCATGACGAGCGACGACCGGACCGAGATCCTCCGCTACACCGCCTTCTCCAGCGACCCCGCCGGGGGCAATCCCGCCGGAGTCGTCCTGGACGCCTCAGCGCTCGACGACGCCGCGATGCTCGCCGTCGCCGCCGAGCTCGGCTACAGCGAGTCGGCGTTCCTGACGGCCCCGCCGGAGGGGCTCGGCGAGCCGGGGCGGGCGTTCACGCTGCGGTACTTCAGCCCGAAGGCCGAGGTGCCGTTCTGCGGGCACGCCACCGTGGCGACCGCGATCGCGCTCGGCGAGCGGCTCGGCACCGGGGACCTGACGTTCGCGACGGCGGCCGGCACGGTCCCGGTGACCGTCACCGAGGACCCGGCGAGCGGCGGCCTGCGCGCGACGCTGACCAGCGTGGAACCGCACTCCGAGCCCGTCGGGGAGAAGGACCTCGCCGAGGCACTGGCCGCTCTGAACTGGCCGGCCGAGGACCTCGACGGCGCGATCCCGCCCCGGATCGCTTACGCCGGCGCCCGCCACCTCGTGCTCGGCGCGGCCACCCGGGAACGTCTCGGTGACCTCGCCTACGACTTCGACCGGCTCGCCGCGCTGATGCACCGGCTCGACCTCACCACCGTCCAACTGGTGTGGCGTGCCTCGGAGTCGGTCTTCCACGTGCGTGATCCGTTCCCGGTCGGCGGGGTCGTCGAGGACCCGGCGACGGGTGCGGCGGCCGCCGCGTTCGGGGCGTACGCGCGTGAACTGGGCCTGGTAGCAGCAGAGTCGGAGCTGACGCTCCATCAGGGCGAGGACCTCGGGCGCCCCGGAGTGCTCACCGTGGCACTGCACGCGGGTGACGCGCGGGTGCGGGTGAGCGGCACCGGAGCCCGTATTCCGGTGTGATCTCCGGTACCACCGCGTGATGCACCCGCCGAGAGGTCGGCCGCGATCAGGACACGGGGCTCAGGCCTGGCCGGTCTCGAAGCGGCTGACCTTGCCGCCGTCCACCGTGAAGCGCCAGGCGGTGCGCATCTCGCCCCAGGTGTCGTTGCGGTAGTTGGCGACCAGGCCGAGCCCGTCACGCGACTGGCTCTCGATGTCCATGTGGCCGCCGGAGGAGAAGATCTCGCGCTCGGTCCAGTCGGCCACATCGCGGTCCGCGCCGTCGTCGGACATCGTGGCGTCGGAGGTCAGGGCGGCGGCGAAGGCCGTCCGGTCGCCGGAGTTGAGGGCGCCGACGAAGGCGCGGACGGCCGGATCGGCCAGCTTGTCGAGGGCGATGGTCACGGTCTCTCCCGGTCGGTGCGCAAGGATTCCCCCGCAGAACACCTCCCAGAACACCTCAGGTCGCTCCGGTCCGCCACCGGTGCGCTGCCGGATGGCACCGTGGGCCGTATGGACGACACCCGAGGCACCACCCGGAACTCCCCGCAGAAGTCCGCCTGGAACTCCTCCGGGGACTCCCCCTGGCCCACCGTCGCCGCCTTGCACGCATGGCTGACGGAAGAAAGCCCCGTACCGCCCGAACAGCAGACGCTGCTACGGATGCTCAAGCTGTCGGAGGAGGTCGGCGAGGTCGCCCAGGCGGTCATCGGGGCAACCGGCCAGAACCCCCGCAAGGGCGTCTCGCACAGCTGGCAGGACGTCCAGTCCGAGCTGTGCGATGTGATCGTCACCGCGATGGTCGCCCTGACCGCGCTCACTGCGGACGCGGGCGACGTCTTCGACACCCATCTGGCCAAGGTGGCCGAGCGCTCGCTGGGCCCCGGCCGGCGCCGGCCCAGCGAGGCCTAGGCGCTCGGCAGCCGCAGGGTCGTGACGGCGCCGCCGGTGGGCGCGTTGGCGAAGCGCAGGGCGATGCCGAGGACCTCGGCCTGGCCCACGGCGATCGTGAGGCCGAGGCCGTGGCCCTTGCCGCGGCCCGGGTCGCCGGTACGGAAGCGCTGGGGGCCGCGGTCGATGAGCTCGGCGGGGTAGCCGGGCCCCTGGTCCCGGATCTCGACGACGGGGCCGTCCACGGTGAGGGTCACCGGCGGAGCGCCGTGCCGGTGGGCGTTGACGACGAGGTTGGCGATGATCCGGTCCAGGCGGCGCCGGTCCGTGCGCACGGCCGCGTCCCGCAGGACACCTACCTCGCAGGCGAGGCCCGTGGCCCGCACCGCGCGTTCGGCGAGCGGCCCCAACTCGTGCTCGGCGAAGTCGGGTTGCTCGGCGCCGGCGTCGAGGCGGGAGATCTCCAGGAGGTCCTCGGTCAGGGTGTGCAGCGCCTTGAGCCGGTCGTTGATCATCTCCTTGGGGCGCCCCTCGGGCAGCAGCCCGGCCGCCGCCAGCATCCCGGTGAGCGGCGTGCGCAGCTCATGGGCGACATCGGCGGTGAACCGCTTCTCGGACTCCAGACGGCGTTGCAGGGAGGCCGCCATCGAGTCCAGGGCGACGGCGACCGCCGTCACCGCGTCGTGTTCGGCGGCCTTGCCGCCCGGCGGAATCCCGGTGCGCACGTCGAGGTCGCCGTCGGTGATCCGGCGCGCGACCGTCGCCGTCCGGTAGAGCCTTCGGCTGATCCGCCCGGCGAAATAGCTGCCGGCCAGGGTCACACTGCCCGCCGCGAGCAGCGCCGAGCCGAGGATGGCGGTGTCCATCTGGCGCAGATGGTCCCGGGTGCTCGCGTACGGGACGGACACCGCGAGCACATGGCCGCCGGCCGGGGCCGCCGCCCACATGACGGCCGTGCCGCCCTGCTCGCCGACCATCAGACCCCGCCCGCCCCCGAGCGCCAACTTCCGCAGCGGAGACGGAAGTTCGACAGGATCCACGATCGCTCCGTGCCCGTCGGTGGTCTCGGTGCCGTACGCGTACTCCTTGAGCGCGACGTCCAGGCTCTGCCGCGCCTCCTTGCGGATCTCGTCGACTCGCTGCCGGGTCAGCACGTTGTGCACGAGCACGCCGAGGATGGCGGCCACCGCACAGGCCACCCCGGCGATGGTGAGCATGATCTTCCAGCGCAGACCGTACGACCAGCCCGGCCGCAGCCGCTCGAACCGGGACGTCACACGGCACCCCCGGGCGAGGGCGAGGGCGACCGGGACGGGGACGCGGAGGCGCAGGGGATGCCGGAGGTCTGCTTGACCGCACGGCAGGTGTCGAGCTTCAGCTCGATGAGGGCCATCATCGAGCCGTCCCAGCCGTAGTGCGAGACGTACACGAACCGGTCGTTGGAGGTGGGTTCGCGGATCGCGAGGTGTCCGGCGGCGAGTTCGACGCCTTCGAGGACGGCCCGCCGCGAGAACACCCGCATCACCCGGCCGGCCACCACGTGATAGACCCGCATCTCGCTGGCCCGCCCGTCGATGTCGACGGCGGTGATCAGTTCGGCGCGCCCGTCGCCGGTCAGGTCCCGCAGGACCGGTTCGCGCACCCCGCAGTCCGCGGCCCGCGCACAGTTCGCCACGCGTTCGGCGGCCCGGCGGTCCACCAGGCGGCCGGTGCCCTGGTCCTCCCGCTCGGTGGCGGCCAGGTCGGCCTTGACCACGGCGAGCGGGTCGACGTCCCGCAGATCACCGGAAGCCACGGGCGCGATCCCGGGTACGACGAAGGGCCGGCCGCGCTGCTGCTCGGGGCCGGGCGGGGCGGGAACGGAGTGCGGCCACAGCGGTTCCGGCGGGGAGACGCTCGCCGCCGCTCCGTCGCGGTGCAGGCCCTCCATGTCCGCGCAGCCCGCCAGTACGGCGACGAGCGCGACGGCCGGAAGAACGCGTCGGGCGGAGCGGCGACGGACGCCGGCGCGCTCAGCCAAGCTGTCCGAGCATGCCGGTGACGGAGTTGAGCGCGGTGTGCAGCGAGGGGGCCACCGCCGTATCGGCGAGATAGAAGCCGAACCCGGCGCAGATGAGCGCGTGGGACAGCTTGGTGCCGCCTTTGCGGAGCAGGAAGAAGGCGCCGGCTGCGAGCGCCAGCATCACGGGAAAGTGCAGGGAAGGCACGGCGTTTCACCTCGTGTCCCCGAGTCGACGTGTGCGGCACCCCCGCCCCCCGCGTCGGAGTACGGGCTTCCGGTACCGGTGATCACGCTACGGCGACGCCGGAGGTTGCGCCACACGGAGGATGAGCGAGTGGTTACGGCCAGCTATCGACGCTGGTGAGAGCCGCGAGCGCGCGGCCTGGCGCATGCCCCGCTCGCCACTCCCCCAGCACGATGGCCCCGCCCGGGGATTCCCCGGGCGGGGCCGTGCGGGACGAAGGGCAGACGAGTCGGGCTGTACGCCGGGTTCTGTACCCCGGGACCTCGCGGTCGTCGGGGCGACGGCCATCCATCTAGGGCCGGCGTTGCCGCCGGCCTCGTGCGGTCTACCCGCGGACTCGGGCAGGCTGCCCTCGAACGTCCGCGCAGAAGCACCGAGGCGCTCCCTCTTGACCTTGCTCCGGGTGGGGTTTACCTAGCCGCCTGAGTCACCTCAGGCGCTGGTGGTCTCTTACACCACCGTTTCACCCTTACCCGGGACCGAAGTCCCGGGCGGTCTGTTTTCTGTGGCACTGTCCCGCGGGTCACCCCGGGTGGCCGTTAGCCACCACCCTGCCTTGTGGAGCCCGGACGTTCCTCGGGAAGATCGAAGATCTTCACGCGGCCGCCCGCCCGGCTCGTCTGCCGTGCCGACCATGCTACCCGGCGCAAGGTGCCACGAAGGCCGCGGCCCGGCGCGGTCGGGCGCACTTGACCCTGCCGCAGCGTCAACGTTTCTAATGAGCACATGCGGATCTCGGAGATCGCCGGGCTCGTGGGGGTGACCACGCGTGCCGTACGCCACTACCACCACCTCGGCCTGCTGCCCGAGCCGGCCCGGCTCGCCAACGGCTACCGGCAGTACTCGGTGCGGGACGCCGTCGCGCTCGCCCGGATCCGGCGACTGACGGAACTGGGCCTCGGCCTGGACGAGGTGCGGGACGTCATCGCCGACGACGCGGGACACGAACTGGCCGAAGTGCTGGGCGAGTTGGACGCCGACCTGGCCCGTCAGGAGGCGGAGATCCGCACCCGGCGAGCCCGCCTTGCCGTGCTGCTCACCCGGGCCGCCGACGGTCGCCTGACCGCGGAGGACGAGCTCTCCCCCGAACTGGCGCACTTCTGCGCCCAGTTGGGGCCGCTGGACAGCGACTCCCCCATGGCGGCCAAGGACCGCGAACTGCTCGCCCTCATGGAGACCGCCGCGTCCCCCGAGGAGCGGGGGCGCATCGCGGCCGCGATGCGCTCCATGGCCGCCGCCCCCGGAGCCGCCGAGCGGGCGCGGCGGGTGTACGCACTGCTCGACGACCTCGCGGACGCCGATCCGGTGGACCCCCGGGTGGAGACGGCCGCGCGGGCGCTCGCCGACTGCCTGCCGCCCGACCTCGCGGCGCAGGTTCCCGCGGGCGCGGAGGCCACCGCCCAGGGTTTCCTCAAGGCGTTCCTCGCCGATTTCGCGCCCGCCCAGGCGGAGGCGGTCCGGCGGGCGATGCGACGGGTCACGCCGACGGAGGAGGGGGAATGACACGTACGACGCACCCCGGAGTGCTGCGGCGGCTGGCCGCGCACGAGGGGCGGGTGCTCCACAGCCTCGCCCTGTGGATCGGACGCCGAACCCACCAAGTGGGGCCGCAGGAAAGGGCGTTCGGGTATGCGCGGCCGCAGGCGGCGACGGTGTACGGGATCGCCTTCGTGTGCGTCATCGAGACGGTGGGGGTGTCCTTCATGGTGCGGCAGTGGCCCGCGGTACACGCGGTCCTGCTCGTCCTCGACCTGTACACGGTCGTCGTCGTGCTCGGCATCCAGGCCGCGGCCGTGACCCGGCCGCACGTCCTCGGCCGCGACACGCTGCGGATCCGCGCGGGCGCCCGGGTCGACCTGGTGATCCCGCTCGCCCGAATAGCACGCGTTCGGCGGGAGTTGACGTTCCAAGGGGCGGTCAGCGCGGTGCCGGAGGACGTGCTGGAGCTTGCCGTGGGCTCCCAGACCTCCCTCACCGTGGAGTTGACCGAGCCCGTCACCCACGTACGACTCCTGGGAGAACCGCGCGCGGTGACGTCCGTGCGCTTCCACGCGGACGAGTCGGGGGAATTGGCCGAGGCGCTGACAGCGGCCGTCGCGCGGCCGTGACCGCGATGCGCTCACGCCGGGGCGAACAGGACCTTCGCGGTGCCCGGGTCGGCCTGGGTGAGGCGGACGCGCAGACGCTCGCCCAGCGGGAGGATCCCACCGCCCTCGATGCGGGCGACCACCGCCGGATCGGTCAAGTGGACGGTCCCGACGGTCGGTTGCTGGTCCTTCACGTCGACGACCGTCGCCTCGAACACCTCACCCACCCGGTCCTTGAGCAGCGCCGCCTCCACGATGTCCACGCTCTCGCGCTCCACGGTGTTGGCGCGGCTGGTGCCCTGCGCCATCTCCTTGGGCAGCTCGTCGAGCGCCGCCGCGACCCAGTCCGGCGGGTCCTGCCCGGCCACCGCGGCCAGGCAGAGCTCACCGGCGTACCGGTCCACCAGGCGGCGCAGCGGAGCGGTGCAGTGCGTGTAGGGCGCGGCCACCGCCGCGTGCACGGCGAGCCCGGGCGCGCTACCGCCGGTGAACACGGTGTACCCGGCGCCGCGCAGCAGCGAGGTGCACTCCTGGAGGAACGCGGCGTGGTTCGGCTCGCGGGGGTCGAGGGAGCGGACGACCGCCGCGTACGGGACATGGTGGGGCCAGTCGATGCCCAGCGCCCGGGCCGAGCGGCGCAGCCGGGCGACCGCGCCGTCCGGGGCGGTGGGCAGCGTGCGCAGGATCCCGGTGCCGTACGCCAGCATCAGCCGGGCCCCCGCGATGCCGGTGAGCAGGGAGATCTGGGCGTTCCAGCCGTCGGCGGGCAGCGGGGCGCGGTACGTGAGGTCGTAGTGGTGGTCGTGCTCGACGATCTCCTGCTCGGGAACGTTGAGCGAGATCCCGCCGCGGGCGACCTCCTGCTGTTCGCGCAGGGTGCCGATGTCGCGCAGCAGGGCGAGGGATTCGGGCGCGGTGCCGGTGTCGATCTGCTTCTGGACGCCCTCGTAGTCGAGCTTGGCGCGGCTGCGGACCAGGGCCCGCCGCACATCGGTGCCGGTGGTCGCGCCGTCCGCGTCGAGGTCGACGCACCACAGCAGTGCGGGCCGGTCCCCGTCGGGGAGCAGGCTGGCCGCGCCCTCGGAGAGCACGGCGGGGTGCAGCGGGGTCTTCTCGTCCGGGAAGTAGAGCGTGGTCACCCGGCGGTGCGCCTCGGCGTCCAGGGCGCCGCCCGGTGTGACGAAGGCCGCGACGTCGGCGATCGCGTAGTACACCCGGTAGCCGCCGCCGGCCCGGCGCTCCAGGCACATCGCCTGGTCGAGGTCGGTGGAGGTGGGCGGGTCGATGGTGAACAGCTCGATGCCGGTGGCGTCGTAGGACGGAAGCCGTGGCGCGGCGGCGGCCCGCTCCGCCTCGGCCAGGACGTCCGCAGGGAAGTCCGCGGGCACGTCGAGCGAGGCACGCAGTGCACTGAGCGCGGCGCACAGCGGGGCCGCCGGGGCGCCCTGTACGCGGAGGTGACGGCTGGGCATGTCTTCGAGCGTAGGGCGGGGCGGGGGGCGCGGCATGTCGTACCCCGCGTCCCGTGCCGGGAAGCAGAGTCAGCCCCCTCCGGCGTGTGAGGAGCGGGGCCCGGGGCGGAGCCCCCGTGCGGCTCCGGGCCGCACCCCGGTACCCGCACCCCGGTCCTGGGCCGGCACACCAAGCCTGGTCGAGCACAGCGCAGCGTCCCCGTACCCTGGCGCGAGGGGCCGCACCCCCTCCCCCGTACGTACATGAAGGAGAATCGCCGTGCTGGTGCTGTTGCCGCCCTCCGAAGGCAAGGCCGCTTCGGGGCGCGGGGTGCCCCTGAAGGCGGAGTCGCTGTCCCTGCCGGGGCTCGCCGAGGCCCGCGCGGCCGTCCTGGACGAGCTCGTCGAGCTGTGCGCCGGCGACGAGGAGAAGGCCCGCGAAGTGCTCGGCCTCAGCGAGGGGCTGCGCGGCGAGGTCGCCAAGAACGTCGAGCTGCGCACCGCGGGCACCCGGCCGGCCGGGGAGATCTACACCGGTGTCCTGTACGACGCCCTCGACCTCGCCTCGCTCGACACGGCCGCCAAACGCCGGGCCGCGAAGTCGCTGCTGGTCTTCTCGGGCCTCTGGGGCGCGGTGCACACCGGTGACCGCATCCCCTCCTACCGCTGCTCGATGGGCGTCAAGCTGCCCGGCCTCGGCGCGCTCGGGGCGTACTGGCGCGGCGTGATGGACCCGGTGATGACCGAGGCCGCGGGCACCGGCCTCGTCCTTGATCTCCGCTCCTCCGCGTACGCCGCCGCCTGGAAGCCGAAGGGCGACGTCGCGGGCCGCACGGCCACGGTGCGGGTGCTGCACTCGCAGATCGTCGACGGCGTCGAGAAGCGCTCGGTCGTCAGCCACTTCAACAAGGCGACGAAGGGCCGGATCGTGCGCGACCTGCTCATCGCCGGGGCGAGCCCCGCCGGTCCCGCCGAACTCGTCGAGACCCTGCGCGGACTCGGACACGTCGTGGAGGCCCAGGCCCCCGCGAAGGCGGGCCGCGCCTGGTCCCTGGACGTGGTCGTGACCCAGATCCACTAGTACACCGGAATTACGTTGCAACATACGCAACGTCCGTTGCACGTGTCGCAGGGGCCCGGCAGGATGGGCGCATGACGTCCTCCGCCGCGCCCTCCGCCTCCGCCGTCTCCGTCCTGGACCTAGCGCCCGTCGTCCCCGTCGTGGTCATCGACGACGCCGCCGACGCCGTGCCGCTCGCGCGGGCGCTGGTGGCGGGCGGGCTCCCGGCAATCGAGGTCACCCTGCGCACCCCGGCCGCGCTGGACGCGATCCGCGCCATCGCCGCCGAAGTCCCGGACGCCGTGGTCGGCGCGGGCACGGTGATATCGCGGGCCGGGGTCGCCAAGGCAATCGGCGCCGGGGCCCGCTTCCTGGTGAGCCCGGGGTGGACGCCCGCGCTGCTCGACGCGATGCAGGGCTCGGGGGTGCCGTTCCTGCCCGGCGTCTCCACGACGTCCGAGGTCGTGGCGCTGCTCGAACAGGGCGTGCGCGAGATGAAGTTCTTCCCGGCGGAGGCCGCGGGCGGCACGGCCTATCTGAAGTCCCTCGCGGGCCCGCTCCCCCAGGCCCGCTTCTGCCCGACCGGCGGCATCTCGCTCGCCTCGGCCCCCACCTACCTGGCCCTGCCCAACGTGGGCTGCGTGGGCGGCACATGGATGCTCCCGCAGGACGCACTGGCGACGGGCGACTGGTCGCGCGTGGAAACCCTGGCCCGTGAGGCCGCGGCACTCCAGCGCCCTTGAGGGCCGCGAGGCCGTGACGTCCTGCGGCTCCGCCGCGCGGGCGCGACCAGGTCACCGCAAGCGGGGCCAGGGGGCGCGAGGAACTGCGCGAGCAACCACCCACGCCCCGCACCCGAAGGACGACCCACCCCGCCGAGCCCTACCGCAGGTGCCCCACATCGTTCAGCACCCGCACCGACGCGTTGCCGTCCGCGTAGTAGGCGACCGCCGAGATCGAGGCAGCCGAGAGCTCCATCCGGAACAGGGACTCCGGGGGCGCCCCCAGGGCCAGCCTGACCAGGGTCTTGATCGGGGTCACATGGGTCACCGCGAGCACCGTGCGGCGCGGGTACGCGGCGATCAGGCGGTCCCGGGCCGCGGCCACCCGCCGGGCCACCGTGGCGAAGCTCTCGCCGCCGCCCGTCGGGGCGGCCTTGGCGGAGCCGAGCCAGGCGTCGAGGTCGTCCGGGTAGCGCTCGCGGACCTCGCCGAACGTGAGCCCCTCCCACGCGCCGAAGTCCGTTTCGCGCAGGCCCTCCTCGATGTGCACATCGAGCCCGAGGCGCGCCGCCACCGCGGCCGCCGTCTCGCGGCAGCGGCGCAGCGGCGAGGACACGATCGCCTCGATCGTGCCGCGCTCGGCGAAGGCCGCCGCGGCCCGCTCGGCCTGGCCGCGCCCGACCGCCGAGAGCTCGGGGTCGCTCCCGCCACTGCCGGAGAACCGCTTCGAGGGCGTGAGCGCCGTCTCGCCGTGCCGCAGCAGGACGAACGTGGCGGGCGCCCCCAGATCGGCGGAGGTCCCCCAGCCGACGCTCGGCGCGGACCCAACCTCCGTACCCTGCGCGGAAGTTGCGGAAGTTGAGGCCGCCATCCCGGCGGCCACCGGAACGCCGGCCGAGACCAGCGCACCGGTATCGGCCCCGGCACCGGCACGAGAGCCAGAGCCGGCACCCATACCCGCACCCGCACCCGCACCCGCGAGCGCCGCCCGCGCCCGGGCCGCGCCGGCCGCCGCGTCCCCGACCACCCGGGCCGCGCTCGCGTCGGCGGCGGACGGGAGGTCGGCCGTGGACCGCGAGGGCGACCAGCGCTCGCCCCGCTTGCCCGCGTCCATCGCCTCGTTGGCGAGCCGGTCGGCGTGCTTGTTCCGCTCGCGCGGGATCCACTCGTACGACACCTGCGAGGGCGGCAGGATCCGCGCCGCTTCGGCGGCCAGCGGCCGCATGTCCGGGTGCTTGATCTTCCAGCGGCCCGACATCTGCTCGACCACCAGCTTGGAGTCCATGCGGACCCGGACGCTCGCCGACGGGTCGAGCTCCCGCGCGGCACGCAGCCCCGCGATCAGGCCCTTGTACTCGGCGACGTTGTTCGTGGCGACGCCGATGAACTCGGCGGCCTCCGCGAGCGTCTCGCCGGTCGCCGGATCGAGGACGACCGCGCCGTATCCGGCGGGACCCGGGTTGCCCCGGGAGCCGCCATCGGCCTCGACGACGAACTGTCGGCCCGCGGCAGGCACAGAAGGCACTTACAGACCCGATTCCGAGGTGCGCACCAGGATGCGGCGGCAGTTCTCGCAGCGGAGCACCGTGTCGGGAGCGGCCGCCTTGACCTCGTTGACCTCGGTGATGTTCAGCTCAAGACGGCAGCCCTCGCAGCGGCGCTGGTAGAGGCGGGCAGCGCCCACGCCGCCCTGCTGCTCGCGGAGCTTGTCGTACAGCTTGAGCAGGTCGGCCGGCACGGAACCGGCGACGATCTCGCGCTCCTTGGTCACCGAGGCGGCCTCGGCGTCCAGCTCGGCGAGCGCGGCGTCGCGGCGGGCGGTCGCGTCGTCGGTCTTGGCCTGGACGGAGGAGACCCGCTCGGTGAGTTCGGCGTTGCGCTCCTGGGCGGCCTCGCGGCGCTCCATCACTTCGAGGACGACGTCCTCCAGGTCGCCCTGGCGCTTGGCGAGCGAGGCGATCTCGCGCTGGAGGCTCTCCAGGTCCTTGGGCGAGGAGACCGCGCCGGAGTCCAGGCGCTGCTGGTCGCGGGTGGCGCGCTGGCGCACCTGGTCCACGTCCTGCTCGGCCTTGGTCTGCTCGCGGGCGGTGTCGCTCTCCTCGGTCTGCGAGGCGACCAGTAGGTCACGCAGCTGCGTGAGGTCCTTGGTCAGGGATTCGATCTCGGCGTGCTCGGGCAGCGACTTCCGCTTGTGGGCGAGCTGCGACAGGCGTACGTCCAGCGCCTGTACGTCGAGGAGGCGGATCTGGTCGGCGGGCGCGGCGTTCAGTTGGGGGCTCCATCAATAGAAGGGGAGGTGTGGTGGGCGGACCACGGGTCGGTGACCGTCTTCGAGACGTGGACCCTGAGGTCCCAGCCGTGACGGTCGGAGATCTCGTCGAGCTGGGCGGCGGCCTGCTCGCACCAGGGCCACTCGGTGGCCCAGTGCGCGGCGTCGACCAGACCGAGCGGTCCGTGCTGTACGACCTCGGACACCGGGTGGTGGCGCAGGTCGGCGGTGAGGAAGACATCGGCGCCCGAGGCGCGTACGGCGTCGAAGAGGCTGTCGCCGGAGCCGCCGCTGACCGCGACCGTGCGCACCGGCGCCTCCGGGTCGCCCGCCACCCGGATGCCCTGCGCGGTGGCGGGCAGGGCCGCGGCGGCGCGGGCGGCGAAGTCCCGGAGCGTGGTCGGGTGGTCCAGTTCGCAGACGCGGCCGAGGCCCCGGCGCCCCGAGGGGTCACTGGGGTCGGGCACGAGGGGCCGTACGACCCGCAGGTCGAGCGCGCCGGCGAGGGCGTCGCTCACCCCCGGGTCGGCGGTGTCGGCGTTGGTGTGCGCGACGTGCAGGGCGATGTCGTGCTTGATCAGGGTGTGCACCACACGGCCCTTGAAGTGGCCGGCGGCGACCGTGGTGGTGCCGCGCAGATAGAGCGGGTGGTGGGTCACGACGAGGTCGGCGCCCAGTTTCAGCGCCTCGTCGGCGATCTCCTGGACGGGGTCGACCGCGAACAGGACCCGGTGCACCTCGGCCTCGGGGTCGCCGCAGACGGTGCCGACGGCGTCCCACCCCTCGGCCCGCTCGGGCGGCCAGAGGGCGTCGAGCGCGGCGATGACTTCAGACAGACGGGGCACGGGAACAGGTTACCTGCGCGCCGCGCCCCGCCGTCCGGCCGCCGGGGTGCGGGGGCCGGAGCCCCCGCCCGCTCCGCGACGGGGAAGCCGGCTACTTCTTGACGAGGAAGCCGCGCAGGTCGTCCAGGACGGAGTCGGCGGCGGTGACGCCGAGCCCGAGGTACCAGGTCTCGTCCTGCACGTCCTTGGCGTGCCCGGCCTTGACGGCCTTCAGGTTCTTCCACAGCGGGTTCGACTCGGCGCTGTCCCGCTTGGACTTCTTCGGGTCGCCGTAGACGCCGGTGAAGATCCAGTCGGCGTCCGCCTGGTCGATGGTCTCCGGTCCGACCTCGGTCGCCAGATCGACGGCCTGCTGGTTCTTGGGGCGCGGGATGCCGGCGTCGTCGAGGATCGTGCCGATGAAGGAGGCCTTCGCGTACAGGCGGACCTTGCCCGGCATGTAGCGCAGCATCGTGACGGTCGGCTTGTCGGCGCCGAGGTCGGTGCCGAGCCGCTTGGCCTTGGTCTCGTAGGCGGCGAGCTTCGCCTTGGCGTCGGCGGTCCTGTCCAGGGCGGCGGCGTTCAGGAGGTAGTTCTGCTTCCAGGGGAAGCCGGGGCGGATCGAGAAGACCGTCGGCGCGATCCTGGAGAGTTCCTTGTACTTGTCGGCGGCGCGCAGCTGGCTGCCGAGGATGAGGTCGGGCTTGAGCGCGGCGATGGCCTCCAGGTTGAGGCTGTTGATCGTGCCGACGTTCTTCGGGTCGCCCGCGCCCTTCTTCAGATAGCTGGGGATGCCCTCGTCGCCCTCGGTCGGCGCGTACCCGACGGGCTGGACGCCCAGCGAGACGACGTTGTCGAACTCGCCGACGTCCAGGACGACGACCCGCTTGGGCCGCGCCTTGATCTCGGTGCTGCCCATCGCGTGGTCGATCGTGCGCGGAAACGCGCCGGGAGCCGCGTCGGTGCCCATCTTCGCCGTCTTCTCGGCCGCCGCCGCGAAGTCCTTGCCGCCCTGCGCGACGGACTTCTTGCCACCGGAGTCCGCCTTGCCGGAGGCGGATGCGGACGCCGTGTCCCCGCCGTCGCCGCTTCCGCAGGCCGCGAGCGAGAGGCCGGCGGCCACGGCGAGGGCTACGGCGGCGGTGCCGCGGCGGCGTAGGGACATCTCAGGCTCCTGTACGACGGGGAAAGCACGACGGGAAGCACACGACGGGAACGGCGGACACCAGGGCACGGCCCCGGCGGCCGAAAGGTTCCGGCCAATGCGGCTTAGGTTCGCCTAACCTTACATATATCGTTCCTGCACATCCCCCGCCCCCCACACAGGCGAATCGTCCGGCCGCCACCCTTTGGTGTGAAGCGAGTGGTCTCGTGTTGTCCGCCCGGAAGTGCGAAAACTAGCTTCGGTGGCCGGAGGTGAGCCATCAGATGACGGCTTTGGCCATCGAGACCGCGGCCGACGGCGGCGCGGTCGGAGGTACGGGATTCGCGATCACCGCGAACGGTGCGTACGCCGCGCGGCTGGTACGCGACGAGGGCGGCGGTGCCGCCTGGTTCCCCGAGCGCTGGACGCTCGACGGCCCCGAGCCGTACGCGGTGCCGCTCCCCGGCAACCAGCCGGAGGAGCCCGACGCCGGGGTGCTGCCCATGGCGGACGGCCGGGTGCTGATCCACCGCAGGATCGCCGACCGGCACGCCTTCGCCCTGCTCTACCCGACCGGACCGGCCACCGGCGAACTGCCGCTCGGCGCGGTCGAGGCCGGGCCGGACGAGCTGACGCTGCTCCCGCCGTCCCCGGACGGCAGCTGCGCCTACGCGCTCGCGGTGGACGCCGACTCCACCGCGCTGTGGCTGGTGGCGGGCGGCGCGTTCGGCCCCGAACTGGTCGCCCGGCTCAAGGGGCGCTGCTCGGGCGGGGCATGGCTGGACCGCACCGGCCGGATGCTGGCCCTGGACCGGGAGCTCGACGGGCGCACCAAGGCGGTCGCCGTCGATCTGGAGCGCGGCGGGGAGGTCACCGAGCTGCTCCAGATCACCGACGACAGCAACGACCGGCTGCTGCTCGCGGACGCCGACAGCGGGCTGCTCCTGATCCGCTCGGACGCCCCGGGCCACGACCGGCTCGGCTGGGGCGTGCTCGGCTCCGCGCTCCCGGTGCGCTTCCCCGAGTGCCTGCGCCTGGCGGACGCGGCCGTGACGCCGTTCGCCATACAGCCCGGCCAGGTCCTGATGCCGGAGTCCTGCGCGGTGGCGCTGCGCATCGACGCGGCGGGCGGCAGCTGGGTCGGCATCTGGCGCCCGGCGGGCCGCCATCTGCACCAACTTGCCTCCCCTCAGGGGTGGTTGACGGGGGCCGGGCTGTGGACGCCGGAGGGGGTGCTGAGGCTTCCGTACGCCACACAGGCAAGCCCTTGCGCGCTGCTCGACGTGCCCGCGCCGCCGGACCCGGCGCCGGCCCCGCCCGCGCTGCCGCCGGAGCCCGCACCACCCGCCGCCGCCAAACCCGTACCGCTCGGGCAGGCGCCCCTGACCGGCCGTCGGGAGCCGTCAGGGGATCGTTAGAATCGCCCGCTGTACGACGCACCAGCGAAGACGACTACGGGGTGACCACAGCTCATGTCCAACCAGACCGACACCCGTCCGCAGGAGACGGGGTCCGACAGCGCGGGTAAGCACCGGGGCGGGGCGGCCTCCACGGAGGACTCGGCGACGCCGGCCCACGGGCGCCACCGGCGCGAGGAGAGCACGGGGACGAACGGCTGACCGGCCGTACAGGAGAAGGCCCCGGGGTGGACCACCCCGGGGCCTTCTCCTTCCCCTCCGCCGGTCAGTCCCGCTTGAGCCCGAGCACCTCCGCCGCGGCGAAGGTCTCGTTCGCGGGCCTGTCCGCGTAGTAGGGGGAGATCAGCTCGTCCAGCTCCTGGTACGAGAAGACCTCCTTCGCGGAGTCGAACTTGGCGGCCACCTTGGGCCGTTCCACGATCGCGACCATGCCGCCGTGCACCACCAGCAACTGCCCGTTGACCTTGGCCGCGGCGGGCGAGGCCAGATAGCCCACGAGCGGCGAGACGTGCTCGGGCGCCAGCGGGTCGAGCTGCCCCTCCCCCGGCTCCTGGAAGCCCTGGAACACGTCCTCGGTCATCCGGGTACGGGCGCGCGGGCAGATCGCGTTGGCCGTGACCCCGTACTTGCCGAGCGCGAGCGCGGTCGAGGTGGTGAGCCCGACGATCCCGCCCTTGGCCGCCGCGTAGTTGGGCTGGCCGGCGGACCCGGCGAGGAACGCCTCCGAGGAGGTGTTGACGATCCGGCCGTAGACCGGGCCGCCCGCCGCCTTGGAGCGCTCGCGCCAGTGGGCCGCGGCGAAGTGGGTGGTGTTGAAGTGCCCCTTGAGGTGCACATGGATCACCGAGTCCCACTCGGACTCGCTCATCGAGAAGATCATCCGGTCCCGCAGGATGCCCGCGTTGTTGACCAGGATGTCGAGCTTGCCGTACGTGTCGATCGCCAACTGAACCAATTCCCGGGCCTGTTGGTGGTCCGCCACGTCTCCGGTGTGGGCGGTGGCCTGCCCGCCCGCGGCGCGGATCTCGGCGGCGACCTCCTCGGCGGGGCCCTTCGAGGCCTGGCCCGAGCCGTCGCGGCCCGGCTGTCCGAAGTCGTTGACGACGACGGCCGCGCCGAGCCGGGCCAGTTCCAGCGCCTCGGCCCGGCCGAGCCCGCGGCCGGCCCCGGTCACGATCGCGGACAGGCCTTCAAGTGGCTGTGCTGCCATGCCGGTTGGATCCTCTCGAAGTCGGATGGATCGGTGAATGGGGTCAGATCGCGATGCAGGTGCGCAGGGCCTCGCCGCTGCGCATCTGGTCGAGCGCGTCGTTGATCCCGGCGAGCTGCACCCGGTGGGTGATGAGGCCCTCCAGGTCGATGCGGCCGGCCCGCCACAGCGCGATGGCCCGCTCGTAGGAGCGCAGCACGTCGCCGCCGCCGTACATGGACGGCAGGATGCGCTTCTCGTCGAAGAACAGCTCGAACATGTTGACCTGGAAGAAGTCGTCCATGGCACCCGCGCCGACCACGCACAGGGTGCCGCCGCGCCGGGTGTTCTCGTACGCGGTGCGGGCGGTCGCGGAGCGGCCGACCACCTCGAAGACGTAGTCGAATCCCTCGCCCGCGGTGATCCGCTGCTTGGCGTCCGCGAACTCCTCGGGCGAGACGGCCTCGGTGGCCCCGAACCTGAGCGCCGCCTCGCGCCGGGATGCGACCGGGTCGACGGCGACAATCTGGGCGGCGCCCTGCACCCGGGCGCCCTGGATGGTGGAGATGCCGACGCCGCCGCAGCCGATGACCGCCACCGACGAACCGGCCTCCACCTTCGCGGTGTTGATGGCCGCGCCGAGCCCGGTGGTCACCCCGCAGCCGATCAGGGCCGCGATCTCGTACGGTACGTCGTCGGGGATGGGGACCGCGCAGCCGGCCGCCACGACGACCTCCTCGGCGAAGGTGCCGGTGCCCGCGAAGCCGAACACATCGCCGCCGGAGCGGCGGAAGTTGGGGGTGCCGGCGTTCATGAACCCGGCCAGACAGAGCTGGGTCTGGCCGCGCTTGCAGGACGGACACGCCCCGCACGCGGGCAGCCAGCACATCAGGACCCGGTCGCCCTGCTGGAGGCTCGTCACGCCGTCGCCGACGTCGATGACCTCGCCCGCCCCCTCGTGCCCCGGCACGAAGGGCGCGGGCTGGGGCAGCACCCCGCTCATCGCCGAGAGGTCGGAGTGGCACAGGCCGGTGGCGCGGACGCGGAGCTTGACCTTCCCCGGGCCGAAGCCGGTCGCCTCCATGTCGTCGACCACGTCGAGTTTGTCCTGGCCTATCTCGTGCAGTACGGCTGCGCGCATGGTGCGGCTCCCCTCGATCCCCTCAAGTACCGAAACATGTGGTGCGTCAAGTGCCGGAAGAAACGGCTCAGTTGTGTTCCACGACCGTGTCGGAGAGGACCGGCGCGTCGTCCCGCTCGACGGCCGTCACCGACACCTGGACGCGGCCGGGGCCCGACCACATCCGGATCCGCAGGGTCTCGCCCGGGAAGACGACTCCGGTGAAGCGGGTGGCGTACGAGCGGACGCGGGCCACGTCGCCGCCGAGGAGCGTGTCCACGACGGCCTTCAGCGTCATCCCGTAGGTGCAGAGCCCGTGCAGGATCGGCCGGTCGAAGCCGGCCAGCTTGGCGAAGTCGGGGTCGGCGTGCAGCGGGTTCCAGTCCCCCGACAGGCGGTAGAGCAGCGCCTGTTCCTCGCGGACCGGCCGCTCGACGACCTGGTCCGGATCCCGGTCGGGCTGCTCGACGCGGACCGAGGGCCCCCGGTCGCCGCCGAAGCCGCCCTCGCCGCGGACGAAGATCTGCGCGTCGCTGGTCCACAGCGGGCCGTCCGCGTCGGCGGCCTCGGTGCGCAGGACCAGGATGGCGGCCTTGCCCTTGTCGTAAACGGCCGCGACCCTGGAGGTCGAGGTGGCCCTTCCGCCCACCGGGATGGGCCGGTGCACGGTGATGGCCTGGCCGCCGTGCAGCACCGCGGCGAGGTCCACGTCGATGCCCGGCGCGGACAGCCCCCCGACCACGCCCATGCCGGCGCCCGCGACGGTCGCGAAGGAGGGCAGCACATGCAGCCGGGACTCCAGGGTGTAGCGCAACTCGTCGGGGTCGGTGGCGGGCGTACCGGCGCCCAGACCCAGGTGGTAGAGCTGTACGTCCTTGTGGTCCCAGGTGATCTCGGTGGACCGGGGCTCGGCGGCGATCGCCTTCGCGGCATCAATGGGCATGTGGATGCTGCTCCTTGAGCGTTGTGCGGGCACGGGGAAAAGACCTCGGTGCGGCCGTCCGCACCGTCGGCCGCACCGAGGTCGTACTGGACCGGACCGAGGACCCGTCCGTCGTTCTAGAACGCGTTCTAGGCCGATGGCCCCTAGGTATAGCGCACGGCCCGGCAGTTGTGAAGGCTACTGACGTTCCGTCAGATCCCTTGGGGTGAACGGCCACCCACCACTTTCGGCGGGGGTGCCCCAGGACATTTGTCCTGCCCAGGTCCGTACAACCGCATCTGGGGCGGGGCCCGCGCGCTCCGTAGCGTTCAGGGCATGACGCAGATGACGACACAGAGCGCCACCGCGGTCCACTTCGGCGGGGTGGTCAAGTCCTACGGGGCGGTCCGGGCCGTGAACGGCGCCGAACTGACCATCGGGCGAGGCGAGACCGTGGCCCTGCTCGGCCGCAACGGGGCCGGCAAGTCCACCACCATCAGCCTGCTGCTCGGCCTGAACGAGCCGGACGCGGGCGAGGTGCGGATCTTCGGCCGGACCCCGCAGCGGGCGGTACGCGAGGGGCTGGTCGGGGCGATGCTCCAGGACGGGCAGCCGATCCCCCGGGTGACCGTGCGGGAGCTGGTGTCCTTCATCGGCAGCATGTACCCGGAGCCGATGCCGGTCGCCGAGGCGCTCGCCCTCGCCGGGCTCACCGAGTTCGCCGACCGCCGGGTCGACAAGCTCTCCGGCGGCCAGACCCAGCGGGTGCGGTTCGCGACGGCGCTGGCCGGCAACCCCGGGCTGCTGCTGCTCGACGAGCCCACCGCGGCGCTCGACGTGGAGGCGCGCCGCGCGTTCTGGGAGTCGATGCGCACCTACGCGGACCGGGGCAACACGGTGATGTTCTCCACCCACTACCTCGAAGAGGCCGACGACAACGCGGACCGCATCGTCGTCATCGACCGGGGCCGGATCGTCGCCGACGGCCCCGGCGAGACCATCAAGCGCGCGGCCGGCGGCAATCTGGTCTCCTTCGACCTCGCGGGCACGGCCACCGAGGGGCTGTCGCTGCTTCCGGGCGTCGTCGCCGTCGAGGTGCACGGCGACCGGGCACGGCTGCGCACCGACGACTCGGACGCCACCGTCCTCGCGCTCGTCGCGATGGGTGCGGTGCGCCGCCTGGAGGTCGCCCCCGCCAGCCTGGAGGACGCCTTCCTCTCCCTCACCTCGCACGGACCGGGCGCCACACACGGCACCGGCACCACACACCAGCCCCTCACCGCCGCACCCGAGAGCGAGACCGTCTGATGTTCGAGTACATCAAGCTGGAGATGCGGCGCACGCTCCGTGACGCCTCGTTCGTGGTCTTCGGCATCGGGATGCCGGTGCTGATGTACCTGCTCTTCACCAACATCGGCGGCGGCGGCAACGGCGACGACTGGAAGGTCCAGTCGATGATCGGCATGGCCGCCTACGGGGCGCTCGGCGCCGCCATGAACGCCGGGACCGGGGTCGCCGCCGACAAGGCGATCGGCTGGCTGCGGCAGCTGCGGATCGCGCCGCTGGCGCCGACCCGGGTGGTGACCGGACGCGCGATCAGCGGCTCGGTGACCGTGCTGCCCGGCATCCTCGCGGTGCTGCTCTCCGGGGCGCTGATCAACGGCGTACGCCTGGACGCCTGGCAGTGGATCGTGCTCACGCTGCTGCTGTGGATCGGGGCGCTGCCCTTCACGATGCTCGGGCTCGGCAACGGCTACCGGCTGTCCGCGCAGGCCACCGGCGTGGTCAACGTGGCCTGTCTGATGGGGCTCGCGATCCTGGGCGGTCTGTGGTTCCCGGTCTCCGCCTTCCCCGGCTGGCTGCGAGGGATCGCCGAGTACACTCCGACCCACCGCTTCGCCGACCTCGGCTGGGCCACCTCGCAGGGCCACGCCCCGGGGCTGGCCACCGTCGCGCTGATGGGAGCCTGGCTGGTGGCCTTCGGCGCCTACGCCGTGGTCTCCTATCGTCGGTCCGCGAGGACCGCGTGAGCGCCGGGCCGGCGGAACACGTGCACGGCGGGCACCACGCGGACCGCGTGAGCGCCGGGCGCCGGGGACCGGGCGAGCCCATGAGCCTTCAGTACGGGGAGAACCAGATGCCACCACTGCTGCCGAAGCTGCCCTCGCGGGGCGAGGAGGCCACCGAGCTCCCCGGCCCGCCCGCCAACGGCTACACCTTCCTGCCGTGGCTCCTGATGGGCACCGGACCGGTGGTCGAGGTGGCCAAGGGCAAAGTGGCCCACCCCGTGCTCGGCGGCCTCGGCATCCTCGCCTTCGCCGTCCTGTACGCCCTGGTCGCCTTCCGCGCCCTGGACAAGCGCCGGCGCGCACAGCGGCCGACCCTGGTCCTGCTCGGCGCCCTCACCGCCGTCACCTACGCCCTCGGACTCGGCTACGGCGGGGTGTGGCTGCTGTTCTTCCCGCTGCTCTCGCTGACCTGCGGCGCGGCCCTGCGGGACCGGCGGCTCGGCTACGTGATCCTCACCCTCGCGGTCTCGGTGGGCGTGATCTCGGGCATCAAGACGGGCGACCCCTGGGACAACATGACCATCGCGTACGGGACGTTCCTGTCCGGCATGGTCATCGCGGCGCTGCTCTCGCTGTCCGAGACGGTCCGCGAACTGCGGGACACCCGGCAGGAGTTGGCCCGTACGGCGGTCGAGAAGGAGCGCCTGCGCTTCTCCCGCGACCTGCACGACCTGCTCGGCCACACGCTGTCCGTGATCGTGGTGAAGTCGGAGGCCGCCCGCCGCATCGCACCGCGCGACCTGGACGCGGCGCTCGGCCAGGTCGCCGACATCGAGGCGGTCGGCCGCCAGGCCCTGACCGAGATCCGCGAGGCGGTGACCGGCTACCGCGAGGGCAGCCTCGCCACCGAGCTCGACCGGGCCCGCTCGGCCCTGAGCGCCGCCGAAGTCGAGCCGGTGGTACGCCAGTCGGGCCCGCCGCTGCCCGCGCAGGCCGAGGCGCTGCTGGGCTGGGTGGTCCGCGAGGCGGTCACCAACGTCGTGCGCCACAGCGCCGCGAGCCGCTGCGAGATCGTGGTCGACGGCACCCCGGAACGGGTCACCCTCACGGTCACCGACGACGGCAGGGGCGCGCCCGCCGCGCCCGCGCCGACCCCCCGCATCGGCGGCAACGGCCTGACGGGCCTGACCGAACGCCTCGCCGCGGCGGGCGGCTCCCTGACCGCGGGCCCCGCACCCCGCACCGGCTTCCAGGTGAGCGCCGAACTCCCGGTGGACCCCGAGGACACCGCCCTGGACGCCGAACTCACCGGCGCCCCCGGCACCTGCTGACCCCCCGGGCCCGCATACCCTTTGCCCGTGGACTTCCCCGTGGACGAGATGCCCCAGGATCACCGACCCGCCAAATCCGTACGCGTTCTCCTCGCCGAGGACCAGGGCATGATGCGCGGCGCGCTCGCGCTGCTGCTCGGCCTTGAGGAGGACATGGAGGTCGTCGCACAGGTGTCGGCGGGCGACCGGATCGTCCCCGAGGCGCTCGTCTCGCGGCCCGACGTGGCGCTGCTCGACATCGAGCTGCCGGGCCGCAGCGGGCTCGACGCGGCGGCGGATCTGCGTACGGAGGTCCCCGACTGCCGGGTCCTGATCCTCACCACCTTCGGCCGCCCCGGCTATCTGCGCCGCGCGATGGAGGCGGGGGCCGCCGGGTTCCTCGTCAAGGACGGTCCGGTGGAGGACCTCGCGGAGGCGATCCGGCGGGTGCTGCGCGGCGAGACGGTCATCGACCCGGCGCTCGCGGCGGCCGCCCTCAGCGCGGGGCCGAGCCCCCTGACCGCCCGCGAGCGCGATGTCCTGAACGCCTCGGTGGACGGCGCGACGGTGTCCGACATCGCGGGCAAGCTGCACCTGTCGGAGTCGACGGTCCGCAACTACCTGTCGTCCGCGATCGGCAAGACGGGCACCCGCAACCGCATGGAGGCCGTCCGCTCGGCCCGTCAGCAGGGCTGGCTGTAGAGCCGGCCCGCATGGTCAGGCGCGCCGGGCCGGCCCGGCCGCCCGGGGCAGCCACACCAGCGCGAGGGCCACGCTGCCGAGCAGGACGAAGCCGCCGATGCGGAAGGCGAGCGCATACCCGGCGGTGAGGTTCCCGGCGCTCTGGACCACCCCGGTCCGTGAGGCGGCGACCGTGGACAGGACGGCGAGCCCCAGCGCCCCGCCCATCGTGCGGGAGGTGTTGATCAGCCCCGACACCAGGCCCGCCTCACTCGGCGCGGCTCCCGAAGTGGCCAGTGCCGCAAGGGGAGTTGTGGCAAGCCCCGCGCCGGTCATCATGAGGATGCCGGGCACCAGGATCGACATCCAGTACGGGTCGTCCGCCCGCATCGTGGACTGCCAGCCGAACCCGGCCGCGGTCACGAGCACCCCGAGCACGGTCAGGTTCCGCGCCCCCGCCCTCGGCATCAGGCGCGGCGCCAGCTTCGAGCCGATGACGACGCTGAGCGAGCTGGGGATGAGGGCGAGCCCCGCGCCGAGCGGGGTGTAGCCGAGCACGTTCTGCGCGTACAGGGTCATGAAGAACCAGGTGCTGAACATCGCGGAGCCGCAGACGAACATCACCGCGTTCGCGGCGGATACGGCCCGCAGCCGGAACAGCCGGAGCGGCATGAGCGGCGCGGCGGTACGGCTCTCCACGGCGAGGAACCCGAGCAGCAGCACGATGCCGCCGATGAGCGGGACCAGCGTCCCGGCCGCGCCCCAACCGCCCTGCTCCGTCTGGACGATGCCGTACGAGAGGGTCGCGAGCCCCGCCGTGACGAGGACGGCGCCGGGCAGGTCGAGGCGGTGGCGCAGCCCGGCCCGGGACTCGGTGATCCAGATCGCCGCGCCGACCAGGACGAGCGCGCCCACGGGCACGTTGATCAGCAGCACCCAGCGCCACGACAGGACGTCGGTGAGCACCCCGCCCACCAGGCCGCCCGCGGCCCCGCCGCCCGCGCCGACCGCGGCCCAGGTGCCGATCGCCCGGGTACGGGCGGCGCCCTCCGGGACGGCGGCGGTCAGGATGGTGAGGGTGGCCGGGGCGAGGACCGCGGCCCCGAGGCCCTGTGCGGCGCGGGCGAGCAGCAGCTGCCAGCCCTCCTGGGCGAGGCCGCCGCCGAGGCTGGCCGCGGTGAACAGGCCGAGCCCGACGAGGAACATCCGCTTGCGCCCGTAGAGGTCGCCGGCGCGGCCGCCGAGCAGCATGAACCCGGCGAAGGCGATGGCGTACGCGTTGACCACCCACTGGAGCCCGCCGGCGCTCATGCCGAGGCCGGTGCGCATGGAGGGGAGGGCCACGTTGACGACGGACACGTCCAGCACGACGAGGAACTGGCCCGCGCAGGCCGCGAGGACGACGGGCCAGGTGCGGGGGGTTTGGGTGGGGGTGGATATGTGGGTGTCAGCGGACGCGTGAGCCATGCGGGTCATGGTCGCACGGGGCGGGCGCCCGTTACAGCCCCTTTCGGCTGAGGGGCCCTGGGGCTCCGCCCCGGACCCCGGGAGTCGCCCCGCCCCGCCCCTTCCCGACCCTCGGGGGGGGTATGGGAGGGTCTGGGTGCGAGTTCGGCTGCGGGCCGTGCGTGGCTGATCGCGCAGTTCCCCGCGCCCCCAAAGGCCTCGGTGCTGGCCCGCACGAGCATCTTCAGCCCGTCATGGGGGTCCCCCCTGGCCCTTAAGGCCTTGGGGGAGATTGAGGACGAGCGCCCTTAAGGCGCGACTGGGGGTCTGGGGGCGGAGCCCCCAAGGGCACTTCACCCCCCGGAGGGTTGCGGGAAGGGGCGGGGTGGGGAGGACTCAGCGGCGCAGCACCGTCACCACCGCCGCGCCGCCGAGGCCGATGTTGTGGGCGAGGCCGACCCGGGCGCCCGGCACCTGCCGCGCCCCCGCAGCCCCCCGCAACTGCCACACCAGCTCGGCCGCCTGCGCCAGCCCCGTCGCGCCCAGCGGATGGCCCTTCGAGATCAGGCCCCCGGAGGGGTTGACCACCCACCGCCCGCCGTACGTCGTCGCGCCGGATTCGATCAGTTTCCCCGACTCCCCCGCCCCGCACATCCCCAACGCCTCGTAGGTGAGCAGCTCGTTGATCGAGAAGCAGTCGTGCAGCTCGATCACGTCGACCTCCTCGATGCCGAGGCCCGCCCGCTCGAAGGCCTGCCGCCCGGCCGACCGGGACATCGGCGCCCCCACCGCGTCGATGCAGCTCCCCGACGCGAAGGACTCCTCCGTGTCCGTCGTCATCGCCTGCCCGGCGATCTCCACCGCCCGGTCGGCAAGCCCGTGCCGCTCCACGAATCGCTCCGAGACGACGACCGCCGCCGCGGCCCCGTCCGACGTCGGTGAGCACTGGAGCTTGGTGAGCGGCCGGTGGATGGTCTTCGCCGCGAGCACCTCCTCCACCGAACAGGCGTCCCGGAACTGGGCGTTGGGGTTGTTCACCGAGTGCCGGTGGTTCTTGGCGCCCACCGCGGCGAGCTGCGCCGCGGTCGTCCCGTACCGCTCCATGTGCTCGCGCGCCGCGTTGCCGAAGATCTGCGCGGTGGGCGGGGTCATCTCGAAGCCGTGCCGGGCCGCCATGATCCCGTAGTGGCGGGCCACGGGGGACGTCGCGAAGTCGCCCCCGTCCGAGCCGCCGCCCAGGGCGCCCCGCTTCATCTTCTCGAAGCCGAGCGCGAGCACGCAGTCGCTGACGCCGCCCTCGACGAACTGCCGCGCCAGCATCAGCGCGCTCGCCCCGGTCGCACAGTTGTTGTTGACGTTGTAGACGGGCACACCCGTCAACCCCAGTTCGTACACGGCGCGTTGGCCGGCCGTCGAGGCCTGGAAGCAGTAGCCGACGGGGACCTGTTCCACCAGTGCGTAGTCGACGCCCGCGTCCGCGAGTGCCGCGCTGCCCGCCTCCTTCGCCATGTCCCAGTACTGCCAGTCGCGGGACTCCGGCTTCTCGAACTTCGTCATGCCGACACCGACGACGTAACTCTTCATCGCACTCTTCACGGCAACGGAACCCTTCAGTCTCGGGGCAGGCCGAGGATGCGCTCGGCGACGACATTGAGCTGGACCTGGGTGGTGCCGCCCGCGATGGTCAGGCAGCGCGACATGAGGAAGCCGTGCACGGCCCGCTCCCCGGGGCCCTCGGCCACCGCGCCCTCGGGGCCGAGGAGTTCGAGCGTGAGCTCCGCCACCTTCTGCTGGTGCGGGGTCTGGACGAGCTTGCGGACGCTGGCCCCCGCGCCCGGTTCCAGGCCGGACACCTGCTGCATGGTGGTGCGCAGGCCGATGCAGGCCAGCGCGTGCGCCTCGGCGGCGAGCGCGCCGATCCGCGCCCGGTACGCCCCGTCGAGCCCGTCGGCGCGGTCGATCAGCGCCTCCAGACCGGTGTCGAAGGCGACCTGGTCGGCCATGTGGACGCGTTCGTTGCCCAACGTGTTGCGGGCCACCTGCCAGCCGCCGTTCACCTCGCCGACCACGGCGTCGGGCGGCAGCAGCGCCCCGTCGAAGTAGACCTCGTTGAAGAGGGAGTCGCCGGTGATCTCCTTCAGGGGGCGGATGTCGATGCCCTCGGTCCGCTTCATGTCGACGAGGAAATAGGTGAGCCCCTGGTGCTTGGGGGCCGCCGGATCAGTGCGGGCCAGCAGGATGCCGTAGTCCGCCCACTGCGCGGCGCTCGTCCACACCTTCTGTCCGGTGACCCGCCAGCCGTCGTCGGTGCGCTCGGCCCGGGTGCGCAGCGAGGCGAGGTCGGAGCCGGCGCCGGGTTCGGAGAACAGCTGGCACCACAGCAGCTCGCCGCGCAGGGTGGGGGCGAGGAAGCGGTCCTGCTGGGGTCCGCTGCCGTGGGCGAGCAGCGAGGGCACCACCCAGGTGGCGATCCCGAGGTCGCCCACCTTGACCCCCGCCCTCCTCAACTCCTCCTGGATGACGAGCTGTTGGACCGGCCCCGCGCCCAGGCCATGAGGGGCCGGCAGGTGCGGGGCCGCGTAGCCGGTCGGGGCCAGGGCGCGGCGCGCCGCACCCGGGTCGAGGCCCCGTGCGGTGTCGATCACCGCACGGGCGGGCCCGCGGAAGTTCTCGGCCTCGGGCGGCAACTCCATGCGCAGCTCGCGCCGGGCGCCCCCACCGGCGAGGCGCACCGCCCGCAGCCGGTGGCCGTCCCCGGCACCCAGGAGCTGGCGGGCGACCAGGGCCCGGCGCAGATACAGGTGGGCGTCGTGCTCCCAGGTGAAGCCGATGCCGCCGAGGATCTGGACGCAGTCCTTGGCGCAGGAGCAGGCCGCGTCCACGGCGGTGGCGGCGGCCAGCGAAGCGGCCAGGCCGCGCACCTCGGCCGGCTCGTCCATGGCACGGGCCGCGTCCCACACCAGCGCGCGAGCCTGTTCCACGCGTACGAGCATGTCCGCGCACAGGTGCTTGACCGCCTGGAACTGGCCGATGGGGCGCCCGAACTGCTCGCGCACCTTGGCGTGTTCGGCCGCGATCTCCAGCGTGCGGGCCGCCGTGCCGCAGGACTCGGCGGCGAAGAGGACGGCGGCGAGGTCGCGCACCAGCGCCGAGTCGACGTCCAGGATCCGGTCCGCCGGGACCACGACTCCCTCGGCCCGGACCTCGGCGGTGGGCCGGGTCGGGTCGGTGCTGTGCTGGGTGCGCACGCCCAGCGCCTCGGCGTCGACGGCGAGCCACAGCGTGCGGTGGTGGGCCTTGGCCGCGAGGACCACCAACTCGGCCTGCCCGGCGGCCAGTACGGGTGGCGCGGTGCCGTCCAGGAGCCAGCCGCCCGCTCCCTCGACGGCACAGAGCGTGCCCGCGCCGAGTGCCACGGCCGCGGTCGTGCGGCCCCCGGCGACGTCCGCGGCCAGGGCGTGCCGTCCGGCGCGGCGCAGCAGCTCGGCCGCGAGCACCGAGGAGAGGTAGGGGCCGGGCAGCAGCCCGCGGCCCGCCTCCTCCAGGACGACCGCGAGTTCCACGAGGCCGCCCCCGCCGAACTCCTCGCCGAGGTGGATGCCGAGCAGCCCCTGTGCGGCGAGCCCGTCCCAGAACAGCGGGCGGCCCTCCGCGGCCCCCGGCGCGTCCAGGAGCCCGCGCACCTTCTCCACCGGCACGGCCCGGGCGAGCCAGCCGCGTACCGCCTCGGCCAGCTCCCGCTGTTCTTGCGTGATCGCGATGCCCATGGACGCCCTCACCCGTCGCCGGTCCTGAAGAACGGCGCAAGAGTAGAACACGTTTCAATCTGACGGAAGGTCAGATAACTGTGAGCTTGCCGGCCCGGCCCCGCGCGGCCCCCGTCTCCTGCACGCGTGAACCTGGCGAATTCCAGATCGACCTTGCTAGGGAAGTGGCGAGTTCCGCGACAACCTTGCGAACGGTTTGGAGTGGCCCCACCTTGGCTGTGATGACGTCGACGCCCCTCCTGGACGCCCTGTCTGACCGCCTTGATACAACCTCGTCATGACGTACCGATTCACCGCTCGCGTCGCTACCACGGAGATCGATCCTGATGGCTACTTCACCGAGGCCGCCCTCGCGGAGGGCGAGGATGGCAGCGGCTTCATCCTGATGTTCATGGCGGGCGAAGAAGAGCCCGATGACCAGGAGGTCGCGCTGGGAATGGACACGCACTGCCTCGTCACCGCTAGCCAGGGGACGGCATACGGATGCGTGCGGGAAGCCGTCCTGGACGGCAACATCCTCCGCATCTCACTGGATCCCGAGGCGCTGGAGAGCCTTCGGCTGGACGAGGGCGAGATCGAGGCCGTCATCGAGGCTCCGGCCGAAGATGTCACCCGGTTCCGCGAGATCCTTGCCCAGGTGCTCGCCTACGGGCGGGCGGACGCCGTGCCCACGCGGCTGGCAGTCTGACGAGAGGGGTGGGGCCAGAACATGCCGTCGAAGACACCCTCGATTTCGCCACCTAAACCTGGACGGTCCGAGGCTTCGACTTCCAACCGAAGCTTGCGAGCCGCAGGTCAGCTCACGCCCCGCTCGCCAAGTGAAGTCGGAGAGGGCACCCCGCCGGGCCCCGGCTCCGCCCGCCCCCCTGCCGGACCCCGCCCGCCGGGGGCGCCCCCGGACGCGTACGGCACCATGGACCGCCCACACACCTACGACCCCGAGGAGCCGGGCCGTGGCCACTCCCAAGCCTCAGATCCTGGCCGCCTTCGAGGCGGCCAAGGGCTTCATGCCGGTACGCGAAGGGCTCGCCCTGTACGAGGCGGCCGCCGCGGCCGGTGCGCTCGGGCTGCCGCTGCTTGAGGTCGGCACGTACTGCGGGCGCTCCACGATCCTGCTCGCCGAGGCCGCCCGCGAGAGCGGCACGGTCGCGGTCACCGTCGACCACCACCGCGGCAGCGAGGAGCAGCAGCCGGGCTGGGACTTCCACGACCCGACGGTGGTCGACCCGGAGGTCGGCCGGATGGACACGCTGCCCACCTTCCGGCGGACCCTGCACGCGGCGGGCCTTGAGGACCACGTGATCGCGGTGGTCGGACGCTCCCCGCAGGTCGCGCGGGCGTGGGGCGGCCGGCTCGGCCTCGTCTTCATCGACGGCGGCCACACCGACGAGCACGCGAACGCCGACTACGAGGGCTGGGCGCCGAAGCTCGCCGAGGGCGGCACCCTCGTCATCCACGACGTCTTCCCGGATCCGCTGGACGAGTTCACCGGCCAGGCGCCGTACCGGGTCTATCTGCGGGCCCTGGAGTCCGGCGCGTTCACCGAGGTCTCGGCCACCGACTCGCTGCGCGTCCTGCGCCGCACGCCCGCCGCCTGGTGACACGGCGCGGAACCGAGTGCCGGGGCGCGGGAGAAGGGCGCGGCTAGCATCGGCTCGTGCCGTACGACAGCGAGTCATCGAATCAGGACAGCCGGTCGCGCCGCGTGCGCGGCCGGGCCCTCGTCGCCCTCGCCGCGCTGGCGCCGACCGCCCTCGCGGGCTGGCTCGTGTGGCAGGCGATGGAGGGGACCGGCGGCCATGACGACAAGCCGCCGCAGGTCCTGCCCCTGCCCAGCCGCACCGTGCAGTCCTCGCGCCCCGGGACCGGCACCGCCACCGGCACCCCGACCCCGCAGGGCAGCCCCTCCTCCCCCGCCCCCTCGGCGCCGCCCGGGGGCGGCTCCGGCACCGGGACGCTCGCCGGAAAGACCGTCGTCATCGATCCGGGTCACAATCCGAATAATTTCCGGCATACAAAAGAGATCAATCAGCCGGTGGACATCGGAACGAACGAGAAGGAATGCGACACCACCGGCACGGAGACCAACGACGGTTATACGGAAGCCGAGTTCACCCTTGATGTGTCGCACCGGATCAGGGCGATCCTGGAAAAGCAGGGTGCCAAGGTCGTCTTCACCCACGACGGCGACCGGACATTCGGGCCGTGCGTGGACGAGCGGGCCCGGATCGGGAATCGGGCGAAGGCGGACGCCGTCGTATCGGTGCACGCGGACGGTGCCGCCCAGGGCCAGCGCGGCTTCCATGTCATCCTGCCCGCCAAGGTGAAGGGCGGCGGCGCCGACACCGCCCCGATCGTGGGGCCCTCGCGTGAACTCGGTGTGCGGATCGCGGGGAAGTTCGTCCAGGACACCGGCATGAACGCCTCCAACTACGTGGGCGGCGGAACCGCGTTGGACACCCGGAGCGACCTCGGCGGTCTCAACCTGTCGACCGTTCCCAAGGTGTTCATCGAGTGCGGCAACATGCGCGATTCCCGGGATTCGGCACTTCTCAAGAGTGCGGACTGGCACCAGAAGGCGGCGCAGGGGATCGCCGACGGCATTACGGCGTTCCTGGGCGGGTAGGCTCCCGACCCGCCGTACGGCCCACAGTTCCAGACGATAGATTCATCCGCACAGGGGGAACCACCTAGAGCTTCACGCCGTGTGCACGTACACCGGCGGCAGCGATGACCGCCCCGACGAGACGACACAAAAGAGGACTTTTACGTGAACATCCGCTCCCTCACACGAGGCGACGGCGTGGTGATCGGTGCAGCGGTGGTGCTGTTCATCGCCTCGTTCCTGAATCTCACATCCGCTCCGAGCTGCTCCGGCCAGTTCTGCCCGAGCATCGAAGCGCCGAATGCCTGGGACTCGCTCTCGCTCCTGATGAGCATGTTCCTCGCCGGCATCATCGGTGCGGTCCTGGTCGTCGTCGGTCGCTCGCTGCCGCAGCCCAAGCAGATCGCGGGCCTGGACCTCACGCAGTTCGGTGTCGCGTTCACGGTCTTCGCCGCGTGGACCGCGTTCTGGACGGTCATCGACGCACACGGCTCCGGCGCCGGCCTGATCCTCGGCCTGATCGCCGCGCTCGTGCTGGCCGCGGCCGCCGTCGCCACCCCGCTGGTGGCCGCGCTCAAGGCGCCGCTGATGGGCGCCCCGAAGCCGGCCGCCCCGCAGCCCTACGGCTACCCGGGCGCACCCCAGTCGGCCGGTGGCTACGGCTACCCGGGCGCCGCCCAGCAGCCCTATGGCGCACAGCCCGGCGACCCGAGCCTCGGCGGCCACCCGCACGCCCAGGCCCAGGCCCAGCCGTTCGGCGCGCAGGCGCAGGCGCCCGCCGCGGCCGAGCCGCACCAGGACGCCCAGGCGCAGCCCGCCGCGGCCGCCCCGGCCGGCGACTTCGCCCCGTTCTGGTTCGCGGTCCCCGTCGCCCGCCCGCTGTACGCGGAGGACGGCTCGCCCACCCCGATCGCCGAACTGGCCCCCGGTACCTGGTACTTGGCCGTGGACCAGCGCGGTCCCGGCCTGGTGGCCCAGACCCAGGACGGCCGCCGCGGAGTCCTCCAGGACACCACCGGCATCCAGCGCGGCTGATCGCCCCGTAGCGCTCCGACGGCCCCCCGCCCCTTCCGGGCGGGGGGCCGTTGCCCTACAGTCCCCTGACGGATCGTCAGATCACTGGAGGGGACGCCCTATGCGCCTGGGACTCGCACTCGGCTACTGGGGGCGCGGACCGAACCCCGCCCACCTCGAACTCGCGCGCACGGCCGAGGAGTTGGGCTACCACTCGGTGTGGACCGCGGAGGCCTGGGGCTCGGACGCCTTCACCCCGCTGACCTGGATCGCCGCGCACACCTCCCGCATCCGGCTCGGCACCGCGGTCGCGCAGATGGCCGCGCGCACCCCCACCGCCACCGCCATGCACGCCCTCACCCTGGACCACCTCTCGGGCGGCCGGATGATGCTGGGCCTCGGGCTCTCGGGGCCGCAGGTGGTGGAGGGCTGGTACGGCAGGCCGTTCCCGTCGAGCCCGCTCACCGCGACCCGCGAGTACGTCGACGTCATCCGCCAAGTGCTGCGCCGCGAAGGCCCGGTGGAGCTCGACGGCCGTTTCCACGCGCATCCCTACGCGGGCGCGGACGGGAGCGGTCTGGGCAAGCCGCTCAAGGCCATCACCCACCCCCTGCGTCCGGACATCCCCGTACTGCTCGGCGCCGAGGGCCCCAAGAACATCGCCCAGACCACCCGCATCGCGGACGGCTGGCTCCCGCTGTACTGGTCGCCGACCCGCACGGGCGTCTACGAGGCCTCGCTGACGGAGCTGCGCGAGGGCTTCCTGGTGGCTCCCATGGTGCGGGCCCAGGTCTGCGACGACCTCGCGGAGGGGCTGCTCCCGGTGAAGGCGATGCTCGGCTTCTACATCGGCGGCATGGGCCACGCGGCCCGCAACTTCCACGCCGACCTGATGGCCCGCATGGGGTACGAGGACGCCGCCCGCCGCATCCAGGAGCTGTTCCTCGCGGGCCGCCGCGAGGAGGCGGTGCTCGCCGTGCCGGACGCGTTCGCCGACGAGATCTCCCTGGTGGGCCCGCGTCAACGCATCGCGGAACGGCTTGAGTTGTGGCGAAAGGGCCCGGTGACGGACCTGTTGGTCACCTCACCGGACCCCTTGACGCTGCGCACGCTGGCGGAGCTGAACTCCTAGCCGCGCGTCAGCCGCCGGCGAGCTGGCCCGCGGAGGGCACCTGGTCCTTGACCGGCGCACCCGCCTTCTGGCCCGCGTCCTTGACGCCGTTGATCATGTTCTCGAACATGCCGACGTCGGAGTCGTTGGCGTCGCCCTTGCGCAGCTTGCCGCTCAGGTTCTTGAGCGAGTCGATGCCCGAGGTGAGGGGTGCCACGGCCTTCGAGAGCAGCGGGTCGCCCTTGGCGTTCTCGGTCGCCGCCTTCAGGCGGTTGTACGTGAAGGCACCGGCCAGACCGGCCTTGACGAGGGCGAACGTACGGCCCTTCGCGCCCTTCTTGAACTTGCCCGCCTTGTACGGCTTGATGATCCACTGGTAGGCGGCGCCCGCGGCGAGTCCGGCGTTGGCGACGAAGCGGGTCTTGGCGAGCTTCTGCCGCTCGGCCGACGCGGTCGGCGAGGGGGTGCTCTCGGCCGCGGTGAGCGCGGCGCGCTGGGTGGACCTGGTCTCTCCTCCGCAGGCGGTCGTCGACACCAGGACGGCGCAGGACAGGACGACCGCCACGATTATGCGGCGGATGGGGAACGTAGTGGGCACGATGACCTCCGGGGGATGTGTCGGCCTCCCCGGCAGCCTCACCCGCCCCACCGCACTGCGCCACCCGGGCGACTCCGTACGGGTTCCGCCCCAACCGCCGCAAGGCTTTTCCGCACCGGCCTCCCCCGGGCCGCGGCAAGGCGGTCCCGTACAGGTCTCCCCTGCCGCGGCAAGGCGGTCCCGTACGGGCCCGCGCTATCCGCAGCAGTAGGGCGCGAGCCCCCTGGGGAGCCGATCGCCGCCGAAGACCGCCCCGGTCGCCTCGTCGCCGCCGAGGGCCGCCACCGCGAGCAGCAGCGAGCCCGCCGTCCACGTCGTGAGCTCCTCGGGCCACACCGCGCGGTTGCCCTCGAAGACATAACCCGTCCAGTACAGGCCCGACGCGGGGTCGCGCAGGTGCTGGATGGACTGGAGGACCTCAAGGGCCCGGTCGGACTCGCCGGTCGCCCACAGCGCGAGGGCCAGCTCGCAGCTCTCGCCGCCGGTGACCCACGGGTTGGGCAGCACACAGCGCACCCCGAGGCCGGGCACCACGAAGTCGTCCCACATCGCGTCGATACGGGCCTTGGCCGCCACGCCGGTGAGGGCGCCGCCGAGGACCGGGTAGTACCAGTCCATCGAGTAGCGGGACTTGTCCAGGAAGCGCTCGGGGTGGTGCTGGACGGCGTGCGCGAGCGCACCGGCCGCCAACTCCCAGTCGGGCTGCGGCTCTTCGCGCTGCTCGGCGATGGCGAGTGCGCAGCGCAGGGCGTGGTGGACCGAGGAGCTGCCGGTGAGCAGCGCGTCGGTGACGGCGGTGCCGTCCGCCTCGCGCTTCCAGCCGATCTGCCCGCCGCTCTGCTGGAGCGCGAGGACCCATTCGACGGCCGCGAAGACCTTGGGCCACATCCGGTCGAGGAAGGTGTCGTCGCCGGTGGCGAGGTAGTGGTGCCAGACCCCGACCGCGATGTAGGCGACGAAGTTGGACTCGCGGCAGCGGTCGGTGACCCGGTCGTGCTCGCCGTCCTGGTAGGCGGCGTACCAGGAGCCGTCGTCGTTCTGGTGCCGGGCCAGCCACTCGTAGGCGCGCTCGGCGGCGGCGTGTTCGCCCGCCGCGTCCAGCGCCATCGCGGCCTCGGTGTGGTCCCAGGGGTCCAGGTGGTGGCCGCGGAACCAGGGGATGGCGCCGTCGGGGCGCTGCACGGCGAGCAGCGCCGCCACCGTCTGCCCGGCCTGATGTGCCGTCAGAACTCCGGGCAGGACGAGGTGCTCGGTGCGCTCCGGAGAGGTCACTTGGCGGCGCTCACGGGCAGGTGCGGCTTGGTCGCGTACGCCACGAAGCTCTTGCCGACGACCGGGTTGAGGGCGCGCTCGGCAAGCCGGGTGACGGTGCTGATGCCGGGCGTCTTCATGATGTCCCAGACCAGGAGCTGGTGGTACGCCTTCACCGGCAGCGCCTTGTCGTTGTCGACGCCGAAGGCGCACTTGAGCCACCAGTACGGCGAGTGCAGCGCGTGCGCGTGGTGGGAGCCGTACGGCTTGAGGCCCGCCTGCTTCATCTTGCCGATCAGCTCGTCCGCCTTGTAGATGCGGATGTGGCCGCCCTCGACCTCGTGGTACGCGTCGGACAGCGCCCAGCACACCTTCTCGGGCCCGTAGCGCGGCACGGTCACCGCGATGCGGCCGCCGGGCCGCAGGACGCGGACCATCTCGGCGAGCACGCCCTTGTCGTCGGGGATGTGCTCCATCACCTCGGAGATGATCACGACGTCGAAGGACTCGTCGGGGAAGGGGAGGTTGAGCGCGTCCCCCTCCATCGCCGTGGCGGTGGCCCCCTCGGGCGCCTCGCCCGCCTCCTTCATCGCGGCGAACCACTTGGCGACCTCGCGGATCTCCTCGCCGTTCTGGTCCAGCGCCACGACCTGGGCGCCGCGCCGGTAGCACTCGAAGGCGTGCCGGCCCGCGCCGCAGCCCAGGTCGAGCACGCGGTCGCCCGGGGCGAGCGGGAAGCGGGAGAAGTCGACGGTCAGCACGGGGTCTGCCCTTTCCGATGGAGATCACCTGTGGCCGCGGAGCGGCCGGTAGTCGTGGGCGCGGGGCGCCCGGTCACCTGGCCGGCTTCCGGGCCGTGCGGCCCTGCGCCTCGATGGCCTCGCGGTAGAGCTCGGCGGTGCCCCGGGCGGCGCGGGCCCAGGTGAAGCGTTCCAGGACCCGCTCGCGGCCGGCCGCGCCGAGCTTCGCGCGCAGGGCCGGGTCCTCCAGGAGGCGGGCGAGCCCGGCGGCCAGTGCCCCCGCGTCGCCCGGCGGCACCGCGAGGCAGGTCTCGCCGTCGGCGCCGGCGACCTCGGGGATGGCCCCGCCGGTCGTGGCGAGCAGCGGGGTGCCGGTCGCCATGGCCTCGGCGGCGGGCAGCGAGAAGCCCTCGTACAGCGAGGGCACACAGCTGATCTGCGCGGAGCGTACGAGGTCGACGAGTTCGGCGTCGGTGATGCCCTTGACGAACTCGACGGCGTCGCCGAGCCCGTACTTCTCGATGGCGTGGGCGACCGGCCCGTCCTCGGCGCGCTTGCCGACCACGACCAGATGGGCCGACGGGTGCTCGGTGCGCAGCTTGGCGAGGGCCTCGACGAGGAAGACCAGGCCCTTGAGCGGCACGTCCGCGCTGGAGGTGGTCACGATCCGGCCGGGCACCTCGGCGACGGCCGGGTCCGGGGACCACAGCGCGGTGTCGGCGCCGATGTGCACGACCTGGATGCGGTCCTCGCGCACTCCGAGGTGGTCGACGATCTCGCCCTTGGAGGTGCCCGAGACGGTGAGCACGGACGGCAGCCGGCGGGCGACCCGCTTCTGCATCCGCGTGAAGCCGTACCAGCGGCGCACCGAGGCGCGGCGCTTCCAGTCCGGCGCCGCGTCCAGTTCGAGCCGGCGGTCGACGGTGATGGGGTGGTGGATCGTGGTCACCAGGGGCGCGCCGACATCACCGAGCAGCCCGTAGCCGAGCGTCTGGTTGTCGTGGACGACGTCGAACTCGCCACGGCGGGCCGCCAGATGACGGCGGGCGCGCAGCGAGAAGGTGAGCGGTTCGGGGAAGCCGCCGGTGCGCATGGCGGCGACCTCAAGGCGGTCGATCCAGTCCCGGTACTCGTCCCTGGCGGGCGTGCGGAAGGGATCGGGCGAGCGGTACAGGTCGAGGCTGGCCAGCTCGGTGAGCGGGACGCCCTCGTCGAGCACGGGGTAGGGCTGGGCGCCGATGACCTCCACGGAGTGCCCGAGCCGGGCGAGTTCGCGCGAGAGGTGGCGGACGTAGACGCCCTGGCCGCCGCAGAACGGGTTCCCCTTGTAGGTGAGCAGCGCGATCCGCAGCGGGCGATCGCCCGCACGGTCGGCGCCCCCGGCGCGGGGGCTTGCCTCGATGGCCTCAGCGGTCACACGCGGCCCCCTTCATCACTGCGTTTCGCCGGAGCGTAACCGCTCGCGCTAATCTAGAACAAGTTCCAGACTTGATCCTTCTTGAGCGTACTTCGATCACTCAAGGAGCATCGAATCTACCGGCAGGTAGCGCGACTGTAAGAGCCGGATCAGGTGATTCGCGCCACGACGGGGCCCCTGCCATGCTGGGCCGCCGAACACCGCGGCAGAGAACCGGACAAACGGAACGGGACACATGACAGCGGAAGCCAAGGCGGCCACCCCGGCCACCCCTCCCCTGACGGAACGCCAGGAGGCCCGGCGCCGCCGCATCCTGCACGCGAGCGCCCAGCTGGCCAGCCGCGGCGGCTTCGACGCGGTGCAGATGCGCGAGGTGGCCGAGGCCGCGGGGGTCGCGCTCGGCACGCTGTACCGGTACTTCCCTTCCAAGATCCATCTCCTGGTCGCCACGATGCAGGACCAGCTCCAGCACCTGCACGGCACCCTGCGCAAGCACCCGCCGTCCGGCGCCGGCTCGGCCGAGCGGGTGGCCGAGACCCTCATGCGGGCCTTCCGCGCGCTCCAGCGCGAGCCGCATCTGGCCGACGCGATGGTGCGCGCCCTCACCTTCGCGGACCGCTCGGTGAGCCCCGAGGTCGACACGGTCTCGCGGCAGACGACGGCGATCATCCTGGACGCGATGGGGCTTGAGCACCCCACCCCCGAGCAGCTCTCGGCGGTCCGGGTCATCGAGCACACCTGGCACTCGGCGCTGATCACCTGGCTCTCGGGCCGGGCGTCCATCGCCCAGGTCAAGATCGACATCGAAACGGTCTGCAAGCTCATCGACCTCACGGCGCCGACAAAGTCCCAGCGCCCTTAGCCCTGCGGCCCTGCTCACGGGCCAACCCACCGGCCCCGCGACCCCCTGCCGGCCGGCCCAGCTCCGCCAGGGGCGCGGGGAACTGCGCGGCCGGCCACGCACGGTCCGCAGCCGAAAAGTCGGTGCCGGGCACCCGCGCAGTCCCTCACCCGCCGGGACGCGCGTCATCAGGTCACCGTGCGCCACGCATCGATCAACCTGTGTTCGCAGGGGTCGACAGACGCGATTCATACGGGAGTTGGAGGCCGCGCGTTGGCACTAGTCCTCGGGCGGGAACACGGGCTCCCGGGAGTCGAGCAGCGTGATCAGGATGGCCTCCACCGGGCAGCCCTCGGCGGCGGCCAGGATCTGTTCGTTGGCGTCGGTGTCGGGGGTGCGCGGGTGGGACTGACGTGCGGAGTCGAGCTCGAATCCGGCCGGGGCGTGGCCCACGCACATGCCGGACCCGATGCACACGCTCCGGTCGACCTCGACGTGCCAGCGGTCGCCCATCACTCGCCCCCGTGTCCGGCCGGCAGATGGATCATCTTGTGCTCCAGGTACTCGCCGAAGCCCTCGGGCCCGAACTCCCGCCCCAGACCGGAGGACTTGTAGCCGCCGAACGGGCCCAGCATGTCGAGGCTGAAGGTGTTGACGTTGAAGGTGCCGGTGCGCACCGAGCGTGCGAAGTCGATGCCGTGCTCGACGTCCCCGGTCCACACGCTGCCGCTGAGCCCGTAATCGGAGTCGTTGGCGATCCTGAGCGCCTCCGCCTCGTCCCCGTACGGCAGCAGACAGATGACCGGCCCGAAGATCTCCTCGCGGGCGACGCGCATCGCGTTGTCGACCCCGCCGAAGAGGGTCGGCTCGACGTACCAGCCCCGGTCGAGACCGGCCGGACGCCCGCCCCCGGTGAGGATCTTGGCGCCTTCCTCCTGACCGATCCGGATGTAGTCGAGCGAGCGCTGCTGCTGCCGCTTGGCGACCAGTGGGCCGACCTGGGTGGCCGCATCCAGCGGGTTCCCCACCACGAGCGCGCCCGCGGCGGCCGCGAACGCCTCGGCGATCTCCTCGTAGCGGCTGCGCGGAGCCAGGATGCGGGTCTGGGCCACACAGGCCTGCCCGTTGTTCATCCAGGCGGCCGGGACGACGCCCGCGACGGTCGCTTCGAGGTCGGCGTCCGGCAGGATCACCGCGGCCGATTTGCCGCCGAGTTCCAGGGTGACGCGGGTGAGGTTGCGCGCGGCGACCTCCATCACGCGCTTGCCGGCCGCGACGGAACCGGTGAAGGACACCTTGTCGACGCCGGGGTGCCCGACGAGGTACTCGCTGACCTCGCGGTCCGCCGGCAGGATGGACAGCACCCCTTCCGGCAGGCCCGCCTCGGCCGCGATCTCGCCGAGGATGTAGGAGTCGAGAGGCGATTCGGGGGACGGCTTGAGGATCACCGAGCAGCCGGTGAGCAGCGCGGGCCCCAGCTTGGCCGCCGCCACGAACTGCGGGACGTTCCACGGCACCACGGCCGCGACCACGCCGACCGGCTCGCGCCGCACGAGGAGCGGGCCGAGCGCGCCCGACCGCCGCTCCTCGTAAGGGAATTGGCGGGCCACGGTGATCGCCGAGTCCCAGACCATCATCGCGCCGAGCGCCTGGGCGAGCACGCTCCAGGAGTACGGGGAGCCGTTCTGCGAGCTGATGGACCGGGCGATCTCCTCGTGCCGCACGAGGATCGCGTCCTTGATCCGGGACACCACCTCGATGCGCTCCTCGGGCGTGGTCCGCGCCCAGGGTCCCGTGTCGAAGGCCCGGCGCGCGGCGGCCACGGCCCGGTCCACGTCCGCCCGGGAGGCGTGCGGCACGCGGCCGATGACCTGCTCGGTATGGGGTGAGATCACCTCGATGACGTCGGAGCCGAGCGGGTCGGTCAACTCCCCGCCGATGAAAAGCTGTCCGTGTTCCACGAGCTCGGTCATGCCTGGTGCCTCCTGCGGCGCGGGCTTCGCTGTGGCCTGACGTTGTTTCAGAACTGATACCAGTTCTAGTTGGAGTAGTCCACGGCCGGGACGGGGCGATGAATGCGCACACGGGTCGACTTGATCGCCGGGGAGTTGACCGAGCCGGGCGACCACTGTAACCAGTTCTAGTTATAGTGACCGGGGCGTGCCACTCGACCGGGTGTGCGCCGGCCGGCCGCACAGGGACCCGGAGTTACGGATCCGGAGAGACGAGGACTCCATGCCGCAGGAGCCAGCACGGGAGCGGGCACGGGAGCGGGCACAGGAGCCGACGTGGGAACCGGCGCGGGAACCGGCCCCGCCCGAGGCGGCCCCGCCCGAGGCGACCGCTCCCGTGCCGACCGCTCCCGAGGCGGCCGCTCCTCAGGTGACCGACCACGGGGGCGGGGTCCACTCCATCAAGGTGCCCATCCCGGACAACCCGCTCGGCCACACCCTGGTCCACCTCGTCGACACCGACCGGGGCCCGGTGCTAGTCGACACCGGCTGGGACGACCCGGACTCCTGGGACACCCTGGCCGCCGGCCTGCGGGCCCTCGGTACGGACGTGTCCGCCGTGCACGGGGTCGTCATCACCCACCACCACCCCGACCACCACGGCCTCTCCGGCCAGGTCCGGGACGCCTCCGGCGCGTGGATCGCCATGCACGCGGCGGACGCCGCCGTGGTGCGCCGCACCCGGGAGGCCCAACCGGGCGTCTGGCTGGACTACTTGTGCGCCAAGCTCACGGCGGTCGGCGCCCCGGAGGAGCATCTCGCCCCGCTGCGGGCGGCCCGTACGTCCGGGCGCACGCGGACCCTGCCGGGGCTGCGGGCCGCGCTGCCGGACCGCGAGATCGTGCCGGGCGACCTGCTGCCGCTGGCCGGGCGCCGGCTCCGCGCGATCTGGACGCCGGGGCACACGCCGGGCCATGTCTGCCTCCACCTGGAGGAGGAGCACCCCTCGGGACTGCCCGGCAACGGGCGCCTGTTCAGCGGCGACCACCTGCTGCCCGGGATCACCCCGCACATCGGCCTGTACGAGGACCCCGACGACGCGGTCGAGACCGACCCCCTCGGCGACTACCTCGACTCCCTCGAACGCGTCGGCCGGCTCTCGGTCGCCGAGGTCCTGCCCGCGCACCAGCACGCGTTCACCACGGCGGGGGCGCGGGTCCGCGAACTCCTGTCCCACCACGAGGACCGCCTGACGGGTCTGCTGTCCCTCCTCGCCGTCCCCCTCACACCGTGGGAGCTGGCGGAACGGATGGAGTGGAACCGGCCCTGGTCGGAGATTCCGTACGGTTCGCGCACGATCGCGGTGTCGGAGGCGGAGGCGCATGTGCGGCGCCTGGAGAAACTCGGGAGGGTCGAGCGGGTGCCGGGCGGCGGGGTGGTCCGCTTCCGCTCGACCGAGCCCGGCTGAACCCGGCCGAGCCCGGCTGGGGCGCTCTGGGGCTCTGCCACAGGCCCCGGGTCTCGGCCCCTCCCCGCCCCTTCCCTAAACCCTCCGGGGGTTGAAGGACCCTGGGGGCTCCGCCCCCAGACCCCCGTTCGCGCCTGAACGGCGCTCGTCCTCAATCGCCGGACGGGCTGAAGATGCCTTGGTGCGGGCCCGCACCAAGGCATTTAGGGGCGCGGGGAACTGCGCGACCAGCCACGCACGGCCCGCAGATGAACCAAGGGGGCCCCGGGGCGCAGCCCCCGGAAGCGCACCCACCCCCGTTCCACCCCCGGAGGGTTGAGGGAAGGGGCGGGGTGGGGGCGATCCCGGGGTCTGGGGCGGAGCCCCCAGGGGCCTTCACCCGCCGGGGTAGGGTGGGCGGGTCGTCATGCCCGTACGGGGGGAAGCCGGTGCGAATCCGGCGCTGACCCGCAGCCGTGAGGCCACCCCGGTGGCAAGCCGGAATGCCCCGTCCCGCATGACCGGCTCACCCGTCACCCGCACACCGCAGGTGACCCGCACCGTCGAGGTATACGGGGCCCGAGCCGGGTGCCAGCGCGCGCCCGTGCCCGCGCCCCCCGCAGGAGAGGCACCGCCCGCCATGACCGTACGCCGCTGCGCCGCAGCGCTCGCCGCCGCCACCGCCGTCCTGGGCGGCGCCGCCCCGGCCGCATTCGCCGACGGCACGCCGTCCCCCGCGGCGGTCCCGCCGGGCCTGTACGGAACCAAGGACCCGCAGTACGACGGCGTCTTCCGGCAGTCCCTCGCCTTCCTCGCCCAGGAGAAGGCGGGCGTCAAGCCCGCCGGCCAGGCCGTCACTTGGCTCACCGGCCAGCAGTGCGAGAGCGGCGCCTTCACCGCGTTCCGCGCGGACGCCACCAAGCCGTGCGACCCCAAGGCGATGCTGGACACCAACGCCACCTCGGCCGCCGTCCAGGCGCTGGTCGCGCTCGGCGGCCACGACGACGCCGTGAAGAAGGGCATCGGCTGGCTGAAGTCCGTACAGAACGACGACGGCGGCTGGGCCTACAACCCCGGCTCGAAGAGCGACGCCAACTCCACCGCGATCGTCATCGGCGCACTCGCCGCCGCGGGCGAGAAGCCCGCCGAGGTGAAGTCGGCCAAGGGCGGCAAGTCCCCGTTCGACGGTCTGCTCACCTTCGCGCTGCCCTGCGACGGCCCTTCCCCCAGCTCTGAAGGGGCTGGGGGAGACCCCAACGGCGGCGCCTTCGCCTACCAGGGCGACCTGAAGACCGGGAAGCTGTACGCCAACGCGGACGCGACCGCCGCCGCGGTGACCGGCTCGCTCGGCAAGGGCCTGACCGCCACCGCCGGGCCCGCCGACGCCAAGGGCACCGCCTGCGAGAAGGCCACCACGCCCGAGCAGGCCGCGCACAACGGCGCCGCCTACCTCGCCAGGACGCTGGCCCCGACCGGGTTCCTGAAGTCCGCGATGCCGGGCGCCGAGAGTCAGCCCGACTTCGGCAACACCGCGGACGCGGTCGTCGCCCTCGCGGCCGACGGACTGTCCCAGCAGGCGAAGGCGTCCGCCGACTGGCTCGCCAAGAACGCCACCGCCTGGGCCAAGGAGAGCGGCCCCGCCGCCTACGCCCAGCTCATCTTCGCCGCGGACGCGACCGGTGCCGACCCGACGAACTTCGGCGGAGTGAACCTGGTCAAGTCCCTGAACGCGACGGGCCCGGCCCCGGAGTCGGCGGCCTCGCCGGCCCCCTCGTCCGAGAAGTCGGACCAGAAGTCGGACGACAAGAACGACGGCATCTCCGTCTGGTGGATCGTCGGCGTCGGCCTGGTCGCCGGTATCGGCGTCGGCTTCCTGATCAGCGGCCGCAAGAAGAACCAGCAGCTGTGATGCGGACGCGACTCGCCCCGTTCGCCGCGCTGCTCCTCGCCGTGGTGGTCCTCGCCACCGGCGCGGGTCCCGCGCAGGCGGCGGGCTACCGGTACTGGTCGTTCTGGGACCTGACGGGCGTCGCCTGGACGTACGCCACCCAGGGCCCGGCCTCCGCGCACCCCGGCGACGGCTCGGTGGAGGGCTTCCGCTTCGCGGTGAGCGCGGACTCCAAGGACGCGACCCAGCCGCGTACGGCACCGTCCTTCGAGGCGGTGTGCGGTACGACGCCGACCAAGGAGGACACCAAGCGGGTCGCGCTCGTCATCGACTTCGGTACGCCCCAGGACGCGGCCCCGGGTGAAACCCCGCCCGCCCCGCGCACCGCCTGCGCCCAGGTCGCCCCGGACGCCACCACCGCCGACGCCCTGGCCGCGGTGGCGAAGCCGCTGCGCTACAACAGCGCGGCCCTGCTGTGCGCGATCGGTGGCTACCCGCGCACCGGGTGCGGCGAGCAGGTGGAGGGCCCGGCGGCGAGCGCGCAGCCCGCCACGAAGGACAGCCCGGGCTCGGGCCCGTCGGTGGGACTCCTGGCCGGAGCGGCCGCGGTCCTCGCCCTGGGCGGGGCGGCGATCTGGCAGGCCCGCCGTCGTCGCCGCGGAGACTGACCCGGCGATGCCTCTCCAGAACGAGGACGCCGGACGCGGACCGGAGGCGGGCACGCGGGGTGCGGGTGGGGAACACGACCCGGCCGGCGGCCGGGCGTTCCCCCGGCGGCCCGCGTCCGCACGACGTTCCCCCCGCCGGCGGCGGACGCCGGCCGCGCCCCTCGCGAGCCGGAGCAACGCCGTGCACCCCGGCGCCTGGTGGCTCTGGGCGCTCGGGCTCGCCACGGCCGCGTCCCGCACCAACAACCCCCTCCTGCTCGGCCTCCTCGTCGGGGTCGCCGGATATGTCGTGGCCGCCCGCAAGACCGACGCCCCCTGGGCCCGGTCCTACACGGCGTTCATCAAGATCGGCCTGTTCGTCGTCGGCATCCGACTCGTCTTCAACCTGGTGCTCGGCTCCCCGATCCCCGGCAGCCACACCCTGTTCACGCTGCCCCAACTCCCGCTCCCCGACTGGGCGAAGGGCATCCGCGTCGGCGGCCGGGTCACCGCGGAGGGCATGCTCTTCGCGCTGTACGACGGCGCCCGCCTGGCCACCCTGCTGATCTGCGTGGGCGCCGCGAACGCGCTCGCCAACCCCGCCCGCCTCCTCAAGTCCTTGCCGGGCGCGCTGTACGAGGCGGGCGTCGCCGTGGTCGTCGCGATGACCTTCGCGCCGAACATGGTCGCCGACGTCGTACGGCTGCGGACCGCGCGCCGGCTGCGCGGCCGCCCCACCGGCGGCATCAGGGCGATCGCCCAGATCGGCCTTCCGGTGCTCGAAGGCGCCCTGGAGCGCTCGGTCGCGGTGGCCGCCTCGATGGACGCCCGCGGCTACGGCCGCACCGCCCAAGTACCCGCCTCCGTACGCCACTTGACCACCGTCCTGACCCTCGGCGGGCTGCTCGGCGTCTGCGCGGGGACGTACGGACTGCTCGCCTCCGAGGGCGCCGGGTACGGCATCCCCGTCCTCGCGGCGGGGCTGGCCGCCTCCCTCGCCGGGCTCCGGCTCGGCGGCCGCCGCCAGCTCCGCACCCGCTACCGGCCCGACCGCTGGGGCGCCCGGTCCTGGCTGGTGGCGGGTTCCGGCGCGGCGGTCGCGGCGCTGATGCTGTGGGCGGGCGGGTACGCGCCCGACGCCCTGACCCTCGGGGTCGTCCCCCTGAGCGCACCGGCCCTGCCCCTGTGGCCCGCGCTCTCCCTGCTCGTCGGCCTGCTCCCGGCATTCGCCGCACCCGTACCGGCCCCACCACCCGCGGCAGCCACCGGAGCGGCCGCGCCACCGAAGGAGTCCGCGTGATCCGGTTCGAGAACGTCTCGGTCACCTACGACTCCGCGCCCGGGCCGACCGTACGGGGCGTCGAACTGACCGTGCCCGAAGGCGAGTTGGTCCTGGTCGTCGGCCCGTCCGGGGTCGGCAAGTCGACGCTCCTCGGCACGGTCTCCGGGCTCGTCCCGCACTTCACCGGAGGCACCCTGCGCGGCCGGGTCACGGTGGACGGCCGCGACACCCGCACCCACAAACCGCGCGAACTCGCCGACCTGGTCGGCACGGTGGGCCAGGATCCGCTCGCGCACTTCGTCACCGACACCGTCGAGGACGAACTCGCCTACGGCATGGAGTCGTTGGGGCTCGCCCCCGCCGTGATGCGCCGTCGTGTCGAGGAGACCCTGGACCTGCTGGGCCTCGCCGAGCTGCGCGACCGCCCCATCGCCACCCTCTCCGGCGGCCAGCAGCAGCGGGTCGCGATCGGCTCGGTCCTCACCCCGCACCCGAAGGTGCTGGTCCTGGACGAACCGACGTCGGCGCTCGATCCGGCCGCCGCGGAGGACGTCCTCTCCGTCCTCCAGCGCCTCGTGCACGACCTCGGCACCACGGTCCTGCTGGCCGAGCACCGCCTGGAGCGGGTGATCCAGTACGCGGACCGGGTGATCCTGCTCCCCTCCCCCGGCGAGCCCCCGCTCCTCGGCACCCCCGCCGACATCATGCGCGTCTCCCCGGTCCGGCCGCCGGTGGTGGCCCTGGGCCGCCTCGCGAAGTGGACCCCGCTCCCGCTCTCCGTACGGGACGCCCGCCGTATGGCGGGCCCGCTGCGCGACCGGCTCTCGACGCGTACGCCCTGTGCCCCCACCGCCGAAGGCACCGAGCCGCCGCGTGTGCCTGCCCCTCGGCCCGCGGCGGCGAGGCGCACCCTCGCCGCCCTCTTCCGCCGCCCGCCGGGCCGCCCCGGCACCCCCGCCGCGACGGCCACGGTCACCGCCCTCGGTGTGCGACGCGGCCGGGTGGAGGCCCTGCGCCGCGTGGACCTGACCGTCACCCCGGGCGAGACCATCGCCCTGATGGGCCGCAACGGCGCCGGCAAGTCCACCCTCCTGGCCACCCTCGTCGGCATGATCGAGCCCACCTCGGGCTCGGTGGCGGTGGCCGGCCGCACCCCCCACCGCACCCCGCCGCGCGAACTGATCCGCGAGGTCGGCCTCGTACCCCAGGAACCGCGCGATCTCCTGTACGCCGACACCGTCGCCGCGGAGTGCGCCGCCGCGGACCAGGACGCCGGGGCGGCCCCGGGAACCTGCCGCGAGCTGGTGTCCACGCTGCTTCCCGGCGTACCGGACGACACGCACCCCCGCGACCTGTCCGAGGGCCAGCGCCTCGCCCTCGCGCTGGCGATCGTCCTGACCGGCCGTCCTCCTCTGCTCCTGCTGGACGAGCCGACCCGCGGCCTGGACTACGCGGCGAAGGCCCGCCTGGTCACCGTGCTGCGCGCGCTCGCCGCCGCGGGGCACGCGATCGTGCTCGCGACCCATGACGTGGAGCTGGCCGCCGAGGTCGCCCACCGGGTGGTGATCCTGGCGGGCGGCGAGGTCGTCGCGGACGGCCCGACCGCCGAGGTGGTCGTCTCCTCACCGGCCTTCGCCCCCCAGGTCGCCAAGGTCCTGGCCCCTCAGCACTGGCTCACCGTCGCGCAGGTACGCGAGGCCCTCTCATGAGCCCCGTTCGCCCCATGGGCCAGGGCGGTACGAAGGCGGCCCGAGCCGTCCGCCTGGGCCCCCGCGCGGTAGTGGCCCTCTGCCTCATCACCCTCATCGGCATCGCGGCCTTCGGCTGGCCGCTGCTCGCCGACGCCGACTCCGGTCTCGCCCACGCCCGGGACGCCCCCTGGCTCTTCGCCGCGCTGCTCCCGCTCCTGGTGGGTGTGGTGGTCGCCACGATCGCCGACGACGGCATGGACGCCAAGGCCGTCGCGATGCTCGGCGTGCTGGCCGCGGTCGGGGCCGCGCTGCGCCCGCTGGGCGCGGGCACGGCCGGCCTGGAGCCGATGTTCTTCCTGATGGTGCTGAGCGGCCGGGTCCTCGGCCCGGGCTTCGGCTTCGTCCTCGGTTCGGTGACGATGTTCGCCTCCGCGCTGCTGACCGGCGGGGTCGGCCCGTGGATGCCGTTCCAGATGCTCGCGATGGGCTGGTTCACGATGGGCGCCGGCCTGCTGCCGGGCCCGCACCGCCTGCGCGGCCGGGCCGAACTGGTCCTGCTCGCGCTGTACGGCGCGCTCGCCTCGTTCGCGTACGGGACGGTCATGAACCTCCAGGGCTGGACCTTCATCGGCGGAATGTCCTCGGGCGTCTCCTTCCACCCCGGCGCCCCGCTGTCCGAGAACCTGGTCCGCTTCTTCACGTACTGCGCGGCCACCTCGCTCGGCTGGGACCTGGGCCGCGCGGCGCTCACGGTGGTGCTGACCCTGACGCTCGGCGCGACCGTCCTCAAGGCGTTGCGCCGCGCGACGAGGCGTGCCGCCTTCGAGGCCCAGGTCACATTCGAGGCCTGAAAAGGGTCCTTCCGGGGTGAGGCGCCCCACAGGACCTTCGTCCTCTACGAGCCGGAATAGGGGCCCGGAACCATGATCCAGCGGCCCTCCCGCGGCCGGGCTGACCTGGACTTATGCATCCCTTACACCCCCGGGGACGTTCCACCCCCCATGCGACTCCCACTAGTAAATGGGGTGATTGCGGACCCCCTGGCGACCCGGTTACAACTGTTCGAGTCGCCGGAACCGCACGGTCCACCCACGGGCCACACACATCGGGTTCCCTCGCCAAGGAGGTCCTTGAACCTCCGGCGGAGCGCGACCCCCATGTCCCCGAAGTTAGGTTTCGCGTTGTCTTTCGCCGCTCGCATCTCCGCTCGCAAGAAGTCCATCGCCGCCGCAGGCGCCACGCTCCTTGCCGCCTCCGGCATCGCCATGGCCGCCGTCCCGGCTCAGGCCGCACCGACGAGCGCCCAGGCGATCGCGCAGCAGATGATGCCGTCCGACCAGTTCCAGTGCTTCAGCAAGATCGTGACCCACGAGTCCGGCTGGAACCCGTCCGCCACCAACTCCTCCTCCGGCGCCTACGGCCTGGTCCAGGCCCTGCCCGGTTCCAAGATGGCCTCCGCCGGTGCCGACTGGAAGTCCAACCCGGCCACCCAGATCAAGTGGGGCCTGAACTACATGAACGACCGCTACGGCAGCCCGTGCGGCGCCTGGAACTTCTGGCAGCAGAACAGCTGGTACTGAGCCGTACCGGCAACCGAGTCGAAGAGCCGCACGATCTGCGGCACCGACTCCTCGAAGGCCCCGTCGTGGCCGACCGCTCCCCGGTCGGTCACCGGGGCCTTCGTCCCGTGTGCGGCCGGCATCGGGCGCTTCAGCCCGCCATGGGGGTCCCCCCTGGCCCTTCAGGCCTCCGGGGGGCCGAACCAAAGCCCCGAGCCCCGCCTGCTCGTCCGCGGACCGTGGTCGCTTCTCGCGCAGTTCCCCGCGCCCCTAAATGCCTCGGCGCTGGCCAGCATCGGCACCTTCAGCCCGCCAAGGGGGTCCCCCTTGGCCCTTCAGGCCTCCGGGGGGCCGAACCAAAGCCCCGAGCCCCGCCTGTTCGTCCGCGGACCGTGGTCGCTTCTCGCGCAGTTCCCCGCGCCCCTAAATACCTCGGCGCTGGCCAGCATCGGCACCTTCAGCCCGTCCGGCATTTGAGGACGAGCGCCCTTTAGGCGCGAACGGGGGTGCAGGGGGCGGAGCCCCCGCAGGGGTCTGGGGCGCAGCCCCAGGGGCCGAGCCCTTCGACTCCCTGTACGGGCGGGAGGGCGGGCGAGGTGCCCGGGGTCTGGGGCGGAGCCCCAGGGGGACCCGGGACCGATCAACCCCGGGCAAGGGGCGGGCGGGCAACCCCCCTACAGGCGCTGCAAAATCGTGGCCGTAGCCAACGCCCCACCCGCACACATCGTGACCAGCGCGAACTCCTTGTCCCGCCGCTCCAGCTCGTGCAACGCCGTCGCGATGAGACGAGCCCCGGTCGCCCCGACCGGATGCCCGAGCGCGATCGCACCCCCGTTGACGTTCACCTTCTCCAGGTCCTGCTCGAAGACCTGCGCCCAGCTCAACACCACCGAAGCGAACGCCTCGTTGATCTCGACGAGGTCGATGTCCCGCAGGGACATGCCCGCCTTGCCGAGCACCGCCCGCGTCGCGTCGATCGGCCCGTCGAGATGGAAGTGCGGGTCGGATCCGACCAGCGCCTGCGCCACGATCCGCGCCCGGGGCTTGAGCTTCAGCGCGCGGGCCATCCGCTTGGAGGCCCACATAATGGCGGCCGAACCGTCCGAAATCTGCGAGGAGTTGCCCGCCGTGTGCACCGCCGTCGGCATGACCGGCTTGAGGCGCCCGAGCGCCTCCATGGACGTGTCGCGCAGCCCCTCATCACGGTCGACCAACCGCCACATGCCCTGCCCGGCGGCCTGCTCCTCCTCCGTCGTGGGCACCTGCACGGCGAACGTCTCCCGTTTGAAGCGCTCCTCGCTCCAGGCCGTGGCCGCCCGCTCCTGCGACAGGAGGCCGAGGGAGTCGACGCGCTCCCGGGTCAGCCCCCGTTTGCGGGCGATCCGCTCGGCCGCCTCGAACTGGTTGGGCAGGTCCACGTTCCACTCGTCGGGCCACGGCTTGCCCGGGCCGTGCTTGGAGCCGGAGCCGAGCGGCACCCGTGACATCGCCTCGACACCGCAGCTGATGCCGACGTCGATGACCCCCGCCGCGATCATGTTCGCGACCATGTGGCTGGCCTGCTGGGAGGATCCGCACTGGCAGTCGACGGTGGTCGCGGCGGTCTCGTACGGCAGCCCGACCGCGAGCCAGGCCGTGCGCGCCGGGTTCATGGACTGCTCGCCGGCATGGGTGACCGTACCGCCGACGACCTGCTCGACGCAGTCGGCGTGGATGCCGGTGCGGCCGAGGAGTTCGCGGTAGGTCTCGCCGAGCAGATAGGCGGGGTGCAGATTGGCGAGCGCGCCCGAGCGCTTGCCGATGGGCGTGCGTACGGCTTCGACGATGACGGGTTCCGCGGCCATGAGCTCGTCCTCTCCTGACACAGCCGCTGGGTGTCCCGGCACCGCACGGCCACGAACTGATACGCGTTCTAGTTCTGAGTGCAGTCTTATGAGAGCTACCCCGGGTACGCAAGGGTTGTGCACGCCCCGCATGGGGAGTTCAGTGGCAACAGATGCTGCCGCGAGCCTTGCTTGTTGTAGAACCCGTTACTACCTTTCGGACAACTTCTGATGGACCGTCAGACATGGAGTGACCGATGCGTTGCCCCCACCTGCCCGACGGGTTCGACTTCACCGACCCGGACCTGCTCCAATCCCGCGTACCGCACCCGGAGTTCGCCGAGCTGCGCGGGACCGCCCCGGTGTGGTGGTGCGCCCAGCCGACCGGCATCTCCGGCTTCCAGGACGACGGCTACTGGGCGGTGACGCGGCACGCCGACGTCAAGTACGTGTCCACGCACCCGGAGTTGTTCTCCTCCACCACCAACACCGCGGTGATCCGCTTCAACGAGTCGATCAGCCGCGAGCAGATCGACGTACAGAAGCTGATCATGCTGAACATGGACCCGCCCGAGCACACCCGGGTCCGCCAGATCGTCCAGCGCGGCTTCACCCCGCGTGCGATCCGCTCCCTGGAGGGCGCCCTGCGCGACCGCGCCCGCTCCATCGTGGACGCGGCGCTCGCGGAGGCCGACAGGAACAACGGCACCTTCGACTTCGTCACCCACATCGCCGTCGAACTCCCCCTCCAGGCCATCGCCGAGCTGATCGGCGTCCCCCAGGAGGACCGGACCAAGATCTTCGACTGGTCCAACAAGATGGCGGCGTACGACGATCCGGAGTACGCGATCACCGAGGAGATCGGCGCCGAGGCCGCGATGGAGCTGGTCTCCTACGCGATGAACCTCGCGGCGGCCCGCAAGGAGTGCCCGGCCAAGGACATCGTCTCGCAGCTGGTGGCGGCCGAGGGCGAGGGCAATCTGCTCTCCGACGAGTTCGGCTTCTTCGTCATCCTGCTCGCGGTGGCCGGGAACGAGACGACCCGCAACGCGATCAGCCACGGCATGCACGCCTTCCTGACCAACCCCGAGCAGTGGGAGCTCTACAAGCGCGAGCGCCCCGCGACCGCCGCCGAGGAGATCGTGCGCTGGGCGACCCCCGTCGTCGCCTTCCAGCGCACGGCGACCCAGGACACCGAACTGGGCGGCCAGAAGATCAAGGCGGGCGACCGCGTCGGCATCTTCTACTCCTCGGCCAACAACGACCCCGAGGTCTTCGAGGAGCCGCACCGCTTCGACATCACCCGCGACCCCAACCCCCATCTCGGCTTCGGTGGCGGCGGCCCGCACTTCTGCCTCGGGAAGTCCCTGGCCGTGCTCGAAATCAACCTGATCTTCAACGCGATCGCCGACGTCCTGCCCGACCTGCGCCTCGCGGGCGACCCCCGCCGGCTGCGGTCGGCCTGGCTGAACGGCATCAAGGGCCTCCAGGTGACACACGGCTGACCCGCCCGGCCCGGAACCGGGAGGCAGGGGCCATCCCCCCTACGCCCCGCCCCTGTCTCCTCCCCGGCGGAACTCCAGGGCGAGGCTGTGGGGCGACAACTGCGCGACAACTACGCTCGCCGCATGAGTGATCAGGACCGGAACGCGACCCTGCGCTGGGTCGAGAAGAACGTGGGCGCGCCCGTGGAGGGGACGGTCGCGCTGCACGGCGGCTGGACCTCCCAGATGCGGCGCCTGTCCGTGGGCGGCGAGCGGCCGCGCTCCGTGGTGCTCCGCTCCTTCGTCAAGGAGTTCTACCTCAGGCACGCCCCCGGACTGCTCCGGCGCGAGGCCGACGTGCTGACACTCCTTGCCCGCACCGACGTGCCCGCCGCCGAGCTCATCGCCGTCGATCCCGAGGGCGCGCACTGCGAGCACCCCTCGCTGCTCATGTCGCTGCTGCCGGGCGAGGTGCGCATCGACCCGTCCGGCGCCGACCGGCGCACACCGCTGCTCGCCCGGCAGCTCCTCGACATCCACCGCGTCGAGGTGAACGAGGCGGACCGGCCGCGCACCTACGAGCCCTGGACCTCCCCCGACGGCGTACGGATCCCCGAAGGCACCCGCCGGCCCGCGCTCTGGCGGCGTGCCGTCGACGTCATCCGGAACGATCCGCCCGCCCACCGGCCGGTCTTCCTGCACCGCGACTTCCATCCAGGCAACGTCCTGTTCACCGGCGACGCGGCCGAGCCGCGCGTCAGCGGCGTCGTCGACTGGGTCGAGACGTCCTGGGGTCCGGCCGACCTCGACGTGGCCCACTGCTCGACCAACCTCGCCCTGCTCTACGGCGTCCCGGCGGGCCTCGCCTTCCCCGGGCAGTACACCGCCGCCGGCGGGCGGCTCTCCGCCGACCCGCACGACCTCGCCCACTGGCTGCTCCTGGACGCGCTGGCCTTCGCCCCCGACGCCGAGAAGGTCGCCGTCCCCTGGCGCACGCTCGGCCGCACCGACCTCGCGCCGGGCCTCGTCGGGGAGCGCCTGGAGGACTACCTCCAGGCCGTGCTCGACCTCACCCTCTGATCCGCCCCGCCCGCTCGCCCGACGCCCCGCTCGCCCGCCCGGGGCCAATAGCCCTTGATGCACCACCCCTCCTACTGAAACAGTTGCCAGAGCCCCCACTCGGCGACCGAATCGGCAGGAACATGGACGTAAAGCAACCGGATCAGCACCCCGGACAGGGTTCGGCGGAGCTGGCCGTCACCGAGCGGACCCGGCATCGGCGCCTGCGCGAGCAGGGCAGTACGCGGACCGCCGATCTGGACGCGATCCTGCGCGGCGGCTTCGTGTGCCACCTCGGGGTCCTCGTCGACGGCACCCCGATGGTGGTGCCGACCGTGTACGGCGTGGACTTCGGCACACGCACCCTGTACGTGCACGGGTCGGTCGCCAGCCGCAGCATCGTGCGGGCGCCCGAGGCCGAGGTCTGTGTGACCGTGACGCACATCGACGGGCTCGTGCTCGCCCGCTCGGTGTTCGAGCACGGGGTCAACTACCGCAGCGCGATGGTCTACGGCGTACCCCGGCTCATCACCGACGGGGACGAGCTGCTGCACGGGCTGCGGGTGCTGACCGAGCACTGCGCACCCGGCCAGTGGGACTACGCCCGCAGCCCCAACTCCAAGGAACTGGCGGCCACTTCCCTGCTCGCCCTGCCCCTCGACGAGGCGTCCGTGAAGACGGCTTCCGGGCCGCCCGAGGACGGGGACGGGCCCGACGGGAAGCTCGGCCTGTGGGCGGGGGTGGTGCCGCTGCACACCTCTTTCGGGGCGCCCGAGGCGGATCCGGCACTGCCCGCCGGCATCTCGACGCCGGTCCACATCCAGGCGCTGGGCGGCGGCAGGCCCGACAGCTGAACGCGTCCGCAGCGATCCGGCCCGGCGCGGGGCGTACGGCGGAACCATCCGCCCCGCGACGCCGCCGTAGCTCCCGGCAGTCGACCACGGACTCGGGGTCTCGGCCTCTGATACCCCCTTCCTGGGTCTCCGCCCCCGACCCCGTTCGCGCCTTGAGCGCGCTCGTCCTCGCACTCCCCCATGACGGGCTGGAAATGCCCGTACCGGCCCGCACCGGTACGGACGGGGGGCGCGGGGAACTGCGCGAACGGCCCCCACGGCCCGGGGTCGAGAGCGGGGTCGGAGGGTGGTCCTCACAGTTCCTTGGCGAACCAGCGTTCGCTGTACGGGCCCTGGCGGTACGGCGCCACCTCGCGAAAGCCGTGCTTCGCGTAGAGGCCGCGCGCCTCGACCAGATCGTGGCGCGTATCCAGCGCGACCCGCCGCGCGCCCAGACGCCGAGCCGCGTCCTCCAGGGCCATGAGGAGCGCCCCGCCGCCGCCGGTTCCGCGCGCGAAGGGGCGGACGTAGACGCGGGTGAGCTCGGCCGTCGCCGGGGCCGTACCGTCGATCACGGGAGCCTCGGCGCACAGCAGCACGCCCCCGCACGCGGCGGGCCGCCCCCCGTACCGGCCGACCACGAAGTCCCCTGTGGGAAACCGGAGTTGGGAGGAGCCGTCGTCGGTGAGGCCCTGCTCGATCTCCGCGTCGGTGGCGGGTCTGCCGTACCACCGGCTCGCGACCTCGTCGTAGTAGTCGCGCCGCAGCAGGCTCGCGTCGGGGGTGTCGGGCCGCTCGGTGGCCATGATCCAACTCATGGCCACTGCCTATCCCGGGCAGCACCGACCCTGCCACCCAATTAACGGGCGGCTCACGACGCATGGTCGCGTCCCGCGGCGTGGTCGCGCGGGGCGGCCGGGCCCGTCGGCCGTTCCGACTCGGAGCCGGACAGCTCCGAGGACAGCTCCTCGATCAGTTTCACCAGGTCCCGGGGGCGTTCGGGCCCCCACCAGTCGCCGAGCAGCTCGGCCAGTGACTCCTCGCGGGCCGCGAACAGGCGCACCGCGATCTCGCGGCCCTCATCGGTCAGCACCAGCGGCAGCCCGTCGCGCCGGGCGAGCCCGCGCCCCTCCACCTGGCGGGCCGCCTCGGTGATGACGTGCAGCGGCACGGGGGCGCGCTCGGCGAGCACCGCGGGGTCGGCGGAGCCGTACTTCCTGATGCGCAGCAGCAGCCAGCTCGCCGCCGGGAGCAGGTCCAGGTCCGCCTTCTCGGTGATCGTGCGGTAGATCTCCCGGCGTCCCTCGCGCGTGCCGAGCACCGAGAGGGCCCGCGCGCACTCGTCGTGGGAGGACCGTTCGACGGGGTTGGAGGCGAGGGTCTGGCTGGCGTCGGGCGCGGTGACCGCGCCGCGCAGCTTGTCCTCCTTGAGGAACCACGCCGTCACGAAGGCGAGGAGGACGACCGGGGCCGCGTAGAGGAACACGTCGGTGATGGACGAGGAGTAGGCGTGCAGCACCGGCGGCCTTGCGGCGGGCGGGAGTTGGGCGATGGCGTGCGGGTCGGCGGAGATGGTGGAGGGGCCGACGCCGGGCGGCAGCGACTGCCCGGCCAGGGCGTCGGAGAGCTTGCCGGTGAGCCGGTTGGTGAAGATCGTGCCGAAGATGGCCACGCCGAACGAGGCGCCGATGGAGCGGAAGAAGGTGGCTCCCGAGGTCGCCACGCCCAGGTCGGCGTAGTCGACCGCGTTCTGGACGACCAGGACCAGGACCTGCATGACGAGGCCGAGCCCGGCGCCGAAGACGAAGAAGTAGGCGCTCATCTCCCAGGTGGAGCTCGTCTCGTCGAGCCGGTGCAGGAACAGCAGGCCGATCGCCGTGATCGCCGTGCCCAGGATGGGGAAGACCTTCCAGCGCCCGGTGCGGGACACGATCTGGCCGGATGCCGTGGAGGTCAGCAGCAGGCCGAGGACCATCGGCAGCATGTGCACGCCGGACATCGTCGGCGAGATGCCCTGCACGACCTGGAGGAAGGTGGGCAGGTACGTCATCGCGCCGAACATCGCGAAGCCCACGATGAAGCTGATGACCGCGACGAGGGTGAACGTGCGGATGCGGAACAGCTTGAGCGGGAGCACCGGCTCCACGGCCCTGCGCTCCACCGCGACGAACGCCACCAGCAGCACCACGCCGAGCACCGCGAGCCCGATGATCTGCGCCGAGGCCCAGGGCCAGGTGGTGCCGCCGAGGGAGGCGACCAGGACCAGGCAGGTCGCGACGGAGGCGATGAGGAAGGTGCCCAGGTAGTCGATGGTGTGCCGGGTGCCGCGCGCCGGGATGTGCAGGACGGCGGCGATGACGAGCAGCGCGATCACGCCGATGGGCAGGTTGATGTAGAACACCCAGCGCCAGCTGAGCTGTTCGGTGAAGAACCCGCCGAGCAGCGGCCCGAGCACACTGGTGGCGCCGAAGACGGCGCCGAACAGGCCCTGGTACTTGCCGCGTTCGCGGGGCGAGACGAGGTCGCCGACGATCGCCATGGACAGCACCATCAGTCCGCCGCCGCCCAGGCCCTGGAGCGCGCGGAAGCCGATCAGCTGGCCCATGTTCTGCGCGATGCCGCACAGCGCCGAGCCGACGAGGAAGATGACGATCGCGACCTGGAACAGCTTCTTGCGACCGTACTGGTCGCCGAGCTTGCCCCACAGGGGCGTCGCCGCGGTCGAGGCCAGCATGTACGCCGTCACGACCCACGACAGGTGTTCCATGCCGCCCAGGTCGCTGACGATGGTCGGCAGCGCGGTCGAGACGATGGTCTGGTCGAGCGCGGCGATCAGCATGCCGAGCAGCAGCGCGCCGATGGCGACCAGTACGGTCCGCCGTTCCTGCCCCGCACCGGGGGCGACGGTGGCGGGAGCGGTTCCCTGAGCCATGGCCACGTCCCATCCGTGTGTGTGCTCCGACTCGCTCCCACCATCTTGATCGGAATGTACGGAAATGGCCTGCCGGACCGGCCACACGGCCCCCGGCGCCCGCGCCCCGCCCGGCATAATCGCTCGGAGTTTCTTGGGGAGGGGACCCGACGATGACCCGACAGGGCTGTCCCGCATGCGGTGCGGAACGCGGGGTGGACGGCAGACCCGGCTGCGTCTGCGCCGAGCGCGCCGCCGGGACACTGCACGCCGAATGCTCGGCCGAGGCGGCCGCCTCGGAGGACTTCGACCCGCTGCGGATCCGGCCGTACGTGCTGCTGCCGAACGCCTCGGCCGAGCCTGAGGAGGGGGCCCGGGCCGTGCCGGAGGCGCCCGCCGAGCGGACGATGCGGCTGGGGGCGGTGGTTCCCCCGGCGGAGCCCGCGCCCGGTCCGGCGGAGCGTTCCGCGCCCCCGGGCGCCGGGCGGGCTCCCCGCGGGCGCCGGCTGGCCGCGGTGACCGTCGGCGCCGTCGCGGTGGTCGTGGTCGCCACGGCGGCGTTCGCGAGCACGCTGTTCGCCAATGACGCGACCCCGAAGCGGGCAGTGCCGGATGCCGCCGGGACCGTCGCCCCGTACAGCGGCGACGACTCGCCGTCCGCCGAGGCGCCCTCGCCCGCCGCATCCCGTACGAGGAGGCCGAGCCCGAGCCGGCCGGCCTCCGCGCGGCCCTCGGCGCCGCCGTCCGCGTCCGGGCCGGCCTCGCCGACCCCGTCCAAGCCGGCCCCGACGCCCTCCGCCTCCCCGTCCGCGCAGCCCTCGCACTCCCCCGCACCCGAACCGCTCGTACCGCCCGCGAGCGGCCCGCTGCGGCGCGGCGACAAGGGCCCGGGGGTACTCGAACTCCAGCAGCGGCTGGCCCAGTTGGGGCTCTACTCCGGCAGCATCGACGGCGGCTTCGGCTCCCGGACCGAGCGCGCCGTGCGTGCCTTCCAGTCGTACCTGGGCGTCGACGGCGACCCGGCGGGGGTCTACGGACCGGCTACCCGCCAGGCCCTGGAGTCGGTCACCCGGCGACCCTGAGAACGCGGTGCTCGCGCCCGCCGGGGCACCCGTCCGCCAAGCACAAGGGGGCCGGGTGGCACAACCCCCCTCGCGTTTTGTATCGTGGAGGAACAAAGTGATCCCTGCCTGTACTCCCTGACCGGCGGGCGGGGGTCACCTTTGTCTTTCCGAGCCACCCGGCTGTTTCCGAGCCGCCCGTCTGTTTTCCCGTGCCACCCGCTCCCGTGCCCTGGAGTCCGCCGATGTCGGCCAGCACCACGACCACCACCGTCCTGACCGCCCGCGCCCTCCTGCTCGACATGGACGGGACGATCGTGAACTCCGACGCCGTCGTGGAGCGCTGCTGGCGCCGCTGGGCCGAGCGCAACGGCCTCGACCCGGAGGCCGCCCTCAAGGTCGTGCACGGCCGCCAGGGCTACGCCACCATGGCCGTGCTGCTTCCGGAGCGGCCGATGGAACAGAACTACGCGGACAACAAGGTGATGCTCGCCGAGGAGACCGCCGACACCGACGGTGTCGTCCCGGTCGCCGGAGCCCCCGCCTTCATGGCCGCCATCGCCGGCCTTCCGCACGCCCTGGTCACCTCGGCCGACGCGGCACTCGCCCGGGCCCGCATGACGGCCGCCGGACTGCCGATGCCCGAGGTGCGGGTCACCGCCGAGAGCGTCGGCGCGAGCAAGCCGGACCCGGAGGGCTTCCTCAAGGGCGCCGCCGAGCTGGGCTTCGACCCGGCGGACTGCGTGGTCTTCGAGGACTCCGAGGCCGGCATCGCGGCCGGCCGGGCCGCCGGCATGCGGGTCATCGGCGTGGGCCCCCGGGCCGGTGCCCACGAGCCCACCGCGCACGTTCCCGACCTCACGCACCTCACCGTCACCGCCGAGGCGGACGGCACCCTGCGCCTGGAGATCACCGGCTGAGCGGGCGCCCTCCAAGGCACCCGCCCCGAGAACGAACGGCCCCCGTCCTACCACGGGGGCCGTTTTCGTCATCCGCGTACGGGCGGCGGGGATCAGCCGGGGGGGCAGAGGAGGTCAGCCCGCGATCGCCTCGAAGAGGCTGAAGCCGGCCAGGGCCAGCATCAGACAGGCCGCGACCTTGGTGATCAGGCGCAGCGGCACGCGCTTCATCAGGGTCCGTCCGCCCAGGATGCCGAGGCCCGCGACGGCCCACAGGCCGAGCACCGCGCCGATGCCGACGGACAGCGGGTTGTCGTAACGGGCGGCCAGGTTGGCCGTCATGATCTGGGTGAGGTCACCGAACTCGGCGACCAGGATCAGCATGAAGCCCGCTCCGGAGACCTTCCAGAACGACTGGTCGGCGGGCGGCTTCACGTCCTCGTCGTCCTCGCCCTTCTTGAAGAGCAGCATCGCCGCGCCCGCGAGGAAGAGGACGCCGACGATCGCCTGGAGCAGCCGCTGCGGCAGCAGGGTCAGCACGCTGCCCGCCGCGATGGCGAGGACGACGTGGACGGCGAAGGCGGCGGCGACGCCGACGAAGACGTAGGAGGCCTTGTAGCGGGTGCCGAGCATCAGTCCCGCGAGCGCGGTCTTGTCGGGGAGTTCGGCGAGGAAGATCACACCGAAGGTGATCGCCATGATCGTAAGGCTGAGCACGGAAGGAGTTCCTCAATCGGTCGGGCGGGCCGCACCGAGAGCAGTTCCGAGCTGGATTCGGGGTCGCTTCGGCACGGCAGCGCCATGAATGGTCATGTCACTGCGGCCGAAGGTCTCGCTGGCGGGTCCCTTGCGGGCACTCGCCTCCGGGCGCCGGCCAAGAACCCCTGAGGGACTCGGCAGTATGTCGACGTTCCGGCGAAGAGCTACTCCCCTTCTGCGCCCTCAAGGGTACGGCATGCCGCGCGCGCCCCATCAGGGACCAAGGTCCCGGACCTCGCGGTGCACCTTGCCGCGCGCCACGAGTTCGAGCACCACCGACACCGCGATCGCCTGGACGCACATGAGCGCGACCAGCACGAACAGCTGGACCGCGCCCGCCTGGACCGGGGAGGCGCCGCCGAGCAGCATGCCGACGAAGGCGCCGGGCAGGGTGACCAGGCCCACCGTCCTGGTCTGGTCGAGGCCGGGAAGGAGCGCGTCGGACGCGGCGGGCCGGGCGATCTCCAGGCGGGCGTCCCGGTCGAGCAGGCCGAGCGCCATCCCGGCCTCCACCTCGCCGCGCCGCGCGGTCAGCTCGTCCAGCGCGCGCCGCCCGCCGAGCACGGTCGCGGTGAGCGCGCCGCCGATGAGGATGCCGGTGACCGGGATCAGCGCGATGCCCTTGACCGGGACGAGCCCGGTGAGCAGCAGCGCCGCCACCACGGGCGCGACCCCGGCCGCGATGGGGGCGGCCGCCCACCACCAGGTGGCGTTCGCGGTCATCCGGCGGCCCGCGGTGCGCACGGCGACGGCGAACATCAGCGCCAGGAACCCGAGCAGCAGCGGCACCGAGCCGACCACCCAGTGGATCGCGAGGGCGACCACGGTGAGCTGAACCGCCGCCCGCACCCCGGCGATCAGGATCTCGCGGTGGCGCCCCAGGTGCGCGGCCGCGGCGACACCGGCGGCGGCGAGGAGCAGGACGACCAGAACGGCCCCGAGCGTGACGTTCACGGGCAGCAGCACGCGCCCACCGTACGACGCACGGCCCCCGGCGAGGGCAGACGCTCCCAGCGCGAGCCGGTGTCGAACGGCTGCGGCGGCGCCCGCCCGACGTCCGGGGGCGCCGGCATCGAACGGCTCGGGCCAAGCCGGCCCGGCTCCCGGCCCGGCGGGTGCAGAACCGCTCGGGCCGCATCCGGGCCAGCCGCTGTCGAACGGCTCGGGCCAAGCCGGCCCGGCATCCGGCCCGGCGGGTGCAGAACCGCTCGGGCCGCATCCGGGCCAGCCGCTGTCGAACGGCTCGGGCCAAGCCGGCCCGGCATCCGGCCCGGCGGGCGTCGAACGGCTCGGGCCGCGCCCGCCCGGCGTGCCGCGTGGAGGCGGCTGTCGCTCCCACCGCGGGCCCCTTCGGGGCGGCCCGTCGCTCCCGTCGTGCGCCCGTGGCGTCGGTCCGGCGTACGCGCCGACGGATGCCGGTCCCGCGCCGACGGTGCGTCAACTCCCTTGTTCCTCCGGGGCGTCCGGACTCTTGATCTGACGTGCCCATGTCGCCACGCTGTTACCTGGCGCCCATCCCCAGGCAACCCGGCGCCGTCACGCTGGCCGGGCCGCCCATCCCGCGGCCGGTCACATACCCCCCATCTCAAGGGAGTTCGCATGTCAGCCGCCATAGGAACGCGTACGCCCCGCGTCTACGCGCGTCGCTCCGCCGTCCTCGCCGCCGCTGCCGCACTCGCCGCGGGCGCCGCCCTGATCACCGCCCCGGCCGCCGAGGCCTCGCCGCCCACCCCGGTGAGCGCCGCCACCGCCCGTACCTATCTGGGCCAGCTCACCGTGCAGGCCGAGGGCTCGTTGACCGGCTACAGCCGGGACAAGTTCCCGCACTGGATCACCCAGTCGGGCACCTGCAACACCCGCGAGGTCGTGCTCAAGCGCGACGGTACGAACGTCACCACCGACTCCAACTGTGCTGCGACCAGCGGCAGTTGGTACTCCGAGTACGACGGCGCCACCTGGTCCGCCGCCTCCGACGTGGACATCGACCACATCGTGCCGCTCGCCGAGGCCTGGCGTTCCGGGGCGAACACCTGGACCACCGCCCAGCGCCAGGGCTTCGCCAATGACCTGACCCGTCCCCAGCTGATCGCGGTCACCGACAACGTCAACCAGGCCAAGGGCGACAAGGACCCCGCCAAGTGGCTGCCGTCGCTGACCTCCTACCGCTGCACGTACGCCCGGATGTGGGTCGATGTGAAGCACTACTACAGCCTGACCGTCGACTCCGCCGAGAAGAACGCGCTCCAGGGCATCCTCAACGGCTGCTGACATCGGAGCGGGTGGACAACAGGCTTACGTCACAAGGCCGTTGAAACCTGTCGTACCCCTCCGTCGTTCCGTACCGTACGAACGGACCGGCGACGGAGGGGGCATCACATGGCCGGGCTGCGCCTGGGGCCGCTGCTGCGACATCTGGACCCGCACGGGGCCGCCACGGTGTGGGTCGAGGCCGACCGGCCCTGCACCGCCCGGGTGCGCTGCGCCGACGGCACCGAGGGCGAGTCCGGCACCTTCCAGATCGCGGGGCACCACTACGCCCTGATCGCACTGGCCGGCCTGACGCCGGGCACCGCCACCCCGTACGAGGTGCTGCTCGACGGGCATCCGGTGTGGCCGCCGCCCGACTCGCGCTTCCCGCCGAGCACCATCCGCGTCCCGGCGGCCGACGCCCCGCTCCGCGTCGCCTTCGGCTCCTGCCGGCGCGCGCCCGATCCGACCGCCACGGACGCGCTCGACGCACTCGCCACCGGCATCGCCGCCGACCCCGACGCCGAGCGGCCCGATCTGCTGCTGCTCCTCGGCGACCAGGTGTACGCGGACAACGTCTCGCCGGACACCCGCCGCTGGCTGGCCGCCCGCCGGGACCTGCGCGACGCGCCGGGCGCCGAGGTGGCGGACTACGAGGAGTACACCCGGCTGTACTACGAGACCTGGCTGGACCCCGAGGTGCGCTGGTTCCTCTCCACCGTGCCGAGCTGCCACATCTTCGACGACCACGACGTGATCGACGACTGGAACACCAGCGCCGCCTGGCTCGCCGAGATGCGTGCGACGCCCTGGTGGCAGGAGCGGGTGCTCAGCGGCCTGATGTCGTACTGGGTCCACCAGCACCTCGGTAACCTCTCCCCCGCCGAGCTCGCCGACGATCCGTTGTATACGGCGGTACGGGGCACGCCGGACGGCACCGAGGCGCTGCGCGCGTTCGCGGCCCTGGCCGACCGGGACCCGGCGACGGTGCGCTGGAGCTATCGGCGCGACTTCGGCCGCACCCGGCTCGTGATGGTGGACAGCCGGGCCGCCCGGGTCCTGGAGGAGGGGCGGCGGGCCATGCTCGACGAGGGCGAGGAGCGCTGGCTGGGCGAGCAGATGCCGGGCCCCGACGAGTGCGACCACCTCCTGATCGGGACGTCCCTGCCATGGCTGCTGCCGCCGCTCGTCCATGACGCGGAGCAGTGGGACGCGGCGTTGTGCGCGGGCTCGCGCGGCCGGCGCTGGGCACGCTTCGGCGAGCGGCTGCGCCGGCGGGCCGACCTGGAGCACTGGGCCGCGTTCCCGGCCTCGTTCGAGCGCCTCACCGCACTGATCGCCCGCACCGGCTCGGGTCCGGGCGCGCCCGCCACCATCAGCGTCCTGTCGGGTGACGTACACCACGCATACGTGGCCCAGCCCTTCTGGCCAAATTCCGTGCCCCAACCCACTGCCCGTGTCTGCCAGTTCACGTGTTCGCCGGTCCACAACTCGGTTCCGGCCCCGGTGCAGGCCGGATTCCGCTTCGGCTGGAGCCGTCTGGGGCGGGGTCTCGGCCACGCCCTCGCGCGGCACGCGCGCGTGGTTCGGCCGGTGTTCGACTGGCGCAAGACCGGCGGGCCGTGGTTCGGCAACCAGCTCATGACCCTTACGCTGCACGGCCGTTCCGCACGGCTGCGGCTGGATCGGGCGCGCCGCACCGGCCCTCTGCGCAGTGGTCCAGTCCAACTAAGGACCGTCATGGACCGGCCGATCGCGCCCGACGGCACACCTGGCTCAATTCACCCAGCCGAAACAAGACATTAAGAATGTTGAACTTGCAAGCACAAATGAGGGCTGCCTAACCTGTGGACCCCATCGGTCACGTCCCCAACCGAAGGAGCCCCCATGGCTTCCCCCACGCTCGACGCCGAGCGCGCGCGCCCCTATGCGCTCGCCCTCTTCCGCATAGTCATCGGCCTCCTGTTCGCGTGCCACGGCGCGGCCTCCCTCTTCGGCGTCTTCGGCGGCGCGATGGGCGGCGGCTCGATCCCCGCGGGCACCTGGCCCGGCTGGTACGCGGCCGTGATCCAGCTCGTCGGCGGCATCCTGGTGCTGACCGGTCTGTTCACCCGCGCCGCGGCCCTGGTCTCCTCCGGCTCGATGGCGTACGCCTACTTCAGCGTCCACCAGTCGAACGCGCTGCTGCCGCTGCAGAACGGCGGCGAGGCCTCCGCGATGTACTGCTGGGCGTTCCTGCTGCTGGTCTTCACCGGCCCCGGGGCGCTCGCGCTCGACCAGCTCCTCGGCGCCCGCCGGACCGCCCGGCCGGCCTCCGACACCCAGCGCGAGACCGTCGCCGCCTGAGCGGACGCACCGTCCCGGCACTCAACGCGCCTGCCGCTGCCCGGAGTTCGGTCCCCGAACTCCGGGCAGCGGCGTGTCGCGACGCGCCGTCGCACCGCGGCACCACCCCTGGCAGAAAACTTCTGCACGGCCGGGCGTACGCTGTACGGCTGTACCGCCGCCCCTGCCGCTTCCCCGCGACACCGCGGTATTCAGTCCCGGGGAACCGACAAGCCGCAGAGGAGCGAACGTGCTGGAGAGTGTGGGGGCGTTGACGTCCAGCCCCTGGATCTACGCCGTCGTGACCCTCTGCGTCCTCCTCGACGTCTTCCTTCCCGTGCTGCCCAGCGGCGTCCTGGTGATCACCGCGGCGACCACGGCCGCCGGCTCCGCCACCGCGGCCGGCGCCGGTTCCGCGACCCAGGCCGGCCACGCCGATCTGCTGGCCCTGGCCGCCTGCGCCGCCACCGCCTCCGTCCTCGGCGATCTGGTCGCCTACCGCCTGGCCCTGCGCGGCGGTGCCCGCCTGGAGCGCGCGATCGCCCGCTCCCGCCGGCTGACCCGCGCGCAGGAACGACTCGGCATGGCGCTCAGCCGGGGCGGCGGCAGCCTCGTCGTCATCGCGCGCTTCGCGCCCGCCGGGCGTTCCGTGGTCTCCCTCGGCGCGGGTGCGGCCCACCGCAAGGTCCGCGAGTTCCTGCCCTGGTCGGCGCTCGCGGGCGTGGCCTGGGCCACCTACAGCGTGGGGCTCGGCTACTTCGGCGGGCAGTGGCTCGGCGCGACCTGGCTGGGCACGGGCGTGTCCCTGCTCGCCCTGTTCGCGGCGGGCGGCCTCGCGGCGTACGTCGTGAAGCGCCCGGGCCCGGCGACGGCTGCACCGGCGGCCTGAGCGGGCGCGGGCCGAGCACCCCCGGCCTTTCGCTCGTCGGCTACGCCGGCTTCCGCGCCGCGGCCCCCCGCACCTCAAGGCCGTCGAGCAGCGCGCGGGTGGCTTCGGCTATCTCGTCCACCGCACGCTCGAACACTTCCCTGTTGTGCTCGGCGGGCGCCCGGAAACCGGACACCTTCCGCACGTACTGGAGGGCGGCGGCCCTCATGTCGTCCTCGGTGGCCTCCTCCGGCATGGCCGGGGGCCTCAGGGTCTTGATGCTTCTGCACATGCCTCCAGTGTGACCGACACCACTGACAACGGCCCCGGGCCCTTCCGGCCGGGCCCCCGGACCGGTCCCCGATCCCCCTCCGGGTCGGAAAAGCGCGAGGCTCCGGCGCGTCCGCGGATTAGAGTCGACGGCATGGCGGAAGCAGCGAACGGCACCAGCACCGGCCCCGTACGCGTCGACAGCTGGATCTGGTCGGTCCGGCTCACCAAGACGCGCTCCCAGGCGGGCACGGCCTGCCGGGCCGGGCACGTCCAGGTCAACGGCGAGCGGGTCAAGGCGGCCCACCAGGTCAAGGTCGGCGACGAGGTGCGGCTGCGCACGGACGGCCGGGAGCGGATCGTCAAGGTCGTCACGCTGCTGCGCAAGCGGGTCGGCGCCCCCGTAGCCGTCGAGGCCTACATCGACAAGAGCCCGCCGCCGCCCGCCCGCGCCGACATCCTCGCGGCCGGCGTACGGGACCGGGGCCTCGGCCGGCCCACCAAGCGCGACCGCCGCGAGATGGAACGCCTGCGCGGCCTCTCGGAGAGCCGGCGCAGCGCGGGCTGAGGCCCGTCCAGGACCCGGCTACAGCCAGCCGTTGCGCCGGAAGCCGCGGTGGATGACGAAGCAGGCCGCCGCCATGAGCCCGAGTGCCATGAAGTAGCCGTAGCGCCAGTGCAGTTCGGGCATGTTCTCGAAGTTCATGCCGTAGATCCCGCAGACCATGGTCGGCACGGCGACGATCGCCGCCCACGCCGTGATCTTCCGCATGTCCTCGTTCTGGGCCACCGTGACCTGGGCGAGGTGGGCCTGGAGAATGGAGTCGAGCAGCCCGTCGAAGGCGGCGATCTGTTCGGTGGTGCGCAGCAGGTGGTCGGCCACGTCCCGGAAGTACGGCCTGACCTGCGGGTCGATGGAGGGCACCGGCTCACCGGCGAGCTTCTGGAGAGGCCGGTCCAGGGGCCCGACCGCCCGCTTGAGTTCGAGGAGTTCGCGCTTGAGCTGATAGATGCGGCCCGCGTCGCCGCGCCCCGCGTTCTCGGCGAACACCGCGGTCTCGACCGCGTCCATGTCGCTCTGCATGGCGTCGACCACGGCGAGGTACTCGTCGACGACATGGTCGGCGATGGCGTGCAGCACCGCGGCGGGTCCCTTGGCCAACTGCTCGCGCTCCCGCTCCAGTTCCTCGCGCAGCGGCCCCAGCGAGCCGTGCCTGCCGTGCCGCACGGTGATGACGAAGTCGGCTCCGGTGAACACCATCAGCTCGCCGGTGTCCACCACCTCGCTGCTGGCGGTCAGTTCCTCGTGCTCGACGTACCGGCACGTCTTGAACACCGAGAACAGGGTGTCGTCGTACGGCACCACCTTGGGGCGCTGGTGGGCGGTGACGGCGTCCTCGACGGCCAGCGGGTGCAGCCCGAACAGCCGGGCCAGGCCGGCGAATTCCTCCTCGGTCGGCTCGTGCAGCCCGATCCAGACGAAGGCCCCCTCCCCGAGCCCGCGCACCCGGCGCAGCGACTCCTCGACCGGGCAGTCGCCCTTCTGCCGCACCCCGTCGACGTACACGGCACAGTTGACGACCGCGCTCCCCAGGGGCGAGCGCGCCGGATGGCTGAGGTCGACGGTCCGCCGGTAGGCGCGGCGCACCGCCCTCCGCAGGTTCCGCATCATCGCCACGACCAGCTTCCCTTCACCGAATGAGCGGCCAGTGTGCCACCGCCTCCTGTACGTCCACGCGCCCCCTGGGAGACGCGCCTCACCGCTGCCGCGTTCCCCCGCGGGCGGCCCGGGACACGGCCCGGAGGTAGCGGCGGGTGGCCAGGTCCTGGCACAGCCGGGTGAGGGGCCCGCCGAGCCGGGCGTACCAGCGGGCGGGCCGGGAGAACGCGGCGACCTCGAACCACACGAGCCCGTCCGCCTCGCGCCCCACCACGAAGGACTCCTCGCCGCGCTCGGGGTGGCCGGGGAGCGTGCCGTAGGCGAATCCGACGCGTTCGGCGGCGCGTACGGTCCACACCACGCGGCACGGGATGACAACGCGCGGGAACGGCAGCCCGGGCAGCCGCAGGACGACCAGCGCGGTCGCGCCGGGCACGGCGGGCGCGCCCGGGTACACCCCGAACCCGGCGCCGCGCTGCACGCCCCACCCCATGACGCAGTCCCCGGCCCGCTCGAAGGCCTCCTGGCCGTACCCGATGCGGACCCGGTGCCGGAACACGCGGTATCCGGCCTCGGCGCCGGGCAGCACCGGCCGGTCGGTCGCGCCGACCTCCGGGTATCCGGGCTGCGCCGCGCAGGCCCGTAGGTAGGCCGCCCGCAGTCCCCCGCCGACCGTCCTCACAACCGCCCCCTCTCCCCCGGCTCCGGCGCGGGAACCGCACACCACCACACCGGAACCACCAAGCCCCCGGGGCCTCGCGGCTCCGTCGGGCCCTCATCATGCACAGGGGTTACGTTTCAGCCAAGTACGGGCGTAATCTCAGCCATCCGGCGGTGTCCTCCCCGCTCCTGACCCGCCGGATCCCGGCGCCGCGCGTTGACCCCCGAGCACGCGGCGGTGCCGGCCGAGAAGCCCCGTCCGCACCCTGACGGGGCTTCCCGCCGTCACACTCCGACGATCGAATACGTCGCGTCGCGCGGCGTCCGGGCGGGGGTGTCGGCCGTGTAGTGCACATGCAGCACGGTGAAGTACGGCTGACCGGACTGGCCGGGCCTCGGGCGGACGGTGTCGAGGCGGACCGTCACGGGGTACGTGTGGAAGCGGCCGGCCGCGCAGTAGGGGATGCAGTCGTTCACCACGTCCGAGCCACGGCCTTCGGCCGACGCCGCTCCCCACTGCGTCCACTCCAGGGAGACGAGCCCGTTGTTTCCGTCACCGCAGGCGATCAGATAGCTGCTCGGCCGCACCTGGGGCTGCCCGGAGCAGTCGACCACGACGGTGTGGGGCTCCCCCGCCCCACCCGTGGCGACGGCGGGGCCGGCCGGCCCGACCGCCGCGACCAGGGCCGCGACCGCGCCGATGAGGACCGCTGACTTGACCTTCTGCCGACCCATGTCTGCTCCTCGGACACTCCAGCTCGAAGCGGGTCGCGCCGCGCGAGTGCCGGGGGCGGCGCAGTTCCCATTGTCCGCATCCCGCCGCGCGGCGCGACCGCGCGGCGGGGGCGGGCGGGAGCCAGGTACTCCGCGTGCGGGCCGAGCCCGCTGCCCCGCGCGCCGCGCGGGCGCCCGCGGGGCGCGGGCCGGGTTTCAGACGGCGAGGTGCCGGCGGTCGGAGTCGCCGGCGGCGGCCTCGGGAGCGGTGCCGTGCTGCTCCTCCTCGGGGCGGGCCTGCCCGGGCAGCAGGAAGGTGATCGCGAGGAAGGCCGCCAGCAGGCAGGCCTGGACGATCAGCGCGTGCTGGAAACCGGTGATGAAGTCCCCGGTCCTGGCCCGGGCGAAGAACACCGAGCCGAAGACCGCGACGCCGATGGAGCCGCCGACCGCCTGGACCGCCGACAGGACGCCCGAGGCGGACCCGATCTCGTCGTCGTCGACCGCGGCGAGGATGAACCCGAACAGGGCGGCGATCACCATGCCCGCGCCGATGCCGGCCACCGCCACGCCGGGGGCGATGTCCCGGATCGAGAACGAGGTGGCGTCGAGCCCGTCGAGTTCGAACCACAGCAGGGCCGCGCCCGCCAGCTGGACCAGCGGCCCGATCTGGAGCACCTTGCGGCCGATCCGGTCCGCGAGGAACGCCCCGCTGACGGCACCGCCGACCGCGGTTCCCACGGCGAGCGGCAGGTTGCCGAGTCCCGCGTCGCCTGCGGTGAAGTGCCGGCCGATCTGGAGGTAGAGGGTCAGCACGAGCTGGGTGCCGATCAGTCCCCCGAAGAACAGGGCGATGCCGCCGAGTCCGACGGTGAACGCGGGTTTGCGCAGCAGGCCCGGGGTCACCAGCGGTTCGCGGCCGGCGGCCGCCGTTCGGCGCTGCTGCACGGCGAACAGGGCGAACCCGGCCGCCGACGCCGCCATGCACAGCCAGGTCCACAGCGGCCAGCCGTCCTCCTGGCCCTGGTTCAGCGGCAGCACGAGCAGGGCGCAGGCCGCCACCACCAGGGCCGCCCCGGTCGTGTCGACCCGCACCGTGCGGTCGCCCGCCCTCCTCGGCACGAACTTGGCGGCGACGATCAGTGCGGCGATGCCGATGGGCAGGTTGACGAGGAACACCGACCGCCAGCCCAGGCCGAAGAAGTCGCCCTCGATGAGGAAGCCGCCGAGTACGGGGCCGACGATGCCGCCCAGGCCCAGGACGGGCCCGAAGACCGCGAAGACCTTGGTGAGTTCGGAGCCGGAGAAGTTCTCCCGGAGCAGGCCCAGGCCCTGGGGCAGGAGCATCGCCCCGGCGATGCCCTGGAGCAGCCGGAAGGCGATCAGCGACCCGATGCCCGGCGCGACGGCGCACAGCAGCGAGCTCGCGGTGAAGGACGCCAGGCCGATCAGGAACATCCGGCGCCGGCCGTAGCGGTCACCGAGCCGGCCCCCGAGGACCAGACCGGCCCCCAGGGTCAGGGCGTAGCCGCCGATCACCCATTGCAGGCCGACGGAACCGGCCCCGAGGGACCGCTCCAGATCCGGGCCGGCGACGTTGACGATCGAGGCGTCGAGAAGGTCCATGATCTCCGCGACGAGCATCGCCACCAGGATCAGCCATCGCCGGCGATGGGGCCCGGCCGCCCCGTCCGGGCCGGGGGAAGGAGTGCTCACGCCAATTACCTCCACGGTGAAGTATCTTTACGGTGAAGGTAAAGTGATGGCGGTAGGTTGTCAAAAACGGCGGCTCCGGGCGGACCGCACGAGCAGGGCAGAAGGGTGGAGGGTCGGCCATGGAGGAAGCCGTGCGGGACGGTGTCGCACAGCGGCGTGAGCGGCTGATGGAGTCGCTGCGGGTCTACGGCGGCCACTACACCGAGTTCGGCCGCCGCTTCGCCGCCTGGCTCGGCCTGCACTCCACCGACGCGACCGCGGTCCTGGAGATCGCCGCCGCCGAGGAGCGCGGCACCCCCCTGTCGCCGGCGCGCCTGAGCGAGCGGATCTCCCTGTCTACGGGAGCCACCACCGCACTGCTGAACCGCCTCGAAGCGGCGGGGCACATCACCCGCGCCCGTGAACACTCGGACCGGCGCGTGGTCACCCTGCGCAGCGGCGGACACATCCAGGAACGGGCGGACGAGTTCTTCGGCCCGCTCGCCCACCGCATGGACACCGCGATGTCCCACTACCCGCCCCGGCTCCTGGAGCAGTTCGAGGCGTTCCTGGCCGACCTGAACGGCACCATGGAAACCCACCTGAAGGAAGAGAGCGCCCCTCCGCAGCACTCCCCCGGGGCCCCCGGGAGCGGCACTCGCTGACCGGGCATCAAAAAGGCCCCCCGGACCGCGTCCGGAGGGCCTTTCACCTACTGGGTGCCTGATCGGCACGGTGGGCGTGGACGGTTTCGAACCGCCGACATCTGCTTTGTAAGAGCAGCGCTCTACCCCTGAGCTACACACCCGTGGATGAGGGAACAGCGTACATGGCCCCGGGGGTGCCGCCGCAAACCCGAATCCCGGGCGGGAGCAGCGGCGGGGAGGCGGCGGGGAAGGGGCTCGGAAGCGTGAACTGACCGGGCCGTGTGTTCGTCCCTACCGGGTGGGAGAATGGACCGGGCAGGGCCGGACAGCACGGGAGAGGGATGTGACGGGGACACACGCGCGGCCGTACAGCAGAGCGGGTGCCACCGTCCGGGACGTGCTGGCGCTGATCGCGTTCCCCGTGGTGCTCGGCGCCGCGGCGCTGCCGGGCTCCTTCGCCGGCGGCGGTACGCGGCGCTGGTTCGGCGGGCGCGGCGAGAGCGTGCGGGCGGACGCGCAGGCGGCCAAGGACGCGGCGGCCGCGGCGTTCTACGAGCTCGACACCGCCCAGCGCGATCTGCGGATCTCCATCGAGACCATCACGGCCGTGGACAGCTCGCCGGCCGCCCAGCGTGCCGTCGACGAGTTCGCCGCCCTCGGCCGCCGCATCGACGAGGTCTCCAACCAGTACATCACCGCGGTCGACGCCCACGATCTGGACCGGGACGACCTGGACGCCTCGGTCGCCGCCCGGGCCCGGACCGAGCTGACCGCCGCCAAGGACGAACTCGTCCGCGTCAAGGGCGAGTTGGACCGCTACGAGCAGAACCTGCGGCCACTGCTCGACACCGCCGAGACCCAGCTCGCCCGGCTCGCCCCCGCCATCGAGCGGGCCCGGCACGCGCTGCTCGGCGCGAGCACGGCCCTGGACGCGGTGCGCGGCACGGGGCTGCGCGCCGACGACCTCGCGGCCCGGCTCGCCGCCCTCGGGCCCGAGCTGACCAAGCTGAACCAGGGCGCGGGGCGGCACGGCGTGGCCGAGACGCTCCAGCGCGCCGACCGGGTGCTGCGCGACGCCGAGGCGCTGCGGGCCGAGGCCGAGCAGCTGCCCGAGAAGGCCGCCGAGATCGACCGCAGGCTGGTCTCGCTCCGCACCCGCGCCCAGGCGCTCACCACCCGGGCGGGCGGGGTCGACCCGGTGCTCAGCGAGCTGCGCCGGCGCTTCTCCGCCGCCTGCTGGCAGGACCTCCAGCAGGTCCCCGAGCAGGCCGCCGCCTCCGTACGGCAGGCGGAGGACAAGCTCAAGGAGGCGGCCAGGGCGCGCGAGGAGCAGCGCTGGCCGGACGCCACGTCGCTGCTCGGCACGGTACGGGCGCTGCTCAACTCCACGGACGAGGCCGTGTCGGCGGCGGGCGACCGGCTCCAGCGGCTCAACGCGGTCGCGAAGGACCCGCAGCAGGAGATCCAGCGCACCCGGTTCGCGATCCGCGACGCCCAGCGCCTGGCGATGTCCGGCCGCAACACTCCCGACCCCCGGCACGCCGGGCCGCTGGACGAGTCGGTGGCGCGCCTGGAGCGGGCGATCGGCACGCTCGAAGGCCGCCACCCCGACTACTGGCACTTCCTGACCGAGACCGAGGCGGTGCGGCGCACGGTGGCCGACGTGGTGGCCCGCATCCGCGAGGAGCTGGGCCACGGCGCCTGATCCGCGAGCGACCGACCGCCGCTGAGTTGTTGCGGGCCCCGCCCGGGCGGATCCTTGAGTACGTACGCCTGCGTGCCCAGGAATGAGGAGGGCCCCCGCTATGGCCACCCATACGATCTCGCAGCGCTTCAACCACAGCCGCGTCTCGCTCAACGAGCATCTGCCGGTCGACCACCGCCTGAACCGCGTCTACCGCTACGGCGCCGGAGCCATGGGGGTCATCCTGCTGGTCTTCGGCATCCTCGGCCTCATCCACCGGATCGGCTTCTTCGACACCGGCGGGGACACCGTCGCCGGGCTCAACACCAACGGCGCGCTGAGCGTCATCTCCATCGTCGCCGGCCTGCTGCTCCTGTACGGGGCCTTCCGCGGCGGCAACTTCGCCTCCACGCTCAACATCGCCCTCGGCGTGCTGTTCCTGATCAGCGGGTTCGTGAACCTCGCGCTGCTCGACACCTCGCACAACATCCTGGCGTTCCGGATGCAGAACGTCCTTTTCAGCTTCGTGGCCGGGCTGCTCCTGATGGTCTTCGGGATGTACGGCCGCGTCACCGGTTTCCTGCCGCACGACAACCCGTACTGGCGCGCTCGCCACGAGCAGGCCGACGAACACCGCTGACCCACCCCTGCCCCACTCCGCTCGCGTGCACGGCCCGGCCCGGGACGCCCTGAGGCTCCCGGGCCGGGCCGTGCGCAGGGAGTACCGATTAATTGCTAATTAACCAGTACTTGTGCAACGCTTTACCCGACCTGGAGGAATCGTTGACCCAAGCCGGTCCCGGCGAGCGCAGAGGAGCCACCACGTGAGCGAGGCCGCCTACGTCGGGCGCGGGGTCCACCGGACCGCCGTCGAGGGCCTGGCCCGGCGGATCTTCGACGGGACGTACGACGAGGGCGACACCCTTGAACTGCCCGCGCTGATGGCCGAGTTGGGCGTCAGCCAGACCGTGCTGCGCGAGGCCGTCAAGGTGCTCACGGCGAAGGGGCTGCTCGACGCCCGGCAGAAGCGCGGCACCTTCGTCCGGCCGCGCGCGGACTGGAACCTGCTCGACAGCGACGTACTGCGCTGGAAGCTGGCGGCCGGTGCGCCGCCGGACTTCTTCGCCGACGTCCTGGAACTGCGCCGCGCGATCGAGCCGGCCGCCGCCTCGCTGGCAGCCGAGCAGCGCACGGACGAGGACCTGGCCGCCCTGGACGGCTCGCTGGCCGCCATGCGGGCCGCCGGGAGCGACCCCGTGCTCGCGGTGCGGGCGGACACCTCGTTCCACAGCGCCCTGCTCACCGCCTCGCACAACCGCTTCTTCCTCCAGCTGCGCCGGGTGATCGTGCCCGCGCTGGTGGCGCGGGGCGGCCACGGCCGCTCGGACGGCCGGCCCGGCCCGGTCCCGGCGCATGCCGAGGTCGTCCGGTCCGTACGGGAGGGCGACGGGGACGGCGCCTACATGGCCGTGCTCGAACTGCTCGACCTTCCCGCGGGCGGCCAGGGGGCCGGCGCATGAGCGTGTTCACCTTCGGCGAGACGGTGCTCGCGCTGCGCGGCAGCGGGCCGCTCAGGCTCGGCGGCGCCATGGACGTCACGATCACCGGCGCCGAGTCCACCGTGGCCACGGGCCTCGCCCGGCTCGGGCACCAGGTGCGCTGGGCGGGCGCGGTCGGCGCCGACGAGGCGGGCGAACTCGTGCTGCGTACGCTGGAGGCCGAAGGCGTCGACGTGTCGGCGGCCTCGCGCGACGAGGGAGCGCCCACCGGCCTCGTCCTCCTGGCGCCCCGGCTGCCCGGCCCCACCCGGGCGCACCCCTACCGAGCGGGCTCGGCCGCACCCCGCATCCGTGGCTGCGCCATCGCCGAGGCCTTCGCCGCCGCCCCGCCCGCCCTGCTCCACCTGACCGGCATCACCCCGGCGCTCGGCCGCTCGGCGCAGTCGGCGGCCTGCCTCGCACTCCAACTCGCCGCCGAGCACTCGGCGATGGTCTGCCTGGACGTCAACCACCGCCCGGAGCTGTGGAGTTCACAGGAGGCGGCCGAGGTGCTCCGGCAGTGGGCGCCCAAGGCCGACGTCCTCGTCGCCACCGAGGACGAGCTGGCGCTCTGCCTGCCCGAAAGCGCCCCGGACGACACCGAGCAGCGGGCCAAGGAGCTGCTCGCGCTGGGCGTGGGCGAGATCGTGGTGAAGCGGGGCGCGGCCGGGGCAACCGTGTACGCGGCGCAGGGCCGGCTCCACCGCCCCGCCCGCACACCACGGGCCCCGGGCGCGGCCGGTGCGGGCGACGCCTTCGTGGCGGGCTACCTCTCGGGGCTGCTCGACGGCGTCCCGACGGCCGCCCGCCTGGAGCGCGCGACGGCGGCGGAGGCCTTCGCGACCGCCTCACCCGGCGGCTGGGAGGGCACACCGACCCGTGCCGAACTCGCCTTGCCGACGGGCTGAGCCGCGCCCCTCGAACCCCTCCGGGCCGGGCTACGGCGGTGGCCCGCCCGGAGGCCCGCCCCTGGGGCCGGAGGTGGACGGACCCCCGGCCCCAGGTCTCCCCTAGTCTTGCCCCATGCCTCGCTACGAATACCGCTGCCGCGCCTGCGGCGACACGTTCGAACTCAGCCGCCCGATGGCCGAGTCCGCCGCCCCCGCGACATGCCCGGTGGGCCACGACGACACGGTGAAGCTGCTGTCCACTGTGGCCGTGGGCGGCTCCGCCAAGCAGGGCCCGGCGGCTCCCTCCGGTGGTGGTGGCGGTGGCTGCTGCGGAGGCGGCTGCTGCGGCTAGCCCTCCGGGCAGGGCGAGCTCCAACACGACGGGCCCACGACACGGGCGAGGGCTGCCACCCACTGCGGCTCCCCCACACGAACGCGACCAGCCCCAACCCCCTCAGGGGTGCGGGGAACTGCGCGCCCAGTCACCCACGATCCGCGGACAACCGACCACACCGACCCCAGGGGCGCGGGGACCTGCGCAACAAACCACCCGCGGCCCGAGGAACAGGCCCGCGCCCCAGCCCCGGGGGGCTACCGCCGCCGGGACAGCGTCAGCCCGTCCGCCACGGTCAGCAGCACGCTGTCCATCCGCTCGTCCGCTGCGACATGGTCGTTGAACGCCCGGATCGCCGCCGGCGCCCCCGTCGCGTCGGGGTCCAGAACGCGCCCGTGGAACAGCACGTTGTCCGTGGCGATGAGGCCCCCGGGCCGCAGCCGGGGCACCAACTCCTCCCAGTACGCGATGTAGTTGCCCTTGTCCGCGTCGAGATACGCGAAGTCGATGTGCGGCTCGGCCGGCATCGCCCGCAGCGTGTCGAGCGCCGGCGCGATCCGCAGCTCGATGCGGTCCGCGACACCCGCCTTCGCCCACGCCTCCTTGCCGTACGCCGTCCACTCCTCGGAGACGTCGCAGGCGATCAGCTTTCCGTCGGCCGGCAGCGCCTGCGCCATGGCCAGGGCCGAGAACCCGGTGAAGGTGCCGACCTCCACGACATGACGGGCATTCACCAGCCGTACCAGGAAGGCCAGGAGCGGGGCCTGCTCCTCGGCCGACTGCATGCCCGCCTGCTCCGGGAGCCGGGCGTACGTCGTCTCCACCAGATCCCGCTGGATCGCGTCGAGCGGCGGATTGTGGGCCAGCATGTAGGCGTACAGCTCATCGGTGATTTTGGTGCTGTTTCCCTTGGTCATGCGGCGACCGTACCCAATACCGCACCGCTACGGCACGCCCCTCAGGAAGCCGCGCGGGCCAGGAAACGGCGCAGGATCTCCTCGCCCGCGAGCACCCCGCGTTCGGCCAGCGCCTCGGTGCCCGGCGCCTGCCAGCCGGCCTCGGCCAGCTCGCCGTGGCCGGGGCGCCAGCCCTGGTCGGCGGCGAGCAGCAGGTCGGCGTCGAGGAGCGAGTCCCCGGCGGCCAGGGTGAGTTCGGCGCCGGTGCGGCGGGCGACCTCGCGGACCGCCGCGCTCTTGGTGAGCGGCTTCGGTACGGCGTAGATCTTGCGACCCTGGAGGGAGACGGTCCAGCCGCGCGGCTCGGCCCAGAGCGCCAGCTCCTTGATCCAGCCCTCGGGGAGCAGCTCCCGCTCGACCACCAGGTAGGCGAAGAGGTCCTCCGCGATCCGCTCCTTGCGCAGCCAGACCGGGTCCGCGACGGCCCGCAGATGGGCCCGCACCTCGTCGAGGGAGACGCACTCCGCGGCGATCCGGTCGGTCACCGAACGCGCCCAGTCCGGGTCCGACACCCCGTCCACCAGCAGGTGCCCGCCATTGGCGCAGATCGCGAACGGCGAGGGCGGTCCCGGGAGTTGGACGCGCTGGTACTGCTTGCGCGTACGGGTCGTGGTGGGCACGAACACGGTCGCCGACTTCAGCTCTGCGAGCAGCCGGGCCGCGTGTTCGGTGACGTACGACAGGGGCTTGTGCTCGTGCACCTCGACGCACAGGAGCCGGGGCGCCCGGTGGTCGGGCATGGTGAGGGCGAGAGCCGCGGCCGAGTAGATCAGGGTGCGGTCGAGGTCGCTGGCGACCAGGACGGGCGGGGTGCGGTCGAGGGCGCCGGCAGCCGGGACGGGCGGGGTGCGATCGGGGTCGCCGGCGGCCGGGACGGGCGGGGTGCGGTCGAGGGCGCCGGCGGCCGGGACGGGCGGGGTGCGATCGGGGGCGCCGGCGGCCGGGACGGGCGGGGTGCTCACTTGGCGGCCACCGCCTTGCCGTCGGCGCCGGTGGCGCCCCGGGTGTACTGGGGGTGGATCAGGCCGACGCAGCTGTACGGCAGGCCGTCCACCTCCTCGACGGGCACCCCGCGCTGCTCGGCGAGCAGCCGTACGTGGTCGAGGTCGGCCCCGGCGCCGCGCCCGGCCAGGATCTTCCAGGGGACCCGGCGCAGCAGCACCCGGGTGGTCTCGCCGACGCCGGGCTTGACCAGGTTGACGTCGTGGATGCCGTACTCCTCGCTGATCCGCTCGACGGCCGCCCAGCCCCCCCAGCTCGGGGTCCGGTCGGTGTCCCGCAGCGCCTTGGCCTCGCGGTCCACCGCGTCGGCGACCGCGTCGAAGCGGGCGGCCACGGCGTCGAGGAAGTCGCCCGACACATCGGCGCCGGCCAGCTCGCGGTAGAACTTGCCGCCGTGGAAGTCGCCGGGACCGATGAGGTCCCGGCGCAGGACGGTGCGCGAAATGAGCCCGGAAACGGTCGAGTTGAGGCAGGCCGACGGGATCAGGAAGTCCTCGCGGGTGCCGTACGTGCGGACACAGGAGCCGGGGTCGGCGAGCACGGCGATCTCCGGGTCGAACCCCGCGAACTCGGGGAACTCCCTGATGGCAGCGGCCAGTTCGCGGGTGATGGCGCCCTTGCCCGTCCAGCCGTCGACGAACACGACGTCGGCGGGGTCGTGGTGGGCGGCGAGCCAGCGCAGCGCGTTGGGGTCGATGCCCCGGCCGCGCACGATGGACACCGCGTAGTGCGGCAGGTCCAGGCCGTGCCGGTACTGGGCCCAGCGGCGCATCAGCACACCGACGGGCGTGCCCGCGCGGGCCAGCGAGACGAGCACCGGGCGGGGCGAGCGCTCGGCCAGGACCGTTTCGGTGACCACGCCGACGGCCCGCGCGATCCGGTCGGCCGAGGCGTCGAGCGCGGCGCGGAACAGCTCCTGGTACTGGGGGCTCGGCTGGTACTCGACCGGCAGCGACTCCGCGTAGTGCGCGCCGCCGCTCTGGATGGCCTCCTCGCGCTCCTCGGTGGGGGCCTCCAGCTCGACCCCGGACAGGTCCTTGAGCAGCCAGCCCACCTCGTCGGGGGCGTAGGAGGAGAAGGCGGGACCGCGCAGCGGCTCGGGCATGGGGGCACCTTCGGGTACGTACGAGGGCAGCACGGCGAGCACGACGTGCGGGATGTGGGCGGCGAGCTGGGCCAACAGGCCGTCGGGGGCGTGCAGTTGGGGGGTGTCGGCGGCCGAGTCGACGACGGCGACCACCGCGTCGAAGCCGCCGTCCGCGACGTTGTACGCGTACCGCTCGCCGGGACCGTCGGCCGGGTCGTCGTGGGCGGGGAAGGCGAGCCTGGTGCGGATGGCGTACCCGGGGTCGTCCAGGGCGAGCACGGGCGAGCGGGTGGTGGTGGAGTAGCGCACCTCGGCGTCGCCGCGCTCTTCGAGGGCGACGGCCAGCCGCAGCGGGGCGTACATCAGCTCCTCGAATCCGAGGACGAGCACGCGGCGCGGGGTGTCGCCCCCGGCCCCGAGCGCCTCGGCCAGCCCGCCCGCCAGGTCCGGCAGCGCCGCCTCCAGGACGGACCGGTGGGCCGGGGTGAACCCGTGCCGCCCGCCGTCGGGAAGGCCGGAGGGCCAGCGGAGGTCGACGCGGCGGGCATGGCCCACGGGCCGAGCGCCGTTCTCACACAGCAGAGGTCCTTGGCCCGCCGCCTCCTCGCCCACCCCGTCCTGGGCGCCTCCCGGCGAAAGCGGGCCCGGGGCGGCCGCCGTCTCGTACTCCTCGACCAGCGCCCGCCCCTTCTCAAGCACCCCCTCCGGCAGCCGTACCGTGCCCGACGCCGAGGCGATCAGGTCGACGCGGGCGCCGATCTCCGCCGCGAAGGCGGTGAGGCGGTCGCGGTCCCGCGGGGAGCGCATGTCGACGAGGGCGACGATCACGTAGTGGCCGCGGGGGTGGCGGGCGTGCAGGTCGCGGATGGTGTTGAGGACCGTGTTGCCGGTGGAGAACTCGTCGTCGACCAGGACCAACGGGCCCTGTCCCGCGAGGAGTCGGGGGTCTTCGGGGAGCAGGAGGTGGGAGGTGGCGTGGGAGTGGGCCTCCTCGAAACCGCCGGCCGCGGCCACGCCCGGGACCGGGCGGCGGGTGGAGTGCAGATACGGGGCCAGGCCCAGGCCGTCGGCGACCGAGTGGCCGAGCCCGGTCGCGGTCTCGGCGTACCCGAGCACCACGGCCCGCGCGGCCGCCTCGTCGCCGAGCAACTGCCGTGCGCGTACGCCCAGTTCATAACCGGCACCCCACACCACCGAGGGGCGCTGCGGCACGTGCTTGCCCAGGACGTTGGAGACCAGCAGATGGGCGCGCTTCGGGTTGCGGCGCAGGGCGAGGCCCAGCAGGGCGCTCAGCCGCTCGTCCCCGACCAGCTCGACCCCGAGCCGCTCGGCGACCCACGTTCCCGACCACTCAACCACGTTGCTGTGTCCTTCTGTTGGTGCGTTCTGCTGGTACGTCCTGCTGGTACGCCGGAGGCCGGACCGCCCGTCGGTCCGTCCGGTTCGTCAAAGGGCCAGACCGGCCGTGAGGAGGTCGACGAAGCCCACGTCCGCGGCGGCGACCCCGAACACCTCGGCCCGCAGCAGCGTGCGCTCGGCCCAGGCCCGGTGCGGCTTCACCTCGTTCATCTTGTTGGTGTACGCCGAGCGCAGCACCCCGCCGCCGTCCCGTTCGGGCCGCAGGATGTCCGCCGCGTCGGTGAACTCCTCGTGGCTGACCACCGACAGGGCGTGCACGGGCATCACGTGCGAGGGGTGGATGCAGGTCTTGCCGAGCAGGCCGTTGGCGCGGTCGAGCTCGATCTCGCGGAGCAGGCCGTCCAGGTCGTGCTCGATCAAGGCGGTGCGCAGCTCCTCGGCGCGGCCCTCCAGGAAGGGGCTGCGGCGCAGCTGGGGCTTGAACATCCGCTCCTGGAGCCGGAAGTACTCCCATACGGGGCCGGTGATGGTGAAGCCGGTGCCGTCGGCCCGGCCCAGGACGTTCACCACGTCCGCGATGACGCCGGCCACGATCTGGACGTCGTAGGCGGTCATGTCGGGCGAGCGGCGCAGTCCGTAGCCGGAGCAGAAGTCGGTGACGCCGAGGCGCAGGGCCAGGATGCGCTCGCGGTACTTCTCCACCGTACGAGCGATTCCGGCCAGGGTCTCGGGGCGGGTCTCCAGGTGGAGCAGCTCGGGCGATTCCAGGACGGGCATCGCGAAGAGCCGGCGGCCGCTCGCGGACTCGGCCGCGGTGAGCGCCTCCAGGAAGCCGATGCCGCGGTCCTCGGTGAACTTCGGCAGGACGAAGCCGCACAGCAGTCGGGCCGAGGAGCCGAGGCGGTGCACCAGGTCGGGTATCTGGAGCGGGGCGCGGACCCGTACGAACAGGAGCGGGACCTCCTCGCCACGGGCGTCGAGCTCGGCGAACTGGCGCACCAGGTTGGCCTCGGCGGCCACCACCTCGGCGTCGTCTATCGAGTCCTCCAGGCAGAGCACCATGGACACGACACCGCGGCGGGCCTGCTTCAGGACGTCGTCGGCGAGCGCGGGGCGCGTCGCCGGGCTGTAGAGGGTGGCGCCGAGGGCTGCCGACAGCGTGCGCGCCGGGGAGCCCGCGGTGAACTCGCAGGGCTCCTGATGAAAGAGGCGCTTCCGCTCAGCCGGCGGGAGGTGCCCGAAATGCCGCATATACATCCCCCGTACTGCCTGGACGGCCGAGATTTTGGGTGGCCGGTAATAGTACGTAGGAACACGTGTCAAGAGTTCCCCAAGTGCGTGAAATTCAGGTAACTCGTCTGCATCAACCGCCCCGTACGGGCTCCGCCGCCACGCCACGAGCCCTATCCGGCCGGGCCCCGCGTTGTCCGGGGGGCCTGCGGGAAGGCAGGATGACGGGCATGACGCACGCGATGCTGAAGGGATCGAACGTCCCGCTGGAGGCCCCGGCCGTACGCGCGGTGCTCCGCTGGTCGCCGGGCGCCGACGTCCCGGACGTGGACGCCTCCGCACTGCTGCTCGGTACCGACGGCCGGGTGCGTTCGGACGAGGACTTCGTCTTCTACAACCAGCCGCGCCACCCCTCGGGCCTGGTGCGCAGGCTGCCCAAGAAGCGCGTCGCGGAGGGGCTCACCGACACCGTCGAGGCCGATCTTGCCGCGCTCGACCGGTCCGTCGACCGGGTGCTGATCACCGCCTCGTCCGACGGCGCCACCTTCCGTGCCGTACGCGACCTGCGGATCCTGCTGTTCGACGCGGCGGTGTCGGGCGGCGATCCGGTCGCCCTGTTCGATGTGAGGCCGGAGACCGGCGAGGAGACGGCGATCATCTGCGGCGAGCTGTACCGCCGCGGCGAGGGCTGGAAGTTCCGCGCGGTGGGCCAGGGCTATCCGACCGGCCTGGTGGGCCTCGCCACCGACTACGGCATCTCGGTGGACGACGGTGACGACGACAGCGCGCCGAGCACGCCCGGCGCCTCGTCCGTGCCCCAGCCGCTGCCGCAGCACATGGCCCAGCCCGCGTACGGCTACCCGCATCCCGCTCCCCCGGCGCACCCGCCGGTCGTACAGCCGTCCTACGGCTATCCGCAGCCGGCCTCGCCGCAGCCCGCGTACGGCTACCCCCAGCCCGCCCCGGTGCCGGTGCCGGCGCCCGATCCGACGTTCGTCCTGCCGCCGATGGGGCCGCAGTTCATCCGCCAGTAGGCCGGGAGTCAGCCGCCAGTGGGCCGGGAGGCGCGGCTCAGGCCTTGGTCTTGTAGCCGCGGCCCCACTGGAGCCCCCAGCCGTACAGCCGGTCCAGCTCCGCCTGGAAGCCGTAGACGAACTTCACCTCGCGCCGCACCACCATGTCGCCCTTGACGTTCTCGATGGAGACCACCGCGCAGGAGCGGGCCTCGGGGGCGCGCTCGTCCAGCTCGATCTCGATGCGCGGGCCGTTGCTCGGGTAGAGCGTCACCTTGGCGTGGGTGCGGTCGAAGGCCGGGGTCTGGTCGTAGATGTAGACGAAGACGAGCAGCCGCTTTATCTCGTCGCGGTGGTCGAGGTTGACGAAGATCGTCTCGCCCGAGGCCGAGCCGAACCGGTCGTCGCCGCTGCACTCCACGTAGGGCGGCTTGTTGGTGGCGCCGAAGAAGTTGCCGAGCGGCTGGACCACGCCCTTGGTGCCGTCCTGGAGCTCGTACAGGCAGCCGAGGTCCAGGTCGACGTTGACCATGGACTGGGTGTGGCCCTGGACCATCTCCGGCTTGAAGAACTGGAGCGGATGGCGCAGCAGCCGCCCGCCCTGCTCCGGCTTTCCGCCGAAGTCGGAGGTCCGCATCCGCCAGGACAGGTTGACCCGCAGACTGCCGGTGTTGGCCCCCTGCTTGCCGAGGGAGACCGTGTTGTGCCGTCGGGTCAGCTCGATCGTGTTGGTCGCCGCGCTGCCCGAGTCGAACTGTGAGGCCCTGCCTCGCCACAGGCCGTCCCAGAACGCCATTGCCCCCACCCCATAGGTCCGTGAACCGTCCCCGCACACCATGCACTGCGGGGCGGCCGGCGAGGCCGGAGCCTCGTGACCGCCCCGCAGAGAGCGTTCCTCAATCCGGGCCGGATCACACGCGCCTGGGCGTGCGCTCCGGAAGCACCGGGGTCACACCCCGGAGCCGACTTCCGCCGGTTCGCCCGCGCCGCCTTGGCCGGCCGCCGCCAGACGCCGGTTGCGGCGCACGGAGGAGAAGAAGGACCAGGCGATGAGGACGACGCCGACCAGGCCGGTGATGACCTCGTTGATCTCGTACTGGATGGTGACGAGCAGAATCACGGCCAGCGCACCGATCGCGTAGTGCGCCCCGTGCTCCAGGTAGACGTAGTCGTCAAGGGTTCCCTGGCGGACCAGGTAGACGGTGAGGGACCGTACGTACATCGCGCCGATGCCGAGGCCGAGCGCCATCAGGACGATGTCGTTGGTGATGGCGAAGGCGCCGATGACACCGTCGAAGGAGAATGACGCGTCCAGGACCTCCAGGTAGAGGAACATGAAGAACGCGGCCTTGCCGGCCATGGCCACCGCAGAAACCTTGCTGCCGGTGCGCTTGGCCTCCTCCTCGGCCTCGTGCTCGCGCTCCTCGTCCTCTTCCAGACGGTTCTCGAAGTAGCCGGAGAGGCCGCCGACGACCAGGTACGTGATGAGGCCGGCGATGCCGGAGATCAGCACCGTCTGCGCCTTGTCGACGTGGGCTCCGCCGTGCTGGTGGGCGTGGGTGGCGAAGGTCATCGAGGCGACGAGCAGGACGATCATCGCGATGCAGACGGACAGCATGTCGATCTTGCCGAGCTTCGCCAGCGGGCGCTCCAGCCAGGCCAGCCACTTGATGTCCCGGTCCTCGAAGATGAAGTCCAGGAAGATCATCAACAGGAACATGCCACCGAAGGCGGCGATCGACGGATGCGCGTCGGTCACCAGCTGCTGGTAGCGGTCGGCGTCGTTCAGCGCCAGGTCGACCGCGTCGATCGGGCCGACCTTGGCGCTGATCGCGACGATGACGACGGGGAAGAGCAGTCGCATGCCGAAGACGGCGATGAGGACGCCGATGGTGAGGAAGATCTTCTGCCAGAAGGCATTCATCTTCTTCAGGATTCCGGCGTTGACCACCGCGTTGTCGAAGGACAGCGAGATTTCGAGCACGGCCAGGATGGCGACGACGCCGAGGGCCGCCCACCCGTCGTAAAGGACGGCCAGGGCCAGGCCGATCGCGGTGATCACGAATGACCAGCCGAAGGTTTTCAGAAGCACTGACTTCCCCATCGTGTAGAGCGGGCCGACCCCACGTAGAGCGGAGGTCCCCCCGCACCGCGCACGGCTTTGCGCTGCTGTCTCCCGGGGGATGACCCCCAGGCCCCCGGAAGGGAACGCCCCGGCCTGCACTCGATTTGAACGCAACCGGGCGATCTCTTTAGGAGACGTTGACCCCGAAGTCTAGAGCGATGCCCCGCAGACCCGATGCGTACCCCTGACCAACCGCACGGAACTTCCACTCGCCGCCGTACCGGTACAGCTCGCCGAAGATCATCGCCGTCTCGGTCGAGGCGTCCTCGCTCAGGTCGTAGCGCGCGAGCTCCTGGCCGTCGGCCTGGTTGACGACGCGGATGAAGGCGTTGGCGACCTGCCCGAAGGTCTGGCCGCGGTTGTCCGCGTCGTGGATCGAGACGGGGAAGACGATCTTGTCGCAGGCGGCGGGCACCTTCGTCAGGTCGACGATGAGCGACTCGTCGTCGCCCTCGCCCTCGCCGGTCAGGTTGTCGCCGGTGTGCTCGACCGAGCCCTCGGGGCTCTTGAGGTTGTTGTAGAAGACGAAGTACTCGTCGCCGAGCACCCGCCCGTTCGCGCACAGCAGGGCGCTGGCGTCGAGGTCGAAGTCGGCTCCGGTGGTGGAGCGCGCGTCCCAGCCGAGACCGACGAGCACCTGGGTGAGGTTCGGTGCGGCCTTGGAGAGGGAGACATTGCCTCCCTTGGCGAGCGTGACGCCCATGATCGTGTCCTCCCCGAGAAGTGGAACAGGTGGTGAGCGCGTCCGGCGCCGCACCACAGGGGTGCGGCGCCGGACGGAGGAGCGGATCGGCTCAGACGTTGACGCCGAAGTCCTGCGCGATGCCGCGCAGGCCCGAGGCGTAACCCTGGCCGATGGCGCGGAACTTCCACTCCGCGCCGTTGCGGTACAGCTCGCCGAAGACCATCGCCGTCTCCGTCGAGGCGTCCTCGCTCAGGTCGTAGCGGGCCAGCTCGCTGTTGTCCGCCTGGTTCACCACGCGGATGTACGCGTTGCGGACCTGGCCGAAGGACTGCTGGCGGCTCTCGGCCTCGTAGATCGAGACCGGGAAGACGACCTTGGCGACATCGGCCGGAACCGCGGCCAGGTTCACCTTGATGACCTCGTCGTCGCCCTCGCCCTCACCGGTGAGGTTGTCCCCCTGGTGCTCGACGGAGCCGTCGGGGCTCTTGAGGTTGTTGAAGAACACGAAGTTCGAGTCGTTGGTGACCTTGCCCTGTTCGTTGGTCAGCAGGGCGCTGGCGTCCAGGTCGAAGTCACCCCCGGTGGTGGTGCGTGCGTCCCAGCCCAGACCGACGATGACCGCGGTCAGGTTGGGGGCGGCCTTGGTCAGCGAGACGTTGCCGCCCTTGCTGAGGCTGACTCCCACGAGTCCTCCCAATGGTGTGAGGGGGCCGGCTTGGTCAGCGTCCCCGTCGTGCGTTGGCATCGGATCAACGAATGGATCCTAGTAACCGGTTCCCGGGTCAAACAGACGATTCGGCCGAATGATCACGCGGTGTCGGCCGGTCACCGGCCGGTGGTGCACCCGGGTCGAGCTGCTCAGATGGTGTCGAGCGCCTTGAGGTACTCGTTCAGGTCGCGCGCGTCCGGAAGGCCGTTCACGACGGTCCAGCGGACCACGCCCTCCTTGTCGATGATGAAAGTGCCGCGCACCGCGCAGCCCTTGTCCTCGTCGAAGACGCCGTAGGCGCGGCTGACCTCGCCGTGCGGCCAGAAGTCGGAGACCAGCGGGTACTCCAGGCCCTCCTGCTCGGCGAAGACGCGCAGGGTGTGGATGGAGTCGTTGGACACGGCGAGCAGCTGGGTGTCGTCGTTGACGAACTTCGGCAGGTTGTCGCGCAGTTCGCACAGCTCGCCCGTGCACACGCCGGTGAAGGCGAACGGGTAGAAGAGCAGCACCACGTTCTTCTCGCCGCGGAAGTCGCTGAGCTTCACGGTCCGGCCGTGGTTGTCCTTGAGCTCGAACTCCGGGGCCTTGGTGCCGACCTCGATAGCCATGGAAACGCCTTCCCTTCAATGGGCCGATCTGGTGACACCCACCCTACGCACCCCTGTAAGCACAGGGCCCCCTCAGGCTGTGCCTGAGGGGGCCCTGTGGGGCGTGAGGGGTGGATCAGCGCTTGCCGGACTTCAGGCGGGTGCCCGACCAGTCCTTGGCGACGCTGACGCTCTTGGCCGGCGACAGGCCGGCGGTCTGCGCGGCGTCCTGGATGTCGCTGGGCTCGATGTATCCGTCCCGGCCGGTCTTGGGGCTCAGCAGCCAGATCGTACCGGCGTCCTCCAAGAGGCCGATGGCGTCCACCAGGGCGTCCGTAAGGTCGCCGTCCTCGTCACGGAACCACAGCAGTACGACGTCGGCGACGTCGTCGTAGTCCTCATCGACGAGATCCTGGCCAATCAGGGACTCGATGCCCTCGCGGAGATCCTGGTCGACGTCGTCGTCGTAACCGATCTCCTGGACCACCTGTCCGGGCTCGAACCCCAGCCTTCCGGCCGGGTTGGTCCGCTCCTCCGCGTGGTCCGCGGTCGCGCTCACGGCTTGCCTCCTGATCTTGATTCGGTAAGTTCTGCAGCCGCGCGCAGGCGCGTGGCATTGGGCGTAGTCCACACGGGCGGGACGAATCTCGCAAGTACCCGGCCCCCGAACCCGCCCTTTGGGGGCCAGTGTGGCCGTGTTCAGGGACATCCGCATCCCCGCCGGTGATTCATCCCACACGATTGGTGACTGTTTGCACCGTTGTGTTCCTTTGGGTACTCCAATCGGGGCCGAACACCCTTCGGGAACTGGTGGCCGGGTTGAGCGTAAGGTTGCGATTTGGCCCGACCCGTCCAGGCCCTGAGCCTACTTCCTGCTCCGGTGACGGTTACCTCTCAGTTACCTCTCAGTAGAGATGACGTTTGCGCCCCAGCGGTACACGATGGGATGCGGCGCAGAATTGGCTGTCTTCCGCATCCCCCGACAGTGAAGGAACAGCGTGGCTTCCGGATCCGATCGCAACCCGATCATCATTGGCGGCCTGCCGAGCCAGGTCCCGGACTTCGATCCCGAAGAGACCCAGGAGTGGCTCGACTCCCTGGACGCCGCCGTCGACGAGCGCGGCCGGGAACGAGCCCGCTATCTGATGCTCCGGCTGATCGAGCGGGCCCGCGAGAAGCGCGTGGCCGTGCCCGAGATGCGCAGCTCGGACTATGTCAACACGATCGCCACCAAGGACGAGCCGTTCTTCCCCGGCAACGAGGAGATCGAGCGCAAGATCCTCAACGCGACCCGCTGGAACGCGGCCGTGATGGTGTCGCGGGCGCAGCGCCCGGGCATCGGCGTCGGCGGTCACATCGCCACCTTCGCCTCCTCCGCCTCCCTGTACGACGTGGGCTTCAACCACTTCTTCCGGGGCAAGGACGAGGGCGACGGCGGCGACCAGATCTTCTTCCAGGGCCACGCCTCGCCCGGCATCTACGCCCGCGCCTTCCTGCTCGACCGGCTCAGCGAGCAGCAGCTGGACGCGTTCCGCCAGGAGAAGTCGAAGGCCCCGTACGGGCTTTCGTCCTACCCGCACCCGCGGCTGATGCCGGACTTCTGGGAGTTCCCGACCGTCTCGATGGGCCTCGGCCCGCTCGGCGCGATCTACCAGGCGCGGATGAACCGCTACATGCAGGCGCGCGACATCGCCGACACCTCCAAGTCGCACGTGTGGGCGTTCCTCGGCGACGGCGAGATGGACGAGCCCGAGTCGCTCGGCCAGCTGTCCATCGCGGCCCGCGAGAACCTGGACAACCTGACCTTCGTCGTCAACTGCAACCTCCAGCGCCTCGACGGCCCGGTGCGCGGCAACGGCAAGATCATCCAGGAGCTGGAGTCGCAGTTCCGCGGCGCCGGATGGAACGTCATCAAGCTGATCTGGGACCGCAGTTGGGACCCGCTGCTGGCTCAGGACCGGGACGGCATCCTGGTCAACCGGATGAACACCACGCCGGACGGCCAGTTCCAGACCTACGCCACCGAGACCGGCGGGTACATCCGGGACCACTTCTTCGGCGACGACCAGCGGCTGCGCGCCATGGTCGAGGGCATGACCGACCAGCAGATCCTGCACCTCGGGCGCGGCGGCCACGACCACAAGAAGATCTTCGCGGCGTTCGCGGCGGCCAAGGCGCACAAGGGCCAGCCGACCGTGATCCTGGCGCACACCGTCAAGGGCTGGACGCTCGGCCCGAACTTCGAGGGCCGCAACGCGACCCACCAGATGAAGAAGCTGACGGTCGACGACCTCAAGGGCTTCCGGGACCGGCTGCACATCCCGATCACGGACCAGGAGCTGGAGTCCGGCGCGCCGCCGTACTACCACCCCGGACGCAAGTCCGAGGAGATCCAGTACATGCACGACCGCCGGCGCGGGCTCGGCGGCTACGTGCCGACCCGTGTGGTGCGTTCGAAGCCGCTGGCCCTGCCCGAGGACAAGACGTACGCGGTGGCCAAGAAGGGCTCGGGCCACCAGTCGATCGCCACCACGATGGCGTTCGTCCGCATCCTGAAGGACCTGATGCGGGACAAGGAGATCGGCAAGCGCTTCGTGCTGATCGCCCCCGACGAGTACCGCACCTTCGGCATGGACGCGTTCTTCCCGAGCGCCAAGATCTACAACCCGCTGGGCCAGCAGTACGAGGCGGTCGACCGCGAACTGCTGCTCGCCTACAAGGAGTCGCCGACCGGGCAGATGCTGCACGACGGCATCTCCGAGGCCGGCTGCACCGCGTCGCTGATCGCCGCGGGTTCGGCGTACGCCACGCACGGCGAGCCGCTCATCCCGGTGTACGTCTTCTACTCGATGTTCGGTTTCCAGCGCACCGGCGACCAGTTCTGGCAGATGGCCGACCAGTTGGCGCGTGGATTCGTCCTCGGCGCGACCGCCGGACGTACGACACTGACCGGTGAGGGTCTCCAACACGCGGACGGGCACTCGCAGTTGCTCGCCTCGACCAACCCGGCCTGTGTCGCCTACGACCCGGCGTTCGGCTACGAGATCGCGCACATCGTCAAGGACGGTCTGCGCCGGATGTACGGCCCGGACAGCGAGGACGTCTTCTACTACCTCACCGTCTACAACGAGCCGATCCAGCACCCGGCCGAGCCGGCGGACGTCGACGTGGACGGCATCCTGAAGGGCATCCACCGCTACAGCGCGGGCACTTCGGGGTCCATCCCGGCCCAGATCATGGCGTCCGGCGTGGCCGTGCCGTGGGCGGTCGAGGCGCAGCGGATCCTCGCCGAGGAGTGGAACGTACGGGCCGACGTCTGGTCCGCGACCTCCTGGAACGAGCTGCGCCGCGAGGCCGTCGAGGTGGAGGAGCACAACCTCCTGCACCCCGAGGAGGAGCAGCGCGTCCCGTACGTCACGCAGAAGCTCCAGGGCGCGCAGGGCCCGTTCGTGGCCGTCTCCGACTGGATGCGGGCCGTGCCCGACCAGATCGCGCGCTGGGTGCCGGGCACGTACCAGTCGCTCGGCGCGGACGGGTTCGGCTTCGCGGACACGCGGGGTGCGGCGCGGCGCTTCTTCCACATCGACGCGCAGTCGATCGTGCTGGGTGTCCTCACCGAGCTGGCCCGGGAGGGGAAGGTCGACCGGTCTGCCTTGAAGCAGGCGGTCGATCGGTACCGGCTGCTGGATGTGACCGCGGCCGACCCCGGTGCGGCGGGTGGTGACGCGTAGTCGCGGCTGCCGGGCCGTGTAGTGCGGGGTGCGGTGGGTGCTGCGGGGTTCGTTCCCGGGGCCCATCGCTTCCGCGTGTTGTTGGGGCCGTGCGGGTGAGTTGTGGCTGGTCGCGCAGTTCCCCGCGCCCCTGGTAGGTGGTCCGGCGTCGCGTTTGCTCGCGGCCCTGTAGGTGGCCCCGCGTGGAGAGTTGAAGGGTGGCAGGTCCCTTGCGGGGCCTGCCACCCTTCGCCGGTTCACGGCACGGTCAGGAGATGCCGTTGCCCGGAGTTGCCGCTCCCGCCGGGCAGATGACGGCCGGCAGGGTGCCGATGCCGGGCGTCGCGCGGTCCGGCCCGGTCCGGGGCCATCTGCGGTTCCGTGACCGGGGGGTCCTGCGCACCGGGGTGCTGATGCAGAGGCCCGCCATCATCACTCCCTGAGGCCGGTCGGCTCGGCCTCACTGCGTCGGGTACCACGTCTCAGCTCTCCCACACCTTGAACGCCCTTACCCGATAAGGAACTTGGGGCACCCAGGTCCCGCCACCCGGATAGGTGTCGAACTCGGCCGTCTCCTGGCACTCGTCGGACTGGTAGGCGGTGACGGGCCGGCCCGTGCGGTTGGCGAGGGACTGGACGTCGGCGCCCGGGGGCAGCGGGGTGCAGCTCTCGATGTCGATACGCGTCAGGTCGTACACCTGCCGCGAGCCCTTGAAGGCGGCCTTCGCCCACAGGCACAGCTCGCCCGGCGCGCAATCCCCGATACGCGGGGCCGCGGCGGCCGGGGCCGCGGTGGCCGGGGCCGCGGGCAGCAGGAAGGCGGTGGCGGCGAGCAGGGCGAGTGCGGTCGTCGTTGTACGCATGAGAGGTCAACCCCCGTGTCGATTCGATCAGTTGGAATCGGAAAACGGCCGGCGTACGGGGTCGGTTCCGCGGGTCGGGGCATCCCGCGGACAACCATCCGAATAGGTGAAAGCCCCGCCGGATCGGGTCCGGCGGGGCTTTCGCGTACGGGAGTTGACGGGATCAGATGTGGCCCACGCCCGCGCCCTCCTGCGCGTTCACGCCGCGCTTGGTGAACAGGGCGACCGCGGCGGCCAGGACCGCGACGATGCCGGCCACGGTGAAGGCGGTGCTCATGCCCGACACGAACGTGTCGTGGGCGACGCCCGCGATCTTGGACGCGATCTCCGGCGGGGTGTTCGGCGGAACCGGGCCCAGGCCGACCTCGACGGCCTTGGACAGGTCCGAGGTCTGCCCGGGCGTCATGGGCGGCAGCTTGGCGGCGGCCCAGTTGTCCGGGAGCTTCGAGGTGACCTCGGAGGACATCACGGCGCCCAGCACCGCGGTGCCGAGCGAGCCGCCGACCTGCATGCCGGCCTGCTGGAGACCGCCCGCGACACCGGACAGCTCCAGCGGCGCGTTGCCGACGATGACCTCGGTCGCGCCGACCATGACCGGGGCCAGACCCATGCCGAGCAGTGCGAACCAGATCGACATGGTGAAGGTGCCCGTACCGATGGTGAGGCGGGACATGCCGAACATGGCGACGGCGGTGCAGACCATGCCGCCGACCAGCGGGACACGCGGGCCGAGCTTGGTGATCAGGGCGCCGGCGATCGGCGAGGCGACGATCATCATGCCGGTGAGCGGCAGCAGGTGGAGGCCGCTGTCGACGGCCGACATGCCGTGCACGTTCTGGAGGTAGAACGTGACGAAGAAGAGGCCGCCCATGAAGGCGAACGCCATCAGGATCATCAGGATCGTGCCCGCGGACAGCGGCACGGACCGGAACAGGCCGAGCGGGATCAGCGGCTCCTTGACCTTGGTCTCCCAGAAGGCGAAGAGCGCGAAGCCGACCACGGCGCCCGCGATGAGTGCCAGGATGCCGTCGCTGCCCCAGCCCCACTGCGACCCCATGATCAGGGCGTAGATCATGCAGAACATCGCGCCCGAGAGCAGCACGATGCCGAGGACGTCGAAGGACTTCGGGGCGTTCTCGGCACGGTGGTCGCGCAGGATCAGCAGACCCAGGACCAGGGCGATCAGGCCCACCGGCACGTTGATGAAGAAGACCGACTGCCAGTTGACGTGCTCGACGAGGACACCGCCGAGGATCGGGCCGCCCGCGGTGGAGGCGCCGATGACCATGCCCCAGATGCCGATCGCCATGTTCAGCTTCTCGGCCGGGAAGGTGGCGCGCAGCAGGCCGAGCGCGGCCGGCATCAGGAGCGCGCCGAACAGGCCCTGGAGGACGCGGAAGGCGATGACGAAGGTGACGCTGTGGGAGAGGCCGATGGCCCCGGAGGCGGCGCCGAAGCCGACGACGCCGATGAGGAAGGTCTGGCGGTGCCCGAACCGGTCACCGAGCTTGCCCGCGGTGATCAGGGAGACGGCAAGCGCCAGCATGTAGCCGTTGGTGATCCATTGCACGTCCTGGAGCGAGGCTCCGAGGTTGTGCTGGATCGCGGGGTTCGCGATCGCCACGATGGTGCCGTCGAGCGCGACCATCATCACGCCGATGGCCACGGCGAAGAGCGTCAGCCAGGGGTGGCCGCGCAGCCCCTTGGCCGGCACCGGTATCTCGTCCTGTGGCGCCTTTTCGACGGTGGTCTGACTAGTCATGCGACAGAGGATAGTGTCAGCCACTGACACTTGACGAACCAATTCACAAGTCGGTAACTGTCACGTAGCTCACAGCTAGACTGAACACGCCAAATTGACCGAAAGAGGACCACGAAGTGACGGTGGAGCAGCAGCCGATCGCATCCACGGGTGCATCCACGGGTGCATCCACGGGCGGCCTGCGCGAGCTGAAGAAGCAGCGCACCCGTGACGCCCTGCTGCGGGTGGCCCTGGAGCTCTTCACCACCAAGGGGTACGAGCAGACGACGGTCGACGAGATCGCGGACGCCGTCGACGTCTCCCAGCGCACCTTCTTCCGCTACTTCGCCAACAAGGAGGCCGTGGTCTTCGCGGCCCAGGACACCGTGGAGTGGCACTTCGTCGACGCGCTCCGCGAACGGCCGCCCGCCGAGGGCCCGTTCACCGCGATGCGCCGGGCGGCACTCTCGGCCTGGGACAGCATCGAGGAGCGGCTCTCACCCGTGGTGCCGGTCACGCTCTACATGCGGACGTACCAGGTGATCGAGTCGACGCCGGCGCTGCTCGCGATCCATCTGCGCCGCTCGGCGGAGCTGGAGGAGCACGTCGCGCGGCTCATCGCCGAGCGCGAGGGCCTCGATATCGACGCCGACCCCCGGCCCCGGGTGGCGGTGGCCGCCTTCACCGGGGTGATGCGGGTCGCGGGCGGCCTCTGGGGTCAGGGCGGGGACCCGAGCGTGGCGGCGATCCGGGAGCTGACCGCCGGCTATCTCGACCACCTCGGACCGGCGCTGGCCGACGACTGGCGCGAGCCGGCCTGAGCCGGGCGGCTCCCGGGCACGGGTCGGATGCGCCCCCGTCGGGCCGGGATCGGTCGCCGGCCGTATGACGCACGTCTCCCGCACCTGCGGAACCAGCCCCTCCGGCCGCACACAGCGTGCGCCCGCGCGCGCTCTTGGTGAGACCACTCCCCGCTCAAACGTGATCTGAGTCACTGTCACCCCAGTGGACCTTCAGGGTCTCCTACTGTGTTCAGCAGTGACTTCCTTCGACTCCTCCCCCACACTGAACGCCTGGCGCGCGCTGCTCGCGCTCGCCGTCGTGTTCGTCATGCTCGCGACCTCCGGCTGGACGGCGATCCGCGGCCACTCCGGCGACTCCGAGCCCCGTGCCAAGGCGCTCGCCGCCTGGGCGCGCGACACCATAGACGGCCACAAGCTGCCCAAGGCGGACGCCAAGGCCACCGAGCTGGCCCGGTTCTTCGGCTCGCTGACCGCCGCCGAGCGCGACCGGCTCGCCGACCACTACCCGCTGGTCGTCGGCAACCTCAACGGCGCTCCCGTGTCCCTGCGCTACCGGGCCAACCGGGTCGCGCTCACGGAAGCCCGCGCGGTCGAGAACAAACGGATGGTGGATCCCCGGCTCACCGCCGACGGCCGCCAGGACGCGGGCCGCCGCATGCACCGGTTCGACTCGCTGCTCGACGACGGCCGTCAGATCCTCGCCTTCGACCCCAGCGACACCGGCCGGGTCGCGGAGGTCTTCGGCGACCTGGACCACGCCCAGCGGGTCTCGGTGATCGTCCCCGGCGTCGACACCAACGTCCTGACCTTCGAGAAGAGCACCCGCGCCAACACCGCCCCGGTCGGCATGGCCGAGTCGCTGTACGCGGCCGAGCGGGCCGCCGCCCCGAAGACCCGGACCGCCGTGATCGCCTGGGCCGACTACACCGCTCCGGCCGGGCTCGGGGTGGACGCGGCCATCGGCCGGCTGGCCGAGGAAGGCGCCGTGCGGCTCTCCGCGATGGTGGGCGCACTGCCCGGGAAATCCTCGGTCGAGCTGTTCTGCCACAGCTACGGCTCGGTGGTGTGCGGGGTCTCCTCGCGGGAGCTTCCGCCCCGCGTGAGCGACATCGCGGTGGCCGGCAGCCCCGGCATGCGGGTGCGCAACGCCGCGCAGCTGGGCACCGGGGCCCAGGTGTGGGCGATGCGCGACAAGGACGACTGGATCCAGGACGTGCCGTACCTGGACGTGGCGGGGCTCGGCCACGGCGCCGACCCGGTCTCGTCGGCCTTCGGCGCGCGGATCCTGTCCGCCTCCGGAGCCATCGGCCACACCGGGTACTTCGAGCCCGGCACGCAGAGCCTCGCCAACTTCGCCGCCATCGGAGTTGGCGCGTACCGGACGGTCGGCTGTGCCGCCTACGACACCGACTGCGGCAGCGGAATTTCCGACCGTACGGCCGCCTGACGGGCACATCGACGGGCGGACACGCGTAGACGCCGTGCGATCGCCCGGGCACCCGTGTTTCGCGGAGGCTGACAGCGGGGTTCCCTCCGAGGGGGGACGCGCGGGCGCGCGCCGCCTACGATGAGGCGCATGGGTGATGTGCTGGCCGGAATTCATGCCACCTGGGAGTTCGAGTCCGACTCCGTGCTCATCCGCTTCGAACGGGGGATCCGCGCGCCGAAGCTGTTCCAGGCGCTGCGCGAACGACGCATCCCCCACGAGGCGTTGGAGTCGGTGTCACTGACCCAGGGCAAACGCGGCACCGTGGTGCTGCACGCGGTGCCGAGACCGGGCGCCGATCCGCTGATGGATGCCGCGGCGGGCCAGTTGAAGGAGTCCTGCGACCCCTACCGCCTGGTCCTGCCCGCCGAACGCGAGACGCTCGCCGAGTACTACGCGGACGAACTGCGCACCGCTCTGGTGCCGTACGCCTCGGAACCCGCCGACCGCCATCTGGTGGACGCGCCCGAGACCCCGCTGCACTTCAAGGCGTACGACGGCAGGGCCGCCTTCGACGGGCGGCAGGTCACGTTCCGCTGGTTCTGGACGGGCGCCTCGTCGGAGAAGTGGAAGGCCGGCGACCAGGCCTTCCCGATCGCCGCGCTGAGCGGGATCGAGTGGCGCTCCCCCGAGGTCTTCGACGGCCATCTGCGCCTGCTGCGCCGGGATGCCGAGGGCGGCCCCGCCCAGGCCGACCGCGATCCGGCGTCCGTGGTCTTCGGCCTCGGCTACGGGCCCGTGCACGAGTCGCTGCCGTTCGCGGCGGCGGTCCTCGCGGCGGTACGGGGCGGGGGCGGGGCCTCGATCCCGTTGCAGGCGGTGCCGGTCGCCGCGGGGCGGCGCGACCCCGCCGACATCGCGGAAAGGATCCGCCACCTCGGTGATCTGCACCGGGCCGGTCTGGTCACCGACGACGAGTTCAGCGCGAAGAAGGCCGAGCTGCTGGCGGAGCTGTAGCCGGCGGAGTTGCAGGGGCGGCGTCCCCGGCGGCGGCCGGGACCGATACCCAGGTCCGGGGTGCGGGTGGCACCCCGGTATGACGCGCGGACGGCCCGGCCCTGCCTAGGCTGGCCGGGCCATGAAGACCACACCCCTCTCGCGCCGCGCACTCGACCTGCTGCGGCCCCCGGCCGAAGCCACCCGGCCCCTGTTCGCGCGGGCGCCCCGGCGCTGGCAGCGGTGGAGCCCGTACGTCGTCGCCGGCGGCTTCGTGGCGGCGCTGCTGCCGGTCACCATCACCGTCCTGGCCAACGACTACCGGCTGGGCGGCGGCTGGGCCGGGGCGCTCGGGGTGGGCCAGACGGTGCCGCTGCTGCTCGCCGTGACCCGGCCGCTCCAGGCCTGGGTGCTCGTCCTCGCCTTCGACGTGCTGGGCGCGCTCCTGCTGTACGGGGCCGATACGACCGCGCGCGCCTGGCCGTGGCCCCCGACGGTGATCGTCGGCTGTCTGGTGCTCATGGCGGCCCTCGGGCTGCGCGAGCGGACCCGCACGCTGGTCACGGTGTGGCTGGTGACCGGCGCGGCCGGCCTCGCGCTCGGCGTCTTCCCGCCGGGCGGCTCCACCAGTACGTACGTCCTGCTGATCGTCCTGGCGGGCGTGGTGCTGGCCGTCACCGGCGCCGTGCACCAGCGCGAGGAGGCCGAGCGGCTGCTGGCCGAGCAGGAGACCATCAGCGGGGCCGAGCGCGCGCAGCGCACCCTCCTGGAGGAGCGCGCCCGGATCGCCCGCGAGCTGCACGACGTGGTGGCCCACCACATGTCGGTGATCACCGTGCAGGCCGACTCGGCGCCGTACCGGCTGACCGGGCTCGACGAAGCGGCCCGCGGGGAGTTCGCGTCCATCGCCGCCGGCGCGCGGGAGTCGCTGAGCGAGATGCGGCGGCTGCTCGCGGTCCTGCGCAGCGACGGGAGCGGCGAGGACGGGGGCGAGCGGGCGCCCCAGCCCGGGGTGGACCGCCTCCAGCAGCTCGTCGAGGCGACCGTACGCTCCGGCCAGCCCGCCACGCTCTCGCTGGCCGCGGACCTGCCCGCGCTGCCGCCCGCGGTCGACCTGTCGGCCTACCGGATCGTCCAGGAGGCGCTCGCCAACGTCGTACGGCACGCGCCGGGCGCCCCCACCCGCGTCTCCGTCACCGGCGACGAGCGGCATCTGACGGTGGTTGTCGTCAACGGCCCGGCGGCGGGCCGCACTTCGCCCCTTGAGACCAGCGGGACGGGCCACGGGCTCGTCGGCATGCGCGAACGCGTACGGTTGACCGGTGGGTCGCTGGACACCGGACCGCTGCCGGACGGCGGCTTCCGGATCGCGGCGCGCCTGCCCCTGGACGCCCCGTCGACCTCCACCTCCCTGCCCGTGAACTCCCGCTCCGAGGACACCAGTTGAGCCCCATCCGAGTGATCATCGTCGACGACCAGGCCATGGTGCGTGCGGGGTTCGCCGCGCTGCTCTCGGCGCAGGCCGACATCGACGTGGTGGGCGAGGCGCCCGACGGCCGCGCGGGGGTGGCCGTGGCCCGCTCCACCCACCCCGACGTGGTCCTGATGGACGTCCGCATGCCCGAGATGGACGGGCTCGCGGCGGCCCGCGAGATCCTGGACCCGCCGGCGGGGGTCGTGCACCGGCCGAAGGTGCTCATGCTGACCACCTTCGACGTCGACGACTACGTGTACGAGGCGCTGCGCGCGGGGGCGTCGGGGTTCCTGCTCAAGGACGCGCCGCCCGCGGATCTCATCGGGGCGGTACGGGTCGTGGCGGCGGGCGAGGCGCTGCTTGCGCCGTCCGTGACGCGGCGGCTCATCGCGGACTTCGCCGCGCAGCGGCCGGCGCCGCGGCGGGGGCCGCTGGCGCTGCGCCTCAACGGGCTGACGCCGCGCGAGACGGAGGTGCTCGAACTGATCGCCCGGGGGCTGTCCAACCAGGAGATCGCGGGGCGGCTGGTGCTGGCGGAGCAGACGGTGAAGACGCATGTGGGGCGGGTCCTGGCGAAGCTGGACCTTCGGGACCGGGCCCAAGCGGTGATCTTCGCCTACGAAGCGGCCCTGGTCCGCCCCGGCGACCCGGGCTAGCCCCACCCCCTGGGGCTCCGCCCCGGACCCCGTTCGCGCCTGAACGGCGCTCGTCCTCAAACTCCCCCAAGGCATTGAGGGCCAGGGCGACCCCCATGACGGGCTGAAGATGCCCGATGCGGACCAGCACCGAGGCCCTCAGGGGCGCGGGGAACCGCGCGAGAATCGACCACGGTCCGCAGACCGAAACGGGGTTGGGGGCGCGGGGAACTGCGCGAGAAGCGACCACGGCCCGCAGACGGAACGAGGTTGGGGGCGCGGGGAACTGCGCGAGCAACCACGCACGGCCCGCAGACCGAAACGGGTTTAGGGGCGCGGGGAACTGCGCGACCAGCCACCCACGGTCCGCAGCTCGAAGCGGACCCAGGGGCGCGGGGAACTGCGCGACCAGCCACCCACGATCCGCACGCGAAGGCGCAGGCCAGGAGCGGACGGCTCGGCGCGGCACCGGAGCGCGTGCGGCAGGAGCAGGCGCACCTCCATACCCCCACCGCCGGCATGCACCGGCCACGGCACCCGTACGCCTCCCCCGGCCTCCGGGGTGACGCCGGGGTGGGGATATCCCCCCATCCACCCCCTACCCCGGTAGCACCACCCACCCAGCCCCCCAGGGTGACGCCCGGCGCCCCACCCGCTCCCTACCTTCGCCCTCGTCAAGGAACGGGCGAGGAGAGGGAGTCGGGGCATGGGGCGGATTCGGAGGGTGCTGGTCGCGGGGGCGCTCGTGGTCGCTGGGGTCGCGGGGAGCGCGGGGTGGGCCGCGGGTGACGCGCAGGTGGCCGTCACCGGGCCGCCGCCGGGGACCGCAGCCTGGCGGGCGGACCGGGTGGACGGGGAGCCGCTGCCCGACCCGGTCGGGTCGACGCCCCGTCAAGTGGCCCTGTTCATGGGCAGGTTGAGCCCCGCTCAGCAGCACGGCCTCGCCCGCCGCCACCCCCAGGTCGTGGGGAACCTCGACGGCGTCCCCGTCCCGCTGCGCTACGAGGCCAATCGGCTCGCCATCGCCGCCACGCACGACCCCCGCTACACCCGGCTCGCCGCCCCCGATCGGCAGATCCTCGCCTTCGACCCGCGCGGGCGAGGTCAAGTGGCCGAGGTGTACGGGGAGTTGCCGCACGCCACCCACGTGGCCGTCGTCGTGCCCGGATCCGACATCGACGCCCGGACCTTCGACCGCACGAACGACCCCTACGGCACCCCCGCCGGCATGGCGGCCGCGCTGCGCGGCGCCACCCGCGGCGAGGTCGCCGTGATCGCCTGGGCCGGGTACACCACGCCCGTCGGGGTGGGGATCGACGCCGCGTCGGGGCGGCTCGCCGAGGCGGGGGCCGGGCGGCTCGCGCGGTTCACGGAGGGGCTGGACGCCGTCGGCGCACCCGACCCCGTGCTGTTCTGCCACAGCTACGGCTCCGTGGTGTGCGGGCTCGCCGCCCGGCACACCGACGCCTCGGACGTCGTGGCGCTCGGCTCCCCCGGCATGCGGGCCGGCAGCGTCACCGAGCTGGGCACCCGTGCCCGGGTGTGGGCCGCGAAGGACCCCTCGGACTGGATCGACGACGTACCGCACATCGAGTTCGCGGGGCTCGGCCACGGCGCCGACCCCACCGACCCGGCCTTCGGCGCCCGCCGCATACCCGCCGCCGACGCCAAGGGCCACACCGGCTACTTCGCCCCCGGCACCGAGTCGCTCGACTCCTTCGCCGCCATCGCCCTGGGAGACGTCCGATGACCAACTCCGCACTCAGCAGGGCCGTTTCGGACATCGAGCGGAAGACCCCGGCGCACCGCGACCGCGCCGTCGACGGGCTGCGCGCCCTCGCACTGCTCGCCGTGCCGACCGGGCACTGGCTGCTCGGCGGGTTCACCCGGGACGGCTCGGGCGCGCTGCACAACGCCAGTCCGCTCTCCGGCTTCGCCGGGTTCGCGCCCGCCAGCTGGGTTCTGCAGATGCTCGGGATCTTCTTCCTGGTCGGCGGCTACGCGTCCGTGCTGTCCTTCCACCGGCGCAAGGGGTCGACCGGGGCGTGGCTGCGGGGTCGGGTCGCCCGGCTCGGGCGGCCCGTGCTCGGGGTCACCGCCGTGTGGGCCGCGATGATCCCCGTGCTCCATGCCCTCGGCGTCCCCCACGACACCCTGCGCACCGGCTCGACGCTCGTCATCCAGCCGCTGTGGTTCGTGGGCGTGTACGTCGTCGTCACCGCGCTCACGCCGTACTGCGTGCGGGCGGCGCGGGCGATGGGAGGCTGGGCCGCGGCTCCGCTGTTCGGTGTCGTCGCGCTCGTCGACTTCCTGCGCTACGGGCCGTTCGCCGACTCCGTGCCGTCCTGGCTGTCGCTCGTCAACATCCTGCCCGGGTGGATGTTCGCGTACCAACTCGGCGTCTCCTGGGGCGAGAAGAGGATCGGCCGCCGGGGCGCGTGGCTGCTGTTCGGCGGTGGGGCGCTGCTGTTCGCCGCGCTGCTCGTCGTCTTCCACTACCCGGCGTCGATGGTCGGCGTGCCCGGTGAGGCACGCACCAACTCGCATCCGCCGTCGCTGCTCGTGCTCGCCCTCGCCTCGGCCCAGTCCGGCGCCGCGATCCTGTTGCGCGACCGGATCGCCAACTGGCTGAAGCGGCCTGCCCTTTGGGCGCCGGTCGTGGTCGTCAACCTGTCCGCCATGACCATTCTGTGCTGGCACCAGACGGCGATGCTCGCCGCCGCCGTCCCGGCCTCGTTCGCCGGGCGGGTGCCGGGCCTGACCACCGCGCCCGACACCCTGGCGTGGATCGGTGAACGCCTCGCCTGGATGCCGGTGTTCGCGGTGCTGCTCGTGGTGATCGCCCGGTACGCGCGCGGCTTCGAGGCACCCTGGACGAAGACGACCAAGGCCCGCCGGGCAGCGGCGGGGCTGCTCGCGGCGGGCTTCGCGGTGTTCGCGCTGGGGCTCGCGTGAGCCCCGGCCCCCGTGCGGACCCCGGCTCGTGCGACCTGCCGGGAGACCGGGAGTGCGGCCTACTGCTCGCGGGCCGCCGACGTGGAGGACATGTCGGGGTAGCGGTCGCCCGCGACCTGCCCGGCGATGGGCTCCAGGAGCGCCAGCTCCTGTGCGCTCAGGGTGATGCGGGTGGCCCCGGCGTTCTCCAGGAGGCGGCTGCGCTTGCGGGTGCCCGGGATCGGGACGACGGTCAGGCCGTGCACCTGGGCCCGCTGCTGCACCCAGGCGAGCGCGATCTGTGCGGTCGTCGCGCCGTGCGCCGCCGCGATCTTGTGGAGGGGTTCGAGCAGGGCGGCGTTGGTCACGGCGTTGTCGCCGGTGAAGCGCGGCTGGAACTTGCGGAAGTCGCCCGCGCTCAGCTCCTTGCCCGCGTCCGCGAACGCCCCGGTGAGGAAGCCCCGGCCGAGCGGCGAGTACGGCACGAAGGTGACGCCGAGTTCGGCGGCGGCCGGCACCGCGCTGCGCTCGACATCGCGGCTGAAGACCGACCACTCCGACTGAAGGGCGGTGATCGGGTGCACGGCGTACGCCTCGCGCAGCTCGGCCCCGGTGACCTCGCTCAGGCCGAGGTACTTGACCTTGCCCTCGGCGACCAGCTCGGCCATCGCGCCGACCGACTCGGCGAGCGGCACCTCGGGGTTGCGGCGGTGCATGTAGTACAGGTCGATGACCTCGACGCCCAGGCGGCGCAGGCTCGCCTCGACGGCCTTCTTGATGTAGGCGGGACTGTTGTTGATGCCCCGGTGGGCGGGGTCGTCGGCGCGGCGCTCGATGGCGAACTTGGTGGCCAGGGTCACCTCGTCGCGGTGGGCGGCGAGGAACGGGGCGAGGAACTCCTCGTTGGCGCCGAGGCCGTAGATGTCGGCGGTGTCGATGAGGGTGACGCCCGCCTCGACGGTCGCCTCCAGGGTGTCGCGGGCGGCGGCCTCGTCGGTGTCGCCGTAGAACTCGCTGATGCCCATGGCGCCGAAGCCCTGGACGCCGATCCGCGGGCCTTCGGCACCGAGGCGGACGGTGCTGATCTTCTCAAGGGGGCTGTTGCTCATGGGTGTTCAGGCCCTTTCCGATTCCGACGCCTTGCGAGCGCCGGCGTAAAAGTCGATCTTGTAGTCGAGTACGGCGAGCGTGTCGTGGAGTTCCGCCATGCGCGCTATGACGTCGCGCCGGGTCTGCTCCAGAAGCTCCTGCCGTGCCTCGAAGGTGTGCTCCCCCTCGCGGACGAGCTCGGCGTAGCGGACCATGTCGGCGACCGGCATCCCGGTGAGCCGGAGCTTGCCGACGAAGGCCAGCCAGTCCAGGTCCTTGTTGGTGAACCGGCGCTGGCCGGTGTGCGAGCGGTCCACGTGCGGCATGAGGCCGATCCGCTCGTACCAGCGGAGGGTGTGGGCGGTGAGTCCGGTGCTCGCCACGACCTCGCTGATCGTGTAGCGGTCCTGGCCGTCGGGACGCGGATGGCGCGGCTCGGTCGCGCAGAGGTCCTGCCGGGCCCGCTCCATCGTCACCGTTGTGCTGTCGATCACCGTCATGTCCTCCACGCTAGAACCTTGGAGTGCACTCCAAGCAAGCGAAATGCGTGACGTTCTCGTGTCGTGTCGTCCGTCGCCCCGCCCGGTTGCCCGCCCTGCGGCGCCCGCACGCGGCCCATTAGGCTCGTACGCATGGACAGCCTGCGGATCATCGAGACCTGGCCCGTACCGACCGCCGCGGCGGCCGTGGTGCGCGCCGACGGAACGCTTGCCGGCACGCACGGGCCGCTGTCGCACCGGTTCCCGCTGGCCTCCGTCACCAAGCCGCTCACCGCGTACGCGGCCCTCGTCGCGTACGAGGAGGGGGCGATCGAGCTCGACGAGCCGGCCGGGCCCCCCGGCGCCACCGTCCGGCACCTGCTCGCGCACACCTCGGGGCTCGCCTTCGACGAGCACCGGGTGATGGCCCCGCCCGGCGACCGGCGGCTGTACTCCAACGCCGGGTTCGAGGTCCTCGGCGACCACATCGCCAAACAGTCCGGCATCCCCTTCGCCGACTACGTGCGCCAGGCCGTGTTCGAGCCGCTCGGCATGAGCGCCAGCGCCCTGGAGGGCTCGCCCGCCAAGGACGGCGTCTCGACCGTCGAGGACCTCGCGAAGTTCGCCGCCGAGGTGCAGGCGCCGCAGCTGCTCCACCCGGCCACGGTCGCCGAGGCGATGCACGTGCAGTATCCAGGCCTCAAGGGCGTGCTGCCCGGCTACGGCCACCAGAACCCCAACGACTGGGGCCTCGGCTTCGAGATCCGGGGCGCCAAGTCCCCGCACTGGACGGGGAGTTCGTCCTCGCCGCGCACCTTCGGCCACTTCGGCCAGTCCGGTACGTTCCTGTGGATCGACCCGGACGCGGGCCTGGCCTGCGTCGCCCTCACCGACCGCGCGTTCGGCCCCTGGGCGGCCGAGGTGTGGCCCGTCCTGACGGACTCGGTGCTCGCCGAGTCCACCCGCAGCTGAGCCCGCGCGGAACGGGGCTCACACCGAGCCGAGCTCCCAGAACAGCACCTCGGTGTCGTCGTGCGCCGTCAGCTCCAGGCCGAGCGCCCCGCTGATCCGCGCCGAGTCGCCGGCCCCGAGCATCTCCTGGGCCAGGCCCACCCGGCCGCGCACGACGTGGACGTACACCCCGGGAGCGTCCGGCACGGCGGTGCGGCCGCCGGACGCGAGGCGGCGCACGTACAGCATCGCGCCGGCCGGGAGCACCGCGTAGGGCGTGGAGTCCGCGATGCCGCGCACGAGGTCGTACGACGGCTCGCCGCCGGGCTTCCTCGGGGCGAGCCACATCTGGAGGAAGACCAGCGGGTCGGTGCCCTCGTTGCGTTCCTCGTGCCGCACGCCGCCCGCGGAGCTGAGGCACTGCACGTCACCGGGGCGCACCACGGTCGTGTGGCCCGCCGAGTCGCGGTGGGTGAGCTCGCCCTCGATCACCCAGGTGAGGATCTCGGTGTGGCTGTGCGGATGCTCGTCGAAGCCCGCGCCGGGCGCGAGCCGCTCCTCGTTGCAGGCCAGGACCGGCCCGAACCGGAGGTTGTCCGGATCGTAGAACCGGCCGAAGGAGAAGGCGTGCAGGGACTCGATACCGACGTCGGGGTCGCCGCCCCGATAGCGCTCGTCACCGCGCCTGACTGAAATCACGCCCACCACGGTAGACCCGCGGGGAGACCGGGGGCGCTCCTCGCGCCACCCCGATCGACCGCCGGGGGCCGCCGGTCGGTTTCCGAGGAACCTGCGGACTTCGTCGAAGGCGGCAGGATCGTCCCGCACGGCCAGGGTCCGGTTCGGCTCCCCTTGAGGCATCGCCTTTCGCCCGCCGGCAGTGGCCCCGGTCACCACCGGACCTGGCACCCTGGCACCAAACCAGCGCGACACGACAAAGGACCCCGGATCGCTATGCGGTCCCAAGCCTGTGACCTGCGATTTTGCTCAGTCTCACCGGTCCGTGTTAGCCGACTCCTCTACATAAGGCAGTCTTGTCCCCGTGCCAGCACCCGATCCCGTACACCCCGCGAAGAATGCCCATCCGCACGCCGCGACCCTGAAGCGTCTTGAGCAGTCCTCGGGGCGGCTCGCCGCGAACGCGATCGCCCGCATGGACGCGACGCTGCCGTGGTACCGGGCGATGCCGCCGGAGAACCGGTCGTGGATCGGTCTGGTCGCCCAGGCCGGTATCGCCGCGTTCACCGAGTGGTTCCGGCATCCCGAGACACCCCAGGCCATCTCGACCGATGTCTTCGGCACGGCCCCGCGCGAACTGACCCGGGCGATCACGCTGCGCCAGACCGTCGAGATGGTGCGCACCACCATCGAGGTCATGGAGACGGCGATCGAGGAGGTCGCGGCCCCGGGGGACGAGTCCATCCTGCGTGAGGCGCTGCTCGTGTACGCCCGCGAGATCGCCTTCGCGACGGCCCAGGTGTACGCGCAGGCCGCCGAGGCGCGCGGCGCCTGGGACGCCCGGCTGGAATCCCTGGTCGTGAACGCGGTGCTGTCGGGCGAGGCCGACGAGGGCGCGGTGTCGCGGGCCGCGGCGCTGGGCTGGAACTCCCCCGAGCATGTGTGCGTGCTGCTCGGCACGGCCCCGGACGGCGACAGCGAGCTGACCGTGGAGGCGATCCGGCGGGCCGCCCGGCACGCCAAGCTCCAGGTCCTGACCGGCGTGCTGGGCAACCGCCTGGTCGTCATCGCGGGCGGCAGCGACAACCCGCTCCAGGTCGCCAAGAGCCTGATCGGCCCGTATGCGGCCGGCCCCGTCGTGGCCGGGCCCATCGTGCCGGACCTGCTGGCGGCGACCCGGTCCGCGCAGGCCGCGGCGGCCGGCCTCAAGGCGTGTTCGGCCTGGCAGGACGCTCCCCGGCCGGTCCTCGCGGACGATCTGCTGCCGGAGCGGGCGATCGCGTCGGATCCTGCCGCGCGCGAGCAGTTGGTGGAGGAGATCTACAGACCGCTTGAGGAGGCGGGCTCGGCTCTCCTGGAGACCTTGAGCGTCTATCTGGAGCAGGCGAGCAGTCTGGAGGGCGCGGCCCGGATGCTGTTCGTCCATCCCAATACCGTTCGCTACCGGCTCCGACGTGTGACGGACGTCACCGGGTGGTCGCCGTCGGATGTGCGTTCCGCGTTCACGCTGAGGATCGCGCTGATCCTGGGGCGTCTGGCCGACGGAGATCCGCAGTCCTAGACTTTTGTCGGACACCCACAATTCCCCCGACGGTTCTTCGTCCCTGTCCCCACGGGCGGGCGGAGCCGTCCACAAGAGAGAGTGTGAGAGTGCTCGTACTCGTCGCTCCCGGCCAAGGCGCTCAGACGCCCGGCTTCCTGACCCCTTGGCTCGACCTCCCCGGCGCTGCCGACCGGCTCGCCGCGTGGTCGGACGCCATCGGTCTTGACCTCGTCCACTACGGCACGCAGGCGGACGCCGACGCGATCCGCGACACCGCCGTGGCGCAGCCCCTGCTGGTCGCCGCGGGTCTGCTGTCCGCCTCGGCGCTGGGTGAGATCACCCCGGGCGCCGTGGCCGGGCACAGCGTCGGTGAGATCACCGCCGCCGCGTTCACGGGCGTGCTGTCCGAGGACGCGGCGCTCGGCTTCGTCCGCAAGCGGGGCCTGGGCATGGCCGAGGCCGCGGCCGTCACGCCGACCGGCATGGCCGCGCTGCTGGGCGGCGAGTCCGAGCACGTGCTGCCGCACCTGGAGAAGCTCGGCCTGACGCCGGCGAACGTGAACGGCGCGGGCCAGATCGTGGCCGCCGGCACCGCCGAGCAGCTCGCCGCGCTGGAGGCCGACAAGCCCGAGGGCGTACGCCGCGTGGTGGCCCTCAAGGTGGCCGGCGCCTTCCACACGCACCACATGGCCCCGGCCGTGGCGGAGCTCGCGGAGGCGGCCAAGTCCCTGGAGATCGCCGACCCGCGCTTCACCTACGTCTCGAACGCGGACGGCAAGGCCGTGGCGAGCGGCCGGGACATCGTGGACCGTCTGGTCAACCAGGTCTCCAATCCGGTCCGTTGGGACCTGTGCATGGAGACCTTCAACGAGCTGGGCGCGACCGCGCTGATCGAGCTGTGCCCGGGCGGCACGCTGACCGGTCTCGCCAAGCGCGCCCTGCCGGGTGTCAAGACCGTCGCCCTGAAGACCCCCGCCGACCTCGACGCGGCTCGTGCGCTCGTCGCCGAGCATGCATCCGCCTAAGGAGCCGAGAGCCATGTCGAAGATCCGCCCCAGCAAGGGCGCCCCGTACGCCCGCATCATGGGCGTGGGCGGCTACCGGCCCGTGCGGGTGGTGCCCAACGAGGTGATCCTGGAGACGATCGAGTCCTCCGACGAGTGGATCCGTTCGCGCTCCGGCATCGCCACCCGGCACTGGGCCTCCGCCGAGGAGACCGTGGCCGCGATGTCGATCGAGGCCTCCGGCAAGGCGATCGCCGACGCCGGCATCGCCGCCGACCAGATCGGCGGCGTGATCGTCTCCACGGTCTCGCACTTCAAGCAGACCCCCGCGGTGGCGACCGAGATCGCCGACAAGCTGGGCACCGGCAAGGCCGCCGCCTTCGACATCTCGGCCGGCTGCGCGGGCTTCGGCTACGGCCTGACCCTCGCCAAGGGCATGATCGTCGAGGGTTCCGCCGAATACGTCCTGGTCATCGGCGTCGAGCGGCTCAGTGATCTGACCGACCTGAGCGACCGCGCCACGGCGTTCCTGTTCGGCGACGGCGCCGGCGCGGTCGTCGTGGGCCCCGCGGACGAGCCGGCCATCGGCCCCACGATCTGGGGTTCCGAGGGCGACAAGTCCGAGACCATCAAGCAGACCGTGCCGTGGAACGAGTACGACAGCTCGGGCAAGTTCCCCGCGATCACGCAGGAGGGCCAGGCGGTGTTCCGCTGGGCCGTGTTCGAGATGGCGAAGGTCGCCCAGCAGGCGCTGGACGCGGCCGGAATCAGCCCGGACGACCTGGACGTCTTCATTCCGCACCAGGCCAATATGCGGATCATCGACTCGATGGTGAAGACTCTCAAGCTGCCGGACCACGTCACGGTCGCCCGTGACGTGGAGACCACCGGCAACACCTCGGCCGCCTCGATCCCGCTCGCAATGGAGCGGCTCCTGGCGACCGGACAGGCGAAGAGCGGCGACACCGCGCTCGTCATCGGCTTCGGGGCGGGTCTCGTGTACGCCGCGACGGTCGTTACCCTCCCCTAGGCACTCCGGATATTCCGGAAGCCCGCAATTCGAAGCATTTACACCGAAGGAGCGCCAACATGGCCGCCACGCAGGAAGAGATCGTCGAGGGTCTCGCCGAGATCGTCAACGAGATCGCTGGTATCCCGGTCGAGGACGTCCAGCTGGACAAGTCCTTCACCGACGACCTGGACGTCGACTCGCTGTCCATGGTCGAGGTCGTCGTCGCCGCCGAAGAGCGCTTCGACGTCAAGATCCCGGACGAGGACGTCAAGAACCTCAAGACCGTTGGCGACGCCGCCAGCTACATCCTGAAGCACCAGGCCTGATTCAGGACCTGAATTCGGGCTGCCACCCAGCGGTGGCGCCGCTGATTCACGTCCCTTACACACGTGGAGAAACTTCCTGTGAGCTCGACCAATCGCACCGTGGTCGTCACCGGTATCGGCGCAACCACACCGCTGGGTGGCGACACCGCCTCGACCTGGGAGGGTCTGCTGGCGGGACGCTCCGGTGTCCGCCCCCTGGAGGGCGAGCGCTTCGCCGAACTGCCGGTCAGGATCGCGGCCCCGGCCGCGGTCGACCCCGGTGAGGTGCTGCCCCGCCCGCTGGCCCGCAAGCTGGACCGCTCGGCGCAGTTCGCGCTGATCGCGGCCAAGGAGGCCTGGGCGGACGCGGGCTTCACCGCCCCCGCGGGCGATGAGGCCGGCATCCAGCCGGAGCGGCTCGGCACGGTCATCGCCTCGGGCATCGGCGGTGTCACCACCCTGCTCGACCAGTACGACGTACTGAAGGAGAAGGGCGTACGCCGCGTCTCCCCGCACACCGTGCCCATGCTGATGCCGAACGGCCCCTCGGCCAATGTCGGCCTTGAGGTCAACGCCCGGGCCGGCGTGCACACCCCCGTATCCGCGTGCGCATCGGGCGCCGAGGCCATCGGGTACGCCGTCGAGATGATCCGCACCGGCCGCGCCGACGTCGTGGTCGCCGGCGGTACCGAGGCGGCCATCCACCCGCTGCCCATCGCGGCGTTCGCCAACATGATGGCGATGTCCAAGAACAACGACCACCCCGAGCAGGCCTCGCGCCCCTACGACAAGGCCCGTGACGGCTTCGTCCTCGGCGAGGGCGCCGGTGTCGTGGTCCTGGAGTCCGCCGAGCACGCCGCCAAGCGCGGTGCCCGGGTCTACTGCGAGGTGCTCGGCCAGGGCCTCTCGGCCGACAGCCACCACATCGCGCAGCCCGAGCCGACCGGCCGGGGCGTCGCCGCCGCGGTGCAGAACCTGCTCGACGCCACCGACCTCAAGCCGTCCGAGGTGGTCCACCTCAACGCGCACGCCACCTCGACGCCGCAGGGCGACATCGCCGAGATCAAGGCGCTGCGCAAGGTCCTCGGCGACGATCTGGACCACGTGGCGATCTCCGCGACGAAGTCGATGACCGGGCACCTCCTCGGCGGTGCGGGCGGCATCGAGACCGTCGCCACGGTCCTCGCCCTGTACCACCGCACGGCCCCGCCGACCATCAACGTCGACGAGCTCGACGACGAGGTCGACCCGGGCCTGGTGAGCAGCGAGCCCCGCAAGCTGCCCGAGGGCTCGATCTCCGCGATCAACAACTCGTTCGGCTTCGGCGGCCACAACGTGGTGCTCGCCTTCCGCTCGGTCTGAGCGCACCCGCTCCGAGCGGCTTCCGTACGCCGCTGAAAGGGCCCCACCGCCTCGGTGGGGCCCTTTCGCGTACGCGGGGTCTTGTCGGGGTGGGTCAGACCACCTGGTGCAGCCAGCGCACCGGTGCGCCCTCTCCCGCGTAGCGGAAGGGCTCCAGTTCGTCGTCCCAGGGCTTGCCGAGGAGCTTGGCGATCTCGGCCTCCAGGTCGGTCTCGCCCTGTACGGAACGGGCGAGGGCGGCCCGCAGCCGGTCCTCCGGGATCAGGATGTCGCCGTGGATGCCGGTCACGGCGTGGAAGATGCCGAGGTCGGGCGTGGCGCTGTAGCGCTCGCCCTCCGCCGTGGCGCAGGGCTCGGCCGTGACCTCGAAGCGCATGAGGTGCCAGCCGCGCAGCGCGGAGGCGAGTTTGGAGGCGGTGCCGGGTTCGCCCCGCCAGGAGAACTCCGCTCTCCAGGTGCCGGGCGAGGCGGGCTGGCGGATCCAGTCGAGCTGGACGCGCACCCCCAGGACCGCGCCCACCGCCCATTCGACGTGCGGGCACAGCGCGCGCGGGGCGGAGTGGACGTAGAGAACTCCACGTGTCGTCACCGGGACCTCCAGTGCGGTTCGAGGTTCGCCTTCCCCAGCGGCCTCGCGCCCCTGCCGTTCCCGGTCAGGACAGCACCTGACATTCTGCCCCTGGGCTCAACAGTAAACAGCATCGGGAGCAAATCTCCTGAAATGGGACAGTATGTGACGTGATGTAATTTACCGGAGCCGTCTGGCGTGGTTCCTCTGGCTGGACGGGCCAAAGCTACCGCGCGGAGCTGTGCCCAGGGTGTCGTAATGTCGGTCGGAGCGCCTTCGAACACCAAGGTTTCACCCGCGAGGACGCCGCGAAGGACCGACGACCGCCGCACGGAGGGGGACCGGGATGCAGCACAGCCACCGGAGCCGTCGCGTCCGCACCGCGGCCGCCGTTCTCGCCGCGGCGGCGCTCGCCCTGACCGCGGGCTGCGAGTCCGGCGACGGCCACTCCGCGGCGGGCCCGTCCGCGTCGAAGAAGCCCTCGCCGAGCCCCTCCCCCGCCTGGAACCGCAGCCCGAAGTCCGTCGCCGCGATCGGTGATTCGATAACGCGCGGCTTCGACGCCTGTACGGTCCTGGCCGACTGCCCCGAGGTCTCCTGGGCGACCGGCAGCGACCCCCGGGTCGACTCGCTCGCGGTCCGCCTCTTGGGCGCGGCGGCGCCCGCAAGCAGCTGGAACTACGCGAAGACCGGCGCGCGGATGGCGGACCTGCCGGCCCAGATGGACCTGGCGGCGGCTCAGCACCCCGGCCTGGTCACGGTGATGGCCGGCGCGAACGACGCGTGCCGCGACGATGTGGCCGCGATGACGCCGGTGGCGTCCTTCCGCACCGAGTTCCAGACGGCACTGCGCAGGCTGCGCGCGGTCTCCCCCAAGTCCCAGGTGTACGTGTCGAGCGTGCCGGACCTCAAGCGCCTCTGGTCGACCGGGCGCGGCAGCCCGCTGGGCAAGCAGATCTGGAAGCTGGGCATCTGCCAGTCGATGCTGGCCGACGCGGACGACCTCGGGGCCGCCGCCACGGCGCGGCGCGGTGCGGTGTACGCGCGGGTCGTGGCGTACAACGGGGTCCTGCGGGACGTCTGCGCGAAGGACCGCGCCTGCCGTTATGACGGCGGGGCGGTCTTCGACTACGCCTTCGACGGGACCCAGTTGAGCCCCTGGGACTGGTTCCACCCCAGCAAGGACGGCCAGACGCATCTGGCGGAGATCGCGTACCGCAAGGTGACGGCGGCACGCTGAACACCCCTGGGGCTCCGCCCCAAACCCCGGGAATCGCCCCGCCCCGCCCCTTCCCGCAACCCTCCGGGGGTGGAATGGGGGTGGGTGGGCTTCCGGGGGCTGCGCCCCGGGCCCCGCTCGGTTCGGCTGCGGACCGTGCGTGGCTGGTCGCGCAGTTCCCCGCGCCCCTAAAGGCCTCCGCGCTGGCCCGCATCGGGCATTTCAGCCCGTCCGGCGTTTGAGGACGAGCGCCCTTGAGGCGCGAACGGGGGTCTGGGGGCGGAGCCCCCAGGGTCGCTTCACCCCCCGGAGGGTTTCGGGAAGGGGCGGGGTGGGGGAAAGCCCGGGGGCGCGGGGAACCGCGCGACGGCCCCCGGCGGACCGCAGTCGAAACCCCGCGCACCCCCGACCCCCGGCACCTAGACCTCCAGCGTCGCCGAAAGCCGCGCATCCGTCAGCGACGCGCAGGCCCGCACCTCGTACTGGCCCGGGACGAACGTCCAGGCTCCCTCCGCCTCGTCCCACACCTCGAACGCCCGCCCGCGCAGCGGGATTTCGACCTCCGTCGAGTCCCCGGCCGCGGCCGCGACGGAGGCGAAACCGGCGAGCCAGCGGCGCGGACGCTCGACCGGGTCGGCGACCGGCGCCAGGTAGATCTGGACGGTCTCCCGCCCGCCGCGCGGACCCGTGTTGCGGACGCGGACCTTCGCGAGCGCGGGGGTCACCTCCAGGGACTCGTACTCCCAGGTGGTGTAGCCGAGCCCGTGCCCGAAGGGGTAGGCGGGCGCCACCCCGGCCCGGTCGTAGGCGCGGTAGCCGATGAACAAGCCTTCGGCGTAAGGGAGTTGTCCCTCCGAGGGCCGCACCTCGGTCACCGGCGCATCGCCGAGCACGGCCGGCCACGTGGTGGGCAGGCGACCGCCGGGCTCCTCGTGGCCGAGCAGCACGTCGGCCAGCGCGGCCCCGCCCTCCTGGCCGGGGAACCAGCTCAGGAGCACCGCCGCGACCTCCTCGCGCCACGGAAGCTCCACCGGGGAGCCGGAGTTGACGACCACCACCGTGCGCGGATTCACCGCGGCGACCGCGCGCACCAGGTCGTCCTGGCGCCCGGGCAGCCGCAGATCGCGCCGGTCGAAGCCCTCGGACTCGACGCGGTCGGTGGTGGCGACCACCACCACGGCGAGCTCGGCGTCCCGCGCCGCCTCGACCGCCTCGGCGATCAGCTCGTCCGCGTCGCGCTGCGGGCCGAGGTGGGTGAGCGAGAACATCACCGCGGTGAGCGGGGCGTCGGGCATCTTGTGCACGGTGTGCAGCAGGGACACCTCGACCGGCTCGCCCTCGGTGAGCCGGACGCGGCCGCGCTCGGCGGGGGCGCCGAAGAACGCCTCGAAGGGGTCGGCCGCGTCGCTCATCGACTCGGCGCCCTCCCACAGGGCACGGCCGCCGACGGACAGGACGAAGGCCCCGATGCCCCGGGTGCCGAAGCTGTGCTCGCCGCTCTCGCGCGGGGTGAAGGTGCCGGTGACCTCGATGGAGTGCAGCGTCTCGTGGGTCACCCCGGCGGGCAGGTCGTCGCCGATCCACTGGACCTGGCCGCTGGGCAGCGAGCCGGTGCCGAGGACGTTGCCCTCGGCGTCCCGGCACACCGCTCGCAGCTCGAACCCCTGGTCCGCGGGGGCGAGTTCATCGCTCGGGTCGGCGCCGACCGCGTACGTGAGGGCGCCCTCGGGCAGCGCCGCGGCCAGGCCGTCGAGCGGGGAGACCACGCGCTCGGGGAAGACGGTCGCCGAGCCGCCGCCCAGGACCCGGGCGTCCCGGGCCGCGGCGCCGCTGAGCGCGACCTTGCGGACGCGGGCCGGGTCGGCGGGCAGGGCCCCGTCCTCGTTGCGTACGAGGACGAAGGCGCGGCGGGCGACCTCGCGGGCCAGGGCCTGGCCGTCGAGGGCGGCGGGCGGCTCGGGGACGGCGCCGGGGACGCCGTCGAGGAGGCCGACCCGGGCGGCGAGGCGCAGCACGTTGCGTACGGCGTCGTCGACGACCGACTCGTCCACGTCGCCCTTGCGGACGGCGGCGGCGAGCGCGTCCCCGTACACGGTCCGGGGTCCGGGCATCGCGACGTCGAGGCCGCCGAGGATGTCGCCGACGGTCGAGCGGGCGGCCATCCAGTCGGAGACGATGCAGCCGTCGAAGCCCCACTCGCCGCGCAGCACCTCGTTCTGGAGGTAGCGGTGCTCGGTCATCGTGGTGCCGTTGACCTGGTTGTAGGCCGACATGATGCCCCAGGGGTGGGCGTTCTCGACGATGGCCTCGAAGGGGGCCAGGTAGAGCTCGCGCAGCGGGCGCGGGGCCACCGCGTTGTCGACGGTGAAGCGGTCGGTCTCCGCGTCGTTGGCGACGAAGTGCTTGACGGTGGTGCCGACGCCGCCGCCCTGGACGCCGTCGACGTAGCCGGAGGCGATCTCGCCGGTCAGGTACGGGTCCTCGGAGTAGCACTCGAAGTGCCGGCCGCCGAGCGGCGAGCGGTGCAGGTTCACGGTCGGCGCGAGCAGGACGTGGACGCCCTTGCGCCGGGCCTCCTGGGCCAGCAGCGTGCCGGCCCGGCGGGCCAGCTCCGGGTCCCAGGTGGCGGCGAGTGCGGTGGGCGAGGGCAGTGCGATCGAGGGGTCCTCGGCGGTCCAGCGGACCCCGCGCACCCCGATCGGGCCGTCGGACATCACCAGGGAGCCGAGCCCGATCTCGGGCAGCGCGGGCAGTGACCACATGTCCTGTCCGGCGAGCAGCCGGGCCTTGGCCTCCAGGTCGAGCTTGCCCAGCGCCGCCTCGACGGCCTCGCTGTAGTCGGGGGTGGAAACGGGTGCACCGGCCACGGCCGTACCTCCTCGGAGAAGTCCACTGGTGGCACCCATGGTGACCGGTTTACCTGTAGAACGGTAGGGTTAGTTACCTGTCCGTGATAATCGAATGCCGTACGGTCCTCTCGGAGTACGAAGGACCAGCACGAAGGACCAGCACGAGACGGGGGCGGACATGGCGAGGACCAGGAGCGCCAGAAGCGAGGAGCGGCGCGCGGAGATCCTGCGCGCGGCCCTGGAGGTGATCGCCGAGCGCGGCTACCGGGGCGCCTCGCTCGGCGCGGTAGCCGAGCGGGTCGGCCTCACCCAGCAGGGCCTGCTGCACTACTTCCCCACCAAGGAGGCCCTCCTCGTGGCCGTCCTGGAGGAGCGGGACCAGTGGGACACCGGCGGGCGGCGGGCCTCCCCCGACGGCTGGCGCCTGGAACTGCTCGCGGCCCTCGTGGAGTACAACGCGATGCGGCCCGGCATCGTCCAGACGTTCTCGGCGCTGCTCGGCGAATCGGTGACCGACGGGCATCCGGCCCGTCCGTTCTTCACCCGGCGCTACACCCAGGTGCGCGAGGAGATGACGGGGGTGCTGCGCGCCGAGTTCGGCGACCGGCTGCCCGGCGGGCTCACCCCGGAGCGGGCGGCCCCGCTGCTCACCGCGGTGATGGACGGCCTCCAGTACCAGTGGCTGCTGGACCCCGGCGCGGTGGACATGGCGGCCGCCTTCCACGACTTCGTGACGCTGCTGCACGGACCGGAAGGGGCACCGGACGGCCTCCCGGCCGACTCCCCGGGCGACTGTCCCGGCGGCTCATAAGTCCCCCTATGCACACGGGACTTCCTTGCGAATACTGGGCGCCACCGGACTTCGACGGACGGAAGGACCTGTGGTGGGACGACGTGTACGGGTGGCACAACTGGGCTGTGCGGTGGCGGCGATGACGTTCTGCACGCTGCTCGGCCCGGCCCCCGCCGAGGCCGCGCCCGGACCCCGGCAGACCACGGCCGAGGCCCGGCAGGCCACGGTCGAGGAGCAGCGGCTCGATCAGGCGGTGCCCCAGGAGATCCTGGCCCGCAGCGGATTCGACGACGTGGCACCGGAGTTCACCCGCGCGATCGAGGCGACGCGGTCCTACGGCACCGCGCGGCAACTCGTCGAACGCGAGGGCACCCGGCTGTGGCGGCGCGCGGTGGACCGGGTGCAGGGCCGGGGCCCGGCCGGCGGCGATCTGAGCCGTGACGACGACCGGCCGCTGTACTGGGCCCGGCTCGGCCTGACCCGTGAACTCAGGCTCTGGAAGCCGCAGTTCGCCCTGTCCGAGACGCAACGGGCGGCGCTGATCGACCGCGTCGAGCAGACCTCGCGCGGGCAGACCACCGTCGACCATCCCGCGGGCGGGGGCTACAAGCGGATCCTGCTGACCGGCTTCGACCCGTTCACGCTGGACAGCGACATCCGGATCAGCAACCCGTCGGGGGCGACCGCGCTCGCCCTGGACGGCACCTGGATCCGCACCGCCGACGGGCAGCGCGCCCGGATCGAGACCATGACGTTCCCGGTGCGCTGGCAGGACTTCGCCAACGGCGTGGTCGAACGGGCGCTCACCCCGGTGCTGCCGAAGGTGGACCTGTTCACCACGGTGAGCCAGGGCCGGGTCGGCCGGATCGACGTCGAGCGGTTCAACGGGGCCTGGCGGGGCGGCTTCCCGGACAACGTGAACGCCTCCAGCACCGGGCAGGTCCCGGTGAACGACCCCACCACCCAGCCGCAGTGGACCCGTACGACGCTGCCGTACCGGGACATCGTGGCCGCGCGCACCGGACGCTTCCCGGTGTACGACCACACCGACGTCACCGAGATCCCGGCCGGCGCGACCGCCCCGGTGGACCGGCCGGACGGACCGACGCCCGGCTCGGCCGCGCGGGCCGGGGGCGGCGGCGACTACCTCTCCAACGAGATCGCCTACCGGGCCACCCTGCTCCGCGACCGCCTGGGTCTGAGCATCCCCGGCGGCCATGTGCACACCCCGGTGCTCCAGTTCGGGGACGGCAACACCGATCCGGCGACGGGCACGGTGACGGACCCGCAGTTCGTACGCAACCGGCTCGACATCGTCGCGCAGATCCGGGCGATCGTGCGGACAGCGGCCGAGTAGCCCCGAGCCGGCCGATCGGCGCGGACCGGCGGGCCCCGCGCGCGTCAACCGCGCGCGGGGCCAGGGGTGTTCAGGACGCGGCCTTCCCCTTCCTCCGGGCCGGCAGACCGAGCAGGGCGTCGACGCCGAGGAACGCGACCAGGCCGATCCCGAGCAGCGGCACGAACCAGCCGACCACCAGGGTCACCGCCGCCAGTGCGGCGAGCGCGGGCAGCGGCACCCTGCGCCAGGCGCCCCTGGGCTGCGGGCGGCCCGGGGCGCGGCCCCTGACCGGACCGCGCTGCCACCACATGCGGTAGCCCCAGACGATGAGCGCCATCAACGCCAACGCGAGTGCCGCGAGGGCGAGTTGGTTGGGCAGGCCGAGGAAGACGCCCATGTGCGCGTCGATGCCGAACCGGGTCAGCTGGGCGAGCAGCGGGTAGTCGGCGAAGCGCAGCACGTCCATGACCCGGCCGTCGGCGGGGTCGACGGCCACCGCGTCGAGGTGCACGGGAAACTCGGTGTCGCGCTCACGCACCACGAATCCCTTGCCCGCGCCGGGCAGGCTGATCTGAATGCTCGCCCGTACGCCCTGGTCGCGGGCGGTCGCGGCGACCTGGTCGAGGGTGAGCGCCGAGGGCGCGGCGCCGGGCATGGCCATGCCTTCGTGGTGCTCGTGACCCGCCCCGCCCAGACCGCCCGCCGTCGCCGCGGCGACCGTGGGGGTGGCGCCGCCGAGCCTGTCCTTCAGCTCGGCGATGTTCTCGCCCGCGTACCGCGACCAGGTGAGGCCGGTGGCCGAGAGCAGCACCAGACCGGTCACCGCCCACAGGCCGACCGAGCCGTGCCAGGACAGGGTGCGGCGGCGGCCGGTGGCCCCGCGCTCGGGCCGCAGCAGCCGCATCCTCCGGCGCCGCCCGATCCACAGCGCGAGCCCGCCGAGCGCCACGATCCAGAGCCAACTGGCGGCCATTTCACTGTAGTTGCGGCCCAGTTCACCGAGCTGGAGGTCGGCGTGCAAGGAGGAGAGCCAGCTGCGCAGCGGCAGGGCGCCCGAGCTTCCGGTACTGGTGAGGGCGCCGCGTACGTCGGTGGTGTACGGGTCCACGAAGACGGCGAGCGACTCGTCGTCGGCGAGGCCCGGGGCCCTCATCAGGACCCGGGTGGTGGCGCCCTGCTCGGGTGCCGGCCACACGGCGGTCACCTCGCCCTCGGGATGCGCTTCCTTCGCGGCGGCGACCTGCGCGGTCAGCGGCTTGGCCGACTCGCCCACCGGGACCCGCAGTTCATGCCGGTACAGGATGTTCTCGGCCTGGAAGGACAGGGCGTAGAGCAGGCCGGTGAGGGCGGCCACGAAGAGGAGCGGGGCGACGAGCACGCCCGCGTAGAAGTGCAGCCGCAGGGCGAGCGGGCGAAGTGCCGCCCACAGGCCGGGCTTTGGGATGGTGGGTGGTGCGGATTCCCGCGCAGGGGTGTCCACGGACATGAGGATCCTGACGATCGACGTGGGCAGGGTGAAGGGACCCCTGGCCACGCCTTCGTACGGAATCAGCTGAGGGCGAAGCGGCCGGGGGCCGTGGCTCGGACGGCTCCCCCCGCCGGCGGCCCCCGCCGGATGACGGCATGGCCGTGCACCGCTCCGCGCAGCCCCGGGAGCGGTCGGTGGTGCGGACGCGGCGCGCGTACCGGGCGCGGCGGCGCGGGCACGTGGGTCCGTAGGAGGTGGAGCGCCCGGAGCAGCGGACGGGTGGCCACCACCCCGAGAGCACCGACGGCCCGGGCGAGCCGGAACGCGGCGGCCTCGCCGCGCCACAGCCAGATGCCGCAGATCAGCGCGGCCACCAGGTGGGCGGCGAGCATGCCGCCGGACATCGCATGCGCGGCGGCGCCCATGCCCAGGGCGTGGGCCTGCCCCACCGCGGCCGCCATGGGCTCCGCTGCCATGCCGGGCATGGCCGGCATGTCCGCCGCGCCCGGCATGATCTGCCCGTCGGGGGCGGCCGGCATGAGGTGGGCGTACCGCGCCCCGCAGGTCATCGTCGGCATGGACAGCGGCATGCCCATGGACGTCGGCATGGGCATGGACGTCGGCATGGGCATGGACATGGACATAGGGATGGACGTGGGCTCGGGCATCGGGTGCAACGGCCCGTGCGCCGGGCCCGGCATCCCCGTCATCGACATCGGCTGGGCGCGGGCGAAGAGGAAGTGCAGGGCCCCCTGGGCCGCGACCTGGCCGCCCGCGATGGCGAGGAGCCCGCGCCGCCGCCCAGCCGCGCACCAGGCCGCCGTTCCCGTCACGGCGAACGCGGCGAGCAGGACGGGGATCGGGATGTCGTGGCCGGACATGGCCGCGTGCCCCACCGCCGCCAACGCCACACACAGCGCCGCGAACATCGCGGCCCGCAGGGTGCGCAGCGGCGACCGGGCATTCGTCATGACGGCCAGATCATGCCACTGGCCGGCGCGCGCCCGGCCGTCGGGGTCAACCGGCGACGGCGGCCACCACTCCATCACCGCCAGCTCGACGAGCGCCCACGGCAGGTAGGGCCGTGCCTGTCGACGGTGGCGCCGGTCGCCAGGGCTCAGGCCTCAGGGCGCCGGCGTCGGGGCCGCCGGGCGGCCGGTCGCGTCGGCGGTGCCGGCGGTGGCGTCCTCCGGCTCGGCCGACTCGCCCAGCAGATCCCGGACCATCAAGGTCGCGCCCGCGACCGCCCCCGGCATCAGGAAGACGGCGACCAGCGGGACGACGAAGGCGAGCGCGAGGGGCACGCCGAAGCCGAGCACCAGCAGACGGCGCGAGCGCAGGAGCGTGAGGCGGGGACGCAGTTCCATGCCGCGGCGCTGGAGGGCGACCGCGGTCAGCTCCTCGGCGAGGAAGAAGCCGGTGACGCAGAAGCCGATCGCCGGGATCACGCTCTGGCCGATCACCGGGACGAAGCCGAGGCCGAAGAGCAGCAGGCCGTAGAACGCCACCCGGACCAGGATGCGCAGGGAGTCGCGGGCCGATATCCACAGTTCGCGGGCGAGCGAGAGGCCCGACTCGGGGGCCTCGCCGCCGCTTTCGGCCCGGTCGACGTCGGCGGACAGCTTCTCGTAGAAGGGCTGTCCGACGAGCAGGGTCACCGCGGTGAAGGAGATCACGGCGAGGAACAGGCCGAGCGCGAAGACCAGGACGGTCAGGAAGCCGCGGAAGAGGGCGAGCCAGGGGGAGCCCCATCCGTCGGCGAAGGGTGTCGCCCAGCCGACGAAGTCGTCGGCGCCGTAGGCGAGTCCGACCAGGGCTCCCCCGTACATCACGAGGGTGATGAGGCCGGGCAGCAGGCCGATGCCGAGCGACTTGCCGTGTCCGGCCGCCCAGCGCTGCCCCTTGACCAGATATCCGAAACCTGTCCCTAGATCACGCATGCGCCGACCCTATCCGGCCGCCGAAGACCCGGAACCTGCCGCACAACCGGCCGGTCCCGGCGCCGGGACGATGATGCCGGGCGTCGCTCACGCCGAAGGGCCGCGCCTGTCGGGGCGCGGCCCTTCGCTGTCCGCCCGATACCAGGCGGCAGGTGCTGCGGTTACGCGACGGCGAGGTTCACCGTGATGTTGCCGCGGGTCGCCTTCGAGTACGGGCAGACCTGGTGGGCCTTCTCGATGAGGTCCTGCGCGGTGGCGCGGTCCACGTTCGGGATGGTCGCGGTGATCTCGACGTAGATGCCGAAGCCGTCGTCGTTCTTGCCGATGCCGACGTGCGCGGTGACGGTCGAGCCGGAGATGTCGGCCTTCTCGTTGCGGGCGACGACACCGAGGGCGCCCTGGAAGCAGGCGCTGTAGCCGGCGGCGAAGAGCTGCTCGGGGTTGGTGCCCGCGCCGTTGCCGCCCATCTCCTTCGGCGGGTTGACGACGACGTCCAGCTGACCGTCGTCGGTGGAGACACGGCCGTCACGGCCGTTCTCGGCGGTGGCGACGGCGGTGTAGAGGACCTCGGACTTCTGAATGGACATGCTGGGGTGCTCCTCCTGGGTACGCGGCCGCTCGCGCCTCACGGCCGCCGGGATGTGGAAAAACCTTATCGGATCGCGGAAACCGTGAGGCGGAGTGTGCGATGGGTCACTCGGCGCCCGCAGTGCTCGCGGGGTGCCGACGGTCGCGTACCCGAGGAGACAGGATCCAAGGGGGCCGCTTACGCCTGCTTGCCGAGGGAGACGACCATCTTTCCGGTGTTCTGCCCGCGCAGCATGCCGAGGAAGGCGTCCACGCCGTTCTCGATGCCCTCGACGACCGTCTCGTTGTACTTGAGCTCGCCGGAGCCCAGCCAGCCGGCGACCTCGCCGGTGAACTGCTGCTGCATGCCGTAGTGGTCGCCCACCAGCACGCCCTGGAGCCGCAGACGCTTGCCGATGATCATGGCCATGTTGCGGGGGCCGGGGGACGGCTCGGTGTCGTTGTAGGCCGCGATCATGCCGCAGATGGTGGCGCGACCGTGCACGTTGAGCGTGGAGATCGCGGCTTCCAGGTGCTCGCCGCCGACGTTGTCGAAGTAGACGTCGATGCCGTCCGGGGCGGCCGCGCGCAGCTGCTCCAGGACCGGGCCGTTCTTGTAGTTGAACGCGGCGTCGAAGCCGAGTTCCTCCACCAGCCACTTGACCTTCTCGTCGGAGCCGGCCGAGCCGATGACCCGCGAGGCACCCTTGAGCCGGGCGATCTGGCCGACCTGGCTGCCCACGGCACCGGCCGCGCCGGAGACGAACACGGCGTCGCCCTCCTTGAAGGAGGCGACCTCCAGGAGGCCCGCGTACGCGGTGAGGCCCGGCATGCCGAGCACGCCGAGGTAGGCGGAGAGCGGCGCGAGCCCGCCGTCCACCTTGGTGGCGTGCTTGGCGTCGACGTCGGCGTACTCGCGCCAGCCGAGCCCGTGCAGGACATGGTCGCCGACCGCGAACCGCTCGTCGCCGGAGGCCACGACCTCGCCGACCGCGCCGCCGTCCATCGGCCGCTCCAGCTGGAACGGCGGGACGTAGGACTTCGTGTCGTTCATACGGCCGCGCATGTACGGGTCGACCGACATGAAGAGGTTGCGGACCAGGATGTGCCCGGCCGCAGGCTCGGCGACCGGAGCCTCCCGCAGCGCGAAGTCGGACGGCACGGGCCAGCCGTTCGGGCGGGCGACGAGGTGCCATTCACGGCTGGTGGCGGGGAGTACGGGCGAGGTGGCCATGGGGGGTGTCCTCCTGCGAACAAGGGCTGATCGATGGATCGGGTACGTCAGTACGGGTACCCGGTACGGCGCGGGTCTCGTCACCGCGTCGGGCGCCCAAATACTTCAGGTGCTGAAAGAACAATGCGCCCGGATATTTGAGATTGTCAAGTAACTCGATAGGCTGAGGGCATGGCCTCTCGCATGGATCCCCTGAGCCTCGAAGTAGTCGAGCTGATCGGCACGGTCGTCGGCCGCTACTACGAGGAGTACGAGCGGGCCGCCGCCGAGCACTCCCTCACCGGCGCACAGGCCCGCGTCCTCGGGCTGCTGTCCCTGGAGCCGATGCCGATGCGGCGGATCGCCCAGAAGCTGAAGTGCGAACCGTCCAACATCACCGGCATCGTCGACCGCCTTGAGGCCCGCGGTCTGGTGGAACGCCGCCCCGACCCGGCCGACCGCCGAGTGAAGCTGGCCGCCCCCACCCCCGACGGTCTCACCACCGCCACGCACCTGCGCGACTCCCTGAACTTCGCGCGGGAGCCGTTGGCCGAGCTGTCCGCGGACGAGCGGAGGGTGCTGAGGGACTTGCTCCAGCGGATGCTGGGGAGCTAGCGCCCCGAAGGGGCCGAGCCAGCGCCCCGACGAGGCTGAAGAGGCCGAAGAGGCAGGGCAACCGCGCGACCAGCCCACGGCCGCGGCCCGGGGGCGGAACCCGGGCAACGGCGGGTCAGGCGCACCACCACAGGAAGCGCCTGCACGTCGGCGAGGGGCTCGGACTGGGTGGCGGTGGCGGCGGAGGCCGCTCGGAGGACGGGGGCCCACCGGGCGTCGGCGAATCGGACGCCGCGGGGGAACCGGAAGGCACCGGCGCGGACGACGACGAGGACGGCCCGGGGCGCGGCGCGGCCGAGCGGGACGGCTTGGGCGAGGGCCCCACCGTGTGCGCGTCGGCCACCTCCACGCCGTGCGCGGGCGCCCCCGCACCAGGGTCCCGCCCAGGAGAGGAGCCCGGCTTCGCCGTCGGCGCGGACGGCACCCCCGCCGCACTGCCCGACGGCAGCGGCTGGGGGTCGGAGATCTCCTGGTCCTCCCGGACCGCCGAAGCCCGGTCGTGCACCGGTGGCTCCATCGCCATTTGGACGAATCCCACCGCCCCGGCCACCAGCACGAGACCGGCCCCACCGAAGAGGATCGCCTTGCCCCGCTTGCGCCGGGCCCGCCGGCCCCGGCCCCCGCTTCGGCCTCGGCCCTGGGCACGACGATGGCCGGACGGCGCGCGCACCTCCGGGCCGCCGGACGCGGCACCGGCGTACACCAGGAGCTCGTCCTCGGGCGCGGGCGCCAGCGCCTCCACGGGTGTTCCGCAACCGGCGCAGGCCAGTGCGCCGTTGAGGTGCCGTCGGCAGGAGTGGCAGTAATCCATGGCCCAGGGAGGCTATGCGGCGGCCGGGAGACAAAAGGGGCCGCAGTTGTGTGGATCTTGTGCGGAAGGGCGGCTTCCGGGGCGTGGCCGCGTGACGAATCGCCATGGACCGGGGCGTTGTCAGTGGGGCCGGGCAGGATGGACGTCATGACGGAAACCGTGACGCGGCCGTTCGGTCCGCTGGACTTCCAACTCGTGCTGCTGCGACGGATGGCCGACCACCAGCCGGCCCTCGTGGAGGACGCACGGCAGGAACTCGGCGCCTCCATCGCGGACATGCGCGAGGCCAACAAGCGCTGGCAGGCGATGCTCCGCTCGGCCCGCTCCCGTGGCGCGCTGTCCCGCTACCGCTCGGTGCTCGGGCCGCCCGAGGCGGTGGTGCGGCGCCGGATCGGGGACCTGGACTGCGAGGCCCAGCTGTGGCCGGTGCCGCTCTGGCCGGACCTCCGGTTCGAGGTGCTGGCCGGGCCGGGCGGTGCGGTGTGGAACGAATGGCTGGTCAGAGCCCCCGGCATACCGGGCCCCGAGCTGCACCGGGAGGAGGATCTGCGGCCCTGGTCGTGCACGGTGGACGAGGTGGCGCGGGCCTACGCCCCGGCCCGCCCGATGGAGGGCTCGGCGCCGACGCGCTGGCAGCTGTCGATCACCCTGCCCGGCGGCGGCACCCGCGTGGCGGAGTTCACCTGGGGGCTGCTCCAGCGCCTCCTGCCCTGACACCCCGTGAGGCCGCCACCTTGAGCCGTCACCCTGGCGCTTACGAGAGGGGGTTCCGCCGAGCCGACGAGAGCGCGTTCCACTGAGGCGACGCGAGGGGGTTCCACCTGCGACGCGTGCGCGTTCCGCGCGAGCGTCCGCATGGGCGTGCTCTTTCTGGCTGGTCGTCAGCCGGACCCTCCCTGGCTGGTCGTCAGCCGGCCCCTCCCCGACCGGCGCATCCCAGCGCGCGCCGGTCCCCGGGCGGTCGCAAGATGCGAACTAAGTACCGCTCTCGGGAGGATCTGCCGTGACCGTCAGTCTTGAGCAGTTGCGCCGTTGCCATGTCGCCGTCGACCTCGGGGCCGCGAGGACCCGGGTCTACGTCAAGGGAGCCGGACTCGTCGTGGACGAGCCGAGCGTGGCCGCCGTCAACACCCGTACCGGCGCCCTCATCGCCGTCGGCGCCTTCGCCGAACAGATGACGGGCCGCACGCCCGACTACATCCGCGTGGCCCGCCCGGTGTCCGGCGGCACCGTCGTCGACATCGAGATGGCCCAGCGCATGCTGCGTCACCTGATCGGCGAGAAGCTGCGCCGCCAGTTGCGCCGCAAGCCCCGGCTGCGCGCCGCCGCCTGCACCCCGCACGACAGCGACCCGCTGGCCCAGCGCGCCGCGATGGAGACCCTGGTCGGACTCGGCGCCCGCCGGGTCGAGCTCGTCGACACCCTCATCGCGGCCGCCGTGGGCTGCGGGCTCCCGGTGGAGCAGCCCACCGCCACCATGATCATGGTGTGCGGGGCCGCCACCACCCAGATCGCCGTGCTCTCGCTCGGCGCGATCGTGACGGCCGTACGCATCCCCGTCGGCGGCGAGGCCATCGACCACGCGGTCATCCAGCACCTGCGCCATCAGCACGAGCTGATGCTGCCGAGCCAGTCCGTACGCCCCCTGCAACTGGCCCTGCACGGCAATGGCCTCACCCCGCAGGGCCCCGCGTCCACCGAGATCCACGGCCGCGACGTCGCCACCGGCCTCGCCCGCTCGGTCCTGGTCGACACGGCCGCCGTGCGCAGCGCCATCCACACCCCGCTCACCGCGGTGCTCGACGGCATCGGCAAGGTGCTCCGCGAGTGCCCGCCCGACCTGGTCGCCGACCTCGCCGAGCGCGGCATCATGATGGTCGGCGGCAGCGCCCTGCTCCCCGGCCTCGACCAGATGCTGCGCGACTCCACGGGCATGCCCGTGCACATCGCGGAGCGCCCCGACGTCTGCGCGATCCAGGGCCTGGGCTCGATGCTCGAAGGCCGCATCCAGCCGATGGTCCTCGACCCGCTGGCCGAGTGACCGCCACGACGGGGCGAGCGACCGGCCCGGCGGGCCGAGCGACGGGCGCCACGGGGCGAGTTGCCACCCGCCCGAGCGGCACGACGGGGCCCGCGGGCGGCACGCCGGGGCGCGCGACCGCCACCCCCGTGGCCGGCACGGCACCGTGCGCGGCCGGCACCGGCGTGAGCGGCACAACAGCCGCCGCGGACGGGGCGGCCGGCCTCGGTGAGGGATGCTCGAAGGATGAGTGAAGCGGAGACCCCGGACAGCAAGGCGCCCCGGCTGCCGATGCTCCTGGAGGCGGTGCTGGGCGTCGGCACCGACCTCGAACTGCGCACCACCCTCCAGCACATCGTGGAGTCGGCGGCCGAGCTGACCGACGCCCGGTACGGGGCGCTCGGAGTGATCGACCCCGAGCGCGGCCGGCTCACCGACCTGTTCACGGTCGGCCTCACCGACGCCGAGCGCGCGGAGATCGGCCGGCTGCCCGACGGCCGTACCGGACTGCTGGGCGCCCTCGTCCACGACCCCCAGCCCCTGCGCCTCGACGACCGCGAGAGCGACCCCCGCTCGGCCGCGCTGCCACCCGGCCATCCCCCGATGCGCTCGTTCCTCGGCGTACCGATCCGGGTGCACACCGAGGTCTTCGGCAATCTGTACCTCACCGACAAGCGCGGCGGCCCGTTCACCGAGGACGACCTGGCGCTGCTGCGGGTCCTCGCCGCGCAGGCCGGCATCGCCATCGGCAACGCCCGCCTGTACGAGACCGTACGGCTGCGGGAACGCTGGATCGAGGGCGCGGCCGCCGTCACCACGGCGCTGCTCACCGGCGAGACCGCGGCGGACGCCCTGATGAAGGTCGCCGAGCGGGCCCGGCTGCTCGCGGACGCGGCCGCCGGGGTGGTGCTCCAGCCCACGACGGCCGGCGGCATGGAGATCGTCGCCGCCTCCGCGCCGGACGACCCCGACGACATCATCGGCACCACCATCGAGCCCGGCTCGCCGGTCCTGGTCCAACTCCTGGGCGGGGAGCCGGTGTTCCTGGAGGACTCGGCGACCGACCCGAGGATGACCACCCACGTACGCAGCCGGTTCGGGCCGAGCATGATGCTGCCGCTGCAGAGCGGCGGCAAGCTCATCGGCACCCTGGCGCTGCCCCGCAGGCGCGGCGCCCGCCCGTACACGGCGGTCGACCGGCTGCTCGCCGGCCAGTTCGCCTCGCAGGCCGCCCTCGCCCTCGTCCTCGCGGACGCCCAGCACAACCGCGAGCAGCTCGCCGTGTACGAGGACCGCGACCGGATCGCCCGTGACCTCCACGATCTGGTCGTACAGCGTCTTTTCGCCACCGAGATGATGCTGGAGTCCACCCGGCGTCGGGCCGAGAAGGCCGCCGCCGACGACACGGACGAGATGCTCACCCGGGCCGTCGACGAGCTGGACTCCACGATCCAGGAGGTACGCACCGCGATCTTCGCCCTTCAGCAGCCGCCCGCCGACGCCCCGACGACCCTGCGCGGCCGGGTCCTGCGCGAGACCGCCGGCGCGGGCGCCCTGCTCGGCTTCCGTCCCTCGGTACGGTTCGAGGGCGCGGTCGACACCCTGGTCGGCGACCCGGCGGACACCCAGCTCGTCGCCGCCCTGCGCGGCGCGCTGGCCGCGGCCCACCGGCGGGCCGGGGTGTCCTCGGTCCGTGTCGTGGTGGACGCGGGCGCCGAACTCCCCGACGGGCGGCCCGGAGTACGGCTCACCGTGGTCGACAACGGCATGCGGGACGACGGCATCCGCGGCACGACCCTGACCTGGCAGGCGCCGCTGCGCTAGCCCCGTGCCGCGGCCCGGCCGGGCGCGCGGGTACGGCAGGATGCCGATCATGCAACCGGAGCGCGCCGCGTAGGGTCGGGGACCTGGGGCCCGGCACACGGTTCGGGCCCCGCCCGTGCCGTCTGCCCCGACCCGCGCCGTCTACCCCGAGGAGTCCCTTACGTGTCCCCTCTCTTCCCCTCCCTCTATGCCGCCGAGCCGCGGGAGGCGATCCGCTTCGGCCGCCACGCACTGACCTACGCCGAACTGGCAGCAGCCGCCGGCTCGTTGGCCCAACGGATCGCGGACGCCGGGCGGGTCGCCGTCTGGGCGACGCCGACGCCGCAGACGGTGGTCGGCGTGGTGGCGGCGCTCGTCGCGGGCGTACCGGTGGTGCCGCTGAACCCCAAGACGGGCGAACGGGAGCTGACCCACATCGTCCGCGACAGCGAGCCCGCGGTGGTGCTGGCGGCAGCGGACGACCAACTCCCGCCCGCACTGCACGGGTTGCCCCGGATCGACGTGGCCGCGGACGCACCCACGACCGGGACGGCGGCCCCGGCACTGCCACCCGAGCCCGACGACGAGTCGGCGGCGCTGATCGTCTACACGTCCGGAACGACCGGCCCGCCGAAGGGCGCGGTGCTGCCGGGGCGGGCGATCGCGGCGACGCTCGACGCGCTCCGGGACGCCTGGGAGTGGTCGGCCGACGACGTTCTGGTGCACGGCCTGCCCCTGTTCCACGTGCACGGACTGATTCTGGGCGTCCTCGGCCCGCTGCGCCGCGGCGGCTCGGTGCGCCACCTGGGCCGCTTCTCGGTGGAGGGCGTGACGCGCGAGCTGTCGACGGGCGCGACCCTGCTGTTCGGGGTGCCGACGATGTACCACCGGATCGCCGAAACGGCCTCGACCGACCGGGAGTTGGCGAAGGCCCTGGCGGGGGCACGCCTGCTGGTGTCCGGCTCGGCGGCACTGCCCGCCCCCGACCACCGCCGCATCGCACGGGCGACGGGCCGGGCGGTCATCGAGCGGTACGGCATGACGGAGACGCTGATGCTGTGCGCCGAGCGGGCCGACGGCGGAGCCCGGCCCGGCACGGTCGGCGCGCCGCTCCCCGGCGTCGAACTGCGCCTGGCCGACGAGTCGGACGGCATCGGCGAGATCCAGGTGCGCGGCCCGAACCTGTTCACCGGCTATCTGAACCGTCCCGACGCCACGGCCGCGGCCTTCACCGAGGACGGCTGGTTCCGCACCGGGGACATGGCGAGCCTGGACGCGGACGGCCAGGTGCGGATCGTCGGCCGCAAGGCCACCGATCTCATCAAGAGCGGCGGCTACAAGATCGGCGCCGGCGAGATCGAGAACGCGCTCCTCGACCACCCCGGCGTCCGCGAGGCCGCGGTGACGGGCGAGCCGGACGAGGACCTGGGCGAGCGCATCGTGGCGTGGGTGGTGCCGACCGACCCCCAATCGCCCCCGGACGAAAGCGAGTTGACGGACCACGTGGCACGCGAACTCGCCCCCCACAAGCGCCCCCGGGCGGTGCACTTCCTGGCCGAACTGCCCCGCAACGACATGGGGAAGATCATGAAGCGAGCCCTGCATGTCTGAGCGGATGACGAAGGGGACTCCGGAGCGGCCGACCGACCGGACGCCGGAACGGCCTTCGGACCGGGCGGCGGAACGGGCTTCGGCCCGGGTGGCGGAGCGGCTGTCGGCTCGGGCGGCGATCGCCACGGTGACGAATGACTTCACCGAACTGCCGGTCCCCGCGCGAGACTTCCCGATGGACGGCCCCCTGGCCTGGGAGGGCTACGGGGCCGCACGGGACCGGGCGACGGAGCGGACGGGCGAGGAGGAGTCGGTGATCGCCGGGCTCGCGGAGGTGGCGGGCCGGCCCTGCGTCCTGATCTCCTTCGAGTTCGGCTTCCTCGGCGGTTCGCTGGGGCTGCGGACGGGCGACCGCCTGGAGGCGGCGTACGCGACGGCGCGCGAGCGGCGCCTGCCACTCGTCTCCCTCATCGCGACCGGCGGCAGCCGGATGCAGGAGGGCATGCTCGCGCTGGCCCAACTCCAGCGTGTGGCACGGCAGTCGGCGCTGCTGAGGGAGGCGGGCCTGGCGCAGATCGCGGTGCTGCGCGACCCGACGACGGGCGGCGGGTGGGCCACGCTGGGCGCGGGCGCCGATGTGGTGCTCGCGCTGCCCGGCGCCCAGATCGGCTTCGCGGGCTCACGGGTGCGCCCGGCGGACGCGGACCCGGCGGCCTACCGGGCGGAGGGCCAGCTCGCGGCGGGCCAGATCGACGCGATCGTACGCCGCCAGGACCTGCGGGGCGTCCTGGCGGGCTGGCTGACACTGCTCGGCGGCGCCCGCCCCGGCGAGCCGGGCCCGGCCCCGGTTCCGGCTCCCTTCGACCACCCGGGCCTGCCGTCGGACGGCTGGGAGGCGGTGTCCCGGGCGCGTGCGGCCGACCGTCCGCGGGCCGAGGCGTACCTGGACGCGTACTTCCCGCACCGCCAGGCGCTGGTGGGTGACCGGTGCGGGGGCGTGGACCCGGGGATGCTGTGCGGCTTCGGGCTGCACGCGGGGGCGAGTTACGCGTACGCCGCCCAGACCGGCACCGCGACCCGCCCCGCGGGCTACCGGGCCGCGGCCCGCCTCATCCGCCTGGCCGACCGCCTCGGCATCCCGGTCCTGACCCTGATCGACACCCCCGGCGCGGCGAACGACGCGGCGGCGGAGCGGGAGGGGCAGGGTGCGGCGATCGCGGACGCCTTCGCGGCGGTGGCCTCCGCGCGGGTCCCCGTGACGACGCTGGTCATCGGCGAGGGCGGCTCGGGCGGGGCGCTCGCCCTGACGTCCCCCGACCGCATGTGGGTGACGGCGGACAGCTACTTCTCGGTGATCGCGCCGGAGCCGGCGGCGGCGATCCTGAAGCGCCCCGCATCGGAGGCGCGACGGACCGCGTCCCAACTCCGTTTGCGCCCGCAGGACTTGGTGGGGCTGGGGGTGGCGAGGGGGGTGCTTGGCGCGTAACTCCCGGGCGGGGGGCCGGGGTTGGGCCCAGGGGCCGAAACCCACCAACCCCGGGCAACGGCCGGGCGGGTGGGCCCCCGGGCCGACGCGGAGCCCACCCCCTCGCCCCGGACAAACGCAACCCGGCTCTTGGACTTTTGGGCGGGGGCGATTGGGGTGCCACCCCTCAGGGGGAGCCTGACCCGCATGAGCCGACACGCCACCCGCCTCACCCGCACCCTCCCCCTCACCACCTTCACCGTCGCCCTCGCCCTCGCCCTACTGACCCCCACCCCCACGCCCGCCCAAGCCGCCGCCCCACCCCCCGCCACCTACTACGTGGACTGCCGCGCCGGCAACGACAACAACGCCGGGACCGACCCCGCCCACCCCCTCCGCACCCTCGCGAAGGCAAGCGCCAGAACGTACCGGCCCGGTGAGCGGATCCTCTTCGAACGGGGCACCACCTGCACCGGCACCTTCGCCCCGAAGGGCTCCGGCACCCCCGGCGCGCCGATAGCGGCCGGAGCGTACGGCACGGACACAGGCACAGCCAAGCCGCACATCGAGGGCAACGGCGCCCGAGCAGCCGTACTGCTCGACAACGTCCAGCAGTGGGAGCTGCACGACCTGGACGTGTCCAACACCGGCCCGGCGACCACGACCGCCCGCCGCGCAGGCATCCTCGTCCGCCTCACCGACTTCGGCACCGGCCACCACTACGCCGTGCGCGACGTCGACGTACACGACGTGAACGGCGCCGACTTCAAGGACCCCGACCCCTCCGGCGGCATCCTCTTCGCGGCCCAGGGCACGGTCACCCCCACCGGCTTCGACGACGTCACGGTGAGCGGATCCACCGTGAACCACGTCGACCGCACCGGGATCGGAACGTCCTCCACCTGGGGCCGGCGCCCCGAGCACCCCCAAGGCCCGGGGACCACCTTCGTGCCGATCACCGGCCTGCGCATCGAGAACAACCGCGTCGCGGACACCGGCGGCGACGGCATCGTCATCCAGAACGCGGACGGCGCGCTCGCCGAGCACAACACCGTGGACGGGTTCAACGCCCGCTCCGCCGGCTACAACGCCGGTCTGTGGGCATGGAATTCGGACCACGTCCGCTACCAGTACAACGAGGTGTCCCACGGCCACGGCACCCGCGACTCGATGGCCTTCGACATCGACGGCGGCAACAACGGCAACGTCTACCAGTACAACTACAGCCACGACAACGAGGGCGGTTTCCTGCTCGTCTGCAACGGTGGCGGCATGACGTCGGCCGACAACGTCGTGCGGCACAACATCAGTGTCAACGACCGCAACCGCAGCGCCCCGTACGGCATCGTGTCCGTGGTGTGCGGCGCCTCGACCCGTACCCAGGTGTACGACAACACCGTCGTGACGAACCAGTCCGGCACGGCCATGGTGAGTGACAACGGGCCCGGAAACGTCACCTTCCGCAACAACGTCTTCGTGTCGAGCGCACCCGGCGGCGCCCCCTTCGCCGATCCCCGCAACACCTACGACCACAACCTGTACCGGGGCGTGGGCGCAGCGCCCGCCTCCGACCACTCCCCCGTGACCGCCGACCCCGCCTTCACCGCCCCGGTCCCGGCGGGCCCGTACGACGTCCAACTCCGTTCGGGATCACCGGCGTTGAGGGCGGGCGTCCCGATCGCCGACGGCGTCACCCGGGACTGGTTCGGCAATGCGGTCGCGTCCCCGCCGAACATCGGCGCCTACCAGGGCCCGGGCGCGGCACCCGGTCACCCCGGCCACTCCGACCAGCCCGGCCACTCCGCTTCCTACGGTTACGGCACCGGATTGCGCGCGTCGTAACGGGCGAAGCCGCGGCGGCTGAGCCCGAGCACCGTGACCGCGAGGACACAGGCGAGGCCGCCGCCCACCACCATCGCGGTGGGCGAAGTGAGGTCGGCGACCGAACCGGCGAGGAAGTCGCCGAGCCGCGGCCCGCCCGCGACGACCACGATGAACACGCCCTGGAGCCGTCCGCGCATGTCGTCGGGCGCGGCCACCTGCATCATCGTGTTGCGGAACACCATGGACACGGTGTCCGAGAACCCGGCGACGGCGAGCATGAGCAGCCCGAGCCACAGCTGCCGGGTCAGGCCGAACGCCGCGATGGCCGCGCCCCACCCGCCCACCGAGATCAGCACCGCGAGCCCGTGCCGCTGGATGCGCCCCTGCCAGCCGGAGAACACCCCGCCGAGCAGCGCGCCGACCGCGGGCGCCGCGACGAGCAGCCCGGTGGTGCGGGCGTCGCCGCCGTACCAGAGGACGGCGACGGCCGGGAACAGGGCGCGGGGCTGGGCCAGGATCATCGCGCAGAAGTCGCTGAAGAAGGTCATCCGCAGATTGGGCCGGGTGGCCAGGAACCGCAGGCCCTCCAGGACCGAGGGCCGCTTCGCGCCGGCGGTCCGCTCGGGCAGCATCGCGGGCAGGCGCCACATCGCGTACAGGGAGGCGGCGAAGGTGATCGCGTCGATGAGGTACGCCGTCTTGTACCCGGCGAAGCCGACGACGAGGCCGCCCAGCATCGGCCCGACGAGCGTGCCGGTCGTCATGATCATGGAGTTGAGCGCGTTGGCCGCGGGCAGTTGCTCGGGCGGCAGCAGCTTCGGGATCATCGCCGAGCGGGCGGGGGCGTTGAGCGCCTGGCAGACCGACTGGAGCGCGATGACCGCGTACAGGAACCACACGTTCGCGACCCCGGCGAACGTCCCGGCCGAGAGCGCCGCGGAGAGCGCGGCCGAGCCGAGCGCGCTGTACAGGCCGAGCTTGCGGCGGTCGACGGTGTCGGCGATGACGCCGCCGTACAGCCCGAACACGACCAGCGGCACGAGCGTGAAGATGCCGACCAGGCCGACGTAGAAGCTGGATCCGGTGAGGTCGTAGACCTGGAGGGATATCGCCAGGGCCGTCATGCCGCTGCCGACCCACGAGACCATGTTGCCGAACCAGAGCCTGCGGTAGTCCGCCGATATCCGGAACGGCGTGAGATCGGCGAATATGCGGCGCCGCACCGGTATCTGCCCGCCGCTCCCGGTTCCGGTGGCGGGGACGGCCGGGGCGGGGATGGCGGAAGGGGGTGCCGCGGGGGCGTCGGTGGGCTGTTCGGCTCGTTCGGTCACGCGGGATGCTAACCCCCGCCGCGAGCCCCCAGGTAGGGGCGACCTCACAGCACGAGCCCCGCCACGTGCGCGAATGAGCCGCCGGGCGCCCGGTGACCGGCCGTGCTCTCAGCCCCCGGGTCGCCCGGATCCCCCGCGTCCCGGGTTTCCCGTATCCCCCGGGTCCCCCGCGTCCCCCGGGCCCCCCGCGCCCCTCACCGGCCGTCGCCGGCCGTCGCCCGTGACCGCCCCGATCGCCGCGTGCAGCCGGTCCGCCGCCGCCCGCCCGAAGGCGGGATCGTTGAGGTGCGTGTCGTACTCGACGACCTCCACCGCGCTGCCCCGCAGCCCCGCCCGCAGCGCCCCGAACAGCGCCCGGTCCGCGTCCGGGTCGTGGTACGGGCCGCCCGGTTCGCCCAGTGTGGACAGCCCGCGCAGCGGCAGGCACACGGAGGTGGGCCCGCACGCCGCCCGGAGTTTGGCCGCGACCCTGCGGCCGAGCTCCGCGCACTCCTCCGGGCTGGTCCGGATCACCGTGATCGACGGGTTGTGCACCCGCACGTTCCGGCCGCGCACCCGCTCGGGCAACGAGTCGAGCGGCCCGAACTTCACCATGTCGAGCGCTCCGGGACTCACCACCTGGGGTGTGCCGTGCCGCCCGGCGCCGCACAGCCGGGCGGGGCCCGCGCTCAGGATGCCCCCGACGAGGTCGTCGGCGAGCTCGCTGAGGGTCAGGTCGAGCACGCCCGCGAACACACCCTCCCCCGCGAGCTTCTCCAGGGTGCGCCCGCCGGCCCCGCTGGCGTGGAAGACCAGCACGTCGTACCCGAGTTCGGTGAGCCGCTCGCGCGCCGCGTCCACCCCCGAAGTGGTCACCCCCGCCATGCTGGCCGCCACCAACGGCCGCGCATCAGACGTCAGTTGCTGTGCCGTCAGCGCACGGTTCCGGTCCGCCTCGAAACCCTTGGCCATCCCGGCAACCGCGTCCACGGCGTTGGCGAAGACCGATCCGGTGACGCGGTTGATCCCCGCGATGTCGACGACGCTGTACATCATGGCGATGTCCGAGGACCCCACGTACGGCGTGACATCACCGGCCGCCATCGAGGAGACCATCAACTTCGGTACGCCGAGCGGAAGTCCGCGCATGGCACGCGTGGCGATCGACGTACCCCCGCTCCCCCCGATGGCCAGGACGGCATGCAACTCATCGCGCACATAGAGCCGTTGGACGACCGAGGCGACACCTTCGGCCATCACCGTCACGGCGGCCCCCCGGTCGTGCTCGGCGCGCAGTACCGCCAGATCGGCCCCGGCGGCCGCGGCGACCGCGTGCCGCGGCACATCGGCGGGCACCCGTGGCTCCCCGATCACCCCGGCGTCCACGAGGGTGACCCCGACCCCTGCGCGCAGCAGCCGCTCGCGCATCCAGCCGTACTCCTCGCCCTTGGTGTCCAGCGTTCCTACCAGCACGACCACAGCCATGGTCGGTAATGTCCACGCCCGGCCCCCACCCCGGCAAGACCCCCTCACCGCCGGGCCGGTACCCCGGGCGGGTCAATGTGCCGGACCCCACTTTCCCGGCAATCCCGGGCCGTTCGAAGGCGCCGAGCACGCCCCCACGAGCACATCGCCTCAGGTGGGGGCCGCGGCGGCCGGAACCGGTGGCCACCGCATCCTTTGCGCCACGCCTGCATGCGCGCGCCGAAGGCCCTGAGCGCCGCTACGCTTCCCCCGATCAGTAAGCGTCGTCGCCGCCCCCGCCGTCCTCAGGCGGGGGCGGCGACGCATCTCGCCGAAAGGCTCACCATGAACACCCTGATCTCCGCCGCCGCCCGCAGCACCGCCACCTCGGGTACCGCCCGGCGCGTCCCGCTCGTCGCACGGGCCGCGGCCCAGCACGCCGGCCGCGTCCCCGCCGCCCTCGACCGCGTCACCGCGGCCGCCGCCAACGTGCCGAGCGCCTCGGCCTTCCAGTCCGCCCTGTGAAAGATTCGTAGCCCCCGGCCCCCGACCAGAAGCCCCCGGCAGCCGCACGCCCCGTGCACGCCACTGGGGGCTTTTGTCCACACCACCCACGGGCCCGCCCCGCTCACCCCCAAGTGGCGCTCCGCACCAGGGCGTTGAGACGCACCCGGCCGCCCTCGCAGCCGATGGCCCGACACCCCGCCCCCTGACGCCCCGCCCCCGACGGGCTCTTGCCCGACGCGGCGCCCCTTCCTTGGCCGCCCTCCGTGCCGCCCTCCGTCTCCGGACGCCCCGGCCGCTCAGAGGCGGTGCACTCCGCGCCACGTCCAGCCCGCGGCCAGGACGGTGTTGCGCAGAGGGTCGCGCACGCCCCGCGAATCGAACCGGACCACCTTGCGCCGACGGCCGTCCGGACCCTTCTCGTACGTCCACTGCCGCCCGACGCTCGGGCCGCGGCTCCACCGGTGGGACAGACGGCTCGGCCGGGGCGGGTTCCCCACCAGGCCCACCTCCCGCACCTCGTCGAGGACGAGCACCTCGCGCTCGCGGGCGACCAGCCGCATACGGGTCTTCATGGACCGCTGCACCCGAGTGCCCCTGAGGGAGTCCCCGACGCCCCCGGGCAGCACGATCTGCCACTCCGCCACCAGATCGGCCCTCTCCCCACCGAAGGCGTGACGCACACGGAAGGGGACACCGGTTCCGTTCAGCGCGAGCAGCGCGTCCCTGATCTCCTGGGTGGGAAGCCGGGGGACCCCGTCGGCGGGGTACTCGGTGCCCGTCATCCGGTCCCGAAAACGGCCCCATATGCCGTCGCGACGACCCGTCACCGCGCCCCCTCCTGCGGATTCACAGGCCGGCCGCCACACATTCGGAACGCAAGGGGCGCCGAATCCCCGAATCCCTCTCGGCGCGAATGGGCCGGCTGCCCGCCAACCCTACGCGGACCGGCGGGAGTCGAGGCGAGGGCTCCGACAGGGGGCGCCCGGATCCCCTTCGGCGCCCCGCCGCGACCTTTGCGCCGGGCTCGGCGGGGCCGTGCGGGTGATCACTCGATGGAGGTCGACGGGCAGCCGCGGCCGGCCGGTCCTGCCCTGCGGGACCACCTCAGCCCGACCCCCGGGAAAACGCCAAAGGCGCAGGCCAGATCGTTTCTGCACCTGCGCCTCGTAGTGGGGCGGGTGGGACTCGAACCCACGGCCGACGGATTATGAGTCCTTTGGGGATCTTGGCGGCCCTTGCTCTTCTTCTCCGCTTTTCGACGTTTCCCCTGGTCAGCACGCATGTTGCGTGTCCATGCTCGGGAACCTTTGTCGGTCTGTTCCTATCCTTGCGTCCCCAACGCGTCCTCACCGAGTCCTCAAGGGGACGTTGTCGGCGGCCTGACGGGGGAATCGCGACAGCTCAGTGTGGGAGGCGAACTCACCCCGCAGCGGATTCCGCTTCCAACGCGAGGAGGCTCCGCCCCCGAACTGGGGCGGAGCCTCTTTGGCCGTTCATGCAGGCCAGACATCGTTTCCGAACCCTACCCGGCGAGCGACAGCTATTCCAGGAGGAGCTGCACAGCGTCCGACCGCGGCGGCTTACGGCACGGGTTCGTAGAGGATGAAGCCACCGCCGGGAGCGGCCCCAGCCTCGTGTCGATCGAAGGGCGGTTCGATGTACAGCCGGAGTGGTCCGCCGGCGTCGAACCAGCCCTTGGGGTTCGTCGCTCTCACGTGTTTGGCGGTCTCGCGTGAACCAGCACGTTCCACACCGGCATAGGAGGGCCACGATCCACCTGTCGATACTCCAGGCGGAGGTGTCGGTGGCCAGCAGCCAGGTGAAGCGTCGAGCGGTCCGGCGCCCATGCGCAGCCGTTTGTTGCAGCTGGGCTGCTTGGGCAGGACGGGAAATGACGTCGCAGGTGGGAACGGGCATGTCGGAGCCACCTGGCCTCAGAGGTGAAGCTGGCATGGCCTGCAGCATCGCGAGCGTGACCAGCTCGCGATCCACATCAGGCGCGTTACGCGTTTCGAGTTGATCCTGTTTCCCCCGGGCAACCAGTTCGGCATAGATGCCGCAGCCATCCGGTACCGCGTGCCGTAGCTCAACCGGAACCGCGGGCTCGTCGGCCCGTGTGCAGGAGACGAGTGGCCCGCCGGGGTGGGGTGTCGGAAGCGAACGCCGACTGAACTCCGGCAAGGCGTAGACCAGTCCCGTTTCGGTGACTTGGTCGTCGGAAGCACGTTGACGGCGCCCTGAACGATGGAAGACGGGACAGCCATCGAGGGGCCGTTCGTAACCATTTTGATATCTATCAAGCTGCAACCATGAAATTAAACACCAGGTAAAGCAGGCCGCGCTTAACACTCTGTCCATTTACCTCTGCCGGCCCAAGCTAGTCTGGACCTGTATTAATGAGTACCGCCCGTTCGGGGGGAGTGTCGGTGCGGAGGAAATTCTCTGCAAGTACGAACTCCCCCGCACGCTCCGGCAGTTCCAGAAATGTGATAGTGGGAGAATTTTAATGATGCGAAAGCGCATAACGGCATGTCTTTTTGCGGCGGCGACGGCGGGGGGTGTACTCGTCGCTGGCGCTCCGGCGGCCACGGCCCAGAACGCGCCGGTGGCTTCGGTCGCGGAGGCCGCCACGGATCCGGTCATCGCCGACTACAACGGCCGGAAGATCAACCTTGCCGAAGGGTGGCAGGGGGCAGAGAGTTGCACAGAGTTGCCCACAGGCGAGGTCCGCTGCTACGACACGTTTGCGGAGGCGGATGCCGATACCGCCCGGTTCATGGCCGCGCGGGCCGGCTCCGGTGATGTGGCTAAGTACACGGCACCGAGCAGGAAGCCGGCAGCCGGATCCGGTGTGTTGCGGGCAGGAAAGGTGCAGAACTGCTCGGCAGACTACTGGTGTCTGTTCGACGGGAAAAATTACTCGGGCCGCAGGCTTCAGTTCTTCGACCCTGGGACGAAGGAGCTGGGTAAGTACGACTTCCGGGACAAGGCCAGTTCCCTCTACCGGATCGTCGTGAACTCTCCGCTGAACTACGGCGGCGCCTCTCTTATCGACTACCGTTCGGGACTGGTCGCGAACCGCGAGATAAAGTTCGGCAAGATGGAAGACGACTACCCCGACCTCAGCAGGCTCGGATACCCGGGCGGCGGCAACTGGGACAACAAGGCTGACGCGTTGAAGATCTGGCGCGGCTGACCTGACGCGGCCGGTCGGCATACTGCCGACCGGCCGCACCGGCATTTTCAGGAGCTTCTTCTTTTCCAGAGGAGCCAGTCGGACGGGGAGTCGGCGCGGCGACGGACGGTTACGGGCGCGCGTCAAGGCGGTGCTGCAGGGCACCGGTGGGGCCGAAGACATCCATCTGGTAGCCCCGGGTCAGTGAGACGCCTTCCTCGCGGGCGAGGAAGGCGGTGACCCTGCTTTTGAGGCCGTCGAATGTTTGGGCACTGTCATCGGGGTTGTGTGTCCACACCGTGATGGCGAGGGTGCCGTCAGAGGCGGAGCGGTACTGCATGCCGTACACCTCTTCTGCCCCGCCGGATCGGTGGTAACGCTCGGCCAGGGCGCCTGCCGCACCGGGGGCGCCGGTGTATGTCGCGGTGGGACCGGCTGTGGTGGGGCCACCGTCACCCTGCTGATCAGTGGTGCAGCCCGACAGGGCGAGGACCACGGTGGCGGCGAGCGCCGGCAGGGCAGGGGGCATGGACGGCTTGAAGGGTATGCGGGTCATGCCCGGCTCGATCTCCTGTGTGGTGCGGGTATTACGTGGTTTTCGGCAGTCTGCGCCAGAAGCTCGACAACACTCAGTGGCTGGCTGGTGGGGCTACGCAGCCGGTCTCGGGGTAGTGGCCGTTGACCTCAACCCATACGCGGTCCTTGGTGACGGCCCCGGTGACGCAGGCCGTGTCGCCGATCCAGATGCCGTAGTCGCTGCCTTCCGTCTTGGTCAGCGCAGTGCCGATCAGTAGATCGCCCACGGTGAGGTGGGAGGGACCGGCAATGCGTGTGAGGACGGGGCGTACATCCGCCGGGTTGATCGTTCCCCGCATGCGAAGGCCGGTGAGCGCGTGTTCGACGGCGGTGGCCTTTTGGCGGGCGGTGCTCTCGTCCTCCGGTGTCATCTCGCCTGGCTGGCGGACCCGGTTGTTGTCTGGGTGGTTCGGCGGTGCGTCCCTGCTCGGTGCCTGGGTGGTGGGCGAGGAGGAGCCGTGTGCGCGGGGCGGGTTGTGGCCGTTGAGGTTCGAAAACAGGTCGTCCGCGGATTTCCCGCACCCCGTCAGCGCGAGGGCAGCAGCGGCGGTCACAGGGACAAGGTTTCTCCGTCGGGGCATGTGCTCATCCTCTCCGGACGGCTCAGAAGGGTGCATGAGTACGGCTACTCAGGCCGGCCCCTGCAGAAGGGGGGGCCGGGCAGATGATCAGTGCAGCAGCGGGGGAACCGGCGTGTTCCCACGTCTGGGTACTTTCGGTGTGCACCACATGGGCGCCCGTCGAGTACCACTGTGTCTTGGCGGAGGCGGTGCGGCGCTGGCCGTCGCTGTTGTGCCCCCGTGCGACGTTGAGAGCCTTGGGGAAGCCGCACATCTTCGACGTGATGCCGGGTCGGTCTCGGGCGGGCCCGAGCGGCCTTGAGCGCGCGGTGACCTTGCGGGCGGCCCATCGAGTGTCCTGGTCCCCAGAAATCTGCCAGTGGAGCGAAGCGCGCTGTGGGCCTTCTCGTCGGTGACGTTCGTGCAGTTCTCGGTGAACGTTTGCCCGGCAGGTCGAAGCCAATGCTGTCCCGAGAGCGCCCGTACAGGAGCTCACTGCCGAAGCCGTGGCGGCGAACGCGACGCCGCCGGGGCGGACGACGTCCGCGACGGCCATCGCGGCGAGAGACTTTCGCATGACGCATTCTCTTTGAGGCAGAGGGTGAGGGGCCCCGCCATGGGCGGGGCCCCTGGGTGACCTACGGGGCCCTACAGGCCCATGCGGGTCATGGTGCGTTCGAGGGAGTTCGCGTACAGACGCGCGCCCCCGATCTTCGGGTGGAACGACTGGGCCGAGAGACCGAACTTGCTCACGATCGGCCAGTCCTTGACTGGGTCGTCGGAGGCGACGAGGGTCTTGACAATGCCGTGAACAGACTCCGGGTTACCGCAGACCGCCTTGTTCTCGAAGTCGCTTGTCGGGTTGGAGAACCACGCCTGGACGCCCTGCTTCTTGGCATCATCCGCGGCCCCTTGCATTTCGGCGGTCAGCGTGTCGGCAACGCCGTTGAGCCAGCTGGTCGATGCTTCGGTCAGGCCGACCTGCGGGTCGATCCGCAGGCACTCGCCCTTGGAGGAGAGCAGCGGCGGGTATCCCATGAGCGCGATCTTCGCGTTCGGGGCCTTCTCATGGATTGCGAGGAGAGTCTTGGTGATGTCCGGACGGACGACTTCCCTAATGACACCAGGGGCGGCGTTCTCCAGACTCTGGCCGATGAACTTGCGGTCGCGGCCGCCAACTGAGTTGTCGGTGTCCCCGTCGCCGAAGGTCTTGTCCTGGCAGCTGCCGGTGCCGACCGCGATGAGGCACTTCTGGATGATGCTGGCGAAGCGGGCATCGTTTCCGCCGATGGAGATGGTCACCAGGGAGGTGTTCTGGTCGAGGTACCCCTGGTCCATCTGCGGCAGCTCGCCACCGTTCGTCTGCACTTCCTTCAGCACGTTGTAAGTGCGGGCGCCGGAGCAGGCGATCAGGTGGTAGTCCATCGTTGGATCCAGCGCGTCTGCGCGGGCTCCGTTGGACTTGCTCCGGCCCGGGATGGTTGCTTGCCGCGACCACGCCTGGGTGGAGCGGTGGCAGGCGTTGCGCGCATCCTTGTTCTGGCTGTCACGGTAGTTGGTCTCCGGGTAGTAGTCCCGGTTGCCCTCGGAAGCGCCTTCGCCGGAGGAGTACGAGTCGCCCATGGCGACCACGAAGTCCTTCGGCTTGCCCGCCAACGGCTGGAAGCCGACGGAGTCCCACGCGATGTCCTCGGTTCCGCGACCATCGGTGGTGTCGGTGCTCAGGGTCACGCTCGGGGTGCCGGTGAAATAGAACACGCCGAGGTCGGCCCACTTGTTGGATTGAATCCGCTGGGGGTGGACCCGCTTGGGGCTCGTGGAGTTCGTGCCGCCGATCACGTAGGCGGCCTGCCGGGTGTGGGCACCGTGATCGGGCATGTGCGCAAATACTCGCATCCATCCCGGGCCGGACTTGTTCAGCTTCCACTTGCCTGAGATGTTCAGCCGCTTGCCGTCCGCCGTGGCCATCCAGCGGGTGTGGGAGAACCAGAAGTGGTTTCCGTTGCCCGCACCGATCTGGTGCAGATCGATCTTGCCCGGATACTTGCCGCCGTCCTCGGCGAAGGAGAACTGGAACGATCCGTCGGACTTCGTAGGCCCGCAGGACCGTCCGGACGAACCCGCCGGAACGGTTCCGGCCGGAAGGTCGTCCACGACGAAGGAGCCCGCGGGAAGTCCGTTGTCGCAGCGCGGCGGGTAGGAGTTCTCGTCCGGTTGCTCGGGGTAGGTGTCGTTGAAGCGGTGGACGGGGTTGCCGCACTTGGCGGCTTTGTCGCAGTCCTTCCAGTTGACGGGCTTGTTGAACCAGCACTTCAGATAGAGCGGGTTCTTCGTGTTCGGGTCACCGGGCAGCATGCACGGGCCCTGTCCGTCCTGGTTGGACGCGCCTTCGCTGATCGCGGACGGCTTGCAGTCGTTGGAGGAGTCGCAGAATGTGTGGATCGGCGGCTTGGCCGTCGTGCGGTCGCCGTTGTTGGTCCACCAGGCGGCGCGGTATCCGGGCTGGATGTCGCCGGGCTTGAACATGGCCGCGATTGGACGTGCGGCCCAGCCGATGACCTTCTCCTGGTAGGGCCAGTCCTGAGGGTGGGAGGCGTGGCTGTAGTCGTCCTTGCCGTTGGCCGCTTCCAGGAAGGGGGTGCGGTTCTCCTTCCACAGCGGGTTGGCCGGATTGTTCGTCCAGCCCACGCCCCACTTGCCGGCCTGCGGCGACGACTTGGGGTAATAGCCGGCATTGTACGCCCACAGGGCGTAGAACCAGTTCTCGATGTACTTCGGGTTGCCGCCGTTGACGACCAGGCCATCGCCCTGGGTCTGGTTCCACTTTTCGACGACGATGTTCACGCCCGCTGCGATGTTAGCCGCATAGTCGAGCGCCACGGCCTCCTGCTGCACCGTGGTCTTGGGCTGCTCACCTTTCTTTTCCTTGCCGTGCATCCGCATGCCGTCGGTGACCTGTGTGATGCCGTAACCGCAGTCCGCTTCGGTGAAGTTGACACCCCACGGGTCCTGCTGCTGGCCAGAGGACGAGTACTTGATGCCGTAGTAGTTCCCGATCAGCGAGTTCGCCGTTACACCGGGCACCGCGAACCGGGTGGCCTGCCACATGTTCGACTCTTGCGCGGTGATGCCGAGCATCACCTGCGCGGGCACATGCCAGTCCCCGCCGGAGCCGCCCGCGAGCGGAGTGAGCGGGAACAGCGACTGTGGCGCGTATGCCGCCATGCCGGTGTTCTTCCAATTCGCCGGACGCGAGGCGCTCTTGTTCAACTGGCCGACGACAGCTTGATCCACGGCCCACTCCACCTGGCGAGGGGTGGGCTGGAATGCCTGCTTCTTCGGGTCGTTGCGTGGCACCGAGCAGTACCGCTCGGCGTCGACGGTGTCATTGGCCGGTGCCCGCAGCGCGCTGCGGGGTGCGGCGCCCTGTGCGGCCAGAACCGGGCTGGTCTGCGTGCCAGCTTGCACAGACTGGGCTCCGCCGAGCCGGTCCAGCGCGGGGGGCGCGTCCAAGACGACTTCCCTGCCCGTGTCCAGGACCTTGACCGTGGTCCGCACGGTGCGCTCAATCAGCGCCTCGTCGGGTCGGATGCGCGAGTCCTTGCCGTCCGCCCACTTTGAAGTAACAGCGGCCTGTCCCTTGCTGGAGATCCGGGCGTCCTTGCTGATCCCTCCCGGGTTACGCAACGGACTGGCCACATGCGCTGTGGAAGCGGCGGCACCGGTGACGTACAACTCGCCGCCGGGCGTAGCCGCGAGGTCGAACTCGGAGAGCTTGCCCTGAGCGAGTTGCGCGGGCTCGGCCTTGGCGTTCGCCGTGCCGATCTGCTCCGCGCTCACCCGGGAAACTGCGGCAGTGTCCGCCGGGGTGCCGCCGACTGTCCCGGAAGCCGGGGCGTTACGCGCCAGCGCCGGAGCCGGGGCGCGCTCGATGAAGGTCACACCGCCGCCGGCGTCGGCCTTGAGCTGGAACGGCCACGACTTTGTCTGCGCCACCGGGCGGACCTTGCCGTCCTTGACGGTGACGATGTGGGTCCCCGACGCGGCGACGATCCCCTTGGCCGTCGGGATGGCTGAGGTGACCTCGCCGGCCACGGTCTGCTTCTCCCCGACGCTCGCGGTCTTGGCGTTGACCGTGACGATCCGCGTCTGGTTCGTGTTCGACGTGTCGTCGGTGAGCGCGGTGAACACCGCCTCGTCACCCTTGCCGCAGCCGGGCGAGAAGTAGCCGAGCGTCGCCTGGAACGGCAGCTTCGTGATCTGCCCGGAAGCCAGGTTGACCACGGCCGTGAACGCGCCGCGTGTGATCAGCTCTGGCTTGTTCACGAAGGTGCGCGGCGCATACGCCACCGCCGCGTACGTGCCGGACTCGGTCACGCACGCGTTTCCGATCCACGTGTCCGTCTCGAAGCCCGGCTCGGACAGACTCGCGGCGGTCTTCCACGCGTAGCCTGCCTTCTCGTCCGCGACCAGGACATGAAACCCGGTGCCGTCACCGGACGTGGTGAATGCCTGGTCCCCCGACTTGGCGTAGCCCTTGCCGAGGACTGCTTCCCGTTGCTTGTCGGGCACGGCCCGGGGCTGGCTCCCCGGCTCGGCACTAGAGAGCTGCTGGGCCGGTGCTGACCAGCCATCAGCCGACCCGGGAGGAGCGGCCGCTGCATAGGCTTGAGTCGTCGCGATACCAACGGACAGCGACAGCGCAACCGCTGTCGCCACCGGTATGCGCGCACATCTCAGGAGGTTGCGTCTCAACTATCTGATCTTTCTTGGTGGTTCGCGCCCGCCTCGCGGCAGGCATGAGGCCGCCCCCAGCCGATCGACGGACTGGAGACAGCGGCCTTCCGGCCGGACATGGAAATACGCGCCAGAAACAGAGAGGCAGGGCCCAAGGATCGACAGGGGGCACCCTCGGTGCGGCCCGGAATACGACTACTGCTCAGACACAACTGGCTCTAGTTCAGCGACGGCGCCCCACTGACGCCAGTGGATAAGGCACGAGACTTCCATCCCGGATGTCGCATGCGAAAACTTCGCTTCCGTCACATGGTCCGATATGTACGCTCACCTCAGAGTCACGCGCGCCTCATTTCACCACAAGATCGTCATGGCGAAATAAGCCGCATGCTCAGCGCGGCGAGAAACCCCCGATCCCCCTTTGAACTATGACACTTCCCTCATCCCCGAGCACCGATATGGCCCATCCCGCTAAGCGTCCGATCGGGACTACTTTGCCACTCGATGACTGAAATATTAGAACACCATTACAGATCAAAAATTCGGGCGAATCGCCCCATAGGGGTAGATAAAGATTCCATAACATTACCTCCCTCTCCGGAGGATTGCCGTGCGGACCACCACACGAGGAAGTATCAACTCCATTTCCCAACAGGCAAGTTGGCGCCAATCAGGTTGAACCAAGGGACAAGGCTGCAGCTGCCCAAAGGAGCGAGATGTTGAAGCGCACATATTTTTTAAAGGTTCCTCAATAAAACTCAACGCACCCGTCCCGCTGCCCCCACGCCAGCAGGTGAGATCCCGGATCTGACCTGCCAGAGGCAGCCGGCATTCGGCCACGTGCATGAACTCACCTATGATCAGCCTTAGTTGAGTGCGAAGGACCAGAAATCAAGTAACCTCGGAGCGAAGCAGTCCAATCTCCGACCACTAAGGTGACCACCACGCGCCCGTTCTGGATGTCTCTGGCTATGGTTTAATAGCTTCCGCCTTTGACACACCGAAGGCAAAAGGGGCGAAAGCTGACAGGGGTACGTGGGATATCGCCGCACGGTCTGAACCGGGGCGAAAACTTCGAGGGATAATCGCGGACAGTCGAACTGCAAGCACAAGCAGTTCCGATCCGCCCATCCGGAGACCCCTGAGAATTTCGCGTAACACACTCTAGGGGAATAATGCCAATTCTTTCCAGGAAGTCATGCGGCGTCCGCTGATGCGTTCACGATCTGGCTCCAAGAGGCCGTAGTTAGCCGTGCGCAGGGCCCGGACCTCGAATAGCGGGGACCACTCCGGGCGTTCGGCCAACAGGAGCCGGACGTATCGGGAGCGGAAGTTGTTGTTCAGCGCGAACTCGAAGGGTGTGAAACGCCTCAAAACGCTGCTGGATGGTCAGGTCACGGACGCTTTCTGGGTGGCGTACGCGCTGGATGTCTTCGAGGCCGAACAACGGTTGCTGCTGGGTCGACAAAGCCCCCTCAGAGATAGAACCAAGACCCTGGATTGTTGGAATCTATTTTCGGGTGTGGCGAATATCGATCGGCAACAGCGACACTCAGGCGTGGCGGACCACGCAAGCAGCACCATCCGGCAGCGGCAGTCAGGCTCGCGACACCCCCAAGAGGAATAGGGGCACACCCCAGCAAATACGCTTCTATTCTATATGCATAGGCGGGCTGGATCAATATCAACTAGCCATGGGAAATGACTACTTGGCCTGTTTCGCGGCAGGCCCTCGCGGGATGATCCTCGCCCCCGGACCGCCATAGGTCCCCGTACGAAGAGCCGCAAGAACGCTCTCATCGAGAGACCAGTCGACGGTGCGCGCACCCTGCTGAAGCGCCGGAGCGTCCTCGACCACCGACTCCAGCAGCCAAATCGGCGAACCGGAGAGCGTGTAGTCAGAGGGACGAAGGCGACCGGTTGTCACAGCCTTGCGGAGCAGCGCAGTCGACGGCAACCCGAACAGAGCTACCAGCTCCGTCTGCCCTACCAACGGCGGGAGCTGGTCGACTTCACCCACCCAATATCCCGGGTCCTGCTCCTTGACCAGGCGAGCGAGCTCGGCTTCGTTAAGACACTTCGGGCGGGGCGTGGTGTCGCCGAAGCCCTTCACAAACTGGAGCAGCCAGTAGGGCGAGCCACTGATGATCTTGGCGTACCGGTAGCCGAGCGTCTGGTCCCTGCTGATCCACTGGCTGACCTGAAGCCGCTTCACGTTGTAGAGCGCAGCGAACTCCGCCCCACCAGCCAGATACGGCTTCCTCACCGCCGGCCTACCCTCGCCCGCCACCCCATCTCCTCCCCGTCATCACACTCGTGCACATAGATTTTAACCAGGGTAGGACAGAAGCGCGTACCCTCGGAACACCCTGTTGCCGTCGGTGCTCCAAGAGGTCGAGGGCCCCACGTTGTGGGGCCCTCTCCCTTTGCCCTGACGGGACCTCAGGGTCGCTAGCCAACAGTTGCAACCGCACCAGCATCGCCTTCGGCCCAGGGGCCGTTTCCCTATCGGGCCATTTCTCCACCGCTATGCGGTCCATCAACGGGTGTCGCCGTGCGGTGCTGGACAGCAGTCGCGGCCATGCCGGCGTCGGCGAAGATGGAGGTGAATAGGCGGGGTGGCCGTGGAGGTCCTCGCCGGACTCCACCTCGCCGCCATCTTCATCTGGTCAGCAAGGTGATCCGAAGGAACGGCCTAGCGGGACGCACCGGTGGCGACGCGTCGCCACCGAGCGGGGATGTGCCGGACGAGCCATCGGTTGGCGGGCTCTTCGACGAGGCTGTGGA
>NZ_NNBJ01000001.1:866655-1064680 GCF_002803085.1 Streptomyces sp. CB01201 | reverse complement strand
AAGCAGGCTTCACTTCGCCGACAGTTCTGTCTCTCCATTCGTGATCGGAGAGACAGAACCTAGTTCGTCCGCCAGGAGCGCGCATGGGCATCGTGGACACCGCCGAGTACCAGCTGACCGAACCGTGGGAGGGGCTTCTCGTCGCTCCTGCGCGAGGCAGCGACGTGGGAGTGCTCGTACTGGCCGGCTCCAGTGGGCGGATGGAACGTGAGCGCGCGCGTCTCCTCGCCCGGCAGGGAGTTGTCGCCCTGACGATCAGGTGGTTCGGCGGTCCCGGGCAGGCCCCTGGAATTTGCGAAGTCCCTCTGGAGACCTTCACAGCCGCCGTCGACGTCCTCCAACGGGAGGGGGCGCGGCGCATCACCATTCTGGGCGCCTCCAAGGGCGCCGAGGCCGCCCTGCTCACCGCGGTGCACGATCCGCGAGTGGATGCGGTCGTCGCGTTGTCGCCCACTTCACGGGTCTGGTGCAACGTCGGTCCGGGGCGCGACGGCGAGCGATACCCGTACCGCTCCTCCTGGACGTGGCAGGAGCGGGCACTGCCTTTCGTACCGATGGATGACGCGTGGCCCTTCCCCGAGCCGCCGGTCGCCGTCCGGAGTTGGTACGAACTCAGCGAACGCACCTTCTCCCACCGCCTTCCGGCAGCGGAGATTCCGGTGGAGGCGGCCCGGGCCGATCTCATCCTGGTCGCGGGTGGCGACGACGCGATGTGGCCGTCTCTGCCCTCCGCCGAACAACTCGCGCGCCGCCGGCGCTCGACCGGAGCCGCCGTGCGCCTGATCGCACGCCACGATGCCGGCCATCGGCCCCGCCTGCCGGGCGAACACCCTGCCTCCGCGTCCCCCCGCTTCCGGTACGGAGGTACGCCTGAAGCCGACGCACTGCTCGGCGAGGCCGCATGGCCCCACATCCTCGACGCGATCGGCGGCGGGGGTCCTCTCGTACGGACCGGGTGAGGACCCGGCAACTCGCCGGGACCTGGGCGCAGGTCCGCTACCGCGGTGCGACGACATCGAGGGCCCGCACAGGGTGGAACGCGCTCCCCCGTCTTCTGGTCACCATGACTTCGCCCCGCTGGGGCGCGATGTGCGGCTGGGCCGCGGAATGCCGTTGGCGATCGAGCTGTTGGGCCGTTACGACCCGGGGAAGACTGCGACCGCCTCGACGCCCGAGACGAAGGGAGCTTTCACGATGGATGTATTCATCATGGGGATCACCGGCAAGATCGGGGGGCTGCTCGCCCAGGAGCTTCTCTCCAGGGGAGACGGCGTTCAAGGACTTGTACGCCGCGACGAGCAGCGCGCCGACCTCGCCGCGCGCGGCGTCAAGGCGACGGTCGGGGATCTCGCCGACCTGTCCGTGGAAGCTCTGGCGGCGGCCTTCGGCGACGTCGACGCCATCGTGTTCGCTGCGGGGTCCAACGGCGGCAGCATGGAGACGACCAAAGCCATCGACGGCGATGGTGTCACGAAAACGATCGAGGCAAGCCGCCGTGCGGGGGTCGATCGTCTTGCACTGGTTTCGGTACTCCCGGAGTCCTGGCGGGAGCGGGACCTCGGCGACGAGGTCGAGTACTACTTCGCCGTGAAGAAGCAGGCGGACATCGCGCTCAGCCGTAGTGATCTGGATTGGCTCATTCTGCGCCCATCACTGCTTGTCGACGACCCCGGAACGGGCACGGTGTCACTCGGCCCGGCCGAGTTCCACGGTCAGGTGGCTCGCGCCGATGTCGCTGGAGCTCTCGCCGAGTTGCTGCACGAACCCCTCATCGGCCGGCAGATTCTTGAACTCAACGCAGGGCCCACTCCGATCCGAGACGCAGTGAAGGCCAACGTGCGCCGACGTTAGGCCTTGCAGCGTCCGCGTGGTGTGCCCGGCGAAAAGTGGTGTGCACGGCGAAAACGGGCCTGGGAGCAGCCGGATCGGAGAGCGGCGCAGGCACCCCTCGATCGGGAGGTGCCTGCGCTGCTGTGTGGCGAGCACTGCCCGCGGTCGTGCGCACCATCGGACCGACTGCTGCCTCAGAGCGGGTGCTACGTCAGGGCGCATGCCGCGTCACAGCAAGTGCTGCGTCGCGATCGACGTCAGGAACGGATGGTGAGCCACGCCCCGAGACCGCTGCATCCGCGCGCGTCATACGTGGTGCTGCGGTACCCCGCCGGGATCGGCGAGTACGGGCAGGTCCAGATGCCGTTGCGCACCAACTGGTGGTACCAGCCGCCCACTCCGCTACAGCCGTTGCGGTCGTAGTTGGTGATGACGTAGCCCGACACGACCGGTGACCCCGAGCAGGTCCATATCCCGTCACGGACGGGCTGCTGCAACCACGCGCCCGCGCCGTTGCAGCCGCTGCTGTTGAACATCGTGATGACGTATCCGGGCGGAACGGCCACCCCGGGGCAGGTCCATCCCCCCACTGCGGCAGTCCGGGTGCCGCTCTCCACCGCGCCGGCCGTACCGGCCCCCACGCCCGTGAAGACCGCCGCGAGCAACGCCACTGCTCCCATCACCGCCGCGGTCCTGCCGCGGAACGCCGCCGCGACGGAACGCTTCCATCTGTGCCCGACCTGGCCCTTCACCGCACGCCACTCCTATCGGTTCGCTCAGTCGACTCCAGCCGGCACCGTCCTTGGACGGCGGCGGCCACCCACCCGTCATCCGATCCAGGCGTCGAAGGCCGAACCTAGACCCCCGCACCCGCGTGCCGCCCCGGGCCGTGCGACCCGTGATCCGAATCCAGCCACCGCCGAGCCGCAGTGCCCCCACTCCAGGGGGCACTGCGGCTCAGTGGCTCTGCCGGGGTGGGCGCGGAGGCGACCACGGTCCGATCAGAGCAGGTTGTAGATGTTGTAGCCCCAGCCGATCTTGACACGCGCGTCGAACGGGTCACCGCTGCGCCCGTTGCCGAAGTAGCGGTACAGATCGCCGTTCTTGGCGCGGGCCACGAGGTCCGCGCGGCCGTCACGGTTGAGGTCGCCGACCGACAGGATGCGGTCGTACGCGTTCCAGCCGGCACCGATCTTGGTGCGCGGCTTGAACGGGGCGTTGTAGTTGCCGGTTCCGGTGTAGAGCCACAGCACACCCGCCTTGTCGGCGGCGACGATGTCGGACTTGCCGTCCCCGTTCAGGTCGCCCTGGCCGGCGATCTCGGTGTACGCGTCCCAGCCACCACCGATCTTGATGCGGGGAGCGACTCGGCCGTCGGGGTAGCCGAGGTAGAGCCACAGCACGCCGGCCTTGTCGCGGGCGATCATGTCGGCCTCACCGGCGCCGGCCAGGTTCCCGGGAGAGAGGACCTTGTCGTAGATCTGCCAGCCCCCGCCGATGGTCTTGGTGTCCACTTCGAACTCCGAGACGTGGTAGGTGTAAGTCAGCCGGCCTTCCTTTTCGATGTGCCAAGTGCTCTCGCTGTAGCCGTCCTTGTCGTTGTCGACAGGGGCCTGGAACGCGGCGAAGTCGAAGTTGACGCCGACGTCGTACCGGGAATCGAAGCCTCCCTGACCGTCCGGGAAGTACAGGTACAGGTTCCCGGTCCGCTTGTCGACGGCCGACATCGAGAAGGTGGGCGTCGCCACCTGGCCGGGGGCGGCGGCACGCGGGGCAGCAAGCCGTGCGGGGCCGTGGGTGCGGTGCTGGGCCTGGGCCTCGGCCTGAGCGCGCTGCGCCTTGGCGTCGGTCGGGTTCCCGGCGGCGACGGCGGTGCTTGCGGCGGTGGCCATCACCGCGGTGATGGCGGTGGCCGCGAGCGCGCGCTGGTACGCGCGGCGCTTGATGAACTTCATGAACTAGCCCCCCGGCTGGTCGTAGAGGATGGCGCGATTGGTATGGACCGCGACATATTTGCTCGAACGATACATCGATCCTTCACAGCTCTCTCACAGGGGGTCTGGTCAGGCGGACGCAGTCGAGCAAGGCATCCACGCGGCGGCGAGCGGCCTCCGCGTTCCCTCGCTGTCGCTTCGGTGCGGCTCACGATCCGGAGCCCCGGCAACGACTCGACTCGACTCCACCGGCTTGTCGCAAGTGCGCGGCGGAGCTGCAAATCAGCCTGGAGGAGCCGGTGTTGGAGCCGGGAGACGAACGGCAGGGGTGCCCGCGGCACCCGCCGGGCCATGCGTGAAAATCGAGGCATGACGACACGAGGGAAGATGAGTGCGCGCCTCGGCATACTGCCGTTGTCGGCCGTCCTACTGCTGCTGGGGACAGCGTGTGGCACCCAGCGTGCGGGCGATGCCGCCGGCCCGAACCCGGACGCGCGTGCCACGCCGACCGGGGTGACTCAGCCCAGCGCCCCGGTGGACTCCCCCTGCCCCGGTGAGAGTGCCAAGCCGTCCGTTCCCTCGGCGACCGCCTCGGCCTCCTCGACCGTGCCGCCGACGGATCACTACGCCGAGAACCACGGATTCCGGGTGCCGATCCCGCTCCACGGCCAGAGTCGCTGTGACGGCCTTGCCGTCGTGTCGCGCGTGACGAAAGCACTCGAACCGCTGCGCCGGCGAGGGGACTTCGTCCCGGACCACGCCCATGACGCCCTCACCGGGCTCGGCTACTCCGCCGCCAAGGTGCAGGCGTACGAGGACGGCCCGACGGGCGTGGGGTTCCTGATCGACCTCGGGGCTTCTCCCTGGTGCGTGGAGGGCACGATGAGCCGCGACGCCACGAAGGCGGACGCCTTCGCGGGCTATCCCGACGGGAGCGCCTGCCAACCGCCGAAGGGGGGCCACTGACGACAGCCGAGCCCGTCCGCCCACGGCTTCCTCTGCACCGGGCCCGGCTTGAGAAAGGACATGTGCGCTGAGGGCGTGCGACTGGGCGTTCTTGTGCACCAATCTCCCCCGCTCCGGCCGGGGTTGGCCGGTCCCCTGGAGGGGAAGTCACCTGAGGCCGCCCGCCGGGGCCCGTCCAGCGCTCCGCGCGCCCGGGCGCCGGGGGCGACCGCCCGGTACATCCTGTGACGGAGTGGGGGAGCTCAGCACATGACAACCGCCGCATTCACGAACAAGGCGACCCTGACGTATTCGATCGCCTTCATCGGCTATCCCGATCTCGAAGGAGAGTTCCAGAGCGTCTCGCACCAGGCGCCGCGCGGGGACAACTACTACAACGACATCCCCGAGCCCGCCGACTGGACCGGCGCCCTCAAGGGCCGCCAGCACAGCAAGGACGCCGAACGCCAAGTGGTGAACCTTCTCGCCGACGAGATCTACCACCACCTGGGCTGTACCAGCACAGCCGACTACACGGCACGCATCGGAGCGGTCCGCAAGGGCACGCTGGACCTGTACTCCGACATGGGGCCGTGCCACTCCTGCCGCTCGGTGATCAAGGACTTCCGCAGGGACTACCCGACCCTGACCCTCCGGGTGCGCTACCGCAACGCCGTACGCGGCGGCAGGTCGGCGGCCCTGATCGAGGCGGGTGGCGGCCTGTACGGGGCCTACGGCATAGGCGACGCCACGCAGGGCGGCGACGAGTTGTGGGCGAAGACCTACCCGGGGAGCCCGGTGGCCGCGGCCACCGGCAACTTCGAGGTCAAGTTCGCCGGGGGGAAGTCGGGCAAGCGCTACATCGGCACGACGACCGCGATCGACCAACAGCCGCACTCCTCCTACCTCTACCCGGCGCCGAAGTCGGGATCCGCTCCGCTCGACGAGGTGACCGCCGTCCTGGACGGGATCGCCCTGGACCTCAGCACCCAGATGGTGCCCGAGCCCGTCATGCGCCCGCAGGCCTTCCGACAGTGGCTGTCGGGCATCGAGCGGGGCACCGTCCGGCTGGACTGCGAACGCGGACCCGTCAAGGACGGCCGGGTCGCGGTCGCGGCGTTCGCCAAGGACTTCCCCAAGGTCGCCATCGAGGTGGCCTACCCCGGTGCCGCGGCCCAGGCCGACGGCTGCGGCTACACCGACGCCACCGCCCAGGACGACGGGACCTGGCTGAAGTCCTTCCCCGCCTCCTCCTAGCTGCCTCTTCGGGGTCTCGCCCCGACTCCCCCGTGGCCGCGCGGCCGGAACTCGTCCGTGCGGCCCCTGCCCCATTGATGCCTCGGCGCATCGCAGGTTCCATGAGCACAGCCCGGCGGCGCCGTGCCGCCGACAGGACGTGCCAGGGGGTTGGGGAGAGGATGCCGCGTTCAAGAACGCGCTCGACCAGAGCGAGAGCACATACCAACGGAAGATCCCGCAGAGCGAGTGCGGCGGTGCTGATCAGCGCCGCCGCACTCGTCGTCTCGGTCGCTCCGGCCACAGCCGCCCAGGCCGCTTCGCCGCCCGGCCCCGCGGATGTGGTCCCGGGGCAGCACACGGCGACGCCCGGCATGGTGCAGGGCATCCGTGAGCAGGCGCCGGACAAGGGAAGCGCGGCCGAGGCGGCCCGCGCCTACCTCGCGGGAAAGCAGAGCCGGTACGGGATCGCCTCCCCGGCGCGGGACTTGGACCCGGTGGGCACCGTGACCGGCGGGGGCGGACAGGAGACCGTGCGCTTCCAGCAGAAGCATCAGGGCGTGCCGGTGCTCGGCGGCCAGTACCTCGTTCGCATGGAGAAGAAGGACGGACGACGGGTCGTCACGGGCACCTCGGGTCAGTACTTCACCGGGCTGCGGACCGGTACGACAGCTGCCATCAGTGACGAACTGGCCGCCGAGCGCGCGGTCGACGCAGTCCTTACGGATCTGCGCGCGAAGAAGTTCACCCCGCGCCCGGGCAGCGAGGAGAGTGAGCCGCAGCTCACCGGCACGGCCCGCGGGCTGGTGGTCCTGCCGGCCGGGGGCGGGGTGCTCGCCCGGCACATCACCGTACGGGGCAAGGATCCGGCGAGCGCCGAACCGGTGGCGCGCGAGGTGTACATCGACGCGCAGGCCGGATATCCGGTCCTCCAGTACAGCGGGATCCAGACGTTCGGCGCGCCCGTCACGCCGGCGGGGACAGCCCCGGCGGCACAAGCCGCCTCCGTCCCCATACCCGCGGCCCGGCCCGCCTCCTCCCCCGCGTCCGGAGTCGCGGGCACCGGCGTCCGGCTCGACGGAAAGCCCGTCGAACTCCAGGTGGACCGCGACGAGACGCGCAACTCCTATGTACTGCGGGACCGTTCGCGGCTCCAGGGCGACAACGTCCTCGCCACCTGGGACGCACGTGGCAAGTGGGCCAGTGACCTGGTCGGCACCTGGCCGGAGGACATCCTGGAAGTGGCCTCCCCGACAACGGCGTTCGGCACCGAGGCGACCGACTCCGGCGCGGTGGACGCCCACTGGGCCGCGGGCCAGGTCCACGACTACTTCAAGACCAACTTCGGCCGGGACAGCCTGGACGGGCACGGCATGACCGTCAACTCCCTGGTGGGCGTTACCGATTACGGGCAGCCGTACGTCAACGCCTTCTGGGACGGCCAGAAGATGGTGTACGGCACCGGTGACGCCGAATACCGGCCGCTGTCCGCGGGGCTCGACGTGGTCGGCCACGAGATGACCCACGGCGTCATCGAGCACTCCGCGGGCCTCGTCTACGCCGGCCAGTCCGGGGCCATGAACGAGGCCATCGCCGACTACTTCGGCAACGCCATCGAGAACAGCGTCTACGGCATCCCGACCGACAGCCCGGACTCCGGCCTCCTCGGCGAACGGCTCTGCCGGACCAAGACCCCGCGCGCCTGCGCCCTGCGCGACATGGGGGACGGGCGGACCACCGCCAAGTCGTTCCTCGGCGTGGGCTTCGGCACCGACAACGGCGGCGTCCACCTCAACTCGACCATCTTCTCGGGCGCGTTGTGGAACATACGGCAGGACCTCGGCGCGGCCGTGGCCGATCGTGTCGTCTACAAGGCCCTCACCGAGTACCTCACCCCGATCGACGGCTTCACGCAGGGCCGGGCCGCGGTGCTCGCCGCGGCGAAGGACCTCAAGGTTCCGGCGAGCGGCCTCAAGGCCGTGCAGCGGGCCTTCAACGCCCATGGAATCGCGCCCGGTTGGGAACTGGCCCTCGGCGTGGACTCGGACCGACTCCTCGACCGGGTCAACACGAGCAACTCGCGGGTCGGCGCGGGCGGCGGCTGGTGGACGGCGTCCACGTCCAACGAGGCGGGCTCGGAGCCGTACTCGGTGTGGGCCGGACGGGCCGACGGCAAGGGCCAGTTGAAACTGATGAGCCCCAACGACGGCCGCTACCACGTGAATCCGGCCACCGACGGAAAGACCGTGGTGTGGCAGGCGTACGGGGCGAACGGGGTGGACATCCTGGCCCGGCCGCTCGCGGGCGGCCCGGTGCGCACCCTGTGGCACACCAGCGGGAGCGTGGGCGCCTCGACGGCCGTGGACGGTGACACCGTCGCGTTCCCCTACTACAACTACGGCGGCCGGCCCGGCATCGCCTATCTGAGCCTGAAGGACCCGGCGAACGTGGTCCAGCTCGGCGGGGGCACCTACCACCGGGCGTACTTCCCGTCGGTGAGCCACGGCAAGGTCGTCTACCAGGACATGCAACGGGTCGCCGGCAGACCCGTCACCTACCAGTACACGACCCGTGTCGTGGATGTCCCGGCCGGTACGGACACGGTGGTGCAGGAGGCACCCGCCAACGCGAGCCTCGGCCCGACGGCCGTCAACGGCACCCACGTCTACTGGCTGACCGACGAGAAGGACGGCGACGGCAGCACGGCACTGCGCCGGTCCGGACTCGACGGGTCGGGCGTGGTCGACCTCAGCCCGGAGGGCGGCCCGGACGCGTTGAACGCGTACGACCTCACCGTGTCCGAGGACGCGGTGACGGTCGGAGCCCGGACGTACGACCCGGAGTACCGCAATGAGTCGCTCGCCAAGCTGTGGCAGTTCTCGGCGACCGCGTCGCCCTCGGACGAGGGCGCGCGCAAGGGCCGGGTCTCGTGCAACCGCGGCGACCAGCTCTCGGCCGCCGCGGCGGCCGGCGGCCAGGTGGTCTGGATCGACGCGACCACCGGCATCAGTCAGGTGGTGACCCGCACGCGGCCCACCGGACGCTGCGCCTGACGCGTCACACGTGCCCTGCGGCCCCGCTCCCCCACCGGACCGGGGCCGCAGGGCCACCTTCGTCGGCACCGCGTCCACTGCGTGACGTCTCGGTCCTCAGCTCGGCGCAAGGAGGCAGCCACCGTCTGGAACAGGCCGTGTTCTGACTCAACTTTGTTTCACCGCACGGCAGTTGATGTGCCCCTGCCCGCTCCGAGCAGGGGCGCATCGGCCTGGCTCGTGGATGGATCAGCAGCTCAGATTGTTGCCCGCCGGCACCCCGAGGATCGACACGAAGCTCTGATACGCGTTGATCCGGCTCTGCACCTGGGCCGGGTTGCCGCCGTTGCACTCGATGCTGCCGTTGATGCTCCGGATGGTCTCGCCGAAGCCCGCTCCGTTCACCATGGCATTGTGCGGGGTCATGGTGCCGGGGCCGTTCTGGGTGTTCCAGTACCACAGGCCGGTCTTCCAGGCGACGGCCGAGTCGGTCTGCACGAGGTTCGGGTTGTGGAGCAGGTCGATACCGAGCGCGTCGCCCGCCGCCTTGTAGTTGAAGTTCCAGCTCAGCTGGATCGGGCCGCGCCCGTAGTAGGCGGACTGACCGGCCGGGCAGCCGTAGGGCTGGGTCGCGTCGCAGTAGTGCGAGTAGTTGGCGGTGTTCTGCTCGACGATGTACACCAGGCCGCCGGTCTCGTGGCTGACGTTGGCGAGGAAGGCCGCCGCCTCCTGCTTCTTGACCGTGTCGCTGCCGGTGTTCGCGAAGCCCGGGTAGGCGCTGAGCGCCGCAGTCAGGCCGCTGTAGGTGTAGAACGAGTTCCGGTTCGGGAACATCTGGTTGAACTGGGCCTCGCTGACGACGAAGGAACCGCTGGACGGCGGGGTCGTCGGGCCGCCGCCGCAGCTGTACGGATCCCAGTACCAGGTGCTGATGACCGGGTCGTAGCCCGGGTTGTCGTGCTCGGCGATGTAGTAGTTGCCATCGGTGTACCTGACGATGTCACCGGCCACGTAGGCGTGGCCCGCGGCCCACGCCGGGTAGTCGCAGCTTCCACCGGTACCGCCCGAACTACCGCCGCAGGCCCCCTGATCGGCCCAGACCGTGGCAACACCGGGCGTCTCGCCCTGAGTCCACCACTTGGCCTGCCAGTTGTGGCTGTTGTACGAAGCGGACGTACCACCGGTGTAGACCGAGGACGAATTCCAGGCGCCGGCGCAGGTGGCGGCCGCGGAGGCCGTGGATGCCAGCGGCACGGTGAGGGCGAGTCCTACCGCGACCGCCAGCGCGGTGAGAAGAGCTATGAGCCGTTGTCTCGACACGCGACCACTCCTTCAAGGAGTCAAGTGGGATCGGGGCAGACTCAAGCGGAATGGTCTGCACCTGTCAAGGTCCAGACCAATTCCGAATCCGCCGCGCAGCGAGATCCCGATCGGCACGAACTCGGGCACACGGCCACGGCCAAGGGCTCGTTCGCCGACCGGCCGAGACTTCAGGGCAGAGCGGAAGGAAGCCTCTACTCCTGAGCCAGCCGCGCCGGGAATCCGCCCGTCGCCACCGGGCTCCAGCGCACCGGCGTGACGCGGATCAAGGACTTGCCCTGCTTCAGCATTGCCGCGCGGTACTCCGCCCAGTCAGGGTGCTCGCCGCTGATGCTGCGGAAGTAGTCCACCAACGGCTCGACCGACTCCGGCGCATCGATGACCTCGGCCGTGCCGTCCACCTGCACCCACGGCCCGTCCCACTCGTCCGACAGGACGATGACACTGACCCGCTCGTCCCTGCGGGCGTTGCGCGTCTTGGCACGGTCGGGGTACGTGGACATCACCAGACGCCCAGAGGCATCGACGCCGCAGGTCAGCGGCGACCCCTGCGGTCCGCCATCAGCACGTCGGGTCAGCAGGATCGCGCGGTGCCGGGAACGAACGAACTCCAGCAACTGCGCACGTTCAACAGGGGTGTTGGAAGCGATTCTCGGGCTCATACGACGCACCCTACGACAGCTGGCCGGGGCCGGAGAGCCGCGGCACGCGTCGCCCAAGCCGGCAGCCGGAAGGGGAGTTCAGCGAGCCAGCCCCTGGAGGACCTCGGCCCCCGGAAGCTGTGCCAGCGCCCAGCCCGGGACGATCAGCTTGCCGCGACGTCGGCCGCTGCCGACCAGGACGAACGGGGTCTCGACCACCGCCGCGTCGATGAGCAGCGGCCAGCGGGCGGGAAGGCCGACGGGAGTGATGCCCCCGTACTCCATCCCGCTCTCGGCCACGGCGACGTCCATCGGCGCGAAGGACGCCTTGCGCGAGCCGAGGTGTTTGCGCACGGCACTGTTCACGTCCACCCGAGTACCGGCGAGTGCGAGGCAGGCGGCAAGTGTGGTCTCGCCGCCGCGCTTGGCGGCGACCACCACGCAGTTCGCGGAGGCATCGAGCGGGACCTTGTACGCCTCGGCGAAGACGGCGGTGTCGGCCTTGGCCGGATCGGTATCGACGTAGAGAACCGCTCGGGCCGCATCGGAGGCGCCCCACTTCGTGAGAGCACCGGCCACCGGCTCGGCGAGGTCCGCGGAGACCTCAAGCGCGGGGTAGGCAGCGTCGAAGTCGCCGAAGGGAGCAGGAACGAGGGTCGCCATGAACAGGACTCTAGTCCAGCTACCAGCTCCCTTCCGCCCCGCTCCCTGCATGCGTGAGGCCGGGCCCGACGTTCAGCACCGACGTTCACCGCACTATCGAGCCCAGGGCGGGGTCATGCTGCTGCCGTCGGCCAGGCGGGCGGTGAGCCCGACCCGCGTGGTGACCCACATGTGGGCGGCCTGGTCAGTGGTATTGCTGACTGCCAGTTCGGAACCTGCGGGTGCAACTGCCGCGTCCCCCGGGCCGAGTTCGGCACTCTCACCGTCAATGGTGAGCCGGACGCGGCCGTTCAGGACGTAGAACGTCTCCTCCTCGCTGATCTCGTGAACCGGCGCCACCATGGCGGCCGGGATCTCGACGCGCCAGGCGGCGAGGTCCCGGCTGCCGGTGTCCGGACGAACATAGGAAACGAAACGGCCACCGTGAACCTCGTGCGCGACGGCCTCTTCATTGCGTATGAACGGCATGCCCCCACCTCTCTATAGACAAGTTCCTTGTCCTGATAGACAAGCTGATTGACGAGCTATAGTCAAGCCATGGACGACGCCCTGGTCTTCTCCGCACTCGTGCTGGCTCTTTCCGGTCAGCTGGTGCAGGAAATCCACACCACCGTTTCCCAGCAGGGGTTCGAGGACCTGAGGCCCGCGCACGGCTTCGCCTTCGCCCGCATCTCGGCAGGCGGTGCCACCACGGCCGACCTGGCCGAACACCTGGGGGTGACCAAGCAGGCGGCCGCCCAGCTGGTCGAGGAGCTGGTCCGTAAGGGATACGTGGAGCGGCATCCGCACCCGCACGACCGCCGCGCCCGCCTGCTGGCACTGACCGCGACCGGCTGGGCCGCCACGCGCGCCGCCGACCAGGCGGCCCGGGATGCCGTCAGCGCGTGGCGCGAAGTACTGGGCGAGGCCCGCTTCGGCGAACTCGTCGCCGATCTGGCAAGACTGGCACCGAAGGGCCCGATCCGCCCCGCCCGGTGAATCCGCCGCCCCGGCCCCGGCCCCCTTCAGCCGATGAGCGAGGGCGCCTGCCCGGCAGGCGGTCGATGAGCGGGTGGGACCGGCCGGTCAGCCCAGCTTCGCGCTCGCCGCGCGCAGCTCGTCCAGGGCCGCCAGGACGTATCCGGCGAGCTCGTCCTTGCCGTCGGCGTCGCCGTCGGACCATTCGGCGAATCCGCGCTTGAACGCGAGGATGCCCAGCTCGCTCGCGAGGGCCGCGGTGGGATCGGGGAGTCCGCGGGCGACCAGGGCTGCCGTCATCGCGGCGGCGAGGCTGATGGTCTTCAGCGCATCACGCTCCTGGAGCTCGGTGCACGCGGCGATGGCCGCCTGCACGCGCGGGGCGAGCTCTCGGTTCATCGGACCCATCGCGCTCGACGCGCGTTCGAGACCGGCGGCGACCGCCTCCAGCGGAGTGGCACGGCCGGGGGCCTCGGCGATCCCCTCGGTCAGCAGCCGGCTCAGCGTTTCCTGTCCGGCCACCAGCAGCTCGCGCTTGTCGGGGAAGTGCCGGAAGAAGGTGCTCTTGGTGACCCCGGCACGCTCCGTGATCTGCGCGACCGTCGTGGCGTCGTACCCCTGCTCGGTGAACAGGTCGACCGCGGCCACGACGAGGCGCTCGCGCGCGCCTGGCTCCCACCTACCCATGAGGCCAGCATATGCGATGGGACTCTTGTCCCGTCACCTGGTAGCGTGTGACGGGACAAGAGTCCCATCACTTGATGGAGGATCATCATGCGCGTCTTCGTCACCGGTGCCACCGGCCTGATCGGCTCCACGGTCGTCGCCGAACTGGTCGGCAACGGCCACACCGTTCTCGCGCTCGCCCGTTCCGACGCGTCCGCGCGGGCCGCCGAGGCGGCCGGCGCCGAGCCGCTCCGGGGAGCGCTCGCCGAGCTGGACGTACTCCGGACCGGCGCCTCTCGGGCCGACGGGGTCGTCCACCTCGCCTTCGGCAACGACTTCAGCAGCCCCGAGGCCCTGGCGAAGAACGTCGCCGAGGAGAGCGCCGCCCTCGCGGCCCTCGGTGAGGAACTCGTCGGCAGCGACCGCCCCTTCGTGACCGTCTCGGGTACGCCGCAGACGCCGGGCCGCGCCTCCACCGAGGCCGACCCGACCCCGACCGACGGGCCGGTCGGCGGCCGAGGCCGAGCGGTCACGGCCGTCCTGGGTCTTGCCTCGCGCGGGGTCCGGAGTACGGCCGTGCGCCTGCCGCGCACAGTCCACAACCAAGGCACCGGTGGATTCGCCGGTCTGCTGACCGACATCGCACGCCGGAGCGGCGTGTCCGGATACCCGGGCGACGGCACACAACGCTGGCCGGCCGTCCACGCACTCGACGCGGCAGTCCTTTTCCGGCTCGCCCTGGAACGGGCGGAAGCGGGCAGCGTCTGGCACGCCGTGGCCGACGAGGGGGACAGGGTGCGGGACATCGCCGCGGTCATCGGGCGGCGCCTCGGCCTCCCTGTCGAAGCGGTGCCGTCGCAGACGTACGGCCCGCTCGGCACGATCTTCGAGGCCGACCAGCCCTCGTCGAGCAGCCACACCAGGCGTGCACTCGGCTGGGAGCCGAAGCACCCCGGCCTCCTGGAGGACCTGGAGAACATCCAGCCCTGATCGACACGCCTCGCCCGGCCGGGGCCGCAGCGGGTCACCCATGCATCGGCGGCTGCGGAAGCCGGCAGAATCCCCCATCCGTCGGCGCGATGATAGTCAACTGGTCTCCGCACAACGGAACTTGGGGCTCCTACAGGGTGGGAGACGGCGGCCGAGCACGGGGTGATTTGATGGGCGCGTCGATTGATCGGAGTGCTAGTTCCGGAAGTCGCTGCGGCTGGGGAGGCTCTTCCCCTCCCACCACAGCGCCCCACGCAAAGGCCACATGGTGATCAGAGCTTCCATCGGGGCCGTCCCGGGGCTGATCCCGTCGTTTCTGATCCTCGCCGGCGTGCTGGCCGGCATCACGGCCCTCATATCGAGGGCGCGCAACAGGCCGTTGCTCCTGCCTGTGCTGCTGGCCACCTGCACGGCGGCCCTCTGCACGGTGACCTTGCTCCCGGGTGCCGCCGGCATGACCGTCGGCCAGTGCGACACAGGGCTCCCCGTGCACGTGTTCACGTCGTCCAGCTCTCTTCTCAACATCGGCCTGTTCATCCCCCCGGCCGCCCTGAGCACGCTGCTGTTCCGTCGACCCGCAACGGTGGCGGCCGTGTTCGTGCTCTTCAGCGGACTGATCGAGTTCATCCAATCCGTGACGTCGCTGGGCCGGTCCTGCACCGTCACCGATGTCGTCGCCAACTCGATCGGCGCGCTCGTGGGTGTCGGCGGCGCCGCGGTGTGGCTCGGGATCGGTGGCCGGGCCCTCCGTCGACCGCTCCGCGACTTCGCCTGGGCCGCGGGCATCGCACTCGCCGGCTCGGCAGCGCTGGCCTACGGCTTCAACTCCCAGGTGACGGGCGTGAATGTGGTCGCGATCGACGACTCCCGACGAGCCGTGGTGGATGCCACCGAGGGCTCCGACACCTGGTTGTCGGCCGAGGCGGAGGCGGTGTTCGGAACCGGCACCCGCTCCACGGGAACGCAGGTGGAGAAGGACGGGAGCCGATGGAAGATCATCGCTTCGACGGACCGCGGGACGATTTCGGGCTGGTGGCCGGACCGAACGCTGGAGTGGGCCTCGGCCTCCGACCAGCACGGTGACGCCGGGACGCTGACCGCCGCCCAGGCGGGCGGAGTCGCCCGCAGTTTCGCCCGGACACACTTCCCCGACAGCCTTGCCGGAAGCGACCAGACGGTCCGCACGCTTGATGACGGACCGGATGCGGCATACCTGGTGACGTACCGCCGCCACCGTCAGGGCGTCCTGATGCCCATGCGGCTCGACTTCACGATCACCAGGTCAGGTCGCATCATCGGTTTCACTTCCGAGGCGGTGAGGGACCCCGTTCCGCCCCGGGCAACCGTCACCGTCACCGGGACCACCGCGCGACGGCAGCCGGCAAAGACAGCCGGCGCCGAGGCGGCGAGCGCTCAGCTCCTCGCCCGGCAGCTCGACGGCGTCACCGGCCAGCGGGTCGCACCCGACAAGTGGCCCGACGGGCAGGCCAGATCAGCACCTGACCAACTACCCTGCGGGTTGAGCCTGTTGGCCCTATTGGTCGGCACCGGGCCGGGGCCCCGCGGCGCGGCGGAGCCGGTTGGCGATCGCCAGCCCCAGCCCCTCCTCGGCCGGTAGGGAGGCGATGATGAGGTCGCATCCCCGCTCGTCGAGCTCACGCAGGAACCCGTACAGTCCGCGCGCGTAGGCGGCCAGGGAGCTCGGCAGGGTGACCACCGCGTGCACCTTGGACGGAGTCGCGGCGCCGGACGGCAGGAAGACACCCACTTGGTGTCCGCGCTCCTGCGCGCGTTCCGCTTCGGCCACGAGCTTGTCGGCTTCCACGAGGATGACGCGTGCTCGCGGCGCGTAGTGGGACGGATGCTGGCCCGGTACCCGGACGGAACTCGTTGTGGGGACCGCGATCGGACGTGCCAGCACTGCTTCGAGTTCCTCGCGCGTCACCCCGCCGGGCCGCAGAATACTGGGCACCTCGCCGGTGACGTCGACGATCGTCGATTCGACGCCGACCTCGCACGGGCCACCGTCCAGCACGAAGTCGACGGCCGCGCCGAGTTCCGCACGGACGTGGTCGGCCGTCGTGGGACTGACCGAGCCGAAGCGGTTGGCGGAGGGGGCTGTGATTCCCCCGCCGAACTCCGAAAGCAGCGCGAGCGCGACGGGGTGGGCGGGCACACGCACGGCCACCGTGTCCAGACCACCGGTCGCCTCGCGAGGCACGCGACGACCGCGCGGCAGCACCAGGGTCAGCGGACCGGGCCAGAAGTGTTCGGCCAGCAGCCGTGCCGTGGGCGGAACGTCCTCGACCCACTCGTCGAGACCGTCCGCGCCGCTGATGTGAACGATCAAGGGGTGGGAGGAGGGCCGCCCCTTGGCCTGGAAGATGCGCGCCACCGCGGCGGGGTCCTCGGCATTGGCGCCGAGACCGTAGACGGTCTCGGTCGGGAGGGCCACAAGCCCTCCCGCGCGCAGCACCCCGGCCGCCTTCTCGATATCACTGTTTCGTACCGTCACCTTGGCGATTCTTCCATTGATCACCGTCCGCGCTGCACCTGCACCTGCGCCCCGGGCGTGGGGCGAATTGGGTGATCTGCTCCGTGGGCTGGCGCGTACAGCGACCGGTTGGGCCTCCCGTCTGCGTTAACTCGGGGGACGTCCCCCCGCTGAGAGGAACTCTGATGAAGAGCATGCTGGCCCGAGTCGTGGTCACTTCCGCCGTTGCGCTCACGATGGCCGGTCTGTCCGCCCCCGCCTACGCGGACGTCGCCGTCGGCGGTCGCTACGAGGGTGTTGTCACCGCTGACGAGCCGTTCGTCGCCGGACACTGGTCCGGCTTCGCCCACACCTCCCACGTGCACACCGCGGGCAGCGGCTACGGCTGGGCCACCGACGGCGCTGCCGGCGGCCGTGAGAGCGGCATCGTCGTCATCGACTGAGTCCCGCTCCTGGGAAGCCCTCCGCCGCGCCCCTGCGGACGGAGGGCTTCCTTGCGTACCAGCCCGGTGGGGCACAGACCCGGTTCGCCTCCTGGCTTCAGACGCCGGACAGGTCCCGGCGCAGGTACTCGGCGGTGTGCGAGCCGGTGGCCTTCAGGAGGTCGGCCGGAGGGCCCTCGAACAGGACCGTCCCACCGCCACCACCGCCCTCGGGGCCGAGGTCGATGATCCAGTCGGCGTTCTTGACGACGTCAAGGTTGTGCTCGATGACGATCACGGTGTTGCCCTGATCCACGAGGCGCTCGACGATGCCGAGCAGGCGGTGGGTGTCGGCCATGTGCAGGCCCGTGGTGGGCTCGTCCATCACGTAGACGCTGCCGACGCGGTGCAGATCGGCCGCGAGCTTGAGGCGCTGGCACTCGCCGCCGGACAGGGTGCTGAGCGGCTGGCCGAGCCCCACGTAATCCAGACCCACCTCGTTCAGCGCGTGCAGGGTGCGGCGGAGCTTGGGCTCGGTGAAGAAGTCCAGCGCCTCGGCCGCCGTCATGGCCAGTACGTCGCTGATCGATCGGCCGCGCAGCCGGTGGCCGAGCACTTCGTCGGCGAAGCGACGGCCCTGGCAGACCTCGCACCCGGACTTGAGGGTCTCCAGGAACGCGAGGTCGGTGTACAGCACGCCCAGGCCCTGGCAGTTGGCACAGGCACCCTTCGAGTTCGCGCTGAACAGCGACGCGCTGACGCCGTTGGCCTTGGCGAACAGTCTGCGGATCGGGTCGAGGAGTCCGGTGTAGGTGGCTGTGCTGGAACGCCGGTTGCCCGTCACCGGGGACTGGTCGATCACGATCGCGTCCGGGTGCCAGCTCAGTAGTCCGTCGTTGACGAGGGAACTCTTCCCCGATCCGGCCACGCCGGTGACGACGGTCAGGACACCGGTGGGAAAGTCGACCGTGACATCGCGGAGGTTGTGGCTGTTCGCGCCGGTGACGGTCAGCACCCCGGTCGGGCGGCGGTGCTCGGCCTTCATCGGCAGGCGGTGGCGAAGGTGGCGGCCGGTGAGGGTGTCGGCCGCCACAAGACCCGTGAAGCCGCCCTCGTACACCACTTCACCACCCAGCGCTCCGGCCTTCGGACCCATGTCGACCACGTGGTCCGCGATCGCCATGACGTCCGGGTCGTGCTCCACCACGAGCACCGTGTTGCCCTTGTTCCTCAGTTCGAGCAGGAGTTCCCTGAGCCGGTGCACGTCGCGCGCATGCAGTCCGACGCTCGGTTCGTCGAAGACGTACAGCATGTCGGTCAGGCTGCTGGACAGGTGCCGGACCATCTTGATCCGTTGCGATTCGCCGCCCGACAGCGTCCTGGTCTCCCGGTCCAGGCTCAGGTAGCCGAGACCGATGTCGACCAGGTGCCGGAGACGGGAGACCAGGGCCTTGAGGACCGGTTTCACCTGGGGTACGTCCAACTCCGCCAGGACCGCACCCAGGCGCTCGACGTCCATCGAGGTGAGGTCGGCGATGTGGTGGCCGGCGATCCGGCAGGCACGGGCGGCGGGTGCCAGGCGGGTGCCCGCGCAGTCCCGACAGGGGGCCGAGCGTACGAACCGCTGGAAGACCTGGCGGCTGCGCTCGGACATGTCGTCCTTCTTGATGTAGAGCCTGGTGAACTTGGCCACCACGCCCTCGTACTTGACGCTCAGCGCGTTGCCCTGCCAGTCCAGGCGCAGCTTCTGTGGCATCTCGCCGTGGAGGAGCAGACGCAGCTCCTGCTCGGTGAAGTCGGCCACGGGCTTGTCGTTGTCGAAGAAGCCCGACTTCACGTAACTCAGCCAGTACCAGCTGTCCGTGGAGAATTCGGGGTGCAGCAGCGCGCCCTCGTTGAGGGATCTGCTCCGGTCGAGGAAGGAGTCGAGGTCGAGTTCCACGACCCTGCCGAGTCCCTCGCAGGCCGGGCACATGCCTTGGGGGTCGTTGAACGAGAAGGCGCTGGTCGGCAGGCCCATGGGGTCACCCGCGCGTGAGAACAGCAGCCGCAGCAGCGGGTTGATGTCCGTGACGGTGCCCACGGTGGAGCGCGGATTGCCGCCCAGGCGCTGCTGGTCGATGACGACCGCGGCGGAGAGGTTCTCGATGGCGTCCATGACCGGACGGCCGTGGTCGGGCAGGAAGGTGCGGACGAAGGCGGTGAAGGTCTCGTTGAGCTGACGCCGGGCCTCGGCGGCGACGGTGTCGAAGACCAGGGACGACTTGCCCGAGCCGGAGACGCCGGTGAAGACCGTCAGGCTCCGCTTCGGGATCTCCACCGAGATGTTCTTGAGGTTGTTCTCCCGTGCACCGGTCACCTTGATGGCGTCGGTACTCACATGTGCTCCTCGGTCGGTACGACGGGCAGTACGGGTGGGCTGGTCGGTGGAGACCTCCGATCGTGGTCGAGCCGGGGGTCGTCGCTCTGGAGGGACACAGCTGGATGCCGGCCCCTCCGCGAGGTTCATCCCTGACGCACCTGGCGGTCGTCGGTGGCGGTGGCGGCAGTGGCAGAGGCAGTGGCCGCAGCAGCAGCGGCCTGGAACTCCGCGAGCCGTTCCTGCGCCTCGGCCATGTCCTCCGCGGTGGGCGCGTCGTCCTGGGTCAGCTTGAACCGCCAGTAACCGCTGAACTCGATGGACCGCTTGTCCAGGCCCCGGTCGTCGACCAGATGACGGCGGAGCGCGCGGACGGCCCCCGACTCTCCGGCCAGCCAGGCGAACGGGCGGCCGGGGAGGAACTCCGCCTCACGTACGGCGTCGACCAGCCGGCCGCTCCGGCCCGCCGAAGTCCCGTCGCGGTAGAGCCAGTTGACGGTGGTGTTCGCGGCGACCCCGAGGTCCTGGCGTTCCGCGGCGTCGGCGACTTCGATGAAGGCCAGGGCGCGGGATCGCTCGGGCAGCGCCTCCAGCAGGGTGGCGATGGCCGGGAGCGCGGTCTCGTCGCCGGCGAGGAGCAGCCAGTCGGAGTCCGCGATCGACTCCGTCAGGGCGACGGGCGCGGAGTAGAGCGACGACGGGCCGACCATGCCGAGGCGGCTACCGGGCCCGGCGGATCCGGCCCACCTGGTGGCCGGTCCGCTGTCCCCGTGCAGGACGAAATCGATTTCTACGGTGTTGGTCCCCGGCAGGCGTCGGCGAATGGTGAAGCTGCGCATCCACGGCCGCTCGCTCTCCGGAATGGCCAGGAAGGCCTGGTACCAGCTGGTCGCATCGTCGTTTTGTTCCGGCAGGACGGGCCTGTGCTGGCCGGGCCGCGGGAAACACAGCTTGACCTGTTGGTCCGGAGTGCGGCCGACCGAGTCGTCGATCCGGTCGGCGTCGAAGGTGACGCGGACCATGCGCGGGGTGACGCGGGTGATGTCGGTGACCTGGATGAATGAAACCGGGAGCGCTGCCATCGAGAGCCTTCCAAGAGTGCGGACATCCCGAGGCGGGACCCCGGGTCCACCTGATATCTTTACGCCGTAAGGGGATGCGTGCGGGGACGTTACTTTACGCCGCAAGGAGTTGCAAGGTGGTTATCTTCGCCGGACAGGGCGACGCCCGTCGTTCGATGGCCCTGCTCTGGCGCTCGGCCAGTCCCCAGGGCACCAGGGCCGCGCCCGGACCCAAGCCCGGACTCGACGTCGACACGATCGTGGCCGCGGGCATCGCCGTCGCCGATGAGCAGGGAATGGCCGCCCTGTCGATGCGCGCGGTAGGGGCTTGGCTGGGCCGGACGGCGATGGCGCTCTACACCTATGTGCCGAGCAAGAGCGAGCTGGTCGACCTCATGCACGACCGCGTGCTGGCCGAGCTGCCGACCGCGTACGACACCGCCCCGGGATGGCGCACGGCGATCGCGGACTGGGCCGAGGACACCTGGGCTTTCTATCTGCGGCATCCATGGGTGCTCCAGGTGTCCCAGGCCAGACCGGTGCTCGGGCCGGGTGAGTACACGCAGTTGGAGACCGTGGTACGGATCATGCAGGGCGCCGGCCTGGACCCGTTGCGGACCCGCCGCGTCATCGCCGTGCTGTTCCAGTTCGTCCGGGGCATGACCCGTATCGCCGCGGAACGCCGCCAAGCGGCGCCGGAGACCGGGGTGTCCGACGAGGAGTGGTGGGCGGAGCGGACGGCCCTGCTCACCGAGGTGGCGCCGGACTTCGCCGAGCGCTTCCCGGCCCTGGCGGCGCTGGAGTCACATGCCACCGCTGCCGCCGCCGACGGCGTACGGGACGAACTGGCCGACACGACACCGTACTTGGAGCGGGAGGCGAGGGAAGCCTTCCAGGTCGGCCTGGAACTGATCCTTGCCGGGATCGCCCCGGCCGACCGGCCCGACCCCGACAACCCGGCCCAGGCGACGCCGGGGACAAGGTGATCGACCCGAATCCGCCACTCGCGACACGTCGTTGCGTGCAGCTCCACTTCGACCGCCACCGAATCGGCGAGTGGGCCGGTAGCAACTCCCGGCAGGAAAAAGAGAATGCGTCCCGGCGCGGCCGATGGCTACGCTGGCGGAATGGAATCCGTACAGGTCAGGTTGTTACAGGAGGACGATCTCCCCTCTGCGGAGGCGGCTTCGGCGGTGACGTTCTTCGCGTCGGAGCGTGGCTCCAGACGGGTCGGCGATCCGGAACCTGAACCCCGGTCCGCAGCGGCCTCCAAGCAGTGGATCGACCGCATGCGCTTCTTCCTGGACGTGGATCCGGAGGGATGCTGGGTCGCGGTTGACGAGGCGGCGGGAGCCACCGGTGCCGTGGGGTTCGCCATTGCGCAGAACCGCGGTGGTCTGTGGTTCCTCGCCACCTACGGGGTCTTGCCCAGCCATCAAGGACGGGGCATCGGCAAGCGATTGTTGGACGCCGCTCTCGCCCATGCCGACGGGCGGCCCGGCATCTTCTCCTCCAGCGTGCATCCCGGCGCCACACGCCGGTACCGGGCGGCGAAGTTCTCGCTCCACCCTCAGATGCGCATGGTCGGCACCGTGGACCGGTCCACGCTTCCCGCGGTCGATGGCCTCAGGGAAGGCCGGGCCGACGACCTCGCGTGGATGGACGAGCTCGATCAGCGCCTGCGTACTGCGGGCCACGGGCCGGACCACGCCTACATGCTCGACACACTGCGACTCGTCGTCAGCCGCGACCGATCGACGCCGGGATACGTCTACCTCGACGAGCGAGGGCGTGCGTCGCTGCTGGCCGCCTCGGACCCGGCAACCGCACAGAACCTGTTGTGGGAAGCCCTCGCCTCGTCGCAGGGATCAACCCTGGTCAATTGCATCACCACTCCCAATGAGTGGGCGATCGACGTAGGCCTGGCCGCACGGCTCGACATCGGCCAGGAAGGCTATATCGCGGTCCGCGACATGCCCGTTCCCGCGCCCTACCTTGCCAGCGGGCACTTCCTCTGACCTGAGCCGGGCCGCTGTCGCTGTCTGACGAGATCAGCGACGGGCACACCCACCATCAACCACCCCCGGAGACCCACATGTCGCTGCAAGGCACCATCTCGACCACGCCGATGGATGGAGCGGCCGCGGTCCTGGCGACGGACGCGTTCAGGCTGGTCTACGCCGAAGCGTTCGCGGAGCCTCCGTACTACGAGACCGCGGATGATGTCGCCGCAGCCTTCCGCCACTTCCCCGCGCTGACGCGCAGGCTCGCCTTTCGCGCCGTCCTGGCCCGAAGCTCGAAGGGTGAGCCGATCGGCATGGCGTACGGCTGTGCTCTCCGGCCCGACACGGTGTGGTGGGACGAACTCACCAAGCCCGTGTCCGACGACATGCGGCGCGAGAACGGGCACCGCACGTTCGGACTCATGGAACTCGCTGTCCGCGCACAATGGCGCGGCCAGGGGGTGGCACGGCAACTGCACAAGACCCTGCTCGACGGGACCGGAGCCGAGCGGGTGCTGTTGAACGTCCACCCGGCGAGCGAGGCCGCGCCGGCGGCATACCGGTCGTGGGGATACCGCAAGATCGGCGAGGCGCGGCTTGGGGGTCAGGGCGGGGAACTGCATGACGTGATGCTGCTCGCTCTGGGCTGAGCCCAAGTTCTCGCGTCGCGCCTCGATGTGGGGCCGTGCCGCGGCCCGGCCGCCGACCTCAGCAGCTGGGCACCCAGGCCGCCGTGAGTACCAGAACTGAGTACGGCGACGGTGTCACCGCCCCGGGTGGCGGTGTTCGGATGGCTTCATGACGACGACTCCTCCCGACGCACCTGCTTCCCGCCTCCGTTACCAGGTCCTGGGGCTTTCCGCTGCCGGGGCCGCGGTGGTGCTCCTCATCGCGGGGCTTGCCGAGGGGTGCACGGCTCTCTCGGGCGGGACGGTCCGTTCCGAGGCGCAGTTCCTGCAACACGTACGTGACACCGAAGCCGCCGGCGAGGAGACCGTTCTGTTCCTGGGGTCGAATCCGAGCTCGGTGACCTTGGGGACTGCCGGTAGCAGCGCGTCCTGCGTGGACGATCTCGGTGTCGACGGGGATGGCGTCACCCGTGACCAGCCGTCCGTTTCCTGGGCTCCGGGCTTCGCGGACGGCGACGCCGGCTATCGCGCGGCCGTCGACCGCCTTCGCGAGCACTGGTCCTCGCAAGGATGGAAGGTGACCGTCGGTCCGGGGACCGACCCGGTCACCGGTAGGGACAGCGGCCTGCAAGCCATCCGCACCACCGACGACCACGGCATCGCCCTGTCCTTGCGGCCCGGCCGACACACCGGCGAGGGCCTGGTGGTCGCGGACGGCGGCTGCGTCCGCCACAACGGCTCCTGGGATGCGGCCAGTTGGCGTGCCGAGTGAAGGACAACGACGTGGTCGCCGGGCCGCACTGGCCTTTCGGCCAGGCCCGGTCTACCCGTGAGCGACGGCCATGAGTACGCCCCGCGCGGCTGTTCCGTCCGGCCACGTCCACCCGGCGACGAGGCGTACGGACGACGGCTCGATGTCCTCCCCCGACCGCAGCATCCGGTTGACCCGAACGTCGAGCCCTTCGGCGGGGCCCGATCCGTGCACGGCGACGGTCGGGTCGGGGGCGTTGCTCGCGTTCTGTTGCTGGGGCGTCGCCTCGCCGCGCAGGAGCGCTCGCACCTGCGCCATGACCACCGGGTCGTGGACACCGTCGTAGATCCAGCGGCGTCCGAGCACGCCGTGCTCGGACGTGCCGATCAACGCGTCGTCCGGGGCACCCTCAAGTGCCGCAGCGCGATAGGCCAGCGGCACCAGATACGCCACCGGCGGCTGCGGGCCGGCGTCGGCCACGACCATGAACTCGATCCCGACCTCGCCGTCCGGATCGTCCAGGCGGAACCCACCCGCCTTGATCAGTTCCGGGGCTTCTCGACCGCCCGCGTACCAGCTCTGCCTGGGCAGCCAGCCGGTGAGCAGCTCCAGCTTGGTGGGCATCATGGTGGTCTGATGGATGACGGCCATGCGAACTCCCCCGCGTGTAGGTGTCGGCCCGCCCTTGAACGGAATGCGATCGTACCGAGCCTCACCGCGGCTTCGCGGTGGCCCCCGCACCGAGCGCCGCCCGCACTTCCTCCAGGCGCCGGTCCTGCGACCTTCCGCCGGCCGAGTGGCTCAACGCGTAGGCCGTGGTCTTGAAGCCGTCGAAGTGATGGAACTCCGCACCCCAGGTCCCCAGCCGCACCGAGGCAACCTCCTCCCGCCTCAACCGCTGGGTCCCCCACGGGTTGACGACGACGATCTCCTCGGGTCCTACCTCCAACCGGGCCCGCAGAAGCAACCACCAGAAGAAGAGCGCGAACCCGGCAGCCAGCGCCGACCACAGGCCGGCCGACCGAGCCGTCGCGACCTCCGGAGCCAGCAACCACCTGCCCCAACCCACCAACGAACGCACCGCGACCACCGCCGGAATCGCATACCCCGCCAACAGCCCCGGATCGTCCACCCGCCACACGGAAACCGGATCATCCCCACCCTGGTCAGTCATGCCGACATTGTGAGCCACCCGGCTTGATCGATTCCATCGGGCTGCGCACCGGTACGACGGCTCCGAGGAGGCTCCGCGATAACCCGTTGGGAACGGCGACGGCCACTGCTATGTTTGCCGTGGCCGTGCGAGAGATCGAGGAGGTGGTACCCGTGAACGCAGTATCGACATGGGTGCTCCCCTCCGGGGTCACGGTCGGGCGATAGTCAGGTCGTCCGGGAGCGCCATTCCAGTGCACTCCCGAAAGGCACGATCATGGACTTCACTTCCGCTCGGCATCTCGACGACGGCGTCCTCGAACGCGAATTCACCCTCGGCGAGATCCCCGGCACCCTGTGGACGCCCGAGTCCGCCACCGCCACCACACCAGCGCCGCTGGTCCTCCTCGGCCACCCTCCCCTCGGGCTGCGCAAGATGTACCCCCGGCTGGTGGCCCGCGCCCGGCACTCCGCGGCGGAGGGCTTCGCCACCGCCACCATCGAACTGCCCGGAAGCGGCGACCGGCCTCGCTGGCCCGCCGTCGACGAAGCACGCGCCGACCTGCGCCGGGTGATGCAGGCCGGTGAGCCGGTCAGCGAGGAGATCGTCGAAGCCCTCATCCTCCCGTTGGTCGACAAGGCGGTCCCGGAGTGGCAGGCCGCCCTGGACGCCCTCCTGTCGCTGCCCGAGATCGGCGGCCCGGTCGGATACTCGGGAGGAGTGATCTCCATCGGAGTCCGGCTCGCGGTGGTCGAGCCCCGCATCGTGGCCGCCGGCCTCTTCGCGGGGAGCTTCGTCCCGCGCGCCATCGTCGAGGAGGCCCGCCGGGTCACCATTCCGCTGCACGTCCTGCTCCAGTGGGACGACGAAGGAAACGACCGGCAGGCGGCCCTGGACCTGTTCAACGCCTTCGGCTCGAAGGAGAAGTCCCTGCACGCCCATATGGGCGGACACACCGGCGTCCCGCAGTACGCGGGGGAGGCCGCCGCCCAGTTCTTCACCCGCCACCTGAAGTGAGGCCGAACCGTCAGGTCGGCGGCGACAGCTAGCCGAATTCGACCGTCCGCCACTCATCGCGGGCGGGCACCGCCCGCCCGCGGTTCACGGCGGGCACGGGCCCCTGCTGAACTCTCGGCAGGGGCCCGTGCCCCGGCCCCTGTGCGAAGGGCCCCGGTGCCGTGGTGTGCGGCCAGGGCAGTTGGGGACGGTCTCCGCGGCAGAGCGACGAATCCCGACGTCCGCCGGACGACTGTCCTGATCGGCGCGGTCAGCGCAGGGAGCGGATCGCCGGGCTCAGGGCGACCAGGGCAGCACACGTCAGGACGGCGCTGCCGCACACCAGGAACAGCATGGTCGTGCCGAGCGGGACCAGGACGCCGGCAAGCGTGTAGGAGAACGGGTCGAACGCCACCGTGGCAAGGACGACGAGGCTCAGGACACGGCCCAGCAGTCCCTGCGGAACTCGCTCCTGGAGGGTGGCCACGACGACCACTCCGAGGAACGCCGAGCCGAGGCCGATGAGGGAGACCACCGCCGTGGCGGCGACGACATCGCCCACGGCCGCCAGTCCGGCCATGCCCGCGCCGATCGCGGCGACCCCGCCGACCACCGTCCAGCCCCGCCGGGCGGGTGGTCGCCACCCCGCCACGAGCGAGCCGGCCAGCGATCCGGCGCCGAACCCGGAGAGCACGATGCCCAACGCGCCCGCGCCGCCCAGACGTTGGTCGGCGAGGACAGCACCCCCGACCAGCACGGGGCCCACCACCGCGATATTGATCAGAGCGATGGCCGCCAGCATCCCTCGCACCACCGGCTCACGCCAGGCGTAGCTCAAGCCCGCGCCGAGGGCACGCGCGGTGCTGAGCTGCTCCCCCTCGACGCTCTCCGGGTCGGCAAAGTCCCCGGCAGGTTCGCCGCTCCGGATCGCGCGGGTCGGCATGCTTTCGCCACTCCGTATCGCGCGGATGGGCATGCTGAGGGCGACGGCGGCCAGTGCGGCCAGCGCCGCGATCCCCCCGAGCGTCGCGTCGAAGCCGACGGCGGCGATGACTCCGGCGGCCACCGCCGGCCCGATCAGGTCGCCCCCGGACTCCGCGCCCTGCACCAGCGCGTTGACCCGGGCGAGCCGCTCGGTCGGTACGACGCCGGGCAGCAGAGCAAGGGCCGCAGGGAAGTACGCGGCGTCGGCGACCCCGAGCAGTGCGGCGAGCAGTGCCACCGCCGTCACCGAAGGCGAGGTCAAGGTGACCAGGGCGCCGAGGGCCAGCAGGACCGCGACGCGGAGCCAGGCGGCACCGGCCGCGATCCGGGCGGGGCCGAGCCGGTCGACCAGTACTCCCGCGGGGAGCAGGAGCGCCGCTCGTGGCAGTGCCACGGCCACCAGAACGAATCCTGTGGCCATTCCCGGCTCCGACAGCTTCAGGACGAAGAGCGTGAGCCATATGAGGAACAGCGCATCGACCACGGCCGCCAGGCCCTGGCCCGCGATCAGACGACGCAGATGCGCTTCGCCGAGCGGCTCGCGCGGCAGGGAACGGGCGGTCGGCTCCATGGTCATCGCCGGAGCCCCGGGGCGCCGCGCGCAACCGCCCCGCTGCCCGGCGGGCAGTCGTCGGTCAGGCGACCGAGCACGCCCAACTGGCTTGCCGCACAGTGCTGTTGACCCGCCGACTCGGGACGGCGCACATCATCGTCACCGCGGCCGCATCCGGATGAACCCGGGCGGGAAAGCGTGCCCCTCTCGCTGATCGGCAACTTGCCCCCATCCACTCGCTTGGGACGAAACACACTGCTCGGCCGGGTGGGACCGTCCCCGCAGAGCCATTTCGCATCCGCGGTCCGCTGCCCGCGGCGTCCGCCACCGCATGGCGGCCCGCCCATGTGGCCCACTCCGCTCGTCACTAGGCGATGTGCGTACCTCCGTCGACCGTGAGGGTGGTGCCGGTGATGTAGGACGACGCGTCGGACACCAGGAAGAGCAGTGCCGCAGCCAGCTCCTCGGGCTGCCCGATCCGACCTGAGAGCACCCGCGGCATCATCGCCTCCAGATAGCCCTCGCCGTAACCGTCGGTCATCTCGGAGGTGAAGAGGCCCGGCGCCAGGGCGTTGACGCGGATGCCCTTGCTGGGCGTCCACTGCTGGGCGAGATCTCGGGTGAGCCCGAGCAGGCCGGCCTTCGACGCCGAGTACGCGGCCTGCGGCAGACCGCCGGTGACCAGCGCGAGGATGCTGGAGATGTTGACGATGGCGCTGCCGGGCAGCATCACCGCGCCCGCCGCCTGGGCCATCCAGTAAGCCCCGTTGAGGTTGATGTCGATGACCTCGCGGAACTGCTCCGGGGTTTCCTCCGTCGCGGGCAGTTCACTGCTGATCCCGGCGTTGTTGACGAGGATGTCCACCCGCCCGAAGGCCCGCACGGCCGCGTCGACCAGCGCGCGGCAGTCCTCCGGCTCGGCGACGTCGGTGTGCACCGCGATGGCCCGGCGGCCGAGTTTCTCGACGGCCGTGCGCACCGCCGCCAGCCTCTCGGCGCGCCGCGCCCCCAGTACGACATCGGCTCCGGCCTCGGCCACCGCGGTGGCGAAGGCTACCCCGAGCCCGGAGGAGGCGCCGGTGACCACGGCGACGCGGCCGTCGAGCCGGAAGCGCTCCAGGATGCTCATGCCCAACTCCCGCACGGTGACGTGATGTTGAGCCGGAGGGGGCGAGCCGTTCGGACGGGGCGAGCGGTCCGTACGGTCCGGCGGCTCGGCCGTCCGGCGGCGGTCACCGGTGGTCGGCGATGTAGCTCACGGTGTCGCCGACGGTCTTCAGCTCCGTGATCAGGTCATCGGGGATCTTCACCTGGAAGTTGTCCTCAAGCGCAACGGAGATCTCCACCATCGACAGTGAGTCGATGTCGAGATCGTCGATGAACGACTTCTCGGCGGTCACCGCGGCGGAGTCGACCCCGGCGACCTCTTCGACGATCTTGGCAACGGCGGTCAGGATGTCGGTGTTGCCCGAACTGCCGGTAGCGCTGGTGGCATTGCCGGTCGCACTGCTGGTGTTGCCGGTGCTGTTCACCACGGGGCTTCTCCTTCTTGAGACTTGAGGCTTGAGGGGGCGACATGAGACGCGCTGCGGGCTGCGGGGCGAGCCTTTGCGGGGAGGTCAGATGCCGAGGCGGCGACGGTAGGTGAGCAGGGTGCGCAGGAAGCCGTCCATCTGTTCCTCGGTGTGGCCGGCGTGCGGGAACAGGCGCAGGAGGGCCCGGTTGCGCGAGACGGCGGGGTAGGAGAAGACCGGCACGAGGTAACCGTCCTCGACGAACCACTCCCGCATCTGAAGGGCGGCGGCGTCGTTCCCGATCGGTACCGAGAGCATGTACGACTCGGTCGGCGTGGTCGGCGTGTCCGCCTCGTGCATCTGGCGGCGGAAGCGTGCCGCATGCGCCAAGTAGTCGTCGACGATCGCCGGCTCGTCGGCGAGGGCGTCGATCGTGCGCGTCGCCGTGTAGGCGGTGGGAGGTTGGATGGCGGCCGTGAACATGGAGGTGCCGGAGAGGAGTTCGAAGGCATCGATGGCCGTGGCCGGCCCGGCGATCGCACCGCCTTCCAGGCCGATGGCCTTCGAAAGGGACACCATGACGAAGTCCGCCCGCTCCCGGATCGCGGCCGCTTCCCGCGCGTACGGACGGTTCTCGGGCCCGTACACCATGAACCCGTTCGCATCGTCGATCATGCTGATGGCGCCGTGCCGGTCGCACGCGTCGAGGATGTCGACGATGGGTCCCATGGTGCCGTCGGCCGAGTAGATGCTCTCTGCGATCACGACGGTCTTGCGGGCGCTGACCCGTTCCAGGATGCGGGCCAGATCGGAGACGTCGTTGTGCCGGAACGCGTGGACGTTGCGCCCGTAGTCGAGTCCTTCCAAGCCCTTCCAGATGCTCCAGTGGACGTCCCGGTCGACGACGAAAACGGTGTCGTGGTTGCGCACTTCGATCCCGGCGTCGAAGTGCGCGGAACTGCTCATGGCATGGACGAACCCGATGTTGGCGAGGAGCCCCGTGGCGAAACTGATGGCCCGTTCCTTGCCGGTGTGGCGGGCGATCGTGTCTTCGAGCACTTGGTGCGGACGGCAGATCCCCTGCGTCATCCTCGATCCGCTGGTGCTCAGGCCGTGGGCGAGTGCCCCCTCCGCGAAATGGCGTTGTACGGGGACGTGGCGCTCCAGATCGAGAAAGCTGATGCTGGCGAAGTTCACCAGCTCGCGGCCGTTGCGGACGATGGTCGGCCCGACCGGGCCGTCCACCACGGGCGGGCGGTAGGCCGTGTCGTGCGTGTTCGCCTCGACGAAAGCGCCGAAGGCCCACGGGGCCAGGCGGTCCACGGACTGTGTGGCGATGTGGGACGCGGTCATGGTGAGGTGTCTCCTCCACGGGGGTCGCGGGGCGGTAGGGGCTCCAGGGCCGCGGCGAGACGACCGAGCGAGGCCGTCCCGGCCAGCTCGTCCGACGCGATCCCGGTGAAGCCGAACTGGTCGAGCAGTGCGAGCAGTTGTGGTATCGCGACCAGCGTCACGCCGTGGTCGGCGAGGCTGCGGTGCATGTCCACGGCGTCGGGGCTGTCGAGGGTGCCGGCCGGCAGACCGCCGGGCACGACGGAGGCCACGGCGGCGGCCAACGCGCGTTCGGCACACGTCTCGGCCGGGCGCGACCGGATCCAGAGGGCTTCCGTATCGCCGGCGGCGCTGACCGGCTGGTCGCAGGACCGCCCGGGGTCGGGCCCGGTCACGGCGGTCAGGACGTAACGCCTCGGGGCCACCAGACCGGGCACTTCGCCCAGGTGGTCCAGGACGTGGCGGTGCAGGTCGCCGGGGGTGACGCCGGGGTCGGTGCGGACGTACGCCACGAGGTGCGGTCCGCTCCCCTCCCCCCTCGTCCCCGCGCGCTGCGCCTTCATCTCCCCGCCACCGCAATCGCCTTCGGACGCCTCACGCTCCTCTGCCGCCTGCCCGTCGGGCGCCACCGTCACCGCGTGCACGCCCGGATGACCGCGTAACACCTCCTCGACGTCGGCCAGGCGCACCCATCCCTGTGGGGCGCGCCACCAGCCGGGGGCGGCGGGGTTGAGGGGGCGTTCCGGCACCGGGCACTCGGCGCCGTCGGCGAGCGCGCGCAGCAGACCGCACAACCGGACCGGCAGCTCCAGGGCCTGCTCGGCGTCGAGCAGATGGTCTCCGACGGTGACGTCGAGGGTGACGACCCCCTCGTCCCGGCCGAGGTCCACATAGAGCGTCTCGCAGGGGTCGTCGGGGGCGCTCGTGATCCAGGTGTCGGCCCCGTCGGACGGCCCGTACTGCGTGGGGACCAGGTAGTCCCGTGGCCACGAGTAGCAGTTGTACTCGATGGTGGGTACGGTCACGACGCCGCGGCGCCGGTCCATGCGTGCCTGGGACGCGACCAGTTCGGCGGGGCGCCACTGGCCGTGCCGGTAGGCCGCGGCGGAGGCCGCGGCGACGGAGGCGACCACTTCGCCGAAGGCGGCACCCGGGCGGAGGTCGATCTGTACCGGGACCGTCAGTGCCCGGACGCCGATGCTGTGCCGCAGCGCGGCGCGGGCCCGGTTGGAGACCACCACGGACGCGAGGAACCGGTGTTCGCCGGTGCGGGTGGCGATGTCGTGGGCGAGCGCCGCGAGCACGACGGCCTCCGGGCTGACCCGGTGGCGACGGGCCAGGCGGTCGAGGTCGTGGTACGCGTCCACCGAGCGGTGCTGGAGGCGGTGGCGCCCGGCGCCGTCGTCGCTCCCGCCGAAGGGGGCCAGCACGTTGGTCGGGTTGCCCGCCAGACGCGTGAGCCATTCCAGCTCGGCCGCTCGGGCGCGTTCCAGGGGCTGGGTGGCAACCATGTCGAGAGGATGCGGGGACGCCTCCAATAACCCCTCGCAACGGCACAGTTGGGAGTGCAGCTGGTCGATCAGCACCGCCAGACCCCAGCCGTCGATCAGGACGTGGTGGGCTGCTATCACGACCGCGCGCGGCTTCCCGCCCCGGAGCAGCACCCTCGCGAGCCAGGGCGGGTGCCGCTCGGGGTCGATCGGGTGGGCGGCCAGCGTCGCGGTGGCGGCCTCCAGGGTGTCGGCGTCGGCGTTGGGCACGTCGACGTAGTCGACCGGCAGCGGAGCCCAGTCCGGGTGGTGGACGTACTGGATCGGGCGGAGCGGGTCGACGGTGGTGCGCAGCGCCTCGTGGCGGGCGGTGAGGGACGCGAGCGCCGCGAGCACATCGGCGACCGTGGCCGAGGGCGGGACGTGGCAGTGGTCCGCGAGCGGCGTCGGGTTCACCCGGCGTTGTGCGGGGATGGTGTGCTCGAACCAGTGCCACTGCTGGATCCAGGTCAGCGGCCCGCTGCGCAGGACGGTGACGGGGCCCGGGGCCGGTTGGGGAGGGTGGTTCACGACCGGGACCTCATACGGATCGGACCACGAGAACGGCGTTGTGACCACCGAAGCCGAACGAATTGCTGAGAGCGATCCGTACCTCGTCGTGGTGCTGCGCCTGGTGCGGTACGAAGTTGATGTCCGGGTCGATCGGTTCGTCGCAGTTGATGGTCGGCGGGACGTCACCGGTGCGCAGGACTTGGATCGAGGCCACCAGCTCGACCGCGCCCGCGGCACCGATCATGTGCCCGGTCATCGATTTGGTCGAGCTGACCGGGATCCGGTCGATGCGATCTCCCAGTACCTTCCGCAGAACGGCCGCTTCGGTGGCGTCGTTCAACTGCGTCCCGGTTCCATGGGCGTTGACGTAGTCCACGTCCGCTCCCGATATCCGCGCGTCGCGCAGCGCCGCCTCGACGGCGAGGCAGGCGCCCCTTCCCTCCGGGTGCGGGGCCGTCCAGTGATGGGCGTCGGAACTCGCTCCGTACCCGATGAGTTCGGCCAGGGCCGTCGCTCCCCGCCTCTCGGCCACGTCGGCGGCCTCAAGGACCACCACGGCGGCTCCCTCGCTCATCACGAAACCGTCGCGGTGCACGTCGAAGGGGCGGCACGCCGAGGTCGGCTCGTCGTTCCGTCTGGACAGCGCGCGGGCATTGCCGCTGCCCGCGAGGTCGACGGTGGTGACGCAGGCGTCGGCGCCGCCGACGAGAACGACGTCGGCCTCGCCATGGCTGATCATGCGCATCCCCGCGCCCACCGCGTCCGCGCCGCTGGCGCACGCCGTGCTCTGGGCCCGGCTGGGGCCCTGGGTGCCCAGACGCATGCTGATCTCGCCGGCCGCGCTGTCCATGGCGGTCGTGACCTGGGTGAAGGGGCTGATGGCGCGTGGCCCCTTGTCGCGCAGGATGTTCGCGGCGCGGTAGATGGACCCCACGGGGCCGTACCCGCTCCCGATGATCACGGCGACCCGCGGTGCCAGCTGTTCGTCGACGACGAGTCCGGCGTGTGCGCAGGCTTCCAGCGCCGCGGCGAGGGCGTACTGCGCGTACGGGTCGGCGCGTCGGCTGACCGTCCGGGGCATGTAACGGCTGGGGGTGAACCCGCGGACCTGGCCGCCGATGCGGACGCCGAGGTCGGTCACGTCGATCGCGTCCACGGTGTCGATGCCGCTGCGACCGGCCAGCATCGCCGTCCACGTCTCGTCGACGCTGTGGCCCAGCGGCGTCACCGCGCCGTACCCGGTGACCACGACCCGGCGCCGGGCGTCATCTCGCTCCCTTGCCGCTGTCACTGGGGGACCACCTCGGCTTCGCTGATGCACGGAGGGATGTCGTCGGGGGCGACGGGCACCATGAGCACGGCCGTGCCTCCCTTGGCGCAGAACCGGCGTGCAGCGACGACCTCCTCGGTCAGCGTGGCTTTGTCGCGCAGCACCCGGTGGTGGACGTCCGACCCGTCCACCGTGGGCGGCGGCGCGCCCGCCCGGGTGAAGGGGTAGCGCTCGGCGTCGAGGCCGAGACGGGCGCGCTGGGCGTCGAGCCAGCCGTAGCCGCCGTTGCACAGCACCACGTAGAGGACTCCGCCGTGGGCCGGTGCGGTGACGGCGATGTCCGCGCGGGCCGCCAGGAAGGCACCGTCCCCGATGAACGCGGTGACGTCGTGGTCCGGGGCCGCTCGCTTGACCCCGATGGCCGCGGCGGCCCCGAAGCCCAGCGGGGTCTGTTCGGACGGCACGATGGATCCGCCGCCGATGTGGAAGGGGAAGCAGTAGGACCACATGTCCTGGAGCCCGTTCTCCTGGACGAGGACGTGCCGCTCCGCGGCAGTGGCGTCGAGTGCGGCGAGCAGCTCGGCGATGCGGATTCCCGGCAGCGTCGCGGCGCGGGCCAACTCCCCTTCGACTGCCCGCGACATGGCCTTGCGGGCATCCGCGATCTCGTTCCGCCACTGCACTGTCGCGTCCGCGCCTTCGTTCTCCCGGCGCTCGCTCGCGTCCGTGTGCCCGGCCCCGCGGTCATCGCCGAGCGCCCGGGTCCAGCCGAGCACGGCGTGCCGGGCGTCGCCGATGACGCGCGGACCGGAGAACTCCGACGACAGTCCGCCCGGGTCGATGTTGACCTGCACCACGGTGACCGGGGGCCAGGGTGTGCCGCCTTCGACAACCGTCTCCTCAAGCCGCCCGGCGAGCGACACGACCAGGTCGCAGGACGACCACAACTCACGGGCGGGGGAAGCGGCATAGAGGCCTGCCACGCCGCAGAACAGCGGATGGTTCTCGTCGACGGTTCCCCGGCCGGACGCGGTGGTGAACAGCGCCGCGCCCAGGCGTTCGGCGAAGCGTTCGACCGCGCTGTCGTCGTTGCGGTGCCGCATTCCGCCGCCCACGAGCACCACCGGGCGGCTGCTCGCGCGGAGCGCCGCAAGCGCCGGGCCCGACGTCACGATGTCCGGGTCAATGAGCAGCTTTTCAGGGAGAGTTGGGAACTTACCGCTGACCGTGATCTCGGCGGTGCGGACGTCGTCCGGCAACTCCAGGTACACCGGTCCTGGCGGCGGACCCATCGCTCGGGTCAGCGCCGCCACCGTCGCGGGGACGACCCGGTCGGGGTGGCCCACCCGGTGTGCCCAGCGCACCAGGGGTGCTGTCACGGAGACTTGGTCGAGTTCCTGGAACCCGCCGCTCCCCCGGCGCTGTTCGGGCGCACCGGCGGCGAGCACGAGGACCGGCGCACCCGACTCCCGCGCCTCCAGCAGGCCGGTGGCGGCGTGCGTGACGGCCGGCCCCTTGCCCAGCACGCAGACGGCGAGCCGGCCCGACTGCAACGCGTAGCCGGTCGCCATGTGCATCGCGTTGCGCTGGTCCCGGCACGGTACGAGGTCCAGGCCGGCGGCGTCGAAGGCGGCCAGCAACTCCAGGTCGTCGCCGGGCAGTCCGAAACAGGTGTCGACTCCGTTGGCCGCCAGCAGGTCGACGATCGCGGACCAGGCGCCGGCGTACCGCTTGCTCGCTCGGGTCACTTCTCACCCACCGTGGCAGCGGGAGACGCCGGCAGGTTCCGCGCCACGGCCTGCGACATGAGCAGCGGTTCGGCGTGCCGCTCGCCGCCGTAGGAGATGTAGTTGGCCCTCATCCCGAATCCGCCGAACGGGCGGTTGCCGTCCTCGGCGTCGAGCAGGGTGTGGTTGACGCAGGTGTGGTGGCGCTGGGACAGGACCTTCACGGTCTCCGGGTCGTTCCCGTAGACCATCGCTCCCAGCGCGCGTTCGCTGAAGTAGGGGCTCGCCAGGCGCTCGCGCAACTGCCTCGCACCGGGGTAGGACACGACGTTGAACACGGGGGCGAACATCTCGTCGAGAGGGATCTTGTCGTCGAAGCCCCACAGCAGCACGGTGGGCTCGATCCTGCGGGACGGCAGGTCGATGCGCCCGCCGTGCCGGATGTGACGCGCGTGCCGCACGAGGTAGTCCGAGCAGTTCACCAGCGCCGAGTCGTAGCAGATCGGACCGTAGTCGGCATCCGGGTCGTCGTTCGGCCCGAAGCGCAGCGAATCGAGTTCGGCCGACAACAGGCGGAGGAATTCTTCGGTGCGGCCCTTCGGCGCGAACACGACGTCGGGGCCGAAGCAGTCCTGGCCCGAGTTGTAGAGCCGGATCGTCGTGACGTCCCGGGCGGCGTGGGCGAGATCGGCGTCGGGTGCGATCACGAAGGGGTTGATGCCATGTCCGAAGAAGAGGAAGAGCTGGTCTTCCGCCAGTCCTTCGCGGATGACCTCGGCATTGGAGTACTTACCGGTGAAGACGATGAGGTCCGCCTCGCGGACCGGCCCCGTCACGAACTTGCGCTGGCTGAGTTCGTACATCTCGATGGGCAATCCGTGAACCGGCGCCAGCAGGGCGTGCAGCCGCAGCATCTGGCTTTTTATCTCGGAAGACGGCCGAAAGACGATGCGGTCGCTGTAAAGGGAGGCCACCAGCAAATAGAGCGCATACGAATACAGCGGGATGTTGGAGGGCATGAAGACGGCGGCCAGCGGAAGACTTCCGGGGCGGCCCCTGCGGATCTCCTCCTCGGCGCCATCGAGGGTGGCGAGAAACGCGTGGATCTCCGCACGGGCGGTATGGTGCGGCGAGATTTCGGTGAGGATCGCCATCACCGCGTCCTCGTTCTCGGCCACGTGGTGGCGTACCGCGCGCAACGCGTCGACGCGGGCCGCGAAGGGAATGCGGTAATCGTTCGCACGGATGGCCGAGCCGGCCGCGGACGGCCCGGTGGCGGCGCCGGTCGCGGTGGACGTGGCCAAGACCGCGACTGATGCGGACACGGATAAGTCGGGGGGCGCGTCTAAGTCGGGGGGCGCGTCGGTCGCCCCGGACGGTGCCGAGTCGGTGGACGGGTCGGTGGAACCGGTCCTGGACAGGTCGGCGGACGTGTCGGTGGAGGCGGTTGTGGACGGCTCGGTGGACGTGTCGTAGGACGTGGACAGCGAAGTCATGGCGATCTTCTCCAGAACGGCCAGGTTGGGCTTTCCCGAGCTAGTGAGCGGCAGCGCGGGAAGCACCACGATGTGGTCGGGCTGCTCGTAGCGGGCGAGCACACCGCGCAGCACCCGTTTCCAGTGCGCGGGCTCGTGTGCGTCGGGGTCCGCGATCACGAACACCAGGCGGGCGCCCAGACGCGCGTCGGGGACGGCGACGACCTCCGTCTGGGCACCGACGGACTCGGCCCGGGCGGCGAGGTGGTCGGGATAGAGGGTGTGGCCGTCGCGGTGCACGGCGTGCTTGCGCCCGACCGGGAGAACGCGCCCGGCGTCGTCGAGCAGACCGATGTCGCCGGTGCGGTGAACGGGACCCGGAACCGGAATGATCTCACCGTGATCGTCCAGGTGACCGGTCATCAGGCCGCCACTGCGTACGACGAGTTCGCCGAGCCGGCCAGGAGGGAGGGGCCGGCCGTGCTCGTCATGGACTTCGACGATCACGCCGGGCAGCGGTGTGCCGCACCCCACCGGGTCGGCACGGGAGGCCAGCGCGATGTTTCCCACCTCGGTCGCGCCGTAGCCGTCGAGCAGGTGTTCGCCCGTACGGGCATGAAAGCGGGCCGCCAGACCGCGCCCCAGCGGGGCACCGCCCACGCACCAGGCCCGTACGCCCTTCAGCGCGGTCACGAGGGAGGGCCGGCGGTCCAGCAGGTTGAGCAGGGTGTGGTAGGTCGACGGGGCTCCGTCCACGATGGAGAGGCCGTGGTCGATGCCCACCTCAAGGACGCGGTCCAGGCGCGTGGTCGGACCGTAGACGACGAGCGTGCCCCCGCCCAGCCACCAGCACAGGACCAGCGACAGACCGTATTGATGGGAGTACGGCAGGACGGGCAGGAAGACGTCGTCGGGCCGGTACTCCATCCGTTCCGCGCTCAGTGCGAGATTGTCCAGGATCGAGCGGCCGGAGCGGACGATTCCCTTGGGGCTGCCCGTCGTACCCGACGACCATGAGATGGCGGCGTCCCGGCGCCGCGCCCAGGCCGCCACGCCGGACCCGGCGGCCGCGCCCGGGGCGGGCCGTGAAGTGGAGGCTTCGCGGTCCCCTGCGCGTTGCGACCGGGACGCATCGCCCGGGCCATCGCCGACTTCCAGCATCACGCGCGCCTGCGCACGGATCTGCGAGCGCTGCGCTGGGGCGGCTCGGTGATCGGCCAGGACCACCGAGGCATCGAGGTGGATGAGCGCGAGCAAATCGACGACCCATGCGCGGGAATTGGCTCCGCTCATCATCACCCGTGAGCCGGCCACTACGCCGCTTCGCGCATAAAACTCGGTGGCTCCCGAAATTTGAGCCACAATTTCTTCCGTCTTCCAGATATGCCCCTCGGGCGAGATCAAGCGCCTGGGAATGGGCAACTCGTGCTCCTTAGCGCCAGAGGGTTCTGTTCATCTCCCCGCACATGCACGCCCTGCAACCGCAATCGCGCATGCCGCCTTCTTCTGCCTTCTTTTGTTTAAGAAGATGAATCCGAAACGACTATCCCATACCCGCCGAACGGTGTCGAGCACGGCAAAGACACCCCATGACACGCCTGGGGTCGTTGAGAACACAGTGACGGAAGAGTTATGACGCATGGCCATTTATCGCCGCCGAATTCCGGGCAGCAGTCCTGTTCGCGTATGCGCAAACACCGACCCCCGTCGAGAACCGACCTCGCACTTCCTGGGATGCGGAGCCGCGTAGTCGGCCGCCCGTTTCGAGCCGTGCGGTGCGGATCCCGGTCATCGTGAGAAGGAGAATCGCGGCATCCGCCATCCGCCGGCCCGGCCCGTCCGGAACGACTCGCGACAAGGAGCGGCGGCGGGCAGCAACGAAAAACTCTGGCCATCCCGGCATTCTTCGAACAACTACACGCTCTGGAAAGCACGTTGAGTGGGTCAGTACACCTCCGCGCAATCCACCGCCGCGAAGCTCGGCCCCGAGCAGCGCCGGAACGGGCATTCCCCGACAGCAGGGCAGGGGCGCGACATTCAGCCTGCCGGGGTGCCGATCTGCTCGCGTTCCAGCGCGACGCGCAGCCGGGACAGGGACCGCCCCGCGGCCGCCGTTCCGGACGCGTCGAGCGCGCCCCCAAGCAGCCCGCGCAGGGTCGCGGTGAAGGTCTCCTCGGCCGCGGTGAGCAGCCGGGAGCCCTCGCCGCTGAGGGCCAGCAGGGAGGACCTGCGGTCGGCCGGGTTGGCCTGGCGGACGATCCACCCCCGGTTCTCCAGGCGGTCGACTCCCTTGCTGGTCGCGCCGACACCGATCGCGAACTCCGCGGCCAGGTCGGCCACTCGGGAGCCGGGGTGCTCACGCAGGAAGCGCAGGAACTCGAACTGCGAGGTGACGATGCCGTGTTGCCGGCGCAGGTGATCGTTGAGCGCGTTGTAGAGGCGTGTCTCGCAGCGCACGAGGTCGGAGAAGAATCCGTGCAGCTCGGAGGCGTCATCCGGGGATTTATATTCCATGGCATATAGTGTAGAGGAAGGTACATCGATGAGAGAAGGTACAGATGAGCAAGGAACAGCTCGCCGCCATCGACGCGATGCTCCGTCGGCCCGGCCCCGACGGGGAGCCTTCCGTCGAGGAGCTGCGCGCCGGGTTCCGGGCGCTCATGGCCCAGATGGTCGTACCGGACGACGTCCGCACCACACCGTCGGTGCTCGGCGGTCGCCCCGCCCTTCATGTCGAGCCGGACAACGGCGCGCGTCCGGGCACGATCCTCTATTTCCACGGCGGCGGTTTCGTCTTCGGCTCCCCCGAGACGGCGCTGTGTCTGACCGCGCAACTCGTCTCAAGGACCGGGTTCGACTCGTACTCGGTGGACTACCGGCTGGCCCCCGAGCACCCGTTCCCGGCCGGCCTTGAGGACAACCTGCGCGCCTACCGCGCCCTTCTCGACAGCGGTCTGGACGCCTCGGCCATCGCGTTCGCCGGGGACTCCGCGGGCGGCGGTTACTCCGTCACCACCGCCCTCGCCGCCCGTGACGCGGGCCTGCCACTGCCCGCGGCGATCGTCGCCTTCTCCCCCGGTCTCGACGCCGCCCGCACGGGCGAGAGCATGACGTCCAAGGAAGGCATCGACCCGATCTTCACCCGAGCTGCCGTGCAGCGCACCGGAGCCATGTACCTCGCGGGCCAGGACCCCGCCCAGCCCCTGCTCAGCCCGGCCGTCCATGCCGACCTGACCGGACTCCCCCCGGTCCTCGTCCAGGTGGGCACGAACGAGATCCTGCTGGACGACTCCACCCGCTTCGCCAGCCGGGCCCAGAAGGCGGGAGTCGACGTCATTCTCGACATCACCGCCGACGCCCCCCATGTCTTCCAGGCCTTCGCCGGCGGCCCGCTGGACGAGGCCGACCAGGCGCTCGACCGTGCGGCGCTCTTCCTCACGCAGCGCCTCCGCAACCCTGACGCCCGCTGAGCCGTGGCCTAGGCCGTCCGGCGTCGGTGTCCCGGGGGGGGGGGCACTCGGTGACTCGGACTCGTATACCGGCTGATCACCGGCTCCAGATAGTCCGCGTGCGGACCGCTCAAGCCGTCCAGTTCCGCGGCCGAGCGCAGCAGTGCCAGTCCATCGAGTTCCGGTTCCCGGCCTTGGTCCCGCTCGGCTGCGGCGGCGGTGGCGAACCCCTTTCGCAGCGCCGCCTCGATGCCCAGTTCATCGCACGCGGCCGTCATCGAGCGGCTGAACCACGTTCACGAACAGCGACGGCAACGCGGACGCCCCGGGAACCCGGCGCAACGCGTAGTGCGGATAGGTCACCCGGGCCCAGGACAGGCACAGCGTGTGCGGACCGGTCCGCGCCAGTCCCGCGCACGCCACTACGGGCCCGTCGAAGAGGGCCGGGTTGGACTGGACCGCCGCATTCCAGACCCGGTCCCGGGCGGACTCGTCGCGGGGTGACAGCGCCGGCGCCGCGACCTCCCTCAGGTCGAGCCGCTCGACGCCGAAGAGGGCGACTCCCGCGGGGCGCCTCGTGGTGGCCACCGGTACAGCGTGGAAGCGCTCGTTCCACAGGCTCACCATGTCAGGGCCGTTCGGGCTTCCGCGCGAGCAAGGTGGCGAAAGTCCGCTGCGCGCCTTCCGCGGGCTCTTCGACGAGCCGTGCGGTGAGGACGAGCCCGGCCTGCTTCAGCAGTTCGGCGATCCGGTCGGGCGGCAGCAGATAGGACTCGTAGGACACCGGATGGCCACCGTATGCCTGGGTGGGACGCAGGTGCTGGTCGGCTCCCACGTGGCCGGCCAGCATCAAGCAGGCGCCCGGTGCGAGCGTTCGGTGGAACTCCCCGAACACCACGGGGAGCAACACCGGCGGAGTGTGATGGGTTGAGTAATAGGCGAGGATGCCGCCGAGACTGTCGTCCGCGATCGGGAGCGCGGTCATCGATCCGACGCCGAAGGGCAGCCCCGGGTGGGCCGTGCGCGCCAGCTCGATCATGGCGGGTGACAGGTCCATCCCGAAGGCGGGTACGTGCCGTTCGGCGAGATGGGCCGTGACCTTGCCGGGCCCGCAGCCGAGGTCGGCGACGGGTCCGAGGCCGGCCGTGCGCACCATCTCCGCGAAGACGTCCAGCATCCCCCGGGACAGCGGATCCAGCTCCGACGGAGCCTTGACCCGGGCGAAGTAGTCGGAGGCGACGGTGTCGTACGACTCGCGAACGGCGGCGAGGTATGAGTGTTCGGGCACGCGGGCGACTCTAGTCAAGGCCGTCGACAGGGGGAGCCGTCGGTCGCAGGGAGGTCAGGCTTCCTCGGTGGCGCGTGGCACGATCTGGAAGTCGAACGCGAGCGTGCCGGGATCGAGCGCGGTGGCCCCGCCGTCGACGGTGAGCACCGCGCCATTGACGTAGGACGCCGCCGGAGAGAGCAACCAGCGGATCGCCTCCGCGACTTCACGCGGATCGCCCGGTCGTCCCATGGGCAGGATCCTGGTCGCCTCGTCGTACCCGGACTCCGCACCGCGGTCCCCCAGCTCCGCCTCCACGGCGAACCGCGCCATGCGCCGGTCGGCCATCTCGCTCCGCACCCAGCTGGGACATACGGTGTTGGCGCGCAGCCCCTGGCGTCCGTAGTCGACGGCGAGCGAACGGCACAGCTGTAGCAGGGCCGCCTTGGACGTGGCGTATGCCGCGTTGCCCGCGCCGTTGCGCAGGGCGGACACCGATGCGACGGCGACCACGGATCCGCGCGCCTCCAACAGGTGCGGGATCGCCGCGCGCAGGAGCAGGAGCGGACCAGTGACGTTCGTGCGCATCACCTCGTCCCAGTCGTCGAGCGACAGATCGCCAACCGCTCCGCTTCGCCCGATGCCCGCATTCAGCACCAGGCCGTCAACTCGCCCGTAGGCCGCCAAGGCTGCGCGGACAAGGCCCTCGGCGGCCTCCGGATCGCCCACGTCGGACGGGTGCGCCAGCACTCCCGTCTCCCGTTCCAGGCGTTCCAGCGGTTCGGCCCGCCGTCCCGAGACGATCACGCGGTCCCCGGCTTCACGCAGCAGGCGGGCGGTGGCCGCCCCGATGCCCGTTCCTCCACCGGTCACTATCACAACTCGCCCGTCCGGCACTCCGGTTCACCCTTCCGTCCTGATCCACAACGAACTCCCGATCGTAGGGGGACGATCAGCCGGGCCCCTCGCCGCCGAGGCGCCGACCCTGAACTTGGCCGACTTCTTCCGCCGGGAGCGCGTCGGCCTCTAGGCTCGTAGGGCCGGTTGCAGAGGCGGGGGCCGTGCCGTCCGGAATGCGGGGGAATCGTGGATGTGCCGACACTGATCCTGTTGGGGGCGGGGGGCGGCATGCTGCGGGGGCTCATCGAGGCCTACAACCGGTTCCTGGAGTGGCAGTCGGACCGTCGCGTCCATCGGGCGCGGCCCGGCGGGACGGAAGCGGGTCCACCCGCGTTCCAGGGGTACTTCGATCCGGTCGCCGATCCCGTGGCCGCGGTCGTGCACGCGGCACTGGGCGCCGGCGCCGCCGTGCTCCTCGGTACCACCGGGCAGATCAGCGGCGCGTACGCGGCCTTCGTCGTCGGGATCTCCGCCCCCGTGATCCTGACTCAGCTCGGGCGCATTCAGTCGGTGAGCGAGCTCGTCACCGAAGCGCAGCAGACGGCGATGGGCCCGGAGGCGAGCACGGGCACGGAGGAGGGGCCTCGGTTTCCCGTGCCGCTCGGCGCGGTTCCCTGGCCCGCACACCCAGGCCAGGCCGCTCCTCCCGGGTCCGCCGGGACGCCGGCATCCGGGGTGGTGACCGCGGCGTTCACGGGCCGTGGGGAAGGACGGCCCGGAACGGGCGATTCCGGCAGCGGGCCGGCCGCCGGGTCCGACGCCTCGCGAGCGACCGGGCGGTCCCCCCCACCCGCTGCGCGCCCCGGACCACACACCCGGTGGCCAGGCTCGTCCGACGTCCCCCCTTCCGCCTCCAGGGCCGCCCGTCGGCGGGGACGGGGCGGCGCGGTGACGCGAACTGGCTTGAGCCGAAGGGTAGTTGCGGCGGTGCTGGGCGGCCCGGGAGAGGTCGGTGACCGGCCGGCCGCAGTCACATCGCAGCGACGCCTCCCGCTCGGTCGTCGTGTACTCACATCGCTCCTGGGCATCCGGGTGCAACCACCTGGCCCCAAGAGCGTGCCCCCGCTCCACGAGGCAAGCCCGGCGCAGGAAACACCGCCGACGGTCCCTGTCGTACCCCAGCCGAGGGGGGAGGACAACGACCGAGGCCATCCGCCAGCCGCTCCCATACCGCCGTTGAGGGCGAGGGACACCGACCGGGGCCGCCCGTCCGACCGACCGGGGCCGCCGGGCCGGGATCGCCAAGTCCCTCGCACCGCGCGTCTACTGCCCGAAGACCAGAGGGAGTTCGAGCGCATCCTGGACCAAGCGCTGCTGACCACGTCCGCCCGGCCCGAGCTGTCCGGCGTCGGCCGACGACTCAACACCGAGCAGCTGCGCACGATCGTGCTGGCCGCCGACTCGTGGGTCACCGGGAGCGCGGCGGCCGAGTACCAGCACTACGTCAGCGCACGCGAGGAGTTGAGGGCCGAGGCCGCGGCTCCGCAGTCCGCCCTCACCGACGATCTGTCGCCCGTGGCGGGAGCGGCTGCGGGCAGGGTCACTGCGCGCACTTCGAGAGAGGGCCTCGGCGGTGTCTTCGCCGTGCTCGCTCCTGTGCTCTGTGGAGCCGCGGCCGCGATCTTCCTGCTCGTGGGCTATGTCCTGAAGATGCTCAGGCCGGAGCCGTCCTTCGCCGGAACGGTGCTGACCGCCGGATGGGTCTTTGCCTCGCTGACGACGGCCGCGATCCTGGCTGCGACGATCGGACTGCTCCGCACCGCGCTACGGAACGGAGCCACGCAGGTGGCTGCCGAGGAGGACATCGGCGACGAGCGGAGCCAAGAGGTCGCGCGCGCCCGCGAGGCCTGGCGCCATGCGCTGTTGGAGCGAGGAATCTACCCGTTGCTCCGGGACACCTTGGCCGACCCGGCCCCGTCCGACCCGCAGCGTGCACCCCGCCCGGTCACCGCAGCCGGCTACGCCCGCCCCGCCTCCCCCGCCAGGCCGGACGAGGGCGAGCCGATGGGCCGTCATCCCGACCACCTGAGCCCCGCCGCCTACCGTAGCCCCGACGTCCCGCGCCCTGACGACGACGGCCCGCCGGACGACGGGCCCAGTCGCACCGGCCCCACCTTCACCAGCCCGGACTTCAGCACTCCGGACTTCGGCGACCCCGAGCGCCGACCCGACTGACCGCCGTGCGGCGGATGCCGGGCGGCACCAGGTTCTCCCGCGATGGCGCGGAGGCTCTGCGCGCCCACGGTCCGACGGGCCAGAACGAGGACGGCGCCGCCCCAGCAACATGGGGCGGCGCCGTTTGCTCGGCCCGCGGTCAGGCCCTGGTCGGCCTGACCGCGGGCCCTGGCCGGCATCTTGGTCGACATCGCGGCCGGCCCTCGTAGCCGGCTCTCGTAGCCGGCGCTCATAGTCGGTCCGGCCGGACGGTTTCCAGGTGTGCACCGTGGCGGCGCGGCGCGGTGTGGGCCCGGCTCGGCAAGTGACGGCCCAGCGCAGTGAGCAGTTCCTCCCCCTCGGACGAGGGGGAGGAACTGCTCATCGGGCTCGGGCCGGGGAGGCCCTTGATGGTCCGAGCCGGGTTCTGATCAGAATTGCAGCGGGTCGAGGAGCGTCTTGTTGTCCTCGCTCAGGGACAGGCGGCTTTCGACGGTGGGCGCGAAGTCCCCGTCGGAGAAGCTCAGGTCCAATTCGTAGCCGAACTTCCAGGTGTCGTCACCGTGGGGCTGGATGTTGAGCCGCAAGTGGCCCGTCTGCAATGCGTCCCAGGTGAATCCCGGTCGCAGCTTCAACGGAACGGCGTGGGACGACCCGTCCTTGAACTCCCCGAAGAAGCCGGTCGCGGAGGCCGCCACCCTGCTGCTGCCGTCCAGCACCTGAACGGTCAGCAGGGTGTCGTGGTCCTTGTTGTCGTCCAGGGTGAAGAACGTGATCGACGCATCGGTCAGCGTCGCCCCCGTTGCCGCCGGGCTCTCGTGGGCCGCGGAGGCCCGGTGCGCCGAGGCGGCCGGCGAGGCCGGGCCGGCGGCGCCGGCCATACCCGCCGAGCCCAGGACGACGGCGAGAACGGCCGCGGCCGAAACCGCCGCCCGGCCCGTGATGTTGCGTGTCCTCATTGAATTCCCCTCTGTGAATGTGGCGGAACGTAGTCGTTGAGCCAAGCCCATCTCGATCTCCGGTCCTCTCCCGTCGGCATCGGGCATCGAGCTGGTGCCGGTCCGCCGGTCCCCCCGTGGTGCGTGCCCTTGCCGATCGATGGGACCCAGTATGTTGACCGGCCACGCGCCCCGAATCCGTAGCGCTGACAGGCCATATGGACGGCCCCTGAACAGCGGAAAGGGGCCGTGCCTGCCTACTGGCGGCCGCGGCCCCTGCGTTGATCCGGCGTCAGGCCGGTAGTTCTCCTGATCCGCCCAACTGACGGATCAGAGCCCGGCGGGAGGACACCCCGAGTTTCCGGTAGACATGGCCCAGGTGGTAGTCCACCGTGCGTACGGACAGCAGGACTTCGGCCGCGATCTCCCGGCTCGTCCGCCCCTGCGCCGCCGACCACGCGATCCGCCACTCCTGCGGCGTGAGCACGCCGAGCCCCGGACGCTCGGCACGGGGCAGGTTCCGCAGACCCAGCAGCGACAGTTCGTGACGGGCCTGCTGGGCCCACAGCGTCGACTCCGCCGACTCGAAGATCTCCAGCGCCGCCGTGAGCGGCGCGTACGCGTCCTGCCGCCGTCTGGACCGGCGCAGCCACTGGCCTTGGCAGAGCAGAGTTCTGGCCCGCTCCAGCGGTTCGTCCACGTCTTCGTGCGCCTCCAACGCCGCGGCGAACAACGGCCCCGCGGCGGCACCACGGGCCAGCAGCGCCCGGCTGCGCAGGGCAGCCGCCCGTCGGCCGGAGCGCCCCGTCGCCGCGACCGAGGCGTCGAGGCGGTCCAGTACCCGCCGCGCCTGTGCGGACCGGCCGACCCTGATGAGCGCCTCGGCCAGATCGGCGGCGACGGGCACGACGGCCGGTTCGACGACGGCACCCAGCGCGTCGTCCGCCCGGCGCAGTTCGTCGACGGCGTCGGCCGCCCTGCCACCGGCCAGCGCCACGAGACCCAGTGCGTACCGGACCCGTACCTCGGTCTCCAGGTCGTCGTCCGGGCACAGCCGCAACGCTTCCCCGGCCTGCGCCGCGCAGTCGTCCGCGCGGCCGAGCACCGCGGTGACCAGGGCGAGCGTCGCGCGGGAAGCCGCGATGGTGGTCGGCTGTGCCATCGCGTCGGCGATACCGGCACATTCCAGCGCGTCGGAGTAGGCCGTGAGCGGCCGGCCGAGGCGGATCTCCAGCTGAGCCCGCCGCCGCAGTCCGTAGCCGAGGAGCGCGATGTCGCCGACGGCTCGGGCCGCGGTCACATCGCGCTCGACCATGCGGCGTGCGAGGGCGTACTCCTCGATGTACGTCAGCACTTCGGCCAGTTCGGCACAGGCCCCGTTCGGCACGAGCCGCTCGCAGACCGCGACGCAATCCTTGGCCAGCGCGGCACCGGCCGCCTCCCCGGCGAGCACCTGTGCCAGCGACATCCGGACGGCTCCCTTGGGGAAGTCCGGGTTGGGAAGGCCGTCCGGAGCGGTCAGCGCCATCACCTCCGCGCAGACCTTCAGGGTCGCCGCGACGTCCCACCTGGCCAGCGGCGCGTTCATGGCCAGGCTCAGGATCCGGCCGGCCGCCAGGCGGTCCTGCGGCCCGGCGCCGGCCGCCTCCGCGACCAGCACGTCGAAGATGTCGCCGGTGCGTCCGCGCAGCACGGCATGGTAGGCACGCTCCCCCAACACCTCGATGCGTGCGGTGATGTCGTCGCCCGCGAGGGCCTCCGCCTGGTCCAGCAGCGCCTCGGAGTGGTCCAGCGCCCCGGCGGCCGACCAGATCGTCGCGGCGGCGCACATCCGCTTGGCCCGGCGCCCTGCCTCACCGGTCAGTTCGGCGGCGCGTTCCAGGGCGGCGGCCTGCGCGACGGTCCCGCCGTGCCGTCGGGCCCGGTCGGCGGTCTCCACCAGGGCCACCGCGACCTGTTCGTCCGGCCCGACCGTCGCGCAGGCGAGATGCCAGGCCCTGCGGTCCGCGTCCTTCGGTGAGGTGCACGCATCGGCGAGCGCGGCGTGCACCTGCCACCGTTCCCCCGGCCCGGCCTGCGAGTAGACGGCCGACCTGATCAACGGGTGGCGGTAGGTCACCATCCGTCCGGTGATCTGCACCAGGCCGCTGACGGTGCCCTCGTCCAGCGCCACGAGGTCGAGCCCGAGCGCTCCCAGCGCCCGCGCCACCACCTCCAGGTCCGCGCTCCCCGCCGCGGCGCACACCAGCAGTGCCTGCCGCTGCCGGTCCGACATCGTCACCAGGGACGCGGCGAAGGCCCGTTGCAGGAGCTTCGTCGTCGGCAGTGGTTCCAGCAGTTCGCCGAGGCCGTCCGCCGAGTCGAGCGGCAGCACCCGGGGCAGCTCGATGAGCGCGAGGGGGTTGCCCATGGTCAGCGCCGCCAGACGCGCGCCGACCAAGGGCGCCACGTTCCCGCTGCGGGCCAGCAGTTCCAGTCCTGCCTGTTCGCTCAGGCCCTCCAGGCGCAGTGTCTCGATGCCGGGCGCCTCGAACGCGGGGACCTCCCTCGTCGCGAACACGATCAGCGCGGAATCAGCGAGCAATCGGCGTGCGGTGAACAGCAGGGCTGCCGCCGAGGCGTCGTCGATCCAGTGCGCGTCGTCGATCAGGCACAGCAGCGGGCGGCGGGCGGCGGCCGCGGTGAGCAGCGCGAGGGTCGCGGCGTAGATCGCGTGCCGGTCGGCCGAGGTCCGCGGTGACCCCGCGTTGTCGTCGGGCTTCTGCGGGACCAGGAGCGTCAGCGCGTCTGCGTAGTGCGCCGGAAGCTCGCCCACCACCGGGGACAGCGGCCCGATCAGCTCGCCCAACGACGCCAACGCCAGTTCCGACTCGAACTCGACGCCGACCGCCCGCACGACGGTGCACCCTTGCGCCTGCTCGGCGAGGTGGTCCAGGAGGGCTGTCTTGCCGATGCCCGGCTCGCCGCGCACTACGATGCTGCGCCCTCGGCCCGCGCGCGCCTCGTCCAACAACGCGGTCAGGTGGGCGCACTCCGACTCTCGTCCGACGATTCGCATGTCTCCCCAGACAGCCTTCCCCCGCTGACTTCACATGCTACGGACGGGCGGGCACCGGTGGAGCGGGTTGTCCGAGAACGGACCGTGCGCGGTACCGGACACCTCCCCCGCGATCGCCGCCCCTTGCCGGTCGCACGGCATCAGATGTGGTCAACTCGCCTGACGCAGAGGTCAGTTGTTGGGATTGCTGATGGTCAGCGTGACCGGCTGGTCCTGGGTGACGGCGGTACCGGCGCCGGGCTTCGAGCCCGTGATGACCCAGTCGGTCTCGTCGACGGGATCCTGAAGGGCGTCGTGCCCGTCGGGCGCGACCGCCTCGGTGATGTGGAAGCAGAGGAGCGGGTCGGCCACGGCGTCGGCGAGCGGCATCCCCGTGACCGTCGGGACGGCCTGGGGCCACTTCTTCCCCGCGCAAGGTGAGCCCGAGCCGGCGGCTCCGGGGGTCTTGGCGGGTGCCGGGTCGCTGCTTGAGCAGCCCGCGAGGAGGAGCCCCGCGGCGGCGAGCACGATGACAGCGGTACGGGTGTGGTTCATGGGACTCTCACGGTAAGGGAGCCGGGAGACATCTGAACAGGTCTGCGGGAACTGGTGTTCCCACTTCGTGATGGCGACAGGCGAGAGGCAAGAGTCGGATCCGCTTCAGCAGCGAGCGGGCACTGGAGGACGGGCGCCAGGGAGCGGCTCAGCCCGGCCGACGGGGGTGTCGTGGAAGTCCGGGCGGTTCTCGCCGAGCACCTGCGCGCGCCGAGCCGTGAGTGACGCGCGCGGCACGTCGCTCAGAGCCGGGGCGGCCGATCACCGGCGAGCGCGGCCGTCCCGGGGACGGCCCCGGGACGGAGGCCGGCCGCCCTCGGCGCCGCCGGGCTCCCGTGCGGAGCGTCCCGGGGCGTGTTACGTGTGGCAGGTCGACTGTCCGTCGTGAAGACGGGGCGCGCCGCACCGGCCAGTGTGCTCGCGGCGATCGCCCCGTACACCCTGACCTGGAGGATTGCCATGCCCGAGCTGTTCATCGCCGGCCGGTGGACGGCGGCTGCGGAGGGGCACAAGCGGGACATCAGGTGTCCCGCGGACGGCACCCTGGTCGCCCAGGTGGACGAGGCCGGCGCACAGGACGCGGCGGCTGCCGTGGCCGCCGCGCGGGACGCGTTCGACCGCGGCCCGTGGCCGCGTACGCCCGTCGCGGACCGCGCGGCGCTGCTGCTCCGCGTCGCCGACCTCCTCGTACGCGACAAGGCCGACTTCGCACGGGCGGAGTCGCTCGACACCGGCAAGCGCCTGGTGGAGTCGGAGTACGACATGGACGACATCGCCAACTGCTTCCGCTACTTCGGCAATCTGGTCGCGGCCGGCGGCACCGACCGGATCGTCGACACCGGAAACCCGACCGTCGACAGCCGCGTCGTCCATGAGCCGGTCGGTGTGTGCTCTCTCATCACACCCTGGAACTATCCGCTGCTACAGACCGCGTGGAAGGTCGCACCCGCGCTCGGCGCGGGCAACACCTTCGTGCTGAAGCCGAGCGAGCTGACACCGCACACCGCGATCATGCTGATGCGGCTCCTCCAGGAGGCCGGCCTTCCGGACGGGGCCGCCAACCTGGTGCTCGGCTCCGGAGCCGTGGTCGGCGCGCCGCTGACCACGGACGAGCGGGTCGATCTGGTCTCCTTCACCGGAGGCCTGGCCACCGGCCGGAGCATCATGGCGGCCGCCGCTCCGACCGTGAAGAAGGTCGCCCTCGAACTCGGCGGCAAGAACCCCAACATCGTCTTCGCCGACGCGGACTTCGACACCGCCGTCGACTATGCGCTCATGGCCGTCTTCCTGCACTCGGGCCAGGTCTGCTCGGCCGGTGCCAGGCTGTTGGTCGAGGACGAGTTGCACGACCGCTTCGTCCACGAACTCGCCGCCCGCGCCGGGCAGATCCGGATGGGCGGCCCCTTCGACGAGCACGCCCGCACCGGCCCCCTCATCTCGGCCGCGCACCGCGACAAGGTGGAGGCATACGTCGCGGCGGGTGTCGCCGAAGGCGCCGTGCTGCGGCTGGGCGGTGCCCGGCCCGACGACCCGGCGCTCGCGGACGGCTTCTACTACCCGCCGACCATCCTCGACGAGTGCACCCCGCAGATGTCCGTCATCCAGGACGAATCGTTCGGCCCGGTCGTGACCGTCGAGCGGTTCCGGGGCGAGGCGGAGGCCGTGGCACTCGCCAACGACACCGTCTACGGCCTGGCGGGCGCCGTGTGGACGACGGACCAGAGCCGGGCGCACCGGGTGGCCGCCGGCCTGAGGGTCGGCACGGTCTGGATCAACGACTTCCACCCCTACGTCCCGCAGGCCGAGTGGGGCGGCATGAAGCAGTCCGGGGTGGGCCGCGAACTGGGCCCCGCCGGACTCGCGGAATACAGCGAGGCCAAGCACATCTGGCGCAACACCGCGCCCGAGCCGCAGCGCTGGTTCGACTGACGGGCCCTGGCCCGTTGCCCCTGCCTGCCCGCACGGAACGAGGAGACCTGTCATGGCGGACACCCGGCCCGGCCCGGACGAACCGGCCAAGAACGCGTCCTCCGACCAGGACGCGGCGCTCACCGAGCTCGGCTACAAGCCCGGTCTCAAGCGGACGCTCGGCAACTTCCACACCTTCGCCGCCGGCATCAGCTACATCTCCATCCTGACCGGCACGTTCCAGCTGTTCTACTTCGGCGTCAGTTTCGGCGGCCCCGCCTACTGGTGGTCCTGGCCGATGGTCTTCCTCGGCCAGCTGATGGTGGCCCTGTGCTTCTGTGAACTCGCCGCCCGCTTCCCCGTCGCGGGCTCGGTCTACAACTGGTCCAAGCACTCCGGCGGCCCCCACGTCGGCTGGCTCGCGGGCTGGATGATGACGGTCGCGACGATGGTGTCGCTGGCCGCCGTGGCCCTCGCCTATCAGCTGACGCTCCCTCAGATCTCCAGCTTCTTCCAGGTGATCGGTGATGGCACGGGCAAGTACGACAAGGCCGCCAACGCGGTTCTGCTCGGCACGATCCTGATCCTCTTCACCACCCTCGTCAACGCGTTCGGCGTCAAGCTGATGGCCACCATCAACTCCGGCGGCGTCTTCATCGAGCTGGTCGCCGCCGTCGTCCTCATCGTGCTGCTGGCCGCGCACATCACCCGCGGACCGAGCGCCATCGTCGAGACCGGCGGCTACGGACAGGGGCAGTCGCTCGGCTACCTCGGCGCGTTCCTGACCGCCTCACTGGCTTCGGCGTATGTAATGTACGGCTTCGACACCGCGTCCTCGCTGGGCGAGGAGTCCGTCGACCCGTCCCGCAACGCACCCCGCGCCATCCTGCGCGCGCTCATCGCCTCCTTCCTCCTCGGCGGCCTGATCCTGCTCTTCGCGTTGCTCGCCGCCCCCGACCTGCACGCGAAGGAGCTGTCCGTGGACGGGCTCCAGTACGTGGTGAAGGCCGCGCTCGGCAACACCGTCGGCGTGGTCGTGCTGTGGTGCGTCGTCATCGCCATCACCGTGTGCGCGCTGTCGGTACAGACGGCGGGACTTCGGCTCGCGTTCGCGATGGCGCGGGACAACAATCTGCCGGGCGGCTCGAAACTGGCCCGGATCAGCCCGAGGTTCCAGACACCCGTGCTCGCCACGTGTCTGATCGGGTTCGTGGCCATCGTCATCCTGGTCGTGAACATCAACCAGCCGCAGATCTTCTCCGTCGTCACCAGCATCGCCATCGTGATGATCTACATCGCCTACCTGCTGGTGACGCTCCCCCTGCTGGTCCAGCGGCTGCGCGGCAACTGGACGCCGGCCCCCGGCCGCTTCTCGCTGGGCCGGCTGGGCATCCCGGTCAACATCCTGGCCGTGCTCTGGGGCGCCGCCATGACCGTCAACCTGCTGTGGCCGCGCGCCGCCGTCTACAACGCCACCGGACCGCAGCACTGGTACCTGCGCTGGGGCGGCGTCCTGTTCGTCGGCGTCGTCGGCGTCGGCGGCTTCCTCTACTACTGGTTCGTCCAGCGCAAGCAGACCGGCGTGCTCGCCGAGCACTCGGCGGCGGGCCCGTCCGGACCGATGGGCCACGGCGCCCCGTAGCAGCGCACGCCAGACCGTACCGAGAAGGAGTGGACGTGGACGAGTTCGACTATGTGGTGGTCGGCGGCGGCACCGCCGGATGTGTGGTCGCCGCCCGCCTGAGCGAGGACCCGTCGGTCACGGTCTGTCTGCTGGAAGCCGGGCCGAGCGACGTCGGGGACGACAACGTCCTGCGCCTGGAGCGCTGGATGGGCCTGCTGGAATCCGGCTACGACTGGGACTATCCCGTAGAGCCACAGGCGCACGGCAACAGCTTCATGCGGCACGCCCGCGCCCGGGTCCTCGGCGGCTGCTCCTCGCACAACTCCTGCATCGCCTTCTGGGCGCCCGCCGAAGACCTCAACGCCTGGGAGGCGGCGGGCTGTTCGGGCTGGGGCGCGGCCGATGTCTTCCCGCTCTACCAGCGCCTGGAGACGAACGACGGGCCCGGCGACCACCACGGCCGCACCGGCCCCGTCAAGATCCGCACCGTCCAGCCCAACGACCCGTGCGGCAGCGCCGTCATCAAAGCCTGCGCCCAGGCGGCCATCCCCACGGCCACCTTCAACACCGGCACGACGGTTCTGCGGGGCGCGGGCTGGTTCCAGATCAACTCCGACGAGAACAACATGCGCCAGTCGGCCTCCGTCGCGTATCTGCATCCCGTGCTCGGCAAGCGCCCGAACCTGGAGGTGCGTACGGGAGTGCGCGCCAAGCGCCTCCTGATCGACGCCGACCGGCGCTGTACGGGCGCCGCGTACCTCGATCCGGATCTGGTCCACTCCCGTACGGTCACCGCGCGGCGCGAGACGATCGTCAGTTGCGGGGCGATCGATACGCCCAAGCTCCTGATGCTCTCGGGCATCGGGCCGGCCGATCAGCTCCGCGAGGTGGGCGTGGACGTCGTCCTGGACGCCCCGGGCGTGGGCGAGAACCTCCAGGACCACCCCGAGGGCGTCATCATGTGGGAGGCCAAGCAGCCCATGGTGACCACGTCGCAGCAGTGGTGGGAGATCGGCATCTTCGTCGACACCGTCCCGGACCTGGACCGGCCCGACCTGATGTTCCACTACGGCTCGATGCCGTTCGACATGAACACCTACCGGCGCGGCTACCCGACCAGCGAGAACGCCTTCTGCCTCACGCCCAACGTCACCCGCGCCCGCTCGCGCGGCACGGTACGACTGCGGACGCGCGACTTCCGCGACAAGCCGCGCGTCGACCCGCGGTACTTCACGGACGAGCACGACGTCCGGGTGATGACCTACGGACTGCGGCTCGCGCGCCGGATCGCCGCCCAGCCCGCACTCGCTCCCTGGGCGGGGGCCGAGCTGGCGCCGGGGCCCGAGGTGCAGACCGACGACGAGCTGCTCGACTACATCGCCACGACGCACAACACCGTCTACCACCCGTCCTGCACCGTGAAGATGGGTGCGGACGACGATCGGAGCGCCCCGCTGGACGCCCGGCTGCGGGTCAAGGGCATCGCGGGTCTGCGGGTCGCCGACGGCTCGGCCATGCCGGATCTCGTCACGGTGAATCCGTGCATCACGACGATGATGATCGGAGAGAAGTGCGCGGACATGCTGAAGGAGGACGCTCAGCGGTGAGCGATTGCCTCAACGCCGGCCAGGGGCGGGCGGCGGCCCTTCCAGGGTGAGGAGGTAGCCGTTCGGGGTCCTGAGCTGCACCGTCCAGAAACCGGCCGGGTGCGGTTGGGGCCCCTTCAGGACCGCGAGTCCCCGCCGCAGCGCCAGGTCGTGCACCGCATGGACGTCGACCACCTCGATCTGCCAGGCCAGATCCCACGGCGGGACGTGGTATTCGGAGCCCTGCGGCTTGCGCACCCCGAACAGAACGGGCCCGCACCGCAGGGACGTGAAACCGGAATAGGTGATTTCGGCAGTGAACCCCAACGCGGAATAGAAGCCCACCTCGGCCTCCAGATCAACTACCGGTAAAACAGGCAGAAGACGCTTGAACACACTGCCTCCACGATCCCAGCCCAAACCCCACCCCAGGGACCAGAAAGTTACCCCACGCCCCGCCCCGGGGCCGCATCAGCCCCGGCCGCCCGCCCGGACCAGGCGGTCCGCGTCCTGGCCACCCCCGTCCTCCGGACCGCGTTCATCCCACTCGCCGGTTCGCCAGGACCGCGGCACGTGGTGAGGTCCGCCGTACGCGGCCGGCCTCGGCAGAAGGTGAGGTCCGCCGTACGCGGCCGCGGGCAGCGTTCCCACGCGCTGTCCGCGGCCGCGCTGCCGCCGGCTTTCGCTGATCAGCGGACGCTTACCGCCACCACGTCGGAGGAGTGCAGCCGCACGGGATGCTGGTCGTGCGCGCTGGTCAGGCCGTACAGGACCGCCCGGAACCGCAGCGTGCCACTGCGCGCGGACGTGCCCTGCGCGGTGACGTGCGCTTCGCCCTTGGCCGCGGCGCTGCACGTCTCCTGGTGCCAGCCCTCGCCGAAGCCGTTCTCCTCGATGCACAGCTGATGCAGGTAGCCCGCGCTGTCGTCGCCGCCGTTCGCCTTGACCGTGATGGTCTTGCCGACCTGGGCCGTGCGCGGCGCCGTGATCTCCACAGAACCCTTCGCGGACGCCGACCCGGCTGCCAGAGTCACCGAGGTCAGCCCCAGGGCCGCGGTAGCGAGCCCCAGCGCGCCGATCACGGCCAGCCGGCCGCCTCGCGTCTTCGTTCCGGTCCGGTCGGTCTTCTTCGTCCTGGTCATGGACTTTCCTTCCATGGATCTCCACCACTCGGTGAGATCCCGCCCCTTCGCGAAGGCACCCAACGCGCCTTGCCGCCTACCCAGATGGGCCGACCGGCCGACCCGTTGCGCCCGGCCCGTCCCGTTACACACCCAGGACAAAAACCAACTGGGTCTCGGAGAAAGCTAGTTGGGAGCCTCCACCCGACGGATGCGTCGCTCCCCTCACCGAGCAGGGCGGGGACCGCCGGGCCGAAATCGCTCAACTCCCACAATGTGCCGCACCTTGACCGGACGCACGATCACGGCCACCCGCTCCTCCCCCGGCATGATCCACTCGAAGCCTTCGCCACCGAGGTACTTGCGGGCCAGCCCGTCCATCCGCTCGTGCGCTTCTTCGCCGGTGATGAAGCGGGCCACCACACCGCTGATCTGCACGCGGTCGAAGGGGTCGTCGGCATCCGCGTGCGACAGGTAGACGCGGGGATCCCGGCGCAGGTTCTCCTCCTTCACCCGTCCCACCGAGGTGTTGAACGCCAGCTCCCCCTCACCTTCCAGGTCCACCCACATCGGGCTGACCTGTGGTGCCCCGTCGGCGAACACGGTGCCGACGTACCAGATGTTGGGGGCTCGCAGCCGAGCACGGACGGCGTCGTCGAATGTCACAGTCATCCGGGGAGGCTACCCACCACGATCGGCGGAAACGTACGCCCGGACCGTGGCGGGAGAACCCACCCGTGCCTGCGGCTCGCGAACGACCGGGCGGGTCCAACAGTCCCGGGGGAATCCATCAGGCCGAGCAGGGTCCAACGGGTCCGACGGTTCGCTCACACACCTACGGCCGTTACGCCGCACTCGCCCGGCGCCACTCCACTTCGGCCGCGGTCATGGGAGCCAGGATGCTGTACACATCGCCCACCCTCATGTGGTCAGGAGTGCTGTACTGCCCGTAGCCGGCGATGACCGAGACGGCCACCTGTGAATCGGGCTGCCAGAAGGTGCGGTAGTACGGAGCGTTCCCCGGGTCCGGTACCTCCACCAGCGACACACCGCGTCGCTCCAGGAGGCGCCGCAGCTTCTCGAACCGCAGCCGGTGGGTGAACCGCCCGTACTGTTCGCGCAGCCTCTCGTTCACGCTGCTGCGGTCCCCACGGGACAACCGGTGGACCTGCAAGGTGAAGTGATGCCCCACCCAGGGGTCGGCGGACCGCGAACGGTGCCAGTAGAACTCGGCGAGGCCGTAGTCACGGACCATGCTGGTGCCGAAGTCGTTGTCCCCGAAGCGCGGCCCGAGCACCTCGGTGACCCGCTCGGGCGCATCCGTGGGCCGTAGCCCCAGCACGGTGCCGGTCGTGACGGCGTTGACGTAGAAGGCGAGGGAGTACGGGGTCAACTGCGGTTCCTCGAACACGGATCACATGGATCACAACGTTGATCGGCTCTGATACGCCACGTAACCCTATGCCATACCCCTTCAAGCGGCCCGGGCCGGGAGTTGGACCGCCCCCGCGCATGACGCGCCCAGGACATCCGCCTCGTACGGCACTCACAACCCACTGCCCCACGAAGCCTGGCAGCTCCGGGCCGGAGCGGGGCGGCCAGGCTTCGCCCGCCGTGCGGCGGTGGGCCGGGTGCGCGTCAGGAAGGGGTGTCGCCGCTGAGCACCCACAGGTGACCGAACGGGTCCTTCACACGGCCCTGCCGCTTGCCGTAGGGACGGTCCTCGATCGGGATGACGATCTCGCTGCCGAGCTGGGCCATGCGGTCCGCCGTGGCCGCCGGGTCGGGCAGGTCGATCTGGAGGAGCACGGGAGATCCGCCCACGGACAGGGGGTCACACCATCCCCACTCCTCGACGCTCTGCGCCAGCGCGAAAGTGGCCGTCCCCAGGGAGATCTCGGCGTGCATCACGAGCCCCTGGTCGTCGGCCACGCGCTCGGTCAGGGTGGCGCCGAGGGCCTTGGTGTAGAAGTCGATCGCGGCGTCCGCATCGGAGACGAGCAGCTTGGGCTGGAGTTCACTGGTCATGACTAGATCGTCGCGGGAGAGTACGGCTTTCGCCTTGTAGATTTCGGCCTTCCTCGGCGAGCCAGGCGCTCGGTGTGGTCCGCATCAGATCCTGGAAGTCACGCACCAGGTGGCTCTGGTCGTGGTAAGCGCATTCCGCGGCGATGTCCGCCCAGGAACCGGCGCCCTCCCCCGCACGGCGCAGGGTGGCGGCGAGCCGGGCCACGCGAGAGGCGAACTTCGGACCGATTCCCACCGCGCTCCCCATCACCTGCCGCAGCCGGCGCGGACTGAGGTGAACCTGCCGGGCCACGTCCTCCACCGGTATCCGGCCGTCTCCGACGCGGATGACCCTCAGCGCCTCGACCGCGTACGGGGACACATCGGGCCGGCCGGCCCGTGCCAGGTGGTCCAGGAGCCGGCGCCGCATGAGCGTGACGCGCTCGCCGGCCGGCAGGTCGGCAAGCTCCTCACTCACCCGGCCGAGCCACGGCAGGAGGTCGTTGGCGTCGAGCCCGCCGGCGTCCACTTCGCCGAGGGGTACGCCGGTCAGCCGTTGGGTGGCCGCAGGTGACAGCTCGACGTACACCATCGGCTGCTGGGGTCGCAGCGTAAGGGCCGGCGTTCCGGTCCCGGGCCGCATCATGCCGGTGACCACCGCCTGCACCCGTCGGGCCTGGTCCCCGTAGCGGACCTCGATGGGGGTCCCAAGGCTCACGACGAGACGGCAGGAGAGGAGGGGGAGCGCCCGATGCAGCCGAGGGGGTCCGGTGTGCTCACTGACGGCGACCGCACCGATGCCTGCTGCCACGCATGCCTGGCTCAACTCCACGGAACCAAGTGTCTCACCGGTGCCGGTCCCGCGCCGGACATCGCCCTACGGATAGCCGACAGCCCCGCGAGCACCCCCCGGGCGTGACCCGTGTCACATGGCGGCCTCGGGGGTACCCGGCCGTCATGGGCAGGCGGGAGGACGTGCCGCGCGGGTCGGGAGGGGGCCGAAATGACGGACCGTGCAACGGACTTGAGGTCACAGCGGCGGTGGATCGACAAGTGGTGGGTCGTGGGGTTATTGGCGTTGGCCGTCGGCGTCGTGATGCGGTTGTTCTTCCGCGGTCTCGACGACTGGGTGCCCATCCTGGTCGGCTCCGGGTTCTACGCGATCATCTTCACCGCGCTCATGCGTCGCCGTCAGCGGGCCGATGCCCGCGCGGCCGGTCTGGAGACCGACGACGTACCGGTTCTGGACCGCCGAGTGCGTCGCGGCGCCGTTCCCGACGACCCCGCTCTGCGCGAGGCCATGCTCCGGTTGGTGCGCCGTCGACTGAAGGTGATGCGCGGCAAGCTGATGTGGGCCCTCGCGGCGTGGCTGCTGCTGATCTTCGTGGGTCTTGGCGTCCTCTTCCTCGTCCACGGCAGCGTCGTGGCGGGCATCGCCTGGATGGTGATCGGGGTCGGCTTCGCCGGTGGCCTGTGGTGGATGCGTCGAGCCAACATCGACCGATTCCTGCGTATGGAGCGTCAGTTGACCCAGAACTCGGAGCGTCCGCCCGCCATGCGCCCGCCAGAGAGCGGCGCGCAGACAGCCTGAGCAGGCCGTACCCGCGCGCCCGCACGGTTGGGGACCGGGTCCTCTGCGCCATCCCGGGCGGAGGCCGCCGAACGGCACAACGGCAACAACCCGGGCGGGCAAGTGGTGCGTTCGCTTGGCGAGGGCCCTCGACCGACATCGGAGGCCACCGGTGGCCGTGGGGCCTCCATGGGGCCTCCGCAGTGGGCGCGCCCCTCACGGGCGCGTGCCCCACGGGCGCGTACCTCCGTGCACGCCGCCCTCCCCGCGTACCGTCAAGTCCGCCGCCGCGCCCCGCGGCCACTCCTTCACGTTCGACCCACCGCACCGCCCGTCGGCCGTTTCACCGTTGCCATCGTCGGAACAGGAGCACGTCCATGCGCCTCTACGCCCAGACCCCAGCTCGCCGGATTCGTCAGCTGATCGCGGATGTGATCGCCCTGCTCCTGATCGCGGTCACGGTGAAGTTCGCTCTCGCCGTCCGCGACGCGATCCTCACGTTGGCCGAGCCGGGGCGCAAGGCGCAGAGCGCGGGTGACAGCCTCGCGTCCAATCTCGGAGACGCCGGCGACGCGGCCTCGAAAGTGCCCTTCGTTGGGGGCTCGTTGAAGAAGCCGCTCCAGTCCGCCGCCGACGCGGGCACCAGCCTCTCCGATGCGGGCCGATCCTTGCAGGACACCGTGGGGCATATCGCGACCCTCACCACCGTCGCCCTGATCGTCCTGCCCACCGCCGTCATCCTGGTGCTGTGGCTCGTTCCGCGCCTGCGGTGGATCCGCCGCACCGCCACCACCCGTCGTCTCCTCGACGCACCCGGCGGCGCGGACCTGCTCGCCCTGCGGGCGCTCACCGGCCCGCAACGGCCGCTGGCCACCATCCCCACCCCGCCGGGCGGTCTGGTCGACGCCTGGCGCCGCGCAGATCCGGACGTACTCGCCGACCTGTCGGCCCTCACGCTCCGGCGCGTCGGCCTTCGCCCCTGACCTGGCCCTGTGGTCCGTACGCGATGAACTCCCGCCCGCAGACGGCCATGCGCCGCATCCGGGGAAGGGAAGCCGCGCGCGCCGCCGTTTCACCAGGCCGTGCGCCGCTCCGCCAGTTCGTCCAGAAGGCTCGGGTTGACGATCGAGACGATCGCCTCGACGTCCCGTTCCAGCGCGGCCGCCCACAACAGATCACGCGCGGACCGGTACTTCGTCGCGAGCCGGATCCGCTGGTCCGGCGGTAGCCGGTCCGTGCGGGCGGGGTGGCTGTTGTGCGCGTTGTCGGCGATCTTGACGAGGGTGGCCTTCGGGTCGGCCGTGATGCGCCGAATCTTCTCCTCGTAGGGCATTCCGGCCTGGTTCGTGACGGCCTCCACCACGGACACCACATGCGGCGGCATCCCGGTGGCCCGCAGCTGCTCGGCCGTCCACTGGGTGTCCTCGATGACATCGTGCAGCAGTCCCGACATGACCAAGTGGTCCCCGAAGGGCACGAGACCGGCGGCAACGGCACGGACGTGCTCGATGTAGGGAACGCCGACCTTGTCGGTCTGCCCCTCATGAGCGAGGCGCGCGAACTCTTCGACCTCTGCCACGGTCCGCATGGCGCCTCCTGTGCCGGGAACGGGATGAACGCACCGAGGGACTCGGCACATGGGCGGCGACCGTGCGCACACCCGACCCGGGTGAGCCGACCGACGCCCGACCACAGCTTCCCCCACTTCCGGGTGGGGGCGAGAATCGGCCAACTGTGGCCGATGAATTGGTCGGAAGCGCATTGACACGCATAGGGACCCGGAGATCAGCCGTTCGTGTGAGGGTAGTGTGTTCGTGGGCCGAACGGATCTCCGTATGACCCGACTTGACCACCGTGATGGTAGGTCGTCATCCGAACTCTCGTACCCGGCCTCCGAAAGTGGCGCTGATGAACGTGTCGACCGGCGGTAGACAGCTGCGAGGCCGGGCCGCCGTGACGGCCCTTGTCTGCGCGATCACCTTGATGCCCGGGCTCAGTTACGCGGCTCCGAGCGACCCGAAACCGGGCGACGGCGGGACGCTGGAACAGATCCGCAGCCAGCTCGACGGCCTCTACCGCGAGGCGGAGGTCGCGACCGAGGCCTATGACGCCGCGAACGAGAAGGCGACCGAGCAGTCCAAGCGGCTGACGTCCCTCCAGAGTGACCTCGCCCACATCCAGAGTCGGGTCGGCGTCCTGCACGATCTCGCCGGCGCGGCGGCCCGAACGCAGTACCGGGGCGGCTATTTCGGCTCCACGGGCATCCAGCTGCTGCTCGGCGACCATCCCGAGCACGCGCTCTCCGATGCCGCTCAGGCAGGCCAGGCCAGCCAGAACCTCGTGAACATCTACGAGTCCCAGAAGACGGCCCGCACGGAACTCGACCGGCAGACCGAGGCCGCCGCGAAGGACCTGCGGGAGCTGAAGAAGACCCTCGCGGACAAGGCCGGATCGAAGGAGAAGATCCAGAAGAAGATCGCCGACGCGGAGCGCATCGAGGCGGGACTGGAGAAGGAACAGGTCGCCGGACTGGCCCAGTTGGAGAAGCAGCAGACGGACGAGGCCAAGGCCAAATGGCCCGGCTCCGGTTCGAACGGCGGGCCGTCGGACAGCAAGGGCGGCGGGCCCATGGGCGGCGGACCGGCGGCGAGCGGAGCGGCAGGGCAGGCCGTCGCGTTCGCCATGGCCCAGATCGGCAAGCCGTACGGGTGGGGGGACGTGGGCCCCTCGTCGTACGACTGCTCGGGCCTGACCTCCGTAGCATGGGCCCATGCCGGACATCCCATACCCCGTACCTCGCAGGCCCAGTGGCAGGGACTTCGCCACGTCAGCCTCTCGTCCGCTCAACCCGGGGACCTGATCATCTACTTCAACGACGCCACGCACGTGGGCATGTACATCGGAGGCGGGCAGATCGTCCACGCTCCACGGCCCGGGCGTACGATCACGACCGCGCCGGCCGCATCCATGCCCATTCTCGGCGTGGTCCGACCCGGAGGCTGAGCGGAATGTCCCAACTCCCCGCACCCCGCGACGAGGGGAACCTGCCCGCACCTCGTGACGAGAGGAACCTGCCGGCGCTCAGCGCCCAACCACTCATCCGCCTGGACGCCTATGTGGCCGAGGACGGCTCGACGGTGGTCAACGGCCATCTGCTCACGATGGGCGGCACTCGGCCGCCCAACGAGGCGATCCTCGACGCCGTGGCCATGTTCGCCCGCACCCTGGGGGCCCCGGTGGCGGCGACCGTCATCGACCGCACCGTGCAGCAGGTGGCGCGGCTCCGGGTGCACCCGGACGGTTCCAGCTACACCATCGCCGACGCGGAGGACCTGGCGCCCGGCCATGAGCGGACCGCCGCGGAGGAGCAGGCGTTCCCTCCGCTCGCCCGTGTCGAGCGGATCATCCAGCACGCCCAACGGGAAGAGCTGCACGCCGCGTTCGTCCTCGCCAGCGCTCTGCGGGAGCACCTGACGCTGCGCAGGGGCGTGGAGGACGACCTCTCGCTGGAGGCACGGGCGATCGAGGCGTACATGGCGTTTCTGCGCGGCGACTACACGGTCTCCACCGTCCTCGCGCTGACCGTCGCGCGCATCCGGTGCCGTACCGACCTCAATCGGGCCGCGCCCGAGGTGGCCCGCGCCACCGCGGCATGGCAACGGCTGGAGGACGAGGGCCAGGTGGCCGCCCGCGGGCAGGAACTGCTCTACATGTGGGACCGGTTGTCCGCGGAGGGCCTGGTGCAGCACCAGGCCCACCACACCATGGCACTCGCCGTACGTAACCGGCTCGAACGGGGCAGCCAGTACGTGGAGGCCCCGGTGGGGCCCCCGGCGGCGGCTCTCACCGCCGCCCAGGGGGCCGCTGCCCCGGAGGACACACCCCTCAAGCGGAGCCGAAGGGGCCTGCGTCGCTTCACCCGGTGGCCGGGCCGGGCAGCCGACTGAGTCGGCCGTGCCCGAGCGTGCGCCGTCATCAGTGCGGTCGCGGCGCAGCCGGGCCGAAGCGCCGGGCGCTTCCCGATCGGCGGCCGACCCAGGCCTGCCGTCGGGGAGTTGACGGACGCGGGCCGGACACGGATGCGTCCACCGCGCGTACCCGCCAGGAGTCGAACGCGAGGACGCGCCCGGTCTGGCCGGTCAGGAGTGACCGCCGGTGCGGACCGGTCAGAAGCGACCGCCGGTGGCACGCGTGATGGGTCCCTGGCCGTGCCGGACCGCCACCCGTCCGAGGGCGTAGGCACCGGCCAGGGCCGCCAGGGCGCCACCGCCCGCACAGGCCACTATCTGCTTGCGGTTGCGGACCACGGTCCACGCGGTCGACGCGACCTGCACAGACTTGCCCGGAATGGTGGACAGCATCTCGCCGCCGGCCTTGGCCTTGGAGCGCAGTGCCAGCACGCTGCCGGTGGCGTGGTCCGTACCCTCGGAGGCCGCCGCCTTGGCGTTGTTCGCGGCTGATGAAGCCTTGGTCCCAGCGGCTCCGGCGGCCTTGGCTCCACTACTCGCCGTACGGGCAGTGGTCTTGGCCGCAGTGCTCTTCGTGGTTTCGTTGTTCTTCGCTGTTTCCGACATGGAGTCCGTTTAGCCGCTGTGTCTGATTCCAAACGGCGTGTTCGTGGCCGGCCCAACTCCCGTGCCGGCGACAGGTGGGCGCGCACTTCCGTCGGCGCGTCCGTGGTCGCCTGAAACCCGGCTGCGTGGCCGATCTGGTCATCAGGCCACTCGGCCGTGCGGCCCACCTGCTCGCCTGCTCACTCGGCCGCGGCGATCCAGTTCTCCAACTGCTCGATGGTCGTGGCCGGGTCGGCGACCAGCGCGGCGAGCCGGTCGTCGGCGGAGTTGAGGGTGGCGAGGGCGGGGCAGCGGTGGCAGGCGTCCACTCCTGTCTGGTTCCACCACTTGCAGCGCGGACGGAGGTGACACCGCGGCACGGCTCCCGTTCCGTGCGCCGACGGCAGTGTCTGAATGCGCTGGATCAGACCGCAGTCGTCACCCACCCGGTTCGCGCAGGCGGGCGTGCAGTGCGAGGCGAACCGCAGGACACGGTGGGGCGCGATGCCTTCGGGGATGCTCGACAGCACGTCCGCCGCGGGCACCGGCTCGTCGAGATAGACGACCTGGCCGTTCTCTCCCGATCTGACGCCCAGGACGAGGGATTCCGGACGGTGGGCGTCTCCGCTCGGGCACCAGGTGATGTGGTCTTGGCCGTGATCGTCCACGATGCGCACCTCCGGGCCGTCAGGAGGACGCGGTCTCGGCGCCGTCGGGGGCGGTCAGGATGAGACCGAGGATGGGGCCGCCCGTGGTCCCGCCGAGTTGCTGCTCGGCGACGACGGCTTTCTGGATGTGAGCGGAGAGGTTCTGGGCGTCGGTTCTCTCGGCCGCGTTGGCGACACCACCGGCGGCGAGGAGCCCGGTGATGAGCGCGGCCGTGGCGGCCGCGGCACGAAGGTTGGGGTTCATGCTGTCCTCCTTGACATTGTCGTCTCGACTGACAAGGGCGACCGTATGCACCAACTCCCGTGCGGGGAAGCCACTTTGGTGCGTACTTAATTTCGTCAAAGTGCGGAGACCGGAGTCGCGGCGACCGTACGGCCGTCACGCGTCGACGCCACCTTCCGTCCGCCTTCGTCCACCGTCCCGCAAGCGCGCTCGGTTTAGTTCAGCGCCTGTTGACGCGCCAGAACGCGGTCGAGCACATCTCTGCCCGCGGGCCTCAGGCCAACTTGGGCCGACCCACGTGCGCGCCGGATCGTCGTCCACACACATATCGCCGGATTAGGCCGCGATGGTCCACGGCCGGGGAGCCGTGCGGACTCCTCCCCATCCGCAACGGAGTCGGCACCGGGAGGGTGGGACCGGCAGGACCGGCATGCGCGCCCAGTACCCAACAATCTCGCGGGCCGCCGACTGCCCCAACCACGTTCGTCAGACGCCTCGTTGGCCGGGGATTCGTCCGCAGAGCCAGTTGCCCGGGTCCTCCGGCTGGTCGCTGATCCAGAACTGACGCCACAACAGCGCGAATTCCTGGCGGCTCAGGTGACCGTCACCCTTCAGGTCGATTCTCTCGAAGACACCCGTCATGTCGACGGGCCGGCCGTTCCAGGTCTCGACGAGCATGCGGTGTTCGTCCCGGGAGATGCGGCCATCACCATTGGCGTCCACAGCATCGAAGAGGGTGTCGGCGGTGGCCGTGACTTCCGCGAGCATCGTAGGGAGCCGGTCCACGAGGGAGAGCAGTTCATCCATGTCGACGGAGCCGTCGCCATTGGCGTCCCCCGCCTCCAGCAGCGCTGCCCACCAGCCCATCAAGAGCGTTTCGACTCTGGCCCGCAGCTCTGTTCCCCGGCCCACCGCCGGTAGTCTGCACCAGCGGTCGACCAGCGCGGCGAAGTCTTCCTCGCGCAGGAATCCGTCGCCGTCCGCGTCGAACGCGGCGAACATTCCCTTGAGTTTGAGTTCCTGAAACGCATTGGCCATGAGCGGCCTCCCTCGACGCCGGATCGGCGGACCGCCGGTAACTATAGGTCGGGGCGCGCCTCCGTCTCCATGAGCACATCTGCGCGAAGGGTCAATCGCGTAAGAGGGCGCACGTCCGCCGCCCCACCGGGGATCGGGGCACCACCTGCTCAGCTCGAACGGTGCGTGCTCGCCGCCTTGCACCCGCGATCGCCGGGGTGACACTGGAAGCGTGGCGGACGGCGAAACTGAGACCGACCGGCGACTTGAGCGGGCCATCCTGGAGCTCCTGAAGGCGCGGGACGCGAGCTCCTCGATCTGCCCCTCCGACGCCGCACGGGCGGCGTACGAAGGGGACGACGACGGCTGGCGCGCGCTCATGGAGCCGGTCCGGCGCGCGGCTCGCCGACTGGTCGGGAAAGGCGAGGTGGAGGTCCTTCAGGGCGGCCGGCCCGTCGATCCGCACACGGCTCGCGGTCCGATCCGCATTCGGCGCGTCCGCCGGCCCAGCCAACCCTGAAGGACACCGGTGCACGAGGCATCCGGGGAGCCGATGCACGAGGGGCCCCGTTGCACGCGGGAAGCCGGTTCGCATGGGCCCCGCGGTACACATGGGCCCCGTTGCACGCGTGATGCCGAGCCCGCCGGTGCCCTGCGGCTTACACATCGGCCGCCGGCCGTCAGGACAGGATCTCGATGTACCCCTCGGTGCCGTGCACGCGGATCCGCTGCCCGTCCCGGATCAACCGGGTGGCCCGCTCCACCCCCACGACAGCCGGCAATCCGTACTCCCGCGCGATCACCGCGCCATGCGTCATCAGACCACCCACCTCCGTCACCAGGCCCGCGATGCCGACGAAGAGCGGGGACCAGCTGGGATCGGTGAACGTCGTGATCAGGATGTCGCCCGCTTCGATGTCGGCGTCCGCCATGTCCAGGATGACGCGGGCCCTGCCCTCGACCGTACCGGCGGACACCGGGAGGCCGGCCAGTGCGCCGGCCGGGACGTCATCACGCCGGTACGCACCCGTCACCGCCTCACCGTCCGAGGTGAGCACCCGGGGCGGGGTGAGTGCCTGGTACGCCCGGAACGCTTCCTTGCGCCGCTCGATGAGCCGGTCGTCCACCCGATGAGAGCGGACGGCCTCCCGAAGTTCTTCGAAGGTGAGGTAGTAGATGTCCTCGCGCTCGGGAATCACCCGGGCCCGCACGAGCAGCTCGGCCTCGCGCAGCAGGGCCCGCTTGTAGATGAAGGAGCGGCAGACGATGCCGTACTTGGGGTACTCCCGGTATCCGATGAAGGCACGGACCTGGTCGATCATCCGCTTCGTGTCATCGGCCCGTTGCGCCCCGTCCGGCAGCGCCCGCAGGCGCGACAGGACGTCCCGTTCCTTCTCCAGCGCCTTCTGCCGACCCTGCTCGAAGCGCCGTTCGGCGGCGCCCGGCTCGAAGTTCCTGACGTTGTCGAGGATCGCGGGCACGAGTGTCCTGGGCTGCTCCGCCCAACGCGGCCTCGTGATGTCGATCTCGCCGGCACAGCGCATGCCGTACCGGTTGAGGTAGGCCTCGATGGCGTCCTGTGCTTCGGTGCCGCCCGGGAGCTTCGCCAATTCGCCCAGGAAGCCGCCGCTCTGGACGCCGTGGTCCTGGACACCTTGGTCCTGGACACCTTGGTCCTGCATTTCCTCGTCGTGGAGGCCGTCCTCGTGAACGCTTTGCAGGAAGGCCACGACCTCCGGATGCGGGCGGATCACATCCGCGACATCCAGCAGGTCAAGACCCATCTCGGACGTGATGTTGTCGGGCGCGGACAGCGTGAGCGTGTCAGCCGCGTTCTTCTCGCCGAGCCACTCGTACAGCATGTCGTTGAGCCACCACGTGGCCTCCATACCGGCCATGATCGCCTGCAGGTTCAGCGGATCGCTGAGAACTCGTTTGTGCTCCTCGAAGGCCTCCAGAAGGAAGTCGAAGAGCGCCGGCCCCGTCTTCGTCCGGATGTCCCGCTCCAGGGCGGCGTTGGAGGCCCGGTTGCGCTCGATCAGTTCGGTGACGATGGCCGGGTCGGGCCCGTGGGGAGTGGGCTCGTTCTTGGCGACCGCGCCGCCGGGCGGCTGCGCGCCGGGGCCCGCCTCCGGGAGCGGGGGGATGAAGTCGTCACGTTCGAGGACGGTTTCCAGGGCGTCCCTGACCAGTGGGTCGCCCCTTCCCATGAGGTCCAGGAGCCCGGCACGGGTGGCGGGCGAGGCGAGACGCCGGGCCACGTCGACGAACAGCCGTCCGCCCGCCTCGTGCATCGGCGCCATGGCCGTCAGCTGCCACACGGAGACCCCGAGGGGCTTCATGGGGTCGGTCATCATCTGCTGGTGCCCGACGGAGACGTAGACGTGGTTCTCCGTGTCGTCGGCCTCGGGGATGGGGAACAGCGTCGTGATCGGCCGACTCTGGACGATCCGGAAGTCGTCATCGACCAGGCACCATTCGATGTCCTGCGGACGCCCGAAGTGCGCTTCGATCCGCCGCCCCAGCCGTACGAGCCGCAGGACCTGCTCATCCGTCAACGCGGGCTGCCGCTGTCGGTCGGCGTCGATCGCCACCTGGTGCGTTCCGCCGTCGGGCCTGGCGTCAATGGCGCGCTCTTTGGCGGCGATCGTCCTCGCGACGATGTCGCCGTCCCGCACCTTGAAGACGTCTGGGTTCACCAGCCCGGAAACCAGGGCCTCGCCCAGGCCGAAGCCGGCGTCCACGGTGGCGACCCTGCGGTTGCCCGAAACGGGGTCGGCCGTGAACAGGATGCCGGACGCCTGCGGGAAAGCCATCTGTTGCACGACGACGGCCATGCGCACCGACCGGTGGTCGATGCCGTTGCGCCGGCGATAGGTCACGGCCCGCTCGGTGAAGAGCGAGGCCCAGCACCGGCCGATGTGTCGCAGGACCTCCGCCGGTCCCACGACATTCAGATACGTGTCCTGCTGACCGGCGAACGAGGCCGTCGGCAGGTCCTCCGCCGTAGCGCTGGACCGGACGGCACAGGCGGCTCCCTCACCCAACCGGGCATGCGCACCGTTGATCGCCTCGGCGAGATCGTCCGGGACAGCGATGGCTTCGATCGTCCGACGGATCCGCTCGCTGAGCGTGCGGATTCCGTCCCGGTCGTCCGGACTCAAGCGCGACAGGCCGTCGAGCAGCTCGCTCACGGATGGCGCTTCCGCCACGATCCGCTGGAAGGCGTCGGTGGTGACGCAGAAACCGCCGGGTACGCGGATTCCTTCGATTCTGGACAGTTCACCCAGGTGAGCACCCTTGCCCCCTACGGCCGCGACCTGTGTCTGGTCGACCTCGCTGAGGTCCCTCACATAGCGCTCACTCACTGCGACACCTCCGAGACGGCCGGGCTCCGTCGCGCGACGCCGAGCCGTCGAAGCACCGGCGCACCCACCTCTGCGCAACCCCTTGTGAGGCACGCCTTCGCGCCGGGATGCCCGGGTTCCGGCGAGCGGTTCGGCCGGCCCGCCCGGTGGTGCGGAACGCACCCGTCCGATCGCCTGGCAGGTTCGACGTCAGCGCGTCCCTGGTCCGTCGACAACAACACACGCACGTAGTGCCCTCATTTCCGCAGGTGGTGGCCTCGGCCGACGATTCTGCGCCCTCATGGGGGCCTTGCGGCAAGCCCCCCGACCCGCTATAAGTTAAGAGTGGCCGGGAGAGAGATCTCCTGGCCTTTGTTGTTGCGTCTTTCGACAATACGGCTGGGCGCACGCAGAGCATGCCCGGCCAAGGCGTCACCCCTCGGCGGCAAGGCGGTTCAGCCACTCCCCCAGCAGATGCTGCTCGGCGACACTGAGGTTCGTCTGGTCGGGCAGGGCGGCACGCAAGGCGCGGGCGGCTCCTGCGGGGCCCGGGTGCCGAACGGCCGGCCGCTCGTTGGTGACGGCGGCGACCATGGCTTCGCGCAGTGCGGTCAACAGGGCTGGGTCGCGCCGGTCTTGAGGCAAGGACAGCCAGGTCAGCACCGCGCCGCGTCCCGTGGCATGAATGATCTGAGCCGCTAGTTCCTCGTCCACACGGAGCCAGCCTCCTGCGGCCAGCCGCCGGACTCGGCCCCTCAGGATTTCCATGCCCGCCTTGAACGCGGCGGAGTCGGCCCGGGTGGGTTCGCTGTACATCAGCGTGAAGAGCGCGGGGTTGGCAAGACCGAATTCGGTCGCCATGTCCCAGCCCGCCCTCAGGTCCTCGATGGGGTCCTGCGGGTCGGGGTCGACGCGCTTGGTCGCGAGGAACGCGGTGAAGCCGTACTCGGCCACGGCGTCGAGCAACCCGTCCTTGTCGCCGAACAGCCGGTAGATGGCGGGGGGCTGCAAGCCCGCCGCATCGGCGACCGCTCGGGTGGTCACCGCCTCACGGCCGTCGCGCGTCAGGAGCCCGATGACGGCGTCGATCACCCGCTGCCGGGGCTGCTCACGCCCCGGGGATGCGGTGCCGGACCTGCCCGTAGCAACACCTTCTTGACCATGCTCACGCGATGCCATGAATCAACGATATCGCAGATACGGTTTCGTCGTTATTATCGGTGGTACCGTTGAGCTGATCCCACTGGCAACATTCGCCGTGAGCACAGGAGCGCACATCATGATCATCGTGACGGGAGCCACCGGACAGCTGGGGCGCCAGATCGTCGAGAGGCTGCTCAACCGGCTGCCGGCCGACCGGGTCGGCGTCAGCGTTCGCGATCCGCAGAGGGCGCGGACGCTCGCCGACCAGGGCGTACGTGTCCGGCAGGGCAGCTTCACCGACCCCGCCGGCCTCGCCCACGCCTTCGAGGGCGCCACTCAGGTGCTGATCGTCTCGGTCGACAAAATGGGCGACGAGTGCGTGCAGCAGCACCGCACCGCGATCGAGGCGGCCGTCGCGGCGGGCGCGCGCCGCATTCTGTACACCAGCCAGATGGGGTCCAGTGCGGCATCGCATTTCCAGGCGTGCCGCGATCACGCTGCCACGGAGGAGGAACTGCGCGCTTGCGGCGTCCCGTTCACCGCGCTGCGCAACGGCTTCTACGCCACCAGCGCCGCGCATTTCCTCGGGCACGCGGCGGAATCCGGTGAGCTCGCCCTCCCCGCGGACGGGCCGGTCGCCTGGACCGCGCACGCCGACCTCGCCGAGGCGACCGCCGCCATCCTGGCCGACGAAGGCCGCTTCGACGGCCCGACCCCGCCGCTCACGGCGGGACAGGCCCTCACCTTCGACGACATAGCCGCCATCACGACCGAGATCACGGGCCGGCCCGTCACGAGGACCACCAGCCCCGGCGAACAGTTCCGTGCCCAGCTCACGGCCCAGGGCGTCCCGGCGGAAACTGCGGACCAGTTGCTCGGCATCTTCGCGGCCGCCGAGGCCGGCGAGTTCGCGACGATCGATCCGACCCTGGCCGAGCTGATCGGCCGCGAACCCATCACATTGGAGGGGGTGCTGCGCGACCACCTTGCGAAGCGTTGACCGAAGCTTGATCCACGTCCGGACATCGACTGCGTGCTGCCTCGGCGTCTCCGCCCGTTGCCGACCGTCGCCCGAATCCCGGGCACGGCAAATCCGGTTGACGGGTCGGCCCGCGCTCGCGCAGGATCGGCGTCCTCCCACCGTTGCAGACTTCCGCGGCGGTGGCGTGCGTGCCTCTCATAGCCTCATAGGCCGATGCCGGCCACCAGGCAGTCGGGCGGACGGCCGGCACGAATCCCCCTCAACGGAGTGGCCGAGCACCGTTGATCCGACAGACGAGGAGACCCATGGCTCTGGTCAAGAAGGGCTCACGCCGCATCACCGTCGACGGTGTCGCCTACCGATGGCGGGTCCGGGGACGAGCGACCTATGCCCAAGGACTGGTCTGGCGTCCGTTGGCTTACGCCGTCGAACGGGCCGAGGTCACCGGCGCCATCATGGTGGTCACCACCAATCAGCCGCATCCGAGCAACTGGTTCGAGATCTCCGCCCGGCCCGTGCTGCCCGCGGATGTGGCCGGCGCCATCCGCGCGGCGCACGCGCGGGGGTGGACACCGGAGAAGCCCGGAGTGCCCTTCCACCTCGACCTGTCCGAAGAATTCACTCCGCTCAGCTGAATCCACCGCGCCCGGCCGGTCCGACGCGGGGCAGCCGCAGGGCCGGCCCAGCAGGACCCCGATCGGGCCGCGAGGACTGGTCATCGGGGCCCGGGCCGTCCCCTGCCCGGTGCGAGCTCAGTCGGACTGCGGGCCGGCGGAGCGTCGCAGGGCGGGGGACCATACGCCCATCCACTGTGCGGCGCCCCACGCCTCGTACCGTCTCACCTCCGTGAACCCCAGCTTCGCCGCGAGGCGCATCGAGCGGTCATTGGCGATCTGCGTGCAGAGCACCACCGGCTCACCAGGACTCGCATCGGCGAACCAGCCGAGCGCGGCCGTGCACGCCTCGGCGGCATACCCGTGGCCCCACGCCTCCGGCATCAGCAGATAGCCGAGTTCGACCTCCCCGGCGCGGACATGCGTCCGCCGCTGCTCTTCACGCCGGTTGAGTTCGATGATGCCGATCATCGCTCCGCCGAGCTCGATCACGAAAAGGCCGGGTCGCCTTGTGGGCGACCCCGGCAGTTCGTTCTCCAACTCGTCACGCGGTCGCGGTCCACCTACGTACGTGCCCACCTCGGGCGAGCTGAACAGCTCGATGAACGCCGCACGATCCCGGGCCTCCGGCTCGCGAAGCACGAGCCGGTCGGTCCTGAGCGGGCCAGGCAACCAGTTCGGGGTCCCCAGTTCAGTCATGCCGGGCAACTTACCCCTGGGGACACCCGTGAGAGTCGGCCGCATCATGGGATCCCCTCGCCAACGGGCTTGCGGTGCCCGGCAGTTCGACCGCTTCAGCCTCGGGCTTGGATCCTCAGCGCGCCCTGGGTCAGGGTGCGGGCGAAGTCACCTGCGAGGAACGCGTGCGGATAGCCGAGGTCGACCGAGCTCGTGCCGTCGAGACGGGAGAGTTGCGACGCGGTGAACTCGACGTCCAGTGCGCCCAGATTGTCATCCAGTTGTGCGGGGGTGCGGGCGCCGATGATCGGGGCCGTCACGTCAGGGTTGTGCAAGGTCCAGGCCAGGGCGACCTGAGCTGGAGTACGGCCCAGCTCGGTGGCGACCTCCCGCACCGTGTCGGCGATGGCGAGGTTGCGTTCGGTGACGCTACCCATGGTCTGGTTGACGCTCTTGCGGGTGCTCTCGCCGGATCCGGTGGACGTTGCCGTTGCCGTTGCCGTCAGATCGTCACGGCTGTACTTGCCGGTGAGCACTCCGCCGCCCATCGGCGAGAACGGGACCACCCCGAGGCCCATCTCCCGGGCCATGGGAATCAGATCACGCTCCCCGGCCCGCTGGATCAGGCTGTACTCGATCTGCAGCGCGACCAGAGGTGACCAGCCGCGCAGATCGGCGATGGCCTGCATGCGCGACGCCTGCCAGGCCGGGGCGTTGGAGATCGCCACGTAGAGGATCTTGCCCTGCCGGACCAGGTCGTCCATGCCGCGCAGGACCTCCTCCACCGGCGTGGTGAAGTCCCACATGTGGAGGTAGAGCAGATCGATGTAGTCCGTGTTCAGCTGCCGCAGGCTGGCCTCCACGGACGCGAACAGGTTCTTGCGGTGGCTTCCCCCGGAGTTCGGGTCGTCCGGCCGGCGCTGCGTCGAGTACTTAGTCGCGAGGACGAGGCTTTCGCGATGGGCACGGGCGAATTCACCCAGCAGGCGCTCGGAGCTGCCGTTCGTATACGTGACAGCCGTGTCGATGAAGTTGCCGCCGCTCTCCACATAGCGGTCGAACAGCTTGCGCGCCTCGTCCCGCTCGGCGCCCCAGCCCCATTCGGTGCCGAACGTCGCCGCGCCCAACGCCAGTGGGGAGACCCGCAGTCCGGAGCGGCCAAGCAGCCGATAGGTGTCGAGGGTGAGCGACATCGTGTCCTCCTGTGATGGTTCTTGGTGCTGCTGTCCGTTTCCGAGGGAAAGTCTGCGTTCACCCCACGTCCCGGGTAAGGGAGAGAAGATCCTGGGAACGCCACTCCCACCCTGGTTGTTGGACCGGTCATGATGACCCGCACCGTTGACCCGACACAGGAGCTGGCCGCCTTTCTCCGGACGAGGCGCGAACGCCTGGACCCCGAAGACTTCGGCCTGCCGGCCCGTCGGCAGGCCCGTCGCACCCCAGGGCTGCGCCGTGAAGAGGTCGCCGAGCTGGCCGGCGTCAGCATCGACTACGTCGTGCGGCTGGAACAGGGCCGCGGACTGCGCCCCTCGGCGAACGTGGTGGAGTCACTGGCACGGGCGCTGCGCCTCGCGCCGGACGAACGCGCCTACCTCTTCAACCTCACCCAGCAGCGCCCCCGCAACACCGACGGGCCCTCGACGACTGCCGAGCCGTCGCTGTCCCGGCTGGTCGCCGATCTGTCGCCGCTGCCGGCCATGCTGATGAACCACCGCTTCGACATCCTGGCCTGGAACGACCAAATGGCAAGGCTCCTGGTCGATTTCACCACCCTCCCGCCGAACCGGCGCAATGCGATGTGGCTGTGCTTGATGCATCCGGAAGTACGGGAGTTCTACGTCGACCGCGAACGCGTCGTACGGGAGGGGGTCGCCCATCTGCGGGCCGCGTGGGCCGCGCATCCGGACGATCGGGTGTTGAGCGATCTGATCGCCGAATTCCTCGCTCACGACGCGGAGTTCGCGCGGCTGTGGGCCGAAGGGGACATCAACGGCATCGGCCGTGGCCACAAGGTGCTGCGGCATCCCGTAGTCGGTCTGATCGCGGTGGACTTCGAGGTGCTCGTCCCCTTTCAGGATCGGGATCAACGCTTGGTGATCCATCGGCCCGCGGATGACGCGAGCCGGTCGGCGCTGGACCGGCTGTGCGGACCGTGAGCTCCTGCCGGAGCCGCACGGTCCGCCTGTTCCGCGTCACGGAGGGGCGGGTGTGCGGAGCTATCCGATGCTCACGGGAGGGGTGCTCACCTGGTCCGGGACGGGCGTGGGAGCGGCGAGGCGCACCGCTTCGACACCCCCCAGCTCGACACGCCCCTCTTCGACACACCCCTCTTCGCGACGGCCCGCCCCGTCGAAGATGGCGAGTTCTTTGGCGCCGGCCTGGGTCTTCCACTCGGGGGCCACGGCGGCGTACGTGGTGACGTCATGCCAGCAGCCGCTGGTCCTGAAGAGCTGACGGAGAGTGGCCTCGGGGTGCAGGCCGGCCGCGTGCATCACCTGCGGCATGAAGGAGTGGTCGCTGCGGTGCCCGGCCCAGATACGGTGCAGCCCCAGCTGTCCGAAGGCGTACGCCATCAACAGCCGTCCGGCCTCGTGGCCGTGGCCCTGCACCGGGCTGCCCGGCAGCAGGACCAGGCTGGTGAGCATCGCGTTGCTGCCGTAGTCCTCCATGAGCAGCCCCATCGTGCCCACGAGGCTGTCGTCGTCCAGGGAGCAGACCGCGAGGGTGTACTTGCGCCGGGGGTGGGTGTGGGGCTGGGCGAGGCTCTGGGCGAAGGTGTCGTGGGCCTGGCGCGCGTCCATGCGGTCGATGCCGAGGTACCGGGTGAACACGCGGTGGGTGAGGATGCGGGCGAAGGCCTCGTGGTCGTCGGCGTGCAGTTCCCGCAGCCGCAGATGGTCGCCTCGGAGTTCGGGGACTCGGTTCACCGGCAGGCTCCGTGTGGTGCGGGCACGCTCGCCGGGGTGGGGATCAGTGCGTCGAGGTCGACGTAGTGGCGGCCCGATGGCAGCGGTTCGCCGAGCAGGATCCGGCGGGCCGTCTCGGTGACGAGTGCGGCTCCCAGCATGACTCCGCTGGCCAACTGAGGCCAGCTGGACAGGGTTTGACCGATGCGGGTGAGCGCCTCGGTCATGGCGGGGCTCAGTCGCTGTCCGTCGACGATGTCGAGCAGCAGATGGATGGCGGCCTCCGGATCCAGGTCGCGGAGACCGGCGGAGGTCACCTCGCCGACGCGGCCGTGGAAGAGCGGCCGGTCGGGTTCGAGGTCGAAGCGTTCGATGTCGAGCAGGCCGCGGTCGTTGGTGTCCATGAGGACGGGAACGCGGCGCCGCCGGGCCTGTTCGCGCGCCGCGACCTTCACCCAGGGGGTGTCGCACTCCTCCACCAGGATGTCCAGACCGTCGTCCTCGTCACCGAAGAAGGCGTCGATGGTGTCCTCGGTGACTCCGCCCCGGTGGATCTCGATGTCCAGGTAGGGGTCGAGTTCGTACATGCGCCGGGCACACAACACGCTTTTCTCCAGGCCCAGTTCATGCACCCCGGCCCGCAGTCGGTTCAGGTTCGACAGGCTGATCCGGTCGAAGTCCGCCAGCCGGAAGGCGCCTCCGACGCCCTCCATGGCGCAGGTCAGCGCGGCGCTGCTGCCGACCGAGAGCCCGATGACACCGACGCGGCGCCGCAACAGGCCCTGCTGCTGTTCGCGGGTGATCTTGTCGCGATTGCGGTCCGTACGGACGAGCCGGAATTCCGCCTCGGGCAGCACATGGACCAGTCGCCCCGACCACGGGTACCAGACCCATCTGCCGTACGCCTCCGGCCGGCCGCCCAGCATCTCGTCGACCGCGCGGTCCAGAGCCCGCTGTTCGAAAGCCTCGTGCGGAGTCAGGCAGCGCAGCAGCTCCGCCACCTGGTTCTCGATCCGGTCATGGACCTCGCGCAGCCGGTCCGACTCCCGCAGCGCGGCCAGAGCCGCGGCGTCCACGGGGCGGGCCGGGTCCAGCAGTACGGGGTGAAACGATTCGCTCATCTCGCGGTGCGAAGGCAGCACGAGAGAGTCCGGCGCTGGGCCGGACGCCATCAGATCAGTCACAGCCAGGACGCTAACAACGCGACGATCTTGCCGAAGGGCCGTTCACCCGCAGGGGCGCGGTCGAATTGATCTTCTACCCGAGTGCGCCGATCGCGCGCCTCGCGCGCCCCCAACTCCAGCGCACCCCCTGGCTGGAGCGGTGCGGATGGAGCTGCCGGCCGGGGTTCGCCCGCATACCGCGGCGCCGCGCCGGGGGCAGCCGCGGTATGCGGGCGGCGCGATGCGGGGCGCAATCAGTCGGCGGGCACCAACCGATCCGCGCGCGCTCAACCGCCGGGCGTCATGAATCACCGGGCGTCAATCGCCGCGCACCATCAGACGCCGCTGAGCGACAGCTTCACCGCGAAGCCCAGGAAGAGCGCGCCGGCCGCCGATGCCGCGCCCGCCGAGAGCCGCTTGCGGCGGCGGAAGGCGGCGGCGAGGCGGGTGCCGCTGAATATCAGGGTCGACAGGTACAGGAAGCTGCCGAGCTGGAGCAGCGTGCCGAGCAGCAGGAAGGACAGGGCGGGGTAGGCGTAGCCGGGCTGCACGAACTGGACGAAGAAGGAGAGCATGAACAAGATCGCCTTCGGGTTGAACAGGCTCAGCATCAGCGCCCGCCGGTAGGGCCGCTCGCCCGCCGATTCCGTGGTCGCGGCACTCTGCTCGCGCGCCTGCTCGTGCCGGGACCGCCACATACCGGCCGCCTGGCGAAGCATGCCGAACGCCATCCAGGCCAGATAGCCCGCGCCCGCGTACTTGACCACGGCGAACAGCAGCGGTGCCGTCTGCAACAGCGAGGCCGCGCCGAGCGCGGACAACGTCATGAGGACCGTGTCGCCGGTGAAGACTCCGGCGGCGGCCGCATACCCGGTGCGCACCCCTCGGCGGGCCGCCACGGACAGCACGTACAGCGAATTGGGGCCCGGCAGAAGGATGATCAGCACCAGGCCGGCGAGATAGGTCGGAAGATCGGTCACACCCAGCATGGAGCCGAGTGTCGCATGCGCCTCCGACACCTTGTGCGCCACTCCCCCGTCACGGTGCCGGCATCGCCGGACTCCACACCCGGCACACCTCCAGGTGCCGGAAACGCGGCCGCCGGCCGTCCAGCCCCGCCGCCCCGATGTCAGTCGGTACGGCTACCGTGCGACGTAGCGAACTACGCGGTGAAGTGCACAATGAGGCTCGCGATCAAGAAAGACACGGGCGGGAACGCAGGCGCCCGCCGAGAGCAGGGGGAAGTAGGCATGACCACACTGGAGAACCGGCCCAGCACCGCCGTCCTCGTCGTCGACGTGCAGAACGGCGTCGTAGCCGGGGCCCACGGGCGTGACGCGGTGGTCGCGAACATCGCCGGCCTCGTCGAGCGGGCGCGGGCGGAGGGCGTCCCGGTCGTCTGGGTCCAGCACTCCGACGACGGACTCACGCGCGGAAGTGAGGACTGGCGGATCGTGCCGGAGCTGGTTCCAGGGGACGGTGAGCCCCTCGTCGAGAAAAAGTACGGCGACGCCTTCGAGGACACCACACTGGAGAAGGTCCTGTCCGGGCTCGGCGCGGGGCGGCTCGTCATCGCCGGCGCGGAGACCGACGCGTGCATCCGCTCGACGCTCCACGGCGCTTTCACCAGGGGATACGACGTGACCCTGGTCGGGGACGCGCACACGGCGGGCGACAAGACGGCATGGGGTGCTCCGACACCGGCCCAGGTCATCACGCACACGAATCTGTACTGGTCCTTCCAGAGGGCCCCGGGGCGGCGGGCCGAGGTGGCCGAGGCCAAGGACGTCGTGCTCGGCGACGCCCGCTGAGGCTGAGGCAGGGGGAGCAACGTCCCCGGGCAGGGCAGCACATCCAACTGTGCTGCCCTAGGGGGTGTCCGGAAAGTCATGGGAGCCAGAGCCGCAGGCAGGCGAGGGTGACCATGGCCTGGAAGTGGACTGCTCGCTTGTCGTAGCGGGTGGCCAGGGCCCGGTTCTGCTTGAGCTGGCTGAAGCAGCGCTCGACCACGTTGCGCCGCCGGTATGCGGTTCGGTCCAGGCGGCAGCGGCTCTCGCCTCGGCGGAGGCGTCCGTTGATCTGGTCGATCCGTTCCGGGATGGTGCAAGCGATGCCTCGTCGCCGCAGGTAGGCGCGGATCTTGCGGGCCGAGTAGCCCTTGTCCGCGACCACGCGCTGGGGCCGGGTCCGGGGTCGGCCCGGTCCCGGCCGGGCGATGCGGATTCGGTCCATGACCGGCTCGAACTGGGTGCAGTCGTTGACGTTGCCGCCGGTCAGGGTGAAGGCGAGGGGCCGGCCCTGGCCGTCGCAGGCGAGGTGGATCTTGCTGGTCAGCCCGCCGCGCGACCGGCCGAGTGCCTCGCCTTCCCAGGGCCCCCTTTTCGAGCTCCGGCCGCGTGCTGGTGAGCCCGCACCGTCGTGGAGTCGACGCAGACGATGCTCCAGTCGACACTCCCGACGGCGTCGCAGTGCTGCTGGACGTGGGCCAGGAGGCGGTCCCAGGTGCCGTCGGCGGACCAGTGCCGGAAACGTTCGTAGACCGTCTTCCACGGCCCATAGCGTTCGGGCAGGTCACGCCAGGCGGCACCGGTGGACAGCTTCCACAGGATGCCGTTGACCACCTGGCGCCGGTCCCGTACCGGCCGGCCCATACGGCCCGGCGCCAGCAACGGGGCGATCAATGCCCACGACTCATCGGTTAGTTCATGTCGACGCACCACGAACGGAGCAACGAACCATCGACTTTACGGACACGGCCTAGGGCCGACTTGATCGGGCGTGCGAGGTAGGCTCGCGCTAACGTTCCAGCCACGAAGGCGTTAGCGAAGCGTTGGCGTGCCCTGGAACGATTGCGCACTCCTCCCTGGAGCCTCCCGGCCGCGTGCACCTGGCCGGTGCTCCGTCCGTCCGGCACCGCGTGCCCACAGTTCGCAAGAGGACCCGATGGCCGCCAACGAGCAAGCCCGTACCGCTGAGCGCAACGGCCCCGGCCACTCGCGTGTTCAGTCCCCGCGCACCAGCCGTGTCCGGGGGTTCGCGGTGGCGTCCGCCACGGCCGTCACCACCGTCGGCGCCGTGGTCGGCGTCGGCGCGGGCAGCCCCTCCGCCGCGAGTGACGGTCTTCAGGCGTCCGCCGCCGATTCGACGCTGCTGGCCGACCTCCCGGCCGGGCAGCAGGCTCAGGTGCAGACCGCGTCCCTGACGCAGCAGGCGGATGCCCAGTCCGCGCAGGCGAACGCGGCGGCGAAGAAGTCCGCGGAGGAGGCCGCGCGCGTGCGCGCCGCGCAGGACGCCAAGGCCAAGAAGGACGCGGCCGACAAGAGCAAGGCGGACGCGGCCAAGGAGAAGGCCGACAAGGAGGCCAAGGCGCGCGATCTGAAGACCGAGGCCGCCAGCCGCTCGTCGGACCGGACCACCTTCCAGGTCCAGAGTTCCTACTCGATATCCGATGTGCAGGCGATCGCCCGGCAGATCGTCCCGGCCGACCAGTTCCAGTGCTTCAGCAACATCGTGAACAACGAGTCGAGCTGGAACTACCGCGCCACCAACGGCAGTGCCTACGGTCTCGTGCAGGCGCTGCCCGGCTCCAAGATGAGCAGCGCGGGTTCCGACTGGCAGAGCAATCCGGCGACCCAGATCAAGTGGGGCCTCAACTACATGAACCAGCGCTACGGCAGCCCGTGCGGAGCCTGGTCGTTCTGGCAGTCCCACAACTCGTACTGAGCCGACCGCCGAGCGACCGGACGATCGGTCGGTTCAGGGGCGGATGAGGGCCTTGAGGACTTGGCGGTCGGCCATGGCGCGGTAGGCGTCCGGAGTCCGGTCGAGGGTGAACTCCTGGTCGAAGACACGGCCCGGGGTGATCGTGCCGTCCAGGACATCGGGCAGCAACTGCTCGATGTAGGCGCGGGCGGGGCTCGCGCCGCCGGTCAGGGTGATGTTGCGCATGAACTCGGCCGGCCCCATGGGGACTTGATCGGCTTGCGGCACGCCCAGGCGGCTGATGGTGCCGCCGTCCAGGACCGCGCCGAGGGCGGTGTCGAGCGCCTGGCGGGTGCCGACCGCTTCGATCGCCTTGCCCACACCGCCGGTCAGTTCACGGATCCGGGCGAGGCCCTCGGCCCCGCGCTCGGCGACCACATCGGTCGCGCCGAACTCACGGCCGAGGCCGGTGCGTGCCTCGTGGCGGCCCGCGAGCACGATCCGCTCGGCCCCGAGCCGCTTGGCGGCGATCACCGCGCAGAGGCCGACCGCACCGTCCCCGACGACGAGCACCGTGTCCCCCCGTCCGACACCGGCGGTGGCCGCTCCGTGGTGGCCCGTGGTCATCACGTCCGACAGCGCGAGCAGGGAGGACAGCAGCGGGGAGTCGGCGGCCACCGGGAGCTTCACGAGGGTGCCGTCGGCATACGGGACCCGGACGGCCTCCCCTTGCCCGCCGTCGACACCGTCGAAGCCGTAGCGGCCGAAGTTGCGGCACGAGATGTGCAGACCCTTGGCGCAGTAGTCGCACGTGTTGTCGCTGTAGGTGAACGGGGTGACGACCAGGTCGCCGGGCTTCAGACCCTGCACCTCCCCTCCGGTCTCTTCGACGACGCCCAGAAACTCGTGGCCCATTGGGCGGCCGGTGTCGGCGGCGGGCATCGATCGGTACGGCCACAGATCGCTGCCGCAGACGCAGGCGGCCAGGGTGCGGACGACGGCGTCGGTGGGCTGAACGATCTTCGGGTCGGGCCGGTCCTCGACGCGGACGTCTCCGGCTCCGTACATCACTGCGGCGCGCATGAAAAGGAACTCCCATCACAGGGGGGCGGCCGCCGGGTGGGCGACGGCGCGGGGAGGCTGGACATCGGGTCCAGCGGACGGCAAAAGGGCGAGGGACGGGGATCAGCGTTCGAGCATCCGCGCCTGGGCCCCGCTGTGGGTGTCGCCCGCGGCGGGCGGCAGGCTGCTGAGCTTGTCGATCTGCTCGCTCGTGAGCACGACGGTGTCGGCGGCGGTGTTCTCCTCTACCCGGCTCACCCGCTTGGTGCCGGGGATCGGCGCGATGTCCTCGCCCCGGGTGAGCAGCCAGGCCAGCGCCACCTGGGCCGCGGTGGCCCCGGCCTCGGTGGCCACGGCCTGCACCGCGTCGGCGATCGTCAGGTTGCGCCGGAAGTTCTCGCCCGTGAAGCGCGGGTTGTCCCGGCGGAAATCGGATGCGTCGAACTGATCGGTGGAGCGGATCGTGCCCGTCAAGAAGCCGCGCCCCAGCGGTGAGAAGGGCACCAGGCCGATGTTCAGCTCACGCAGCACCGGCAGCACACGGTCCTCGATGCCGCGCGTCCACAGCGAGTACTCGGACTGCACAGCGGTGACCGGCTGGACCGCGTGCGCCCGACGGATGGTGTCGGGACCGGCCTCGGAGAGTCCGAAAGCACCTACCTTGCCCTCGGCGATCAGTGCGGCGACCGCGCCGGCGGTCTCCTCGATCGGTGTGTTCGGATCCACGCGGTGCTGGTAGTAGAGGTCGATGTGATCGGTGCCCAGCCGCTTCAGCGAGCCCTCGACGGCGGTACGGATGTTGCCCGGGCTGGAGTCCAGGTGCCCGGCGCCGGAACCCGGGTGCGAGACCAGGCCGAACTTGGTGGCCAGCACCACTTGGTCCCGGTGGCCCTTGAGCGCTCGTCCCACCAGTTCCTCGTTGATGTACGGACCGTAGATCTCGGCGGTGTCGACGAGCGTGACGCCGAGCTCCAGTGCCCGGTGCAGGGTCCGGATCGACTCCGCGTCATCGGTGCCGGAGCCGGTGTAGCCGTGGGACATCCCCATCGCACCGAGACCGATCCGGGAAACCTCCAGGTCGCGCAGCTTGATGTAGCGCATTTCGCATCCTCCGGTCCATGGCGTATCCGGCTTCCCCGCTGTCGCCCCGCCACCCGGCCTGCTGTTTGCGGCCGGGTCGGCGGGCCGCGGCGGGGCACCGGTGTCTCGTCCGTCCAGCTTCGCCGAAATCACGGCGGTCCGGCAGGGCGGGCTCTTCGGGGGTAATGGCAGGGCCCCTCTCGCGGTCCTGGTGCGGTGCGGACGGTGTGAGACTGAAAGACATGGCATCCGAGAGCGCGAACAGTGAAGGCGCCGAGCTGGGTCACTATCTGCGTGCCCGCCGCACCCAGACGAGCCCCGGTCATGTCGGCCTGACCATCGGCACCGGCATTCGGCGCACTCCCGGTCTGCGCCGCGAGGAGCTCGCCACGCTCGCCGGCATCAGCATCGACTACTACGTACGGCTGGAGCGCGGCAAGGAGACCCGCCCGAGCCCCGCCGTCCTTGAGGCCCTCGCGCGCGCTCTGCACATGGACGATCAGGAGTCCCAGCACCTGCGCGAACTGGCCGCGCGGGCCGCCCGTTACGCGCCCGAGCCGCCGCCCGCGCCCAGTCGGGCGGTGCGACCCCACCTGAAGCTGCTGCTCGACTCGCTGCGCCCCAACCCGGCGTATGTCATCAGCCGCAGCATGGACGTACTGGCCTGGAATCCCGGCGGGCTCGCCCTCTACGCGGGCCTGGACGACTGGCCGGCCAAACACCGCAACCTCGCCCGCTACCTCTTCCTGCATCCCGCTGCCCGTGACCTCTTCACGGACTGGGACCGGCAGATCACGTCCTGCGTGGCCCGGCTGCGCGCCATCGCCGGTACCGCCTCCGATGCCCCCGACCTCACCAACCTCGTCGGCGAACTCCTCCTCAAGAGCCCCGAGTTCGCCGGACTGTGGGAACGCTACGAGGTCACCGGACGCAAACCCGCCCAGAAGACCTTCCGCCACCCCCGGGTCGGAACGCTCACCCTCACGTCCCAGTCCCTCCAGGTCGAAGGCACCCCCGGCCAGCGCATCGGCGTCTACACCGCCGAACCCGGCAGCCCGGACCACGACGCCCTGCTCCTGCTCGACCTGGCCGCCCCCGACCCGGGGCACGCTCCGCCGGCACCCGCCTCGGAGCCGCGAGCCGCCGACCGGTAGGACACCGCGCTTCGGCAGGGCGCGTTCCCCCGCTCGCGGGACGGACCCGGCGTTCTAGTCGAGACCCGGGGTTTCGCGCGCGCGGGCCTGGTGGCGGCGGGCCTTGAGCCGGTTTCCGCATGCCTTCATGGAGCACCACCGTGCCGTGTTGGCCCGACTGCGGTCCAGGAGGAAGAGGCGGCATTCGGGGTTCTCGCAGGGCCGCAGACGACCGGGCATCCGCTCCTTCACATCCGCCCACGCCAGGACGAGTTCCACCGCGAGCCGGCGCTCCGGTGCCACCTCCAGGTGCCAAGAGATGCCCGCCGCGCTGGGCTCTGGGGTCCGGCGAACGCCCGCCAGGACCCGCCGCAGCCGGGACTCCGCCGCCGCGCCGGACTCCACCGCCTGGAGCGCGTCCCGAGCGGTGCGCAGCCATCGGCGCTCCTCCTCGCCGCCGTGTCCGCCGTGTTTCCGCGCCCAGCCGTCTACCTCGTGGTCCGCGTGCCACAGGTCCTGGCGTTGGCCGTCCACGACAGGAGTGCTGTTCAGCGCCTCCATAAGGGCTTGCTCGTCCAGCACGGCCGCCACCTTTCCCGCCGATTCCAGCTAACTCCATCAAGTCGATTGACAGGTTACTCCTCCGGGCGTCTACTAGATCTGCGAGGTAACCGTCATAGACATCTGAAGGGGTTAGCCATGGTTGAGATCCGGCACCAGTACGCGACCGTGGGGTCACACCGCGTCTTCTACCGCGAGGCGGGCCCCCGCGAGGCGCCCACCCTCGTGCTTCTGCACGGGTTCCCCACCAGCTCGCGCATGTTCCGCCACCTCATTCCCGCGCTGGCCGACCGGTTCCACGTCATCGCGCCGGACCATCTCGGGTTCGGCAACTCCGACGCCCCGTCGGTCGACGCGTTCACCTACACCTTCGACGCGCTCACCGACGTCACCGAGGGCCTGCTGGCCCAGCTCGGCGTCGCCCGCTACGCCATCTACGTCCAGGACTACGGGGCACCCATCGGGTGGCGGCTCGCGCTGCGCAACCCGGAGGCGATCACCGCGGTGGTCAGCCAGAACGGCAACGCCTACGAGGACGGCTTCGTAGCGGATTTCTGGAAGCCCGTGCGGGCGTACTGGGAGGATCCCGGCCCCGAGACCGAGCCCGCCGTCCGCGGCGCGCTCTCCCTCGACGCCATTCGCTGGCAGTACCTGAACGGGGTGGCCCGGCCCGAGCTGGTCGACCCGGACACCTGGGCCACCGACCACCGCGAGGTCAACCGACCGGGCAACGACCTCGTACAGCTCGCCCTGTTCCTCGACTACGCCAGCAATCCGCCCCTCTATCCGCAGCTGCACGCCTACTTCCGCGAACACCGGGTGCCACTCCTCGCGGTCTGGGGAGCGGGCGACGAGATCTTCGGCCCCGACGGTGCCCGCGCCTTCTCAAGGGACCTGCCGGACGCGGAAGTTCACCTCGTTCCCGGCGGCGGGCACTTCCTGCTCGAAAGCCATCTCGACACGGTGGCCGGGTACATGCGCGGGTTCCTGACGGCCGGCGAAGGGCCTGCGTGACGCCGACGAAGGCTCACGAAGAGGCATCACGACCGATGGGTCACACGAAACCGACGGGCCACACGAAGAGGCCGTACAGAGAGGGCACGCCCAGGGGACACACAAGGCGCACACAGTGGGCGAGGGCCCCGCTTCCGGCGCGGGGCCCTCGCCCACTGTCGCGATCCATGGCCTTGCCAGCCTCTCGACCGCCGGAGTCCGAGGCTTCAACTCCCCTTCCCCGCAGCCCCGTTGACGCGCCAGGCGCCCGACGCGGGCGACGCGGGCAAGGAAGGAGCTAGGGGTTCGCGGGCCCGCCGGACCCGGAGGCCGCCGCGGACTCGCGAGAGCCCTTGCGCAGGCGCCGCATCCACGATCCCCTCGGGACCGGTGCCCCACCCGGCTCACCTTCGGCGTGGCGCGTGCTTCGACCATCCTGGTCACGGGACTCACGCCACTCCCGCAGGAACGCCTCGACGTCGATCTCGCCGCGGCCCAACGGGGGCCCCGGCGGCGGCATCCGCAGATTGGCCGCGATCTTCGCGTTGACCGGTTCCAGGATGGCCCGCACCCGGCGCTCGGAGGGCGCGGCGGCCGCCTCCACCAGTGCGTCCTCAGCCTCTTTCCGCAGGCCGAGCGAGCCCGAGGCGACAACGGAGAGACCCTCCTGGGTCATCTTCCGCTTCATCCACCACATCTCGTCGTACGGCGCCCGTTCATCGGGCAGCGGCTCACCGATCCCGGCGAGACGCGTGAATTCGCCTCGCTCCTCCGCCTCCCGGATCTGCCGATCGACCCAGGACTCAAAGCTCATCCCCGCAGGCTTTCGTTGAGTCATGAACCCATATTCGCACGGGCCATTTTCACGGGCCGGGTGCATCTCCAGGCGACGGGTCGCATGCGGCGCGCAGAGCCGACCCCCGCGCGTCGCCCCCACTGCGATTGCGGGGCGACCGGCATCGGCCGCTCCTACTCACGGCTTCGGCTACGGCTACCCAAATCCCCCAGCTGGTCGGGTCGTTGACCTCAACGCGTGCGCGCCGCACGCATTCGATGCTACGGTTGAGGCGAAGCGTGCGCAGCGCACGCATCGCTCGCTCTCGCACTTTCCCCGGAAGGAACTCCCATGACCCGCACCGGCATCGAGGCCGCCCTCAACGACCTTCTCTTCAACCGCGACATCACGCCGACCGAGGCCGCCGACCAGCATTTCGCCCCCGACTACCGCCAGCGCACGGATGGTGTGTGGGCCGACCGTGCCGAGTTCCTCGACCACATCGAGCACCTGCGCGGCATCGTCGCCCACGGCCACGTCGACGTCCACGAAGAGCTGTACGACGGCGCCAGGTACGCCGACCGCCACACCTGCCACATCACCAAGACCGACGGCACCACCGTCGCCATGGAGGTCTATGTCTTCGCCGACCTCACCTCCGACGGCCGCTTCCGCCGCATCGAGGAGACCACCCTCATGCTCCAGGGCAGCGAGGCCGACCGCGACCTCGGCAGCGCCCGCTGAGCAGCACGCACCACCCGCGGCGGCGTGCCAGATCGCCCGGCACCACGAAACCCATGCCCTGTGGATCCCCGGCTGGTCCATGCGGCCGACAGATGGTTCGACAGCCGGGGGGGCGTGACGCAGAGCGTGGTGTGACGTAGAGCGTGGGCGTGGGCGTGGGCGTGGCGTGAAGCGTGCCGGGCAAGGAATGGCCTACGTACTTACGACAGGCGGCACATGGCGGGCGGCACCCCACCCGCATGTCCCACCAGCCCACGTGAGGAGTGAGGCGCTCGTGAACACCGAGGCCACCCTGGCCGAGCTGCTGCGCGAACACGGACACAGCTACGCCGACGAAGCCGGGATCACCTTGCGCGACAAGCCGTCGCCGCTCTACCAGCTCCTCGTGCTGGCCGTGCTGTGCTCGACGCGGATCAAGGCCGACATCGCCACCGCCGCCGCACGCGAACTGTTCCGAACGCGCCTGCGCACCGCCCGGGCCATGGCTGCCACGGACTGGCAGACGATCGTGGACGCCCTCGGCCGAGCCCATTACCGTCGCTACGACGAGAGCACGGCCACCGCCCTGTTGGACGGGGCCGAGCTGATCCTCCGACGCTGGCGCGGTGACCTGCGAAGGCTGCGGGACGAGGCGGACGGCAGCCCGGGGCGGATCCGCGAACTCCTCCAGGAGGTGCCGCGGATCGGCCCGGTCGGGGCAGGCATCTTCTGCCGTGAGGCCCAGGGACTGTGGCCCGAACTCCGTCCGTTCTTCGACGACCGGGCCCGGGAAGCCGCTTCCGCGCTGGGCCTGCCGTCCACCGCCAAGGGCCTGGCCCGGCTCGTTCCGCCGGACGAGCTACCCCGGCTGGCCTCGGCACTGGTCCGCTCGGACCTCAAGCGCTGAGGCGCCGTCCCTGCGCCCCGAGGTTCAGGGACGCTCGTCCTCGGGCCATGCGCCCTCGGCGTCGTCGATCAGGTGCACCGCGGCTTCCTCGGCCGAGGCGCCGGCTCCGTCGATGCCCATGTCCGAGGCGAGCATGTCCTTCTCGGCGTCCTCGTGCGCGCCCTCGTCGGGGGCGACGAGCCGTCCCGCCCGCTGGTCGCCCACCTCGGCGTCGGCGAGTTCCTGATCCTCCTCGTCGTCCCCCAAGTCGAGTTCGGGGTCCGGCACTTCCTCCGCGAGCCGCTGGTCGAGGCTCTCGCCGTCGTGCTGCTCCTGCGCGGTGGTGCCGACGTGGTTCACGGCCAGCGGCCGCTCGGGCGGGGACCAGCCCTCGTCGTACGGATCGGCTCCCCGGTCGTTCAACGTGTCCTCGGGATCCAGGATGCCGGTGTCCTCCACGACGTCGTCCCCGCCGTCCGGCTGGTAGACGTCGTCACCACGGTCGTCGTTGGCTGCCATCAGACACGCTCCTTCTTCATCCGCACATCCGCGCCGCTCCGCTGCCACGGCCTGCGAACGGCCCACGGCCCCGCCTCCGTACGCGGGGCCCGTTCGATTCGACTGTCCACCTTTGTCCACTTCACACCCGGCCCACCTTCCGCAACCGTGCCCGCCCCGGCTCGCGGCCCTCTCCCCCGGCCGGCGCCCCGGTCCATGATTCCTCGGCCGGGCCGGCGGAATCGGGCGCCGGGCCGGAGACCGGGGCGTTCGTTCCGTGGCCGTCGACGCCGTAGTGGCGGTACAGCTCGCGTTCCTCATCGGCCGTCAAGTGCTGGTGTACGTCTTGCCGGGGCGCATCCTTCACCGTGCTCTTCGTGTGCGCGATGTGCAGGGCGTTGCCCTCTCGGCGAGCTCCGGCGAGGGGTGCGAGGGATTCCTCGGCGCCGAACAGGCCGGTCTTCACGGTGACCCACTCGGGGCGCCCCGCGGAGTCGTCGACGTAGACCTGCTCGACGCCGCCGATCCTTTCGCCCTCCGGGTCGTAGGCCACCAGGCCCTTCAGGTCCTCGGGGCGGTGAAAGCTGTGGCCCATGCCCATACGGCTCGCTCCTTACTGGTGGTCCCCCTCGGCCGAAGCCGCGCTGATGATCGCGGGGCCGGGAGGTTCATTCCAACACCGCCCCGACGGGACCGCACGGGCAACTTGACCGAACGGGCACCGGGATCGCCGGTCCGGCGAAGGTTCAGAAAGGATCAGAAAGGATCAGACAGGAAATGCGCGCCGAGAAGAAAAGGCGACGAGAAGAGACGCACGCCGGACGAAGGACCGGAGCGGCTGCCGTGCCTGTGGAGGCAACCGGTTCCCGACTGCGGCGCCGACAACCACCCCGGCACCCGGACGCCTACCCGGAAAAGCGGGATGCGCACGTGCGGTGCGCAGAACGGCCGCGGTGGGGTGCGGGCACGACCGTGGGGCCCGTGCCGTATCGGCACGGGCCCCACGGTCACACGGCAGTTGCCTTACCAGCGATACCAGCGGCCGCTACCACCCTTCGGGCGGGCGACGAACCCGATGAGCCAGAGCACGAGCACCACGATCGCGACCCACCAGAGGATCTTGAGCGCGAAGCCGGCACCGAAAAGAATCAGCGCGAGCAGAAGAACGAGAAGCAGGGGAACCATGATTATCAACCTCCGGAACTCCGAGTGCCCTTCATCGGCCCGGCCATGCGCGTACATTTGATTTTTCTTTTATCACCGCAGGTCGCGTGCCATATGAGGAAGAATCCGGCGGCTGTGACGGGTGCACCCGATGACAGGTGGATGAGATCCCGGTGAATTGATCGACCCGAGATCGACCGAAGATCCAATGCACCGCGCCGCCCGGGACCGTATCTGCGGTGTGCTGGACAGGCGGACCGTGGGCGCGCCCCGTGTTCTCGACCCGCGGCACGCTCTGGTCGCCGTACGCCCCGGTGTGGACCGCACGCTTCCATCGGCGGGCTGCGCGCCGCCAACAGCTTGGCGTCCAAGGCGTCGAAGGGCTCACGGAATTCGCCCCGGCAGCCCTTCATGCGGATCCGGGGGGGACAGGGACCCGGTTTCGGCCAACCGTGCTGCATCCCTGATCCGGGTGAGCGGCGCGAGCATCCGGCCGACGAGGATCCAGCCTCCCAGCAGCCCGAACACGAGCAGGCATGCCATGGCCACGGCCGCGGCGGGAGCGACCATTCGCGCCAGGAGGTAGCGGCTGGGTGCGATCCCGAGGAGGCCGCGCGAGGAGGGATCCGGCATGGCTCAGGGTCAGCTTCAGCCGGACGCTGAGCCCCGGGCGCCCAGGTACGCGCCCCGCCGTCTTCGACGGCGTCCCCGGCACCGCTCAAGCAGCTCTTCGGCGCTGACCACTCCGCCCTCGGCGGCGTCCGCCGTCCCGTGCACCAGGCTCACCTCGGCCGGCGATTTCCGCCACGGCGATGCGACACCGGCCGCACGCCGACGGCTCGCCGGCGCCCATACCAGCAGAGCGGCCAACGCAGCGGTCCTGCTTGCCGGCCCGGCCGTCCTCAGGGTCGTGGGCATCGCTCGCGTTCTGTGGCGGCCGCTCACGATGTCCGCTCCCCCGTGTGTGGCCGGACGCCGGCACGGCTGCTACGACACGTTCAACGGCCGGGGCATATGCGATTTTCGATACACGGGCGATAGCTCGGGCGACCCTCAAATCCAGCCACGCGGCCCCAGTTGGAGATGTTGATCTACAGACGTTACGCTAGCTTTGGTTGCCTGTAGCAACCATATGGCAAGGCGACATCGCGCATACGTGACCGTCGTGCGGCCCCCAACCGCCGTACGGCTCACAGGAGGAATCACCCCACCATGTCAACAGCCCCCCACACCTTCCGTACTTACGTGGCGGAGAATCTCGACTCACTGCAAGACGACCCGGAGCGCGAGATCCTCGTCCACCACGAACGGCGCGTCACCGCAGGTGAGTTCCGCTCCCTCGTGTACCGCCTGGCCCGGGCGCTGCGTGTCCAGGGGATAGGCCGCGGGCAGACCGTCACCCTGCTGTGCGGCAACCTGCCGGAGACGATCGCCGTGCGCTACGCGGCACATCTGCTCGGCTGCCGGGTCAACCACCTCTACAACAAGCTCTCGGCGGAGTCCCAGGCCGCCATCGTCCGCGATGTCGAGACGCGTGCCCTGATCGTCGATCCCCATTACACGGAGCGGGCCATCGAGATCTCCGGGGCCGCCCCCGTGCCGGTCGTGCTTGTGCTGGGCCCCGGGGAAGTGGGCGCGGATCTCCTGGAGTTGGCGGCGGAACAGTCCGCCGAGCCGTTGGCGGGCGATGCCCGGCCGGAGGATGTGTGCACCATCCGGCACACCGGCGGCACCACGGGCCACCCCAAGGGCATCTGCACCACGCACGAGCAGGTGCAGTCCTTCCGCGGTTCGATCGTCGATCCCGAGGAGGAGGCGCCCCGGCTCCTGGTGTGCACCACGCTCGCGCACGCCGCCGGGATGATCACCGACTCCGTGCTCCGAGGTCGCGGCAGCGTCGTACTCCTTGAGGACTTCGACGCCGGTGCCGTGCTCGACGCCATCGAGCGCCACCGCATCAGCCACCTCTTCCTGCTGCCGCCGCTCCTGTACCAGCTGATGGACCACCCCGACTCGGCCAAGCGCGACACCTCCTCGCTGCGCAGCATCTCGTACGGGGGCTGCCAGTCCTCCCCCGCGCGCATAGCCGACGCCATACGGCGCTTCGGTCCCGTCCTGGTCCAGTTCTACGGCCAGAACGAGGCCGGCGGCATCAGTCTCCTGATGCCGGAGGACCACGACCCTCGGCGTCCGGACCGGCTGCGTTCGGCGGGGAAGGTGCTGCCCCAGGTCGAGGTGGCCATCCGCGACGAGTCCGGCCGCGACCTCCCGACGGGTGAGCACGGAGAGATCTGCGTACGGTCCGCCATGCTCATGAAGGAGTACTGGAAGCAGCCGGAGCTGACCGCCGAGGTGCTGCGGGACGGATGGCTGCACACCGGTGACATCGGATTCCTCGACGGCGAGGGCTACTTGACCGTCGTCGACCGGATCAAGGACATGATCGTGGTGGTCGGCGGTCATGTGTACACCACCGAGCTGGAGGACCTGCTCAACTCCCACCCGCATGTGCGGCAGAGCGCCGTCTTCGGAGTCCGCGACGCCGACCGCATGGAGCGGGTGCATGCCACCGTGGTTCCCGTGCCCGGCAGTGGCATCGACGCACAGCGACTGCGCGACCTGGTGCGCGAGGAGCGCGGCGCGATGTACGTACCGGCGGACATCACCTTCGTCGACGCGTTGCCGCTGACGGACGCCGGGAAGCCCGACAAGAAGCAGCTCCGCATGCTGGCCGAGCGGGAACACACCGCGGCCTGACGAGCGTTACGCGCGCCGCCCCCGGCCGGAGAGCCGGGGGCGGCGAACGAAGGGGCGAGCCGGCGTCATATCGCACGGCCGCCGAAGGGGCCGCCGAGGGGAGCGCCGGACCCGTAGTAGGTGCCCAGCTGTTCCCGGTAGGCCGGGTCGCCGAGGTGCTTGTCCCGGTGGAATTCCGGGGCATCCTTGATCTGGTCCTTGGTCCGGTCAACGAACACCTTCTGGTCGTCCTGGTCGATCCGCACGACCGTGCTCGCGGGCAGGAGCACCTCCTTGCCGAAGATCCACACTCCGGTGTCCACCACCAGATAGGCGTCGCCGGCCTCGTCGGAGTGCTTGTCGACCTTGCCGATACTTCCGTCGGTGGCCTCGACCTTGTAGCCGGTCAGGTCCGCACCGGCCAGGTGGCCCGCGTTCGGCTGGTAACTCCACACTTGCTCAGTCACGCGAGAACAACTCCTTCGGTGCTTGGGGGTCGTGATCGACGGGCCTTGCGTTCCGTCGTTCCGCCTCCATGCGGGTGCCCCGCGTTCCTCTCCTCATCCCCAGCCCCGCTTCCCATCCGTCCCGCAACGGGCTTCCGTCCCGCAACGGGCTTTCTGCGACTCTGACCGAAATGTGTGCGCATGCGGGCGGGACACGGGGGCACGCGATGGACACAAGCCAAGACGAGAGGCCCTGCTGCGATGCTCGAACCTCACCCGAAGACCCTGCGCATCCTCCTTGCTCGCTACGCGGAGGCACGTATCGCCCACTCCTGCCACGGTGGCCCGAGCGCGGCCAGGGAATTGGAGGACGTCGCCTACACCCTGTGCGTGCTGACCTCGACGGCCTGCGTGGAGGACGCCATCGCGGTGGCGGACACCCTTCTCACGACGGCCCATGACACCTCGCCCGTCGGCGCCGACCAGGACGAGACAGATCTGGCCGCCTAGCCCGACCGATCCCTATCAAGGCCGTACGCTCCGGCCCGGCGCCCGAGGCACGGGCGGCCCGTCTCGTGCGAGGCCCGCCGGTTTGCCGCACAGTGGGAATGAACCGCTACTCAGGAGGTACGCGTCGATGCCTGGTGGTCTGTCGCCCTCAACCGCGCCGTCCTCCCCCGCGGAGCCGGGCGAGGACGGCGCCGATGGGCCACGCCTCGACTCGGCCCGTCAGGAAGCCGCACGCGTCTTCGCCCTGACGGTCGAGGAGGTCGGCGCGGGGAAGACCGCATTCCCCCTGCCGGGTGCCGGCCGGACCGTTCAGCGGTTCGCGGCCCTGCGGGATGTGGCCGAGCGGAACCTGTGCGCCGCCCGTCTCGTCGAGGGCCATGTGGACGCGACCGCCATACTCGCCGAACTCGGCGCCCCGCCACCGGCCCCGGGCCAACGATGGGGCGTGTGGGCGGCCGAGCCGCCCGGCGAAGGACTCAGGGCCACGACGACCGGATCCGGATGGGAGATCAGCGGGCTCAAGCAGTACTGCTCGGGCGCCCACAGCTGCACCCACGCCCTGGTCACCGCGGATACCGCCGAGGGGAAGCGGCTGTTCGCCGTGGATACCGGCGTGGTGGGGTACCGACCCGTCCCCGGCACGTGGCAGGCGCTCGGGATGGCCGGCAGTGACACACCCGACGTGCGCCTGACCGAAGTGCCGGCGGTGCCTGTGGGACCCGTCGGCGGGTACCTCGCTCGGCCGGGATTCCAGCACGGCGGCATCGGTGTGGCGGCCTGCTGGTACGGCGGCGCGGTGGCCGTCGCCCGTACCTTGCGGGAGGCCGCCCAACGCCGTGCCGACCCGCACACCGACGCGCACCTGGGAAGCGTCGACGTTCAACTCCATGCGGCCTGGGCCGTGTTGGAGAAGGCGGGCATGGAGATCGACCAGGATCCCGACGACGTGGCGGGCGTGGCGCGCGTGCGCAGCCTCCGCGTGCGCGCGTTCGTCGAATCGGTCTGCGCCCACGTGCTGACCCATGTGGGCCGGGCGACGGGTGCGGGCCCCCTCTGCCACGATCCCCGGCACGCACGTAATGCCGCCGACCTGTCGGTGTACATCCGCCAGCATCACGCCGAACGCAATCTGGCCGAGCTCGGCGCGCTCCTCGCACGTCCGGAGCCGCGGCCATGAGCACTCCCCCCGCGGCGGAGCACTTCGACAACGCCATCCAGGCGCCCGGCACCGACGAGAGTGTGTGGCGGGCGTGGTCCGGCTGGGACCGGCTGCCCGAGGCGGCCCTGCCCCGCTCGGGCCGGGTCGTCGTCGTGGCCGCCCACCCGGACGACGAGGTGCTCGGCTTCGGCGGATCGCTCGCCCTGCTCGCCGGATCGGCCGTCGATGTGACGCTGGTGATCCTGACGGACGGCGAGGCATCACACCCCCACAGCAGGAGCGTCACCCCCGGGGAACTCGTGCGGATACGGGCCCAGGAGACCCGGGCCGCGCTGGCGGAACTGGGCATCTCCCGTGCCCGGGTGGCCCGTTGGGGCATCCCTGACACTCAGGTCGCGGCGTACGAGGACCGCGTTGTCGCGCGTCTGCTCCCGCTGGTCACCGGCGCGGACCTGGTCGTGGCGCCCTGGACGGGCGATCTGCACGGCGACCACGAGGCCGCGGGCCGGGCCGCGCTCGCGGCGGCCCGGAAGACGGCGATCCCCTGCTGGCTCTACCCCGTCTGGATGTGGCACTGGGCGCGGCCGGAGGCTCCCGAGGTGCCCTGGCATTCGGCTGCGCGCATCACCCTGCCCGGGGACGTCCAGTTCCGGAAACGTGCCGCGATCGCGCGGTACGCCAGCCAGATCAGGCCTCTGGGGCCGGACCCCGAGGACGCCGCGATCCTTCCGCCGGAGGAGATCGCCCATCATGCGAGGGAGCAGGAGGTGGTCTTTCGATGAGTACCCCGTCGTCGTACTTCGAGGGCATGTACCGCGAGTCCGCCGACCCGTGGCACCTTGCAGAACGGTGGTACGAGAGGCGCAAGTACGACCTCACGGTGGCTTCCCTGCCGCGTCGGCGCTATCGACGCGCCCTCGAACCCGCTTGTTCCGTAGGGGAGTTGACTCTCCGCCTGGCCGAACGCTGCGATGAGGTGCTGGCCTGCGACCGGGTTGAGTCGGCCGTCGCGACGGCCGTCGCCCGTACCTCGCACCTGCCTCAGGTGACGGTGCGTCAACTCACCCTGCCCCAGGAGTGGCCGCCCGGGACCTTCGACCTCATCGTGCTGTCCGAGGTGCTCTACTACTTCGACCGGGACACGCTCGACGACATCCTGCGGCGCACCGCGTCCGCACTCGAACCCGGCGGAACGCTGGTCACCGTGCACTGGAACCATCCTGTCGCAGAACACCTGTGGACCGGGGACGAGTTGACCGGTGTCCTCGCCTCCGTACCCGGTCTGGCACTCCTGGCCGACCACCGCGAGGACGACTTCGTGCTCCAGACCTTCGGCCGCGCGCACCCCGACGGGTCCCCTCCCGCGTCCCCCGCCGCCGACGAGGGACTCGTATGACGTCCCGTCAGGGACTCACCCGGGGACCGGAATCGGTCGCGGTCATCATCCCGGCACACAACGAGGAGCGTCTGCTCCCGGCATGCCTCGCCGCGGTCCGGACCGCCGCCGGGCATCCGGAGGTCGCAGGGAGCCGGGTCGTTGTCGTGGTCGCCGCGGACAGCTGCACCGACGCCACCTCCGAGGTGGCCCGGCAGGCGGGCGCCCTGACCGTCGACGTCGACGCCCGCAGCGCGGGGGCAGCCCGCGCTGCGGCGGCCCGCACGGCCCTGGAGCTTCTGGGCCGCGACGACGTGTGGATCGCCTCCACCGACGCCGACAGCGTCGTACCCGAGCACTGGCTCGACTTCCAGCTGTCCCGTGCCGCGCAGGGCTGGGAGGCCGTCGTCGGCACGGTCGTCCTGGACCGCCCGGCCCTGGACTCACGCCGGCTGGCCGTCCTCCACCAGCACCTGTACGAGGCCTCCCGGCCTCCGGGGGGCCACACCTGGCACCACCCCCACGTACACGGCGCCAACCTGGGCCTGACCGCCCGCGCCTACACCGAGGCCGGGGGCTTCCCTCCCGTAGCAGTGGGCGAGGACCACGCTCTGGTGCGATCCCTCCAGCGGACGGGCCACCGCATCCTGCGCACCCCCGACTGCGCGGTGACCACCTCGGGCCGGCTCCGCCCACGCGCTCGCGGCGGATTCGGCGACTACCTCGCCCGGCTGGCCGCGCAGGAATCCGCGTGAACGGGCCTCGCTGAGGCGGGAGTTGCACCGACCGGTCCCCGGGCCCAGCCGCTGCACCACGGGCCACCGACGCCTACCCGGCGGCCGAGCCGAGCCTTCCGCGAAAACCAGTGGAACGACGCCGCCATGGGCCACTACCTTGCTGCCCGACCGAGTCCCCCAGGCAAGGACGTCCCGTTGTACACCGTGTGAGACCTCCCCACCGCTGACCTGTCGCGCGTCGCGTCTGTGCGCCGCGCACCTTTTCGCTGCGGACTTCTCACTGAAACCGGTGTACCTCTGTGCTGCTCAACAACTGGGTGGTCGCACCCACCTGCCTGCCACTCGTTCGCCGCCGTTGTCACGCGTGCGCGTCCGACCGATTCCGGGCGAGCGGAAGATTTCGCGTCAACGCCAACCACAAGGTGATCGACGCATGGCTCCTCGTGCTCTGTACGGGCTGCGGGGACACCGCGAAGCTCACGCTCCTGGAACGGGTGAACGTGCGCTCCGTACGACCCGAGCGCCTGGACCTGCTGCACGCCAACGACCCTGCTCTCACAGCCGAGTTGCTCCAGGATCCCGGAGTGCAGCGGCGCAACCGCATCGGTCTCGACTGGGCCGGCGCCTGGCGTCTCGACACCGGCGGCTCGGATCACCTGGACCGCGAGGTGATCGACGTCTCGGTCCGTTTCGCCGCCCGCATTCCCGTGCGCCCGGAGCGACTTGTAGCCGAAGGATGCGGCCTGTCCCGGGCGGAGGTCGCGCGCTTGGTAGAGGAGGGGAAGCTCGTCTCGGCGGTCCGGCTGGGCGGCAGGATCTCCGGCGACTTCACCTTCACGCTCAAGCGCTGATCCCCCGGGGATCAGCGATACCGGCGCCCCGCGTGAAAGGCCGGAGCCCTGAGGTCGGGGCGCCAGGGGCCTGCCCGGAGCGATCGGCCGGGCAGGCCACCTTCAGGCCATCCACGAGTCTCTTGTCCTTTCCTTTCTCCCGTGACCCGGGCCTTCCGTGAGGTGGAACCCTCAGGCCTGGGCCGTCGGCCGGACGACGATCTCGCTGACGTCGATACCGGCGGGCTGCTCGATCGCGTAACCGATCGCGGTGGCGATGGCGGAGGGAGGGATGGCCATCTCGTCCCGTTGCCGGATGAACGCCGCCGCCACTTCGGGGCTCGCGCCCTTCCCCACGCCTTCCGTGTGGGTGAATCCCGGCGAGACGAGCGTGACCCGCAGGTCGGGTCCGGATTCCTGGCGCAGCCCCTCGGTCAGCACCTTCACCGCCGTCTTGGTCGCCGCGTAGACGGCCTGGGGGGACTTCACGACATAGGCGGCGGTGGAGGCGACGTTGACGAAATGGCCGGACCGTTGACGCCGGAAGACGGGGAGCGCCGCCCCGATGCCGTTCAGCAGGCCCGTGATGTGCGTGGCCACCATGGCGTCCCAGTCGTCCTGGCGCAGATCGTCGAGCGGGGACACCGCCATCGTGCCGGCATTGGAGATCAGCACGTCGAGCCGGCCGAACCGCTCGACCGCCGTATCGGTCAGTCGTCGGAGATCCTCGCGCTTCGTCACATCCGTCACGACCCCCACGGCCTCGCCGCCCTGGGCCGCGATCCGGTCCACCACGTCCTTCAGCCGACCCTCACGACGGGCTCCGAGCACGAGCCGGGCCCCCTTCCCGGCGAGATGGAGCGCTGTTGCCTCGCCTATGCCACTACTGGCGCCTGTGATCGCCACGACCTTGCCTTCGACACCTGGATTGCCCTCAACAGCTGACACGTCAATAGCCTTCCCAAGAGGAATATCGCAGGTCACGCCTGACCTGCGGAATAAGTGGGGGCGCCACCACTTATTCGAGACTAAGTGGGGTAGCCTCCGCTTAGCAAGCAGAGGGAAAGGTGAGCACACATGACCGGCAGCGCCGAGCGCCCGTTGCGGGCCGACGCCCGACGTAACAGGGACCGGATTCTCGCGGCGGCGATGCGTGCCTTCGCCGCCGAGGGCCTGGACGCCCACATGGAACGCATCGCCAAGGACGCGGGCGTGGGCAGCGCCACCCTCTACCGCAACTTCCCCACCCGGGAGGCCCTGATCGAGGCGGTCTACCGCAACGAGGTGGCCCAACTCTGCGACTCCGTACCCGAGTTGCTCGCGTCCCGGCCGCCCATCGAGGCACTCCGCGCCTGGACCCGCCTGTTCCTGGACTACGTGAGTGCCAAGTACGGCATGATCGACGCCCTGCGCGCCATCGCCGCCACGGGAAGCAACCCGTACGGCCACAGCCGGGACATGATCCACGACGCCATCTCCGCCCTGATGGACGCGTGCGTGGCGGCCGGGTCGATCCGCGGCGACATCAGCGCCGCCGATGTCGCCGCCGCCCTCGAAGGCATCGCCCTCACCTCGGCGGGCCCCGAACACCGCCGCCGGGCCGAACGTCTCCTCGACCTCAACCTGGACGGCCTGAAGACGCTTCCCTGAGGCGCCGAGCGGTGCCGTGCGGCGCCTGCCACGAGGCTACGGCGCGGCGCCGCCGCGCGGCCTTCACGCCTCCCCATGGATGAAGCCGGTTTCGTGTATCCCTTGACGGGTACAGCGGCGAAGCGGAACCTGAGAGCCGAAGACGGACGAGCCGGCGAGACCCTGGGGAGCGGTTGTCATGTCGAGCCAAGTACGGCCATCGCACCCGGACGCGGGCGCGGCGCCTTCACAGCGAGCCGTGGCCGAGCCGACGCCCCCCATCCACATCACGACGTACGCGCGCGGGGGCCGGGTGACCGTCGTGGTCGCCGGCGAGATCGACCTCGACACCGCCCCCCAGCTCCAGCACGCGATCACCAACGCGCTGCGCCGCTCCCCCGCCGGCGTCGACGTGGATCTGGACAGGGTGCCATTCTGCGACTGCACCGGGCTCAACGCCCTTCTCGACGGGCGCCGTTGCGCACTCGGCCAGGGCAAGACCCTCGTCGTCCGCAACGCCGGTGCCGCCGTCACCCGGCTCCTCGCCCTGACCCGCACACTGGGTCCGCTCACCTCCCCCGCCGACGCCTCGTCCGCGGTCGTCCGACAGCGGACGTTGGCGGCGGCGATCAGCTCGCCTTGAGGCAGTTCCGCGGGTCGGTGGATCGACGGGACGCGGCAGGCCTACCCCTCTCCGTCGGACGCGAGGACGCTCAGGCGGTGTGGAGGACCCGGAAGCGGTCGGGCCCCGCCGGGTCACGGTCCACGACCTGAACGGGCGGCCAGGCCCACTGCCAGACGCCGATCCCCGGCATGCGGGAGAAGCGGATCGTCCCGCGGGTGCCCTCGACCGCGACCTGCGACCAGGCTTCGGCCGTGTGCGCCCGGTCGGTTCCGTGGGAGCGCAGTACGTCGGCGAGGACGGCGATCGCGTCGTACCCCTCGAAGGCGACGAACGAGGGCGCCTCACTCAGGGTCTCGCGCAGGGCTGTCTCGACGCGGAGCGCGAGGGGGGAGAGCCGCTCGGGCAGATAACGCAGGAACGGAACTTGGGCGCCGTCCCCGCCGAGCAGCGCGGCCCATTCCGCGAACTCCGGCTGCCCGGCCGGCGCACCCATCAGGATCCCCTTGAGGCGCGGGTCCTGGCGTACGGCCTTGACGATCGGCACGGCCGGTTCCGGGTGGCCGACCAACAGGATCACGGCGGTGGCGTGTTGGGCGACGAGTTCGTCGCACAGCTCCGCGGGGCCGAGTTCGCGCATATCTAGGTCGATGACGGTGGCGCCGCGTGGGGTGAGGTGGTCGCGCAGGATGCGGGTCCCGGACCGCCAGTAGACGGTCGGCTCGGCCGCCACGGCTATGCGCCGGTGACCGGCGGCGAGGAGGAAGTCCGCGTAGGTCCGCCAGCCGTGGGACTGCGCCGGGGCAAGGCGCGCCACCCACCGCGTGGGCTCTTCGGTGAGCGCGTCGAGAACCGCCGACGAGCACAGGAACGGCACGCGCAGGGCGTCGGCCCGGGCGGCGACCGCGCGGGCGACGACGCTGTGGTACTCCCCCACCAGCGCCGCCACACCCATGGCCGCCAGTTCACCAACGGCCGCCTCGGCCCTGCGAGGGTCGGCCGCGGTGTCGCGGACCACCAGCTCGACGGGCTGCCCGCCGACCCCGCCGCCCTCATTGACCTCCCGCACCCCCAACTCCATCCCCGCGAGCAGGTGTTGACCCGCTTCGACCCAGCCGGGCCGGGTCAGGGGAACGAGCGCGCCGAGCCGAACCGGTGGCCCCTCGGGTCGATTCGCTGCCTGCGGTACCGGTGTCGTTGCCCGCGTATGCATGCGCTGGTCCCCCGTACGACGGTGTGGTTGCGGTCACTCGGCGAGCTGTTCCTGGTCGCTCGTGCGCCCATCCTGCCGCACGGTTCAGGGGCCTCCGTCGCCGGACCGGCACGCATTGGTCCCGAACGAAAGGGACTTAAGGCTCCATAAAGTCAAGTAACCGCCAAGAAGGCCAATAGCGACGCAAAAGCAACTTAGGCGACCCTAAGCTCGACATCGAGTCCGCCCCTGGACCGCCGCACGAGAGAAGGACACCGGAGATGACCCTGCTGGAGAGTCCCGTCGGACAGTCGTTGGCGCTGCTTCGCGTGGAGACCGATCCACGCTGCCGGCTCCGACTGCTCGAACTCGGCTTTGTGCCGGGCGCGACCCTGCGTGTGGTGGGGCGTGGCGCGACCGGCGGGCTGCTGGTGGCGCACGGAGACGCCCGTACCGCTCTCGACAGCGCAACGGCCGCCGGTTTGCAGGTGGAGGCCCTCCGTGCTTGACAGTGCCAGGAGGACCCCCAATTCCTGTTGCGGGGACGGCAATTCGGCGATACCGGCCGATCCGGGGGCCGCCCGGGTGGCCCTGGTCGGCAATCCGAACACGGGCAAGTCGACTCTGTTCAACGCGCTCACCGGCGCCCGGCAGCGGGTGGGGAACTGGCCGGGCAAGACGGTCGAAGTCGCGTCGGGCAGCTGGCGTACCGGAGGCGAGGGCGCCGCTCCCGTCGCTCTCGTCGATCTGCCGGGCACCTACAGTCTGGTGCCGCGTTCGCCCGACGAGGCGCTGGCCCGCGATCTGCTCGTGGACCGGGCGGCACAGGGTCGTCCTCATCTGGTCGTGTTCACGCTCGACGCCGCCAACCTGGCCCGCAATCTGTATCTCCTGGCCCAGGTCAAGGACACCGGCGTCCCCCTGATCGTGGCCCTCACCATGACGGACACGGCGGCGGCCAGGGGCATCGAGGTCGACCCGCAGGCGTTGTCCGAGGCGGTCGACGCACCCGTGGTTCCGGTCCTGCCGCGCGAGCGCAAGGGCCTGGACACCCTGGCCATCGCTGTACGGGACGCTCTGGCCGAGCCCCGCCCCTGCCCCGCCGCGGATCTCGGCGCGGTGGTGGAGGACGCCGTACGCGGCCTGGCGGATCACATCAGCTCCGAGGAGCCGGAGCTTGCGGCACGCCACCCCGTTCGCTGGACGGCGGTCTCCCTGCTGAGCGGGGACGAGGCGCCGAGTGTCCGGGGCGCGCTGCGCGAGGCCGCGGCGGCCCGGGCCCGCACCCTGGTCGCCGAAAATGGATCTCCCCACGAGGACGCGGAGCTCCTGCTCGCCGAAGGGCGCTATCTGTGGGCGCATCGCGTGCATGCCGCCGCCGTGCGCGGTCCGGCGGAGAGCCGCGCCACCTGGACCGACCGTGTCGATCGGGTGCTGACCTCCCGTTGGGCGGGGCTGCCCCTCTTCCTCGGCGTGATGTGGGCGATATTCCAGGCGACCACCACCTTGGCCAAGCCCCTCCAGGACGGTCTCCAGGGCTTCTTCTCCGGGCCGGTGACCTCGCTGGCCGTCGGCCTGGTGGGCGACCCGGATCAGGGCGGCTGGCTGCCCGGCCTGGTCGTCGACGGCCTGGTCGGCGGTGTCGGTCAACTCCTGTCGTTCGTACCGCTGATGGCGATCATGTACGTCCTGCTCGCACTCCTGGAGGACTCCGGCTACTTCGCACGTGCCGCGTTCGTGGCCGACCGGCTCATGCGGGTGCTCGGACTCCCGGGGCAGGCCTTCCTCCCACTGATCGTCGGCTTCGGCTGCAATGTGCCCGCGCTCTCGGCGAGCCGGATTCTGAGCAACCGTCAGCATCGGCTGCTGCTCGGCATGGTGATCCCGTTCGTCACGTGCAGTGCCCGGCTGACGGTCTACGTGCTGCTGGCCGGCGTCTTCTTCGGCAGCAGCGCGGGGACCGTGGTGTTCCTCATGTACGTGCTGTCCATCGTGCTCGTCGTCGTCATGGGACTGGCCCTGCGCCGTGTGCTGTTCCGCGACAGCGCGCGGGAGCCGCTGATCCTGGAGCTGCCGCCCTACCGGATGCCGACCCTGCGGGGAGTCCTGCTCCAGACCTGGCAGAGGCTCGCGGGGTTCCTGCGGACCGCCGGTGGCATCGTCGTGGTCACCGTCACCGCCGTATGGCTGCTCTCCTCGGTGCCCGCGGGCAGCGGCAAGGGCGGCTTCGGGGGCGTGTCCGTGGCCCAGAGCCTGTTCGGCGCGCTGGCCCGCTGCATCGCGCCCGTCTTCAGCTGGGCCGGTTTCGGCGAGTGGCACGCATCCGCGACCCTGGTCACGGGCTTCGTCGCCAAGGAGGCGGTCATCTCCACCATGGCGCAGACGTACCAGACCGCGGACGTGGATGGTGGGGCCCAACCAGGCGCACTCGGACCGCAGTTGCGGGCCACCTTCGAGCACGCCTCCGGCGGACACACCCTCCCGGCCGTGCTCGCCTTCATGGTCTTCCTGCTCGCCTACACCCCCTGTATGACCACCATCGCCGCTCAACGCACCGAGATCGGCAACAAGTTGACCGCTGTGAGCTTCGTCCTCCAGCTCGCGGTCGCCTGGGCCCTCGCCGTCCTCGTCTTCCAGGTGGGGAGCCTGATCGCATGAGCCTGCTGCGCGAGGTGCTCGCCCGGATCGAGAGCGCGGCCCGCACCGGGGCGGGCCTCGACGCCGTGGCCCGGTCCCTGGGGCTCAGCCGGGGCGAGGTCGATGCGATGGCGGAGTACTGGGTCCGCAAGGGACGCCTGACCCGTGAGGAGATCGGCGGCGGCTGCCCGACGTCGGGCTGCGGCGGCTGCCCCGTCGCGAACAACGGCTGCGGCGCCAACGGGGGCCGGCCGGCGCCACTGCTCGTGGCCCTGCGGCCCCGCCGTCCCGACGCTTCGACCGGTGCCGGCACCAACGGCACCGGCCCGCCCTGAAGCCCCGGCCTTACCCGACCGGACGCGGCATGCCACAATCCCTACCGGACAGTAGCTTCGCGCGTGCTGATGAGAGGTCCGCCATGACTCGGGTATTCACGGTGAGCAGGAGCATCGTCATCGGCGTTGCTCCTGACGACGCGTACGAGGCGGTGAGCCGCCCCGCGGACATGGGCCGCTGGAGCCCGGAGAACCAGGGCACGACCACGAAGGCCGACGACGGCTCGGCCGCGCTGGGCACCACGTTCGTCGGACGCAACAAGCGGGGGCTGTTCCGTTGGGTGACCCGGTGCACGGTCACCGCGGCCGACCCCGGCAGCCGGTTCGCGTTCCGCGTCCACGCGATCGGCATCAAGCAGCCACGCCTGCGCGCACCCATCGCCACCTGGGAGTACCGCTTCGAGCCGGTCGACGACGGCACGCGCGTCACGGAGACGTGGATCGACGACCGCAGGGCGTGGCCCGACTTCGTGGCCGGTGTGTTCGACCGCGTCGCCACGTCCGGCAGCACGTTCGCGGCTTTCCAGAACCGCAACATCAACGCGACCCTGCGGAACCTGAAGCGGGAACTTGAGGCGAACCGGAGGCGCGCCCAAGGGAGTTGAGCGGACAGACCGGGTTGCGGGTCGAAGCACCCGTCAGTCGTGGGTGTCGGTCAGGTCGACCCTCTCGGAATGCTCCCGGCGCATGCGCTGCGTTCCCCAGTCGCCGAGGGGCCCGAGGGCCCGGTTGAGGGTGCGACCGTGCTCGGTGAGCGAGTACTCCACCTTCGGCGGCACCTCGGCATACACCTTTCGGTGCACGAGGCCGTCCGCCTCCATCTCCCGCAGGTGCTGCGTCAGCATTTTCTCGCTCACGCCCGGCAGACCGCGCCTGAGCTGGGCGAAGCGGCGTACGGCATGGGCGTTGAGCTCCCACAGGATCAGCCCCTTCCACTTGCCGCTCACGACATCGAGCGCGGCGTCGATGCCACAGATGTAAGGCCCGCTCCTCGGTCCTCTCCCCATCCCAAGTCCCCCTCACTAAAAGGTAAGTACCGCAGAAAATAGTGGGTACTTCCGAGACTATCCGCACTCTTCGATCATGGAGAAATGAACGAACCACAGCACCGCACCACCCACCTCACCACCGGCGCGAACCGCCCTGTCACGGTGATCGGACTCGGCCCGATGGGCCAGGCGATGACCCGCACCCTCCTCGGCGCCGGTCGCCCCGTCACCGTCTGGAACCGCACGGCCGGCCGGGCCGCCGATGTCGTCGCCGAGGGCGCGGCCTTGGCCGCCACACCCGCCGAGGCCGTCGAAGCGAGTCACCTCGTCATCCTCAGCCTCACCGACTACCGGGCCATGTACGACGTCCTCGACGGCGCCGCCGCCTCCTTGACCGGCCGGACGCTCGTCAATCTCAGTTCCGACACCCCCGACCGCACGCGCGAGGCGGCGGCCTGGGCCGCGGGCCACGGCGCCCGCTTCCTCACCGGCGGTGTCATGGTCCCCGCGCCGATGATCGGCACGGAGGCGTCCCACGTCTACTTCAGCGGGCAGGAGGGGGCGCTGGAGGCCCACCGCGCGGAGCTGGCGCTGCTCGGGGTCCCGAGGTATCTGGGCGAGGAACCGGGGCTCGCCCAGATGATGTACCAGGCCCAACTCACCGTATTCCTCTCCGCGTTGTCCGCGCTGATGCACGCGACGGCCATGCTCGGCAGCGCGGGGATGAAGGCCGCGCAGGCGCTGCCGGAGCTGCTCGGTTCCACCGACGCGATCGGCGCCATCCTGCGGGCGGGCGAGAGCGTCCCCGGTACCGCACTCGACGCGGGAGAGCACCCGGGCGATCTCAGCACGGTCACCATGATGGGCGCGACCGCGGACCACATCGTCGAAACCAGCACCTCACTCGGCCTCGACCTCGCGCTGCCGCTGGCCGTGCGGGCCCACTACCGGCACGCCATCGAGAACGGCCACGGGGGCGACAACTGGACCCGCATCATCGACGGCATCCGCGCACAGCCCTGACCCGGGTCCGACGGCTCGGCACGACGGGTCGCCACGTCGGCGCCGGGGTTCGCGGACGCCGCAGCGAGCGCCGAGGCCGGGCCGGTGCCGATTGCAGTGCCGTGCTGTGCCGGTGCCGACGCAGCGCCGTGCCGATGCCGGTACCTATCCGCTCACGACTGGGGTGAGAGCTGCGTGATCGTCCCGCTCTTGTCGACAGTATGGGTCCGCCAGTACTTGTCCCACTTGTCATCCACGTGTTCCGGCACCTTGCCCTGGGGAAAGCGGACATAGCCCTGCGGTGGCTGCTGCTTCTTGTCCACGCAGGCCCGGCCCGCGGAGCCCACGTTCAGCACCGGGTACTCGTCGCCCCCGCAGATCGCGTCCTGCGTAGAGCATCCGGTGACGAGGAGGAACGCGGCCGCCGCGCCGGTCGCCCAGGCGGACGACCGGCGGAGGCGACGGGGGGCGGGCGAAGCGACGGCGGCGCGCATCGAACGAAGGGACTGGCGCACGGTGACCTCCCAGTGAGTAGGTGCTTGTACCGACCCTGCCCAGAATGCGGCGACCCGATCACGGCCCGTCCCGGTTGGCCCTGTTCAGCCGTCCCTCAGGGCCTTCGCCAGGTTGTCCATCTCGTTCTACCGGCCGGCGACCAGGCGCCCGGTCCACTCCTCCGAATGCAGCGGCTGGATCGTCATGGTCACATCGACACCGTCGGCCGTCGGGCGAACTCCCCTCATTCTCATGCCTGTTGGCCCGGCCGCAGTGAACGACGGCCGGCCCAACCGGCCGGGAAATTGACGGCCCGTCAGGCGAGGGACACCAGATCGCGATAGTCCTCGCTCCAGAGGTCCTCGTCCCCGTCCGGCAGCAGCAGGACCCGCTCGGGGCGCAGCGCGTCGATGGCACCCTCGTCGTGCGTGACCATCACGATGGCCCCCGGGTAGGCGTCGAGAGCGCCCAGGACCTCCCCGCGGGAGGCGGGGTCGAGGTTGTTGGTCGGTTCGTCGAGGAGCAGCACATTCGCCCCGGAGTGGACCAGGCAGGCCAGAGCCAGACGGGTCTTCTCCCCGCCGGAGAGGACCGCGGCCCGCTTGTCGGCCTCGTCCCCGGTGAACAGGAACGCGCCGAGCACGTGCCGCACCTCGCCGTCGGTGAGGTACGGGGCGGCATCGGAGAGGTTCTCCCTGACCGTGCGGTGGAGGTCGAGGGTGTCGTGTTCCTGAGCGAAGTACCCCAGGCGCAGCCCGTGTCCGTGGACCACCCGGCCGGCATCGGGCCGCGCGCGTCCGGCGAGCAGACGGAGCAGCGTGGTCTTGCCCGCGCCGTTGAAGCCGAGGACGACCAGGCGGCTGCCCCGGTCCACGGCCAGGTCGACACCGGCCAGTACCCGATGGTCGCCGTAGGACTTGCCCAGGCTGACCGCACCCAGCGGCATCCGCCCGCACGGGGCCGGTTCGGGCAGCCGGATTCTGGCGACCTTCTCCGTCCGCCGGACGGGTTCCAGCTCCGCGAGCATCCGGTCGGCGCGCCGCGCCATGCTTCTGGCCGTCACCGCGGTGGCGGAGCGGGCCTTCATCCGGTCCGCCTGGGCGTGCAGGCTCGCGGCCTTGCGCTCTCCGTTGGCGCGTTCGCGTTCCCGGCGCCGCTCGTCCGCGTCCCGCTGGGCGAGGTAGGCGGTCCACCCGGTGTTGTAGAGGTCGATCGTCGCCCGGGTGGCATCCAGGTGGAAGACCCGGTTGACGGTGGCGGCGAGCAACGCGGTGTCGTGGCTGATCACGACGAGGCCGCCCTGGTGCGCCAGCAGGAACGTGCGGAGCCAGGCCACCGAGTCCGCGTCCAGATGGTTGGTCGGCTCGTCCAGGAGCAGCGTGCCACGGTGTCCGGCGAACAGGATGCGGGCCAGCTCCACCCGGCGCTTCTGACCACCGGAGAGGCTGCCGACGGGCTCGCCCATCACCCGGTCCGGCAGCCCGAGCCCGGCCGCGACCCGGGCGGCTTCGGCCTCGGCGCCGTAACCGCCGCCGGCCTGGAAGGCGGCGTCGGCGCGGGCATAGGCGTCCATGGCCCGTTCGAGGGCGGCGGGCGAGCCCGCGTCGGCCAGTGCCGCCTCGGCCGCGCGCAGCTTGCGCAGGGCGGTGTCCAGGCCGCGGGCGGACAGGATGCGGCCGGTGACCGTGGCCTCGGGGTCCGCGGCGCGGGAGTCCTGGGCCAGGAAGCCGACGGGGTTGGTCGGCGTGATCGTGCCCGCGGCCGGACGGGACTGTCCGGCCAGGGCGGCCATGAGGGTGGTCTTGCCGGCGCCGTTGCGGCCGACCAGGCCGATGCGGTCGCCGGGGGAAACGGTGAAGGAGATGTTGGAGAGCAGCAGGCGGGCGCCCGCGCGCAGCTCGACACCACGAACGGTGATCATGGGAGAACGCTCCGAGAAAAGCGAAAAGGACACACTTCTGGCGTGGAAGCGGGTCCCTGGCTAGGAAACTCGGGGCGTAGACATGGACACAACCGTAACGGACGCGCCGCGGGCCGTGCGACCGAGGCAGCGTCCACGATCGGTTTCCGGCTGCCTCGGCCGCTGCTGTGTCGCCCTGGTCAGTCCTCGAAGTACGCGTCGAGCACCGCGTCGAGCTGCTCGGTCCACTGCGCGAGGGCGGCCCGGTCGGGGGCCTGGATGTCGTGCGAGAAGCGGCGGTGGTTCGGCGTGTACACGACGACCTCGAACCGGCGGGTCCACCACGGTGTCCGGTACTCGACCGCGCTGATCTCGTCCCAGCGGAAGTCGGCCTCTTCGTCCATCAGGCGCAGGCGCACTCCCCCGCGACCCGCGACGATCGAGCCCAGCCGATCGGAGATCTCGCAGGAGGGCCCGTCATCCACGTCCGACTGGGCGTCAGACGCGGCGCTCCCGTCGGATTCGGCCGCGAAATCCCGCGCCTCGGCCTCGGCCGCCTCGGCCGCGCCCGCTTCGGTCGCCACCGCCACTCGGCCGCCCTCGTCGGCGTCCGGTTCGGCGTCACCGTCGACGCCGGATTCGCCGGACGGAGGCTTCGCCTCCTGCGCGGCCGGACGCGGCGGGACGAGGCCGGGGACGTATGCGGGATCCGTCGCGGCGCCACCCAGGGGCATGTACTGGTGTTCTGATCGCTGCTCCACGGGCGAAGTATGGCCGAGGACGCTGTGAACTCGCTCGCCAGGGCGCGCATTTCCGGACCTGTTGCCGAAATGCCGGTCGCACTCGGCGAGATGGGCCGAGAGACCACGCGGCACGACCGACGGCAGTCGCGCCCGCGTTGCCCCTATCCGCGGAGGAACCTCTCACCCGTGGACTACTGTCGGGTAACACTCAAGCCCCACTCCAGCCAAGGAGACTCCCGTGGCCCCCTCCCCGACTTCGCACCGGCTCCTCGCGGGACTGCTCGCAGGAGCGAGCGTCGCGCACGTGGCAAACCCGGGACTCTTCGACTCGATGGTGCCCCGCGCGCTGCCCGGCACCCCGCGGACCTGGACCTACGCCAGCGCGGCGGTGGAGCTCGCGCTGGCCGCCGGCGTCGCGATGCCCCGGACCCGCAGGCCTGCCGCGCTCGCGGCCGCGGCGTTCTTCGTAGGAGTGCTCCCGGCCAACGTCAAGATGGCCTACGACTGGCGTGACCGTTCCCCCGCACTGCGCGCGGCGGCGATCGCGCGGCTCCCCGTGCAGGTCCCGCTCGTCCTCTGGGCGTACGGAGTGGCCCGGAAGGCCGGCGACCGCTGAGCGGCCCCGCTCAGCGGGCCTTCTGAAGCGCGGACTCGGCCCGGCTCCGGTAGGCGCGGTAGCGGCGCAGATACGACCGCGCCATGGGGCCGGCGGGTACGCCTCGGGCGAAGGCTCGCATGTTGCGTTCGCCCGCGTTGTACCCCAGGGCGAGGAGTTCGTCGCGCGTGTAACGGCGCACATGCCGCTCGGGAAGGCTTCGGTCGAGGTCGCGCAGGTGCAGGGCCGCCGCCCGGATCGCGAACGCGGGATCATCACGGAGGTCCTGCCACCGCTGCGACAGGCCGTGCCTGCGCCGCACCTCCTCGAACGTGGCGCTGTGCATGTTGGCGACCCCGAAGGACGCACCCGGCTTCCACCACTGCCACAGCCGCTCCCACAGCGGGTGGTGCGGCTTGTACGCCTCGTTGTGCAGGACGGTCATCACCAGCACGGGCGACACCTCCGCCTCGGCGGCGCTGCGGACGACGCATTCGGCGTAGTCGGCCGGCTCGTAGGCGGCGGGTCGCAGCGGTGGTGTCGGAGCGTCACCGTGCTCCGTGTTGACCGGCTCCTGCTTCGGCGCCGACGGCGACAACTCGGCCATCCTGAACCGCCCTTCCCGTATACCCGCTCGTACGACGGGACATCCACCGTCCCAGCCCACGTTTGCCCCCGCGAAGCGGCCTCAATCCGTGGTGTAGGGCCCGCGTTCCGCACCCCCGGGTTCCGCACCCCAGGGCCCCGCATCCGCTCGCCGCGCGGCGCGGCAGCCCGGGTGACGTCACCCTCCGGAGACGAGACCGGCCAAGTGGTCCAGCGAGTTGCCGAGGTGCTCGGGGCCGAACGGCGGGAACTGGATGTACTCCCGGATGGCCCCCGGGACCGCCGACCAGTCGTAGGTCAGGGTGACCGCGGTCTCGGACGGGCCGAGCGGCACCAGGTCGTAACGCCAGCTCCAGCCGCCGAACTCCAGGTCGCCGTTGTCCTTTCGGGAGCCGGTCAACCAGCCGATGGCACGCGGCGGTTCGAGTACCTGCACCTTGTTGACCACCTGGTAGTTCCCGTCGGGATGGTTCGGGTGGTACATGTCCATCGCGAACAGCTGACCCACCTCGGTCAGCGGCGCCGGGTCGACCGCCTCCTTGACCCAGCCCGTTCCGTCGATCGCCGCATGGGACGTCGGATCCGCCAGCACGGCGAACACCGTCGCGGCGGATGCGGCGACCTTCAGGCCGGCGCTCACGTTCTCACTCACCTGTGCATCGGCCGCGGTGTGCGCGCTCTTCGTCATGGGGGCTCGTCTCATTTCGTCTCTGTCGTCCTCGGGTACGCGAAAGCGTCGGGTACGCGAAAGCGCGCCCTCGATGGGGGGACTGCTCCGGGACGCGAGACTCATCGGTCACGCCAGGGCCGAGAGGTCTCACGCGGAGGTCGAGGGGTTTCCGGACGCGTGTGAAAGGGTGGCCGGGCAGATGTGCCCGGCCGTCGGTCCGGTGCCATCCGTCGGTGGACAGTCATGGACACAAGGGAGACACGGATGCCGGAGAAGTGCGCGCTGGCGGTGTGGCCCACGCCCATGGAGCCCGCGCCTCGGCTGGCCGAGGCGATCGGGCTGCGCGCGGGCGATCTGTGGATCAAGCGGGACGATCTCACCGGGCTCGGCGGTGGCGGCAACAAGGTCCGCAAGCTGGAGTGGCTGGTGGCGGACGCGCTGCGGCACGGGGCCGACACCCTGGTCACGAGCGGTGGACCGCAGAGCAACCACGCCCGGCTGACCGCTGCCGCCGCCGCCCGCGTCGGCCTCGACGCGGTCCTGGTGATGCCCGCACCCGCGGGCTCGCCCTCGGTATCGGGGAAGTCGGCTGCGGCGAAGTCGGTCGTGGGGAAGTCGGTCGCGGGGAAGCCGGTCGCGGGGAACCTGCTGCTCGACGCCCTCCTCGGCACCCGTATCGCCTGGGTCGAAGAGGCTTCAGGACCGGCCGAGTTGACCGACGCGGCGCGCCGGACATGTGCCGCGCTGCGCGAGCGCGGCGCCCGGCCCTACCTCGTGCCGTTCGGCGGCTCCAGCGCGCTCGGCGCCCGGGGCTACTTGGAAGCCGGCGCCGAGATCCTGGCCCAGCAGCCGGACGTACGCCATGTCGTCACAGCGCTCGGATCCGGCGCCACCATGGCCGGGCTCGTCGCCGCCCTCGGCCCCGGACGCGTCCTGGGTGTCGATGTCGGCGCCCTCCCCGATCCGGGGCGTACGGCCGCGGCGATGGCAGGCGACCTGACCGGCAGGGCGCAGCCGGCGGAGGCGCTGCGGATCCGCGCGGACCAGGTCGGCGAGGCCTACGCGGTGCTGTACCAACCCGTCCTCGACGCCATCACCGCCGTCGCGGCCGCCGAGGGAGTGCTGCTCGACCCGGTCTACACCGGCCGCGCCGCCGCCGGGCTCTTCGCCGCCGTACGCGACGGCGACATCCGCCCGGGCGAGCGCACCGTCCTGGTCCACACCGGTGGCCTGCCGGGTCTCTTCGGGCACGCGGAAGCGTCGGTCCGTGCGGGGCGGCTCCTGCGCACTCAGGACTGATCGGACGAAGCGTCACATCGGGGCCGTCCGCCGGAACTCCGGCGGACGGCCCTTCGCGTGCGGTCGGGGCGGATCGGCGACGGCGGCACCGCGCGTGATACCGGGCCCGGTCCCGGCGGCACCGCGCTGGGCATCGGGCCCGGTTCGTCCGATCGGGGCAATTCGGCCGCCGGGGCGAGGGTGGCCGTTTGGGGTGGGGAGTCGAGGGCAGGCGCACCGTGTGCTTCGGACCGGAGGCACGCCCGCGGGACCCGTATGTCCTGGGCGTGCCATCTCCGGATGCGGCCAGGACGCGTGGGGTTCGGCGACGGTCCCTACAGCCACCCCTGACGTCCAGGAGCCCAACGAATGACCACGGCCGCCGTTGCGCGCACGCGGAACCATGACGACGCCCCCGACACCGAAGCCGCCTTCGCCCGTCTCAACTCCCTTGACGAGGGCCCGGAGTACTACGCCCTGCGCGACGAGCTGGTGGCGCAGTGGCTCCCGATGTCGGCCCGACTGGCCGGCAAGTACCGCAACCGCGGGGCCGAGATCGAGGATCTGTACCAGGTCGCCGCGATGGGTCTGATCAAGGCGGTGGACCGGTACGAGGCGGCGCGCGGCGCGTTCGAGGCGTATGCGATTCCGACGATCAACGGCGAGATCAAACGGCACTTCCGGGACTCCCTGTGGGCCGTCCATGTGCCGCGCCGGGTCCAGGAGTTCCGCAACAAGGTCCGAGCCGCCCGCAGCGAGCTCCAGGCCGGTCGGCCCGGTGAGCCCAGCATCGCCGAGCTGGCCGCCCAGTGCGGGCTCGACGAGGACGAGGTCCTGGCCGGCTTGGAGGCGATCGAGTCGTTCCGGAGCCTCTCACTCGAAGCGGAGTCCGGCGGCGCCCAGGGCGAAGGGGCCGGGGCGTCCCTGGCCGACAGTCTCGGCACGACCGAGCCCGGCTTCGACCACGTCATCGACCGCGAGGCGGTCAAGCCCGCGCTGCGGGCGCTGCCGGAGCGGGAGTCGCAGATCCTCTACATGCGGTTCTTCAAGGAGATGACCCAGAACCAGATCGCCGCGGAGCTGGGGCTCTCCCAGATGCACATCTCGCGCCTTATCACCCGCGCCTGCAAACGCGTACGCCAGCAGACTCTCGCCGAACAGCTCGACGCCGCTTGATCCGGGGCCCGCAGCCGGCGGACCGCGGGCGCGGGCCGGCCGGGTCACCCCGGGAGCGGGCGGCGCCCGGGGCGGGGACTGCGTCCCTGCGCGCGCGGTCACCCGGCGGCGACCGTACGGACGGCCGCGGGCGGGCCGGTGCCGGGCTTGCCGCACGAACGCCCTAGCGCGAGGCCGTTCGACGTGCACGGCGGCCGACGCACTGCTTCTCTGGGGGCACCCCGCCCCTCCCCTCGAACCTCCGGAGGTCTCCCCCATGAACATGGCAGACGAAGTACGCGAGCGATCCGCCCGGCAACTGCGGGTCCATGTGAACGCGCTGCGTGCCGCCGCGGCGCGCGCACTGGACCCCGAGCTGCGCCGGCGCCTCCATGACAAGGCCCTGCGTCTGGAGGAGCAGAGCGAGCAGCGCCCCGGCACCGGTCGGGCCTCGTCCGCGTAACAGCCGGGCGATCGGCGTGCCTTGCTCGCACCGGTCCTCGGCAGTTCACCCTGCCGTCGCCGATGATCCTCCATAGTGGACGAGTGATCACACGAGACGATGGTGCGGGGACCGACGGCGCCGAAGGGCCTTCGCAGGAAGGCGCGTCGGGTGGTGAAGAGGCTCAGGTCCTGGTGGTGGGGGCGGGCCCCGCGGGTTCGGCGGCGGCGCTGCATCTGGCCCGGGCAGGCGTCGATGTCGTCCTCCTGGAGAAGAGCGGCTTTCCCCGCGAAAAGGTCTGCGGGGACGGGCTGACGCCCCGGGGGGTGCACCAACTGGTGCGGATGGGCATCGACATCAACGCCCCCGGCTGGATGCGCAATCGGGGCATGCGGTGGGTGTGCGAGGGCCGCCAGGTGGAGATCGACTGGCCCCGACTCGGCAGCGGCCCCGACTTCGGGCTCACCCGCACCCGCCGGGACTTCGACGACCTCCTCGCCGCCCACGCGGTCGCGGCCGGAGCACGGCTGCGCACCGGGGTCAGGGTCACCGCGCCGGTGACCGACCGGGCGGGCCGGATCGTCGGAGTGACCGCCGTCGCCGGACCGGACAAGGAGCCGGTCCGCTTCCGGGCGCCGCTGGTGGTCGCCGCGGACGGCGCCTCGGCCCGAACCGCTCTGCACATGGGGCTCGAACGCGATCCCAAGCGCACCATCGCGACCGCCGCCCGTCGCTATTACCGCAGCGAGGCCCGCTCCCACGACCCCTATCTGGAGCTGTGGGCCGACCTCCTGTGCAGCAGGACCGGCCGCGATCTCCCCGGCTACGGCTGGGTGTTCCCGCTCGGCGACGGCCGGATCAACGTGGGGCTCGGTGCCCTGCCGCACCGCGACCACGGCGCGGTCGATCTGCGTGCCACCCTGGACCGATGGCTGCCCCGGCTCCCCGATGACTGGGGTGTGACGGAGGAGAACGCCGACTCCCCGCTGCGCAGCGCCGCCCTGCCGATGGGCTTCAACCGGCATCCGCAGTACCACCGGGGCCTGTTGCTGGTCGGGGACAGTGCGGGGATGGTCAGCCCCTGGAGCGGGGAGGGCATCGGGCAGGCCATGGAGGCGGCCGAGGTCGCCGCCGAGACCATCGCCCTGGCGCTGGCCCGGCCCGCCGGACCCGGCCGGGAACACGCGTTGCGGCAGTACCCGGCGGAGATCAACCGGCGCTGGGGCCGCCACTACCGGCTGGGCAACCTGGCCGGCGACCTCGTCCTGGGCCGCTACGGCTACCGGCCGGTGCTGCACCCTCGGGTCATGGCGTCGCCGCCCCTGCTGCGGGCATTGGCCCGGCTCCTGACCCATGTCGCCGACGAGCCGCCCCGCGACACCATCGACGCCGTCCTGCACACGCTGATGCGTGCCGTGCCCCGCGGTCGGCCGCGGGCCCGCAGTACTCCGCCGTCATGACGGGATCACGTCGTGCTGACCGGGGTCACACCGTGTTGGCCGGTAGGGCGGCGAGCGCGATGTCGACGCCTGCGGCCTGGGCGTGGTGGCGTGCCGCGACCAGGGCGCTGATGCCGCTGGAGTCGCAGAAGTCCCTGCCGACCAGGTCGAGGACCAGGCGCTGGCCGGGCTCCAGGAGCGTGGCGTCGGTCAGTTGGCGCCCCGCGTCAGCGCCTTCCCGAGGTCAGCGCCGCCCCCGGGACGCCCCCGCCGCAACGAGCGTTGCCACCACCGCAAGACGCGTGCGGAGCGCACGCTATCGTCGTGCGGGTGGAGAACGAACTGGGGCATGAGATCGCCGAGGCGCTGGGCATTCTGCTGCGGCGCACCACGCGCGCACAGTTGCACAGGAAGCTCACCGAGGGCATGGGCGACGGGCTCGACGAGGTGACGTACCCGGTGCTCAGCGCGCTGGCCCGCACCGGGCCGCGCAGCGCGGCGGATCTCGCCCCCGATGTCGGGATCGACCGCTCCGGTGTCACCCGGCGGGCCTCACGCCTGGAGGCCGCCGGCCTCGTCCGGCGCGAGGCGGACCCCCATGACCGGCGGGCGAATCTGCTCGTCCTCACGGATCAGGGGCGGCGCACGGTCGCGGAGCTGCGGACCCGGCTCGCCGACCACATCACGGCCGGCCTGTCCTCCTGGCCGCCGGGCGAGGCCGAGGCCTTCGCCCGCCATCTGCGCCGGTTCACGGAAGAGGGCCCCTTCGCCTAGAGGACTCCGTGGGGGCACCCTTCAGGCAGGGTCACCCACCGGGCTTTCCGGCAGCCGCCTCAAGTGTCCGGGCGGCGACGGCGTCTCCAAACCAGGTACACCGCCCCGCGCTCGCGGTCAGTCGGCGACGGCCTCAACGAGGAAGTACGGCGCGGCTCCTCCGAGCGGGGCGACGAGGCGGGGGGCCGGCCGGGCGCGACGGCAGAGGTCCCCGGAGTCCTCGCGGGGGCGGTGTCGACGCCTTCGGGGAGCACCGGCTGCACGATGAGGACCGGCAGGCGACTTCCCAGCCCGCCCAGGCGTCGTGGGCGGGAACTGCCGGACCCGCTGTGCAGCTGTGCATGCCGCTACGGTCGCCGACTTCGGCGGTCCTGTCTTGGACGAAAGCTCCCCCGTCGTTCCGGAGGGCACGGACAGGACCGCCCGAACTCTGCTCACCTGGGCATCGGGACTACTTGGGCATCAGGACCGTGTCGATGATGTAGACGGTCGCGTTGGCGGTCGGCACATTGCCGCAGACCACGTTGGCGCTGTCGTTCACCTTGTACTCGGTGCCCGAACCCGCGGTGGTGACCTTGCCCTTCTCCAGGGTGTCGAACGAGCCGTTCTCCAGCGCCTTGGGAGCGACCTTCTGGCCGACCACGTGGTACGTGAGGATCTTGGTGAGCATCGCCTTGTCGTTGAGGACCTTGTCCAGGTCGGCCTTCGGGATCTTCGCGAAGGCGTCGTTGGTCGGCGCGAACACCGTGATGTTCTGGGCGTTGTTGAGCGTGTCGACCAGACCGGCCTTCTTGACGGCCGCGACCAGGGTGGACAGCGCCGGGTTGTGCGAGGCGGCGGTGGCGACCGGGTCCTTCGCCATGCCGTCGAAGGAACCCGCACCGTCCTTCGGCACGGAGGCGCACGCCGTGCCGAAGGGCTTGTCCGTCATGGCGGTGTCGCCGCCGGCGGAGGACTGGGCGGCGGGGGGCGCGGCGGCCTCGGAGGACGAGGAGGAGCTGTCCTTCTTGCTGTCGCTGCCGCCGCAGGCACTCAGGACGAGCGGGAGGACGGCGGCGGCGGTGACGGCGAGGGTGGCACGGCGGATGCGCAGGGCGTTCATGGACTTCTCCTGTGGGGTGGAAGGGAGGCGGAATCGGGGTGCAAGGCGTGATGCGTTGTCGTGGGACGGACGCGGAGGTTGCCGCGTCGCGGGCGCGTTCGGCGCACTGTCGGGCTTGGCGGGGGTGTGTGGTCAGTCCACGGTGACCACCACCGAGTGCCAGCCGCTCGCACCGTCCGGAATGGTCTGGGTGCGCTGCTCGGTCTGTACCTGACCGGTGCGGTCGGTGGCGCGGACCGTCAGCGTGTGGGTGCCGGAGGTGGCCCTCCAGGGCAGGGACCACTGGCGCCAGGTGTCGCTGGAGTCCTCGGCCGCGAGGTCCGCAGGCATCCAGGACCCTTCGTCGACCCGCACCTCGACCCGGTCGATCCCCCGGTGCTGCGCCCAGGCAGCGCCGGCGATCATCACCGTGCCGGGCTTCGGACGCGCGAACGGCTTCGGGGTGTCGATGCGCGACTCGGTCTTGATGGGCGCCTTCCGGGACCAGGAACGCTTGACCCAGTACGAGTCGTAGGCGTCGAACGTGGTCAGCTCAAGGTCCTGGAGCCATTTGCACGCCGAGACGTAGCCGTACAGGCCCGGCACGACCATGCGCACTGGGAAGCCGTGCACGAACGGAAGCGGTTCGCCGTTCATGCCGAGGGCGAGCATGGCGTCCCGGCCGTCCATGACGTCCTCGACGGGACTGCCGATCGTCATGCCGTCCACCGAGCGCGCCACGAGCTGGTCGGCCGGGCCGCCCCGCGACGGCGGGCGGACCCCCGCCTCCTTGAGGAGCTCGGCCAGCGGTACCCCGATCCAGCGCGCGTTGCCCACGTACGGGCCACCGACCTCGTTGGAGACGCACGTCAGCGTGATGTCCCGCTCGATGAGTCGGCGGTTCAGGAGGTCCTGGTAGGTGAGTGTCAGCGGACGGCCGACACCCTTCCCGTGGATCTTCATCCGCCAGGAGGTGGCGTCGACCTTCGGGATCACCAGCGCGGTGTCGACGCGGTAGAAGTCCGCGTTGGGGGTGACGAACGGGCTGATGCCGGGCGTGTGCAGGATCGCTCCGGACGGGATCGGCCGGGCCGGGGAGGCCGGCTTCGGCAGCGTCAGCTTGGCGCGCGAGGCGACCGCCCCCTGACCGCGGGAGTCGTTCAGCGACCTGCCGAGGAGGCCGGCCCCGGACGAGACCACGGCCGCGGCACCGGCCGCGATCACGAACCCCCGCCGGTCCCAGCCCGGGGAGCCGTCCCTCTCCTCGTCCTCCTCGCCAACGGCGCCTTCCCCGCCGACGGGACCCTCAACGCCCTTGCCCACAGCGCCGGTTGAGCTTCCACGGCGGGCGGTCAGTCGCCCGACCAGGAGGTACAGCAGACCCGCGCCCGCCACCGCGCCGACCACCGAAGGCAGTGCGTCGGCCGCGCTGGTCGAGTCGGGCCGGCCCGTCGCGGCCAGTGCCCCGACGACGCCGAACAACAGCACCCCGGCCGCCCCGGCACGGCGGAAGCGCAGTGCCAGCACGCCGAGTACGAGTGCCAGCAGGGCGAGCACGGCGAGGATGCCCAGTTGCAGGACGAGCTTGTCGTTGGTGCCGAAGTGCCGGATCGCCCAGTCCTTGAGGGCCGGCGGAGTGCGGTCGATGGACGCACCGCCCACCGCGATCACCGGGCCGGACTCGGGCCGCACCGCCGCCGACACCAGTTCCGCGACGGCCAGAGCGGCGAACCCGGCGAGAAGTCCGGACAGGGCTGCGAGCGGAAGGCGAATCCCTCTGCTCAGAATTTTCATCACGGCTCCTATTCGGAGCGGATCGGCAGCCGGATTGGCCACTCACCCTTACGAGTTGCTCCCGCCTGTTCCCGGCACCCCGTCGGGCAGGGCCGCTCCGGGCCCGCGATTGCCAAGGCCTGCCATGAATTGCCTGGCAGGCGGCGTTGTACCCTGCCGCCCATGACCACACCGCAGACCCCCACACCCCGTGCCGCCCTGGAGACGCTGCTGAGCGGCAATCAGCGATTCGTCACAGGGTCGCCGGATCACCCGAACCAGGACGCCGCCCGTCGCACCGAGGTGGTGCCCGGCCAGAATCCGTTCGCGGTGCTGTTCGGGTGCTCCGATTCCCGGCTGGCCGCCGAGATCATCTTCGACCGCGGACTCGGCGACCTCTTCGTGGTGCGCACCGCCGGTCACGTGGTGGGCCCGGAGGTGTTGGGGAGCATCGAGTACGGAGTGAGTGTGCTCGGCTGCCCGCTGGTCGTGGTCCTCGGCCATGACGCGTGCGGCGCGGTGGCGGCGGCCCGCTCCGCCGTGCGGAGCGGCACGACCTCGGCCGGTTATGTCCAGGACGTCATCGAGCGGGTCACCCCGAGCGTGCTCGCCTCGCAGGCCGCGGGCCACACCGAGGACGAGGACTTCATCGCCGAGCACATAAGGCACAGCGTCAGCCTGCTGCTCGACCGCTCGCGTGTTCTCGCGGACGCGGTCGAGGCGGGCACCACGGCGGTGGTGGGCCTGTCCTACCGCCTGGTCGACGGCACGGCCCGCCTGGTCATCGCGCGTGGCGTCGAGGTGCCGGAGGGTGTTCTGTCCTGACATGCCGCGGCCCCTGACCGTCCGCGGTCAGGGGCGGGGCACGTTCAGGGACACGGGGCACGTTCAGGGACGGGGCATGTTCACGGACGGGCGGCGCGTTCAGAGGCTGGGCGCGTTCACGGGCGGGGCGCCTGCGACCCTGGCCGGCGGCGCGGCGGCAGCGGAACGAAGCCGCTGGTGCGGGCCGCGTAGGCGGCGTAACCGGGGCGGTCCTTCATGTGCTCCTCCAGGAGCCGCTGCCCACTGCCCCGGGTGAGCAGGTACGACATCACGAGCGGCGACAGGACGGACACCGCGGCCGCCTGCCAGGTGCCGCAGGCCAGGGCGAACAGGCCCCACCAGACGAGGAAGTCGCCGAAGTAGTTCGGGTGGCGGGTCCACGACCACAGGCCGCGGTCCATGATCCGGCCGTGCTGTGCGGGGTCTGCCTTGAACCTGGCCAGCTGGTAGTCGCCCACGCTCTCGAAGACCAGGCCGGCCGCCCACAGCACACCGCCGGCCACCGCGGTGAGCACCAGCGGCCCGTGCGTGTACTGGGCGGCCTGGACGGGCAGCGAGATCAGCCAGATGAGGGCGCCCTGCAAGAGGTAGATCATGCGCAGGGCGTAGGCATTGCGGCTGCCCGGGGCCTTGGAGAGCATGCGGTCGTAGCGGGGGTCCTCGCCGTGCCCACGGCCGCGCCAGGCGATGTGGGCGGCCAGGCGCACCCCCCAGATGACGGTCGCCGCGGTCACCAGGAGCCGCCGCGCGTCGTCGCCGTGGCCGGCCGAGGCCGCGTAGCCGACCAGAGCCACCGCTGCGAAACCGAGGCCCCAGGCGATGTCGACGATCCGGTGGTGCCCCTTGACCACGGCGACGGCGAAGGTGATGAGCACGACGGCGAGTGCCGTGACGGCCGTCAGGGCCAGGTTGCCGGCGAAGGCGTGCCACGGGAAACCGTTCACGGTGTCTCCTCGGGCCGGTACCAGTCGTACAGGGTCGCGGGCATGCTCGCCGTATCGTCCGTGCCGGGGCGGACGGCGAGGATCTGGTCGACGCCCATGCGGCGCTCGGCGAACGCGAGACCGCCCCCCGCCAGATACAGCCGCCAGACCCGGGCCGTCTCCTGCCCGCCAAGGGCCACGAACTCCGCCCAGCGCGCCTCCAGGGTGGCGTACCAGGCGGCGATGGTACGGACGTAGTGCTCGCGCAACGACTCCACGGCCCACACGTCGAGCCCGGCGTTCTCCAGCAGCGAGACGGTGTCTCCCAGCGGCCGCATGTGCATGTCGGGGGCGATGTAGGACTCGATGAACGCGCCGCCGCCGGGGGCGGTTCCGGTGCGCGACATCTGCTGGATCAGCAGTCGGCCGCCGGGGCGCAGCAGCGCGTGCAGGCGCGCGGCGAAGGCGGGATACTGCGCCGCGCCGACATGTTCGCCCATCTCGATGGCACAGACGGCGTCGTAGTCGGCCCCCGCGATGTCCCGGTAGTGCCGCAGGTGCACCTTCACCAGGTCGTCGAGGCCCCGCTCCCGGACTCGGGCGGCGACGAAGTCCCGCTGTTCCCGGGACAGGGTGACCGCGGTGACGCGGGCACCGAAGTGCTGGGCGGCGTACAGGGACAGGCTCCCCCAGCCGCAGCCCACGTCCAGGAGGCGGGCGCCGGGGGTCAGGGCCAGCTTGCGGCAGATCAGTTCCAGCTTGTCGCGCTGGGCCTCGGCCAGTCCGTAGTGCGGGTCGTCGGGGCGGGTCCAGTAGGCGCAGGAGTACGCCATGGAGTCGTCCATGAGCAGCGCGTACCACTCGTTGGACAGGTCGTAGTGGTGGCTGATCGCCGCACGGTCCCGGTCGGTGGAGTGCGGTCGGCCGCGCAGGCGGGCCTGGCGGGCGCCGGGGGCGGGCGGGCGCGGGCCGACGGCGCCGCACCGGAGTGCGGCGAGGGCGGCGGTCAGGTGCCGGTGCGGCAGCTGACGGCCGGGGCCGGGGCCGGGCCCGCGCTCGCGGACCGCGCGCCACACGGCGCCGAGTCCGGCGGTGAGGTCGCCCTCGATGTCGAGGTCGCCCGCGATGTAGGCCTGGGCCAGGCCCAGTTCACCGGGCTGCCAGAGCAGACGGCGCAGGGCGCGTGGTGAGCGCAGCACCACCGTCGGCGCCTCGGCGGGCCCGGCTTCGCTGCCGTCCCAGGCCCGCAGCCGTAGCGGCATGGCTCCCAGGTATCCCTCGACGGCCTCGGCCAGGCGCGGCGCGAGCGGCTTCATCGGGCACCCGCCTTCGTGAGCACCAGCTGGTGGACGTCCAGGTAGCGGGCCCGGAAACCGGCCTCGGAGTAGGCGAGGTAGAACTCCCACATCCTGGTGAAGGTGGCGTCGAAGCCGAGCGCGGCGACCTGTTCGCCCTGCTCCGCGAACCGCTCGCGCCACAGCCGCAGGGTCTCGGCGTAGTGCGGTCCGTACGCGTCGTCGTACACCGTCGCGAGGCCCGCCGCTCGGGCTGCCTGGTCCATGGCTTCGACGGAGGGGATCAGGCCGCCGGGGAAGATGTACTTGTGGATCCAGGTATGGGTGTCACGGGTGGCCAGCATGCGCTCGTGGGGCATGGTGATGGCTTGCAGCACGATCCGCCCGCCCGGGGCCAGCCGGCCGGACAGGGTGTCGAAGTAGACGGGCCAGTACTCCTCGCCGACGGCTTCGATCATCTCGACGCTGACGATGGCGTCGAAGTCTCCCGTCACCTGCCGGTAGTCGCACAGCTCGACACTGACGCGGTCCGCATGGCCGGCCGCTTCGATGCGCTGGATCGCATAGGCGCGCTGCTCTTGGGAGAGGGTCACGGTTTTCACCTGGGCGCCCCGGGCGGCCGCCCGCAGGGCGAGCTCTCCCCAGCCGGTGCCCACCTCCAACAGCCTTGTGCCTTCGGTGACTTGGGCCAGGTCGAGCAGGCGGTCGATCTTGCGGTGCTGTGCGTCGGCCAGCTTCGGCCACTGGGCCGGGAAGCCGCGGAAGACGGCCGCGGAGTAGGTCATGGTCTCGTCGAGGAACAGGGCGAACAGATCGTTGGACAGGTCGTAGTGCCGGCTGATGTTGGCCCGCGCCCCGTGCAGGGTGTTGCGCTGCGGGGCCGGGTGGCGCCGCGCCCAGAGCCCGCGCAGGCTCTGCAACGGACGCGGCACGAGCGAGGCGACGTTGGCGGCAAGCACCGTGAGGACACCGACCAGGTCGTCGGTGTCCCACTCCCCCGCCATGTACGACTCGCCGAACCCGATCAGCCCGTCCGTGCCGAGGCGGCGGAAGAAGGCCTGCGGGTCGTGGACCGTGACGAGCGGGCCCTGGTCGCCGGTGTGCGGGGCGGCGCCCAGCTCCACCCGCAACGGCAGCCGGCCGAGCGCCCGCCGCACGATCCGCTCGGCCACCCGTGCGCGCACCGGCGAGCTGCGGGGCACCCTGGCCACGTCGGGCCACCGGGACGCGTCCACGCGCACCCGCGGTGCGGCGGTGGTGCTCCGGTCGTCGGGGTACGAGACAGCGGCCTTCACTTCATGCCCTCCTGGAGACAGTGGCGGGGTCGGGGTTGGACGGGCAGCCTGCGCAGGAACAGCCGCAGGCCGTGTCGGCGGATGCCGATCGAGACGGCAGCCGTCGACCACGGGTGCCGCAGCGCGGCGGCCAGCAGCCGCCCGGGCGTGGCCCTGGTGCGTACGCCGCGCACGGTCGCGGTGAACGGACGCTCGCCGCCGCGTCGCAGTTGCACGCTCAGTTCAAGCCTCGCGGCCGGTTCGGGCAGCCGCATCCGGTAGGAGCCGTCGACGGGGAAGAACGGCGAGACGTAGAACTCCTTGGCCACCGAAGCGGCGCCCCGCTCGTCGGTGCGCAGCAGATAGCAGTGGCGTTCGCCGTACGTGTTGTGGACCTCGGCCACTACGGTCCTGAGGTCGCCGTCCGGGCCGTAACACCAGTACAGCGTGAGGGGGTTGAACACATGCCCCAGCACGCGTGCGTGCCCGAGCATGAGGACGCGGCCACCGTCCAGGTGCGTGCCGTGCGCGGCCAGGAAGCGGTCGAGGCCGGCGCGCAGCGAGGGTTCCGTGCCGGCGAAGTGGTCGCGGGGGTCGAAACGGGCCAGCGGGCGCAGCGGGCGCGGCAGCACGGGCAGCTCGTCCAGGTCGACCAGCCACATGTAGGTGCGGTGTCGGAAGGAGTGCCGCAGCGGGACGGTCCGCGCGTGGGAGACGACGCATTCGTAGAGCGCGGGCGCCACCGGGGTGCGTGCCCGGTCCACCGTCGGATCCAGGGTCGGTGCGGTCACCAGGGCACCCCCAGCGCGGCGGCGGCCCGGACCCCGGACCGGCAGCCGTCCTCGTGGAAGCCCCAGCCGTGGTAGGCGCCCGCGTAGACGGTCACGGATGTGTTCAGCCGCGGCAGGTGGCTCTGCGCGGCCACCGACTCCCTTGTGTAGACGGGGTGTTCGTACGTCATGCGGCGCAGCACCTGGCCGGCGTCGATGCGGCCCTCCGCGTTGAGACTGACGATGTAGGGCCGCGGTCCCTCAAGGTGCTGCAACCGGCTCATGTCATAGCTGACCTGCACCTTGTCCGCCGTTGTTCGGCAGGAAGGCATCCGGTAGTTCCAGGAGGCCCTGGCCCGGCGGGCCGTGGGCAGCACAGTGGTGTCGGTGTGCAGCACGGTGTGGTTGCGCGAGTACCGGAACGCACCCAGTACACGGGACTCGTCCGGGGTGGCGTCGGCCAGGAGCCGGAGCGCCTGGTCGGGGTGGACGGCGATGACCACGGCGTCGTAGGCGTGCTCCCCGTCGTCGGTGACCACCCGGGCCCGGCCCGGCTCCCGTCGCACCTCCCGCACCTCGGTCGCGGTGTGGACGGCGGTCAGCTGCTTGACGACCCTGCTGACGTACTCGACCGAACCACCGGTCACCGTCCGCCACTTGGGCGCGCCACGAACCGACAGCATCCCGTGGTTCTCAAGGAACCGGAAGAGATACGTGGCCGGGTAGCCCATGGCGATCTCGGGGCCGCACGACCACACCGCGGACACCAGCGGGGTCACGAAGTGGTGGACGAAGTAGGGCGTAAAGCCGCCCTCGGCCAGGAACTCCCCGAGGGTCAGCTCGCCCTCCCGGTCCGCGGCGAGTGCGGCGCGCGCGGCCCGGTGGAAAGCCGGCACCTGGGCGAGCATCCGCAGATAGCGACCCCGTACGACACTGCTCGGCCGGGCGAAGAGGCCTGCGGGCCCGCGAGCCCCGGCGTACTGGAGTCCGCAGCCGTCGCACCGCACGGACATGCTCATCTCCGAGTCCTGGGTGGACACCCCGAGTTCCCGGAACAGCCGCAGCAGCAGGGGGTAGGTGCGTTCGTTGTGGACGATGAACCCGCTGTCGACCCGCACCATCCTCCCCGGGCCCTGGGGCAGCTCGTGTGTGTGGGCATGCCCGCCCACCCTGTCGTCCGCCTCGTACAGCGTCACGTCACAGGCCCGTTGCAGCACATGGGCCGCGGTCAGACCGGCCACCCCACTGCCCACCACGGCTATCTGTCGCCGCTCCATCTCCGCGCGCCTCCTCGTACCGACCACGACGGCAGGGCCGACCGTCCGGCCCCCGTCTGTCAGTGATTCGGTCCCGCGGGCCCTGCGGATTGGTCGCCGTTGGCAGACGGTGTGTGACGCTGGAATTACCCTTCTGAGCCCGTCCCCCAGATGCCCCCAGAAGGCTGCATGCGGCCACTGAGGCCGAGAAGGCCGGTTCCACGTGGAGGGGTTAACCGGGATGGGCGTCAGGGCCTCCAGTGGCCACACAGGGGCCTTGGTGCCCCATCTCCGGTTCGCTCGACCGGTAAAGTGAACATCACCTTCGGGCGTCCGGAACGCTCGAAGTCACAGCCCTGAGGGCGTACTTGCGCCTGCCCGGGCTTCTCCAATCCGTCAGTGACCCACCGCTGCCGTGCGCATGCGCGGCAACGTGGTTCGTCGTGCCCGAAAGGGAGCCTCGCCTTGACCGACTCCGGAGTTCCGACCACCACCGCTACCGCCGGCGCCGCCACCGCCATGTCGGCCGGGGGCGGGGCGTCCCCCGGTTCCTACGACGCGAACGCGATCACCGTTCTGGAGGGTCTTGACGCCGTCCGCAAGCGGCCGGGCATGTACATCGGCTCGACCGGTGAGCGGGGTCTGCACCACATGGTGCAGGAGATCGTGGACAACTCCGTCGACGAGGCGATGGCCGGGGTCGCCGACCGGATCGACGTGACGATCCTGGCCGACGGCGGAGTGCGGGTCGTGGACAACGGCCGTGGCATTCCCGTCGGCATCCACCCCGGAACGGGCCGCCCGGCCATCGAGCTCGTCCTGACCGTGCTGCACGCGGGCGGCAAGTTCGGCGGCGGCGGGTACGCCGTCTCCGGGGGGCTCCACGGCGTGGGCCTGTCGGTGGTCAACGCGCTCTCGTCACGGCTGACGGCCGAGGTGCGTGCGGACGGCCACCGGTGGACCCAGTCCTATACGCAGGGGGTGCCCACCGGGCCGCTGGTCCGGCACGAGGAGACCTCGCGCACGGGTACGTCCATCACGTTCTGGGCCGACCCCGACGTCTTCGACACCACCGACTACGCCTTCGAGACGCTGTCCCGGCGCTTCCAGGAGATGGCTTTCCTCAACAAGGGCCTGACACTGACGCTGGCCGACGAACGGACGGCGGCGCGGGAGACGGCCGGCGCGGGCGAGGCCGGATCGCACCTCCCACGGGAGCAGGCCGCCAGGAGCGTCGCCTACCGGTACGACGGCGGCATCGTCGACTTCGTGCGCCACCTCAACGCCCGCAAGCGCGAGCCCGTGCATCCGACCGTCATCGGCATCGCGGCAGCGGACACCGGGCGCCTGCTGTCCGTCGAGGTCGCGATGCAGTGGAACACCCAGTACACGGAGAGCGTGTACTCCTATGCCAACGCCATCCACACCCATGAGGGCGGTACCCACGAGGAGGGCTTCCGCACCGCCCTGACCACCCTCGTCAACCGCTATGCCCGCGAACGGCGCCTGCTGCGCGAGAAGGACGGCAACCTCACCGGCGAGGACATCCGCGAGGGCCTGACGGCGATCGTCTCCGTCAAGCTGGGCGAGCCGCAGTTCGAGGGCCAGACCAAGACCAAGCTCGGCAACACCGAGGCGAAGACGTTCGTGCAGCGGGTGGTGCACGAGCACCTGTCGGACTGGTTCGACCGCCACCCGAACGAAGCCGCCGACATCGTGCGCAAGGCGGTCGCGTCCGCCACCGCGCGCGTCGCCGCACGCAAGGCGCGGGATCTGACCCGCCGCAAGGGTCTCCTCGAATCGGCCGCGATGCCCGGCAAGCTGTCGGACTGCCAGTCCAACGACCCGGCGAAGTGCGAGATCTTCATCGTCGAGGGCGACTCCGCAGGCGGCAGCGCGAAGTCCGGGCGCGACCCCGAATTCCAGGCGATCCTGCCGATCCGGGGCAAGATCCTGAATGTCGAGAAGGCCCGGCTCGACAAGATCCTTCAGAACACCGAGATCCAGGCGCTGATCGCGGGCTTCGGGACCGGGGTCCACGAGGACTTCGACATCGAGAAGCTCCGCTATCACAAGATCATCCTGATGGCGGACGCCGACGTCGACGGCCAGCACATCAGCACCCTGCTCCTCACCTTCCTCTTCCGCTTCATGCGGCCCCTGATCGAAGGCGGTTACGTCTATCTGTCGCGTCCCCCGCTCTACAAGATCAAGTGGGCTCGGGACGACATCGAGTACGCGTACTCGGACCGCGAGCGCGACGCACTGGTGGCGGCGGGTCGCGAGGCCGGGAAGCGGGTCCGGGAGGACTCGATCCAGCGCTTCAAGGGCTTGGGCGAGATGAACGCCGAGGAGCTGCGCGTCACCACGATGGACATCGAGCACCGGGTCCTCGGCCAGGTCACGCTCGACGACGCCGCGCTGGCCGACGACCTGTTCTCGGTGCTGATGGGCGAGGACGTCGAAGCGCGGCGCTCCTTCATCCAGCGCAACGCGCGGGATGTCCGCTTCCTCGACATCTGACGTCAAATCCGCTGGCAGTGGCGGGTGTTGAGGCGATTTGGCACCGGCCGGGGTGGTCAGGCGTCGCCGAGCCACGCGTTGATCCGGCGCTCCCAGGCCCGGTCGTCGGTGGTCTCCATGAACTCCTTGCGGTCGATGAGGAGGTAGATCTCCCCCACGGCCGTCCTGGTCTCCAGGATCAGGGGCTTGCCCGCGTTGAGCAGGCCGCCGATGAAGCGCCCGTACAGCTCGGTGAAGCGGGTCCGCGCCGAGGCGATGTCGGCGCCGGCCAGCACCAGGTCGCCGGCGTCGTTCCAGCCACCGAGCACGAGGCGGTCCTCGTGCAGGGCGATGGAGCCGCGGCGCCGGAACAGCGCCTTCTGCGAGACACCGGCGGCGATCTTGTCGGCGCCGGTCTTGCGGCGCAGCTCGTCGGCGGTGGCTCCGATGTAGGTGGCCCGGGCGACGGGCCGGACGGACGTGGGGTCGTGGGGGCTCTCCTGAAGGTCCATGGCCTCATCCTCGGCGGGCCGCGCCCCTCGATGGATCGACCTTTGGTCTGGCGGCCCGCGACTTTGGTATCCACTGCCCGGCCGGCCCCGGCCAGGTACGCCGTTCGGGGTCTTTCCCGGAACCGGCCGGAGTCCCCCGGAGCCGATCCCCGTCGGCATTCTGATCCACCTGACTGGTATGCGCGGGTTTGCCGACCCCCGGAGACGGCTACACGCGTACTGCCGCGGTTTCCATTTCGTGATCACGGCCTGAGTACGTTGCATCGCGCACCGCAATGACGGAGGGCAGACCGATGACAGACACGCCACGCCAGCCGACCACCGCCGATTCCGGCGCCCCGGTGGAGAGCGACGAACATTCCCTCACCGTCGGCCCGGGCGGACCGATCCTGCTCCAGGACTCGTACCTGATCGAGCAGATGGCACAGTTCAACCGGGAGCGGATCCCCGAGCGCCAGCCCCACGCCAAGGGAAGCGGTGCCTTCGGCCACTTCGAGGTCACCAACGACGTCAGCGGCTACACCAAGGCCGCGCTGTTCCAGCCCGGCACCAGGACCGACCTCGTCGCCCGGTTCTCGACCGTCGCGGGCGAGCGCGGCAGCCCGGACACCTGGCGGGACCCCCGCGGCTTCGCGCTGAAGTTCTACACCAGCGAGGGCAACTACGACATGGTGGGCAACAACACCCCCGTGTTCTTCGTCAAGGATCCGATGAAGTTCCAGCACTTCATCCGGTCCCAGAAGCGCCGCGCGGACAACAACCTGCGCGACCACGACATGCAGTGGGACTTCTGGACGCTCTCGCCGGAGTCGGCCCACCAGGTCACCTGGCTGATGGGTGACCGCGGTATCCCGCGCACCTGGCGCCACATGAACGGCTACACCTCGCACACCTACATGTGGATCAATGCCCAGGGTGAGCGCTTCTGGGTGAAGTACCACTTCAAGACCGACCAGGGCATCGAGTTCTTCACCCAGGACGAGGCCGACCAAATGGCCTCCGCCGACACGGACTACCACACCCGGGACCTCTTCGAGCACATCCGGGACGGCGAGTACCCGAGCTGGACCCTGCATGTGCAGGTGATGCCGTACGAGGACGCGCCGAACTACCGGTTCAACCCGTTCGACCTGACCAAGGTCTGGCCGCACGGCGACTATCCGCTGATCGAGGTCGGCCGGATGACCCTGGACCGCAACCCGACCGACAACCACGCCGAGATCGAGCAGGCGGCGTTCCAGCCGAACAACCTGGTCCCCGGCATCGGCCCGAGCCCGGACCGGATGCTGCTCGGCCGGCTCTTCTCGTACGCGGACGCGCACCGCCACCGCATCGGCGGCAACTACCAGCAGCTGCCCGTCAATGCGCCGATCGCCCCGGTCAACACGTACTCGAAGGACGGGGCGATGGCGTATCGCAAGACCTCCGACCCCGTGTACGCCCCGAACTCGAAGGGCGGACCGGCCGCCGACACCGAGCGGTACGGCAGCCCGCCGAGCTGGACGGCCGACGGGGAGATCACGCGCGCGGCCTATGTGGACCACGCCGAGGACGACGACTGGGGCCAGGCGGGCACGATGGTGCGCGAGGTCCTCGACGACGCGGCCCGCGACCGGCTCGTGGACAACGTCGTGGGCCATCTCCTCAACGGAGTCACCGAGCCGGTCCTTCGGCGTGCCTTCGAGTACTGGTCCAACATCGACAAGTCGATCGGTGAGCGGATCGAGCGAGGGGTGCGCGCCAAGGCCGGCGAGAAGGACCCCAAGGCCGAGCAGCAGGGCAACCCGGCCCGCCGGGACATGCAGTCGAAGGCCTGACCACCGGGGGTGATCGCCCCACACCTGCCGCCGGGCCGGTTCCTCGCACCTGAAGCGAGGGACCGGCCCGGCGCATGGGGTGGACGCCTTCGGGGCACCCGGCGACCAGGGACGCGTGCCGCGTCCGGCGTCAGGAAAGGTGGGGGGAAGCGTGGCATCGTCACACATACAGAGGAACCGCGGCGGCCTTGGCCGCAAGCACCTCACACAGCAGGAGACGGTCAGCGCCGCGGGCCGTGCGGGGTTCATCGCCCGCGGTGTCGTGTACGTCCTCATCGGCGTGCTCGCGATCCGGATCGCGTTCGGAGCCGGTGGCGGCGAGGCGGACCGTGAAGGGGCGCTCGCCGAGGTGGCCGGCAAGCCCTTCGGTGTCGCGGTGCTGTGGGCGCTGGCGGTGGGATTCGGCTGCATGGCCGTGTGGCGCGGGATCGTGGCGGTGCGAGGACGCGGTCGCGACGGCAAGGCCACCGCGCGCGTCATGAACGCCGGGCGGGCCGTGTTCTACGCGTCCGTGTGCTGGGGTACGGCCTCCTTCGCCGTCGGCGACCGGGGAAGCGGTGGCGACGCGAAGTCCCGCGACTGGACCCGCACCGCGCTCCAACTCCCTTACGGACAGCAGCTGGTGGGTGCCGGGGGCTGTGTGCTCATCGGCGTCGGCGTGGGGATCGCGGTACGCGCCGCGATGCGCCGCTTCCTGCGCCGTCTCGACCTCTCGAACACGCCCACCGGCACCCGTCAGGTCGTCACCGGACTGGGTGTGGGCGGTGGGGTGGCACGCGGGATGGTGGGGGCCGCGGCCGGGATCTTCGTGCTGGTGGCCGCCGTCCGCTTCGACCCCCAGCAGGCCAAGGGCGTGGATGCCACGCTGCGCAGCTTCGCCGCCACCCCCGCCGGTCCCTGGCTGTTGGTCGCGGTCGCGGTCGGGCTGATGCTCTTCGGCGCCTTCTCCTTCGCATCGGCGCGCTGGCGCCGCATGTGAAGTGTGGGTGAGACCCGGACACCCGCACCCATCGGTACGGATTTGTCCCGGGACGGGCGATACGCGGAGCGACTCGCGCTCGTTCACCGGGCATGAAACGAGCTCCCTCCGCGCGTCTGGCCACAGCGGCCACAGCGGTCCTGATCGCCGCCCCCGCACTCGGCACGGGCGGCTTCCCCGCCACGGCCGCCCCGCACCGGACGGTCGCGCACTCCTCGCCGGACATGCCGGCCGTAGGTGCCGAGATCCCGTCGAACATGACGGGCGCCAACAGCGTCATCGAGCTGAACGACGAAGTCATCAAGGTCAATCTCGCGGGCGGCATCAAGCAGCGGACGGAAGTCGACCCGCAGCGGAGCCCGGCCAGGAGCGTGCTGCTCCGCACCACCGACTTCCATCTGGAAGGAACGTCGCCGGACCGGGAGTTCAAGGTCACCATCGCGCTCAAGGACGCCGACACACACGCCCGGAGCAATCTGCGGCTGATGTCGGCCACGCCGCCGCGCTTCGCCGAGCACGACGTCATCGTCGTGACCGTCACCGTCGAGCGGCGCGACGAGCCGACCCTCACCCTCGAATCCCGCACCCCGCTCAGCCTGTCGTGCTCCGGGATGACCCAGTTCCCGCCCGTCGACAACCGGTACGAGCTGGACCGCCAGGTAGAACTGTTCGCCCCCGGCAGCACCGCGCCCGCCGGTCACATCAGGGCGCTGCCCACCGTGCGCGGCGGCAGTGTGATCACTCCGCAGTCCGCGCCGGCACTGCCCGCGTTCTGATGCCCCGCCCCGCCGGCGGCCGCGGTCGCCGGCGGGGCGGTCGGGCGGTGCTTTTCCAGCTGCCCGGACCGCTACCGACCGCCTACGGCGACGTCAGCACCGCGGCCAGCTCGGCGAGACCGCCCACCTGCCAGTCGAAGGTGTCCGAGGTGCGCGGAGGGTCGCCGACCGGGCGGCGCACATGGGCGGTGCGCATGCCCACCGCCTGAGCGCCGCGCAGATCCCAGGCGTGGGCGGCGACCATCAGGACGCGCTCCGCCGGGCAGCCCGCCGCGTCGAGGGCGAGCCGGTAGACGTCCGGCGCGGGCTTGTACGCGCGGGCGTCCTCGGCCGACAGGGCAAGGTGCCACCGGAGGTCCGCATGGGCATTGAGCCGGAGCAGGGTCCTGCGGCCGGCGTTGGAGAGCCCCAGGACCGGAAAGCGCCGCGCGAGCCGGACGAGGCCCGCCGGGGCGTCGTCCCAGGGGGCGAGCCGCTGAGCTGCCGTCGCCAGGCGCTCGATGGCCCCGCGGTCGGTGAGCCCGGCCCGGTCGGCCACCCGCTCGGCCGCCTCGCGGTCCAACGTCTCGGAGTTGGCGTAGGGGCGGCTGCCCTTCTCGATGGATCGCTGCTCGTGTTCGACGTGGTCCTGCCATACAGTCACCAGGCCGGTCACGGTCGGCTCGTCGCCCTCGGGCACCGCTTCCCGCAGGGCCGACCGCAGGCCGCCCGGTTCGTCGACCATGGTGCCCAGTACGTCGAAGACGACGACGTCGATGGCACGGTCCTCGGCCATCCACCCTCCCGGCTCGCGCGACATCACGGCTGCACATCACCGGAACCCTGACATGCGACTGCACAATCGGCAACCGCGAAAGGGGAGTTGACGATCACGGCCGCCACCGCTGCGCCACCTCTCCCGAGAAGGTCAGCCCTGGCAGATTCCGCGCTCGTAGTCGACGGTCGCGGTGTCGCGCGAGAACTGCCACTGCGGAGCGAGGAGTTGGCTGTCCAACTGCTGGGCGGCCGCGGGGCTCTCCACCACGTACCCGAAGTCCTGGAGCCAGGCCGGGTAGAGGTTCTTCGATCCGATGTAGAACGCGGAGCCGTCCACGGAGATCAGCTTGTGGTGCTGGGCGTAGGGATGGCCGTCCGCCCACTTCGGGCTCGTGGAACTGCGTGCCGTCGCCAACTGGAGGTTCGAGCACATCGCGGCGCGCGCCGACGCCCGGTCGCCGGTGCGCAGAGCGAGCCGGTCACGGAGCGTGTCGCTGATCTCGGCGAGCGACTTGATCTGCGAGTATCCGCCGCTGCCGACGGCACCGCGGTTGGCGGGGTCGCTCACGACGATGCGGACCTTGACACCGGCGGCCATCTTGGCGGCGAGCGCGTCGTACACGCGGATGTCGTACCGCGGCAGCGGCGGGCAGGTCGCGTTGAGGTCCTGCTGGGAGATCTCGATGTGCCGGTCCGCGCTGGAGATCAGCGTCCGCAGTGCGCTCTCCTCCGGGTTGACCGTGTCGTAGTCGCGGTCGGCGTTGGTGTTGTCGTGCAGTGCGACGACACACTTCGTGTCCGGCGCGGTGGGCAGCGTGGGGCGGAACCGCGAGGCCGGATCGTCACGTTGGATGCCGACGCCGAGCCCGCCGACGGCGATCACCGGCACATCGCCCCGGGGCGCCTCGGCCGAGGCCACCGGTTCCAGGGTCGGCATGCAGCCTGCGCCGTGGGAGGAGGCGAACCAGACACTGGCGATGTTGTTCTTGTTCCGGCAGGTCCAGGACCACAGCTCGTTCAGGTACTTGCCGGCCGAGGCGGCGGCCGGACCGCTCAGGGCCAGGTCGACATCGCTGACCGGGTGGGTGGTGTCGAGGTAGTCGTCCTTCCAGCCGTTGATGCCGCCGGTGATGGCCGAACGGCCGTCGACCACGAGGAGTTTGGAGTGGTTCCAGGAGAACGCGGTCTTCGAGGTCGTCATCGAGGCGACGTTCAAGGTGACCTTCGCGGCGTCCTTGCCCAGCTTCTCGACGAGTTCGTCGCGGTACTTCGACGGCACGACGTTGAGATGGTAGATCGGTGCGGCGCCCACCAGGATGCGCACCTTGGGCTGGTGGCCGGACGCGACGGAAGCCTTGAGGCCGCTCACCACGGCGTCCTGGAAGGCCCCGTTGGGGAACGGCGCCAGGGTTGATATGTCGACGCTTTCGGTGGCTCGGGAGATGTTCTCCGTCATCTTGGCGAGGAGGCGCCGGGTCCCGGGCCGGTCGGCGCAGGTGGCGTCACCCCAGCACCCAGGAGTCTGGAGCAGCCAGTCGGCGCCGCCGGGCGTGGAGGCGTCGAGGGTGTTCCCCGCGGTGCGTTCCCACACCCGCCCTTCGAGGCCCGGCGAGACCTGACGGAGCGTCTGCTCGACGGCGTCCAGATGCGGGGTGCCCGACGCGGCCCCCGTGTCCGCCGATGCGGGGGCCACCGGCAGCAGCAGGGCCACCAGGGTCGGGACAGCGGTGCGCAGGACGAGAGCGGACCGGCGCTTGCGCGGATGACGAGCCAATGCGGGATTCCTTGTTCGCGGTTACCCGGCCGCCACGTCCGACGGCCAGCAAGATCAACTCGCGGAAGGTATCAGCTCATGCCGGGAGCGAGTGTCCGAGACCGCACGATCCAGCCACCAACCAGTGGTTGTCCGGCAGATCGTGCGTCCCGGCCCACGGGAATCCCCTTGGCCCTACGAGGTCAGGGCGTCAGCGGGCGTGCCGGCGGCCGCCGGGCTGCGGGGGCACGACGGGCAGACGCCGACGGGCGAACCGGCCACGGGGAAGGGGGTTGCGTCGCGCGGGCGCCTTGGGAGCGAGCGCGAGCACGGTCAGGGGTGCGAGAACCGCGACGAGGATGAGCATCGTAACGAGGATCATGTCCTTGCCTTCCGTCGGTTACTGACGGCCTTTCACTACGTCAGGTAACCGAAATACGGCTCGGCAAACACGGTCGGTATTCCCTAGTGATCGTGGCGGGCATTCCGGGGTCCGCCGGGACGGCCGCTCACCACGACGTTTCCCTCCGGGTCGCGCCGGGCGAGAACGCCGCTGCGGAAGTAGCCCTCGGGTGTGAAGACGAGCGCGTTCCCTTCGGGCTCGCGGTAGTGGCCTCGGGTCGTGCAGGGCCCCCGTGCGAGCAGCTCACCCGGTTCGCCCTCGGGCACGTCCCTGCCGTCGGCGTCCACGATGCGGATCTCGTCGTCGGGCGAGAGCGGACGGCCGTGTGTGGTGAGGAGGGTCTCGGCCGGGTCCTCGGGCCGGGTCAGCAGGAGCAGCCCCTCGGGGAGGCCGAAGACCGGCTGCAGTCGGCACCCCAAGGCGGCGCCCAGCCGCTCCGCGGCCTCCCGGGGCAGGAGCTCGCCACAGATCTGCACGAGGCGCAGCGAGCCCAAGTCGGCCTGGATGGTGGGGAGTACGTCGGCCAGGTGACGGGCGGAGCCGGAGGGGAACGAGGTGATGGTGACCCGCTCGCGCTCGATGGCCGAGAGCCAGGCGGAGGGGTCCTGGCCGTCGGCCAGGACCACGGTGCCACCGAGGGAGAGCGTGCCGACGATGCCGGGCCCGCCGAACGCGAAGAGCGACTCGGCGGGCAGCACGGCCAGATACACGTCGTCCCCGGTCAGCCCCACCACCTCGGCTGCGGCACGCGCCTGGTAGGCGTAGTCGTTGTGCGTGCGCGGCACGAGGCGGGGCAACTCGCCTTCTGCATCGGCCAGTTCGAAGAGTGCGACCTCATCGGCGCTGAGCGCGAGTGCCGGACCGGGCGGGGAGTCCAGGGCGCCGAGCGGTGAGTACTGGCAGCCCGCGGGGTCGGTCGTCAGACCCCCGTACGGGGACGCGGTGCCGGGCTCCTCGAAGGTGAACACCCTGCGCAGGAAAGGCCATTGGGCCGCGATGCCGGCCGCCATCGCGGTGTGGTCGAAGCCCCGGTGCGTCGCGGGGCCGACGTAGCCGACCGCCTGGGTGACTCGCACGATGTGCGCCACTTCGGGTGTGCGGTACGAGAGCGGGCAGTACACGGGGACCGCTCCGGCGCGCATCAGCGCGAACACCGTGATCACGAACTCCGGCACGTTCGGAAGCTGCACCACGACCCGTTGGCCGGGCCGCAGGCCCCGCAGCCGGAATGCCGCGGCCATGCGGTCCACCCGCCGGTTCAGGTGGGCGTAGGACAGGCGCGTGTCACCGTGCACGAGCGCGGTGCGCGGCCCGTGCTCCAGGGCCCAGTCGCGCAGCAGGTTGTCGAGCGTGTAGCCGCGCCAGTGCCCCGCCGCCCAGTAGCGGTCGACGAAACCCTCGGGCCAGGGCACACAACCCTTGAGCATGGCCGCCCCCTTCGACACGTCGGAGATGGACCTCTCCGCTCCGGCCCGCAATCCAACCCCCGTAACGCCCGGGCCCTCAATGCGCTTTCCCGACCATGGACGCGCCAGGCCGTCGGCGGAACGTCCAAGCACCTCCGCTGAGCAGCGGGAACGGACGGTCAACGTGCCATCGACGGCACATCCTTGATGAACACGATCCCGTCGCTCAGAGCGAGCTGCGCCGGGTCGAGTGAGGCGTAGCCGTAGTACGGGGAGACCCTGGGGGCAGGCGGCTCGGCGCCGAGGGCGGTGGCCAGGCGGGGCGCGTCGAGGAGTAGCCGCTGCTCCGGGAGCGCGTACAGAAGGCCTTCGACCGTGTCCGGGGGCGGCGCGTCCACGCCCCGGTGCCTGAGTGTGCCCAGCGCCGTGGCCAGGAAGGCGTACTCCTTGCCCAGCCGGGCACTCACGAGCGCGCCGGCGCTCCACCACTCCACCGGCAGACCGCTCATCCACATGGTGCTCCGGTTCCGCTGGAGATGGCCGTTGTGGGCGTGGACCATCGCCGGGCCCCGCTCGGCGAGGGCGAGCAGGTTGTCGGCCATCATCCGGTCGCGCAGGCTCACCAGCCACGTCATGCGGTGCGGCGAGGTGTCGGCCATCCAGAAGTGGTAGCGCAGCAGCCCGGTAGCGGTGCGGGCGTACAGACGGGCCCGGTCCCAGCCGTCCCGCGAGGTCTCCGCGATCAGCCGCGGTGTGTGCGAGTCGAGCAGCGCCGAGAGATCGTCGGCGAGCAGTCGCAGCTCGCGGGCCTCGGCGGATCGCCCGATGGACCGAGCCGGGTCGAACATGGCGGCCGGCTCGGTCCAGCGGTCGTCGGAGCCGAGCAGATGGTCGAGCCTCTGCTCGGTGCGGGGAAGGAGGTCCGGGCCCAGGTGGGTGGAGAGGTAGTCGTGGAGTGCGGTGAGGGCGCCACGGGGGCTGGCGGCCGCGGCCATCTCAAGGGGGCCGTCGAAACCTGCGAAGCGGAGCCGCTCGCCCGCGGGCCGGCCCTCGTTGTAGGCGCGCATCCAGCGCACGAGCTCACGGTTGGCCGCGGAGGCGCCGAGCCCGATGTCGGGATGGCTGAAGCCACGCGCCATGACGTCGTCGAGGGTGCCCTCCCCCGTGGTCACGTAGTCGTCCACGACCAGGCCCATCATGCAGTCGCTCTCGATGGCGATGGTCCGGTACCCCTCCTCGACGAGTTGCCGGAAGAGGTCGTTGCGCACGTCCAGCAGGGTGTCCTCCGCATGAGTGGGCTCGCCCAGGGCGAGCAGCCGCGGCCGGTCCGGGAGCATGCCCATGACGGCGCGGGCCTCCAGCGCTTGGACACAGTCCCTGAGCTCGCTCTTGATGTCGGTAACCATGCCTTCAACGGTATCGTTGAACTTTCGGTTGAAACTTATGGATGAATCCTGGCAGGACAATGCGACGGAACCTTCAAAGCGGGTCTCGGCTCCGGCCGGTCGATCTGGCGCGCGGACACGGTCTTTCCACCCAGGCCGTCAGGAATTACGAGGAGGCCGGCATCCTCCCGGCCGCCGATCGCGCGCCGAACGGCTACCGCTCCTACACGCCGCTGCACGCGACGGCACTGCGGGCCTTTCTCGCCCTGCTGCCCGGTCACGGTCACCGGACGGCGGCTTCGATCATGCGGGCGGTCAACGCGGACGCCCTGGAGGAAGCCTTCCGGCTGATCGACGAGAGTCACGGCCGGCTCCTCGACGACCGCAGGACCCTTCAGGCGGTGGAGCACGCCCTGCGCGGCCTGGAGCACACGGCGGAGCCAGGCGCGGGCGACGGGCCCGTGCTCGGGGACACGTTCATCGGGCCGTTGGCGCAGTCGCTGGGGATCCGGCCCGCGACGCTGCGCAAGTGGGAGCGCGCCGGGCTGGTGCGGCCGCACCGCGACCCGCTGACCGGGTACCGGCGCTATGGCGAGGCGGCCGTACGCGACGCCCGCCTGGTGCATCAACTCCGGCGCGGCGGATACCTGTTGGAGCAGATCGCCCCGCTCATCACCCGGGTGCGGGAGGCCGGCGGGCTCGAACCGTTGACGGCCACCCTGCACGCATGGCACGGCCGGCTCCGCGACCGTGGGCGGTCGCTGCTGGCCGGGGCGGCCGAGTTGGAGGCGTACCTGAGCGAACGCGCCTGAGCTTCCCGCCGATCGACGGAGGTGAGTGGGGCGACGTACGTCCGCGAGAAGCGGAGGCACCCTATCCGTGTCGCATCCCGTGTGGCAGGCTCCCGTCGCTGGTTCAACCCACCGCTGGTTCAACCCATGCGTTCATGAGGCAAGTCCATGTGACAGGGAGCTGATGGACAATGCGCATCTTCGACCGGAGCAGAGTACGGACCGCCGCCCTCGCGCTCCTGGCCGCCGCGGCCCTGGTGGGCGGCGCGACGGCGACCACCCAGGCGGCACCGGCGGCCACCCCCGCGCCCTCGGCGACGGCCAAGAAGGGTCCGACCTCGGTGGCCTACGTCGAGGTGAACAACGAGAGCATGCTCAACGTGGGCAAGTACACGCTGGCCAACGGCGGCGGCAACGTCTTCGACGTCGCGGTCGTCTTCGCGGCGAACATCAACTACGACACGAGCAAGAAGTCGGCGTATCTGTACTTCAACGACAACGTGCGGCGGGTCCTGGACAACGTCCAGACGCAGATACGCCCGCTCCAGGCCAAGGGCATCAAGGTCATGCTGTCGGTACTCGGCAACCACCAGGGCGCGGGCTTCGCCAACTTCCCGTCCCAGGCCGCGGCCGCCACGTTCGCCAGGCAACTGTCCGACGCGGTCGCCAAGTACGGTCTGGACGGCATCGACTTCGACGACGAGTACGCCGAATACGGCAACAACGGAACCGGGCAGCCCAACAGCAGCTCGTTCGTCCACCTGGTCACCGCGCTGCGCGCCAACATGCCCGACAAGCTCATCTCCCTGTACAACATCGGCCCCGCCGCATCACGCCTCTCCTACGGCGGGGTGAACGTCTCGTCCAAGTTCAACTACGCCTGGAACCCCTACTACGGCACGTGGGGTGTCCCGAGCATCGCCCTGCCCAAGTCGGCCCTCTCTCCGGCGGCCATCGATTTCGCGGCGACGTCATCGAGCACGGCGGCCGGCCTCGCGAAGCGTACGGTCAGCGAGGGCTACGGCGTGTACCTCACCTACAACCTGGACGGCACGGACCGGCACACCTATCTGTCGGGCATCACCAGGGAGTTGTACGGAAGCGACGCCGTCTACACCCCGTAGCTCCGCGCCGGACCGGAGTCCCAGCGGGTCAGCGGGTCAGCGGGTCAAGAACGTCCGCAGCGCGGCGATCAGCGCGGCCGGGTTGTCCTCCTGCACGTTGTGGCCCGCGTCCGGGACCACCACGAGTCCACCGTCCGGCAGGCGCCCCACCAGGCGCTCGGCGGTGGACTGCGGGAGTACCCGGCTGCGCCCGCCTCGCACGAGGAGGACCGGCAACCTGCCGAGCCTGAGGGGCAGTTGCTCGATGGCGGCGAGGATGGCGGGGAAGTCCGGCGGCCGGGGGTCGTTCTTCGGCATCCACCCGCCGTCCGCCCCGCGCCGGAACAGGGTGCTCATGCGGTAGGCGACGCTCGCACGGTGCGCCCGCGGGTTGACCCGCAGCGCGGCGTCCACCACCACGTCGAGTTCGGCGACGGGACCCAGACCGGCCATGAACTCCCTTACGCGGGCGCTGCTTTCGAAGTCGACGCCGGGTGCGACGTCGACCAGCACCAGGCGTTCGACACGCTCGGGATGGGTGTCGGCGACGTGGGCGGCGACCACCCCGCCGAGCGACATGCCGACCAGACCCACCCGGCCGAAGCCGAGGTGATCGGCCGCGGCGATGACGTCCTCGGCCATCGCGGCGATGCGGTAGTCCTCGGACCAGTCGCTGTCGCCGTGCCCGCGCAGGTCGAGGGCGACGAGCCGGGCAGCGCCACGCAGCCCGAGGCAGACGAAGTCCCAGGTGTGCGAGGTCAGTCCGCCGCCGTGCAGCAGGAGTACGGCCGGGCCCGTGCCGCCCCAGTCGTAGGCGTGCAGTCGGCAGCCCGCACGGGAGGGGAAGAACTCGGACGCGGGCGGCTCGGGGTCGCGGATCCGGACCCCCAGTGCCGCCGCCAGGTCCGTCATCGCAGGAACCGTGCTCTGCTCGCCCATCCGCGCACCTCCTACCTTGACACTCCAAGGTAAGCCGCTTGCCTTGATGGGTCAAGGTAGGGTGTGCGGGTGGCTACGCGCGTACGACGGACACCCGACGAGGCCAGACGTCAGATCCTGGAGGCGGCGGCCAAGCTGCTCTCCACCGGCGGCCCGGGGGCCGTGCAGGTGAGGGCGGTGGCTGCCGAGGTCGGCGTGTCCGATGCCGCGGTCAACCACCACTTCGGCACCCGCGAGCAGCTCCTGTCGGCGTTGCTGCGCTTCGGCGGTGCGAAGCTCAAGTCCGAGCTGCGCGCCGCACTGGACGCGTGGGACGACGACCAGGCGGCCGACCCCGCCGGGCTCGTCCGCGCTTTGCTCGCGCTCTACGCGGACGGATTCGCAGAACTGGCCCTCGCGCTGCGGCAGTTGGGTTGGCGGGACACCGGCAGCGGACTGCTCGACGAGGCCGTGCACCGACTCCACAGCCAGGCCATGACCACCTGTGCGGCCACCGGCCGGACGCCGCCTTCACGCGGGGCGATCCGGCTCACGCTGGCCGCACTGCACCAAGCCGTGGCGACCGAGCCCTTGTTCGGCGACGAGTTCCGCAGGAGCGTCGGGCTCGACGCCTCGGCACGGGACCATCTGGTCGAATGGTGGATCGAGACCCTGCGCATGACCATGGCAGGGTCCGACCCCTCAACTGGGTCTCGTCAGACGGGACATGGCGTCCCGTAGTCCGGTCCCAGATCGCTGACTCGGCGTCAGGCGGAGGCGAAGGCCTTCTCCAGACGCGGGATCAGGTCGCGCAGGTCCTGCTCCCAGCACCCCCCGTTGTGGCCGCCGTTGCACTGGCTGCCCCAGGCGGCGCCGTCACCGTAGTCGACGTAGTAGTACGGCATGCCCAGGGCGTCCATGCGGTCCTTGACGTGCTTCGACGCGCTTTCGAGCCAGAATTCCGGCTCGACGGCCGAGCCGCGCCCGTTGCCCACATAGATGGAGACACCGACACCGGCGAGTTTGTCCATGTGCTGGGACGGGTCCACCTCGTTCCACCGCCAGTCGGCGTTGAAGACCGGATAGGGCGAGCCGAACGCGGCGTCGCTGTCCACACCCGGCTTGTACGGATCGTTGTTGGGGTCGCAGACACCCGACGACGAGCCGCAGATCACGCCCTGCGCGTCGATGAGCGAGGCGACCACGGCCAGACGCAGGTCCATGGAGTTGGCCGACAGATCGATGTCACCCGAGAGGGACGCGGTCTGGCTGAACAGTTCGGGGTGGTCCTGGGCGTAGTGCAGCGCCCCGAAACCGCCCATGGAGACCCCGGCGACGGCCCTCGCCTTCTTGGTGGCGATGGTGCGCAGATTGGCGTCGATGAACGGGATCACCTGCTTGATGTGGAAGTTCTCCCAGTTCTGGGCACCGGCCGGGGTGTTCTGGTTGAGCCAGTTGGCATACCAGCCCCGGGCGCCGCCGTCCGGAATCACGGTGATCATCGAGTTCGAGGTGGTCAGCGCCGGATAGTTCTGCGCGACGGGATCGTCGGGCGAGCCGTGCAGGAAATACAGCACGGGGTAACGCCGGGCGGGGTCGTCGTAGTAGCCACTCGGCAGGATGATCTTGATGTGGTGCTTGCCCGCGACCTCGGGCGTGGTCACCGTGATGGAGAAGTTGGTGGAACTTCCCGCCGGGGTGTCGACCTGGGTCAGGCCGAACCCGTTCGTCAGCGGTGGCGGCGCAGTGGCCGTGGTCCCGGTCGGTCCGGCGGTGGCGGCCTGGGCCGCACCGGCCGGCAGGGCCATTCCCACCATGGCGGCCATCAGGGCCACCACTGTTCGCCATCGACTCGTTCTCCGCATTGCAGCATGCCCCCTTGTGAGTCTTCTCGTCGTGCGGCACGGAAACCTATCGGAACGCGATGACGTCCTGATGAAACGGCCTGCCGGTACTGGCCGGATGTCCCCGGCGTACCGGCATTCCGGCTCAGTCCAGGACCTTGGTCTCCAGTACGGGCGAGGCCGCGATCTGGTCCTCGGTGTAGCGCTCGGTGACCCATTGGCCGGCCGAGAACAGCTTGGTCTGGTCGGCGTAGTGCGGCGAGTTCGGGTTGGCCGACTGGGAGTAGGTCAGCACCGAGGCGGCCTGCGGCGGCCCGTCCGCGGTGAACCGCACCTGCTGGATGAAGCTGGACCCGAAGGTGATGTCCAGTTTGCCGTCGACCTGGCCGGGAGTGACCACGTTCAGCACCCCCAGTTCACTGATCCCGCCGTGGATCGGGATCTGCTCGGCGCCACGCGTGATCCTCTGGACGTCCGACAAGGGCGCGTTCAGCGGAAAGCCCGCCCTGCGCATCGCGAGGACCGCCCGGCCGAACGCGTCACGGACCGCGGAACTCCCCGGGTCCAGCGAATTGGGCGTGTGCACCGGGTCCTTGGGGTCGAAGGGCACGCGCCAGGGCAGTTTCTCGTTCGCCTGCCCGGCGAGCAGATTGGCCCAGTAGTTCTCGAAGAGCACCGAACCCCTGCTGTCCGCACCGTAGTTGTGGTCCTTCCAGGCGGCCAGGATCGGGCACGCCTCGCTCACGTTGACGAGGTTGCCGTCCACGAGGATGAGTCCGAAGGGCTGGCTCCGGCACATCGTCACCGTGGCGTCGAGGGCCAGATCGGCCGCTCGGCTGTTGTCGGCGAACAGCAACTGCCGCATGTTCTCGGGTGTGAAGCCGCGACCGGGCAGGTCGTCGGTGCCGTTGATCCGGTTCTGCGCGGTCAGGATCAGCTCCTGTGTACGCAGCGAGCGGGGCTGTGCCGTGTCGCCCATGACCCGGGGGAAGGAGAGCGGCTGCTCGGGGTTGGCGAGCCAGGCGCTGTCGTTGGCGTTGCCCGCGAAGTCGGAGCGGATCAGGCGCGGCTGCTTGTGCGGATCGAGGAGCCCCGGCGCGACCGCGTTCGGGTCGTCGGGCCAGTCGCACGCGCTGCGCTTGCCGTCGAAGATGGACACCGGGGGCACATTGGGCAGCCGTAGGGCCTGGTTGAACAGCAGTTGACCGGTGGCGGTGAGGCACGACTGCGCGTGTTCGTCGGTGATGTTCGGGGTCGCCTGGATGTCCGCGTACAGGGCGTTGCCCTTGCGGTCGGAGGCGATGGTGTTGAAGAACGGCACGCCCTCGGTGGTCTCCAGGGTGTTCACCACGTCGTGCACGTCCGTGGCCTGGTCCAGGTGGAACCAGGTGTTGAGCGCCCGCAGGTTGTCCATGTTGACATCGCGCACCGCGTGCGCGCTCACCACCCAGGGAAGCGCGACACCCTGCATCGACGAGGTGATGGGACCGTAGCGGGTGGACCACAGCGTTCTGGTGACCTTGCCGAGCGAGCCGTCCTTGTTCAGCACGTCGACGGCGACCTGTTGCGAGGTCATCGGCTGCCAGGCGCCGTCGACCAGGTAGTTGGTGGGGTGCAGGGGGTCCACCTGTACGTCGAAGAGCCCGAACGGGGCCACCGTGGCGATGGTGTGGCTCCAGGCGACGTCGTCGTTGTGCCCGATGTTCACCGCGGGGAACCCGAGCAGACTGCCGCCGGAGACATTGACCTTGCCCGGGATCGTCAACTGGCTCTGCCACATACGGTTCTTGCCCTGCCACGGGAAGTGCGGATTGGCCAGCATGATGCTGCCCGCTCCCCCGGCCACGCCCTGTGATCCGACCGCCAACGCGTTGCTGCCCATGCTCTGTTGGCGGCTCGCGGCCATGGCGTCGCGGATCTTCTCGGCGGTCCGGGCGGGCGTGGACGCAGGCGGCGCGGCGGCCGACGCCCCCGGGGGTACGGCGTTCACCTCGCCGTCCAGCAGCGCGTCGGCGCTGCCCATGATGATCTCGGCGTGCGCGTGCCGGTAGACGTCCAGCTCGGTGATCGGCCGCACCCAGGCCGCTCCGCGGCAGGCGGGGTCGGTGATGTTGTTCACGCCGGTCTCGGCGAGGTACCGGTTGTAACCCTGGACGTAGCCGCGGATGGCTTCCTTGACCTCAGGCTCCGGTCCTTCGGGGGCCGGCTTGTCGAGCAGCCGCTCCACCACGTGGTTGTCGTTGATGCGCTGGAAGTACAGGTCGCTGTTGAGGTTGGTCGTGGTGTTCTGCTGCTCGCCGGGACTCGCCCGGCCGTCGGGTCCCAGGTAGCGGGACCGCTGGGCATTGACCATGAGGTAGGTGTCGGCCAGGGTGCAGATGTTGTCCTTGGCGGCGGCGTACCCGTACCCGGTGCCCAGGCCCTCCCAGTTGGAGGCGATGATGTGCGGGATCCCGTATTCGGTGTAGCGGATCGTGGGCTTGTCCGGTCCCTGTGCGGCGGCCGACGCCGCGGTGGCGCCGGGCGATCCCGCGGCCGTCATGGTGCTGATCACCGCCACCGCGGCCATGACCGCCATCGGCAGCCTCGCTCTGAATCTCCTGCGCGCCATCGAGCCGTCCTTCCCTGTGGCCCGGACCCACGTCCGAGCGCCCACACGGTAGGAAGCGGCGATGAAATCGCGATGGCGCAGGTGTGCGGCCGGAGTCGGCGCCGGGAGGTTTCATCGCGATGTCATCCCGCGCTGCGAGTGTGCTGGTGACCTGGTCCGCCGCGTCCGGCGTCGCGACGACGTGGACGCACGGGCCACCAACATGGGGAGGATCGAATGCGAGCCAACAGGATCGCAGCCGCCGGAGCCGGACTTCTGCTGACGGCCGGGCTGTCCGCAGCCCAGGGCACCACCGCACAGGCGGCCTCCGCGGGGGCCGCGGCCTCGTGCGACGGCACTTACACGATCGTGGTCGGCGGCACCTGGAGCACCTGGGACAACGACCGGTTCCACGGCAACATCCAGCAGCACGTGAGCTACTTCAGCCAGGTTCCCAGCGGCCCGAGCGTCCGGCAGGGCGTGGGTGAGCTGAACCGGCTGGTCCGGCTGCAACGTGCCGCCTGCCCGTGGCAGCACGTCAAGATGGGCGGGTACTCCATGGGTGCCGCGGTGGTGCACGTGTGGGTCAGCGAGAACTGGAGGACGTTCGACAACGTCAACGCGATTCTCCTCGCGGACCCGAAGCGGCAGGGCCCTCCCGGCACCAACGGCAGTGCCACGCCGTTCGGCGGCGTCATCGGCGCCCCGCTCGCGGGCGCCGACCGGGACTTCGGCAATGTGCCGGTCAAGACGATCTGCTACTGGGACTACATCTGCGACGAGTCCGCCGGCATCGGGACCTACCCGAAGAACCACAACGACAACTACTGGCCGGACTTCGACATGGATCACCACAACGACGTCGCCAACGAGACCTGGTACAACGGCGCTTGGTACCCCGGATAGGAGTTCCTCGACCGTCCCACCCGTCTCGACCGGGCACCGCGGCCGGCTAACCGGCCGCGGTGCGCGGCTCCGGAGCGGGCGCGAAGTCGGCGACGGCGCCGGAGAGGGAACCGTTGGCGCGTCCGGTGGCGGGTCCCGCGAGGCCGGCCTCGTCGCCGTGCAGGATCATCTCGTACGTGCGTCGCAGCATCCGGCCCGGCACCACGGCCAGGTCTTCGGCCAGCCGGCGGCGCGCACGCTCGAAGACGGTCAGCGCGTCGGCCTGCCGGCCGGTCCGGTACAGGGCGCGCATCAGCAGCGCGGCCACCGGCTCGTTGAAGGGGTGGGCGGCGGCGAGGGCGTACAACTCGCCGATGGCCTGCTGGTGTTGGCCCAGTCGCAGTTGCCAGGTCAGCTTGCGCTGCATGAGGGCGACCCTGCTCTCGTGCAGTCGCGTCCGCTCCAGTTCGGCGAGCGGCCCGGGCAGACCGGCCAGCGGCTCACCGCGGAACAGGGCCAGCGCCCGGGAGCAGGAAGCCAGCACTTCGGCCGCCCGGCCCGCGCGCTCGGCCCGGGTGATGTCGGCGAGCAGTCGCTCCCACCGCGTCACGTCCACATCGACCGCGCCGGGCACCAGCCGGTAGCCGCAGCGCTTGTGCTCGATCACCGAGCCCGGGTCGTCCCCGGTGCGCAGGGCCTTGCGCAGACGGTAGACATACACCGGGATCACATTGGTGAGGGGCGGCTCCACCTCCCATATGCCGTCGAGCAGTTCACGCTGACTGACCGTACGCCCGGCCGCAAGCGCGAGCGCCGCCAGCACGGCCTGCTGGCGGAGGTGCCCCAGGTTCAGCAGCCGCCCGTCCAGTGCTGCCTGGAGCGGGCCGAGCACCGAGATCCGCACCTGGCGCACCTCGGCCCGGCCCGCGGCGGCTCGCGGCACCGGGCTCGGCGCCCAGGTGCGGGGGCCGCGGCCGGGGACGACCAGACCGCAGTCGAAGGCGTGCACGATGGCGGCGGAGCGGTCGCGCAGCCCGAGCCGGGCGAGGACGCGCGCCACGTGCCCGGCCACCGAGTCCTCGGGGATCGCGAGAGCGGCGGCGATCTCGTCGTCCCGCAGTCCGCAACCGATCGCGCGGAGCACCTTGCGCTCCTGCTGCCCGAGGTCGGCGGCCGTTGGCCGGGCGGTGGTCGCGGTCGTCGTCATCACTGCTCCCCGGGCTCGTCGCGCTGGCGGACGACCGTCAAGCTAGTGGCTGCGGCGGCGGGCGCGGCATCCGGAATGATCCGGGGGCGGTTCCGCCCGCCGGGTCCGGGGCCGGTCGGGGGCGCTCACGACCCGTACCGGTCGAAGCCCGAGGTCCGCCACTGCCGGCCGTCGGGCAGGACGGCGAAGCCTTCGTAGCCGTCCAGGGCCTCCAGCCACTCCCGGGCGCCGTGGCCGCGGGCGAAGGCGGCGGTGGCGTAGGTGTCCGTGGGGGTCACGCGCGGGCCGATGACGGTGAGGGAGGCGAGGGAGGTGGCGGGGGCGCCGCGGTGCGGGTCGAGGATGTGGGGACCGCGTTCGGCGGTCCCGGACGTGGCGACGGCCAGGTCGTGGTGGGCGGTCACGACGGTGGCGAGCCCACCCGGCCGCAGGGGGTGGGCGATTCCGATGCGCCAAGGGGGCAAGTCGGCGTCCGGCAGGCTCAGTTGGAGGTCTCCGCCGCCGCTGACGCAGGTGTGCCGTGCGCCCGCGTCACGCAGGATGCGCGAGGCCGCCTCCGTGGCCCAGCCCTTGACGAGTCCGGAGGGGTCGAGGGCGCCCGCGGGGGTGGCGCTGAAGTAGCCGTCGCTGGCGCGGGCGGCCCGGGAGCACAGGGCCAGGACTTCGTGGACCTCGGGCGGGCAGTCGTCGAGGTGGATGTCGCCGCGGCCGAGCCGGCTGATGTGGCTGTCGGGCCGGTAGGTGGAGAACACCGCGTCCACCCGGTGCAGGTGGCGTACGGCCTCCGTCAGGGCGTGGCGGATGGCGGGGGTGGGCCGGTCCCGGATGTCGAACGAGAACACGGTGCCCATCACGTGCTCGACGTGTCGCTGTCCGGCTCCGGGCTCAGGCACCGGCCCGGTCCAGGGCGCTTTGCAGGGACTGCGCGTAGCCCTGGCTGGTGTAGCTCGCCCCGGAGACGGCGTCGATCCGGGCGCTCTGGGCGCCGATCGCCTCCTGGGTGAGACGGGGCAGGGCGTAGTCGGCGATGCGCTGGTCGCGGCCGTTCTCGTCGGGTGCCCGCAGCACGTTCACCGCGGTGATCCTGCCCTTGGCCAGGGTGACGGCGACCTGCACGGCCCCGTACCGGGTGTCGACGGGGTCCCCGGTGAACGTGCCGGTGGCCGCGCCCGATGGGGTGCTTCCCGCGGGTGCGGCGGAGGAGGCGGACGGGTGCGCGGTACTGGCGGGAACCGGGACCTGATGGGGCTTGAGGGCCAGCAGCGTGACGATCAGCGCGCTGGTTCCGGTGGTGGCGACGACGGCGCGGCGCATGGCGCGTTCTCCTCAGAACTCGAACGACTCGTGGTGGATGTGCCGGGCCGGCACACCGGCGGCGCGCAGGGCCTCGATCGCGGTCCGTGTCATGCCCGGCGGACCGCACAAGTAGACGTCGTGCGTGGCCAGTTCGGGCACCAGATCGCTGAGTGCCCGGGCCGTGAGCGGCGAGGAGTGACGGGCCGGCTCGTCGACGACGTAGTGGACGGCGGCCTGCCGGTGGGCGGCGATGGCGTCGATCTCGGCGCGCAGGGCGAGGTCGTCGACGCGGCGGGTCCGGTGGATGAGGGTCACCTCGCCGGGCAGCGTCTCGAACAGGGCCCGCAGGGGGGTGATGCCGACGCCTCCGGCGAGCAGGAGCACCTTGGAGCCCGTGCGGCGGTCCGCGGTGAAGCTGCCGTAGGGGCCCTCGGCCCACACCCGGGTACCGGGCCTCAGGTGGGCGAGGGCGGCGCTGTGCCCTCCGGTCGCCTTCACCGTGATGCGCAGGTGCTGAGGATGCGCGGGGGCGGACAGCGAGTAGGGGTTGGCGGTCCACCACAGCCCCCGGGTCAGGAAGCGCCAGCGCAGGAACTGGCCCGGTCGGGCGCCGAGTTGGTCCAGGTGCTCGCCGGTGAGGTGGACGGAGACCACCCCCGGGGCTTCGGGGCGTACCGCCACCACGCGCAGCCGGTGTCGCAGTCCACGGCGTACGGGAACGAGGAACCGGTACCGGATCAGCAGTGCGGCGACACCCAGGAACAGCGCGTACCAGGCGGCCTGGGCGGTTCGGTTGGCGACGAAGTCGGCCCCGTCGGAGAGCTGGTGGCCGAAGACGAGGAAGACGGCCAGGTAGGTGGCGAAGTGCAGATAGTGCCACGTCTCGTAGCTCATCCGGCGCCGGGCGGCGCGTGCCGAGAGTACTGCTGTGAGCAGGAACAGCAGGAATCCGGCCGTGCCCCTGAGCAGATCGGGAAAGCTGAGGACCAGGGTGGACGTCTCGCTGATGACGTTCGAATGGGACGCCACCGAGGAGCCCCAGATGATGAGCAGGGTGTGGGCGAGGGCCAGCGACACCGTGCAGCGCCCGCCCAGTGCGTGCCAGCGCGCGAGGCGGTCGGTGCCGACCGTGTGGTCGAGCAGGGGCACGCGGGCCATGAGGGCCAGCAGCACCGCGCAGCCGTAACCGGCGAGCAGGCCGGTGATGCGGCCCGCGCCGGTGAGCCATCCCGCGGGGCCGACCACCGCGTTCGTATCGCTCCACCACAGGGCCAGCACTCCCCCGGCACCGGCCCAGATCAGCGATTGCGCGAGCAGTGGCACCGGGCTGCGGCGCGAGCGCCGGTGGTGTCCGACAGCGCGTCCCGGTGCGGTGCTGGTGAACGCGGTGGTCATCGGGCGCCTCCCATAGGGGCTCGTCCGGGCGAGGAGCGGCCAGCCTCACAGCCGAACCTCTGTGAACCCTCTGAAAGCGCCGCCCGCGGCCGTCCTCGGAGCCGATTCAGAGGAAACTCAAAGGAACGGTGCGCCCCGGGGCACGCGGGGCCGGGGGATGCTGGGGAACGATGAACGAGCCGCACCCCCCTTCCCAGCTGCACCGCCCCGACGGAGCGCCCGTACGGGTCCTGGTCGTGGACGACGAACCCGATGTCACCGACGTGCTCAGCGCCGTCATGACCGCCGAAGGCTGGCGGGTGCGCAGCGCCGGGGACGGGACGAGCGCGCTCGCGGTCGCCCGCGACTTCCGCCCCGACGCGGTGGTCCTGGACTGGATGCTGCCCGACCTCGACGGGCTGCGCGTGCTGCGGGCCCTGCGCCGCGAGGCACCTCGGGTGTGTGTGCTCTTCCTGACCGCCCGTGACACGGTCGAGGACCGCATCGCCGGTATCACCGCCGGGGGCGACGACTATGTGACCAAGCCCTACAGCCTCGAAGAGGTACTGGCCCGGCTGCGCGGTCTGCTGCGGCGGGCCGGGATGGCCGCCGCACCCGGCGCGCACCGGCTGACCGTCGGGGACCTCACCATGGACGAGGAGGCCAGGGAGGTCCATCGCGCCGGCGTCGCTCTGGACCTTTCCCGTACGGAGTTCGAACTCCTGCGGTTCCTGATGCGCAATCCCCGCCGCGTGCTGTCCAAGGAGCAGATCCTCGACCGGGTCTGGGCGTACGACTTCGGCGGCCGGGCCCACATCGTCGAGCTGTACATCAGCTATCTGCGCAAGAAGATCGACGCCGGGCGGGCTCCGATGATCCACACCGTGCGCGGTGTCGGTTACGTCCTCAAGCCGGATGCCTCATGAGGCGGCTGCCGCCGCGCACCTTGCGCGGGCAGCTCACCGTGGGGCTCGTCGTGCTGCTCGCCCTCGCCTGTCTCGCCGTCGGCACCGCCACCGCCGTGGCCCTGCGGGGATTCCTGATCGGGCGTCTGGACGAGCAACTCGCCTCCTCCGGCGGCCGGTTCGCCGCCAGCCTGGAGCACGAGGCGACCCCGGACGCCGACAACCGGCCCGACACCCGGGGGCAGGCCGAGGGTACCTTCGGCGCCCGGCTCCTGAACGGCACGGTCACTCAGGCCGCCGTCGTGGCCGACGCCACCGACCGCACTCTCGCGCCCGACGCCGCGGGCCGCCGCGCCTTGGCGGCCGTTCCCGCGGACGGGCACGGCCACACCCTGCGCCTCGCCCCGCTGCACGCCTACCGGGTGATGGCCGTGCGCGGGGACGACCAGGACATCCTCCTCACGGGCCTGCCCCTGCACCCGGTGGAGGAGACGGTCCACCGCCTCGAAGCCGTCGAGGCCGCACTCTTCGGCGCCGCCCTCGTCGTCACCGGCTTCGCGGCCGCCCTGTGGGTACGGATCCGGCTGCGCCCCTTGCAGAGGGTCACCGCGCGCGCGGCGGAGGTGGCCGAACTCCCGCTCGCCAGTGGGGAGATCGCCATGCCGGGGCCGCTGCCGGACGCCGATCCGCATACGGAGGTGGGTCAGGTCGGCGGCGCGCTGAACCACATGCTCGGTCATGTCGAGGACGCGCTCACCCGCCGCCAGGCCGGTGAGCAGCGGCTGCGGCACTTCGCCGCCGACGCCAGCCACGAGCTGCGCACCCCGGTCGCCAACATCCGCGGTCACGCCGAACTCGCGCTGCGCCACCACGGGCCCGTCCCGGCGGAGGTGCGCCATGCCCTGGAACGCGTCGACGGCGAGTCCCGGCGCATGACCCGGCTCGTGGACGATCTGCTGCTGCTGGCCCGCCTGGACGCCGGGCGTCCGCTCGATCACGACCCCGTCGATCTGACGCTGCTCGTCCTCAACGCCGTGGACGACGCGCGTGCTTCGGGGGCCGGCCACCGTTGGCTCCTCGACCTGCCCGAGGCGCCCGTCGACATCACCGGTGACGCCCACCGCCTCCAGCAGGCCATCGGCAACCTTCTCGCCACCGCCCGTACCCACACTCCGCCCGGCACCTCGGTCACGGTCGCGCTCGCCGCCGAGCGCACCGAGGTGTCCGTGAGCGTGAGCGACGACGGTCCCGGCATTCCCGAGGACCTTCAGACGGAGGTCTTCGGCCGGTTCGTGCGCGGCGACCACGCCCGCTCCCGCACGACCGGCAGCACCGGCCTCGGCCTGGCGATCGTCCAGGCCGTCACCGCCGCCCACGGCGGAACCATCGCCGTCACCAGCCGGCCCGGCGACACGACGTTCCGGATGGCGCTCCCCCGTTGACCGTCCTGGCCCTCACACAACGGCCGCGCTCGGGTCCTCGTACACGGCGTCGAGGGCGAGATGGGCCCCGCCGCGGGCCGCGGCGTCCAGGCCCAGGGGCGAGGGGAGGATCTCGCAGCCGCCCGAGTCGGGGGCCATGACGCGGCGCGCCACGCCTTCGCGTACGCGGTCCAGGATCTGGTCGGCGAAGACCGGGAAATAGCCGCCGAGGACGACCGCGCGCGGGTTGAGCACATCGGCCAAGAGCGCGATGCCGAGGCAGAGGCCGTCGGCGATGTGGTCCAGCGCGGCCAGGGTGCGGGGGTCGCCCGCCTCCGCCCGCCCTCGCAGCTCGGCGAGGCGCGTGGCGACGTCCAGGGCCGCGTCATGGACGGCGTCGTCCGGGTCGGCGGCGTGGCGCAGCAGGGCGCCGAGGCCCACCATGGTCTCCCAGCAGCCGCGGCGGCCGCAGTTGCAGAGCCGGCCGCCGGGGGCGAGCGGCATGTGGCCGATCTCGCCGGCGAAGCCCCGGGCGCCGCGCATGAGTCGGCCACCGCTGATGATGCCGCCGCCGACGCCGATGTCGCCCGTGATGGAGATCAGGTCGTGGATGCCGGCGGCCGAGGCGATCGCATACTCGGCGATGGCGCCCAGCTTCGCGTCGTTCTCCAGGTGCAGCAGCGGAGCGGCCCGGCCCAGGCGTCCGCGCAGTCCGGCCAGGGCCGGCACGTCCCGCCAGCCGATGTTCGGGGCGTACAGGACGCGGCCGGTGCCGAGGTCGATGTTGCCGGGCGCTCCCAGCGCCGCGCCCACGAGCCGGGCGTCGACCCTGCTCACGGCCGCGTCGGCCGCGCGGATCAGCTCGGCTGTCGTGTCCAGCACCGCTTCGGGCCCGGTGGCGCGGACGTCGAGCGGGATCCGGCGTTCGAAGACGCAGTCACCGCGCAGGGACCGGGCCACGGCGCTGATGTAGTCGGCGTTGATCTCCAGACCCAGGCCGCAGATGGTCCGGCCGTCGATCTCGACGCTCACCCCCGGTCGCCCCACGGCGCCCTCCCGCTGCGAGTCCCCTTCGCGCACCAGGCGCAGCTCGACGAGTTCGGCGACCAGGTTGGTGACGGTGGGGCGCGGCAGACCGGTGTCCGCCGCGATCTGCGCGCGCGACCGGGGACCGGCGTCGCGCAGCAGACGCAGCACCAGACCGAGGTTGGTCCGCCGGATCGAGGCGCGATCGCTGGGCCGGGGCGCGCCTCCCATCCCCACCCCGCGAACCACCACACCGCCGCGCGACTTCGCCGCCATCTCTCCCCCGCCCGCGGCGCGTCCCGCCGCGTACCGAACCCTGTCGAAGTGCCCTGCCTGTGACCAGGTTAGTTCCGCGCGGTGCGCAGGCCGCTCCGCGCCAGTCCGCCCGGCACCGCACGCGCGCTGCCCAGGGACGGGCCCAGTACGTTCAAGTGCCCCGTCCGGAAGCCGTTTTCGGGCGGAATCACCCGCGCCCGGCGGGGTACGCGCAGCGCGACACAGCGCCGACCGAAAGCGAGTACTTCGCCATGAGCGACCGCAGGCCCGAAGGGCCGGGAGCCGCCGGGGCTCCCGTACCCGAGCCGATACCCCACGATCTGCCCGACCAGCAGGCCGGCGCCGACGGTGATCCGTGGGAAGCGCCGGACCGGTCCGCGGCCGGTGCGCGGAGTGAGCGGCCCGATCCCGGGATCCCGGACACCGACGAGGCGGGCACGGGTCGTCGTGGGGCCCCGCACTCCGGAAGCAAGCGGCCCGATCATCCCGTCCCCCACGAATCGACGGGTTGAGGCGCCGGCGAATTCCCTACGGCGCCCGCGAGAAATCGCCGATTGCCCGCGTGGAACGGATATTCGGGGGCACCTGGAGCGTCAGCGGATCTCGTCCACCTCCCGGTTCTCCCATTCGAGAGACGGAAATCGAGAGAAGGAAACAGGGCCGCGGATAGCGCGATCGATGGAATTGATGAAGGGGTTGTTCTCATGTCCGACAGCATCTGGGGTTACCGCGAGACGTCCGGCCGCCTGGCCGGTGCCGATCTGACGGGCTACAAGGTCGAGGCGACGGACGGCTCCATCGGCAAGGTCGACAAGCACTCGGACGAGGTGGGATCCGCCTACATCGTGGTCGACACCGGTCCGTGGATCTTCGGCAAGGAAGTACTCCTGCCCGCCGGCACGATCGAACGCATCGACGCGGACGAGCAGAAGATCTACGTGGACCGCACCAAGGAGCAGATCAAGAACGCCCCCGAGTTCGACCGGGACAAGCACCTCGGCAATTCCGGTTACAACGAGGAACTCGGCACCTACTACGGCACCGGCGCCCCCTTCGGCGGCAGGCCCGCCTGACCGGCCCGGAATACAGCAACGGCCGGCCTGGTCCACAGCGAGGGGCGGCCCGGTCCACAGCGAGGGGCGGCCACCCGGATGCCGGGTGGCCGCCCCTCGTTCGTGCGACCCCCGCCCCGACCCGACCGATCTTTGGAGCTTCTGCCAGTACGGGCCTTCCACCACGTGTGGAGAGACTGCCGGGTGTCCGAACCAGGACATCATTACGGGAGGAGTGTGCGGTGAGCACACAGGAGACGTACGACGGGATCGGCGAGGCGTTCGAGGGGTTCAAGGCGCTGCCGTTGGCCCGGTACGTGGAGGCACCCAGCTTCCTCGCCCTGGTCGGCGACGTCACCGGCAAGAAGGTGATCGACCTGGCCTGCGGCACCGGCTTCTACAGCCGTGAGGTGAAACGGCGCGGTGCGGCGGACGTGTTCGGCATCGATGTCTCCGGCGAGATGATCGCCGCCGCCCTGGGCATCGAGCGGGCGAACCCACTGGGTGTTCGGTACGCGGTGGGCGATGTGGCCGACCTGCCGCCCGCGGAGCAGCCGTTCGACGTGGCGACCGCGGTGATGCTGCTCAACTACGCCGAAACGGTGGGCCAGTTCGAGCTTCTGTGTCGTCGTGTCCACGAAAACCTCAAGAGCGGCGGCGACTTCTTCATGCTCCACCAGACACCGGACTACGACTTCTCCGGGCCGTCGCCGCGCCCGTACGGATTCCTCACCGAGCTGACGGGTGAGGAGTTCGAAACCGGCCCCCGGGTGCGGACCACCGCTCTGCTGGAGGGCGTTCCGATCTCGTTCACTTCGGGGCTCGCACGGCGCGAGGTGTTCGAGACCGCACTCACCAAGGCGGGCTTCAGCGAGCTCACCTGGGTGCCGACCACGGTGTCGCCCACGGGGATCGAGGCGTACGGGGACGCGTTCTGGGCGGACTACCGGGCCAACCCGGCCTTCGAGATGCTGCGCTGCCGCGCCTGACGTACGCCCGCCCGGGGCAGCGGTTCGCGCGCAGGCGGCGGATACCCCGAACGTGTTGCCGTTCACCCCGGACGAGCGCCGGGAACGAGGATCCACGCAGGTGGAACAAGGGAGCGGTTGCAGCAGCGGACCGTCCCGCACGGGTGACAGCGCGTGTAGGGCGCGGCGTCACGGGCACGCGTCTTGCATGATGTTCACGACGCTCATCCTCGTGCCCGTCGCTCTCGCGGTCGTCCTCACCCTGCGCAGCCCACACCACAACCGTCATCGCCGCTGAGTTCCCGAGCGGACCCTTCACGGCCGTCTCGGCACGGCTCCGGCAGCCACCGGCCGTCGGTGCGCCGAGCGCTCGCAACGCGGTCTCCCTCCACCCCGCATGCCGGGAGTGGAGGGAGACCGCGTCACATGTGTCGCAGGCGACGCCGGTCAGCGACGGCGGTCGCCCCGGCCGCCCTCGCCGCGCCGGCGCTCGTCCTTGCCGGTGGCGTCGTCGTACCGGATCTCTTCCTTGCGGACGGTGTCGGACACCTCCTTCTGCTCGGTGACCTTCTCCGTCTCCAGACGCACCCGCTCCACCGGCACGGCCTCCTTGCGCACGACCGGGCGCTCCGCGTGGAGCGTGACCTCGGTCTCCGCCTCACCGATGTCCACGCGCGCGCGGTCGCCCTCGCGGATCGGCTCGCGCACGACGCGAACCTCCTCGTGGCTGACCGGGACGGTCGTGGTCACGTCCTCCGTGACGACGACCTTGCGCAGTCGCGCCCGGCCGACCTCTTCGTTCTCGGTACCGACCCGCAGCCGCTCCTCGGACCGGATCAGGGCGTCCTCGTCACCGGCGAACCGGGCGTGGACGTCCGTACCCGTGGCATTCCCGGGGACATCGACGCTCCCGGCGGCGCCACCGGGCCCCGGGGTGTGCTTGCCGTAGCCGTCGACGCCGTAGTGGCGGTACAGCTCGCTTTCCGCCGCGGCGTCGAGGTGCTCCTCGGCGTCCAGCCGCGGGGCGTCCTTCACCAGGCTCTTCGGATACGCGACGTGCAGGGCGTCGCCGTCACGGCGAGCGCCGGCCAGCGGCACGAACGACTCCTTGGTGCCGAAGAGGCCGGTCTTGACCGTGACCCACTCCGGGCGGCCCGAGCCGTCGGCCAGGTAGACCTGTTCGACCCCGCCGATCTTCTCTCCATCGGGGTCGTAAGCCACCAAGCCCTTGAGACCCTCGGGGCGGTTGAACATGTCACCGGTACTCATGCGGATCACTCCTGACCTGTCGGGGGATGGGCACGGCGGCATCCGCACACGGAGCCTCGGCCCTCGCTACCACCCCGCCACATCCCACCCGCCCCGGCGACCGCAACCGACCGTGCGCAACGGCTCACCCGCGGGCCACCACCCCCAGCCACCACGCACGGCGGCAGCCGTCCTGGGCGGCCGGGCGCGTTACGCCATCCGTGTGAACGTGCCCGTTGCGCACGGGACGCGAACCGTGACGTCCGGTGACGCCCGGCGAACCGGCGAGCCTGCGGACCGTCGCGACGGTCGCCCGGTGCGATGATCACGTTTCTCACGCTCAGGAATGAACGGACCTCCCCTCGGCTCGACTTCCGTCTCGACCGCCCGCTACGAAGTTCCTCCAGTACAGGAGCTTCCAAGAGGGGTATTCATGCGCATGCGCGCCAGGGCAGCCATCCGTTCCACGACGACCACCGGGGCGACAGCCACGGCCCTCCCCGGTGAGACGTCCTGATGGCCCGGCCCCGTCTGCTGCTCGTCGTGTGCGCCGGGCTGCTCGCCACAGGCTGCGTCTCGGTCGCCTCCGAGTCCGGGCCGCCCGACCGGCAGCTGAAGCCGGAAGGCGGCCGTCTCACCGCCGTGTCGCCCGGGCCGGAGCAGGCGCCCGCCCGCGAGGCCCTGGCCCCGGCGACCGGCTCGGCGCCCACCACCCGCGGCACGGGCAGCGTCCGGCCGCCGGACGGGCCGGCCCCGGACCGCCCGCGCCAGGACACGGCAACCTCCGCTCACCGCACCCCGGTCCAGCGTCGGGCCGCCGCCCGGCACCCCGCGCCCGCGACCCCGCCGCATCACCACCGCGAACAGCCCCGCCCCCGTTATGACCCCGGGCAGGTGTGCGCCTGGGCCAAGGGCACCGGATTTGACCCTTCGGTCGTACGCGCCTGCCAACAGCAGCTGGGCCTGAGGTGAACCAGTCGAACGGCGAGCCGGGCCGGTCCGGCTCGCATCCGATCGACGGTCCCGGAGGGAACGCATGGCGCAGCACAGCGCGGAGGTCACGCATCGATCGGTCCCCGCCCCGGCCGGCCGGATCCATCTCGTGGAGCAGGGAACCGGGCCGTTGGTGCTGCTCGTTCACGGGTTCCCGGAGTCCTGGTACTCCTGGCGTCATCAGTTGCCGTTGCTCGCGGCGGCGGGCTTCCGCGCGGTCGCCCTCGACGTACGCGGCTACGGCCGCTCCTCCAAACCGGCCGCCGCATCCGCGTACCGGATGGTCGAGCTGGTCCAGGACAAGCTCGCGGTGGTGCGCGCTCTGGGCGAGGAGTCGGCGGTGATCGTCGGTCACGACTGGGGTGCGGCCATCGCGGCGAACTCCGCGCTGTGCCACCCGGAGGTCTTCCGCGCGGTGGGGCTGCTGAGCGTTCCGTACGCGCCGCGCGGCGGGCCGCGCCCCAGCGAACTCTTCAACGGCATGGGCGGGGACGAGGAGTTCTACGTCTCGTACTTCCAGGAACCGGGCCGCGCGGAGGCGGAGATCGAGCCGGATGTCCGCGGCTGGCTGACGGGCTTCTACGCGGCACTGTCCGCCGACACGATGCCGGCCCCCGGAGCCCCGGACCCGCACTTCGTCAGCAGGAACGGCACCTTGCGCGAGCGCTTCCCCGCCGGCCGGGTTCCCGCCTGGCTCGGCGAGCGTGAACTCGACTTCTACGTGGGCGAGTTCGAGCACACCGGCCTCACCCCGGCCCTCAACCGGTACCGCAACATGGACCGCGACTGGGAGGACTTCGCCGCCTACGACGGCGCCCCCATCACCCAGCCGTCCCTGTTCATCGGCGGCGCCCGCGACGCGTCCACGACATGGCTGTCCGATGCGATCAAGGCGTACCCGGACACCCTGCCGGGGCTCGTCGCCTCCCATGTGCTCGACGACTGCGGCCATTGGATCCAGCAGGAACGTCCGGCCGAGGTCAACCGGCTCCTCACCGGCTGGCTGGCCGGCCTGCCCACCTGAGGAACCGCTGCGCCGACACCACCCCGCTGCGGTGGTGCCATCGGGGCGGGGGCCAGGGGGCGTGGAGGATCGGTGATTTCCCGGCGCGGTCCGGGCCGGGCGCCTAGGGTCGGTGACATGCGCATTGTTATCGCTGGTGGTCATGGTCAGATCGCACTGCGGCTCGCACGGCTGCTGCACGCACGCGGAGACGACGTCGCGGGGATCATCCGCAAAGCGGGGCAGGCAGGCGATCTACTGACGGCGGGTGCCGAGCCCGTCGTGTGCGACCTGGAGTCGGTGTCCCTCGATGAACTCGCCCCGCACCTGGCGGGCGCGGACGCGGCCGTGTTCGCGGCCGGCGCCGGGCCGGGCAGCGGAGTGGCCCGCAAGGACACCGTGGACCGGGCGGCGTGTGCCCTGTTCGCGGACGCGGCGGAGGCCGCCGGGGTGCGGCGCTTCATCGTCGTGTCCGCGCTGGGCGCCCGGAACGCGCCCGCGCCCCGTGGTTCCGATTCCGTATTCGCCGCCTACCTGTACGCCAAGGCCGCGGCCGACGCGGACGTCCAGGCACGGGCCGGGCTCGACTGGACGATCCTGCGCCCGGGCCAGCTCACCAACGGGCCGGGCACGGGCCTGGTCACCCTCGCCGAGTCCACCGGGGGCGGGGCCATCACCCGCGACGACGTCGCCTCCGTCCTGGCCGCCCTGCTCCATGAGCCCGGCACGGCGGGGCAGACCCTGGAGCTGATCGGCGGCAGCGTTCCGGTGGACAAGGCGGTCGCCTCGCTCATCGCCTGACCCACGCGCAAGCGCTCGGCGGTCGGCGGTCGGCGGTCGGCGGTCGGCGGTCGGCGGTCGGCGGTCGGCGGTCGGCCGACCCTGACGCGCGACGGGCGGTACCTGTCCTGTCACCGCCGCCCGCCGGGACCGAAGTCCCTTCCCCATGGCCCGACATACGGGACCAAGGTCACACAACATCTTGTGTCGGCATATCGCCTCCCATCACAGATGTAGTGTTTCGTTCTGCCGGTTCGACGGCTGCGGCTGATGCCGTTCGTCGAGGCAAGAGGGAACCCGGTGGGAATCCGGGACTGCCCCGCAACGGTGAGTGGGAACGACGGCCGGGTGCGTACGCATCCGCACTCGTACGAACCCGCGAGTCCGATACCTGCCGGCGCACATCCGCGCGTACTCACGCCCGGAGAACGTTCCGACGCCTCGTGGGAGGGCCGACGTGACTGTTGTCGACGCCGTCGATTCCGTGACCGAATATCTGGACCGCAGCGACTGGCGGGTCAACGCCAATGCCAATCAGGGCTATTCGCTCGGCGGCCTGATCCTCAACACCGCGGGAAAGGTCATCGCCAACTACTGGCTGGACCAGGTGTATCCGGAGGCGGTCGGGCGCGCCCATCGCGAAGGCGACCTCCACATCCACGATCTCGACATGCTCGCGGGCTACTGCGCGGGCTGGTCGCTGCGCACTCTGCTCACCGAGGGGTTCAACGGGGTGCCCGGCCAGATCGACTCGGGGCCACCGCGCCACTTCTCCGCCGCGGCCGGCCAGGTCGTGAACTTCCTCGGCACGCTCCAGAACGAGTGGGCCGGCGCCCAGGCCTTCAGCTCGTTCGACACGTACATGGCTCCGTTCGTCCGCAAGGACGCCATGACGTACGACGAGGTCCGGCAGTGTGTCCAGGAGATGGTGCACAACCTGAACGTGCCCTCGCGCTGGGGCACCCAGACTCCGTTCACCAACCTCACCTTCGACTGGACCTGCCCGGCCGATCTGCGTGCGGAGGTGCCCGTGATCGGCGGTGTGGAAATGGACTTCCGCTACGGGGACCTCCAGGCCGAGATGGACCTGATCAACCGCGCGTACATCGAGGTGATGGCCGAAGGCGACGCCGGCGGGCGGGTGTTCACCTTTCCCATCCCCACCTACAACATCACCCGGGACTTCCCCTGGGAGAGCGAGAACGCCGAGCGGCTGTTCGCGATGACGGCGAAGTACGGGCTGCCGTACTTCCAGAACTTCATCAACTCCGACCTCCAGCCGAACCAGATCCGTTCCATGTGCTGTCGGCTCCAGCTGAACCTGACCGAGCTGCTCAAACGCGGCAACGGACTGTTCGGCAGCGCCGAGCAGACGGGCTCCCTCGGCGTCGTCACCGTCAACTGCGCCCGGCTGGGCCATGTCCACGCCGGTGACGAGGACGGCCTGTTCACCGCGCTCGACCGACTCCTCGAACTCGCCCGAACCAGCCTGGAGATCAAGCGCGTCACCGTCCAGGACCTGATCGACGGCGGGCTCTACCCGTACACCAGGCGCTACCTCGGCACGCTGCGCAACCACTTCTCCACCATCGGCGTGAACGGGATCAACGAGATGATCCGGAACTTCACGTACGACACCCACGACATCACCACCCCCGCGGGACACGCCCTGGCCGTGCGGCTGCTCGACCATGTGCGGGCCAGGATGGTCGAGTTCCAGGAGCAGACCGGCCACCTGTACAACCTGGAGGCGACCCCGGCGGAGGGAACGACGTACCGGTTCGCGAAGGAGGACCGCAGGCGCTTCCCCGGCATCCTCCAGGCCGGTTCGGACGCGCACCCCTACTACACCAACTCCTCGCAGCTGCCGGTCGGTTGGACCGACGATCCGTTCACGGCGCTGGAGATGCAGGACGAGTTGCAGGGCAAGTACACCGGCGGCACGGTGCTCCACCTGTACATGTCGGAGCGCATCTCCACCGGGGAGGCCTGCCGCAGCCTCGTGCGCCGCTCCCTCGAACGGTTCTCGCTGCCGTACCTGACGGTGACGCCGACCTTCTCGATCTGCCCCGCGCACGGATACCTGGCGGGCGAGCACGTCAACTGCCCCCGGTGTGACGCCCTGTGCGAGGTATGGACGCGCGTCATGGGCTATCACCGCCCGGTCGCCTCCTTCAACATCGGCAAGAAGGGCGAGCACGCCGAGCGGGTCCACTTCCGCGAGAGTGCGCGTCCCCGCGAAGGTGCGGGGACGACGGCGTGATACGGATCGGCGGCTGGTCGCGGCTCTCCAGCTGTGACTGGCCGGGCCACCTGGTCACCACCGTCTTCTGCCAGGGCTGTCCGTGGCGGTGCGGATACTGCCACAACCCCGCACTCCTGCCGCCCCGTTCACCGGCCGTCGTCTCCTGGCAGACGGTGACGGCCCATCTCGGCCGCCGCCGCGGGCTCCTGGACGGCATCGTCCTGTCGGGCGGCGAACCCCTCCTCCAGGCGGGGCTGGCCGACGCGCTGCGCGAGGCGAGGGCGCTCGGCTTCGAGACCGGCCTGCACACCGGCGGCGCCTACCCGCGCCGCTTCGATCGGCTCCTCTCGGAGGGCCTGCTCGACTGGGTGGGCTTCGACGTGAAGGCCGCGCCTGCCGCGTACGACAGGGTCACGGGCGTCGCCAACAGCGCGGCCCCGGCCGCCCGCAGCCTGCGCCTGCTCCTCGACGCCGGGATCCCGCACCAGATCCGCACCACGGTCGACCCGGCGCTGCTCGACGGGGCGGACGTGGTGGAGCTGGAGCGGTGGGTGCTGCGGCAGGGCGTGCGGGGTCATGTCACGACACCGGCGAGAGCCATGTCACCTGCTGCGGACGGACGTTGAGCCGTCGGCCGCCGACGCGTCCGCCACCGGTTGCGCGTCCGTCACCGGGTAGGGAATGAACGTGCTGCTGTTCTCGTCGATGGCCAGGCGCCGGTCCAGGGGCGGTACGGCGCGTTGGGGGCAGTCGGTGCGTTCGCACAGGCGGCAGCCCATACCGATGGGGACGGCCGCGGAGGTGTTGTCCAGGTCGAGCCCGTCGGAGTACACCAGCCGTGCGGCGTGCCGGAGTTCGCAGCCGAGGCCGATGGAGAAGGTCTTGCCCGGCTCGCCCCAGCCGCCCCGGTGCCGGGTGACCGCCCGCGCGGTCCACAGGTAGCGCCGGCCGTCCGGCATCGCGGCGACCTGGACGTGGATGCGGCCGGGGGCGGCGAAGGCCTCGTACACGTTCCACAGCGGGCAGGTGCCTCCCGCCCGGGAGAAGTGGAAGGCGGTGGCGGACTGGCGCTTGGACATGTTGCCGGCCCGGTCGACCCGGACGAAGGAGAAGGGCACCCCGCGCAGCCGCGGGCGCTGCAAGGTGCTGAGGCGGTGGCAGATCGTCTCGTAGCCGAGCCCGAACCGGTCGGTGAGGCGCTCGATGTCGTAGCGGGATTCCTCGGCAGCCGCGTGGAAGCGCCGGTAGGGCAGGATCAGCGCCGCAGCGAAGTAGTTGGCGATGCCGATGCGGGCGAGCGGCCATGCGGCGGATGACTCGTCGAAGTCCTCCGACGCCAGTGCCGACATCCCCTCCGCGTGCTCCAGCAGGGCGAGTTGAGTCGCCATCCGGAACGCCTGCTGGCCCGGGCGCAGCCGGCCGGAGAGGTGCAGCACGCGAGCGTTGGCGTCGTACTGGTGCAGGAGCCGCTCGGAGTCCGTGGCCGTGGTCGTCCTCACCCCGTGCCGTTCACCGAGGCGTGCGGAGAGCGCGCGCAGGACTTCCCCGGGCCGTACGCCGGCTTCCGCCGCCAGGTCCTCGGCCGCGAGGTCGATGTCGTGCAGGTAGTTCTGCCGACGGTAGAAGAACTCGCGGATCTCCTCGTGCGGGGAACGCGGCTGGGCCGCCGTACGGGGCCCCCGGCCCTCCGCCACCGCGGCGAGCTGCTCGGTCAAGTGCTGGTTGCGGCGGCCCAGTTCGACCAGGACCGCGGCGACGGCGGGCATGCGCGCGGCCAGGTCCGAGAGGTCCGACGCGGACACCCGGCCCAGGGAGACCTCGCCGGTGAGGGCGTCCCGCAGGTCGGCGACCAAACGGCTGGTGTCGCGCTCCGAGAAGAACCCCGGATCGACCCCGAAGGCCTCGGTCAGCCGCAGCAGTACGGGAACGGTCAGTGGCCGCGAGTCGTGCTCCATCTGGTTCAGATAGCTCGGCGAGATGGCGAGCGTGCGGGCCAGGTCGGCCTGGCTCATCCGCCGGTCCTCGCGCAGTCGGCGCAGCCGCGCCCCCGCATACGTCTTGCTCACCCGTGGCTCCCGTGTGGTGGCGATCGTCTGCACTGTCCGTGATCGTAGTCGCCCCGACGCCGTTCACGGAGTTGGCAACGTTGGCAAAGCGCGAGGGAAAGATACGCAGAACTTGGCATCTTCCCCTGCTTGTTGGCACCGAGTGCCAGTGTCAGAGTCGTAACGCGGCCCGCCGGACCCCGTCGGCCGAAGCGGAACCGGGACACCGATTCAGGCCCTGACCTCGGGAATCCCCGCCCTCTTCGGCCAGCTCCGCACCATTGCTCGGATTGCCGGCAGGGGGAACGACGGGCCGCGATCTCACCACCACGAAGGCACCCAGTGCCGCGTGTTGGCACCGTTCACGAAGCACGGTTCACGATCCACCGGGAGACGGTCATGGCACAGGCACACAGGACGACAGCGGCGGCCGCGGAACTGGCGCGGCGGTGGGCGAGCGACCCGCGCTGGAAGGGCATCGAGCGTACCTACACCGCCGAGGACGTGGTGCGGCTCTCCGGCAGCGTCCGCGAGGAGGCCACCCTCGCCCGGCGCGGGGCCGAACGGCTGTGGCGCCAGCTGCATGAACAGGACTACGTCCACGCGCTCGGCGCACTCACCGGCGGCCAGGCCGTGCAGCAGGTGAAGGCCGGCCTCCAGGCGATCTACCTGTCCGGCTGGCAGGTGGCCGCCGACGCCAATCAGGCCGGGCACACCTACCCCGACCAGAGCCTCTACCCCGCCAACTCCGTTCCCCAGGTGGTGCGTCGGATCAACAACGCGCTGCTGCGCGCCGACCAGATCGCCACCGCAGAGGGCGGCACCGACACCACCGACTGGCTCGCCCCCATCGTCGCCGACGCCGAGGCCGGGTTCGGCGGTCCCCTCAACGCCTTCGAGCTGACCAAGGCGATGATCACGGCCGGCGCCGCCGGAATCCACTACGAGGACCAGCTCGCCTCCGAGAAGAAGTGCGGCCATCTCGGCGGCAAGGTGCTCGTCCCCACCTCCCAGCACATCCGCACCCTCAACGCGGCACGCCTCGCCGCCGACATCGCCGACGTGCCCACCCTGATCGTGGCCCGCACCGACGCGTTGGCGGCCAACCTGCTCACCAGCGACGTGGACGAGCGCGACGCACGGTTCGTGACCGGCGAGCGCACCGCGGAGGGCTTCTACCGGGTGCGGGGCGGGATGGCCCCCGTCATCGCCCGCGGCCTCGCCTACGCCCCGTACGCCGACCTCATCTGGGTCGAGACCGGCACTCCCGACCTCGCGCAGGCCCGCGAGTTCGCCGAGGCCATCCACGCGGAGCACCCGGACCGGATGCTGGCCTACAACTGCTCGCCCTCCTTCAACTGGAAGGCGTCGCTGGACGACGACCAGATCGCGAAGTTCCAGCGCGAGCTGGGCTCCATGGGCTACCGCTTCCAGTTCATCACCCTGGCCGGCTTCCACTCCCTCAACCACGGGATGTTCGACCTGGCCCGCGGCTACGCCGAGCACGGCATGACCGCCTACGTCGATCTCCAGGAGCGGGAGTTCGCCGCCCAGGAGCACGGCTTCACCGCGGTGAAGCACCAGCGCGAGGTCGGCACCGGCTACTTCGACCAGGTCTCCACGGCCATCAACCCGGCCTCCTCCACCACAGCTCTGACGGGCTCCACCGAGGAGGAGCAGTTCCACTAGGAGGCGCGCGCCGCCCTCCGCCCGCTCCACGAACCGCCGTGCCCGTGCCCGAGGGCGGGGGGCCGCACGACCGTCGCCGCCCGGCCCCCGCCCCTCCCGCTGAGGAGCCCCGCATGACCATCTCCGCCCCGACCGTCCGTGCCCGGGTCCTCGGTGCTCCGGGACACCGGCACGACGAGATCCTCACGCCCGAGGCCCTGGAGTTCGTCGGCCTCCTCGTGGACGAGTTCGGCGACCGCCGCCTCCACGTCCTCAGGGAACGCGAGCGGGTGGCATCCCGGCTGGCCTCGGGATCCCCGTTCGGCTTCTCCGTCGCCACGGCCGGCATCCGCGCGGACGAGTCCTGGCGGGTGGCACCGCCCGCGCCGGGTCTGACCGACCGCCGGGTGGAGATCACCGGTCAGCCGGAGCGCGGCATGGCGGTCAACGCCCTCACCTCGGGCGCCCAGGTGTGGATCGCGGACTTCGCGGACGCCACCGCACCCACCTGGGACAACATCGTGGGCGGCCAGCTCACTCTGCTCGACGCGATCGAGCGCCGCATCGACTTCAGCACTGCCGAGGGCAAGCACTACCGGCTCGGCGAGCAGCTCGCCACCATCGCCGTGCGGCCCAGGGGCTGGCACCTCACCGAAGCGCATCTGGAGTTCGACGGCCGCCCCGCGCCCGCCTCCCTCGTCGACTTCGGGCTGTACTTCTTCCACTGCGCCCGGCGTCAGATCGACGCCGGGCACGGGCCGTACTTCTCGCTGCCGAAGTTGCAGAGCCGTGACGAGGCCCGGCTGTGGAACGACATCTTCGTCTTCGCCCAGGATCGTCTCGGCATTCCCCGCGGCACCGTCCGCGCGACCGTCCTGATCGAGACGATCACGGCGGCAGTCGCCATGGAGGAGATCCTCTACGAGCTGCGCGAGCACAGCGCGGGGCTGGGCATGGGCCGCCGGGACTACCTCTTCAGCCTGATCAAGACCTTCGGCCACCGCACCGACTTCCTGCTGCCGGACCGGGCCCAGGTCACCATGACCGCCCCCTTCATGCGGGCCTGCGCCGAACTGCTGGTGCACACCTGCCACAAGCGGGGCGCCCACGCCATCGGCGGTACGGCCGCCCAGGTGCCCAGCAAGGACACGGGGACCCACGGGGCGGCACTCGCCAAGGTCCGGCTCGACAAGGAACGTGAGGCGGAGGACGGTTTCGACGGTTCCCGGGTCGCCCATCCGGCACTCGTACCGGTCTGTCGCGAGGTCTTCGACGAGGTGCTCGGTTCCCGCCCGCACCAACTCGAACGCACCCGTGACGACGTCGAGGTCACAGCCGCGCAGCTCGTCTCCGTACGCCGTATCAGCGCCCCGCCCACGGCCGAGGGGGTCCGCACCAACGTGGCGGTCGCCCTGCGCTACTTCGCCGTCTGGTTGGACGGTCGCGGGGCGGTGGCCATCGACGGGCTGATGGAGGACGCCGCCGCTGCCGAGATCGCGCGGGTGCAGATATGGCAGTGGCTGCGGCACCGGGTGATCGAGCGATCTGCGGTCGAGCGGCTGGTGGAACACGAACTCGGCCTGCTGGGCTCGGAGTTCCCCCCTTCTGCCGTCGACTCCGTTCGCGGACTCTTCGAACGCACGGCGCTGTCACGGGAGTTGCCGGAGTTCTTCACCACCGACGCCTACACCCGTCACCTCGTACACCGCCCCGAAGGACGGTCATGACCGCGGTCATCAGCCGGAGCGGAGTGGTCGGCCCCGGCCGGATCGCAGTGGCCGGTAGCCGCCGGATGGGCGCCGGATCGCCGCAGTACGCACCCGCGCCGCTCTGGACACCGCGGTGTGCGAGGCCCGTCGTGGGACTGCGGGTCCCCCTGTACGACCGGGGCTGAGGGGCCCCGGTCGGCCGCCGGGCAGAGGGCCGGCGGCCGCTGTGGAGCGGGGTGTGGCACGGATGGGGAGATCGGTGCCACACCCCACCACGCGCCTCGCTCGCCCCGCGATCCCCGTCGTCACCAACGCACGGCGGTGAAGTCGACCGGCCGGGACTCCAGCAGTGCGGCGCGTTCCGTCAGCGCCCGCAGCCGCCGGGACATCTCGGCGGCCGGCAGCCGGTGGCGGTCGCCGTGGCCCGGCAGCACCCAGGCGAAGCGGAGCCGCCCGGCGGTCCTGGCCAGGGAGGCCGCCTGCTCCTCGATGGAGTACCAGGTGACGCTGTCCGCCACCTCCAGGTCCCCGGCGGCACGTGACCAGTAGAAGCTGTCACCGCTGAAGCAGTACGTGTCGTCCGCGAGGTAGAGCACGCTCCCGCGGGTGTGGCCGGGCAGTGGATGGACCGTGACCCCGTCCGCGATCTCCATCGGATCGAGGCCCCTCACGACCCGGTCGGCGTCCGGAGCCGCGTCAAGGTCCCCTTCGTGGATCCACAGCCGGGCACCGAAGCGGTCGGCGTAACGGCGACCATGTGCGGCGTGGTCCCGGTGCGTCAGCAGAACGTCGGTCACCGGCCCCAACGCCTGGTACCGCGTGGCGAGTTCGGCGCTCCAGCGCGGGGTGTCGATCATCATCACGGTGCCGGAGGGCCGCAGCAGGAGGTAGGAGTTGGCCGCGGCGGTGTGCCGGGAGTTGTGCCCGCAGATCCACAGTCCGTCGTCCAGCTCCATCGGGAACGGGTCGAGACTCCGGTCCACCCGCCCCGACCTGAGGCGGATCGAGCGGGTCGGGCAGGCGAAGACGGCGGCGTGCAGACGCCGCCTCTCGGCCGTGTCGCCGGGCGCGCGCAGGATCTGCGACTTCCCGTCGGCCTCACCGATCAGTTCGGGCGCGAACTGGCGGGCGACATCGCAGTTGGTGCAACGGTCGTCCACGTACCAGTCGTCCATGGCGGTGCTCCTTCGACAGCGGGGCGGGCTGGACCCTGGCCGCCGTCGCGTCAACTCCCCTTCCCGGCCTACGAGTTGCGGTGGCGGCACAACCCAGTATTCACACCGGCCGCCCCTCGCGCACATGGCTGTCCACTTGCCCTTCGGGCCGGATGCTGCTCGCCGTGGCCTCAGTGGACGGCGCCGAGCGTCCTTCCGGTGCTGAGCACTCCGCTGATGTCGGCCGACCGCCCCGGGGGCGCCTTGACGGCGAGTGTCGTGCCGGTGCCGTCCGCCCGCACCTGGCCCGTCACGGTGATCCGGGTGACGGCACGGCTTCCGGCGGCGAGGAGGTACGGGGTGCCCGAGGGCGCGCTCCAGCGGGCGTCGGCCAGGAGGTGCTGGTTGAAGCGACTGCAGTACGAGGTGTCGCGCGCGTCGGCGATCAGCGTGCCGGGTTCGCGTGCCGCCGTGGTGGGCGGCTGGAACCGTACGACGGCCCGACCGGGGCCGTTCCAGGTGTCGGCCCGGGAGCACAGCCACTCCGCCTGGCCGGCGTTCTCCGGCAGTTGCTGTTCGGCGAACACCCAGTTGTTGACCGCCCGTACGCCACCCCCGGCCGCGGACCGCAACGTACAGGCCGCGTGGGACCAGCTCACCAACGCTGCCGAACTGGTCGCTTCGCGTGGCTGACGGGCCGGGGCGCCGCTGCCGGGTGGCGGCGTGTAGGTGAGGTGGACGGGCGACGGATCGCCGAGGTCGGTGAGCAGGAAGGCGTGCTTCTCGGCGATGCGCTCGGACGAACGCAGTTGCAGGACCGGCCAGTTGGTGCACGGCCCGGCGAGGTCGGGGCGGGCCACCGCGTCGCTGACTCCGTCGTCCCCCACGTGCAGCGGGCGGGCCGGACTGTCGGGTGCGAGCAGGTCGCGCGTGGTCGACTCGGCGACCCAGGGGGCGAACAGGAAGCGGGTCCGGTGCTCGGTCCGGACGAGGACCAGCGCGGCGGCCGTGGTGACATCGGCGTTGTCGGCGCGCGAGAAGGTCAGTTCGGCCGGGTGTCCGGCGGTTTCCGCGTAGCGCACGATCCGCTCGGCGTCGTGGAACAGGACCACGTCGATGTCGTCCACCTGTCCCGCGTACAGGAGTTGGGGCGGTGCGGACGTGGGGCCCGTCCCGGTCCTGGGCGCGGCCGATACGCGGACGTCCGCGCCCGGCCGTGCCCAGGCGCGCAGCGCGCGGCCCAGCAGCGCCCGGTCCTCGACGAGGCTGCCGCGCGCGGGCCAGACGGTGAAGTCGATGCGCGAACTCGACTGCCAGGCCGCACCCGGGGCACGCCCCAGGGACGCCGGATCGACCATCGCGACTCCGGCGCCGGAGCGGCCGGTGAGATCGGGCGACACCGGGTCCTTGCCGCTCTGGCCCACGGTCAGCACCACCGCGACCAGGAGGGCGCCGGCCGCCCCCCAGCGCCGCCAATGGCGACGGCGCAGCAGGTCCGTGGGCCGGGCCTGCACCGTGCACGGGTCGAATTCGACGGAGCCGAGCAGCAGCCCCGCCCGGGTGCCGTCCTGCGGCCCGAGCGCCTCGGCGGCGCGCAGGACGGCCTCCGGGTCCGGAACTCCGGCCGCCGCCAGGAGTTCGACGGCGGTGTGCGGGGCGTACCCCTCCAGGTGCTGGAGCACGAAGGCCGCCCGCACCCCGGCGGGTACGGTCGCCAACTGCTGCTCCAGGGCCAGTTCGTCGGCGCCACCGATCCGGGGCGTCAGCCTCAGCCCCCACACGGCGGGCAGCGCCGGCCGCACGGCCCGGCGCCAGCGGGCGGCGCCGCCCTCGTACGACAGGGCGGCGCTCACCACGCGCCGCACGATCCAGTCGAGGGCCGGGGTGTCCCGGTCGTCGCGCGGCGCGGGCACCCGCCCCTGCTTGATCGGCGCGGGGCGGGCGGGCAGCGCGTTCTGTACCACGCCGTGGGCGGCGAGCACGCGCCGATGGCGACCGAGCCGAGGCGGAAGGATGAGGTAGGCCAGCCGGACGAGCCGGGGGTAGTGCTCGACGAGCGTCGCCTCCGCCTGGCCGAGCGCGGGCACCGGACCGACAGGACGGGGATGACGCTCGCGTTGTGGGGCTGGCATGGTGGAACACCTTCTCCGGGGCGGACGTTGTGGCCTTTGCCCTTCAAACGAGCGAATCGGATGACAGTCACACCGCCAGCGCCTCCAGGGGGCGCGCAGGTGCGTTCCGGGCGCCGGACGCGCCCGGCGTATCCTCCCGGGCCGGTCGCTCGTTTCCCCCTCCATGGAAGAGTGCGCTCATCGGATCAAAGGCCCGCGCCCGGCGAAGCGTCGTCCCGTCCCGCCGAAGGAGGCAGCTGCCGGCTCCCCGCGAGGCGAGAGGCCGCCACCTGCGGACACGCGCGGGCAGCACGGACCGGGTGCGGCGGAGGTGGGCTTCAACCGGTGGGGCACGGTGATCTTCTGACGTCCGGGCCGGGGCTCCGAACAGCATCCCGGGCCTGCGTCACGCCTGCCGCTCGGCAGGCGTCCCGGCCCGGCGGCCGCGGGCTAACCACGGCGGCGCCGGATTCACCCGAATAGCGTCCTGGACAGGCGTGGGGCTCCTGGGGATGGTGCTGTGGAGTGCTCCCCTGTAGGAGGACTGCCATGTACGAAATGCACGTCGGCACGGCCGTTACCGGCACCCGCCGGGTGTGGCACGTCGTCGCCCACGACCAGCGCGCCACCTTGTGCGGCCAGCCCCTCGAACCCGTCGAAGACACCCAGACCGATCACCACTGTCTGCCCTGCATGACGGCCTTCCAGCGCCTCATGCAAGCTGTCGAGCCCGCCTGACGCCAGTCGGTCGGCATCGAGGGCTCGTTCGCCCTCCGGAGGCGTGATGGACTCCCTCTGCCTGACATGTTCATCAAAGAATTCGGCGAGGCCGGAGCCGGCGAGGTCGTCCACCGCGATCTTCACCTTGTTCGTCCTTTTCCAGGTCACCTGGGGTCGCAGGGGCCGTCTCGCGTTGGCTCTGCGCCGGCCTTACCGGGTGGCGTAGGCGGCTGCCGCCCCCTGCCACCCCGCCTCGCCCCGTACCGCCGAGGACGACCGCATCCGGGGTGCCGCCACGGATGCGACTACGGCGACGGGACGAAAACGGGTGCGGGCCGACCGGATCTTCCGGTCGGCCCGCACCCGCATCCTGACCGCGTCGGTCAGCGCACTCGGTCAGTGCTTGAAGACGTCCTTGATCTTTTCCTTGGCCTGGCGGGCGTCGCCCTTGGCCTGCTCACCGCGGCCCTCGGCCTCAAGGCGCTCGTTACCGACGGCACGGCCGGCGGCCTCCTTGACCTTGCCCTTGGCCTGCTCGACCTTCGACTTGCCCTTTTCCTCACCGGACACGACAACCACTCCCACGAATCGACGCCAAACTGCGACAGCAGTACTCCTCGCCGCATTCGGCCGATCCAAACCGCAGGGGCCCGAAGGATGTCCGCCGCCTTCTTCAAGGGTACGGGATTGCGCCAGAATTCCGGACGGTCAGGCGATTCGGGTGCTTGAGCCAGGGAATATGTATCAAGCCGATTCGAGTGCGTGACGGGTGCCTTTCGGGCACACGGTGGACTGGAGGTCGATAGCCATGGTTCCCCTTCTTCTCGTGCTGCTGCTCGCGCTGATCCTTTTCGGCGCGGGCTTTGCCCTCAAGATTCTCTGGTGGGTGGCCATCGTGGTCCTGGTGGTGTGGCTCGTCGGCTTCGTCGCCCGCCCCCGGGGCGGCAGCGGCCGCTGGTACCGCTGGTAGCCGAACCACCCGACGGCAGGGGCCGGACCCTTCGACGGGTCCGGCCCCTGCTGTGTGCCGACACACGAGAACCAAAGTCGACGAACACGAGACGAGCGCGAAAAGACGAACACGAAAAAAAGCCGACAGGAAGAATCAGCTCTGCGCTTGATTCGGAACCCGGTCGGCTCTATTTCTTTTCTTCTGTTCCGTACGTACGGACCCTCAGGCAGTGGCGGGTGTGGCGGTCTCGAACATTCCGGCGCGGAGCTTGGCGACGGTACGCGAAAGCAGTCGGGAAACCTGCATCTGGGAAACTCCCAGCTCTTCGCCGATCTGGCTCTGCGTCAGTTCCTCACCGAATCGCAGCTGGAGCAACAGACGCTCCCGGTCGGAGAGTTCGGCCATCAGCGGGGCGAGGCTCTGGAAATTCTCCACCAGATCCATCGCGGGGTCCTCGGCGCCGATGAAGTCCGCCAGGGCCGCCTCCCCGCTCTCCTCGTCGCCCGAGAGTGCGGCGTCCAGGGAGGCCGAGTTGTAGCCGTTGGCCGCCATCTGGGCCTCGACGACCTCGTCCTCGCTCAGATCCATGAGGGCGGCGAGTTCCTTGACGGTGGGCGAGCGGTCGAGGCGGCTTTCGAGCTCCTCGCGGGCCCGGGCCAGCTCGCTACGACGCTCCTGAAGGCGTCGCGGGACATGCACGGCCCAGGTGGTGTCGCGGAAGAAGCGCTTCATCTCGCCGACGATGTAGGGCACCGCGAAGGTCGCGAACTCCGTCTCACGAGAGAGCTCGAACCGGTCGATCGCCTTGATCAGGCCGATCATGCCGACCTGGACCACGTCCTCCATCTCGTCCGCGAAGTTGCGGAAGCGACGGGCGGCGAACCGCACGAGGGACATGTTCATCTCGATCAGGGTGTTGCGCGCGTACTGGTATTCGGCCGTGCCCTCCTCAAGCACCGCGAGGCGCTCGAAGAACTGCCGGGACAGCGCCCGCGCATCACGAGGGGCCACGCGGGCCGGGTCCTCGATCACCGGAAGCGCCGACACCTCGTGTCCGGTCTCCGGCTCAGCGGTCCTCATCGTCGCAGTCGCTACGGCAGTCACAGCCACTCCCCTCCTCGTCCCCCGTACAAATAACATTCGTTTCGCGTCTGCCCCGAACTCACGGATCCATTCGCCACGACTTGGATCCGATTCCCGGCGGCCCCGTCAGGGCCGTCCCCGCCACACCGCGACGGGGTCCGCGTGGCCTCGCGACGGGTTTTTCGGGGCCGGGAGCGGTCACCCGTGCCGACGGCCCGTACGCGGGAAGACCCCCGGACGTCCCACGGCGGGCGGAGACCCGCGACGATACGAGCGCGAAGCCCGGTGACCTGTCCGCGATGAGAAGGGCTGCCATGCCGAATCCCACCGTAACCGTCCCGACCGTACCCGTCCCCATCGTCCTTCCGGCGCACTTCCCGGCCGCTCCGGTCGCGCTCCTCGGCGCGGCCGTCGCCCCGCTCCCCTGCGTGGAGCCGGAGCATCTGCTTCGGTCCCGCCCGGGCAGGGACGGCGCATGAGCCGCCGACGCCACGGTCCCACCCCCATGCCGCGGCTGCACCGCATCGAGCTCGACGGCACGGGCCCCGAGGACGTCGTCTTCGATCACGCCGGACGAGTGCTCGCCGGCCTGGGCGACGGCCGCCTCCTGCGGATCGACCTGCCCGAGCGTCCCGGCGGTCGCCCCCGGGTGGTGGAGGTCGGCCGTACCGGGGGGCGACCGCTCGGGCTCGACGTCCTCACCGACGGGAGGCTGCTGGTGTGCGACGCGCAACGGGGACTGCTCCGGCTCGACCCCGACGGCACACCCGGGCTGGACGTGCTGGCCGACTCCGTGGCCGGACAACCGCTGCGGTTCTGCAGCAACGCGTCGGCGGCCGCCGACGGCACCGTCTACTTCACGGTGTCCAGTCGGCGGTACGGGCTTGCCGACTGGCCCAGCGACATCGTGGAGCACCGTCCGACGGGCCTGCTCGCGCGCCTGGCTCCGGGCGGCGAGCCCGAAGTGCTGCTCGACGGGCTCCAGTTCGCGAACGGTGTGGCTCTCGCACCCGACGAGTCGTTCGTCGTAGTGGCCGAGACCGGTGCGCGCAGGCTCACGCGCTATTGGCTGACCGGCCCCGAGGCGGGCCGCCACGACACGTTCGCACCGGACCTGCCGGGCTTCCCGGACAACATGTCCCGCAGCCCGGGCGGCGGGTTCTGGGTAGCGCTCGCCGGACCGCCCACCCCGCCCCTCGACTGGCTGCACCGGACCGCTCCCCCGGTGCGCCGGGCGGCGGCCGCCGCGCTCCGGCTGCTACCGCCCCTGCCCGCGCACGCCGCCGCTGTCGTGGAGGTCGACGGCCAAGGTCGCGGGTTGCGTCAACTGGCCGACACCGAGCGGCAGTTCCGCATGGCTACAGGAGTGGCCGAGCACGCCGGGCGCCTGGTTCTGGGCAGCCTGGTGGAGGACGCGATCGCCTGGTGCGACATCCGGTGAGCGACCGCGAGCCCATCGGCCCGTTCAGGGAGCGACGGTGGCGGGCGGCGGCGTCCACCGGTGCGTGCGGGGCACCGATCCGTCGACGCCGAAGTCCTTCTTGAGCTGCTCCGGAATGGCGTAGTGCATGACGCGGCCACGGGTGAGCGAGGACAGTTCGAGGACGGCGGTGAGGTGGCCGAGGCGGTCGAGCGCCCAGGCCCCGAGCGGGGAGCGGTCCTCGATCGTCTCCAGTACGCCCAGGAGGTGCGGCACGGCCTTGACCACGGTGTCCCAGCGGGTGCGCGGCACCTGGAGCCAGTCGGCGCAGGTGTCGCCGACGAGGTGGCGGATGAGCGCGGAGACGATCGGGTCGAAGAAGGTGCCGGGCACGATCTCCTCATAGAGGTCGATGAGCTGCCGGGTCAGCTCGGCGCCCTCCTCGGAGGGCGCCATGTGCCGCACCATGTACAGATCGAGGAACTCCCGTGCCTCGTCGAGGGACTTGGGGACGGCGCCCTGGTCGATGCCGAGCATCGCGCCGACCACACGCCAGGCGTAGTAGTACGCCTCGGCGCCTTCCGTGGACATGTGGATGCCGAGCCGGTGCAGGCTGTCCAGGACGAGCAGCGAGAAGAACATCTGCCCGCCGATCATGTCCTCCTGGGGGATCGGCGTGCCGAGCGCCTCCGTGTCCCAGCGGTTCTCGCGTTCGAGGTGGTGGCGGATGGAGGCGTGCAGGAGGCGGACCTTCTGGGCTGCGGGGATGAACCGGCTGCCCGCCTCGAAGGCGTCGGGCCGCATCAGGTAGACGGTGAACTGGCCCGTCTCCGCCATGCGTTTGGAGGGGTACTTGAGGCCGTGGGTGGCCGACAGGAGCTTCGCCACCTGCGGGACGACGTAGCAGGCCGGCATGGATGCGAAGGACAGGGCGGTCGAGATGTGCACGTTGTTGTCGACGAAGAACAGCCGGGCCCGCTCCATCTCGCCCCAGTCCACCCAGGCCGGCGGCGTGCTGGTGACCCGCAGATACTCCCGCGCCACGTCGGGCAGCCCGTCCGGCAGGGGCGCTCCGACGGTGGAGACGTACCGCATCAGGGTGTTGAACTTGCCCACCTCTCCCCTCTCGAAGAGCGTGGCCACGGTGGCGTCGGCGAGCTCGTCACCGGCCTGCCGCAGGGCGTCCATCGATGCCTCGGTGTACGTCATGGCAGATCTCCTCGTCCTTCAGGGTCGTCGACGGCGGGTGGGGTAAGTCCTCGGGGCGGCACGCACGGATTTGCCGCGGGGGGGGTCAGGACAGACGGATGGCGGCGGAGCGTGCCAGTGCGCTCAGGGCAGCGGTGGCGGGCGCCGGCGCGTTCAGGGTGTCCAGCACGGTGAGGGCCTCGTCGACGCGCTCGCCGATCATCACCTCGATGCGGTCGGGGGCCTTGAGGTCCCGCATCACCGCACGGACCTCGGCCAGCCCTTCCTCGTCCAGATCGCGGCGGCCGAGCAGTGCGGCGAGGCGCTCCCGGTCACGGTCGTCGGCCAGGCGCCAGGTCTCGGCCAGCAGAGCGGTGGGCCGGTGGCCGCGCACATCGTCGGTGTTGGCCTTGCCCGTGCGCGCCGGGTCGCCGAACAGGCCGAGCAGATCGTCCCGCAGCTGGAAGGCCTCGCCCAACGGCAGCCCGTACGCGGAGTAGCCCTGTCGCAGCCGCTCGCCGGCCCCGGCCAGGGCGGCACCGATCAACAGGGGCTGTTCGACGGTGTACTTGGCGGTCTTGTACCGGATCACCTTCAGCGAGGCGGAGGTGTCCGGAGGGGTGCCGGTGCGCAGGATCTCCAGGCACTCGCCCGCGATCAGGTCCCGGGCGAGCAGCGACCACAGCGGGCGGGCCCGCGCCAGATAGGCGGCGGGCAGGCCGCTGGTGGCGAAGAGCTGCCCGGCCAGCGACATCAGCAGGTCGCCGACCAGCATCGCCAGTGATCTCGCGGCCGCGACGGCTCGTGGCCGCCGGCGCACGGCTCCCCGCAACGCGATGTGTGCCGTGGGGCGGCCGTGCCGCAACGGACTGTCGTCGATGAGGTCGTCGTGGACGACGGCTGCGGCATGGACCAGTTCCATGGCTGCCGCCGCCCGCACCAGCGCGTCGCTGTCGGGCTGCCCCACCGCGCGCCAGCCCCAGTAGCAGAACGCCGAGCGCAGCCGTTTGCCGTCGGCGACCGCCGCCTCCAACTGGCCTGCCACCGGCGCGAGTAGGGGGTCGACGGCCGACAGCTGCTCGGCCTCCGCGGCCACGAACTGGCGCAGCACCTCGTCGACGCGGGCCTTGAACGCGGCCGGATCCCACCGCTCAGACATCGCCGGCCCGCCGAGCCAGAGCGTGTTGGGCGAGCACCTCCAGATGGGCCGGCGGTACGGCCGCGTACCGGTCCCTCACCAGGCGGCCGCGTGCCAGCAGTTCGTTCTCGGCGTCCGCCGCCAGGTCGGCGGCGTCCGAGCGGCGCAGCAGCCCCCGCACGACTCCCAGGGCCGAGCCCAGGGTGCTCACCGCCAGATCGGCGAGGCCCGCCGCGCATAAGAGCGCGTGTTCCTCCAGGCCCCCACGTCGTCCCGCTTCCCCTGTCATGGCTTCCCCTCACCCACGGCACAGCCGGATCACCCGCGGCACGGACGGAAGACGCCCGTCATATGCCATCCCTTCCAGAATCGCGAGGCACCAGGTACTCGGCCGGAGGAACTCACGATCGGGTGAAGACATCGCGCGTACGTACGGGCCGATCGCCGGCCGGTCGCCCTGGCCCCGGCCCGGGGTGCGGGCGGCGGTCGTGAGGTCCGTCAGCCGACCGGGCGTCGTTCGGGCCGACCGGTTTGGCGGGGTGCCGGTTCGGGATACCCGTGGCACGTGATTCCCTCCCACGTCGATGACGCCCTGCCCGAGCTCGCTCCCTTCCTCCACGAGGTGCGGGCCCACCGGCCCGACGACGGCACCTGGTGCGAGGCGTGGACGGTACGGGACGTGCTGGCCCACCAGACGGGCAATGCCGAGGAACTGACCCGGGTCCTCCAGGCGTTTCTCTCGGGCGCGCCGGTGGAGACGCGGGGCTTCGAACGGGAGGACCCCTACCGGCGGATGTCCGACTCCGACCTCTGGGCGGCGTTCATGAGCGGTTGCGAGCGGCTCGCCGAGGTCGCGGCGGCAGCCGAACGCGATCTGTCGCCCGACACCGAGATCATGTGGACGGGTCGCTCGGTGAACGCGCCGTTCTTCGCGGAACACATGCGGGAGGAGCTGATCCTGCACCGCTGGGACCTGAGCGGCGACGACCGCACGGCGGTGCAGGCGCTCACCGAGCCCTGGATGACCGAGCACAGCGTGGCGTCCGTGGGCCGGCCCTTGCTGGCCAAGGGCAGCAAGGGCCTCGATCTGGGGCCCGACGGCAGGATCGAGGGGCGGCTGCGCTCCCCCGGCACCGACGATGTCGTCGTGACCGCCGACGCCGAGGGCACCGGCATTCGGCTGGCCCCGCCCGAAGGGACCGCCACCATCGAGAGCGACGCCGCCACCCGGGTCCTGCTGCTGTGGGGGCGCCGGCCGGCCGACCCGTCACGGTGGCGCAGCTCGGCGGGGCCGGAGGAGCTGCGCAGGGTCCGGACCCTGCTGAGCGGTTACTGAGCCCCGTCCTCAGCCGAAGTCGGCGGCGGGCTCCGTGGCGTACCGGCTCATCGTTCGGATCGTCGCCTCGGGGGTCACCGCCTGACCGCCGGCGATCATGTCCTGGAGGTCCCGGAAATACTGGACGTACAGGTCCGGCGTGAACGTGCTGAGCATGACGGCCGGTTGACCGGTCACATTGGCGAAGGTGTGCGGGGCTCCGGGCGGGACCATCACGAGGGTGCCGGCGCAGGCGTCGTAGTCGCGGTCCCGGACGGTGAAGCGCACCGTGCCGGAGATGATGTAGAAGCCCTCGTCGTGCTGGGCGTGCCGGTGCTGCGGCGGGCCGGGGGTGTGCGGGGCGAGCACGGATTCGGCGATCCCGAGGCGGTGCCCGGTGTTGCTGCCGTCTTCGAGCAGGCGCAGCCGGGTGGTGCCCAGGACGATCGTCTCGCCGTCGTCCGGACCGACCACCAACACGGCGGGATCGGCGGGTAGTTCACTGTGCTGCGGTTCGTAGGTCATGCCCCGATTGCACTGCGCGGGCCCGGCGACCGTCCAAGACCCGTCTCGTGGCACCGATACCGGACGGGTATCGTCGCAGCATGGAGCTACGCACGCTGCGCTATTTCGTCGCGGTCGCCGAGGAACTCCATTTCGGCCGGGCCGCCCGGCGGCTGCACCTGAGCCAGCCGCCGCTGAGCCGCGCGATCAAGCAGTTGGAGACGGAACTCGGCGCCGCGCTGCTCGACCGCTCTCCGCAGGGGGTCGCCCTCACACCGGCGGGAGCGGTACTGCTCGACGAGGCCCGTGCCCTGCTCGGCCGGGCGGAGCGGACACGCCAGCGTGTGGCCGAGGCGGCCGGAGCCGTGACCCTCACCCTCGGCATCCTGGGTGACGGCGGTGACCCGCGCGCCAAACGGCTGGCCGACGCCTACCGACGGCAGCATCCACGCGTCGAAGTGCACGTGCGCGAGGCCGACTTGAGCGATCCGACGTGCGGGCTGCACGCCGGGGCGGTCGATGTCGCCCTGACCCGGGGGCCGTTCGACGAGACCGGCCTGACCGTCCACGGGCTCCGCGCCGACCGGGTGGGCGCCCTGCTTCGCGCCGACGATCCGCTGGCCGGTCAAGTCGCTCTATCCGTAGCCGACTTGACCGATCGTCGCTGGTTCGTCTTTCCGGAGGGCACCGACCCGCTCTGGCAGGATTACTGGAACGGCGGCCGGCCACGCGAGGGGCCCGAAGTACGAGCCGTCCAGGAGTGCCGCCAGGCCGTCCTCTGGAACGGCACCGTCGGACTGATGCCCCTGGACCACCCCGCGGGAGAGGGCCTGACGGTGGTGCCCCTGACCGACATGCCCCCGAGCCGTCTGGTGCTCGCCTGGCGTGAAAGTGCCTCCACCCCGCTCATCCACTCGCTCGCCCGGATCGCCACCGCCGTCTACGGGTCCTGACCGGACGGCGGCCGTCGACTGGCGCCACCTGCGGGGGCGCCACGGCAGATTGCCCGGAACGCAACCATTCGTTGCCGATCTGTGCATTGCGGACGTGGCAGCCCCTTGCGAAGACTCGGACTCGGCGCGTCCGCGGGCATCGGTGCACGGCCGAGCGACGCGCACCAGCGATCCGCATCAGCAGACCGGGAGAGCCATGAGCAGCAGGAACGTACTCATATCCGGAGCCAGCGTGGCGGGACTGACGCTCGCCCACTGGTTGCAGCGGGCCGGATTCACGCCCACGGTGGTGGAGCGGGCACCCGGGCTGCGCAGGGGTGGGCAGGCCATCGACATCCGCGGCTCGGCGTTGGGCGTCGTGGAGCGGATGGGGCTGCTGGACAAGGTTCGGGCCGCCACGACCGACATGCGGGGCATGTCCTTCGTGGACGCCCGGGGCGAGGAGCTGTCCCGGTCCACCGAGGCCACCCTGACCGGCGGCCTGATCGACAACGACGATGTCGAGATCATGCGGGACGACCTGACGACCTTACTGTTCGACGCGAGCCGCTACGGCACGGAGTATCTGTTCGGAGATTCCATCACCTCCGTCGAGCAGTACGAGGACACCGTGGAGGTCCGCTTCGCTCACACACCTCCGCGCGCCTTCGACCTCGTGATCGGCGCGGACGGACTGCACTCCCAGGTGCGGAGGCTGGCCTTCGGCCCGGAGTCGGACTTCCTTCATTTCCTGGGCAGTTATCTCGCCATCTTCAGCGTGGAGAACTACCTGGACCTCGACCACTGGCAGATGTATCACGCCGGAGACGACATGCTGGTCGGCGTCTACAGCGCACGGCAGAACACCGAGGCGCGGGCGATGCTGCTCTTCGACTCCCCGGAACTGGACTACGACCACCGCGACCTCGCCCAGCAGAAGTCGATGCTCGCCGAGCGTTTCGCCGGCGTCGGCTGGGAGACGCCGCGGCTGCTGGAAAGCATGCGGGACGCGCCGGACTTCTACTTCGACTCGATGAGCCAGGTCCGTCTCGACCGCTGGTCGAACGGCCGCGTAGGGCTGGTCGGCGACGCCGGTTACTGCCCTTCGCCCCGATCCGGGCAGGGCACCAGCATCGCGATGGTCGGCGCGTATGTACTCGCGGGTGAGCTCGCGAACCACCCCCACGACCACCGCGCCGCCTTCGCCCGGTACCAGGATCTGACGCGGGACTACGTCCGCGACAACCAGCGGCTGGCCCAGAACCGGTCGGCGGAGCAGCGCAGGACCCCGCCCGACGAGCTCGGCCGCGCGGCCAACTCGATCACCCTGCCGGACTATCCCCACCTCGGCTGAGGTGCCGGCCGGGCGGTCGTCAGCGGCCGCCCGGCGGCAGGGGCATCGGTCAGGGAGCCATCTCGTAGGTGCCGGACAGCGCCTCGACCCGGTCCCAGACCCGGCCCGAGCGGGCCTCGTCGACGACCGGGCGGCGGACCGCGCCCAGCGCCCAGCCCTGCTGCTCCGGCGTGGCGGAGTCCTTGCCGTGCAGCTCGACGGCGTGCGCGGAGAAGTCCCGCACGAGGACGGCGAAGAGCTCGTCGAGCACGTCGGCGTCCAGGTCCGTCAAACGGGCCTGCTCCAGGATCAGTTGGCCGTGCACGACCAGGGCGAACAGCTGGCCGACGGCGAGGAGCAGGTCGAGGTCGCGGCTCTGCTCCTCGTCGGGCGCCGCGGTGGTCACGAACGCGCAGAGCGCGTCGGCCTGTTCGCGGAAGCGGGCCACGTTGGGCAGCTCCGCGAAGGCGTCGTAGGCCGTACGCCAGTCGTGGAAGCGCACGGATCCCAGACCGCGGGCCGGGCCCTGCTGGAACAGGAAGGCGTCGTCGGCCGCGTCGAGCCGGGTCGGGACGGGCGTGTAGTCCGCGGGGTTCAGGAGGTGGTTGCGCATGAACTTGAGGATCAGGGCGAGGTTGACGTGGACCGTGCCCTCCAGCTTGGGCAGGCCCCGGATCTCGATCGCGGCCTGCGCGAAGTAGTTGTCCTTCTCGAAGCCCTTGGCCGCGATCACGTCCCACATCAGGTCGATGACCTTCTCGCCCTCCGTGGTCACCTTCATCTTCGTCATCGGGTTGAAGAGGAGGTAGCGGCGGTCGTCGGGGCCCGCGGAGCGGAAGTAGTCGACGGCCCGGTCGCTGAACAGCTTCATGCCCACCAGGCGTACGTACGCGTCGGTCAACTCCCGCCGCACATGCGGGAAGGCGGTCACGGGGCGGCCGTACAGAACGCGGTTCTGCGCGTGCGTGACGGCCTCGTACATCGCGTGCTCGCAGATGCCGATCGAGGCTGTGCACAGGTTGAACTTGCCGACGTTGACCGTGTTGAGGGCCGCGTCGAAGGCGGCCCGGCCGGAGTGCAGGACGTCTTCGGCGCGGACCGGGTAGTTCTCCAGACGGAACTCGCTGACGTACTTCGAGGAGTCGACGACGTTCTTCACCAGGTGGTACGCCTCGTGGCGGCTGTCGGCGGCGAAGAAGACATAGCCGTCGGGGCCTTCGACGTCGGTGCGGCGGCCGAAGACGGAGACGAGCCCGGCGGCGTTGCCGTTGCCGATGTAGTACTTGCTGCCGGTGGCCCGGAACCCGCCGTCGCCGTCGGGCTCCAGGAGCATGTCGGTGGAGTAGATGTCCGCGCCGTGGGTCTTCTCGGACAGGCCGAAGGCGAATACCTCGCCCTGGTCGAGGAGTTCGGCCGCGCGCGTGCGGGCGGCGGCGTTGTCGCTCTGCCAGACCGGGCCGAGGCCGAGGATGGTGACCTGCCACGCGTACCAGTAGTCGAGGCCGTAGAAGCCGAAGATCTCGTTGAGGGCGGCGATCCGCGCGGTGTCCCAGCGCTTGTCGCCCTCGCCCTCTCCGGCGGCGGAGGCCGGAGTGAGGAAGGTGGCGAAGAGGCCCTCCTTGGCGGAGAACGCCAGGAAGTCGGCGAGCCAGGCCCGCGATCGGTAGTCCTCGATGAGCCGGCGCTTGCCGCGCTGCTCGAACCAGTCGACGGTCGCACGCAGCAGCCTGCGGGTCTCGGGGTCGAAGTGCGTCGGGTCATAGGTGTGCGGGTTGAACAAAAGCGCGTCGGCCATGGCCATTCGCCTTTCCGGCTCGGGGAGTTGAGGAGGGGTGGACGGAAGACTTCGGAAGGGTGGGCGGAGGACGTCGGTGGAGCGGGGATCGTCGGTCGGTCGAGGTGGGCGCGGGCGCCGGAGGTGCGGCGCGGGCGGGCGCCCGTACGGATGTCGTCGGTTCAGCGCTCGGCGCCGAGGCGGTGGAGGGTGGCGATCACGTCGTCGAGCCAGGCGAGCGTCATCCGTTCGTACGCGATGCCGCCCCGCAGCACGACGTGCTGGAGTTCGCGGCCCGGGTCGGGTGCGGGGGCCCCGGGTCCGGTGAAGTCGCGCAGTTCGCCGGCGAGATAGTGGGCGAGGCGGTCCGCGTGGGCGCGGTGGTGCCGCTCGACCTCGCGGAGCAGTGCCGCGGGGTCGTCGAAGGCCGCTCCCCGGATCTTCACGGCGAGTTCGTGCCGGACGCTCTCGGGTTCGATCGGCTCGTGCAGCCACCGCGAGAGGGCGGTCCGCCCCGGGTCGGAGACGGAGTACTCCTTCTTGTCCGGCCGGCTGTGCTGCGCCACCGCTCGGGCGTCGATCCAGCCGTCGCCCTCCATGCGCTTGAGGATGCGGTAGATCTGCTGGTGGGTGGCCGCCCAGAAGTAGCCGATGGAACGGTCGAAGCGCCGGGCCAGCTCATAACCGGAGCCCGGCTTCTCCAACAGCGAGACGAGGATCGCGTGCTCAAGCGCCATGCCCGAATCCTTCTATGCAACTCGTTGCATAGACAAGCGGCACCGGCCAGGTGAGACACGGCTCACGGCACCCTTGTGCCGGGCGGTCCTTCCCGTTGGCTGTTCCACCAGCACGGTGGCGGCGGCCCGGCGGGCCGTCCCGCGATTCGAGCCAGGAGGAGCGGCCATGCGGATCCCCGGCCCCGAGCCCCGGACGGACGGTGGTGCGGGCGCCATCGCGGCAGCGGGCGGCCTGTACCACTACTACCAGCGGCTGCTGCACGCCGCCTACGGTCCCGTCGTACGGTTCCCAGCTGCCGGGCACCGGGACGGCCACGAGCGGCACTTCGCGCGGTTCACCGTACTGGCGGCGGCGCTCGCGGACCGCTGGGCCCCGGCCCGGACGGTTCACCCCGGAGGAGGCGGCCCAGCGGCCGAGGCTCGCCCACATCCCCTTCGGCTTCGGGCCGCGCGGCTGCGAGGGCGCACAACTGGCGACCGTCGAGGCGCAGTTGGCGCTCGCCGTGCTCCTCAGGCGCCTCCGGTTCGCGCCGGAGCCGGGGCACGAAGTGGTCCCGGTCGAGCGGTTCGTGCTACGGGCGGCGGACGACATCCGCATGATCGTGAGCCCCCGGCACTGAGCCCCGGCTACTCCCTGGCGGAATGCGCGGAATGCGGGGCGGCGGCCTCCAGATCGTCGATGCTGCCCGCCATGATCTCCCGTACGTGTTCGGTGATGTGCTCCGCCGGCCAGTCCCACCACGCCACGGCCAGCAGCCGGGCCACGTCGGGATCGCTGTAGCGGGTGCGGATGAGCCGGGCCGGGTTTCCGCCGACGATCCCGTAGTCGGGCACATCGGAGGTGACCACCGCCCCCGCGGCGACGATGGCTCCGTGTCCGATGCGCACGCCGGGCATCACGGTGACGCCGTGCCCGAACCAGACGTCATGGCCGACGACGGTGTCCCCGCGGTTGGGCAGGCCGGTGAGCAGGTCGAAGTGCTCGGCCCATGAGCCGCCCATGGTGGGGAAGGGGAAGGTCGACGGCCCGTCCATGCGGTGGTTGGCCCCGTTCATGAGGAACCGCACTCCGGTGCCGAGCGCACAGAACCTGCCGATGATCAGCTTCTCCGGCCCGTAGTGGTAGAGCACGTTGCGCGTCTCGAAGGCGGTCGCGTCTTCCGGGTCGTCGTAATAGGAGTACTCACCGACCTCGATCAGCGGCGACTTCACGAGGGGCTTGAGCAGCACCACCCTCGGCTGCCCGGGCATCGGATGGAGGACCGTCCGGTCGGCTGGTACGGGCATGGCAGCGGTTCCTTTCAGGTGGCACAACGGCTCCATCCCATGATCGTCGTGCCGCGCCGTCGGCGAAAGCGGTTTCTCGACCGGCCGCCCCGACCACCCACCGGTGGTGTCACTACGCACCGGCGGAGCCGCGACGACCGCTCTTCGCTCCCACACCGCCGTGCGCCCGCGCCGCGGTGGCGGCCCATCCGGCTTCGACGAAGTCGAAGGTCTCGTCGATGATCCGGGTGGCCTCGTCGAGCGATGTGATCGACGGGATGACCCCGAGGGCCGTACGGGCGACCAGGCGGGAGGCGGTGTCGGGGGCGGCCAGGCCGCTCTCGGCGGCGATGGCATCCGTCAGCGCCTGCTCATGACGCAGCCACATCTTCGCCGAGTAGTCCCGCAGGGCCGGTGTCGTCTCGATGAGCCGGTGGAATCGGTCGAGGTCCGGCTCGCCCCTGGCCGTGTCGGCCATCGCATGGAACCAGCGCCGCAGGGCCTCCGGAATGGAGACACCCTCGGCGCGTCGGCGCACGACGTCGAGCAGTGCCTCCTCCTGCTCGTCGTCCTGGTCGAACACCAGCGCTTCCTTCGACGGGAAATGGGCGAACAGCGTGGCCGTTGCCACGTCCGCCTCCTGGGCCACCTCGCGCACGCCGACGTCGTCGTACCCCCGCTCCAGGAAGAGCCGCAGGGCCGTCTCCGCGATCGTTCTGCGCGTCTGCGCCTTCTTTCGCTCCCGCCGCCCGAGCTGGTCATTCGTCGCCTCGCGTGCCGTCATGCAATAACCATAGCAGTTGCGAAGTCAGAACGGTTCTGATTACGGTACCGTTCTGAAAGGCGCTGCGTCGCGGCGTTCCGAACGCTGGCTGGAGGAAGCCGTGACCCTGTCACCCATTGATCCCGCGCCCCTGACGACGAAGGAGCCGGCCGCACCCCGGCGGGCCTGGTTCGTCATCGTGTGTCTGACCCTGCTGAACTCGATCGGGATGACCGTGGTCTTTCCGGTCCTTCCGTTCGTGACGCTCGAATACGTCGGCGGGGGCTCGCTCGCCCTGTGGGTCGGCGTCCTCGAATCCGTCAACGCCCTGTGCGCATTCATCGTCGCGCCCCTGCTCGGCGGCCTCTCCGACCGGGTCGGCCGCCGGCCCGTCCTGATCATCAGCGCCTTCGGCGCGGCGGCCGGCTATGCGATGTTCGGCGTCGGCGGCGCTCTGTGGGTGCTGGTCGCGGCGCGGGCCATCCAGGGGCTGACGGCCGGGGACATGCCGGCGATATTCGCCTACGTCGCCGACATCACCCCGGCGAAGGACCGCACCAAGCGCTACGGGCTGCTCGGCGCGCTCACCGGCGTCGGCATGATGCTCGGGCCCGCCATCGGCGGCTTCCTTGCGAAGGTGAGCCTCGACGCGCCCGTCTACGCCACCGCGGTCACCGCTGTTCTCGTGGGTGTCGTCTCGATCTTCGCGCTCCCGGAGAGCCTCGCCCCGCAGAACCGGACGGCCCGGCTGGGGCTCGAAGACCTCCACCCGTTCAAGGTCCTCAAGGACGCCTTCGCCCGCACCGAACTACGCGTCCTGCTCACGGGGTTCACGCTGGTCAGCATCCCCTTCTACTTCTACGCCAACAACCTGTCCGTCCTCGGCAAGGACGCCGTGGGGTGGGGACCCACCCAGGTCGGCCTGCTGCTCTCGGCCGCCGGGATCCTGGACATAGCCGTCCAGGGCGGTCTGCTCGCCCTGCTCCTGCCCCGCATCGGGGAGCGCGGTGTCGTCATCTCGGGGATCGTCGCCCAAGCGGTGGGGTGCGGCGGCATGGCCCTGGTCGCCCTGTCCCTCGACATGCCCCAACTCCTCGCCGTGGCAGCCCTCTTGTTCGCCTCCGGCCAGGGCGCGATGGCCGCGGCGCTGGACGGGCTGATGTCCAATGCCGTCGGCGCGGACGAACAGGGGTGGCTGGCGGGCGGGATCTCATCCATCGGCTCGGCGATACAGATGACCGCGCCCCTGCTCGCCGGATGGCTCTACGCGAGCACCGGCCACGCCACGCCCTACGCCCTCGGCTTCCTGATGATCATCGCCGCGGCCGTGCTGCTTGTCCGCACGGTGGCCGCCCCCGGCCGGGAATCCGCTCCCACACCGTGAGCCTCCCTGTCGGCGCTCCTCCCCCGACCGGTGACGAGCAGGGCGGCACCTGCTCGCCGGGGCCTCGGCCCCGGGGGCCTGCCCAGTAGACCCCCATGGAGGGCCTCCGGCCGCCCCGGCCACCGGTCCCTCCCCCGCGCCGGGGAGGGACCGGGTCCGACCGGGCTCAGGGGTACGACACCACCGTGGACGGCGTCGTCGACGTGCCCGAGGTCGGCGCACCGGCTTCGTTGATGACGTGTTCGTACTGCCCGTTGCCCCCGAGCGACACCACGAGCACGCCGTGGAACTTCACCCCGGCGGTGTTCGGAGCGGCGAAGCCGTGGTGCTGCACTATGCCGGTGTCGGCGGTGTAGTTGCAGTAGCTTCCGAGCCCCCAGGCCTCGTGTGCGGTGACGTTGTCACCCACCTTGTAGGCGGCGTAGCCCTTGACGTTGCCGTCCTGCACCGCGGCCTGGTTCGGTGCGTCGTAGGCCTTCTCGTTCTGGAAGAAGATGGTGCGACCGCGCTGGCCCAGCCACTGGACGTCGTACTTGTTGAAGTGCTCCACGAACAGACCGGTGCACAGCACGTCGTCGCCGTTGACCACGACTCCGTAGTCCGCGCGGTTGGTGTCCCAGCCCACTCCCGTGCCGTGGTCGGCGCGCCACACCCAGGTGTGGTCGACGATGGTGTTGCGGTTGTTGATGACCATGCTGGTGGTGGCCTTGCCCGCGCCGGCCCCGCCGATGCGTACGAACACGTCCTGCACGGTGGTGGGGTTGGCCGAGTGGTCGCGCGAGGCGCCACCGGGGCCGACCTCAAGGAGGGTGGCGGAGTTGACCGGCCCGGCGTCGATGAGGAATCCGGCGAGGCGCACACCGTCCACATCGGCGACGCGCAGTGCGGTCACTCCGTTGTCCGGCACGATCGTCGCGTAACCGAGGCCCAGCACCACGGTGTTGGCGCGGTCGACCTGGATGGGCTGGTCCACGTGGTAGATGCCCGGGGTCAGCAGCAGATGGAGGCCCTGCGCGAGGGCCTGGTTGAGGGTGGCGGCGCTCACGCCGGGCTTGGCCACGTAGAACTGGGAAAGGGACAGCGAGGTGCCCCTGGGCGTGCCGTTCCCCCAGGTGACCCCGCGCGCGTTGGTGCGCTTCTCCGGCAGGAAGACCCGGTACTCGCTGCCGTTGAGGTAGAGGAAGGGCTTCTCGCGTGAGACCGGCGTGGTGTCGAGCGTGGTGTACGGCGGGTTCGGGAAGCTCTGCGCGGGGGCGCCCTGGACGCCGGAGAACACCATGTTCCACACGGCGTTGACCCAGCCGCCGATCACGCTGTCCCGGGTGTACCACTGCTGCTGCGAGTACGGCCCGACCTGCCCGTCGATGCGGCTGTCCGCGATGTAGCCGCCGCTGGCCCAGCCGTAGCCGGAGGGCGCGAGGTTGAGGCCGCCGCGCACGTGCATCCGGCGGAACGGCGCGGCCTGTGCGACGGCCCAGCGGTCGGTGCCGTTGACCGGGACGAGTGCGAGGTTCTCCGCGGAGCGCCAGAAGTTCTGGGTGGCGTTGCCGTTGGCCCAGCCGGCGTCGACCGTGACGTCCCCGTTGATGGTGGTGTCGTCCGGTGAGAGCCCGAGCCCGGCGATCGAAGTGTAGAAGCCGATCTGGGCGTTGAGGCCGCTGTAGGTTCCGGGCTTGAAGAGCAGGGCGTAGCGGCCGGTGCCGAACTGGGCCGACTCCTGCTGGTGGAAGATCTGGTCGAGCTTCGCCTGGATGCCGGCGGTGCCCGGTTCGAAGATCAGCACATTGGGGCCGAGGTCTCCCCCGCCGGGCAGGGCGCGCGGCCGAACGGCCGCGGGAGCCGCCGAGGCGGGTGCGGCGAGCCCCGTGAGCAGGGGGGCCGAGGCGGCCGTCGCGGCGACGGCGCCGAGCACGGTGCGGCGGGTGACCGTGGACGGGCGGGGGTCGCTGGAGTCGGGCGGAACTGGGGGCATGGGGCGACTCTCCTGGTTCAAGAGGTGAACGAAGGGGGGTGGGGGAGCGCTCTCTCGCCGGGGAATGCTTCATCCCGCCGAAGGCAACGTCAAGGGTTGCGGCAGAAATCCCCGGGGTTTGCGTTCATAGGTCGTCACCTTACAGACGGGAACCTGACGATCCGCCAGGTGGGGCTCAACCCGCCCTGCCCGCAAGGCCATTGGGTCCGCCGGCCGGGCCGCGGCGCGCTCTCCATTCTCCGGTCGCATCCCTTGACACCTTCACTCCGGCGCCCCGAGACTCCAGGACGGGAGAGCGCTCTCCCGGCAACCGGCCGGTGAACTAGCGCAGCCGGTGGCCCGCTCTGCCTCCCCATCCCCCACCTTCAGGAGGTCTCCATGCCACGGAGATCGAAGCTCGTTTCCGGCACGCTGGTCGCGGGCGCGGTCCTGCTGACCACGCTCGGCCTCGGCGGCGTCGCCGCGAGTGTCGACGCACCCGCGGGCGGTTCCCCTGCCGCCTCGTCGGCCACCGCCGCACAGCAGGGTCACGACATGAGCGGCATGGCGGGGATGGCGGGCATGCCCGCGTCCACCGCCGGCTCGCCCGACGACCCCGACGGCGACGGCTACATTCCGGCGAACCCGCCGGTCACCGGGGTATCACCGTCCACGCAGGATCCGCCGCACCGCTACTTCCACGAGTTCCAGGCGAACTGTTCGGTGACCCATACCGCTCCGGACGACCCGATCGTCTATCCGCAGCAGCCGGGCAAGTCCCACGACCACACCTTCATGGGCAACACCACCACGAACGCCAACAGCACCACCGCCTCGCTGGACGCGGGCTCCACGACCTGCAAGGCACCCGGGGACAAGTCGGGCTACTGGATGCCCTCCCTGTTCAACGGCACCCAGAAGATCCTGCCGGTGGGCCTCCAGACCATCTACTACAAGGCGGGCGTCACCGACTACACCAGCGTCCGGCCCTTCCCCAAGGGGCTTCGCTTCGTGGTCGGCAGCCCCATGCAGACGGCCGACGAGTTCCGCAACCACCCGGGCTTCGTGGAGGGCTGGGAATGCGGTGACAGCTACTTCAACGTCAACTTCCCGGCCAACTGCCCCAACCGGGCCGATGTCCAGCTCAACATCCGCTTCCAGGCGCCGAGTTGCTGGGACGGGAAGTACCTGGACACCCCCGACCATAAGAGTCACATGGCCTACCCCGTGGTCAAGCCCGGCACCAACGACAACGTCTGCCCGGCCGACCACCCGGTCGCCCTGCCGATGATCGAGTTCAAGATGGCCTTCCCGGTCAACGGCGACCTCTCCCAGGCGAAGCTCGCGAGCGGACCGAGCTACTCGTTCCACTACGACTTCTTCAACGCCTGGGACGACGCCACGCTCAAGGCACTCGTGAACCACTGCGTCGTCGGCGGTCTCCAGTGCGACGCGCGCGGCTACGACCAGACCCACCCGGAGGCGGGTGCGGCCCTGGACGCGAACTACCGCCTCCCGTAGGCCAGTTCGCCCTCCCCATACGCCGGCCCGGCCGCCCCGTCGTCCCGCCGCGGCCGGGCCGGCCACCACCACCGGCCCCCACACCAAGAGGACCCGCAATGAGCCGACCACCCCGCACCCGCCCACGCCGACTGCTGGCCCCCCTGGCCGCAGGAGTCCTGACCGTCGGCGCCCTCGCCGCCCTGCCCGCGACGACCGCGCACGCCGCCGGAAGTGTCGTCAAAGTGACCGGCACCCAGGGCAACTGGCAGCTGTCCGTGGACGGACATCCGTACCAGATCAAGGGCCTGACCTGGGGTCCCTCCGTCGCGGATGCCGACAAGTACCTGCCCGACCTCCAGTCCATGGGCGTCAACACCATCCGCACCTGGGGCACCGACGCCTCAAGCAAGCCCCTCTTCGACTCGGCCGCGGCGCACGGCATCAAGGTGATCGCCGGGTTCTGGCTCCAGCCGGGCGGCGGTCCCGGCTCGGGCGGCTGTGTCAACTACCTCACCGACACGGCGTACAAGAACCAGGTGCTCGACGAGTTCCCGAAGTGGGTGCAGACCTACAAGGACAACCCCGGGGTCCTGATGTGGGACGTCGGCAACGAATCCGTGCTCGGCCTCCAGAACTGTTACAGCGGCACCGCGTTGGAGCAGCAGCGCAACGCCTACACCACGCTCGTCAATGACATCACCAAGAAGATCCACAGCATCGATCCCAACCACCCGGTGACCTCGACCGACGCCTGGGTGGGAGCGTGGCCGTACTTCAAGAAGAACGCTCCCGACCTCGACCTGTACGCGGTCAACTCCTACAACGCCGTGTGCGACGTCAAGTCGGCATGGGAGCAGGGCGGTTACAACAAGCCGTACATCGTCACGGAGACCGGGCCCGCCGGCGAGTGGGAGGTGCCCAACGACGCCAACGGCGTGCCGCAGGAGCCCACCGACCAGGCCAAGGCCGACGGTTACACCAAGGCGTGGGGCTGCGTCACGGGACACAAGGGTGTCGCCCTGGGTGCGACGATGTTCCACTACGGCACGGAGTACGACTTCGGTGGCATCTGGTTCAACCTGCTGCCCGCCGGCCAGAAGCGGCTTTCCTACTACGCGGTGAAGCGTGCGTACGGCGCGGACACCTCGCACGACAACACTTCCCCGGTCATCTCCGCGCTCGATGTCGAGGGCGGCGCGGGCAGTGTGCAGGCCGGCCGTGATGTCACGCTGGACGTCCGGGCCACCGACCCCAACGGCGATCCGATCACCTATGAGGTCCTGGACAACAGCAACTACATTGACGCCAGCAAGCAGTTGGTGTCCCTGCCGTTCACCAACCTGGGCGGCGGCAGGCTGAAGTTCACCGCGCCGGACCGGCCGGGCGTCTGGAAGGTCTACGTCAAGGCGACCGACGGCCACGGCAATGTCGGCGTCGAGACCCGCTCCATCAAGGTCGTGCCACCCGTGGTGAACGGAACGAACATCGCCCGCGGCAAACCCGCCACCGCCTCGTCCTTCCAGGCGAGTTACGGCGACTGCCCGTGCACGGCGGCGAACGCGGTGGACGGCAACAACACCACCCGCTGGGCCAGCGACTGGAGCGACCCGCAGTGGCTCCAGGTGGACCTCGGCACCCGCACGTCGTTCAAGCACGTGCAGTTGCTGTGGGAGGCCTCGTACGCCAAGGCCTACTCCATCCAGACGTCCGACGACGGCCAGAACTGGGCAACCCTGCGCACGGTGACCGACGGCAACGGCGGTGTGGACGACTTCGATCTCCAGGGCACCGGACGCTACGTCCGCGTCAACGGCACCGCGCGCGGGACCGGTTACGGCTACTCGCTGTACGAGTTCGGCATCTATAACTGACAACCCGTCACTGACGAGTACGGGGACGGGCGACGAGGGGGGACGGGATGAGGGACGAGGACGAGCTCGACCGGCTGATCGACAAGCTCACGCCGGAGGCGAAGGTGAGGCTGCTCACCGGCGCGGACACCTGGCGCACGGCGGCGGAGCCGGCCGTCGAGCTGCGGCCGTGGGTGATGTCGGACGGCCCGGCGGGGGTGCGCGGCCCGTCGTGGGACGAGCGGCACACCGCCGTGCTTCTGCCCTCGGCCACCGCCCTCGCCGCCACCTGGGACGAGCCGCTGGTCGAGCGGCTCGGCTCGCTCCTCGCCCTGGAGGCGCGGCGCAAGGGCGTGCACGTGGTTCTCGCGCCCAACCTCAATCTGCATCGCAGCCCCCTCGGCGGCCGGCATTTCGAGTGCCTCTCGGAGGACCCCGAACTGACCGGCCGCATGGGGGCGGCCCTGGTACGCGGCGTCCAGTCACAGGGGGTGGCCGCCGCGGCCAAGCACTATGTGGCCAACGACTCCGAGACGGACCGGCTGACCGTGGACGTGCGGGTCGGGGAACGGGCGCTCAGGGAGGTGTACCTCGCGCCGTTCGAGGCGGCGGTGGCGGCCGGCGTCCGGGTCGTCATGGCGGGCTACAACGCGGTCAACGGCACGACCACGACGGCGAGTTCACTGCTCACCACCCCGCTGCGGACCGAGTGGGGCTTCGACGGCGTGGTCGTATCGGACTGGGGGGCGGTCCGCAGCACGTGCGAGACCGCGCGCGCCGGCCTCGATCTGGTGATGCCGGGGCCCGAGGGAGCGTGGGGGGACGCGCTGCTGCGAGCGGTGGAGCGGGGGGAGGTCCCCCAGGAGGCCGTGGACGCCAAGGTGCGCCATCTGCTTCAACTGGGCCACTGGCTCGGCGCGTTGGGCTCGATGGACCGGCCGCCCAGCCGGCCGCGTCCGCGCCCGGCGGCGGTTCGGGCCCTGGTACGCCGGGCGGCGGCCGCCGGTACGGTCCTGCTGGCCAACCGGGACGTCCTGCCGCTGGACACCGAGCGCCTGGCGACGGTGGCCGTCATCGGCGCCCGTGCCACGCGCACCCGCACCCAGGGGGGCGGCAGCGCAGGGGTGTTCCCACAGGCCGAGGTCGGCCTCCTGGACGGCGTGCGCGGGCGGCTGCGCGGCCGGGCGGAAGTGGTGCATGTGCCGGGCCCCACCCTCGCCGGGCCACCGCCCGCGCTGGACGGGACCCTGTGCACCGATCCGGACTCCGGGGCGCCCGGTGTCCTGTTGCGGATCCTGGACGCCGACGGAGTCGAGCTGCACGCCGAACACCGCTTCTGTGCAAGGCAGTTGGAGCCCGAGCTGCCTCCGGGCGCGCACACGGTGGAGATCCGGGCCCAGCTGCGTCCGCGCGAGACGGGGGCCTGGACGTTCGGCATCGCCGGCTTCGGCCGGATGAGCCTGCGCCTGGACGACCGCGAGCTCCTGAACGGCGACTTCGCCAGGGAGACCGACGACCCGGCCCTGATCCATGTCATGCCTCCGGTGCGGACCGTCACGGCCGAGGTCACGGCAGGTACCCTCCCCCTCCTTGTCGCGCGTCGCGAGCTCGCCCCGGACACGGGTCGCGCGGTGATCGTCGGCGCCGCCCCGCCCGTCCCCGACACGGACGCCGCGCTGGACGCCGCAGCGCGGGCGGCCCGCACCTCGGACGTGGCGATCGTGGTCGTCGGCACGACCGAGGACGACGAGTGCGAGGGCCGGGACCGCGTCCATCTGCGGCTCGGCTCCGATCAGGACGCCCTGGTCCGCGCGGTCGCGGCGGCCAATCCCCGCACGGTGGTGATCGTCAACAGCGGTGGGCCGGTGGAGCTGCCCTGGCGGAATGAGGTCGGGGCGCTGCTCCTGTCCTGGTTTCCCGGCCAGGAGGGCGGCGCGGCCCTCGCCGATGTGCTGTTCGGGCTGCGGGAACCGGGCGGGCGCCTGCCCACCACCTGGCCGGCCACGCTCGCCGACGCCCCCGTCACCAACACCTCCCCGTCCGACGGACGCCTCGACTACACCGAGGGACTGCACATCGGTCACCGGGGCTGGCTGCGGGCGGGCCGGACACCGGCCTATTGGTTCGGACACGGCCTGGGGTTCACGTCCTGGGACTACGAGGAGCTGAGCGGACCGCCGGAACTCACGGTGGGCCAGTCCTTCGCCGTGCGTGTCCGGGTACGCAACACCGGTCCCCGCTCGGGCCGTGAGGTGGTCCAGGTGTATCTGGCCCGGCCCGACGGCGCGGTGGAGTACCCGCGACGGTGGTTCGCGGGCTATGCGGCCGTGCATGCCCGTGCCGGGCAGACGGTGACGGCGGTCGTGCACGTCCCGGCGAAGGCACTGCGGCACTGGGACGAGCGCGCGGGCCGCTGGCGCACCGAGGCGGGGCCCTTCCGGGTGCTCGCGGGCCGCTCCGCGGGGGACGTACCGCTGTCCCTGGAAGTGGCACTGCGGGCGGCCGGCTGAGTCTGCTCGCACCTGCGTGGAAACGACCGGCCCGGCGTCCTTTCGGGAGGAGGGAGAGCGCTCTATACGGTGTCCCCGGCATGCCGTTAGGGTGCGGGGCATGAGCAGGCAGGCCCCCACCCTTGAGGACGTCGCCCGCGAGGCGGGCGTCTCCCGGGCGACCGTGTCCCGGGTCGTCAACGGCGTCCGCAATGTGGACCCGGCGATCCAGGAACAGGTACAGCGGGCGATCGAGCGCACGGGTTACGCGCCCAACCGGGCGGCCCGGTCCCTGGTGACCCGGCGCGCCGAGACCATCGCCCTGGTGGTGTCCGGCGCGGGCGGCGGCCCCGAGGAGAGCCAGGAGGCCTTCGCCGCGCGGGTCTTCGCCGACCCGTTCTTCGGCCGGGTGGTCGCGGGGGTGGTCGGCTTCCTGCGACCGCGCTCGATGCACCCCGTCCTGATGTTCGCCGAGTCGCCCGACGACCGCCACGAGGTGCTCACCTATCTGCGGCAGGGTCGCGCCGACGGCGCGCTGGTCGTCTCGACACACCCCGACGACCCGCTGCCCACCCTGCTCGCGGCGGCGCACCTGCCGACCGTCCTGTTCGCGCGTCCCACACCGGCGGTGCCGCTGAGCTATGTGGACCTGGACCACCGCGACGGCGGACGGCTCGCAGCCCGGCGGCTCCTGGAACGAGGCTGCCGGCGCCCGGCGACGGTGGCGGGGCCTTTGGCCGTGCCCGCCAGTCAGGAGCGGCTCGCCGGGTTCCGCGACACGATGGCGCGGGGCGGCCATCCGTATGTGCCGGTCGCCGAGGGCGGCTTCACCCTGGCCAGCGGCATCGCCGCCATGACCCGTCTCCTGGCCGAACACCCCGATGTGGACGGCGTGTTCGCGGCCAACGACCTCATGGCCCAGGGTGTCTGCCAGCTCCTGCGGGAGCGGGGGCGGCGGGTGCCGGACGACGTGGCGGTGATCGGGTTCGACGACTCCGGCATCGCCCTGTCCTGCCGCCCGCCGCTGACCACGGTCCGTCAACCGGTGGAGCAGATGGCGGCGGAGATGGCCCGGCTCCTGGACCAGCACATCCGTGGCGAGCGCACGGAGGCGACTTCCGTGGTCTTCGACCCCGAACTGGTCATCCGCGAGACGGCGTAACCACGGCCGGCCGCCACGGCGGAGCACCTGCTGGCGACGTCGTGGTGACACCCTCGGCGTCCCCAGCACCCATCCCGGGCCGAGCAGTTGACGGTGTATCAGCAGAGCGCGCGTGTCATGTCACTTCGCGGCGTACCGAGCGGACACTGAACCCATCAATCGGGGCCCCGGGCTCAACACCCGACCGAGATACAACCGTTGCAAAGCACGGTCCGGTCGCGCCGTCGCAGGTGACAGGCCGTACAGCCGCCGCAGACACCGACTCGGGCACCTCACGCGGCGAGTTCGTTGGATGAGACACCCTGCTTTACATCTTGACGCCTCACTTCCGGCGCCGCTTAACTCACGTCTTAAATTAAGCCATGCGGACCTTCAGGAGTCGAACGCCGCCGTTCCGGCGTCTCCGAAGGCGACCTCACGGTTTTCGACTCCCGGGAAGGGACACCAGGGGCCATGCGCACCATCAGAGCCGCGGCCATAGGCGCCGCCACCCTTTCACTCGCCCTCGCGGCCACGGCCTGCGGCGGTGGCTCCGCCTCCGGCGGCGGTTCCAACGACTCGCCCAAGACGCTCACGTACTGGGCCTCCAACCAGGGCGCCAGCATCTCGGTGGACGAGAAGGTCCTCCAGCCCGAGCTCGACAAGTTCGAGAAGCAGACGGGCATCAAGGTCAAGCTGGAGGTCGTGCCCTGGGCGGATCTGCTCAACCGGATCCTGACCGCCACCACGTCGGGCCAGGGCCCGGACGTGATGAACATCGGCAACAGCTGGAGCGCCTCCTTGCAGGCGACCGGCGCGCTGCTGCCGTGGGACGCCGCCAACTTCTCCAAGATCGGCGGCAAGGACCGGTTCGTCGACTCGGCGCTCGGCTCCACCGGAGTCCCGGGCAAGGACCCGGCCGCGGTGCCGCTGTACTCGATGTCGTACGCGCTCTACTACAACAAGCAGGCCTTCGCGGACGCGGGGATCACCAAGCCCCCGGCCACCTGGGACGAGCTGGTCGTCGACGGCAAGAAGATCGAGGGCACGGGCAGGAACGGGCTCGGCGCCGAAGGCTCCAACCTGTCGAACAACATCCACCAGGTCTTCGTGCTCGCCAAGCAGCACGGCGCCGAGTTCTTCACCGCGGACGGCAGGCCCAGCTTCACCAGTGACGGCGCGGTCACGGCGGTCAAGCAGTACGTCGATCTGATGGCCAAGGACAAGATCGTCAACCAGAGCAACGCCGAGTACGCCCAGAACCAGTCCCTGAGCGACTTCGCCAAGGGCAAGACCGGCATGGTGCTCTGGCAGACCGCGTCGGCCACCTTCAAGTCGCTGGGGATGAAGGACTCCGACTGGGGCGTGACCGCGGCCCCCGTCCAGTCCGGAGCGCCCGGGACCGGAGCGCAGACCAACTCGATGGTCGCCGGCATCAACATGGCCGTCTTCAAGAACACCCACAACCTCGACGGCGCGGCCCAGTTCGTGAAGTTCATGACCAGCGACGAGGAGCAGAAGCTCCTCAACACCACCTACGGATCCATCCCGCCGGTCAAGTCGGCACAGTCGGACCCGGCCTTCAACTCCCAGGCCACGGCGGTCCTCCGGCAGACCCTGACGAGCAGTGCGCAGGCGCTGCCGCAGGTGCCCGACGAGTCGCAGTTCGAGACCGCCGTCGGCACCGCCGTGAAGGACCTGTTCGCCGACACGGCGGCCGGTCGCACGGTGACCACCGAGTCGGTGAAGGCCAAGCTGCAAAAGGCCCAGCAGCAGATGCCCGCGAAGTGAGGACCGACACCCTCATGACGACCACGGCCCCTCCCGCAGGCACGCGGTCGGTGCCCGAGCACTCCCCCGGGGCGGCGCGCGGCCCGCGCCGCCCCGGGCGGATCAGGCGCATCGGACTGCCGTACCTGCTCCTGCTTCCGGCCCTGCTCCTCGAACTCCTCGTCCACCTGGTGCCGATGGTCATCGGCGTCGCGATGAGCTTCAAAGAACTCACCCAGTTCTACATCCGCGACTGGAGCACCGCGCCCTGGTCCGGCACCGGCAACTACCGTCTGGCGGTGGACTTCCACGGCGCCGTCGGCGAGGCGCTGCTGCACTCGTTCCTCGTCACCGTCGTCTTCACGCTCCTCTCGGTCAGCCTGTGCTGGCTGATCGGCACCACGGCCGCGCTCTACCTCCAGGACAACTTCCGCGGCCGGGGCGTGCTGCGGACCATCTTCCTGGTGCCGTACGCGCTGCCCGTCTACGCGGCCGTCATCACCTGGGCGTTCATGTTCCAGCACGACAACGGCCTGGTGAACCACGTCCTGCACGACCAGCTGCACCTCACCGACAAGCCCTCCTTCTGGCTCATCGGCGACAACAGCTTCTACGCCCTGCTGATCGTGTCGGTGTGGAAGGGCTGGCCGTTCGCCTTCCTCATCGTGATGGCCGGCCTCCAGAACATTCCGAAGGAGCTGTACGAGGCCGCCGCGCTCGACGGGGCGGGCATGTTGCAGCAGATCCGTCGGATCACACTGCCCTCGCTGCGTCCCGTCAACCAAGTCCTCGTCCTGGTGCTGTTCCTGTGGACGTTCAACGACTTCAACACGCCGTACGTCCTGTTCGGCAAGTCGGCGCCCGCGGCGGCGGACCTGATCTCCATCCACATCTACCAGTCGTCCTTCGTCACCTGGAACTTCGGCACCGGCTCCGCCATGTCCGTCCTGCTGCTGCTCTTCCTGCTGATCGTGACGGGCGGCTATCTGCTGCTGACCTCCCGAGGAAGGAAGACGGCCGATGTCTAGCACCACCGACGCTCCCCGGACGTCCCGCCGGCCCGCGCCCTCACCGATGGCGCCGCCGCGTTCCTTCCTGTGGTCGCGGCGCGTCTTCCTCACCCTGCTCACCGGCTTCGTGCTGCTGCCCGTGTACGTCATGGTGTCCAGCTCGCTCAAGCCGCTCCAGGACGTCTCCGGGAAGTTCCGCTGGCTGCCCAGCGGTCTCACGATCCGCCCGTACATCGACATCTGGTCGACCGTCCCGCTGGCGCGCTACTTCGTGAACTCGCTCATCGTGGCGGGCACCGCGACGGTCTGCTCGGTCGTGATCGCCGTCTTCGCGGCGTACGCGGTCAGCCGCTACTCCTTCCGCGGCAAGCGCGTCTTCACGGTCACCGTGCTGTCCACCCAGATGTTCCCCGGCATCCTGTTCCTGCTGCCGCTCTTCCTG
>NZ_NNBJ01000001.1:513039-866616 GCF_002803085.1 Streptomyces sp. CB01201 | reverse complement strand
TACGTCAACATCGGCAACGCCACCGGCGTCGCCCTGTTCGGCTCGCGCGGCGGGCTGATCCTGACGTACCTCACGTTCTCGCTGCCGTTCTCCATCTGGATGCTGATCGGCTACTTCGACTCGGTGCCGCGCGATCTGGACGAGGCGGCCCTGGTGGACGGCTGCGGTCCGCTCGGCGCGCTGTTCCGCGTCGTGGTGCCGGCCGCGATGCCGGGGATCGTCGCGGTGGCCGTCTACGCGTTCATGACGGCGTGGGGCGAGGTGCTCTTCGCCTCGGTCATGACCAACGACGAAACCCGCACGCTCGCCGTGGGCCTCCAGGGCTACTCCACGCTCAACGACGTGTACTGGAACCAGATCATGGCCGCCTCCCTCGTCGTGAGCGTCCCCGTGGTCGCCGGGTTCCTGCTGCTCCAGCGCTATCTCGTCGCCGGGCTGACGGCGGGCGCCGTCAAGTGACCGACTCCGACCTTCCGAAAGGGACTTCCGTGTCCGCACCGATCGACTTCGCCGCACTCCCGCACGACTTCCTGTGGGGCACGGCCACCTCCGCGTACCAGATCGAGGGCGCCGTCGCCGAGGACGGCCGCTCGCCGTCCATCTGGGACACCTTCTCGCACACCCCCGGCAAGATCGACAACGACGACCACGGGGACATCGCCTGCGACCACTACCACCGCTGGCCGCAGGACGTGGCCCTGATGAAGCAACTCGGCGTCGGGGCCTACCGGTTGTCGGTCGCGTGGCCGCGCGTGGTGCCGGGCGGCGAAGGGCCGGTCAACGCCCGGGGCCTCGACTTCTACGACCGCCTGATCGACGCGCTCCTCGCGGCGGGGATCACCCCCTCCGTCACCCTCTACCACTGGGACCTCCCGCAGCTCCTCCAGGACCGGGGCGGCTGGCCCGAGCGTGAGACCGCCGAGCACTTCGCCGCGTACGCCTCGGTCGTCGCGAAGCGCCTGGGCGACCGGGTGTCGCACTGGGCCACCCTCAACGAGCCCCTGTGCTCGGCGTGGATCGGCCACCTGGAGGGCAGGATGGCCCCCGGCCTCACCGACCTCACCGCGGCCGTCCGCGCCTCCTACCACCTGCTCCTCGGCCACGGCCTCGCCACCCAGGCCATCCGCGCCGCGGCCCCGGGCGCCGAGATCGGCATCGTCAACAACCTCTCCCCCGTCCACCCGGCCACCGACCGCACCGAGGACCTGGCCGCCGCCCGGCGCGTGGACGGCCATGTCAACCGCTGGTGGCTCGACCCCGTCCACGGCCGCGGCTTCCCCGCCGACATGCGCGAGGTGTACGGCGTCGAACTCCCGGAGAAGGCGGGCGACCCGGCGACCATCGCGGCCCCGCTGGACTGGCTCGGCCTCAACTACTACTTCCCCGCCTATGTCGCCGACGACCCCAACGGCCCGGTACCTTACGGGCGTTCCATCCGCCGTGACGACGTGCCGCGCACCGGAATGGACTGGGAGATCGAGGCCGACGGCATCGAGTCCCTGCTGCTCCGGCTGACCGAGGACTACGGCGCCCGGAAGATCTACGTCACGGAGAACGGCTCGTCCTTCCCGGACGTCCTCCGCCCCGACGGCAGCATCGACGACCTGGAGCGGGTGGACTACCTGGAACGCCATCTGTCCGCCTGTGCGTCGGCGGCCCGCAAGGGCGCCCCGCTCGCGGGATACTTCGCCTGGTCGCTCCTGGACAACTTCGAGTGGGCCTACGGCTACGACAAGCGCTTCGGCCTCGTGCATGTCGACTACGCCACGCAGGCCCGCACCATCAAGGCCAGCGGCCACCGGTACGCGGACATCGTCCGGGCCCACCGCGCCGGCCTCGCGGGCTGAGCCGGCACGCGCCCCGAGCGGTGGGCCGTCCATCGCGGCCCGCCGCCGGCCGGGCGCGTTCCCTGCACGGGCGGGGATGCGGCCGGGGCGTGGCGCTCGGCGCGTCGGTCCGCCCCCTCAGCGGTAGTCCTCCGGGTGGCCCTGCATCCACGTGTTGATCTTGTCGCGCGTGCCGATCAGCAGACTCTGATGGCTCTTGAGGTTGCCGAAGGAGCGATCGCCGCCGAGCTGCGCGTCGAGCTTCCTGATCAGGGCGATCGGCTCGGGAAAGTGCCCCGGACCCTTCGGATCCGCCTTCATGGCCTGGTCCATGCCGTGGAGTTCGTCGTAGACGCGCCCCAGGAAGTAGGCGCAATTGCCCGGGGTGCACGAGTCGAACAGGGTCGCCTGAAGCCCGGCGAAGGCGTCCCGGACCTTCTCCACCCCCGGTGTGGCCGGCTCGCTGGGCGCGGCCGCGGGCGCGGCGGCAGCGCCGTCGGCCCCCGAGCCGTCCGGCGTCGGCGACGCCGCCGCATGACGACTCGCCGCCGTCGCACCGGCCCCCGCGGCCGGTGTGTCGGACTTCGGTGACGCACCGCAGGACACACAGGCCGCGGCCAGCACCACGGCAGCGACGGCCGCGCCTCGGGCTGAGGACTTGAACATGGTTCCCCCGTGATCTTCGAGCTTCGAGTCAGCCGACGATACACAGATTCACCCCCGGCAGCGGCACCGGGCCGGCCGGGCTCAGGGGCTGCTCGGTGAGGCGTTCGGCACGGGCAGGACGTTTCCGGCCGCGTTGCAGCGCACGGTCCAGATGCCGGGCGTGTCGGCCTCGTGGACGCGCACGTCCACAGCGGGTGGCTGCTTGCCGCCCGGTACCTGGGCGTTGGCGGCGGTGCAGACGAGCTGGGTCACGCCCAGGCCCCCGCCGCTCATCCTCGCCACCGGTACCGGAAGGTAGAGGTCCACCGCTCCGGCCCCGGCGGTCGCGGTCGGGCGTCCCGGCATCGCGGGCACCTCGGTGATCAGCCCACGGGCCCGTTCCGCCGCGTCGGGGCCTTCGAGAAGCAGATCGAGAGCCTGCTGCGGACCGGCCGGGGGCTTCACTCGGCGGGCGACGGCCTGGACCCCGTACGGGCCGACGAAGTAGACCTGCGCGTAGTACCGCACACTGCCCGGCGCGCGCAGCCCGGACGCCGGCGGGCCGGCCGACGCCGGACCCGTCTCGCCCACTCCGCACCCCGCGAGAGCTGCCGTCAGCAGGGCCGTGAGCCATACGACGTGGCGCCTCATGCCTGCTCCTCCCGCAGCGTTGCGATCGGCAGGCTGAGGGTGAACACAGCGCCCGAACCGCGAGAGTTGGCGGCGGTCAGGGTGCCGCCGTGCAGCCGCACGTTCTCCCTGGCGATCGCGAGTCCGAGGCCGCTGCCCTCGGAGCGGGTCCGCGCGACGTCCGCCTTGTAGAACCGGTCGAAGACGTACGGCAGCACGTCCTCGGGGATGCCCGGGCCGCGGTCGGCGACGTCGATGACGAGGCTGTCGTCCAGGACGCGCGCCTCGACGGTCACGGGCGGGGTGCCGTGCCGCAGTGCGTTGGCGATCAGGTTGGCGAGCACGACGTCGACGCGGCGCGCGTCGACCCGTACGCGTACGTCGCGGTCCGGAAGGCGGGTCACGACCTGCCCCGGTTCGTTCCAGCCGCGCAGGGTGAGCGTCTTGAGCAGGAGCGTGCGCAGAGGGACCTCGTCGAGATGCAGGGCCGCCGCGCCCGCGTCGAAGCGTGAGATCTCCATCAAGTCCTCCACCATGCGGGAGAGTTTGCGGGTCTCGTCGCTGATGAGGAGAACCGCGTCGGCGGTGTCCGGGGGCAGTTGGCCGGAGTGGGCGTCCTCGTCGAGCGCGTCGGTGACGGCGGCCATCGCGGCCAGTGGGGTACGCAGCTCGTGGGACACGTCGGCGGCGAACCTGCGGGCGTTGGCCTCCATGCGGCGCAGCTCCGCGTCGTCGCGCTCCAGCGAGCTGGCCATCGCGTTGAACGTCCCGGTGAGCTCGGCCAGTTCGTCGTTGCCGGTGACGTCGAGCCGGGTGTCGAGCGCGCCCGAGGTGATCTTCTCGGCGGCGGTGCGCAGGTGCCGTACGGGCCGCAGTACGCGACGGGCCGCGAACAGGGCCGCCACGGCGGCGAAGGCGAGCGCCGGGACGGCACCGGCCCACGCGGCGGCGATCAGGGCGGAGATGTCGGCCTGCTCGGCGCCCAGGGCGAACGTGGCGTACACCACGAGGCCCGACGGCTTCGCGGCCGAAGTACCGCTCCGCGCCTCGTAGTTGACGGGCATGGCGATGAGCAGGCGCGGAACGTCGCTCCGGTCGGTGCGCTCGTACAGGGTGGTGTTGCTCTTGCGGGCCGCCGCGCCCAGGGCGGTGCCGACGGGGCTCGCGGTGCCGAGCGGGGGGCCGTCGGCACGGGAGACGGCGGTGTTCCAGCCGCGCGCGCCGCCGACCCGGTCCAACTGTCGCGAGAGGCCGCGCAGGTCGTCGTCCGTGGGCTCGGCCGGCAGGTTCGGGGCGAGCGAGTCGGTCTGGAGGCGCAGGTCGTGCACGGCCGCGTTCTGGGTGCGCTGGAGGATCGCGCCACGGGCCTGGCGGAAGGTGAGGGCCGCGGTGATCAGGGCGCTGAGCGCGGCGACGAGCAGGAACGCCACGACCAGGCGCGTGCGCAGGCCGCGAGCCAGGGGGAGTCTCACGCGGGCACCGGGCCGAACCGGTAGCCGAAGCCGCGTACGGTCTGGACGTAGCCGGGGTTGCGCGGATCGTCTTCGATCTTGGACCGCAGTCGCATCACGCAGGCGTCGACCAGGCGCGCGTCACCGTAGTAGCTGTGCTCCCAGACGTCTTCGAGGAGTTGCTGCCGACTGAACGTCCGGGCCGGGGCGGCACTGAGGAAGAGCAGCAGCTTCATCTCGGAGGGGGCCAGCGGCACGAGTGCGCCGCGTTTGTGGACGCGCAGCGCGCCGCGGTCGATTTCCAGGTCTCCCACCACCGTCGGCCCGGCCTGCGTGTCGGCATCGGCCTGCGAGGGGGCGACGCGGCGCAGCACCGCGCGCATCCGGGCCTCGATGAGCGCCCCGCTGGCGGGCTTGACCACGTAGTCGTCGGCGCCCGCTTCGAGACCCACCACGACGTCCATGTCGTCGCCGCGCGCGGACAGGATCACGATGGGGATCTGGCTCGTTTCACGGATGCGCCGGCACACCTCAAGGCCGTTCATGCCCGGCAGCATCAGATCGAGAAGTACGAGGTCCGGCCTGAAGGCCTCCAGCGCCTCCATGCCGTCCTCGCCGGTACCGACCGCCTCGGTCTCGTGCCCGTAGCGGCGCAGCCCCAGGACGACACCCCGGCGTACCGCCGGATCATCCTCGATCAACAGCACGCGGGTCATGAATGGATCCCTTCACCTTCACCGGATGCAACGCACATTCCACACATGCACGGTAATAGCGGGCAGAAGTCCGCGGACACCGCCGCACCGCGCCTTCGGCCCCCGCCCCCTCCGGATCGGAGGTCCAGCCGCGCGGCCCCGACGATGAGGCGCCGGGTTCACCGCAACTGGTCGACGTCGACCGTGCCCGCGCCCGGCACCGGGACCGGGATGAGCAGCCACAGGGCGACCGTGGCGAGCACCAGGACGGCCACCACGATCGGGCCCCGGCGCCCTCGCGCCCAGCCCGAGCGGAACCGCACAGGATCCTCGACGAAGCGCTTGGTCGCCGCGGCGGCGGCGAGCGACACCCCGATGGCCACGGCCGTGGCACCCCAGTCGCCCAGCCCGGACAGGCGCGGCAGCAGCACCAGGAATACGGGCCAGTGCCACAGGTACAGGCTGTAGGACCACTCGCCCAGCCGGCGCGGCAGCAGGCTCCCCGCGAGCCGTGCCGCCCTGGTGCCGGGCACCTGCGCGATGACGACGATCAGCAGAGCGGCGGCCACGGAGTGGAGGAACAGGCCGCCCTTGAAGAGCAGTGGCGCCTTCTCGCCGTCGGTCACCCCCCAGGCCACCGCGAGCCCGGCGGCGAGCAGCAGGCAGAGCGCGTCGGCCGCGCGTCGCGGCAGTCCGGCGAGGCAGCGCGGCGGCGTGGTCGCCGCAAGCGCCCCCAGCAGCAGCGCGACCGCCCTGGTGTCGGTGCCCTCGTAGGCCCGGGTGGTGTCCACCGCGGCCCCGAGCGTGACCGTCAGGGCGAGGGAGACCAGGACGCCGGCTCCGGCCACGGCTGCCACCGTGCGCCGGGCGTGCCGGCCCCGGGCGACGACGGCCAGGGCCACCGGCCAGACCAGGTAGAACTGCCACTCGACGGCGATGCTCCACAGGTGGGCGAAGACGCGGGTGTCCGAGGCGTTCCAGTAGCCGATCCCCTCGGCGATGTAGTGCCAGTTGACCGCCTGGGCGGCCACCCACGGCAGGTCGCCGAGCGCGAAGCGCAGCTGTTCCACGGTGCCCAGCACCCACACGAGCGGCACGGTGACCACGACCACGACGACCAGGGCGGGGAGCAGACGGCGGGCCCGGCGGACCCAGAACCCGACCAGCGCCGCCGGGCCGCCGCCCGGCGCCGCACCGAGCAGCAGCCCGGTGATGAGGTACCCCGACAGGACGAAGAAGAGGTCCACGCCGAGGAAGCCGCCGCTCAACTGGCCTGCGTGGAACAGGAGTACAGCCGCGACGGCGAATCCGCGCAGCCCGTCGAGCGCGGCGATGTGGGCTCGACCGCCGGGGCGCGGCGCGCGATGGCGGGGCGGTGCGGCGGACGCGAGAGGGAAGGCGGACATGGGTCGCGGGTCCTCAGGCGCCGCACTTGAGGGTGCCGTACCGGGCGTCCCCGGTCCACGCCCCCTTGGCCCAGGCGTCCACGAGTGCGGGCGTGAACCCGGCCTCCCGGCCCAGCTGTTCGCTCAGCCACTTGGCGAAGGCGGCCGCTCCCTGCTGGCAGTTGTGGATGCCGTCGGAGGAACGCTGCGCCTTCTTCGCCGCCGCGTCGGTGCCCCACAGCTGGGAGGAGTCGAGGAACACGGCTGCTCCGGCACTGTTCTCGGCGGCTTCCCGAGCCGCCTCGGGGGCGGTACGCATCTGGGGCTCGTACTTCTTGTAGAAGTCGTCGATCTTGATGGGCGGGGCCGTTACGAGAACCAGCTTGGCGCCGGCGTCCTGGGCGGTCCTGGCGAGCTTCTCGTACGCGGCCCGCTGCTTGTCCTGGGGTCCCCAGTCGTAGGTGGTGACCTGATAGGCGATCACAGTGGGCTTGAACGAGCCTATGTTCGCGGCGAGTTGCTTCCAGGTGTCGGCGGATATCTTGCCGGTGATCCCGTCACCGCCGTCGACGACCGTACCGCCCCCGTCGGACGACGTGTCCTTGAATTCCACCCCGCCCGCCTTCAGGGCCGCGCCCAGGGCGGGGGCCTCCGCGCCCGCGATGGAGTCCCCCACCCACAGCACCCTCGTGCCGTTGCCGCCGGCTCCCGACGGTTGAGCCGCCGCGTCGCCGGGGCCTTGCCGCGCGTCCCTGTCGTGCCCGCCGCAGCCGGCCAGCGCGACGCCGAGCACGGCGGCGAGAGCGGCGGCGCGGCGGGCGCGCCGGGCAAGGCCACGGGAGGGGCACTGGCGGGGTCGGAGGACGCTCGAACGGAAGTCTTCGCTGTTCATGGCTTCAGCGAACCATCACAGAACGGGCACGGGGCCCACCGTCATCGTTCGCTCACACAACACGAGGAAGGCCGTCAAAGAGCCGGGAACCCGGCGGCGGATGCGGGCCGCGATCCTCGGCCGGGGATCGACCGGAGCCGGACGGCCCTGCGCCGCACGACTGCGTCACCACCGCCCGACGCCATCGCTTCAGAAGGACCACCGCGTGTGCGTGAAGGCCCCGCCGTCCCGGCCGAAGCCGTACGCCGTGTCCGGGGCGACCGCGAACAACCGCACGTCCCCCTTGCGGAACGCGTCCCCGATCCCGTGGAAGGTGCCCTCGGGTGCGGTGATGTGTGCCCCGTATTTCGTCTCGTAGGCGTCGATCACCTGCTCCAGGAGCGCCGGATCGGTGACCGCCCGAGCCCTGCCCTCGACGATCAGGTCGAGCCCTTCGGTGAGCGCGTTCGTCCCGGTGGTGAGGGCGCAGTGGTCGTCATGGGCGAGGTTCTTCGCCTTCTGCTCGTCCGGGCCGGTGGAGAAGTACAGCACCCCGTCGTGCCAGGCCGCGATCACGGGTGTGACATGCAGCCGGCCGTCGGGCCGCACCGTGGACACCCAGAAGATCTCGGCCCGTGCCAGCTCGCGCTGCGCCTCGGCCCACTCGGTGGCGTCCGCCCGCGCGGCGCCGGGCCTGGGGTTGAGCGCGGAGCTGTAGCGGGCGTCGAGCTCGGTGGTGGGGTGCTGGGCGGATCCGTGTGTCGGCATGGCGGATCTCCTTTCGCTCTCCCTCCTAACGACTGCCTGAGCGGGTGGAAATCATCGGGCCGCCCCTGCCGGAGCCGAGCCGCACCGCGGGCGGGCGGGTCCGCGGCCGCTCGGCACCGCACCCGCCCGCCTTCGTGCCCCACCGGGTCGACGTGCCGCCCGCCCCGCTCGCTGGTCTCCCGCTACTTCCAGGTGTCGTTCAAGGTCTCCGTGCCCGAGGCGGGGGCGGTGTGGACCCGGTTGGCTCCGGACTCCCACGTCACGTTCCCCGAGCCGTCCTTGACGATGTACTTGTACTCGAAGCGGGTGTTCGCCGGGGTGTTCACGGTGGCCGACCACACGGGGTAGGAGGCCGGGGAGAGGGCGACGGCGGCGTTGGGGTCCCAGTTGCCGAGCGCCGGGACGGAGCCGACCACGTACACGTTCTGTCCCCACGCGGTCGTCTTCGTCTCGTGGAAGGTCTCGCTCACGGTGCCGGAGGCAGTGGGCGTGGGCGTGGGTGAGGACGTCGGGCAGTTGGCGCCGCAGGTGGCGCCGGCCGCGTACAGCGCGACCGCGTCGCCCGCGTTGACCGTGACGGTGGCCCGGCCCGAGGAGTCGACCGTCACCGCGGGGCCCGTGCAGCTGCCGCCCGTGGCCGGTGTGCCGTGGATGACATCGCAGTACGTCCCGGCCGCGAGCCCGGTGGTGAAGGTCTGGGTGACCGCACCCCCGCCGTTGTTGATGGCGACCCACGCCGCGTTGCCCCGGCTGAAGGCGATGGCGTTGCCGCCGTTGTCCCACCAGTTGGCCACGCCCTGCCCCTTGGCGGCGTTGTGCCATCCCACCATGTTGGCGATGCCCTGGTCGCGGTCCGCGCAGTTCCAGGCACCGGTGGAGCAGTCCGTGTCGCTGACGTAGCCGCTCGCGTCGGCGGGCGGTGAGTCGTCGCTGTTGTTGAACCGGAACCCGGAGTAGACCTGCGGGGTGCCGTAGCCCCAGGCGAGTTCGAAGACATGGGCCAGGGTGTACTTGGCGCCGTCCTTGTAGGTGAGCGTGCTGCCGTCGCGCTCCAGATCGTGGTTGGTCACCATGACCGCCGACTTGTCGCTGGGCTCGAACCCCCAACTCTGCCCGAATGTCTTCAAGTTGGCGATGCTGCCGTTGAACTGGTCCTTGAGCTTGTGGGCGTAGGTGAACTCCAGGACGCTGCCGTTGCCCTCGAACGCGCCGGGTGCGAGCTGTCCGCTGCCGCCGGGTATGACCTCCTGGTACACATAGGGCCGACCTCCCCAGCGGGTGTCCCCCACCTTTGCGAGGATCGCGGCCATGTCGGCCTGCGCGATGTGCTTGGCCGCGTCCATCCGGAAGCCGTCGACGCCGTACCCCACCAGCTTGTTGAGGTATCCGGCGATCTTCGAGCGGACGTCGTCCTTCTCCGTGTACAGGTCCGAGAGCGACACCAGCTGGCACTCCTGGACCTGCTGGGCGCTGTTCCAGTCGTTGATGACGTTCCCGGCGTTGGGGCAGTTGGCCGGGTAGTCGTGGAAGCTGGAGCGGTCGTAGCCGATGCTGCCGTAGGTGTAGGCCCCCGGGTCGAAGCTCGCGCCGCCGTAGGAGTCGGTGCTGGTCTGGTTGGCGCCCGCGGTGTGGTTGATCACCGCGTCCGCGTACACCTTCACACCCGCGTTGTGACAGGCCGTCACCATGGCGGCGAACTGCGCTTCCGTGCCCATTCGGCTGTTCAGGTCGTAGCCCACCGGCTGGTAGACGTCCCACCACGGGTGGGTGCCGCCGGAGAGGCGGATCGAGTCTCCGGGCGGGGCCACTTGGACCGCCCCGTACCCCTTGGGCCCGAGGACGGTCGTGCACTCCTGGCCGACCGACTTCCAGTTCCACTCGAAGAGGTTGGCGATCACGTCGCCGCCATTGGCGGTGGCGGCGTGCGCGGTGCCCTGGAAGGCGACGGGAAGGATCGCCCCCACGAGCAGAGCCCCGGCGGCGAACAGGCCGGCCGAGGCCCGGCGGCGCCGGGTCGGCGGCGCGGCGGCGTTCGCTCGGCGGGTCGGTGGTGCGGTCATGGCGGCTCCCTGGGCAGGTGGGGGCAGCGTCGGTCCGCACCTCGGGGCGGCCATGGGGAGGTGGCGCCCGGCGCGGTCGTGCTGCGGGGAGGAAACCCGCGGCATCGGCCGACACCGCGGCTCGCGCAACCCGCCCGCCGCCCCCGGCAGCACCCGCGCGCCTGGTCCGTCCCGGGACCGGCGTGCGGGCGTCTCGTGCCGAACGCCGGTGGGCAGCAACGGTGTTCGGCACTAGGCCCGCCGGGGCGGTCGGGCTCGGTTGCGCGAGGACGACGATCCCGCCGAGCCCGGCGCCCCGTCAAGAGATGACGCAAAATCATTCAGAAACTTGCAGCAAGTTCTTGAGGCTGCGCCGCCCGTACCGGCCCCCGGGCCGCTCCGCCCCTCACATGCCTGCTCAGGCAATGCGGGTGCGGACCGTCGCGGTGTTGTTGGACGTGGTCCTCTCGGGGGACGTGGTGGTCACCTTGGCGACGAGCTGGACGTCGCCACCGCCGTACGAGGGGCCGCGGCCCGCGATCTGCAAGCGCACGGTCTCGCCCGGCTTGAGCGCGTCGACGGTGACCAGAACGCGGCCCTCGCCGGTCAGCTGGGCGTGGGCGCTGCCCTGGACGATGCGGTGGGCACGGTGCTCGATGCCACTGGGCATGGTGGTGACCGAGCGCACCGTGTGGGCCGTGGACTTCCCGGTGTTGGTGATCGTCACCGTCCACAGCCGCTCCGCGTCGTGGTCGATGTGTGCGGGGCCGGAGGCGGTGACGGCGACATCGGCGCGGTTGTGTGCCGGCGTGTGCGGGGTCCAGGCGTCGCCGTAGTCCTTGCCGTAGGTCTTCGTCCAGTTGTCGGCGTACTTGCCGGTGTAGTTGTTGACCCACGCGTCACCGTAGTCGGGGCCGTACGCGGCGGAGGCCGGGCCGGCCACGGAGAGGGACACGCCCGCGACGGCGGTGGTGACGATCGCGGCGGCGGCCGCGCGGCGGCGCAGGGTGCGAGTCGACCGGGAGAACATCAAGGGACAGCCTCTCGATAGGGAAGAACGGTAGGGAGTGCCGCGCTCGGTGCGGGACAGCACGGCACGGCACGGATCAAGCCTGTCCAAGTCCCTGGCCGCCCCTTGGCGCCACACGTCCTCGATCAGGGGGCCCTAGGCCCCGGCGCGCCCGAGCGACACATCGGCCGAAAGCACGACGGCCGGGCGGGCGGCCCCGGTCGGGAGTTCGGGCACCCGGCACGAGCAACCCGGACTCCCCCACCCGCGAGCCGCGTTGGCGGGGCTGCGATATAGGCCTTGACCAGCGGCGTTCCCCGGGCGATAGTTGCGCGCCGACCCATTCGAGGGGCTCGGCGGATTCATCAGGGGTGGGGAAACCATGCAGGCCGAGCATCAAGAGGTCATGTCCGCGTGCGCGGAGGCGGAAGAGCATCTTCGGGCGGGACGGCTCGCCGAGGCCCGGCGTGCCGCGGGGAACGCGCTGACGGCCGAGGGACCCGACGCCCGGCTGTTCCTGACCCTCGGCCGGGCCCACGCCGCCGAGAACGAGGACGACCACGACGACCGGGCGGAGACCGCCTACCAGGAGGGCCTCGAAGCCTTCCCGGACGACCTCGACCTCCTCGCCGCCTACGCCGAACTGTGCCTCGCCAGCGATTACCTGGACCGGCCCGCCCGCAACGACCGCGGCCCCGAACTCGCCCGCCGCGTGCGCGAGTTGGCACCCGGATCACCGCAGGCGTTGCGCGTCGAGCGGAGCGGGCGCGGGCTCGGCGGGCCGAAGCCGCCGTCGGCGTCACGTACCCAGTTGCACGACGTCCGCCTGGTTCTGGCGGCCGTCGGCGACCCGGCCTCGGCCGCGGCACGGGCCCGGCGCCAGGCCGAGGCCCGCCCCGGGGACGACCGTCTCGCGGTGCTCGCCGAAACCCTCGGCGCACTTGCCCGCCCCGGCCGGGCGCCGCTGCGCCGGATGGCACGGGCTCCCGTGCTCACGGGGCTCCTGCGCGCGGCCTGGTACGTGGTGGTGCTCCTGGCCGTCCCGGCGTTGCACCTCCCCTGGTGGTCGCGGCTGGCCGTCCTTGCCCCGCTCCTGGTGGCCCTGCCGCTCAACACCCTCCTGCGGCGCGCCCGTACCCGCGCGGCCGCCCGCCCGCCGGCGCCGCCCGTCGATGCCGGCGCCCCGGCCTTCCCCGCCCTGCCGCCGGTCCCGGCGTACCCCCGCCGCGAGCTGGCCACCGGCGCCGTGGTTCTCGTCGCGATCGTCGCGGCGGGCGTGGCGTCGGGCGTCTGGAGCTACCGGCAGTACGCGGCGTACCCGCGCTACACGGTGTCGGCACCCGACCGCCTCCAGGGCCTGGAGCGCCAGGACGCGAGCCCGGTGCGGACGCGCGTGGAGAGCCTCATACCGGATCTCTCCGCCGAGGGCGCCCGGACGTTCGCCTACGTGTACGGCCCGGATCCCGAGCAGCCGGCGCTCCTGGTGTGGGGCGCTACGGGAGACTTCCACGACGCACCCGCCGAGGGGCTGGCCGAAATCCAGCGCGGCGCCGAGGCGATCGGCTACCCGGTGCGCTCGTCCTGGAGCGCCGCCCCCGGCAGTCTCGGTGGTTCGATGCGGTGTGTGTCCTACGAGGTGGCCACCACCCCGATGGTGAACTGCGCGTGGTTGGACAAGGGCAGCATGGGAGCCGTCTACTTCACCGACGAGGGCCAGGGCCAGGAGGCCTCGGCAAAGCTCGCCCGATCGGCGCGGGAGGCCATCCTGCACCGGGGGACGGGCAACGACTCCGAGGTGTAGCCGGTTATCCCATTTGTGGGAACCCCTCCGAGTCACATACGGTCCTGCGACACCCCCACGGATCTCACGTGGGGTTCTTCATGCCCGTGGGGGGATCTCGACCATGCTGCCACCATCTCAGCTCGCATCACAGCCACACATCACCACCCCGGCCCTGCGCTCACCACGGGGACTCGCCACCGCGACCAGTGTGCTGCTGGGCGTGGCGGCCGCCACCGACCTGTTCGCCCTGTACGCAGACCTCCAACTGCGCATCGTCGCCGGGGACATACTCGATCGCGGCTCCGAGGAGATCGACCGTACCGACCTGCTCTACCAGCTGTCCGGGTATCTCCAGATGTCCGCCGTCCTCGCCACCGCCGTCGTCTTCATCATCTGGTTCTTCCGGGTGCGCTCCAACGCCGATGTCCTGGCGCCGGACATCTGCACGCGCAGCCGCGGGTGGGCCATCGGCGGATGGTTCATCCCCGTGGGCAATCTGTGGCTCCCGTTCGGCGTCGCGCGCGAGACATGGGTCGCGAGCACCCAGCACGCCCCGGACGGCGCGTGGCGTACGGTCTCGCAATGGCCCATCAGGGCGTGGTGGGGCACCTGGATAGCGTGCCTGCTCGTCTACCGGGTCGGCACGACCATGGCCGGTCATGCCACAACACCCGAGGCCGTCCAGCGCTCGACCGATGTGGTCATGCTGGCGGACGCCCTCAATCTGACGGCCGCCCTGCTCGCCATCCTCTTCGTACGGCGGCTCACGGCCATGCAGCACCGCAAGGCCACCGAGGGACCGCACGCCTCCGTCTGACGCGTCACACAGCCTGACGCGTCGTGGCCCTAAGGGTCGTTGCCGCACTCTCCACGGCCTGCGGGGACGGAACTTGACGGTCCGTCGGCCCGGCGGAGCACCGGCAGAGCAGACAGAGCAGGGCCACACTGATGAGCCAGTCGCTCACCCCGGAGAACTGGTTGATCGTGAACTTGAAGACCTGCCCCACGACCAGGTCCACCAGGAGTGCGGCGCGCAGCGTCCGCAGGGCGGCATCGCGGTCGCTGAGCAGCCGGGCCGTGCCGCGCAGGGAGAGCGCCAGGGTCGCGAGCGAGCAGACCAGCGCACCGGTGACGGCCGGCCACGGAGTCTCGCCGTCGAGTCCGCCCGTCACGCCCTCGGCGGTCACGGCGACCAGCAGGACGACGGCCTGAAGCGTGGTGCCCCATGCGACGAGGTGGACCAGCCCTCTTGTGCGCGTCAGCTGGGCCATCAGCTCGGATGCCCGCACCCGGGCCCGCGCCAGCGCCTCGTGGTGCGGGGCGGGTGGTGGGGCGGGACGTTCGGGCACGGCTTCGATCAGGGCCGCGAGTGCCGTGTCCAGAGCGGTCGGTGGCCCCTCGGTGCCGCACAGGCGGCGCAGCGCCTCGCACCGCTCCTGTGCGGTGAGGCCGCCGAGCACGCCGTGCAGCGCGGTCTCGGCGGCGTCGGCCGCGCGGAGCGCGCCGGGCGCTTCCCGCCGGTCCTTATGTGCACGCCGCGCCACCCACTGGGCGAAGCCCGTCAGCATGACGAACGACAGGTAGATGATCCCGGGGGCCGGGCGGTAGAAGTAGCCGTCGGTGGCGACCAGTTTGCCGACCTCGTCGATGAAGAGGCCGAAGCCGACACCGCCGAGCACCGCACCGCGCCGACGGGAGGCGGCCCCGGCGCGGACCAGCATGACCAGAAGTCCGGCCAGCATGAGCAGTCCGCCCCACAGCATGTGGGAGATGTGCAGGCCGCCGTTGGCCGCGCCTCCTCCGAGCTTGGGATAGCCGGTCAGCGCCAGGAAGGCGCGGGTCACCAGGACGGTGACGACGCCGACGAGGACGAACAGCCGAAGGTGTGCCGCGGCGCTCGCGGTACGCGGTAACCCTTGGTGCAGAGGCGTACGGAACATGCTCCGAGCGTCGCCCAGGCGTCGCGCCCGAACCATGGGGCCAGCCCCCGTCCCGCTCACGGGCTGACCCCCGTCCGCCCGGGTACGCCCAGCCACCCGGTGGATGTCGTGCCGGGGCCCGGCAACGCCCCCGCGCGGCACCGCGCCCCCGCGCGCGGGGGCGTACGCGCCGTGATCGCTGATGGTGTGTCATGTTCCGCGTTTGGTTACGTGTGGCCCTTCTGTGCCCGGGCCCACCGAACCCGGGGCCACAGTGTGGGTGTCCGGCCGAACCAGCGTCGGGCTTCACACCGTTCGGCATTCCGGGCTCGCGCCCGGGCTGTCGTGAACCGGGAGTTCACATGTCTCCTCGCACCATGACCCGTGTCGCCGCACTCGCCCTGGCCGCCTCCGGCCTCGCCGCGGCAGCTGCCGTTCCCGCCTCCGCCACCGTACGGCCGGCGGAGCCGCGCTCCCCGATCGTTTTCGGAGCGATCCAGTACGACAGCCCCGGACGCGACGACCACTCCCAGAAGAGCCTCAACGCGGAGTGGGTCACCGTCACCAACACGGGCCGCAGCGCGGTCAACCTCAAGGGCTGGACGCTCACCGACCGCGCCCACCAGACGTACACCTTCCACAACCTGCGCCTCGCCGGGCACCAGTCGGTGCGGGTCCACACCGGCAAGGGCCGCGACACCGATCGCGACGTCTACCAGAACCGCCGCGACTACGCCTGGGACAACAACCGGGACACCGCCACGCTGCGCGACAGCCACAAGCACATTGTCGCCACCAAGTCGTGGGGTCGCCGCTGACCGCCACTGCCACCGTCCGGTGCCGCCGCCACGGCACCGGACGTGAGAAGGCCGGCACCCCGATCCAGGGGTGCCGGCCTTCGGCTTCACGGATACCGGCCTTCGGCTTCAAGGATCCGCTGCACCGCTTGCTACGAGCGCTTCAACCAGTGCCGCAGCACTACGAGTTGACGCCCTGCGAAACCATCCGGTGGACGATCCAACTCCGCTGCGGAAAATCACAGGGTGCCCATCGCGACGGGCGAGGCAGAGCACCGCCGCCTCGGCCGCCTCACGCCGGCGGCGTCCCGGCGGCCGGCTCGGGCGTCGCGGCGCCCGCGTCGTCGAGGAACCGGCGCAGCACGGTGGCCTCGGCGCGGAGCTCGGTCGCCCTGTCCCGGTGCGCGGGCGAACTCAACTGCTGTACGGCGGCCAGCCGTTCGGCGATCTCGGACCGCACGATGTCCGCCATCTCCGCCTCGCTCAGCTCACGTCGTGCCACCTCGGTGGCTCCGGCGCCGACCGGCGACTCCTCCAGCGACAGGCCGCGTGATTCGGTCGCGCCGACCGGCACGGCTTCCGCGTTGTCCAGCGCGGCGAGCGTGGCCCGCAGGGCACGTACCGCGACCTTGTCGCGAGCACGCATGGCTTCCGGCAACGCTTGACGCATACGGGCGTGGAGTGACATGGGGCCGACCCTACGTCCCGTTCTCCGGAGGTCGCAACGAGCAGCCCCGCTCGACGAGAAGCCCCGCTCGCCGGGGCGGCCGGCCCGGTCGGCACTCACCCTCGGGGTCTTGCTCCTGTGCCGGGGCTTCCTCCTGTGGGCCAGTGAAAGGAGAGTGTCGCCGGGCGGAGCCGGTCGTTGGGCAGCGCATGCTTCTGACACGTACCGTGCTCACCGCAGCGGCCGTCGCCGCTCTCGCCTCCCTCGCGTTGGCCGGCACCGCCGACGCCCTCCCCGCCGCTCCGAACGCCGACGACAACTGCGCCGGGACCGGTGTGCATGTGGGGCTGTGCCAGGTCCTGGCCGAGCAGCATGTACTGAGCGGCAACAACCAGCAGCTGGGCAGCCATCCCTGACGGGCGCTCAGTCATGGCACCCAGTCATGACGGCATCGGCCCGTCGGCGCGCTGCCTCCGGTCCCGACCGGCCTCCGTCGCTCCTGAGAGCGCGGCGGCTTCCTCGGTAGGGTGCGTCCCATGTCGGACTTCCAGCCACGCCCCGAGCCATTCATCCCGCACACCGCCCCCGCGGCGCTCGACGACCTCCGTACCCGGCTGCGCGCGACGAGGTGGCCCGATGCCCCGGAGGACGCGGGATGGGCGCTCGGGACCGATCTCACCTATCTCCGCGAACTCGTCGCCTACTGGGCCGACGAGTTCGACTGGTCCCAGCAGGAGGCCGCGCTCGGGCGGCTGCCCCATTTCCGCGTCCCGCTCGGCGGTCTCGGGATCCACTTCGTGCATGCCCGGGCGGTGGCCCCGACCGGGCCCGTACTCCCGCTGGTCCTCAGCCACGGCTGGCCGGACTCGTTCTGGCGCTACTCGAAGGTCATCCCGCTCCTCACCGATCCCGGCGCGCACGGCGGCGATCCCGCCGACGCGTTCGACGTGGTCGTGCCCGACATGCCGGGCTACGGATACTCCGACCGGCCCACCGGGGCGCCCCTGGACTCCATCGCCGTCGCCGGTCTGTGGGCCGAGCTCATGGGCGCACTCGGCTACGAGCGGTTCGGGGCGTCGGGGGGCGATGTCGGCAGCCACGTCAGCCGCTACCTCGCGCTCGACCACCCCGAGCGGGTCGTGGCCGTGCACCGCACCGACGCGGGCGTTCCGGTCTTCCTCGGCGATCGGGCGGATCTGGCACCGGAGGAGCGTGCCTATCTGGACAGCGTCGCGGCCTGGGGTGCGAGCGAGGGCGCCTACGCGGCCATGCACCGCACGAAGCCGCAGACCGCCGCCTTCGCACTGACCGACTCACCGGCCGGGCTCGCCGCGTGGATCGTCGAGAAGCTGCGGGCGTGGAGCGGCTGCGAGGGAGACATCGAGCGGAGTTTCACGAAGGACGAGATCCTCACGAACATCACGCTCTACTGGCTGACGGAGACCATCGGCTCCTCGATGCGCATGTACAGCGCCAACGCGGCCATCCCGCCCACCCAGTTGACCCGCCGGGTCGAGGTCCCGTCCGGGTTCTCGATCTTCCAGGGCGACGTGGTCCGGCCGCCGCGGGCCTGGCTGGAGCGCACGGCGAACGTCACCTACGCGACCGAGCCGGAACGCGGCGGCCACTTCGCCCCGTTCGAGGAGCCCGAACTGTACGCGGAGGAACTGCGGGCCTTCTTCCGCCCCTACCGGTCCGTCGCCGAGTAGCAGCCATAACGGTGACCGTGCTGGTCAACGTCCGCCTCCGATGGCTGCGACCAGCACGGTCCCTTCGTAGCGAACGGCTGGTGGTCGTATGCCCGGCGCGGAGTCGGCGCCGCTCAGTCACAGACGAACCGGTCGAGCGCGGCCTGGGCCGCCTCCCCCATACCGGGGTGGCCCAGGCCGTGCCCGGCGTCATCGATCACCACCAGCTCGCAGCCCGGCCACCCAGCGGCGAGCGCCCGCGCCGGATCGGGCGGCGAGCTGAGGTCGTGCCCGCCGGTGATGAGCACTCCAGGAATCCCGACCAACTTGCCCAGCCCGTCGAGCAGTTGCCCTTCCTTGAGCCATGCCGCGTGACGCCAGTAGTGGGTGACGAGCCGGGCGAAGGTCATGCGGAAGGTGGGGTCGGCGTACTCCGGGTCACCGAAGTCCTCGACAAGCGGCGTTCCTGGCGCCCGTACATGGGTGTCCTCCCAGCGGCACCAGGTGCGGGCGGCCTCCTCGCGTATCGCAGGATCGGGGTCGGCGAGCAGCCTGGCGTACGCGTCGACCAGGCGCTCGCCGGCACGGGGACAAGCCGCGTCACGAAAGGCGGCCCAGGCCTCGGGGAAATGCACCCGGACGCCCTCGGTGATCCAGTCCACTTCGGCACGGCTGGTCGTCGTGACCGAGAAGAGCACGAGCGCGGTGACTCGGTCCGGGTGCGCCTGCGCATACGCCAGTCCAAGCGTCGCACCCCAAGAGCCGCCGAAAACAAGCCAGTTGGCGATACCGAGATGCTTCCGCAGCAGCTCCATGTCCGCCATCAGATGGTGAGTGGTGTTGGCGGCGAGGCCGGTCTCCACATCACTGGCGGACGGCTTGGAGCGTCCGCAGCCGCGCTGGTCGAATATGTGACTTCTGCGGGGTCACCCGCGGGTGACCCCGCAGAAGTCACATACCCGCACCCCCTGGCACAGGGCCCCATGGCCCTCCGGTAAATATGACAACCTGTGCTAGCGTCCGCGTGCGCGCGAGCCGAGGCGCCGACCAACCCCCGCAAATGCTGTGCCCCCTACAAGGATGTGTGCCGATGGACCCCGTTGTTACCGTGATCGTGCCGGTGCACAACACCCTGCGGTATCTGGAGCGCTGCTTCGGGTCCGTGGAAGCCCAGACCATCGGACGGCGCAAGCTCGAAGTGATCGCGGTGGACGACGGCTCGTCGGACGGCAGCGGCGACTGGCTCGACGCGTGGGCACGCGAGCGCGACCACGTCCAGGTGATCCACCAGGAGCCCTCGGGCGGCGCCGGAAAGCCCCGCAACGTGGGCATCGAGCGGGCCCGCGGCAGCTACCTCTTCTTCCTGGACTCCGACGACTACCTGGGCGCCGACGCGCTGCAACGTCTGGTCGCGATGGCCGACCGGGAGCAGTCGGATGTCGTGTACGGGCGCATCGTCGGCCTCGACAGGGACGCTCCGGTCGATTTCCGCACCACCGCCCCTGATGTCAGCCTCTACGACTCCCCCGTGTACTGGGCCCTGGCCGCGTACAAGCTGTGGCGCCGTTCACTGATCGAGGAGCACAGTCTGCGCTTCGTCGAACACCGGCTGCTCGGCGAGGACGTGCCGTTCGCCGTCCCTGCCCTGCTGAACGCCAAGAAGATCTCGGTGGTCGCCGACTACGACTGCTACTACCTGGAGGGCCGGGGCGACGGCACCAACGCCAGCCGCCAGGACGTCGACTGGGTCGACCAACTTGAGTACGTCGCCGGTACTCTGCGTACCGTCGCCGAGCTGGTTCCGGCCGGCCGCGAGCGGGACAAGCTGATGGAGCGTCACTTCCACGGCGAGATCCTGAGCATGTTCGGCGAGCCGTATCTGGCCCGCGACGAGGCCGGGCGCAGGGACATGGCCGCCGCCGCCAAGGTGCTGCTCGACGAGTGGACCACCGAGCCGATCATGGCGGCCCTGCCGCCCCGCCTCCGCTTGCGCGTGCACTGCCTGCGCCACGGCCTGGTGGACGAACTCACCGAGATCGTCCGCGCAGACACCGGGAACACACTGGGCCCCGCCCACCAGGACGGCGAGCGCGTCTACGCCGCCTACCCCTACTTCCGCGACTCCGAGCGGGCCATCCCCGACTCCGCCTACGACATCACCTCCCGGGTCCGCCTGGTCCAGCGCGTCGACTCCTACGCCTGGGACGGCCCGGTACTGCGGATCACCGGCTCGGCCCTGCTCAGCGAACTCGACCCGGCCGGCCGCACAGTGGGCGTGCTACTGCGCCGCCAGGGCTACACCTACTGGGTACCCGCCGACACCGCCGACGACGGCACCTACACCCTCCGCCTCGACATCGGCCGGGCCGCCGACGGAGAACCCCTGCCCGAGGGAATATGGAGCATGCGGATCGTCGTCACCTGCGGCGAACTCAGCAAGGAAGCCTGGCTCGCACGCCCCTCGGACCGCCTGTACGACGTCTCGCCCGAACCCCGGATCATCGACCGCGGCACGACCGGACCCTGCGCCGCGGGCCTGTTCCACTCCGCCGCCCACCAGCACCTCAACCTCGACATCGGCGACACCCGCCGACTCCTCGCCACCACCGCCCGCGGCACCCTCACCCGCACCCGCCTCGGCCGGGTCGAAGCCACCGCCCGCGCAACCGTCCCCGGCTGGCCCGCCGAGCGCGGCGAGACCCGCCTGCTCCTGGTCTCCGGCCACACAACCCTCACCGCACCGACCACCACCGAAGTAGACACCAACGGCCGCATCTCGGCACGAGCCACCGCCGACGGCGTCACCCCAGGCACCTGGGAACTCCAACTCCGCCTCCACACAGGCACATTCACCCGGGACGTACCGGTGATCGAACCCTCCGGCGAACCCCTGCGCCTGACCGTACCGGTACCCCTGGTACGCCAAGTGCGCCGCAAGGCCGCCCGCCTGGTGCGCGGCCGCTGACCAGTAGGCAAGGGGCTTTACCGCCCTGGAAAGACGAGGAGGCCCCGCCGGTCGGCGGGGCCTCCTCGGCCTTGGTCGTGGGACGGTTACCGCGAGCCATCCGAAGTGTGAGCAGGCCTACTGCCGGGGTGAAACCCCCCGCAGAGATCGGCTCAGCCGACGATGGCGACCGGCCCGTCCCAGGCGTCCCGGTCGACGGTGATGGTGTAACCGCCCCGGGACTCCTTGCTGTTCACCATGAACTGGTGACCACGGCTGTGGTCCGTGTACAGCTTGCTCGCCCAAGGCCAGTCACTGGTCGTCGTGTTGACGTTGTCCCACTTCGCATACCAGAGATTGCCCGGCAGATCGGTCCGGTCCGCAGCGGTGGCAACAGCATGAGCACTGGACGAGCTGAAGCCGTAGTAGCCGGCCCGATACGTCTTGGCGCGCAGCGTCTTCGTGAACGCGCGGACGTAGGCCAGGACCGCGTTGTTGCACGACGTGTTCTTGATGTCGTACGGCTCCATGTCCAGATAGATCGCGCTGCCCTGCTTCATCCCGAGCGCGGAAGCCTTCGCCACCGCGTCCGCGCCGTCGGTGGCGCCGAGCGAGGAGGCATCGGCGGCGGTCATCTTCTCCGGGCTGGACCCGGACTGGCAGGACGGCTGAGCACCCACATACAGCGGAATCAGCTTCCACCCCTGGGCAGTCACCGTCTTCACCCACGGCGCCGTCAGGTTCGGCTGGGAACAACCACGGTTCTTCCCACCGACATAAACGGCCGCCGCCCCATACGGACCGGGCTTCCACGCCTTCATCGCAGCAGCGGAAGGAGCGGTACACGTGTCGAAGGCAAGACCCGTGAACGTCTTCTGCGCCGGCCACGCCGGAGCCGCCGACGCGCTCTGCGCGATCAGGCCACCCGTCGCCGCCACAGCAACACCGGCCACACCCCACCCGATGTAACGGCTTCTCTTCGAGAGACGGTGCGCAGGCTTGCGCGACTTCTCGGACATACGGTCCCCACCCTTGCTGTTCGCATCATTGCCCATGCACGCATGGCTGCTGCCTCGGTTGAGCGGCGCCACGTACGCGCGGGCGCTTCACCGCGCACCCCGTCGTGCGCCCCAGAGGTTATCCAGAGCACTCAACTCCGTGCGTGATCCGTGACCTTCACCAGGACAAGCCTTGGTCAAGGAAAGACAAACTCCCTACGGGACCACCCCTCGCCTACCCCTTCACTTTGGCTGCCGCGGTCGTCACCCGCGCCGCCAGCTTCTTCGCGGTCGCGGCACCGTTGTCGTGGCCGGCCGTCGACAGCACCGTCACCACGGCCGTACCACGCCGCACCGCGATCAACGTCGTACCGTTCTGCCAGGCCGGGTCGGTGACCGTGATGGTGTACGCCTCGTCGCCCAGGCCGCGCGTGGCCGCGCCCTTGACCTTGGCCGTGGTTTTCGTGTCCCCGTCCTTGAAGGCCGGGCAGGCGGCGACTGCCTTCTTCAGGTGCTTGAGGACCGTCGAGGCGGTCGTCCCCCGGAACACGTCGACCTCCTGGGCCATCTCGGCGGAGGTGTTCTTGTTGGCGTAGTCGTCCTGCGCGAAGGAAACGCCGGTGTCACCGGTGATCGCTATCCAGCTGGTACCCGCCAACTTGCCGCAGTCCGGCTTGCCCGCGGAGGCCGGCGCGCTGCTCGGCTCCTGGTAGGTGGATCCCGAATCACGGGTCGCGGATGCGTCCAGCGTATAGCCGGGACCGAAGAATGACGCGGGCGCGAGGGCAGTCTTCAGCCGCGCACCGGTCGCCAGACCCGCGTTGGGGTCCTCGGGGGTCGCGGCGACCGAGGGAGTGGCAGCCGTGCCTGCGGCCGACTTCGCAGCACCCCCAGAAGCCGAACCGCCCGAAGAACAGGCGGTCAGGGCGAGCGGGAGAGCCGCGACGGCGAGGAGCGCAGTGGATCTACCTACGAGACGCATGAAATGCCTTATGTGATGGAGGGCTGAATGGTGATTTTGCGAGAGCCATGCTCAGTCGTTGGTCATGGCGGCGGATGGCGGAAGTGACCGCTCCCCCACTCAATCAGGAGGCAGGCGGGTGCGAGCCTAACGCCGCCCGCCCACTTACGCGCTTCCGGGATAGTAATCGCAGTGCGGTACGGCGCTTACAGGGGGACTGCACGACCGACCCATATCCGTCCAGACCGAACCTATAGGGGACTACTGGCCCACAACTCGCTCATACACCTCGTCGTACCTGTCCGGCGACATGGAGAACATGCCCTGCGAGTCAACGGAGTAGGCGCCTTCCACGAAACACCGGTTGAACAGATGAACCATCTGTTCAACCGACGAGAACTCAATCTCCGTCGGTTCACCGAGCGGAACGCCAGCAACCACCGCCTCCGCATCAGGACGCCAGACGTCCGCATAGAGGTCACAGCTCCCACTCGCCAAAATCGGTACCCAGTTATTTCCCAGCACCGGATCTCCCGCGTGGGCGCTCCTCATACGGGCAGCCTCTTCGACGGAGATTGGACTCTATCCAGGAATCACGTTGACGTCGTCTTGAATCTGACCGGCAACATCGGCAACTCCATTGCACCAGTGAAACCACCGGACAACCGATTGCGGAATGGGGCCGCCAAGTACAGATGAAATGTAGTCCGCATCCACACCAGGAACCATCCAGGCCAGTACCGGCCTGTTGAGGGCTTGGAGATGCCTAGCGAGACGTTCCAGCTCAGCGTCCAGCATCATCGCTCACCGCCCCGGAACCACCCTGAGTTGTCGAGGCGAAAGGATACTCCTCCCACGACAACTTCCCTCCGTTCACGTCGGTCCCCAGGCTGTCAGGACGCGGCAATCCCGCCTGAGCCGCGTTTCGGTTCGCCCTGATATTTGATCGGCCGACCAAACGGTTCACTGTGGGGATGTCCCCATTTGCGAGCGCGTTGTCGAAGTTGTCGCCAACGTCGGGAAACGGAAACCGAGGTGGGAGAGCTGTTGCACCAGCGCGGCTGGCGGACGGCATTCACGGTCACTGAAAGGGTGAACGCGTGGGCTTCCCTCGTGAGCGTCATCGAACGCGGCTACGGCGACGACATCTACGAGTACACCAACGACCTCTACTGCCGAAACTGGCTGCACGAAGCGTGGCTTCTACTGGACGAACACATCGTCCAGCTCTGGACCCCGCGGATCAAAGCGCTGAACGCCCAGTACAAGGCCGCGACCGTCAACGACGACGGCCAGGCACTCGATCAGTTCCCTAGGCTGCCCGGCCCTGGCCTCTGGTGGTGGCGGCGCCACCCCCGCACCCTCACCGGAGACCTCGGACGTTCGCTTCGCTTGGCCGGCGCCATCGGCGCCCACCCGGACACGGCATGACCCTCAGCCTCGTGGAATTACGGGACAGCACTTAACGGGGGTACGGACCGCGCCGCCGACACCCCGGTAGCCCTTGTCTGGCCAACACGTAATGCGGCGCCGGGCAAGACTGGTCACGCCCTATCTGCTTTCCTGAGGCGTTGAGCCGAGAGCCGGGCCGTCAAGCCGCTGCGGCAGGCACTGTGGGTTGCCGTGATCAGCACGGCGGCGAGGTCCGAACGTGGCCGAGGACCTTGCTCGGACAGCGGCTCACTGCTCGTTCACCTGATGTGCGTGGGTGGGGTCCGCCGAGCATTGGAAGATCCGCAGCGCGTTGGTTCCGACCACTATCCCAGTCGGGGTGCTCGCTCCCCTGTCATCCATGAACGGCCGATCCTCCACCGGAACCCAGCTGTGATTCCCGCCGTCCCACTCCCGACTGTGAACGTTGAGCAGCAGAACCATGGGAGCCCCGCAGGCGCAAGTTGGTTCGGCTGGGCCCGTCAGGTTCCAGGCAGCGAAGCCACCCACCTTCCAGCCAGGCGCGACGGAGAAGTCCGAGCCGTAGGCCAGCGGTACTCCCTCTCCGACGTGCCGTTCCTCCAGCGTCGCTTCCCACTCCTCCAGCCGCTCCTGGAGACTCTCGGGAAGCAGTTCGATGTCCTGGTGCTCTACGACGCGTTCCGGATTCAGCACGCAGGGCTCCGGGACATAGCCGTCGTTGCCCACGACCACCGGCTGGGGGGACTCCGTCATCGGTTCGACAACGTCTCCGGCGCGCCTCCACACGAGGTGTACTGCCACGGTGCGCCGCTCACCGTGGGCGTCGAACGGGCACCAGAAGACCTGGAGCAGATCCATGTCTTCAGGCCCGGTCAGATCCGGCACGTCCCTGGTGTACAGCTGGGCGACCGGCAGCAGCGGGATGGCGGCCGTATCCGCAAGGTCTGGGTCATACCTTCGTCGCTTGCGCAAGGAGATCAAAAGCTCCCGTTCCTCGGGAGTCGGGCCCCCAGGCCGGCGCCGAACCTCCGTGAGAAGCTGCCTGCGCTTCCGCACGTTCTGCAACAGCTGGCCTCGCCCCTTGGGGTGCGCCTCCCGACATACCGGCCATGCTTCCGCGGCCGGCCAGAGGAACTTGCCACCAACCGAACTGACCGTCTCGCCAGGGCAACCGGGCCGCGGATGCAGCCGCGTCGCCGTCGCACGATATTCGGCCAGTTCAGGAAAGGCTGCCTCGATGTCGAGTGGGCGGCGGGGCGTGGTCCGCATTGTTCGATCCTCCGTGTTCTCAAGCGGCAGTTGAAGGGGAAGCCAGCCCAGCTGGTCTCTCGTGGGCCAATCGGCTAACCGGCTGTCCGCACACCTGCGGCAGGATTCTCCAGCCACCCAGTCAGATGGAACCCGCCACTGCCATGGGCTTCGAACTCAAGCCTGATGGGGATTCGGTTCAGGCCCTCATATATAGGCCTCACAGTGTACTGGACCACTTCATCTCCCTCGTCGACGGCGTTGTAGACCTCCTTCTCGACCAGGTCACGCATCCAGGGCGTATTGACTGGATCCTGTGTCAGCGTTACCAAGTTGTATTTGGCCATGGGCCCCTTGCCAGCGCCGCCGAGGCGGCCGGCGATCAAGTGGCCGCGCGCCTCGTTGAACTTGGTGCCGTTCCCTCGCCAGCCCGGCGTCCACCTCTTCCCCGCTTCCGTGCCTTTGTCAAGCATGCCTTTGCTGACGGATGCGTGGGCAGCACCGGGTCGCCCGTACTCGTCCGGCGCCTCGTGCCGGATGCTGCCGTCCTTGTCGTAGGCGTCACCGCAGTTGTGGACAAGGACGGCCGTCTCGCCCGTCTCCACGTAGTAGGTGTGCAGGTCTCCGATGGTGAGGTCATACGTAGTCGTGTTCGCGTGGTAAAGCCGGATACCCGAGACTGCGGCGGTGCCTGTCGGCGTCTGCAGAACATCGCCCTCGTCAAGGTCCTTGGCCTCGACGAATGCCGCCTGAGTCAGGTCGTAGAACGGGTGATGGAACGTGGTGGTCAGGTGGCTGATGTTGGTGGCGACAGCGTCCGGGGTGGTTTCCGCCGCTTGGGCCGTAGCTGCCGGGGCCAGCACTGCGGCGAGTGCGGTCAGACCGACGGCCGCCTTCTTGACTGCGTCCTTCACAGACCCTGCCGGGGAATTGTGAGGACGCTCTTTCACGGCACTCTTCGCTGTCTGCCCTGTCTTGACGCTTGCCTTGGCTCCCGCACTCGTCGTGGATTTGGCTGGTGCCTCAATCGCGACGTCCACGAAGTCGTGGTCCGTCTTGGTAACGATGACCGCCGTCACCGTGTGCGCCTGCGTGCCCTCGCCCGGCACGGCATTAGCCACTGTGTCGCCGACCTTGATCTGAGCAATGGCCTTCGCGATGCCGTTGGCCATCAGGACTCTGGTGCTGCCGGTGAAACTGTGAGGCGCCCCTGAACGGCATCCTCCTCCCTCGCTGCTGGAGCCGGCTTCCTCGGACTGGGCCCGCGAGGACGCCGATTCCGTGGCGTCCGACGCCGCCGTTTCCTCCGCTTCGCTCGCTCCCTTGCCGAAGAGGCCGCCCACGGCCTCCATGGCCTTGGGGGCGAACTTGCTCAGGATTTTGCCGCCGATGGAGCCCAGGGCTCCGCCGACCGCACCTGAGACCGCACCGTCGACCGCGGAGCCCGCGAACGCGCCGACGCTGCAACTGGAGCCGCCGTGCTGGGCGCACTTGAAGCCCTGGTCGACCAGCGAACCTGCCGCGCCGGCCACCGCCGCGCAGCCGATCGTGCCGACGCCGGCGGTTACTGCCTCGCAGCCCATGAACACCGCCGTGGACACTACGAAGGAAGTGATCGCCGCGGCGTGGTGCTTGACGAAGGTGGCTGTTGTCTTTACTGCCTTGACCGTCGCGTGGTAGGCGGTGCGGGCGGCGTGTTCCACCGCGTGTGCGGCCTTCTTCACTGCGTGGACCACGCGCTTCGCCGCCTGTTTGACCGCGTGGTAGGCGGAGTGCACGGCATGCACCGCTGCCCGGTAGTAGCGGCGTACGTGCCGGGCGGCGTAGTGGTAGACGCGACGGCTGTAGCGGACGGTGGCGCGGTAGGCGTCGCGGACGCGGTGAACTACGCGCCGGGCGATGTGCTTCGCCGCCTGCACGACGTGGTGGACGACCGGCGCCACATAAGTGTTGTAGGACTCCGAAGCCCAGGAGCTGAACGAGTTCCAGCTGCTGGAGGCGTAGGACGTGGCCGAGTCCCAGGCATTGGAGACGCTGGAGGTGGTGTCGTGCCAGACGTCGCATATCCAGCAGTGGCCGGACGGGTCGGTTCCCACCATCGGGTTGTCATTGGCGTAGGCGAAGGGGTTGGCCGCCGCCGAGTTCGGCACTGGGTTCAAGGAGACCGAGTCCTTGTTCAGGAAAGTACCTGTCGCTGGGTTGTACCAGCGGGACGCGGTGCCGACCTTGCCAGTGTCGGCCTCGGTCCAGCCGGACTGGAAGCCCAGGTGGCCGATCATGCCCGCGCCGACTGTGACCTTGCCCATCGGATCATAGGTGGCGGATCCCGTGAGGGTGTTGGCGCCGGGTGTGAAGGTGCCCACCACGTCGTTGTGCGAGTCGGTCATCGCGAGAACGCCCGAGGAGGTCGTCGTGCCGCTGTTGATGCCGACGAGTGAGCCCGAGGGGTCGTAGCTGTAGCTGAACTCGCCGTCTGAAGCCACAGTGTTGGTCGCGCCCGAGTACTGGAAGGTACGCGATGTGTGACCGGTGGTCTCCGTGTCGGTGATGTTCCGACCGAACGCGTCGAGGGCGTACGAGTGGGTGCCGGCGGTGATCTGACTGCCGAACGCGTCCGTGGAGTATGCGGTGGAGCCGTTGGCCGTGGAGCTGTCCGAGGTCATCGTGCCGCGGGCGGAGTACGCGTAGGTGTGCGTGCCGTCCGACGTGAGCTGGTCGCGGGCGTCGTAGGTGTAGACATTCGCGCCGACCTGAGTCCGGTTGCCCGAGGCGTCGTAAGAGTAGGCGGTGGTGGCGGCGCCGTTGTTCCACGAGGTGAGGCGGTCAGCCTGATCGTAGGTGTAGGTGTTGCTAGAGGCCCCGGCGACCCCGGTGGTGTTCTTCGAGGTGACGTTGCCGTTGTTGTCGTAGCCGTAGGTCACGGCGGCGACGGTCGTCAGGCCCTGCATGAGTGAATCGCCGGTCAGGTCGTGGGCGCTGTTGTAGCTGAAGGTGCGCAGCTGGCCGGACGTCCCGTATTTGATGGTCGAGAGTTCGTTGAGCTTGCCGTAGGTGTAGGTGAGGGCGGTACCGGTCGCCGCATCGTTGAGCGTGGCGAGGCGGCCCGCGGTGTCGTAGCCGTAGGAGGTGGTGCCGGCCGCGTCGCTGCGGCTCGTCAGTGCCGAGTCGCTGTTGTAGGAAAAGCTGGAGGACCCCGCAGAGCCAGAGGCCGACAGCAGGTTGCCCCGGTCGTCGTACGAGAACGTATCGCTGGTGGCGCTCTGGTGATCCTTGACTTCGGCGGCACCGGCCTCCGCTGTAGCGGCGGACTTGACCTTGCCGTTGGCGTCGTAGGTGAAGGTGCGGGTGGCGGTTGCGGCCTCCGCTCCGCTCCCCGACATTGTCAGCATATTGCCGATCTTGTCGTAGGTCATCACGGTGGTGACGCCGCCCGGCTGGCTAGTGGAAGCCAGTTGGCCGTCCACGTCGTACACGTTGGTCGTCGTGGAGTCGGCCTCCGATGAGTACTGGGCTGTGGACGGCTGTCGGACCGTCTCCTGCTGGTCCCACGGAGTGAATCCGTACAGCCAGGAATTGCCGCGTCCGTCGGTGAAGCGGGTACGGTTGCCAGCCGCGTCGTAGCCGAACGACGTGGTGATCGAGGTGGTGTCGGTGACCGGCTGGGTCTCCTGGGTGACGGTGCCTGCGGCGTCGTAAGTGAAGTGACTGGTGTGGCCGTTCGCGTCGGTCGAGGTGAGCACGTTTCCGACGCCGTCGTAGACCCGGCTGATCTGCTTGAGCAGGGTGTTCGACGAGTCGTACTGCTTGCTGAGTACCGGGCGAGCGGCCGCGTCGTAGTCGGTCTCGCTCCAGGTGTTGTCCGGCTGCGTGGTCTTCTGCCGGTTCCCCATGAAGTCGTAGGTGTAGGCGGTGGTGTTGCCCGCTCCGTCCACGACCGCGGTGGTCTCACCCACCCGGTTGTAGCTGTAGCTCGTGGTGATGCCGCCCGGCGTGCTGGTGGAAGCCAGGTTGGTGCCGTAAGGGTTACCGGTGGTGATTGCGTAGGAGTTGGTGCTGGTCAGGGTCTTTGTGGAGGGGTAGCGCTCCAGGGTGGTAGCGGTGAGTTGGCGGCCGAGATAGTCGTAGGTGGCCTGGCGTTCCGCGCCGGTGCCGTCCGTCGAGGACAGCTTCTCGCCGTTGGTGTCGTAGGTGGAGTGGAGCGTCGTGCCGTCCGGCTCGGTGATCTGGGCGACGTCACCGAGCTGGTCGTACAGGAAGCTCGTGGTCTCGCCGCCAGGGGCAGTCGAGGTGAGCTGGTTGCCGTCGCTGTCGTAGGTCCAGGTCGAGGTGGCCGTGACCGGTGTCGAGGAGCCGGCCGGGGTGTAGGGCGGCTCGGTCTGGGAGACCTTGTTGCCGTTGGCGTCGTAGACCGTGGTGGTCTGGTTGCCGTTGGGGTCGACCTCCTCGACGGCCTCGCCGAAGGTGTTGAAGCCGCTGGTGGTGACCGGGCGCTGAGTGACGGGGGCGCCGCCGGATGTCTCGACCTGGACGGCGGGTGCGGTGGTGACCGCGAGGTTGCCGGCCTCGTCGTAGGAGTAGCTCGTGGTCTGGCCGTTGGCGTCGGTCATCGACGTGGGCAGGCCGCGCTTGTCGTAGGTGTAGGAGGTGGTCTGCTGGCTGGAGGAGCCCACCGTGCCACCGGAACGGCCGTTGCCGTAGAGCGAGTTGACTTCGGCGCCGGTCAGCGTCCGGGGGTAGACCTGGACGTTGGAGACGGAGCCGGGCAGGAAGTCGGTGACCGCGCCCGCGTACTTGCCGGCCCCGATGGTCAGTGGCCCGGCGGCCTTCCACGGGGTGGTGTCGCTGCCGGTCCCGGACAGGGTGCCGTTGACGTAGAGCTGGCTGGTGCCGGTGGCCACGTTGTAGACGCCGACCAGGTGGGTCCAGGTGTTGGCGGTGGGTACGGCCGTCGAGTACGCGGCCGGGAAGCTCGGCGAGGCGGTGTCGGCGTTGGTTTGCAGCATGGCCCACAGCGGTGCGCCGGCGTGCGTGTAGTTGTACTGGAGGTAGAAGGCGCTGGCGTTCGTGCCGCTCTGGGCGACGATCGTCGTGTTGTGGGTGGGCAGCGAGGCCATGTTGACCCAGGCGGAGACGGTGTAGGAGGCGCTGGTGTCGAGCACGGGACCGTTGGTGGCGATCTGCTGGCCGTTGGTGGCGGTGAAGGTCGCGGCCCCGTTGCCCCAGGTGGCTCCGGTGGCGGCGGCGGTGTAGCCGGTGCCGGAGGAGTCGGTGACGGTGGCACCCGTGCTCTGGTCGAGCTTCCACCAGCCGGAGGGGTGGCCGGAGGAGTCCCCGTACAGGGTCTTGCTCAGCTGGTTGCCGGCCGTGTCATAGGTGGCCGACGTGGTGCGGTCCCAGCCCGAGGAGTCGTGCTGGTTGCTGGTGGCGACCTTGTCGTCGGGCGTGTAGGAGACGGAGGTGACCCGGTTGACGCCGGTGGGGTCCACGGCGGTGCTGGTGGTTCTGGAGGCCGCGTCCACCGTGTAGTTGGTGATGGTCTGGCCGTTGCCGGTGGTCTGCGACAGGCGGTTGCCGGCCGCGTCGTACGTCATCGATTGCAGCACCGTGGAGGAGGTGCCGTCGGCGCTCTTCTTGGTCGCGTTCGCCAGGAGGCCGTTGTCGGTGTAGGTGTACGAGGTCGTCGAGCCCATCGAGTCGGTGACCGATGCGAGGCGGCCTGCGGGGTCGTAGGCGCGGGAGGACTCCACGAGCGCGGTCGCGGTCCTCGGGTTGACCGGGTCGCCGGTGTACATCAGCGACTGGGTCAGCAGGTGTCCGTTGTCGTCGTAGGCGTATGTGGTGGTGGTGCCCGACTTCGACACCTCCTGGATCTTGTTGCCTGAGGTGTCGTACGTATACGTGTCGGTGCCGCCGTTGGCGCCGCCGGCGTTCGCGTTGGCGTCGGTCTTGGTGGCCACGTGGTCGTACGCGTCGTAGGTCTGGGTCTCGGTGCGCGAGGAGTCGCCGCCGCTGGTGTCCTTGACGGTCTGTGAGGTGATGTTGCCGTCGATGTCGAAGACGGTGGTGGTGGCGGCCGCGTGGGTGGCGCCGGTGACCCGGTCGGTGAGTTGCGGGTCGTCCTCCTCGACGATCTGCCCGGCCTTGTCGTACACGTACGACGTCGTCAGTCCGTTGGGGAAGGTGTCGGATACCACCTTCTTGGACGTGACCCGGCCCAGACCGTCGTAACCGTACGTCGAGACCAGTCCGGCGGCGTCCGTGCCGGCGGCGATGTCACCGGTGTGCAGGTACGCCACGGAGCTGACCGCGCCACCGGGCGTGGTCGTCCGCACCGGGAGGCCCTTGGGCACATTGCCGGAGTCGGCCGCGGGGAAGGCGGCGGTCCCGTCGCTGAAGGTGTTGGTGGCGGTGCGGCCGGACGGGAAGCCGGCAACCGGCGGCCCGGTGACGGCGGTCTCGTCGCCGGCGGCGTCGTAGGTGTACGAGGTCAGATATGTCGGGTCGGTGGCCGATGCCGAACGGCCGTCGCGGTGGGTGAGCACCAGGTCGTTGCGCGGGTCGGCGGTGGTGAGCTGCGCGGTTGTGTCGTCGGGGAAGTAGGTGAAGTACTCCGTGGAACAGATGTTGGCCGCCTGGTCCTGGCAGGTGGCCGCGGAGACCACGTTGCCGCGCACGTCATGTCCGGTGACGGTCATGGCGCCGTTGGGGTCGGTGACGCTGTGCTCGAAGCCGCCGGTGTCGTAGCCGAACGAGGTGGTGTTGCCCAGGCCGTCGGTGTGAGTGAGCTGCCGGTCGCCGTGGTCGACGTCGTAGGTGTAGGTGCTGACGGCGTTGGCCGGTGAGGTGACCCGGACCGTCTCCACCGGGAGCAGCCCGGTGGAGTTGAGGCCCGCCTGGAAGTGTGCGGCGGCGTCCTGCGCGGTGAGCGCGGTGCGGTAGGAGGCGGCCTCGGCGAGTGTGCCGTTGTAGTAGGCGACGGCGCCGTTGGGCAGGCCGGTCCAGCCGACACCGGTGGTGCCGGCTCCGAGGTAGTCGGTGGTGCGGCTGCCGGAGGCGAGCGCTGCGGTGCCGGTCTTGGTGGCGGCCTGGACGCCGTCCAGGTAAAGGGTCTGGCTGGTCGGCGAGGCGGAGAGCAGCACATGGTGCCACTTGCCGTCGGTCACCGTGCCCGCGGTGCCCATCTGCACCGACCCGGAGCTGGTGTAGAAGCCGCCGTACAGCTTGTTGTCGCTGCCGATCCACAGCTGGGGCGCCATGCTGGTCGGTCCGGCTCCGATGGCCGCGTTCTGCGCGTTCATCAGGATCGCTGTGCCGTGGGTGGTGTTGAACCAGAGTTCGGCCGCTGCGGAGGTGTCCCCGCTCTGGACGTCCGGCACCTTCACATACGAGCCGGTGCCGTTGAAGTTCGCGGCCTTCTGGTCGCTGAAGGGGCCAGCGGCACCGAGCGTCACGGCGTTGTACGTGCCGGTGCCGCCCCTCGTCTCATCCAGTGCGAGCGAAGCGCCGGCCGCCTCGCCCAGCCGGTAGTAGGTGGCGGGTGCGCCGCCCAGGACCGCGCCCCGGTAGGTCTGGCTGGAGCCGGAGACGGTGGGCGAGCCCAGCTTCCAGGTGCCGCCGTTCTCATCGGTGAGCTGGGTGAGTGTGGTGGTCGCCGGGTCGTAGGTCATGGCCGAGTGGGCCTTGCCGGACGGCCGGGTGATGGAGGACAGCAGGTTCGCCGCATGCGTGCCGTACTGGTAGAGGGCCGCGACATCGGCGGCGACCAGCGGCCGGTCGTACCAGGCGGCGTCCGCGATGGAACCGTTGAAGTAGGTGGCGTAACCGGTCTTGTCGCTGCTGCTCTGGTGCGGCTCATCGGGCCAGTTGCCCCCGAGGAACCCCGAACCGAGCGTGTTGTACTGCTGGTTCTTGCCGAAGGCGACACCGGGCTGGATGGAGACGGTGCCCGACAGGGAGCCGACCTTGGCGCTGTCGAGGTACAGCGACTGGGTGTTTCCCGCTGCCGACAGCACCACGTGGTGCCACTTGCCGTCGGTGACCGCTCCGCCGGTGCTGATCGGGGCGATGCCCCCGCTGTTCCAGAATTCGGCCTTCAGCTTGCCGTCGGTGCCGACGTAGATCGTCGGTGTGTACGCGCCGGGCGAGTTGCCGGCCGTGACGGGCTGGGAGGCGTAGGAGTACAGGACGCCGGGGCCGGCGGAGGTCTTGAACCAGAGGGACAGCGCGCCCGAGTCGGTGTTGTTGCCCATGTCGAACGGGAGCGTTGCGTAGGAGCTGGTGCCGTTGAAGGCGGCGGACGTACCGGTGCCTCCGGCCATCGGGCCGGATCCGCCGAGGGTGATGCCGCTGTACGTGGCGTTGTTGGTGGCCTGGTTGGCGAGGACAGCGTCCCGGGCCGTGGTCCCGGACGCCTCCCCCATCGGCCACAGGGCGTGGGGGCCGAGGTCGAGCGAGGCGTTCTGGTACTGCGAACCCGAGGTGTAGCCGTAGGTGGTGCACTGCGTGGTGGTCAGCGGCGCGCACACCGAGGTGAGCTGGTCCCCGTTGTAGCCGTACGTCCAGGTCTGGGCGCTGGTGGGGGCGGCCGGGTCGGCGAGGTCCGTGACGACGGTGGCCACGTGAGCGGCGCCGGCCCCTGACGGTGTGGACCAGGTCAGGGTGAGTGAGCGGCCGGAGACCGCCGAGGTCATCCTGGTGACGTGGCCGCCGCTCCAACCGAGGTTGAGGGAGCGGCCGTTGGCGTCGGTGACTGCGGTGAGACCGTAGCCGCCGGAGCCCAAGACCTGGGTGAAGGTGTAGGTGGTGTCGTTCTTGTCGGTCAGGGAGTAGCCGCCGGTGACCGACTTGAAGGTGGCGAAGCGGCCGGCGGGCGGCGAGAAGGTGCCGTCGCCGTTCTTTCCGTAGCCGACCTGGGACCCGTCCGGGTAACTGACGACGGCGGACACTACGGCGCCCGCGGGGTTGTACTGCTCGGTGGCGCGGGAGTCGGGGATCGCGGACCAGCCGGCACCGAACGCGCCGGTCCAGCGCGGGTCACGGGAGTTGTAGTCGCGGGTGATGTCCAGCGAGGGGCCGACGGTGGAGATGGTGGCGTCGGTGTCCTCGGTGGTGTAGTTGCCGATGGCCGGGTCGAAGCCGTGCTCGCTGCTGTTCTGTGACAGCCCGGAGGTGACCAGTGGCTGTGGTACCTGGATGTTCAGCGAGTACCAGGTGGCGCCGGAGTAGAGGCCGGCGTCGTAGGACTGCACGGTCCAGTTGTAGCTCTGGCCCCACTTGAGCTTGCCCGCCGGGACGACATAGTCGCCGGTGGCGAGCAGTCCCGAGTCGACGATCTTGGTGTTGGTGTTGTCGTAGACCTGGAACTGGTACTTGGTGGTGGTGTTGGCGGACGAGTCCGCGCCGCCGGACCACGCGGTGAGTTCGGGCGTGGTGGTGTAAGCGGTGGCGTTGTTGTTGGGGTACTGCTGGTAGACCTGCGGAGGTGTGGTGCCGGTGTAGGTCACCGAGATGCGCGGGGTCAGGGTGCCGTCGTTGAACGAGCCGAACTGCTTCCAGTGCACCGAGTCGTTGGTGGCGGCGTAGACGGCGAGCCCGTAGTCGGGGGTGGTGCCGTTCATCCAGCCCTGGATGGACGCGGTGGTCAGCGGCACGTCGACCCAGTCGCCCACGCTGTGGTTGGCGGCGGTATTGGCACAGGCGTTGGGCACGGACGGCGTGGCGTTGCCGATGGACGCGCCGTAGCTGGGGCCCGGGTAGCTGGTGACGCCGGTCGGTGTCCAGGCCTTGGTGACCTGGGCGACGTCGAGGCGCTCCGGGGTGCAGGTGGAGGCCCACGTGGCGAAGAGTTTCAGATCGGCCGCGGTCACGGTGACCTTGGAGCCGTCCCAGCCGCTGTACCAGTGGTTGACGTATGCGGCCGCGGAATGCGGGCCGGAGTCGTACGAGCCGATCTTCACCGTCTGCTCGAAGGAGTGGTCTCCGGTGGCGCCCGACTCGGCGTAGGTGGTGGTCCAGCCGTCGGTGATGACGGGTGGGTCTACGGTGACGGGGAAGACACGGGCCTGGTCGTGCAGCCAGCTCGTGTCCAGCGTGACCTTGAGGGCCTGGTGGCCGGTGTCACCGGTCAGTCGGTACTTCACCGCGTAGGTGGTGGCCGGGTCGCCGGAGCGCGGGTCGACCTTGGAGTCGTAGGCGTAGGCGGCCGGGATCCGCTCGGCGATCCTGCCGCTCGTGTCCCGCAGCTCGATGGCGCCGTCCTTGTTCTGAACGGCGCTCAGGCCCTTGAGAGTGAGCGGGAAGGTCCAGGAGTTGGCGGCCTGCGCCGAGTGCAGGACGACAGCTTCCTTGACACCGGTGGTGGTCGGCTGGACCGCCAGGTCGGTGGCGGGCAGGATGCCGGCGTAGGTGACCTTGGAACCGTCGGCCTTGCCCGCGACCGCGGTCGCGCCCTGGAGGCCGAACGACAGGGTGTGGTCGCCGTCGGTGCTGACGGAGACGACGGCGGGGTCGGTGCTGCTGGGCGCGAGGTCGATGCCGAGCGAGTTGGCACTCTCATGCAGACGCCCGTCACCGCCGGTGGTGACCCGGGTGTCGATGGGCTGCCAATTGCCGTCGGCGTCACGGTAGTTGACGGGCTTCTGGGCGATCTGACGAGTCGTCGTGCCGTCCGCGTTGTCGAAGACGCTCGCGGTGGCGGTGGACTTGGCGGCGTTTCGCTTGCTGGTCTTCGCGGAGAAGCCGCCGATCGCCGTGCTCGGGCCGGACTTCGAGGCCTTCACATACGGGTGGTAGGCGTCGAGTTCGCCCTTGCCCTTCCCCGGAGCCCGCCCCGCACCCTTACCGGCGCGGGTGGACGCGGCGCCGGCCCGGTGGCTCAGTCCGGCCGCGGTGCCGCCCCGCTGGTGGGGTATGTGCCCCCACGTCGGGTCCTGGAACCAGTCGGCGAGGGCCGACCAGGACAGGTGGGGCATGGAGAGTGCGGGCAGCGTGGCGCCATCGGCGGAGGCCTGTTCCGTCGTCAGAACCAGAGCCATGGCGACGAACGCCACCATCGCGGTGGCACGCAGCCACCGACGACGTAGAGCATTCCACCGGGGATGACGGCGGAAGGGGCGAGCGCGCACGGCACAGACTCCAGACAAGATCGGCACACAAAACTCACAGAGTGTGCGGGTTCCGCTTTCGACTTGGAAACCCCTCAAGGGCTGCTCTTGGCCGCTTATTTACTAGCCCGTGAGAATCCCTCAGGGATCGTCTGGTTGCTTCCGTTTTGGCCAGTACAGATCTTTGCGAGCTCAAGGTCACACCAATACCTCGCCGCTGGCGGCGGTTGGTTGTGAGCTGTGGGGGTGCCCCGAGCGGGGTCACCGGATGCACGTATGCTGCGCGCTCGATATGCGGGCCGCCTGGCCCGCCGGGCTCTTGGGAGGATTGCCGTGAAGGCATGGAACGGTGCGCACCGGCGCTGGGTGCTGGGCGGTGCGGCGGGACTGACCACCGCGGCGGTCGCCGTCATTGCCCTGGTGACTTCTGGTGGCTCCACCGATACCCGCATCCCGCCCACACGAGCGCGCGCATACACCGAGCAGCAAGCCTGTCTCCTCACACCGGACAGCGGGATCGCCCAGGCGGCGGCCAGTCAGGTGTGGGGCGGCTTGCAGGATGCCTCGGCGAAAACCCACGCCAAGGTGAGTTACCTCGCCGTGGCGGGAGAGCAGAGCGCCGGTAACGCCGCGCCGTACCTGGCCACCTTGGCGGCCCGCAAATGCACGGTCGTCCTGACGGTCGGCGCGGCACCGGAAGGCGCGGTGGCCCTCAACAGCGACAAGTTCCCGAAGACGCACTTCCTCGTCGTGGAAGACGGCACCGGCACATCGCCCGGCCGGGCCCCGTCCGGGCAGAACGTGACGGCCCTCTCCCCTGCGGTAAACACCGACAAGGACAGCAACGTACGCAGTCGGGTGGCCTCGGCTGTCGAGAGCGCACTGCACGGGTAGCCCGCGCGCCCAAGGATTCTGCGGCCGCAACGGGCCGGGGGCGCCGCACCGGATCCTCAACAACCAGTACGGCGGCGGCCACGCGAAACCGTGCGATGGATACAGCCCCGGCCGTGGAAAGGCTCGGCGCTACGGAGCGACGACGACGTCCCAGATCAGCACGGTCGGGCCGACCACCGCACCTGCCGCCAGCAGAGCACCCACCACGCCCAGAACCGGCGCCTCGTCCGGTCGCCTGCGAGGATCCGCACCGGCAGCCAAGAGCAGCAGCACGGCCGACGGCAGGAGCACGAACGCCCCGAACATGAAACCGCATATGGCACAGAACGCGCAGTAGGAGGCCGCCCCGATGCAGCTCCGTACGAACGCCTCACGCCGACGCAGGTCACGCAGGGGAATGGCGACGGGAAGACCGCCCACCATAACGACGATCGGCACGAACACGCTTTCCACGCCCAGGGCCAGCCAGGGCAGGAGGGCCAGCACAGCGGCCGCTGCCAGAGCGATCTGCCATCCATGGGCCCGCTCTTCATCCGCCGAAACCGCATTCATCATGACCCCCCACAGGTACACAAAGCTTTGACTTGAACGCGTTCAACATACCTGTTGATGGTGGCATCCCGTACCGCCCGGGGGCCGGGAGTAGGCAGGCACGGACACGCCACATGCCAGGCAGACTTGGAGGTGGCCGCAGCCAGAGGCGGCGCTGAACCCCCGCAACTCGCCACCAGTCACGGCGTGTTCGGGTGGGGCAGCCCGGACGGCTGCGCGCCACTGACCGGCGGGAGGCGCCCGTCTTCGCGCCCGGACAGCAGGGACAAACCAGATACAGAGACCAGATACAGAGAAAGACAAAGGGGCCGACGTTACCGTCGGCCCCTTCTCCAGCCTCACTTCTCGACCCACATCAGGTCGTCACGGACACCGACACCGAGGTCCCTGGGGAGGCCCCTGCTCCTTGACCCCCGCCGTGTCTTCGGGCGGGCCGGCGCGCGATCGTGAGCTGGACGACATCACCGTCCCGCAGACCGGTGGTGCGGTCCACGTTCACCTGTTCAACTGCGGGACGTGGCGGCAGCGAGCAGGGAGGCCGGTACCGCGGTCGCCGGCGGGGAGACCAGCTGCCAAGGGCCCCAGCCGCCGCCGGGCGATGTCTGGTAGATCTCCCAGGTGCGGTCGCGGTTCCATTCGCGGGCCGTCAAGTGCAGCCTGCCGTCCGGCAGTTGCTCCACCGTGCTGGGCTGGCTCAGGCCGACGTCCTGCCCGGGGACCGTGCCGGTCGACTGGACGGGACCCCAGCCGGACGCCGCGTTCTGCTGGTGCCGCAGCTCCATCGTGCTGCCGTTCCTTGAGCCGGAGGCGAAGGCGTCGATGCTGCCGTCCCGCTCCTTGAACAGGACGACTCCGCCGTGGTACGGGGTCGGGGCAAGGCCGAACGCATCGGGCTCGCTCCAGCCTCCGGCGCTGCCGTTCTCGACGGAGTGGCAGAACGTGCCATAGGTGGAGAACAGCAACTCGATGGCGCCGGCCGAGTTCTCCATCGCGGTGACGTAGTAGCTCTTGGGGCCGACCGTGGCCGCACTCACGCGCTGCCAGGCGCCGTACGCACCGCCCGGCGCGAGCTGTTCGCGGTGCCAGACGAAGGGCAGGCCCCTGGTCGCCGTCGAGTCGTAGAAGAGCTGGAACTGGGCGATTCGGCCGTCCGTGCGGACCACCGAGACCAGGCTGTCGGAGACCGGTGAGCTTGCCAGACCCTTGGCACCCGTGTCCGTACCGCACGCGGAGGTCGTGGCGGTGGAGGCAGCCGCGGCCGCGGTTCCGGCGGGCGCCGCCTGGGCCGCCGCCGGCACTGCCGCAACTCCCGCGCAGGCGATGGCCGCTGCGACCAGACTCCGTCCGATCACCCCAACACCCTTGTCCGCAGCACTCCTTCGTCGTATGCGCATCTACTCCCACCCCTCTCGGTATCCCCACCCGGCAGGGGAGAATCCTCCCGGCGCGCGAGGCCCACGACCAGCGCGCAACCGGCCAGCGTGACCCACGAGATCAAGCCGCGATGACCACTCCACCAGTGCGGCGCATCGCGGGCCCGTATCGGCGTGCTTGTCTCGCGGCCAGGAATACCCGAACTGGGCTTCATGTATCACTTGACGTGTGTCGCGTACGCGCGCGAATCTGGGCGTGCGTGAACTGCCTCAATGCGCAGGGGGAGATGGCGATGCCACGCTGTGACCAGAACGGGGCCGGGCAAGCCGGCACCTGCCCCAGGCCGGACCACCAGCTCCCGCGCGACCCCGTCCCGGACCGCCCCGTCCCGGACCGCCCCGTCTTGGACCGCCCTGTCTTGGACGGCTCCGTCCCGGATCACGACGAGTTCCCTTCCCAAGGTCCGGACGCAACGGACCCCGACGCGGACCTACGCCTCGAACTCGACCAGCTGCGACGGGCCATGCGCAGCCGGGGCACCATCGACCTGGCCCGCGGCATTCTCATGGCCGCCTTCGGCCTCAGCCAGGACGACGCGTGGAAGGTCCTCGTCGCCACGTCCCAGCACACCAACACCAAGCTGCGGAGCCTGGCCGAGCAGGTGGTCGACTCCACCGGGGGCACCCCGCTGCCCGAATCCGTACGGAAACGACTCTCCGCGGCCGTCGCCGAGACCAACGCCGCCGCCGACGCCCAGCCCCAGCCCCAGGCCTAGCCTCGGGGTGGGAGGCAGAGCAGGATGACCGGGAGCACGGCCCGGCCCCAGGCGCCGCTCCTGCCAAAGGCTCACGCCGAAGGTGCCGGGGCAAGCGCGGCGGCGTAGGCGTGGGAGCGGACCGTGTCGAAGAGGGTGGTGACCTCCTGCTCCGTCAGGCCCAGGGAAACCGCCTCCCGCATCCACTCGGCGAGCCTGGCCCGGATCGGTGAGTCGGGCTCGCTGTCGGGGGCGGCCAGCGACCGGGTGATGAAGGTGCCGGCGCCCTGGCGCACCTCGACGAGTCCGGACCGTTCCAGCTCGCGGTACGCCTTGAGCGTGGTGTTGGGGTTGACCTTCGTGTCGGCGGCCACTTGCGCCGCGGTGGGCAGCCGGTCGCCCTCCTCCAGCGCGCCCATCCGCAGCGCCTGCTCGACCTGGTGGACGATCTGGAGATACGCGGGCACTCCGCTGCGTCGCTCTATGCGGAACACGACCATCGCACCCGCCTCCTTCCGTGCGTCTTGACGATACGGGCTGGTGTGAGGACTGACGTAGGGACCCGCGTACGGCTAGAGCGCCTGGCGCCGAGTTCGCCACACCACCAGCGCCACCAGGAGTGCGCTCCCGCCCAGCAGGAATCCGGCCGCCGTCCACTGAAGGCCGGCCATCTGGTCGTAACCGAAGTAGTCCCACACCGTGTTGACGATCCCCATCCTGGCCCGGCAGGCCTCGGGTGACGCGTCGCTCACACATGTACCCCAGCCGTAGACCTTGCCGGAGGCGGTGCCGATCCACTGGTCTACCTGGACCGCGCCGTCCAGCACCGCCGGATGGGCGCCGTCGAGCGGGAAGGCGACGCGGCGCGGGGTGGCGAGCCGCGTCCTGAAGTGGTCGCACACCAGGAGGAACGCCGCCGAAGTGAAGAACGTGACGGCCATAGCGGTGACCGCGCGGCGCGTCAGCGCGCCGATGGCGATGCCGAGGGTGGTGGTGAACAGCGTGAGCGCGATCAGGACCGGCAGGGTGTTGTCGAAGACCGTGCCGGACAGCCAGTCACTGGAGACCACAGTCCGCAGGGCCCGCCACCACCAGCCGAACAGTGCGCCCAGGACCGCCGTGGTGACCACGACCAGACCGAGCGCGAAGCCCAACTTCCAGAGCAGCCAGCGCAGTCGGGACACCGACTGGGTGGCGGCGAGACGGGCGGTGCCGTGCTCCTGGTCGGCGGAGAGGAGAGGGGCACCGATGAACACGCCGAACACGAGCGGCAGGTAACCGAGGTATCCGGCGAGGTTGTTGAAGGAGTTGTCGATGCTCTGCGCCGTTCCCCCGTCAAGGGCCACGGTGGGCTTCGCGGGCCAGCCGGCGTTGTGCAGCGTGTCCAGCATGGTGCCGCGTTCGTAGATGATCCAGAGCGCGCCGATGAGGGTTGCCGCGGTGCAGGCGATCAGGGCGGCACGGTGCTGACGCACCATCAGCCAGGCCAGACCGCGTATCCGGCGGCGGCCGCCGAAGGAGGCTTCCTGGCGCGCGGGGGTGCGGGCGAGGACGCTCATGCCACATGCTCCTCTCGGTGGGCGGGGACGGCTGTCGGCGAGAGCAGCGCGGGGGCCTCGGGATGGCGCAGGTAGCCGAGCAGCACCTCCTCCAGGCCTGGTTCGGCGAGCTGCCAGGTGGGGTCGAGCGGAATCTCATGGCGGACCAGGGCGGTGAACTGCCGCCCCGCGGTACGGACATCGATCACGGTGTGGGTACCCAGGGACTCGGGCAGGCCGCCGTCCTCGGTGATCCCGGTGACCAGGGTGTGCATGGGCACCAGCTCGTCGGTGTCACCGGCCATACGGATCCGGCCGTCCGCCATCACGAGCAGGAAGTCACACATGTGCTCCAGCTCGGAGAGCATGTGGGACGACATCAGGACGGTGGTGCCGCGTTCGGCGACCTCCGACATGAGCAGGGAGCCGATCTCGTCCCGGGCGAGCGGGTCGAGGTCGGACATCGGCTCGTCCAGGAGCAGTAGGTCGGGGCGCTTGCCGAAGGCGAGCGCGAAGGCGACCCGGGTCCGCTGGCCACCGGAGAGGGTCCCGACCCTGGCGTTCGGTTCCAACTTCCCTTCTCGCACGATCCGTTCGGCCGCGGCCCGGTCCCAGCCGGGGTTGAGTTCCTGCCCCATGCGGAGCGTCTCGGCCACGGTGAAGCGTTTGAACAGGGGCTTGTCCTGGCCGAGATAGGCGCACCTGGGCAGCACCGACGGATCGGTGACCGGGCGCCCGAAGACGCGCAGTTCTCCCCGTGTCGGCTCGACGAGCCGGGCGGCGATTCCCAACAGGGTGCTTTTTCCTGCCCCGTTGGGGCCGACGAGGCCGCAGACGCGGCCGGCCGGGATCCGGAAGGTCTCCTCCCGCAGCGCCCACCCCCGGCGGTACTTCTTGCCAAGACCGTGTGCCTCCAGGGCCCACCGGCTGTCACCCCCACCCGAAGTGGCCGTGCCGCTCATACTCCCCCTCCTTGCCGATTCCACTAGTCAACTAGTGGAATCATGGTCTGCTCGACGCGAGCCTGTCAATTGCCGCCGCCCGCCACCGGATGCTCCGCGCGTCTCTTGGCATGGCCTGGTCATAGCTGCGAAGCTTCCCTCCGCACGCAGCCCTGCCCCCAGGACGACGTGCACCCGTCCCACCTCAGTGATCGTGCACGTGCCGCACACAGTCCGCGGCCGTCCCGCGGCGCACCCAAGCCGATCGGGCGGCCATCGAGCAGGCCGGAATCCCGGCCGCCTCAAAGGAGTTCCGTGTGAGATCCACCCCCCACAAGTCCCTCGCGGCGGCCGCCTGCGCCGTCGCCGCGCTGGCTGCCGTCTCGCTTCCCGCCGTCCCGGCGTCGGCCGCGCCCGCCGCGCCCGCCGCCTGCACCCCGGCCCAGGTGGTCGCCAACGGCGACTTCGAGAGCGGCACTTCGCCCTGGACCCAGTCGTCGACGAGCGTGATCACCAATCGCTCCGGCGAGACCGCTCACGGCGGCACCCACTTCGCCTGGCTGAACGGTGTGGGCAGCACACACACCGACACCCTCTCCCAGAGCGTGACCATCCCCTCGGGATGCAGCACCGCCACACTCACCTACTGGCTTCACATAGACACGGCCGAGACCACGACGTCGACCGCGTACGACAAGCTCACGGCGAAGATCGGCAGCACGACGCTCGCGACCTACTCGAACCTCGACAAGAACACCGGCTACGTACAGAAGTCGGTCGACGTGTCCGGGTTCGCGGGGCAGACCGTGACGCTCGCCTTCACCGGCACCGAGGACTCCAGCCTCAAGACGAGCTTCGTCCTCGACGACGTCGCCCTCAACACCTCCGGCGGCACCACTCCGCCCGCCGACTCGACCCGCACCCCGGCCGCGCCCGCCTACACCGTGAACCTGACCAGCAACGCGAGCGGCAACGGCTGGACCGGACACGAGAGCGCGACCTTCACCAACGCCTCCGCCACCGCGCTCAGCGAGGTGTACCTGCGGCTGTGGGACAACTACCACGGCACCTGCTCGGCCATGCCGATCACGGTGGGCAACGTCACCGGCGGCACCGCGGGCGCCCTCTCCGTCGGCTGCACGGCCCTCAAGATCGACCTTCCGGCGCCGCTGCCCCAGGGCCAGAGCGCGACCATCGGCTTCGATCTGGGAATCACGGTGCCCGACGGCGCCGACCGCTTCGGCGCCGACGGGGCGTTCAACAACATCGGCAACGCCCTGCCCGTCCTGGCGATCCGGGACGCGGCGGGCTGGCACCTGGACCCGTACACCAACAACGGGGAGTCGTTCTACTCGCTGGCCGCCGACTTCAAGGTGACCCTCGACCACCCCACCGGTCTGCTGGTCCCGGCCACCGGCACCTCGGTGGACACCCCCGGATCCAGTGGCCGCACGATCACCACGGCGACCGCCTCCAAGGTCCGCGACTTCGCCTGGGCGGCCGGTCCGTTCAGCAAGATCTCCGGCACCTCACCGGCCGGCACGGCCATCAACATCTACTCGGTCTCGGGCATCAGCTCCTCCAGCGCCCAGTCGATGCTGGCGACGGCCAAGTCCGCCGTGGACACGCACGCGGCCCGCTTCGGGGCGTACCCGTACGGCGAACTCGACGCGGTGATCGACAACAACTACTGGTTCGGCGGCATGGAATACCCGGGCTTCGTGCTCGACCTGGTCTCCACCACGGCGCTCACGCACGAGATCGGGCACCAGTGGTGGTACGGCATCGTCGGCGACGACGAGTACAACAGCCCGTGGCTGGACGAGGCCTTCGCCGACTACTCCACCGACCTCGCCCTGAACCAGACCGGCACCAACTGCTGGAACAGCGTGTCGTGGGCCTCGTCGAGCGAGAAGATCACCAACTCGATGGCGTACTGGGACGCCCACTCCTCCCGCTACTCCACCGTCGTCTACGGCTACGGCAAGTGCGCCCTGCACGATCTGCGCCGGGTGATCGGTGACAGCGCGATGGCCAAGTTGCTGAAGGACTACGCCACTTCGCACTGGTACGGCGTCTCGACCACGGCCGAGTTCAAGGCGGCCGCCCAGGCGGCCACGGCCACGGACCTGACCTCGTTCTGGACCCAGCACCGCATCGACGGCTGACCTTCCGCACGCCCCACCGGTTCGCCGTGCGGGACAGTGGTTCCCCCATGTCCCGCACGGCGATTCCGCGTCACAGGGCGTCGGCCTGCCTCAGGCCCGTTCCGCGTCGAAGGCGGCGAACATGTCGAGCAACGGCTGCGGCGCACGGGAGTCGAAGATGGTCTCAAGGCCGTCGGCGGACTCCTGAGCCGTCGCCTCACTGCGCGGGAAAAGTGCTTCCTCGTACGCCGTGAGGGCGGCCTCGGTGTCCGTGGCGTACCTGGCAAGGGCGAGTCCGAGATCGGCGCCGTCCTTCATGGCGAGGTTGGCACCCTCGCCCGCGAACGGGGACATCAGATGGGCCGCGTCGCCGAGCAGGGTCACGCCCGGCACCCGCTCCCAGCGGTGGACGACGGGCAGGGCGTGGATCGGCCGGCCCGTGAGCGGGCCGTCGGCGTCGATGACCAACTGCCGCAGCTCGGGCGCCCAGTCGGCGAAGTGGGCCAGGAGCGCCGTCTTGGCGGCGGCCGTGTCGGTGAAGTCGATGGTGGACAGCCATTCCTCGTCGGCGCGCAGCGCGACGTAGAGGTGCAGGCTGCCGTCGGACTCCCGGTGGCCGAGGAACCCCTTGCCGTCGCCGAGGGCGAAGAACATGCCGCCGCCCATCAGCCGTGCGGCCTCGGGGTGGCGGGCCTCGGCGTCCATGAGGTCGAGTTCGACGAAGGAGATCCCGGTGTAGGCGGGGGTCGCGGCGGACAGCAGCGGCCGCACCCGGGACCAGGCGCCGTCGGCGCCGATCAGGAGACCGGTGGTGAACACACCGCCGTCAACAAGTGTCACCTCGTGCACTCCCCCGCCGATCGGCCGGGCGCCGGTGACCTTGGCACCCCAGCGCACCGTGCCGGGCGCCAGCGAATCGAGGAGCAGCCCGCGCAGATCACCGCGGTCGATCTCCGGTCGGCCGCCGGTGCCGTCGTCACCTTCCTCGCGCCGTACGCGCGCCTGCTGGTCGAGGATGCGCATCGCCTGTCCGCCCGGGTGCACCTTGGCGAGGAACGCGTCGTGCAACTGGGCCGCGCGCAGGGCCTCTTGGCCCGTTTCCTCGTGGATGTCGAGCATGCCGCCCTGGGTGCGGGCGTCCGGGGACGCGTCGAGGTCGAAGACCTCGGCGTGGATGCCGTTCAGCTGGAGGACCCGGGCGAGCGTGAGGCCGCCGAGGCCGCCGCCGATGATCGCGACGGGGTGGTGCGGGATGCCGATGGGCGTGGCGGGGTTCGCGGTGGGGTTCGTCGTCGGGTTCATGGCGGGTCCTCATTTCCTTGCGTGGCGCGGTAGTTCCTTGCCTGGGGGTGGGCGGTGAGCGGTCGTTCGGACCGGGGCCGTGGTGCTCTCACGGGGTGTCGCGCGGCGTGGTCTTCGTACCGTTGATCACCGCGCGGAAGATCCAGTCGAAGCGCTGCTCGGGCGTACCGGAGACGAGGTCGCCGCCGAGGGCCGCGATGCGCGGGTAGGTGTCGGCGGAAGCCTCGCGCAGGACCGCCGCGAGCGCGTCGTGCTCGTCGTCGGCCGAGCCGGACCGCGCGCGCGTCGACTGCTCGGCGGCGGTCGCCGTGGCGACCTGGAGCAGCACGTCGACCCCCCAGGCGGCCTGGGCGTCCGGCACTCCCCCCGCGTGGAGGAGCGCGAGGATGCCCTCCACCAGCGCCAGGTAGTGAGGGCCGGTGGGCCGGGCGACCAGCGCGGAGCGGGCAAGGCCGGGGTTCGCGAACAGCACCTCGACGTACGAGCCGAGCACCCCCAGCAGCCGTTCCCGCCAGTCGCCGCGCGCGTCGACCGGGGTCAGGTCCACCGCGCCGAGCAGCGCTTCCAGGACGGCGGCGTGCAGTTCGGCGGTGTTGGCCACGTACACGTACAGCGAGGCGGGCCCGGTGTCGAGCTCCTGGGCCAGGCGTCGCATGGTGACGCACTGCAGGCCTTCGGATTCCATCAGGCGCACGGCGGTCGTGACGATGCCGTCATGGGTGAGCGCGGGCTTGGCGGGCCGCTCGCGGCGGCTGCGGGGCGTGGAGGGCTGCGGGGTCACCACACGAGCGTAACGAACATGTTCGTCACGAACAAGTTCTTCACGAACGCGTTCGCCCGCGCGCGAGAGCCACGTCGGCCGCGCCGAGGATGCGGTCGAAGGAGCGGGTGATCATCGGCCGTACCAGGACGCGGGTCAGCACCGGGCCGAGCAGGGGCAGCTTCATCTCGGCACGGGTCGTCCAGCGCACCAGGGTTCCGCCGTCGACCTCGCTGAACGTCATGCTGCCGAACTCGTGCCGGGACGGCGGGAAGCTCCGCTCCACGATGTACTCCGTGGTGTACGGCGCCTCGTAGCGGGTGATGCGTTCCCTGAGCCAACCGATCGTCCAGAGGTGGCTGCGCACCGCACCCACGCCGTACGGCGCCGACTCGCCCCTGCGGGCCAGCCGGCAGCTCAGCACCAGCGGCGAGCGGGTGTAGTTCGTGGTGGTCGTGAGCCAGGCGAAGACGTCGTCGATGGGAGCGGCGATGACGCGCTCGGAAGTCATGGTTTCCACAGCCGGTGTTCTCCTCGGTCGAGTGGGCGCACCGCGTCCGCACGGTGCAGCTTGTCCGGGTTGCGCATGGCATAGAGGCCGGCGATCCGTCCGTCGTGGATCTCGAAGGCGACCAGCCAGTCGAGTTCGCCGTCGTTCAGGAACCGCGCCGCGGGCATGCCGTTGTAGGTGGCGGCCTGGATCCCGGTCGCCTCGGTGATGCTGGTGCGGGCCACGCCGAGGACGAACCGGGCGACCTCGGCGCTGCCGGTGATCGGGTGGCGCGCGGCAGTCACCTTCCCGCCGCCGTCCGAAATCTGGACGACATCGGGCGCCATCAGATCCATCAGGGACTGGACATCGCCCGCCGACGTCGCGAGCAGGAACCGCTGGACGATCTCGCGGGCAGCCGAGGAATCGGGCTCGAATCGGCGCCGCCGCGCGTGGACGTGCCGCCGTGCCCGGTGGGCTATTTGACGGACCGTCACTTCTGTTTTGCGCACCGAGGCGGCGATCTCGCCATGGGTGTAGCCGAACACGTCGTGCAGCACGAACACCGCGCGCTCGGTCGGGTTCAGCGTCTCCAGGACGAGCATCAGGGCCATCGACACCGACTCGGCCAGGATCACGTCCTCGCTCACCGCCGGGCCGGTACGGATGGGCTCGGGCAGCCAGGTGCCGATGTACTCCTCGCGCCGGGCCCGGACCGAACGCAGATGATTGAGGGCCTGGCGGGTCACGATCCGCACCAGGTAGGCACGCGGATGGTCGACCCGCGCCGCGTCGACCGCGCTCCAGCGCAGATAGCTCTCCTGAAGCACGTCCTCGGCATCGGCGGCGCTGCCCAGCATCTCGTAGGCGATGGTGAACAGCAGCGCGCGGTGCTCGGTGAAGGCGTCCTGCACCATGGGCGGATCCCGATCCAAGGCCGCTTCCTCCCCGCGCCCGCCCCGATTCCCCGACATCGCCATCCGGCCCTTTCCGTCGTCCACGCGGCCCGGTCGGTCCACGCATGCCCATCGAGACACCGCGGTCCGGCGAAGCGTGACAGGTTGATGGTGTGATGTGCTTCACGGCGGGGATGCGCGGCGGTGTGCTCACGGTGAGGATCCACGGTGGTGTGCTGGGAATGCGGGCGGCGAGCGCATGCACGACGTGGGTTACGTGAAGTCTTTTTCCCCTGATTGTTTGCACGAATGTCACGACCTACCCTGAGGGCATGGGTGCCGTACCTGAACCACACGCCGGCTGGACCTTCCTCACCAACCACGCCCGTGTGCTGGCCGCGATCGCCGACGATCCCCAGACCCGTATACGCGACATCGCCGCGCACTGCAGACTCACCGAGCGCGCCGTCCAGCGGATCATCGTGGATCTGGAGGAGGCCGGCTACCTGTCGCACACCCGGCACGGACGCTCCAATACGTACCGGATCGAGTCAGGCACCGAGCTGCGGCACCCCGCCGAGGCGGGCCTGACGGTCGCCACCCTCCTCGGCGTCCTCGCCCAGCACGACGAGCAGCGCGGTAGGCAGTCGAACCGCTGATCACGCGGCACCGGCCGGGCTCCGCCCGCCCGGGTCACTCACCGTGCTCACCTGCATCTCTTGCGACGTCTGGTCTGCCGATCGCGCCGCGCGGGGAGAAGATGGTGAAGGCGCCGGGACAGGAGTGAGGCACCGGACGGGCTGACGAAGGGCCGACGATGAACACATCCGAGGTATTCGGGGAGCGGCTCAGCCCCGTGCGCGTCGCCGCCTCCGAGCCGGGCGGCCTCCTCGACGTGCTGGGTGTCGCGGCCATCGTCCTCGACGAGGCCGGGCGGATCACCCTGTGGAGCCCGCAGGCCCACGAGCTGTTCGGCTGGGACGCGCAGGACGCCCTCGGCCACTCCGCCGCGAGGCTCCTGGTCGCCGAGGAGCACCGGCCGCTGGTCCTCGACCTGTTCGCCCGGGTGATGAGCGGGGGCGATACCTGGGCCGGCGTCTTCCCCATCCGGCACAAGGACGGCCGCACCCGGATGGTGGAGTTCCGCAACATGCGGCTCCAGGACGAGCACGGCGGCCTGTACGCGCTGGGAATCGCCACGGACGAGCCCACGCTGCGGGCGGTGGAACGCGACCTCGCACTGTCGGTGCGGCTCGTGTCGCAGTCCCCCATCGGCCTCGCCGTCCTGGACACGGAACTGCGCTATGTCCTCGTCAACCCGACGCTGGCCCGCATCAACGGCGTCTCCCCCGACGAGCACATCGGACGTACGGTGCACGACGCCCTGCCGTTCCTGGACCACGAGCACATCGAGGCCGCGATGCGACGGGTCCTGGAGACCGGTGTGCCGCTCCTGGACCAGACGGCGATCGGCCGCACACCGGGCGATCCCACCGAGCATGCCTGGAACGTGTCCTACTACCGTCTGGAGGATCCGGGCGGGCGGATCCTCGGCCTCGCGACTTCGATCGTGGACGTCAGCGAGCAGTACCACGCGGCGAACGAGGCCGCCGAGGCGCGCCGCCGCCTCGATCTGATCGCCCGTGCCTCGGTGCGCATCGGCACCACGCTCGACCTGAACCGCACCGCCCACGAGCTGGCGGACCTCGTGGTGACCGACCTGGCCGACATCGCGGCCGTGGACCTCCTCGACTCCGTCCTGGACGGCCGCGGCGCCGTCGAGGACCCCTCGGCCGGACCCGTGGCGATCAGAGCCCTGGCCGTCGCGGCCGCCTATCCCACCGACGCCCTCCAGGCCGCCGACACCCCGGGCAACATCGCCAAGTACAACGCGGAGCGCCTGGTCACCCGCTGTGTGACGACCGCCCGGCCGGTCCTCATCAGCCATGTCGAACCCGGTGACCTGGCGAACATCGCCCGCGACGAAGCGGCGGCCGCCCTGTTGGCGGGGGCGGGCCTGCACTCCTATCTGGCGGTACCGCTGATCGCGCGCGGCGAGGTGCTGGGCGCACTCGACCTCAAACGGGCCAGGAACCCGCAGCCCTTCACGCACGACGACGCCGTCCTGGCCCTCGAACTCGCCACCCGGGCCGCCGTCTGCATCGACAACGCGCGCTGGTTCCAGCAGCAGCGCCACGCCGCTCTCGCCCTCCAGCAGCACCTGCTCCCGCGCCAGCCGCCCCAGCCCACCGGTCTCGACGTCGCCTACCGCTATCAGCCGGCCGCGGCGATCGGCGAGGCCGGCGGCGACTGGTTCGACGCCATCCCGGTCGCCGGCGACAAGACCGCCCTCGTCGTGGGCGATGTGATGGGCCACGGCATCAACGCGGCAGCGACGATGGGCCAGTTGCGCACCGCCACCCGTACGCTTGCCGGGCTCGACCTCGACCCCGCCGACGTACTGCGCCACCTCGACCGCATCACCGCCGAGCTGGACGAGACCACGGCGACCTGTGTGTACGCCGTCTACGACCCGCACCGGACGAGCTGCCGCATCGCGCTCGCGGGACATCTGCCGCCCATCTGGGACCGCCCGGGCCGCGCTCCGCGCTTCCTCCAACTCCCCACCGGGGCGCCGCTCGGCGTGGGTGGCGTGCCCTTCCGGGCGACCACGGTCGACTGTGCGCCCGGCGATCGGCTCGTGCTGTACACGGACGGGCTCGTGGAGACCCGGGACCAGCCCATCGACGACCGGCTGCGCGCCCTGCTCGACTCCCTGACCCACCATCGGCTGCCCCTGGAGGCGACCTGCGACCGGCTCCTGGCCGCACTGCCCCCGCCGCAGCGTCACGACGACATCGCCCTGCTGATCGCCCAGGTCACCCCGTCCCGCCGACCGGCCGACGGTGCCCCGGCAGCCCGCGCGGACGGCCGGTAATCGCGCCCGCGCACCCCGTTCGCCGCAGCGCGGGGTGTACGAAGCGGGCCCACGGGGCACCCGGTAGCTCTATGACCACCTATGTCGTAACGATCCCCGGCACCCTCCTCGCGGAGCGCACCGAGGCGACCATCAAGACCCTGGAGAACGCCCTGCGCCCCGCCGATCCGCGCGGAACCCAGCTGGGCGAGGCGGAGCATCTGGAGATGCTCACGTTCTACAGCGGGTCCTCGGCGTTCAGCATCCGCCTGGAGGTGGAGGCCGACGACACCAAGACCGCCGAGCAGCAGGCCCGCCAGACGGTCTCCGCCGCGCTGCGGACAGCGGGCTATTCGCAGGACCAGGCGCCGCTGGGCGACGCCACCATCACGGGCATCACCGAATAGCCGAGCAACGGGAAGACCGACGGCGCGAAAACCGAAGGACGACGGACGCCCGGGTGCGACCGGCCTCCGCCAACTCCACTCATCGACAGGGGAGTTGTACGAGGCGGCCGGACACCCGGGCGTCGTCGTTCAGTCGCGTCGTTCGGTCGTCGCTCAAGCCCCTCACGCGGCCCTCAACCAGCCCTCAAGCGTGGTGCGGCTTGCCCCGTTTCCCGACGGGCTCACTCACCGCGCCGGTTTCCGTACCGCCCGCAGGATGGCGGGCAGGCGCGGCTTCGAAGTGATCGGTACGTCCGAAGCACCGGTCGAAGGGGCTTCGGGGGAAGGCGCGTCCGCCGCTTCGACCGGACGGTCCTCGGGAATCCCCGCATCGGCCGGACGACGCTGCCACCAGTGCTGCCGACGCGGGTGCAGGGCGCGGCCGAGACGACGGCCGAGCAGCAGGTAACCGGCGAAGGCGCCGGTCGAGTTCAGGATGACGTCGTCAATGTCGAAGGCGCGCCCCGTGACGAGCAGACCCTGAGCCGTTTCGACGGTGAGCATCACGAAGGCGGTCATGAGGACCACCCGCGCGACGCCGCGCGTCCTGGGGAACAGCACGGGCAGCAGCACGCCGAACGGCATGCCGAGCACCACATTGCCGCCGACCTGCTTCACCGCGTCCTTCCAGTCGGGCTGGGCGAGGTAGGCGCGGATGGAATCGCCGGGGTGCAGATTGGTGTGCGTGAACCGGACGGACGCCGGCGAGGGAACCAGGGTGGCCTTGGCCAGCACCACCGCGAAGGCCACCATGCAGACGAATCCGACGATCAGCACGACGACACGGGCCGCCACCGCCGGCCAAGTACGGCGTTGAAGCCGTGGTTCTGATGCCATGCCATCCCCAGTACCCGCTGCGCATGGGCACACGCACTTGGCCGCGGCCGCAGTCAGTGGCCCCGTTTCCTCAACGCGCGCCCGGCGCCGCCGAGTTCACGTGACGGCGACGCGCAGATCTATTGACGGGTCCACGCCAGGGTTCTACGGTTTCCCCGTTCATATCACGGCATGTCGTTCAGCATACGGAACATGAACTGCGGGACGCCCCACCCGAACGAAGACCCCGCACCCAGCACCCAGCACCAGGCACGCCCTTCCCCCACGAACGAAAGGGTCCCCCCATGCGCATACGCCCTCGGCTCCTCCCCCTCACCGCCGCCGCCCTCGCCGCCGTCAGCAGCCTGGCCTTCGCGCTGCCCCCAGCGTCAACTGCCCACGCCATCAACGGCGTTGCGGGGCCGAGAAGCGGGGACGCCGGCACGTTCGGTCCGGCGGCGAGCACGTCGGTCGCACCCGGAGGCAACTTCGACCTGTCGGTGTGGGAGCTCCAGGAGCCGGTGGGCTCCCCCGGTTCGCCGACCACGATCCCTTCGTCCCGCCTCCTGGGCGCGAACGGTTTCCAGGACACGTACTTCTACACGGACCCGCGTGACGGCGCGATGACGTTCTGGGCTCCGGAGAAGGGCGTGACCACGCCGAACTCCAACTACGCCCGCTCCGAGCTGCGCGAGATGAACCGCGACGGCAGCCCCGCGAACTGGTCGCTCGCGGGGTCCCATCGGCTGAACGCGACGCTGCGCGTGGTGTCGGTGACGTCCAACGTCTGCGTCGGGCAGATCCACCTCGGCACGGGCGGCTCATCCACCAAGCCGCTGGTGGAGCTGTACTACCGGGCCAACGGCGACATCGTCCTCGGCACGGAGGATTCGCCTTCGGGCGGCCAGACACCGCACCCGGTGGGACATGTGGCGGTCGGCAAGACCTGGAGTTACACGATCGCCGTCTCGGGCGGCCACACCGTCGACCTCACGGTCAACGGCACCACGACCCACTACGCGATCCCGTCCTCCTTCGACAGCTACCGGCAGTACTTCAAGGCCGGCTCGTACAACCAGTCGTCCTCCAGCAGCACCACGAAGGGCGCGCGCGTCGCCTTCTACGGCCTTGAGGTCGCGCACAGCTGAGCGTGCTGCCGTCCAGCCACGTGAACGGCGACCGCCGCTGAGCCGAGGCCACCCCGGGGCGCCAGGGCCCTCGGTCAGCTGTTCTCCGCCTGGAACATCCAGGCGTGCTTCTCCAACTCGCCCGTCAGGGTGATGAACAGGTCCTGGCTCACCGGGTCCGGCTCGGCCGTTTCGGTGATCCTCTCGCGCATCCGCTCGATGATCCTGCCGAGGGCGGTGACCAGCACCTGAACCGCCTCGGTGTCCTTGATCCAGCCATCCGGCACCGTACCGATCGCACTGGCACCGGCCAGCGTGGCCGCCCGCCCGTCGGGGTTCACGCCGAGCGCCGAGGCGCGTTCGGCGACGGTGTCGGAGTGCTGGCGGGCCGTGGCCACCACGTCGTCCAACTGGAGGTGGACGGAGCGGAAGCGCGGGCCGATCACGTTCCAGTGCACCTGTTTGGCCACGAGCGACAGGTCGACGAGGTCGACGAGCGCCCCCTTGAGAGCCGGGCCGACCACCTTCAGATCCGCGTCGGACAACGAACCCCGCACGCCCGACCCCTTCACGCCCGAGCCCTTCACGCCGGCCCCCGTCACACCGGACCCCTTCGCACCAGACATCGCTTCTCCCCTCGACGATCGCGTCGATCGACGGGATCGTCGATCTCGGTAGACCGCGTTCCTCGCAAAGGGCACATCAAACCCGGGCGGCCCCGGCGTCCCGCGCCCCCTCGCTCCGGAGGCCCACGCACCTCCAATGGCCGATGCGCATGGCATACCGGTTCCCGGCCTGGGCACTCTTCCTCACAGGGCCCCTCGGCCACTCGGAACAGCTCACCACCAGCACCGGACCCATCAGGGTGCGGTCACATCGACGTTGGGACGGACCACACCATGAGCATCATCGCCTGGATCCTGATCGGCCTGATCGCGGGCGCCATCGCCAAGGCACTCATGCCGGGCAGGGACCCGGGCGGCTGCCTGATCACCATGCTCATCGGCATCGTGGGCGGCCTCCTCGGCGGGTGGCTCGGGAAGGTCATCTTCCACGTCCACTCCATCAACGGCTTCTTCCACCTCTCCACCTGGATCGCCGCCATCGTCGGTTCGATCATCGTGCTGATCCTCTACCGCCTGATCATCGGCAACCGCAGCCGCAACTGAGCGCGAGCGGTCGGCGGTACGGACAGCAGTGACGACGCACACACCGGTCGAGGGCCGGTGAGTAGGCCGAACTCCCCATGCCCTGCCTGCTGTTGACGCACAATCTACGGATCCGGAAGATCCCGGAGTCGCAGTGTTGCCCAACAGCCCAGGCAGGGAAGGGAATTGATGAGGCCGACGACCACGCTCCGCGCCGCGATACGAGGCTCTCGCATACGAGGCTCTCACCGCAGATCCCTGTTCGTCGCGGCCGCACTGGCCGCCGCCGCGGCCCTGCTCACCCCCGCCACCGCCCACGCGGCTCCCCCATGTGAGTCCGCCACGACGACAGCGCCCGTCCAGGTGGCGCACGTGCCCGACTGGGCCGAGTCGATCGTCGTCGACCAGCGGGGCCGGATGTTCGTTACGGCGTACTTCAGTGGCCGGGTCTACCGCATCGACGCGCCCGGCAGCGACCCCGTCCCGCTCACCGGGAACATCGGGGCCAACGGCGGCATCGTGGTACGCCCGGACGGTCAGCTGCTCGTGGGCACGGGCAACGACCTCGGCCACTCGCTCACCGGTGACATCCTCCCGGTCTCGAAACTCCTCCAGGTGGACCCCGACTCCGGCAGGGTCAGCACCTACGCCTCGGGGCTCGGCGGCATCGACGGCGTGGCCCTCGCCCCCGACGGCACCGTGTACACCACCGCCGTGGGCGGCCGGAACATCGGCCGCGTGACACCCGACGGCCAGGTCGAGCCCGCCTGGGCCCACGTTCTGATGCCCAACGGCATCGCCGTCTCCCCCGACGGCACCCAGGTCTACGTCATCCAGACCACCGTCGCCCCGGCTCTGTACCGCATCCCCGCCGATGATCCGGCGCATCCGCAACGCTGGATCACCGCCGGTCCCGCCGACACCCTCGCCCTCCCCGACGGCCTCACCCTGGACAGCCGGGGGCGCCCCCTGATCGCCACACACGCGGCGGGTCAGATCTGGCGTGCCGAGGGCGGATCGCTGTGCGCCGTGCAGGCCGGGATGTACCTCTCCACCCAGATCACCTACGGACACGGCGACCGCGGATTCGCGGCGGGCAAGCTCTACCGGTCCGGCGTGGACGGCAAGATCTACGAGGTCCCGGCGGGAACCGACCCCACCGGACGCTAGCCGCACCGCGCGCTGGACAATCCCGGTAACGGCCCGCGCGCGGACCATCCATGCGCGGGCGGTCCGTGCGAGGACGGTCCGAGAGAGGCGACCCACCCGTGGAAGACGTACCCGTGGAAGGCGTACCCGTGTCCGAAGTCAAAGCAGAGATCGACCAGTTGATGCGTGCCTTCCTCGGGGCGTTCACCAATACCGACGGCGACGGGCCGAACCTCGCCACCATCCGCGAGGTGTTCCTCCCGCAAGGGATGATCATCAACAACTCCGGGCCCCGCCCCGTCGTCTACGACCTCGACGCGTTCATCGCGCCCCGGGAGCGGATGCTCACCGACGGCACCCTGACGGACTTCTCCGAGTGGGAGGTCCACGAGCGGACCGAGGTCTACGGCTCGGTCGCGCACCGCTTCAGCGACTACGCCAAGTCCGGCTTCCGCGACGGGCAGTGGTTCGAGGGCGCGGGGCGCAAGACGACCCAGTTCGTGCGCACGCCCGCGGGCTGGCGGATGAGCTCGATGGCCTGGGACGACGCGTAGGCCGCTGCTGGCTCCTCGGCGGGTCAGATGCGCGAGTCCTCGACGGCCGCAACGGTGTGGGTCTCGCCGAGGCGTGGATGACACGGTGCGGCGGGGCGTACGGGCCGGGGCCCGCCGCAGAACGCGGGGTCGAGCACATCCATCAGCCCCTGAGTGACGGCACCGTTGTTCGAGGCGTTGGCGAAGACGACGACGGTACGGCGGCCGTCCGGTGTGGCGAAGGCCTGCGACTGATAGCCCTGGACGATTCCGCCGTGGCCGAACACCGCGCCGCAGCTGAGGGAGATCCGCCGCAGACCCAGCCCGTATCCGATCCTCGTCACACCAGTGGGCAGGGCCCGTGTCATCTGACGCAAGGAGTCGTCGGAGACCAGCCCTCCGGTGCGCCCGGCGAGCAGCGAGGTCAGGAACCGGTCCAGGTCGCCGGCCGAGGACACGATCGCGCCCGCGCTGCCGATCCAGGAGGCGGTCTGCTCGGTCGAGTCGAGGAGCGGCCTGCGGGGGTCGTCGTTGGTCAGGTATCCGGTGATGTGCCGGCCCGTGATCTCCTTCGCGGGCACGGTGAACGATGTCCTGCGCAGCCCGAGCGGCCGGACGATTTCCTCACGCAGAAGCTCGGCGTAGGGCCGGCCGGTGAGGTGCTCGGCGGCGAGGCCCAGGAGCAGGAAGCCGGTGTTCGAGTACGCGTAGGCGCTGCCGGGCGCGAACTGCGGTCCGTGCCGCACCGAGCGGGCCACCAGGTCGCGGGGCGCGTAGACCGAGTTGCGGATGCGCGCCTCGAAGACGGCCGTCGTCTCCTCGCCGCTCTGCTCAAGGAGGTCGTTGACGTGGTCGTACACCCCGGCGCGGTGTTCCAGCACCTGGCGGGCGGTGATCGGCCAGCTCGGTGGGAGCGTGCCGGGCGGCAGATACTGCGATAGCGGCCGGTCGAGATCCAGCAGGCCCCGTTCGGCGAGGCGCAGCACGATGACCGCGGTGAACATCTTGGTGTTGCTGCCGACCCTGAACCGCGCGTCCGCCCGCATCCGCGTGCCGTCCAGGTCTCCCTCGCCGACGGCGAGCGAACGGTCGAGGCCGGGGTGGGCATGATCGCGGATCACGGCGAACGCACCCGGCGCCCCCGCGGCCGTGACGCGAAGCAGCGCGGCGCGCAGCCCGTCCGGGTCGGGCTCCTTCCGCACCTGTACGGCGGAGGCGCCCAGCGCGCTCACGGCCACCAGGGCCGCGGCCGTGGCGAGCGTGGTCACTGAACGGGCGAGCCTTGTCCTCATCACTGGGTCCTCATCACTGGCGCGGTCCTCACTGTCCCCCGATGCACTGTCCCTCGGTGCACTGTCCTTCGACGTGCTGTCCCTCGATGCGCCGTCCCTCCATGGGCCGTCCCTCCATGGGCCGTCCCTCCATGGGCCGTCCCTGGATACCGACCCCCGCTCGCGCGGCGAGATCGTATACATGTGCCGGGATGCGGCCCGGGCAACGGGGAGCGCCCGGCGTTTCGTGCGGGTGGGACGCGGCTGCTGTAGGTGGGTTGTCGGAGCGTTGTCGGTTCCGTCTGGAACGTTCGGGGTGTCACCGCGGCTCGGTGGGCGGATCCCCCGAACGTCGCGTACCGCAGGCAAGGAGCGACCCATGAACCCCACCGCACCCCGGAACGAACCGTGGGACGTCCACCGGCTGCCGCACGCCGCGGGCCGCAGCGTTCTGGTGACCGGCGGCAACGCGGGCATCGGATACTTCGTCGCCGAGCAACTCGCGGGAGCGGACGCCGCGGTGATCCTCGGCAGCCGCGACCCGGCGAAGGCCGAAACGGCCGCCGGTTCGATCCGGGCCCGGGTCCCGGGTGCGTCGGTCCGTCATGTACGGCTCGACCTCGCAGACCTGTCGTCCCTCCAACACTGCGTCGCTGCGCTGGAGTTGAGCCATCTGGACGCGGTGGTCCACAACGCGGGTGTGGCGCTCGACGATCCGCCCCGGCTCGCGACCAAAGACGGCCATGAGCTGATGTTCGGCACCAACCACCTCGGTCATCTCGCCCTGACCCAGCACCTCCTTCCCCTGCTCGCGGCGGCCCCCGCGGCCCGCATCGTGACCGTGGGCAGCTTTGCGGCGAAGACAGAGCGGATCGACCTGGACGACCTCCAGTCCCGCCGGGACTACCGGCCGAAGCGCACGTACGGCCGGTCGAAGCTGGCCCAGATGTATGGAGGGCTCGAACTGGCCCGGCGCCTGGCCGAGTTGGGCAGCCGGGTGACGAGTGTGGTGGTGCACCCCGGCGGGGCGCTGGACTCCCTCACCCCCGCGCGACCGCCCGTCCACACCCGGACGCCGGGCGAGCGGCTGCGGGGTGGGGCCGCGGCGCTCGTCCTCCAGGGCAAGCACGCCGGCGCGTGGCCGGCGGTGCGGGCGGTGCTCGATCCCCGGGTCGCCAGTGGGGAGTTGTGGGGGCCGCGGGTCTTCGGGCTGCGCGGCCGGCCGCACCGCGAGGCCGTCTGGAGTCACCTCACCGAAACCACGGTGGCCTCCCAACTCTGGTACAAGAGCTGCGAGTTGCTCGACATCGATCCGGACTTCTGTCGTGCCGCGTGAGCATGCTCATGAGAATCGCGGGCAGGAGCACCTCACAGACGTTGGTTCGAAGGGGAGGCTGCTGCCATGTCGGTTCTTGGGCGTTTTCCCGCTGGCGGTCCGCGCGGCTCATGGCCGGCCGAGGAGTTCGCGGCTCAGTTGAGGCACCGCGGCCGGGCGGCCACGGTGGTGATGGACCTCGACAGTGACATGTTCCTCGTGGTCGAGCGGCGCCGCGAGGAAGCCGCCTGACCGTACTCCGGGCGCCCTCAGCCAGTGACGTACTTGGCCAGATGTTCTCCCGTCAGGGTGGGACGGGTGGCGATCAGGTCGGCGGGGGTGCCCTCGAAGACGATCCGGCCGCCGTCGTGGCCGGCCCCGGGGCCCAGGTCGATGATCCAGTCCGCGTGAGCCATCACGGCCTGGTGGTGCTCGACCACGATGACCGACTTGCCGGAGTCCACCAGCCGGTCGAGCAGCCCCAGTAGCTGCTCGACGTCGGCGAGGTGCAGACCGGCCGTGGGCTCGTCGAGGACGTAGACACCGCCCTTGTCCCCCATGTGTGTGGCCAGCTTCAACCGCTGCCGCTCGCCGCCGGACAGGGTGGTGAGGGGCTGACCGAGGCTGAGGTATCCGAGGCCCACATCCGAGAGCCGGGTCAGGATCCGGTGGGCCGCGGGCGTCGCCGCCTCTCCGGAGCCGAAGAACTCCGTCGCCTCGGTCACCGACATCGCGAGCACCTCGCTGATGTCGCGGCCGCCGAAGTGGTAGTCGAGGACCGACGCCTCGAACCGCTTGCCGTCGCACTCCTCGCACGGGGTGGCGACCCCGGCCATCATCGCGAGATCCGTGTAGACGACGCCGGCGCCGTTGCAAGTGGGGCAGGCGCCCTCGGAGTTGGCGCTGAACAGGGCCGGCTTCACGTCGTTGGCCTTGGCGAACGCCTTGCGGATCGGTTCGAGCAGACCCGTGTAGGTCGCCGGGTTGCTGCGCCGCGAGCCCCGGATGGCACCCTGGTCGACCGAGACGAGGCCCTCGCCCGCGGGGATGCAGCCGTGCACGAGCGAGCTCTTGCCGGATCCGGCGACGCCGGTGACCACGGTGAGGACACCGAGCGGGATGTCGACATCGACGTCGCGCAGGTTGTGCGCCTTCGCGCCGCGGATCTTCAGCGTGCCGGTGGGCTCGCGCACCTCGTCCTTGACCCCGGCGCGATCGTCGAAGTGGCGGCCGGTGACGGTGTCACTGGCCCGCAGCTCGGCGACCGTACCCTCGAAGCAGACCGTGCCGCCGCCCGTGCCCGCGCCCGGCCCGAGGTCGACGACGTGATCGGCGACCACGATCGTCTCCGGCTTGTGCTCGACGACGAGCACCGTGTTGCCCTTGTCGCGCAGCCTGAGCAGCAGGTCGTTCATGCGCTGGATGTCGTGCGGGTGCAGGCCGATGGTGGGCTCGTCGAAGACGTAGGTGACATCGGTGAGCGAGGAGCCGAGGTGGCGGATCATCTTGACGCGCTGGGCCTCCCCGCCCGACAGCGTGCTTGCCGGCCGGTCCAGCGAGAGGTAGCCGAGGCCGATCTCCACGAACGAGTCGAGGGTTTCCACCAGCGTGCTGAGGAGTGGCGCCACCGAGGGTTCCTTGAGGGCGCGCACCCACTCGGCCAGGTCCCTGATCTCCATGGCGCACAGGTCGGCGATGTTCTTCCGCTTGATCTTCGAGGAGCGGGCGCCCTCGTTGAGCCGGGTGCCGTCGCAGTCGGGGCAGACGGTGAAGGTGACCGCGCGCTCGACGAAGGCGCGGACGTGCGGCTGCATCGAGTCGGTGTCCTTGGACAGCATCGACTTCGTGACGCGCGGGATCAGCCCCTCGTACGTCATGTTGATGCCCGCGATCTTCATGCGGGTCGGCTCGCGGTGGAGCAGGTCCTGGAGTTCCTTCTTGGTGAACTTGCGGATCGGCTTGTCCGGGTCGAAGAACCCCGACTCGATGTAGAGACGGGAGTTCCAGCCGCCGCCGGTGTAGCCGGGAATGGTGAACGCGCCCTCGTTGAGCGACTTGCCGTCGTCGTAGAGCTGCGTCAGATCGATGTCGCTCACCGAACCCCGGCCCTCGCAGCGCGGGCACATGCCGCCGGTGATGCTGAAGCTGCGCCGTTCCTTGACCTCCTGCCCGCCGCGCCGCACGGTGACCGCACCGGCCCCGCTGATGGAGGCCACGTTGAAGGAGAACGCCTTGGGCGAGCCGATGTGCGGCTTGCCGAGCCTGCTGAACAGGATGCGCAGCACGGCGTTGACGTCGGTGGCGGTGCCGACGGTGGACCGCGGGTCACCGCCCATGCGCTGCTGGTCGACGGTGATCGCGGTGGTGAGCCCGTCCAGCACATCGACTTCGGGGCGTCCGAGCGTCGGCATGAAACCCTGGACGAAGGCGCTGTACGTCTCGTTGATCAGGCGCTGCGACTCCGCGGCGATCGTGTTGAACACCAGCGAGCTCTTGCCCGAACCGGAGACGCCCGTGAACACCGTGAGGCGGCGCTTGGGGATCTCGATGCTGACGTCCTTGAGATTGTTCACGCGCGCGCCGTGCACACGGATCATGTCGTGGCTGTCGGCAGCGTGCGGCGCGGGCGGCCGCGGGTCCGTCCTCTTGGCCATGCTGATCGCGTTCTCCATCCGTAGGGCGGCCCGCCTCATGGGCCCTGCCCCTCTCGCCTGTTCCACCTGCCCGCCTGCGAGCAGTACGTACGGTTCTACTTCGTCGGGGCGGCTGCGGCAATGCTCGGCCGCCCCGGCGTCCGACGGGTGCCGGCCGGGGCGGGGCGGGGCCCGCCGACCGGCTCCGGTTCGTCCTGGCCGGCTCCGGATCAGCCCTGGATCAGCCCGAGGACATTGCCGTCGGGGTCGGTGAACGTGGCCACCAGACGGCCGCCGCCCACGTCGTTCGCGGGCTCCTTGACCTTGGCGCCGGCGGCGGTCACCTCGGCGAGCTTCGCCTCGATGTCCGGCACGTGCCAGTACGCCACCGGCCCGGTCATGCCCCGGTCGGCGCCGCCCGGGACCAGGCCGATCTGCTGGCCCTCGGTCTCGTAGCCGACGTAGTACGGCTCGTCGCTCGTCGGCGTGACGCCGAGCAGTGCGGTGTAGACCGCCTTGGCCGCCGCGAGGTCGGTCACGGGGTGCAGCACGGTCTTGATTCCCTGGGTGGCGGAGCCGGTGGTCATGGTCACTCCTGAAGTCGTGGGCAGGTGCGGCAAGTGCTCAGTTCGCGCTCGGCGCCGGGGCGAGACCCTGGAGAACCGAGGTGCTGATCACGCTAGCTCCGGCCGGGTGGGCGCGCTTCTCCGTTCCTGATCGGTTGGCGCGAGCCGCGCCGAACGGGGCCGGGCGACGAGCCGCGGGGGGCCTGGGTCCAGCGGGGGCCTGGGTCCAAGCGTCACCGGGCGGACCGAACACACGGCGAAGCCCCCGGCCGAGAACGGCCGGGGGCTTCGCCGTGACGACTCAGGAGCCGTCGCGCTTGTCGCTCAGTGAGTCCCTGACTCCCTCGCCACGCTCCTTCATGTTCCGCATCGCGTCCTTGGCCTTGCCCTTGGCCTGGTCGGTCTTGCCCTCGGCGGCCATGCGGTCGTTGCCGGTGGCCTTGCCCGCGGCTTCCTTGGCCTTGCCCTTGATCTTGTCCATGGCGCTGTCGCCCATGGCGAACTCCTACGTGGTCGGGATCACTGACGTCACCCAACCTAGGACAGATACGCACATACCGCCCGGCGAGTGTCCCTCGTTCGGCACATCGCTCCCCCGGCGGCGCAGGCCGGGCCGACGGCACGGGATGATGGCGCCATGAGCCTTCCCGACGCCATCACCGCCACCCTCGCCGCCCGCGACAAGGTCGACTTCGAGCAGGACTTCGCGCGCACCCGCCAGATCATGACCTTCGTCCATCGGACGGAAGGCGCCGAGGCGGTCGAACTCGCCATGTTCGAGGGCCCGTTGCCCATCCCCACCGTCGGCCAGGCCGTCACGCTCTGGATCACGGGCCACCCCCTGGTCGTCCAGCGGGTGGAGACCCACTACGGACTCGGCGGGGCCGAGACCCACCCCAAGCGGGAGCAGGTCGCCTCCGTCATCGTGTTCGTGGAACCCCGAACTCCCTGATCCAGGGCGCCTGTTGACCCGCCGCATCCCGCTTCTCCGGCGGGATGCGGCTCTTGGTCGGTCGGATCGGACCCTCGGTCGGCCCCCATCTTCCCGATCGGATCCCCCGGTCGGGTCCCCCCGATCGGATTCCCGATCAGACCCCCGATCCGACGGATTCCTTCCGAGGCTGCGGCGCCTGTGCCGAGCCGGGGCCGTGGGCTCCAGGGGTGGTCCGGCTCGACGGCCGTACGAGCGCCAGGACGATCAGACCGCCGAGGGCCGCCGCCACCGCCGAGCACAGGAAGACCCGGTCGAGACCGGTGGCGAAAGCCTGGTGCACGAGGTGCCGCGCCGCGTCCTGGTGGCCGGCCGGAGCCGCCTCCACCAGGCGCTGCGCCTGACCGGCGGCCAGCGCGTCGGCGCCCCGGTCGGCGTCCGGGACGGCGCCGGCCCCGGCGAGGGTGGCCGCCGTACGGCCGGTGAAGACCGCGCCGAGGACGGCGATGGCCAAGGTCATGCCGAGCTGGCGGAAGGTGTTGACTGCGCCGCCCGCCATGCCCGCCTGCTGGGGCGGCACGGTGGAGGTGGCCGCCGAGACCAGCATGGGCGTGGCCAGACCGACGCCGATGCCGGTGACCACCAGACCCCATATGAGGGAGCTGCGCCCCGCATCGGCGGTCATCCCGGCCCGCAGCAACAGCATGCCCGCCGCGACGAGCAGCAGGCCGCCACCGATGGGCAGTCGGGGGGCGAGACGCTGGATGTGGCGGCCGGCGAACACGGCCACGACGAAGGACGCGCCGGCCAGCGGCGTCAGGGCCAGGCCCGCGCCGACCGGGCTGAGGCCGACGACCGACTGGAGCCACAGCGAGAGCAGGACCAGGCAGCCGAAGGCGCTGCCCTGGAGCAGCAGCGCGCCGCTCATCAGGCCGGTGAAGGAGGGGCGGCGCAGCAGCGCCAGGTCCAGCATCGGGGAACCGCCGTGCCGCGCGGTGCGGTGCTCGACCACGACGAAGGCGAGCAGCGCGAGCACGGTGACGGCGAACGTCGCGAGGGTCACGGCGTTCGTCCAGCCGGACTCCCCGCCGCGGATGAGCCCGTACGTCAGGCTGCCCGCGGCGATGGTGAAGGCGGCCGCGCCGGGAACGTCGATCCGGGCGGGTCCGCCCTGGCCGGCCGAGGCGCGGGGGCGGTCGGGGCGCACCACACGCAGCGTCATGGCGATGGCGACCGCGGCGATGGGCAGGTTGACCCAGAAGATCGTGGGCCAGCTGATGTGTTCGGTGAGCAGGCCGCCGAGGAGCGGTCCCGCGGCGGCGGCCGCGCCATTGGCCGCGCCCCACACGCCGAAGGCGGTGCCCCGGTCCCGTCCCTGGTACGAGCCGAGCAGAAGGGCGGGGGTGGTGGCGAACATGGCCGCACCGCCGACTCCCTGCACCACGCGGGCCGCGATCAGCACACCCACGTTGGGTGCCAGGCCGCAGACGAGCGAGGCCGCGGCGAAGACCGCCAGGCCGTAGATGTAGAAGCGCCGGTGGCCGAAGCGGTCCGCGAGGGAGCCGGAGGCCAGGAGCAGGGCGGCCAGGGCCAGCGCGTACCCGTCGATCACCCACTGGAGCGAGGAGAAGGAGGCGTCGAGGTCGTCAGCCATGCTGGGGAGTGCGACGTTCACGATGGTCACGTCGACCAGCAGGATGAAGGCGCCGAGGCAGACCGCCGTCAGGGGCCACCACTTGCGCATGTCAGGTTCTCCGATCGGATCGAAAGTGCTGTCGGGACCCGAAAGGCGCTCACGGTCGGCGCCGGTCCCGGAGATGAGTGTGGAACGCCTGAGGCAATTTTCATGAGCCAGCGCCCGCGCGATGCGTGAATCCGACATCATGGGCTCCATGAAGACGTATCTCGACACCTTGAGCCGTGCGGATCGCGAGCTGTCGGAGGAGGACCTCACCCTTGCGCACGCCTTGCAGATCAATGGGCGGGCGTCGTTCCGGGAGATCGCCGACGCCCTCGGGGTGTCCGACCAGACGGCCGCGCGGCGTTGGTCGCGACTGCAATCCGCCGGAAAGCTCCGGGTCCTCGGCCTGACCGACCCGCAGCGTGTCGGCGACTCCCCGTGGATCGTCCGGGTGCGCTGCACACCGGACGCCGCCGCTTCCATCGGGGAGGTCCTCGCCCGGCGCGCGGACACCAGCTGGGTCAACCTGAGTTCGGGCGGCACCGAGATCTCCTGCTCGGTTCGTACACGGGGGCCCGGGACCGAGGAGTCGCTGCTCCTGCAGAAGCTGCCGCGCACCCCGCAGGTGGTGGACGTCTCGGCGCACTGCCTGCTGCACGTCTTCTTCGGTCAGGACCTCGGCACGATCAACAAGAGCGGGCCGCTGACGGCGGCGCAGGTCGAGCAACTCACCCCGTCCGTCCAGCCGGAACGGGCCACGGCCGACACCCCGCCGGTGGCGCTCGACGAGAGCGACCGGCATCTGCTCGATCTGCTCGCCAGGGACGGCCGGGCGGCGCCCGCGGAACTGGCGGCCGCGACGGGGCTTTCCGTGTCGACCGTGCGCCGCCGCATCACGGAACTCCGAATCGCCGGGGTCCTCTACTTCGACGTCGAGTACCACCCGGGCGTCCTGCACCGGAAGTTCCGGGCGGCCCTGTGGCTGGAGGTCGACCCGTCCCGGCTGGCAGAGGCCGGAGCGGCGATCGCGGCACACCCGGAGGTCTCCTTCGCCGCCGCCGTCACGGGCACGGCCACCCTCTACGCGAGCATCGACGTGGCGACCGCGCAGCTCTTCTACCGCTACCTCACCGAGTCGATCGCCGCCCTGCCCGGCCTGCGCCACACGGCGACCGTCCCCATCCACCGCACCCTCAAGGGTCCGGGCCCCTACCTCCCCACCCGAGCGTGAACCGACCGAGCCACCCGAGGGGGCTCCTCGATCCGAGTGACCCGCATTCGGGGTGGCCGAGCTCAAGCACGCCGAGCCCAAGCACGCCGAGCCGGCCCCCGCCCGCCCCGAACATCCCGGGTCCGCAACTCCCGGGTCCGCAACTCCCGGGTCAGCGCGCCCGGTCGGGAGCGACCCCGACAGCGGGCAGCATCGCGCGCCGGCAGCGCACGAGATAGCGCTCAGCGGCTTCCACGGCAGCGGCCATCGAACGCTCCCCCATCAGAACGCACAGCGTGTACGCGGCATCGTCCCGCGCCTGGAGCGCACCGGAGTCCAGCGGTGCGCGGGCGACCCGGCGTTCCCTGCTGCGCAGCAGGGACAGCAGTTCATGGACGACATGGCAGTGGGGCAGCAGCATCGTGGGCTCCGGCATCGGACGAAGGGCCTGCGGGCATGGCGGCGTCGACGCCCCGCCGGGCGCTCGCTCGCCATGCACAGGCGACCCGGCCCTGAAGCGCCTCTCATCGTCACCCGTCACCTCACCATCCGCACCCCGAAGCATCACACTGCGTCACGAGAGCGCTAGGCCTGATCCGTGCCGGCCGCATCCACACCCCTCCGAGTGCGGGGCTGTAACGGTCACGTCGCGCAAAGTAGTTCCCCGAGTGCGGAATTCACTGGGGGACCTCAATGGTTGGCATATACATCGACCGAAACGGATCGACCTGCCGGTGCACCACCGGTCAGGCCGGCACTGACAGCGAGGCATCGTGAACGACCGCACCCCCGAGCAGCCCGCCGACACCGTCGCGCGGCTGCGCGCCACCTTCCGATCCGGCCGCACCCAGCCCCTCGCCTGGCGCACCACCCAGCTGCGCCGGCTGCGCGACATGCTCACCACTCATGGTGCGGACCTGGCGGAGGCCCTCCACGCCGATCTCGGCAAGAGCTCCACCGAGGCCTTCCGTACCGAGATCGACTTCACGATCCGCGAGATCGACCACACCCTTGAGCACCTGGCCGACTGGCTGCGCCCGGAGCCCGCCCCCGTCCCGGCCCACCTCGGCGCGGATGCGACGGCCCACACGCAGTACGACCCGCTGGGCGTGGTCCTCGTCATCGCGCCGTGGAACTACCCGGTCCAGCTGCTCCTCACCCCGCTGCTCGGCGCGCTGGCCTCGGGCAACGTCGTGGTCGTCAAGCCCAGCGAGATGGCGCCCGCCACCTCCTCCGCGCTGGCCCGCCTGCTGCCGCGCCACCTCGACACCGACGCGGTCGCCGTCGTGGAAGGTGCCGTGCCCGAGACCACCGCCCTCCTCGCGGAGCGTTTCGACCACATCTTCTACACCGGCAACGGCACGGTCGGCCGCATCGTGATGCGGGCCGCCGCCGAACACCTCACCCCGGTCACCCTCGAACTGGGCGGCAAGTCACCGGCGTTCGTCGATCGCGGCGCCGACCTGTCCGTCGTCGCGGACCGCCTCGTGCGCGGCAAGTTCCTCAACGCCGGGCAGACCTGCGTCGCCCCGGACTACGTCCTGACCGACCCGGAGACCGCCCGCGCCCTGGAGCCCGAGTTCGCCCGCGCCGTCGAGGCGCTGTTCGGCGCCGATCCGCAGAGCTCGCGAGAGTTCGGCCGCATCGTCAACGAGCGCCACTTCGACCGGCTCGCCGCACTGCTCGATTCCGGCCGGACGGTGACCGGCGGGGGCACCGACCGGGCCACCAAGTACATCGCGCCGACCGTACTCGCCGACGTCGACCCCAAGTCGCCGGTCATGCGGGAGGAGATCTTCGGTCCGATCCTGCCCGTCATCACGGTGGCGGACCTGGGCGAGGCCATCGAGTTCATCAACGACCGCGACAAGCCGCTCGCGCTGTACGCCTTCACGGAGTCGGACCGCACCCGCGAGCGGCTGGCCGCCGAGACGTCGTCCGGCGGTCTCGGATTCGGCCTGCCGCTGGCCCATCTGACCGTCTCCGACCTGCCGTTCGGCGGGGTCGGCGAGAGCGGGATGGGCAACTACCACGGCCGCTACTCGATCGAGACGTTCAGCCACCGCAAGGCCGTGCTGAGCAAGCCCCTCGGCTGATCCGCCCCACTCCCGAGGAACAACCTCAACTGAAGGGTCAACTGCCCGGTGCATGAAGGCAGTTGACCCTTCAGGCCCACTCCCCCAGCACCTCGCGGATCACATGGCGGGCATTCCCCGCCATCGCCGGGTTCGTGGTGCGGTAATACGGCAGCGCGATCAGCGCCTGTGAGAGCGTCCGGGCGCGGCCCCGGCGCCATGTCGCGTCATCGACGCCGAGCGCCGAACGGAAGACCTCGCGCCCGTCGGCCGGCAGTAGGTTCCAGGCCGGGAAGAGGTCACAGGCCGGATCACCCGTGCCCGCACACCCGAAGTCGATCACCGCGGCGAGCCGGCCGCCGTGCACCAGCAGGTTGCCCGGCATGAGGTCGGCGTGCAGCCACACCGGCGGGCCGTCCAGGTCCTGGACCATCAGCCCGTCCTCCCACACCGCCTCGGCGGCAGCGCAGTCGACGCCCTCCTGCGGGAGGTCACGCAGCAGCGCGAGGGCCTTGCGGGTCTCCGCGTCCAGAGAGCCAAGTGGCCCTCCCCGGTGGGCTGTCGGGGCACCGGGCAGCGTGACGCCGCGCATCGCCGCGACGAACGCCGCAAGGTCCCGCGCCAGCCCGAGGGGCTCCCGCAGCGCACCGGCCTGCGGAATCTCGCCGGGCCGCCACCGGTACACCGACCACGGCGCCGGGTAGCCCTCCGCAGGTTCCCCCGCGCCGAGCACCTCGGGGATGGCAACGGGCAGCAGCGGTGCCAGGCGGGGCAGCCACACGCGCTCGCTCAGCACGTCCCCGACCCCACCCGCCACCAGGGGCAGCCGCACGACCATGTCATCACCCAGGCGAAACATGGCATTGACGGTCCCCCCGGAGGCGATCCGCTCCACCGCGAACCCGGCCCACCGCGGGAACTGCCCGGCGATCAACCGTCGCACGAGGTTTTCGTCCAGGGCGTACTGGTCGGCATGCATCCGCTCGGCGCTCATGCGGCCCATCCGATCCCGGGGCGCCCGAGGCCGTCAAACCCATTACGGACACCCCGAACCCGATGGCCGTCCACCGGCCCGGTCCGCTCGCCGTATAGGCCCCAACTGCCCCAACTTCCCCAATGCGGGCGGTCGTTCACGATGTCGCAGCCCGACCGCCCAGTGGCGCGCATACCGGCTGACGGTCCGCGAACCCGCCGGTCAGAGGCGTCTTTCGCGTTCTCGCTGTTTGAGATGCGCAGAAGCGGCCAGGCGTACTGGTGACGGAAAACATGATCAACCGCAGGTGGAGGCAGCCCATGACGAGCGACGATCGGGCCCCACGTACACAGGGCAACGTCGAGAACGCCGCCAGGGACGTCGTCGACGGCTGAGTCGTCGGACTCCCAGCTCCCCCTCCCTCACCTCACACGTGTCCCTTATGTCGCGTTGAGGACCAAAGCCCTGCCGTCACCGCGGGCTTTGGTCCGGCGATCAAGGACTTTCACCGTGTGATCGCGCCGCCCGGAGGGAGTTCCATGTAGGGCGCACCCTTCTGTTGTCGAGCGAGAGAGACGTTGCGTGCTGAGCACCGAGGATCAACAGCCAGAGCCTGAGGCAGTCACCCGGCACCGTTCCCTGTTCCGGGCGGTCCACCGCAGGCGTAACCCAGCGCTGCGCCGCTCGGACATCACCGTGACCGACGAGGCCGCGGTCAAGCGCGCCGTCAAGGCCACCGCCCTCGGCAACGCCATGGAGTGGTTCGACTTCGGTGTCTACTCCTACCTCGCCGTCGTCATCGGCAAGGTCTTCTTCTCCGGCGCCGGCGACACCATGCAGGTCATCGCGTCGCTGGCGACGTTCGCCGCCGCTTTCCTGGTCCGGCCGCTCGGCGGCATGTTCTTCGGGCCGCTCGGCGACCGGGTCGGCCGGAAGAAGATCCTCGCCCTGACCATGATCATGATGGCCGCGGCGACCCTGTCGATCGGCCTGATCCCCAGCTACGCCACCATCGGCATCTGGGCGCCGGTGCTGCTGATCCTGTGCCGCATGGTCCAGGGCTTCTCGACCGGCGGCGAGTACGGCGGCGCGGCCACCTTCATCGCGGAGTACGCGCCGGACAAGCGCCGCGGGTTCTGGGGGTCCTTCCTGGAGTTCGGCACCCTGATCGGCTACACCGTGGCCGCCTCGCTCGTGACCGCCCTCACCGTGTTCCTGAGCGACGACGCGATGCAGCAGTGGGGCTGGCGGATCCCGTTCCTGGTGGCGGGCCCGCTCGGTCTCGTCGGCCTCTACCTCCGGTTGAAGCTCGACGAGTCCCCGGCCTTCAAGAAGCTGGAGGAGAACGGCTCCTCCGACCGGGAGCGCGAGAAGCTGCCCCTCAAGCGCATCCTCTTCGGCAACGGCCGCGCGATGCTGCTGTGCCTGGCGCTGGTGGCGGCGTTCAACATCACCGACTACATGCTGCTCTCGTACATGCCCACGTACCTCTCGACGCAGGGCTTCAACGAGACCACCGGCCTGATGTCCATCGTGATCGTGATGATCGTGCTGATGGCGATCATCAATGCGGTCGGCCGCCTCTCCGACCGGGTCGGCCGCAAGCCGGTCCTCATCGGCGGCTCCATCGGCTTCATCGTGCTCGCGGTGCCCAGCTTCCTGCTCATCAAGCAGGGCAGCACCGTCGCGGTGTTCACCGGACTGCTCGCCCTGGGTCTGGCCCTGGTCTGCTACATGGGCACCATGTCCTCGGCGCTGCCGGCCCTCTTCCCGACGGCGATCCGCTACGGCTCGCTCTCCATCGGGTTCAACATCTCGGTGTCCCTGTTCGGCGGTACGACGCCGCTGGTGGTCCAGGGTCTGATCGGGGCCACCGGCAACGACCTGATGCCGGCGTTCTACACGATGCTGGCCGGCCTCGTCGGCCTGATCGCCGCGCTCGCCATGACGGAGACGGCACGCAAGCCGTTGGAGGGCTCCCCGCCGTCCGTCGCCACGGCCGAGGAGGCGGCGGAACTCGTCGCCGCCTCGCGCGCCTGACGGCGTACGACGACACCGCCGAGAGGCCGCACCCCACTGATCGCCTGCGCGGTGGGGTGCGGCCTCTGCCGTAGGGTGAGTCAGTCGTGCTGTGCCGCAGGAATCCGGAGCAAGTTGAGCGTGTCCTCGTCCTTCCAGTCGGTCCTGGACCGCATCGCCACCGAGATCGCGGCCACCCCGGGGCGCGGCCGCCCGGCCGACTACATCCCCGTGCTCGCCTCGGCCGATCCCCAGCGCTTCGGGATGGCGGTCGCCGAGCTCGACGGCACGGTGTACGGGGTCGGCGACTGGCAGCAGCCCTTCTCCACGCAGTCCATCACCAAGGTCTTCACCCTCGCGCTGTGTCTCGCGCGCGAGGGCGAGGAGCTGTGGGAGCACGTCGGCCGTGAGCCCTCCGGCAATCCCTTCAACTCCCTGGTGCAGCTGGAGTACGAGGCCGGAATCCCACGCAACCCGTTCATCAACGCGGGTGCCCTCGTCGTCACCGACCGCCTCCAGTCCCTGACCAAAGACGCGGCCGGCACCCTGCGGACCTTCCTGCGCACCGAGTCCGGCAACCCGCGCCTCGGCTACAACGAGCAGGTCCGCGCCTCCGAGGCCGCCCACAGCGACCGCAACGCGGCGCTCGCCCACTTCATGGCCTCGTACGGCAACATCTCCACGCCGGTCCCCGAACTCCTCGACCAGTACATCCGCCAGTGCGCCCTGGAGGCGTCCTGCGCGGACCTCGCACGGGCCTCCGGCTTCCTTGCCCGGCACGGGATACTGGCCGACGGCTCCTCCCTGCTGACCCGCAGCCGGGCAAAGCAGATCAACGCGGTCATGCTGACCTGCGGCACCTACGACGCGGCGGGCGACTTCGCCCATCGCGTGGGCCTGCCCGGCAAGAGCGGGGTCGGCGGCGGCATCATCGCCGTGGTCCCCGGCCGCTGCACCCTCTGCGTCTGGAGCCCCGGCCTCGACGAGCGAGGCAACTCGGTGGCCGGAGTGGCGGCCCTGGACCGCTTCACCACCCTGACCGGGCTGTCTGTTTTCTGACGGGCCGTCAGGGCATCCGTCATTGCCCCGTGCCCGTGTGCTCAGCCCGCGCTCGGGGCCGGAGCGGGCGCCGGCTCGATGCCCGGGGTGCGGGCGGCCCGGGGCAGCAGGAGCGGGGTGGCCAGTATGAGGACACCGGCGACGAAGATCGCGGTGCGCGGGCCGGTCAGGCCGGCCAGGACGCCTCCAAGCGCGGTCAGGGTCGCGATGGCCGCCTTGCTGGCGACCGTCCAGGCCGACAGGGTGCGGGCCACGCGGTCCGTGTCGGTCTGTTCCAGGCGGTAGGTCGCGAACACCGGGTTGAAGATCCCACAGCAGGTGATCAGGCCCAGCTCGACCGTGGCGACCAGCACGAGACCGCCCACGCCGGGGCCGGTGAACGCGAGCCAGGGCACCCAGCAGGCGCGCAGCGCCCCGGAGAACAGCAGGATCCTGCGCTGGCCGAACCGGGCGACGAGCCGGCGCGCGAGGCGTGAGCCGATGAGGCCGCCGATGCACGAGGCCCCGAACGCGAGGCCGTACTGCCAGGGCGCGAAGCCAAGGGAGCCGAGCATGAGCGTGGCGAGCAATGGGGCCGTTGTCATGATCAACCCGTTCACCAGGATCGTGTTGAACAGCAGGGGACGCAGCGAGGGGTGCGTCAGGATGTGCCGCCACCCTTCGAGCAGATCGGCTCGCCGCAGCCGTGCGGACGTTCCGGTCCTTACCGGCGGCGGTGCCTCCTTGCCGCCGATCGCCCGGATGCCCAGGGCCGACAGCAGATAGCTGATCGCGTCGGCCGTCACGGTGGCCACCGGGCCGAAGGCGCCGATCGCGAACCCGCCGAGCGGCGGTCCGATCATGGTGGCGGTCCAGGCGGTGGACTCGAACCGGCCGTTCGCGACGAGCAGGTCCTCGGGCGCGACGAGCGCCTTGAGGTGGGCCCCGCCGGCCGCCCTGAAGGCGATGTCGGCCGCGCCGACGACGACGGAGACGACGACCAGCTGGACGAAACCGAGCAGTCCGAGCGCGAAGGCGACGGGGATGCTGAGGACGGCGGCGAACCGGATCAGGTCCATCGCGACCATCACCGGCCGTTTGGGGCGGAACTCGACCCACGGTCCGAGCGGCACCGCCAGCACCGTCCCGACCGCCAGCCCCGCGGCGGCGAGCGCCGACACGGCGGCGGGTCCGGCGTGCAGGACCAGGATGGCGATCAGGGGGAACGCGTCGAACGCCAGCATCGTGCCGACCGTGCTCACCCCGTACGCGGCCCACAGCCATCCGAACTGCCGCCCCAGCGACCGCCGCCTGCCCGCCATGCCCAGCACACCTTTCACCCGACCCGCACGCCCCGTCCCGGTGGAACAACCCCACGTTGACCCGTGAGATCCAAGCGACCGGCACCGGGGCAGGTCAAACAACCGGTCCGGCGGAAAGCCACAACCAGGCATTGTGCACCAGGCCGGCCCGGCCGATCCGCCGCCCGGGGCGGCCCGGGATCCGACGCACCCGGTCCCGCTCCGCGGAGATGCCCTAGGATCCCCGGGCGTGGATCTCAACGCCGTACGCACTTTCGTCGCCGTCGCGGACGCGGGTCAGTTCCAGCGGGCCGCCGCCGATCTCGCGATCAGCCAGCAGGCCGTCTCCAAGCGCATCGCCGCGCTGGAGAAGGACCTCGGGGTGCGGCTCTTGACCCGCACCGCGTCCGGGGCCCGGCCGACCATCGACGGCCAGGCCTTCCTGCCGCACGCCCGCGCGCTGCTCCAGGCCGAGGAGCGGGCGGCGGCCTCGGTGCGGCCCGGCCACCGCGCGCTGCGCGTCGATGTGATCGGCCGCCGTCTCGCGCCCGCCGATCTGCTGCGCGGCTTCCACCGCGCACACCCCGCGACCGAACTCGACGTGGTGACGCTGTTCGACGCGGACGCGGCCTTCGCCGCCGTGCGCTCCGGCACGATCGACACGTCCTTCCGCGCGGTCACCCGGCCGGCGCGGGAACTGCCCGACGGGATCGAGACCGCCCGGGTGCACGACGAGCCCGTACAGCTGTTGACCGGGCCGGGCCACCCCCTGGCCCAGGCCCGCGCGGTCGCCCCCGCCGATCTCGTCGGCCATCGGATCTGGATGCCCGGCCTGGTCGCGGGAACCGAGTGGGCGGCCTACTACGACGCGCTCGCGGCGGCCTTCGGGCTCACCATCGAGGCGACAGGACCCGACTTCGGCACCGAGCCGCTCCTTGACACCATCGCCGACTCCGCCGTGCTGGCGACCCTCGTGGGCGAGCAGACCCGGTTCGCCTGGCCCGCCGATCAGGGCCTGCGGCGCATTCCCCTCCTCGATCCCACTCCGGTCTACCCGCACTCCCTGATCTGGCACAGCGACAACCCGCATCCCTCACTCGCCGCGCTGCGCCGGTACCTCGATTGCGCCGAGCCTTCCCCGTCCCCCAACTCCCCATTCTGGACGCCCAGTTGGGTGAGCAGGACGACATCCGCACAACGCTTCGGCGCCGACGGCGAGTCGTTCCACCGGACTTGACCGGTCGTGGGCGGCGTCGAAGATCGCGGTATCGACAGGGGGCGTACGACCGTACACAGTGGCTTCCTCAGCCTTCGTGACCCCACCAGCAACGAGGAGCCACCGTGACGAAGTGGGCAGGCCGGACCGCCGTCGAGATAGCCGAGGCGGTGCGCCGCAAGGAGGTCACACCCCGGGAGGTGGTGGCCGACCACCTGGCCCGCATCGCCGAGGGCAACGAGCGCGTCGGGGCGTTCCGCGTGGTGCGCGCCAGCACCGCGCTCGCGGAGGCCGACGCGGTCGGCAGCCGAACGGACCTGGGCCGACTCCCGCTCGCGGGCGTGCCGGTGGCCGTCAAGGACAATCTTCCGGTGCGCGGCGAGAGCACCCGCAACGGTTCGGCGGCCACCTCCAGCGCCCCGGCCACCGCCGACCATGTGACCGTGGCCCGGCTGCGGGCGGCGGGCGCGGTGGTGGTGGGGCTGACCCAGGTGCCCGAGCTGTGCGTCTTCGGCACGACGGACGGGGTGCACGGCACGGCGCGCAACCCGTGGGACCCGACCCGCACGGCGGGCGGCTCGTCCGGCGGCAGCGCGGCCGCGGTGGCGGCAGGACTCGTGCCCATCGCGCTCGGCAACGACGGCATGGGCTCGCTTCGCATACCCGCCGCGCACTGCGGGCTCGTCGGCCTCAAGCCGGGCACCGGGCGCATCCCCTTCGAGCTCGGCGGCGGGTGGTTCGGGATGTCGGAGCACGGCCCGCTGGCGACGACCGCCGCGGACGCCCGGCTGATGTTCTCGGTGCTCGCCGACGAGGCGGTCGGGCCGGACGGCTCGGGCGGTCCGGCCCGGAGCGGGCCGGCCGCCCCGCGCAGGCTCAACATCGCCTGTTCCGCGCGCAGTCCGATCCTGGGGGTGCGCGTGGGGACCGCGCATGCGGCGCTCGCCCGCCGGGCCGCGCGTACCCTCTCGGGCGCGGGCCACCGGGTGGTGACCGCCCATCCGCCCTACCCGCTGTCCTTCGGCACGGTCGTTCTCGCCCGCTGGACCGGCGGGGTCGCGCAGGACGCCGAGGGGCTCGACCCCCGCCTGCTTGCCCCGCGCACCCGGCGGCACGCCCAGGTGGGGCGCCTCGCCGGGCGGCTCGGCATGCTGCGCGGGGATCACCGCGCGGCGCTGAACGAACGCCTGGAGCCGTTCTTCGCGGAGTACGACGTCCTGCTCACCCCGGCCCTCGCCCGCCCGGGGCCGGCGGCCGACGCCTGGCACGAGCGCGGCTGGCTGGCCAACATGCTGGCCAACACCGCCTGCTCGCCGATGACCCCGCCGTGGAACCTCTCCGGCCGCCCGGCGCTCGCGATGCCGTTCGGCTCACTGCCGTCGGGGCTTCCGGGTTCGGTCCAGCTCGTCGGGCGTCCGGGATCGGAGCACCAACTCCTCGATCTGGCTGCCGAGTTGGAGGCGCTGCACCCCTGGCGGCGCACGGCACCCCCGAAGACGCCCGGTCGCCAGCCGTAGGTGAACCTTCAACAGCCTTACGGAGCACCTGAGTTGGAGGGATCCGGGGATGACCGGGGCCGTACGGGCATGGCATGATCATCTTCGCGTTACCCGTCGGTAGCGACCACTCCCCCAACTTGAAGGTCACCCCTACGTGCGCACGCTCACCAGACGCCTCCTGCTCCCCGGCCTGACCGCGCTCGCGCTGGCCGGCACGGGCTGCTCAGCGCCCGCCGGCACCCCGGCGGCCGGGTCGGGAAGTGCCGCCGCCCCCTCGTCGACGCCGGCCGGCGGGGCACAGGAGCTCGAAGTCGACGCCGCCCCGCAGGGCTCGATCTCGCCGACCGCGGTGGCCCGCGCCCATGGCGGCAAGGGCCGGCCGGAGCGGTCCCCGCTGAAGGTCGCCTCGTACGACAGGGCAAGCGGGCGCGCCGTCATATCCGCCACCGCGCCCAGCCACACCGGCCCGCCGCGCCGCACCGCGCAGCCGAGCCACTCCCCCACGCCGGGCAGGCCCGCCGACCAGTCCGTCGCGGTGGGCGACGTCATCGCCAGCGCGCCCGCACCCGGCGCACCCGACGGGCTGTTGGCCAAGGTCACCGAAGTCGTGGGCCGGACCGAAGCCGGCACCGAGGTGAAGACCGCCGCCACCACGCTCGACTCCGTCCTCCAGGACGACAGGGCCGAAGGCAGGGTGCCGGTCGACCCCGCATCCGTCCGCGTGGTGCCCCTGATGAAGGGCGTCACCTTCTCGTGGGCCGGGAGTCAGGGCGCGCGATTCGGGCCGCAGGGCGCCAAGCTGCCCCTCGGCGATCTGCGCCTCGATGTGAACGCCGGGGTGAACACCGCCGAGGGCGCCCCCGCCTCGGCCGCGGCCGCGGTCTCCGGCTTCGTCCAGCTCGCCCCGCAGGTGGAGTTCGCGTACGGCGGCGGCAAGGGCGTTGGGGCCGGGCCGAGTTCGGCCTTCCTCGGCATGAGTGGCGCCTGGTCCTCGCAGTGGGCGCTCAAGGGCCGGGCCGCCGCGAGCACGGGCACTCCGCAGCGGATCCCGTTCGCGAAACTGCACAGCGCTCCGGTCATCCAGGTGGGGCCGGTGCCCGTCGTCGTGAACCTCGACCTGACCTGCTACGTCCAGGTGGAGGCCGACGGCCACGTCACCCTCGACGTCCAGCAGAACGTCAAGGGCGACTTCCGGGTGGGCGGCAGCTACGCGGTGGGCAAGGGCTGGGCCCCGGTCAGCACCTCGGCCGTGCACAGCACCCCGGTGAACGCGAGCGTCTCGGCGGCCGGGAACGTCAAGGGCGCGCTCGGTGCGGAGGCCTCCGTCGGCCTGTACGGAGCGGCCGGCGTCACCGCGGACTTCGCCCCGTATCTGCGCGGCGAGGGCGCCGCCAAGGCAGCCGCGTCCAGCGACGGCAAGGCGACGGCCCGTGCGACGTGGGCGGTGTTCGGCGGCTTCGACCTGAGCGGCCGGCTCGAATTCCATCTGTCCCTGTTCGGCACGCCGGTCATCGAGCACCGGATCCCGCTGGGCACGCTCCACCGCGAGTGGGCCCTTGCGAAGGGGCGGGTCGCGGTGTAGTCACGCGGGGCGCACGCCCGTGTACACCGTGGTGGCGGACAGCAGGAACGCGTCGCTCCGGCGCAGGATGCCGTCGGGCGCGTCGGCGTCCAGCAGCAGGTCGAGGGTCTTGACGTCGTCCGCGTCCAGGGTTTCGCTCATCATCTCCCGGAAGCGGGTCAACTGCGTGTGCAGGAACGTGCGGGCCGCCTCTCCCAGGGGCGCCGGCAGATCCAGGAGCAGCGTGAAGCTCGCGACCTCGGTGAGCCCGGCGCGGCGGAACATGGCGGGCCAGTCCTCGGCCACGCTCGTGCTGCCGGGCAGTTCGGAGCGCATGATCTCGAACCAGTACTCCTGGGCGGCGTCGAGCCGCGCCTGGAGTCCGGGTCGACCGGTGCCGATGTCACGCGGAAGGAAGCGCGTCGGCAGGCCGCCCTCCGCCACGGCGAGCAGTCCGCCGGGATTCAGGGCGCCGGCGAGCGCGTCGAGAACGCCCTGCTGGTCGCCGATGTGGTGCACGGCCTTGCTGCTCCAGATGAGGTCGGCCGTGCCGAGTGCCCCGTCCAGGCCGTCGGGGAGTTCCGCGTGCCGGACGGTGACGCGCTCGCCCACGCCGAGCCGCGCGGCGCGGTCCCGGGTGTGGGTGAGGAGCGCGGGCGTACCGTCCACCGCGACCGTCTCGGCGGCCGGGAAGGCCTCGGCCAGTACGCAGGTCATCACGCCCGGCCCGCTGCCGATGTCGAGGACCCGCCGGACCTCCGGCTCCGGTCCGAGCAGTTCGCTCAGGCGACCGGCCGTCCGGCGCAGGACCGGGAGCTGAAGCTCGCCGCTGTTCACCAGATGGGCGGCCATGACCTCCCAGTCGAGGTCCCCGTGCTGGTGACCGTCACCGTGGGCGTGGGCGTGTGCGTGTGCGTGTGCGGAATCGTTGTGTGCGCTCATGCGGACGAGCCTGCGCCCGCCGGGCCGCCACGGCAACTTTCGTTGCTGATTCCGGGACGCCCGGCGCACTCCCGGGCCTCCGTCGACGTCAACTCGCCACCCCTGTAAGGCGTTTCGTTCTGGCGGGCGTTGGCTAGGGTGCCGTGATGGACGCCATGGACGTATACGAATCCGCGCTCGGCCTCATCGGCGGCACTCCGCTGGTGCGGCTGCGCACCGAGGGTGCCGCCGCCGTCTACGCGAAGCTGGAATACCTGAGCATCGGGGGCAGCGCCAAGGACCGCATCGGCCTGCGCATGGTCGAGCAGGCGGAGAAGGACGGGCTGCTGCGGCCCGGCGGAACCGTCGTCGAAGCCACCTCCGGCAACACCGGCATCGGCCTCGCCCTGGTGGCCGCCGAGAAGGGCTACCGCTCCCTCGTGGTGGTGACGGACCGGGTCAGCGAGGAGAAGGTGAACACGCTGCGCGCCTTCGGGGCCGAGGTGGTGATCAAGCCGAGCGGGCATCCGCGCCAGCACCCCGAGCACCCGATGAGCTTCGCGGCCCACCTCGCCGCGACGACGCCCGGGGGCTGGCTCGCCAACCAGTACGACAACCCGGCCAATCCCGAGGCCCACTATCTGACCACCGGCCCCGAGATCTGGCGGCAGACCCGTGGCCGCGTCACCCACCTGGTGTCCTGCATCGGGACGGGCGGGACCATCAGCGGGGCCGGCCGCTACCTCAAGGAGGTCAGCGACGGCGGCGTCCAAGTGATCGGCGCGGACCCCGCCTCCTCCGTCTACGCCGGGGGCGACGGGCGCCCCTACTTCATCGAGGCGGCAGGCCACTTCCTGCACCCGGACACCGAGCAGGACGTATGGCCCACGTCCTACCACCCCGATGTCGTCGACCGCATCGTGCCCGTCGCCGACCGGCGCGCGCTGCACACCCTGCGTCAACTCGCCCGCGATCAGGGACTGTTGGCGGGCGGCTCATCCGGTACGGCACTGGCCGCGGCCCATGAGGTGGCCGCCGGCGCAGGCGCGGACGCCGTCGTGGTCGTGATCCTTCCGGACTCCGGACGGCAGTATCTGTCCAAGTACTTCAACGACACCTGGATGCTGCGCCTCGGATTCCTCGACGGCGACGCGGACGCACCGCGGGTCGCCGATGCCACTCCCCAGGACGGTGACTCCGCGGCGCTGCCGTACCTCAACACCCGCACGCCGGTCGGCGACGCGCTGAACGTGCTGCGCGCGAGGAATCTCGCCGGGGTCGAGCCCGTTCTGCCGGCCGGCCCCTGCCCGGCGGGTCCGGACCGGCGGCCCACCGCACCGGAACTCGCCGGGTCGGTGACACTGGCCGGGCTCGAAGCCGCCCTTCAGGACGGCGGCGCGACCCTCGGCGACCCGCTGTCGGACCATCTCGAACCGCCGCTCCCCCAATTCGGCTACGGCGAGCCCGCTCACGAAGCCCACGGCACACTGGCCCGGCATCCCCGCGACACTGCGGTCGTGCTGCGCGACGGCTGCGCCCAGGCCCTGGTCACTTCGTCCGGGCTGAGCGCTCTGGTGCCCACCGGTCACTGAGCTTCCCGGCACCGAGCTCCCCCTGCGTGGCCCGCGCCGCCGCCATGTGCAGGGTGCGCAGGGCGAGCAGCAGGACGCCGATGTCGTCCAGGTAGATCGGATCCGGCAGCAGGTCGACGGGGCTGACGACATAGAGGAGCGCGCCCCACCAGGCCGCCTTGTGGGTCAGGGGGATCCCCGCGTCCCGCAGGAGCTTGCGGGCCTTGAACAGGCGGACCGTCAGGACGACCGTGATCACGGCGGTCGCCAGGAGCGCGACGGCCGCGAGGACCAGGCCGACTTTCACTTCGGTGCTCATCGAGCCGCCTTCCCTCGCTCTGTGGCGGCGATGCTACTGAAGCCGGCTCTCGGGGACCGCGGACTCGCTCTCGTCCGGGAGGTGCACATCGCTGACGGCGATGTTGACCTCGACGACCTCCAGTTCCGTCATCCGCTCCACCGCCCCGATGACGTTGAGCCGGATCTCGGCGGCGACCTCGGTGATGCTCACCCCGTACTCGACGACGATCTCCAGGTCGATGGCCGTCTGGCGCTCGCCCACCTCGACCTTCACGCCGCGGGTCACGGACGCGCGGCCGGGCCGTATCGCGCCGAGCGTCCGGGCCAGGCCCCCGCCCAGGGCGTTGACGCCGGGCACCTCGCGGGCGGCCAGTGCCGCGATCTTCTCCACGACACCGCCCGCGATGGTGGTACGGCCGCGGGTCGCCGGCGGCTGGCCCGCACCGCTCCTGGCGGGTTCCAGCGTGGTGCTGCCCGTCGTCCCACTGGAGGTGGCGGTACCGGAGGTGCCGGTACCGGGCGTGGCGGTACCGGGCGTGGCGATTCCAGATGGGGCGGTACCGGGCATGGTGGTACCGGGCGCGGGTGTGCGGAACTCGTCCGACTCGGGCTTGCGCAAGGACTGGCCGATCGGCTCCGTCATGCGAAGCCACCTCCTCGGGAAGTGCTGTGACGGCCCGGACGGCCGCCCCCTCACTCCTTCCGGGTACCGTGCCCGGGACGGTTCATGCGGATACGGGGGCACTTCCCCGCAGCGGCCGCCGAGCCGCCGCGGGGTGCGGCTCAGCAGCCCGGTGCGCCCTTGCCGCCGCGCTGCGGCAGGCTCAGGTTGGGGGCGCCGTCCGGCCAGGTCAGGGCGATCGTCTTGGCCGAGCCGTCGGAGCCGAGCTGCACCACCGGGGTGGGTTTGCCCGCCGGGTTGCCGTCGCTGCCGAACGACAGCCAGCCACTGGCCCCGGGCAGCATCTGCGCGCAGTAGAACTGGTGCAGGATGCCGGTCTCCAGGCCCGGGTTCTTCAGCCCGACCGCGTCGTGCCGGCCCGCGCTGATCGCCGCGACGGCCGCGTCGTGGGTGAGTATCGCCTGGCCGCTGGCGAGGTCCACGGGGTCGAAGGAGAGGGTCGGCACGTCCTGGTCGGCGCTCAAGGGCTGTCCGGTGCAGGGGTCGGGGCGGCCGGTGAACGCCGACCAGAACTGGTCGTAGTTGTGCTTGGCATCGGAGCCGGGGCACTCCTTGCCCCACTCGTCGGGACTGGCGAGCGCGGTGTAGGCGACGGTGACCCGGCCGGAGGCGATGCCGTTCAGGACACCCTTGTCCCGGATGGACTCCGAGGCGTCGTCACCGGCGAGGATGTGCAGCTGCGCGCTCCCGCACGGCGTGCCCTGCACCCAGTTCTCCACGAACGCCCCGAGGTCGCGGCCCCGGCCGGCGAAGTAGACGACGGAGGGGGCCGCCTGGCACAGGTTGGCGTGCATGAGGTTGAACTGCTGGACCAGATAGGCCTGGCGGCCCGAACCGGCGGGCAGATCGACGGGCGAGGTGTACGGCAGGACGGTCACGGTGCGGCCCGGCGCCTTGAACTTGGCCTTGGCGTCGTCGGCGAGCGTCTGGGTGTAGTCGTCTCCCGTGACGCTGTCCGCGACGACGGCGAGCGAGGTCACCGCGGGCCGCAGCCCCGACACATACTGGTTGGCGGCGGTCACCGAGTCCGAGTTCGTCGGGGAGACCCGGAACATGTCGACGATCAGCTTCTTGCCTGCGGGGTCGGAGGGGTCGAGGTTCATCGAGTTGCCCGTCACCGTGGAACCGATGACGGGGATGTGCAGCTGCGAGGAGATCGCCGCGGCGGCGCGCCGGGTCTGATCGGTGGACTGGCCGAGGCCGACGACCGCCGAGACATGCTCGGAGACCGCCTTCGCCTTGAGCTGGGCAACGGTCTGCTCCCACGAGCCGTACTGGCTCCCCATGTTGGCGAGGTACAGCTTGATGGCGGGCGTACTCCCGTACGCGGCCGTGTTGTTGGCCCGCCACACGGCGGTGAGCGCGCCTTCGATGTTGGGGTACAGGGAGTCGTAGGTCAGGGTGTCCACATCGGAGACGGGCGAGAGGTCCAGCATCAGGACGATGCTGGTGTACGGGCCCTTCACCGTGTCGTTGGCCGCCTTGACCATGCCCTCCAACTCCCGCATGCGGGCGGGCTCGTGGTCGGTGAAGGGGCCGCTGTCGAGGTTGACGCCGGCACACGCGAGCGGGCTTCCCGTCGCAGTCAGGCCGGTCCCGCAGGTGAGCGAGGGCGGGAAGAGTCTGCCGTATCCCCAGCGGCCGCCGAACACGAGCCCGGCGAGGATCACGAGCGCCGCGAGGGCCGACAGCACGGGGTGGCGGCGCAGCCGGCCGAAGCGGGGGTTGCCTACAGCGGGTGGCATGGACACTCCTTGCGGTGCGGTCGGCGGACGCGGGCGCGCCGCGTCCGCCGCGGGGCTAGGCGAAGGCGGCCGCCGCCTGCTGGAGCGGACTGACGTCCAGCAGGCGGGAGTTGTGCGCGAGGCGGGTGAAGCATTCCCTGATCTCGCCGTCCCAGCGCCGGGTGTGCTCGGTCAGCGGGTCGTTGTACAGCCACAGCAGGGCGAGCAGTTTGGCGGTGGCCACGGCGGAGACCGTCCGCCCGGTGCTCTCGACCCCGCCGAGCAGGGTGGCGTAGGCCTCCTGGGGCGACTGCTCGTACAGCAGCCGACAGGGTGCCGACGCGAGGTAGTCGAGCAGCCGGATCCAGGCGCGGTGGTCCTCGTCGAACCGGTCGGCGAGGGCGGCGGCCACCGGTTCGAAGCGGCCGAGGGCCAGGTCGTGGAAGAGTCCGCGCTCCACGGCCGCGTCGTCACCGCCGAGCGCCGAGGGGGTGGCCAGGGCGAAGGACTGGTCGGCGAACACCTCGTGCCACAGGGCGGGTTCGGCGGGCTGCGTGCGGCGTGCGGTGTTCAGGGCGGTGAGCGCGGAGCGGGCGAGCCAGGGGTGCAGGGTGGCGGGCCCGTCGGCGTCGCCCCAGCCGATCTCACGGATGCGGGACGGGCGGTGGGTGAAGGTGCTCACCCACAGGTGGCGGCGCAACAGCTCAAGACTGCGCGGGAGTTCCGTGGAGTCGGCCGGCAGGCGCGGGTCGTGCGCGGTGCGGACGTCGGCGAGGTAGGCGGCGGCGAGAACGACCGCCGGGGCGGTGTTCCAGGTGGTGCCGGGGACCGGCAGCCCCTCGGGCAGGCTGGCCTCCAGGGCGTACGACCACAGGGGCGTGCCGTCCTCGTCGGCGGGGTCGAGCAGGGACACGGCGGGCCCGTGCGGCCCGGGGTGGACGCCGAACGGCTCCTCCAGGACGGCGGACACGGCACCCCGGTGGCCCCCGGTCAGGCGGTGCACGACCGATGCGGGCAGCGGCCGGGCGGGAGAGGGATCGGAGCGGTCCATCGAGTAGCCGACCTGCTCCTCGGTCATCGGGTCGAGCCACACCGGGTACCACCAGGCGGAAGCGGGTCCGCGCTCGACGCCGACGGCCGCCTCGTTCTCACCGGCCCACAGGGACCGGGTCGCCCGGGAGAGCAGCGGGACGCGGCGCTGTGGTGTGCCGGCCAGCGGGGTCGAGCGCCACGGCTCGCACCACCAGGTCGTCCACTCGGACTGCCACTGCGCGCAGGCCGCCAGGACGAGCAGGGGGTCGGCGGCGCCCGTGCCGTCCAGGTCGGACAGCTGGTTGCGGGCGCGGGCGCCGGCGAGCTCGGTCAGGAAGCGCCGCCCGGACGGGGTCTGCGCGCCGTCCACCAGGAGCACCCACGCGTGGTCGTGCCGGTCCCGGCGGGTGCCGTGGGCGGGCAGCACGCAGGTGCAGGCGGAGCGTATCGGCGGATGCCGTTCCGCCTGGTCCTTGACGTCGGCGAGGAAGGCCGCCATCAGGGGCCCGACCGCCGCGGACCGCGAGGTGGAGCTCAGCCGGATCAGGGCGTCGACCGAACGGGCCGACTCGGCCTCGGGGACGCTGATGTGCCAGCGCAGCGCGTCCCGTACGCCCCAGCGCGCGGCACTCTGGAACAGGGAGCCGATGACGGGCTTGGCCTGTTCGCGGACCGCGGCCACCACCTCGCGCGCGGGCCCCGACACCAGGGGGCTCAACACGCCCTGGCTGACGATGTCCATGGCGCCCGCCGCGGCGCCCTCCAGGTTGACCGCGATCCTGCCGCCCCGGGTACTGCGGACGTAACTCTGGATGAGTTCGCGGATCTGCACGGTGGCCCGGCCGCGGTCGGCGTCCAGGTTCTCGTTGAGGGCCAGCAGCCCGAGCCCGAAGCGGTGGAACACCGGACCGCGCCGCAGGTTGTCCCAGCCGCGCATCATCTGGAAAGCGGCCAGCGCCGCCGCGGAGACCGGGTCGACGGGGTTCTCCTCGAAGTCGAGCCCCGCGTGGATCACCGTGCCGCCGCACGCCCTGGACACGGCCCGCAACAGATCGGTCTTGCCCGACTGTCTCGGCCCCAACAGCGCCACCATCGGCTGCCGTTGGCCCGGATTCCGCCACAACATGTGCCGCAGGAACGCGTCCGCGCCCTCTGCCGCATCAAGATCCCCCACCGCACTCACCGCCCCCCGGAACCGACCTGCCCAAGGCACACCTTCGGCATCGATTGACACGGAAGGTAACACCGGAGGGACAGGTTGCGACGGGTGTTCCACCACATCGGTCCACTGGGATGAGCGGGTGTGCGGCAGTTGCGTGGATTCGGGCTCCGAAGGCGCATCTCCCTTGCCGCACGGCCCAGTTGGCCCTGCTTCGGGCGAAGCTCGGCGGCAGCCGTCAGTCCGTCGGGAGCGAGGTGACCGGGGCCGTCCTGAGATGGGCCGCGCCCGAGCGGACCGCCCAGCCGAAGACGCCGAGCGCGAGGACCGCCACCACCAAGGAGTCGTAGGGGGCGGGCAGCCGACCCGAGCCGCCGAAGGTGCCGAGCCAGGAGAGCAGCGTCAGGGCGGCCAGGTAGAAGACGAGCCAGGCGCCGTGGCGCAGCTCAAGGCGGGTGGAGCGGCCTTCGGCGTCCCGGCGCAGCATCAGGAAGAGGGGGACGCCCGCGAGCACCAGGGGCAGGGCGAGCCTGAGGTGGTGCCAGCCCGACCAGAACACGAACTCGCCGGCCACCACGAAGCTGACGGGCGCGATCCAGCGCACTCCCGGGACCTGGCCGTCCGCGGGCGGGAGCCCCCGGTCCCGGTCGTGGGCGCGGAAGGCGGCGGCGGCCACGGCCGAGGCGGCGTACACGATGAGGTACATGTCGCCCATCACGCTCACGATGTCCTGCCAGCCGCCGAACGGCAGCATGAAGACGATGATGACGAGCAGATTGAGGAGCAGCGCCCGGCGTGCCGTGCCGGAGCGGGGGTCGATCCGCATGAAGAAGCGGGGCAGCAGCCCGTTCTTGGCGAGGGCGTAGGTGTGCCGGGCGTCGATGGCGACGCCGACGTAGGCCGATCCGCCGGGTGAGACCACAGCGTCCGCGTACAGCAGGGTGGCGAGCCAGTGCAGGTTGAGCACGAGGGCGAGCTGCCCGAAGGGCGATTCGAAGTTCACGCCGTGCCAGCCGTTGCCGAGCAGCGAGTCGGGCACGGTGAACAGGAAGGCGAGTTGCAGGCCGAGGTAGACGAGCACCGCGAGCGCGATCCCGGTGAGCACCGCGAGCGGCACGGTGCGACGGGCGTTGCGGGCCTCGCCGGAGAAGTCGAGCGGGGCCTGGAAGCCGTTGACGGAGTACACGATCCCGCCCCCGGCCAGCGCGGTCAGACAGGCCGCGTATCCGTACGGGGCGAAGCCGCCGTGGTCGGTGAGGCGGCCGGAGTGGGTGCCGGAGAGGAACAGGGCGACCACGGTGAGGACCGGGATGAGGACCTTGAACAGGGACACCAGGTTGTTGAGGCGGGCGAAGGCGCGCACCGCGAACCAGTTGAGCGCGGTCAGGAGCACGCTCAGGCCGGTCGCCACGGCGAGGCCGGAGCCGGTGAGCCGGCCGTGGTCGTAGAGGCCGGGCAGATAGTGGGCGGCGTACTGCATGATCGCGCTGATCTCCGCCGCGGTACCGCCGACCGAGAGCAGCACCGACCAGCCGACGACGGTGCCGACCAGGCGCCCGCTGGCGTACAGCGGCCAGCGCACGGTGCCCCCGCCTTCGGGCCGGGTGGCGCCGAGTTCCACCATCACCAGGGCCACGAGGGCGCACAGCACGCCCGCCCCGACCCAGGACAGGAGGGCCGCGGGTCCGGCGGTCTGCGCGGCGAACATGGCGGCGAACAGCCATCCCGAGCCGAGGATGTTGGAGAACCCGATGGCGGTCAGGCTCCAGAAGCCGAGTTCCTTGCGGAGCCGCCGCTCCTCGCCGAGGACCGTCAGGAGTTCGGGGTTCTCCCCCGCCTCGATCGGCCGCACGCGCACCCGCCTCCTTGCATGACTCGGGACACAAGAGTGCCCAGCGTGTCACGCCGCGCGCCGTGCGGCACCGAAGGAGGGGACAAGTCCTGGCGGTTTCGCGCGGGTGCTACCAGGTCTCGACGGCGTAGGTGACTCCGGCGGTGTCGGTCTGCAGGCTCAGCTTCACATCGCCGCTCGTGATGTCCACGTCGACCGTGCCGCTCGCCGCCTCGACCCGTACGGCCTCGATGTCGCGCCAGCCGGCCCCGTTGTGCAGGGCGACGCGGACCGAGCCGACCGCCGGGACGTCGGTGATCTGGTCCATGCCGAGGTGCAGCCGGCGGTTGAAAGCGGCCCATGCGGTGCCGTGCGGCAGCAGGACGACGGTGGGTTGGATGCCGGGGTCGACGCGGCCGGTGATCCATTGGGGCATGTCGGTCTCCTGAGGCGGTGAGGGCTGGAACGAGAGCGCCCAGGCGCGCAGTTCACTGGTGCTGCCCAGGCGGCAGTAGTCACGGTCGAGGCCGTTGGACTCGCCGTACTGGTGGAACAGCCAGTTCGCCCGGATCCCCGGGTCGCCGGCCGCGCGCCCGGCCGTGGCGATCCACAGGAAGTCGGCGTAGTAGCCGTCCTGGTCGACGTTCCACCAGTAGTCGAGGTTCGCGTACAGGCCGACGGGATGGTGCGGCAGGCGCCCCTTGGCGTACCTCAACCAGGCGTCCTTGTAGGCGCGTTGGGTCGCTTTCGAGACACTGGAGTTCGCCGTGTCGTAGCCCTCCCAGTCGAGGATCACGATGTCGCCGGGCTGCCAGTTGACCTGGTCGATGAAGTAGTTGGCCTCGGCCTGGGGGCTGTTGCCCATGTTGGGGTAGTGGTACCCGCCCCACACGAGCCCGTTGGCCTTGGCGTGGTCGCGCTGGGACACCCAGCTCGGGTTGATGTACGACAGCCCTTCGGTGACCTTGACGAAGGCGAAGGACAGGCCGCTCGTGTCCGGTGTCGACGACTGGTACGACGCCCAGTCCTGCCCGTAGATCCCCATGGGAGTCCTTCCGCGAGCCGGCGGAACCGGCTGTTCCTACCTGTTGCTTGCCCGTATCGGGGCAGGCCGACTCCCGAACGGGCGTGTCATGCACGTGCCTGCGACGGACACGGCGAAGGGCCGCCGACGGTGTCGGCGGCCCTTCGCCCCACGGGTGGTGCGGGTGTTATCCGGCGGCGTTCGCGCGGTTCCTGCGGCGGTGCACGGCGAGGGCGATGCCCGCCCCTCCGGCGGCGAGCGCGGCGGCCGTGAGGCCGGCCGGGAGGAGCGCCGAGGAGGAGCCGGTCTGGGCGAGGCTTTCACCGGCGGTCTGGGTCACCGGGGTGTTCCCGGAGCCGCCGGCGCCGGACGAGGCCTCCGAGCCCGCGGCGGGCGGAGCCGGATGCTTCGGGATGCCGCGGACGGACTTGACCGACCCGTCGGCGTTGAGCAGCACCTGCTTGCCGTTGGGGTGCTTGAAGTCGAAGGCCGAGGTGAGCGAGCCGGCGCGGGCGTCGAAGGAGGCGTCCCCGATGCGGCCGGTGCCCCAGTTGTCCTCGATGAAGCGGGTGATGGAGGCCTGCTCGGTCCGGGTGTGGTCGACCGAATTGACCTTGCTGTACGGGGAGATGACGAGCAGCGGCTGGCGGGTGCCGGGGCCGCAGCGGTCCGAGTAGCCGCCGGCCGCGGCGGGCCCGGCCTGGCAGGCGGGGCTGTCGGGGGCCTTGCCGTCGGAGCCGGGCTTGGTGTCCTTGGAGCCGTTCTGCGGCTTGGCGTAGCCGTGGTCGTACCAGCCGTCGGAGTCGTCGTAGGCGACGACGACCGCGGTGTCCTTCCACTGCGGCGACTGCTGGATCTTGTTGATCTGCTCGACGAGGTAGTGCTGTTCGTCGATCGGGTCGGAGTACGCGGCGTGGCCGTCCTGGTACTCCGGCGCCTTCAGGAAGCTCACCGCGGGGAGGTTGCCGGCCTTGAGCGCGGCGTCGAAGTCGGTGAGGTCGTAGTTGTGGTTGGCCTGTCCGTCGTGACCGATCTCGGCGGTGTTCTTCGGCGGCAGGTGGTGCGGGTTGGACGTCGACGCGTAGTACTGGAACGGCGAGTGGTGCGGGCTGTAGTCGATGGCCGCGGCGCCGCCCACATTGGCGTGGGTGGTGCCCGAGCACTTCGCGTAGTGCCCCTGCTCGCCGTCCCAGGCGGTGCTGGGCCGGAAGCCGCCCTGGAACCAGCCCCACGTCACCTTCTGCCGGTTGAGCAGGTCACCGATGTTGCGGCCCTGCATCGCGGCCAGCGGGCTGGTGCTGGTGTGGTCCTTGCCCGAGCAGTCGTCGTAGGCCGGGTCCGGGTCGTTGACCAGGGTGCCGACGCCCTTGGCGTTGGGCGAGACCACCGCGTACGGGTCGGGCGTCGCGGTCTGCTTGGGGTGCTCGGTGCCGGAGGCCGCGTCGGTGGAGATCACGCCGTGGGTCTGCGCGGAGATGAGGTTGATCGCGCCCGGCGTGGAGGGCCCGTAGGTGCTGCTGAAGGAGTTGTCGCCGAGCGAGTAGTGCTGGGCGTAGTTCCACATCGCGGTGACGGTGTTGCCGTCGTAGTAGTCCATGACCAGGCCGGGCTCGCCGAACAGGTTGCCGGAGCACTTGCCGGAGTCGGTGTTCTGGACGTAACTGTCGGCCTTGCCGCCGTTGGCGGCGTACTGCTCGGGCCCGTAGCCGTGGTTCTGGTCGCAGGTCATGGCCTGCTCGGGGGTGAGCCGCTTGGGCGGGTACTGGTTGGGGTTGTTCGTCAGGAGCCCGGCGTTGCGCAGGGTGTTGATGTCCTTCGGGGTCCGCCGGTCGGCGGTGAACTTCGTGCCGTCGGTGTTGGCCGCCACCGGGTAGGCGCCGAAGTAGTGGTCGAAGGACACGTTCTCCTGGAAGAGCACCACCAGGTGCTTGACCGGGGTCGCCGTCCGGCCGCCGGAGTGGTCCGCCGAGTCCGCCGCGGCCGGGACCGCACTGCTCAGCAGGCCGAGCGCCGCGGCTCCGGCGAACGCCCCCCACCGTCTGGCCCAGCGTCCCGGACCCACCGCGCTGCCTTTGCTGCCCATGCTCCGCGTGCCTCCACTGGCTTCCGGTCTCCGGCCGCCTTCGTGATGTCGTTGACGAAACGCGATGCTTCGCGCGGACCACTACACCGCGACGGCGACACCGTGTCCCCATGGTGAACACGCGGTCAGGAATATCAGGCCAAAACTTGACCCTCTGTTGGCGAAGTTCGCCCGGTCGGCTCTGCTCAGGCGAGCAGGGCGCGGCCGAACCAGTCGGTGCGGTCCCGCACGCCGGGCAGCGCGAAGAAGTAGCCCCCGCCGAACGGCTTGATGTAGTCCACCAGCGGCTCGCCCTTGAGCCGTCGCTGCACGGTCTCGAACTGCCGGGCCAGGTCCTGCTGGTAGCAGCAGAAGATCAGCCCCATGTCGAGGTCGCCGTTGCTGTCCATGCCCCGGTCGTAGTTGTAGCCGCGCCGCAGCATCCGCTGGTTCTCGCTGCTCTGCCCGGAGCGCGGATTGGCGAGCCGGATGTGGCTGTCCAGCGGAATCACGTCCCCCTTGGGGTCCTCGGCGAACTTCGGCACGTCGAACTCGGCGGAGCCGTCCAGTGGGGCGCCGGTGTCGCGGGCGCGCCCGAACATCCGCTCCTGCTCGCCGAGCGAGACCCGGTCCCAGAACTCCACCAGCATGCGGATGAGCCGCACCACCTGGTAGCTGCCGCCGGCCGTCCAGGCGGGCTCGGCACCTCCCGGGCCCACCCAGACCAGTCGGTCCATCGCGGCCGGGTCGCCGGCGTCGGGGTTGGCGGTGCCGTCCTTGAACCCCATGTGGTTGCGGGGCGTTCCGCTGGGCCTCGGCGGGCTGGTGTAGCCGTCCATGCGCCAGCGCACCTGCATCGCGCCCCGGGTGTGCCGGGCGATGTCGCGCAGGGCGTGCAGCACGGTGTCCGGACTGTCCGCGCACAGTTGGACGCTCAGATCGCCGTGGCACCAGGCCGCGTCGAGGTCGTCGTCGGGAAAGGCCGGCATCGCGGTGAGCCGGGCCGGGCCCCGGCCCCTCAGGCCGTACCGGTCGTCGAAGAGGGAGGCGCCGACGCCCACCGTGACCGTCACCCCGCCGGCGGGAACCCGCGGTCCCAGTACGCCGGAGTCGCTGGGCGGCGCGGTGATGCCGAGCGGGGCGGGCGCGCCGCCGGTGGTCAGGAAGCGGGCCCGGTCCGTGAGGGTACGCAGCAGTTCCGTGAGTTCCCTGCGGTCCGCCGCGGTCGCGTCGAAGGAGACCAACGCCGTTGCCCGGCGCGGGGGTTGAAGGATTCCGGCCTGGTGAACGCCGTGGAAGTCCAGGCGCGGGGCGGCCTGTTCCGCCGCCTCCGCGCGGGCCGGACGCGGGATGGCGCCGGACCGGGCGGCTCCGGTGACGGCGGCTCCGGTGACAGCGGTGCCCACCCCCGCGGCCGCGCCCCGCAGGAAGCCCCGGCGTCGTACCTCGCTCATGTCGTCCTCCGCACGTCACAGATCGTCGCCACCGGGGCGAGGAGTTCCACCGTCTGCCCGATGTCGCTGTTGAGCCGCTGCCGGTCCGGGCGGCCGAGCCGGTCCAGGGGCGTCCACCTACCGCCGCCCGCGAAGCCGTCCAGGGTGTGCTGGGTGCGGTCGAGCCAGGTGTCGAGCTGCGGCAGGCCGGGGTAGCGGGTGCTGAGCAACGGCCGCAGCAGGCTGAGGAGTTCACGGGTGCCGTCGAGGTTGGCGCGGGCGGTGGCGAGGCTGGTGCCGCTGCCGTAGTCGGTGCGTCCGGTGAGTTCCGACTGCGCGGTGGCCTCCAGGATCTCGTGGGCGCGCAGACCCAGTTGCGCGGGGTCGAGCCGTACCTGCGGCCAGCTGTCGCGCAGGGCGTGCACGGCCCGGGCGAGCCGGTCGGCGTGAGCGCGCAGCGAGGCCGCGGACTCGCCGTGCCACAGTCCGTACTCGACGCGGTGGAAACCCTCGAAGTCCCGGGCGCCCTCCGCGTCGGCGGGGGCTGGTCCTGACCCGTTGATGGCCGCGTCCGCGTCGCCGAACGCGTCGTACGCGGCGCCCATGCGTGCGTAGACGAGATGCGCGGGCAGCCACGCGGAGCGGGCCGCGTCGAGGTCGCCGTCGTCCACGGCGCGCTTCAACTCATCGGTGCGGTCCGCGAGTTCGACGGTCTTCGACGTGATCCAGCGCTGGTAGGCGAGGGCCACCGGGATGAGGTCGTGCTGGGTGACCGGGACCGCGGCCGCGCCTGCGCCGGTGCGGGCGCCCGTGACGTTCACGGTGGGGCCGGTCACGGCGTCGGCGTCGTCCGGGAGGCATTTGAAGGCGTAGGAGCCGCCGCCCAGGGCCACCCGCATCTCCCGGGTCGTCCCGGGGGCGAGACCTTCGATCTCCCCGTAGACGGCACCGGTCGCGGGGTCGGTCAGGTCGACCTCGGCGGCGGTCGAGGAGGTGTTGCGCAGCGCGAAGACCTGGGGGCCCGCCGTCCCGCCGCTCCAGCCCCGTCCGCAGGAGCCGGTCGAGACCTCGACGGTGGTGGGGCCCTGGGCGGCCGGGTGCTTCGCGTCCGGGCCGTTGTCGCCGAACGGGCCGAGCGCCCAGACGGTCCCGCCCACCGCGACGGCGAGCACGGCCAGGGCGGCCCCGAGGCGACGGCCGCCGCCGGGCCGGGCCCGGCGAACCCGCGCCCCGGGCCCCGCCTCGGGCTCGGCCGGGACCTGGACCGGCCCCCGGTCGGGGTCGCTCATCACGGCACTCCGTTCGTGTCGGCAGGGCAGGCAGCGCGAGGCGGCGCAAGGAGACCGCCGCTCGGGCCGGCCCGCTCATGCTAGGCATGCAACCCGGCCCGAACACTCATCCGGGCGGGCGCGCGTCCAGATTTGCCCCTGAGTTCACCGACATGTCACCGGTCGCGGGACGGTCCCGCCCCGAACGGCCCACACCCCGGACGCCGCGGACTACGCCGCGTCCCCGCCGACCCGGATCACGATCTTGCCGTGGGTGTGGCCCGCCTGGCTGAGTTCGAAGGCGTCCGCCAGGCGCTCCAGCGGGAACGTCTCGGCGACGGGCACCTTGAGCTCGCCCGCGTCCGCGAGCGAGGCGAGCGCTTCGAGCCCGGGTCCGTCGGGGCGCACCCACATCCACTGGCCACCCGCCTCCATCACCGACGGGTCGGCGATCGAGGCATGCCGACCGCCCTCGCGCAGGACCGCCCGGGTCGCGTCGAGTACCCCGCCCACGTAGTCGACGACGACGTCGACGCCGTCGGGGGCCAGCGCCCGGACCCGATCGGCGACGCCGTCGCCGTACGTCACCGGTTCGGCCCCCAGTTCGCGCAGCCGGTCGTGGTTGCGCTCGGAGGCCGTGCCGATCACGCGCGCGCCGAGCGCCTTCGCGATCTGTACGCCGAACGTGCCCACGCCGCCCGCGGCGCCGTGCACGAGCACCGTGTCGCCCTTGCCGGTGCCGAGCCGGGTCAGGGTCTGGCGCGCGGTGAGCCCCGCGAGCGGAAGGCCGGCCGCCTCCTCCCAGCTCAGGGACCGGGGCTTGCGGGCCAGCGCCCGTACGGGGACGGTGACGTACTCGGCGAAGGTGCCGCCGTGCACATAGTCCTTGCGGGCGTACGCGAAGACCTCGTCCCCCTCCTTCCACTCGGGGGTGTCGATGCCCACGCGCTCCACCACACCGGCGACGTCCCAGCCCGGGACCACCGGGAAGACGGTGTCCATCATGCCGTCGAGGCCGCCGGACATGATCTTCCAGTCGACCGGGTTGACGGACGCGCAGCGCACCCGCACGACCACCTCGCCGGGGCCCACCTTGGGCTGGGGCTGCTCGGTCAGGCTCAGGACGGAGTTGTCCCCGTACGAGGAGTACGTCATGGCCTTCATGGTGCTCTTCTCGGTGCTTGCGGAGCTGGTGGGCATCGCGTGCTCTCTCCCGATGTCGAGGTGGGCGGGCGGGGCGCCCTGGGGCGGGCCGCCCGGTTCCTACGATTCTGGTGCGCGCCGCGCGGACGCGCTCCCCGGGCGGCTGCTCGCCCGGCCGGGTGCGCGTACCCGGCCGGTCCAGCCGCATCCCCGGGTGAGCGGTGCCGGTTTTGTCCGGGCTTACGTCCCTGGCTGGGCGCGCCCCCGCCCACACGGACCCGCCGGTCCGGGGCGCGCCCCCGGTGGCTCAGCCCGCGTAGACGTCCTCCACGTACCGGCCCTCGGCGGTGAGGCGGTTCAGCCAGGCCTCGGCCTGTTCGGCCGAGGCTCCGGTGCGCCGCGCGTACAGCTCGCGGAAGGCGGCGCGCACCCCGGGCGCCATCCGGTTGCCGTCGCCGCACACATACACCCGGGCGCCCGCCTCCAGGAGCGGCCAGAGGTCGTCCGCGTCCTCGGCGATGCGGTGCTGCACGAAGCGGCCGGCGCCCTGGGCGGGGGCGCTGAAGGCGGGGCGCAGCGAGACGGCTCCGGCCAGCTCGGCGCTGCGGAGTTCGTCGGCGTGCAGGAAGTCGGCGTCCGGGGCGTCGCAGCCGAAGTACAGCACAGCCGGGGCGGGTTGAGTGACCGTCAGGCGGTCGGCGATTACGCCCCTGAAGGGGGCGAGGCCGGTGCCCGCCGCGACCATGATGACCGGTTCGAGGGCGTCGGGGGCGATGCGGAAGGCCTCGCGGCAGGGCTGGATCCGGGCGAGGACGGTGTCGCCGGGCCGCAGCGCGTGCAGATGCCCGGAGCCGGTGCCGCCCGGGTTGAGCGAGATCATCAGGTCGGCGTGGCGCGGGTCGCGGGCGGGCGAGGAGGACACCGAGTACGGGCGGGGCCGCAGCGGGGGCAGCAGCTCCAGGAGAGCGGGCCAGTCGAGGGCGCCGCGCAGCGCGGGGTGGTCCTCGATGAGGCCGAGCAGGGGGCGCGGGTCGTCGGCCGGGAGGTGTTCGAGGGCGGCGCGTTCGGGCGGGCAGGGGTTGTGCGCGGCGAGCAGGTCGATCTGGCCCCGGGTCGGCCGACCGCCCAACTCGACGTGGCGGGTGAGGAGTTCGCGTACGGTCAGCGGTCGGTCGACCGGCAGTGCGGCAGGCGTCGCGACCGGTGCGTGGATGCTCAGGACGGTGTCGAGGCCCACGCCGAGGGCGGCGGCGGCCCGGGAGACGACAGCCGGAGAGTTCTCGGGCAGGACGGTGAGGTGGTCGGCGGTGCGGTAGCCGACGCCGTCGGGCAGGGACAGGCGCACGAAGCGCTTGGGCCTGGGGTGGCCGGGGGCCGTCAGGTCGCGGGCCTCGGTGACGGTCATCTCCAGGAGACCGTGCCGTGCGGCGAGCGCCTCGCGCGGCCCGCCGGTGATCTCGGTCACGGTGTACCCGGCCTCTACGGGTGCGGTGGTGGCGCCGACGGTCTCGGGGTCGCCGTACCGCGTGAGCAGCTCCACGCGCAGCGCGGTCGCGAACTCCCGCACCGTTCCCATGAGTTCACCGGAGGCATCGGCCTCGGCGCGGGGCAGCAGCCGGTCACCGCCGAGCGCCGCGAGACGCTCGTCGATGAGGGTGGGCACCCGCTGGTAGGTCGCGGCCCAGTTGCGGTCGCCGACGCCGAGCACCGCGAACGGGACGCCGTCGGCGGTGCCGGGCGCGGCCTCCTCGATCCAGCGGACGAAGCGCGCCGCGTCGTCGGTGGGCTGCCCGTTGTAGGAGGCGGCGACGATGACGACGGGACGGTCCTTGGGCAGCGCGCCCGCGTGGGCGTCCAGCGGCGCGATCTCGGTGGCGAGGCCGAGACCGGCCGCTTCGGCGGCGAGCCGTTCGGTGAATTCGCGGCAGGTGCCGTAGTTCGTTCCGTGCAGGAGCAGCAGGCCGGTCCCCTGGTGCACCCGGGAGGGCAGCTCGGGCCCGTCGGCGGTTTCGGAAGCCGCGGCGGCCGCGGCGCCGGGGAAGGCGATCCGGTTCAGCAACCGGTCGGCGGGGGTGCGCGGAATCAGGGAGAGGGTGAAGCCCTCGGGCTTGAGGGTGAGGGTCTCCTTGATCCGCAGCTGGTAGTCGGCGGAGTCGACGAAACGGTAGCGGTGGGCGAGCAGCGCGAGCAGCATGGTCGCCTCGTGGAGGGCGAACTGCCGCCCGATACAAGCCCGTTCACCGGTGCCGAACGGCTTGTAGGCGTGCGGCGAGCGGGCCGCCTCCGCCTCGGGGGTGAACCGCGCGGGGTCGAAGAGCTCCGGGTTGTCGCCCCAGACCGGGTCGCGGTGCAGCATCGGCGTGAGCACCGTGACGAGGCCACCGGCGGCGAGCGGCACACGGCCGCCGAGCAGGGTGTCCGCGCGGGCCTGCCGGGTGAACGCGGCCGCCGTGGGCCACAGGCGCAGGGTCTCGCTCAGTACCTGGCGGGTGAAGCGCAGCTTGCCGATGTCCTCGAAGGAGGGCTCCGGGTCGGCGGCGTCGCCCCACAGCTCGTCGGCCTCGCGCTGGACCAGGCGCAGCGCGGTCGGGTCCTTCAGGAGGTGGTAGAGCGCGAAGGACAGGGTGCCCGATGTGGTCTCGTGGCCGGCGATGAGGAAGGTGATGACCTGGTTGCGGATGTTGGCCGCGTCCAGCGTGGTGCCGTCCTCGGGGTGCTTGGCGCCGAGCATGAGGCCGAGCAGGTCGTCGACGGAGGTGTCCCCGCTCTCGGTGCGGGCGGCGATCACCTCGTCCACCACCGAGGCGAGATAGGCCGAATCCCGCTCGAACTCCCGGTCCACCGCGCTGTGGTCGGTGCCCGGGGCCCGCCCGATGCGCTTCATGCTCCACTCAAGGCAGCGCACCATCGCCTCGACGAAGGGATGTGGGGTGTCCCGTCCGAAGGAGTCGAAGTCGAAGCCGAAACCGGCGAGTCCGATGGTGTCCAGGGTCATCCGCGTCATGTCGTCGGCGACGTCCACGGCGGTGTCCGCCGCGGCCCGCCGGTCCCAGCTGTCGATCACCCGGCGTGCGACGCGCAGCATCGCCGGGTGGTAGGTGCGCATCGAGCCGAGCGCGAACGCCGGCATGAGGATGTCATGGGCCTTGGCCCAGTTCGGCTCGTCGTTGTAGGCGGTGAACAGTCCGTCGCCCGCGAACTCCCGTACGTGGTCGAGGACCTTCGAGATGCCCTTGGCGAAGCGGGTCTCGTCCGCGAGCTCGGTGACCAGGTCGAGCGAACCGACGAAGAGCACCTGGTGTTCGTGCAGGCGCCGCCGGAAGACCGGCCCGTGCTCGCGGGCCAGGTCCATGGCCTGCTGGATGGGCGTCGAGGTGGGACCGTCGGCCGAGATGTCCACCAGGGGGACGGTGGCGTCGGGGCTCACGGGCGTGGGGATCGGGATCGTGTCCGTCATGCCTCAAGCCTCACCCTCCCGATGCCCGGGTCCGGGGACGAGGACTGCATGATTGTGCAGTGGTTTCTCGCGTCCGGTACTTGCGGACGGGCCAAGGAAGGACGGTGGCACGCGGCATGGCCGACTGGCAGGCAGTGCGGGAGGAGGAACTGGGCGCCTGGCGCAACCACTTCCTGAACCTTCTCGATCGCATTCCGCTGCCGATCGCGGTCTGCACGATCGACGGTGAGATGCACGTCGCCAATCCCGCGATGGCCGCCGAATGGGGCACCACGCCCGGCCGGCTGCGCGGCCGGGCGCTGCGCGATCTGTTCACCCCGCGTACCGAGGGGCAGATCGAGCGGCTGGTCGCAGCCCTGCGGGCGGGGCGCACCTCGCGCTATCGCATCGAGGTGAGCTGGCCCGGCAAGGACGGTGCCGTGCGCACGGGCGAGTTCACCATCGACCCCATCAGGACCGTCTCCGAGCCCGTTCCCGTCCTGCTGGCCCTTTTGTACGTACACGACGAGCGGCCCGAGCCACCGCCGCCGCCGAGCGGCACGGTGAACGCGACGCAGGCCCGCATCCTGGCACTCGCCGCGTCCGGGGCGACCACGGCCACCATCGGCAAGGCACTCGGCCTCACGGTCGACGGCGTCAACTACCACCTGGCCCGGCTCGCGCGGCGCTGGCGCGTCCAGGGTCGAACCGCCCTGGTGGCGAAGGCGTACGCGCTCGGTGTGCTGGCTGCGGGTCGCTGGCCGCCGGAACCGGCGGAGGGGCTCACCGGCCCGTGAGCCGCAGGTCCCAGCACCCCATGAGCCGGGAGTCCCACCGAGCCCCGAGCCGGGGGCGATGCGCCTCGGGCGGGCCGAACTCCGGTCGCCCACATGTTTCTTAGACCTCTCTTACAACTCTTCACTATCACTGCGCCATGGACATCAACTCGGGGCAATCCTCCAGCGCGCGTCCCACCGGCCGGCGACGCGCCCGGCGCACCCTGCTCGTACTCGCCGTGGCCACCGCCCTGGCGGGCGGCCTCACTCCGGCCGCGACGGCCGGACCCGCGCACGCGGCCGGGGTCCGCGTCCAGGGCGGGCACGTGGAGCTGCCCATCTCCGGAGGCACGGCCACCATCGACCCCACCACCCTGCGCGTCGACGCCCGCACCGACGACGGCCGCACGCTGCGCGTCAGCGACCCGGCGGCCGACGCCCCCGGCAGGCCCGGCCGGGTGACCGCCTCGGGCCGGGGTGCCCAGTGGTCCTATCCCGAGCGGGGTCTGCGGGCCCGGGCGAGCGTCGAGCACGGCAGGCTGCTGGTCACCCTCACCGCCGATCGCGACACGACGCTGGCCTGGCCGGTCACGGGCACGGATCCCGCCTCCTCGGCGCTCCAACTCCCGCGCGGCGAGGGCCTTTCGCTGCCGGTCGCCGATCCGTTCTGGAACTCCGGACGTGCCCGACTCGTGGGCTCCGAGGAGGACATGGCATCCCAGCTCACGCTGCCGGCCTGGGGCTACACGCTCGGCGGCGGCCGGGGCGTCAGCTACCTCGCGCCCACCGACATCGACACCTCTCTCGGCTACTCCTCGCAGGACGGCCGCCTTCGCACCACGGCCAAGCACATCTTCTCCGGCGGCAACGCGACCCGCGCCTACACCGTCGCCTTCTCCCTCACCGACGGCTCGCCCGTGGCCTCGGCCGTCGACTACCGCCGCTGGCTCGCCGAGCACGGCAGGCTCGGCAGTCTGAGCGACAAGATCCGCGCGAATCCGCAGACGGGCAAGCTGCTCGGCGCCTTCCACGCCTACGCCTGGGGCGGCGATCGCACGGCGGCGGGGATCGCCCGCCTCAAGTCCGCCGGGATATCCCGGCTTTGGCTCGGTTACGACGCCGACGACGCCCCGATGAAGAGCGCGGACGTCGCCGCCGCCACGAAGGCCGGATACCTGGTCGGCCCGTACGACTCGTTCGCCAACGGCCGGGACAAGGGCCCCGACACTCCCCCGAACTCGGTCTGGCCCGAGGGTGTCTACCCGTCCTTCTGTGTGCGGCGGGCCGATGGCACCCCCCAGCCCGGCTTCCGTCAGCAGGGCTGCTACCTCAGCTCGGAGGCCTTCGAACAGGCCGAAAAGCAGCGGCACTTGCTCGCGGACCGCACCCGCTCACTGGTCGCCAACGGCGCGAGCAGCTACTTCCTGGACGTCGACGCGGCGGGCGAGCTCTTCCGCGACCATGCCGCCGGGCACCCGATGACCATGGCCCAGGACCGGGCCAACCGGCTGGCCCGGATGGGGCGTCTGACCGACGGCTCGTACGACGGCACCGCGCGGCGCACCCCGCTGGTGCTCGGCTCGGAGTCCGCCGGAGCCTGGGCCAACCAGGTCCTCGCCTTCGACCACGGCTCGGGCACCCCCGTCGACGGGCGGCTCTGGCCGATGGAGAACGGCCATTTCGACAGCGCGCCCGACCAGCCCAAGGACGACACGGCGTGGGGCGGCTACCTGCCGGCGGAGGCGCCGGACACCTTCTTCAAGCCGGTGCGGGTCGGCGACTTCGCACCGGCCCACCGGGCGGCGGTCGCGGACGCGCTCATGGCGATGTACGACCCGGCCTATCGCGTGCCGCTCTACGAGACCGCGCTGCACGGCTCGCTGGTCAACGTGGAGCGCTGGGAGCTGCCGTTCGGCAAACTGCCCGAGGAGAAGACGAACCGGGCGCTGCTCGCGATGCTCTACAACACCCCGCTCAACTTCGTGCTCAGCGACAAGGACCGGCGCGACGCGCAGAATGTGCGCGAACTCGCCGCGCTCCAGCGGTACTTCGCTCCGCTGCACCAGGCGGCGGGGACCGAGGAGCTGACCTCGTTCGACTGGCTCACATCCGACCGCACCGTACAGCGGACCGTGTTCGGCGACGCAGCGCTCACCGTCACCGCCAACTTCGGCGCCGCCGCCCATGACGGCCTTCCGGGCGGCTGTGTCGACGCGACCCCGAAGGGCGGCACACCCCGGCGGCTGTGCCCGGCCGACGTGGTCTCGTAGACCCGGGCGCGCCCGGCGCCCCCCGGCCCGGCTGGCCGAAAGGGCGCTCTGGCCGATCCCCGCGTACGGCGACAGGATGCCTCGCCCGAGCCGGAACCGTACCGGCGTGGTCGTAGGGAGACACGGGCCATGGAATCGAGACGAAGACTGAGCCGGCGCAGCGTGTTACGGACGGGGCTCGGCGCCGGAGGACTCGCGGCAGCGTCACAGCTGCTGCCGTTCCTTCCCGGCGGCGGCCCCCGCCCGGCCTGGGCCGAGGCGCCGGACGCCCGGGGCGTGGCCGGGGTCTCCTTCCCCGACTGGGCCCGGTACGCCCGGCTCGCGGACGGCACCTTCGACGACGACGCCGATCCCCAGCGCGACATGCTGCCGGTCATCAACCGGCTCAAGGCGCAGAACGTGAGCGTGATCGAGCTCGACACCGTCCTGTCGAACTGGCTGACGGACCAGGAGTTCGCCGCGCACATGGCGAAGGTGAAGAGCTTCGTCGCGCTGGCCCACACCGCCGGCCTGCGGGTGGTCATGTACTACCCCTCGCTCGAACTCATCAGCCCGGGCGGCGAGAAGGGGCCGTCGTTCTACAAGAACGGCGGCGGCAAGGACTGGGTGCAGCGCGGGCTCGACGGGCAGCCCAACGTGTTCTACGGCAGCCTCGTCGTCTGGGTGGACCCCGGTGACGAGAGCTGCTGGCTGAGTCCCAACTCGCCCTGGCGGAAATACTACTTGGGGCGTGTGCGCGGGCTGGCCGCGACGGGCGTCGACGCGATCTGGCCGGATGTACCCATCTACTTCGACGGGGCGCTGAGTTGGTGCGACGCCTCCACCTGGGCGGCCGAGGCGTTCCGCTCGGACACCGGTCTCGAACTCCCGCGCACCGCGGACTTCGCGAACCCCGGGTTCCGGCGCTACGTCGAGTGGCGCCACCGCAACCTGTCGGCCTTCCAGCTCGACATCGCCGCCGCCGGCCGCTCCGTCAACCCGGACCTGGTCACCTTCGTCGAGACGGTGACCATGGACTACCAGTACGCGTCCCTCATCGGCCTGGACGGCGCGCAGTTGCGGCGCGCCGAAGGCGTCAGCCAGGTGTGGGAGGTGGACATCCTCGGCAACTACGACGGCATGCGGCACGCCACGGCCGGCGACTGGATCTGCCTGATCTCGATGTACAAGTACGCGCGGGCCGCCAGCGGCACCAAACCGGCGTGGGCCTTCTCCTACGGCTGGAAGGCCGACGATGCCTCCCTGGTGATGGCCGAGTTGCTCGCGGCGGGCTGCAACCCGTACGAGGTGAAGAGCCCGTTCAAGGACCAGAGCACCGACACCGCGATGCGGACCCGCATGTTCGGGTTCGTCGCGGCGCATCAGGAGCGGTTGTTCGACGCCGTCCCGGGGGCGGCGGTCGGCGTGTACCACTCCTCCGGCAGCCGTGACTTCGTCAGCCCGGTGCCGGGCAGCGGCATGTACGTGAACACCAAGCCGCCGGCCGGCGTCAGTGACTGGTGGAGCTTCGAGAGTTCCGAGGAGAGCTGCACCCAGCAGAAGTGGCTCGGCGAGTTCCGCGGCACGATCAAGGCCCTGGTGTACGCGCACATTCCGTTCGACACCGTGCCGAGCCCCGGTCTGGACGCCGCCGACCTGTCCCGCTACCGCGTCCTGTACCTGCCCAACCTCCAGGCGGTCGCGGACCCGGAGGCCGAGGTGCTGCGCGCCTTCGTGAACGGCGGCGGCACGGTCGTCGTGACGGGCCCGGCGCCCACGGCCCTCGACGCGTTCGGCACCGCGCGGGCCGAGTACGCGCTGGCCGATGTGCTCGGCTTCCGCAAGGCCGACCCGCTGCCCGCCACCAGCCGGCACAGCTACGGTGCCGGTGCCTGCTGGTACTTCAAGGACCTGCTCGGGCTCTCCTATCTGGCGCACACGGACACGCCGAGCGCCGACCGGCTGCTCGACCCCGTACGCACCGCCGCGCCGCCGGCCGTATCACTGGCCGGCGACCGGCGGATCCATCTGGAGCTGAGCCGGTACGGCGACGACACCGTGGTGCAACTCGTCAACTTCACCCAGTTCGGCGAGAGCCCCGGCACCTTCACCACGACCCCGGCCGCCTGCACGGTCTCGCTGACGGTCCCGGCGGGCAAGCAGGTGACAGCCGCCGCGGTGAGTTCGCCGGACGGTGCCTCGCCCGCCCCGGTGCCGGTGGGGTGGAAGGTGAGCGGGGCGACGGCGAGCGTGGACCTGACGGTCCTTCAGTACTCGCTGCTCACCTTCACTGTGCGCTGAGCGGGGCACCGGAGCGGGGGCGTCCCCGCCCGGCTCAGCGGTGGGCGTAGCGGTTCTCGAAGTCCCGCCAGTCCGCCTCCAGCTTCCACTGGACCGTCGCCTTGGCGCTGGCCTTCAGGAAGCCGCGGCAGGCGGCGCTGGGCAGCCGGTGCGCGTCGGGGGTGTCGTGGGCGCAGGGCTTCGCGAAGGCGTCGTAGCGGTCCTGCTCCTGCCACAGGTCGCGCCCCTCGATGAAGGCGTGGCCGAGGGAGGCGCGCACCAGAGTGCGCAGCTGGGCGACGGTCAACCCCTGGTCGATGACGGCCTGTTGGAAGACCGCGGTGAGGTCGCTGCGGCTGACGCCCGGGTCGTCGGTGGCCAGCGCGACCGGGACGCCCGCGTCGAGGTAGGTGCGCAGCGGGTGGCGGTCGCCGCTGACGCGCAGGATCTGGGCGTTGCTGACGAGGGGTGCCTCGACGAGGACGTGCTGTCGGCGCATCCGCGCGGCCAGGGCCCGCGGGTCCTTCTCCTCGGCGAGGTCGACGCCATGACCGATCCGGTCGGCGCCGGCCACGCCGACGGCCTCGTTGATGTGGAAGGTCAGATCGCGTCCGCCGACGCCGTTGAGACCCGCGACGAGTTCGCCCGCGTGCAGACTCACCCGCACCTCGGGGGAGACCGACTTGAGGTAGCGGACCATCTTCATGTGCAGGGTGTAGTCGCGCAGCGCGACGGGCGCGTCCTCCGGCTGCACCATGTTGACTCCGACGACCCCGCCGAGGTGGTGGCGTACGAGCTCGAAGCCGAGGGTCTGCTGGGCGAAGACGTGGCGCGGATCCTGGGCCCGCAGCACCTGGTAGTCGAAGCGGATCGCGACCCGGCAGGCCTCGGGTGCGCCGGGGGTGTCACAGCCGAGGAGCTTGCGGGCATCGCGTACGGTGCGGTCGGTGTCGTCCGCCACTTGCCGGACCAGCGCCTGGAACCGCGGGTTCGCGGTCAGCGTGGCGTGGAAGGCGGCGAGATCGGCCGGGCCGGGGTCCTTCGGCAGGATGCGGTCGACGAGCTGGTTCAGCGGGCCGGCCCCGGGGGTGATCAGGGTCTCCAGATAGCCGCTGTGCTCCTTCGCGGAAGCGCGGGCCGCCTCGGCCAGCATGTCCGCGTCGTGCCCGGTGGTGGCCTCCTGGAACTTCCCGAACGTGTCGAAGAAGTGGTCGTGGCCGGGCTGGGGATCGCCGTCGGGCGGCAGGACGAAACCCTGCATCGACCATGCCCCGATGACGCCGCGCCGGAACGGCCCGGGCGCCAGCGCGTCACGCGCCGGGCGCTGTCCGTCCGCGCAGGGGGCGGCGGCGGACGTGACGACGTAGGTCGTGGTGTCGATGCACTTGCCGTCCTTCGCCGCGTACCCGATCAGCGACTCGGCGCGCACCGCGCCGGACAGATGGTGGTGCAGATCGCCGCCCTTGGGCAACTCCGCCAGGAACCTCCTGAGTTCGCTCGGAGAATGCGCGATGCGCTCCAAGTAGGTCTGTGCTGATGCCGGTTGGCCGCCCCGTTCGCCCTGCCCGTCCGACGGGACCGCGGCCGTCGCCGGCAGCGCCCCCAGGGCCACGCCCAACGCCGTGGCCCCGGCGAGCACCGGCCACCGGATCGCGTACCTCTTGCGCATGTTCCGTTCCCTCTCCTCGTTCACTTTCGCGTCCCCTCATTCATTGATACGGGGGTCGGGACCAAAGTCCCTATACCGCGGGTCCGTCAGTGGATTGCATGGCCTGTCAAGGAAGTTGACCGTTTCGTACAAGATGGAACGAAAGGCCCCTCCGCCGATGAGTCATGTATCCCGACGACGTCTGCTCGCTGTCGCGCCCGTCGTCACCCTCGCCTCGGCCATTCCCCTGTCCGTCGGCTCGGCGGCACATGCCGCACCCGGGAAAGGTGGCTCGAAAACATCGGGCCGGCCGCTTCAGGAGATAACGGACGCGTGGGGCAACTGGATGGCCCGCCAACGCTTTCCCGCCTCGAACGGCTGCCGGTTCACCGCGTCCACCGACTACGGGAAGCAGAGCTTCCTCGACGACTACCACCGTCATCAGGTGGCGGCGAAGTACCAGGACATCATTTACGACGCGAATGCCCCCTCCCCCGTTCCGGGGCAGGTCAGTTCGGTAGCCACGAATTACCGCAACGGAACTGCGGTGGAACAGACCGTCACCTACAAGCAGAGCAAGACCACCGAGCAGGATCTGCGGATCTCGGTCACGGAGTCGCTGAAGATCGGCGTGACGGTGGAGGTGTCGGCCGAGATTCCGGCGGTCGCCAAGGTCAGCGAGACGACGTCCATCGAGGCGAGTCTGTCGTCCACCCAGGAGTACACCCACAAGGAGACGCAGAACTGGAGCGTCGACCTGCCGCTGCGCATTCCCCCCAAGTCGGTGGTGGAGGCGACGCTGGTGGTCGGCACCCAGACATACGACATCGACTGGACGGCCACCGTCACCCTGCGGGGGAATGTCGCGATCTGGTTCAACGAGAAGGTCGACCTCAATCAGGACGGGGACCGCCACTGGCTGTGGTTCGTTCCCGTCGAGCAGGTGTTCCGGGACTGCCGGGACCACCAGATCATCGACACCCCGGGATACGAGGTCGTCTCGGGCGGGGTGCACGCCTTCGCGAGCGGCACCTTCAGTGGCGGCCAGGGCGTGTCCCTGAATGTGAATGCCGATCAGAAACCACTGAACGGCGGCCGTTCCCGCACTGCCGAATCCCGAACGATTCCCATTCCGCTCACCCCGAACGGAGAACGAGCAGCCGTTTTTGGGCACTGAACTCCCTTCTGAGCATCCATCGGATTCTCCATGGTGCGTGCGGCGATTCCGGTGGCCGCGGGACCGGCGCGCGCAATCGCGGACGAATTTCGTGCGGCCGCTCAGTAAGGTGGGGCCGATCCCGGGAAAGGGGCGGCCCCATGGCGCGGACGCGCGTACTCGCGCTCGATTTCGTCGGCACCCTGGCGGGCCACGGCCCGGCTCCGCATGGCCGGTTCGTCGCGGGCGTGCTCCGGGGCCTGCCGGGGGCGGCGATCCCGGCGGACTTCCCGGCGCGCTTCGACGCCGTCACCGGCCGGCCGGGGGAACCCGGCCGGCCCCGGGGCGTCCGTACCCTGTTCCCCGTCCGTCTCGGCCGAGCCGCCCAGGACTGCGGAGCCGTCGTGCCCGATCTGCGGCTGGCCACCGAGGCGGTGTTCGCGGCACTGCCCGACGCCGAGGTGGATCCGCGAGCGGCCGCCGCGGTGCGGGAGCTGCGTGCGAGCGGTCTGTCCCTCGTGCTGGCCGCCAATACGGACCGGCCCGAACCGGTGCGCCGAGGCACCCTGCAAGATGCCGGTATCGCGCACTGCTTCGACGCCCTGGTGCTCTCCAGCACGCTCGGCGTCCGCAAGCCCGACCGGCGTTTCTACGCCGAGGTGGCACGGGTGGCGGGGTGCCCCGCCGGGGACATCCTGTTCGTGGGGGACAACGCGCGGACCGACGCGCTCGGGCCCCGCGCGTACGGCATGTCCGCGGTACTCGTCCGGCCGGGGCCCCGGCCGGAGGCGCTGCCCCCGGACATCGCCACCATCCCGCACATCGGCGAGCTGGTCCGTCACCTCAACCACCCTGGCCACGAGGCGAGTTGACGGCCCGGTGTACGGACGACGGCCGCTCCGGAGCGCCGGCTCGCGGTCCTGACGGCGGAGCGCGGCACCGATCGGGATGCCGCCCGGCCCTGCGGGTACCTCAGGCCCGCCTCGCGTGCTGCCGGCCCCGCCGGTACCTCAGGCCCGCTTCGCGTACTTCAGCTTCTTGCCCTCGTTCAGCTGCTCGATGAGCTTGAAGGCCGCCAGTGCGAGCGGCTTCAGCCCCTCCGCCGGAACGCCGTCCCGCATCCGGCGCAGCTCCGCGACCATGAGGTTCAGCTCGCCGCTCTTGACGGTGGTGCGGTTGTCCTGGTCGCCCAGCGCGCCCAGCGACTTGTGGACCGCCTGCGCACCCGGCTCGTCGTCGACCATGGTGCGCTCCTCGGCCGTCAGGTGCTGCGTGTTCTTCAGCAGGTCGTGGCCCTGGGGGATCGCCCGCAGCCACTGGGACCGGGTCAGGGCGATGTCGGTCTGCGTGCGGTCGTTCGCCAGGCCCCGCTCCACGGGGGCCCCGAAGAGCTTGGTGCCGCCGGACCCCTCCCGGTTGGCGGCCGACAGGACCAGGTCGACGAAGTGGTCGGGATGGGCGGTGAAGTACTCCCGGACCCCTTCCGCGAGGAGCCCGAAGTGGCGGCCGAAGTCGGTGCGGGCCATGAGACCGCCCGCGATCGACTTGGCGTTGGCACCCGCCTGGAGCTCCTCCCCCGCGAGCACATAGGAGGCGAGGTGCATGACCAGGCCGGTGAGACCCCCGATGTCGGTCTTCGACAGGGAGATCCCCTCGGGGGCCGCATCCCCGAACTCCCCCACGGCCCGCTCCGCGCCGGCCTTGGCCGCGGGCAGCGTGCCGAGGCCGCCGCCGAAGAGGTCGCGCTGCGCCTGCGCGCGCCGCTCCTTGGTGTGGGTGAGCTTTCCGTACACCCCGCGCACGGCGCCGCCGATGCCCTTCTCCTCGGGCTCCTTGGCGTCGGAGAGATAGCCGATCAGATCCGGCAGCCGGTCCAGCCGCACTCCGGCGGTGGTCTGCGGGGCGAACTTGAGGGCGCCGCCGAACGGGTAGATGCGCAGCTGCCGTTCGGGCGTGCCGCCTCCCGCGGTGACGTCCTCGGAGGGGATGTACGCGTCCCGCTGGCGGCCGTTGAGGTAACCGGCCATCCGCGAGATGCGGTCGAGGACGCCCCCGACCTCGGCGACGTTGTTCAGGGGGTCGGTCACCCACTCCAGGTTCGAACCACCCGAGGGGCTCGCGTCCGCGGTGAGATCGAACTTGTCGCCCTTCACCACCACACCGTCGGGCCCGCGGCCCTTGCCGAGGTTTTCGCCCACCAGCGGGACCTCGGAGATCTCACTGGAGATCATCAGGCTCATCTCGGCCGCCGCGCGCTGCGCGCCGTCCGGCCCCAACTGGGTCTTCTTCAGCCGGAGTTCACCCTCCTCGCTGAGGTACTCACCGTCGAACCAGCGGGCCCTGAGCGCGTCCTGCGGCTCGCTCCGCTCCGAGGCGCTCAGCTCCTTCGCATAGGGGCTGTACGGATTCAGGACGCGGTCCAGGAGCTTGGCGTCGAGCAACCGCTCACGCTCCACGGCCCGTTGTTCCTGTACGGCCTTGGCGGCGACGGGGTCCGCGACCCGGCGGACGTTCCACTGCGCCTCGAACTCGAAGCCGACGGCCCGCTGGACGACCGGAGCGCCCTGCCCGTGTGCGTGGCCCGCCGTTCCGCAGTCGCGCTGGACGGACTCGGGCTCGGCGCCCGCTTCGGGGCCGGGCCCGGAGAGCGCCCGGGTGGCATTGGCCTCGGCGGCCCGCTCGAAGGAGTCCGAGGGGTCGGACACGCGCAGCCCGTCACCGGTGTCGGTGCCGGCGACGGGCCCCCGGCGCTGCTGGATGACGTGGGTGAGCTCATGGGCGAGGGTGTGGCGGTCGGCGCCGCCCTGCCCGACCACGATGTGGCTTCCCGAGGTGTAGGCGCGGGCGCCGATCTCGGCGGCGGAGCGCTGGGCGGCGGCATCGCTGTGCAGACGGACGTCGCCGAAGTCGGCGCCGAGCCGGGACTCCATGTCGGCCCGCACCTCGGAGTCGAGGGGCTGCCCGGATCCGCGCAGCACCTCGTGCACGGCCGAGCGCTGTACGGTCGCCTCGCCCCTGGCCATCAGGCCGGCCACCGCGGCGTTCCCCGCGGACCGCTGGAGCGCGAGCAACTGGGCCGCGCCGAGCCCTCCGCCGCCTGCCGCCGCTCCCCCGCGCTCGCTCCCGCTCCTGTCTCCGGCCCGCGAAACGGGTCCGCCGGGCGTGACAGCTCGGCCCTGCTGCCTGTCCTGCGCGTGCACGTGAACCCCTTAGGTGGTGAAGCGTGATGCCGGGCTGTATGTGCATATCAGCCGTGGCGGCAGGGGTGAAGGTACGAAAGGGCAGCGGTGAGGGCAAGGGCCCCAACCGCGCCCGGTTCAGCGCGGGTTGACGTCCGGGCCCGACCGGGCCAGGGCGGCGAGGGCGGCCTCTTCGATGGATTCGGCCGGCCGCAGGACCGTATCGAGGCGGGCCGCCGCGAGGACACGCAGATGCCACGGCCGTACGCAGACCACGCCGAGGTGCCCCGCACGCTCCCGGATCCTGCGGCGGGCCCGGCAGAGCTGGGTGAGGACGGCACAGTCGAAGAAGTCCACCGGCCGCAGGTCCACGATCACCCGCGCGCCGGCCGGCCGGGTGGCCGCGTCCAGGTGGAGCTGCACATCGGGCGCGGTCACCAGGTCGACGGTGCCGTGCACCTCGACGACCGTGAAGCCGCGCATCAGATACGTGCGGGCGTGGCGGCTCAGGTCCGGCAGCAGCCCCGGCGGAAGGGGCACGGGCGCCGAGACGGACGGCCGAACGGTGGAACCCATGGCAGCTCCCGGTCCAGAACGGACCCCCGCGGTGCGGGAGTCCTCGGTAGTCGGACAGTCACCGTGGTCCGGGGTGACGCACTAGCACCCTAGGAACTGGCGCGCGTGCAGAAACGTCCAGCCTTCGATTTGTTCACCCCGGAGGGTGAACGAAATTTGCGCCGCCCCCTGTTCGGACACTTCTCCAGGGCCGTCCGGGGCCAAAAACGGCGCGGCGCCCGGCCGATGGGAAGGCCGGGCGCGCGCTGGGGGCCGCGTGAGGTGCGGCACGGCCGGGCGCTCCCGTCACCGCGAGAGTGTCCGGCCGCGAGGACCGTCAGTAGGCCCCGAAGACGTTGTCGATCGAGCCGTAGGTCTTCGCGGCGTAGTTGCAGGCCGCGGTGATGTTGGCGATCGGGTCGTACAGGTCCGTGGAGGTGCCCGGCACGTGGAAGGCGGCGAAGGTGGGCTGGATGACCTGGAGGAGTCCCTTGGAGGGGGTTCCGGCCACGGCGTTGGAGTCCCAGTTGTTGATGGCCATCGGGTTGCCCGAGGACTCCCGCATCACATTGCGGTAGATGCCGTCGTAGCTGCCCGGGATGCCGTGCTGGGCCATGATGGCCAGCGACTGCCTGATCCAGCCGTCCAGGTTGTTCGCGTACGTGGTGGCGCTGGCCACGGTGGCGGTCGCGGTGAGGTCGGTCGTCCGGGCCGAGCGGTCCGCGCGGGCGGCGGAGGCGTCGCGGGCGGTGGTCGCCGCGGGGGCGCCGAGGGTGAGCTTCATGCCGGGGCGGATCAGCGCGGGGTTGCCGCCGATGACGCTCTGGTTGTCCTGGTAGAGCTGCTTCCAGCCGCCGCTCACGTTGAGCGCGTCGGCGATCTTGGCCAGCGAGTCCCCGTCGACGACGGCGTAGCTGGTGGGGGCCGCCTTCACCGCCGTGACCGGCTGGGCCACGGCGGAGTGGACCGCCGCGGGGGCCGCGGAGGCCGTGGTCGCGCCGATCACCGGCATGGCCAGAACCGCGCCGCCGGTGCTCGCGACGGCGAGGCCCCGGGAGAACGAGCGGGACTTGGGACGGCGGTGCTTGCCCTTTGCAGGCATGGTGTATTTCCTCTCCGTCGCCTACGAGGTGAGCTGTCGGGTTCGGACGGGAGCTGTCCGGCCGCGATGCACGCGACTTCACCCCAGCCGGTCCGGAATCCGGATCGGCGGCTTACCTGGGTCCCCCGCTCCTGCCGTACGTGTCTGGGCGGCTCCGGACGGCGGCAGGATTCGGCGTTCCTTCCGGATTGACGGTGAACGTAGACGAATAGCCCCGACGGAAACAAGGCGGGAATTCACGAATGATGATCGCGGATATAGATCAACTCGAATTCTCCCGAGCCGGGCGGTTCACCGCGCACCCTCAACTCGCTTTCGGCTGCACCGAAATGCCCCGCAGGGGCCCTGCGGGGCCAACAGGCCCCGCGTGACCCAATTCACTCGCCGATGACGCAACCGCCGGGGCCGGCGATAAACAAGGCGAGTCCCACCCATTAGCCCTAATTTGGACATTTTCGCGGCGCGCCGGCCTGCGCGCATTACCTTTCAATAGGGACATTACGGACGCAGAGGGTGGCCCCATCCTCGGTGTGCGGCGGCACACGCGCCCCCTGCACCCCGGTCGGGGATCATGATCACCGACCCGGAAGAGGGCGTGGGACATGGGGCCGGTAGCGGGAGCCGACAGAGAGGCGAAGTGGTGACCAACGCACTCTTCTCCGAATGGCGCGCGGCCCACCGCCCGGCTCCCCGCGCCTCTCACGACATCGAGCCCCGCCCCTGCCGTCCAACTCGCGGGTCGCGCAAGCCCCGTCACGTCCCGTCAATCCCGTGCCGGCCGACCGGCGGCCGGCACGAAAAAGAATAAGCAGTCGTCAACTGCCAACCGTGAGGAAGAGAATGAACGACTTCAGCGAATTCAAGGACATTCCCCCGACGACGCTCGCCGACGTCGTGGGACGCCGACAGGTCATGGATATCGGAATTCGCCCGCTGTGGTCCCCGACGCCTCGTGTGGCCGGGCCCGCATTCACCGTGCGCTGTCCGGCCGGTGACAACCTCATGCTGCACGCGGCCATTTACCGGGCCGAGCCCGGTTCGGTCGTCGTCGTGGAGTCGGGCGATCTGGACTACGCCCTCGCCGGCGGCAATGTGTGCGCCGTGGCCCAGCGCCGGGGTATCGCGGCCTTCGTGGTCGACGGGGTGATCCGTGACCTCGCCGAGGTCCGTGAGGCCGGCTTCCCCGTCTTCGCCCGGGGCGTCATCCCCGTCCCCGGCACCAAGGAGGCCGTGGCCCCGCTCAACGAGCCGGTGCGCTGCGGCGGCGTGCTCGTGAACGCCGGTGATGTGGTGGTCGCGGACGAGGAGGGCGTCGTGGTCAGCCCGCGCGCCCGGGCGGAGCAGGTGCTCGCGGCGGCCCGGCAGAAGCTGGCCAAGGAGGCCGCCCAATCCCTCGACGCGTGGGAGGAGGCCCACCGCGACCGCATCGACAGGGCCCTGCGCGAAGGCGGCTTCGAGGGCTGAGCCCGCCAACCACCGTGCTCTCGGGGCGGGTTGGCGGGTGACCGCGGCCGCCGGTTCGCCCCGTGCCGACCTCACGGGTGAGCCCGGCCGCCGGGTTCACACCGTGCCGACCTCGCGGACGAGTTCGAGGCCGAGCACACGGTCCAGATGCGACATGGTCTCGAACTTGGCGCCCGGTGGCACCTCGTCGGACGTCGCGAGATCGTGCAGGAGGCGCAGTACGGCGGCGGTGTCGAGCCGGTTGTCCAGGGCGGTACGGGCCGTGCTCTTGAGGTCGGCGGGGATCGGCTTCGAGGGGTGCGTGGCCCAGTCCGCGACGGCCCGCCGCCAGCGGGCCATCGCACGCGCCGCCTCGTCGACCTGTTCGGCCGTCACCGAGACCGGTTCCTCGTAGGGCCGGCTGAGCAGCAGCAGGCGTACGGCCAGCAGGTCGAGGCCGTCGAGCGGGGGCAGCACGGCCGCACCGATCTGGAGTCCGGCGACACCGGCCCCTTCGTACGTCCCGCTGCTGAGCTGGACCCCGGGCAGCCCGCCGAGTGCCTCGGCGATGCTCTCCGGGTCCCCCTCGGCGTCGGGCGGCCGGATTCCGGCGGCGGCCACCTGCTGCTCGGGGCCGGTCCAGCCGATGAGGGCCGCCCGGCCGCGCTGCTCGACGACGCGCGCCAGAACATCCGCCATCAGGAGCACCCGCAGCGCGGTGCCGGGCTCGCCGTCGGCGGGTGCGTGGGCGCAGATGCGCAAGGGGCCGGGGCCGGCGAGTTCATCGACGATTCGCAGCATGCCGCCGACCCTAGGTGTTCTAAGCCGCCCTGGACACCGGCCCACGCCCACGCGTACGAGAAACGCCGCCGGCCCGCGCGCGGTTCAGGCGAGCAGGGGCTTGAGGGCGCCGCCGCGCAGCCGCGAGACGAGCGGGGCCGCGTACCGCCGCGCCGACCATGTCACCGCGAGGGCCACCACGCCGCCGACCACGAGGGCGACCAGTACGTCGTGCGGGTAGTGCGCGCCGACGTAGACCCGGGACGCGGCCATCAGGAGCGCGGCGAGGGCGGCGATCGCGCCGAGGCGCCGGTCGACGAGGAACAACGCCACGGCCGCGGCGGCGGCCACCGTGGTGTGGTTGCTGGGGAAGGCGTAGTCGTTCACGGGCGGGCACTTCTCGATCAGGAAGTCGTGCGGCAGGGCCCGGCACGGCCGCGGTTCCGTGAACACCGACTTGACGGCGTCGTTCACCACGTATGCCAGGACCACCGCGATCGGCGCGGACAGGGCCGCGGCCATCACGGAGGCGTCCTTGCGCCGGGCGATCCACCACCCGGCCAGCATGAGCACCGCGAACAGGGCGACGCCGTAGCTGGTGTAGGCGAACACGGGCCCGTTCAGCCAGTGCGTGTGCCGGGCGAAGTCCGTGATGTCGCCGTACAGGCCGCCGTCGATGGACGCGCCGTCCAGGGCCTGGGGCGTGGGGGTGGGACTGGTCATGGGATGCGGTTCTCCGGTGGATCGAACGGGGCGGGGCGTGCGGCGGCCCTCTGGGTGACGGCCCGGCGAGCGGAACATTAACGACTACAGCCGTGTAGACGCCAGAAGGTCCGGATTGGTTGCGCGTGTCCGCGGGCCGCCTCGTCACGGGCGCCGGACGGATCGATCGCCGGCTCCGCCGTCGTGCCGGGCCTCAGCCCCAGAGCGCCCCGGCGAGCCCCACCCCGGCGAAGACCGCACCGAGCCCGGCCACCACGCTCACCACGACGTTGGCCGCCGCGTAGAACCTCGCCCCGTCCTCGGCGAGCCGGAGCGTCTCGTACGAGAAGGTCGAGTACGTGGTCAGCGCCCCGCAGAGCCCCGTGCCGAGGAACAGCTGCACGGACGAGGAGGCGGCGCCCGCGGTGACCGCGCCGGTGAGCGTGCCCAGGATCAGACAGCCGACGACGTTGACGGTGAAGGTGCCCCAGGGGAAGACGCTGTCGTGCCGCTTCTGCACGGCCAGGTCGGTGAGGAAGCGCAGGGGCGCGCCGATCGCCGCCCCCAACACCACGTAGATCCAGCTCACTTGGCGGCCTCCCGGCCGACGTGGCGGACGACCTCGCAGTCGTCGAGCATCACCAGGCCTTCGGTGACCAGCTCGTCGAGCTGGGGCAGGAAGGCACGTACGCGCTCCTCGTCGTCCACGATGACGACCGCTACGGGCATGTCCTCGCTGAGCGAGAGGAGGCGCTGGGTGTGGACCAGTGAGGAGGCGCCGAAGCCCTCGATGCCGCGGAACACACTGGCGCCGGCGAGCCCGGCCGCGTGGGCCCGGTGCACGATCTCGGTGTAGACGGGCCTGTGGTGCCACAGGTCGCTCTCGCCGATGAGGACCGTCGCCCGCAGGGCGCGTCCGGTCGGTCTGGTCGTCGCTGTCATCGCTGCCTCCGTACGAGGACCCGTCGGGTCAGCCACACCGCGCTCGCCACCGCCGCGAGCGCCGCGAACAGGGTCAGGGCCAGATAGGCGCAGGCGGTGAGGGGCCGCCCGGCGGAGAGGAGCTTCTGGATGTCGACGGCGTACGTCGAGAAGGTGGTGAATCCGCCGAGGACACCGGTGCCGAAGAAGGGGCGCACCAGCCTGTGCACGGGCCGCACCTCGGTGATCACCACCATGAAGATCCCGATGACCGCGCAGCCCAGGGCGTTCACCAGCAGCGTCGTCCACGGGAAGGACCCTGACGGGGTGGTCCACAGGAGCGAAGCCCCGTAACGGGCACTGGCGCCGATCGCTCCGCCGAGCGCCACCACCGCGACGACCGGGCCGAGACCGCGCGCGGCCTCAAGGCGCTGAGCCGGCACGGCCAGGTCGATGTCGGGGTCGGTGGGCTGGGTGGCCGCCCCCGCCTCGTGGGCTCGCTCGGACATACCTCTCCTACCTGCTGGGCACCCGACCCGGGCGCATGCGCTCGCAAGTAGGGACCGTTGGCGGCGCGGATGCCGCGGTTCGGGTACGGCGGGCCCCACCGCCGCGCGGTGGCCCGTTCGGCTTGTCGCCACCGGTCAGCACCGCTTCCCCCAGGCTAGCGCCCGGCTTCGGCCGCCCGCCAACCGGCCCCGCACCGGGCGCGGGTCAGCTCCGCGGGGGCTCGGGCGGTGGCGGCGGCAGGGAGCCGAGGCCGGGGACCGTATCGGGCCAGACCAGCAGGATCGGGCAGGGCGCGTGGTCCACGACGAACCGGGTGGCCGGGCCGAGGCTGCGGGGCCCGAGATGGCCGCGGTCGCCGTCGCGGGCGCAGACCAGCAGGTCGGCGCCTTCCGCCGCGCGGACGACCCGCTGCTCGGCGCGGCCGGTCACCTCCAGGCGGCGGGCCGGGCGGCCCAGGCGCTGCTCGGCGTCGGCGAAGAGGTCGTCGACGGCGGCCCGGGAGAGGTCTTCGAGGCGGGTGCCGGGATCGCGTTCGCGGTGGCCTCGTCCGAGCAGTCCGGCGAAGGCCCCGTGCGCGGCCTCGGCCACGGTGTCGTCGGTGACGTGCAGGAGTACGAGGTCGTCGTCCGCGGCGGTGTGCTCGCGGGCGGCATCCACGCAAGCGGGCCAGGTGCCCTCGGTGATCCAGATGATGACGCTCATGGAATGCGGTCAGCCTCCGATCGTGTGCAGCGCCGCCCACAGCGCGGCGGTCGACGCGACCAGTGTGGCGGGAACCGTGAGCAGACCGAGGCGGGTGAAGTGCCCGAGTTCCGGCGCGTCGTCGTGCTCGTGCAGGATGCGCCGCCACAACAGGGTGGCCAGCGAGCCGACGTAGGTGAGATTGGGGCCCAGGTTGACGCCGATGAGCACGGCCAGGACCGGCCCCGGGCCGCCCGGGGCGGCGACGGGGAGCAGGGCGAGCACGGCGGGCAGGTTGTTGATGAGGTTCGACAGGACCGCGGCGACCACGACGACGGCGAGCAGGGCGGGCAGCGAGTCGCCGTCGGGCAGCAGATGGCCGATGGCGGTGCCGAGACCGTTGTCGACGACGGCCTTGACGACGATGCCGAGGCCGAGCACGAACAGGCAGAACGGGAGGCCGGCCGAGCCGACGAGTGCGCGCGGCGTCGTGCGGCGCCGGGCCAGGCCGCGCGCGGCGAGGACGAGCGCGCCGGCGAGCGCGGCCCAGGCCGGGCTCAGACCCGCGAACGAGGTGACGGCGAACCCGGCGAGCGTCAGCGCGAGGACCACCAGTGTGAACACGGGCATCGGGGTGTTGTCCCGCGCGCGCCCGCCGCTCGGCCGGGCGGCCAGATCGCTGCGGAAGAAGGCCCGGAAGATTGCGTACTCCACGGCGATGGCCGCGAGCCACGGCAGGGCCATCAGTGCCGCGAACCGGGTGAAGGTGAGCCCGCTGGCCGCGAGGGCGAGCAGGTTGGTGAGGTTGGAGACGGGCAGCAGCAGGGAGGCCGAGTTCGCCAGGTGCGCGGTCGCGTACACATGCGGGCGGGCCCGGACCCCGGCGCGGGCGGCCGTCGCGAACACCACGGGGGTGAGCAGCACGACGGTCGCGTCCAGGCTGAGCACGGCGGTGATGACGGCGGCGACGGCGAAGATCCCGCCGAGCAGACGCTGGGCGCTGCTGCCGCAGACCCGGGCCACGAAGTCACCGGTGGCCGCGAACAGCCCGTCGTCGTCGCAGAGTTGGGCCAGTACGAGGACGGCGGCGAGGAATCCGACCACCGGCAGCAGATCGCGGGTCTGCTGCCAGGCCTCGGCGGGCGAGACCGCGCCGAGCCCGACCACGAGCGCGGCCGCCGGAAGTGCGGCCACGGCTTCCGGCCAGTTGCGGGGGCGCACCACGGCGAAGGCGAGCACGCCGATCAGGAGGACGGCCGACACGATCTCGGCGGTGACGGTACTCAGGTTCGGCCTCCGGGCAACGGGCGATCGCGGTGGTGGGCCCCTTGCCACACCACCACGACGACCCTACGCGTCGCTCGTCGCCGAGTGACCTCCGGCGGGGTGAGTCGTCGCCTCCTCCTCCCCCGTGCGACCGCCGCGCGGAGGAGGAAGTGGCGCGCCGGTCAGCAGCGGCCTTCGCCGCCGTCCGTTCCGGCCGAGGCGACCCGGGGCCCGGCGTCGGCGCTGCGCGTCCGGGGCACCGGGAGCAGCTGGCCCGTCTGAGCGCGCAGCGCCTCGGCGTTGCGCGCGGTGACCCGGCCGAGGGGGGCCGGGGTGAGGACGGCCTGGCTCTGCACGTAGGCGATGAAGCTCTCGAAGTCCCGGGTGTGGCGGACCGCTTGGGAGTGGGTGAGCAGCGCCGGGTAGTCGTCCGCGCCGATCAGTGTGTACGCCGTGACGGCGATCCGGTACGAGGCCTTCGGGTCGAGCGGGGTGCCGTCGATGAGGACATCGGCCGGGGCCACCCGGTTGCCCACCGCCCCGGCGGCGTCGAAGGTGTAGCGCACGTTGTGCGACACGGCCAGGGGCGCGTAGGTGAGCACGGTCCCCTTCATCTTCCACTGCTGTTCCAGCGTGTCGTGGATGACCTGACCGGTGACGGTGGTCGTGACGATCGGGTCCCCGTAGCCCACCGCGTTGAACGCCTTGCGGTAGGAGACGGCGCCCTGCATGGTCGCGTCGATGGTGAGGTCGCCGTTGATGACGCAGGAGCCCTGGCGCGGGGCGATCGCGATCAGGGCGAGCTGGGCGGGCACGTTCGGATAGATGTTGCCCGTGTCGAAGGGGTCCAGCGGCTGTCCCCCGGCCCACAGCGCCCAGTCGGCGGTGAGGTTGCCCATCGTGCTCTCGCCGAAGCTGTTCAGGCTCCGGGTGAACGAGGCCGTCTGGCGACCGATGCGGGTGTTGCCGCGGTTGTTGGCGTACCCCGTCCAGTAGTCGGACGTCTCCTTGAGGTCCGGGTCGGGCGTCACGTCATGGGTGTTGGGGTGGTTGGTCGAGGTGGTCAGCTCCCGCACGACCTCGCCCGTCACCGGGTCGAGGCGCAGGTTGATCTCGTTGATGATCTGCGCGTGGCAGCCGGCCTCGACGAACGGGCGCGGCTTGCCGGAGGGGTCGGGGACCATCATGTTGAACGCGTAGTGCCAGTGCCCGGTGACGATCGCGTCGATGTCGGACGAGACGGCGAGCGCCAGGTCGTAGGCCGGGCCCGAGGGGTTGCTCCCGCTGTTGAAGTCGCTGCCGGCGACCGCCCCGTCGTGCATGCTGAGCACGATGGCGTTGACTCCCTGCGCCTTGAGCAGTGCCGCACAGCGGTTCGCGGTCGCCAGCTCCTCGGTCATGCGCAGTGCGGTCTGGAAACTCGTGGAACCGGTGTCGGTGCCGGTGACGGTCAGGTGAATGAATCCGATCGGAAGGCGCTTGCCGTTCGCCCCCTGGACCCATTCGACATTCATCGGCGGGAGAACGGTCTTTCCCGTATTCCCCCACAGCATGTTGGCCGAGTAGTAACGGAAGTTCGCGCCGGGGAAGGTCCTTCCGGTGGAGTCGGGGAAACTGTTCGTCCAGCCCGCTCCGGCGTACGGTCTGCCGTGTTCCATGTGGTTGATCAGGAATCCGGGGGTGCGGTCGAACTCATGGTTCCCGGCGGTCGAGAAGTCGAGCTTCATCCGGTTGAGCGCCTCGATGGTGGGCTCGTCGGCCAGCGACTCGGCCGGCCACGCCCAGCCGGAGAACAGGTCGCCCTGTCCGAAGAACAGCGTGTTGGTGCGGCCGGCCCGGAGGTTCTTGAGGTGCGTGGCCAGGTAGGGCACGCCGCCGACGGTGAACTGTTCGCCGCCCGCGCCCGTGATGACGGCGTCGCTCGCGGGCGGTCCCGCCAGGTATCCGTGCAGGTCGGTGATGCTGAGCAGTTGTACGTCCACGTACTCGGTGGCGGTCTCGGCGTCACGCGCGTGTCCGCTGGCCAGCGCCGAGGTGCCGGTCGCCGCCATCGTCGCCAGTGATCCCGCCACGGTCATGAAGCTCCGTCGACCCACGCCCCACATTTCGACTCCCTCATTCGAAAGCTATGCGGCCATGCCGGGAGCGGTGTTCCGGCTCCCCACCTGGCGGCCCGAAGAACTGCGTGACACGAATCCGCCGATTGCGGGCACAAGGAATACAACACGGCGAGATGGCCGAACCCTCGACACGCCGCCGGACCAAGGGCGCCGAAATCCGGGTCGCCAACATGTCCCACTCAAGCGCACGAACCACACGAAGAGCGAAAGCTGCGCGGAACTCGGTGGTGGTGTCACATGACGAGTTGCTGAACTCGGCCCGGCGTTCTTCAACCCGGCGCGTGCGCGGACATCATGAATGGACGTCAGGGTCGTGCGGAATGCGGTGCCGGTGCGAAGTCTCCGCTCGGAGCGCGGTTCGGCGGCACCGCGGGATAATCGGCTCCGACCTCTCCGCACAGTAGGCCGCCCTTCGCCGGTGCCCGCCGCGTCCCGCTGGAGGGCGACACTCCGCGCCGGGTTTCCGCGCACCCGGCACGGTTCGACCGTTCCCGTCACGGCGGTCCGTGTGCGTCTGGAGCGCTGGGGCCAGGGGCCGCCTACTGGCCGTCTCGCACCGCGTCGGCACAGGAGCCGACCGCCCGGCGGAGATGCACTTGTTGGCAGTGTCCCCCGCGGCCGCGGCCCCAAATCGAACGGAACGCAAGGGAGTTGAGCAATCAGGCAGCCGTACGGACCGTCGCGGGACTCAGCGGTGCGCGATCAGCGTGAAGAGCAACGGGATCCGGGGCTCGCTGTCGGGCAGCCGCCACCAGCCCTGCGGGGTCCGGACCATCTGCGGCCAGCGGGGCCAGGGCAGCTCGTCGCTCTCCCTCAGCCGGCCCAGCCTCAGGCCGGCACCGAGCACGGCGTCGACGATCTCGTCCAGTCCGTGCATCCACTCGTAGCACTCGGTCGCGCCCTGTACGGCAGGACCGTCCGTGTAGGTGTGCGTGGCGTCGCGGAGCACGGGCCCTCTTCCGCCCAAGTAGTCGTTGCGCAGCAGCAGTTCGGGGCCGGAGCCGGGGGCGGGCGAAGGGCCGAGGGAGTTGAGCAGCGGGTGGAACTCGGCGAGGTGGAGCCGTCCGCCGGGACGCAGGAGAGTGGCGACCGTCTCGGCCCAGCGGGGCAGGTCCGGGAGATAGCAGAGCGCGCCCTTGCCGGTGTACACGACGTCGAACCGCCGCTCCGGGAGGTGCTGGACCGCGTCGTAGACGTTGGCCTGGACGTAGGCGATGTCGAGGCCCGCTTCGGCGGCCAGCGTGCGGGCGGCCGCGATCGACGCGCCGGAGAGATCCAGGCCCACTGTGCGGGCGCCACGGGCGGCGAACGCCATGGTCTCGGTGCCGAGGTGGCACTGGAGATGGAGGACGTCCCGCCCGGCGAGATCACCGAGGTCACGCCACTCGTGGTCGGCGAACCAGCGCTCGGGATCGGCGCTCTCGTCGGCGACTCCGTAGAAGCGGCTCGCGAGGTGGACCGGGGTGCGGGCATCCCAGTTCGCCTCGTTGGACGACATCATGCGCCGCACGGCCGGGTCGAAGCCATCGCTCACATCGGTCAACCGGTCCTCCTCACGGACGCCGTCCCGCTCCGACCCTACCCACGTCGGCCGCCCGCCAGTGCCCCTTCACCGCACTCCGTGGAGGTGTCGTTCAGCCGGAGCGCGCGACCCGGAACCCCACGTCGTCGATGCGGAAGGTCGGATGGCTGCGGCGCCGCACCGAGGCCCGGCAGCTCCAGGGCTCGTCGAACCAGCCGCCACCGCGCAGTACCCGGTAGCTGCCGTAGACCTCGGCGTCGTAGACGTCCCAGCACCATTCCCACACATTGCCGAGCATGTCGTGCAGCCCCCAGGCGTTGGGCTGCCTGCCGCCCACCTCGTGCGGGTGCTCGCCGGAGTTGCCGCGGTGCCAGGCGATCTCGTCGAGCGGACCGTAGCGCGCCTGCGCCGTGCCGGCCCGGCACGCGTGCTCCCACTCGGCTTCGCTGGGCAGCCGGTACCCGTCGCCCGCCGCGTCCCATTCAACGCCCTCGTCCCCCGCTCCGCGATAGACGGGGGTCAACCCCTCCTGCCGGGAGAGGGCGTTGCAGTACTGGACCGCGTCCAGCCAGGAGACGCCCTCCACGGGCAGCCCGTCGCCCCGCGCGGTGCTCGGCCGGTCGCCGGTGACCTGCGCGTAGCGCGCCTGGGTCACCGGGTACGTCCCGAGCCGGTAGGGCGGGAGGTCCACCTGCCAACTGCGCTGTGTCCGCCGGTCCGACACCGTCACCCGCCCGCCGGGGACGGCCACCATCGCGTCTCTCACTACCCCACCCGTGACCATGATCGGGCGAGCCTAGCAGTGGCGGCCCCAAACCCCCTTTCAGGTCAAGGCCCGTCGTCCAGGCCTCATGGGCGCAGGTACGGGCATCTACGAATCGTTCAACTCGGCTCGTTTCAGCAGCAGTTCACGTTCCTGGGCGTTGCGGGTCAGGGAGGCGGCGCGCTCGAACTCCGCCTTGGCTTCGGCCCGTCGGCCGAGGCGCTCCAGGAGGTCCCCCCGCACGCTGGGCAGCAAGTGGTATTCCTGCAAGGCCGGTTCGTCCGCCAGGGCGTCCACCAGGAGCAGCCCGGCCGCGGGGCCCTGGGACATCGCGACGGCGACGGCCCGGTTCAGCTCGATCACGGGGGACGGCGTCAACGTCATGAGCCGGCCGTACAGGAGGGCGATCGACGCCCAGTCGGTGTCCTCGTACCGGACGGCGTGCGCGTGGCACGCGGCGATGGCGGCCTGCACGGAGTAGGGGCCGTCCCCGGCGCGGTGCAGGGCCTCGACGCCGCGCCGGATCAGCAGGCGGTTCCACTTGGCGCGGTTCTGCTCGGCGAGCAGCACCGGCCGGCCGCCGGGCCCGGTGCGGGCCGCGATGCGCGAGGCCTGGAACTCCAACAGGGCTGCCAGGCCGTGGGCCTCGGACTCGTTCGGCATCAGGGCGGCCAGGACGCGCGCCAGCCGCAGCGCGTCCTGGCACAGCGCCGGGCGCACCAGATCGTCGCCGGCCGTCGCGGAATACCCCTCGTTGAAGATGAGGTAGATGACTTCGAGGACCGAGGAAACCCGCGCCTCCCGGTCCGCCCCGTGCGGCACCTCGAAAGGGACACCGGCCTTGGCGAGCGAGCGTTTGGCGCGGACGACGCGCTGGGCGACGGTGGGCTCGGGGACCAGGAAGGCGCGGGCGATCTCCTGCGTGGTCAGACCGCCGAGCAGCCGCAGCGTGAGCGCGATCCTGGCCGGGGTGGACAGCACGGGATGGCAGGCGGTGAAGATGAGCCGCAGCAGGTCGTCGTCGATGCGGTCGGGGTCGTCGAACTCGGCCGGATCCGGCGGCGGGGAGTCCTCGATGGCCCGCCCGACCTCCGCCAGCTTGCGGGCGTACGCCTCCTTCCGGCGCACCAGGTCGATGGCGCGGCGCCTGGCGGTGGTCATGAGCCAGGCGCCCGGGTTGTCGGGGACGCCGGAGGCGGGCCACTGCTCCAGTGCGGCGACCAACGCGTCCTGCGCGAGCTCCTCCGCGATGCCCACGTCCCGCACGATGCGGGTGACCCCCGCGATGATCCGCGGGGACTCGATCCTGAATACCGCCTCGACCGTCTCGGTCGCACTCGCTGCCGTCACGGCCACCCATCAGAACAGCCCCGCGGGGGCGCGGCAAGCTCGACGCGGCGCGTCCCGCGGGCCTCCCCCGGGCGCCGCCCCCGGGGCTGCCGACAGCACCCGGTGCGTAGCCTTGCGGCATGGCCCAGCTCCAGCTCCTCCGCGTCGATCACGGCCCTGCCCTGCTGGCGTTCGAACGGGAGAACCGCGCTTACTTCGCCGCGTCGATCCCGGATCGCGGCGACGACTACTTCGCCGAGTTCGACGTCCGCCACGCGGCACTGCTGGCCGAGCAGGAGGTGGGCACGTGCTACTTCCATCTGGTGGTGGGGGACGGCGGGGCAGTGCTCGGCCGCGTCAACTTGCTTGATCTGGACGGGGGTTCGGCCGAGCTCGGCTACCGGATCGCCGAGCGGGCGGCAGGGCGGGGGCTGGCCACGGCGTCCGTCCGCGAGGTCTGCGTGCTGGCCCGCGAGACCTACGGGCTCACCTCGCTGACCGCGAGAGCGACCTTGGACAATCCCGGGTCCCGGGCCGTCCTGGCCCGTGCCGGTTTCACTCCCGTCGGGGACATCGAATTGAACGGGCGCCCGGGTCTCCGCTTCGTACGGGATCTGTGACCGCCCGGCCTCGCCCCCGTGGCCCGGCTTCGCGCTGCCCTACACTCGCTCCCACCTTGACACCGGTGTGAGGCTCGACGCCTCGATCCGTACGTCCGCGAGGAGGGGCACATGCGCATCGGCGAGCTCTCGGAGCGCACCGACACATCACGTCGGCTGCTGCGGTACTACGAGGAGCAAGGCCTGATCATCTCCAGCCGCTCCCCCAACGGCTACCGGAACTACGAGGAGAACCTCGTCGACCGGGTCCTGCAAATCCGGGGGCTGCTCGATGCCGGGCTGCCGACGCGCATCATCAAACAGATCCTGCCCTGCCTCAACAAACCCCGGGCGATCCACTTTCCGGACGCGACGCCGGAGATGCTCGCCACGCTCACCCTCGAACGCGACCGCATGACGCGGCGCATCGACTGCCTGATCCGCAATCGCGACGCGGTGTCGGAGTATCTCGACGCGGTGAGCGGCAAGCGGGGCTGACACCGTGTGCGGGGTCCCGGCGGGGCCCTGCCGGAGTTCACCCGCGTGCACGCTCACGGGCCGCCCCACAGGCCCCCCACATTCGAGGTGATGCGCTGGAACGGATCCGGCTCCATCCCTGTCTACTCTCCTGAGCACCCCCGAGCGGTGCCACTCGGGCGCGCCCGGGGGAACGTCTGGCAGAGAGTTCTATCGACCCATGGGTCTCACGAGTAACAAGGTGCTGGCACTGACCGTGCTCTGCGCGGTGGTCATGTTCGCCGTCACCATCTGGCTGTGGCCGCGTCTGTCACGTCACACCTGGAAGACGGTGATCGGCCGGCTGGGGCTGCTCATCGCGACGCAGTTCCTGGTGTTCGCCGCCGTGGGGCTCGCGACGAACAACTCCTTCTTGTTCTTCGGCTCCTGGACGGACCTGTTCGGACAGGAGCAGGGCGTCGGCGTGGTGGTCAACCACTAGGCCGCGCAAGCCAGTTGGTGCCATAACCCCGGCCCCGCGCTCCGGGCGGCTCGATCGTACGAGCCGCCCGGCGACGGGGCCGGGGCCGTATGCCGGCCCGCCTGCCGCGCTGCTCAGCGGCGGCGGCCGAGGGCCCGGGCGAGCAGGCCCCGGGGTGCGGGTGCAGGGGTGGAAGTGGCGGGGGTCGAAGTGGCGGGGGTGGCCGTCGGCGTCCCGGCGGACTCCGACACACCCGGAGCCTCCGGCGCGTCCGGCCCTGCCGCCGTCTCCGGCGTCTGCGGTGCGGGGCGCAGCGGCTGGGGCGGGGTGGGCGCCTTGGCCTTCTTGCCGTCGATCCGGATCAGCGGCGCGCCGGCCACCTCCTCCACCCCGTGCCACAGGTCCTTGCGCGAGGACAGCCAGTCGAGCAGTTCGGCACGGGCCGGCTCGGGGTCGCCCCAAGTCCCGTACGCCTTCGTGCCGGTGATGCAGATGAGCTTCAACTCCATCGTCGCGACCGCGCCCCATACCGCCGCGGCCACCCCCGGGCAGTGCTCGGCGCGGAAGTCGTCGAAGGCCACGATCGCGTCGGGGGCGGCGAGTTCCCTGGCAGCCTGGATGTCGCCGTGCACATGCTCGTACAGGTGCGAGGCATCGACATGGATGAAGCGGCAGCTGCCCGCCTTCAAGCGCGAACCGATGACGGAGGTGGGCGCCTGGACGACCGTGGGCAACTGCTCATGGAATGCGCGGTAATTCGCTTCGAAGGCACGCCGGGTGAGAGTCGAGTACGACCTTCCCATTTCAGCGCTGTTGGGGTCGTCGGGGGCCGGCGAGTCGAAGAGGTCACAGACCGTGAACTTCTCGCCCGGTCGCAGATATCCGCCGATGAAAATCGCGCTCTTGCCCAAATAGGCGCCGAGTTCGAGCAGATCACCGGTCTGTTCGGGGCTTCGGTCCTGGCGCTTCAGGAACCAGTCGAACAGCAGTTGATCGGCCGGCCAGAACCAGCCTTTGACGTCGGAGAAGCCGGCCGGGGACGTCACCGGTGCACTCGTCGTTTGTGACATGGCCCGGTCCTACTCCTGCCAGATGGCCGGAAGGTGACCACGGGGCGTGGCCCCGGCACCCCCGGCAGAAACTCCCCGTACAGCGCCGGAAAACCGCCCCGAAACAACGGATCCACCGCCCGAAGAGCCGCAGACGCGGAACGAAAGGGGCACGACGGACACCCTGCGCATCGACCGGGACACCCAGGGCGACATTCGCGGGATATCCCGGTCCACCATTCGCCCGACTACACATAAAGGGGATGTAAGCGCACAATGGGGATCGCGACATGGTGTCGCAGCGCGGCCAGACGTGCAGATCTTCAGAAGGAGGCGAGTCGGATGGCCGACGTCTCACACCGCCCCGGTGATATTTCCGGGCACCCCGATGTATCGGAGATGCGGGACCGCTACGCCAAGGTGATGGAAACCCGAGGGGTAGCAGCGGTCGAGGAACTCGTGATCCTCGCCGGCATTTACGCAGCGATCTCCGGCTGGACGGTCCACTTCTCGGCCGCCAAGCCCACCTTGGCCCTCAGCAACCTGGTCGTCGGCATAGCCCTCGCGGTGCTGGGCCTGTGCATGTCCATGGCCCCGGAGCGGTCCACGGACCTGAACTTCGTGGTCCTGCTCCTCGGAGCCTGGCTCATCGTCTCTCCGTGGGTCGTCGCGCGCAGCGCCGGCACCGGAGCCATCCTCAGCAACGTCATCACGGGCGCGTGCGTATGCCTGTTCTCGCTCGTCGCCGGCGGGATGCTGATGTCGAGAAACCGCAGGTCGACAACCCGTAGGCCGGCCTGACGTCCGGTCACCGACCCCGGCGGCGGTGCATCCTCACCGGTTCCACGAGGACCTGCCGTCGCCCCGGTCCGCCCGGCCGTCCGCAGCGCGCGGAACGTACGGCGCCCGCACCTCAACTCCCTTGGGGTGAAGCGGAGTTGGCGCGGGCGACGACGGCTTGCGGATCGGCCGGGCGCAGCCACCCGCGCTCTCCGTCCTGCCACATGCCGGTGAGCGTGAGCCCGGCGGCCACGGCCACGGCCTCGGACGCGCGGTGCTCGGGGTGGATGTGGGCCGTCACCGTCCGCACCGACTGCCGGTCGAGCCAGCCCACGAGCCCGCGTGCCGCTTCCGTGGCGATGCCCCGGCCCTGCCAGGCCGTTCCCACCACCCAGGCGATCTCGGCGACCCGCCCGTGCCCGGACGCAGTGACGGTTGCCTGGACCGTGCCGGTCAAGCAGTCCTCGTCCCGGAGCCGCACCACCCAGTTCAGCCAGGACACCCCCGGCTCGGGACAGCCCCTCGCCAGGCGCTCATAGCGGGCCCGGAGAGCTTCGGCGCTTTCCGGGACGCCCCCGATGAAGGCGTGCAGCGCCGGGTCGGCCAGGACCTCGGTCATCTCCTCGGCGTGGCCGATGCCCAGCGGCACAAGGTCGAGCCGGGCAGTCACGACGGGCTCCGCTTCAAGAGGGTTCACGCGGCAATCCTCGCCGTCGCCACATCGTCTTGTCGATCTCCGGTTCCCGGCGGGACCAGGGCCACCATCGCCAGGCCTGCGGCCGCATCTCGGCCAACTCCCCCAGGGCCCCCTACACCCGGACCGCTCCCCGGACGAGGATGCGCACCACTCCCCGACGAGGGCCGCGAGCGGAAGAGAAGGGGCGGCGGATGCGGTGTGAGGGTGATCACACGCCCAGGGGGCCGCCCGGGCGTAACCTTGCGTCATGCCTCTGCTCGTTCGACGCCGCCACGTGGACTTCGTCCGCGTCACGAGCATGGCCTGTCGCACTCACCGCTGACCCAGGCCCCCCTTTCCTCCCCCGTGCCCCTGTGGCGCCCGCCCGACCCCGGCGGAGCCACGATCGCGCCCACCCGCGCCGGCCGGGGCATCTCCCAGCGGATGGCTTCCATGTCGTACGTGTCCTCACAGCTGCCGATCATCGACCTCTCCGCCGCCGACCGCGGTCCCGAGGCCCGTAGCCGGCTGCACGCCCAGCTCCACAGTGCCGCGCACGGCGTCGGCTTCTTCCAGCTCGTCGGGCACGGCGTCACGGACGCCGAGACCGCCGCGCTCAACGACACCATGCGGGCGTTCTTCCGGCTGCCGGACGCGGACCGGCTCGCCATCGACAATGTCAACTCGCCCCACTTCCGCGGCTATACGCGCATCGGGGACGAGCGCACCGGTGGCTCCCGCGACTGGCGCGACCAGCTGGACATAGGCGCCGAGCGGCCGGCCCGTGTGCCCGGTCCCGGCGAGCCCGCGTACTGGTGGCTGGAGGGCCCCAACCAGTGGCCCGCCGCGCTGCCGGACCTGCGCGCCGCGGCGCTGAACTGGATCGACCGGCTGAGCGCGGTCGCCGAGAAGCTGCTGCACGAACTGCTCGCCGCGATCGGCGCGCCCCAGGACTTCTACGACGACGTGTTCGGCGACCGGGCGCATCTGCATCTGAAGCTGGTCCGCTACCCGGGCAGCGCCGACGACGGCACCGGGCAGGGCGTCGGTGCGCACAAGGACTACGGGTTCCTCACCCTGCTCCACCAGGACACCGTGGGCGGCCTCCAGGTGCAGCGCGAGGACGGCCGCTTCCACGACGTACCGCCGCTGGCCGGCGCCTTCGTGGTCAACCTGGGCGAACTCCTCGAAGTCGCGACCAACGGCTATCTGCTCGCCACCAACCACCGCGTGGTGAGCCCGCCCGGAGCCACCGAGCGCTTCTCGGTGCCGTTCTTCTACAACCCGCGCCTGGACGCCCACATCGAGCCGCTGTCGTTCCCCTACGCGGCACACGCTCCCGGCGCCACCGCGGACCCGGCGAACCCGCTGTTCGCCGAGTACGGGCGCAACGAACTCAAGGGCAAGCTGCGGGCCCATCCCTTGGTGGCGGCCCGCCACCACGCCGACCTGCTGCTCACGGAGCGCCCGCTCGCCGGGGCGGCGCTCACGTCGTAGCCGCGCGGGCGGCTCGGTGCTCACGTCGTAGCCGCGCGGGACAGGTCGGCGCATCGACGCGCGGGGCGGGTCGGTGCACCGTCACACCTGGCGGTCCAGGAGCAGTTCCGAGAGGGCGACCAGCTCGTCCACGCGCGGCGTCACCAGCGGCGCCGCGCGCAGCCGGTCGCGCGCCGCGACGACCCGGGCCCGCGCCTCCCGCAGGGCGCGTTCGCGGCCACCCGCCCGCTCGATCAGGTCGGCGGCGCACTTGACCCCGGCTTCGTCCGGTGGTGCCTCCCCGCCGAGCAGACGTTCCAGACGAGGTCCGAGCGAGGGGTTCGCGGCCGTCGCGGCGAGCACGGGCAGCGTCTTCTTCCCCCGCCGCAGATCGCTGTGCACCGGCTTCCCCGTGACGGCGGGGTCCCCCCAGATGCCCAGCACGTCGTCGATCGCCTGGAACGCGAGCCCCCACTCCCTTCCGGCCTGTGCGAGCGCGTCCGAGAGCCGGGCCGGGGCACCCGCGAGGACCGGCCCGAGGGCGGTGGCGCAGCCGAGGAGGGCGCCCGTCTTACGGGTCGCCATCGCCCGGTATTCGGCGAGGCTCACGGCATCGCGGCCGGTCCACGGCCGGGTCTCGAACCGCACATCGTCGGCCTGTCCGTGCACCAACTCCGCCAGCATGGAGGCCAGTTGACGCACGGCCGGGCCACCGCGCGCATCGTCCACCTCGGCCACGGTGCGGACGGCCAAGGCGAACAGGGCGTCGCCCGCCAGAACCGCGGGGCCCGTGCCGAACGCCTTCCAGGAACTGTCGCGGTGCCGTCGGCGCTCGTCCCCGTCCATGATGTCGTCGTGCATCAGCGAGAAGGTGTGGATCAGCTCGATCGCCACGGCCGCCGGCACCGCCACATCGGCACCCGCTTCCACTGCCTCCGCCCCGAGCACGGCCAGTGCCGGCCGCACCCCTTTGCCACCGCTCCCGGCGCTGGGCCTGCCGTCCGTTTCGCACCAGCCGAAGGCGTGCGCGGCGATGCGGCCCGGCTCCGGATGCAGGCCCCGCACCGCGTCGCGCAGGGCCGGTTCGACCAGTTCACGGCAGCGCGCGAGGGTGGCGGCCGGGCCGGGTGCAAAGCGAGTGGCGGACTCCGCCGGGCCGGACCCGTCCGGGGCCGGGCGCAGGCAGTCGGTGGTGCGCGGAGCGGTCTGGGGGAACATGGGTCCCGTTCCTGTCGTGGGCCGTGCGGGAGTTGGGGCGGACAGCGCGGAAGCCGCGGTCAAGGGGCGGGTACGGCGTCGGCGGCGGCGACGCCCAGTTCGGCGCGCGCCTTGGCGATCATGTCCCCGGCATGCCGCAACCCGATGTCGGCGAGCGCGCGTTCAAGGGCGTCGAGATCGGCCGCGGTCCGTGCCGCCGAACGCCCCAGCCGGGCCTTCGCCTTCACCAGGCCGAGCCGCGACAGCGCCTCTCCCCGTGGCTCCCCCATCGCGCGGAACTCCGCGAGGGCCCCGCCGTACACCTCCTCGGCCTCGGCATAACGCCCCGCGCGGTACAGCACGTTGCCCCGCATCTTGTGGTTGTACGCCAGCGCGCCGACCAGCTGGACCTCGCGGCAGAGCGGCTCCGCCTCGGCCAGCAGGGCCAGGGCCCGCTCCGGCTCGCCCTGGGCGGACCGCACATCGGCCAGGCCCCTCAGCGCCCAGGCCCGGCCGCGGTCGTCCCCCGCGTCCCCGGCTATCTGGGCCGCTTCCTCGAAGAGGGCGAGGGCGGTGTCGAAGGAGCCGGTGTTGCGGTGCATCTGCGCGATGCCTTCGAGCGCCCACACCGTGTGCCGCGCCTCGCCGCGCCGCCGGGCCTCCGCGAGCAGCTGCTCATGGAGACGGCCCACCGCCTCGTAGTCGCCCTGGATGCGGCCGGTCTCCGCGAGCCCGGCCAGCGAGTAGCCGCGGGCCACGATGTCGTCGCCCTGCTCCGCGAGTTCGGCGGCTTCGGCCAGCCGCCGACGGGCCAGCGCGAGATCGCCGCGCTGGCGGGCGAGCGTGCCGCCGCTCCACACCGCCCAGGCCATCGCACCCCGGTCGGCCGCCCGCTCGGCCGCGTGATAGCTGTCCTGCCAGGCCTGTTCGGCCTGGTCGACGCGGCCGAGCCGCCTGCTCGCCTCGGCGACGGCGAGCGCGGCGTGCGCCAACTCCAGTGCGTCACGGCTCTGTTCGGCCCTTCGTCGCTCCCCGACCGCCTTGGCCAGGACCTCCTCCAGTGAGGTGTTGACCGAGAGCTCACCCAGGGATCCCCGGTACTCGGGGGCGAATGCCTTGCCGTACATGGTCGTCTCGCTTCGGATCGGGGTACGGAGCCGGGGGCTCCGCCTTTGATCACGAAGCTAGGAGACGAACGGGGTGCCGGGAGTCAGCCTCAGAGCTTGTGCGGAGTCCGTCTGAAGTCGGACGTCCGGCGAAACGGGTCCGTCTTCAGCGGGACCCGGCGAACCGAGCGACATAGGCGTCGGCCCGCTCCGGATCCATCAGCCAGTCGCGACAACTGGCCGGATCCGCATAGCCGTTGGCGAAGCGGTGGGCGACCTCGGGGTGTCGGTACGCGGCCTCCACCACACGGCTGACATGGTCGGGCAGTGGCTGACGCACCATCAAGTCCGTGAACGCGTGCACATGGCGGGCCTGTTCCCAGTAGTCCTCGAAGGTCGCGCGCATCCACCGTTCGTCGAAGGGGCGCTCGCCGTGCTTGAGGATCGCGCCGAGGTAGGCGTCGGCCGCCCTGGCGGCGTTGTTGGCGCCCTGGCCGGTGAGCGGGTCGTTGACGGCGACCGCGTCCGCCATTCCCAGGACGTACCGGCCGCCCCCCAGCGAGCCCACCGCGTGCCGGACAACCGGCGTGATCGCGCCGTACAACGCGGCTCCCCCGTCGGTGGGTTCGGCCCGGGCGAAGCGCTCGTACTCCCACGGCGCGTATTCGCGCAGCAGCTCCACCGCCCGGCGCAGGCCCTCGCGCGAGCCCGGCCGGTCCGCCCAACAGTCGTACGGGCCACCCGGCTTCGCCTCCAGGAGCAGGATTGCGCACGGCCCCTGCACGGTCAGGGCCTGGAGGGCGATGGCGTCCCCGGCCCTCGTCGCACCGGACACCCGCAGATACCCGTCCGCCTCGTCACCCCTGGCCATGACGCCGTCGGCATAGAACGCGGCGAGCGTGCGCTGCGGACGGTCGTAGACCGAGCGCGCCGCGTCCCGGCCGAAGAGCGAGGCGAGGGCGCCCCGGCCGGCGGCGACGATCGTGAGGTCATGGCGGTCGACGACCGCCGGGGCGTCCTCGGCCGCGACCGATCCGTACTCCACCCGGCCGCCCCGCGACGCGAAGAGCTCCAGCCACGCGGAGAGTTTGAGCCGCTGGTCGACCGAGCGGACCTCCGCGTCGTAGGTGGCGGTGAAGCGCACGGGCCGGCCTGCCTCGGCCGGGTCCCCGTGGCACATCTCCAGGCCGCCCATCACCGGCGCCCGTTCGTCCCACAGATTCAGCCCGGCCGCCCGCTCAAGTGCCAGGGCGGGGCCGAACATGAGCTGTGTCGAAGTGACCCGCCCCTCGCGGACCTGCTGCGCGGTCCGCTCCGCATGGAGCGTCACGTCGTAGTGCGCGCCCTGGAGTCCGAGCGCGAGCTGAAGACCGGCCTGCCCCGCCCCGATGATCGCGATCCTGCGCACGCCTGCCTCCACCTGGTCCGCACCGACGACTCCCCCGTTGTACCGGGTGGCGCCGGGGGCTGCCCAGACGACCGGGGAGTGCTAAGCCGTCGGGTACTGGCGGAGCATCCAGTTCCGGTAGAGCGCCGACAGGGGGCCCTTGTAGTCGGTGCAGCCCTTGGGGCACTCGGTCGTGGTCAGATACCGCCGGAAGACCGATTCCTTGTGGCGGGCCGGCTGCACCGGCACGTTCGGGCGCAGCGCGCTGATGGAGTAGCCGCGGTACCCGATGACCGCGGGCTTCGGCCCCGGGAGGGTGGCGGCGGCCGATCGCACGAACCGTGCGGCGACTTCGTGGTCGCTGTGGTCGCCCTTGGGTCCCGTGCCGTAGTCGGTGTTGCGGTAGTCCAGGGTGCGTACGGTCCTGGCGTGCGCGTCCGCGACGAGCCAGGCCAGCATCGCGGTGAGTTCCCTCGCGTCGTAACTCGCGCTGTGGTCCATGGCCGTCATCCTGCGGATGCTTCCGCGTTCGAGCTTGAGCAGGCTCTGGCCGGCCTGGGCGCGGGTGCCCGAGCCGTCGTGGATCCCGTCCGGCAGGCGCAGGAAGGTGACCCGGACGCCGGGCCGGCCCGCCGGCACCCGCAGCACGAAGGCCCGGACCGTGCGCCCGGCGTGCCTGCGGTCCTCGCGCCGCCACTCGTTGGGCGCGCCCGCGAGCAGGGCGTAGGCCTGGCCCACGCCCTGCTCGCGCTGCTGCACATACCGGGTGCCGGGGCTGCCCGCGTCGCCGGCGGTGAGGTACACGATGTCGAGACAGGCCCCCCTGTCCCGGTCGGCGACCAGGTCCGGACTCATGAAGAGGAGGTCGTCGTCCTCGTGCGCGACGCCGGCGAACACGGTGCTCCGGCACGGCGGGGCCGGGGCCGCCGACGAGTTCGCCGGTACGGCGACCTGCCCCCACGCCAGAGTCGCCAGGCCGCACACCATCGAAGCGCCTCGAAGTCCGAGCTTCTTCCGCCTTGCCGCTGTCCCGTTCACGGGACGGATTATTGGCGCATATGTCCCGAAGATCCCGTATTTCCTCTCGGGCGTGCCTCTCGGCGATCCGCACGGCCCGGATCCGGAGCGGCTCCTTCGACGGGCTCGGCTTCGGGTTCCCTTTGCGCAGTCGTGGCGCGGCGGGGCGCGGGACGCCCCGGCCCCCTTCGAGGTCTTGGGCGGAACCCCATGACGCGGCGCCCACCGTGCAATACGGTTCCCCAGTGGACCAGTTGATCTCTTCAGACCCGACCCACATAGGCCCCTACCGTCTCATCGCCCGCCTGGGCGCGGGCGGCATGGGCCTGGTGTACCTGGGCCGCTCCGAGGCCGGGCGGACCGTGGCCGTCAAGGTCGTCCAGGACGAGCACGCCCAACACCCCGAGTTCCGCAGGCGTTTCGCGCGCGAGGTCGCGGCCGCCCGGCGGGTGGGGGGCGCCTGGACGGCCGATGTACTCGACGCCGACACCGATGCCCCGGTGCCCTGGGTCGCGACCCAGTACATTCCGGGGCCCGACCTCACGACGGTGGTCGGCAAGGACTTCGGGCCGCTGCCCGAGCACTCCGTGCGCGTCCTCGCCAACCGCCTGGCGCTGGCTCTGGCGGCGGTGCACGAGGCGGGCCTGATCCACCGGGACCTCAAACCGTCCAACGTCCTGGTGACGGTGGACGGACCGCGCGTGATCGACTTCGGCATCGCGCGGGCCATGGACAGCCTCACCGGGGACAGCCTGCACACCCGCACGGGCATGCTGATCGGCTCCCCCGGCTTCATGTCGCCCGAGCAGGTGCGCGGACTGCCCCTCACCCCGGCCAGCGATGTGTTCTGCCTGGGCGCCGTGCTCGTCCACGCCGCTACCGGCCGACTGCTGTTCGGCGCCGCCGAGAGCGGCCTCAACGCCCACCTCTTCCGGATCGCCGAGGAGGAGCCGGACCTGACCGGCGTGCCCGGGCCGCTGCTCGACCTCGTACGCCAGTGCCTCGACAAGGACCCGGCCAGGCGGCCCACCCCGCGACAGATCGCCGAACGCACGGCGACGGACCCGGGCGGAGAGTGGCTGCCGGGTGCGGTGCTCGCCCAACTCGGGCGCCATGCGGCCCAGTTGCTGGACTTCGCCCCGGCGCGGGCCGTCACCGCGCCGGCCGCCCCGGTCGACCCTCGCATCCCTTCCTGGCCGGCCCCGGTACCGGCTCCCCCACCGCCCGCGTACGCCCCGACGTTCTCCGTGCCCGCGCAGGGGTTCCCGCCTCCCCTGGAGACGGTCCCCGCAGCGGCCCCTTCGACCCCGCCGCACCCGAGGCGCTGGTGGGGTCTGGCGGTGGTCGCCCTGGTGCAGCTGCTCGTGCTGGTCGACGGGGCATCGCTCAGCACTGCCCTGCCCTCCATCGTGGTCCAGTTGCACGCGAAAACCTCCGAGGCGAACTGGCTGTTCACGGGGTACGCGCTGACCTTCGGCGGCCTGCTGCTGCTCGGCGGACACCTCGCGGATCTGGTGGGCCGCAAGCGGATGCTGATCCTCGGCCTGCTCGGGTTCGCCGTGGCCGCGGCGATCGGCGGTGCCGCGCCCTCGTTCGGGGTACTGGTCCTGGCCCGCGCCCTGGAGGGCTTCTTCGCCGCGCTCCTGGCACCGGCCGCGCTGGGCTGGGTGGCGGCGGCCTTCCTCGAGCCCCGCGCACGGGGCGGCGCCTTCGGGACCTATGCGGCGGTCGTCGCGGGCGGCTCGTGCGTGGGCCTGTTCACCAGTGGTCTGCTGGTGGAGAGCGCGAGTTGGCGGTGGTGTCTGTACGCCGAAGTGCCGCTCGCGCTGATCGCCCTGCTCGGCGTGGCCACCCTCGTGCCCGACCACCAAATGCGCGCCGTCCGCCGCTTCGACGCGCTGGGCGTGCTGCTGGGCTGCTGCGGGATCGCCGCCCTCGTGTACGGCTTGGCCGAATCCGCTCAGCACCGCTGGGCCGAACTCCCGGTGTTCGGCCCGGTCGCCGTCGGCGTCGTGCTGCTCACGGCCTTCGCGTTCTGGCAGTTGCAGGCGACGGCACCGCTCCTCGCGCCCGCCGCCCTGGCGGACCGCGACCGCCTCGGCTCCCTGCTCGCCCTGTTCCTGGCAGGCACGGGCACGTTCGCCCTGTTCACGGTACTGAGCGCCGTCTTCCAGGCCTTCCGTGGCGAATCCTCCATGACGAGCGCCCTGCACATACTGCCCGCGGGCGCCGCGATCGTCATCGGCTGCCAGGTCTCCGCCCGGCTCGTCCACCGCGCCCCGGCACGCACCCTGATCGTGCCGGGACTGCTGCTCGCCACGGCCGGGCTGGGGCTGCTGACACGGCTCGGACCCGACAGCGAGTACACCACGCTCGCCCTGCCGGGCATGCTCGTCACGGGGCTCGGCCTCGGCCTGGCCCTGGTGCCGCTCTATTCCATCGCGACCTCCCCCGCACGCGTGCCGGACACCGGCGGGGGCGCGGCGCTGGTGGGCGCGGCCGGGCAGCTGGGCGGTGCGCTCGGCACGGCGCTGCTGGCGGGACTCCTCTCGGCGGGCGTGGCTTCCCGCCTACAGGCCACGCCGGGTGTTCCGCCGAGTGCCGTCGACGCGGTCCGGGGCGGCCGGAGCGTCGACCCGATGGCGCTCCCGCCGTCGCTCTCCGGCGTGGTGCGCCAGGGCCTGCTGGACGGTTACACGCAGACGCTGTGGTGGGCGGTGGGGATCACCCTGCTCGCCGGGCTCGTCGCCGCCGTCATGGTCAGGTCCAGGCCGACGATGGAAGACCTCGCACCCTGAGGAAGTGCGCCGGGCGGTTACCCGGCGCACTTTCCTTCCGGCGCACTGCGGTTTTGGCGGGCTTCCCTCAGGCGGCGTCCACGGACACGCGGAGATCGGCACGCGGGCGCGTGAAGAGGCGGCCGCGGACCTCGCCCCGCGCCAACCGGTCCATCGCCGCCGGGAGTTCGGTGAACGGGACCTCCTGCACGGCCGGCTTGAGCGCGCCGCTCGCTATGAGGCCGTACACCTCCCGCAGTTCGTCCTTGCTCGCACCGAGGGAGCCGACGAGCTGGACGTTGCGCATCACCAGGGAGGTGATCGGGATCGGGGCGACGGCGCCGCCCAGGCCGACGAGCACCACGCAGCCACCCGGCCGCACACACTCCACGGCGGCCGCGGCCGTGGACGGCACGCCCGCGAAGTCGACGATGACGTCCGGGCGTTGGGCCGTGAGCTGGTGGACGTCCGCGAAGCAGGCCGTGGCTCCGGCCTCCGTCGCCGGGCCGAAGGTGGACGGATTCACATCGACTCCGTACACGGTCGCGCCGAGCAGCTTGGCGATGCGTACGCCATTGAGACCGAGGCCGCCGAGGCCTATCACCCCGACCGTCCGGCCAGGGCCGACCGAACCGGCCGTCCGCACCGCGTGATAGGCGGTCGCCACCGAGTCGGTGGCGACCGCGGCCTCCGCGAAGGTGACGTTGTCCGGTATGTGGACCAGCGTGGAGACATGGGCCAGTTCCTGCTCGGCGAACGCGCCGTCGTGCCCCACCCCGGGTGCGAAGAGGGCCTCCTCCATCGGGTGCGTGACCAGGGCTATGCCCACCCGGTCGCCGACCTCGAAGCCCCGTACGCCGTCGCCGACCGCGGAGATCACCCCGGCGCCCTCGTGGCCCAGGGTCACCGGCGACTTGACGGTGAGGTCACCGAGATCCATACCGCTCATGATGTGCAGGTCGGAGTGGCAGAGCCCGGCCGCCTCGATGTCGACGACCACCCATCCCGGCCCGGGCTCCGGGTCCGGAACGGTTTCGAAGTTGAGCGGCCGTCCCGCACCCGCGAACCGTATGGCCTTCATGCGCCCATCCCACCTTTGCACCCGCGTCGTACAGTTGTTCCCTGCTCTGGTGGTTGAATTCCCACCACGGAGGCGCTTTATGCGCGTGATTCGAATCGATGGACGAATCCCCATATGACCTACATGGACATGCCAACAGCGGCCCGTCCGGCAGGTGCCGGACGGGCCGCCGCGAGGACGATCAGCTTCCGTTGACCTCCAGCTCGTATATGCGGGCTGCCGGATCACTGTTCTGGGTCGGAGTGAGGACCGCGAGGCGCACATAACGGGCCGACGCGGTGACCGTGCTCGTCGTGGAATCGGCGGTGTTGCCGCGCACCTGGGCCGCCGTGGTCCAGGTGGTGCCGTCGGCGGAGACGCTCAGGTCGTAGTCCTTGGTGTTCCAGTCCGCGCTCTCGCCGCCCGCGCCCGCATGGCGCACGGTGAGCGACGTCAGCCGATGGGACGCGCCCAGGTCGACCTGGAGGGTCTTGGTGCCGGATGCCTTCGAGCACCACTTGTCACCGGTGCCGCCGTTGAAGGTGCCGTTGACCGCCTTGTCCGGGGTCTCCGTGGCGTTGCAGGACGCCGAGCCGGTGGCCGGCTGCCCTATCGCGAGGTCCCGGCTGCCGCCGCTCGGCCCGTAGACCTCCAGCTCGTAGATGCGGGCCGCGTCGCTGCCGCCGCCGGTGGTGTTGGCGGGACTGGTGACGAGGAGGCGTACATAGCGGGCCGGCCGGACCGACACGGGATGGTAGGTCCGGCTGGCGCGCGAGCCGGTGACGGTGGCCGCGGTGGTCCAGGCGGTGCCGTCGGTGCTGGTCTGGATCTGGAAGGCGCCGGTGTTCCAGCCGGTGTTCTCGCCGCCAAGACCCGCGTGCTTGACCACGAACGAGGAGACGTCGCGCACGGCTGCGAGGTCGACCTGGATCGAGGGGTTCGCCGCCGACGAGCACCACTTGCTGTTGTTGGCCAGCGAGCCGTCCACCGCCTTGTCGGCCGACTCCGCCGTGGCGCAGCTCGCCGACCCGGTGACCTGCTTGCCGAGCGCGAGGTCGGTGCCGAGGTCCGGCGCCGCGGGCACCGGGGTGGCCCCGTCCTGGAACGACGGCGGCACGTCAAAGGCGCCGGTGCCCCAGGTGCCGCTGGGCGCGGCTCCCATGGTGTAGTTCAAGGTCGCGCCGCCCGCGACGTCCGGATAGCGCAGGTAACTGTGGCTGGTGGACGTGCCGTTGACGTCGAGCGCCTGCACATAGGGCCCGCTGCCGGAACTGTTGATGGTGATGTTCCCGGCCGCCCGCTGGATCAGAACGGAGGGGAACTGGGGCCCGTGCACGGCCAGTGTGTCCGCGCCCGGAGTCGCGGGATACATGCCGAGCGCCGCCCACACGTACCAGGCCGATGTCGCGCCGAGGTCGTCGTTGCCGGGCAGTCCGCCGGCACCGGTGGTGAAGGACTCGGCCATCACCTTGCGCACGGCGTCGGTGGCGCCCGCCGGGTGGCGTGCGTAGTTGTAGGCCCACGGCACCCCGTGCTCGGGCTCGTTCCCTATGTAGTAATAGGGCCTGCTCTGACCGGCGTTGACCTCGGTGAAGTGGTGGTCGAGGCGCTGGACGGCGGTTCCGGGGCCGCCCATGGAGTTGATCAGGTCGGAGAAGTCGTACGGCACCATCCAGGTGTACTGGGAGGCGTTGCCCTCGGTGAACGTGGACTGGCTGGCCGGGTCGAGCGGCCAGGTCCACGAGCCGTCGCTCTGGTGCTGCTGTACATAGGACGACTCGGGGTTGAAGGTGTTGCGCCACCACTGGGCGCGTCCCATATGGGTGTTGTAGCTCGATGTGTTGCCGAGCGCCTTGGCGAACTGGGCCACGGCGAAGTCGGACGCCGAGTATTCGAGCGAGTCCGAGGGATCGTCGAGGTAGTGCAGGCTGGTGTACGTGGACTGGCGGCCGCGGATCGCGCTGCCCTGCGCGGTACCGCCGTTGGACGCCTTTTCCATCAGGGACAGGGCTGCTGAGGTGTCGAAGTCGCGGGCCCCGAAGGCGTACAGGCTGCTGACGATGATCGGGCCGGGATCGCCCGTCATGACGAAGTCCTCATTCGTCTGCTGCGACCACTTGGGCAGCAGTCCGCCCTGCTGACCGTCCAGGACCATCGACTTGGCGATGTCACTCGCCTCGGTCGGAGCCATGAGGGCGATGAGCGAGGCCCATGAACGGTAGATGTCCCAGCCCGAGTAGTTCTGGTACACCGGTCGCACCGAATTGTGCACGGCGTTGTCGAAGCCCCGGTAGTCACCGTTGACATCGCTGGAGATGTTGGGGCTCTGGAGCACGTGGTAGAGCGCGGTGTAGAACTTCTGCCGCTCCTCGGCGCTGCCGCCGGAGACCTGGACCCGGTTGAGCATCTGGTTCCAGGCCGTGTCCGCGGCGGTCCGGACGGCGCCGAAGTCCCAACCGGCGTTCTCCGCGGCCACGTTGGCCTGGGCCCCCGCCACGCTCACATACGACAGGCCGACCTTGAACTGGACTGTCGCGTTGCTGCTGGTGTCGAAGGTGACGTAGGCGCCGGTGTTGGTGCCGGAGGCCGTGGCCGAGCCGTCGCTGACGGTGCCGCCGGACCAGGTGCCGAAGCCGGTCGGCGTCCGGTCGAAGCGCACGTCGAAGTAGATCTGGTACGTCTTGGACGAGCCGCAGAACCCCCCGGCCGTCACACTGCCGGTCAGCTCATTGCCGTTGATGTGCACGGATCCGGCGCGGTTGCCGGTGGCACTGCGGCCGGTGTTGATCAGCAGCCGGGACGCCGTCGAGGACGGGTAGGTCAGCTTGCCCATGGCGGTGCGGGTGGTCGCGGACAGCTCGACGTCGGTGGCGTACCGGTCCAGGCGCGTCTTGTAGTAGCCGGGCTTGGCGACTTCGTTCGCCTTGCTGTAACCGGAGGCGTAGCCGGTCCAGTTGGTGCCGGGTGAGCTGCCGAGCGCGCCGGTGACCGGCAGCAGGGGCAGGTCCTCGTTGTTGGGGCAGCCGGCGCCGTCGAAGTGGGTGAGGCTGAAGTCCTCGACGGACGTGTCCTTGTAGCGGTAGCCGGAGGGGGAGGCGGTAGGGGTGTCCGGACCGAACTGCACCCCGCCGAACGGCACCACGGCGCCGGGATAGGTGCTGCCGCCGGCGCCGCCGGGCACGGGGTTGGGGGCGTTGCTGTCGTCGGTGCCGATGAACGGGTCGACGTACTGGGTCAGCGGAAGCGCGGCCGCATGGGCGGGCACGGCGGCGGCCAGGCCGACGAGTCCGAGGGCGGAGAGCGCCAGCGCACTGAACGCGCTGACGCCGCGGGAGGGACGTCTGGGCCGGACCGTGGGTCCGGAGGAGGGCACGGAGCGGAGCACGAGGGGGGACCACCTTCTCGCAAGGGACCGCTCGCCGTCCGGCGGGCGGCCTCGGGACGGAGGATGCTCGGTGTGCATGTGAACGTTACCAATCAACTCAGGATTGTTGAGGTGTCCCTGACTACCCGTCAAGGGCAAGGAGCGAATTGCCGCCGCGCGTTCACCGCAAGGCCCCTGCACCCGTTGCCCGATTGGCTCAATCTCCTTTCAGCACCGTGACTTTGACGGTCTGTCAGACATGGTGTCGTCGGCGATCGACGTCCATGGGAACGTTACCAATCCGTAGGCGGGCCAGGCGGTCCTGGCGCAAGCACCGCGCGGGCCGCCTGACATGGGGGTCCGTCTGCCATCATCGACGCGTCGCCGTGCCGGACCCGGGCGCGGACCGGCCGATGAGGAGGCTCGTGAAGCGCCCGACGATGAAGGACGTGGCCCGTGCCGCGGGAGTCAGCCCGATGACCGTCTCGCGGGCGGTGTCGGGCGAACCCGGTGTCTCGCCGGACACCGCCGCCCGGGTGGAACAGGCCGTAAGGCAGTTGGGCTACCAACGCAACGACAACGCCCGCAGCCTGCGGCAGAAGAACCTCCGCACGTCGACCATCGGTCTGGTCGTCGACGACCTGGCCAACCCGTTCTACGCGCTGATGGCCCGCTCCGTGGAGGACGAGGCCCACCGGCGCGGCTTCCTGGTCCTGGTCGGCAGCACCAACGACGAGCCACGACGCGAACGCGAGGTCATAGCCGCGTTCACCGCACGTCAGGTGGACGGCCTCATCCTCGTCCCGACCAACGGCGGCCACGGCTTCCTCAAGCGGCAGATGGACGGCGGCACGTGCGTGGTCTGCGTCGACCGGCCCGCCAAGGGCCTGGCCGTGGACACCGTCACCGTCGACAACCGCGCGGGGGCCGAGCGGGCCGTCAGCCACCTGCTGGGCCACGGGCACACCCGGATCGCCTATCTCGGCGACCGGTTCGACATCTGGACCCAGCGAGAACGCCACGCGGGGTATCTGGCCGCCCTCGCCTCCCACGGCATACCCGAGGACCCCGCTCTCGTCCGCCACGAACTGCGTTCCCAGTCCCACGCGGCCGCCGCCCTCGCCGAGCTGCGGGCGCTGTCCGCTCCGCCCACGGCGCTGTTCACCACCAACGACCTGATCACCATCGGGGTGATGGACGGGCTCGGGCAGCCCGACCCCGTCGCCCTCGTCGGGTTCGACGACTTTCCGCTGGCCGACCGGCTCAGTCCCCCGCTCAGCGTTGTCAGCCAGGACCCGGTCGCGCTCGGCGCCACGGCCGCGAACCTCCTGTTCTCGCGCATCGACGGCGACCGCTCGGCTCCGCGCTCGGTCGTGCTGCTGACCCGGCTCATCGTGCGCGGCTCGGGCGCGGGCGGCGGCCGGCCGCGCTAGCGGAGCGGACCGGGACTGGCGGAGCCGGTGGAGTGCTCGGGGCCGGTGGAGCGGTCGGGCGGTCGGGGCCGGTGCACGTGACCGATGAGGGGGAACGGGTCGGCGTCAGAGGAGCAGCCCCTGGGGGAGATAGGGCGATCGGACGGGAACGGGCCAGCCGATCCGACGGGCGTGGCAGGCCAGGCCCAGCACATCCAGGTTGACGGCGGCTTCGAAGTCCCTGCCGCGGGCGCCCACGCTGTAGTGCTCGCGGTGCTCTTCCAGGGCGTCGGCCAGCGCGAGGGCGAAGCCCTCCTGATCGCACTGGACCAGCTGGGACAGCAGGCTGAGCGGCGGGGCGAGGAAGCCGGCTCCGGCCATCCGGTCGGCGGTCGCCAGGGCGTGGTCCATGGCGGGCTCGGGATCGGCACCGCGCAGATAGTCGTGCAGTGCCACGCAGTAGGCCCCACCGGGTGACGGGTGATCACCCTCGGCGAGGAACTCCGGCTCGATGAGCACGCAGTCGGCCAGCGGCTCGCGGGCACCGACGATCAGAGTCAGCGCCATGGCCTGCTGCCACTGGTGCGGATTGGGGCGGTAGGAGCCGCGCCACGCGGGCAGCGTCCTCGTCGTTCCTCCGATCGTGACGTCCACCTCTGTTCCTGGCTCGGCCCGTGCCACCCGAAGTGCGGCCGCTCCCGCCTCGGCGCCGAGCAGCACGGCCTCGTACTGGCACGGGTCGCAGCCGGTCGGATCGAGCGCGGCGCGTACCAGGAAACGCCGGCGCTGGTCCGCCATGAGCGATGTCAGATCCCGCGCGAGTGACTTCGGGTCCGCGTTCGGGTCGTGGAAGCGCGCCAGCTCCTGCGCGGCGCAGTCGTCGTACGGCGACGGGTCGAGGGACTGGGACGCCGCGGGGTGGCACGGACGCTCGACCGCCAGGGAGCCGGCGGCGAGCGCGGCCATGGCGTCGGCGCGCTTGTCCCGGCCGTAGGCGCGCACCCGGGGCGCCGCTCTCTCGAAGCCGGTCACCAGGGCCCGCGGAAGGTAACCGGACTCGACCGGGACGTCCCAGCCGTACCCCCGATGGGCCATCGCCATGAGCGCCAAGGCGTCGAGCGGGAGCAGGCTGCGGGGTCTTGCGTTGTCTCCCGCGGCACGGCTCCGGTACTGCTCCAATTGCGATGCCAGGCGCTGGGCGAAGCCTTCCTCGTCCCCCGCCGCGAGTGCCCGCAGGGTGCTGAGGGCCGCGCGATGGCCGGGCCAGTCGTCGCCCTCGCCGAGCGTGGCGGTCACCATGTCGATCAGGGCGCACTTCTCGACGTCCTGAACCGGCCCCTCCGTCAGCACATCGACGGCCCCTTCCTCATGGTCGAACGCGTACGCCATCAGGGCATGGACGAGCGCCACGTCGGCACGGCCCTCGTTGCCGCGCCAGGGTGGGGCGGCCTCGATGAAGACATCGGCCCTGCGGTCGGAGACCTCGGCCAGGAAGGCCAGTTGGAAGGCGACCAGCCACTCGGAGGCGCGGACCCGTCCCTCCTGATCGCCGGCGCCCTCACCGCGCTCGACATCACCGCCGTACGAGACCCCGGCCCCGACGTAGTCGATGAACACCTCGGTCTCCCGCCCTGGAGACGAGGCCAGCTCCAGGGCGCCCACCGCGGCGGCCGCCGCCGAGCCGAGCGCCGTCCCGGCGTCCTTCCCAGCCAGCCCGGGCAGCCGTACGGACCGCGCGCCCAAGTAGTCCAGAAAATCATCGGTGACCAGCCGCCAGCGCGTGGCCGGAAGCGGATCCTCCTGCATCCGGTGCACTTCCGCGGCGACGCGGTCCGCGAAGTCGGCCTCCGCGGCGGCCAAAGCCGGCTCACCGATTCGATGCCGCTCGATCCGCACCTCTGCCTCCCGACGAGTCCCCGTTCGATCTTGCCCTGCCAGCATAAGAAGGGGGTCTGACAACGCGCCCGGCTCGGGGGTCCACCCAGCCTCATGACAGATCCCGCGGCGTCTTTGTCATCATTTGGTCACACGGACATGCGATCGTGGTCATGCTTGATCGGCTTCCGGGACCATGGCAGTTCCCCGTCGGCCCGGAAATGAGTACTTCCGGCTGGAACGGTTCCCTGCCTTCCTGACGTCTAGGCGGCCGACAGCGCAGAGCACAGGGCGAGATCAGCAAGGCGGGCTGCACCACGTATGAACGAGAAGAACAGCGCGAACGCGGGCGGGCTTTCCGGCACGGAGGCCGTACGCGGCGGCGCCTCGGACGCAGCGGAGGCGGCGGAGGCGGCCGGCGAGGGGAGGGAGGGCGTGGCGCGGGAATCCGAGCCGCGTGCGGCCTCGGCGCCGACGGACTCCGAAGGCCCCAACTCGCCGTCCACCAAGCCGACTTGGGGCCGGTCCGCATCGGGCAGCGAGCACTCTGACCGAACCGACCGGGCCGACACGGCGGACGCCGACGCGACGGACGCCGATGCGACGGACACGGCCGACCGGGCCGACAAGACCCTGGTCTTCGCGGCTCCCGCGCCTGCGCGCTCGGGCGATCTGCCGCGAGAGGACACGGCGCGCCCCGCCGAGGGCGAGGCGGGCGGCACGGGCAGCGCGGTCGACACCGCGGCAAGCCCCGACTCCGCCGCCCCGGCCCCAGCCTCCGAAGACCCGCCGCGCAACCGCGAGGCCGGGCAGGATGATCCCGAGCGAGCGGCGGAGGCGGCGCCCAAACTCAAGGAGTCGGCCGCCGGGCCCAAGGCGTCGGCGCCCGAGGCAGCGGGCAACGCGCCCCAGGGGCCACAGACGCCCGAGGCGGAGACGCGTGCGGCATCGGCCAAGAGCGACCCCAGGGCCGCGCTCGCCTCGACTCCCCCTGCGCCGCCAACGGCCTCCACTCCCCCTGCCTCCGCCTCCGCGGCGGACCGCCGCGCGCTGCCCACGGACAACGCCGAGACCGAGTCAGGGTCCGGGTCCGGGTCTGGGTCCGGGTCCGGGTCCGGGTCCGCACCCGAGACTGCGTCCGCGCCCGCATCCGAGGCCGGGGCCGAGTCAGGGGCAGAGTCAAGGGCGAAGCCCAAGGCCCAGCCGGAATCCAAGGCCCAGCCCGAGTCCAGGGCCAAGCCCGAGTCCAAGTCCGAGGCGGGGGCCACGCCCAACTCCCAGCCCGCGCCCGAGTCCGAGCCCGAGTCGGCGCAACGGCCCGCCCCCTCATGGGCGGCTCGCAAGGAGTCCGACTCCGAGCGGACCAGTGAGTTCATCGCGCTCAAGCCGGATCTGCCGCACGCCGCCCCGCCCCGCCGCGCGGCGCCCGTCCCCTCCGCTCCGGCGGTCGGCGACGAGCCGGGCCAGGGACCCTCGGAGGCCGATGTCACCCGGGAGTTCGGCGCGCCGCCGCGGGCCTACGACGACCGCACCATGGCACTGAAACGGCCGCCGGTCACTCCCGCAGCCCCGCCCCCGGCCTCCGCACCGGCACCGGCAACCGGACCCGCACCCGCACCCGCACCGGCGACCGCGGCCGGAAACGGTGACGCGGGCGGGCCGCCGCCCCCGCTCGACCTGCTGGCGCAGCTGACCAACACCCCGCCGAAGCCCGAAACAGTGGCCCGCACGGTCGGGCGCAGGATCAAGATCTGGGGCACCCTCGTCGCGCTGCTCGCCGTCGTTCTGGTCGTGGTCCAGGCGCTGCGGCCGCTTCCCACGCCCACGCTCAAGCTCACCGCCGAGTCGAGCCACACCGCATCCGGCGGACCGGTCTCACTGCCCTGGCCGAGCGAGGGCCAGGCCGTGGTGGACATCAACGGCCTCGGCCGGATGGGCACTTACGGAGAGATGAAGCCACTCCCCATCGGCAGCGTGGCCAAGGTGATGACCACGTACCTCATCCTGCGCGACCACCCGCTCAAGACCGTCGGCGACAAGGGGCCCTCCATCCCGGTCGACCAGAAGGCGCAGGACGACTACACCAACGGCGTCAAGGAGAAGGAGTCCGTCGTCGAGGTCAAGGCGGGCCAGCAGGTCTCCGAACTGGAGGCCCTGCAAGCGGTCATGCTGCCCTCGGCGAACAACATGGCCCGTCTGCTGGCCCGTTGGGACGCGTCCTCGGAGGAGGCGTTCATCAAGAAGATGAACGACACCGCCAAGGAACTCGGGATGACCAACACGACGTACACCGACGCGAGCGGTCTCATGGAGTCCACGGTCAGCACCGCCGAGGACCAAGTGAAGCTGGCCAAGCGGGCGATGGCCGACCCGGTCTTCCGGGCCATCGCCAAACTGCCGTCGTACACGTCGACGACGACGTCCGGCGGCGGCACGATCGAGACGGCACGCACACAGCGCAACTTCAACAAGCTCGTCCCGCTGAACGGCGTCGTCGGCATCAAGACGGGCTCGACGACCAAGGCGGGCGGCAACCTCCTCTTCGCCGCCGAGACCACCGTCGGCGACAGCAAGCAGCTGGTCATCGGCGCCGTGTTCGGTCAGCACAGGGCGCCCATCATCGACACCGCGACGGCGGCGAGCAAGAAGCTGATACTGGCCGCGGACAAGGCGCTCAGGAGCGAGACGGTGGTGAAGAAGGGCGACGTGGTCGGCCAGGTGGACGACGGCCTCGGCGGCACGGTCCCGGTCGTGGCGACCAAGGATCTGAGCGTGCCCGTCTGGTCCGGCGCCTCGGTCGGGATCAGCCTGACCGACGGCGGCAGGACACTGCCCCACACGGCGAAGGCAGGCACCCAGGTCGGCACCCTGACCGTGGGCACCGGCACCGGCGAGGTGAAGGTGCCCGTCGCACTCAAGGGCGATCTGGTGGAGCCGTCGTTCGGCGCGAAGCTGACCCGGCTCGGCTGACCTCGACCGCCTGCCTCCCGAGGGGACAGCCGCTCCTCCCGAAGGGACAGCCGCCGACCCCCGGAAGAGCAGCCGCGGTCGACGTGCTCCTGGCCACAGTGCGGCCCCCGCCCGATCCGGGCGGGGGCCGCACTGTCGGCAGGGCCCGGCGGAGCTCGGCAGGGCTCAGCAGGGGACGGCGCCTCCGCACTGGCAGGGGCCGCCGCTCTGGCAGCCGCATGGACAGCTCGGCCCGCACGAGCAGTTGGCCGCGCGCGGTGTCGGGACGGCCGCCCGGCGGCCGGTCGCGTAGAGGTGGCCCGGTGGGGCCGTCGGAGGAACAGGCTGCTCGGGAATCACGGTGGAGCTCCCTTCCCTGGTGCGCCGTTTCGGTCCCGAGTCAACTCCAGGGCCCGTCGGCCGTCAACGTCCCTGTTGCACATGGGGTTTGGGGTGGCGCAAGGGAATGCAGAATGGTGGGCCAGGGTGAATGCCGGGCGCGCGGCGTCCGTGCGTTCGGCGAAGCAAACGGCTCGGCACGTCCGGCAAGGAGTCCGCGATGACCTCCAGGTTCAGATTCGGGGCACGAACGGCAGGGGGCACACGCCCGGCGAGCGGGACAGGGCTTCCGGCCGTTCCGCTCGCGGCGGGGCTGCTCACCGCGACCGTCGCGCTGTACATGGCGCTCGTCGCCTTCGGCAACATCACCGACTTCGACACCAATCGGCAGTTCGTCCGGCACGTCCTCGCGATGGACACCACATTCAAGGACCCGGACCTGATGTGGCGGGCCATCACTTCCGGCACTGTGCAGGACATCGCGTACGTCCTGATCATCATCTGGGAGACCGTGGCGGCCCTGGTGCTGATCGCCGGGGCCGCCACCTGGCTGGGCGGGATCCGGCGGCGTTCGGGGGTGGGACGGGCCCGGCGGCTGAGCACCGCGGGCCTCTTGATGGTGCTGGTGCTGTTCGGCGCCGGATTCATAGCGGTCGGCGGCGAGTGGTTCGCGATGTGGCAGTCCAAGTCCTGGAACGGACTCGACGCGGCCGCCCGCAACTTCATGATGGCCGGCCTCGTCCTGGTGGTCGTCCATCTGCCGGGCAGCGACGCACCGTCGGACTGACTGGGCCGCCGACCGGGCGGCGCCGCCGCACCGAGTCGCCCGCCGACACCGCCCGGCCAGGTCGCGCGTCAACGCCCCCGGCGGGAAGCGGTCACCAGCCACCGCAGAGAAGGTGCATAATGCATGTGTAGCCCTTCGCGCGTCCCCCGTCGCGAAGGGCTACACCTGCGTGCAACGGCCGCTCGCCGTGGGCGCGCAAAGCGCGCAGGGCACAGCGGCCACCCGAGCAAGGAACTCCCCTCGTGGCTCCTTGTCCGTGTTTTTTCGAGTTAACAGTGACGTAGATTGTTTCCGCAAGTCCGAGGCGTAATAACGGAACAAGATGCTCCGGTTTATTGCCGCCGACCGTGGCCGACAGGCTCCCCGTCCGCCGGGCTCCTCCACCAAGGTCGGTTAAAGTACGGATCCGTTGACCGAATCGAACATCACGCATCGTCGGACAGCGCACGAGCGGCGGACGTGGACGTGGGGACCCTGATGGACAACGGCGAAGAACACACGCCCGACCTGACGACGCTCCGGCAGAAGGTCGAGTACATGGTCGAGAAGACCTTTCCGGGAGAGAAGATCTCCGGCCGGGTCTTCGCCGATCTCGTCAAGGAGCGGGGCGGCTCGCTCTCGCATAGCTACTTCTCCAACATCCTCGCCGGCAAGGTCACCAACCCCTCGGAAGAGATCCTCAAGGCGCTCGGGCTCGGCTTCGGCGTGGACTGGCGCTTCTTCAAGGACGAGTCCGAGGTGGTCGACGACGTGGTCGCCGGCCTCCAGTTCCTCGCCAAGCGGCGCACGGGAGAGATCAGCGGGCTGGCCGGCCGCGGGATCGACGACGACGGACTCGATCCGGAATTGCTCCAGTTCGTCCTCTCCCTCCTTGAGGACAACAAGGACAACAAGGAGAGCAAGGGCGGGAAGGTCGGGAAAGGCGGCAGTGCGAGCAAGGACGCATGAGGCGGCGCCCCCGAAGCCGCCCGCCGGCGGGCGGGTCCCGGTAGTGGCCCCCGCGTGCTGTAGCGGTCCCCGCGTGTTCATGACGATTGGCTAAGATCGCAGATCGCCTGTCACACACGCGTGACTACGATCAAGAGGTCTCCATGTCCCTGCGCGAGCTGCGGAAAGAATGCGAAGCCGGACTGGCGGATCTGCCGATCCCGGCCCCGTTCAGCATTCCGGGTCTCGTGGCGAACATGGAGAAGGCCCGGGGCCGAACCATCGTGCTGCACGAGCTGCCCGACCGGCTCGCCCGGGTGAACGCCGCCTGCGGCCTGCGGCTCAAGTCGGGCGCCACCAGCTTCGTGCTGTACCGGCGTCGCCCCACCGCCTACCAGACCCAGCACGTCATCCTGCACGAGCTGTGCCACGAGTGGTTCGACCATGGCACGACGCTCAACGCGGACCAACTGCGCCAGCTCCTCCCCGTGTTCAACACTTCCCTGATCAACCGCGTGCTCACCTCCGACGAGCCCGCCGTACGCCCGGCGGCGAACGAACCCGCCGCACGCCCCGCGACGACCGAGCCCGCCACTCCCCACGAGGCGGAGGCGGACGGTCTGCCGCCCCTGGTGACCGAGGCGCTGCGCTCCGGTGGCCCCATCCAGGCACGCGCCCAGTACGACACCCATGACGAGCGGATCGCCGAGTTCGGCGCCTCGCTGATCCCCCGCATGGCCCTCGACGTGACGAGCGACGACATGATGGGGCGGCTCGCCAACTCCCTGTCCCGGCCCGTCGCGCACCGGCGCCGCGGCTTCTTCCGCCGCTCCTGGCCGTGACCTCCTCGCACTTCGTCCCCTCCGTCCCCCCGCCCCGTCCCCCGAGGAACTGCCGTGACCGCGCTTGACCTTGCCGGCTATCTCATAGCCGGCCTGATGACTGCCGTCGCCCTGTGGCGCATGCCCGCGGCGCTGTGGGGCGACGAGGAGGACAGACGCAGACGCGCCCTGTGGGGCTGCTACGCCGGCTTCGCGCTCGCCCTGTGGACCAAGACGAAGGTCGTGCGGATCGGGCTCAACAACAGCCCCGTCGTCGACCTCGCCGTACTGATCAAGCACTACACGGCGACGGTCGCGATCCTCGCGATCCTCAGCTACATCGTCGCCATCTACGGGCACTTCCCGGAGGGCGGGGTCGTCCCCCGGCACGTACGGTTCGCGCGGTTGATCCAGCAGGTGGCGGCCAAGGCGTCCATCGCCACGCTGATCCTGCTGACCGTGCTCTTCTTCACCGTGGTCGACCGCTCGTACGCCTCGGACCGGTTCGTCTCCGACCATGCCGGACAGTGGGGCGCCACGCTCTACATGAGCGTGTTCTACCTGTACTTGGGCGCCGCGTCCGCCGTCTGCGCCTATCAGTGGGCGCTCGCCACCGCCGGGGCCGGGGCCCGCCATCTGCGCATCGGCCTCGGCATGATGACGTTCGCGATGTTCATCGGCGTCGGTTACACGGTCAGCCGGACCCTGTTCCTGTGGATCAGCGTCGCCGACCGGCCGAGCCCGGCGTTCGCCCTGAAGTTCGACGAGATCACCGAGGCGGCCCAGGTCGTCCTGTTCGCGTTCTTCGCGCTCGGCGCCTCCGTCCCCGCGTTCAGCAAGGGCTGGCGCCGGGTCCGGCTGTGGCGGGCCCAGGTCCGGCTGCACCCGCTGTGGCGCGAGCTGATGACGGCCTTCCCCGACCAGCCCTTCGAGCCCCCGGCCTCGCTCCGCCGCGAGCTGACCCGGTTCGACACTCCGGCGGACCTGCGGATCGACCGGTGGGCGGCGGACATCGCGGACGCCGTCGAGAAGCTGCGCCACTACGTGCCGGACGGGCTGCTCCCCGCCGCCCAGCGGGCCGCGGCCGACGACAGCCCGTCCGCGGAGAGCGCCGGGCCACTGGCCGAGGCGTACTGGATCAAGGCGGCGCTCGCCGCCAAGGCCGACGGCACGGCCGCGGGTGACGCCGCGGCCGTCGCGACCAAGCACGCCACCGACCAGGACGGCGAAGTCGCCTGGCTGGTACGGGTGGCGGACGCCTATCTGAACGTCAGCGGCGAACGGGCCCGCGGCGTGCTGGACTCCCTGGAGAAGACCGCGTGAGCGACACCCTGACCGGTACCGAGAGCCGCAGGACGGTCACGGCCCGCACCATCACCGACGTACTGCAACCGCGCAACGTCCTGCTCGCCGGAATGCTCGGGATCGGGCTCGCCGCGGCCGGCGAGTGGACCGGACTGCTGTGGGGACTGCTCGGCGCGCTGTGCGCGGGGCTCGTACCGGCCGGATACATCGAGTGGGAACGCAAGCGCGGCACCTGGGGCGACCGGCACGTCGTCGACCGCACCAAGCGGGCGCCGATCTTCTTCGTCATCCTCGGTTCGATCGGCGCGGGTTCGGTCGTCATGGTCCTCGGCCATGCCCCGACCGGCATCCTGGCCGCGATGCTCGCCCTGTGGGTGATGACGATCTTCCTGCTCGCCGTGAACACGGTCTGGAAGATCTCGGTGGACTCCGCCGTCGCATCGGCAGTGGTCGCGCTGCTCGCGGTGGTCCACTCCCCGTGGTGGCTGCTGGCGTACGCGGTGACCGTCGCAGTGTGCTGGTCGCGAGTGGCCCTCAGCTACCACACCGTCATGCAGACGGTGGCGGGCGGCGCCCTCGGGGCGGCCACTTCGGCCGCGTTCCTGTTCGTGTGACGGTCTCGTTCTGCGGGGGTCGTCTACGGCCCCTTCAGCTGACGGTGTGTCAGTTCGCTCCGCGGCGGGCGTACCGGCCCGGCGCGGTCCCCACCACCCGCTTGAAGTGGCGGGTCAGATGGGACTGGTCGTAGAACCCGGTGGCACGGGCCACGTCACCGGCCGGGCGCCCCTCCAGGAGCAGACCGCGGGCCCGGTCGACGCGGCGGGCCGTCAGATACTGATGCGGCGCGATCCCGAACTCCGCGGTGAAGGCGCGCACCAGATGCGTCGGATGGGCGTGGACGAGGCCGGCGGCCTCCTCAAGGGTGATGCCGTCGACGACCCGCGCGTCCAGGAGTTCGCGCAGGTTCCGCGCGATCGAACGACCCGGCGCGCTCGGGCCGCCGGGGCCGTTCGTGAGCCGGGGGCTCAGATGCCCGCGCAACCGCTCGGCGATGAACGCGAGCCGGCTCTCGGCCTCCAGCTCCTCCCCGCGATGCGCGAGGGCCGTGTGCAGTCGGCCGATCCTGTGCCGCAGGACGGAGTCCACGAGATCGGGCCCGTCGACCGCGGGGGCGATGAGACTGTCGTCGAGCTGGGCCCGGTCCAGGTAGACCACGCGCTTGCGGAAGCCCCCGGCGGTGGCCGGGGAGCCGTTGTGCGGCACGTCCGGCGGCAGCAGGCTCACCACGTGTCCCGGGGTGCCGTGCTCATGGCGGTCCAGGTCGTAGCGGACCGCGCCGTCGTCGACGATCAACAGCGTCCAGCTGTCGTGGACGTGCATGGGGTAGGAGTGCTCGGTGAACCGGGCGTGGAAGACCTCCACGACCCCGGCGACCCTGGGGCGCCAGGCGGAGATCTCCTGTTCGGCGGTCATGCAAGGAACGTACAAGACCGGGCCCGGGCGGGTCCGGCAGTCTCATTCCATGACATCGGACAGCGCCACCCCCGTACGTTTCGACACCAGGATCGCGGTACTGCTCCGCGACGACCTCCAGACCTGGCAGCGGCTCAATGTGACGGCTTTCCTGGTCAGCGGTCTGGGTACCGAGCTGCCCGAGACGATCGGCGAGCCGTATGCCGATGCCGACGGCACCGGGTATCTGCCCTTGTTCCGCCAGCCGGTCCTCGTGTTCGAGGGCGGCAAGGAAGTACTGAAGACGGCCCACTCCCGCGCCCTCAGCCGTGACCTCCCCCGAGCGGTGTTCATCGGCGACATGTTCAGGACGGGCCATGACGCCGACAACCGGGCCGCCGTGCGGGCCGTCCACGGCGCCGACCTCGATCTGGTCGGGCTCGCCGTCTACGGGCCCCGCAACGCGGTCGACAAGGTGCTCAAGGGGGCACGCATGCACCCCTGAACAGGCGCTCGCGCCAGGGTGCGCCGGGAGGGGTTCAGGGGAAGCGCACGGTCACGGTGAGACCACCGTCCGGGTTCGCCACGGCCGTGGCCTCGCCGCCGTGGGCACGTGCGATGGACGCGACGAGCGCGAGGCCGAGCCCGGCGCCCTCGCCCGGGGCGTGCCGGCGCTCGTTGAGCCGGCGGAACGGCTCGAAGAGGTCCGCCACCGCCTCCTGCGGCACGACGGGCCCGGTGTTCGTGATCCGGAGCGAACGGCCGGCCGCCACCAGACTCAGGTGAAGGCTGCCGCCGCGGTGGTTGTAGCGGAGCGCGTTGCCGATGAGGTTGCGGATCAGATGGGTGAGCAGCACCGGGTCGCCCTCGACGCTGAGCGGCTCCAGGGCGGTGGTGAGGCTGATGCCCCGTCCGTCCGCCTCGTCGTGGTGCTCCTCGGCGACGGCGGTGACGCTCGCGTCGAGCGCCACCGGTTCGCGGTGTTCCAGGCCCTGGTCGGAAGCGGCGAGCAGCAGGAGGGACTCGATCAAGTGCTCGCTGTTGTCGGCCACTTGGAGGAGTTCGTCGCGGATCCATCTGATCCGTTCCGGATCGGGATCGACCAGGCCGATCTCGGCGGCGGCCCGCTGCACGGCGAGCGGGGTCCGCAGTTCGTGCGCGGCGTTCGCGGCGAACCGCCGCTGTGCACCCACTAGTTGCTCGATTCTGCCCAGCATCTGGTCGAAGGTGTCGGCGAGTTGCTTCAGTTCGCCCGGCGGACCCTTGAGGTCGATGCGCTGGTGGAGGTTCTCGCCGGACAGCTTGCGTGCGGTGGCGGTGATGAGCCCGACCGGGCGCAGCACCCGGCCCGCCATCCACCAGGCGAGCACGACGGAGAGCACGGCGAAGACGGCGAGGGCGATGCCGGAGACCGTCATCAGACGGTTGAGGGTGGTGGCCGCGACGACCTCGACGACCTGGGTCCTGGCGTGCTTGCCCGCCTGCTCGGCGGGCACGAGGTCACCGGGTGGACTGGCCGAGGACCGCGGTACCGTCTGCCCGCCGGGCACGACCCCGGTGACCGCGCTCCCGATGCGGTTGTCCAGGCCGTACTGGACGCATGCGTAGATCACACCGACCAGGACGCAGCCGGCGAGCAGCAGCAGTCCCCCGTACAGGGCGGTCAGCCGGGCCCGCTCGGTTGCGGGTACGAGCCGGCGGATCATCGCCCGGCCCGCCGGGCCTCGTCCGGAGTGCGCGCGATGCGGTATCCGGCGCCGGGGACGGTGTCGATGACGGGTGGGTCACCGAGTTTGGCGCGCAGCCGGCTGAGGGCGACCCGGACCGGATTGGTGTCGTACCCGGCGTGCTCCTCCCAGACCTGCTCGATCAGGTCCTCGCCGCTGACCACCCCGCCGTCGGCCCGCATCAGGGTTTCCAGCACGGCGAACTCCTTTCGGGTCAGGGCGAGTTGACGGCCGTGACGGCGGGCCTGGCGGCGGGCGGTGTCGAGGACGATGCCGGCCCGTTCGATGACCGGTGGCAGCGCGGGCCGGGTGCGGCGGCCGAGCGCGAGGACCCGGGCCAGGAGTTCGTCGTACGCGAACGGCTTGGTCAGGTAGTCGTCGGCGCCGAGCCCGAGGCCCTCCACCCGGTCGTGTACGGCGCCCGAGGCGGTGAGCATGAGCACCCGGGTGAGCAGCCCCTCGGCCACCACCGTGCGGCACACCTCGTCGCCGTGCAGGCCGGGCAGGTCACGGTCGAGCACGAGGACGTCGTACGCACCGAGCTGGAGCTTGCGGAGCCCGCTGAGTCCGTCGAGGGCCACGTCCACCGCGATGGCATCGCGGCGCAGCCCCTCCGCGATCATCGTGGCCAGGAACGCCTCGTCTTCGACTACCAGTACGCGCATGCCCCCTGTCTACCGGAAACGGACCTTTCGCCGTTGTTACGCGGGCCGCGCCCGGAGCCGTGCGGCCTGGTGCCAGGGGCCGCAGGGCCCGCGCCCCGAGCTGTGGCCCCGAGCGGTGTCCCCGAGCGGTGTCCCCGAGCTGTAAGGGAAACGAAACAGCGGGTTCCTGGACGCTCTCCCCGGCCGCTCTTCGGCGGCCGGTCGCGCGCAGCCGTGCCGTGGCCACGCATGTCCGCGAGGAGAGAAACGATGAGGAACCACCGGCTCACCCTGGTCCTGGCAACCGGGATGGCGGGGCTCGCACTGTTCGCGACCGGCTGCTCCGGATCGTCGGGAGGGGACTCGGGGAAGGACTCGGGCACGTCCGGCAGCGGTTCGGGCGGCGATGCGTCCGGCGCCGACAAGGCCCAGGCGCTGCGCGGCTGTCTGCGCAAGCAGGGCATGGACGTGCCCGACCTCAAGCCGGGCGAGAACCCGAACGCCCAGGTGCTCTCGCCGCCGCAGGGCACCTCGGCGGACAAGTGGAACAAGGCGCTCAACGCGTGCGGGTCCGGCGTCCAGGGCGGCGACGGCTCCGGCGCCCCGGACCCCAAGCAGCAGGACCAGGCCGTCAAGATCGCCCAGTGTCTGCGGGGCAAGGGCTTCGACATGCCCGACCCGAAGGTCGAGGGCAACCACAGCAGCGGCTTCAAGATTCCTTCGGGGGCGGACCCGGACAAGTTCATGAAGGCCCTCAACGAGTGCGCCGCATGAGGCGCCGGACCATGATCGCGGCGGTGGTGGCGGTGGCGGCCGTCGCGGGCGGCGGATTCGCCGTCACGGGACTGGCCCAGCCCGAAGCCAAGGACTCCGCGCAGCAGCGGACCGGACTCCCGGCCGCCACCGCTCCCATCGAGCAGGGTGACCTGGTGAGCAGCACCAGCGTCGACGGCACGCTCGGCTACTCGCGCGAGAGCAAGATCAACGCCGGCGCGGCCGGCACCCTCACCTGGATCGCGAGCGGCGGGTCGAGCGTCAAGCGGGACGGCAGGCTGTACGCGGTCGACGGCAACGACGTACGCCTGATGTACGGGACCGAGCCCATGTACCGGGTGCTCAAGAGCGGTGACCAGGGCACCGACGTGCGGCAGTTGAAGGCGAACCTGAGGGCGCTCGGCTACGGGGACGGGCTCGCCGACGACGAGAAGTTCACGCCCGGCACCGCGGATGCGGTCAAGCGCTGGCAGAAGGCGCACGGACTGACCCGGAGCGGGCAGGTGGGGCCCGAGCAGATCGCGTTCGCCACCGGCCCGGTCCGGGTGCAGAGCGCGGACGCCGCGGTGGGCGACCGCGCCGCACCCGGGCAGAAGCTCCTGACGACCACCAGTTCCGACCGGGTCGTGCAGCTCCAGCTGAAGGTGTCGGACGCGGCGCTCGCCAAGGACGGCGGCAAGGTCCAGGTGGAGCTGCCGGACGGCACCACCGCGTCCGGCACGGTGTCGTCGGTCGGCTCGACCGCGAAGGCGGGTGACGACCCCAACGACAAGACGCCCCGGATCGCCGTGACCGTCACCTTCGACGATCCGGGCCGGGTCAAGGGGATCGACAAGTCCCCCGCGACCGTGAAGCTCAGCGGCGAGATCCGCAGAAACGTCCTCAGCGTGCCGGTCGGGGCGCTGCTCGCGCTCGACGACGGGGCGTTCGGGGTGCAGGTGGTGGAGGACGGGAAGGCGCGCGAGGTCAAGGTGGAACTCGGCATGTTCGCGCAGGGCCGCGTGGAGATATCCGGCGCGGGGCTGCGCTCGGGGCTGCGGGTCGGGGTGCCCTCGACATGAGCACTGCCACTCTCATCGAACCGCCGGCGTTCGAGCCGCCCGTGGTCCGGCTGTCCGGGGTCACCAAGGAGTATCCGGGCGGGGTCGCCGCGCTGCGCGGGGTGGATCTCACCGTGGAGCGGGGTGAGCTGCTCGCGATCGTCGGCCCGTCCGGCTCGGGCAAGTCCACCCTGCTGCACATCGTCGGCACCCTCGATCTGCCGACCGCCGGGTCGGTCACCATCGCGGGGCACGACGCGGCCGCCCTGAGCGACCGCCGGCTGTCGGCGCTGCGGGCCCAGCACATCGGCTTCGTGTTCCAGGCGTTCCACCTCGTCCCGGGCATGAGCGCCCAGGACAACGTGGCGGAGGGGCTCCTCTACTCCGGCCTTCCGCGCGCGGAGCGCCGCAAGCGGGCGGCCCGCGCACTGGAGCGGGTCGGGCTCGGCGACCGCATGAAGCACCGGCCGCACGAACTGTCCGGCGGGCAGAAACAGCGGGTGGCCATCGCCCGGGCCGTGGTCGGCGAGCCTGATCTGCTGCTGGCGGACGAGCCGACGGGCGCGCTCGACTCGGCGTCCGGGGAGGCGGTGATGGAGCTCATCCACGAACTCAACCAGGAGGGCGCGACCATCGCCGTGATCACCCACGACACGGAGATCGCCGCCCGGCTGCCGCGCCAAGTGCGGATCCGGGACGGCCGGGTGGTCGAGGACAGCGGTCCCCGCGGTCCGCTCGGCTCGGGTCGGGGCGCGCCCGGCGCCGCGGAGGGCTGCGGCCCGGAGACGGCGCCGCTGCCCGGGGAGGTCCGATGAGCGGGCGGCCGGTGCTCAGGCCGGCCCGGCTCGGCCCGCGGGACATCCTGCACACCGGCGCCTCGGGGATGCGCAGCCGGCCGATGCGGGTGGTGCTCTCGGCGCTCGGCATCGCGATCGGCATCGCCACGATGATCGCGGTGGTGGGAATCTCGGCGTCCAGCAAGGAACAGCTGCTCCGCGAGCTCGACAAGCTCGGCACCAACATGCTGGTCGTGACCCCGGGTACGGATCTGCTCACCGGGAAGTCGGTGCCGATGCCGAAGGACGCGGCGGGGCGGGTGGCGCGGATCACGGGAGTGCAGCACGTCGGCGCCACGGGCTCGGTGCCCGCCACCGTGCGCCGCTCGGAGAAGATCCCCGACACCATCACGGGCGGCATCCAGGTCCAGGCCGCCACCGATGAGCTCCTCACCACCCTGCGCGGCACGATGCGTACCGGTACCTTCCTCAACTCCGCGACCGGGAAGTACCCGTCGGTGGTCCTCGGAGATGTGGCGGCGGGGCGACTGGGGATCACCTCACCCGGCCAGCGGGTGTTCATCGGCGGCCAGTACTTCACCGTGCTCGGCATCCTCGACCCGCTGCCGCTGGCACCCGACATCGCGCGCTCGGCACTGGTCGGCTGGGACGTGGCGACCGGCCGTCTCGGTTTCGACGGCCGTCCCACGGCCGTCTACGAGCGCTCCGCCGACGCCTCGGTCGACCGCGTCCACGATCTGATCCCGCGCACCGTCTCGCCTCGGACACCGCGCGACGTCGGCGTCAGCGACCCGTCCGCCGGCCTTCAGGCGAAGGCCGCCACCGAGGGCGCGTTCAGCAGCCTGCTGCTCGGGCTCGGCGGGGTCGCCCTCCTGGTCGGCGGCGTCGGCGTGGCCAACACCATGATCATCTCGGTTCTGGAACGACGCTACGAGATCGGTCTGCGCCGGTCCATCGGCGCGACCCGGGGCCAGATCAGGGGCCAGTTCGTCACCGAGTCGCTGCTTCTGTCGGGGCTGGGCGGGGCCGCGGGGATCGTGCTGGGCGGGGCGGCGACGGCGGTGTACGCGGTGTCGAGCGGCATCCCGTGGGTGATCCCGGCATGGGCGGTCGCGGGCGGCTTCGGCGCGACGCTGGCGATCGGCACGGTAGCCGGGCTCTACCCCGCGGTCCGGGCGTCGCGCCTGTCCCCGACCCTCGCGCTGCACTCCGCCTGAGCATCGTCACGCCTGCGCGGGCCGGGCCCGGATCCACGGATTCGGGCCCGGCCCGCGTGTGCGGTCACCGGCCGGGCCGTTGGTGAGGTATCCGACACTCGACACACCGGTCCACACGGAATGCGCGCGCCCCCTGCCTGGTTGTCCCCGCGTACGGCCGGGGCGGTACCGGCCCGGGGAACGCACACGGAGAACGGAAGACACAGCCATGGGTGAGTTGATCCTCGTACGTCACGGGGAGACCGAATGGTCGCGCTCGGGACAGCACACGAGCTACACCGACCTGCCGCTCACGGCGCACGGCGAAGAGCAGGCCCGCGCGGTCGCACCGCTGCTCGCCGACCGGCCCATCGGCCTCGCCCTGGTCAGCCCGCTCCAACGAGCCCTGCACACCGCCGAGTTGGCCGGTCTCAAGAACGCCCGCATCACCCCCGATCTGCACGAGTGGGACTACGGCGGCTACGAGGGCATCACCACGGACGAGATCCACCGCACCCGACCCGACTGGGACCTGTGGACCGACGGCGTGGCCCCCGGCCCGGCGGACCACCCCGGCGAGAGCCCGGCCGAGGTCGGCGCACGAGCCGACCGGGTGCTGGCCGAGGCGGACGCGGCCCTGCGGGCGAGCGAGGACGACGTCGTCCTCATCGCGCACTCGCACTTCCTGCGGGCCCTGACGGCCCGCTATCTGGGCCTGCCCGCCTCCGGCGGTGCCCTGTTCGTCCTCGACACGGGCGCCCTGTCCCGGCTCGGCCGCGAACACGGCCGCCCGGTGCTCACCGCGTGGAACACGGTGATCGAGCCCACCGCGAACTGAACGCCGCGGCGGCACGCCCCTTCGGTGGCGCGCCCTCCGGTGGCGTCGGCCCTCAGGCCGGCGCCACCGCCTCGTGGGCCCTGCTCAGCGCCAGGGCCGCGAGGGCCTCGGGCGCTCCCGCCTGGCCGCGTATGCCGGGAAAGGCGTTGATGTCCACGATCAGCGGCCCACCCTCCCGTGTCGCTATGACGTCCACCCCATAGACGTCGAGGTCGAAGGCCTCGCCGACCTGCACTGCCAACTCGGCCCATCCCGAAGGCAGTTGACCGAGCTTGAGGGGCCGGGTGGGACCCCGGCCCCCCGGGGAGAGTTCCGAGCGCCGCAGCGCGGCGAAAACCGTCCCCGCTATCACCCAGAGCTTGTGGTCGTCCCCGTTGTTCGCCGCGAACTCCTGGGTCACCACGGGCTCATCGGCCCAGGCCGCAGTCAACTCGGCCAGCCCCCTCCGGCTGTCGACCCGCGCCACCAGGTCGTGCCGTCGGCTGTGCCGACTCTTCACCACGAGCGGCGCGAGCGGCTCCGCACCGGCCGCCAGCTCCGCCAGCGAGTCGTGGGTACGGGTCGCCGAGAACGGCAGCCGCGCCTCCCGGGCCCGCTCCGCCATAGCCGTACGGTCCTGGCACAGGGCGGTGGCAGCCGCGGAGTTGACCACTGGGGCGCCCCGGGACTCCAGCTCACGGGCGAGGGAGAGCGCGCGCGGCGTGCGCGACTTCAGCAGATAGACGTCCGCCGGCCGGTCCAAACTGTCGGGACGCGTCGTCTCCGGGTGGAGCGCGACCACCCGGTGCTCGCGCCGGAGCAGTTCCGTGGTGGCGGCGAGCAGCGGATGGTCCGGCTCAGGCGTGATGAGCCCGACCGTGGTGGTGCCGCTCACCGGCCCTCGACCGCCGCCGACGACCGCACGGCCGGCACCCCGGGGGTCGGCACGCCGCCCCCGAAAGGCTGCTCCGGTATGCGTCCCGCGCCGGACACACCGGGGACGAACGCGGCAGCCGCCACCTCGCTGCCCGTGCGGGCCAGTTCGAGCACCGCGCGGGCCACCTTCGCGGCCGCGTCCGGGACCTGGCGGAAGCTCGGGAAGTCGTTCACATCGACGACCACCGGACCGTCCGGACCGAGCAGCACATCGACGCCGTACAGGTCGAGCCCGTAGACCGCACCCACCTGGTCGACGATGGCGGCCACTTCCGCGGGCAGCGGAACGTGCCGTTCGCGAACGCCCTGGTCGGGATGGAGCGGGGAGCGGCGCTCGGTGGCGTACAACTCCCCGCCCACGCAGTACACCTTGAGGTCGATGCCCGAGTTGGGGACGTACGGCTGCGCGATGAGCATCCCCTCCCCGGCCAGGACGGGCAGCATCGCGGCCAGTCGTTCCGGCGACGGCACGAGGTGCACGGCCCGCCCCGAGCTGCCGTCGGCGGGCTTCACCACCAGCGGGTACTCGGACTCCGGTATCTCCATGAGCAGTTCGGGCCGGGCCGCCGCGTAGGTCATCGGCACCGGCAGGCCCCGGCTGCGCCCGATGGCCGAGGCGAGCGCCTTGTCCCGCACTCCGCGGATGGAGCGCACGTCGTTCACCGTGGTCAGGCCGACGGCGGCGGCGGCTTCGAGGAGCGGCAGCCCCGGGCCGCCGGAGACCGTCTTGAGCACCCAGGCGTCATGGCTGCCCGCCCGGACCGCCTCGGACATCCTCAGCAGCGAGCCGCCGGGGCGCACCACGTCGACCTGGTGCCCCCAGGAACCGAGTTGGCGGATCACCTCGACGGGCATGCCGTCATGGCGGTAGTGCTCTTCCACCAGGAAGCAGAGCCTCATCGACCTTCCCCGTAATGCCCGGACGTCCGCCGATCCCGTCCGGCGAGCTGTGACGTCACAGGATGTCATGAACTGGGGGCAGGTCGCCGCCCACCCCGGCCCGGTTGTCTTCCCCGTCGCAGCCGCCCCAGCACACTTCGTCGGACCGGCGCTCCCGCCTGCCGGAAGGATGGGCCCCCGGCGGCGGGAGCCGCCTCCGGCGCGTCTGTCGACAAGTCCCCCGGCGCCGGGCCCGCGTTGAGCGTAGGGCCCGCATCGAACGCGGGGCTCGGGGCCGGGCCTTGGTCCCGGGCGTCCGCGAGCGCCTCCACCAGGCGCAGCCGGCACCAGTCGATCTCGTCCGGTTCGTCCGCCAGGACCAGGGCGTCGATGACGCCGCGGGCGGTCGGCGACTCGGGGTGGACCCTGAAGGTCTCGGGGCACAGGCGTCTCAAATGGGCCCGTTCATAAGGGTCGGGCACGATGTGGGCGAGATGGGCGCTGTCGAGCGTGCCGGCGACCGCGGCAGCCAGCTCCCACTGGTCGTCGGTCTGGCGTGCCAGCATCGCGATCCTGCGGGCCCGCCAGTTGCGCGGCCGCCAGTCCTGGTCTCGGTCCGGCTCCGGATGGCGTCCGCCGAGCAACTCCGGTCGGCGCAGCGCCAGTTCGACCAGCTCGTCGGCCAGGTAGAGCCAGACCACGGCCCGGTACCGGTTGAGATAGCAGCGCACGGGAGCGAACCGGCCCGCGCGGGCGAGCCTGGTGAAGCGGCCGGGCGCGATGCCGAGCAATTCGGCGCCCTCCGCCGTGCCGACGGTCCGCACCCGTTCGCGCAGGCCTTCGGGAAAGCCCTCTGCTGCCCTCAGCCGGGCCACCTCGCGCGCGGTCACGCGGCGGTGTCCGCGACCCGGACCCGGGACGGTGCGGATGTGGCCGAGTTGGACGGCCAGCTCGAACTCGGCCCGCTTGAGCTCCAGTTCCCGCGCGGCGACGCCCGGTGCGAGCGGTGGGCCGGCCGGCGCCGCCGCACCCGCGACGGCTGCGGGTACGACGGCGTTCTTGGTGGTGACGGTGGTGACGGTGGTGAAGACGGTCATCGGATCCTCCCCCGTGAGGAACGAGTACGCGAGAGACGAATACTCTCGGTGACGACCGTAACGCGCCGTGCCGACATCCCGCTCGGCCTGTGGATAACTCCGCTCCGGCGCCCGACGGACTCAAGTCCGTCCTGGGACTGGCCGGTTCAGGCGGTCAGAGCCCGGTCGTCCCGAAATCGCCCGGCTGCCGCGCCGCGACCGAGAGGTGCTCGCCGACCCGGTTCACCAGCAGGGTCATCTCGTACGCGATCTGGCCGATGTCGGCATCGGCGGAGCTGAGCACGCACAGACAGCTGCCGTCGCCCGCCGCGGTCACGAACAGGACCCCCTCGTCGAACTCGACCATGGTCTGGCGGACCTTGCCGGCCCGGAAGTGCAGTCCGGAGCCCTTGGCAAGACTGTGCAGACCCGAGGAGACCGCCGCCAGATGTTCCGCGTCCTCGCGCAGGAGGTCCGCGCTCGCGGCGGTGACCAGGCCGTCGTTGGAGAGTACGATCGCGTGCCGCACGTGCTCGACCCGCCGGGTCAGGTCGTCGAGCAACCAGTCGAGTTCCTTGTTCAGTGCCATGTCAGGCCTCCCCGATCCATGCGGTTCCCCGTGTCCCCGTTCTCCTGCCACCCTTCACCACTGGCGCGCCCCGGGCAAGCGGTGCCCGGCTCCGGCAAGTCGCGCGGCGGAGCGGGCCGGGACCTCAGCCGACCGAGTCGAGCAGGCGCGCGGTGTGCACGCGCCCGGCGTACTCCACGAGCCGGATCAGCACCTCCTTCCCGGAGTCGCGGTCCCGGGCGTCGCACAGCACCACGGGGGTGCCGCGGTCCAGGTCCAGCGCCGCCGAGACATCCGCGGCTCCGTGGGCGCGGGTCCCCGCGAAGCAGTTGACGGCGACGACGAACGGGATACGACGGTGCTCGAAGTAGTCGACCGCCGGGAAACAGTCCTGAAGGCGGCGGGTGTCGGCGAGGACGACCGCGCCGAGCGCGCCTTGGGAGAGTTCGTCCCACAGGAACCAGAAACGATCCTGCCCCGGTGTGCCGAAGAGGTACAGGGACAGGCCCGAGCGGATGGTGATGCGGCCGAAGTCCATGGCGACGGTCGTCGTGGTCTTCTGGTCCACGCCACCGGTGTCGTCGACCGACTCCCCCGCCTCGCTGAGGAGTTCCTCGGTGCGCAGCGGCCGGATCTCGCTGACCGCTCCGACGAGGGTGGTCTTGCCGACGCCGAAGCCGCCCGCGACAAGGATCTTCAGCGCGAGGGCGGGCGTGGGGTCACAGGGCTCGGAGGCCATCGATCACTTCTCTCAGGATGATCTCGTCGGGCAGCTGCGCGGGCGGTACGGGCCGGCTGACGGCCACGTGACCGGATTCGAGCAGGTCCCCGACGAGGACGCGGACGACACCGACGGGCAGGTCGGCGTCGGCGGCGAGTTCGGCGACGGACTGGGTCTCCTTGCGGCACAGGGCGAGCAGTGCCCGGTGTTCGGGCCCGAGGAGGGCTTCGCCGTCGGGCTCGGGCCCGCGCGGTACGGCGAGCGTGACGAGTGCGATCAGGTCGAGGCGCACACCGCTGGGTCCCGGCGCGGTGCGGCCCCCGGTCATGGCGTACGGGCGGACCAGCGGCCCCGCGTCGGCGTCGTACCAGTGGCCCGGCCGGTACGCGGGGCCTTCCGGCCGGTGCTCGGTCATGGGATGGGCGTGCCTTTCCGGTCAGCCGGCGGCCGGCGGGCGCACGGCGTGCCGCGGCGGCGTACAGAGGTGCTCGCCGACCCGTTTCACCAGGCGCGCCATCTCGTACGCGATGAGCCCGATGTCGGTGGTGAGCGAGGAGAGTACGGCGAGGCAGGAGCCGTCTCCCGCGGCCGCGACGAACAGGAAGCCGTCGTCCATCTCGACCATCGTCTGGCGCACCGTGCCGACCTGGAAGTGGCGTCCGGCTCCTTTGGCGAGGCTGTGGAACCCGGAGGCCACCGCGGCGAGGTGTTCGGCGTCCTCGCGGGTCAGGGCGCTGGAGGCGCCCACGGCCAGGCCGTCGTTGGACAGTACGACGGCATGCCGGACTTCGCCCACGCGCATGGCCAAGTCGTCGAGCAGCCAGTCGAGTTCACCCGAGCGCGTTCGGGGTCGCGCACGCGAGCCGGGGCCGGGTGCCGCTTCCGCGTGGTGCGGGGTGTCGGGCCTCTGGTGGTCGATCATGCGCGGTCTCCTTCGTCGGTGGGGCCGCCAACGAACCGGCTGGGGGCGGCGGTTGGGGTCGCGCGGCGGTCCGCTCCGCCGCGGGCCCAGCCGCCCATGTAGGCCGCCATGCGGTCCCGTGCCTGCTCGGGAGTGGGTGCGGCGGCGGCCGGGCCGGTATCGGGTCCGGCGGCGGGGGCCTCGCGCAGCTGCGGGGCGAGGCTGGCCTGGCGCACCCGGCGCGGGAGTCCGTCCTCGCCACCGTCCGGGGCGATGCCGCGGGCCCGCTGGCGCAAGGTGCTCACACCGGGCGGTGCCGCGGAGTCGGGCTCGGTGGCGGAGGGGGCGTGCTCGGCCACCAGAGCCGGTCGGGCCGGCACCGTCGAGGGCGGCCCGATGGGCCCACGGGGCGTCTCGATCGGTTCGCGGGACGTGTCGCTCGGCCGGCCGCCGCTCGGGACCGCGACCCCGTCGGGCCGCTCGATCGCCTCAACCGGATTTTGCAGGAGACCAGTTGGCAGGAGGACGACAGCGGTGGTGCCACCGTACGGCGAGGTGCGCAGCTGGACCTTGATGGTGTGGCGGGCGGCGAGGCGGCTGACGACGAAAAGGCCGAGACGGTCGCTGTCGAAGAGGTCGAGTGCCTCCGACTGCTCGATCCTGCGGTTGGCATCGTCGAGGACGCCGTCGCCCATGCCGAGCCCCCGGTCCTCGATTTCGAGTGCGTAGCCGTTGCCGACCGGCTCGCCGGTGACCCTCACCTTGGTGTGTGGTGGCGAGAACTGGGCGGCGTTCTCGATGAGTTCGGCGAGCAGGTGCGTGAGGTCGGCGACGGCGCCGCCGGTGACGGCGGCTTCGGGGAGCCGGCGTACTTCCACCCGGGCGTAGTCCTCGATCTCGGAGACGGCGGCCCGTACGACATTGGTGAGCGGGACGGGCACGCTCCAGGCGCGGCCGGGCGCGGCGCCGGACAGGATGATCAGGGACTCGGCGTGGCGACGCATGCGGGTGGTGAGATGGTCGAGGCGGAACAGGTCGCCGAGTTCGCCCGGGTCCTCGGCACGCCGCTCCATGCGGTCGAGCAGGCCCAGTTGGCGGTGCACGAGGACCTGGCTGCGGCGCGCGAGATGGACGAAGACGCCGGAGATGCCGCCGGCCAGTTCGGCGCGTTCGACGGCGGCTGAAAGGGCCGCCCGGTGAACGGTGCCCAGTGCCTCGCCGACCTGTGCGATCTCGTCCCGCGGGAGTGGTCCGAGCGGTGCCTCCGCTTCGATGTCGAGCTCTTCACCGGACCTCAACCTGCCCATGGCCGTGGGGAGTTTGCGGCGGGCGATCTCCAGTGCGCTGTTGCGCAGACTGATCAGTTCGACGACGAGCCCGCGTCCGATGCGTACGGAGATCACGAGCGATGCGGCGACGGCGGCCAGGCCGAACAGGACGGCCGCGCCGCCTGTGCTCAGCAGACCGCGGGTGAACGGGTCGGCGCGATCGGTGGCGGTCCGCGCCCCTGCGGCGCCGATGTCCCGCATGCCCTTGCGCACCGTGCCGACGACGGTGTCCCAGGCGGCGGGGTCCACGGCGCCGGCCGCCGCCCGCCCCGGTTCCGCGGCCTGAAGCCTGTCCTCGGCGGAGGTCAGCGCCGCGTACGCGCTCTGCCCGCTCAGCTGGGTCCAGGAGGCGCGCAGGGGTCCGGTGAGATCGGCGGTGGCGCTCTCGGTGAGGGTGCGGCGACTGTCGACGGCCCCGGTGAGGCGGCGCAGATGCTCGACGCTGAAGGTGTGGCCGGGCTGCGCGGCGGAGATCAGCGCGTCCTCGCGGGCGAGCATCTCGCCGGCCAGGTCGAACTCGTACAGGACGCGTGTCTGGGGGCCGAGCGCCGGGGCCTGGACACCCGCGAGCGCGCCGTCGACGTCGAAGCCCCCAGCGATGGCCTCGGTGTACCGCTGGTAGACGGCGTCCAAGGCGGCGCTCCGGTCGTGGACGCCGGTGCGCAGGGCGGGCAGTTTCCCCGCCCGGGCGACGAAGGCGCGCAGCCGGTCGGTCACGCTCGCCGGCACGCTCCCGGCATCGGCGACGGTGTGGTCCCGGTCGAGCCTGAGCCCCGCGAGGGCGGTGTCGGTGCGCTGGGCCCGCTGGTCGAGTTCGGCGGCACGGTCACTTGCCGGGTTCGCCAAGTACCCCACTGCGGCGGTCCGTTCGTCTTCAAGCGCTGTCACGGCGGCCATCAGTGGAGTGCGGATCTGTTCCTCGACGCGGCGTGCCTGACGCAGCGCGGACAGGTCCTGCGCCGTGGTGACGGTGGCGAAGCCCCACAGGGTGAGCAGCGAGACGACGGGCACCATGAGCAGGGAGACGATCTTGGCGCGAACGGTACGCGGCCTCAGCCGCCACAGGGCCTCGGTGTCCTGCGGCGCCGGGCGCTCACCGAAGGCGTGCTCGTCGGCGGCCGGCGGTCCTGCGTGGGCGCGTCGTCCACGGGTGCCCACCGGGTTCGGCGGCGCGGCGTCCGGGGCCTTGCGGGGTGTGCGCACGGATCTCCTCGCTCATGGATGCGGCCGGGTGCGGCGCGGCGGAAGCGGTTCAGGGGGCGGCGGCGAGCTGTTCCGCCGAGGCGTACGCGGCGCGCTCCCGGGCCGTCGGGGAGAGCGCGACGAAGGCGGCGGTGATGAAGAGGTAGGACCCGAGGCCGACGGCGAGGGGGAAGATGAACTGCATCGCCGTGGCCCCGGGCAGAACGGCGCCGCTCGGGGCCACGTCCACGCTCACCGCGATCATGCCGGTGTAGTGCATGGTGCTGACGGCCGCGCCCATGACGAGGGAGGCGATCGCCACGGCCACGGGTGACTCGATGTTGAGCCCGGCCCACAGCGCGGCGGTCGCGGCGGCCACGGCGATGACGACGGAGAGCGTGACGAGCGCGGGGTCGTAGTGGACCTGTCCGTGCAGCCGCAACGCCGCCATGCCGAGGTAGTGCATGCCGGCGACACCGAGTCCGGTGGCGAGGCCGCCGGTCAGCAGGGCGCGGTTGCGGTCCTTGCCGTAGCCGACGGCGAAGACTCCGGCGCCGACGAAGACCATGGCGACGAGCAGGCTGAGAACGGTCAGGAGCACGTCGTAGCGGATGTCGGTGCCACTGACGGCGAAGCCGAGCATCGCGACGAAGTGCATCGTCCAGATGCCGGTACCGATGGCCGAGGCCGCGGTGATCAGCCAGTTGCGCCGGGAGCGTCCGGTGGCGCCCAGGGCGCGCACGGTGCAGCGCAGCCCGAGGGCGGCGCCTATGCAGGCCATCGCGTACGACAGCACGGGGGTCAGCCAGCCGAAGGCGGCGTGGTCCAGGTGTCCCATGGCCCAGGGACGCTAGTCCGGGGCGGGGCGCACGACGGGGGCGCAGTTCGAAAGCTGCTGGAATATGACGAAGAGGTGTTCCCCCGCGATCGCGCTTTGTTCGAATGCGCTCACCGTGGTCTATTTTCGGCCACTGCGGGATCGTTGGCGCGTGGGGGATCATGGGGCCATGGCCGGAGACCAGGAACGTGTCAAGGAATTCTTCGCCGCTCGCGCGACCGACTGGGACCGCAAGTTCCCCGACGACGGCCCGGCGTTCGCGGCGGCCGTCGCGGAGGTCGGGCTTGCGCCGGGCGACACCGTGCTCGACGCGGGATGCGGCACCGGCCGCGCCCTGGCGCCGCTGCGCGACGCGGTGGGCCCGACCGGCGTCGTCGTCGGCGTGGACCTCACCCCGGAGATGCTCACCGAGGCCGTACGGGCCGGGCGCGACCGGCATGCCGCGCTGCTGCGTGCGGACGTGACCCGGCTACCGCTCGCCCCCGCGTCCTTCGACGTGGTGTTCGGTTCCGGTCTCATCTCCCATCTGCCCCAACCAGCCCAGAACCTGCGGGAGTTGGCGCGGATCACCCGTCCCGGCGGTCGCCTCGCCCTGTTCCACCCCATCGGCCGCGCCGCACTCGCGGCCCGCCACGGCCGGGCGCTCAGCGACGAGGATCTGCGCGCGGAACCCCGGCTGCGGCCGTTGCTCGCCTCGGCCAACTGGCGGCTCCTGTCGTACGCCGACGAGGACCGGCGCTATCTCGCGGTGGCGGTGCGCGAAGGCTGACCGGCGACCCGCCGGCCGATTCGGGCCACTTCCCGCACGAAGCCGGCCGGGTTGTCGAACATGACGTTGTGCCCGGCGTCCGGAACGGTCACCACCCGGACGCCGGAGGCGACGAGCCCGGCGCGGTTCCGCCCGCCCCGGCGCGGGGCACCGGGCAGCCCCGGACGCCCGGCACCGGAAACGTGCCGAGCTCCGGGACGCGATAGCCGTTCGGGTAGCCCCTGACCTCGCGGTTCTGGCGGCCGTAGTGCGGCGTGGAGCGCGGCGGGAGCAGGCGTACGGCTCGGGCTCGCAGGCGTAGCGCGCCACGGACCAGGGACCGCACGGCCGGGGCGGGCCGCTCGTAGCGGAACGCTCGAAGGAGGGCGTCGTCGAGCAGGGCGAGGCTCACGGTGCGCAGCGCGGGGGCCAGCGGGCGCGGGTACCAGGAGGCCATGAGGTCGAGGGTCGCGTCCGACACCTTCCGGCCGCCCGCGTCGAAGCCGAAGTGGGCGGCCTCGTAATCGTCCAGGCAGCGCTCGAACTCCTCGTAGGAGTCGGGGATTTCCTTGATGCCCAGGTGTCGGCCGAGCGTCTGGTAGTAGCGGGCAGCGGCACGCATTTCGTGGTCGCTCAGGCGCCGCCATCCGTAGGAGTCGAGCCAGCGCTTCGGCACCACCACGAAGGTGCAGAGCACATAGCGCATGTCGTCGTCGCCGATGTCGTACGAGCGGTGCATCTGGTTGACGCGGCGCACCGCGGCCCGTCCGTCCACGCTGTCGAAGCCGTGCTCGACGACGGCATCGAGGAGCAGGGTAGTGTCGTCGTACCGCTTCTGCGAACGCTCCGTCAGCTCTGCTGTGCGGGCCAGGAGTTGGCCGATGCTCGGCACGGCATAGGTGCGATACAGCGCGAGCTCCAGGGCGCGGGTGTAGTCCCACGGGAACTCCAGGCTCGCCGTCATCCGATGGATCTCCAGAAAGTCCCGCTCGGGGTCGAGGCGTTGGATTTCCTTGAGCCGGTCGAAGCGAGTCACGGCTGACCCCCTATCTGTCGACGGAGACCCAACTCTACGTCGGCGTTCACAGGTTGAGGGAAACGCGTTGGCGGGAACGCGTTGGCGGGAACACGGTGATAAGGACCGTTCGAGAGACCGGGCCTGCCGCGCGGGTGCGCGCGGATCGTCCACGCGAAGGTGGTCCTGATGTTCGCGAGATTCCGCAAGGCTGCCGACTCACCACCGGCCGACGATCGCCGGCACAACATCTTCGAGGCGGCGGCCGCGTATGTGGCGGCCTGCGCGGAGGACGACCAGGACGCGCTCGACGAGGCGGCCGGCTGGGTGTCACCGGAAGCCCTGTCGTTCGGGGTCCGGGAGCTGGCCTGCCGGGCCGTCATCGCGCTGGCCCGCGACCGCGACGAGTCGCCGACCGCCGTCGTCCGGGAGCTGATGGACCTGCCGGCGGCCTGACGATCCCGCGAGGAGAGTTCGCGGTCCGGGACCCTCGACGTCCGCGTTACCCAGTAGTTAGGGTGCGCCGATGAGCGAACCGAAGGGGAGGATTCCGTGACCGGGACGGACGAGGCGGAAGCGGCCACAACCACCGCAGACGAGGCGCTCTACGTGCTGACGGCGGCGCTCCTCACCCCCGCACAGTTCCCGAGCGTGCTCGGCGACGACTACCCCGAGGCCTGCGCGGCGCTCGGGCTCGGCCCCTACGCCCAGGGGTACGGGCTCGTCCTCGGGCAGGACGGCGCGGGCGCCCGCTGGACGGTGGTCATCGACGACGTGTCGCTCGTGGCCGTGGCGATCGCGTCCTGGGACTGCGGGATGGAGTACGACCTGTCCCCGGACGAGCGCACCGTGGTGGCGGCGCTGCCCGGCTGGCCGCTGGAGCTGGTCGTCTCGGCACCGGACGTGCCTGCTCCGCACGACCCCGAGCCGGACCCGGAGGGCCCTCCCGCGCTCACGCCCCCCGACACCGACGCATGGGGCCCGGCCCAGCGGCGCCTGGGTGCGGACGCGGTGGCGGTCCAGTGGAGCACCTGGCGCGAGCAGTTGGACGTGGCCACGTTCGGGCAGCCGCCGGGCAGCACGGCGGCCCCGGACACCTCCGGTGGCTCCGAGACCCGGAGCACCCCAGCGGGTTCCGGCGGGGACGGCGTCACCGCCGGCGGCGAGGAGGGCGCCGGGGTCGGCGAGCCGAGCACACGGGCCGAGCCGAGCGAGCGGGCCGAGCAGACTGGGAGCGCCGAGGCTGTCGCCGTCGAGGCCACGGCCCCCGAGGAGCGCGACCGGCACGGCACACCCCGCGAGCCGGAGGCGCCGGACACCGCTACCGCCTCGGGCCCCGGCGGGGGACACCGGCACGACGACGGCGATGAGCAGGAGGAGCGGGGAGTGCGACGCGCGCTCGCCGAGCTGCGCGGCTATCTCGACGCCGCTCCCCCGATCGGCCGGGTGCGCTCCACCTTCGCGCCGGGTGGCGCCCGCACCCTGCGCGCCGACGGTCCCGGCTGGTCCCTGGTCGCCAGGACCGACGACATGGCCTTCGTCCTGCTCGACGGGTGCCCGGGCGATGTCCACCCGGTGGCCCGCGACGAGGAATTGCCCGGCCTCCTCGAAGCGCTGGGGGCGATGGCGGTGCGGCCCCTCTAGCGGCCGAGCTCCTTGCGGGATATGCGGCGCAGCCGACGGCGCTGGCTCGGGTCCAGCGTCAGGTAGGCCACCACGGGGACCCCTATCAGCACCAGCAGGGCGAGCCAGAAGCCGATCAGGGGGATCAGAATGAGCCCCGCCACGACTCCACCGGCGGCGATCATCGCGCGCTTCGACATGTCCGTCGCCTTCCTCTGCACGGCCCGCGGCCGCTCTTCCTGTCCAGAGAACGCACGGTCGCGCCCGCTGGTTCCAGCTTCTTCCACTATGCGTCACTTCCGCAGCGGTGCGCCGACCTCGTGCATGTGGTCGAGAGCCTGCCGGTAGGAGTCGGTCAGCGAGGTCTCCGCGTACGGGATCCCCAGCGCGGCGCAGTGGGCGCGGACCATCGGCTGGGCGAACCGCAGGTGCGGGCGCGGCATGTTCGGGAACAGATGGTGCTCTATCTGGTAGTTCAGACCGCCGAGGAACCAGTCGGTGAGCAGCCCGCCGCGTACGTTGCGCGAGGTCAGGACCTGTCGGCGCAGATGTCCCCACGCACGGTGCTCGGGGTCCTCCGGGTCGGGCATCTCCATGCCCTTGTGGTTGGGGGCGAAGGTCATGCCCAGGTGCAGACCGAACAGGGCGTGGTGCAGCAGTGCGAAGGCCAGCGCCTTGCCCGGCGACATGATCGTCAGGAGCAGCGTCGCGTAGCCGGCGAGGTGGACCAGGAGGAGCGGCGCTTCCACGGCGCGCTCGCGCGGCGGCTGCCGCCTGAGGTCCTGGAATCCGTACACCTTCAGGGCGATGCCCTCCAGGAGCAGCATCGGAAAGAAGAGCCGGGCCTGGTTGCGGGTGAGCCAGCGGGCGAAGCCCTCGCGGTGCTCGGCCTGGCGCTGGGTCCACACGAGGGCGCCGACGCCGACATCGGGGTCCTTGTCCACGTGGTTGGGGTTGGCGTGGTGCCGGTTGTGCTTGTCGTTCCACCAGGCATAGCTCATGCCGAGGAGGAGGTCGCTGTGGCACAGCCCGATCACCCGGCCCATGCGCTTGCCGCGGGTGATCTGGCCATGCCCGGCGTCGTGGCCGAAGAACGCGGCTCGCGCCCAGAACACGGAGAGCGGCACGGCGAGGAGCAGGGTCCACCAGGTGTCGCCGGTGAACACCATCGCGGCGGCCGTCCCGGCGAGCGCGAGCAGGTTGACGGCGATGCGGGCGGCGTACCAGCCGGTGCGCCGGTCGAGAAGGCCCTGCCCCTTCACCGTCTTGAGCAGGGGCGCGAATTCGCTCCCGGCCCGTGGCTCGGCCGGGGCGCCGAGGCCCGTGCTCGGTTGGGGCATGGTGGCCTGTGGCATCACGTCTCCGGTGTTCGGTCGTCCCCCGCAGTTCCCTGCGCTGACCTCACTGAACGTACGGACCGGCACCCCTTGACGACCATGGAGTCACCCCCCGTCTGCCGACGGGGGGTTGCCCCGCGCTCATAGGTGGTGCTGGCAACACCCACCCTGGTCAGGGACGCATCCGCGCCCCCTCCGGGGAAGTCGCGTCGGCCCGCGCGAAGGTGCGTCCCGGGCGCTGTTCCGGAGGGTCCAGGGCCTGAGCCCACCTCGCCCGCACCGCCCGCCCCCTTCCACCCCGCACGCCCCGGACCGTACGGTAACTACCTTGTGACGCTTGCCTGTTGACCGATCGAGGGAGCCGACCGTGTCGGGGGAATCCAGCAGGGCTACGGGCACGGGTCTCGCGCGGAACGCGGTCGGACTGCGCGAGGTCCTGTTCCAGAGCGTCACCGCGATGGCGCCCGCGGCGGCCGTCGCCGCCTCCATTCCGGCCGGTGCCGCGTTCGCCGGCGGCAGCCTGCCCCTGTCGGTCGTGGTGGCCCTGGTGGCCTGTCTGTTCACCGCCTCATGCGTGGCGGAGCTCGCGCAGCATCTGCCCGCCGCCGGCTCGGTCGCCACCTACAGCGCCCAGGGCCTGCACCCGGCCGTCGGGTTCCTGGTCGGCTGGGGCTATGTGTTCGTCGAGGCCCTGGTGCCGCCGCTCCTTCTGCTGCAACTGGGCTTCACCACCGCGGGCACCCTGCACCAGCAGTGGACGTCGTATCCGGCGGACCTATGGTGGCCCTGGTCGCTCGCCGGGGCCGTCGTCATCGCGATCGCGGGCTTCTTCGGGGTACGCGCCTCGGCGCGGTTCGGCACGGTCCTCGGCATCTTCGAGATCCTCGTGTTCGTGGCCTTCGCGGTGATGCTGATCGTGGCCGCCGGATCCGACAACACCCTTACGGTGTTCGGCACTTCGCACACCGCGCACGGCTACGGCGGCTTCGGCGGGGTGTTCGCCGGGTCCGTGTACACGGTGCTCGCGTTCGCCGGTTTCGAGGCGGCGGCCCCGCTCGCCGAGGAGGCGAAGGACCCCCGTCGCACCATGCGTCGGGCGGTGTTCGGGGCGGCTCTCGCGATCGGGGTGGTGTACGTCCTCACCACGTACGCGATGGCCGTCTACTTCGGCCCCGACCGGTTCGCGGGCTTCGGCGCCTCCGGCGACGCCTCGTGGGAGGGCGTGGCGCGGGCCTCGTTCGGCCTCTTCTGGGTGATTCTGTTCCTGGCGGTGGTCAACTCGACGGTGGCGAACGCCAACGCCTGTTCCAACGTGTCGACCCGGACCGCCTTCGCGCTGGGCCGGATCGGGGTCTTCCCGCGCGCCTTCGCCCGGCTCCACCCGAGCCGCCGCTCCCCCGTGACGGGCGTCGCCGTGCAGTTCGCGGTGGCGGTGGCCGTGATGCTCGGGCTCGGCCTGGCGTACGACCCGGTCACGGCGTTCGCGATGCTGGCCACGGTCATCGTCACCGTGATCATCGGCGTGTACATCGTGGCCGACGCGGCCTGCGCCGGATACTTCCTACGGCGTCGCCGCGATCTGTTCAGTCCGCTGCGGCACATCCTGTTCCCGGCGCTCGGCATCGCCGCGTTCGTCCCGGCGCTCCTGACGGCGGCGGGCATACCCGCCTTCAGTTTCGTCGCCGAGCTCACACCTCCGGTGTCGTATGCCGGGCCCGTCGTCGCGGTGTGGATGGCGGCCGGGATCGTCGTGCTCGTGGTGCTGGCACGACGCCACCCGCAGCGGCTGGCGCAGACCGGCCGCGTCCACCTCATCGATCCCGATGAGGACCACGAGGAGACAGGAGCGGTACGAGGATGAGCGACGACCCGGTGATCGTGACCGTGCGGCCCGAGGAGAACGAGTACGCCTGGACGTTCGGCGGAGCGGCACCCGTCGCGCGCATCGCGCCCGGCACCGTCCTCGACCTCTACACCGAGGACTGCTTCGCCGGTCGGGTGCGCTCCGAGCGCGATCTGGTGTCCCGCGTCTGCGAGTTCCCGTTCCTCAACCCGCAGACCGGGCCGTTCTACGTGGAGGGCGCCGAGCCGGGCGACACCCTGGCCGTGCACTTCGTGTCGATCCGCCCCGCGCGGGACTGGGCGGCATCCACGACCGTCCCGCTGTTCGGCGCGCTCACCTCCACCCGTGCGACGGCGACGCTCCAGCCGCCGCTGCCCGAGGTGGTGTGGATGTGGGAGCTCGACCGGACCCGTGGGACATGTCTGTTCCGGGCCCGGGAGAGCGACATCGAGATCGAGCTGCCGATGGATCCGATGCACGGCACGGTCGGGGTGGCGCCGGCCAATCTGGAGGTGCGTTCGGCACTGGTGCCGGACGCGCACGGCGGGAACATGGACACGCCCGAGATGCGGGCCGGGGTGACCTGCTATCTGGGCGTCAATGTGGAGGGCGCCCTGTTCAGCCTCGGCGACGGGCACGCACGACAGGGCGAGGGCGAGACATGCGGGGTCGCCGTGGAGTGCGCCATGAACTCGGTGGTCGTGGTGGAGCTGCTCAAGGGCGTGGCGACGCCCTGGCCGCGCATCGAGTCCGACTCGCACATCATGTCGACGGGATCGGCCCGGCCTCTCGAAGACGCCTTCCGCATCTCGCAGTTGGACCTGGTGCGCTGGCTGGAGCGCGACTTCGGCCTTTCCGAGCTGGACGCGTACCAGCTGGTGAGCCAGGCGGGTGAGGCCCCGCTTGCCAACGTCTGCGACACCAACTACACCTGTGTCGCCAAGATCCGCAAGGAGTGGCTGCCCCGACAGGGCGAGCCGCACCGCGGCCTGCATCGTCACCTGAGGGCGCTGGCCGGTCAACTCCACACGTTTACAGCCTAGTTCAGGGGTACGTCCATGAACCGAAGAAGACTGCTCCAGGGCGCGGCCGCCACGGTCGGCGCCGGTTTGCTGTTCCCGGCCACGGAGGCGGCGGCGGACGGCACCACCGACTATCCGGGGGCCCACTGGACGGCCGCGTCGTCCTCCAACTACACCGCTTCGAGCAGGCCTTCGTCCTACTCGATCGACTACGTCATCATCCACGTCACCCAGGAGACGTGGTCGAACACCATCGGCATCTTCCAGAACCCGGCCAAGCAGGTGTCCGCGCACTACGTGACGCGTTCGGCCGACGGATACATCGCGCAGATGGTCCGGGAGCACGACATCGCCTGGCACGCCGGGAACTGGGACTACAACACCCGCAGCATCGGCATCGAGCACGAGGGCTGGGTCGATCAGCCGGCCTATTTCACCAATGCGCTGTACGAGCGTTCGGCGGCGCTCACCGCGAACGTCTGCGACCGGTACGGGATCCCGAAGGACCGTGAGCACATCCTCGGCCACTACCAGGTGCCCGGCACCGATCACACCGATCCGGGGCCGCAGTGGGACTGGGTACGGTACATCCGGCTGGTCAACTTCGCCTGAGCGCACGCCGCTTCGGGCACCGGTGGGCAACTCTCCCAGAAGCTCCGGTTCCGCGCTTCTTGCCGCGGCGTCGCGCCGCGACGACGATGGAGGGCGGCCCATACGGTGCGCGGGGAGGCCCTAGGTGACGGACAGGCGGGACGAGTCCTGGGTGGCCCTGGAGGCGGGGGCGGATCCGGCCGAGCGCACTCGTCAACTTCGGCGGGCGCACGAGCAGTTCACCGTCGGCGGGCGGGTGACGCGTCCGGTACGCCCTCTGGTCGCGGCATCCTGGCAGCGCTCCGCGCGGGCCCGGGTCAGTCCGGACGGCACGGCCGGCGTGGAACTCGGCGAAGAGGACCTCGCCGCCTGCCGTGACGCCCATCCGCTCGCCCGCGTCATGCCGCTGATACGGGAGCTGACCGGGACGTACGCCGGTGACGGCGAGCACCTGGCCGCGGTGTGCGACGCGCAGGGACGGCTCCTGTGGGTGGAGGGTCATCCACGGACCCGGAGCGCGGCCGGGCGCATGAATTTCGTGCCCGGCGCCCGCTGGGCGGAGTCGGCCGTGGGAACCAACGCCCCGGGTACCGCCCTGGCCGAGGACCGGCCGGTCCAGGTCTTCTCGGCCGAGCACTTCCGCCGCCCGGTGCAACGCTGGACCTGCGCGGCGGCCCCGGTGCACGATCCCCGCACCGGGCGGCTGCTCGGCGCCGTCGATCTGACCGGCGGCGACGGCCTCGCCCATCCGCACAGCCTCGGCTTCGTCCAGGCGGTCGCGCGGGCCGCCGAGTCCGAACTCGCCCTGCTGGCACCGCCTCCCGCGCTCGACGCGATCGGGCTCGGCGCCCTCGGCCGGGACGAGGCGCTGCTGGTGGCGGGCGGCCGCAAGCTGCGGCTGAGCCGGCGGCACAGCGAGATCGTGGTCCTGCTCGCCCGTCACCCCGAGGGTCTGACCGGCGATGAACTCCTGGTGGCGCTGTACGAGGACGAGGCGGTCAGCCCCGTCACCCTGCGCGCCGAACTCTCGCGCCTGCGCAGGCTGTTGGGTCCCGAGCTTCTCGCCTCACGTCCCTACCGGCTGACCGCCCCGGTCGACGCGGACTTCGACACGGTGGCCCGGCGGCTCGGCTCCGGTGCGGTGGCCGCGGCCATGACGGTCTACGCGGGGCCGCTCCTGCCCGGCTCGCAGTCGCCCGTCGTGGCCCGCCTGCGCCGGCGCCTCGCCGATCAACTGCGTGCCGCACTGATCGCGCGCGCCGATCCCGGTCTCCTCGCCGACTGGGCGTACAGCCCGTGGGGCGAGGAGGACCTTTCGGTGTGGCAGGCCTTGGCGATGGCACTGCCGAGATGCCAACAGGCGCCCGTACGAAGCAAGTTGAGGGAGCTGGCAGTGGAGCAGGGCCTCGCAACGGAGTCGCAACGTCCGGGTGCCTAGGCTGCGCGGCGTGCGCCGCTCAAGGGCGGGCGGCGCGGCAGAGGAAGGCCCACGCAGATGACCCGTTACGCAGCGCCCGGCACCGAGGGTGCGCTCGTCTCGTTCGAGTCCCGCTATGACAACTGGATCGGCGGCGAGTACGTGCCGCCGCGGCTCGGCCAGTACTTCGAGAACCCGAGCCCCGTCAACGGCCGCCCCTTCGCCGAGATCGCGCGCGGCACCGCCGAGGACGTCGAGCTGGCGCTGGACGCGGCGCACGCGGCCGCGCCCGCGTGGGGGCGTACCTCGCCCGAGGCCCGCGGGAACGTGCTGCTGAAGATCGCGGACCGGATGGAGGCCCATCTGGAGGAGCTGGCGATCGCGGAGAGCTGGGAGAACGGCAAGCCCGTCCGCGAGACGCTGGCCGCCGACATCCCGCTCGCCATCGACCACTTCAGGTACTTCGCGGGGGCGCTGCGCGCGCAGGAGGGCACGCTCAGCGAGCTCGACGACGACACGGTGGCGTACCACTTCCACGAGCCGCTGGGCGTGGTCGGCCAGATCATCCCGTGGAACTTCCCGATCCTGATGGCGGTGTGGAAGCTGGCCCCGGCCCTGGCGGCGGGCAACGCGGTGGTGCTCAAGCCGGCCGAGCAGACCCCGGCGTCCATCCACTTCTGGATGAGCCTGGTGGCCGACCTCCTCCCGCCGGGCGTGGTGAACATCGTCAACGGCTTCGGCGTGGAGGCGGGCAAGCCGCTGGCGTCGAGCCCGCGCGTCGCGAAGATCGCGTTCACGGGCGAGACCACGACGGGGCGGCTGATCATGCAGTACGCCTCGGAGAACATCAGGCCCGTCACGCTCGAACTGGGCGGCAAGTCACCGAACATCTTCTTCGACGACGTGTGGGCGCGGGACGACGACTTCCGCGACAAGGCGCTCGAAGGCTTCACGATGTTCGCCCTCAACCAGGGCGAGGTCTGCACCTGCCCGTCCCGCGCCCTGATCCAGCGCGGTCACTACAGCGAGTTCCTGGAAGCAGCGATCGCCCGCACCGAACAGATCGTGCCGGGCCACCCGCTGGACACCGACACGATGATCGGCGCCCAGGCCTCCAACGACCAGCTCCAGAAGATCCTCTCCTATCTGGACATCGGCCAGCAGGAGGGTGCCAAGATCCTGACGGGTGGTCAACGCGTCCACCACGGTGGCGAGTTGGAGGGCGGCTACTACGTCCAGCCCACCATCTTCGAGGGCGACAACCGTATGCGGATCTTCCAGGAGGAGATCTTCGGCCCGGTCGTCGCGGTGACGTCCTTCACCGACTTCGACGACGCGATCGGCACGGCGAACGACACCCTGTACGGCTTGGGCGCGGGCGTCTGGACCCGCGACATGAACACGGCCTACCGCGCCGGCCGAGCCATCCAGGCGGGGCGGGTCTGGACCAACTGCTACCACGCGTACCCGGCGCACGCCGCGTTCGGCGGCTACAAGCAGTCGGGCATCGGGCGCGAGACGCACCGGATGATGCTGGACCACTATCAGCAGACGAAGAACATTCTTTGTTCCTACAGCCCTCAGAAGCTCGGCTTCTTCTAGACCTTCAAGTGGGCGGCGTTAAGGCGCTGTTGTTCTCCAGACCACCCAGCACGACAAACGCGCTCAGCGACAAGGTCAACACCTTGCACCACCACACGCGCTCAGGTGACATCATCCCGGTCCAGCCGTGGACCAGAAGTGGAATCTCAAAGATCCAGTCGCCTCCGCCGCCCGAGTGCGACCTTCGACTCCGTGACACGGCCGGGAACTGATCACCGGGCTATGGAGTCCGTCATAATGTGAACTGCCGGGATGCCAGTGAAGTGGTGGGGAAGTTGTGACGAACAGCAGCGGTAGCAATCCGTCGGCAGCGGGCCCGGGCACGTCTGCGCCGGGGCAGCCGCGCTGGGCCTGGTGGGTCGTGGGCATCGTCGTGCCCGTCGTTGGCATCGCAGCCACGGTGTTCATCGACAACCGGCACAGCTCTGCTGACGACTCGAAGCCACCCGCCGTCGCGGGGGCACCGTCTGCCACGCCTGATCAAGCCAAGCCAGCCGTGTCAGCGGATCCGGCCAGCCCGGGGAACACGGCGTCCCCCGCCATGTTCGGTCCATACGACATTCAGTTCCAGAGTAGCGCCTACGGGGTTGACATCGACTTCGACACGCGCAAGCCGCTTGTTGCGGATGCCCTCAAGGGCGCTGACTTGTCGGCCGTCACCGATGGAAGCGGGACGGCTGGTTCCACCAAATTCCACGGTGGCCCCCGGCTCGCGGCGATCATTGCGCCGATTTCGGGAGGTCATGCTGATCCGACCGAGGCGGAGTGCGCGAAGGCGTTGCGGAGCAACGGCGACCCCATGTTGCAGGACCCGCCTCAGAATGCGCAGTTCTGTATTCAGACCACCGAGGGGCGTATTGCGTTCGTGCGTGTCGTGTCGGCCGCAGCGGGTGGGCACACCATGAGGCTGAGAGCGACGGTTTGGGACCTCGCCACCTAGTACTCAGTGCGGTTTCGTGATCTATCCGCTGGTTTCATGGGCGGAGCGTCTTCGGTAGTGGCTGTGCCGGGCTGCTGACTGGTGGCGTCTGCGCCGGTTCGACCACTGCAGCAGTCTGGCCAGGGACACGGCTGGTGGGTTGAGGATGGCGGTGAGGAGGTGGCGGATCTCCGGAGCGGTTAGCGATATCGGGGTGCTGCCCCAGTTGCGGTGATGCGGTTCCGCTGGCCGGTCGGGGGCTGCTTCGGCGGCAACGGCCGGCCAGTATGGCCAGCGCGAGCACGGCGAGCGTGACGTGCCGGTGCCATGAGGTCGAGTGCCTCACCGGGTAGTGGGCCAGGCCGGCCTGGCCCTTGGCGGTCTGGAAGCACTCTTCGATGCTCCAGCGCCTGCCGGCCACGCGGACGAGTTCGGCCAGGGGTACTGCGGTGGGTGACCAGCGCAAGTAGAAGGCGAGTTCTCTGGCGGCGGGGTTACGGCGGATCAGCAGATGGCGGTGTTCGTCGGTGCCGATGTGAATCCAGGCCCAGTCGTAGTAGCGCGGGCCCTTCGCGCTGTGGCCGGCGCTTTGCCGGTGCCAGGCCGCGGGCGGGCAGGCGGCCACCGACCGTGTCTGCACGGATCGACCTACGGCCGGAGTTGATCCGGACCCGGACGGAGCAGACGACGGCCAGCACGTACCTGGTCTCGCGTGCTTCCTGGGCGGTACCAAGCTGCGGGTCCTGCCCGTAGGCTTCGTCGCCCGTCACCCATAGTGCTTCCACCCCGGCGTCCGATGCGGCGGCGATCACTTCCCAGGCCAGGCGGGGTTTGGTCGCGAACTCGGTCTCGTCGGGTATCCCGGCTGCCTGGCGGCGCTCGGAATCGGTGCACCAGGAGTGCTCGGACAGGTAGAGCCGACGTTCGATCAGCGTCCGGCCCCGGGCGGTGGCATAGGCGCGAAGGTCGTCGCGGACGGCATCGGCGTCCCAGCGCGCGTAACGCAGCAACCGCTGCATCGGCCCTGGCCGGACGTGACCGGCCTGCTCGGCCAGCTGCCAGCAGTTCTTCCGCTCGACACCGGACAGTAGTCCGACGAAACCGGCCCGCGACCCGAGCCATAGCCTGGGCGGTGCCGAACTCCTCGTTTCGGCCCGACGGCCCTGATCGACAAAATGGGCACATGTACAGCGAACCTCTGCGGATCCCGCTTGACCAGCTTCGGCATGTCTTCGAGCTGGCACTGCAGCACATCGAAGCGTCAGCAGGCAGCCCGGTGACGCTCGAACACGACTACTTCTGGTCCGTTCCGGGCGACGAACTCTACGACGTTCCCAACGAACCGAGAACGATCACCATCGGGCAGCTCTCCGAGTCCTGGCAGCACCTTGAGGACCTCCTCGCCGATCCGGACCGGGCCGTGGGCCATCACCTGGTCTGGCTCGCAGATGTCCTCCGCGCGATCGGGCAGGGCACCGCCCAGTAGCCACCACACACGCGACGTGACATGGAACGACGAAGTCACACTGGAGCACTAAGCCCGAAGTCGGCTCCCTGGAGGGCGAGTTGCCTTCCAGGGAGCCCGGGTGCGCCGTCCGCGCGGCGTTGGCGTCGGGGCGCCGTGGACTCGCGCGTCCGGGTGTGCGGAGGCCTACGCCAGGACGAGACCGGCGACGGGTGTTTCCGGCCGTCCCGTACCTGAGGTGGGGCGGAAGCACGAACGGCAGCACGGGACACGGCCGGTGACGGTCCGGTCCCGACGCCCGACGCCCGACGGCACGTCCTCCCCGTACGACGATCTCCGTGGCCTCTTGGGACCTCCTGGCCACAGCGCGCCTTCCCGCCGCGCCCCTCCAGGCGCCGGACGAGAGCGGCGGTGAGCGCACCCGCGCTCCCACCGAGACGGGGGAAACCGTCGGTCTGCCCGAGCGCGTTCGACAGGCCCCCGGCTGGCCGATCGGGATCCCTTGTGCCAATCAGGGGCGAACTCAGGCGTGGCGCGGGCGCGGTCGGTCGGCAGCGCCGCGCACCGGGGTGTCGGTTCCCTCGCACAGACGGGCAAGTCGGCCCAGCATCGCGCGGTGCCGGATCTGTTGTGCCGCGTCCAGGAGACCGTTGTGCAGGGCGCCTCCCGCACCGCGCAAGGGGTGCTCGTCGAGAATGACGAGTGTGTCCTTGCCCCAGGGCCGCAGCTCCATGGCGATCCTCGCGGTGCCCAGGGGCCCGCTGTACGCCTCCAGCTCAAGAATGCTGATCGGCTCGACGCGGCGCACGACCGTCCGGTTGTGCAGCGTGAACGGCCCGATCTTCATCGCGTAGCGGAGGGCGGCTCCGAGCTCGGGCCAGGTTCCCCCGTTCAGCTCGGCCCGGTCCGGGCCGACGACCCATTGCCCGTAGCGTTCGGCGTCGGCCAGGACCGCCCAGACGTCCGCCGGCGGTTTCTTGATCAAACGGTGCCGTACGGCCATGCGTTCCTCCGGCCTTCCAAACGCCCCCTTCGCGAGTTCCCACGGTAGTCCTGATCACGGATCTCGCCACGGGACGGCACCTGCGTCAGCGCCGCAGCCGACCCTGGCGAGGCGAGGCCCGGGGTGACCTCACGAACGGATGCTCCGCAGACTCAGCGCGCAGAGGGCCGCCCAGGAGACAGCGGCTCCCGCGGCTTTCAGGCGGGCTTGCCGATGGGGTAGTTGGGTACCGAAGATCACGGCGTCGGACGTGTCTGCGGCGACCCGGCACCAGGTGGCGAGACGGCGTGTGTCCTCGCCGGTCGCGGCCACCATGGCAAGCCCGATGACCAGGTCCCGGGATCCGAAGGCCCGGATCAGCAGGCCCGTGTCCTGGGGAACGCGGCCACCGGGCTCCAGCGGGAGTGCGCAGGGTTTCGCAAGCCATTCGGGCCTGGCCATGATGGCCGCGCCGTAGAGCGCGGTCGCGGCTCCGAGCAGGCGGTTGATATCCGTTGTCTTCATGACGTCGTAGCCTTTCCCCTCTGAGCCTCTGAGCCTCTGAGGGTGTTCGCGTTCCCTCGGGTGCGCACTTCATCCCGGTACGCAGGGGCCGGTACACAGGGGTCGTCGACCGGGGACCCGGTCAGGGGTGAGCGGTGTGGTCGGGATGGCCTCGGGTGCGGCGGGCCTCTTTCATCTCCGCCTCGTACAGGTGTCTTCGACCATCGACGAGTTCCTGGCGTACTTGGTGCTCCACCTCGGTGAACGGCGTGTAATAGGTGTCGTTGTACGCCTCGACGACCTGGAAGGTCCAGCAGCCGGGAATGACGTTGCGGCCCACGATCTCCCGCTCCACCAGATCGGCCTGATCACCGTGGCCCGCCGCCCGCAGCTGCTCGACCGCACGGCCCAGCGTCAGATCCGCACCGCCGGTCAGCTGGTGGAAGGCGTAGAGGTGCCCGCGGGCCTGCTCCACGGTCTCCAGCGCCTCCGACAGGGTGCCCAGGGCCTCGACCGTGGCGTCACTCACCCCGTGGGGGCGGACATGCCCGTCCATCGGCCCGGCTCCGCGATCGCCGCTAGGGCTCATGGCGAGATCCTTCGGTGTCTGCCCGACGCGCGACGGCTGGCCGGGATGGCCAGAGGCTCCGCGCCTCAGTCGCCCGCATACCTCAGCTTTGCGTGCCGACGGCCCTTTCGCGACCGACGCGATCCACGGACCCCGGGCGGAACCGGCGCAGCTCGGCACGGCGGGCCGTGCCAGCGGATGCACGATCGCGCGGTCTGCGCGAGCCTGATGGCATGACTGACCCACTCGTTCCTCCCGGGAAGACGCCCCCCGTAAAGACACCTCCCGGAGAGACTCCGCCCGTGGAAGGCTCGACCGCCGAGGCCCACGAGGAACGTCCGGACGGCGGGCTCTGGGAGCACCCCCGGTTCTGGCTGTGGCTGATCGCTGCCGGAGCCGTGTTGGTGGCGGCCTTCTTCATCGCGCGCCTCATCTCTCTCTAGCGCACCGCACGCGTCCTGGTAGCGCACCGCACGCGTCGGCGAGGCTCCTTCCCGAGGAGAAGATCTTCCGCGCGGACGTGGGCATGTGGCCGCGTGGGTCGCGTGGAACTTGCGGGTCGCGCAGAGCACGGCATGTTCGTCGGCGTCACGGATCATGTCCGTCGGGATCGGTGAGCCGTGCAGCTCTTGGCAGCAGCCCTGGGCAAATGAACGTCAAGTGCCTTATGGATCGGCTTACTTGACCTTGGAGTCCGGCCGAGCTTCCGGGACGGCTGCTCGACGGACGGCGGGCGCCGCAGGACCGACAGCGCCCGACGGGAGGAGCCCCGTCATCGGCGGTGCACGCCCTCCTGGCCCGTCGCTTCAGCGGCGAGGGCGGCGCTCGTCGTGCGCAGCGGTGCTCCGGCGTCGTGCAGGCTCGCGAGAGCCTGGCGGTAGGAGGCGAGCAGGCTGGTCTCCAGGTAGGCCACCCCCAGCTCCTGGCAGTAGCCGCGGACGATGGCTTGAGCCCTGCGCAGATGCGGGCTGGGCATGCTCGGGAAGAGGTGGTGCTCGATCTGGTAGTTCAGCCCGCCGAGCGCGATGTCGGTGAACCGTCCCCCGCGCACATTGCGTGAGGTGAGCACCTGTCGACGCAGGAAGTCCGGGCGCTCCTTCCCGGTCAGGATCGGCATGCCCTTGTGGTTGGGCGCGAAGATCGAGCCGAGGTAGACGCCGAACAGACACTGGTTGACCGCGAGGAACGCGATGGCCATACCGGGCGGCAGCACCAGGAACAGCGCCGTCAGATACGCCGCGAAGTGCGCGAAGAGAAGCACGCCCTCCAGCCGCCGGTTCTTCAACGCGGGGTTGGCGAGCGCTCGTACGCCCGAGACGTGGAGATTGAAGCCTTCCAGCATGAGCAGCGGGAAGAAGAGATACGCCTGCCTGCGCCCGAGCAGTTTGGGCAGCCCCTTGGCCGCGCGGGCCTGGGACGGGGACCAGACCAGCACATCTGGGTCGAGGTCCGGGTCGAGTTCTTCGTGGTTCGGGTTGGCGTGGTGGCGGGTGTGCTTGTCCTGCCACCAGGCATATCCCATGCCGATGCCGGCATTGCCGGCGATGCGGCCGGACACCTCGCTCGCTCTGCGCAGCCGGAAGACCTGCCGGTGGGCGATGTCGTGTGCGACCAGCGCGACCTGGCCGAAGACCACGGCGAGGAACGCGGCCACGGCCAGGGTCCACCAGCTCCGCCCCACCAGCACGAAGGCGGCCCAACCGCCGACGTACAGAGAGGCGACGGCCGTGATGCGGATCGTGTAGTAGCCCGGCCGGCGGGCCATCAGGCCCGAGTCGGCGATCCTCTTCGACAACCGGGCAAAATCGCTCCCCGCCACGTCCGTGTGTACGGGAGCGGTGCTGTTCGTCGGCACGGTCACAGGCCCTTCAGCGGATGGCACCCGGGTACTGCCGCACCCGGTGCTCCACGCAGCCGAATGGCGGGGTCATGGCCGAGCGCATCCCTGGCGGGACCACTTCGAAGGTTGCGAGAGGCTTCCAGCCTACCGCGCGGCCGGATATCCAGCGGATTGCCCGGAGAGGCGCCGATGCCTGCCAGATCATTGACCGAGCACTCGGCACCAGCCGGATCCCGCACCCCCGGAGCACCCGGCCGCAACCGCGCCGGCAGGGATCGAAGTGGGCGGAGATCAGCGCAGCGAGACGCCGTCCTTCGTCAACTGCATCTGCGGCCGGCCTGTCACCAGGAGCCAGGCCGGCAGGGACGCGATGCACATGAGGGCCAGGATCCCGGGTGATGCCACGAGTACGGCGGCGGTGAACAGACTGATCCAGCCCTGCCGGGTGATGGCCAGCAGCATGCCGAGCACGCCCGCCGCGATGCCGACGGAGGGGTCCACCGCCGGCACGAGCGCGTGTGCGCACAGCCCGAAGGCCGCGCCGATGAACACCGCCGGGAAGATCCGTCCGCCCCGAAATCCGCAGGACGCGGCGATCAGGAGTGCCGCCAATTTCACGAAGGCCAGCACGGCGAACCGACCGGCCGTCCGACCGTCCGGGTCCGCGGCCAGTTCGCCCACCTCGTGCAGGCCTTTGAACAGGGTCAGAGGCCCGCCCAGGGCGCCGAGCAGACCGAGTACGAACCCGCCGAGCGGCAGCATCAGCATCGGGTGCCGCAGTCCGCCGAAGGCGCGGTGCACGTACGGGAAGAGGCAGACGGCAGCCATGCCGAGCGCCGCGGCCACGCAGGCGAGCACGACCGCGGCGAGCAGGTCGCCCCAGCCGGGCTTCCCGAAGGGTGGCAGGTCCAGGTCGAAGGACGGTGAGGCGAGAAGCGTCGTCGTCAGCGCGCCCGCCGCGGCGGCGAGCAGCGGGCCGAAGAGGTTGTCCCACAGGGAGCCCTTCACCGGCAGGGGCCTGCCCGCCAGTGCCTCGGAGACCACGAGGGCCGCGGCGACGGGCGTACCGAAGAGGGCGCCGAGCGTCGCCGCGGTCGCCAGCGGCACCCACATCCGCCCCGGGGCCCTGGGCAGCGCCCTGGTCCCGAGCCAGAACGCGAGCGCGACGTTGGCGGCGATGATCGGATTCTCCGGGCCGAGGCTGGGCCCGCCGGCGAGCATCAACGCGTTGGCGACGAGCAGTCCGGGAACCACGTGCGCCCGCAGCGGCGCCTCCTCGCCGAGGCCGAGTGTGGCGGGGTCGGGGCCGGCATGTCCGGGCACCTTCCACACCACGAGCCCGACCAGCACGCCCGTCAGGGTGAGGATGGCGATCGTCCACAGCGCGGAGTAGCCGCCGACGCCGAGCGCGCCGGGCAGGTCCGTCCACAGCACGCCCTGGAGCCTCTCGGCCACCGCGCTGACCCCGAGGAACAGCAGGCTGCATCCGACCCCCACCACCAGAGCGGGCACGACGGCGGGCAGCAGGGTGCGAGCGGAGACGGAGGGCACGGCCGCGAGGGCCGTCGGCACAGCATCATCTGGAGTGCTCACAAGATCACCCTAGGTGAACAGGCCTGTCTGTGTTCCGCAGGAAACGTCCCGTATGCGGCCGGGTGGCGGACATGCGCACCACCGGTCCGTTCCGGTGACCTGCGCCCGGCGTTGATCGTTGGCGAGCACGTGACCTCGATCAAACACTCACTCACCGCACTCGCGCTGGTCCTGGCCGGCCTCGTCTGCGCAACCGGCCCCCAGGCCTACGCCACCGACAACGTTCCCTGTCATGGCGCCACCAAGCGCGACCTCGTCGACCCGAACACCGGGCGGTCGTGGCCCGGGACGACGGTGATGTACTGCAACCTCGCTCGCGGGCACGTACCCGTGTACGCGGCCCGGTCACCGCGGGCGGCCGTCGTCGGATATCTCGAACAGGGCGGCGCGGCCAACTGGTTCGTCACCGAGATGAAGGGCGAGACCTTCAGGGCGGGCTCGGCCGAGAACTACTGGTGGGGCAGCACGAAGGCCGACAACGGCAGATGGGGATGGGTGCCCGAGGTCTTCTTCGCGGGCGGCGGCAACAACGAGGACGACGCCGGCCTCCTGATGCCGGGCGGCTACACCTGCGCCAACTCCTGCCCCCCGCCGCCCTTTTGGGCCCGCTGAGCACTGAACGCCTCCGGATGCCGAGCGGGCGGCGCCGCAGAGCCGCGCCACCCTCTCCTCCCCCGCTCCTCCCCCGCACCTTGCTCCCCCGCGCTCTCCTCCCCCGCGCGTTGCGCCCGGCACTTCGGCCCGGCACTTTGACCGGTTGCCGTCTTCGCCGTCTCAGCCTGAACCCATCGACACCGGGCCCCGGCGTAGCCTGGCCCCGCCATCGCGACGACGCGGTGGAAAGGTGGGGGAGGATGCATGAAGTCCCTTGATTCCAGAGCCCGTTGGATGGCGGCGCTGATCTGCGCGGGGCTGCTGATGGTCGCCGGTACGGGCGTGGCGGAAGCGAGCCCGCACTCGGGCACCGAAAGCGTCACGCGCCTGCCGTCGTCCCAGTACGCGATAGCTCCGCTCGTCAACGCGGACAGCACCAAGGCCTACGTTGCCTCCATCGACGACGTCGGCACCTCGCTGGACGTCGTCAACACCCGGACCGGGAAGACCACCGCCCACGTCGCCACGAGCGGCGGACGGTGGGCCGGGCCCCTGCTGTTCGGCCCCGGGGGCAAGCAGATCTACCTGCTCACCGAGGGCACCCTCAACGTGTTCGACACCAAGACCAACACCCTGCGCTCCAGCTTCCCCGTTCCCGACCAACCGCGGCCCACCGGCTCCAATCCCGGATCCCTGTCGCGCATGGCCATCAGCCCGGACGGGGCCTCGGTCTATCTGAGCCAAACCGGTCCGGACAACGGGGCCCAGAGCACAGGTCCGTCCCGGCTGCTGGTGTTCTCCACCGTGCGGCAGGCGTTCACCACGACGGTGCCGCTGCCCGGCGAGAGCCCGCGTGCCGTCATCGTCCGGCCGAACGGCAAGGACCTCTATGTCAGCGGCGATGTCGGGCTGATCCACCTGGACGTCTCGACCGGCGTGCCGACGCTGCTGCGCACCCTCTCGGACACCGGCTTCGTCGATGAACTGGCCCTCACTCCCGACGGCAGCCGCCTCTACGCGCTGAGCAAGCCGGACGGTCACGCGGTTCTGGTCGACCTCGACAGCGACCGGGTACTGACCACCATCGACTTCCAGTCGAACTACCAACCGGTGCTGAGCCCGGCCGTGAGCCCTGACGGCAGCCGGTTCTACGTTCTTGAGGACGATCACCGCAGCGTGCCGAAGGTGCTCTCCTACAAGACGGCGACCAACACGCGCGTAGCCCGGGAGACGGTCACCGGATTCGCCATGGAGCGGGGAACGGGGCTGACCCTGGGGCCCGACGGCGACACGATGTACGTCACCGGCGTGAACTACGCCGACGATCCCGGGGCGTTCCTCCAGATCGTCGAGTTGTGAAGGAACGGCCCGGTTTGTGACGGAACGGCCCGGGCTCCCTCGCGAGCCCGGGCCCCGACCGGAACCCGGTGACCGCATCCCGGCCTACGGCTGCCCGCTCCGAGCGCCAGGCCTGTCGGCGCGGCTCAGCCCTGCGCCAGGTCTGCCACGGGCTGCCACTTCTCCCACACCGCGAGCCGCTGCTCGTAGTCGGCCTTGGCGATGCCCAGGGGTGCCGAACCGAAGAAGCAGCGCAGCGGCGGCTCGTCGGCGTCGACGATCTTCAGCACGGCGGCGGCGGACGCGGTCGGATCGCCCGGGGTTCCGACACGCTTGCGGCGCTGCTCCTGCACCTGCTTGTGGAAGTCGGCGTACGCCGGCAGCGGCTCGGACGTGCTGGACGAGGAACCCGCCCAGTCGGTAGCGAACCCGCCGGGCTCGATCAGCGTGACCTTGACGCCGAACGGCGCGACCTCCTGGGCCAGCGCCTGGCTCATGCCTTCGAGCGCCCACTTCGACGCGTGGTAGATCCCGACCAGCGGGAAGGCGCTGATGCCTCCGATGGAGGAGACCTGGAGAATGTGGCCGCTGCCCTGCTCACGCAGGAACGGGAGCGCTGCCTGCGTGATCCACAGGGCGCCGAACAGGTTGGTCTCCAGTTGCGCGCGCGCCTCCGCCTCGGTGAGTTCCTCGATCAGCCCGAAGTGGCCGTAGCCGGCGTTGTTGACCACCACATCGAGGCGTCCGAACCGCTCGTGCGCCTGCCGTACGGCGGCGAAGTCGGCGTCACGGTCCGTCACGTCGAGGCGCAGGGGCAGCAGCCGTTCCCCGTACTTCTCGCGCAGGTCGTTCAGCGTGGAGAGGTCGCGCGCGGTAGCGGCCACCGAATCGCCGCGTTCGAGGGCGGCGATGGCCCACTCCCGGCCGAAGCCGCGCGAGGCGCCGGTGATGAACCAGATCTTCTGCGTCATGGTGCGCTCCTCAAGGAAACTCGTCATCGGTACGATCAGCACGTCGCCGTGTTTCTCCCACCAGACAACACCTTCGAGTGCACTCGAAGGCAACCCCCGCAGTCCCGGAGGGGGCCTTTCGAGGACGAGGGTGATGCGGGACCCCCGTTCGGGGTTGCCCGGGCGCCCCTCCCCCTCACCGCGACCAGCCGCTCACACCCCCGTCGGTGCACACCGTCAGCACGGGAAGAAGGCGATGTCGCACCGGCCCTCGACGTCGCGGATGAACCCTCACGCAGGCCAAGCCGCGAAAGAACGGGCGGCTGCCGGTCCGGTGGCTCGGACCGGCAGCCGCCCGCCCCCGATGGGTCAGTGCGATCCGATGGTGGTCCGCGGGCTCTGGACGTCGCCGTAGTACGTGCCGTTCAGCCAGAACCCGGTGGAGACGACGTAGGTGCCCGCCGGGGCGTTCCAGTATTCGCTGTACCCCGGGCCGCCTCCACCGGTCCCCGCCGTGGTGGAGCCCTGGCCGGTCGAGACCCCGGAACCGCAGCCGAAGTCGTGCGCCCAGCCACCGGTGTTGACGTTGACCGCGTGCGCGCAGTACACGACGCCGGTGCCGGAGTAGTTCTGGAACGGGATCGTGGCGGAGACGGTGTAGCCGTTGTTCTCGACCCAATAGCAGGAGTCGATCGAGATGTTGTTGGTGATGTACGCGTAGTTGTGCGTGGTCCACGACCGGCACGCGTTCGCGCTGTACGCCGGCGAGACGACGTGCGGGGCGGACGACGAGGCGGCGGCATGAGCGCCGGACGCGGTGAGGAGGCTGCCGGCCAGGGACGCCGCAACGGCTGCCGAGACGGTGAGTGCCTTCTTGAAACTCATGGGTGCCTTCCGGTTGGGAGTGGCCTCTTGGCCGGCGGGAAGCTGCGATCCCACCGACCCGCAGATCAGCGCTGGGTCGGGGCCACTCCCCTGGCAGCGACGGCCGAGGTGACGGCGGCGACGGCTGTCATCCCGCCCCCGCTGCCGACTCGACCGGGCGTTTGTCGCTGCTCCCCCGTGCCGGGGAGTGGCTGCCCGACCGGCCACGACGTTACGGACGCGGGTCCTTCGGCCGTCCTAGGTTCGTCCTAGTGCCAGGCCAACCGGGAGTTCGGCACTGCTCGTCAACTGCCTTGCAGGGCAAGGGGTTTGACGTACGGGCCGTTGCGCAGAACGCGGTGCCGCGCGACGCGCCGACCGGATGTCGCCCCGCGACCGCACCGCACGCGATCAAAGCGGGCTGGGCACTCCCCCGCCCCCGAACACGCAACCGGAACAGGACACTTCACGCCATGGGGCGACCGCTCTCGTCCCGGTGCCCCGCCGAGGGCTGATCGTCGGCACCCTCGGACGGCCGCTTCCCCACGTCGCGCAGGAGGTAGGTGTCCATGATCCAGCCGTGTCGCTCGCGGGCCTCGGCCCTCAACTGCCGGATGTGCTGCGCCACTTCACGTACCGGACCGGCGACGAGCAGTTCGTCCGGGGTGCCGAGGTAGGCGCCCCAGTAGATCCACACGTCGTCCCCCTCGACCTGGGTGAACGACTCGTGCGCGTCCAGCATGACCACGATGTCGCCGTCGTCGATCCGAGCCACCTCGGACAGGCGCCGGCCCGGAGTGATGTGCACCGGGCGGCCGAGCTGGTTCAACGGGATGCGGTGGCGTGCCGCCAGCGTCGAGACGCTGGTGATGCCGGGCAGCACCTCGACCTGCGGGCGGATCGAGCCGCGGGCCTCGATGTCGGCGAGGATGCCCAGGGTGCTGTCGTAGAGGGACGGATCGCCCCAGACCAGGAACGCCCCGGTCTCCCCTTGCGCCATCTCTTCGCGCATCAGCCGCTCGAAGAGCTCCCCGCGCCGGTCGCGCCAGTCCTGGACGGCCACCGCGTACTCGCCGCGGTCCATCGGGCGCCGCTCCCGGCTGGGATCCTCCACTTCCACCACTCGGTAGGGGCCCTGGGCGTGCTCCTCCACCATCCGGTGCCGCAAGTCCGTCAAGGACGCCTTGTCGGGCCCCTTGCCCACGATGAAGAACACATCCGCCCTGCCCATCGCCTTCACCGCGCCAAGGGTCAGGTGGTCCGGGTCGCCCGCTCCGATGCCGATGACGAGGATCCGGCGCTGCTCCGTGCTCATGGTCTCCAGCCTCTCAGCTGCCCTCGCACACCCTGCACCCGGCCTCCGGCCCCGGCCCGGCCCGCCGGTCGGATCGCCCGGCACGGCAGACCGGCGCGTTCCTGTGCCGCGTCCTGAAGCCTGCCGAATCTCACTCCGCATCCACCGCCGGTTCGAGCGCCTTCCCCAGGAGACTCACCAGCTTGAGCAGGTCGTCGGCGCCCAGTCGCGCGAATGGACTCAGGGCCAGAGCCGCCTCGATCAGCGCGGACCGCACCCGTCGGCCGTCCTTCGTCAGCACCGCGACGCGTGAGCGGCGGTCGGCGGGGTCGGTGGAACGTTCGACGAGTCCCCGGCCGGCGAGCTGATTCATGACGAAGCTGAGGTTGGGCGCGTTGCAGTACAGCCGGCCGGCCAGCTCCTTCATCGAGGGCGGCGCCTCGGCCGGGTCGATCGCCCAGAGTGCCTGAGCGGTTGCCTGCGTCAGACCGTGTTCGGCCAGGACGGTCTCGATCCGGTCGCTGGTGCGCATGAAGATCTCATGGTTCGCCGCTACCGCCGCCTCAAGGGTGCCTCGCGTCATGGCCTCATCCTAGCCTTCTCCTTCGAGTCTCGAAGTGTTACGTTCCTTCGAGACTCGAAGTAATCGGTCCTCGTTCCCGCTGCGGACACGAGGCCGTCCGCCTGGCGGGCCGCTTCGCGCGCCCCTCCTTCCCGGGGCCCGCTCGCTCTGACACGGCCCGGCACACAGCCGAACAGGGAGCACCGCCCCATGCACGACTACGCGAACACCACCGCTCTGGTCACCGGCGCATCGAAGGGGTTGGGCGAGGCCTACGCACGGGAACTCGCCTCCCGAGGCGCACACCTCGTCCTCGTCGCCCGCTCGGCCGACGCGCTTCACGCCCTGGCCGGGCAGCTCCGGAAGGCCCATTCCGTCCGGGTCGACGTGATCGCCGCGGACCTGTCGGACCGGCGGTCCCCGCAGGCGGTGGTCGACGCCGTCGGGGAACTCGGCCTCGACGTGGACCTCCTGCTCAACAACGCCGGGATGGGGTCGGTGGGGCCCTTCCTCAGCCGCCCCCTCGAACCCAACCTCCAGTCCGTCGACGTGAACGTCACCGCGCTGATCGGCCTGGTCCACCTCCTGGCCCCCGGCATGGTCGAACGCGGCCGCGGCGGAATCGTCAACGTCGCCTCCACCGCCGCCTTCCAGCCCATGCCGTACCAGGCGAGTTACGCCGCCACCAAAGCATTCGTGCTCTCGTTCACCGAGGCGCTCGCCGAGGAGGTCCGCGGTACCGGCGTGCGCGTGATGGCGGCGCACCCGGGAGCCACCGACACCGGATTCTTCGACCGTACGACCGCGACCATGGACCCGAGGGCCACGGACACCCCCGCCGACGTCGCCGCCAGAACTCTCGACGACTTCGCACGCGGCCGGTCCATCTCCTTCCCCGGACGCGCCTACAACCGCGTCGGAGCCTGGGCGGCGCGCCTGCTCCCCCGGACCGCGGTCGCGCGCGTCACCGGCAACCTCAACCGCAGGGCCGGATTCGACGACGTGAGCGACCTCGACCCCGCCACCTTGTGACGCCACGACCCGCGGCACGAGGACTCGGCGTCCCGCCCCGGTCGGTGACGAGGTCAGCCGTCGGCGAGGCGCTGGATCACCGCGCCCAGCCAGGCTTCGAGTTCGGCGGGGTTGCCGAGCTCGGACCGCAGCACGCGGCGGCGGGTCGAGACACCGAGCACGAAGGCGTCGATCGCGGCGGCGCGGCGGCGGGCCTCCGCGTCGTCGAGGCCGCTGTCGCGCAGGTAACGGCGCAACGGCTCCAGCGAGTTCGCGTCGAGGAAGGAGGCGAGGGCTTCCGCCGCCTCCGGGCGCTCGCCCGACGCGCGTTGCAGCACCAGCAGCGGGTCCTCCCCCGGATCACCGGACCAGCGCCGGACGATGCTCGCCGCGAGCCGCACGCCCAGCTCGGACCGCTCGCCGCCGAAGGAGTCCTCGACCGGGATCTCCACCCGGGTCGCGGCGACGAACAGGCCTTCCTTGCCGCCGAAGTAGCGCGTGATGAGGTTGGGCGACACACCGGCCGCATCGGCCACGCCCTTGACCGTGATCGCCGTGTACCCGTGCCGGGCGAACTGCCGCCGGGCCTGCTCAAGGATCCGCTGCCGGGTGGCCGGGGCGTTGCGCGAAGTCATGTGTACGAGCATACACATCATGTGTATCGTCATACACATGATGGACGAACTGCGGGACCGACTGCGGACCACCCGGCGGGTCACCACCCCCTGGAGCGGCGACGAAACGCGCGGGATCACCGGCGCCCGGCTCGACGAGCTGCTCGCGCGCTGGGCCGGCGACTACGACTGGGACGCGCACGAGCACCGCATCCGCGCGCTCCCCTGGGCAACGGTGGGCACCGACCTGCGGGTGATCCACCAGCGGTCCGCGGATCCCGGGGCCCCGGTCGTCGTGCTGCTGCACGGCTGGCCGGATTCGGTGCTGCGGTTCGAACGCGTCCTACCGCTGCTCACGGACGTGCACGTGGTGGTCCCGGCGCTGCCGGGCTTCCCGTTCGCGGCCTCGCTCACCGCGGCCGGGATGTCGGCCGGCCGGATCGCGGAGATCGTCGCGGCCGGTCTCGCCGAACTCGGCTACGCGCGCTACACGCCGTCGGGCGGCGATGTCGGTGGCACGGTCGCGGAAGTCCTCGCGGGCCGCCATCCGGACCGGACGGCGGCCCTGCACCTCACGAACGTCGCCCCACAGCGGGCGCTGACGGCGGACCCGACGACGCTCGCCCCCGACGCCGTCGCGTATCTGAGCCGGGCGGCGCAGTGGTTCCGGAGCGAGGGCGGTTACATCGCCGAGCAGTCCACGCGGCCGAACACCCTCGCCGTGGCTCTCGGCGACTCACCGGCCGGCCTTGCGGCGTGGCTCGCGGAGAAGCTGGAGTCCTGGGCCGGTGCAACGGCGTTCACCCTGGACGAGTTGCTGACCTGGATCACGGCGTACTGGGTCACGGGCACGATCGGCACCTCGTTCGCGACGTACACCGAAGCGGTCACCCTCCCGGACCGGATCGAGACGCCGACGGTGCTGTCGATCTTTGCGGACGACATCAAGCCGGAGCCGCGGAGCTATGCGGAAGCGTTCCTGAACGTGCGCGCGTACGTGGAGCACCCGGTCGGTGGCCACTTCGCGGCTTGGGAACAGCCGGAAGCGTATGTCCGCGACCTGCACCGCGCGGTTGAGCTGGGCGGGTAGGCCGGGTCGGGTGAAAGTCCGGCCGCAGGTGCGGGTGGAGGGTGTTGCCGGCCCTCCGGTTGATCCCTGCTGGGGCTGAGGCCTTGAGGAGGTACGGGCAGCCCTCGCCGAGCCAAGCACAGGGAGGCAGTGGACGGCGGCGAGTGACACCCAGCAGCCCGGCGGTGTACGGGTCGAGGTGCGCAACCCTGGTAAATGGTCACGCGGTCTCCCCTGCCCGACCATCACGTAACTCCCCACGTGCTTGTGGTGGGGACGCCTGGTGGGTCGCGGGTCAGTCCCACCAGAGCACGACCAGCAGGTGGCGCTCGGCTGCGTCGAGGTAGAAGTCGCGCAGGGCGTTGAAGTGCTCCAGCAGGTACGCCCGCAGGCCGCCGGTGATGGGCCCGCCCATCAGACCGATCAAGGACTCGGCCTCACCCTCGTCGGCCGGCAGGGCGGCGAGAAGGGCGGGCATGTCGATCCGGCCAAGTAGTGCGGAGACCTGCGCCACTTCAGAGATGCCGAGGCCGGTGGGCGCGGCCCCGAAAGGGGCTATGGCGTGTGGGTAAGTGTCGAGGAAGACCAGGTCAAGAGCGCTCTCGCCGTCGGTGGCGCGCCGCAGAGCATCGAGATGGGCCGCGTCGAGCCCGGCCACCTCGCCGGCGCGTCTCAGCAGCGCCGGCGCCCAGTCCAGGTCCAGGACGTCGTTCGCCGGTGGATCCCAGTGGTGGTCGCCGTCCGATGACGCGGCGGCGGACTGACGGCATGCGGCGAGGTACTCCTCGGGTATGCGGGCGAGTTGCTGGGTAACGGCCATGACGGCAGTATCCCTGGCGCGTCCATCATTCAGTGCCGGGCCCCGGGCGCCGCCGGCCCATGGGACCCGGCACTGCCGTGCGGGCCCTGGCTTCTGCACCCACCATGCCGAGGAGACCGGCCCCTGATTGTTTCGACCAAGGCTGCGGAGCAGAGCTCCATTAGCTCCGCCAACCGGCTCGGCTGGTCGGCTTCGGGCGGCGACCGCAGGACCAGGGAGTCGAACGCGACAGCACCGCAACGGCATCGGCCCGACAGGGGACGCCGGGTCAACCCCGGTAACGGGCTCGCCCCGCGGCCGCGGCGACCGTCAGCGGGACGGTGAGGATCGCGGCGGTCAGGAACAGGCCCCCGTACGCGTGGTGTTCGGCAGGTCCGGCGGCGAGGGCGCTGGCCAGAGCGCTGCCGACGTAGAGGGCCAGGCCGAACATCGCGACGCCGGTGGCGCGGGCCGCCGGGGACAGGCCGGTGGCCCAGGACTGGATCGTGGAGTGCATGAACGACCACCCGCCGCCGAGCAGCAGCGTGCACGCCACCAGCGCGGGCACCGATCGGCTGGCCGCAGCCACGCCGAAGGCCAGTGCCATCTGCACCCCGCCGGCCACGATCAGGCGCACCGGCGTCCAGCGTCCGACCAGCCGCTTGACCGTCTGGGACGCGGCCATGGAGCCCACGCCGTACAGCGCGGACACCGCACCGGCCAGGGTCGCCGAGGCGCCCTGGGCCTCAAGGGCCGGCGCGATGTAGGTCAGGAAGCCGAGCAGGACGGCGCCTTCGAGCAGGGCGACGGCCATGACGTACCACTGCCAGCGGGACCGCAGAACAACCTTGAAGGGGGCGAGCAGCGCGCCGGGCGCTGCGCGCGGCGGCTCCGGCAGACGGCGCAGGGCGAGCGCCAGATAGGCGGCGATCAGGCCGGGCAGGGCGAAGACCAGCCGCCAGCTGACGTAATGCGCGAGTGCGCCGGCGACGACGGTGGCCACGGCGGTGCCCAGGGCGAACGCGGTCATCAGTTCGCTGAGCGGGCGTTGGCGCACCGCGGCGGGCACGGTGTCCCCGATGTACGTGATGGACGCGGCGATGGACGCGGCGAAGAACGCGCCTGCTGCGACGCGCGCCACGATCAGCACTGCCGCGTCGGGCGCGACCACCGAGCAGAGTGCCGCTACGGCGGCGCCGGCCAGGGACATCCGCATCACACGCACCCGGCCGAGTCGGTCACTGGCCAGACCCCAGACCGGCTGCATCAGGCCGTAGGCGAGGAAGTAGCCGCTGGCCGCGAGCATCACCGTGGGCAGCGAGACGCCGAGCTGCGTGCCGATGAGCAGCAGCATGGGGGTGATGCAGAAGCGGTCGAAGTTGCTGACGAATCCGGCGGCGCGCAGCAGCCGCAGGGAGGCGGCGGGGAGCGCGGGGGCAGAGGGGATCGCGGGGGGCGCGGCGGCGGTGCGTGCTGAGTCGGTGGTGTCCATGGGGCTCCTTGTGGCGTGCCTGCCGGTCCTGACGAACCGGCAGCTCCAGCTCACCACCGGCGGCGATCGAGGCGGGGCCCCAGCCGATTACCCTTGCTCACACCCTGGGGGCATGTCGCACGCCCCCCGGGAGGTAGTCCGCGGTGCGAGGGGGAGGGAGCATGAGCGGCGGAGGAGCCAACGGCCCGGACCGCGAGTTGGGCGCGTTCCTGCGCTCTCGGCGGGAGCGGCTGGCCCCGGCCGATGTGGGGCTGCCCGGTTCACCGCGGCGTCGTACCCCTGGGCTGCGGCGCGCGGAGGTCGCGGCGCTGGCCGGCATCAGCAGTTCCTGGTACGCGTGGCTGGAGCAGGGGCGTGTGCGTACGTCGGAGCAGGTGCTCCGGTCGGTGGCCCGGGCGCTGCACCTCGACGCGGACGAGACCGCGCATGTGATGTCCTTCGTGGCCCACGCCGCGCCGGCAAAGCAGCCGCCGGGGTGGGTGTCGCGCAACCTGCTGTCCCTGGTGGAGTCGCTTGCGCCGAACCCGGCCGTGGTGCTCGACCCGCACTGGGACCTGCTGGCCTGGAACTCCGGGTACACGGCACTGCTCACCGATCTGGCGCGGCTGGCGCCCAAGCAGCGCAATCTGCTGTGGCTGGTGTTCCGCTGGCCGCCCGCCCGTACGCTGCTGGCCAGTTGGGAGCATGAGGCGCGGAGCCTGCTGGGCCAGTTCCGGGCGAAGGCGGCCCGGCATCCGCAGGACGGCCGGTATGCCGAGATCACCGCGGAGCTGCTTGCCGACCCGGATGCGGCGCGTTGGTACGGCGACCGGGAGACCTCGGCCTTCCATCCCGCCGTACGTCACTTCCGGCATCCGGTCGCCGGTGATCTGCGTCTGCGGTACGTCAAGCTCGCCGCGGTCGACGAGCCGGGCCACCATCTGCTCGCCTACCTTCCTGACGACCGCGCGACGGAGTCGGCGCTGGGGTTGCTGGTCGGGTGAGCCGGTGCGTCACGGGGCGGCCGCGCGCGGGCAGCGGTGACGGCCCGACCGCGCCGGTGGGCTGCTGTCGGGCCGTCGCCTTCACCGGTCACCGTCACATCGCGCGGGCCGGTGCCTCGGGAAGTGGGCACTGCGGGGTGGGTGTCAGGAGGTGAGCACCGCCTTCATCACCGACCCTTCGGCGACCGCGCCGAGCGCTTCGGTGTGCTGTTCCAGGGGGAACCGGGTCACCAGGCTCGCCAGGTCGAACCGGGTGGTGAGGGCGGGCAGCAGGCGGACGTATTCGACGAGATGGGCGCCGGTGAAGGCCCAGGAGCCGACGACGTCCAGCTGCCGGTGGACGATCTGGTGCGGGTTGATCAGGGTGTCCCCGGCGTCCGTGTACTGGCCGATGATGAGGTAGCTGCCGCCCCGGCGGGCGAGGGTGAGACCCTGCCCGACCGCGGCCGGCACCCCGGCGCACTCGATGACCAGGTCGGCGCCGTCCCCGCCGGTGGCCGCCCGTACCTCGCGCAGGATCTCCTCGGGGTCGTCGGCGTCGGCGATGTCCAGGTGGATGTCGCCGATGCCGGCGGCGGCAGCCAGGTCGAGCCGACCGGCCGGGCCGCCGACGACGATGACCCGGGAGGCGCCCGCCAGTTGCGCGAACGCGGCCGCCGCGAGGCCGACCGGGCCGCTGCCCTGCACCACCACGCTCTCGCCCAGCCGCACCGGCCGCCGCTCGTAGAGGGCGTGGGCCACGGTGGGCCCGGCGCAGGCCAGCGACATGGCGGCGAGCGGGTCGATGCCGTCGGGCACCTTGATGACGGCGGTGCCGGGCTGGAGCACGATGTGGTCGGCCCACGCTCCGGAGAGCTCCGGACCACTGTCGACGGCACGGTTGACGCCGTAGGTGCGGCGTTGCTCGCACAGGGTCGGTTCGCGGTGCAGCCGGCAGGGCGGGCAGACACCGCAGGCGATGGAGGACGCCCACATCACCGTGTCACCGGCCGCGAGCGGCGCTCCGGTGGCGTCGCGGTGCGTACCGGCGCCCAACTCCTCTATGACGCCCAGGCCTTCATGGCCGAGGACGAGCGGGACCGGGATGTCGAGGTGCCCCTGCCGCAAGTGCAGATCGGTGCCGCACACCCCGCCGTAGCCACACGCGACGATCATGCCGCCGTCCGGGGCCGGGGGCAGCGCGAACTCCCGTAGTTTCAATGGGGCGTTGAACTCCTCCAGGACGACGGCACGTCCGGTGCGGGGCGTCATGACGTCACCGTACGCAGCGCGAGCGCCGCGGAGAAGGGCGCGTCCAGGGGGCGCAGCGGCTCGGTGTCGCGGCACACGACGTAGTCCGGACGCGGGGCGCCGGCGGGCCGCGGCAGGTTGGCCGTGTCGTTGTAGGTGGCGATCAGCAGACGGCGGGCGAACGGCGACATGTTGGGTGCCGAACCGTGCACGATCTCCGGCGAGAACAGCACCACGGAGCCGGCCGGCCCCTTGGGACTGGTCATGCCGTGCCGGTCGACGAGTGTGGCGAGCTGCTGCGGGGTCAGCGAGATGTCGTCGGGGTCGAGGTGCTGGTCGGACTTGGCGCTGGCCGAACGGCCCTCGCGGACGAGTCCGTCGCGGTGCGAGCCCGGCAGGAAGATGACGGGGCCGTTGAATTCTGTGACGTCGTCCAGGAAGACACCGATGCTGGTCTGCCGCGGGGCGGGAAGCCCGTCGGCGAGGCGCCAGGCCAGGTAGTCCTGGTGCCAGGCCCACTTGTCGCCGCCGAAGGCCGGCTTGGCGTTGATCTTGAACTGGTAGATGTAGACGTCGTCCGTGAGCAGCTGCTGGACGGCCGGCAGGATGCGGGGGTCGCGGACCAGGCCGGCGTATTCGGGTTGGCGCTGGTGCGAGGAGTAGACCGCGCGCACCTCCGTGCCGCCGTCCTCGGTCACCAGTTGGGGGCCGGGGGTCTTGACGTCCCGGTCGAGGGCCGCCCGCAGCGTGTCCACCTCGCGGGGGTCGAGGAGGGCTTCCAGCGTCAGGAATCCCTGGTCGTGGTACTGGTCGACCTGGTGCCGGGTCAGTCGCATGGGTTTCTTCTCCTGAGGATGTGGGGTGTGGTGTGTCGATGCGTGTGCGGGTGGGGTGGGGCCGTACAGGTCGCAGAAGGGGACGCCGTCGAGCAACTCCAGCTAGCGCTCCAGGACTTCGGGGGCGAACGCCTCCCCGCCGAAGGCGGCGAGGCGCAGGTGCCTCGGCGGGGAGTCGGCGATGCCGCCCTGCTGGAGCATGCCGTGGTAGAGCGAGGGCACGGCCACGAAGTGGGTGATGCGCTGCTCGGTCAGCCAGCCGACGACATCGCGCGGGAAGGCGCGCAACAGGTCCGGCATCAAGACCGTGCAGGAACCGGCGGCGGCGGCGCTGAACAGGTCGAAGGTGGTCAGGTCGAAGGTGAGGGCGGCCTGGGAACCGATCCGGTCCTCGGGGGTGAGCCCGAACTCACGGGCGGCCCACAGAGCGTAGTGGGCGACGTTGCCGTGCGAGAGCAGGACGCCCTTGGGCCAGCCGGTGGAGCCGGAGGTGAACAGGATGTAGCCGCCGCGGTCGGTGGGTGCGGGCAGCGGACCGGGCCGCTCGTCGGGGGCCAGGACGCGCAGTCGGTGCAGGCCGTGGTCGAGGGCCTCGCCCTCGGCCGGGGCGCCGTCGCGGGCCCGGACGGCGGCGCGGTGCGCCCCGGCCAGGGCGCGGTCGCTGGTGAGCAGCTGCGACAGGCCGGCGTTGCGGATCATGCGGGCGGTGCGTTCCGGCGGGTCGGCCACGTCCAGGGGCGCTGCCACCGCACCGGCCCGCAGAGCCGCGTACAGGGCGATGACGGTGGCCGGGGTCTTGGGGGCGTAGACGCCGACCCGGTCGCCCGGGGCGAGCCCGTCGGAACTCAGCCGGGCGGCCAACACCTCTACAGCGTGGTCGAGTTGGGCGTACGTCCAGCTTTCACCGGCGCCTTCGAGCGCGGGGCGCCCGGGGTGGAGGCGGGCGGAGCGGGCCAGGAGTGCGTCGAGGCGTACGGGGTTCTCCGTGGCCGCCGGTGCGGTCGTCGCGGCGTGCGCGGGAGCGGTCATCGGACGGCCTCCGCGGCGGGGGCGCCGACGTGCGCGTCGAGGAAGTCGCCGACGGACTCGATGACGAGGTCGGGGCAGACCAGGTACGGGTAGTGGTCGCAGCCTTCGGGCACCAGGCGCCGGAACGGGCCGCGCACCGCGCGGGCGGCGGCGTCGAGCTGGCCGAGGGAGCCGTATTCGTCCGCGTCGCCCTGGATCATCAACACCGGCGCGGTGACGTCCAGATCGCCCTCGATGTCCCAGTCGCGGAAACCGGGCGAGAGCCAGACTCCGGACCACCGGTCGAAGACGCCCCGGGGGTCGTCGTGCACCAGGGCCAGCTTCTTGGCGAGCGGACCGGCCTCGTAGGAGGCGCGGGCGGCTTCGATGCCGAGGCGGTTCTCCTCCTCGAAGTACAGGTGCGGACCCATGCCGACGACGGCCGCCACCGGACGCACCGAGGCGTGCAGCAGCGCGATCGAGGCGCCGTCGCTGTGGCCCACGAGGACGGGGCGGTGCAGTCCGAGGGCATCGAGCAGCCCCGGCAACAGGTCCTGGGCGTGCTCGTGCATGTAGCGCGGGGTGCGGGGCAGCGGGTCGGGTCCGCTGCCGCCGTGGCCGTGCCGGGAGTAGACCAGGGCGCGGCGCCCGGTGGCGGCGGCGAGTCGGGCGGGAAAGCGGCCCCATGCGGCGACGCAACCGAGTCCGCCGTGCAGGAAGACCAGCGGCGCCAGGTCCGGGCGGCCGTCGATGAGGACGTGTTCGACAGGACCACGAGCCCCGCATCGCGGCAGTCCCCGCAAGCTGGCAGTTGGCCGAGCGCACCGAGCTGGACTGGGCGGAGCTGGCCGGACTCCCCCTGATCATCAACACGGTGAGCGGCACCACGTTCCCCGACATGTGGCCGGACGGAAGCCGTCCCGAGGTCGGCGCCGAGTGCCGCAACTTCGACGAGTGGCTGGAGCAGGTGGCCGTCGGCCTCGGCGTGGGCACCGCGCCGGTCGCCGCCGCCCGCCGCTACACACACCCCTTCGTCCGCCTGGTCCCGCTGACCGGAGCACCCCCGGTCCCCGCCTACCTCGCCCACCCCTCGCACGGCGCCCACCCCCAGGCCGCCCGCTTCGCCCACCACGCCTGGCGGGCGGCCGACGAGCTGGGGGCCTCCTAGGAGGCCGCCTCCCGGCTCCCGGTCCGCCATCGACGATCTTCAAGTCGGCCCAGGATGGCGGCAGTTGGCCACGACGCTTCATTGACATGGCCCAGTCACGCTCCTTACGGTCGAGCGATCACTGTTGTCTGAGAGGAGTCAAGATGGCACTGAATCCTGCCCCTGCAACGGGCACCACTGTGGAAGCACCGTCTTACGAATCGCTGGTGGAGGACGCCCTGCGCGAACTCTCCGCTGCCGAGTCGGACGCGGTTCTTGAGCCGGTGGGCAGTGGCGACGAAGGGCCCCTGATGGCGTGGTTCGTCGCCACCTGATCGCTCCTGACCGGCATTATCGGGTGTTCCAGCCGCAGGACGTTCCTGCGGCTGGAACACCGATGGAAGCGATCACAGGCCATGGGAGAAGAAGCATCTTGAGCGTCTTGCAGACCGGCCCCGAACTCCAGGCCGGCGTGGATTCCCTCCTTGACCGGTACGTCGGCGTCTCCCCCGACGATCACTGCATCGTCGCCTTCTCCCCGGACAGCCGGGAGGCGGCCGCCTGGCTGGTGGCAGGGCTGAGGCAACGCAACCTCCGCACGCAGGTCGTGGGTATGCGCCCGCTCGTGGACTACGAGTTCGCCCAGCGCCTGAACACCGCGGTCGCGGAGGCCGATTCCCACTCCGGTCGGCTCGTCGTCCTTACGCTCGAACGGGACACGATGTCCCACTTCGGGCCCCTCGCCGACGTGCTACAGCGGGTCGGTGGTGATCGGTGCATGGTGGTACGCATCATCAGCGCGTCGCGTGAGTTCTTCGAGCAGGCCCTCAACCTCGGGCCGGAGGAACTCAGTGCGCGCAACGCCGCGCTGTTGACGCGGCTGACCCGGGCGCGCAATCTCCGGATCCGCACGCGTGGCGGTACCGATCTCCGGATCACTCTCGATGCGGACCGATTCGACTGGATCAGCAACCGCGGAGTGTGGCGGCCCGGCGGCTTCACCATTCTCCCCGCGGGCGAGATCGCCACGTACCCGGCCCGCATCGACGGCCGCCTGGTGGCCGACGGCGCGCTGAATTGCAACGTCATCACACGGATCGACACCCGGCTGGCAGCCCACCCCCTGACGGTCGACATCACCGACGGGCGTGCCACGCACGTCGAGTGCGCCGGCGCCGACGTCCGCGAACTGGTGGAACTCTGCTTCAAGCAGCCCAACGGCACCCGGGTCGGTGAGCTGGGCTTCGGCACCAACAGGGGAATCGGCCGGTTCATCCCCGCCAACTCGCACATCAACGAGCGGCGCGTCGGCGTGCACATCGGGTTCGGCCAGCACAACCAGGACCGCTCCGCGGTCGACTACGAGGAGAAGGTGCACCTCGACCTCATCACCGATGGCGCCGAGGTGTTCGTCGACGACGAGCCCTCGCCGATCGACCTGGCCGACTTCCCGTTGACCGGGGACGAGCATCCCGCGCTCGTGCGGGACGAGGACATCACGGGCGACTGCTGCGGGTTCGGCTACGGCCAGTTGGCCGATCCAGCCGCGGGGGCTCCGGGGGCTCCGATCGGATGAGTGCGCGCACGCTGAGCAAGAAACTGTCCGCAGGCATGGCCGAAAGCGCCATCGGGCTGCGGGACTTCCGGTTCCTCTGGGCCGGGCAGGCCGTCAGCTCCGTCGGGGACCAGCTCTTCACCATCGCTGTGTCCCTCAGGGTGATCGAGGCCGGCGGTGATGCCGGTGACGTCGGCATGGTGATCGGCGGCCGCATCCTCGCCACGGTCCTGTTCGCACTCCTCGGGGGTGTCTGGGCGGACCGCGTGCCCCGGCGCAGGGCGATGATCCTGGCCGACGCGTTCCGGTTGGTGGCGATCACCGCGGCCCTGGCGGGGAGGTTCGACACCGGGACGCTCCAACTCGCCGCCCTGACCTTCCTGGTCGGCAGCGGCGAGGCGTTCTTCCGTCCCGCGTTCGGCGGACTGGTGCCTGCGATCGTCCCCGAAGAGCGGCTGCTCAGCGCGAACGCCTGGCGCGGAGCCCTGGACAGCGGCGCGGCCGTGGTGGGCCCCGCGCTCGCCGGTGTGATCGTGGCGACCGCCGGAACCCGGTGGGCGTTCGGCATCAACGCGGCCACGTTCCTGGTCAGTCTGGTGTGCGTCCTCCTGGTCACCGAGCCGAGGCGGGAACGGCCCAGGTCCCGTTCCTCCGTCGTCGCCGAGACCAAGGAGGGCCTGGCGGCGGTTCGCCGGATTCGCTGGGTGTCGGCCATTCTTGTCATGACCGCGTTGCAGACCATGTTCGTCGTCGCACCGCACATGGTGCTGCTGCCGGTCATCACGCAGGAGAAGTTCGCGGGCCCCACCGCATACGGCCTGGTGATCGCGATGTTCAGCCTGAGCGGTCTGGTCGGCACGATCGTGGTCGGGCGCATTCCGCTGAAGCGGCCCGGCACGAGTGCGCTCGTCTTCAACGCGCTCTTCGCCGCCGTTCCGCTCGTCCTGCTCACCCCCTTCTCCCTCTGGTGGGTGGTCGGCGGGTACGCCGTGGCAGGACTCGCGATGATGCCGTTCAACGTCCTTCTGCAAACCGCGCTACAGCGCCAGTTCCCGCCGGCCCTACTCGGCCGCGTGACCTCGGTCGACTGGCTGTGCAGCCTCGCTCTGCTGCCGATCGGCCTGGCCGTCGTGGGACCTCTGGCGGACGCGCTGGGCCGCACCACCGTCCTTGTCGTGGCCGCGGTGGTGCAACTCGGCGCCTCCGCCGCGGTGCTGGCCGTGCCCGGGATGCGTGCGTTCCATCAGGATCAGGAAGAACCAACAGCTGTCGGGAATACGGAGGTAGCCGAGGATGGCAGTAGAACTAGTTCTTGACGACCCGTCCATGCTGGCGTCCATTCGGGACAAGAAGCCGTATGTGAGCCGGAACCTGGCCGGGCTGGGCCATGCGTTCTCCACGGAGATCGCGCAGCGGCTCCTCTTCGACCGAGGGCTGCGCACTCCATACGTCAGGCTGTGGCGCCACGGCGAGGACATAGGCGTGCGGCGCACCGCCAAGACCAAGGGGGGCGCCGACGAGCGCCGGGTACTGTCCGGGTTGGCGGATCCGCAGCACGTGGTGTCGGAGATGCGGGCGGGGGCGACGCTCGTCTTCCAGGCGATGTCCACGTACTGCCCGGAAGTGGCGTCCTTCTGCGCGGAGTTGGCCGACGACATCGGATGTCCCGTCGCGGCCAACGCGTTCTTGACACCGCCCCGCGCCCAAGGCGCCCCCGTGCACTACGACATGGCCAGCGTCTTCATACGCCAACTGGCCGGCTCCAAGACATGGCGGCTTCACGAGCCGCCCAAGCAATGGCCCATCAAGCGCTCCAAGCCCGGGGACACACCGGAGACCCCCCTGTCCCAGGAGATCGTCCTGCACCCCGGCGACTGTCTCTACCTGCCCCGCGGCTATTACCACGAGGGGATCACCGGGGACGACGGCTCGGTTCACATCACGTTCTCCGACGGCGTGGAGGACCACTGGGTCGATGTCCTGCACGACGTGCTGGACCTCGTCGCCGAGCGGACCGTGTCGATGCGGGGCCGCCTGCCGGCCAGGTCCGACGCGTTGAACCGCCAGTCTAAGGCCATCTGGCAGGAGGTACGGGAGGACGTCTCACGTGCGCTGGACGGCCTGGGCGACGAGATGATTTCCGCGCTGATCCTGCGCCGTCTCCAGGCACGGGAGCAGGAACTCACCAGGTCGGAATCCGTATCGCTCGCCGAGGTGCTGGCGGTGGAGTCGAATCCCGGTGACAAGTGAGGGACCCGGGGCGCGATGAAACGGTCCGGGTCGCCATGACGCCGGCCGGGACCGCGAGCCTGACGCGAAGCCACCAGCACGCGGTTTCCCAGCGCCTCTCCCCCCTGCTGCCAACGGGGGAGAAACCCTCCTGCCTGCACCCCGGCCTGGTGTGGGAAGCGACGAGGGCACCCGCCGGAAGCGGCCCCGCCCACCCCGCCGAAACCGCGGCGGCCCGCGAGCGTGTCGCCGATCTGCTGCGCCGCCAGACGCCCGGCGTACTGATGCCCGCCCTGGAACACATCGAAGGCGGAACTCACCCGTGCCCCGATTGGTGCCGCCATGGCATCGAGGAACTCCTGGCGGACGTCCAGCGCCTCACCGGTGCGGGTGCGGACCGGTTCGGCGCCCCGGACATGGCGGAGGCGACCGGGCATGTCGCATCGGCCCGGGAAATCCTGCGCAGAGTATGGCCGGAGGCCGTACTCGAAATGGATCTGTTGATCCGCGTCATCGTGTACGTCCGGGCCGGGCCCTTCCGTTCGGGCACGCTTCGCCAGACCTTCGGCGCCATCTACCTCGGCACGGAAAGCATCCAGAGCACCCCCGCCGCGTTCGAGGCGCTCCTGCACGAAACCGGCCATCACTCCCTCTACCTGCGCAACACCTTCGAGACGTTCCTGCTCAACGGCGACACCCTGGTGACCCACTCACTGCGCCCCGAACCCAGGCCGGTCGCGGGCGCCGTGCACGCCGCACACGTCCTCGCGCGCATGGCGTACGGGCTCACCCGATGGGCGGCGCAGGAGGCCGCGCCGCCGGAGGTCCGTGAGCGGCGCGACAACGCGCTGGAGCGCCTGCACCGCACCGTGGAGGCGCTGAAACCGATCGCGGAGTGGACCGACCGGGGCCGCTCCTACTTCGACGATCTGCTCACATGGGAACGGGAACTGACGGACGCTCGGGGCGGCTGACGAGGACCAGACCAGGTGCGGGCGGAGGTCAGGCGCCACCCGCCGTTCCGCGCCCTGCGTCACGTACGCAGGTAGGACGCCCCGTTCAGGTCGAGGACCGCCCCCGACGCCCACTCGGCCTCGGGTGAGGCCAGCCACAGCACGGCCGTCGCGATCTCCGGTGCCGAACCGACCCGGCCGAACGGGCTCTGCGCCCGGATCGCCGCGCCCTCGGCGCCGTCCAGGCGGGGCGCCACCCGTTCGGTGTCGAAGAAGCCGGGGGCGACGGAGGCGACGCCGATCCCGTGCGGGGCCAGCGAGACGGCGAGGGACTGGCCGAGCGCGTGCACGGCCGCCTTCGTGGCGCCGTACGCGGGATGGTCGGGCTCGCCCTTGAACGCGCCGCGCGAACCGATGTTGACGATCCGGCCGCCCGTCCCCTGCGCGATCATCCGGCGCCCCGCGAGATAGCTCAGATGGGCCGTACCCAGCAGATTCACCGTGACGTGCCGCTGCCACACGTCCACCCACTCCTCGTACGAGGTCTCGGCGAGCGGATGGGGCAGGTTCACGGCGGCGTTGTTCACCAACACGTCGATACCGCCGAGCAGTTCGGCGGCAGCCGACTCCACGGCCGCCGCCCCCGCAGGGTCGGACAGGTCGCCCCCGACCAGCCCGTGCCCCTCCCCCTCCAGGGACTCCAGCGTCGCCTTCGCCTCGTCCGCGCGCGAGCCGTAGTGCACGGCGACCCGGTCACCGTTGGCGGCGAAGGCCTGGCAGACGGCACGGCCGAGGCCCCGTGAGGCCCCGCTGACCAGGACGCGGCGGCCGGTGGCGCGCGGATTCATGGCAGAACTCCCGTCGTGGATGGATCCTTGCCGGTCCATTCTTCCTCCCGTCGCGCGGGCCGGGCACCCGGCCCCTCGCCCCGTCGCCGCCAAGGACAAGGGATTTCCCCGATGCCGCGCACTCCAGGGCGGATCGAGTATGTCCGCACCGCTCTCCCCGACCTTCGAGAGGTGTGGAATGAACATATCCAGACGAGCCGGCGCCGCCGCCCTGTGTGTGGCTGCCGCCGCCGCGGTGCTGTCCGTGCCGCCGGCCTTCGCGGCCCAGGGCTCCGACGCCCCCGCGCGACCGGCCGCCCCCCTGGCACGGTCGGAGGTGGCCAGGTCCGAACTGGCCGCCCTGCCCGCCGTACCGAACACGGCCTACGGACTCGACCCGGCGGCCGGGCAGGTGGTCCTCACCGTCAGCGATGCGGCGCACGGCCCGGACCTGGAACGGCTGCTGGCGAAGGCGACCGCCCTGGGCGGTTCGGTCCGCGTCGAGCACACCAGGGGCAGGATGGTGCAGCAGAGCACCACCCACACCGGCGACAAACTCCAAGTGGTCGGTAACACCGGCAGTTGGTGCTCCATCGGCTTCAACGTCACGGACGGGCAGAGCAACTACGTGCTGACGGCCGGTCACTGCAAGGCCGCCAACGGCTGGCAGACGCCCGCCGGCGACTTCATCGGCAAGACCGTGAAGGTCGGCCCGAACGGCACCGACGCGAGCCTCGTGACCAACGCACTCACCCCCGACACCACCACGTTCACCAAGGTCGGCACGGCACGCGTCGGCGAGAGCGTGTGCAAGAACGGGGCGACGTCCGGCACCACCTGCGGCACGGTCAACGCGGTCGACCAGACCGTCACGTACGACAACGGTGTGGTGGTCAACCATCTGATCCAGACCGGGAACCTCACCCAGTCCGGCGACAGTGGCGGCGGTCTGTACGACGGCTCGACGGCGCTCGGTGTGGTGAGCGGCGGCAGTGACACCGTGAGCAGCTTCTACCCGGTCACCAACGCGCTGAGCGACCTGGGTGTGCGGCTCGCCACCGGCGGCGCGCCCGGTGGCGCCGTGACCGTGGCCAACCCCGGTGACCAGACGGGCACGGTCGCGAGCCCCGCCCGCCTCCAGGTGGCAGCCACGGACACCACCCCCGGAGCCACCTTGACCTACACCGCGACCGGGCTTCCCGCGGGCCTCGCCATCGACTCCGCCACCGGTCTGATCTCCGGCACGCCCACGGCGGCCGGCACCTACCAGGTCACCGTGACGGCCACCGACCAGTCGAAGGCCGCGGGCAGCGCGTCCTTCAAGTGGACGGTGAACCCGGCGGGCGGCAGCGGCACGGTCACCGTCAACAGCCCCGGCAATCAGTCGAGTTGGGTCGGTTACTGGATCTTCTCCTTCACGATTCAGGCGAAGGCGAGTGACGGCGGCGCCCTGACCTTCGCCGCCACCGGACTGCCCGCGGGCGTGAGCGTCAACGCGAGGACCGGACTGGTCTCCGGCACGCCGACCGCCCGGGGCACGAGCACGGTCACCGTGACCGCGACCGAGGCCAACGGCACGCGCGGCAGCACGTCCTTCCAGTGGACCGTCACCTGAGCCGAGCGCGCGGTGGCGCCCGCAGCGGCCGCCCCACCTCAGTGCGAAGGGTCCAACCTCCTTAGGGCGGGCCCCAGTTCGGTCCGCGACCGGACGGCGAGCTTGCGGTAGACGCGGCTCAGCACGGCCTCGACCGTCTTCACCGACAGGTGCAGGCGGTTCGCGGCTTCCTGGTTGGTCGCCCCCTCGGCCACGATCGTCGCGAGTGCGGCCTCCGCCTCGGTCAGCGGGCCGGCCGCGGAGGCGGCGGGAGCGCTCAGGAGGGCGACCCAGGGGCGGGCGTGGATGCGGGCGAACAGAGCGTGGGCGCGCTGCGCCGCCGCCCGTGCGGCGGCCTGCCGACGCCGTCCGCGTTCGAGGCGGGCCAGGTGGAGGAGGGTGCGCCCCTCCTCCACCTGGAGCCCCAGGGCGCGGAATTGGACGAGCGAGGTGTCCAGCAGCGCACGGGCCGTGTCCGGTTCGCCGGTCCGGTCGCGGTACGTGGCCTCGGCCCTGGCCAGCGCCGCGCCCGCGCCGGTGCTCAGCGCGGCGGAACCCATGGCCCGCCGCACCCGTGCCAGCAGGGCCCGGGCCTCGTCCAGTCGCCCCAGACCCACCAGCGTCTCGATCAGCTCGGGCTGCCAGCGCAGTGCGGTCGCGTCGCGCACCTGTTGTTCCGCTTCGAGGGCGGCCACCTCGCGCAGGGCCTCGGCCGCCTGGGTCAGACGCCCGGTGATCAGGCGTACGGTCCCCAGCGCGAACAGGTTGCGCGAGGTGAAGACCAGGTCGCGTTCCTCCCGCGAGACGCGCACGCCCCGCGCGGCGTGCGCGGCGGCCTCGGCGAAGCTTCCCCCGGCGCTCTGGACGAGGGCCGCCGTATAGGAGGCGGGCCCCGGCGAAAGGCCCGCTCCGGCGCACTGGCTCAGGGCCCGCTCGCCCCACTCCAGTGCCTGTACGCACGCCCCCGAGCGCGCGTCGACCTCGGCCAGGCTGCGCAGCACCTCTTGCAGGTCCTCCGCGTCGCCGGTGCGCTCGGCGAGCGGCAGCAGCCGCAGCAGCGCCTCGCGGGCGGCGCCGAGCCGGTCGTCGAACACGGCGTGCCGGGCGGCCAGGTACTGCGGGCTGTTCCGGATGCCGACCCGTTCGGCCGGCACCGCGAGGGCGAGCGCGGTGGCCAGGGTCCGGGTGGAGCCGGGGTGCCCGGTGATCCGCTCCATACGGGCGCGCATGGACAGGGCCGCGGCTTCGAGTGCGAGGTCGCCGCCGTTGCGGGCCATCCGCACCGCACGGTCGGCGGCGGCGCGAGCGCTGCCCGGCAGCCCGTCGCAGAGGTTCGTCCGTACGGCGACCCGGAGTTGGACGGCCGCAAGGAGTGCGGGGTCCTCGCCCGCGCGTTCCCGGGCCCGCGCGATGATGTCGTCCAGTTCCCCCATGGCCTGACCGCCCGCGTCGATCACCGCGAGGAGTGCCGCGACCTGTTCCACCCGGCCCGCCCCGGCGGCTCGCACCGCGTCGGCGACCCGCACGGCCAGGTCGAAGCTGCCGCTCGCCGCCGCGTGCGAGGCTGCCGTCGCGAGGCGGCGCATGCGGTCCGCGCGGTGTCCGGCGGGGGTGCGATCGGCGGACAGCAGCAGGAGCTCCGCGGCCAGTGTCCGCTCGCCGCGCGAACCGGCCTGCCGCGCGGCCGACTCCCCCGACTCCGCGAGGGTGCGGTCGAAGGCGTCCGAGGCCAGCAGACGGTGGCGGACGGCACGCACCGGGTCGTCCGCCGCCGCGGCCAGCGCCCGATGGGCGGCGGCCGAGTCGGAGCGCCTCACGGTGTGCGCGGCCGCGTCCCGCAGCGCCGGCGCCGCGAACTCGACGACGCCCGTCGGCTCGATCCGTACGATCCCGGCGTTGCGCGCTTCGGCCAGCTGTCGCTCGGTGGCATCCGCGCATCCGGCCCGGCGCAGCAGGGCGGGGGTCGGGCGGTGTGCCAGGGCGGCGGTCAGGAGTGTCGCCCGCGGCCCGGGGCCCACGGTGCCCAGCCAGATCTCGGCGGCGGCGCGCGCCGTGTCCGGCACCGAGGGTGCGACGCGGCCCCGGGGATCCGGTCGCTGACGCAGCTGCCCGATGGCCATCGCCCGCACCAATGCCGGGTTGCCCCCGGTGTACTGATGGACCCGTGAGGCCCAACCAGTGGGCAGGGCATGGGAGTTGAGCACGTCCGCCACGTCGTCGACGGTGAGTGGTTCGAGTGGCAGCCGTACCGCGTGGTCGCCGCACAGCCGGCCGGCGAGCGGCGTCTCGCGACATCCGCGCTCGGCGACGACGACTCTCAACCGTTCGGACGCCGCGGCCCGCAGGGAGTGCCCGAGCGCCTCGGCACCGGCCACGTCGAGCCACTGCGCGTCGTCGATCAGCAGGAGCGCAGAACCGTCCCGCGCCAGGGAGGCGAAGAGGTCCGTCAGGGCGAGACGAACCGCCAGCGGGTGCCCGGCCGCGCCACCGGGCCCCACTCCTCCGATGGCGGCGGCGAGGGCTCCGCGCTTGTCTTCCACCACGGCCTCGGCCATCCCCGGCGGCCGGACGACGAACAGGGTGGCGAGCGCGGCATGCGCGAGGTCCCGGTCCCCGGGAGCGGCAGCCACCCGCAGCACCGGCACACCGTCCCCGACGGCTCGGCGGGCCAGCTCCGAGAGCACCACGGACTTTCCCGACCCCCAGGGGCCGTGGACCACCAACCGTCCGTCCGAGCCCAGTAGCCGCTCGGCCCGGTCGGCCGCCCTCGCGCCTGCCGCCCTCGTAGCTGCTACGGGCATGGGGCTGGCGCCGCGGTCCGAGGTCATGGCGTCACCGTAGGGCGCGTCCGCGGCGCCAACAAGCGTCGTGCCGCGACCTCGTCACCCTCCCCTGCGCCCGCTCGTCACCCTCCCCTTTGCCCCGCCGGACGTTTCACCCGGTCGTCCGCCGCGGCCCGCCGGACGTCATGCCGTGGTGCCGGACAGGGCGAAGGCCAGGAGCGCCGTCGAACCGAAGTCGTCGGCGGGCTCGACCGTCTGCCAGGCCCCCACCTGGTCGACGTACCGGGCGCCCTTGCCGTCGAAGCGCTTCCACTCGGCTCCCCCCGCCGCACATGCGCGCGTCGCTTCCAGGGTCTCGTCGTCGCCGGAGAGCTTCTTGGCCCCGTTGGGCCCGTTGACGACCGCGCCCCGCAACAGCGCGCCCCGGCCGGTGAGACTGCCCGCCAGGTTGGCCACCTGATGGGCCGGGCAGTGCGGGAACACCTCGCCGGTGCCGATCATGAAGCTCGTCCCCCAGGCGTTGGCGCCGAGCGCCCAGCCCCGCTGCTGCGCGGCGAACGCGTCGAAGTGGTGGTCGCCGGTGGCCTTGGCGTAGAGGGCGGCCGTGGCCACGAGGCCGAAGGTGTGCGGCACGGCGTCGAAGTCCGTGTAGACCGCTCCTGCGCGGAAGGGGTCCTTCATGGCGCGGCGTTCACCGTCGGCGAGCTGCCTGCGCAGGTCGGCGGCGACCGCGGCCGAGGGGCCCAGGCGCAGCAGGTCCGCATGGGCGAGCGCGCTCACGTCGGAGACGTCGAGCGTGCCGGGATTGCCCGAGGACAGGTAGGCGCGCGCCCAGGTGCCGGCCTGCGTGTGCCACTGCTCGGCCCTGCCATCCCGCAACTGTTGTGCTGCGAGGGCGAGTTCGACCGCGCCGAACTCCATGTCGTCCTGCCAGGATTCCTCGCTGTAGAAGGCGTGCGGGAAGGTGGTCACCAGCCGGCGGGGGTGGTGCGTGTCGGCCTGGCCGTAGACGGCGGCGGCCTTGTCCAGCCACTGCCGGGCGCCGGCCGGGTCCCGGGCCGCGTCGATCTGTGCGGCCAGCGCGAAGGCGGCCGCGACCCGGCCCGCCAGGTTCGGGCTGATGGGCGCGCCGGGCTGGTTGGCGCGGAAGACGGGGCGGAGTGCGACCAGTTGGTCGGCGTCGCCGTCCTGCGCCTGCCGGGCGTCGTCCGCCTCCGGCAGGCGCCACACATCGTGGTCGCCGTGCAGCTTCTTGTCGCCGGCGCCCAGGCCGACCTGCGCGTAGAGCGTACGGGTGCGGCCGTCCCACATCTTGTCGAGCCAGGACAGGCCGTGCCGGGCCTCGGCCGCCAGCCCGGGGGTGTCGGGCAACGCCCTTTGCGCGAGCAGCAGTTCGTCGGTGGCGTAGGACGCGGTGTGGGTGAACTTCAGGTAGTCCCCCGCGTCGAACCACCCTCCCGACACATCGACGGACTGCCCGGTCCGCCGCAGCGGGGCGGTCAGCCGGGTGCCGTCGTCGTTGTAGTGGGGCGTGGCGTACACCTGCGCCGAGCGGTCCGCGAGGTGGGAGGGTTTGCGGCCCAGTTCGCCCGGGACGATGTCGGCGCCGTCGCGCTGCGCCTGGAAGAAGCGGACGTTGTCGGCCGCCAGGTTCTGCATGAGCCGGCCGGCCGGCGCCACGGTGAACCGGGGCGAGACGGCGTCGACGCTGCCGGTCAGGCGCAGCCGGTAGGTGCCGGGCTTGCTGAGGGCGGACAGGTCGAGGGGCCGTACGGTGTCGTACGCCCGGTTCCAGGCTCCCGTACTGGGCCCGGGAGCGCCGTCGAGTACCGCCCGCCCGGCCTCGTCGACCACTTCGAAGTGCGCGCCTGCCAGCTTGTCCCGCGGCCCCATCGCGAAGGCCGTCTTGGGCTCCGCGCCGGCGTAGCCGCCCTGGTCGACCCGGATGGCGACGGGTCCCGGGCCGTTGTCGTGCTCGGGCAGCGCGTACCAGGCGGCTCCCCCGGCGCCGAGGCAGAGCACGAGAGCGAGGGCGAGAACGCGGGGGCGTGGCAGGCGCGGAGACATCGGGGGCTGACTACTGCCTTCTCTTGGCCGGCCGGCACGCACTGGACTGCCGGACGGGGTCTTGACTGGCGGACATGGCCCTTGCTTGCCGGGCGGGTGCTCCGCCGACGGGCCGGCTTCCGCACCGCGGCTGCCGCTGCCAGCCTACGGGCGCCCCGAACGCGTGACTTCGCCGCCCCGTGCGACGGCGGACGACCGCGAGCGGTGCGGGCATCCACCTCGATGCCCGCACCGGCCGCCGCGGCTCTCGGCTATCCGAAGGTGAAGGCGTAGCCCTCCACTCCCGGGGCGACGCGGAGTTCGAGTTTCGCCTGGGCGGGCTTGTCGTCGTTGACCAGGGCGTACAGGGAGGGCGTGCCGTGCACCTGGATGGTCTTGGTGACCTTGCCGTTGACGAGGACCGTCACGGGCCCGTCGCCGCCCAGGACCAGGTTGACGTTCTTGGCCCGGTAGGTGAAGGCGAGCCGCGCGTTGTCACCGGCGGTGAAGTGGTCGTATCCGGCGGTCCACGTCCCGTCCAGGGAAAGGCTGTTGAGCGGGATCACCGACGGGAAGTGGTAGGTGGCCGGCTTGTCGTCGACGAGCGCGGTTCCGACGTAGCCCTGGATGCGCAGATTACTGAGGTACGTCTCCGGGGTGCGGTCCGCGGTCAGGACGTCGGCCTTCTGGCCGGTCTTCGGGGGCAGTTGGATTTTCGGGTTCGCCTGCTGGAGGAGGGTGCGGATCAGGTTCTCGGTCTGGTCGTACTGGCCCTCGCCGAACTTGAAGTAGCGCACCGTTCCGTTGGAGTCGATGAGGTATTTGGCGGGCCAGAAGCGGTTGCGGTAGTTGTCCCAGGTGGTCAGCTTGTTGTCGAGGGCGACCGGGTACGTCACGCCGAGCTTCTTGGCCTGGCTGGCGACATTGCCCGCGTCCTTCTCGAAGGGGAACTCCGGTGAGTGCACGCCGATCACTTCGAGCCCGTACGCCTTGTACGCGGCGTTCCACGCCTCGATGTGCGGCAGGCTGCGCTGGCAGTTGATGCAGGAGTAGGTCCAGAAGTCGATCAGTACGACCTTGCCGCGCTGGGCCGCGAGGTCGATCGGCGCTCCACCGGGGGTGTTGAGCCACTTGGCGATGCCGTCGATGGCGGGGGCCCTGCCGCAGGAGCGCAGTTGGTCGACCCCGTCCTCGCAGCGGGACAGCTCCTTGTTGGAGTTGTCGTAGAGCCCGGACAGCTGCTGGCGGGCCGTGTCGCTGTCCTCGATCTTCTTCTGCGCCGCCGACGTGTAGTCGGGCAGGGCGCGCTGGATGGCGTCCGTGATGTTGAACGCCAGGGCGAAGGCGAGCAGGACCATCAGCACGCCGGCACCGATGCGCAGCTTGCGGGCCCGGGTGCGGAACGCGGCGACGCGTTCCGCCACGCGGCGCCCGGCCAGGGCGAAAGCGAGCAGGGGAATGGCCGTGCCGACGGCGAACGAGAGCGTCAGGGCGACGATTTCGACGCTGATCCGGCCGCGCGCGCCGGCGACGGTGATGGCCGCGAGCACCGGTCCCGCGCACGGCACGTACAGCAGACCTAGTCCGAGGCCGAGGACGAACGCGCTGCCGTCCTTGTTGACCTGCCGCTGCGGAAGACGGGCGAACGGCTTCTCCAGGAGACGCTCGATGGGCGGGAAGATGAGCCCGAACCCGATCAGCACCAGCAGGGCCAGCCCGATGTAGCGCAGGATGTCCTGCGGCAGCCCGAGGGCCGAGAGCAGGGTGACGCCGAGCAGCGTGAAGAAGCTGAAGCTGAGCACCAGGCCCGCGACCACCGCGTAGGGCCGCCGGTTGCGCGTACGCCGGGGAGCCGCATCGGGGTCCGCCACGAGGGTGCTCGCGGCCCCGGCGACACCCTCCGCCGGCGCCTCGGCCTTCGCTCCGCCGGGGCGGGGCGCGGCGTCCGTCCCGGGGCCGCCCGCCAGGAACACGACGGGCAGGACCGGCAGGATGCACGGCGACACCGCGGTGATCAGCCCTCCCAGGAGTCCGATCAGGATCAGTACCAACATGGCGGCCCGCTCTCGGAAAACGAAGGCCGGCTGTCGCGACCTCCTGCCCCCTTGATTCGTCACCCTGCCGCCGCCGGATTGGCCCGGGGACCACGTCCGACCACGTCCGACCACGTATCAGGATCGCCGCGGCGGTCATCGCTGCCGGAGCCACACCGGGTGACGGTCCGTCTCACGCCGACGTCCCCCAGGCCCGGTTCGGGGCGCTGGGGGACGTGGAAGTGCGGAGCTTCCCGCGATGCGCGGCGGCTCGGCTCCTACTCGCCCTACATGCCGGGCATACCAGGCATCAGCACGCTGTCGATGATGTAGACGGTGGCATTCGCCGTCGGGACGTTGCCGCAGACGATGGAGGCGCTGGCGTTGACCTTGTACGAGGTGCCGGAGCCCGTGGTCTTCAGGGTGCTCCCCTCCAGGGTCTTGAAACTGCCCTTCGCCAGCTGGTCGGGGCTGACCTTCTGGCCCACCACGTGGTACGTGAGGATCTTGGTCAGCATGGCCTTGTCGTTCAGCACCTTGTCCAGCTGAGCCTTCGGGATCTTGTTGAAGGCGTCGTTGGTGGGTGCGAAGACGGTGATGTTCTTCGCGTTGTTCAGGGTGTCCACCAGACCGGCCTTCTTCACCGCGGTGACCAGAGTGGACAGGGCCGGGTTGTGGGAGGCGGCCGTCGCGACCGGGTCCTTGGCCATACCGGCGAAACTGCCCGCACCGCCCTTGGGCACACCCGCACAGGCCGTCCCGAAGGGGCCTGGAGTGCTGTCGGCGAACGCCGCCGGGGCCAGGGCGATGAGCGAGGCAGGGAGTACGACGGCGGCAGCGCCCGCGAGCACTGTGCGCCGAATACGGCTGGTGTCCATGGTTCCTCCTTGGCCATGACGCGGAAGCGACCGGAAGAGCGGACGGATCCTGGCTTCCCCGCGGCTGTCTGCCACGTGCCCGAGGACGTAACCGGGCGGAGAGAAGCCCACGCCATACCCCTGATTCGAGGCGCGGGTCGCTACGGATTGCCCCTTATGTGGCTTTTTTTCTACCCATCAGTAGATACGGGGAGCCACCGGGGGCCACCGGGACGTGCCGGAGAGTATCGGGGTGTATGCGAAAGCCCCGGAAGGCCTTCCGGTCCGGCGATCGGCCCGGCGTGGGCGCTCGTCTCAGCGGGGCGTCAAGTCGCCCTGTGCGGGCGGAAGTTCGAGCATGTCCAGCACGGCGGCCGTGGTGGTGCGATGCCAGGCGCGAGCGCCTCGCACCATGGCATGACCGCCGCTGGGCATGCTGATGGCCTCGGTCGTCGCCCCGGCCCTACGCGCTCGGTCGAGGAATGCCCACGCCTGCCGGGCCGACGTCACCCGGTCACTCTCGTCGTGCAGCACCACGACCCGCCGGTGCGCGAGATGGGCCACCGGCTCGCCCGGCGGGCACCAGGGGGCCAGGGCCACCACGCCTCGCACCTGCGGATGTCCGGCGACGAGCAGGGCGGCCCGGCCGCCCATGGAGTGCCCGACCAGGACCACCGGGACGCCGTCGCCCACCGTGCGGCCCACCTCCGCCAGGGCCTCGCGCGCGTCCCGGGCGGCGTCACCACGGGCCCCGTTCCATCCGCGGTAGCGATAGCGCACCTCCCCCACGAGTACGCGGCGGGCGCGGGTCGCCCCGGCGATCTCCGAGCTGAAGGGGCGCATGCGGACCGCGGGGAGGTTGAGGCGTGGCGGCGGGGTCAGCGCCTCCGAGCGGCCGCCGTGCAGGATGAGGACGACCGCCTCGGGCGCCGCGTCGGCGCCGGACAGCAGCCGGGCGAGCGCCCTCGGTGACCTCCTCCAGATGATCCTTCCCACGGCACCTCCCCCCGGTGCGAGCGGGTCGGTGTCCATGGGCGGTACCTGACTCATCGGGCGGGGCTGCCTCTCTGCTGCCGGGCGTACGGAGCTGGTCGTGAAGGGGCCCTTCGCAGGTCCTGTCGCAGGTCCTGTCGCAAGGGCTGGTGGTGCGGGGCTGGATGTGCGGGCGGCCCGTACGGGCTGGTTGCCGGTCCCGGCGGTGGGCAGCACTCGCGAGGAGGGCTGCCCACGGGGGCCCGACGGTACTGCACACGGCGTCAATGCGCTGCGGCGCCGAATTCGGCGTGCTGGCTGCGATGTGTGTAGTCCTCGTCCTCGGGGGGCGGCGGCGCGGGAAAGCCGATCCGCCGGGCGGCCGCCTTCGCCTGTGCCATCAGAGCCTCGAACTCCTGGTCCGTCATCGCCTTCACCCCGGAACTCAATCGGTCACGTGTGGTTCGTCACCGACCGGCCGGCAGATTGGCGCCACCCTGTGCGGTTCGGTGTCGAACGCATGCCGATGGATGCCGATGAACGCCGAATGAGTGCCAAGTGAGTTCGGCGGCGGCGATGAGATACGCGGCCGGGCGGGGTCCACACATCGGAGTGGTCCACGCCTACGAGCCGTACCGCCCTGCCGTACCGCCACCGAGACTCCGGAGGAACCCATGACCGATCAGGCACTGCCGCCCGTCGTCGATGCCGAGACCTGGCAGCACCGGCTCGACGAGCTGCGCGTACAGGAGAAGGCCGCCACCCGGCAGCTGGACGCCATCGCCGCCCAGCGTCGCGCCCTGCCGATGGTGGAGATGCCCGACTACACCCTCGAAGGGGAGCAGGGGCCGGTCCGCCTCGCCGATGTCTTCGACGGCAGGCCCCAGCTCATCGTCTACAACCACATGTGGTTCCCCGGCAAGAAGTGGCAGTGCTCGGGCTGTACGGGATTCACCTCGCAGTTCACCCGCATGGAATTCCTGGCCGCCTACGACGCCCGGTTCGTCATCGTCACCCAGGGGCCGATCGACGAGGCTCTGGCGTACAAGCGCCTGGTCGGCAACAGGATGGACTGGTACTCCACGGCGAACAGCCCGTTCGGCGCGGACGTCGGCGCTCCGCCCGGAGGGGGCTTCGCCGTCAACGTGTTCCTGCGCGACGGTGACACCGTCTACCGCACCTGGCACACCACCGGCCGCGGCGTCGAACAGCTCGGCCACACCTTCTCCCTCATCGATGCGCTCCCCTACGGCCGCCAGGAGGAGTGGCAGAACTCCCCCGAGGACTGGCCCCAGTCGCCCACCTACAGCAAGTGGGCCGGTTCCCAGGACATCGCGGCGGCCTACGGTCCGGACGCGCCCGGCGCCTGAGGCCGCGGGCGCGGACCCCGCCGTGATGCGGCGGGGCTCCGTCCGTCGCTGTGGGCCCGCGGTTACCGTCGTCGCCATGACTGACGATTCGCTCCGCTCCCTCACCATCGAACGATCCGGCCCCGGCCGGTTCACCGCGACCAACGCCCGCGGAGGCACGCTGGACTTCGGCACCGGCTCGGGCACCGACTTCACCCCGGTCGAGCTCTTCCTCGCGGCGATCGGCGGCTGCACCGCGGCGGACGTCGAGGTCGCCACGAGCCGTCACACCGATCCGGCGACGTTCACCGTCACCGTTACGGGCAACAAGGTCGAGGACGAGGGCGGCAACCGGATGTCCGACCTCGACGTCACCTTCTCCGTCACCTTCCCGGAAGGGCCGTCCGGGGATCGCGCCCGGGCGATCCTCCCCCGCGCCGTGAAGACCTCGCACGACCGCCTGTGCACCGTCAGCCGCACGATCGAGGCGGGCACACCGGTCAGCGCGACCGTCTCCGACACGGGCGCCTGAGCCCGACCTGCCGAGGCGGCGAACCCGGGCCCTCAACAGAGCTGTGCCGTAAGGAGGTTGGGCCCGCACCCTCAACAGAGCCCTCAACAGAGCTGCGCCGTAAGGAGGTTGGGCCCGCACCCTCAACAGAGCGGCCCTCAACAGAGCGGCCCTGTATAGAGGTTGGGCCGCGGAACCGGGGCGTGGTCAGCCGATGGCGGCCGTCCAGCGGAAGTCCCCGGGGTCCGGCGGTCGCGACCAGGGCACCGACTCGAAGGAGTGCAGCCGGCCCTGGGTCAGGGCCAGCCGCGGCAGCGTGAGGCCGTGGCGCTCGGCGACGGCATCCAGGGCACGGGCGGCCGCGGCCCTCTGCGGCTGCTCGCCCGGGGTGGTGAAGCCGAGTGCGTGCGGGGCGAGTTCGGCGGGGAGGGCCCCGGTGATCTCCTCGACCGCACCGGCGCGCACGGTGAGTGCGTACAGCGGGTCCCCGGCCCGGGCCACCGAAAGATGGAAGACCTCGGCTCCCGGGCGCGGCTCGTACCACACCACGATCGCGTGGCCGCCGCGCGCCGATGCGGCCGGGGCGGGCGAGATCAGCCCATCCCCGACGAAGGGAAGGGGCTCCACGTCGATGCCGAAGCTCCAGCCGGGCGCCGCACGCCCGACGCTGAGCAGTGCCTTGTCCTCACGCTGCGACGGCTGCCGCCGGCCGGATGGATGGTGAACGTCCCACGCGCGCAGGGGCGGGGCCAGCACCGTGCTGGATCCGATCAGGTCCGGCAGTTCGGCGGGCGCTGCCCCTTCGACCAGGACGAGCCGGAAGGCGGACCGCCGACCGCTGCCCAGGCCCTCGGGACGGACCAGCCAGGACAGTCCCACCGGGTCCAGGTCGCCGGTGGGAGCCGGCCCTGGACCCTGCTCCCCGCCGCGTGGTGTGGCGAGGAGTTCCCGACGCCGCTCAGGGGTCAGCACCATGGCGAGTACGGGATCGGCGAGCAGGCCCAGCGGCGCGATGTGGTCGGGGCCGAGCGACTCCCAGCGTGGAATCGCGGCACGCAGGATGCGCCAGGCGGTGTCGGTGTCGCCCCAACGGGCCTTCTCCCGAGCCGCGTCGACGGCCTCACCGAACGCGCCACCCGGGGTGTAGCGCCAGGTTCCCGCTGCCACCTCGCGCAGGATGTCCGCCGCGGCCCGCGCCGTATCGGGAAAGGCCTCGGGATCGACGAAGAGCCGGCCCTCCGCCCCACGACCGCTGTCGCGGAGCACGGCGGCGGCGAGCGGAAGGAGATCGGAAAGGTAGGCCGAGTCGCAGGGCAGCGGTTGCAGTCGGCCGAAGCCGGGCAGGCCGCCCAACCTCACTATCTGGTCCCGGAGTTCGTCCGCGTACGGCCGGCCGTACTTCGCGGCCTCCGTCAGCAGACGCGCGGCCTCCTCGTAGTCGCCGCGCAGCGACAGGGTCCTGGCTCGGCCGACCGCCGCGTCCTGTTCGCGCGTGGTCTCGTTCACGAAACCGAGGTTCCGCTGCCCCCGGCTGCCGGACTCCAAGTGGTGGAACTCCTGGTGCATGGCGACCATGTAGGCCGCGAACGACGGATATCTGCGTGGCTCGGCGGCATGCCAGCCCGCCCACTCCCGGACCGCCCACTCGCCGTCCGGACCCACGTCCGCGGGGTCGAGCAGCAGATAGGTGGCATCCGAGTCGACGTGCAGCTGAAGCGCCCGCGCCCACAGGCCGACCTGCGCCCGCACCTCCGGCGGGTTGTCCTCGTCGGCCCAGGCCGCGTCGAAGGTGTCACCGAGGTGATGGGCGTCCTCGTGCCAGTGCGCGTCCTCGGTTCCGGCCAGCTCCCGGACGAAGCCGCCCGCGTGCCGCCAGCCGTTGCTCACCCGGAGGAACTCGCAGTAGGAGGGCGGCAGTTCACACCCCAGCCGTTCCTCCAGTGCCGCGATGTCCGCCCCGTCCGCCGGTGCGTACCCGAGCCATCCCTCCCGCCGGGACGTCTCGTCCTCGGGGCTCGGATCCACCTCGTCGCGCCGGGCATCGGCCCACTCCGCGCTCCACCGGGTGAGGAAGCGCGGCCAGTCGACGGTGTCTGCGTCCATGTCCATGCGGGCGATCCTGACACCTGGCACTGACAGACAAGCCCGGTCCGCGCATCCCCCACCGGCCAGGGAACCCCGTCGCGTCAGGCGGCCGGTGCCGCCCCGTGCGCCGGGGCCGGGCGGTCGCGGCCGCCGGGGTGGCGGTGGCGCCAGAACCAGAACACCGCGCAGGACAGCAGCGACCAGCCGGCCAGGACCAGGAACGGGAAGGCGTGCTGGGCGTCGGCGAAGTACACGGCCGTGTGCTGGGCGTTCACGGACGCGCCCGGCGGCAGCCAGCGCCCGATGTGGCCGAGGAGCGAGGGCAGCAGCGGCCAGGACACCGCGCCGCCCGAGGAGGGGTTGCCGAGCAGCACCATGAGCCCCCAGGTGGGCAGCATCGCCCAGCGTCCGATGAGGGTGTTGAACATGGTGAAGACCATCCCGGAGGTGAACATCGTGAACGCGAGGATCAGCCACGACTCGACGAACGGGAGCCGCACCGCGCCGAGTCCCCAGTCGACCACGGCCGCGATGGCGAAGCCGCCGAGGAGTGAGTAGGCGACCGTGAACGCGATCCGCTCCAGCGGGTTGAGCGTCCGGGCGTGCACGCTCAGCTGGATCGAGCCGACGAAGCCGAGCACCACCGCGGCGAGGGAGATGTAGAACAGCGCGAGGCCGCGCGGGTCGCCCTTCTGGAGCGGCTTCACATCGGTGATCGTCACCGGTACGCCGACGGCCTTGGCCACCGGGGGCGCCGCCTGGGCGAGGACCTGCGCCACGGATGCGCCGGCCGCGCCCGCCACGTCCATGCGCACCCCGGCCGGCCGGACGTCGAGGATCGCGAAGACGGTCTGCTCCTCCATGGCCTGCCGCGCGGCGCGGACGTCCGGGTACGCGTGCACGTCCAGGGAGGCGTTCAGGGCCTTGTCCATTCCGGCGACGAACTGCTTCGCCTCGGGCGAGCCGGGGGGCGCGACCACGGCGGTGGGAATGTGGTGCGGCGTCGGATTGGCCATGGTGTACGTGTACGAGCCGGCGAACAGGCCCGCGGCGGCGGCCAGGATGAAGACCAGGACAACCGCCGGGAAGAACGGCGAGTCCTTGAAGTCCGCCCAGGTCCCGCCCGCGCCCCGCTTGCGCGCGTGCGCGCCGTGGCCGCCGTGGCCGCCGTGGGGCTCCTCGGGCGCGCCGCCCCGCTCCGGGTTCGGGCGGCTGGCGTCGTCTTCTTCCATCGGCATGTGCGACCAATCCGGTACCGGGGACGTTTTCCGTGCCGTCTGCCCCGGTCGGCGCCGCCCGGTCGGGGACCTTCGGTCACGGCATGAAGGCCGTTGGTCCCGTGCGCGGGCGCCGGCCGGGGGTACCGGCTCGAAGGCGAACGGGGGGACCGGCTCCCCGCTGCCACCACCCGGTCGGCGGCACCACCGGGTCGCGCAACGAAAGGAATCGGGTTTCCGTTATGGGCATCATCGCCTGGATCGTCATCGGGCTCATCGCAGGAGCCATCGCCAAGGCGCTGACCCCGGGCAAGGACCCCGGCGGCTGTCTGGTCACCATGGTGATCGGCATCGTGGGCGGTCTGCTCGGCGGCTGGCTCGGCCAGCTCGTCTTCGGGGTCGACGGGGTGAAGGGCTTCTTCCACCTGTCGACCTGGATCACCGCGATCGTGGGCTCGGTGATCGTGCTCTTCCTCTACCGCCTGGTCTCGGGCCGGCGCGGCTGACTTCGGCCCGAAGCGGCCCTGACGCCCGGACTCTCCGTGCCTCCCGGCAGCCGCCCGGGGAGGCGCGGAGAGTTTCGCGTGCGTTGGGTCATCCGGGGGAACGGGCGCTCCGATCCGGCCCCGGCGCCCGGCTCTCCGCCCGGCCCTCTCCCTCCGGCTTCTCCGCCCGGGGCGGGATCCGCTCTACGGCAGGATCGAGTCGACGTATCCGCCGTCCACCCGCAGCGCGCCGCCCGTGGTGGCCGAGGCGAAGGGCGAGCTGAGATAGACGACCATGTGGGCGATCTCCTCGGGCTCGATGAGGCGCTGGATCAGGGACTGCGGCCGGTATGCGCGCATGAAGGCACGCTGGGCCTCGTCCCACGGCAGGTCGCGGTCCACGAGCGAGTACACGAAGTCCTCCACCCCGCCGGTGTGGGTGGGCCCCGCGATGACCGAGTTCACCGTGACGCCGGTGCCCGCGGCCTCCTTCGCGAAGCCCCGCGCGACGGCGAGCAGCGCGGTCTTCGACATGCCGTACTGGATCATTTCGGCGGGCACCACCACCGCCGAGTCGCTGGCGATGTTCTGGATCCGGCCCCAGGACCGCTCGACCATCCCGGGCAGATAGTGGCGGGTCATCCGGACGGCGGTCAGCACATTGATCTCGAAGTAGCGCCGCCACTCGGCGTCGTCGATCTCCAGCGCGGGCCTGGCTCCGAAGATGCCGAGGTTGTTCACCAGGATGTCGGCGTGCGGCACGGCGTCGAAGACGGCCGCCGCGCCCTCGTCCGTGGCGATGTCACCGGGGGCCGCCACGAAGTCGCCGCCGTCCTTGCCCAGGCGTTCGACGGCCTCGCCCACCGACTTCGCGCCGCGTCCGTTCACGGCGACCCGCGCTCCGGCCGCCGCGAGCCCGGACGCGATGGCCGCGCCGATGCCCTGGGTGGATCCGGTCACCAGGGCCGTCCGCCCGGAAAGATCGATGCGCACGCTGTTTGCCTCCGTACTGCCGCCGGGGCGGCTCCGTTTCCGCTGCCCTGTGTCCGCTTCCCCGTTTCTCCCGTTTTCCCACCCGTACCGGTGCCGCCCGCGCCTCCGCTTCCCACCCGTACCGGTGGCGCCGGTGCCTCCGCTTCCCACCCGTACCGGTGGCGCCCGTGCCTCCGGACCGGCCGTGCGGGCCGGCAGGCGCTCGTCGTGCAGGGGGCGGGCGGGCCCGCTGTAGGGTCCCACCGCACCCCCCAAGCCGCATGCCGGAGGCCTCGTGGACATTCGCTCAGCCCAGCGACTCGCCTGGGAGAACAAACAGGACAAGGGCTTCAACACCACGGACGTGCCGCTGGAGTTCGGCCTTCTCACCGCCGAGGTCGGCGAGGCGTTCACGGCCTGGCGCAAGCAACTCCCCGACTACGGCGAGGAGTTGGCGGATGTCTTCCTGTACCTGACCGCCCTGGCCGAGATGAGCGGCATCGACCTGGAGACCGAGGTCGAGCGCAAGATCGCGAAGAACCGGGAGCGGGTGTACACGCGGGACGCCCGGGGTGTGCTGCACCGGGTCGAGGGCGACGGCTCCTGAGGGGTGCGCTCAGGCGCCGTCGTCGGCACCCGGCCCCGACGGCTGCGGAACGCCTTCGCCGCGTGCGAGCGAGCGGTTCTGGTACCGGGCGTCGTCCGTGACCTCACGGCCGAACCAGGACGGCGCGCGGAAGGCGTGTGCCGCTTCGGCGGTCTCGAACTCGACCTCCACCATGGCGAGTCCGGCGAGCCGGCCGCCGAAGTCGTCCACTTCGGCGGTCTCCCCGCCCTCCAGGGCGACCGTGCGGCGCTCCTTGGCGATGCGGGCCGCTTCGGTCAGCGGCCACAGCGCGTCGAAGAGGGCCGGTGGAATCGGCTCCTCGCACTCCGTCCTGACCAGGCCGGTGCCGCCCTTGACCGTCATGAGGATCTGGCCGCCACGGCGTCGGACACGGACCTCGGCGCCGTCCACGTCCAGGGGCAGATACCCCTGCTCGATCCGTTCGGTCCTGCGTGTGCTGCCGTCGGGCACCTCGCCCGCCACCAGGAAGCGCCGTTCGATCTCCTCGCCCATGGACATGTCCTCCTGTCGTGCCGCCTCGGGGTCACCCATCTATACAGCGCGGGAGCGGTGGTCGGGGGAGCCCGAGCCGGAACACCGGCGCGCCACCGGCACGCCACCACCGCGCAACCGGTCTCTTGCAAGCTCTTCACCAGTAAGAGCCGAACACATCGCACGGAGGTGAATGACATGAAGGTTTACACCAAGCCCGAGGCCAAGCAGGTCGAGCAGGGCACCATCGTCGCTACCGTTCGCTAGTAGTGACCCACATGCCACGCCTCTCATCGAGGGGCGTGGCATGTCCACTCCATACGCAGAAATTCACACGGGAGTCGGAAGCCACATGTGCGGAATTGCTGGATTCGCCCATACAGATGGAAGTGGTCTGGCGGAGTCGGCCGACCGCATTCTGCGCGACATGGCCCGTGCCCTGCGCCCCCGTGGCCCCGATGACATGCAGTTCCATCACACGGAACAGGCCTGTATGTCGTTCACACGGCTCGCCCTGATCGACCCCGAGGGTGGCCGTCAGCCCTTCGTCAGCGAGGACGGGAACGTCATTCTCGCCGCGAACGGCGAGATCTACAACTACAAGGAACTCACCAAGAGCCTTGAGGGCCGGGCGAAGTTCCGCAGTGAGTCCGACTGCGAAGTGCTGCTCCACCTCTATCTGGAAAAGGGCCTCGACTTCCTCGACGACGTACGGGGAATGTTCGGCATAGCGGTCATCGACCTGCGCGAGCAGCGGCTGCTGCTCGCCCGTGACCGCCTCGGCATCAAGCCGCTCTTCATCAACCGCAGCCGCGGCAAGGTGCTGTTCGGGTCCGAGATCAAGGCGCTGTTCCAGCACCCCGAGTGCCCCCGTGAGCTCGACTGGGCCCGCGCGCTCGCCGACCAGGGGCTCAACGCCGCCCCCGCGATGACCGACGACGACCCGGTGACCTGGTTCAAGGAGGTCGACCACGTCCCCTCCGGCGCGATCGTCAACATCAGCCTGCGCGACGGCGCGACCCGGGTGCACCGCTACTGGGAGCTGCCCACTCCCGCCGAGGCGGACCACCTCCCCGAGAGCTTCTTCGTCCAGAGCATGGCCGAACTGCTCGCCTCGTCCGTGCGCGAATGCCTGGTCGCCGACGCCGAGATCGGTGTCTTCCTGAGCGGCGGCCTCGACTCGGCGGCGATCTCCGCCCTGTCCGCCCACACCGGCCTGCACACCTTCTCCGCGCTGACCGGCAGCACCGTCGTCAACAAGGACGCCCAGTACGCGCAGCAGACCGCCGCGCTCCTGGGTCTGCCCAACCACCAGGTCGCCTTCGGCGCCGACCGGATCCCCTCCGCCGACGAGTGGAAGCGGCTGCTCTGGCTCATGGAGTCCCCGCAGTGCGGACCCGAGCAGTTCTACAAGAGCGAGATGTACCGCTTCGCCCGCGCCGAGCGGCCCGGTCTGAAGGCGATCCTGCTGGGCTCGGGCGCCGACGAGTTCAGCGGCGGCTACAGCGTCGGCCTGGCCGGCGGCGGCGGTTGGGACGACTTCACCACCAATCTGCGCACGCTCGCCCGCCGCAAGGCCCTCGGTTCCCAGTCCCCCGTCTCGGTCTGGTGGGAGGGAACCGATCTGCCGCTGCTCAGCGACCGCGCGGTGGACGCCTATCTGCCGGGCGCGGTCGACGACCCGTACGGGTCGTATCTGGCCTGGAAGTTCCGCGACATGCAGCAGTACAACTTCTGGGTGGAGGACCGGACCGCGTCCGCCAACGGTGTCGAGGCCCGTGTCCCGTTCCTGGACCACCGCATCATCGAACTGCTCGCCACCGTGCCGCGCGCCTACCGCAAGCGGCTGTTCTGGGACAAGCAGATCATCCGCGACGCGGTGAAGGACATCCTGCCCGCCGAGGTCATCAGCAGGCCCAAACTGGCCTTCTACGAGGGCGAAGGAGTACGGCACACCCACCGCGCCTTCACCAGGATGCTCGCCCACCACGACGACGAGCTGATCGAGGAGGCCCTGTCCTCGCCCCGGGCCGCGCAGTACCTGGACGGCACGAACATGCGGCGCGCGCTGCGTCGCCTGGAGCACGACCAGAGCTCGGGACACGTCGAACTGCTGATGCGCGTGGTGAACCTGGGGCTGCTTGACCACATGACGGTCGAGCTGCCCGCCAGCCGCCCCTCCACCGGCCCCGCGCCCTACGAACTCCAGGTCACGGACTTCGAGGGCCCCGAGGTGCTCGAACTCTTCGCCCGTACCGAGATCGGCGAGGAGTCCGTCCTGCGGCGCGCCGAAGGCGTCCTGGTCCTGGACGACAGCGACGAGACGCACACGTCCTACGTCGTCGTCGACGGCAGCCTGCGCTTCGTCATCGACCAGGTCACCCACCTGGACTGGCTGCGGCTGCTGCGCGGCCTGGACGGCCGGCGCACCCTCGCGGAGGTCGTGGCCTCCGTCGGCTGCGACCTCCAGGAGATGCGGCCGCTGCTCGACGAGTCCCTGGAGGCCGGCCTCCTGGACGTCGTACCGCAGCCGGTCGCGTCCGCCGGCTGAGCGCACCCCACCCCCATCGGAAATCGGCATCCGGACCTGGATGTACGGACGTATTGACGAACGAGGTCACCCATGACAGCCCATCTCTACTGGGACGAGGTCTGGCGCACTGACAGCGGCCGCGCCGACTGGTCCCGCCCCCACCCCTGGGTCGTGGAAGAGGCCACCCGGCTGCGCGCGCTCGGCGCCAAGGACGCGCTCGACCTCGGCTGCGGAATCGGCCGGCACGCGCTCTTCTTCGCGGAGGAGGGTTTCGTCAGCACCGGGATCGACCGGGCGCCGGCCGCCCTCGAAGCGGCCGGCGCCGACAGCGCCGAGCGATCCCTCCAGGTGACCCTCGACGTCGGCGACTTCACCGAACTCCCTTATCCCGACGGCAGTTTCGACTACGTGCTCGCCTTCAACGTGGTCTACCACGGCGACGAGGTGAGCCTGGCCAGGACCCTGGCCGAGGTCCGCCGGGTGCTGCGGCCGGGCGGCGTCTACCAGTGCACGATGCTCTCCAAGCGCAACGGCGAGTACGGCAAGGGCGACGAGGTGAGCCCCAACACCTTCTGCCAGCCGGGCGCGCCGGACGACAAGGTGCATCCGCACATGTACGTCGACGCGGCCGATCTGCTGCGCCTGCACGAGGGGTTCCAGCTGATCAGCGCCCTGGACGCCGAACACTCCAAGCCCGGCTCGTTCCACTGGCACTGCGTGTTCCAGACGCCGGCGGCCCCGGTGGCGGGCACCAACCACACGCACTTCGCGCAGAGGGCGGGGACACAGTGACCAAAGCAGCCCTGTTCCGCGAGCTCCTGGAGCGGCCCGAGACGGCCCGCATCGTCGGATGCCGCGACGCCCTCACCGCCCTCCTCATCGAGGAGGCCGGCTTCGACGGCCTGTGGGCGTCGAGCTTCGAGATCTCCGCGTCACGCGGCCTGCCGGACCTCGGCCTGCTCACCATGGCCGAACTCCTCGAAGCGTCCTCGCACGCCAACCAGACGACCGGCCTGCCGCTGCTCGCCGACTGCGACACCGGCTTCGGCGGCAAGATCAACGTGGTGCGCACGGTCCAGCAGTTCGAGTCCGCCGACATCGCGGGCGTCTGCTTCGAGGACAAGCTGTTCCCCAAGCGGAACAGTTTTCTGCGCGGCGGCCAGGACCTGGAGGCGGCCGAGGAGTTCGCCGGCCGCATCGAGGCGGGCGTACGGGCCAGGCGCAACCCGGACTTCACGGTGGTCGCCCGCGTCGAGGCGCTCATCGCGGGCCGCGGCCTGGAGGAGGCCCTGCGCCGCGCGCACCTGTACGCCGACGCCGGCGCGGACGCCATCCTCATCCACTCCAAGAAGTCCACGCCCGCCGAGATCGTGGAGTTCCTCCAGGCCTGGCAGGCGCGCACCCCGATCGTCGTGGTGCCGACCACCTATCCGCACTGGGACCTCGCCGAGGCCCGGGCGGCCGGCGTCTCGATGGTGATCTACGCCAACCACACCCTGCGCGCCTCGGTCTCGGCGATGCGCGACGTGCTGAGCGAGATCCAACTGCACGGTGGAACAGCGGGTGTCGAGGGGTCCATCACCTCGATGAAGGAGCTGTTCGGCCTGACCCGGGTCTCGCGCTGGGAGGAGTGGAGCGCATGATCAGCGCCGAGTTCTTCTGCGCGGAGCTGGACCGGCACGGCTACGGCTTCTTCAGCGGGGTGCCCTGCTCCTTCCTCAAGGGCCCCTTCGCCCTTCTCGAACAGCGCGGCAGCTATGTGCCCGCTCCCAACGAGGGCATCGCCCTGTCCATGGCGGCGGGTTCGGAGCTCAGCGGCGTCAAGTCGGCCGTCCTGGCACAGAATTCGGGCCTCGGCAATCTGCTCGACCCGCTGACCTCGCTGAGCATGGCGTACGAGATCCCGCTGCTGCTCTTCGTGAGCCTGCGGGGCTGGCCCAACGCCGAGGACGACGAGCCGCACCACGCGGCGATGGGCGCCGCGACCATCGGCGTGCTCGAATCCGTCGGAGTCGCCCACGGCATCCTGAAACCCACCGAACAGAGCCTGACGGCGCTACTCGCCCGGGCGGAGGAGGAGCGCGCGCATCAGCGCCAGTTCGTGATCCTGGTACCGGCGAAGACCGTCGGCACGTGTGACGTGCCGGCCAAGCCCTCCGAGGCCCTGCTCGACCGGCGGACCGCGGTGACCGCGCTGGCGCGCCACCTGGACGGCGCCCTTGTCTACAGCACCACCGGCATGATCAGCCGCGAACTGTTCGGGGTGCGCGACAGCGGCCGGAACTTCTACATGCAGGGCTCCATGGGACACGCCATCGGCCTGGGCCTCGGCACCGCCCTGAACCGGCCCGACGAGCGGGTCGCGGTCATCGACGGGGACGGGGCCGCGGTGATGCACCTCGGCGGGCTCGCCCTGGTCGGCGAGCGGCGCCCGGAGAACCTCACCCACATCGTCCTCGACAACGGCTCCTACGACTCCACGGGTGGCCAGCGCACCCGGGGTTCGTCCATGCGGTGGGCCGACCTGGCGCTCGCGGCGGGTTATCGCACGGGCGAGACCTGTCGGACCGAGGCGGAGATCGACGATCATATGGCGAAGGTGGCGGACCTTCCCGGCCCGCACCTGATCGCCGTATTCATCGCCAAAGGCGGCGCCACTCCGCCGCGCGTCACATCGGCCCACACCAATGCCGAGGTGACGGCGCGGTTCAAGGGTGAAGTCGCCCTGTCCCGTAAGGACTTGCCGTGATCTCCATCGCCCACGTCAGCGATCTCCACCTGGACACCGGCCCGCGCGCCACCGAGCGTGCCGAGCGCGTGATGTCGTATCTGCGCGATCTGCCGGGGCCGCTGGACGCCGTCCTGGTCACCGGTGACATCGCCGATCACGCCGCGCCGCAGGAGTACCAGCAGGCGAAGGAGCTCTTCGCGCTGCCGTACCCGGTGCTCGTCCTCCCCGGCAACCACGACCGCAGGGCGCCGTTCCGCACCGGGCTGCTCGACGAGAAGCCCGAGGACGACGAGCTGAACCAGGTCGTGCGCACCGAGGGCGCGACCTTCCTGCTGTGCGACTCGACCATCCCGGGCAGCGACGAGGGTCTGATCAGTGACCGCACGCTGGCCTGGCTGGACGAGACCCTCGGCGGCGAGAGCGCCGACCGGCCGGTGTTCGTGTGCTTCCACCACCCGCCGGTGGTGCTGCACACGCCGCACGTGGACCGGCTGCGGCAGTTCCAGGAGGCACGGTTCGCCGAGGTCCTGGTCCGCCATCCGCAGGTCGTCGCGCTGCTGTGCGGCCACGCGCACACGGCGGCGGCCACCACCTTCGCGGGGCTGCCCCTGCTCGTGGCGCCCGGCGTCGCCTCCACCGTGCCGCTTCCGTTCGAGGGCCGCGACGCCGTCGACTACGAACTGGCACCGGGGCTCGCCTTTCACATCCTCGACGACCAGCGCCGCCTGGTCACGCACTACCGGGCCCTGAGCTGACGCGCCCCGACTGAGAGAAGGCCATGAGAAAAGTCCTGATCGCCAATCGCGGCGCGATCGCCGCGCGTGCCATCGAGACCTTCCGCAACCAGGGTTGGTCGCCCATCGCCGTAGCCGCCACGTCCGACCCCCAGCGCCTTCACTCCTTCGCGGCGGACGGCTGCGCGTACCTCCCGGGCACCGGCCTCGCCGAGACGTACGACCATGCGGAGCGGATCGTGGCCGCGGCGCTCGACTGCGGCGTGGACGCGGTCTACCCGGGGTACGGGGCCCTCGCCGAGGACCCCGAACTCCCCGAGCGGCTGGCGGCCGCGGGGATCGCCTACATCGGGCCGGGCGCGGAGGTACTGGCCGAGGCCCGGGACAAGGAGCGCGCGGTCGGCACGGCCGGCCGTCTGGGCCTGCCGGTGCTGCCGCACGCGGCCGGCCCCGAGGCGATCGCCGCGCTGATCCAGGACATCGGTCTGCCCGTCATCCTCAAGCCCGTCGACGGGTGCGGCGGCCTCGGAGTGCGCATCCTCCAGACGGCGCGGGACACCGAGGACGCGCTCTCGGTCATGGCCCTGGACGACGGGACCGACTGGTACGCCGAGCGCTATGTGGAGAAGGGCCGCGTGGTCGGTGTCACCGTGGCGCTCGACGACGCCGGGACCGTCGCCTTCCTCGGGGAGCGCGAGAGCCTGCTGGTCGACGGGAGCATGAAGCTGCTCGAAGCCTCGCCCGTGCAGGGGGTGGGACCCGACCGGCTCGCACGGATGCGTGCGGACTCGGCCCGGCTGGTGACGGGGATGGGGCTGCGGAACGTCGCGACGGTGGAGTTCATCGTCGACGCCCACAGCCACTACTTCCTTGAGGTCAACGGCCGCCTCCCGCTGGCCTATCGGATGTGCGAGGCGCAGACCGGCATCGACGTGGTGGCCCTGCAGATCGAGCTGGCCGAGGGCGGACTGCTGTCCCCCGGCGCCATCACGGCCGACCGCGAGGTGCACTGTGTGGAGGCCCGGGTGTTCATCGAGGGGCCCGGCACCATCGAGTCCCTGTCGCTGCCGCCGACGCAGGGGGCGCTGTACAACTGTGCGCTCGATGTGGGCCGGCCCGTCGTCCTGGACAACATCGTCACCCAGATCCTCGCCACCGGCGACGACCGGGCCACCTTGGCCCGTGCCGTGCTCGAAGCGGTCGAGGGCAGCGAGATAACGGGGGTCGCGCACTGCGGGGCGGACATAGCCGCATGGCTGCGCCACTGCGATCTGACCGGGGAACCCCGCACCGGCCAAGCACTGGGAGTCTGAGATGAACAGCACCGACCCGTTCTCGGGTGTCCGCCACCAGGTCGACGCGGAGCTCGCCCTCGCGCTGGCCCACAGCACCGAGCGGGACCAACACGCCTCCTGGTACCGGGAGTTCGGCAGCACGCTGGAGGAGTACACCAGGCAGCACCTGGACACCCGGCCCGGGTTCTTCGTCCTGGCGGGTCTGGACCACCTCACCGAGGAGCAGGCGCGGGGCTTCACCGTGGCCGTCTCCCGGCTCACCGGAGACCTCCTGCCGCAGGACGGGCACGGGGCGCTGCTCCGGGACGTCCGCGACCGCGGGGTGAAGCTCGGCGAGGGCGCGACCGGACGCTACTCGGACAGCCGCCAGGGCGGCAGCCTGCACACGGACGCGGCCCATCGCCCCGGGCGCCTGCCCGATGTCTTCGCCCTGTTCTGCCACCGGCAGGCGCGCAGCGGCGGCGCCCTGGTGACGGTCCATGTCAGCGACCTCCTGGAGCTTCTGGCCGACCACCCCGAGGAGTTGGCTGCGCTGCGGCTGCCGGTCCACTTCGACACCCGGGACGACGCCCCCGGCTTCCCGCTGACGGTGCGGCGGCCCGTACTGGAATTCAGCGGCGGCCGCGAGCGGGTGTACTACCTGCGCGACTACATCGAGATCGGCCACGGCCACCCGGGGATCCCACCCTTGTCGAAGGACCAGATCAAGGCGCTCGACCTGCTCGACGAACTGCTGGACCGGCGCGATCTCCAGACCCACGCCCGGCTCGCCCCCGGCGAGATGATCTTCATCGACAACCGCTCGATCGTGCACGGCCGCACCCCCTTCGAGGACGACGGCCCGGCCGGCGGGGGCCGCTTGCTCCTGCGCACCTGGATCGGCCTGCCGCAGCAGCAGCCGGCCGGGACGGCCCGGTGAACGCGATCCTCAGGCCGCTCGTGACCGCACTGGAGGAGCTGGGGCTCGCCGAGTTCCTGGCCGGCTTCTCCGCCGATTCCGTGGACCTCGCCGACTGGGCGCGCGCGGTCGACCTGCTCGACGGAGAACTCCGCACGACCGCCGGGTTCCTCCTGCTCGGCAGGCCCGCGAAGGTGGACGGGCTGCCGACAGCGGTGGCGGCCGCGCTGCCGCGGCTCCAGGAGTACGGGGTCGCCCTCCAGCGGGACAACGAGGCCCAGTTGGTCGATGTGAGCCTGTTCCGGGCCCAGGGGGTATGGCTCTTCGCGGAGCCGCCGAGCATCTTCCAGGTGCGCCACTACTTCGGCCCGGACTCGCTCGCGCTGGCCCGGCGCATTTCCTACCGGCCGGACTCCCGGGTCCTCGACCTGTGTGCGGGTCCGGGCTTCCAGGGGCTGATCGCGGCCCAACTCGGCGCCCGAGCCACCCTGGTGGAGCTGCTCGACGACGTGGCGCGGGTGGCCGCGCTCAACGCCGAGCTCAACGGTGTGGCGGACCGGATCGAGGTGCTGGCGGGCGACCTCTACGCGCCGCTCGCGTCCGATGGCCGCCCCTTCGACCGGGTCGTCGCCAACATCCCGTTCCTGCCGACGCCGACCCCGCCGGGCCAGGAGGCCGCGGAGCAGGGCGGCGAGGACGGGTTCAGCGTCGGGCGCCGGGTCCTGGAGGGCCTGCCCCGGCAGCTGGCACCGCACGGCACCGCCCATCTGACCGCGCTCCTGTTCCAGGCGGGCGACGAGCTGCTCATGGCGAAGGAGCTGCGCGACTGGGCCGAGACCCACGGATGCGCTCTCGCGGTCTCCCTCACCGACGAGATGGCGGTCGACCCCGGCTCGGACCTGGTGCAGACCGCCGTCTCCGATCTGCTCGACGCGGATCCGGGCGCCGACGCCCAGGCGCTGAGCTCCGAGGTCGCCGAGATGTTCGCGCGCCGTGGCGCCACCCGTGCCCGGCTTTCCTATCTGCGCATCGACCACGGGGTGTCCGGATTTCGCATACTCGACCACACCGAGCGGTGATCACCGCCTAACGTGAGGCGCCGGGCGGCGCGACGGCCGGCGAACAGGGAGGTGTTCCGTGACGGAACGGGCGCGGGGCGAGAGCATAAGCATCGGTGAGCCGGCCTCGGTGAACGAGGTCGAGCCCGCCGCCTGGGACGCCCTGGCCGGCGACGCCTCGCTGTATTCCAGCCACACCTGGCTGCGCTACGGCGAGGAGCTGCGGGACTCCGTCCCCGGCCACCTGGTCGCGTCGTCGGGCGGGCGGCGCCTCGCCGCGCTGCCCGTCCACCGGTTCACCGCGAAGGTGCCGCACTTCTACGATCCCGCCGTCCTGTTCCCCGGCGTCGCCGAGCCCACCGGCGCGGACCGCCCGCTGCTGCTCGGCGGCACCCGGCTCGGCTACACCAGCGAGGCCCTGGTGGCGCCGGGAACACCCGCGCCCCTGGCCCGGGCGGCCCTGCGCGCGCTCCTGGGCCGCCTGCGCGAGCGACGCGAGGCGGACGGCGGCCTCGCGGCCATGCTGTACGTCACCGACGAGTCGGTGGCGCAGCTCCTGCCGGTGCTCGATCCGGGCGACCGGCTCGTCCTGCTGGACGCGACCGCGGTCATCCCCGTCGACCCGACCGGCCTGGACGGCTACCGCGAACGGCTCAGCTCGCGCCGGTTCGCCGCGGTCCGCAAGGAGATCCGTCGCTTCGAGGAGGCCGGCTGCCGTGCCGAGGTCCGGCTGCTCTCCGAGTGCCACGAGGATCTCGGGCCGCTCTCCGCGCAGGTGCTGCGCCGCTACGGGCACGACGTCACGGACGAGGGCGAGAGCGAGCGGTTCACCGCGCAGGTCGACCTGTTCGACGACAACTGCCGGATTCTGGCGGCCTACCGGGACGACCGCATGGTCGGGTTCACCCAGTTCTTCTTCTGGGGCGACGTCATGTACGGCCGCTCGCACGGCGTGGACGACTCGATGGCCCGGGCCGCCTCGGTCTACTTCAACCTGACCTACTACCAGGCCGTCCGGTACGCGGCCGAGCACGGCTACCGGCATCTCGACATGAGCTGTGACTCGCTGGACGCCAAGGTGGCACGGGGCGGCCATCTCAAGCCGTTGTGGGCACTGGTCCTGGACGCGCCGTGGTCGGGCCCGATGCTCGACCGGGTACGGGCCGAGGAGAATGAGCGCCGCGAGGCGTTCGCCGCGATCGACCCGGGCGTCGAGTCGCCCGTCGTCCAGCTGGTGACCGCCAGGGGCTGACCCGGCGGCCCCAACCGCCGTGCCCCCGGCGGCCGTTCAGGTCGCGGTGCCGGTGACGGTGGCCGGTGGCCGCGCCGGGCGGCTGCGCTCGGCGACCCCGGCGACCGGGGGCACCAGGACGCCCGCCGTCACCATGAGCGCGGCGAGCGCGAACCAGCCGGGCGGCCCGGCGACCAGGCACAGCGCGTTCAGGACGGTCGGCGCGACCGCCCCGCCGATGCCCACGCCCACCGCGAACACGCCCTGGTACTCCCCCTGCGCGTGATCGGGTGCGAGCCCGAACGACAGGGCGTACTCCCCCGCCGTGAACAGCATTTCGCCGAGGGTCAGCACCGCAGCGCCGACCAGGAGCAGGGTCATCGCCACATACGTGGGCACCTGGGCGGCGGCGAAGACGAGCAGCATCGCGGCCGCGATGACCGGCCCGCTGCGCCGCATGGTCCGGGCGCCGTCGCGCGGGGTGTCCACGCCCTTGGCCACCCGGGTCTGGCACAGCACGACGAGCGTGCAGCTCAGGGCGAAGATCAGGGACACCGTCCAGCGGGGCGCCTCGGTGTGCTCGGCGATCCACACCGGCATCAGGACCGTGAGGAAGACATCGAACATCACCAGGACGCCCGACAGGAGGCTGACCGCGAGGAACGGCCGGTCCGTCAGGGCGTAGCGACGGCCGCTGCCGTGCTCCCGGGGCACCGGGGGCAGATGGGGCAGCCGTGCGACCAGCAGGGCGGCGGCCAGGTAGGAGACCACGTCGGCGCCGATCGCGATGGTGTAGGCGAGCCGGGTGTCCGCCTGGAGCACCAGGCCGCCGAGCAGCGAGCCGGTGACCATCGCCAGGTTCTGGAGGGAGTAGATGCGGGCCCGGAAGGCGACCCTGTCGTCGCCGCCGACATGGGCCACCAGGGCGCCGCTGATCGCGGGGAACGCGCCGCGCCCGAGCGCGATGAGCGTGATGACGACGAGGAAGCCGCCCATCCCCCGGACCGTCATCAGGGCGGCGGCCGCGGCGGCCTGGGCCACCAGGCCCGCGATGCCGACCTCGCGCGGCCCGAACCGGTCGGCCAGGCGTCCGACCACCGGCCCGGCGGCGAGCCCGGCGAGCCCGGCCGCGGTGAGGCCGAGGACGACATGGCTCGTGGACAGGCCCACCGACCGTACGAAGAACAGCACTTGGAGCGGCGCCCACACGCCGGCCCCGAGGTAGCGGACGAACAGGGCCGCCGACAGGCTCCTGCGCAACGTGGTGGGGCGGCGTGCCATCACAGGGCCGCCGCGCGGATGGCCGCGGCTTCTTCCAGCCGCGGGACGAGCAGCTTGCGCAACTGGTGGTGGGCGGCGTCCGCGGTGTTGGCGCGGATGACGTCCCAGCCGCGGTCCTCGACCCACTCCAGCATGATGTCGCGCACCGCCGCCTGGTGGGAGAGGAACCGCTCGGGCCGGCATTCGGGGTCACGTCCGCACTCGTAGGGGGTGATATCCCCCTTCTTGCGCCGCAGCGCCTCCTCGGGCGTCACATCGAAGAAGACGACCATGTCCACGGGCGCGGTCGCGTCCACGATGGCGTCCACCAGGCCCTTGTGGCAGCCCGCGAGCAGTTCGGTGGCGGCGTGCTTGACCCAGTAGCCGTCGAGGACGACCAGGTCCTCCTCCGCGGCCCTGGCGCGTTCTGCGGCAAGGGTGTTGAGCCACCCCAGGTACAACATCCGCGCCGGATTGGGCATTTCGGCGATGCAGACGCGGAGTTCGTCCAGGCTGCTGCCGCGCAGGAAGCGGGCCTGGGGCACCTGGGCCTCCTCGAACACCTGCCACTTGCCCACCACCCGGAAGGAGAGGCCCTGGCTGTCCGCCCAGCTGGCGAGCCGCTTGACCTGGCTGCTCTTGCCGGCTCCGTCGGGTCCGTCCATCGCAATGATCACAGTTCAGTCCTCTTCTCGGGTCCGCCACGGGCCGGTGCCGTGCGGAAGCGTCTGGTCGGCCGGGCGGCCCTCGGGTCCGGGCGCCTTCGCGGCGCGGGTCCCGAAGGCCGCCTCGTCCGTGTGCCGGTGGTCAGTAGGCGCCGAAGTACTCACGGTGCTCCCATGCGGTGACCGCGCCCGGTGTGCCGGGTCCGGCCGTTGCCAGCCAGTCCTGGAAACGGGTGGCCTCGCTGCGCTTGAGCTGGACCAGACAGTCGCGCAGGTGCTTGCCCAGCAGGTCGAGGCAGAGCGCGCTGTTCTCCAGGCGCCCGATCGCCGCGGGCAGGTCCCCGGGCAGCGGGGCGGCACTCGCGCCGTGCGGGTCGGCGGCCTCGCCGTCGGGCCGCAGCCCGCGCTCGATGCCGTCGAGTCCGGCACCGAGCTGGGCCGCCAGATACAGATAGGGGTTGGCGCAGGGCTCGCCCAGGCGGTTCTCGATGTGGGTGGACTCCTCACCCGGGCCGCCGAGCACCCGTACCAGGGCCCCGCGGTTCTCCCTGCTCCACACGACCCGGTCGGGGGCGAGCGAGAACTGCCCCCTGATCCGCCGGTAGCCGTTGACGGTCGGGACGGCGAGCAGGGTGGTGTCGGCGGCGTGCTCCAGGAGCCCGGCGACATAGCCCAGTCCGAGGTCCGACAGCGGTGCGGTGCCTTCCGGAGCGACGAAGGCGTTGCGGTCCGCGGCGGTGTCGAACAGGGACTGGTGCAGGTGCCAGCCGCTGGCGTCGAATCCGGACAGGCCCGGCAGTGCCATGAAACTCGCGTGGTGTCCGAGGCGGGTGCACATCTGCTTGATGACGGTGCGCAGCAGCAGCATGGCGTCGCCCGCGTCCAGGCCGTTCATCGGGCTGAAGGTGAACTCCAGCTGTCCGGGGCCCGATTCGTGCTCGACGGTGCGCAGCGGAAGACCCAGTTCGCGCAGGGCGCGGGCCAGGGGTCCGATCACCGGCATCAGGCCGTCGGTGAGCGTGTCGAGGTTGAACTGGTAGCCCCCGTCGACCGGTTGGACCGCGGGCGGCTCGCCCTGGATGCCGAAGCCGCCGACCGAGGTGGCGTCGGTGGTTCCGGTCAGCCGGGTGAGGTACCACTCGACTTCGAGTCCGACCACGAACGCCAGGCCCTGCCGTGCGGCCCGTCCGCAGGCGCGGCGCAGCACGGCCCGGCTGGACAGCGGGTGCGGACTGCCGTCGCGCAGGTACTCGTCCGCGACGACCCAGCCGGTGGGCGCCTCGGTGTAGGGCAGTACGCGGAAGGTGAGCGGGTCGGGTACGACCAGGAAGTCACCGGCGCCGGTCAGTTCGGGTATCCCGATGCCGCCCTCGGGGGCGAAGAAGTCGACGCCCACCGCGTGCCCGGTGTCGAAGACGAACGGCCCCGGGCTCATGTCGAGCCCGTTGCGCAGGGCCACCTTGAAGGCCTCGACGGTCAGCGTCTTGGTCCGCATCAGGCCGTGCGGGTCCCCGAAGCCGACCCGTACGAACTCCAGCGCTTCCAGGCGTTCTTCAAGCTCCGCCGCGGCCTCGCGCTGGGCGTCGTCCCACAGGCCGTGCCGCGCCACGAAGCCCACGCTGCCGGTGGCGAACCGCGCGTAGCGGCGCTCGCTGTCCTGGGATTGGACTCTGGTCCTCGTCATCGTGCTTCCTCCTCCTGGCATCGCTTCGCGAGCTCGGCGTACCAGTGGTGCCAGGGGTTCGTCTGTTCGAGTTGGTGGGCGGCGGCGAGTACCCGGCGGTCCTCTCCGAGGCCGCCCACCAGTTGGAGGCCGAGGGGCAGCCCGGTGTCGCTCAGGCCCGCCGGCACGGTCACGGCCGGCTGGCCGGTCAGGTTGAAGACATAGGCCTCGGGCGCCCAGGCCAGCCAGGACAGACCTCCCTTGTCGACGCGTGCGGGCGGTTCGTGGAGTGCGGCGGCGAAGGGCGGCACGGCCACGGTCGGCATGGCGAGCAGGTCGTAGCGCTCCATCAGCGTGAGCGCCTGGGTGCGCAGCACGCCACGCCGCTCGTACGCCCGCGCCAACTCGGCCGCGCCGAGCCCCAGTCCGTACTCGATCACACGGAGGCGGCCCGGGTCGAGCAGGTGCGCGACCCGGCCCGGGTCCTCTCCGTGGGAGGCCGCTTCGCCGGCGGCCAGGATCGTCTCCAGACAGGGGTACGGGTCCTCGAAGGGGGACGCGATCTCCTCGACCAGGTGCCCCCGGGATTCCAGGGCCACAACGGCCCGGCGCACCCGCCGGACCAGCTCGGGCGCCGGAGCCGGTTCGCCGAGCGAGGCGATCCAGCCGATCCGCAGCGGCGGCAACCGGTCCGCACAGGCGTCCAGGTCGCGGGCCGGCGAGCCCGCGGGCACCGAGAACGACTGGGGGTCGCGCGGGTCGTACCCGGACATCACCTCCGTGACCAGCGCCGCGTCGGCGACGGTCCGGGTGAGCGGCCCCAGGTGGGACAGGCCGTCCGGGCTGTGCGGCACGTACGGGACGCGGCCGCGGGTGGGCTTGAACCCGACGACTCCGCAGAACGCGGCCGGGATCCGGATGGAGCCCGCGCCGTCGGTTCCGGTCGCCGCCACACCGATGCCCGCGGCGATCGAGGCGGCGGCGCCCGCGCTGGAGCCGCCCGAGGTGAGCGCGGGGTTCCACGGGTTGCGGGTGGGGCCTTGGAGGCGGTTGCCGCCGGCCGCGCTCCAGCCGCCCTCGCTGGTGTTGGTCTTGCCGATCACGATGGCGCCGGCCGCCCGGAGCCGGGCCACCGCCGGGGCGTCCCGGTCCGGGACGGTGGCGCGGTGCAGCAGGGAGCCCCGGGTGGTGCGGATGCCCTCGGTGGCCGTGAGGTCCTTGACCGAGACGGGCATCCCGAGGAGCGGACGCTCGCGCCAGGCCTCGCGTCCCCGCGTCTCGATCAGCCGGTCGGCGCTCGCCGCCTCGGCCAGGGCGCGGTCCCGGGCGACGGTCAGGAAGGCCCCGATGCGCGGCTCCCAGCGGTCGAGGAGGTCGAGCGTGTCGGCCACGTACCGCGACGGGAGCAGGCCGCCGTCGCGGTAGCGGGAGCGGATTTCGTCGATGCTCTCGGGTCCGGTCTCATGCTCCATGGAAGTCCCGGTACCAGGCGTTGTCGAAGTCGCGGATCTCCCACTGCCGCTCGGCGGCGGCCTGATGGAACATCGCCTGGACGTTGCCGACGGCGATCGCGGCGCGCAGATCCGCCGGCTCGTACTCGGCGCCCGAGGTCCGCATCAGCCGCAGGTCGTGGATGCCGGGGCGGTACCGGCCCTCCAGGACGATGCCGAGCGGGATCCGCAGCGCGTGTCGGACGCCGAAGGCGACGTGGCCGGTGTGGTGCTGGTCCGACCAGTTGGTGATGTCGGGCATCATCGGGGCGAAGAACCAGTCGTCCCGGCCCGGTATCTCCTGCGTCCAGGACATGCTGTGCGGCAGATAGTGCCAGGTGTTGTACCGCATCCGCGCGCTGTAGGCGGACAGGACGCGGGCGAGGCCGTCCCCGTCGTCGGCGAAGCGGCCCGCGAAGGACGTGCTGGGCGCCACACAGCAGTAGAAGTCCCGGGTGGCCAGGGCGGCGCGGTCGGCCGCGGGCACCCGACTGTGCAGCGCGGCAACGGACTTGGGGCCACGGCCCATCACCACGTCGCAGCCCATGGCGTCGGCCACGGTGGCGAAGAACCGGTGCAGGAGGGCCTCGTATCCGCTGCTGAACCCGGTGGGCGCGGTGGCGCGGGACAGCCGCTCGACCGCCGATTCCACCAGGATCCGCACCTCGTCCGCGGTGGCGTCCGGCGGCAGCGGGCGCCCGGCGGACTCACCGAGCAACTCCCGCACCTGATGCGGGAGTTCGGCCGCGGTGACCGGTTCCCGCATGATCTGTTCGCGCTTGTGCAGGGTCACGCCGTTGATGGTCCGGTAGAAGACGGTTCCGGCACGCAGTAATTCCGTACGGCCCCGCGCGCAGACCTCGGCCAGCCGGTCCAGGCGGTCCCCCGTGGAGCGGGCGCGCAGATCGGGGACCTCCTGGCCGTAGGAGACGATGCGCTCCTCCAGGAAGGTGATCAGCTGGTCCGGGGTCAGCTGGATCCCGTTGAACTCCTCCGCCCTGACCGGGGATCCGGAGGATATGAGGGCGTGCAGACACACCACGAAGGCGGCATGCTCCGCGGGCCACTGCTCGACCGGTGTCTCCTTGAGCGTGGTGAGCAGCGAGCCCGGCGCGCCGGGGGAAAGGGAGCGGCCCGGCAGGTTGGCGAACCGGCCGAGATTGCTGTAGACCTGCTCGTCGCCCACGTACAGCAGCACCGGCGCCATGTGCACCAGCGCGTGGTCGAGCGCGTCGATGCGGGCCCGGACGTCCTCGGCGCCCCGGGCCGCGAGCCAGCGGGCGATCTCCTCGAACTGGAGGCGCTGCACCTCGCCCGCCGTGCTCCAGGCCCGGTCGAGCGAGCCCGGCCGCTGGGACCACTTCACCGCGCCGAGGGCGTAATCCTGCTCGGCGGGGCGGCTGCCCTCCGGCCGGACCTTGAGTTTGCCGGTCTCCGTCAGGAGCAGTACGTCCCCGCCGGAGTCGGCCGCCGCGTCGAAGCCTGCGGCCTGGGACTCGGCGAGTTCCACGTAGAGGCGCTCGCGGAGTCCCAGTGCCGCCCGGCCGACCTGCTCGGGCACCTTGCCATCCAGGGTGGTGGCGATCCGGATGGCGTCGGCCGCGAGCCCACAGGTGCGGGCCCGCTCCGCCGCCGCTTTGACCAGGGCGTCGAACCCGGGTGTCTTGAGAAGCATGGTGGTCACCTACGTCGATTCGATGCGGCAGTGGGGGCACGCGGCACGGGCAGCCCGGGCGGACTCAGCCGAGCGCGTCGAGGGTCCAGGCCGACTCGTGGCGCTTGAACCCGATGTGCGGGTAGTAGTCGACGGCGGCCGGGGCGGAGAGCAGCACCACCTTGGCGCGCGGCGCCGCCTCCTGGGTGGCCCGGATCAAGTCCCGTCCCACGCCCTGGCGTTGGTGGGCGACGTCGACAGCGATGTCACTGAGGTAGGTCGCATAGGCGCCGTCGGTCAGCGAGCGGGCGATACCGATGAGCCGGCCGTCGAGACGGGCCGTGATCACCAGGTCGGCGCCGGCCAGCATCTTGGTGAACCGCTCGACGTCGTCGACCGGGCGGCGTTCGGCGAGGGTGGAGGCCCGGTACAGGGCGAGGACTTCCTCGACGTCGAGGCTCGCGCCGACGACCTGCTCACATGTCCACATGCTGCTGCAACTCCTTGCTCAGTGCTTCGAGGCGGGACTTCAGATGGGCGCGGTTGCCGAGGAACCGCTGGGGGTCGAGCTGTCCCTCCCGGACCGTGACGCCACGGCTCGCGAGGCTCTCGGCGAGGCCGGTGCCGGCCGACCAGGCCTCGGTGGCGGCCGACTGCACCAGCCGGTAGGCCTCTTCGCGGTCCGCCCCCTCGGAGACCAGGTCGAGATAGATCTCGGAGCTGTAGACGAGTCCGAGGGTGGTGCCGATGTTGCGCGCCATGCGGTCGGGGAAGACCCGCAGCCCCCTCAACAGGTCGGCTGCGGAGGTGAGTTGGTAGTGCGCGACGGTCAGGCTGTCGGGCAGGATGACCCGCTCGACCGAGGAGTGGGCGAGATCGCGTTCGTGCCAGAGCGCGATGTTCTCGTACGCCGCTCCCGCGTTGGCCCGCAGGATCCGGGCGAGGCCGCACAGCCGCTCGCTCGTCGTCGGGTTGCGCTTGTGGGGCATCGCGCTGGAGCCCTGGTAGGCGCTGGTGCGGGGCTCGTCGACCTCCCCCACCTCGGTGCGTTGCAGCATCCGCATCTCCAGGGCGAACTGCTCGACGACGGCGCCCGTCACCGCGAGCGCGGAGAGCAGCTGGGCGTGCCGGTCGCGGGCGACCACCTGGGTGGGGACGGGCTCGAAGCCCAGGCCGAGTTCGGCGCAGACGCGCTCCTCCACCTGCGGGGAGATATGCGCGTAGGTGCCCACCGGCCCGGAGAGCGTGCCCACCGCGACCGCGGCCCGGGCGGCGGTGAGCTGGGTCAGGCAGCGGTGCAGCGCGTGGGCGTGGACGGCCAGCTTCTGCCCGAAGGTGGTCGGCTCCGCGTGGATGCCGTGGGTGCGGGCGATGCACGGGGTGTCCCAGTGCTCCAGGGCGCGCTCGACGAGGAGTTGGGCGAGCGTATGCGCCGCGTTCAACACCAGGTCGCCGGCGCGCGCCAGGATGTGTCCGAGCGAGGTGTCGACGAGGTCGTAGCTGGTCATCCCGTGGTGAACCCAACGGGCGGCGTCGGAGGGCATGTTCTCGGTGTACGCGGCGAGGAAGGCGAGGATCTCGTGGTCGCGCGTGCTCTCGCACTCCCTGATCCGCTCGACCGTCGGGACGGGGGCGCGCCGGATGACCTCGAAGGCGTCCGCGGGCACCACGCCGAGCTCCACCTGCGCGGCGGTCGCCAGCACTTCCACCCGGACCCAGGTGGCGTACTTCGTCTCGTCGGTCCAGAGTTCGGCCATCTCCGGCCGGGAATAGCGTTCGATCAACGCCGCTCTCCTTGGTTCTGTGGGGCCGTCGGGGGCCGGGTCGGCCCGCGTGGGCGTCGTCGGGCGGCCCGGCGTCGCGGCCGGGGCCGCCGAGGCTTCGGCGGGGATGCGGGGTACGGCTGTGCCGGTCTGCCCGGGGCGGTCCGGGTCAGACGGTGCTGAGCGCCACGGGTGGCGCGGGGTTGCCCAGGAGGGTGGGCCCCAGGCCCGGTGGGGTCGTCCGTGCCGGGGCCGGTGGCCGGGCGGGGCTGTCGTACCAGGCGCGCAGGGCGTTGCGTACGGTTTCGTGCCGACTGTGCACGGAGTCCTCGTCGAAGGTGCGCTCGCGGGCGTAGAGCCGCACGAGCGGGTGGAAGGAGTACCGGACGCCGCTGCCCGCGACGAAGTCCGCCTCCAGGAGGTGCCGGGCCGTCAGCCACTCCAGGCACTCCTCCGTCCGGTCGGCCGGGAGGCCGAGCGCGGCGGCCGCGACCCGCACGGGGAACGAGGGCATCTCCAGGAGGCTGAGCAGCCGGAACGCCCTGCGCTCGGGCCCGCCGACGCCGCGGTAGCTCAGGGCGAGGCTGTCGCGCACACTGAGCTCGCCCACGGTCAGCTCGTCGAGCCGCCTGGCCTCCAGGCGCAACCGCTCCGACATCTGGGCCAGTTGCCAGTGCGGCCGTTCCAGCAGCCGCGCGCCGACGATCCGTACGGCCAGGGGCAGCGCCCCGCACCGCTCGATCAGCTCCCGGGCGGCCTCCGGTTCGGCGCGGACCCGCTCGGGCCCGATCATGCGCCCCAGGATGTCGGCCGCCTCGGCGGGGTTGAGCAGTCCGAGCCGGACGTGCTCGGTGCCACCGAGCGTGGGCAGCATCGCGACGCTGGTCACCAGGGCGGCGCAGGTGTCGGAGGAGGGGAGCAGCGGCCGCACCTGCGCCTCGTTCGCCGCCCCGTCGAGGACGATCAGGATGCGCCGGTGCGCGAGCAGGCCCCGGTACAGGGCCAGCAGGGACGCGGGCTCCTCGGGGACGGCGGCGGGCTGCACACCCAGCGCGCAGACCAGTTCGCGCAGGACGTCGCCGGCCGCGCGCGGGCCCGCGTCGCCTTCGAGTTCCACGTACAGCCGGCCGTCGGGGAAGTGCTCGCTGACGGCGTGTGCGACCCGGACGGCCATCGTGGTCTTGCCGACGCCCGCGCCGCCGTGCAGCGTCAGCGTCTTGGGGTGCGGCCCGGCGGGCTGGGGCCGCGGCCCCGAAGCCGGGGCCGGGGCCGGATCCTGGAGCAGCCTTCGCACGATGTCCGCCTCCAGCCGGGGCCGGGCGAACTCGGCGAGGCTGGGCGGCAGGGAGAACAGTGGCGCGCTGTGGGCGGGCCCGGTGCGGGCCGGTTCGGAAACGTCCCGTTCCGGCCGTTGCTGCCCTCCTTGCAGGCCGCCCAGTATGTGCTGGTGGGCGCCGCGCAGTTCTTCGCCGGGGTCCACTCCCAGTTCCCGGTCGAGCAGTTGGCGGGCTTCCTGGTACGTCGCCAATGCGTCCGCCTGCCGGCCGGCCCCGTAGAGCGCTTTCATCAGACGGCTCAAAGCGCTCTCCCGGAAAGGGTGTTCGGAGACGAGCGCTTTGAGCCTCGGCAGTACCTCCGCGTGCCGGCCGACCGCCATTTCCGCGTCGGCCCAGTGTTCGGTCGCGTTCAGCCAGCGTTCCAACAGAGCAGCGCCGTCGCCCTGTTGGAGATTTTCCGAGGGGATGTCGACGAGCGGGATGCCGCCGGTCTCGTCGAGCGCGGCACGAAAGAGCCGGGCCCGCTCCCCCGCGTCGCCGGCCCCGTGGGCCTGGGCCAGGAGCCGTTCGAATCGGCCGAGGTCCAGGCGGTCGCTGTCCACGTCGATCGCGTAGCCGGAGGAGCGGCTGACCACGGCGTCGGGACCGAGGACCTTGCGGAGCCGGGCGATGTATCCCTGGAGGGTCTTGCGCGCGGTCAGCGGGGGCTCGTCGCCCCACAGGTGCTGTATGAGTTCCTCCTGCGTCACCGCACGATTGGCGCGGAGCAGCAGAGCCGCCAGGACAATTCTGTGCTTGGCCTGGGGAATTTCTGTGACGTGCCCATTGCGCCGTACCGTCAACGGACCGAAGACACCGAACTGGAGATCGTCCAGCATTCCATACCCCCTGGGGTGAGGGACCCACTCAGGCGGAAAAGAGAGACACCCCCGCGACTTCTCTTCACACCTCAGAGCCAGGACTCTTCTCACTTATCTTGATGACATCGTGCTCGGCCAGCTCGGTGAACAGTTCCACGACGTCGCCGACGACGGTCGCCTGATCGATGTCGTATTCCTCGGCGATCAGCCGCGCAATATCGCTCACCGTACGGACGCCGTCTATCTGGCGCCAAATGAAGGCGGCCGATTCGGTGAGCTCGTAGAAGTGCTGATATCCGCCGACAATCGTCTTACCGCGATGATTCCTGATCTTCACATTCAGCGGCAGGGCGGCCACGGTGGCCGGCCCCACGGGGGCGGTGCGGTCGCCACTCATCAGACGGTCACCTCCATCGAGATGCGCTGGCAGACGGCGATGGTCTCCTCGATCCACTTCTGCGGGTTGTCCGGGTCGAAGGACCGCATGGTCTCGATCGCCCAGTACGCGTCGAACGGGAGCAGTTCGGGATCGAGGATCTGCATCCGGCGGGCCCGCCACTTGGGCCACAGGCTGCCGAACTGGCCGAGGCTCGCCTGGAGCGCGTCCACGGCGTGGCTGAAGGCGGTCCGGGCCGCGATGACGGCGCTGTGCAGATCTCCTCGCGCGATCTGACCTGCGACATCCTCGGTGTAACTGTCCGCCTGCTTGAGCGAGTTGACGATCAGTACCGAGCGGTGCGCCGAGGAGGCGAGGGTGGCGCGGGTGCGTTTGAGCCACTGTCCGTCGTCGGCGGCGGCCGCGTAGGGGAGGCGTTCGAGCAGGGCTGTCTCGTGATAGCTGAGGGTGCGCCAGGTTCCCTGCTCGTCGGCGAACTGCTCGGGAGTGATCTTGGCGAGCACCTGGTCGAGCTGCGAAGCCGTCCAGTACTCGACGTCCCAGCGGCGCCCGTCCACGAACGTGCCCTCGTACTGGAGCGTGTTGGGTTCAAGTGCCACATGGTTGGTCTCGCCGATACTGCTGTTCCATACATCTTTGGTGACGACATGCACATCGAGATCGCTGGTCGGGTTTCCCCATCCACGAATTAGAGAACCGCTTGCGAATACTGTCTCGTATTCACTGGGCAGCAAATTACGGCTCTTCAGTTCGCCGATTACACCACTTACATCGTAGGTCATGCGACCATGCCTTTCCATTGTGCCGGTACGCAATAGTCCAAGATCGTTGGAACGCCGCACCCACTCGACGATATATCCCATTCGTCGAGGCTGTTCACCCGGGCCGAGCAGGCAATGCCATTCACGTCAGTCATGTGCCCCCGAGCCGCTGGATGCGACCCTAGCAACGATCTTGACCGACGGTCATCGGGGCCCGCTGCGACCTCAATCACATGCACAACGGGTTAAGAAACGGTACGTCCAGGCTCGACCGGGTGCCGTCAGGAATACATCCAAAGAATGGCCGGATCCAGACTTTGCGCGAATGTCCGCGGAGAATGGCCGGATCCGGTCTCTGCGCCGGGAGCGGCCCGGGAAGGCGGGCTCGGGGACGCTGACGGGCTGCTCGGTCTGTGGCATGCGCTTCCTCAAGGGCCGGAGTGCGGCACATCATGGGATGTGGCCGGTGGTGTCCTGGAGGTTTTTGGGAGGTGCGCCGCCAACCCCGGTGCGGGGCGGGCGCTTAGCGGAAACTTTGCAGGTCGAAGGTGGTTCTCGGCATGATCGTCAGCCAACCTGGGCACATCGACCCCAACGACTGACGTGGTCGAAATACGCTTCGTGACGACTGGAGAGCCCTATGTCGAGCACCGTTCACCGCAGGGGAGCCCCCGTGGCCGTCGAGGGAGACTTCCCTCAAGTGGGCGATGCGGTACGGCCGTTCACGCTCGTGGGCAAGGATCTGTCCGACGTATCGCTGTCGTCCCTCGGGGACACCCGCAAGGTCCTCACCATCTTCCCGAGCGTCGACACCGGAACCTGCGCGGCGTCCGTCCGCAGGTTCAACGAGCTCGCCGGCGGACTGGCCGACACGGTGGTCGTGTGCGTATCGGCGGACCTGCCGTTCGCCCAGGCCCGGTTCTGCGGAGCCGAGGGCCTGGACTCGGTCGTCACCCTGTCGACGATGCGCGGGCGGGAATTTCACACCGCTTACGGAGTCGCCATCGCCGACGGCCCCCTCGCGGGCCTGACCGCCCGGGCCGTGATCGTCCTGGACGGCGCGAACCGGGTCGTCCACGCCGAGTTGGTCGATGAGATCTCGTCGGAGCCCGACTACGACGCGGTGCTGAAGGTTCTGGCCAAGGTCTAGGGACGCGCGCCGGGACCGGGCCGCCTTCCTCCCATGGCGCGGTACCGGGGCCGAAGTGTTCCCGTCGGGCCCGGTACCGCCTGCCGCGCCAACTGCCCCGGTGCGGCTACGCCTTGCGGAGGCGGCCGACGATCCCGTCCAGGTCGCGGATGAACAGGTCGGGCCGTACGAAGTGACCGCCCGGGACCTCGTACCACTCATGAGGAATACCGGCCCGGTCCAGGTAGCCGCGCCACTCCCGCTGGGTTTCGAGCACGGCGGTCTCGTTGAAGGTGTCCCAGAAGGTGGGCTCGGGGCTGGTGCCGGCCACCAGGTAGATCCGCTTGTCGCGGTAGCTCTCGACCCGCTCGCACGGGTTGTCCATGCTGACCCGGTTCTGGTCCCACGGCACGCCGTAGACGGTGCCGCCGCCCAGCTCGATGGCGGCGGAGGAGGCGTTGGCCCACTGCACGACGCCACCGGCGATGCCGCCCGCGTTGCCCCGGAGGCTGGCCGGCCCCGAGTGCGAGCTCACCGAGGCGAAGTGGCCCCAGTACTTGGCGGCGTACTTCAGCGCGCCGAAGCCGCCCATCGAGAACCCGGAGACGGCCCGGCCGTCGTACTCCGCGAAGGTGCGGAAGTTCGCGTCGATCCACGGGATCAGCTGGTTGATGTGGAAGCTCTCCCAGTTGCGCGGACCGACCGTGGAGCTGACCGGGTTGGAGTACCAGCCCGCGTGGCCGCCGTCGGGCATCACCACGATGACCGGTTTGCCGGCCGTCCAGTCGCGGATGCCGAGGCGGTCGAAGGTGATGAAGTCCTGGCCGTCGCCGCCGCCGTGCAGCAGATAGAGGACGGGGTAGGTGCGGCCGCTGGAGTGGTAGTCGTCGGGGAGCAGGACGTTGACCGCGGGGTTCCAGCCGATCTCGGCGGTCTGGAAGCGGTAGTACCACATACGGGGGTCGCCCTCGCCGCGCTCCACGATGCGCAGCCCGAATCCGTCGTCGGCGGCACTGGCCGTCGACGCCGTCGACAGTACGGTCCCGGCGCCGAGGGCCAGCGCGGCGCCGGCGCCGCCGACGGCCTTGAGGACATTCCTGCGGGTGGGGCGATGCTGCTCGCTCAACGGATCCTCCTGAACGGGTAAGGACGGGCGGGCCACGATCAAGTACGCCTGCGCGGGCGGAGGTTGAAGAGGTGCCGGCCCGCGGGGCGGCGGCCCGGGTCGACGGTCCGCAAGCTAGCCGTGGTGTGCCGCGGGCGGCATCCGGAACCATCCGGAGTGACAGGGGCCCGGATCCGCGGTGGACTGTGCCCCGTGTCGGCGGACCGGGCGGATCCGGGGCGGCAGGCTGGTGGCGGCCGGTGTCCCGGTGCGGTGCGGGCTGCTCCCGCCGCACCGCACGAGCACGCCTCAGCCGGTGGGCGTGGGTGTGGGCGCCGGGCAGTCGGGGACGGAAGGGTGGTCCTTGGTGCGGACGGCCGGCAGCCAGGCGGTGCCGCGGCCGGCGTCGGCCCGGGGCAGCCTGACCCGGTACCACTCGGCGGAGTGCGTGTCCGCCTCGTCGATGATCGGCATGCCGAGCAGGAGCCGGCAGTCGACGCCCAGTTCGTCGCCGTGCCACACCCGGGTCGCCACCACGTTGTCGACCGTGTAGGGCCGCATCGGGTCGATCGCCAGGCCGAGACTGCAATCGGCGTTGCGGTCGCTGCGGCCCCGGCAGCTCTGCTCGGCGTTGAACACCTTGATACGGCCGGGTGGTTCGGCGTTCGGTCCGCCGGGTCCGGTGCCGTGCGTGAAGTGCGGCCAGAGCGTGGCGCCCACCGCGCACACCGCGAGGGCGACGAACGCGGCGCGTCTTCGGCCCCGGCGCGGCGCGGCCCGTGCGGCGGGCGATGCCTGCGACATCGGCCGCTCGGCGATACGGGTCAGCAGGCTTTCGGCGGTGTGCGGGGCGCGGGCGGAGTGCGTCGGGGCGAGGCAGTCGGCGGCCAGCGCGCGCCAGAACGGCGGCAGCGCGCCGTCGAGGCGCAGCGGCGCCCGGCCGTCGGCGTACTCCTGGGTCGCAGCGCCCCGTGCCATGGGGGTCGCCCCGGGAAAGGGGGAGGCGCCGGACGCGAACAGTTCATGGACGGTGATGCCGAGCGCCCAGATGTCGGCACTCGGCCGGATCTCGACCCCCTGCTCCCCGAGCGGCGCCTTCCAGCGCTCGGGCGGAAGGTAGTCGAAGGTACCCATGGGAGGTGCGTAGCCATGGGTCCCGTGGGTGCCGGTCAGCTGGGTGACGAGCCCGAAGTCGGAGAGCTTCGCCGAGCCGTCCGCCATGAGCAGGATGTTGTCGGGCTTGAGATCGCCGTGCACCCATCCGCTGCGGTGCAGCTGTGCCAGGCCCTCGCAGATCTCCGTGACCAGGCGGGCGCCCTCGGCCTCGCTCACGCCGGTGGCGAGCAGATCGCGCAGACTGCGTTCGGCCCGCTCCATGACCAGCACGATCGCGCCGTCGAGGTGTGGGCGTTCGGGTTCGGCGAGGACGAAGGTGTCGAGCAGGCGGATCAGTCTCGGGTGCGAGGAGGCGCGGCCGAACTCGACCTCGCGCCGGGCGGTCTCGGCGACCTTGCGTGCCTGGTGCGGTGAGAGCCCCGCGGTGGGCAGCACCTTGAGCGCCACGGACTCCTCCCCCGGCACCCCCTCCTCCTGGCCCTCGGCCAGGCGCCCCGCGTGGACGGTCGCCCAGCCGCCGGCTCCGATCGGCCCGGTGACCTCCCAGCGGGCCACCCGGTAACCGGGCGGCAGGAGTTCGGCGCGGTCACTCCCCGAGGTGTCGGCCGGACCGTGCACCGTCCCCTCCTCCGGTCCGCCGGTGCTCCTGCGGTGCGGGTCCCTGGCTCATCCGGCCGTCCCCCGCTCCTGACCGGCCGCCCCGGTCCGGGGCGGGAGGAGCGCGAGGTGCTCCTCCCGGACCAGGCCGAAGCGCAGGACCAGTCCGACGATCGCCTCGCGTTTGCCGTTGCGGCGGGCCTCCCTGCGGGGCGCGGTCTCCGCGGGCGCGCTGATCCGCATCTTCTCGTCGGCGAGGTAGTCGATGTGCGAGCTGACCGCCCTGGCCGTGAGCCGGCCGCAGGCGGGGTGGTTCCCCAGCCGGTCCACGATCTGGGGCGTGGTCGGCACCGCGACCGGTGACTCGTCGCGCAGCCTCGGTTCGCAGAGCGCGACGAGGATGAGGAAGTAGAGGGCCGTCTCGTCCAGGGAGTACGCGGTGACGGTCCGGCTCCCCCACTGTCCGTGGGGACCGTCCGGGTCCAGGTAGACGTGGTCGGGCGCGAACACCTGGAAGGAGACGGTGGTGTTGCGGGTGGGCAGCACGACCCGCGAGAACTCGAACGGGATGGGCGCGCCGGCCCGTCTCGGCGGCACCCGCAGGTACTCCCCCGCCCCTTCCGGATTCTCCACCAGATAGCTCTGGGTGGCGCTGAGGTTGCTGAGCTGCCAGTGGTCGTCGGTCACCCGGATCTCGCCGGCGAGCCGGGAGATCGCCTCGTCGTCCAGGCGGAGCTCGACGGGGGTCGTGGCCGATCCCCGTCCGAAGCGTGCCACTTCGCCCGGTCCGAGCCTCAGGGTGACCGCGTCTCCGCCCGGTTCGCCCTGTGCGTCGCCCCTGCACCCGGGCAGATGGATCACTACCCCGCTCACGGCCCCCTCCTCGCCCCGTGTCACCGATGCGCACTCGGATCGAACGTTACACATCCTGACCATGGGTCAACTCCCGAGTTCTGGCCGAATTCAGGCCCCGGCAACGGGTCCGTCCGGTTCCGGCCCCGACGGGTCGAGGACGGCACCCGCCAGATGCTCGCGAAACCAACGATGGCCGGGATCGGCCGAATTGCGGGGGTGCCAGGCCATGCCGAGGTCGAGGGGGGCCAGATCGAGCGGGACCGGGAAGGTCCGCAGGCCGAGGGCGGCGGTGGTGCCGGGGAGCCAGTCCTCCAGGGTGAGGGCGACGAGGTCGGTGTCCCGGGCGAGGATCATCGCGCTGGTGTGGCTGGGCACGACGACCGCCACCCGGCGTTCGAGCCCGAGCGCGGCGAGGGCTTCGTCGATGGGACCGTTGCGCTTGCCGTGCCGGGAGATGCCGATGTGCCCCGCGGCGGCGAAACGGCGGGCGTCGATGGGCCCGTCGAAGAGGGGATGGCCGCCGCGGGCCACGCCCACCAGCACCTTCCGGGTGAGGTGCCGGGTGCGGACCTCCGGGTCGAGCCGGCCGAGCACACCGAGCTCGACGTCCACCGTGCCGTGCCGCAGCGCGGGCCCGCCCTCCAGCGCCTCGGGCAGGAAGACCACGTCCACGTGCGGCGCCTCGGCGCGGACCCGGTCGGCCAGCGGCCCGGCAAGCCCGGCGAGCAGCAGATCGGCGGCCTGCACGGTGAAGCTCCGCCGCAGGTGCACCGCGTCGAACCCCGCGCCCGGCCGCAGCACGTTGTCGCAGGACTGGAGCAACTCCCTTACTTCTTCGCGGAGTTCGAGCGCCCGGGGAGTGGGGACCATGCGCTGGCCGGCCCGGACCAGGAGCGGATCCCCGACGGTCCTTCTGAGACGGGCGAGGGTACGGCTGACGGCCGCGGGCGAGGTGCCCAGGCGCTCCGCGGCGCGGGTGACGCTGTTCTCCCGCAGCAGGGCGTCCAGGACGCGCAACAGGTTGAGATCCATGCGGCGGGCGCTCCTGAACCACGTCTGTACTTCTGGGCCGGTGAGGGAGCGCCCATTGTTCCACCGGCCCGGCACCGGCCCCGGACCACCCTGCGGGGGGGGCGGTCGGTGTGGGCCGTCCGTCGGGAGTGGTCCCGGGAATCCAGCTGTGGCCTCAGGAATGGCTGAGCACGTTGATGACCCTGCCGTTCGGGTCGCGCACGAAGAAGCGGCGCACCCCCCACTCCTCGTCCGTCAGGGGATGGACGATCTCGGCGCCGCGCTCCACCATCGCGCGGTGCGCCGCGTCCACGTCCTCGACCTCGATGCTCACGTCGGGCATCACCGGCGCCGTCAGGTCCTTGGTCATCAGGCTCAGCTGCACGGCGGGGTTGTCCTCGGAGGCGAGCGTCACGATCCAGCCGTGGTTCATCACTTCCTCGAAGCCCAGCACCCCGTAGAAGTCGGAGCTCTCGGCCAGGGCCTGGCCCTCGGACTGGAAGTTGGGAACGATCCGGCGAACGTACATGGGCCACTCCGTGGACGCGGGAACATGCGGGAGGCCCACGGTACCGAAGGCGGGGCGGTCCCACCGGCCGCACGCGGCGGACCTTTCCGTACTCTGTCCGGTCCGTGGGGGGCCCTGCCGGGCCGGGGTTGGATTGGCGCACCATTCGATGTCCAGCCGTACGGGAGGCGCGATGCGGCTCACCACCACCTCCGGCGACACTGTCCCGGAGCGACTCGTCGAGGAGTTGCGCGAGCAGTTGCGCGGCCCCCTCATCACCGAGGCGGACCAGGAGTACACCGAGGCGAAATCCATCTGGAACGCCTACTTCGAGAAGCGGCCGGGCGCGCTGGCCCGCTGTACGGGGGCGGCGGACGTCGCCACCGTCGTGCGGTTCGCCCGTGAGCACGACATCCTGCTCGCGGTGACGGGCGGCGGGCACTGCTTCGCCGGCACCGGCAGCGTCGAGGGCGGGCTGGTCATCGACACGTCCGCCATGAAGGGCGTCAAGGTCGACCCCTCGGGCCGCACGGCTCTCGCCCAACCCGGCCTGGTACAGGGCGAGTTCGACGCGGAGACCATGCACTACGGGCTCGCGGTCACCGGCTCCCAGGAGTCGTACATCGGGATCGGCGGCATGACGCTCGGCGGCGGCCTCGGCTGGCTCGCCCGCTACCGCGGGCTGCTCGTCGACAACCTGATCTCCGCCGACATCGTGCTCGCCGACGGGACGCTGCGCCGGGCCAGCCTGGAGGACGACCCGGACCTGTTCTGGGCGATCCGAGGCGGCGGCGGGAACTTCGGCGTGGCCACGTCCTTCGAGTACAAGCTGTACCCGCAGGGCGACTGCCTGGCCGGACTGCTGGCCTTCCCGGTCGCGGAGACCGGTGAAGTCGCCCGCCGTCTGGGCGAGTTCAACAAGACGGCGCCGGACGCGCTGACCACGTCGTTCGCCTTCCTCACCGTGGACGGCGAACCCGCGGTCGGTCTCGGGTACGTCCATGCCGACCCGGAGGCCGGGGGCGAGGAGGCGGTGGCGCCGCTGAGCGGGCTCGGCCGCAAGCCGCTGCTCAACCACGTGGGCCGGATGCCGTATCTGGCCGTGCAGCGGATGCTCGACGACAACACCGTCGCCGGACGGCGCCTGTACGCCCGCTCGTTCCACTTCGACGAGCTGCACGCCGAGGCCCTGGACATCCTGGGCGAGGGCTTCACCACCAACCCCTCCGCCCTGTCCCTGGTCGGCGGCGGTCTGATGGGCGGCGTGATGGCCCAACTCCCGGCGGAGGCAACGGCGTTCCCGCACCGCACCGGCTATCTGGTCAGTGTGCTGAGCCAGTGGGAGGATCCGGCCGACGACGCGGCCAACGTGGAGTGGACCCAGCAGGTCTACGAGCGCGTGCTCCCGTACACGACCGGCGGGGTGTACGTGAACCACCTCGGCGACGACGGCCCGCAGCGACTGGGCGACGCCTACGGCCCCAACCTCGAACGGCTCACCCGGCTGAAGGCGAAGTACGACCCGGAGAACCTCTTCCGGGTCAACCACAACATCCTTCCGGCGAGCTGACCCACGGGCAGCGCGAAGGGGGCCACCGGATCACCGGTGGCCCCCTTCGTCGTGGACTCCCCTTGCCGGGGGTGCGGGTCGCGCCCCGCGCGGTCAGGTGGTGCGGGCCACCGGGATGCTGCGGTAGGCGCAGAAGGGGAAGCGGAAGCCCGCCGCGCTCGGCTGCCAGTCGGCCTCGCCGGCCGGTTCCAGATGGCCGGGGCGGTCGAGCAGCCGGTCGAACACGGCCGAGCCCTCCACCCGGGCGAGCATCGCGCCCAGGCAGTGGTGCGCGCCCCCGCCGAAGCTGAGATGGGCGTTGGGGCGCCGGGCGAGATCCAGGCGCTCGGGGTCGGCGAACTGCCGCTCGTCGAAGTTGGCGGAGGCGAGGAGCAGCACCACGACCCGGTTGGCCCGGATGGTCCGGCCGCCCACCTCCACCGGCTCCAGGGTGAGGCGGGTGGTGGTGTGGATGGGGGCGTCCCAGCGCAGGAACTCCTCCAGTGCGGTCGGCATCAACGCACGGTCGGCGCGCAGCCGGCGCTGCTCGTCGGGGTGGTGGATCAGCGCGTGACAGCCGGTGGCGATGAGGTTGGTGGTGGTCTCGAAGCCCGCGTAGTAGAGGAAGAGCGCGTTGTCGACGGCCTCCTCCTCGGTGAGCGGGCGGTGCTCGTCGTCCCGGGCGAGCGCGATCGCGCTGAGCAGGTCGTCGCCGGGGTCGGCGAGACGCCGGCGCAGCAGCCCGCGCAGGTATGCGCGCAACCAGAGCACCCCGTCGTGGGCCGCCGCGCGTTCCTCCTCGGGGATGAACACGGCGAAGGCCTTGGCGACGTCGAGGGAGCGGCGCATCACCTCGGCGCGGTCGGCGTGCGGGATGCCGAGCAGGGTGCTCATCACCAGGACGGGCAGCGGCTGGGCGAGGTCGGTGACGGCGTCGAAGGAACCACGCTCCTCGGCGGCCGTCAGCAGTCCGTCCACCAGGTCGCCGATCAGGCCGCTCAGGGTGCGCACGGTCGTCGGCGGGAGTGCCTTGGTGAGCAGCCGGCGCAACCTCGTGTGGTCGGGCGGGTCCCGGTCGATGACGATGCCGCGCAGGAAGTCCACGGCGGGCCCGGCGCCGACCGACATCTCCTGGAACTCGACCGGGAAGGCCCGCCCGAGCCGGCGGTCCTTCAGGAGCCGCGACACCTCGTCGTAGCGCGTGACGACCCACTGCGCCGGCCCTCCCCGGCACAGGGGGCCCGCCTCGCGAAGCCTCCGGTAGACCGGATAGGGATCACGCAGCAGAGCCGCGTCGTCAAGACTGAACCTGGGCAGTTCCCTGTCTCTCACATCGGTCACAACTGGCAGCGTAGGACAGCCGACCCGGTCTTTCCGTGCCCTGAAAGGAAAGGGACAGAACAACTCCGTAAGGGAGATCCTGGCTGTCGTCCGGTGCCGCACGGGTCATTCCCGCTGCTAGGATCCGGGCCGAAATCACGGCTTTCGACAGGAGAGCGGCATGGCTTCGGAACTGCCCCTGAGGTTCAATTCACGCGCCCCTGAAGTGCTGTCCGATCCGTACCCCGTGTATGCGGAACTGCGCGCCTCGGGGCCACTGAGCCGGGGCGGCCCGGGTCAGTGGGTGATCAGCCGGTACGCCGATGTGGTGCCGCTGCTTCGAGATCGCCGGCTGAGCCATGAATACCCGCCGGAATACCATGAATTCAGTATCGGCGACGGCCCGGCGAACAGCTTCTTCCAGCGAATAATCCTCGATCGCGACGCTCCCGATCACACACGCCTGAGGCGGCTGATGGCAAAGGCGTTCAGCCCGCGTCTGGTGCAGCGTATGCATGATTTCATCGAGCAGCAGGTGGAGTCGCTGCTCGCGCCGGGCCTGGACGGTGGCCTTTTCGATGCCGTGACCGAGCTGGCCTTTCCGCTTCCGGTCATGGTGGTGTGCGAACTGGTCGGAATTCCCCCGGTGGACCGGGACCTGGTGCGCCCGCACGCCATCCAGCTGGCCAAGGCGTTCGCGCTGTACGTGGCCGAGGAGGACCGGGCCGCCGCGCACGCGGCCGTCGCCTGGCTGCGGGAGTACATCGGGGCGCTGCTCGACGAGCGGGGGCGCAATCTCGGCGACGACCTGCTGTCGCAGATGCTGACGGCCGAGGTTGCCGACGAGCCGCAGGCGCGGCTGAGCCGCGAGGAGATCGTGGACAACACGATCTTCCTGTTCTTCGCCGGCTTCGAGACCACCACCAATCTCATCGCGACGAGTTGCGCGGCGCTGCTCGGCCATCCGCGCGAGCTGGCCAGGCTGCGCGCCGATCCCGGCCTGCTGCCCAGCGCCGTCGACGAGTTCCTGCGCTACGACGCCCCGATCCAGGCGACCGCCCGGATGGCCGTGGAGGAGATCAAGATCGGGGACCGCGCGATCCGGCCCGGGCGGGTGGTGGTGCTCCTGCTGGGTTCGGCCAACCACGACGAGGAGCGGTTCGCCGACCCGGAACGGCTGGATGTGGGCCGTTCCCCCAACCCGCACGTGAGCTTCGGCGGTGGCGCCCACCACTGCCTGGGGGCGGGCCTCGCGCGGGTCGAGGCGCAGGTCGCACTGGGTCAACTGCTCGCCAGGGCCGCCCGGTTCGAGCCCGCCGGCGAGGTGGTCCGGATACCCAGCGTGACGTTCCGCTCGTACGCGAGCGTTCCCGTCGCTTTACGGTGACGGTGGCCAAAATATGAGTGACAGATTTAGCGACGCGGACCCTCACAAGCCCTTAGATTGAGCCTGTTCGTCCGGCTCATATGAGGAGGCGAGGGGGGCACGGCGCAGGTTTGCACCACGCCGTGGAGGAAAGGTGACAGGGGTGGGACAGCCACCGATCTTTATCGGCCACCCCGGCTGAATCGTTACGGCGAAGGACCTCCGTCGGTCGTCAGGCCCCGACGGGCGCCGCGCGATTCTGATCCAATGGTCAACAATTTCACGAGCACGCACACGAGGTGAATGGCTTGAACGGGGCTGTCACGTCGGCTCGTCGAGCGTGCTCCATGTGACCGGCGGCAACGGCTGTTCTCCGGCGTCTCTTCGCGCCGCAATTTCATCGATGGGTGGCTCCCGCTCCCGGGTTTCAGGATGCGGGGATGAGTGAGCGTATAACTCCATGGGCGTGGAAGGGGCGCGTACTTGTCACGTGAAGAAGTCCGGTTACTGAGATGGCCGGCGCAACAGGAACTGCGGGATCGTTACCGCACGATCGGCGTGCCTCGCATACTGGTCGTGGAGGCGAGAGCCGAGGCTCCCGTCTGCGAGGACGTCTGCGAGGACTGGGTCAGGGCCCCGATCGCGGCGCATGACTTACAGGCCCGGGTGAATGCCCTCAGCCGCCGGTACCGAATGAACCGGCTTCCGTGTCTGGACGAGAGCGGGGTACTGCATTTCTCCTCCCGTTCCGTGACGGTCTCGCCCACCCAGACGGAACTCCTGGAACTGCTGGTACCGAACTTCCGCGAGGTCGTTCCCCGCGAGGCGCTGCGCTACCGGCTCGGCCAGGTCAACGGATCGAGGACGCGCAACGCCCTGGACCTGCACATGATGCGGACCAGGGAGCGCATACAACCGCTCGGCCTTTCCATACGCACCGTCTGGGGGCGGGGCTACGTGCTGGAGTCCCAGGCCGATCTGGTCTGAGGGCCGATGGAGGTGCCCACGACGCGGCGGGGACGTGTCGTGGGCACCTCCGTGCCTCACCCCCGAGCCGTGGACACCTCCGTGCCGGGCCCCCCTGCGGTGGGCGTGGCCGCCTCCGCGCCGGGCCGCACGATGACGCACGAGGTGAGCACCAGGCCGTGGGAGCGCTTCCACCGCCCTTGGAAGTGCCGCCCGTCCAGGTCTACGAGGCCGGTCGTGTCGGGCACCCGCACCCGAAAGCGCCCGCTCGCCCCCGGTCCCTGCCGGCCGGGCTCGACCAGGATGCGCAGGTCGGCCAGCCGCGGGGCGCGGCCGTCGCCCACGAGAGCCGAACACGCTTTGTAAGCGGCCTCCTTGGCGCTGAACAGCAAGCGCTCTCCGGCGACTTCCGGCCGCATCCGCCCGGCCTCGTCCGCACTGATCAGCCGGTCCCGGACCCGCGCTGGCAGCGGAGCGTCGACCTCGGCGTCGATGCCGAGCGCCCGGGCCCGCCCGGCCCGGCAGAGCGCGGCCGCCCGGAACCCCGGGCAGTGGGTGATGCTGCCGAGGATCCCCGGTGGCCACAGCGGTTCGCCGCGCGGGCCCCGCCCGACCGCCGCCGGGGGCTCGCCGAGCCGGACGAGTGCCCGGTGCGCGCACCACCGGCCAGTGGTGAACTCCCCTTCCCTGCGCGGCCCGGCCCCCTCGCACAGCGCCCGCTCCGACGCGAAGAGCGGCCCGGGCACGTCGTCGGCGCGGGCCGCGCCGACCGCCCAGGGCGGCAGCACGGCCCGCAGCAGCGCGTCAGCGGTTTCCGTGCGCACGCATCGCGGCCTTGTCGACCTTGCCGACCGGCGTCTTGGGGAACGAGTCCACCCGCTCGACCTGATCGGGCACCTTGTAGGAGGCGAGACCCCGCTCCCGCAGATACGCCTTCAGGCGCGCAAGTCCCAGCTCTGTGGGGCCCGTTGAAGGATCCGCGATGACGTATGCGCAGATCCGCTCGCCCAGCATCTCGTCGGCGAGGCCCACCACGGCGACGTCGCGCACCTGGGGGTGGGACAGCAGATGTTCCTCGACCTCCTCGGCGGACACCTTGTCACCGCCGCGATGGATGATGTCCTTGGCCCGTCCCATCACGACCAGGTTGCCGTCGGGCCGCAGCCGCACCAGGTCGCCGGTGCGGAAGAAGCCGTCCCGGGTGAAAGCCCGCGCGTTGTGCTCGGGCGCCCGGTAGTAGCCGCGAATGGTGTACGGCCCCCGGGTCAGCAGCTCCCCCACCTCGCCCGTCGGCACCGGCCGGTCCTCCTCGTCGACCACCAGGATTTCGTCGTCCGGGCAGAGCGGACGGCCCTCGGTGTGGGTGATGACCTCGTCCGGGTCGTCGAGCCGGGTGTGGGTCAACAGCCCCTCGCCGATGCCGTACCACTGGGTGAGCCGGCAGCCCAGGCCCTCGCGCACCCGGCGGGCCACCTCGGGCTGGAACTTGGAGCTGCCCACCTGGAGCAGCAGCCCGGACAGATCGGCCTTCAGGACCTCGGGGTCCGCGAGCCACATCATGACCAGCGGTGGCACCAGGGTCGTCAGCGTGACGCCCTCCTCGATCACCAGGGGCAGCGCCTCGTCCGGGCTGGGGCTCGCGGCGAGCACCGCCTTGCCGCCGCGGAACAGGGTGCCGAGCACGCCCGGGCAGCCGAGCGCCGCGTTGTGGGCGACCGGGGTGGCCGCGAGATAGGCGCTGTCCTGATCGACGCGCAGCGCCTCGGCGCAGGCCAGGGCGTTGTACGCGTAGTCGTCGTGGGTGCGCGGGATCAGCTTGGGCAGGCCCGTGGTGCCGCCGGACAGGAGCAGCAGCGCGACTTCCCCGGCGTCGACCGGGGCCAGGTCGACCGGCGGGCCCGGCACCGAGTCGAGTGCGGTGAACTCCTGCGCGTCGCCCGAGACCAGGACGTGCGCCAACTCCGGCACCTCGGCGCGCACTTCGCGGGCCAGTGCGCGGAAGTCATAGCCCTGGAACCGGTCCGGGACCACCAGGGCGACGGCCTCGGCACGCCGGCACAGGTGCACCAGCTCGTTGCGCCGATGGCCGGGCAGCGCCATGACCGGCACCGCGCCGAGCCGGAACAGGGCGAAGCAGAGCACCACGAAGTCGGCGCGGTTGGGGAGCTGGACGACCACCCGGTCGCGCGGCCGGATCCCGATCCGGTGCAGCCCCGACGCCAACTCGGCTGCCCGGTCGACGAGTTGGGTGAACGTCAGCCGCGTGGCGCCGGAGACCACGGCGGTCCGCGGGCCGTGCTCCTCGGCTGCCGCGAGCAGCAGGTCGTACAGGGTGCGGCCCTGCCGGTAGCCACGGTCGCGGTACCGCTCGGTGAACTCGCTCGGCCAGGGGACGAATCCGTCCAGCATGGGCCCCTCCTGCCGGTACGCGGGTGATACGCGTACGCCGTTGGGTGAGCGCGAGGAGGCTTCCCCGCACGCGGGACAACCAGAGTCCGCCGCGAAGGCCGGTCGGCGCCGGGCCGGTGAAAGACACTCAACAGCATCCGCCGACCCGTGCCGGAGGGTGCCTAGGCTCCCGCAGCGAAGCCTGATGGGGAACCGAACGGGGAGGTGAACAGGCCGTGTCCGAGGGGCCGTTGCTCGCATGGATCCGCGATCCCGCCGCCACCCGGGGCATTCACTTCAGCACCCGCGAAGGGGGCTGGCACCACCGCTCCTACCCGGAGCTGGCCGCCGACGCGCGGCGCGCGGCCGGCCGCCTGACGGAGGCCGGGGTGCGCCGGGGCGACCTGGTGGCGCTGGTGCTGCCGTCGGGGCCCGCGTTCGTCGCGGCGTTCTTCGGCGCCCTGCTGGCGGGGGCCGTCCCGGCGCCGCTCGCCCCGGAGGCCGTCGGCCGCCCCGTGACCACCGGCCATCAGGAGCGGATGGCCGCGCTGCTGACGGCCGCCCGCCCGCGCGTGGTCGTGGGCGACGGTGTCGGCGGCGCCCGGGCGGCGGGCATCGACACGCTGAGCAGCGCCGAACTCCTCGCGCCCGGCCCGGACGGGCCCGCGCCCGGCGAGGTCGAGCACGACCGCACCGCGCTGGTGCAGTTCACCTCCGGCTCGACCGGCCCCGCTCGGGGCGTGCGCATCGGATGGGACGGGCTGTGCGACAACCTGGCCGTCATCCAGGGCTGGCTGGGCGTCGACTCCGCTTCGATCTGGGCGAGTTGGCTGCCCGTTCATCACGACATGGGACTGGTCGGGTGTCTGCTCGGGCCGGTGGTGGCCGGGAACGACCTGTGGCTGATGCGGCCCGAGGACTTCGTGCGCCGGCCGCTGGAACATCTGCGCTGCTTCGGCGAGCGGGGCGCCTCGATCACCGCGACCCCCGCCTTCGGACTCGATCACATCCTGCGCAAGGTGCATCCCGGCCAACTGATCGGTCTGGACCTTTCCGCCGTGACGTCGATGGTGGTGGGCGCCGAGCGCATGGCGCCGAGCCTGCTCGACCGCTTCGCCGCGCTGCTCGCCCCGCACGGCTTCGACCGCACGGCCCTGCTGCCCGCCTACGGCCTGGCGGAGGCCACTCTCGCGGTGACCGGAGTGCGGCGCGGCGCCGGCTGGCGCCATCAAGGCCCCGTGGTCGGCTGCGGCACCCCGCTGCCCGGCACGACCGTACGCGTCGTCGACGAGCAGGGCCGGCCGCTGCCGGACGGCGTGGTGGGCGAGATCATCGTGCGCGGCCCCTCCCTCGGCCTCGGCCACCTCGGCGACGAGGGCACCGGAAGCCGTTTCACGGGCGGCGAACTGCGCACCGGGGACGCCGGTTTCCTCGACTGCGGCGAGCTCTTCGTGCAGGGCCGGCTCGGCGACAGCGTGAAGGTGCGCGGCACCCGGGTGTTCGCCGAGGACCTGGAGCAGTCGCTCCGGGAGGCCGGCGTCCTGCCGCGCGGCGCGGCCGTCGTGCTCGGCGACGACGCGGCGGGGCCGGTGGCCGTCGCGGTGATCGAGGCCGACGGCGGGCCGCGCGACCCGGCCACCGACGACCGCCTGGCCCGGCTGCTCGCGCGCGGCGCCACCGGAGCCCGCACGGTGGTGCACCTGGTGCCGCGCGGCTCGATCCCCTGGACCTCCAGCGGCAAGCCCCGCCGCCGCTCCCTGTGGCGCGCGTACCGCGCCGCACCACCCGACCCGACCCGGACGTAGGAGAGACGGACATGGCCCACACCGAGAGCTCCGTACGCGACAGCATCCTGTCCCTGGTGCGCCAACTCGCCCCGGACGCCGACGAGATGCCCACCGACCGGCCCGCCCACCTCGTCAACGACCTGGGCTACCACTCGCTGGCCCTGCTGGAGCTGGCGTTCGCGATCGAGGACGACTTCGACCTGCCGCCGATCGACGAGGAGACGGGCCGCGGCATCGTCACCACCGAGGACGTGGTGGCCTATGTGCTCACGCAACTGAGGGAACAGAAGCTCCTGGTGGGCTGATTGACAGATCTCTGACAGCAACGGCTCCCATCACCGCACGTGTTGCTACCGTCGCGGCGCGGAGCGTACCCAATGAGTCGATTACAACGCCTTTGCGGCGTTCCGTTCGTACAGGTTCCGCGTCCGCGGAACCTCCTGCGTGAGGAAAGGGGTCCTGCTGTGGCCGAAGCGGCGATCGAGATCGATCGGCTCCGCAAGAGTTTCGGGCCCAAGGCGGCGGTGGACGACGTGTCGTTCTCGGTGGCCGCGGGCACCGTCGTCGGGCTGCTCGGGCCCAACGGAGCGGGCAAGACCACCGTCATCAACTGCCTCACCACCCTGCTCACGCCGGACAGCGGCACCGCCCGGCTCGCCGGGCACGACGTCGCCACCGACCCGGCCGGCGTCCGGGCGAGCGTCGCGGTCACCGGCCAGTTCGCCGCCGTCGACGAGACGCTCACCGGCCGCGAGAACCTCGTGTTCTTCGGTCGCCTGCTGCGGCTGACCCGGGCCGGCGCGAGCGCCCGCGCCGCCGAACTCCTGGACCAGTTCGGTCTTTCCGAGGCCGGGGACATGCCCGCCGGGCACTACTCGGGCGGCATGCGCCGCAGGCTCGACCTGGCCGCGAGCCTGGTCGTGCCCCGGCCGATCCTGGTGCTCGACGAGCCCACGACCGGCCTCGACCCGCGCAGCCGGCAGGCTCTGTGGGACGCGGTGCACCAGCTGGCCCGTGACGGCATGGCCATCCTGCTGACCACCCAGTACCTGGAGGAGGCCGACGCGCTCGCCGAACGCATCGTCGTCATCGACGAGGGCCGGGTGATCGCCGAGGGCACGCCCAAGGAGCTGAAGAGGGACGTGGGCGGCTCGGTCTGCGAGGTGCAGATCACCGACGCGGGCGACCGGGCCCGCGCGGCCGGCGCGCTGGCGGGCTTCGTGGGCGTCAAGGAACGCGACGACGTCCTCGTCGTCCCGATGCGCGGCACCGACGAGCTCTCCGCGATCGTGCGGGCGCTCGACGGCGCGGCCCTGAAGGCCGACGACATCGCCGTGCACCCGCCGACCCTCAACGACGTGTTCTTCGCGCTGACCAAGGACCACCGGGGCTCCGAAGGACCGGCCTTCGACGCGGCGGGCGAGGGCCGTTCATGAGCGCCCCCGCGGCCCCCGCAGCACCCGCGGCCCCGGCCGCCCCGGCGGGACCGGCCTTCCTCAGCGATGTCCAGGTGCTCGCGGAGCGCGACTTCAAGCGGTCCTTCAGCAAGCCGGCGCTCTTCGGCACGGTCGTCCAGCCGCTGGTGTTCTTCGGCATCTTCTACGCCACGTTCAGCGGCATGCTCTCCGCCAAGGGCATCGACTACGGCCCCTCGGTGACGCCCACGCTGGTGGTCCAGGCCCTGATGTTCATCGCGATCGCCTCGGCGATGGCCCTGGCCACCGACCGCGGCAGCGGTCTCTTCAACCGGCTGCGCACGATGCCGATCAGCAGTTCCGCGCTCGGCGCCGCGCGGCTGCTCACCGTCGCCGTCGAGGCGGTGATCTCCACCGTGGTGATCACGCTGGTGGCGCACCTGGCCGGATTCCGTTTCCACGAAGGGCCGCTGGCGGCGATCGGCTTCCTCCTGGTCGCCGTCCTGTTCACCGCGGCCCTGGCGGCCGTGACGGCGACGCTCGGTCTCACCGTGCGCAGCCAGGAGGCCCTGGCGGCCTGCCTGTACCTGCCCTATCTGCCGCTGCTCGTGGTCTCGACCGGGTTCGTGCCGGCCAACCTCTTCCCCGGCTGGCTCCAGCCGGTCGTCAACGCCTCCCCCGTCTCCGCCGTCATCGAGGCACTGCGCGCCCTGTCGGACGGCAGCACCGGCACCGGCCGGGTCTGGCCCGCCCTCGTGTGGTGCACCGGGCTGATCCTGCTGTGCGGGTGGACCACCGCGCGCGCCTTCCGGAAGGTGACCAAGTGACCGCGACAACCAGCGCGCCCGCCGTCCTTCCCACCCACGGCGGCGGCCTGTGGGCGGAGAGCGGCATCATCGCGGGCCGGGTGCTCAAGCTCTTCGTGCGCAGCCCGATGATGCTGCTCGCCACGTTCGGCTTCCCGCTGCTCCAACTGTTCATGCTGCTCGCCGCGTTCAACATCCTGGTGCACGACACCCTGGGCGGGAGCTATGTCGTCCGTCTTGCCCCGCTGATCATTCTGATCACGGCGTTCTCGGCCATCGGCTCCAGCGCCATCGCGTTCTGGGTGGACATCCGCAGCGGCGTCTTCAACCGGCTGCGGGCCATGCCGATCAACGCCCTGTCCATGCTCTTCGGGCGGATGCTCGGCGACCTGGTGCGCATCCTCGGCATCGCCGTCCTGGTGGCGGCCATCGCCTATCTGCCCGGATTCCGCTTCGAGCAGGGCTTCGGGGCGGCGGTGGGCTTCTTCGTCCTGGTGGCCCTGTTCGGCCTGATGTGCACCTCGATCGCGGTGGTGGCCGCACTGTCCGCGCCGTACCCGCCCGTCATCATGGCCTGGGTCCAACTGCCCACCCTGGCACTGACGTTGATGTCGTCGGGCTATATGCCGCTGGACGCCTTCCCGAGCGCGATCCGTTCCGTGGTGGCCGCACAGCCGGTCTCCACCGCGGTGGAGGCACTGGTGGGGCTCTCGCACGGTGGACCGCTCCTGGTCCCGGTGCTCGCCACGGTCGCCTGGACCGTCGGCATCAGTGTGCTCTGCGCGTTTGTGACGGTCCGTAAGTTCCGTAATTTCGTTGCAGGTTAGCTCCGGTCCCGGCCAGTCCGGCGACCGGGCGAAGGAGGAAGTACGCCCATGCCCCACGCACGTTCCTTCGACACCCCCGGCGATCAGCGGGTCCTCATCTCGGGCTGCGGGATCACCGGCCCGGTGCTCGCGCTGTTCCTGCGGAGCTGCGGATACGAGCCCGTGCTGTACGAGGGCCGCGAGGAACCGGACGACGCGGCCGGGTCGTTCATCAATCTGGGGCCCAACGGACGCAGCGTCCTGGAGAGCCTCGGGATCGCGGACGAGGTCCTGAGCGCGGGAGAGCCCACCACGCGCCTCGTCTTCGCCAACCACCGCGGCCGCACCATCGGCCGCAACCCGGAGCGGACCACCGTCATCAAGCGCGGTCTGCTCAACAAGGGACTGCGGGACGCGGCCGAGAAGGCGGGCGTGCCCGTCGAGTTCGGCAAGCGCGTCACCGGCGTCGAGCAGCACGGGCCGGGCGGCGTCACGGCCCGGTTCGCCGACGGCACCACGGCGGACGGGGCCCTGCTGATCGGCGCGGACGGCATCAACTCCGCGACCCGCAGGGCCGTCTTCCCCGAGGCGCCGGAGCCCAGTTTCACGCAGGGAATCGGCTCGGGCGGCTTCGCCCGTACCAGGGGCGCGGGTGAGGCGGACGGCGTCCTGCGGATGGTGTTCGGGCTGCGCGGCTTCTTCGGCTACCAGGTGCTGCCCGGCGGGGAGGTGTACTGGTTCGAGAACCACACCGAGCCCGAGGAGCCCGCCCGGGGCTGGGCCGCCTCGATCACCGACGAGCAGTGGCGCGAGGAGCTGGTGCGCCGGCACGCGGCCGATCACCGGGTGATCGCCGGAATCCTGCGCGCGACCGAGGGCCCGATAGGCCGCTGGCCGCTCTACGACCTGCCGTCGCTGCCGAGCTGGCACCGCCGGAACGTGTGCCTGATGGGCGACGCGGCCCACGCCATCTCGCCGCACCTGGGCCAGGGCGCCGCCCTCGGCATGGAGGACGCCGTGGTCCTCGCCAAGTGCCTGCGCGACGAGGCCGATCCCCAGCGGGCGTTCGCCGCCTTCGAGCGCATCCGGCGCCCGCGCGTGGAGGGGCTGGTCGAGCGGGCCCGCAGGACGGGCGGTCACATGACGCCGAACGGGCCGGTCGGACGGGCGATGCGCGATCTGATGCTGCCCTTCTTCCTCCGGCTGAGCCTGAAGAGCGCGGACGACGTGTACGGCTACCGGGTCCCCTGGGACACGCCGCACCGCGTGGCCGCGAGGTGAGCGCGCGATGACCGACGTCATCGTGATCGGTGGCGGTCTCGCCGGATCGGCCGCCGCCCTGTTCGCGGCCCGCCGCGGCCACCGGGTCACCGTCCTGGAGAGCGGGGAGCCGCCGCCCGGCGGAAGCCCCGACGACGACGTCCTGGGCTGGCGGCGCCCCGAGGTCCCGCACGCCCGCCAGGGCCATGCCTTCCTCGCCCTGGCGACCCAGGTACTGAGCGACGAGGCACCCGATGTCCTGACGGCCCTCGCCGCCCGGGGCGCCGTGCCGGTACCGCTGCACGACGGCCGGCCGGACGCGACCGTCCTGTCCCGGCGCCTGGTGTACGAGGGGGTGCTGCGGCGGGCCGCGCTGGCCGAGGCGGGGGTCACCTTCGTGCACGGGACCCGGGTCACCGGACTGCGGCTCTCCGGTGAGTCCCAGGGCATTCCACGCGTGGTGGGGGTGCTGACCGCCGGGCGCGAGGAGTTCCGGGGCGATCTGGTGGTCGACGCGAGCGGCCGGCGCTCCCGAGTCGCCCGCTGGCTCTCGGACCTGGCGCTGCCGGTGCCGAGCGAGACCGCGCAGACGTGCGGCTTCTTCTATCTGACCCGGCACTACCGGCTGCGTCCCGGCCGACGCTTCCCCTCCACCACGGTGCCGCAGGTCGCCGAGCTGGACTACGCGACCGCGCTGGTCTTCCCCGGCGACAACGACACCTTCCAGCTCTCCGCGACGGTGGCCGTGTCCGACCCGCTGCGCCACCGGCTGCGGGACCCGGCCACCTTCACCCGCTTCCTGTCCGCGGTGCCCCGCACGGCGGTCTGGCTCGACCGCGGGGACCCGATCGACGATCCGGCTCCGATGGGCAACATCGAGAACCGGTGGCGCCGCCTGCTCGACGACCGGGGCCATCCGTTCGTGGCCGGGCTCGTGCTGCTCGGCGACGCCGCCCTCCAGACCAACCCCACCTTCGGCCGGGGCACCTCCCTCGCCTTCAGCCACGCACAACGGCTGGCCCGGGTCGCGGACGGCGCGGCCGAGGACCCGCTCGGCGCGCTGCTGGCGTTCGAGAAGTGGACCGCGGCCCACCCGGGGCGCTGGTTCGGGCTGCAACTCGCCACGGACGAGGCCCGGTTCGCCCAGTTGCGGGCCGGCCTGCTCGGACAGCGCGCGGCGCCGGCCGAGGATCTGCCCAACCGTTTCGTACGGGCGATGGCGGTGCTGCGGGAGGACGACGAGGACGTACGGGATGCCGCACTGCGCCTCTACAACATGCTGATGACCCCTCAGGAACTGATGGGTGACCGGGTGGTCTCCCGGCGCATCCTCGCCTTCCTGCGCGACCACCCGCTGCCCGAACCGCCCGTGGAGGGCCCCGGGCGGGCGGCGTTCGAGTCCTTGGTGACGGGCGGTTCTGTACAGGACCTGTCACCGGCCGCACCGCACCCCGCTCCCCGCCGATAGCGTCGGCGGGCGGGCCGCACCGACCGGCGACCGCACCACGCGGTCCCGGCCCGGCTCCCGGGCCCCTCGCGCGGCCCCGCTCCTCCGGTCCGGTCCCCGACCGCCCGGCCCCCGGCCCTCCCATCCCGGGCCCCACCCACCGAATCCCCGCCCGGTCCGCCGGGCGAGTCCGTGAAGGACGGCAGCGTGGAGATCTCTCTCAAGACCGGCGTCACCCTGAGCTACGACATCTTCGGAGACCCCGACGGCAGCCCCGTGCTGCTCGTCCCGGGACAGCACCAGGCCAACCTGTTCAACCAGATGCAGGTCCCGTTCCTGACCAAGCGCGGCCACCGCGTGATCACCTTCGACCACCGGGGCGTACCGCCGTCGCAGGAGACCCCGCCCCCGTACACCATGGAGGGTCTCGCCGAGGACGTGGCCGCCCTCATCGAGCAGCTCGACATCGGCCCCTGCGCGATCGTCGGCTACTCCCTGGGCGCCACCATCATCCTCGAACTCGCCGTCGAGCGGCCCGAGTTGCTCGCCAAGGCCGCCCTCGTCGGGGTGCCGTGGAAGCCGAGCGCGCTGCACCGGGCGATCCGCGAGGACGCCCTGGAGCGGCTGCGGGCGGGGGTGGTGATGCCGCCCGTGATGGAGGGCATCTACCGGGCGATGTATCTGTTCGGGCCGCGCGCGCTCAACCGGGACGCGTTCATCGGGCCGTACCTGGAGGGGCTGCGCGGACTCGCCGAGTCCGGCGGGCACGGGGCGCTCGGCCATGCCGAGGCGTCGGCGTCGTACGACCCCGACCCGAAGCGCATCGCGGAGATCACCGTGCCGTGCCTCGTGGTCGGCATGGAGCACGACATCATGTCGCCGTATCCGATGGCCCGCGAACTCGCCAAGATCATCCCGGGCTGCGAGTACCGCGAGATCAAGAACAGCGGCCACGCGGCGCTCCTGGAGAAGCCCACCGAGGTCAACATGCTGCTCGACGAATTCCTGGGCGGCGCCAAGGAGTAGGACCCGCGAAGGCGCAGGGCCCGGACACCCCATGGCGTCCGGGCCCTGCGCCTTCCCGCCGCGAGCACCGCGCCCTCCGGGCAGGCGGCGCGGCCGGCGGGAGCCTCAGAGCAGCTGGTACAGCCGGTGGAAGGTGTGCCGCACGGGCAGCACCCGCACCCGCGCGAACCCCGCCTCACAGGCGTACGCGCGGACCGTGCCGGGGCGCATCACCGTGCCGGTGGCGGCCGAGGGCTGCTCGGCCATGCCGACCGGCAGGCAGTGCAGCAGGCTCACCGCGTACTGGAAGCGCTCGGTCTCCGAGGCCGGAGCGGTGAACCGCTCCCCCACGTTGGGCTCCATCAGAAGTACCGACCCGCCCGGGGCGAGCAGCGCCCGGCAGGCGCGCAGCACCTCCACCGGCCGCGCCATGTCGTGCAGCGCGTCGAAGACGCACACCAGGTCGTAGCGGCCCGCGAGGTCCCGGTCGCCGGCGTCGCGCACCTCGAAGGTCACCCGGTCGGCCACGCCCGCCTCGCGCGCGTTCTCCCGCGCGTCGGACACCGACCGCTCGTCGAGGTCGAGGCCGTGCACCCGCGCCTTGGGGTAGGCCTGGGCGAGGGCGATCGAGGAGTAGCCGGAGCCGCAGGCCACGTCCGCGACCACCCCGCCCTCCCCGCCGAGCGCGGCGTGCACCGCGGGCAGGGTGGCGGCGATCCAGCCGGCCAGCTGGTGCTGGAAGACCGACCGGTTCAACCCGGCCTGTCCGCCGCGCAGTTCGGGCCCGAACCGCTCGTACGCGATGCCTTCGCCGGTGCGGAACGCCTCGATGAGCAGCGGCAGGACCGAGGCCATGCCGCCGATCGGCAGCAGTACGAGGGGGGCGATCGAGAAGAGGCTGCCGGGGTCGGTCAGCGCCTCCGCGTGTCCGGCCGGCAGCGTGAACACCCGCTGCTCCGCCGGGACTTCGCCGGTCTGGGCGAGCAGGATGCCGGCCGCCGCCTGCTGCTCCAGCCACTCCCGGGCGTAGCGCGGGGCGATGCCGGCCCGCTCGGCCAGTTCGGGGGCCGTCGCGGGGCCGCCCTCGGCGAGCGCGTCGTAGAGGCCGAGCCGCAGACCCAGGTACGCGGTCATGAGTTCGGCCGCGCCGAGGCCGGCCATGAAGAGGCGTACGGAGAGCGCCTGGGCCGTGGTCGGGGGCGCCGCGGCCGGGTCGGCCGCGGAGCGGGCTCCGGGGACGCGGGGCGGCGCGGCGGTGCGCGGGTTCGATGCGAAGCGGTCGGGCGCGGTCATGGGTGGATGCCTCCGTCGAGTTCAGCCGGCCCGGCCGGGTGGCCGGCGTACCGGCGAGCCGTCGCCGAGCAGATCGAGCCGTTCGAGTCCTTGGCGGACCCGGCCGGTCAGCAGATCGATGTGGTCGAGCGCGCTCACGACCCGGGTGAACACGGTCCGCCGGTAGGCGACCATGGCGCGGTCGGTCGCCGCGTACTGGACGCCCGCCGTGCGGTCGACCTCCAGGCGCTCCCACAGGTCGCCGAGCAGGAAGCGCCGGCGCATGAGGGCGGCGGCGTCGAGGACCAGTTCCTCGCGGTCGGCCCGTTCGGCGCTGCTGAGCTGGCGGTACACCTCGCGCAGCGAGAGCACTCCGAACGAGACGTGCCGGGCCTCGTCGCGGGCGACCAGGGTGGTGATGCGGCGGATGAGCGGGTCGTGGAAGGTGGTGCCCGCGAGCCGGAACGCCGCCATCGCGAGGGCTTCCACGACGATCTGCATGCCGAGCGCGGTGATGTCCCAGCGGGCGTCGGACAGCACGTCCCGCAGCAGGGCGTGCAGGGCCTCGTTGACGGCGTACGGCTGCGGGATCTTCTCCCGCAGATAGCGCGAGAAGGCCTCGACGTGCCGGGCCTCGTCGGTGACCTGGCTCGCCGCGCACAGCTTGGACTCGACGTCGGGCAGCTCCTGGACGAGCCGGGAGGCCGCGGCGAGCGCTGCCTGCTCTCCGTGCAGGAACTGGCTGACCAGCCAGCTCTGGAGCTCCCAGCGGAAGGTGTCCCACATCGGCCGCCCGCGCTCCGCCATCGGCGAGGCCTCGAAGGAGGCCCGCGCGAAGTCCGTGCCGTCCGGCAGCGGTTGGCCGAACGGCACGACCTGCGTCCAGTCCAGATCCTCGGCGGCACTCCACTGCTGCTCCTGGGCCCGCTGGTAGAGCCGTTGCAGCTGGGGCGTGCGTGGTGTGTAGTCCCAGGACAGCCGGGTGTGTGCCGTGGTCGTCATGTCGAGGTCCCGCATGCCGGGGACGCTAGCAGCGCACGGCGCGGTACCAGCGGTTTCTTTCAATGCCGCCAAGTATCTTTCAGTCCCCGAAGCCCGCTCGGTGACGGTCGGTAGCTTGAGCGCCGTGGGGAATTCCGAAGAGCGCGAGACCGAACCTTCCGTGGGGCAACGGCTGCTGTGGTTCCTCGATCGCTATCGCGGTCAGGACGGAGCCCTCAACTGCCCCATGATGTGCCGCATTCGAGGGCCGTTGGATCATTCCGTTCTGAGCGAGGCGCTGGACCGGGTCTCGGCCCGTCATGACGCCTTGCGCACGGTATTCAGCGGCGGCGGCAGAAAACTGCGGCAGATCGTGCGGGAGCCGCATCCGGTGGAACTCCGGCAGGTCGATCTGCGGGGCGAGCCGGATGCCGAATCGGCGGTGCGGGAGCGCATTTCCGAGGAGCTCGCCACCCGGATCGACGCCACCGAGGACGCGGTGCGCTGCACGCTGTGGCAGGTCGCCGACGACGAGCACGTGCTGTGCGTCAACATGCACCACCTGGTCACCGACTCCTGGTCCTGCGGCGTCATCTTCCAGGACCTGTGTGCCGTGCTCGACCGGCTGGCCGGCGGGACCAGGGAACTTCCCGATCCCGGCTGGCAGTTCACCGAGTTCGCCGACTGGCAGCACGGCGCCCTGGAAAGCGGTGAGCTGAAGAAGCAACTGGACTACTGGCGCCGCGAGTTGGACGGTCTGGCACTGCCACCCCTGCCCTCGCGGATCGACCCGGGGCCGCGCAGCACCGCGCTCGTGCGCGGCGAGCTGTCCGACGCGACGGTCGCGGCGCTGCGGTCGCTGGCCGTCGGCCAGGGCAGTTCCCTGTTCGCCGCCATGCTGACCCTGTACTACGCCACGCTGCACCGCACGACCGGCCGCACCGATCTCGCGGTGGCGTCCCTGTACGCCAACCGGCTGCGCCCGCAGACCCGCCGCACGGTGGGCTTCCTCGCCAACATGGTCGTGCTGCGTACCCGCCTCAACCCCTCCGCACCGGTCCTGGACGCGCTCAAGACCACGCATGCCACCGTCGTGGGCGGCTTCCTCAACCAGGGAATTCCCTATCAGCTCCTGCCACTTCCCGGTTCGGCGAACGACGGTGCGCGCGCCGACGACATCGTCTTCCAGATGCTGGCCGAACCGGTCTACAGCATCACCGTCGGCGATCTCGACATAGAAGTCCTGGTGCCCGACGGAGTGGGCAGCCGATTCGAGCTGGAACTGGTCCTGGTGCCGCACAGCGAGGGATTCCACGTCCTGCTCTTCTACAACGAGGGCCGTTTCACCGCTGCCTTCGCCGAGGAATTCGTCCAACGCTTCGTGGCGGCCTCGGAATTGGCCGCCAAGAACGCGGACCTGCCCGTCAGCCGGATCTGTTGACCACCATCGGGGGCACCCATGGGAATTTCGCTCGATGACATGCGCAGGGCCGTAGCGGACCTGCTGGAGGAACCCGTCGCGTCCATCCTCGACGACGACGACCTGGTGGCCCGGGGTCTGGATTCGATGGGCGTCATGCGGCTCGCCGGGCTGTGGCGCCGCGAGGGCGTGGCGGTCACGTTCGGCGAGCTGATCGCACAGCCGCGGCTGTGCGACTGGTGGACGCTGGCGAGCGGCCGCGCGGGCGGCCAGGACCACGACAAGCCCCGGGACCCCGTCGGCGAGAGCGCCCACGACGACGCGTACACCGAGCTCGACGAGCGGGCGCCCTTCCCCCTGGCCCCCATGCAGCACGCCTACTGGATCGGCCGCGCCGAGGGCCAGGCGCTCGGTTCCGGGAGCCACTTCTACTTCGAGTTCGACGGCCCCGCCCTGGACCCCGACCGCCTCGACGCCGCGCTGCGCTCCCTCACCACCCGGCACCCGATGCTGCGGGCCCGCTTCCTCGACGACGGCACCCAGCAGATCGACCCGGCACCCACCGGCCTGGCCGGCGTGCACGATCTGCGTGCCCTGCCGTCCGAGGAGTGCGAGGCCGAACTGGCGCGGCTGCGTGGCGAGTTGTCGCATCAGCGGATGGACGTGGCTCGCGGCCGGGTACTCGATGTCCGGCTCACCCGGCTCCCCGGCGGGACCGGGCGGCTGCACATCGACATCGACATGCTGGTCTGTGACGCGATGAGCTTCCGCATCGTGATCGCGGATCTGGCCCGCCACTACGACCGCCCGGACGAGCGCCCCGAGCCGTCCGCCTACAGCTACCGGCGCTACCTCGCCGAGCGCACCGCACACCCCGCCGAGGGACGCGAGCGGGACCGCGCCTACTGGGCGTCGCGGCTCCCCACACTGCCGGGCGGACCCCAACTCCCGCTGGCGGCGGCCCCGGAGCAGATCCGCGACGCGCGCACGACCCGGCGCAGCACTCTGCTGGGCGCCGCCGAACGCGAGCGGCTCCTGACCCTTTCGCGCGCGCACGGAGTCAGCCCCTCGATGGCGCTGGCCGCCTGCTACGCCCAGGTGCTGGCGCTGTGGAGTGCCGAGGAGCGCTTCCTGCTCAATCTGCCGCTCTTCGACCGCGACCCCGTACACCCCGAAGTCCCCTCGCTGGTGGGCGACTTCACCAGTCTGCTGCTGCTGACCGTCGAGCCGCAGGAGGCGGACTCCTTCGCCGCGCGGGCCCGCCAGGTGCAGGCGGCCTTCCGGGAGGCCGCCGCGCACGGCGACTATCCCGGCACCGAGGTGCTCCGCGACCTGGCCCGTACCCGGCGGGGCGCGGCCCTCGCCCCGGTCGTGTTCACCAGCGCGCTCAGCATGGGCGAGCTGTTCGGACCGGAGGTGCGCGGCGTTCTGGGCGAGCCCGCCTGGATGAGTTCGCAGACCCCGCAGGTGTGGATGGACCTCCAGGTGGTGGAGGAGGCCGACGGGATCCGGCTCAACTGGGAGGCGGTGGACGCGCTCTTCCCGGAGGGCGCCGTGGACGCGATGTTCGCGGCCCTGCGCACCCTGGTGTCCCAGCTGACCGCCCCGGGCGCCGACTGGGACGGCCCGCTGCCCGATCTGCTCCCCGCGCGGCAGCGCGCGGCGCGCGCGACGGTGAACGCCACCAGCCGCGCGCTGCCCGACGCCCCGCTGCACAGCGCGTTCTTCGCGCGGGCCGCCGCCGATCCCGGCCGGGCGGCGCTCCTCTCGCGCGACGGCGCGCTCAGCTACGGCGAGGTCGCCGCTCGCGCCCTGCGGCTCGCCGGGTCGCTGCGCGAGCGCGGTCTGGCGCCCGGCGAGACGGTCCTGGTGACCCTGCCCAAGGGCCCGGACCAGATCGTCGCCGTCCTCGGAGTCCTCGCGGCGGGTGGCGTCTACGTACCGGTCGGGGTCGACCAGCCCGCCGAGCGCCGCGCCCGTATCCAGGAGTCCAGCGGTGCCCGCGCCTCGGTCACCGCGGCCACGCTCGCCGAGTCCGCCGCCGCGCGCCCGATCGACGCGCCCGCGGCGCCGGACACCGGCGCACCCGCGTACCTGATCTACACCTCGGGCTCCACCGGCGTGCCGAAGGGCGTCGTGGTCTCCCACCGGGCGGCCGGCAACACCGTCGCCGCGCTCGGCGAGCACTTCTCGGTGGGGCCCGACGACCGGACCCTCGCGGTCTCCGCGCTCGATTTCGACCTGTCCGTGTACGACATCTTCGGCCCGCTGTCGGCCGGAGGCGCGGTGGTCGTCGTGAGCGAGCCCGAGCGGCGCGACGCCCGTGCCTGGCTCGCCCTGGTGAGGGAGTACGGCGTCACCGTCGTCAACTGCGTGCCGACCCTGTTCGCCATGTTCCTGGAGGCCGCGGCCTCCGAGGGCGGTGCGCCCGCTCTCCGGGTGGCCCTGCTCGGCGGCGACCGGGTGCCGGTCGCCCTGGCCGAGCGCGCGGCCGAGGTCTTCCCCGGACTGCGCTTCGCCGGGCTCGGCGGCACCACCGAGACCGCCATCCACTCCACCGTGTACGAGACCAACAGGCCCGTTCCCTACGGCAGTTGTGTGCCGTACGGCGTACCGCTGGCCAATCAGCGGTGCCGGGTGGCCGACCCGTACGGCCACGACCGGCCGGACTGGGTGCCGGGCGAGCTGTGGATCGGCGGCGCGTCGGTGGCCGACGGATACCGGGGGGACCCGGAGCGCACCGCCGACCGGTTCGTGACGTACGAGGGCCTGCGCTGGTACCGCACGGGCGACCTGGCCCGCTACTGGCCGGACGGCACCCTCGAATTCCTCGGCAGGTCCGACTTCCAGGTCAAGATCCGGGGGCATCGCATCGAGCCCGGTGAGATCGAGGCCGCCCTGGTCTCGCACCCGGACGTGACGGCCGCCGCCGTGGTGCCGGTCGGCGACGAGCCACGCCGGCTCGCCGCGGCCGTGGTGCTGGGCCCCGACGCGGCCGAGCGCGAACAGGGAGGTGAAATCCTGGGCACAGAGGCGCAGTTCGCCGCGCTGCGGGAGCATCTGGCCGCGCTGCTGCCCGCCCACATGGTGCCGGACCGGATCACCTCCGTGGCCGCGCTGCCGCTCAACGCCAACGCGAAGGTGGATCGCGCCGCGCTGACGGAACTGCTGTCCGGCGCGCCCCGCGTGAGCGCCGCCCATGTGCCGCCGGAAGGCCCCGTGGAGGCGGCGGTCGCGACCCTGTGGGAGCAGTTGCTCGGCACCGAACGCGTGGGCCGCACCGACGACTTCTTCGCGCTCGGGGGCGACAGTCTGCTCGCCACCCGGCTGCTCACCCGGCTCAAGGCCGAGGGCCTGCACGACGCCGACCTCGGGCGGCTGTTCGCCGCTCCGACCTTGCGGGAGTTCGCCGCCGGCCTCACCCCGGGCCGCCCGACCCGGCTGCCCACGGTCACCGCCGACCTGGCGCGGCGCGGCGAGCCGTTCCCGGCGACCGACGTGCAGCGCGCCTACTGGCTGGGCCGGGGCTCCGACTTCACCCTGGGCGGCGTCGGCTCGTACTGGTACTGGGAGTTCGACGGCCAGGACGTGGACCTCGCCCTCCTGGAGGACGTCTGGAACCGCCTGGTGGAGCGGCACGAGATGATGCGGGCCGTCTTCGACGACGACGGCAACCAGAAGATCCTGCCGAAGGTGCCCCGGTTCCGCCTCACCGTCACGGACGCGGCTCCCGGCGACGAGGAGCCGGCGCTGGCCCGTCAGCGTGCCGCCATGGACCACCGGGTCTTCGACGTGGGCAGCTGGCCGCTGTTCGACATCGCCGCCACGCGCTACGGCGCCGGCCGGACCCGGATCGCCTTCGGCTTCGACTACATCGTGCTCGACGCGCTGAGCATCATGACCCTGTTCTGGGAGCTGTCCACCCTCTACCGCGCACCGCGCACCCAACTCCCCTCCCTGGGTGTGTCGTTCAGGGACTACGTCCTCCAGGCCGCGCCCGCCGACGACGACCTGGCGGCCGACCGGGACTACTGGCGGGCCCGGCTCGACGACCTGCCGCCCGCCCCCGCGCTGCCGCTCGCCGTGGACCCGGCCCTGGTGACCGCGCCCCGCTTCGCCCGGCGCGAGTTCGCCCTGGAGCCGGACACCTGGGCGACGCTCACCGCGCGGGGCCGCGAGGTGGGGCTCACGCCCTCCGCGCTGCTGGCGACCGCGTTCGCGGACGTCCTCGCCGCCTGGAGCGCGCACCCGGACGTCACCTTGAACCTCACGCTGTTCGACCGGCGCGAGGTGCACCCCGACATCAACGACATCGTGGGCGACTTCACCTCGCTGCTCCTGGTCGGCCACCGCCCGCGGGCGGGCGAGGGCTGGGGATCCGCCGCGCGCCGCTTCCAGCAGCAGATCTGGGACGGCCTCCAGCACAGCTCGGTCTCGGCGATCTGGGTCCTTCGCGAACTGGCCCTGCGCGACGGGGTGATGGACTCCCCGATGCCGGTCGTCTTCACGAGCACACTGGGCGTCTCGGACAAGCTCGCCGATCTCAGCATGCCGTTCGGGGAGCAGGTCTACGGCCTCTCCCAGACCCCGCAGGTCTGGCTGGACTGCCAGGTGGTCGAGCGGGACGGCGGGCTCGCCATCAACTGGGACGTGGTGGAGGAACTGTTCCCCGACGGCGTCGTGGCCGACATGTTCGGCGCGTACGAGCACCTGCTGCGCAGCCTGTGCACGGCGGACTGGTCCGCCGAGGTCACCGTGCCGCTCCCGGCCGCACAGAGCGCGGCCCGCGCCGCCGTCAACGCCACCGAGGCCCCGGCCGGCGGCGGGCTGCTGCACCGGGCGTTCTTCGCTCGGGCCCGCACCGCACCGGAGCGGACGGCGCTGCTGTGGGGCGAGTCCGGCACGCTGGACTACGCGGGCCTGGCCGACCGCGCCCTGCGTGTCGCCGGGGCGCTGCGGGAGGCGGGGGTGCGGCCCGCGGACATGGTGGCCGTCGTCCTGCCCAAGGGGCCGGACCAGATCGCCGCGGTGCTCGGTGTGCTCGCCGCGGGGGCCGCGTACGTTCCGGTGGGTGTGGACCAGCCGCCGGCGCGCCGCGCCCGGATCCTGGCCAACGCCGGGGCGCGGGTGGCGCTCACCGGCGGCGCGTTCGGGGACTGGCCCGAAGGGGTCCACCGCGTCGACGTGGAAGCGGCGTTCGGCGCCGTGCCGCTGTCCGGGCCCGTCGAGGTGCCCGAGGACACCCTCGCGTACACCATCTTCACCTCGGGCTCCACGGGCGAGCCGAAGGGTGTCGAGATCACCCACCGGGCGGCCGCCAACACCGTCGAGGACATCGGTGAGCGGTTCGGCGTGGGCCCCGAGGACCGCGTCCTGGCCGTCTCCGCGCTCGACTTCGACCTGTCCGTCTACGACATCTTCGGTCCGCTGTCGGCGGGCGGGGCGCTCGTCCTCGTCGCCGAGGAGGACCGCCGCGAGGCGCACCGCTGGCTCGGCTCGGTCCGCGACCACGGGGTGACCCTGTGGAACACGGTGCCCGCGCTGCTCGACATGCTCCTGGTGGCGGCGGCCGACGGGCCCGCGCTCGACGGGCTGCGCCTGGCGCTGGTCTCCGGCGACTGGGTCGGTCTGGATCTGCCGGGCCGGCTCGCCGAACGGGCCCCGCACTGTCGGCTGGTCGCCCTGGGCGGCGCCACCGAGGCCGCGATCTGGTCCAACTACCATGTAGTGGAAGGCCTTTTGGAGAACTGGCCCTCCATTCCGTACGGCACTCCCCTGCGCAACCAGCGCTATCGCGTGGCCGACGCGCACGCCCGGGACTGCCCCGACTGGGTGCCCGGCGAGCTGTGGATCGGCGGCGCCGGTGTGGCCGAGGGCTACCGGGGCGATCCGGTGCGCACGGCCGAGCGGTTCGTCACGCACGCGGGCCGGCGCTGGTACCGCACCGGCGATCTCGGCCGCTACCGGCCGGGGGCGGTGCTCGAATTCCTGGGCCGCGCCGACCATCAGGTGAAGGTCGGCGGGCACCGGATCGAGCTGGGCGAGATCGAGGCGGCGCTCGGCACGGCGCCGGGTGTGGCCCGCGCGGTGGCGCTGACCGCCGGGGAGCGCCCGCGCCATCGCATCGTCGCCTTCGTCGTCTCCGACACCGGCATGGCGCCCGACACCGAGGCCCTGCGCGCCGCGCTCGTCGAGCGGCTGCCGCACTACATGATCCCGGACCGGATCGAGGCCGTGGAGCGGCTGCCGCTGACCGCCAACGGCAAGGTGGACCGCGCCGCCCTCACCGACCTCGCGGCCGGAGCGGGCGCCGGTCCCGACCGGGGCGAGCCGCCCCGAGGAGAGCTTGAGCAGCTGGTCGCCGGCGTCTTCGGTGCGGTTCTGGAAACCGAACGGGTGGGGCGCGGCGAGAGCTTCTTCCTGCTCGGCGGGGACAGCCTCACCGCCACCCGCGCCGCCGAGGAGCTGTACCGGGCCACCGGACTGCGACTGACGCTACGTCAGTTCTTTGCCACGCCCACCGTGAGCGCGCTCGCCGCGCTCGTCCAGGAGCAACGGAACACGACCGCCCTGACCGCCATGGAAGAGGGAACCCTATGAACATCGCCGGGCTCTTGGCCGAACTGGAGGCCGCCGGGGTCGAGTTGTGGGAGGAGTCGGGACGGCTGCGGTTCCGCGCCCCCCAGGGCGCGCTGACCGACGAGCGCCGCGAGGCATTGCGCGCCCACAAGGAGCAGGTGCTCGGCCACCTGCGTGCGGAGCGCACCCGCAGCACGGTCGTGCACCACCCCGACGACCGCCACACCCCGTTCCCGCTCACCGATGTGCAGACCGCGTATCTGCTCGGCCGCAAGGACCTCTTCGCGTACGGCGGCGTCGCCTGCCACGCCTACGGGGAGCTGCGCTTCACCAGCCTCGACCCGGCCCGGATGGAGCAGGCCTGGCAGCTCCTGATCGAACGGCACGACATGCTGCGGGCCGTCGTCGACGAGGAGGGGTCCCAGCGGGTCCTGACCGCCGTGGCCCCGTACCGCATCGAGGTCACCGATCTGCGCGAGGCCCCCCCGGAGCACGCCGGACGGGCGCTGGCGGCACAGCGGGACGCGATGGACCACGAGATCAGGCCGGCCGGTGTGTGGCCGCTGTTCGAGCTGCGGGCCACCCTCTTCGCCGATCACGCGCTGCTGCACGTCTCGCTGGACTTCCTGATCGCCGACTACGTCTCGATCAACCTCCTGCTCGACGAACTGCGCACCCTGTACGCCGACTTGTCGGCGCCCCTGCCCGAACTGCCCGTCACCTTCCGGGACTATCTGCTCGCCGAACGCGGGCTGCGCCAGAGCACCCGCTACGAGCGCGACCGCGCCTACTGGCTGGACCGCGTGGACGAGCTGCCCCCGGCGCCCGCGTTCCCGATGCGGGACGCCCCGGCCGCCGAGGGCCCGGCCCGCTTCGTGCGCCATCGGCTGGCGCTGTCCCAGCCGCAGTGGCAGGCGCTGCGCGACACCGCGACCGCGCGCGGCCTCACCCCGTCGGGTGCGGTGCTCGCCGCGTACGCGGAGGTCATCGGCCGCTGGTGCAACCGGCAGCGCTTCACCCTCGACCTCACCCTCCTGAACCGGTTGCCGCTGCATCCCCAAGTCGGCTCCCTGGTAGGGGACTTCACCTCTGTCGAGCTGCTCGAAGTCGACCGCTCGTCCGGCGCCACGTTCGCCGAGCGGGGCAAGCAGCTGGTGGGCCGGCTCTTCGAGGACCTGGACCACCGGCTGTTCACCGGTGTCGAGGTGATGCGCGAGATCGCCCGCAGGCGCGGGCAGGACGCGGCCCTGATGCCGGTCGTCTTCACCAGTGCCATCGGGCTCGGGGACGCCGCGTCCGCACCGGCCGACCACACCGAGGGCCGGCTGGTGCACGGCATCAGCCAGACCCCGCAGGTGTGGATCGACTGCCAGGTCATGGAGGACCGCGAGGGACTCTCCCTCAACTGGGACGTCCGCGAAGGGGTGTTGGCGGACGGGGTGGTGGAGGCGATGTTCGCCTCCTTCCGCACCCTCGTGGAGCGGATGGCCGCCGACCCCGGCGTATGGGACCTGGCGGTGCCGACCGAACTGCCCGCCGAGCAGAGCGCCCGCCGCACCGTGGCCAACGCCACCGAGGGCCCGCTGTCCGAAGCCCTGCTGCACGAGGGCCCGTTCGCGGCGGCCGCCCACTCGCCCGAAAACCCCGCCGTGATCAGCGGCGACAGGGTCCTCACCCATGGCGAGGTGGCCGCGCGGGCGCACGCCGTCGCCGCCGCCCTCAAGGGCGCGGGCTGCGCGCCGGGCGATCTCGTCGGCGTCGTGATGGACAAGAGCTGGGAGCAGGTGGTGGCCGTCCTCGGCACGCTGCTGGCCGGCGCCGTCTACGTCCCGGTCGACACCCACCAGCCCGAGGCGCGCCGCGAGCAGATGCTCCGGGACGCCAAGGTCGGCTGCGCGCTGGTGCGTTCGGGCCGTACCGTCCTGCCCGAGGGCGTCACCGCCATCGAGGTGGACACCCTGGATCCCGCGCCGACCGCCCCGGTCGCCCGGCTGCGCGCGCCCGACGACCTCGCCTACGTCATCTACACCTCCGGGTCGACGGGCAGCCCCAAGGGCGTCATGATCAGCCACCGCGGCGCGGTGAACACGATCGACGACATCAACGAGCGGTTCGCGGTGGGCCCGGACGACCGCGTCCTCGCCCTCGCCAACCTCGGCTTCGACCTGTCCGTCTACGACGTGTTCGGGGTCCTCGCCGCGGGCGGCGCGCTCGTCCTGCCCGACCCCGACCGGCGCGCCGACCCCTCGCACTGGGCCGATCTCGTCGCCCGGCACGGCGTCACCCTGTGGAACTCGGTCCCCGCGCAGCTGCACATGGTCAACGAGTACCTCGGCACCGAACCCGTGCCGCTGCCCTCGCTGCGCCTGGCCCTGCTGTCCGGCGACTGGATACCGGTGTCGCTTCCCGACTCCATCCGCGCCAAGGTGCCGGGCCTGACCGTGACCTCGCTGGGCGGCGCGACCGAAGCGTCGATCTGGTCGATCCTGCACCCCATCGACGAGGTGACCCCCGGGCTGCCCTCGATCCCGTACGGGCGGCCGCTCACCAACCAGCGCTTCCACGTCCTGGACGCGGCGATGGAGCCCTGTCCGGATCTGGTGGCCGGCGAGCTGTACATCGCCGGGATCGGGCTCGCGCTCGGCTACCTCGGCGACGAGGCCCGGACCGCCGAGCGCTTCCTGACCCATCCGCGCACCGGCGAACGGCTCTACCGCACCGGGGACCTGGGGCGGTATCTGCCCGACGGGGAGATCGAGTTCCTCGGCCGGGACGACCGCCAGGTCAAGATCCGGGGCCACCGCATCGAGACGGCCGAGGTCGAGGCGGCCCTGCGCAGCCACCCGGCGGTCGCCGACTGCGTGGTGCTCGTGGAGGGCGAACGCCCCTGGGAGCGGCGCCTGATGGCGTTCGCCGAGACCGCGCGCGTGCCCGCGGGCGCCGCCGAGCGGGACAGCGCCCTGGTGGAGGCGGTGACCGCCGACGGCGAGGAGGTCAGGGCCGGGGTGAACGCCGAGCAGGTGGTCGGCTTCGCCCGGCGGCTCGACGAGGCGGCGCTGCTGGCCATGATGGATGTGCTCCAGACCAGCGGCCTGTTCGCCACGGCGGACGACCGGCACTCACTGGAGACGATCCTTCTCTCCGCGGCCGTGGCGCCCAAGCACCACCGCCTGGTGCGCCGCTGGCTCGCCGCTCTCGAACGCGAGGGGTATGTGGAGCGCTCGTCGAAGGACGGCGCGTACCGGGCCCTTCGCCGGGCCGAGCCCGGTTCGGTCGACGAGGCGTGGGTGCGGGTGGACGAGGCGCTGCCCACCGCGCAGGACGGTTCGGAACTGCTCAGCTACTTCCGCACGGCCACGGCCCATCTGCCGCAGCTGCTGCGCGACGAGCAGGATCCCGTGCAACTCCTGTTCCCCGAGGGCCGGTTGGAGATCCAGGAGGCGGCCTACACCGAGGGCTTCCTGAACTCCTACCTCAACCGGGTCGCGACCTCCGTCGTCCAGCGGATCGCCCAGGAGCACGCCCCGCGCGGCACCCTGCGGCTGCTCGAAGTCGGCGCGGGCGTGGGCGGGGTGAGCGTCGAGGCGGTGCCCCGGCTCGCCGGGACCGACTGCTCGTACCTGTTCACCGATGTGTCGCAGTTCTTCCTGAACAAGGCGGCCGAGCGCTTCACCGACTTCCCGTGGGTGGACTACCAGCTCTTCGACATGAACGAGGAGTACCGCCCGCAGGGCATCGAGCCCAACTCGCTCGACGTCATCCTGTGCGGCAACGTCATGCACTACTCGCGCAACGCCTCGGTGGTCCTGGACCGGATGCGGGAGATGCTCGCGCCGGGCGGCTGGCTCATCTTCATCGAGACGACCCGGGACAACTACCAGATCCTGACGTCGATGGAGTTCCTCTTCGACGCCACCAACGGCGACTTCGAGGATGTGCGCAAGGGAGCCGACCAGACCTTCGTCGCCCGTGACCAGTGGCTCGACCTGATCGCGGGGGCCGGCGGCGAGACCGTGGTGTGCCTGCCGGACACCAAGGACCCGCTGTCCACGATCGGCATGCACGTCTTCGCGGTGCAGTTCAAACAGGACCGGGTGCCGGTGAACGCGGCCGAGGTGCTCGGCCATGTCGCCGAGCGGCTGCCCGAGGAGATGGTCCCGGCCCACCTCCAGCTGGTCGACGCGCTGCCGCTGACCGACAACGGCAAGACCGACCGGCGCACCCTCGCCTCCTGGCTGCTGCCCAGGGGCGCGGTCGAGCAGCGCGCCGGGGCCGGCGACCGGGTGCCCATGACCGATCTGGAGCAGCGCATCCAGGCCGCGTGGTGCACGGTGCTCGGCACCACGGCGGTCGGCCGCGAGGAGACCTTCTACGAGGCGGGCGGCGACTCGCTGCTCGCCGCCCAGGTGGTGGGCGTGCTGCGCGAGGAGGTGGCCGAGGCCAAGCACACCTTCTTCGACGAGCTGCTGCGCGAGGTCCTCAACGGCGCCTCCGTGGCCCGGCTCGCCGCCCTGCTCGCCACCGGCCAGATCGACGGCGAGCAGTCCGCGGCGCGCGAGAGCGAGAGCGCCTCGGCCGCGCCCGCCGCGTTCCTCGGCGGCGGGGACGACGACGGCGTGTGGGCCACCTGCGCCGAGGGGTTCGGCACGGCCGAGCGGTACGCCGCGCTGTGCGCCCCCCTGGAGGACGCCGGTCCGCTCCTCGATCTCTCGGCGGGCCACCCGCTGACCGACTACGCGGACGCCACCTCGGCCGTGCTCATCGAGCGCATCGCCCATGACCGGGCCAAGACCCTGCGGGCCACCGGCCACACCCGCTTCCACCTGGTGGGCGCGCATGTGGGCGGGGTGCTCGCGGCCGAGACGGCGCGGCTGCTCGCGGAGGGCGGCGCCGAGGTCGACCTCACCGTGATCAGCAGCTATCCGCTGCCGGCCGTGGTCGAGGACGACGCGTTCGCCGAGTACCTCTTCGCCCTCGGCGCGGGTCTCGACCCGGCCGCGCTGGGGCTGCCCGGGGACACCCTGACCGGGCCCGCGCTCGCCGCCGTCCTCGCCGCGACCCCGGGTCGGGTGCCCGACGGAGCCCTGAGCCGGCTCGACGGCCCGCACGCCGAACTCGCGCAGTCCTTCGGCCAGTACGCGGCCCGGCCCGAACAGGAGCGGCTCGCGGCGCTCGCCGCCGCGCTCGGCACCGACGCCCAGGACCTGCGTCCGCGGCTGCGGGCCGGACGCGCACTGGCCGATGCCTGTGCGGTGCACCGCCCGGAGGCGTACGCGGGCGACCTCACCCTGGTTCTGCACACCGACGAGATCGCGCTGTGGCCGACGCTGCGCGCGGACATGACGGAGTGGTGGAGCGCCGGATGTCTGGGTGAGGTGCGAAGGATCGACGCCCCCGGCACCCACTTCGACTGCCTGGATCCGGCGCGCGCCGCCCGTATCGCGGCCCTGCTCACCGATGTCCGTACGGAGAAGGAGAACCAAGCGTGAACGCTCCGACCATCGCGGTCCTCGGCGGCTACGGCGCGGTGGGCCGCGTCGTGGCCCAGGAACTGGCCTCCGCACACCCCGGGGCGACGCTGCGCATCGGCGGGCGCGACCCCGTCCAGGCCGAGGCACTGGCGGCCGAACTCAAGGCGACCGGCCGGCCGGGTCCGGTGGAGTCCGCCCGTGCGGACACCGCCGACGCGGCCTCGCTCGACGCCTTCTGCCGGGGCAGCCACATCGTCGTCAACTGCGCGGGCCCCTCCTACGTCGTCCTGGACACCGTGGCCAAGGTCGCCCTCGCGGCGGGCGCCGACTATGTGGACGCCGGGGGCGACGAGCCCGTACACCGCGCCCTGTCCGAGCAGCGCCTGGCCGAGAGCGGGCGCACCGCGCTGCTCACGGCGGGCATGATGCCCGGCCTCACCGGCCTGCTTCCGCGCTGGCTGGCCGCCCAGGACCTGAGCGAGCCGAGCCGGCTCACCGCGTACGCGGGCACCATGGACCGGCTCACCCCGGCGGGCGCCGCCGACTATCTGCTCAGCCTCGGCGGCGGCTACGGAGAGGCCCAGTCGGCCTGGCGGGACGGGGCGAGGGTGCTGCGCGCGCTCACTCCGCTCGCCGATGTGCGGCTGCCGTTCTTCCCCGGCACGGTCAGCGCGTACCCGTATCTCAGCTACGAGATCGAGCGGCTCGCCCGGGACCTCGGGCTGTCCACGGTGGACTGGTACAACGTGTTCGACGGCGGCTCCCACATGCTCAAGACACTCAGCCGGCTGCAAGGTGCCATGGCCGGCCAGAGCGATCTGACGCCGGCCGCCCGCGAACTCATCGACGCGGCGGCCCTCGACCTGTTCGGCCGCGCCCCCTACCAGCTCTTCGCCCTGGAGCTGACGGGCCGTCATGCGGGGGCGCCCGCGACCCGCAGCCTCGTGCTGCGGGCCGGCGACACCTACCGGCTCACCGGGCTCGTCGCGGCCCTCGCGGCGAGCGCCCTGGTGGAGGGCTCGGTGGCGCCCGGGGTGCACTACGCGGCCGATGTGCTCGACCCGTCCTCGGTGGTGGAGCGGGTGGCGAAACTGGACGAGGTGTCCCTGTTCGAGACCTACCGCGTCCCGCTCGCCGAAGCCGGTGACACCGAGGAGGGCGAGCTGTGAGCGCGGCCGGGCGGCGGCCCCGGCTGGTGGTGTGCGGCACCAAGTTCGGCCGGATCTATCTCGCCGGGGCCGCCCGCGCCGACTCGCCGTACGAACCGGCGGGCGTGCTCGCCCGGGGCAGTGAACGCTCGCGCCGGGTCGCCGAGCACTACGGGGTGCCGCTGTTCACCGAGGTGGACGCCGTGCCCAAGGACGTGGAGGCGTGCGCCGTCGTCGTGGGTGCCGGGATCAACGGCGGTCCCGGCGCCCGGCTCGCCCAGGACCTGATGGCGCGCGGGCACCACGTCCTCCAGGAACACCCACTGCATCAGCAGGAGTTGGCCGACTGCCTGCGGGCCGCCCGCGAACACCGGGTGGCCTACCGGCTGAACACGCACTACCCGCACGTGGAGCCGGTGCGCAGGTTCATCGCCACGGCACGCCGGCTGCTGGCCCGCCAGCGGCCGCTGCACATCGACGCGGCGTGCTCCTTCCAGGTGCTCTACACCACCTTCGACATCATCGGCCGCATGCTCGGCGGAGTACGCCCCTTCGCGCTGGGACAGCCGTCCCAACTGCCGTCCGGTGCAGTCGAGTTGACGGACGCTCCGCCCGTGTACCGGAGCCTGGACGGGGTGGTGGGCTCGGTGCCGCTCAGCCTGCGGCTCCAGAACGACATGGACCCCGGGGACCCCGACAACCACATCCACCTCTTCCACCGGATCACCCTGCACACCGAGGGCGGCCACCTCACGCTCGCCAACACCCACGGCCCGCTGCTGTGGAGCCCGCGCCCGCACATGCCGCAGGACATCCGCACCACCGCCACCCTGGCCGAGTCGGCGGACCCCTCCTTCGCCCACCCCAGCGCCGAACCGCTCGGCCCGGCCACCGCGCCGGACCAGCGGGGGATCCTGGGCGAGCTGTGGCCCCAGGCCGCGGCACGGGCGCTCGGGGCGCTGCGGGCGGCCGTCGAGTCGGGCGAGGACCCCGCCAAGGACGGCCAGTACCACCTGGCGCTGTGCCGGCTGACCGCGGAGGCCGCCGAGCGGTTCGGTCCCGTGCGTCTGCACCGGGGCAGCACGCCCGAGGTGCTGGCCGGCGCCGCGATCGACGCGGGTCCGCCCGACCCTGCCCCCGGCCCCGGCCCCGGCCCCGGCTCCGATCCGGATCCCGGGCCGGCCTCCGACCCCACCCCGAGGAGCGGCCCGTGAACAGGCCACCGGGCGCGGACGCGCCGTACCGCACCTGGTTGCGCTGCTACTGGCCCCGGCCGGGTGCGCGCCGGCGCCTCGTGATCTTTCCGCACGGCGGCGGCTCGGCCAGCTTCTACCGCCCGTTCGCCAAGCGCATGCCACCCTGGGTGGAGCCGGTCGTCGTGCAGTACCCGGGGCGCGAGGACCGGCTGGACGATCCGCACATCGACGACATGGACCGCCTGGTGGCGCGCGTGAGCGACGCGCTGCTGCCCGCCTTCGACCGCGAGGTGCTGTTCTTCGGGCACAGCATGGGCGCGTCCGTCGCCCATGAGGTGGCGGCCCGCCTGGAGACGCGGCACGGCGTGGGCCCGTCCCTGCTCGCCGTGTCCGGCCGCCCGGCACCCCGCTTCCACAAGCCCGGCGACAAGCACCTGGACGACGCGGCCCTGTGGTACGAACTGTCCCGGCTCGGCGCGACTCCCGCCGCACTGCTGGACAACGCACAGGTGCGCAAGGTCGTCCTGCCGACCCTGCGGGCCGACTACCGCCTGGTCGAGCGGTACCGGCCGCGGCTCGACACCCGGGTGAGCTGCACGGTCGCCGCCTGCCTGGGCGACAAGGACCCCGAGGTCACCGAGCCCGAGGCTCGGGCCTGGGCCGAAGTGAGTGGCGGCGCCTTCGCGTTCCGCCTCTTCGACGGGGACCACTTCTACCTCCGCGGCCAGGAAGAGGCCCTCGCCTCCTGGCTGCTGACCACCGCCGACAGGGAGAACCCATGATCGTCAGGCCCAAGGTCGACGCGTACGCCGAGGAGTTCTCCACCGGCGAGCCGCCCTGGCTGGCCGCGCTCGCCGAGGAGACCCGCAAGGTCTGCGATCTGCCGCAGATGATGGTGGGCCCGATGGAGGGCCGCTTCCTTTCGATGCTGCTGCACATGCTGCGCCCGCATCGGGTCCTGGAGATCGGCACGTTCACCGGCTATTCCGCCTTGTCGATGGCGGCCCAACTCCCGCCCGGCGCAAGCCTGGTGACGTGCGAGATCGACCCGGTGCACGCCGAGATCGCCCGCCGGCACATCGCGGCCTCGCCCTGGGCGGACCGGATCGAGCTGCGCGAGGGCCCGGCCCTCGATCAACTCGACGACGTCCAGGGCCCGTTCGACTTCGTCTTCCTGGACGCGGACAAGACGGGGTACAGCGCCTACTACGACCGGGTGCTGCCGCTGCTCTCGGAGCGCGGCGTCATCGCGGCGGACAACGTGCTCCAGTTCGGCGGGGTGGCCAACCCCCTGGACCAGAACGAGGACACCGTCGCGCTGCGGGCGTTCAACGAGAAGGTGCGCGACGACCCCAGGGTCGAACAGGTCGTGCTCACGGTGCGGGAAGGCATCACGCTCATCCGCCGCGTGTAGGCCGCCGCACCGCAGGGGGCGGGCCGGCCCCGCAGCGCGCGGCCGGGTCGCTCCCGCATCGCAGGGGCCGGGTTCTTTTCGGCCAGTGAAAGAATTCCGCTCCCTCTTCCGGCGCCGCCCTAACGTAAGCCGCGACGGCACGTCCGCGGCCCGCGAGCTCCGCGGCCGCCTCCCGCCGGAGCGCATGACCAGGTCGCCGGTCCACGGATCGCCGCACGTCCACGGATCAAGGAAAGTGGGCCACACGTCCATGAGCCTCCACGGAAAGAGCATGGTGGTCACCGGCGCCGGTACCGGGATCGGACGGGCCGTCGCCCGCCGGCTGCTGGCCACCGGAGCCTCGGTGACCCTGGTCGGCCGCCGGGCCGACGCGCTGCGCGAGGCGGCGGACACCAAGGGCGGGGAGCGGGCCCTGGTCCACCCCGCCGACATCAGCGCCGAGCACGGGGCGCGGTCCGCGGTCGAGGCCGCCGTCGAGCGGTTCGGCGCGGTGGACGGCCTGGTCAACAACGCGGGGCTCGCCCGGTTCGCGCCGATCGAGAAGGCGGACCCCGCCGACCTGGAAGCCATGCTGGGCGTCAACCTGTTCGGCCCCGTCCACCTCATCCGCGCGGCGCTGCCCGAACTGCGCGCACGGCAGGGCGCGGTCGTGAACGTCTCGTCGGTCGGCGGGGCGCTCGCGATGCCGGGCCGCGCACTGTACGGGGCGACGAAGGCGGCGCTCAACAGTCTGACCCGCTCGCTGGCGCGCGAACTCGCGCCGCTGGTGAGGGTCAACGCCATTCTGCCGGGCCCGGTGGACACCCCCATGTACGGGGACCTGGGCCTCGACGAGCGAGCCACCCGCGACCTGGTCGCGGACATGGTCGAGGCGACCCCGCTCGGTCGCTTCGGAACACCCGACGACATCGCCGGGTGGGTGTGCAATCTGCTGGACCCGGAAGCCTCGGGCTGGGTCACCGGTGCGCTGGTCGCCATCGACGGGGGACGTAGCGCGTGATCACCGAATCGGAAAGCGGCGACGCGGAAGGAATCAGGCACATGGAAACCGTTGACGGCACCACCGAGACAGTCATCGAGGAAAGCACCATCTACACCCGCGAGGAGTTCCGCACCATCGACGTGGGTGCCATCATGCGCGACGGCCACCCCGACATCACCGACGGCGACCTGCTCATCGTGGAGCGCGTCGCGGCCCGGCGCGCGGAACTCGGGCGGCCGCTCACCGTCATGGACGTGGGCTCGGGCTCGGGCGTGCTCGCCGGGATGATCGCCGACCGGCTGCCCGACTGCCGCGTCATCGCCAACGACGTGGCGCGCAACCCGCTGGAGCAGGCCCGTGACCGCCTCGCGGACAAGCCCGGCGCCGAGGTGTACGGCTCCCCGTTCGAGCAGTGGCAGGAGCCGCTCGACGTGATGATCTCGTGGGGCAGCCATCACCACCTGCCGCACAACCACCTCACGCACGCCCGCCAACTCCTGGGCGAGCACGGCCTGTTGATCCTCGGCGACGAGTTCTGTCCGGAGTACTGCACTCCCGAGGACGCCGTACGGTTGAAGTCCGCCGAGGTCATCGAGCTGGGCGGCGGCTATTTGCTGGCCAGCGACGAGGAGATAGCGGCGTACCGCAAGGACGGGTCGGTGCCCGAGTGGTCCCGCGAGCTGGAGACCCGCCGCCGCAAGACCCTGTGGAACTGGTACAAGTTCGTCATCGACTACGCCATCGAGCGCGACAACTGGATGGTCGCGATCGCGGAGATGCAGATCACCAAGGACGACGTGGTCACCTCCTTCGAGGAGGAGCACAAGCTCTCCCCGCTGATCGTCGAGCACGAGCTGGCCGTCAACGGCTTCCAGCAGCGGGCCAAGCACGTCATCGGAGACCGTGAGCCGGCACTCCAGAGCTTCTTCGTCTACGAGTTCACCGTCGCCGCGGCCGAAGGCCCCGTGGCCGGTCAGGGACGTCAGTGAACGCCGTGTCGCGGGCCGGCACCATCCCCTCCTCCTGCCTGCACGAGGTCTTCAACGCGGCGGAGCGAAGGGAGCGGGCCACCGGGCGCCCGGTCATCAAACTCCATGTCGGAGAGCCCTACTTCAAGCCGCCGCGGGAAGTCGCCGAGGCCGTGGCGGAGGCCGTGCGCACCGGCCGCACCGCGTACACCTCGGCCGAGGGGATGCCCGCGCTGCGCGAGGCGCTGGCCGTCAAGCTGGAGATGGAGAACGGCCACCGCACCTCGCCGGACCACATCTTCGTGACCCCCGGCTCCTGCCAGGGCCTGGCCGCTCTGATGCAGTCCCTGGCCGAGCCCGGCGACGAGCTGCTGCTGCCGGAGCTGCACTGGCCGATCCACCTCCAGCAGTGTCTGCTCGCCGGATTCCGCCCGGCCTTCTACCCGCTGGGCCCGGACTTCCGCCCGACCGCCGAAGGCATCCGGGCGGCCGTCACTCCGCGGACCCGCGCGATCCTCATCAACTCCCCCGCCAACCCGACCGGAGCGGTCCTCGACGCGGACGCGCTGGCCGCGATCCTGGCGGTGGCCCGGGAGCGCGACCTCCAGATCATCAGCGACGAGGCGTACGAGCACTTCGTCTACGACGGCGAGCACACCTCGTTCGCGTCCCTGGAGCGCGGCCTTCCGGAGCACGAGCGCCGGATCTCCTCGACGTTCTCCTTCTCCAAGAGCCTCGCCATGACCGGCTACCGGCTCGGCTATGTGGTGACCCCGCACCGCCGGGCCGCCGACGCCATGCGGGTGGTGCAGGAGGCGAGCCTGGTCAGCCCGTCGACGCCGGTGCAGTACGCAGGTCTGACCGCGCTCAAGTCGCGCGACAGCGCGGTGCGCAACGCGGCCCTGGTGCGGGCCAACCGGGACCGGGCCCTGCCGGCGCTGCGGGACGCGGGGCTGCTCGCGGAACTCCCGCAGGGCGGCTGGTACGCGGTGCTCGATGTCGCCGGGGTGTGCGACGACGCGGAGGTCTTCGTGCAGGGCCTGCTCGAACGGTACGACGTGGGCCTCGCGCCGGCCGCCGGGTTCGCGCTGCGGCCGGTGGTCTCCGATGCGGTCCGCACGCTCTCCGCCGAGCCCGCCCCCGGGGCGAGGACCCTGGTGCGCCTGGCCTTCTGCGGCGATCCCCAGGAGCTGGACACCGGAGTCGAGCGCCTGCTCACCTACACGGCGGAGCGACAGGCGAGCGGCGGGCACCCGTGAGCCCGCCCGAGTACGGGCGCTATCTGCGTCTGGAACAGCTGCTCGGCCTCCAGCACCCGCTCTACCCGGCGGACAAGGACCTGGCCGTCGAGACGGCCGAGCGCTTCTTCATCGTGGCCCACCAGACGAGCGAACTGTGGCTCGCGCAGGCCGCCGTGGACATCGACGCGGCGGTGGACGCGCTGGCGGAGGCGGACGGCTCACCGGACTGGGACGGCCCCGAGCGCGCCCTGGAGCACCTGGGCCGGGTGACCGGCATGGTCCGGATCCTGGACGAGACCGTACGGCTCCTGGAGCGCCTGCCCATCCAGCACTTCGCGGCGTTCCGCGGCTATCTCGGCACGGCGAGCGGCGCCCAGTCGCGTGGCTTCCGCGCCCTGGACGACCGGCTCGGCACCGCGTCCGACGGGGCGACCAGCCCGCTGTACAGCGCCTATCTCAAGGCTCTGGCCGCGAGGGCGACCGATGTCGAGGAGGTGTGCGAGCGGGGCGCGGCCGGCGCGGGGGTCGAGCACCGCCTGGCCGAGGCGATGCTCGACGTCGGCTACTCGTTCTGGCGCTGGAAGATCACCCACCTCTCCCTCGTGGACCGCACCGTCGGCACCCTGCGGGGCACGGCCGGCACCACGGGCCTCTCCTATCTGGCGGCCCGGATCCGCATGCCCTTCCCGGAACTCCGCGCGGTCAGGGAGGACCAGCACTCGGGCCAGAAGTGACCCCCGCCGCCCCAACACCCACGGGCGCAGACCGGATTCGTCCGGTCTGCGCCCGGACGTGTGTCCGCCACCGGGGGCCGGCGTGTCCAGTGGTACGGATGTGTGTGTAAGGACCGCACGCCAGACCTACTCACACCACCCAACCAAGGCCGATTCGGACATCCGTGGGCATATTCCAGCCGGGTATCTCCAACATCATTGCCCTGCACAGGCAGTTCACAGGATCGTCGTCGTGGGCGAAATGACCTCCCGGTTCGAACTCGACTGACCATCGAATGAACTGAATGAAGGAGAACTCGTGATCTCGAAGACCAGGAAAGCCGCGCGTTCCATTGCCGTCGCGTTCGCCGCGACCGCGGCGATCACCTTCGTCATGCCAACCGGCAATGCCTTCGCCATCGACCACGTCGAATGCCGCGGCGGGGAGAACTTCCTGAAGATCTGGTCGCACAGCGGCGGCAGCCAGAGCGTCGACTGCTACGCGAACAAGGGCCGGACGAACTTCGGCGGCTGGTGGGTCGACCGGATCTCCACCGGCAACAACGACCTGATCTACTACGACGCCAACGGTGACTCGGTGAAGATCAACCGCTGGACCGACATCACCTTCCCGAACCGTCCGCCGAAGGTCAACTCCATCGAAATCCTCTGACGAACTGACGGCCCACACCCTCGGACCGGAGCTCGAAGGCACAGCAACTCAGCTTGTCTGAGGTGCATGTGACGAACCATCACCACCCGTCACACCCTCCCCGCCATGCGCCGAAACCCCTGCCAGCCGCAGGGCCCCCAGCATGGCGGGGAGATCCCCGTGGCCGCACTCCGACCCGGACACCGCCGATTCCACCAACTCCGTTGTCAGCAAGCCTCGTTCGGCCGGGTCCCGGAGGAGTTCCGGATCCGTTTCCGCGCTCCCGCCGAGGTCGATGGCGCCCAGCACATCACCCCGGTCGACGAACCGGTTCATCCCGCAGTCCAGGCCGTCGTCGGCGAGGCCCTCGGGGTACGGGGCACGCGCCCAGGCACCGTTCTCGTACCAGTAGACGCAGCCGAGCTCATGGCCCTCGATCAGATCGCGGAGCTTTGCGTACGGGAGCCAGTCCGGGGCGCCGGCCAGCATGTCGACGGCAGGCCTGTACCATTTCACGTCGCTCGACTCGTCCTCCCCGTAGAGGACGAACCTGCCCCCGCCCGCCTGGGCCAGCGTCCACCACGTGCAGCCGCAGTCGTCGAGATGGAGCCCGCCGGCGTCGGCCCAGTGGCCCGTGCGGTGCACAGAGGGAGTGTTCTCCTCCTCTGTGGACGCCTCCAGGACGGCGAGCAGCCCCCAGCGCGCCCAGAGCAGCTCCGGCTCCGGCAGATCTCCGGGCAGGCCCGGCCGGTGGATCGTCATGGTTTCCCCCCGAGGGAAGGTGCTTGCAGGTCAGGGGCCGAGCCTAACGGTCCGGCAGGACGGCCTGGTCAAGGCAGCTGACGGTCCCGACCGCCGGCACCGCGGCCGTCACCCGTACGGCACAGTCCGGCGCGCCCCGGGCCGGACCGGGGCTTTGACTGGGGGCGTGGACACCGTGACGAAGCCCTCAGCCGCCGCGTACCGCAACCTGGTGATGGCGACGATCGGATTCACGCTGACGTTCTGGGCGTGGGACCTGATCGCTCCGCTGGCGGGTGACTACAAGGACCGGCTGCACCTCAGCTCGCTGCAACAGTCGCTGCTCGTCGCGGTTCCGGTGCTCGTCGGGTCGCTCGGGCGGATCCCGGTCGGTGCGCTGACCGACCGCTACGGCGCGAAGCTGATGTTCCCGCTGATGTCGGCGCTCACGATCGTGCCGGTCCTGCTGCTGATCCCGGCGCGCGACAGCTACGGCCTGATGCTGGTCGTCGGCTTCCTGCTGGGCCTGGGCGGCACCACCTTCGCGATCGGCATCCCGCTGGTCAACTCCTGGTTCCCGCCGCACAAGCGGGGCTTCGCGCTCGGCGTGTTCGGCATGGGCATGGGCGGTGTGGCGCTGTCCGGGTATCTGACGCCCCGCATCGCCAAGCACGGCTATCACGTGCCGTTCCTCGTCGTGGCGATCGCCCTCGCGGTCTACGCCGTTCTGGCGGCGCTGCTGATCACCGACCGGCCCGACCGCCCGGTCCCCACGGCGTCGCTCGCCACCCGGCTCGGCAGCGCGGGACGGCTGCGCGTGACGTGGGAACTGTCGGCGCTGTACGCGATCGGCTTCGGCGGCATCGTCGCGTTCGGCGTGTACCTGCCCACCTACCTGAAGACCTGGTACGCGTTGTCGCCTACGGACGCGGGCTCCAAGGCGGCGGGGTTCGCGCTGGCGACCGTCGTCTTCCGCCCGATCGGCGGCTGGCTCTCCGACCGCATCCACCCCGCCGTGGTGACCGCCGTCGCGCTCGGCCTGGTCGCCCTGCTCGCGATCGTGCAGGCCTTCGACCCCACCCTGTACCCGGGTGGCACCATCGCCCTGCTGTGCATGGGCGCGGGCCTCGGCACGGCGAGCGGCAGTGTCTTCGCCCTGGTCTCCCAGGTGACGCCGCAGCCCCAGGTGGGCAGCGTGACCGGCATCGTCGGCGCGATGGGCGGGCTCGGCGGTTTCGTGCCGCCGCTGGTGATGGGCGCGATCTACAGCGCGAAGAACTCGTACTCGATCGGCTTCATGCTCCTGTCCGACCTGGCCCTCGCCGGCTGTGTCTACGCCTTCACCCGCATGCGCACCACCCGGCCCGCCGCCGAACCCGTGCCCGGCGTCATGGCCGACGCCGAGGCCGGGCCACCGCGGGGGAACTGAGCGCGGCGGGACCGCCGTCCGGTTCCCGGCGGCCGCGAGGGGCACCGGGCCGCCGTCAGGCTGCGGGGTCGGCGAGTTCGTCGGGCAACGGCCTGCTGTGGACGATCTCCAGGCCCGACACCGCCCGTGTCAGGACCACATAGAGCCGGTGCAGTCCCCGGTCCTCCGACGCGGCGATTTCGGCCGGTTCGACGGCCACGACGTGGTCGTATTCGAGGCCCTTGGCCAAGGTGGCGGGCAGCACGGCGACGCGGGCCCCGGTGGCCGTGTCGATGCCCGCCGACGCGAGGGCCTCGCTCAGGGCGGCCACATCGCGATCGGCGGCGATCACGCCGACCGAGCCCTCGCGGCCGAGCGCGGCCCGTACCGCGTCGACCACCGCGGCGGCCAGCCCGGCCGGTCGAGCCACCGGCCGACGGCTCAACCGGCCGTCCCTGCGCAGGGATTGCCCCGGCAAGACGTCCACGTCCAGCGCGGGCAGCAGCCGGTTGGCGAGTTCCACGATCGCGGCCGGCACCCGGAACCCCGTGGTCAGCGGGACCACCACGGCATCCGGCTTGCCCAGATGGGCCAGCTGGGTGGGCCAGTCGCGCGCGGCCCACGCGGTGGTGCCCTGCGCCAGGTCGCCGAGTACCGTCAGCGAACCGAACACCGCGCGCCGGGCGATCGCACGGCACTGCATCGGGGACAGGTCCTGCGCCTCGTCGACGACGATGTGCCCATACCCTTCCGGGTGTTCGATGAGCCCGGACACCTCGTCGAGCAGGATCAGATCGGCCGCCGACCACTTCGCCGACTTCCACGAACGCGGCGGCCGCGCCCAGAGCAGTGCCTTCTGTTCGCCGGGGTCCAGGATGCCGTCGGCCGCCGCGGCCAACGCGGCGGCGTCGGTGAGCAGTTCGGCCAGCACCTCCTCCGGCCTCACCTTCGGCCACACCGTATCGACGTACTCCTTCACCGGACGGGCCCGGGTGATCTTCTGGAGCCAGACGTTGTTCATGGGCCCGGCCCGGCGTTCGGCCTGGAGCTGGATCGCCCGGACCGCCCGGCTGCGCACCCGTTCCCGCCCGATCGCGTACGGGGGCGCCTCCTCGCGCACCGCGTCGACGATCGCTTCGAGCTCGCTCCGCGCCACCCGCCAGGTGTACGAACCCTCGCGCAGGGCAACGGAGTTGGCGGGCCCGGCGATCCGTCCGCAGAGCGCGCGGCGCAGCACCTCGGCCATCCGCACATCGTGTTTGACGATCGCGGCCACCGGTTCGTCGACCGCCCCCACCTGGCGGCCGCGAAGCTCGCGCACGACCTCCTCGTCCACGGTCGACTGCCGGATATCGCTCTCGCCGAGCGCGGGGAGGACTTCGCAGACGTAGGTCAGGAAGGTGCGGTTGGGGCCGAGCACCAGGAGGCCGCGGCGCTGGATGCGCTGCGGGTAGGTGTACAGCAGATACGCGGCGCGGTGCAGCCCGACGGCGGTCTTGCCGGTGCCGGGGGCGCCCTGCACGCAGAGGGACTGGACGAGGTCGGAGCGTACGAGGTCGTCCTGCTCGGGCTGGATGGTCGCGGCGATGTCCCGCATGGGGCCGACCCGAGGGCGCTCGATCTCCCCGGTGAGGATCGCACTGGTCCCGCCCGCCTCCTCCCCGGCCGTGAGCCGCTCGTCCTCCAGGCCCGTCAGATCCTCGGCGGCCCCCCGGCTCCCCTGCGCCCAGCCGAACCTTCGACGGACCTCGACGCCCTGCGGGTCGCGGGCGCTCGCCTGGTAGAAGCGGCGCGATACGGGGGCCCGCCAGTCCACGACGAGCGGCGGCGCCGAGGGGTGCTCGCTGATGCGGCGGCGGCCGATGTGGTAGCTCTGGCCGGCGTGGTCGGCGTCGGCCCTCGCATCGAAGTCGAGCCGTCCGAAGAACAGTGGACCCGGCGGCATGTCCCTCAACTCCTTGGCCCAGCTGCGGAGTTGGTAGCCGAGCACCTCGGCGTCGGCGCCGGAGGCGAAGGCGTTCTCACCGAGGACGACCCGCTCGCCCGCACCCTCGGCCATCGCGGCGAGGGCCGTCCGGCAGGTGTCGTGGAAGGTCCGCTCCTGGCCGAGTACGCGGTCGAGCCGCCGGTCGAGTGACGTCATGCGGACCACCCTAACGCAACCGGGTTACATTTTTAACTCGGTAACGAATTGCAGTGTCGCCGGCGGCACGCCGCGGCCCGGCGCCGCAGCCGGCGACCCCGCATCACACCTGGCCGTACTCGCTCCCGAGCCCCCGCGCCAGCTGCTGGAACGCCCGGTCCGCCGCGTCCAGCGCCTCGGCGTGCAGGGCCCGGGCGCTCGCGCCCTGCTCGATCCGGCGCCAGTTCTCCTCGGCGAGGATGCGCTGGACGGCGACGATCTGGCCGGCCGCGACACGTGCCCCGAGCCCGTCGCCCAGCTCCGCGGCCAGGGTCTGCTCGGATCGGCCCTGGTATCCGTAGAGCCGGGCGACCAGGCTCGGGGTCCCGTACAACATGGCGTGATACGCCCGGACATGGGCGTTGTCGCAGAGCCCGGTCACCGGGTCCTGACGGTCCAGGCCCGCGCGGAAGTGGGTGTGCAGGGCGGGCAGCGGCGCACGGCCCGCGGACCGGCCCGCGGCTACGACGCGCGCCGCCTCGTCCTCGTGATCGGCGAACCGGTGCAGGACGAGGTCCTCCTTGGCCGGGAAGTAGCGGAAGAGGGTCGGCTTGGAGATCCCCGCGGCGGCCGCGACCTCCGCGACGGAGACCTTGTCGAAGCCGCGCTCCAGGAACAACCCGATCGCGGCCTCCGACACCGCCTCGTACGTCTGCCGCCGCTTCCGCTCCCGCAATCCCATCTCACTGCCCATGCCCCGAGCCTACGTGGGCGGTCGGTCACCGCCGGTGCAGTGTCTCCAGCGCCTCGACGAGCACCTTGGGGTTGTGGCGGCCCTTGTAGACGGGCGGCGGCTGCTTGTCCAGGTGCAGCAGGCCCGCCACGGCGGTCCAGGCGGTGCGCACCGAGTACTCGACGGTGAACACCACGTCCTCGGGGACCTCGGCGTACTGGCCGATGAACGCCAGGTTGGTGGACCCCTCGGGTACGACATCGGGGCGGTCGCCGTGGCTGCGGACGAGGAACTGACTGGTGATGTAGGGCATCAGGGCCGGGATGACGATCGAGTTCGCCAGAATCTGCGGGCCCTGCTCGAAGCGGAGGTGCCGGAGCACCTCGTCCAGGATCTCCGCGCCGGTGCACCGGGCCATCGGCTTCTTGACGAAGTCGCCCTCCTTGTCGGGGAAGAGGGCATAGCCCCACCAGACGAAGGTGTCCTCGGGCTGCTCGCGGAAGTGCGGCTGGTGGTTGAGGACGATGGTCAGGAGCCAGTTGGAGTCCTTGAAGGTGATCAGGCCGCCCTTGCCCGCCTCACTGCCGCTGAACTCCTCCATCAGCTTGAAGAAGGTGGGGTCCTTGGTGGTGACCGTGAACGACTCCCAGGTGGAGTCCGGGACGGAGGTGTCGAACACGGCCGGGTCGCCGAGGCCGGGCCGTTTCGCGGCGAGGGTCTCCCACAGCTTCCAGGACCCGCCGTCGCCGGAGGTGTCGAGGGCGGGGACGGTGTCGGTGGAGCCGAGGGTGGAGCCGGCCGTCATCGACCCGTTGGTGACCATGACGAGGTCGCCCGGGGCGAGCGCGATCTCCTCGCTCCTGCCGCCCCTGGTCCAGGTCAGCCCGGTCGCCGTGAGCGCGTCGCCCCCGGCGAGCCGCACATCGGTGACGCGGGTGCCGAGCTGGAGGGTCACACCCTGGTCGGTGAGCCACTTCAGCAGGGGCCGGACGATCGAGTCGAACTGGTTGAACCGGGTCCGGTAGATGCCGGACATGCTGTCGAACGTCTTGAAGAGGTGCACGAAGCGGTTCAGATAGCGGCGGAACTCGATGGCGCTGTGCCACGGTTCGAAGGCGAACGTGGTGCACCACATCCACCAGAAGTCGGTGGTGAAGAACTCGGGGCTGAAACAGTCCGTGATGCGCTTGCCGTCCAGCTGACGCTCGGGGGTGGCCACACACCTGACCAGCTCCAGGCGATCACGCTCGGAGAACCCCATCGAGTGGGCCGCGACCACCTTGCCCGTCGCGTCGACGAGACGGGCGTGGTCGTCCCACGCGAAGTCGTCGTGGAAGGCGAAGGTGTCCTCGGTGACGGACTTGGCGGGGTCGTCGAGCGAGGGGATCGAGCTCAGCAGGTCGTAGGTGCAGTCGAAGTGCACCTCGAACATGCGGCCCCCGCGCATGGTGTACCCGGTCTCGGGCGAACCGGCCGCGTCGAGGCTTCCGCCCTCCCGGTCCTGCTCCTCCAGGAGGACGATGTCGGGTCCGGCGAAGCCTCCGTCCCGGATCAGGAACGCCGCCGCCGCGAGCCCCGCGATTCCACTGCCCACCAGGTACGCCTTCGCCACGATCCGCACTCCTCCGTCAGGGCCTCGCCCCCCGGGACCGGGCTCTCGACGATAGGGGATATGGGCGTAATGCGCCGGATGTGTGCGGGCGATCGCGCGCTGGGCCGGCCAGGCCGGGGCGCCCGCGCTGCCGCACTCCCGCACCCTCCCGAACCGCGCCCACGCGCCCGTGCCAAAATCCTCGGCACGATCATCCGCCGGGCCGTGCGCCCGGCGCACATCACGGTCCGCCCGGACTCGCCCGCGCGCTGGAGAACCATGTCGACCCCGACCCCGACCCCGACCTCGACCCCCGACCCACTCGACCGAGCCCGGCTGTGCGCCGAGTTGCGCCGCATGGGAGTGCGGGAGGGCTCGGCACTGATCGTCCACGCCTCACTGTCCGCGTTCGGCCCGGTCCTGGGCGGGGCCGACACGGTCGTCGGTGCATTGCTCGACTGCCTCTCCCCCGCCGGCACCCTGGTCGTGCCCACCTTCACCCCCGAGGTCAGCGACCCCCATCCGCGAGCCGCCGAGCCCACCTCGGACAAGGTGGCCGCGGCACGCGACGGGATACCCCTCTTCCACGACGCCCTGCCCACCTCCATGGGCGCCGTCCCCACGGCCGTCCTGGCCCACCCCGACCGGCTCCGCAGCAGCCACCCCCAGGCGTCCGTGGCCGCCGTCGGCCCCGCCGCCCGGAGCGTCACCGGCCGGCAGCCGCTGGCCTACGCACTCGGTACCGGGTCACCCTTCGAGGCCCTGCACGACCTGGACGCCGACATCCTCCTGCTCGGCGTCGGCCACAACCGCAACTCCTTCCTCCACCACGCCGAGTCCCGCGTCCCGCACCACCGCCGCAAGCTGCGCCGCTTCCCCCATCTGACCGACGGGCAGCGGGTGTGGGTGGAGGCCCGCGACGTGGGTGACGACAACGGCACCCACTTCCCGCGCGTGGGCCAGGAGTTCGCCGCCACCGGCCAGGTCCGTACCCACACCATCGGCCGGGCCGAGTGCCGGCTCATGAACAGCCGCGCCCTGACCCGCTTCGCGACTCGGCTCCTGGGCGAACTCCTCGCCCCCTGACGCCGGGCGGGGCCGCCGCGCTCCCTCAGATGCGCCAGGCCCGGATGCGATCGGCGGCCTGGTAGACGTTCACCTTCCCCGCCTGTATGTCGCGTACGAGGTCGACCATCGCCCCGTACGGCGGGTCGATTCCCTCGCCCGAGGCGTACATGTAGGCGGCCGTCACCTGGCAGGCGTACAGGCTGTTGCGGTGCGGCAGCGGCTGTAGGCGGACCAGGGTGTGCAGCAGGGCTGCCGCGCGCCAGGACGGTTCCGGGTCGGCGGTCGCGGGGCGGGGGATGCGGGTCTTGTGCCGGGCCACGGCCGCGACCAGGGCGGAGTAGTCGGCGACGCTCACGTCTTCGGGGACAGCCTGCTCCTGGACGTCCAGGAGCCACGGGACGTCGATGTAGAGGACCATCAGGCGGCGTCCGCCCCCTCGCTGCGGGAGTGGGGCGGCGCCTCGTCCGGGAAGGCCTCGTCGAACTCGGCCCGCTGTGCTTCGCCCCAGGACAGCGCGTACCGGACGAACTGCAAGCGCTGCTGCTCACGCAGCGGCAGATCGTGGACGTACTGCTTCAAGGACTTTCCGTCGGCGGCCGCGGCTGCCCTGACCGCTTCGAGTTCCTCGTCGGTGAAGGTGATGTTCAAGGACGGCATAGCGCCATGGTACCTAGTTGGTACCTGCTCGGCCAGCGGCCGGCGGGGAACGTAACGCGAGTGTGGAGCGAGCACGAACAAACCGGTTGATTCCGGACGTTTTACTGCGGCGGTGTTTCGACCCCGTGGCAGCACCGCTCACAGTCTGGCGCCGACTGCCAGGTACGGACCAGAGTGATCACACCGCACCCCGGTACCTCACGTTCCGTTCCCCAGAAGGCTTCACGGCACATGCTCACCTCCCTCGGATCCAGCGCCCGCACGGCGCACTTCTCGCATCGGGTGAGGAGGTGGCGGGCGTGCTGCGCCATGTGACCCGCAAGGCGGCCGGCTGGCTCCTGATGATCGCGGTCGCGACCAACGCGACCTATTTCCTTGCCAGTTGGTTCCTCGACCCCAGGTCGAACTACCAGGGCCAAAGGCCCGTACGCAGCGAGGCGCAGATCGACCTGGCGCTCGCGCCGTACAACCTCGACCCACGAGTGCCGGTGGTACACCGCTGGTGGGACTGGGTCACCTCCGTGGTCCTCCGGTTCGACTGGGGCAAGTCCCCCACCGGCGTCTCCGTCAACGGGGAGATCGGCTACCGGTCGCTGGTCAGCGCGGAGCTGGTCGTCATCGCGACGGTCCTGTCCGTCGTGGTCGGGGTCGCGCTCGGCGTGTACACCGCCTCACGGCAGTACGGCTGGGCCGACCGCGTCTCGCAGGCCGTGTCCATCGTGGTGTTCAACATCCCGGCCTCCGTCATCGCGCTCGCCGTCGTCTTCGTCGCCATCTGGCTCAACCAGCACGCCGGACTGCACTTCCTGTACGTGGCCGGGGAGAACTCCCCCAACGTACAAGGCCTGTTGCCGACGATCGGCGACCGGCTGCTGCACCTGATCCTGCCGACGCTCACGCTGACCCTGATGGGATACGTCGGCTATCACCTGACGCAGCGCTCGCTGCTGCTCGACACCCTCAACGCCGACTTCGTGCGCACCGCGCAGGCGACCGGGCTCACCCGGGCCCAGGCGATCCGCCGGCACGCCCTGCGCACGGCGCTCATCCCGACGGCGACGTCCGTGGCGTTCAGCGTGCCCGCCATCTTCACCGGCGCCATCATCACCGAGACCATCTTCGGCTGGAACGGCATGGGCCGCTATTTCGTGCAGACCATCAGCAAGAACGACGTGCACGGCACGGTCGCGACGGCCGCCTTCGCCGCGGCCCTGACCGCGATCGGCGCGATCCTCGCGGACATCGCCACGGTGTTCCTCGACCCCCGGGTCCGGGTGAGCTGACATGACATCGGATCAGACCACCGACGCCCCCGCCCCCTCTCCCCTCGGCCACGTGCCCCCTGCGGCGCTGCTCCCCGTGCCGCGCGACAAGCGGCACATCGGCCTCGGCCGGCTCTACCTGCGGCGCTTCCTGCGCAACCGCCTCGCGATCGCGGGCGTGGTGATCCTCCTGCTGCTCCTGCTGTTCAGCTCGTTCGGCGGGCTGTTCACCTCCTACAGCTACTCCGACGCCGACTTCGCCGCGCTCACCCAACCGCCCGGCGCCGAGCACTGGTTCGGCACCAACCAGGGCGGCAACGACATCTACGCCTCGGCCGTGCACGGGCTCCAGCGCTCGCTGGCGATCGCGGTGAGCGTCTCCGTCCTGACCCTGGTCCTGGCGGCGGTCATCGGCTCCGGCGCGGCCTACTTCGGCGGCCGGGTCGAGAAGGCGACCCTCGCGGTCATCCACTTCCTGCTCATCGTTCCCTCCTTCCTCATCCTCGCCCTGGTCTCGCACCGGCTGGCCGGTGACTGGCGGGTCCTCATCGTCGTGCTCACCGTGTTCGGCTGGATGTCCACGGCCCGGGTGATCTGGTCGGTGTCGACGTCGCTGCGCGAACGCGACTACGTGACGGCCGCCGAGTTCATGGGGGTGCGCCCCCTGCGCATCATCGTGCGTCACATCATTCCCAACCTCGGCTCGCTCCTGATCGTGAACCTGACGCTGGGCGTGGTCGCCACCGTGCTCAGCGAAACCGCCCTGTCGTTCCTCGGGTTCGGCGTCCAGACCCCGGACGTCTCGCTCGGCACCATGCTCGCCGCCGGCGCGGGCACGGTGACCAGCGCGCCCTGGCTGTTCGCCTTCCCCGCGGGTCTGGTCGTGCTGCTCACCGTGTCGATGACGTTCATCGGCGACGGGCTGCGCGACGCCCTCGACCCCACGTCCGTGACCGGCGCGGCAGGAGGCCGACGATGACCCTCACGACCACCCGCACCGACCCCGCGCCCCCCACCGGCACCGACCCCGTCCTGTCCGTACGGGACCTGCGGATCTCCTTCCCCTCCGAGGCGGGCCCCGTGGAAGCGGTGCGCGGAGTCGGCTTCGACCTCCTGCCCGGCCGGACCCTCGGCATCGTCGGCGAGTCCGGCTCGGGCAAGTCGGCCACCGCCCTGGGCATCATGGGCCTGCTGCCGCCCTCCGCCACCATGAGCGGCGAGGTGCTGCTCGGCGGGCGGGACCTGGTCGGCCTCGGCGACAGGGAACTGTCCGGCGTACGCGGCAAATCGATCGGCATGGTCTTCCAGGATCCGCTGTCCTCGCTCACCCCGATCCACTCCGTGGGCCGGCTGCTCCGCGACGCCCTGCGGGTCCACCAGAACCTCACCAAGCAGGCGGCCTGGGAGCAGGCGGTCGAACTGCTCGACCTCGTCGGCATACCCGATCCGCGCGAGCGGGCCAGGTCCTTCCCGCACGAGTTCTCCGGCGGCATGCGCCAGCGGGTCGTCATCGCCATGGCGATCGCCAACAGGCCGTCCGTGCTCGTGGCCGACGAGCCCACCACCGCCCTCGACGTCACCGTGCAGGCCCAGATCCTCGACGTGCTGCGCCTCGCGCAGCGGGAGACGGGCGCGGGCCTGGTCCTCATCACCCATGACCTGGGTGTCGTCGCCGGATACGCCGATGACATCGCCGTCATGTACGCGGGCCGCTTCGTGGAGCGCGCCGGAGTCGACGAGTTGTTCCGCCGCCCGACGATGCCCTACACCGCACGGCTGCTAGCCGCCGTGCCGACCGTGGACAGCGGGGTGCGCCGGCCGCTCGCCGCGATCGGCGGGGAGCCGCCCACCCCCGCGGACCTCCCGCCCGGATGCCCCTTCGCGAGCCGGTGCGCCGTCGCCCTGGACGCCTGCCGCGCCGAGGAACCCGCCCTGCGCGAGGTCACCGGGCACGGGCATGTGGCCTGTCTGCGCGCGGAGGAGGTGGCCGACGGCACGCTCGACCCGGCCGGGCCGGCCGACCGCGCCGACGAACACCCGGGCCCGGTACGGGCCGGGGCCGGCGACGTGGTGCTGCGCGTCGAGGACCTCGTCAGGACGTTCCCCCTCACCAAGGGCGCGCTCCTCAAGCGCCGGGTCGGCACGCTGCACGCCGTGAACGGCGTGAGCTTCGAGCTGCGGGCCGGCGAGACCCTGGGCCTGGTGGGCGAGTCGGGCAGCGGCAAGACCACGACGCTGCTGGAGGTCCTCCGGCTCAGACGGCCCGAGAGCGGCCGGATCGAGATCGCCGGCACCGAGGTGGGCACGGTCCAATCCGCCGCAGACGTAAGGGAGTTGCGGCAGAACGTCCAGATCGTGATGCAGGATCCGCTCGGCGCCCTCGATCCGCGTCTGCCCGTCCACCAACTGCTCGCCGAACCCCTGCAAGCCATCGGACGAGGCCGGGACGCGATCCGTACGCGCATCCACGAGCTGCTGACGCTGGTCGGCCTCGACGCCTCGGTGGGCGACCGCTTCCCGGCCGCCCTCTCCGGCGGACAGCGCCAACGCATCGGCATCGCGCGGGCGTTGGCGACCGAGCCCAAGCTCCTCGCGCTCGACGAGCCCCTCTCGGCCCTGGACGTCTCGGTGCAGGCCGGGGTGATCAACCTGCTGGCCCGGCTCAAGCGCGAACTCGGGCTCGCCTATCTGGTGGTGGCCCACGACCTGGCCGTCGTCCGGTACATCTCGGACCGCATCGCGGTGATGTATCTGGGCCACATCGTCGAGACCGGCGACACCGAGACGCTCTTCTCCGACCCCCGGCACCCCTACACCCGGGCCCTGCTCTCCGCGATCCCGGTGCCCGACCCGCAGCGGGAGCGCACGCGTGAACGCGTCGTGCTGCGCGGGGAGTTGCCGAGCGCGGCCAGGCTGCCCGCGGGCTGTGCCTTCGTCGACCGCTGCCCGCTGTACCGGCTGGCCGGCGACGACGTACGGCAGCGCTGTCGCACGGAACGTCCCGCACCGCGCGTCGTGGCGGGACAGCCCGGCCATGTGTACGCCTGTCACGCGGCCTGAGTCAGACCCGCCCTCCCCCGCTGAAGCGCGCCCGTCGCGCCCCCGAACCGAACCGTCGTCCCGACCCGGAGGAACCACCCCGCCATGCGCCCAGGACTGGCCCTGCCCATCGCCCTCATCGCCGCCGTATCCGTCGCTGCCACCGCGTGCCAGTCCTCCTCCGGGAAGAGCGCGTCGGACGCGTCCGCGAAGGACGCCCCCAAGGCGGCGTCGTCGGTCACCGACTACAACCCGCAGCCGTACGACAACATCAAGGACGGCGGCACCTACACGACCGCCGGCACCTTCGACGACCAGGGCAACCCGTTCAACGTGAACGCGACGCTCACCGCGACGCGGGTGTGGTCCTGGTACAACGCCGATGCCATCACCTACTCGCCGACGGGTGAGGTGCAGTACAACCCGGACTACTACAGCGATGTAAAGGTGACCGTCGAGGGCGGCCACCAGAAGGTCGTCCTGACCATCAACCCGAAGGCCGTCTTCAACGACGGCACCCCGATCGACTGGACCGCGATCGCGGCCACCTGGAAGGCCAACAACGGCTCCAACAAGGCGTTTTCGGCGTCCTCCACGTCCGGCTACGACGGGATCACCTCGGTCGAACAGGGCAAGGACGCCAAGCAGGCCGTCATCACCTTCAAGGGCGTCGACGCCTCCTGGTCCAGCCTGTTCCCCACCTTCCTGCACCCCAAGGCCGCCACGGTCGAGAACTTCAACCAGGCGTACGTGAAGAAGGCCCACCCCGAGTGGGGCGCGGGCCCGTACACGGTCGGCTCGTGGGACGAGCACTCGGGCAACATCACCTTCGTGCGCAACCCGAAGTGGTGGGGCAAGAAGGGCAAGCTCGACAAGCGCGTGTACGTCAACCTGGAGTCGGCGGCCGCGGTCAACGCGTTCAAGAACGGCCAGCTCGACTACACCTCCGCCGTGGACGCAGAGAGCCTCAAGCAGATCAAGGGCCTGAGCGGCACGGAGATCCGCAGCGGCGGCAGCCCCTTCGAGTACTCGCTGAACTTCAACACCAAGTCCCCGATCCTGTCCGAGAAGGCGGTCCGCCAGGCCATCCAGGAGAGCGTCGACCGCCCCCAGATCGCGAAGATCCAGTTCCAGGGCCTGGACTACAAGGAGCCGCTGCCGGGTTCCGCCGTGCTGCACAGCTTCCAGAAGGGGTACCAGGACAACGTCTCGGCCGTCCTGAAGTACGCGCCGGACGACGCCCAGAAGGTTCTGGACGCGGCGGGCTGGAAGCCGGGGAGCGACGGCGTGCGCGTGAAGGACGGCAAGAGGCTGGAGGTCGGCTACACGCTGCTCGGCGACGACGCGCTGGGCAAGGCGACGGCCGGCGCGCTGACCGAGATGCTGAAGCAGATCGGCGTCCGCCTGGTGATCAAGAAGGCCGACGACGCGGACTTCTCCAAGATCCTCAGCGAGCGCGACTTCGATCTGTTCCTCTCGGGCAACCGCTCCATGGACCCGTTCGCCGCCCGCTACCTGTGCGACTTCTACTGCTCGGACCACGACTCCAACATCACCGGCTCGGGTACGCCGGAGCTGAACAAGGAGATCACCGCCACCACCGAGATAGCCGACCTGGGTGCGCAGAACGCGGCGGTCAACAAGGTCGAGCAGAAGGCGCTCCAGGAGTACGCCTTCCTGCCGCTGTTCAGCGGCCCGTCGACGTACGGCGTGAAGAAGGGCCTGGCCAACGTGGGCGCCACCATCTTCTACAGCCCCCTCCCGGAAACGATCGGCTGGCAGAAGTAGCTTTCCGCCGCGCCCCTCGACCCCGCCCCCGGCTCCGACCCGACCTACCTCCGGTCGGGGCCGGGGGCGGCTGTGCCCGGTCTCTCGGCGCCGGGGGTGCCGGGGGCCGGGCGCCCCGCGGTCGTGCGTGCCCTCCTCGGTCTACAGGTCCTTGGCTCCGTACAGGGCGAACGGACGGCCGGTGGCCAGTGCCCAGTAGCGGTCGCCGTACGACCAGTGCCACCACTCCGTGGGGTAGTTGACCAGCCCCGCCGCCGTCAACGCGGCTCCCAGGACCGTGCGGTGCTCGCGCGCCTCGGAGCTGATGTTTCCGGCCCCGGTGTAGCAGGCGCCCGCGCTCTCCTCCGGGGACGCGTTCATGGGCGTGCCCAGATCCAGCTCGCGGCCTTCGGCGTCGGCGAGCGTGAGGTCGACGGCCGCGCCCGCGCTGTGCGGCGCGATGCCGGGCGGCGAGACATAGCGGCTGGCGGCCGTGTGGATCCGCTCGGCGGACCAATCCGGGTGCAGCGCCCGCAGTTCCTGTGCGTACTCCTCGAAGTAGGCGCGCTGGAGGGCCGGCGGGCGGTAGCCCTCGACGAAGAGCAGCCGCAGTCCGCCGGGCAGCGAATCCTGCGCGTGCCGAAGCCTTTCGAGCACTCCTTCGCGCAGGTGCGCGAACGCGCTCCCGGCATCCTCGCGGGAGCCGTCGCACAGCAGGGCGCCGTCCAAGCGGACGTCCACCAGGGGTTCGCCGCACTCCCGCACCGCGATGGCCGCGATCTTCGGATCCGACATCAGGACGATGGCGTCGGCGGGGTCGCTGTCGATGGGGGAATCAGTCATGGGGAGATCATCTCCCGCACCGGAGGGCGGAGACGCGGCGGCCTCCTGACGGTTCCCCGTATCCGTCGCGTGCTCCGGCACACGGCGGTGGAGGGACCGGCGAAGGGGCCCGGCACAGGGTCTCACCAGCCCGTTGAGATACTTCCGGCATGAACGCGAGTACGGGAGTGGACGCCGGGCGGCACGGCCGGGCGCTGCCCGGCGGCGGGTCCGCGCCTGCGCCGGCCTGGTCCCTGCGTCCGGCGGAAGCGGCCGACGTCGAGCCGCTGGCGGAGCTGCGGGCCGTGGTGATGCGGCCGGATCTGGAGCGCCTGGGGCGGTTCGACGAGCATCGGGTACGTCAGCGGTTCCGGGACGCCTTCTGCCCGCCGCACACCTCGGTGGTGTTGGTCGACGGCGCCCTCGCGGGCTGTGTGGCCCTGCGTCCGGCCGACGGGGGCCAGTGGCTGGAGCACTTCTATCTGGCTCCGGGTGTCCAGGGCCGGGGCCTCGGCTCGGCCGTGCTGCGATCGGTGCTGGAGCGGACCGACTCCGACGGGCAGACCGTACGGCTCAACGCCCTGCGGGGCAGCCCCGCCCGGCGGCTCTACGAGCGTCACGGGTTCACCACGGAGGGCGAGGACGCCGTCGACGTGTTCATGGTGCGTCCGCCGGGCGCGGGCGCGCGCAAGACGTCCTAGGACACCGGATTCTCGATCAGAGTCACGCGGTTGCCGTCGGGATCGTGGACGGCTGCGAACCGCACGCGCTGGGCGCCCGGCTGGACCTCCCCGGCGGTGATGCCCCGCTCGGCCAGGTCGGCGAGCACCTTGTCGAGGTCGTCGACGACGAGATTGAGCAGGGTCGACCCCGCGTGCTCCGGTGACTGGAACACCGACACCCAGCCGGACGGGCTGATGTGCCAGTCGGCGAGCCCGGGCATCGGCCGCTTGTCGGCGGGCCGCCCCAGCAGCCGCTCGTACCAGGCCACCGCGGCCTCCATCCCGGTCACGGGCGCCACCGCGAGGACGTGGGTGAATGACATGGCGATCCTTCCGTTCACATCTGCTGCGGCCGGTACGACCGGTACGACCGCCGAAGCCGGCCGGCGCCGGGCTCAACCCTCTGCCGGCACCGGCCGGACCGGCCCTTCAGTCCTTCCGACTCCGCCGAGGGCCGAAACTCGTCGTGGAAGCCGCGTTCTAGGCTTCCGTCATGACAAGTGACTGGCGCGCGAGCCGCATCGAGAGCGCCCTGCGCGGTGAGAACCCCACCGTGCTGAGGCGATTGCGAGCGGGGTTCGCGGCGATCGGCGACGTTCAGTTCCTGCCGGGGTACTCGGTGCTCCTGGTGGACGATCCGCGGGTGCAGCGGCTGTCCGAGCTTCCCCGGGACAAGCGGCTGCGTTTTCTGGCCGACATGGACGTGCTCGGCGAAGCCGTGGAGTGCGCCTGCCGTCGGCTCGACCCGGAGTTCCGCCGGGTGAACCTGGAGATCCTCGGCAACACCGACGGCTTCCTTCACGCCCATGTGTGGCCACGCTTCGCGTGGGAGCCCGGCGACCTCGTGCGGGTACCCGTCTGGCTCTACCCGCGGGAGAACTGGCAGGACGAGCGGCACGCCCTCGCGCCCCGGCACGATGTGCTGCGGCGGGAGATCTCCGACGAGTTGGAACGGCTGACCACCGGCCGCGAGTGACCGGGCGGGCTGTACCGCCTCCCGGCCGTCCACGACCGCGCTTGTCTCCCCTCCCGGCGCCGCACTACCGTGCGGAGCGTGGACCTCTTCTCGCGTTCCTGGGCCGCGCTGCGCGCCGTGGCCGCCGAGTTGCCGGACCAGCGGTTCGGGCAGCCGTCCGGCTGTGCGGGCTGGCTGGTGCGGGACCTCGTGTGTCACCTCGTCATCGACGCCCAGGACGTACTGATCACTCTGGTCACTCCCACCGACGCCGAGCCGACCGTCGACGCGGTGACCTACTGGAACACCGGGAGCGAACGGCCGGCCGGCGACGACCCGCTGGACGCGCTGACCGTCCGGCTGGCCGCCGCGTACGAGGAGCCGGATCTGCTCAAGTTCCACCTGGACGACGTCGGCTCGGCGGCCGGCCGCGCGGCCGGGCTCGCCGACCCGGACGTGCGGGTCACCACCCGGGACCAGGTCCTCACCACGGGCGACTACCTCACCGCCTACGTCCTGGAGTGGACGCTGCACCACCTCGACCTCAGCGACCGCCTCCCGGACGTCGCGGGGCCGCCCGCCGAGGGGCTGGTGCGGTCCCGGGAGCTGCTCGGGGCGATCGCCGGCGCCGAGTTCCCCGCATCGTTCAGTGATACGGACGCCCTGCTGATCGGCACCGGCCGCCGCGCGCCGACCGCCTCGCAGACCGCCGAGCTGGGAGCGTTGGCCGCCCGGCTCCCGCTGGTTCTCGGCTGACGCACACGACGCGTACCACGCCAACTACGCTCCTTCGTCGAAGGCTTGGACGCTCTCCCCCGCAGCCGGTGGAGCACCCGCCCGCGCGGGCCGGACGGACGATAGGGGCTCGGCCGCCTTCGCCGCTCCCCAATTCCCCTTATCCACCCGAGATTTCGCCCCAGAACGGGTGGGTCTGTCAAAGGCGCGACCGAGCGGGGTTCTCAGCGCACGCGCGCCCGAACGGATCCGAGCCATTCCACCATGGCGTGAATTCCCGCCGCCACCCGCGTACCCGAAGTACGGCACTGTTCACTGGTAAAGGACCAAAGGCCCGGCTGCGGCTGCGTGTTCGGGTCCACAGCCGATGGCGGTGACACCGGGAAGATCGGGGAACGGAATTGCCATGATCGACGAAAGCGGAGGCGTCGACAGCGTCGTCGACGTCCTGGAACGCCATCTTGTCCACGAGGTACCCCCGCTCCGGCTCCACCGGGCCCGTCGCGAATTCCTCACGCAGGGATTCGTGAAGACCGGATTCCTCGCCCCGTACGACGTCAAGAAGCTGGTCGCGGAGGAGACCGAGTCGCTGATCAGCCGTCATGCCGTGCGCCGGGACGGGGAGTTCACCGAGACCGGCGGCACACCTCGGCACATGCACAACGTGCGCCGTGCCGAGATCGCCGAGCACGGCCGGATCCTTCCCCGGATGTATTCCTCGACGGGGCTTCGCGAGGCACTGGGTGTCATCGCGGGAGAGGACGTGCTCGCATGCCCTTACGCGCCCGAGCAATTCGTCATCACCGAACTCACCCGATCCGGCGACACACACGGCTGGCACTGGGACGACTACAGCTTCGCGCTCGTCTGGGTCATCGACTGCCCGCCCCTCGAACGCGGCGGGTTCGTCCAGTGCGTACCGCGCACGGAGTGGAACAAGGAAAACCCGCAACTGCACCGGCACTTCGTGTCACGGCCCATCCACTCCGTCGAACTCCGGCCCGGCGACCTCTATTTCCTGCGCTCCGACACCACGCTGCACCGGGTGTATCCGGTGACCGGCGGCAGGCGCCTCATCGTGAACATGGGGTATGCCGCGCGCCGTGACCTCGCCAAGCCCCTGTCCCACGAGACCATGGACGCCCTGTGGGCGGACCCGGCCGGGGACACTGCCTCCCGCGGAACGGAACAGGAGAGTTCCCAGTGGCGGCCCATGTCCTGCGACGGCACCTCGGAGTCCCCCAACTCGTCGTCCACTACCTGACCTCCGTCCTCGGGGTCGGCCTGCTGGTCATCCCGGTCCTGGCGTGGACCACGGCGGGGCCGCTGTCGCTGCTGGCCTGGGGCATCCTGATCGTCTACAGCTATCCGTTCGCGCTGGTCTTCGCCAAGCTCTCGACGCTGCATCCGACGAGCAAGGGCGTCGCCCAGTTCGTGGAGGCGGCCTTCGGCCGGCGGGCCGGCCGGGTCGCCGCGCTGTACCTGCTGATGACGCTGCTCGCGGCCAACCCGGTGCTGGGTCTGATCGCCGGCCGCTATCTGCTCGCGGCGCTGGCCCCGGGCGCCTCCAACCGGGCCTCGCTCGCGGCCGGGGCCCTCGTCATCCTCGGCTGCGTCGCGCTCAATCTGCTCGGCCTGGAGGTCAGCGGGCGCGTGCAGCTCGGGGTCCTGGTGCTCGTGGTCGGGGTGCTGTGTGCCGTCATCGTCCTGGCGGTGCCCGAAGGCAGCACCGCCAACCTCGGGCCGCTCGCCCCGCACGGGTGGTCGGCGCTCGGGGACTGCCTGCTGATCTGCTTCTTCGGATTCATCGGCTGGGAGAACGCGGCCCCCGTCGCGGAGGAGGTGCGTGATCCGGCGCGTACCTTCCCCCGGGGCATCCTGTGGGCCGTCTGCATGGTGGGGGTGCTGTACTTCGCGATGGCGCTCACGGTCGCCCTCACCCTGCCGGTGGACCAGAACGCCGAGGGTCAACTCACCGGATTCACCCGCCTGTTGAGACTTGCCACCGGGGCCGACCATGCCGCCCTCGGCTATCTCGTCGCGGCCGTGCTGCTCGTACTCACCACCAACGCCTGGTGCCTGGGCACCTCCCGGGTCGTCTTCGCGCTGGCCCGCGAAGGCATCGTCCCGCGTGGCCTGAGCCGGATCTCGCCCCGCACCAACACCCCGTCCCGGGCGCTGCTCGCTCTCGTACCGGGCTACAGCCTCACCCTCGGCCTGCTGGCGGCGACCGACTCCAACGAGTCCGTCCTCATCAAGGCCTCCTCCGCCGCCTACCTGCTGGTCTTCCTGCTCGCCTTCCTTTCCGCCGTGCGGCTCGTCCGCAGCGGCCCCATGCGCTGGACGAACTACCTGGTCACGGCCGTGACCGTGCTGATGCTGCCGTTCATGGGCGTCAGCGTCGGCTACGCGGGCGCCATGCTCGCCGCCGCGGTACTCATCGAGATGTGGCTCTCCCGACGCGAACGCGCCCATGGGGGCGAGCGCGAACGCTCCGCCCTGCACGCGGCAGCCTCCCCGGACCCAGGCGCGCCCCTGGCGTCGCACACCCCGCGCGACTCGGCACCGCCCCACCACCATCCCCCGCACGACCGACGAAAGAGGTGACGCCGTGTTCGGCCGCCACATACTCGGAATGACCGACTTCGACGCCGACGAGTTGCACGCCCTCCTCACCCTCGCCGAGCGCATGAAGAGCGGCGACGACACCCACGCCCATCTCACCGGCACGGATCTGGGCCTCCTGTTCCATGTGCCCTCCACCCGTACCCGTGTCTCCTTCCAGGTGGCCGCGGCCCAACTCGGTGGTCGCAGCTACACCTACGGGCCCGAGGAACTGCGCCTTGCCAACAACGAGACGGTCGAGGACACGGCCGGTGTGCTCAGCCGCTACCTCAGCGCGCTGGTCGTCCGCTGGTACGACATGGCCGACTACGGCGCCGGACACCGGCGGCTGCGCACCATGGCCGAGCACTCCTCGATCCCGGTCATCAACGCCCTGGACGACGAGGAGCACCCCTGCCAGGTGCTCGCGGACCTGCTGACGCTGCGCGAGCGGTTCGGGGACGAACTGCCACGGCGGCGGGTCGTCTACACCTGGGCGTACTCCTCGCGGCAGAAGACACCGGGCGTGCTGCACTCCTCGCTGCTGGCCGCGGCCCTGCTCGGCCACCACGTCACGTTCGCCCATCCGCCCGGCTTCGACCTCGACGAGCGGTATGTCAAGCAGGCACGGGCCCTCGCGGCCGCCTCCGGGGCCCGGCTCGACTTCTGCGAGGACATGGCGGAGGCGGTGCGGGGCGCGGACGCGGTGTACGTACAGAGCTGGAAGTCGCTGCGGCTGCCGGGTCGGCACGAGTGGCAGGCGCGCACCCGGCTCGCCGACCGGTGGCGGGTCACCGAGCCGCTCATGGCCCTGGCCGCGCCCGGCGCGCCCTTCCTGGACTGCATGCCGAGCAACCGGGGCGAGGAGATGGACGCGGAGGTCAAGGACGGCCCCCGCTCGCTGATCTTCGAGCAGGCCGAGAACCGGCTGCACGTCCAGAAGGCCCTGCTCGCGCAGGTGATCGGCACCGCGCCGCGCACCGCGAGCGGATCGGCCGCCGGGGCGTCCGCCGAGCGGGGTGCGCGATGAACGGGCCCGGGGAAGCGGCCGAGGAGGGCGCGAGGGAAGGTATGGACGCCTCGGAACGCGATCGCGTCGTGCTGGTCACCGGCGGCGCGGGGGGCATCGGTTCCGCGGTGTGCCGGCGGCTCGCCGACCACCGCACCGCGCTCGCGGTGGCGGACCGCGATGTGGAGGCGGCCCGCGAGGTCGCCCTGGAGGTGCGCTCGGCCGGTGGCCGGGCCGAACCGTACGGCTGCGACCTGTCCCGGCCCGACGATGTCGCGGCCCTGGTCACGTCCGTGGTGGCGCGCTTCGGCGGGCTGCACGGGGTCTGTACGGTCGCCGGGAGCATCCGGCGCGGCGACATCACCGAGCTGTCCCCCGAGGACTGGCGGGCCGGCTTCGCGGACAACCTCGACTCCGTGTTCCTGACCTGCCGGGCCGCGGTCCCGCATCTGGCGCGTGCGGGCGGCGGCTCGATCGTCACCATCGCCTCGGGCTGGGGGCTGCGCGCGGGCCGTCGCGCCGCCGCCTACTGCGCGGCGAAGGCGGGTGTGGTGATGCTGACCCGGGCCATGGCGCTCGACCACGCGTCGGCGGGCATCCGCGCCAACTGTGTGGCACCGGGAGACGTGCGGACCGGCATGCTCGAACGCGAGGCACATCAACTCGGCCAACCGGTGGCCGAGTTCTACGCGGAGGCGGCCGACCGGCCGCTCGGGAGGATCGGTGAGCCGCACGAGATCGCCGACGCCGTGCGCTTCCTGCTCGGCGAGGAGTCGTCCTTCGTCACCGGGGCGGTCCTGACGGTGGACGGAGGCGGCACGCTGTAGGTGCCCCGCCGTTCCACGCCCCCGCGTGGAGCCGACCGGCTCGCCTAGGGCCGGTCCAGTTTGGGCAGCAGCAGCGCCACGTCCGGCGCCGACAGCTCCACTCCGAAGATGTCGGCGAGCACCCGGGGCACCTCGGCGGCCGCCAGCTCCCGGCGCTCCGGCGGCCCCGGAACCCCGGGCCGGACCGTGGTCAGGAGGCGGTTGTCCAGGGAGTACAGCCGGTCGGGGTGCAGGCGCTGGAGGTAGAGCCGGTCGCTGAAGGCCGAGTGCGGGCTGGAGGCACCGTAGTGGTTGGTGACCTGGAGGTCGACGGGGTACTGCCGGTGCAGGGTGAAGGTGTGCCGGACCATCCATCCGTCGTCGCTCGTCTCCACGCCCTCGCGTCGCTCCCCGGGCTGGTGGAGTGCCCATCCGGTCTCGCCCGGCGACACCTCCTGACGCCGCAGCCGGTAGGCCCACACCCCGTCGGTGAAGTCCGTCGCGTCGGTCAGTTCGATGGGTTCCAGAGGGCTGGCGCCGAACCCGATGTCACTCAGCCAACGCCTGCCCTCCAGTTCGACGATCACCATGGCGTGCGTCTCGGGCCTGATCCGGGGCGAGCCCATCCGGACCCGCCCCTGGACCACGAAGAAGGAGAAGCCGAGTCGCTCCAAGGCCGCCGCGTAGAGGGTGACGTGTTCGAAACATGTGCCGCCCCGCGCGGTGCCGACCATCTTGGTCTGCACCGACTCCAGGTCGAGCGGGCGGTACTTGCGGAGCACCGCCTCCACGTTCTCCCAGCGCATGGTGAGCACATGGCCACGGTGCAGCGCGCGCAGTGTGGCCAGGGAAGGGGTGCGGTCTCCCTCGTGGCCGAGGTGCGTCAGATAGGCATCGAGATCGAGCGCATCGCCGTTCCACATGAATAGGACCTCCTTGTGTTGTCGCAGCACATCGGGTGACCGCAGCGGACGGCTGTCGCTGCGCTACTACCATCTGTCGCTGCGCCTACTACCGTCGCAGCAACCGCTGTCGCGGTGCAGGAGCGCACACAGGTGTTCCTGCCCGTTTCGGACTTCTTGAGCGCGGATGTGTGCCGTGGACTGCTCGTGTGGGCCTTCCCCGCCTGTGCGACACTTCCCGCCACTGGGGAAGGGGTGGGGCGATGCGTGGCGGAGGGAAGCCGTCGAAGCCGGCGATACCCGGGCTCGGCCCTCGGCGGGCGGCCCTGGCCTGGGCGCTCGTCGTGGCACTGGCCGTGCTGAGCACGTACGGCCCGGCGCTGCTGGACCTCGGCCTGGGCATCGTCGTCGGCCTCGTCGTGCTGGTCACGCTCTACGCCTGGGCAGTGCGGCGGATCATCTTCGGCGGCAGGCCCATCTCCCGCCGCAACAGGGCGAGTTACTGGATCGGCGGCGCGCTTCTCGTCGTCGGCGGAGCGCACGCCCCGGATGCCTTCCTGGCCCTGGCGGGCGATCAGGGCAGGGCCACCATCGCCTACGCGTCCACGGAGACCGGGTCGCACGGCACGCGGTACAAACAGTGCTGGGTGGAGCTGCCGGGCGGCGATGTCGAGCGGCTCTCCAGGACCGGACCGTGCCCCGCGCCCGACGGCACGGAGCACCTGGTCGTGTACTCACCGAGCGGCCTGGTCGGCCCGATCCTCACGTCCCGCGGTGGGCTGATGTGGTGGTGGGCGGCCGGCTTCGGCCTCGCGGGCATCGCCGCACTGACCACCACCGCGGTACGCACGGTTCGCGGACCCGACCTCCCCCATCGGCCTGTCGTCCGCACCGCACAGGGGCGTTGACCGCAGATCGTGAGCAGCCCCCTGCGCCCCGGGGATCTCGGGCGCCGGTTCAGGGGGCGATCGGCAGCCGGCGCTTGTGGTCGGTGAGGCGGTAGCGGTTGACGATCGTCTCGAAGGCCCGCGCGTCCACCGGCTTGCCCTCCAGGAAGTCGTCGATGTCGTCGTAGGTGACGCCCAGCGCGTCCTCGTCCGCCTTGCCCGGGTCGAGGGTCTCCAGGTCGGCGGTCGGGGTCTTCCACACCAGCTCGGAGGGCGCGCCGAGGGCGTCCGCGACGGCGCGCACCCGGCGCTTGGTCAGACCGGTCAGCGGCACGAGGTCGGCGGCGCCGTCGCCGAACTTGGTGAAGAAGCCCGACACCGCCTCGGCGGCGTGGTCGGTGCCGACGACGAGGCCCTGATGCGCGCCGGCCACCGCGTACTGGGCGATCATGCGCTGACGGGCCTTGATGTTGCCGTGCACGAAGTCCTGATGGGCCGCGTCGCGGAAGCGCACACCGGCGTCGACGGCGGCCTGGAGCGCGGCGTCACTGGCCGGCTTGATGTCGACGGTCAGCACGTGGTCGGCCCGGATGAAGGAGAGGGCGACCTGGGCGTCGTGCTCGTCGGCCTGAACACCGTAGGGCAGCCGCATCGCGTAGAAGCGGGCCTCGTGGCCGGCGGTCCGGGCCCGCTCGACGGCGAGCTGGCACAGCCGGCCCGCCGTGGTGGAGTCGACGCCGCCGCTGATGCCGAGGACCAGGGAGCGCAGACCGGTGGAGGTCAGGCGCTCGGCGAGGAAGGCCACCCGGCGCTCGATCTCCCGCTCGGCCTCGAAGGCCTCGGCGACCTCCAGCTCCCGGGCGATCTCCTGCTGTAGGGCGATGGACGCCGGCTCGCTCACGTCTGCTCCTTGTTCCGCTTCACGGTTCCGCTGCACGATATGTGGTCGCCGCCCAGCGTAACCAAGCCCGGCTTGTGCGCCCCCTCCGGTCGGCCCACACCGTCACCTGCACCGATGTGTGGCAGGGGCCGGTTCATCCCTGGGCGTTGATCTTCTGTCGCTCCCGCAGGACAGCCGCGATCCGACGGCACCAGTCCCGGTGCTCCCGCTCGAAGGCCAGACCGCGCAGACAGGTCAGATACGGGCCGATCCGCTCGCCGCGCAACAGGAACTCCTCCTCGTCGGCCTCGCCCCTCAACTGGCGCAGGAGCACGCCCAGTAGCTCGATCTTGGCGTCGGCGGCCGTTGCCCGCTCCTCCAGCTGCCCGATCACCGGGCCGGTGCCGACACGGTCCGCCGCCTGCACCTTGACGAGCAGATCGTCGCGGATGAACGAGGGCTTCGCCGCCGCGGCCGCGAACGCCTCCAGTTCGGCGCGGCCGGCCTCCGTGACGTGGAAGAGGCGCTTGGTGGGCCGGGTCTCCTGGACCACCTGGCGCCCGGCCACCAAACCGTCCTTCTCCAGCTTGGCGAGCTCGGCGTACAGCTGCTGGGGCAGGGCGTGCCAGAAGTTCGCGACACCGATGTCGAAGGCCTTGGCCAGTTGGTATCCGCTGTACTCGCCGTCCAGCAGCGCGGCGAGCACCGCATGTCGCAGAGCCACCGGAGCCCCCTTCCCTTGTGCGGTTCCGTCCCTGCATAGTACTCATGAAACTGACTAGTCATTTTCTTGAGTATCAGTAAGCATCAGCATGCGCATGGAGGACACATGGAGACCGCCGAACGCTTCCGCGCCGCCGTGGAGAAGCGCGATCTCGCCGCGCTGGAAGGCCTGTTCACCGAAGACGTCCGGCTCTACAGCCCGGTGAAGTTCGTGCCGTTCGAGGGCAGGGCGATGGTGCTCGGACTCTTCGGGGTCCTGGTGCGCACCTTCGAGGACCTGCGGTACGTCGGCCGCTTCGAGGGCACGGCCGAGACCAGCGCCGACGGCGAGCAGGCGCCCTCGGTGATCCTGCCCTTCCGCGCGACGGTGGGCGGCAAGCAGATCCACGGCATCGATCTGCTCCAGTTCGACGAGGCCGGGCTGATCAAGGAGTTCACCGTGATGGTCCGCCCGCAGTCCGCCGTGCACGCCCTGGGCCAGGCGGTCCTGGCCGGCCTCGTGGAGGACGGCCTCGCACCGGCGCCCGCGGAGCGCTAGCGCGGGCCCGGACGGTTCCCACCGGACCGCCAAGGCCAAGGGGGGGCACCCCTTGGCCCTCTCTACTCCACCAGCGTCTGGGTCCCCACCACCGCGAGAAGCTCCAGGCGCTCGGCGTCCCGGGTGCCGGGCTCGGCCGTGTAGACCATGATCCGCAGATCGCTTCCGGCGACGTTCAGGACGTCGCAGTCCAGGGTCACCGGGCCCACCACGGGATGGTCGATGAGCTTCTGGGACGCCTCATGATGCCCCACGGCTCCCGCGTCCCACAGCTCGGCGAACCGCGCACTGGCCCCGCGCAGCTCGGCGACCAGGTCCCGCAGCCGCCGGTCGGCGGGGTAGCGCCGGGCCGCGTCGCGCAGGTCGCAGACCACCGCGGTCTCCAGCGCGAGCCGGGACTGCGAGGTGTGGCGGACCCGGTCGTCGGCCGCCCCGGCGAAGGCCCGCCACACGGCGTTGCGCGCGCGGCCCCGGCGCTCCCCCAGCAACGCCGTGTGCAGCGGGTTGGCCAGCAGCAGGGTCCACGAGGCGTCGAAGACCGCGACGGGCGTGCCGCTCAGCCGGTCCAGCATGCGGTGCACACTGGGCGTGATGTGGGCGGGCACCGTGCCCTGCCCCGGCGGCACGAGCCCGGCGGCGTAGAAGAACCGCTCCCGTTCCGCACTCGACAGGCGCAACGCCCTCGCGAGCGCCTCGACGACCTGGTCCGAGGGATGTGTCGCGCGGCCCTGTTCGAGGCGGGTCACGTAGTCGACCGAGATGCCGGCGAGCAGCGCCAGCTCTTCGCGGCGCAAGCCGGCCGCCCGCCGGTGGCCGCCCGCGGGCAGGCCGGCCGCCTCCGGGGAGACCCGGTCGCGCCGGTGCCGCACCATCCGTCCGAACTCCGTGCTCACCATGGTTCCCACTGTGCACCGCCGCGCTCCGGCGCGTCCTGGTACTGGCAGTCCCAGGAACATCGGACGGCTGTCTGCCGGCGCCGGTGCACCGCAGCATGGAGCCATGACCACCACACTGATCACCGGAGCGAACAAGGGCCTGGGCTTCGAGACGGCCCGCCGTCTCGTGGCCGCGGGCCACACCGTCTACGTCGGCAGCCGCGACGAGGAGCGCGGCCGTCTCGCCGCGGAGCGCCTCGGCGCGCGGACCGTCCGCGTCGACGTCACCGACGAGGAGTCCGTACGTGCCGCGGCGGCGACGATCGAGGCCGCCGGCGGTCTGGACGTACTCATCAACAACGCGGGCATCGAGGTCCGGGGCGCGGGCAACAGCGTGCCCGGCGCCGCCGAGGTGACCGCCGACCAGATGCGGCACGTGTTCGAGACGAACGTCTTCGGCACGGTCCGCGTCATCCACGCGTTCCTCCCGCTGCTCGAACGCTCGGCGGCGCCCGTCATCGTCAATGTCAGCAGCGGCCTGGCGTCGCTGGCCCTCGTCGGCGACGAGACGTCACCCGCGTACGGCTACCCGGGGGTGGCCTACCCGGCGTCGAAGACCGCGGTCAACATGGTCACCGTCCAGTACGCGAAGGCGTTCCCGGCGATGCGGATCAACGCGGTCGAACCCGGCTTCACCAAGACCGATCTGAACGGCAACACCGGCCTCCAGACGGTCGAACAGGGCGCCGACATCATCGTCCGCATGGCCTCGGTGGGCCCGGACGGCCCCAGCGGCGGCTACTTCGACGCCCACGGCCGGCTGCCCTGGTAGCGGGCCGCCCCCGTTCGTCGGGTTGCCACGGCCAAGATGCCGGAGGGCATGAGCTGTACGAGGGTGGATCTGCGGTCAGGCCGCTGACTGTCCGGATCGAGGAGCTCGTGAACGATGGAAGCAAGAAACGGCCGAAGTGCACACGGCCCCGGGCCCGCCGCCCGGGGCGCTCGCCACGCGGTGACGGAGTCACGGGTGACCCTGCGGGTCAACGACGCCGACCACCGGGTCGAGCTGGAACACAGCGCCACGCTGCTTGAGGCGCTCCGGGAGGCCCTGGGTTTGACCGCCTCGCAGAAGGGCTGCGACGACGGCCTCTGCGGCACCTGCACGGTGCTGCTCGAAGGCCGCCGGGTCAACAGCTGTCTGCTGCTCGCCGTGGCCCAGGAGGGCCGCGAGATCATCACGGTCGAAGGTCTCGTGGCGGCGGACGCGGACGACGGCCGGCATCCGCTGCGCCGGGCCGCGGAGGACCGGGACGTGCTCCGGTGCGCGTACTGCGCGCCGGAGCAGCACCGGCCCGCCACGGAGGCACCGGCAGCCGGCGACGCACCGGGGACCTCGGTCGTCACCGAGATCGACCTGCCGGCGGACGCGCCCGTGCGGCTGACCGCCGACGAGGTACGGGACCGGCTGAGCGGCCATCTGTGCCGCTGCGGGGCCTATCCGAACGGGGCCGGCGCCGGACAGGACGTGGTCGTGTGAAGCCCATCTCCTATGTGAATCCCCGGACCCTGAAGGAGGCGGCCGCCGCCCACGGCGGCCGTCCCGAGGCCCGCTATCTGGGCGGCGGCACCAACCTCGTCGACCTGATGAAGCTCGGCGTCGAACGCCCGGACATCCTGGTCGACCTCACCCGTCTCTCGCTCGACGCGATCGAGGAACAGCCGGACGGCTCGCTGCGGGTGGGCGCGACCGCGCGCAACAGCGACCTCGCCGCCCATCGGGCGGTCGGGGAGCACTATCCCGTTCTGGCGCAGGCCCTGCTCAGTGGCTCCTCGGGCCAGCTGCGCAACATGGCGACCACCGCGGGCAACCTCTTGCAGCGCACCCGGTGCGGCTACTTCCAGGACCTGTCGAGGCCCTGCAACAAGCGGGTGCCGGGGAGCGGGTGCGGGGCCATCGAGGGGGTGAACCGCGAGCACGCGATCCTCGGTCACTCCTCGCACTGTGTGGCGACCCATCCGTCCGACCTGGCGGTGGCGCTGGCCGCGCTCGACGCGGTGGTCGAGCTGGTGGGTCCCGGCGGGGTACGGAGCGTCCCGCTGACGGAGTTCTACCGGCTGCCGCAGGACCGGCCCGACCTGGAGACCGTGATGCGGCCCGGCGAACTCGTCACGGCGGTGCTCCTTCCGGCCGCACCGGCGGGGTGCGTCTCCCGCTACCGCAAGGCCCGGGACCGGGCGGGCTACACGTTCGCGCTGGCCTCCGTCGCCGCCGTGGTGCGACTGGAGCGGGGTGTGGTGCGCCAGGTCGCCGTCGCCTTCGGGGGTCTCGCGCACCGGCCGTGGCGAGCGCGGCGGACCGAGGCCGCGCTGCTCGGCACGTCGCCCACTCCCGAGGCCGTCGAGCGGGCGGTCGAGGCGGAACTGGCCGACGCGGTCCCGCTGCGGCACAACGCGTACAAGGTGGAACTCGCCCGGGGTCTGGCCCACGAGGTCCTGACCTCCCTCACGACGCGCCCCGGCACCACCTGACCGGGCAGCGCCGCGCGCCCCGGGAAATCCCGTGCGTACGCGGGCACTTGGGACACCCGCTCCGCAACGTCCGCTGTGCCACCGCGTGTAGAGCGGACGAAGCGGGGCACGGGAGCAGCACATCGTGAACGTCTCGACCCTCCACCGAAGGGCCCCACCCATGCTGATGGCGCATCCGGTCGTGCTCCGTGACCTGCTCGACGAGTACCAGGTCCTCGTCTCCCTCAACGCCGCCGACGGCGACGAGGTGACACGGCAGCGCCTGGACGACGTGACGTACACCCTCTGCGTGTCGACCGGCACCAGGGACATCGACGCCGCCGTCATCGCCGCACGCCACCGGCTGCCCGGGGCCCGCACCTTCGACGACTCGGTGCTCACGGCCTGAGCGACCGCCCGCCCGGGGCCCGGGCCGACTCGCGTAGGGTGCCCGAAGTGCCCGCGGGGGTACGGCCGGGAGAGGTGGTGCGGGTGGTGCTGACGGACTTCGACGCGAGCGAGCGGCGCATCTGGGCGGGCCGGGCGCGCGGCGTACGCGGACAGCTTCGGCAAGGTGTGCGCCCACCCCGTCCCGCAACTGCTCGACGCGGCCCGCGTGCGCGAGGGCGTACGTGTACTGGACGTCGGCACCGGAACGGGCACGGTCGCGGCGGCGGCCTGCGCACGGGGCGCCCGGGTGACCGGCGTGGACGCCGAGATCAGCATGGTCGAACTGGCGGCGCGGAGCGTCCCCTCGGCCGAGATCCATCTGGCCGAACTGCCCCGACTCCCCTTCTCGGAGGGCCTGTTCGATGCGGTGACGGCGAACTTCGTCCTCAATCACGTGGGCCGCCCCGAGGCCGCGCTCGCGGAACTGCGGCGGGTGGTCCGGCCGGGCGGCTGGATCGCGGTGACGATCTGGGCCGTCCCCGCCGCGGCCGGCCAGACCCTGCTCGGGCGGGCCGTCGAGGCCGCGGGCGCCTCCCGTCCGTCGCACCTTCCGGCCCTGGCCCCCGAGGACGACTTCCCCAGGACCGGGGCGGGCCTCACGGACCTCCTCACCTCGGCCGGCCTCAAGGACGCGGTCTGCGAGCCGCTCCACTGGAACCACATCGCGGGCGCCGAGGAGTGGTGGCGCGGGGCGGCCGACGGCATCGGCACCATCGGCCGGACCGTCCTGAGCCAACCGGAGCACGTCCGCGCGGAGATCGAGCGCCATTTCCTGCGGCTCAGCGCCGAATTCTCCACCCCTGAGGGCCAGTTGGCGCTCCCTCACTCCGCTCTGCTGGCCCGCGGGCGCCGCTGAGATCTGCGGCACCGGAGCCGAGCGGGCGCCACGCGAGAGAGCGGTGCGAGGGCCACGCGAGAGCCGGGCGCGCCATGCGAGAGCCGTGCGAGAGCCGTGCGAGAGCCGTGCGAGGGCCGGTACAGCGCCGGTACGACGACTCCTCAACGCCGGACCGGACCCGAGGAACCGATCTCCACCACGCGGGCCCACGCGGGGGGCCGGTCCGGCACGTAGTCGGGGTCGTGCTCGGCCCAGGAGGTGCGGGGGCCATGACGGGTGAAGAGGCCCACCACCGTCCGGCACGGCGGCCGGGTGGCCGGCCAGGGCGTCTGGCCGTCGGTCATGACCACGATGACATCGGGAGCGGGCTTCGACCCTAGCGCCGTGGCGAAGCCGGCGCGCAGATCCGTACCCCCGCCACCGATCAACGGAATCCCCTCGGCGCGGCACAGCGCATGCACGAAGGGGGCCGCGGCGTCGCACGGCAGCACCCTGACCAGATCGGGCCGGCCGCCCACGGCGCGCGCGATCGCGGCGACCTCCAGGAGCGCGCTGCCGAGTTCGGCATCGCTGACCGACGCCGATGTGTCGATGACCACGCACACCCGGGGCGGCATCCGCCGAAGGCTCGGCAGTACGGTACGGGGCACCCCGGCCGAACGACGCGACGGCCGGCCGTAGGTGTAGTCCTCCCCCGCGCCCGCCCCGGCGGCTGCCGAGCGCACCGCCGCCCCGAGCAGCTCCCGCCACGCCTGCGGCGGATGGAACGCCTTCTCCGCCCACCGCCGCCATCCCTCGGGCACCGCACCGGGGCGCCCTCGGATGCCCTCGGCCACCCGGAACCGGACCGCGTCCCGTTCCTGCTCGGTGAGCCCGTGCGAACCACCGGGCCCCAGCTCCCATGCCCGCTCCAGACCGTCGGACCCACTGCCGCAGTCGAGCCAGGTGGTCGGCCAACTGCACGGCCCGACACCGAACTTGAGCAGATAGTCCTCCATGAGCTCACCGGCGGGCAGCCCCATCGAACGCGGCTCCACCACCCCTTCGGGCCGGACGAGGCCGTCACCGTACACGTCGTCGTTGATCTCGCAGTCCGCGGCGATGTTCATCCGCAGGCGTTCGCCCGGGCCCGTGAGCCCGTGCTCGCGCGCGATCCGGTCACTGCGCCCGTGGTGGTCCCTCAGCAGGTGCGACACCTCGTGCACCCACACCCCGGCGAGCTGCTCCACCGGCATACGGGCCACGAACGCCGGCGACACATAGCACCGCCAGTGCCGGTCGACCGCCATGGTGGGGACCTGCCGCGCTTCCACGGGGTGCAGCGCGAAGAGGGCCGACGCCAAGTAGGGCCGGACCCGGGCGGCGTGCAGCCGGGCGGCGAACAGCTTCTCGAAGTCCAGAGAGCCACCGGAGGCCCTCTCGGCTCCAACTGGGCTGTTCATCAAGCTCTCTGACGTCTCATCAACTCGCTCCATCGCTCTCATCGGCCGGCCTTCGTCCCGACGCCCGTACGGGCCGCCGCCCGGTCGGCGCGGCTGGACAGCGACACGGCTCCGGCGAGCCGCTCGATCGACTCGGGGACGTCCCAGTCCTCGCGGCGCAGCGAGGCGAGGGTGGTCGCCGGGACGACCACCAGGTCCGGCGCCCCGGTCTCGATCGCCTTGGCCAGGAGGGCCCAGGCGGCGTCCCAGCGGAGCTTGTCGGGGCGTTGGCGTACGGCGGCCACCACGCCGTCGAGCACCGCCTGGCGCAGGTCACCCCGTTCGGGGAGCTCGGCACCCGCGGGGTCGGCGAGCAGCGCCTCGGGGTCCGGAAGGTCCATCCGGTCCACACTGGCGAGGAGTTCGAGGCCGGGCCCGTCTCCCACGGTTCCCCTGACCAGCATCGAAAGCACGTCGCGCGAGACATCGGCCGCCGTCGCGAAGGCGATCAGGCGCAGGGTCATCTCCCAGCTCCGCGGCGAGGGCCACGGGCCGCCGCGGCGCGTCTCGCTGCCGGGGAGCTGGTGGACGAGTTTGGGGCGGGCGGCGAGCAGGCCGCACACGGCGCGGCGTGCGAAGTCCACGGCGTCCGGCAGCTTTGCGGGAGTGAGCCGGGGCAGGGCGGCACGCGGCCAGGTGCCACCGAGGCCCCGTACCACGACCTCGTGGTCGTGCGTCCACTGAAGGTGCACGAAGCGGTTGGCCAGGGGTGGACTCAACTCCCAGCCGTCGGCCGCGGAGGACGGCGGATTGGCGGCCGCCACGATCCTTACGCCGGGCGGGAGTTGGAGCGCGCCGATGCGGCGCTCCAGGACGAGGCGGAGCAGTGCGGCCTGCACGGCGGGCGGTGCGGTGGACAGTTCGTCGAGGAACAGCAGGCCCCGGCCGGCCCTGACCAGGCGCACGGCCCAGTCCGGCGGGGCCATGGGGATGCCCTGCTCGGCGGGGTCGTCACCGACGACGGGCAGACCGGAGAAGTCGGAGGGCTCGTGCACGCTGGCGATCACCGTGGTCAGCGGAAGGTCCAGGGCCGCGGCCAGTTGGGTCAGCGCGGCGGTCTTCCCGATACCCGGTTCGCCCCACAGCAGTACGGGCAGATCGGCGGCGACGGCGAGGGTGAGCGCTTCGAGCTGGGCATCGGGGCGCGGTTCGGTGGTGGTGTCGCTCAGGAGGGTCAACAGGTCCCTGGCGACGTCGAGTTGGTCTTCAGGAACGGCGAGCGGTGCGTGCGTGTGCATGGACATATGTGGTCATCACCTATGGGTTCGTAGGGGTGAGTGGTGCATACGGGCGCGTCGTCCGACGCGACGCGGGCTCCGGTACGGTCCCGGAGGCAGGGCGTGCCCGCTCGGTCAGCGGCCTTGGGTGGAGCGGGGGCGTGAACGCAGGCCACGGGGGCGGGGGCTGCGCGGGGGCAGGCGATCGGGGCCCGGCCCCATCAGTCCCGCACGGTAGAGCCCGTACGCGATCCGGCGTTGCGCGGCGGCCTCCAGCTCGTCCCGCAGCGGCCCGCCGCGCAACGCCGCTTCGGGGCCGAGGAGTTGCTCGACGACTGCCAGTGCGCCGGAGAGGTCGCCGTGGTCCAGGCGCTCACGCACCCCCGTCAGGCAGGCCGGACGTCGGTGTGCCTCGTCGATGGCCCGCAGGCAGGGCAGCGGAGGCCCGTTCAGGGCGAACAGAAGCTCCTCGCGCCGGATCTCCGCCGGGTCGTGGTCCAGCGGAGCCAGCACCCCGTCGACCAACCCGATCCGGTGCCGCTCCCCCCGGCACTCCACCACGCGGGACCCATCCGCCCGGCCCCGCCGTTGCGGGACCCGGGCAGGGCAGGGCCCACGGTCCGGCACGAGTGCCGACGCGACGAGGGGGTGGAGGCTGCCGACCTCGATCGCACCGGCGCGGATGAGGTCGAGGTCGGGCAGCACCCAGGTCGCCGCGTCGGGCAGGACCAACGGCGGGTCACCGCTGTCCGGTGGCCCCGCGGCGAGCCGCAGGGTCGGCGGGCGGAGCCCGTACGGGTCCTCGACCAGCTCCAGGTTCAGCCGGCGCCCCGCAGCCAGCCGTACGGATACGGGGCCTGCGGACCGCCCCTGGGAGCCGAGGAGCAGGCGGGACTCGTCCGCCCAGCGGCCGGTGGCACAGCGCGTTCCCGGCGGCACCGCCGTCCGCACTTCGGGATCGGTCACCGGGCTGCCGTCGGCGGGGCGCGGCTCGGATCCGGCAGGGCCGTCGAGCCCGGCAGGGCCGTCGGTTCCGTCCGCGCCGGCCCGTTCGCGCAACTCGTCGGTCCTGCGGGCGTCCCACAGGTGACGGTGCAGATCCAACCGGTACCGGGGATGCGGATGCGGGTGTGGGTGGCCGGGCGCCCCGCCGGCCGCGCCCCACCCCGGGACACCGGGGCGGTGGTCGCCCCACAGCGTGAGGGACATGCGCTGACCGCCGTCGGCCCAGGCCGGCGGGGTCCGGACCACGAGGTGGACCGGATCGGGATCCGTGCGCCCGGTTCCGCCGTAGCGGGCCAGCGCGATGGTCAGGCCGGGGCGCAGCAATCCGTCGGGGGCGATCCTCGGCATGTGCCAGCGCAGCAGATCCGGCACCAACTGCCGTAGATCCGCCCGGACTTGACCGGCGATGGCCCGGCCGTGGGTACGCGCCAGGGACCGTAGGTCGAGATCGGCGTCGAAACCGGCGGCGGCGCATGCCCCGGCCCAGTCCCCGACGGAACGGCGGGAGCCGGCGGTCTCGATCATGGAGGGCGGCACGGCGAACTCGCGCACGCGCGGCCAGAAGGAAAGGTGGGAATCACCGTACGCGGTGGAAGGGAGCATCAGCACTCACCTTGCGCGGACGGGTCCCCCAATCCAAACGCGGGAGGAGTAGTCATCGCGGGGAGCATAGCCCGCTGATCTCGGACTGTCAGGTGGGTTTCGCCCACACGTCCTCATCTGCCGCTGTGTTACGCCCCCCTACACCCCGGGGCCTGTCGATACCCCCGGGGTCCGTCGCGGCTTGATCGACTGGTGACGTCCTGTACCCGGGCATAGGGTCGAACAGTGGACGTCACCGTCCACCGCCCCTCGTGCGAGGGCAGGTCCATCATGACGAGTCCGCAGCCGGCACCCACGACCGCCGCCGCGGCCCCCGGTAGCGGAGGCGGCGGCAAGGGGATAGCACTGCTCGTCATCGCCGCCTGCCAGCTGATGGTGGTCCTCGACATCACCATCGTGAACATCGCTCTTCCGCACATCCAGAGCGCCCTGCACTTCTCCACGACGGGCCTCGCCTGGGTGGTCAGCGCCTACACCCTCACCTTCGGCGGGCTGCTCCTGCTCGGCGGGCGGGCCGGGGACATCCTGGGTCGGCGCCGGGTGTTCATGTGCGGCGTGCTGCTGTTCGCGGTCGCCTCGCTGCTCGGTGGACTGTCCCAGAGTTCCGGGCAGTTGCTCGCGGCGCGCGCGGTCCAGGGGATCGGCGGCGCGATCGCCTCGCCGACCGCTCTGGCGCTGATCACCACCACGTTCACCGAAGGCCTGGAGCGCAACCGGGCGTTCGGCGTCTTCGCCGCGGTGTCCGCGGGCGGCGGCGCGATCGGTCTGCTCGCGGGCGGCATGCTCGTCGAATGGCTCGACTGGCGCTGGGTCCTCTTCGTGAACGTGCCGATCGCCGTGCTGATCCTGCTTGCCACCCCGCGGCACATCAAGGAGTCGGAACGGCATTCCGGCCACTTCGACATCGCCGGGGCGCTGGCGTCCACCGGGGGCATGGTCGCGCTGGTCTACGGCTTCATCCGGGCTGCCCAGGAAGGCTGGCGCGACCCGATCACGCTGGGTTCGTTCGCCGTCGCCGTGGTGCTCCTCTGCACGTTCGTCCTGGTGGAGCGGCGTTCGCAACAGCCCATCACACCCCTGCACATGTTCGCGGACCGCAACCGCGCGGGCACGTACGGCATCATGCTGAGCCTGGCCGCCGCGATCTTCGGCATGTTCTTCTTTCTCACGCTGTTCGTGCAGAACGTGCTCGGCTTCACCCCGCTGCGAGCCGGACTCGCCTTCCTCCCGGTCAGCGCGATCATCGCGGTGGGCGCGGGCCTGGCCTCCCGGCTCCTTCCGAAGTACGGCCCCAAACCGTTCATGGTCGCGGGCGCGCTGCTGGCCGCGGGGGGCCTGTCCTGGCTCACCCGGACGGACATCCACTCCACCTATCCGGGCAGCATCCTGGGCCCGATCCTCGTGTTCGGCCTCGGCATGGGTCTGAACTTCGTCTCGCTGACGCTGATGGCCGTCTCCGGTGTCCCCCCGCACGAGGCGGGCGCCGCCTCGGGGATGCTCAACGCGACCCAGCAGGTGGGCGGTTCCCTCGGGCTTTCCATCCTGGTCACCGTGTTCGGCACGGCCAGCCGCAACGAGGCGACCGATCAGGTTCCCAAGTTCCTGAGCCAGGCCGATCCGGCGCAGCGCCTGCTGTTCCGGCGCACGGGCCAGCTGCCGCGGCCGTGGAGCGACCAGGTGCTGGCCTCCGGAGTCTCCACGGCCTTCGTGGTCGCAGCGATCTTCGCGGTGGTGGCCGCGCTCATCGCCCTCTTCGCCATCCAGGTGCGCCCCGCCGACCTCGCCCGCCTCCAGGGCGCACGCCCCACTGCCCCCTAGACACCGGCAGGTCCACCGCCGGCAGCGTCATGGGGTGCGGTCGGCCTTCCGGAGCGAACGGATCGGGACGTACCCTGTGGGCGACCACCGCTCCGGAAGCGGAACGGGAACCACCGATGATCCACTGCCGTCTCTCAGCCCGTGATCGCCGCGAGCCGCGGCGGCGCCAGGATCCCGGGCCTGCGGCTCTCCGGGACGGAGGTGCTGCCCGTGCGGCGTCCGACCATGGGGATCCCACCGCGGTCCAAGGTGCCCGAGGATGCCTGGCGCACCATGTCCGTGGCGGCCCTGGCCCAGGCACCCGACCGACGGCGGACCGAAGCGTGGCTGCTCGCCTTCGTCGTGGTGATCACGTTGGGCGGCCAAGCGGTGACGGGCCTGACGATGAAGGGCCGACTGCCCGCGGGATTCGGCACGTTCGCGGGCGCCATCACGCTGCTCGCGGTCGTCCCGCATCTGGTGGTGCGGCGTTGGGCGGCACGCGCCGATCCGCTGCTGCTTCCGCTCGCCCTGCTGCTCACCGGCCTCGGCCTGGTGCTGCTGAACCGGCTGGACATCACGTACCTCGCCGAGCCGCGGCTGCACATGGTCCCGGCCGGCCGCGGGCAGTTGGTGTGGACGGCGATCGGGGTGGCCGCCTGCGCCGGCCTGCTGATCGCGCTGCGCGATCACCGCAGGCTCCAGCGGTACCTCTACATGATGATGGCCGCGGCCCTGGTCCTGCTCGCGGCGCCCGCGTTCTTCAGCGCCGACCAGTTCGGAGCCAAGCGCTGGATCATGCTGGGGCCGCTGTCCGTGCAGCCGGGCGAGTTCGTGAAGATCATGATCGCGGTGTTCTTCGCGGGCTACCTCACCGTCAACCGCGACGCGCTGGCCCTGTCCGGGCGCCGCTTCCTCGGCATGCGGCTGCCGCCCGGCCGCCAGTTGGGCCCGATCGTGGCGATCTGGGCGCTCAGCCTGCTGGTGCTGATCTTCGAGCGCGACCTGGGCACCTCGCTGATCTTCTTCGGCCTCTTCGTGATCATGCTCTATCTGGCCACGGAACGGACGAGCTGGGTGGTGTGCGGGCTGCTGATGGCCGTGGTCGGCGCGGGTGTGGTCGGCTCCCTCGAACCGCATGTGCACGGGCGCGTGGAAGCCTGGCTGCACCCGATGGACGCCTTCACTCCGGCGGGCCAGAAGGCGGGCATCTCCAACCAGTTGGGCCAGTCGCTCTTCAGCTTCGGCAGCGGCGGCACAACCGGGAGCGGGCTCGGCCAAGGGCACCCGGAACTCGTCGGTTTCGCCGGGAACAGCGACTTCATCCTCACCACCGTCGGCGAAGAGCTGGGCCTGGCCGGGGTGATGGCGGTCCTGCTCCTGTACGGCCTCCTCGCCCAGCGGGGCCTGCACATCGCGATGCTCGCCCGTGATCCGTTCGGCAAGCTGCTCGCCACCGGCCTGGCGGGCGCGCTGGTGCTCCAGGTCTTCGTGGTGACCGGCGGGGTGACGGGTCTGATCCCGCTGACCGGCAAGGCCCTGCCGTTCCTGGCGAAGGGCGGCTCCTCCATGGTGGCCAACTGGCTGATGGTGGGCCTGCTCATCCGCATCAGCGACTCCGCCCGGCGCCGTCACGAACCCGACCCGAGCCGACTCTGAACGGCCCCGGGCCGTCGGCGTCACACCGCCCCGACCCCTGCGGAACCATGAGGTGAGCATGGCGCGTCCACACCTGTGGTCACGGCCTGTGGCCAGGCTCAGCAGCCGTACTCAGGGGGAAGCACCATGGTCGATCCGGACAGTACGCTCACACCCAACCAGCGCCGCAGAAGAGGAGGATGCCTCCCGGCCCTGGTGGTGCTCCTGGTGATCCTGGGCCTCGGATTCGGCGCGTCCAAGCTCTTCGGGGGCACGAGCGGCACGTCCTCGTCGTCGCCCTCGTCCTCGTCCGCCTCGCACAGCGGCGAGTGGAAGGTGGGCGACTGCGGCGGCCCCGACCCCGATGACGCGCCGAACGGCTACAAGGCGTTCGGCTGCGGCGACCCGGGCGCCACCTTCAAGGCCCTCGACATCCAGGCGGCCGGGTTCCTGCCGGACTCCATCCAGTGCCCGGCCGGTACGGACCTCATCATCCAGGTGAGCGTCAGCTACGGCAGCAGCAAGAGCAAGGGCGGCGGCATCCCCACCAAGACGGTGTGCGGACGCAACCTCTCGGCGAGCCACCCCGGCGATCCCGGCGCGGGCGGCGGCCAGTTGGTCACGGGCGACTGCGTCACCGACACGGCGAAGGAAGTGCCCTGCGCCTCGGCCGGCTCGGGCGCGTACAAGGTGCTCGGTCTGACGAAGCAGACCTCGCAGTGCCCGTCCGGGACCACCGAACCCATGCGGCTGACCCTGGCCATCGGCAGGCCCTACGACGTGATCTGCGCCGCCAGGCAGTAGCGGGAGCGGCCGGCCTCGGGCTACCTCAGCCGCAGCGGCAGCGAAAGCAGCCCGCGGTGACGGGGGTTGGCCTGCCACCGTGCCTCGTGGTCCTCGCTCAGCCGCAGGCGGGGATGGCGGGTGAACAGCTGGGTGAAGGCGATCTCGGCCTGGAGGCGGGCCAGCGGCGCGCCCAGACAGTGGTGGATGCCGTGGCCGAACGCCAGGTGCCTCGCGGCGTCCTCGCGGCCGATGTCGAATCGGTCGGGGTCCGCGAACACCTCGGGGTCACGGTTGGCTCCGAGCAGCGAGATCTGCACGAACTCGCCCTGCCCGAAGGACACTTCACCGACATCGACCGGTTCGGCGGCGTACCTCAATGAGGCGAGGGCGGAGGGGGACTCGTACCGCAGGATCTCCTCGACCGCGCCCGGCATCCTGCTCATGTCGGCTCGCAGGGACGCCAGTTGGGCAGGGTGCGTCAGCAACGTGTGAACGCCGTTGGCGATCAGGTTGACCGTGGTCTGATGGCCCGCGATCACCAACAGGAAGGCCATCGAGGTGATCTCGTCCTCACTGAGCGCCTCCTCCCCCTCCGCGCGGGCCTCGACCAGCGCGGACAGCAGCCCGTCGTCGGGGTGTTCACGCTTGAGGGCCAGCAGCGCCCTGAGGTAGGCGAGCATGGAGTCGGCGGTGAACACCGATACCTCGCCGTCGCCCTGCCCGCCGTCGAGGGTGTTGCCGCGGACCTGGAGGGCCTCGTGGTCCGCGTCCGAGGCGCCGAAGAGGTCGAACACGACGGCCAGGGGCAGCGGCAGCGCGAACTCACTGATCAGCTCGGCCTCGTCCCGCCCCTCCCACGCGTCCAGGAGCCCCGCCACATGGGCCTCGATCGCGGGGCGCAGCGCCGCGGTGCGGCGCGCGGTGAACGCCTTCTGGACGAGCTTGCGCAGCCGGGTGTGGTGTGGCGGATCGGTGTTCAGCATATGGCTGAACAGAGCGCTGCCGGGCCCCTGGGTGAGCCCCACATGGCGGCCGAACCTCTCCACCGCCCCGCCCTTGGAGAGCCGTTGATCGGCCAGGAGTTCCTTCGCCTCGGCGTACGAGGTGACGACCCATCCCTCGACCGCGGCCGGGCCCGGGTAGCGGGTCCGACGAGCCCCGCCCTCCTCGCGCCACTCGCGGTAGGCGGCGTGGGGGTCGTCGAAGAACTCCGGGTCGAGGGTCCGGATGCCGGGCGCCTCGTGCGTCGGCACGTCGGACGCCGGGGCCTCGGCCTCGGGCGCGGGGTCGGCGGGTGCCGCGGTGTCAGACATGGCGGACCTTGCTCCGGTGGCCGATGTGGACGGTCTTCACACCGAGCAGCCCCACCAGTGGTACGTCGGCCGTTCGCTGACCCGGAGCCACCACAAGACCGGTACGACGTATGTGGTCCAGGAGGAGTTCGGCCAGCGGCATCACCATGTGGCGGCCCCAACAGCGCTCCGAGACATGCCCGAACGGCATGTAGCCGGGGGTGTTGTCCGGGTCGAGACCGGCCCAGCGTTGCGGCCGGAACTCGTTCGGCGCGTCCCACAGGGCGGGGTCGCGATGGGAGAGGAGCGGCAGCATCAGCAGATCGTCCCCGTGCCCGATCCGCTCGTCGATGGCCGGGTACTCCGGTGACCGGTTGCGCAGCAGGTTCCACGACGGGGGCAGCAGCCGCATCGCCTCGAAGAGGATGTCGCGGTTGGACGCTTCGTCGTCGAAGGGCGAGCCGAGCCAGAGGGCGTTGGCGACCAGCGTGGAGACCGTGAAGCAGACCGGAGCGGCCGCGCGCCGGTAGATGCCCATCGCATAGCGCCGGTCGTCGTAGCTGCGTGCCTCGGCGAACAGATTGGCCAGATGCGTCAGTTGGGGCCCGGGGGCCGGCCGGCGGGGCAGGGCGGCCCCGGCCACGATGGTGCTCCAGGTGAGCCGGGGGTCGATCTCCAGCGTGCGGGACATGAGGATCCGCAGCCGGTACGGGTCGTCGCGCAGCACGAGGTCGCTCAGGAACCGGTGCCCGGTGATCGGCCAGGGCCCGGACAGATCGGTCCGCTCCGGCAGCGGGTCGGGCTGCTCCAGGGCGGCACGGACGTCCTTGCCGACCGTGCGCATCACCGACGAGGCCTCCGCCTTGGAGATCGACCGGCCGTGCAGGGGCTTGAAGGTGGGCCGTTCGGTCTCCGTCGCCTTTCGCGCGGCCAGGATGCGGTCGGAGAGTTCTGCGCCGGCGATGCCGATGGTGTCGGGTTCCAGGCGGACGAGGTCCTTGCCGAGGTGTTCGTCGAGCAGAGCCTGGAGACGAGGGGCGAAAACCGTGGTGCGGCGACTGGTGCGGGTCATGGCGGATGGCATACGGCGAGCTCCGGAAATGAAAATGCGGAGGGCCCGCACACACGACTGACCGAAATTCAGTCGGCCTGCCTTGTGTGCGGGCCCAGGATTGGCCTTCGGCTTAGTACCAGAAGTACCAGGCGGCCTGCTTCAGGCTCGGCTCGCTCTTCTTGGCACGCAGGGCGGCGATAATCTTCGACATGATTAATCCCTTCCTTTCGCTGACATCCGAATGTGAACCACCGGACGGAGAGCGTCAATTCACGCACCTGAGGTGTGTTCATTTCCAGTCACCGGCCGCTGAGGGGAAGTGAAGCGGTCCTGGCCAACGGTTGTCAATGGTTCCGCTTTTCTTCTTCCCTGTGAGTCCCGGCGTTCAAGTACGACCGGTCGAAACATTTATTTTGGCGGTACGGGGAACAGTGCCCGAACGGTCATGGGCGATTGCCCGGAAATACCTTTCGACGTGCGTACTGGGCCTGCCGACAAGAGAAATGAGTACGCTGTTGGTTCCCACACGCGACTGTCGGGCGAGTGAGGAAGTCCCGTGAGTTGCCCGGTCCGCCCGGTCCGCCCCGTCTCGGCGCTGCCTCTTCCGGGGAGCTCTGCCCCCGGGCCCCGTGCGCAGCGCATCGGCCGAACCCCTTAGGGTCGGGCGAGCCACGGACGCCCGTGGACTCCGGGCGCGCACAGCCGTCCGGCCGACCCGAGCCAGGAGTGTGGGACGACATGACCGGCAATCGAGCCGACGCGAGCGTGGCCGAGCGATTCCTGACCGCGTTCGCCGCCCGCGACTGGGAGGCACTGCACGCGCTCTTCGCGCCCGACCTGATCTGGACCATGCCCGGCCATGGCACCATCTCCGGGACGGTGCACGGCGCCGACGCCGCGGTCGAACGGGCCCGGAAGATCGCCGGCCGGGGTCTGCACACCGAACTCGGGCACGTCCTGACGGGCCGGAACGGCGTCGCCCTCACCCTGCACAACACCGCCGAGGACGCGGACGGCCGCACGCTCGACGAGCACCTGGCGACCGTGCTGACCCTTCGCGACGGCCAGGTGAGCGCGATCGACAGCTATGTGTCCGATGTCGACGGCATGAGCGCCTTCTTCAACTAGGCCGTGGGCGGCGGGTGTTCACCGCGGGGCGGGCCACCGCGGCCCGCCGCTCAACCCGCCAGCGCGCTCAGCAGCATCGGCAGGGAGCGGTGCAACTCCCTTTGCCAGTAGGGCCAGGCATGGGTTCCGGGCCCGTAGAAGTCGGCGCGGACGGGGCTGCCGAGGGCGGCCAGCCGATCGGCGAGGGCCCGGTCCTGCTGCTCGAAGTAGGCCTCGCCCGGATCCCTCTCGCCCGCCGGATCGTACGGGCCGGCCCGGCCGTTCCCGCAGGACAGGAAGACGGGGAGCCCGCGCAGCGCGCCCGCTTGGAGCGTGGGGTCGTGCTTGGCCCACACAGCGCGCTGCCGTACGGGATCACCCCAGATGGCATAGGGATCGACGCCCTGGCGCCGGTCGAGGTCCAGGAACCAGTCGGGGCCGAGGCCGCCGGGCACCTGGAGCAGCGGGTGCACGGTGCCGCTGTAGGAGGCGACGGCACGGAACAGCCCCGGGTGGTGCGCCGCGTACGACAGCGCGCCGAGGCCGCCCATCGACAGCCCGGCCGCGACACGTCGGCCGCCCGCGCCGTAGCCGCGCTCGACGATCTGGCGGACCTCGGTGGTGTGGAAGGTCTCCCAGCGCGGCGCGCCGCCCTTGCCGTAGTTCCACCAGTCGCTGTACCAGCCCGCGGCACCGGCTTCCGGCATCACCACCAACACCCTTCGCAAGGACGGGAGTTGGTCCACATCGGTGTATGTCGTCCAGTCGGTGTAACCGCCGCAGCAGCCGTGCAGCAGCCACAGCGACGGCCAGTCGCCCCGCCCCGGCGACCAGCCGTCCGGCGTGAGCAGGCGCACATGGACGGTGGCCCCCAGGGCCGGGGAGGCGATGGCGAGGTCGATACGGCGGGGTCCGACCCGCTGTTCGGTGACGACCCGCGCTCCGTCGTCGGCCCGCACCAGCCGGCCCCGGGCGTGACCAGGATCCGCGCCGAAGACACCGGCCAGCAGGGCGCACAGGACCGCGACGAGGACTGTGCTGACCGGTGCGCGACGCATCCCGACCCCTTTGTGTGACCCCGGGCCCGGTGTGGAACACCGGGCCTCTCGGCGACCGATGGCCCCGCTGGTCTACCAGCCGCGCCCGTCGTCGCGCGAGAGGCGCTCCCCGGCCACCCCCATGTGGGCTCACCACATGGGGGCCACACGCATGTGGCGTTCTGCCACCGATGGGTGCTCTGTTCCGCCACCCCGGTTCACAGCGACAGTTGGGACACCTCGCTGCTCAGCCTCGGGGCCGGGACCGGGCGTTCCGCACGCGGCCTGGGCGGCGCGGCGGGGGCGTCGCGGGCGATCGAGGTGATGAGTTCCCGCAGTTGTTCCGCGTAGCGGTGGATGTTCTTCTGCGCGATCGCCGTGTCCGGGTAGCGGACGGCCAGTTGCAGCCCCCCGTGCAGACGGGTGAACCACGCGCACACCTGGTCCCCGTAGGAGACCCTGAGCAGGGCGGACGCCCGGAGCTCGTCCCACTGCCCGGCGCCGGGGATGTCCCTGGCGTCCACGAACGACACGATCGAGTAGAGATCGGGCGACGTCGGGCGGAAGTCCGAGCCGAGGAGCCGCAGCACCCGGGCGATCGGAATCTGGGCGAGCGCCTTGTTGGCCCGCAGCGCGCCATGCACCATCTTCAGGGCATCGTCGAAGCCCTGTGCCTGCGCCACCGGAATCTCGATGGGCGCGCCGCCCACGTACCATCCCACCGAGTCCGCCCACCGGGACTTCGCCCTGGTGTGGAGCGGCACCACCGTGCGGTAGACCGGCTCGCCCCCGATGTCGTGGACGATGAGGCTGGTCGCCGCCAGGATGCCGACCTGGCCGCCGCCGAACGGCCGGCAATACGCCGAGAACGCGGCCGCGTCCACGTCGTCCACCAGCATCTCGTACCAGAGCTTCTGCTCGGGCAGCCGGCCATCGTCTTCGAGGCCGAGGTCCACCGGGAAGGCGGGCAGCCGGCCGTCGCAGCGGGCGATGAACTCCCGCCAGCGCGCCACGATCGCGTGGGTGTCGTCGACCTGGTCCGCGCTGGCCCTTTCGATCTCGCAGAAGTCGACGTAGCTGCCGACCGGCGTCGTCTCCGCGCTGCGGCCTTCGGCTCCTGCCGAATACAGCTCATGGATCTCGGACGGGATGCGCTGGATCGAGTACGCGTCCACGTTGCTGTGGTCGAAGGCCATGTACACGCTGGTGGATTCGGGCCGGACGACCGCCGTGTACAGGAAGTTCGGCCAGCAGAGGGCGTCCGCCTCCACATCGAACCGGTCCTGGAGGTGGTGGCTCAGCTCCTCCGCATCGGGGAAGTCACCCACGACTTCGCGCCGGAGTGCCACCGCGTCCGGCGCGGCGGTGAAGCGGCGCATCTCGTCGTCGACCCAGCGGAATCCGCTGCGCAGCGTCTCGTGCCGCAGGGTCCAGGTCCGCAGGGCCGCCTCCAGGACGTCCAGGTCGACCGGCCCCAGGATGTCGAAGGCGGCGCCCAGCCAGGTCGGTACGAACAGTCCGTCCTCGCGCACGGTGCGGGCCGTCCTGATGTGTGATTCCTGCACATAGGCGGGGGGCCGGGAGTCGTCGGGCTGGCTGGTCGCGGCCTCGACCATGGCGGGATCCAGACTCCACTCCACCAGCCGTCCGGGACGGACCTCGCAGCCGTGAATGTCGGTGATTCGCACGGGAGTTGTCCATTCACAAGCTGTCGGGGAACACGGGCGTGCGGCGGGCCTGAGGCGCAGGTCCGGCCGCGCGGGGACACCCGCCGCGGCCGATCGGCTGGAGCGCCTCGCGGCCGGGGGCCGGGCAGGGCGAACGGCCCGGCCGGGCACGTACGGCCCGGTGGCCGCGGACACGGCGCACGGCGCGACGGATCGGCACCGCGGCGGTGTGGCCCTCGCGCTCCGCGTGGTCCCCCGACTCCCCCGCCCGGCCGGGCGAGCCGGCCGGCTCACACATCCGGCGACGCCGGAGTGCCGCAACACTCCTCGCCGGGGCTCCCGTTGGGGAAGGCGTCGGGCGGTGCGCGGCCGCCGCGCACCGCAGCCCAGGAAATACGGTCATGTGGTGACCAACGCGGGACGGGCGCTCCCGGGCACGCAGAACCACCCCATCGAGTCGTTTGCGCCGACCCATGCGCCATCGCGCCCCGGAAGGAATCCCACCCCGCCCCGCCGGACGCGAGCCCGCAATTCTGGCTGAACTCCCGCTGCCGGCACGCGGATTGGGGGTGATACAGACCGAGAGGACGAAGATCGGGGCGCGGCGGGAGGCGGTCGTACCGAACGTCAGCCCGTCGTGGCGGGCGGGGTGTTCGGCAGCGACAGCGGAGCGGGCTTGGTGGTGGAGGGCTGGGTCGCCGGCTTCGCCTGGGCGACCTCCTTCTTCACCAGGGCGGAGATCTCCTTCAGGATCGCCGCGGCCTCCGCCTTGGCCTCGGCGACATCCGCCGCGGCGTCCTTCTTGTCGGCGGCGACCATCTGGTCGATCTCCTTCATCATCGCCGCCACCTCGGCCTTGACGCCGACGACGTCGTCGTCGGCGACCCGGCTCCCGGTCGGCTCGCCCGCCGTTCCGGGGACGGACACGGAGGGGACATGACGGGCGGCGTAGGCAGGTGCTGCGGTACCTGCGGCAAGGGCGCCGCACAGGGCGATCGCGGCGACGGTGGTACTACGGCGCATGATCGCGCTCCTCATCAGATCGACAGCATCCAGGTCATTCCACTCTCGATCCACTGTTCGGCACCTTCGGGCGGAGGGCCACCCGGGCCTTGCCGAACGAGTGAGGCCGGTCTGACGCCCCGTCGGGGAGGGGTGCCCCACATACTCCGGTCCCCGTCATGGAGGATCGACCCATGGGTGAACACGTGGAGCGGGTCGACGAGCAGGATCGCGTCATCGGTGTGGTCGAGCGGGGCGAGGCCGTGCGCGAGGGGTGGCTGTACCGGATGGCCATGGTGCTGTGCCGCGACGCGCGCGGCCGCTGTCTGGTGCACCGGCGCCCCGAGAGCAGCAAGCGGTTTCCGGGCGAGTACAGCTGGCTGGTGGCCGGGGCGGTGGGCGTGGGCGAGGCCTACGAGGACGCCGCGCGTCGGGAGCTGCGCGAGGAACTCGGGGTGGACGCCCCGGTGCGTCCGCTCTTCAAGTTCCTGTGCGACGGCGAGCTGAGCCCGTACTGGTTCGCGGTGTACGAGGCCGTTGCGGCGGAGGAGGACATCGTGCCGGACGCCTCGGAGGTCTCCTGGCACGGCTGGCTGACCGACGACGAGTTGAGGGCGGCCATGGCGAGCTGGAAGTTCGTCTCGGACAGCCGGGACGCCTATACCCGCTATCTCGCCCTCGGCTCGTCCGGCCAGGACTCAGGAGCGGTTGACCCGGCCGGCCACCGCGTGGCCGATGAGTAGGTAGACCACGGCGGGCAGGCCGTAGTTGACGATCGTGCGCCAGGTGTCGGACCTGATGGTGAACATGTCGCGCGACCAGCCCGAGAGCCAGTCCGCCGCGTGGCGCACCCACGACACGATGTCGTTGGCCGTGTTGGCGTTGACCAGGAAGAAGGCGATCCAGAGGATCAGGATCAGGGCCATGACATCGACGATGACGAGTATGCCGGTGGCTGCGGGGTTACCGCCATAGCGCCTGGACATGTGCAACTCCTTGTCTGTAACGGTGGGTTGAGGTTGCGGGACCGTGGACCGTGGCGCGCCCGGCGGGGGCCGCGGAGGCTCCCGCCGGGACACGGGGGATGTGGGTCCTCACAGGCTGAGCAGGCGTTCCGCGAGCCTGCGGTATTCACGCAGGGCCATCCGCAGGTCCTCGGTGGCCGAGCCGCCGGACGCGTCCTGCCAGGTCGCGCGCAGCGTTCCGCGCCGCTCCCCGAGGGTCTCGATGATCCGCTCGGTCAGGGCGTCGACCGTCGAGGCCGCTTCCTCGACCGCCGAGCGGGGCTCGTCCACGAACCCGCCGACCGCGTGCTGGATCCTGAGCTGCAACTTCTCCCGCTCGTGCGGCGGCAGCACGGCGTCGCCGTCGACGGCGCCGCCGGCCTCGGCACCCGGGCGCCGCCCGGCCTGCTCGGGGACGCGTCCCTCGGCCGCGGACGGCACCGGTGCGGGCCGCTCGGGCAAGGGCTGGTCGGACAGCGGCCGGTCGGACAGGTCCCGCTCGGAAGCCGGGGCCGCGCCGAGGTGCTTCCCGGTGCCGGACTGCCCGGCGAGAGGCTGGTGGGGAGCGGCGCCGGGGCCGCTCACGGCCGGATCGGGCACGGCCCGCTCGGGCGCGGACTGATCGGGCACGGCGCGCTCGGGGACGTCGCGACCGGTCGGGGGCTGATCGGGGACGCCGCGGTCGGTGGCCTCGCGACCGATCGGGGCCTGCTCGGACGCGGCCCGGGCCGGGACCTCGCGTGCGGCGCCGGGCTGTCCGGTGCCGGAAAGCCCGGCGCCGGGCTGTTCGGCGCCCGGTCGTTCGGGGACGTCGCGCCCCGAGACGAGCTGATCGGCCAGGGGCTGTTCGGATGCGGGACGCTCGGGCTTGGTCATGACTGGCTCCCTCGGGCGATGTCGTCGCGGTGCGTGGCGTTGCTGGACGTGTGCCGGGCGCTGCGCACTCCGAGGCGCCCGGCCTTGTCGCCGCGGCGCTCCCCGGTCAGTACGGCGAAGAACTCGTGGGCCTGCACGAGGGTCTCGCGCAGTTCCTCCGTGCTGGGCCTGCGGCCGTCGGCGCCCTGGGCCACGCCGCGGATGCGGCGGTAGCTGTCCAGGTGCTGGGGGTGGTGCACCGAGAGCGCCGCCAATTGCTCCTCGGACGAGCCGCTCGGGAAGCCTCGTTCGTTCGCGAGCCGGCCCAGCAGCGCCTCGGCCTCGGCCACCGCGCGGGTGGGCGATTCCACGAACTCCTCCTGAACACGGGCCCATTCGGCCGCGTAGCGGCTGCGCTCCGCCGCGCTCGGGGGGTCGACCTTCAGGCTGCCGTACCTGCGGACCCGCTCGTCGAGGTCCTTCTCCGCGGCCTTCACATCGCCGTGGTGCTCGGCCACGGTCCGTTCGTATTCGGGTCCGAACCGGCTGCGCAGGCCTTGGCCCCGCCGCGCGACGAACATGCCGATGACCACCGCCAGGACAACGATCACCACGATCGCTATCAGGATGATGACGACACCACTGGACATGGCCTGCCTTCCCGTTGGAGAACGGCCCCGCACTTCGGGCTGTCCTCCACCGTGTAGACGCGAATCGGCCGAATAAACGCGCCGTCAAGAGACGCGTCCCGTGACGTGCGGGCGGCGCGCCGTTCACCCCATCGGGTCACGGGATTTTCGCCCCGCCCCGAACACGGAGACGCTACAGGGGAACAAACGCCCACAAAATGGAGGAAAACCGTGCGCATCCGTACCGCTCTCGCCGCAACTGTCCTGGCCGCCACGGCCGTCATCGGCACGGCCGGTGCCGCAGCCGCCGACCCCAACCCGCCGGTGGTCGGCACGGCCGAGAACTCCCCCGGCGTGCTGTCCGGCGACGTCATCCAGGTCCCCGTCGACGTCCCGGTCAATGTCTGCGGCGACAGCATCGACCTCATCGGGCTGCTCAACCCGGCGGCCGGCAACACCTGCGTCAACCACTGACGCGCCGGTCCCGCAGGTGACTTCGCCCCGGAACGGCACCAGGGTTCCGGGGCGAAGCAGCGTTCCCGGCGGGCGCGTCGCCCGCCAACCGGCCCGTTCCCGAGGGAAATCACCCGGCTCACCCCACGTGATGCGTGCATCGGCGCGGCGCCGGGAGCAGACTCGCCCTCGCGAGGGGGGCCGGCGCAGAGCTGAACGAACAGGAAAGCAACGTCATGTCGACTACCGCTCACACCGAGCACGCCCAGCACACCCATGAGCACGGCGTCAGCTGCGGCCATGTGGCCGTGCCCCACGCAGATCATGTCGACTATGTGCACGACGGCCATCTTCACCGGTCCCACGACGGCCACACCGACGAGTGTGAGCCGGCAGGCCACACCGTGCACGCGGATCACGCCCATCGCCACCAGGCGGGCTGCGGGCACGTGTCCGTACCGCACGGCGACCACGTCGACTACATCCACGACGGCCACCGCCACGCCGACCACGACGGCCACTGGGACGATCACTGAGCATCGCCCGGAGTCGCCCCCCTCGGAGTCGAACCCTGGAGTCGAACCCCGGAGCTGAAACCCGGAGTTGAACGAGGACGCACCAGGCACGGCTGAGCCCCCGCTCAGCCCGCGTCCGGCCGGTTGACCGGGATCCTTCCCAGCGAGCACGGCAGCGCTCCGCCCGCTCGGGCAAGGGATCCCGCAGGAGCGGACGCGTCCACTCTTGCCCTAGCGCGCTGCATCAACTCACGTGCGAGACAGAGCAGTTGGGCGTCCTCCATCGGCCGGGACGGGGGCCCGTCCACCCGGTCCCCCGTCGTGTCGCCGATGGCGAGGGCCAGATGGACGGAGAGGCCGTCGTCCCCGGACGCGGTGTGCGGGGCGGCACGCGGCACATACAGGACGTCGCCGGCGCCGATGACGGTGTGCAGGACGGGCGCGCCCGGGTTCGGCACCGGACCCGGGCCGCGAGTGCCGTCGGCCGGGGCCTCGGCCTCGTACACCGTCCACTCCTTGCGGCCCGCGAGCTGCACGACGAGGACGTCGGCGCCGTCCCGGTGCACGTCCGGGCCCCGGCTCCCGACCGTGGTGGCGAAGCAGAACGCCTCCGTCTCGCGCCCCAGGTCCTGGGAGAGGAGGGCCGTCAGAGCGCCCACCGAGGCGTTCCAGCGGCCGAGTCGGGGCAGCAGGAGCGTCGCACCCTCGGCGAGCAGGTGCATGATCCGTTCCGGGTCGGCGAAGCCTTCCCCCGGACCGTCGGCGCAACCGGCGGCCGCACCGAACTCCCCCGCCGGTACCAGCTCCCCGTCCCGCAGCAGCTCGACGTACGGTGTGCGCATCAGGGCGCCGCCGAGCGCACCCGTCAACTCCCGTAGGGTGGGCACCTCCTGGGGCAGGCACGGCGGGGTGAAGACGTGCGGCCGGCCTTGGCGGCACTGCTCGAAGAACGCCCCGGGCTCGCCCAGCAGGCGGTCAAGCACTCCCCAACGCATCGTCTCTCCCCAGGTCGGAGGCGGTCCGGTGCCGCCACTTCCCGAACCTACGGGAGTGATCACCGGTATGCCCCGGGACGATCGGGCAGCGTGGTCGGCCGCGAAGTCGCCGGATCTGCCCGGGAGATCCTTGACGCGACGGCGGACGGGTTCCGCCCGATCGTTGACCTCAAGCGCGGTAGAGGTCGTACGTTCCTCGCATGAGTATGGAAGCCACCGCGTGGACGCAGCTCCACAACGTCATGAACGCCCAGCAGGACAAGCGGCCCTTCAACCGGGCGACCCTGCGCCGCATCGCCGCCTTCGCCCGTCCGCACCGGCGCCGGATCGTCCTCTTCCTGGTTCTGAGCGTCGCCACGGCGCTGCTCGCGGTGGCGACACCACTGCTCGCCGGGCGAGTGGTGGATGCGATCGTGGCCGGCAAGGAGAGCGGGACGGTCACCCGCCTCGCCCTCTACATCGCCGCGATCGCACTGGCCGAGGCGGCGCTGGGCATCGCGAGCCGGTGGCTCTCGTCGACGCTCGGCGAGGGGCTGATCCTCGATCTGCGGACGGCGGTCTTCGACCATGTCCAGCGGATGCCGGTCGCGTTCTTCACCCGGACCCGCACGGGAGCGCTGGTGAGCCGGCTCAACAACGATGTGATCGGCGCCCAACGCGCCTTCAGCAACACGCTGTCGGGGGTGGTGAGCAACCTGGTCACCCTGCTGCTCACCCTCGCGGTGATGCTGGGCATCTCCTGGCAGATCACCCTGCTCGCACTCGTGCTGCTGCCCGTGTTCGTGCTGCCCGCGCGCCGCATGGGCACCAGAATGGCGCGGCTCCAGCGTGAGGCCGCCGAGCACAACGCCGCCATGGGCACCCGGATGACCGAACGGTTCTCGGCGCCCGGCGCGACCCTGATCAAACTGTTCGGGCGGCCCGCCGACGAGTCGGCCGAGTTCGCCGCCCGGGCGGGCCGGGTGCGCGACATCGGCGTGCGTACGGCGATGGCGCAGTCCGCGTTCATCACCGCGCTCACCCTGGTGTCGGCCCTCGCGCTCGCCCTCGTCTACGGACTCGGCGGCTACTACGCGCTGCGCGGCTCCCTCGAAGCGGGCGCGGTCGTCTCACTCGCCCTGCTCCTGACCCGGCTCTACGCACCGCTCACGTCACTGGCCGGGGCGCGGGTGGAGGTGATGAGCGCGCTCGTCAGCTTCGAGCGGGTCTTCGAGGTGCTCGATCTCAAGCCGCTCATCGCGGAGAAGCCCGGGGCCCGGGCGGTCCCGGCGGGCCCGGTGTCCGTGGAGTTCCACGACGTACGGTTCGGCTACCCGGCCGCCGACAAGGTCTCCCTCGCCTCACTCGAAGAGGTCTCCAGCCTCGACACCCGGGGCGGCACCGAGGTGCTGCACGGCGTCTCCTTCCGCGCCGAGCCGGGCCAGATGGTCGCACTCGTCGGCTCGTCGGGCGCCGGGAAGTCGACGGTGGCCCAGCTCCTGCCGCGCCTCTACGACGTCGACGCCGGCACGGTCCGGCTCGGCGGCATCGACGTACGGGACCTGACCGCCGACTCGATCCGGGACACGATCGGCATGGTCACCCAGGACGGGCACCTCTTCCACGAGTCGGTCCGCGCCAACTTGACGCTGGCCCGCCCGGACGCCGACGAGGAGCAGCTCTGGGAGGCACTGCGCCGGGCCCGTCTGGACGGCCTGGTCGCGTCCCTGCCGGACGGCTTGGACACGGTGGTGGGCGAGCGCGGCTACCGGCTCTCGGGCGGCGAGCGCCAGCGGCTGACCATCGCCCGGCTGCTCCTGGCCCGTCAGCGGGTCGTCATCCTGGACGAGGCGACCGCCCATCTCGACAACACCTCCGAGGCATCCGTACAGGAGGCGCTCGGTGAGGCGCTGGAGGGCCGTACCGCGGTGGTGATCGCCCACCGGCTCTCCACGGTCCGCTCCGCCGACCTCATCCTGGTGGTGGAGGACGGCCGGATCGTGGAGCGCGGCACGCACGACGAACTGCTCCGACTCGGCGGCCGCTACGAGGAGTTGTACCGCACCCAGTTCGAACGCCCGGGCGGCGCACCCGCCCTCGGCTGACGGAGCACCCGGGGTCCTCCTCCCCGGGGATTCCGCCGAAACACGCGGGTCTCAAGGGAACGGATCATCCCCGATCACAATCTAGTTCCCTGCGCACCCCTGAAGGCGGTGCGGCTGGACGGTGGTCGCCGGGCGCCGCGTCCGGCAGACCGTTCGCAGAGAGTGTTCTTGATCCCATGGGGCTCACAAGTACCGCCGTTCTGGCATTGGCCGTGCTCTGCACGGTGCTGCTGTCCCTCGTCGTCGTATGGCAGTGGCCCCGGCTCTCGGGGCGGGGGTGGAAGCCGGTCCTCGGACGGATCGGCCTGATGTGCGCGGTCCAGCTGCTGCTCTTCTCCGCCGTCGGGCTCGCCGCCAACAACACGTTCCTCTTCTACGGCTCGTGGGCGGATCTGTTCGGCCGGCAGGACGGCGTGGGGGTGCTCGGCGCGCAGTCCGCCGCCAGCCCGGGGGTGAAGGTGGACGGCAAGCAGAAGGTCGACGTCCCCGGCGCCGGCAAGCCCAGCATCGGCGGCGAGGTGCAGAAGGTCTCGGTGCAGGGAGCGCGGTCCCGGATAGTGACCCCGGCGTACGTGTACCTGCCGCCGGAGTACTTCCAGAAGGGGTACGAGAAGCGGACGTTCCCCGTCACCGTGGTGCTGACCGGCTTTCCCGGCACGGCCGAGAACCTCATCAAGGGGCTGCACTACCCGAAGACCGCGTGGACCCTGTCGAAGCAGAAGAAGACCCAGCCGATGATCCTGGTGATGATGCGGCCGACCGTGGCTCCGCCCCGCAACACCCAGTGCATCGACATCCCGGGCGGCCCCCAGACCGAGACGTTCTTCGCCGACGATCTGCGCAAGGCCGTCGCCGGCACGTACCGGGTCGGCACGAAACCGCGCAACTGGGGGTTCATCGGCGACTCGACGGGCGGCTACTGCGCCCTCAAGGTCGCGTTGCAGCACCCGGAGGCGTACGCGGCCGGGGTCGGGCTCTCCGCCGACTACAGGCCGGACGTCGACATCCAGTCCGGTGACCTCTTCCACGGCAACAAGCACGAGGAGCACCGTTCCGACCTGCTGTGGAGCCTCGACCACCTGCCCCAGGGCAGGTCCTCCTTCCTGGTCACCACCTCCCGGCAGGGCGAGAGCAACCTCAAGGAGACCCGGCAGTTCATCGCGAAGGTCAAGAAGCCCGCCCAGGTCTCCTCGATCACGCTGGACTCCGGCGGCCACAACTTCAACACCTGGCTCCGCGAGATCCCGCCCTCCCTGGAGTGGCTGAGCGCCCGCCTCGACGGAAGCTGAGCCGCGGACGAAACTCGGCTGCCCCGCGCGCCCGACTCGCTTATCGTCAGCGTGATTTCCGGCCGAGCCCCGGCCCGGCCGGAACGAGGACGACGACGTGGAGGATGATCGTGCGCTACCGCGAACTGGGACGCAGTGGACTGTCGGTGTCCGAGATCGGTTACGGCGCCTGGGGCATCGGCGAGTCCAGTTGGGTGGGTGCCACCGAGGACGAGTCGGTACGCGCCCTGCACCGGGCCATCGATCTCGGCGTGAACTTCATCGACACGGCACGCGGCTACGGCGAGAGCGAGCGGATCGTGGGCCGGGTGGTGCGCGAGCGCGCCGGATCCGGGGAGGCGGTGCGCGTGGCCACCAAGGTGCCGCCGAAGAACGGTGTGTGGCCGGCCCCCAGCGGCATCGACCCCGCGCGGGCCTTCCCGGGCTCCCACATCCGCGAAAGCCTGGAGACCAGCCTGCGTGCGAGCGGCCTGGAGCGCTTCGACCTGCTCCAGTTCCACGTCTGGAGCGACGACTGGGTCGGCCGGGGCGACTGGCTGGAGACCGTCGACGACCTCAAGCGGGAGGGAAAGATCGGCCTGTTCGGCGTCTCCGTCAACGACCACCGGCCCGACACCGCACTGGACCTCGTCCGCAGCGGCGCCGTGGACAGCGTGCAGGTCATCTACAACGTCTTCGACCAGTCCCCCGCAGACGAACTGTTTCCGGCCTGCCTGGAGCACGGCGTCGGGGTCGTCGTGCGGGTCGCCCTCGACGAGGGCGGTCTCACCGGCGGCATCACGGCCGGCACCACGTTCCCCCAGGGCGACTGGCGGCACCGCTATTTCCAGGGCGACCGCCCCGCGCAGGTCGAGCGACGGGTCGACGCGATCGTCGCCGATCTCGGCATCGCCCGCGACGAGATGGCCGAGACGGCACTGCGATTCGTGCTGAGTTCCCCTGCGGTCTCCACCGTCATCCCCGGCATGCGCAGCGTCCGCAACGTGGAGCGCAACACCGCTCTGGGCGACGGGCGCGCCCTGACCGCCGAGCAGCTCGCCGTGCTGGCGAAGCACCGCTGGCAGCGCAACTTCTACTCCTGAGTGTCCCTGCGGGCACCGGGGCCCCACGAGGGTCTCGCGGGGCGGTCGTGGCGGGCGGTGCGAGCGCCGCCCGCCACAACCGCCGGCCCGGGGCTGCCGGACGGCGGCTCAGACCAGGTCGACGTGGTACTGGCCGGCCTTGTAGTCGGCGAACAGGGTGTACTCGACCTCGGTACCGGGTGCCGTGTCCTCGCCGAGTTCCTTCTCGACGGGCTCCAGGTCGACCAGGGCGTATTCGCTGTAGCCCTCGAAGTCGCCGGGCCCGTCCGCGACGGCGATGTGGAGGGGGGTGTCGTCGGAGAGGCCGGCGAGGGCCTGCCGCAGGCGGCCTGCCGTCCATACCTGCGGGGTGTGGTCAAAGGTGTCCGTCATGGGCGGAGACTAGCCGCGCCCCCGCCCCGCCCCGCGCTCCCCCGCCAGCGGGACGCCAACAGCCATCACTTGGCCTATCCGGACGGGACGGTCCCGGCTCAGCCCTTCTTGATCGTCACGCGGTTGATGTTCACGGGCAGCGTGGGGTATCCGTCGCCGGGACCGTTCTGGTCGTCCTCGCCGCCGGCCGCGATCTTCTTCAGGACGTCGAGCCCGGCGGTGACCCGGCCGAAGGGCGTGTAGGCGGGCGAGAGCTTGGTGTCCTTCCAGACGAAGAAGAACTGGCTGCCGTTGGTGTTCGGCCCGGCGTTGGCCATCGCCACCGTTCCGGCCGGATAGGTGGCACCCGTGAGGTTCTCGTCCGGGAACGAGTATCCGGGGCCACCGCTGCCCGTGCCGGTCGGGTCGCCGCACTGGAGGACGTACAGGCGGGCCGTGGTGAGCCGGTGGCAGTGCGAGCCGTTGAAGTAGCGCTTCTCGGCGAGGAACCGGAAGGAGTTCGTGGTGCACGGCGCGTTGTCGGTCAGCGCCTTGAAGGTGATGGCGCCCTGGCTGGTGCGCAGGGTGGCACTGAACGGCCTGGCGGCCTTGACCGGGTCGAAGTCCGGTATCCCCTTGTAGTTGTCGGCGGGCACGGCCGGCGTGTAGGCGCAGGCGGTGGCCGCGGGCGCCGGGGACGTGTGCGGGGCCGGGGCGCTCGGCTGTGGCGATGGCGCGGCGGCGCCCGCCTGGGTCGCCGTGGCGAGCGGGAACAGGACGACGGCGGCGAGCAACACGCCTTTTCTGCGGAGCACTTGAGGGGTTCCTTCCCTGGGGACCGACATGACATGGCCGCCTCATCCTGCCCAGCCGCCCGCCCGCCATGCCGCCCATCGCCCGTACCCGCACCACAGCCGCACCCGCACCCGCACCCGCACCCGCACCGGAGCCGCACTCATCCGATCGGCACATCAACTGCCTTACAGGACGCGGAAGTTCCCCCTTCCGGGGTGGAACGCATCGGCACGAGAGGCGCTCTTACAGGGCGCACATCCCAAAAGGAACGAAAGGGGAACAGCGTGTACGTGTCTGGCATGCGCAGGATGGTCGCCGCGAGCGCGGTGGCGGTACTCGCCGGATCGGGGATCCTGCTCACCGCGGGCGGGGCCTCGGCGGCGGACCCGACTCCGGTCGGCGCCTCCGGCCAGCAGGCGGCCCCCGCCGCACCGGTGGTGGCCGAGCCCAAGGGCAAGGTCGTCGCCAACGGCGGCCTGTGGGTCCACCAGGAAGCGAACACCACCTCCAAGCGGCTCAACCTGCTGCCCCAGGGCTCGGTCGTCGCCCTGCAGTGCAAGAAGACCGCCCAGAACGTGGACGGCAACAAGACCTGGTACAAGCTCGGCGCCAACAAGCCCGGCTGGGTCACCGCCCGTTACGTCCAGAACCTGGCGGCGGTCCCGTACTGCAAGTGAGACGCCGCTGCCTCAAGTGATACGCCGCAACAAATACGCGGCCCGTGGTCCCTCGCGAGTGATCCACCACGAGTGACCGGATCGCGAGCCACGTACGCACGCGCGAGCCGGCTCCCACCGATCCGACTCGTTCCGGGGTGTCAACGGCCGCTCGACAGAGCGCCGTTGACACCCCGCACCACTGCCCCGCGGCGGAAGGGCGGCGCGCCCGCACCCATCTCGCCGCCGGTACCTCGGCGCCCTTTTGTTTCCCTCAAGTTTCCTCCCGGCCCCTGTACATACGAATACCCGCCAGTAGTGTGTGGCCGCGCGGTCGCACCCGAGAGCTGCCGTGCCGCCAACTGCAAGTGCCACCAGGGGGATACCCATGCGCGGGATGAGCCGCCGTCAGTTCGTTTCCAGGATGTCCGGCGCCGCCGCGGGCGCCGCCCTGTGGTCGATGGCGGCGCAGGACCGGGCGCTGGCCGCGACCGTCGCGCGAGCCGTCCGGGTCGGCGGCACCACTCTGGAGCAGGCCGCGATGCCGGTCGGCACCGGGCCGTACAAGCGGCTGGTGGCCGGTCCGGGGTGGCCGTTGGTGGTCCGGGGCGAGCTGGCCGCGGGGAGCACGGGGCGGGACGACCGCCGGACCGGGCTGGCCTCCTTCGTGCAGTTCACCGACCTGCACCTGGCCGACACCGAGTCGCCGGTGCGGTTCGAGTACCTGGCCCAGTACAACGACAGCGCGCACCGCCCGCAGGAGGCGCTCACCGTGCGCGGCGCGTCCGCACTGGTCGAGCGGGTCAACTGGGTGCGGCAAGGCCCCTACACGGGGCTGCCGTTCGGCATGGTGATGGCCACCGGCGACAACACCGACAACCATGAACTCATCGAGCTCGACTGGTACTTGAGCGTCATGAGCGGCGGCCGGATCACCCCGAGCAGCGGCGACGCCTCGCGCTACGAGGGCGTACAGAACTCCGGCAGCGCGCAGTACTGGAACCCGGAGCTGTCCTTCCAGGACTCCTACAAGGCCAGGGGCCTTCCGCAGATTCCGGGATTCCTCTCGGGTGCGGCCCGCCCGTTCAACGCGCCGGGCCTCAGCGTCCCGTGGTACACGACGGTCGGCAACCACGACGACAGCATCGAGGGCAGCCTGCCGGACCTCGGGCTCCTGAGCGACCTGTACACGGGCGACCGCAAGATCGAGGGCTGCGACGACGCCACCGCCGCCAAGCTCGCCTACGCGCTCCAGCACAACCCGGCCCAAGCGGCTCTGCTGCTGGCCCAGTTGCTCGGCAACGGCGGCGCGATCCGCAAGGTCACCCCGGACGAGCGCCGGCGCCCCTTCACCCCGGCCGAGTTCGCCAAGGCGCATCTCGACCCGGCCTACACGGGCGCGGGTCCGGTCGGGCACGGCTTCACCTCGGACGCGGCGAGCAGCGGGCACCTGTACTACACGTTCCCCCTCGCGGCCGGGGTGCTCGGCGTCAGCCTCGACACCACCAACAGGGCCGGATTCGCGGACGGTTCGATCGGTACCGCGCAGCTGAACTGGCTGGAGTCGGTCCTCAAGTCGCACAGCAGCCGCTGGTACGACACGGACGGGCATGTGGTGCGCGGCGGATCCAGCGACTCCCTCGTCGTGCTGTTCAGCCATCACACCAGCACCACCATGGGCAACCTGCTGCCGGACCCGTACCACCCGTTCGAAGGGCGGCACGACGGCAACGCGCTGGTCGCGCTGCTCCAGCGCTATCCGAACGTGGTGGCGTGGGTGAACGGCCACACCCATGAGAACCGGATCACCCCGCATGGCCACGCGGTCCCCGAGCGCGCCTTCTGGGAGATCAACACCGCGTCCCACATCGACTATCCGCAGCACGCCCGCGTCATCGAGATCGCGGACAACGGTGACGGCACACTGTCCCTGTTCACCACCCTCATCGAGTCCGCCGCGCCTTACACGACGGACTTCGGCGACACCTCCGACCGGGGCCTGGCCGCCCTCTACCGCGAGCTCTCCTACAACGACCCCTATGCCACCCCGTCGGCCAAGCTCGGCTCCTCGGCCGATCACAACACCGAGCTGCTGCTGGCCCATCCGGGCAAGTGACTCCCAGGGGGGGCGGAGACCCGGGGGACGGATCACTCCCCCGGTCTCCACCCCCCCCC
>NZ_NNBJ01000001.1:0-512995 GCF_002803085.1 Streptomyces sp. CB01201 | reverse complement strand
TCCCCCCCCCCCCCCCCCGGTCTCCACTCCCGGGTCTCCGCCCCCTGTCTCAGGGCCGCTGCGTTGGTACGGGTCGCAGCGCGGGCCAGCGGGCGAGCATCCGGTCGCGCATGCTCGCCGTCAGGGCGCGCACCGCGCCGAGAACCGGGTCGCCGGCGGTCAGTGCGCCGACGACCCCGAGCCGGTGGAGCAGTCGCTGGCGGGCGCTCGCCGTGCCCCACGTCCAGTCCTCCTCCGGGATCCGGGCCAGATGGTCCGTGCCGTCGCGGTGCGCCCGCTGGACCAGCGCGTCACCACGGATCAGCCAGCCGACACACGCGTCGACGAGACCGTCCGTCCGGAGCTCGGAGCCAGTGGCGGCGCGCCATGCCGTCAGGTACGCACGCTCCGCCCGGGCCAGCAGCGGCTCCGTGGCTGCGGTGACACACCAGCAGGTGGGGAAGCCGATCCGCAGATAGGCCAGTTCCATCAGGCCACTGCCGAGCGAGGCCTGCTCGAAGTCGACGAACCTGACGCCCTCGACGGTGTGCAGATCGTTCCCGGGGCAGGGGTCCCCGTGGAGCAGGGCGTGGCCCGGGGCCCGGTCGAGTCGGCCCACGAGCGCTTCGAGTTCGTCGCGGACACCGGCCGGGACAGCCGCTCCGAGCGCCACGGCGAGCGCGAGGAAAGCGGCGATGTCCGCCTTGCCCGGACCCTGCCGGCGCGGCAGCAGCCCGGCATCCTCCGGAGCGGCCGTGGCATGCAGCCGGGCCAGGGACTCGGCGTAGTGGACGATCCAGTCGGGTGCCGGGGTGTGGTGGTCGAGATGGTCGAGGACGAGCAGGCGGCGCTCGGGGTCGGTGGCCAGCAGCCTTGGTACGACCGGCGTGGGGGATCGGGCGGCGATCCCCAGGGCGGCCAGCTCGCGGGCGTAGCGCTCCTCGGCGCCGGGGCCGTCGACAAGGTGCTTCACCACGGCCTGGCGTGGCCGGGCCTGCGCCCTGGCCGGCAGCTCGACGCGCCACACCTGCGAGCGCGGGCTGCTGCTCAAGGAGCGAACCGCCGTGGGCGACCCGAGCTCGGCCCGTAACACGTCCCCGAAGATCAGTTGCGTATCCATGCCCGCATCGTGCCAGGCGCCCGCGAACGGCGGGGGCGGTCCGGACGGGCTCGACGGGCCGGACGCTCGTGCTTGCCGGGGGCGGCCCCGCCCGGCCTTCCCGCCTGGCGGGAAGGCCGGTCGGACGGTCCACTGGGAGGACCAGGAGCCGGGCGTCACACGATGAGGGAGTACACCTGCGATGGCGGACACCCACCATGTTCTGCTGATCTCGTTCACCGATGCGGCGCGGTGCCGTGCGGCCTTCGAAGAGGCGGCCACCCTGCCGGGGATCCGCCAGGCGGCCGTCCTGGAACGTTCGGCCGACGGTCTGCTGGACGTGCCGGAGAACCATGTGCGCGGTGCCGGGGTGCCCACGGTCGGCGGCGGCCTGGTCGGCGGCCTCCTCGGGCTGCTCGGCGGCCCGATCGGTGTGCTGCTCGGCAGCGCGGCCGGGGCCACGCTGGCGAACGCGGCGGAGAACCGTCAGATCCTGGAGGACGGCGCCGGCCTCATCGTGCTGAGCAGCAGGGTCGAGGACGGCGCATCGATGCTGGTCGTCGATCTGCACGAGTCCTCGCAGGAACCCGCCGACGAACTGGCCCGGCGCCATGGCGGTACGCTGCGGCGCCTGTCCGCGAAGGAGCTCACCGCGGAGGTGGAGGCGGCGGAGCGCGCGGCCGAGGAACACGGCCCGCGGGACACCGGCGGGGTTTGAGGCACACGCCCGGGGACTCGGGGCGGCCACTCGCCCGGCGGGGCTTGAGGCACACGCCCGGGACCGGCCGGCGGCTCATGCGGGGCACACGCCCGGAGACTCGGGGCCGGCACTCCCCCGGCGGGGCTTGAGGCACACGCCCGGGACCGGCCGGCGGCTCATGCGGGGCACGCGCCCGGAGACTCGGGGCGGGCACTCGCCCGGCGGGACTTGAGCCACACGCCCGGGACCGGCCGGCGGCTCATGCGGGGCATGCGCACAGACCTGGGCGGCGGAAACTCGGGTGCGGGGCGACCCGTCCGGTCGTACCCTGGCGGCATGAAGGTCATCCACCGCAGCAGCATCACGACCGCGCGAGCGACCAGCTCGCCGGTCGCCGCCGCCTGACCTCGTTCCCCCTCTCCCCCGGCGACCGGAAACGGCCCGCCGGTGTGGATCGACCAGATTTCCCGTTCGTCGCCCCGTGCTCGCGGTCCCTTTCCGGCTGCCCCGCCGTCAAAGGATCCGTCCATCATGAACTCCGTCCTGAACAGCGAACGCGTCGTCCGCACCTTCGTCGAGTACTTCGAGCAGCTGGACCACCGGCGCATCACGGGCTCGTCCCTGCTGCCGCCGCCCGGTGACTCCGTCCTCTTCACCACCTCGGGCATGCACCCCCTCACCCCTCATCTTGAAGGCCGCCCCCACCCGCTGGGCCGCCGTCTGGTCAATGTGCAGCGCTGTCTGCGCACCACCGACCTGGAGGAGGTGGGTGACAACACCCATCTGACGGTCTTCGAGATGCTCGGCACCTGGTCGCTCGGCGACTACACCGGCTCGCACAGCCTCCGCTGGGGCCACGGCCTGCTGGTGGACGGCTTCGGCATCGATCCGGGACTGCTGTACGCCACGGTGTTCGGCGGGGACGAGCGCTCGGGCCCGGACGTCGAATCCCTGCGCACCTGGCAGGAGATCGGCGTGCCGGTCGAGCTGACCGGCGAGGAGAACTGGTGGTCCAACGGCCCCACCGGCCCCTGTGGGCCGGACTCGGAGATCTTCGTCTGGACCGGCGAGGGGCCGCCCCGGTCCACGCCGACCCGGGACGCCCGATGGGTCGAGGTGTGGAACCACGTGATGATGCGTCACCGGTGCGGCGACGACGGCACACTGGATTCCCTGCCCCAGCGGAACGTCGACACGGGGCTCGGCCTGGAGCGGCTCGTCGCCGTCCTCCAGGGCAAGCCGTCGGTCTTCGACACGGACCTGTTCGAACCGTGGATGCGCACGGTGCCCCCGCTGTGGGACCTGGACCTGCGCTCGCTGCGCCTGGTCTGCGACCATCTGCGGTCCGGCATCGTCGTGGTGGGTGACGGCGTACTGCCGTCCAACACCGGTCGCGGATACGTTCTGCGGCGTCTGGTGCGGCGGGTGCTCACCTCCCTGTGGCGGGCCGACCCCTCGCGGACGATCGGCGATCTGCCCGAGGAGCTCTTCGGCCACACGCTGGACCACTTCGGCCAGCAGGGACCGAGCGGGCGCATCCGTGACGTACTCCTCGACGAGGAGCGGCGCTTCACCCAGCTCCTGGAGCGGGGTCGACGCGTCCTGTCCCGGCCCCGCTTCTGCGGCCCGCTCGGTGAGGACGACTTCGACTACCTCCACGACACCCATGGGCTGCCCCGCGACCTGGTGCTCGGCCTGCGCGCCGATCTGCACGGGTGATACCGGTACCCGAGGGCGCTGCCGGGGTTCGACGGGGGCACCTCGTCGACACCGTACGACCGCCGGAGCCGGGGGTCCGCACGCACGGACCGTAGACTCGGCGGATGGCAAAGTACTTCGACGTGCACCCCGACAACCCCCAGCGGCGCACCATCAGCAGCGTGGCCGACAGCATCCGTTCCGGTGCGCTCATCGCGTACCCGACGGACTCCTGCTACGCGCTGGGGTGCCAGCTGGGCAGTCGTGACGGCATCAACCGGATCCGCTCGATCCGCGATCTGGACGACCGCCACCACTTCACCCTGGTGTGCGAGAACTTTGCACAGCTGGGCCAGTTCGTACAGATCGACAATGATGTGTTCCGCGCCATCAAGGCTGCTACGCCCGGCAGTTACACGTTCATCCTGCCCGCGACGAGGGAGGTGCCGCGGCAGCTGCTGCACCCGAAGAAGAAGACGGTGGGCGTACGGATCCCGGATCACGCCGTGGTCCAGGCCCTGCTCGCCGAGCTCGGGGAGCCGCTGCTGTCCAGCACGCTGCTGCTGCCCGACGAGGCCGAGCCGATGACGCAGGGCTGGGAGATCAAGGAGCGCCTCGACCACGCGGTGGACGCGGTACTGGACTCCGGCGACTGCGGCACCGAGCCGACCACCGTCATCGACTTCTCGGGCGGCGAGGCGGAGATCGTACGCCGGGGCGCGGGCGACACCTCGCGCTTCGAGTAGTCGCCCGCGCCCGCCCGGCCCCGGCCGCCGCTCCCGCCCCGTCTGGCCCCGGCGGCCGCTCCCGCCCGGTCCGGGCATCGGCCGCGCTCCGGGCATCGGCCGCGCTCCGGGCGCCGGTCCCGGCCGGGCGGCACCCGGAGCAGGGCCGTCAGTCGCGGCGGGGGCCGATGACCGCGTTCCCGTCGTGCACGGTGATCGCCTGCGCGGGGCAGGCGTCGGCCACGTCCAGAATGCGCTCGTCCGGCTCGATCGCCTCCGGCAGCACCCGTGCGTGCTCGGTGTCGAGCGCGAAGACATCGGGGGCGGCCCCGGCACACATGCCCGAGGCCAGACAGAGCTGGGGATCCACGCGTACGGTCCAGGTCATGGCCGTCACCACGCGACCGGCATGACGCGCGGCCCGCGGACCAGCATCTCGGTCTTCCAGGTGATGTCGCCGGCCAGTTTCAGGCCGGGGAAGCGCGTGATGAGCGCGCTCAGCGCCTCCTGGAGTTCAAGGCGGGCCAGCGGGGCGCCCAGGCAGTGGTGGACTCCGTGGCCGAAACCGAGGTGCTGGTTGCCCTCGCGCGCGATGTCCAGCACGCCGGGGCCGCTGAAGCGCAGCGCGTCGCGGTTGGCGGCGCCGGTCGCGACCAGGACGGGGCTGCCGGCCCGGACCAGGGTGCCGCCCACCTCGACGTCCTCGGTGGCGTACCGCGCCTGGCCGGCGCCACTGCCCAGCGGCACGAAGCGCAGCAACTCCTCCACCGCATGGGCGATCAGCTCGGGGCGGGCCCTGAGCTGGGCGAGCTGGTCGGGGTGGTCGAGCAGGGTGAGGGTGAAGTTGGGGATCTGGGACGCGGTGGTCTCGTGTCCGGCCACCAGGACCGCCACACACAGGTCGACGAGTTCGAGTTCGGACAGGCGGTCGCCGCCGTCGCGCGCCTCGATGAGCGCGGTCATCAGGTCGTCCCGCGGTTCCTGGCGGTGCAGGGCGATCAACTCGCCCATGTAGGCGCGCAGTTCCTCCCGGTTGGCCTCGAACTCGGCGGCCGTGAGCGAGCTCGTGGACAGGGCCGCGTCGCTCCACACCCGAAAGCGCGGGCGGTCCTCGGTGGGCACGCCGAGCAGCCGGCAGATCACCGCGACGGGCAGCGGCAGCGCGTAGGAGTCCACGAGGTCGGCGGGTGCCCCGCTCGCCTCCATGTCGTCGAGCAGGCCGGCGGTGAGTTCGCGGACCTGCGGACGGAGCTTCTCCACCTGGCGGACGGTGAACGCCCGCGCCACCAGCGAGCGCAGCCGGGTGTGGTCCGGCGGGTCCATGCCGAGGATCCCGCTGTTGGTGCGCCCCTCGGACTGGCGCGGCTCGTCGTGTTCGGCCCCCGCGGCCCGGCTGAAGCGCTGGTCGCCGAGGACGAGCCGGGCGTCCGCGTAGCGGGTGACGAGCCAGGCGGGCTCGCCGTACGGCAGCTGCACGCGTAACAGGCCCGGCAGTTCGCGTACCCGCTCGTACTCCTCGGCGAGCTGGAGTCCGTCGGCGGTGTTGAAGGGATAGGCGAGGGGTGTGGTCTCGGCTGTCGTCACTGCGGCCTCCCGGATGTAAGCAGCTGCTTACAACGGTAGGGGCGCCCCCTGAGTCGGTCAACGGCGCATTGTGGCCGTTATCCTGACGGGCCGTCTGAGAGGATCTCCCATGGCAGAAGCCTCCGAATCGCCCGCCGGCGAGCGCCGCCGCGACGCCGCGGCCACCCGCAGGCGGCTGCTCGACGCCGCACGCGATCTGTTCGCGGAACGCGGCTACGAAGGGGCGACGGTCCGAGAGATCGCCGAACGCGCGGGCGCCAACCAGGCTTTGCTGTTCCGGTACTTCGGGTCCAAGCAAGGCCTCTTGACGGAGGTCGTCGCGCAGGGCGGCCTGGAGCAGTTTCGCGCCACACCGCCCGAGGAACTCTTCGAGACCGCGCTGCGCTCGATGCTGACCAGCAGCGCCGCGGGAACGGCCGATCGGTCCCTTGAGGTCTATCTGCGGTCCATCGGCCGGGGCGACGACGCGACCGGGACGCTGCGCGAGCTGGGCGAGCGCTACCAGCGCGCACTGGCCGAGCTGTCCGGCGCCAAGGACGGCGCACTGCGCGCCGATCTGGCCATGGCCTGGCTGCTCGGGATCGGGCTCATGCGAACGGTGGTCGCGCGCGAGCCCCTGGCGAGCGCGGACCCGGACACGGTCTGCCGGCTGGTGGTCGACACCCTCGACCATCTGTGGTCGGACGCCGAGCGTGAGGCGCCCTAGGGGTCAACCGGCCCTGTTTCATGGGGAGATCGGCCCGGGCGGGGATACCGCGACACCTCGGCGACACCTCGACGCGGCCCGGCTCCGGCCCGCGCACGTCCGGGCCGGAGCCGCTGGGGCGGCTCCGGCGGCATCGGACGGCATCCGGCGGGGGCTGGGCAGGCCTGCCGGTGGCGGGCCTGGCGGTGGCATCGGTGGCGGGCCTGTCGGTGGCGGGCCTATTCGACGATGCGGACCGCTCCGGACGGACAGAGGTTGACCGCCTGGCGGGCGGCCGGCTGCTGGGCCCCGTCGGGATCCGGCGTGAGGACGTCGACGACACCGTCGTCGTCCTGGTCGAAGACGCCGGGGGCGGTGAGCGCGCACAGCCCGGCGCCGACGCACACGTCCCGGTCGGCGGACACCTTCATGGGGACTCCTTCCACCCCGGTCACCAGGTGACCGGCAGCTCGTTGACGCCCTGGATCGTGGTACCCGGACGCAGCGTGAGCCGCTCCACGGGGACGGCGAGACGCAAGGTCGGAATACGGTCGAACAACGCGGTGAGGATGACTTCGAGTTCGAGGCGGGCCAGATTCTGGCCGAGGCACTGGTGCACTCCGTACCCGAAGGAGAGGTGGTGGCGTGCGCTCCGGTGCACATCGAGGCTGTCCGGATCCTCGAAGACCGAACTGTCGCGATTGGCAATGGAGTTGGTGACGATCACGCCCTCGCCCGCGCGGATGAGCTGCCCGTCGACATCGATGTCGGCGGTGGCCACACGGCCGCCTGCGATGTCGGCGATTGCGAGGTAGCGCAGCAGCTCCTCCACCGCACCGGGCACCAGGGAGGGGTCGTCGCGCAACGCGGCGTGCTGCTCGGGGTGTTCGAGCAGGGTGATGACGCTGAGCGAGGTCATCGAGGCCGTGGTCTCGTGACCGGCGACGAGCAGGAGCAGCGCGGTCGAGATCAGCTCTTCGCGATCGATCTCCCCGGCCGCCAACTGCCGTGACACCAGGGAGTTCAGGAGGCCGGAGCCGGGCCGGGCCTGCATCTGGGTGATGAGCCCGTCCAGGTAGTCGTTCAGGTCCTGGCGGGCTTTGACCGCCCCGTCCACGTCCGTGGACTGCACGAGACGCCTGCTCGCGTCCTGGAAGTAGTCGTGGTCGGCGTACGGAACGCCGAGCAGTTCGCAGATCACCATGGAGGGAACGGGGAGCGCGAACTGGCTGACCAGGTCGGCGGGCGGGCCCCCGGCGAGCATCTCGTCGATGAAACCGTGCACGATGCGCTCGACGTCCGGGCGCATGCCCTTGATGCGCTTCACGGTGAATTCACTGATCGTCATCCGCCGGCGGGGGCCGTGCTCCGGCGGGTCCATGCCGATGAAGGCGGGGCGGCCGGACCGGATGGCCTCGAACCGGGGTGAAGTGGCGGGGAAATGGACGCTGGTGCGGTCGGAGGAGAGCCGGGGGTCCGCGAGCAGCCTGCGCGCGGTCTCGTGCTTGGTCACCACCCAGGCCCGTCGCCCGTCGAAGAGGGTCACCGGGCTCAGCGCATCGGGCTTGTCGCGCAACTCGGCGTAGGAGTCGGGCAGTTGATAGGGGCAGGTCCGGTCGGCCGGGAAGGCGGGAGCCTCGGCCGTCTGCAACGTGGTGGTCGTCGTCTCGGTCGTGTCGGTCATCGAATCCCTCGAAACCTCAGACGTTAAAGAACGGTCAGTTCTCTAAGTTGGAGGCTAGGCTGTCCCCCCTGAAGAACGCAACGGCCCCTATCGGACACACCCGGGAGGCATGGGTGCCCAGCAGCACCGGCCCGGTCACCGAACCACCCGTTGACCACCGCAAAGGCCCGCGCCGCCGCGGTGAGGAACTGGAACGAGCCATTCTGCGGGCCACCTTGGACGAACTCGCCGAGGCGGGCTACGCGGCGCTGACCATGGAGCGGGTGGCGGCCCGGGCCCGTACCGGCAAGGCAGCCGTCTACCGACGCTGGCCCAGTCGCGCCCAACTCGTGCTGGATGCCTGCAAGTTGGGCAAGATCTCCGACGTCGATCTGCCCGATACCGGCGAGCTGCGCGGCGACACCCTGGCACTGCTGCGGCACATGGCGGCCACCATGGCCAGCCCGCTCGGCGGAATCATGCGCGGCCTGCTCGGCGAGATGACCCGCGATCCCGAGCTGGCCGAATTGATTCGGGAGCGCGTCCACACCGTCCGGCCGTCGGGCGTCCACGTCATTCTGGAGCGGGCCGTGAAGCGCGGCGAGATCGAGCCATGGGTCCTCGCCTCCCGGCGGGCCACCGTCGCGACCGACCTGCTGCGCAATCAGTTCCTGCTGTTCGGCGCCCCGGTGCCGGACGAGTTCATCATCGACGTCGTCGACGACATCTATCTGCCCCTGATCCTGAGCCCAGCCCCCCGCCAGGGGGGTTAGCCGCCCGCCGGGAACGTTGACCGCCCGCCGGAAAGGTCAGCCGCCGTCGGCGTCCGGCCGGGCCGCGAGCTTGCGCAGCAGAGCCAGCAGCGAGGCCCGGTCCCCCGCCGTCAGCCCTTCGAAGCATTCCGCGAGCGCGGCGTCGGCCACCTCGTGTCCCGCACGCAGCACCCGCCCGCCCTCGGCCGTCAGGTGGTGTTCGATGCGCCGGCCGTGCCCCTTGCGCCGGTCCACCAGACCCTGAGTCACCAGACGGCCGGCGAGCGCGCCGAACGCCTGCTCACTCTGGAACGTCGCCACGGCAAGCTCCCGTGCGCTGGCTCCCGGCGCGTGGTCGATCGCGCGCAGGGCGTCCCACTGGGCCAGCGTGCTGCCGACGGAAGCGAGGTGCGTGTCGAGCGAGCGGTGCTGTCGATACTGGGCGGCCTTCACGGCCTTCCCGAGGGTCTGGAGGTCAACGGCCATGCGGGCACACTAACATGGCGACTAAGCTTGTTTAGCTAAATATCTTTAGTTACAGTCGGGGCCATGACTTCCGAACTCGCGCCCGCCCTGTCCGGCCCCTCATCCGGGCGCCCCGTACTCGTCCTGCACGGTGGCGGCGGCCCCGCCACCGTCGCCCCCATAGCCGAGCACTTCGCCGCGTCCTCGCCCACCCTGCTGCCCACCCATCCGGGCTGGAACGGCACATCGCGCCCCGAGAACGTCACATGTGTCGCCGACCTCGCCGCCGGCTACCTCCGGCTCCTGCGCGAGCGCGGTCTTTCCGACGTCCTGGTCGTGGGGTCGTCGCTCGGCGGCTGGATCGCCGCGGAGATGGCGGCCGCCGACACGGAGGGGACGATCAGCGGGCTCGCACTGATGAACGCCGTCGGCATCGAGGTCGAGCAGGAGCCGGTGCGCGACTTCTTCACCCTCGACGCCAAAGGTGTCGCCACCTACGCGTACTACGACTCGGAGCGGTTCTATGTCGCTCCGGAAGACGTACCGGCCCAGCAGCGTGCGGCCATGGCCGGCAACATGGCGGCCCTGCGCCTCTTCTCCGGCGGCCCCTCGATGGCGGACCCCACCCTGCGGGCCCGTCTGGCGGAGGTCACGGTCCCGACGCTCGTGCTGTGGGGGGAGGCCGATCGCATCGTGACGCCCGCCTATGGTTCGGCCTACGCCGCGGCCTTCGACAACGCCCGCTATGTGACGGTGCCGCGAGCCGGCCACCTGCCCCATCTGGAACAGCCGGGGCACACGTTCGCTCTGCTGGACGCGTTCGCGGCCGGTACGGGGGGAGTCCGGTAGCCCGGGGTTCACCGGACAAGTCCCGGGCTAGTCCCGGTCTTCGGGCGGCCCGCCGCCCATCATGCGCAGCATCTCCCTCCCGCCGGTCCGGAAGAAGCGCACGAGCAGCGCGCCGGCGAGCACCAGGAACACCATGTTGAGCCACGTCGTGTAGTTCCAGGCCACACCCTCCATGGGGATGGTCGCCGAGTTGCGGTCGGGGACGAGTCCGAGGCCGCCGAAAAGGAACTCGACCACATACCCGGCGACCACCATCGCACCGTAGAACGTGCCGAGCAGGAAGGCGGCCATGCGGGCGCCGTAGTACTTCCGGTAGATGGAGAGGATCGGCAGGATCAACAGGTCCGCGAAGATGAACGCGACCACCCCGCCGAAGCTGATGCCGCCCTTCCAGAGGACCACCGCGAGCGGCACGTTGCCGATGGAGCAGACGAACGAGGCGATCGCGACGAGGGGGCCGATCAGCGGCCCCCAGAGCCGGGACGCCAGCGGGTGCCCGTCGAAGAAGAACGTACGCCAGAAGGAATCCGGCACCCATGCGGCGATCGCGCCCGCGATGAGCAGTCCGACGACGAGGTCACGCAGGATCGCCGCCCACTCCATGACGAAGACGTGCGCGGTGGAGGTGAAGCCTTCGGCCGAGAACAGCCGCGCGGCGAACGAACCCTCCTTCCGCACGGACATGTCCATCGAGGCGTGACCCTCCATCGACCCGGCCAGACCGCGCTCGGCCTGCGCGCGCGCCCGGCCGAGCAGGCGATCCCGGAGGAACAGCCGGAAGAGCACGGCCAGCAGCACGATCATGACGGGACCTCCGACGAACTCGGCCGCCGTGAACTGCCAGCCCATCAACAGGGCCAGAATCACGCCGAGTTCGACGACCAGGTTCGTCGAGGCGATCTCGAAGGCCATCGCCGCGGTGAAGTGGGCACCCTTGCGGAAGAGCGAGCGGGCGAGCGCGACGGCGGCGTACGAGCAGGAGGACGAGGCCGCGCCCAGACCCGCCGCGATGGCCAGGGTGCGCGGCCGGTCGTCGCCGAGCAGGGCGACCACCGTGGACTTGCGCACCACCGCCTGCACGACGGCGGACAGGGCGAAGCCGAGGACCAGGGCCCAAGTGATCTCCCAGGTCATCGAACCAGTGATGCGCAGGGCGTGCAGTACGGCATCCATGACGTGCCTTCCCTGGACGGACTCGGGGCGTGCGGCGCAGGATGGACCGCGGTCGCGTGGCGGAGTGGGGTTACTGGATGGGGTTCCGGTCCTCCGTCATCTCGACGCAGGACCGGAACCGCCACTCCCCGTTGGTTGTACCGGTTCGACTACTCCGACGGGTCCGACTGGTCCGACGGAACCGACGGAACTACCGAAGTCGCTCGACGATCTTGTTCATCTGCTCGATCTCGGCGTTCTGCGCCGCGATGACATTGCCCGCGAGCTTCTTCGCGTCGGGGTTGGTCCCGTTGCTCTGCTCATCCTTGGCCATGGTGATCGCGCCCTGATGGTGGCCGACCATCAACTCGGCGAACTTCTTGTCGAAGTCCTTGCCCTTGGCGGACTTGAGGGCGCTCATGTCCTGGTCGGACATCATCCCGGCCGTGCCGGACGAGCCGTGGTGCATCCCGGGCATGTCTCCCATCGAGGAGGACGCCGAAGGCAGCGGCTTGCCCCACGCCTTGAGCCAGCCCTTCATCGTGGCGATCTCCGGGTCCTGGGCCTTCTGGATCGTGCTGGCCAGACTCTTGACCTCGGCGTCGGCGGCGCGGCCGTCGGCCAGGCGCGCCATCTCCACCGCCTGCTGGTGGTGCGGGATCATCTGCTGCGCGAACGTCACGTCCGCGTCGTTGAAGGCGCCGGATCCGGACGGGGCCTGGGAGGACGGGGAGTTGGCCGAGGCCGCGTTGCTCGGTCCGTGGTTCATGCCGTGCGTGGCCGAGTCCGCGGACTCGGAGCCACTGGAGGCACCGCAGCCCGCGAGGGCGAGGGTGAGGGCGGCGACGGTGCCGACGGCCGCGAGGGTGCCGCGGCGGACGGCGATGGTGTGGGTGGCAGACATCGAATGGAGTTCTTTCCAGGTGGTCGCGCCCACGCTGGGGCGCTCGAACGGGCAGGGCACCTCGTCGGTCCGGCCGGGGGCCGGGCCGAGAGCACCTGTCACGTCCGTGCGACACACACCTCAAGAAGCAGTTCTCTGCCGTGGAGCGGTGGTCCACGCCGAGCGGCCGCGAACGGAGCCCGGGGACGCAGGGCGAGCCCCCACCCGACGAGGACCACCAGGCCGAGCAGCGCGAGCAGCCCGGCCGCGGCCGCCGGCAGACGGTCCCGGGCGGGCGTGGACACACATAGCTCGCCACTCACGGGCGGGGTGACGGAGGCGGCGCGCACACCCATGTGCTCGCCCCACATGTCCGTGTGCCCCATGCTCATCGGCGCGCCCATGGGTGCTGCCATGGTGAAGTCACCGTGGCAACCGGAGGCGGCGCTCGCGGGGGCCCCGTGCATGGAGAAGAGCCCGAACAGGACGGCACACAGCACCAGGAGCCGGGAAAGCCCCACCCTGCGCACGCGTCCGCCGTCCACGGTCTGCCCCCGCCCTCTCTCGCTCGTACGGCTCATGCCTTCCGGGCCCGACCATACCCCCACCGGGTTTACTGACGGGCGACCACACCCCGGCGTGGGCGAACCCGTGCCGGGCGGCTCGCGCCTCGCGTCCACATGCGCCGCCGAGCCCGGGCACCCACCGAAGTAGCCAGGTCAGTGGTGGAATTTGGGCTGGTCCGCCACAAGGGTGAGCTATGTTTTGAGCACACATGGCATGAGAAGGAGGCCCGCCGGTGTCATCGGGGCAGCAGGTACGCGCCCAGTCGGCCGCGATCACGCCGAGCGGGGATCCATCGGATCACGAACGCGCCCCGGTGGACCGGGTCCGCGCCCTGTTCGACGGCCACCGGCTCTCCCCCGGTCAGCGGCGCATCGCGCAGTACCTCATCGACCACCTCACCGACGCCGCCTTCCTCTCGATCACCGAGCTCGCGGAGCGGGTCGGTGTGAGCCAGCCGTCCGTGACCCGGTTCGCCTCCTCGCTCGGCTACAGCGGCTATCCCGCGCTGCGCGAGATCCTCCAGCCGCTGGCCCTGAGCGCGGTCGCGGGCACTCCCGAGAGCCGCGAGGAGAGCAAGCACAACGAGCTCCAGGCGGCGGTGGACGCCGAGATCGAGAACCTGGAGAACGTGCGCCGGCTGGTCGCCAACACCACCCAGGTCCTGGAGATCGGCCGCGAGCTGGCCCTTTCGGTGCCGCTGACGGTCCTCGGCCTGCGCATCTCCGTCTCCCTCGCCGAGTATTTCGCGTACGCGGCCCGCCGCATCCACCCCGATGTGCGGCTGGTGACGCGCGGCGGAAGCGTCGCCTACGACGCGCTGCTCCAGTCGCGTTCGGCGGGCGGCACCTGGGTGCTGGCTTTCGCGATGCCCCGGCACGCCAAGGAGACCCTGTCGGCGCTCCGCACGGCCCGCAGCGCCGGGCTGCGCATCGCGCTGGTCACGGACACCACCCTCGGCCCACTCGTCGACGAGGCCGATGTGGCGCTGACCGCGGGCACCGGCTCACGGCTCGTGTTCGACTCGTACGCGGCACCCGGCGTGCTCGCCGCGGCCATCCTTCAGGCGATGGCCGACGCCGACCCCGAGCGGACGCAGGCGCGGCTTGAGGAGTACGAGCAGGCCGCCGACAAGCACGGCTTCTTCCTCTGAGCCTGCGCCATCGCCAGGGCCAAGGCCAGGTCTAGGTCCAGGGCCGACGTCGGCGAGCCTGAACCTGCGGGTCTGCCGCAGCCGCCGAAGCCCTCACCCTCGGCCCGCACTCGTCCCTTGACCAGGGCTTCAAGCTCCGCTGAGTCGACTATTCCGTTTCTTCCCCCGGGGCCGGATTCGTCCAAGGCAAAGCGCAGGATCTTCACAACGTAACGGCGCATGAATTTTTTCATACCCTTGTTTACTCAACGGTATATATGTTTACTGAGCCGTGGCGGCCACCGATCGCCCCCTGCCAAGGAGAGCCACCCCAGCCCCTCCGAGAACGAACAACCGGCGTGGCGCCCCCCTCCTCACGCCGCGCCGGCTGTCCGATCCAGGCTGTCGGATCCGGTGGTACGCCCCTGGCGGCCTCGGCCAACCCCTGGGCCGGGGCCGCCCACACCTCTCGATCAGAGTTCGACAACCATCGGAAGCGACGAGAATGTCCCCTACCGCCCCCACCACCTCCCTCAGCCCGGACTGGCCGTGTCAGGTCAAATCGCCCGGGAGCCGTGACTGGGAGCGCACCGCCACCCGTTGGCTGCGCGACCTGCTGCCGGCCCGCTACGCCGGCTACTCGCCCCTGGTCCGCCACCACGTCCTGCTGGCGCGGCACGCACAGATCCAGGTGCAGCACGAGATCCGCGCGGTGCGCGTCGCCCTCCAGACCAGTCGCGCCGAACTGCCCACGCTGGGCGTCGCCCCGGCCGTCATCGAGAACACCATCAGGATGTACGCGATGGAACTCGAACAGCTGGGCCGGCTCGCGCGCGGGATCCGCCTCGTCATGGAGGCCCTGATGGACGACGGCCCCGCGCCCCGAAGGACAGCCGTACAGCGCCGGTGACGTGGTGACGCGGCGGGCGCGCCCGAGCACTTCGCGGTGCGTACGGACAGGTGAACGCCCGCGTCGGCCGCCCCGCATGCGATCTACCAGGCTGCGTGCGAGCGTGGAAGTGGCTCTACCTCCGACCTGCCCAGCAGGGGGCGACCACCATGAGCAAGAAGCAGACCCGCCAGAACCGGGGCGCACGCACCGGCGGCCACGATCGGACCACGACCGCGACGACGACCGAGGCCAAGGAACAGACGCAGATCCCCACCTCGTCCGCGACCATGCACTCGACACCGGAGGTCTCGCACAAGCGGTCCCGGAAGTTCGGCCACAACTGACCCGGCCGCCCAAGGCGTCGCGTCAGAAGGCAGAGTTGGCCACCCAGCGCCGGAGCAGATCGTCGTTCCCCGAGGTTTCGAAGACATCGGCGCCGCGGTCGAGGCGGCCGTACAGGAGCAGCAGCAGATCGGCTGCCACTCCCTCGACGGTGGCGTCCGCCGTGCCCGTCGCGGGCGCCTCCTTGGGGTTCGGGTCGATGCCGAAGCCATCGGGGTGCAGTCGGACCAGCCATGCGTCCGGCCGGTCCGTACAGCGGAAGCGGATCGTCTCGTCCTGGCCGCGCAGTTCGGCGGTCTTCGGCGCGAAGGACGCCGCGAAAGGCAGGTTGACCAGGAACTCGTCCACTCCGTCCGCCGCGAGCGCGGGGTCGATCACCGGCCGCAGGCCGACGGCGAGCTCCGCGTCCACCCGGTGCATCAGCGTCTCGAACAGCATCCGCCGCATCCAGAACCGGGCGTGCGGATCGGCACCCCACACCCACATGGGAGCGTCCGGGTCGGTGTCGGCGAACACCTGGGCTGCCATCTGCGCGCTGCCGGTCAGCCAGGCGGGATATCCGTCGTCGCTCGCCGGCAGGTCGAGGGCGGTGTCGCGGGAGAGGGGACGCTCCTGGACCAGCCGTCGAAGCAGTCCGGAGAACATGCGCTGCACGCTTCCGGTGTGCCGGATCAGGTCGACGAGGGTCCAGCCGGGACAGCTCGGTACCGGCGTCCCCAGGTGCGCGCCCTCGACGGCCGCGACAAAGCGCTCGGTCTCAGCCATCACCGCACGACAGTGGATCGCGGGGACAAGGCCTCGGGGCGACGCATCACGGTGTCCGTCTGCGTCCCCGCCTCCGGCCGCGTCCCTGCCCCTGCCCCTGCCGTCTCCCCCGTTGCCCCCGTTACCGCTGTCGCTGTCACGGTTGTTCACGTCGTCGTCGTCCACGGCCCTGTCCATGTGGTCGCACCTTCCTTTCGCGCTGTCGCACCGCTGTCGCACCACTTTCGCGCCCTCGCGCTCCGAGCGACCGGGTTGGTGCGCGGGTGCGCTCCAGTCACTCGTCGCCCAACTGTCCTGCTCAGTGTGCGCCCGGGGCCGTCCTGAACTGATCGCGGGCTCCCCGGTGTGTGGTGGATGTGGATGTGAGCGAGCCGCGCGATATAGGGGCCGTCGCGTGCGGTGTGTACGTCGGACTCATGCGATGTGTGCGCGGAGCCCACTCGGCCAGGCGTGCTGTGTGTGGGCGGCCGTGCGGTGTATTCAGGGATGATGGATCTTCAGGTACTGCGCGCGGCCCGCCGCCGCTCCTTGGCGCCGCGGCACGCTCTCCTCGCGGTGCCGCTCGCGATGATCGCGCTCGTCACGACGGGCGATCTGCTCGTCCCGCCCGATGTGCACCTCGGTCCGTTCCTGGCCGCCGCCCCCGCCGTCACGGCGTCGTTCGCCGGACCCCGCACCACCGGGTCCATCGGCGCGGTCGCCGTCCTGGCGCAGGTGGTCGTTGCGATGGTGCGGGGCAGCGTCACCGATCTCAATCACACCTTCCAGATCATCACGCTGCTCCTGATCTCGGTGTTCGTGACGCTGTTCGCCCATCTCCGTGAGGTGCACGAGAAACAGCTTGTGCAGTTGCGTTCGGTTGCCGAGGCGGCCCAGCAGGTCGTGCTGCGCCCTCTGCGCGAGCGGCTCGGCCCCTTGCGCGTCGCGAGCGTGTATCTGGCCGCCGCGGCGGACGCCCGGATCGGGGGTGATCTGTACGCCGCCGCCCGGACCTCCCACGGCAGCAGGCTCATCATCGGTGACGTACGGGGCAAGGGACTTGAGGCGGTGGGAGATGCGGCACTGGTGCTCGGTGCGTTCCGGGCCGCGGCGCATCAGGAGGCCGATCTGCCGAGCCTTGTCGACTACCTCGAACGTGCCGTAGCGCCGGACCTGGACCAAGCCCACCAAGCCCACCAGTCCCAGCAGTCCTTTCAGGCCCATCAGGCCCATCAGGCCCATCAGGCCCATCAGGCCGCCGAGCCTCCTCGGCACGGTTCGCCCATCGGCTCCGGCCGTGCCCGCCATCCCGGCCTCGGGCCCGAGGATGCTCCTGAGGGCGACCCCGGCTTCGACGATCACAGCGAGGCGTTCATCACCGCCGCCCTGGTCGAGATCCCAGACCTCGGACACTCCGTCCACCTGGTGAACTGCGGCCACCCTCCGCCGCTGCTCCTGCGTCACGAAGGGGTCGTCACACTGGAGGTCGACCAGCCGGCACCGCCCCTCGGACTCGCCGGCCTCGCCGAGTCCCAACTGGCCACACAGAGCTTCCCGTTCGAGCCCGGCGACATCCTCCTCCTGTACACCGACGGGGTACTCGAAGCACGCGACGAGGCGGGCGACTTCTATCCCCTGGCCGAACGTGCGGCCGCCTGGAACGGCACCGGCCCCCACGCCCTGCTGAGCTACCTCCGTGAGGACCTGCTCGCCCACACTCCGACCGGAACCCTGGGCGACGACGCCGCGATGGTGGCCATCGAGCGGCTCGCCGAGCCCGCCCCACGGGATGCGTCCACCCCGTAGGGATTCGATGATGGGAGCGGGACTCCGTGCGGCGAACGGCATCCCCCGGCAGGCACCCCTTGGACATCCGAGAGAGGGGAGCAGCACATGCCGCAGGAAGCAGCAGATGAGCGACCGGATCCCGAAGGCGGGCGCTCGAATCCCGAAAGTGCCCACGCGGCTGCCGAGGGTCTGCGGGCGGGTGGGCCAGGTGCCCGGGCCTGGTCCGGGCACGCGGGCGCGCAGGCTTTCGCGGCGGTGGAGGCGGCGACCGACTGGCTGATCGGCTACCCGTTCGTGTTCCGGGCCCTCGCCGGGACGAGCGCCACCGGCGGGACGCTCCTTGACTTCGGCTGCGGGCCCGGCAACGTCGCGGAGCACGCCGCCCGACGGCTCGGCATGCGGATCATCGGCGTGGACGCCTCCCGCGACATGCTCGCCCTGGCCCGCCGACGGGTCACCCCGGGTGCCGAGTACCACCTGGTCACCGGCGGCCGCGCGAACGGCCTGGCCGATGCCTGCGCGGACGCGGCGATGTGCAATCACGTCCTGGCCTCGCTGCCCGACGACCAGGCCGTCCTGGCCGTACTCGGCGAGATCCACCGGCTGCTGCGGCCGGATGCACCCCTCGCGCTGCTCACCACGGACCCGGCGTGCGCCGGCATCGAGTACGCCTCGCTACGGGTCGGCGAACCCGGCGCCACGTACGGCCCCGGCCAGGCCATGACGGTGCGACTGCGCCGCACCGACGGCACCTGGCAGTCCATGCCGAACCACGCCTGGCCTCCCACCGCGATCTCCGCGCTCCTGAAGCGCGCGGGGTTCACTCCCGTCTCGCAGTCGCATCCGACCCCGGACGAAGCCGACGGCGTCGCCGACCCGGTCCATGCGCTCAGCCGCGACTGGGCGGCCGAACGGCAGCGCCCGCCGCTCGTGGTGACGCTCGCGTTGAGAGCCTGACCTGCGGCGGCTGCCTGAGAGCGGGTGGCGTCCGTAGCCGTTGGCCCCGTTGGCCCTTTGGCCCTTGCCCCTCTGGTCTGTGGCCTGTGACCATGGCCCTTGGCCCTTGGCCCTTGGCCCTTCAGAGATTGCTGTCCAGGAATGTCTTCAAGGCGGAGCCGTCCATCGGGCCCGCCGCGAGCGCCACCGTTTCGCCGCCCTTGAGCAGGACCACGGAGGGGGCGCCCTCCACGCCGTAGCGCCGTACCGGCACCGGACAACGCGTCATGTCGGCCTTGATCACGGTCAGGCGCCCCGCGTACTCCTCGGCGGCCTCGGCCACGACGGGGTCCATCTCCTTGCATGCCTTGACCGCCTTCGGCCAGGTCCCGCAGAAGTACGCGAGCACCGGGCCTTCGGCCAGCGCGAGGATGAAGTCGAACTCCTCGTTCTCCAGCGGTTGGTGGACCCTGCGGGCCATGGCGCTCCTCCGTGGTGCGGTCAGTACTGCACGGCGTACGACAAGCAGTACTCCGGTCGGCACTGCGCGCCCCATGATGACCCGTGCCCGCGCATGCTGCGAAAGCCACGCTCTCCGGCCACATCGACGACATGGATCGGGCCGACCGTGCGGCGAGGTGCACGGCGTGAGCGCCGGGCGGGCGGATACTGGCGGCATTCCGTACGCCCGCGCGTCCGAGGAGCCGGCCATGGTTCTGCCTCCCCCACCCAGCCAGCCTCCACCCGGAGTCCTCGGCCGCCGTTCGGTGCTCCTCGGTACGGCCGTGTGGTGCCTGGGCACCGCGGGCTGCTCGGGCGGGGCGCAGTCATCGCCCGCGCCCACATCGCCCGGCGCCCGCTCGCGCACACCGTCAGCCGCCTCCCCCACCGGTCCGGCATCCGCCTCCGGCTCACCGTCCGGCGCCGCGAGCCCCGCCGCCACACTGCCCGAGGCCGTGCCGTGGCGGCCGGGGCCCGGAGAGATCGAGCCCGCCGCCAAACTCGCCGCGGTGCGGCTGGTCGAGGCGCTGGGCACCTGGCCGGCCGGGCAGGGCGGCCGGGAGGCGGCTGCGGCACGTGTCGCCTCGCTGGGCGTCTCCGAGAGCATCGCTTCCCAACTCGCCGCCGAGGCAGGGTCGTTGGCGCCATCGGCGGACACGGCGGTGGTACGGGTGATCGACGCCCAGTACGGCGGGATCCTGTCCGACACGGCGAGTGTTCTGGTCGTCTGCGACCAGCCCACCCTGGCGGGCTCGGCCGTGCACCACGGGGGCACGACCGTCGACGTTCGCCTCAGCCTTGGCTCCGGCGGCTGGGCCGTCACCGGCCTGCACCCCGCGGCACCGGGCCCCGCCAAGACGCTGGACTCCGCTGCGCGGGATGTGCTCGCCCAGTCCCGCATCGAGTTGCCGCCCGCCTCCGTGGCCGACATCCGCAGCGGCGCCGTACATGACAGCGTGTTGCGCGCCATGCTCCAACTCGCGGGCACCTACCGGCTTTCGGTCAGCGTCGTACGCTCCGGTCATCCGCTGGACGTGTTCGGCACCGACCGCCCCAGTGATCATCCGCTGGGCCGCGCCTTCGACGTGTGGCGCATCGACGGCCGGCCGGTCGTGGACCCGGCGACCTCCCGCAGTCTGATCACCGGGTTCATGCGAGCCGCCGCGTCGGCCGGGTCGTACAACGTCGGTGGTCCGGTGCAGTTGACGGGCGGTGCCACGGCGAATCAGTTCTTCTCCGACAACACCCACCACGACCACGTCCACGTGGGCTTCTCTTCCTGACGGCAGCGCCGTCCGTGGTCCCCACGCGAGCGGGCCGTGTCGCATCGCCGTCCCATGCCATGCCGTGCCATGCCATGTCATGTGGCCGCAGCCCATGTGGCGATCGCGGCACCTGCGTGACTGACGGGGACGGTGTGGGTGACCCACATGGTGTCCGTACGGAGGTGGAGGAGGAAGGAGGTGGGTTCCGCGAGGTAGTTGGGGATCTCGCCCCGCAGGGCCAGGCCGCTCTGGAGGTGGGTGCTGGGGGCGACCGCCAGGGTGCTGCCGGCGAAGGGCGCCGTGACGGAACGGTGGACATGGCCCGCCAGGACCCGGGCGACATGGGGGTGGCGGCCGAGCACTTCGGCCAGACCGTCGCCGTCGGCCAGCCGCATTCCGTCCAGGAATCCGATCCCCACCGGGACGGGTGGATGGTGCAGGCAGACGAACGCCGGGATGCCGGATCTGCGCTCAAGCACCCAGTCCAGCCAGCCCAGTTGAGCCGCGCCCAGATGACCTCCGGGAGAGCCCGGAACCGTCGAGTCGAGGACGACGACCGTGAAGTCGGGGTGGGGCACCGCGTAGTGCGTCTTGTGTCCGCCACCCAGGAAAGCGGTACCGCCGAAGGCCGCACGCAGCGACTCGGGGTCGTCGTGGTTTCCGGCGACGAGATGCAGCGGCAGGGGAAAACCGCTGACGACATCCCGCAGGACCGCGTACTCCTCGGCACGGCCCCGGTCGGTCAGGTCCCCCGTGATCACGACCGCGTCGGGCCGTGGGTCCAAGGCGAGGACCCGGCCGAGCGCGCGGGCCAACGCCTCGGCCGGCGCACCGGCCAGCGGGCCGGACGTGAGGTGCGGGTCACTGAGATGGGCTATGGCAGGGGGCATCCCCGTACGCTGCCCCGGCTCGCCCACGTGCAGACCGATCACGCTGAGGGCGAAAGCGACGCACTGCCTCCTGTCGCTCCCGCCGGGCGGGCCGCCACGCTCAGCGGGCGGCGAAGAGCGATCGCATGTGCTTGCCGTTGATCAGCGCCACCACGGCCAGCAGGAACACCCCGCAGACCGCTTGTTCGGCCTTCAGCCAAGCGGGAAAGGTGCCCGGCAGAGCGACGACGGCCGCGATGGCCACCACCGTGACGGCCGAGATGATCCTGAGCCTGCGATACGCGGCACGTGAGCCGCGGGCCGCGCGAACGGCGCACAGGAGCGTCACGAGTGCGCTCACGGCCACGATGGTTGCCCGCACCCACACGGCGGAGTTCACTTCCGCCGAGTCGTCTCGGAGGAGAACGATGACCGCCAGCGTGAGCACGCCGATACCGAAGTAGGCGCCGACGAGCGCCTTCGCGCCGCGGAAGAACGCCAGGCTGCGGGGGTCGTTCAGATGCTCAGCGGATATGGCGGCGGGAGCGGGGCGCGGGCTGCGGGCGGGGTGTGCGCTGGGGGCAGGGCGCGGGCTGCGGGCGGCGTTCATGGCGGGTTCTCTTCTCCTGACGAGGGTCTCGTGGCTCGGTCGCACCTGTCGCGGCCATTTCCAGGGTCGCCTCCGCCTGGCGCCCATCCATCGCCCGCACGGACGAAGCCCACGTGGCTCCGGGTCAGGGCCCGCTGAGGGCCGTCCCGTAAGGGGGCCGCACCACGCTGAGGAGGCCCTCGCCGTCGCAGGGAACGGAAGGGCGCAGCGCATCAGCGCCTCAGCGCATCAGCGCCTGAGCCCGCCGGGCCGTCACGCCATCAGCCCGTCACGCCATCAGCCCGTCACGCCATCAGCCCGTCAGGCCATTGCCACGGTCAGCAGGAACGCCGAGTCCTCCAGGGCCTCCACGGTGTGGGGCGTGGCCGGGACCGCCAGCAGGTCCCCGTTACGGCCCTCCCACGTGTCCGCTCCGGCGACGAGGCGGATCCGGCCCGTCCACACCAGCAGCGTGGCCTCGCCCCCGTGGCCGTGCTCGCCGAGAGTGCTGCCCTCGGTCAGTGCCATGACCGTCTGGCGCAGCACGCGCTCGTGCCCGCCGATCACGGTGGACGCGCTGCGTCCGGCCCCGGCGTCCCGGGCGGCCTTCAGCTGAGCGCGGGCGATCGCTTCCAGGGAGAACTTCTCCATGCCTTGCTCACTTCCTTGGGCGGAGGGTGCCGGGGCCCCAGCGTCACGGGTTCCAGGCCGACCCTCGCAGACCCCCGGCCGGGCGGCACGCCGGGACGCGCCGGAAGGCGTGCGATCATCGACCCTCGCACTGGATCGGGGAGGACCGGATGCTGCTCACCTTGACCGGCGGCGCGGGCGCCGGCAAGACGACCCTGGCCACGGCCCTGGCCGCCGACGCGCCCCGCACGCCCGTAAAGGTCCTGCACGGCGACGACTATTACTTCCGCACTCCCGAGCGCGGTGTATGGACCCCCGACGAAGCGGGCGTCCCGCGTCTGGACGCCGGCGACCCGCGTTCGCTGGACACCGACCGCCTCACCCAGGACACCGACGCCGCCCTGGAGGCCGCGGAGTTCGTCATCGTCGACGGCATGTTCGCGCACCACATAGCCCCACGGGCGCCGCACCTCCGCTTCGACGTGTTCGTCGATCTGCCGGCCGACCTGCGCCTGGCCCGCAAGATCCGGCGCAAGTGCCTGAGCGAAAACTTTCCGCTTGAGGTGCTTCTGCGAAACTACGTGGAGCACCGCCGCGAGGCGCACTACCGACATGTCGAGCCGGCACGTCATTCGTGTGACCTGGTCGTCGATGGGATGTTGGCGCCCCACATTCTGGCCCGCCAGGTGTGGGAGGCCGTCACCAACCAGGGCCTGGCGAAACCCAGTTGGTCCCAGTTGGAATAGACCGGTCGATGACGACAGCGGGGCGCCAACCCTCCTTCGTCCGCCAGTCAGGAGGTCGGGACCCCGAGGCCGTGCACGAGCGCCGACGCGGTGCTCGCGATCACCGCGTTGTCCGCAGGCGCCTCGGCAGCCGCATGGTTGGTGTAGATCGCGATGATCACGGGGTGGCCGGACTTCGGCCACGCCACGGCGATGTCATTGGCGGAGCCGTACGCATCGGTGGTACCGGTCTTGTCACCGACGGTCCAGTCCTTGGGCAGCCCCGCCCGGATCCGCTCGTCCCCCGTGACCGTCCCCCGCAGCCAGGTGTTCAGCGTGTCCCGGTCGGCCGGCACCAGGCCGCACCCCAGGGAGGTCCTGGCGAGGTCACGCCCCATGGCAGCAGGGGCCGTGGTGTCGCGCCGCTCCCCCGGCCGCCAGTCGTTCAGCTCGGGCTCCCAGCGATCCAGGCGCGAGACCGGGTCCCCGAGGGAGCGGTAGTAGCGGGTCATGCCCTGGGGACCACCGATCTGGTGGAGCACCATGTTGCCCGCCGTGTTGTCGCTCCGGGTGATGGCCGCCCGGCACAGCTCCGCGACGGTCATCCCCTTGTCGCCCTGCCCCTTGGTGACCGGCGAGTTGGCGACCTCGTCGCTCGCCTTCCAGTGCACGACCTTGCCGAGGAGCCCCGGCTCGATGTACCGAGCCCTGTCGAGCACGGCCGCACACGCCATCGCCTTGAAGGTGGACAGTGAGGGGAAGCTCTCGTTGCCCCGGTAGCTGACGGTCCGTCCGGTCCCGGTGTCCAGGGCGTACGCGCCGATCCGTACGTCGTGACTCGCTTCCAGCTGCCGCAATGTGTCGGCCACATCATGTGTAGTGGCCGCATCATGTGTGTCGCCCACATGGCGCGGCACCTGAGCGTTCGTGGCACTCACGGTGGTGCGGTTCCGGGCTTCGGCGGCCTCTGCGGTGGAGGCCGTCCCTGTGGTGAGCACCGCGAGGGCGAGCAGCGCGGCGGGCCACTTCGCGGGAGAGCGGTGCAGGGCGGCAAGGCGTGTCGTGTTGTCTCGCATGTCCCCAGCAGAACAGGCCTGCCCCCTGGGCGTCCAAGAGGCGTCCCGGGAACGTGGCCATAGCGAGGTGCCTATGGCACCTGATGAGAGGGGGCGCGGACCACATCGGAACCGATCGCGAACGTGTCTCGCAAGAGGGCCGAACTCGTCATCTCCACAACCGAATTGGCCAATGACCACTCGAATACATCAATGATCCGTTGGATTCACTGACAAGTTGGTGAGGGTTCACCCGGCGGCCTCCTAGAGTCTGGGGTCTCTTCCCGTACGCACACCTACGCACGCGTACGCATACCGGGAGCGGAGCCATGGACTCGTTACGTCATCTCGCCGCCCATCTGGGGCTCGACCTCACCGCCATCTGCCTGCTCACGTTCGCCATCTACTACCCGAGGCACCGGCGCCGCGACCTCGTGCCGGCCTATCTCGCCCTGAACGTGGCCCTGTTCACCATCGTCGCGGCACTCGCCGAGGTGGGTGGCCGTGGCGGCATGGCGCTCGGCTTCGGTCTGTTCGGGGTCCTGTCGATCATCCGGCTGCGCTCCGACGCCGTGCAACACCAGGAGGTCGCGTACTACTTCACCACCTTGGTGCTCGGCCTCATCTGCGGGCTACCCCATCTCCGGTTCGCCCTGGCGGCGGCACTCAGCATCGTTCTGCTCCTGGTCGTGTACGCCGCCGACCACCCGCGTCTCTTCGCCCGCGCCCGCCGCGCGGTCATCACCCTGGACGCCGTGCACACCAACCCCACCGCGCTGCGGGCCGACCTCGCACGGCGCCTCGGCGAGCCGCTGCACTGGACGGTCATGGAGATCGACTTCGTACGCGATCTGATGGTCGTCGACGTCCGCTACCGCGAACCGGTCGGGACCTCCGCGCCCGCACCCACTCATCCACACATCCGCACGCCCACACCCGCGTCCCCGCCCGCGTCCACGTCGGTAGCTACAGGGCACGTCGATGTGCCGCGCCCGGCGGCGCCCGCCCTGGACACCGCATGAGCGCCGAGGCCGTGCGGGCCGTCAAGGAGGCCGCGTGGGGCGCGGACCCGATCTCGCTGGCCGAGCTCAACGAGCGCTCCTCGCTGCTCACCCGCTTCGACCGCAGCTACCTCGTACCCGTATCCGCCTTCCTCCACGTGGTCGGCTCGCTCACGGATTCCGGGCGGCCGAGCGGCCCCTTCCGTGCGCTGGCCATCGGCGGGATCCGCGCCTTCCGCTACCACTCGGTGTACTACGACACCCCCGCACTGCGCTCCTTCCACGACCACCGGCAGGGCAGGCGCCTGCGGTTCAAGGTCCGCGAGCGGGTCTACGAGGACAGCGGGGAGCGGCAGTTCGAGATCAAGCTCAAGGGTGCCCGGGGTGACACCGTCAAACACCGCCTCGCCCTCACCGGCGCGGACACCCCGCTGGGGCCCGCGCAGCGCGTGTTCCTCGCCGACACGCTGCGCCGCGCGTACGCGATCGACGCGCCGGACGCGCTCGGGCCCTCCCTGTCCACCGACTACCTCCGGGCCACGTTCGTGGCGGACGGCCAGCGCGTCACCTGTGACGCGGGGCTGGTGTGTGTCGATCTGGCCGGCGGGCGTGTGGTGCGCGCCGACGCCGGTCTCGTACTCGTCGAGACGAAGTCCGCCGAGCACCTCACGGAGGCGGACCGGCTGCTGCACGCCCATCGGGTGCGGCCCGCGGTGTTCACCAAGTACTGCGGGGCGCTCGCCGTGCTGCGCCCCGCGCTGCCCGCCAACCGGTGGCGCCGGGCCGCACATCGGGCCTTCGGTGCGGTGGCGCACTGACCGATCGCGCGAAGTCGCCCGGCGCCGCGCCGGGCGACTTCGCGCTCTACTGCACACCGCTGGAGCCGCCGTATGGTGGGCCGTCACATATGTCCGGGCGGAGAGGAATTGATGGTGCGCAGGACCAGGAACATCCGACACGGCGCCGCACTCGCGGCCGCGGTGCTGCTGTCCGCCGGCCTGACTCCCGCGGCGTTCGCGGCGGGCGCCCCGTCGGCGCCCGGCCCGGACGCCGCCGCGCTGGGCGCCTTCTGGACCGCGGCCCGTATGACGGCCGCACAGCCCGGTGACACGGGTCCGGGCGACACAGGGCCCGGCGCCACAGGTCAGGACGAATCCACGGGGCCCCGCACCACAGAGCCGACCGTGGACGGCCCACGCCCCGGCGAGGTCATCCCGCCGAGCAAGAGCTTCGACGGCATTCCCCAGGCCGGCACCTTCTTCTGGACGGACGACTCCGGTACGGGGCGTACGTGCAGCGGTTCCGTGGTGCGCGGTCCCGGCCGCAACCTGGTACTCAGCGCCGGGCACTGCCTGAAGGGGTATTCCGGGAACTCCCCCAAGCGCCATCTCGCCTTCGTGCCGCAGTATCACGACGGGCTGACTCCGTTCGGTGTCTTCCCCGTCCAGGACAACGGGGTGTATGTCTCGCAGGAGTACTACGACAAGGGTGAACACGCGGGTGCCGCCTACGACTTCGGGTTCGCGGTCACCGAGGCGAACCAGGACGGACAGCGGCTGGAGGACGCGGTCGGCGGGGTCCAGCTGGTCACCGGCTCGGGGTACGCCCACGCCCCCGTGCGGATGATCGGCTACCCCGGTGGCGCGCAGAAGCCGCTGGAGTGCCTGAGCAAGACCACCAAGTGGCTCAGCGACGACCCGGCCGACCCGGGGACCTTCGAGCGCATCGCCTGTGCCGGGTTCGTGGGTGGCACGAGCGGTGGGCCCATGCTGGTGGCACGGCCGGGCGGCTGGGGCGTGATCGGCGTCATCGGCGGCTACCACACCGGTGGCAACACGCCGCAGGTCTCGTACAGCGCGTACTTCGGATCCGCTGCCCAGGCCCTCTACAAGGCCGCCACCACCGGCGCGCCTCCGGCCGGCCCCGCCTCCTGACCGACGCGTCCCGCCCCGCACCTCCGGCAACAGGCCGTTACTTCAGGAATTGCGCAATCGTGGAACCGTAGCCGTGTTCCGGACGTTCTAACCGGACGACGGAACCGGCACAACCACGGAGGAACAACATGGGCGTGAGTCTCGGCAAGGGCGGCAATGTCTCGCTGAGCAAGGAAGCCCCCGGCCTCGCGGCCGTCACGGTGGGCTTGGGCTGGGACGTGCGGACGACCACCGGCACGGACCACGACCTCGACGCCAGCGCGCTGCTCTGCGACGAGAGCGGCAAGGTGCTCTCCGACAGCCACTTCGTCTTCTACAACAACCTGACCAGCCCGGACGGCTCGGTGCAGCACACCGGCGACAACCTCACCGGTGAGGGCGAGGGCGACGACGAGACCATCAACATCGACCTCTCGGCTGTCCCCGCCCCCGTCGCGAAGATCGTGTTCCCGGTCTCCATCCACGACGCCCAGGCGCGCGGCCAGAACTTCGGCCAGGTGCGCAACGCCTACATCCGTGTGATCAACCAGGCGGGCGGCATCGAGCTGGCCCGCTACGACCTGAGCGAGGACGCCTCGACGGAGACGGCGATGGTCTTCGGAGAGCTCTACCGGCACGGCGCGGAGTGGAAGTTCCGCGCGGTCGGCCAGGGTTACGCCTCCGGGCTCGCCGGTATCGCCTCCGACTACGGAGTCAACGTCTGACGCGGTCGACTCGCTTGCGGGGCCGCTCCAGTGGGGGCGGGCGCGTCGGCGCCTCCGCACGGCCCGGCGGGACGTCGTCGGCGTGACATGACGTGCCACCGGGCCTCTTCCGATGATCACGGTTGTGGCGCGAGCGGGTGAAGGGACAGTAGGCCGACTCGACCGGCTCCCGGATCCCCGCTACGAAGAGGGCGCGGGCATTCCCGCCGTTCCGCTCCCCGGCCTGGAGGCGCCCCGTCGTGCAGTGGTTCTCGTCGTCGGCGTACTGGTTCGGCCGGCTCGTCTTCCAACGCTCCCTCGCCGCCGTCTACCTGGTGGCGTTCCTCACGGCGGCCGTGCAGTTCCGGGCACTCATCGGGGAGCGCGGGATGCTTCCCGTGCCCGCCTTCGTGCGGCGCGTACCGTTTCGCAGTGCGCCCAGCCTGTTCCAACTCCGTTACTCGGACCGCCTGTTCGCCCTGTGTGCCTGGTCGGGCGCGGCGCTGGCGGGAGCCGTGGCGGCCGGGGCGGCCGATGCCGTGCCGCTGGCGGCGGCGATGGCGTGCTGGGCGGTGCTGTGGGCGCTGTATGTGTCCATCGTCAACGTCGGCCAGACCTGGTACGGCTTCGGCTGGGAGTCGCTGCTTCTGGAGGCCGGCTTCCTCGCCGTCTTCCTGGGGAACGACGACATCGCCCCACCCGTGATCCTGATGTGGCTGCTGCGGTGGGTGTTGTTCCGGGTGGAGTTCGGCGCCGGGCTCATCAAGCTGCGCGGCGATCCGTGCTGGCGCGATCTGACGTGCCTGTACTACCACCACGAGACCCAGCCGATGCCCGGCCCGCTCAGCTGGTTCTTCCACCATCTGCCGAAGCCCCTGCACCGGGTGGAGGTGGCGGCCAACCACTTCGTCCAACTCGTCGTACCCGTGGCCCTGTTCACTCCGCAGCCGGTGGCGAGCATCGCCGCCTGCGTGATCATCTGCACTCAGCTGTGGCTGGTCCTGTCCGGGAACTTCGCCTGGCTGAACTGGCTGACCATCGTCCTCGCCGCCTCCGCCCTCGACGGCTCCCCCGTCGCGGCCACGCCCTCCCTTCCCCGCCCGCCCCTCTGGTACGAGATCGTCGCCGCAGTGGTGGCCGGCCTCGTCCTTGCGCTCAGTTATCGCCCCGCCCGCAATCTCCTTTCGCACCGGCAGCGGATGAACACGACGTACGAGCCGCTCCATCTGGTCAATTCTTACGGGGCCTTCGGGAGCATCACACGCATCCGGCACGAGGTCGTCATCGAGGGGACGGCGGACGAGGCGGTGACGGACCGGACCATCTGGCGGGAGTACGAATTCCATGGGAAGCCGGGCGATGTACGACGGCTGCCGCGCCAGTTCGCCCCGTACCACCTGCGGCTCGACTGGCTGCTCTGGTTCCTGGCGCTCTCGCCGTCGTACGGCTCCTCGTGGTTCGGCGCATTCGTGGAGCGCCTTCTGGTCAACGACCCCGATACGGTGCGCCTGTTGCGGCACAATCCCTTTCCCGAGACGCCGCCGGTGTTCATCCGTGCCCGGGTGTGGCGCTATCGCTTCACGACGTGGCAGGAGCTGCGCAGGACCGGAGCGTGGTGGCACCGCGAGGCACCCCGCGCATTCCTGCCCCCGACCACCCTGCGCTGACCCGTTCCACGGGGTCGGCACGGTGGCCGGGAACGGCCGGGGCCGGGGACGGCCGGGGCCGGGGACGGCCGGGGGGGGGCCGGGGTGGGTCAGTGGACGGTCTGGTCGCCGTCGGGTACGTCCTGGACGGTCACGAGGGGGCGCGGCAGACCGAGGCCGTCGGCCACCGCCCGGGCGATGCCTGCGCTGTCCTGGCCGGTGGGGACCGGCACCGGATCCGTGTCGCCGTAGCTCTCGATCGCCTTGGTGAAGTAGCTCGGATGCCAGGCACCGACCGCGCCCTTGACCTCGATGGCACTCACCTGCCGGCCGCCCACCCCGGCCTTGAGGGCGGGCAGTATCTCGTCGGAGCGCAGTTCGCCGGGCACCTGGAAGAGGCTGGCGTGTGCGCCCACCAGGCCACCGCCGCTCAGGCGGACCGTGATGGTGAGGCAGCTGGTCACGCTCGGGTAGGTGAGTACTCCGCCCGGCGCGACCTCCTTCACCTGTCCCTCGGAGACGCTCGCTTCGAGCGGGGTGTCGCCCCGGTGTGCGACACCCTCGGCCCCCGCTCCGGCCCCGGCCGCCATGGTCTGAACATCCTTCGCCGTCCCGGGTGTTCTCGCCTGAGCCGCAGAACCGACCCCGATCTGTAGGGCGAGCAGCACCACGGCAGCACTGGCGCCGACGGCCCGTCGTGCCGTCGGCCGTGCGACGGCACGGGTGGGAGTGGGACGGGAAGCAGGGGCGGTCGGTCGGGACTGCGGGCGGAACACGGCAACTCCTGGTGAATCGAGCGGGACCGGCGGCACGGGGGTGTGCGCCCGACCCATGGTCGGCCGACCACTGTACGCAGCGCACACGTGGCCGGACCCCATGCGATGCGGTTCACACCCTCGCGCTCACTCCTTTCACGCCTATCCCTTCATGCATGCCGCTTCGCACTCACCCCTTCGCACTCAGCTCTTCGCAGTCACCCCTTCCGACTCGGGCCTTCGACTCAGCCCTTCCGACTCAGCCCTCGCGACGCACCCCCCTGCATCGGCTCACCGACTCATCGGCTCGATCATCGCGGCCAGTACCGAGTGCAGGTCCTCCCCCGGCGCCGGGCGCAGAGCCCGTGCGAGCCGGTCCGCGCGGTAGTGCCAGCGGTGGTCGAGGTCGCGGTGCACCTCGTCCTCGAACGTGACGGTGCTGCCACTGCCGAGCAGCGTCACCAGTTCGGCGGTCAGGTCGGACCAGGCCACGTGCCCGCTCACCGCGTTGGCAACGCCGTGCACGGGTGCGTCCAGGCAGGAGACCACCGCACGGGCCAGAGCCGCCGCGTGCACCCAGGGCGCCCCGTACCAGTCGTGTCCCCCCGCACCGGCGGCCGGCAGGCCGATGGGGTGGCCGGCGAGGGCCGCCTGGTACAGCAACCCCGTGGCGCCCCAGCGTAGTTGGTCGCGGAGCCGGTCGTGCGCGCCCCACACGATGGGTGAGCGCACGGCGCTCGCGCCGCCCCGCCCCCCGGTGCCCGCGGCGCTCAGCAGGAGCCGCTCGCAGTCCAGCTTGGCCTGGCCGTACGAGCTCAGCGGCGCCTGCGCGGAGGACTCCTCGGCCACCTGGGCGGCCTGGGGCCGGCCATAGGCGTCCACGCTGCTCACGAAGACGAAGGGGCCCCCGCGCCAGGCCGCGACCATGGCCTCCATCGCGGCCACGTCCACTTCGGGGCGGGTGAAGGTGCACGCGGCGTGGATCACGGCGTCCGCGCCTTCGACGGCGGCGCGCAGCCCGTCCAGGTCGGTGAGATCGCCCTCGATCACCTCGACGCCTTCCCCGCCGACCAGATGCGCGGACTCGGGCCGGGCCAGCGCGAGCACCGGCCGTCCCTGGGCGGCCAGTTCGCGCAGCACGAACGCACCGACGCCCCCCGTGCCGCCGGTCACCAGGACCGTGCCCTCGCGCACCCGGCGCGGTCGCGCGGAGGCGGCGGCCGATGCCGTCGCGGACGCCGCGACCGCCGAGGCCCGTTCCGCCGCGCGCGCGTCGAGCAGTTCCGCGATGGCCCTCGGCGTGCGGGTCTGCATGATGTCGAGGCCGACCAGGGGCAGTGTCAGCGCCGACCGCAGACGCTCGGCGAGCTGGACGGCGGCCAGCGAGTGGCCACCGAGCGCGAAGAAGTCCTCTTCCGGGCCCGGCCGTTGGCCGAGCAGGCCCGTGAGCGCCTCCGTCACCGCGTCCAGGTGTGGGCTCCTGGGCGCCGCAGGGATCGGGGCCGAGGGCAGCTTCGCGGCGTCCACGGATCCGTCCGCCGTGCGCGGCATGGCATCCAGCAAGGTGACTGCTGCGGGTACGAGTTCGCGCCCGAGGACGCCCCGCAGATGGGTGCGGAGCTGGACGGGCGAGGGTCCTCCGGTGCGCCGCAGTACGGCGTAGGCGAGCAGGGGGCCGCCCGCCGGGTCCGGCACGTGGGCCTCGGCCACCTCGGGGTGGGCCAGCAGTCGCACCTCGGCGGGGTGCCTTCCGTCGGTCACCGGCTCGGCCGGGTTGCCCGGCAGGGCGGACAGCGGGAGTTCGGGGTCGGCCGCCACGGCGGTGAGCAGTTCGGCGAAGGATTCGGCGAGGGCCCGGCCCGTCTCCTCGTCCAGCGCGGCCCGGCCGTACTGGACCAGGCTCGCCGGGGCATCGGTGTCGAACAGGCCGAAGGTCAGGTCGAACTTGGCCTCTCCCACGGTCACTTCGACCGCTCGCGCCTCAAGTCCCGGCAGTGGCAAGGCGGTTGGCTCGCCCATGACGTCCGAGGTGACCCGGACGAGCCCGGTGCCGTCGTCGCCCCGGGCCGCCGAGCCGAGCCGCTCCAGGATCAGGTCGAACGGCACCTCCCGGTGCTGCTGGGCCGCGAGCAGCGCGTCGCGCACGCGCTCGACGACGGTGGCGAAGCCGGGATCGCCCGACAGGTCGACGCGTACCGGGAGGGTGTTGACGCACAGGCCCACCAGGCCGCGCATCGCCGGGCCTTCGCGGTGGGTGGCGGCGCAGCCGATGACGAGGTCCGCCTCACCGGTGAGGCGGTGCAGCGCGGCGAACGCGGCGGCCAGGCCCACGGTGAACACCGTGGCCCGGCGCTGCCGGCCGAGTTCGCGCAGGGCGGGCAGTACGTTCTCGCCGAGCGCGGCGGTGCGGGTCGCGGCCGGGTGTTCGGACACATCGGCGGGGAGTACGGCCGGCCGGGGCAGGCGCGGCGCGGTGGCGCCGTCGAGACTCCGCATCCAGTGGGCGAGGCCGTCTTCCAGACGTGCCGCGTCGGTGTGCTCGCGGCGTGCGAAGTCCGCGTACTGCGGCGGCTCGGGCAGTGCGGGCGGGCGACCGTCCACAGCCGCCGCGTACAGGGCCGCGAGCTCTTCGGCGACGGTCTCCAACGAGCCGCCGTCGATCGCTATGTGATGGAACGTCAGCAATACGGTGTGGTCCCGCGGGCCGTGGCGCAGCACGAGGGCGCGCGGGACGGTGCCCTCGGCGAGGTCGAAGGGGCGGCGGGCCTCCTCGGTCAGGAGCCGGGCGCCGTCGTCCGGGGCGTCGACCACGGGGACCGCGATGGCTGCGGGGGCGGGCAGCGGCTCCTGGTAGGGCTCGTCGCCGTCGCGGCCGTAGCGGGTGCGCAGGATCTCGTGGCGGCGCACCAGCTCGGTGAGTGCCGTGCTCAGGGCGTCCGGATCGAAGGGCCCGGTGAGCCGGGTCGCGAAGGGCACGCTGTACTGGGCGCTGCTCTGGCCGAGCCGTTCCATCAGCCACATGCGGCGCTGGGCATGGGTGAGCGGGGCGGGTCCGGTGGCACGTTCCCGGGCCGGCGCCGGTGTGGCCGGACGTGCGGCGGCGCGGGCTCGGGCCCGGCGCAGCAGCTCCTGTTGGAGGTCGGCGGGGGTGTCAGTGGCGGCCATCGGTGTCCTCGGGCGCGTCGGGGTGCAGATCGGTGTGGGCGGCGAGCAGGGCGCGCTCGACCAGGTCGGCGTGGCCGGCGACCGTGGGGGCGGTGAAGAAGTCGGCGAGCGACAGTTCCACGCCGAGGTCCTCGCGCAGGTCCTCGGCCACGACGAGGGCGAGCAGGGAGTGTCCGCCGAGTTCGAGGAAGTCGGCGTCGGGCCGGGTCACTTCGCAGCCGAGCGAACGTGCCCACACTTCGGCGACGGCCTGCTGGAGCGGGGTGAGCGGTTGGGCGGCGCCGATGGTGTCGACGGCGGTGGCGAGATCGCCGAGGGACCTGCGGTCGACCTTGCCGGAGGTGGTGAGCGGCAGCCGTTCGACGAAGGTCAGCTCGTCCGGGACCAGGTGTGCGGGCAGGAGGGCGGTGAGGCGGGCGAGGAGTGCCTCCGAGTGCGGCACCGGTCCGGGGCCGGCCACCACGAAGGCGGCGAGGCGGGCGTCGTCGGGGGTGGGGCGGCGTACGGTGACGGCCGCGTCGTCCACCTCCGGCTGTTCGCGCAGCGCGTGCTCGATCTCGCCGGGTTCGATGCGGAAGCCGCGCACCTTGACCTGGTCGTCGGTACGCCCGTGGTAGTCGAGGATGCCGTCGGGGCGGGCCGAGACGAGGTCACCGGTGCGGTAGAGGCGGCCGAGTGCGGGGTGGTCGACGAAGCGCTCGGCGGTCAACTCGGGCCGCTTGGTGTATCCGTGGGCAAGGCGGCTGCCGCCGATCCAGAGTTCGCCGCGTGCGCCGTCGTCGACGGGCAGGTCCGCCGCGCCGAGGATGTGGGCGGTGGCGCCGGCCACCGGGCGGCCGATGGGTACGGGCCCGTCGCAGTCGGCGTCGGTGACGCGGTGGGCGGTGGCGAAGGTGGTGGTCTCGGTCGGGCCGTAGCCGTTGACGAGCTCGACCCAGGGGAAGGCGCGCAGCACGGCGCGGGCGTGCTGGGCGGCCATCGCCTCGCCGCCGACGACCACGGTGCGCAGGACGGAGAAGAGGCGCGAGCGGCGGGCCGCGAGCTGGTGGAAGAGGGCGGTGGTGAAGAACGCGACGGTGACGCCGTGCCGCTCCACGTCCTTGGCGAGATCCTCGAAGGAGGGACGCTCGGTGGTGCAGACCACGACGGCGGCGCCGTTGGCGAGGGCCGACCACACCTCGAAGGTGGAGCCGTCGAACGTCGCCGGGGAGTGCAGCAGGACCCGGTCGCGTGCGGTGACGGTGACGTAGTCCGGGGCGGTGACGAGTTCGGCGATGGCCCCGTGCGGGATCGCGACGCCCTTGGGGCGGCCGGTGGAGCCGGAGGTGAACATGACGAACGCGACGGCGTCGGGGCCGGGCCCTTCGCCGGGTGCCTCCCGGTCGGGCAGCCGCTCGTCGCCGGGCAGGGCGAGGACGGTTCCGGCCGGGGCGGCGGCCTCCAGGAGCTTGCTGTCGCCGACGGTGAGCGTGGCACCGGAGTCTTCGAGCATGGCGGCGGTGCGGGGGGCGGGGTGCGCCGGGTCGAGCGGCACGACGGCGGCGCCGGCCCACCACACGGCGAGCTGGGCGACGACGGTGTCGGCCGAGCGGGGCATGAGGAGCGCCACCGAGTCTCCGGTGCGTACGCCCTGCTCGTGCAGGTGGGTGGCGAGACGGCGGGCGCGCGAGACCAGCTGTGCGTACGTGAGGGTGGTGTCGCCGTCCGCCACGGCGAGGGCGTCCGGGGTGTGTTCGGCGTGCCGCGCCACCAGGGCGGGCAGGCCGGTCTGTGCCACGGTCACGGTCGTTTCCTTCCGGTCGTCGGGGTCGATGGGGGGCCGCGGGGCGGTCACGTCAGGTCCCCGGGGTGCGCGCGAGGGTGCGGCGCTTGTCGAGGACGGCCGCGATCGCGCGCAGGTCGGGCTGGCGCAGCAACTCCGGCGCTCGCAGGCGTACTTGGGTTTCGCGCTCCAGGGCTTCGAGGAGCCGGGCCGCGAGGATGGAGGTGCCTCCGGCGTCGGTGAAGTTGTCGTCCAGGGTGATCCCGGGGCGGCCGAGCAGGTCACGGACGGTGGCGAGGACGAGGAGTTCGTCGGCGCCGGCGCCCTCGGGCAGCTCCGCCTCGGCCACCGGGGCGGGCGGCTCCTCGGCCTGCTTGCGCAGGGCGGCCCGGTCCACCTTGCCGTTGGCGTCCAGCGGGAAGGCGTCCACGAGCCGTACGGTCGAGGGCACCGCCTGCTCGGGAAGCCAGGCCCGTACGGCGGTGAGGAGTTCGTCGACGGCGGGGGCGGCTCCCGGGGCGGCGAGCACATGGGCGACGAGCCGGGCGCGGCCCTCGGTGTCGCGGGGGGCGGTGACCACGGCACTGCGGACGTGCTCGTGCTGCTCGAACGCGGCCTCGACCTCGGCCGGTTCGATCCGCACGCCGCTGATCTTGACCTGGTCGTCGAGGCGGCCGAGGAATTCGAGGCGGCCGTCCGCGAGCATCCGGACCCGGTCGCCGGTGCGGTACATGCGGTCCAGGTCCGGCAGTTGGGCCGGCGGAGCGGTGAAGCGCCGGGCGGTCAGCTCCGGGTCGAGGTAGCCGAACGCCAAGCAGGCGCCGCCGATGCGCAGTTCGCCGTCCTCGCCGCGCGCGAGGACGGTGCCGTCCTCGTCGGTGACGGCGACGGTCGCACCCGCGATCGGCACGCCGATGGGCGGTGCGGCGTCGGCGGTGACGTCGGGGTCGGTGGCACGCATGGCGTGGGTGGTGGTGACGACGGTCGCCTCGGCGGGGCCGTAGGCGTTGTGCACGGCGGCGGTGACATCGGGGCCGGGGCGCCGGCGCATCCGGTCGCCGCCGACCATGAGGTGACGGAGTTTCAGGTCCTGGGGCCAGGGCCGGTCCAGGAGCGGTTCGACCATGGGGGTGGCCGCGACGCCGACGGTGACCTCGGCGTCCCGCCACCAGTCGGTGAGCGCGGCCGGGTCCCAGCGGACCTCGTCGGGGGCGGGTACGAGGGCCGCGCCACAGGTCAGTCCGCCCCACAGCTCAAGGAGGTGGGGGTCGAAGGCGACACCGATGAGCAGCGACTGCCGGTCGCCCGGGGCGAGCCCGGTCTCCGCGCGGTACCAGTCCAGGAGCGAGGCGAGCGCGGGCTCGCCGACGGCGACCGCCTTGGGGCGGCCGGTGGATCCGGAGGTGAGGACGGCGTACAGGGCTTCGGGAGGGGCGGTGCGAGCACCCGGTGCGACCGTACCGAAGGCGGCCACGACAGCGGCGGAGGCGTTGACGCCGTCGGTGGGCAGCGGCAACTCCAGCTGCTCGGAACGGCCTTGATGCTCGGTCAGGTTGTCCGGGTCGGCTATGAGGCATACGACGCCGATGTCCTCGGCGACGGCGCTGATGCGGCGCTCTCCGGGGCGCGGGCCGAGCGGCAGGTAGACCGCGCCGATCCGGGCCAGGGCGACGGCGGTGACCACCAGGGCGGCCGAGCGGTCCAGGCAGACTCCGACGAGGTCGCCGGGCCGGACCCGGCCGGCCAGCGTCTTCGCGACGGCGTCCGCCGCCTCGTCCAGCTCGGCGTAGCTCCAGCGGTGCTCGCCGTCGATGACCGCGGGGGCCTGCGGCGTGTTGCGTACCCAGTCCTCGTAGCGCGCGAGCACACCCGCGGCGGCCGGCCCGGACAGGGGCGCGCCGCGCAGGATGCTCAGGCCGGCGTCGGAGTCGGCGGGGGCGGTGGGCTGACGGTCCGTCAATTGATGGGTCATCACGACTCCTTCGGCGTGGCGAGGGCGGGGGTGGCGGTCGCGCCGAGGGCGCGGGCCTGGTCGGCGAGGACCGGGTGCTGGAAGAGCAGGCGCAGCGAGGGGCGCTCGCCCAGGCGGGGCTCAAGCCAGGCCGCCAACTGCGCGGCGAGCAGGGAGTGTCCGCCGATGTGGAAGAAGTGCGAGCTCTCCTCGAAGCGGTCGTGTCCGAGCACCTCGCGCCAGCCCTCCGCGAGCAGCGCGACGGCCGGGTCCCGCGAGAGCGCGGGGTCCGCCATGGGCGGCGCCTCCTCGATCGGGGCGGCCGGGGCCTGTTCGGCGGCCAGGCGGGCGAGGGCCACCCGGTTGGGCTTGCCTCCGGCGAGCGTGGGCATGGCGTCCAGGAGTACCCAGCGGGCGGGCACCAGGGCTGTGGGGAGGCGGTTGGCGAGCTCGGTGTGCAGGGCCTGCTCGTCCCACTCCGCGGCCTCGTCGGCGCGCTCGCGGAAGGCGACCAGACGGGGCCCGCCGGCGGCGTCCTTGTCGAGCACGACGGCGCAGGAGCGGCCGCCGAGCGCCGCGGAGGCGGCGGCCTCGACCTCTTCGAGTTCGATGCGGTAGCCGCGCAGCTTGATCTGGTTGTCGCGGCGGCCGAGGAAGCGCAGCAGGCCGTCCTGGCCGCGGTAGCCGAGGTCGCCGGTGAGGTAGACGCGCTCGCCGCCGAGCGCCTCGACGGTGACGAAGCGGGCCGCGGTGGCCTCGGGGTTGCCGACGTACCCTTCGGCCAACCCGGCGCCCGCGATGGCGAGTTCACCGACGGCGCCGGTGGGCAGCGGGCGCAGGCCGGCGTCCAGGACGTGGACGCGCTCGCCGGGCAGTTCGCCGCCGAGCGGAATCTCCGCGCCTTCGACGAGGCTGTCCCGGGTGATCTCGTGGACGGTGGAGCTGATGGCCGCCTCGGTCACTCCGTACACGTTGAGCACCGAGAACGGGGTCCCGGTTTCCGTTTCGGTGGCGGCGAAGAAGGCGCGCAGCACGTCCGCGGGGATGCGCTCGCCGCCCAGGACGACGAGGCGCGGCGTCCAGCGCTCCTCCTTCAGGACCGGCAGCAGGTCGTCGCGGGTGGCGAGGAAGTAGCTGGTGGGCAGGTTGGCCACGGTGACCCGGGCGGACGCGAGGAGCTGGGCGAGTTCGCCGCCCGTCGGCACGTCCTGTTCGGGTACGACGAGGCAGGCGCCCGCGTACAGCGAGGGCAGCACCTCTTCGAGGGCCACGTCGAAGGAGGGCTGGGCGAACAGGAGCACCCGGTCCCCGGCCCCGAGTCCGAACCGCTCGGCGGCGCCGGTCAGGTGGTTGACCAGGGCGTCGCGTCCGACGGCCACCGGCTTGGGTATGCCGGTCGAGCCGGAGGTGTGGATGATGTACGCCGTGTTCGGCACGGTGTCCGCCGGGCGTGCGGCCGGCAGCGTGGGTGCGTCGAGGTGGGCGCTCGGCAGGCCCTCGGGGACGCGGACCGGGCTGTTCCCGGTGGTGAGGACGAGCGCGGGGGCGAGCCGCTCCAGGAGCAGCTCCAGGCGGGCGGCGGGGTCGGACGGCGACAGCGGGCAGTAGACCGCGCCGGTGCGCAGACAGGCCAGCAGGGTCACCACGGAGTCGACTCCGCGCGGCAGCACCGCGGCGATGGGCTGCCCGGCCGTCACACCGGCGGCCCGCATCCGCGTGGCGAGCGAGGTGACCCGGGCGTCCAGGTCGCCGTAGGTGAGCCGGCGGGCGCCGATGAGGAGGGCCGGCAGCGACGGGTCCTGGCCGGCGGCCGGGTCGAGCGCGTCGCGGTCGGCCGGCACGACGGGCGCGGGCTCCGGTTCCGGGAAGGTGGTGGGGAGCGCCAGGTCGCCGAGGGCGGTGGCGGGCGCGTCGAGGTAGGCGCGCAGCAGGTCGAGGAAGCGGTCGGCGAGGAGCCGCGCGACCTGCTCGCCGAACAGGTCGGCGTCATAGTCCCAGACGAGGGTCATGCCCGCCGTGCCGTGCCGCAGGCTCACCCCGCGCCGGTCGTCGGGGAGCAGCACCACATCCAGGTCGAAGCGGGTGGTGCCGGTGTTGAACCCCTCGAACAGGGTGACTTCGAGGCCCGGCACGTCCAGTTCGGGAAGCGGTGCGTCATGGGCGCTGAACATGACGCTGAACAGCGGGTTGTCGGCGCCCGATGTGTGCAGCCCGAGCGACCGGGTCAATTCCTGCACCGGCACTTCCTGGTGCGGGAGCGCGCGGATGAGAGTGTCGGTAACCTCGTCCATGGCGTCTTCCGCCGGCGCGGAGGCATCCAGGTCGAGGCGGAGCGGAATGGTGTTGACGAACATACCGACGGCGTCCTCGAAGCCGCGCGGCCGGTTGCCCACGGCGGTGCCCACCACCATCTGGCTGCGTCCGCTGTGGCGGCGCAACATCTCGGCGAAGAGGCCGAGCAGGGTGGCGAACGGGGTCAGTCCGCGTTCGCGGGTGTGGGCGCGCAGCCGCTCCGCGAGGTCGGCGCCGATCGACTGGCGCAGCTGGCCGCCGTGGTGGCGGCGCCGGGCGCCGGGCCGGGTCAGGCCGGGCAGCGGCATGTCGTACGAGGCGTCGCGCAGCGTGTCGGTCCAGTACGCCAGGCTGGCGCTCAGCTCCTCGGACCGTACGTCCTCGGCGCGGGCGCGCACATGGTCGGCGTACGAGCTGGGGGTGCCCAACTCGATCTCCTCGCCCAGCACTTGGGCCCGGTAGACGCTGAAGACATCGCGCAGGAGGATCGCGAAGGAGTGGCCGTCGTGGATCAGGTGGTGTTCCACGTGGATGAGCCGGTGCTGGTCGTCGGCGAGCTTGACGAGGGTCCAGCGGATCAGCGGCGCCTCGAAGGTGTCGAGCGGGGTCTCCGCCTCGCCGCGCAGCAGTTTCTCGAAGGCGGCCTCGGGGTCGGCCTCCCAGGAGATGTCCACGGTGCGCAGCCGCGGCAGGCACACCTCGGCCACCCGCTGGCCCGGCATCGCGCCGGGTACGGCGACGAGTTCGAGCCGCAGCCCGGTGTGCCGGGCGAGCGTGGCGGTCAGTCCGCTGCGCAGCGCGTCGACGTCGAGGGTGCCCCACAGGTCGAGCGAGGCGGTGAAGTTGTAGGCGCGGCTGCCGGGCTGCACTTGTTCGTGCAGCCAGACGATCTCCTGCGAGGAGGAGAGGGGGAGCATGGGCGATCCCTTGGGTTGTCGGGTCGGATGGTGCGGAACGCGGTTGTGCGACCGCACGGCGGGGCGCCGGCCGGTCGCGGATCGCGCGGCACGGACGGATGCGGAGGGTTCGGGGGACGCGGCCGTCCGTGGGCGATCGCGTGCGGCGCGGGTGGGCTAGTGGGCCGGGGCCTCGGCGGGGAGCGCTCCGCGCAGGGCCGCGAAGGCGTCCTCGGCCGCGGCGTCGTCGAGGACCATGCGGTCCCACACCATGCGCAGGTGGAGTTCGGGACCCTGGGTCGCGGAGACGGCGAAGGGGGCGCGGACCTGACGGCCGCCGATGTGCACCTCGCGGCCGGGTGTCGCGCCGAGCGCGAGCGGGGTGCGGTGGCGGGAATCGTCCACGGTGAGCAGGCCGTCGAGCCTGCCGGACCAGGCGGAACCGCCCGCACGGGCGGCCCGTACCACTTCGTCGAAGGGGGTGTCGGCCCGGTCGAGGTCGTCCCACCAGTCGGTGGCGGTGATCTCCGGGGCCGTTGCCGCGCCGGTGTCGGCGGGGAAGACCACGGTGTTGAGGAAGCAGCCGAGCACCGGCTCCGCTCCGGCGGGCCGGCCGCCCCACGGGTAGCCGATGGGCGACACGGGACCGGTGCCGAACAGGGCCCCGGCCGCCGCCCGGCAGGCGTCGAGCAGTGCCGGGAAGGGGACGCCGCCGACGGGTGATGGAATCCTCGACTCGGCTGCGCCGCTGGGCAGTTCGTCGGATATGGAGCGCTTGCGCGGCAGTGGTGCCTGTTCGTGTGCCGTACGCAGCCGATCTCCCCAGTATGCGAGGGCACGGGGCGAGGCCGCACGGTCCTCGGCGTCGAGCTGGCGCAGGACGGCGTCGCGGTAGGCGGCCAGTTCGGCGGCCGCCTCGGCGGGCGACAGGTCGTCGGGGCCCAGGCGGTCACGGTAGGCGGCGCCGAGTTCCTCGACGATGCGGGCGAGCGACTGGCCGTCGCAGGCGGTGTGGTCGAGGACGACGGCGAGCAGTTCCTCGTCAGCGCGCGTGGCATCGTGCGGGGCGTTGCGCGAGGCGTCGCGGGCGCCTTGGTGAGCGGCGCCCTCGGCGCCGCCGGCGGCGAGGAACAGGCGCAGCGGCGGGCCCTGTGCGGCCCAGTCCGCGAGGGTGCGGCGCAGCGCGTCCTCGGCGCTCTCGCCGGGTGCGCGGGCCACGTGCTCCAGGGGCACCTCGGCCGGCTGGGGCCGCAGCACCGGCGTGCCGCGTACGACGCACGGCTGGGAGCGCAGGACGGGGTGGCGGGCCGCGAGGTGCCCGGCGGCGGCACGCAGCCGGGCCGGGTCGACGGTGCCGCGCGGGAACGCGAAGAACATGGGGACGATGTCCGCCCGGCCCGCGGGGTCGAGGGCGCGTACGAGCAGGAAGCGCCGCTGGGCCCCGGTGACGGGCAGCAGCGCGGCGGCCGGGTCACCCGCGTCGCCGAGGCGCTGGTAGCGGGCCAGATACTGGCCCGTGATGCTGGGGAGCACGTGATCCTCTCTCGGGTCGGAAACTCTCGACGTGGGGGGGGTGAACGTCCGTGCGGCGGTGCGGGGTTGAGCGGGTGCTGCGGCTTCGCGGGTCAGGCGACGGGGACGTTCTCGTCGTGATCGGGGGCCACGGGCCGCGGCTCGTCGTCCTCGGGGTGGACGGGGTCGGGGAGTTCGCGCATGCGGCGCAGCGGGGAGAGCAGCAGCGGCACGGGTACGACGAGGAAGCCGATGGCGCAGATCCACAGTGCGGCGCGGGCACCGTAGGCGTCGGCGACGGCGCCGCCGGCGAGTGCGCCGAGCGGCAGGGTGCCCCACATGAGGAAGCGCAGGGTTGCGTTCATGCGCCCCAACAGACGTGGTGGGCACAGGGTCTGACGGAAGCTCACCTGGGCGACGTTGTAGACGACGGCGCCGAAGAAGACGACACCGGAGGCGACGGCGAACAGCGCGGCTGCGGCGCCCGCTGCGGACAGTGGCCACAGCAGCGCGAACGGCCCGGTGACGAGGGCGGAGAGCCAGATGACGCGGGCCTGGCCGAAGCGCCCGGCCAGGCGCCCGGCGCAGAGCGCGCCGGCGAGTCCGCCCACGGCCGAGGCGGAGAGCATCGCGCCGACCGCGGCGGGCGGCAGGTCCAGGACCCGGACCAGGAAGACGGTCTGGGTAGCCATGAGCATGGCGGTGAAGAAGTTGCCGAGGCCGGTGGTGCCCGCGATGACGCGCAGCAGCGGGTGGCCGAGCACGAAGCGCAGGCCTTCGCCGACGTCCTTGCGCAGGGAGGCGCCGGGGACCGGTTCGGGCTTGCTCTCGGGTCGGCGGATGGCGAGGAGGAACACGGCGGATATCGCGTAGCCGATGGCGTCGGCCACGATGGCCAGATGTGCGCCGACGAGCTGGACGAGTCCGCCGCCGAGCCCGGGGCCGGCCACCTGTGCCGAGGACCGCACCGTCTCCAGCGCCCCGTTCCCGGCCACCAGGTGTTCCCGGGGCAGCAGTTGGGGCAGATAGCTCTGGTGGGCCACGTCGAAGAAGACGGTGGCGACGCCCACCACCAGCGCGACGGCGTACAGCTGAACCATCGTCAGGACGTCCGCGATCGCGGCGAGCGGGATGCTGGCCATGGCCAGCGAGCGCACGACGTCGGCGCGGATCATCAGTGACAGTTTGCGCATCCGGTCGACCCAGGCCCCGGCCGGGAGTCCGATGAGCAGGAACGCGGCGGTCTCCGCCGCGGTGAGCAGTCCCACTTGGAAGGCGGGTGCCTTGAGTTCGAGCACGGCCACCAGGGGCAGCGCCACCAGCGTGACCTGGGCGCCGGCCTGCCCGGCCGCGGCTCCGGCGAGCAGAAGGCGGAAATCGCGCATACGGAGCAGACCGCCGGAAGCGGCCTGGGGCGAAGGGGACATGCACGAGACCTTCACCGCAGGCCGATCAGGAGTCAAAACAAACAGGACACTTTCGGTCGTTTCTTATGTCATTCTGGCAGTGGATCAAGAGAATCAACGGCCAGATCACGGCAACCGCCATATGAATTACAGGTGTTGGCGCCTGTCGACACAGGACTTTCACCATTGGGGACCGAGCCTGCGCAGGGGACGCCACGCCTCCCGCCCCGATGGGGGAAGGTATGTCCGAAACTCACCGTCCCCACACTTGCGGAGGCAACCTTGAGGCCGCCCGGCCGTCGGGGTTCGGGGGCGAGGTCCGGGGGCGGAGCCGGAGTCCTCATTCCGCCGCGGGACGCAGGTCCACCTGGTGCCGGTCGGCGGCGATGACGGAGGGCAGCGGAAGACCGCCGCGCATGACCAGCTGCACGAGTGTGGCCTGGACGTCGACGGGCCCGGCCGCCGGGGCGGGGCCGGAGCCGGCCCGGCCCCGGTTGACCCAGGTGTGCTCGGCGCCGTCGCACTGCGCGGCGACGCCGTTGAGCCCGTACCGCACGCTGCCGCTGTCGGCCGAGCCGATCCCCACCGAGCTGGCCACGAGCACCGGGCCCCGGCTCGTCGGCGCGGTACACCGGTAGGTGCCGGACAGAGTGATGGTGCCGTCCCGGGAGACGGTTCCCGTCGGGTCGGCGGCCACGGACCCGGAGCTCGCGGCGGCCGGGCCCGCGACGACTGCGAGAAGGGCTCCGGCGGCGGCGACGGCCCCGGCGGCGACAAGAGGTACGCGCATCGGCAGATCTCCTACATCGTGACGTGTGTGGGGCGCGTGGGCGGCCCGTTCACCCGCCCGCGCTGGCCCAAGGAATACCGTGGGCGCGCCCGCCCGCCGGGGATTCACCCCGGTCGGCGGCGTGTCCGACGGCCGCCGCGGCTGATGCCCGAGGGACGGGACGGATGCCGATGCGCCTGCTGGGGCGGGCGTTGCCGGGCCGTGCGCGGTGTGACCGAAAGAGGGCCCCGCACGGGGAACTACGGATGGCGTGGGCCAGGCATGCTGGTGCCTCCGGCCGTTTCCCCGTGCCGCCCGTCGGGCGCCCGGACAGGATGGGAGCGTCATTTTGCGCACCGTAGGCGTGGAAGAGGAACTGCTCCTGGTCGACCCGGGCACCGGGTATCCCCGTGCCCTGTCCTCGGAGGTACTGGCCCGCCTTGCCAAGTGTGCCGCCGCCGGAGGGGGCGCACCCAAGGAGACCTTCCAAGGTGAACTCCAGTCCCAGCAGCTGGAGTTCGGCACCCGGCCCCAGACGGACCGGGAGGAACTCGGCGTGGAGATCATGCGCTGGCGCCGTGAGGCGGCCCGTCACGCGGCGGAGGCCGGGGCGGCGGTGGCCGCGCTCGCGACCTCTCCGCTGCCCGCCCGGCCCGCCGTGAACGTGAGCCGGCGGTACCAGTGGATGGAGGCACAGTTCGGCCTGACCACCCAGGAACAGCTCACCTGCGGTTGCCATGTGCATGTGTCGGTCGCATCGGACGACGAAGGTGTGGCCGTCGTGGACCGGATCCAGCCGTGGCTGCCCGTCCTGACCGCGCTGAGCGGGAACTCGCCGTACTGGCAGGGGAACGACACCCTCTACAGCAGTTACCGCAGCCGGGTGTGGGGGCGATGGCCCATGTCCGGACCCACCGGGCTGTTCGGCTCGGCCGAGCGCTATCACTCACAGGTCGACGACATGGTGACGAGCGGCGTGGTACACGACCGGGGCATGATCTATTTCGATGCCCGGCTCTCGCACCGCTACCCCACGGTGGAGATCCGCGTCGCCGATGTGTGTCTGGAGTCCACCACCACGGTGCTCCTGGCATGCCTGGGGCGCGCGTTGGTCGAGACCGCGGCCCGCGACTGGCGGGCGGGACTACCGCCGGTGGGACACGGGGTGCAGCTGTTGCGCCTGGCCGCCTGGCGGGCCGCGCGCTCGGGTCTGGAGGGTGATCTGTTACACCCCCTGACCATGCGCCCGGCCCCCGCGCCCACCGTCCTGCGGGCCCTGCTCGACCACGTACAAGAGGCCCTCGAAGACGCCGGGGACCTGGGTTGGGCGCGCAGGACGACCGCGGGGCTCCTCGCCCACGGCAACGGCGCCCTGATACAGCGCGCCCTGCTCGCCCACACCGGGAGCCTCAGTGGTGTGGTCGCGGCATGTGTGCGCCGCACCCTGGGCGAGCGCGAACTCAGGTGCACGACACCGGAGTGACACCGCGCGGCGGCGTCGATGGGGAGACGGTATCGAGGTCTGCGGGATATGCCATCGGAGTCTGCCAAGGAGGACATCGGGGTCTGTCGGAGGTGACATCGGAGCCCGTCGAGTGATGACGTCGGAGCCCCTCGAAGGATGGCATCGGGCAGTCGGCACCACAGCGTCCGACCCATCACACAGCACCCACACCTCAGGGCGGGACCTCACTCGATGTGTCCGAGGAGGCCAACACCACACCACTTCATCACCCTCAGCGGTCTCATCTGCTGTCAAGTGGGTGTCCGGACACAGGTGAGGCGCGTAACATCCGGCAGCAATCACCTACGCACACACCCCCGGAGGAACCACTCGTGCCGGACAGCACTCCGCTCCAGTCCCAGTACGCCGCCCAGATCCAGAGCGACCTGGACAGCAACGTCGCCGAACGCGAACAGATCGCCGGCCAGATCAGCTCGCTCCAGGAGCAGTTGAGCGTTCTGGAGAACAACCACGCACTGCTCGCGTCCATGCAGCAGGCCATCGGCCCCGCCTCCGCCGCGCCGGCCAAGGGCAGCACCAAGGGCAGCGCCAAGGCTGCCAAGAAGACCGCCGGGGGCGCGGCGCCGCGGATCCCCCAGGCGCGCACGGCGGCGAAGTCCGCAGGTCGCGCCACCAAGAAGCAGGCGAAGCCGGCCGTCAAGGCCAAGGCGTCCGGGAACACTCCCACCCTGCGGGACCTCGTCGCGAACCACCTCGCGCAGAGCGGCGAGCCGCGCTCGGCCGCCGAGATCACCGCGGGTCTCACCGACGCACACCCGCAGCGCAACATCGCCGGCACCGTGGTGCGCAACACCCTCGAAAACCTCGTGGCCAAGGGCCAGGCGCAGCGCACCCGTCAGAACCGGTCCGTCTTCTACACGGCCCCCGACGCCACCGGCGCCACCACGGCCAAGGAGTCGGCGGACGGCGACGTCAAGAAGGGAGCGGACGCCGTCACCCCCGCCACCACCGGCTGACCTCGCGGCGGAGCCGGACCGGCCGGCCCGCCCGAAGCCGTCTGCGGAGCCACCCACCCACGAGGTGACATGGCCCCGTGCCTCACTCCACAGGGCTGCAGTCCGGGTGACCCCAGCCGCCCTCGCGCTTCATGATGGGAGTACCCGCGGCATACGGCTGCCCACAGGGGCAGCGCCCCGGGAACTTCGCCTTGATGGTCCGCGGCTTCCCCGAGGAGGCCGGCTTGGCCGCGGACGATGTCTTCCTCGCGGATGCGGGCCTGGCCCGCGTCGCCGAGGCCCGTGCCGGCGCCGGGACCGGCAACTCCTGGTCGCCCAGTGCGGTACCGGCGGCCCGCTGGGTGGCGGCCGCGTCGCTGGCGGCCTGGTCGGCGATCGCGTTCAACGGGTCCCCGCCCACCTGGTGTGCGGGCACATGGATGAACTCCACATCCCGCTCGGTGAGCAACTCGTCGATGCGCTCGACGAGTTCACGGTTGGCGACCGGCTTGCCCGCCGCGGTCTTCCAGCCGTTGCGCTTCCACCCCGGCAGCCACTGGGTGACCGCCTTCATGGCGTACTGGGAATCCATCCGCACCTGCATGCGGGTACCCGGGTCCACGGCTTCGAGGAGGCGTTCCAGGGCCGTCAGTTCACCCACATTGTTGGTGGCGGTGCCGAGCGGTCCCGCGCCCCAGCGCTCCGGCCGGCCCTCCGGATCCGCGATCACCCAGCCCCAGCCCGCGGGACCCGGATTACCCTTCGACGCGCCATCACAGGCGGCAACAACAACACGATCAGACATCGCGCCATCATCCCACCGCCGCTTGCTCATCAAGAAATCCCCGCCCGGCACCTGCATGGTCCTCCCCGCCCGGTCGAGGCGGACCGGGGTACGGCGAAGGCCGGCACTCCCCTCCCGAGGTGCCGGCCGACGTCGACTGGTAGTAGGCGCGCGTCACGTGGTGGGCGCGCGTCTTGTGGTGGGCGCGCTTCACGTGGCGCGTCAACGCATCAGCGGCGGCCCCAGGACCTGGTGACGATGACGTGGCCGTGACTGTCGCGCAGGGTGGCGGTGTCACCGGTGTTGTTCCACACATAGGCACGGCGGTTCTGGTAGACGTCGGCGCGGGTGTTGCGGCCGATGCCGGTGTGCACGCGGACCGAGGCGCGGCCGCCGAGCGTGAAGCCGCCGAAGGTGTAGACGTGGTGGCTGCGGTCGCTGAGCGTCCACCCCTTCAGGTTGACCGACGAGCGACCGGTGTTGCTGACGGTGACCCACTCGGCGTTGAGACTGCGCTGCGAACCGTCGTCCTTGCCGGGGCTGTCGTACTGGATGGTGCCGAAGGCGATCGGTGAGCGCGGGGCGGCGGTGGCGGGCAGAGTCGTGGCTCCGGCCAGGGCCGCTCCGGCAGCCAGGCCGGCGACGACACGGGCTATGGAACGTGCGGACATGGAAACCCCCAGTTCAGGACGGCGAGCAGGGCCTGCGTCGGCGTCCGATGGTGTGAACCTCCGGCCTGGTGGCGGCCGGACACCCACACTCTGGACCCGATCCGCACCAGCCGACGGAAGTAGTTCAACGCGTAACAGAACGCGGACATCGACACACCGTCAGCTCCCCCAGCGCATGCGCCCCGGCGTACGTCGGCCCCAACGAGCCCTACGCACAGGGGAGTCACAGCACCGCACGTCCGGGTGACATACCCAGGTATAGGTGCCCGACACACACTTCGGCCCCCGGCACTGGGTGCCGGGGGCCGAAGTTCCGTAGCGGGGACAGGATTTGAACCTGCGACCTCTGGGTTATGAGCCCAGCGAGCTACCGAGCTGCTCCACCCCGCGTCGATGACTCCACCCTACGGCACGTGGAGCGGCCCGCCGACCACTCGCGGACCCGGGCCCGTCTCCCGTCTCCCGTCTCCCGTCTCCCGTCTCCCGTCTCCCGTCTCCCGTCTCCCGTCTCCCGTCTCCCGTCTCCCGTCTCCCGTCTCCCGGATGGATCACACTGCGTCACAGCTCGACGCGCGGTGGGTGAGGGCGCGTGTCACCGTGAAGTGGTTCCATCCCCCACATGCAGGAGTGAATCCCGATGGGCAAGGCCGAGAAGTTCCGGGACAAGGCGCAGCAGGCCGCCGAGCAGGCCAAGGCGAAGACGACGGAGGCGAGGGAGCGGATCTCCGGGCGCTCCGACGAGTCCGAAGCGAGCCGTCAGGCACAGGAACAGCAGGAGCGGACCGAGCAGGCGATGCGCGACGCCGGCACCGACCGCGCCTGACGCGGTGCGCCCCGAGGCCACGCGAGGCGAGGTCTCACCCGTACGCACCGAGCCACACGAACCCGGGGCCGCCCCGGACCCGGCCGAGCCACACAAACCCGGGGCCTCCCCCGACACGCGGCCGAGCCACACGGACCATGGCCTCAGCGGCACCGCACTGAGCCGCGTCCGCCGGGGTCTCAGCCGACGGGGGCTGAGGCCCCGGCCCACTTAGGCGCGCTCCGCTTGCCGGGGGCGATCGCGCCCCTGGTCCCTCTCATCGACCCGGCACCTTCGCCCCCGCCCCCGCCGGGACCTCGCGCGTGCGGGTCCAGGCCAGCAGGGCGTCCATCGGCCAGGTCGTGACGACCCGTTCCGGCGGGACACCGCACTCCTCGGCACGGGCGCAGCCGTAGATCTGCCAGTCCAGCTGTCCGGGGGCGTGCGCGTCGGTGTCGATGGCGAACAGGACCCCCGCCTCGACAGCCCGGCTCAGGAGGCGGCGCGGAGGGTCGAGCCGCTCCGGACGGCTGTTGATCTCCAAGGCCGTACCGGCCTCGGCACACGCCGCGAAGACGGCGTCCGCGTCGAACTGCGACTCGGGCCGGCCACGACCGGTGACCAGGCGGCCCGTGCAGTGGCCCAGGACGTCCGCCAACGGGTTGCTCACAGCCGCGACCAGCCGCCGGGTCATGGCGGCGGCATCCATCCGCAACTTGGAGTGCACGGAGACGACCACGACGTCGAGCTGGTCGAGCAGTTCGTCCTCCTGGTCGAGGGAGCCGTCGTCGAGGATGTCGCACTCGATGCCGGTGAGGAGCCGGAACGGCGCCCAGCGCTCGTTGAGTTCGGCCACCACCTCCAGCTGGCCGCGCAGCCGCTCGGCACTCAGCCCGCCGGCGACGGTCAGCCGGGGCGAGTGGTCGGTGAGCACGGCCCATTCATGGCCGAGTTCGGCGGCCGTGCGGCCCATGTCGTCGATGGTGCTGCCACCGTCCGACCAGTCGGAGTGCAGATGGCAGTCGCCGCGCAGTGCGGCGCGCAGCGCCTCGCCGCCCACCGCGAGCGGCGCCGCCGCCTCCAGCTCCGACTCCAGGCGCTGAAGATAGCCCGGCACCTGGTCGGCCAGGGCCTCGCGCACCACCTGGGCGGTCTTCGGGCCGATCCCCTTGATCGATTCGAGGCTTCCCGTCACCGCCGCGCGTGCCGCGAGCTCGTCCGGCGAGATCTCCTTGATCGCCGCGGCCGCGGTACGGAAGGCCTGGACGCGATAGGTGGCGCCCTGGCCGCGTTCGAGCAGGAAGGCGATCCGCCTCAGGGCCGCCACCGGATCCATGGGCACCTCCCGCGCAGACGCCCGCTGTGCGGGCGGGCCGACACCGTCCCTCCCAGCTTCCCCCAGGCCCGCCTCCTCTGCAGTCCCACCCACATAGGTGATGTGTTCCGCCCACACATGTGGCCGGGCCGCCCGTCGGGGGATCGACGGGCGGCCCGGTGCTTCAGTGCGGTGCCGGGATCAGCACTCGCGCAGACCCGGCGCCGGGTCCTGGCCGGTGCGCACGCTGACGGCGGGGACGTTGCCCCAGGCGCCGTTGTCGAGCTGCGTCCAGTACCAGATGTCGTTGCCGCCCTGGTGCGGGTCTCCGTGACCCCAGCAGGCGAACCAGTTGAACCCGGTGGTGAGCTCGCCGCGGGTCGCCGAGCGGTAGGAGCGGTCGGCGTAGCCCTTCGCGCCCACCGCGTTGCCGCAGTACAGCCGGCCGTCCGAGCGCACCCCGCACTCGGCGGCGGGCGCCGCCGCCTTGGCGGGCGCGGCGACCGCGGCGGGCAGCCCGGTCACGGTGAGGCCGGCGGTCAGCGCGGTGGCGGAGAGGAACAGGGCGATCTTCTTGCGAGCGTTCACTGCGAACTCCTGACGAGTGATGGGCGATGTGTGTGGGTGATGGGCGGTGGGTGGTGGTGGGCGGGTGGTGTCTGGTCATGCGTCATTCGTCATGCCTCATGCCTCATGCACGGCGCGTGGCGCGTGGCGGCGCTTGGCGCTTGGCCCTTGGCCCTTGGCCCTTGCCGATGGCCCGACATGGCTGTGGTGCATTGTGTGGCTTCCGGCCCCATGGGGCCTACCCGGAACGTCCGGGGACTGGCCGCGGTCAGGCGCAGGTCGGAACGCCGTCGAGCCAGGCCGGCCCCTGGATGTAGATGTTGGTGATCCAGGCCTTGTAGTCCGGCAGGTACGACCAGGCGTCGTTGCGGTAGCCGTCGGCCTCGACCAGCTGGGCGTGCTTCTGGCAGCCGACCTTCACTCGGGTCGGTCCCGCGAACTTGTTGACCCGGGCGCTGGTCGTGGACGGCTCGGCGTGCGTCCACACATCGGTGCCCCAGGTGGAGAAGTTGCCGTTCTGGCCGGGGCTCGCGCCGATGCGTACGGCACCGTTGTAGTCGCCGCCGAGCCGCACGTCGCTGACCATCACATGGGTCCCGGACTGGCGGGCCTCGACCATCTTGCCCGCGCCGAGGTAGACGGCGATGTGGTGGATGGAGTTGGCGCCGCCCCACGCCATCAGGTCGCCGGGCAGCAGCGGCCCGGTGCCCTGGGACGCGCCGAAGCGGGCGGTGACCTGCGAGGAGTGGTACTGGCTGTTGGCGGTGCCGGCCAGGATGTCCTGCCCGGTCGCCTGGGCGTAGGCGTACCGGACCAGGCCGGAGCAGTCGAAGCCCAGCCGTTCCGGGTCGTGGTTGCTGGCCGGGTCGGTGGGGTCCACCTGCCCGTAGGTCGCGCCGGGTCGCGGGCCGTGGCCGCCGCCCCACGTGTACCAGATGCCGAGCTGCGAACAGGCGGCGCGGACGGCCGCCTCGGCGGTGGCCGAGGCGCCGGGTGCGAGCACGTCGCAGCCACCGGCGGCCGCCGCGGAGAGGCCGGAGGTGCCCGTCAAGTGGGGTGTGGCGCCGGAGAGTTGGGCGGTCGGCACGACGGCGAAGGCCGCCACGATGCCCGCGGCGACGAAGGTCCGCCGCACTCCTGCAAGGGTGTGGTGCATGTGTGTGTTCCCCGTTTCGTCGTACGTGTCGCCGGGTCGCCCCGGTCGGCCGCGAGCCGCTCCGGTGCGGAGCGGGATCAGTTGTCGCGGTGCGTTCGAGACTGTGCCGTGCCGGGGTCCGCTGTCGAGGACCCCGGCGTCGCCTGTGTCGTCGGGAAACGGGAAACACCCCGGGAAACACCGGTGCTTCGCAGGTCAGTCGGGTGTCGGGCACAGCGGCCGGTAGGGCAGGTCGGGCAGCAGGCGGGCCCAGCGGTCGCGGCCCGTGTCGCCGAGGAGGCGGCAGACCTCGCTCTGTTGACGCGGCACGTCGGTGTTCCACAGCCGTACGGTCCCGTCGTTGCTGCTGCTCGCCAGCGTTCCGGGGAGCCCCGGGTCGAAGGTGACGCCCCAGACGGCCCCGGTGTGTCCGCTCAGCGCGGCGAGCTGTTCGGCGTCGGCCGGGTTCCACAGGCGTACGGTCTGATCGCTGCCGCTGCTCGCGAGGGTCGCGCCGTCGGGGCTGAAGGCGACCGCACGCACCGAGCCGCTGTGCCCCGCGAGGATGCCGGTCGCGCGGTGCGTGGCCGGGTCCCACAGGCGTACGGTCCCGTCGTTGGCGCCGCTCGCGAGGGTGTGCCCGTCCGGGGCGAAGGCGACGGAGCGCACCGAACCGGTGTGCCCGCGCAGGACGGAGCGCGGCCCGCCTCCGGGGTCGCGCGCGTCCCACAGACGCACCGTCAGGTCGTCGCTTGCGGTGGCCAGGGTGTGGCCGTCGGGGCTGAAGGCGACCGCGTTGACGAAGTCCCCGTGGCCGTGGAGCGTGGCGTACGGGCGCATGGTGTCGAGCGTCCAGAGGATGGTGGTGCGGTCGGCGCTCGCGGAGGCGAGCAGGTGTCCGCCGGGCGAGAAGGCCAGCGCGAACACGGATCCGGTGTGGCCGGTGAGGGTCTTCTCCGGGCGCCCGGTGGCCGCGTCCCAGAGCCGGACCGTGCGGTCGGCTCCGGCGGAGGCGATGAGGCGGCCGTCCGGTGAGAAGGCCACCGCGAAGACCGATCCGTCGTGGCCGGTCAGGGTGGCGCGCAGCCGGTGGTGGGCGACGTCCCACACCCGGACCGTGCGGTCCGCCTGGGCGGAGGCGAGCAGGCTTCCGTCGGGCGAGAAGGCCGACTGCCAGGCCTCGGTGAACGGCCGGGCGGTGAGCGCCGAGCGGCCCGGGTCCCACAGCACCACCGACTGGTCGAAGCCGCCGGTCGCCAGGCGTTCGTCGGGTCCGGCGGCGACCGCGAGGACGTAGTCGGTGTGGCCGGACAGGGTGGTGACGAGGCGGTGGTTGACGGCGTCCCAGAGTTTGACGGTGCCGTCGCCGCCGGCGCTGATGACGGTGTCACCGGCGCGGGTGAAGGCGACGGCGTTGACGTCGTCGCTGTGCCCGGTCAGGACGCCGCCGGCCGTGCCGTCGGGCAGGTTCCACAGCCGTACGGTGCGATCGGCGGAGCCGGACGCCAGGGTGTGGCCGTCGGGGCTGAAGGCCACCCCGAGCACCTGGTCGCTGTGCCCGGTGAGCACCATCGGTGACTGACTGCCCGTCACATCCCAGACCCGTACGGTGCGATCGGCCGAGGCGGAGGCCACCTCCTGCCCGTCGGGCCCGAAGGCGACCGACATCACGGCGTCGCCGTGTCCGGCCAGGACCGCGCGTGAGGTTCCGGCGGGCACGTCCCACAGGCGCACGGTGCGGTCGACTCCGCCGGACACCAGGGTGCGGCCGTCGGGGCTGAACGCCACGGCCCGGACCGTTCCTCGATGTCCCGTCAGGGTCGCCGTCGTGCGGTGTGCGGCCGTGCTCCAGAGCCGTACGGTGCCGTCCTCGCCCGCGGTCGCCAGGCGCGTGCCGTCGGCGGAGTAGGCGAGGGAGGTGACCGCTCCGGTGTGGCCGGTCAGGGTGGCGGTGATCCGGTGGCTCGCGGTGTCCCAGAGCTTGACGGTGCCGTCCGAGCTCGCCGATGCGAGGGTCTTGCCGTCGGGGCTGAACGCGACGGAGTTGACGGGCCCGAAGTGGCCGCGCAGCCGTCCGTCGAAGGACTGCGCCTGGGTGCTGAGCAGGGCTCCGCGCGCCTGCGGGGTGCGGTCGGTGCGGTAGGCGTCGGAGGCCAGCAGCATGGAGGCCTCCGGCTGCCCGGCGGCAAGCGCGCCCGAGCGCACCGCGAGGGCCTGTGACTGAGCGGTGCGGCTCTGGTCCAGGGCGCGGCGGCTCTGCTGGAAGGCGAGGGATCCGGCGGTCACGGCGACCGCCAGGAGGCCTCCGAGGGTGACGAGCAGGGTACGCCGGATGCGGACCTGGCGCCGCGCGACGCGCATCGCGCGTCCTTCCTCGGCCTCGCACGCAGCGATGAAGTCCCTTGTCTCGGGGCCGATTTGGCTTCTGTCCGGGGCGTGTCTCGATTGGTCGCGCACGGCCGCGAGGCGGCTTCCGCGGTAGAGCAGGCTCGGATCACGGTCCGCCCGTACCCACCGGGTCGCGGCGTCGAAGAGCTCCTGACGCATGACGAGCCCCGCACGGTCGGCGTCGATCCAGCCGCGCAGCCGCGGCCAGGCGTGCAGGAGTGCCTCATGGGTGATCTCGACCGTCTCGCTGCCCGCGGTGACCAGGCGGGCCCGCACGAAGGCGTCCAGCGCGCGGCCGCCGGCGCAGGGATCGCTCAACTGCCTTAGCAGCAGCTCACGTTCGACGGGTTTACGGGTCTGGGCGCTGTCGTCGGCCACATGCACGAGCCGCACCAGGAGTTGACGGGCTGTCAGCTGCTCGGCCGGATCCAGCCGGGCGTACACGGACTCGGCGGTGCGGGCGACGGCGCCGTGGATGCCTCCCGTCGTCTCGTAACCGGCCACGGTCAGGGTGCGGCTGGTGCGCTGCTGCCAGGTGACGAGGAGCGCGTGGGCGAGCAGGGGGAGGGAGCCGGCGGAGGTCGCCGTGTCGGTGCCCAGATCCCTCAACAGGAGTTCCACCAGGCCGGGTTCGAGGCTCAGACCGGCTCGTTCGGCGGGCCCGGTGATGGCCTGGCGCAGCTGGGTGACGGACATCGGGCCGAGGGCGAACAGGCCGTGGGTGAAGACCTCCACGAGGTGGGGATGGTCCAGGCACCGGCCGCAGAAGTCGGCGCGCAGACCGACCACGACGGCGGCCTGCGGGCTGCCGTCGTCGCCGGCCCGCGCGGTGGCCAGGGCGTGCAGCACGGCGACGAAGTCGCGGCGCTCGCGGTCGTCCTCGCAGAGGGTGAACGCCTCCTCGAACTGGTCGACCAGGAGCACCAGTCCGGGCCGGCCGCCGCGCGCCGCCGAGGCGTCGAGCAGGGCGGCGGGCCGCTCCGCCAGCGCCTCGGGGGTGAGCTCGGCGCCGGCCGCGCCGAGCACATCGGCGGCGCAGCGCAGAAGTTCCTTGAGCGGATGGGCGGTTGGGGTGCACACCACGACCGGCCAGCGGTCGGACCCGGGCGCCGGAAGGGCGCCCCGGCGCAGGGCGGGCAGCAGCCCGGCCTGGAGGAGCGAGGACTTCCCGGCGCCCGAGGGGGCGACCACGGCGAGCGGCCCTCGGCCCATGCGTTCGGCGAGCCGGCCGGCCAGTTCGGCCGTGGCGCTTTCGCGGCCGTAGAACCACTCGGCGTCCTGCGGACCGTAGGCGGCGAGTCCCCGGTAGGGGCACCGGGCGGTTTCGGCGGGGCCGCCCTGCGGGGCGCGGGCGGTGGGGACGGACGGCGGACGGGCCACCAGGCGCAGGAGCGCGCCGCCCGCCTCCAGTACGTCGTCGCAGCGGCGGGCGACATCGAGAGTAGGGGGTTTGCCGCCGTTCTCGATCTTGCTGAGATACCCCTTGCTGTAGTGGATCGAGCGGGCAAGACCGGTGAGGGACACCTTGCGCAGGCCTCGCAGACGGCGCAGCTCGGCTGCGAATCCGTCGGCCGTTTCGTCGTCCGTTGGCACGGGCCCCACCTTTCCGTGACGGGCGGGACGTACGCCGGAAAAGGACGAACTTCGTCCGGTTCCGGTCGGCAACAGACGTACGAGGCGGGTTCGTTCGGCAAGTCGCCGAAACGTCGTCGGAGAAGGGAACGAATGTGCGCGGGCGAGGCAACCGATCCGCCCGATCCCGCATCTGGGCCGGTGAACGGGAAGTTGGACACCTTTTGGCCACCTGGATCACCAGCAATTGTTAAATCTGGGTTCCGGGAGCGCAGAAAGTCGATCATCCCTCTTTACATGTTCATGCCAGACATAGCAGGGTTCCGGCCGGGACCACATGGTCCCCGCGGTGCACAACAGCACCGTGCGTACGGGTGGTTGTTGAGCCGACCGCCCCCGCACCTCTAAGGAACCCCCCACCGTGCGTACACCCCACATACGCAGCCTGGCGATAGCCCTGGCCGTCACCACGGCCGTCACCATCACCGCGGGAGGCGGGGCCACGGCCCTCGCCGCACCCGCCGCCCCGGGGGCCACCGCCCCCGTCGCGAGCGCCGGTTTCCAGCCGGTGATCGACGCGGCCCGCACCGCCGCCGTCACCCACGCCTCGGCCACCGGCGTCGGCAAGGGCGACACGCTTCAGGCCACCGACGTCATGGTCGACCCGGACGGCAAGCAGCACGTCCGCTTCGTCCGCTCGCACCAGGGGCTTCCGGTCCTCGGCGGCGACCTGGTCGTCCACCTCGACAAGAGATCCGCCTACACCGGCGTGACCCGTGCGCTGCGCCAGCAGGTGAAGGTCGCCACCACCAGCGCCAAGCTGACGGCCGGACAGGCCCGGGCGAAGGCCGCCGCCACCGCCAAGGGCACCGCGGGCGCCGCCCAGCTCGTGGTGGACGCCCGCGCCGGACACACGGCCCTCGCCTACCAGATCCACGTGACGGACAGCGCCACCGCCGAGTCCGGGGCGCGCACCGTGGTCGTCGACGCGGCCAGCGGCGCGATCCTCAGCAACACGCCCGTCGCCGACTCCTTCCTGTCGCCCCGCGTCCAGGACGAGCTCCGCAAGAGCGGCCAGAAGCTCAATCCCCTGCTCGCCACGGCCACGCCCGCCCCGCTCGCCTCCCCCAAGGCGACCGGCTTTCCCGCGCAGGCCAACGGCACCGGCCAGTCCCTCTTCGTCGGCAGCGTCCCGCTGATCACCACCCAGACGGCGAAGAGCGCGTTCACGCTCAAGGACCCGAGCCGCGGCCAGACCGAGACCCGCGACGCCGGCAACAAGGAGCTGCAGCAGTTCTCCGGCGGCAAGGCGTTCACCAGCACCACCGACCGCTGGGGCACCGGCAGGGCGGGCGACCGGGCCACCGCGGCCGTCGACGCGCAGTACGGGATCACCAGCACCCTGGACTTCTACAAGAAGACCTTCGGGCGCAACGGGATCAAGAACGACGGCGCGGGCGCGCACGCCCTGGTGCACTTCGGCAACAAGGTCGGCAACGCGTTCTGGTCCTCGGACTGCGGCTGCATGCTCTACGGCGACGGTGACGGGCAGACGTTCGCGCAGCCCCTCGTCGTCCTGGACGTCACCGGCCACGAGCTCACCCACGGTGTGGTGGACGCGACGGCGAACCTCCAGCCGACCCGGGTCGACGCGAACGACAACCAGTTCGGCGAGCCCGGCTCGCTCAACGAGTCGCTCGCCGACGTCTTCGGCAGCAACGTCGAGTTCGCCACCAACAACCCGAACAACCCGCCCAACTACCTGATGGGCGAGAAGCTCGGCCTCCAGCAGAAGTTCCTGCGCCGCCTCGACAAGCCGTCCCTCGACAAGCTCGAAGGCACGGTCGACTACTGGTCGAAGGCGTCGTACGACACCGAGGTCCACGCGGGTTCCGGCGTCTCCTCGCACGCCTACTACCTGCTGGCCGAGGGCAGCGGCAAGAAGACCATCAACTCCGTCGCCTACGACTCGCCGACCTACGACGGCTCCACCGTGACCGGCATCGGCCGGGACAAGGCGACGCAGATCTTCTACCGGGCGCTCACCCGGTACATGGTCTCCACGACCGACTTCCACGACGCCCGCACCGCCACGCTGAGCGCGGCCGCCGACCTCTACGGCGCGAGCAGCACCGAGTACAAGACGGTGGACAAGGCCTGGGCCGCCGTCAACGTGACCGCGGCGAACACCCCGGCCGCCCGTAGCTGACCCGAACCGCCGCTGCCGCCCCGCGATCCCCGGGGCGGCAGCGGTGCGTCCGGCGCGCTACGGCACCAGGGTGTCCAGCGGGATCATGACGACATCGCTGGTGGGGCGCGACAGATGCAGGACCGTGTGGAAGGAGCCCGCGCCCTCCTTGCCGGACGGGTCGAGCCCCGCAGCGGTCACCGTGTCGACGGCGTAGCGCCGTTCGGCGTCGTCGGTGAAGCGGCGCTGGGGGAAGGTCGTCCCACTCCGCTCGGTGGCGAGGCCGAACGCGGCAAGGCAGTCCGCGATCTCCTCGTACGCGGAGGTGCGCAGCACGAACGCGGCAACCCAGACCGGTCCACGGGCCGCGCACAGCAGCGGCCTGAAGGTGCGCCGCGACAGGAAGCAGGCGCCGCCCGTGACCGTGATCAGTCGGACGTCGCGCACCGCCTCGCACAGCTCCGGGCTCGGCGGCGCCACCTCCAGGTCCTCGGCGAAGCCTTCCGCCAGCAGCCCGACGGCCCGGCCGTAGGCGACGGCACGCGGCGCCCTGTCGAGACCGATGACCCTGACGTGGTCGCGACGGCGACGCGCCCCGAAGAACTCCCGGTCCCAGGCGGCCAGTTGGTCACCGGTCATGGCGGCGGCCTCGCGCGAGGTGTAGCGCCGGTACAGCTCGTCCAGGGTCACCTCGTGGTTCAGCAGGGCCGCGTTGATCCCGTACGAGCAGCACAGGTCGAGCACGGTGAGGGGCTCCGAAGTGCCGGGCGACAGTGCCGTCCGCAGTCGCCGGAAGATCCGTTGGGCATGGCCGGGCGTGCGGTATCCGAGGGGGCCCAGCGCCCGGAAGTAGGCCCTGGGGTCGGGCCGGTCGTAGATCGCGTCGAAGCGGGACATCCCCGGTGCCGCGGCGGTGTCCGCCACTCCCACCCCACCGGTCGCTCCCGATCCGGTCCGCCGGTCGTCCGTCATCGTGCACCCGTCCCTTCTCGCGCCGCCCCCGGTTCCCGCCCGAGCATGCGGACGGCGGCGGCCCTTGGGAACACGGCCCGTTGGAAACAGGCCATCGCCAACTCGGTCCCGCTTGAGGCGGGTTGAGGTGCCAGAGGCGGCCGATCACCTCTGGGTCAGTGGCGCCGAGCCAGGGACGGGGCCGGGCGGTGGCCGTCCGGCCGGAGACCGCGACGGCCGCGGGCGGGGCACGGATGCGGTCCGGGCGGGGCGGCCGGATGGAGTCCTCCTCTCGGTCGGACACCCGGGTGCGGCCGACGGCCCGGGACGATCCCGCAAGGGGCCCGCGCCGGGCAGGTCCTCCCCCGGCACGACCTCGCCCGGGTGCGCCTGCATCGAACGGACGAGCCGGTCCCGGCCACCGTGACCGGCCGGCGCGCCGGACGCCGACGCCCTCGGGGCGCGCCGAGCGGTCCGGTCCCGGTCGGGTGCGGTGGCACCTCCGGCAGGTGTTCCGCATGCGCCCGCGTGGTACCGGTGACAGTGTCGAAACGCCGGGGCCCACCCGGCGTCCGCGGCCGGGCGGCCGGGCGCGGCCCGAGAAGGAAGAGGAGCCACCAGTGCGCCATCGCATCGTTGCCGAGAGACTCCCCGACGGCGACACCCTCAAGGAATGGCACATGGTCCGCGGCGACGAGCAACACGCCATGTGCGGGGCCGACTTGGTGCCGGGCGCGGAGGAACAGCCCGACGACGCCTGGGGTACGGAGACCGCCCACCCGTTCTGTCACACCTGCGGCGCGCTGTACCTGCGCGAAACCCCGTAGCCGGACCGCCCGGCGGGCGGAAGACCACCCCCGCCCGCCACCGGTGTTAACTACCCGGTCCAGCATGCGAGTTGACGGTGTGCCAGGTCCGTGCCGCCTCGCCCTTCCCCTTCTCGGCTCCGTATCGTGGAGTACCGCTGCCGAGAAGGGACAACGCATGCCCGAGCCCACCCGCGCACCCGAGATCCGCACCACCGCCGGTTCCGTCCGCGGCCGTACGGTGGACGGCATGGCCGTCTTCCGCGGCATGCCGTTCGCCCGGCCGCCCGTCGGCGCCCTGCACCTGGCCCCGCCCGTACCCGCCCTGCCGTGGGACGGCGTCCGTGAGGCGGTCTCGTTCGGGCCCACTCCCCCGCAGTCCCTCGGGCTCGGGTTCGGCTCCGGGCCCGAGAACACCGGCGACTCGGACGAATGGCTGACGGTGAACGTCTGGTCCCCGGACCCGGCCGCGACGGCCCGGCTGCCGGTCATGGTGTGGATCTACGGCGGTGCCTACCTGGTCGGCTCGGCCGAGGGGCCCACCTACGACGGCGCGGCGCTGGCCCGCCGGGGCGCGGTCGTCGTCACGTTCAACCACCGGGTCGGCGCGGAGGGGTACGGCCACTTCGAGGGCGCGGTGCCCAACCGGGCGCTGCTCGACCAGGTCGCCGCCCTGGAGTGGGTGCGGGACAACATCGCGGCGTTCGGCGGCGACCCGGACCGGGTGACCGTCTTCGGCGAATCGGCGGGGGCCGGCGCCATCGCCGCGCTGCTCGCGATGCCGAGGGCCGCGGGCCTGTTCCGCCGGGCGGTGGCCCAGAGCGTGCCCGGCTCGGTCTTCGGCCCGGCGCTCGCCGCGGACGTCGGCGCGAGCGTGGCCGCGGAGCTCGGACTGCCCCCGACCCTGGCGGCGCTGGCCCCGGTCGCGCCCAAGGCGCTGCGCGACGCGGCGGACGCCGTACTCGGCGGTATCACCGGTCGGGGGGCGCGCTGGGGGCAGATCGCCCACGCCCATCTGCCGTTCTCGCCGGTGGTCGACGGCGAGGTGTTGCCCCGTTCCCCCTGGGAGGCGCTGCGGGCCGGCCAGGGCAGGGACGTGGAGCTGATCGCGGGTCACAACCGGGACGAGGCGAAGCTGTTCACGGTCATGTCGGGCCGCTCCGGCAGGGTCACCCAGGAGGAGGCCGACGCCGTACTGTCGCGGTTCGCGCCCGGGAGCGGGGGCGCGGCGGCCTATCGGGCGGCCCACCCGGACGCGGATCCGACCACGCTCCAGGACCTGGTGATGTCGGACTGGCTGTTCCGGATGCCGAGCCTGCGGCTGGCCGAGGCGCACACGGCGGGCGGCGGCACCTCGTACCTCTACGAACTGGCGTGGCCGGCGCCCGCTTTCGGCGGGGCGCTCGGGGCCTGCCACGGCCTGGACGTGCCGCTGGTGTTCGGCAACCTGATCGGCGGCATCGCCACCCTGGCGCTCGGGGAGGAACCGCCCGCCGACGCGTGGGCCGTCTCGGAGGCGATGGGCCGGGCGTGGCACGCGTTCGCGGAGCACGGCGATCCCGGCTGGGCGCCCTGCCGCACCGGCGAACGGCTGACCCGGGTGTTCGCCGCCGAGCCGCACACCGTGCCGTACCCGCAGGAGGTCTCGCGCCGGATCTGGGCCGAACACGACTTCACCGCACTGGAGTTGAACGCCGACGTCGATCCCGTGGCCTCCTCCTGAGAGCGGCCCGCAGGGGGGGGCGCGCCGCGTCCGCCGGGTGCGGCCGGGCGCGGGGCGTTGCGGGGAGTATGTCCGGTGCACGCCGGGTACACGCGTCCGGCAGGTGCGGTTTCGGCTCCCGGCGGCAGGAGACAGTTCATGAGCAATGCGGTGCAGGGCCCCGGGACGGGGCCGCGAACGATCACCACCTCCGTGCCGGCCAGACTGGACCGGCTGCCCTGGTCGCGGTGGCACTGGATGATCGTGATCGGCCTCGGCACCGTATGGATCCTGGACGGTCTTGAGGTCACCGTCGTCGGCAACATCGCGAGCCGGCTTTCGGAGCCCGGCAGCGGGCTCGCCATCAGCGACGCCCAGGTCACCGGCCTGGGCGCCGCGCTGTATGTGGCCGGCGCCTGCGCGGGCGCGCTGTTCTTCGGCTGGCTGACCGACCGCTTCGGGCGCAAGAAGCTGTTCCTGGTCACGCTCGCGGTCTATCTCGCCGCGACCGCGATGACCGCGCTGTCCTTCACCGCGTGGTGGTTCTTCCTGTTCCGCTTCCTGACCGGCTTCGGCATCGGGGGCGAGTACGCGGCCATCAACTCGGCCATCGACGAGCTGATCCCGAGCAAGTACCGCGGCCGGGTGGACCTCATCATCAACGGCAGCTACTGGCTGGGCGCGATGGGCGGGGCGCTGCTCTCGGTGCTCGCCCTCAACACCGATCTGCTGCCCAAGGACATCGGCTGGCGCCTCACCTTCGCGCTCGGCGTGGTGCTCGGCCTGGTGATCCTGCTGGTGCGGCGGCATGTGCCGGAGAGCCCGCGCTGGATGTTCATCCACGGCAAGGAGGAGGGCGCGGAGAAGCTGCTCGACGACGTGGAGCACACGGTGGAGGAGGAGACCGGCAGAAGGCTCCCCGAGCCGGGCAGCTCCATCACCATCGAGCAGCGCACGAGCGTGGGCTTCGTGGAGATCGCCCGGACGCTGTTCAAGTCCTACCCCAAGCGGGCGGTGCTCGGTTTCTCCCTGTTCATCGGGCAGGCGTTCCTCTACAACGCGATCACCTTCGGGTTCAGCTCGATCCTGGTGAAGTTCTTCGACGTCTCCAGCGGCACGACGGGTTACTTCTTCGCCGTCATCGCCTTCGGCAACTTCCTGGGTCCGCTGCTGCTCGGGAAGCTCTTCGACACCGTGGGCCGGCGGAAGATGATCGCCGGGACGTATGTGCTCTCGGGTGTGCTGCTGTTCGTCACCGCCTGGCTCTTCGCCCAGGGATGGCTCAACTCCACCACCATGACGGCCTGTTGGTGTGTGGTGCTGTTCTTCGCGTCGGCGGGCGCCAGTTCCGCCTATCTCACGGTGAGCGAGATCTTCCCGATGGAGACGCGGGCGATGGCGATCGCCCTCTTCTACGCCATAGGGACGGCGGCGGGCGGCATCTCCGGGCCGCTGGTCTTCTCGGCGCTGACCTCCAGCGGCGTGGTGGGCGATGCCGTGCTCGCCTTCAGCATCGGGGCGGCCCTGATGACGGCGGCCGGGGTGGTGGCCGCCTTCCTGGCGGTCGACGCCGAGGGCAAGTCCCTGGAGGACATCGCCGCCCCGCTGTCGGCACGCCTCGCCGCGACGGGTGAGGGCCCGACACCGCCGGGGGCGCCGGCGGCATAGGACGGCCTCCCCCTCCGAGGAGGGGCGAGGCACTTTCGGCGGGCGGTGGGCACGAGCCACCGCCCGCTTTCGCATGCCGCCGTACGGGCCCGGGCCCGTGAGCCCGGGCCCCGGAGCCCGCCGGCCGATCCAGCAGCCAACCCATCACCGGCCAGGGCAGCAGCATCACGTCATTGCGTCGACTAATAGCGAGAGTTATAGTCTCTAACTAACGGCACTGCACATAACACTGCCGGGCGCGGCAGCGTCCCGGCCAGGAGGGGATGCGTCATGGCACACACCGAAAGCAACCTGCACGTGGTCCTCGGCTCGGGGCCGGCCGGCACCGCCCTCGCCACCGAGCTCGCCCACCGCGGCCACCCGGTCCGGCTCGTCGACCGGGCCGGACAGGGCGCCGCCCCGGCGGGAGTCGACCGGATGCGGGGCGATGTCTCGACACCCGAGGGGGCCGCGGCCGCCGTCCACGGGGCAGGGGTCGTCTACCACTGTGTGAACGTCGCCTACCAGCTCCAGGTCGAGGTCATGCCCCGGATCCAGCGGGCGGTGCTCGGCGCCGCGGAGGCGGAGGGAGCCCGGCTGGTCGTGCTCGACACGCTCTACCCGTACGGCAGGACGGGCGGCGAGGTGATGACCGAGGAGACGCCCTGGCGCGCCACCACCCACAAGGGCCGGATGCGGGCCGAGCTCGACGAGATCTATCTCGCCGCGCACCGCGAGGAGCGCGCTTCGGTGGTGCTCGGCCGGTCCGCCGACTTCGTCGGTCCCGGCGTCCTCAACTCGACGCTCGGCGCGGCGGTCTTCCCCGGCGCGCTGACCGGCGGCGAGGTGCTGACCATGGGCGACATCGACCTGCCGCACAGCTACACCGACATCCGCGCGGTGGCCGCGGGCCTCGCCACGCTCGGCGAGAGCCCGCACGGCGACGGCCGCGTCTGGCACCTCCCGACGGCGCCGGCCCGGACCACCCGCGAGATCCTCGGCATGATCGAGGACCGGGTGGGCCGCCCGCTGAAGATCGTCACATTGAACGCGCCGCGCGCCTTCGGCCCGTTCGACGAGGTCTTCATGGGCGCGTACGCCGAGATGTTCTATCAGCACACCGAGCCGCAGATCATGGACTCGGGCGCCTTCGAGGCCGCGTTCCGCACGGCGCCGGTCGCCCTGGGCGACACCGTCGACGCCACGCTCGCGTGGTACCGCGGCCTGCTGGCCAAGCAGGCCTGACGTCCGGCGCGCGCGGCTACTCGATGACGATCTCGAAGGGGATGTTTCCGCGGGTGGCCTTGGAGTACGGGCAGGCGGCGTGGGTCAGCTCGACGAGCTTCGCGCCGGCCTCGCCCTCCAGGTGCTCGGGGAGCTCGACGCGCATGACCACGCCGATGCCGAAGCCGCCGTCGGCCGGGTCCTTGCCGATGCCGACCTCGGCGGTCACCGAGACGTCCTTGACGTCGAGCTTCAGCTGACGGGCGACCGAGCCCATGGCGCTGGCGAAGCAGGCCGCGTACCCGGCGGCGAAGAGCTGCTCGGGGTTGGTGCCCCGGCCGTCGCCCCCGAGGGCCGGCGGGAAGGCGAGCGGCAGGTCGAGCTGTCCGTCGGAGCTGACGGTGCGGCCCTCGCGGCCGTTGGCGGTCGCCACCGCGGTGTAGAGCGCGTCCATGGGATCGGTTCCTCTCATGTGACTCCGTACGGATCCGGTGCGGGTCCGTACGGGGAAGCGTCGGCTGCCCGGAACCAACTGAAGCACACAATTAAGTTGTGCACAACTAAATGGCGTGGTGTTAGCCTGGTCGCATGGTGACCACGCCCCCCGCCCGCCCGCACGACGAGGACTACCTGCGGCTCGACCTCCAGCTCTGCTTCTCGCTGCACGCGGCTTCGCGCGCCTTCAACGGCGTCTACCGCACGCTCCTGAAGGACCTGGGTCTGACGTATCCGCAGTACCTCGTGATGCTGACGCTCTGGGAGCACGGCGAGCTGCCGGTCAAGAGCATCGGCGAGAAGCTGCGGCTGGATTCGGGCACGCTGTCGCCGCTGCTCAAGCGCCTGGAGTCGGCGGGCTTCGTCGAGCGGCACCGCAGCCGGGCGGACGAGCGGTCCGTCACCATCCGCCTCACCGACCAGGGCACGGCCCTGCGGGAGCGCGCCCGGGTGGTGCCGCAGCACATCGCGCGCGCGGTCAACCTGCCCCCCGAGGACTTCCACACCTTGCGCGCCCTGCTGGCCACCCTGACCGAGGGCCTCGACGCCGCGGCGGCGGCCCACCCATAGCCAGGCCGCAACTCATGTGCGCACCCCATACGGCACGGCATAGCCTGCGCCGATGAGTGGCTTCGCGACACACCGACAGCGCGTGCACGACGTACGGCTGACGCCGCGTGCCCGGCACGCGAACCTGCGCACCTGTGTGGTGATGTTCGCTCCCTACGGGTTTCGGGCGACCTATCACCACCTCTGCGTCAGCGCCGGTGTGCCCGGGGACCTCGCAGCGGATCCGCTGTCCCTGGTGCGAGCCGTGGAAGAGCTCGGCGCCGCGCGGCAGTTGTGGCTCGCCGCCGAGCCCTCCTCAACGTGCCCGGCGTGCGACGGACGGGCCGGCACGACCCGGTGGTTCACCGGTCACGAGGAGCACGACCTCTGTGCCCGGTGCGGGATCACGCTCGGTGCCCGCCCGGCCGGCCCGGACGCCCGGGTCGCGCGGGAGCGCCACGAACGATGGCTGGCCGTCTGGTGGCGTACGGGATGACCCCGAAGGCCACGGGCCAGGGGCCGCGTGCCGATCCGGTGGCCGTGCGGTAAGACTTGGTGCGGGCGCGCGGGGTCACACCAACCAGCACAGGAGAAGCACATGGCACGTCCGGTCACCCTCGTCACCGGCGGCAGCCGGGGCATCGGCGCGGCGACCTGCGCCCGGCTCGCCGCCGACGGGCACGATCTCGTCCTCGGGTACGTCAGCGACGAGGAGGCCGCCCGGGCGGCGGCCGAGGCGGTGCGCGCCGCCGGGGCCCGCTGCGTCTCCGTGCGGGCCGACACCTCTCAAGAGGCGGACGTGGAGCGGCTGTTCGACACGGCCGCGGCGGAGCTGGGGCCGGTGACCGGCCTGGTCAACAACGCCGGTGTCACCGGCCCGCTCACCCGGCTCGCCGACGCCCGCACCGAGGACCTGCGCCGGGTCCTTGAGGTGAATCTGCTCGGTTATCTGCTCTGCTGCCGTCGCGCGGCCCGCGACATGGCGGCCTCGGGTGGCGGCGCCATCGTCAACATCTCCTCCGCGGCGGCCACCCTCGGCAGCCCCGGCGACTACGTCCACTACGCGGCGTCCAAGGCGGCCACCGACACACTGACCATCGGCCTGTCCAAGGAGCTCGGCCGGGATCGCATCCGGGTCAACGCGGTCTCGCCCGGTCTGATCGACACCGACATGCACGCCACGATGGGCGATCCCGGGCGCCCGGCCAGGATGGCCGACAGCATCCCGCTCGGCCGCCCGGGCAAGGCGTCCGAGATCGCGGCAGCCGTCTCCTGGCTCCTGTCGTCCGACGCCTCGTACACCACCGGCGCGATCCTGCGGGTCTCCGGCGGTAGGTGAACTGTGCTGATCCGGGAGCGAGTTGAGGAGCGGTCGGATGACTGACGCGGCGCGGCCGTTCGAGGCGGCCACGGGGGACGGGCCCCTGGTGCGGGGCACCGAGCGGGCGGCCGCCGTACGCATCGCCTTCGACGGACTGCTGAACATCCGCCGGGTCATGGGGACATCGGGCCCCGCCGAGTGGGAACGGCGCAATCCGCTGCGGGCCGTCGCCCTCGCCCTGGAGGCCTCGGGCATCGAGCCCTCCGCAGTGGACGGCGGCGGCACGCGGTGCGCCACGGGCTATCGGGCCAGTGCCGCGGACGGCGACCGCGTGGTCCGCGTCGAATGGCTGGGCCCGCCCGGAAGCGGCGCCGAGTACACGGCGAACGAGGCGCTGCGGCGGTGTGCCGAGGCGCTGCGAACGCTGGGGTGGGTGGCGCTGGAGTACCGCGGGCCGCGCCGGCACCACTACCTGGAGGTCGAACCGGCGGGGTGATCCACTTCCGGTTCGCACCTCATCCCGACTGCCGCTAGAGTGCGATGCTTGTTCGATGGTCCAGGGGTGTGGGGGGAAGTGGCGTGAACGCGCAACTACGGGAGACAGCAGGCGAGTTGGCCGAGCTGTTGTGGCGGGAGCACACGCTGTACCGCGAACGTTCGGGCACCGTGGTGATCCGGGGCTCCCATGTCGAGCGCTGGATCAGCCTCTCCCCCACCGGCGGCGAGGACCAGGTCCTGATCCGGGCCGGCCGCATCCTGGACGGCGGCACCACCGCCCCGGCCCGCTCGGAGGCGGTGGCCAGTCTCACCGTCGGCCGGGCCGAACTCGCGGCGATCTGCCGGAGGTTGCTCGCGGAGACCGCCGCGGGGCCCGCCCCCCGCGGCGCCGCGCGCCCGTCGAAGCCGGGCGGACCACGCAGGACGAGAGCGGGACGGACGCCGAAGCCGGCGCGCAGGAGCCGGCACACCGGCCTCACCTCCTGGCTCGTCATCCTCGCCCTGCTCGGCATCCTCGCCCTGTACGTCCGCGATCTCGTCGCGGGGGCGTAGCGGCCGGCCGGCCGGTGGCCGGGGCCGTTCAGACCGCTTCCGCCTCGATGATCGACGACAGCGACGGGGTGGGCAGGACCCGGTTCAGGCGGAAGCCGGACCGGGTGAGCAGGCTCTCGAACTCCGCGGCCGTACGCTCCCTGCCCTTCAGCACCATGAGCATGATCATGTCCAGCTCGACGGCGGGGTGCGGGTCGCCGTTGTCGGGCAGGACCGCGTCCACCACCAGGAGCCGCTTGCCCGGGGCGGCGGCCCGGCGGACGGCTCCCAGGATGCGCAGGCAGTCCTCGTCGTCCCAGTCGTGCAGGATGTTCTTGAGCAGATAGAGATCGCCGCCGGCCGGTACCCCGGTGAAGAAGTCGCCGGCCGCCACCCTCCAGCGCCCGGTCAGCTCCTCGGCGTCGAGCAGATGGTCCGAGACGGTGTCCGGGCGGTCGAACAGCACGCCGTTCAGGCCCGGTTCACGGCTGAGCACCGCGCGCAGGAAGCCACCCCGGCCGCCGCCGACATCGACGACGGTCCCGCCGTCGGGAAACGCGTAGCTGCCCGCGACCAGCTCGACGACCCGGCCGGACAGCGAGGCCATCCCCGCGTCGAACAGGTCCCGTGCTGCGGGCGTGGCCGCCAGATGCTCGAAGAACGGGCGCCCATAGGCGGCTTCGAACGATGTCTCCCCCGTGCGCAGGGTGTCCGTGATGCCGTAGGAGGCCCGGCGGAGCATCTCGTCGGTGATGAACAGGGCCGCCGCGTGCTGCGATCCGGGAACGTCCGTACGCAGCGGCCGTCCCGCCTCGGTCAGGCCGAAGGCGCCGCTCCCGTCCTGGCTGAACAGGCCGTGCATCGCGAGCAGCCGCAGAACGCGCCGCAGGGAGTCCGCGTGCAGGCCGCAGTCCTTGGCGAGATCCTCGACGGCACGGGGGCCGTCGGCGAGGCGGTCGGCGATGCGGTGCACCGCCACGGCCCGTACGGCGGCCGAGTAGATGTGTCCGTACAACAGCCCGTTGAGCGGTGAGGGGCCGGCGGGGACGGTGGGGGCGGTGGGGTGCTGCGGGTGGTCCGAGCTGGTCGCCAACGGTCGCTCCTGTCGTCACGCGAGGTGGCCTCTGCCGCGGCAGAGGTCTGCCGTCCCATGGTCGCAGCGCGTCCCGCGCGCCGGTGCGGATTTCGGCCGGGCCGGTGGACCGTCAAGTCGCCTTCCGGTCAGGGCCGCCGCACGGGCCGCCGCGGCTTCCGGTTCGGCCGCCCTCGGCGCCCACCTGCTAGAAAGGGCCTTCCAGCTTCTCCGCGGACCCGAGGACGGCGCCATGCCCACCGAAGTACTGAACCGGCTCGGCGCCGGCAAGTACCTGCTCGTCACGACGTACAAGAAGAACGGCACGGGCGTCGCCACCCCGGTGTGGGTGGTCCGGGACGGCGATGCCCTGATGATCTGGACGGTCGCCGACTCCTGGAAGGTCAAGCGCATCCGCAACCGGTCCGATGTGCTGGTCGGCCCCTGCGACGTGCGCGGCAACCCGACGGGCGAGCCGCATCCCGCGACCGCGGAGATCTGCGACCCGGCGACCGCCGAGGCCTGCCGGGCGCTGCTGCGCCGCAAGTACGGCGTGATCGGACGGCTCACCCTGCTCGGCAGCCGGCTGCGGCGCGGCGCGACGGGCACGGTGGCCGTCCGGATCACCCTCGACGACTGAGCGGGACCATCAGGGGCCCGAGACCAGGTCGGCCACATTGTTCGCGGAGTTGGAGGGCCCTCCGCTGGTGTTGATGACGTGGTTGATGGTGCCGGTGCCGCCGAGGGAGACCGTCACCAGGTCGTGGAAGCGGACTCCCGGTGCGGGGGGTGCCTCGAAGGCGCGCTCGGCCACCACCGAGGGGTTGGAGCTGAAGTAGCAGTAGCTGCCGAGCCCCCATGCCTCGTGGCTGGTCACCCCGCTCGCCACCTTGTACGCGTCGTAGCCGCGGGTCGGGCCGTTCATCCAGGAGCCCTGGTCCGGCGGGTCGTAGGGCATCTCGTTCTGGAAGAAGTAGGTGCGTCCGCCATTGCCGTTCCAGATGACCTGGTGCTGCTGGTAGTGCTCGACGAACAGGCCGTACATCGTGACGTCGGTGCCGTTCACGACGAGGCCGTTGGCGGCGGTGTTGCTGGTCCAGCCGACGCCGCTGCCGTGGTCCGCGCGCCACAGCCACATGTGGTCGCCGATGACGTCGGAACTGTTGACGACGAGGCTCTGGGTGGCTCGGCCGACTCCGGCGCCGCCGATGCGGAAGAACACGTCGTGCAGGGAGGTCGGGTCGGCGCCGTGCCGGGCGCTCGCCCCGCTCCGCCCGATCCTCATCAGGGTCCCGGAGTTGGTGGTGCCGGCGTCGATGAGCAGACCGGCCAGGTTCACCCCGTCGACGTCGGCCACGCTCATCGCGGTGATGCCGTTGTCGGGGACCAGGGTGGCGAGCCCGAGGCCGAGCACTACGGTGTCGGCCCGGTTCACGTTCAGGGTCTGGTCGAGATGGTAGACACCGGGCGTGAACAGCAGGTTCTTGCCCTGGGCGAGTGCCTGGTTGATGGCGCCGGCGGTGGCGCCCGGCTTCACGATGAAGAAGGTGTCGATCCCGAGCGAGCTGCCGGGCTGGGTGGCACCCGACCAGGTCGTGCCCTGGGTGTTGGTCCGCAGGGCGGGCACGAACACCTTGTACGCGCCGGCCCCGTCCACGTACAGGAACGGCTTCTCACGGGTCACGGGTGACTGCGCGACCGTGGTGTAGGGCGGGTTGGGGAAGGTGTTGGCGGGGGCGTTGACGTCGCCGACGAACACCATGTTCCAGTTGGAGCCGTTCCAGCTGCCCCACTGGGTGTTGCGCGAGAGCCACTGCTGCTGGGAGCCGGAGCGCACCTGGCCGTCGATCTTCGAATCGGCGATGAAACCGCCGCTCGACCAGCCGCCGTCGTCCAGCTGGAGGTCGCCGCGCACATGCATCCGGCGGTAGGGGGCTGCCTGGGACACGGCCCAACGGTCGCTGCCGCCCGTGGGGTTGACCGACAGGTTCTCCGCCGAGCGCCAGAAGTTCTGGGTGGCGTTGCCCTGGAACCAGTCGGCCTCGGCGTGCACGGCGCCGTTGATGGTGACGTCGTCCGGGGAGAGACCGAGACCGGCGACCTGGGTGTAGAAGCCCACGTTGGCGTCTGCGCTGTAGGTGCCGGGCTTGAAGAGCAGGGCGTAGCGTTGTGCGCCGAACTGGTTCTTCTCCTGCTGGGCGAAGACCTGGTTGAGCCGGCCCTGGATGGCGGAGGCGGACATCGACGGGTCGAAGACGGTGACGTTCGGCCCGAAGTCCGGTGTGCCGGAGGGGGGTTGTGGCCCGCTCGCGGAGTCCAGCGCGAAGGACTGGGCCGCGCTCCCGTTGCACGCGTACTGCTGCATCCGGGCGCCGTCCGCCGTCGAGGCGCTCGGCACGTCGAGGCACTTGCCGCTGTTGCGGTTCACGAAGTGGTAGCTGCCGCCCGCCTCCTGGACGGGCAGCCACTGCTGGTTGGCCCCGCCGCCGTACGTCCACAGCTGGACGGGCGCGGCGTCGGCGGTCGAGACGTCGGTGACGTCCCAGGCCTTGCCGGCGTCATTGCGGTTGTTGACGCGAACGTATCCGTCGCTCGTCGTCTGGAACTGCCACTGCTGTGCGGCGCTCGCGTTGCAGGCGTACTGCTGGACGGCCGTGCCGTCGGCGGTACCGGCCGCCGCCGCGTCCACGCACTTGCCGCTGTTCCTGGCGGCCACGGTGACCCAGCCCGACGGCAGGTCGGCGGCGTGCGCCGAGGGGGCGAGCGCGGTCGCCGACACCAGAGAGGCGAGCAGGGCGCCCAGGGCGAGCAGCGGGACGGTGGGGGTGGCGCGGCGCGGGGCCGGGGGTCCGGAAGATCCGGTGGATCCTGGAGTTCTCATACGTCTCTCCTGTACCGCGGGGTGCACGGATAAGTGGGGGGTGTACGGGAGGAGTTACGAGCCGTGGAACGTCATCACGAGTGACGGGTGGGGTTCATGGCTTTCTTCAAGGTGTGAAGTTAGGAGGACCCGGCGAACCCGTCAAGAGTTCAGGAACGGAAGAAGTTCCGATGGGCGGGGCGGGTGGCTGGTAGCTTGACGCGTCCGGAAAAGCGCGTCGCAAGGGGACGATCAGCAGTGCACAGGTTCTTGCGTACCACCGGCCTCGCCTCCGTGGGGCTCGCCGCCGCCCTCGTGGCCTCGGGGTGCAGCAGCGGAGGCTCCGACAAGGCTTCGGACAAGCCGTCGGGACAGCCGTCGGGGCAGGCAACGGGGCAGGCGACGCCGGGCAGCAGCGCGCCCGGGCAGGCACCGGCGGGGTCGGGAGGATCCTCAACTCCCGCCCGGGGCAAGCAAACAGGCGACCCCGCGGGCGCGGCGCCCGGAGCCAAGGGGCTCGACGGGAACTGGGTCGCCGTGACCCGGGGCAAGCCCGTCGCACTCGTCATCAAGGGCAAGGTGGCCTCGGTGCTCGGCGAGCACCTGTGCAACGGAACGGCGAGCAGCACCGCCGGGGCGACGGCGCTGCGCCTGAAGTGCGCGGACGGGAACACCACCCGGGTCAAGGGCACGGCGAGGATGAACGGCGCCAAGCTGGAGGTCAGTTGGGACGGCTTCGGCACGGACGAGTTCAGCCGGAACAAGACGAACGGCTGAGGCCGAGGCACCCCGCCCTGGGGCGCACCTCGGCCTCGACCTGCCCTCGGGGCACCCGGAGGCACCGGACCGGCTCGGCTCACGCGTCGGCGAACTGCACCCCCTCGGGCACATGCAGCGTCCGAACTCCCTTGATTGGCAGGGGTGTTGCCAGTGAATCGCCCAGCGCCTGGTCCAGGTCGCGCCACAGGTCCCCGGCGTCCTCCAGGCCGACCGACATGCGCAGCAGCCGGTCGCTGACGCCGGAGGAGGCACGGTCGTCCTCGGGCACGATGCGATGACTGATCGAGGCCGGGTGCTGGATGAGCGTGTCGACGCTGCCGAGGCTGACGGCCGGGGTGATCAGCCGGACCCGGGCGATCACCTCGTGCGGGTCGGCGAGCGTCTCGAAGGCCACCATGGCACCGCCCACCTTCGGGTAGTGGACGCGCAGCACGCGCGGGTCGGCGGCGAGCCGGGCCGCGAGCCCGGCGGCGGTGGCGGACGCCGCCCGCACGCGCACCGGCAGGGTCGAGAGTCCGCGCAGGAGCAGATAGCCGGCGAGCGGGTGCAGGACGCCACCCGTGGCGAAGCGGATCTGACGCAGGCGGCGGGCGAAGGCCTCGTCGCAGGCGACGACTCCCCCGAGGACGTCCCCGTGGCCGCCGAGGTACTTCGTGGCGCTGTGCAGTACGAGCCGGGCGCCGCTGGTGACGGGCCGCTGGAGTACGGGAGTTGCGAAGGTGTTGTCGACGAGCAGCGGCACCGTGCCGCAGGCCTCGGCGAGCGCCGCCAGGTCCACCTCGGCGAGGGTGGGGTTGGCGGGACTCTCGACCATGACCAGGGCGGTGTCGGGGCGGATCGCGTCCGCGACGGCCTCGGGGTCGGCCCAGGTGACCTCGGTGCCGAGGAGTCCGGCGGTCAGCAGATGGTCGCTGCACCCGTACAGGGGGCGCACCGCGACGACGTGGCGCCGGCCGGTGGCGTGCTGGGCGAGCAGTACGGCGGACAGGGCCGCCATGCCGCTGGCGAAGGCGACGGCTGACTCGGTTCCCTCCAGGGTGGCCAGAGCCGTCTCGAAGCGGGCGACGGTCGGGTTGCCGAGCCGGCCGTAGACGGGCGGCCCCTCGGGGGCCTCGCCGGTGGCGGCGAAGGCGTCGATCCTGGCTGCTTCGCCCCTGCTGTCGTAGGAGGGGTAGGTGGTGGACAGGTCGATCGGCGGGGCGTGCAGCCCGAGGCCCGCGAGGTCTTCGCGGCCGGCGTGCACGGCGAGGGTGTCCACGGCTCTGGCGTCCACGGGTGTGGTGTCGGCGTCCATGGGTCCACTGTGAACAGTGGGCGGGCCTCCGGGGCCGTACCCCGTGTTACGTTCGGGCCATGGCCGATTCCGTCGTACTGGACCCGGTGGATCTGCACATTCTGCGCCTCTTGCAGAACGACGCACGCATGACCTACCGCGATCTCGCCGCCGAGGTGGGCGTGGCGCCCTCCACCTGTCTGGACCGCGTGGCGCGGCTGCGGCGCTCCGGGGTGATCCTCGGGTATCAGCTGCGGGTCGACCCGGCGAAGCTGGGGCGGGGGCTTCAGGCACTGCTTTCGGTGCAGGTGCGTCCGCACCGGCGCGATCTGATCGGCCCGTTCGTGGAGCGGGTCAGGGCGCTGCCGGAATCCCGGTCGCTGTTCCATCTGACCGGGCCCGACGACTACCTCGTGCATGTGACCGTCGCGGACACGGCCGATCTTCAGCGGCTCGTTCTGGACGAGTTCACCTCACGGCCGGAGGTCGCCCGGGTGGAGACCCGGCTCATCTTCCAGCAGTGGGACTGCGGGCCCCTGCTGCCTCCGGCCTAGGCCGGGCGGGGACCGGCCCCGGGCCCCGTGCAGGAGGTCCGGAACCGGTCGACGGGGGGTCAGCGTGCGTCGGCCTTCAGCAGGTCGGCGCACTTCTCGCCGATCGCCATGGTGGTGATGCACGGGTTGACGGTGACGAGTTCCGGCATGACCGATCCGTCGCAGACCCGCAGTCCTTCGATGCCCTTGACGCGCAGCCGGGCGTCCACGGGCGCCATCGCGTCGTCGTCGGCACCCATCTTCACCGTGGAGGCGGGGTGGTAGACGGTGTTGTGGGTCTTGCGGATGTAGTCGAGCAGTTCGTCGTCGGTGCGGACGTCCGGGCCCGGGGCGAGTTCGGCGCCCGCCCAGCCGCTCAGCGCGGGCTGCGCCGCGATCTTCCGGGCCAGCTTGAGGCCGTACGTCATGACGCGCTCGTCGTGCTCGTGCGTGAAGTAGCGCGGGTCGACCATCGGCTTGTCCCGGTAGTCGCGGGTGCGCAGGCGCACGGTGCCGCGGGACTTGGCCTGCGTCACGTTGGGGGTGAGGCAGAACGCGTTCTCGGTGGTCGGGTAGCCGTAGCGGGCCGTGTTCATGTCGAACGGCACCTGGCCGTAGTGGAACATCAAGTCGGGACGTTCCAGGCCGGGTTCGGTGTCCGCGAAGATGCCGATCTCCCACCACTGGGTGGAGGCCGTCGTCATGGGCTGCTTGGCCTCCCACATGATGACACCCTCGGGATGGTCCTGGAGGTTCTCGCCGACACCGGGGGCGTCGACCAGGACGTCCACGCCCACCTCGCGCAGATGCGCGGCCGGGCCGATGCCCGAGAGCATCAGCAGCTTGGGGGTGTCGATCGAGCCGCAGGACACGATGACCTCGCGCCGTGCGGTGACGGTACGGGTGTGGATGAGGTCCGGGTCGAGGTACTCGGCGCCGGTGCAGCGGCGGTTCGCGTCGATGATCAGCTTCTTGGCGCGCACCCCGGTGCGTACGACGAGGTTGGGGCGCTTGTCCATCACGGGGTGGAGGTAGGCCACCGAGGAGGACTGGCGGATGTTGTTCTCGTCGGAGTTGATCTGGAACCAGTTGGCTCCCCGTACCACCGTCCTGCCGTCGTTGAACTGCGTGGTGGGGATGCCCTGTTGGGCGCACGCTTCGAGCAGCGCCGCACCGCAGGGGTCGGACGACTTGACGTTCCGGATCTTCACCGGGCCGCTGCGGCCGTGGTGGTCGCCGGGGGCGTCGTTGGTCTCCAGGCGCTGGTACAGGGGGAAGATGTCGGCCGCTCCCCAGCCCGAACAGCCCGCCGCCTCCCAGGCGTTGAGGTCCTCGGCCGGCGCCCAGAAGGCGATGCACGAGTTGTGCGAGGAGCAGCCGCCGAGCACCTTGGCGCGGGCGTGCCGCATGAAGCTGTTGCCGTGGGTCTGGGGCTCGACCGGGTAGTCCCAGTCGTAGCCGGATTCGAGCAGGCCCATCCATCGGTCCAGCTTGAGGACGTTGTCGTCGCCGACGTCGGAGGGACCGGCCTCCAGGACGCACACGGTGACCGAGGGGTCCTCGCTGAGCCGGGCCGCGACCACGTTGCCCGCCGTGCCGCCGCCGACGACGACGTAGTCGAACTCCTCGGTGAGGACGGGGGATTCAGTGGGCTGTGTGGACATGGGTCTCTGACTCACTTTCGGTTTCCGATGCGGCGTGGCCGGCCAGGACGCCCGTCTTGTGGCGCTGGACGAACCAGTAGTAGGCGAAGCCGCCGAGCAGGACGGCTCCGACGAAGAGGAAGGCGCCCCAGCGCAGGTACCAGTGGTAGGGGGCGGTGGCGTTGTAGACCTCGGCGCGCGGCCAGGCCAGGTTGAGCGTCATCGCGCCGCCCCACAGGACGCCGAGGATGTTGACCGGCAGGCCCCAGCGGCCCAGCGAGAACTTGCCGTCGCCGGCCGGGGTCCACTTGCCGCGCAGCCGGGCGATGAGCATCGGCAGGGTGACAAGCAGGTAGGCGACGTAGATCATGATGATGCCGATGCTGGTGACCACCGAGAAGATCTGCGGCTGGCGGATGTTCACCAGGAGGATCACCAGGGCCAGGACGCCGATCACGACGGCCGGGAGCACGGGCGTCTGGAAGCGCGGGCTGACCTTGGCCATCAGGGACGCGGCCGGCAGGTTGTTGTCCCGGGACATCGCGAACGCGAGGCGGATGGCCGCGGTGTGCACGGCGAGCGCGCAGACGGTGACCGCGATCAGCACGCACCACAGCATGAGCTTGCCGCCGGTGTCGCCGAGCACGTCGAGCACCACGTACTGGAGGCCGTCGCTGGTGATGCCCTTGCCGTCGAGGCTGGAGACACTCATCAGGGCGAGGATCAGGATCAGGCCGCCGAGTACGAACGAGGCGAGCAGCGCCCGCAGGATCGCGCGCGGCGCGTTGCGGGAGGGGTCGACGGACTCCTCGCCGAGGGAGGCGGCCGTGTCGAAGCCGTACATCACATAGGCGGAGGCGAGGGCCGCGGTGAGGAAGGCGCCCATGTAGCCGAAGCTGCCGCTGCCGCCGTGGCCGTGGGTGTCGAGGACGACGGAGGGGCCGCGCACCACGTGGACGGCGAACAGGACGATCAGGACGACGGTGGCGACGAGTTCGAGGAAGACGCCGGCCGTGTTGATGCGGGCCATCAGCTTGACGCCGAACGCGTTGACCAGGGTGGTGAAGAGGATGAGCGCCGCGGCGAGGATCACGGCGTTGGTGGCGACGTCGTAGGTTCCGGTGCCGTCGCCGACGATCTGGAACACCTTGGAGATCTGCGGCAGGGTCGCCTGGTAGGCGAGGGCCACCGCGGCGATCGACACGATCGAGGCGATCAGCATCATCCAGCCGGCCAGCCAGCCGACGTGCGGGCCGCCGAGCTTCTTGGCCCAGTTGTAGACCGAGCCGGCCACCGGGTACTTGGCGGCGAGTTCGGCGAAGCAGAGGGCGACCATCAGCTGGCCGACGAAGACCAGCGGCCACGACCACCAGTAGGCGGGGCCGCCGAAGCCGAAGCCGAAGTAGAACAGCTGGAAGGTGCCGGTCAGGATCGATATGTAGCTGATGCCTGCGGCGAAGGTGTGGAAGTTGCCGAGGGTGCGCTTGAGTTCGGGTCTGTAACCGAACTCCCGGAGATCGTCGTCATCCTTCGTCATGCTCATGACCAGACTCCAAGTAGGCAGGGATTCAGGAGGGGGCACGGTGCGGTGACCGGCCGTCCGCGGGGTACGGCCGGTCGTGGGTTCAGCGGGTCAGCTCTCGAACCACCGCTGGGGTTCGGGGGCGGTGTTGCGCCAGATGTGCTTGGTCTCCTGGTACTCGGCCAGGCCGGCGGGCCCGAGTTCGCGTCCGGTCCCGGACTGCTTGTAGCCGCCCCATTCGGCCTGCGGGACGTACGGGTGGAAGTCGTTGATCCACACGGTGCCGAGCCGCAGCGCGGCCGCCACCCGGCGGGCCCTGGCCTCGTCGGTGGTCCACACCGCGCCGGCCAGGCCGTAGACGGTGTCGTTGGCCAGGCGCACGGCCTGGTCCTCGTCGGTGAAGCGCTCGACGGTCAGGACCGGCCCGAAGGACTCGTCCCGCACCACGCCCATGTCGGCCCGGCACTCGTCGAGGATGGTCGGCGGATAGTAGTAACCGCCTTCCAGACCGCCGGAGTTGGGGCGCTCGCCGCCGCAGCGCAGGACGGCGCCCTCGGCGACACCGGCGGCGACGTACGCCTCGACCTTGTCGCGGTGGGCGGCGGAGATCAGCGGGCCGGTCTCGGCGCGCTCGTCGAACGGGCCGCCGAGCCGGATCAGTTGGGCCCGGCGTACGAGTTCGTCGACGAACCGGTCGTGCAGCGCGTCCTCCACCAGGAGCCGGGTGCCGGCCGAGCAGACCTGACCGGAGTGCAGGAACACCGCGGTCAGGGCGTTGTCGACGGCCGCCTCGAAGCCCGCCTCGGTCGCGGCCACGTCGGCGAAGACCACGTTGGGGTTCTTGCCGCCGAGTTCGAGCGCGGTCTTCTTCACGGTGGGGGCGGCGGCGGCCATGATGCGCCGACCGGTCACGAGGCCGCCGGTGAAGGAGACGAGGTCCACGTCGGGGTGCTCGGCGAGCGGCGCGCCCGCCTCGGCGCCCGCCCCGAGCACCAGGTTGGCGACGCCCGCCGGAAGGCCCGCCTCGGTCAGCAGCTTCATGAGGTGGATGGCGGTGTGCGGGGTCAGCTCGCTGGGCTTCAGGACGAAGGTGTTGCCGGCGCCGATCGCCGGGGCGACCTTCCAGGCGGTCTGGAGCAGCGGGTAGTTCCACGGCGTGATCAGGCCGCACACGCCGACCGGCTCGTGCACGACGCGGCTGTCCACGACCGGGTTGCCGGTGTCGACGACGCGGCCGGCGCCCTCGGCGGCGACGAGGGTGGCGAAGTAGCGGAAGCAGTTGGCGATGTCGTCCATGTCGTAGCGGGACTCGACGAGGCGCTTGCCGGTGTCGAGGGACTCGGCGCGCGCGAGGAGTTCCTTGTCACGCACGAGCAGATCGGCGACGCGAAGCAGCAGCGCACCCCGCTCGGCCGGGGCCGTCCTCGGCCACGGTCCGTGGTCGAAGGCGGCTCGGGCCGCGGCGATGGCGTGCGCGGTGTCCTTGGGACCCGCCTCGTCGACGGTGGCGACCAGGGTGCCGTCGGCGGGACACCGGATCTCACGGGTCCGCCCGTCGACGGCGGCACTCCACTGGCCGTCGATGAAGAGCTCGGGCATGTTTCGGGTCCTCCGATGCGGTCTGGGACAGGGCCACCACCGCCCCTGCCCCGGCATGCGGGGAACATGCCGAAAAAATTACCCGAAGTGACCGGCGTCACTTTGCGTGGTCCTTGCAGGTCAGAGCGGTGTTACTGGTCACGTTCGGTCACGCGGAGTCAATCTCCCACTCCCCTGCGGCATTTCACGTACGGAATATGAGACCGGTCCGCCCGCTCAGAACCGCTTCGGCATACTGACGCGGCCGAAACTGATCACTTCCAACCCCAGCGGGAGCAGCCATGGTTGACCGGGCCACCACCACAACGGCCGCCTTCAAGACGGTCGTCGACGTCGGCCCGGAGGCCCTCGACCAGGTACGGGCCGCCGAGGAAGCCCTTCAGAGGGCGGTCGCCCCGGCGGCGGACGCGGGCTTCGACTTCGGGGCCGTGCGCGCGGCCGCCCGGAGCCTGCCGAACAGCTCCGTCGTCAAGATCATCCCCGGCTTCGGCCTCCAGGAGACCGCCCCCCTCCAGGTCATGGTCCTCACCCTGCGGCAGGCCGTGCGCCAGGCCCTGGTCGAACCATTTGAGAACCCATCGTTCTGGGACAAGGCGGACGACGCTCTGGCCGGGGTGTTCCTGGGCCTCGGGGCACAGCGGGACGCGGCCCATCTCGCCTTCCAGGAGAGTACGGACGGCACGCGGTACTTCTACCACCTGCTCTTCGCGCTCCAGGACGAGGAGACGGGCGGCCATCTCTACGTCGTCGCGTTCCGCGTCGAGGTGACCGTGGCCGCCGGCCGGGCGGAGCTCCTGTCGCTGGGCGCCGAGGACACCGCGGCGGTCACCATCCGCCTCGACGCGATCAGCGTGCGACAGGAGCTCGCGGCCGCGAGCTGACGCCGGGCGTCACACGGGCAGCGCCCAGGTCTGGTTGGCCTGGTGGCTGCCGCAGGTCCAGGTGTCGAGCCTGGTGCCGCTCGCCGTGCCGCCGCCGTACACATCGAGGCAGAGCCCGGATCCGGCGTTGACCAGTGCGCCGTCCCCGCCGGTGGTCCAGCGCTGGGCGTCCGCACCCGTGCAGGCCGACAGGACCGCGGAGCCACCCGCACGGGAACCGCTCGCCGTCAGGCACTTGCCGAGCGCCCGTACGGTGTGGTCGTCGGCCAGGCTCCAGCGCTGGTTGGCGTTGGCCGTGCACGGAAAGAGGATCACCGGGGTGCCGTCGGCCGTACCGCTGTTGGACACGTCCGCGCAGTTGGCGCCGTTGCCGGTGAGCTGCCCCGTGGGCACGGCGGGCGCGCAGCCGCTGCCCGGGGTGAGCCGCCAGATGGCCGTGCCGTGCGCGGGGATGTTCGCGGCCAGCGCGGACGAGACGCTCGAACTCGCCCCGCTCCAGAGGTCCTTGGCGCTCACCGTGCAGCCGGGCAGGCCGATCGAGGCGAGGCTCGTGGAGACGTTGCGCGCCGAGGAGGACCGGTTGAGCACGGCGACGGCCCGGTCGCCGTTGGCGAGGGGGCGGACCAGGACGTCGGTGGTGCCGTTGGTGGCGACCACGGCGGCCTGCCGGCCCATGCGGTCCTGTTCGACGGCGATCAGCCCGGCGTTGCCGAGGGCCGAGAGCCCGGCCGGGGTGAGGGCGGCCACGTCGGAGGAGAGGATGAACGGGGCGGCCATCATCGACCAGAGCGCCACCTGGCTGCGCGACTCGTCGGCGGTCAGACCGGGGTCGCCGGCCAGCAGGAAGTCGGGGTCGTTCCAGTTGCCGGGCCCGGCGTAGCGGCCGAGCCAGCGGTTGTAGCCGTAGTTCCACAGCACGCTCGCCCAGCGGCTCGCCGTGGGCTTCTGCGGGTTGAACACCACGATGTCGGTGCCCTCGCGCCACAGCTGGCCGTCCCCGCCGACCCAGGAAAGGACCGAGAACCAGTCCGGGCTGCCCCATTCGCCGTTCGGCTGGAAGTAGGCGGGCGCCGACTCGGAGAAGACGATGTCGCGGCCCGCGTCGTCAAGCGCCGCGGACTCGGCGTCGTAGGCCTGGCGGTAGGCCTCCTCCTTGGTCTGGCCGGGAGCGACGTACATGTTGCAGCCGTCGAGCTTGAGGTAGTCCACGCCCCAGGACGCGAACGTGGCGGTGTCCTGCGCGAAGTGGTCGGGGCCGCCGCCCTGGGGGCGTCCGCTGCCCGGGTAGCCCTCGCAGGTGGCCGAGCCCGCGTCCTCGTAGATGCCGAACTTCAGGCCGCGTGCGTGCAGATAGGAGCCGAGCCAGGCCATGCCGTGCGGGAAGCGGACCGGGTCCGCCACCAGGTTGCCCTGGCCGTCGCGGGTCTTGGCCATCCAGCAGTCGTCCACGGTGACCGTCTTGTAGCCCTTGGCGGCGAGGCCCGAGGAGACCAGTGCGTCGGCGTTGTGCACCACGGTCTGTTCGCTGATGTCGCACATGTAGTGCGCCCAGTTGTTCCAGCCCATCGGCGGGGTGGCGGCGAGCCTGCCGCTCTGGGGCGACGCGGGCTGCGCCGGGGCCGGGGGCGCCGCGGCATGGGCACCGGTCGCGGCCAGCGGTACGGCCAGGAGTGCGGCGAGCAGGGCGGCGAGTCTCCTGCGCCGGGTAGGAAGTGACGGCACGACAGATTCCTTCCTGGCCCGGCCGGTCGCGGCCCGGGCGGGATGCGTAGGAGGCAGGGGAAGGTGCCGATCCCGCCGGCACGAGCCTGCCGGAGGGCACCCGCCAGTGCAGTACTGATGCTCGTTCTTGTCAACGGCTCCCGTCGGACGAGCAGAAACAAGCATCCGCCCCCGTCGGCGCCGAGCCCCGCATTGCCACGGCGTGTCCGCGCCCGGGCCGCCCGTCGGCAGTGCGGCGCTCCGTGCGCGACCGCGCGGGCCGGACCCGGCGGAGCGTCAACTGGGTTACGGATAAAGCTGGTTGGGGATTGCGACTACGTCGCTACGATGCCCGCCTCGTGGGCCAGCAGTCCGGCCTGGGTGCGATTGGCGCATTCCAGTTTGTCGAGTGTGCGTGACACGTATCCCTTGACGGTCGCCTCCGACAGGTGGAGCCGGGCCGCGATCCGCGCGTTGGAGAGGCCCTCCCCCAGTCCCGCGAGGACCTCGGTCTCCCGCTCGGTGAGCAGGGCGACGCGTTCGCGGGCGTGGTCGCGGGCCGACAGGCCGTCGGTCGAGGCCGCGATGAGCCGCCGGGCGGCGGCGGGCGACAGGACGGTGTGCCCTTCGGCGGCCACCCGGACGAGGCCGATGAGCTCCTCCGGCGGCGTGGACTTCACCAGGAAGCCGGTCGCTCCGGCGCGCAGCGCGCGCAGGACGTACTGGTCGGCGTCGAAGGTCGTGAGCACCACGATGGGCGGTGGCTGCGCGTCGCGCCGGGCCAGCCGTTCGATGGCGGTGATGCCGTCCATGCCCGGCATGCGCAGATCCATGAGGACGACATCGGGCCGGTGCCGCAGCACCGCCTCGATGCCGGCCGCCCCGTCGTGCGCCTCGGCTACCACCTCGATGTCGTCGGCGGAGCCGAGGATGGTGCGCAGGAACCCGCACACCATCGCCTCGTCGTCCACGACCACCACACGCACCACGGCCCTCACCCCACTGATTCCGCTGTCGGCACATAGGCGGGCAGTTCGGCGGCCACGCAGAACCCGCCGCCCGGTTCGGGGCCCGCCCGCAGGCTGCCGTGGACCAGCTCGATGCGCCGGCGCAGCCCGGCGATGCCCAGACCCGACCCCGTGCGCACCAGCTCGCTGTCGGGGCTCCCGCTCGGCCGGGTGTTGCGGACGGTGACGCGCACCCCGCCCTCGTCGTATGCCACGGTGACGGTGACGCGGGCGCCGCAGGCGTGCTTGTGCACGTTGGTCAGCGCCTCGCGCACGATGCGGTAGGTGGTGCGGCCGACCACCGGTGAGGCCAGCGACCGGTCGCCCGTCTCGATCAGCGCGGTGGGGACGCCCGCGGCCGTCGACTCGGCGACGAGCGCGGCCAGCCCGTCGGGCGACGGGGTGCGGTCCTCCTCCGGCGCGGTGCGCAGGATGCCGACCAGGTCCCGCAGTTCCTCCAGCGCCTGGCAGCCGGCCGCCCGCAGTTCCTCCGCCGCCCGCCGGGTCGCCTCGTCGGACGCGGTCACGCGCAGGGCGCCGGCCTGGAGCACCATGAGGCTGACCCGGTGGGTGACCACGTCGTGCATCTCCCCGGCGAGGCGACCGCGTTCCTCGGCGCGCGCCCGCTCGGCGAGCAGATGGCGCTCCCGCTCGGCCCGCTCGGCGCGCTCGGTCAGGGCGCACACCAGCCGTCTGCGCGCGTCGAAGTACAAGGCGAGCAGCGGGCCGACCGCGGTGCGCAGCAGGCCGATGGTGAGAACCGTGATGGACGGCTCCCAGGCCCGGGCGACCACCAGCGTGAAGAGGCCGAGCACCAGGAACGCGGTGCGGCGGTTGCGGGCGGTCCTGCCGTAGAAGACCGGGCCGTACGCGGCGAGTGCCGTCGAGAACGGGGCCCAGACGTTGCCGGGGTTGGCGGGGGTCAGGGCGTGCACGGGGGAGATCAGCAGGGTCACGGCGAGCGTGAAGGCGCCGAGGACCGCGACCACCGTCAGGGGCGCCCGGCGACGGGCCACGACGGAGAGACAGGCCAGGGCCTGGGCGCCGAGCAGGGCCCAGGCCAGGGTGCCGGGGCGCTCGGGCCACCAGGTCGCGCCGACCAGCGTGAGCGCGAGGTCGGTCGCGGTGAAGCAGACGGCGATCGCCGTGTCCACGGCGAGCGGATGCCGGAGGTGCCACGGTCCGTCACTCATGCCGTTCACGGTAGGTCAATTCCGGGCGGTGGCCCCCGAGAAGGAGACCTCCGTCCCCGGCACACCCTACGAAAGTCGTATGCCGTCCCGTCCAGCCCGCCTTTCGTCGTCCCGGCTCCCTCCCCTCCGCTCTGGCGCACGGGAGCCGCCTCGCGGTCCCATCGAGGCATGGAGACCAACGAGAACAGGACCACGGCGGCGCCCGCCCTCGGGCACTACACGATCGACCCGGGCGCCTCGGCCGTCGAATTCACGACCCGGCACATGTTCGGGCTGCTCCCGGTGCGCGGCGGCTTCACGATCCGCTCCGGCGGCGTCGACATCGCGGAGCCGCTCGGCGGCTCGGGGGTACGGGCCGAGATCGACGCGGCGAGCTTCAGGACCGGCAACAAGCAGCGGGACGCTGCCGTACGTTCGGCGCGCTTTCTGGACGCCGAACGCCATCCGCTCATGACCTTCACCGCGGAGCACCTCGACGGCACGTCGGTGCCGGGCACCCTCACCGTCCGCGGTGTCCCGCGCCCGGTGTCCCTCTCCATCGAGTCCATCGAGGAATCGGCATCGCCGACCGGATCGTTCAGCGCCCGCGCCACGACCCGTATCGACCGGACGGAGTTCGGAGTGACCGCCGCGCGCGGCCTGGCCGGGCGCCACCTCACGGTGACCATACGGGTCCACTGCGTCCGCTCATAGCGCTGTCATAGCCCGGGACCTGATCGGTTACGCCCTGCTCACCCGGGTGCCCGAGGAGTTCCCGCAGTACTCCATGGTGGCGACCGAGCATTGCGGCCCCGGCTGCCCATGGCCGAATATCTGCGCGAGGTCAGGGACGACGGCCTGCCCGCCGATCCGTGGCTGCGCGTCCACGTCAAGGCGGGCGGCACCATAGTGAAGGCGGCCGCCGCGTCGATGACGGTGAACGGGACCACGGCCGAGTGGCGCCGCTGGACGGGGCTGCCCTTCGACCGCGACGGCGAGATCGAGGTCCCGGCCGCCCTGGTTCGGGTGCACTGTGACACCCGTCACGACCGGGTGAGTCATGTGGAGCCCCATGTGTGGGTCCGGCATCCTCTGCCCGCCTGACCTCCGGGTGCCGTCGCCCGTACGGGCCCGGGCGGGCCGGGGAATCCGCCGCGCGGGTGGCTCGATCGGTCACATTCACAAGATTTGTAAGACAAATCCGGAACCCTTTGGCCGCTCCTGCCCATCAGCCCAGGTGGAACGAACAGGCATGCCCTTGGGCCACGGAACCACCCGGAGCGACAGCGATGACCCACCCCCGCCACGGGGCCTACCAGTCTCGGGGCCACCGCCGGGCCAGCCGCGCCAAGCGCTGGATACTCGGCGTGGCCGCCGTCACCGTGCTCGGCCTGATCGCGTGGCCCGTCCTGAACTACTTCGACGTCTTCTCCGACAAGGGCGACGCGATCAGTTTTGGCCAGGGTGGCACCGGAGCCGGCGGTGACAAGCCGGGCGGCGACGGAAAGGCGAGCAGCTCCAAGGTGCTCATGCCGACCGGGCCCGAGGCCAAGTTCACGGTGGCCGGAACGGTTCCGGAGAACGGCACCAAGATCGCCGTGACGACCCTGGAGGGCAAGAAGTCCGGCTTCACGGGCAAGGTCTGGGTCTGGGTCCCGCCGGAGTACAAGGACCCGAAGTACGCCAAGAGCGGCTTCCCGGTCATGGTGGCGCTGCCCGGCGGCGCCGGCTACCCGACCAACTACTGGATGGGCACGGACCTCAAGCTGGAGTCGAGCATCTCCCAGTGGTCCAAGGAGGGCAAGAGCCTGCCGTTCATCCTCGCGATGCCGGTGCTCAACCCCCACCCGGACACCGGCGGCCTGTACTGGGACGCCAGTGACATCCCCGGCCAGCCGAAGATGGGCACCTGGCTGACGGAGGACGTGCCCGACCTCATCAAGGCCAACTTCCGTACGGTCAAGTCCCGTGACGGCTGGGCCTTCATGGGCTCCTCGACCGGCGGCTTCGCGGGTCTCAAGAGCGTGTTGCAGAAGCCCGGCCAGTTCAAGGCCGTCATCGCCTCGGGCCCGGACATCGTCCCCGACTCCCGACTGTGGGCCGGACACGACAAGGAGAAGGGCGAGAACAACCCCAATCTGCTGGCCCAGAAGCTGATCGCGGCGAAGAGCCCCGATGTCTATCTGGCCTTCCAGGTCGGCACCGTGGGCTCCGACGCCCAGGCCAAGCCGAAGATCGAGGAGTTCATCGCCAAGTACGGCAAGGGCCCGATCAAGACGAAGATCAGCGTCATCCAGGGCGGCGGCCACAACGCCAAGACATATGTGCCGAACATGGCCAACGGCGGCCTCATCCAGTGGATCAGCGAGCACATGCAGGGCCCCGAGCCCTCCTCCTGACCCGCCCCGCGTCCTTCGGATGCAGGAACGCGACCGGACACCGCCCGGCGCCCCCGTGGATCGGGGCCGTCGGGAACTACCGTTCACCGGGCAGGTCGTGGATCCACGCCATCGGCGCGTGGATGCGGTACGGACGAAGGAGCGGGCGTGGGGAATTCAGCGGTCGGCGCGGACGGGAGCCCTCGGGCCGAGGGTGAGGGGCCCGAAGGACCGCGTCGCTCCGGCCCCGGCAGACACCGCTCCTTCTGGCGGGAGCTGCCGATCCTCGTCGTGGTCGCGCTGGTGCTCGCGCTGCTCATCAAGACGTTCCTGGTGCAGGCGTTCTCCATCCCCTCCGAGTCCATGCAGAACGCGCTCCAGCCCGGCGACCGCGTCCTGGTCGACAAGCTGACCCCGTGGTTCGGCGCGAAGCCCGGGCGCGGCGAGGTCGTCGTCTTCCACGACCCGGACAACTGGCTCACCGGGCAGCCGACTTCCCATCCGAACGTGGTGCAGAAGGTCCTGTCGTTCGTCGGCGTGATGCCGTCGGCCAACGAGCAGGACCTGATCAAGCGCGTCATCGGGGTCGGGGGCGACACCGTGGAGTGCAAGGGCACCGGCCCGCTGACCGTCAACGGCAAGCCGCTCACCGAGCCGTACGTCTTTCCCGGGAACACGCCGTGCAGCGTCGACCAGCGGGGCGGCCAGTTCAGGGTGACGGTCCCCCAGGGCAAGCTGTGGATGATGGGCGACCACCGGCAGGACTCGGAGGACTCGCGCTACCACCAGGCCGACAAGAACCACGGGTTCGTGCCGGTCGACGAGGCCGTGGGCCGTGCGTTCGTGGTCGCGTGGCCGCTTTCGCGCTGGACGACACTGCCCGTCCCGGGCACCTTCGACCAGCCCGGCATCGACACGCGGGCCGCCCTCGCACCGGGCGGGCTCTCGCTGGCGGGTGCCGTGCCCGTGGCGCTGTGGCGGCGCCGGCGCGCCGCGGCCCGCGTCCACTGACCTCAGGGGGCCGGCGCCCTGGAGGGGGCCGGCCCGTCCGGTGTCGCCCGCGCCGGCGATCCGGCGCTCGGGGCCGCCGGCGGGCGCGGAGGCGTCGGCGTCGGCGTCGTCGCCCCGCGCGGCGCCTTCGAGCGGTCGGCCGATGGCGTGCGGCTGGGCGGCACCGGTGAAGGCATCGGCGCGGGCGCTGCGGAGGACCCGGGGCTCGGCGGGGGCTCCACCGGTCCCGGCGTTGCGGCCGGCAGCGGGCGCGGCGGCGCGGAGGCGGGGGCCAGGGTGAACCAGCCGATCGCCACGGCGGCGGCCGTGGCGAACCCGGCCAGCGGGAGCAGGAAGCGGCGTCGGCGCAACCGGGCCAGGGGGGTGCGGCGCAGATGGGGACCCGGCGGATCGGCGGGGCGCAGATCGACGACGGCGATGCCCTCCGCGCGGGCGGCGAGCGCCTCGCGCAGCCGGCGCTCGACGGGACGCTCGGGGGTGTCGGGCCCGCTCCAGTGGCCGCTCATGCCCGTGCCTCCAGGATCTTCTCCAGCGAGTCCAGTGCCCGGCTCGCGATGGACTTCACCGACCCCCGGCTGATGCCGAGGGTGGTCGCGATCTCGGCCTCCGTGAGGTCGCTCCAGTACCGCAGGACCAGTACCTCGCGCCGACGGGCCGTCAACTGCCCGAGAGCGGCGAGGACTTCGCGGTGTTCCTCGTCGAGGACGACGCGTTCCTCGGCGGAGGGCGCGTCGGGTTCGTGCGGCGGGGTGTAGCCGCGGGCGGTGCGGCGGCGGCGCAGCACGGACCGTGCGGCGTTCACCACGGCGGTGCGCAGATAGGCGAGCGCGTTGTCGATCTCGTCGATGCGGTCGCCGTGGCGCCGGTACAGGGCGGTGAACGCGTCCTGCACCACGTCCTCGGCCGTGGCCCGGTCGTCGACCAGCATCACGGCCAGACGCACCATCTTGAGGCGGTGCGCGTGGTAGAGCTCGCCGACGGTCGGCGGCACGGCACCGGGAGCGCGGGCCCCGGTGAACACGCCGGACGGCCCGGCCGAGGGCGTCCGCGCACGGGGAGCGCCCGCTGCGGCGCGGCCCCGCCACAGCAGTCCGCGCCACCAGGGCGCGAGCGCGCGCGGGGTGAAGAGTGCCGGGTGCGGTGCGGCGGTGTGCTCCATCGGTTCCTCGGTTACGCGGGCGTGCCCCGCCCCCTGACGAGGGGGCGGGGCGGTGGGTGCCTCGGTACTCAGTTCTGGTGGCGTCGCCGTACGGCGATGACCGTTCCGGCGCCCGCGAGGATCAGCGCGCCCGCTCCGACGCCCATCACCGTATTGGTGGTGGTGGACGCACCAGTATGCGCGAGCTCCTTCTGGTCCGCGGGCGCGGGGGCCGCGGCCGGTGCGCTGGGCACAGCGCTCGGCTCGGCCTGCCCGGCGGACGGGGGCACGGGCGCGGGCTCCTGGGCGGCGGTTCCGGTCGGCGGGGCGCTGGCCTCGGGCTTGGCCGGCGCCGCGGCCGGCCGCTTGCTCTCACCCGCCCGCTTGACCGGCGAGGCGGGCGCGGCGCTCGGCTCGGCCGCCGCGGCCGGGGCCGCGCGCTCGGGCCGCGGGGACGGCGTGTCGGCGTGGGCCGTGCCGGCGAACACCGGGGCGGCGAGGGCGAGGAGCAGTCCGGTCGCCGCGGCGGCCCCGGCGAGGGGGCGGCGGACGGGCCGGGCGGGACGGTGCAGGGGGACGGTCACGTTGTGCTTCTCCACGGTCGGCAAGGCGGCGCGGAATTCCGCGCCTTCACCCCTGACGACGTGCGGCGGCTCCGGGGGTTGCCGTCGCTCCGGAAATATTTCCGGAGCGACGGCGGGCGGCGGCGAGCGGCGCCCCCGGTCCGCCGCGGAGTTCGGCGGGTGCCCTCGTCCCGCCGGACCCCCGCGGGGTTCAGCAGGCGCCCTCGTCCTGCCAGACCCCCCACTCCCCCGTGGTGCCGGGCTCCTCGTTCTGCGTCCACCACTTGGCCTTCCACTTGTGGCCGTTGTGGGAGACCTCGTTGCCCTGGGTGTAGACGGCACCCGAGCTCCAGGCCGCCACCGCGCAGGTGCCGCCGCCGGGCGAGGAGGGCGGCGGGGAGGACGGCGGGGGCGAGTTGGGCGGGGTGGCTCCGGCGAACTTCACCGAGTACTTGGCGAAGTCCCAGGCCGCCTGCGGAACGCTGCTGCACACCCCCGACGTGGTGCCGTTGTTGTCGGGCGGGGTGCACTGCCGGTCGCGGTTGAGGGACCAGAAGGTGAAGCGGGCCATGCCGTGGCTGGTCGCGTAGTCGAGCACGGTCTGGAAGTCGGCCTGCGAGAAGTACTCGCCGGAGTCGCTGCGCCCGTTCATGCCGGAGAAGCCCTCGTGGGCGTAGGCCGTCGCGGCGGACCAGCCGAAGGTCGACTGGAGTACGGAGTTGAAGTTGGTGAGGGCGCTGGTCTGGGCGGCGGCTCCGCTGAATCCGCCGTCGAAGGGCATGATCGAGAAGTTGTCCGGCACGAAGCCCTGGGTCTTGGCCTCGTTCAGCATCTGCTTGCCGAACCAGCCGGTGCCGTCGGCGGTCCCGGCGGTGGTCACCGACACATACAGGCCGGGGTTGTTCTGCTGGAGGATCTTGGCGGCGCCTATCTCGTGCGAGATGGCGGCGGTGTTCTCGTACTCCGGCTCTTCGAGGTCGAAGTCGATCGCCTTGAGCTGGTACTTGGTGATGACCTGCTGGTACGCGGCGGCGGTGGAGGCGGCGTCCGCACAGTTCTGGCCGAGCTTGGTGCCGCCGTAGCCGCCGACCGAGACCGAGACGTCGCCGCCCTTGGCGCGGATCGAGCCGATGATCCCGGCAACCGCGGTGTCGGAGGAGACAGGGGCCGTTCCGCCCCAAGTGGGGCTGCATCCACCGCCGTTGGGGGCGAGGACGAAGGCCAGCTGGAAGGCCTTGAGTCCGGTGGCGTCCATGATGGCGGAGGCGTCGGGCGGGTTGTTGTCGAGCGGCATGAGATACGGCGCGGCCGCGTACCAGCGGCCGCCGAGCCCGGCGGCGTCCGCGGTCGCGCCGGAGGCCTGTCCCGCGACGAGGGCGGTGAGCCCGGCCGCGGCGAGTGCGGCGCTGGCGGCGCCGCACAGGAGAGCACGAAGTGGCTTCATGTCGGGGTCTCCTGGGGGAGGGGAGGGGCTCCCAGAATTGAGCGGTGGCCGGAACACGTCAACGACTTGGACTAGACCATTGCTCTTCCTTGAACAATGACCGCCGGACCGGTGAACGGAGCCGTCGGGCGGACGCCTTCCGTACGGGCCCCGTCCGGTGAACCCGACAGCCCGCGCGGGTTCCCGCCCGCCGGGGCGGAACCGCCCGGTCGAGTGCCTCCCGTGTAGGCCGGACGGCACAAGCCGACCTGCGTGATGTCCGTTCTGTTCCTACGGTGGCTGAATGGTCATCAGATCCGGTTTCCGTTCCATGGCAGCACTCACCGCCACTGCCGCCATCGGTCTGTGCTGCCTCGCCCCGACGCCCGACAGCTCCGCCTCCGCGCCCGCGCAGGGAACGGGAACGGGAACGGGCCAGCAGGTCAGTCTGCGGCCGGGGGCTCCCGCCCTTCCGAGCGAGGTGTCCGCCCTGTCGTACGTGGTCGCGGACGCCCGCACGGGCAAGGTGCTCGCCGCCCGGGACGCCCACCGCAAGCTGCCGCCGGCCAGCACCCTCAAGACGCTGTTCGCGGTCACGGCACTCCCCCATCTGCACGCCGAGGACCGGCACACGGTCTCCGAGCAGGAGCTGGCCGGCATCGGCCCGGGCAGCAGCCTGGTGGGGGTGGAGGCCGGGCACACCTATCAGGTGGCCGACCTGTGGCGCGGCGTCTTCCTCAGCTCGGGCAACGACGCCGTCCACGTGCTGGCCTCGCTGAACGGCGGCTGGGAGGAGACCGCGGCGCAGATGCAGGCCCAGGCCCGGCGGCTCGGAGCCCTGGACACCGAGGTCGTCTCGCCCGACGGCTACGACAGCCCGGGCCAGGTCTCCTCGGCGTTCGACCTCGCGGTGTTCGGGCGTGCGGGCCTGGCCCGTCCCGACTTCGCCGAGTACTGCTCGACGGCGTCCGCGCAGTTCCCCGGCGGCGGCGGCTCGTACGGGATCATGAACACCAACCGGCTGCTTTCGGGCTCCGACGGGGTGTCCCGCTATCCCGGGATCGTGGGGGTCAAGAACGGCTACACGACCAACGCGGGCAACACGCTGATCGCGGCCGCGAAGCAGGGCGACCGCACCTTGCTGGTGACCGTCATGAACCCGCAGGCCGGCGGCGGCTTCGAGGTCTACGACGAGGCCCGCACCCTGCTGGACTGGGGCTTCGCGGCCTGGGACCACGTCGACTCGGTGGGCTCCCTCGAACCCGTACGGGCCAAGTCCCCGCAGCGGCAGGCGCGGATCACGCAGGCCGCAGCCGTCGAGCCCGAGGCTCCCGTGGACGACGAAGAGCCCGGCTGGACGCTGACGAGTTCGGCGGCGGCGGGTCTCGCCGTGGCCGGAACCGTGTTCCTGGTGGTGCGCCGGCGACGCGTCGTCCGCGCCCGCGCGGAGCGGAGGCGTGCCGCGGAGTGACACCGCCGGAGGGCGGGCGTCCGAAAGACGGACCGGAGCGCGCCGGGGCGTCGGTCCCGGGCGGTCTCGGACGACGGACCCGGACGGGCGGGCCGATCCCCGGAGGGCGCCCTCCGCGCGGCCCTCGACGGCGGATTGCGGAATCTGACCAGCCCTCAAACAGGCCTAAGATTCCCAGAATTCACCCATTCATTGCCTGGAAATCGACTTCATATACCTCTTCATGCCTTTCTTTTGGCCGACCTTGACCGACTCGGCGACCTGCGCTCCCGTCCGGCCGCCTGCATCGATGCGGCTTCGGTGAGTTACTTCGCGTGACCGAATGTGTCCGGCGTGGCGCACGGGACCGCCCACCGCGGTACAGACTCCTGTTCGTTCTTCGGAAACCAACCCCAGGAGTGTTCGAAATGCGGAAGATCGCAGCAGTCGGCGCCGTCGCCGTCGCCCTACTCGCCAACGGACTCATCGGCACCGGACTCGGCAGCGCGGCCGCGGCGCCGGCCGAGGCCGCGAAGCCGCTGAGCCTGTACCCGCCGTCCGCGCTCGTCATCAGCATCGAGCCCGGCACCGGCGACGAGGGCGCCTCCGTCCAGCGCGCCGTCACCCTCAGCTGCGCCCCGACTCCCTCCGGAACCCACCCCGCCCCGGCCGCTGCCTGCGCCGAACTCAGGAACGTGCAGGGCGACTTCACCGCCCTCGCCGCAAGTGGCGCCCCACGCCTGTGTACCCAGGTGTGGCAGCCGGTGACCGTGCGGGCGGACGGCGTCTGGAACGGCAAGCGCGTCAGCCATGTGCAGACGTACGCCAACTCCTGCCTGAAGGCGGCCGGTTCCGAGGCCGTGTTCAACTTCTAGGCGCTCGGCACCGGGGCAGTACCCAACGCCCCTTTCCCGACGCCAGGTTGACCCCGTCGACACCCACGAGCGCCAACTGCGACCGGACCGGCCGCAGGGGGTGACAGAAGGATTCCAACTCGTGTTACTTGACATGTCTTCGTCGCTTCACTCGGCGATGGAACTGTCCTGACGGAGAGTCACCCCCCACTAGGAGGACCCGTGTCGGATCCCCGGCCCAGACGATTCGCGCCCCGGCCGCGCACCACCCTGCTCGGCGCGCTCGCCGCCTGCCTCGCCCTCGCCGCGGCGGGCGCCGGCGGCAGCGCATCCGCGGCGGGACCCGAGACCCTGCCGCTGTCCGGGGCCACCGTCTCCGGGCTGCACAACACCTACGACCCGGCGGCCTTCCCCTATCTGGCACAGGCCCTGGACTCCGGCACCTCGATGATCGAGCTCGACGTCTGGGACGACTTCATCACCAAGGAGTGGAAGGTCAGCCACTCCAACCCCCTCGGCAACAGCAACAACTGCGTCAACGCCGCCACCCCCGCCCAGCTCTACACCGGCGGCGCCAACAAGAACCTGGAGAGCTGCCTGGACGACGTACGGGTGTGGCTCGGCGCCCACCCCGGGCATCCGCCGCTCGTCATCAAGCTGGAGATGAAGGCGGGCTTCCAGACCACCTACGGCATGAGCCCGGCCAAGCTGGACCAGACGATCAGCGACCACCTCGGCTCGGCGGTCTTCCGCCCGGCGGACCTGCTCGCCAAGCCCGGCGGCGGCCAGTACGCCACGCTCGACGAGGCTTCGGTCGCCGGCAACTGGCCGACCCGTCAGGCGCTCGCGGGCAAGGTGATGCTCGAAGTGATCCCGGGCACGGTCGAGGAGGGCAACCCCACCGACACCCTGTGGACGGACGTCGAGTACGCGCGCCACCTGCGCGATCTGGCGGCGGCCGGCCGCACCGGCCAGGCCCAGGTCTTCCCCGCGGTCCACAACGCCCAAGCCGGGGACCCCCGTTCGCGCTACGCGGACACCTCGATCCGCCCGTGGTTCGTCGTCTTCGACGGGGATGCGGCGACGTATCTCGGCGGCACGATCGACACCGCCTGGTACGACACCCACCACTACTTCGTCGTCATGACCGACGCGCAGAACGTCGCGCCGGCCCTCGACGACAAGAACCCCTCACCGGCGGACGCACAGGCGCGGGTGGCCCGCCTCGCCGCGGCCCACGCAAGCGTCGCCTCGAACGACTGGACCTCGCTTCCCCAGGTCCAGTCGCTGGCCCTGCCGCGCGGCGTGGGGTAGTCCGGCTCCACCGGCCGGAGGGAACGGCGGCCCGACCCCGCTCGCACGACAGGAGAGCCGGGTCGGGCCGCCGTTCCGCTTCCCTCCCCCGAGCCGGTTCAGGCCACTGGCCGGTCCTCGGTGCGCGTTTCCGGTCAGGTTGCGCACGTGAGGCCAGACACATCCGCCACGGCACAGCAACAAGATTTTCACAAACTTGGCATATGCCAGAGAGAATCTTCACCAGCGACGCCCAAGTGACGCGGGTTCAGCAAGATCCCCCTTGTTGAACCCTGCACTTCGAATCGGGACATGTCCGCATAGCGGCCAACCGTCCGCTCGCCGCTTCTTGCCACGCCGCCCCGACCGGTAGGGATGGATCCGCACCGGTTCGCCGGGCATCCCGGCCGTGACCAGGCCGGTCGAATGCCTCCCGGCGGGCCCGCGCGCCAACTCGCCGCGAAGCAATGGGGATTGCCATGTCTCAACCCTCCCGACTGTCCCGACCCACCCGCCGCCAGGCCATCGGCGTCACCGCCGGCACCCTCGCCGGACTCGCCCTGGCGGGCAGTGCCCACGCCGCCGTACCGAGCGGCCAGTTGGACACCCACGCGGCTCATGACGTGCCCGAGGCGTTCGACGAGGTGTTCCAGGGCCGCCGGATACAGGGCGCGCCCGCCGCCGGGCACCTGCACCACGGCGGTGGCTACGGCGTGCGCATAGACGGCCAGGAGCTGCATGTGATGCGGAACGCCGACGGCACCTGGATCAGCGTCGTGAACCACTACGAGACCTTCGCCACGCCCCGCGCGGTCGCCCGCGCCGCCGTGGTGGAGCTCCAGGGCGCCTCCCTGGTCCCGCTCGCCTGATCCGGCCACCACCGCCGTCCCCCTCTCGTCCCACGCCCAACCAGGAGCACAGCCATGGCCGTTCGCAAGAACCAGGCGGACCTCACCGCCACCGAGAAGCGCCGACTCGTCGACGCGCTGCTCCAGCTGAAGCGGAGCGGAAGGTACGACACCTTCGTCAGCACGCACAACGCGTTCATCATGAGCGACACCGACACGGGCGACCGGGTCGGCCACCGTTCGCCGTCCTTCCTGCCCTGGCACCGCAGATTCCTCATCGAGTTCGAGCAGGCCCTCCAGTCGGTCGACCCGTCGGTGACCCTGCCGTACTGGGACTGGACGGTGGACCGCACCCCGACGGCCTCGCTGTGGGCGGCCGACTTCCTCGGCGGCACCGGCCGCAGCCGGGACGGCCAGGTGATGGACGGGCCCTTCGCGCAGAGCGCGGGCGGCTGGCCCCTCAACGTCCGGGTGGACGGCCGCACTTATCTGCGCCGGGCGCTCGGCGCCTCGGTCGCCCAGCTGCCGACCCGCGCCGAGGTCGACAGCGTCCTCGCCATGGCGACGTACGACATGGCGCCGTGGAACAGTGCCTCCGACGGCTTCCGCAACCATCTGGAGGGCTGGCGCGGGGTCAATCTGCACAACCGCGTCCATGTGTGGGTGGGCGGCCAGATGGCGACCGGGGCCTCGCCCAACGACCCGGTGTTCTGGATGCACCACGCGTTCGTCGACAAGCTGTGGTCGCAGTGGCAGGCCAAGCACCCGGCCTCGCCGTACCTGCCGGCGGCCGGCACGCGGGACGTCGTGGACCTGCACGACACGATGCGGCCGTGGAACAACGTGACCCCGGCGGACATGCTGGACCACAGGGGTTACTACACGTACGACACCGCGGCCTAGCCGTCCCGGCCGCCGGTCGTGCTCAGGCCGGGCGGCGGCCCCAGGCGGAGATCATCGGCGAGGTCGCCAGGTCGAGACGGCCGGCGGCGACGCTCGCCAGATGGCGCTCGATCTCCTCGTCGTCGGCCAGGCCCCTGTCGACGAGCTGGCCCCTGACCTGGCGCACGGTGGCCGCTTCGAGCACGGCGCCGGCCGGCGAGGTGACCGGGAAGTACGCGTCGGCCTCGACCTGCTCAAGGCCCAACTCCCGCAGCAGGCGCGGGAGTTTGCGACCGTAGGAGAGGTCGGCGCCGCGCTCGGCGAGGAGTTGGCGGAAGGCGCGGCGCAGCCGGTTGGCGCGTTCCTGTTCGGGGCCGTACTCGTCGAGGCAGAGCAGCGGCTGGAGTGCGGGGTCGGCGTCCTCGACGAGCAGGACGCCGCCGGGGCGCAGCGCCCCGGCCATCGTGCGCAGCGCCCGGGCCCGGTCGGTGACGTGGACCAGGACCAGGCGCGCGTGCACGAAGTCGAAGGCCGTCGAGGGCGCTTCGTCGCGCCCGACGTCGTGCCGCCGCACCTCGACACGGGGCGGCGGGGTGACTCCGGTCAGCCAGCCGGTGTCGAGGTCCGTCGCGAGGACGTACCCCTCGGGGCCGACCCGTTCGGCCAGACCCCTCGGCACGGAGAGGCCGCCCGCGCCGACCTCCCAGACCCGGTGCCCGGCGGTCAGGCCGAGGGCGTCGAAGTGGCGGAACGTGGCGGCGTCGAAGAGCTCGGCGAGCGCGTCGAACCGCTCCCCCGCCTCGGCCTGCCGGTTGTCCAGGAGGTATCCGTCGTCCTCGGTCATGGGGATCATGATGGCAGCCTCAGCGGGCCAGCCTGCCGAGCAGCGAGGAGGCCGCGAGGATGCCGAGGGCCGCCGCGAGCAGCAACACCCCGTAGTCGAGGGCGAGATGGGACGGGGTGCCGAGCAGCAGTCCGCGCAGCGCGTCGACCTGGTAGCTGAGCGGGTTGGCCTTGCTGACGGCCTGGAGCCAGCCCGGCATGATCGACACCGGGTAGAGGGCGCTGGAGCCGAAGAACAGCGGCATCGTGATGGCCTGCCCGATGCCCATCAGGCGGTCGCGGGTCAGCACGATCCCGGCGATCGTCATCGACAGACAGGAGAAGAAGGCCGAGCCGAGGACCACGGCCGCGGCGACGCCGAGCAGCCGCAGCGGGTTCCAGGTGAGGGCCACGCCGAGCAGGGCCGCGATGGCGATCACCACGACCGCCTGGATCAGCGCCTTGACGCCGGCCGCGAAGGCCTTGCCGGTGATGAGGGCGGAGCGCGGGGTGGGGGTGACGAGGAGCTTGGTGAGGATGCCCGAGTCCCGCTCCCAGATGATCATGATGCCGTAGAAGATGGCGATGAACATGGCGGACTGGGCGATGATGCCGGGCGCCAGATAGTCGATGTAGGGGATGCCGCCGGTGGGGATCGCCTTGATGCGGGTGAACGTCTCACCGAAGATGAGCAGCCACAGGGCGGGCTGTACGGCCCGGGTGTAGAGCTCGGCCCGGTCGTGCCGGAGCTTTTGCAGTTCGACCCTGCACAGCGCGCCGACCCGGGCCGGCAGCAGCCGCCAGCCGGTGCGGGCCCGCGGCGGGACGAGCAGCAGATCGAGGGCGCCGGCCTTCTCGCCCCCAGCGGTGCCGGAGGCCTCAGCCGAGGCGGGTTGCGGTGCGGCGGGTGCTGCGGACATCGCGGAAGTCACCTCCCTGGCTGTCGAGCCCACGTCCCGCGACGTCGCGGAAGACGTCCTCCAGGGTGGGCGGCGGGTCATCGGGGCCGCTCGGGCCGCGGCGCTCGCGCAGTTCGGCCTTGAGGCCCTCGGGCGTGCCCAGGGCTCGGATCCGTCCGCGGTGCATGAGCGCCAGGCGGTCGCAGTACTGATCGGCCTCGTCCATGTGGTGGGTGGTCACGAGGACGGTCATGCCGGTGGCCCGGCGTACCGCGTTGATGTGCTCCCACACGCTGGTGCGGGCTATCGGGTCGAGCCCGATGGTCGGCTCGTCGAGCATCAGCAGACGGGGCGCGCTGACCAGCGCCTGCGCCAGTTCGAGGCGGCGGATCATGCCGCCCGAGTACGTCTTGGCCATCCGGTCGGCGGACTCGGTCAGGCCGACGGCGTACAGGGCCTGCTCGACGCGCCGGGCGAGTTCCTTGCGGGGCACGTCGAAGACCCGGGCGAACAGGGCCACGTTCTCGCGCCCGGTCAGACCGGAGTCGGCGGACAGCTGCTGCGGTACGTAGCCGAGCAGCCGGCGCACCGCCATCCGCTCCTTGGCCGCGTCGTGCCCGAACACCCGGACCCGGCCCGCCGGTACGGGCAGCAGGGTGGTGATGCAGCGGATCGCGGTGGTCTTGCCCGCGCCGTTCGGGCCGAGCAGCCCGAAGACCTCGCCGGTGGCGACGGCCAGGTCGAGCCCGTCGACGGCTCTGGTCTGCCCGAAGGCGTACTCCAGGCCGTCGCACCGCACCGCAGCGCCGTCGTTCGCAGCGTCGTCGTCACTCATGACCCCTCCGCTTCCTCGTGCAGGTTCTCGGCGAGCCGGCGCAGTGCGGGCATCGCGGCGGCCAGCGCGGCCCGGTCGGCCGGGTCGAGGCGCGCCACCTGCTCCCGGACGAGCGCGGCCCGGCGGCGCTGCCAGTCGTGCAGGCGGTCGAGGGCGGCCGGGGTGGCGTGGAGCCGGGCCGAGCGGCGGTCGCCCGGATCGGTCTCGCGGCTCAGATATCCGCCCTTCACCAGCTGGTTGACCAGCGTGGAGACCGAGTTGCCCGCCAGGTAGAGCTCCTTGGCGGCGGCCGAAACGCCGATGCCGGGCCGGGCGGCGACCAGTCCGAGCAGTTCGATGTGGGCGCCGCGCAGCCGGGGCGCGCTCAGCCCGCGGCGCAGCCGGCGCCGGACGAGCCGCTGGACGGCGGCGAGCACATCGGCGAAGGAGTCGTCGAGCGGTTCGGGCGCTTCCGGTTCGGGCTCATCGGCGGCCATGTCCCCATTTTATCTCTCACTCAGAGCTAATGACCAGGGGGCGTCGTCGCCGCGAAGCCCCGGAGCGGGGTCAAACCCGCTGGGGAGTGTGGCGATCAGCACATGTGGGCCCGCTGTGCGAACGAACCGGCGCCGCATGACATCTTTCCCCGGGGCCCCGCGTGCTCCACGGAAGGTCATTCGCATCGGGCAGGGAAACGGGAGCTGAACACAACGTGCCGGCCATCAGTCAGAGGATGCACCTCATCCTGCTCTCCGCATGGACCGCGCTCTGGTTCGCCGTGGTGGAGCCCAACGGCGGCTTCTCCTGGCACTATCTGCGGGCCGGGGGCGAGCTCATCTACCAGGGCCCGTCCGGCGACGGCACCGGCGGGCTCAATCTCTACGCCCACCATCCCGAGCTCCAGATGGGCCCGGTCAGCTTTCTGACGGCGGGCCTCTTCAACCCGTTCCCCGAGCGGACCGGGCAGTTCCTCGCGGCGCTCCTGATGTCGGTGCTCGGCCTGGTCATCGTGGTCATCGCCGGGCGCAGCGCCGCCTGGCACTTCCTGGGAACCGGCACCAACCACCAGCGGCTGCGGCAGCGGGTGCTGATCGCGGGGCTCGCCTTCATCCCGATGTGGATCGAGGTGTCGGTGCGCTTCGGCCACCTCGACGACGTACTCGCGCTGTTCTTCACCGCGCTCGCGGTCCGTTCGGTGACCCGGGGCAGCCCGGTGGGCACCGGCGTGTGGCTGGCGCTCGCCATGGACTCCAAGCCGACCGCGGTGACGTTCGCCGCGCTGCTCTTCGCCCTGCCGCGGCACCAGTGGCTGCGGGCCGGGCTGTGGTGCGCCGCGGTGCTCGCCATCGCCTGGGCGCCGTTCTTCCTCAGCAATCCGCACTCGATGTCGGCGGCCGGCTTCGCGATACCCAACCAGCCCGCGTCCGCACTGCGCTGGCTCGGTGTCGCCGACGCCGAGACGCCCGGCTGGGACCGGCCCGCTCAGGCCGCGCTCGGCCTGCTGCTCGGCGCGATCGCGGTGTGGCGGGGGCGGTGGGCGGCGGTGGTGCTGCTCGGCGCCAACGCGCGGATCGTGCTCGACCCCAGCGTCTACACGTACTACACCGCCTCCGTCCTGCTCGGCACCCTGCTGTGGGACGTGATCGGTCAGCGCAGGCTGGTGCCCTGGTGGAGCTGGCTCGCGCTGCTGACCCTGTACGGGAGCGTGTTCGTGGTGCCGGACGACGCGGCACGCGGGCTGATCCGGCTGGCCTTCGTGCTCGTGTCGACGGTGTACGTACTCCTGTGGCCGCAGCGCGACCGCACCCGCGACCGGCGGCGACGGCAGCGGCCCGCCTCCGTCGGCGCGTGACGCACGGCCGCATCCGCGGACGCGTGGCGCACGGCCCGGGGCCGGATGGCTCAGCCCCGGCCCGTACCGCGTGAGAGGCTGTCGGCGACCGCATCGGCAGACCGGCGAAGAAGGTCCCCCATGACTCGTCAGAGGCGTCCGGCCGAGGAGATCATCGCGGCGACGGCCGCGGAACTCGCGCCCGGGCCGCACGACAACCGCCTCCTGCCGCTCGTCGAGGCCGGCACGGCGCCGCTGTCCGCGCTCGCCGGGCTCGCCCTGGAGCAGCGCCACATCATCGCGCCGGACCGGCGCGCCTTCGCGTTCCTGGCTGAGCGCTCGGGGCCCGGCAGCGCGTGCGCGGCGTTCTTCGGCACGCTCACCGAGGGCGAGACCCTGGCCCTCGACCGGCTCGCGGCCTACGAGCGCGCCTGCGGGCTGACCCCCGAGGCCGTCGGTCAGTACCTGCCGCGGGCGGGCTGCCAGGCCTACCCGGCCTATGTGTCCTGGCTGGCCCTGAACGGCGAGCCGCCGAGCGTGGCCCTCGCCCTCACCGCCAACTTCGCGGCCTGGGGCGGCTATTGCGCCCGCATCGGCGCGGCGCTGCGCACCCGTTACGGCTTCGCCGACGAGGCGTGCGGCTTCTTCGACTTCTTCGCCGGACCGGCCCCCGAGCTCGAACAGCGGGCGGTGGCCGCCGTCGCGGCCGGCTCCGACGACGCGCACGGCGATGGCCTCGGCAGCGGGGCGCACTACGGGCGGCTGCTCCAGACCTACGAGTCGATGTTCTGGAACACGCTCGCGGACGCCGACGCCGACGCCGACTAGGAGGCCCCGGGCGCCGGAACCGCCCGGGGCCTCGTCACCGGGAAGCCTCGGGCGCGGCAGCCCCGGGCCCAGGAGCGCCGGGGTGCCGCAGCCTGGGACTCAGGAACCCTCGGGTGCGGCGGCCCGGCCGACGGCTTCCTCGATGCCGGCCCGGACCGTGTTCAGGACGCCCTGTTCGCCTTGATCGCCTCCGTCTGCAACGCCGACTCGGCCTCGAACCACACCTTCGCCACAGGAATCCGCCGGCGACAGGCGACGTCCGCCGTCGCCGTGGCGATCTCCGCATCCCGGACTCCGTCCCGGTCGTGGAAGCGGGGGTCGTCGTTGACGTCCATCGGTTGGGCGTAGGAGTAGCCCTTCGCCTTCATACAGGCCGACCAGCGCGCGAAGACCGCCGTGACGTCGGGGGTTCTGGCCGATCGCGCGTAGGAGTCACGCGCGATCGCCTCCACCACCTCCGCCTGGGTGGGCGCGGGCACGGTGACACCGGCCTCATCGGAGCAGCCGCGCACCACGGCCCCGTCCGCTCCGGCCGGGACCGCCGCACCCGCCGCGATCGCTCGGTCGTGCGCCTCCTGGTCGGCGGCGTCCGGGTGGTAGCCGCGCCGGGCGGCCAGGGCGGCGTCGTGGATCCCGTAGCGCAGATCGGTCTCGGTCCGCCCGTCGAGGTCGGGGGCGTCGGGGGCCGGGTCCGGTGCCGGGAGGCCGGCGCGCTTCACGCAGTCGGCCATCAGCGCGGCCCGTCTGCTGTTCATCGTGTGGACCTGCGACTTGCTGAACATGTACGTCTCGATCGGCAGCTTCCAGCCCGCGGGATCGTCTCCGCCGCCAACCGACGCCGATATCAAGGGAGTTGCGGATTGTCCCGGAGAAGCCCGGCGCGCCGCCATGCCGTCGCCGTCCGGCGACCGCGCGGTCAGCGTGGCCACGGCCACCGCCCCCGCCGCGACCGCCACCAGCGCGGGAGCGGCCACTTTCACGATCCTTCGAGATGCGTTCATCGGCCCATTCTCCTTGCACCCGGCGGGACTTGACGACCGACCGGGCAGTCCTGGGCGAAGCGGCGACCCTTGATCGCCGGCGTGGTACCCCCCGTGCCACCCCCGGGGTGGCATTCGTGCCACCCCGGATCGGGGTGGTGGCGGGATCGAGGGCACCGGCCGGGGCGCGGGACGATCCCTGGTGACCGATTCACCGCAAGGGGAGCGATCCCAACGGGGAGCGAAACACATGCAGTTGATCAGGAAGACGAGCCGCTGGGCCGCCGCCGTGGCGTGCGGGATGCTCGCCGCCGCGGCCCTGCCGGGGGCGGCGGCGAGGGCCGCCGACAGCGCCCCGCCCGTGCCCGACCGGTACCGTCTGCAAAAGCTCGACTGGCAGTCGTGCTCCGGCGGCGAGCTGGAGTGCGCGCCGATGGCCGTGCCGCGGGACTGGTACCACCCCGGCGCCGGGCCGGGCCTCACCGTCGAGGTCTCCCGGCACCGGGCGGCCGACCCGTCGAAGCGCCGGGGCGTGCTCATGATGGCGGCGGGCGGGCCGGGGGCATCGGGCCTGAAGCGTCCGGCCACTCTCACCGGGCTCAGCCCGAAGCTCGCGGCGGCGTACGACGTCGTCAGCTTCGACCAGCGCGGCGTGGGGGCGAGCACCAACGTGGTCTGCTCGGACCAGGACAAGGTCGACGCCCTGTTCACCAGTGGCGATCTGCGGGACCGCTCGCCGCGCGCGATCGACGCCACCTTCGACCGGGCCCGTGACTTCGTCGCGGACTGCGAGCGCGCCTCGGGCGGACTCCTGCCGTACCTCACCACCGACCAGGCCGTGCACGACATGGACCTGTACCGCTCACTGCTCGGCGTGGACAAGGTGTCCTACTACGGCCCGTCCTACGCCACCGTCCTCGGGGCGTACTACGCGACCGAGTTCCCGCGGCGGGTCGACCGGGTCGTCCTGGACAGCACGGTGGACTTCACCCGCGGCTGGGAGTCGTTCCTGGCCGGGCAGCCGATGAGCTTCCAGCGCCGGTTCGAGCAGGATTTCCTGCCGTGGCTGGCGAAGAACGACGCCGCGTACCACCAGGGCCGTACGCCCGCCGAGGCCGAGGCCTCCTACGAGCGGCTGCGGGCCGCGCTGCGCGACCGCCCGCTCGACCTCGACGGCACGACGGTCACCCCCAACCAGCTCGATGTCGCCGCGACCAACGCGATGTACACGGCGGACGGCGGGTTCCAGACGCTCGCGGCTCAGCTGGTCCTGCTCGAAGACCCCGGGGCCGCGTCCGCCGACGCGCGCAGGACCGCGGCGCAGCAGCTGCGCCACTCCATGGGAGCCAACTTCTTCGCCGACTTCACCGCGGTCACCTGCGGCGAAACCCCGTGGAAGCGCGACCGCCGCTACTGGGTGAACGAGAGCGCCCAAGCCACCCGTGTCAACCCCCTTGCCGGAGCACGGGAGTTGACGTTCGCGGCGATCTGCTCGAACTGGCCGCGCACCAGGGCTCCGCAGATCGAGGTGACCGGCAAGGGGCTGCCGCCCGTCCTCATGCTCAACTCCACCCACGATCCGGCGGCGTACTACGAGGGGGCGCTGCGGGCCCACCGCGCGCTCGCGGGATCGCGCCTGATCACCGTGCCCGACGGCGACCACGGCCAGTTCCAGAACGGCAACGCGTGCGCGGACGCCCACGTCGAGGACTACCTCCTCGACGGCGCGCTCCCCGCGCAGGACACCGGCTGCCCGGGCGTGCCGCTGCCCGGACCCGCCGCGCGCGGCTGAGCCTGCCCGGCCCCTGGCCAGGATTCCGGCCCGGGGCGGGGAACGAGGGGTGCACAAGCGTTTACCCTGGGGGTGAACATCTGTGCACCCCTGTCCGCGCTCCAGCCGTACGGAGAGTCATGCCCCCAGCGATACCCGTGCCCGCCGATCCGCCGCGTCCCCGCTTCTTCGTCGGAGTCCTGGCGTTCTGCGGGGTCGTCGTGGCCGTGATGCAGACACTGGTGGTGCCGCTGCTCCCGCATGTGCCGGCCCTCACCGGCAGCACTCCGGCGGCGGCCAGCTGGCTGGTCACGGTCACGCTGCTGACCGGGGCGGTGTTCACCCCGGTGCTCGGCCGGGCCGGGGACATGTACGGCAAACGCCGGCTGCTGCTCGTCTCGCTCGGGGTGCTCACGGCGGGCTCCGTGATGTGCGCGGTCAGCTCCCACATCGGGGTCCTGATCGCGGGCCGCGCCCTCCAGGGGGCGGCCCTCGCCGTGATTCCGCTGGGCATCAGCATCATGCGCGACGAACTGCCGCCCGCGAAGGTGCTGTCCTCGGTGGCCCTGATGAGTTCGACGCTCGGCATCGGCGCGGCCGTGGGACTGCCGGTCGCGGCCCTGGTCGTCGAGCACTTCGACTGGCACACCATGTTCTGGGCCTCGGCCGCGCTCGGCGTGCTCGACATCGTCCTGGTCCTCTGGGTCGTGCCGGAGTCGCCCCTGCGCTCGCGCGGCCGGTTCGACGGGGTGGGCGCGCTCGGCCTCTCGGCGGCCCTGGTCGCGGTGCTGCTCGCCATCACCCAGGGCGCCGACTGGGGCTGGACCTCGCCGCGCACGCTGGCCCTGCTCGGCGCGGCCGTGGTGATCTGGCCGCTGTGGGGCGCGTACGAACTGCGCACCCGCTCCCCCCTGGTGGACCTGCGCGTCTCGGCTCGGCCCGCCGTCCTGCTCACCAATGTGGCCGCCCTCCTGATCGGCTTCGCCTTCTACGCCAACTCCCTCGTCACCGCGCAGATGGTGCAGGAGCCCAAGGCCACCGGGTACGGGCTCGGCGCGTCCATCGTGGTCAGCGGCCTCTGCCTGCTGCCGGGCGGTCTCGCGATGGTGGCCCTTTCCCCGGTGTCGGCCAAGATCTCGGCGAAGTACGGGCCGAAGGCCGCGCTCGCGCTCGCCGCGGCGATCATGGCCGTGGGCTACGGGGTGCGGTTCTTCACCAGCCACAGCCTGCCCCTGATCATCGCGGGGGCCACGGTGGTGGCCTGCGGCACCGCGATCGCGTACTCGGCACTGCCCGCCCTGGTGATGCGCGCGGTCCCGGTGAGCGAGACGGGCGCCGCCAACGGGCTCAACACCCTGATGCGCTCGGTCGGCCAGGCCTGCTGCAGCGCGGTGGTCGCCGCGATCCTGGCCAACGTCACCTTCCAGGTGGGCGGCCGCACCGCGCCGACCCTGCACGCCTACCTCCTGGTGTTCCTGATCGCCGCCGGTGCCGCGCTCGCGGCCCTGGTCGCCACGCTGTTCCTGCCGGGCCGCACCACGCCCACCACCGCTACCGTCGGAGCGGACCGCGCCGAGGGCGCGACGGGACGTACGACGGCCGAGGAGAGCGCATGACCGGGCAGCAGCCCACCGGGGACGGGGCCGGGACGGGCAAGGACGCGATCCTGCGGGCGGCCCGGCGGGCGTTCACGCTGCGCCCGTACGCGGAGGTCACCATGCGTTCGATCGCCGCCGACGCGGGAGTCAGCGCCTCGCTCATCGTCAAGCGGTTCGGCAGCAAGGAGCGGCTGTTCCACACGGTCGCGGATTTCGGGCCGGCCGCCGACGCGCTGTTCTCGGCGCCACTGGAGGCGCTCGGGCGGCACCTGGTCCTGACCCTGGTCCGGATGCGGCGCGAGGACCAGGGGGATCCGCTGCTCCGCGCGGTGTTCTCGCTGGGCAACATGGACGAACGGACCCTGCTGCGGGAGCGGTTCCGCGAGCAGGTCACGTCCCGGCTGGCTCGTCAACTGCGCGGCGGGGACAGCGAGTTGAGGGCCGAGTTGATCGCCGGTCTGCTGCTCGGCCTGGGCGCGACCCTCAGCCTGCACCGGCCCGGCGCCGGGGAACGCGCCACGCCCGAGCAGCTGGCGGACCTCTACGCGCCGGCTGTGCAGCGTCTGATCACCGGCTCCGAGGACTGACCGGAACCGGGTTTTTCGCTAGTCGTCCAGGGTGATCGCCTGCACGGGGCAGACCCGGGCGGCCTCGCGGACCAGGGGGTCGCCGGCGCCGTCCTCACGGCCGGGCAGCAACGCGCTGAACCCGTCGTCGTCCTGGGTGAAGACGCCGGGGGCGGTCAGTGCGCACTGGCCCGCGCCGATACAGACGTCCGTGTCGATGCCGATCCGCATGCGCGGCTCCTTTCCTCTCGTTCCCATCCGGTCCCCGTCCCGCTACCAGGTGACGGGGAGTTCGAGCATGCCCTGGATGGTGTCGCCCGGCTTGAACGGGATCGCCGCGGCGGGCACCGCGAGGCGCAGCCCGGGCAGCCGGTCGAAGAGCGAGCGCAGCGCGATCTCCATCTCGGCCCGCGCCAGGTTCTGGCCGAGGCACTGGTGGATGCCGAAGCCGAAGGCGACGTGGTGCCGGGTGGAGCGGTGCCAGTCGATCCGGTCGGGCTCGTCGTAGCTGGCGCTGTCCCGGTTGATGACCGACGTCGAGAAGACGACGCCCTCGTCCGCCCGGATGGTCCGGCCGCCGATCTCGATGTCCTCCAGGGCCACCCTGAGCATCCCGTCCGCGATCGACAGGAAGCGCAGCAACTCCTCGACGGCGGCCGGCATCAGCGCCGCGTCGGAGCGCAACTCGGCCAGTTGTTCCGGGTGCTGGAGGAGCGTGAAGGTGCCGAGCGAGATCATGTTGGCGGTGGTCTCGTGGCCCGCGACGAGCAGGATCGTCGCGAAGTCCACCAACTCCTGGCGGTCCAGCGCGCCTTCGTTGAGGCGCTGCTCGATCAGCTCGTCGAGCAGTCCGTCGCCGGGTTCCTTCTGTTTGCGGTCGATGAGCTTGACGAAGTAGTCCTCCAGGGCGTCGCGGGCCGCCTCGATGTCGGCGGGCTCCGGCCCGCGCAACAGCTTGCGGGACTGGCCCTCGAAGAACTCGTGGTCCTCGTACGGGACGCCGAGCAGGGCGCAGATCACCATGGACGGCACCGGCAGCGCGAACGCGGTGACCAGGTCGACGGAGGGCCCCTGCGCGACCATCCGGTCCAGGAGGCGGTCCACGGTCTCCTGGATCTGCGGCCGCAGCGAGGCCGTCCGCTTGAGGGTGAAACTGGGGATCAGCATCCGGCGCTGGGTGGCGTGCTCGGGGTCGTCGACGCCGAGCAGCGCGACGCGTCGCCTGGTGACCCCGGCGAACCGGGCCGTCGGCAACGGGAAGGCCTCGTTCTCCCGGTCGGTGGACAACCGGGAATCGGCCAGCAGGGCGCGCGCCTCGGCGAGCCCGGTGACCATCCACACGGTCCGCCCGTCGTAGAGGCGGACTCGGGCCAGCGGGCGTTCGTCGCGCAGCGGCTGGTAGGCGGTGGGCGGGTGGTAGGGGCAGCTGCGGTCCTGCGGGAAGTCGACGCTGCCGGTGTCGGTGGCGGAGTGGTCCGTGGTGACGCTGGTCTTGCTGCCTGTCATGTAGACCTCGCAAGCGAAGGGATCCGTCTTGCCGATCTCCACTACATGCCTCAGGCACCTATGACGTCTACGCGTTCTTCGGCCGAATCCACACCTTCGGCCGAACGCGCCCGGGGGCCCCGGGGGCCCGGTGCGGGGGTGGCCGGGCGGCGGGGCTAGCGTGTGGACGGCTCGTCGTGCGGTGCGGGCCGGTGAGGAGATGGGCCCGGATGTCCGGTATGACGCTGAGCGTGGCGGCGGGGAGCCTGCCCGAGCTGACGACGGGGCGGCTGCTTTCGGTGTGGCGGCCGGACGTGGCCGCGCTGCTGCTGATCGCCGTCCTGGGCGGCCTGTACGCCGGGGGCGTGGTCCGGCTGCGCCGCCGGGGCGAGCGCTGGCCGCTGCCGCGCATCGCGGCCTTCGCGCTGCTCGGCCTCGGCAGCCTGGCCGTCGCCACGATGTCGGCGCTCGCGGTGTACGACACCGAGCTGTTCTGGCCGGCCGCCGTGCAGAACGTCCTGCTCGACCTGATCGCGCCGCTCGGCCTGGCGCTCGGCGATCCGCTGCGGCTCGGCATGCTCGCGCTGCCCGAGCGCGGCGCGGGGCGCCTCAAGCGCGCGATGAGCGGACGCCTGGTGCGCTTCCTCACCTTCCCGCTGGTGAGCACCGTCCTGGTGCTCGCGTCCGAGCTCTGCATCTACTTCACGCCGTACTTCGAGAGCGCGCTGCGCCACAGCGCGCTGCACGAGCTCATGTATCTCCAACTGCTGCTCGCCGGGAGCCTGTTCGTGCTGCCGGTGCTCACCCGCGAGGACGCGCTGCCCGCCTGGTGCAGCCATCCCGTGCGGGCCGCGCTCGTCTTCCTCGACGGGCTCGTCGACGCGGTGCCCGGCATCGTCGTGATGACCCACGGCACCCTGATCGCGGGCGCCTGGTACCTGCACCACGCGCCCGCGTGGGCGCCCGACGTCCAGCGCGACCAGCAGCTCGGCGGCGGCGCGATGGTCTCCATCGCGGAGCTGGTGTCGCTGCCGTTCCTGCTCGCCATCCTGGTGCAGTGGTCGCGCGCCGACCGCGCCCAGCGCGTCGTGCTGGACCGCCGACTGGACGCGGAACTGGCTCCGGCCGCCCCCGTCGGGGGGCGGCCGGAGGAGGCGGAGCTGGTCCGGCCCTGGTGGGAGACCGACGGCGGGACGGTCGGGCAGCGGATGCGCCCGCGGCGGCCCGGCGACTGACCGGTCAGTGGCGGTCGCGGCGCCTGCGCAGCCGGCTCACGATGAACCAGATCACGAACACGATCAGCGCGATGAAGAGGATCACGATGATCAGCAGGAAGATGCCGAGCTTCTTGAAGAAGCCGCCCTTCTTCTTGGTCTTCTTCGTCTTCTTCGACGCGGTGACGACGGACTTGCCGGCGACGGTGTGCTGCCCGGCGCGTGCCTGGGCCTGAGCCGGCTCGCTCACGGACGCGGCCTGCGGGGCCGCGGCGGCCGAGGCGGCGACCACGGCGGTGCGCGGCGCGGCCTCGGCCGTCACCGGGCCCGCCACGAGCGCGGTGCCGAGCACCAGGGTGAGCAGCACGGCCACCCGGCGCAGCCGCCCGGTCCGGTGCGTGGGCGTGGAGTGCGGTTCGTTCATGCTTGTCATCCCCCAAGGACGCTCGGTGCGGCGGGCCGCCGCACACTGTCTGTATCTGTACCCGTCGGGCAACCCGTACCCCCGGTCGGCGAGTTACACCTCATCGGTGCGCCGCGACACCGGCCGAGCTCTCCACCTCGATGAGTGAGGCGCTGTGCCGCTCGGCCTCGAAGGCGGCGTGCCCGCCCCGCAGGCCGAACAGGCGCTTGGCGAGCAGGATGTAGAGGACCGCGAGGATGTTGATCGTCAGCGTGACGATCTTCACCCAGCTGATCTTCTCGGTGAGTTCGTAGATCTCCAGCGGCAGGAACATCGCCGTCGCGACGACGGTGAGGTACTCGGCCCAGCGCTTGGCGCGCCACAGGCCGACGCCCTCGACGATCTCGATCAGCGCGTAGACGAGCAGCGCCACGGCAACGATCAGCAGGGTGGAGTGCTTGTAGTCGAAGGTCTTCTGGATGGTGCCGACGACCGGCGAGTGGTCCAGGTCGTAGTGGAAGTGGCGGAAGACCGGCCGGAACACGTCCAGGTACTCGTCGAAGAACCGGCGCACCGCGTCCTGGCTGTTGCTGAACTTCCACACCGCGACGGCGACGAGCACGATGAACAGGCCGCGCACGGCCCGCTCGACGGCCAGGAAGCGCAGGATGAACAGATCGCGCAGCACTTTGCCGCGCGGCACGAGCGGCGCGTCCTCGGCGGGTCCTGAGCCGTGCGGCTCGCCCAGGGCGAAGTCGCCGCAGCGCAGACAGCGCCAGGCCTCGCCCAGACCGGTTTCGGCGCGCAACCGGTCGCGCAGCCCGGCCTCCTGCGGCGCGTACGTCACATGGCCGCGGCGCGCGCAGGTGCGCCGGTCCCAGTCGATCTTCATGCTCTTCCTCCCGTGGGGCCCGCGCGGCGGACCGGTGTGTTCACAGGGACCGTAGTGGACCCTTGTCGTGGACGCGCCACGGGGTCGGGTCCGGTGCGGGGAGCTCCCGCGCCGCTTCGGCCGGATACGGATCCGCTGTCCGCGTCCGTGCCGTCGCGGCAGGTCCACACGCACTGAGAGGGCGAGAATGCCCGGATGAGTTCCGCGATCACGACACCGAACGCCGACCGGTCCGACGAGCGGTTCCTCCTGGTGCTCTCGGCGGCGTCCGGGGCCACCGATGCCTTCGCCTTCCTCTGTCTGGGGAAAGTGTTCGCCGGGGTGATGACCGGCAACCTCGTTCTGGTCGGCGCGTCGGTGGGCGCGGGGGACCGCGGGGCGGTGCCACGCGCCGTGGTCGCCCTGGCCGGGTACGCGTTCGGGGCGGCCGGGGCCGCGCTCGCCACCACGCGCCTCGCACCGCGTCCGCTGCTCGCCGCCCAGACCGCGCTGCTCGCCCTGGCCGCGGCCGGCTGGGGGCTCGGCGCCGGGCGGTCGCTCGGCCCGCAGCTGGTGCTGCTGTTCGCGGCGGCCCTCGCGATGGGCGTACAGGCGCGGGCCTGGGGCACCCCCACCACCTACTTCACGGGGACGTTCACGAACCTCGCCGGGCGGCTGGCGAAGCGCGAGGCGAAGCACGCCGACCGCTGGGTCGCCGGGCGGCTGGTGGCCGTCTTGGCGGGGGCCGCCCTCACCTCCCTGGTGGTGTGGTGCTGCTCGCCGGCGGCGGGTGTGACGGGTGTCGCGCTGTGTGCGGCCGCTTTCGCGCTGCCCGTGCGCGGATGACGCCGATCCGCATATGCCCGGCGCCCGGGCCCGCTCGTACGGGGCGAAACCGGTCGCCTTTGGCATATGTCAGAAGCACCACCGTATCGAGTGTTGCCAAATCCCTTACGGGGCATCGCTCCCTGTGCAACCCTCGTAACCGGTCCACTTCACCAGACCAGGCTCTACCGCGGCCGCATCGGAGAACGTCATGCCGTCCCATCTGTTCGCGGACCGTCCCGCTCCCCAACCGCCCGAGCGGGGCACGGTCGACGCACTGATCACGCAGACCCGCCGACTGCGCGGCGGCGTGGACGCGGTGCGCCGCGACGCGCTCGTGGACGAGGACGACGCCCAGCTCCGCTGGCAGCGCGCCCTGTGCGATCTGGCGGTTCATCAACTCGACGATCTGGGCTCGCACTTGGACCAGTTGCGCGACGGTCCGGCCGCCCGGGCCGAGGACGCGGCGGCGCACGCCGTCGAGAGCGCCTTCGGGCAGGGGCCGCAGGCCGTCACCCTGCTCAGCCGGGTCGGCAGCGCCGAGTGGAACCTGCTCAACGACGCGGTGAGTTGGTCCGAGGAGCTGTTCCAGATCTTCGGCCGCGCCCCCGGGAGCGGCGGCATGTCCCTCGACGAACTGCCCGCCGTGGTCGTCGAGGAGGACCAGGCCCTGCTCACCGCAATGGTGACCGGCGCCCTGGTCGACGGCAGGCCGATCGACGGCGAGTTCCGGATCGTACGGCCCGACGCCGAGGTCCGTACGCTCCACATGATGGGTGAGCCGGTGCTCGACGCCGAGGGCTGCACCGCCTCGATGTGGGCCGTTCTGCGCGATGTGAGCGAGCTGCGACGCAGTCAGCGCGCCGTGCGGGAGAGCCGCGACGACCTCCAGCGCAGGCACCACATCGCCCGGACCGAACACCGGCTCGCGGTCGAGTTGCAGGAGGCCGTACTGCCGCCGTGGCGCGGCTCCCTGCGACTCCCGCAGGGCGGCCCCGGCGCGCTCGACATCGCCGCACACTATCTGCCGTCCTCCTCCAGTGCCCGGATCGGCGGCAACTGGCACGACGCGCTCGAACTGCCCGACGGATCCTCGTTATTGACCGTCGGCGACCTCACCGGCCACGGCGTGACGGCGACCGGCGCGATGGCGATGCTGCTCGGTGCCCTGCGCGGCATGGCCGTCGCGGGCATCGGTCCCGCCGCCCTGATGGGCCACCTCAATCAGCTCCTGGAACAGACCGTGCAGCCCGCCCTCGGCAGCGCGGTCTGCTGCCGTTACGAGCCCGCCGGGCGCACGCTCGTCTGGTCCGGGGCCGGCCACCCCGCCCCGCTGCTCTTCCGCGACGGGACGGGGCGCGCCCTCGGAGCACCGGACGGGATGCTCCTCGGTGCCACGCGGGGGGCCGCATACAGTCAGACCGAGGCCGCCCTTCTCCCGGGCGACCTGCTCGTCCTCGCCACCGACGGGCTGACCCGGCACAGCGCCCGCGACGACGACGGACAGCGCAGGCTGCTCGGACTCGCCCCGCTCTTCGACGGTGGCCGTACGGCCCAGGACTGCGTACGGATGATCGTCGAGGAGTTCGGCGAGCACGAGCGCGAGGACGACGCCTGTGTGCTGGTGGCCCGCATCGGGTCCTGACACACCGGCCACCTGACACACGGGCGGCCGTGAACGGCCCTTGAGCCGGGGGGTTGTACGTTTCGGGCGTACAACCCCCTTCTAGATGTCCGCCACCCGACTCCGCTTCAACGGGGCCTGGGGCAGCGCCAGTTGGATCTCCTCCCGCAGATCCTGGATCTTGCCGTGGCTCGCGTACTGGTTGGTGAGCCGGTACATCTCGCGCAGCCGGTCCCAGGTGCGGTGCGAGGAGGTCTCCCCCATCGACACCAGGGCCAAGCGGGCGTAGCGGTCCGCCTGTTCCGGGTCGTCGGCGATGAAGCAGGCCGAGGCGAGCGAGATGTAGTCGAAGATCTTCGAGCGCTGACGGCCGCCCACCCGCAGCGCGAGCGCCTGCTTGGCGTGGTGCTGCGCGATGGTGGCCGCGGCCGGGTCGTGCTCGGCGAGCGTGCGGAAGGCCAGCGCCTCCATGCCGTGCAGATCCGCCTCGTCGAACATCTGCATCCAACTGGGCGGCGGCACATCGCCCTTGTCCGAGACGAAGAGCTCCTCCGCCTCGCCGAGGGTGCGCCGCATCGCCTGGCCGCGCCCCATGGACGCCTGGGCCCATGCCTCGATGGTGTGCAGCATCGCCCGGGTGCGCGGCAGCGTCTCCTCGCCCGAACCGGACTTGGCGAGCTTCATCAGATCGAGTGCTTCGCCGGGGCGGCCCAGGTGGACCATCTGGCGGGCGGCCCGTGAGAGGGCTTCGCCGGCGCGCGGGCGGTCACCGCCCTCGCGGGCCGCGTGAGCCGCGATGACGAAGTACTTCTGTGCGGTGGGTTCCAGGCCGATGTCGTGCGACATCCAGCCCGCCAGGACGGCGAGGTTGGCGGCGACGCCCCACAGGCGGCGCTGGAGATGGTCGGGGTGGCGGTAGGCGAGCATGCCGCCCACCTCGTTGAGCTGGCCCACCACCGCCTTGCGCTGGAGTCCGCCGCCCCGGGAGGCGTCCCAGGCGCGGAACACCTCGACCGAGCGCTCCAGCGCGTCGATCTCCTGCGACCCGATGGGAGCGGCCTCGTAGCGGTCGAACCCGGCGGGGTCGGCGTGCAGGGGGTCGTGGGGGCGGGGAGCGTCGGCCGAGAGTACGGGGTCGGTGTGCAGCCAGTCGTGCATGGCGCTGCTGAGTACTGAGCCGGTGGCGAGCGCGGCGCCCGCGCCCACCAGACCGCGTCGGTTGAGCATGAGGTCCATTCCCGTGAATTCGGTGAGGACCGCTGCCGTCCGTTCGGGCGCCCACGGAAGGCCGTCCGGATTCTTGCTGTTCCTGACGTCGTTCCGCTTCTTGGCGCGCCCGTGCCGGTCGAACCCGAGGTCCTCGATGGTCACGACACGGCCGAGCCGCTCGGTGAACAGCGCCGCCAGCACCCGGGGCACCGGATCGCGCGGGGTCTCCCCCATGTCGATCCAACGCCTCACCCGCGAGGTGTCGGTGGCCAGTTGGGGGTGGCCCATGGCCGCCGCCTGCCGGTTCACCATTCTCGCGAGTTCGCCCTTGGACCATCCGGCGAGGCCGAACAGGTCGTTCAGGCGGGTGTTGGGTTGTCCGCTCACGTCAAGCCCCCAGGTTCTCGGCTGAGTTGACAGTAATCCCCTGTCAGATGCGGCGCGACTATTCGCCAGGGTTCGCCAGGGCACGCCAGATGGTGTGCCACCCGCGGCCGGGTGTCAGGTAAGAGAGCGCCACCCCGACCCGGGGGCCGGACCTCATTCCCCAGGGTGCGGCTCGGCCACCGGGACGGGTAGCGCACGCAACTTGCCGGCACACGAAGGGATCTGTCACCCCCATGTACACAGCATCGTCCTCCGTGTCCACGCCGCCCCGGCCGCACCGTCCCCTGGGAGCGGGCGGCGGACCGTACCTCGACCCCAGCCAGGCCGGCTCGGCGTACGGCGCCGGCCGGATGCCGCGCCGGCCCGGGGCGGCCCCGCAGCCGCTCAGCGGGAGAATCGACCTCTCCGGCCCCCAGGGCGCCCAGCTGCGCATCGCGATCGCCTCGGTGCAGCGGATCTGCCCGGAGTTCAACCCGGTGCAGGTGTTGCGGCACAGCGGACGCTCCGTGCTGATCGTCGGCACGACAGGGCGCACCACGGCCGTCGCCAAGTGTTTACTGGACCATTCGCCCGCCTGGGCCGAGCGGTTCCGGCACGAAATAGCTGCCTACCGCGCGTTCGTCCGGCACCGCCCACCGGTGCGGGTGCCGCGGCTGATCGCCGCCGATCCCGACAACTGCACCCTGGTGATCGAGCGGATGCCCGGGCGGGCGGCGGCCCTGACCCGACACCCGGTCGAGGCTCCCCCGCGCGCCGATGTGCGGGCCGCCCTCGGGGCCGTCAGGGCGGTCAACGCCTGGCGGCCGCCCGCCGAGATGTTCGGCAGGCCCCTGGACTACGCGCCGCGGATCGCGCGCTACCACGAGCTCGGCCTGTTCACCGACCGGGATCTGAGCGACCTTCAGAAACTGGTGCACGGTCTGGCCCTCTCGGGCCGGGTCGACTGGCAGTTCTCGCACGGTGACGCGCTCCTGTCCAACATCCTCCTCTCACCGGCCGGCCCGGTCCTGGTCGACTGGGAGCACGCGGGCTGGTACCTGCCCGGGTACGACCTGGCGACGCTCTGGGCCGTCCTGGGCGAAGCCCCGATGGAGCGGCGCCAGATCGCCTCGGCCGCCCAGGAGGCGGGCCCCGCGGCGCGGGACGCGTTCCTGGTGAACCTGATGCTCGTACTGACCCGCGAGATCCGGACCTACGAGACGGCGGTGCAGCGCACCATGCGGGACGCCGCACCGGCGAGCCCGGCACCGAGCGCCCCGGGGGTGCTGTCCGCCGGGGAGCAGCAGCGGCTGCTGCTGCGCAGGCTGCACGACGACTGCGCGCTGGCGCGGCGGGCGGTGCGGGCGGCGGTCGGCACGCGCTGACGGCCGGGCAGGGGGGAGGACGGGCCGCGCGTCCAGTGCCGACACACTGGACGCGCGGCCCGCTGTCGTGGCCCGGGCCGCCGTTTCAGCGAACGCGCACCACGTCGACGTCGGAGGCCTTGACGAAGGCGATCCGATGGCCGATCTGCACGGTCACATAACGGGTGCTGCCGGGGAAGTACGTGTGATCGTAGGGGTACGAGGAGTCGATGGTGGGGGCGTAGTAGTAGCCCGTCGGGGTCGGCGCACCGCCGGGGTAGGACTGTCCGGCCTTGATGGTGTAGGCGAGCGGGGTGCTCACCCTCGGCGCCGTGAAGTCGGCGGGGTAGTCGCCGGCCGCCGGGTAGGCCGTGCCGTAGACCGGGACGTCGGTGCGGCCCTGCTTGGGGCGTACGACATAACCGGCGGTCGCGGTGGTGGTGCGGGTGTGCGCCGGACTCTGGAACCAGGCCTCCTGTCCGTACCACCAGATCGCGGTCCAGCCGGGTTTGCGCTCGGCGACCACGGCCTGCTGGGTGGCGCTGATCTTGCTGCCCCAGTCGCCCGCGCAGTTGGTCCCGCTCTGGCCCGGCGGGTGGAGGCCGGGATCGGCGAACAGCGGTGCGGTGGTGGAGGGTTGGGTGTACAGCGGGACCGCGCTGGAGGGCTGGGCGGGCAGGTCGACGTTCTTCTCGCAGTCGCGGAAGGCCTGGATGTTCTGCTTGAACACCGGGTTCACGGTGACCAGTGGGCCGCCGGGTCGGCCGGTGGGCTCGGTGGGGTGGCCGAGCAGACCCATGAAGTAGTTCCAGTCCCAGTACGGCCCCGGGTCCCAGTGCATGGCCGCGGTGCCGCCGGCCGTGGTGGGCGGCACGTTGTCGTGTCCGAGGATGTGCTGACGGTCCAGCGGGATGTCGTACTTGTCGGCGAGGTAGCGCACCAGGGCCGCGGTCGAGCGGTACATCGCGGGGGTGAACCAGGTGGCGCCGTCGGTGGCGTAGCCCTCCTGCTCGATCCCGACGGAGTCGGAATTGATGTACCAGTTGCCGGCCTGCCAGGCCACGTCCTTGGTCTTCACCATCTGGGTGACATGGCCGTCGGCGGACCGCACGACGTAGTGCGCGGAGGCGGCACGCTTGGGGTCCTGGAAGATCTTGAGGGTGGTCGCGTACGTCTCCTCGGTGTCGTGCAGGACGATGTACTTGATCCTGTTGGTGCCCGGCCGGTCGGAGACGTCGTAGTTGCCGTACGCCTCCTTGTTGGCGGGGTCGCCGGTCTGCTGGTAGGCCGCCGGTACCCAGTCGCACTTCAGGACGCGGGGGCATTCGGTGCCCGAGCCCGCCGCGCTCGCCTGGGTGGCGGGGGCCAGGGCCAGGCACAGGGCGCCGGCCGTCGCCGTCGCGAGCGCGAGTCTGATCCTCTGCTTGGACGTCATGGACAACCCTTCTTGCCGGAAGGTGCGGGGGCTCCCCCGCCGCAGCCGCGCGCTGGTGCGCGCGGGACACAGTGCGACCTGGCATGACGGCTCGTCAAGTACCCCTCGGGCGCGCCGACTTGTATCAGTGGACAAGACCTGTGGCGGCGGCTCTGACCTGCTGGTGGCGTGGCGGCTTCAACGGGGACATGAAAGCGGCCCGGCACCTCGGACGGGAGGTGCCGGGCCGTCGGCCCGTGCGCGGGTGTCCGCTCGGCTTCGCCGGAGGGGTCAGCTCTGCTGGAAGAGCTCCGCCGGCAGCGGCTTCAGAAGGGCGTACAGGTCGTCCGTGATCGGCCGGTCCCAGCTGGCGATCGTGACCAGGACGTTGTCGCTGCGGTCGAACTGCACGCAGGAGATGCGGCTTTCGGAGAGCTTGAGGCGGCGCACGATGAGGAGGTTGTCGCCCTGCATCACCGGCATGTCCTCGGTGCCGACGACCTCGATCGGCTCGTCGTTCTCCAGGGCGACGAGCAGTTGGGCGACCTCGAAGGGGACCTGGCCCTCGGCCATCTCGCGGGCCGGGGAGCCCTCCGGCAGATTGCCGATGATCATCGCGGGGCCGCGGCCGCCGAACAGGTCGTAGCGCAGGAAGACACCCTGGCAGCTGCCGTCGGGGGCGGGCAGCAGACCGGCGCCCAGGTTGCCGGGCCAGTCACCCGGGTCCATGGCCAGGACATCGAAGTCCGGGCCCGCGGGAGTGGCGGCGCTGCGGCGGCGGAGGAAGGACATGCCGTCAATGGTACGTGCCCGCGGCGCCCCGCCGGAGCCGGGCCCGGACGCCTGGGCGGGTCGGTGCCCGGCTTCCTGCGGGGTGGTGGGGCGCGGGACGGCCGGGTTCCGGCCGGCCGCGGGCATGCCGGCTCGGCACGGCCCCGGCCCCCTGCCAGTGGGTGGCGGGGGGCCGGGGCCAGGGCCGGGCTGATCAGCTTCCGGGCACTCCTCGGACGCCGGAGCCGCGGGGCTGTCGGGGCAGCAGTCCCGCGAGCCCGTCGCGGTTGGTGCCGAGCTTGCGGAAGGCGCCGGAGAGCAGCAGTTCCACCGTGCGCTCCTTGGTGCCGAGCTCCTCGGCGATGCGCCGGTTCTCCCAGCCCTGGGCGGCCCGCTCGGCCACGGCCTTCTCCTGGGAGGTCAGCGAGTCCGAGTCGACGGCCCGCAGCTGAAGCGGGCGGAGCCCGGAGGCGGCGAGTTCCTCGCGGGCCCGGGCCGCCAGGGCGTCGGCCCCGCACAGGGCGGCGCTCTCCAGGCCGCGCATCAGCAGGTCGGCCGCGTCCTGCGGCAGCCCGGCGCGGCTGAGCATCGCGCCGTGGTCGACCAGGGCCTGGGCCAGCTCGTAGGCGGCCGGGGACCGTTCGAGCTGCCGGACCGCCTCGGCCATCAGGGCCAGGCTGTCGGCGCCGGAGGTCACCTTGGCGGCCGCGTGCAGGGCCCGGCCGACGGCGCCCGGGGTGCCGAACCGCCGGGCGATCTCGATGCCCTCCTGCTCGATCGCGGCGGCCTCGACGGGATCGGTGTGGGCGATCGTCTGCGCGAGCAGTGGGCGCCACGGGCACCACATCGGGTTGCGCATGCCGCGCGGCTCCAGCCTGCGGCCGACCGCGCGCAGCCGTTCCTCGGCGTCGGTGCGCAGGCCCCGGGCGATCAGGAGTTCGCTGTAGACGGTCTCGGAGTCGGGGTAGACCACGGCGTTCGGGACGACCTGGCCGTAGTTGTAGGTGTCCGAGAGCTCCTGCGCGTCCTGGACCCGGCCGCGGGCCAGCAGGATCTCGATGAGGATGCCGAGCGCGAACCACTGCGCGGGGACCTGGTGGCCCACCCGGTCGGCGATCCGCAGTCCGCTGTGCACCAGGTCCTCGGCCTCGGAGAGCCGGCCCCGGTGGAACTTGATGTAGCCCAGGAGCGTCAGGCCGAAGGAGAGGTGGGCGCCGCGCCAGCCCTTGCGTTCACAGTCGGCGATGCCCTGGGTGAACAGGTCGTCGGCGCGGCCGGGCTGGTCGCAGTACATGAAGGTGAGCGCGACCAGGACGGGAACCTCGAAGCCCCAGTTGTCGTCGGTCCAGGGAAGACCGTCCTTCAGCGACTCCTCGGCATAGTGCAGCGCGGTCTCGGCGGGTTCACCGCGCACCATCGCGTCCCAGGCCCGCAGACCGAGGATGTAGCGCTCGGCCTTGCCGCGCCCGGAGAGGTGTTCGGCGAGCCGGGCCAGGCTGCGCGAGCGGGCCGGGGAGTCCTCCTCGTCGGCGCGGAAGGCGTTCCACTGGAAGCTCTCGGCCTGCATGCGCAGCCGGGTGCGGGCACTGGTGGAGTTCTTGGCCTCGGCGCCCACGACGGCGGCGGCCTCGCTCAGCCGGTCGGTGTGGGCCAGTGCCTGGGCGAGCCGGTAGGTGACGGCTTCGCGCAATTCCGGGGCGAGTTCGGGCTCTTCGAGGGCCGCCTTGAGATGGTTGACGGTGGTGGCCGGCTCGTTCAGGAGCGCCGAGCAGCCGAGTTCGAAGAGGACTTCGGCGCGCTCCTCCAGGGTGGGAGGTTCGCGCAGGGCGCGGGCGAGGCAGCGCCGGGCCGCGTCCGGGGCACCGGCCCGCAGATAGTCGCGGGCGGCCGCGCGCAGCTGGCGCACCGCCCACCGGTCGTTCTCGGGGTGCATCTCCAGGATGTGCCGGGCCGCGGAGGTGGCACCCAGTCCGGCCTCGCTGACGGCGAAGGCGGCCTGGCCGTGCATCGCGACGCGCATGGCGGACGGTATGGCCCGGTAGACGGCGGTGCCGACCAGCGGGTGGAAGAAGTCGAGCCGGTCCTGGTGCTCGCTCGCAGGCGCCAGGATGCGGGCGTCGCGCAGCTTGTCGATGGCATCGGCCAACTCCTCGGCGCCGAGCCCCGCGACCCCGGCCGCCATCTCGCGGCGGGCGTCGGTGCCGAGCACGGCGACGGCCCAGGTGAGCCGGAACGCGGAGGGGCCGAGCCGCTCAAGGCGCTCGATGAGCCCGTTGCCGCGTACGGCGGAGGCAAGTTCGCGCAGCTCGGTGGCGTTGGCGTACTGCGGTTTGATGCCGCGGTCGCGGATTCTCGCGACGAGTTCGACGGCCTCGTACGGGTTGCCCGCGGTCAGGGCCCAGCATTCGCGGGCGAACAGTTCGTCGCCGCCCTCCCCGAGCACGTCCCGCACCAGGTCGCTGACGGCGGCCGGGGTGAACGGCGCCAGGTCCAGCGGTCGTGAGCCGTGCCGGGTGGCGAGCCGGCGGAACTCGGCGGCGTGCCGCGGCAGTTCCTCGGGCCGGTAGGCGACGACGATGAGCAGCGGCAGGTCCGATGCGCGCAGCGCGAAGGAGGTGAGCCAGGCCAGGGTCTCCTCGTCCGCCCAGTGCGCGTCGTCCACCACGAGCACCACGGGTGCGTACTGGACCGCGAAGCGGGTGACGAGCCAGTCGAGGCCGTCCCGCACACCCTGCGGGTCGGGCACCACGCCGCTCTGTCCCGCGACCAGGCCGACCGCCGGTGCGACGATGTCGTACCAACTCCCCAGTATCTTGCGGTGTTCTTCCTCGCTGCTCGCGGCGAGGACGGGCTGCACGAGCTGGCGTACGACGTGGAACGCGACGCCTTCCTCCTGCTCACTGCCGCGGGCGGCCAGCAGGGTGCAGCCGCGGGCCGCGGCCTTGCGGCGGACCTCGGCCACCAGTGTGGTCTTGCCCAGTCCGGCCGAGCCGGCGATGGCGAGCAGTCCGCCGTTGGGCGCGCTTCCCTCCCCTGCCCGGCCGCACAGGTCGTTCAACATGCTGTCGAACAGGATCAGTTCTTCGTCGCGCTCAAAGAGCATCCGGTGCGGCACGCCGCCCCGGCCCTTCGTCTCCGCCACAGCGGTCCCCTTCTGGCAGTAGCACCGAGCCTACGCCCCGGACACGTACCGTGACATGAATACCCGGCTTCCGTCTCCTCCTTGACTGTTTAAGTTGGCTGAATCCGTGGGTGGTTGGCATCGAAATGTCCCGGTGGGGCGCCAGTGAGGGCCTCGCACGCCCCCTCCACGCTGTCGGACTCCGCCAGCGTGCGACTGGCCTCCGGCCGTCCTCACCTTGATGATTGAACTACGTACGGAGTACTAAGGAGGCGGTGCCGCATGGGCAGCACTGGCAGGGTCCGGTCGGCCCGGACGCGGACCGGTCTCGTCGACATCCCCTTTCCGGCCCGCAGGCACCCCCGGGACGCGGTGGCCCGGCGCCACACGCTGGACTGGCTGTACGAGTTCGGCATGCTGGCCGGGGAGCAGGCCACGGCCGAGTACGACGCGATGGGTCTGGAACGCCTGATGGCGTACTTCTATCCGGATGCCTCGGACGCGCATCTCGCACTGGCGACCGACCTCAACGCCTGGTTCTTCGTCTTCGACGACCAGTTCGACGGGCCGCTCGGCAAGCGCCCGGACCTGGTGCTGCGCCAGATCGACACGGTGTTGCGCACCATGGGTGACGAGCCTCCGGTCCCGGGCGGGACGACCAACCGACTGGCCGAAAGCTTTCGCGATCTCTGGCAACGGGTCACCGCGGGCACGCCGTTACTGTGGCAGGACCGCTTCCGGGCGCACTGGCGCGAGTATCTGACGGCGTATCACTGGGAGGCGCTGAACCGCACCCGCAACGGCACGCTCTCGCTGCCGGGCTTCCTGCGCGGCCGCCGGGACTCGATCGGTGTGCAGCCCTGCCTCGACCTCGTGGAACGCTGCGGCGGCTACACGCTGCCGAGGGAGCTGCACGAGGGCGTGCCGCTGGCCGAGATGCGGGAGATCACCGCCGATGTGGTGATCTTCGTCAACGACATGGTGTCCGTGGACAAGGAGCTGGCGGCGGGCGACGTCAACAACAGCGTGATCATTCTGCTGCGGCAGGAGATGTGCACCGTCGAGCAGGCCCTGCGCCGGGTGGCCACCATGGCCAACTCCCGGATCGCGCGCTTCCAGGACCTGACCGTCGAGCTCACCGCGCAGCTCGACAAGACGGCGCTGCCCGAGCAGGTGCGGGCCCATGTGGCCGACTACGTCGACGGCATGCGCGCCCTGATGAGCGGGAACCTGGCGTGGTCCCTGGAGACCGCACGGTACGGCGAGGCCGGTATCGCCGCCGTCAGCGAGGGCCGCCAGCGGCCCTGGGCCCGGCTCTTCCCCGAGCAGGCCACGGAGGAGCGGGAGGGCGCCTGATGCCCAATGCCCGCCACCAGGGCGGGCGTTGAGGAGGAGGCAGGCCCTCCATCGCGCCGGTGCCGCCGGGAGGATCCCCGCCCCTCCCGGCGGCCGCGGCTCCGGCGGAGCGCTCAGGTGAGATCGAACGCGCCGTCGCGCGCGTTGATCATGAAGGCCCGCCACTCGGCGGGGCTGAAGATCAGCGACGGGCTGCCGGGGCTGCCGCTGTTGCGCATGGCGATGAAGCCCTCGACGAAGGCGATCTGGACGTCCCCCGCCCCCTGACTGCTCGACTGCCACTCGGCCTCGCTGAGGTCGAGCTCCGGCTTGTCCCAGCCGGAACGGGTGTGACCCGCAAGGGTCCGCAAGGTGTGCTGGGTGGTGCTGGTGTCAGCCACGTCCGTGCTCCTCCCCGGTTCTGTCGTCCGAGGGCCACCCTAGCGATCGTCCGCGGGGACGGACAGGCCACGGAAGGAGTACCGGGCCCGCCCGTCCTGAACGGGCCTCAGCCGGCGGGGGGTTCGGCCCCGACGAGCCACATCGCGAAGAACTGCGAGCCGCCGCCGTAGGCATGGCCGAGCGCCTTGCGCGCCCCCTCCACCTGGTGCTCGCCGGCCAGACCGCGCACCTGGAGGGCCGCCTCGGCGAACCGGATCATGCCGGAGGCCCCGATCGGGTTGGTGGACAGGACGCCGCCCGACGGGTTCACCGGCAGGTCCCCGTCGAGCTCCGTGACACCGGACTCGGTGAGTTTCCAGCCCTCGCCCTCGGCGGCGAAGCCCAGGTTCTCCAGCCACATCGGCTCGTACCAGGAGAACGGCACGTACATCTCGACGGCGTCGATCTCGCGGCGCGGGTCGGCGATCTGGGCCTGACGGTACACATCGGCCGCGCAGTCCTTGCCGGCCTGCGGCGAGACGAAGTCCTTGCCCGCGAACAGGGTCGGCTCGCTGCGCATCGCGCCGCCGTGCACCCAGGCCGCGGGCCGGGGCGAACGGGCCGCGCCCGCGCGGTCGGTGAGGATCATCGCGCAGGCACCGTCCGAGGACGGGCAGGTCTCGGAGTAGCGGATCGGGTCCCACAGCATCGGCGAGGCCTGGACCTTCTCCAGGGTGATGTCGTGCTCGTGCAGATGCGCGTAGGGATTCTTCAGGGCGTTGCGCCGGTCCTTGTACGCGACCAGGGAACCCACCGTGTCGGGGGCGCCGGTGCGCCGCATGTAGGCCCGCACGTGCGGGGCGAAGAAGCCGCCGGCGCCCGCGAGCAGCGGCTGGGTGAAGGGAATCGGCAGCGACAGGCCCCACATGGCGTTGGACTCGGACTGCTTCTCGAAGGCGAGGGTGAGCACGGTCCGGTGCACCCGGGCGGCGACGAGGTTGGCGGCGACGAGCGCGGTCGAGCCGCCGACCGAGCCCGCGGTGTGCACCCGCAGCATGGGCTTGCCGACCGCGCCGAGCGCGTCGGCCAGGTAGAGCTCCGGCATCATGACGCCCTCGAAGAAGTCGGGCGCCTTGCCGATGACCACGGCGTCGATGTCCGCCCACGTCAACTCGGCCTCGTCGAGCGCCCGTTGGGCGGCCTCGCGCACGAGGCCGGCGATCGAGACGTCGTGCCGTGCGGCCACGTGCTTGGTCTGGCCGACGCCGACGACGGCCACGGGTTCCTTGCTCATGACTCCCCCTCCAGGACGGCGACCAGGTTCTGCTGCAAGCAGGGGCCGGACGTGGCGTGCGCGAGGGCGCGGTCGGACTCGCCCCGGTGGATGCGGGCGGCGGCCTCGCCGAGCCGGATGAGTCCGGCCGCCATCACGGGGTTCGCGGCGAGCGCACCCCCGGACGGGTTGACGGTGACGTCGCCGCCGAGCCGCAGCGCCTTGCGCAGGACGACCTCCTGCGAGGTGAACGGCGCGTGCAACTCGGCGGTGTCGACGGGCCGTTCGAAGGCTCCGGCCCGTTCGGCGGCGAGCCGGGCGGACGGCGAGTCGGTGAGGTCGCGCACGCCGAGTCCGTGCGCCTCGATGCGGTGGTCCATGCCGCGGATCCAGGCCGGCCGCGCACACAGTTCGCGGGCCCGGTCGCCGGCGGCCAGGATCACCGCGGCGGCGCCGTCCCCGATCGGAGGGCAGTCCCCGGTCCGCAACGGGTGCACCAGGTAGTCGCCCTGCGGGCGCGAACCCCGCACCTGGGCATGGGAGTTGGCGCTCGCGGCGTCCCGGCTGCGGGCGGCGACCGCGGCGAGCGCGGGCTCGTCGGTCTCCCCCGCGTCGATGAGCGCCTGCGCCTGGAGGGCGGCGAGGGCGACCGAGTCGGGCCACAGGGGCGCCACGTAGTACGGGTCGAGCTGGCGGGTCAGTACGTCGCGCACCTCGCCGGGCGAGGACTTGCCGTAGCCGTAGACGAGCGCGGTGTCGGCCTCGCCGGTGAGGATCTTCACCCAGGCCTCGTACAGCGCCCAGGCGCCGTCCATCTCCACATGGGACTCGGAGATCGGCGGCCAGGCGCCGACGCCGTCGAGCGCCATGGTGAAGGAGAAGGCGCGGCCCGCGAGGTAGTCGCTGGAGCCGGAGCAGGTGAAGCCGATGTCGCTGGTCTTCAGGCCGGTGGCGTCAAGCACCTGGTGCAGGACCGGCATGAGGAGCTCGACCTCGGACACCTCGTCGCTGCGGCGCCGGTGGTCGCTCTGCGCGAACGCCACGATCGCCACGTCCCGGGTGGCAGGTGTGGGCGCCATCAGATCAGCTCCTTGTACGTCTCGTAGTCGGCGTCGGGCTCGCCGGTGGGCCGGTAGTGATCGGGGTAGCGGCCGCCCTCGCTCCACACCGGCTCGACCCGCAGACCCATCCGCACCTGGTCGTACGGGATGCCGCCGATGCGCCCGTGCAGGGCGAGCCCGGCACCGTCGAGCGCGATGTGCGCGTAGACGTAGGGCACTTCGATGTCGAGGTTCTTCGCCTTGATGTTGACGATGCAGTACGTGGTGACGGTCCCGGCGGGCCCGACCTCGACCCGCTCCTCGGTGGCGACCCCGCAGGTGGGGCAGGCGCCGCGCGGCGGCACGTAGACCTTGCGGCAGGAGGGGCAGCGCTCGCCGACGGTCCGGCGGGCGGAGAGCGCGTTGATGTAGGCGGACTGCGCGCGCCCCGGGCTGTAGGTGTAGTCGAGCCGCGCGGCCGCGACGATCCCGGTGACGGGGTCGCTGAACGCGCCGCTGTGCGGCTCGGGTCGACGCCCGGGATCCCCTTCTCCGCCGGGTTCGAAGCACGCGATGTCGGTGATGGCGCCGGTGCGTTCGGCGGCCCAGCGGACACGGACCCGCATCCCGGAGTGCACGGCCTCGGGGCCCGGCGCGTCCAGGGCGTGCAGCAGCGCGGTGTCGGCTCCGTCCAGCTGGACGAGTACCCAGGCGAAGGGCCGGTCGAGGGGCTGGTCGCGGCGCGGGGCGGGATTCCAGGCCCAGGTGGTGACGGTGCCGGTGGCGCCGACCTCGACGAGATCGCGGATCTCCTCGGCGGTGACCGGGTCGTACTCGACGGGCGGCACGAGCACGCGCCCGTCACCCGTGCGCACCCCGAGCACGGTGCGTTCCCGCAGCCCCGTGAGAAAGGCGCTCTGCACCGGTCCGAGGGACCGGGTGAAGGGAAACTCAACGACAAGCGGCGCCCGCAGCACCTCGGGCCCAGCAGAGCCAGCCATGATCCAACTCCTTAAATACGGTCGATTCCCGGGCGTCACCGACACCCCGTCCGGCGTCGGAGGCTCTGGGTCACCTACAGCCCGTCATGGGGGTCCCCCTGGGCCTTGAGGCCTTGGGCGAGTTTGAGGACGAGCGCCCTTCAGGCGCGAACGGGGCCCGGGGCGGAGCCCCAGGATTTGCAACCCCCGGAGGACCGGGGTGCGGGCTCAGGCCCGCCGATAGACGGCCGGCCGCTTCTCGGCGAAGGCCAGCGCCCCCTCCTTCGCATCGGCCGTGGCGAACACCGGCCACCCCCGCTCAAGCTCCGCCGCAAGGCCGTCCGCCTCGCTCATGGACGCCGTGTCGTACACGCACGCCTTGACCGCCTCCACGGCCAACGGACCGCACGCGTTGACCTGCGCCGCGATCTCCAGCGCCACGTCCAGCGCCGTGCCGTCCGGCACCACCCGCCCGATGAGTCCGATCCGAGCCGCCTCCTGCGCACCGTAGGGCCGCCCCGTCAGCAGCATCTCCAGCGCGTGCGTGCGCGGAATCTGCCGCTGGAGGCGGACGGTCGAGCCGCCGATGGGGAAGAGCCCGCGCTTCACCTCGAAGAGTCCGAACGTCGCCCCGGCCCCCGCGACGCGGATGTCCGTGCCCTGGAGGATCTCGGTGCCCCCGGCCACGCAGTACCCCTCGACGGCGGCGATCACGGGCTTGCGGGGCCGGTGGTGGCGCAGCATCGCCTTCCAGTGCAGATCGGGGTCGGCCTTGAGCCGGTCCCGGTACTGGTCCCCCGCCATGCCCTGGCCCGCGAGGGCCTTGAGGTCCATGCCGGCGCAGAAGTCGCCGCCCGCGCCGGTGAGCACGACCGAGCGGATCGAGTCGTCCGCGTCCGCCTCCAGCCAGCCGTCGTAGAGCCCGACCAGCAGCGGAAGCGACAGCGCGTTCTTCGCCTCCGGCCGGTTCAGGGTGAGCACCAAGGTGGCGCCCTCGCGACGCACCGTGAGGTGTTCCGTACCGCCCATTGCCGTCCTCCCGTCTCAAGACCTAGAACAGGTTGCAGTAGGGGCGGTGTCAGTTCAATAGTTTTCTGACACTCAGTCAGTTTTCTTCTGCGGCACCCCTTCCCAGTTGTGCGCGGCTTTGTTCTGATGACCCCCGAGTTCAGTCGGGGCGCGGTGTCAGGAGGAATGGTGGAGTACAACCTTGCCGACCTGTTCGAGTCCGTCGTCGACGTGGTCCCGGACCGCGAAGCGCTCGTGTACATCGACCATCCCGGGACGGGCGCCGAACGCAGGCTGACCTACCGCCAACTGGACGAGGGTGCCAACCGGCTCGCGCACCATCTGATCGACGCGGGCCTGAAGCCCGGCGAGCACCTGGGCCTGCACCTCTACAACGGCATCGAGTACTTGCAGACCGTGCTGGCCGCGCTCAAGGCGCGTCTGGTGCCGGTCAACGTGAACTACCGTTACGTGGAAGAGGAGTTGGTCTACCTCTACCGGGACGCCGACCTCGCGGCGCTCGTCTTCGACGCCGAGTTCACCGAGCGGGTCGCGGGCGCACTGCCCCGCACCGAGAGGCTGCGGCACCTGGTCCGGGTCGGGGCCGCCCCCGACGGCGCTCCGGCCCTCGTCGCGACGGCGTTCACGGAGGCCGAGGCGGCGGGCTCCCCCTCGCGGGGTTTCGCGGCGCGTTCGGCCGACGACCAGTTCATCATCTACACGGGCGGCACCACCGGGATGCCCAAGGGGGTGATGTGGCGTCAGGAGGACCTGTTCTTCGCGGGGTTGTTCGGAGGGGAGCCGGCCGGCGAGCCGGTGAAGCGCCCCGAGGAACTGGCCGAGCGGGTCGCCAAGAGCGGCTCGGGCCTCACCTTCTTCCCCGCTCCCCCGCTCATGCACGGCACCTCCACGCTGACCTCGTTCGTCGCCTTCAACTACGGCCAGCGGGTGGTCATCCACCGCAAGTACGTCCCCGAGGAGGTGCTCCGCACGATCGAGAAGGAGCGGGTCACCAGCGTGTCCCTGGTCGGTGACGCGATGCTCCGGCCCCTCGTCGACGCGCTGCACGGTCCGCTCAAGGGCACCGACATGTCCTCGCTGTTCAGCGTCTCCTCGTCCGGGGCGATCATGTCCGACACGGTGCGCGCCCAGTTGCAGGCCCTGGTGCCGAACGCGCTGATCCTGAACAACTTCGGCTCCTCCGAGTCCGGCTCCAACGGCAAGGCCACGGACGACTCGGGCCCCGAGAAGGGCTTCCGCCTGGAGGTCAACGAGCGTACGCAGGTGGTGGATCCGGCATCGTACGAGCCGGTCGCGATCGGCGAGGTGGGGCGGCTCGCCCAGCGCGGGCACGTCCCGCTCGGCTACTACAACGACCCGGCGAAAACCGCCGAGACCTTCTTCCAGAAGGGCGCCGAGCGGTGGGTACTGCTCGGCGACATGGCGACCGTCGACGAGGACGGCATCGTCACGGTCCTCGGACGGGGCTCGCAGTGCATCAACACCGGCGGCGAGAAGGTGTACCCGGAGGAGGTCGAGCAGGCCCTCAAGGCGCATCCCGATGTGTACGACGCCCTGGTGGCCGGGGTGCCGGACGCCAAGTGGGGCAGCCATGTGGCGGCGGTCGTCCAGGTCCGCGACGGCGCGGCCGAGCCGACACTGGAGGGGATCCAGGCCCACTGCCGCACCCGCCTCGCCGGCTACAAGGTCCCCCGCCAGCTGGTGATCACCCCCGGCATCCAGCGCTCCCCCAGCGGCAAGGCGGACTACCGCTGGGCCCGCTCGGTCGCCGCCGAGGCCGACGGCACCTGATCGGGCGGCACCCGGTCGGCGAGCCGGACGCCGTCGGCGACGAGCGTGCCTACGTCCGGGTCGAGGAAGGCGGCGACCGTGCGCACGAAGGCCTCGGGGGCGTCGATCCACGGGGAGTGACAGGCGCCCGGCTGTACGACGAGTTCGGCGCCCGGGAAGAGCGCGGCCAGTTCGGCGGCGCGGGTCGGCGTCGGTCCGCCGTCGTACTCGCCCGCGATCACCAGGACGGGCACGTCGAGCCCGGCGAGCGCGGCGCGGGTGGCCGCCGGGTCGAAGGCGCCGTCCGCGTAGTAGGCGCCTGCCACGGCCCGGTCCCGCGCGGCCCGGGTGAGGGCCTCGTGCCGCTGCGCCGCCGCGTCCCACCGTCCGTAGGCGAAGGGCCTGATGACGTCGAGGACCTCGGCCCAGGTGGCGTCCCCCGCCCAGAGCCGCTCGAAGGCCGCGCGGCCCTGCGCGTACCAGGGTTCGCCCGCCCGCAGGGCGACGGCCGCCCGCCAGTCGTCCTCGGTCACCTCGATGCCCACGGCACGGACACCGGGCGCGACCAGGGTGAGCGAGCCGACCCGGTCGGGGTGGCGAGCGGCGTACAGGAGCGCGAGGTTCCCGGCGGCGGAGTGGGCGAGCAGGTCGAGGCGGTCGAGGCCGAGGTGGACGCGCAGCGCCTCCACGTCGGCCACCTGCCGGTCGCAGCGGTAGGACGCCGGGTCGACGGGCACGCCCGATGCCCCGGCACCCCGCGGGTCGGGCAGCACAAGACGCCGGTGGGCCGTGAGTCCACCCAGGTCCCCGAGATAGGCGGAGGAAGCCATCGGGCCGCCGGGCAGGCAGATCAGCACCTCGCCGTCGCCGCGCACGTGATAGGCGATCGGAATTCCGTCGTACGTCGTGAACCGGGGCATGCGGCCGATCCTCACAGCAGTCCGCCGCCCCCGGCAATCCCGTTTCGCCCACGGTGCGATCATGGCCGGCCGCCTCCCGCCGACGCGGGGCCGGCCGACTCGTCCACAGGCCTTGACGGACGCCGCGGGCTGCTGAATTACTGATCCGACACAGATCGACCGAATGATCGGTCGTCCGATTTCGTCGCCCTCCCGCGGGGCGGAGCGAGGACGGGAGCGCACCCATGGCACCTGAGCTGGACGAGGGCGAGCGGCTGAGCCGGCCGGAACTCCAGGCCCTTCAGCTCGACCGGTTGCGCGCCTCGCTGCGTCACGCCTACGAGCACGTCGGGTTCTACCGGGAGGCCTTCGACAAGGCCGGGGTGCACCCGGAGGACTGCGTCTCGCTCGCCGATCTCGCGCGCTTCCCCTTCACCGCCAAGTCCGATCTGCGCGACCACTACCCGTTCGGGATGTTCGCGGTCCCCGAGAGCGACATCCGGCGCATCCACGCCTCCAGCGGCACGACGGGCCGCCCGACCGTCGTCGGCTACACCCAGCGGGATCTGGACACCTGGGCGGACGTGGTGGCCCGCTCGATCCGCGCGGCGGGCGGCAGGCCGGGCCACAAGGTCCATGTGGCGTACGGATACGGCCTGTTCACCGGTGGGCTCGGCGCCCATTACGGGGCCGAGCGGCTCGGCTGCACGGTGATCCCCGCCTCCGGCGGCATGACGGCCCGTCAGGTCCAGCTCATCCAGGACTTCCGCCCCGAGATCATCATGGTGACCCCGTCCTACATGCTCACCCTGCTCGACGAGTTCGAGCGGCAGGGCGTCGACCCCCGCACCACCTCGCTCAAGGTGGGCATCTTCGGCGCGGAGCCGTGGACGCAGGAGATGCGCACCGAGATCGAGGAGCGGTTCGCGATCGACGCGGTCGACATCTACGGCCTGTCGGAGGTCATGGGCCCGGGTGTCGCGCAGGAGTGCGTGGAGACCAAGGACGGGCTGCACATCTGGGAAGACCATTTCTATCCGGAGGTCGTGGACCCCCTGACCGGCCAGGTGCTGCCGGAGGGCGAGCGCGGCGAGCTGGTCTTCACCTCGCTGACCAAGGAGGCGATGCCGGTGATCCGCTACCGTACGCGGGACCTGACCCGGCTCCTTCCCGGTACGGCCCGGGTGTTCCGGCGGATGGAGAAGGTGACCGGGCGCAGCGACGACCTGGTCATCCTGCGCGGGGTGAACCTCTTCCCCACCCAGATCGAGGAGATCGTGCTGCGCACGCCCGGCCTCGCCCCGCACTTCCAGCTGCGCCTGACCCGCCGGGGCCGGCTCGACGCGCTGACGGTCCGGGTGGAGGCCCGGGCGGACACCACGCCCGAGCGGCGTGCGGACGCCGCCCGCTCGATCGTCGCGGCGGTCAAGGACGGGATCGGCGTCTCCGTGGCGGTGGAGATCGTCGACCCGGAGACCATCGAGCGCTCGGTGGGCAAGTTCAAGCGCATCGTCGACCTGCGCGAGGCGCGCGACTGACGCCCGCCCCCCGACCCGGCCCGGCCCGGCCCGGAGCGAGCGGTGTTCAGGAGAACCGGTCGCGCAGCTCGCGCTTGAGGATCTTGCCACTGGCGTTGCGCGGCAGCTCGTCCACGAACAGGATCCGCTTGGGCGCCTTGAAGTGGGCCAGCAACTCCTTCGCGTGGTCGATGAGTTGCGTCTCGGTCACCGGTCCGTTCGCTCCCTCCCGTCCCTCCCGCCGCACGACGAACGCGGTGACCGCCTCGATCCAGCGCTCGTCGGGCAGCCCCACGACAGCCGCCTCGGCGACCGCCGGATGGGTGTACAGCGCGTCCTCGACCTGGCGCGAGGCGATCAGGACGCCGCCGGAGTTGATGACGTCCTTCACCCGGTCGACGACGGTGAAGTACCCCGCGTCGTCGCGCACGGCCAGGTCACCGGAGTGGAACCAGCCGTCCCGGAATGCCTCCTCGGTCTCGGCGGGCTTGTGCCAGTAGCCCTCGCACAACTGCGGTGAGCGGTAGACCACTTCGCCCGCCGTGCCGTCGGGCACCTCCTTGCCGCTCTCGTCCACGACCTTGGCCTCGACGAACAGCACGGGCCGCCCGCACGAGTCGAGCCGCCCCTCGTGCTCCTCGGGACCGAGGACGGTGGCCAGCGGACCGATCTCGCTCTGCCCGAAGCAGTTGTAGAACGCGAGTCCCGGCAGCCGTGCGCGCAGCCGCTCCAGGACCGGCACCGGCATGATCGAGGCTCCGTAGTACGCCTTGCGCAGAGCGCTCAAGTCGCTGGTGGCGAAGGCGGGATGGGCCGCGAGGGCGATCCATACCGTGGGCGGCGCGAACAGCGAGTCGAGCAGTCCCCGCGCCACGAGGTCGAGGATCCGGCCCGGGTCCGGCGCGTCCAGGATCGTGTTCTCGGCGCCCACCGCGAGGTAGGGCAGCAGGAAGACGTGCGTCTGCGCCGAGTGGTAGAGCGGCAGCGCGTGCACGGGCCGGTCCGCGGCACGCAGATCGAGGGCCGCGACGGCGGAGACGTACTCGTGGACGAGGGCCCGGTGGGTCATCATCGCGCCCTTGGGCAGGGCGGTGGTGCCCGAGGTGTAGAGCAGCTGGACCAGATCGTCCCCGTGGCTCGCGCCGGCGTACGCGCGCGGCTCGGCGAGAGCCGCGAGCAGCGAGTCCCCGGCGTCGCGCAGCGCACGTACGGCGAAGCCGGCGGGCACCTGTGCGGCGAGCGCCGGGTCGGCGAGCACGAGGGCGGCGCCGGACTGCTCCAGGATGTACGTCAGGTCGGTTCCGGTGAGGTGCTGGTTGACCGGCACATGGATCAGCCCGGCCCGGGCGCAGCCGAGGAACGCGATCAGGTAGGCGTCCGAGTTGTGGCCGTAGGCGGCGACCCGGTCGCCCTTGTGCAGACCCAGGCCGGCCAGGAAGGCAGCCGCCGTGGAGACGGCCGCGTCCAGTTCGGCATAGCTCCAGGCGCGTTCCCCGTACCGCAGGGCGGTGTGGTGCGGGGTGCGGCGGGCGCTGCGGCGCACGATGCCGTCGACGGTGCTGCTGCGTACGTCGTCCATGGCTGGATCCTGGGCGGCCGGACGGCCGGGGTCAACCGTCCGGCCGCCCGGACTGGGGCTCGCGGGGCGGGGCGCGCCGGGTCACATCGCCCGCTCGTGGCCTTCCCAGTACGGCTCGCGCAGCCTTCGCTTGTAGAGCTTGCCGTTCGGGTCGCGCGGCATCGTCTCGATGAAGTCGACGGTCCTGGGCCGCTTGTACGCGGCCAGCCGGCCCTCGCAGTGGGCGAGGATCGCGGCCGCGAGGTCGTCGCCCGCCCCGACGCCCTCGGCCACCTCCACGACGGCCTTGACCTCCTCGCCCCAGTCGGCGTGCGGGATGCCGAAGGCGGCGGCGTCCGCGACGGCCGGGTGGGTGAGGAGCGCGGCCTCGATCTCGGCGGGGTAGATGTTGACACCGCCCGAGATGATCATGTCGATCTTGCGGTCGCGCAGGAAGAGGTAGCCGTCCTCGTCGAGACAGCCGAGGTCGCCGACGGTGAAGAAGTCGCCGATGCGGTTCTTGCGCGTCTTGGTCTCGTCCTTGTGGTAGCTGAAGCCGCCGGTCGACATCTTCATGTAGACCGTGCCCAGCTCCCCCGCCGGCAGCCGGTTGCCGTCGTCGTCGAAGATCGCCAACTCGCTGATGGGCCAGGCCTTTCCGACCGTGCCGGGCTTCTTCAGCCAGTCCTCGGCGGTGGCGAAGGCGCCGCCGCCCTCGCTGGCCGCGTAGTACTCCTCGACGCAGCTTCCCCACCACTCGATCATGGCGCGTTTGACGTGGTCGGGGCAGGGCGCGGCGCCGTGGATGGCGTGCCGCATCGAGGACACGTCGTAGCGTTCGCGCACCTCGGCGGGGAGCGAGAGCAGCCGGTGGAACTGGGTCGGCACCATGTGGGTGTGGGTACAGGCCTGTTCGTCGATGAGCCGCAGCATCTCCTGGGGCGTCCACTTGTCCATCAGGACGATGCGGTGCCCGATGTGCAGGGAGGCGCCCGCGAACTGGAGGACGGCCGTGTGGTAGAGCGGTGAGCACACCAGGTGCACGTTGTCCTCGAACGGCTTGATGCCGAAGATGCCGAGGAAGCCGCCGAGGTAGGTCTCCTCGGGCAGCTTGCCGGGCAGCGGGCGCCGGATGCCGCGCGGGCGCCCGGTGGTGCCGGAGGTGTAGTTCATGACCCACCCGAGGGTGCGGTCGCCGGGTACCGACTCGGGCTGCCCGGACAGGAGTTGGGCGTACGGCGAGAAGCCGGGGACCGCGCCGACGGCGTAGCGGTGGGAGGCGGGCAGCTCCGCCTCGTCGGCCGCCGCGGTGGCCGCGTCCGCGAACCGCTCGTGTGCGATGAGGACCTTGGCGCCGGAGTCCGCGACGATCCAGGCGATCTCGGGGCCGACCAGGTGGTGGTTGACGGGTACCAGGTAGAACCCGGCCTGGGACGCGGCGAGATAGGCGGTGAAGAACTCGACGCCGTTGGGCAGCACCACGGCGAAGGCGTCGCCGCGCTCCAGGCCCGCCGCCCGCAGCCCGTGGACGAGTTGGTTGACGGCGCCGTGCAGCCGGCCCGCGGTCCACTCCTCGCCGTCCGGGGCGATGAGGACGGGGCGTTCGGGGTCGGCGGCGGCCTGGGCCCAGAATCCGTTGGGCGGCTGGTTCATCGGGCGTCCCTCCCGGCGATGCGGTTGATGCGGTCGACGGCGCGCTCGAAGCCGCGCGTCAGCTCGTCGAAGGTCTCCTGGACCGTGCGCTCGGCGGTCATCCTCCCCACGATCTGCCCGACCGGGGTGCCGAGCAGCGGCTGGACCTCGTACTTCTGGATGCGTGATACGGCCTCGGCGACGAGCAGGCCCTGCAACGGCATGGGCAGGGTGCCGGGTCCGGCCGGGTCGTCCCAGGCGTCGGTCCACTCGGTGCGCAGCTGGCGGGCGGGTTTGCCGGTGAGGGCGCGCGAGCGGACGGTGTCGCCGGATCCGGCGGCGAGGAGCTTGCCGGTCAGCGCGCGGGAGTGCAGGTCGGCCTCGGTGGCCGTGAGCCACAGCGAGCCGAGCCAGACGCCCTGGGCGCCGAGCGCGAGCCCGGCGGCGATCTGCTCGCCGCTGCCGATGCCGCCGGCCGCGAGCACCGGGAGCGGGCCCACCGCCTCGACGACTTCGGGGACGAGCACCATGGTGGCGATCTCTCCGGTGTGGCCGCCCGCCTCGTAGCCCTGGGCCACCACGATGTCGATGCCCGCATCGGCGTGATGGCGGGCGTGGCGGGCGCTGCCCGCGAGCGCGGCGACGAGCACGCCCTGGTCGTGGGCGCGCCGTACGACATCGGCGGGCGGCGAACCGAGCGCGTTGGCGAGCAGCTTGATCGGATAGCCGAAGGCGACGTCGAGCTGGCTGCGGGCCACCTGCTCCATCCAGCCCGTGATGCGCCAGCCCGAGGCCTCGCCCTCGGCGAGTTCGGGCACGCCGTGCTTGGCGAGGGTGTCCCGCACGAACTGGCGGTGCCCCTCGGGGATCATGGCCTCGATCTCGGCCTCGCCGACCCCCTCGACCTTGGTGGCGGGCATCACCACATCGAGGCCGTAGGGCAGTCCGTCGGTGTGCTCCTGCATCCAGTCGAGGTCGCGCGCGAGGTCGTCGGGGGCCGTGTAGCGGACCGCGCCGAGCACACCGAATCCGCCGGCCCGGGTGATGGCCGCGGCCACCGCAGGGAACGGCGTGAAGCCGAAGACGGCGTGCTCGACTCCCAGTTTCTTGCTCAGCTCCGTCTGCATGGGGCGCAGGATGCCGCAGCGGGGGCGACGAAGGAAGAGATTTTCTGATGCTGCGTCAGTTTCTTTGCGCCGGGCGGCGCGGTGCGCCGGATCATTGACACGGGCACGGCCGGGGCAGAAAGTTTCCGGAGCGCGATGTGATCGCGAAAGATACTTTCACCGCGTCGGACCGGCGCGTCGAGAAGGGTGCGTGGCGATGGCCGGGGAAGTCCGGGGCGGCCTCGGCAGACGACGGCTGGCCGGTGCGGCCATGGCGCTGGGAGGTGCGCTGATGGCGGGTTCCCCACCGGGTACGGCGGTGGCCGCGGGCCGGGGCCGCACACTGCGGCGCGGCTCCGCCGAGCGGGCCGGGCTGCTCCCCGAGCACCTGGACCGCCTGGTGGCGGACGCCCGGACGTTCCTCGGCCCCTCCCCCGACCACCCCTGGTACGCGGGGGCGGTGCTGCTCGCGGGGCGCGGCGGCACGGTGGCCCTGCACCAGGCCATCGGCGACGCGGTCCGGTACGCGGCGTACGACGAGAAGAGCGACACCGCGGTGGAACTCCCGCCCGGCCGGCGGATCGCGGCGGCCGAGGACACGGTGTACGACCTGGCGTCCCTCTCCAAGCTGTTCACCTCGCTGCTCGCCGTCCAGCAGATCGAGCGGGGCGCGCTCGCCCTGGAGGAGCGGGTCGCCGCGTATCTGCCCGAGTTCGGGGCGGCGGGCAAACAGGCCGTCACGGTACGGCAGTTGCTCACGCACACCTCGGGTTTCCCGTCCTGGATCCCGCTCTACGGGGCGGCGACGCACGAGGACCGGCTGCAACTCGTCCGGAACGAGCCTCCGGCGAGCCCGCCGGGCACCGCCTATCTCTACTCCGACCTCAACCTGATCTCGCTCCAACTGGTCCTGGAGAAGATCACCGGCCGCCCCCTGGACGCCCTGCTCCACGACGGGATCACCGCTCCGCTCGGGATGCGCCGCACGCGCTACAACCCGCCCGCGTCCTGGAAGCCGGGGATCGCCGCGACCGAGGACGCCCGCAAGCCCTGGTCCGGGATCGACCGGGGCATGGTGTGGGGCGAGGTCCACGACGAGAACGCGTACTGCCTCGGCGGGGTCGCGGGCCACGCCGGGGTGTTCTCCTGCGCCTGGGACCTCGCGGTCCTCGCCCGGACGCTCCTGAACGGCGGCGCCTACGGCCGGGCCCGCATCCTGCGCCCCGCCTCCGTCGACCTGCTGTTCAGGAACTTCAACACGGCCTTCCCCGGCCATGAGCACGGCCTGGGCTTCGAGCTCTACCAGCACTGGTACATGGGCGCGATGGCCACGCCGCACAGCGCGGGGCACACCGGGTTCACCGGCACCAGCGTCGTCATCGACCCCAGCACCGACACCTTCCTGGTGGTGCTCGCCAACTCCGTTCACCCGGTGCGCACTTGGCGTACCGGATCGGCACCTCGGGTGGCCGCGGGCGACGCGCTCGCGCGGGCCGTCCCGGTCCGCACCGCGCACGGCGGCGCCGCCTGGTTCGCCGGGATGGAGCCCGCCACCACGGCCACGCTCACCCTGCCCGCATGCCGGTTCGGGTCCGGCCGGGGGCGACTCGGCCTCTCCTTGTGGTGGGACACCGAGCCGGGCGTGGGCACGCTCGCCCTGGAGGCCTCGACGGACACCGGGGCGACCTGGCGGCCCGTACCGTTCACCACCCTCAGCCCCGGCGGAGCACCCCGGGAGCATCCCTGCGGGTCGGTGACCGGGTGGTCCGGGCGGGTCTGGCACGAGGCGGGCGCGGACCTGGCCGCCTGGCGGGACCGGTCGGTGCGGCTGCGCTGGCGGTACACGACCGGGCCGCGGTATGTGGGGCGCGGGGTGTATGTCGACGGGCTGCGGGTTGCCGACGGCGGCCGGGTGCTGTTCGACGAGCTGCGGCCGACCGATGCCGCCCGGATCGAGGCGGCCGGCTGGACGAGATCCACGAACTGACGTCCTTTCGGCGGCAGTTGGCGGACCCGCCCCTGCTCGCCGGCCGGCGGCGAAGGCTCCGCGTCAGTGCCCGAGGACGGCCATGGCCGCGTTGTGCCCCGGAATGCCGCTCACCCCGCCGCCGCGTACGGCACCGGCCCCGCACAGCAGGACGTTCGGGTGGGCCGTCTCGACGCCCCAGCGGCCGGTCGACGCCTGGGCGTAGGGGAAGGCGAGTGCGCGGTGGAAGATGTTTCCACCGGGCAGCCGCAGATCGCGCTCCAGGTCGAGCGGCGTCTTCGCCTCGATGCAGGGGCGGCCGTCGGCGTCCCGGGCCAGGCAGTCGGCGAGCGGCTCGTCGAGATGGGCGTCCAGTTGGGCGAGGGTCGCGGCGAGGAGGAGTTCGCGCGCCTTGTCGTTGTCCTCGGCGAACAGCCGGGCCGGTGTGTGCAGACCGAACAGGGTGAGGGTCTGGTAGCCCTGCCCGGCGAGTTCGGGACCGAGGATCGTCGGGTCGGTCAGGGAGTGGCAGTAGATCTCCGAGGGCGGGGCGGCGGGCAGTCGGCCCCGCGCGGCCTCGGCGTACGCGGTCGCCAACTGGCCGTATCCCTCGGCGATGTGGAAGGTTCCGGCGAAGGCCTCGCGCGGGTCGACGGACGTGTCGCGGAGCCGGGGCAGCCGCCTGAGCAGCATGTTGACCTTTAGCTGGGCGCCCTCGGCGGCCTCGGGCGGCGCCTGCCCGGTGAGCGCCGCGAGGGCCTGGGGCGAGGCGTTCACCAGGACGTGCCGGGCGGCCACCGCGCCGGTGTCCTCGGCCGTGGCGTAGTCGACTTCGGCCTCGGTCCCGTCGGTGCGGATCGCGGTCACCTCGTGCCCGGTGGCGATTTCCGCGCCGGCCGAGCGCGCGGCCTGGGCGAGGGCGTCGGTGAGGGCGCCCATGCCGCCGACCGGGACGTCCCAGTCGCCCGTGCCCTGGCCGATGACGTGGTAGAGGAAGCAGCGGTTCTGGGCGAGGGAGGGGTCGTGGGCGTCGGCGAAGGTGCCGATCAGGGCGTCCGTGAGGACGACTCCGCGGACCAGGTCGTCGCGGAAGCGGTCCTCCACGGCGACGCCGATGGGCTCCTCGAAGAGCATCCGCCAGGCCGCGTCGTCACCGACCCGCGCACGCAGCGCGGCGGCGGTGGGCAGCGGCTCGGTGAGGGTGGGGAAGACCCGCTCGGCGACCTGCCGCATGGTGGCGTAGAACGCCTGCCAGGCGGTGAACTCGGCGTCCGAACCGGTCAGTTGGCGGAAGGAGGCGGCGGTACGGTCCGCTCCGCCGCCGACCAGGAGACCGCCGGGACGCCCCTCGCGCAGGGTCGGCGTGTAGGAGGACACGGTGCGCTTGCGGACCGCGAAGTCGAGCCGGAGATCGTCGACGATCTTCCGGGGCAGCAGCGAGACGAGATAGGAGTAACGCGAGAGCCGGGCGTCCACCCCCGCGAACGGGCGCGTGGAGACGGCCGCGCCACCGGTGCGGCCGAGCCGTTCGAGCACCAGGACGGACTTCCCGGCGCGGGCCAGATAGGCGGCGGCGACCAGGCCGTTGTGACCGCCGCCGACGATGACGGCGTCGTAGACCTCACGGGCGAACGCGGTGCGTGCGGGCATGCCCCTTGGTAACACGGGATGATCGCGCGCGGAACCCCGCCGCGGGCCGGGACTGCCGGGGGCCGCCACCGCCGGGGAAGCCCCGGGTTTCGCTGCCCCGGTCCGCTGCCCCCCCATTCGCTGCCCCGGTTCACTGCCCCACTTCGCCGCCCCGGTTCACTGCCCCGCTTCGCCGCCCCGGTCCGAGCCGGGACACGGTGGGCGGAACCCGGCCGGGCGGGTGGGAACTGGGAACTACGGGAGACGTGTAGCGGTCCGGACGAGGTCGGCGACCGCTCTGGACCGGCTGTGCGCAGGCCAGGCGATGACGGTGGTGACGGCCGGCGCGTCCACCACGGGCACGGCGGCGAGGTCGTCGTGCAGCTGGGCCCGGCACGACTCCGGCGCGACCGCGCACGCGCGGCCGAGGGCGACGAGCTGCAACAGCTGTGCCTGGTCTCGGACTTCTGGGCCGGGCCCGGGCGGATAGGCCCCGTCGGGGTCGGGCCAGCGTGGCAGGGGCAGGCCCGGCAGGGCGGTGATGTCGGCCATGTGCACATGGGCCCGGACGGTCAGCGGATGCCCGGCCGGCAGGACCAGGACCTGGCCCTCCGTGCCGAGCTCTTCGGTGTGGAGCCCGGCCGTCGAGTCGAACGGCCGGTGCAGCAGCGCCACGTCGGCCCGGCCCTCGCGCAGGAGTCGTCGCTGCTCGGCCGGGCCGCACAGGATGACGTCGACGGGGACCGCGCCGGGTTCGGCGGCGTACGCGTCGAGCAGTTCGGCCAGCAGTTCCCTGGACGCGCTGGCCTTCGTGACCAGGGCCAGGCCGGGACGGCCGGTCGCGAAGAGGCCCGCGCGGCGGGTCCGGCGCTCGGCGGCGTCGACCGCGTCGAGGGCCGCCCGGCCCTCGGCCAGCAGCACCGAGCCGGCTTCCGTCAGCGTGACATTGCGGCTGGTCCGGTCCAGCAGTGCCGCCCCGAGCCGGCGTTCGAGCTGCTGGATCGCCCGCGACAGAGGCGGCTGCGCCATCCCGAGCCGCCGCGCGGCGCGCCCGAAGTGCAGCTCCTCGGCGACAGCGACGAAGTAGCGCAGCTCCCGGGTCTCCATCCGGCCAGGCTACTGCGGATCAATACCCTGCCGGTATCGCCGCGCACCCGATCGGTCTTGGACCCCCGCGCGATCCAGGAGCAGCATGGTCTCCATGAGCGAACGAACGACCGCGCTGGTCACCGGCGCGAACAAGGGAATCGGCTACGAGATCGCCCGGGGCCTGGGCGCCCTCGGGTGGAGCGTGGGCGTCGGCGCCCGCGACGAGAAGCGGCGTGCGGCGGCGGTGGAGCGGCTGTGCGCGGACGGCGTCGACGCGTTCGGCGTGCCTCTGGACGTGACCGACGACGCGAGCGTGAGCGCCGCCGCACGGCTGATCGAGGAACGCTCGGGGCGCCTCGACGTGCTCGTCAACAACGCCGCCATCACGGGCGGCATGCCGCAGGAGCCCACCCGGGTCGATCCCGCCACCGTCCTGACGGTCGTGGAGACCAACGTGATCGGCGTCATCCGCGTCACCAACGCGATGCTGCCCCTGTTGCGCCGCTCCGCCGCACCGCGGATCGTGAACATGTCCAGCAGCGTCGGCTCCCTCACCCGCCAGTCAGCACCCGACGCGGACCGGACGGCCGGGCCGGTGGCCGTGGCGTACGCGCCGTCGAAGACGTTCCTGAACGCCGTCACCCTCCAGTACGTCCGGGAGCTGAGCGGTACGAACATCCTGATCAACGCCGGCTGTCCCGGCTACGTCGCGACCGACCTCAACGGCTTCCAGGGGGTGCGCACCCCCGAACAGGGTGCGGCGATCGCCATCGAACTCGCGACGCTGCCCGACGACGGCCCGACCGGCAAGTTCTTCAACGACGCCGGCGTAGTGCCCTGGTGATACCCCCTCACGGTCACCACCGCGTCAGTCCGAGGCCGGCCGCAGGTTGTCCAGGAGCAGTCCGAGGGTGAACGCGAAGCGGTCGTGTCCGGTACCGGAGATCAGCTCGGCGGCATGGCGTCGTGTCTGCGGGAATCGCTCCGCCGGCAGTGCGGTGAAGCGGTCCAACAACTCCTTGTCGCCGAGCACCCATTCCTGATCCTGGCTCCGGCGCCGTCGCCGGACCATCGACTGCTCCAGCGCATAGGCGCTGACGTAGAGGGAGAGCGCGTCGCGGGCCCATCCGGCGGTCCTCGGTTCGATCCCGCCCGCGAGCAGGATCGCCAGGATTCCCTCGCCGACCCGCAGCGTTTCCAGGTTGGTCGGCACCATGGCCAGCGCGGCGCGCGAGACCCCGGGGTATTCCAGGTACAGATCGCGGATCTGCGTGTACACACCCGTCAACTGTTCGCGCCAGGCGGCCGGGTCCGGCTCGGGGAGCACGATCGAGGCGTAGAGCCTGCCGATCAGCAGATCGTCGATGTCGTCCTTGTTGACAATGTGCGCGTACAGCGACGACGGACCGGTGCCGAGCACGGCGGCGACCCGGCGGACGGTCAGCGCGTCGTACCCCTCGGTCGCGACCACTTCCAGGGCGGCGTCGGCGATCCGTCCGACGGTGATCGGCTCCTTGCGCGGCGCCGGCGCGGCGCGTTCCGCGGTGGGTTGGGCATGGCGGGCTGAACGGCTCCGGCGGGGATCGGCGGTCATACGGGCCACTGTACCTTGACACGAACTTAGTTCGTTGAGTAGAACTTAGTTCGCCAAAACGAACTTAGTTCGTGTCGATGTTCTGGCCGATGCCCTGGCCGCTGTCCTGGAGGTATGTGATGCGCGTTGGCGTGGTCGGAGCCGGTCTGGGAGGCCTGGCTCTCGCACAGGGTCTGCGTGGTGCCGGGATCGAGGCCGACGTGTTCGAGCGCGACCCGGGGATAGGCGCCCGGTTCCAGGGCTACCGGCTGGTGCTGGACCCGATCGGGTTCCAGGCGGTGCGCGACTGCCTGCCGGCGCGCTGGCACCCACTGCTGGACGAGATCGTCATGGCCGCCTCCGCCGAGCAGCTGGTCCTGGACCCGCGGCTGAACGAGATCGGCCGGCTCGGCGCGGCCCGCACCGGCATCGTGGTCGATCGGCAGGTGCTGCGGCACCTGTTGCTGACCGGCCTCAGCGTGCACACCGATGCCGCGCTGACCGGCTACCACGTGCTGGCCGACGGCCGGGTCCAGGCCCGGTTCGCCCGCCGCGACCCGGCCACCGCGGACCTGCTCGTCGGCGCGGACGGCGTGGCCTCCACTGTCCGCGGGGTGCTGTCGCCGGAGACCGTCCCGACCGACACCGGCGTCCGGTTCGTCATCGGCCGCACCCCGCTGACCGAAGAGTTCGCGGGCCTGTCCGCGACCTACGGCTCGAAGATCACGGACGGCCGCGTCAGCCTGCTGCTCGGCGCGATGCGCTTCCCCACCCCGCCCGGACAGGCCGCGGAGCGACTGGCCCCCGAGGTCACACTGCCCGACATCGGCGACTACGTGCGCTGGGCCATGATCCTGCCACCGGACGACTCGCCGCGGGACGTGACCGCGCGGGACGCCGCGCTGTCCAGGATGGAGGGGTGGCACCCGGAGCTGCGCGCGCTGATCGGGCGGGCCGACCCGGACAACAGCACCCTGCTGTCCATCCGGACCGTCAAACCCGGCGGGCGCTGGCCGTCCGGCCCGGTCACCCTGCTCGGCGACGCGATCCATGCCACCTCCCCGACCGGCGGCAACGGCGCCAACACCGCGCTGCGCGATGCCGACCTGCTGCGCCGCTGCCTGATCGCGGCAGACGACGGACGCCGGGGACTGCTCGGTGCGGTCGACGACTACGAACGGCAGATGCTCGTGTACGGCGCCGAGGCCGTGCGCGCCAGTCTTGAGCGGCTGCCCGCCTTCGCCCCCGAAGCGGAACTGTCCTGACGCCGAAGGCCGGCCTCGGGCGGTCGGCCCAGCGCACGGCCGCCCCGACACCGGCTCGCCCCCGGCCGGCGCAACCCTGCCCGGGTCAGTGGTGGCCGGCTCGGCGCAGGGCCGCCACCTTGCGGTACAGCTCCACCGCCTCGGGGCCGCGGCCGAGCTGCTCCAGGCAGTTGGCCTGGTCGTTGCGACTGGCCAGGGTGTCGGGGTGGTCGGCGCCCAGGACGCGTTCGCGGGCTTCGGCCACCGTGCGGTAGGCGTCGAGCGCCTCGGCCCAGCGGCCGAGCCAGCCCAGACCCACGGCGACCTCGCGACGGCTGACCAGGGTGTCGAGGTGCTCGGGCCCCAGCACTCGTACGCGCAGCTCGCACACCTCGCGGGCCTCTTCGAGGGCCTCCTCCCAGCGGGCCAGGCGGCCGAGGTTCACGCCGAGGCCGTGGCGGGCGCGCAGTGTCTCGGGGTCCTCGGGCCCGCTGACCCGCAGCCGGTCCGCCACCAGCTCCCGGTACAGCTCCAGCGCCTCCGGGCTGCGACCGAGCCGGCCGAGGCTGACGCCGATCTCGTAGCGGGCCGCGAGGGTGTCGGGGTGATCGCGGCCGAGTGCCGCCGCCCGGCCCCGGGCGACCTCGCGATAGGCGGCGAGCGCCTCGACCCAGCGCCCCAACAGGCCGAGCGCGTAAGCGACTTCGTACTGCGTGACCAGGGTGTCGGGGTGGCCGGGGCCGAGCACCCTGGCGCGGGCGGCCGCCACGTCCTGGGCCATCGCGCAGGACTCCTCCAGACGGCCGAGCCGGCTGAGGTTGAAGGCGAGATTGTGCCGGCAGCGCAGGGCGTCCGGGTCGTCGGGGCCCTGGGTGCGCTCGCGGGCGGCGAGGACGGCGACGTACACCTGGTGCGCCTCGAAGTGACGGCCGAGCCGGCCGAGGACGTACGCCGTCTCCTGGCGTGCGTCGAGCGTCTCGGGGTGGTCGGGTCCCAGCGAGCGGGCCCGGCCCTCGGCGACCTTGCCGAACTCGCGCAGCGCGTCGGCCGCCCGGCCCGTCCGGCTCAGCGTGAAGCCCATCTCGTAGCGGCTGGCGAGGGTGTCGGGGTGGTCCGGCCCCAGCAGGTGGGCCCGCTCGGCCGCCACCGCCCGGTGCACCTCGCCCGCCTCCGCCCAGCGGCCGAGCCGGCCGAGGCTGAGCCCCGCGCGGTGGCGGCTGTCGAGCGCGGCGAGCGCCTTGGCCGCCGGAGTGGGCCGCGCGGCCTCCCTCGGTGCGGGGGTGGCCGGGGTGCGGTGCCGGGCGGCGGCCGGCACGGTCCACTCGCCGGTGAGGCCGGCGGTGGGGTCGGGGTCGACGGCCGGCGAGAAGGTGCGCGTCGCCTTGTGGCCGGTGGTCATCCCCTCGGTCCAGGACGGCAACCGGGACGCGGGGCGCGAGGACGACCGGGCCGGGCCGCCGAGCGGTCCCGCCCCGGCCCGTCCCGCCGCCAACCGGCGCGCCAACTCCCCCGCATCGCTGGGGCGTTGGCCCGGATCCTTCGCCAGCAGGTCGAGTACGACACGGTCGAGGAAGCCGGGGAGTTCGGCCCGGTGCTCGCGCAGGGGGCGGGGCACGGTGTCACGGTGGCCGACGAGCACCGCCCAGGCGTCGTCCAGGTCGAACGGCGGCGCCCCGGTGCAGAGTTCGTACAGGACGCAGCCGAGCGAATACAGGTCGCTGCGGTGGTCGACCTCGGTGCCGGCGATCTGCTCCGGCGACATGTAGTGCGGGGTTCCCATGGCGATGCCGGTACCGGTGAGCCGGCTGGTGAAACCGATGTCGGCGCCGAGCCGGGCGATGCCGAAGTCACAGATCTTCACCGCGGCATCGGTGAGCCGCATGATGTTGGCCGGCTTCAAGTCCCGGTGCACGACGCACTGTTGATGGGTGTAGTCGAGGGCCGCCGCGACCTGTTCGGCGATGTCGACGACGGCCTCCACCGCCAGCGGGCGCCGCTTGTTGTCGTCGAGGAGCTGGCTGAGGTTGCGTCCGTCGAGCAGTTCCATGACGAGGTAGAGCCCGCCCTCGTACTCCCCGAAGTCATGGACGACGGTGACCCCGCGGTGCTGGAGCGCGGCGGCGACCCGGGCCTCGCGCCGGAAGCGTTCCCTGAGCACCCGGGTGAACGACTCCTCGTGACCCGGGGCGAGCGGTTTGAGCAGCTTGACCGCGACCCGTCGCTCCAGCGATTCGTCGCGGGCCGCCCACACCTCCCCCATGCCGCCGCGCCCGATCGGATCGAGCAGCCGGTAGCGGCCGTGGATCAGCCTGGTGTCCGCCATCTGGTGCCGTCGCCCCCGTCACTGACCATGCGCCCTCCCCGGCCCGTCCAGTATGGCGGCCTGTTCGCGAAGTTTGTACGGTGCGGGCCGGGTCTCGGGTCCGAGCCGGGCGACCGCCCGCAGGACGTGCCGGGGCGGAAGCTGCCAGCGCACCGTGGCGGGGATCCTGCGCAACACCGTCCCGGTGAACCGCAGGCGGCGGTCCACGGCGCCGGCGGCGGGGGCGGGCCGGCCGTAGAGCTCATGGGCGTACGGCGGCAGCGAGGCGTAGGCGAGGGCGGACACCCGTCGCCACACCAGCTCGCGCGCCGGGACCAGGGGCCAGGGGGTGGGCGGCCGGCGCAGGAAGTCGTCGACGTTCCGTGCGTCGGCGGTGACCGCGAGGCGGGGCCGTACGGAGGCGAAGTAGGCGGCGAGTTCGGCCGCGCTGCCCGGCACGCCCGCCGGGTCGAGCCCCACCAGACGCGCGTCCACGCGGTGTTCGCCGACATAGCGGTCCGCCTGGGCGTCGCTGAGCCGGAACCCGGAGCGCCGCACGACCGCGAGGTAGCTGTCGATCTCCGCGCAGTGCACCCACAGGAGCAGCTCGGGGTCGTCGATGCCGAACCGCTCCCCCGTCACCGGGTCGTCCGCCTTGAGCCGGGCGTGGATGCGCCGCACCCGCGCACCCGCCCGTTCGGCGTCCTCCTTGGTGCCGTACGAGAGCGTCCCGACGAAGTTGGCGGTGCGCATCAGGCGTCCCCAGGCGTCCTTGCGGAAGTCGGAGTTCTGCATGACCCCGCGCACGGCCCGCGGGTGCAGCGCCTGGAGGTAGAGCGCCCGGACGCCGGCGATCCACATCATGGGGTCGCTGTGCAGGTGCCAGGTGACCGAATCGGGCCCGAAGTACCCCGGGTCGGCGTCCGCCATCCGCCACCTCCAGTGGCCGTGCGCTCAGGACCGGGCGTGCCGGTGACACCAGCAGGTTAGTCGGCACCCGGCGGCGGGGGTACCGCCGCGTCGGTCCCGGTCCGGTTCCGGCGCCGGGCTCGGCCGCCGGACGGCTTGGCGGTGGTCCGAGCCCGGCGGAGGTTTCGCGGCCGGCCCGGGACCGGCCTAGGCGGATCCCGCCCGGAACACCGCGACCGTTCCGTTGTCCGGATCGACCGCGTACACCTTTCCGGTGGTGTTGTTCGCGGCCACCGCGGCGAACCGGCGGGACGTGCCGACCGGAGCCTGCGGCAGCAGTGTGCCGCCGTCGGACACTCCGAGGCCGCCCGGTGCGCCGAGCGCGTTCATCTGCGCGACGAAGACCCTGTTGAAGTTCTTCAGCACGGTGACCATGTGCGCCATGTTCCCGGGCGCGTTCGACTTGCCGCAGACCGACACCTGCCCCGTGACCGTCGTCCCGGCGATCCGGTCGATGCGGCCGCCGGTGTTGTTGCAGCTCGACCCGCCGTCCAGGAAGACGTAGACCGACCCTGCCGTGGAGTTGTAGACCGCGGAGATGGGCGTGAGGGTTGATCCCACCGGGTCGTTGATCGCGGTGGAAGTGCCGTCGGCGGGATTGATGGCGATCGTCGTCGCCACGGCTTTCCGGGCGCCCGAGGGATTCGCCGGGTCCGGAACGCACCTCTTGGCGAGCAGGTAGACCCGGTTGCGGCCGGGATCGACCGCGACGGCGCCACGGGCGCTGTTCGCGAGGAGGACGTCCCCGGCATTGGCGCTGCACGACTCCGTGGGGAACTGCGCCACGACGGCGACGGCCTGGGTGTCCGACGAGATGGCGAAGAGGCCGATGCTGGCGGCGAGGCTCGTGCCGCGGCCGACACCGCTCTTGACGAGGTACACGGCGTGGTGCACGGGGTCGAAGGAGAAGTCCATGCCGAGGGTCGCGCCCACGATTCCCGCGGCGGGCAGGGTGATCGGCGTCGCCGACGAGCTGCCGGCCGCGATGTGGGCGACCGCCGAGGTGCCGGTGGTACCGCCGCCGACATAGACGTCGCCGTTCTCGGGAGAGGCGGCCAGCGCGCCGACGGTCGCCGTGTAGCCGCTGACGCGGGTCACCTGGTTGCCCTTGGTCGTGTCGATGATCGCGACACCGCCCGTGCCCCCGACATAGACCTGCCCCGTACCGGGGGCGACCGCGATGCGGGTGGGGCTCGACACAGCGCTGGAAACGTCGATCGGAGAGCCGATCGGGGTGTCGGTCCGGCCGTCGATCACGGTCACGTCGTTGCTGCCGGTGCCCACGACGTACACGCGATCGGCCTTTTCGTCGACCGCGAGGTCGGCCGGACTCGTGCCCGCCCGGATCGCGTCCGCCCCGCTCTGCGTCGGCGTGGAGGTGTCATACAGCGTGAACGACGACTTCTCGCCCCGGCCGCACTTGTTCTCCTCGCCGACCGCCACCATGTTGTAGGTCGGCTCGCCCGACAGCAGCCCGTCGGCTGTCAGGTCATCGGCCGTCCCATAGTGTCCGTGCTTCGCGCAGTAGGACTCCTCCGCCGTGCGCAGCGTGGCCGCGTCCGCGGCGATCGCCTTCGCGCGGCCCTTGTCGCCGATGCCCCTGACGGAGAAGACCACGATGGCGGCGAGGACGCCGAGGATCACGATGACCACGAGCAACTCGATGAGCGTGAAGCCGTCCTGGCGTCTGGCGCGCAGTGCGGAGAGGCGGTGGGCCGAGGGCATGGCGGTCGGGGCTTCCTTCGATCGATGGGTCACGGCGTTCGGCCCGAGCGCACGCGCGAGCCCTTGCCGTGTCACGGTGTCCCCCGGCGCACGGGCTTGACGTCCCTGGCTCCCGGTAGGTCCGGGCACGCGATGCCCTTTCCGGCGCGGTCGAGGTGGTTCGGGTCGGTCGGCTCGAACCGCAGGACGGCCTGTGCGTCCGCCTGGCTGGCGAAGTCCGCGCAGTCGTAGGCGTCATTGCCGTAGCGCAGGAAGTAGCGGGCGTCGAACGACCGCTCGGGCTGCGGGCAGAGCGCGCTGCGGGGGTCGTCAGGACCGCACTTGTGGTGCTGGGCGACGGCGGCGACCGGCTTGGTGTCGCGTGGCTGCGGGAGTCCACGACATGCGACGCCGCCTCCGTCGTCGAGGTGGTTCGGATCGCTGGGGTTGGCCCGCAGCACCGCCTGCGCATCCGCCTGACTGGCGAAACCGACGCACTCGAAGGCGTTGCCGTGGGTGGTGTATTCCTTCGCGTCGAACGCCTTGCCGTGCGGGCAGAGCGCGCTGCGCTGCGTGCCCGGTGTGCACCACGCGGGGTCGGCCCGCTGGTCCGGGGCGGACGTGTCCGAACCACCGCGCACGATCACCGTGACGACCGACGCCACCGCGATCAACGCGAGAACCAGCGCACCCCGCCGGACCGCGCGCGAGCGCGACCATCTGCTCAACAGTGCCATCACATGCCTCTGCCCATCGTGCCGCCAGCCCCTTCTGTACGTCCCGCGGTGGCCGACGGCCCGTGGCCGCCGGCCTGCCACGGGCTGGGATACCCGTGCATTACATCCACCGGGACTCCGGTTGTCAATCATTGACTACTGAGGCTCCAAGTGCGCACCATCTAGGGCTTGCGAGGCACCGTCATGCCGGGAAACCGGGCGGACGCACCGGAGTTCACCGACTTGCGCCCACGCCCCCAGCAGGTGCCCGGGCGGCAGTCGCCGCCAACCGGATCGACTAGGAGTAGCAAATGCAACGAAGGTTCAGACGCGCCCGGAGTACCGCGGCGCACGCCGGCTTCACCGCCATGCGCCGGGTGCGGAACGCGTTCGCGGTGGGCGCGCTCGCGACGACGCTGATCGCCGCCGGTGCACCCACCGTGTTCGCCAGCACGGGTTCCCAGGTGGGTATCGCGAACAACATGTATCCCGCGACCAAGGACATGAAGAGCACGATCGAGTCGCTCGGCTCGTTCACGGCGTTCACGGCGAACACCTCGTCCCAGGTCGGCGGGTTCTGGAACAAGCCGGCGATCGACACCTCGACGATGCGGGGGATCACGTCGGGCAGTCTGCGTCAGCAGCTGAAGAGCGCCGGACCGTACACCACGTGCGATCCCTCGTCGTCCAACAACTGCGTCAACGGGCCTTTGCACATCGACGCGTTCCTGTCGGCGGACGAGACCAACGTGGACGCGGTCATCCCGACCGCGGACGGCGGGACGTGCACGGCGAGCGGGAGCGTCGAGTGCAACGGCTCGATCTCCAGCAAGCACGCCGTGGCCATCGGACACCTCGCGATCTACAGCTGTAGCGGCAGCTGGGCGGGCTCGACCCACGGCGACGACCCGTCCAACGGCGCGACTCCGCCCCTGGCGTTCGGCGCGGACGCCAACGGCAGCGGCAACGGCAAGGCGCAGTCGCCCCGGTGTGACGCGTCGCCGGTCTCCGGCGGTGCGCCCACGACGATGTCGGGGGTGGTGAGCTGGCTCGCGACGAGTGGGCACCGGATCGCGGTCGCCGACCCGGCCACCGCGCCGTTCGGCGCGGCGTCCAAGCAGGCGCTGATCCAGAACGGGTTCACGTGGACCACCAGCGGGGCGGGTCAGAACGTGTTCACCGGCAGCGCGTGCGACAGCGCCGGGACGGCGTGCAAGGTACGCCTGGAATCCGGGATCAGCCAGGTGCGTGGCGCGGTGACGGCGAACGCCGGCGGCAACACCCAGCTGGGCCTGGTCGCGAAGTCGAACATCATGCACGTGAGCTGGACGTCGAGCTCGCTGAACGGCACTACGGGCAATGACCCCAACACATGGACCGACGTCGACCCGAGCGCGTACTCGGGCTATGGGGACATCGAGCAGTACGGCGTCGCCCTGAGCGGCGGCAACGCCGGTGCGCAGGCCGCCTGGGACGACCTGTTCAACACCAAGTGGGACGGCAACACCACCATCCAGTCGACCCTCGCCGCCTACGGCTACTAGGCGATCCGGAGCACTGGGCAACGGGCCGTCGGCCGGGCGCGAACAGCGCCCGCCGACGGCCCCGGCACGTCGCGTACGCCGCCACCGGGCATCGGGCCACGCTCCGCCATCCCGCCTCGCGTACCCGGCAAAGGGGTAACTGCCTTGCGGCATCGGCCAGTTGACGGCCCCCGTCGTCAGCGGCCGTCGTCGGCGCGCACGCGCTGTCGAGCACGGTCCACGGCCGGCGGGTCAGACGCCGGCCTCGCAGGTGCGGGCCGTTGCGGCGGTGGCGTCGGGGCATCGGGGCATCGGCTGCGGAGATGCCGACCACCGTGGTGCCCACTGCCGTGGTGGTCACTGCCGTGGTGCCCAGTGCGTCGTGGTGCCGGGCGGACCGAGTCGTGGCGCGTGGCGGTGACGACGCCGCTCTGTGCCGGGAGGCGGACGACGACGAGCGTGCCGTCAGCCGGTCTTGACGGCCGGCCTCGTCGAGTCGGCGTCAACCGCGTCGAGAAGCTGGCGCGCGGCGCGGACGATCTCCAGCCGCCAGTCGTAGATCGCGCGGGCAAGGTGGTCGTCGACGGGTTCCTTGGCGCGCAGCGACTCCTCGATCCCGTCGAGGACGACCCGCTGGCGTTCGACCAGGCGAGCCGGGCTGAGGCCGCGGCGCTGGAGCAGGAGAAGCTTGCTGGTGAAGTCGGCCCGGATGTCGCGCAGGTGGGCCACCGGTTCACTGAGCCACCGGCTGACGGCCGTCTTCGCCGTGCGGGTGGTGGCGTAGATCATGCGCTGCGGACCGCGATCGCTCTCCTCGGCGCCGACCGGCGTGATGAGTCCGCGCTCGACGAGCCGCGTGATCGACCGGTAGACCATCGGGCGCGAGATGTACCAGAATTCACCGATCTCCGTGCCCTCCGCGGTGAGGGATGCGATGGCGAAGCCGTGGCTCGGTCGTTCGGCCACGAGTGCGAGCACGATCCACTCGGCCAGTGGCAGATCAGGTCGGTCAGGTTTCGCCATGGTGACCAGGGTACCAATTGGTCCGGCGGACGGTTGTGCGATGGAACAGTCTTCGGCGCCCATCCGGCGAGCGACCCTGTAGGTATGCCCAGGGCCGCCGTCCCGGGTCCGTCGCGCCCGCCGTCGGAGCGGCCCGCGACCGGCGCCCGGGCCGGGATGACCGTGGTCAGTGGCGGGCCGTTGCGAGCCCCGCGTCCATCGCGTACAGGTCGTTCAGGCTCTCGTACCAGTGGACGACGGGTGCGCCGACGAGGATGGCGGCGATGGCGCCGACGGCGAGGAACACCCCGAAGGGCAGTCGGGTATGGCGGGTCGCCCGCCCCGCCGCCATGAGCACGACGCCCACCAGCAGCCCGACGACGCTCCCGGCCAGCAGCGCGAGGACGAGATAGGAAGGACCGAGCCAGCCGAGGCCGGTGCCGAGCAGGCCGGCCAGGCGCACATCGCCGAAGCCGAGCCAGGCCGGACGCATCCAGTGCAGGGCGAAGAAGGCGGCGAACGCGCCCACTCCGCAGAGCGCGGTCGTGCCGAGCCGTTGCCACTGGCCGGTGGTCGCCGCGGCCGCGAGCAGACAAGCGGCGGTGAGCCCGAGGGTCGGGTAGATCAGCCGCCGAGGGAGCAGGAACCGTTCGGCGTCACAGGCGGCCAGGGCCAACAGCCCTGCGGTGAAGACCAGTTCGGCCGGGAGCGCCTCCGACCGGCCGAAGCGGAGCGCCTCGGCCAGGAACAGGATCGCGGTGAGCGCTTCCATAAGCGGGTAACGCGCGGGGATGGGAACCCGGCAGGCGCGGCAGCGCCGACCCAGCAGGAGCCAGGACACGACGGGGATGTTGTCCCGGGCCGCGATCGGTGCGGCGCATCGAGGGCAGGCGGAGCGGGGCCGCACGACCGAACGGCCTTCCGGCACCCGGGAGACGGCGACGTTGAGGAACGACCCCACCGCGAGCCCCAGCAGACCGATCAATGCGACAAATATGGATGACATGGGACGTAATGGTGCCGCACCCCACGGGTGCGTCGCCACTGGCCCCGCCCTACCCAGCCGCCCTCAAGCCGGTTGGCACGCAAGGCAGTTCGCGTGCGGACCGGTTCACGCGAAGGAGCGGTTCGGGTCTGCGGCACTGTCGCCGATGCCGCCGGCCGTCGTTCGCCGGATGGCGCGTGCACGGCCACCTGGCCGACCCGACCGCCCGACGGCCGTCAACCGGCGCCGTCGGGTGCGGTCTCCCCCGTGCCCCCGCCTCAGGTGCAGGGGTTGTTCTGGTCGTTGTCGAGCTTCCTCGGCGTGATCTCGTACGTGGCACCCTTCGGATTGACGACGTACCAAGAGGATTCGGTGGACAGGAACCCACCGCTCACCAGGTCGGCCATGGTGCCGTACGCGTTGTGGCTGCCATTGGCGAAGTACGCCTCCTCCGCGGTCTGGATCGTGGACTTGTCGGTCTTGCACGCCGAGCTCTGGCCCTTGTCATTGATGCCGCGGACGGAGAAGACGACGACGGCGGCCAGGATGCCGAGGATCACGATCACGACGAGAAGTTCGATGAGCGTGAAGCCGGCCTCCGCCCTCTCGTTCGGTGCACGCATGCGCCGACGCGACGGGGCTTGTGGGTATCTGAACATCTTTCTCCATCTACGGCGCCCGGCTCGAACAAGCCCAGGCGATAGTCACTTCCTGATTAATCAGCCGTAGACTACGGAGCGCACTTCGCAGTTACAAGGGCTGCCCTCGCCCGGAAGGCGCACAGGAACGCGTGCTGGCGTGCTGTAGTATCCCGCTGACTAATCAGCAGCTGACAGTACTGCGGATGCACGCGCGGCGAGGGATCGGCCGCGTTCTGGATGCGCGAAAGGGGTGGGTTCCTTGGCGAATCGCCGGCTTCTGCGTCGCCGCGCGGAGGCGACGAGCCCTGTGGGCGAGGAAGGCACCCGGCCCGAGGGCGCCGGGGCCCCGGAGCCGTCCGCGGCCCCGGCGGCCGAACCGGTCCCGGACGCGAGGTCCGGCCCGGGGAGGTCGTCATCCGCGCAGGAGGTGCGGCCGCGTATCGGGGAACTGCTGGTGCGGCGCGGGCTGCTCACCCCGGCGCAGGTGGACGAGGCGCTCCTTCAGCAGTCGGCGTCGGGCAAGCGGCTCGGCGCCCTGCTGGTCGAACTCGCCATGGTCGACGAGCGGTCGCTGATCGAGACACTGTCGGTTCAACTCGACGTCCCCGTAGCCGACTTGCGCCAGAGCGAACCCGATCCCGAGGCCGCCGCCCGGGTGCCGGAGGCGCTGGCCCGCTCGCTGGGGGTCGTCGCCGTGCGGCGGGCCGAGGGCACGCTGCTGATCGCCGCGGGCGACCCGGGCGACCCGCGCGTACTCGACGAGGTCGGCCGGGCCGTCGCACCGGACCGGGTGCGGTTGGCGATCGCGGCTCCCTCGGACATCCTGCGCTCGATCGACAGCACCTACCGGGCGCTGGCCGGCGTCGGCAGCCTGGTCGAGGCCTTCGAGGCGACCGAGACCGGCCGAGCCGCCGGCTCCGGGGCCAGGGTGGTGAGCGAGGACGCCCCGGTCGTCCACCTGGTCAACCTCATGCTGACCCAGGGCCTGCGGGACCGGGCCTCGGACATCCACATCGAACCGCACGCCGACCGGGTCAGGGTCCGGTACCGCATCGACGGCGCGCTGCACGACGTGCTGAGCCTGCCGGAGAACATGGGCCCGTCCCTGGTCAGCCGGATCAAGATCATGGCCAATATGAACATCGTCGACCGGCGGCGCCCGCAGGACGGGCAGATCGCCACCGAGATCGACGGCAGGTCGGTCGACATCCGGGTCGCGACCAGTCCCACCATCTGGGGCGAGAAGGCGGTGCTGCGGCTGCTCGACCGCAACCGCACCCTGTTCCGCCTCGCCGAGCTCGGCATGCCCGCCGCGACCTACGAGCGGTTCTCGTCGCTGCTGCGCTCCCCCTACGGCATGGTCGCCTGTGCCGGACCGACCGGCAGCGGCAAGACGACCACCCTGTACGCCACGCTCGGCGAGCTGAACCAGAGCGAGCGCAACATCACCACCATCGAAGACCCGGTGGAGTACGTGTTCCCGTCGGTCAACCAGATCCAGATCAACGACCAGGCGGGCATCTCGTTCGCGACCGGGCTGCGCTCGATCCTCCGGCAGGACCCCGACGTGATCCTGGTCGGCGAGATCCGGGACGCCGAGACGGCGCGGATCGCGGTGGAGTCCGCCCTCACCGGCCACTTCGTCCTGTCGTCCATCCACGCGGCCGACGCCTGCTCGGCGTTGCACCGGTTCGCCGACATGGGCATCGAGCCGTTCCTGATCACCTCCACGGTCGCCGGTGTCGTCAGCCAGCGACTGGTGCGGCGGATCTGCGACCAGTGCCGCGAGCCCTACCGGCCGGGCGTGGACGAGCTGGCCTTCTTCGCCAAGGCCGGCGGCTCGACCGACAGCGGGTTCTGGCAGGGCCGGGGCTGCAACTTCTGCTCCCGGACCGGCTACCAGGAACGCATCGGCGTCTTCGAACTCCTCGTGATGAGCGACGCGGTCAAGCGGCTGCTGGTCGAGAAGGCGCCGATCCACAGCCTGCGCGGGGCCGCCCGCGAGCAGCACATGGACACCCTCCTGGACGGCGGCGTCCGTCTGGTGGAGGAGGGCGTCACGACCATCGCCGAGATCATGTCCAGCGTGTACGTGGTCTAGGGCCCGGCTCTCCGACCGCTTCGGCCCAGCACTGACGAACCGAACCTCTGCACCGGAAACCAGGAGTACATCGGCATGGCCACCTTCAAGTACGTCGCGGTCGGCCCGGACGGGAAACGGGCCACCGGTGTGCTCAAGGGCTCCAGTGTCGACGGCGTGACCGACAGCCTGGCCCGGCAGGGCTACGACGTGCGGTCGGTCAGGGCCGTGGGCCGCAATCTGCTGCAACTCGAACTCACCGCGGCAAAGGTCGACCTGGTCGAGCTGAGCAACTTCTCGCGCCAGATGGCCGCCTTCATCAAGGCCGGAGTGCCCATCCTGGACGCCCTGGAGATCATCCGCGCCGAGACCAAGGACAAGAAGCTCGGCCGGATCCTCGTCGACGCCATGGACTCGCTGCGATTCGGCGAAAGCTTCGCCGCCGCGATGGCCGCCCACACCACGGCACTCCCGGCGTTCTACACAGCCGTTCTGCGCTCGGCCGAGGCGACCGGTGAACTCGACGTGGTGATGGCCCAGTTGGGGCGTTACATCGAGCGCGACGTCGAGGGGCGGCGCAGCATCCGCTCCGCTCTGACCTATCCGATCCTGGTGATGGGGCTGGCCGTCGCCGTCGTCCTCGTGCTCGTCGTCTTCGTACTGCCCCGGTTCAAGGTGTTCTTCGAGTCCTTCCACGCGAAACTGCCGCTGCCGACCCGGATCCTGCTGGGCTTCACCGACTTCGTCACGGCCTGGTATCCGGTCATCGTCGGCGTGCTCGCCGCGCTCGTGGCGGCCCTGCTCGCCGGTTTGCGCACCGAACGGGGACGGATGCTGCGCGACCGCTGCCTGCTGGCGACGCCGGTGGTCGGCGATGTGGTCCGCTTCATGGTCATCGAACGGTTCTGCCGCATCCTGACCTCGATGATCAAGGCCGGCGTACCCCTGCCGGAGGCGCTCGGCCTGGCGAGCGCGGGCGCCAACAACCTGGTGTACCAACGGTCCATCGGGACCGCCCGGACGGAGATGCTCGAAGGCGGCGGCATCTCCCGGCCGATCGCCCGCACCAGACTGTTCCCCGGGGCGGTCACCCAGATGATGCGCGTGGGGGAAGAGACCGGAACCCTCGACGACCAGCTCGACAACGTGTCGGAGTTCTACGAGAAGGAACTCCAGCACAAACTCAAGCGGCTGACCAGCCTGTTCGAACCGACCGTGGTGATCATGGTGGGGGTCGTCGTGGGGTTCGTGGCCGTCGCCCTCATCTCGGCGATCTACGGGGTCTACAGCCAGGTCACCGTCCAGTGACCGGCCCGGCGCGCCGCCCGAGGCGCCACCGCGGCGAAGAGGGCGAGACGTTGGTCGAGGTTCTCGTGGCCGTGGTGCTCATGGGCGTCGCCTTCGTGACCATCCTCGGGGGCATCGGCACCGCGATCATCAGTTCGGTGACCCAGGCGAAGGTGACCACCGCCGACTCGGTCATCCGCAGCGCCGCCGAGCAGGTCGTCGACGACCCGTATGTGTCCTGCGCGCGTGACTACCGGACTCCGACAACGCCCGCCGGGTACACCGTGAGCGTCAAGGTCGAGTACTGGGACGGGGTGGGTGCGTTCGGCGAGCCCTGCCCGACGGCCGATACCGGAGTGCAGAAGGTGACACTGACCGTGCGCCAGACCGGAGTTCGGCCCGTCCGGGACGCGACCCTCGAAGTGGTCAAGCGGGAGTCGATGCCGTCATGAGGACTCAACGGCACGCCGGGCGCTCGGAGTTGGGGTTCACCCTGACCGAGTTGCTGGTCACGATCGTCATCGTGGGCATCGTCGGTGCACTGCTGCCCAAGGCGATCATCCTCGGACTGCGGTTCACCACCGGTACCGGGAAGCGGGTGGCCGCCACCAGCGCGGTGGGCACACTCAACCGGTATTTCTACGGCGATGTGCAGAGCGCGGACAGCGTCACGACCGCCCCCGCGTGCGGCGTCACCGACGTGATCGTCCAGCTGAGCCGGCCCGGCGCCGACATCGTCTACAGCTACGACCGGCCGACCGGCGCCCTCAGCCGGGTGAAGTGCACCGACGCCGGTGTCGTCACCACGTTGCTGGGCCGCTTCGACAACGCCGCATCGACCCGTCCGGTGACGCTGAGCTGTGGTGCCGAGACCTCGTGCACCTCGCCCATGGAGGTAACGCTGACCGTGCAGAGCGACCCCGCCGTACCCCCGACGGACCTGACCGCCGTCCGACGATCGAGCGCGTCATGACCGGCCGGCAGCGTCGTCCCCGGCCCGCCGCGACCGGCCGCCCGTATGCGTCGCGGCGCGCCGCGACCGACCGCCCGTGTCCGCGCCGAGCGGGCGGCCCTGACGAACAGGGCGCGACGCTGATGCTCGCGCTGGTCTTCGTCGTCGTCTTCGGCCTGGTCACCGTGGCGGTCCTGTCCTTCGCCGGCACCGGCCTGAAGGCCGCGGGCGTGTACGTCGACCAGGGCAGGCGGAGCTACAGCGCGGACGGTGCCACACAGCTCGCGATCAAGAACTTCTCGCAGGGCAACCCGTGTGCCGACTACACCGCCCCGCCGATCAACGGCCGGCGGATGATCGTCCACTGCGACCCCCTCAACACGTCTCCCTCGACCACGCGCGCCACCCAACCGCAGGACGCGCTGCGCAGCCTGGGCCGGGCGGCGACGGACGGCGTCAACGTGACCGCGCACGGGCTGCGCGTGCAGGGCAGCGTGTTCTCCCACTCGAACATCACCACCGGCACCGGCGCCTCGATGGTGGTGTCCGGCGATGTGTCCGCCGTCGGCGACTGCTCCAGTGCCGTGTCGCAGACCCGACTCCCCCCGAGCCAGCTGCCGTACGCGCACGACTGCGCCAACGACACCCCGCCGGCCCCCGCCGACGAGGTCATGGGCGCCGACCCGGACTACACCCCGCCCGCCACGGCCGTCCCGCCCCGCCGGACTGTGCCCGCGTGCCCCGATCCCGCCTCCTGGCTGGTGCGGTTGCAGCCCGGCTACTACGACGACGCCCGCGCCCTCACCCGCCTCACCGGCGGCGACTGCCACAACGTCGTCGTGTGGCTCCAACCGGGCCTCTACTACTTCGACTTCACCTTCACCGGCGGCACCGCGGTCTGGACGGTCGACGACCCCACGGTCAGTGTGGTCGGCGGCACCCCGGCCGGCTGGACCCCCTCGGCTGCCACCCGCCCGGCCATCCCCAGCCCGGGCGCGTGCGAGAGGACTCGGCCCGAAGGCGTCGAGGTCATGATGGGCGGCGGCAGCCGGTTCCAGGTCGACCGCGGACACGCCGAACTGTGCGCCCCGGTGACCCCGGGCGCGCAGCAGGTGGCGGTGTACGGGGTCCAGCCACCGAAGCCGTCACACACTCTGAAGCCGACAGCGGTGGCCGCGAACACCGGCTTCGCCGACCCCGACCATGCCCTGACCGGTGGCGAACAGCCGACCCCGCCCGGGTGTGCGCAGCCGACGGGAACGGCGCAGTGCACGGCCGACGCCGTCCTCGACCCGACGAAACGTCCGACGGCCTCGATGCAGCTCGCCGGATTCACCCCGCAGGTGCCGCCCGGCTCGGTCATCACCGGCGCGACGCTGCGGGTCAAGCACCAGGACCAGGGCGACCTGACCGCCCCCGGCGCGGTGAAGGTCACCACCGCCATCGGCGGGGACACCTGCCGCACCGACAACCTGCCCCGGCACCCGGCGCTCGCTCCGGATCCGCCGATCGATCTGCTGGGCAGGTGCGGGCTCGGCGACCCGGCTCGGCTCGCCGGCCTGACGGTGACGTACACCGCCACCCTGGACTCGGACGGCACCACGGCCACGGAACGCCTGGACGGCATCTGGCTGGAGGTCGCCTACCGTACGCCGACCGTGTCCAAGCCCACGGCCGTGACCGCGTCGACCGGGTTCACCGCCGCCGGCACCGATCCCGACAACGCCCTGGAGATCGGCGAGCAGCCGGCCCCGCTGATGGCCGGCGCCGATCTGAGCACGGCGGCCCGGTCCGCGTCGATCACCCTGGCCGGCTTCGGGCAGCCGCCCCTGCCGCCGGGGTCGACGATCGACTCCGCCGTGCTGCGGGTGGCCCATCGGGAGAGCGGCGACGCGGCGGCGCCCGAGATCGAGGTCCTCCCCGCGGGCGGCGGTGCCGGTTGCACCCGACTGCCGCTCACCGCACGGGCCGTCCTCGGCGACGACCGCGTCGACCTCAAGGCGTGCGGCATCACCGACCCCGCGCGGCTGACCGGGCTGACCGCGACCTACGCCGCCGGGCTGAAGGGGGGCGGCGACGCGGGCTCCGATTCCCTGGACGGCATATGGCTCGAAGTCGTCTACGACCCCCCGGCGCCCCGGCCGGCGACCAGCGCGGAGTCGACGACGTTCACCGACCCGGCCAGCGCCGAGGCTATCGACGGCGCCGACACGGCCCGCGCCACCCTCGACCCGGTCACCACGCCGACCGCCACCATCGGCCTCGGGGGTTACGACGCCCCCGCGGTGGCGCCCGGCTCGGTCCTGGACGGGGCCCTGCTGCACATCGCGCACCGCGACGATCCCGGGGCGCCCGGCGGGCCGCCGCCGACGGCCGCGATCACCCTGGCCGGGCCCGGCATACCCCGCGCCTGCACCACCGCGCGGAATCTCGCCGTGCACCAGGGCGGCCTGGCCACCGACACCCTGGACCTGGTCGCCACCTGCGGGCTGACCGATCCCGCACAGCTGACCGGCCTGGTCGTGACCTACACCGCCACCCTCGGCGCCGGCGGCACCACCGCCACCGATCAGCTCGACGGCGTCACCCTGGAACTGACCCACCGGCCGCCGATCGCGGTACGGCCCACCACGGCGATCAGCACCGCGACGCCCACCGCCGCGGCGTTCCCCGACCCCGACCACACGCGGGCGATCGACGCCACCGCCTCGACCGCGACGCTCTCCACGGCCGCCCCGTCGGCGTCGGTCCGGCTCGGCGGGTTCGCGATACCGCCCCTGCCGGCGGGGGCGGTGATCGACAGGGTCGTCCTGCGCGTGGCGCACCAGGACGACGACACCACCGCGGCACCGCCCGCGCCGAAGCAGCCTCCCGTGACCGCGCTGAGCGTCTCCGGGACCGGTACCGCCTGCGACGCGAGCCACGCCCTGACCGCCCATCAAGGGGCGCTCGGCACCGACGTCGTCGACCTGGGCGCCTGCGGGGTCGCACAGGGCGCGCAGCTGTCCCGACTCGCGGTCGACTATGCGGCGCGGCTGGCCACCGGCGCTACCGCCGCAGCCGACCGGCTCGACGGAGTCGAACTCGACATCGTGTTCCGGGCCCCGTCCATCAGACCTCTGTCCGGCTGCCTCACCGCGGGCAGCCGGTGCGCGGTGCTGAAGTCGACCGACGACGCCGACACGAGCACCGAGCACAGCCGTCTGGTGATCAACGGAACCGTCTACGCCCCGACCGCCGCCGTCGACCTGTCGATGAGCCAGGTCGGCTCGCAGGTCGTCACCTGCGGCATCATCGCCCGGACCATCGAGCTGGGCATCGGTCCGGCCGGCGGGTACCTCCGCCCGGTGATCGGGATCCCGCCGGAGCCGGTGCTGTTCACGACCTATCCGGCCGTGACCGCGCGACCGGCGGCGGTCACCGCGAGCACCGGGTTCACCACCCCGGCTCCCGGCGCGCCCGTCGACGTCACGGACGCCACCGTCCCGGGCGGTGGCCGAGCCTCCCTCACCTTCGGCGGCTACGCCCGGCCGGAACCGGCCGCGACCGGACCGCTCGACCACGTCGTCCTGCACGTGGCGCACCACGACGACGGCGACGTGAAGGCGGTGAAGGTGTCGGTGGACTTTCCGGGCAGCACCTGTGCCGGCGTCGATCACGCCCTGGACGTACCGGTCCACCCCGGCTCGGGCGGCCCGGTGACCGACCGGCTCGACCTGGCACCGTGCGGCCTGACCGAGGCCTCGCAGGTGGCCGGGCTGACCGTGACCTACAGCGTCACCGCCGGGAGCGGCGGCGCGACCGAGCACCTCGCAGGCACCGGGATCGATCTGCTGTCCGGGCCGCTGGTCCGGGCCGCCGTGTCCTTCGACGGCCACGCCGGCACCGTCAAGCAGTGGACGGTCCTGCCATGAGCAAGCACACCACCTGGGAGACCACCATGTCCGGGCCGAACTCCGCGATCATCGACCAACTGCTCGGTGAGCTGTGGCAGCGGGGCGGCAGCGACCTGCTGCTCACCGCCGGATCCGCGCCGTTCCTCCGCGTCGACGGCGCCCTGCGACCGGTCGAGGGGGCCGCGCTGACCGAGCCGGAGGTCGATCGTCTGGTGACCGGGGTGCTCGGCGAGGAGCTCACGGAGCGGTTCCGCCGGGAGAAGCAGGTCGATTTCGCGTTCAGCTGGGGGGAGCGGGCCAGGCTGCGCGGGAACGCCTTCGTGCAGCGCGGCGCGTCGGCGCTGGCGCTGCGGATCATCCCGTTCGACGTGCCGTCGTCCGCGCAGCTCGGGCTGCCCCCGGTCGTCATCGGGTGGGCGGGCCTGCCGCGCGGCTTCGTGCTGGTCACCGGGCCGACCGGATCGGGGAAGTCGACCAGCCTCGCGGCGCTCCTCGACCATGTGAACACGCACCGGTCGGTGCACATCCTCACCATCGAGGACCCGATCGAGTATCTGCACCGGCACAAGCGATCGGCGGTCAATCAGCGCGAGGTGGGCACCGACACCGACTCGTTCCCCGCCGCGCTGCGCTCGGCCCTGCGCGAGGATCCCGACGTCCTGCTCCTCGGCGAGATGCGCGACCCGGAGAGCATCTCCGCGGCCCTGACCATCGCCGAGACCGGGCACCTGGTGTTCGCCACACTGCACACCAACGACACCTCGCAGACCCTGGACCGCATCGTCGATGTCTTCCCCGCCGAGCAACAGCCGCAGATCCGGCTGCAGTTGGCGCACACCCTGGTCGGCATCCTCAACCAGACGCTCATCCCCCGGACCGGCGGGGGCCGGGTGGCCGCCTTCGAGGTGCTGGTCGCCACCTCCGCGATCCGCAACCTGATCCGCGAGGGCAAGACCCGCCAGATCCGCAACATGATCTCGACCGGCCACCGTGACGGCATGCAGACCCTGGAGTCCGGCCTCAACGCGCTCGTCGCGGCAGGCACCATCGCCTACGAGCAGGCGGTGCTGTGCACGGCCCACCCCGACGACATCCGGCGGCCCCACGTACCGGCCGGCCGCGTCTGACCGCCCGGGGGATCACGTCTCCACGGGACGGCCCGTCTCCGGGGGCAGCCAGGAGCCCGGAGGTCGATCGCACGGGACCCGATCGCCCGGATCCTCCTCGCTCGACGACACCCGCGCCGCACGCCCCGGCCGCTCATGAGGCCGCTCATGAGCACGGGCCGTCAGCAGCACGGGCCGTCAGCGCCGGACGCGGGGCATCCCCAGGCCGATCCAGGCGATGATCTCGCGCTGGATCTCGTTGTTGCCGCCGCCGAAGGTGAAGATCACGGCCGAGCGGTAGCCCCGTTCGAGTTCGCCGTGCAGGACGGCCTTGGCGGAGCCCTCCTTCATCGGGCCCGCGGCCGCCACGACCTCCATGAGGGAGGCGTAGGCGTCCCGGCGGGCCTCCGATCCGTAGACCTTGACGGCGGAGGCGTCCTGCGGGGTGAGGGTGCCCTCCTGGACGGCGTTGACCATCTGCCAGTTGAGCAGCTTCATCGCGTCCAGGCGGGCGTGGGTGCGGGCGAGGTTCCGGCGGACCCAGCCGAGGTCGATGACCCGGCGGCCGTCGACGAGCTTGGTGTCGGCGGCCCAGCGCTGCACGTCGTGCAGGGCGCGGATCGCCATCGTGCCGTGCGCGGCCAGGGTGACCCGCTCGTGGTTGAGCTGGTTGGTGATGAGCCGCCAGCCCTTGTTCTCCTCGCCGACCCGGCGCGACGCGGGGACCTGGATGTTCTCGTAGTAGCTGGCGGTGGTGTCGTGGGAGGCGAGGGTGTTGATCAGGGTGCAGCTGTAGCCGGGGTCCGAGGTGGGCACGAGGAGCATGGTGATGCCCTTGTGCGCGGGAGCGTCCGGGTCGGTGCGGACCGCGAGCCAGACCCAGTCGGCGGTGTCTCCGTTGGTGGTCCAGATCTTCTGTCCGTTCACGGTGTACGTGCCGCTGGTCTCGTCGCCCTCGCGCACCGCGCGGGTCTTGAGCGCCGCGAGGTCCGTCCCGGCGTCGGGCTCGCTGTAGCCGATGGCGAAGTCGATCTCGCCGGAGAGGATCTTCGGCAGGAAATAGGCCTTCTGCTCGTCCGTGCCGAACTGCATGATCGTCGGACCGACGGTGTTCAGGGCCATGAGCGGCAGCGGGACCCCGGCCTGGGCGGCCTCGTCGAAGAAGATGAACTGTTCCATGGGGCTCAGTCCGCGTCCCCCGTACTCCTTGGGCCAGCCCACGCCGAGCCAGCCGTCGCCGCCGAGCCGCCGTACGGTCTCCCGGTAGAACCGCTTCTGGGCGGCCGGATCGGCGTACCGGGCGTAGACGTTGTCCGGTACGAGCTCGGCGAAGTAGGTCCGCAGCTCGGTGCGCAACTGCTGCTGCTCAGGCGTGTATTCGAGGTGCACGGCCCCTCCAGGACGGTCGCGGTACGGCGGCGCACACAGTAGAACGCGTTTCAAGAATCTGGAAGGGGAGCGTCGCTCCCGCGCCCGGCGGGCCGTCGGGCCCGGGGGTGCGCCGGACACCCGATCGGCGCCGAGCGGTCGCCGAAGGACCTGCGCGCGGCGAGCATGGCCGAGGCGCGGGCGTCGAGCCCGCACCCCTTGCGCACCCCTGGACCGGAGGCTTCCGTGACCACTGCCCGCGACCTGATGACCCCGGACGTCCGCTGCATCCCTGCGACCGAAACGCTCGACCGGGCCGCCCAGTTGATGCGCGACCACGGGATCGGCGCGCTGCCGGTCAAGGGCAGCGCGGGCGAGCTGGCCGGCATCGTCACCGACCGCGACATCGTCGTCAGGGCGCTCGCCGCGGGCAAGGACGCCGCGAAGGTGACCGCCGGCGACCTGGCCGAGGGCGGTGTGCACACCGTCGACGCCGGCGCGGATGCCTCGCTCGCGGTCAAGGCGATGAGCGAGGCGCGCATCCGGCGGATCGTGGTGGTCGAGGACGGTGTCCCGGTCGGCATGATCACCGAGGCGGACCTGGCACGCAGGCTCACCGCCGAGGCGTTCTCGTCGTACGCGGGCCGGGTGTACGCGGCCTCCTGAGTCCGGCCCCGCCCGCCCGTGCGGATGGGGCGTGTGGGCCGGATGCGGCCCGGGTAGGCGGGGGCGAGAATGGTGCATTACCGGACGAACACAGGAGGCGGCATGAACGACCGGTCCGATTCCAGCCCGCGCGAGCCCGTGACCCCGGACGCCCTGCTGCACACGGGATCCGGGGGCGAGGTCACCGCCGAGGACATCGTGCTCGCGTCCGGGCGGGACGTCACCCCGGAGAATCTGGCCTGGGCCGAGCGCAAGCTGGCCGCCGAGGGGCCCGCCGCTCTCGACAAGCTGCTTCCCTGAGGGACCTCCCGGCCCGGTGACGGCCGCGACGACGGCGCCCCCGGGCCGGTCGAACGTGCCCGGCCGGGCGCCGTCCGGCTCGTCCGGCCGGGCGCCGTCCGACATATCGTCCAGGTTCGTCGAGTCCGTCGAGCGGTCAGGCCTTCAGGCGGTGAGGCGGATCTGCCGCAGGAAGGCCGCGTTGTCGGGGGTTTGCTTCATCTTGTCGAGCAGTGCCTCCAGGGCGCCGTGCGCGTCCTGATGGTGCAGAGCCCGGCGCAGTCCGCGCACGGCGCTCAACTCGCTTGGTTTCAGGAGGAGTTCCTCCCGGCGCGTGCCGGAGGGGGTGATGTCGACGGCGGGGAAGAGCCGTCGCTCGGCGAGGGCGCGGGTCAGCCGCAGTTCCATGTTGCCGGTGCTCTTGAGCTCCTCGAAGAAGAAGTCGTCGGCGCGCGATCCGGTGTCCACCAGGGCGGTCGCGAGGATGGTGAGGGAGCCGCCCTCCTCGGTGAGCCGGGCGGCGCCGAAGAGGCGCTTGGGTCCGTGCAGCGCGGCCGCGTCCACTCCCCCGCTCAGCGTGCGCCCGCCCGAACCGGCCGCGTTGTTGTGGGCCCGGCACAGCCGGGTGAGCGAGTCAAGCAGCACCACGACGTCCCTGCCCTGCTCGACCAGGCGCTTGGCGCGCTCGATGGCCAGCTCGGCGAGCGCGATGTGCTCCTTGGGCGGCCGGTCGAAGGTCGAGGCGAGTACTTCGCCGTGGACCGAGCGCAGCATGTCGGTGACCTCCTCGGGGCGTTCGTCGATCAGCACCACCATCAGATGGCACTCGGGGTGGTTCTCGGCGACAGCCTGCGCCAACTCCTTGAGCAGGAGGGTCTTTCCGGTCTTGGGCGGCGCGACGATCAGACCGCGCTGGCCCTTGCCGACGGGTGCGACGAGGTCGACGACGCGGGTGGCGAGCCGGTCGGACCGGGTCTCCAGACGGAGCCGCTCCCGGGGGTGCAGCGGGGTGAGGTCGGCGAAGTGCGGGCGGCGGCGCAGCGCTTCGACGGGGTGACCGTTGACCCGCACGATCCGCTCGGCCGCGGGGCCTTCGCATTCGATGAAGTCGCCCTTGCGCAGGGCGTGTTGGCGGATGAGGGCGGGCGGGAACTTGAGGTCGCCGGGGCCGGGGGCGTACCCGGTGGTCCGGAGCCTGCCCTGGCCGGCCGTGAGGTCCAGGACGCCGGCGAGCGGGGGCCGGGTGGGCTGGTCGTGGTGGACGGGGGTGGGGGTGGGGGTGGGGTGTTCGAGCGTGCTCAGCACAGGGGGTCCCTTCGCGCGACGGGCGCAGGAGAAGTCCGGGCCGTACGACGGCCGGGAGAGGAACAGCGGGCGCCGCGCTGGAGGCGGTACCGGGAGGAAACGAGCACGGACGCCGCGAAGAAGGGGCGTACACACGTGCTGCTGGCACAGTAGCACCCTCGGCGCCCATGGGGCAGGCCGCGTCGCTGCATTTCGCTGTTCCGGGTGCTGGTCCCATCGCTGGTCCCATCGCTGTTCCGGTCGCCTCCGGTCGCCGTTCCCGATCGCGGTTCCGGTTCAACTCCCTTGCCGAGCAAGCTATTTGGGCTGCTGGGCGGTTGATGCCGAGGCGAGCTGAGCCGAGACGAGAGGACCGCGCCTACGCCTGCCCCGACCCCGACCCCGACCCCGGTCCCGGTCATTCCCCCGCGCCGCGCTCCTCGAAGACCTCGCGTGCCGCGGCGATGCCGTTGAGCGCCGCGGGGAAGCCCGCGTAGCCCGCCATCTGGGTGATGACCTCGATGACCTCCTCGCGCGTACCTCCCACGTTGAGCAGACCGTGGATGTGGACGCGCAGCTGGGGCGCGGCCGTGCCGAGTGCGGTGCACATGGCGACGCTGGCGATCTCGCGGCACTTGAGGTCGAGCCCGGGGCGCGCATAGATGTCGCCGAAGGCGAACTCGATGATGTAGCGCGCCAGATCGGGCGCGATGTCCCGCAGCGAGGCGACGACCTGGTCACCCGCGTGCCCGTCCACCTCGGCCAGCTTGGCAAGACCGCGCTCGTAGCGGTCACCGGGCAGCGGCTCGCTGTCGACCGGCGTCGCCGCGACGTCCGGGCGACTCTGGAAGACCTCGCGGGCGGCGCCGATGCCGTTGAGCGCGGCCGGAAAGCCGGCGTACACCGCGGTGTGGATGAGGATCTCCACCACCTCGGCGGCGCTGACCCCGACGTTGAGCGCGCCGTCGATGTGGAAGCGCAGCTGGGGCGCCGCGTTCCCCATGGCGGCCAGGGCCGCGACGGTGGCGATCTCCCGCTGGCGCAGGGTGAGTCCGGGGCGGGACATCACATCGCCGTACCCGAAGGCGACGGTCATGTGGCCGAGAGCGGGCGCGATGTCGGCCAGGCTGTCCAGGACCGCCGGGTGCTCCTGGCCGCCGATGGTGCGGAGCAGCGCGAGTCCGCGCTCGAACCGCTCGTCGGTGGTCTCGGCGCCGGACGCGGCGGCGGGGATGTCGGCTGTGTGGTCTGCGCTGTTCATGGACAAGACGCTACGAGTTGGAGCGTGCTCTAACGCAAGCGGCGGTGCGCGCCCGGCGTGTGGCCGAACGCACGGCGGAACACGTCGATGAAGGCGCTGGTCGAGGACCAGCCGCAGCGATGGGCCACGGTGGTGACCGGTGTGCCCTCGGCCAGCAGTCGCAGTGCCAGGTAGAGGCGGAGCTGGGTGCGCCACTGCGGGAACGTCATCCCGAGGTCGGCACGGAAGAGCCGGGTCAGGGTGCGCTCGCTCGCGCCGACCAGCCGGCCGAACTCGGCGAGCCCGCGCCGGTCGGCCGGGTCGGCTTCGAGCAGCGCGCACACCGCGACCAGGCGCGGGTCGGTGGGTGCGGGCAGGGTGACGGGCCGCTGCGGCGAGGCGCGCAGCTGGTCGAGCAGCACGGCCCGCAGGCGGGTGCTCTCGGGACTGTCGTCGTGGGGCGACCGGGTGTGGGCGAGGAGCAGCTCACGCAGCAGCGGTCCGACCATGAGCACGGCGGGCGCGTCCAGGCCCAGCGGGTTCTCGTCGGCCGCGATCCCCATCAGATGCAGTTCGAGGCTGCCGTGCGCCCGGTGCGCGTGCACGGTTCCGGCCGGCACCCAGATGGCGCGGGTCGCGGGGGCCACCCAGGTGCCCGCTTCGGTCGTGACGGCGAGGACTCCTCGTCCCGCGTAGACGATCTGGTGGTCGTCGTGCCGGTGGGCGTCGATGGTGTCCCCGGGGGCCAGCCGCTGGGCCCGGGTGGGGGCGACGGGGGTGTGGCGGATGTTCGGCATCAGTTGGCAATTTATCGGAAGCGCGACACCACCGCCGCTCGCGATGATCGGGACGTGCGAAACGGAGAGCGCGATGGGCGCGGGGAAGTGCGTGATGAGCGCGGGAAAGATCCGGTGTGCGGGGCGTCGGCCCGGGGAGGTGCGGGGTCCGGGCGGCCGGTGCTCCTGTTGGCCGTCGGGCATTCCTGTGTGGATGTGTACCAGGGGGCGGTCGCGGCCCTGGTGCCGTTCTTCGTCGCCGAGCGCGCCTACTCCTATGCGGCGGCCTCGGGGATCGTGCTCGCCGCCTCGCTGCTCTCCTCGATCGTCCAGCCGCTGTTCGGCGCGCTGACCGACCGGTGGGCGATGCCGTGGCTGCTGCCGGTGAGTACGGCCGTGGCCGGGGCCGGCATCGCCTTGAGCGCCTGGGGCGGTGCGTACGCCACGACCTTGGCGATGGCGGCCGTCTCCGGGGTGGGCGTGGCCGCGTATCACCCGGAGTCCGCCCGGGTGGCCCGGCTCGCGAGCGCGGGCAGCCACACGGCGATGGGCTGGTTCTCGCTCGGCGGCAACCTGGGCTTCGCCACGGCTCCGCTGCTCGTCGCCGGGGTGGTCGGGACGGGCGGCCTGCGCGCGGCCCCGCTGCTCGTGGTGCCGGCCGCGCTCGGCAGTGTGCTGTGTGCGCTCGCCCTGCGGGCGCTGCGGTTGCCGGGGCGGCCCGGGGCGGGGTCGGTCCGGGTGGTCGGGCGGGACGACCGGGCCGCGTTCGTGAAGCTGTCCCTGGCCGTGGTGTGCCGCTCGCTGGTCTTCGTGGGCCTTGCCGCGTTCGTCGCGCTGTACGCACGTCAGCGAGTCGGAGTCGGTCAACTCGGCGGCTCCGCCGCCCTGTTCACGCTGTACGCGGGCGGGGCGGCGGGCACCGTGGTGGGCGGCAGGCTCGCGGCCCGCTGGGACCGGGTACGGGTGGTGTGCTGGTCGTACGCGGCCGCGGTGCCGGCGGTGGCGGGGGTGGTGTTCGTGCCCGGGCCGGCCTTCTATCTGTTCGTCGCGCTGACCTCGGCCGCCCTGTGTGTGCCGTTCTCGTTGCAGGTGACACTCGGCCAGGACTATCTGCCCAGCCGGATCGGCACCGCGAGCGGCGTCACGCTCGGCCTGACGGTCAGCGTGGGCGGGGTGGCGAGCCCGCTGATCGGGGCCGCGGCCGACGCGACCTCGCTGCGTACGGCCCTGGCCCCGCTCGTCGTCCTTCCCGTACTGGCCTGGCTCCTGACCCGCCGACTGCCGGAGCCCGCGCAACCCGGGCCGATAGCGCAGCCCGCCAACTCCCTTGCACAACAGCAGAGTTGATCCGTATCAAGGCCTCGGCCGGGCGCGGCTCGCGGTGGCGCCGGCGGCGATGGCGGCGGTGGCGGTGCGGGCGCGCTGGGCGAGTTCGTCCTGGGGTTCGGCGGGGCTGTAGACGATGAGCGCACGGTCCGCCTTGTCGAGCAGCAAGGCGTCCGGCGCGGTCGCCGTCTCCCCGTCGTAGGCGAGGGAGTTCACGTTGTCGAGGCCGGTGAGCCGGACCGAGCGGACCCGCTCGCCCCGGTAGACGTGGGAACGGCGCAGCGCCCCGGCCAGGGCCGAGACCACGAGCCGGGTGCGGGCGAGCCGTGCTTCGGCGTCGACGGTACGTACGTCCAGGAGGCCCTCGTCGAGGCGCGGCCGGTGTGTGGGGGTGAGCCCCTCGGGCTGGTAGTGGCCGTTGCCCGCGAACAGCAGCCACAGCGCTCGTGGGCGGCCGTCGACCCGGAGGCGGAGGGGTGCGGCGGTGCGCACCACCCGGACCAGGGCGATCGCCGCGGCCGGCCACTTGCCGATCCGGCCCTCCATGCCCTCGCGCATCCGCACCAGGTCCGGGTAGAGGCCGATGCTGAACGTGTTGACGAACGCCGTGACGTCCTTGCCCGACCCGTCCCTGACCCGGGCCAGGTCGACCCGGATCGCCTCGCCGTGTTCGAGGGCGTACGCGGTGTCCTCGAAGGCGGCCACGCCCGCGTCGAGGGCGAAGTGGTTGAAGGTGCCGCCCGGGAACACGGCGAGGGCGAGGCCCTCGCGGGCGGCGCGTTCGGAGGCCGCGTTGACGGTGCCGTCGCCGCCGCACACGCCGAGCACGCGGTCGAGCTGAGCGGCGCGGGCGACGGCCTCGTCGAGGAGTTCACCGAGGTCGTCACCGGGTCCGAGTTCGACGATCTCGGCCTTCGGGAGCAGCAGTCGCAGGTGGTCCTGGGCGGGCAGTCGGCCCGGAACGCCTTTGCCGGAGCCGGAGTTGACGACCACCACCAGCCCCTCGCCCCGGGCCAGTGCGGGCGCCGCGGCACGGGTGTGCAGGGGGTGCAGCGGCTGGGGCCGGGGCGGCCACCAGTAGCAGGTGACGGCGGCCGCGGCCACGCCGAGCGCGCACCCGGCCAGGACGTCGCCCGGGTAGTGCACGCCGACATAGACGCGCGAGAACGCGACGGCCGCGGCGAGCGGGGCGACCAGCGCCCCGTACCGGCTCGATTCGAGCGCCACCCCGGCGGCGAAGGCGGCGGCGGACGCGGAGTGCCCGGACGGGAACGAGGTGGTGCCGGGCGCCTTCGCGAGGCGGCGCACCAGCGGCACCGCGTCGATGACCGGGCGCCGGCGCCGGGTCGCGTACTTGGCGGCGGTGTTGGCGGTGAGCGAGGCCAGCGCCAGCGCGCCGATCCCGCGGCGGGCGGCCCGGCGGGCGGTGGGGCCGCCGGCCACCGCGAGCACGCCGGCCGCGGCGAACCACAGCTTGCCGTGGTTGGCCGCGTGGCTCAGCCGGGGCAGCACCCGGTCGGCGCCGGCCAGGCGTACGGTCGCGACCCGCTCGAACCAGCGGCGGTCGATGGCGCCCATCCGTGACATCGATGACATGCGTCCTGCCTAGCCCGGATGGCCAGCGGCCGCCCGCCGGGTTCACCCGGACGGGCGGCTCCGCCCGAGGGCCGCGAGGAGCGTCGGCACATGGCTGTGGTCGATGTCCTTGACGGCGGTGACCAGGGTGAGGGTGCGGTCCTTCGCGAGGGCCGCGAGATGGCCGAGCGCGCGGACCTGCCCGGGGCCGGCCAGTTCGGCCTCGTACCGCTCCTGGAACGCGGCGAAGCGGGTGCGGTCCTCGTGGTACCAGCGGCGCAGTTCCGTCGACGGCGTGAGGTCCTTGGGCCATTCGTCGACGGCCGCGTGTTCCCTGGACAGTCCTCTCGGCCAGAGCCGGTCGACCAGGACGCGTACGCCGTCGGCTTCCTCGGGCGGGTCGTAGACGCGGCGGACCCGCGGTGTGTTCCTGCTCGGCATCGTTGCCTCCCGGCTGTCGCTCCCCAGCGCTGTGTGCCGGTCCAACCCTGTCAACGGCCCGCGCGTTCCGCGACCGATGCGGGCGCGCGGCCGGGCCGGAAGAGGGGCGGCCCGGCCGAAGCCGGACCGCCCGGGGCTAGAACGGAAGCGATCAGACGCCGACGGTCTCCTCGATCTCCTCCTCCTCTGCCTCTTCCTCCGCCTCCTCGGGGGACTGCGCCGGTGCTGCGGCCGGAGCCGCAACCGGGGACGCGGGGGTGACAGGGGTGACGGACCCGACCGGGGCCCGGCGTCGTTCGACCGCACCCGCGATGGCCATCACGACCATGCCGAGGAGCAACCAGACGGCGAGCACGCCTACGTTGCGGGCGAGGCCGTGACCGTCGAAGTAGACGAGGTCGCGGATGCCTTCGACGAGGCCGGCGCCGTTCCAGAAGGCGTGCAGACCACCGAAGAAGCCGTCCTGCAATTCGGGCCGGAACAATCCGCCGGAGCTCGTGAAGTTGAGCATCACGAAGAGCACCATCACGGCGAGCGTGGTCCAGCGCTTCAGGAAGGTGTGCAGCCCGGCGCCGAGGAAGAGGATGCCCGCCGAGTACAGCCAGGACATCGCCCACACGCCCCACAGGCCGTGGTCGACGAGGTGGAACAGCGGGCCCGCGAAGGCGGCTCCGATGAGGGACACCACGAAGGAGACCCCGGCCACGAGTGCCGCCCGGGTCCGCAGCGAGAGCCCGGCGCCGGCCGCGCCGAGCACGGCGACGGAGGCGTACGAGCCGATGCTCACGGCGATGAGCAGGAAGAAGATGCCCGAGCCCGTCGGGTCGCCGGAGACCGGCGGGACGACGTCGGTGACCTTGAGGGGGACGCCCTGGGCGGTGGCCGCCGAGGTGAAGACCTTCTCGACGGCCGTGGCGCTCATGTCGGACCCGGCCGAGGCGACGACGAGTTCGGGGGCCTTGGCGTCCAGGACGTAGGCGCCGGAGATGTCCCGGTCCTTGAGCTGGTGGACGGCGGTGGCGCGGTCGGGCAGCGTGCGGACGTCGAGCTGGTCGCCCGCCTCGTCCTTCACGGTCTGTGCGAACACCTTCGCCTCGGGGCCCGCTCCGACGACCGCGACGGGCAGGTGGTGCGGCTCGGGGGTGGCGAAGGCGCCCAGGTAGGCGAGTCCCATGCCCAGGCACATCAGGAGCGGGGTGATCAGATGCGTGAGGACGTGTCGCAGCGCGGGGTTCGACGGCGCCGTACGCACGTCGCCCGGCGCGGTGACCCTACCGGCCTTGTGGCCTCCGGACATGACAGGACCCTTCTGACCGGATCGCCTGCCGGGAACGGCCGCGATCCAATGGTTGGCTTTTACAACTGCTATCAGTTGTACTATACAAGCATCTCCTCGGAGAAGCCACCACGGTGGCGACCGGGATCCGGCCGCGTTGAGATGGGGCCATGGACGGCCAGGCGAACCGGTGGTGGGCAGAGCTGCCCCCGGCGGCCGGCGCCGCCGTGATGGCCACCGCGATCATCTCCGTCGGGCTGCATCTGACCGGCCACGAGGGGCTCTCGCGGGTGGCGCTCGCGCTCGCGGCCGCGCTGTGGCTGCTGCTGGCCGGGGACTTCCTCACCAGGCTCGCGCGCGACCGGGACCGCTGGTCGGGCGAGGCGGACACCCCGCCCGCGCTCACCGCCGTCGCCGCGACCACGGTGCTCGGCACCCGCCTGTCGGCCCTCGGCTGGCAGTCGGCGGCCGCGGCCCTGCTCGCACTGGCGGCCGCGCTCTGGCCGGTGCTCCTGATCGCGGTGGTACGCCACTGGCAGCGCCGGATGCCGGGCGCGGCGTTCCTGGTGTGCGTCGCCACCCAGGGCCTCGGCGTGCTCGCCGCGACCCTGTCCCTGGCGGACGGCGTCGCATGGCTGGGCTGGGCGGCCCTGGTCGCGTTCGGCGCCGGCCTGGTCCTCTACGGCGAGGCGCTGGTGCGGTTCGACGTCCGCGAGGTACGGGTCGGCGCCGGCGACCAGTGGATCGGCGGAGGCGCCCTGGCCATCTCCGCGGTCACCGCCTCGAAACTGGCCCTCTGCCCGCTGTGGACGGGCGCCGCGCACACGGCGCTGCGGACGGCCGCGCTGGTGCTGCTCGGGCTCAATCTCACCGCGTGCGGGCTGCTGCTCGCCGCCGAGGCGTACCGGCCGCGCCCGCGCTACGACATCAGGCGCTGGTCGACGGTCTTCCCGGTCGGAATGACGGCGGCGGCCGCCCTGTTCACCTCGGACGCCACCGGCATCGGCGCGCTGCACACGCTCGGCGCGGTCGTGCTCGCAATCGCGGTGGCCGGCTGGCTGCTCGCGCTCGCCGGCTTCGTCCGCACCCAACTCGCCTCGCACACCGGCTAGTTGGAGCCTCCGCGCTCGGCACGCGCACGCCGCACCAGGTCGGCCGCGGCCGCCGGCCACGCCTCGTACGCGAAGGTGAAGCCCGATTCCAGGAGCCGCCCCGGCACGACGCGGCGGCTCTTGAGGAGCAGTTCGGTGTCCGAGCGCAGGGCGAACGCGCCGAGTTCGGCCATCCACTTCGTCGCGGGAAGGCCCACCGGAACGCCCCGGGCCGTCCGCAGGGCGCGCATGAACTCGCGCTGCGGCAGCGGGACGGGCGCGGCCAGGTTCACCGGGCCGGCCAGGTCCTTGCGGGCGACGAGGAACTCGACGGCCCGGACGAAGTCGCGTTCGTGGATCCAGGACACGTACTGGGCGCCGCCCGCGACCGGCCCGCCGAGACCGAGCCGGACCAGTCTCTGGAGCACGTCGAAGACGCCTCCGCGGTCCGGGCTCATCACCATCGCCGTCCGCAGCGCGACCTTGCGGGTCTTCGGCGTGCGGGCCTCTTCCTGCACCGCCTCCCAGGCCTGGGCGATCTCGACGCTGAACCCCCAGTAGCCGGGCACGTCCGGCTCGGCGCCGCCCACGATCCCGTTCGCCTCGTCGTTGGCCGCGTCGAAGCGGTGGGCGTAGACAGTGGCGGTGCTCATCTGGAGCCAGAGCCCCGGCGGGCGCCGGGCGGCCTCGATCGCGTCCCCGACGACCCGGGCCGAACGCACCCGCGAGTCCATCATGGCGCGCAGATTGGCCTCGGTGTAGCGGCAGCTCACGCTGCGGCCGGCCAGGTTGACGACGACGTCGCTGCCGTCGATGACGTCCCCCCACGCGCCGGGCGTCTCGCCGTCCCAGCCCACCTCGCGCTCGCGACGCGGCCGCCGGGTCAGGATCACCACGTCGTGGCCGGCGGCCGTCAGGGCCCGGTCCAGGATCGCTCCGACCTGCCCGGTACCGCCGGGAATCACTATCTTCATTGCGCCCCCTTGATCCGTAGCGACCCTAGCGCACCGAATTGAACACGTTCAACACGGCTGGCGATCACCCGGGTGGCTCGCGTGCGGTGGTGCCCGGGTTCCGGGCGGGCCAAGACTGGGAGCGGCTGCCGGATCGGACCGCGCGGCGTGCGAGCCACCGGCCGCAACCCAGGAGGTAGCCGTGGTCGACAGTGAGGCGTGGGGGGACGAGGTCTACCAGCCCGACGGGTCCGAGGTGCAGGACGACGAGGGCATCCTGGGCGCCGAGGACACGCTGGACGACGGCCCGTCGGATCCGTTGGACGTCGGCTACTCGCCGCCGGAGCGCCCGTGGGCCGTGGAGCGCACCGGGGTGACGGCCGCCGAGCGGCTGCGCGGCGACAGCCTGGAGCAGCGCCTGTCCGAGGAGGTCGCCGAGGTCGCGGAGGCCGAAGGCGACGGCATGGGCGACACCTGGGACACCGACGGCGAGCCGCGCGACAACGAGGTCGGCGGCGCCCGCGCCGGACGCCTGGTGGCCCCCGACGAGGGCGCCCACCCCGACGACGAGACCCGGATGCTCGCCACCGACGTGGGCATCGACGGCGCCGCGGCCTCCGCGGAGGAGGCGGCCATGCACATCGTCGACGAGGACGACACCGACTACCTCGACGGATACGAGGCCCCCTCCGGCACCCAGTCCGGCGAGAACCGCTGACCGAAACCCCTCTCCCCCGGAGCACCCATGCAGCGCGACAAGCAGCCCTCGTACCAGCCGGTCGTCTTCCGTGACCGGGCGGCCGGATTCGCCTTCCTGACGCGGTCGACCGCGACGAGCGAGGAGACCATCGACTGGGACGACGGCAACACCTACCCGGTCATCGACGTGGAGATCTCCGCGGAGAGCCACCCCTTCTACACCGGCCGGGCCAGGACCGTGGACCCGGAGGGGCGGATCGCCCGCTTCGAGCGCCGCTACGAGGGCAAGGAATGACCCTGCCGGGCCGCCCGGCCCGGCGCCCCTGAACGGCCCCGCCCCGGGAGGGGACGTCGCGTGATACTGGAGTGGTCACACTCCGCACGCCTCGCCCTGGAGGTCATGGTGAACATGCTCATCAACGTGCCCGAGACGGTTGTGGCGGACGCGCTGCGCGGCATCGCCGCGGCGCATCCCTCACTCACGGTCGACGTCGACAACCGCGTGGTCGTCCGGCGGGACGCGCCGGTGGCCGGACAGGTGGCCCTCGTATCGGGCGGCGGCTCGGGGCACGAGCCCCTGCACGCCGGCTTCGTGGGGCCCGGGATGCTGTCCGCCGCATGCCCGGGCGAGGTGTTCACCTCACCGGTGCCGGACCAGATGGTGCGGGCCGCGGCAGCCGTGGACGGCGGCTCCGGGGTGCTCTTCGTCGTCAAGAACTACACCGGGGACGTACTGAACTTCGACATGGCGGCCGAGCTGGCCGAGGACGAGGGCGTAAGCGTCGCCAAGGTGCTCGTCGACGACGATGTCGCGGTGACCGACAGCCTGTACACGGCGGGACGGCGCGGGACCGGCGCGACCCTGTTCGTCGAGAAGATCGCCGGGGCGGCCGCCGCGGAGGGGCAGCCCCTGGAACGCGTCGAGGCGATCGCCCGTCAGGTGAACGGGAGTTCGCGCAGCTTCGGCGTGGCCCTGACCGCCTGTTCCACCCCCGCCAAGGGCGGCCCCACCTTCGAACTCCCGCCGGGCGAGCTGGAGTTGGGAGTCGGCATCCACGGCGAGCCGGGACGTGAGCGGCGGGCGATGATGACCTCGCGGGAGATCGCGGACTATGCCGTGCACGTCGTCCTGGAGGATCTGCGGCCCAGCAGCCCCGTGCTGCTCCTGGTCAACGGGATGGGCGCCACTCCCCTGCTCGAACTGTACGGATTCAACGCCGAGGTGCACCGGGTGCTGGCCGAGCGCGGTGTCCCGGTCGCCCGTACGCTCGTCGGGAACTATGTGACCTCGCTGGACATGGCGGGCTGCTCGGTGACGCTGTGTCAGGCCGACGAGGAGCTGCTGCGGTTGTGGGACGCGCCCGTCAACACGCCCGCGCTGCGCTGGGGTTGCTGACCGATGTCTGAGGGAGGACCTGTGCTCGACGCCGCGTTCATGCGCCGCTGGATGTCCGCCACCGCCGCCGCGGTGGACCGGGAGGCATCCCGGCTGACCGATCTCGACTCGGCGATCGGCGACGCCGACCACGGGGCCAATCTGCAGCGCGGCTTCCGGGCCGTGACAGCGGTGCTCGACAAGGAGGCGCCGGACACCCCGGGAGCCGTACTCGCCCTCGCCGGGCGGCAGTTGATCTCCACGGTCGGCGGCGCCTCGGGGCCGCTGTACGGGACGCTCCTGCGCCGCACCGGCAAGGCGCTCGGGGAGGCGGCCGAGGTGAGCCGGGAGCAGTTGGCCGAGGCGCTCGGCGCCGGGGTCACGGCGGTGGCGCAGCTGGGCGGCGCGGCGGCCGGGGACAAGACGATGCTGGACGCGCTGCTGCCCGCCGTCGAGGCGCTGGGCGAGTCTTTCGCGGCGGCGGCCGAGGCGGCCGGGGGCGGGGCGCTCGCGACGGTGCCGCTGATCGCCCGCAAGGGGCGGGCCAGCTATCTCGGGGAGCGCTCGGTGGGCCACCAGGATCCCGGGGCGACCTCGTCCGCCCTGCTGATCGGCGCACTGGCCGAGGCCGCCGCGTGAGCGGGCAGGCCCCCCTGGTCGGGGTGGTCCTGGTGTCGCACAGCGCGGCGGTCGCGGCGGCCGTCGCGGAGCTGGCCGTGGGCCTGGCCGGGGGCGGCGCCACCGCGCCCGTCGCGCCGGCCGGCGGGCTGCCCGACGGGGGGCTCGGCACCAGCGAGGAACTCATCGTGCGGGCGGCCGGGTCCGTGGACCGCGGCGCGGGTGTGGCCGTCCTGGTGGACCTGGGCAGCGCGGTCCTCACGGTGAAGGCGCTGCTCGCCGAGGGCGACGAACTCCCGGACGGGACAAGGCTGTTGGACGCCCCCTTCGTGGAGGGTGCGGTGGCCGCGGTGGTCAGCGCCTCGGCCGGGGCGGATCTGGACGCGGTGCGGGCCGCGGCGGAGGAGGCGTACGGGTACCGGAAGGTCTGAGGGGGCGGCGGCACACGGGCACCGGAAGGCGGCCCCGTGCGGGATCTCTGCGTGCGGTCTCTTCGGGTGTGAGCGGCACCTCAGTGTTATGCAACTTGTTGCATAACCGGGGGGTGCTGGTCTACAACGGGTGGCGACGACATCCCACCCGGAGGCGCCCCCATGACCGCGTACCCCCATCTGCTGAGCCCCCTGGACCTCGGGTTCACCACGCTGCCCAACCGGGTGCTGATGGGCTCGATGCACGTCGGTCTCGAAGAGGCCGAGAACGGCTTCGAGCGGATGGCCGCGTTCTACGCCGAGCGGGCCCGCGGCGGGGTCGGCCTCATGGTCACCGGCGGCATCGCCCCGAACGACGCGGGGCGGCCCTACCCCGGCGGCGCCCGGCTGACCACCGAGGCGGAGGCCGCCGAGCACCGGGTGGTCACCGAGGCGGTGCACCGCGAGGGCGGCCGGATCGCGATGCAGATCCTGCACTTCGGCCGGTACGCCTACCACGAGGACCTGGTCGCACCCAGTGCCCTCCAGGCGCCCATCAGCCCGTATGTGCCGAACGCCCTGAGCGACGACGAGGTCGAGCGGACCGTCGAGGACTTCGTCCGGGCGGCGGGCCTCGCCAGGTCGGCCGGCTACGACGGCGTCGAGATCATGGGCTCCGAGGGCTATCTGATCAACGAGTTCATCGCGGGCGCCACCAATCGGCGCACCGACCGCTGGGGCGGCTCCTACGAGAACCGGATGCGCTTCCCGGTCGAGATCGTGCGCCGCACCCGCGAGCGCCTCGGCCCGGATTTCATCATCATCTACCGGCTCTCGATGCTGGACCTCGTGCCCGGCGGCTCCACCTTCGACGAGGTCACCGCTCTCGCGCAGGCCATCGAGGCGGCCGGGGCGACCATCATCAACACCGGCATCGGCTGGCACGAGGCGCGCATCCCGACCATCGCGACCTCGGTGCCCCGGGGCGCCTACACCTGGGTGACGAAGAAGCTGATGGGGTCGGTGTCGATCCCGCTGATCACCAGCAACCGCATCAACACCCCCGAGGTGGCGGAGCAGTTGCTGGCCGAGGGGCGGGCGGACATGGTGTCGATGGCGCGCCCCTTCCTCGCCGACCCCGAGTTCGTGGCCAAGGCGGGCGCGGGCCGCCCCGAGACCATCAACACCTGCATCGGCTGCAACCAGGCCTGCCTCGACCACACCTTCAGCGGGAAGATCACCTCCTGCCTGGTGAACCCGCGCGCCTGCCACGAGACCGAGCTGGTCCTGGCCCCCACCAAGCTGCGCAAGCGCCTGGCCGTGGTCGGCGCGGGGCCCGCCGGGCTCGCCTTCGCCGTGTCGGCGGCCGGACGCGGCCACGCCGTCACCCTGTTCGACGCGGCCGACCGGATCGGCGGCCAGCTGAACATCGCCAAGCGGGTGCCCGGCAAGGAGGAGTTCGACGAGACCCTTCGCTACTACCGCACCCAGCTCGAACTGCTGGGCGTGGACGTGGAGTTGAACACCGAGGTGAGCGCCGCCGACCTGATCCCGGGCGGCTGGGACGAGATCGTGATCGCGACCGGCGTCACCCCGCGCGCCCCCGGGATCCCGGGCTCGGACCACCCGAGCGTGGTCACCTATCTCGACGTCCTGCGCGACGGGGCCCCGGTGGGCGAGCGGGTCGCGGTCGTCGGCGCGGGCGGCATCGGTTTCGATGTGGCCGAGTTCCTCACCGACGGCGGGGACGCGGCGAGCCTGGACGCCGAGACGTACTTCCGGCAGTGGGGCGTCGACACCACCTACGGCGAGCGCGGCGGGCTGCGTGCGGCGGAGCGGCCCAAGCCGCCGCGCCAGGTGCACCTGCTCCAGCGCAAGACGACCAAGGTCGGCGCCGGGCTCGGCAAGACGACCGGCTGGATCCACCGCACCGAACTCAAGCACCGCGGCGTGACCATGGTGCCGGGCGTGCGCTACGACCGCATCGACGACGAGGGCCTGCACATCACCGTGGACGGCACCTCCACCGTGCTCCCCGTCGACACGGTCGTGCTGTGCACGGGTCAGGAACCGCGACGCGGCCTGTACGAGGAGCTGAGCGCGGCCGGCGCGACCGTGCACCTGATCGGCGGCGCGGACGTGGCCGCCGAACTGGACGCCAAGCGCGCCATCGACCAGGGCACCCGGCTCGCCGCGACGCTCTGAGGGGCCGGGCGCCGGGTTCGGGCCGCCCCCCGGATCGGCCCGAACCCGGCGATGCGGGCCCCCGGATCGGCCCGAACCTAGGATGCGGTCATGTCCCTGCCCCACGCGATCTTGACCGCACTGCTCGAAAAGCCCTCGTCGGGGCTTGAGCTGACGCGCCGCTTCGACAAGTCGATCGGCTACTTCTGGTCGGCCACGCACCAGCAGATCTATCGCGAGCTGGCGAAGCTGGAGCAGTCCGGCTTCATCCGGGCGCTGCCGGCCGAGGCGCCGGCGCGGGGCCAGAAGAAGGAGTACGAGGTACTGCCCGCGGGCCGTGCGGAGCTCACCGAGTGGGCGGCCGCCGCCCAGGACCCGAAGCCGATGCGCGACCCGCTGCTGCTGCGCATGCGGGCGGCGGCGGTGGTCGGGACGGGCGGACTGCGCGACGAGCTGGAGCGTCATCTGGCCCTGCACCGGGACAAGTTGACGATGTATCAGGGTATTGAGACCAAGGACTTCCCGCCCGAGCGCGACAGCGAGCGGGACCGGCTGCGGCATCTGGTGCTGCGCGGCGGCATCGAACTGGAGACGTTCTGGATCGGCTGGCTGACCGAGGCGCTCGACACCCTGGGCGAGGAGCCCGTGGATGCGCTCCCGTAGAGGCGTAGCCGGAGCCGCTCGCGCAGGGGCGGCTCCACCGGCAGGCGAGGCAGGCGGGCGGGCCGCCCGGCGTGGCGTTCCGCGCATCCATCGTGACGTTGTATTCTGCAACCGGTCCGTGGAGACGAAAGGGGATCAGTCGTGCTCAGCCGAGACCAGTCGGTCGTCACCATCCAGCGTGAGCTGACCGCGTTCGCCCGGCGCGCCCGGGCCGCCGCCGCCCGGATGCACCCGGAGCTCTCGCTCGTCTCGTTCACCCTGCTCTCCCACCTGGAGGACCAGCAGGGCTGCCGGGCGACCGATCTGGCGGCCTACTACATGCTCGACAAGTCGACGATCAGCCGGCAGATCGCGGCCCTGGAGAAGCTCGGCTTCATCGAGCGGATCAGCGATCCCGACGACCACCGCATCCAGCTGCTCCAGCTGACGGCGGCCGGCACCGCCAAACTCGCCGAGGCGGCGGAGCTGCGCCGCCAGGCCTTCCACGAGCGCCTCGCCGACTGGGCCCCGCAGGACCTCGACCGCTTCGCGGAATATCTGCTGCGCTACAACAGCCGTGCCGAAGGCGGCAGTTGAGAGCCAAGGCCTCTCCCCCATCGACCGCGGCGCCCCTCACGATCCCTCGACGTGGTCGGAGACGGCGACGACGAGGACCCGCGTACCGGGCAGCGTCGCCCGCCAGCGGTGGCGCACCCCGCCGGTGAGGTAGAGCGTGTCCCCCTTGGACAGGCTGTAGCCCCGCCCCTCCGCCTCGACCTCGGCCGCGCCGTCGGCCACGTACATCAACTCGTCGTTGTGGTGCAGGAATTCACGGTCCGCCGCACGCTCCCCGGTGAACTCCAGGGCATGCATCTGATGCCGGCCGCGCACCAGCGGGCGCACCCCGGCATCCGCGGAGAGGCCCGCGTCGTCGCCGGCCCGTACGACATCGACGGTCCGCTCGGTGGCGTCGGCGGCGGCCAGCAGTTCCACCGCGGTGGTGTTCAGGGCGTCCGCGATGCGCTGGAGCGAGCGCATGCTGGGGCGGGCCCGCTCGTTCTCGATCTGGCTGAGGAACGGGACCGAGAGGCCGCTGCGTTCCGCGACGGCCGCGAGCGTGAACTCCAGCCCCCGGCGCCGACGCCGGACCGCCTCGCCCAGGCGCGGCCCCGCACCCTTGTCACCTGCGTCGTTCATCGGCACCGCCCTCCCTGGGGATCACCTTACGCAGGGCCCGGAAGGTTTCGCACTCCCGTCACACCGCTGACACACAACGCCTCTACCTTCGAAGCTGTTTGAAGCCATCAAAGAAAGTTTGAAGGAGAGTCGTCGTGACCGCTCGTCCGACCGTCGTCGACCAGAACCAGCGCCGCCGCCGCGGCACCGGTCTCATCGCACTCGACCCGGGCGCGGCCTGCCCGGGCTTCACGCTCTACGCCCCGCTCACCTCGGACGGCGAGGTGTATCTGGTGGACCTGCGCGGCCAGGCCGTACACACCTGGCACCTCCCCTACCGGCCGGGGCGGCACGCCCGCATCCTCGGCAACGGGAACCTGGCGTACAACGGCGTGCTGCCGGGCCAGGAGGCGCTGTTCCCGATGTGGCACAAGTACCGGGGCGGCGTGATGCTGGAGGCCTCGCCGGACGGCACGGTCCTGCGCGAGCACCGAGACCCCCTCCAGCACCACGACGCCCACCACCTCGGCGACGGGCACGTCCTGTACACCGCGCTCGAACCCCTGCGCGGCGAGCGGGCCGCCGCCGTCCTCGGCGGGGTGGCGGGTTCCGAGGCCCCGGGGGACACGGTGTGGGCCGACACCATCAAGGAGGTCGGACCCGACGGCGCCGAGCTGTGGTCGTGGCGGGCCGCCGACCACCTCGACCGCGCCGAGTTCCCGCTGCACCCCGATTACGCCCGTGAGCACTGGCCGCTGATCAACAGCGTGACCCCGCTCGCCGACGGAAACGTCCTGGCCAGCCTGCGCAGCGTGTCCGCGGTGGTCGTCATCAGCCGGGACACCGGCGAGATCCTGTGGCGCACCGAGCCCGGCTCGGTCTCCCAGCAGCACCATCCCACCGAGCTGGCGAACGGCAACATCCTCGTCTTCGACAACGGCGTCTTCCGGCCGGGCCACGACGTGCCGTACTCGCGCGTCATCGAGATCGAGCGCGAGAGCCGCGCGGTGGTGTGGCAGTACCACGACCCGGCCCGCGAGTCGTTCTTCGCGCCGTTCATGGGATCGGCCCAGAGGCTGCCGGGCGGCAACACGCTCATCACCGACTCCCCGGCGGGGCGCCTCTTCGAGGTGACCCAAGAGGGCTATCTGTGCTGGGAGTTCGTGGTGCCGCAGTTCGGCGGCTACGAGGAGTCCGAGGTCCGCCGGCTCTTCCCCGCCGAGCCGAACGCGGTGTTCCGCGCCTACCGCTACACCCCCGAGCAGCTGCCCTGGCTGGCGGCCCGCCCATGACCTCCCCCGGTTCCCCGAACGCTCCGGAAGCCCCGAACTCCGTTGCGAGTGGCTCCCCTTGTGACGTGTCCCCCGTCGATGAGCGCATATCTCCGGCGCGACTCGGGCCGCTCGCCCTTCAGCATGTGCTCGCCATGGTCGCGGCCCCCGTGTCCACCGTCTTCCTCACGGCAGCTGCCCTGCGGCTGCCGCCGCCGACCACCGCCTCGCTGCTCAGCGCGGTGCTGGTGCTGTGCGGCGCCGGCTCGCTCCTCCAGTCGCTCGGCGTCTGGAAGTTCGGCGCGCGGCTGCCGTTCGTGATGCTGCCGGGCGGGGCGGCCGCGGCCCTGTTCCTCCAGATCGCCCGCGACCACGGCCCCGCGGTGGCCAGCGGCTCGGTGCTGCTCGCCGCCGCACTGCTGCTCGCCGTCCTGCCGCTGTACGCCCGGGTGGTACGGCTCTTCCCGCCGCTCGTGATGGGAGTGACCGTGCTCCTGATCGGCATCTCCATGGTCAAGGTCGCCGCCCAGCTCATCACCGGCCCCGGCGGAACGGCCGCCCCGCGCGCGGTCCTGCTCGCCGCGGTGACCGTGGCCGCGACGATCCTGGCCCACCTCGTGCTGCGCGGGGCGTGGCGGCGTACCGCCGTCCTCATCGGGATGGCGGTGGGCACGCTCGTCGCGGTGACCACGGGCCTCGGCGCGTTCACCCCGGCCGCCGGTTCGGGCTTCGCCCTGCCGGACCTCTTCCCCTACGGGGCCCCGCAGTTCGATCCGCTCGCGGCCCTGCCGCTCCTGGTGTTCAGCCTCACCACGCTGGCCGAGATCACCGGCCAGACCGTATTGAACAGCGAGACGGCGGGCCGCGCGCCCGACCCCGGACGGGATGTGCCGAGGGTGGCCCGCGCGGACGCGCTCGTGTCCCTCGTCGGCGCCCTCTTCGGCACGTCCCTGATGGTGACCAGTTCCGAGAACATCGGAATCGGCCGCCTGACCGGGGTGCGCAGCCGCTATGTGACGGCCGCGGCCGGTGGCCTGCTGGTCGTCGCCGGGCTGCTCTCCCCGCTGACGCGCCTGGTGGCCGGGCTGCCCACCGCGGTGGTCGGCGGCTCGGCGCTGGTCGTGTACGCGGTCATCGCCGTCATGGGCGTGGAGATGCTCGCCCGCTCCGACCTCGGGGAGCGCTCCAACTCCCTCGTCGCGGCCCTGGCGTTGGCGATCGGCCTGCTGCCGCTGCTCGCACCCGCCCTCTACGACGGGTTCCCCGGCTGGGTGCGCACGGTCGCGGGCAGTGGCGTGGTGGCGGGCACACTCGCCGCCGTGCTGCTGCACATTCTGTTCACAACAGCCGGGCGCGACAAGGCAGTTGTGGAGCCGGTGCCCCCGGGACCGGCGGGGCGTCGACGCGGCACCACCTGATGGGGCAAGGTCTGGGTGTGCCCTCACTACCTCAACAGCCGCTTCCGTCTCCGTCGAGACCCAGGCCGCCCGTCGGACACATGATCGTCAGCGGCGACGGCGCGCTGGCCCACCGGCTCGCCGGTGAACTGCGCGAGGTGTACGGGGAGCGGGTGATCCTCGTCGTTCCACCGGTCGACGGAACTCCCGCGTCCCGGCTCCCGGCAGGCGGCCGCACCAGGGCCTCCGCGCTGTTCGGCCGGGTGTCCTCGGTGATGCTGCGCACCCCGGCCACCGCCCCGGACGGGGCCGGCGACAACCGGCTCGTGGAGGCGGTGGAACCCAACGACGAGACGCTCGTGGAGGCCGGCATCGGTCAGGCCGCGGCCGTGGCGCTGGTCCACCGCGACGACGAGACGAACATCCGGGCCGCCCTCATCGCCCGGCGCCTCAATCCGCGCGTGCGGCTCGTGATCCGCCTCTACAACCGCAAACTCGGGCAATATCTCCAGGAGTTGCTCGACCAGGCCGCGGCCCTCACCACGCCCGGCCCGGACCCGGGCGCCCCGGAGGCCTCCACCACGGTCCTGTCCGACGCCGACACCGCGGCGCCCGCACTCGCCGCGACGGCGCTCGCGGGCACCAGCAAGGTCGTGCACGCCGACGGGGTGCTGCTGCGGGCGGGGCAGCGTCCGCCGCCGCGGCCCGGCGAGGTCACCGACCCCGGTCTGTGCACCCTGGCCCTTCTGTCGTCGACCACCAACGACCCCGCGGGGGCGGAGGGTTCGGACCGCAGCGGCTCGGAGGGGCCCCGGTTGCTGCCGGGCGAGCGCTCGATGGAGGAGGCCGCAAACCGCGGCCGGGTGGTCCTGGAGACCGTCACGTACACCGGGCCCGCCCAGTCGCCGGGCCGCCTCACCGATCTGAGCGCACCCCTGGGCAGGCTGTTCTCGCGGCGGCTCCGCTGGTCGCTGGCCGGGATCGTCGCCTCGGTGCTCGCACTCGCCGTCGCGACCTGCCTCACCACCGGCGCCGATCCCCTGCACGCCGCCTATCTGACGCTGCTCGACATCTTCGCCATCGACGACCCGGCCAAGGGCCAGCCGGTGGGGCGGCAGATCCTCCAACTCCTGTCCGGACTGGTGGGGTTGCTGCTCCTGCCGATTCTCGTGGCCGCCGTCCTCGAAGGCCTGGGTACCTTCCGCAACGCCTCCGCGCTGCCCCGGCCCCCGCGCGGGCTCTCGGGGCATGTGGTGCTGCTCGGCATGGGCAAGATCGGCGCGCGGGTCCTGGTGCGGCTGCGCGAACTCGACATCCCCGTGGTGTGCGTGGAAGCCGACCCGGAGGCCCGCGGCATAGCCCTCGCCAGGCGCCTTCGGGTCCCCACCGTCATCGGCGACGTCACCCAGGAGGGGCTCCTGGAGTCCGCCCGCATCCACCGGGCGCACGCGCTGCTCGCGCTGACCAGCTCGGACACCACCAACCTCGAAGCCGCGCTGTACGCCCGCTCGGTGAAGCCCGATCTGCGCGTGGTGATGCGCCTGTACGACGACGACTTCGCGACCGCCGTCCACCGCACCCTGCGTGCCGCGCACCCGGGGGCCCTCACGCGCAGCCGCAGCGTCTCGCACCTGGCGGCGCCGGCCTTCGCCAGCGCCATGATGGGTCGTCAGATCCTGGGCGCCATACCGGTGGAGCGCAAGGTGCTGCTCTTCGCGGCCGTCGATGTCGCGGGACATCCACAGCTGGAGGGGCATACGGTCGAGGAGGCGTTCCGCGAGGGGGCCTGGCGGGTCCTCGCGCTCGACACGTCCTCGCCGGGCGAGCGGGTGCCCGATCTGGGCGCCACCCGCCGCGGCCGTGCGGGCTCTCCCGGCGACCTGGTGTGGCAGGTGCCGCCCGGCTATGTGCTGCGGCCCGAGGACCGGGTGGTGCTCGCCGCGACCCGGCGCGGCCTGGCCGAACTCCTCGGCCGCCGCCCCGCCTCCCGGGTGGCGCAGCGACCGTCGTGAGGGCGGCGCACGGTCGGACGCCGAAGGCGGGGCGCGCCCCACTCCCGGTGCCGGAACCGGGCCGGCCGCCTCACACGCGGAACCGGGCCCGGCCGCCTCACACCCGGTGCCGCGACCGGGCCCGCCTCACAGCCCGACGTCGCGGCTGCGGAAGTCGTCGAGCGACTCGCGGCGCACCAGGAGCCGGGCGTGGCCGTCGGCGACGGCGACCACCGGGGGGCGTCCCACCATGTTGTAGCCGGACGCCATCGACAGCTGGTAGGCGCCGGCGACCGGCACGGCCAGCAGGTCCCCGGGGTGGATGTCGCCCGGCAGGTCCACCGCCGCGGCCAGGACGTCGCCCGCCTCGCAGTGCCGTCCCACGACGGTCGCCCTGCGGGGCTCGGCGGTCGCCGCCCGCCCGATGAGGCGGGGCGCGTACCGCACTCCGTACAGGGCGGGTCGCGGGTTGTCGCTCATCCCGCCGTCGACCGCGACGAAGAGGTTGTCGCCGGTGCGCTTGACCGCGAGCACCCGGTACAGCGCGACACCGGCCGGCCCCACCACGGCGCGGCCCGGCTCGACGAGCAGCCGGGGCACCGTGAGCGAGGCCGCCGCGCAGCTCTCGACGAGTTCGGTACGCATCCGGCGGGCCAGCGCCGTGATGTCCAGCGCGTCCTCGCCGGGGCGGTAGGCGACGCCGTGACCGCCGCCCATGTCCAGCTCGGGCAGCACCACGCCGTGGGTGTCGCGGATGCGGGCCATCAGGCCGACCATGCGGCGCACCGCCGACAGATAGGGCTTGACGGTGGTGATCTGTGAGCCCAAATGGCAGTGCAGGCCGGTCAGTTCGAGCTGCGGTTGCCCCAGGATGCGGGCGATGGCGTGCTGGGCATGGCCGTCGGTGAGGGAGAGGCCGAACTTCTGGTCGTCGGTGCCGGTACGGATCTTGTCGTGGCCGCCCGCGCTGATGCCGGGCACCACCCGGAGCATCACCTTCTGGTGGCCGCCCGGTCCGACCGCCGCCGCCAGCCGGGCGATCTCGGAGGGGCTGTCGATGACGATCCGCCCCACGCCGAGGCGCAGCGCGGCCTCGATGTCGTGCGGGGACTTGGCGTTGCCGTGCAGCACGATGCGGTCGGCCGGGAACCCGGCGGTGACGGCGAGTTCGAGTTCGCCGGCCGAGCACACATCGAGGCCGAGTCCCTCGTCCCGCACCCAGTGGGCGATGGCCCGGCACAGGAACGCCTTGGCGGCGTAGAGGACTTCGGCCTCGGGGAAGGCGCTGCGATAGGTGCGGCAGCGTTCGCGCACCTCGCCCTCGTCCAGCACATAGGCGGGTGTGCCGAAGCGTTCGGCGATCTCGGTGAGCGCGACGGCGCCCACCGCGAGTCCGCCGTGGCCGAGCCGGGAGGTGGAGGCCGGCCACACGGAAAGGTCGTCCGTGGTGTGGGCGGGGGCGGCGGCCGGCAGGTTCATGGTGGTCATGGCCAGGTGCTCCTTGTCGGGCGATCCACCGCGTGGGCCCGCCGGCGCGGCGTTCCCCGGGGTCGGGGTCGTCGCCGCACCGGCGGGCCGTGCCATGGATGCCTTCTGGAGGATCCGCGCGGTGGGTGGGGCGGCCCCGGCACGGGGAGGCGGGCCGGGGCACGTCGGCGACGCTACGCCCGGGCGCCCCGACCGCCCGGCGTCCTGACGCCACGCTGACGGGAAGCGGGCACACACTGACGCGATGCTGACGCCGGGGACGCCCGGGACCTGCTTTCCTTGCCTGCCAGGGCGCCGCGCGGTCCCGTCGGGGCCGTCTCCCCGGCGGGACCGCGCGGCGTGACGCACCGGATCCCGAGGAGGCCGCGCCCTTACCTCGCCGCGCACGGGGTACTCATCCCTCACGGCAAAGCACAAGCAAAGGCGGCCGCCCAACCGCAGCGCGCCGCACCGCACAGCCCGCACCGCACCCCCGTGCGCAGCACCTCGGACCCCTGCCTGCCGCACCGCTCGCCGGGCCCGGGGCCCGACCTCCCGCCACCGGAACGGAGCCCGACGTGATCGAACTCGCCTTACCCCAACTCGCCTCACTTGTGGCCCAGTTGGACGCCACGGAACCCGGCCCCTCGGCGCTGGCCGAGCACGTACTGACCACCGGGAACGGGCACGCCCTGGCCGACCGTGCCGGGCGTCCGCGCGTGCTCGCCCTGGACTGTGCGCGCCATGTGCTGCTGCGCGGCGACCCGGACTCCCTCGAACCGGGGGACCTCACACCGCTGGCCCATCGCCGCATCGACGCGCCCGCCTCGTTCCTGCCGTTCCTCGCCGACGCCTTCGACCAGGTGGTGCCGCGCGAGCGGATGGTCTATGTGCGCCAGCAACCCGCGGCTCCCCCGCGCCCGCCGCGTACCGTGACGATCCGTCCGCTCACCTCCTCGGACGCGCCCGCACTGGCCGCCCTTCCCGCCGACTCGGCCTGGATCCACGCGAGTTGGGGCGGGCCCTCCGGCCTCGCCCGGTCCGGGCACGCCTGGGGAGCCTTCCGCCAGGAGAGACTGCTGGCCCTCGCCTGCACGTACTTCCGGGGTGCCGCCTACGAGGACATCGCCGTGTTCACCGCTCCCGGCCGGCGCCACCAGCGGCTCGCCCCGCACTGCGTGCTGGCGCTGAGCCGCGACATCACGGCCCGGGGGCGCGGGGTGAGCTGGACCTGCTCCCGCCACGACCGGCCGAGCCGGCTGCTGGCCTGGACGGCCGGGTTCCGGCTGGTGCGCGAGTACGTGCACTACGCGAGCGGCGCGGCGGTCACGGACGGCGACCGTGCGCCGGACGAGTGCCGGGGCCCCGCCCGCGCCGGTTAGGCGGGGCCCGGCGGGGGAACTCGTCCGGCATGAGCGTACCCAAGACCAGCATCCTCGTACTGGACTGTGCCGAGCCCGTCGAACTCGCCGAGTTCTACGCGCAGTTGCTCGGCGGCGAGACTCGTACCGCCGAGAACCCGGACTTCGTCGAGGTGATCGGCGGCGACGGCGTCCATCTGGCGATCCGCCGCGACCACGGGTACGCGCCGCCGAGCTGGCCGCGCCCCGAGGACTCGCAGCAGGCGCACCTCAGGATCGTCGTGGCGCTCGGCGACATGGACGCCGCCGAGCGCGAGGTGATCACCCTTGGCGGCATGCCCGTCGACACCAAGGACAACAACGGGCCGCGCGACGAACGCGTCTACGCCGACCCGGCCGGCCACTCCTTCACGCTCGCCGTGTCGGCCGAGCGCTCGGAGAACTCCGGCCCCGGGACCGGGCCGGAAACCCCGGCCCGGGACGTGCGGTCCTAGCCGGCACGGCGCCAGGACGTACGATCGCCACGCCGGCACCTCCGCCCCATGGCGCCGAGCGGGCCGGGCCCGCAGACTGGCGGCATGGCAGGAAAGCGCAGCGCGGGGCTGCTGGTGTACCGCGGGGTGGCGGGCGGGCTCGAAGTGCTGGTCGGGCACATGGGCGGGCCGTTCCACTCGGGACGCGACGCCGGGTCCTGGTCGATCCCCAAGGGTGAGTACGGCCCCGAGGAGCGGCCCGAGGCGGCGGCCCGGCGCGAGTTCGAGGAGGAGCTGGGCCTTCCCGCGCCCGAGGGTGCCTGGGTGCCGCTGGGCGAGATCGTGCAGCGCTCCGGGAAGACCGTGACGGCGTGGGCGGTGGCGGGGGACCTGGATCCGGCGGACGTGGTGCCGGGCACGTTCACCATGGAGTGGCCGCGCGGCTCGGGCACCCTGTGCGAGTTCCCGGAGATGGACCGCTTCGCCTGGCTGTCCCCCGGGGCCGCGGCCCCGCTGCTCATCAAGGGCCAGCAGGCCTTCCTGGAGCGCCTCGTGGCACATCTGGCCTGACAGGTCCCGCGCCCCCCACGCATGCGGCCTTCGGTACGAGTTCGCCGCCCTTCGCACGCGCCCTTCAACCTCATGGCTTAATTTAGGGCATGAGTTAAGACCAGGGACAAGGGCGCGGCACGGGCTCTCGCACCGGTATGTTGCACGCAGGGAGGGAGCCACATGGCCACACCGAACAGAAGGACCGTCCGCGACCTGCGCCGGGACAACCGCAGCGCGGTGCTGCGGCGGTTGTACTTCGACGGGCCGATGAGCCGCCAGGCACTGGGGCCCGCCACCGGACTGAGTTCAGGATCCGTCAGCAACGTCGTCGCCGAACTCGTCGCGGACGGCCTCCTTGAGGACGCCGGGGTGGTGGACTCCGACGGCGGGCGGCCCCGGACCCTGCTCCGGGTCGCCCCCGGCTGCGGCCACCTCATCGGCGTGGACGTCGGCGAGACCCGGGTCAGGGTCGAGCTGTTCGACCTGGTCCTGCGTGAACTCGCCCGCGTGGAGCTGTCGTTGGACGCGGGCGGCTACGACGTCGACCACATCGTGGGCCACATCCGCGAGGGCGTCGCGGCCGTGCTGCACGAGAGCGGTCTGGATCCGGCCCGCCTGCTCGGCGTGGGTGTCGGCGTGCCGGGCATCGTCGACCGCAGCTCCCCCGACGGGGCCGTGGTGCACGGCCAGACCATCGGCTGGGACGCGGTGCCGCTGGAGTCCCTGCTGCGCGAAAGCCTGCGACTTCCCGCCGATACGCGCTACTTCATCGAGAACGGCACCAAGACGCTGGGGCAGGCCGAGCTGTGGTTCGGCGGCGGCCGGGGGGCCTCCGACGCGGCGATCGTCCTGTTCGGCTCGGGTGTCGGCGCCTGCATCATCTCGGGCGGCGCGATCTACGGAGGCGCGCACAGCAGCGCCGCCGAATGGGGCCACACCACCGTGCACGTACGCGGCCGCCGCTGCCGGTGCGGCGCGCTCGGCTGCCTGGAGGCGTACGCGGGCGCCGAGGCCCTCATCCAGCGCTGGCGCGAGGCGGGGGCCCAACTGCCCCCCGACACCGGGGAGGAGACCGCGGTGACCGCCCTCCTCGCCGCCGCCTACCCCACGGACCCGGGCGTCGCCGCGAGTCCGGTCGCGCTCGGGGTGATCGAGGAGACCGCCGAGTACCTGGGCGCCGGGCTGTCCGATCTGATCAACCTCTACAACCCGGAGCGCATTCTGATCGGCGGCTGGGCCGGACTCCAACTCGGCCCGCACATCCTGGAGTCGGTACGCCGGCACGCCACCGCCTACGCACTGCGCCACCCGGCCGAGCGGGTCACCATCGAACTCGGCCGGCTCGGCCCGGACGCCGTCACCGTGGGCGCGGCCACCCTGCCGCTGGCCGGCTTCTTCGCCCGCGGCGGCCGGCGCGCCCCCGCGACCGAACAGGAAACACCCGCGGAAAAGGCGGCCTGGCGCACCGCTGTGGAGGAGCGGGCGGCCCGCTGACCCGCGTTCGTCGAATTCACGCCGTCGATCTCCTCATTCGACCGGAATGGGCATTCCCATAAGTCGTGCTTTTAGGATGTAATAGCCGTTCAGTCAGTTTGAATTGCGTCTGTTCTGCGATGCACCCAAACCGCCCCGACCTGCGTCGGGGCGGTTTTTCATGGCCCCGTCGGCGCCTTTTCAAGACTGCCATGGGCACATGCCCCTTGTGGCTCCGAAATTCCAGGAACACGATCGGTTGTCGTCCAACCCCGACGTGGAGGTACTGGTGAACACTCCTGTGAATAATGGTCGGTCGAGTCTCGGCCCGGACGCCGCGCGGCAACTCGCCACCGCCACCAAGACCGTTCCGCAAATGCGCGGAATCACCCCGCGCTATCTGCTGCGCGCGCTGCCCTGGGTGGACGTCGAATCCGGGGTCTACCGCGTCAACCGCCGCCGGTCCTTCGTCCTGGGCGACGACCGGATCAGCACGTACGACGAGGACGGCACCCCGTGCGTCATGCCGGGCGACCTGCGCGAGCTGCCCTACTTGCGCGACGCCGGGGACGACCTCCTGGGCGAACTCGCCGGCGCCTTCACCCCGGTGACGTTCGACGCCGGGCAGGTGCTCGTGCAGGAGGGGGATCCCGCGGACCGGCTGTGGGTTCTGGTGCAGGGCCGCGCGGAGAAGCGCGTCACCGGCCGGTACGGCGAGGACGCGCTGCTCGAAGTCGTGGGCGACGGCCAGTTCTTCTGCCTCGACTCCTGGACCCGCGGCGAGCCGATGCCGTACCGCGTCAAGGCGCTCACCCCGGGCACGGCCCTGTGCGCCGACCGGGCGGCCCTCGCCCGGCTCGCGGACCGGAGTCCCGAGTTGTGTACCGCGATGGACGCGTACGCCTCGGGCGACGGGGTGCGGCCCGGCGCGGAGGCGCCCATCGACCTCAGCTCCGGGCACGTCGGGGAGGTCGAGCTGCCGGGTACCTATGTGGACTACGAGGACGCGCCGCGCGAGTACCACATGACGCTCGCCCAGACGGTGTTGCGCATCCACACCCGGGTCGCGGACCTGTACAACGGCCCGATCGACCAGACGCGCGCCCAGTCCAACCTGACGGTGCAGGCGCTGCGCGAGCGGCAGGAGGCTGCCCTGCTCAACCACCCCGAGTTCGGCCTCCTGAACAACGTCTCCGCGGGCCAGCGCGTGCAGTCCCGCACCGGTTCGCCGACCCCGGACGACCTCGACGAGCTGCTGGCCCGGGTGTGGAAGCAACCCGGCTTCTTCGTCGCACACCCCCGCGCGATCGCCGCCTTCGGCCGCGAATGCACCCGTCGGGGCGTGCCGCCGGTGACCGACAGCCGGTACGGCAGCCCGCTGCTCACCTGGCGCGGAGTGCCGCTGCTGCCCTCCGACAAGGTCCGCTTCTCGGGCGGCGGAGCCATCGGCACCACCGAGATCCTGCTGATGCGCATCGGCGAGGCCGAGCAGGGCGTGGTCGGGCTGCGGCCCGCCGCGGTCCCCGACGAGGTCGAACCCGGCCTGTCCATGCGGAACATGGGGGTCGACCAGAAGGGCATCACCTCGTACCTGATGACCGCGTACTTCAACACGGCCGTCCTGGTGGAGGACGCGATCGCCGTGCTCCAGAACGTCGAGGTGTCCAACTACCATGACTACTCCTGAGGTTGTGGAGCGGGTCGCGTCGCCCGGGCGCCAACCGGGCGCATTCACACCGGAGTCGGCGCGCAAGGACTTCCCGATCCTGCACCGCACCGTCAACGGGCACCCGCTGGTCTGGCTGGACAACGCGGCCACCACGCAGAAGCCGCGCCAGGTCATCGAGGCGATCGCCGGCTACTACGGCACGTCCAACTCCAACATCCACCGCGGCGCGCACACCATGGCCCGCGAGGCCACCGAGATGTACGAGGCGGGCCGGGCCGCCGTCGCGGACTTCCTGGGAGCGCCGTCGCCCGAGTCCATCGTGTTCGTACGGGGCACGACCGAGGCCGTGAACCTGGTCGCGCAGAGCTGGGGGCGGGCCCTTCTGGGCCCCGGCGACGACATCCTCGTGCCGGTCCTGGAGCACCATTCGGACATCGTCCCCTGGCAGTTGATCGCGCGCGAGACCCGGGCCCGTGTCGTCCCGGTGCCGCTCCTGCCGGACGGGCAGATCGACCAGGACGCCTACGCGGACCTGCTCTCGTGCCGTACCCGGCTCGTCGCGGTCAGCCAGGCCTCCAACGTACTCGGCACGGTCCCGCCGGTGCGCGAGATGACCGCGCTCGCCCATCGCTACGGGGCGAAGGTGCTGGTCGACGGCGCACAGGCGGTGGCCCACCTGCCCGTTGACGTCACCGGCCTCGACGCGGACTTCTACGCCTTCTCCGGGCACAAGCTGTACGCGCCCACCGGTATCGGCGCGCTCTACGTCAAGCCGGAGGTCCTCGCGGGCCTGCGGCCCTGGCAGGGCGGCGGCAACATGATCGACTCGGTGTCCTTCGCGCGCACCACGTTCGCCCCGGTGCCCCACCTCATGGAGGCCGGCACCGGGAACATCGCCGGCGTGGTCGGGCTGCTCGCCGCCCTGAACTGGTTCACGTCCTTCGACCGCGGAGCGGTCGCGGCGTACGAGAACGAGCTGACGGCGTACGCGCGGCAGGCGATGGCGATGGTGCCGGGCCTGGAGATCCTGGGGTCGGCGCCGGGCCGTATCGCGGTGCTCACCTTCACGATGGCGGGCCACACCCCGGCGGCCATCGCGTCCTGGCTGGACCGGGACGGCATCGCGATCCGGGCCGGCCACCACTGTGCGCAGCCGGCGCTCGCCCACTACGGCCTGGAGTCGGCGGCCCGCGCCTCCTTCGCGCTGTACAACACCCCGGAGGAGGTGGACGAGCTGGTGGCGTCGCTGCTGCGCCTGCACGAGTCGCCCTGACGCGGCCCGCCCGCCGGTCGGCCCGGGATCCCGGGGGATCCCGGGCCCCCGCCGCTCGGGTCGCGCCCCCAGGGGGCCTGGTGTGTGATGGAGGGGACGCGTCGAGGGGTGCCGGCCGGCGACGGCCCGCGCATCCCAGGGGGCAGCAGTGACGAAGGGAGTCGCTCATGCACACCGGACGCACCCGTCGAGCACTGACCGCGGGCCTGCTCGCCTGCGGTCTCTCCGCGAGCGGCGTCGCCCTGGCGGTCACCGCCACCGCGGCCCCGGCACACCGTGACGACGGACCTGTGTGGGGCACCGTGACCTCGCGCATCGAACTGAACGTACGGGAGGACCCGACGCTGCGCTCCGATGTGGTGACCAGTCTGTCGCCGGGCGCCCGGGACCGGGTGGAGTGCAAGACGTACGGGACGGACGTGAACGGCACCGACTGGTGGTACTGGCTGGGCAACGCGCGCGGCTGGGTCAGCGCCTCGTACGTCGACGTGTGGGGACACGTCCCCGACTGCTAGTCCCCGACTGCCAATCCCCCGGCGCACGGCGTCCGCCGTCCGTGTCCGTGTCCGTGTCCGTGTCCGTGTCCGTCGCGACGGAGCCCCCACCGCCGGTGCGGTGGGGGCTCTCGCATGTCCGGACGGGCGGTGGCGACGCACCGGCCGCTTCTCTTGACATGCACTTGCCCGGGCGCTGTGATGTGGTTGCTTTCGTTCGACACCGTTCGTTTGTGCGCCAATCACCTTCAACGGAGCCGCACTTGACTGCCGAACTGAACATCTTCAGACAGCGCCTCACCGCTTCACTGGGTGCCCTCGCCCTCCTCGCGGGCGGTGTGACGGTCGCCGTGCAGGTGGCGGCCGCGCCGCCGGCCGCGGCCGTGGACAACGGTCTCGCGCGCACCCCGCAGATGGGGTTCAACAACTGGAACTCCACGCACTGCCGGGGCGAGTTCAACGAGTCGATGGTCGAGGGCGTCGCGGATGCGTTCGTCGCGCAGGGCCTCAAGGACGCCGGCTACACCTACGTCAACATCGACGACTGCTGGGCGCTGCCGAACCGGGACGCCAACGGCAACCTCGTCCCCGACCCGGTGCGCTTCCCGCACGGCATCAAGGCCGTCGCGGACTATGTGCACGCCAAGGGCCTCAAGTTCGGGCTCTACTCCAGCGCGGGCACCAAGACCTGCGACACCCAGGGCTTCCCCGGCGGCCTCGGTCACGAGCAGCAGGACGCGAATCTGTGGGCTTCCTGGGGCGTGGACTACCTCAAGTACGACAACTGCAACAACACCGGCGCCGACGCGAAGCAGCGGTACAAGGCGATGGGCGACGCGCTCAAGGCGACGGGGCGGCCCATCCTCTACAGCATCTGCGAATGGGGCTCCAACCAGCCCTGGAACTGGGCCTCGGGCACCGGGAACTCCTGGCGCACCACGGGCGACATCAGCGACTCCTGGTCGAGCATGATCGACATCGCGCACCAGAACCAGTCGCTCGCCCCCTACGCCGGACCCGGCGGCTGGAACGACCCGGACATGCTGGAGGTCGGCAACGGCGGCATGACGGACACCGAGTACCGCACCCACTTCAGCCTGTGGTCGCAGATGGCGGCGCCGCTGCTCATCGGCAGCGATCTGCGCAACCCGAGCGCGGCGACGCTCGCGATCCTCAAGAACACCGACGTCATTGCCGTCGACCAGGACCCGCTCGGCAAGCAGGGCACGGTGGTGTCCAGCTCCGGCGGTCTGGTGGTGATGTCCAAACCCCTTGCGGACGGCGGCCGTTCGGTCACGCTCACCAATGAGAACACCTCCGCCCGGACCGTCTCGACGAGCGTCGACGCCCTCGGGATCGGCGGCGCGTCCTCGTATGCGCTCAAAGACCTGTGGTCCAAGCAGACCAGCAGCACCACGGGCCCCATCAGCGCGTCGGTTCCGGCCCACGGCACCGTGATGTACCGGGTGACACCCGGCTCCCCCGTGCCGCCGCCGACCGGCCTGAACCAGCTCGGCGACCTGCCCTGGACGTCGGCCGTGAACGGCTGGGGCCCGGTCGAGCGCGACCGCAGCAACGGCGAACAGGCCGCGGGCGACGGCCGGACGCTCACCATCAACGGGACCACGTACGCCAAGGGCCTGGGCACCCATGCCGCCTCGGACATCACGTACTACCTGGGCGGCGGCTGTCGTTCGCTCACGGTCGACGTGGGCGTGGACGACGAGTCGACGGCGGGCGGTTCGGTGGTGTTCCGGATCTACCGGGATCAGACGCTCGTCGCCGACAGCGGGCTGCGCACCGCGAGCGATCCGCCCGCGCACCTCGCGGCGGACCTGCGGGGCGGCGGCACGCTGCGCCTGGTCGTGACCGACGGCGGGGACGGCATCACCTACGACCACGCCGACTGGGCGGGCCCCCAACTGGCCTGCGGCCAGGGCCCGTCCGCCGGTACCCACGCCCTGAGCGACCTGGCGTGGAGTTCGGCGGCCGGCGGCTGGGGCCCGGTCGAGCGCGACCGCAGCAACGGCGAACAGGCCGCGGGCGACGGCAAGCCCCTGACCGTGGGCGGCACCGTCTACGCCAAGGGCCTCGGCACGCACGCGGCGTCCACGGTGACGTACTACCTCGGGGGGACCTGCAGCGCGTTCCGGTCGAGCGTGGGCGTGGACGACGAGGTGGGCGCGAAGGGCTCGGTCGTCTTCCAGGTGTACCGGGACGGGGTGCTCGCCGCCGACAGCGGCAAGGTCACCGGAGCGGACGCGGCGAAGGCGATCAGTGCCGACGTGAGCGGCGCGAACGAGCTGCGGCTCGTCGTGACGGACGCCGGTGACGGCGTCGACTACGACCACGCGGACTGGGCCACGCCGCAACTCACCTGTGGCTGAAGGGGTTTGCCGTGCCTACTTCGTGGCCACGACCAGTCGGGCCCGCGGGCTGCCGTCGGGGCGCCGCCCCAGCGCCTCCAGGGCGTACAGCTCGACCGCGAATCCGGCCGTCGCCAGCTCCCGGCGCAGGTCCGCGAGGCCGAAGCCGCGGTAGTACATGACGAACGGGGGACGCCACAGCGCGTTGCGGATCCGCATGGCCGCGTCGAAGCCGAGCAGAGCGAGATGGCCCGGGCTGCCCGGCCGGGCCGGGGCGGCCACCGGGAACGCGAACCGGCCGCCGGGGCGCAGCACGGCGTACACCTGGGCGTAGAGGTTCGGCCGCTCCCGGGGCAGGAAGTGGCCGAACGCTCCGAAACTGACGGCCAGGTCGTAGTCCGCGCCGAGCGGCAGCTCCCGCACGTCGCCGCGCAGCAGGTCCGCCCCCGGGTGCGCCAAGGCCGCGACCTCCAGCATCCCGGCGCTGATGTCGACGCCCGTGATCCGCTCCCGGCACACCCGGCCCAGCACATCGAGGCCGGCGCCGGTGCCGCAGCACAGGTCGAGACCCCGGCCGAACGGGCCGAGTCCGGCGAGCACGTCGGCGGTGGCGTCGAGGATCGACTCCGGGGTGCGGAACGGGGTGTGGTCGAACTTCGGGGCCAGGAGGTCGTAGCCGTGCTCGACGGACGACAGCGCCTGGACGGCGAGCTCACGGAAGCTGGGACCCTCGGGTGTGAACATGGCTGCCCAGCTTAGAGGGCGGACGGCCCGTTCAGGCGGCTACGCGCGTGGCGGTGTGGGCGGGCGGACGGGGGCCGCACACGGCGGCGGCGGCCGCGGCGGCCAGGGTGCGGCGGTCGGTGCCGCGCAGCTCCGGATGTGCGGTGACCCGCACACTCAGGGCACGGGCCTGGGCCACCCTGCGCAACGACGTCGTGAAGTCGTCGCTGCCGAGGAAGGCCGCGACCGTGGTGGGGACGCCGCCCTGGAGGTAGTCGACAGTCATCGGCCGCACCGGGGCGCCCGCGTCGACTGCGGCCTGGAACGCGGCCCGGTGGAACCGGCCGCCCGCGACGGTGCACCAGGTGGTGGCCTGCGGGAACACGAGGACGGACCGGCCCGAGCGCAGCAGATCGGTCAACTCGGCTACGGCGTCAGGGAGTTCACGTACGGCGCCGCGGTCGATGAAGCGGGTTCCGATGCGGCGGGCGAGCGTGCCGACCACCGGCCACTGGCCGACCTCGCGCTTGGCGAGGACGGTGACCGGCTCGACGGCGAGCAGCGCCACGGCGTCGAGCCAGGAGATGTGGTTGGCGACGACCAGCGCGCCGGGTGTGATCCCCGGCACCGGCGGCCCGGTCTCCAGGCGCACCCCCAGGGCGTGGAGGACGGCCCGGGCCTGGCCGCGCAGCACACGCGGGTCGGCGAGCCGCTCGCCCGTCGCCACGGATCGGATCAGGGTGTGGGTGAGGGCCGCGTACCGGCGTGCCGTCTCGGTGAGCGGCACCCGGGGTGTGCTGTCGTCCAGACAGTCCGGGGTGCAGGGCGCCGCCACCGACCAGGGGCTCATCGGGCGTCTCCGGGCCGGGCGTCTCCGGGCCGGGAAGCGTCTCCGAGGAAGTAGCGGCGGTAGCGCTCGCCGAGCCGGTCCATGTCGAGCAGCACGAAGAAGTCGGCCACATTGAACTCGGGGTCGTATGTGGGCGCCCCACACATCCAAGCGCCGAGCCGGAAGTAGCCGCGCAGCAGCGGTGGCAGGTCGGCGTAGCCGGGGCGGCCCGGCGCCGGGGCCGTCGGCAGCCACGGGCGGTGGGGGTGGACCCGCAGTTCGGGGGGCGAGGAGTGCCTGGCGTTGCCGAGTAGCCAGGCGCTGGAGGCGGCCGCGCCGCCGTCGGCGAGCGGTACGGAGGCGCAGCCCGCCAGATAGCGGTGCCCGGACAGCAGCACATAGCGGGCGAGCGCGGACCACATGAGGTTGATGACGGCGCCCGAGCGGTGGTCCGGGTGCACACAGGAACGCCCGGCCTCGATCATCGCGGGGCGCAGCCCGGCGAGCGAGGCCAGGTCGAACTCGGCCTCGGCGTAGGAGCGTTGGGTCCGGCCGGGCGGCAGCAGCCGGTAGGTGCCGACCACCTCGCCGGTCGTGGTGTCGGTCACGATCAGGTGGTCGGCCAGCGCGTCGAAGGCGTCGATGTCGTGGCCGGGCAGCGGGGTGGCGAGGGCCGCTCCCATCTCTTCGCCGAAGACGCGGTACCGCAGCCGCTGTGCGGCCCGGATCTGTTCTTCGGTGTCCGCGATGGAGGTGGTGTAGGAACCGGTGGCGGCGGGTGCGGTGGATATCGAGAGCATGGATGTGGCGTTCTCCGCGACGTGGGGCACAGTCGAATCCCTCTGTGGTTTCCGCATGGGCTTCCGCGCTGTGAGTATGGGATCGCCATATGTGCTCCCGGTGAATTGCACACGACGTGAGGTCGGGCATTGCCCGGCCCGAAGGCACCCGGGGCCCGGCCGGTGGCACTGGACACATGACCGATTTATGACCCTTCCGTAACAGCCATATCGCCGCGCGGGACGCGCGACGGCCGCTCATGCCGCCATGACCTGCACTGATAGTCGAATCCCTATGACAGGGGATGGCTGAGCGCTCTTGGACATCCGGGTGCCGGACCTGTTCTGCTGATCACTACATGTCCGGTTGAACCCCATTCGGTACGTCTCTGGGAGCGTGATGAACAAGCCGCTGCGGCACATAGCCGCCTTCTGCGGGGTCATGGTGTTCGCCCTGCTGATCCGGGCGACATGGGTCCAGTTCGTGAAGGGCGACACCCTGGCCAACAACGAGCACAACCGGCGGGTGCAGATCGACGCGTTCGCCCAGCCGCGCGGTGACATCGTGGTGGGCGGGCAGCCGATCACGGGGTCGGTGGCGACGCCGGGCTCCGACTTCAAGTACAAGCGCACCTACAAGGACGGCCCGATGTACGCGCCCGTCACCGGCTACCTCTCCCAGGCGCAGGGGGCCACCTTCCTGGAGGGCGTGCACGCGAAGGTGATGAACGGGAAGGACGACCGGCTGTTCTTCGACCGGACCAAGTCCCTGTTCACCGGGGAGACCCCGCGCGGCGGCGATGTGATCACCACCATCGACCCGGCCGCGCAGAAGGCCGCGTACGAGGGTCTGACGAAACTCAAGGCCAAGGGTGCGGTGGTCGCCCTCGATCCGCGCTCCGGGAAGATCCTCGCGATGGCGAGCACCCCCTCCTACGACCCCTCGGTCTTCTCCGGGATCTCCAAGAAGGAGGGCGAGGAGTTCCAGAAGCTCGACGCCGACAAGAGCAAGCCGCTGAACAACCGGGCGATCCGCGAGGTGTATCCGCCCGGCTCGACCTTCAAGATCCTCACCGCGGCCGCCGCGCTTGAGCACGGCGTGGTCACCGACATCAACGCCGCCATGCCGGACGCGCCCGCGCCGTACACGCTGCCGCTGAGTACCACCCAGGTCGGCAACGACGTCGACAACGCGCTGTGCGACAAGGTGTCCCTGAAGACCGGCATGCAGTGGTCCTGCAACAACGTGTTCCTCCAGACCGCGCTGAAGACCGGCAAGGACAAGATGCGCGAGACGGCCGAGAAGTTCGGGTTCAACCAGGAGCAGTTCGTCCCCGTGCGTACGGCCAAGAGCGGCTACCCCGACAAGCTGGACAAGCCGCAGACGGCGCTGACCGGCATGGGCCAGGGCAGCCTGACCAGCACCCCGCTCCAGATGGCGATGGTGACCGCCGGCATCGCCAACGACGGCAAGGTCATGAAGCCGTACATGGTCGACGAACTGCGCGGCCCGGACCTCTCCTCGCTGGAGAAGGCCAAGCCCGAAGTCCTCAACCAGGCCGTCTCCGAGGGCACCGCGAAGAAGGTGCAGGAGATGATGGAGTTCACCGCGAGCGACGGCACCGCGAAGAAGGTGCGGATGGACGGCGTCACCGTCGGCGGCAAGACCGGCACCGCCCAGCACGGCGCCGATGTGCGCGAGCAGCGCCCCTACGCCTGGTTCGTGTCGTACGCCAAGCAGAGCGACGGCACCTCACCGGTGGCGGTGGCCGTTTTCGTCGACCCCTCCGACATGGACATCCAGCGCTCGGAGATCGCCGGCGGCAAGCTGGGTGCGCCGATCGCCAAGTCGGTGATGGAGGCGGTCATGAAGAAGTGACGCCAGGGCCTGTCCGCACGGCTCGGGGCTGATCGGCGGACCGGCGTCAGGTCGCGCTGCGTTCGCTCTCCCGCCTCAACTCCCTTGCCGCGATGGCTTCTTGAGTGGGGTCGGGCTCCGCAACCGCTGTGCCGTCGCGGCCCGCGCGCAACAGGCCGTGCCAGTGTTCGGCACTCCAGTCGGCGGGCGGGGTGGTCGCGATGAAGTCCTCGACGAGGGCGAGGAAACGGGCCGGGTCCGTGTGGAAGGGGAAGTGCCCGGCGCCTTCGAAGACTTCGAGACGGCTGCCGGGCATGGCGGCGTGGGCGCGCCGGCCGTGGCTCGGTGGGACGACACTGTCGCGCGAGCCCCAGATCAGCAGGGTGGGCATGCCCGCGGTCAGATAGCAGCGGTCGAGCATGGTGACGACCTGGCCGTGCGGGTCGACGACCGACCGCAGGGTGCGCACGAAGACGCTGCGGGACCTCGCGTCGGGCAGCGCGTCCACCAGGCCGAGCAGGTCCGGGGCGTCCAGGCCGAGGTCGGTGCCGAGCAACCGCATCAGTTCGATGACGAGCCGGGCGGGCCGGCGCATCGCGGGCCGGGCGAGGAGCGCGAGGACCGGTTCGGCGCCGGGGAGCGTGGCGGCGCGCAGCACCGGGTTGACCTCGCGGCCCACTCCCCCGGCACCGACCAGGACGAGCCGTTCGGTCGACTCGGGGTATTGGTAGGCGAATTGCATGGCCACGCCGCCGCCGAGCGAGTGGCCGACGAGGGTGGCGCGCTCGACGCCGAGTACGCCGAGCAGATCGCGCAGGCCGTTGGCGTAGGCGGCCACCGAGTAGTCGGCGCGCGGCCTGTCGGAGGCGCCGTGGCCGAGCAGATCGGGAGCGAGGACGGTGTAGCGGCGGGCGAGGCCGGGGATGACCTCGGTCCAGGTGGCCGACGAGTCGCCGATTCCGTGGATCAGCACGACGGGCGGCCCCTGGCCCGCCGTGCGGTACGCCCGGCGGTAGCCGTGCACCACCCGGTGGCGCAGCCGCACGTCCTGCTCGCCCACCGGACGCGGACTGGCGCCAGCAGCCATCGACGAACCTCCCCGATCCCGCCCGCACCACGGCCCCGTGCGCGCTCCCGTCCGGTCCCCGGCCCGGGTCACGCCAACGAGCGTAGAACCTGCGGCGCGTCCACGATTACCGACAGATTTCGCCACGGCTAAGACCTGCCGCCGCACCCTTTCCGCCATGTACGGTTCAACCGCGCGCTGCCCCGGAGTCCGTACAACGACGTTCTACGCGCGCAGACTTGGTGTCCCCACCACCTTGCCCCCACCCCTCATGGAGGTACGCAGGATGCTCGGAGCCAGCAGTTCCGCTCCCTCGCGCCGCCGGACCGCTCTTCCGCGCCGCAAGGCCGCCGGCGTGCTGACCGCGCTCGGTGCGCTGGTCGTCGCCGGTGGCGCCGCCGCCCAGGCAGCCACCCCGCCCACCGCGTCCGCGCCGGTTGTCGCCGCCGCGGCGGCCCCGCACCGGGTGCTGTTCGACAACTCCAAGGCCGAGACGGCCGGCAACGCCGACTGGATCATCAGCACCAGCCAGCCGGACCCGCTGGCCCAGAATCCCTCCCCCTCGGCCGAGACGGACTGGACCGGCGCCCTGTCCTCCTGGGGTGTCGCGCTCCAGAAGAGCGGCGACTACGCCCTCAAGACGCTGCCTTCGGGCAACACGATCACCTACGGCACGTCCTCCGCGCTCGACCTGAAGAACTTCGACACCTTCGTGCTGCCGGAGCCCAACGTGCTGCTCAGCGCGGCCGAGAAGACCGCCGTGATGCAGTTCGTGAAGAACGGCGGCGGCCTCTTCCTCATCTCCGACCACACCGGCTCCGACCGCAACAACGACGGCGCGGACGCGGTGAAGGTCATCAACGACCTGATGTCCAACAACTCCGTCGACAGCACGGACCCGTTCGGTTTCTCGGTGGACGCGCTCAACATCGCCACCGACAACCCGAGGGCCGTCGCCGACAGCGCCGACCCGGTGCTCAACGGCTCGTTCGGCAAGGTGACCGGCAGCATCATCCGCAACGGCACCACGGTGACGCTCAAGCCCGCCGACAACCCGGCCGCCAAGGGCGAGGTCTACCGCACCGGTTACTCCGGCACCACCGGCGCGTTCTTCGCCACCAGCACCTTCGGCAGTGGCCGCATCGCCTTCTGGGGCGACAGCTCGCCCATCGACGACGGAACCGGCCAGTCGGGCAACACCCTGTACGACGGCTGGAACGACCCGGCCGGCACCGACGCCGCCCTCGCGCTCAACGCCACCGCATGGCTGTCGGGCGCGGCCGGCGGCACCGGCGGCGACCCCGCCCCCGGCTGCACCGCCGCCCAGCTCCTCGCCAACCCCGGCTTCGAATCGGGGAGTTCGGGCTGGACCGCGACCAGCCGCATCATCAACACCAGCAGCGGTGAGCCCGCCCGCACCGGCGCGTACAAGGCGTGGCTCGGCGGGAAGGGGACGGCGCACACCGACACCTTGGCGCAGCAGGTGGCCATCCCGGCGGGCTGTGCCGCCTCGCTCGGCTTCCAGCTGCACATCGACACGGCCGAGACGTCGAGCACGGCGTACGACACCCTCAAGGTGCAGGTCCTGAACAGCGGCGGGTCGGTCCTGGCCACCCTCGGGACGTACTCCAACCTGAACGCGGCGAGCGGCTACACCCAGCGCACCTTCGACCTGGGCGCGTACGCCGGGCAGACGGTGACCCTCAAGTTCACCGCGACGGAGGGATCCAAGCTCCAGACGTCGTTCGTGATCGACGACACCGCGCTCACGGTGAGCTGACCGGGCGCGCCGCCCGGGTTCCGGCCCGGGCGGAGGGCGTCAGCCGCGCAGCCGTACCGGCAGCGACTCGACCCCGTACACGATCGACAGTTTGCGGAAGGCGAGTTCGTCCGCCGGGACGGCCAGGCGCATGTCGGGGAAGCGGCGGGCCAGGGCGGGGAAGGCGGCGCGCAGTTCCATGCGGGCGAGTTCGGCGCCGATGCAGCGGTGAATGCCGTGGCCGAAGGCGAGATGGCCGGCCGCCTTGCGGTGCGGGTCGAAGCGGTGGCCGTCCGGGATGTGGGCGGCGTCGCGGTTGGCGCCGCTGAGCGAGCACAGCACCATGTCGCCCTTGGGGATGAGCCGGCCGGCCACTTCCACGTCCTCGCGGGCGAAGCGCGGGAAGGCCAGCTGGACGACGGTGAGGTGGCGCAGCGACTCCTCGACGAAGGCCGCGGCCGCCTCCTCGTCCTTGGCTATTCGCGCGAAGGCGTCCGGGTCCTGGAGCAGCAGCAGGGCGCCGAGCGCCAGCATGCTCGCGGTGGTCTCGAAGCCGCCGGTCAGGACGCCGTCGGCGAGCCCCGCGAGCTCGTCGTCTCCGACGCTGTCGCCGTGCTCCTTGACGATCATGCCGATCAGGCCGTCGCCCGGGTTCTCACGCTGCTTCTTGACCACGTCGCGGAAGTAGGACAGCGAGGCGGACATCGCGCCGAGCGGGGCGGTGGCCCCGGCGAACAGGTCGAAGCGTTCCATGGCGAGCTGCTGGAAGTCATGGCGGTCCTCGTAGGGCACGCCGAGCAGTTCGCAGATGGTCAGCGAGGGGACGGGCAGCGCGAAGGCCTCGACCAGGTCGACGGTGCCGCCGGCCGCCTCCATGGCGTCGAGCCGTTCCTCCACCAGCGCCTCGATGCGCGGGGTCAGCCGGCGCAGGCGCCGCATGGTGAACTCGGGCGTCAGGATGCGGCGCAGCCGGGTGTGCACCGGCGGATCGCTGAACCCCAGCCCGCCGGGATGCTGCTCCTCCACCACGCCGGCGTTGCCCGCGAGGTGGGTGAAGTCGTTGCTGAACCCGTCGGCCGAGCCGAGCACGGCCTTCACGGCGTCGTGCCCGGTGACCACCCAGGCGTCCATGCCGAAGGGCAGCGGCACCTTGGTGACCGGCTCCTCGGCCTGCCGAACGGTCAGTTCGGGCACCGGGTCGAGCCCGTTGCGGCGCAGCGGCATGAGCAGCGCGTCGGGCAGCAGCGAGATCGTGCCGGGGCCGATGCCGCGCTTCTGGATCCTGGCTAGGTAGGTGCGCCCGAGCCACAGGGTGACTCGGGAACGGAGATTTACCCTCAAGGCGGACTCCAAGGACAAGTTGTGCGGCCAGGACGCCGGGTACGGACTGAGTGGCTCAGGATAAGTGGCCCCGGGCGCCGCTCCGTCCGCCAGGTGCCCGGCTCCCCCGCGGGGTGCGGCGGCGACGGCCCGGCGGGGGCACGGTGCGGGGGCGTCACCCCGTCCGGCCCGGCCGGGATCCGCTCGGCGGTCCGGCGTTCGTGTGCACGACGGCGCGACTCAACTCGCCCTTCACACAAGGCGATCTACTGTGTGGTGCCATCCGCATCCGACCCGGGAGGAACCGTGCGTCTGCGCACCCTCGTCACCGCCGCCACCGCTTCGCTGGCCGTCGCCGCCTGTGTGACCGTCACCGACGCGACCGCCGCGGTCCGGCCAGCCGTCGGCGCCCCGCACGCCCGGCACGCCTGCTCCGCCTCCACGGCCTTGGACGGCTTCTCGGACAGCCTGGACAAGACGCTGTTCCGGGGCACGGTCGTCGGCAACCTGTCCGGTCTCGCCGTGGACACCGACGGCACGATCGCCGCGCTGTCCGACCGTTCCCAGCTGTTCGACCTGAAGGTCGGCAGGAACCTCGCCGCAGCTCCCACCCGGGTCGTGCCGCTCGCGGACGAGAGGGGCGCGCCACTGGACTCGGAGGCCGTCGTCGTCGAGCGCGACGGCACCCGTCTGGTCACCTCCGAGACCGAGCCGTCGGTACGGCACTACGACCGCGACGGCAAGATCCTCGGCCGGCTGCCGGTCCCGGACGCCCTGCGGGTCGCCCCGGCCGGGCGCGCCATCGCCAACGCCACCTTCGAGGGGCTGGCCCTGCAACCCGGCGGCCACACCCTGATCGCCTCGATGGAGGCCCCGCTGTCCGGCGACGCCAAGGACGCGGCCGGCCGCTCCCTGGTCCGGTTCCAGACCTGGCACCGGGGCTCCGCCAAGGGCGACTTCACGCTCGCCGGGCAGTACGCCTACCCCGTGGAGCCGAACGCGGGCGTCTCGGAGATCACCGCGACCGGCGACGGCCGGCTGCTCGTCCTGGAGCGCGGCTTCACCGCGGGCGTGGGCAATTCGGTACGCCTCTTCCTCGCCGACCCGCGCGGTGCGAGCGATGTCAGCAAGGTCGAGAACCTGCCCGGCCCCGCCCGTACCGTCCGCAAGACGCTGCTCGCCGACATCGGCGCCTGCCCCTCCCTCGGCGCCACCGCCAAGCAGCCGCAGCCCAACCCGCTGCTCGACAACATCGAGGGCCTGGCCGTGACGGGCCGCACCCGGGACGGCCGGCTGCGCCTCCTGCTGGTCAGTGACGACAACGAGAACCCGGTGCAGACCACCCGCCTCTACGCACTGACGGTCCGGCTGCCCCGCCACGTCTGACCCGCCCGGCGAGGCCCCGGGGTGTATTCATTCGCCTATGGCCCGTTTTAGACCGAACAAGTATTTCGTGCGTCACGTCATTTCACTGCTCGTGATCCTGCTGGCCGCCGTCGTGGGGGTGCTCCTCTACTTCAACGAACGCGATGTGCGCCAGCAGGAGCACTTCGTGGGCGACACCCGCACGGCGAACGGCGTGTACATCGACACCAGCATCCAGAAGGTCGACCCGGTCGCCCGCGAGCTGACGCTGCGGGTCCTGGTGCTCCCCCAGGGCTCGCTGCGGGAGAACGGCGACCCGTACACCCCGGCCGTCGACCTGCGGGTAGAGACCTCCTCGCTGATCCGGGGCACCCTGGACTTCAAGGCGGGGCGGCAGGTCAGCTACGAGGACGTGAAGGTGAGCCTGGACGGCGGATCCGTCTCGGACTACCCCTTCGACCGGTACTCGACGCTCATCGGCTTCTCCGCCGAGGCGGCCGGCAAGGAGGTGCCGGTCTCCCTGTCGCTGCGGGACGTCGACGCGTTCTTCAAGCCGACGGTCGTCGGCCGCAGCCAGGACCACGGCTTCGTCGCGTTCGAGGTGCGCGTCAGCCGCTCGCGGGCCACCTTCATCCTGGCCTGGTTCATGATGTTCATCATGTGGGGGCTCGCCCTCGCGGTGCTCGGCGCGACCTGGGTGATCGTCGACCAGCGCCGGGGCCTGGTCTGGCCGGCGATGGCCTGGATGGCGGCGACCCTGTTCGCGCTCGCCGGGTTCCGCAACGCGGCGCCCGGCGGGCCGCCGGTGGGCTGCCTGCTCGACTACGCGGCGTTCCTGTGGGCCGAGGCGATCATCTCCGCCTGTCTGGTGGCGGTCGCGGTGACCGGCATCATCACCGAGACGCGCCACCGGGGCGACGAGGCCCCGGAGGTGCACGCCGACCACCACACCGACGCACACGCCGCGGGGGACGCGGGCGGCGACGGCGGCCACTGAATCCGGCCCGGGGGCGGGCGGGGGTCAACTCCCGCCCGCCGTCAGCTACTTGAGGCCCGCGTCGAGAGCGTTCATGAGGGTGCCCGAGGGGGTGTCGCCGGACATCTCCCAGACGAAGGCGCCGAGCAGGTTCTTGTTCTTGATGTACGGCGTCTTGTGGCCGATCGACCAGGCGTCGTCGAACGACCACCACTGGCCGCCGTCCCCGGTGTAGCCGTACGTGGCGACCGTCTGGTCGTCGTGGTAGACGGTCATGCCGGGCACCGAGGCGATCAGGTTGGCGTAGCCGCGCACCCCCGCCTCCTCGGGGAACTGGCCGGGCGCGGCCCCGTCGGCGCTCTGCCAGGCCCCGTGCGCGCCGCCGTCCGCGACCGCCTTCCAGCCCCGCCCGTAGAACGGGAAGCCGACGGCGAGTTTGCGCGGGTTGGTGCCGGCGGACAGATAGGCGGCCACGGCCGCGTCGACGCTGAAGTGGAAGGGGTACGGGTCCTTGGGGTCGGGGTGGAGGTTGGCGGACTGGCCGGTGCGGTTCGGCTCCCAGGAGTTGTCGCTGCCCGAGCCGTGGAAGTCGTAGCCCTGGACCATGGCGTAGTCGAGCGAGGAGAAGACCCCCGAGCCCTGGGTGAGGTCCCAGCCGGCGGCGATCTTCGCCGGGTCGGCGGGCGTGAACGCGGTGAGCAGCCGGTGCGGGCCGCCGAGCGCGTCGAGCTGCTTGCGGAACTCGGCGAGCAGCAGGGCGAGATGGGCCTTGTCGGCGGTGGAGTAGTGGTTGCCGGGGTGGCCGTCGGTGCCGGGCCACTCCCAGTCGATGTCGATGCCGTCGAAGACCCCGGCGCCGGTGCCGGGTCCGCCCGCGCCGTTGTAGACCGGCAGATTGCCCTTGATCCACACGTCGATGCAGGAGCTGACGAACTTCTTGCGGGAGGCGTCGGTCGCGGCGGCGTCCGAGAAGAACTTGGAGTAGGTCCAGCCGCCGATCGACACGACGGTCTTGAGGTTCGGGTACTTGGCCTTGAGCTTCTTCAACTGGTTGAAGTTTCCGCGCAGTTGGCCCCAGCCGTCGTCGGCGGTGCCGTCGACGGACTGGGCGGCGGTCATGGCGCGCCCGTAGTCGGCGTCGGCGTCGCCCGCACCGGTCCCCTCGTCGGGGTCCTGCGGGTTGCCGCTGACCCCCTTGGTGACACCGGCCTGGCAGGTGAGGTTGGTGGGGTCGATGTTCTCGAAGGCGTAGTTGAGCACGTCCAGTTTGGCCGCGGCGCCCGAGGTGTCGAGGTTCTTCACGAAGTACTGGCGGCCGTAGATGCCCCACTGGGCGAAGTAACCGGCCTTCAGGTACGTGCCCTGGCCGACGAGGTCGTCGGTGGTCACGGCGAGCGCGGCCGAGGGGGCGGAGGCGTTGTCGGCGGCGTCGCGCGCCCTGACGGTGAAGGTGTACGTGGTCGACGGGGTCAGGCCGGGCACGGTGGCGGTGGTGGCGGGTGCGGCCACGGTCGTCGCGAGGGCGCCGTCGCGGTAGACGTCGTAGGCGACCACCCCGATGTTGTCGGTGGCCGCGCCCCAGGCGAGGGTGACGCTGGTGGAGGTCTTCGCGGTGGCGCGCGGGTCGCCCGGGGCGCCGGGCGGCACCGGATCGGATGCGGGGTCCACGGTGGTCACCGCCAGCGGCGCGCTGCGCGGGCCCGGGTTGCCTCGGGTGTCCTTGGCCCGGACGGTGAAGGAGTACCCGGTGGCCGGGGTCAGGCCGGTGACGGTGGCGGAGGTGGTGGCCGTGGCGGCGAGCACGGTGTCGCCGGTGAGCACCTCGTACGAGGCGACGGGGTGGTCGCCGGCGGTGGCGGCGCTCCAGGCCAGCGAGACGCTGTGCGCGGTCACGGCGGTGGCCTGCGGCTTGCCCGGGGCGGTGGGCGGTGTGTCGGGGGTGCCGTCGCACTTGTCGCCGTTGACGGTGCAGCCGGTGGGCGCCCCGAGCGGTCCGTTCGCCACGAACCAGTAGCTGTAGGGCTCGGTGGAACCGCCGGGCGGGACGGTCGCGTTGTAGTAGGCGTTCTTGACGCTGACGTGCCGGCCGGTGACGGTCGCGTCGCCGTTGTAGTGGCCGGTGATGCCCACCCCGGCGGGCAGGTCGAACTCCAGGGCCCAGCCGGTGACCGGCGCCGAGGTGGCGTTGTGCACGACGAAGGTGCCCTTCCACCAGGACCCGTTGTCCTGGGCGGCGAAGGTGGCGGTCAGGCCGGAGGCGGCCGCGGCGGGGGCCGCGCCGAGCCCGGTGAGCGCGGCGAGCGGCAGCAGGAGCGCGGCCAGCAGCGCGGCGAGTCTTCGCCGGCGGCGCGCGGGGGCGGAACGCGGTGCGGACATGGTTCTCCCTGCGGTGAGGTGGGGGTGCCAGGGCTGTGCAGAACCGTGTGCCTTGCGGAGCGGTGCGGGTGACCCGCCCGATGCGACGCACCGTAGAAGGTCTGGACCAATCGGTCAACGGGTCGCGCAGTACGGACCGACGGACCACACCCCCGGGCCGTACCACGCCGCCGCCCCGGCCGGAAGGAATCCGGCCGGGGCGGCGGCGTGCTCAACTGCGCTCCCCCGCAGGGGAGTTGGAGTCAGGCGAGGGTGGCGATGGCCTGGTTCAGCGTCTTCGAGGGACGCATGACCGCGGAGGCCTTGGCCGCGTCCGGCTGGTAGTAGCCGCCGATGTCGACCGGCGAGCCCTGCACCGCGATGAGCTCGTCGACGATGGTCGACTCCTGCTCGCCCAGCGTCTTGGCCAGCGCCGCGAACGCCTCCGCGAGCTGGGTGTCCTCGGTCTGCTTGGCCAGCTCCTGCGCCCAGTACAGGGCGAGGTAGAAGTGGCTGCCGCGGTTGTCGATGCCGCCGAGCTTGCGGCTCGGCGACTTGTCCTCGTTGAGGAAGGTGCCGGTGGCGCGGTCGAGGGTGTCGGCGAGGATCTGGGCGCGCGCGTTGCCCGTGGTCGTCGCGAGGTGCTCGAAGCTGACCGCGAGCGCGAGGAACTCGCCCAGGCTGTCCCAGCGCAGGTAGTTCTCCTTGACCAGCTGCTGGACGTGCTTGGGGGCGGAGCCGCCGGCGCCCGTCTCGAAGAGGCCGCCGCCGTTCATCAGCGGGACCACCGAGAGCATCTTGGCGCTGGTGCCCAGCTCCAGGATCGGGAACAGGTCGGTCAGGTAGTCGCGCAGCACGTTGCCGGTGACCGAGATGGTGTTCTCGCCGCGGCGGATGCGCTCCAGGGAGAACGCGGTCGCCTCGACCGGGGACATGATCTCGATCCGCAGGCCCTCGGTGTCGTGCTCGGCGAGGTAGGTGCGGACCTTCTCGATGAGGACGGCGTCGTGGGCACGGCCCTCGTCCAGCCAGAACACGGCCGGGTCGCCGGTGGCGCGGGCGCGGGTGACGGCGAGCTTGACCCAGTCCTGGATGGGCAGGTCCTTGGTCTGGCAGGCGCGGAAGATGTCGCCCTCGGCGACCTCCTGCTCCAGGACGACGTTGCCGGCCGTGTCCACGAGGCGGACGGTGCCCGCGGCCTGGACCTCGAAGGTCTTGTCGTGGCTGCCGTACTCCTCGGCCTTCTGCGCCATCAGGCCGACGTTGGGCACGGAGCCCATCGTGGAGGGGTCGAAGGCGCCGTGGGCGCGGCAGTCCTCGATGACGGCCTGGTACACACCGGAGTAGCTGCTGTCCGGGAGCACCGCGAGGGTGTCGGCCTCGGCGCCGTCCGGGCCCCACATGTGGCCGGAGGTGCGGATCATGGCCGGCATGGAGGCGTCGACGATGACGTCGGACGGCACGTGCAGGTTGGTGATGCCGCGGTCGGAGTCGACCATCGCGAGGGCCGGGCCCTCGGTCAGCTCGGCCTCGAAGGCCGCCTTGATCTCGGCGCCGATGTGCGGCACGTTGTCGAGGCCCTTGAGGATCCCGCCGAGGCCGTCGTTGGGGGACAGACCGGCGGCGGCGAGCACGTCACCGTACTTGTCGAAGGTCTTCGGGAAGAAGGCACGCACCACGTGGCCGAAGACGATGGGGTCGGAGACCTTCATCATGGTGGCCTTCAGGTGCACCGAGAACAGCACGTCCTCGGCCTTGGCGCGGGCGATCTGCGCGGTGAGGAACCGGCGCAGCTCGGCCACGTGCATCACGGAGGCGTCGACGACCTCGCCGGCCAGGACCGGTACCGACTCGCGCAGCACGGTGGTGGTGCCGTCGGCCGCCACCAGCTCGATGCGCAGCGAGCCGTCCTCGGCGATGACCGTGGACTTCTCGGTGGACCGGAAGTCGTTCTCGCCCATGGTGGCGACGTTCGTCTTCGAGTCGGCGGTCCACTTGCCCATGCGGTGCGGGTGGGCCTTGGCGTAGTTCTTGACCGACGCGGGGGCGCGGCGGTCGGAGTTGCCCTCGCGCAGGACCGGGTTGACGGCGCTGCCCTTGATCTTGTCGTAGCGCGCGCGGACGTCGTTGTCCTGGTCGCTCTTCGGGTCGTCCGGGTAGTCGGGCAGCGCGTAGCCCTGGGCCTGAAGCTCGGCGACGGCCGCCTTGAGCTGCGGGATGGAGGCCGAGACGTTCGGCAGCTTGATGATGTTCGCGCCGGGCGTCTTGGCCAGCTCACCGAGCTCGGCGAGGGCGTCGTCGATCCGCTGGCCCTCCTCCAGGAACTCGGGGAAGCTCGCGATGATGCGCCCCGCCAGCGAGATGTCACGGGTCTCCACAGTGACACCTGCGGTCGAGGCGTACGCCTGGATCACGGGCAGGAACGAATGCGTCGCCAGGGCCGGCGCCTCGTCAGTGTGGGTGTAGATGATGGTCGAGTCAGTCACCGGGTGCTCCGCTCCACGTCTGCAACATTGCTCGACATCAAGATATCTCGTGATCGGACCGGGTCACGACGGGCCCCCGGCCCGGCCCCCCGGCAAGGAGGGCTCGGCGGGGCCCCGGGCGGCCCTCGGTTCACGGGCGTACCGCACGGGCCTCGAAGCGGCCGCGGCCCAGCTCTATGACGAAGGAGACCTGCTGGCCCTCGGACAGTGTCCTGGTCTCCCCCTCGATGTCCTCCCGGCGCACGTAGATGCCGTCGCGGTGCCCGATCGGCACGACGAATCCGTACCCCTTCTCCCGGTCGAAGTACTGGACGATCCCGTCACATCGTTCGTTCATGCCTCACTCCTCGGGTGATCGCTCCACGGCCCGCGGGCGAGCCGGGACAGGCGGAACCGGCTGGGTTCGCCAAGGATGGGGACGGGACGCGGACTCCCGCGCCGCAGCAGGGCCTGCCCTCGACGGGGCGCCCGCCGTCCGTGCGGCGGAACCGTCCGCGGCGCCGGCGACGGCCGGCCGCGGCGTCGGATCGGACGGGTTCCTTGCCGGTAGGTATACCGCCGTGGTCCGCGTTTGATACCTCCCCCGGGCCACCCGCCGCCCGGGTTGCGGGGAGGGCCTGCCCCGCGTAAGAGCCGCGTATGTCCCGCGTCAATTCGGGCGGCGGACGCATCAGCGACCCGTCAAAGTACACGGTCATATGTGGTCGGCACCCCTAGCGTCCCGCCCCATGGGACAACAGATCACCCGCAGTGCGGCGGGACCCGGCACCGCGTCGCCCCGCGGTGCCGAAGCCGTGGTGTACGACACCACCTGGGCCGGGGAGGCCCGCTCGGCGGTGGGCTGCTCGGCGGTGCTGCTCGGCCTCCTCCTGACCGTCGACGCCCTGGCCGGAACCCTCGACCTCGCCCGCGGCGGGCTGTGGGGCCTGCTCGCCGCGCTCCTGTTCGCCGTGCTCTGGCCCGCCCGGGTGTCGGCCGCTCCGGGCCGGCTGGTCGCGCGCGGGCTGCTGCGCCGGACCGAGGTACGCACCGACCGCCTGGTCTCGGTGCGCTGGTCCGACGGGGTCGCCCAGCGGCTGGTCCTGCGGGACGCCGAGGGCAACCGGGTCGAGATCGACCCGAAGGTGCTCGTGGCCAATCCCCCGCTGTGGCACGTCCTGGACCGGGACGCGCGCACCAGCCGCGACCGGAAGGTACTGCGATGCGGCGAGACGGCCCTACGGCAGCTGGCCGCCCGGGTGGACGGCGAGACGGCGCGCGCGGTGTTCGAGGTGTCCGGCCCCCACTAGGCCCTGGCCGGCGGATCGGCTCCCGCCAGGGCCTGGTCGGCAGATCGGCTCCCGCCAAGGCCCGGCCGGCGGATTCGGCCCGGGACGCGCGGCGCTCCCCGATCCACCCGGCCCACCTGCGGGGGCGCCCGGCCCATGGGGCAGGATGGCAGCCCGTTCCGGTGTCCGACGGCTGCGTCCACCCGAACGAGGGTCCGGGCAACACGATCTGACAGGTGGCAAGGTGACGACACATCACATACGGCGGTCGACGGCACTCCTCGTCCGACCCTGCGTTCCCGGCCGCCCGGAGGATGTCCGTTGAACCGGAGTCTGGTCCTGCACGACTGGGTGGTGGCGGGCATCGCGCTGGCGGCGGGCATCGCCGCCGGGCTGCTGCTGCGGGTGCTGCTGCGATGGCTGGGCAAGCACGCCCTCAGAACGCGCTGGACCGGCGACGACATCATCGTCGACGCGCTGCGCACCATCGCCCCCTGGGCGGCCGCCATCGCGGGCACGGCGGTGTCGGCCTCCGCGCTGCCGCTCACGGACCGGGTCGCGGGCATCGTGAACCACTCGCTGACCGCCCTGCTCGTCCTCGTCATCACCTTCACCGCGGCCCGGGTGATCGCGGGGCTCGTCCAGTCCCTTGCGCAGTCCAGGACCGGGGTGGCGGGCTCGGCCACGATCTTCGTCAATATCACCCGGGTCGTGGTCGTGGTGATGGGCGTCCTGGTCGCCCTGGAATCGGTGGGCATCTCCATAGCCCCGCTGCTCACCGCCCTCGGGGTGGGCGGTCTCGCCGTCGCCCTGGCCCTCCAGGACACCCTCGCCAACCTCTTCGCGGGGGTCCACATCCTCGCGTCGAAGACCGTGCAACCGGGTGACTACATCCGGCTCAGCAGCGGCGAGGAGGGCTATGTCGTCGACATCAACTGGCGCAACACGGTGGTGCGCAACCTGTCCAACAACCTGGTGATCATCCCCAACGGCCGGCTCGCCCGCACCAACATGACCAACTACGCCCGCCCGGAACAGGAGTTGACGGTCCTGGTGCAGGCAGGGGTGGGTTACGACAGCGATTTGGAGCATGTCGAGCGGGTCACTCTGGACGTCGTCGACAGTGTGATGACGGACATCTCGGGCGCGCTGCCCGGCCACGAGGCCGCCGTCCGGTTCCACACCTTCGCGGACTCCCGGATCAACTTCACGGTGATCCTCGGGGTGGGCGAGTTCAGCGACCAGTACCGGATCAAGCACGAGTTCATCAAGCGGCTGCACCGGCGCTACCGGGCGGAGGGCATCTCGATTCCGGCTCCGGCCCGGACGGTCTCCCTCCAGCAGGACGTGCCCGGGCCGCCCGCGAAGGCAACCGCGTTCCCGCACCAGCGCGAGGCGCCGCCGGCGGCCCTCTCGGGGCTTTCCGAGCCCGTGGAACCGCCGCGCTGAGAGGGCTGTTCTCGCAGGTCAGGTGCGTTGTCGGTGGGCGGTGGTAGCGTCGTTTGCATGACGCCGGAAGAGCTCGCCAACCTCACGCACCTGCGCCGGGCGCGCGATCTCATCGACCGCGAGTACGCCAGGCCCCTGGACGTCCCGACCATGGCCCGGCACGCTCTCATGTCCCCCGCGCATTTCTCGCGACAGTTCCGCGCGGCCTACGGCGAGACCCCGTACAGCTATCTCATGACCCGGCGGATCGAGCGGGCGATGGCGCTGCTGCGCGGGGGCATGAGCGTGACCGACGCGTGCATGACGGTGGGCTGTACGTCGCTGGGCTCGTTCAGCTCCCGGTTCACCGAGGTCGTGGGCGAGACCCCGAGCGCCTACCGGGGCCGGGCCCACGAGGCGGTGGCGGCGATGCCCGCGTGCGTGGCCAAGGTGCGGACGCGTCCGACGCGTACTCCCCCGAGCATCACGGGCGCGAGGGCCGCCACGCACACGCCGATCACACCGGGCACCTCGGGCATACCGGGTTCACCCGGCGCGCCCACCACACCCAGCAGGATCCGAGAAGCGGGCGACAACGCCGCCGCCTAACGTGGACGGCATGACCATCGCTCTCCAGTACTGCCACATCACCGTCAACGACCCCGACGAGTCGCTCGGCTTCTACCGCGACGCCCTGGGGCTTGAGGTGCGCAACGATGTCTCCTCCGGCGGCCACCGCTGGGTGACGCTCGGCAGCGCGACCCAGCCGGGCCTCGAAATCGTCCTCTCGGAGCCGCACGCGGGCCGTTCGCAGGCCGACGGCGACACGATGCAGGAGCTGCTCACCAAGGGCGTCCTGCCGATGTTCGTCTTCCGCACGGACGACCTCGACGCGACCTTCGAGAAGGTACGGGCCTCGGGCGCCGAGGTGCTCCAGGAGCCCATCGACCAGCCCTGGGGTCCGCGCGACAGCGCCTTCCGCGACCCCTCCGGCAATCTGATCCGCATCCAGCAGGAGCCCAAGAAGTAGCCCGGCGAATACGCCCGATCGCCGGGGCCGACCGGCCGCCGCGTGAGAGACTGCGCGACACCTGCATGTCATGCACAGGTCACATGCAGGCCATCGCGCACCGCCCACCCACGCGGCGCGCCGGGAGAAGGGCACCATCGCCATGTTCACCACCCCCCACAAGGGATGGGGCCGGGCAGGCCTCATGCTGGGCGCGGCCCTGGCATCGACCGTGCTGTGCGCCACCGCCAGTGCCGCGGCGCCACCGACCGGCGGCGGCGCCCCGAGCCAGGGCGCCACCAGGCCCGCGAACGCCCAACACCCTTGCCCCGTCGTGTACTTCGACCTCGGCGAGACCCTGGTGCATACCGCCGAGGACGGCAGCACCTCCTATCTGTCCGGCGCGGCCGGCTATCTGCGTGCCCTGCGCGAGCATCACATCGAGGTCGGCCTCATCACCAACGTCCCGCCCTCCTGGGGTGCGACCGACGCCGAGCGCGCCGCCCGTCTGCGACAGGAGGTCGACGCCACCTGGCGGGGCCCCGCGCCCTTCGCCTGGCGGGACTTCGGCGACCGGATCCTCACTCCGCGCACCGAAGCGGAGCGCAAGCCGGCACCTGCCCTGTGGCAGCGTGCCATGGCCGCTTCGGGGCACTGCCGGCTCGTCTACCAGGCCGAGACGGCCGAGGAGGTCGGTGCCGCCGCCGCGCAGGGCTTCGTGCCCTACCAGGTCGGCCGGCCGCACCGGCCGGAGTTCCTGCCGGTGGGCCTGGTCGAACTCCTAGGCCGCGGGGCCCGCTGAGCGCCGCCCGCGTGCCCCGCTCCCGCTGGGGAACCGGCACCCGTGCCTCAGCGGGAGCGCGCCCCGGCCGCGTCCGCCGGCCGGGGCGCGGGGCGCCCGCCCCCGGCCCGGTCCCGCTTCACCACCCCGGTGTGCTGGAGCAGTTGGAAGACTCCGAGCAGTACGGCGGTCGCGAGCGCGCTGTGCCAGAGCAGTGCGTCCAGGCGCCCGGCGGAGAGGTAGGCGCCCGCGGCGACGGCGGCCAGGGCGCACACCGCGCGGTCCACGATGCTCTCGACCGACAGGAGCGTGGCGCGCGGCGCGTGCGCGGGCATCGCGTCGTTCACCAGCTTGCGCTGCACCGGGTACGCGAACCCGGTCGCGACGGCGAACAGGCAGAGCAGCGCGATCACGGTCCACGCCCCGCCGAACGTCATGGCCGCCAGGGTGCCGGCGAGCGCCACGCTGAGGACCGACACCCAGGCGACCGGGGTGAGCCGTCGCCCGAGCCACTGGGGGCGGGCCGAGCCGATCGCCTCGGCCACCGTCATCGCGGCGAGCACTCCGCCGCTGGAGGCCTCGCCGATGCCGTGGTCGAGCAGGATCGGCTGGAACAGGTTGACCTGGCAGATCCGGGACAGCGTGAAGATCCCCACGCCCTGCACCATCACCAGGGCGAGCCACGGCGAGGCGGCGACGCAGCGCAGCGCGGCACCGGCGTCCCGCAGGAACGCGCCGCCCCTGCGCCCGCCGTTCGCCTCCACCGCACCAGGGCCGGGCCCGGCGATCCGGGGCAGCGCGACGGCGCAGACGAGGGAGCCGGCGGCGCTGGCTGCGCTGAGGACGTAGGGCGCGGCATGGGCGACGGCCATCAGGGGCCCGACCAGCGGCCAGCACACGACCTTCGCCGCAAGACCGAGCGCCCGTGCGGTGCCCTCCGCCTTCAGATAGTGCTCGCCGCACTTCTCGGCCCGCAGCCCGTCGTACAGATAGGCGCTCGCCGCACCCGAGGTGAGGGAGCGGCCCACGGCGATGGCGAGGAAGTGGACGAGGAAGCCGGTGTACGAGGCGCTGACGACCGGCGCCAGGTTCGCCGCCGTCATCACCACCGCCCCGGCGCGCAGGCAGTTGCGGGCGCCGATGCGGTCGGCGATCAGCCCGGTCGGGATCTCGAACAGGCAGAAGGCCACGTAGTAGATGCTCTGGATGCCGAAGATCTGCCCGTCCGAGAGGCCGGCCTCGCGCTGGTACGCGTAGAAGACCGGCATCCACCACAGCAGGTTGAAGAGGAGCTGGAAGCCGTAGTTGAGCCGGACGATCCGGCGGGCGGTGCCGGTGAGGCCGGCCCCCGGCACGGCGCCGGGCCGCCTCCCCGCGAGCGGCGCCCTCACAGCGCGTACGGGCGGATCTGGACGAGCCGGAAGTCGCCCCGGTCCGTCATCAGCCACTCGATGTCCAGCGGCCGGTCCACGTCGTCCTCGCTGAAGTGGGACTGCAACAGCCGCCCGGTCAGGGACAGATCGGACAGCCGGGCCCGGGTGGCGGCGGGCAGCCCGTCGCCCCAGGAGCCGAGCGCCACCGTGCGCCCGCCGCCCTCCACCGTGTTGTAGAGGTACTGCTGCGGCAGGACCGAGCCGTCGACGACCTGCTCCGGGGATCCCGGTGAGCAGTTGAGGTAGACGTTGCGGAAGTCCTCGCGGCGGGTGGGGTCGCAGGTCACCAGGACGCCGCCGAGCGAGGCGGGCACATACTCCTGGATGATCACGCCCATGTAGGTGTCGTCGAGCGAGATCCCCACCTGGTGGCGCAGCCGCACGCTGCGGGGCGACACCAGGGAGGCCCACACCTGCCGTACGGCGTCCAGGAGTTCGTCGGTGCCGTGGACCGCGGTGACGGAGTCGTAGACACCGGCCGCGGAGAAGCCCGGCAGGTCCTCGGCGTTGGACGAGGAGCGCACCACCAGGCGTCCGCGTGCGGCCGCGGGGGCGGGGAACGCCTGGAGGATCTGCCGGGTGACGGATTCGGGTACGGGTGTGTGCCGGATGAGTTGCTGGAGTCGCAGGCAGAGCGAGTCCAGGACCTCGGTGGCGTCGAGCTCCAGGGCCATCTTCAGTTTGCCGATGCCCTGCTGGAGCGCGGGCGACGAGGCGAGGAAGTGCTGCTGGAGCGCGAAGGGCAGCGCCACGCCGTCCGGTGCGCCGACCGTGGTGGCCACGAACTGGGCCGCCGCGGCGCGCAGTTCGGGCAAGGACGCGCCGTCGGCGCCGAGGCGGGCGGCCAGATGCCCGTAGAGGTCCTCGCGCGGCGGGCGGGGCCGCCCGTAGAACGCGGTCAGGTCGGCCGTCCGGCTGTCGAGTACGTGGTGCAGCTCGCCGAGGTTGGCCGCCTTGGTGCCGTACCGGTCGCGGTCGGCGGCGCGCAGCCGGTGCAGGGACAGGACGGGCGCGTCTTCGAGCAGGGGCGGCTCCAGGCGGATGCGCTGCTGGTGCCAGGCCGGAGCACTCAGTTCCGGCTCCCGGTCCAGGCGCTCCACACGGATCTCGTCGTCCGAGACGCGGTAGCGGATCCAGGCGCCGTCCAGGCCGTCGGCCCCGACGAGCTGGTCCAGGTCGAGCACGATCGCGTTGGGTATCCCCCAGCCGGACGCCAGGACATTGGTGTGCGAAAGCGGCGTGATCGGGGCCGTGTTGAGGAATCCGGCGACCCGGGGGACGTCGTCCGGCAGGCACGGCATCGCCACGATGTCCGCCCAGCCGAGCCCGGCCTCCGCCGCGGCGTACTCCTCGTGCGTACGGAAGTGGCGCAGCCGTCCGGTCGCCTCGCCCGGGTTCAGGGGGGTGCGGGTCCGGCTGCCGAAGAGCTCGTGGCTGAGGATGCGCGGCACCCGCAGTTCGCTGATCGCCGCCAGTTCCTCCTCCTGCCCGTGGTTGGCGGGCTTGAGCAGCACCGGGAGCCTGCCGTCGACCCGGGAGCGGACGAACTCGTAGAAGTCCGCGAGGAGTTGGCCGTTCATGGTGTCGGCCTCGGTCGTCTCCAGGACGAGGAAGGTGCGTTCGCGGCCCTCCGCGTCCTCGTCGGTGTGCAGGGAGAGCACGCCGAGCAGGAAGCGGCGCTCGGGATCCATGTAGACGGAGGCGTTGAACTCGTCCAGCCGCGCGTCCAGTTCGGCGAGTTCCATGCCGAGGACGCGGGTGGCGATGTAGTTGACGTGGAAGGGGTGCGCGGCCGTGTCGAGCAGGTGCCAGACGTTCTCGGCGCGGTCGACGACGACCTTGAGGTAGGGGTGGCCGGCCAGGACTCCGGAGAGCGTGCGGAACAGCGGCAGGGACAGGTTCTCGCCGATGACCGTGCGGTCCGCGGCCGGGCCGGGTGCGTCGGTGAACAGTGCGGTGGTCACAGGGAGACCTCCGCGCGGTGGGCGGCGGGCAGCACCCGCGGCAGGGCGTCCACCAGTGTCTCGAAGTCGCGCAGCACCGTGCGGGGATCGGTGGCGGAGAGCAGGCACAGGGCGGCCATCGTGTTGGCTCCGGCGGCCGGGTCGTAGACCGGCACGAGGTCGCCGTCGGCGAGCGAACTCTCCGCGACCACGGACAGCTCGCTGCCCGGGCTGAGCGGCACGTGCTGGGCGACCGCCGGGAAGTCCCAGACCCTGCGGTCCTGCCAGGCCTCGCCCCGGCCGTCGACCGCGAGGACGACGAGGGAGCCGGCCGCGCCACGCGCCCGGGCCGGAGTGAGGGCCTGCTGCGGCCACGCGACCGGGCGGCGAAGGAGCTGGTCGACCAGCATGCCGACGAGGTCCAGCCCGAAGACCTCCTCGATCTGCGGCACCGTCATCGCGCCGCCGAACCGGGCGGCCGTCTCGATCAGCCACATGGCGCCGTCCGGGCCCAGTTTGATCTCGGTGTGCGTCCCGCAGTCGCGAAGGCCCAGGGCGTCGACGGCCTGCCGGGCCAGCGCCACGATCCGGTCCTGTGCGTCCGGGGAGAGCAGGGCGGGGGTGATGCCCGCACGCTCGGTGAACGGCTCGACCGTGGGCATCCGGCCACTGAGGCAGACCGGATGGAAGGTGCCGTCGGCGACCACGCCCTCGACGCTGACGTAGTCGCCCCAGCCGGGCTCGTCGAACCAGTCCGCGACGGCCCCGGTGACGATCTGCTCCACGACGAAGTCGGCTTCCGCCTCCGCGACATGGAGTTCCGCGTAGCCCAACTGTGCCGATTCGGCCATGACTTGGCGTGAACGGTGCCAGGCGGCCGATGCCTCGTGCGGGGCGGTGATGATCTGGTGTGCGGTGGAACCCGCGCTCCAGGCCGCCTTGAGGAGCATCGGGCAGGGCAGCGCGCGGGCCGCCTCGTGCAGGTCCTCCTCCGTGGCGACGGCACGGAACTCCGGCTGCGGCAGGCCGTGCTGCTGCCAGGTGCGCCGCATCAGACGCTTGTCGCGGGCGAGCGCGGCGGCGCCGCCGGCCCCCGCGAGCCCGAGCGCCTCGCAGGCCTCGGCGACCGCCACGACCGCGTACTCGGAGAAGGTGAGCACCGCGTCCGCCCCCACGGACTCGGCCCGCGACACGATCAGTGACACCAGGTCGGAGCGCTGCGCGTCGGTGGGCGTGACGACCGAGGCGCACAGTCTCCGGGCGGCACCCGCCACGGTGGGAGGAAGAGCGCTGAGCGCCAGCAGATGCACTTCCGCCCTCGCGGCCGTCCGGGACAGGACGTGACCGAGCGGCGGACCACCCTTGGCATGCACCAACAGCACCTTGCTCACGGAAGTTCGTCTCCATTCGTCTTGGTGGCACGCGCCCCGTACGTGTCGTACGTGTCGCACGTGCCGGGCGTGTGCCGTACGCGTCGTCGTACGGACCGGGGATGTGCGTCGGGCGTGGGGGAGGCCCGGTGTATGTGTCGGGGCGTGTTCACCCGCACACTCAAGGGGACCACCCGACAGACGCCCTCGGCACCGCTGGGGACGTCTGCCGTTCAGGCAAATGCCTGAGTCGCAGACCGTGTTGGGGTACCGGCAGAGTTCCGCGGGACTTTCGGACGGCCTCCACTTCGGCCGAGAACCGAGCATGCGCGGGATCGGCACGGGATACCCATCGCATGTGACTGTGCGTCAGCCGGTTGCATACGGACGGAGACCGCTGTGGACGATTCCAGCCTCAAGGCACTGCTCGCCGATGCCCGGGACGGCGGGGCACAAGCCCCTGGCCACCCCGCGCCCACCCGCACGGCCTCCGAAGTCCCCCAGCGCTACGACACGTTCGCGGGGCTCGCCGATCTGGCCCCGGCCGCCGCGTTCCTGCGGGACGGCGAGGGCCGCTATCTGTGGGCCAACCACGCCTACGCCCACCTCTACGGCACCGTCCCGGAGGAATTGGTCGGCAGGTACATCGAGGACTTCGACGCCCCGGCCGAGGCCGTCCAGTTCCGGGCCCTCGACCAGGAGATACTCGGCCGCGGGACGCCGGTGCGGCACACCCTCGACTACCGGCGCCCGGACGGCAGTCCGGGTCAGGCGGTGGGCCACCGGTTCCCGGTGCGGGAGAACGGGCGGACCTGTGTCGCCGGGATCTACGTCGACATCACGGACCAGCTCCGCACCAGGGTCCAGTGGCAGGAGGCCGAGGACAACCTCCAGGCGTTACGGGACCACAGCGGTCTGCCGTGTGCGCTCCTCTCGGCGAACGGGCGCATCGTCGAGGCGAGCGCGGCGGCGGCCGAGGTCTTCCAGCTCGGCCTGCCCGAGCTGGTCGGCCGCCGCGCCCACACCCTGCTCGCGCCCGACCCCGGTCTCGACCGGCTGCACCGCAGGTGGAAGGGTCTGATAGCGCGCCGCACCAGACGCGTGGAGACATCAGCGGTGCTGGTCGACGCGGAGGGGCGCCAGCGCCGAGCACAGCTCCATCTGACGACGGTCGGCCATTCCACCGCGCACGCCCGGCAGGTGTGGGCCGTCGTCACCCACCAGAGCCTCGCGCACGCGAGCCACCCCGCGCTCACCGCGGCTCAGATCCGCATCCTCTCCCTGCTCGCGGCGGGCAGCAGCAACGGAGACATCGCCACCTCGCTGAAACTGTCCCGGCAGACGGTCGACTACCACCTCAGCCGCCTGCGCGACCTCTTGGGCGCCGCGACCCGCCCCGCCCTCGTGGCCCGCGCGTATGTCCTCGGCATCCTCTCCCCCGAGGCCTGGCCTCCGCGCTCCGCGACGGCCACGCATCCGCTCAGTACGGCGTGAGGGGACCGCCGGAACCACCCCTGACCGCGGCGCTAGGCCGTGGTGCGCGGCGGCAGCCGCCGGGTGATCCGGTCGAACAGGTCCGTCAGCGGCTCGCCGATGTCGCGGCCGAACTCGGTGAGCCCGTAGGTGACTTGGGGCGGTGTGGTCGGTTCGACCTCGCGCCGGACCAGGCCGTCCTGGACCAGCGCGCGCAAGGTCTGGGCCAGCATCTTCTCGCTGACGCCCCGCATGCTGTCACGCAGTTCGTAGAACCGGAGGTCGCCGCCCCGCAAGGAGATCAGCACCCAGATGCCCCACCTGCTGGTCACATGGTCCACCATGTCCCGCGCCGGGCAGTCCGTGTGAAACACCTCATACCTCGGCCCCGACACCACCGGCTTCACCTGCGCGCCTTCCTCCATGCCCGGAGCTTACCTCCGGGTACGTTCTTACGAAAAGTAAGCCCGGCTCCTAGCGTCAACCCCACTGGCATTCAACGCATGTGGAGCTGAACATGATCGTGGTGACCGGAGCCACCGGAAACATCGGACGGCCCTTGACGCAGGCCCTCGCCGCTGCGGGCGAGCAGGTGACGGCCGTTTCGCGGCGCTCGGCCGAAGTACCCCAGGGAGTCCGCCACTTCTCGGCCGACCTGGCCGAACCGGCGGGCCTCGTACCCGCACTGGAGGGGGCGAAGGCCCTGTTCCTCCTGCTCTCGGGCGACCTGCACGCCCCCGACGCGCGGCCGGCCGATCTGATCGGCCTGGCGGCGGCCCAGGGGGTACGCCGCGTCGTCCTGCTCTCCTCGCAGGGCGTCTCGACCCGGCCGGACGGCCCGTCCCGGATCGCGATGCGGGCGGTGGAGGACACCCTGCGCGCCTCCGGTCTCGACTGGGCCGTCGTGCGCCCGGGCGGGTTCGCCTCGAACGCCTTCGCCTGGGCGGAGTCCGTCCGCACCGAAGCGACGGTCGCCGCGCCCTTCGGCGACATCGGTGTACCGGTCGTCGACCCGGCGGACATCGCCGAAGTCTCGGCGGCCTGCCTCCTCGACGACCGGCACACCGGCGGGATCTTCGAGCTGACCGGGCCGGAGGTGATCACGCCACGGCAGCAGGCCGGGGCCATCGCCGCAGCGCTCGGCTCACCGATCCGGTTCCACGAGCTCACCCGCGCCGAGGCCAGGGCCGCCATGACCCGGTTCGTCCCGGCGGAACTCGCCGACGACACCCTGGACATCCTCGCCGACCCGACCCCCGCCGAACGGCGGATCAGCCCGGACGTGGAACGCGTCCTCGGCCGCGCCCCGCGCCCCTTCGCCGACTGGGTCGACCGCAACATCGCCGCCTTCCGCTGAGTCGCGGCACAGCGTGCGGGGCCTTGTCGGCACGGGGAGCCGACACGGCCCCGCACGCTGTGACCTCGGCTCCACGCCCCAAACCATGTGCGATTGTCAGTCACCCGTGATAATCACTACCTTCACAAGGGAGTGACAATTGCCTCCCCGTTTGCACACAACAAGGGGTGGGGACATGGCGGTGCTCCGTGAATGGGGGCTCACGCTGGGGAAGTGGGCCGGCCGGCCCGTCGCACGCGTACAGGAGGACTCGGGGGATCCCGAGGTGGCACGGGTGCGTACGGCAGCCGCGTCCGGGGACTGGGCGACGGTACGGCGCGTGCTCGAAGCCCGGCCGGAGAGCGAGGACCGGACCGAGCTGGTGCGCGCCGTGGGCGACACCGCGGGGGTCGAGCGGTGGATCACCGGGGTCGTCGAGGCGGAGCCCGAGGCGGCGCTCCCGAAGCTGGTGGCGGGGTTCCGCCACATCAGCTGGGGCTGGGAGGCGCGGACCGGGGCGCGGGCGCAGCACGTCTCGCGCGACCAGTTCGAGCTGTTCCACTCGCGGCTGCGCACCGCGGAGGAATGGCTTTACGAGGTGGCGGAGCGCGAGCCGGGCTGGGTCTCGCCCTGGCTCGGACTGCAGATGACGGGCCGGGGCCTCCAGGTCGGCCAGCTCACCGCGCGGCGCCGGTTCGAGGCCGCGGTACGACGTGATCCGTACCATCTGGGCGTGCACCAGCAGCAGTTGCAGCAGGTCTGCGCCAAGTGGAGCGGCTCGCACGAGGAGATGCACGCCTTCGCGCGTGACGCGCTGCTCGCCGCGCCCGGCGGAACGGCGCTGGGCCACCTCGTCGCGATGGCGCACATCGAGCACTGGCTCGACCTGGACCGGGGTGCGGACGCCGCGTACATGCGCCGGCCCGAGGTGACGGCATCGCTGCGGGAAGCCGCGGACCACTCCTTCCGGCACCCGGACTTCGTCCGCTCCGGCGGGTGGCTCCAGGTCCTCAACACCTTTGCCATGGCGTTCTCGCTGGCCGGGGACAGCGCCGGCGCCCGCGAGTGCTTCACCGCCTCGGAGGGACGGGTCACCGAGTCCCCCTGGTACTACATCAACGGCTCCGATCCCGCCGCGGCCTACAAGGAGCACCGCTCGGCGGCCGGCCGATAGCCTTCCTGGCGCTTGTCAGTGACGACCCGTCAGAAACGCCTGTCAGGGCTTCTGTTGAGGCCGTCTGACGGCGCACGTCACGAAGACGTCCGGCGGCCGCGGCCGTGCCGCGAGCGTTCGGGCCCCGGCCCGCGCCGGTGCGGGCCGCCGTCCTCCCGTACTCCGTTTCCCCTTCCGCTCCGTCCCCCATGGCGCCCATCACCACCGCGCCGCACGGGGAACGCGTCCACCGAAAGACTTCACCAGGTGCCTCCATCCGAGACCTCCCACACCTTCCAGGTCGACCTGCGCGGCCTGGTCGACCTGCTCTCCCACCACCTCTACTCAAGCCCGCGTGTCTACCTGCGTGAGCTGCTCCAGAACGCGGTGGACGCCATCACCGCACGTCAGGCGATCGAGCCCGGCGCGGCCGGCACCATCACGGTGCGCACCGGTGACACCCTCTCCGTCACCGACACGGGCATCGGGCTGAGCGAGGCCGACGTCCACCGCTTCCTCGCCACCATCGGGCGCAGCTCCAAGCGCACCACCGAAGGCGCGCTCGACGGGGCCGGACTCGACGCCGCACGGGGCGAGTTCATCGGCCAGTTCGGCATCGGGCTGCTCGCGTGCTTCGTCGTCGCGGACGAGATCACGGTGCTCAGCCGCACCGCCGCCGATCCGTCGGCGCCCGCCGTCGAATGGCGCGGGCACTCCGACGGCCGCTACACCATCCGCACCCTGCCGGCCTCGGCCGTGCCGGAGCCGGGCACCACCGTCCGGCTCGTCCCGCGGGCCGACACCGCGCAGTGGACGGAACCGGAGCGGGTCGTCTCGCTGGCCCGCCACTACGGCGGTCTGCTGCGGCACGAGGTGACCGTTGTCGGACCGCGCGGCGAGACCCACCAGGTCAACGAGGCTCCGCCGTGGGAGCGGAGCCACCGTTCACCCGTGGCCCGCCGCGAGGCGATGACCGCGTACTGCCGCGCCCTGTTCGACTTCACCCCGCTCGACACGATCGAGCTGGATCTGCCGGCGGCCGGCCTGCGGGGCGTCGCCTACGTCCTGCCCACGGCCATGAGCCCCGCCCAGCGGGCCGGGCACCGGGTGCACCTCAAGGGCATGCTGCTCACCGACCAGGCACCCCAACTGCTCCCGGAATGGGCCTTCTTCGTCCGCTGCGTGGTCGACACCACCAGCCTGCGGCCGACCGCGTCCCGGGAGGCGCTGTACGAGGACGGCACCCTGTCCGCGGTGCGGGACGCGCTGGGCGACCGGATCCGCGACTGGCTGACCGGCCTCGCGGCAAGCGACCCGTCCCTGCTGCACCGCTTCATCGACACCCACCACCTGGCGGTCAAGGCGCTCGCCCGCTACGACGACGAGCTGCTGCGCATCGTGCTGCCGTGGCTGCCGTTCGAGACCACGGACGGCAACGTCACGCTGGAGGAGTTCGCGCGCAAGCACCCCACCCTGCTGGTCGCCCGCAGTGTCGAGGAGTTCCGCCAGGTCGCCCCGATCGCATCGGCCGCCGGCCTCGGCGTCGTCAACGGCGGGTACACCTACGACCGGGACCTCGTGCACCGGCTGCCCGAGATCCGCCCCGGCACGGCGGTCACCGACCTCGACCCGGCCACCGTCACGGCACACCTCGACGCCGTGGACCCGGCCGCCGAACTGCGCGCGGCGGCCTTCCTCGCCATCGCCCGGGACACCGTCGGCGTGCACGACTGCGACGTGGTCCTGCGCGACTTCCAGCCCGTCACCGCTCCGGCGCTGCTCCTGGACGACCGGGAGGCGCGGCACGAGCGGACCCGGTCGAGCCTGGCCGCCGAGAGCGACGGCCTGTGGGCGGACATCCTCGGCTCGCTGCGCCGCGAATCGCCGCGCGCCCAGCTCGTCCTGAACCATCTCAACCCGCTGGTCCGCCAAGCCATCACGATCACCGACCGGGACCTGGCGGTCGCCGCCGCCGAGGCCCTCTACGGCCAGGCCCTGCTGCTCAGCCGCCGCCCCCTGCGGGCGAGCGAGAGCGCACTGCTCAACCGGGCCTTCATCAATCTGCTCACCCACGCCATGCACCACTCCGGCACGGCGGCACCCGGCTCCGAGCCCCGGAAGGAACTGTAGATGCTGGACACTCCCGAGGCCGTCGTCGAGGCGCTGCGCGAGAACAACGAACGCCCGCACGGCCTCCAGCGCACCATCACCGCCGAAGAACTCGTGGAGGCGGCCGAGCCCTTCGAGAAGCCGGACGTCGTCGTCACGGCCCTTCTTGAGCTGATGTCGGCGTACGAGTTCACCGGTGAGCACCGCAAGTCGCCCGTGGCCTTCGCCCGGCTGCTCAAGCTGTGGGACACCGCGCCCGAGGCCTTCAGCCCGTGGGAGGCCCACCAGGTCTTCTGGCGTTTCAAGTGGGTGACGACATCGCTGTTGCAGGTGCCCGAGGTGCCGCTCGCCACGGTGCACGGCTGGATCGACCAGATGCGCACCCGCTACCGGGAGGCGGAGCACGGCATGCAGCCGGTGGCGGCGATGCGCTACCACGTGGCGCGCCACACGGGCATCGGCCTCTTCGACGCCTACGACCTGTGGGCCACCCGCCCCCGTACCGAGCTGAGCGACTGCGATGCCTGCGAGACCCGGCACTTCGCCACGCACCAGGTGCTGGCGGGCGACGACGCCGGGGCGCTCGACACCTGGCGCCCGGTGCTCACCGAGGACACGGCCTGCACCGAAGAGCCCCAGATGAGCCAGGCACGCGCCCTGCTGCCGCTGCTGCGCACCGGCCGCTTCGACGAGGCCCGCTCCCACCATCTGACCGGCTACCGCCAGGTGCGGGGAAACCCGGGGATGCAGCAGGAGGTCGGTCTGCACCTGGAGTTCTGCGCGCTCTCGCGCAACGAGGGCCGGGGACTCGAAATCCTGGCCGAGAACCGCCCCCTGTTCGAGGCGACCGGGGCTCCGCTGGCCCATCTGGACTTCCTGACCGGCGCCGAGGTGCTGCTCGCCCGGCTCGTGGCGGACGGCCACCTCGACACCGCCGTCGCGGGCCCGCCCGGACGGAACTGGACCGCGGGCGCGCTGCTCACCCACGTACGCTCCGAGGCGGACCGGCTCGGCCGGGCCTTCGACACGCGCAACGGCACCACCGCCGTCTCGGACAGTCGCCGACTGCGCCTGGAACAAACCCCGTTGACCGAGGAGCCGCTGCCGCTCGGGCTGCGCGCCGCCGCCGTCCGCCCGGGCACGGCGGGGACCGCGACGGCCCCCGCCCCCGCACCGGCGTCCGCGCTGGAGGTGCCCGAGGACTTCGTCGCCCTGGTGCACGAGGCGCGGCGCACGACCGCCATGGGGCATCCGGGGAGCGCACGGCTGTGGGCCCGCGCCGGCGAACGTCTCGCCGAGGGCACGGGGGCGCACGACGACCGTCTGGGTCCCGAGGGCCTGCTGCACGCGGAGCTGGCCGAGCAGCGCGCCTACCGGCTCAGCCGCGAGAACCGCGACGCGGAGAGCATCACCGAACTGGAGCGGGCCGCCGGGCTGTTCGCGGAACTGGGCATGTCCTGGCAGGCGCTGTCCGCCCGCACCCGCGTCCTCGCCTGGGCGACCACTCATGACAAGGGCACGGACGAGGATGCGGCCGGTGGTTCCTCGGCCGAGGCCCCGGATGCGGCAACAGCGACAGCGGAACACGGCACGGGGCGGCTGGACGCCGACGCGGTCCGGGCCGGCATCGACGACGCCCTGCGTCAGGCGGAGCGGCTCAAGACCGAGACGCCGTTCAGCGGTGCGTCGCCCGCGGCCGGTGAGACCGCCTCGCACGGTGACGTCGGGCAGCAGCGGGTGCTGGAGTACCTCACCGTGCTGTACTCCTGCGCCTTCGCCGCCTACCAGGAACTGGTGGGGCAACTGCCGGAGCCGTCGGACTCCGCCGTGGCGCGGTTCGAGGAGGCCGCCCGCACCCTGCACACCGAGGCCGAACACCTGATGATCCCTCACCAGGTCTCCAACGCACGGCAGTTCGTGGCGGACGTCGCGATCCGCCGGGGCGACAGCGCCCGCGCCGAGACGGAGCTGCGTGCGGCGCTCAAGGACGTGGAGGCCTCCGGGCAGCCGTGGCGCGGCACCCGCCCGCTCGCCCTGCTCGGCCAGGTCCTGCTCACTGTGGACCAGCCGGCGGAGGCGTCGGAACTGCTGCACCGGGCGGTGGTGGAGGCGGTGCGCTACGACGACACCCACTTCGCGCTGGCCCCCACGTACGCCATGCTCGGCCACGCCGCGTCCCACCTCGGGGACACGGGGGGTGCGGTACGCCACCTCTCGGAGGCGGCGGCCCGATTCGACCAGGAGGGCGAGCAGAACGAGGCGGCCGGTCTGCGTCTCCAGCTCGCCGATGTCCTGGCGCGCGGCGGACAGCAGGCCGACGCCGTCGCCGTACTGGAGTCGATCGTGTCCGAGGACGCGGCGCCCTCGCTCGACGAACGGCTGGTCGCCCAGGCCCGGTTGACGCTGGCGCGCGGCCTGCGGGAACTGGAGGAGTTCCTGCCCGCGTCGGAGGAGTTCCTGCGGCTCGCGACGGTCACCGCCGCGTGGGAGGACGAGCCCCGGCTCCAGACCCTGGTGGCTGCGGAGACGGCCACCACGCTGGCCATGGCCGACCGTTGGGACGCGGCGGGCACGGCGTACGAACGTGCCGTCGCCGCGCACGCGGTGGCGCCGAACCCGTCCTTGCTCATGCACATGATGTGCGAGTTCGCGCGTCTGACCATGCTGTTCAAGGGGCCCGACGGCCGTGACGCGGCGCTGGAGCACCTCGTTCGGGCCGACGAGATCGCGGCCGCGGTTCCGGAGGACACCGACGACTTCGCCCCCTGGTACGAGCGGGGCGCGGTGCACTACCGCCGGGCCCGCGTCCTGGCGGAGGCCGAGTCCTTCCCCGAGGCGCTGGCGGAGGCGGAGGCCGCGGTCGCGCGCTACGAGCTGGGCGGGGAGCGGGGCGAGGTGCCGCGTGCCGAGGCGCTGCGGATCGCGGCCCTGATCGAGGGCAACGGCCTCGAACGCTTCCCCGAGGCCATCGCCCGGCTCACCGCGGCGGCGGCACGGGCCCGCGAGGCGGACCTCGCCGAGGCGGCCCAGATCCTCGACGCGCTGCGCCAGGAGTACCAGCGCCGCCAGGGCTGAGCACCCGGCCCCGCCGCGTCAGGGACCCGGCGGGGCCCGAGCCGCACGGCCACCGGTGCGCCGGGTGGCCGACGCGCGAGGGTGCCCCGGGCGCGGTCCGCACTACGGCAGGCCTGCCGGCCCCCGGCCCGGCCGCGGGCCGGGCCCGGGCCCCGCGCTTCTGCGGCGCAGGCCCATCCGCACCGCGCCGAAGACGGCCTTGCCGAGCACCGCCAGCAGGACCAGATCGACGATCATCTGCACACTGGTCAGGGCCCGGGCCGCCTCGCTGGTGGGCACGATGTCGCCGAAGCCGACGGTCACGAACACCGAGATCGTGAAATACAGCGAGGCCGTCCGCGTCAGGGGCTCCGAGAAGGACCCCGGGACGTCATGGGCGAGCAGGAAGTAGCTGGCCGAGAAGAGAACGAGGAAGAGGGGCACCGCCGTCGCCAGCGCCTCCACGGCCCGCAGCCACGGATAGCGCGCGCGGGCGATCGAGCCGAGCTGCCAGGCGAGCAGCCACCCGAACACGGCCAGCGCCCCCAGAAGCACCGCCACCGTGCCCACACCGACGCCCCAGTCGAGCGGCGCCGCGTAGTACAGGGCCGTCACCAGGACCGCCGACCCCAAGGCACGCAGCGCATGGACCACGCGGGACAGCCGGCCGGCTGCGGAGCCTGCACGTTCCATGGGCGCTCCCGCGATAAGCGATACGTGGCTATGCATGGTGACACGGCCCGCCCGGCCCGCCCGGCCCGCCGCGCCTCGTAGGTGTCCGTCCGGCCTCGTCGCCGCCTGCCCGACTGCCGGGAAGGGCGAGGGCGTCGCTGCCGGGGGGTCGTTCCCCGGCGAGGACGATGATGCTGTCGCCCGGGGCGAATCGGCGGGACCGCCTCTTGTCCGGGTTGAGGCGGACCCCGAAGGCGGGGGCCACCGTGGTCTCGCCGTGCAGGCGGTATCCGATGGCGATATGGCCCTGCCGACGGGCGGCTTCGACGACCGTGTAGAAGTCGAGGTCGCGGCCGAGAGCCACATAGCCCTCGGCCGGGCGGAGGTGGATCTCGCTGCCCTCGGCGCCGAACAGCTCGTCGAACAAGCGGGCCAGGTGCGGGCTCTCGGAGATCTGGGTCATGAGCCTGCTGATCAGACGACTGCTGATGATGAAGTCGTGGCTCGGGCTGGTCGGGGCGAGTTCCCGGTTGCGGTCGTCCGCCATCTCGGTGACCACGGCCGGTTCGCTCCCCGCCGCCCGGCCCAGCTCCCGCAAGTGCAACAGCGTGACCAGGGTGCGGTTGTCGGCCTGCTGTGCGTTCACCGTGTCGTGCCTGAGCAGCACGATGCGGTGGTAGCGGGCCAGGTCGAGCCGGCACAGTGTCCCGGGCTGCGCCGGATCGCCCTCGACGGCCGTGACGCGGAGGCGGGTCGGGCCGTCCGCCGTCCGTCCGGCTCGGCCGGTGGCCTCCGGCTGCCGCGTCACCACGTCCACGGTGGACCCCTCGACGACGTGGCCGTCCAGCCGCTCGATGACGGTCGCCGCCCGGCGGTTCCAGCCCAGCACCAGGAGCCGCACCGGGGTTCTGCTGATCGGCCGCGGCGGGATGATGGCGCCGGTGTCGATGTGGTGGGGCGGTTCGGACACGATGACCGTGTCGTCGTCCCGCGAGATGGCGATGATCCGGTCCCGGTCACCGATGAGGGAGCGCCACGGCGGGTTGAGGTCGACGCGTCCGTCCTCGCGCAGCAGCCCGACCACCGATGAGGTGGCATAGGCCATGAGCGCCTCTTCGAACGTCCTGCCCACCAGCCGGGGCTCGGCCGTGAGGTAGAACTCGTCGCCCGCGTAGCTGAGCAACTGGTGGTAGACGAACGAGAGGCCGGGCTGGAGGGAGGTCTGGACGATCAGCTGGGCCGTGATGCTGTCCATGTCGAGCACACAGGCGTCGGGGCCGGCGGCGAGGCGAGCCGCGGCATGGTTCTGGCCGTCCTCCAGAGCGGCCACGATGTGGCGCGATTCGCCCGCCGCCCGCTGTACCTGAGCGAGCGCCAGCAGGGTCTTCACGACACCCGAGTCACCGTCCGGCCCGCCCGGCGCGAGGATGAGCAACGAGCGGGCTGTCGCCGGGGAGACGATGGCGATGTCGGCGGGGTCGGTCGGGCTGCCCGTGCGGCACACCACCTTGGTGGACCCGCGGCGTGCCACCTTGGCCCGTATCTCGTCCTCCATCTCGACCTTGTCCTTGGGCGCCAGGATCACCACCACCGCACGGCGTCGGTTCGCGTTGGCGAGGACGAGCTCGGCCACGATCGGGAAGACCTGCTCGGACCAGCCGAAGACGACCGTGTGGTTGTCCTCAAGGACGATGGAGCGGCCCTTGCGCAGCTCGGCGAGCCTGCGGTCGACGCCGTTGGTGATCAGACCGATCAGCGTCGAAGTGAACAGCAGGGCCATCAGCGCGAGCAGCACGGAGAACAGCACGTAGAGGGGTGGGCCCAGGTCGCCGCCCAGCCGGAAGGCGGCTCCGACGTGCTGCCAGATGTCGGCCAGCCGGTCGCCCAGGCCTGGCGGCGCCTTCTCGTCCGTCCACACCAGGAGCACGGACACCGGGACGACGAGAGCGAAACAGGCCGCGGTCATCCAGCCGATCAGCGTCCCCATGCCACGCGACATCATGGTGTCGAACCAGTAGCGAAATCGCCTCCGCACGCCCGCCCGCTGACTCCTTGTCCGCATGCGTCACCCCAACTCGGCCTCGACGGCCCGTCGCAGCACCGGTACTCCCCCTCCCCGGGGAGCTCCGACTCTGCCGGCGGAACCTCGGTGCGATTGCTGTCCCGCGTTCAGGCGGACTACGCACCGCACGCGCCGGATCAACCCGATCGAGTACCCGCGCAAGCCGACACGGGGCCGGGCGCCCGGCCGCTTCAGGCGGGAGGTGCCGAGAAGGCGCGTTCGGGCAGGTTCCGGTAGGTGCTGGACATGCCGGGGTTGCGCGGCCGGTGCGATGGTGGCGCCGCGCACGGCGGGCCGCCGCTGTAGCTGCCCGAGGCGGCCGGGAGGGCGGCGGGCGGGGCGAGTTGCGCAGTACTGCGCGTCTCGCCGAGGGCGTTCGGCTCACCTGCGGGCGATGAACGCCCCGGGGTGTCCGGCCGGGACTTCGTGATCACGAATGAGACAGGCGGGAGAGGTCTCCGAGCGGGCCGAGGCGGCCGCTCACCGGTCGAGGCCGACGCGTGAGCAACCCATACCGTGCGGGGCCGGTCGAGCCTCGGAAGCAGACAGTCCGGATACCGGGCCCATCCATTCAGAACTTGGCCGCCGCGACAGTAAACACCCCTGAACTCCACACCTGGTGACTGTCCGTATTGGATCTACTACCTCACATGACGTTCTCTGTAGGGTCAAAGCGACGCCAAAGCCCCTGTTCTTGGAGGATTCGTGGCACGTTTTCGCACTCGACTGGCCCTGCTCGGATCGGCGGCGGCCCTCACCGCCGGCGCACTGGCTCCCGCACAACTCGCCGGGGCACAGTCCGCCGCCGCGGCTGCCGACTACGACTGGGTCGCCCTGGGTGACTCCTACACCGCCGGTGTCATCCAGGCAGCCGGCGACATCTTCGAAGTCCCCCGCGACGGCTGCGAGCGCACCGACCGCTCCTACCCCCAGATCATCCACCGCGACCTCGGCGCCCTGTTCGAACTGACCGACGTCAGCTGCGGCGCCGCCACGATCGAGGACGTCACCTTCAGAGCGCAGAAGCCGATCGGCCGCAGCGTGCCGGGCAACCCCGACCCGGAGGCACCCTTCGCCCCGGTGCCTCCCCAGTCCGAGGCGGTCAAGTCGGGCACCGACGTGATCACCGTCGGCGTGGGCGGCAACACCCTCGGGTTCGGCGACATCCTCTTCAAGTGCCTGGAACTGGGCCAGGGCAGCGGCGGCGCGGGCACGCCGTGCAAGGACGAACTGGCCGCTTCCGTCCCCGGCAGGCTGGCCAAGGTGAGCAGGGACTACGACGCGATGCTCGCCAAGCTCCACGAGAAGGGCCCGCACGCCAAGATCCTGGCCATCGGCTACCCCACGATCATCCCCAAGGACACCGCCAAGTGCCAGTACAACCACCCGCACCAGTTCCTCTCGATCACCCCCGGTGACCTGGACTGGCTGCGCCAGGACGTCCTGGAGCCCCTCAACAAGACCATCGAGAAGTCGACGGGAACCCAGGACGCCGCCGCCTTCGTCGACCTCTACGACTCCACCCAGAACCACAGCGTCTGCGATGCCGGCAAATGGGTCGAGGGCGTCCTCGACGAACACAACCGGCCGGCTCTCGTACACCCCAACGCCAAGGGCCACCAAAACGCCGCCGACCACGTGACCTCGGCGATCCTGGACGCCGTCGCCCCGAAGGACTGACCCGCACCCGGCACCCCCGCCCTCGCACCCGGAACGAGTTGCCTCCGGCCCCCGGCCCGGAGGCAACTCCGCGGAGCCCGGACTCGGCCGGCCAAGGAGGCCGACGGCTCCGTGGCCCCGTCCGCCGTCCGCCGTCCGCCGTCCGCCGTCCGCCGGAACCGTTCCGCGGCTGTGCGGGATCAGGTGGGGAGCTGGGCGAGGGCGAGTTCGAGGGTGTTCTGGGTGTGGAAGAGGTCGTCGACGCAGGAGCGGTGCAGACGGCGGGCGAAGTGGCCCGTGACGGGGCCGAGCAGCACAAGTCCCTGAGGGGATGCGTACGCGTGAAGGAGAAGGCCGAGGAGGACTTCGTCGCCGAACCGCAGGCCGGTGAGGTCGACCACGAGGGGGCGCCCGGTTGCGCGGGCGTCGTGGAACGCCCCCTCCAGAGCAGTGGAGTTCCACGCTCCGGTGCTGCCGAGCAGAGCCAGGACGCAGGCGTTCGGACGGGTGTGCTCGGTGATCCGGACGAGCAGATCTTCGAGCGGGCGCTCCTGCATGTCATGTGCCTTCTGTCCGCTGTCGCGCGGTTCATGTGCAGGCCGGCGTCGGCGGTTCCGCGGCGAAGGCTGTCGCGCCTCCTGGGGATCAGGGGTGCGGGGGGACGCGCAGGGAGAGCAGGGCGGTGTCGTCGCTGGCCCAGCCGCCGTGGTGGCCGGCCAGGACGTCGGCGATGTGGGCATTGGTGGCGGCCGCGTCCATGCCGTGGGTGTCGGCCAGAGCTTGAGCGAGGGCTTCCTCGTCGAAGATCGGCCGGTGGGGCAGCGAGCCGCGCGGGTCGGGGCGTGCTTCGCAGGCGCCGTCGGTGTAGAGGAACAGCAGGTCCCCGGAGCCGAGGCGGAACCGCACGTCGGTGAGACGGGTGGCAGGCAGGATACCGAGCAGGGTGCCTGGGACGCCGGCCTGCTGGACGCGGCCGTCGGCACGGCGGATGAGGGCCGGGGGGTGTCCGGCCAGGCACAGCCGCCCCGCCGCGCCCGCGGGAGTGGTGCGGAACGTCGCCTGCACCGCGGTCAGGAAACGCGGCGCGTGCTGGGCGAGCATGGCCGCGTTCAGCCGGTCCAGTACGACCGCTGGAGAAAGGTGGTCTCCGGCGTCCGCGCGCAGCGTGTAGCGGGCCAGAGCGGTCACCTTGGCCGCCTCGGTGCCCTTGCCGCACACGTCTCCCATGACCGCTGTCCACCACGGGCCACGGGCGTTGAAGAGGTCGTAGAAGTCGCCCACCACCTCCGCCTCGCCGGTGGCGGGCAGGTAGCGGGCCGAGGCGTCCAGGCCGGGTGCCGGCCGCAGCACCGGCGGCAGGAGACTGTCCTGAAGGCTGCGGGCCAGGTCCCGGGAGGTGGCCAGGGCGCTCTGCGCGGTGGCCAGGGCGCTCTGCGCGGTGTTCAGCGTGGTGCGTAGGTTGATCTCGTTGGACACGGCCCGGGCCAGGATGGCGAGCGTCTCCAGTTCCTGTCGCTGCCATGGGCGGGGGTTGGCGTCGATCACACACATCGTGCCGATCGCGTGCCCGTCGGTGGTGACGATCGGGAATCCGGCCCAGGCGCCCACGCCCCAAGGGCCGATCGCCCGGTGCCCGGCAGTGCGCGGGTCGTTCTCCGCGTCCTCGACAATGAACGGCCCGTCCGCGCCGACGGCGAAGTAGCAGAAGCTGTCGCCCACCGCGTTCTGCCACGCCTCAACGCCGCCGTAGGGCAGGTGGGGCACCGACTTCCAATAGGTCCGTGTCTCCCCGACGAACGTGATCGCGGAGATCGCCGACCCGGTCACCGACACCGCCAGCCGCATCAGGTCGTCGAACACCTGCTCCGGGGCGCTGCCGACCATCCCGCTGGCCTCCAGCGCCGCCAGCCTGACCGGGTCCGACAGCACCGCCGGCAGCCCGTCCTGCCGCATCCCGCCGGGATACCCCAAAACACTCACAACCTGTCTCTGTCTCCCGCCCTCCGCCGGATCCCGCCGGATCCCGCCGGCCAGCCAATCACAGCCGCCCGGTCGGTGTCAGCCACGGCCCCACGGACCACTCCTGCCAGGAGGCGGACGGGGATACCGCACCGGCCGCAGTGCCCTCGCCGGGCCGGCCCAGGTCGGTTCCAAAACATCAGGAGCGGACGCGTGGTTGGCCATGCCCCCACTGCACCGAACGCTCTCCAGGAGGCAGTCGACTGCCCGCCGTCCCTCGGTCGTCTCGTCCCCTCGGTAACCCGGCTCGATAACCCGGCTCGATAGCCCGGCTCGATTTCGATCGCCTCGGCACACGGGCACCGCGCTGGTGGGCCCGGTGGAAGAGCGCAGCGAGCTGCGGAGGCGGCGACCACGAGCATCATCCGTTCCGAAGAGCCCTGCGCCCTCGGCATGGTTGGCGCACGCACTCCATCGCCCAGAACTATGGTGTCCCACCACATACGCCTCTGACCTGCGCGTTCCTACGGTGTGGCGACACGTCAATCGTCCCCGTCGAACACCGGGAAGTGGTGCCGATGTCCTCCCCCGCAACCGTTGCCCCGCCCCCCGCCAACCTCTCCCGCATCGTGGCCGCCAGCCTCATCGGGACCACCATCGAGTGGTACGACTTCTTCCTGTACGGGTCAGCCGCGGCGCTCGTCTTCAACAAGCTGTTCTTCCCGGAGTCCGCCCCGCTCGTCGGCACGCTGCTCTCGTTCCTCACGTACGCCGTCGGCTTCGCGGCGCGGCCGCTCGGGGCGCTGGTGTTCGGGCACTACGGAGACCGGCTCGGGCGCAAGAAGCTCCTGGTGGTCAGCCTGCTCATGATGGGCGGGGCCACCTTCGGCATCGGACTGCTGCCCACCCACGCCACCGTGGGGGCGGCGGCGCCCGTCCTGCTCACCGCGCTGCGCCTGGTGCAGGGCTTCGCGCTCGGCGGCGAATGGGGCGGAGCCGTGCTGCTGGTGTCGGAGCACGGAGACGCCCGGCGGCGCGGGTTCTGGTCCTCATGGCCCCAAACCGGCGCCCCAGCCGGGCAGTTGCTCGCCGCCGGGGTGCTCTCCGCGCTGACGGCGCTGCTGAGCGACGCCGCGTTCACCGCGTGGGGCTGGCGCATACCCTTCCTGCTGTCCGGTGTGCTGGTCCTCGTCGGTCTGTGGATCCGGCTCTCCGTCGATGAGTCCCCCGTGTTCCAGGCCGCGTTGGCGCGGGCCGAGGCACGCACGGCGGAGCAGGTGACCGAGAAGCCGCCGCTGGTCGCCGTGGTGCGGGACCACTGGCGCGATGTGCTGGTCGCCATGGGTGCGCGGATGGCGGAGAACATCAGTTACTACGTCATCACCGCCTTCATCCTGGTGTACGCGACCACGTCCGCCGGAATGGCCAAGCAGACCGCGCTCAACTCCGTACTCATCGCCTCCGCCGTGCACTTCGCCGTGATTCCCGCGTGGGGCGCGCTCTCGGACCGGATCGGGCGCAGGCCGGTGTATCTGATCGGTGCCCTCGGCGTCGGCGCCTGGATGTTCCCCTTCTTCGCCCTGATCGACACCGCCAGGTTCGGGAACCTGGTCCTCGCCGTCACGGTCGGGCTCGTCTTCCACGGGGCGATGTACGCACCGCAGGCGGCGTTCTTCTCGGAGATGTTCGCGACCCGGATGCGGTATTCGGGGGCCTCCATCGGGGCGCAGTTCTCCTCCGTCGCGGCCGGTGCGCCCGCGCCGCTCATCGCGACGGCGCTGCTCTCCGACTACGGGACGTCGACCCCGATCGCCCTCTATGTGATCGCGGCCGTGCTGCTCACCGTCGTCGCCATCGGGTGCGCGAAAGAGACCCGGGAGCGGGATCTGGAGAGTGTGGGGAACCGGGCGCAGGGCCGTCCCCGAGTGGAGTCGGTGGCAGGTACGCGCGGTGCGGCGACGGGCGACTGAGGCGGGGGCGGAGACAACGGGCACCCGTTGGGGGGGTGGGGCGGCGCTGTGGTGGTGCCCCACCCCTCAGGGCGTCATGGCTGGTGCCGCCACATGGAGGCGGAGGGCCAGTTGGATTTCCAGGGCACGGGCCGGGCACTGCCAGTCGGGGCCGAGCAGTCGACCGATCCGCTCGATGCGCTGGGCGACGGTGTTCACATGGACGTGCAGATGCTCCCTGGTGCGGGCGGGGCTCATGCCGTTCGCGAAGTACGCGTCGAGGGTGCGGACCAGGTCGGTGCCGCGTTTCCTGTCGTACGCCACCACCGCGCCGATCGTGCGGTCGACGAAGCCGGCGATGTCGCGGGTGTCCGCGAGCAGCAGTCCGAGGAAGCCGAGGTCCTGGGCGGCGGCGCCCTCCCCCGCGCGGCCGAGCAGCCGCAGCGCCTCCAGGCAGCGGCGGCCCTCGGCGTAGGCGGCTGCGATCGCGGGCGGTGTCGTCGCCGGCGCCGCCACCACGGCCGAGGCACCGACCGTGACCGGCTCGTGCAGGGCGGAGCCCAGCTGTTTCGCGGCCGCCCGCGCGACCTCGGCCGGGGTGTCACCGGGGCCGAGCGGAAGCAGCAGCACCGCGCCGCCGTCGCGGGTGGAGGCGAGGCCGTGCCGGGTCGTGGCCAGGTAGGCCGCGGCGGAACCGATGCGCCGGCCCTCCGCGGTGCGGCGCGCGGCGCTGCCCGGGCCGAGGCCGTCGATGCGGGCGGCGAGCACCACGTGCGGGGCGTCGAGGTCGGCCCGCAGCCGGGCGGCACGCTCCCGCAGCAGACTGGGGTCCCGGTCCGGCGCGTCCAGGAGGTCGTCCAACAGCTCGCCCCGCACGCGCTGTTCGGCCTCGCCCGCCGAGCGCCGGGCGAGCAGCAGCAAGGAGGTGACCATGGCGGCCCGCTCCAGGGTGCGCCGGTCGACGGGGTCGAGGTTCGGCTGGCCGTGCAGGACGAGCGCGCCCAGGAGTTCGCCCCCGGCCGAGACGCCGGCCAGCCAGTCCTCGCCGTGCCGCAGGGCGTGCCCGTCGCTGCCGCTGAGCTGGAGCAGCGCGGCCTGCGCGGACTCGGCGTCGGCGAACTCGACCGTACCGTCGAGGACTTCGGACACCGCGTCGGCCACGTCGCGTACTCCGCCGCCGCGCAGGACCAGTTCGGTGAGCCGGTCGTGGACCTCCGACGCCCGTTCCAGGACCGCGCTGTGGTCCCGGATGGTCTCGTTGGCCTTCTCCAACTCGGCCAGGGCGCAACGGGTTTCGCCCAACAGATTGGCGGTGTCGATGGCGACGGCGGCATGCGCGGCGAGCGAGCCGAGCAGGGCGATCTCCTCGCGGGCGAAGACGCGGGGGTGGCGGTCGGCCGCGAAGAGCACCCCGATGACGGTGCTGCCGAGCATCAGCGGGACCCCGAGAATGGCGACGAGTCCCTCGTCGCGCACACCGGAGTCGATGGTGCTGGTGTGCTGGAAGCGTTCGTCGTCGAAGTAGCTCGCGGTGACGTAGGGGCGGGCGGTCTGCGCGACGAGGCCGCCGAGCCCCTCGCCCATGCCGAGCCGCAGCTGCTGGAAGCGGGCGGCCACCGACCCTTCGGTGACCCGCATGTAAGTGTCGCCCGCCGCCGGGTCGTTGAGGCTGAGGTAGGCGACCTCGGTGCCGAGCAGCGAGCGGGCCCGCTGCACGATGGCGCGCAGCACCGCGTCCAGATCGCGCAGGCCCGCGAGGTCGTGCGCGGTCTCGAAGAGCGCGGACAGTTCGGCCTCACGGCGTCTGCGCCCTTCGAGGTCGGCCCGTACCCGCAGGGCGAGTTGTTTCGCCGCGTCCAGGCGGGCGAGCACCTCGGGCCGCGCGCCGTCGGCACGGGCCAGGAGCGCCGGACGGTCGTACGCCTCGGCCGGGGCGCCGCGGGCGAGGAGGGCCAGGTAGGGGGCTTCCGGATGGTCACTGGGCTGCGGGTGATCGTGGGACATGGTCACAGGGATACCTGCCGGACGGGCGGCCTCGCCAGGCCTGTGGACAACTCTTGAGCGGGACCGGACAAGGCAGGAGATCGGTTCAGTGCGCGGTCCAGCCGCCGTCGAGCGCGAGCGAGGTGCCGGTGATGAAGGACGCCTGCGGGGTGCAGAGATAGGCGACCGCTTCGGCGACCTCGTGCGGCTCGACGAGCCGCTTGAGCGCCGCGTCCTTCAGGAGGACCTCGGCCAGGACGCGGTCCTCGGGAATGCCATGTGCGGCGGCCTGGTCCGCTATCTGCCGCTCCACCAGCGGCGTACGCACATATCCGGGGTTGACGCAGTTCGATGTGACCCCGTGCGGGGCGCCTTCGAGGGCGGCGGTCTTGGAGAGGCCCTCCAGCCCGTGTTTGGCGGCCACATAGGCCGACTTGAAGGCAGAGGCCCGCAGCCCATGCACCGAGGACAGATTGACGATCCGGCCCCACCCCCGCCGGTACATGTGGGGCAGCGCCCCTCTGATCAGCCGGAAGGGCGCTTCGAGCATGACGGTGAGGACGGTGTGGAAGGCCTCGGGTGGGAACTCCTCGATGGGGCGCACCAGTTGGAGCCCTGCGTTGTTCACCAGGATGTCCGCTCCGGCGGCGGCCCGCTCGGCCGCGTCGAGGTCGGTCAGGTCGAGGACGACCGGCTCGACCGTGCCGCTGAGGCCGTTGGCACGCAGCGTGAGCCTCTTGAGGCCCGTCGCGTCCCGGTCCACCGCCCTGACCGTGGCGCCGGCCGCGGCGAGCCGGAGTGCGCAGGCGCGGCCGATGCCGCCCGCGGCGCCGGTGACCAGCGCGGTGCGGTCCCCGAGATCGACGGTGACGGAGTGCGGGAGGGGCGCGGGGGCGAGGGAGGCGGTCATGTTCCCGACCCTAGGCAGGCGGCCCCTCACCCACCCATGTGGTCAGCGCACATACTTCAGAGCCCAGCACTGGGTTGGAACCATGTAGGGCCGTCCGTCTGGGCCTGCGCGATGCGGAACAGCCCGGCATCGCTGAGCGGCGGCAGGGCGTCGATGGCGAACCAGCCCACTTCCAGGGACTCGTCGTCGTTCACGCGCGCCTCACCGCCGGTGGCGCGACAGCGGAAGGTGATGTCCATGAACTGGCATACATCGCCGTTGGGGAAGGTCACCGGGGTGGGTGCGGCCTCCACCAGGACGACCCGCTCGGCGACGCAGCGTACGCCGGTCTCCTCGTACACCTCGCGGACCGCGGTGTGGGCGGGCTCCTCCCCCGGCTCCGGAATGCCGCCGACCGTCGCCCACTGGCCGTTGTCCGCGCGGCGGCCGAGCAGGACCCGGCCTTCGTCGTCGAAGACGATCGCGGTCACGCCCGGCAGCAGGAGCAGGTGGTGCCCGGCGAGGGCCCGGACGTCGCGGATGAAATCAGGAGTTGCCATGCCCCGACCCTAACGACCGCCCGGCACCGGCCGGTCAGGCCTCGGTGCCACGACGGCCGCGCACCGTCCGGGTGACCGCCCAGGCCAGGCCCGCGGCGGCGACCGCGACGAGCGCCCACTCGGGCAGGGTGCCCAGCTTGGTCGCGGGCGTCTGCGAGGAGCGCAGTGGCACCTTGGCGACGAGCGAGGCCGGGGTGAACATCGCCGTCTTCTGTACGACCTTGCCGTCGGGCATGATCACGGCGCTGACGCCGCTGGTGACGGGGACGGTGACGGTCCTGCTGTGTTCGACGGCCCGCACCCGGGACATGGCGAGCTGCTGGTAGGTCATCTCACTGCGGTCGAAGGTCGCGTTGTTGCTCGGCACGGAGATCAGCTGGGCGCCCGCGGTGACGGTGTCGCGCACCGCCCAGTCGAAGGCCGCCTCGTAACAGGTGGCCATCCCGACCTTGGTACCGGACATGGTGAACACGCCCGGCTTGGTGCCCCGGCTGAAGTCCTCGCGGACCATGGAGGTGTAGCCGGGGGCGAAGGTGCTGATGAGGCCGCGCAGCGGCATGTACTCGCCGAACGGCTGGATCTGCCGCTTGTCGTACGTCGCGACGGGCCCCAGCTTCGGGTCCCACTGCACCTGCTCGTTGTAGAGCTTGGTGCCGTAGCCGCCGACGACCGCGCCCACCGAGATGGGGGCGCCCACGGCCTTGGCGGCCTGGTCGATGACGGCACGGGCGTCGTCGTCCACGAAGGGGTCGACGTCGGAGGAGTTCTCCGGCCACAGGACGAAGTCGGGCTGCGGCTCCTTGCCCGCCCTGACCCGGTCGGCGAGCCGCAGGGTCTCGCGTACGTGGTAGTCGAGCACGGCCCGGCGCTGGGAGTTGAAGTCGAGCCCGAGCCGGGGCACATTGCCCTGGATCACCGCGACGGTCGCGGTGCCGTCCTCGGCCGAGTCGCTGACCAGGCCGCGCGCCCCGAAGGACGCGGCGACCGGCACGAGGACGGTGAGCAGCGCGGCCGCCGCGGCCCCCTTGCGGACGCTTCCGGCACCGCCCGCCCCTGTGCGGACGCCTGCGGTACCGCGCAGCCGCAGCGCCTGGCGCAGGCACTCGTACAGGCCGAAGCCGCACAGTGCCACGCCGAAGCCGAGGACCGGCGTGCCGCCCAGCGCGGCCAGGGGCAGGAAGGTTCCGTCGGCCTGGCCGAAGGCGACCTTGCCCCAGGGGAAACCGCCGAACGGAGCCCGGGCGCGGGCCGCCTCGGCCGCGATCCACAGGGCGGCCGACCACACGGGCCACAGCGGAAGCCGGGAGACGGCGGCCATGCCGGCGCCGGCGGCCCCGATGAACAGCGCCTCGATGGCGGCGAGCCCCAGCCAGGGGCCGGGGCCGACCTCCACTCCGGTCCACACGAGGAGGGGGAGCAGGAAGCCGAGGCCGAAGAGGTAGCCGAGGCCGAGGCCGGCCTTCCAGGTCCGGCCGCGCAGCACCCAGCCGAGGACGGCGAACGCGAGGAGCGCCAGCCACCACAGGGGGCGCGGCGGGAAGCTCAGGTACAGGAGCACTCCACCCACCGCGGCCACGGCGGGCCGGACGAGACGGTGCGCCAGCGCCCGCAGCCGCGCGGGCGCGGGGGGCTGGGGTCCGAGCTGTTCCGGCTCGGTGGTGGGGGTTTTGGTGGTGCTCACCCGGCGGAGTCTACGGCGGGTATCTGTGTTCGTGGGATCCCGGTCCGCGGGGTCCCCCGGCCCGGGGGGCCCGGGATGGCCGGGTCTCTGTCGGCCCTGCGGGGGCCGGGCCGCTCAGGCCTCGGCGGCCTTCTTGGTGCCGAGCAGCCGCAGCCGGTCGCGGATGACCCGTACGGCGGCTTCCGCGTCGTCGACGGTCACGGTGAAGACGCGTCCGTCGCCCAGCTTGAGCGCCACGCCCTCACCCCGGCGTACGACGACGGCGGTGCCGATCTCGGGCCGCCAGCGGTAGCCCCAGCCGCCCCACTGGCGCGGGGTGACGCGGGGCACGAAGTCGGCTCCGACCACCAGGTCCAAGGGGATGGTCCGACGCGGCAGCCCGATGTGGCCGCAGCGCACTTCCAGGCGGTCGCCGTCGACCTTGACCGCCACGTGGACGAAGGCGAGCGTCCCGAACAGGACGAGGACTCCGGCCGCCAGGCAGCCGATCACGGACATCAGCAGGGGCAGGATGCCCGACGTCCAGGTCGAGTCGACGGCCAGCTCGACGCCGAGCGCGATGCAGGCCGCGCCGCCGACCGCGAGAAGCCACTGGACGCGGTTGGTCGCCCGGCCGGTCCAGACCTCTGGCAGCTGCTCGGAGGCGCTGGATCCAGGGTGGGGCTCGGGGGACGCGGGGTACTCCGGGGACGGTTCCCTCATGCTTAGCAGCGTACTCAGGTTCCGCTGTGAAGGCACCGCTCCCCTGTCAGTGAGCGGTGCTGACCGCCCGCAGCAGACGCCCTTCGGGGTAGGCGAGAGCCACCTCGGGAAGGGTGCCGATGCGTCCGCTGAGAAGCACGGTCAGGCCTCCGACCTGCGCTGCGTCAGGGGCGGGCAGGATCCCGGCACGTCGCAGTCCCTGGGCCGCCACGGCTTCGGCGCTGCCGAAGAAGGTGAGGGGGCCGCCTTCGGGGCGCAGGGCCGTACGGATGCGTTCGGCGACCAGCTCGTAATGGGTGCAGCCCAGGACGACGGTCCTTACCTCGGGCGGGGTGAGGGCGGCTGCGAGCGCGATGGCCCGGTCGATGGCGGCGTCGTCGGCGTGCTCCACGGCCTCGGCGAGACCGGGACAGGGCACCGCCGTGACGGGGACGCCGTCGGCGAATTCGCGGATGAGCCCGCGCTGGTACGGGCTGCCGGTGGTGGCGGGGGTCGCCCAGATCGCGAAGGGCTCGCGGCCGGCCGCGGCCGGCTTGATCGCCGGGACGGTACCGATCACCGGGATGCCGGGCTCCAGGGCGGCGCGGATCGCGGGCAGGGCGTGCACGGAGGCGGTGTTGCAGGCGATGATCAGGGCGTCCGGGCGCAGGGACGCCGCCGCCTCGGCCACGCCGAGGGCACGTTCCGTGACGCTCTCTGGGGTCCGGGGGCCCCAGGGCATGCCGTCCGGGTCGGACGAGATCACGAGTTCGGCGTCGGGCCGTAGCCGGCGTACCGCCGCGGCCGCGGCGAGCAGGCCGATTCCGGAGTCCATGAGCGCGATCTTCACCCGGTCACCATAGTCGACGGCCCCGGCGAAACCGGCCGAGGTCCCGTGCGGAGCACGGCTCGTGGGGCAGACTGCGGCGAATGAGCGCCCTCGCGTGGATCGCCCTGCTGTCCTTGGTCGTCTGGCTCTGGCTGCTGCTCGGCCAGGGCTCCTTCTGGCGCACCGACCAGCGGCTGCCGCCGCGTGCGGAGCTCAAGGACTGGCCGGATGTCGCGGTCGTGGTGCCGGCCCGCGACGAGGCGGAGGTACTGCCGCTGAGCCTTCCGTCGCTGCTCGCCCAGGACTATCCGGGCCGCGCGCGGGTCTTCCTGGTGGACGACGGCAGCTCGGACGGCACCGGGGAACTGGCCCGCTCCCTCGCCGAGCAGCACCCCGGCCTGCCGCTCACCGTGGTCGCCCCCGGTGAGCCGGAGCCCGGCTGGACCGGCAAGCTGTGGGCGCTGCGGCAGGGCATGGCGCTCGCGCGGGCGGACGAGCCGGAGTACCTGCTGCTCACGGACGCCGACATCGCCCACCGGCCGGACAGCCTGCGCGAGCTGGTGGCCGCGGCGCGCGGCGGCGGTTTCGACCTGGTGTCGCAGATGGCCCGGCTGCGGGTGGCGAGCGGCTGGGAGCGGCTGATCGTTCCGGCGTTCGTGTACTTCTTCGCCCAGCTGTATCCGTTCCGCTGGATCAACGCCCGCAGGCCTCGGGCCACGGCCGCGGCCGGCGGTTGCGTCCTGTTGCGTACGGAGGCGGCCGAGCGGGCGCGGATTCCGCAGGCGGTGCACCAGGCGGTGATCGACGACGTGTCCGTGGCGCGCGCGGTGCGCGGATCCGGCGGGCGGGTCTGGCTCGGCCTCGCCGACCGGGTGGACAGCGTGCGTCCCTATCCCGGGCTCGCGGACCTGTGGCGGATGGTCTCGCGCAGCGCGTACGCGCAGCTGCGGCACAGCCCGCCGGTACTGCTCGGCACGGTCGCGGGCCTCGCGCTCGTCTACCTGGCGCCGCCGCTCACCTTCGCCGCGGGCCTGGCGGGCGGCAGTCCGGCGGCCGCGTGGGCGGGCGGGCTCGCCTGGCTGGTGATGACCGGTACGTATGTGCCGATGCTGCGCTACTACCGCCAGCCGCTCGTGCTCGCGCCCACGCTGCCGTTCACGGCGCTGCTCTACCTGCTGATGACGGTCGACTCGGCGGTGCAGCACTACCGGGGCCGGGGCGCGGCCTGGAAGGGGCGCACCTACGCCCGCCCCGAGACCGCGCCCGAACGGCGCTGAGGGCCGCTGAGCGGCGTCACTTGCGGCCGGGTGTCCAGTTCATGCCCCAGCCGTAGGCCTGGTCTATGGTCCGCTGCGGGCTGACACCGCGTGCGGGCACCAGATAGCGGGCCTCGCGCTGGACGACCAGGTCGCCGCCGTTGTTGGTGATCAGGGCGAGCGCGCAGACCGTGGAGGGAACGGTGCACTCGTCGAGGAAGAACTCGATGGGCGCACCGAACTGCGGCTGGAGCGTCACCGTGGCGTGCAGATCGGCGAAGCTGCGGGCGCCCTCGTAGATGGTGACGAAGATCAGAAGGCGACGGAACTTGTCCTTCTGGTCGAGGTTGACGGTGAGGTTCTCGCCCGATTCGACGGCGCCGGTGCGGTCGTCGCCGTCGAGGTGGATGTACGGGGGCTGGTGGAGCGCGCCGAAGGCGTTGCCCAGGGCCTGCACCACACCCTTGCGGCCGTCGGCGAGTTCGTACAGCGCGCACAGGTCGAGGTCGAGATCGGAGTGGTTGGCCGCCGCCCGCCCCAACTTGGCTCCCCAGCCGCTGAATTGCTTGCGGCTCTGCCAGTTGAGGTTGACCCGCATCGCGCCCGAGGTGCCGCCCTGCTTGGCGAGCGAGACGCGCGGCGCCTCTTTGGTGAGGGTGACTTTGGAAAGGCGCACCGGTGTCGGCGGCGCGGTGGGCGGCAGGGGGACCTGAGCGGTCGGCGTCGGTGGCTGGGCCGACGGGGTGAAGGGCGCGGTCGGCAGCGCGTAGGGGGACCGGGAAGCGTCCGGATACGGAGCCGGGGATGCGGCAGGCTGCTGGGGCGCAGCGTGAGGGGCTTGGGGGGCGGCCGACTTCTGGGGACTGTCGACGCTGATGCCGAAGTCCGTCGCCAGGCCTTCGAGTCCGCTGTCGTAGCCCTGGCCGACCGCGCGGAACTTCCAGGCACCCTGGCGGCGGTAGAGCTCGCCGAGGATGAAGGCCGTCTCGACGGTGGCGTCCTGACTGTCGAAGCGGGCGAGTTCCGCGCCGCCCGACGCGTCCAGGACGCGGATACCGAGCCCCGGGACCCGGCCGAACGTGCCGCCGTCGGCCGAGGCGGCGAGCACCACGCGCTCGACCGCGGGCTCGATCCGCGAGAGGTCGACGAAGAGGGTGTCCGTGACGGCATCCGAACCGGACCGCTTGCCTTCGTGGCGTACCGCGCCGGAGGAGTGGGCCGGCTGGTTGTAGAAGACGAAGTCGGCGTCGGAGCGGACCCGGCCGCCGGTCAGGAGGAGCGCCGAGGCGTCGACGTCCGGGACACCGGGGCCGGTTCGCCAGGCGAGTTCGATGCGCACCGAGTGCGCAGGCACCGGGACATTGGCTCCTTTTAGCATGGACATGCTCTCCCCCATCGCTCCCGGCGGTGCCCGCACGTTTCTGCCCGCCAACCTAACGCGCGATCGACCGCCGGGCACCTACCCCCGCCGGGGGCCGGGCCGTCGTTGTCGCCCCCGGGGCGGATGGGGTGACGCGCGGCCGGCACGTCTTGGGCACGGGGCGCGGGAATCGCCCGTTCCCGGCATCACCCGCACGCGGAGCAGTGCAGATTGCCAACTTCCGCGCAGCAGAGGGCCTTGGGAACTCATTTCCGCCATGCGCCCCGCTCGGCGGCCGGCCTCCCGTCGCGAATCCTCTCGTCGCGAATCCTTCCGTCATCAATCCTTCCGTCATGAATAAGAACGCTGCCGCCGAGCCGGTCGAAAAGCACTTGGCGATATGAAAGGAAGCCGATGACCCGACCCCGGCGGCGTCAGGGGCCACTCCGAGGTTCCCGGCGGAACGCTCGCAGGGCCGGACCTGACGGGCAGTCAATCGTTTGCATCGCCCCAACCACAGCCGCCTGAAAGGTGAATTGCCCCATCGGACATGTCCAGGGCCGGCCGCCCGGCCGAGTCGCGGCGCGCACGGCCGGGCGGGCCGGGCGGCGAGCAACCCGCGACTGTCACCCTTGGTTGACCCTCCGTCGCTTCGCGTCAAACGAAGAGCCCTCGCGGAACCCTCGGGGACCAAGAGTTCATCTGCGGCGTTTCAGCAGGTCAGACTGGTTAAACCAGAGCAAATGGGATGACACCGGGATTGGGACTCCCCAACGGCCACATCGTGGGCTTAACTTATGTGCCATGACCTCCCCCCGCTCCACCTATGGCGGCGGTTACTACTCCGCGCCGTCCTTCCCGGACACCCCCATCTACGACTCCCTCGTCGCAGAGCGGGGCACGCCTCAGATCGCCCCGATCCGAGTGCCCTCCCTCTATGACACCGGCAGCAACTATCTGCCGGCCCTCCCGTCGGCGCTGCCCGCACTGCCGGCCGCCCCCTCGCAGCCGAGCCCGTCCTACGCCTCGTCGTACGGATACCAGCAGCCGGCCCCCCAGCCCGTGCCGCTCCAGCACGCGCCCGCCCCGTACATCCCCCAGCAGCCCTCGGCCCCGCGCGGCTACCAGGGCCAGCAGGCGATGCCGCAGCGCCCGATGGGAACCGGGTACGAGGCCATGCGGCCCGCCGCGCCCCGGCCGGCGCCCACGCCGTACGAGGACCCGTACAACCGGCCGTACCAGGGCACCGGGTACTGATCGACGGTGGGGACCGGCCGCCCGGGCATCCGTCCGGGGCGGCTGGCAGGATGTCTACATGAACAACGGCCTTTCCGCTGTCGTCCACGGGATACGCGTCCATCCCGTCAAGTCGGTCGGGGGATACGACGCAGCACAAGCGGTGGTCGAGCCATGGGGGCTCGCCGGGGACCGACGCTGGATGCTGGTGGACACGGACGGCACGGCCGTCACGCAACGCGAGCGGCCCGAGCTCGCCCTGAGCAGTGCCGCCACACTGCCGGGCGGCGGCGTGCGCCTGTCGGCGCCCGGCCGCGCCGATCTGGCCGTCGAGCCGCCGGAGCCACTGGCCACCACGAGCGTCACCCTGTTCGGCACCAAGTTCGAGGCGGTGGCCGCCGCCGACGCGGCCCATGCCTGGTTCAGCGACCTTCTGGGCGCCGACGTGCGCCTGACGCACCTCGACGACCCGGCGTCCCGCAGAACGATCAACCCCCAGTACGCGCCGAACGGCGAGACGGTCAGCTTCGCCGACGGCTTTCCGCTCCAGATCGCCACCCGTGCGTCGCTCGACGCGCTCAACTCCCTGATAGATCAGGGCGACCGCCCCCATGAGGGCCCCCTGCCGATGAACCGGTTCCGGCCCAACGTGGTGCTCGACGGGACCGAGGCGTGGGCGGAGGACAGCTGGTCGCGGATCGTGATCGGCGACGTCTCCTTCCGCCTCGCGAAGCCCTGCGGCCGCTGTGTCATCACCACCACCGACCAGGCCACCGCGGTGCGCGGCAAGGAGCCCCTGCGCACGCTGGCCCGGCACCGCAGGATCGGCGGCTCGCTGGCGTTCGGCGTCCTGGTGATCCCGGAGAACACCGGCACCATCCGCGTGGGGGACGCGATGAAGGTCCTCGCATAGCTCTGCGCCACGCGGGAACTCCTGTGGGTAGCGCATGCGTTGAACAGTCGAGCCGGGTGGATGAGGTCCCTGTTCGCGTCACCCGCGCTCGCCGCCCCGCCCCGGGGCGGCCCGGAGGCGGAAGGGGGTGCGTGGCCCGTGCGAGCGATGTCGGGAGTGTGGCGCTGGCGGCACAATCCGCTGCGCCGCCGGACGGACCTGGCGGAGGCCTGGCTGGCGCTGGTGACGCTGGTCGTCATGGCGCTCGCCGTGCCGGCGGTGGGGGCCCTGTGCGGTTCGCTCACCGACGCCTCGCTGCGCCAGGCCCTCGCCGAGCAGCGGCGGCACCGGCATGTCACGGCGGCCGTCGTGGTGGCCCGCGCCGAGCGGCAGACGGGGCCGGCCCAGCCGGACGGCTCGATGGGCCGCGTCACCCGCACCAAGGTCATAGCCAACTGGACGGCGCACGACGGCAGTTCACACAGCGGCACCCTGGGCACATCGCTGAAGGCTCCCGCGCCCGGCGCCACCTTCCGGCTGTGGACCGACGACCACGGCAGCCCGGTGCCCCACCCGATGACGACGGGCGCGGCGGCGACGCACGCGGTGTTCTCGGGGATCTGCGCGGCCGCGATGGCCGCCGGACTCATCGAGGGGACACGGCGGTTGATCGTATGGCGCCTGATACGTCGGCGGTACGAGCGACTGGACCGCGCGTGGGCCCGGTACGGTCCGGACTGGGGCCGGACCGGCGCAGGCAGCTGACCGGTCAACTCACCGGGCCCGCGCGCGCTACGGTGGACCATCAGCCGCACATACGAGGCCACGGCCGAGGTGTGCGCGAGGACGCACGCACGAGGTGGGGGCACGGCAGCACAATGGCTCAGGGCACGGTCCAGGTGACGCACACCGGCACGTCGAGGTGGCGCCGCCGCACGGGTGAGTACGCCTCCTTGGCCGCGGCCCTGGAGGCCGCGGGCGACGGCGACGTCCTGACCATCGCCCCCGGCACCTACCGGGAGAACCTGGTGCTGCGCCGCTCGGTGACGCTGCGCGGCCCCGAGGGCGCCGTCGGCTCGGTCCGGATCGCCCCCGTCGACGGGGTGGCCCTGACCGTGCGGGCCTCGGCGACCGTACGAGACCTGTATCTGGAGGGCCAGGACGCGGCGGCGCCCGCGCTCCTGGTGGAGGACGGCGCGCCCGAGCTGGTCGATCTGCGCGTGGTGACCCGCTCCGCGGTGGGCATCGAGGTCCGCGGCGGGGCCCGGCCCACGGTGCGGCGCTGCACGGTGGACAACCCGGGCGGCGTCGGCATCGGCGTCTTCGATGGCGCGGGCGGGGTGTTCGAGGAGTGCGAGGTCGTCGCGGCCGGGCAGTCCGGGGTCTCCGTGCACAGCGCCGGCCACCCCCGCCTGGAGCGCTGCCGGGTGCACCACTCCAGTGGCGCCGGTCTCACGGTCAGCGGCGAGGGCAGCGGCCTGGAGGCGCTCGGCTGCGAGGTGTACGAGATCAAGGGCGCCGGCGTCCTGATCGCCTCGCGCGCCGCGGCCCACCTCACCGACTGCACGGTGCACCGCACCTCCGCCGACGGCATCACCCTCGACACGGACGCGGTGCTCACGCTCGCCGACTGCGACATCCACGACATCCCCGAGAACGCGGTCGACCTGCGCTCCCGCTCGGTCCTCACCCTGACCCGCACCAAGGTCCGCCGCTTCGGCCGCAACGGCCTGTCGGTGTGGGACCCGGGCACCCGGGTGGACGCCAACCAGTGCGAGATCCACGACAGTACGGGCGACTATCCGGCGGTCTGGGTCAGCGACGGGGCGACGGCGGTCCTGGAGGGCTGCCGCGTCCATGACGTACCCGATGCGATCTTCGTGCTCGACCGGGGTTCGCGCGCCGACGTCGTGGACAGCGACCTCACCCAGGTGCGCAACACGGCGGTGTCGGTGAGCGACGGCGCGACCGCGCAGCTCGACGACTGCCGGATCAGGGAGGCCGCCACCGGCGCCTGGTTCCGCGACCACGGCAGCGGGGGCACACTCGCGGGCTGCACCATCGACGGCGCCCAGACCGGCGTCATCGTGACCAAGGGCGCCGACCCGCGCATCGAGCGCGTCACGGTCACCTCACCGGCCGAGGCCGGTTTCTACGTCTCCGCCGAGGGCCGGGGCACCTTCCACGCCTGCCGCGTGACGGGCAGCGGCGGCTTCGGCTTCCACGTCATCGACGGCTGCCGTACGACGCTGACGCGCTGCCGCACCGAGCGCTGCGCGCGCCGGGGCTACGAGTTCTCCGAGGACGGCGCGGTGGTCGAGGACTGCACCAGTGACGAGAGCGGTGCGACCGCGGGCGTGCCCGAGCCGCCCGCCGTGCAGAGCGCGACGCAGACCATGGGCCTGCTCTCCGCCGTGCCCGACCAGCGGGCCGTGGAGGCGGCACCGCCGCAGCCCGCGGCCGAGCCCGCACGCGACTCCGGCGCGGTCCTCGGCGAACTGGACACCCTGGTGGGCCTGGAGAGCGTCAAACGCGAGGTGCGGGCGCTCACCGACATGATCGAGGTCGGCCGCAAGCGGCAGCAGGCCGGCCTCAAGGCCGCCTCGGCCCGCCGCCATCTGGTCTTCACCGGCTCCCCCGGCACCGGCAAGACCACGGTGGCCCGCCTGTACGGAGAGATCCTGGCCTCCCTCGGCGTCCTGGAGCGCGGGCACCTCGTGGAGGTGTCCCGCGTCGACCTGGTCGGCGAGCACATCGGCTCGACCGCGATCCGCACGCAGGAGGCCTTCGACCGGGCGCGCGGCGGTGTGCTGTTCATCGACGAGGCGTACGCGCTCTCCCCGGAGGACTCGGGGCGTGACTTCGGCCGGGAGGCCATCGACACGCTGGTGAAGCTGATGGAGGACCACCGGGAGGCGGTGGTGGTCATCGTCGCCGGGTACACGGCGGAGATGGAGCGCTTCCTGAGCGTCAACCCCGGTGTGGCGTCGCGTTTCTCACGGACCATCAGGTTCTCGGACTACTCCGCCGACGAGCTGCTGCGCATCGTGGAGCAGCAGGCCGACGAGCACGAGTACCGGCTGGGTACGGGCACCGCGGAGAGCCTGGTGAAGTACTTCACGGCCCTCCCCCGGGGTGCCGCGTTCGGCAACGGGCGCACCGCGCGGCAGACCTTCGAGTCGATGGTGGAGCGCCATGCGGGCCGGGTCGCCCAGCTGGCCGACGCCAGCACCGACGATCTGACCCTCCTCTACCCGGACGATCTTCCCGAACTGCCCTGATTCGAACTGCCCTGATCGGCACGCTGGTTGGGCACTCCGTGCGCCAACTCGACCAGCAATAGCGCGCGTTCCCGGGCGAAGGCGGGATCGGCCTGGTAGTCGGAGTGGCCCAGGATCGGTGCGGGCAGCGGGTGCAGGTCGGTCCGGCCGTAGGCGACCGGGTCCAGGAGCGGGCCCCTGTCGACGTCGCCGATCACCCGGACCGGGCCTCCGATGGGGTCGGTGGCCCGCCACAGGTTGCGCCAGCAGTGCACCTCCTGGTGCAGCGCCGCCAGCTGCGCGGGACCGAAGTACGCCGGGAACCAGCGTCCGTACAGTCGCTCCACGGGGCAGCCGTAGGTGAGCAGGGCGACCCGGCGCCGGGTGCCGGCGGGCAGTTGCCACACGGCGGCCGTGGCGAGCACGCTGCCCTGCGAGTGCCCGGAGATCACCAGGCGGCCGCCGGTCCGTCCGGTCCAGGTGTTCATCCGCCAGGCCAGGTCGGGCACGGCGCGCTCGGCGTAGCACGGGGGCGCGAAGGGGTGGGCGGCGCGCGGCCAGAAGGTGCCGACGTCCCACAGGATGCCGACGGTGCGGCGGGCCGCCGCGTCCTTGTAGGCGCGCCTGCCCCAGGTGACGAACAGCAGGAAGCCGAAGCCCGTGCACCAGGACCCGAGCGACTGCGCTGCGTCCGCACCGAAGGCGACCGGGGTGGGCGCCGCGTCGGCCGCCCTGGCCGGTACCTGGCCGGCCCACCAGGCGCCCGCGAGGGCCGCGGCGCCGAGCAGCAGCGAGGCTCCGGCGACGATACCGAGGAGGAGCGGGGCCCGGTCGGTGAGCCGGGCCATGGCGCGGGCGGCTGCGATGCGGCGGGTGCGGCCGGTGTCGGGCCGCTCGGTGGGGTAGTCCGCGATGACGCGGGGCGCGTCCGCGCGTGCGGTGCGCCAGGTGCGTACGGCGAAGTACAGCATCACTGGGATCAGCACGGCGATCAGGGCCGGGATCACCGAGGCCTGCCAAGTCAGCAGCGGGGGCGGCCCGTTGGGGGACGAGGGGTCCATGCCGGGGGTCGCGCCGCGGTCCACCCAGTCGGCGACGCGCTGGGCGACGCCACCGGTCATCACCCCGCCGAGCGCGCAGGCGAGCATGGCCACGGCGGGGCCGCCGAGCCCCCGTAGGGCGGTGCGCTCGCCGGGAGCCCGGCGGCGCAGATGCCAGGCGACGGCGGCGAGCGCCACCACGAGCATCCCCTGGGCGAAGGTGAGGAAGCCGAAGGCCCGGTCGCCGGGCAGGGTGCCGGACGAGGTCCAGTCGGCGCGGTTCCAGGCCGCGTACAGCACGGCGAGCGCGAGCAGGGCGAGGGAGAACAGGGGCAGCCAGGCGGTGACGGCCCGGTCGAGGCGCTCGTCGAGATGGGTCTCGGTCCGTCCGCGACGGCACACCACCCACACCACGACCAGGCCCGCGACGGCGAGCGCCGCCTCGACGAGGAGGCCGAGCGTCGCGAACACGGCGCTGGTGGAGGCGCGGTCGTAGCGGGCGGCGGCCGCGGTGACCGCCGCGGCGGTGGTCAGGAACCCGGCGGCGGTGTGGGCGGCGCGCAGCCGGGCCACCAGGCGCCTGCCGTACCAGAATCCGGGCCGGCTGAAGGCGGGCCGCACGGCCTCGGTGGCGTCCCCGGCGGGGTCGGCGTTGAGCGGCTGCTGGGACTCGTAGGCGCTCCAGGTCCGGTTGGAGAGGTACCAGAGCAGCACGGTCAGGGCGGTCGGCGCGAGCGCGGCGAGGGCCAGTCGGCGCCCCGGCTGGGCCCACCAGCCGTGGTGGGCCACGGAGGTGAAGCCCAGCCAGTACCAGGAGCGCGAACAGGCGGCCGTGCCCGCGCACTGCCAGGCGGTGAGGTCGAGCGCGACCTCGCAGGCGGCGGCCACGAGCAGCACGGTGAGGCTCAGCGCGACGAGCCGCACGAGCACGCCGTACAGCCGGATCGCCCAGCGCGGTTCCTCGGCGGGCGGCCGCATCCAGTGCGCCAGGTTGATCACCATGAAGGGCAGCAGGAGCAGCCACAGGGCGCGGGCGCTGTTGCCGGAGGTGAGGTTGCACCAGACGTACGCCTCCGGCACCGGGCGGTCGCGGTAGCGCTCGGGGTGCGCCTCGGCGTCGACATCGCCGGCACAGCGGTGGATCGCGGCCGTGTCGTCGCCGGTGACGCGCACGGTGCGCGGGTCGCCGAGCATCGCCTCCGGCGTGGTGCCGCCGACGCCGTGGACCAGCAGTTCGAGGGCCGGTCCGGCGCTTTCGACGGCGGCGGCGCCGGAGGGGGCGGCGGCGGTGGCACGGGACACTTCTGCGGCTCGCTCTCGTGGGGCGGGACGGCGGCGCGGGTGGCACGGGACATCAGGATCTCGGATCGGGACGTCTTGGTGCAGTGCTCTCACCGAATCTCCCCGTGACAGGATGGGTGTCCGTAGACCGGGGGTGCGGATGTGCCCGGCAAGTGTGTTCGACGATGTGGAAGGGGCCGGCCCGGCAGTGAGCGACCACCAGAATCTGCTCGCGGAGCAGCGTCGCGCGCTGATCCTCGATGAGGTCAGACGGCGTGGCGGGGTCCGGGTCAACGAGCTCACCCGGAGGCTCAACGTCTCGGACATGACGGTCCGCCGGGATCTGGACGCGCTGGCGCGCCAGGGCGTGATCGAGAAGGTGCACGGCGGGGCGGTGCCGGTCGCGGAGGCCACGGCGCACGAGCCCGGCTTCGAGGCGAAGTCGACGCTTGAGCTGAGCGCCAAGCAGGACATCGCGCGGGAGGCGGCCAGGATGGCCGTGCCCGGCAGTGCCATCGCCCTGGCCGGCGGCACGACGGCGTACGCGCTGGCCCAGCGTCTGGTGGACGTTCCGGAGCTGACGGTGGTGACCAACTCGGTGCAGGTCGCCGATGTGTTCCACGCCGCCCAGCGCGCCTCGGCGGCGGCGTCGCCGCGCCCGGGGGCGGCGACCGTGGTCCTCACGGGCGGGGTGCGCACGCTCTCCGACACCCTGGTGGGGCCGGTCGCGGACGCGGCGATCCGTTCGCTCCACTTCGACGTGCTGTTCATCGGGGTGCACGGCATCTCGGTGGAGGCCGGGCTCTCCACGCCCAACCTCGCGGAGGCGGAGACCAATCGGCGGTTCGTGCAGTCCGCGCGGCGGGTCGTGGTGATCGCGGACCACACCAAGTGGGGCACGGTGGGGCTGAGTTCGTTCGCCTCGCTCGACCAGGTCGACTCCCTGGTGACGGACGCCGGCCTCTCCCAGGGGTCTCGCGCGCAGATGTCCGAGCACCTGCGGGACCTCGTGGTGGCGGGCGAAGGCGCGGACAACGGCGCCGACAACGGCGGTACCGCAGAAGACATCTGACGGACCGCCAGCTATGGTGTGCGGGCCGCCCGCCCCGGCTCGTCCGGGCGGCCCGAGCACCCGACCGCCCGGAGGTATGCGTCATGGCTCGCCGACTCAGGCCCGTGGAGCTCGACTTCGTCGATTCCGCGCCGGTACGCCTGGTGTACGCGGCCCGGGTCTCGGCGGCGCCCGACGCCGTCTACCGGACCCTCGCCGAAAAGGTGTCCCAGACCCCGGCCTGGTTCTCCTCGGTCGTCGCGGCCCGTCCTGTGGACGGCGGGGCCGGGCGCGAGGTCCGGCTGCGCGGCGGGGTGTTCTTCCGCGAGACGATCATGGCGACGGTTCCGGGCGAGCGGTACGCCTACCGCATCGACGAGACCAACACCCCTGGTGTGGCCGCCATGTTGGAGGACTGGCGGCTCTCCCCGGACGGCTCCGGCACCCGGGTCCGCTGGACGATGGCGGTCGACGGGCCGGCCCTGTTCCGCCTGACGATGCGCACGGCACGGCCGGGGATCGGGCAGTCGTTCAGGGGCGCGATGCGGGGCCTCGACCGTCTGCTGGCGCAAACGACCGCGACCTGACCGGCCTCGACCAGCCCTGTTCCGGCGTCCCTTGGCGGATGCCCGCGCCGCCGTCGCTCCGCGCGGCGGGTCAGCCCTCGTCGCGGACCGGCACCACGGCCACCGGGCACTCCGCGTGGTGCAGCACCGCGTGTGCCACCGAGCCCATCAGGAGGGAGCCCGGCTTCAGGCGCCTGCGGTGACGGCCCACCACGATCAGGGCGGCCGACGCGGAGGCATCGACGAGATGGCCCGCGGCGTCGGCGGGCGCGATCACCGCGTCCACCTCGACGTCGGAGAAGCGCTCCTGGAACGGGCGCAGCCGGTCGGCCTGTTCGCGCCGTACGTCCCGCTCGGCGGGCTCGTACTGGTCGGCGTCGAGCCGCCCCGGCGGGAACTCGCCCGCGACCATCAGGGCGGCCGGGGGCGGGGCCGGGTAGGCGGAGAGCACCTGGAGCGGGACGCCCCGCGATCCGGCCTCCGCGAAGGCGAACTCGACGACGTCGTCCACGGTGTCGGCCAGGTTGAGCCCGAGCACGACCCGGCCGTTGGACCGCTCGTCCTCGCCCGTGCGGGCCAGGCGCGGCACCACGACCACCGGGCAGGGCGCCCGGGTCGCCACGGCCAGGCTGTTGGAGCCGAGCAGCAGGCTGGCGAAGCCGCCGCGCCCGCGCGAGCCCATCACCAGCAGGTGGGCGCCCTGGGCCAGGCCGTGCAGCGCGTCGGCCACCTCGCCCTCCAGCGAGTCGAACCGCACCGCGGGGAGCCGGTCGCGCCCCGACAGGGCGGCGCGGACCCGGTCGGTCACCGGATCGTTGAGCTCGGGCCCCGGGCCGAGGGCCGCGCGCCGAGCCACCCAGAGCTGGGTGTGGTCGGGCAGGACGTGCGCGATGACCAGCTCGGCGCCGAGTCTGCGGGCGGTGGGGATGGCCCACTCCAGGGCCCGCAGACTGTGGTCCGATCCGTCTACGGCGACAACTACCGGGCGCGTGTCCATGACGTCACACTGGCACGCGTTCCGGGCTCCCGCACGGGCAGAAGGTCCCGTTCCGGCCGGTTCAGCGAGCGGGCCAGACCCCGGTCTCCAGGAAGGTGTCGAGCGTTTCGGCGTAGGGCGCGATGTCCAGGCCCTGCTCGGCGAGCCAGGTGTCCGAGTAGTACTTGTCGAGGTAGCGGTCACCCGGGTCGCAGAGCAGGGTGACGATGCTGCCGGTACGGCCTTCGGCGACCATTTCCGCGACGATCCGCAGCGCGCTCCACAGGCCGGTGCCGGTGGAGCCGCCCGCCTTGCGGCCGATCGCCTTCTCCAGGGCCCGCACCGCCGCGACGCTCGCCGCGTCCGGCACCTTCATCATCCGGTCGATGGCGCCGGGGATGAAGCTCGGCTCCATACGGGGCCGGCCGATGCCCTCGATGCGCGAACCGCAGTCGCTGGAGGCGAGCATGTCGCCCCTGGTCCAGCCGTCGAAGAAGCAGGAGTTCTCCGGGTCGGGCACACAGATCATCGTGTCGTGCTGCATGTAGTGCACATAGCGCGCGATGGTCGCCGAGGTGCCGCCGGTGCCGGCCGTGGCGACGATCCAGGTGGGCTCGGGGTAGCGCTCCAACGTGAGCTGCTGGTAGATGGATTCGGCGATGTTGTTGTTGCCGCGCCAGTCGGTGGCCCGCTCCGCGTAGGTGAACTGGTCCATGTAGTGGCCGCCGCTCTCGGCGGCGAGCGCGGCGGACTCCTCGTACATCTTCATCGAGTCGTCGACGAAGTGGCACTGCCCTCCGTGGAATTCGATGAGACGGCACTTCTCGGCGCTGGTGGTCCGGGGCATCACCGCGATGAACGGCACCCCGATCAGCTTGGCGAAATACGCCTCGGACACGGCGGTCGAACCGCTGGACGCCTCGATGACCGGCTTGCCCGGCCGGATCCAGCCATTGCACAGGCCGTAGAGGAACAGCGAGCGGGCGAGGCGGTGCTTGAGGCTGCCGGTGGGATGCGTCGACTCGTCCTTCAGGTACAGGTCGATGCCCCAGGCCTCGGGGAGCGGAAAGCGCAGGAGATGGGTGTCGGCGGAGCGGTTGGCATCGGCCTGGACCTTGCGCACGGCCTCCTTCAGCCAGGCGCGGTACGCCGGGTCACTGCGGTCCACATCGATGGTTTCCATGCCACTCCTCAGTCGTTTCCCAGCGTCGCCCCCGCGTTCGACGATACCCCTCCCACCTGCACAAACGTTCCCTTTGCGCATCCATAGGAGTGGCTTGTGGGACGTCTGGTGAGCGCTGGAAGGCACTGGCCCGGACCCGATCCCCACCGCACCCTGGTGCGTAGGCTCGACGTTGTGCAGACTGCCCACCAGGAGCGATGCGAAGGGGGCCGGACGGTCATGGCAGAACCCGAGTTCAGTGCGAAGGGTGTACGGATCGAGCGGTGGACCCGTTCGCTGACCCGAGCCGGCCAGGTGCTCATCAAGGACGGGCGGCTCGCGCTGCTCACCAGCAACGGGCGGGAGATCGACAGCGCGCCCGTCGACGCGGTCAGCGCGGCACGGCCGTGGCTTCCCTGGCTCGCCAAGGACGACCGTACGGTGGCGCGCCTCAACGGCACGCGCTACCGGCTGACGATGGGCGAGGAGCCGGACCACGCGCGCGGCTCCGAGCTGACCCAGCGGTTCCTGCAAGCCATCCGGCAGACGACCCACGGCGCTCACGGCTGAGGGGCGTGAGTTCCGGGTCGTGCGAGTTGCGCAGTGTCAGCCCCTGGGCCACGCTGGTGTCACATCACTGAGGGTTTACCGGCGGTGACGCTCCGAGCAAGGTTCCGAGCGGGGTCGCCGGACCAGACAGCTACTTCCGGACCACATTCGGGGAGTCGCAACCGTGATCAGCCAGCCAAGCAGGCAGTGCACGGTGGAGCTCCAAGCCCTGCCGTCGCGGATCGGTCAGGTCCGCAGAATCGTATCGGCGCAGTTGCGCTACTGGCATATGGATCCCTTGATAGACCAGGCGGCGCTCGGCGTCACCGAGTTGCTCACCAACGTCCACCGGCACGCCGAGCCGGACAAGATGTGCACGGTGGCCATCGAGCTGCTGCTCGACCGGCTCACCATCTCCGTGCACGACCACGATCCGACGCTGCCCGCCCTGCGGGACGCCGAGGCCCTCGCCACCAACGGCCGCGGCCTGGCGCTGATAGCGGCGGTCAGCGAGAGCTGGGGCGTGCGCCCGGTCGGCGAGGCGGGCAAAACCGTGTGGTTCACGCTCGCCGCGCCCTCGCCCGCCGTGTCGTTGCCTCCGTACCCGCTGTACGACGTCGCGCCCGGCCCCGCCTTCCGCGAGGCACAACCCCGGCACGCGGGACGCGGGCGCACCGGCGCCGCCACCCGGTCACCCGTCGCGGGCTGACCGGACGGGGCGGGTGACCTGATCGGGCCGCGCCACCGGGTGGAGACGAGCGCCCGGTCGGGCCGCGCCACCGGGTGGAGGCGGGCGCCCGGTTCAGGCCGCGCCGGTCTTTCCGCCCGGGCCCGGACCCACGCGCCCGAAGTGCTCCTCCAGGACGGAGATGCGGCGCCAGTACTCCTCCTCGTCGATCTCGCCGGAGGCGAACCGGCGGCCGAGCACGGCGATGGGCGAGCGGTCGTCCAGGGCGGGGCGTTCCGCCGCCGGCCGCCACGGCCCGCGGCGCCCCCGCCATCCGGCGCGGCGCAGCAAGATCACCACGGTGAGGATCACGGCCGCCCAGACCAGCGGAACGAAGAGGATCCAGGGTCCGGGTCCTGCGTAGGCCAGGGTGTTCATCTCGGTCAGCTCCCTCGGTGGAGTGGATGGTTCACGCTTCGAGCCTCCCGCCGCGAGGGGGCGCGCGTCGTCGTACGGCCGGCGGCAGTCGGCATACCCCGGCGGAAGTAGAACGGAAGCCGACGCCTGCTCTGGATTCTGTACCTACTGGTATGTACAGTGACGCCATGAGCACTTCGGAGCGCCTGATCGACGCCACCCGGGAGCTGTTGTGGGAGCGGGGCTATGTGGGCACCAGCCCCAGGGCGATCCAGCAGCAGGCGGGTGCCGGGCAGGGCAGCATGTACCACCACTTCGCGGGCAAGCCCGATCTGGCCCTCGCCGCGATCCGTCGCACGACGCAGGAGATGCGGGCCACGGCCGGGGCCGCCTTCGCCGGCGACGGCGCGGCGTACGAGCGGATCGCGGCATATCTGCTGCGCGAGCGCGACGTACTGCGCGGCTGCCCGGTCGGACGGCTCACGATGGACCCCGAGATCATCGCGGACGACGCTCTGCGCGCCCCGGTCGACGAAACACTCGACTGGCTGCGCGAACGGCTCACGGACATCGTCCAACAGGGCCTTGACCGGGGCGAGTTCGCGACGCACGTGGTGCCGCGCGAGATCGCCTCGGCGGTCATCGCGACCGTTCAGGGCGGCTATGTGCTGGCCCGCGCCTCCGGCTCGCCCGAGGCGTTCGACGCGGGCGTACGGGGTCTGCTGTCGCTGCTCGCCCCGCCCGCCGGGTCCCGCTGAACCGGCCGCCCGGCCAAGTCCGTTGAAGCGGCGCCTCTCCAACTCCCTGCGAAGGCAAGGGAGTACTGGACCCAAGGGAGTACGCGCCCACAGCCCGCCGCCCGAGGAGTACGCGATGCACGCCATGCAGTACGAGATCACGCTGCCCGCCGACTACGACATGGGGATCATCCGCCAGCGGGTCGCCACCCGGGGCCACCTCCTGGACGACTTCCCGGGCCTCGGCCTCAAGGCCTATCTGATGCGCGAGCGCGGGGCCGACTCGCCGGTCAACTCCTATGCCCCGTTCTACCTTTGGGCCACCGCCGAGGGCATGAACTCCTTCCTGTGGGGCCCCGGCTTCCAGGGCGTCGTCGACGACTTCGGACGCCCCCGGGTACGGCACTGGACGGGCCTCGCCCATAGGGAGGGACCCGCGTCCGCCGCCCCGCCCACCGCAGCGACCGTGCGGCGCACTGCCGTGCCGGACGGCGTGGAGCCGGCCCGGTTCGTGGCGGACGCGGTCGCCGAGGAGGCGGCTCCGGGGGTGGTGGCGAGCGCGCTGGGCATCGACCCGAGCCGCTGGGAGCTGGTGCGCCTCACGCTCTGGGCGGGGCCGGCGCCGGCGGACGGGGGCGACCGGTACGAGGTGCTGCACCTGTCGGCGCCCGGGCGCGCGGGGCTGCGGTCGGGGCGGCACTGGTGAGCGCGGCACACACGGTTCTCGGCGAGGTGGCGGCCGACCGGCTCGGCGTCGTCGACGCCCACGACCATCTCTTCATCCGGAGCCCCCGGCTGCCCGGCCAGGAGATGGACGACGTCGAGGACGCGGCGGCGCGGCTCGCCGCGTTCGGCGCGCTCGGCGGCGGCGCCGTGGTCCAGTGGACGCCCTACGGCATGGGGCGGCGCATCGCCGAACTGCCCGCGCTTTCGCGGGAGTCGGGGGTGCACATCATCGCCGCGACCGGACTGCACCAAGCCGCGCACTACACGGACGCGCTGCTCGCCTCCGTACGCGACCGGCTCGCCGAGCTGTTCGTCTCCGAGCTGACCGACGGCATCGGTGAGACCGGGGTGCGGGCCGGCCTGATCAAGGTGGCGGGCGGCTTCCACGGGCTCGACGAACACGCCGTGCTCACCCTGCGGGGCGCCGCCGACGCACACCGGCGGACGGGCGCGCCGATCGCCGTCCATCTGGAGCTGGGCACCGGCGCACTCGACGTACTCGACCTGCTGTGCGGGGAGTTGGGGGTGGCGCCGGGCTCGGTGATCCTGGGGCACCTCAACCGCTCCCCCGACTTCGCCGTGCACCGCCTCGCCGCCGGGGCCGGGGCCAACCTCGCCTTCGACGGCCCCTCGCGGGCCAACCACGCCACGGACTGGCGGATGCCGGACGCCCTGCGGGCGCTCGCGGACGCGGGGTTCGCCGACCGGCTGCTGCTCGGCGGGGACACCGTCACGCCGGACACGCCGGGCATGCCGCATCTGCTGCGCCGAGTGGCACCCAGGCTCGAACTCGACCTGGGGAAGGGCCTGTTGGAGCAGATCCTGATCACCAACCCGGCACGCGTCTACGCCTGGTGAGCCAGCGCCCCCAGCGGGTCGTCGAGCACCGGCTGCCAGGCCAGCTCGGCGGCGCCGACCAGGCTGTTGTGGTCGAGGGAGCAGGCGAGGATGGGGACGCCGCCGCTGCGGCCCCACAGACTGCGGTCGGCGACGACGGCGCGCAGCCGTTCCGGGTCGGCCTCCAGGAGCGCCTTGTGCAGTCCGCCGAGGATGATCCGGTCCGGGTTGAGGATGTTGACCAGACCGGCGAGGCCCAGGCCGAGCCGGTCGATGAGCTCCTCCGCGGCGCGGCGCACCGAGGTGTCCGCGTACTCGTGGCGCAGGAGCGCCCGCGACTGTTCGAGGAGCGACACCTCGGGTCCGGGGGCGCGGGCCGCCGCCGTGAGGAAGGCCAGCGGGTCCGCCTCGACGTCCAGGCAGCCGCGGCTGCCGCAGTAGCAGGGGCGGCCGTCCGGGTTCACGGTGAGGTGGCCGACCTCCAGGGCCAGGCCCGAACTCCCGCTGTGCAGGCGGCCGTCGAGGACCAGAGCGCCGCCGACGCCGCGATGGCCGGTGGCGACGCAGAGCAGGTCCCTGGCCCCGCGCCCGGCGCCGTGCCGGTGCTCGGCGAGGGCCGCGAGGTTGACGTCGTTGCCGGTGAAGGCGGGGCCCGCGATGCCGGCCGCGCGCACGCGCTCGGCGAAGATCTCGCGCACCGGTGATCCGGCCGGCCAGGCCAGATGCAGCGGGTTGAGCGCGGTGCCCTCCGGTTCGGCGACGGCGGACGGCACGGCGAGCCCCGCCCCCACACAGCGCCGACCGCTCCCCCTGAGCAGGGCCGCGCCCGCGTCGACGACCTCCCCGAGCACCTGGGCCGGGTCGGCGGAGACCGTGACACAGCCGGGGTCGGTGGCGACGATTTCCCCGCCGAGGCCGACGAGCGCGGCCCGGAAGCCGTCCGCGTGCACCTGGGCGGCGAGCGCCACCGGCCCCGAGTCATTGACCGCGAGCCGGTGCGAGGGGCGCCCCTGGGAGCCGGCCGCCGCGGGCCGTGAGTCCACCTGGATCAGACCGAGCGCTTCGAGTTCGGCGGCGACCGCGCCCGCGGTGGCGCGGGTGACGCCCAGCTCGGAGGTGAGCACGGCACGGGTCGGCGCGCGGCCGGTGTGTACCAGTTCGAGGGCGGGCCCGAGCGCGCTGCGGCCCCTGTCCAGCCTGGTCCGGGTGGTCGTCGCCTTGCCGTTCATGGGGGCGAGTCTCCCATGATCCCGGGCGTGGTCGGCCCTGCGTCGCGGAGTCCCGGGTTGCCGGGGGCCCGGCGCCGAATACCGGGACCGGGGGCGGTCCGGGAGGCGACATGGGGCCGAGGCGCAGAAGGCGGGCAGGTCCGGTGATCCGGCCCGCCGCCGTCGCGGCCGCGGCTTGATGAGGCGCCCGCGCTACCCCTATCCTGACTTTGTGCCGCTACTAAACAAAGTACGGACGGCCGCTCCGGGGGGTCCTGGCAACGACATCGCCACCGCTTCCCTGTCCCGCCTCCGCTCCGCCCTGACCGTGTTCTTCGCCCTCGACGGCTTCCTGTTCGCCGGCTGGGTCGTCCGCATTCCCGCGATCAAGCAGCAGACCGGCGCCTCCGCCGGCGAGCTGGGCCTGGCCCTGCTCGGGGTCTCGGCCGGGGCGGTGGTGACGATGGTGCTGACCGGCCGGCTCTGCCGCCGCTTCGGCAGCCACCCGGTGACCGTCGTGTGCGGTGCGCTGCTGGCCCTCGCCATCGCGCTGCCCGCACAAACCCACTCGGCGCTCGCGCTCGGCCTGGTCCTGCTGGTGTTCGGAGCCGCCTACGGCGGCATCAACGTGGCGATGAACAGCGCGGCCGTGGACCTGGTGGCCGCCCTGCGCCGCCCGGTGATGCCGAGCTTCCACGCGGCGTTCAGCCTCGGCGGCATGGTCGGCGCGGGCCTCGGAGCGCTGGTCGCCGGCGGCCTCTCCCCCGCCGCGCACCTGCTGGGCCTGGCCGGCGTGGGGCTCCTGGTGACCGCGCTCGCGGGGCGGGTGCTGCTGCGCCATCCGGCGCCGGTGCGGCCGAGCACACCGCACGCCGAGGGACACAGGCTCGGCGGGCGGGCCCGGCGCCTGGTGCTGCTCTTCGGCCTGATCGCACTGTGCACCGCCTACGGGGAGGGTGCGATGGCCGACTGGGGCGCGCTCCACCTGGAGCAGGACCTGGCCGCGGCGCCGGGCGTCGCGGCCGTGGGCTACTCGCTGTTCGCGCTGGCCATGACGGCCGGCCGCCTCTCGGGGACCGCACTCCTGGAACGCCTGGGCCAGACCCGCACCCTGGTCGCGGGCGGGCTCACGGCCTCGGCCGGAATGCTGCTCGGCGCGCTCGCCCCGACGATCTGGCTCGCCCTGGCCGGCTTCGCCGTGATGGGTCTCGGCCTCGCCAACATCTTCCCCGTGGCCGTGGCCCGGGCGGGCGCGATCGCCGGGCCGGGCGGAGTGGCCGCCGCCTCCACACTCGGCTACGGCGGCATGCTGCTCGGGCCACCGGCCATCGGGCTCATCACCGAGTGGGCCTCGCTGCCGCTCGCCCTGACCACGGTCGCCGTACTGGCCGCGGGCGCCGCACTCATCGGCTGGACCGCACGCAACGCGACCGCACCCGGGGCCTGAGCCCGCGGCGCGGGGCGTCGCGGGGAGCACAGTGAGTCCAACTCACTTGCGCCGCAAGGGGGTTGAGCAGAAAGGTCGACTGGTCGAGTGCGGGCCCACTCAGGGACGTTGCGCCGGGACCGGCTCGGGGACGTCAGGGCCGTACGGCGTCACGGCCGCGGCCGGAACCCAGCATGCGGGCGAGTACCGCGCGCTGGATCGGCAGCACCTCGCTGTGGCGGACGCGGCCCGCGTCGGTGATCTCCACCCTCACCCCGCGCCGATCCTGGGCGCACATCCCGCGCGCCACCAGGCCGTCCTTCTCCAGGCGGCCGATCACGCGGGACAGCGCGCTCTGGCTGAGATGGATCCCCGACGCCAGCTCCTGCACGCGGAACGAGCCGTACGGGTCCTTGCCCCCGTCACCCCTGTCGTCCCCGTCGCGCCCCTGGGCGAGGAGGTCCAGTACCTCGAAGTCGCTCGCGCCGAGTCCGAACGCGTGGAGCTCACGGTCGAGTTCGCACATCGTGCGCGCGTGAACATCGAGTATGTCCCGCCACTCCTGCGCGAGCAGACGCTCGGGCAGGCACTCGGGCTTCTCAACTGCCATGGGCGCACGCTAGCAGAGACCACACACTTCATTGCATGTGAATTAAATGCAAATGCATTCTATGCATCCACATGCACCCTTATGGTGCGGGCATCCGGGTGGGACGGCCGACGGGTGAGGTTTGCCCGCCGGCCGTACCTGCTGTGAGACTTCGCGCATGGGGACACGCAGCCGGGCCGAGCGGGACGCCATCACGATCGAGATCGGATACGCGCTGGCCAGTGCCCTGTTCGCGGCCGGTGTGGTGTTCGGCGCGATCGCCGGTTGCGGCTACGCCCTCGAACTGCCGCACCCGCTGCGGCGGGTGCTGCTGCTCCTCGGCGGCGGCAGTGCCCTGGTCGTCTTCGTCTGGCGGACCGTCCACGTGCTGTGGCGCTTCCCGTACGGGTCCGACCGAAGGCCCCGTCAGCCGAGCCAGCCGGGGCGCACCAGCCCCGACTCATAGGCCAGCACGACCAGTTGGGCCCGGTCGCGGGCGCCGAGCTTCACCATCGCCCGGCTGACATGCGTCTTCGCCGTCAAGGGGCTGACCACCAGGCGGCGGGCGATCTCCTCGTTCGACAGGCCGATGCCGACCAGCGCCATCACCTCCCGCTCCCGCTCGGTGAGCCGGGCGAGGTCCTCCGCGGCGGCCGGCTCCTTCGAGCGTGCGGCGAACTCGGCGATCAGCCGCCGCGTCACCCCCGGCGAGAGCAGCGCGTCGCCGTCGACCACCGCCCGGACCGCGCGCAGCAGTTCGTCCGGCTCGGTGTCCTTGACGAGGAATCCCGAGGCGCCCGCGCGGATCGCCTCGAAGACGTACTCGTCCAGCTCGAAGGTGGTGAGCATGACCACCTTCACCTCGCAGAGGCCGGGGTCACCGGTGAGGGCGCGGGTCGCGGCGAGGCCGTCGAGCCGGGGCATCCGGATGTCCATCAGGACGACATGCGGCCGCAGTTCACGCACCAGGCCCACCGCCTCCGCACCGTCGGCGGCCTCCCCCACCACCTCGATGTCGCCCTGGGCGTCCAGGAGTGCCCGGAATCCGGCGCGCACCAGGAGCTGGTCGTCGGCGAGCAGTACGCGGATCACGAGGTCTCCTTGAGCGGGGCGGTCAGCGGAAGCCGGGCCGTCACACGGAAGCCGCCGGACGGGACCGGACCCGCGTCGATGGTGCCACCGAGCGCGGCGGCCCGCTCCCGCATCCCGATCAGCCCGTTCCCGCTGCCCCCGGCCGCGTCCGAGGACGGCGGCCCGTCGTCCTCGATCCGCAGCACGAGCGCGCCGGGTTCGTAGCCGACCGCCACCCGCGCGGTGCGGGCCGCGGAGTGGCGCACGACGTTGGTGAGGGCTTCCTGCACGATGCGGAAGGCGGCCAGATCGGCGCCGGGCGGCAGCGGCGAGTGGCGGCCGGTGGTCGTGGTCGCGACGGTGAGTCCCGCACTCGCCGCCTGCTCGACGAGTTCGGGCAGCCGGTCGAGACCGGGCGCCGGCGAGCGCGGGGCCTCGCCCGGTGCGCGCAAGGTCTCCAGGACCTGGCGCACCTCGCCGAGCGCCTCCTTGCTCGCGGACTTGATGGTGGTCAGGGCGATGCGGGCCTGCTCGGGGTCCGAGTCGAGCAGGGCGAGTCCGACCCCGGCCTGGACGTTGATGACGGAGATGCTGTGGGCGAGCACGTCGTGCAGTTCCCGGGCGATGCGCAGCCGCTCCTCGTCGGCCCGCCGCTTGGCCGCCGCGGCGCGCCCGGCGCGCTCCTTGGCCCACTGCTCGCGGCGCGCCCGGACGAGTTCCGCGACCGCGACGACGGCCACCGCCCAGGCGGCGATGCCCACTTCCTGCCCCCAGGGTGCGGCCGAGTCGCCTTCGGGCGGCAGCCACCGGTAGAGCCAGTGGGCCACGAGCAGGTGCCCGAGCCACAACATGGCGACCGCGGCCCAGGCCTGGCGGCGGCGGCCCGCGACGACCGCGGTGAAGCAGCCGAGCGCCACCGGCAGGAAGACCGGGCCGTAGGGGTATCCGGCGCCCAGGTAGACCATGGCCGCGGCCGAGGCGCCGAACACCGCGACGACGGGGTGCCGCAGCCGGATCAGGAGTACCGCGCACGCCGCGAGCAGCAGCGCGTGGGCGAAGGCGTCGAGCGGGGCGCGGCCCGTCTGCGCGTGCCCGGCGAAGTGGGAGCCGGCGAGCACCACCGCGGTGACCGCGACCGTCGACGCCCACGGCAGCCGGGCGGGCCGCGCCTCCTCGCCGTCCGCCCCCCGCACCCAGCGCCGCACGAGGGGCGGCGGCCCCGCACCTCGCCAGGGTGGACCGCCGCGGCCGGCGTCGCGCGGTGACTGCTGCTCTTCCATACCGGCCACGCTAGACCGGCGCCGGGCGCCGGGGCGTCAGCCGGGCGAGGTGATCGCGTGTACTACGCGGGGAGTACGGGGCCGGGGACTGCGCGGGGAGTACGGGGCCGGCCGGCGGCACCCGCAGAGGCGACGAGCACACTGTGCGGGGAGTACGACGAGCGCACTATGCGGGGAGTACCAGGCCCACCGCGCGGGCGAGCTGCTCGGCGGCGTGGGTGAAGAACGCCTCGCGCTCCTCGACCACCCGGTGGAACTGGCCGAACGCCTCGAAGGAGATGAGTCCGAACAGCTGGGCCCAGGCGGCGACGAGGGCGACCGCGACGGCCGGGGGCAGATCGGGGGCGAAGTCGGCGGCCATCCGCTCACCCTCGGCCAGCAGCCGCGCGGGGGGCTTCGGCGGTGCGACGCCCTTGCCGAGGTGGGCGTCGCGGGCGATCGAGATGAGAACGAGCCCGACCCGGGAGGCGGGAACGACGGTCGCCTCGGGGGCGGTGTAGCCGGGGACGGGCGAGCCGTAGATGAGGGCGTACTCGTGCGGGTGGGCGAGCGCCCAGGTGCGTACCGCACGGCAGACGGCCGTCCAGCGGGCCGCGGGGGACGCGTCCGGCCGCTGCTGCGCGAGCGCCTCTTCGGCGGCTTCGCCCACGGCGTCGTACGCGTCGACGATCAGGGCGGTCAGGAGGTCGTCCCGGCTGGGGAAGTAGCGGTACAGCGCCGAGGAGACCATGCCCAGCTCGCGGGCGACGGCACGGAGTGAGAGCTTCGCGGCGCCGTCCGCGGCGAGCTGCCTCCTGGCCTCGTCCTTGATGGCGGCGGTGACTTCGGCACGTGCCCTTGCGCGGGCTCCCTGGACGGTGTTCATGCGGGCCAGTCTGCCAGCAAGGAGAGCAGTGGCCAAGAACGCGACTTCCGCCCACAGATCGGAGCATCGCACGCGCACGAGAGCAGTGCTCTTGCTTTGGAGCGCGTCTCCGGTGCACACTGCTCATGAACGAGAGCACCGCTCTCGCAACAGTCAGGGGAGAAACACCATGTCCGCTTCCGCTCACGTCCAGAAGCCCGGCTGGTTCACGGTCAATGTCTTCGACCGGGCGGTGGCGTGGATGACCCGTCGCGGCATCAGCGTCTGGGGCTCGCGCGTCCTCGCGGTCCGTGGCCGCAAGAGCGGCGAATGGCGCACGACCCCCGTCAACCTGCTGACCTTCGAGGGCGAGCAGTTCCTGGTCGCCCCGCGCGGCCACGTCCAGTGGACGCACAACATGCGGGCGGCCGGCGGCGGCGAGCTGCGCCTGGGCAGGGCGGCCGAGGCGTTCACCGCCGTCGAGGTCGCCGACGACGACAAGCCCGCCCTGCTGCGCGCCTACCTCAAGCGCTGGAAGGCCGAGGTCGGCGTCTTCTTCAACGGCGTCGGACCCGACTCCAGCGACGCGGAACTGCGGCGGATCGCCCCCGACCACCCGGTCTTCCGGATCACCATCACCCCGTGACCCCGCCCGAACCCCCGAGCAGCACCCGCAACTCCGGTTGCAGCAAGGGCCCATGGGCCCGTACCAGGTCGTCGCACAGCTCCCAGATCCGTTCGACGGGCAGCGCCGCCGCCGTCGCGGGGTCGCACATCGCGGCGTGCCGGATGTGGCGCGGCTCCCCCAGCACGGCGGCCCGCACCACGAGGTCGGTCACCGACAGATACGCCCGGTTGAGCGCGGCGCACTGCGGCGGCAGCGCACCGACCGCGGTGGCCTGAACGCCCAACTCGTCCACCAGGCAAGGGACTTCGACGACCGCGTCGGCCGGAAGATTGTCGATCAGGCCGCGGTTGGGCACATTGCCGTAGACCCTGCGCGGGGTGCCGGTGACGACGCTGTGGATGATCTGCGGGGCGTATTCCATGGTCCCCTCCACCGGGAGCGGACGGCCCGCGGCGAGCGCGTCCCGGGTGCGGGCGTAGGCGGCCAGGTTCTCCTCGGTCATGTCGAGGTAGGCGCCGACCGGCAGCCGCAGCCGCTCGATCTCCTCGTCGTGGTGCAGATACCAGGGCACGTACTCCGAGGAGTGTTCGCTGGTCTCGGTCGGATAGTGCCCGAGCCTGCGGTACATGTCGACGCGTACCCGGCGCGGCAGTTCGGGATCCTTGGCGATGGCCTCGTCGAGGAGGGGATACAGGTCCCGTCCCGCGCGTTCGAAACGCAGCACCCAGGACTGGTGGTTGACGCCCGCCGCGAGGTAGGACACCTCCTCGAAGGGGACGCCGATCAGGGCGGACAGGTCGTGCATCGTCCAGTGGATCGAGTGGCACAGGCCGACGGCCCGCAGCGCCGGCGCCACCCGGTGCAGATAGAGCAGGTTCATCGCCATCGGGTTGGTGTAGTTCAACAGGAGTGCGTCCGGGCAGAGTTGGGCCATGTCGGCGGCGAGCGCGCGCAACAGCGGGAAGGTGCGCAGGGCGCGGAAGATGCCGCCGATCCCGAGGGTGTCCGCGATGGTCTGGCGCAGTCCGTAGCGTGCCGGGACGGTGAAGTCGGTGCGGGTCGCCTCGCTCATGCCGATCTGGACGGTGTTGATGACGAAGTCGGCGCCCTCAAGGGCCGCGCGTCGCTCCGGGTGGACGCCGATGCGGGGCTCGGCGCCGCGCTCGGCCGCGATGTGGCGGGCCGCGGCCTCGCTGGTGGCGAGGCGTTCGGGGTCGATGTCGTGGAGCGCGATGCGGGCACGGGCGAACTCGGGGAAGGCGAACAGGTCGGCGAGCAGGCCCTGGGTGAATTCCACACTGCCCGCGCCGATGAAGGCGATCTTGGTCTCGGTCATGCGTGTCCTCCCGGACGGCTCGGACGACGGCGACCGCAGGTGTGCGGCCGCCGGACCTTCGGCGCCGCGACCGTCAGCCCTTGAGGCCGCTCGTCGTCAGCGACTGGATGAAGGTCTTCTGCGCGAACAGGAACGCGAGCAGCACCGGAAGGACCGTGATGACATTGCCCGCCATCACCGCCGACCACTTGGTGTGGTGCTGGCCCTGGAACGTGGTGAGGCCCAGCTGCAGGGTGTACTGCGCGTCGTGGTTGATGGCGATGAGCGGCCAGGAGAGGTCGTTCCAGGTGGTGAGGAAGGTGAGGACCGCGACCGTGGCGAGCGCCGGGCGGGCGAGCGGCGCCACGATCGAGACGAGGACCCGCAGCCGCGAACAGCCGTCGATCCAGGCCGCCTCCTCCAGTTCCCTCGGCAGGGAGAGGAAGAACTGCCGGAAGAGGAACACCGCGAACGGGGTGACCAGCGACGGCACGATGAGGGCACCGAGGGTGTCGATGAGCCCGAGCCACTTCATCACCAGGAACGTGGGGATCATGGTCAGCTGGAACGGCACCGCCATCGTCGCGAGCATCAGACCGAGCAGCAGGCGGGACCCCGCGAACCGCATGCGCGCGAAGGCGTAGCCGCCGAGCGCGCCCAGCACGAGGTTCGAGGCGACGGCGACGGCCGCGACGACACAGGAGTTCAGGAACCAGCGGGGGAACATCGCGTTGCCGAGGACGTACCGGTACCCGCCGAGGTCGATGCCGTGCGGCCACAGCGCGGGCGGGAAGCGGTTGATCTCGGCGTCGCTCATCACGGAACTGACGATCAGCCACACCAGCGGCAGCGCGAAGCCGGCCGCGAGCGGCGCGAGCAGGAGGTGCCACGGACTGAACGGCAGCCGTCGTCGTCGCCGGGTTCCGGGATCGCGGGCGTCCACGGCGACGGCCGCCCCCACGGTGGTCATGGCGGACGCGCTCATCGACTCACTCCTCCCCCGTGCTCAACACCGTTGTCCAATAAGGCTGTTGACGCCGTACGTCCGCGAGGGCGCCGGTAGAGGCGCAGGACGACGGCCGCCGCGATCAGGCCGACCGCGAGGACATACGCCGCCGCGGCGCCGTATCCGGCGGTGAAGTTCTGGAAGGCCTGCTCCCACACGAAGTAGACGATGACGGTGGTGGCTCCCAGCGGACCGCCCTTGGTGGTGACGTAGACGAGGTCGAACACCTGGAGCGCGGTGATGAACTGCCACAGGACCAGGAAGACGGTGACCGGGGTGAGCGAGGGCAGCGTGACATGGCGCAGCACCTGGCGCCGGTTGGCCCCGTCGAGGCGGGCCGATTCGACGAGTTCGGCGGGCTGGTCCTGGAGGGCGGCCAGATAGACGATGACGCAGAAGCCGATGCCGCTCCACAGGGAGATGAGCAGCAGGACGGACAGGGCCTGGCCCGGGTCGTCGAGGAAGCCCTGCGGAGAGATCCCGATGTGGTGCAGGAGCGCGTTGGCGACGCCGAAGTCCGGGTCGAAGATGAACGAGAACAGCACGCCCTGGGCGGTGGCGGAGACCACGAACGGGATGAAGACCAGGGTGCGGTAGAGCCCGACGAGGTGGATCCGCCGGTTCAGCGCGAGGGCGAGCGCGAGACCGGCGGCCAGGCTCAGGGGGACGTAGACGCCCGTGTAGACGAGGGTGTTCTTCACGGCGGTGCGGAATGCCGGGTCCTTGGTGAGAGCGTGGTAGTTGTCGAGCCCGACCCAGCGGCCCGGCGTCACCAGGTCGTCCGCGCGGAACGACAGCAGCAGCGACCACAGCAGCGGCACGACGCCGAGCCCGATGATCACCAGGACGGCCGGGCCGACGAACGCCCAGGCGGTCGCGGTCTCGCCGCGCGCCCGGCGGCGCCTGGCCACGCGGGCTGCCCGGTCCGGGTCGCGCGCCGGGTCCGGGTCGAGCGTGAGCGGGCGCGGGGTGCGCTGCCCGGTGGTTCGCATCTCGGGCCCTTCCGGTCGGGGATCGGCTTCGGCGCGGGGTCGGGTTCGGCCAGGGGTCGGGTTCGGCCAGGGGTCGGGTTCGGCCAGGGGTCGGGTTCAGCGCGGGATCAGCAGGGCGGCGTCGGCCTTCTCGGCGCAGTCGCGCATGGCCCGCTCCGGGGACGAACGGCCGAGCAGCATCCTCACGACGGCCTCGCCGACCGCCTGCGAGATCGCCGGGTAGGCCGGGTGCACCGGGCGCACCCGGGCCGACTCCAGGGCCTTGGTGAACTCCGGGAGCCCGACGGTCGCCGCGGAGTGGTCGAGCCACCGGGGTAGGCGCGCGCTCTGCGTGCTGAGCGGCAGGCTCCCCGCTCCGATGTCCCAAGTGACGTCCTGCGCGGGCGCGTTGAGCCAGCGTACGAACTCGACGGCGGCCCTGGAACGTGCGGAGCCGTTGTCGAAGACGGTCCAGGTGTCGGGGCCCGAGATGGTGACCGGGCGGCCGCTGAAGGAGGGCAGGGGGACGACGGTGTAGTCCACCTTGGCCGCGACGATGTCCGGCAGCGACCAGGGGCCGCCGAGCACCATGCCCATGCGCCCCGAGAGGAACACCTGGTACAGCTGGGCGCTGCCCGGTTTGGGGTCGACGTAGACGGTGTTGCCCGTGGCGAGCGATGCGACGGTCTCCAGGGCCCGGGGACCCTGTTCGGTGAAACCGATGCTCCTGCCGTCCGGCGCGATGATCTCGCCGCCGAGGTCCCACACCATCGGCCACAGCCGCCAGGTGGTGTCCTCGTCTCCGACGCCGGGCCAGCCGGTGCCGAAGACACCCCGGGAGTGGTCGGTGAGCCGGTGGGCGGTGTCGATGAACTCGGCCCAGGACCAGCCGGGTTGGGGAAGTGCGAGCCCCGCGCGCCGGAACAGGCGGGTGTTGCAGATGACCGCGAGGGAGTCGACCAGGGCGGGCGCGGCCCGCACCTTGCCATTGATGGTCACGGCTTCCCGCAGTGAGGGCCAGTAGGCGTTCCAGGGGACGGGGCCGGGGGCACGCAGGGCGCTGGTGAGGTCCAGGACGCGGGGACTGCGGGCGATGCTCGCGATGTCCGAGCCGAAGACGTAGGCGATGTCGGGGTAGGACCCGGAGGCGAGCGCGGCGGTCACCTTCTGGAGCATCACATCGGCCGTGGCTCCCCCGCCGGGGTCGACGTGGATCGTGGGGTGGGTGCGATTGAACTCGGCGACCAGGGCTTCGATGGACTGCTTCAGGGTGTCGGTCTGCCCGTGCCACAGCTCCACGCCCACCTTGCCGTCGGGGCCGGTCCCGTCCCCGCCGGACGATCCGCAGGCCGTGAGGACCGGTGCCGCGACCGCGCCCAGCGCACAGCCCGCCCCGGCCCGCAGGACCGCGCGGCGGCCGGGGGCGGGATGTGGGAGCGAGGGCACGGGAAGGGGGCGGGCCAGGGGCGGGGAAGCGGAGCGGTCGGGGGCCCGGCGGGACACACCGGCGAGGCAGCCGTCCGGTGCCGAGCGGGGCCGAGCGCCGGCGGCCCGGTCCGGGGACGAGCGGGGCGGAGCGGTGGCGGCACGGTCCCGGGACGAGCTGGGCGGAGCGGTGGCACGGTCCCGGGACGAGCTGGGCGGAGCAGCGGAGGCACGGTCCCGGGACGCGCTGGGCGGAGCAGCGATGGCACGGTCCCGGGGCGAGCGGGGCGGAGCGGTGGCGGCGCGGTTCGGGTCGGCGGGCACGGTCCGCTCCATCCCTCGCGGGTACGTCCCCGCCTCGGGCCCGCGTATCGGCCCTGGCGACTCGGGCCGGCCCGGGACCCCGGTCGGGGCCCTGCCGGCTGGGCGCACCTCTGGCGGCGGGACCGCGCGGCGGTCCGGGCCACTGTGGGATGAAAGCGCCCCGCGCGGGCGGACGTCAAGGGTCCCGCGCCCGCCCGTGGAACCCGGCGCGCGGCGCGGTGGCGGGGCGGCGGCCGGCACCGCCGGGCGGACCCGGAGCGGCTCCGGCCCCGCCCGTGCGGGTCAGCGGTCGACGGCGTCCAGCGCGCGCCGCGCCATCGGGTGGCTGCGCACCAGGCCGGCCAGGGTGGTGGCGCCGCGGGTGATGTCCGCGAAGGCCCGCCACGCCGGGCGGAAGCCGGTGATCGCGGCGTGCAGCAGCAGCGGGCGCTTCTCGAAGAGGGTCAGCATCCGCCGGCCCACGCCCATTTCGACACCGAGCCCGGCCTTGATGGCGAAGGCGTAGTTCAGCGCCTGCCGACGGGCGTCCACCGCGTCCTGCGACTCGGCGATGCGTACCGCCCACTCGCCGGCGAGGCGGCCCGAGCGCAGCGCGAAGGAGATGCCCTCCCGCGTCCACGGCTCCAGGAGGCCCGCCGCGTCACCGCAGACCAGGACCCGGCCGCGGGACAGCGGCGAGTCGTCGCTGCGGCAGCGCGTCAAGTGCCCGGAGGAGATGGCCGGTTCGAACCCGGCGAGGCCGAGCCGGGCGATGAAGTCCTCCAAGTAGCGCTTGGTGGCGGCGCCTTCGCCGCGCGTCGAGATCACGCCGACGGTCAGGGTGTCGCCCTTGGGGAAGACCCAGCCGTAACTGCCGGGCATGGGGCCCCAGTCGATGAGGACCCGGCCCTTCCAGTCCTCGGCGACACTCGCCGGGACCGGGATCTCGGCCTCCAGGCCCAGGTCGACCTGCTCGGTCTTCACACCGACGTGCGCCCCTATGCGGCTGGCGCTGCCGTCGGCGCCGACCACGGACCGGGCAAGCACGGTCTCGCCGTCGGCGAGGACCACGGCGACGGTGCGCCGGTCGGGCACGGCCGAGCCGTGCTGCTCGACCTTGGAGACGGTGGCACCGGTGCGGATGACGGCGCCCGCCTTCTCGGCGAAGGCGACCAGGCCGGCGTCGAACTCCGGCCGGTTGATCAGGCCGAACAGCATCTTCTTGGACCGGCGCGTACGCGTCAGCTTCCCGTCGAGGGAGAAGGTGACCGCGTGCACCCGGTCCTGGAGCGGCAGTTCGAAGCCGGGCGGCAGGGCGTCGCGCGACGGCCCGATGATGCCGCCGCCGCACGTCTTGTAGCGGGGCAGCTCGGCCTTCTCCAGGAGCAGCACCTTGCGCCCCGCGACGGCCGCCGCATACGCGGCCGAGGCTCCGGCCGGCCCGGCGCCGACCACGACGACGTCCCAGACGGGCCCCTCGATGGGCCCGGTCACCGATTCGGCGTTGGGCTCGCCCTGGTTCTCCTCCAGCGGTCCGTCCGTCCCGGCGTCTGTGTTCTCGCTGCTCACGATGTGCCTTTGCTCCCCGTCCGACCAGTGGCTCGTGTTGACGTCCGCATCCTACGGGGCAGTAGCCCCGCCCTACCGTCCCGGCCCGCTGTGGGAGGATCGGCCGTATCTCCGTCGTACACGCGCATACATCAATGTGTGTCCGTACTTACAACGTCGCACCCACGAGGAGCGTGCCCATGACCGCACATCCGATCGCCGAGACCATCGCAGCGCTGATGCCCCGAGCCAAGGCGGAGCTGACGGAGCTGGTCGCGTTCCAGTCGGTGGCGGACGAGGCGGTGGCGCCGCGCAGTGAGTGCGAGGCCGCCGCGAACTGGGTGGCCGAAGCGCTGCGCACCGAGGGCTTCCAGGACGTGGCCCTGCTGGACACCCCCGACGGTTCCCAGTCGGTCTACGGCCTGCTGCCCGGCCCCGAGGGCGCGCCCACCGTGCTTCTGTACGCGCACTACGACGTGCAGCCGAAGCTGGACGAGTCCGCGTGGCTGACCCCGCCGTTCGAGCTGACCGAGCGCGACGGCCGCTGGTACGGCCGCGGCGCGGCGGACTGCAAGGGCGGGTTCATCATGCATCTGCTCGCGCTGCGCGCCCTGAAGGCGGGCGGCGGGGTCCCGGTCACCGTCAAGGTGATCGTGGAGGGCTCGGAGGAGCAGGGCACCGGCGGCCTTGAGCAGTACGCCGAGGCGCACCCCGAGCTGCTCACGGCGGACGCGATCGTGATCGGCGACACGGGCAACTTCCGGGTCGGCCTGCCCACGGTGACGGCGACGCTGCGCGGCATGACGATGATCCGCGTACGGATCGACACCCTGGAGGGCAACCTGCACTCGGGCCAGTTCGGCGGCGCGGCCCCGGACGCGCTGGCCGCGCTGATCCGCGTTCTGGACTCGCTGCGCGACGAGCACGGCCAGACCGTCATCGAGGGCCTGCCGTCCGACTCGGCGTGGGACGGCCTTCGGTACCCGGAGGGCGAGTTCCGCCAGGACGCCAAGGTCCTCGACGGGGTGGCGCTGCCCGGCACCGGCACCGTCGCCGACCGCATCTGGGCCCGCCCGGCCGTCACGGTCGTCGGCATCGACTGCCACCCGGTCGCCGGCGCCACGCCGTCCATCCCGGCGACCGCCCGTGCGCAGGTCAGCCTGCGGGTGCCGCCCGGCCAGGACGCGGCCGAGGCGACCAAGCTGCTGTACGCGCACATCGAGAAGCACGTGCCGTGGAACGCCCGTGTCTCCTTCGAGCAGGTCGGCCAGGGCCAGCCGTTCCGCGCGGACATCAACAGCCCGGCGTACACCTCGATGGCCGAGGCGATGGCGGTGGCCTACCCGGGCGAGGAGATGCAGTCCTCCGGCATGGGCGGCTCGATCCCGCTGTGCAACACGCTGGCCGCGCTCTACCCGCAGGCCGAGATCCTGCTGATCGGTCTCAGCGAGCCCGAGGCGCAGATCCACGCCGTGAACGAGAGCGTGTCCCCCGAGGAGCTGGAGCGCCTGTCGGTCGCGGAGGCGCATTTCCTGGTCAACTACGCGGAGTCCAAGCGGAGTTGAGCCCTCCTTGACGGCGGAGCCGGCCGGGCGTCGAGCGTTCGGCCGGACATCGCCCGGAGCGCGGATCCCTGCGGCGGACCTCGTCGGCGGCGTACGTCCGCCGCAGGGATCACGACCCCTTCGGCGCGGTGTCCTCGGCGGGCGCGCTCGCCGCGGACACCGCCTGCTTCGGGTGCGGCGATCCGCCCCACCCCCCTTGTGAACACGCCGACCGTGAACACGCCGGCCGTGAACACGCCGACTGTGAACGCGCCGGCCGTCCTGCGGGCCTCAGCCGACCGGGATTCCGGCCTCCAGGTTGAGCACGGTCGACCGCTCCCGGGCCCGCAGTGCCCAGCGCAGCCGCTCGAAGCGGGCGGGCGGCAGGAGTTGGGCCGCCTCCTGCTCGCTGACGAAGCGCCAGCCGCGCAGTTCGGCGCCCGGCAGCAGTACTTCGCCGGCCCGTGCGCCCTCCAGCCGTCCGCCGTCGAACAGGAGCCGCAGACCGCCGTAGCCGGGCGGTCTGGGTGGTTCCCAGTCGACGACCAGGAGCCGGGGCACCCGGCCGAGCCGGACGCCGAGTTCCTCCTCCACCTCGCGCACCCCGGCCCGGGCGGGGGCCTCGCCCCGTTCGACCACACCGCCGGGGAACTCCCAGCCGGGCTTGTACGTGGGGTCGACGAGGAGCACCCGGTCCTCCTCGTCGAAGAGCAGCACCCCGGCGGCGAGCGTCTCGGCGGTGGGTTCGGGGGTCTGCACGATGTCGCAGACGCGGGCCGCACCGGAGCGGACCGCGTCGGCTATGCGCTCGGCGGTCGCGCGCGGGGTGAGCGTGCCGTTGTCGACGGCGTACGCGTCGGCGGTCAGCCAGCCGAGCGCCTCCTTGAACGCTTCGATGTGTTCGTAGGCCCAGGTGCGGACCCGCTGCTCGTCGGCCTCGGGATCGTCGGGGATCTCCACGCGCGCCGCGATCCGCCCGCGCAGGATCGTTTCCTCCTGGGTGAGGAGCACATGCCGTACCGGAATCCGGCGGGCCGCGAGCCCCCCGAAGATCTCGTCCCGGTACTCCTGCCGCGTCAACGTCATCGGCACCACGAGGACGCCGCCCACCTCGGCGTGCAGTGCGGCCGCGCCGTCCACCACGAGCCGCCGCCAGATCGGCAGGTCCTGGTAGTCGCCGACCTGGTCGAGCAGCTTCTGCGGCAGCAGTTGCCGCAGCGCCCCGCCGATCACCTCGGGGTCGTAGAACGTACTGTTCGGGATCAGGTCGATCAGCTCGCGCGCGGTGCTCGTCTTGCCCGCGCCGAATGCGCCGTTGACCCAGACGATCACGGTTCCCCCTCTTCGTAGCCCCCAGTGGACTGCCCGCAACACCCTGCCACGGAAACCCCGCGCGGGGCTCGGGCCGTCCTCGACCGTCCTTGATCGCGCACACAACTGTGGCCGGGCTGTTGCTTGCGGGGTGCCACCGGTGAGCCCCCGCAGGCGTCCTGAGGTACGGGCACCGGTCACGGGGGGCCGTAACGCCGACGGCGCGGATGTCGTTGTGCGAGTGCCGAAAGAGACACAAGGGGGCGCGAAAAATGCGTCGTACAGTACTGGAACGTTTTCCCGCGGGCGGTCCGCGCGGCCACTGGCCTGCCGAGGAGTTCGCGCGGGACCGCAGGAACGAGGGGCTGGCGGCCGAGGTCGTGATGGACCTGGAGAGCGACGCCTTCCTGGTCGTCGTTCCGCGCCCCGCACCGGAGCCCGCCGTCTGACGCCCCGGGCGGCCGGTCCCCCGGCCGCCGTGGTGCGACGTCCGATTCCCGCCGGTCACGGCGCACACCACGGGCCACCCTCGATGTATCGCACCGCTCGGGCCCGGGCTCCACGCCCGCCGCCCCGCACATCGGAGGGTCCCCATGTCCAGCACCCGCACCGCCGAGCGCGTGGGCGCCGGCGACTGGCCCGGCATCGTCGAGGAACTCGACGCCCACGGCTGCGCGCCCACGCACCGGCTGCTCACCGCGGCCCAGTGCCGGTCCCTGGCCGACGGCTACGACCGGACCGAACGGTTCCGCTCGACCGTCGATCTGGCCCGCTACCGCTTCGGATCCGGTCAGTACCGCTACTTCGCCGAGCCGCTGCCCGGCCTCGTGCGGGAACTGCGGGCCGCCTTCTACCCGTTGCTGCTTCCGATCGCCCGCGACTGGGCCGCGCGGCTCGGGCGGCCGGCCCCCTGGCCCGACACCCTGGAGGAGTGGCTGGCCCACTGCCACGCGGCGGGGCAGGCCAAGTGCGCGCAGATCCTCCTGCGGTACGGTCCCGGCGACTGGAACGCCCTGCACCGCGACCTGTTCGGCGAGGCGGTCTTCCCGCTCCAGGTCGTCATCGGCCTGGACGCGCCCGGCACCGACTACACGGGCGGCGAGTTCCTCCTGGTCGAGCAGCGCCCGCGCGCCCAGTCACGGGGCACCGCGACCCTGGTTCCCCAGGGCCACGGGCTGATCTTCACCACCCGGGACCGGCCGGTGGCCTCCCGGCGCGGCTGGTCGGCCGCGCCGGTGCGGCACGGGGTCAGCGCCGTACGTTCGGGCCGCCGGCGCACCCTCGGCCTCGTCTTCCACGACGCGTCATAGGGACTCGTCCGGCTCGAACTCCCTCAGAAAGCACCGTAGTTGACCTGCCAGGTGGGCAGCCCGAGACGGCGCCACACGGCAACCACCCGGTCGCGGTCGTCCAGGCTGACCCGTACGTGGAACCGGTGACGCACATGGGCGTCGAAGAGCTCCGCCTTCACCACGTCGTCGCGCCGCCCGTCACCGGCCGGCCGCATCCACAGCTCGTCGTACGGCACGCCGTGCGCCGCGAGCCACGCCCGGGTCTGGGGCCGGTACTCCTCGCCCCGGCCCGACAGCAGGACGATCGTGTCCCCGTGCGCCTGCCGGAAGCCGATCAGGGCGTCGCGGACGGAGCCGTTGAGGCCGTCCTGCTCGCAACGCGTGAAGTCGTACGGGTTCCGGCCGATGTTGACCGCGAGCGTGCCGTCGATGTCGCACATCACCGCACCGGGCAGGGACGTGTCCGGCACATACGGCTCGACCTCGGCGAGCACGACGGAGTCGTTCATCCAGGCGTCCGTCAGACGCCAGCCGCCCCGCACCGCCTTGGCGTGCTTGTCCGCGAGCAGCCGGATGATGTCCTCGCCGACGGGGTTCGCACGGGCCGCGTCGCGGCGCAGGCACTCCTCGACGGGCACGTCCGTGAAGTCGTGCACTACGAAGCGGGCCCGCCCGGCCACGGCCGCCTTGAGGCGTTTGGGGATGTGCGAGGTGAGATGGGTGTTGTCGACGACGACGTCGAACCCGGCGGCGATCGTCTCGCGCACCGCCGCGTCCTGCACCGCGAGGACGCTCTGCTCGGCGGTGTGCGACCGCTCGCGCCGGACGCCCGCGTCGTCGAACATCGCGCGCAGGTCGTCGAGGTTGACGCGACGGCACCGGCCGTCGGAGTCGGCGACGAGCTTGCGGGCGGCGGTGGTCTTGCCGGAGGCGGGCAGTCCGGTCATGACGTGCACGGTGGGCATGGCGGGGTTCAGCCTTCTTCGTCGTTCGTGAACGGGTCGGCGGCCGTCGGCTTGACGGACCGCCAGATCAGCAGGTCGATGTCCCGGCCGTCGAGCAGCTGGAACACGGACGCCCGTACGGTACGGTCCGGGATTCGCTGGACGGCGCGGGCGAACGCGCCCCGGTCCTGGGCGAGATGGGCGATCTGGGCGAACCGTTCGGCGGCCAGCCGGGCCGCCTCGGCGGCCTCGGCGTCCAGGCGGTCCGCGACGCTCCGCACCCAGGTGTCGAACTCGTCGGGGACCTGCTGAAGCATAACTTCCAGCGGGTCGGCGCCGTCCGCGGTGAGTGCGGCGATCTCGCCGGACCCGCAGCCGATCGCCTGCGCGACCCGCTTGGGGTCCCGCCCGGCGAACCGGCGGATGCCGAGGAAGCGCCAGATGTCGCGTTCGGTGATGCCGGTCAGCACCTTGTGCAGCCGCACGTACTCGCTGATCTTCGCCTTGACCCGGAGCCCGGAGGCGTACCGGACGACATAGCCCTCGGCGTCGGTGCCGGTGGCCTCGCGGCCGTCGGCGTGCGCGTTGGAGCCGGTGCGCGCCAGGAGTTCCGCGAGCGGCACCGCGGGCCAGGACCGGGCCACCGACCCGACGGCCGCCCAGTCCTCGGCGGCCCGGTCCAGCGCGATCTCCTCGCCCGTCGACTCGTACGCGGCGAGCAGCACGAGGTCGCGCCGGCCGCCGTAGTCGACCACGATCCGGTTCTCCGGGTAGAGGATCTCCGCGAGGTACGTCACCCCGGGCCGCAGCTTTCCGGTGTCCCGCCCGTCGAGCCAGGCGCCCGCCCAGGCTGCCTGCCCGGACGTGAACGACCCCCGGGAGGCGACCCGCCAGCGCCCCGCGTAGTGGAACACGATCCCCAGCGACCCGTCGACCTTGTCGAACACCTCGAAGGGCTCGTCGGGCAGCGGCGGCGCGTAGTGCCGGCCGGCGCTGTGCTCGCCCACATTGAAGAACTTGGGCAGACAGTGCGCGACGACCACCCCCCGCTCGTCGTCCACGACGAGCCCGCGGCACCGTGTGGTGACCTCGTCCCACGCCTGCTCGTACTGGCACGCCCTGCTGTACGAGTAGAGGGAGAGCGGCAGCTCGGGATGCGCCTTGCGCACCACGTGCCCCGCGGCGACGGCGGAGGCCAGTCGCGCGGACGGAATGAGACGGTCGAGGTCGATCACTGCTGCTCCCGATAGGTGGGCTGTCGACAGCAGCTTGACCGCGGGGAAGCGGATGGGCCAGGGATTTTCGATCTGCCCGCCGCAGCCGCCGGCAATGCGTATGAAAACCCGTGGCCGATGTGTCTGACCTGCGGCTATGGTCCACATGACCGCGTCTACGTCGACGCCCACGTCCGCGCCCGCATCCGGGGACGGACACGGTTGGGCGAGCGCGCCAACGGTTCGTCCGAGTGGGGGGGCGGCCTTCGGTGGCGGCAGTGCGGACGTCGGCAGCGGTCGGGTGGGCTTCCGTGGCAGTGACGGGGACTTACGTGGCCGTCGCGAGCTGCCGGGTGATGAGTTGGTCGAGGCGTGCCCAGGCGGGGCTGTCGATGCCGAGGTGCCCGGTGAGGAGGCTGACGGTCCCCGGTGGCACACGGTCGAAGCCCGGAAGGTCGGAGACCAGCGTCATGCGCAGGGCGATCCGGGTCGCCGCGTCGGCAAGCCCTTTGAGCCGGGGATCGTCCGGGCTCCAATCAATGGCGGCGTCATAGCCACGCAGGACGGCAACGTACTCGGCGTCGACCAACAGGGCCGTGCGCGAGGGCAGGATGGCGCGGGTGAGGTCGGGGGCGAGGGCGTGGCCGAGGATGAAGCCGTCACGGATCGCGTGCTCGTGGCGTTCGGACAGGCCGATGGCACGGAGCCGGTCCATGAATTCGACGGCCTCGGGAGGCAGGCAGAGGCGCTCGGGCCGGTCGAGATGGCGCAGCCGGGCCCGGCGTTGCTGGAGTTGGCGAATGCCCGTGCACAATTCGGCGTCGATCCGGTCGAGCTCCTCTGCGGCCCGGTCGGCGTCGGCGTCCAGCACGTCCCGGACGCGGGCCAGCGGGACACCGGCTTGGGCAAGGGTGACGATCCGGGTCAGGTCGATGATCGCCTGCGCGTCGTAGCGACGGTATCCGGAGGCGTCCCGGTCGGCTTCGGGCAGTAGGCCCTTGGCGTGGTAGACGCGGATGGCTTTGGTCGATACGCCTGCCTGTTGGGCGAGCTGTCCGATCGTGAGCATCCCCCATCATCGTGCTTGACCTTGCCCCTGGGGCAAGGCCGCAGGCTACTCCCATGGCCGATCACGAGTTCCCTGAAAATGTCCTCCGCGCGCTTGCGGACGAAGGCAACGAGAGGGCGCTGGACCGTCTCGCCGACCTCGCCGACGCAGGCGACCGCCTGGACGAGCTGTCGGAACTGCTCGACGAGGGCAGCGAGCAGGCGGGGCGACTGCTGACCCGGCGCGCCGTCGAACGGCGCGACCTGCACGAGCTGCAACGGCTCTCGGATGCCGGCAGCGAGGACGCCGGGACGGAGCTGGAACGGCTCCTCGGCTACGGGCGCCGGCCATGACCGATGACATGTCCGGAGCGGCACCGGCACCGTCCCGGTCCGCTCACCCCTTGCTGGACCCCAGCGTGAGCCCCGCGATGAAGTGGCGTTGCAGGAGCAGGAACACGATCAGGGTGGGCAGGGCGACGATGACCGAGCCCGCCGCCAGCAGGTTGTAGTCCGTGAAGAACTGCCCCCTCAGGTTGTTCAGGGCCGAGGTGATGGGGAGCTTGTCGCCGTCGGACATGAAGACCAGGGCCCACAGGAAGTCGTTGTACATCCACGTGAACTGGAGGGTGGCCAGGGCCGCCAGAGCCGGGCGGCACAGGGGCAGGGTGATCCGCCAGTACTGAGTCCACACGCCGGCGCCGTCGACGATCGCGGCCTCCAGGATCTCCTGCGGGAGGGTGCGCATGAAACTGGCGAGGACGAAGACGCAGAACCCGATCTGGAAGCCCACCTGGACGGCGATGACGGCCCAGTACGAGTCGAACATCGTCATCGAGTCCGACATCCAGTACGGCAGCGGAATACGGTTGAACACCACGTACAGCGGGGTCACGATCACCTGCTGCGGAAGCAGGTTTCCCGCTGTGAACAGCATCAACAGGACCACCCTGCCGCGCAGTTGGAGGCGGGACACGGCGAACGCCACGAACGCGGCGAAGAACAGGACGAGCACCACCCCCGGCACCGCGATGATCAGGGTGTTGACGAAGTACTTCGTCATGCCCGAGTCGCTGAACGCCTGCTTGTAGTACGCGAAGGAGAGGTGCTTGGGGAGGGAGAAGTAGCCGTCGCGCGAGGTCTCCTCGTACGGGCGCAGCGATGCGTACACGGCGAGCAGCAGCGGGGCGAGGAAGGCGAGCGAGACGGCCATGAGGAACGCGTGCACACCCAGGCGGCCCGGCCGCACGCGATGCCGTCCGGCGCCAACGGGCTGCTGCTGTACGAGAGTTGGGGACGCGGTAGAGGTCGTGGTCATCGGTTCTTCTCCCCTCGGATCTCCTGGACCAGGTACGTGATGACGAACCCGAGGGAGACGGTCAGCAGCACCACGGCGATCGCCGAGCCGAACCCGATGCGGCTGGCCTCGCCGATGATGTTGTCGGTCACGAGTACCGAGAGCACTTCGAGGCCGTTGCGCCCGTGGTTGACGGCGTACACGATGTCGAAGGCGCGCAGCGACTCGATGACCGTGATCACCCCGACGATCACGTTGACCGGCCGCAGTGTCGGGAAGACGACCCGGAAGAAGGTCTGGCGCTCGCTCGCGCCGTCGATGGCCGCGGCCTCCTTGAGGGAGGGGTCGACGGCTTTCAGACCCGCCAGGTACAGGATCATCACGTACCCCGTGTGCCGCCAGGCCGCGGCCAGCAGGATCATCCAGATGTTGAGGCTGGGGTCGCCGAGCCAGTCGGTCGGGTGGTCCGTGTTGCCGAGCAGGGCGTTCAGCGCGCCCTGGTCCCGGGAGAAGACGAGCTGCGCGATGAAGCCGACGACGGCGAGGGAGAGGACGACGGGCATGTACAGCGTCGACTGGTAGAAGCGGCTGAACCGCACGCCCCGGTCGATGAGCACGGCGAGCAGCAGACCGAACGGCGTTGCCACGAAGCCGAGTACACCCAGCCACATGAGGTTGTGCCGGACCGCCGGCCAGAACGGCGGGTAGTTGGTGAAGAGGTCGGTGTAGTTCCGCGTGCCGACCCACTTGACGGGACCGACTCCGTCCCAGCTGGTGAAGGACAGGACGACGGAGGCCAGGGTCGGGCCCCACACGATGGCGATGTCGAGCAGGACGGGCAGACCAAGCAGCACGCCGAGGACGAGGAGATCGCGGGCGGTGAACCGCCTGGGACCCCGTCGCCCACCGCGCCGCGCGGTGGTGAGCGCCACGGCTGAGTACTCCAAGTCGCAACGGGAGCGGGTTGGTTGGAAGAGCGGAGCGGGGCGGGCTGCGGCCCTCGGCCCTCAGCCTTCCGAGGCGAAGATGCTCTTCTTCTGGCGCTCGATGTCGTTCACGAGCCCGTCCACGTCCTTCGGGTTGCCGATGAACTTCTGGATGGCCGGGATCATCACCGTGGACGCGAAGTCGGGCCGGGTGTCGCGGTCCAGGAACTGGGAGATCTGCTTGGCCCCGGAGACCAGCTCGACCGCCTTCTTCTGCAACGGGCTGTAAGCGGAGGTGTCGGCGCCGCTGTTGACCGCGATGTTGTTCGGGTCGCCCGCGAGGTAGACGTCCTCCGCCTTGGGCGTGGCGAGCCAGGTGAGCAGGTCCTTGGCGCTCTGCATGGACTGCTTGTTCTTCAGTTCCTTGGCGTTCTTGGCGAGGAGGAACCCGTCGATGGGGGCCTCGACCGCGTCCTGCCCGTACTGCGGGTCCATCTCCGGAAACGGGAAGAACGCGATGTCGTCCTGCTCGGCCTTGGGGAACTGCTGGCCCACGTGCGGCAGTCCGAACACCGCCATGCCGGACTGCTTCTTCTGGAGGCTCTGCGCCGCCTCCTGCCAGGTGCGGCCGTTCGCGCCCTGCTGGCAGTACGGGAGGAGCCGGCGCCAGCTGTCGAAGACGTCCTTGACCCGCTTGTCGGTCCACGCCTCCTTCCCGGCCATCAGGCTCTTGTGGAACTCGTACCCGTTGCTGCGCATGTTGAGATAGTCGAAGGTGCCCATGGCGGGCCAGCCGTCCTTGTCGCAGAACGCGATCGGGTCGAGCTTGTCCTTCTGCATCTGCTTGGCGAGGTCCACGTACTGGTCGAAGGTCTTGGGCGCCGTGTAGCCGTGCTGCGTGAAGACGCTGGCCCGGTGGAAGACCGCCCACGGGTAGTAGTAGTACGGCACGAAGTACTGCTTGCCGTCCGCGCCGGTCGACTGCGCCTTCAGCGCGTCGGAGAAGCCCTGGAATCCGGTCCAGAGGTCGCTGATGTCGTACAGCAGCCCCTTCTGCGCGAAGAACTGCATGCGGTAGCCCGCGAACCACATGAAGACGTCGTCCGGCTTGCCCTGGAGATAGCGGTTGATGTTCTCCTGGAAGGTGTTGTGGTCAACGGTGTTGACCTTGATCTTGCGGCCTTCCTTGGACTGCTTCTCGTACGCGGCGAACGCGTCGGCGAAGGCCTTCTTGGGGACGGCGTCCGACGAATTCGAGCCCAGCCGGATCGTCTTGGTGTCACCCCCGGGCCCACTGCCGCACGCCGCGAGCAGCGAGGGCAGCGCGACCGCCCCGGCGCCCATCGCCGCACCCCGCAGAAGATTCCGCCGAGACATCCGATGTCCTGCCACGCTTTCGAGCGCTACAGGACCATTGAACGATGACTGCGCCATGTCCCCCTCCTCCGGGGTGCAACCCAACACAACCAAACGCGAGGCTTGGATAACACCGTCAACTCCGGGCGCCGTCAAGGGTTTTGACGCAATGCCAGACAACCGTTACCGCGTCACACCCAACAGAGTCCAACAAGCCCTACCGGAAACGCTCGCCGGGCGGAGGCGGTTGGCAGGGGCATGATGTCGTCCTACCTCGTGGGGGTGGAGGGGCGAGAGTGATGGGGGGTTGATTGGGGGGTGATGTCCGTGACTGGGCGTCAGGTCGCGGCGGTGGAGTGTTCGTTGGCGGAGACGGGGCAGTCGTCGGAGCGCTGGGCGGGCGGGCGGATGGGCGGACGGGAGGGCAGGCGGGCAGGCAGTGGGCGGATGGTGACGGACGGGTCGCGGGGCACGGATCGCGGATCGCAGATCGCAGATCGCAGATATCAACTTTCAGATTCTGTCCGTCACTTCAGCAGCGCCGCCTCCTCCGATCGCCGCCTCCCCCACGCCGCGGCCGCCGCCCCCACCAGACCGGCGTCCGTCCCCATCAGGGCGGGCGCCACCGTCAGGTCCTGGACGAAGGAGAGCGTCGCGTAGTCGCGCAGGTACCGGCGCAACGGCGCGAACAGCACCTCGCCCGCGCCCGCCACTCCCCCGCCTATGACCGCGATGTCGATCTCGACGAGGGTCGCGGTCGCCGCGATGCCGGCCGCCAGCGCCTGGGCCGCGCGTTCGAAGGAGGCGACGGCCACCGGGTCCCCGGAGCGGGCGGCCGAGGCCACGGCGGCGGCCGAGGTGTCGCCGTCGGAGCCGGGGCGCCAGCCGTTGTCCAGGGCGCGGCGGGCGATGTTGGGGCCGCTGGCGATCCGTTCGACGCAGCCGCGTGCGCCGCACGGGCAGGGGTCGCCGTCGAGGTCGACGCTGATGTGACCGATGTGGCCCGCGTTCCCGGTGGGGCCTGGGTGCAGTTTGCCGCCGAGGACAAGGCCGCCGCCGACGCCGGTCGACACGACCAGGCACAGGGCGTTGTCGTGGCCGCGGGCCGCGCCGAGCCAGTGTTCGGCCGCGGTCATGGCGACGCCGTCGCCGACGAGTTCGACGTCCAGGCCGCCGGTGGCGGCGCGCACCCGCTCGACCAGCGGGAAGCCGCGCCAGCCGGGGATGTTGACGGGGCTGACCGTGCCGGCCGAGGCGTCGACGGGCCCGGCGCTGCCGATGCCGATGGCTCCCGTACGCTCCCACAGGGGCGATCCGGTCAGCTCGGCCAGGACCGCCTCGGCCGCGCGCATCACCGTGTCGCCGTCCTCGTGGGCGGGAGTCGGCCGCTGGGCCCGCAGCAGGAGCCGGCCGTCGGCGTCCACCAGGGCTCCGGCGATCTTGGTGCCGCCGATGTCGAGCGCGGCCACGAAATCGGTGTGCATCGAGGTCGGATCTCCTGGTGAGGGACGGGTAACAGCAGGTCAAGATGAGAGTCTCCCTGCATGTGACAACGTTGTCCAGGGCCTATGCTCGACGCCACACAGACCGTTATGGCACCGGATCCCGCCGGACGCCTCCCGACGACGACAGGACAGCGCACTGTGGCCGATAACGCCCGCCACCCCGAGTCCCGCTACGGCAACCGCCCGACGATGAAGGATGTCGCCGCGCGAGCCGGTGTCGGCCTCAAGACGGTGTCCCGGGTGGTCAACGGCGAACCGGGGGTGACCCCGGACACCGAGCGGCGGGTGCAGGAGGCCATCGAGGCGCTGGGCTTCCGCCGCAATGACAGTGCGCGGGTGCTGCGCAAGGGGCGTACCGCGTCGATCGGTCTGGTCCTTGAGGACCTCGCCGACCCGTTCTACGGGCCGCTCAGCCGGGCGGTCGAGGAGGTGGCGCGGGAGCACGGGGCGCTGCTGATCAACGGTTCCAGTGCGGAGGACGCCGATCGCGAGCAGGAGCTGGTGCTTGCGTTCTGTGCCCGCCGGGTCGACGGTCTGATCGTGATTCCCGCGGGGTCCGACCACCGTTATCTGGAGCCGGAGATAAAGGCGGGGGTGGCGACGGTGTTCGTGGACCGTCCGGCCGGGCGGATCGACGCGGATGTGGTGCTGTCCGACAGTTTCGGGGGCGCCCGGGCGGGTGTGGCCCATCTGATCGCGCATGGGCACCGGCGGATCGGTTTCATCGGTGACCAGCCGCGCATCCACACGGCGACCGAGCGGCTGCGGGGGTATCACGCGGCGATGGCGGATGCGGAGTTGCCGGTCGACGAGGCGTGGGTGTCGCTCGGCTCGACGTCCCCGGAGCGGGTGCGGGAGGCCGCCGAGTCGATGCTGGCGGGGCCGGACGGGGTGACGGCGCTGTTCGCGGGCAACAACCGGGTGACGGTCACGGCGGTGCGGGTGCTGGCGGGGCGGGAGCGGCCGGTGGCGCTGGTGGGGTTCGACGACATCGAGCTCGCGGATCTGCTCGGCATCACGGTGATCTCGCAGGACGCGGCCACGTTGGGGCGTACGGCGGCGGAGCTGCTCTTCCGGCGGCTCGACGGGGCGGACGAGACGCCCGCCCGGCTGGAGCTGCCCACCGTCCTGATCCAGCGTGGTTCGGGTGAACTCCCGCCGCCCGCCCGGGGGTAGTGGCCGGGGGCGCGTCCGCCGGTGGTAGCGGGGGGCGGGGGCTCCGCCGGCGGCCGGCGGTAGCGGCGGGCGGGGGTTCGCCGGGGCTCGTGCGGTTCAGCAGGTCTTGAGTCCGGGGACGGGCTGGTTGTTGTCGCCGCCCTTGAGGTAGACGACGCTGACGTAGACGTTGGTGTTGCCGCTGTCGTCGTCGGTCCTGGCCCACCAGGTGTTGGTCCACTTCCCGTAGGTTTCGCGGCGGCCGAGGTCGGTCTGGCAGTAGAAGTAGTTGGTGCCGGTGTTGAGTACGCCCGCGGCGGCGCCGTTGTGGCGGATGGACTGCGCGGCGCGCCAGACCTGGCAGTTGAACTTGCCGCCGGCGGTGGGCGCGCAGCTGCCGGCGGGGGGTGCGCTGCCGCCTCCCTTGGTTCCCTTGTCCCCGGTGCCTCCGGCGTTTGCGGTGTCTGTCGCGGTGGGGGCGCTCGGGGTGTTCTTCTTCGGGTCGGCCGACGCTCCGGGTTTGGATCCCTTGGCGGGGTCGTCCTTGGCGGGGGGTTTGGTGCTGGAACTCGCCCTGGACGTGGGTGAGTTGGGGGTGGATTGGGCGGAGGGGCCCGCTGTGCCGAGGCCGGCTGCGCCGACCCGGTCGTCCGCCGCTCCGGGGGCCGCGCTGTTCGTCGCTCCGGCCGCGTGTGTGTCGGGGTGTGCGTCGTCCTGGCCGAGGAGTGCGTAGGCGGCTCCCCCGCCGATGAGGACGACGGCGGCCGCGGTGGCCGCGATCAGGGCTTTGCCGCGTCCGCGTCCGGCCGCTGCCGGTCGGTCGGGCCGTGCCGCTCCCGTGGTCGCCAGGTCGGTCACCACGGGGCCGAAGCCTTCGGGCTGGTGGGCGGCTTGTGGTGCCGGTTCGGGGGCCGGGGTGGTGGCCGGGCCGAATCCCTCGGGGCGGTGCGGTGCCACGTCGCGTACGGTCGCGTCGCGCGGCGGTTGGGCGGGCGGCCGGGCCGCGGCCCGTATCGGGGTGGTGCTTACGGCTGTCGGTCCGGCCGGACGGGGGTTCGTGGCTGCGGTGCCCGTGGCTGCCTCGGTCCCGGCGACTTCGCTGAGGAGGCGCGCCGCGGTCGCGGCGTCGGGCCTGCGGGCGGGGTCCTTGTCCATCAGGCGGAGCAGTACGGGTCCGAGGGGGCCGGCGCGGCGGGCCGGGGGCAGGGGTTCGACGACGATGGCGTTGAGCGTGGACCAGGTGGAGGTGCGGCGGAAGGGGGCGGCGCCTTCGACGGCGGCGTAGAGGGTGGCGCCGAGTGCCCAGATGTCGGAGGCGGGGCCGGGTTGGTGGCCCTGGGCGCGTTCGGGTGCCAGGAAGTCGAGGGAGCCGACGAGTTCGCCGCTGCGGGTGAGGTGGGTGGCGGAGCCGTCGCCGGGGTCGTCCATGGCGGCGATGCCGAAGTCGGTGAGGACGACGCGGCCGGAGGCGTCGAGGAGGATGTTGCCGGGTTTCACGTCGCGGTGCAGGACGCCGGCCTGGTGGGCGGCGGCGAGGGCGTGCAGGACGTCGGCGCCGATGGCGGCGGCTCGGCCGGGTTCCAGGAGGCCCTGTTCGGTGAGGACGTCGTCGAGTGAGGGGCCGTCGATGAGTTCCATGACGATGACGGGGCGGCCGTCGTGTTCGGTGACGTCGTGGACGGCGACGACCGAGGGGTGGCGTACGCGGGCGGCGGCGCGGGCTTCGCGTTGCATGCGCAGCTTGAGGTCGCCGAGTTCGGGTGCGGAGGCGTCGGTGAAGGTGCGCAGTTCCTTGACGGCGACCTCGCGGCCGAGGACTTCGTCGTGTGCGCGCCACACCACGCCCATGCCGCCGCGGCCGAGCCGTTCGACGATCCGGTACCGGCCGGCCAGTAGTTGGCTCTCCCCCGTGCTCACCGCTGCCCCGTCCCTGTGTGGCGATTGTGGTCGCGTACAGGGTACGGGGCAGGGGTGGTGGGCCTTGCGGCCGTGGGGTCCCGGTGCTGCTACGGGGCGGTGACGGTGAGGCTGCCGCGGCGGGGCGAGGCGAAGGCGTCGAGGTCGGCGCGGGTGAGGCCGGTGAGGCGGGCGACCTCGGCGTTGTCGAGGGCGCCGCAGTCGAGGCCGCGCAGCAGGTAGCCGCTGAGGGCCTTGGCGGTGGCGGGCTCGTCCATGACGTCGCCCTCGGTCTTGGCGACGTAGGCGGCGAGGCGTCCGGCGGCCTGTTCCAGGCCTTCGCGGTAGAAGGCGTAGACGGCCGCGTAGCGGGTCGGCATGTGGCCGGGGTGCATGTCCCAGCCCTGGTAGTAGGCGCGGGCCAGGGCGCGGCGGGTGAGGCCGTAGTGCAGGCGCCAGGCTTCGTGGACGTGTTCGGTGGTGCCGATGGGCAGCACGTTGGTGGAGCCGTCGGAGACGCGTACGCCGGTGCCGGCGGCGGCGACCTGCATGACGGCCTTGGCGTGGTCGGCGGCGGGGTGGTCGCTGGCCTGGTAGGCGGCGGAGACGCCGACGCAGGCGCTGTAGTCGAAGGTGCCGTAGTGCAGTCCGGTGGCGCGGCCCTGGGCGGCGTCGATCATCTTGGCGACGGCGGCGGTGCCGTCGGCGGCGAGGATGGACTGGCTGGTCTCGATCTGGATCTCGAAGCCGAGCCGTCCTTCGGGCAGGCCGTGGGCCTTCTCGAAGGCGCTGAGCAGCCGGACGAAGGCGGTGACCTGCTCGGGGTAGGTGACCTTGGGCAGGGTGAGGACGAGGCCTTCGGGGAGGCCGCCGTTGTGCATGAGGGTGGTGAGGAAGACGTCGGTGGTGCGGATGCCGCGGTCGCGTACGGCGGCTTCCATGCACTTCATGCGGATGCCCATGTAGGGGGCGGCGGTGCCGTTCTTGAAGGCTTCGGCGATGAGGCGGGCGGCGCGGGCGGCGTCGGCGTCCTCTTCGGCGTCGGGGCGGGGGCCGTAGCCGTCCTCGAAGTCGACGCGGAGGTCTTCGACGGGTTCGCGCTGGAGCTTGGCGCGGACCCGGTCGTACACGGGGGTGGCGAGTTCGTCGGCGATGCCGAGGACGCGGGCGAAGGAGGCGGCGTCGGGGGCGTGCTCGTCGAGCGCGGCCAGGGCCTGGTCGCCCCAGGTGCGGATGGTGTCCGCGGTGAAGGCGTCGCCGGGTACGTAGACGGTGTGTACGGGCTGGCGGGTGCCGGGGTCGCCCGGGTAACGGCGGGCGAGTTCCTCGTCCACGGCGACGAGCGAGGCACTGATCTCCTCGCTGACGACGCCGGCGAGGCTCGTTGCCACCTGCTCCTGCTGACCCATCCTGCATCCTCCACACGGTCGAAACTTTTCCGCTTCACGGAATCAACAATCCGTATAGCGAAGTTAGTAGGCCGGTCCGCCTGCGTCAATGGTTGTCCGAAACGGCCCGGGGCCGCGCGGTGAGGATCACCACGCGGCCCCGGGACCGGATTGAACGCGCAGGTCAGCCCTTGCGGGAGTTGACCTCGTCGGTGAGCTGCGGGACGACCTGGAACAGGTCGCCGACGACGCCGTAGTCGACCAGGTCGAAGATCGGGGCCTCGGCGTCCTTGTTGACGGCCACGATGGTCTTCGAGGTCTGCATGCCGGCCCGGTGCTGGATGGCGCCGGAGATGCCGTTGGCGATGTAGAGCTGCGGCGAGACGGACTTGCCGGTCTGGCCGACCTGGTTGGAGTGCGGGTACCAGCCGGCGTCCACCGCGGCGCGCGAGGCGCCGACGGCCGCGCCGAGCGAGTCGGCGAGGGCCTCGATGACCGAGAAGTTCTCGGCGCCGTTGACGCCGCGGCCGCCGGAGACCACGATCGCGGCCTCGGTCAGCTCGGGGCGGCCGGTCGACTCGCGCGGGGTGCGCGAGGTGACCTTGGTGCCGGTGGCGAGGGCGGAGAAGGTGACGGACAGGGCCTCGACGGCGCCCGCGGCCGGGGCGGCCTCCACGGCGGCCGAGTTCGGCTTGACCGTGATGACCGGGGTGCCCTTGGAGACGCGGGACTTGGTGGTGAAGGAGGCGGCGAACGCGGACTGCGTGGCCACCGGGCCCTCGTCGCCGGCTTCCAGGTCGACGGCGTCGGTGATGATGCCGGAGCCGATGCGGACCGCGAGGCGGGCCGCGATCTCCTTGCCCTCGGCGGAGGACGGGACGAGCACGGCGGCCGGGGAGACGGCCTCGTACGCGGCCTGGAGCGCGTCCACCTTCGGTACGACGAGGTAGTCGGCGAACTCGGGGGCGTCGGCGGTGAGGACCTTGACCGCGCCGTGCTCGGCGAGGGCGGCGGCGGTGTTCTCGGCGCCGGCGCCGAGGGCGACGGCGACGGGCTCGCCGATGCGGCGGGCCAGCGTCAGCAGTTCGAGGGTGGGCTTGCGGACGGCGCCGTCCACGTGGTCGACGTAGACCAGAACTTCAGCCATGGGACTTCAATCTCCTGCAAGTGCGAAGAAAAGGCGGGCGGTTGAGGGGCTCGGCGAGCCCTAAATGCGCGGCCGGCCGGGAAGGTTCCCGGGCCGGTGCGGCACTTAGATGAACTTCTGGCTCGCGAGGAACTCGGCGAGCTGCTTGCCGCCCTCGCCCTCGTCCTTGACGATCGTGCCGGCGGTGCGGGCCGGACGCTGGGCCGCGGAGTCCACCGCGGTCCAGGCGCCCTCCAGGCCGACCTCGTCGGCCTCCAGGTCCAGGTCGCCCAGGTCCAGGGACTCCACCGGCTTCTTCTTGGCGGCCATGATGCCCTTGAAGGACGGGTAGCGGGCCTCGCCCGACTGGTCCGTCACGGACACGACGGCCGGCAGGGACGCCTCAAGCTGCTCGGAGGCGGTGTCGCCGTCGCGGCGGCCCTTGACGACGCCGTCCGCGACCGAGACCTCGGAGAGCAGCGTGACCTGCGGGACGCCGAGGCGCTCCGCGAGGAGCGCCGGAAGGACGCCCATGGTGCCGTCGGTCGAGGCCATGCCGCAGATGACCAGGTCGTAGCCGGTCTTCTCGACGGCCTTGGCCAGGACCAGCGAGGTGCCGATCACGTCGGTGCCGTGCAGGTCGTCGTCCTCGACGTGGACGGCCTTGTCGGCGCCCATGGAGAGCGCCTTGCGCAGCGCGTCCTTGGCGTCCTCGGGGCCGACGGTCAGCACGGTGATCTCCGCGTCGTCCGCCTCGTCGGCGATCTGCAGTGCCTGCTCGACCGCGTACTCGTCGAGCTCCGAAAGGAGGCCGTCGACGTCGTCGCGGTCGACGGTCAGGTCATCGGCGAAGTGCCGGTCGCCGGTGGCGTCGGGCACGTACTTCACACAGACAACGATCCTCAAGCTCACGCCGGCTCTCCTACTGCATCGTCATTTCTGGGCTGCCTTGTTGCACGCAGCATAGGCGCCTGATGGGGCGGTTTCCGGTCGGGGCGACCGGCGCTCCGAACGAAATATTACTCGCCAGTACACCCAGCTTGTGCCCACTGAGCAAGCGCTTTGAACTGTGACGTTGCCAACGGTGAGTAATCGACGTGATCAGGGAACTTTCAGTCGCGCAACGCGTTGAAGCGGCCCTGGTGGTAGAGGAGCGGGCGGCCCGCTCCCGCGGGGTCGCCGACGACCGCCTGGCCGAGCACGATGCGGTGGTCGCCGGCCGGGATGCGGGCCACGACCTTGCACACCAGCCAGGCCAGGACGCCGTCGAGGACGGGCACGCCCTCGGGGCCGGAGCGCCAGGCGGTGGCGGGGCCGAACCGGTCGGCGCCGCTGCGGGCGAAGGTGGCGGCCAGGTCCTGCTGGTGCTCGCCCAGTATGTGCACGCCGATGTGGTCGGCCTCGGCGACGACGGGCCAGCTGGAAGAGCCGGTGCCGATCCCGAAGGAGAGCAACGGGGGCTCGGCGGCGACGGAGTTGAGGGAGGTGGCGGTGAAGCCGACGGGCCGGCCGCCGCGTTGGGCGGTGATCACCGCGACACCGGCGGCGTGCTGGCGGAAGACCGACCTGAGCAGTTCGGGAGAGGCGGTCTGGGCGGTACCGAGCTCGGGCGAAGCCGTCATGGAATTGTCCTTCTGCAAGAGGTGCGACAAGGGCTGCGGGTGTTCAGCAGCCCGGACAGCGCGCGCTCGCGTTGCGGGCGAGGTCCACATGGGCGCGTCCATAGAGAAGGAGATCTGTCGGCACGTCGTCAGACTGACGATTGAGCGTGCTCACCGTCAAGTGCCTTCCGGGATGTGGGAGATCCCTCACTGCGCCCCCGGTGCCGCGTCCCGGACCGCCTGCCCGAGGGCGGCGATGACGTCCGCCCGGCGCGGCTGTCCGGCCGCGCGGCGCACGATGCGGCCCGCCGCGTCGAGCACGAGCACCGTCGGGGTGCGCTCGATGCCCAGCTCCCGTACGAGAACGAGCCGTTCCTCCGCGTCGATCTCCACATGGACGACGCCGTCCACCATCGCGGCGACCTCCGCCAGGGTCCGCCGGGTCGCCCGGCAGGGCTGGCAGAACGCGCTGGAGAACTGCACCAGCGTGGCCCGCCGGCCGAGCCCGGCACCCAGCTCGGCCTCGCCGAGCCTGCGCCCGCCGTCGTCGCTCACGCGCCGCCCACCCCCACCTGTCCGTCCGCGTCTTCACGCGGCCACTACCTGCTCTGACGTACGGTTGCAGCACGCATCGGCTCGCAATGATTCCCCCCGAGCCCCGACCTGCGAAGACGTGACGAGAATCTCCCCTGCGCAGAGCGCCAGGACTGGCCAGCTCGGCTCGCATCGGGCACCATCTGCCCAAAGCCCGAAACCTACGGGCGCGTAACTTATGACTCCGGGAGCACCCTCCCCGGGCACACGAAGGGTCTCCCCTCTGATGGCAGAACTCGTCTATCGGCCGGTCATCGGCGCCGCACGTGCGATGTTCAAGGCGCTCGACCTGAAGATCGACACCCAGGGTTCGGAGAACATCCCGCGCACCGGCGGGGCAGTGCTCGTCAGCAATCACATCAGTTATCTGGACTTCATCTTCACGGGGCTCGCGGCGCTGCCGCAGAAGCGTCTGGTGCGCTTCATGGCCAAGGAGTCGGTGTTCCGGCACAAGATCTCCGGCCCGCTGATGCGCGGCATGAAGCACATCCCGGTCGACCGCAAGCAGGGTGAGGACGCGTATCAGCACGCGCTGGCCTCGCTGCGCTCCGGCGAGGTGATCGGGGTGTTCCCGGAGGCGACCATCTCGCAGTCGTTCACGCTCAAGAGCTTCAAGTCGGGTGCCGCGCGCCTCGCCCAGGAGGCCGGGGTGCCGCTGATCCCGATGGCGCTGTGGGGTACGCAGCGGGTGTGGACCAAGGGGCGGCCGCGCAACTTCAAGCGCAGCCACATCCCGGTCACCATTCGTGTCGGCGAGCCCGTGGAGGCTCCCGCCGACCAGTACGCGGGCGCCATCACCCGGCGGCTGCGCGAGCGCTGCCAGGAGCTCCTGGAGGCCGCGCAGCGCGCCTATCCCGTACGCCCCAAGGACGCGAGCGACACCTGGTGGGTGCCGGCGCACCTGGGCGGCACCGCGCCGACGGCCGAGCAGGTGAAGGCCGCCGAGGCGGCCGGCTGAATCGTCACTCCTGCGCGGCGACCAGCGGGTGGACCGTGATCCGCGCCCCCGGGCTGAACTTCTCCAGGAGTTCGGCCAGTTCGGCGCCGGCCGCGGCGAGGTCGCAGTGCGGGGCCATGCCTTCCAGGAGGAAGAGCGCGTCGGCCGACTGCTCGGTGAGCCGGGTGCGCACGCCCTGGCGCCAGTTCCAGCGGCGGCAGGTGACGCCCTCGTCGTCGCGCCACACCACTTCGCCCGCGTCCGGGTGCTCGACCGCGGGCTCGCCGCCCGCGACGGTGTGGAACGCCTCCTCGCCGCTCGCCCGCACCAGGCGCATCGCGCCCTCGATGTGCGCGGTGTCCTCGCCGCCCACCGGCACCAGGTGGGCGACGCTGATCGCGTTGTACACGTCGACGAGCCGGTTGACGCGCGGCAGGCCGCCGTCGGCCAGGGCCCGCTTGGCGAGTGCCTCGGCCGAGTTGCGGGTGCGGTTGGGCTTGGAGCCGAAGGCGGTGTAGACGGCGCGCCAGGCGGCCATGTGCGGGTCCTCGTGCGGGGCCCGGCCCGCGAGGCGCTCCGCCAGGCGGCGCGCGGCGTCGTCGAGCAGGGCCGAACTCGCCGCGTCGCTGGGCGCGTTGACGAGACCGGTGGCCTCGACGGCGACATGGGTGAAGGCGGGCGCGAGCGTCCGGACCTCGTCGGACACGGTGAGTGCGAGCGTCATGATCGGTGGTGCCTCACAGTTCGGTCGGATAGATCGGCCACAGCGACGGCCGGTCGGGCGCGGCCTTGAGCGCGGCGACCACCGCCGGGTGCGGTTCATCAAAGAGTACTGGATAGTCCACTTCGCTGAACTCTGCCCGCACGGGCCACGTCAGCCGCTCCTCGCCGAGGGAGAACTGGGCGTCCACGCCGTCCGGCACGTTGCCGCGCGGGTCCTGTCGAGCCCAGGCGCCGGTGCCGGGCAGCTTGAGTGCGATGAGGCCGTGCACCGCCGGGTCGGCGCCGTCCTCGGTCAGGCGCTGGTAGCAGAACGCGGTCGGGATGCCTTCGGCCCGCAGCAGCGCGGCGAGGGCGTGCGCCTTGGCGCAGCAGATCCCGGTGCGCCGTGCGAGCACGTCGGAGGCGCGCCAGGTCACCCGGAGATCGCCCGAGTCGGTGGAGTGCGGGATCTCGTCCCGCACGTACTCGAAGGCCGCCTTGGCGTATGAGTATGCGTCGGTGGTCCCGGTCTTGAGCCGGGCGACGCGGTCGCGGACCACCGGGTGCTCGTGGTCGACGACCTCGTCCGCGACCAGATAGGCGGCGAGTTGAGGGTTGCGCTGGATGAGCTTCATGGCCCGTGAGCGTACGAATGCAGCCGACCGCAAGTCAATGACTTTACGGTCGGCCGCATATCGATTCAGGCAGGCCCGCTGATGACGTGCCCGCTGGTGATGTGCGCGCTAGCGTGCCATCTCTTCCTTGAGGGCCGCGAGGAAGCCGTCGACGTCGTCCTCGGTGGTGTCGAACGAGCACATCCAGCGGACGTCACCGGCGTTCTCGTCCCAGAAGTAGAAGCGGTAGCGCTTCTGGAGCCGCTCGCTGACATCGTGCGGCAGGCGCGCGAACACGGCGTTGGCCTGGACCTCGTGGAGGATCTCCACGCCGTCGACCTGGCGCACCCCCTCGGCGAGGCGCTGGGCCATCGCGTTGGAGTGGCGGGCGTTGCGCAGCCACAGGTCCTTGGCGAGCAGGGCCTCCAACTGCACGGATACGAAGCGCATCTTGGAGGCGAGCTGCATGGACATCTTGCGGATGTGCTTCATCTGGTGGACGGCGTCCGGGTTGAGGACGACGATCGCCTCGCCGAACAGCATCCCGTTCTTGGTGCCGCCGAACGACAGGACGTCCACGCCGGCCACGCTGGTGAACGTGCGCATCGGCACGTCGAGGGAGGCGGCGGCGTTGGATATCCGCGCCCCGTCGAGGTGGACCTTCATGCCGCGTTCGTGGGCGTGGTCGCAGATCGCCTTGATCTCGTCGGGCGTGTAGACCGTGCCGAGTTCGGTGTTCTGGGTGATGGAGACGACCTGCGGCATCGCGCGGTGCTCGTCCTCCCAGCCCCAGGCCTGCCGGTCGATGAGCTCGGGCGTCAGCTTGCCGTCGGGGGTGGCCACGGTGAGCAGCTTGAGCCCGGCCATGCGCTCGGGTGCACCGCCCTCGTCCACGTTGATGTGCGCGCTCTCGGCGCACACCACCGCGCCCCAGCGGTCCGTCAGCGCCTGGAGCGCGGTGACGTTGGCCCCGGTCCCGTTGAAGACGGGGTAGGCCTGCGCACCGGCGCCGAAGTGGCTGTGGATGACGCGCTGGAGGTGGTCGGTGTAGTCGTCCTCGCCGTAGGCGATCTGATGGCCGCCGTTGGCGAGGGTGAGGGCTGCGAGGATCTCGGGGTGCGCGCCGGCGTAGTTGTCGCTGGCGAAGCCGCGCACCGCCGGGTCGTGGTGCGCTCGCGCGTCCGTCCTCACGGCTTGGGGGTCAGCCACAGGCGCTGTCCGTTCACTTCCTGGGCGGGCTTGTCCCACACTCCGGCGATGGCGTCGGCCAGCTCGGTGACATCGGTGAAGCCCGCGAACTTCGCATTGGGTCGCTCGGCGCGCATCGCGTCGTGCACCAGTGCCTTGATCACCAGGATCGCAGCAGCGGCCCCCGGGCCGTCCTCGCCCCCCGCCTTGCGGAACGCGTCGCCGAGGGCCAGCGTCCAGGCCTCGGCCGCGGCCTTGCCCGCGTTGTAGGCCGCGTTGTTCGCGGTGGGCTTGTGCGCGCCGGACTGGCTGACCAGGACGAACCGTCCGCGGTCGCTGCGCAGCAGCCCGTCGTGGAAGGCGAGCGAGGTGTGCTGCACCGTCTTGATGAGGAGCTTCTCCAGCAGGTCCCAGTCGGCCAGCTCGGTCTCGGGGAAGGAGGTGGCGCCGCGCCAGCCGCCGACGAGGTGGACCAGGCCGTCGACGCGGCCGAAGTCCTTCTGGATGCGGTCGGCCCAGTCGCGCGTGGCCTGGAGGTCGAGGAGGTCGACGGTGTCACCGGTGACGGTGGCCCCGCCGTGCGCGTACCGCGCGGCGTCCACGGCCGAGGCCAGGCGCTCCACGTCGGCGTCGGCGCCCACGACGACCGCGCCCGCCTCGGCGAGCCGGAGCAGGGCGGCCCGGCCGGCGGGTCCCGCCGCGCCGGCCACGGCGACGACGGCGCCGTTGAGAGGTCCGTTGTTCATTTTCCTCGCCCCTTCCGAACCTTCCGAACCTTCGGAGCCTTCCGTACGAGAGCTCACGCGGCGGCCCCGGCCGGAGCGGAAGCGGCGGTGATCCCCTTGGTGGAGGCGATCACGTTCTTCAGCTTCTTGGAGAGCGCCTCATAGAACATGCTGAGCGGAAACTCGTCCGGAAGCACGTCGTCGACGAGCTTGCGCGGCGGCTGCGTCAGGTCCAGGGCGTCGGGGCCCTTGGCCCAGCGCGATCCGGGGTGCGGGGCGAGGTAGGTGGAGACCAGCTCGTAGGCGGCGAACCAGTGGACCAGCTTGGGGCGGTCGATGCCGTCGCGGTAGAGCTTCTCGATGTCGGCGCAGAGCTGGTTGGTGACCTGCGGGGCGCGGTCCCAGTCGATGTGCAGCTTGTTGTCGGTCCAGCGCACCACGTCGTGCTTGTGCAGGTAGGCGAAGAGGAGCTGGCCGCCGAGACCGTCGTAGTTGCGGACGCGGTCGCCGGAGACGGGGAAGCGGAACATCCGGTCGAAGAGCACGGCGTACTGGACGTCGCGGCCGTGCTGGTTGCCCTCGGACTCCAACTTCACGGCCTCCTTGAAGGCGGTGAGGTCGCAGCGCAGCTCTTCGAGGCCGTACATCCAGAACGGCTGGCGCTGCTTGATCATGAAGGGGTCGAACGGCAGGTCGCCGTGGCTGTGGGTGCGGTCGTGGACCATGTCCCACAGCACGAAGGCCTTCTCGCAGCGCTCCTGGTCGGCCACCAACTCCCGGATGTCCTCGGGGAGTTCGAGCCCGAGGATCTCGACGGATGCCTCGGTGACGGCGCGGAAGCGGGCCGCCTCGCGGTCGCAGAAGATGCCGCCCCAGGTGAAGCGCTCGGGGGCTTCGCGCACGGCGATGGTCTCGGGGAAGAGGACCGCGGAGTGGGTGTCGTAGCCCGCCGTGAAGTCCTCGAAGGTGATGCCGCAGAACAGCGGGTTGTCGTAGCGGGTGGCCTCCAGGTCGGCGAGCCACTCCGGCCAGACCATGCGCAGGACGACCGCTTCGAGGTTGCGGTCGGGATTGCCGTTCTGGGTGTACATGGGGAAGAGGACCAGGCGCTGGAGCCCGTCGGCGCGGTCGGCGGCCGGGTGGAAGCGCAGCAGCGAGTCCAGGAAGTCCGGCACGTCGAAGGCGCTGTCGGACCACTTGCGCAGGTCGTCGACGAGCGCGCGGTGGTAGTCGGTGTCGTGCGGCAGCAGCGGGGAGAGCTGCTCCACGGCGGCTATCACCTGGTCGAGGGTCGCGTCGACGACGGAGCGGGCGGGGGCGCCCTCGGCGTCGAAGTCGATCGAGCCGTCCTTGGACTGCCAGGGCCGGATCTCCTCGACGGCATTCTTGAGGGCGGGCCAGGCGGGGTGGTCGACCACCCGCAGGTCGGTTGTTGCGCCCCCCACGGCCGGGTCCTGCACAAGAATTTCCGTCATGTCACTTCCTCCACAGGAGAACCTAGCGTCAAGACACCGTATCCGCGTTCGGTTCTTCCCCTCAAGAGGAAGCACAATAAATTATCCTGCGATCTTTCAGTTGCGCCGCTCTTCTTCCTGTGTCAGGGCAATGGCACGGCTATGGCTGCGGCGAGCCGGGTGAGTGCGGCCCGGCCCTCCGGGAGTACGTCGGCCAGGCCGACGAAGCCGTGGAACATCCCCGGGCAGTGGTCGTCGACGGCTTCGACCCCGGCCGCGCGCAGCGCCCGCACATAGGCGCGCCCTTCGTCGCACAGCGGATCGCAGCCCGCCGTGACGACGTGGGCCGGCGGCAGCCCCGCCAGGTCGGCCCGCAGCGGCGAGGCCAGCGGATGGCCGCCGTCGCCGCCCGGTCCCAGGTACTGCTCCCAGAACCAGCGCAGGTGCGTGGCGGTGAGGTAGTAGCCGTGGGCGTTGGCGCGGTACGAGGCGGTGTCGCGGGCGGCGTCGAGCGCCGGGTAGGCGAGGGCCTGGAGGGCGAGGGGCGGGCCGTGGCGGTCGCGCGCGAGCAGGGCCGCCGCCACGGCCAGGTTGCCCCCGGCGCTGTCGCCCGCCACGACGAGCGGGCCCGCGGCCCCGCCGAGGTCCCCGAGGTGCCGCCCGGCCCAGACGAGCGCCGCGTACGCGTCCTCGACGGGGGCGGGGAAGCGGGCCTCGGGGGCCAGGCGGTAGTCGACCGAGACCACGACCGCGCGTGCGGCCCGGCACAGCGCCCGGCAGGTGCGGTCGTACAGGTCGAGGCCGCCCAGGACCCAGCCGCCCCCGTGCAGGTGGACCACCGTGGGGGCGGGGCCGGGTGCGGCGGGCCGGTAGACGCGGACGGGGATGTCGGGGGCGCCGGCCGGACCCGGCACCGAGCGGTCGGTCACGGCGCCGACCGGGGGCGGCGCGCCCGGCGAGGAGGATGCGCGGGCGAGGATCCGCCGGGCCTCGGCGGCGTCGGTGACCGCGCCGCCCACATCGGGGAAGACCGAGGCGAGCACATCGGCCCAGACGCGGGCCTCGGGCGTGAGCCGGTCGACTCCTTTGCCGCGCGGGCCCGTCGGGGGCGGAACGGGCCCGCGCGGCAAGGGGTACGGGGCCGAGTCCCGGGTCGCGGCCGGCCAGGCCGCGACCCGCTGTCCGTCAGGCACGGGCGGGGTCGGGTCGGCCGCGGGCCGCCGGTCGTCAGCCACGGCGGGTGTCCCTCGTGAAGTGCGGGAGGACCTTCTCGCCCCACTGCCGCAGCGTCTCCATGCAGGCGTCCTGCGGCACGGTCCCCATCTGGATCAGACACATCACCTCGTCCGCGCCCGCGTCCCTGAGCCGCTCGACGTAGGCGATCGCGTCGTCGGCGGTGCCGTAGGCGTGGTCGGCGTTGAAGGTGGCGGTGGAGGTGGGGCGGACCGGGATGTGCTGCTCGTGCAGCCGGGCCACGACCTGTTCGGCCGCGGCGCGCATCGCGGCGGCCTCGTCCGCGCCCTCGACGACGGCCTCGTCGGGGATGCCCGCGCCGCCGTACCAGTGTCCGATGGACTGGGCGAAGAAGCGCTGGCCCCGGATGCCGATGCGCCGGGCCTCCTCGCGGTCGTCCGAGACGATGGTCGGGCAGAGCACCGCGAAGTGGTCGTTGACGGCGGTGGAGACGAACCCGTCGCCGGTGCGGGCCGCGATCGCGCCGTCGTAGGCGCGGCGCATCGCGGCGATGGAGTCGGGCCCCGCGAAGCCCATCACCAGGGCGCCGACGCCGAGTTCGGCCGCGCGGGTCAGGGTGTCGGTGCGGCTGCACGCCAGGAACAGGGGCGGGTGGGGGGTCTGTGCGGGCCGGGGCAGGATGGGGTGCGGGGTGATGTCGATCAGCTCGCCGTGGTATTCGAGCTCCTCCTTCTGCCAGGCCGCGCCGATGATCCGCAGCGCCTCCTCCACCTCCCGCGCCGTACGGTCCCGGTCGACGCCGCACAGCGAGGTCTCCTGCTCGGTGCCGCCGCGCCCCGCGCCGAGGTCGAGCCGGCCGCCGGAGAGCAGGTCGAGGGTCGCGGCGCGTTCGGCGACGCGGACGGGGTGGTTGAAGTGGAACGGCATGCAGACCACGCCGTGCCCGATCCGGATGGTGGAGGTGCGGGCGGCGACCCAGGTCAGGAAGATCTCGGGGGCGCTCATGTGCGCGTACCATTTCAGCGCGTGGTGCTCCACCGCCCATATGCGGTCGAAGCCCATCTGCTCGGCGTACACGGCCTGTTGAACACAGTCGTGGAACAGCCGGTGCTCGCGCTCGACGGTGGGATCCGCCAACTGCGCCTCGAAGATCACGGAGAATTTCACGGGCCCTCCAGGGGTTGTGTCCGCGTGTCTCGCTTACTTCAATTCGTCATATGACTAGTCGTCAGTTCTCCAACAAGCAAGACATGGAACGCCAGTTGCCGCCGACGGCATGGGCGGTGCTCGGGCTGCTCTCGTTCCCCGGCGAGCGGACCGGCTACGAGCTCAAGAAGTGGGCCGACGCCTCGCTGCGGTTCTTCTACTGGTCGCCCGCGATCAGCCAGATCTACGCCGAGCTGCGCCGCCTGGAGGCGCTCGGGTACGCCACCTCGCGGCGCTCGGGTCCCGAGGAGCCGCGCACCAAGCGGCGGTACGCGATCAGCGAGGCGGGCCGCGCCGCGCTCACCGCGTGGGCGGACTCCCCCGAGGCGGCCGGACCCGCGGTCCTCAAGCATCCGCTGGTGCTGCGGATCTGGCTCGGGCACCTGGCCGCGCCGGCCCGGCTGCGCGCCCTGGTGGAGGAGCATCTGGCGCGCACCGAGGCCGAGTTGGGCCAGGTGCGGGCGGCGCTCGCGCGGGCCGAGGACAACGCCGAGTGGGCGCATCCCAGGATCGCGCTGCGCTGGAGCGAGCTGCGCGAGCTGGCCGAGCTGGAGCTGGCCCGCGCGATGCTCGCGGACCTGGACCGCCTGACGCCGCCCCAGGGGGGAGATCCGGCCGATCACGACGGCTGGCCCGGCCCGGGATGAGCGGGGGACGCCGGAGCGTCAAGGGCTGAAGGACTCGCCCACGGGTGGGTGACGCGCGTTGGCCCGGGACGGGTGCGCACCGGTAGGACGGAGTCCGCCCGTCCCTCCCCCGCACTCCGGAGCCGCCCCCGTGAGCACCCGCGCCGTCCTTGTCGCAGCCCTGATCACCGGCCTCGTGCTCGGGATCGCGTCAACCCGGCCGGACGACTCCGATGCGCCGCGCGAGCCGGGGTCCGTTGCGGTGGCGGGCCGTTAGGCTGCGGCTGCCGCGTGCGCACGGGACTGCGTCGCGCGCCAATAGCGCCGTCGACGGAAGCGAGGCCTGTCTTGACGTTCCTCACCATCGGTCATCGCGGGGTCATGGGTGTCGAGCCGGAGAACACCCTGCGTTCCTTCGTCCACGCCGAACGCGTGGGCATGGATGTCATCGAACTCGATCTGCACCTGAGCAAGGACGGCGCCCTCGTCGTCATGCATGACGCCGAGGTGGACCGCACCACGGACGGGGAGGGCCGCATCGGCCAGCTGACCCTGGCCGAACTGCGGGAGCTGGACGCGGGCCAGGGCGAACGCGTCCCCGTGTTCGAAGAGGTCCTGGACGCGGTGAAGACGCCGATCCAGGCGGAGATCAAGGACACCGCCGCGGCCCGCGCGCTCGCCGAGGTGCTCCTGCGGCGCGATCTGGTGGGCCGGGTGGAGGTGCTGTCGTTCCACGACGCGGCGCTCGCCGAGGTCGCCTCGCGGGTACCGGGCGTGCGCACCGCGCTCGTCGACGACGACTGGGGACCCGATCTAGTCGAGCGGGCCACGGCCGTCGGCGCCAAGAGCCTGGTCCTGGACATCACCCGGCTCACCCTGGAGACGGTCGAGCGGGCCCACGCCGCCGGGCTCAGGGTGATCGGCTGGACCGTGAACACCCAGGACCATCTGCGTCTGGCGCGCGCCCTGCAACTGGACGGCGCGACGACGGACTATCCGGAGATCCGCCGCACCGGCCGCTTCACCGCGTAGCGCGGGCCGGGACCGGTCAGCCCAACTCCTTGACGAGCAGCTCGAATTGGAGGTCGTCGCGCTGCGGCAGGCCGAAGCGTTCGTCGCCGTACGGGAAGGGTGTCATCCTTCCCGTACGGCGGTAGCCGCGCCGCTCGTAGAAGGCGATCAGCTCGTCGCGTACCGAGATCACGGTCATGTGCATCTCGCCGACGCCCCACTCGGTGCGGACGAGGCGCTCGGCCTCGGCGATGATCTGCTTGCCGAGACCGGCGCCCTGGAGTGCGGGAGAGACGGCGAACATCCCGAAGTAGGCGGCGTCACCCCGGTGTTCGAGCTGGCAGCAGGCGACGAGCGCGCCGTCGCGCTCGACGGTGAGCAGTTTGCTGCCGGGAGTGGTGATGACCGCGCGCACGCCCTCGGGGTCGGTGCGCTGTCCTTGCAGGATGTCGGCCTCGGTGGTCCAGCCGGCCCGGCTGGCGTCCCCGCGGTAGGCCGATTCGATGAGCGGCACCAGCGCCTCGATGTCGGCTTCGGTGGCGTCCCGGTAGCTCAGCTCTCCGGCGGCGCGCCTTGCGGTGTCCATCGTTCGCTCTCCCTGCTCGTCGTGTGCGCTGCGGCGGCCTCCCGAGCCTAACCCGCCCGTTAGGGTCGCTTGTCATGGTGCATGTACTGAGCAGCCGGACCCTGCTGCGCCCCACCGACCCGGAGTGTTCGCGCGCCTTCTACGGCGAGCGGCTCGGCCTTCCCGTCTACCGCGAGTTCGGTACGGGACCCGAGCGCGGCACGGTGTACTTCCTCGGCGGCGGCTTCCTGGAGGTGTCGGGCCGCGCCGAGCGTCCGCCCGCCCCCGGGCTCCAGCTGTGGCTCCAGGTCGCGGACGCGGCCGCCGCGCACGAGGAGCTCGCGGCACGGGGGGTCGCGATCGCCCGGCCGCCGGTGCGCGAGCCGTGGGGGCTGATCGAGATGTGGATCGAGGACCCGGACGGGGTGCGCATCGTGATCGTGGAGATCCCCGCCGACCACCCGTTGCGCTACCGCCCCTGACGCCACCGGCTTCCCGGCGGCCACAGCCCGTCCCGTCCACCCGCCCCGTCCACCCGCCCCGAGCATCCCGGCCGCCCCGGCCGCCCTGACCGCCCTGACCGGCGAAGACCTTCCGCGCGCTCCCCCTGTGTGTCCCTGCGCCCGCGTATGCGGCCCCGCGTCCGGGCATCGACCTGTCGGCAGGGCGTCACAGAGAGCGGGGAGGTACGCCGTGCACGGTCCGGTGCTGCCCGGATGGCTGCTTGTCGCGTTGTGCGCGGCGACCGGCTCGTACTGTCTGCTGCGGATGCGCAGCGGTTCCGCGCGGGCCCGCGGGGCGGCGGGCGGCGAGGCGGTGATGGGATTCGGGATGGCCGCGATGGCCGTGCCGGCCGCGTTCCTCGCGCCGCCGCCGTGGATGATCGCGGGGTACGCGGTGGTGTTCGGCGGCGCGGCACTGCGGGCGCTGTGGCTGGCCCGGGGCGGGGCACACCATCTGCACCACGTGGTGGGCTCGCTCTCGATGGTCTACATGGCCCTGGCGATGGCGCCGACGGGCGGGGGCGGTGCGCACGCGGGGCACGAGGGCCATACGGCGGGCGGGGTGCCGCTGCTGACCGGGGTGCTGCTCCTCTACTTCGCGGGGTACGTCCTGTCGACGGGGGTGCGGCTGCTGCCGGGGGCGGCCGGGAGCGCGCCGACGGCCGCCGTGTCGTGGGGGGCGCGGCCCGAGCTGGCGCTGGCCTGCCGTCTGTCGATGGGGATCGCCATGCTGGCGATGCTGATCACCGTCTGAGCGGAACGCCGGGCCGCGGGGCGGCGGGGCGTCCGGCCGTGGCGTGCGTCACTTGACGTCCACGGACATACCTATGACGGCGACCCCGCTCATAGGCTGAGACCATGACGGTCTCCCTCGCGTTGCTGCTGCTCGGCCTGGTGTCCGCCGTCGCCGCCCCGCGACTGCTCGCCCGCGCCGACTGGGTCGAGCGCGAGCCGGTGGTGGCGCTGTGGGTGTGGCAGTGCGTCGTGGCGGCGGTGCTGCTCTGCTTCGGGCTCGCGATGGTGTTCAGTGCCGCGTCCGCCTGGCAGACCGTGCGCGGCCAGGTCTTCGCGTCCGCGCCCCGCGCGGTCGTCGAGGCGTACGCGCTGGGACCGTACGGCCCCTGGTCGGCCGCGCTCGCCGTGGTGCTGTTCCTGGGCGGTGCCTGGACCGGGGCGATGCTCACGCGGGAGATCCGGGACAGCTGGGCCCGCCGACGCGGGCGCCGGGCGGAGCTGCGGCTGCGCTCGCCGCTGCTGCCCGGCGAGGAGCCGTCGGGCGAGCGTCTGGTGGTCCTGGAGGCGGCCCGGCCGGACGCCTGGTGGCTGCCCGGCCAGACGCCCCAACTGGTCATCACCACAGCGGCACTTCAGCGCCTGAAAGGCCGTCAGCTCGATGCGGTGCTCGCCCATGAGCTCGGCCACGCACGGGCCCGGCACGACTGGCTGCTGCACTGTTCGGGCGCGCTGGCGCGGGGGTTCCCGCAGGTGCCGGTGTTCGCCGCGTTCCGCGACGAGATGCACCGCCTGGTGGAGCTGGCCGCCGACGACGTGGCGTCCCGTCGCTTCGGCCGCCTCACGATCGCGCTCGCGCTGGTCGAACTCAACGAGCACCGCGGGGTGTTCGGCCCCTGCCCCGCACCGGACGGACAGCTGCCCCAGCGGGTGCACCGCCTGCTGTCCGCGGTCCCCCGCCTCCCCGCGAGCCACCGCCTGCGCCTGACCGCGTACGCCGCGCTGGTCCCGGCCGTACCCCTGATCGTGGCCCTGGTCCCGGGTCTGCACGCCCTGGGCTAGCGCCCTCGCCATGACCGGCGGCCCTTCCCCGACCGGTGGCCCTAGCCGCGGCGCCGCCCATCGGCTTGGATCTTCCCCATGCTCCTCACCGCCCCCGAAGCCCGTTCCCGCCCGACCCCGCCGCTGCGCGCGGGCATCGTCTGCACCCTGGTCGCCGGAGTGCTGCTGGCCCTCGTGGTGGCCCGGTGGGGTCCGCTGATGTCGCTGGACCGGTCGATCGCGGAGGGGCTGCACCGCCGGGCGGTGGCCGATCCCGGGCTCACCCACGCCAACCGGATCCTGACCGACTGGGTGTGGGATCCCTGGGCCATGCGCGCCCTGCTCGCGGTGGTCGTCGCCGTGCTGCTGTGGCGCGGCGAGCGGCTGACGGCCCTGTGGGTCGCGGCGACGAGCGGTCTCGGCACGGCCGTGCAGCAGGGCCTGAAGGCGGCGGTCGGGCGGGACCGGCCGCGCTGGCCGGACCCGGTGGACTCGGCCGGGTATGCCGCGTTCCCCTCCGGCCACGCGATCGGCGTGACCGTCGCCTTCGGGCTGCTCGTGTGGGTCCTCGCGCTGCACGGGGCGGGTCGGGGCCCGCGTACGGCGGCTCTCGTGGTGGGGGTGGTGTCCGCGCTCGGCGTGGGGTTCACCCGGCTGTTCCTGGGCGTGCACTGGTTCTCGGACGTGGTGGGCGGCTGGCTGATCGGCGTGGCCGTCGTCACCCTGAGCGCGGCGGCCCACCGCCGCTGGGTCTTGAACCGGCGGGCGTGAACACGCGAGGATCGCCCGTATGACGATCAAGGGCGTTCTCTTCGACTTCTCCGGCACCCTCTTTCGTGTCGAGTCGACCGGCGACTGGCTCTCCATCGTGCTCGACACCGCCGGGATCACCCTGACGGACTCCGAACTCGCGCACCACACAAGGGCGTTGGAGGAGGCCGGCGCTCTGCCGGGCGGCGCAAACCCGCTGCGGATACCCGGCCATCTCGCGGAGCTGTGGTCCGGGCGCGACAAGAGCGCCGAGCTCCACCGCCGGGCGTACACCGCCCTCGCCCGCGAGGTGCCGCTGCCCGACGACCGCCTGTACGACCTGCTCTACGACCGCCACATGGCCCCGGCGGCCTGGCGTCCCTACCCCGACGCCGAGGCGGTGCTCGCCGGGCTGCGCGAGCGCGGTATCGCGATCGGCGTGGTGAGCAACATCGGCTGGGACCTGCGGCCGGTGTTCCGCGAGCACGGCCTGGACGACTTCGTGGACGTGTACGCCCTGTCCTTCGAGCACGGGGTGCAGAAGCCGGACGAGCGGCTCTTCCGGGCGGCCTGCGAGGCACTCGGACAGGACCCCGGCGAGGTTCTGATGGTGGGCGACGACCGGCGGGCGGACGGGGGCGCGGCGTCCCTGGGCTGTGCGGTGCACTTCGTGGACCATCTGCCGGCCGTCGAGCGGCCGGAGGGCCTGCTGCCGGTGCTTGCGCTGGCCGGTGAAGGCCGCTGAGCGGCGAGCGCGGCGTGGACGGGAGCGGCGTGACGCGCAGGACGTGCGCGCCGGGCAGGGCGTGAACGAGGCGGGCGCGAACCCGAGGGGCGCGAAAGGGGCCACCCGTTCGAGGTGATCCCCCGCGTCACCCCGAACGAGCAGCCCCGCGCCCAGGCCGGGCCCCGGCAAAGGGGCTACCGCCCTGCGACGGCCTGAGTATATTGGCTCAGAGCCAGTCAACGCAGGAGTTACAGCATGTCCCCGCGCAGCGCATCGGTCAATGAAGAGTTGCGCAGACGTTCTCGCGAGCGGCTGCTGCAAGCCACGGTGGAGCTGGTGGCGGAACGCGGCTACGAATCGACGACCCTCGGCGCCATCGCGGACCGGGCGGGCTCGGCCCGGGGGCTGGTGTCCTACTACTTCCCGGGCAAACGCCAGCTCCTGCAATCGGCGGTGCACCGCCTGATGCATCTGACCCTGGAGGAGGGGCTTGAGCGCGAGCCGCGAACCTCCGACGGGCGCGAGCGCCTGGCCCGGGCGATCGACGCGATCCTCGGGCTCACGCATTCCCAGCCGGTCCTCATGCGGGCCCACATGGCGGGGATCCTCCAGGCCCAGGGCTTCCTCCAGTGCCCCGAGCAGCAGCGGCTGGCCGCGCTGCTGCGCGACACGGTCGTGCGGTACGGCTGCCGGGACGTGGACACCGAGTACCCGCTGCTGCGCGCGAACCTGATGGGGGCGGTGTTCGCGGCGCTGCTGCCGGGCGCCCCCATGGACGCGGCGAAGCTGCGGGCCGAGCTGTTCCAGCGGTACGGGCTCGACTGGGAGCTGGGCGTTCCGCCGAAGCCGGTCCCCTAGCGACCGGTCCCGTCCCCGTGCCGCCGGTCCCGTCCCCGTGCCCGGTCCCGCCCCCTTGCCACCGGTCCCGCCCCCGTGCCCGCTCCCGTCCTCCTGCCGCCGGGTCCGTACCCCGACCCCCGGGTCCGTAGCCCGGCCGGCGGCGCACCTCTACCCGTCGTACGGGCGGCGGTGCCATCCTTGAATTCCCTGCGGTCCTCTGCGGTCCTTTCGTCAAGGAGCACCCGCCATGCTGCGCATCGCCGTCGTCGGGTCCGGGCCGAGCGGTGTCTACACCGCCCAGAGCCTGGTGGAGCAGAGCGCGGCCGACGCGGTCCGGGTGGACGTCCTGGACCGGCTGCCGTGCCCGTACGGTCTGGTCCGTTACGGGGTCGCCCCGGACCACGAGAAGATCAAGTCGCTTCAGAACAACCTGCGTTCGGTGCTGGAGGACGGCCGGATCCGGTTCCTCGGCCATGTCGAGGTGGGCCCGGGCGGCGTTCCGGCGGAGGTGCTGCGGCAGCTCTACCACGCGGTGGTCTACTGCGTGGGGGCCAAGTCCGACCGGCATCTGGGCATCCCGGGCGAGGAGCTGCCGGGCAGCTTCTCGGCGACCGAGTTCGTGTCCTGGTACAGCGCGCATCCCGACAGCGATCCGGACGCCTTCGTCCTGGGCGCCCGTTCGGCCGTCGTGATCGGCGCCGGCAATGTGGCGGTCGACGTGGCGCGCATGCTCGCCCGTGGCGCGGACGAGCTGCGGCCGACCGATGTGCCGCAGTCCGCGCTCGGCGCGCTCGCCGTCAGCCGGGTCCGCGAGGTGCACATGGCGGCCCGGCGCGGCCCCTCGCAGGCCCGTTTCACCACGAAGGAGCTGCGTGAGCTGGGCTCGCTGCCGGGCGCCGACGCCACCGTGGTCGTCGACGAGCTGGCCCGCGACCCGGACTTCGTCGACCCGGCCGCGCTGCCCGCTCCCGTGCGCCGCAACGTGGCGGTGCTGCGCGGCTGGGTCGGGCGCCCGGTGCGGCCCGGCGCGCGCCGGTTGAACCTGCGGTTCTATCTGCGGCCCGTGGAGATCCTGGAGCGGGACGGCAGGGTCGGCGCGGTGCGCTTCGAGCGGACGGCGCCGGACGGGAGTGGCGGGGTGCTCGGCACCGGCACGTACGAGGACATCGAGGCGCACCTGGTGCTGCGGGCCGTCGGCTATCTCGGGGTGCCGCCGCAGGGCCTGCCGTTCGACCCGGCGACCGGGACGGTGCCGCACGCGGCGGGACGGGTGCTGCGGGCGGGGAAGCCGTCGCCGGGCGAGTACGTGGCCGGCTGGATCAAGCGCGGCCCGACGGGTGTGATCGGCACGAACCGGCCCTGCGCGAAGGAGACGGTGGCCTCGCTGCTCGCCGATGCCCCGCTGCTCGCCGGGCGGACGGTCGTCGCCGAACCCCTGGACGCGCTCGGGGAGTTGGGGCTGCGCCCGGTGACCTGGCAGGGCTGGCTGGCGATCGAGCGGGCCGAGGCGGAGCTCGGCCGCTCGCTCGGCCGGCGCTCGGTGAAGATCCCCGACTGGGACGGGCTGCTCGCGGCCGGGCACGACGGCAGCTGAGGTCCGCCCCGCCGGAAGGGAAACCCTCCGGGACCTGGACCCGCCCCACCGCGCCGCGCCCCACCGCGCCGCGCCGCGCCGACAGAGGAACCCTCCCGGACCTGGACCCGCCCCGCCAGCGAGGGGGCGGCACCCTGGGACCGGCCCGGGGTCAGGCCTCGTCGCCGAGCCGCCCGGCCTCGCGGGACGCCGCCTCCAGGATGCTGTCGAGCAGCCCGGGGAAGAGCGCGTCGAGGTCGGCGCGGCGCAGGCCGTTCATCTTGGCGGTGCCCCGGTAGACCTGCTGGATCACGCCGCTCTCGCGCAGCACGCGGAAGTGGTGGGTGGTCGTGGACTTGGTGACGGGCAGCACGAAGTGCGAGCAGGAGAGCTCGTCCTCGGTGGTGGCGAGCGCTCGCACGACCCGCATCCGCATCGGATCGGAGAGCGCGTGCAAGATGCCCTCCAGGCGGATCTCCTCGCGCGCCGGGTGGGCGAGTTCACGGGTGTTCGTCACGGTGGTCACGCGCCTCATTGTACGAGCACCATCGTAGTTTGACATCCCCCGTACTACGAGAGCTATCGTACGAAGCGATCCCGGCGCCACACCGGCGCCCCGGGCTGTTTCGAGTGGAGTTGCCGTGTCTGCTGCGAGTGCCCTTTTCGAGCCCTGCACCCTGCGGTCCCTGACCGTCCCCAACCGGGTCTGGATGGCGCCGATGTGCCAGTACTCGGCCGAGGTCTTCGGACCGAACGCGGGCGTGGCCAACGACTGGCACTTCGCCCACTACGCGGCCCGCGCCGCCGGCGGAACGGGCCTGATCCTGGTGGAGGCGACCGCCGTCAGCCCCGAGGGCCGGATCTCGCCCGCGGACCTGGGCATCTGGAACGACACCCAGGTCGCGGCGCTGCGCCGGATCAGCGCGTTCCTGGAGAGCCAGGGCACCGTGCCCGGCATCCAGATCGGGCACGCCGGACGCAAGGCCTCCACGGACCGCCCCTGGCGGGGCGGCGCGCCGCTGGCGCCGGACAGCGCGGAGGGCTGGCAGCCGCTCGCCCCGAGCCCGGTGCCCTGGGACGAGCGCCACACCGTGCCCACCGAGCTGACGGTCGATCAAATCCACCAGATCGTCGGCCAGTTCGCGGCGGCGGCCCGCCGGGCCCGGGACGCCGGGTTCAAGGTCGTCGAGATCCACGGCGCGCACGGCTATCTGATCGGCCAGTTCCTCTCCCCGCACTCCAACAAGCGCACCGACGCATACGGCGGCCCGTTCGAGAACCGCGTCCGCTTCGCCCTCGAAGTCACCGACGCGGTACGGGCGGCATGGCCCGAGGACCTGCCGCTGTTCTTCCGGATCTCCGCCACCGACTGGCTGGAGGACGGCGGCTGGACCGCCGACGAGACGGTCCGCCTCGCCGCCCTGCTCAAGGAGCACGGCGTGGACCTGCTCGACGTCTCCACCGGCGGCAACGCCTCCGGCGTACGCATCCCGACCGGCCCCGGCTACCAGGTGCCGTTCGCCGAGCGGGTGCGCAACGAGAGCCCGCTCGCGGTCGCCGCCGTCGGCATGATCACCGAGCCGCGGCAGGCGGAGAAGATCCTCGCGAACGGTGAGGCGGACGCGATCCTGCTGGGCCGCGAACTCCTGCGCGACCCGTCCTGGGCCCGCCGGGCCGCCCGTGAATTCGGCGACGAGGTGCACGTACCGGACCAGTACCACCGCTCGGTCTGACCGAACCCGGCCGGGGCGCTCCCAACTCCCCTGCCGGTCAGCGCACTTCGAAGGGCTCGCTCACTCCGGTGAACGGGCCCTTCGGGGGGCTGTCGCCGTGGTAGGAGATGCGGTACGTTCCCGGTTCCGCGCCCTCGGGAATGTTCCAGGTGACCGTGGCGACCGAGGTCGCGCCGCCGGAGCGGGCCCAGCGGAAGACCGTCGACCAGTCGCCGTCGTCCGCGGTCCTGGCCCACGAACCGTCACCGCACAGGCGCTCCACGAACAGATAACTCCCGCCCCTGCGCAGGTCGTTGGAGGGGTGCGCGGCGACGAAGGCGACGGTGGCGCGGCGGCCGATCAGCGAGAAGTCCAGCACGTCACCGAACCGCCGGCCCGGGTGCGGCGCGTCGGCCGCGGTGCGAGGGCGCCTGGCGCGCACCGGCACGGCGGGTTCGGGGCTGCCCGGGTCCACCGGCGTCCCGTCGCGCATGGCGGTGGCGAGACCGGCCACGGTCTGGCAGAGCGCGGGCAGCTCCCAGCGCCCGAACAGGGTGCTGCCGCCCTCGTACTCCTGCGCGTCGTACTCCTCGGGCGTGGTCACATAGTGGAGGTAGCCGTTGCTGTACCCGGCGACCAGGACGTCGGACAGCGCGGCGCCGACGATCGCCGCGACCGTACGCCGCAGCCGCAGTCCGGCGACGATGGTGACCTCTGCCGGTATGCCGATGAGGAACAGCGGCCCGATGCGCAGGAGTTGGACCGGCGCGCTCTCCGGGATCACCGGCACGACACGGTTGACCGGGCCCGCCGGGAGGGCGAGGGCCTTGGGGTACTGGGCGTCGCGCAGCGCGGGCGCGAAGGGGTAGACGAGGCGCCGTGAGACCGCGTCCCACAGCGGGTTGGCGCCCGGCCGGAAGCCCTTGAAGCCGGGGCCGTCGACCCGCGCCCCGGCGAAGGCGGCGGCCCCGCCGACGGGCGGGGAGGTGCGATGGGGGCGTTGGTCCCCGGTGAACTCGGGGCGCACCTCGACGGCGGAGAGGTGGAGGTGGGTGGCCCGGAAATCGAGCCCGCCGGAGATCTCCCGGGCGCCGGAGACCCATTCGTCCCCCGGGTCCGGAGAGCCGCCCGGGGCCCGATCACCCTTTGAGCCCTGCTCGCCCTCCGATGGCCGCCTACCCTCCGATGCCCGATCGCCCTCCGATGCCTGCTCGCCCTCCGATGGCCGCTCGCCCACCGCGGGCTGCCCCGCGCCGATGAGCGCGGCCGCGGCCTCGTACTGGCGCAGACCGATGACGCGGGTGTTCTCGAACTGGTCGCCGGTCGGGCCGAGCCCCGGCGCCAGGCCCAGGTTCGGCGACATGTCACCGGCGTTGGTCTGCGCGAAGGCGGCCACCAACTCGGGAGCGGTGGCGGCGAGATGGTCGACGCCGGCCACGGTCCGCTCCCAGTGCAGGGCCGCGTAGCCCTTGTTGTCGGCGCTGACCAGACGGTTGCGGTTGGTCATGCTGGTGTTGTGGGTGGCGAACCAGTTGACGGCGGCGTGCAGCCGTCCCCCGCGCTCGACGGTGAGCAGGGTGGTCGCCGGGTCGACGGCGTCCGGGAAGTGGGCGCGGTCGGCGGCCGGGTTGCGGTCGAAGGCACGGCGCGAGCGGTTGACGCTGGCGTTCTTCAACTCGCCTTGCGCGAGCCGCAACCGGGCGGGCTCCAGGTCGGCGATCGCCGCGAGGGCGGCTTCCGTGATGCCGTCGGTGATGGCGCCGAAGGTCGCTGCGCGGAAGCCGCCGGTGTTGCTGTTGTAGAGCCGGTGGTGGAAGTAGCCGCCGGGCCCGCAGTGCGTGTGGGTGGCGGTCAGCATCACGTTGGCGGCCCCGTACCCCTCGGGCAGCCGTCGCAGCACCTCGCGTACGACGGCGTCCGACATCAGGGGCAGTTCGCACACGACGAGGAGCAGCCGCGCCCCGCCCTCCTCGAAGGCGAAGGCGCGGGCCCGCTGACGGGTGTGCAGCCCCGCGCTCTGCTGGTCCGCCTTGCCGTAGCCGAGCAGGCCGCACTCGGCGGTCTCCCCGGTGATGTCGGCGATGCCGCGTCCGGCTCGAAATCCCATGCGGGGCAGGCTAGTTGACGTGGTCGGGGTCGGAGTCGGCGATCTGCTCGTAGAGCGGCTGGGCCTGGAACCAGCCCGCGAAGTGGCCGCCGATCTGACCCCGGGTGTGCAGGGCCGTCTCGCGGTCGATGTGCCGGGGGGTGCCGGCGGCCATGGCGAGGAGCTGGGCCTGGCAGGAGCGTTCCATCGTGATGAACCACCACACCGCCTCGGCGACCGACTGGCCGACGGTCAGCAGCCCGTGGTTCTGGAGGATCACCGCCTTGTACGCGCCGAGCGCCGCCGCGATGCGCTTGCCCTCCTCGGCGTCGCTGACGACGCCCCGGTAGTCGCTGTAGAGGCCGTGGTCCTCGAAGAAGGCGCAGGCGTCCTGGGTGATCGGGTCGAGCGGGACGCCGAGCGAGGAGAACGCCTTGCCGTGCAGGGAGTGCGAGTGGGCGGCGGCCAGCGCGTCGGGGCGCGCCTGGTGCACCGCGGCGTGGATGACGAACGCGGCGCGGTTCACCGGGCGGGTGCCGTGCAGGAGGTTGCCCTCGTGGTCGACGAGGATCAGGTCGGATGCCTTGATCCGGCTGAAGGCCATGCCGAACGGGTTCACCCAGAACCGGTCGGGGTGCTCCGGGTCGCGGACGGTGATGTGTCCCGCGACGCCCTCGGAGAAGCCGAAGCGGCCGAACAGGCGGAATCCGGCGGCGAGTTGTTCCTTCCGGTAGCGGCGTTCGTCCTCGATGCCGTCGAAGGCGGGCGGCATCGGGATGGTCACCCCTTCGGGCATCGGGCCCGCCGCGCCCGCGATCACCTCGGCCGGGGGCGGGGCCGTGACGTCGTCGCTCATGGGTGTTCCTCCTGGAGTCGCCGGTCGCTGGGGGCCGCCATCGGATACATTCACGTATCCGATACGCGCCTGGATGCTTTCCGAGGGCGTACGCCCTGTCAAGAGTCCGGGAGCCCGAAGTGCCCAAGGGAACGACCAAGCGCCGCCCGCAGACGCTGGCCAGGCTGCTCGACGCCGCGCTTGAGGTGTTCGCCGAGTCCGGATTCGGTGCGGCCAGGATCGAGGACGTGTGCCGGCGCGCGGGCTACACGCGGGGGGCCTTCTACTCCAACTTCTCCTCCAAGGAGGAGCTGTTCTTCGCGCTTTTCGACGCGCACGCGGCGCGCGAGTTGGAGCGGATCGCCCAGCTGGCCGCCGCGACCGACGACCGGGACCTGTCGGTGGCGCGGATCGCGGAACTGCTCGCGCACATCGGGCCGGACGAGCGCACCTGGTTCCTGGTGACCACCGAGTTCACGCTGTACGCGATCCGCAATCCCGGGGCCGCGGCCCGGCTCGCCGACCACGACGCCCGGTTGCGCGAGGAGGCGGCCGCCCTGCTCGGCGCGCTGCTCGCACGGGCCGGCCTGCGACCGCGCGGAGAGCTGGCGGAACTCGTACGGGCCGTGGTGGCGCTGCGTGAGGGAGCACTCGGGCAGAGCTATGTGGAGCCGTCCGTCCTGGCGCCCGGCGCGCTGGCCGAGCGCTTCCTGCCCTTCCTTGTCGAAGCCGTGACGGAACCCCTGCCACAGCTGCGCTGAACTGCCGCTCTGCCCGTTCGAGGACCGTTGTCAGTGGCGGGGTGCACACTGGCAACCATCCGGAACAACGGCGTTTTGGAGGGACGGCATGACTGAGGTTCTGCTCACCGTGGGTACGCGCAAGGGGCTCTTTCTCGGCCGCAGACGTGACGGCACCTGGGACGTCGACGGGCCGCACTTCAACGCCCAGGCGGTGTACTCCGTCGCCATCGACACCCGGCACAGCCCCGCGCCCCGGCTGCTGGTCGGCGGGGACAGCGCGCACTGGGGGCCGTCGGTCTTCCACTCGGACGACCTCGGCCGCAGCTGGACCGAGCCGAAGCGACCGGCCGTGAAATTCCCCGAGTTCACGGGCACGTCCCTGGAGCGGGTGTGGCAGCTGCGCCCGGCGGGGCCCGAGGCACCGGGCGTGGTGTACGCGGGGACGGAGCCGGCCGCCCTGTTCCGCTCTGCGGACGGCGGCGAGAGCTTCGACCTCGTTCGCCCCTTGTGGGAGCATCCGACGCGCTCGCGATGGGTGCCCGGCGGCGGAGGCGAGGGCCTGCACACCATCGTGACCGACCCGCGCGACACCCGGGTCCTCACCGTCGCCGTGTCCACGGCGGGGGTGTTCCGCACGCAGGACGGCGGGGCGAGCTGGGCGCCCGCCAACAAGGGCGTATCGGCCGTCTTCCTGCCGGATCCCGACCCCGAGTTCGGCCAGTGCGTCCACAAGATCGCGCAGGATCCGGCCGACCCGGACCGCCTCTATCTGCAGAACCACTGGGGCGTCTACCGCAGCGACAACGCCGGGGAGCGGTGGACGGACATCGGCGCGGGGCTGCCGTCCACGTTCGGCTTCGCGGCCGCCACTCATCCACGCCGCGCCGGAACGGCCTATGTCTTCCCGATCACGGCCGACTCCGACCGGGTCCCGGCGGACAACAAGTGCCGGGTCTTCCGCACCGAGGACGCGGGCACGAGCTGGGAGCCGCTCTCGGCGGGCCTGCCGCAGGAGGCCCACTACGGCACGGTGCTGCGTGACGCGCTGTGCACCGACGACGCGGATCCGGCCGGCGTCTACTTCGGCAACCGCAACGGCGAGGTGTACGCCAGCGACGACGACGGAGACAGCTGGCGGCTGCTCGCCTCGCATCTCCCGGACGTGCTGTGCGTACGGGCGGCGGTGATCGGTTGACCGGGGCGGCGAGACGCGGGTGGCTGCGCCAGTAGAGTGACGGCCGTGGCAGCACGACCGTTGAAAGAGATCGTCGAGCCCGGCTGGGCGGACGCACTGGAACCCGTGGCCGGAAGGGTCGCCGCGATGGGCGGCTTCCTCCGTGAGGAGATCGCGGCAGGACGTACTTACCTGCCGTCAGGAGCCCATGTACTGCGGGCATTTCAGCAGCCGTTCCACGAGGTGCGGGTGCTGATCGTCGGCCAGGACCCGTATCCGACACCGGGGCACGCGGTCGGCCTGTCGTTCTCGGTGGCGCCCGAGGTGCGACCGCTGCCCGGCAGCCTGGAGAACATCTTCCGCGAGCTGAACTCCGACCTGGACCTGCCCAGACCCTCCAACGGTGATCTGACTCCGTGGACGCGGCAGGGAGTCCTGTTGCTCAACAGGGCGCTGACGACGGCGCCCCGCAAGCCCGCCGCTCACCGCGGCAAGGGGTGGGAAGAGGTCACCGAACAGGCCATCCGGGCCCTGGTAGCGCGGGGGAAGCCGCTGGTCTCGGTGCTGTGGGGCAGGGACGCGCGCAATCTGCGCCCGCTGCTCGGCGACCTCCCGGCGATCGAGTCCGCCCATCCCTCCCCCATGTCGGCGGACCGCGGCTTCTTCGGCTCGCGCCCCTTCAGCCGTACGAACGAACTTCTGCAGCGGCAGGGCGCCGAGCCGGTCGACTGGCGACTGCCGTGACGGACACCGGGGCGCCCTGGGTGCTCGGGGTCGACTCGGGCGGGTCCGGTGTTCGGTTCGCGCTGCGCCGGGCCGAGCCGGGTACCGCGGCCGGGACGATCACCTCGAAGGAACCGGTGCGGACCGGCCGCGACGGTATCGACGCGGGGCATCTGCTCGACCAACTGCTGCCCGCTGCACAGGAGTTGATGCTGCGCACCGGCGCGGACCGGATCGCGGCCGTCGCGGTCGGCGCGGCCGGAATGGCCACGCTCGGGGACGCGCTGCGGGCCGAACTGCCGGGCGCCCTGGCCCGTTCGCTCGGCGTGCGCGCGCTGGCCCTGGCCGCCGACGCCGTCACCGCGTACGCGGGCGCGCTCGGGCAGCGGGCCGGTGCGGTGGTGGCGGCCGGGACCGGGATGATCGCGCTCGGCACGGATCTGGCCACGTGGCGGCGGGCCGACGGATGGGGACATCTGCTCGGCGACAGCGGCGGCGGCGCCTGGATCGGCCGGGCCGGTCTGGACGCGGCGCTGCGCGAACACGACGGTCGGCCCGGCGGGTCGGCGGCTCTCCTGGCCCGCCTGCACGCGGTGTTCGGCGCCCCCGGCGAGCTGCCGGGGCTGCTCTACCCGCGCACCGACCGGCCGGCCGTGCTCGCCTCGTTCGCGCCCGAGGTCGCGGGCTGCGCGGCGACCGATCCGGTGGCCGCGGGCATTCTGCGCGAGGCGGCCCGGCATATCGCCGAATCGGCCGCCGCCGTCTGCCCCGCGAGCGTCGGGGAGCAGCCGCAAGTGGCGCTCACCGGAGGCCTGTTGAAGCTCGGCGAGCCCCTTCTCGCACCGCTGCGCGCGGAGTTCGGGCGCCGGCTTCCGCTGGCATCCCCGACCGAGGCGGCCGGAGATCCGCTGGACGGCTCGCTGCTCATCGCGGCGGCTCTCGCGCACGGTGAACTGCGACTGCCGCGCGATCCGCGCATGTTGTGGATCGCAAACGGCGTGACGGATCACGACCGAGTGAGTGCCAAGACAGATCAGGACAGTTGATCTTTATGCCACTCTCCGGGAAAATCGGGGCAGATACCGCTCAGCTGTCCCCTCCCCGAACAGCCGCCCACGCAAAACCAGTAGCATGCGACGCCATGAGCACCCCCACTGGGCCAGCATCCGGCCTGCCCGTACGAATGCCGCGACCCCGCCAGTCCGGCCGGCACCGCCGCCCGGAACCGGTGGTTGCTCCGGAGGGCGCGCCCGCGCTCGTTCTCGCCGTTCCCGGCACTCCCGGCCCCGCTGTGCGCAGCCTGGCCGAAGAAGTCATCAGCATCGCCCGCTCCGAGCTGCCCGGCCTGCACGCCCGCATCGGCTACCTGGACAGCACCGAGGACGAGTCCGCCGAGTACCCCACGCTCGACGCCGTGCTCGCCCACACCGCCGCCGAGCGCACCGCGCGCGTCGAGCAGGCGCGCGCGGCGGGCCGCGAGGCGGCCGAGCCCGAGGGCCCGGCCGCCGTGGTCGTCCCGCTGCTCGCGGGCCCCGACAGCGCCCTGATCCGGCGCATACGGCAGGCCGTCATGGACAGCCGTGCCGCCGCCGAGCTGACCGATGTGCTCGGCCCGCACCCGCTGCTCGCCGAGGGCCTGCACGTGCGGCTCTCCGAGGCCGGCCTGGCCCGCGCCGACCGAGCCCGGCTGTTCACGGTCGCGACCGCCGCCGACGGAATCATCCTGGCCACGGTCGGCGGCGAGGAGGCCGTACAGGCCGCCGGAATCACCGGCATGCTGCTCGCCGCACGGCTCGCCGTGCCGGTGATGGCCGCCGCGCTCGACCAGGAGGGCGCGATCGCGGCGATGGCCGCACAGCTGCGCGGCTCGGGCTCGGCGCAGCTGGCCGTCGCCCCGTACCTGATCGGCCCGGAGGTGGCCGACGGGCTGCTCGACGCGGCCGCCAAGGAAGCCGAGTGCTCGGTCGCCGAGGCGCTCGGCGCCTACCCGGCGATCGGCAAGCTGGTCCTGTCGAAGTACGCGGCCGCCCTCGGCCTCTCCGCGCAGCCGCAGGGCTCGCCGGTGCACTGACCGTCCGTACGCAGCGAAAGGCGGGGCCCGCACCGGACGTCCGGTGCGGGCCCCGCCTTGGTGTGGCGGCCGTCAGGCGAAGACCAGGCAGGACGCGGCGGGCGCGTCGAGGGAACCCGCCCGTGCCGGAATGCCGGTGGCCGCGTCGAGGTCGAACCAGGTCACATCGCCGGAGCGCTCGTTGGAGGCGTACAGACGGCGTCCCGAGGGGTCCAGGGTGAGGTCGCGCGGCCAGTGTCCGCCGCAGTCCACGGTGGTGACGAGCCGCGCCTGCTCGCCGCTCGCGTCGAGGGCGAGGACCGCGATCGAGTCGTGCCCCCGGTTGGCCGCCCACGCGAAGCGACCGTCGGGCGCGACGACGACCTCCGAGGGGTAGGTGTCCGCGCTCACCCCGTCCTCGACGACGGACACCTCGTGGAGGGCTTCGAGGGCGCCGGCCTCCGCGTCCCAGCGGCACACGGTCAGCGTGGGCGCCAGTTCGTTGAGGACGTAGGCGTGCCGCCCACCGGGGTGGAAGGCGAGGTGGCGCGGGCCGCTGCCGGGCCGCAGGGCGGTCTCGGCGTGCAGGCTCAACACGCCGGTTCCGGGCGGGAGTTCACATACGCGTACCGAGTCGGTGCCGAGGTCGACGCTGACGATCCACCGGCCGCTGGGATCCGCGAGCACCTGGTGGGCGTGCGGCTCCCGCTGCCGGTCGGGGTCGGGGCCCGACCCGTGGTGCGCCAGTACGGACGCCGCCGGGCCCAGGCCGCCGTCGGGCCGCACGGGCAGCGCGGTGACGCTGCCGGAGTCGTAGTTGGCGGTGACGAGGTGCCCGGCGGCGAGGGCGAGATGCGTCGGGCCCGCCCCGCCCACGGACACGGGCGTGCCGAGCGGCCGGAGCGCGCCCGCGGTGATGTCGAAGGCGGCGGCCGTGCCGTCGGCGCTCTCGCCCACGGCGTAGAGCACGCGGCCGTCGGCGGAGGCCGCGAGGTAGGACGGGTTGGCGACGGCGGCCGAGGAGCCGAGGAGCGTGAGCGCCCCGCTCCCGCCGTCCACGGCGACGGCGGTCACCCCGTGTCCGCCCGCCGTGGTGAACGACCCGATGAACGCCCGCGCGGCCCTGTCCCTGCCCACCGTGCCACCCCTCTCCGCCGAAGGCCCCGCGACCCGGGACCGCCCCGCACACCACTGTGCTGGGGCGACCGTAGCAGGGGTCTAGACCAACGGGCGGGGCGAGTCGGTGCCGGGGATCAGGCCGCGACCAGCGGCGCGCGCGGCGCGGAGCGCAGGGGGGCGGCGAGTTCGCCCAGGGCGCGCTCCAGTCCGTGCAGGTGCGTGAGCGCGGCCTCGGCGCCGGGGTGGTGGTGCGGGGCGGGCAGGGCCGCGAGGGCGGACCAGATCTTGTGGTCGGGCTCGGGCGCGACCAGGGCCGCCACGGCGGCCTCCACGCGCTGGCAGGCGGCGGTGAGCCGGGCGTCGTGGGAGGCGGCCGGATCGGCGGCCACCGCCGCCAGGCCCCGCACCTCGCGGGCGCACTCGTCGAGCAGGACCAGGACCTGGTGGGCGCGGGCCCGGCGGGCACGCAGCGGGCTGAGCGGGTGCACGAGCGGGGCGAGCGAGAGCCGTACGCGGGCGAGCAGCAGCTCCAGTTCGGCGGCGCGGGGCGCCGGGTCGGCGCTCTCGTCCCCGGCCAGCCGGTGGGCCGCCGCGGCGGTGCAGCGCCGTACGCAGTGCAGGGCCCGCTGGATCCAGGCGTCGGTGGCGGTGTGCGTGGTGACCGGCAGCACCAGGGCGACGCCGATGACCGCGCCGAGGGCGCCCACCGCCGTCTCCTGGACGCGCAGCACGAGCAGCCCCGGGTGGAGCACGCCGAGGAGCCCGTAGAGCAGGCCGGCCATGACGGTGACGAAGAACATCATCCAGCTGTAGCTGGGCGCGGCCGTGTAGAAGATGCCGAACACGCACACCGCGACCAGTGCGGCGGTCGGCGCCGGCGCCCCGTGCAGCGGGATCGCGATGAGCAGCCCGGCGACGATGCCGACGACCGTGCCGAGGACCCGGCGGAACCCGCGGACCAGGGTCTCGCCGCGCGAGGCGGTGTTGACGAAGATCCACCAGGCGGCGCCGACGGCCCAGTACCAGCGGTCCTCGGAGAGCACCTGGCCGACTCCGAGCGCGAAGCCGCAGGCCACGGTCGCCTGGAAGGCCTGGCGGGTGGTGTGCCGGGAAAGTCCCCGGCCGGCCAGCGGGGCCGGGGCCGCGGGCTGTGTGATGTGGCGCTCGATGCACCACAGGCCGAACCTGACCGTCGCCGAGACGGCGATCGCCAGCGCGATGGCCCCGTACAGCTCCGGCAGTTGGGAGGTGACGGCGTGCAGGAACTGGGTCGCGAAGAACATCATGAAGGCGAAGATGCCGAGCGCATGGCCGCGCGGACCCCAGCGCCGGGCGTACACCCCGGCGAAGATCACCAGGAGCCAGGCGGCGTCCCGCGCCATCGGGGTGCCGTGCAGCACGGCCGCGAGGGCGAGCACCGGGAAGCCGACGACGGGCAGCAGCGCCGTGGTGGTGGCCTGCGCGCGGACGGTGGCGTCGCCGACGGTGAACAGTGCGAGCAGCGCGGCGAGGCCGGCGGTGATCGACGCGGCGAGGGAGAGCCCGCACAGTTCGGCGGCGGTCACCGACAGGCCCACGCCGAGAACGGCCCGCAGGGACACACGCAGTCGCAGAAGCCCCGGATCCGGAGCCACAAACATCCTCTTCACGGCGGTCGCCGCGCCCCCTCACGTGCACTCGGCCTCAGGCATGACAAAGGCGCCGCGGGGCCCGGACCGGCGTCGTCGCCGTCCCGCGCGCTGCGCGGCGCCATCTACCACCAGAGGAAAACACCCGGAGGGACAGTGGCTCAACCGACCTCCGCCTCACTGGACCATTGGTACAGTCTCTCGCTCATCAACAGGACCAGGAAGGAGCCAACGGGACATGACGGTGGACACACTCGACACCCGGATCCTGCGGCTGCTCATCGAGCGGCCGCGCACCAGCATCCGCGAGTACGCACGCCTCCTCGGGATCGCGCGCGGCACCCTCCAGGCGCGGCTCGACCGGATGGAGCGGGACGGGGTGATCACCGGCACGGGCCCCGTGCTCTCCCCCGCGGCCCTCGGCCATCCGGTGCTGGCCTTCGTCCACATCGAGGTGACCCAGGGGCACCTCGACGAGGTGGGCGACGCGCTCGCGGCGGTCCCGGAGATCATCGAGGCGTTCTCGATCACCGGTGGCGGCGATCTGCTGACCCGGGTCGCGGCCCGCGACAACGGCCACCTCGAAGACGTCATCCAGCGGCTGATCCAGCTCCCGGGCGTCGTGCGCACCCGCACCGAGGTGGCGCTGCGCGAGCGCGTCGCACACCGGCTGCTGCCGCTCGTGGAGTCGGTGGGCCGGGCCTCCGCGAAGTGAGCGGCGCGGAACGCCGCCGCTCCTTGGCATCCTGGGACACATGAGCACATCAGCTAACACTTCGGTCATCTTCGATCTCGACGGCACTCTCGTGGACAGCGAGCCGAACTATTACGAAGCCGCGCGTCAGGTACTCGCGCGCTACGGACTGCCCGATTTCAGCTGGGAGCAGCACGCCCGCTTCATCGGCATCGGCACCCGCGAGACCCTGGAGATCCTGGACCGGCAGCACACCCTGACCGGCACGGTCGAGGAGATGCTGGCGGCGAAGAACGCGGCCTATCTGGAGCTGGCCCGGGCCTCGACCGAGGTCTTCCCCGAGATGCGCGCCTTCGTGGAGCGGTTGCACGCCGAGGGCGTCCGGATGGCGGTGGCCTCCGGCTCCTCACGGTCCGCGATCGACGCGGTCCTCGCGGGCACCGGCTTGGCATCCGCCATGGACCTCGTGGTGTCGGCGGAGGAGGTCGAGCACGGCAAGCCCGAGCCCGACGTCTTCCTGGAGGCCGCCCGGCGCCTCGGCGCCGAACCCGGCGACTGCGTGGTCCTGGAGGACGCCCCGCCCGGAGCGGCCGCCGCGCACGCCGCCGGAATGCGCTGCATCGCCGTGCCCTATCTTCCGCAGAGCTCCGGCGACCCGGCGTTCGCCACCGCCGGCCTGCTGTTCCCCGGCGGCCAGCGGGAGTTCAGCGCCGAGCGGGCGTACGCGTGGATGACGCGGGTGACCTCGACGACCTGAGGCCGTGCGCCCGTTCCGCATCAACTACCGCTGTGCGCAAGGGACCTGATGGACCCACAGGTCCATGACCTGCCGCCTCCGGCACGATTGACGGAAGGTCTGGACCAATCTACGGTGTGGGGCGCCACCCCCCTCGCACCTCCTCAGGTCCCCCCACGGTCCAGGAGCCGCGCGGCCTCGCCGCGCCCGCTCCCGGAGGCAAGGAGCACAGCATGACCGGTCGTACGTTACGTCTGCTGGGAGCCGGGCTCGTCCTGGCGCTCGCCACCCAGGCCCCGGTGGCCGCGGCGCCGGGCGGACCCCGGGCCCCGGCGGCCACCGCGCCGAGCGCCCCTCAGGCCGACACCTGCGCGGTGAAGCCGAGGCCCTCGGGCAAGGTGCTCCAGGGCTACTGGGAGAACTGGGACGGCGCGTCCAACGGCGTGCACCCCCCGCTGGGCTGGATCCCGATCACCGACGCCCGCATCAGCGGCCACGGCTACAACGTCATCAACGCGGCGTTCCCGGTGATCCGTTCGGACGGCACCGTCCTGTGGCAGGACGGCATGGACGCGACGGTGAAGGTCCCCACCCCCGCCGAGATGTGCCAGGCGAAGGCGTCCGGCCAGACCGTCCTGATGTCGATCGGCGGGGCCGCGGCCGGCATCGACCTCAGCTCCAGCGCGGTGGCCGACCGGTTCGTGGCGTCGATCGTGCCGATCCTCAAGCAGTACAACTTCGACGGCATCGACATCGACATCGAGACCGGCCTGGTGGGCAGCGGGAACATCAACACCCTGTCGGCCTCGCAGGCCAACCTGATCCGGATCATCGACGGCGTGCTGGCCCAGATGCCCGCCGGCTTCGGCCTGACGATGGCCCCGGAGACGGCCTACGTCACCGGGGGCAGCGTGACGTACGGCTCGATCTGGGGCGCCTATCTGCCGATCGTGAAGAAGTACGCGGACAACGGCCGGCTGTGGTGGCTGAACATGCAGTACTACAACGGCAGCATGTACGGCTGCTCCGGCGACTCCTACGAGGCCGGCACGGTCGCCGGGTTCACGGCCCAGACCAGCTGCCTCAACAAGGGCCTGGTCGTCCAGGGCGCCACGATCAAGGTGCCCTACGACAAGCAGGTCCCCGGCCTGCCCGCCCAGCCCGGCGCGGGCGGCGGCTATATGACGACCAGTCAGGTCGCGCAGGCGTGGAACACCTACGGGGGCGCCCTCAAAGGCCTGATGACCTGGTCCCTCAACTGGGACGGGTCGAAGAACTGGACGTTCGGCAACAACGTCAAGGCGCTGCAGGGGCGTTGACCGTCCGAGCCGGACGACCGGCAACGACCGAGCCCCGCCCGGACCTCACCGGGCGGGGCTCGCACGCGTCATCGACCTGTCGTCCGCAGGGGACGGGCCGGGCGCGCGCTCGTCGTCGCCGACCGCTGCGCACAGGCGGCGCCCGGCGCGCACGGACGCTCAGACGGGCCGCGCGCCGTGCGCCAGCAAGCGGCCCACCACCCGCCGCGCCGCGGGGAATACCCCGGGCCTCGCCGCCGGCGGCAGGGCCGATGGTTCGGGCATCCGTTGGGGAGGGACAGCGGGCCGGTACCAAGTGCAGGGCGCGAAGGAGTGGTTGGGCGGGCTGAGCGCCTGCGCCTTCAGCGCCATGCTGACCAGCGTGAGCAGCAGGTCCACGTCCGCGTCGCAGTCGAGCAGCACCGTCACCCACGCCGAGCCGGGCTTCAGACGTATGGCGCTGCTGTGCCGCAGCTCGGGACGCAGCCGCTCTATCGCCGGGTGTGTGAGGTGGAGGTCCGCCGCGAAGCCGGAGTGGAAGTGCACCACTTCGCACTCCGCGGCGAAGAGCGCTTGCCCGACAGCGCATCGGGGCGGGCCACTTACCAGGTTCGGCCATGACTCCAACTGATCCATGGCGCGATGAGCCGCGGTCATGGCGCCATCCTCGCGCACACTTCACCGCCAGGACCACCCCCGTCCACCCACGGGATGCGCCAGGTGGCCGATCCCTGTCCGACGGCCCGCGGCCGCCCCGGCTTCCGTGCCTCACAGGCAAGCGGAAGGGTGCCTTCCGAGAATCTGCACAGGGCGTGCGCCGACCCGTCACGGGGTCCGTGATCCCGCCGGGGCGCCGATGAAATCGCGCGGCTTTGGTGCGGGAGTGTCCCAGTTGGGAGAAGTGATGCCGGAGCTTGAGGAATTCATCCCGTGAAGCTCGTGAAGGAAATGATCCCGAATCATGAACGGGTCTGCACGTGCCGGCAATTCAGGGCCGGAAGAAAGCCCTCTCCATCCCCCGGCGGATTGGCTGTCCCAGCCGTCGGCGTGTTTTGATCCTGGCCACTGCGGGAGCCCCGACAAGGAGTTCCCGATAGGAAATGTCCCCATGAAAGGCAGTACTCACCATGAACAACGCTCCCCAGGTTGAGACCCGCGAGATCTCCGACGCCGACCTGGACAACGTCTCCGGCGGCCTCGTGGGCACCGCGCTCGGCAACGTGACCGGCACCGCCGACTCCGTTCTTCCGGTCTCCGGCATCGTCAACTCGGTGACCGGCCTGGTCGGTTCGACCACCGGTGTGAACACGGGCGCCGTCACGGGCCTGGCCACCGGTCTCGTCGCCGGTCTCTGAGATCGCGCACGAGCCCCGGAACCCCTCGGTTCCGGGGCTCATTGCGAGTGATTCACGCTTTGCGGAAGTTTCGCGGGCAAGGAACGGGCAGGGAAAGAGTTCTGTGCAGTATCGTCAGCAGGCCCTTTCCACAATGCAGTCGCCGGAGGAACTCGACCTGCCGGTGCGTTTTGCACGCCCGCAAGGACGATTCGTTCTCCTGGTCACCGTGGTGGTCATGACCGCCGCCTGTTTCTGGGCCGTGACGGGCTCCGTCTCCTCCACGATCGACGCACCCGGCATCCTCACGCACGCACAGGGCAGTTACGTGCTGCAGAGCCCCGTCGCGGGCCAGGTGACCGGCGTGTTCGCCAAGGAGGGCCAGAGCCTGGCCGCCAACGCTCCCCTGCTCAAGGTCCGCACCGCGCAGGGCGACCGGACCGTCCGGGCGATCGCCGCGGGCCGTCTCACCAGCCTCGCCGCCACCATCGGCGCCGTCGTCGCCACCGGCTCGAACGTGGCGAGCGTCGAGCGGACGGGCGGCGACGGCGACCCGCTGATGGTCATGCTGTACGTGCCGGGCGACCGCGCGGCGAGCGTCCCCGTCGGCGCCCCCGTCGACCTCGCCGTGCAGTCCGTGCCGGCCGATCGCTACGGGGTGCTGCGCGGCACGGTGGCCTCGGTCGGCAGGACGGCGCAGACCCCGCAGCAGATCGCCGCGTTCCTCGGCGACGGGCAGCTGGCCGAGCAGTTCGCGCGGGACGGCAGGCCGGTGGGGGTGGCGGTCCGCCTGGACCGGACGCCCGGCACCAGGTCCGGCTACCGCTGGTCGTCGGCCGACGGCCCGCCGTACGCGGTCGACTCCATGACCCTGGCCACCGGCACCGTCCATCTGGCCGACCGGCGCCCCATCGATTGGCTGCTCCCGTGACCGCACCCCGCTCCTCGCCGCCCACCCCCCGGCTGCCGGCCGGCCACGGCCGTCGGCGCCCGCCCAACTCGCCCGGCAGCGGCCGCCGTTCGCGTGCCCGTAAAGCGCCGAAGGGCGAGGGCCGCCGCGCCAAGGTGGTGCGCAGCCCCACCGTCCTCCAGATGGAGGCACTGGAGTGCGGCGCCGCCTCCCTCGCCATGGTGCTCGCGCACCACGGGCGCCATGTGCCGCTGGAGGAGCTGCGCATCGCGTGCGGTGTCTCGCGCGACGGCTCGCGGGCCAGCAACGTACTGAAGGCGGCGCGCGGTTACGGGCTCACCGCCAAGGGCATGCAGATGGAGCCGGCCGCGCTCGCCGAGGTCCAGGCGCCGGCCATCCTGTTCTGGGAGTTCAACCACTACGTCGTGTACGACGGCACGGGCCGCCGGCTGGGGCGCCGGGGCGTGCACATCAACGACCCGGACAAGGGCCGGCGTTTCGTGGCGTCGGAGGACTTCGACACCAGCTTCACCGGTGTCGTCCTGGTCCTGGAACCCGGTCCGGACTTCCGGCCCGGCGGCAGGAAGCCCGGCGTGCTCGGCGCCCTGCCCGCCCGGCTGCGCGGCACCACGGGCACGATGCTCGCCTCGCTGCTCGCCAGCCTGCTCCTGGTGGCCGTCGGCGCGGCACTGCCCGCGCTCAGCCGTACGTACATCGACCTGTTCCTGATAGGGCATCAGACCTCTTTGCTGGGCGTGCTGTTCGGGGCCATGGGCCTCATGGTGGCGCTCACCGTGGTGCTGACCTGGCTCCAGCAGGCGAACCTGCTGCGCGGGCGGATCATCTCCTCCACGCTCAGCAGCGCGCGCTTCTTCCGGCATCTGCTGCGGCTGCCGGTCACGTTCTTCGCACAGCGCAGCCCCGCCGACCTCGTACAGCGGCTGCAGTCCAACGACGCGGTGGCCGAGACGCTGGCCCGCGACCTGACGGCGGCGGCCGTGGACGGCGTCGTCGTGCTGCTGTACGCCGCCCTGCTGTGGACCTACGACCCCCAGCTCACCGTCGTCGGGGTGGGCATCGCACTGCTGAACGTCGTCGCGATGCGCATCGTCGTACGGCTGCGGGCCGCCGGCACGCAGAAGCTGCGGGCCGACAGCGCGCGGCTCACCAACACCTCGTACACCGGGCTCCAGTTGATCGAGACGATGAAGGCCACCGGCGGCGAGAACGGGTACTTCCGGCGCTGGGCGGGCCAGCACGCCACCACCCTGGACGTGCAGCAGCGGCTCGGGGTGCCGAGTGCCTGGCTGGGGGTGGTGGCTCCCGCGCTCGCCACCCTCAACAGTGCGCTGATCCTGTGGATCGGCGGGCTGCGGGCGGTGGAGGGACATCTCTCGATCGGACTGCTCGTCGCGTTCCAGGCCCTGGTGACGCGCTTCACCGCGCCGCTCACCCGGCTGAACGGGGTGGCCGGCCGCGTGCAGGACTTCGCGGCGGATGTCGCCCGGCTCAAGGATGTCGAGAACTTCCCCGTGGACCCGCTGCACAGCCGCCCCGAACCACCCGCGAGCACCCGCCGTCTCAAGGGCCATGTGACGCTCGACGACATCACCTTCGGCTACAGCCCCCTCGACAAGCCCCTGCTCACCGGGTTCTCGCTGACCGTCGGGCCCGGGCAGCAGGTGGCCCTGGTGGGCGGCTCGGGGAGCGGCAAGTCCACTGTCTCCCGGCTGATTTCGGGCCTGTACGCGCCCTGGGAGGGCACCATCCGCATCGACGGGCAGCGGCTGGAGGACATCCCGCGCGGGGCACTCGCCGCCTCCGTGTCGTTCGTCGACCAGGACGTCTTCCTGTTCGAGGGCACGGTGCGGGACAACGTCGCGCTGTGGGACCCCTCGATCCCGGACGACGCCGTCGTCTCGGCGCTGAAGGACGCGGCCCTCTACGAGGTGATCGCCCGGCGGCCGGGCGGCATTCACGGCCGGGTCGAGCAGGACGGGCGTAATTTCTCCGGCGGCCAGCGCCAGCGCCTGGAGATCGCGCGGGCGCTGGTGCGGCGGCCCAGCATCCTCGTCCTGGACGAGGTCACCAGTGCGCTGGACGCCGAGACCGAGCACCTCATCATCGACAATCTGCGCCGCCGGGGCTGTGCCTGCGTCGTCATCGCGCACCGGCTGAGCACGGTCCGCGACAGCGACGAGATCGTGGTGCTCGACCACGGCGCGGTCGTGGAGCGGGGCCGCCACGAGGATCTGGTCGGCGCGGCCGGACCGTATGCCCGGCTCGTGAGGGAGCACTGAGGTGACTTGCGTACCTCCCCTCGCCCACCCGGGCGCCGCCGGTCAGGACGCCGTGGTCGGCGCGCTCGGCGGTCTGGGGCAGCACATCGACTGCGCCGGGCTGCGCGCCTTCTCGCTCGAAGGGCCCCAGGTCCTGTGGCTCGTGGTGAGCGGCGCCCTGGACCTGTTCGCGGTGGACGCGGCGGAGCAGGGCCACTGGCACTTCCTCGGCCGGCTCGAACCGGGCACCCTGCTGCTCGGCCCCGTCGAGGGCCCGCAGCACACGCTGGTCGGGCGCCCGCTGCGGGAGTGCGTGCTGCGCCGCATCCCGCTGCGCGAGCTGTACCGGCATCCGGAATCCGCCGGCCGCGAAGCCGGGCACGGCGACGGCTACGGCGGCTACGGCGGCTACGGCGGCTACGGCGGCTACGGCGGGTATCCGAGCCGGTACGACACCGGTGACGCGGCCCTCAGCCTCCTGGAGCACGCCTTCTCGCTCGGCGTCGGCCGGGGCCAACGGGTGCTGTTCGAGGCCCCGTTGGACGGCCGCACCATGGTCGAGGAGTCGGTCGCGGACGACGACATCCTGTGGCTGCCGGTGGCGCCGGGAAGTGTGCAGTACGGAGCGGCCTTCAGCGCGGAGGCGGCCGGCGATCTGCTCGTGGACGGCGACCTGTGGCAGAGCATGGTCAATCAGCAGTACCGGCTGCTCGCCGCGCTCGACCGCTGGATCGAGCGCGTGGAGCGCGCCCACGAGGACCGGGCGGCCGCCGGGATCAAGGCGGGCGAGGACGTCCGCGAGGAGGCCGACCGCGCGCTCCTCACCTCCATCGGCCGCCCCCACAGGGCGAGTTCACGCAGGACGGCGTCCGCCGACTCGACGTACGCGGCCTGCCGCCTGGTCGCGGAGGCGGCCGGGATCACCCTCGCGGATCCGGGACTCGGCGGCGCGCTCAGCGACCGGGTCGACCCGGTCGAGCGGGTCGCCGTCGCCTCGCGGATCCGCACCCGGCCGGTGCGGCTCGACGGCCGCTGGTGGCGCGAGGATGCCGGGCCGCTCGTCGGCCACCGCACGAGCGGCACCCCGGTCGCCCTGCTGTGGCGGCGCGGCGGGTACGAGGCGGTGCATCCGGTGTCCGGGCGGCGCACCCGCGTGGACGCGGGCAGCGCCGGGGAGTTCGAGCGGCGGGCCGTCATGCTCTACCGGCCGCTGCCGGACCGGCCGCTCGGCCGGTGGGGGCTGCTCCGGTTCAGTCTGCGCGGCACCCGCCCCGACGCGCGCCGGCTGCTGCTCGCCGGTCTGGTGACGGTGGCGCTCGGCGCGCTGGTGCCGATCGCCACCGGCCAGGTGCTCGGGGTGTACGTGCCGAGGGCGCGGAACGGCCTCATCGTGCAGGTCTCGCTCGCCGTCATCGTCACGAGCGTCGTGTCGGCCGCGTTCATGCTGCTCCAGAACCTGACCGTGCTCCGCATGGAGGGCCGGATCGAGAGCACCCTCCAACCCGCCGTGTGGGACCGGCTGTTGAGGCTGCCGACCAAGTTCTTCGCCGAGCGCTCCACCGGTGAGCTGGCGAGCGCCGCGATGGGGGTGAGCGCGATCCGGCGGGTGCTCTCCGGGATCGGTCCGGTCGCCGTGCAGGCGGGCACGGTCGGGGCGATGAACCTCGTCCTGCTGCTGTGCTACAGCGTGCCGCTGGCGCTGGTGGCGGTCGCTCTGCTGATCGTCATCGCCGGTGTGTTCCTCGCCCTCGGGATGTGGGAGCTGCGCTGGCAGCGCCGCCTGGTCGAGCTGGGCAACAAGCTCAACAACCAGGCCTTCCAGACCCTGCGCGGACTGCCCAAGCTGCGGGTCGCGGCGGCGGAGAGCTTCGCGTACGGGGCATGGGCCGGGGAGTTCGCGCGCAGCCGGGAGCTCCAGCAGCGGGCGGGCCGCATCAAGAACCTGACGACCGTCGTCAACTCCGTCTATCTGCCGCTGTGTTCACTGCTGTTGTTCGTGCTGCTCGCCGGACCGGCCCGCGGCTCGCTCTCGGCGAGCGCGTTCCTGACCTTCAACACGGCCGTGACCATGCTGCTCACCTCGGTCACCCAGCTGACCGGGGCGTTCATCTCCGCGGCCGCGGTGCTGCCCCTGTTCGAGCAGATCAAGCCGGTGCTCGACGAGGCACCCGAGGTGCGCGGGGCGAGCACCCAGCCCGGTGCGCTCTCCGGGGAGATCGAGGCGCGGGACCTGTCGTTCCGGTACGGCGACGACGGCCCGCTCGTCCTGGACGGGGTGTCCCTGAAGGTGGCACCCGGCGAGTTCGTGGCGATCGTGGGACCGAGCGGCTGCGGCAAGTCGACGCTGCTGCGGCTGCTCATCGGCTTCGACGACCCGGTCTCGGGCAGTGTCCGCTACGACGGCCAGGACCTGTCGGCCCTCGACCGGGCGGCCGTGCGCCGCCAGTGCGGAGTGGTGCTCCAGAACGCCCAGCCGCTCGCCGGGTCGATCCTGGACTGCATCTGCGGGGCGGAGGTGTTCAGCCAGGAGGAGGCGTGGGAGGCCGCCGCGATGGCGGGTCTGGCCGAGGACATCAAGCGGATGCCGATGGGGCTGCACACCATGATCTCCGGCGGCGGGGCGATCTCGGGCGGCCAGCGCCAGCGCCTGATGATCGCCCAGGCGCTGGTCAGAAGGCCCCGCCTCCTCTTCTTCGACGAGGCCACCAGCGCCCTCGACAACGAGACCCAGCGCATCGTGACCGAGAGCACCCGCACCCTCGCGGCCACCCGGATCGTGATCGCGCACCGCCTCTCCACCGTCCTGGACGCGGACCGGGTGATCGTTCTGTCGGAGGGCCGCGTGGTGCAGCAGGGCCCGCCCGCCGAGCTTCTCGCCGACCCGCACGGGCGCCTGCACGAACTGGTCCGCCGGCAGCTGCGCTGAACGCCCGGCGCGGTGGCATGGTGGAGGGTGAGCACCACTTCACCGGTCCTGGAGAGCGCCATGATCAAGAAGAATGTGCCGTCCCGCCGCCGGCTCACGGATCCGGCCGCGCGGGCCCGTACCGGCATGCGACGCGCCGCTCCGGGGAGGGTGTGAAAGCCGTGCACAGTCGCTTCGAGCCCGACCGGCAGCTGACCGTACGCATGCTGGTCACGGTGTTCCTGCTCGGCCTGCTCTACGTGGCGTTCGTCGGGGCCCTGCTCGTCCTGCTCAAGTCGACGCTGGTGGTCGTCGTGGTGGCCGCGGCGGTCCTCGTGTCGCAGTACTGGTTCTCCGACCGGATCGCCCTGTACGCGATGCACGGCCGGGTGGTGACGCGCGAGCAGCAGCCCCAGCTGCACGGCATCGTCGACCGGCTGTGCGCGACCGCGGACATGCCGAGGCCGCAGATCGCCGTCTCCGACACGGATCTGCCCAACGCGTTCGCCACCGGACGCAACGCCGACCACGCGGTCCTATGCGTCACGACGGGGCTCGTGCGCCGCCTGGAGCCCGACGAGCTGGAGGGCGTCCTCGCGCACGAGCTGTCGCACGTGGCCCACCGCGATGTCGCGGTGATCACCGTCGCCTCGTTCCTCGGGGTCATCGCCGGGCTCGTCGTGCGCTTCGCGTTCTACTCCCAGCTGTACGGGGGCCGCGGCCGGCGCGACCAGAACACCATGGCGGTGCTCGCGGCCGTCATCGCCGTCTCGGCGGTGGTGTACTCGCTGAGCTTCCTCCTCATCCGCGCCCTGTCCCGGTACCGGGAACTGGCCGCCGACCGGGCCGGGGCGCTGCTCACCGGGCATCCCTCCGCCCTCGCCTCGGCGCTCACCAAGCTGGACGGGGACATCGCCCGCATCCCGAGCAAGGACCTGCGCACGGCAAGCGCGTTCAACGCCTTCTACTTCATCCCGGCGCTCGGCGACCACAGCCGCTTGGCCCGGCTCTTCTCCACCCACCCGAGCCTGGAGCAGCGGCTCGACGGCCTGGCCAGGATCTCCGCCGAGCTGGGCCGCCCGGCCTGAGGACAGGCGGGCCGGCCGGGGGGCGGCACGGCCTCCTCATTCCCCGCACGAAGGACGGAGCACATGGGTTTCCTGGACATCCTGCTCGGCCGCACCCGGCCCGCCGCGCCCGATCTTGACCGGCTGTTCGGCCTGCCGTCGGCCGCGGTCACCCTTCGGGCGGCGGCCGGATTCACGCCGACGGGCCGGGGTTCGGTGTGCTTCACGTCGGTGGAGGGCTCGGCGTTCGCGGGGATCCGCGCGGACATGACGGACCTGCTGAACGCGGACAGTGAACGGGACGCGGAATCGGTGGAGTTCAGCCGGGACGCCTACGGCTACTCGTGGCTGCTCTCCCGGCGCGCTCCCGACGACCTGACCTCGCTCGTCGGCGATCTGCACGCCGTGAACACCGCACTCGAAAGCAGTGGCTTCGGTACCCAACTCCTGTGTTCCCTGGTCGGGTTCGAGCACCCCGAAGGATCGTCGTTCTCCCTGGTGTACCTCTACAAGCGCGGCACCTTCTATCCCTTCGCGCCGCTGCCCGGGGAGAAGCGGGACAACGCGCTGGAGCTGCGCGTCCGGGCGGTCGTCGCCGACGACCTGCGCGTCGAGGGCGATCTGTCGCGCTGGTTCCCGGTCTGGGGCGCGCCGGGCCTGTGACACGGGGCGCGGGGCGCGGGCGGGCCGCGGGAGCCTCCAACAGGGCCTCGGGTAGCCGCAGTTGAACGCCGGGACATCGGCGCGCGTACTGGAGGACGTTCCTGCCCCGCCCCTCCCCCACCCCGAAGGGCCTTCCGTGAGGCACCTACCGAAGCAGCGGGCGGTCCGCTGGGCCGTTGCGCTCGCGGCCGCGAGTACGGTCGCGGGCACGGGCGCGGCACCGCCCGCGAAGGGGCCCGAACCGGCCGTCGCCGCGGTGGACGACTGTGCGCGGGGCGGTGTGGACGTCACCGCGCGCAACGAGGGCGACGTCCCGTTCACCTTCCAACTGGCGGGCGTGCAGGCCTCGGTGGAGCCGGGTGGCACGCGGACGATCCTGGTGCCGGTCGCCGACCGGCAGAGCTACCGGTTCAGCGTGCTCGGGCCCGGTGGTTTCCGCCAGGATGTCGCCGGTGTGCTCAACTGCGCCTCGCCCACTCCCGCCCCGACGCCCGCCGACGGTACGGACCGGGCGGCGGGCGCCGAGGGGGCGCCCGTCATCCGTCCCGCCCCCGCCGTGCCCCGCGGAAGCGCCGCGGGGGCGGGCGGCAGGCACCTCGCGTTCGCCGGGGTCACCGACCTGGACGCGCTGATCACTGGCGCGGTCCTGGTATTGCTCGGCGCGATGCTCTTGGTGGTGCGGCAGCTCTCGCTGTGAGCGTGCACGGGCCTTCGAGCGCCCGCACGCCTGTGAGCGTGTGCAGGTCGGCGCGCCTGTGCACCGGGCAGGTCGACCCGGGGCGGATCAGAAGCCGGCCTGGGCCTTGACGTCGGCGCGCCCGACGGATTCCAGCCCGTACATCGAGCAGTAGCGCTTGCGGATGTACTCGATGTCGGGGTTGTGGGTGCGGGCCTCTCCGGCGGGATAGAGCACCGTCAGCTCGTAGGAGATCTCCTTGTTGATGCTGCCGGTCTTGTCCCGCCACTGTCCCCGGCCCTGCTGGATGGTCAGACCGGAGGGGAAGCGGGGGGTGATCACGTCCGCGACGAACTTCATGAACTGGTCGTCCGTTATGGGTGGTTCACCGTTGTGGCGGCCTGTTCCGAAGTAGAGGTGGGTCGCCAGGTAGGGGCTTGTCGCGGCGGTGGCCTGTGACGTCTCCGCCGGTGTGACGGTCTTGCCGTAGGCGACCTCGGAGACCTGTCCGCCGGTGATGAAGAGGAGCGCGATCGCCACGAGGGCGGCGGCCGCGGGCGTGGACACCCTGATGTGCAGCATGTGATCCCTGTCTGTCGGGTTCTGGTGGGGATGGTGAGGGTGGTGCTGTCCTGCCGGCCCTGGCGGGGACCCTAGCGGGAGGGACCGTCCTGACAGCCACCGGGGGGCGGCGGCACGGATTCCAGCAGGAAGGCCGCCGCGGCCCGCAGGTTCACGGGCGCCTGTGCGCAGCCGCGCAGCCGGGCGGCGGTCCGGGCGAGGGTCTCGGTGGTCCTCGCGGAGCCGATGTCCCCGGCGTGCGGGGCGAGTTCGGCGATGAGTTCCTCGGCCTCGCGCCAGGCGTGGGCGCCGGTCAGCGCCGCGAGCAACTCGGCGGTGAACAGATGGCGGTAGGAGGGCCCGGGGGCGGTGGCGGCCTCGTGCAGGAGGGGGATCGCCCGGTTCCAGTCGCCGAGGCGGGCCAGCACCCAGCCGTGGTGGCCGGCGAGTTCGGCCCGGTCGATCCACCAGGCCCAGGGCGGGTCCTGGCGCGAGGCGCCGTCGAGGAACCGGCTCCGGGCGCGCGCGACGAGGCGGTCCGCCTCCCGCCGCCCGCCGAGCAGGGCCACCGCGTGGGCCCGCCGGACCAGGACCAGGGTGGCGACCAGCGTCGGCAGGGGCCGGGGCCCGGATACGCGGGCCGCGGCGTCCAGGGCGGCACGGGGGCGGCCGGCCCGGGTGTGCAGCATGCTCTCGTTGAGCAGCACCAGGCGGGCGGTGGCCCGGTCTCCGCAGCGCTCCGCGAGTGCCAGGGCCCGGGTGTTCATGCGGTGGGCCCGGCCGTCCAGGCCCGCGTCGAAGAGGATCCAGCCGATCACTTCGCAGAGTTCGGCGAGCGCCGCGAGCGTATCGGCGTCCCGGCCGTGCGGGGCGTCGGGGGCGGCCGTCAGCCCGGGGACGTTCGCCGTCAGCTCGCGTACGGCGCCGAGCGCCGCCGTCGCCCCGTGTGCCGCGTCCAGGGCCACCAAGCGTTCAACTGCCGTGCGCGCCACAGCGGTCAGGGCCCCAGTTGCCATGGCGTGCGGATGGGGCGGCTCGGTCATGAGGGGATTCTGTCGGGTGCGCGCACCGCCCGGCCCTGGGTGAGCGCGGTGAACGAGGACGCCACCTGCGTCAACCACTCCACCTCGTCGCGGAAGTCGTCGTACGGCGGGCGGGCCGGGATCTCGGCGGCGTCGGCCTCCGCCTCCCGCTCATCGGCCGGGCGGTCCAGGACGGCCCGCACCTGGAGCGCCTCGCCGAGCGGCGAGGTGGGGTCCTCGGGCAGGCCGAGGGAGCGGGCCACGCGGGAGAAGTCGGCGAGCGAGAGCGAGGTGCGGAGCATCAGCTGGCCGTCCCGTATCTCGATGACCCGACGGTAGAGGCTGTAGTGCGGATCGCGCGGCGGGATCAGGTCGCGCGCCCAGGAGTGGGGCGGGTCGAGCGCGATGTCCGGCGAGGCCTCGTAGAGGGCCCACCACAGGGGGCGCAGGCGCAGGTAGGAGCGGTAACTGCGCAGCCAGCCCCCGGCGCGGGTGAGGTGGATGCCCCAGGACGGGATGGTCCAGCCGGTGATCTGGAGCAGGGCGCCGATGGTGCCGCACGACCACTGGATGGGGTCGAGCTCGGAGGCGTCGAAGTGCAGTTGGGTGCCGGCGATCTGGATGCTGCGGGTGACGCAGTAGACCAGGATCAGGCTGGCGCCGACGGTGACCGTGCGCATGCCGACCTTGAGCCACTGCCGGTTCGCCATCTTGGTGAAGCGCAGCGAGAGCCGGACCGTCTCGAACTGCCCGATGCCGCAGATGACCAGGTAGAACGACATGTACAGCGCGTACCGGGAGTCCTGGATGCTGAGCAGGATCGTGGAGGTGGCCGTCTTGGCGCTGGCGACCGGGCTGACGGCGAGGGAGGCCACGATCAGGACGCACAGTGCGGCACCGAAGAACAGCACCCGGCGCCGCGCCCGGCTGCGGGCCTCCTCGGGCGGGGACGACCAGTACACGAGGACGACCTGCTGGGCCGCGGTGAGCACGACGACGGCCACCTGGACGATCAGCGAGGTGATGTTGGGCAGCCCGAAGATGTTGGAGATGTGCACCCTGAGGGCGTCCAGGTCGACCAGGAAGCTGATCCCGGAACACAGGAAGTAGACGCACAGCGCCCACAGCGCGACGTCGTGCCTCCTGCGCAGCAGGTCCGGCAGGCGGTAGCCGAAGGCCGCGATGCCGCCGAGCGCGCAGACCCAGGTGAGGACTCCGTTGACCGCGTTCATGACGGGTCCGCGTGGCCGACGCCGTTCTCTATGCGGGCGACGATCTCCGCGGCCTCCTCGGGCACGCCCCAGGCCGGCTCAAGCCAGCGCTTGGTGGCGCGGGCGAGGATCAGCGACGCCATCGTCTCGGCCTCCTGCTCCTCGTCGTCGCTGTAGCGGGAACGCATCAACATGCTCTGCACGACGGCTGGTTCGACATCCGTGAACAACTGACTCGTATCACTGTGATCGAATTCCACGGAACCGCGGTGCGCGAAGGCGATATGGGAGAGCTCATGGGCAATGATGTGTTCTTTGTGTGATGCGGAGGCCGCCTTCTCGTAAGCGATGATGTCGAAATCGTCGAGTTTCAGCCACAGACCGAAGAGATGACGTTCCGGGAAGGGCATCGGAATCAGATGGATCGGCCGCTGGTTCTGTGCGCTGAGATAGCCGTGCAGTTCATCAATGCCGCAGCCGTGCTCCATACCCCAGTCCGCGAGCAGCGCCTCACAGGTTTGACGAACCTTTTTGAGACGGCGCCTGAGCCGACGGTCCTCCGGCGACGGTAACGCAGAGCCAGACACCTTCATCCTTAGCCTTCCACGCCTTCCACGCCGGAGAAGCAGGCTGTCGCAATGCCGATTCGACTGGTTCCCGGGATTCAGGCTCCCGACCCCGGGCGGACAACGCGGCCATGATGCCACACCCTCAACTCACCCACTGTTGAAGTGGCTTTCACCGTACTCAGCCGAGAAAACTCAGCCGTACCTGGCGGTTCGGATTGTCCTTGTTCGTGTCCACCAGGCACACCGACTGCCAGGTGCCGAGGGCGAGCCGGCCGTCGACGACGGGCAGCGTGGCATGCGGTGGCACCAGCGCGGGCAGCACATGGTCGCGGCCGTGGCCGGGGCTGCCGTGCCGGTGCTGCCAGCGGTCGTCGGCCGGGAGCAGCGTGTGCAGGGTCGCGAGCAGGTCGTCGTCGCTGCCCGCACCGGTCTCCAGGACGGCGATGCCGGCGGTGGCGTGCGGCACGAAGACGTTGAGCAGGCCGTCGCGGCCTCCGGCGCGCTGCCGCAGGAACTCCGCGCAGTCCCCGGTCAGATCGGTGACCGTCTCGCGGGAGCCGGTCGTGAGGTTCAGTACATGGGTGGTGAAGGTGTCGGACATGCCTCCCATCTTCCCGCCGACCCACCCGGTACACGCGGCAGCCGCACCGGCGGCCTGCCCAACGGGCAAGATCGGGCGTCCGAGGAGCGAGACACCGTTGACCGCGTCCGGAACGGGTCGCTACGTTCACGCCATGTCGCGTACAGCCCTGCTCACCACGCGCGGTCACATCGACCTGCTGCGGGTGGCGTCCGCCGCTTGTTGTTGTCGCGGCTGCTGACGTCCCCTTCCGCCCCTGCGGCGCCCGACGGCCCCTTCCCCGGCCGGTCGCGGTTGTGACGTCCTTCCCGGCACCTTCGTACGCCTCCTTCTCCACCTGAGCCCCGCCGCCGCCCGCTGACGCGTGCGGCCGGTCGGCACGCCCCGTACCACCGCCCCGTATGGCCCCGCTTCGGCGTGGGCCCGTGCCGTGGTGCGGCGGCCGACGCTGCCGGGGCCCCGGGTCCCCGCTACTCACGACCATGGAGCCCCCATGACCGTCGACCATGCCCCGCCGGACGTATCCGCCCCCGTCGAAAAGGCCACGCCACCCGTCGGCCCCGCCCTCGAACCGGTTGTTCCCGCCGCCGCCCGGCGCGGCCCGCTGCGCTCGGTGCCGCGCTGGCTGCGCCGAACGGTCGGGCCGGTGGCCCTGCTCGTTCTGTGGCAAGTCCTCAGCGCCACCGGGGTGTTGAGCCCCGACACCCTCGCCTCGCCCGGCACCGTGGCCCGCGCCGGAGCCGATCTGGTCTCGGACGGCACACTCCCCTCGGCGATGGCCATCTCGCTCCAGCGGGTCGCCGTCGGCCTGCTCATCGGCGGCGTGGCCGGGATCGCCCTCGCCCTGGTGTCCGGGCTCTCCCGGCTCGGCGAGGACCTGGTCGACGCCACCGTGCAGATGCTGCGCACCGTGCCGTGGGTCGGGCTCATCCCCCTGTTCATCATCTGGCTCGGCATCGGCGAGGCGCCGAAGGTCGCCCTGATCGCGCTCGGCGTGGCCTTCCACCTCTACTTGAACGTGTACGCCGGCATCCGGGGCGTGGACGCCCAACTCGTCGAAGCCGGGCAGGCGTTGGGCCTGGGTCGCTGGGGTCTGGTGCGCCATGTCGTGCTGCCGGGCGCGCTGCCCGGCGCGATGACCGGCCTGCGCTACTCGCTGGCCACCGCCTGGCTGGCCCTGGTCTTCGGCGAGTCCATCAACGCGGACGCCGGCATCGGATTCCTGATGAACCAGGCCCGCGAGTTCTTCCGCACCGATGTGATCGTCGTCTGCCTGGTGGTGTACGCCTTCCTCGGCCTGCTCGCCGACGCCGTCGTCCGCACTCTCGAAAGGCTGCTCCTGCAATGGCGACCGACCTTCACCGGCCAGTGACCGGCACGGCGACCGCCGACGCCGTCCGGGTCGAGGGCCTGACCCGCGCCTTCGACGGGCGGCCGGTCATCGACGGGCTCGATCTCACCCTGCGCGCCGGGGAGTTCACCGCGCTGCTCGGCCGCAGCGGCTGCGGCAAGTCCACCCTGCTCCGGGTGCTCGCCGGGCTCGACCGGGAGATCGAGGGCACGGTCCTCGTGCCCAGACGGCGGGCCGTCGCCTTCCAGGCGCCCCGCCTGATGCCGTGGAAGCGGGTGTGGCGCAATGTGCTGCTCGGGCTGCCCGGCAAGCCCGAACGGGCCGTCGCGGACAGCGCGTTGGAGGAGGTGGGGCTCGGCCACCGGTCCGGGGCCTGGCCCAAGACTCTGTCCGGGGGCGAGGCCCAGCGCGCCTCGCTCGCCCGGGCCCTGGTGCGCGAGCCCGATCTGCTGCTGCTCGACGAGCCGTTCGGCGCGCTCGACGCACTGACCCGGATCAAAGCGCAGCAGCTCGTCGCCGAGCTGTGGCAGCGGCGCGGCTGCGCGGTGCTGCTCGTCACGCACGACGTGGACGAGGCCCTGCTGCTCGCCGACCGCGTCCTGGTCATGCGGGACGGCGCCATCGCGCACGACACTCCCGTCCCGCTGGACCGGCCCCGCACCGTGGGCGCCCCCGGCTTCGCGGCGCTGCGCTCCCGCCTGCTGGGCGAACTGGGCGTGGAGCAGCCCACGGCACCCGGTTCCGCCTCGGCCGCCTAGCGCCGCCGCCTCCGGTTCCGTCCCGGCCCCCGGCCGCGGCACCGGAACCCGTCCGCCGTGAACCCCGACCAGCTCCGCACACCCGGCACCCCCACGAACACCGCACCCCTGCGAACACCGCAAAGGAAAGAACGTACCCATGCGACGCCACACCCTGCCCGTCCTGATGCTCGTGCCGCTCACCGCGCTCCTGGCCGCCTGCGGCGGGAACTCGGCCGCCGACAGCAAGACCGGATCCGGCTCGGGCTCCGGCTCGGTCACGCTCAACGTCGGTGACCAGAAAGGCGGTTCGGAGGCCATCTTGAAAGCGGCCGGTGAACTCGACCACCTCGACTACAAGATCAAGTGGTCCACCTTCACCTCCGGGCCGCCGCTGCTCGAAGCGGTCAATGCCAAGGCCGTCGACATCGGCGCGGTCGGCAACACTCCCCCGGTGTTCGCCGCGGGCGCCGACTCCAAGATCAAGGTGGTGGCGGCAAGCCACGGTTCGTCCGCGGGCGAGGCGATCCTCGTTCCCGAGGGCTCGCCGCTGAAGAAGGCGTCCGATCTGCGGGGCAAGTCGATCGCCGTGGCCCAGGGCAGCTCCGCCCACTACCAGCTGCTCGCCTCGCTGAAGAACGCCGGGCTCGGCATCGGTGACGTCAAGCTCAACTACCTTCAGCCGGCCGACGCGCTGGCCGCCTTCAACCGCGGCAAGGTCGACGCCTGGGCGGTGTGGGACCCGTACACCTCGCAGGTCCTCGGCTCCAAGAAGGGGCGGATCCTGACCACCGGCGAGGGCCAGGTCAACGGCCTCAGCTTCCAGGTCGCCGCGCCCGGGGCGCTGGGCGACCCGGCCAAGGCGAAGGCGATCGGGGACTACCTCCAGCGCCTCAACCGCGCCCAGGACTGGGTGTTCCAGCACCCGGAGGCCTGGGCGAAGGTCTGGTCGAAGGAGACCGGGCTGCCCTACTCGGTGGCGCTGGACTCGGTGAAGCGCAGCAACGGCACCCGGGTCCCGGTCGCCGTGGACGACGCAGCCATCGCCTCCGAGCAGCAGATCGCCGACACCTTCGCCGGTCTGAAGCTGATCCCGCGCCGCTTCACCTTCAAGGACTACGTCGACACCCGCTTCAACGGCTCCCTGCCCGCCTCCACCACCGCTCCCCGCTCGTACGGAAAGGCCTCTTCCTGATGACCGTCCATCTGCACTGGTTCCTGCCCACCGGCGGTGACGGCCGGACCCTGGTCGACCGGCACGCCTACACCGACGGCGGCATCAAGCGCTCGCGGATCACTCCGGTGACCGGGGTGCGGGCGCCCGACATCGAGTACCTGGCCCAAATCGCCAAGGCGGCCGAGCAGTTGGGGTTCGAGGCGGTCCTGACGCCGACGGGCACCTGGTGCGAGGACGCCTGGCTGACGACGGTCGCGCTCGCCCAGCACACCGAGCGGCTGAAGTTCCTGGTCGCCTTCCGGCCCGGCGTCATCTCCCCCACGCTCGCGGCCCAGATGGCGGCGACGTACCAGCGCATCACCCGCGGCCGGCTGCTGCTCAACGTGGTGACCGGCGGCGACTCGACCGAGCAGCGGCGCTTCGGCGACCATCTGGACCACGACCGGCGCTACGCGCGGACCTCGGAGTTCCTGTCCGTCGTGCGCGGGGTGTGGAGCGGTCTGCCGTACGACTTCCACGGCGAGCACTACCAGGTGGAGGGCGGTCTGACCGCGCTGCCGCCGGACCCGCTGCCGGAGATCTTCTTCGGGGGCTCGTCGCCCGCGGCCGGGCCGGTGGCCGCCGATCACGCGGATGTGTATCTGACCTGGGGCGAGCCGCCCGCCCAGGTGAAGCAGAAGATCGACTGGATCCGGGGGCTCGCGGAGGAGCGCGGGCGCACGGTGCGGTTCGGCATCCGGCTGCACACCATCTCGCGGGACTCCGCGCGCGAGGCGTGGGCCACGGCCGATCGGCTGCTCGGCGATCTCGACGCGGAGACGATCGCGGCGGCCCAGCAGGCGCTCGGCAAGAGCGAGTCGGTGGGCCAGCAGCGGATGCTCGCGCTGCACAACGGCTCGCGGGACGGACTGGAGATCTCGCCGAACCTGTGGGCGGGCGTGGGCCTGGTGCGGGGCGGGGCGGGTACGGCGCTCGTCGGCAGCCACGCGGACGTGGCCGACCGGATCGAGGAGTACCACGACCTCGGGGTCGAGCACTTCGTCCTGTCCGGCTATCCGCACCTGGAGGAGGCGTACTGGTTCGGCGAGGGGGTGACCCCGGAGCTGGCCGCGCGCGGGCTCCTCGCGACCATCCCGGCCTCGCCGCTGCTCGGGGTGCCCGCGGCCAACGGACGCCCGGCCTCCGCGCCCGGCGGCGCCCCGCTGCTGGTGGGCGGCGGCCGCTGAGCGAAGCCCGGGAAGATCCCCGCACCCCGCGTGGTTGGCAGAACCGTGAACGACTTCGGGGTGCGAGACGTGGACGTGGTGGTCATAGGCGCCGGGCAGGCGGGCCTGTCCGGCGCCTACCATCTGCGGCGGGCGGGCCTGGAGCCCGGCCGTGGCTTCGTGGTGCTCGACCACGCGCCGCGGCCGGGCGGCGCCTGGCAGTTCCGCTGGCCCTCGCTCACCTACGGCAAGGTGCACGGGATGCACGCCCTGCCGGGCATGGAGCTGACGGGCGCTGACGCCGACCGCCCGTCCGCGGAGGTCATCGGCGCGTACTTCGCCGCGTACGAGGACGCCTTCGGCCTGCGGGTGCACCGGCCCGTCGATGTGCGTGCCGTGCGGGAGGGCGAGGGCGGCCGGCTGCTCGTCGAGACGTCGGAGGGCGACTACGCCACCCGCGCGCTGATCAACGCCACCGGGACCTGGGACCGGCCGTTCTGGCCGCGCTATCCGGGTCAAGAGACCTTCCGGGGGCGGCAGTTGCACACGGTGAACTATCCGGGGCCCGAGGAGTTCGCCGGGCTGCGGGTGATCGTGGTGGGCGGCGGGGCCTCGGGCACCCAGCATCTGATGGAGATCGCCGAGGTCGCCGCGGACACCACCTGGGTGACGCGGCGCCCGCCGGTCTTCCGCGAGGGCCCTTTCGACGAGGACGCCGGGCGCGAGGCCGTGGCGATGGTCGAGGAGCGGGTACGGCTGGGGCTGCCGCCGCGGAGCGTGGTGTCGGTGACGGGACTGCCGTTGAACGACGCGGTGCGGGCGGCGCGCGCCCGGGGTGTCCTGGACCGGCTGCCGATGTTCGACCGGATCACCGAGCACGGGGTGGCCTGGAACGACGGACGGAGCGTCGAGGCCGACGTCATCCTGTGGGCCACCGGGTTCCGCCCGGTCATCGACCATCTCGCCCCGCTGCGGCTGCGCGAGGCCGGCGGCGGTATCCGTCTGGAGGGTACGAGGGCGGCCAGGGACGAGCGCGTCCATCTGGTCGGCTACGGCCCCTCGGCGTCCACGATCGGCGCGAACCGGGCCGGCCGTTCGGCGGTACGGGAGATCAAGCGGCTGCTCGATCGCGGGCTCGGCCCCGAGCCGAGCCCCGCACCCGGTCCCGGTGTCAGCCCGCGCCCGCTGTCGACTTCTTCTGGTTCTCGTTGAACTCCCGCACGTTGAGCCGCTGTTGGGCGTAGCTGTCGGTGAAGCGGGTGTCTCCGGGGGCCACCGTCACGAAGTACAGCCAGTCGCCCGGGGTCGGGTTGATGGCGGCTTCGACGGCCTCCTGGCCGGGGTTGGCGATGGGGGTGGGCGGCAGGCCCTTGTGCTCATAGGTGTTGTACGGGCTGTCGGTCCTGGTGTCGCCGGTGGTGGTGGCCAGCGTCGAGCGGTTGAGCGCATAGTTGAGCGTGGAGTCCATCTGGAGCGGCATGCCGCGGGCCAGGCGGTTGCGGATGACCCGGGAGACCTTGCCCATGTCGGCCGTGGTGTCGGCCTCGGCCTGCACGATTCCGGCGATGGTCACGATCTGATAGACCGTCAGAGCGCTCCCCTTCGCTCCCGCAGTGATGCGGTCCTGCCCGAAGCGCTTGTTGGCGGTCTCGACCATGTAGGCGAGCAGACCGGCCGGAGTCGTGTCGTCCGTGACCGGGTAGGTCGCCGGGAACAGATAGCCCTCGGGGTTTCCCTTGGCCTCGGCCGGAAGCTTGAGGCCGGCCGTCGCCACGGCCTGTTTGGTGGTGCCGGGCGGCACTTCGAGGCGCTTGTCGACGGCCGCGTACACCTGGCTCGCCCGCCAGCCCTCGGGCACGAGGAGGGTGCGGGCCGGGGCGCCTGTCGGGCGCAGCACCAGGACGAGCACCACGGCGATCACCAGGAGCAGCGCGAACAGCAGCAGGAGCAGCCGGCCGCGGCGGGTCACACGGGGGCGTCGACGGTCTGCGGTCTCGCTCATGGCGGCACGCTACCCCCATAGATCGGACAAACAAGACATCCAACCGGGATCGACACGCGCGATCCCGCCCCGTGACGAACACACGAACAGGGGATCGGGTGTTCGCCGGTACGCGTGATCGTCATGGGATTCGTTGCTCAACCCCCTGGTGGCGAAGGATGCTTGTAGGGCGCAAGCGACGGGCTGCAGACCGGGGTTGCGCGGTCCCACAGCGGCGTTGTTCCCACGCCGCAATCGCCTGTACAAGGAGAAAGCACCACCATGAACCTCATCACCGACCTGCTCGCCGGCGTCCTCCACTTCATCGGCTGGCTCGTCTGACGATCGTCACGCCCGGCGCCGTCGTTCCCCGTCCCACGGGAGCGGCGGCGTCGCCGTGCGTCCGGTCGCCATGTGTCCAGCGGTTCAGCCGCGGACGGGGGCGAGCTGCGCATCCCTGCGGACCAGGGCCGCGTACCGGCCGTCCTGGTCGAGCAACTCCTCGTGGGTGCCGCGCTCGGCGATCACTCCGCCGTCGAGGACGACGATCTGGTCCGCGTCCCGCACGGTGGACAGGCGGTGGGCGATCGTGATGGTGGTGCGGCCCTCGGACAGCGCGTCGATGGCCTGCTGCACCGCCTGTTCGGTACGGGTGTCGAGCGCGCTGGTCGCCTCGTCGAGGATGAGGACCGGCGGGTCGCGCAGGATCGTCCGGGCGATGGCGAGGCGCTGCTTCTCACCGCCCGAGAACCGGTAGCCGCGCTCGCCGACGAGGGTGTCGTAGCCGTCCGGCAGCGAGGCGATGTGGTCGTGGATCTGGGCCGCGCGGGCGGCCGCCTCCAGTTCCTCGTCGGTGGCCCCGGGCTTGGCGAAGCGCAGGTTCTCGGCGACCGAGGCGTGGAAGAGGTAGGTCTCCTGGGAGACCACGCCGACCGAGCGGGCCAGGCTGTCGAAGTCCAGCTCGCGCACATCGACCCCGTCCAGCGTCACGCGCCCACCGGTCACGTCGTACAGCCGCGGCACCAGGTAGCTGAGCGTGGACTTGCCCGAGCCGGTGGGGCCGACGACCGCGAGGCTGCCGCCGGCGGGCACGGTCAGGTCGATGCCGGAGAGGGTGGGCCGCTCCTGCTTGTCGTCGTAGTGGAAGTCCACGCCCTCGAAGCGGACCGCGCCGCGCGCCTGCGGCAGCCGTACCGGCTCGGCGGGCTCGGTGATGTCCACCGGCAGGTCGAGGTATTCGAAGATCCGCTGGAAGAGCGCCAGCGAGGTCTGCATCTGGACGCCCGTGGACAACAGGCTCACGGCGGGCCGGAACAGACCCTGCTGGAGCGAGACGAAGGCGACCAGGGTGCCGATGGAGACGGAGGGGCCGCCGGCCTGGAGGGCGAGCCCGGCCGCCCAGTAGATGACGGCGGGCATGGCGGCCATGACGATGCCGATGGTGGACATGCGCCAGCGCCCGGCCATGTTGGAGCGCACTTCGAGGTCCACCAGGCGCTCGGACTCGTCGGCGAAGTTCTTGGTCAGGGAGTCGGCGCGGCCCATGGTGCGGCCGAGCAGGATGCCGCTGACCGAGAGCGATTCGGTGACCTCGGCGGCCATCGCGGCCATCTGCTTCTGGCGCTGGGTGGTGATCTTCTTGCGTTCGCGGCCCACTCTGCGGCTGATCCACACGAACACGGGGAGCAGGAGCAGCGAGACGCAGGTCAGCCGCCAGTCGAGCGCGAGCATCGCGACGACGGAGGCGACCACGGCGGTGAGATTGGAGACCAGCGAGGTCGCGGTGGAGGTGACGGTCGCCTGCATGCCACCGATGTCGTTGGCGATCCGGGACTGCACCTCACCGGTGCGGGTGCGCGTGAAGAACGCGAGCGGCATCCGCTGGAGCTGGGCGTAGACGCCGGTGCGCAGGTCGTGCATGACGCGCTGGCCGACGGTGGTGCTGATGAGCGTCTGGAGGACGCCGAAGACGCTGTTGACGACCGCCGTGGCGATCATGCCGAGGGCGAGCAGGCTCAGCAGGCCCGTGCGGTTCTGCGGAATGGCCACGTCGAGGATCTCGCGCAGCAGGAACGGCGAGGCGACCGAGACGAGCGAGGAGGCGGCGACGAGCAGGCCGACCACGGCGAGCCTGCCGCGGTAGGGGCGGAAGAGGCCGAGGATGCGGCGGATCTGCGCCGGCTCCTGCGGCTCGGAGCCGCGGGGCGGGGGCGTCCAGGTGGATTGTTCGGGGCGCATGGGCTCCTTCGACGGGTGTGAGGGCGTCCGCCCGGGGGCGGCGCGATGATGACTTCGGGAGCATAGCTCATTGTTACCTATACTCACAATGAACCAGGTCCTGTTATTGTTCCCGTATGCAGCCACACATTTCCCGGGCCCCCGACGCCGACGGCCTGCTGGCCGAGCAGTTGCTGCGGCTGACCCGCCGACTGCACCGGATCCAGAAGCAGCACCTGGAGCCGGTGGGCATCACGCCCGCGCAGTCCCGGCTGCTGCGCACGCTGGCCCACTGGAGCGAGCCGCCGCGCATGGCCGACCTGGCCGCCCGCCTGGAGGTCGTGCCGCGCGCCGTGACCACGCTGGTGGACGCCCTGGAGGAGAGCGGGGACGTGCGGCGGGTGCCCGATCCCAGCAACCGCCGGGTCATCCGGATCGAGCTCACGGACGCGGGCCGCGCCACGCTGCGGTCGCTGCGCAGCGCGCGCCGGGGCGCCGCGGAGGAGATCCTGGCTCCATTGGACGCCGACCAGCGCGAGGTGCTCGGCGGACTGCTGACGGCTCTGGTGGACGGATCCCCGGAGCACCGCTGCTGACGGACCCGAGGAGGCCGTGGTCATGCCGCTGCTGGAGCCCGATCCGCGAAGCCTGCGCCCCGCCGGCCGGCGCGAGCCCTCCCCCGACCTGGTCCCCGACCGCCTCGCGGCCGGCACCACGGAGCCGCTGCGCTCGGAGCTGATCGCACTGCTCGGCGCGGACAAGGTGTACTGGAAGGTCTCCGACCTGGTGCGCTACGCCTCGGACGCCAGCCCGTACCGCTTCGTACCGCGGGCCGTCGTCGTCGCCGAGGACATCGACGACATCTCGGCGATCCTGTCGTACGCCCACGGCAAGGGCCGCGAGGTGGTCTTCCGGGCGGCGGGCACCAGCCTGAACGGACAGGCCCAGGGCGAGGACATCCTGGTCGATGTGCGCCGGCACTGGGCGGGGATCGACGTGCTCGACGACGGGCTGCGGGCCCGGATCCTCCCGGGGACCACCGTCGTCCGCGCCAACGCCGCGCTCGCCCGGCACGGCCGCGTGCTCGGGCCCGACCCGGCCAGTGCCATCGCCTGCACGGTCGGCGGGGTCGTCGCCAACAACGCCTCGGGCATGACGGCCGGCACCACCCGCAACTCCTACCGCACGGTCTCCTCGCTCACCTTCGTCCTGCCGAGCGGCACGGTCGTCGACACCGGGGACCCGAGGGCCGACGACGACCTCGCGCATGCCGAACCCCGGCTCTGCGCGGGCCTGTTGGAGCTCAAGCAGGAGATCGAGGCGGACGCGGAGCTCGCCGCCCGGATCCGCGCCAAGTACACGATCAAGAACACCAACGGCTACCGGCTGGACGCCTTCCTCGACGGGTCGACACCGGTCGAGATCCTGCGCGGCCTGATGGTCGGCTCCGAAGGCACCTTCGGGTTCATCTCGGAAGTCGTCTTCGACACCCTGCCGCTGGACCGGCTGGTCTCCACCGCCCTGCTCTTCTTCCCCTCGCTGCCCGCCGCGGCGGCGGCCGTGCCGCTGTTCAACGAGGCGGGCGCGATCGCCGTGGAACTGATGGACGGCAATACGCTGCGGGCCTCCGTCAGCGTCAAGGGGGTGCCCGCCGACTGGGCCGGCCTGCCCAAGGACACCACGGCGCTCCTGGTGGAGTTCCGGGCGCCGTCGGCCACGGCCCAGGAGGCCTATGAGCGGGCCGCGGACCAGGTGCTCGCGGGGCTCGAACTGATCGCGCCCGTCGCCTCGGCGACCAATGCGTTCACCCGTGACCCGGGGACGATCGCCGGGTACTGGAAGGCCCGCAAGGCGTTCGTGACGGCGGTCGGCGGGACGCGTCCCTCGGGGACGACGCTGATCACCGAGGACTTCGCGGTGCCGCCGTCGAGCCTTTCCGAGGCGTGTGCGGCCCTGCTCGAACTCCAGGCGCGGCACGGCTTCGACGCCGCCGTCGCCGGTCACGCCGCGCACGGCAACCTGCACTTCCTGCTGGCCTTCGACGCCTCCGAGCAGTCCGACGTGGACCGCTACGCCGCGTTCATGGACGAGTTCTGCCGCCTCACCGTGGAGCGCTTCGACGGATCGCTCAAGGCCGAGCACGCCACGGGCCGCAACATCGCGCCCTTCCTCGAACTGGAGTGGGGGCCGAAGGCGACCGAGCTGATGTGGCGCACCAAGCAGGTCATCGACCCGGACGGGGTGCTCGCGCCGCGCATCGTGCTCGACCGCGACCCCCGTGCGCATCTGCGGGGCCTCAAGACCATCCCGAAGGTGGAGCCGGTCGCCGACCCGTGCATCGAGTGCGGCTTCTGCGAGCCGACGTGCCCGAGCAAGGACCTGACCACCACACCGCGCCAACGGATCGTGCTGCGGCGGGAGATGATGCGCCAGCCGGACGGCTCCCCCGTCGAGTCCGCGCTGCTCGACTCCTACGGATACGACGCGGTCGACACCTGCGCCGGGGACTCCACGTGCGCCCTCGACTGCCCGGTCGGCATCGACACCGGCGCCCTGATGAAGGGGTTCCGGCATCAGCGGCACAGCGCGCGCGAGGAGCACGTCGCCGCGCTCGCCGCGCGGAACTTCAAGGCCGTCGAAGCGTCCGCTCGGCTCGCGGTCGCGGCGGCCGACAGGATCGGTGACCGACTCCTGGAGCGCGTCACCGGCCTGGCCCGCAAGGCCGTGCGCCCCGACCTCGTACCGGAGTGGCTGCCGCAGATTCCCGGGGCCGCGAGCGCCCGGCTCCCGCGCACCGAGCGTGTCGGGGCCGCGGCGGTCTACTACCCGGCCTGCGTCAACCGCATCTTCGGCGAGCCCGACGGCTTCCGCGGGCCCTCGCTGCCGGAGGCCGTGGTCGCGGTCTCCGAACGGGCCGGGCGGCCGGTGTGGATTCCGGACGATGTGGCGGGCACCTGCTGCGCCACGATCTGGCACTCCAAGGGGTACGCCGAGGGGAATGCGGTGATGGCCAACCGCATCGTCGAGGCCGCCTGGGGCTGGACCGCCGGCGGGCGGCTCCCGCTGGTGGTCGACGCCTCGTCGTGCACACTCGGCATCGCGCACGAGGTGGTGCCCCACCTCAGCGACGACAACCGGGAGCTGCACCGCGAGCTGACGGTCGTCGACTCGGTCGTCTGGGCCGCCGAGCAACTCCTCCCGCGGCTCACGATCCTGCGCACCGCGCGCTCCGCCGTCCTCCATCCCACCTGCTCCATGCGGCACTTGGGGGACGAGGCGCAGTTGCGCAGCGTCGCGGCGGCCTGCGCCGACGAGGTCGTCGTACCGGACGACGCGGGATGCTGCGCCTTCGCGGGCGACCGCGGGATGCTGCATCCGGAGCTGACGGCGTCGGCCACCGCCCGGGAGGCCGCCGAGGTGCGGGAGCGGCCGTACGAGGCACATCTGTCGGCGAACCGGATGTGCGAGATCGGCCTCGAACGCGGTACGGGGCGCCGCTACTACTCCGTGCTCCTGGAGCTGGAGCGGGCCACGCGCCCCGGGCCGGAGTACCTCCGCCGGAGCTGATCGGCGGACTTGCGGGGACGGGCCGCGACGGCGACACGTACGGCCCCGTTCCCTGATGAAACGTCACCAAGCCTTCCTGGGCCGGTATCAAGAGACCGGCGGGGCTCTTGCGCGCAAGCCGAACCTTCCTTCAAGGTCGCTACCTAGGTTCGGCAAAGGTCGCGCAAATCTCAGCCCATGGAATTCCTGTCGATCACCAGGAGGCTCGATGAACGACGCAGTACCGGAGCACCAGGACGTCAGCCGGCGCTCCGTTCTGTGGACCGCGGGGGCGGCCGGCGCCGGGCTCGGGCTCGGGGCGTTCGGCGGCACGGCCGAGGCGGCGGAACAGCGGGGCGGACAGGCAGCGGGGAACGCGACGGAAGGGGCCGCCGCCAAGGAGCCTGCGCGTCAGGGCAGGACCATGATCGGGGTGCCGTTCCAGCGGCGCTCGACCGTGCGGGTCGCGATGATCGGCCTCGGCAACCGCGGCGCCGCGATGGCCGAGCTGTATCTGGCCGTGCCGGGCGTGCGGGTGGTGGCGCTGTGCGACCCCGTGAAGGCGAAGGCCGAGCGGGTGGCCGCGAAGGTGACCGCCGCCGGGCAGCCCGCGCCGGCCGTCTACGTCCACGGCGACCACGACTACGAGCAGCTCCTGCGGCGCGGCGACATCGACTTCGCGCATGTCGCGACCCCCTGGGACTCGCACTTCGAGATCGCCAGGTCGGCGCTCCTGAACGGGGTCCATGTCGGCGTGGAATGTCCGATCGCGCTCCAGCTGGACCAGCTGTGGGACCTGGTGGACCTCTCCGAGCGCACCCGCAGACACTGCATGCAGCTGGAGAACTGCTGCTACGGACGCAACGAGATGCGGGTGCTGCGGATGGCGCACGCGGGCAAGTTCGGGGATCTGCTGCACGGCGCGGGCGCCTACAACCACGACCTGCGCTCGCTGATGTTCGACCCCGCCTACTACGAGGGCCCCTGGCGCAGGCTCTGGCACACCCGGCTGCGCGGCGACCTGTACCCCAACCACGGCTTCGGCCCGGTCGCCAACTACATGGACCTCAACCGGGGCGACCGCGCGGTGAGCATCGTCAGCGTCGGCTCCCCCTCGCTCGGCCTCTCCCAGTACCGTGCCGCCAACATGCCCGCGGGTGACCCGAGTTGGAAGGAGTCGTACATCGGGAGCGACCGCACCATCAGCCTGGTGCAGACCGCCAGGGGCCGGGTGATCCGCCTGGAGCACGATGTGTCGACGCCGCACCCCTACAGCCGGATCAACAGCCTCGGCGGCACCAAGGGCCTGTTCGAGGACTATCCGGAGCGGATCTACATCGAGCCGGACCACAAGAACGACGAGTGGGGCGACTTCTCGAAGTACGCCGAATGGGACCACTGGCTGTGGAAGGAGCACGCCAACCCGCCCGGCGCGCACGGCGGCATGGACTACATGCTGGTGTTCCGCCTGATGCAGTGCATGCGCCTGGGTCTCGTGCCGGACTTCGACGTGTACGACGCGGCGACCTGGACCTCACCGGTCCCGCTGAGCCATCTGTCGATCAAGCAGCGCGGACTGCCGCAGCAGATCCCGGACTTCACCCGGGGCGAGTGGCGCAGGTCGCGTCCCGGCATGGACTCCGAGAAGCCCGCCGAGGCGTGAGGGCCCGGTGCTCCCGGTCGCGTGCGGGCCGGGAGCACCGGGGAGTTCAGCAGCGCCGGACGTCTTCGGTCAGGGTGCCCTGGGCGGTCTTCAGACTGCGGTCGTAGCAGCCGTCCGAGCCGTACAGGCGGTAGCGCTCGGCGGAGGTGCCGGTCGCGTGGCGCTGCTCGCGCGGCACGTCCATCGTCCAGGACGCGTCGCCCGTGTAGCCGTCGTCCAGGTGCGAGAACGCGGTGGGCCGCGCGCCGCGCAGGGTGATCGAGTCCGCGCGGTCGCCGAGCGTGATGGCGGTGCGCAGCCGGCTGTCCGCGCCGATGGTCGTGGTGCCGTCCATCGTGTACGTCCGGTTGTCGCGTGCCGTCACCGAGGGCCCGCGCCCGGACGTCGTCACGCTCTGGTCGTCGCGCCAACTCCCCTTCAGCGCATCGGTGTTCTCGCCCTCGGTCCAGCGGTGCACCGAGTCGGCCGACACCGAACGGGCCACGGTCGTGGTGACGCGGCCGTGCGAGGTGTCGAGATATCCGGCCGTGGTGAGGCGGTGGTCGCTCGCGGCGTCGAGCCGCAGTTCGGGTGAACCGGGCTTGTACGTCGTCGAGTTGACCGGCGTCGACTCCTCGTGCCGGATCAGTGCGCCGGTGACCACCTTGCTCCCGTGGTCCTGCCAGATGAGGAGATTGGTGGGCGTGGACCAGCCGGCCTGGCCGGCGGGCACCCCGGCCACGGACACCTCGACCCGGTGCGGGCGCCCGTCGTCGAGCAGCGCGGCGTACGGCGTCAGGTCGTACTCCACGGGCTTGACGTCGAAGGCGCGGGGCGCGGGCAGGACGTACCAGAGGAAGGGGTTGGACCAGCCGCCCGTCCAGACCGTGGGGAACGGCGCCGCTAGGCCGGCGAGTTGGCCGTCCACCTTGATCTGCACCTCGCGGTTGGGGCCGGCCGGGGCCTTGCAGGAGTACGGGGCGGGTTCGGGCACGGCGAGGTACCAGAACTCCTCGCAGCCGCCGCCCGAGCCGGTCGCGTACACCTCGGCCACGACGCGTTCGCTGTTGCGCGGCGTGGTGACCTGCGCGGTGTCCAGTGGCAGCACCGTGTCGGGGGTCGCGGCGGGCGGAGTGCGCCGGTCCCCGGCGTAGAAGGTGAGGGTCACCCTGACGCCGATGACGCCGGTGTAGGTATCGTCGACGGTGTTGCCGATGAGCATCTCGACGGGCTGTGCGGAGCGGAAGACGGGGCTGTAGCGGGTGACGTCCTTCTCGACGTTCCAGGCGATGCCGTCCACCGAGGGCTCCGGTGTGGAGGTGCGCAGCACCTCGGTGCCGCCCACGTGGAGGTAGCCGAGCCGGTCGTACTGACGGCCCTTGACGGTGCCGTCGAGGCGGAGCACCACCTTGCTCCAGCGGTCGCCGCAGCCCTTGGGCGGTGTGTAACTCCCCCTGTACGGCGTGAAGTCGCGGAACTGCGCCTCGGCCAGGGTGACTTGGCAGGACCTGGTATGCGGCTTCGGCACCGGCGGAGCCGCGGTCAGCGGGTCGTGCCAGTCGGTGCCGAACTCGGCGGGCGGGGTCCCGGCCGCGTGGGCCGGGCCCGCGCCGAGCAGCAGTCCGGCGGCCAGGGTGAGGCCGCCGAGCAGGGACATGATCCTTCGTCGTCTCATGGGTCAGGAGTGAAGCGCGGGCGCGGCCGGCGCGCCAGACCCGGGGCCCGGACCGTGGCGGGTTCTGGGCCCCAACGCGGAAAAATCGATTGAAATCAGCAACCGGAAAGGGCGAACCTTGCACGGCTTCCACCACTCGACGCGCCACCCCGTGACGCGCCCCTCACTCGATGCAAGGAATCCCGGGACGCCATGCAGATTCGCGATCTTCCCTACACGGATCCAGGCGAACCGGATGTCCGCTCGGGTCCCCGCTTCCTCTACTGGCTCGGCCGCAATCAGCTCGGCGGCCAGCTCAAGGCCCTCGGCTGGGGGCTGCTCCAGCAGTGCGGCATCGCCGGACTGCCGCTGACCGTCGGCTTCGCCGTGCAGGCGGCCGTCGACCGCTCGGGCAGCCGGCTCGCGCTGGCCGCGGGTCTGAACGTGCTGCTCGGTGTGGCCATCGCACTCGGCGAGATGATGCTGCACCGCACCGCGGTCACCAACTGGATCACCGCGGCCGCCCGGGTGCAGCAGCTGCTCGCGCGCAAGACGGCCGAGCTGGGCTCGGTGCTCACGCGCCGGGTGGCGGCGGGCGAAGTGGTGGCCGTCTCCACCGGTGACGTCGAGAAGATCGGATGGTTCGTGGAGGCGCTCTCGCGGTTCGCCGCGGCCGCCGCCGCCCTGGTGATCATCTGTGTGGGGCTGCTGATCTACGCGCCCGTGCTCGGCGTCGTCGTCGCGATCGGCGCGCCCGTGCTCGCCCTGGCCGTCCTGCCGTTGCTGCCGCGCGCCACCAAGCGCGCGGACATCCAGCGCGAAAAGGCGGGCCGGGCAACGGAGTTGGCGTCCGACACGGTCGCCGGTCTGCGGGTGCTTCGCGGCATCGGCGGCGAGGAGCTGTTCCTCGGCCGCTACCGCGATGCCTCGCAGGAGGTCCGCAGGGCCGCCGTGCGCAGCGCCCGCATGTGGTCGCTGATCTCGGCGGTCCAGGTCCTGCTGCCCGGGCTCCTGCTCATCACGGTCGTCCTGTACGGCGCGCACCTGGCACTCGCGGGGCGGATCTCGGTGGGCGAACTGGTCACCGTCTACAGCGCGGTGACACTGATGATGTTCCCGTTGCAGCACTTCGAGGAGATCGCGATGGCGTACTCGTTCTCGCGGCCCTCCGCGAAGCGGGCCGCGCGGGTGCTCGCGCTCCAGCGGGTCACCGACCCGGCCGGGACGGACACGGGGGTGTCGTCCGGGCCGTCGGCGGCTGTGCCGTCGGGTGATCTGTACGACCCGGCGACCGGGCTGCTGGCACCCGAGGGCCGGTTCACGGCCGTGGTGTGCGGCGATCCGGACGCGGCCGGACGGCTCGCGGACCGGCTCGGCGGACACCCCGCCGAATCGGCCGGGGAGTCCTCGGTGCTGCTCGGCGGGGTCGCCCTGGACGGGTTGGCGCTGGAGAGCGCCCGCACCGCCGTCCTCGTACAGGACAAGGATCCGGTGCTGCTCTCGGGCACCCTGCGGGAGCTGCTCGACGTGCCGTCGTCCGGGCAGGTCGAGGCGGCGGACGCGCTGGCGGCGGCGCAGTGCGGTGACGTACTGGAGGCGCTCGCGCAGGCCTCGGTGGACCCGGGGCAGGATCCGATGGCCACCCGGATCACCGAGCGCGGCCGCTCGCTCTCGGGCGGCCAGCGCCAACGCCTCGCGCTGGCACGGTCGTTGGTGACCGACCCGGAGGTCCTCGTGCTGGACGAGCCGACCTCGGCGGTCGACTCGCACACCGAGGCGCGCGTCGCGGACGGCATCAAGCGGCTGCGCGCCGGACGCACGACGGTCGTGTTCACGTCGTCACCGCTGCTGCTCGACCTGGCCGAGCGGATCGTGTTCGTGCACGAGGGCGAGGTCGCGTCGGTGGGCGTGCACCGCGAGCTGGTGCGCACCGACGCCCGCTATCGCGCGGTGGTCACCCGTGAGACGGACGAGGAGGAGTCGAAGGCGATGGTGCGGAAGACCGCCCAGGCCATGGAGAAAGTGGAGGAGTCGGCATGATCGGCGTGGCAGCACCGGAGTACGACCCGGCGGCCCCGCAGTCGGCCACCACCCTGCCGGTGGGCACCCCGGCCACGGTCCGTGCGTACGTGCGCGAACTCATGCGGCGCCACCGCGGGGCGTTCACGGTCCTGGTCGGCGTCAACGCCATCGCGGTGATCGCGTCGATGGTCGGGCCCTACCTTCTCGGCGGCGTCGTGGAAGACCTGTCGAGCGGGTCCCGGGACCTTCAACTCGGCCGCGTGGCAGCCCTGTTCGCTGCGGCACTGATCATCCAGACGGTGTTCGTCCGGATGGTGCGGCTGCGCGGCGGGATGCTCGGCGAGGAGATGCTGGCCGATCTGCGCGAGGACTTCCTGGTGCGCTCGGTGGGACTGCCCCCGAGCGTTCTCGAACGCGCCGGTACGGGCGATCTGCTGTCCCGGATCACCACGGACATCGACCGCCTGGCCAACGCGATGCGCGAGGCCGTGCCGCAGCTCGCCATCGGCGTGGTGTGGGCGGCGCTGCTGCTCGGCGCGCTCGGCGTCACGGCTCCGCCTCTCGCGCTCGCGGTGCTGATCGCGCTGCCGGTGCTCGTGGTGGGGTGCCGCTGGTACTTCCGGCGGGCTCCGGCGGCCTACCGCTCGGAGGCCGCCGGGTACGCGGCGGTCGCCTCCGCGCTGACCGAGACGGTCGACGCGGGCCGCACGGTCGAGGCACACCGCCTGGGCGCGCGCCGCATCGCGCTCTCCGACCAACGGGTGGCCGAATGGACGGCGTGGGAGCGGTACACGTTGTGGCTGCGGTCGGTGCTGTTCCCGGTGGTCAGCATCACCCACATGACGATCATGGTGTCGGTGCTGACGATCGGCGGGGTCTTCGTCCTCAAGGACTGGATCACGGTCGGCCAGCTCACCACGGGCGCGCTGCTCGCCCAGATGCTGGTGGAGCCGGTCGGGCTCATCCTGCGCTGGTACGACGAGCTCCAGGTGGCCCAGGTGTCGATCGGGCGCCTGGTCGGCGTCCGGGACATCGAGCCGGACGCGGGTGACCCGGGGGTACGTCCCGAGGGGCGGCACGTCGAGGCGGACGAGGTCCGCTTCGGCTACCGCGCGGGCGTGGACGTGCTGCACGAGGTCTCGCTCTCGGTGGCGCCGGGCACCCGGGTCGCCCTGGTCGGCCCGTCGGGCGCGGGCAAGTCGACCTTGGGCCGCCTCCTTGCCGGGATCTACTCGCCGCGCGCGGGGCGGGTCACGCTGGGCGAGGCGGAGCTGTCACGGATGCCGGCGGAGCGGGTGCGCGAGCACGTCGCCCTCGTCAACCAGGAGCACCACGTGTTCGTGGGTTCGCTGCGGGACAACCTGCTGCTCGCCCGCACGGGCGCGGAGGACGCCGAGCTGTGGGCGGCGCTCGGCGCGGTCGACGCGAACGGCTGGGCGCGGGCCCTCGATGACGGCCTCGCCACGGAGGTGGGTTCGGGCGGCCTGTCCCTCACCCCGGCCCAGGCCCAGCAGATCGCGCTGGCCCGCCTGGTCCTGGCGGACCCGCACACGCTGGTCCTGGACGAGGCGACCTCGCTCCTGGACCCGCGCGCGGCCCGCCATCTGGAACGCTCGCTGGCCCGCGTCCTGGACGGGCGCACGGTGGTGGCGATCGCGCACCGGCTGCACACGGCGCATGACGCGGATGTCATCGCGGTGGTGGAGCGGGGGCGGATCGCGGAGCTGGGGAGCCATGAGGAACTGGTGGCGGCGGATGGCGCGTATGCGGCGCTCTGGCGCTCCTGGCACGGCTAGCCTGCGGCGCGCGGCGGGGCTGTGCATCCGGTGCCTGACCCCTGCCCGGCCCTGGCCCACCGGGGCTGGGCCCCGGCCCCCTGGTTCTGAGTTCCCTGCGGACTTGTTCGCTGTCCCCGGCGGACTTGTTTGCTGCTCCCTGCGGACCGTGCGGGGCCGGTCGCGCAGTTCCCCGCGCCCCTCAAGGGCATCTCCTCGCCGGCGGGCGCGCAGCCGAAGGCCCGCTTCACTCTCTTTCCGCGGACCGTGCGGGGCTGATCGCGCAGTTCCCCGCGCCCCTCAAGGGCACCTCCCCGCCGACGGGCGCACAACCGAAGCCCCGCTTCACTCCCTTTCCGCGGACCGTGCGGGGCCGGTCGCGCAGTTCCCCGCGCCCCTCAAGGGCATCTCCTCGCCGGCGGGCGCGCAGCCGAAGGCCCCTCTGCCGTTTTCCGCGCCCCCGGAGGGTTTCGGGAAGCCCCGATGCTCGTAAGTAGGGGTTCTGTCCCGCACGACCTGACGCCGGGCGGGACATGTAGGTGCTTGCTAGTTGCCTGTTGAGCGGCGCATCACGGGCAGCTCGTCCCACTGCGGACCGTGGACCAGTTCTGCGGCGTGGTCAGGACAGGCGTACAGCGTTGTTCCGGGGCCGCTGGTGCTCTGTATCCAGCGGACAGCGATCGGGGCCCGCGTGAGCGTCTTGCACTCGATGCACAGCGCTACACGGCCCGGCAGGATGAGCGGGAACAGTTCCTCGGCGGTCGTCATGCGGCTATCCCAGTTCCGCGAACGGGCGTGATGTTGGCGGTGGGGTGGTCGTAGTCGATGCCGATCTCTGCGAACGCCGTAGCCCACCAGCGCTCTCGCTGTAGAGGGGGCATGCCGTAGCCGTCGTGGAAGATCTCGCGAACGGTTGCGGCGCTCGGTCCCTGCCACGGGCAGGACCAAGGGGAAACGGGCTCGGGCTCGTACTGCGGGGCGGCTTGTTCGGCGAGGAACGCAGCGGTGTGGCGTCCGGGCCGGCGTGTCCGGGGTGATAGTAAGGCGAGGGCCCAGCAAAGGGCACGGGCGATACGATCGCGCATGAGTCGGTCAGCTCCTCGAAAGCTGTCTCGGCGGAGCCCCGGCGGACCGGTCCTAAGCGGTCTGTCGGGGCGTTTTCGCTTCCGACGGTAGCGAGCCTAACCATACCTGTCCACGTACAGGGGTATACAGGTATCTCTATGTGTCGATGTGGGCTGATCGGTACGGTCTGCCCGTGATGGAGTTCGACCCCACCCGCCCGAAGTGGCAGCAGATCGCAGACGTCGTGCGGCACCGTATTGCCACCGGCGCATATCCGCCTCACCATCTGGTTTCCGAGGTGCAGCTAGAGGGCGAATTTGGTGTCACCCGGACGACCGTGCGCAAGGCGACTGCCGCGCTGCGCGAAGAGGGATTGATCGTCACCACTCCCGGCATGGGCTCCTTCGTGCGCGAGTCCAACGAGCGCCAAGGCGACGACTAGCCACAGCAGCTACCCGGGACGCCAGTAGGGCAGCCGCAATGTGTCAGCGGCTGCCGCCGCACAGCTTGCACCGACACAGGGGCCACTCAGACGTGAGCAACGGAGCAAGGTTCTGGGAAGCGTTCACAACCCGAGCAGGGCCGTACGTTCGTCCCCCGTCCCTCGATACGCGCATCACCATCAGGGGCCGCTCGGCCAATGGCTTCACCGCTGTGTCGCCGGGCACTTGTCGGCGTGCCGGTAGACAACTACGGACGGCTCCAATGCCCGCCCGATCGAACCCCGGCGAACCGGTTCAAGTGCTCGGATGGGCTGCATGCATGCGCAGCATCTCGAACCGGCGGGAGCGTACGTGACGTACTCCCACGCACCCTCGACCGTCTGAGTCTCACTCGCCGTCATCTCGCCGTCCCCTCACGTGGTCCGATGACAACCACGCTAGGAACTGAAAATCCCTAATGCCTAACTAGTTGCAGGCAGTTGCACGCAAGTTTCAGTGCACGGCGTCAATCGCTGCCGAGACCAGTGCGCGAGCTTCTGCCCCGTAGACCGCCAGTTCCCGCAGTTCCGCCCACGCCTTGACGTACATGCCCACTTCCCCCGGCGCTGTCAGCGTCACCTGAGCCGTCAGAAGTTCCACATGCACTCGCTGGTCGTCGAAAATATTGAACGCCTCAAGCGTCCACATGCCGCGCTTGCTCGCCGCGAACGGGATGATCCCCAGCGACACAGCAGGAAGGGACATGGCGGACAACAGGTGCCCCAACTGTCCCGCCGTCGTCGCGGCGTCGCCGATTTGGTATCGCAACACCGACTCCTCCACCAGGAGTGTGAACCGGTGCGCCGCGTCGTGTAGTACGTGAGCCCGCGCCATTCGAGCCGCTACGGCTTCAGCCGTATCGTCGGGGGCACCGTGAAACCGGCCGATGGCTGACAGCAGTGCGTAGGCGTAGGCGGGCGTCTGGAAGAGTCCGGGCACCACGTGCGAGGCATAGCTCCGGAGCAGCCTGGTGCGCTCGTACAGCGGGACGCGGGATTCTTGCAGTTGCCGCAGACCCGTGCGCTGTAGTCGCTTCCATTCCGAGTACATGGAATCGGCGTTACGCGATGCGGCCACGATGTCAGCCGCCTGGCCCAACGCCCCGCACGCCTCGCACCACGCGCGGATGTCGGCATCGGACGGGGAGGTCAGCGCGTTCTCGATCCGCGAGACCTTGGACTTGTTCCAACCGCATCGCGCGGCCACCTCATGCCCGAACAGCCCTGCATCTCGGCGGACTTCCGCCAACATCCCCGCTACGCGCTTGCGAGCGGCTTCGATACTCGATGACTGATAGTTGGGCATGAGGTAGCTGGCTGTCCGTGCGGGTCAGACCGTGAACCGCTCATGCGGCGTGGCGCGCTCCCACACTCCCTCGAAGGCGTCAGCGCACAGCTTGATCACTGCTGGGTCGCCGCACAGCTCATGCCCTGCCGACGCACCGTTTCCGGTGAAGTGCCCGAACCGAATCAGCCGGCCGTCCAATAGCCAGAAATCGGCGCCGGGAAGGGCCAGCGTCGCAGCGTCTCGGCGGGGAAGCCAGCGAACCAGCTCTCCAGCTTCCACATTGAGATACGTCCCAGCATGCTCGTAGCGGATGTACTCACTTACCGGCACGGAGACGACACGCGCGCGCCGCATAACGACTCCACGACCTACCGCTTCCCGCACCAGATCAAGCCAGGAACGACGACGCTCCACGGACTCTGGCGTGATCACGCCGCGCTCTCGCCATTGCGCGAAGTCGTCAGCCTCGGACGCCACGCCGTAGACATCGCGCATCTCCAGATGCACGGCGGAGTGGTGGCACTCGCTGATCAGTTCAGCGAAGGGCGGAACGTTCCTCGGCGGCATCGCACGCCTTCCTGATGAGCGGCACCATGCGGGCCGGAATCCTGATCACTGCTTCACTGTCCGGGATGTGGCCGACCGTAAGGCATTCCGCTTCGGTCTCTTCGTCAGCCTTCCACCCCTGAAAGAGGAGGTCTGCGTTCTTGTCGTCCACCCACACCGTGGGGCAGTCGTCGCCGTTCGTGTTGGGGTCCTTGCCGAAGAAGAGTAGGGACATGATCGCCTCCGATGTCGAGTCAGTTGCGCATCGTTGCACGAGCGTCGCCCCTGCGGCCTGCCGACGCAAGAGGGCGTTCCTGTGCGGGACTTGAGAGGCCTGGACATGGCGAAAGCCCCGCACCTGCCTCCCTATTGAGGGTGGCGAGTGCGGGGGCTCAGTGGTGCGGGTCAGCCGGCGAGGACGTTGGTCAGCCGTGCAGCGGCCTTGCCGCCGAAGAGGGCGAGGCCGCAATAGAAGTCGATGCGGGTGCGGTAGACGGGCTTGTCGTGGGACTCGCCGAGGTCGGTGGCCTGCACGCCGCCGTTGGTCAGTCCGCTTACTCCGGCGTCGGCCTCGGTGGCACCGAAGCGCACGGCGTAGATGTCGCCGGTCTGCTTGCCCCCTGTTCCGATGGTCATGGGGAGCACGTCGGTGCCGTCCAGCTTCTGACCGGCATCAAGCAGCGGGATGCCCTTCCATGTGACGGTGCGCTTCCCGGCGATGTCGGCCGAGAGGAGTTCGGCGCCGCCGAGCCGCCGGAAGCCGGACTCGATCTTCGCCCGGAGTGCGGCGTTCATGTAGAGCGCGCCGTTCGACCCGCCGATGCCACGCACCTGAGCGACCAAGGCGTCCAACGCATCAAAGAAATCATGACCGTTGACCACCGGACCGACGCCCTTCGCGTCCAGGACCTGACCGCCGAACAGCCGCTTACGCAGACCGTCAAATCCCTTCGGGTTCACCTCCACATCACCATTGAAGAACTGGTCCGAGAAGTGAACGGACGCCGCCTTCACCTTCATAATGATCTGGATGGCCCGCTGGTCGTTGATGTTGCCCCGGGTCTGCGCGATGAACTTGTCCACGTCGGCATCCCCGCCGAGGATGGCAAGAGTCTCGATCCGCTGATTCAGCGTGCCCGTGCTCTCCGGATAGGCCTCGTTCACGCCCCGGAACGAGACCCCGGGAAGAGTCGATTCCTCGTTGTACCGGTAGGCGTTGCCCTGGACCTGGATAAGCGGGAGCCGGTCCAGGATCGGCGACTCCTGGACGAACGTTTCAATCACACCGCGCTGAAGCTGGTCAAGAGAGAGCTTCGCGGATTCAGCAAGAGTCAAAGACATTATGGATTCCTTGTGTTGAAGTGGATAAACAAAAAGGCGTCGCAGCCGGTTGCTGGCGACACCCACGGAAACGCCCTAATTAGCCATGCAAGTTTTTTGCCTCCCTGCCGATCTGGAGCGGGAGGGGAGGGGAGTACCCCCCTGGTCGGAACGGTATTTATGTCCGAATTGGCTTCACATTTGCGGCTGCCCAACCGCCCGGTTGCCGCTTAGCGGTCTCGCGGTTGTGACAGCGCGTGCACAACGGACGCAGCCTGTTGAACGCGTCCGGATCGGCCACGCCCTCGGCCACCAACTGACGCCTAGACAAAGGGAAGTGGTCCGCGACCGTGGCCGTGCGACCGCACAGCAGACACCACGGGTTGCGGTACAGGTACGCCTTACGGACGCGCTGCCAACGCGTCGTGTAGCCCCGCTCTGCACTCGTACCGCGCTGTTGCTCGGCCTCGCGTCGGTGAGCCTCACAGCGCCCACCCGTGGTCAGCTCGGGGCAGCCGGGGACAGAGCAAGGGGGGCGGGGCTTACGGGGCATAAGAGGGTCCTCCTTTCGGGTGGTGTGGGGGGTTCCGACTAGGGGCAACATCACCCGGCGGGCGGCAGCCCAACTACCAACTCTTGGAGGGACCAGCGATGTCAGGCGATAAGCCGCGCATGAAGGGCCGTGTTAAGTCGTTCAACGCCAGTAAGGGGTACGGGTTCATCACGCCTGACGATGGACACGGGCTCGGGGTAGATGAGCTATTTGCCCACCAGCAGGCAATTCAGATGGACGGTTTCCGGACCCTCGATGAGGGTGCACCGGTCACTTTCGTCGTGGAGCAGGGCCCGAAGGGGCTCCAGGCAATTGACATCCGGGCAGACGGCGACGGGTCGCATTCTGCATAGCTCCCTACCGCCCCGGCGCGAGCCCGCAAGAGCCCGTGCCGGGGCGGTGTCATGCACGCGGGGTGGACGGAATCGAACCGTCTCTACCGCCCGGTTTCAGCACGGGGACCACCCGCGCTTACTCGGGGCAGAGTGCACGCCTACACCGCACCCCTTCCGCACCAGGACGAGCCGGGTTAGGGCCGGTCTAGGGCGGTGTCTGCGGGGCAACAGCGGCCCCGAACTCAGTACGGGTCTTGAGCTGGTGGCACGGGTGGCACAAGACCTGAACGTTGCTGTCTATGTCCTCGCCCCCGAGGGAGATCGGGCGCACATGGTCCACGTCCACCCCGTCGGCGGGGAAGTCCCCTAGGCACCAGTCGCACCAGGCCGAGCCCCGTTCCTGCACTCGCCGGCGGAGCCGTGCGGCAGCGTCTTGGCGGTTCGCCCGTCGCCGTCCCCGTGCCCGCCGAGAGCGGACGTTCGGACGACCCTCGTACGTGGCGTGGTGACTCTTACAGCGGCCCCGATGAGTCGCGGGCTCGGTGCAGTCGATACAGCGCATTGCGCCCCCTGGGTGGTCGTACTGGCATAAGAGTGATCGGCCGTGTCGCCGACGCGCGCGGGTCGTTTCCAGACCATGAAGAAGATCATTAGCGCCGCTGCGCTGGTCCTCGCCAGCGTCGCGCTCGCCGCCCCCGCCCACGCTGACAACGACGACAACTTCGGCAGCGGAGTGAACGCCGCCAACAACTGGAACTTCACCGCCGCCGATGTGTGTATCCAGGAGCTGGCCGTGGTGCCAGCCCTGAGCGATTGGACCGGCAACCACAAGAACAACTGCTCCAATGGCAACGTCATCGACCACTCGGGCCGCTGACCGTCCACTGAACTCGTAGTGCCCGCCCCCGGACTCGAACCGGGGAACTCTGCCGATTGGGTACGGCGCACCTCTGCCGTTGGGTCAGCGGGCTTGTGTCGTCCTCGCCGGCGAGGCGGGACAACGTGAGGACTGCACGCGCTTACAACCCCTTTCGGCACGCCCTGGTGGGCGGGTTACTCGTGGGCGGTGCAGTCCCCGCACGCGTTGCCTCACGACCCCTGCGACCACCCCGGTAACGCGGGGCGCGTGGTGCACGGGCAACGCTGGTTCCGAGAGTCGGGCACACGGTCCGCCGGATTCCCCCGTTGGGTGGGTGCGCGGTAGTCCCGCTCTCTGTAAGTAGTAGGGACGGACGAATTCCTCTGTCCAGTCGGACAGTCGGGTTGTGCTCGCCCTCACTACTTACGGGAGAGCGGAGGTATCCCGGAGCCCCGAGGGGCTTGCAGAATGGTTCGCTGCACGCTCTTCCGGGCTGCAGTGGAGAGCGGAGGTATCCCGGAGCCCCGAGGGGCTTGCAGAATGGTTCGCTGCACGCTCTTCCGGGCTGCAGTGGAGAGCGGAGGTTTCCCGGAACGCTGACCCGTGGCGGTGTGCCGAAGAGTGGTCCGATCTCTCTTCTCTTATATTTTTTCTACGTGTTCTAAAAAAGTGGTTGGAACCGTCACTCTGACACCACCCTGCCCCGCTGTAGCGCCGAGCCGGCGAGGGCCCACGCGCCCGTGTGCGGGCATGGGAAAGCCCCGGCGGTCGTGAGGGATCACCGGGGCGCGCTCTGGTCTCAGGCAGGCCGCTAGGCAGCCGTGACGAACGCCTGTGCAGTGATGTTGCGGTGTGCCTTGGCTCCGGCCGTGGGGGTGTGGGCGGGCTGGTTCTCGGTGGCAAGCTCGTCCGCTACGGTCGCGTGTTCCTCAATGGCGGGGTCAAGCTCTCCGCTGATGGTGAAGTCCACGCGGCGTAGGTCGAGCGTGCGCCAACCGCCCTTCGTTCCGCGCTTCACCGTGAGCCGGGCTCCCGCTTGAATGAGCATGATGCGCTTCCCGAATACGTCGGCTGCGTGCCATTCGTCGGCGTAGGTGCGGCCCGTACCGATCACCTCGCGGCGGGGCTCGGTCTTCTCCCGCCCTTCCAACTCGGCCAACCGGGAGTCGAGCGCGTCCGCGTGGCGCTGCCATGCCGCTTGTGCGGTCTTGGACTTCTGGCGGCCCTTCTGGTTCTGGTGTTCCTCGAACTCGGCAAGGGTGGCGTCAATCTCGGGCTGCGGGTCGTACCCGGGTATCTCAATGGTGCGTGTGAGCTGTACCTGTCCCGCCAGGCGCAGGAACTCGGCGGTTGCGTGGTCGTCGGCCCAGTCGGCTCGGATGGTGGCGGGCGCGTTGCACAGCGTGCCGTGCCGACGGGACGCGCAGCCGTAGACGTTGCGGCCGTTTCCGGCGCTTGCCTTGTTCAGATACATGCGGCTGCCGCAGTCCGCGCAGTGGATCACACGCAACAACAGGGCCCCGGAGTCCTCGCGCTGCGGGGCTCCCTCGCTGCGCGGCTTGGGTGCGACCAGCGCGTTCACCTGGTCGAACTCCTCGCGGGTGAGGATCGCTGTTTCGGCAGCGATGATCGGGTTGCCCTGGTCGTCCCGGACCGGCTTGCCCTGGTGCGTCTTCCACCCGAGCAGTGCGGTACTGGTGAGCATGTTCCGCAGGGTCTTCGCGCGCCACTGTGTGGGCTTGCGCTCCGGTACCGGCACGTTCTTGACGCGCGCCTTGTACGCGGCCCAGTGGGCAGCCGGAGACAGAACCTTGTCGGTGTTCAGGCCCCGTGCGATGGCGTGCAGGGTCTTGCCTTCCAACAGCTCGGCAATGATCCGCTCAATGATCTTCACGGCGTCCGGGTCGGGGACGAGCGTCCAGCCGACCCCGCCGAACTCGGCGGGCATGGGGGCGGGCACGTAACCGTACGGGGGCTGCCCGCCACCGCGCCACCTAAGCGGCATCTTCCGCATGGCAGCCTGCGCGCCGGTCACGCGGTCGCTGGTGGACTGGGACTCGACCTGTGCCGCGAACGCCAACATGAGCATCATGAGTTCGCTCATGGGGTCCATGGGGTTGCGGAAGTCGAAGACGAGCCGACCCCCGCCGATGCCCTCGGCAAAGACGAGCATCTTGCGGTGTTCCTTGGCCCACTTCGCAAGCTCGTGCATGTCGCCCATGGACCGGATGGCACGGTCAAAGCGCCACCACACCAGCACGTCAAAGCTGTCCGGCTGCTTGAGCCACATACCGAGCTGCGGACGGTCGAAGGGGCCGACCTTGGACGCGGACACGTCCAGGTCCACCGCTTCGCGCAGTGCCTCGCCCTCGCCAAAGTCGATGCCGAGGGCTGCCGCCGCTATGTCATCTGCCTCGCGCTGCCGCTCGGGGCTGGTCGTCTCATCCGTGCGCACCGACAATCGGACGCAACGAACCCCACGCAGGGTCTCGGTCGCTACTCCGGTAGTTCCGTAGGTCTCATCCATGCCCCTGGTAGGGACGGAGACTTTCCGCGACCGCTTGACCTGCGTAGATACCGCCACGACCCGATCACTCCAGAACTATGACTCTGGAGCATCGGGAAGGGGTGGGGCGGGGCGATCCCCGCCGGAGGCGGCCCCCGACAGGCAGCCCCCCGAGGCGGGCCCGGCGTCAGATGAAGTTCAGCGCCCCCGCCGCCCCGACCCCGCCCAGCACCATGAACGCCGGCATCAGGATCTTCAGCTCGACCCAGCTGCCCGCACGGAACCGCATGGCCTTCGGCGGCCCCAGCGGCGCCCACCGCTTGCGGCCGAGCGGGATCGGCCACAGGATCGGGCAGCCCGAGACGGTCAGCGCGTCACCGATGTCGTGCACCAGGGCGCCGAGAATGATCGGCAGGCCGAGCCAGAGGTACTCCTGGCCGGGGCCGGTGAACAGCCAGTCCGAGCCGTTGCCGGGCTTGTCGAGGACGCCCGCCAGGATCCACGCGCTGGTCGCGCCGAGCAACCACACCAGGACGTCGCTGGAGACGCGGGCGGCCCGCCACAGCAGGCCTTCGACCGCAAGGACCAGATGGACGAAGAGGATGGTCAGGACCGCCCACCGCCCGCCGAACACCGCCGCCGCCGAGGCACCCGCCCCTATCAGGACGGCCCACAGCCAGGTGTGGGTCAGCGTGCGGTGACCGCCGTTGCGGCGCGGGTCGCCGGGGCCCCGGGTCGCCTTGTAGACCGCGTGCGAGAGGTCGTCGACGATGCCGCACAGCGCCTTGGACACCGGCCCGAAGGCGCGCGAGATCGTCGCCGACTTGTGGTCGAGGTCGGGCGCGAGCGCCGCCCCCGCCGTGATCAGGGCTCCCACGACCAGTACCGGCCACGGCATCGCGTACCCGGTGGCGGCCGCGGCCGCGCCCACCCCGAGCCAGGCCGCGGCCCCCGACAGTGAGTGCGCTGGTCCCATCATGGCCGTGCCCCGCCCCATTCCTCTTGCTCAGCAACCCAGTTGACGGCCCGTCCGCGAACGGGCCGAGCTGGCAGCCTACCTGCGATGATCTTCGCGCCGGTGGCCGGTTCCCGCTTCCGGCCCCGCGCCAGGCAAGATGGGGTCGTGACCCTTATCGATCAGCTGCCGCCGAGTGCCGACCCCGATGCCCTCTTCGAGGCCTTCTCCACCTGGGCCGAGGGCCAGGGCATCACCCTGTACCCGGCCCAGGAGGAGGCGCTGATCGAGGTCGTGTCCGGGGCCAACGTGATCCTTTCCACCCCCACGGGATCCGGAAAGAGCCTGGTGGCGGCAGGTGCGCACTTCGCCGCGCTGGCCCGGGACGAGGTCACCTTCTACACCGCGCCGATCAAGGCGCTGGTCTCGGAGAAGTTCTTCGACCTGTGCAAGCTCTTCGGCACCGAGAACGTCGGCATGCTGACCGGTGACGCCTCCGTCAACGCGGACGCGCCCGTCATCTGCTGCACGGCCGAGGTCCTCGCCTCCATCGCGCTGCGCGACGGCAAGCACGCCGACGTCGGCCAGGTCGTCATGGACGAGTTCCACTTCTACGCCGAGGGCGACCGCGGCTGGGCCTGGCAGATCCCGATCCTGGAGCTGCCGCAGGCCCAGTTCGTCCTGATGTCGGCCACGCTCGGTGACGTCTCGATGTTCGAGAAGGACCTGACGCGCCGCACCGGCCGCGAGACCGCGGTCGTCCGCTCGGCCAGCCGGCCCGTGCCGCTCTCGTACGAGTACGTGACGACGCCCATCACCGAGACGCTGACCGAGCTGCTCGAAACCCGGCAGGCGCCGGTCTACATCGTGCACTTCACCCAGGCCCAGGCGGTCGAGCGGGCGCAGTCGCTGATGTCGATCAACATGTGTACGCGCGAGGAGAAGGACAAGATCGCCGATCTGATCGGCAACTTCCGCTTCACCACCAAGTTCGGCCAGAACCTGTCCCGTTACGTCCGGCACGGCATCGGCGTGCACCACGCGGGGATGCTGCCCAAGTACCGCCGGCTGGTCGAAAAGCTGGCGCAGGCAGGCCTGTTGAAGGTCATCTGCGGCACCGACACCCTCGGCGTCGGCGTCAACGTCCCCATCCGCACGGTGCTGTTCACGGCCCTGACGAAGTACGACGGCACGCGCGTGCGCACCCTGCGGGCCCGGGAGTTCCACCAGATCGCGGGGCGTGCGGGCCGGGCGGGCTTCGACACGGCGGGCTATGTCGTGGCGCAGGCGCCCGAGCACGTCATCGAGAACGAGAAGGCGCTCGCCAAGGCGGGCGACGACCCGAAGAAGCGCCGCAAGGTGGTCCGCAAGAAGGCCCCCGAGGGATTCGTGGGCTGGTCGGACACCACGTTCGAGAAGCTCATCGGCTCCGAGCCGGAGCCCCTGACCTCCCGCTTCCGGGTCACCAACATCATGCTGCTCTCGGTGATCGCCCGGCCGGGCAACGCCTTCGAGGCGATGCGCCACCTCCTGGAGGACAACCACGAGCCGCGCAAGGCGCAGCTGCGGCACATCCGCCGGGCCATCGCGATCTACCGCTCGCTGCTCGACGGCGGTGTGGTCGAGCAGCTGGAGACGCCGGACGCGGAGGGCCGCACGATCCGGCTCACCGTCGACCTCCAGCAGGACTTCGCGCTGAACCAGCCCCTGTCGACGTTCGCGCTGGCCGCCTTCGACCTCCTGGACCCGGAGTCGCCCTCGTACGCGCTCGACATGGTCTCCGTCGTCGAGTCGACCCTGGACGACCCGCGCCAGATCCTCGCCGCGATGCAGAACAAGGCGCGTGGCGAGGCCGTCGGGCAGATGAAGGCGGACGGCGTCGAGTACGAGGAGCGGATGGAGCGGCTCCAGGACATCTCGTACCCGAAGCCGCTGGAGGAGCTCCTGTGGCACGCGTACAACGTCTACAAGAAGTCGCACCCGTGGGTCGGCGACCACCCGGTCTCGCCGAAGTCCGTCATCCGTGACATGTACGAACGGGCGCTCACCTTCACGGAGTTCACCTCCTGGTACGAGCTGGCGCGCACCGAGGGCATCGTCCTGCGCTATCTGGCGAGCGCGTACAAGGCGCTCGACCACACCATCCCGGACGACCTCAAGACCGAGGACCTGGAGGATCTGATCGCCTGGCTCGGGGAGATGGTCCGCCAGGTCGACTCCTCGCTCCTGGACGAGTGGGAGCAGCTCGCCAACCCCGAGGTGCAGACGGCCGAGGAGGCGCAGGAGAAGGCCGACGAGGTCAAGCCGGTCACGGCCAACGCCCGCGCCTTCCGGGTGCTCGTGCGCAACGCGATGTTCCGCCGGGTGGAGCTGGCGGCCCTGGACAACCTCGGCGCGCTCGGCGAGCTGGACGCGGAGTCCGGCTGGGACGCGGACGCGTGGGGCGAGGCGATGGACAAGTACTGGGACGAGTACGACGACCTCGGTACCGGCCCCGACGCGCGCGGCCCGAAGCTGCTCTCCATCGAGGAGGACGCGGCGCACGGCCTGTGGCGCGTGCGCCAGGCGTTCGCCGACCCGAACGGCGACCATGGCTGGGGCATCAGCGCGGAGGTCGATCTGGCGGCCTCCGACGAAGAGGGCCGTGCGGTGCTGCGCGTCACCGACGTCGGCGAACTCTGACCCACACCCCCGTTTCGGAGAGGACCGCGACGACATGACCAACCCGGCGGAGAGACTCGTCGATCTGCTCGACCTCGAACAGATCGAGGTCAACATCTTCCGCGGCCGGAGCCCCGAGGAGTCCCTCCAGCGGGTCTTCGGCGGCCAGGTCGCGGGCCAGGCCCTCGTCGCGGCCGGGCGCACCACGGACGGCGAGCGCCCGGTGCACTCGTTGCACGCCTACTTCCTGCGCCCGGGACGCCCCGGGGTGCCGATCGTCTACCAGGTGGAGAGGGTCCGCGACGGCCGGTCCTTCACCACGCGGCGGGTCACGGCGGTGCAGCAGGGCCGGACGATCTTCAATCTGACGGCCTCCTTCCACCGTCCGGAGCACGGCAGCATCGAGCACCAGCTGCCGCCGCGCCTGGAGTTCCCGGACCCGGAGTCGCTGCCGTCGGTCACCGAGGAGATCCGCGAGCACCTGGGCGCGCTGCCGGAGGCCCTGGAGCGGATGGCGCGCCGCCAGCCGTTCGACATCCGCTACGTGGACCGGCTGCGCTGGACGCCCGATGAGATCAAGGGCGCCGATCCGCGCAGCGCGGTGTGGATGCGTGCGGTGGGCCCGCTCGGCGACGACCCGCTGGTGCACACCTGCGCGCTGACGTACGCGAGCGACATGACGCTCCTGGACGCGGTGCGCATCCCGGTCGAGCCGCTGTGGGGGCCGCGCGGCTTCGACATGGCCTCGCTCGACCACGCGATGTGGTTCCACCGCCCGTTCCGGGCCGACGAGTGGTTCCTGTACGACCAGGAGTCCCCGGTCTCCACGGGCGGCCGGGGCCTGGCTCGCGGCCGGATCTACGACCGGGCGGGCCACCTGCTCGTGTCGGTGGTCCAGGAGGGGCTCTTCCGCCCTCTCACCCCCGCCGCCGACTGATCAACTCACCTTTTTTCAGAAGGAGTTACCGATGAGCCTGTACGACATCCCGCTGCGCACCCTGACCGGCGAGCCGACCTCGCTCGCCGACTACAAGGGCCGGGCCGTGCTCGTGGTGAACGTGGCGTCCAAGTGCGGTCTGACCCCGCAGTACGCCGGCCTTGAGCGGCTCCAGCAGCAGTACGGCGAGCGCGGTCTGACCGTGCTCGGCGTCCCGTGCAACCAGTTCGGCGGCCAGGAGCCCGGCACGGCCGAGGAGATCGGCACGTTCTGCTCGGCCACGTACGGCGTGACCTTCCCGCTCCTGGAGAAGACGGACGTGAACGGCGAGGGCCGCCACCCGCTCTACAGCGAGCTGACGAAGACGGCGGACGCCGAGGGCGAGGCCGGCGACATCCAGTGGAACTTCGAGAAGTTCCTGATCTCCCCCACCGGCGAGGTGGCGGCCCGCATCCGTCCCCGTACCGAGCCCGAGGCCCCCGAGGTCGTCGCGCTGGTCGAGGCGAACCTGCCCGCCTGACCCGGTTTCGCGAACCCCTGGCGCTCCCCCTCCTTCGAGGGCGGAGCGCCTTCGCGTGCGGGGGGTCAGTCGCGCCGGCCGAGCGCCTTGGCCCGGGTGTGGGACCAGCCGGTGAGGAGCCCGCCGACAGCGATCAGCACGGCGTAGCCGAACAGCAGGGGCAGGAATGCCAGAGGGATCCAGCCGAGCAGTCCGTGGTTGTCGTGGTCGATGAGCAGGCGGATCGCCCCTTGCGCGAACAGGCACATCACGATCGCGCCGATCACCTGCAACACGTCGTACTTCATGGTCGCCCTCCCCACGGAATCACTCACTCGTTGATACGAACGTATCAGTCGAACTGGGCGCTATTCAGGTCGTATTGGGGTTTACGTCACACATTCTCACTGCTTATAGTCAGTTCTGTGCGTGACGAAAAGAAGGCGCAATGCGAGAGGTGCGGCACAGGTCTGGCGGCCCGCGAGCGAGGTCGTCCCGCCCGCTATTGCTCGCGCAGCTGCCAGGCCCGGGCCCACCGGGCCCGCAAGCGGCCACCCCTGCCCCAGCCGCCGGCGCCGCAGGGACCCGAGGAGCAGGAGGGCCGGCGGCGGGAGATCGCCTCGGCGGTCTGGCGCATCGCGGCGGGACGCGGGCTGCACGAGGCGAGCATGCGGGAGATCGCGGCGGAGGCGGGCGTCTCGCTGCGCTCGGTCCAGTACCACTTCGGCAGCAAGCACCAACTCCTCGTCGACGCACTGAAGTTGCTGCACGCGGACAACGAGCGGCGGGCGCGCGAGCGGATCGCCCACGATCCGGCCGACCCGCGGGCGCTGCTCGAAGCGATCATGGCGGAGTTCCTGCCGCTCGACCAGCAACGGCGCCTGGGGCTGCGGGTGTTGGCGGCGTACTATGCGCGCAGCCTCACCGATCCCGCGCTCGCGGCGGTGTTCCTGGGCGCCGAGCACCCGCTGGAGGACCTGGTCGCGGACATCGTCGCGCGAGCCCAGGAGGCCGGCGCCTGCCGTGGCGGGCTCGACGCACGCCACGAGGCCGACCTCCTGGTGTCGGGGGCCATCGGGCTGGGCGGGGACATGCTGCACGGGCGACGCGAAGCGGCCGAGGTGATCGCCACACTCGGCTATCACCTCGACCGGATCTTCGGGCCGCGCGCCGGGCGCTAGCGGATCGGCATGCCCGCCAGGGTGCGGGCGATGACGAGCCGCTGGATCTCGCTGGTGCCCTCGAAGATGGTGTAGATGGCGGCGTCCCTGTGCATGCGCTCCACCGGGTACTCGCGGGTGAAGCCGTTGCCGCCGAGGATCTGGATCGCCTGGCCGGTGACCTTCTTCGCCGTCTCGCTGGCGTACAGCTTGGACATCGAGCCCTCGGCCGACTCGAACTTCTTGCCCGTGGTCGCCATCCAGGACGCGCGCCACACCAGGAGGCGGGCCGCGTCGATCTGGGTGCGCATGTCGGCGAGCTGGAAGGCGATGCCCTGGTTGTCGATGATCGGGCGGCCGAACTGCTCGCGGGTCCTGGCGTATTCGAGCGCGTAGTCGTACGCGGCCCGGGCGGTGCCGACCGCCATCGCGCCGACCGCCGGGCGGGAGGCCTCGAAGGTGGCCATCGCGGCGTTCTTCACGCGCTCGCCGCCGCCCGCCTTCGCCTTCTCGCGGGACCGGGCGAGCCGCTCGTCGAGCTTCTCCTTGCCGCCGAGCAGGCAGCTGCCGGGGATCCGTACGTCTTCGAGGACGACCTCGGCGGTGTGCGAGGCGCGGATGCCGTGCTTCTTGAACTTCTGCCCCTGCGTCAGACCCGGGGTGTTCGGCGGCACGATGAAGGAGGCGTGGCCCTTGGAGCCGAGCTCGGGGTCGACGACCGCGACGACGACATGCACGGCCGCGATGCCGCCGTTGGTCGCCCAGGTCTTGGTGCCGTTCAGGACCCACTCGTCCTTGGCCTCGTCGTACACGGCCCGGGTGCGCATCGAGGCGACGTCGGAACCGGCGTCCGGCTCGGAGGAGCAGAAGGCGGCGACCTTGACGTCGTTCACGTCGCCGTACATCTGGGGTATCCAGGTGCCGATCTGCTCCTCGGTGCCGTTGGCGAGGACGCCGACGGCGGCGAGGCCGGTGCCGACGATGGAGAGCGCTATGCCCGCATCGCCCCAGAACAGCTCCTCCATGGCGACCGGGATGCCGAGGCCGGTCGGGTCGAAGAACTGCTGCGCGTAGAAGTCGAGGGAGTAGATTCCCACCTTGGCGGCTTCCTGGATCACCGGCCAGGGGGTCTCCTCGCGCTCGTCCCACTCGGCGGCGGCGGGGCGGATCACGTCCTTGGCGAAGCCGTGCAGCCAGTCCCGGACCTGCTTCTGGTCGTCGCTGAGATCCATAGTGAACTCGGCCATGTCCCCTCCACCACTCCAAGCGTTACTTGCGGTAACCGCAGTCTGTTACCGACGGGTAGCCCCTGTCAACCGGCCACCGGCCCCGCAGCACCTCGGGCGGGCGGAGTGTTACGTTGCGCAAGGCTTCCGCGACCAGGAAACCCACGGAATACGCAAGTGCGGGACGCGCAGTACGGGCGGGGAGAAGAGACCCATGGAGACCACACAGCAGGCCGAGCAGCAACGCACGGCGGCGGAGCGCCGGCGGCGCGAGCTGCTGGAGGCGGCGGACCGGGTGGTGCTCCGGGACGGCCCGCAGGCCTCGATGAACGCGATCGCGGCGGAGGCGGGCATCACCAAGCCCATCCTCTACCGCCACTTCGGCGACAAGGGCGGGCTCTACCGGGCCCTGGCCAAGCGGCACACCGACGCCCTGCTCTCCGCACTGCGGGCCGCGCTCGACGCGCCGGCCGAGCGGCGCGAGCGGGTCGAGGCGACCCTGGAGACCTATCTCGCGGCGATCGAGGCGCGCCCGCAGGTGTACCGGTTCCTGATGCACCCCGCCGAGGACGCGCCGGCGCCCGAGTCCGAGCAGGGCTTCGACGTGGGCCGGCACTCGGCGCCGCTGCTGCGCCGCATGGGCGAGGACCTGGGCGTGGTCATCGCGGAGCGGATCGACCTGGGGCCGGGCAGTGAGGTGCTCGCGCGGGTCTGGGGCCACGGGATCGTCGGCATGATGCACGCGGCGGGCGACTGGTGGCTGGGCGAACGCCCTTGCTCCCGCGCGGAGTTGGTGCGGGCCCTGGCCGATCTGCTGTGGGGACGCCTGGCCGCGGCGGGCGACCGGGCGGGCGGGCCCGGGTTCTGACCCCGCCCCGCCCCTTCCCGAGCCCCTCCGGGAGTGACGACTCCGGCCGCGGACCGTAGGGGCCGTTCGCGCAGTTCCCCGCGCCCCTTCTTTGCAGCACTGGTGCCGGCCCGTACACGCAGCCCCAGCCCGTCATGGGGGTCCCCCCTGGCCCTCAATGCCTTGGGGGAGATTGAGGACAAGCGCCGTTCAGGCGCGAACCGGGGTCTGGGGCGGAGCCCCAGGGGGTCAGTTCCAGTCGGCTTTGCGGATCGCGCGCTGCAAGCGGCGCCCGTGACGGCCCGTTACGCGGTCGGCGTACACCACGCCGTCGAGGTGGTCGCACTCGTGCTGGAGGCACCGCGCGAAGAACCCCGTGCCCTCGACCCGCACCGGCGCGCCGGAGAGGTCCACCCCCTCCACCACCGCACGGTCGAAGCGCGAGGTCGGCGCCTCCAGGCCCGGCAGCGAGAGGCAGCCCTCGGGGCCGCGCACCTCGATGCCGTCCGCCTCCACCAGGCGGGGGTTGACGACGTACCCCAGATGCCGGACGTCCTCGTCGTCGGGGCAGTCGTACACGAACACCCGCCGGGCGACGCCGATCTGGTTCGCCGCCAGGCCGACACCGTCGGCCGCGTACATCGTGGCGAACATGTCCTCGACGAGCCGGCGCAGGGCGGGACCGAAGTCCGTGACGGGCTCGCAGGGCGCGTGGAGCAACCCGGCACCGAGGAGACTCATCTCTCGTACGGAGCCGGAACTGCCGGGAATGGGACGGTGGCGCATGGGCGCAAGCGTACGTTCCGGTGACCGGGCGGCATTCCGGATGGTGGCGCGGTTCGGGCCGCTGACCGGATCTCGATAGGCTGACACCTGACCCAGGCGCAAGGAGGATCAAGGACGATGTCAGGACACGATGGAGGTGCCGGGCCCCTGTCACCGCGAGCCAAGCTGGCCGTGACCGCGGGCAAGGCCGCCGCGGCCGTGTCGCGCGCGGCGGGGCGGGGCAGTGGATCGGTGATCGGCGGGCGCGTCGCGCTCAAGCTCGACCCCGATCTGCTCGGGCGGCTCGCCACTCATCTGGACGTCGTCCTGGTGTCGGCGACCAACGGCAAGACGACCACGACCCGGCTGATCGCCGAGGCGCTGCGAGCCAGCGGGCCGGTGGTGTCGAACGCGCTCGGCGCCAACATGCCGGCCGGTATCACGTCGGCGCTCGCGGGCGGTTCGGACGCGAAGTACGGCGTCATCGAGGTCGACGAGAAGTACCTGGCGGGCGTCGCCCGCGATGTGACGCCGAAGGCGATCGCGCTGCTCAACCTCTCGCGCGACCAGCTCGACCGCGCCGCCGAGACCCGGATGCTCGCCGAGAAGTGGCGCGAGGGGCTTGCGGGTTCCAAGGCCGTGGTCATCGCCAACGCCGACGACCCGCTGGTCGTGTGGGCGGCGTCGTCCTCCCCCAACGTGGTGTGGGTGGCGGCCGGTCAGGAGTGGAAGGACGACGCCTGGTCGTGCCCCGCCTGCGGCGGTGTGATGCAGCGCCCGGGCGACGACTGGTTCTGCGGCGAGTGCGGTTTCCGCCGCCCGGCGCCCAGTTGGGTGCTCAACGGCGACTACGTCCTCGACCCGCACGGCTCGGCCTGGCCGATCCACCTCCAGCTGCCCGGCCGCGCCAACAAGGCGAACGCCGCCACCTCGGCCGCGGTCGCCGCGGTGTTCGGGGTGCCGCCGCAGGTCGCCCTGGAACGCATGTACCAGGTGCAGGCGGTCGCGGGGCGCTACGACGTGGTCGGCTTCCAGGGGCGGGAGCTGCGGCTGCTGCTCGCGAAGAACCCGGCGGGCTGGCTCGAAACGTTTTCCCTCATCGACCCGCCGCCGACCCCGGTCGTCCTGTCCGTCAACGCCCGCGGCGCCGACGGCACGGACACCTCGTGGCTGTGGGACGTCGACTACACCCGGCTCGCCGGGCACCCGATCTTCGTGATCGGCGACCGCAAGCTGGACCTGGCGGTCCGCCTGGAGGTCGCGAACCTGGACTTCCGGGTCTGCGAGAACCTGGAGGAGTGCGCGCAGCTGGCACCGCCCGGGCGGATCGAACTCATCGCCAACTACACCGCGTTCCAGGACGTCCGCCGCGTCGTCGGCAACTGAGCAAGGCAGGAGCTAACAAGCGATGGCAGACAACAGCCTGCGCCTCGTGTGGGTCTACCCCGACCTGCTGAGCACCTACGGCGACCAGGGCAACGCGCTGGTCGTGGAGCGCCGGGCGCGTCAGCGCGGCCTGGACGTGCACCGGCTCGACGTCCGCAGCGACCAGCCGATCCCGACCTCCGGTGACATCTACCTCATCGGCGGCGGCGAGGACCGGCCGCAGCGGCTCGCGGCGGAGCGGCTGCGCCGCGACACCGGGCTGAGCCGCGCCGCCTCCAACGGCGCGATCATCTTCTCGGTCTGTGCCGGCTACCAGATCCTCGGCCACGAGTTCATCAACGACCTCGGCGAGCGCGAGCCGGGCCTCGGACTGCTCGACGTCGTCTCGACCCGCGGCGAGGGCGAGCGCTGCGTCGGCGATGTGCTGGGCGACATCGACGAGCGGCTCGGCCTGCCCCAGCTGACCGGCTTCGAGAACCACCAGGGCGTCACCCACCTCGGTCCGACGGCCCGCCCGTTCGCCCGGGTGCGCCTGGGCAAGGGCAACGGCACCGGTGACGGCACCGAGGGCGCGTACAACGACACCGTGTTCGGCACGTACATGCACGGCCCGGTCCTCGCGCGCAATCCGCAGATCGCGGACCTGCTGCTCAAGCTGGCGCTCGACGTCAACGCGCTGCCGCCGACCGACGACCGCTGGTACGAGGCGCTGCGCGCGGAGCGCATCGCGTCGGCGACCCAGCCCGCCTGACGGTTCGTACGTTCGTACTACGTCCATCAGTCGGACCTCCGATTCGGCCCCCGTCACCCTGCGCCGGTAGGGTGACGGGGATCCAACCGGACGACGTGGTCCGGTCGTCGGCCCACGTTGCAAAGGTTCTCCGGGCAATGCGAATTGGTGTGCTCACCTCCGGCGGCGACTGCCCCGGCCTGAACGCCGTCATCCGATCCGTCGTGCACCGCGCGGTGGTCGACCACGGCGACGAGGTCATCGGCTTCCACGACGGCTGGCGGGGCCTGCTCGAAGCCGACTACCGCAAGCTCGACCTCGACGCGGTCGGCGGCATCCTCGCCCGTGGCGGCACCATTCTCGGCTCCTCCCGCGTCCAGCCCGCGCATCTGCGCGACGGCGTGGAGCGGGCCAAGGGCCACGTGGCCGAGCTGGGTCTCGACGCGATCATTCCGATCGGCGGCGAGGGGACCCTGAAGGCCGCGACCCTGCTGTCGGACGCGGGTCTGCCCATCGTCGGCGTGCCCAAGACCATCGACAACGACATCGCGTCGACCGATGTCACCTTCGGCTTCGACACCGCCGTGGGCGTGGCGACCGACGCGCTCGACCGTCTGAAGACCACCGCCGAGTCGCACCAGCGGGTGCTCATCGTCGAGGTCATGGGCCGGCACACCGGCTGGATCGCCCTGCACTCGGGCATGGCCGCCGGTGCGCACGCCATCGTCGTGCCCGAGCGCCCCTTCGACATCGACGAGCTGACCGAGCTGGTCGGCCGGCGCTTCTCGGCGGGCAAGAAGTTCGCGATCGTGGTGGTCGCCGAGGGTGCCAAGCCGCGCGAGGGCTCGATGCAGTTCGACGTGGGCGGCACCGACGTCTACGGCCACGAGCGCTTCGCCGGCGTCGCCCGTCAGCTCTCCATCGAGCTGGAGCAGCGCCTGAACAAGGAGGCGCGCCCGGTCATCCTCGGCCACGTCCAGCGCGGCGGCACGCCCACCGCCTACGACCGGGTGCTCGCCACCCGCTTCGGCTGGCACGCGGTGGAGGCCGCCCACCGCGGCGAGTTCGGGATGCTGACCGCGCTGCGCGGCACCGACATCGTCATGGTCCCGCTCGCCGAGGCGACGGCCACCTTGAAGACCGTCCCGGCCGAGCGGTACGCCGAAGCGGAGTGCGTGCTCTAGAGCCTGTACGGCGGCAGGCACCGGCCTCCGCCGCCCCGGTCGCCGCCGGATTGTTTTGTACGCAATGAACCGCCCCCGCCCGCATCGCCGGCCGGGGGCGGTTCTAGTCTGGTGCGGGACAACCGGTACGAATCAGGAGTCAGCGGATGGATCACAGCGGGCACGGCATGGACATGAACATGGACCTGCCGCCGTTCACGCTGGCGCGAGGCCTCGCATGGTCGGCGGACTCCTTCTTCCTCATCGGCTGCCTGCTCGGGCTCGCCCTGTACGCGTGGGCCGTGGTGCGGCTGCGGCGGCGCGGTGACAGCTGGCCGGTCAGCCGGATGATCTTCTGGACCGTGGGCGTCCTGACCATCGCGTTCGTCATGTGCACCAAGCTGAACGACTACGGCATGGTCATGTTCAGCGTGCACATGGTGCAGCACATGGTGATCAGCATGCTGTCGCCCATCCTGCTGCTCCTCGGCGCGCCGGTCACGCTCGCCCTGCGCGCCCTGCCGGTCTCCGCGACGCGCGGCCGCAAGGGCCCGCGCGAGCTGCTCCTGATGCTGCTGCACAGCCGGTACATGAAGATCATCACGCATCCGGCGTTCACCATCCCGCTGTTCATCGCGAGCCTGTACGGGCTCTACTTCACGCCGATCTTCGACTTCCTGATGGAGTCCAGGACCGGGCACATCGCGATGATGGTCCACTTCCTCGCGGTCGGTCTGGTCTTCTTCTGGCCGATCATGGGCGTGGACCCGGGGCCGCACCGGCCCGGCTATGTGATGCGGATGCTGGAGCTCTTCGCCGGCATGCCCTTCCACGCGTTCTTCGGCATCGCCCTGATGATGGCCAGCGAGCCCATGATCAGCACGTACAAGAACCCGCCCGCCTCGCTGGCCGTCGACGCGCTCACCGATCAGCAGGCGGCCGGCGGCATCGCCTGGGCGTTCAGCGAGATCCCCTCGGTGCTCGTCCTGATCGCGCTGGTCTTCCAGTGGTACGCCACCGAGAAGCGCCAGGCGCGCCGCACCGACCGTGCCGCCGAGCGGGACGGCGACCGTGAACTTCAGGCCTACAACGCCTACCTCGCCTCGCTGAACACGCGCGGCCAGTAGCGCCGGGACCCCTCGCGGGGGGACCATGGTCCTCACGGCACCTGCCGGGAGGAAGGGGACGCGATGCCCCGTTCGACGAAGTCGATGACGGTGCTCACCCTGGTGATGCTGGTGGTGATCACGGCGTACACGGTGGCGCTCGGCAGCAACGGCTGGCTGTGGTTCGGCTGGGTGGTGCTCGGGCTCACCGCGCTCGGGACGGCCGCGACGTCCCGCAGCACCTAGCTCACCGCCCGGCGCGGTCAGCCGAGCCGTACGACGGTCTGCTGGGTCGCTCCCCCGGTGCCGCTGAGGTCCCCGAAGGTGAGGGTCAATGAGGCTCCGGTGGTGGCGCCCGTGAGCGTGGCCGGGCGTGCGGTGACCGAGGCGACGGCCCGTCGCCAGGTCAGGGTGAGCGAGGTCCGGGCGCGCATCGGGTCGCTGACGCAGATCACGGCCGTCCCGTCGCCGCGTTCGCTGATCAGCACCGAGCAGGGGGCGTCGGCGGTGAGCGGGCCGACCGTGCCGCCGAGCCAGAAGTTGACCCCGGTGAAGCCGAGCGCGGGCACCGCGATGCCCTGCTGGGCGTCCGTGTTGGCCAGGACCGCCGGCCAGCCGCTGTCGGCGGCGCGAGCCGCGGTCTGGGCCGCGGAGGCGCCCGGCATGAGGACGTACGCGTATCCGGCGCCGGACGGGTCGGTGCCGTGGTCGGCCCACAGGGTGAGGTAGCGGCGGCTGACCGGTGCCGTGGCGCTGCCCTTGTTGAGGTCGCTCCAGCGTCCGGTGCGCTCCTCGCGCCGGGCCCGTACGGTCGCGCGGCCGGGGAAGACATAGCCCGCGTGGCCCGCGAGGTGGGCCCAGGAGGCACCGGTCAGGGTCGCCGACCAGGGGTAGGCGGAGGGCTGGACGACTCCGTCGACGGTCAGGGCGGAGCCGCCGGCCGGTCCGAGGTTGCGGTTGTCGACGGTCGACTCGACGACGGCGCCGTCCCGGCAGGTGATGCCGGCGCCCAGGCAGACGATCGCCTCGTCGAGGCAGAACCAGGACTTCTTGGCGACGAGGGTGCTCTGCAGCCCTTTCACATACTGGCCGATCGAGGCGCGCTGCCCGTCGGTGGCTCCGCCCACCCAGTTCACGTCGGGCCGGGACGCTCCCCAGTCGCCGCCCGCCGCGTCCGCGAGGACTTTGCGCGAGGCGGTGGTGCCGGGCAGCCGGTAGGGGTCCACGGTGGGCCAGAAGGCGTCGCTGTACTGGCCGTTGGCGTAGGTGTCGCCCCACCAGTAGAGCATTCCGGAGCCGGTGTGCCAGCCGTGCAGGTTCTCGCCGTTGCCGGTCTCGTAGTACGTGATCCGCTTGTCGGCCATGCTGATCGAGGCGGCCCAGGTGGGGCGGCGGTGGGTGGCCCGGGACATGTGGGTGAAGAGGCGGTGCCCGACGGGCTCGGGGATCGCGGAAAGCGCGCTGTCGTCGTCGACGCCCGTGAGCAGAGCGAGACCGGGGACGCCGAGAAAGCCGTCGCTCAGGGGCGGGCTGTAGTAGTCGCGCCGCATCCAGCCCTTGACGAGCCCGCGCCAGCGCGCGTTCTCGGCGCTGGAGGCGCCCTGGCCGAGCAGCACGATCGAGGCGAGGATCGAGTGGCCGCGCACATGGTCGTCCTGCTGGCGGGCGGCCGGATCGCCTGCCGAGACGCCCCGGCTGATGGCGCGCCCGGCGACGCCGTCCATCGCCAGGCCGTTGTAGAGGAAGGGCGCCCAGGCGTTCTCGACCGCGTCGAAGACGATCTGCCGGGCCGGGTCCGACACCGCCCAGGCGGAGCCGGCGAGCAGCGCGAACAGCATCCCGAGGCCGCCGAGCATCACCGAGCCGTAGGAGGCGGTGTACGGCACAGAGGTGTGCTGGACGAAGGAGCCGTCGGCGTAGAGCCCGTCTCCCCCGGTCACATACGGGAAGACCGGCGAGAGCGCGCTCGCGGCCAGGGACAGCTTCGCGGAGCTCTTGCCGAGCACTCCGCGCAGGGCGAGCACCCGGCACAGGTCGACCCGGTTGGCGCCGGTGCTGGTGCCGGCGTACACGGCTACCGCACTGTGCGGTACGAAGTGGTCAACTGCCGCGAGATAGCTGGCCAGTTGGGCCGAGGTGAGCCGGTCGTACAGCAGGACGCAGGTGTCGAGGAGTGCCTGCGGGGCGCCGATCTGCCAGTTGTACCAGTTGCCGAAGCTGGACCTGCTCTCGCTGTAGACCTCGGCGTGCAGGTGGTCGAGGCCGGTGGCGATGGCGGCCGCGAGGCCGCTGTCGCCGGTCAGGCCGGTGCCCGGCTGGCTGTAGGCCTCGGCCATGGTGCGGAGCCGGTTGTAGCTGTCGTTCATCCTGGCCGAGTAGCCGAACGACTCCTGGTCGGTGTCGGGATCGGGGTCGGCGTACCCGGCGTCGGGCCACAGCGATCCGCTCGCCGGGGCCATGGTGGCCAGGAGGGACGCGGCCGAGGTGCCGAGGTCGGAGAGCCGGGACTTGAACGGTTCGGCGGTGGGCGCGAAGCCGGATCCGAGGATCAGCGTGCGCCAGGTCGCGCGCAGCGCGTCGTAGGCGTCTGCGGCGCTCGCCCTCGGGACGCCGACGGTCCCCAGGGCGAGGGCCGAGGCGCCGGTCGCGTACAGGAAGCCACGGCGGGACCAGGAAGTGGTCATGGGGACTCCAGCCCGGAACGGGGGAAGGGGAGGCGGGGGCGCACACGATGGTGTGAACGGTTTGTACACGCCGGGCTTCGTCCGCTCAAGAACTCGCGCACAAATGATCGATTGATCGATCCCCCGCCGGACCGGCCGCCGGTGGTTACAGCGGCCCGGACCTCGCCCTACACTGGCCACCCTTCTGCATGGTGAGGAGCTCGCGGGTGCTCTATTACATCCTCAAGTACGCAGTCCTGGGGCCCCTGTTGAGACTGCTCTTCCGGCCCCGGCTCGAAGGGCTTGAGTACATCCCCGACGAGGGCGCCGCGATCGTCGCCGGCAACCACCTGTCCTTCTCGGACCACTTCCTGATGCCGGTGATGCTGAAGCGGCGCATCACCTTCCTCGCCAAGCAGGAGTACTTCACCGGGCCCGGCGTCAAGGGCCGGCTGACCGCCGCGTTCTTCCGGGCGGTCGGGCAGATTCCGGTCGACCGGTCCGGCAAGGAGGCCGGGAAGGCCGCGATCCGCGAGGGGCTCGGGGTGCTCGCCAAGGACGAACTGCTCGGCATCTACCCGGAGGGCACCCGCTCGCCCGACGGCAAGCTGTACAAGGGCAAGGTGGGCGTCGCCGTGATGGCCATCCGGGGCGGGGCTCCGGTGATCCCGTGTGCCATGGTCGGCACCTTCGAGATCCAGCCGCCCGGCCAGGTCGTGCCGAAGATCAAGCGGGTGTCGATCCGCTTCGGCGAGCCGCTCGACTTCTCCCGGTACAAGGGGATGGAGGACGAGAAGGCCGTGCTGCGGGCGGTCACCGACGAGATCATGTACAAGGTCATGGAGCTGTCGGGCCAGGAGTACGTGGACCGGTACGCGGCCGATGTGAAGGCGGAGGAGTCGCGGCGCTTCCGGGGCCTCATCAGCTGAGCCCGGCAGGTCCGCGCATCGCTCGGCGCCGCGAGAACGCGGCGCCGTGAGGACAGGGCGCCACGAGAACAGGGGCGACCGGAGAATTCCCGGCCGCCCCCTCAGTCACCGACCGATCTCAACTACCGCCTACGGAACGGGCGTCGCGTGCGGGGTGCACGTGTAGTCGGCCTTGTCGGTCTTGCCGGTGAGCAGGTAGTCGTCCACGCGCGAGTTGATGCACGGGTTGACGAGACCGGTCACACCGTGCGAACCGGCGCCCTTCTCGATGACGAGGCGCGAGTTCTTGAAGGCCTTGTGCAGCTCGACGGCGCCCTTGAACGGGGTGGCGGCGTCATTGGTGGACTGCACGATCAGGACCTGCGGGAGGCCCTTGCCGGTCTTGACCTTCACCGGGTTCTGCTGCTTGGTGGGCCAGGTGGCACACGGCAGGTTCATCCAGGCGTTGGACCAGGTCAGGAACGGGTAGTCCTTGTTGAGCCGGGTGTTGTCCCGGTCCCACTTGCGCCAGCTGGTGGGCCACTTGGCGTCCGCGCACTCGACGGCCGTGTAGACCGCGTTGCCGTTCTCGGAGGCGATGTTGCCCGCGATGTCCGTCATGTCGGACGCGGCCGCCGCGACGACCGGCTTGCTGTCACCCGCCGCATAGGCGCTGAGCGCCTTGGCGACCGGGACCCAGTACGAGTCGTAGTACGGGGCCTTCTGGAAGAACCCGAGCAGTTCGGCGGGGCCGACCTTGCCGTCGAGCGGGTTCTTCTTGGCGTCGGCGCGCAGCTTCAGCCACTGCGCCTCGACCTGCGCCCGGGTGGTGCCGAGGTGGAACTTGGCGTCGTACTTGGCGACCCAGTCCTCCCACTCGTTCCAGCGGGCCTGGAAGGCGACGTCCTGCTCCAGGTTGGCCTGGTACCAGATGTTGTCCTGGTCCGGGTTGACCACGCTGTCCACGATCATGCGGCGGACGTGCGAGGGGAACAGGGTGCCGTAGACCGCGCCCAGGTAGGTGCCGTAGGAGACGCCCAGGTAGTTGAGCTTCTTCTCACCAAGGGCGGCCCGGATGACGTCCAGGTCGCGCGCGGTGTTCGGCGTGGTCATGTACGGCAGCATCCAGCCGCTGCGCTCGGCGCAGCCGTCCGCGTACTCGGCGGCGAGCTTGCGCTGGGCGCGCTTGTCGGCCTCGCTGCTCGGCACCGGGTCGGCCTTCGGACCCTTGGCGTACTCCTGCGGGTCCACGCACGAGATCGGCGTGGAGTGGCCCACGCCGCGCGGGTCGAAGCCCACGAAGTCGTACGCCTTCGAGGCGTTGGCCCAGAGCGGGTTCTTCTTGGTCACCCGGGTCGGGAACTGCATGCCCGAAGCGCCGGGGCCGCCCGGGTTGTAGATGAGGGCACCCTGGCGCTCGGCCTGGGTGCCGGTGCTGCCGATCCGGTCGACGGCGAGCTTGATCTGCTTGCCGTTGGGACGGGCGTAGTCCAGCGGGACGCTGACGTAGCCGCACTGAATGGGCTTGGCGATCGCCCAGTCGGTGGGGCAGTCCGTCCAGTTGATGCCCTGCTTGGCCGCCCTGTCGGCAGCGACCTGCGCGCCACGCGCCTCGGACCAACCGTGGTCGCGGTTGTCGGCGTTGGCGACCGGAGCCGCTATCGCGCCCACCATCAGCGTGCCCGCGATCAGTGTGCCGGCCGAGCCGAGCACTGCGGTGCGTCTCAAGTGGTACCTCCCCCTGCTGAAGTGCGCTGTCAGTCTCAGCGCTCCATTTGGGCCTGTCGGGGGATCCTTTCGTCTGTGAGCCCACTGTGCACAGGCCGTACAGGTGTTTTTTTACCGAACCGATAGCCGGTGCGTGTGTTCCGCTCAGCGGTCAGCGTGTCGCGAGGTGGCTTCTCAGGGCGTCGTCCAGGGTGTGGCGCAGCAGCCGGGCGTCCGGGGCTACGGCCGTGACGAGCAGGGCGGGCCCGGCCAGCGGGGTGAGTACCGCGTGGTCGCCCAGCATTCTGGCCCCGGCCGGGTTGTCTGCCAACTCCGGTGACACGAAGAGCAGTTGGCCGGCCGCCCGGTGTCCGTCGAGCACGGCCGCCCCGTCCCAGCCGCCCGGCGCCCCCGGCCCGTACGCCAGCTCCTGGTCGAGGAGCGGGCGCCCGGCGCGGTACACGGTGAGGCGGGTGGCGAGGGTGCCGGGCGGCTCGCCGTGCCGGCCGAGCACCTGCTCCTCGCGGTACACGAGGCGGGCGCCGGGCGCGAGGTCGATCCGGGTGCGCATGGCGAGGTCGCTGCCGGACGCCGAGATGAGTTGCTCGGGCAGCCAGCGCAGCTCGGCGCCCTCGCCGACGGAAAGGCGTACGTCGTAGTGGGCGCGCTCGCCCTCGCGGCCGGGCAGGGCGATGGTGGCCGCCGCCGAGTCGACGTGCAGCCTCGCTCCGTCGCGCACCTCGGCCTCGACGCCGATCCGGTCGCCGCCGAGCGGGGCGCTCATCGCGCCGACGACGGTGACCCGGTGGTAGGGGCCGCGGGCCCGGGTACGCCGCAGCGCGAGCGGGCCCTCGCCCTCCAGGACGGGCAGGCCTTCGGGGGTGGCGACGATGCGGGCGGTGGCGCGTACCCCCCGCGCGCCGAGGGTCAGGCCGCCCATGCCGCGAGCTGCTCCCGTACCCAGCCGGCGACCTGGGCGACACTCTCCTCGGACCTCAACGACTGGAAGACGACGGGGAGTTCACCCCGCTGCTCCTTGGCGTCCCGGGCCATCCGCTCCAGGTCGGACCCGACGTACGGCGCGAGGTCGGTCTTGTTGATCACCAGCAGATCCGCGGTGGTGACCCCCGGGCCGCCCTTGCGCGGGATGTCGTCGCCGCCGGCCACGTCGATGACGAAGATCTGGGCGTCGACGAGGCCCCTGGAGAAGGTCGCGGTGAGGTTGTCGCCGCCGGACTCGACGAGGATCAGATCGAGCGGCCCGACCGTGTCCTCCAGGTCCTCCACGGCTTCGAGGTTGGCGGAGATGTCGTCGCGGATGGCGGTGTGCGGGCAGGCCCCGGTCTCCACGGCCTGGATCCGCTCGGGCGGCAGTACGGCGTTGCGCAGCAGGAAGGCGGCGTCCTCGCGGGTGTAGATGTCGTTGGTGACGACGGCGATGGACAGCTGGTCGCGCAGGGCCCGGCAGAGCGCGGCGACGGTGGCGGTCTTCCCGGACCCGACGGGCCCCCCGAGCCCGACGCGCAACGCCCGGCGCCGGCCGTCGGGCCGGTGGGCGTCGGCGCTGACGGGGGCGGGGCCTTCGTGGGAGTGGTCGAGGTGCATGGAGTCTCCGTAACGTGTCGGTCGGCCCGGAGGGCCGGATGTGGCTGATGGGGTCTTGCCGTCAGCGGCTCCCGAGGAGTGGCCGCCCGGCGCTTGGGGCGGGCCGTCGAGGGCGACTGGGGTCAGGGGTCGTACGCGAACCTCCCACGGTTCCGGGAAGCCGAACCCGCTCCAGCCCGTCCGGCGCTTGCGGACGAGCGCCGTTCAGGCGCGACCGGGGGCGGGAGCCCCGGGGGTCCGGGGCGGAGGGGGCCACTCCTACGAGGCGAACAGCCTCACCGGCCAGGCCGCGTGCGCCTCGGCCATGACGTCGAGCAGCGGGGCCGAGGTCGCGGGCAGCGCGTCGATCCCCTCCACCACCGCCTCCGCCGCGGTGACGGCCGCCCGCCGGGCCACCGCGTCCAGCTCCGGGGCGAGCCGGGCGAGGACACCCGTCGCGTCGAACGGATCGAGGCTCAGCAGCCGGACGACCGCCGTGGCCGGCCCGCTCACCACCTCGTACGCCACACAGTGCGCCGCGTCCTCGGGCCCGAGCCCGGCCGCACGGGCGGCGAGCCCGAGCACGACCGGCTGGTGGGCGCCGCGCGGCCGGGCCGCGGCCAGCGCGCCGAGTTCGGCCGAGGGCCAGGTGGCGCGGGCCACCCGCATCATCTGGCGGCCGAGCTTGCGGGCGGTGGCCCGCAGGGCCGGCGAGGGGGTGCGGGCGTCGGCGGCCTCGTCCAGGAGGAGCGGGTCGAGGCCTGCGGCCGCCGCCGCGGCGAGGGCCGCGGCGGTGAGGCCCGCGGTGTGCAGCCGGCCCCGGCAGAACTCCGCGAGGTCGGCGGCGGTACGGATGCGGCCCGCCTTGACGGCCGCCTCGGCCCCGCCGGAGTGGGCATGACCCCCGGCGGGGAAGCGGCCGTCGGCGAGGACGAGCAGAGCAGCGCGACTCATGTGATGACAGCCCGTCAGAAGAGGAAGTACCGCTGGGCCATGGGCAGTTCGGCGGCGGGCGCGGGCTCCACCACATCCCCGTCGATGGTCACGGTGAACGTGTCCGGGTCGACGCGGACATCCGGCAGCGCGTCGTTCTCGCGCATGTCCGCCTTGCTCACCCGACGGGTGTTCTCGATGGCCACGAACCGCTTGTCCAAGCCGAGTCGTTCGGGCAGGCCGTCCTCGATCGCCGCCTGGGACACGAAGTTGAGCGAGTTGGCGGCGGGCGCCTTGCCGAGCGCGCCGAACATGGGGCGCGGCAGGATCGGCTGCGGGGTGGGGATCGACGCGTTCGCGTCGCCCATCTGCGCGTACGCGATCTGGCCGCCCTTGATGACGAGTTGGGGCTTCACGCCGAAGAACGCGGGCTCCCACAGCACCAGATCGGCGAGCTTGCCGGACTCGACGGAGCCGATCTCCCGGTCCAGGCCCTGCGCGACGGCCGGGTTGATCGTGTACTTGGCGACATAGCGCCGCACCCGGTGGTTGTCGGCCCGCCCGTCACCGGCGAGCGCGCCCCGGCGCACCTTCATGACGTGCGCGGTCTGCCAGGTGCGCAGCACGACCTCGCCGATCCGGCCCATGGCCTGGGAGTCGGAGGAGATGATCGAGATGGCGCCGAGGTCGTGCAGGAAGTCCTCGGCGGCGATGGTGGAGGGCCGGATGCGGGACTCGGCGAACGCCAGGTCCTCCGGCACCGCCGGGTTGAGGTGGTGGCAGACCATCAGCATGTCGAGGTGTTCCTCGATGGTGTTGACGGTGTGCGGCCTGGTCGGGTTGGTGGAGCTGGGCAGCACGTTGGGCTGCGAGACCACGGTGATGATGTCGGGCGCGTGGCCGCCGCCCGCACCCTCGGTGTGGTACGCGTGGATCGAGCGGCCCGCGATCGCGGCGAGGGTGTCGCCGACGAAGCCCGCCTCGTTCAACGTGTCGGTGTGGATGGCGAGTTGGGCGCCGGTCTCGTCGCAGACGCTCAGGCAGGCGTCGATGACGGCGGGGGTCGCACCCCAGTCCTCGTGGATCTTGAACCCGAGTGCGCCGCCGCGCAGTTGGGAGTGCATGGCCTCGCGCGACATGGTGTTGCCCTTGCCGAGCAGCCCGATGTTGACGGGCGAGTTCTCCAAGGCGGCGAACATCCGGGCCAGGTGCCAGGGGCCCGGGGTGATGGTGGTGGCCTTGCTGCCCTCGGCGGGCCCGGTGCCGCCGCCGACCAGGGTGGTGATGCCGGAGGACAGCGCCTGGTCGATGAGGGTGGGCGAGATGAAGTGGACGTGGGTGTCGACGGCTCCGGCAGTGAGGATCTTGCCGTTGCCCGCGATGATCTCGGTCTCGGGGCCGATGACGAGGTCGGGGTGGACGCCGTCCATGGTGTCGGGGTTTCCGGCCTTGCCGATGCCGGTGATGCGTCCGTCGCGGATGCCGACGTCCGCCTTGACGATGCCCCAGTGGTCGATGATCACGGCGCCGGTGACAACGGTGTCGGGCGCGCCTTCGGCGCGGGTGGTGCGCGCCTGCCCCATCGATTCGCGGATCACCTTGCCGCCGCCGAACACGGCCTCGTCGCCCGAGCGTCCGGGCCCGCCGGAGCGGTCCTCCTCGATCTCGACGAGGAGTGCGGTGTCGGCGAGCCGGATGCGGTCGCCGGTGGTGGGGCCGAACAGATCGGCGTAGACGGCACGGTCGAGGTCAGTCATCGAGGGAGCCTCCGGTCTCGCCGCGCAGTCCGGGCACGATGCGCCGGCCGGCCAGGGGGACGAGTTCTACGTCTACGGGGATACCGGGTTCGAAGCGGACGGCGGTGCCCGCAGCGATGTTGAGTCGCTTGCCCCGGGCAACCGTACGGTCGAAGTCGAGGCCCGGGTTGGCCTCGGCGAAGTGGTAGTGGGAGCCGACCTGGACGGGCCGGTCGGCGGCGTTGAGGACGGTCATCCGCACGACGGGACGACCCTCGTTGAGGGCGATGGGGTCCTCGGCGAAGAGGATCTCTCCGGGAATCACGGCGGCGGCCCCCGTCAGGCGATCGGTTCGTGGACGGTGACGAGCTTGGTGCCGTCCGGGAAGGTCGCCTCGACCTGCACGTCGTGGATCATCTCGGGGATGCCCGGCATGACGTCGTCGCGGGAGAGCAGCTTCCTTCCGGACGCCATGAGCTCGGCGACGGTACGGCCGTCGCGGGCCCCTTCCAGGATGTGCGAGGTGATGAGGGCGACGGACTCGGGATGGTTGAGCTTCACCCCGCGGGCCCTGCGCTTCTCCGCCACATCCGCGGCTACATGGATGAGCAGGCGTTCCTGCTCGTGCGGCGTCAGTTGCACGCTTCCCACCTCACACTCGTGCCCTCCCCGTCACGGACAGCCGTGGACGGGCCCAGCGAGCGTCCGGGCGGATACGGATCGGACCGGCACTCCCGCCCGAACGCAGCGGAACCGTATCCGACTTCAACAGGTTGTTGAGGACCGTCTCCGGGCCCTTGGCCAGCCATTGCACGTTAGGGCGGAAGTTTTTCCGGCGCGTTAACTGACACTTTAGAAAGTCATGATCGTTCAAGGAGCGCCCGAACGGGCCAGGTGCGTGTATAGGGCACTCGGGCCCCGGAAGCGGGGCACTCGGCCCGTCGCGTGCGCCCGGGATGGCCTGAGGCTGGGCGGCTGGGCGGCCGGGCTGCTCGACGACTGGCGACTGGGCGGCTGCTGGGCGACTGCCGGCCGGGCGGCTACTGGGCGACTGGGCGAACGACTCGGCGGTCCCCGGCGCCCCGCTCAGTCCCCGATGCGCGGATCGCGGTGTTCGGCGGCGATTCCGAAGCGCCGGGGTTCGGCGGCGGTGGCGGTCGACTGCGGGCGCACCGAGGACAGGGACGTGATCACCTGCTCCTCCTGCTACGGCTCGGCCTCCAGCTTCTCCAGGTCAGCAGCGGAAACCAGGGCGACGAGCGGCTTTCCGTGGCGCGTCACCACGACCCGCTCCCCGCCGTACACCACGCGGTTGATCAGCTCCGCGAGTTCTGCGCGGGCTTGCGTCACCGGAATCTCGTAGGCCATGCCGTCCAGCTTAGACGCCCCCCCAGCGAAGCCGACGAGATCCGTACGGGACGGCAAGTACGCAGGTCAGAGGCTTCCCGACCGGCTCCGGCCCCGCACGTGTCCACGTGCTCCGGCTGCGCCGGGGACGGTGAGCCAGAGCTTCGCGAGCGCCCCGGGGACAGCGCCCAATGCGCCGAGCGGGGCCGACCGTTGGGGACCAAAACAGTGCGAATCCCCTGCTCACTCACAGCGGAACACCTTCCGAGCTGCGGCTTCTCGCAGGGCACCGCCACACCCCCCTCCGCACGTTCTGTACATCCTGTACGTTTCTCACAGAGGCCGTCCGGCCCTCCGGTCGAGGAGAGGTACGCCATGAACTTCCGCCCTGCCGCCCGCCCCGTGCTCCCCGAGTTCGAGGAGCGCACCGCCTCCGGCATCCGCACGCTGGATCCGTACTCCAAGCTCTACGAGGAGCGGATCGTCTTTCTCGGCACCCCGGTCGACGACGCGTGCGCCAGCGATGTGATCTCCCAGCTCATGCATCTGGAACACGCGGATCCGGACCGGGACATCTCGCTCTACATCAACTCCCCGGGCGGCTCACTAGGCGCGATGACCGCGATCCACGACACGATGCGGTTCGTCACCTGTGACGTGCAGACGTTCTGCCTGGGTCAGGTGGGCTCGGTGGCGGCGGTGCTGCTCGCGGCCGGCACCCGCGGCAAGCGGGCCGTGCAGCCCGGCTCCCGGGTGCTGCTGCGACAGCCGTCCGTCGAGGAGCCGGTGCGGGGCCGGCCCTCCGATCTGGAGATCCACGCGGCCGAAGTCCTGCGCGGGCGGGCCCTGTTGACCGGCCTCCTGGCGCGGTACACCGACAAGGACGCCGAGCGGGTGGCCGCCGACATCGAGCGGGACGTGGTCTTCGACGCCGCGGGCGCGGTGGCGTACGGGCTCGCCGACCAGGTGCTCGGAAGCCGCAAGACGTCCCGGCACGGCAGGTGAGGTGCCGTGCTGCCTCCGGAGCTTCCCCCGCTGCCCGCGCTCACCCGCGCCGAGGCCGAGTTCATCGACTCCTACCTCGCGGTGGTCGATCTGCTCGGCCGGATCAACCCGGCCCGCGGCCATGACACCTACGGGGCCCTACGGGCGGCCCAGGCACTGGTGGGCCGGGCCGCCGCACTCAAGGACGCCCTCACGCTGATGCACGTGCGCGGCGAGACACAGGTGTACGCGCCGACGCTGACGCGGGCACTGCGCGTGCTGGACGGCGAACGGCGCGCGGGACGGCTCGCGGTTCCGCCGCAGTCGACGGTGTGAGCGGGCCGGGGATACGCGACGCGCTCGAACACCGGGCGAAACGAGCCGAACGGGCTACCCCCGTTCGGCTCACCGGCGGCACTTTTCACTGACCCTTATGAGCCGCTTACGGCCGGTGACCGCAGTGCTGAAACGATCCTTCTTCGCAGGTACGAGGCTCGCCAACCCCGTTTGGAGCAGCATCCATTCGCCCGTGTCCACCCGAATGGGGCACTCGTGAGGAGCCTCACAGAAAGCCGTTTTGGGCCGTAAATCCGACAGTCGGTGCGTGAAGATCCCTGAGACGACAAGCCCCCGCCACCGCGGCGGGGCGGTCCGGGCGGACGCCGAGTCCTGCCGCCGTTCCGGACGTCTGGTCGACAGGAGTGGACCGGCAGGAGTGGAGGACCCGATTTCTTCGGGGCGGCCGAGCCTTGGCCGTCCCTCGGGGTGAAGCCGTTCGCGCGGCCGGGCATCTTCGCCAGTCCGAACCCGACAGGTCATCCTTCGCAGGCGGTTTGACGAAGGGTTGCGCATGACTGCGCAGACACACGTCCCGTCCTTGACGGTCCGGCTCGGCACCGTCTGTGCCCTCGCACTCGCCATCACGGGCGGCACGACGCTGGCCCCGGGCAGCACGTCCGAGGCGAACGCCGCGGCCGTGGCCGCCAGGGCGCTCCACGTGGCCGCGTCGAAGAAGGGATCGCCCTACCAGTACGGGGCCTCCGGCCCCTCCCGCTTCGACTGCTCGGGGCTCACCCTGTATTCGTTCAAGCAGGCCGGTCGCAGGCTGCCGCGCTCGGCGCAGCAGCAGTACAACAGTTCCCGGCATGTCACCGCGTCCTCGCGCAAGGCGGGGGACCTGGTCTTCTTCCACTCCGGAGGCAGCGTGTACCACGTCGGCATCTACGCCGGGAACGGCCGCATCTGGCACTCCCCCAAGACCGGTGCCGTGGTCCGCCTGGAGCGGATCTGGAGCAGCGCCGTCTGGTACGGCCGGGTGGGCTGACGCCCCGTCGGCCGGTCGCCGGTACGCGCCGGGCCCACGGAGGCTCCTGGGCACGCGCGGGCGCGCCTCGCGGATCCGGGGCGCCTCGGGCGGTCCGGAGGTCCGGACTGCCCCGGTGGGCCCGACGGCGTTCGCGGGCCCGGCGAGGCCTTCGCGGGTTCCCCTAGCCGCTCTGGACCGACGCCGTCCACGGCAGGGCGATCCAGACCGTCTTGCCGCCGTCCGCCGTGGGCGCGACCGAGAGCCGGCCGCCGGACTCGGCCGCGAGCCAGCGGATGATCACCATGCCCCGCCCGTTGTCCTGCTGGACGGCCGCGGGCAATCGTTTCGGCCAGCGCGGATGGCTGTCGGTCACGCCGATCCGCAGCTCTTCCTCGCGCTCCAGCTGGACGTCGACGGTGAACGTGGGTGACTGGCCGAACGTGTGCTGGACCGCGTTGGTGGCCAGCTCCGAGACGATGAGCCGGACCGTGTCGGCGGCCTCGGCGTCGGAGGGCAGGCCCCATTCGGTGAGGACCTCGGCGACATACCGCCGTGCCGCGGAGACCGAGGCGGGCGCGCTCGGCAGAGTGACGGTTGCTTCGAGGTGGTCTGCCATGGCGACGCTGTCCCTTTCCCACCCGGGCCGGCAGTTGACTCGTGGCGGATGAGCGCTCGCGAAGACGACTACGGCCTCGGATTGTGCTTCGCGCCAGAGTGCCACTCATCGTGCCGGTCTCGGGTGCCATCCACCAAGATATGCATATATCTGTCGCTCAAAGCGGTGAACTGTCCGACGGCAGAGCGTATTTGGGCTCACACTTACCCATCGCCGGAGGCGAAGGAGGCCGTGATGGGGCATGGACCGGCGGTGCGCAGACGCAAGCTCGGCGAGGAGCTGCGCAAACTGCGCGACGCCACGGGGCTCACGAGCGGGGCGGCGGCCGCTCTGGTCGGCTGGCACCAGTCGAAAGTGAGCCGGATCGAGACCGGACGCAGTGGTGTGAAACCGGCGGACGTCACCCGCCTCCTCGATGCATACGGGGTCGGCGACCCCCAACTCCGTTCGCTGCTGGAGGCCTTGGCGGACTCGGCGGGTGGCGGTGGGGTCGACTGGGCGCACGCCTATCGGGGTCTGCTGCCGCCGCAGTACCGCGACTTCATCAGCCTGGAGTCGCAGGCGCGTTCGGCGCGCACCCTGGAAACCTCGGTGGTGCCCGGCCTGTTGCAGACCCCGGCGTACGCGCGGGCGGTGACGCGGGCCGCGCTCGGGGGGCTGCCGCCGGACAAGCTGGACTCGCTCGTGGAGGTGCGCATCGCACGCCAGGAGGTGCTGCGCGGGGACGCGCCGCTGATGCTCAACGCGGTCCTGGACGAGGCGGTGGTGCGCCGCTGGGTGGGCGGCCGGGCCGCCATGCGGGAGCAATTGCGGCATCTGCTCGATATGGCCGCACTGCCGCATGTGCGGTTACAGGTCATTCCGTTCCAGCGCGGCGGCTATGTCGGACTCAGCGGCCCTTTCATTATGTTTTCGTTTCCGGCCATTTCCGATCTGGATGTGGTTGTTATCGACCACTTGACGAGTAGCCTCTATCTGGAGCGGAGAGAAGACCTTGAGGCGTACAGTGCCGCGTTCCAGACCGTCCAGGCACTCGCGCTTTCCTCCACCGAATCGATGGATCTCATCGCCAGGACGGCCCGGGAAGGACCGAGCTAGGTCCACGGCGAGTGGGGAGGCATGATGTCCGCACGCCCTGCGCACGTTCCTTCCAGTACATCCCTCACCGGTGCCACCTGGCGGCGCAGCAGCCGCAGCGTGGGCATGAACAACTGTGTCGAGACGGCCCGGCTCAATGGCGAGCTGCTTGCCGTACGCGACTCCCAACGGATCGACGGGCCCGCACTGCTCTTCGGCGCACCCGCCTGGCAGCGCTTCATCTCCACCGTTGCACAGTCGAGTTGACGGTTCGTCACACCGTGGGCGCGGTCCTCAGGATCGCGCCCACCGCCGTGTCGATCTGGCTTTCCGTCAGGTCCGCGCGCGCGGTCAGCCGGATCCGCGAGATGCCGTCCGGCACCGAGGGCGGACGGAAGCAGCCCACCACGACCCCCGCCGCCCGGCAGTCGGCGGCCCAGCCGACCGCCGCCTCGGGCGAGGGGGCCCGCACGGAGACCACCGCGGCGTCGGGACGAACCGCCTGGTGGCCGGCGGCCGTGATCCTGGCGTGCAGCTCGGCCGCGACGGCACGGGCCCGGGCCGCCAACTCCGGTTCCGTACGCAGCAGTCGAAGGGCCGCCAGCGCCCCGCCCACGGCCGCCGGAGCGAGTCCGGTGTCGAAGATGAAGGTGCGGGCCGCGTTCACCAGGTGACGGATGACCCGGGCCGGGCCGAGCACCGCGCCGCCCTGGCTGCCGAGGGACTTCGACAGGGTGACGGTGGCAACCGCGTCGGCAGCGCCCGCGAGCCCGGCCGCGTGCAGCGCGCCGCGACCCCCCTCACCGAGCACCCCGAGCCCGTGCGCGTCGTCCACGACCAGGGCGGCCCCGAACTCCCGGCAGGCGTAGGCGAGTTGATGGAGCGGCGCGGCGTCCCCGTCCACCGAGAAGACCGAGTCCGTCACGACGAGGCCGGACCCGCCGTGGGCGTCCAGGGCCTTGCGGACGGCCTCGGGTTCGGCGTGCGGCACCACTTCGGTACGGGCGCGGGCCAGGCGGCAGCCGTCCACGATCGAGGCGTGGTTGCCCGCGTCGGACACGATCAGCGAACCGTGCGGGCCGAGCGCGGTGAGCGCCGCCAGGTTCGCCGCGTACCCGGAGGAGAACACGAGGGCGGCCTCGAAGCCGCAGAAATCGGCCAGCTCGCGCTCCAGTTCCGCGTGCAGCTCGGTGGTGCCGGTGACCAGGCGCGAGCCGGTGGCGCCCGCGCCCCAGCGGTGGGCCGCCCCGGCCGCGCCGGCGACGACCGCGGGGTGCCGGGTAAGGCCCAGGTAGTCGTTGCTCGCCAGATCCAGGAGGTCCTGCCCCGCGGCGCGCGGGCGCAGGGTGCGGACCAGGCCGGCGCGCTCGCGGCGCTCCGATTCCGCGTCGATCCAGTCGAACGGCGCTCGCGGCATGGTGGAGTCCCTTTTTGTAGGCTGCCGACAGACCCTAGCCGGTGCCATGCCCGGTCATGGTGTGGCGATACACACACCTCAAACGGGCTGTGTTGTGGGATCCCTACCTTGGCCGCGGGCGGTGCCGTGCGCGAAGATCGGCGCCATGGACCTGCTGAACACGCTGGTGGACAAGGGGTTGCGGCGCGAACTGCCGACCCGCGAAGAGGCACTCGCCGTACTGGCGACCTCCGACGACGAACTGCTCGATGTGGTGGCCGCGGCCGGCCAGGTGCGCCGCCAGTGGTTCGGCCGCCGGGTGAAGCTGAACTACCTGGTCAACCTGAAGTCGGGCCTGTGCCCCGAGGACTGTTCGTACTGCTCCCAGCGGCTCGGCTCCAAGGCCGACATCCTCAAGTACACCTGGCTCAAGCCGGACGAGGCGTCCAAGGCGGCGGCCGCGGGGGTCGCGGGCGGCGCGAAGCGGGTCTGCCTGGTGGCCAGCGGCCGCGGTCCCACGGACCGCGACATCGCCCGGGTCTCCGAGACCATCGAGGCGATCAAGGAGCAGAACGAGGGCGTCGAGGTCTGCGCCTGTCTCGGGCTGCTCGCCGAGGGCCAGGCCGAGCGGCTGCGCGCGGCCGGCGCGGACGCGTACAACCACAACCTGAACACGTCCGAGGCGACGTACGGGGACATCACCTCCACGCACACCTACCAGGACCGCGTGGACACCGTGACCAAGGCGCACGGCGCCGGCCTCTCGGCCTGCTCGGGTCTGATCGCGGGCATGGGCGAGTCCGACGCGGACCTGGTGGACGTGGTCTTCGCGCTGCGCGAGCTGGACCCGGACTCGGTGCCGGTGAACTTCCTGATCCCGTTCGAGGGCACCCCGCTCGCCAAGGAGTGGAACCTCACCCCGCAGCGCTGCCTGCGCATCCTGGCCATGACCCGGTTCGTGTGCCCGGACGTCGAGGTGCGGCTGGCGGGTGGCCGCGAGGTCCATCTGCGTTCGATGCAGCCGCTCGCGCTGCACCTGGTCAACTCGATCTTCCTGGGCGACTACCTGACCAGTGAGGGCCAGGCCGGACAGGCCGACCTCGACATGATCGCGGACGCCGGGTTCGAGGTGGAGGGCGCCGGCACCACGACCCTGCCGCGCCATCGCGCCGACGCGCTCGCCGCATCCGGCTGCGGCACGAGCCCCACGGGCTGCGGCTCCCACGAGGACGGCGCCTGCGGCTCGCACGAGGGCGGCGGCTGCGGGCCCTGCGGCGGCCACGCCGCCCCCGAAGCGCCCGAGCAGGTGCCCGCCGACCAGGCGCGCACGGATCTGGTGTCGGTGCGCCGCCGGGGTGCCGGAACGGACCTCGCGCCCAATGCCTGAGCACTCCCCCGCGGAACTGCTCGACCTGGACCGCCGGCACGTCTGGCACCCGTACGGCCCGATGCCCAACCGGCAGGAGCAGCTCCTGGTGGAGTCGGCCTCGGGCGTGCGGCTGCGGCTGGCCGAACCGGCCTACGGGCAGCGCGAGTTGATCGACGGCATGGCGTCCTGGTGGTCGGCCGTGCACGGCTACAACCACCCCGTGCTCAACGAGGCGGTACGCGGCCAGCTGGACCGGATGAGCCACGTCATGTTCGGCGGGCTCACCCACGCGCCCGCCGTCCGGCTCGCCGCCCGGCTCGTCGAGATCACCCCCGGGCCGCTCCAGCACGTCTTCCTCAGCGACTCGGGTTCGGTCTCGGTCGAGGTCGCCGTGAAGATGTGCCTCCAGTACTGGCGCTCGGTCGGGCAGCCGCGCAAGCAGCGCCTGCTCACCTGGCGCGGCGGCTACCACGGGGACACCTGGCAGCCGATGTCGGTGTGCGACCCCGAGGGCGGGATGCACGAGCTGTGGCAGGGGGCGCTGCCCAAGCAGGTCTTCGTGGACGCTCCTCCGGCCGAGTTCGACGAGGCGTACGCGCGGGAGCTGCGCGAGTCCATCGCGCGCCACGCCGATGAGGTGGCCGCGGTGATCGTGGAGCCGGTCGTGCAGGGCGCGGGCGGGATGCGCTTCCACGCACCGGAGTATCTGCGGGTGCTGCGCGAGGCGTGCGACGAGTCCGGCGTGCTGCTCGTGTTCGACGAGATCGCCTCGGGCTTCGGCCGCACGGGTGCGCTGTTCGCGGCGGACCACGCGGGTGTCTCACCGGACGTGATGTGCGTCGGCAAGGCGCTGACCGGTGGCTATCTGACGATGGCGGCGACGCTGTGCACCACCCGGGTAGCCGAGGGAATCTCCTCGGGCGAGGTCCCGGTCCTCGCGCACGGGCCGACGTTCATGGGCAACCCGCTGGCCGCCTCGGTGGCCCTCGCCTCGATCGACCTGCTGCTCGGCCAGGACTGGCAGGGCGAGGTCAAGCGCATCGAGGCCGGTCTGCACGCCGGGCTCGGCGCGGCCCGGACGATCGAGGGCGTACAGGACGTTCGGGTGCTCGGCGCCATCGGCGTGGTCCAGCTGGACCACGAGGTCGATGTGAAGGCGGCGACCGCGGCGGCCGTGCGCGAGGGCGTGTGGCTGCGCCCGTTCCGGGATCTGATCTACACGATGCCGCCCTATGTGACGGGCGACGACGATCTGGCGCGCGTCTGCCGTGCGGTGTGCGCGGCGGCGCGGGAGGGCTGAGATGACGATTCTGGTGGTGAGCGGTACGGGCACCGAGATCGGCAAGACGATCACCACGGCGGCGGTCGCCGCCCTGGCGCTCGCCGGTGGCCGTTCGGTGGCCGTCCTGAAACCGGCCCAGACGGGGGTCGCTCCGGGCGAACCCGGCGATGTCGCCGAGGTGCGCCGGCTCGCCGGCGATGCGGTGACCGGGGCCGAACTGGCCCGGTTCCCCGAGCCGTTGGCGCCCAACACCTCGGCCCGCCGGGCGGGCATGACCCCGGTCGGGCCGGCGGAGGTCGCCGAGGCGGCGGCCAAGCTGGCCACCGAGCACGACCTGGTCCTGGTCGAGGGCGCGGGCGGCCTCCTGGTCCGCTTCGACGACGAGGGCGGCACCCTCGCGGACGCGGCCCGGCTGCTCGGTGCCCCCGTTCTGGTGGTGACGCCCGCCGGACTGGGCACACTCAACTCGACGGCCCTGACCGGCGAGGCCCTGCGGGCCCGGGACATCGAGTTCGCCGGGGTCGTCGTGGGCAGCTGGCCTGCCGAGCCGGATCTGGCCTCGCGATGCAATCTCGTGGACCTACCGGAGTCGGCCGGCGCGCCCTTGCTCGGCACCGTGCCCGAGGGCGCCGGACGGCTGGCGCCCGCCGACTTCCGTACCCGAGCGGCCGGTTGGCTCGCCCCGGCGCTCGGCGGCGTTTGGAGTATCTGATGGCTGTGTTACGGGCCCGCCTCGGGCAGCTCGTCGTGGACTGCGCCGACCCGGGGCGGCTCGCCCGCTTCTGGGCCGGGCTGCTCGGCGGTCGCCCCGTGGTGCGGGACGCGTCGTGGGCGTACGTCGATCCGCCGGGCGTGCCGCGCCTCGCCTTCCAGCGGGTGCCGGAGGCGAAGGCCGTCAAGAACCGGCTGCATCTCGATCTCGCGGTCGAGGACGTGCGCCGGGCGCGGGCGGCGGCCGTGCGGCGGGGGGCGGTGCCGGTGGGCGCGACGGTGTCCGACGCCCACGGGTCCTTCCAGGTGATGTGCGACCCCGAGGGCAACGAGTTCTGCTTCGTGGCGGGCGCCGACGGGTGAGCGGGCCGGGCCCGGGGACAATGCCGGTAGGGCCCGGCCGGCGTTCTTCTCCGGCGCGCGGGCCCCGACCGTCCGGGGCGCGGGCCCCGACCGGATGCCCAGGCTCAGGAGGTCCGACATGGCGCAGCGCACCAAGATCGCCCCGGATGCCGTGCACCACCCCGTCTTCGCCCGCTTCTACGCGCGCTACAGCGAGGCCGTCGACCTGCGGGCCGGGATCTCCGCGTACCGCCGCGAACTGCTCGACGGGCTCTCGGGGCGCGTCATCGAGATCGGGGCCGGGAACGGTCTCAACTTCGCGCACTATCCGGCGGCGGTGTCCGAGGTGGTGGCGCTCGAACCGGAGCGCACGCTACGGCAGTCGGCGGTCCGCGCGGCGCTGCGGGCCGAGGTCCCGGTGGACGTGGTACCCGGCTCCGCGGAGGCCCTTCCGGTCAAGAGCGAGGCCTTCGACGCGGCGGTCGCCTCGCTCGTGCTGTGCTCGGTACGGGATCTGCCGAGGGCGCTCGGCGAGATCCGGCGGGTGCTGCGTCCCGGCGGCGAGCTGCGGTTCTTCGAGCACGGCCGGGCCGAGGGCCGGGCGCTCGCGGCGGTGCAGCGGGGCCTGGACCGCACGGTGTGGCCGAAGCTGTTCGGCGGCTGCCACACGGCGCGCGATCCGCTGGGCGCGATCGCGGCGGCGGGTTTCGAGCTCGTGGACCACCGCCGTCTTCGGGTGCCCGGGAAGGGCGTCGCGTTGCCGTCCTCGCCGTGTGTGCTCGGGACGGCCCGGCGCCCCGCGCTCGACCCGGGCGAATGAGCCCTACGCGCCATCGCCCCTGAGGTCTCCGTCCCGCATGCCAAAACGGTTCGCCCCGTACCGGAGGGCGATGGTGGGATGGCGCCATGAGCGAGTTGCGCATCCGGGCCGCCGGGCCCGAGGACCTGGACGCGGTGCTGGCGTTCTGGAAGACCGCCGCCGAAGGCACCAGCATCAGCGACGACCGGGCGGGCGTCGAGCGCCTCGTCGCCCGCGACCCGGACGCCCTGATCCTCGCGGAGCTGGACGGTGAACTGGCCGGCACGGTGATCGCCGGGTTCGACGGCTGGCGCTGTCATCTGTACCGGCTCGCGGTCCATCCCGATCGGCGCCGCAACGGCATCGGCCGGGCCCTTCTGGCGGCGGCCGAGGACCGGTTCACCGCGCTCGGCGGGCGCCGGGCGGACGCCATGGTGCTGGTGCGTAACGAGCGCGCACAGCATGCCTGGGCGGCTGCGGGATACAAGGCCGAGGAGCAGTGGCGCCGCTGGGTGAAGCCGCTGGCCTGAATGGCCGGCCGCACCCGTCCTTTGCCAGTGCTTTACCATGGGTGGACCCCCACCCGCCGACTGAAAGGTGTGAGCGTCCGCCCATGGGCGAGCCTCCCAGTACCAGTACCTCCGCGCGACACCGCGCGCACCGCCTCCGGCTGCCCGATCATGGGACGGAGGTGACCCGATGACCGAAGTGCTCCTGCTGCTCGCGGCCGTACTGCTCTCGCTGGTGTGCGCGGTCTTCGTGGCGGCCGAGTTCTCCCTCACCACCGCCGAGCGCAGCGACCTGGAACGGGCCGTCGAGCGCGGCGAACGAGGGGCCTCCAGCGCCCTCAAGGCCGTACGCAGCCTCACCTTCCAGCTCTCCGGCGCCCAGCTCGGCATCACCGTCACCGGGCTCGTCATCGGCATGATCGCCAAGCCGTCGATCGCCAAGCTGCTCACCGGCCCGCTCGAATCCATCGGCCTGTCCGGCGCGACCGCGAGTTCGGTGGCCCTGGTGCTCGGCATGGTGCTCTCCACCGTGTTCCTGATGGTCGTCGGCGAGCTGGTGCCCAAGAACTGGGCCATCTCCTCGCCGGTCGCCGTCGCCAAGGTCGTCTCGGCCCCGCAGCGTGCCTTCAGCGCGGCCTTCCGCCCGCTGATCAGCCATCTCAACACCTCGGCCAACCACCTCGTGCGCCGCTTCGGCCTGGAGCCCGCCGAGGAGCTGGCCTCCGCGCGCAGCCCCCAGGAATTGGTCGCCCTGGCCCGCCACTCCGCCAAGGAGGGCGCCCTTGAGGCGGACACCGCGGAGCTGTTCGTCCGCACGCTCGCCCTCGCCGAACTCAACGCCGAGAACGTGATGACGCCCCGCGTACAGGTCACCGCGCTCGACATCCAGGCCACCGCCGAGGACGTAGCGAACGCGACCCGCGCCACCGGCCTGTCCCGCTTCCCCGTCTACCGGGGCAGCCTCGACTCGGTCGTCGGCATCGCGCACATCAAGGACGTCCTGGCCGTGCCGGCCGAACGCCGGCGGCTGCACCCGGTGACCGCGCTGCTGCGCGAGCCGCTGCTCGTCCCCGAGACGCTCACCGTGGACCGGCTCCTCGACCAGCTGTACGGCAAGCGGACCATGGCCGTCGTCATCGACGAGTACGGCGGCACCGCGGGTGTCGTGACGCTTGAGGACATCGTGGAGGAGGTCGTCGGCGAGGTCCGCGACGAGCACGACCCGCACGAGACCCCCGACCTCGCGCCCGCGGGCCAGGACGCGGACGGCCGGACGCTGTACTCCGCGGACGGCGCGGCCCGCGACGACCAGCTCGCCGTCATCGGGCTGCGCGTCCCGGACGGCCCCTACGAGACCCTCGCCGGCCTCGTGGCCACCCGGCTCGGCCGGATTCCGCGGGTCGGCGACCGGGTGGAGCTGGCCGGCTGGCGCATGGACGTGGTCGACGCCGCCGGGCGGCGCGCGGCCCGCGTGCTGCTGCACGCGCCGCTGCCCGCGCCGCCGCACACCGACGACGAGGAGGCCGGCCGATGACCGTGATCCAGATTCTGATCGGCCTGGCCACCCTGGTCGTCAACGCCTTCTTCGTCGGCGCCGAGTTCGCCCTGATCTCGGTCCGCCGCAGCCAGATCGAACCGCTCGCCGAGGACGGCAACCGCCGTGCCCGCAGCGTCATTTGGGGCCTGGAACACGTCTCGGCCCTGATGGCCGCGGCGCAGCTCGGCATCACCCTGTGCACCCTGGTGCTCGGTGTGGTCGCCGAACCTGCCATCGCACACCTGGTCGCGCCGGTCTTCGAGGCGGTGGGTGTGCCGGACGGGCTCATCCACCCGGTGTCGTTCGTGATCGCCCTGGCGGTCGCGACCTATCTGCACATGCTGCTGGGCGAGATGGTGCCGAAGAACATCGCGCTCGCCGAGCCCGCGCGCACCGCGCTGCTGCTCGGGCCGCCGCTCGTGACCCTCGCCCGGGCGCTGCGCCCGGTGATCTTCGCGATCAACGCCTTCGCCAATACCATCCTGAAGCTGCTCAAGGTGGACGCCAAGGACCATGTGGCGGCGACCTTCTCCGACGACGAGCTGGCGCGTCTGGTCACCGACGCGGGCGATGCGGGACTGCTCGACGACCGGGCGGCCGAGCGCCTGCACGACGCCCTGGAACTGGGGCGCCGACCGGTGCGCGACGTCGTGGTGCCGCTGGACGAGGTGGTGCGGGCCGCGGTCGGCACCACGCCGGAGGAATTGGAGCGGCTCGCCGCGAGCTCCGGCTTCTCGCGCTTCCCGGTCGTCGACGAGGACAGCCGCATCCTGGGCTATCTGCACGTCAAGGACGCCCTGGACGCGGCCCCCCGGGAGGTGGCCTTCCCGGTCGCGGCGCTGCGCCCGATCGCCCGGGTCCGCGCGGCCAGCCCGCTGGACGACGTGCTGACCGCGATGCGGCGCAGCCGTACGCACCTGGCGGCCGTGCTCGACGAGGACGGCAAGCTGGCCGGCCTGGTCACCATGGAGGACGTGCTGCGCGAGCTGGTGGGGCGGCCGCCGGCGGCCACGGCCTGACCGCGGCCGTCCGCTACTTGGCGGCCTTGGCGGGACCGGCCGGGTTCGTGGTCTCGGTGAGACCCGGGCCCGGCTGGCCCAGCTGCGAGGAGCCGACCGCCATCAGCACGGCGAGCAGGGCGGCCATTCCGGCGGTCGCGAACGCGGCGGTCCAGTGGACGTCGAGCAGATTCGTCGCGCCGGCCGTCAGCACGGCGGCGAGCGCCTGGGCGAAGGTGCGGATCGCACGCTCGGCGGTGGCCTTCCAGAAGGCCGCGGTGAACAACATCGCACGCTCGCTCTCTCACCGGCCGTTGTCCCGGCCGGGCTGATAACACTTGATGTGTTCCTGGCATACCGCGTAATCGGCCCCGCCGAAAGGGCCTGACCGGCCTCTTTGGGATCACGGTCCCGGCCAGAGCTCCGACCGGCCCGAGCCGGCCGGCTACCGCGCGGTAGGATCGCTCCCGCCATGGAGATGAATGCCTCATACACCAGCTTTGCCGCGATCGGGGACTCCTTCACGGAGGGCATGTCCGACCGGCTTCCCGACGGGTCCTACCGCGGCTGGGCCGATGTGCTCGCCACCCGTCTCGCGAACCGCACCCCCGGCTTCCGCTACGCGAACCTCGCGGTGCGCGGCAAGCTCATCGGGCAGATCGTCGAGGAGCAGGTGGCCGCGGCGGCAGCTCTGCGCCCGGACGTCATCACCCTGGTCGGCGGCCTCAACGACACCTTGCGCCCCAAGTGCGACATGGGCCGGGTGCGCGGACTCCTGACGGAGGCGGTCGAGCAGCTCGCGCCGTCCTGCAAGCAGCTGGTCCTGATGCGCAGCCCCGGCCGCAACGGCCCGGTCCTCGACCGCTTCCGGCCGCGCATGGAGGAACTGTTCGCGCACGTCGACGAACTCGCCGAGCGGCATGGGGCGTTGGTGGTCGACCTCTACGGCGCTCCGGCGCTGGCCGAACAGCACATGTGGGACTTCGACCGGCTGCATCTGACGGCCGAGGGCCATCGCAGGGTGGCCGAGGCCGTCTGGCAGACGCTGGGCCTGGACGCCGAGGACGACTGGCGATCGCCGCTGCCGCCCCCCGCCCGCCCCGGCTGGGCCGCGAGCCGCAGCGCCGATCTGCGCTTCGCGCGCCAGCACCTGGGGCCCTGGATCGGGCGCCGCCTCACCGGCCGCTCCACCGGAGACGGCCGGCACGGCGCGCACTACAGCCCCGCCGAGGGCCGGGCCTTCTTCGTCACCCCGGCCGAGGGGGAGCCGGTGGGGCCGGTGTCGGAGTGGGTGCGGGTCGACGACTGGGTGCGGGCCGACGACTGAAAGTGCGGTGCCCGAGAGCCTGCGCCGGCGGATGATCCGTCAGCTCGGGCTCGCAGCAAGGGAGTTGAAGATTCCCAGGGCTGTCTCAGAGCTTTCTCGGGGCATCGCGGCCGTCATTCCGCGACGTCCCGCTCCGGCACCCGGGCGCCGACGAAGCGTGCGTCGCGGCGGACGCGGAAGCCGAGGGACTCGTACAGCCTGATGGCACCCGTGTTGGCGGCCGCGGTGTGCAGGAACGGCGTCTCGCCACGCTCCCGGATGCCGGCCGCGACCGCGCGGATCAGGCGGGTGCCCAGGCCCTGGCCGCGGAATGCCTCGTCCGTACAGACCGCACTGATCTCGGTCCAGCCCGGCGGGCGCAGCCGCTCCCCCGCCATCGCGATCAGTCGGCCTTCGCGACGGATGCCCAGATAGGTGCCGAGCTCCACCGTGCGGGGCAGGAACGGGCCCGGCCGGGTGCGCTCCACGAGGGCCAGCATCTCGGGGACGTCGGCCGCGCCGAGCGGGACCGCCTCGTCGTCGTGACGCGCGTCGAGCGACTCGTCCACGAGCTGCACGCCCGGCACATCGAAGGTGATCTCCCAGCTCTCGGGCAGCACGGCCCGCACTCCGGGCAGCGCCACCTCGGCGCCGGGGCCGACGAGGGCCGCGAGGTCCGCCCAGTCGGCGGCGTCCGGATCCACGGGCAGCCCGAGCCAGGGCGAGACGTCGGTCTCGTAACGCAGCACCCTGCCGCGCCCCTCGGCGAACCGTGCGTGCGGACCGGTCAGCGCGGCGTAGGCGGGGTTGTCCAGAGGGTGCGCCGGAATCTCGGTGCGGACGGACGCGTGGGGCATGATCTCCTCGCTCGGTGTGCGGAATCTCGGTGTGCGGAATCTCGGCATGGGGCGGTGTGAAAACGGGGAAGTGCGCTTCTCCGTGTCCGTGCGCACCCCTAGAGGAAAGATCCTGGGCGGCTCGCGCATTCCCGCAAGGTCGGATCGGAGCCGGATCGAGGTCGGATCGTTCACGCGGCCGACAGGGACCCGCGCGCTCACCGGGTGATCGTTCTTGGCATGCTGTACGCATGTCGCCCTCCTCGCTCACCGATCTCGTCGACGAACTCCTCGCCGGCTCCGGTCCGCTGCCGATCGTGTCCGCCGGTGCCCCCGTACTGCGGCGTCCCACCGAGCCGCTCGACGGCCGTCTCGACGCCAGGCGCCTGGACCGGCTGATCGAGGCGATGCGCGAGACGATGCGTGCCGCACCCGGCGTCGGCCTCGCCGCACCACAGGTGGGCCTGCCGCTGCGACTCGCCGTCATTGAGGATCCGGCGGAGGTCACCGAGGAGGTCCGGCAGGTCAGGGGCCGCGTCCCCCAGCCTTTCCGGGTCCTGATCGATCCGTCGTACGAGCCCGCGGGGAGCGGCCGGGCGGCGTTCTTCGAGGGCTGCCTGAGCGTGCCGGGCTGGGGCGCGGTCGTCGCCCGGCACGAGAGCGTGCGTCTGCGCGCCCTCGACGAGCGGGGCCGCACGGTGGACGAGGTCTTCACGGGCTGGCCGGCCCGTATCGTCCAGCACGAGACGGACCACCTCGACGGCGTGCTGTACCTGGACCGGGCGGAGCTGCGCTCGCTGTCCTCACGGGAGGCGATGGTGGATCTCTGGGCCCAGCCCACGCCGGCCGCCGCAGCCGAGGCCCTCGGATTCGACCTGCGCAACGACACCGAGGCGTGAGCCCGTCCGTCACCGGGAGCCGGCACCAAGCCCAAGCGCCCGGTTTCCAGGCCGTCGTGGCCTGGGAACCGGGCGCGCGGGGATCGTCAGTTGCCCGGTGAACGGGATCCGCTGCCCCCGGGCGTGGCGGGCGCCCAGTCGGGGGCCTTGGCGGCTTCGGCCGGATCGGTCTCGGCCAGGGTCACGCCCCAGGAGTCGTGTTGGCCGAGACGTACCTCGATGGCCTTCTTCTGACCGCTCGCGGCGAAGTACAGCACGACGACCTGGCGAGTCGAGCCCTCGTCGTAGAAGTCCGCGGTCACCTTGCCGCCGGCTGCCTTACCGAAGGCTGCGACCCAGTTCCGCGCCGTCGTGTCGGCCGCACTGCCCTCTTCGACAGCGAGACCGGCCAGCGCCTCGGCGTCGTTGTCCGCGAGCCGCCACACCGTCTCCTGCACTATTTCCAGGCTGCCCCGGGACGGGTAGCCCACGGTGTGCAGCGGTTCGTGTGAGGAGTAGTCGCTCTGGTAGCGGTTCGGACCGTCGTCGGTGCACGCCGTGGTGGCGGCACCGAGGAGCAGGGCGACGGCAGCAAGTACGGGGACCTTCTTCAGCATCCGCATGATCAGCCGCGGCCCTTCGGCCGGAGGATCACGACGCGCTCGATGTAGTTGCTCTGGTTGCGGTAGCGGGCGATGGCCGCGGCCAGGCTGGTGCGCCCCACGCCGCCGTGCTGGAGGAGCTGGACGCCGTGCCGGTTGCCTGAGACCACGGCAACGTGGTTGTACACCCGTTCCTGCTTCCACTTGAACACCACGATGTCCCCGGCCCGAGCGTTCACCGAGTTCACGAACTGCGCGCCCCGGTAGTTGATCATGTGGCGGCGGAAGTTCTCGGCGCCGGACCACGTGTAGCTCTTGTTCTTGATCGTGCCGAAGAGATAGTACTGCTGCCACCAGGCCCGATCGTGGGTGCGGCCGCCGCCGCGGGTCTTCATGCCGCCTCCGTAATAGAGGGCCTTGGACACGAAGTTCGTGCAGTCCTGGCCGTACTCCCACTTCGTCCCGAGGTTGCGGGAGGCCCAGTTGGCCGTTCCCGAGCCGTTGACCTGGGCTGCTGCGCGCAGCAGCCCTGCGGTCTGCGCGGGCGGTGCCTCGGCGGGGAAACCGTCCCGGTCGAGTTCCAGGGGAATGTCCGGTACCTCGCCGATCGGGCCCTGCGTTCCGCCTGACACCTCAAGGCCGTTTTCGGCAGCCGCCGACTTCGCCAGTACCTTCTCCGCGGCTGGGGCGTCCGCCTCCACGTGGAGCAGGGGAGCGCCGCTGTTCGTACTGAAGGTGAACCGCTGTTCCCTTCGGCTCTCTTCGGGCTCACTCTCGGTGCCGCCCTGACTCAGAACGGCCTTGTCCTCGACCACGGCGCGCAGGAACACCGTGCCGTTGTCGTCGATGCCCGCCAGGACGTCGGAGAGGGTGCTGGTCATCTCCGTATAGCGGCTGTCGTGCCGCGCGAGCGACTCGCGCGTCTCCACGAGGCCGGCGGACTGGCCGTTGAGCAGGTCCTGGAAAGAGGCGCCGGAGGTGCTGGCCGCGAGGGCGGCCGTCGCCGTCGGGCGCGTGCCGAGCAGGATTGCGCCTCGCGCGTCCAGGTACTGCTGCACGATGTTCCGGTAGACCGCGACTCCTGCGGGCACTGCGGTGGGGGTCGCCGGATCGGACGTGGTGGCCGCGCTGGAACCGTGAGCGGTCCGGGCGGTCACGCCCACCCGCACGGATGTGCCGTTGGTCAGGCCGGTGACCACCGCGTGCGGCTCACGGGTGGTGGCCTTCGCAGCCTGACTGCCGTCCGCCCGGGTGACGACGACGTCGTACTCCGCGCCATCGGCCGCTGAACCGAGGTCGGCCGGCGCGTTCCAGGTGGCCAGGAGACCGCCGTCGCCGCCGGTGACCTTGAGTGCCTCGATGGGCGAGGGCGCCTTCGGCGGTACGTATTCGATCAGCAGCTTCGGGCGTTTGGCTTCGTCCGTGGAGCGGCTGGAGTGGTACGTGATCGTCGAGTTCCGGTCCGCCGCGGGCAGCCGCAGCGCGACGCCCTCGACCGGGCCCTGTTCCAGCCAGGACTGCACCATCGGCGCCAAGTCCTGTGCCTCGGGCCGCGCTGCCTCGCCGAAGGGCGAGTCGTCCAGCAGGTCCAGCAGTGCGGCACCGCTGTACGGGGCGGCCCAGGGCTGGAGCAGTTGCGATATCTCGACCGGCCGAGGAGCACACGTGGCGGTGCCGCACTCGGCAGGCGTGAGCTGGAGACGCGCACTGGTGACGCGCGCGCCGGCGGGTATCGCGGTCAGATCGGGCTTGACCCAGACGGCGCGCTCCGCATCCGTGCCTCCGCCGAGGGCAAGACGGGCGTCCTTCACGGCCAGGCAGCCGTCGTCACAGGCGCGCGCGCCGATGCCGACGGTGGCGTCCGGCAGGGCAGAGCCGCCCACCAGGGTCACCGACGTGGTCTTCGGCGGTTCGGGCTGGACGCCGGCGGAGACGGTGAGCTCTTCTTCGTAGGACCACTCCGAGCAGCCTGCCTCGGTGCAGGAGCGCATGGCCCACAGATAGGTGGAACCCTCCTGCAGCGCCCCCGCCGGGACCCGGGAGGCCGCGCGCAGTCCGCTGTCCGTCCACGCCTCGGGGACGGTTGCTCCCGTCAGTTGCCTGCCGTCGGCGTCGCGGAGTGCGAACTCCGCTCGCACCCGGCCCTGCGCCGGGCTGGAGACCACTCCGGAGAGCAGTGGGGTGAGGGTGTCGGTCGCGCCGGCTTCGAGCAGCTGGGGCATGTCGGGCAGCGTGGTGAGGCCGCGGCCGGTGTCGACCGTGAAGGTTGCCCAGTCGGACCACGCCAGGTTGTAGTGGGTGCCGTCGTAGGGACTGGTCCGGAAGCGGTAGGTGCTGCCGTCCTTGAGCAGCCCGTCCGGCAGCGTCACCGCCGCGGCGCGCCCGGAGTCGACATACGGTGACACGAGGCGGTCGCCCACCAGCTTGCCTGTGGCTGCGTCGACGATCTCGAAGGTGCCGTTGACGCGGTCGCCGTCCTTGTCGAAGAAGGTGTCGCGCAGCGTCGGGGTGGTGGTGTTGACCTGCCAGGTGCCCGAAGCGTCCTTGACGAAGGGAGCGCCGGCCTGACGGTTGCTTCCCGACCGGGGCCGGAAGTTGTACGTCACGGTGAGCTTGGGCGGGTTGGTGGTGGCGTTGGCCGAGTTGACACGCTTCCACTGCGCGACCGACGTCTCGTCGGCCGCGGTGAGTCCCATCGTGGACCGCGGTGCCTTGGCAGAGGCCCAGGACTGCACGAGCGAGGTCACGTCGGAGTTGATCCAGCCGCCGCCCCCGCAGGCCGGGTTGCCCTTGGTCTCGGTGGACGTCGCGGACCGGCTGTTCATCTTGGGCCGGTTCGTCCAGCGGCTCGCGGAGGTGGCCTCGTCCGCCGCCCACACCTGCCAGGGCTGGGCCTTGCAGTCGGTGTTGGCCGAATGGAAGTTCCACAGGCTCAGCTTGGCGCTGCTCACGAGGGCATCCGCGATCGGCGCGGTGCCCCAGGTTATGTACGACTGCGCGATGCGGGCGGTGCCGTTGGCGTTCTTGGTGCCGGGGTTGCCGAAGTCCAGTTCGGTGTCCGTGGACCAGTCGCGCGTCTCGCCCTGCTGGACGTAGGTGTCGAAGACGTTGCTCAGTGCGGACGTCGACGGGTCGACGGTGACTGGGTACCTGGTCTCCGGATCGGCGAGGAAGGCGGCGTCGGGCGTGACCACGAGATCGATCGAGGACCCCCTCTGCTCCACCTTCATGGCCACCGGGACGCGGCGGGTGTGCTCTTGGGACCGCTCGTCGACGGTGGCGTCCCACATGACCGGGGACGGCATGAGGGCGCGCTCCTGCCCCGTCGCACGATCGGTGAACAGCACGCTGCCATCGGGCTGCTGGGCGGCGCGCAGCCCCTTGGCCCGCAGCGGCAGGGTGTAACTGTAGTCACGGGCCGAGGGGCGCTGCTTGATCTCGACGTACTGCTCGAACCCGGTCCGGGTGGCCTCCACGACGACGTCGGCGCCGGGCAGCGCGTCGGGGTAGGTGGCGCGATTGCCGTCCAGAGCGGGTTCGGGCAGGCCGCCCTTCCATTGGAGGGTCACCTGCCGGTCCCCCTCACCCAGGGTGACGAGGTCACGGGCGGGTGCCTGGCGTGCAGCGCTCAATGACGCTGCTCGGCTGCCGCCCTTACCGGCCAGGGAGAGCGAGGCGGGGTGGGCCTTGGCCGCGACGCTGCCGTCGGCCTCTTTGGTGAGGTCGGTGTCGACGGCGACCCATGAGCCGTCCCGCTCGAATCGAATGGGGCCCGCGGTCAGTTCGGTCGTGAGGGAACCGTCTGCGTTGGCCCAGGACGTCGTGGTCCCGCTGCGCTCGGACAGCGCCTCCACCCGGGTGCCGGAGCGCTTGGCTGCGGCGAGAGCCGAGGGCACGTCCTGCGCGAACGGCGTCCCGGCAGCCGCCTGTTGGGGGCGCGAAAGGGCGGGCGACGGCACCTCGGCGGCCTCGGCCGACGTGCCTACAAGGGTCAGGGACAGCGCGACAACCATGGCACGCGGGAACGTACTTCCGGTTCTTCGCGTGCGGCGAGTGGCCGTTCTCGCCGGTGGATCCATCTTCATGAAGGCGTCAATCCTTGGTCAAGGGAAATCAAAGCAGGGTGAAGATTAAGTGAGAATTTGATGAGGCGTCACAGGCCTATCGCCCGATATGACGCATCTAGGGCATCCGGGGCGATGTGACCTGGGCCATACAGCGGGGTGCGGGTCGACCGACGGCCGGGAGGTCCTCCGTCAGGCACCGCATCGGCACCCGCGCCCACGAGTCCCATCACCACCGAACCGAAGCCGCGCCCCCTCGCGCGCACGGTTCGCCACCCCACCGGCGACCGCGGCCGTGTCCACCGAAGTCCGTGGAGCGGGGCGGCCGTTGGGCCGGCCACCGAAGATCATCAACCGGACGCCCGCCACCGGTCGCTGAGGCAGCGGGCGACGCGGGCTCGGAGGTCGTTCATACGGAAGCACGGTCGGGCCTGCCGGGCTGCCACTCCGCGTGGCCGCCACCGACCGCGGGCCGCCCGCCTCGGCAAGCGGGGGCACGGTGAACCGGCGAGCACTGACGCCCGAACCGGCGGTGACCGACCATGTCCGGGCTGTAGTCAGATCCTGCGCTCTGGCCCACGCGCGGTCCCTCGCGGTCCCCGACAGCACCAGGGCTGACCGTCCGTACTCCAGCCCAGCGGGAGCGCCGTCTCACACACATCTCACGGGCCTCCCCAACCGGCACGCCCCGGGGCAGCACCCCGGGGCAGCATGGTCCGGAGCCCCGGACCGCAGGACAGTACGGAGGCCCCCCGGACAGACAGTAAGCTCTGGACACGTGACTGCTGTGTCTGCGAAGCCTCGCATCCCGAACGTCCTGGCCGGCCGCTACGCCTCCGCGGAGCTCGCCGTCCTCTGGTCCCCCGAGCAGAAGGTCAAGCTGGAGCGCCAGCTGTGGCTCGCCGTACTGCGCGCCCAGAAGGACCTGGGGATCGAGGTGCCCGAGGCAGCGCTCACCGACTACGAGCGCGTCGTCGACCAGGTCGACCTGGCCTCCATCGCCGAGCGCGAGAAGGTCACCCGGCACGACGTGAAGGCCCGCATCGAGGAGTTCAACGCGCTCGCGGGGCACGAGCAGGTCCACAAGGGCATGACCTCGCGCGACCTGACCGAGAACGTCGAGCAGCTCCAGATCCGGCTCTCCCTCGAACTGATGCGGGACCGTACGGTCGCGGTCCTGGCCCGCCTCGGCAAGCTGTCCGGCGAGTACGCCGAGCTGGTCATGGCCGGGCGCTCGCACAACGTGGCCGCGCAGGCCACGACGCTGGGCAAGCGCTTCGCGACCGCTGCCGACGAGCTGCTCGTGGCGTACGGCCGACTGGAGGACCTGCTCGCCCGCTACCCGCTGCGCGGGATCAAGGGCCCGGTCGGCACCGCCCAGGACATGCTGGACCTCCTCGGCGGGGACGCCTCGAAGCTGGCCGATCTGGAGCAGCGCATCGCGGGCCACCTCGGCTTCGCCCACGCGTTCACCTCCGTCGGCCAGGTCTACCCGCGCTCGCTCGACTACGACGTGGTCACCGCGCTCGTACAGCTGGCCGCGGCGCCGTCCTCGGTCGCCAAGACGATCCGCCTGATGGCCGGGCACGAGCTGGTCACCGAAGGCTTCAAGCCGGGCCAGGTCGGCTCGTCCGCGATGCCGCACAAGATGAACACCCGCTCCTGCGAGCGCGTGAACGGCCTGATGGTGATCCTGCGCGGCTACGCCTCGATGACCGGCGAGCTGGCGGGCGACCAGTGGAACGAAGGGGACGTCTCCTGCTCGGTGGTCCGCCGGGTCGCGCTGCCCGACGCGTTCTTCGCCTTCGACGGCCTGCTCGAAACGTTCCTGACGGTGCTCGACGAGTTCGGCGCGTTCCCGGCCGTCGTCGCCCGCGAGCTGGACCGCTATCTGCCGTTCCTGGCGACGACGAAGGTCCTCATGGCCGCCGTGCGTGCCGGTGTCGGCCGGGAGGCCGCACACGAGGTCATCAAGGAGCACGCGGTGGCCTCCGCCCTCGCCATGCGCGAGCAGGGCGCAGAGCGCAACGAACTCCTCGACAAGCTGGCCGCCGACGAGCGCATGCCGCTCGACCGGGCCCAGCTGGACGCGCTGATGGCCGACAAGCTGTCCTTCACCGGCGCTGCCGGCGACCAGGTGGGCACCGTGGTCTCCCGCATCGAGGAGATCGTCAAGCAGCACCCCGCCGCGGCCGGTTACGCCCCCGGCTCGATCCTCTGAGCGTGCCCCCGTGCTGACTCCCGAGGAACTCCAGGCCGCTCGCGACACCGTCATCCCCGACGTGATCGCGGGCGGTCTGTCCGTCCTCTTCTGCGGCATCAACCCGGGCCTCATGTCGGGTGCCACGGGCCACCACTTCGCCCGCCCCGGCAACCGCTTCTGGCCGGTCCTGCATCTGTCCGGCTTCACCCCACGACAGTTGAAGCCCGCCGAGCAGAACGAACTCCTCTCCTACGGACTCGGCATCACCAATGTGGTGGCCCGGGCCACCGCGCGGGCCGACGAGATCGACGCCGAGGAGTTCCGCGAGGGCGGACGCCTCCTCGCCGCGAAGGTCGAGCGGTTGCGGCCCCAGTGGCTGGCCGTCGTGGGCGTGACCGGCTACCGGACGGCCTTCGGCGACCGCAAGGCCAGGATCGGTCCCCAGGACCACACGATCGGCACGACCAGGGTGTGGGCGCTGCCCAACCCCAGCGGGCTCAACGCCCATTGGACCGCCCGGACCATGGCCGAGGAGTACGCCCGGCTGCGCCTCGCGGCACAGGGCGACCCGACCTAGCCCCGACCTAGCCCCGGCCTGCGTCACCGTACGGGCGTGGTCGGCGGAACCCTGCGACCTGGCCCAGGCCTGCATCACGTATAGGCGTGGTCGGCGGAACCCTGGCGCGCCGGGGAGTTGGGCCCTGCTGTGCGGAGCCGCGCGGGCGGCCCGGTCGTCGAGATCGAGGACGGCTCCGGCCCAGGCCCGGGATGGGCCGACCTCCGCACTACGGTGGGTCGATCTCCGTCACCGTGACGCTGAGGTCCCAGCCCGGGCCCTCCGCCTCAAGATCGAGGCCGATCGCGATCCAGCGGCCGTCCATCCGCCACAGGTGCAGAAAGTCGAACCCGACGGCGAACTCGGCCCAGGGCTCCGGTATCGACTCGCCCGCGACCAGCCGGGCCTGGGCGCTCCAGAGGCTTATCCACTGCGGCTCCTCCCAGCGCCGGGTGAGCTCCGCCACCAGGGCATCGTGGTCGACGACGCACTGGGCACGCTTTTCGAGGCGTTCCGTCAGGTCCTCCCATTCCTCTTCGTCGGCGCTCAGGCATGAGCAGTGGTATCCCGGCCCGCTCACACCCGAGCCGCTTCGGCTGCGCTCCGCGGGGAACTCCCGGGAGCGCAACCAGTCGATGTGCTGGAGATACAGGGCGGTGGTCATGCCGTCAGTAAACCGCCAGGCACTGACAATTGGCGTGCCGTCAGCCTCCACTGCGATGCCATTCGGTCAGGCGTCGCGCCGCCACAGTGCCCACCAGCCGGCGCCCACCGCGAGCGCCGTCCACGCCACGAGAACCGCCGTCCCGCTCCACGGCCCGAGCGCCCCCGCGGGGTGCTGGAGCAGGATCTGCTGTCCTGCCCGATCGGGCAGGAAGTCGGCCGCGCCACCGCCCTGCGACATGTCTCCCACCACGAACGGCAGTATCAGGAACAGCGGCACGAGCACGCTGAGGGCGCCGGTGACGCTGCGCAGCACGGCGGCGACTCCCGCGGCCAGCAGGCTGATCAGAGCCAGGTAGCAACCGCACCCGACCACCGCGCGCAGCGCTCCCGGATCGGAGATGCCTACGCCGAAGCCCTGGTCCATCAGGGCTTGGCCCCCGAGGAAACTGATCAGGCTCGCCACAAGACCGACCGCGAAGACGCAGCCGCCGAGCGTCGCGAGCTTGGCCGCGTAGAACAGTGTCCTGTTGGGCACGGCCGCCAGGGATATCCGGATGCCCGCGTTCTTGTACTCCCCTCCCATCGCGATGACTCCGAAGACGATCGCGGCCAACTGCCCGAAGTTCAGGCCGTAGTAGGAGAAGAGCACCGGGTCGAAGTCCGTACTGCCGGGCGTCGGGCGGCCGAGGGTGCCGCAGATCAGGAGGGACAGGCCCGCCGTCGCCAAGGGCACTGCCAGCAGGGCGCCGACCAGGGAGCGCAGCGAGCGTATTTTGATCCACTCGGCGTGCAGGGCTGCGGGGTAGGACACGGTTCAGGCCTCCTGGTTCGAGGTCGGGGCGGCGGAGGCGTACTCCGCCTCGTCTGTGGTCAGGTCGAGGTAGGCCTGCTCCAATGTGGCCTCCTCCTGGGCGAGTTCGAGGACCGGGATGCCTTCTCGGGCGGCGATCGCGCCGATGTCCTCTACGCGCGCGCCCTCCACCGTCCAGCACCCGTCCTCCCGCTGGACGGGGTCCAAGCCCTTGCCGAGCAGAAGGCTCCGAAGACGGCCGCCCTCCGTGGTGCGCAGCCGGACCCTGGGCTTGATCCGGGAGTCGATGAAGTCACGCATCGCGGTGTCGGCGAGGAGCCGGCCGCGGCCGAGGACGACCAAGTGGTCGGCGAAGGACGCGGTCTCATGCATGAGGTGGCTGGAGACGAGCACCGTTCTGCCCTCGCGGGCCAGTGAGCGCATCAACTCCCTTGTCCAGACGATCCCTTCGGGGTCAAGGCCGTTGGACGGCTCGTCCAGGACGACGACGGCCGGATCACCGAGCAGGGCGGCCGCCATGCCGAGCCGCTGGCGCATGCCGAGGGAGAACGTCCTGATACGGCGCCCAGCGACCGCCGCGAGCCCCGCTTGTTCCAGCACCTCGTCCACGCGCCGCACCGGTATGCGATTGCTCGCCGCGAGGGCGCGCAGATGGGCGCGGGCCGTACGCGAGCCGTGCGCGGCCTGAGCGTCGAGGAGCGCCCCCACTTCCCGCAGCGGCTCCGCCAGGTCCGCGTACCGGCGGCCGCCGATCAGCGCGGTGCCGGACGTCGGCCGGTCGAGGCCGAGCAGAATGCGCAGCGTGGTGGACTTTCCCGCGCCGTTGGGGCCGAGGAAGCCGGTCACCCGGCCGGGCTCGACCGCGAACGTGAGCCGGTCCACCGCTCGGGTGGAGCCGTACTCCTTGCGGAGGTCTTGGACGTCGATCCGTGTCATGCCCCAAGCGTGGCCGTCCACGCAGGTCGGGCACCTCCCCCGACGGAGGGGAACGTCTCCCCCGTGCGGGGGAGCCACGACGTGGATCGCGCTGGGACGATGGCCGAATGCACCGCTTCCTCCGCCTGCTGGCCCGCCCGGTCACCTACACACGATGGCTCCACCTACTCATTCCCACTGCGTTCGTGGCCATTTGGCTCTTCATCGACATGGATCACGCGTGGGTCGTCGGGCTGCTCGTCGTGCCGCTCGGGCTGATACCCGCGGTGCGGCTCGAAGAGGGCATTCAGGCGCAGCTCCTGCTCACCCCTCGCGAGCGCGGCAGGCCTGACGCGTCGATCGCGGTCGCGCCGTCGGCCACCTGGCGTGACCGCTGGCGGACCGTGCTCTGGCTGGAGGCACGGCTGGCCCTGTCCGCCGTCACCATGGTGGGAACCGTCTGGCTTCCGGCGATGTCCGTGGACCTCGTCGCGCGTGGCTTGGGCGGCCCTCCGGTCATCTACGGATGGATGGCGCCCTGGCTGCCGGCCCACGCCTGGCTCATACCGTTCGCCCTGGTGCCAGTCGCGGTGATGCTTCTGTGTCTGGTGCCGGCCGGACGCCTCATCACCTTCGTCGCGCGCACGCTGCTCGGGCCCTCGGCCTCCGAACGGCTCACCGCGCTGGAGGAGCGGACCGAGCTGCTGCTGGAGCGCAACCGCATCGCCCGCGAGATCCACGACTCCATCGGCCACGCGCTGACCGTCGCGGTGGTGCAGGCGGGTGCGGCCCGTGCGGCCGGGGACCCGGCGTTCACCGACCGTGCCCTCGCCGCGATCGAGGAGACGGGCCGGGCCGCCCTGGAGGATCTGGAGCGGGTCCTGCTCGTGCTGCGTGAGACAGGGCTTCCGGCCAGCCAGCGCCCCACGCTCCTGGAGGCCGATCGGCTCATCGAGTCGGCCCGTGGCTCGGGTGCCGAGGTGGAGGCGGAGTTCACCGGCCCGCTCGAACTGGTCCCCGGACCGGTGTCGCGGGAGGGGTACCGCATCCTCCAGGAGGCGCTCACCAATGTTCTGCGGCACTCGGGTCCGGTGCCCGTGCGGATCCGCATGGCCGTGCTCGGCAGCCGACTTGAGATGGACGTGACCAATCCGCTGACCGGGGCGGCGCCCGGCGGAAAGGGCGGCAGCGGGCTACGGGGGATGCGGGAGCGGGCCGCGCTGCTCGGAGGGGAGGCGGAGACGGGGGCGTACGAGGGCGAGTGGCGGGTGCGGGTGCGGCTGCCCCTGGACACCCTGATCTGACCCGGGACCGGCCACCTGATCCGACCCGGGACCGGCCGCCGGGTTGTCCACAGGCCGTCCGGCCGCTTCCGGGGCAGCCACTACGCTGGCCAAATGCCGGTAACCGTACTTCTGGTCGACGACGAGCCGCTGGTCCGCGCGGGTCTGCGGGCCGTGCTTGAGGCCCAGCCCGACATCGAGGTGGTGGGGGAAGCGGCCGATGGCGCGGCGGTGATCCCCCTGGTGCGGCAACTGCGCCCGGATGTGGTCGCGATGGATGTACGGATGCCGCTCCTGGACGGCATAGAGGCGACACGAGCGGTGCTGCGCACGGTCGACGACCCGCCGAAGATCCTGGTCGTGACGACCTTCGAGAACGACGAGTACGTGTACGAGGCGCTGCGGGCCGGGGCCGACGGGTTTCTGCTCAAGCGCGCCCGGCCGGCCGAGATCGTCCACGCGGTGCGACTGGTCGCGGAGGGCGACTCGCTCTTGTTCCCGGCCGCGGTGCGCGCGCTCGCCTCCGAGTACGGCAAGGGTTCCCCGCGGACCGCCCTGGCGGAGGCGGCGCTCACCGAGCGGGAGGCCGCGGTCCTCCGCTTGATGGCCCGCGGGCTCTCCAACGCGGAGATCGCCGCCCGGTTGATCGTCGGTACGGAGACGGTGAAGACCCATGTCAGCGCGGTGCTCCAGAAGTTGGGCGCCCGGGATCGCACCCAGGCGGTCATCGCCGCGTACGAGTCCGGATTCGTGGCCCCGAGCTGATGCGCCTCCGTTACCGGCCGCCGCTCGCCGTACACCTGACCAGCGAGTACGATCCGGCAGACACGCGCACGAGCTGGGAGGACACACGTTGGGGCGGCTGACCGGCGGGGACCCCTCTCTGCTGCGGAGGATCAATTCCGCGGTGGTGCTGCACGCCCTGAGGGGCGCGGAATCTCCCACGCTGACCGATTTGACCCGTATCACCGGTCTGTCCCGACCCACGGTCGAGGGCGTCGTCGACGGCCTGATGGAGGCGGGGCTCGTCGTCGAGTCCGCGCCCGAGGAGGGCGAGGCCCGGCGTCAGGGCCGGCCCGCGCGGCGCTTCCGGTTCCGCGCCGAGGCCGGGCATCTGCTCGGCATAGAGATCGGCCCGCACCGGGTGGCGGCGCTGCTCTCCGGCCTGGACGGCCGGATCTTCGGGGCGGGTTCGCGCGAGGTCCCCGAGACCGCTTCGGCCGACGAGCGGCTTGAACGGGTCCGGATGACCGTCGCCGATGTGCTGCGCCGGGCCGGAGTGGCGCGCAGTTCGCTGCGCGCGGTCGGCGTCGGCAGCCCCGGGATCGTCGAGGCCGACGGCACCGTGCGGCTCGGCACCGCGCTGCCCGACTGGACGGGGCTTCCGCTCGGCGAGCGGCTGCGACGTTCCTTCCGCTGTCCGGTCCTGGTCGAGAACGACGCCAACGCCGCGGCCGTGGCCGAGCACTGGAAGGGCGCGGCCGCCGATTCCGACGACATCGTCTTCGTGATGGCCGGGTTGAGCCCGGGCGCGGGCTCGCTGATCGGTGGCCGGCTGCACCGCGGCTTCGGCGGGGCGGCGGGTGAGATCGGCGCGCTGCATCTGCTCGGCCGCGATGTCACCCCGGAGAAGCTGCTCTCCACGACGGGCGAGCCCTTGCACCCGCTGGACGAGCAGGCCGTCGCCGATGTGTTCGCGCTGGCCCGGCAGGGCGACCAGCGGGCGCAGGCGGCGGTGGAGCGATTCCTTCAGCGGCTGGTGCACGATGTGGCCGCCCTCGTGCTCGCCCTCGACCCGGAGCTGGTCGTCGTGGGCGGTTGGGCGGCCGGGATCGACGGCGTACTGGAGCCGCTGCGCAGGGAGTTGGCGCGTTACTGTCTGCGGCCGCCCCGCGTGGTGCAATCCATGCTGGGCGAGGCGGTCGTGGCGACGGGCGCGCTGCGGCTCGCCCTGGACCACGTCGAGGAAGAGCTGTTCGCCGTCGAGGGAACCGTGACGGCCCGGCGCTGAGCCACCCCGTACGAGCCCACGACGTCCCAGGTGCCGTCACGGCGCTTCGGCCCGCCGCTCTCCGGGAGCTGCGGGCCGTACGGTTTCCGGCGGTGGACCGCGGGTCAGGAGGCGCGGCGCTGCTGGCCCGGGTGGCTGATCTCCACATCGCCCGAGTCCCCGAAGGTGAGGCGGCAGGTGTCGGCGCGGTAGGTCGCGACGGAGACCGCCATGGTGCGGCCCTCGGCGAAGTAGCGGGTGGTCACGACGAGGACGGGGGCACCGGGGAGCCGGTCGAGTTCCTTGGCGTCGTCGGCGCGGGCCGAGCCCAGTTCGACGGCGCGGTCCTGGCCTTCGAGGTCCAGACGCTGGAGTTCGCGCAGCACGGCACGGCCGCGGGCCGGGCTCGGGGGCACGTCGATCGCGGACAGCTCGGGCACCGAGCCGGCCGGAACGTAGAGCAGCTCGGCGGCGACGGCCTGGCCGTGTGCCACGCGGGTGCGGCGGACGATGTGCATCTCCTCGCCCCCCGCCGCGCCGAACAGGCCGCGCACCGCGGCGGGCGGTACGGCGGTCGTCGCGTCGGCGGTCTGCCAGTCGTCGCCGGGCGCACCGGGCCAGTCGTGCCGGGCGGTGGCGACCGAGACGGCGGTGCGCGGCGGGGCGACGGTGGTGCCGACGCCGCGGCGGCGCTGGAGCCTGCCTTCGAGTTCGAGTTGCTCAAGGGCCTGGCGGAGCGTGGCGCGTGCGACACCGAACCGGGCCGCGAGGTCACGCTCGTTGGGCAGGATCTCGCCCACCGCGAAGTCCGAGTCGAGTGCCTCGCTGAGTACCGTCTTGAGGTGCCAGTACTTCGGTTCCGGCACCGATTCCAGCTGCGTGGTCCCCACCCTGATCCTCCGCAATCGCCGTGTCCGCGGCGGCTTTCCGTGCCCTTGTTTATTAAAGGTTCCTGCACTAACTCTGCGACCATAGGGCGGCCCACCCCCTTGGTCAAGACCAATCCTCGTTCCGTTACGGAGCGCACACGAGGGTTGCCGCAGAGCGTTCACACGACGTTCGTGCCGTCGTGAAGGGCCTGCGACAAAGGGCCCGCTTCGGGAACGGCCGGGGCTCGGGCCGCGAACGGCGAGAGCCGCCCGGCCACCCCCTGTCCGGTATGTCTCTTGAACTCCAAGCTACCGAGCGGTAGTTGTTGCTGACAGGATGTCCAACCGCGGACCGCGGGACAGGGAGCAGCCCCATGAGCGCAGAGGTCTCGTTCACGATCGACACCCCCCTGGGGAGCCGCTCCACCTCGGTCACCTACCGGCGCGAGGGCAGCGGCGAGCCGCTCCTCCTGCTCCACGGCATCGGCCACCACCACCAGGCCTGGGACCCGGTCGTCGATCTCCTCGCCGCCGACCGCGAGGTGATCGCGATCGATCTGCCCGGCTTCGGCGCCTCGCCCGCACTGCCCGACGGCGTCTCCTACGGCCTGGCCACCGTGGTGCCGGTCCTTGGTGCGCTGTGCGCGGCCCTCGGCATCGACCGGCCGCACGTCGCGGGCAACTCGCTCGGCGGGCTGCTCGCCCTGGAACTGGGCCGCGAGAAGCTCGTACGGTCCGTGACGGCGCTCTCACCCGCGGGTTTCTGGACGCCGTCCGAGCGGCAGTACGCGTTCACCGTCCTGCGCACCATGCGGCACGCGGCGAAGGCTCTGCCGCTCCCGGTCATCGAGCGGATGTCGCGCACGGCCGCCGGGCGCACCGCGCTGACCAGCATGATCTACGCCCGGCCCGCCCGGCGCTCCCCCGAGGCCGTGGTGGCCGAGACGCTGGCGCTGCGCAACGCCCCGGGCTTCGAGCAGACCCTGCTCGCCGGGCAGGGGGCCCGCTTCACGGACGACGTGCCCGGCGTTCCCGTGACCGTCGCCTGGGGCAGCAAGGACCGGCTGCTGCTGCGCCGCCAGGGCGTACGCGCCAAGCTCACCGTCCCCGGCGCCCGGCTGGTACGGCTGCCGGGCTGCGGTCATGTGCCGATGAACGACGACCCCGCCCTGGTCACCCGCGTCATCCTGGACGGAAGCCGCCCGGTGGGCGCCCTTCCGGCGCGTCCGACGATCCAGCTCGCCTGATCCGATCCCCCGCACCGCCTCACCGGTCCGGCCCACGGGGGCGCGGGCCGGTTGTTCACCCGGTGTTCGCACGCGCGCCGCAGGCGCCCACTAGGCATGGCTGGGCAGCCAGCGACCACCTCCCCAGGAGGCGACACCGATGCCCAACCGCCGTTCCGTACTGAAGGGTTCCCTCGCCGCGTCGGCGGGCCTCGCCCTGCCGACCGGGCTCGCCGCGGCCCCCGCGTTCGCCCGCTCGGGGCGCCCGAGCGCCTCCTGGGGCGTCCAGGCCGGCGACATCACCGCCTCCTCCGGGCTCATCTGGACGCGCTCGGACCGTCCGGCCCGGATGCTGGTGGAGACGTCCGCGACCGAATCCTTCCGCCGCGCCCGCAGATGGCGGGGCCCGTTGCTCGGCCCGGGGACGGACTTCACCGGCACCACCGCGCTGCGCGGCCTGCCGGCCGGCGAGCAGATCCACTACCGGGTCACCCTGTCCGACCCCGACGACCCGGACCGTACGAGCCGACCGGTCACCGGCACCTTCCGCACCGCGCCCGACCACCGGCACGACGACGTGCGCTTCCTGTGGTCGGGGGACATCGCGGGGCAGGGCTGGGGCATCAACCCGGACCTCGGCGGCTACCGCGTCTACGACGAGATGCGGCGCCTGGACCCCGACTTCTTCCTGAGCAGCGGCGACAACATCTACGCGGACGGCGTGATCCTGCCGAGCGTCACGCTGCCGGACGGGCGGGTCTGGCGCAATGTGACCACCGAGGAGAAGTCGAAGGTCGCCGAGACCCTCGCCGAGTACCGCGGGAACTTCCGCTACAACCTGCTCGACGACAACGTCCGCGCGTTCAATGCCCAGGTGCCGTCCATCGTGCAGTGGGACGACCATGAGGTGCGCAACAACTGGTACCCCGGGCAGATCCTCGACGACGCCCGCTACACCGAGAAGAGCATCGATGTCCTCGCGGCCCGTTCCCGGCGGGCGTTCAGCGAGTACTTCCCGATCTCGACGCTCGGCACCGGCGACCGCGCGGGCCGGGTGCAGCGGGTGCTGCGGCACGGTCCGCTCCTGGACGTGTTCGTGCTCGACATGCGCACCTACCGCAACGCCAACTCCCCCGACCGGCAGCCCGACGACCGGGTCGGGATCCTCGGGGCCGAGCAACTCCAGTGGCTGAAGCGGGAGTTGGCGCGTTCGCGTGCGGTGTGGAAGGTCATCGCCGCGGACATGCCGCTCGGGATCGTCGTCGTGGACGGGGCCACCGATTTCGAGGCGGTGTCCCAGGGCGACCCGGGAGCCCCGCTCGGGCGCGAACTCCAGCTCGCGGAGCTGCTGCGGTTCATCAAGCACCGCCGGATCACCGGCACGCTGTGGCTGACCGCCGACGTGCACTACACCGCCGCCACGCACTACGAACCCGAGCGGGCGGCGTTCCAGGACTTCGCGCCGTTCTGGGAGTTCGTGTCGGGGCCGCTCGCCGCGGGCGGCTTCCCCGCGAACAAACTGGACGGTACGTTCGGCCCGCGCCCGGTCTTCACCCATGCGCCGGCCGCGGCCAACGCCTCTCCCCTGGAGGCACCGCCGAACTTCGGCGAGATCGAGATCGACGGTGCGTCGGGCGACCTCACCGTGCGGCTGCGGGCACAGGGAGGTTCGGTACTCTTCACCCAGGTGCTGCGGGCCGGCCTCGTCGGACAGTGAGGCCAACGGCACGGGTCGGCAGCACGGGTGGGCAGGCCGGACGGCGGAGGCGATCGCTCCAGACCACGACCCGTGGAAAACCGCCAAAAGAGCATCAGAAGCACACTTAACCCGTCAGTCACAAAACGTTCGTGATCACGCAACACCGCTGCGTCACAGTGATGCCATGACGGATATCCAAGGACAGATCTCCCACAAGACCGCCCGCCGCCGTCACCACTGGCGGCGGGACCTCGTCGAACTGGCCGCGCTCTTCACGGCGGTGGCCGTCGCCGACGGACTCTCGAATGTGGTCGCACACGGTCCCGACGGGCCGTTCCTGCTGGTCGCTTCGGCCGTGGCACTCATCGCCACGGCGGTCTTCCACATCTGGTGGGCCCGCCGCAACAGCCACTCTCCCCCGTTCCCGGACACCGGCGGTACGAGCGATACCGACGCCACGGCGACCGACGACGAGGGCGGCAGCACGCCCCGCGAGACGGCGCTGTGGCGGATGCGGACGACCGTACGGGACGCGCCCGGCAGCCTCGCCGCGCTGTGCACCGTCCTCGCCGAGCACCGTGTGGACATCCTCACGCTCCAGACCCACCCGCTCGCCGACGGCACCGTGGACGAGTTCCTGCTGCGTACCCCGGCCGAACTGTCGGCCGCCGACTTGTCCCGGGCCGTCGCGGCGGCCGGCGGCGCCGACACCTGGACCGAACGGGCCGACGCCCACGACCTGGTCGACGCGCCGACCCGGGTGCTCGGCCTCGCGACCCGGACCGCTCTGGACGCGGCCGAACTCCCGCTCGCGCTGCGCCAGTTGCTCGGGCGCTGCACCATCCACTCGTTGCCCGCCGTCTCCCTGACGGGCCGCGCCACCGGCGAGACCGCCCCGGTCGAGGGCGTACTCGAAGCCACCGTCATGCGGCTGCGTGATCCCAGCGGCGGGGCGATCACCATCGAGCGGCCCCATCTGCCCTTCACCCCGACCGAGTTCGCCAGGGCGCGCGCCCTGGTCGAGCTGGACGCCCGGCTCGGCCCCCGCGTGCCGCGCGGCGAGGACGTCCTGACGCTGCCCGAGGGCAACGAGATCACCGTGCGACGCGCCGCCCCGAGCGACCTCGAAGCGGCCAAGGCGCTGCACGAGCGCTGCTCCGACCGCACCCTCGGCCTGCGCTACCACGGGCCCGTGGCCGACGCGGACCGCTACCTCGGGCACCTGCTCAGCCCGCGATACGGCCGCACCCTCGCGGTGCAGACCGCGTCGGGGCGCCTGGTCGCGCTCGGCCATCTGCTCTGGGACGGCGACGAGACCGAGGTCGCGCTGCTCGTCGAGGACTCCTGGCAGCGTCGCGGCATCGGCTCCGAACTGCTGCGCCGGTTGGTCGAGTTGGCCGTGGAGGCCCGCTGCGACAGCGTGTACGCCGTCACCCAGTCCTCCAACACCGGCATGGTCGCGGCCATGCGCGGCCTCGGGCTGCCCCTCGACTACCAGATCGAGGAGGGCACCCTGGTGGTCACGGCCCGCCTCGCCAAGAGCCCCCGAGTGAGCTCCACCACTCGGCGCGGATAGGCACCGCGCGGGTGCTCCGGGCACCCCTGCCAGGTGTCCCGGCAAGATGGGTGGTGACGCGGAGCCCGCGCTCAGAGAGGATGTCCGCATGCCAGACACTTTCAGCAGCGCGCTGCCCCGCCAGGTCGCCGACGCCTACGTCGACGCACTCATCGAACTCGACCCGATCACCGGGAGCTATCTGGGCGTCAGGGCGAGCCACGCCCTGCTGCCCGACTTCTCCCCCGCAGGACTGTCGGCCCTGGCCGACCTGGCGCGCGCCACGCTCGCCCGCCTCGACGAGGCCGAGCGCCTGCCCGGCGCGGACAGCGACGCCGAGCGGCGCTGCGGCAGGCTGCTGCGGGAGCGCCTGACCTCCGAACTCGGCGTGCACGAGGCCGACGAGGGGCTGCGCAAGGTCAGCAACCTCAACTCGCCGGTGCACGACGTCCGGATGGCGTTCACGATCACGCCGACCGAGACCGAGGAGGACTGGCGCGCGCTGGCCTCCCGGCTGCGCGCGGTGCCCGCCGCCCTGGAGGGCTACCGAGCCTCGCTCGAACTCGGCCTGGAACGCAAGCTGTCCGGTGGCCCGCGAGCCACCGAGACCGTGGTCGGCCAGCTCGGCGAGTGGGTCGACACCGGCTTCTTCGAAGGCCTCGCCGCCCCCGGCCCCGAATCCCTGCGCGCCGAACTCGACTCGGCCGCCGCCGAGGCGTCCGCCGCCCTGACCGCCCTGCGGGACTGGCTGCGCGACGTGTACACGCCCGGCATCGAGGGTGCCTCCGACACGGTGGGCCGCGAGCGCTACCAGCGCTGGTCGCAGTACTACAACGGCACCGCGCTCGATCTCGACGAGGCGTACACCTACGGCTGGTCCGAGTACCACCGGCTGCTCGGCGAGATGAAGACCGAGGCCGCCAAGATCCTGCCCGACGCGGGGCCCTGGGAGGTGCTGGCCCACCTCGACGAGCACGGCGCGCACATCGAGGGGGTCGACGAGGTCCGCGACTGGTTGCAGTCCCTGATGGACGAGGCCATCGAGGCGCTCGACGGGAGCCACTTCGAACTCGCCGAGCGGGTGCGGAAGGTGGAGTCCCGCATCGCGCCGCCCGGCGGCGCCGCGGCCCCGTACTACACGGGCCCCTCCGAGGACTTCTCGCGCCCCGGCCGCACCTGGCTGCCCACCATGGGCGAGACGCGCTTCCCGGTGTACGACCTGGTGTCGACCTGGTACCACGAGGGCGTGCCGGGCCACCACCTCCAGATCGCGCAGTGGGTGCACATCGCCGACCAGCTCTCGCGCTACCAGGCGACCGTCGGCCAGGTCAGCGCCAACGCCGAGGGCTGGGCCCTGTACGCGGAACGCCTGATGGACGAGCTCGGCTTCCTCACCGACCCCGAGCGCCGACTGGGCTACCTGGACGCGCAGATGATGCGCGCCTGCCGGGTGATCATCGACATCGGCATGCACCTGGAGCTGGAGATTCCGGCGGATTCGCCGTTCCACCCGGGCGAGCGCTGGACGCCGGAGCTGGCCCACGAGTTCTTCAGCGGCCACAGCAGCCGGCCGGCCGACTTCGTGCAGAGCGAGCTGATCCGCTATCTGTCGATGCCGGGGCAGGCGATCGGCTACAAGCTGGGCGAGCGGGCCTGGCTCCTCGGGCGGGCGAACGCCCGGGCCCGTCACGGTGACGCCTTCGACCTGAAGGCCTGGCACATGGCGGCCCTCTCGCAGGGTTCGCTCGGCCTGGACGACCTGGTCGACGAGCTCTCCAAGCTCTGAGGTCCCGGCGGGGGCGGCCTTCTCAATGAGCCGCCCCCACAAGGGAGTTCGTCCGTTCCTGGGACCGTCAGCCGCAAGTCCGGCGGTCCCGGCATCCCCGCCTGCCAGGAGTCCGGCGTCCCGGGGCGCCGCCGCGAAGGGGTTCAGCAGCCGCAGTCGTCCGCGCCGAGCGGGGCGGTCAGCGGGTCGGCGGCGCGCCGCTCGCTTCTCTCCCACGTCTCGAAGGCGAATCCCTCGCGCACCCAGTACTCGAAGCCGCCCAGCATCTCCTTGACCCGGAAGCCGAGTTCGGCGAGGGCGAGGGCGGCGCGGGTGCCGCCGTTGCAGCCGGGGCCCCAGCAGTAGGTGACCACGGGCACGGACTTGTCCAGGAGCCGCTCGGCCTGTTCCGCGATGAGTGCGGTCGGCAGGTGGACGGCGCCGGGCACATGGCCCTGGTCCCAGGACCCGGTGGAACGGGAGTCCAGGACGACGAACCCGGGTTCGCCGCCGTCGGCGAGGGCGGCGGCCACGTCGGAGACGTCCGCGTGGAAGGCCAGGGAGGCACGGAAGTAGGCGGCGGCGTCGGCCGGCGCGGCCGGGGCGACGCGCAGGACCGGGTTGTCCGGAGCCGAGAGCGGGGCCGGGGCGGCAGGGGCGGTGAGCTGTGTCGTCATGGCTGAAAATCTAGGGGCCGCCCGTCCCGTGCGAAAGGTCCGAACCCCGGGGCATCCCTTGATCTGCCGGGGATTTCACGGTTGTCTGGGCGGCATGAACGCGTATTCCCCGGACGCCACCGACTGGCGCATATTGGAAGCCCTGCAAGAGCGGGGCCGGGCCACCTTCGCCGAGCTGGCCCGGACCGTCTCGATGTCGGCCAGCGCCGTCACCGAGCGGGTGCGCCGCCTGGAGGAGGCCGGGGTGATCGCGGGCTACACGGCCGTCGTCGACCAGGAACGCCTCGGCCGGCCCATCCTCGCCTTCGTGCGGCTGCGCTATCCCAACGGAAACTACAAGCCGTTCCACGATCTGGTGGCGGCGACTCCGGAGATCATGGAGGCCCACCACGTCACGGGCGACGACTGCTTCGTCATCAAGGTCAACGCCCGCTCGATGAGCCACCTGGAGGAGATCGCCGGGCGGATCGGCACGCTGGGTTCCGTCACGACGAGCGTGGTCTATTCATCCCCGCTGCCCCGGCGCGCGATCGGCCACTGAGCCGGACCTCACGATCCCCCGCAGCCGCACCGCGGACCCCGTACGGTCCTTCACCACTTCGAGCTGGGCGGGGATGCGCCGACGCAGATCGCCCACGTGGCTCACGATGCCCACGCTGCGGTCGCGTTCGCGCAGCGAGTCCAGGACGTCGAGGACCTCGTCCAGGGTCTGGTCGTCGAGGCTGCCGAAACCCTCGTCGATGAACAGGGTGTCCAGGCGTGCGCCACCCGCCTCGTCGGTGACCACATCGGCGAGGCCGAGGGCCAGGGCGAGGGAGGCGAAGAACGTCTCCCCGCCGGACAGGGTCGCGGTGTCCCGCTCCCGGCCCGTCCAGGCGTCCACCACATGCAGCCCGAGGCCCGAGCGCCCCCGGCCGCCCCGGGCGTCGGAGTGGACCAGGGTGTAGCGGCCGCCCGACATGCGCTGGAGCCTGGCGGTGGCGGCGGCCGCCACCTGCTCCAGACGGGCGGCGAGGACGTAGGACTCCAGGCGCATCTTGCGCTCGTTGTCGGCGGAGGTGCCCGCGGTGAGCCCGGCGAGGGAGGCCACGCGCTCGTACTCCTCGCGCAGCGGCCCGATCCGCCGGGTCTCCTCGACGGACCGGGCACTCAGGGAGCGCAGTTCCGCACAGCGGGCCCGGGCCGCCGCGAGGGCGGACGCCGCGTCCCGCAGGGCGCGATCGGCGACGGCGGCCTCGGCCGCCGCTTCCTCGGTCCGGGCCGGCGCGGCCCGGCCCGCGGCGGCCGTCTCCGGCTCGGCGAGGCGGGCGCCCACCGTGGCCTTGCGCTGCTGCCAGGCGTCGAGCCGGTGCTGGATGTCCCGCTGGCCGCGCTCGTCGACCAGGGCGGCGGAAGCCGCGGCGGGGGTGTCGAAGCCGGCCCGGAACGCCGCCTCGGAGAGCCGCCCGTCGGCCTCCTTGAGCCGGGCGGCGCTGTCCTCGACGGCACGGACCGCCTCCGCGGCCTCCGCGAGGATGGCCGCGCGGTGTTCGAGCAGACCGGCCTGTTCCGCGACACTGGCCGCGCCCGCCCGCACCTGGCTCAACTCGCTTTCCAGCGCGGCCTGTTCGCGGTCCAGGGCCTCTCGGCTCGCGGTGCGGGCGGCGATGTTCTGCTGCGCGGTGCGCTGGGCGGCCAGGCGCTGCTCGTACTCCCGCTCCGCCGCGGCCAGCGCGAGCCGGGCCTCGTGCAACCCGCCCGCCGCGTCCCGCGCCACGCGGTGCTCCCGCTCCAACTCGCGCGCCGCATCGGCCAGTTCGGCCACACTTGCGGCTCCCGCCTCGGCCCGGGCGCCCGCGATCTCCTCGCGCACCGAGGAGAGGGCGGCCTCGGCCTCGGCCCGACGGCGTTCCGCGTCGCGGTGGGCCTGCTGCGCCGCGTCCTCGGTGGCGCGGTCGACCTGGCCGGTGCCGGGGCGCGCGGGCGCGGGGTGCTCGGCGGAGCCGCACACCGTGCAGGGCTCGCCCTCCTGGAGGCGGGCGGCCAGCTCGGCCGCGATGCCGCGCAGCCGCTCCTCGCGCAGCGTCAGCCATCGCTCGTGCGCCGCGTTGGCGGCTTCGCGGGCGCTCTCGTGGCGGCGCTCGGCCTCGCCCAGGCGGTCCTGCAACGCGTCGCGTTCGCGGGCGGCGGCGAGGCGGCGGCGGGCCGGTTCGAGCTGTCCGGCGAGGTGTTCGGCGCGGGTCGCCGCCTCATGGGCGGCCTCGATACGGGTCTGGTGGTCGAGCCGGGTGTGCTCCCAGCGCCCGAGCCAGTCCGCGGTGTCGGTGAGCACGCCCTCGTCGGCGCGGGACCGCTGGTCCAGACGCGAGCGCTCCTCGTCGATCTCGATGCTGCGGCGCTCGGCCCGGCGGGCGGATTCCAGCGCGCCGAGGTCCTGGCGCATCCGGCGTTCCAGGGCGGCGAGTTGATCCGCTCCGGCCTCGGCGAGGTCGGGGTGCAGACGTTCGCGCGAGCGGTCCCGTTCGGCCGTCGCGGTGCGGTGGTCGCGCTGGGCCTGCTCCCGCCACTCCAGAGCGGGCGCGACCCGTTCGGCCTTGCGGGCCGTCTCCAGGCGAGCCCTCAGCTCCTCCTGCTCGGGCCCTCGGGCCGCCAACTCGTCGGCCTCCGCGCGGGCTTCGGCATACCTAGCCTGGAGCGCTGCGAGTTGCCCGGCCTCCTCGGCGAGGCGGCGGGCGCGGTCCTGCCTGCGCTCGGCGGCGGCGAGGGCGGCCGAGGCGATGTCCAGGCGTTCGGTTGCCGCGCTGCGCGCGACGGCCGCCCACTGCAGGACGGCGGAGGCGAGGCCCGGGTCGCCGGGCCGGGCGTCGGGCAGCGGCCAGGCGCGGGCCTGATAGCCGTCGCCCGCGGCCTGCGCCATCCGCTGGGCGAGCGCGAGCAGCCGCTCGTCGCCCTCCTTGACCTGGCGCTCCGCGGTTCTGCGCAGCTCGGCGAGCCGGTCCTCCACCGCGGCGAACCGGCGGGTGTCGAAGAGCCTGCCGAGCAGCTTTCCGCGCGCCTCGGCGTCCGACCTGAGGAACTTGGCGAACTCGCCCTGCGGCAGCAGCACGACCTGGCAGAACTGCTCCCGGCTCATCCCCAGCAGCTGCCCGAGCTCCTCGCCGATCTCCTGGTGCGAGCGGCTGAGCGCCTGCCAGGCGCCCTGTGACGGGTCGTATTCGCGCAGCCAGGTCTGCGCCTTCTCGGTGGTGACGCCGCTGCCGCGCTTCTTGGGCCGGTCCTGCTGCGGGCGGCGGGTGACCTCCAACCGCCGCCCGGCGACGGTCAGTTCAAGGAGCACCTCGGTGAAGACGTCCGGCGCCGCGTGGTCGCTGCGCAGCGGTGTGCCGGGGCTCTGGCGGGCGCCGGGCACCGCGCCGTACAGGGCGAAGCAGACCGCGTCGAGCACCGAGGTCTTGCCGGCGCCCGTCGGGCCGTGCAGCAGGAAGAGCCCGGCCGTGGACAGCGCGTCGAAGTCGACCTCCTGGCTGCCCGCGAAGGGGCCGAAGGCGGTGACGCGCATGCGGTGCAGTCTCACCGGGCCACCTCGCGCACCCCGTCGTCGACCCGCACGGCGTCGAACGCCCCTTGCAGGACGGTCCGTTCACGGTCGTCGGGGCCGCTGCCGCCGCGTACGTGCGCCACGAAGTCCTCCGCGATCTGCTGGTCGCTGCGGCCCTTGAGCCGCTGCGCGTACGAGGCCCGCGGGTCGCCGTCGGCCCGTTCGGGGTCGAAGAGGAGGCTGAGGGTGCCCGGGAAGCGGGCCCCGATCCTGGCCATGGCGTCGGCGGGGCGCACCGCGTCCGTCAACGTGGCCTCCACCCAGGCCTGTTCGTGCCGGGCCAGGGCCGGGTCCTCCAGGAGTTCGTCCAGGTGGCCGCGGATGCGGGCGAGGGGGCGGGGCACCGGGCAGTCGATCCGCTCGGCCGTGACGGCTCCGTCGGCGGCGAGGTCGACCAGCCACATGGACTTGCGGTGGGTGGCCTCCGAGAAGGAGTAGGCGAGCGGCGAGCCCGAGTAGCGGACCCGCTCGGTGATCGTCTGGCTGCCGTGCAGGTGGCCCAGGGCCACGTAGTCCACGCCGTCGAAGACCCCGGCGGGCACGGCGGCCACTCCGCCCACGGTGATGTCCCGTTCGCTGTCGCTCGGCTCGCCGCCGGCCACGAAGGCGTGGGCCAGGACGATGGAGCGGGTCCCTTCCGGGCGGGTCGCGAGGTCGGCCCGTACGCGCTCCATGGCCGCGGCCAGCACCGCCTCGTGGCCGGCCTTCGGCGCGGCCAGTTCGTCGCGGACCAGGGCCGGCTCCAGATACGGAAGCCCGTAACAGGCGACGTCGCCGATCATGACGGGGGTGCCACAGCCCGCCGGGTCGGTGCGCAGGTGGATGCCGGCCCGCTCGATCAGACCGGCCCCGACACCGAGCCTGCGCGCCGAGTCGTGGTTGCCGGAGATCATCACGGTCGGCACCCCGAGGTCGGCGAGGCGGTGCAGCGCCCGGTCGAAGAGGTCGACCGCGGCGAGCGGCGGCACCGCGCGGTCGTACACGTCCCCGGCCACGAGGACCGCGTCCACACCCCGGTCACGCACCGTCGCCACCACGTGGTCGACGAACGCGGCCTGGGCACCGAGCAGATCGACCCGGTGGAAGGACCGGCCCAGGTGCCAGTCCGAGGTGTGCAGAACTCTCATGATCCCCGAGGGTAACGGTGGGGTACGACAGCCCGGGCGGCAACGGGGACATCCCGTCGTCCCGGGACCCCCTCACCACCGCCCGTTTTGTCCTCGAAATCCCTTTCCGGGGACGCCGGATGCTGGGCCCTCCTGTCCCGAACATCCCCTTCCGCGTGCTTCACGCGTCCCCGTACGCCTCTCCGCCGAGCTCCAGGGTGGCCGTGCCGGCGGTGGCGTCGGCGAGCCAGGAGCGGAAGCCCTCGACGTCGGCCTCGGGCAGGCCGATGCCGATCGTCACGGCCTCGGCGTACCGGACCTCGCGCACCGCGCGCCCCGTCGCCCTCAGGTCGTTCTCCAGCTTGCCCGCACGCTGGTGGTCGACCGTGACCGTGGCGAGGCGGAACCGCCGGCGCACGACGGTGCCGATCTCGTCCAGGGCCTCGCCGACGACGCCTCCGTACGCCCGGATCAGACCGCCCGCGCCCAGCTTCACGCCGCCGTAGTAACGGGTGACGACGGCGACCACATAGCGCACCTCGCGCCGGGTCAGCATCTGGAGCATGGGCACTCCGGCGGTGCCGCCGGGCTCTCCGTCGTCGCTCGCCTTCTGTACGGAGGCGTCGGCGCCGATGACGTAAGCGAAGCAGTTGTGGCTGGCCGTCGGGTGCTCCTTGCGGACGCGGGCGACGAAGTCCTGCGCTTCCTGTTCGGTGGCGGCGGGCGCGAGCGCGCAGAGGAAGCGGGACCTGTTGATCTCGCTCTCGTGCACGCCCTCTCGGGCGACGGTGCGGTACTGCTCCTGCATCCGACCACCCTATGCGCCGCCGCGCACCCGTCCCGCCCCGGCGGACCGGGGCGGGACGGGGCGGCGGCGGTCAGCGCGCCAGGAGCGCGTCGGCCACCGCGGCCGGTACCGGCGCGAGCGGCGCGGGCCGGGTGCTGAAGGTGCCCCGGCCCCGGGTCCGGCCGCGCAGCCGCGAGGCGTACCCGAACAGCTCGGCCAGCGGAACCGTCGCCGTGATCACCACGGACCCGGCAGCGGCCGTGGACGCCGACACCTGGCCGCGCCGGGCGGCGAGGTCGCCCAGGACACCGCCCACGCCGTCCTCGGGGACGGTCACCGTGACCTCGGCGACCGGTTCGAGGAGCCCCATCACACTGGCCCGCAGCGCCTCGCGGAGCGCGAAGCGGCCCGCCGCGCGGAACGCCACCTCCGAGGAGTCCTTGGAGTGGGTCGCCCCGTCGGTGAGCGTGACCCGCAGTCCGGTGACGGGATGACCGCCGAGCGGGCCTTCGGCCAGCGCGTCCCGGCAGCCGGCTTCGACCGCACGGGCGTACTCCGGCGGCACCCGGCCGCCGACCACCGTCGAGCGGAACGCGAATCCCCCTTCCTCCACGGGTTCGACGTCGAGGACCACGTGCGCGAACTGCCCGGCCCCGCCGTCCTGTTTGACATGCCGGTACACGAGGCCGCTCACACCGCGCACCACGGTTTCGCGGTACGAGACCTGCGGTCGGCCGACGTTGACCGCCACTGACCGGTCGCGGCGGATCTTCTCCACCGCGACCTCCAGATGGAGCTCGCCCAGACCCGACAGCACGGTCTGCCCGGTCTCCGGATCGGTCCGCACGACGAGCGAGGGGTCCTCCTCGGCCAGGCGTGCCAGGGCCGCGGAGAGCCGCCCCGGGTCGGTGCCGCGCCCGGCCTCGACCGCGACCGACACCACCGGGTCGGCCACCGAGGGCGGCTCCAGGAGTACGGGCGCGTCCGGTGCGCACAGCGTCGCGCCCGGCCGGGCCGCCCTGAGGCCCACCACCGCGACGATGTCCCCCGCCATCGCTTCCTCCCTCTCCTCGTGCCGGTCGGCCTGCACCCGCAGGATCCGGCCGACCCGCTCGATGCGTCCGCTCGCCGCGTCGCGTACGGGGTCGCCCTTGCGCAGGGTGCCCGAATAGATCCGCAGACAGGTCAGGCGGCCGCGTGGCGTCGCGTTCACCTTGAACGCGAGCGCGGCGAACGGCTCGGCCGGGTCGGGCGCCCGCTGCTGCCCTTCGCCCTCGCCGCCGCCCGTCCCGCGGACCGGCGGCATGTCGGCGGGCGAGGGCAGATAGGCGACCACCGCGTCGAGGAGCGGCTCGATGCCGCGGTTGCGGTAGGCCGAGCCGCACAGCACCACCACGGCATCCCCGCTCAACGTCAGCTCGCGCAGGGCGCGTTCGAGGGTCGCCGTGGTCAGCGCCGATGCCGCGCAGAACTCTTCGAGCGCGTCCGGATGCAGCTCCGCGACCGTCTCCTCCAGGAGGCGCCGGCGTCGCCGTGCCTCGTCGAGCAGCGCCGCTTCGACCGGCCCGTCGGTGCAGAGGTCGTCGTGCCACACCAGGGTGCGCATCCGTACCAGGTCGACGACGCCGGTGAAGCCGTCCTCGCGCCCGATCGGCAGCTGCACCACCAGGGGCACCGCGCCGAGCCGCTCCCTGATCGAGGCGACCGCGGTGTCGAGGTCGGCGCCCGCCCGGTCCAGCTTGTTCACGAACGCGATCCGCGGCACACCGTGCCGGTCCGCCTGCCGCCACACCGATTCGCTCTGCGGCTCGACTCCGGCGACGGCGTCGAACACCGCGACCGCCCCGTCGAGAACCCGCAGGGACCGTTCGACCTCGTCGGCGAAGTCGACGTGGCCCGGGGTGTCGATGAGGTTGACGCGGTGCCCGTCCCAGTCGCAGCTGACGGCCGCGGCGAAGATGGTGATGCCCCGGTCGCGCTCCTGCGCGTCGAAGTCCGTGACGGTCGTCCCGTCGTGCACCTCGCCCCGCTTGTGGACGGCACCGGTGGCGAAGAGGATCCGTTCGGTCACGGTGGTCTTGCCCGCGTCGACATGGGCGAGGATTCCGAGGTTGCGGACGGCGGAGAGGGAAGTGGCGGCAGGAGAGAGCCTGTTGGTGCGCATGGCCTGAGGCCTTTCGGGCGTCTTCACCGAGCGGACTCGGGAAGCGGCGGAAGGTGACAGCGCGATGGGGGACGACGTCGGGTCACGCAAGTGCGTGGCACTCCAACAGCACTGCTGGCTCAGGAGTTTGACGTTACGTCAGAAATGTCGAAGGACATGCGGTGAAGGCCGCGCAGCCGTCACCGGCCGACGCGAGACACCAAAATCACGTCGTACCGGCTCGAAGGGGCGAAGTCGGTGGAGCGCTGCGTACGCATGGCCCGACTCCCCTTCTCTCAGCTCGTTCGCTCGTCACTCGACAGGCGGCGCAGCACCCGGTCGGTGACGCGCAGGGCGAGTCTAGGGAGAGGTGCGCGGTGAGCGCACCGGCTTTTCCGGCAACGGTCCCACCGCGCCGCCGTGATGAACTGGGGGTTCACATCCACACCCCCAGGAGAGGCCACGATGAGCGCGTGGAACCAGGCACTCGACGCGGCGGGCATCCACGACCCGGGGCTGCGCGACGACTACACGCGCCAGCGCGAACTGGCCGCCCGCTTCAAGCGCAGCGCCTATCTGGCCGCCCGGCTGTTGCTGCCCCGGACGTTGTTCCCGCACGTGGTGGCCATGACCGCCTTCATGCACCACAGTGACAACCTGCTCGACAGCGGCCCCGAGGGAGGTCGGGCCGCGGCGTACGACACCTGGGAGCGGCAGGTCCGGGACGCGCTCGCCACCGGCACGGCCGACCACCCGGTGATCCGCCCGGTCCTGGACACCCTCACGGCACACCCACGACTGCGCGGCCACATCGAGGAGTACCTGGGGACCGCCCGTGCCGACCTGGACTTCGTCGGATTCGCGACCGAGGCGGACCATCAGGCGTACATCGACGCGTACTCGCTGCCCGCGTTCCTGCTCGTCGCCTGTCTGCTCGCGCCGGAGGGCGACGGCGCGGAGTTCCGTGCGGGGTGCCGTACCTTCATCGACGCGAGCCAGCGCCTCGACTTCGTCAACGACCTGGCGGAGGACCTCGCCGACGGGCGCCTCACCATCCCTCGCGAGACGCTGGAGCGGCACGGGGTCACCCGTGACGACCTGGAACAGGCCCGTGATCTCCCCGGCACCCGGGCGCTGATCACCGCCGTCCTCGGGCAGGCCCGGGCCACCCTGGCGGCGAGCCGCCCGCTGGTCGCGATCGTCCCGGCACCCGGCCGGCCCCTGGTGCGTGCACTCATCGCGTTCGACGAACTCACCGCCGCTGCCGCCGCCCGCAAGGGCGCCGGGCTCCTGAAGGCATCGGCCCGCCCCTCGGTGCCGGGGGCCGTGCGGGTCCTGCTCCGGGAGTACGGGAACGCGCGCCGGCTGCGGCACACGAACGTTGACGGCACCCGGCCGGGGCTCACTTCGCGCGCGTGACAGGAATGCCGGCGAAACCCGCCGGTGTTGTCCCAGTGACCGTGGACCGTGGCTCGCCCCCTGGCGACCTCAGCCCGCGGCCCCATCGACCGTGAGCCGACCGAGGACACCCCAGGAGAGCGCCGTGTACGCCGATCAGGACACCATCCGCAAGATCCTCACCGACACCGGCGACACCTGGGCCGTGGTCGGCCTCTCCAACAATCGAAACCGCGCGGCCTACGGCGTGGCCGAGGTCCTCCAGCGGTTCGGCAAGCGGATCGTGCCCGTGCACCCCAAAGCCGAGACCGTCCACGGCGAGCAGGGGTACGCCTCCCTGGACGAGATCCCCTTCCCCGTCGACGTCGTGGACGTCTTCGTCAACAGCGAGCTCGCCGGGGCCGTGGCCGATCAGGCCGTGGCCGTCGGCGCCAAGGCCGTCTGGTTCCAGCTCGGGGTCGTCGACGAGGACGCCTACGGGCGCACCCGGGACGCGGGGCTCGCCATGGTCATGGACCGGTGCCCGGCCATCGAGATCCCGCGGCTCGGCTGAGCGGCCCCGGGCTCCGCCCGCATTCGACGAGTGCGGGTATGTACCACTGAATGACACACGCTCATACTGGCGCCAACCAGACCTAGCGGGAGGCACCAGTTGGGGGAGCTGATTCGTACCCGGGACGGGCGGGGCTTAGGAGTTGAGAGCTACGGGAACCCGAAGGGCAGACCGGTGTTCCTGCTGCACGGCACGCCGGGGAGTCGGCTCGGCCCGGCTCCCCGCAGTGCGGTGCTCTATCGCCTCGGGGTCCGTCTGATCACGTTCGACCGGCCGGGATACGGCGATTCGGACCGGCTGCCGGGCCGCCGGGTGGCGGACGCCGCGGCCGATGTGGAGGCCATCGCGGACGCCCTGGACCTCGACGAGTTCGCCGTGGTGGGACGCTCCGGCGGCGCCCCGCACGCGCTGGCCTGCGCGGCACTGCTCCCGGACCGTACGGCGCGGGTGGCAGCCCTGGTCAGTATCGCGCCGCGCGATGCGCAGGGGCTCGACTGGTTCGACGGAATGACCGAGTCCAATGTGCGCGAGTACATCAACGCGGCTGCGGGGAAGGGGCAGTTGACCACCGCCCTGGAGATGCGGTCGATCACCATCCGGTCCGATCCCCGGCGTTCGGTGAACGACATGCGGCACGGCCTTCCCAAGCCGGACCGGGGCATCGTCGCGGACGCGGGCATCCGGGCGATGCTGGAGCGCAACTTCGAGGAAGGACTGCGCAGTTCGGCCGACGGCTGGGTCGACGACGTGATGGCGTTCAGCACCGACTGGGACTTCCGGCTGGAGGCCATCACCGCGCCGGTGCTGCTCTGGCACGGCGAGCAGGACGTGTTCGCGCCGGTCCAGCACACCCGCTGGCTGGCCGAGCGGATCCCGGGCGCCCAGCTGATCGTCGAGCGCGGCGCAGCCCACTTCGGGGCGCTGCGGGTGCTCACCCGGGTGCTGAGCTGGGCCACTTGGTGAGCAACTGAAGGAGTGCGGCGAGACGGGGAGTGCCCGGGCCTGCCGGGCCCGGGCGCTCCCCCGGCCGCCTGTCACACCGGCTGCGGCTCCAGGTCGCGGTTGATCCGGCGCCAGGCGCGGGCCGCCTCGGCGATGGGGTGGTCCACGCCGAGCTGCTTGGCGGCCGGCTCCAGGATGGAGGCCCGCAGTCGCTGGGCCTCCTCCTCGCGGCCGGCCGCGCGCAGGGTGATCGCCAGATTGGAACGGCAGGCGAGCACATCGGGGTGGGTCGGCCCGAACCGCTCCAACAGGCCCTTGAGCGCGGTCCGTTCCCAGCGCTCGGCCAGGTCGGGACGGCCGAGGTCGCCGTAGGCGTTCGCGAGGTTGATCGCCGCGCACAGCGTGAACGGATGCCTGGAACCGAGGACTTCCTCCAGGGCCGCCCGCACGTCCTCGCCGCCGCGTGCGGCCTCCTCCGCGGCGCCGAGGCCCCGCTGGTAGATGTACAGGTTGTTGCGGCAGGCCAGGGTGAAGGGGTGCTCCTCGCCCAGGGTGCTCTGGTAGCCCTCGTAGGCCTGGAGGGCGAGGTCGAGGGCGGCCTGCTTGTCGCCGGTCGCCGAGAAGTCCGCGGCCAGGTTCAGGCAGCAGGCGAGCGCGTCCGGCGCCTTGGTCCCGTACCGGCCGCGGTAGCGGTTGTACGTTTCCTCGGTGAGCCGCTTCGCCTCATGGGGATGGCCGGCCTTGCGCAGGGACACCGCGAGGCTCTTGGCGGTGCGCAGCGCCTCGGGCACGTCCGCGTTGAGGACGCGCTCGAACGCCGCCACCACCTCGCGCAGCACCTGGATGGAGGCCGCGTACTCGCCGCTCTCGCGCAGATCCCTGGCGAGGTGGCCCTTGGTGGTGAGGGTGAAGGGGTGCTCCTCGCCCAGCAGGGAGCTGCGCCGCTCCACCGTCTCCTCGTCCAGCCGGCGGGCCGCCTCGCTGTCGCCGCTGAGCCGGTAGTCGATCGCGAGGTTGTTGGCCGCGATGAGGGTACGGGGATGGTTCTCGCCGAAGATCTGGCGCAGCCCGTGGTAGATCCGCAGGTCCCGGGTGAGGGCCTCGTCGAACCGGCCGAGCGCGCGCAGGTCGGCTGCGAGGCTGCCGGTGGTGATGAGGATGCTGGGGTGGTCGTCGTTGGGGTGGTCCTTGTGCAGGACGCTGATCTGCCGGGCCAGGGTGTCCTCGTCCATCGCCCGGGCCTCCTGGTACTTGCCCTGGGCGCGCAGCGCGTTGGCCAGCTCGAAGCGGATGTTGAGGGTCTGGAGGTCGTTCTCGCCGAGCTCGCGCGTCCAGACCTTGTTGAGCTGGGTGCCGAGCACCCGGGCGCTCTCCAGTTCGCCGCGCTTGAGCAGATAGCGGATGCGGTCGACCATGAGCTGGCGGACCTTCTCCTCGTCGCAGTCCGCGATGCCGGAGGCACTCAGATGTGGCCAGATCAGCTCGAAACTGGGCCAGCTCTTGGGGTCGTTGACGGGGTTGTCGCGGTCGACGCCCTCGACCGGACGGGCCTCGGCGAGGATGCGGTGCACCTCGTGCTTGGCGGTGTCCACCTCCTCCTCGCTGAGCCCGGCCCGCACCGCGGCCTGGACCAGCCGGTGCACCTGGATGCTGCTGTCCGCCGGGTCGACCTTGGCTAGCGCGAACCGGTTCAGCGTCTGGATGACCTTGCCCAGCATGTACCGCTCGCGCAGGTCCGGGTCGTACGGCAGGAGTGACTCGAACATCGAGTCGCTGCCGATCAGCCGCATCGAGATGGGCTCGGCCGAGAAGAACGAGCAGAGCTCCAACAGGCGTACCGCCGCCTTGGATTCATCGCGCAGCCGGCTGATGGAGATGTTCCAGGTGGCGCCGATCTGCTCCGAGTAGTCCTCGGGCTTGCCGAGGGAGAGGACCTTGGTGCTCTGTTCCCTGAGCTGTTCCACATAGGCGTCGACCGGCGTCGCGGTCTCGGCGAGCCAGGCGGCGGCGACCTCGACCGCGAGCGGCAGGTCACCGACCGCGTCGGCGACCCGGTCGGCGTCGGCGACGGGCAGCTTGGTGACCCGGCGGCACAGGTGCTCGATGCTCTCGGCGCGGGTGAAGACCTCGACCTCGATGCCCTCCACCTTCGTCGAGGCGGGCTTGTTGCGGCAGGTGGCGAGAATGTGGCCGTAGGTCTCCCCCGCGATGGGCTCCATCTCCTCCGGGAGCAGTTTCAGCGCCCGGTCGAGGTCCTCGACATTGTCGAAGATCAGCAGCCAGCGGGAGTACGGAGCGCCGCGCCGCAGCGCCTGGAGGGCGGCCGCGGCGGCCTCGGCGACCACGTCACCGGCCCTGAGGTCCATCTCGGCGGCGAGTTCGGCGAGCGAGGACACCACCCGGTCGGGCTGTTCCGCCTCGATCCACCACACGAGGTCGTAGTCGGCGCGGAAGCGGTGCGCGTACTCCCGGGCCACCTGTGTCTTGCCGACGCCGCCGAGGCCGTACAGGACCTGCGGGAAGCGCTGGGCGGAGCGGCTGTCGCCGCGCAGCTGGTCGCGCAGCCGCTCCAGGACGGTGGTGCGCCCGGTGAACCAGGCGTGCCGGGGCCGGACGTTCCAGATCTTGGGCACGCTGCCCGGATAGCGCGGCCCGGCCGGCGTGGAGGCGAAGGCCGCGACCGCCTCGGACCGGTCGAGCGCGTTGAGCACGGCGGCCGCCGCTTCGTTCTCGTCCAGCCGGACGAGGTCGATGACACCGCGGTTGCTGAGCGGCGGGCTGAGCCGTACGTCGCCGACGCGCACCGGCAGGATGTGGCGCCGCACACCGGCCGCGTCGAGCCCGCTGCCGGTCTCCCAGGAGCTCCTGGCCCGCTCGGAGTTGAGGTAGGACTGCGAGACGATGGGGATGACGCGGTAGCCGATCCCGGTGGTGAACTCGACCTCGGGAGTGCCGCTTTGGGGTGCGCGGACATCGACCGGCACGACGTGGAAGCCGGCCACGGTCAGCACGTGCACCAGCCAGTCCACCCACATCTGGTCCTCGGCGACATGGGTGAGGACGAGGTTCGACGGCGGCATGGGCCGGCGCCTGGTGTAGGCGGCGACATGGGTGAGCCGGTCGGCCTCGTCGATGGGCGGCAGCGAGTTGACCAGGCCGCCGGTGAGCACGGAGGTGAGCCGTTCGCAGGCGCTGAGCATGGAGCTGCTGACGTTGGGGGCGTCGCCGAAGGTGGCGAGGATCTCCTCGTACGCGTAGAAGGGGCGGTAGGGAACCTCCACCGTGCCCCAGTAGTTGCCGAGTTCCTCGGGGTTCAGGCCGCTGGGGAAGCCGGGGAAGCTCTCGCGGGCCAGGGCGCGGCCGGCGTCCGCCTTCTCCTTCTCGCCGTCGTCGATGCGCATCGGGACGGGCAGGATGCGGATGCGGCGCTCGTGGTAGCGCTCCTCGATGTCGCGGGCCACCGCGGAGGCGCCGTCGATGCTCTGGTCGCTCAACGTGAAGCAGACGACGAGGACTTCGGGCATCTGGACGGTGCAGATGTCGGCGATGTCGCTGAGTCCGGTGCGGCTGTCGATCAGGGTGTAGTCGTAGTGGCGCTGCATGTCGTCGCGCATGGCGTCGAAGAACTGGCCGCCGCCGAAGCGCTCGTGGAAGTCGTCCCAGTCCATCTTGCCGACGATGGAGGGGTAGTCGCGGTTGCGCCGACCGGCCGAGAGGAAGTCGAGGCTGCCGCCCTGGGGGAAGTTCCAGTTGAGGGAGGTGGCGTGCGGGCGCACCCGGGCGTACTCGCGGTGCCAGTCGGGGTCGCGGTCGGCCGGACGCCGGGCCTCGTCCTGGTAGTCGGTGATCAGGTTGATCAGACCCGGCGTCGCCTCCAGGTCGGCGAGGTCGAGGAAGGGGTGGAAGAACCGGTGCAGGCCCGGCGCCTCCAGATCCCAGTCCACCGCCAGGACCCGGTACCCGTTGGCCGCCAGGATCCAGGCGCAGTTCGCCAGCGCCATGGTCCGTCCGGTGCCGCCCTTGTACGAGTAGAACGTGACGACGGTCCCGTTGCGGTTCTCAGTCATCTGATGAGCCCTCCGCCTTATCACCGTGGTTCTTGTCCTGGTCCGTGCTCTGACCGCGGCCGCTGGGGCCACCCGCGCCGTAGCCGATGCCGCCCGGAAGCACTCGGGGCATCGGGCCACCGCTTCCGGGCGGTGGATAGGTCGGCGCGTTGGCCTCGTAGTGTTTGACCGCCGCCTTCACGGCCCCCGGGATCGCCTTGCTGAAGGCTTCGAGGGTGGGCAGTCCGGCGCTCGGTGTGCGGTGCCCGTCGCTCTCGTCGACCCGGGTGGCGAGCGCGGCGTCGGCCTGCTGCGACAACTCCTCGTTGCGCGCGCGGGTTTCGGGGTCGGCCACATTGCCGGGGACCATGACGCTGATCCAGGGCCGGCGGCTGGCGCCGAGCTGGTCGAGGAGTTCGCGGCGGCGCCGGGCGTCCAGGGCCCAGCGGTCGAGGAGCAGCAGGCCCGGCCCGGGTGGGCCGGAGGCGAGGAGCCGCTGGGGCTCGGCCTCGAAGTCGCTGAGGTGCACGGTGTAGTTCAGGTTGCGTACGACGTCGACGGTGTGGTCGGCGAGGGGTCTGGAGGACGCGGGATGGTAGGGGTTCCAGTCGAGGGCCTCGGTTCCGTAGCAGTCCGGGCTGCGTCCGGTGGGGAGGCTGGAGCGCGAGCAGGCGAGGACGGAGACCTCCATCTCACGGGCCGGGCCACCGGTGGGACCGAAGGCGGGCGGCACCTTGGCGTAGTCCTGGTGCGGGTCGCCGTGCTCCAGCTGGGCCTGCTGGGCCACGCTCACGATGCGTTTGGCCAGCCGGTAGACGGCGCGTTCGTACTGGTCCCGCAGGTAGTTGAGCTTGATGAGCCCGTAGAAGCCCTCGTCGGCGTACTCGTCGCCGAAGGTGGCGTGGTTGAACTGGAGCCGCTCGGCGGGCTGGGGCAACTGCCTGGTCGGCACGGGCACCCACAGTGCGGGCACTATTCCGGTGACGGGATTGCTGTTGTTGTTGCTGTGGCGGGTGTTCTGCGAGGCGGCCCGGCTTGAGAAGGCGAACCACTCCCTGCCGCACTGTTCGCTGAGGAAATAGCGCGGCGAATAGAGCGGTACGAACACCTTGCAGAAGGCCAGCGCCTCCGACAGCCGCTCCTGCCAGCCCTCGCCGGGCTGCATCTGCTGATCCATGAAGCCGGCACTGCCGGCCGGGAGGGGCGTCAGCTGCATCACATGGGCGCAGAGGTCCCGGAAGAACCGCTGGACCCACAGGTTGGGGTCCTTGTCCTTGGGGTCGCTCTTCGGTGTGTGCGCGTAGCTGAGGAAGAAGTATGGCTTCTGCTCGTCTCCCCCGGCCCCCACTGATCCCTGCACCACTGTCTCCCCCGGTCCAAGTGGATGGGACCTCAGTGTAGGAACGGAGGATTCTCCGGCGGAACAGAACGAACAAACCCATGGGTCGATCCACTCACGGAATTTCGATCAGATCATGACCGAAATCATGCGGCGCCCGGCGAGTGGATCAACCAATCAGGGGGAGAATTCGCTCAATTCGCAGGTGAATTCACTCGGAGCCGCCTGCGACGCGGGCCGTCCAGGCGGCGCGATGACGCCGGGCGGAGTCCTGTGCGGCGGTGAGCGCGGCCGGCGAGACGGTCTCGCCCTGCCACTTCGAGACCGTCTCTCCCATGCGTGTGACGAAGCGTTGCCCCAGGTCGGTGAGGGATCCCGAGCCGAGCAGCACCTCCACCGCCTCCCCCGTCTGCTGCCGCCAGCGGGTGAACTCGGCCTCGGCGGCGGCCCGTTGGCGCTCCGAGTCGGCCCTCTGGCGGCGCACCCGCCAGAAGTCGGTCACCGCGATGTGGGCGTACGTTCCCTGGAGCAAGCCCCCGATCGGGCGCGGATCCGTGCGCCAGGGGGCGTAGTAGCGGTCGCGGTCGGCCCGGTCGTACAGGTCGACCGCGTCGAGGACCGCGGCGAGCTTCACATGCTGGAACTCGTGCACGATCAGCAGGGCGAGCTGTTCGGGCGAGGCCGGCCGCGCCACCCCGATCGCGCCCCAGGCATCCTTGCAGGCGGCGCTGACGTCACTGCCGTCCGGCGCGTGCAGGGGCGTGATCAGCCGCAGACCCGCGGCCACGCCGTCGGCGTAGGCGGGCAGTTCGCGGCGGATCAGGGACCAGGCCCCGGTCAGGTCCTCGGACCACAGCTTGGCCTCGTCGGCCGCGAGCCGCTCGGCCACGGGCCACTCGTGGCAGTCGCGCAGCGGGTCGGTGTCCTCGATGGCCACGCTCCAGCCGTCGCCCGCGAAGAGACGTACCGGACGCCAGTGCGGGGACGGGCCGTCCATGCCCTCGTGCCAGCCGATGTCGAGCCCGCACGCACCGGCCCGCACGGTGAACCCCTCGGCGCCCGCGCTCACTTCGGCATGGGTGGCCGAGCTGTCGAGCCGTACGGTGCCGAGCCCGGGCAGCCGCAGCAGGCCGTCGCGCAGCGGTACCGTGACGGCGCGGTCGAGGCGGGCGCGCAGCGCGGTGGTGGCCGCGATCTCGGCGAGGCCCGGGGCGGGTGCCACCCGGCCTTCGAGCACGCTCAGCGCCCACGGCCGGGTGTAGGGGTGGGCGAGGACCCCGGCGAGTTCGTCGGGCACCTCGGCGTCGAGCTGCGTCAGCAGGTCCCAGGCGGCGGCGCCTTCGCGGTCGGACGGGGCGATGCGCTGCTCGCTGACGGCCGCGAGCAGTTCCTGGTTGATGTCGAGCTGGGCCGCCGCGAGCCGGGTCACGGTGTCCGCGCCGCCGAAACCCGCCGCCAGCGACTCGAAGTCGCCCTGTTCCAACGGCAGTTCGGGGGGCGACGGCACCGGTGCGGGCCTGGCCGCCTCCCGGTCTCGGACGCTGGTGACCAGGGCGAACAGATCGGGGCAGAACACCGAGGGGTTGTCGAACTCGCTGCCGCCGGAGCGGTAGCGGTGGGCGTAGAGGCCGCCGCCGCAGGACTGGACGACCGGGCAGTCGCGGCACTGCTCGCAGAGCCGCTCGACGCCCTGCTGGCGGGCGAGCATGCCGGGGTGCTGGAGGACGTCGTCGAGCGAGTGCGTGAAGACGTCCATCCCGGTGGCGGGGGCGCCGTCGTAGGACGTCTTGAGGCTGTCGGCCTGTTCGAAGGTGCCGTCGGTCTCGATCACGACGAGGTCGGCGGGCGCGAGCCCCAGCGATTCGGTGAGGCTGCTCTCGCCGCGCAGGGTGCGCAGTACGGAGTCGAAGATGCGGACCGGCACGGGGCGCCCCGCCGCGTCCCAGCGGCCGTAGATCGCGTCGAGCCAGTCGGCGTAGGGAGTGGCCGCGCCGCCGGGCCGGGGCGGCGGGGTGTCCCAAGTGGCGTGCGGCAGAAGGAAGTCGATGCGCGGCGGCGAGAGTTCCACGAGGGCGTCGTAGACGGCGACCGGGTCGTTCTCGACGTCGATGGTGCAGAGCAGCCCGGCGAACAGGCGGCGGTAGCGCGGGCGGTTGAGGAGTTCGACCGCGCGGATGACCTTGGCGTGGCTGCTGCGGCCGTCCGCGTAACGGCGGTGGCGGTCGTTGGAGACCTTGTCGCCGTCGAGCGAGACACCGACCTTGATGCCGAGTTCCAGGAAGAGTTCGCAGAACGTCTCGTCGAGCAGGACGCCGTTGGTGTGCATCCGCAGATCGAGGGCGCTCACTCCGTCCAGGGCCCGCTGGAGTTCCTCGGCGGCGCGGCGCAGCCGGCCGGGGCCCGCCAGCAGGGGTTCGCCGCCGTGCAGTACGACGTGGACGGTGGGGAGTCGATGGTGTCGGGCGTGCTCGGCGATACGGTTCGCCACTTGGGCGAGGATCTCCTCCGAGACGGCGCGGGGCTTGCCCCGCCAACTGGTGTCCGCGTGCTCGTAGACGTAACAGTGATCGCACGCCAGGTCGCATCGGCTGTGCACCTTCAGCACGAACTGCGACAGGGCGGGCGGAATCGGCCGGTCCATGGGTTGCTTCGTTCCGCCCGTCAGAGCGCCGACTGGAAGGCAGACGCGGCGGGAACCGCGGGGCTTCCGTACGCCGCCATCACCCTGGTCAGATTCGCCGGGGCCCGCCCGGCGCCCTGCGCCGCCGCCCGCTGCACCAGGGGGAGCCGCCGGGGGGCCGGCCTGTGGAGGGCGGGGCCGGGCCGTACGGCCGCCGAGACGAGAGCGTCCACGTGAGCGCCTTTCGGATCGTAGCGCGCCGTCCTCGCGGCGTGGTCTTCTCCGGATCACCGCGTGGACAGGGCTGATAGAGCGAGCATGGGTTTTGGTACCTGGTGCAATGCGGCCGCACGCCGTGCCCATGTGCGCTCATGCGCCACGAGCGACTGGTCCGACCACTGCCGCCTCCCCGGGACACCACAACTGCCTTGGCCCGTGCCCAGGTTCGGCGTCGGCACGAAATCCACTCGCACGAGTGGATTCGTACCGGGTGAACTCCGTTTTTCGTCGCCCCCGGAGTCGCGGGAGCGACGATAGCCAGCCTCCACCCGACTCGGCCCCCATTGCCAGACCCGGGCCGAAATCGTCCAGAAGGCGGCACCGAACCGGTCGCAGTCCACCATCAACGCTAACAGGCCCAGTCCTCAAGGCAGTTGGGGCCTCAGCGTTCGAACGGGACCGAGATCGCCATCGTCATGGTGACGGGCTCCGGGCCCGCATTGCGGTACGTGTGCGCGGCGTTGGCCTCGAAGGACGCCGAATGGCCGGCGGGGATGGCGTGGTCGACCCCGTCCACGACGAGCGTGAGGGTGCCTTCGGTGACGTGGAGCAGCTCGATGGTGCCCGCCGGATGCGGGTCCGAGTTGCTGCCGTCGCCCGGCATCAGGCGCCAGTGCCACATTTCGAGGGGGCCGGGCGCCTCGGTGCCGGCGAGCAGCGTGCTGTAGCTCCCCCGTTCGGTGGACCAGAGCCGGACGGCCTGGTCCGGCGGGACGATGCGCACCTTGGGGCCGCTCTCGTAGTCGAGCAGCGTGGTGACGCTCACGCCGAGCGCGTCACCGATCTTCACCACCGTGCCCACGCTGGGGTTGGTCCGGGCCTGCTCGATCTGGATGAGCATGCCACGGCTGACGCCGGCCCGGGTCGCGAGCGCGTCGAGGGTGAAACCGCGCTCGGTGCGCCAGCGCTTGACGTTGCGGGCCAGTGACTGGGTCAGCAGTTCGAGGTCCGACACATTCCGTCCATGAGGTGGGACCCGGGAGGGGCCGTCCAATATCTTTGATGACAGGGTTCAATACAGTGCACTATTCTGCGGTACACCCTACTGATCTCCTGTGTCACCGCACTGTACTGCGAGGCCCTCATGACAGCACTGTTCGCCCTGGCCACCAGCCTCCTGTGGGGACTGGCCGACTTCGGCGGCGGGCTGCTCACCCGGCGGATGCCCGCCCTGACCGTCGTGGTCGCCTCGCAGACGGTGGCCGTGGTGGTACTCGGCGCGGTCGTGATCGCCACCGGCGGGTGGCACGAGGCCGGCCCGCAGCTGTGGTTCGCGGTCGCGGCGGGGGCCGTGGGCCCGGTCGCCATGCTCAGCTTCTACAAGGCCCTCGCGCTCGGCCCCATGGGCGTCGTCTCCCCGCTCGGCTCGCTGGGGGTCGCGGTGCCGGTCGGCGTCGGGCTCGTCCTCGGTGAGCGGCCGGGGGTGTTGCAGTTCGCCGGGATCGCGGTGGCCGTGGCCGGCATCCTGCTCGCGGGCGGCCCGGAGTTCCGGGGCGCCGCCGTGCGCCGCCAGGCCGTGCTGCTCACCCTGCTCGCCGCCTTCGGCTTCGGGGCGGTCATGTCGTTGATCGCCGAGGCGTCGACCACCGTGACCGGCCTCTTCCTCGCGCTCTTCGTGCAGCGCGTCACCAACGTCGCGGTCGGCGGCACCGCACTGTTCGTCTCGATGCGACGCGGCGCCCGCGCGCTGCCCGAGGAGGGCGGGCCGCGCGCGGTGTGGCTCGCGCTGCCCGCGCTCGCCTTCGTCGGCCTCGCCGATGTGGCCGCCAACGGGACGTACTCCATCGCCGCCCAGCACGGCCCGGTCACCGTCGCGGCGGTGCTCGCCTCGCTCTACCCGGTGGTCACCGCGCTCGCCGCGCGCGGAGTCCTCAAGGAGCGGCTGCGGGCGGTGCAGGCGGCGGGGGCGGGTCTCGCGCTGGTCGGCACGGTCCTGCTCGCGAGCGGCTGATCCGCGCCCAGGGCCGGGCTCCCTCCGCGACCGGACGCGGCACAGCCACGGCCCTCTCAGGCCTCTTCGGGCGCCAACTCCGCGATGGCCAGCAGCTGTTCGGGGGTGATGCCCTCGGGGATCGGCACCGGCGCGGGCGTGCGCAGCGGCGGCTGCCAGCCGTTCTCCTCGTCCCAGGTCCGCACGATCCGCGCGGGCGCACCGGCCACGACCGCATGGTCGGGCACCTCACCGCGTACGACCGCGCCGGCCGCCACGACCACGTTGCGGCCGAGCCGGGCACCGGGCAGCACCACGGCCCCGGTGCCGAGCCAGCACCCCGGCCCGATCTCCACCGGCTCCATGCGCGGCCACTGCTTGCCCACGGGCTCGCGCGGATCGTCGTAGCTGTGATTGGTCGAGGTGATGTAGACGTACGGGCCGCAGTACGTGTCCGAGCCGATGCTGACCGTCGTATCGGCGATGACATGGCTGCCCCGGCCCAGTACGACACCGTTGCCCAGGGTCAGGATCGGCTCGGCGCCGAGGTCGAGGCCGGGCATCATCCCGGCGGTGAGGGTGACCTGTTCGCCGATGATGCAGTGGTCGCCCAGCTCGATCCACGGCTCGCCGAAGACCGTGCCCTGCGGGAAGGCGAGGCGGGTGCCGGCCCCGATCCGGCGGAAGCGCAGCCGCCCCGGGCGTTCGGCGGTGACCGCGCCCGCCTCCCTGACCAGGGCCCAGCCGGCGTGGACCGCCCGGGAGGCGATGCGACGCCGCCAGGCGGTCAGCGACGAGAACGTGTTTCTGTTCTTGGGCACCCGCTCACGGTACTCATCGCCGACCCGGCCGATCAGGGCCGACGCCTGTGATCTTCCGCTCAGCGCGGGCCGCGCCCGGCGGCCTCAGGCGCCGTGCGCCGTGCGGTGGTCCTCGGCCAGGCCCAGATACATCAGGGCGTTGACCTTGATCCCCTCGCGCTCCTCGTCGGTCAGCTCGCGCCGGACCTTGGCCGGTACGCCCGCGACCAGCGAACCGGGCGGCACGACCATGCCCTGCGGCACCAGGGCCTGCGCCGCGATCAGTGAACCCGCCCCGATCCGGGCGCCGTTGAGGACGGTGGCGCCCATGCCGACCAGCACGTCGTCCTCGACGGTGCAGCCGTGCAGCACCGCGTTGTGTCCGACGGTGACGCGCTCGCCGACGGTGACCGGGAAGCCCGGGTCCACGTGCACGGTGCAGTTGTCCTGGATGTTGCTCTCGGCGCCGATGACGATCGGCCCGCAGTCGGCCCGCAGGACCGCGTGGTACCAGACGCTGGCCCCCGCGCCCAGGGTCACCTCGCCGAGCACCACCGAGGTGGGTGCGGTGAATGCGGTCGGGGCGATGCCGGGCGTCTTGCCGCCCACTGCCACGACCAACGCCTGCTCTGCCATGCGCCACTCCTTGAACGGATTCCACTCGGTACGGATCCATCGCGCCGGGTGTCACGCTAAGCGACCGCGCCTGCGCCCGCGCGACCGGGGGCCCGCTTACGATCGCGCGATGGCACTGTTCCGCATCGACCGCCGCACACCGCTCGCCCCCGCCGAGGCCTGGCGGCGGCTCACCGACTGGGAACGGCACGCCCAGGGCGTGCCGTTGACCCGGATCACCGTGGAGACCCCGCCGCCGAGCGGCCCGGGCACGGTCTTCGTGGCCCGTACCGGGCTCGGCCCGCTGGGCTTCGACGACCGGATGGAGATCACCCGCTGGGAGCCGCCCGCGGGGGCAGCCCCGGGCGTGTGCCGCCTGGAGAAGCGCGGGCGGGTCGTCATGGGATGGGCGGAGATCGAGGTGGGCACGGCCGGTGCGGGCGGGTCCCCGGGACGTGCGCCGGGGGCCGGGACGTATCTGATCTGGCGTGAGGATCTGCGCGTACGCGGACTGCCGCGCGCGCTGGACGCGTTGACGGCTCGCGCGGGGCGGCTCCTGTTCGGGCACGCCGTGAGCGTGCTCCTGAAGGACCGGCAGCCCTGACACCCGGCGCCGCCCACGGCGGTGATCAGTCGCCGGCGGGCACGTTCTCCGGCGCGGAGTTCGCGGCCTCGGCCTCCGCCATGGACTTCTTCGCGCGGTTCTTGACGACCAGCATCGACGCGACTCCGATGAGCAGCGCCGCCACCAGGCCGAGGTAGGAGAAGTTCTTCAGCCAGGACTCGGCGACGATCCCGAGGTAGTAGATGACGGCCGTGGTGCCGCCCGCCCAGCAGATGCCGCCCAGCACGTTGGCGATGAGGAACTTCCAGTACGGCATGTGCAGGACACCGGCGAGCGGGCCGGCGAAGATGCGGAGCAGCGCGATGAAGCGGCCGAAGAAGACGGCCCACATGCCCCACTTCTGGAAGGACCGCTCGGCCATGGCGACATGGCCCTCGCTGAAGTGCTTGGGGAACTTGCGGCCGAGCCAGGCGAGCAGCGGCCTGCCGCCCTTGCGGCCGATCGCGTAGCCGATCGAGTCGCCGATGACCGCACCGGCCGTGGCGCAGGCGCCGAGCACGACGGGGTTGATGTGGCCCTGCTGGGAGGCGAGCAGCGCCGAACTGACCAGGACGATCTCGCCGGGCAGCGGGATGCCGAGGCTTTCGACCCCGATGACCAGTGCCACCAGAAGATAGACACTGACGGCGGGGATGTTCTCCAGCCAATCCTGGATGTGCAACGCCGCATTCCTCCCGCTAGGCCCGGGCCGGAGCCCGGCGTGCGCCCCCCTGGCGCACGCCGGGAAGCCTACCCGCTCAGGCCCGGCCGCCGGCCGGCCGCGATCCGACCCGGCCATGGCCCACCAGGCGCTGCTCGGCCGCCGAGACCCCCACGCTCACCTCACGCGTTCCGGTGCCGAGCACCCAGCCGTGCCGGTCGCCGTCCCACGAGGAGAGCGAGCGCCGCGTGATGCGCACGGTCACCTCCTGCGCCCGGCCCGGCTCCAGGCGCAGCCTGCGGTAGCCGGCCAGGGCTCGGCGGACCTGGTCGAGGCGGAGGTCGGGCGAGGGGCCGAGGTAGACCTGGGCGACCGTGATGCCGGTGCGGGCGCCGGTGTTGCGGACGGTGAAGCGGACCGCGAGCCCGTCGCCGTCGGGCCGCACGCTCAGGTCCGTGTAGGCGAAGGTGGTGTAGGAGAGGCCGTGCCCGAACGGGAACAGCGGGGTCACGCCCTCGGTCTCGTACCAGCGGTAGCCGAGGTGGATGCCCTCGGAGTACTCCTCGGTGCCGTCCACTCCGGGATAGCGGCGGGGGTTCCCCGCCATGGGGTGGCGGTCCTCGGCGGCGGGGAAGGTCTGGGTGAGGCGGCCGCCGGGGTCGCAGTCCCCGAACAGGACGGCCGCGGTGGCCTCGGCGCCCTCCTGGCCCGGGTAGTACATCTGGAGGACCGCGCCGACGCGGCCCAGCCACGGCATGGTGGTGCACGACGAGGTGTTGAGCACCACCGCGGTGCGGGAGTTGGCGGCGGCGACCGCTTCGATCAGCTCGTTCTGGTGGCCCGGCAGGGCGAGGCCGGTGCGGTCGGCCCCCTCGGTGGCGTCCTCGTACGCGAACAGCACCACGCTGTCGGCCGCGCGGGCCGTGCGCACCGCGTCGGCGACGTCGGCGGCGCGGGTGGCTCCGGTGGTCCGGCGCAAGCGGAACAGCTGGCCCCGGTCGCGGCCCTTGGCGGTGATGGCGAGCCGGTGGGCCCCCGCGGTGAGGCGCAGGGGGCTGCTGCGGCGGACCGCGAGTCCGTCCGGCGCGGTGCTGACGAGGCCGCCCGCGAAGAGTTCGCCGAGGCCGGGGGCGGGCGGGAAGAGGTCGGTGCCGTCGAGCAGCACCTTGGGCCGGTCCCCCGAGTAGTGGATGACGAAGCTCCACTCGTCGTCATTGGTGACGGTGAGGGTGCCGTCGTACGTCCAGGTGGCGCCCGGCTCGACGCGCTGCGCCTCGAAGTCGGCGCCCGGTGAGGTGCCGGGCAGCGGCTTGCCGAAGAGGTCCTCGCCGAGCGCGTAGTCGACGCGGGCGCCGTCGCCGGCCCGGGCGCGCAGCGCGTCGAGCGGGCTCTGCGCGTGGTCGGGCACGACGTGCGCGCTGCCGCCGCCGCTGACGAAGGGGATGCTTCCGGTGGGTCCGACGACCGCGATGGAGCGGGCGGCCGTGCCGGTGAGCGGCAGGGTGGCGTGCCGGTTGTGCAGGAGGGTGGCGCCGGCCCGGGCGACCTTGAGCGCGGTGCGCGCGCCGCGCCGGGCGTCGCGCTCGGGGCGGGCGGGGGCGCTCCCGCCGAGCAGCGAGAAGCGGTCCATGACGGTGAGGATCCGGCGCACCGCCCGGTCGACCAGGGCCTGCGGAACGCTGCCGTCGCGCACGGCGTCCCGGAGGGCGTCGGCGAAGTAGTCGCCGCCCGGCATCTCCATGTCGAGCCCGGCGGCGAGGGCGGCGCCGGTGCTGTGGGCGGCGAACCAGTCCGTCATGACCCAGCCGTCGAAGCCCCAGTCACCCCGCAGGATGTCGCTGAGAATTGGCTTGTTCTCGCAGGCGAAAGTCCCGTTGACCTTGTTGTACGCGCCCATCACCGCGCCTGCTCCGGCACCGGCGGCCGCCTCGAAGCCGCGCAGTTCGAGCTCGCGCAGGGGCTGTTCGGCGATCCGCACGTCGACGCTCATGCGGTCCTTCTCCTGGTTGTTCAGGGCGAAGTGCTTGACGGTCGCGATGAGCCCCTGGCTCTGGATGCCGCGGATCTCCTCGGCGACGAGGTCCGCGCTGAGCAGCGGATCCTCGGAGAACGTCTCGTAGTTGCGTCCCGCGTACGGGGTCCTGATGAGGTTGACCATGGGCGACAGGAGGACGTCCTGGCCGAGCGCGCGGCCCTCGCGGCCGATGACCTCGCCGTACTCGCGGGCCAGTTCGGGGTCGAAGGCGGAGGCGAGCAGCACCGGCGCGGGCAGCGCGGTCGCGTGCGCGGTGACGCGGACGCCGGCCGGTCCGTCGGCGAGTCTGAGCGGGGGGATGCCGAGCCGGGGCACGCCGGGGACGTAACCGGCCTGGCCGAGGCTGCCGGGGTCGTCGGCGCCGTGCAGCAGGCCGATCTTCTCGTCCAGGGTGAGGCGCGCGAGGAGGTCCTCCACTCTGCGGGAGGCCGGGGCCGCGGCGAGCGCGCGGGCGGCGAGGGAGCCGGTCGCGGCGGCCGCGACCATGGCGGCGCCGCCGAGCAGACGCAGTGCTGACCTTCGGGAAACGGTGTCGGACATGGACCGTCACTCCTATGTGTGCGGGCACGACGTGGTGGACCGCGGCACAGCAGGCGGCGGGCCGACGTTCGAGGTGTGAACGCACTATGCGCCACGACCCAGTTGACAACCCGTCAGGCGCCACGAGGCGCCGGGAAACGTAGGACCGTCCGGTGGAAGAGTCAATGCGGACGCGGGGGCGGTGTTCGGAACATGGAGAAGGCGCCCCGGCCGGAGCCGGGACGCCTTCGGGTTCCGTAGCCTGCGCTCGGAGGATCAGGAGTTGGGACGCAGGGTCCAGACGACCGTCATCTCGCCGGTCACTGCGTCGTCCGCGCGCTGGATCTCGATGTGGACCGGGAACTCGGGGCGCTGCCCCGCGTCCAGCTCGGCCACCACGTCGGCGATCGGGCGGCCCAGGGTGGCGGTCGCGGTGACGACGCCCTTGGCGAGCTTCTTGTAGCCGATCTCCGCCTTCACGGCGAGCGGCACGGCGCGGTGCATCTGGTCGCCGAAGGCGGCGATGACGATGGCACCACTGGCGGACTCGGCGAGCGTGAACATCGCTCCGGCGTGCGGTCCGCCCACGTGGTTGTGGTAGTCGGCCTGGTCCGGAAGGCGCACCACGGCACGCTCGGGGGTGGTCTCCAGGAACTCCAGGTTCAGGGTGCGGGCCATGGGGACGGTCGCGGTGAGCATCTCGCCCACGGACATCTGATCAGCGCTCATGGGGCCCGATGTTACCCATGGGTAGTGAGCCTTGGCCATCCCTTGCGGGGGCGGCCGTAGCAGCCGCCGGGGCGCACCTCTATGGTTACTCGCCATGTGGCCAGGACAGCAGCCGCCCGGGGGCGAGCAGAACCCGCAGGATCCGAATCAGAACCCGTACCAGCAGCCGGGGTACCAGCAGCCCAATCCCTATCAGCAGCCGGCGCAGCCCGGATATCCGCCGCAGGGTTACCAGGCACCCAATCCGTACCAGCAGCCGACGGTGCCGCAGTACCCCGTGGGCGGACCGCCCGGGGCGCCGCAGCCGCCGGGCGGCAACGACAGGAAGAAGACCACGATCATCGCCGTCGTGGCGGCCGTCGCCGTGGTCGTGGCCGCCGGTGTGACCGGCTTCGTGGTCCTCAAGGACGACGGCAAGTCCAGCAGCCAGGCCGACGGCAAGAGCACGAAGTCGCCGTCCGCCCCGGGTTCCGACCCGGCCGCACCCTCCTCCCCCGCGGCCAACCCGCGCGGCGCCGGCACCGACGTCAAGCCGGTCATCGCGGGCTGGAAGGTCGTGGTGAACCCCACCCGCGGCGACGCCTTCGACGTGCCGCCGGACTGGGAGGTCGACAGCCCGGGCATGAGCGTGGGCTGGTCCGACAAGGCCGACAAGAACGGCTTCGGCGGCATGATGATGTCCTCCCCGGCCTACCTCAAGTCCAAGTGGTGCACCACCAAGGACAGCACCGGCCGCGACCAGAACACCTCGCTCGCGAGCGTCGGCACCAAGGGCGCCAACGGCGCGAAGTCCACCGGGGACGCGGCCGAGCAGGCCGACGACTGGCTGTACTACGCCTACACCCAGCCGGACAAGGACCACATCACCTCCGAGAAGCCGGTCCCCTACACCACCAAGTCGGGTCTCCAGGGCAGCGTGGTGCGCGCCAAGACCACCGGCGTGAAGAAGACGGACAAGTGCTCCACCGAGGGCCAGTCCGTGCTGTTCGGCTTCAAGACGGCCAAGGGCGACCTCGCCGCCTGGAGCCTCATCGCCAACACCGGCGTGCCCGGCGCGGTCGACGAGGACACCATCCAGAAGATCCTCACCACCATCCGCCTGGTACCCGCCACCAGCTCCTGACGCGGCACGGCGACAAAGCTGGTGCCCACCACCAGCTCCTGACGCGGGCCGGCGACAAACCGTTTGGCGTGCGGGAGCGATGGCGGCGATAGTCCTCGGGTGACTTCCGCCGCCATCCCCGCTCCGGCCCGCCGCCCGCCATGGGCCGGCCGCAACTACAGCCTGCTGACCGCCGCGGCGGTCGTGACGAACCTGGGCAGCCAGGGCGCACTGATCGCGGCGGCCTTCGCGGTGTTGCAGTCCGGCGGCGGCGCGGGGGACGTCGGCCTGGTCGCGGCGGCCCGCACGGTGCCGCTCGTCCTCTTCCTGCTGGTCGGCGGCGCACTCGCCGACCGGCTGCCGCGGCACCGGGTGATGGTCGCGGCCAACGCCCTCAACTTCCTTTCCCAGGGCGCCTTCGCGCTCCTGGTCCTGACCGGCGAGCCCCGGCTCTGGCAGATGACGGCGCTCACCGCGCTCGGCGGTGTGGGGCAGGCCTTCTTCGGGCCGGCCTCCGAAGGCATGCTGATGTCCAGCGTGAGCGGCGCGGAGGCGGGGCGCGCCTTCGCGTTCTACCGGATGGCGATGCACGGCGCGGGCATCGGCGGGGCCGCCCTCGGCGGCGCCCTGATCGCCGTCTTCGGCGCGGGCTGGGTGCTCGCGATCGACGCGGCGGCCTTCGCGGTCGCGGGCGCGTTGCGCGCCTTCCTCGACGTGAGTCACATTCCGCCGCGCGAGGCGGGCGGCGGAATGATCTCCGATCTCCGGGCCGGCTGGCGGGAGTTCGTCTCCCGCCCGTGGCTGTGGTCGATCGTCGTGCAGTTCGCGGTGGTCAACGCCGTGGTCGCGGCGGCCGAGGCGGTCTACGGACCACTGGTCGCCCGCGACGATCTCGGCGGCCCCGGGCCCTGGGGTCTCGCACTCGCCGCGTTCGGCGCCGGCACGGTCGGCGGGGCGTTTCTGATGATGCGCTGGAAACCGCGCCGGCTGCTGCTCGCCGGCAGCCTCTGCGTGTTTCCGCTCGCCCTGCCCTCGGCGGCGCTCGCGGTGCCGCTGCCGGTGGGTGCGCTCGCGGCGGTCATGCTCCTGACCGGCGTCTCGATCGAGGTCTTCGGCGTCTCCTGGATGACCGCCCTCAACCAGGAGATCCCCGAGGACAAGCTCTCCCGCGTGTCCGCCTACGACTGGCTGGGCTCGATCGCGATGGTGCCGCTCGCCACCGCCCTGGCCGGCCCCGCGCAGAGCGCGGTCGGCCGTACCAGCGCACTGTGGGGCTGCTCGGCCCTGGTCGTGCTGCTGACCGCCGCCGTGCTGTGCGTCCCGGACGTACGCCGGCTGACCCGGCGCACCGAGCCGGTGGCCGTGGGCCGGCCCGCCGTGTCAGCCGATGCTGAAGGCGCCGTCGGGCGGCTCGGGTGAGGGCTGCGCGTCCGCGTCGTCGACGGGGCCCGCGCCCCCGATGAAGCGCCGCAGCGAATCGCCGTGCTCGACCCGGGCCGGAAAGGCGTCCCCCGCCGTGCGTCGGGCGAGGGCCGCGACGTCCAGCGGGTGCGCCGAGGCGAGCAGCACCGCGTTGCCGAAGCGCCGGCCGCGCAGTACCGACGGTTCGGCGATCAGCACCACTTCCGCGAACACCGCCCGGAATGTGGCGAGTTGGGAGCGCAGGAAAGCGAAGGGCGCGCCGTCCGCGAGGTTGGCGACGTAGGTTCCGCCGGGCCTGAGGACACGCTGGGCGATGCGTGCGTACTGGACCGAGGTCAGATGGGCCGGCACACGGGAGCCGCCGAACACATCCGCGATCAGCAGGTCCGCCGAACCGGACGGTGCCGCTTCGGCCCAGGCCCGGGCGTCCGCCGCGTGCACCTCGATCCCGGCGTCGGGGGCCAACGGCAGCTGCTCGCGCACGAGTTGGAGGAGCGCACGATCCGCGTCCACGACGACCTGGCGCGAGCCCGGCCGGGTCGCCGCGACATAGCGGGGCAGGGTGAGGGCACCGCCGCCGAGGTGCAGCACGTCCAGTGGAACGCCGTCGTCGGCCGCGCAGTCCACGACATGGGCGAGGCGGCGTACGTACTCGAACTCGATGTGGGTGGGATCGTCCAGGTCCACGTACGACTGCGGGGCACCGTTCACGGTCAGCAGCCAGGCGCGCTCGCGGTCGAGGTCGGGCAGCAGTTTGGCGGTGCCCCAGTCGACCTCCCGGATGACGGGTATCGGCTCGGCACGCGGGTCGTCGTTCACCCTCCCATTGTGCGCCCGGCCGCCGGTCGCGGGCCGCCGGGCCCTATGCCCCGGTCCACAGTGCCGCCACCGCCCGGGCGTGGGCCGCTGCCTGGGCGCGGCCGGCCCGGGCGGCCGGGGCGCGGTGCGCGGGGTCCAGGCTGTTGCGCCCGAAGGCCCGCTTCGCCGCCGCGTCGGGGGTGATCAGCTCGACCCGCGCGCCCGCGGCGGCGAGGGCGGCCGCCTGTCTGACGGGAGAGGCGAGCGGGCCGCCGCCGGTCGCGATCGGCGCGATGACGACCACCCGCTCACAGCCGGCGGCGAGCTGGGCGTTGCACGGGGAGTGCAACCCCCCGTCGATCCACTTGCGGCCCTCGATGGTGACCGGGGGCCACACCAGCGGGACCGCGCAGCTCGCGGCGACCGCGTCGACGAGCGACACCCCGCAATCCCGGTCGAAGACCCGGAACTCGCCGGTGTCCGCGGCGACCGCGGTGAGCTTCAGGGCCCGCTCGGGCCACTCGTGGGTCAGCAGCCGCCCGGCGATGACGGCGCGGCGGTCCGCCTCGCCCGGAGTGTGGGCCGCGAGCGCCATCCGGCCCATCTTCGCTCCGTACTCCTCGGGGGTGGCGGAGGAGATCACGGCCCGCGCAAAGCGGAAGAGCTTGCCCGGGCCCAGATGTCCGGGTATCTCCCCGGCCGGCCGGGCGAGTTGGCGTTCGTACAGCTCGGCGAGAGTGGAACGGCGCGCGCTGATGTTCGCCCCGACCACCGCGCCCGCCGAACTCCCCACGACCAGGCGGGCGTCCGTCAGGTCCACGCCCGCCTCGGCGAGGCCGTGCAGGATGCCGATCTCCCAGCCCACGCCGGTGAGCCCGCCCGATCCGAGTACGAGTGCCGTCTCCGTCATGATCGAAGTGTGCCGCAACACCAACGGCCCGCCGCCCCCGGGGTGTTGGGGGCGGCGGGCCGGCCGGTCACAGCACCGCGGCCACCGTTCCGGCGCCCACGGTGCGGCCGCCCTCGCGGATGGCGAAGCCGAGGCCCGGCTCCAGGGGCGTGTCCCGGCCTAGCTCGACGGTGACGGTGACCGTGTCGCCGGGCCGCGCGACGGCGAGCCCGCCGAGGTCGACGTCCCCGACCACGTCCGCCGTGCGGATGTAGAACTGCGGCCGGTAGCCGGTCGCGATCGGCGTGGAGCGGCCGCCCTCGCGCGTGGACAGGACGTACACCTGGGCGGTGAACCTCCGGCTCGGGGTGACGCTGCCCGGCTCGGCGACCACATGGCCGCGGCGGACCGCGTCGCGTGGCACCCCGCGCAGGAGCAGCGCGACGTTGTCCCCGGCCTGCGCCGAGTCCATCGGCTTGCCGAACGTCTCCAGGCCGGTGACCACCGACTCGACCTCCGCGCCCAGGACTTGGACCCGGTCCCCGACGCGCACGGTGCCGCGCTCGACGGCCCCGGTGACGACGGTGCCGCGCCCCGTGATGGTGAGCACGTTCTCCACCGGCAGCAGGAACGGCGCGTCCACATAGCGCTCCGGCATCGGCACATAGGTGTCGACCGCGTCGAGCAGCGCGCCGATCGCGTCGGTCCAACGCGGTTCCCCCTCAAGGGCCTTGAGGCCGGAGACCCGTACGACCGGCACGGTGTCGCCACCGTATCCGTGCGCGGAGAGCAGTTCGCGCACCTCAAGCTCGACCAGGTCGCTCAGCTCCTCGTCCCCCGCGTCCGCCTTGTTGAGCGCGACGACGATGTGGTCGACACCCACCTGCCGGGCCAGCAGGACGTGTTCGGCCGTCTGCGGCATGATCCCTTCGAGTGCGGAGACCACCAGGATCGCCCCGTCCAGCTGGGCGGCGCCGGTGACCATGTTCTTGACGTAGTCGGCGTGGCCCGGCATGTCGACGTGGGCGTAGTGACGGGTGTCGGTCTCGTACTCGACGTGCGCGATGTTGATGGTGATGCCGCGGGCGGCCTCCTCCGGGGCGCGGTCGATGCGGTCGAACGGCACGAAGGTGCCGGTGCCGCGCTCGGCGAGCACTTTGGTGATGGCGGCGGTCAGGGTGGTCTTGCCGTGGTCGACATGGCCCATGGTGCCAATGTTGAGGTGGGGCTTGGTGCGTACGTATGCCGTCTTGGGCATGGCTGTGTGTCCTCGCGTGGTCGCTGGGCATCGCTTGGACCCCTGGATCCGGCCGACCCTCCCCGTGTGGGGTCCGCCGGACGTTCCGGGAAGGGTCAGCTTCGGGCGCCGCCGAGGGGCGCCACGGTCTCGACTGCGTCGGCCGCGATGAGGACGGCAGCCTTCGGCGCGTCCGCGACTGCGGACGGCGCTGCGAGGAAGGCGTACCTGGACATGCCGCCGATCATCCCTGGTGGGCGACGGCGCGTCGAATGGTTTTCCGCGGGCGGCAGTTGCGTGCGGTGAGGGTGGCGGAGGCTCCCGGAAGAGCTCCCTTACGACGGGCGCCCGCCCCGGTCGGTTAGTCTCCCTTGATGTTCGAGCCCGTTGCCCGACCGACGCCAGGTCTTGCCGCACGCTGCGGGAGAGCACTGCTCTCCCCGTGGTCGCGGCTCGCGCTGCTCGTGGTGGTGCTCGCGGCCGCCGGGAGCGCCGTCCTGGTCCTCCAGCCCCAACGGCTGCTCGCCGACGGCTGGCCGCCCGCGATGGGCGGGGCCTGGGCGGTGGTCCTCTTCGCGGTGGCGTACGGGCTGTGCACGGCCGCGTTCGTGCCGCGCCCGATCCTCAATCTGGCCGCCGGCGCCCTCTTCGCGACGCCGGCCGGATTCGTGTCCTCGCTCGTCGGCACGGTCCTCGGCGCGGGCATCGCGTTCGGGCTCGGCCGGGTGCTCGGCCAGGACGCACTGCGCCCGCTGGTGCGGGGGCGCTGGCTGAAGGCGGCGGACGGGCAGCTCTCGCGGCACGGGTTCCGCTCGATGATGGCGATCCGGCTGTTCCCCGGTGTGCCCTTCGCCGCCGCCAACTACTGCGCGGCGGTCTCGCGCATGGGCTGGACGCCGTTCCTCGTGGCGACGGGTCTCGGTTCGGTGCCCAACACGCTCGCGTACGTGGTCGCGGGCGGCAGCGCCGCGTCCCCGACATCGCCCGCGTTCCTGATCGCGATGGGCTTCATCGTGCTGAGCGGGGCCGGGGCCGCCGTGGTGGCCTGGCGCAAGCGGGGCGGGATGCGCGGGCGGTAGCGGACGGGGTGCGCGGGCGGTGCGGGTGGGGTGCGCGGGCGGTAGCGGGGCGGGGTGCGCGGGCGCCGGCGTGATGCACAGGGGCCGGCGCGGCGCGGCCGGGGTGCGGAGGTCGGGGTGCCGAGGCCGGGGCCCGTTCCGGGGCCGGCGGGGCCGCTTCCCGCAGGCCGCCCGGCGTCAACCATCCGTTAACCCGGGCCCGTTACCGTGCCGCTCGATCCGCGCAAGATCGCCGGTGTGGCCGTGCCGCCGCCCCGGTGCTCCGGCCGGTCCCCGTCGTGCCGACCGGCCGTGGCCCCCCGACCCCCCTTGGATGGCGCAGTAACCCATGTCTTGGTTCGAATCGTTCATACTCGGGCTCGTTCAGGGGCTTACGGAGTTCCTGCCCATCTCCTCCAGCGCACATCTGCGGCTGACCGCGGCGTTCGCGGGCTGGCAGGATCCGGGCCCGGCGTTCACGGCGATCACGCAGATCGGCACCGAGACGGCCGTCCTGATCTACTTCCGGTCCGACATCGCGCGGATCGTCTCGACCTGGTTCCGCTCGCTCACCGACCGTTCGCTGCGCGACGACCACGACGCCAAGATGGGCTGGCTCGTCATCGTCGGCTCCATCCCGATCGGGGTGCTCGGCATCGTCCTGAAGCACCAGATCGACACGTCCTTCCGCGACCTGCGGGTGATCGCCACCACTCTGGTCGTGATGGGCGTGATCCTCGGCATCGCCGACCGGCTCGCGGCCCGCGACGAGTCGGGGGGACGGCATCGCGCCGCCAAGGAGCGCAAGTCACTGCGGGAACTCGGCACCAAGGACGGGCTGATCTTCGGCATCTGCCAGGCCATGGCCCTCATCCCGGGCGTCTCCCGCTCCGGCGCCACCATCAGCGGCGGCCTCCTCATGGGCTACACCCGCGAGGCGGCGGCCCGTTACTCCTTCCTGCTCGCCATCCCGGCCGTGCTGGCCTCCGGGGTCTTCGAGCTGAAGGACGCGGGCGGCCCCGGCCAAGCGCCGATGCTGCCCACCCTCTTCGCCGCGGTCATCGCCTTCGCGGTGGGCTACGCGGTGATCGCCTGGTTCATGGCCTTCATCTCCAACAAGAGCTTCATGCCGTTCGTGGTCTACCGCATCGTGCTCGGCGTGGCCCTGTTCGCCCTCATCGCGGCCGGCAGCCTGAGCCCGGACGCGGGCGGCGGCCTCTGACCCGGCCGCCCACCCAGGGGGCAGCGACCGAACCGGGCTTCCGTAAGCGGCAGTTGAGGGATCAGGTGCCCGAGGCCTCCGGGCCCTCCCCCCTGACCTCCTCCGCGCGCAGTGCCAGGTCCTGGAGCACATCGGCCGACGACACGTCCTGCTCGCCGGAGTCGTGCACCTGGGCGAGGGCCACGAACGCCAGGCTGAAGGCGGCCACGAGCTGGCGGATGGCCCCGCCGACCTCCCTCGCCACGAGCGTGGCCATCTCCTGGGGCGTCGCGTCGGCCGGGATCTCGATGTGCGGCATCGTCTCGTTGAGCAGGGCGGTGACGATGCCGATCTCCGTGTCCCGGGGCCCTCGTTCGCCATCCTCCTCGATCCGGCGGCGGTAGTCCCCGGCCTCGGTGAGAATGCCGATCACTCGCTTGAGAACCTCGCTCTGCTCCATGCCGCGAGGATAGGCGCCCCCACCTCTCCGGGCGCGGGTCAACGCCCGCACCGCTCGGGTCAGTTGTCGCGGAGACCGGACCGTGGCCGGATCCCGCCGCCCGACTGCCCCTCCCGGCGCGGCACCCACCGACCCTTCCTTCCCCCTTCAACTGCTTAATGTTGGCTGAGAGTTCCCACTCCGTGGCGGTGGGTCACCTCATGGCCGTAGGCTTGTCCCATGCCCCCGACTTCCGACCGACGTTTCCTTCGCCCTGCCGACGTGGTGAACGCGGACATCCGCTCGCTGTGGGAGCAGTCCGACGGCCGCCTCTCGCCCGACGAGGAGGAGCGCTACCACTGGCTCCTGGTCGAATGGGCCGCCGCCGTACGGGGCGACACCGCCCAGGCGGCGTGACGTACGTCGCTCCAAACCCCCCTCGGCCTGTGACCTTTGCCACCCCGTACCGCTCCCACCTGGGGTTCGGCCGGTTCGGCGGGGTTGCTCGGCCGACCTGACCCGTAGCCTGGTCATATGTCTACCTCCCCCGAGCGGCCCGGCCCCGCGCCGTCCGACGCGGATGCCGCCAACGACGCCATCCGTGCGCTCGTCGACGGCGCGGACGGGCAGTGGCCCGCGGAGGAGTACGAGCGGCTGCTCGCCGACTGGGCTGCGGCGGTCGGCGAACCGGCCCCGTTCTCCGCGGGAACGGCCGCGAAGCCGCGAACCTGAGCCCCGGTCCGCCGCAGCTGGTCCCGGCCCCGAATTCCGGTTGCTGTGGCCCACCTCACGGTGTTGAAGTGGCCGAATGCAGACCACCCCCGCGCCGGGCGGCGCCCCCGATGAAGCACTGCTCACGGTCTTCGACCTCCAGCTGCGGCAGCGGGCCCGGCCCGACGGGCCGAGCGCCACGGTGGAGCGGTCCGGCGGTGTCGTACGGCAGGTCGGCCCCGGCCATGTGTGGAACGGCATCCTCTGGTCGTGCCTCACCGAATCGGACGCCGATGCCGAAATCGCGGCGCAAGTACGGCACTTCGCCTCGCTCGGCCACCCGTGGGAGTGGAAGCTGTACGCCCACGACCGGCCCGCCAACCTGGGACAGCGCCTGCTGGCAGCCGGCTTCGAGGCCGAGCCCGCCGAGACCGTCATGATCGCCCGGGTCCCCGACCTCCCCCACGACCCCGAGCCCCCGGCCGGCATCACCCTCCACCCGGTGACCGACGAGGGCGGGGTGGAGCTGATGGCGCGGGTGCACGACCAAGCCTTCGGCAACGGCTCCGCCCTCTTCAGGGAGCGGCTGCTCGCCCAGTTCACCGAGGCACCCGACACCGTGACGGCGGTCGTCGCCATGGCAGGGGATCTTCCGGTGAGCGCGGCCCGCATGGACTTCCACCTCGGCACGGAGTTCGCCAGTCTCTGGGGCGGCGGCACCGCCCCCGAGTGGCGCGGCAAGGGCATCTACCGCGCCCTGATCGCCTATCGCGCCCGTATCGCCGCCGAGCGCGGCTACCGCTACCTCCAGGTCGACGCCTCCGATCAGAGCCGGCCCATCCTCCAGCGCCTCGGCTTCGTCCCGCTGACGGTGACCACGCCGTACGTGCGCCGGCCCTGACACCTCACGCTCGGGGCGCGGAGCCGCCCGCGCCAAGGACCGGCGGCCGTCCCTCGGAAGGCCGCCGCCTCTCGCGAAGACGGCCGCCCCAGGAATGACCCACCTCCCACGGACAGGGCCGCCGTTCCTCAGCTCCGTCAGCTCGGTCCTTCAAACGTCCCGTGGCGGCCCGCGCCCGCCGCGAACCGCGCCGCGCCCTCCGCCGCCTCCCCCAGCGCGTGCATGCCGTGCCGCACCTCGTTGAGCAGCGCTTCGGGTTCGGCGAGGCCCTCCTGTTCGAGCAGCGACATCCGGTCGTGGCGCATGCAGGTCCCCGGGAAGGCGGCGATCTCCGCAGCGAGTTCCTCCGCCCGCGCCCGGGCGGTACCGCTCGGCACGATCCGGTCCGCCAGACCGATGGCTCGGGCCTCGGCGGCGTCCACCGGGCGCCCGGTGAGGATCAGGTCCATGGCACGGCCGGCCCCGACGAGGCGCGGCAGCCGGACCGTCCCGCCGTCGATCAACGGCACGCCCCAGCGTCGGCAGAACACCCCGAACACCGCGTCCTCCTCCATCACTCGCAGATCGCACCAGAGCGCGAGTTCCAGACCGCCCGCCACGGCGTGCCCGGCCACCGCCGCGATCACCGGCTTGGAGAGCCGCAGCCGGGTCGGGCCCATCGGCCCGTCGCCGTCCTCGGTCACCGTGTTGCCGCGTGCGGTGCCGATCGCCTTCAGATCGGCGCCCGCGCAGAACGTGCCGCCCTCGCCCCACAGCACGGCGACCGCCGCCGCCTCGTCCGCCTCGAAGGCACGGAAGGCGTCGGCGAGCGCGCGGGCGGTGGGGCCGTCCACCGCGTTGCGCACCGCGGGCCGCGAAAGGATCACTGTGGTGACGGGGCCGCGCCGTTCGCTGCGTACCGCGGGAACCGTGTCGTCTGTCATGGCGCCAGCGGTAGCACGCGGTCCCAAGCACCCACAAGTGCGGGGCTCTTGGCGTTCACGGCCCGCTGCCGGAGACTGACCCGATGACGCAGCGCGTGGATCTCGGAACCCTGCTCGACCGTTTGGCCATCGACGAACTCATCACCGGATATGCCGCGGCCGTCGACGACGGGAACTGGACCGCCTACCGCGCCCTGTTCGCCGCCGACGGCCGCGCCGACTACCGCCCGGCGGGCGGCATCGAGGGACCGGCCGAGGAGGTGGCGTGCTGGCTCGAAGAGACCATGCGGCTCTTCCCGGTCCGCCAGCACCTGATCACCAACCGGCTGCTCACCCTCCAGGACCTCGGCGGCTACCCGGGCGACCGGGCGGAGCTGCGCGCCGACTACCTCAATCCCATGTGCTTCGGCACCGACGGCGACGGCACGCCGCCCGCGCCCGGCTTCGAGTCCGGGGGGCGCTACGCGTTCTCGCTGGTCCGTACGGACACGGGCTGGCGGCTGCGGTCGGTGACCGTGCACGAGAAGTGGCGGCGGGTGTCGGGGGCGCTCGCCGGGGCATGAGCGACGGGAGGGACGCGCCGGGCGCCGGGTCATCTGTGCGCGACGGCGGCTCTCCCCCACACTGGCTGGGCGGGAACACCACTGATCACGGGGGTGGGCAAGGAGGCGCGGTATGCGGATCCCGGTCGGCCGTCACGGTCCGCGTCTGAGTTCGGCCTGGTGGCGCGGCGCGGCCGCGGTGCTCGCCGGAGCGCTGCCCGCACTCGCCTTCCCCGCGCCCTCGCTGTGGTGGTTCGCCTACCTCGCGCTCGTGCCACTGCTGCTCCTGGTGCGCTCCGCGAGCAGCGTGCGGCGGGCCGCTCTGGACGGCTGGCTCGGCGGTACGGGGTTCATGCTCGCGGTGCACCACTGGCTCTTCCCCAGCCTCAACGTGTTCATCGTGGTCCTGGCCGCGCTGCTCGGGCTGCTGTGGGCACCGTGGGGTGTCCTGGTCCGGTCCGTCATGGGTGGCCGTCCCTCCGTGCCGCGCGCGCTGATCGCGGTCGTGGTGGTGCCTTCGGGCTGGCTCGCGGTGGAGCTGGTCCGGTCGTGGCAGGGGCTCGGCGGGCCCTGGGGGCTGCTCGGCGCGAGCCAGTGGGAGGTGACTCCGGCGCTGCGGCTGATGTCGGTGGGCGGGGTGTGGCTGGTGAGCCTGCTCGTGGTGGCGGTGAACACCGCTGTCACCCTCGCGGTGGCGCTCCCCCGGGTGCGTACCGCCATGGTCTCGGTGCTCGTGGTGTGTGCGCTCACTACAGGCGCCGTATGGATGTGGGCTCCGCACATGACGCGCGACGGCCACCTCAAGGTCGCCGTGGTGCAGCCGGGCGTGATCGAGAACGGGGACGCCCGGTTCGCCCGCAGCGAGGCGCTGACGCGCTCACTCGCGGGGCAGCATGTGGACCTCGTGGTGTGGGGCGAGAGCAGTGTGGGGCAGGACCTGACGGCCCGGCCGGACCTGGCCGCGCGGATTGCCCGGCTCTCCCAGGAGCTCGGCGCGGACATCCTGGTGAACGTGGACGCGCGCAGGTCGGACAAACCGGGAATCTTCAAGAGTTCGGTTCTCGTGGGGCCCGACGGGCCGACCGGGCAGCGCTACGACAAGATGCGGCTCGTGCCGTTCGGCGAGTACATCCCGGCGCGCTCGCTGCTCGGCTGGGCGACATCGGTCGGCAAGGCCGCCGACGAGGACCGGCAGCGCGGCACCACGCCCGTGGTGATGACCCTGCCGGGCGCGGCGCGGGTGGGGCCGCTGGTGTGCTTCGAGTCGGCGTTCCCGGACATGAGCCGTCATCTGGTGCGCATGGGCGCCCAGTTGCTCGTGGCGCAGTCCTCGACCTCGTCGTTCCAGGACACCTGGGCGCCCGCACAGCATGCCTCGCTCGGCGCGCTGCGGGCCGCCGAGACGGGCCGCCCGATGGTGCACGCGACCCTGACCGGCATCAGCGCGGTCTACGGCCCCGACGGCGGCCGCGTCGGCAAGTGGCTGCCCACCTCCGCGAGTACCGCCGCGGTGTACGACGTTCCGCTCGCCACCGGCACCACGCCCTATGTGCGCTTCGGCGACTGGGCGGTGTACGCGGCCCTCGCGGCGCTCGCCCTGTTCTGCGCGGGCGAGGCGGCGCGGGCGCTCAGGAAGCCTGCTCCCACGCCTCCCGCACCACCCGCTCGCACAGCTCATGGGTCGCCAACGCGTCCTGTGCGCTGAGCGTCTCTCCGGCCCGTACGGCGTCGAGGAAGGACAGGACCGACTGCTCGATGCCGCGCTGGCGGGCGACGGGCACCCAGTCGCCGCGGCGGCGCAGGGTCGGCTGGCCCTTGTGGTCCACGACCTCGGCCAGGTTCAGGACCTGGCGCTTGGTGTCCTGGCCCGACACCTCCAGGATCTCCTCGGTGGATCCGTTCATCCGGTTCATGGTGCCGATCGCGGTGAAGCCGTCGCCGGAGAGCTGAAGGACCACGTGCTCCATCAGGCCGTCGCGGACGCGGGCCCGTACGACCGTGTGCTCGATGGGGCCGGGGGTGAGGAAGCGCAGGGTGTCCACGACGTGGATGAAGTCGTCGAGGACCAGGGTGCGGGGGTCCTCGGGAAGGCCGACCCGGTTCTTCTGCATGAGGATCAGTTCGCGCGGGTGGTCGGCGCACTGGGCGTAGCCGGGTGCGAGCCGCCGGTTGAAGCCGACGGCGAGGCCGACCCCGCGCTCCTCGGCGAGCGCCACGAGCCGCTCGGACTCGGCGAGTTCGTAGGCCAGCGGCTTGTCGACGTACGTCGGTACGCCGGCGTCGATGAGCCGGGCCACGATCTCCGGGTGCACCGCGGTCGGCGCGTGCACGAACGCGGCGTCCAGCCCCTGCGCGAGCAGGGACGCGAGGTCGGTGTGCCGTTGTCCGGCCGGTATCCGATGGGCGCCACCCACGGCGTCGAGGGTGGCCGGGGTGCGGGTCTGGAGATGCAGCTCCGTGCCCGGCAGGGTGCTCAGCACGGGCAGGTATGCCTTCTGAGCGATGTCCCCGAGCCCAATGCATCCGACCTTCACGGGGTTCTCCTGTCGCCGAGCGGTGTCCATCGTCCTTGCTGGTCAGCATACGTGTGGCGGCCTTTGCCGTGCGGCGCGGTGCGGAGCGGGTCGCCCGGAGGTGCGGGGCGGCGAGGTGTGCCCCTACCGGGCGGGGCTCGGCACCGCGGGGCGGTGCATGCGGGTGCTTCGGGCGCGGGCCGTGCGTGGTTGCTCACACAGCTCCCCGCGCCCCTCAGCCGCACCGTACTGAGCCGCACCGTACTGAGGGGCATACCCAGCCCGTCCGGCGACTGAGGGCGAGCGCCCTCAAGCCGTGCCACAGGGGTGCAGGGGGCGAAGCCCCCGCCAGGCGGCGAAGCCCCCGCCAGCCCCCGGCCCCGTGCACCCCGCGGCCGGTGCTTGCGGGGCGATAACCGGTGGCCGCGGGGCGGGTGGGCCGACAGGATGGGCGGCATGACGACCTCCGCCGTACCGCCCGCCGAAACCCCCGAGCGCGCCGAGCCCGCCCTGGACGCCCCCGAGCGGGCCATGCTCGAAGGCTGGCTTGAGTACCACCGCGAGACCCTGGCCCAGAAGTGCTCGGGGCTCCCCGACGAGGAGCTGAAGCGGGCCGCCGTGCCGAGCTCCGAGCTCACCCTGCTCGGCCTGCAACGCCATCTCTCCGAGGTCGAACGCTGGTGGTTCGTCTCGGTGTTCGCCGGAGGGTCCGACGAAGGCGTGTACGGCACCGAGGAGGACCCGGACGGCGACTTCCACTTCGGCCCCCAGGACACCTACGCGGAGGCCCTCGCCACCTGGCAGAGCGAGGTGGCCGCCGCACGCGCCGCCGCGGCCGGACACGGCCTCGACGAACTCAGCGTCGGCACCGCACGCAGCGGCCGGCACTTCAGCCTGCGCTGGATCTACACCCACATGATCGAGGAGTACGCCCGCCACAACGGCCACGCCGACCTGCTGCGCGAGGCCATCGACGGCTCGACGGGAGCCTGAGCGGGCGGGCCGCCGCCACACGGGCAGCCGGCGGGTCACTCGTGCGGGCCATTGTGCCCGGCCCAGGTGGCCCAACGGCGGCCGCAGCCAGCACAGTTGACGGATGCACCGCATCCGCAATGCGCTGAGGCTCCTGACGGCCGCGGCCACCCTGGCCGTCTGCGGATGCGTCGCCGGCTGCGTCGCGGTCGGGGGCGGTCCCGCTCCCGCCGCGCCACCCGCCCCGCCGGCCCGGCAGCACCAGGCCTCCGGGGCCGTCCAGGCCCCGGCGCGTGAGGCCCTGGACACGGTCCAGCCCCCCGATGGCCCCTCCCCCGTCACCCCCACCGCCCCCGCGCCACGCACGCCCCCGGAGCAGGAGCAGGAGCCGCACGCCCGCCCGGACCCGCCCCGCCGCGAGCGGCGCTCAGGGGCCGAAGAGCAGGAGCCGACGCACCATCCCTCCGCCACCCCCGGGAGGCGCCGCCCCCGTAGCACCCCGCCGCAGCCCGCCCCGGGCGGTGACCTCTGCGCCCTCGGCCGACGCTACGGCGGCTGGCGCGAGGACAGCCCCGAGGCCCGCATCTGCCGTGCCACGTACGGCAACTGACGCTCCATCAGGACGCCGTCACCCAAGCGGCGCCCTCAGACCGTGTCCAGCTGCCGCTCAAGGCGGCGCAGCGCCTCACGGATGTCGTTCCCGTAAGCGTCGTCGGACAGCGTGTCCAGTGCGTCATGGGCGCGGTCGAGATGGAGGCGGGCATCCTCGGGGCGGTGCAGTTTGACGTAGTCCGCCGCGAGGTTGAGATGGAGCGAGGGGTAGAAGGCCCGTACCGCGAGCGAGTCGTGGTGCTCGTCGAGACGGGACTGGGTCAGGCCGTCGGCCGCCGCCAACGCCCGTAGGTCCCACGCCAGTTCGTCCCCGGCGTCGTCCTGGGCATCCGCCATGTAGTGGGCCAGGGTGCAGCGGTGCAGCGCGTCGCCCTTCTCCCCGATCTCCGACCACAGGATGCCGAACCGGTTGCGGGCCTCCTCGCGGTCCCCTCCGTGCAGCAGCATCATCGCCTGCCCGATCCGGGTCATCACGAGGTCCCCCGGGGCTTCCTGCATGTCCGTCACCGCTGTCTCCGCCCGTCGTCCCGAAACTCCAACGACTTCGACGCTAACCGCCGCCACTGACAATCGGCCTGAGGCTCGGGCGGCCGCCCCGACCTGTCAGCCGGACGCCGTCACACGTCCCGCCGACGGGCGCCCGCCGCCCGGCCTCCGCCCGGTGGACCTCAGGCCAGATTGGGGATGCGCCAGTCGATGGGGGCGTGGCCCTGCGCCGCGACCGCCTCGTTGATCTGAGTGAACGGGCGGGACCCGAAGAACTTCTTGGCCGAGAGCGGCGAGGGGTGGGCGCCCTTGACCACGACATGGCGCTCCTCGTCGATCAGCGGGAGCTTCTTCTGCGCGTAGTTGCCCCACAGCACGAAGACCGCCGGATCGGGCCGCGAGGCGACGGCCCGGATCACCGCGTCGGTGAACTTCTCCCAGCCCTTGCCCTTGTGCGAGTTGGCCTCGCCCGAGCGCACCGTGAGCACCGCGTTGAGCAGCAGCACGCCCTGCTCGGCCCACGGCATGAGGTAGCCGTTGTCCGGGACGTCCAGACCCAGCTCGTCGCGCATCTCCTTGTAGATGTTGCGCAGCGAGGGCGGCGTCCTGACCCCGGGCCGCACCGAGAAGCACAGGCCGTGCCCCTGGCCCTCGCCGTGGTAGGGGTCCTGACCCAGGACCAGGACCTTCACCTTGTCGTACGGGGTCGCGTCAAGGGCCGCGAACACCTCGTCGCGGGGCGGGAAGACGGGACCCTTCGCCCGCTCCTCCTCGACGAACGCGGTGAGCTCCTCGAAGTACGGCTTCTGGAGCTCCTCGCCGAGGACGCCCTGCCAGGACTCGGGCAGCATGGCGGTATCGGTCACGTCAACAACCTCCGTGGGACATTCGGTTCCCGCACTCTCTCGCGGAATCCCGAACCTACCCGCCGCCACTGACAACGCCGCCCGCGCCCGCTCCTACCAGCTGGTCTTGCGGTGCAGCTCCCACATCTGCATGACCGTCTGCGGGTCCATCGCGCGCTCGCCGCCCGCAATGTCGTCGCTCGCCGCGAGGTAGATCTTGCCCTGCCACAGCGGCAGCAGCCGTACGTCGTCGACCAGGATGTCCTGCGCCCGCTCGAACTGCCTGCTCGCGGCGCCGCGGTCGGAGATCTCGCGCGACTGCGGGAGCAGTTGGCTGGTGATCTCGGGCTGGTCGTAGGGCGTGCCGACGGCGTTCTCCTTGCCGACGAAGGGCGCGATGAAGTTGTCGGGGTCGGGGAAGTCGGGGAACCAGCCGCGTCCGAAGACGGGCAGGTCACCGGACTGGAAGCCCTCGGTGTACGTCTTCCAGGGGCTGCTCTTGAGCGTGATGTCGAACAGCCCGGAGGCGTCGAGCTGCCGCTTGAGTTCCTTGAACTCCGCGGCCATGGACGAGCCGTAGCGGTCGGTGGTGTACCAGAGCGTGAGCGGGACCGGGGTGGTGATCCCGGCCTTGCGCAGGATGTCCTTCGCCTTGGGGACGCTGGGCGAGCCGAAGGTGTCGAAGAAGCTGGTGGTGTGCCCGTTCACGCCGGTGGGGACCATCGAGTACAGGGGCTCGGCGGTGCCCTTGTAGACCTTGGCGACCAGGGCGTCGCGGTCGACGAGTTGGGCGACCGCGCGGCGCACCGCGGGCTTCGCGGCCTCGGGGTCCTTGGGGTTGAACACCAGGAAGCGGATCTCGGTGCCGGTGTTCTCGACGAGCTGGTACGGCTTGCCCGCCGCCTTCTCGCCCCGGATGTCCTCGACCTCGTCGGCCGTGATGCCGCGGTAGGTGATGTCGATCTGCTTGCTCTTGAGGGCGTCCAGCATGCCCTGGGAGTCGTGGAAGTAGCGGATGGTGACGCCGTCGTTCTGGCGCTGCGCGAAGCCCTGGTAGCTGCTGTTCTTCTTCAGGACCGCCCGGTCGCCCGCCTTGAACGACTCCAGCGTGTAGGGGCCCGAGCCGGTGAGCCCGCCGTCGTCGCGGAGCTTGTCGGCCGGGTACGCCGCGGGGTCCACGATGGACATGGCGGGCGCGCCGAGCACGTAGGGGAAGGTGGCGTCGGGCTTGTTGAGGTGGAAGGTGACCGTCAGCTCGTTGTCGGCGGTGACCTTGTCGAGGCTGCTGAGCAGCCCCTTGGGGCCGGCCTTCACATTGATCTTGACGATGCGGTCGAAGGAGTACTTGACGGCGTTCGCGTCGAGCTTGGTCCCGTCCGAGAACGTCATTCCCTTGCGCAGGGTGCAGGTGAAGGTGCGGCTCGACTTGTCCTGGAAGCCGCAGGACCGCGCGGCGTCCGGCTGCGGGGCGCTGCTGCCGGTCGGGAAGGCCACCAGGGTCTGGAAGACGTTGCGGTAGAGCTCCCACGATCCGTCCCAGGAGGCCGCCGGGTCGAGCGTGCTCGGCTCACTGGTCGTGCCCACCGTGATCTCCTGCGGGGCGCCGGACGATCCGCCCGGAATCAGACCGCAGCCGGCCAGCAGGGATATGGACGCAAGGGCCGTCACGGCGGGTCGGCAGTTGGTCCCTCTGAACACGTGCACGCTCCTCGGTCGGCCATGGATCGGCAGACCATACCGCAGTGCCCCGCTGGGTCAACCGACCGTCTCAGCAGGGCACTTGGCATATTCAGGAGCAAATCAACTCGACGTCTCAGTGGACCCCTACGTTCAGGAAGAGGCCGCCGTCGACGACCAGGGTCTGTCCGGTGACCCAGGCCGACTGCTCGGAGGTGAGGAACGCGGCCGCGCCCCCGATGTCGGAGGGCACGCCGAGCCGGCCCATCGGGTAGGCCGCGGCGGCCTCCGCCTCGCGGCCCTCGTACAGCGCCTGCGCGAACTTGGTCTTGACCACGGCCGGGGCGATCGCGTTGACCCGTACCGTCGGCGCGAACTCGTGCGCCAGCTGGAGGGTCAGGTTGACCATGGCCGCCTTGCTCATGCCGTACGCGCCGATGAACGGCGAGGCGGAGACTCCGGCGATCGAGGCGATGTTGACGATCGCGCCGCCGTTCTCCTTCTGCCAGGCCTTCCAGGTCTGCTGCGCGAAGCCGAGCGCGGAGATCACATTGGTCTCGTAGACCTTGCGCGCGACGTTCAGGTCGAGCTCGGCGATCGGGCCGAACACCGGGTTCGTACCGGCGTTGTTGACCAGGAAGTCCACCCGCCCGAACGCCTCCATGGTGCGTTCGACGGCGGCGGCCTGGTGGGCCTCGTCGGCGGCCTTGCCCGGGACCGCGATGACACGGTCGGAGCCGAGCCGCTCGACGGCCTCCTTGAGGGCGTCCTCGCCGCGTCCGGTGATGCACACCCGGTCGCCGCGGGCGACGAGCGCCTCCGCGATGCCGTAGCCGATGCCGCGGCTCGCTCCGGTGACCAGGGCCACCTTGCCCGACAGTTCAGGAAGTTCAGTCATGTTCGGTGCCCCTGGCCTTAGTTGAGCGGTCCGCCGGCCACGTACATGACCTGGCCGGAGACGAAGTCCGCGGCCTCGCCGGTGAAGAAGGCGATGGCGTTGGCGATGTCCTCGGGGTGGCCGACGCGCTGGACCGGGATCTGGGTGGCGGCCGCGGCCTGGAAGTCCTCGAAGCCCATGCCGACACGGGCGGCGGTCTGCGCGGTCATCTCGGTGACGATGAAGCCGGGGGCGACCGCGTTGGCGGTGATGCCGAACTTGCCGAGCTCCTTGGCGAGGGTCTTGGTGAAGCCCTGGAGGCCGGCCTTCACGGCGGAGTAGTTGGCCTGGCCCCGGTTGCCGAGCGCGGAGGACGAGGAGAGCGAGACGATACGGCCCCACTTGGCATCCACCATGTGCTTCTGACAGGCCTTGGCCATCAGGAACGCGCCCTTGAGGTGGACGTTCATGACCGTGTCCCAGTCCGACTCGCTCATCTTGAAGAGGAGGTTGTCGCGGAGCACGCCGGCGTTGTTGACGAGGATGGTCGGCGCGCCGAGCTCGGCGGCCACCCGCTCCACGGCCGCCTCCACCTGGGCGCTGTCGGAGACGTCGCAGCCGACGGCGATGGCTCGGCCGCCCGCCGCGGTGATCTTGTCGACGGTGTCCTTGCAGGCCGCCTCGTCGAGATCGAGTACGGCGACGGCCCGGCCCTCGGCCGCAAGCCGGACGGCGGTCGCGGCGCCAATGCCCCGCGCCGCCCCGGTCACGATGGCGACACGCTGCTCGGTGGTGGACATGCTGTTCTCCTCGCCCTGGGATCCGCGGCCCTCAGTCACTGAGCAACCGCTTAGTAGCTTCAGCAGACGTGACGCTAGAAGCCCTGGCACCCGGTGTCAACGGGCCACGGATCCCCCGGCGCATGTCACACCCCCGCCGGGGCGGATTCAGCGCACCAGCAGGTCCAGCAACCGCTCGGCCTCGGCCCGCGGGTCGGCGGTGAGGCCGGTGTGCACCGGACCGGGCTGGACGACCGTGGAACGCGGCGCGATCAGCCAGCGGAAGCGCCGCCCCGCGTCGTCACCCGCCGCCTGGCCGGCCGCCTCGCCGCCGCCGCAGACGCCCTCCACGGCGCGCAGCGCGGCCCGAACGCCCACGACGTCGGCATCCGGGTCCAGGGCCTTCAGCTTCGTCTCGTCCAGATGGGTGCGCGCCGCGACGAAGGAGTGGGCGCGGCAGTAGACCAGCACTCCGGCGTTGAAGCACTCCCCGCGCTCGACGCGTGGCACCACGCGCAGCAGCGCGTACTCGAAGACATCGCGCTTGCTCAACGGTCGGCATCCTTCTGGCTGTTCTGGCTCTGCTGGCTGTCCTGGTTCTGCTGGCTGTTCCTGGTCGGGTGCGGCCAGGGCTTGATCTGGTCGGTCAGCCAGCCGGGGGCCTGCGAGGGCTTGGTGGCCGCGGGGGCGTCGAGGACGATCCGCTCGTGGATCGTGGCGGCGCGGGCGAGCAGCGGCTCGACGTAGGCGCGGCGCAGCTCGTCGGTCGTCTCGAAGCCGGGCTCGTCGACCAGCCACTCGTCGGGGACGAGGGCGGTGACCTCGGTCAGGAGTTCCTCGGTGATCAGCGGCGCGAGTTCGGCGGCAGCGGCGGCGAGGTCCGGCCCGAAGGGCGCGAGCGCATGGTCGGAGGCGTTGTAGGGCTTGGCGGCGGAGGCCGCGGCGCCCGGCCAGTTGTGGTGCCAGATCATGGTGGCGCCGTGGTCGATGAGCCACAGGTCTCCGTGCCACACCAGCATGTTGGGGTTGCGCCACGACCGGTCGACGTTGTTGATCAGCGCGTCGAACCAGACGACCCGGCCGGCCTCGGCCGCGCCCACCTCGTAGGCCAGCGGGTCGAAGCCGAGCGAGCCCGGCAGGTAGTCCATGCCCAGGTTGAGGCCGCCGCTCGCCTTGAGCAGTTCCTGCACCTCCTGGTCGGGCTCGGACAGGCCGATGACCGGGTCGAGCTGGATGGTGACCAGCTCCGGGACGCGCAGCCGGAGCCTGCGGGCGAGCTCGCCGCAGATGACCTCCGCGACGAGCGTCTTGCGGCCCTGGCCGGCCCCGGTGAACTTCATGACATACGTTCCGAGATCGTCGGCCTCGACGATGCCCGGAAGCGACCCGCCCTCACGCAACGGCGTGACGTACCGGGTCGCGGTGACTTCAGTGAGCATGGGCACAGGCTACTTCGCGGCTCCCGCCCGCCCGTGCCCCTTTTCCGCCGGGCCGCCTCCACCCGTTCCCCCGGGAAATCACCCTGCCGCTGAACGCCCCGTGCCCCACTCCCGTACTCCCCCACGCAGTCGACCACGCGGTCGAGCGTCATATGTCGAGAGGACAGCCAGCATGAGCACCGAATCGCAGTCCCCGCCCGTCCAGGTGCCGGCGCGCCGGACCGTCATCGCGTGCGTCGGCGCGGCCGGGCTCGCCGCCGCGCTGACCGCGTGCGGGGGCAGCTCGGACAGCGCGTCCTCCGCCGACCCGGCCACGCCCGCCGGGGACGGCGGTGCCAAGGGCGGCGGGAGCGTGCTCGGCACCACGTCGGAGGTACCGCAGGGCGGCGGGAAGATCTTCGCCAAGGAGGGGGTCGTGGTCACCCAGCCCACCGCCGGCCAGTTCAAGGCGTTCTCCGCGAAGTGCACGCATCAGGGCTGTGCCGTGTCGTCCGTGTCGGGCGGCACCATCAACTGCCCTTGCCACGGCAGCAAGTTCGATGTCACGGACGGCAGCGTCAAGGGCGGCCCCGCGCCCTCCCCGCTGCCCCCCGCCGCGATCAAGGTCGAAGGGGGCTCCATCAAGCTCGTGTGACCCGGCGGCCCGGCGCGAGGCAGCCCAGGATGTCGTCCGTGGTCGCCACCGTGGCCACCAGGGCGAGGGTGTGCCGGATCATCGCGGGGGTGTAGTCGGCCGGCACTCCCGCGATCGCGTCCGCCGCGACCACCGCCGTGTAGCCGAGGTTGACCGCGTCGAAGACCGCGTTGGGGATCGCCACGTTCGCCGAGACCCCGGTGACGATCAGGGTGCGGCAGCCGAGGTTGCGCAGGAGCGGGTCCACGTCGGTGCCCGAGACGGGTGAGAGGCCGTGCAGACGGCGTACGACGATGTCCTCGTCCGCCACCTCGATCGGCTCCGCGATCCGCACCGCCCGGGAACCGGAGTACTGCTGCACGGGCAGCCGCTCGGCGGCGCGGAAGAGCCGCGCGTTGCGGCTGGCCCCGCGCCCGTCGGGGCGGCGCTCCGCGACCGCGTGCAGCACCTGGACGCCCGCCCGGTGCGCGCCGGCCACCAGGCGGGCCACATTGTTCAGGACCCCCGACTCCCTTGCCTGCTTGGCGAGTTCGGGCAGTGCGCTGTCGGTGCCGACCACGCCCTGCTGGCACTCGACGGTCATCAGGACCGTGGTGGCGGGGTCGAGCTGTTCCGCGAGGAGTTCCTTCTTCGCCATGGCGCGGGAGGCTAACCGCCATTGCGTGCCGAGGGAAGGGCACGCCATGATTTCTGACGTAGCGTCAGAATGCTGCTGGGCAGCGGACCGTGGACAGAGCGAAGGGGAGGCGTCATGACCGCCACACAGCGTCGGGGCCGACGGATCATGATGAGCGACGAGGAGCGCGACGCCTTCCTCGGCGAGCAGCGCACCTGCCGGGTCGCCACGGTATCGGCCGACGGGAGCCCGCACGTCGCGCCGCTCTGGTACGTCTGGCACGGCGGTTCGCTCTGGCTGTACTCGATCACCCGCAGCCGCCGCTGGGCCCAGCTCGGCAAGGACCCCCGCGTCGCCGTGGTGGTGGACGACGGCACGGAGTACGGGGAGCTGCGCGGGGTGGAGCTCAGCGGCAGCGTCGTACCGGTCGGCGAGGCACCGCGCTCCGGCGAGCCGTGCCCCGAACTCGCGCCCGTGGAGGCGCTGTTCGCGGCCAAGAACTTCGGCCTCCAGGAGATGGTCCACGACGGGCGCCACGCCTGGCTGCGTCTGACGCCGGACACCGTCGTCTCCTGGGACTTCCGCAAACTGGGCGGCGACTTCGGGCGCTGACCGCCGGACTCAGCGGCCCCCGGCCAGCGCCTCCCCCGCCGCCGCCAGGGCGTCGACCGCCGCCCGGATCGAGGGCCTGCGGTCGGCGTCGGCACGCCACACCGCGTATACGTGGCGGCTCATCGCGGCGCGCACCGGAACCACCGCGACCCCGCCGGGGACCGGGTCACGGCCGAGCCGTGGGGCGATACTGACGCCCAAACCGGCTTCCACCAGGGCGAGTTGGGTGGCGTGCTCGCGGGCCACATGGGAGACCTTCGGCTCGATCCCCTTGCCCCGCAGGGTGAACATCAGCCACTCGTTGCAGAACTCGCCCTCGGGCCAGGTGATCCACTCGTCGTCGGCGAACTCCTCCAGGTCCACCGCCGAGCGGCCGGCCAGTGGATGGCCCGCCGGCAGGGCCACGTCCGCGAGGTCGTCGAGGACCGCCCGCTTGGCGAGCCCTTCGGGCAGCGGCAGCGGCTTGTTGTACCAGTCGAGTACGAGCGCGAGGTCGAGGTCGCCGAGCAGCACGCCCCGCACCGACTCGTCGGCCTCCAGCTCCTCGGAGCGCACCACGAGCTGGGGGTGCTCGGCGCGCAGCGAGGCGAGGGCGGCGGGGAACAGGCCCCGCACGGCGGTGGCGAAGCCCGCGATCCGCAGCTCGCCGACGACGCGGTCCCGCTGGGCCTCCAACTCGGCCTGGGCGAGCTGGACTTGGGAGAGGATGCGGGCGGCGTGCTCGGCCAGGAGGCGGCCCGCGTCGGTGAGCCGCACCCCGCGCCCGTTCTTGGCGAGCAGCGGCTGGCCCGCCTCCCGCTCCAGCTTGGCGAGCTGCTGGGAGACGGCCGAGGTCGTCACGTGCAGGGTGTCGGCGGCGCCGCCCACCGAGCCGTGCCGGGCCACCGCGTCGAGGGTGCGCAGGCGCTCCAGATTCAACATGTAAGCGATGCTAACCGATTGCCGCCGCCAAATCTCGCTTGTGCTACGAGGTCCATGGCGCCATCGTGGTCGTCATGACCACCCCCGCCCCTCCCCGGCCCTCCTCCGCCACCCCCCTCCCGTCCCCCACGGCCCCGGCGACGGCCATCGGCCGCCGTCCCGCTCTGGACTGGCGCGTCCGGTTCGCCGGGCTCTCGCTGATCTGGGGCTTCAGCTTTCTGCTGATCAAGGTCGGCACGGACGGCTACGCCCCGTTCCAGGTCACCCTCGGACGGCTGCTCTTCGGCACGCTGGTGCTGGCGGTCGCGATGGCGGTCAAGCGTGAGCGGCTGCCGCGCGGCCGGCGTACCTGGCTCCATCTGACGGTGGCGGCGCTGCTCCTCAACGCCGCGCCGTTCTCCCTCTTCGCGTACGCGGAACTCACCATCCCCTCGACCCTGGCCGGCATCTGCAACGCGACCTCGCCCCTGTGGGGCATGGCCCTGTCGATGGTGGCGCTCTCCGAGGACCGTCCGACCCGTCGCCGGGTCGCGGGGCTCGGGCTCGGCTTCCTCGGGGTGCTCACGGTGCTCGGCGCCTGGCAGGGATTCCACGGGCTGGACGTCACGGGGACGGCGATGGCCCTGCTCGCCTCGCTCTGCTACCCGATCGGCTGGATCTACGTCCGGCGCACCCTGGCGGGCGGCGGGCACTCCAACCTGTCCCTGATCGGCTCGCAGCTGGGCGTCGCGACCCTTCAACTGGCTCTGGTCACACCGCTGTTCGCGGGTCTCCCGCACTCCTTCTCGCTCGTTCCGCTGCTGGCCGTCGCAGCCCTCGGCGCACTCGGCACGGGACTCGCGGTCCTGGTCCAGTACGGCCTCGTCAACGAGGTGGGTCCGACGACGGCCCAGATGGTCACGTACTTCATCCCGGTGATCGCCACGGCCGCCGGGGTCGCGGTCCTCGGCGAGAGCCTGAGCTGGAACACCCCGGTCGGGGCGGCCGTGGTGCTCGCGGGCGCCGCCCTGACCCAGAGCCGGCGGCGCGCGAAGGGGCGGCAGGCGCGGGCTCAGTAGGCGAAGCGGACGCCCGGGCCCGGGCCGACCGCGGAGGCCACGGCGTCCGCGAGCGGCCCGATCTCGTCCGGGCCGAGGCTCGACACGGTGATCCGCATCCCGGGCCCCGAGGCCATCCGGAAGCGCGCCCCGGGGGCCACCGCCCAGCCCGCGTGCAGCAGCCGGGACACCGCCCCCGTCTCCTCGGGCACCGGCACCCACACCACGAAGCCGCTCCGGCCGTGGGCGCGGACCCCGCGCTCGCGCAGCGCCCGCAGCAGCCCCTCGCGCCGCTCGCGGTAGGAGCGGGCGACCTTCGCCGGATCGACCGAGCCGGAAGTCCACAGCTCGACCACGGCCCGCTGGAGCAGGCGGCTGACCCAGCCGGGCCCGAGCCGCTGGCGCCCGCGCACCCGGTCGAGCGTGACGGCGTCGCCGGTGAGGAGGGCGAGCCGCAGATCCGGCCCGTACGCCTTCGCCACCGACCGTACGAACGCCCAGTGCCCGGTCGCCGGGGCGATGGGGTGCAGCGGCAGGTCGACCATGCCGTGGCCGTGGTCGTCCTCGATGAGCAGCACGCCGGGGTGGGCGGCGAGCACCTCGCGCAGCGCGCGGGCGCGGGCCGCGCTCACGGCGGCTCCGGTGGGGTTCTGCGCCCGGCAGGTGATCACGACGGCCCGGGCACCCGCCTCCAGAGCGCGCTCGACCCCCTCGGGCAGCGGCCCCTCGTCGTCGAGCGGCATGGGTTCGGGCCGCAGACCGAGCGCCGGCACGAGGTCGAGCAGCGCGCTCCAGCCGGGATCCTCGATCGCGACCGCGTCGCCGGGCCTCAGATGCGCGGTGAGCACTCGTTCGATGGCGTCGAGCGAGCCCGAGAGCACCCCGACCGGTCCGTCCGGCACGCCCTGTTCGTCGAAGCCGGCGCGGGCGAGGCGGGCCAGCTCCTCGTCCACGGGCTCCTGCCCGTAGAGGAAGCGGCCCGGCTGCTCGGCGTTGGCGCGGGCGGCGGCCGCCAGCGCGTCGGCGAGCGGCGGAAGCAGCCGCGCGTCCGGATTGCCGTCGGAGATGTCGCGGACGCCTTCGGGCACGTCGGCGCGGATGAGGTCGCGGGCCGAACTCGCGGGCCTCGGCCGCACCCGGCTGCCGCGCCGGCCCGCCGTCTCGATCACCCCGCGGTCGCGCAGCAGCCGGTAGGCGGCCGCGACCGTATTGGGGTTGACCCCCAGCTCGGTGGCCAACTCCCTGAGCGGGGGCAGCAGTTGACCCGGTTCGAGCCCGCCGGAACCCACCGCGCGCTCCACGCTCTCGGCAATCTCCGATGCGCGACGCCCTTCGATCCGATATTCTCCTAGCACAAACCAGATTATGCACTAGTGCAATGGAGAACGCAATGTCGGACACCGCGACCGCAGCCCCCTACCAGGCGACCGACCGCACCGTACCGACCCGCTCGCGCGAGCGGGCCTCGTACGACCGCGAGCTGGTGCACGGCATCCTCGACACGGCGTACGTCTGCCACCTGGGATTCGTCCGCGACGGCGCCCCCGTGGTGCTGCCGACGCTCTTCGCCCGGGTCGGCGAGCGGCTGTACATACACGGCTCGACCGGTTCGCGGCCGCTGCGCGCGGCCGGGCAGGCGGACCCGGGGCTGGCGGTCTGCCTGACGGTCACCCACGTCGACGGGCTCGTGCTCGCCCGGTCCGCCTTCCACCACTCGATCAACTACCGCTCGGCCGTGGTGCACGGCATCGCCCACGAGGTCACCGACCCCGAGGAGAAGCGGACCGCGCTCGACGCGATCGTGGACCACGTCGTGCCCGGCCGCTCCCTCGACTCGCGCCCGGCGAACGCCAAGGAGCTGGCCGCGACCGCGGTGGTCCGCCTCGACCTCGACGAGGTCTCGGCGAAGCTCCGCACCGGCGGCCCGAACGACGACGCCGAGGACCTCTCGCTGCCGCACTGGGCCGGCGTCCTGCCGCTCGCCCCGGGTTACGGCGCGCCCCTCCCGGCCGACGACCTCGACCCGTCGGTGGGCGTACCGGACTACCTCACCGTGATGTGAGGTCCGGGATTGCCTCCCCGTGACGTGAGGTCCCGGATTGCCTCCCCGTGATGTGAGGTCCCGGATTGCCTCACCGTGATGTGCGCCGTTTCGTGGCCGCCCCGGGTGGGCCCCCGTTCCGCGGCGGGGGCCGCCCAGGCCGCGGAACGGGGAACGCGCCTTACAGGAGAACCGCCCCGCGGCGGCTCCTGGCCGCCTGCCGGGTCTCGGCCGCCGCGAGCCCGAGCACCGCGAGGAGCAGCAGCGCGGTGCCGACCGCGGTGGCCGCGGTGATCCGTTCGCCCAGTACGGACACGGCCAGCACGGCCGCACTCACCGGCTCCAGGAGCATGATCACGGAGACGGTCGCGGCCCGGACCACCGCGGCCCCGGCGAAGTAGAGGGCGTACGCGAACGCGGTGGGCACGGCCGCCACGTACAGGAGCAGGATCAGCACCCGCACCGGGTCCCCGGTGTGCGGCAGCAGGCCCTCCGAGCCCGCGAGGGGCAGCAGGCACAGGGCCGCCACGCCGAAGGCCCAGGCCGTGGTGGCCGACGGGTCGCCGGCGCCGCCGTCGCGGCCGAGCCACCTGGTCAGCAGGGTGATGGCCGCGTATCCGGCGGCCGAGACCAGCGCGAGCAGGACCCCGGCGGGCCGGACCGTGCCGCCGCCGTTTCCGATCCACAGGACCGCGAGCCCCGCGAGTGCCCCCGCGACGGCGGCTCCGCCCGCCCACCCGATCCGTTCACCGAGGGCCGACCGGGCGCCGAGCGCGATGAGGACGGGGCCGGCGCCGAGCGTCACCACGGTCGCGACCGCGAGCCCGGTGGCCTCGACCGCCGCGAAGTACGCGCTCTGGAAGACCATCAGGCCGACGCCGTTCCCGAGGATGCGCAGCAGCCTGCGGCCGCGCGGTTCGGCGGCCCTGGGTGCGGGTCGGCGGCGCAGCGCCATCGCGCCGAGCAGCAGGACGAGTCCGCCGGCGCAGCGCCAGAAGGACAGGGCGAGCGGTCCGAGGTCGCTGGCCCCGAACACCAGGGCGGCGGCGCCGCCCGCGGTGCCCCAGGCGACTCCGGCGAAGGCGAGGTACAGCAGACCGCGGCCGACGGACAGGGCGGCGGCAGGGGCCGTGGCAGGGCCCGTTGAAGAGTTCGACACGTACGTACTCCGAGGAGGAAGACGGCTGGCTGTTCGCTGGCGTGGAGTACGCGGGCAGCGACGAGCCGCTCGGGGACTGCCCGAGCCGGGTCTTCGTCGGAAGTGCGGCCGCCCGCGTTACGCGGCGGGAGGCGGCAGTACGGTCATCGGCACGATCGTCACCCTAGGCGGGCGAGTGTCCGGGCGACAACTCCCCTTCGGCGGGGAGCGGTCCGCCCGGGGCGGCCGGGGGCAAGGGGGCCGAGGGCGCCTCGGGGGTCGTGAGGGCCTTGGGGGCCTTGGGGGCCTTGGGGGCCGCCGACTGGGCGATGAACGCGCCCGTCAGGACGATGGCGCCGCCGATGATCTGCGACGCGGAGAGGTGCTCGCCGAGCAGGACCCAGGCGAACACGGTCGCCAGCACCGCCTCCAGACAGGCGACCACCCCGGCGACCTGCGGGGAGAGCCGGCGCACCGAGATGACCCCGGTGACATAGGCGAGCACGGTGGCGATCAGCACGATCCAGCAGAGCAGCAGTACGGCGGGGACCTGGGAGCCGTTCATGTCGGCGCTGCCACCGAGCACCGACCACTTCATGCCCCACGGGCGGGCCACCACGGTCAGGACGAGCGCACCGATGAGCAGCCCGTACGCGATGACGCCGATCGGATCGGCCGCGCCCTCGCCCTCGCCGCCCTGGTCGGACAGGACGAAGTAGCCGACCTGGCAGCAGGCCGCGCCGAGCGCGAGGAGCAGTCCGACCGCGTCGAAGCTGAGCCCGGACCAGACCTCGACGACGCAGGCGAGGCCGCCGACGGCGAGCACCACGCCGACCGCAGCGGCCCGGGTGACCTGCCTGCGCTGGACGAACCGGACCCAGCCGAGGACGAGCGCGGGCGCCAGATATTCGACGAGCAGCGCGACACCCACCGGGATGCGGGAGATCGAGGCGAAGTAGCAGGCCTGGACGCCGGCGACGGCGAGCAGCCCGAACCCGGCGAGCAGCGCGGGCCTGCGCAGCACCAGGGCCCGGTGGCGCCAGGCCACCGGGAGCATGACGAGCGCGGCGCCGGTTACCCGCAGCCACACCACGTGCAGCGGGTCGAGCCCCGCTTCGATGAGCGGCTTGGCCGCCACCCCTGAACCACCGAACGCGAAGGCCGACGCCAGGGCGAGTCCCAGGCCGACGCTTCTTCCCTGAGACGCGTGCATCGGCACATCATGGCAGCCCCGGTCAGCACCTTCATCCGCGTGACACCTGTCGAGACGGCGCCCCCGCGCCAGGCCCCGCCCGACGGCCCGAATCCGCCCCGGCGCAGGGCCTTCGGGCCTGGCGGGTCACCCCGCGGGCTACATGCCTGCCGGGTCACCCCGCCCGGGCCTCCGGTCAGGCCAGGTGCCTCCGGCTGTGCGAGGCGGTCGACTGTGCGAGGCGGTCGGCGAGCGCGCCCGCGTCCACACCCGCGTGCCGCAGCACCTCGACGGCGCGGCACTCCGGGTCCGCGGCGAGCGCGGCGAGCACATCGCGGCCCTCGACCGGCTCGGCGCCACGGGCCTCGGCTCGGCCGAGCGCGTACTCCATCGCCGTCAGGGCGCTGGGCGACCAGCCGGGCTGTGTCATCAGGGGTACCGCCCCCGAGTCCTCCACGGAGCCCTGCCAGCGGAGCCCGTATCCGATGCTGCGCTGCACCAAGTAGCCGAGGACGCGCGCCACTTGAGGGCCGTCGTCGAAGACGGACCGCACCTCGGGGTCGCTCTCCATCAGGGAGTGCAGCAGGTGCGCGGTGTCGAGCTGGCGGTCCCCGTCGCGCAGCGCACGCCTGCGCGCGCCCGCGACCACGGAGGCCAGCTCCGCGGTGAGCCGGACTTCGATGTCTGCGGGAGGAGCCCGGTGAGCTGCTCCTGAGGTAGGACGGTGCACCATCCCACCTCATCAGCCGCCGACGCGCGGCACATCCCCGTGCGGAAGCATTTCGATCTCCCACAGAAGGTGGGCACGGATGACCGGCTTCTCCTCCTTACGGATGAGATCTCGGAAATCTCCCGCGCGAGGGGAACTCTGGGCGGCGCGAGACGTACCGGCCCGCGCCCCCGGCGCAACCGGCCCCCCGCGCGGGCTCGTCCTTCCCTCCGGACACAGCCGTCCCCACCCGCCCGCCGAGGGAGCGTCGATGTGCTGGATGGTCGCCCTGCTGGCCCAGGACGGACAGCAGTATGTGTACCGGGTGTACGCGCCGTGCGACGCGCTCCCGGGCGACCTGTTCTGGGCGGCGTTCCACTGCCACGACGAGTCCGCGCGGCCGCGCGCCTGCGACCTGTTCGACTCCGCCGAGATCTGGGCCCTGGAGACTCAGCAGATCTGACGGCCCAGCGGATCAGACGGTCCGACCGATCTGACGGTTCGTCAGTCTTGAATGTTGGCCCGGCTCCGGCTACGTTCCGCGCACGTTCCCGTCACCGTTCCAGGTAGCCCCATGAAGGAGTGGTCGTATGGCCGAGGTCAGCGCGGAGGCACGTATCGAGGCTCCGGCCGAGAAGGTCTGGGCACAGCTCACCGACTTCTCCTCGTACGGCGAGTGGAACGCCACCCACACCAGCTTCCCGGCGGGCGGGCCCGACAAGCTGGAGCTGGGCGCCACCTATGCGGAGAACATGAAGCTCATGGGCTTCCCGGCCGAAGTGGCCTGGACGGTGGACGAGTTCGAGGCCGGGCGGGTGTTCGGCGTCCGCGGCAAGGGCCCGATGGGCGTGAGCGTCTTCAACCGGTACACGGTCGTCCCCGACGGCGGGGCCACCACGGTCCGCATCGACGGCGAGTTCACGGGGGCCGCCGTCTCGCTCATGGCGGGCAAGCTCAAGGACTCGGCCACGGCCGCCCTCAACGAGTCGCTGCGCAAGCTCGGGGGGCTCTGCGTCTGAACCGGACGCGCGAAGCCCCGCGGCCGGTGACCGCGGGGCTTCGCCAGGACGAGGTTCAGTCCTCGTCGGCAAGGATCAGATAGAGCGTCTTACGGGCGTCGTTGATGACGGTGAGCGCCTTCTGGCGCTGGTCGGCCGAGCCGGTCTTCCAGACCTGGCCGAACGCTTCCATCAGACCGAAGCCGGCCTGCCGGATCTCGTGCATGGCCTCCCAGTCGACCCCGCGCCCGGCGTCCTCCCAGGGAGCCTCGGCCCCCGATTCGGCCTCCGTGCGCCCGGCGTCGGTGAGCGTGAACAGCTTCTTGCCGCCCTCGCTCTCGCTGGTGATCAGGCCCTCGTCCTCCAGGAGCTGGAGGGTGGGGTAGACCGAGCCGGGACTGGGCTTCCAGGCCCCGCCGCTGCGCTCGCCGATCTCCTGGATCATCTCGTAGCCGTGCATCGGCCGGTCCTTCAGCAGGGCCAGGATCGACGCGCGGACATCTCCGCGCCGCGCCCTGCCCCTAGGACCACCCCGACCGCCGCGGCCGCCGGGGCCACCGCCCCACGGTCCGCCGCCGAAGCCGGGACCGAAGGGTCCGAAAGCGGCACGCCGCCCCTCGAAGTCGCCCCGACCGCGATGGCCGGGTCCTTGCTGTCCGTATCCATGTGAACGCATGGTTCATTTCCTTCCATCGTTGATCTGTCGCGATGCGTCAACGATATATCGGTGACTTACGTTTGACAACCCCTTGTCCCGGAGGTGGCCCGACGGACGCTTCGGGGGTGGCCGCCGGCCCGGCCGGGCACCGTTCGGCCCAGGGCAATTGGCCCAGCCATCCGGCGCCGAAATGGCCCGGTCCGTAGGGCAGTTGGAAACGTAGGATCATGATCATGACTGAGGCAACGAACCCCGCCATCGCTCCTGACACCGCCTTTCCGGCCGTGCTGACCCGCCACGCCGAAGCCGAGATCTGCGCCGACCCGAGCAGCGTGATGACCCTGCTGGCGGACGCGGACACCGCCGGCCCCGGCGGCGGCTTCACGAGCTACCGCTCCAGCTTCAGCGAGGGGGCCGTGGGGGCGCCGGCACACTTCCACACCAAGGCGACCGAGCTGTTCTTCGTGATCGGCGGATCCCTGCGGGTGCTGGTGGGCGACGAGGTCACCGTCCTGAACGCGGGCGACTTCCTGGCCGTCCCGCCGCACACACCGCACGCCTTCGCAGCGGCGCCCGGCGCCGAGGCCGACATCCTCTTCGTGTTCACCCCCGGGATGGGCCGGTTCGACTACCTGCGGCTGCTCGGCCGGGTGATGCGGGGCGAGGCCGACCCGAAGGAGATCGCCGAGTCGGCGGAGCGCTTCGACAACCACTACGTCGACAGCCCCGCATGGCGTGCCGCCCTGGAGCGCTCGGCATGATCGACCCCGCGAGCCACATCCGGGTGGCCCGCCCCTCGCGGGACCTCGCCGCCGCCCAGCACTTCTACGTGGAGGGCCTCGGGCTCGATGTGCTGTGGCACACCACCGAGCGGGTCCCGGGCGAGCACGACCTCCTCATGGTCGGGCCGCCCGGCGGGTGCTGGCACTTCGAGCTGACGCACGACCCCGAGCGCCCGCTGGAACCCACCCCGACCGTGGACGACCTGTTCGTGGTCTACCTCGGGGCCCCGGTGGAAGAGGTCCTGATCAACCGGCTGGTCGCCGCCGGCGGCACCCGGGTCCCCGCGCACAACCCGTACTGGGACGAGCACGGCGTGACGATCGCCGACCCGGACGGCTATCGCCTCGTCCTGTGCGTCCGCACTTGGGGCCAGACCGCCTGAGACCCCGCCCGGGCCCGCTCGCCCCGGGGCCCGCACGGGCGCACGATGGAGGGAGCGGAGCGGGAGCCGGCACAGACGTGCCGGCCCTGGACGCCCCGGTGCGGAACGCCGGAAGGGGGTGTGACGCCATGTCGCGGTTCATGGACGTCCACCACGGGATGACGGGCATCACGGCAGAGCAGCTGAAGCAGGCACATCAGGCGGACCTCGACATCGAGAACGACGAAGGCGTCCACTTCGAGAAGGCCTGGGCGGACCCGAAGTCGGGCACCGTCTACTGCCTCTCGGAGGCGCCCTCGGCCGACGCCGTACAGCGCGTCCACGAGCGGGCCGGCCACCCCGCCGACGAGGTGCACGCCGTCCCGCTGGCCGTGTGAACCACGCCGACGGGACGAGCGCCCCGCCACGACGGCCCGCAAGCGGTCCAGCCACCGCGAATTGGCCTTGGCCCGGGGGATTTCCCGTCCCGTACGGTGCGGACATGCGCATCCGAATCGTCGACGCCTTCACCGACCGCCCGTTCGCCGGCAACCCCGCCGGTGTGCTGCTCCTCGACGCCTTCCCGGCCGACGCGTGGCTCCAGGACGTGGCACGCGAGGTCAACCACGCCGAGACCGCCTTCGCGCATCCGCTGCCGCCGGGCGGCGACGCGGACTGGGCGCTGCGCTGGTTCACCCCGGCCACCGAGGTCGACATGTGCGGCCACGCCACCCTGGCGACCGCGCACGTCCTGCACTCCACGGGGGCGGCGACCGGGACGGTCCGCTTCGCCGCGCGCTGCGGCATCCTCACCGCGACCGCCGCCGAGGACGGCACGATCACCCTGGACTTCCCCACCTCGGAGCTGGTCGAGGAGCCGGTCCCGGCCGGCCTCGCCGAGGCGCTCGGCGCCCCGGTCCGCTCCGTCCACGGCACCTCGGCCCATATCGGCGACCTCCTGGTGGAGCTGTCCGACGAGGCGGCCGTGCGCGGCCTCGCCCCGGACCTGCGGGCGCTCGGGCGGCACTCCGGGCGCGGCATCATCACGACGGCCGCAGCCGGCCCGGACACCGGCTACGACTACGTCTCTCGCTGCTTCTTCCCCAACGTCGGCGTCGACGAGGACCCGGTGACGGGCAGCGCCCATACCGCTCTCGCCCCGTTCTGGTCCGCGCGCCTGGGCCGTGCCGAACTGACCGGCCTCCAGGCCTCGGCCCGCTCGGGCCTCGTCCGCACGGCGCTGCACGGCGAGCGCACCCTGCTCACGGGCCGCGCGGTGACGGTGATCGACGGCGAGCTGCTGACCGCGCCTTGAGGGGGGCACGCCGTAGCGAGGTAAGGGGCGCAGGCAATAGCCGTACGCCCCTTACCCGTCACGCCCCGCCCCGTCACGCCCCGCCCCGCCCCGCCCCGGCCGGCTCACATCGTCGGCAGCCAGCTCACCTTCCCCGCGAGCAGCGCGTATCCGACGAAGGCACCGATGTCGAGCAGCGCATGGGCGACGACGAGCGGGCCGACCCGCTGCCAGCGCCGGTAGAGCAGCACGAAGACCACGCCCATCACCATGTTGCCGAGGAAACCGCCGATGCCCTGGTAGAGGTGGTACGAGCCGCGCAGCACGGAGCTGGCGACGAGCGCGGCCATCGGGGTCCACCCCAACTGGCCGAGTCTGCGCAGCAGATACCCCACGACGATGACCTCTTCGAGCACCGCGTTCTGGAACGCCGACAGAATCAGCACCGGGTACTTCCACCACACGCCGGGCAGCGACTCGGGGACCACCGTCAGATTGCCGCCCACCGCACGGGCCACCAGGTAGAAGGCGAGCCCCGCGCTGCCGATCCCGGCCGCGATGAGCACCCCGCGGCCCAGGTCCGGCCACGGCCGGGTCCGGTCGAAGCCGATCACCCGCAGGCCGCCGGTACGTTCGCGCAGCAGCAGATGGGCCACGAGCGCGACCGGCACGAGCGCCGTCGCGATGCCGAAGAGCTGCCAGGCGAGATCGAGCCACGGCCTCCCGGGGGCGTACGAGGTGTTGAGGTTGGCCGCCTGGTGCTTGAGCCCGCCCGGTTTGGTGAGCGATCCGATGAAGCTGATCAGCGCCGACACTCCGCTCGCACCCAGCGAGAGCGCCAGCACGAGCACGGTCTCGGACCGCAGGATTCGCGGTGAAGTCCCCTCGTCGGGAAGAGAATCAGCCACGCGCCCGGCCTCCACCTGCACACCTGCCTCCAGTTGACGAATCCCGTTCCATCCCCGCCACCGCCCCGCTAGGGTCTCGAAAGAAATTATGAAGATCGCGCGCGACAGGCCGGGGGACGGGCGCCATTACGAGGGTGCGGGTCCCCCTTTTTCCTTGTTCGGATTCAAGGAGGGGCACCACCGCCATGGGACGTCACAGCTTGCCCGACGATGCCGCGCACGGGAGCACCGGGTCCGCCCCGGCATCCGCCCGACGGCGGACGGTGGCCCTGGCCACCGCGCTCGTCCTCGCCGTGGCCGGGGGGACCGCCGTCGCCGTGCAGCGTGGGCTGCTCTCCTTCGGCCGCTCCTGCGCCGCCACCGCCGTACGACTGGATCTGGTCGCCTCGCCCGATGTGGCGCCCGCCGTCGCGGCCGTGGCCGAGCGGGCCCGCGAGCAGAAGATCACCTCGGACGGCTCCTGCATGGACGTCCGGGTGACCGCCCGCGACTCGTACAAGGTGGCCGCCTCCTTCACCTCCCGCTCCCGACCCGACTTCGCGGTGTGGATACCCGACGCCTCGATGTGGGTGGACCGGGCGAAGGACGCCGCGGGCTCGGCCACCGTCGTCACCGCGGGCCATGTCGCGGACTCCCCCGTCGCCCTCGGCGTGGTGCCCGCGTCCGCAAAGGCGCTCGGCTGGCCGCAGAAGACGTACACCTGGGCCGAGTTGGCGACGGCCACCGCCGGTGACGACAAGGTGCGCCTCGGTGCGGCCGACCCGGCGCACAGCGCCACGGGCCTGCTCGCGCTGAGCTGCATCGGCAAGTCGGCGGGCCGGGGCGCGGAGGCCGGCACCCGGACCGCGGCGCTCGCGAAGGTGCTCTCGCAGCGGGTCTCCGACGGCGACGGACAAGTGCCGGGCACCCTGGGCGCCCTGGACACCGCCAACTCCCGCAAGGGGAACAGCAGTTCACACACCAGCGGGGCCGTGGTCCTGTCCGAGCAGGCGGCGTTCGCCTACAACGCGGGCCACCACGCGCAGGGTGCGGACCAAGGGGTGCGGCTCTTCTACCCCAAGGACGGCGCCCCGCAGCTGGACTACCCGTACACGATGGTGCGCGAGTCGGGCATGAGCACCGACGAGAGTCGGGCGGCGATGCGGTTCCTGACGCTGCTCGGGGACTCCGAGTCCGCCCGCGTCCTGGCGGCTCGCGGGTTCCGGGCGCCGGGCCAGCCCGTCGCCGATGCCCTCCCCTCGGCCGCCGGCGGCAGTTCCCCGCAGCCGTACGCGAGTGCCAGCGCCGACCCGCCCTCGGCACAGGAACTCCAGGACGCGCTGGGGATGTGGACCATCACCGTGCAGAGCGCGCGCCTCACGACGGTCGTGGACGCCTCGGGTTCGATGGCGGCCACGGTGCCCGGGTCGGGCGGCCGCTCCCGGATGGACGTCACCAAGGCCTCACTGCTCCAGGCGCTCGCGCAGTTCACCGCCGAGGACGAGATCGGTCTGTGGGACTTCGCGACCCACCTGGACGGCTCGCGCGACTACCGCCGTCTGGTGCCCACGGCCCGGCTCGGCGACCCGTCCCCCGGCGGCCGCACCCAGCGCGACAAACTGTCCGCCGCGTTCGCCGCGCTGCGACCCGTGCCGGACGGTGCGACCGGTCTGTTCGACACGACGCTCGCCGCGTACAAGGAGGCGACCTCGACGTACGCGAGCGGCAAGTTCAACGCGGTGGTGCTGCTGACCGACGGCGCCAACGAGGACCCGGGCAGCATCTCGCGGGCCGACCTCGTCGCGCAGTTGCAGAAGCTCACCGACCCGTCGAAGCCGGTGCCGCTGATCGCCATCGCGGTCGGCCCGCAGGCCGACGCGGACGAGGTGCGGGAGATCGCCAGGGCGACCGGCGGCGTCGGTTACCAGGTGACCGACCCCGCCGACATCCAGGCCGTGATCCTCCAGGCGATCATGGCCCTCGGCCAGGCCCAGCACCACGGCTGACGCCAGGCACCCGGCCACACCGGGCCCGCGCCGTGCGCCAGGCCCAGCACCTCCGCTAGCGGCGGCGTGCCTCGGGCCCCGGGAAGCCCGTCGTCCAGGTGTGCACGGGCTCGCCCTCCAGCATCAGCTCCCGATAGCGCCGGGTGGTGGCGGCCAGCGCGGCCTCCCGGCCCAGGCCCGCCGCCAGCGCCCGGTGGTAGGTGTCGACCTGCCAGGACGCCCCGTTGACCCGGCGGCGGCAGCGCTCCTCGATGATGCCGAGGTAGTGGTCCCGGTCGGCGGCCTCGATGCCCCACGCGTCGAGCCCGGCCGCCGCGAGCGGCAGCAGCTCCTCGCGTACGAGCTTGATCGCGGGCACTCGGGTCACTCCGCCGCCGCGCCGCGGCGCCGGCCACAGCAGTTCGGCGTCGATGCCGTAGCGGCAGGCGGCGTCGAAGTTGGAGGCCGCCGACTCGAAGGGCAGCCGCGTCCATACCGGGCGCTGCTCCTCCGCGAGGGCGCGCACCAGGCCGTAGTAGAAGGCCGCGTTGGCGAGCACGTCCGCGACGGTCGGCCCGGCCGGCAGCACCCGGTTCTCCACGCGGAGGTGCGGCACGCCGTCGGCGATCCCGTACACCGGGCGGTTCCAGCGGTAGATCGTGCCGTTGTGCAGCACGAGTTCCTTCAGGCCCGGCACGCCGCCGTCGGCGATGACGCGCAGCGGCTCCTCCTCGTCGCAGATGGGCAGCAGCGGTGGGAAGAACCGCAGGTTCTCCTCGAAGAGTTCATAGGCGGACGACACCCAGCGCTCCCCGAACCAGGTGCGCGGGCGCACTCCCTGGGCGCGCAGCTCGGCCGGCCTGGTGTCGGTGGCCTGCTCGAACAGGGGCGGCCGGGACTCGCGCCACAGCTCGCGCCCGAACAGGAAGGGCGCGTTGGCACCGACCGCGATCTGCACGGCCGCGACGGCCTGGGCCGCGTTCCACACCGCGGCGAAGCGCGCGGGCGTCACCTGTAGGTGCAACTGCACGGAGGTGCAGGCGGCTTCGGGGGTGATCGACGCCGACGTGCAGACGAGCCGTTCCACCCCTTGGATGTCGAGGGTGAAATCCTCCCCGCGAGCGGCCACTATCTGATCGTTCAGCAACTGGTAGCGGTCGACGTCGGAGAGATTTCCGGAGACGAGATCGTCCTGCGTCAGGGTCGGCAGAATTCCGATCATGAGGATGCCCGCGTCGACCTCGGCGGCCTTCCGATCGGCATACCCGAGCCCGGTGCGCAGCTCCTCGGCGAGCTGGTCGAAAACCCGGCCGCCGAGCCGGTGGGGCGCGATGTTCACTTCCAGGTTGAACATTCCCAGTTCGGTCTGGAAATCCCGGCTCGCGATCCGCTCCAGCACCTCGCCATTCATCATGCGGGGCATGCCGTCGGGACCCGCGAGATTCAGTTCCAGCTCCAGCCCCATCAAGTTCCTGGGACGGTCGAACCGCTTCTGGGCCAGCAGCTTCCCGAGCCCCTCCAGGCACTGCTGAAGCTTGTCCCGGTAGCGGTGCCGATCGGACAGGTCGAATCCGCCTGCCACGACCTTCTCCCCCATCGAAGGGTCCCTCCTCGAATCGGCGGCCGGGACACCGGCCGCTCGCGTCTTGGTCGATAATGCCCAGACTGACTGATCCATAACGCCTGCGCGCGCAGTGCCGATGGAGTAGCGTCGGCGCCTGGGGCCTCCGGCACATTCAGCGGGCATACGGCAACGTGCAGTTACCGCCCACTCGTCAATGGTGAAAAACGCCGACGAGAATCGGCCGACCACCGGCGGTAAAGGTTTCCAGGTCGGGACCTCGCACCGGGCATTTCCCCGGGTGAAACGCCTGCCCAGGAGGACCGGATACCGACTTGCGGGCAATATCGACGACAGCTAGCTGAAACACTGCGTGAACACGTGTCGTATAAACTCTGCAAACGAGGCAGAGAGTTGGCGCCCCCGGCCATCCATCGTCGGCCCCCCTCTGACCCCGCACCGCAGACAGCGCCGTCCGCACTGCCCCCGCATCACCGTGTCTCCCGAAGTGAGAGGCGACCCACCATGCCGCTGCATGTCCCCCCGGCCCCCGCGCCCGCCCTGCGCAGCGTCCTCGCGGCACTCGGTTCCCCCACCGCCGTACGCGAGGCCCGCACCCCGGCCCTCCGCTCCACCGAAGGTCCGCTCACTCCCGAACTGCCGCTCCCGCTCCACGTCCTGGACGGGATCACCCCGGGCGGCCGGACCCCGCACACGCACCTGGCCGGCTGGCGCTTCCTGATCAGCGACCCCGAGCATCCGGTCGCCGCAGCGGACACCCGCCTCACCCCCGACGGCTGGGCCTTCTCGCACTTCTTCGAAGGCCCCTACATCACCTCGACCCAGCGCGCCCTGCGCCAGGCCGAGCAGCTGACCACGCACTACCAGCCCCGGCTGCTCTCGGTCCCTGAGCTGTACATGCTCACGCTGTGGCTGCACACGGACGCGAGCGCCGACGGCGCATCGGGCACGCCGGCCCCGCACGACCTCCTGGTGCCGCTTGCACCCGCCCCGCCCGGCATCTGCGCGCACCGCCCGCTGCGCGTCAGCGAACTGCTTCCGGTACTCACCCTGCGCCTGGCCCCCGCCCGACTGCTCGGCCAGCCCGTCTGACACCTCCGGCCGCCGCCCCGGAAAAGAAAGTGCCCCGCGACCGGTGTGGTCGCGGGGCATCGTGTGTCTATGCTGCGTACGCGCCGCCTGCGCCATACGGGCTAGCCCGGCCGGGCCACCCCGAACCACCCGAAAAGACAGGCCAGTTGAGCTGAACCGTCCGCACGGGTGATACGTCATTAAGCAGTAGGAAGCGCTGCCGCGAAATCCCTGCGGATTGACGCCCGTGGGGCAACACTGGGATCGGACCGACCGACTTACTACGGGGGGCGGCCATGAACAACGCATCGAGCCGCAGCACACTCACCACGACGCAGCGAAAGAACGCATCCATGTGCCAGCACAAGCCAGCCTGTCCGACAGCCTTCTCCGCCGACCGGGAAGCCGCGCAGCCCGTGGCACACCACCCGGAGCAGGGCTGGAGCCTGCTGTGCAACGGTGTCCTGCTCTTCGAGGACACCGGTGAGCTGCTGCCGGACGGGCAGATCATCGCCCCGCACCGGCCGCTCACGGCGGAACAGGTGGCGACGGCCGCCTAGGCGGCCTCGTACGGGCAGTCCCGTACGGACCGGTCCCCAGCGGACACGTCCGGTACGGACAACACAAGGGCCGGCCCGGGGAGCACACCCCGAACCGGCCCTTACGCATGCGTGGGTCAGTGGTCGTACTCGTCCAGCGGCGGGCAGGAGCAGACCAGGTTGCGGTCGCCGAAGGCGCCGTCGATGCGGCGGACCGGCGGCCAGTACTTGTCGGCGGCCGACACCCCGGCCGGGAAGACGGCGTCCTCACGGCTGTAGGCGTGGTTCCACTCGCCGCCGAGCGCGGCCGCGGTGTGCGGGGCGTTGGCCAGCGGGTTGTCGTCGGCCGGCCAGACACCGGAGGCGACCTTCTCGATCTCGCCGCGGATCGCGATCATCGTGTCGCAGAAGCGGTCGATCTCGCCCAGGTCCTCGGACTCGGTGGGCTCGATCATCAGCGTCCCGGCCACCGGGAACGACATGGTCGGCGCGTGGAAGCCGTAGTCGATCAGGCGCTTGGCGATGTCGTCGACGCTGACGCCGGTCGCCTTGGACAGCGGCCGCAGGTCCACGATGCACTCGTGCGCGACCAGGCCGTTCGGACCGGTGTAGAGCACCGGGTAGTGCGGCTCCAGGCGCTTGGCGATGTAGTTCGCGGCGAGCACCGCGACCTGCGTCGCCCGCTTGAGGCCCTCGCCGCCCATGAGACGTACGTACGCCCACGAGATCGGCAGGATGCCCGCCGAGCCCCAGGGAGCGGCCGAGATCGGGCCGACGCCCGTCTCGGGACCGGCGGTCGGCTGGAGCGGGTGGTTGGGCAGGTACGGGGCGAGGTGCGCGCGCACGCCGACCGGGCCGACGCCGGGGCCGCCGCCGCCGTGCGGGATGCAGAACGTCTTGTGCAGGTTGAGGTGCGAGACGTCGCCGCCGAACTTGCCCGGCTTGGCGAGGCCCACCAGGGCGTTGAGGTTGGCGCCGTCGACGTAGACCTGGCCGCCGGCCTCGTGGACCAGGGCGCAGATGTCGGCAACGTGCTCCTCGAACACCCCGTGCGTGGACGGGTAGGTGATCATCAGCACCGAGAGCTCGTCGCGGTACTGCTCGATCTTGGCGCGCAGGTCGTCGGCGTCGACCTCGCCGTCGTCGGCGGTCTTGACGACCACGACCTTCATGCCGGCCATCACGGCGCTCGCGGCGTTGGTGCCGTGCGCGGAGGACGGGATGAGGCAGATGGTGCGCTGGGTGTCGCCGTTGGCGCGGTGGTAGGCGCGCACCGCGAGCAGACCCGCGAGCTCGCCCTGCGAGCCGGCGTTGGGCTGGATGGACACCGCGTCGTATCCGGTGACCTCGGCGAGGCGCTCCTCCAGTTCGCGGATGAGCGTGAGGTAGCCGGCGGCCTGCTCGACCGGCGCGAAGGGGTGGATCTGCCCGAACTCGGGCCAGGTCACCGGCTCCATCTCGGTGGTCGCGTTCAGCTTCATCGTGCAGGAGCCGAGCGGGATCATGCCGCGGTCCAGCGCGTAGTCGCGGTCGGCCAGCTTGCGCAGGTAGCGCAGCATCGCGGTCTCGGAGCGGTGCTGGTGGAACACCGGGTGGGTCAGGTACTCGTCGGTGCGCAGCAGCGCGGCCGGCAGCGTGTCGGCGGCCGTGGTGTCCAGCGCCTCCACATCGGCGTCGACCCCGAACGCGGCCCAGACGGCGGCCAGTTGGGCCCGCGTGGTGGTCTCGTCACAGGCGAAGGAGACGGTGTCCGCGTCGACCAGGTGCAGGTTGACCCCGCCCTGGCGGGCGGCCTTGACCACCTCGGCGGCCTTGCCCGGGACGCGCACGGTCAGCGTGTCGAAGTAGGCGCCGTGGGCGACGTCGATCCCGGCGGCCTTCAGGCCCTCGGCGAGCACGACGGCGTAGCGGTGGGTGCGCTGCGCGATCTGCTTCAGGCCGTCCGGGCCGTGGTAGACGGCGTACATCCCGGCCATCACGGCGAGCAGCACCTGTGCGGTGCAGATGTTGCTGGTGGCCTTCTCGCGGCGGATGTGCTGCTCGCGGGTCTGGAGGGCCAGGCGGTAGGCCTTGTTGCCGTCGGCGTCGACGGACACACCGACGAGGCGGCCCGGCAGGCTGCGGGCGAACTTCTCCTGGACCGCCATGAACCCGGCGTGCGGTCCGCCGAAGCCCATCGGGACACCGAAGCGCTGGGTGGTGCCCACGGCGATGTCCGCGCCGAGCGAGCCCGGCGAGGCGAGCAGGGTGAGCGCGAGCAGGTCGGCGGCGACGGTGACGACGGCGCCCAGCTCGTGGGCCGCGTCGATGACCGGCTTGAGGTCGCGGACCTGGCCGGAGGCACCCGGGTACTGGAGCAGTACGCCGAAGACGCCGCGCTCGGCGACCTCGGCGGGGATGCCGTCGCGCAGGTCGGCGACGACGACCTCGACACCGGTCGGCTCGGCACGCGTCTGAATCACGGCGACGGTCTGCGGCAGGGTGTCGGCGTCGACCAGGAACACCCCGCCCTTGACCTTGCCCACACGCCGCGAGAGGGCGAGCGCCTCGGCGGCCGCGGTGCCCTCGTCGAGCAGCGAGGCGCCGGAGGTGGGCAGGCCGGTCAGCTCGGCGACCATGGTCTGGAAGTTGAGCAGCGCCTCCAGGCGGCCCTGCGAGATCTCCGGCTGGTAGGGCGTGTACGCCGTGTACCAGGCCGGGTTCTCCATGACGTTGCGCAGGATCACCGGCGGCGTGAACGTGCCGTAGTAACCGAGGCCGATCATGGGGGCGAGCACCTGGTTGCGGTCCGCGAGCCGGCGCAGCTCGGCCAGCACCTCGGCCTCGGTCCGCGCCTCGGGCAGGCCCAGCGCCCCGGCGCTCTTGATGACCTCGGGGACGGCGGCGGCGGTCAGCTCGTCGAGCGAGCCGTAGCCGACCTGCGCGAGCATCTTGGCCTGTGCCTCGGCATCGGGCCCGATGTGGCGCTGCTCGAAGGGAATGCCACGCTCCAGCTGGCTGAGCGGAATGCGGTTGGCGGTCATTACGGAGGCCTCCTGGTCGCACGACCTGCGAGGGGCACCACGGCGCGGGTACCCGGACGGCCTCCCCCTCTGTCATCTCAACCTGAGAGCTTCACCGGGGGCGCACGGCGGCGACCCGGTTTTCACCGTCGGTGAGGAAAGGTTCCGCCCGGGCCGAAGTGCCCGTACGTCCCCCGTCCTGCTTTCCAGAGTGACCTCGTCCGTGCGGTCCGTGGGCCTGAGAGATTCCGGGGAGGATTTGCTCCTTCGGCGTCCGCCGAGAACTCGGTGAGCTCTTCGAAGGACTCTCCCGCACGGGGTCAGCAGCCGCCTGCCAGCCTACCAGCGAGGCCCGAGCTCGATTCTTTGTTCACCTGCTCAAGTGGCCAACACCCGGGATGTGCACTTTCGTAGTGCTTATGGAGCAGTTGTAACCAGTTGCGACCAATTGGAGGGACCGTGCAGACCGATATCGATCCGCGCAGCCTGATCGGCCGCAAGGCATACGACCGCAATGGGCACAAGATCGGAACGGTGGACGAGGTCTACCTGGACGATGCCACGGGCGCGCCCGAGTGGGCCGCGGTGCGCACCGGGCTGTTCAGCCGGGACGCCTTCGTCCCGCTGGAGCCCAGCACGCTGGTCGACGAGACGCTCCGCGTCCCCTACGACCGAGCCCTGATCAAGGACGCGCCGGACTTCGGCGTGGGCCGCCATCTCTCGCCGGAACAGGAGCTCCAGCTCTACCACCACTACGGTCTGGACATCGCGGCCCCCGAACCCGGCCCGCCGCCCTCCGACCGGGACTTCGGCCGGCTCGCCAACGGCGAATCCTGATCCTCCACCACCCCGGCCACGGCCCCCGCCACCCCCTTCGGCTCCGCTCCGGCCCCGCCCCCGCCCTCCGTATCGGCCGGCTCTACCAGCGGCAGCGGCTCCGCGGGCTCAAGGCCGGGGTCGTCCACCCGGAAGGTCCTCACCCGCCCGGGCCCCTTCGCCGTCGGCGTCTCGAAGCGCACGGTGACCCGCCCGACGCCGCTGCCCTGCACCCAGCCGGGCCCGTACTCGGCATGCCGTACGTCGTGCCCGGCCAGCCAGCGGCGCTGCGCCGGGTCTTCCGGGGGCTGCGGCTCCGCCTCGGCCACGGGGGCGGCCTCGTCACCCACCGGCCCTGCCGGCCGCACTGCTCCCACCGGCTCCGTCGGCTCCTCCGCGGGCCGCTCCCCCGCGGCCTGCGCGAACAGGTCCTCCTGCGTGAAGTCGGCGAGCCCGCTGACGCCGACACCGAGCAGACGCACCCCGCCCGTGGTGTCCACCACCTCAAGGAGCCGTGCGGCCGCCTCCCGGACCACGCCGGGGTCGTCGGTGGGTCCGCGCAGCGTCTCGGACCGGGTCAGCGTGGAGAAGTCGTACCGCCGGACCTTGAGCACGATGGTGCGGCCCGAGTGCCCCGACGCCCGCAGGCGCTGCACACACCGGTCGGCGAGCCGCCCCACTTCCATGGTGATCCGCAGCCGGTCGTGCAGGTCCACATCGAAGGTGTCCTCCACCGAGACCGACTTGGCGTCCCGCTCGGCCACCACGGGGCGGTCGTCGTACCCCGTGGCCATCCGGTGCAGCGAGGCGCCGTGCGACTTGCCCAGAAGCCGTACGAGCTCGTCCTCACCCGCCTCGACGAGGTCGGCCACGGTGGTCATCCCGGCCCGGCGCAGATGCTCCCCCGTGGCCGGCCCCACGCCCGGCAGGATGCGCACCGACATCGGCGCGAGGAGCTCGCGCTCGGTGCCGGGCTCTATGAGCACCAGACCGTCGGGCTTGGCCTCCTCCGAGGCGATCTTGGCGAGCATCTTGGATCCGGCGAGCCCGACCGACCCGCTCAGCCCGGTGACCGCCCTGATGTCCCTGCGCAGCCGCTCCCCGGCCGCACGTGCGCCGGCCGAATCGAAGGCCACGCCACCGGCCTCCAGGTCCACGAAGGCCTCGTCCAGGCTCAGCGGCTCGACCAGCGGGGACAGCCGGCCCAGCAACTCCATCACCTGCTCGCTGATGGTGCGGTACAGCTGGAAGCGGGGCACCAGATAGGCCGCGTTGGGACAGAGCCGCCTGGCCTGCGCCATCGGCATCGCCGAGCGCACCCCGAAGCGTCTCGCCTCGTACGAGGCCGTCGAGACCACCCCGCGGGGCCCGAGACCGCCCACCACGACCGGCTTTCCGCGCAGGCTGGGCTTCGACGCCTGCTCTGCGGCGGCGAAGAAGGCATCCATGTCGAGATGCAGGATGGTCGGCGCGGCTCTCACATCACTGATGCTGCCTCACGCCACTGACAATCGATCCCCGGCGGCGCCGCCGGGGATCAGACCGCGCGGTTGCGCCGCCTGGCCAGCTCGTCGGCCGGGTTGTGACCGACCAGGGTCTCGCCGGTGTCCACGCGTTCGCCGTGCAGCTGGGAGAGCGCCGCCTCGACGTCCCGCCACACCACGCCCACGGCGATGCCGAAGACGCCCTGGCCGCCCTGGAGGAGGTTCACCACCTCGTCCGGGGACGAGCACTCGTACACGGTGGCCCCGTCGCTCATCAGCGTCATCCGCTCCAGATCGCGAAAGCCGCGCTCCCGCAGGTGCTGCACGGCGGCACGGATGTTCTGGAGAGCCACCCCCGTGTCGAGGAAACGCTTGACGATCTTCAGGACGACGACGTCCCGGAAGCTGTAGAGACGCTGGGTGCCCGAGCCGTACGCCGGACGCACACTCGGCTCGACCAGGCCGGTACGCGCCCAGTAGTCCAGCTGCCGGTAGGTGATCCCCGCCGCCGCACACGCGGTCGGGCCCCGGTATCCGATCGTTTCGGTACTCGGGTCGACCACACCGTTGTGGAGCGGGTACGGCCCGCTCTCCCCCGGACCGAGTCCGGGAGCGCCCCCTGCCGTACCGTCGCCGCTCATACTCACGCCGACCCTCCGTCCTTGACCTGCCCACTCGACGGTAGGCAGTCACTCGGGGTGCGTCAACGATCGCCACACTCGGCACGCCGAGTGATAATCACCCTGAGAGTGGTTTCCCGTGTCTCTCCAGCGGGAAAGGCTACTCGAATGTGCCAAAACCACCCCGGCGTACGCGCGGCGCGCGAAGCCACTCCGACGGCCGCCGGGTCACTCGCTCGCCGGTGCTCACTCGGTTGCGGTGCTCACTGACTGCTCGTGCCCCGCTCGCCGTTCGCTGACCCGCCGGCCGGTGTTCGGTGACTGCTGAGGCTCACTGGCTGTTGGTGCCGAAGTCCTCGGGCGAGATCTGGTCGAGGAACTCACGGAACTTCTCCACCTCGTCCTCCTGCTCGTCCGGGATGGCGATTCCCGCGTCATCGAGGACCCCGTCACTGCCGTAGATCGGCGTGCCGGTGCGCAGGGCCAGCGCTATGGCGTCGGACGGCCGTGCGCTCACCTCGACCCCACTGGCGAAGACCAGCTCCGCGTAGAAGACCCCTTCGCGCAGATCAGTGATGCGGACCTCGGTCAGCTCCTGCCCCACGGCCTCAAGGACGTCCTTGAAAAGGTCATGCGTCAGCGGCCGCTCCGGCGCCATCCCCTGCTGGGCGAAGGCGATCGCGGTCGCCTCCCCCGGACCGATCCAAATGGGGAGGTACCGATCGCCTCCCACTTCACGCAGGAGCACGATCGGTTGGTTGGAGGGCATTTCCACCCGGACACCCACGACGTCGAGCTCGTTCACACAGCAACCCTAGGACGTGCTCGGCAGGTTTGGGTAGTCGGGCACCTACAAGATCAGTGAAGCCGGACACCCAGAGCGGTCTGCACGAGCGCCGCGTGGAGGCGCACGGAGAGCGCCGCCAGCTCTTTCGTAGTGGCTTCCGCATGGGCCCTGGTCTGCGGATTCCGGTGCAAACGCAGGGGCGCCACCACCTGCTCGACGAGGCCGGCCTCACGGTCGGCCGCGGCCTTCATGGCACGCAGATGCCGCGGTTCCAGACCGAACCTGCCCATATCCGCCACAAGGCGTGCCACGTTCACCGACTCGGCGTCGAAACCACCGTCGGGGCCGGCCGTGACGAGCCCGTAGGACTCCCACTCGACCAGCTCTGCCTCGGTGACCTCCGCGGCCGCCACGAGCTCGGCACGGCCCACCCGCGCGGCCGTGGGGCGCTCCGCCTCCGGCTCGCCCAGCCCGTCGAGGAGCTCACGGGGAGCACCGGCGGACGGCAGCGAGGGCTGCTCGCCGCGCGCCAGGGCGTCCAGGTGCTCCCGGATGACCTTGAGCGGCAGATAGTGATCCCGCTGCATACGCAGCACCTGAGCGAGCCGCTCGACGTCCTCGGGGCTGAACTTGCGGTACCCCGACGGCGTACGCCGGGGCTCCACCAGGCCCTCGGACTCCAGGAACCGGATCTTCGAGATCGTCACTTCGGGAAATTCGTCACGCAGCTGGTTGAGCACGCCGCCGATACTCATCAGCCGGCCGCCCGCGGTGGCGGTGCCGCTTCCGGCACCGCCCGTCGGTGTCTGCACAGCATGGACCTTCCCTGGCCGTGGCTCAGAGCGCGCGCTGGCTCGCATAGAAGACCAGCCGGTACTTGCCGATCTGGACCTCGTCGCCGTTGGTGAGGTCGACGGAGTCGATGCGCTCTCGGTTCACATAGGTGCCGTTGAGGCTGCCGACGTCGGAGACGGTGAAACGCCCGTCGGGACCGCGCCGGAACTCCACGTGGCGGCGCGAGACCGTCACGTCGTCGAGGAAGATGTCGCTCTGCGGATGACGGCCGGCCGTGGTCAGCTCGCCGTCCAGAAGGAAGCGGCTTCCCGAGTTCGGCCCGCGGCGCACCACCAGGAGGGCGGAGCCCAGCGGCAGGGCGTCCACGGCGGCCTGCGCCTCCGGGGAGAGCGACGGCACCTGCGTCTGACCCGTCACCTCGGCGTCGTACGCCTCAAGGCCCGAGATGGAGATGGTCGACGTGGTCTCGGAGGCACGCTCCGGGACGACACCGGGCCGCAGCGGAGCGCCGCAGTTGGAGCAGAAGCGGCTGGCTGCGGGGTTGGTGTGCCCGCACCTCGTACAAACAGGCATGCCCGACATCGACGGATCCTCCTGCCGCGGCGGCACCGCGTGGGCGCTGGTGGCATACGGGTCGGAGCCAAACCCTCCACCCGAACGTGAGGTTGACGGTTCCCCGAAACCTATGCGCCCTGCACCCGCAGGGTCAACAGACGACGCGCCCGGAATGTCGCCTCCGGAACCAGCCACCTCATCGCGGAACAGCGGGCGCTCGCCGCCCTGCTCCTCCGGCTCTCCGGGGCGCTGAGCACGGTGCCTGGCGGCGCTGCCGCCGTCCTGGCGTGCGCTCTTGCCGAACAACTTCGCAAACAACTTCACGGGCGATTCCCCTTGACCGAAATAGACCCGCCCGTGGGGCAGGACGAACCCAGAATCAACACAGCGGCCGACCCGGACACTCTCACAACGTCCGTATCCGCCAAACAGTTTCCACCACTCACCACTGTTACGGAGCGGCGACCCCCCGCAACGACCTGCCCTTGTGCGGCAGCTCTCACGCATGCCCCCATCAGTGCGAGGACGACTGAGCGTAGTCAGGCCGCTTCGCGGCTCGCAAGGCGTTCACGATGATCTTCTCCGAGCGTGCCACTGTAGCCGTGGCCTGCTCCTTCTCCAGAGTCTGCACCACTCCACCAGGGATGTTGAGCGCCGGCTCCAGATCCTGCGGCCTGCCGATCACCTTGAAGACGTACGGGGCGGTGACCTTGGTTCCGTCCACCCCGATGCCGCCGGTCTCGTCGGAGAAGTACGTATTGGCCACCACGCGGACGTCATTGACCTGGATCGCCTCGGCGCCCGCCGCGCGCAGCTCCTGCACGGTGTCAAGGACCTTGTCGGACTCGACGGCGCCCTTGGGGTCGCTGATCGTCAACGTGATGCCCGGGCCCTGCGCCGCGACCGTGCCGGCCAGGATACCGAGCTGCTGCTCCTTCTCCACGGTCTGCTTGCGCGCCTCTTCCGCCTGGTTGGAGCTGGTCTCCAGCTCGGTGCGCTGGCCTTCAAGCCGCTGCTTCTCGTCCTCAAGTCGCTTCGTACGGGAATCCAGTTCGTCCAGGATGCGCACCAGGTCCTCCTGGCGGGCGCCGCGCAGCGCGCTGTTGTCGCTGTTGGAGCGGACCTGAATGGCGAGCCCGAGGCCGAGGACGAAGAGCAGCAGCGCCACGATGAGCTGCGCCCGGCTGACCCGCGGCGGCCACAGACCAGCGGCGAGCCGCTGACGCCCCGTCAACGGCGGCTTCGACTCGGCGGTTTCCCCCGGCGCGTCGACGGGCCGTTCCTCGTCGCCGTCGCCCTGACCGGTGTTCTTCTCCACGTCGCTCATCGGCCTCAGGCCCTGAAGACGTGCCGACGGATGGCGGCCGCGTTCGAGAAGATCCGGATGCCGAGCACCACGACCACACCGGTCGACAGCTGCGCGCCGACGCCCAACTTGTCGCCCAGGAACACGATCAGCGCGGCAACCACGACGTTCGAGAGGAAGGAGACCACGAAGACCTTGTCCACGAAGATGCCGTCGAGCATGGCCCGAAGTCCTCCGAAGACCGCGTCGAGCGCCGCGACCACGGCGATCGGCAGATACGGCTCGACCACCGCAGGCACCTCGGGCCGGACGAAAAGTCCGACCACGACTCCCACGACGAGGCCAAGTACGGCGATCACGATGTGCCCTTCCCTGTGGCGGCCGCGCCCTTGCCGGCGCCCGTGGCCATTGGTTTTGCGGTACGCACGGTCAAGCTCGGCGCCGCCGGGAGACGGACGTCGGCCTCGGCCGAAATGCCGGCCCTGATGCCGTAGTTCTGCTGGAGCACATGCAGGTACTGGCCGTCCGCGCTGTCCTGGAAGTCGGTGCTCAACTTCTTGCCGTCGCCCACCGCGAGCACCGTATAGGGCGGCACCAGCGGCCTGTTGTCGACCAGTATGGCGTCGCCCGCGGCCCGGATCGCCGAAAACGATGTCAGCCGCTGCCCGTTGATGGCGATGGCCTCGGCGCCCGACTGCCACAGCCCGTTGACCACCCGCTGCATGTCACGGTCACGCACCCGGCCGGTATCGGCGAACGTGGTGCTCTCGCGCGGCCGGCTGCCGTCGCCCTGGGCGGTCTCCTTGGCATCGTCCACGACCAGCTTCACGCCGGGCCCGTGCACCTCGGTCGCACCGGAGAGCAGCGCCACCAGCTCGCCCTGGTCCCCGCCGTGCTTCTCCAGCGCCTTGCGCTGCCGGTCGCCGACCTCGGTCCGCAGCCCGTCCACCTCGCTCTGCAGCTTGTCGGCGGCCTTGGTCTCCGAGTCGACCCGGTCGATCAGCTCCTGGCGCTCCTTGGCGACCACCGGTGCGGTGATACGGGCCTGGGCCGCGCCCACCGTCACTACGAGGGCGGCGAGCACCAGACCGCCCGCGAGGCCCAATTTGGCCTTCAGCGTGCGCGGCATTCCGGCTTGGCCCGCGGCCTTGCGCCGAGCGGTCGCCTCCGCGTACCCGTCGTCGAGCGCGTGGTCCATGACATTGGTCAGCAGCGACATCGACGCGTCGGGACGCGGGGGCGGAGACGGCGTGCTCCGAACGGGGGGCTGCTGCGGCATGCCGCACATCGTCGCACGTCGTCGGCGCTACCACCGAATGGCCCCACCGGTGTGCCGGGCCGGGCCCGAAGACCCGGCCCGGCACACCGCTACAACGTCAGTGACCTGCGCTGTCGACCACCGCGGCCCATTCGTCGAGCAGCGCCTGGGCCGACACGTCGTCCGGTCCCTCGGCCCACAAATGGGTGACGGCTTCGGCCGGGTCGGGCAGCACCATCACCCAGCGGCCGTCGGCCTCGACGACCCGTACACCGTCGGTGGTGTCCACGGAGCGGTTTCCGGCGGCCTCCACCACGCGACGCATCACCATGCCCTTGACCGCCCACGGCGTCGGGATGTCCCGCTTCAGGACGTGTGCCTGCGGTATCCGCGCATCGATCTGGCTGAGCGTGAGCTGCGTGCGCGCCACCAGGCCGATGAGCCGCACGAACGCGGCCGCACCGTCGAAGACGCTGCTGAACTCGGGCACGATGAACCCGCCGCGCCCGTCGCCACCGAAGATCGTGGTCTCCTCGCGGCCGACCCGTGTCAGGTCGTCCGGCGAGGTCGTCGTCCACTCCACCTGCGTGCCGTGGTAGGCGGCGACCTGCTCGGCGATCCTGGTGGTCGTGACGGGCAGCGCCACCCGCCCACTGCGCCGCTCGGCCGCGACCAGGTCCAGCATCACCAGGAGCGCACGGTCGTCCTCGACGATCCGGCCCCGCTCGTCGACCAGCGAGAGCCGCTCACCCACCGGGTCGAACCGCACCCCGAACGCGGCCCGCGCCGAGGCCACGATCTCCCCGAGCCGCACCAGACCGGCCCGGCGGCTCTCCGGGGACTCGGTGGGCCTCGACTCGTCGAGACCGGGGTTGATCGTCAGCGAATCCACCTTGAGCCGACCGAGGAGGCTGGGCAGCACCAGGCCGGCGCTGCCGTTGGACGCGTCGACGACGACCTTCAGGCCGGCCTCCGCGATCCCGGTGGTGTCCGCCTTGCGCAGCAACGAGCCGGTGTACGAGTCGAAGACGCTGGAGGGGAACTGCAGGTCACCGATCTCACCCGGGAAAGCTCGCCGGTACTCCTGGCGGGCGTAGACGCGGTCCAGCTTGCGCTGTCCGGCCTGGGAGAGGTCTGCGCCCCGCTCGTCGAAGAACATGATGTCTACGGAGTCGGGTACGCCCGGCGACGTCCGGATCATGATTCCGCCGGCAGTGCCCCGGGCGGTCTGCTGCCGTGCGACGGGCAGCGGCACGTTCTCCAGGTCCCGTACGTCTATGGCACTGGCCTGGAGCGCCGAGATGACGGCCCGCTTCAGTGCCCGCGCACCACGGGAGTGGTCGCGCGCCGTGGTGACGGTCGACCCCTTCTTCAGCGTGGTGGCATACGCGCCGGCGAGGCGTACGGCGAGCTCGGGCGTGATCTCGACGTTCAGGATCCCGGAGACGCCCCGGGCCCCGAAGAGATGGGCCTGGCCTCTGGATTCCCAGATCACCGAGGTGTTGACGAATGCGCCGGCTTCGATGGTCTTGAAGGGATAGACCCGGACGTTCCCCTGCACGATCGATTCCTCACCGACGAGACATTCGTCGCCGATGACAGCACCGTCCTCGATCCGGGCGGCCCGCATGATGTCGGTGTTCTTGCCGATGACACAGCCGCGCAGATTGCTGTGCTGCCCGATGTAGACGTTGTCGTGCACCACGGCCTTGTGCAGGAAGGCACCGCTCTTGACGACCACGTTCGAGCCCACGACGGTGTGCTCGCGGATTTCGACGTCCGCCTCGACCTTGGCGTAGTCACCGATGTAGAGGGGGCCGCGCAGCACCGCGTCGGGGTGGACCTCGGCGCCCTCGGCGACCCATACGCCCGGGGAGATCTCGAAGCCGTCGATGTCGACGTCGACCTTGCCCTCCAGCACGTCGGCCTGCGCCTTGACGTAGCTCTCGTGCGTGCCGACGTCCTCCCAGTAGCCCTCGGCGACATAGCCGTAGATCGGCTTGCCTTCCTTCATCAGCTGCGGGAAGACATCGCCGGACCAGTCGACGGACTTGTCGGCCTCGACGTAGTCGAATACCTCGGGCTCCATCACGTAGATGCCCGTATTCACCGTGTCGGAGAAGACCTGCCCCCATGTCGGCTTCTCCAGGAAGCGCTCGACCTTGCCCTCTTCGTCGACGATGGTGATGCCGAATTCAAGGGGATTGGGGACGCGGGTCAGGCACACGGTGACGAGTGCGCCCTTCTCCTTGTGGAAGTTGATGAGATCGGTCAGATCGAAGTCAGTGAGGGCGTCACCGGAAATGACCAGGAAGGCATCGTCCTTGAGGGCTTCCTCGGCGTTCTTGACGCTGCCTGCGGTACCGAGGGGCTTCTCCTCATTGGCATAGGTGAGCTCCATTCCGAGCTCTTCCCCGTCACCGAAATAGTTCCTGACGAGCGACGCCAGGAACTGCACGGTAACAACGGTTTCATTGAGCCCATGCCGCTTGAGCAGCCGCAGCACATGCTCCATGATCGGCCGGTTGACCACCGGCAGGAGCGGCTTGGGCATGCTCGAAGTCATGGGGCGAAGGCGTGTGCCCTCGCCACCAGCCATAACGACGGCCTTCATGTCGGAAACGTCCTCCTCGAAGAGACGGCGGTCTGGCCGACTTCGCCCGGACGGGCAAGGCCTCTGGCGCCAAGCGCAACCGCCGACTACCCGTCGGGGCCCGCCGTCGCCGAGCTAATCGGCCGCTGCGTCCGCCTTCACCAACCGGCGGACCTGAACCACATACAAGATTCCTGCCCACCAATACAGAGTTGTACCCCACCCAGCGAACGCCCATCCGAAAATCGCCGCAAGGGAGGCGAGCCACCCGTGTCCATCGCTGAGCAGCAGCAACGGGAAGGCGTACATCAAGTTGAACGTGGCCGCCTTGCCCAGGAAGTTCACCTGGGGCGGCGGATAGCCGTGCCGGCGGAGGATTCCCACCATCACCAGAAGCATCAACTCGCGCGCGACAAGGGCAGCGGTCAGCCAAATCGGCAGGATCTCCCGCCAGGTGAGACCGACGAGCGTGGAAAGGATGTACAGCCGGTCGGCGGCGGGATCCAGCAGGCGCCCCAGATTGCTGATCTGGTTCCAGCGCCGGGCCAGCTTGCCGTCCAGGTAGTCGCTGACACCGCTCAGCGCCAACACCAGCAGGGCCCAGCCATCGCTGTTGGGACCACCGAAGACGGGGCGGAGGATCAGCCACAGGAAGAGCGGAACGCCGACCAGGCGCGCCATGCTGAGAATATTGGGGATGGTGAGCACCCGGTCCGTCTGAACGCGAGTCTCCTGGACCTCCACCCGGGGGCCTCCTGTGGGAAATGTGCCGACGATGCCCCCTGACCCTACCGTCAGCTCGGCCTCGTGCTGCACACGGGGTACGCACCCCACTCCACGAGGCTTCACAAAATGGACCGATACTGCCACAACGCGAAAAAGCCCCGCACCGTGACCGTAATTTCTTACGGTCTGGTGCGGGGCTTTCCCCAAAAATTGTTCGGCGGCGTCCTACTCTCCCACAGGGTCCCCCCTGCAG